>OZ242293.1:0-4403369 GCA_965207645.1 Chloroflexota bacterium | reverse complement strand
TGGCTGCGGAAGACTATTCATTGTCCTCTCCCTCCCGGTGGCCTCATTGCCACCTCGTCCTGTCGTCGGCGCCGATTGCCCTCCGGTGAGCTATGTTTGGTGCCGCGTGTACTGATACTATCTTCCCTCATCAACATTAAGCGCCGTGCAAGAGCGGGTAAGCATCTCGTTTGGGCACCGTTAAACGTCGGTTAACGCCTGCTCGGCCGACACGGCTCTATGGCCCCTGCTGCACTGGAGGACGTGGATTCCCGCGCACGCGGAAATTATGGACGAGACAGCGGGAAAGACGAGCGGGAGCGTCTCCCGCTCCACTGACCACTGGCTACTGGCCACTAGACACTGGCGACGAGGGGGTGGGGCGCGGGCCGCCCGGTCAGTCGCCAGCGTCATCCACGACGACCGACTCGACGGCGTGACGGCGATCCAGCCAGTGAAACCGCACAATCATGTAGACCGCCGCCAGCGCAAAGAGAGTCCCGACAAGCTCGGCCCAGACCGCCCCGCCAAACTGAAGGGCTGCGAGGACGGCAAAATTGAACAGCGCATGGCCGACGACGGCAACGACCCACCAGATGCGCCGCCCGGTCAGCACCGTCTGCATTACCAAGACCGCCGCGCCAATGTGAAAGATCACGGCGGCAACGCGCTCCCACACCACCAGCGCAGTATCCCACCATTCCAACCCATAGAGCGCGTCGAGTTGTGCTCCCATCATGACCCGTTCCTGCACGCTCTGCGTCTGTGCCATCAAGCTATCGTCAAGCTGGAGCAGGACGATATTGAAAATCGTAGAGCCGCCAACGAGCAATATCGCCTCGATACCGCCGTGACCGGCGCCAAACATGACCGCGTTGCGCCAACCACGAGCGGCGGTGGCAAAACGTTGCAGCATCACCCACCGGGCCGTCTCCTCGAAGATGCCCGCCGTCAGTGAGAGGACCAGGATATTGACCCAGAATGCCGCCAGTGAGTCAGGCGCGAAACGCACGAGTGGAGCCAGCAGGAACGTGAGGATATACAGAAAAGGGAACCGCGCCAACTGCGATGCGATGAACGTGAGCGCGCCCCACCCCCAGGTCCGCCAGGATACGGCGAGACGCTGACGCAGCCACCAGCCCAGCGCCAGCGGTCCGAGAATGACAATGACAGCCTGCACGTTCAACAAGGTCAGGGGCGACATCGCATCC
Organism: Chloroflexota bacterium; assembly: GCA_965207645.1. Taxonomy (GTDB): domain Bacteria; phylum Chloroflexota; class UBA11872; order UBA12225; family JAJDUF01; genus JAJDUF01. The sequence continues at coordinate 4,402,179 of OZ242293.1, read as the reverse complement.
TCCCAGGGCCGCGGCGCTGCCTAGCATTCCAGGGTGCTGCCTAGCATTCCAGGCGCGACAGTCGGCCGCTACGGCAGCTCGACCATCACTTTACACGCCTCCAACTCACGCCGCGTAAGCAGCGTCAAGGTGTCCTGCAGATCCTCTAAGGCGATCCGGTGCGTGACGAGACTCGTGATATGCGGGTGAGTACGCAGATACTCCAGGCATTCGGGGAACCGCCCCCGGTTGAGGCGGGAGGCCGTCAGACGCAATCCGAACCGCATAGCGGTAAACGTTGGCAGCTCGACGGTGCCGTCGTAAAGGCCCAGCAGCACGTAGCGGCCGGCCGGTCCAAACCAGCGCAGCCCGGCCTCGATGGTCTCCGGTGCTCCCACCGCCTCGATCACCACGTCGGCGCCCTGTCCGGCGGTAAAGGCCTTGATGCGCTCGTCGGGATCATCGGTCAGCGTGTTGACCACCGCTGCTGCGCCCAGCGCCTGCGCCCGCTCCAGGCGGCCGGGAATACGATCAACGACCAGGGCCGCCGCGCCCCGCTCCACCGTGAACGCCAGGCAGGCCAGCCCAATCGGCCCGGCACCGATAATGACCACCCGGTCGTCGGCCTGCACATCGCCATTGGCCACCGCCTCCGCGCCGATGGAGAGCGGCTCGACGAGCGCCGCCGTAGCGAGGTCCACGCCGGGTGGGAGGCGATAGAGCTGCTGCGGACTGGCGTAGGCCTGCTCGGCAAAGCCCCCGTCGGTATGGACGCCGAGGACGGCGAGGTCGGGACAGAGGTTGGGATACCCGCGGCGACAGGTGCGGCACCGCTCGCAGGAGGCATACGGATTGACGACTACCTGCTCCCCCACCCTGACGCCGGTCACGTCCGTGCCGACGGCCGCGACCGTGCCGGCGATTTCGTGCCCCATCACGCGCGGGTAGGTGAGAAACGGATTGTGCCCGCCGAAAGCGTGAATATCGGTACCACAGATGCCGACCGCACTCGTTGCAATAGCGACCTCGTCCGCCGGCAAAGGGCGATCCAGCCGTTTGATCTCGATACTGCCCGGCTCAATGAGGACTGCCGCTTTCATGCCATCCACCTCCCGATCATCCTGAACGAGGTCGCCAATCAGTGCTCAAGCACCGGCATCCCGGCGTCCCGGCCGCGAGAAAATCCATATCTTCATATGTGCAACAATCGGCAACACCGCCCTTGAGTATGCCACGAAACGATCATGGGGCCTCCCCGGACCGGCGGCGAGGCAGAGCCGGCGGCATTTCGGCAGCTTGATAGAAGAAAGCGACATTTTCTGCCCAGAAAAAGACTAATACACGCCTATAGAAAACATTATACCGCTGATTAACTGTAATTATTATGCCAAATAATACAATTCTTCTCAAAAAAGGATGGTATGAGGTTTTCTGGTATACTCTCTCCGAACCACCTACATGATGCGCCGCCCTGTGCGTGGCGACTGGCCAACGAATACTCGTGACTGTTCTTTCGGAAAGACGCACACCAGCCGCAGAAAGGTGACGCTGTATGTCCTTCCAAATCCGTGGCGGTGACTTGGTCATGACCCTCGACACGGAGACGGCAGCCACGGGATTTGGTTGGCAGCAGCAGCCAGCGAGGCGGGCCACCACCGTGCCGCGCTTCAAGCTCGCTGGCGTGCCGGCGACGGCCGCCGGCATCGTCGTGGCGAACAGCACGCTCACGGTGATCCTGCGCGGTGACGGGGTGGAGGGCAAGTGGCACCTCCGCCCCGGTCACGAGGCCATCACCTCCGTGATCGAAGTCGAGGGGGCAACGACCGACGTTGGCGTCGAGGTGTGGCTCCCCTTTCCCAGTTCAGCCGCCATCCATCACCTGACCGGGCAGAACTGGAGCGCCCGGATTGACGCCTCCTGCCCCCCGGGCGCGGCGGCCGGCGTCGCGCTGGGCAGCACCCGCTCGACGCACCAGCTCGCGGCCGTCGAGTCCGAGGCCTTTGCGATCACCGTCATCGGCTTGTCCGAATACACCCGCTGCCTGCCCGGCACACACGCCGCGATCTGGAGTACCGGGGCGTATCGGGATACCCAGGGACTTTGGTTGGGTATCGAGTGTGTGAACGGAGTACCGTTGGAGCTATCCGCACAATCCGACCTTACTGCGGCGATTGATCACTACTGTGGCAGTCTGCAACAGCGGCTCGGCGTCCTTCCCCGCGCGCAGGATGCTTCCTTCCCGGCCTGGCTCGACGAGATCAAGGTGCTCGTCTCCCTGGACCTCTGGCGGGAGACCGGCGAAATCGCCCATACCTTCGACCATGTGGTGGCCTTGTGCCAAGACCTGGCCGATCTGGGCGTGTCGAGTGGTACGGCCATCCACCTGCAAGGCTTCCAAGGGCCTTCCGGCTCGCGCTATCCCGTCTTCGATCCGGCCCCGGAGCTAGGCGGCAGTGCCGGCCTGCGGGCGGTCACCGAGGCAGTCCACGCCGGCGGCCACCGCCTCATGGTGCAGAGCAACGTCTGGGGCCTGGACCCGTATGCCGAGGGCTTTGCACCCCTTGAGCATCTCGCGCTGCCGTATGACCGGCCGTATGAGCGCCTGCCTGGCGGGCAGGTAGGACCGTATGAAGGATGGCCGGGCGCGTTTCCCGTCATCCCGACCGGGTACGACTCCGGCTTTGTCGCACTACAACCGCAGGTGCAGTCGGCCACGCAGGTGACGTTCGAGACCTTGCCGCTGCCCAATGAGATGGAGGCCTTCCTCACCATTGCCGGTGTCCAAGACTGCTCCTCTGGTGTGCTACGGGCAGTCGTCAATGGCCGGGAGGTGCAGAGCAGCCCCGGCGCCGTTGCTCGCGGGGACTGGGCACGCTTTCGCTTCCGCTTCCGGTTTGCGCCGGAAACGAACGTGGTCCAGCTCACGTTCGCGGAGGGTCTCCCCGATCAGGGTCTCCCCGATCTGTCACGCGCGACCTATCGGCTCAACGGCGCCATCAAGGGCGGCCGCGTGTGGAATCATCCCCTCGTGCGCGCCGACATCACGCATCCCGAGTGGATCGCCGCCACGCGCAACAACCTGGGCCGGGTGGCCAAAGAGTACGGCATTGACATCCTGTACGTGGATGACCTGGAGCTGACTCGCCCGGCCGAACGGGCCATCTTCGATGCTCTCCGCAAAGACCTCCCCGGTGTGGTCTTCGCCGGCATGGCCTCGGCCGAGCCTGGATACGATGTTTTTCGCCTCACCAACACCTCTGACGCTGGACTACCACCCAGCGATACGCCTTACGGCTTGAGCGACTTCGCCCGGCGGGTCCACGAGCGGTTTACGCGCCTGATGTATCCGGGCCACTATTTCGTCCCCTTGCATCCCCCGGTGGAAACCGAAGACGACAGTCCGGAGGGCGACACGGCCGAAGAGACGGCCGATCCCGTAGCCGCAGAGCACTCCATTCCTGAGCATGTCGAGCGAGTGCTGGCGGAAGGGCCGCGCTGGGGACTCTTCCCCGCCGTGTGCCTCAACTACCGCGACTACGGCCTGGACGAGCGCGCCAAACAGATCATCCTCAATGCCACCCAAGGCTAGGGCCGGGTACGGCATCTGGTTAGCGCACAGCGCGGCTAGCCACTTCGAGGTTGTCGAATCGGGCCTCCACATTGGTTGCAGAATCAGAGACCACCTCGACACCAATCCATATCCCGCCTTCCGGTGAGAACGTCATTCGGTCCGCGCCTGGCGGAGGATCGGGTTCCGCACTTAGAGCCCACTCATCATTGAGGTATACGTTAAGTTCGCGCCCGCAGAAGAGCCTTATGCGGTTCGTCCCATGTTCGGGAATGACCCCGTGATAATACCAGTCAGTGTCCGTTGCTTCGCCATCAATCCACTGATCCAGCGTAAAGCGCGCGCGTGCCGGATCAACCCGTAGCCGATACTCCTCCCCGTATTCGGGGTTCGCGCGGCACCCCAGTACGATCACCGCATCATCAATCCCCCCGACCAGCCGTGCGTCAATACTCAGTTCCACATCGGTATGGACTCCTGGCAACCCGATACGGGCCAGCGTACCCTTCACCGGCTTGGTGAGACGGATCACATATTCGCCGTCCTCATAGCCGGCATAAAAGCGACCCGGATCCGGAGACCTTTGAGGGAGGTTCCCCGTAGCAGGTACATCGAACGATTCGCTGAGAAACGGTTGGCGTGGTGGCTTAGGCCGCCCCAACTTCTCCTCCAACTCAGCAATCGGAATATCGGATATATCCACTCGGACACGGCGCAGCGCCTCTTCAAGACCGCGAGATGATCTATGACTAGGCACTATCTGAAAGACCACCTGCACTCCTGTAATGCTGCCCTCGTTGTCCACTGCATCCGGTCCTATGTATTGCCTGACCGTCCTGTCAGTACCTTGGCGCCCTGTTAGCCAAAGTCTTCCGTCGGGTGTTCTGTGTCTGTGATAGCCGTTACCAACCCACTGAAGAGCGAGGCCCTCGGCCTCGGCAGCCGTAAGGGCAACGATAGCCCCGTCCGCAACGAGGGTCGAGTCCGTCACGGCAGTCATCCTCGCTTCGATGGCCTCAATGAGCTCGTGCTGCCGCTGAGTGGGAGGGGGCACCTCTCGATAGTCCGGCCCGCACACTCGGTAGGTGATCGTCACATCTCGCCATGAAGTCTGCTGTGGTTGCAGGCCGCGACAGTTCTTATCAATCAGCAGGTTCCGCTCATCCTTCCAGGTCATACTCAGGCCAGCGGAACCACCGCTATACGTGAGGACTACGCCTGGCTTCTGAGGCCGCAAGAGGCCTATGGCAGTCAGGCTGATGCGGGTAGTATGCGAGCTAGCGGCGCCACCGCACAGGCGGGATGCCGCACGCACCGTGTATCGCCCCTGCGGTGAGGACACCTCGACCACCGGCTCCGCGTCGCCGCAGCTCCCTCCTCCAATCAAGAAACCTAGCACTAGGACTGGGGTCATCAGGATCAGGTAGCCCGCGACCAGTATTGCTCCAATCAAACCGACCAAGCCGACCGCCACCATACTCGCATAGCGCAGATAGCGTACGGCGGCGCCACCTCCCTGAATCCGCGCTGGCGCCGAGCCACGCGCCTGTTCGGGCCGGATCCCCTGCCTGAGCACTGCCCACAAGGCTGCTCCAGAAATCGTCGCGTGTAAGGCCCAGCCTGAAACATCACTGATCAATCCCCAGTACCCGGTCCAATCGAGGAACATCTTGCTGCCGCCCACAATCAGCGCGGCCAGCAGCCACCACCAGGCCCGGTCCGACCAGCGCCGCAGGAGGAGCCACTGAGTCAGCCCACTCGCCACCCAGACGAATGGTTCGGCCCGGTACTCCAGGCCGAGGGCATCCGCCACCCCCCAGCCGGCAGCCTGACCGAGCACCGTCGCCGGAATCCACCACGCGGCCCGCCGGACCCAGCGCCGTAACAGGAGCCACTGCCCAACTCCAATCCCCAGGGCAGTCAGTACGACACTGTGTGTAGCATGACCCCCTGGAGTAAACCATGTGAGTGCCGCAATAGCGTCCTCGAACCAGATAGAGTCGTCACCTACAGGCAAGAGCAGAGCCACCCTCAGCACCCACGTCCCAAGCCAGCCGACGCCGAGGCCGATAGCCGTGAGTAAGGACCAGAGTGCCCACACTCCGAGCCAACGCTCCCGGGTCCGGGGAATGGGTGTTAGCTGATCGCTGGGGCTGTCTGTTTCCGAGGCCATTCTTGGCTCCTCGTTTGTGGGTGCGCCCTAGGACCCGCGTACTGGGCTAGGATTCCTATGCTGGCTCCCACTGCGACCACTCCATGATGCGCCGCACGGCACCCGGCGCGCCGAGCCGCGCGTAGAGGTCCTCGGTCCATTGGTAGCTGGTCGGGCGCGGTCCGATGAAGACCAGCTCGGCCGGCCACAACAACCCGGCCACCTGCGGCAGATCGGTCACGCGCCGGGCAAAGAGCATCTCGGTCGCTTCACCCGTCCCGTCGGGATGAGAGGGAGCATCCTGCGTTGCCGGTGGTCCGTCCAAACAGACGGCTGCGAGGCCCCCGTGCAACAGAGCCGCGTAGAGCGCGACGGACGCCATCCCTCCCTGCCCCGCGATAGCCAGCCGGCGGCCGCCAATGCCGGGGAGCTCGGCCACCGCGTGCAGCGCCCGCAGCGCATCGTAGACCTGTAACGAGGCGATGGTCCGGCCGGTAAGCATGGCCGCCCGGCGCAGATGCCAGTCGAGCGACGGACTCCAGCCCGTGTCGCCGGTGCCGCGCGGCTCCACGCAGACCCGCGCCCAACGGCGGTCGAAGCCGGCGGTCTCTTGCAGCGCGTAGCTCTCCCGCCGCACGTCATGCGGCGAGCGCAGCACCACCAAGGCCGGCGCCGGTTGGCTGCCCTCCTGCGCTGGCGACCACATCCCGCGCAGCCGCCAGCCCTCCTCGCTCGTGAAAGCGAAGCGCCCACCGTTGGCGTTGCCGTCGGCCCGCTCGTATTCGATCTCCACGTCGAGCGGCGCCGGCCGGGACGGGAAGTGGCTGAAGGTATGGTCGCGTAGATAGGCCACCGTCTCGGCCCGCTTGGCCTGTAGCTCATCCGCAGTAGTAATCATCGGTGGTGGCGCCGGCACGACGAAGTATTCCTGCACAGTCGTTACCCGCTCATCGGCCGGCACGCCGTCGCGGAAGACACGCAGGGTCTCGGTGCTCTCTTGCGCCGCCGGCCGTTCGTCAATGTCGCCGACCTCCGCTTCCGGCACTTCCTTGCCTTGCAGGTGCCGTATGAACCAGGAGAAGATCGCGCGCCGCGAACGCTCGTGATACGAGTGACCACCCGGCGTCTCGACCAACCGCAGCTGTTCCCCGGCGCCCAGATGGTCGTAGACCCGCTTGGTGGCCGCGTGGACCTCACGAATGGACCGGATATGGAAGATGCCGTCGCGGTCGGCGGAGGCGATCAGCAGCGGCCGGGGCGCGATCAGCGCACCCATGTCGGCCAGCTCCCAGCCATGCACGTTGACCGGAAACATGCAGTCGCAGTGACCGTCAACGGTGCGCTCGGCGACGTGCGAGGCGAACGTGGCCGTGCCACAGACCGGCGCCGCCACCCGCACCCGCTCATCGGCCGCCGGCACCCACCAGCTTCCGGCGCCCCCGCCCGACAGGCCCGTCACGCCCAGCTTGGTGCCGTCCACCTCCGGCAGTGCTTGGAGCAGGTCGAGCGCCCGCACGCCGTTCCATAGCTCCACCCCGGCCGGTGTGTACCCGCGACTGAACCAGTTGAACCAACCGCGCAGATAGGTCCCGTGGTGATGCCCCTCGATCTCGCCGCGCTGGATGGTCTCAGCAATCAGACAGACAAAGCCGAGCTGCGCGAACTTGCGCGGATGGGCTTGGTAGTGGATTTTCTGCTGCTGGGAATGACCGCAGAGATAGAGCACACCGGGCGCCGGTGCGGAGAGATCGTCCGGCAGATAGAGATTGGCCGTGACGTAGAGCTGCGGCAGGCTTTCGTAGGCGAGGGTTTGAATGCGGTAGCCCGCCCGCTGCGTCTCGCTAGTGACCTGGACATTGAGCGGCGGCCGCTCGGACAGCGCCATGTACGCGCTGACACCCATCATGTCGTAGTACTGCCCCAAGCGCCGCTCCCGCTCCGCCGGCCACTGCGCCACCGGCGGCAGAGACTGGAGCGAGGCCGCCTGCATCCGCCGGGCCTCCCGACTCAGGTATTCGCGCATATTCATCGCACACTCTCCTCCTGTGTATCAGTCCAACACAACCAGATGATATAGCAGGGCCGGGGGCGCGGCGCCTCGCCGGAAGTCGCGCTCGGCAGGGTCCAGCTTGGCGGGCGGCGGTACAATCACCGTAGCTTGTGATGCGGGAGTGAGCGATGGCTGGCGAGCAGGACAGGGCTGAGAGGCGTGGTGCCAAGGCGTGGGGCGGACGGTTTGCAAAGGCGACCGCCCCGACGGTCGAGGCGTTCACGGAGTCGATCTCATTCGATTGGCGCCTCTATCGTCAGGACATCGCCGCCTCCATCGCCCACGCCCGGATGCTCGGCCGGCAGGGCATCATTACTGCCGAGGAAGCCGGGACGATCATCGCCGGTCTGCGCGAGATCGAGCGCGAGATCGAGCGGGGCGAGTTTGTTTTCGACCCCGGCCGTGAGGACATCCACCTCAACATCGAAGCGCGGCTGGCGGAGAAGATCGGTGATACGGCCGGCAAGCTGCACACCGCCCGCAGTCGCAACGACCAGGTAGCGACCGACGTGCGGCTGTGGTGTCGCGCGGCGATTGACGACCTCCGCACCCGCAGCCTCGACCTGCAAGCGGCGCTGATCGGGCAGGCTGAGGCGTATCCCGCTGCGATCATGCCCGGCTATACGCACCTGCAACGGGCGCAGCCTGTCTTGTTTGCTCACCATCTGCTGGCCTACGTGGCGATGCTGGAGCGTGACTACGACCGGCTCGGTGATTGTCGGCGGCGGACGAACGTGCTGCCGTTGGGCGCGGGGGCGCTGGCGGGCGTGGGCTTTCCGGTTGATCCGCAAGCCGTCGCCGATGAGCTGGCGTTCGCGGCCAGCGCCGAGAACAGCATGGACGCGGTCAGTGACCGCGATTTCGTCGTGGAGTTGGTGTCGGCGTGCAGCCTGACGATGGTCCACCTCTCGCGGCTGGCCGAGGACGTGATCGTCTGGGCCTCCGGCGAGTTTGGGTTTGTCGAACTGGACGACGCCTACGCGACGGGTAGCTCGATCATGCCGCAGAAGAAGAACCCCGATGTGGCCGAGCTAACGCGGGGCAAGACCGGGCGGGTATTCGGTCACTTACAGGCGCTGCTGACGCTGCTCAAGGGGCTGCCGCTCACCTACAACCGCGATCTGCAGGAAGATAAGGAAGCGCTCTTCGATGCCGTGGACACCACGCAAGCGGCGTTGGTGGCGATGACCGGGCTGGTAGCGACGATGGTGCCCCAGCCGGAGCGCATGGCGGCGACCGCGACCGCGAGCTTTTCGACCGCGACCGAGTTGGCCGATTATCTGGCGCAGCAAGGGCTGCCGTTCCGGCAAGCGCACGAGGTCGTCGGCAAGCTCGTGGCCCAGTGCCTCGCGGCCGGGAAATCGCTGGAGCAATTGACCGCGGCCGAGTTGGCTACGGCGTCACCGCAGCTCGGCCCCGATGCCCTCGAACGAGTCACCGCGACGGCAGCAGTGGCGGCCAAGGACGTACCAGGGGGCACCGCGCCGCGGCGGGTGGGGCAGGCGCTGCAAGCTGCGCGGGCGCGTCTGGTTGCCCACCGTGCCGAGGCGCCGCAGTTGGAGGCCGCGGACAACGGCTAGCTGCCGCCCGGAGGTCCGATCATTGCTGCTCGGCAGCACGGCGTCGTGCTGAGGGCGGCGGCTCTGCGAAAGGCTTGCCGCGTTGCTCGGCCAGCATCCGCCGTTGGAGCCACGCATCCCACTCGGCATCGGATTCGCGTCGCTCTTTTGCTAAAGCCTCCGCGACCGCCCGCGCGATCTGCTCCTGCCGTCGCTTCTCGCGCCATTCCTCGAACGCTGCTGCCAAGACCATCAGATACCTCCCCGTCTCCGTGAGCACCATGGACACGGCTGCCGCCGTGATCGCGAGTGCCGCCAAGACCTGCCAGAGTGCCGCCAGGCTCTCCACACCCTGCGCCCCCATATAATCCCCGGCAGTCAGCGTTACGCTCCTCGTCACCGGTGCGTAGTGGCCAGTGTCATGGGGGATGCCGGCGCCTGTCGTTCCGGCGCCGGCATGTCGTCAGACTGAGGTGCGGCCGAAGGCGGCCCGTGCCTCGGCCGCGACAAAGAGCGAGCCGGTCGCCAGCACGAGGTCGCCGGGGCCAGCGTGCTGCACCGCTTGGTGGAGCGCCGCTGGCACCGAGGGCATTGCTTGGGTGGCACCGCCGCCGGTGCCGGCCTGCGCGGCGATGTCTGCGGCGGGGCGAGCGCGTGGATGGGTCGAAGCGGCGGCGAACACCGTCGCCGGCGCGAGGGTCCGTAGCGCAGCCCAGATCGCGGCGAGGTCGTGGTCGGCGCTGGTACCGAGGACGAGGTGGAGGCGCCGGTGGGGGAACCAGTCGCGGATAGCGGCGACCAACCGCTGTGCCGAGTCGCCGTTGTGGGCGCCGTCGCAGACGACCGTTGGCTGTGCCGGTCCCGCTTGCAGCACCTCCAGCCGACCCGGCCAATGCACGTTCAACAACCCCTGACGCACTGCTTTGGTAGACACCTCCAGCCCGGCAGTCAGCCGGAGCGTCTCGATCACCGTGACCGCCACCGCTGCGTTTTCGAGTTGGTGTTCGCCGACCAGCCCTAGCTCCAATCCGGCGTAGCCCCAGTCCGCGCCGTTCACCATACCGGCGCGGTGATCGCCGGACCAGGTGAAGTCCCGACCACCCAGAGCCAGCGGTGCCGCGCGTTCGGTAGCGATGGCCGCTAGGGTCGCGGCCGCCTCCGGTCGCTGCGCTGCGCTGACCACCGGCACACCGGGTTTGATGATCCCGGCCTTTTCCGTGGCGATAGCCGCCAGCGTATCGCCCAAGAGGGCGGTGTGGTCCAGGGAGAGGGCGGTAATCACTGCCACCGCCGGTGTGAGCACGTTCGTCGCATCGAGACGGCCGCCTAGCCCGACCTCGACGACCGCCCAGTCCACCTCAGCGTCCGCGAAGTGCTGGAACGCCAGCGCCGTACCTAGCTCGTAGGTCGTGAGTTGGCCCAGGTCGGCTGATTCCCGCTCCAGCCGCTCGGCGGCCGCGGCTAGGCGGGTCACGGTGCGCGCCAGCGCCGCCGGCATGATCGGCTGGCCATTGATCCGCACGCGCTCCCGATAGTCGTGCAGGTGCGGCTGCGTGTAGAGACCGACTCGCCGGCCGGCGGTATGCAAGATGGAGGCGAGGAACGCGGCGGTGGAGCCTTTGCCCTTGGTCCCGGCCACATGGATGGACGGATAGCGCCGCGCGGGATGGCCGAGGGCAGCGAGCAGCGCGCGGGGGCGATCCAGATTCCAGCCGCCGCGCGCCGCCGCGCCGAGCGACCGCCGCTCCCAGTCCGTACGGTCCAGGAGATAGGTGAGCGCTGCGTTGTACGTGAGCATGGTCATCTGGCGCTGCCGGTGAGTGTCATTGTACCGTTGTACCGCGCACGACCGCGTCGGCCAGCCGCACCGCGCGGGTACACGCCTGCACGTCGTGAACGCGCACGATGTCGGCGCCGCCGGTGACGGCGAGGACGACCGCGGCGATAGTGCCTTCCAGCCGCTCCGTGACCGGGAGGTCGAGTGCCCGGCCAACGAAGCTCTTCCGCGAGGGTCCGACGAGCAGGGGCAGCCCCAACGCCTGCTTCAGGTCGGCGGTGCGGCGCAGTAAGAGCATGGTTTGTTGGGGTGTCTTGCCGAAGCCCAGGCCGGGATCCACGACGATCTGCGAGCGGGTGATGCCCGCCGCCTGCGCCGCGGCGACGCGCTCCCGCAGGAAGGTGACCACAGTGTTGAAGATATTCGCGTCGGGCACGTCGGGATAGTGGCCACCGACAACGGCGTGGCGTGTGGCGCGTGCCCGGCGGTTATGCATCAGGACAACGCCGGCCCGCGCCGCGGCGATGACCGCAGCGATCTCGGGATCGGCAGAGAGTGCCCACACGTCGTTGACGATGGTTGCTCCGGCGGCGAGCGCGTCGCGCGCGACCGTGGCGCGCGAGGTGTCCACACTGATGGGCACGTCCGTCTTGGCGGCGAGGGTGGCAAGGACCGACAGCACGCGGCGCCGCTCTTCGGCCTCCGGGACCGTCGGTGCGCCGGGCCGGGTGGACACCCCGCCAACGTCGAGCAGGTCCGCGCCCTCAGCCACCAAGCGCAGGCCATGCGCGACTGCGGCGCCCGGCTCGGTTATGCCGTCGCCGGAAAAGGAGTCGGGGGATGTGTTGACGACGCCAGCGACGTAGGTTCGCTCGCCCCACGCAAACGGCCAACCGCGGCGATGTGATGATGAGGATGGCCTCACCACCGGCTCCTTCCCTCCGGGGACGGGGAGTGTGGTAAGGGACATTTAGCCCCTGCCCTTCGGTGGGGGGGTGGAAGCGGATTCGTGTGGGGGTGCGGGAATAGCTTCATGCCTGATCGCTGCCTGTCGGAGTCTAGGCGGGGAACGGCACGACGGCAAGGTGCCGGTGCTCTTGCCTGGCGCCGGGAGTGCATGATAGCCAGGCGAGGTCTACAATGCTCTCACGCCGCTGTCACGCCGGCGTGGCGAGGACGCGGCAGGAACGGAGGAGGAATAGCCCGATGTTGAAGCTTGCCTGTCTTTCGCTCAGTTACAAGCGGTCGTTCGCTGCCGGTACGATGGACCTCTTCAGCTTCATCGAACGGTGCCGTGCCCTGGACCTCGACGGTATTGACATCCACTCCCGCGACTTGGCCTCCGAGGACTTCCCGTACCTCCGCGAAGTCAAGCTGCGGTGTCTGCGGGCCGGCTTGCCGATTGCCTGCCTAGGCGTGAGCAACAACTTCGCGCTGCCGGCGGATGAAATCCCGGAGCAAATCGAAGGGGCAAAACAGTGCATTCGTCTGGCACGGGTGCTCGGTGCGCCCCAAGTGCGCGTGTTTGCCGGCACGCCACGGGGGAGCGAGGCCGACCGGGCCGGCGCCTGGGATCGGTGCGCGGCTGCGCTGAAAGAGGTGGCCGACTACGGCTGGAAGGAGGGGGTGCAGGTGTCGTTGCAAAACCATAACCACCATAACCTCACCGCCGATGGCGCGAGCGTGCTGAAGTTTGTCGAGCAGGCGGCGCCGCACCTCAGCCACGTGTGGGATACCGGTCAGTACGTCGGCTCGCCGGGCGCCTCGGGTGCCGAGTCGGAGGTGGCCGCCGAGTCAGTCTACGAGAGTCTGCAACAGACTGTGCATCTCGCCACGCACGTCCGTACCAAGATTTACCGGATGGAAACGGGCGAGGAGCGGTGGCTCGACTATCCGCGCGTCTTTGGCATCCTCCAACGGGCCGGCTACAACGGCTTCTGCTCCCTCGTCTACGAGGGGGTGGAGGACGAAGAACCGGCCATCGCGCGGGCGGTTCCCTTCCTGCGCCGCTTCATCCCGTAGGCACCTGCCCCCCTATGGTCCCCCGCTATGCAGGGAGACGGTGTGTTCCCTCCCCTGGTAGCTCAGTCCGGGGGAGGGCTAGGGTGGGGGCCAGCACGCCACCTAATCAAGTTCGCAACCTTCACGAGGGAAAGGGAGTCCACATGGCGCTTGACCGTGCTACCCTCCCGATGTGACCGCCCGGAATGACACCACATCCCCGCGCCCCCGGTGCTACCGGAGACGGAGCCTGGCTGCGCTGGCCGGCGTGGGCATTGCGGCGAGCGCCGTTCGGCTGGTGCCTCTCGGCCGCGACGAGCCGCTGGTCTCGGTAGCCGAGGCTCACGCCAACCTGCTGCGCGCAGAGCCGGCGATTGGCGCGGTGCTGCACGAGCCGCCGCGGCGGATGCAACTATGGTTCAGCGAAGAGCCGGAGCCGCGTTTCAGCGAGGTGGCGCTTTTCGACGCCACACGGCAGCGGCTGACTGACGCGCCGGCCCAAGTGGCGCCGGGCGAGCCGCTGTCGCTGCTGCTCGATCTGCCGCCCGATCTCGCCGATGGCGCGTACACGGTCGTCTGGCGTGTCCTTTCCAAGGTGGACGGCCACGTGACGGCCGGGAGTGTACCGTTCACCGTCGGCACTCCTGGGGCAGCCGAGGCGCCGGCGCCGACCGGCGTTGATGCCGCAGCCCTGCTGGGCGGGCAGGACGCGCTCGCCGGCCGCGTAGACGCGCTCAACGTGCTGGTGCGCTGGCTCCGGCACCTGGGGACCGCGGCCATCGGCGGTACGCTCGTGTTCGGCCCGACCATCCTCGCGCCGGCGCTGGCCGCCGCGCAGCCGTCGCGTGGGCCGGGCGAGCGTCCGCCGCGGGAAGTAGCGCGGGCATGGCGGGGTGGTCTGCGGGCGAGCCGGAGTCTGGCCTGGTTTGGCTGGTGGCTGCTGCTGCTCGCCACGTTGGGGGCGCTGATCGTGCAGACGGCTGCCGCCATGAACGTCTCGCACGTGGCGGCACTCGGCGCACCGCTGCTGGAGGTAGTACTCACTACGCGCTACGGGCGGATTTGGCTCATCTGGCTCGCGCTGGTGGTGCTGCTCGCAGTGCCATTGGCACGAGCCTTTCGACCGGTCCCCTCCCCTGTGCGTCAGCACGGGAGAGGGTTAGGGAGGGGGCCGGCGGCACGTCAGGAACGTGAGAGCCGAAACCCTGTGCCACTGGGGCACAGTTCGCGTGAGCAGGCCACTGGCCACTGGCCACTAGCTACTAGCCGCTGGTGGTGGTTGGGCGCGGTGCTCACCGGCCTAGTGCTGGTCGTCACCGGCCTGGTTTCCCATGCCGCGGCGACACCGCAGCTTGTCGTGGTGGCACTGGCCGCCGATTGGCTGCACCTAGCGGCAACCGCACTGTGGATCGGTGGCCTGTTCCAACTGTTGCTTGTGTTCCCGGTGGCGCTCAAGCCGCTGCCGCCGGCGCTCAGGCTGCATGCGCTGGCCGCAGCGGTGCCCCGCTTCTCCAAGCTCGCGATGGCGTGCGTTGCCGTGCTGGTCGTCACCGGCGCGTACCAGCTCTGGCTACACGTGGGCAGCGTCGAGGCGCTCTTCACGACCGTCTACGGCGTGACCCTCTCTATGAAGCTCGTTCTGATCCTCCCGCTGCTCGCGCTGGGCGCTTTCAACCTGCTGGTGACGCGGCCGGGGTTCCGGTTGCTGGTGCGCCAAAGCAGCGCTCGCGTGCTGGTGGCCGCGGCCTTGTTGACACGGCGGTTCCGGGTGGCTGTCGCTGGCGAGGTTACATTGGGCGCGACGGTGCTGTTGCTTGTCGGCTTTCTCACCGTCGTGCCGCCAGCGCGCGTGCTTGTCCCGCCAACCGAGCCAGGCATCGTCGCAACGGGTACGGCGGAAGACTTGCGAGTGCAGTTGCGTGTGGACCCCGGTGGCGCTGGCGTGAACACGATTGCGGCGACGGTGCGCGATGCCGACGGTCGGCCGCTCCGCCCGGCCGATGGCGTCGCGCAGGTGGATTTCCGGATCACGCTGGCGGACGGGAGCCTGGGCGAGCAGGAAGCCCGCACCGAGCACGCTGGCGCTGGCCTCTACAGCGCGCGGGGAGCCTGGCTGTCACTGGCCGGCGACTGGCAGGTTGTCGTGCTGGTGCGGCGCAGTGGCCAGTACGACGTGCGCGTGCCCATCGCCTTGATGCTCCCGGTGGTCGCGCCGGCCCCGGTCCAGCCGGCAGCCTCGGCTCAGCAGCCGGCTCTCCTCGCGCCCAATCTCGGTCTGGCACTCGGCGTTGCCGCCGTCGTGGTCAGTCTGGCGGCGTTGCTGGTCAGTGTCATCGGGCCGTCCTTGCTCCCGACGCGGTTTGCCATCGCCCGGAGCAGTGGGGCAGTGCTCGGCGCGACCGGGATCATC
Source organism: Chloroflexota bacterium (assembly GCA_965207645.1). Classification (GTDB taxonomy): domain Bacteria; phylum Chloroflexota; class UBA11872; order UBA12225; family JAJDUF01; genus JAJDUF01. The sequence goes on along the minus strand of OZ242293.1, from coordinate 4,386,683 downwards.
GCCGGCTTCGTGCTACTGCACGCCGGCCTGGCTCCCGAAACAGTCCCTTCCCAAGGAGTGGTGCTCTCGCAGTATGCGGCCGCCGTCCCGCCGATGGATGTTGAGAACCCGATTCCCCCGACCGAGGAGTCTCTGTCGCGCGGCCGAATGATCTACCAGCAGCATTGCGAGGTGTGCCATGGTGCCCAGGGCCGCGGTGACGGTCCGGCAGCGGCTTCCTTGCGTCCGCCTCCCGCCGACCTGGCGTACCATGTCTATCAGCATCCCGACGGGCAGTTCTTTGCTTGGTTCACCCGCGGCATTCCCGGCACGGCGATGCCGGCTTTCGGAGCGACGCTTTCGGAGGAGGATCGCTGGCACGTCCTCAACTACATCAACACCTTTGCGCCAGCGCCGCGTTGAGTCCCGTCAGGGCATAGTATGGTTCGTTTGGATGCGCTGGCCCCCACCTCCACGCGCCGCCGCGCTCTCGCTGCAGTGAGTCTGGGATTTCTGGCGGCCTGTAGTCCTTTTGGCGGCGACGAGATACCGCCGCTGGTGTTTGCACGCGACGGCAACGTGGAGGCGATTGCGCCCTCCGGTCGTGACCGGCGCCAGTTGACCGACGTGCCGCTGCCGGGCTATGCGCGTGATCCGGCATGGGCGCCCGACGGGCGCAGCATCCTCTACTCCTACACGCCGCCACCGGAGCCGCAGTCGGGCACGGGGGGTGTCTCCTTCACGCTGCCGGTTGCCGACATCTACCGGCTGCCTAGTGGTGACGGCGATGCCACGCTACTCATCGCCCACGACGGCAGCACCGAGCAGTTGGAGACGCCGACGTGGAGTCCGGATGGACGGTGGGTCTACTTCTCGTACAGTGCGCTGCTCGTTGGTAGCGACAACGTCATCACCGGGCGCGACTTCGGCATCGCGCGGGTGCCGGCCACCGGCGGTCGGCGCGAGGTCGTCGTCACGGGAGCCGCCTTCCCGACGTTGAGCGCTGATGGTAACCGCTTGGCCGGCGTGCGCCAGAACCCGGAGGACGGGACGACGACGCTCTGGGTCGGGGCGCCGGACGGCAGCGGCAGCCGGACGATCATCGAGGCCGGAGTTTCCGAGGCGATCACCGCGCCGCGCTTCTCGCCGGACGGTACGCAGATCGTCTACAGCGCGCTGGTACCGCCGGAAGAGCGGCCGCTACCTAACGCCATACCGACGCCGAGCCGGCGAGCGAGTGTTTTCGATCTGTTGGCGCCGCGGCCCGCTGCGGCCGCCGGGCTGGCGCACGGCATACCGAAAGACCTGTGGCTGGTTGACAGCGACGGCACCGGTTTGCGCCGCCTCACTCGCTTGGTGGAGGATGACCCGGCCGCGGTGTGGTCGCCGGATGGGAGCACGCTGTTTATCGGCGCCGGCGGTGGCCTCTACCTACTCCGGCTGGATGGTTCTCCGCCGGTGCGGATTGCCGCGCCGGGGGGGCACGGGATGGTGGACTGGCGGCGCAGCGGGTGAGGCTGGTGCCATCCCGCTCGCCTCACCACCGCTGATTGTGCCGCCCCGCCGTTCGTTGACGTAGCGGTGGAGGTGTTTGGGGCAGTTCCTCCACTACCCGAGGACTAATCTCTGCTTTCGTGCCACCTCTGCCGTCGCCTCCTCGACAGTCGCTTTGCCCTGCCATAGCGGCCAGATACCCTCGTCATAAGCCGCAATTAACTCTCCCCACTGCGGGTGCGGCGGTATGGTACGGGCGTACTCCAGGACTTCGACGACTGCTGGACCGAACCAGTCTCTCATTTCCGTGGCGAGCGAGCGACGTGCTGGCGGCATGGTCCCAGGGATAGCTCTACGGCGTCCAAGCAGCACTCGGTCCTGGTGGACCTGGCGTTGCGCTTCTCGTCCTGTCCACCACGTCAGGAATTGCCACGCCTGGTCAGGCACCTGGGTTGCGGCGCCAATGGAGTATGACGCTTGCTCGTGCAACCAGCTTGCCTGTGCCGCTGGACCGTGCGGTGGCTCTACCATGTCAAACTGCGGGCTGGAAGAGTCCCATAGCAGACCTTGACGCATCCAGCCCCGCAACACGTAGAGCATGGCCAACTGACCTTTCGCAAACAGCAGTTCCAGCTCTGAGGCTCCTGTTGTTCTAATCTCTTTGGTGGTTGGCCATACCTTGTGGGAATGGCGCAGGTCTGCCAGCCATTGCAAGGCCTCCTGGGCCTTGGGCTGGTCTATCAGCGGCTTGGTTATATCCTTGTCGAATACTTCGCCACCATTTGCCCAGATCCAAGGGACCGTCGTGTCATGGCTGGACGGGTGATCCATCCATAGGTACGGCGCAAAGCCATAAAACGAATTCGCTCCCTCGCCACGCCTCAACTCGCGTGCCATCTCTAGCAGGTCCGTCCAGGTCCAGTCACGCTTCGGTAGCGCCAACCCAGTTCCCGCCAAGAGTGCCTTGTTGCAGAAGATCAGGTTCGTATCGACTTCGGTGTGGAGGGCATACAGATCCCCGTGCCAGGTACTAGCCTCAATGCATCCCGGCCAGTAATCCGAGAGGTCGTACCGATCCCGCTTTATGAATCGGTTGAGGCCGAGTAACTGCCCTTGGAAGGCAGGCTCCGCCGCGGCACCTGACCAGAGACTCACCACATCGGACAGCCCCTCGGCAGCCGCTATCTGCTTGACCTCTTTGGCACCCTGCCAAGGCAGCCACTCAAGCGAGATCTCGGGATGTTGATTCGTAAACGCCGCGGTCCACTTGCTTGCCGAGACCCCAGTGGTCGAGTTACTAAGGAACACACGGACCTGAACCGTCACGGAATCCCGTCTCGGGGCCGGGCCTGTGGCGCGCCTAGCGGGCGCCGGTGGCGCGGTGTTGCCACCCGTGGCCGGCGCCTGGGATAACTGGTCACCGCCAAGGTCACACGCGGCGATCAGCAGCCCATTCAGTGCTGCTGCCATCCCTGCGAGGCATCGTCTACAGCTCAGACTGGCCATCGCTAGACCTCCTTTCGAGACTGTTAGCGTCGGCTCTAGTCCGGCAGCCGCCTCTGCGGCTGTGGCTGCTCCCTCCGACCTCGCACCACCTCCGTATGAGCGCAGCAGCGCTAGTCTTACAGGGTACAGTTCCCGGCATTCCCGCTGGCGCAGGAATGCCCGGCGAGATAACGGAAACGACAAGCGGCAGACACCCCTCTCCACACATGGTGGAGAGGGGGCCGGGGGGTGAGGCCCACCCTAGCGCCGGCGACTGGCCATCAGCATCGCCATGCCCGCGGCAAGGACGGCAATGGCCCCGGCACCGAGGCCGCCAAAGGCGAGCGCCTGTGCCGTGCCGATGGCCGCCCTGGCGACTGCCAGCTCCTCCTGTAGCTCGGTGCTCGATGGCAGCGGCTCCGGGAACTGGATGGTCGTAATCGGCCGCACGTCGTCGAAGCGCCCGGGACCGGACTCGAAGCGCTCGTTGATCGGGTTTCCTTCGATAGTGCCGGTAAAGGTGAAGATATAGCTACCGGTGCGCGTGGGTACGAAATCGGCGACATACGCCCCCGGCGCTCCGTACACCGCCCGCAGCGGAAACTCGCGCGGCTCGCTGCCACCTGCCGCCACAAGCACCGTCAGCGTCGCTTCCAGCCCCTCTACCGGCACCATCGCCGCGTGCGCGTGACCGCTGTCGCTCTCCTTGTCACCCTGTCCCTCGGCGCCGGGCGCGGCCTGCTTCATCACCTGCAGGAAGACACCGTTGATTTGGCCGACGTAGGCCGGCTCGACGTTGAAGCCGACGGTCAACTCATACCCGTGGACTGTGCGGTGCTCGTGTGCCAGTGCCGCTGCCGGCAGTGCCAGCGCCAGTGCCAGCAGCACGGCGCCCAGACTGAGCCAGCGGCCCATGCGCCAGCGCAAACGCCGGACGCGCTGGCGTAAACCCAGAACTATACCCATGACGTTTCTCCTTATTGTCTCCTGAAGCTGTGCAGTCGCAGACAATCAGCACGCTCGGTGGAATAGGTCCGTGCCGGCGCCGGCGCAGACAGGCTCCGCTATCGCCGAACCGGCGTTACCTGGAAGTCGGGATACCTATTAGGTGGTCAGGAGTACGCGCGGGGGAGTCTCTGGAGGGGGGATTGGGACATTCGGTGGCCGGAAGCCCTCTGCCGACCACACAAAGTCCAGCATGGCAAGCACGTGCTGTGGCAGCGGCAAGACGCTGTGCAAGTAGGTGAGCGATTGTGACGCCGCACCCATCGCGTGCCAGGGACTTGTCTGCCGCTGCTCCGACGCCGCACTGGTAGCCGGGCCAGCCTCGACTCCTACCGAAGCCTCCGGCCCCAGCGGACCAACAGGCGTATGCACGTGTTGATGAGTAGGGCGCTGTCCGGCTACCAGGACCGCATCAAGCAGCGGAAGGCCGTGCCAGTGGACCGCGATATGACGCTGCGCGTCGCTCGGCCCGTGCAGGTGCGCCGTAGGGAGCGTGAGAGCGAAGAGCGCAACGAACGCGACAAGAGCCGGCCGGCACAGCGCCCGCAACCAGGCGCGCCCCGTCGCAACGTGTGTCGCCCAGATACGACTGAGCAGCCAGGACCAGGCTGCTCGATCCGTCCGGTAAGCATCCTCAAGAGGCGCGGTCATACTGCTATGTACCGTCTGGCGCATCAACGGGAGGCGTTGTGACCCACCAGTATGCAATCGGCTACCAGCTATCATCTTAAGCCAGTCTAGCAGCCGTCGTTGCCCGCGAGGACGTGTGCCGAGGTCAGTCATGGGAACGGCACCGCAACCAGCGTCATGCCAACTGGTGCATAATCTATCCCTAGCAGCGCCGGGAACGCTGCAATCCTGAGGCAAGCTCAATCCAAGCACGGAAGGGACAGGATCATGCGGATTGCCGTTGTCGGTGCCGGTGCTGTCGGAGGGTATTATGGTGGCACGCTGGCCAAGCACGGCGAGCAGGTGACGCTCATCTGCCGCGGTGCCCATCGGGAGGCCATCGTGCGCGACGGCCTCCAAGTATCCAGCCATTGGGGCGACTTCACTATCCACGTGCCCGCGACGGCCGATCCGCGCGAGGTGGGACCGGTAGACCTCATCATCTACGCCGTCAAGACCTACCACAATCCCGAGGCGCTACCGCTGCTCAAGCCGCTGCTCGGCGATGACACCGCCATCCTCTCCATCCAGAACGGGGTGGAAAGCCCGGCCCGCATCGCCGCCGTCCACGGCTGGCAGCCCGTCCTGGCCGGGACCACCTACATTGACGCGGCCCGGCCGGCCCCCGGCCGGATCGAGCAGGTCGGCGCCACCGCGCGCATCGTGTTCGGTGAGCAGGACGGCTCCCACAGCCCTCGCGCCAAGCGCGTTGCCGAGGTGCTCACCAAGGAGGGCCTCCAGGTGGAGGTGAGCAGCGACATCGTCTCGTCGCTCTGGGCCAAGCTCGTCCTGGTCGCCGCCACCGGCACCGTCATGACGGCATCGCGCGCGACGTGTTTGGAAGTGCTCGCCTGTCCGGTAGGCGCACTCACGTTGCGGACCGTCATGGAGGAGATCGTTGCAGTCGGGCAGGCACACGGCGCCGAGTTCGCCAGCGACGTGGTGGACGTGCGGATGGCCACCGCCGAAACGGATGCCCCAGGCCTCGTCTCGTCGCTCCAGCTCGACTTTCAAGCCGGCAACCCGCTGGAGCTAGACGACCTCTTGGGTGCGGTCGTGCGGCAAGGCCGTGCCAAGCAGGTGCCCGTCCCGGCGAGCGCTGCACTCTACACGACCCTCTACAAGTTCCGCCACGGACAAGGCTAAGTGCCGTTGTTGCCACCCGGTTATCATCGCGCCAGCGGAAGTTTACTCCCCCCCCGTAGCGGGGGGGCCATAGGGGGGCGGTCCCGTGAACCTCATGCCGAAGCGGCCACGGCAGCGGTGCTGGCTGCCGGGCGGCGCAGCAGCCACACCAGCACGATCCCAGTTATCGCCCCATACACTGCCCCGAGCACGGCCCAGCCCGCGGCCGCATCCGTGATCCCAGACACGAAGCCGCCCACGACCCAGCCCACGGTGCTGGCCAGCACCCACCAACCCGCCCGCGCCACCTGCCGGCGCAGCACTAGCCATTGCAGCAGCCCGAGTACGGTCCCGCCGGCGGCTACGCCCACGACAAAGCCCACGTCTCCGCCCGGGTCTGCACTCCAGTCCGGGCCCCAGTTCGCGCCCCAAGCCGTGCCACCGACCAAGCGTCCAACCACGCCCACGACCCAGCCTAGGAGCACGGCCAAGACACCGACGAGAGCAGCACCTACGACGCTGGCGACGATCCACCACGCCGCACCAGCGACCTGTCGGCGCAGCACCAGCCATTGCAGCGCCCCGGCTGCGATCACGCCCACAGCCATCCCCACGTATCCGGTCACGACGATGCCCATGGCCAAGCCCCCACCTAGGGCCACGCCCACAGGCCCACCCACGGCCCACCCCACCGTGCTGGCCAGCACCCACCACAGCCATCCGCCCCTGGCGGACCAGCCCATGGGTGCTTGCTCTCTGTTCATATTCATATCGAATGGCTACGCCTCCGATGCCGCTGCGGGCATCGGCTGACGCAACAGCCACACCAGCACACGCCCGGTAATGGCCCCGTACACGGCCCCGACCCCGGCCCAGGTCAGGGACCAGTCAATGGTCCCGCTCCCGGACCAGCCCAGGAATCCGCTCAGGCCCCCGCCTAGAACCGCGCCTATCGGGGCACCCGCGACCCAGCCGCCGCCGCCGGCGAGCACCCACCAACCCGCCCGCGCCACCTGCCGCCGCAGCACCAGCCATTGCAGTGCCCCGAGCACGGTCCCGAAAAAGCCCATCCCCGCGAGGCCGCCCACAACTCGGCCCGGATCTGCGCTCCAGGTCGCGCCCCAGGCCCTGCCCCCGACGAAGCCCAAGGCCACGATCAGGGCGCCTACGCCGGCACTGGCCAGCACCGTGGCCAGTACCCACCATCCCGCCCGGTCAATCCGCTGCCGCAGCACCAGCCATTGCAGCATCCCGGCCCCGGTCGCGCCGACGGTCATGCCACCCACGTACCCGGCTTGGATACTACCCAGCGTCCCGCTCAGGCCCCCGCCCACGGCCCAGCCTACCGTGCTGGCCAGCACCCACCAGAGCCAGAAGCGCCAGCTCACGGGTGCTTTCTCTCCGGTCATATCAGACGGCTACGCCGCCATTGCCGCTGCCGGCGACGGCTGACGCAACAACCACACCAGCACCAGCCCGGTAATCGCCCCATACACGGCGCCGAATACGACCCAACTCAAGGCCCCGAAGTCCATGAGGCTGCTACACACGGGGTCGCCCACTATCCAGCCCACCGTGCTCGCCAGCACCCACAAGCCGGACAGTGCCACCTGCCCCCGCAGCACCAGCCATTGCAGCACGCCGAGCACCGCCCCGTAGAGGCCAGCCTCAACCACCCAGCCCACGTCTAGGTCTCTGGCCACTTCCGCGCTGAAGCCCGCGTCACCGCCAACTCCGTAGATCACGCCACCGGCGACGATACCACTCACGAGGCTGGCTACGATCCACCACGCCGCCCGGGCCATCCGCTGCCGCAGCACCAGCCATTGCAGCACCCCGGCCACCGTCACACCCACGACCACGCCCCCGTATTCGGCCGCGGCGACGTCCACGGACAAGAACTCGACCTCGCTCCAGCCCAGGCCCCATCCCACGCCCCAGCCCACCACGCCGGCTACCACCCACCAGAGCCACAATCCCCAGTCCGGAGCTTGAGCATTGCCCCCAGGCTGGGCGCTACGTTCGCCAATCTGCTCGGCCATCGTTCCCCTCCTTGATGCTCCCGACCCTTCCGACACTAGGAACATACTAACGCGCCGCCCGCCTTCCCCGCTACTACCCCGTCAGCGCCTCGCCGCCCGGTCGCCGGATACACCACGCCCGGCGTGCTATCCTGCAACCGGGCCAGGGCGGCTAGGAGGCAGAGCGCATGGCAACCGTAGATGCGGCGGCAAGGCTGTATGACCATTCCATCATCATTGACGGCCTCAACGTCAGCAATTGGCAGAGTCCCGCCGTCTATCGCAGCCTGCACGCCGGGCGCATCACCGCCATCAATGCCACCATCGCCGTTTGGGAGGACTACCGCACTACACTCGACCACGTCGCCGCTTGGCTCCGCCGCTTCGAGCAGCTCCAGGACACGTTCCTCCAAGTCGGCTCGGTGCAGGACATCCACCAAGCCAAGCAGGCGGGCAAGGTAGGCGTGATTTTCGGTTGGCAGAACGCCACCCCAATCGAAAATAACCTCGACCGCCTCGCGCTCTTCCACGCCCTCGGCGTGCGCGTAATCCAGCTCACCTACAACGACCGCAATCTCTTGGGCAACGGCTGCTACGAGCGCTCGGACGACGGCCTGAGCCATTTCGGCCGCGACGCGGTGCGCGAGATGAACCGCCTCGGCATCCTCATTGACCTCTCCCACGTCGGTGACCGCACCACCCTCGACGCCATCGAGCGCTCCGAGCGGCCCGTTGCTATCACCCACGCCAACGCCCGCGCCTTCTTCGACCACGTCCGCAACAAGACCGATACGGCGTTGCAGCTACTGGCCGAGCGCGGCGGCGTCATTGGCGCCAACGCCTTCCCTTCCTTTCTGCGCCGCGGCTTCGAGTCCACCCTCGCCGACTACGTAGACGCCATCGAGGACCTGATCCAGCGCGTGGGGATTGACCACGTCGGCATCGGCACCGACTACACCCAGGATCAACCAGCGTCATTCTTCGACTGGCTTTTCGCCCAACAAGGCACCAAGTTCGGCGTCCGGGGCGAACCCTTCCCCGATCCTCTCATCCATCCGCAAGGAATGGAAACACCCGATAGGCTATCCAACGTCACCGGAGAGCTGTTCCGCCGCGGCTACCGCCCGGAGGAGGTGACCAAGATCATGGGCGGCAACTGGTTGCGCCTCTTCCAGGCCGTATGGGAGGCGTAAGATACTAACGGAGCGCACATGGGCCCCCTCCCCCTCCTTGCCCGGGAGGGGAGCCATAGTCGCTGCATGGACTCCCCTTCCCTGCGAGGGAAGGGGCCGGGGGGTAGGTCCGCCGGGGGGGGTGAGGCATACTCCCCAACTACTCCGAGGAGGGCAGAGCAAATGGTACGGCTAGGCACAGGCGCATATCAGTACGAGGTGGTCCCATCGTGGCCCACGCTACCCAAGCACTGGGAGTTTGGCGACTGCACCAGTGGCGCCGTAAACTCGCTGGGCGAGGTCCACATCACCAACCGGGGCGCACACCCGCTCACCATTTGGGACGCCGACGGCAACTTCGTCTCCTCGTGGGGCGAGGGCACCTTCGGCGACCCGCACCAGGTCTACATTGACAAGGACGACCACGTCTGGATCACCGACGACTTGAAACACATCGTCGTCCGCTACACCCCGGCCGGCGAGCCGGTGCAGACGCTCGGGCGACCAGGCCGGCCGGCCGCCGCATTCGTGCGCATCCCCTTCAACATGCCCGCCGGCACGGGCCTCGCCCCCAGCGGCGAGATCTTCGTGGCCGACGGCTACGGCAACTTCCTCGTCCACAAGTTCAGCCCGGACGGCGATCTACTCCACACCTGGGGCCGCCAGGGTACCGGGCCAGGCGAGTTCGGCACCGTCCACAATCTCGCCGTTGACGATGACAGCCGCGTCTATGTCTGCGACCGCTCCAACGACCGCATCCAGGTGTTCGACAGCGAAGGCCGGTACCTCACCCAATGGGACATGACCGGCCCCAACGATCTCTACATCCGAGACGGCCTCGCCTACGTCGCCGAGGGCGGCCAGTGGGTCAGCATCCGAACTCTCGACGGGCAGGTCGTTGCCCGCCTCGGCGGCGACGAGAGCATCTTCAAGTCTGGCCACGGCATCACCGTGGATGCGGAAGGCAGCATCTACGTCACCGAGATCATCCGCAACCAGCGCGTAACCAAGCTCCAGCGTCTCTGACCGCGCACCACGGCAGCGCCGCGGCCTCGGCCGCCATAGGGATGACAGCCTCACCATTGGAGCCAAGCCGGGCCGCCAGTTCCTCAACTTACCCCTAGTTGGGCACGACGCGCGATCTCGTTGACTAAGCCCCGAAATATCCAGGCATGTATCGGATACAAGCCATACCAGTAGAGCAGCCCGCCCAACCCTTTCGGCACGAACGCCGCCGTTTGCTGCAAGTGAGTGGTCCCCGCTCGATCCTCCCGCACCTCATACTGCAGCCACGCGCGTCCCGGCAGCTTCATTTCCGCCCGCAGCCGGATCAAGTGATCTGGCTCGCACGCTTCCACGCGCCAAAAGTCCAGCGAATCGCCGACCCGCAGCGTATCCGGGTGCCTCCTCCCCCTCCGCAGTCCCACTCCACCCAGCATCCGATCCAGCCGCCCCCGGATCCGCCATGCCCAGTTGGCGAAGTACCACCCTCGCTTGCCGCCGATCCCCGCCACCACACGGTAAACGTCCTTTACTGGTGCGTCTACCGTGCGCCGTCTTCGCTCAAAGATCATCCCTTCCTGGACTTGCAAGCTCACGTCGGAGTATTGGGCAGACGTCATACCCAGCGCATCACTCCAAGCGGTCTCCACGCGCCCCCCATCTATGTCTTCAATCACCGCGCGGATGGCCTCCGCGTATGTCCGTGGCGCTATCTGCGGGAAGAGCCTGCGGGCCAGCGTGTTCGTCACGACCACTTCGTTACGTAGCCCGTTGATGAGCGGGCCGCTGATGTTTGCGTGTATTGGCGTCATCCAATGCACCCAGTACGATGATAGGTGCGGCGTGAGCACCGGGACGGGGATCAGTAACCGCTTCAGCCCCCGCGCCGCGGCATAGCCCAGCATCATGTCCTTGTAGGTGGTGACATCCTCTCCGCCAACCTCGATGATCGTGTCCGCGCTCTGCGGCGTCGTCATGGCCTGCACGAGGTACTCCAAGAGGTCTTCTATCCCGATCGGCTGCACCCGCGAATAAACCCATTTCGGACAGATCATCACCGGCAGGCGTTCCACCAGGTAGCGGATCATCTCGAATGAGACGCTCCCGGCGCCCACGATCACCGCGGCCCGAAACTCGGTGACGGGAACGCCACTCACCCTGAGCGCCTGTCCGGTTTCCTGCCTGGAGCGCAAGTGCTGAGAAAGATCGGTGTTCGCATCACCCAGCCCGCCCAAATAGATGATCCGGCGCACACCGGCCTGCTGCGCCGCCGTGGCAAAGTTCCGCGCTGCTGTCAGGTCCAGATCGTGAAACCCGGCGCCACCGGACATGCTGTGGATCAGGTAGTAGGCACAGTCCACCCCGGCCATAGCCGCCGGCAGCGTCTCCGGGTCCAACACATCGCCGACAGCCACTTCGACTTGCCGGGACCATGGACGAGCGCGTATCCGGTCCGCGTTACGCACCAGCACACGTACCCGGTGGCCGCGCTGTACGAGTTTGGGGGTCAGCCGACCGCCGATGTATCCGGTAGCGCCAGTGACCAATACGACTCCGTTGTCAGCCATCTCACCCCAGAGTCTAACCCAGTCACAGAAGAACCCAGATGGCCTACCGCTCACCTCGGAGCAAGCGGCCTGGGATACGGAGCTAGGCCAGCGGCAGCACGAGCTGGGAGGGCCGCTCGGCGTCGTGGAACAGCGTATTCACGGCCACCTGCCACTCCGTTTCCTCACCAAACGGTCCGCCGGTATTCAGATTGCGGTCCGAGCGCGGAAAGTCGCTGCTCGTCACCTCTACCCGCAGCCGATGGCCGGCCTGGAAAACCTGTGCCGTCGGCGTCAGCTCCACCTCCAGCCGGTAGAGTTGCCCCGGCGTCAGCAGCTCGGCGCGCGCCAGCGAATGGCGATACCGCGCCCGCAAAATGCCGTCACACACCGACATAGACCGCCCGTCGGGCCAGACGTCGCACAGGCGCACTACCCAATCGGTGTCCGGCGCCGTCGAAAGCGCATACAGAACCGCCTTCACCGGACCAACCACCGTCACGTCCTGCGCCAACACGTCCGTCGTATAGGTCAGCATCCCCCCCTCAACCGGCCGATGATCGCGCGGCCCGAGCTTCATGTCGTTAATCACACTCCGCACCGGGTCCGCCGGGTCATACACAAAGCTGTCCGGCTGCTCGGCCGCGGCCGGCGCGGCAAACGTCAGTCCGCCGTTATTCAGCGAGGCCTCTGTCTGCCCGGCACCGGCCCGGAAGTAGATCGGCCGATAGGTCACGTCCGGCGGTGGCCACGCCGCCAGGTCGAGCCAGCGGTTCGCCCCCATCACGAACACCCGCACCGGCGGCAGCTCCATGATCCCCGTTTCCACGCCCTTGAGCCAGTAGTCGTACCACCGCAGCCAGTACTCGTTCTGATCGAACGCCGCCGCCGGCCCGAAATCCACCTCGCCAGTCTGCCGCTGGCCGATGCTCGCCTGCCCGTGCTGCCACGGCCCGATCACCACCCGCTGCGCCGCCCGACAGGCCTCCGTCCGCCCCTGCTCCCGCACACCCTGGAACATCCGCAGCGTGCCGCTGATGAACATGTCGAACCAGCCGCCGAGATGGAAGATCGGTACGTCAATCTCGCCGAAGTGCGGCACGATGTTCATCGGCTCCCAGTACGGCCCGTGCTCGGGATGGTCGAGAATCTCGAAGTACCAGTCGGCCAGTCCCTCCAGCGGCGGACACGACTTCAGCGGCAGGTGCCAGTACCACCGCTCGAAGTCGTCCAGCGCCTGCCGCAGCCGGTCACGGGCCGCCGCCACGCCCGGCGGCGCCGTTCGATGCTCCAGTTGGATCAACACCTGCTCGAACGACCACCTGCGTCGCCGGTAGAGATCGTGCGCGCCGCCCCGATAGTTGTGTCCCCCGTACCAGCCCGTATCAGCCTGCCGCGCAAACAGCGCCTTGAGGTGCGGCGGTCGCGTGGGCGCGACGAGATACTGCGTCAGGCCCGAGTAGGAGCCATCCGCCATCCCGACGTTGCCGTCCGACCACGGCTGCGCTGCCGCCCACTCCACCGAGTCGTACCCGTCCGGGTTGGCACCCCAGGCATCGTCGCGCATCGGATCGAACCGCCCACCCGACGCGAACCGCCCCCGCACGCTCTGCCCCACGAAGACGTAGCCGTGCCGCGCAAAGAACTCCCCGTTGGCCGTGCAGCGCGCCACCAGCTCATACCCCACGCGCTCCAGCACGACCGGATACCGCCCCGGCGCCCGCGGCCGATACACGTCCGCCCGCAGGATCGTCCCATCCCGCATCGGCACCGGCACATCCCGATCCACCACCACCTCATGCACCGCCTCCGACCTCACTCCCCCAGCCATCCACCCCTCCTCACAACCGGTAGCCCCCTCCCTAGCCCTCCCCCGTCCGGTCGGGGGAGGGAACAGGCCGTCCCCCCGTCGCAACGGGGGGACCTATAGGGGGGCCAGTGGCACATAGACCCGCGATCTCGGCGCCTAGAGGTTGCGATAGACGCTCCGGCGTGGCCCCATGTAGTACACGACCACGACAGAGTCCGGTGCGTCTTCCACGGTATAGAGCACACGATAGCTCCCTACCCGAATGCGGTAGAGGGCATCTTCACCCGCGAGCCGCTTGCAACCTGGCGGCCGCGGATGCGCTGCTAACGCCTGTATCGCTTCCCATATCCGCTGTTGTTGCTCTCTGGGCAGCCGCCGAAAATCGCGTTGCGCTCTGCGCGTGATTTCGAGCTTGTACATGCCAATAGCTGGCGTTGTCACTACCGATCCAGCAGGTCTTCCAGCCCTTCTGCGCGCAGAAAATCCTCGAATGGTTGTCTCGGGTCGTGCTTGCGCTCTTGATAAATCCGCACGTCCTCCCGGTCTTCCAGTGCCTCTAACTCCTCTGCGGTCAACTCCGGCCCTGGATCAGCCAATGGCGCTGCCGATGTACCGGCAGCAGCGGGAGCTTGCTTCTTTCGCGCTACGATCTCGGTCATCATCCCCCTCCTGATACCGCAGCCCTCTACCACATACTACACTACCGCCCAGCCTATCTTGACACCATGCACCCACATTCCCCGTCATTCCCACGCCCGCAGCATTCCCCGTCCCCCCGTCGCAACGGGGGGACCATAGGGGGGCAGCACGCCGCGCCCCGTATTGTCCGTTGGACACCGGATAAAGTAGACTATGTGTGGCGCGATTGCCAGGGGAGGGCGCGATGGTAGAGACGAACCCGGCTGCTACGCAGTCCGACGTACAGCCGGTTGATCTCCGGGCTACCCGCGACCACCGGCATGAGGAAAAAGAGCCTGCTCCGACAAATGAACAAATCGAACACATGATGTCGCAGTTCGACGACTCCGAGCTACGCGACTGTCTCCGCAGTCTGGCTCAAGCTATAGCCCTCTCCTGGGACGTGATCGAGGACACCGCTGCGTGGCACGCCTTGAGAAACTGGCTCGCCACGGCCGAGTTATATTCCGACCCGGACTCTCTCCACGATCTTGTAGCTGCCAGAAAAAGCGCCGAGGCCGGCAACGTGACTGCATGGGAGGACGTAAAGCAGGAATTGGGGTTGTAAGTGCCTGCCCAGAAGCTATACCTGGAAGCTCGCGCCAGAAGATTCATCGAAAGAGCCGATGTGAAGACGCGGAGAATTGTAAGCAGACACATAGAGCAGTTGCAGGAATACCCCACCAGGCGTAGAAAGCATCTCCAAGCCAAGGCAAGTTGCAACTGGCAAGAAGAGTTCGGGGAGTTCCGCATCGAGTTCACACGTACACCCGAGCGCCTTACGATACTCAGGATAACACGTCGCAGAGACAATTGGAGACGTAGTACGCGATAGCTATGGCGGGTGGCATGGCACTCACATTCCCCGTCATTCCCACGCCCGCGGCAATCCCCGTCCCCCCGTCGCAACGGGGGGACCATAGGGGGGCCAGCGCCTCGCCGGCCGCTACTTGCCGCCGCGCGTCCTGCTACGGTAGCATGTGGTTGGTTGGCTATGGTATGTCAGCCAGCCTATAGTACCGGCGACATGAAGTCGTCGGTTAGCCTATGTTCTGACGTTGTGTGTCAGAGCGGTAGGATGAGATGCACCAAGGAGGTGCTATGGACTTCACTCACTAT
This sequence comes from Chloroflexota bacterium, assembly GCA_965207645.1. GTDB lineage: Bacteria > Chloroflexota > UBA11872 > UBA12225 > JAJDUF01 > JAJDUF01. The sequence goes on along the minus strand of OZ242293.1, from coordinate 4,371,577 downwards.
GACCTTGGTCAGCGCAAGAACGGCGAGGTTGTCGAGGTCACCCTTAGGGGAAACGAGGCCAACGTCAGGTTGCTTGACAGTTCCAACTTCAGCAGCTATCGCAATGGAAGACGACATCGCTACTACGGTGGTCTAGCGAAGAAATCCCCGGTGCGCTTGCAGATTCCCCGCTCCGGTCATTGGTATGTAGCAGTTGACCTGCAGGGCTTAGGAGGAAATGTTCGTTCATCCGCGCGAGTGCTTCCGAGCGCTTTGCCTCCACTGCGAGAGATTCGGCAGCCCCCGCTATCGCAGGTGCCGAGCTTGGTTCACAATACCCCGCCTGATGCCTCGCTGGATATGTCCAAGGAATATGACGTATTCGTGGCGCATGCTTCCGAGGACAAGGAGGCTGTTGTCCGGCCGTTGGCCCATGCGCTCCGGGCCGATGGGTTGGCTGTGTGGTACGACGAGTTCGAGTTGAACATAGGAGACAGCCTGCGCCGCAAAATAGATCGCGGACTCGCGACATCTCGCTTTGGCATTGTCGTACTTTCCCAGGCATTCATCGGAAAGGGATGGCCCAACTATGAGCTTGACGGGATGGTTACGCGAGCCGTGGATGGACAGCAGATACTACTTCCCATCTGGCACAACATTTCCAAGGATGAGGTAAGCGCGTACAGTCCTTCCCTGGCGGACAGGGTTGCTCGCAGTACCGCGACTCATGGTGTCGAGGAGATTGCTGTCGAAATCGCAGAGTTGATTCGGGGTGCTTCCGCTTAAGCAGCCCCCGTCATTGCGGCGCAAGCCGCCATCCACCCCCTCTCTATCGCTCTGCGATGGAGAGGGGGCCGGGGGGTGAGGCCCGCCAGCCCTCACCCCAACAACCGCCCCACCGCCGCCTCCACCCGCGCCCCCTCTGCCGACTCCCGTAGCCACGTGCGTAGCTCGCGCCGCGCAATCGTCACCGTCACCCGGTCTCGTTGCTCCCGCAGCCGCGCCAGTTCCCGCGCCGCGCCCGCTGCTGCCGCTTGGCCGGCCGCCGCGATCTCCCCGTGCAGCGCCTCTGCCCCGTCGTACTCCGGAATGGGCAGCTTCCACAGCTGCTTGTGCAAGTGCCGTGCCCCGAATTGACCTTTAGCCATCAGCGGCTGCACCGCCGCATAGAGCGTGTCACTATTGATGAGAGCCAGGAGGTAGTAGGCTTCCTGAATGTCTTTGCAGGTCAGCCAAAACAGGACGTTTTCAACTATCGCGCTGTCGTCTTCAACCAGTGCTGCGGTCGGCATTCCTGAACTGGAATACACCACTCGCACGGGACGGCCGCCGGAATTGCGCTGCCATTCCAGTTGTGACGACAGTTCGCCGTGGTAGTCCAGCCGCCCCAAGAGGTTCAGTTTATTGGCGTGTGCTCTGTGCTCCTCCCACAAGTCGCTGACGGTTTGCCAGCGTTCCCGCATCCGCCGCTCCAACCCGCCGAGGCGAACACCGCCGACTCCGCCATCGTTGGCCGGCAGGCTGGTGTCGCCCCGACGCAGCGGCAGCACCGCCCGGAGCGGGGTGAGCGTGGCATAGGGCACGACCGTCTCGCCCAGGTATACATCGTAGACGTGCTGCGTCTCAATGGTCTGTCCAGTGAGGACGGTCAGGTCCAGGTCACGCCAAGGACTCTTGTCTTGCGAGCCGCGACGTGGGTTCACGGTGATCGTCTGGCCAGCCTGCACGATAGCCGGGTTTGCGGTCTCTTCCACGAAGAGCAAAGGACGGGGATAGATTGTGGCGCCGTTCCGGGCAAAGCCGGCGTAGGGTGATTCGCCGCCCTCCGAGGTATCGGTGATGGCGACACTGACCCGGCGCACATCGGCCGTCCCCGTCTTGCCCAGCCAGCGTTCCACCTTGCCGCCTAATGGCCCCGCCAGGTTGTCTGGGCCTAACCGTTTGGCAAAGACAACGGCAGAAGCAATCGGGAAGAAGGTGTTCGGCTCCAGCTTTTCCAGGTCCCAAGCCGCCTTGTGCCGAAAGTCCACCCGCAGCGGGCTGATACCGACCCTTCTCCGGCGGCCACGCGGGCTGCCACGACGGGCCATGTGCCAGGCGCCCGTGCGCCACTTGGCGTACTGGCCGGTTTGCAGGGCGCTGTGCGGCAGTACCATGCCAATCACGCCGTCGTCTTTCAGGTACAGGTCGGCGCTCCGCGTGAAGAACAGCCCCGCCACGTCCTGATGCGTCGCGTACCGACCGCCGGTCCAGATGTCGTAGACGTTTTTGCTCTGCTGCTCTAGCGCCGTCCGCAGCGTGCTCGCTGTCTTGTTGTAGTTCAGCCACGGCGGATTGCCGATCACCACGTCCACCTTGCGGTGCTCCAACGCCACCGGCCGCACCAGGTTCCGGCTGTAGTACGCCCAGATGTGGTCGCTCCCCTCCGCGTGCAGCCGCTGCATCTCCGCGATGGTCCCCTGCAACGTGTCCCGTTCCTCCGCGTCGCTGATCTCGTGGTCATCCAGCGCCAACGTCGGATCGCTCCCGCCCTCGATAGCCCCGGCGATGTCGCTCATCAGCGGGTCGAATTTATCGGCCTCTTCCACTATGCGGCGCGGGAAGCGCAGCACCGTATTCCGCTCGTCATCCACGTAGACCGGCACGTCCCGCTGCGCGAACAGGTCGCCGTAGTACCGCAATTGCAGGGCGTCCCCCAGGTACACCGGCACGGCGATTGGCTCGTTGTAGCCCGCCTCGCTCGCGGCCTGAATGGCCGGCCGCGCCGCCAGCACCCACGCCGCCCGCGCCAGATGCACCGCCACCGGATGCACGTCCACCCCCGTCACCGCGTCCAGCAGCTTGCTCAGGGTTTCCTGGGCTGCGAGGCCGCCCCCCTCGGCGGCGGCGAGGAAATGTGCCACCGCCTCGACCACGAACGTCCCGGAGCCGCACGCCGGGTCCAGCACCCGCTGACCCAACGGCTGCTCGATCAGCTCCCGCACCATCACCCGCGCCAGCCACGCCGGCGTGTAGTATTCGCCCAACTGCCGGCGCTCATCGGGTGGGATGACCGTCTCGTAGAGCATGGCCCCGATGTCGGGCGGTGCCTTGGCCCACGCAAAGCGGGCGATCCGCCGCGCCAACGTCCGAATCAGCGGCAGCCCGTCCTCCACCTCCGTCGGCCAGGCAAAGAAGTCGGATTCGACGATCCCGTGCAGGCCGGTTGCGTTCTGCAGCTGCCGCCCTTTGAGCAGCCCGACCGCGTCGGACTCGGCCTGCGCGGCGACCTCAATGCCGAACGTCGCCTGCACCGCTAGGCCGATCACCGCGGTCAGATACGTATGGCGCACGAACAGGTCGTCCAGCCCCCGCCGCGTGCCCGCCACTTCACCGAGCGCCGCCCGTAGCAGGTTGTCCCACAGCCGCCGCTTCACCTGCACCGTCTCACTGCCCTTGTGCCGGTCGTACAGCGCGCGCAGGCGGTCAATATCCTTGCGATAGTGCGGACTGTCCGGGCTGAAGTGCTCCTCGACGCTTTCGCGGTCGAGCAGCGCCACGTCCTCCCTGGAGAAAAGCGCCTGATCGCGCAGCCAATCGTGGAGGGCCAGCCAACCGTCCTTGTTCTCCAGGGTGAAGCCATACGGCCGCGCTGTCCTGACCGCCCCGGCGCCGGGCCAGCGCAGCAGCCAATACTTGCCGTCGGTCAGGATGCCCATGCACGAGCGTTTGCCGGACTGCTCCGACTGGGCGAGGTAATCGTCGAGCTGCGCGACGTGGTCCGGGTTGGGGTTGAAGCCGCCGGCGGTACCGAGGCGCCGCTTGACCTCGATGAAGGTATCGAGCGCCGTCAAGTCCACGGCGCTCTGCGATCCCCGCGCAGGCGCCTGCTCCGCGATGATCTCGTTTTCCTTCACCAATCCGGTGAGCGTCAGGAAACTCCACACGGCTTTCGTGATGTTCGCTTCCGGATCGGCCCGGTCGTGCCGGCGCAACATTTCGGCCGCCGCTGCGGCATAGCGCGGGTCCTGGTCATCAATATGTACGGGCATCGCAGTTACTCCGTCTTGGGACTATCCCTGTACCCCTCCCTAGCCCTCCCCCGTCCCGACGGGAGAGGGAACAGGCCGTCCCCCCACCGCAGCACTCGCCTTTCGCCGCGTCCCCCCGTTGGGACGGGGGGACCATAGGGGGGCTGATCCTGCACCTCTCCCATCTGTCATTCCCGCGCAAGCGGGAATCTACACCCCCTCTCTATCGCTCCGCCATGGAGAGGGTGCCGGGGGGTGAGGCCCGCCCCACTGACCTCTAATCCTCCGTCCCCATCGGCTGTACCTCCAGCAGCGCCCGCTGGCGCTCCGTCACCCGCGCCAGCAGTTCCGCCGAGATTTCCGGTCCGCCGGTCCAATCGGTAATCCAGCACGGGCTATAGGCAAAGTACAACGTCCGCCGGGGCCGCCCCGTGCGCTTCGGCTCCGAGCCGTGCGTCGTCGCCTCCGTGAAGATGATCGCGTCCCCGGCCCGACAGGGCACCGGCTCGCGCACCGGAATACCGTCCGGCTCGATCCCATACGGGTTCGGGAAGTTGCTCTTGTGGCTGCCGGGGATGGCCGAAAAGCAGCCATCCTCGATCTCCTGGTCCGTCAGCGGATACACCACCTTCACCAGCGTCGAGTAGAACTCCCCGTTATGCACCCGGAACTGGCACGACGGCCTGACCGGCGTGTTGCCTAGGTGGAACGCGGTCCGCCCCTCGGCGTGGTAGCGCATGATCCCGTACTCATGATTGAGCCGGATGCGCGTCCCAACCATCTCCCGCACCAGCGGGATGATCGGCTCCGGGTCAATCAGCTCCTCGAACGGACCGCCTAGCTCCTTCATGTTGTTGATATAGATGTCCGGCTCATGGCGCTCGCTGAACCGCACTAGCGGCGGCAGATCATCCGGGCGCGTCTCCACCCGGTCAATCACCGCGTTCAGCGCCGCCACGTGCTCCGCCGACAGCACGTTCCGCAGCACCAAATACCCCTTGAGATCGAAGAAATAGCGTTGCTCTTCCGTCATCCTGCCCCTCCGTTTCCCCTCCGACCGGCCACTGACCACTAGCCACTAATCTAGCTGCTCCGGCTGCTCCCATTCCCCGCTGAAGCCGGGTACGTGCTCCACGCGCAACTCGTCGGCTGCCATATTGAACGTGGCGCGCACGCCGTTCGCAAACTCCACCTGCCGCAGCGTCCGGTCCGCGGACAGAAAGCGATGCCCGACCATCTCGGCGGTGGCAATTGCGCTGTAGAAGTCCCGCCAGCGCCGCAGCCAGGTCAGCTTTTTCGGCAAAGAGCCTTGACTCAGGTCGCCCAGCGGCACTTCGCCACCGGGCAGCCAGTTGTACGCCGCCGCCGCCGCATACAGCAGCTCGTACAACCGCGGCGTGCGGTCTGCCCACCAGTCATAGCCGGCCGAATAGAGCGCGTAGCCGCCGCCGGAGAAGCCCGCCGAAAAGCAGTCGTGGAAGACCAACTGAAACAGCGGCACCGGCTCGCCCACCGGCGCCGGCGCTCCCTGCACCGGGGTATTGGCGAGCCGATCACTCGACCAGTCGGTGAAGAAATAGTAGTCGCAGTCGGCAATACACCAGAAACGCGCCAGCTCCCCGGCCGGTACGATCCCCCGCCGCCGCGTCTCGGCAAAGGCCGCGTTCTGCGCCTCATACGTCATGCGCCGCGTAACCGGATGCTGCGGCGAGAAGTCTTCCGCCAGCGCACCGAACGCGGCATAGCCGTCGAAGTAGAGCGTGTCCAGCTTCAGCCCCTGCGCCGCGAGGTGATCGAGGCCCCGTCGCAGCCGGTCAACCGCATCGTGGGCACTCAGGTCGTGGATGGGCTGCCCGTCCGCATCCCGCGGCCAGCGGTCCTCGTCGTAGTCCGGCCCCTCCGGCTCCTGACTGCGCGGCGCAATAAACCCCTGGATGCTACACCCCCGCTGATGCACCGCTTCCGCCAGCTCGACCAGCGTCTTCCACCCGCCTGGCACCGGCGTCTCCAGCAGCAGCGACTGCCAGCCGGAAGTCGCGTTCGTGGGCAGGCTCCGTTCAGGCGCATACCCAATTGCAGACCACTTCGGAAAAAAGAACTTGATCGCAAATCCCAATTCGCGGAGCGCCTGCAAGTCGTCGAGCACGCCTGACCCATCGTCGGGATTCCAGGACGGCCACCGGTACAGCACCGCATCGAGATCGTTCCGCAGACCGGGATTGTCGGCCGTCTTCTCCTCTAGCGTCCGCACCAGCCCCTCGCGCCGCGCCTGCTCCCGATACATCTTGGCCATCCCCACGTAGTCGAGTCCCGAGGCAAACTGCACGCGGAAACGGCGCCGGTAAGCCAGCGTGCCGAGGCTGCCACGCCAGTGGAACGCCAGCGCCGACTGCTCACCCGGCGCGTGGTCCGCCTCCACCTCGCAGTCCCACCACGTATCCACCAGCACGCACAGCCCGTCCTCTCCCCGCACGACCCCGAACACCGGCAGCGTCCACCGCGCCCCGATAAAGCCGCCCACGTGCCCCCGCCCCGGCAGTTCGTCCGGGCAGTCCGCCGGGATCAGGTACCCCGAGCCATGTGGCAGCACCAGATACCCACCGGCCGAGACCGGCTTTTCGATCCGGTACAGGTTCTCCAAGCTCACGACAACGTCCGTACCCCCGACCTGCGCCGCTTCGATCAGCAATTCATCCGCAGCCGGCGCCGCCTCCCGCCCGCTCCCATCGTGTACAGGATCGGTCTGGCCCACCGCGAAGGTCAGGTCCAGCACGACGTCCGTGCCCGCAAAGCCGCTCAACCGCACGGTCCGGCCGCGATGCGTGCCATCGTCGAACGCCGTCAGCGTCGCCTCCGCCTGCGCCAAGGCCAGCTGCCGCGGCGGATCGTCACCCCTGCGGACCATCAGGGTAGGAGTCTGAGTCTGTGACGTGGCCCAGAGCACGCGCCCGTCGCGCTGGCGCACCGTCAGGCTCAAGCCCTCATTCACCCGCACGCTGATGCCGTCCCCGCCCACCTCAAACGCCCTCATCCCCACCCTCCCGTAATCGCCGCCGCCTACGTGTGGTCATCAACTCCCGAAGCTCTTGTCAGCGGGTGTCTCTCGCCTCGATTATCTCGGCACCGGCGAATTACCCCAGAGCCTCCAGGCGCGTCACCCATGCGTTGAACCGCGGACACGCGGCGCGGATTGTCTCCAAGCCTATTGCCTCGGCCAGCAAGGAGCCGTCAACAATCTTTTGGTATCGAGGTATCAGCCGGACGATGCGTTTGCTCGGAGCCGTATCACTGTTGTCGTTGATGTCCTCGGGGGTCGGGAACTGTGAGCGGATTTCCCCCAATGCATCTACCGCACCGTCCGGTACGTCAATCAGCCTGGCAAAAGCACTCGCGTCCGAGAACAGCAGGCCCTCGAATTCGTGCTGTTGGACGTAAGAAAATACTCGCGATTGATCCCAGGAACGTCGCACATGATCGTTGACCTTTTCATCTATGATCTTTTCTAGCTCGTCAACTGTTGCACTGCCCTTGCCACGAAACCCGTAGAAGTCAACCAACGATGTCACGAAGTCGAAGTCCCAATACAGCCTTGCCATGTCCCGCGCCAGCCGCTCTACAGTCACGTCGCCACCACTACCACCAAGCAGAATCGGCTGCGGCTCCACGCCCTTCGGCCGCAGATGATCCACCAGAACCGTGTTGACAAATTCCTCCTCCGTTTGCCCCTCCACCGAAATGGCCAGCCGGATCACGGCCGGCCTCCGAGCAGGTTCTTCTGCCAGAGCTGTCCGGGAGTGAAGCTATCATCGAGCCATTGCTGGTACTTGTCGGGGTCCAGCTTGCGAATCTCCGTCCGTCCGTCCTGCAAATCCAACACGAAAATCTCGTCGAGATTGAACGCATCCACCAGCAGCGGTGATTGTGTAGCCACAATAACCTGCCGTTCCTCGGCGAGTGCCTTAATCATGCCGCCGATCAAGGTGATCGCCGCCGGATGCAGGCCAAGCTCCGGCTCGTCCAACAGGAGCACGCCGGGCAGCATCTCCTGGGGAAGATTGAGTAGCGTTACCAGGGCGAAGAACCGCAGGGAGCCATCGGACGTAAGGTGTGCCCCAAAGGTCTTGTCCGTTCCTTTGGCCTGCCAGCGCAGCAACACCTTGCCGTAGCTTTCCTCCAACACAAAGCGATCAAAGCCCGGCAATATCCGACCGATGTGGCGACAGATGGCCTCGTATCGCCGCACATCTTCCCGCTCCAACCGGTACAGCACCGCTGCCAGGTTGCCGCCGTGACGATGAAGATGGTTATTGTCCTCCACGTCCCATCGCTGCTTGAAGTTCGAGCTGTCAGAGGTATCGTGAAATTGATAGATGGCGCAATTGCCGAGCAGATCTACAATCTCCGCAGTAGCGACTATGCTGTGCAATCTTTCTGTCCCCCAAGTGGTGATTGTGCTGGCATCAATAGCATCCCGGAGTTGTGCTGCCCCGATGATCTGAGCTTCCCGCTGCCCGTCACCAAAGTGTTGCCACTGCGCCTCCGTCTGATGACCATCCTGAGGACCATCGCGCTTGAAGCGAAAACACTCCTCCGTAAAGAAGAAGCGATCGGGATGAGCATAGGTAAGCGCGAACCGATAGTCGTTCCGACTCCCCGCGGTGCGAAGCGCGATCTCGCACTCCAGGCTTGGAGTCTGGCGGTTGCCGCCGAACAATTGGTCGTCGGCGCCGCCCTGGCGCTCTACGAACTCACGGAGCCGCGCCGACCTCAGCATCCAAGTCAGCAACTCGAAGAAGCGAATGAAGTTGGACTTCCCCGATCCGTTGGCGCCGATCAAAACCGTTGCCCGGGGCAGTCCCGAGAGCTTGACGTCTGCCAGGGACCGGAAGCCGCGTATACGGACAGATTCGATCCTTCCCCGATTCATCGGAGTCTATCCCTCCGGCCACTCATCTCCCAGTCCTTCGCTCACGTTCTGTCGGGGCCATTGCTCACGGCTATACTATATCGCCTATACACCGCGAGAGACGGAATCCGGCGACGTAGCCTAGGCCCACTCTCAGTGTCACTGCCGGTGCTGGAGCCTCGATGAGCACACCCAACGTCCTCTACATCCTCGCCGACGACCTCGGCTGGGGCGACGTCAGTTGCCACGGCTCGCCCATCCGCACGCCAAACATTGACCGGCTGGTGCAAGGCGGCGTCGAGTTGACCCAGCACTACGTCTGCCCCATGTGTACGCCCACGCGCACGTCGCTGCTCACTGGCCGCCATCCGGGGCGTTTCGGTCCCCACGCCACCGTCCCTTCCAACGCGCCCGTCCTCCCCGACGACTACCCCACCCTGGCCACCGTGCTGCGCGACGCGGGCTACGACACCGGGCTGTTCGGTAAGTGGCACCTCGGTTCGGCGCCGCAGTTCGGTCCCCAGGCCTACGGCTTCAACACCGGCTACGGCAGTTTGGCCGGCGGCGTGGACCCGTACAACCATCGCTACAAGCGCGGGGAGTTCTCCGTCACCTGGCACCGCAACGGCGAGTTGGTCGAAGAGACCGGCCACGTCACCGACCTCATCGGCCGCGCCGCCTACGACTGGATCGCGAGCCGCGACCGGCCCTGGTTCTGCTACGTCCCGTTCACTGCCGTTCACGTGCCCATCAAACCGCCCCAGCCCTGGCTTGACCGCTACTGGTTCGAGCATTTCGACGTCGACCCGCTGAAAGACGCTTCCTTCAAGCGGTACGCGGCCTACGCCAGCCACATGGATGCAGCCATCGGCCAGCTTGTCGAGCTGCTGGAGGCAACCGGCCAGCGCGACGATACGATCATCGTCTTTTCCTCCGACAATGGCGCGATCAACGGGGCACCCCTCCACAGCTCGGACCGGTATCCGGGCTGGCAGGAGGCCTCCCCGCGGCTCGGATCCAACCTCCCGTTCCGCGGCGTCAAGGCACAGCTCTACGAAGGCGGCATCCGCACGCCGACGGTCATCAACTGGCGTGGTCACTTGGCACCCGGCACGATGGCACACCCGGTCCACATCGTGGACTGGATGCCGACCTTCTGCAATCTACTCGGCGCCACGCCGCAACGCGATCCGCAATGGGACGGCACAGACATCTGTCCCCTGCTCGCTGGCACCTCCGAGACGTCGACCGACCGCACGCTCTTCTGGAACTTCCGCGGCGGCACGCGGCTGGGTGTGCGCGCCGGCGACTGGAAGCTGATCGCTCACGAGGACGACGAGCGTCAGGTTGAGCTGTTCAACATCGCCGACGACCCCTATGAAGCGCAAGAGCTAGCTACCGAGCAGCCCGCCATCGTGCGGGAGCTGTCGGAGCTAATCCGCGAGCAGCGTTCGCTCGACGACACCTCGCGGCGGGACGATGTCACGTCGCCGCTGGTGGCGTAGCCGAGGACACCAGCGTGACGAGCTTTCATACCAAGCGCCTACCCATCACCCCGGACGTTGTCGCCCCGGACGGCTCCGACGTGCGTATCCTGCTGGCACTGCATGGGGGCAGCATGGCGCACTTCGAGCTAGCGCCCGGCCAAACCTCGGCTCCCGTCGCCCACCGCACGGTCGAGGAAATCTGGTACTTCCTACGCGGTCACGGCGAGATGTGGCGTAAGCTGGACGAGCACGAAGAGGTGGTCACCGTCGCACCCGGCGTCTGCCTCACCATCCCCGTCGGCACCCATTTTCAGTTTCGCTCGTTCGGCCCCGAGCCGCTCGCCGCCCTCGGCATCACCATGCCGCCCTGGCCCGGCGAAGACGAAGCCTACTCCGTCCCCGGCAAGTGGCCACCCTCGGCCCGCCACCCCTCCCCCTAGACCACCACCGGAAACCGCAACCACCCACTCAGCTGGTCACACGTACCGGGATCATAGAGCGGCAAGTGAGCGCGTAAGTGTGATAAACTCATCCCACTCCCGTGGATCGCCAGAGGCAGTCCGATGCCGAGCAACACCATTCGCACGCATATCGTCATCTCCCGCCGACTCGTCGAAGAGGTGGATCAAGCTATCGGTCGCCGGCGCCGCAGCAAGTTCTTTGCTGAAGCCGTCTCCGAGAAGCTGGCCCGGATGCGGCGAAGTCAACTCGCGCGGGAGGCCGGTGGCTCCCTTGCTCAGGTAGATATTCCCGGCTGGGAATCGAGCGAGGCTTCAGTTGAGTGGGTCCGTGCCTTGCGGGAGGCGGATGACGAGCGCCTGCAACGGATCCTCGGCGAGTCATGACCCGCTACCTGCTGGATACCAGCACTCCCATAGATTTCTCAAAGGGGCGAGAACCGACACATTCCCGCCTCCTCGCCCTGATTGATGCCGGGACGGTTGCCATCTGCGCCGTCAACATCGCCGAATTCTATGCTGGTCTGCCGCCTGAGAAACGCCCCCAATGGCGGCAGTTTCTTGCTACTCTACCTTACTGGGTCATTACGCGAGAAGCTGCCGAGCGTGCCGGGAGCTACCGCTACGATCTGGCGCGCCAAGGACGAGCACTTGCTCTCGCCGATGCTTTACTGGCCGCCGTGGCTGAGGAATACGGAGCGGTCCTTATCACCGAGAATATCAAGGACTTTCCGATGCCGGACATTCGGCTCCTGTCCTTGAGAGCTAGTTAAGTAGCCCTTTCATAATGAGAAATTGCCCGGCGGCTAGTCCTCCGGCGGCAGGCGGTGCTCACCGGCCTCCCAATGGCGGAGCGTTGGTCGCACCTCGTCCCAGAACGCCGCCGGTATTGGCTCCTGCATCGCCGCCGCGTTGGCCCGCGCCTCCTGCGGACTGCGGGCACCGGCGATGACCGCGGAGACGGCTGGATGCTGCACCACATATTGCAGGGCTGCTGCCGCCAGCGAGACGCCATGATGCTCGCAGGCGGTCTCCAACTGCCGCACGTGCGCCAGCACTTCCGGCGAGAACCGCCGGCGCGGAAAGGTATTCGTCTCCCGTGCCCCTACCGCGAGCAGCCCCAGCTCCAAGGGCGTCGCAATCACCAGCCCGGTGCCGTGGCGCTCGGCGGCCGGGAAGATCCGCTCCTCGGCCAGTCGGTTAATCAGGCTCCAGGCCTCCGGCACCACGGCCGCGTCGAACTCCCCGGTCTCGATATACGTAGCATTGGTCACCGGGTCGTTGGCCGCGACACCGACGTAGTCCACCAATCCCCGCTTTTGCAGCGCCCGCAGCGCGCCGAGCGTACCCCGCTCGCTCATCACCAGGTCCATTGGCATATCCATCGGGTCGTGGATATAGAGCAGCGGAAATCGCTCCACCCCCAACCGCTCCATGCTGCCCTCGACGCAGCGCATCGCCATATCGTAGGTGCCGTCGTGGCCGGGTAGATGACCGACCTTCGTGGTTACGAGCACGTCGTCAGCGAGGTCGGGGCGCTCGCGAAAGGCCTGCGCGATGAGTCGCTCGCTCCCACCGGCACCGTAGAGCGGCGCCGAGTCAATCAGCCGGCAGCCCGCCTCGACGGCAGCCCAGATCGTCTCCTTGCCACGCTGCACCTCATTCTCATCCCGCGGCTCCTCTGGCCCCGGCAATCCGATGTACGCGGCACCCAGTCCGAGAGCAGAAACCCGCAGCCCGGTTCGTCCCAGCACGCTCGTTTCCACCAAGCACCTCCTCATCCGGCCCCGGAGCCAGCACCCCGCCGCCGGCGTGCCCTACCAACGGGTCAGGGGATGTGTCCGGTCGGCGAGCGGCAGTGGCACCCGTTCGCCGGTGCGATGCGCTTCGTAGACCGACAAGATCATCTCCAGCGACCACCGCGCTCCGTGGCCGCTGCACAACGGCTCGCGATCCTCGGCCACCGCGGCGAGCAAGTCGGTGACAACCATATTGTTCAGCGGATGTTGCTGTGGCGCGTCATCTGGTGCTCCTGGCGGAGCCGGCACTGGCGGGCACGCGATCTTCTCCCATCCCGTCCCCAGCGCCGCATCCACCACCGGTCCGGCATACGGCCGCGGGTGGCGATAGCACGCATCGTTACGCATGATGAGAATGCCGTCGCTCCCGTGCAACTCCAGCCCGTAGGTCGGCGCGGTCCCGTCACTCACATAGGTTTCATAGGTGGCGGTGACACCGTTGGGAAAGCCATACGCCGCCCAGAGACCGTCGCCGGTAATGAGTCCGATCTCCTCGTCGCCCGGCCGTACATCTGCGGCCGTCGCGTCGCGGCCGTCCTGCACCACCCGCGCCTGGCACCACTGCGGATCGGTTCCGGTCATATAGCGCATCAAGTCGAACGTATGCGTACCCAACACCATCAGGCATTGACCACCACCGCGATGATCCATCACCCCGTAGGACCGCATGAGCCGCAGTTGGCCGATAGCACCCTCCGCAAACAGCTCGCGGGCGCGCTGCACACCGGGATAGGTGCGCCACACGTGCGCCACCGCCACTTTCAGCCCCCGACTGTCGGTGGCAGCCAACATGCGGTCCGCCTCGTCCAGTGTGCGGGCCAGCGGCTTTTCGGAGAAGATGTGGGCGCCCACCTCCGCTGCTGCCAGGAACAAGTCGTGGTGTTGATCCGGCTGGCGCGTGGCGATGGCCACCAGATTGGGACGCTCCTTCTCCAGCATCCCGTAAGGATCGGCGTAGGCCCGCGGTGCCCCACTCTGCGCGGCGGCCTCCGCTCGCCCGGCCGGGTCAGGATCGGACACTGCGACCATCTCCACGTTGGGTATGCCGACAAACGCCGTGATAATCCCATGCCCGAAGTTGCCGCGACCGGTATGTCCGATCACCGCCGCGCGGTACTCTGTTGCACTCATCGTGTGGTACTCCTCTCGCTAGGGGCACAGCCCGCTGCACCCCTACTGTGCTCGCCGACCGGCGGCGGCGCACCGCGCACACGGGAAGCGGCCTCGTAACCTAGCCGTCCGCCCCACGCGGGTCAACCCCCACGGCGGCTAACCCTCCGGCCGTCACATGTCGTATCCTTCCTGGTGAGGCCGGGCCGATTGGGGGGAGGAAGTATGATTGAAGCGTCCACACCGGGCAGTCACGGCACCAATCCGCTCGACGCTCCGCCCGTGGATTGGTGCCCTGATCCGTTCCGGGTGCTCGTCACGCTCGGCGAAAGCACCACCGCCGGCGGCTGGAGCTCCTCGCCGGACCGTTGCTGGGCGCCCGTGTTGGCGGCGCTGATTAGCGACTTCCAGGATGAGCCGGTCCGGCTCGTCAATAGCGGGATCGGCGCCAACGTGATCTCGACCCGGGTGCCGTCATACCCCGCCTCCGGCAAACCGGCGGCCAACGAGCGCCTGCAGAAGCATGTCATTGACCATCAGCCCGACTTGCTGGTGATCTCCTACGGCCTGAACGACGCCCGTGGCGGGACACCGGCCGAGCTGTTTCGGCGGGAGTTGATCGCCCTCATCGCCGCCGTGCGCGCCGGCTGCGATCCCCTGATCGTGCTGCTCAGTCCCTACTTCATGACCGACTTCACGGTCGGCGGCCCGGCCTTTGGGCACGGCAGCCACGAGCTGTTCGCGCTCTTCACCCTGCTCACCGCGCAGGTCGCGCGTAGCCAAGACTGCCTCTTCTGCGATGTCTACCATGCCTACGGGAACGCGCCCTGGCTGGTCCATCACGATGGCGTCCACGCCAACGACCTCGGCCACCGGATCGTGGCCCATACCATCTTTCGGACGCTCGCCCAGCATTGCTCCGGCCTCGCGGCGCGCACCAAGCGGCTCGAACGGACCGGCGAGCGCTGGCGGGACGAGTCCGTGCTGAAGGCGGACTACGGCTATTGAGCCGCGAGACACAGCCGGCACCCTCCGTTCCGCGCCGGCCGTGCTATCGTAGGGCAAAAGGAGGACGCCGTGACGAACCGCGAGACGACCGGGCTGGTGCAGACGGTATTGGGACCGGTGCGCCCGGAAACCCTGGGGCCAACCCTCACTCACGAGCATCTGCTGATTGACTTCCTCTGTATGTTCGATCCGCCGGACGATCCCGACGGGCGCCTCAAGGCCTTCCAGCCGCTGACCATCGAAAACCTCGGCTGGATCCGCTACGACCCGTTCCGCAACCGGGACAATCTGCTGCGCCTCGACGAGGAGAGCGCCATCTCCGAAGTGGCACTGTTTCAGCAAGCCGGCGGAGGGACGATTGTTGACGTGACGACCATCGGCATCGGCCGCAGCCCTGAGGCGCTGGTACGCATCGCCCAGACCACCGGGCTAAACATCGTGATGGGCGCCGGATACTACACCGATGCCGTTCACCCTACGGACATGACCGCCCGGAGTGAGGCCGACCTCGCCGATGAGATGATTGCCGACCTCACTACGGGCGTCGGCGATACCGGCGTGCGGGCCGGCATCATCGGCGAGCTAGGCTGCTCCTGGCCGCTGACGGCGAACGAGCGCAAGGTGCTCCGCGCTGGCGCACGGGCGCAGCAAGCCACCGGCGCCGCGATCACCATTCACCCGGGGCGCGACGAGACCGCCCCCCGGGAAATCCTGGACGTGCTCGCGTCGGCCGGCGCCGATCTCGGTCGCGTGATTATGGGCCACCTGGACCGGACCATCGCCACGCCGGAGACACTGCTGGATCTGGCCGCCAGCGGGTGCTACCTGGAATACGACCTGTTCGGCTGGGAGACCTCCTACTACCCGCTATCGGCGCTGGATATGCCCAGCGACGCCCAGCGGATCGCGTTCGTGCAGCAGCTTATCGAGGCCGGCTACGGCGCGCGCCTGCTGCTCGCGCACGACATCTTCGGCAAGCACGCGATGGCCAAGTACGGCGGCTACGGCTATACCCACGTCATCAAGAACATTGTCCCCAGGTTCCGCGAGCAGGGCATCACCGAAGCGACCATCCAGGCCATGCTGGTGGACAACCCGGCCCGCATCCTCGCCTGGGTGTAAGGCAGCCACGGAAGCCGGCGGCCGCTCTTCGCTATATGCAGCACTTCGTGGCATCATGCATAATCGGGCCGCGATGAGTGCTTAGAGTCCCCGACCTGAGACGGCAGGCTGCCTACTATCAGAGGACACAAGCGCTGGATGCCGAGGAGGCAGACGGATGAGTAGTGAGTTGCTGGTCTACATGAGCGGTTCGTTTGTTCCCCTGTCCGCGGCGAACGTCTCCATCTTCGACTCCGCCCTGATGTATGGCGACATGGTCTTCGAGGTGACCCGCACCTTTCGGCAGCGGCCGTTTCGCCTCCGGCACCATCTGGAGCGGCTGTACGGCTCGATGCGCTATGCCGAGATTGACTGCGGCCTCACCCTCGCGGAGTTGGAAGCAGCGACCTACCGGACTATCGAAGTCAATCAAGCACAGCTTGCCGACGGCTTCGACTTCCAGATTACGCACAACGTCTCGCCGGGGGTGTTCGGCTTCTACCGCAGCGCCTTCCCCGACCGGCCAGGCCCGACGGTCACGATCAACTGTTGGCCCTTGAAGGCCCGCTTGGCCGACTACGCGCCGCAATACGAAAGCGGGGTACGGGCGGTGATACCCGCCCAGCGGGCCGTGCCGTCGCAGTACCTTGATCCGAAGGCGAAAAATCGCAGCCGCCTCTACTACCGTCGCGCCGATCATCAGGCGCACCGCGTTGATCCCGAGGCCTGGGCAGTGCTCCTCGATGGCAACGGCTATATTGCCGAGGGAACCGGCAGCAACGTGTTCCTGGTCCACGACGAGACACTGTACTCGCCGGAGGGGCGCAATATCCTGCGCGGGGTGACGCGCGGTTTTGTGCTGGAGCTTGCCCAAACATTGGGCATCCCCGTACAGGAGCGCAACCTGGAGCCATACGACCTCCTGAACGCCGACGAAGCCTTTTTCACCTCCACCCCCTTCGGGATCATGCCGATGACCAGCTGCGAAGGACAGCCCGTCGGTAACGGCACGCCGGGGCCGGTGACACGCCGGCTGCTGGCTGGCTTCAGCGAGCACGTGGGCCTTGACCTCGTGGAGCAAGCACAGGCGGCAGCCGCGGCGGTGGCCGGCGGATCGGCAATGGCGCAGGAAGCCGCCGGTAGCTGAGGGAGCCGCACGTCACAGAGCAGACAGCACGCGGAAAGAGGGAGCAGTAATGCGATACGCGACGTTCGAGCGGGATGGCCGGGTGAGCTGGGGAGTCGTACAGGCCGGCGGCGTTTTGGATTTGCCGGCTGCCGCGGCGGCGGCCAGCCTCGCTGGGTGGCCGGAGACGTTGCTGGCCTTCATCCAAGCGGGACCGGCCTGGTGGGAGCACGCCGGTCAGTTGGCGGCCGCAGCGGGCAGAGCCAGCCTGCTGCCGCTCTCCGGGGTGCGTCTCCTCGCGCCGGTGCCCCAGCCCCTGCGTAATGTGTTCGCGTTGGGCCTCAACTATGCGGAGCACGCGGCGGAGGGCGGCCACGATGCGCCCGACGCGCCGATCTACTTCACCAAAGCCACCACCGCGGTCATTGGGCCGGACGAGCCGATCATCGCCGATCCGAGCGTGTCCCAGCAGCTGGACTGGGAAGTGGAGCTAGGGGTGATCCTCGGCACGGGCGGGCGGCGCATCTCGGAAGCCGATGCCCTCGATCACGTCTTTGGCTATACCGTCATTCACGACGTTTCCGCCCGCGACCTCCAGTTTGCCCGGAGCGGGCAGTGGTTTCTCGGCAAGAGTTTCGATACCGGCTGCCCGATGGGGCCGTGGATCGTCTCGGCCGACGAGATTGGCGATCCGCAGAACCTCGATCTATGCCTCCGCGTCAACGGCGTCGAAAAGCAAAGCTCCAACACGCGCTACATGATCTTCCCGGTCGCCAAGATTCTGGAGGACCTCTCCAGCGTGCTCACGCTGCAAGCCGGCGACATCATCTCCACGGGAACGCCTGACGGGATCGGCGGCTCGCGCGAGCCACCGGAGTTCCTCCAGCCGGGCGACGTCACCGAAGCGGAAGTAGCCGGCATCGGCCTCCTCCGCAACCCGGTCCTCGCCCCCTCACCATAGGGGTACCCGGACCGTCATTCGGCAGAGACGACACTTACCTCACCTAGAGCTAGTTCCGGGCGCAGGCTATAGAGGCGCCGGGTACGGGGGCCACAAGTAGCCGCTGAAGTTGGCTGTTCTCATCTACCGTGCCGCCGGCTACGCTACTAGTGTTTACGTTATCCAGGAGCCAAGGCCGCCCGGAGAACGACGGCTGAAGCAAGCTGGACACTCACACCGGGGCTTGTCTACCACTTCATGGTAGAGGCCATGGAGCTTCCCGTCTTTTTGGTCCATGCGCAGTAGAACAGAGGCCGCTAGGCAAGGATCGCGTCGCTCATAGAGCAAGAAGAGTGCATGTGCTACGAAGTCGGCAACCTGTAAGAGGCGTGTCTCGTCAGCTTTGGCAAAGTAGGGAATATCAGCCAGATTGTTGATAGCTCCCCACTGTGTCCCTCGTTCTCGGAAGCCACTGATCCACAGACGAGCACGGTCGTGAAAATTCCCTTGTGCGAATACTAGCAGTCCACGTTGCGGATCATTATGTTCCTGATAGCGTCGCTTCAGGAACGTATCGAATCGCTTACATACCTGCGCGGCAGCGTGGTGGACTGCTGCCTCACCATAGAGAGTCTCACTCTTCGCAACCACGGAGCCAAACAGGACCAGTTGTTCAGCGGGTGCCCGTCTGATAGCTGCAGCGATGTCTTGAAGCACTGCCGTTCTGAGGTTCTTGTCCTGCCGACGCCAAAACTTCTTCCCGTTGCGAATATCCGTCGCATGGAAAGGTATCGGCTCGTGGCCGGGAAGATACTTAGCTTGAATAGTGTCGAGAGCTTGCGAGAGATCGGAAGCCTGGTACTCAGATACAGCCACGCCTGCCAGCACGAAATGCCGATCCTGTGGATCCCTTTCGTTCCCGGACTCATCCAAGTAAAGGAGATACACAGCATCCTCTTTGATATGGGAAAAGAAAAGGCAACCGGCGGCTTACGCCCCGAACCCCAGAAAAGGAGGCCCTACCAGTTGCGTAGATCACTATACGCCATGCGCGAGGCTTTCGCAACCGTGGACTGAATTGCGGCGCAAGCCGCAATGACGGAATGACGGGCCAGACGCGCGCCAGTCCACTAGCCACTTGTACAGGAGTCCGAAATCACCTCGCCGCCGAATATCGTGTGTCGCGCGACGAGGCGGCTGCTGGCCGTTTCGGTCTGCCGGAAGGTGTCGGTTAGCGGAAACGCGCCGCTTTGTAGCTCCAGCACCGCCACGTCCGCCGTCCGCCCAACCTCCAGGCTGCCAATCCGATCAGCCCAGCCAATGGCCTGCGCCGGCCTCAGTGTGCTCGCCCGAATCACCTCGTCGAGCGGCATACCCAAGTGCAGGAGCTTCGACATCGTGGTCGGCATGTCGTAAGCCGGGCCGTTGATGGACCCGGTATGCACGTCGGTCGAGATCGTATCCGGCCAATAGCCGTGCGCGCAGAGCTGGCGAGCAACCCCCCAATGGTAGCTGCCGGCCCCGTGACCCACGTCCATCAGCACCCCCCGTTGCCGTGCTTCCCGCAGCACCGCGGCCGGAGTACCGTCTCGATCCACGAGCCGGCCGACCAGCTCGCCTTTGTAGCAGTGGGTAATCAGATCGCCCCGGTCGAGGATCGGGATAGACTGCGTGATTGTGGGCGGCGGATCGCCGATGTGCAGCATCAGCGGCACGCCGGCGGCTCGCGCGGCGGCGTGCGCGTGCCACACGGGCTGGTCCGTGTTGTCCTCACCGACCCGAATGCGGCTGCCGAGCACCTTGACCCCCACGATCAGGTCGCGGTTGGCCTCGACCGTCTCGGCGGTGAACGTGGGGTCAACAAAGCGACCATAACCGGCCATCGGCGAGGCCACCGTGCCAATCACGGAGATGTTGAGCAGCGCCAGCAGCCGGCACCGTGCCCGCGCTGCGACGTAGTGGCGAAAGCCGTCAAAGATCGCGGCACCGGCCGATCCTGCATCCACCATCGTCGTCGTGCCGCTGCGGGCCGCCAAGCTATTGGCATCAACATTGTCCCGTCCGACGTGCAGGTAGACGTGCGTATGCAGGTCAATCAAGCCGGGTGTCACCAGCAAGCCGCGGGCATCCAGCACCCGCGCCGCGCGCGGCGCCGCCCCGGGCGGCGTGAGGGCGGCGATCTTGCCATCGGCGATGACCACGTCGCGGGCTGTGTGTAGCTCCTGTGCCGGATCAATCACCGTCCCGCCCGCGATGACCACATCTGCGCCGGTCGAGCTAACCATTCCAGGCCTCCATCTGTGCCCGCCTTGTCCGGCGGCTGCATCCGGCCGGTAGCGTACCATTAGAGACGAGCGCGAGCGTCGCACATGACCTCAACCACGCGCACCGAACGAGAACCGGCAGCACCCGGAGGAGAGGCGCATGGCAATCGACATGGCAATCGAATCGAAGGTCGCCGCCGATAGCACAGTGACACTCACGCCAGCGCAGCGGCTCCATCTCAATGTCTTTGGCTACGTGCTCCTCGAGGATGTGTTGACTCCCGCCGAAGTAGAGCAGGCCAAAGCGGCGCTCTATCGGCTGAAAGCCGAGCCGGATGAGCGGCTCGATGAGCTACGTGTGTACCGCCGCGCGAAGGGTGAGCATCACGTCTTGTTGGGTCACCTCGTGGAATACGACCCGGCGCTGCTGGCCTACGCGGTTCACCCAGAGCTTGTGCCGCTGGTCGAGGAAGTAGTCGGCGGCTCCGTGCGGCTCGAGGAGTCGGAGGCCATCATCAATCGCCGCGACCCGGCGGCCGGTCCAGCGTCCCTGGTCAGTGGCCGCGGCCTGCACTTCCACGACGGCACGCGCCACGGCTGGGGCACCTGGGAAGAGCAGAGCAACTTCCACTGCCTATTCGTGAAGACCCTGGCCTATCTGACGGACGTGGGACCGGACGATGGCGGCACCTCGGTCATTCCAGGCAGCCACAAGCTCTCGTGGCCACCGCAGGAGAGCATCGCAGCCGCGCTGGCAGATGGCCGCCTCATCCACCAGATCGAAGCAAAGGCCGGGTCGGTGCTGCTCTTCCCCGAATCGCTGCTCCACAGCACCACGCCCATCCGCAGCGATACCGAGCGAGTGATCCTAGTGGCCGGCTACACGCCGCCGATGCTGCGCGAGTGGCCCGGCAACGAGATCAGTCCCGAGTTTGTCGCCACGCTCCCGGAGCATCTACGCCCCCTCATCTCCGGCAGCGACAGCTGGCACTGGCAGCGACGAGGGTAGGGCTACCTGGTGAACCGATGCTCATACTCGTCCCTACCGCCTATGAAGCCCGTTTTCTCTGCGACGAGCGCGTCCACCGCGCGCTCGCCGACTGCGGAGTGGCCCGCTGCCGCGTCGGCGGGTACGAGGTCGCCGTCGCGCTCTGCGGCTTTGGCCTAGCCGCGGCGGGCGCCGGTGCTGCCTACGCGCTCGGCAACCACCTCCGGACCACTGCTGCCTCCAGGCCACAGGCGGTTCCGGTCATCCTGGTTGGCATTGCCGGCACCTATGACCCGCTGCGTGCGCCGGTCGGAGCGGCGCTGCTGGCGACCGACGTGCGCTGCATCGGCATCGGCCGCGGCACCGGCGCGGCGCACCGCTCGGCCGCAGCGTTGGGCTGGCCGCAGGGACTCCCGCTCGCCGGATTGCCGCCGGTCGGCGACTGCCTACCCCTCGCAGCTCCCGAGTTGTCGGGGGAGCCGGTGCTGCGTGGGAGCCTGCTCTCCGTTACGGCCGCCGCGGCCCACCCCGCCGAGGCCGGCGAGCGCGCGGAACACTTTCCCGGCGCCGTCGCCGAGGAGATGGAAGCGTTTGCGGTAGGCTTGGCTGCACGGCTCTATGGCGTGCCGCTCACCGTCATCCGCGGCCTGTCCAACGTAGCCGGCGAAACCGACCACGCGGCCTGGCGCACCGCCGAGGCGCTGGCAGCCGCCCAGGACCTGCTGATCCGCGTGGTCGAGCACATAGCGGCGGAAGGCGGTAGCTGAGACGAGGCCCGGCGGGGAGTGGGAGGGAGCGAGCGATGTACCGCAAAGAGAGCGATGCCACCGGGGTCAAGGAAGTCGCGGCGATCCACCAAGGCGACGGTGTTATCAAGGTCCGCGGGTTCTTCCAAGGAGCAAGCCGCCTGCCCGTGCAGTTTCACGTGTGGGAGCTAGACCCCGGCGTCAGCGAAGGCGACCATATCCACGACGACTTGGAGGAGTGCTACTACTTCACCCAGGGGAGCGGAGTGATGACGCTGGACGGTCAGCACGTACCGGTGACCGCCGGTGATGCCATCCTGGCGCCCCCCGGCTGCGATCACGGCATGCGTAACACCGGCAACACGCCCTTGAAGGTCGTGCTGATTTGGGGAAGACCGCAGGCGGCCCCTCGTGACTGAAGACGGCGTGCCGCCCGCCCAACGGCACCTCACGACGCCAACACCGATAGGGGAAAGAAGGTATATGGACCTACTGGCCCTACCCAAGACCGAGCTCCATCTGCACCTTGAAGGAGCCATGCCGCAGCAGACACTGCTCCATCTGGTACATAAGTATGGCGGTGCCGACGAAGTACCCGATCTCGACGCCCTACAAGCCAGGTTCCGCTACCGAGACTTCGCACACTTTATCGCTACCTGGGTGTGGATGGGCGGGTATCTGCGCGAATACGACGACTTTCGACTCATCGCTACCGGGGTTGCACAAGACCTCATAGCGCAGGGCGTGCGGTACGCAGAGCTGCATTTCAGCCCGAGTGATTACGAGCGCCATGGTCTGAGGCTACAACCGCTAGCGCTGGCAGTTCGGGCAGGGTTGGACGAAGCTGTACGGAAATCAGGTGTGACTCTCGCATCTCGG
The DNA here is from genome assembly GCA_965207645.1 of Chloroflexota bacterium. Classification (GTDB taxonomy): domain Bacteria; phylum Chloroflexota; class UBA11872; order UBA12225; family JAJDUF01; genus JAJDUF01. The sequence goes on along the minus strand of OZ242293.1, from coordinate 4,348,776 downwards.
TTTGGATTGATCCTCGATCTCGGTCGTGACAACGGTCCGGAGAAGGGGATGCGCTGGTTGGAAGAGGCCGCCGAGGTAGCCGCAGAAGCGGGCATTTTGGGTATCGGCCTTGGCGGCTCGGAGCAGCGTTTTCCGCCAGAGCCATACCAGCTGGTCTACCAACGTGCTGCCGCGCTTGGCTTGCATCGCGTAGCGCACGCCGGTGAAGCGGCCGGGCCAGAGAGCATGTGGGGAGCCATCAACGCCCTCGGGGTCGAGCGGATTGGTCACGGCACACGAGCTATTGAGGACCCGGCACTGTTAACCTCTCTGGCACGCGAGCGTATCCCGCTCGAGGTGTGTCTGACCAGCAATGTGTGTACCGGGGTGTTGGCTGCGCTGCACGACCATCCACTCGCCACCTACCTCCGTGCCGGCGTTCCCGTCACCCTATCGAGTGACGACCCCGCAATGTTCGGATCGGACATTGTAAACGAGTATCGGCAGGCGCGGGATGTGCTCGGACTTAGCGGTGACGATCTCATCCAGATCGCACGGACGGGATTTGAAGTCGCCTTCTTGTCCGAAGCGGAGCGATCAGAGTTGCTGGCAGAGTTCGATCAGGTTGTCGCCGGATGGCGCAACTCGTGACGGCCGCGCTGCCAGGAGTCGGAACCCGACCTCGAAAGTACTGCACCGGTCGGGTAGATGGCGAAGGCAAGTGCCCTACTCTGACTGCACCGGTGGTAGTACGTAGTGGGGATATTTCCCGACAAAGCGGACGACGGCCATGCGCTGATCTTCCGTCAGGCCCGGAGTACGGGCGCGAAAGCCGCGGCGGTCACCGCGCACCCGCTGGAACGTCTGCCACACGGCAGCCACCGTCAGGATCGTCCCGTCTACCAGCGGCTCGTCCCCACCGCCGCCCGCTTCGGCGATATGCGCCCGGATCAGCACGTCCTCTTCGCTCGCTCGGTGATAGGTCGGAGCATTCGTGGGTTCAACCGTCCCCATAGCCTTGCCTCGGCGCGTCGTGCTGCCGCGCCTTACTACGGCGCCGCTACGGTGAGTATAGGCGCCGGAAGCGTGTCCGCAGACATAGCTGATCCCGGTGCTACCACGAACTGCCAGCGAGCTTCGCCGGGGGGAGCACCCGCACCGGGAACTGTGGGCCGATCAAGGGAGCTGACGATACTCAACGATTATGTCAATGCAGGAGGCTACAGCTCTCCGGCGAGATAGCGTTCCCAGAGCAACGCAGTCCACTCCAAAGCGTCTACATGCACGCCGGAGCGCCCAAAATAGTGGCCAATGTTCTCGATGTCTCGCACCAGGAGGGAGAAGGCGCTGGGATTCTCACGAGGATTAACGGCCTGCGGGAAGTCAATCACCTTGATGCGTCCATCCCAGTAGAGGATGTTGAACGCCGACAGGTCCCCATGCACGCGGTCACACGCGAGCCACAACGCCACGTTATGGAGGAGTTGTTCGCAGAGGCGGCGCGCCTCCACCAGAGACAGTGTGCAGTGCTGCAGAAGAGGGGCCGGCTGTGTGTGATCGCCCACCCACTCCATGAGCACCGCCTTACCGGTGCGGGCAAACGGTTGGGGCACATCTGCCCTCGCTGCGTGCAGCCGTGTGAGCGTCTGATACTCCGCTTCGACCCAGGATAGGTATTGTGTGCTGCGGCCGGCGCGTGTCTTTTTTCGGAGCGAGCGGAGGAGCCGCCTATCCGGCCGGCGATTACCCCGCAGCAGTCGTCCCTCCTGAGATTCAACGGTAAGCGCCCGTCCCTGCTGGTAGATGGCATCGTTCTTGAAGCGACGTTGCTGGCGGGAGCGGTAGAGCTTGGCAGCTAAGAACGCTGTGCCGACTGCGGGACCTGCCGGGCAGCGATACACTGTAGCTTCTTTGCCACTCTTGATGACTGTGGGTTCTCCCGTAATCCAGCCCTCACCGTAGAAGTCTTCGAGGCCGGGAAAGGAGGTATGAACCATAGCATCGGACATGCACGGCTCCTCTGTGGACGAACCTCATAGCTGGGCGTGAACCGATCATGTTGAGTTCACCTCCTATGCCGGCGTTTCGGTACCCAGAGTGCCTGCCGGCCTCCGGTTTTCGGACCGTCGGTACTCGTGTGACGCATACCGACTACGGGGATGGTGAGTGCTACATCGCCGGGGGAGCGAATGAGGTCGTGGTACAGGCACACGACCGGAGGCGGCCGGCTGGCCAAGCCCGCCGCCCCGGCCTCCGCCCCGAAAGGCGTTTAGCTGTGGGGTGCCACCTTCATGTTCGTCATCGTCACCTCCTTGTCGGTGTGATTGGCCCATCCTCACGAGGACGTTGACGGCCACCAATTGGCACCTCCACTCTAGGTGCCGGTCCGTAGCCCGTCAACTGACCATCAGTCAAGTTTCGGCCGGCGGGACGACCTCCGGGAGCGGGCGTTCTACTCCGGTAGCGCCGGCAGCGCCGCCCTCGGTGTCATCCTGCGGCTGGCGGTGCGCCATGAGTTGGGCCAGCTCGACGACGAGTCGCTGCTTTGTTTGCGGCTCGCCTTCCTCGTAGGCGAGGCTCAGGCGGATCAAGAGATCCAAGAACTCCTCGTCCTTTGTGCCATCCAGGAGCGCTTTGGCCACAGCAGCCTCTTTCTCGAAGAGATAGCGCGTGGTGCCTTGGAGACCCAAGACCGTACCCAGTGCCCGCACCACCTCGGTACTGGGATTCTGCTTCACGCCACGTTCGAGGTGCGAAATGTAGGTGGCGTCTACGTTGGCGCTCTCAGCCAACGCCTCCTGGGTGATGTGGCGCCACTGGCGTAGCGCCCGCAGTACTTTGCCAAATCGTGTCAAGCCTTACTCCTTCAACAGCCGGATAGATGGCTCTGGCCGGTACCGGCCTACTCTGTTGAAGCGTCACTACTATTCCCTGCTTTCGTGCAAACATCTCGCATACCTCCTTCGCCCCCAAAGTGGGGCTGCTATGGGCGCAGTGTAACAAGGCCATGGCCCAATGACGCTTGACTGTCAGTCAAGTTGGGGCAGCCAGGCCTTGACTCACGGTCAAGTGGCAGTGCCGCCTATAGCTGCTAGGATCAGGACATTCCGCTGGCGGAGGTGCCGCCATGACACGCCTACACTCCTCACAATAAACCCCGCGTATTGCCGGGCGCTGTTAACAGCGCCCGGTCATTCCCGCTTTCGCGGGAATCCAGGGTGGATGCGCCGGCTGCGACTCTAGGCGCCTGGATTCCGGCAGCAGCCGGGCTGAAGCGCCACCCGACCCTGGAATCGAGTCCTCACTCCCGGCCTCTTCCTGCCGCACCCCCACTCGCATCCGGCAGCCCCCCTCTTTCCACGTGTGGAGAGGGGGCCGGGGTGAGGATAGGTCTTGATGACCTCGCAAAGCATTGAAAGGATCACTCTATGTCTCTGTCCCTCCAGCGTTACCGGGAGTTCCTGGTGACGTACTTCGTGCCCCGGTGGCGTCGGGTGGCGCTCCTGGCTGCCCTGCTAGGAAGTAGCATCGGTCTGGGGCTGCTCGCCCCGCAGCTTGTCCGCCAGTTCATTGATACCGCGCAGGCGGGAGCGTCGCTGGCCACCCTGACGATCACGGTGCTGCTGTTCCTCGCGGTCGGGATCGGCCATCACCTCGCTGCGACCGCCGCCGCCTACCTGAGTGCGGATGTCGGTTGGCGAGCGACGAACCAGCTGCGGTCCGATCTTGCACTCCACTGTCTCTGTTTGGATATGCGCTTCCATAACGATCATACTCCGGGCGAGTTGATCGAGCGTATTGATGGCGACGTGGGGCAGCTGGCCAACTTCTTCTCCGAGTTTGTCGTTGATCTGTTGGGGAGTACCTTGCTTCTGGTCGGTGTACTCGCCCTCGTCTGGCGCGAAGACTGGCGCGCCGGACTCGCCTTCACCCTCTTCGCCGTCGTCGCCCTCGCCCTGCTGCGGCGCGGCACCACGTTAGCGGTAGGACCGCTCCAGCGTCACCGCCAAGCAATAGCGGATGTAGCCGGGTTCTTGGAAGAGCGGCTGGCGGGGACGGAGGATATCCGTAGCAGTGGAGCCAGCCGCTACGTGCTACGCCGCCTGTATCAAACGCTGCGTGCGGAGCTGCGGCAACGGCGAGTAGCCCAAGTCGTGTCGAGTCTCGGCGGGACGATCTCGGCGCTGCTGTTCGCGCTGGCCAATGCGGTGGCCTTGGGCGTAGGCGCGTATGCTCGTGCGCGACCCGGAGTTGCTGGTCTTCGATGACCTGTCGAGCGCACTCGATGTCGAGACGGAACAGGTGCTCTGGGAGCGGGTGTTTGCCCGCCCGGAGGCGACGTGTCTGGTCGTCTCCCATCGCCGCGCGGCCTTACGTCGCGCCGATCACATCATCGTGCTCAAAGACGGCCAAATCGCAGCCGAGGGTACCCTCGCTGCCCTATTGGCCGACTGCGAGGAGCTACAGCAGCTCTGGGTTGGTGACAGCGAGCGATTGGAGCCGCCACCGACCGCCGCACGGACTCCCCCTTCCTTGACTAGGGGAGGTACGGGTTAAGCCGTAGAGGCGCAACATGTTGCGCCCGGCCCCCCGCACGGCGGGGGGGCCATAGGGAAGCTATCACCCCTCCCTCCAGGGAAGGGAACGGAGGTTAGGCCTCTCACCGCGCAGCCGCTACCTCTTCTCCGAGAGGATTTTGTTGGCTACCGTGTGGGCTTCCTCCAGGGCGTCAACGACGTTTTCGCCGCTGCGATAGGCCTGGTCAATGATCGGCAGGACTTCCTCGTTGAACTGGCCATAGCGCCGGTACGGGAAGGGGGCAGTATACCCGGCATAGGCACCGGGTATCTCGGCAATGTCCGGGATCGTTGCCAGCACCGGCTGTGCGTCTACCGCCTTGATCCACTCCTGGCTCTGGTAGAACGACACCAGCGGCGATGTCTCCCGCACCTGGGAGAACTTAAAGTGGGCCAGTTCAAGGTCGCCACAGAACCATTGTAGGAAAGACAGCGCGTGTCCAGGGCGCTCGATGCTCACGTGGACGACCGCGGTGTCCATCCCCGTCGAGGTATTGGAGCCAGACCCACCAGGGGCCCCGGGATACGGAATCTGCCAATAAGCTCCCGCCGAGGCCGCATCCCGGTAGTGCCGCAGCGGCGCCCAGCTCATATCGTCATGGATGGCGGCCGTGCCATCTACCAGCGGCGTCCAACCCGGTGGCCGAGCTGCCTCGGGAATGGGCGCCGACACCTTCAGCTTGGTATGCAGGTCAACCAGATGCTGCAAGGCGGCCACCGCGCCATCGGAGTTGAGATTCGCCCAAGACTGTTCCGGGTTGAATAGCGTTGAAGCGGTCGTGTTGACCCAAGCGGTGAACCACGTCAGGTCCATCGCCTGGAGCGCGTAGCCACTGCGCGTGATCGTATCGCCGTCGCGCGTCGTCAACTGCTCGGCCACCGTGTCCAGCGCTTCCCAGGTCCTTATTTGGGACCCCTTCGGGTTCAATCCCGCCTCTTCAAGCAGATTGCTATTGATGGCCAGCACGCGCGAGGCCGGGCCGCTCACCGGCAGGCCAAACGTCTCCGCACCAGCGTTGCGGAACTGCCGCGACGAGCGCAGGAACGCACCCTCTGCGATCTCGGCAAACTCCGGTTGCCGGGTGGCGAAGCGCAAGTCACGAAGATTACGCTCCTCAAAGAACCGCTGCACGACTGTAGCCGCAACTACACTCACCTCCACCGGCGTATCGGCTGCGGTTGTCTCGAGGAAATGCTCCACTACCGCCTCGTTGCCCTCTAGACCCAGCCAAGTTACCTCGAGATCGGGACGCCGAGTCTGCCACTGCTGGGCAGCCGTGGCCAGAAAGCTGTCATAGGCGGGCCGCCCCTTCCACCCGTGGAGGAAGGTGATCTTGCCCGGTACCGGGGTGGGTGTCGGCGGGATCGAGGCCTCGACGATGCAAGACGCAAGCACCGCGCTCATGCCCACCAAGCCACCGCCCCACAACACCTGGCGTCTGGTGAGTCCCGTGCTTTGTTTACTGCTGCTCATAGGTGCCTCCTATCATACATGCCTGCCATGCAGATGGCGAGGTGCGGCGAGCGATCAAGCGTCTGTTGTCTCCATCAGCATACGGCCAGCCGCCGGTAATGTCGAGCGTGAGGCCAGACCAACCCGTTACGCCGACGCCTACCGGCTACCGCTGACTGTGCGAAAACCGGCGCCTGGCGTCCGAGTGCGGTACTAGGAGACTTCCGGGACCGTCACGCCCAGTCGCTGGGCCAGCGCTCCTAACACCTCCCAAGTCCGCGCCGGCATCGGAATACCCGTGCGGCGGCGCTCCTCGCGCGAGCGCCGCTCCGGTTCCCCAGGCAAGAGCACTTCATCAAATCCGGCCGCCGGCGGCACCCCCTTCACGCTCTCCAGCATTCCCGCAAGTGTTTCCGTCGCCGCATCGTGGGGCGCAAACGCGGCCGGGTCCAGCACCATGATAAACACCCCGTTGCCATGGCCGGTTGTCACCGGCTCGTCGGCCGTGAGGCCGGCGCCGAGCAAGGCCGCGATGAGCGCCAGGGCCGACCCTTTGTGGCCACCCATGGGCAGCAACATGCCGCCGTCATAGAAGTCGTGGACATTGGTCGAAGGGTTGCCTTGCGCGTCCACGATATAGCCCGGTGGCAGCGGCTCACCCTTTGCACGTGCCACTTGCAGCTTACCCTCCGCAACCACAGTGGTCGCAAAGTCGGCGATGACCGGCGGCTGCGAGTCTACCGGAATGCCTAATGCCCAGGGATTGGTGCCAAACTGCCGCCGCGCGCCCCCAAACGGCGCCATCCCCCCCACGCCAGGCCCGGCGTAGCCCACCGTCAGCAGCGAGATATAGCCCCGCTCGGCGGCGACTTCGGGATAGTGTCCCAGCCGGCCGGTATGCGTGCAGCGGCGCAGGGCCACAGCGCCGATGCCGTAACGCGCCGCATGTTTCAGCGCCACTTCAAGGCCGAACGAGGCTGTGTACTGACCGAGCGTATTTTCGCCGTCCACCACGCTGACGGCGCCCGCCGTATGCACCACCGTCGGCTGACCGGCAGCATTGTAGGTGCCGTCCTCAATACTCTCGACGTAGTAGGGGATGCGAATAACTCCGTGCGAGTCATGGCCCGACAGGCTCGCCAGGACCATGTGCTCGGCGGCGTGCTGCGCCGTGACTTCCGGCGTGCCGGCGGCTACCAGAATATCCGTCGCGTAGGCTTCCAGCGTCGGTGCCGCGATGAAGTACGTCTCCGCCATCGTGAGTGCTTACCTTAGTGCGCGGACTTCGCGCGTAGCCGCCGGGCTATGCTGAGATCGGTCGTATCGAGATGAGCGAGCACCTGCTCCATCAGCCAATCCGGCAAGGCCAGCGCATTCCGACGACAATAGACACTATGAAGGATACCAGCACGCTGAAAAAGTGTCTTCTGGAGCCACAGCATCGCCGATCCGGCGCCACTCACGATGACGGCCCGCAGCACCGGCGCAATCGTGCGCTGATAATAGTCCAGACCACCGGCGGAGTCCCCGGCGGCATACCGGTCGCAGACGGTGCGGAAGCCGTCAATCAGCGCCGGATGCGGCATCGTGCCGACGGAGCCACGGCCCAACTCCTCGGGAAGTAAGTTGCCGTTGCCGCCGCCGAGCACAGTGATCTCTCGTGCCGCGCCGTCACCCAGCATTCCGCGCTGCCGCAGCCCTTCCACCACGACGCCGATCTTCTCCGGAGTACCCGCCGACTCCAGCTTCAGACAGGTAATGCTGGCCGCAGCGTCTACGGCCTGGAGCAGCACCTCCGCGGGAGCGTTGCCGCTCGCGTCCTGCACCATCAGCGGTAGGCCCACCCGGTCCGACAGGTCACGAAACAGGCCAACCAACTGCTCGCCGCCGTAGGGCGCCGGATTGACCATCGCGCAGGTGGCACCGCACTCCTGCGCGAGCCGGGTCAGCGCGATAGTGCCCTCCCGACTGGCGTGCGCGGTGGCCGCGATCAGCGGGAGCCGGCCATCCAGATGCCGAGCCGCCAGGCTCCAGGCCTGCGCCCGCTCCGCGTCGGTCAGCATGGCGCTCTCGCTGCCCATCCCGAAGGCAATCGCCTGCGAGCCGGCCTCGATACAGAAATCCAGCTCCCGCCGCAGGCTGGCCTCGTCAATCGCCCCGTCGTCGTCAAACGGCATCGCCAGGACCGGCACTGCCCCTACGATGCACTCTGCTGCGCCGTTGCTCACGTCCATTCCCTCACCTCAAGCACCCTATCATGGCATTGCCGGTACGGTACAGCAAGTTGCTAATGCGATTGCTTTGCGATAGAATAGCTTGGTGTCTGTCAGGCCAAGTACCCATGACTTCCTGGCACTGAAATCCTCCGACAGAAAGAGAGACGCCTGTTACGAGCAGTATACTCTCCTCCCAGCGGGTGTTTCTAGCCCGTCGTCCGGCGGCCACACCCGCTCCTCTTGGGCGAGGGCCGGGGTGCGGGACCAGGGAGAACAATCACGCCCAAGGACGGCGCCACTGTGCAGTTCGCGTTGATCGACCACGCAGAAGGTAACGCGGGTACTCCTTCCGGGGAGGTCTTCGCGGAGGTCTTATCGCTCGTCGAGGCCGCCGAGGAAATCGGTCTCACCGCTGTCTGGTTTGCCGAGCATCATTTCGGGGTGCATCATGGCCATCTGCCCGCTCCCCCGCTCCTCGCGCTGGCTGCGGGTCAGCGTACCCACCGCATCGCCGTCGGCAGCGCGATCATTTGCCTCAACCTGCACCATCCCCTCGCCATCGCCGAGCAGATCGCCACGGTGGACGTGCTCACCGGTGGCCGGGCGTCCTTCGGCTTTGGCAGCGGCTGCACACCGCCCGAGGCGGCCGCGTTCGGCCTAAACCTCACCGACACGGTGCGCCGCGAGCGGTTTGCGGAGGCGCTGGATATAGTCCTGGGCTTGTGGCGCGGCACGCCGTTCGCCTTCGAAGGGCGCTACTTCCGGCTCCCCACCGTCACGCTGCGGCCAGTGCCGCTCGGCGACCTGCGGGCCCGGACCTGGGCCGCCGCCAATAGCGTCGAGTCGGCAGCGCTGGTCGCCAAACGAGGCCTCGGCCTGATGACCTCACGCGACCGCGCGCTAGACCATGTGCAGGAGATTGTCGCCGCCTATCGCCGCGTCTGGAGTCAGGCCGGGTGGCCGGAACCGCCACCGGTGTCGGGCGGCTTTGGTCTCTATATCGACGCCGATGATCGCTCCGCTGAGGCCGCGGCGACTACACCCGTCCAGAAACTCTGGGCCAGGGCCGCCCCGCGGCCGCGGTGGAGTACGACGCCACCGCCGGCGAGTACCGCCGAGGCCGCGCAGCGTGTCGGCCTCCTCTATGGCAGCCCGGAGACAGTCGCCCAGGGCATTGTTGCCCGGCAGCGCATCCTCTCGCTCACCCACGCCCATGTGCAGCTACGTTGGCCCGGCCTCGGGCCGGCTCAGGCCCGCGCCTCCTTGGACCGCCTCGGCCAAGAGGTCATCCCGCACGTGCAAGTCGCCACCTGATTAATTGTCAGCGTTCAGCACGTCTCGTCTTCGTACAAGTGACAGGCAACCGTATGGCCGGCGCCCACCTCCCGCGTTGGCGGCATGGCCTGTTTGCACACGGGCATCACGTGGGCACAGCGCGGGTGGAACGGGCAACCTGCTGGTGGGTTGAGCGGGCTGGGGACATCGCCACCGAGCACGATCCGCTCCTGGCGCTGGCCTGGTCGCGGCTGCGGAATGGCCGAGAGCAGCGCCTGGGTATAGGGATGCCGAGGCTGCCGATACAGTTCGTCGCCGGGAGCGGTCTCCACCAGCTTGCCCAGATACATCACCCCGATCCGGTCCGCGATGTAGCGGACCACCGCTAGGTTGTGGGCGATGAACAGATAGGTCAGGCCGTGCGCGGCCTGCAAGTCGCGCAGCAGGTTGAGCACTTGCGCCTGCACCGAGACATCCAGCGCCGAAACCGGCTCATCGCAGACGATGAGTTGGGGTTGCAGGATCAGGGCCCGCGCAATGCCGATACGCTGGCGCTGCCCCCCGCTGAACTCGTGCGGGTAGCGCCGCGCGAATTCGGGACGCAGCCCGACCGCGGTGAGCGCCTCATGTACTTGCGCCTCCCGCTCGCGCCGGTTACCCAAGCCGTGTACGACCAATCCCTCAGCGATACTGGCACCGACGGTCAAACGCGGATTGAGCGAGCCATAGGGGTCTTGGAAGATAATCTGGGCTTGCCGACGCCAAGCGGCGAGGGCGCGACCACGCAGTTCGAACACGTCCTGCCCGGCAAAACGCACGTGGCCGCCGGTTGCGGGAATGAGGCGCAGGATAATGCGCCCCGTGGTGGTCTTCCCGCAGCCCGATTCCCCCACGAGCCCAAACGTCTCGCCGCGCCGAATGTGGAAGGAAACGCCATCTACCGCTCGGACCACCGGACCGCGACCGAACCGGCTCCCCCGGACCGGAAAGTGCTTGACCAAGTTCCTGACCTGGAGCAGTGGCTCCGTCACGCGAGTGCTCGTCATCGTGGCGCCTGCCCGTAGACGGGTGGCTGGGTGCCACTGGCCGGCGATGTGGGCGAGTGCAGCCAACAGCGGACGCGGTGGCCCGGACCCGTGGCGACCTCCGGTGGTCGCTCGGTCATGCAAGGTGACAGGGCGTGCGGGCAGCGCGGGGTGAAGGCGCAGCCGGCCGGCAGACGGCTGGGATGCGGCACGCTGCCGGCGATGGCCGGGAGTTGCCGGCTCCGGTCGGTCGCGAGTGAGGGCATGCTCGTGAGCAGCCCTTGGGTATAGGGGTGCTGCGGGGCCTCGAACAGGGCCTCGACTGGTGCATACTCGACGATCCGCCCGGCATACATCACCGCCACGTCGTCCGCCATCTCGGCGATCACTCCCAGATCATGCGTAATAAACAACAAACTCATTCCCAGTTCATCCTGAAGCTGCCGGAGCAGATCGAGGATTTGGGCTTGTATGGTCACGTCAAGCGCCGTCGTTGGCTCGTCCGCGATCAGCAAGGCTGGTCGGCAGGCCAGCGCCATCGCGATCATTACCCGCTGACGCATTCCACCACTCAGTTCGTGGGGATACGCGCGGGAGCGCTCGGATGGGGCCGGAATCCCCACTTGATCGAGCAACGCGACCGCCTGCTCCCGCGCCGCGCGGCGACCCATGCGCTGGTGGGCGCGGACCGCCTCCGCAATCTGATCCCCAACCCGTTGCACTGGATTGAGCGAGGTCATCGGCTCCTGGAAGATCATCGCGATGGACCGGCCGCGAACCGCCTGCCACTCCCGTTCGGGGAGCGTGAGCAGGTTGCGGCCTTCCAGCCGGACCTCACCGGTAAGCTCGCAGGCTGGCGCAGAGGGCAGCAACCCCATCAGGGCCAAGGCCGTCACGGACTTGCCGCAGCCGGATTCGCCGACCAAGCCCAGAATGCGCCCCTGCCCGATGCTGAAGCTCGCGTCCTGTACGGCGGGTACCTCGCCATCGGACGTTGAGAACGAGACGCCCAGCTCGCGCACCGCAAGCAGAGGCGTTCGCTCTGGGCTGAATCGCTCCATTGTCTCCTCGGCCATCGGTGCCTGCCGGTACTCCTTTCAGCCTCAATCCATATCGTCCTAGCGGTCGCGCGAGCGCGGATCAAGGGCCGCACGCAGCCCATCACCAAGCAAGTTACACGCCAGAACGGACAGGAGAATGCACAGCCCCGGCAACAGGACGAGATGCGGTGCTTGGTCGAGGTAGGTGCGGGCGTCATTCAACATCGCGCCCCATTCCGGGGTCGGTGGCTGGATGCCCAGGCCCAGAAAACTGAGCGAGGAGATCATTAGGACGATGTGTCCCAGGTCCAGTGTGGCCAGTACCACGATAGGACCGATGATGTTGGGCAGGATATGACGCGCCATGATCCGTAGGTCCGAGGCACCCAGTGCGCGGGCCGCCAGCACGAATTCCCACTCGCGCGCCGCGAGCGTCGCGGCGCGAAAGATGCGGGCGTGATCGGCCCAACCGACGACGATGATGGCGATCAGCAGGCTCTGCAGGCTGGGGCCGAGAAATCCCACCAATGCCAGCGAGAGAATCAGCCGCGGCAGCGCCAGCAGCACGTCAACGGTGCCCACCACGACGCGGTCCACCCACCCGCCGAGATAGCCCGCCGCAATGCCGATCACCAGTCCGAAGAGGAGCAGCCCCATGGTCGTCGGGATGGCGCTTCCCAGAGTGGCGCGGGCGCCGTAGATGAGCCGGCTCGCCAGGTCACGGCCCAGTTGGTCGGTCCCGAGCGGATAGCGCCCGCTGGGACCTTGCAGTTTGTCGCTCAAGTGAATGGCGTGCGGATCGTGCGGCGCAAGGAGCGGCGCTGCTACTGCGATGACGACAAATAGACTCAGAAGGAGCAGGCCGGCGAGCGCCGCCCGATCAGCCCACAACACCCGTCGCGCCGCGCGCCATGGGGAGTGCTCGGCGACCCCGTAAAGGTCCTCGCCGCCTAATGCCTCCGCCGCTGCCGGGGCGGCCGGCAACGCGCGGCTAGGCACGGTCATCGCTTCCACCCTGCGCCCCCGCACCCAAGCGGATGCGCGGATCAATTACGGCGTAGAGCAGGTCGGTCGCCAGATTGACGAGCACGAACGTTAGGCCAGCCAGCAGCACAAAGCCCTGGATGATGGGGTAATCGCGCGAATAGATCGACTCCACCACGAATCTGCCCACGCCAGGCCACGCAAAGATCGTCTCGACAATGGCCGCCCCACCGAGGAGCTGGCCGAACTGGGTGCCAGCGACCGTGACGACCGGTAGCAGTGCGTTCCGCAACGCATGTTTGAGCACGACCATCGGCTTGCTCAGGCCCTTGGCGTAGGCCGTGCGAATATAGTCCTGCCCCAGGACCTCCAATACGCTGGCGCGGGTCAGCCGGACGAGCGCACCCATCGTGAAGACGCTCAGCGAAATGGCCGGCAAGATCAGATTCCGGGGGTGTCCGTCACCGTACCCCGCGACCGGCACCAGCCGCAGCGCCACGGCGAAGGCATAGATCAGGATCAGCGCCACCGCAAAGCTCGGCAGCGAGGCACAGAGCAAGGCCAGCACCCGACCGGCTTCGTCGAGCAGCGTGCCGCGGTACACGGCCGTCACCGTCCCAATCGAGACGCCCAATACCAGGGCCAGGAGAAGGGCGGCAGTGGCGAGTTTCACCGTTGCTGGAATATGCCGGGCCAACTCCGGCAACACCGGTACGCGGTCTATATACGTCAATCCCATGTCCCCGCGCACCACGTCACCGAGCCAGCGCACGTAACGCAGCGGCAGGGGTGCGTTGAGTCCCAGCTCCTCGCGTTTGGCCGCGATCTCGGCCTCCGTTGGCTCCTGGTCGCCCTGGCTCAACGCCAACTCGGCCGGATCACCCGGCGCCAGATTGGCCAACAGAAACGCCAGCAGGGAGACGCCCAGCAGCACCGGTACCAGCGCGAGGAGCCGGCTCAGTGTGTAGCGGATCATGGTCTGCTCACTGACGAGGACGAGGCGGCGGTTCCAACCCCCAGTCTCTGCCCGCAGCCGGCCCCCCGCCCCTAGTGGAGAGGGGCCGGCAAGGGTGAGGAGGGCCGGACCACCAAGCCCCAGCCCCGCCATCCGGCTGCCAGCGATGCGAAACCGGGTCAGCGCACGGACAACTGCGACAGGCTCGGCTGGTAGAGCGTGCTCACGTCATAGCCCTCCAAAGCGGGGTGGTGGGCAAAGACGACGTGATCGTAGAGCAGTGTCGCGAAGCGCACGTCATTGAACGCGATCTCCTGCAACCGGTCGTACAAGGCTTTGCGCTCGTTGTAATCGAGCGAGGACGCCGCCTGTACCACGAGCTTGTCAATCTCGGGGTCGTTATAGTCAAAGTGCCGCTGGGCATTGGTGTCGCCCTTCGAGTGCATGAAGCGACTGAACAAGTAGTCGGGATCACCGTTGGCCCAGCCGTGGGTGCTCACGGTCAGGTGGTAGTCCCCATTCTTGACGATCTCCTTCCAGGCTGCATGCTCGACGAGCTGCAGGTCTGCGTCCAACCCCAGCGGCGCGATCACGGCCTGGATCACTTCATGCAGGCTCTTGTAGGGATAGCGGTTGTTCTGCAGCGCCGAGATGGGCACATCAATCTTCATCCGCTGCCCGCCCATGGCTGCCTTCGCCAACTCCAGGGCCTTCTGCGGGTTGTATTCAGCCACCAAGTCCTTGCGCGTCCACAAGTCGGCAAACTCCGGCAAGATACTCCCCCCGGGCGTCGCAAAGCCATGCCACAGGTCCTTCGCCAGCGACTGCCGATCAATGGCCATATTCACGGCTTGGCGCATCTCGAGCTTGTCGAACGGCGGTTTCTTGTTGTTGAACGACAGGTACTGCTGCAGCGCGATGGGCCGTGAATTCACGACCAACGCGCCCTCGCCGCGCAACTGCGCGCCCTGCTGCGGCTGCAAACCACCGAGGTCCACCACACCGTCAATCTCACCCGACCGCAGCGCCGCCACCCGTGTATTGGGGTCGGGCAGGGAGCGGATCGTCAGCTGTTTCACCGCTGGCGCCCCACGGTGGTAATTCTCAAAGGCCTCCAGAATGAGGTGCTGGCCCTTCACCCACTCGACGATCTTGAACGGGCCGGCGCTCGCCGGCGGCGCATTGAAGTTCCCCTCGGCCGTAAAAGAGGCCGGTGAGAACATCGCCGAGTAGAAGTTCGACATCGTGTTCGGCAGCGCGGGCCGCGGCCGCCCCAGCGTCAGCCGCACCGTGTTCGTATCCACCGCCTCGACCTTCTCGAACTCGCCCATCGCCCGCTCCTTGGTATAGGAGAAGTAGCGCGAGCTGCGCGGGCTGATCTGCACGTAGCGCTCGATATTCGCGGCCACGGCGCCGGCGTCGAAGACCTCCCCATCCTGGAAGGTGATCCCGGAGCGGAGCTTGATCGTCCACACCGTGGCATCGTCGTTAGTCTCCCACGACTCGGCCAACTCTGGCTGCGGAACCAGGTTGTTGTCCAGCTTGGAGAGACTATTCCACGCATTCACGATGAGGTGCGTGAAATACGGGTCCTCAAGACCGTTGGCCAAGTCGCGCGGCGCCGCGAGTACGACCTCCTCGCTGCCGCGGTTGCGCGGCGGCGAGGACGTCGTCCCCTTGGCGCCCGTCGCGCCCGTCGCACCCTGGGCGCCGACTGCACCTTGGGGCCCCTCGGGTCCCGCCGGCCCCCGTGGGCCGGCTTGTGGCTCGCCCACATAGCGCACGGTCGGGTCGCCGCAGGCCGCTGCAAGCAAGCCTGCGGCTACGACAGCGAGACCGCGTCTGTGCATGGCATATCGAGATAGCATCGGTTCCTTTCCCCTTCTCTGCTCTGTCTGTTCTTACCGGTATCCCGCCGGTCACTCACCAGTGTCGTGACCGGCGGCATTCCTAGCTGATTCTAATGCAAATCATTCTCAATTGTCAAGGATGTGGTCCGCTTGAAAAGCTGAAGACTGCGGGGCTCGAACTCTCCCGTCATGGCCTACGACTGAGATTCTCCTAGGGCGCCAGGCCCCCATTTGGCTACAGTGGACGATGGAGACCTCCTGACGATGCCGTTGTCTCGCAAGATCGCCAAGCCGCGACTGCGTATCAGGTCTGTTGCCGGCGTATGAGCCGCTGACTACGGACCCCTCTTTGGAGATGGTTCTCAGGCGAGGGCTCTTCGTCTAAATGTTGCTACCAGTGCGAATATCCCGCTTGCGACCAGGGTCATAGCAGGAGCGGCGGGCACATTGAAGTGGTAGGAGATGTAAAGGCCTGTTACGGCGGACGCGGTCCCGAGCGCCGCGGCCATCATCATCATCGAGACAAATCGCCTGACCAACAAATACGCCGCGGCAGCAGGTGTTACCAGCATTGCCATGACAAGAACAATGCCTGCCGCCTGAATCCCTATTACGATAACGAGGGCAAGCATAACCAGGAACACGTAGTCAACGAAGCTGGAACGCGAACCGACAACCTGCGATCCCACGGGGTCAAAGCTCGCAAACAGCAGCCAGTGGTGGAGAGTGAATAGCCCCAGGATGACAATCACGGTTATCCCAAGGGACACATAGATATCGGTCGGAGATATGGCCAATACTTTCCCCAGGAGCAGGTCTTCCATATTGACTCTGATGTTCGTCGCACTTGCAAGCATCACAAGTCCCAGGGCAAACATGGCTGCAAAGAGAATTCCAATGGAAGTGTCCGTGCTGAGTCCCGCGCGACGGCTCACAGTTCTGACCAGTATGGCAACGGAGACCCCTGTTGGGATGGCGGCTATGGCCGGGTTGATGCCGACTATGAAGCCAAGCACCATTCCCGGCAGCACGGCGTGAGCGAGAGCGTCCCCAATGAAGGCGAGATTCCTGGTGACGACGTACGCGCCAACCAGCGGACACATCACGCCCACAAGTATCGAGCCGATTAGGGCTCTCACCATGAAGCCGTACTCAAGTGGGGCGACAACGAAGTCTATCACGTCTTCTTGCTACCGCTCCCCGTCCATTGTGAGGCGCACACCGTGGGCACCGTACAACTGCTCCATGACCTCGGACGTAAACACCTGCTTGGGAGGGCCGCAGGCGCACACCTGGCAGTTCAGACACAAGACCTCGTCGAAGCGGCTGGCCAGGTTGGTCAGGTCGTGGGTCGCCAGCAAGACAATGCGCCCCTCATCCCGCAGTGTTCGGAGGACCTCGACGAGGCCTTCCTGGGCGCCTAAGTCAACTCCGCTGAAGGCCTCATCCAACAGAAGCACACTTGCCTCTTGGGCCAGCGCCCTGGCGATGAACACCCTTTGCCTCTGTCCACCCGAAAGCTCCGTCATGAGAGCAGAGCGATGGCCCCATAGGCCCACACGGCAGATGCACTCCTTGACTAGCTCTCGATCTCTCTTCCCAGGTCGCCGGAACCATTTTAGTCTGCAGCGCCGGCCCATCATTACAACGTCCGTCACAGTCACGGGAAACCGCCAGTTGACGCTCTCTCGCTGAGGCACGTACGCCAACGCCCCACCTCCCTTGTCTACACGGTGAAGGGTTACCTTCCCCTGGCGGACCGGGAGGAGCCCGGCAATGGCATTGAACAGGGTGCTTTTGCCGGCGCCATTCGGGCCTACAACGCCCATGAGGGTCCCCGCATCCACGTCGAAGGTGACGTTGCTCAGGGCCCTGTGCCCATCGAGCTCGACAGTAACTCCATCGAGCGACATGCTCGCTCTGTGTGAGTTCGGATCGGTGCTCACTTCAATGCCCCAACAATGCGTTCCACGTTTGTTCGCACCATGCCAAGGTACGTGTCAGCGCCGCTGCCCTCTGGCCCAAGCGATCCCGAATAGAGCTGGACCAGCTCCGCGCCAGTCTCCCTCGCCACGGCTTGTGCCAGCCTGTCACTGACTGTCGTCTCGCCAAACACTGCCGGCACGTCATGTTCCCGTATCACTTCGACCAACCCCGCAATGTGCTCCGCAGAGGGCTCCACATGAGTTGAAAGAGACGGAATGACCAGGCCAACCACCTCAAACCCATACCCCTTTGCAAAGTAGGAGAGGCTGTCGTGCGATGTAACCAGCAGTCTGCGCTCTGGCGCCACAGTGCTAGCCTGCTCTTGGATCCAGGCGTGAAGCTCGTCGAGCATCTCCCCATACTCTGCGGCGTTCTGGAAGTAGACACTCGCGTTCTGAGGTTCTATACCCGAAAGCCGAGCGGCTATTTCGTTGACTGCGATCTTCACTCGGATCGGATCGAACCAGAAGTGAGGATCGAAAGTGCCGTGCGCGTGCCCTTCATGGTCGTCATGGTCACCGTCGCCTTCATCCTCGTGCTCGTGGTCGTCATGGTCACCGTCGCCTTCACCCTCGTGGTCGTCATGGTCACCGTCGCCTTCATCCTCGTGCTCGTGGTCGCCATGGTCACCGTCGCCCTCATCCTCGTGATCGTCATGCATATCGTGCATGTCGAACTCGATCGGATCAACGCTTTCACCAAGCGCGACTATCTTGGCCTCATCTGCACTTGCGTTGTGCAAGAGCTCCTCCAGCCAAGCGGCCTCCAGGTAGAGGCCGACAGACAACACGAGATCCGCATCTGCCACCCTGGCAACGTCGCGGGGTACGGGCTGGAAATGGTGCGGATCGCCACCCACTGGCAGCAGGCTGAAGACCTCCACCCTGTCTCCACCTACCACCCGCGCCCAATCAGCCACAAAGTTGGTGGTTGTCACCACCTGGATCGGCGGCATGGTGGGACTCGGAGTCTCCCTGGCTGCAGATGTGGCAGTTGGCTGCGGCCCTTCTGTTGACTGGGTATCCTGGCCGATTTCGCAGGCAACCAGGAATGCCATAGCGAGACCCACAGCTAACGTCTGTCCTAGGCGTCCAAATAACATCGGTTGCGTTCCTTCCTCTGACTGACCGTTCTCCCCAGTGTGCTCCCGCGGAAACCGCACTGTTGAGCAACTGGATACACTCAGTTGATTATAATGATTTTCATTAGCATTAGTCAAGGAGTCTAGTCGCATGGTTCGGCGATGGGGTCTCCAGGATGAGGAAGGTGGCTGCGTCGCCGCCCCACCGCTCACGCCCACCGGAACAACACCCCCAGCGCCTGCTCCGGGTGCTCGTACAGGAAGTCGAACGCCTGCTTGGCCTCCTGCCCAGCGAACCGATGCGTAATCAACGGCTGCACCCGCACCTCCCCCGCCGCCATTGCCCCCATCGCCTCGCGCCCCATGGCCGTGCGGTCCGTATCGGGTGGGTAGCCCCCTCGCAGGCGCTTGCCCATGATCTTCGCTGCAGCCAGCGGCAGCGGCTGCCCCTGGTAAGCCCCGATCAGTTGGAGCAGACCGCCCGGCGCCAGCATATCTTGCGCTTGGGCAAAGGACTGCACCCCCGCCCGTCCACCTACGCAGTCAATCACGATGGTTGCGCCCTCACCGCCGGTCAGTCGCCGCACCGCCACGACCGGGTCCTCCTCCCCGGCGTGTACGACCGCCGGCGCACCAACCTCCGCTGCGATCCGACACCGCAGATCGAGCGCGTCCACGGCAATGAGCTGCGCGGGACGATAGCGTCGCGCAAACTGCATCACCAGATTGCCGACAATCCCCTGCCCGAGCACCACGACCCGATCCTCGGTGGTGATCCCCGCCGCCCGTGTCCAGCCGGCGCTACTCGTACTGAGCGGATGAAACGTACCCTCCTCGAAGGAGAGCCGCGCGTCGAGCGGCTGCACACCGTCCACCAGCGAGTATTCGGCATGGGGCGCGCTGGCCACCACCCGGTCGCCCGGCGCGACACCGGCAACACCCGCGCCGACGCGCTCCACTATCCCGGTCGTGGAGTACCCCATCATGCTGGGAGGGACAGCCTCCTCAAGCTCGTAGCGCCGCCATAGCTCGGAGCCACGGCTAATCAGGCTGACGTGCGTCCGCGTGAGCACCTGCCCCGGGCCGACCTCGGGAATCGGCACGTGCTCCAAGACGACGTTCCCCACGCCCGCGTGCTTGCCCACGCGCCACATCATCTCAGCCACTAGCCCCCCTCTCGCCTCAAGTGCCCTATCATGGCATTGCCGGCAGCGCACGGCAAGTTGCTAATGAGAATACTTTGCGATAGACTATCTTAGCATCTACCAGACCAGCCCATTCATACCCTCCCGACATTGACGTTCTCCGACAGAAAGAGAGTCACGCCATGAGTGATATTGCAGCCACGCACCAAGCCGTGGTATCGGCGGCACCGCAGCCGGGCACCGACACGGACGTGGCCGATGGACAGCGGCCCGATACGGTGCTGCTGCTGGGCAAAGGCGGCTATGGCGACTTCGCCCGTGAAGAGCTGGACCGCATGGTTGCAACGGTCCGCTCCACCCGGCGCTACCATCGTGTGGAAGGGGCATTCCTGGACCAAGGGACCCCCGCCTTATGGTCAACGCTTCAGGCTTGTGCGGATGCCGGCGCGCGGCGCATACTGGTTGTCCCGGTCTTCGTGCCGATGGATCGCTCACCTCGCATCTGGCTACCGAAAGTCATTCGGCGCTGGCTCCGGCGGCACCCGGAGTTAGAAATCGAAGTGCTGCTGGCGGATTCCCTCGGCGATCACGCGGCCCTGGGTGAGGCCGTTTGTCAGGTTGTGGCAGCCGCCGAACGGCAGTCCGACGTGCGGGTTGGGGCGCCTGTGGATCGCGGCGATCCGAGTTGGTCGGCCAATCCGCTCCACCGCTACCATGCGCTCTTCTGCCTCGGTCCCCGCTGCTCGACCTATCTCGCCGGTGACCTCTACCGCCATCTCCGCGACCGGCTGGCTACACGCGGCCTGAACTCCGGTCCGGAGCAGGTGCGGACAACCCAGACCGGCTGCCTCTATCCCTGCAACCTCGGTCCGGTGATGGTGGTCTACCCGGAAGGCGCCTGGTATTGCGCGCTGACACCGTCCATGCTGGATCGCATTGTGGATGAGCACTTCGTGGACGGACAGGTGATTGCGGACTACACGTGTCCTCCGGCCGCCCAGCGGCACAAGCGCCCCACTCGCGAGGCTGGACCGTAGCGGCTGGCGATAGCCGCACCTCCGCTGCCAATTGACTGTCCGGCTCCCTCCAGCCGGCGGCACGATTGCACGGCTCTATCACGCGCCTGCCGCGGCTGGTTGTGCTGGGGCGTTGCCGTTCTCCGAGAAGAAGATCAGATAGGGCTTGCCGGTCCGCGGATGCGGCTGCACCTCAGCACCAATGCCGAACACCTCGCGGATTAGCGCCGGTTGCAGGACCTCCTCCGGAGCACCGTCAGCAACGATCTCACCCTTACTGACCACGTAGATGCGGTCACAGTAAAGAGCCGCCAAGTTCAGATCGTGGAGCGCGGCTAACGCCGTCACGCCGAGGCCGCGGACCAGGTCCAGCATCTCGATCTGGTAGCGGATGTCGAGGTGATTGGTTGGCTCATCGAGCACGAGAAAACGGGCCTGTTGGGCTAGGGCGCGGGCCAGGAGTACACGCTGTTTCTCTCCTCCCGACAGCGTGGAGAAGTGACGCGGCGCGAACGTCGTCATGCCTACCCGTTCGAGGGCGTCATGGACGATCCGGTAGTCCTCGCCCGTATCGCGGTCCGTGAGGCCCTTGTGCGGTGTGCGCCCCATAAACACCAGTTCCTCGACGGTGAAGTCGAACTCGGTCGGCGACTCCTGCAAGACAACGGCAGTACGTCGCGCTGCCTCACGCACAGTCAGTTTCCAGACATCCTCCTCATCCAAGGTGACCGATCCGCCACTGGGTTTCACGACCCGGTAGATCGTCCGCAGCAGGCTCGACTTGCCGCTGCCATTCGGGCCGATCAGCCCCACGAACTCACCTGGCTCTACTCTGAGCGTGGTATCCCGCAGGATGGCCGTGCCGTCAACCTGCCACGAAACATGCTCGATGCATAGTCTCATCGGTCGCCGCCTCCAAAGGCTTGTCCCCGCCGCCGCAGCAGCCACAGGAAGAAAGGACCGCCCACGAACGCGGTTATGACCCCGAGGGGCAGCTCTTCCGGCGCGACGACCGTGCGAGCCAGCACGTCTACCCAGATCAGGAAGATCGCCCCCACCAGCACGCTGACCGGCAGCACCCGGCGGTGGTCGGCGCCGACAAAGAGCCGGACCGTGTGCGGCATGATCAGCCCCACAAAGCCGATGGCGCCGGCGACAGCCACCATCACCCCGGTCAACAGGGCAGAAAGCGCCATTAGCTCCTTGCGAAAGCGGTTGGTATCCACCCCCAGCGTGACGGCGGTCTCCTCGCCAGCGACCAGCGCGTTCATCGAACGTGCCCGGAGCACCAGGATCGCCGTACCGACGATGATGACGACGGTGGGGATCACCAGAAAGCTCCACTTGGCACTGGCCACGCTGCCGGCCAGCCAGAAGAGCACCGCCTGGGTCTGCCGCGTGTCGTGGGCACGGAAGATCAGGAAGCTGGTGATCGCCGAGAAGACATACGAAGCGGCCACACCGACCAAGATGAGCCGTACCGGCGTCAGCCGCCCCTGGTGCTGCGCCAAGGTAAAGACAATCACAAACGCCGCCAAAGCGCCCAGGAACGCCGCTACGGAGAGCGAATACAGCCCAAAGACCTGAAGTCCGAAGAGGATCACGAGGACGGCCCCGATGGAGGCCCCGGCGGAGATGCCGAGGATGTACGGATCCGCGATGGGGTTCCGCACGGTGGCCTGCATGGCCGTGCCGACTACCGCCAGGCCGGCGCCGATCACCGCCGCCAGCAGCACCCGCGGCAAGCGGATGAGCCAGACGATTTGATCGTGCGCTCGGCTCCACTCCCCCGGCTCAGTGCTGAAGAGATGACTGCCGATGATTTGCCACACGGTCAGCGGGTTGATCGGCACCGGCCCAATGGTCACCGCCAGGGTGATGGTCAGTGCCAGTCCGGCGAGGAGCAGCATGAGCAACAGCAGTAGCCTGCTGCCGCGTCGCCGCTCCTCGGCCGGTTGCAGCGGCCGACTGACTGTCGAGTCGGCCGACTTGGCTATGACTCGTTTCGAGACGAGCATGTCATCGTAGGTGGTACAAGCTGCTAGAACGAGTCCGGATAGAATGCCTTCGCCAGGGTGACTATCAACGCCGGCACCCGGACGCCCGGCGAGGTCGAGCTGAAGGGCACGACGACGAATCGCTTGTTCTTGACCGCCGTGATGTCCGCGAGGGCCTTATTCGTGAGTAGGAGCTTCTCCTTCTCGGCCGACGTGGACCACCCGGCCTCGATGAGCACGATCACCTCCGGGTCGCGCTCCACGACCACCTCCCAGGAGGCGCTCTTGTAGTTCCCTTCCAGATCGTTGAACAGGTTGATCCCTCCGGCCCGCTCCACGACCAGGTTGGCCGAGCCGCAGCAGGCCGCCGTAAAGGCCTTGTCCTCACCACTGTCATACAGGAGGACTCTTACCTTCTTCTCCAAGGCAGCGATCTTGGACTCAACGGCTGCAACCTCCCGCTTCATGGACGCGACGACTTCCTCAGCCCGATCTTCGACGTCGAAAATCTTGCCCAGATTCAGGAAGTCAATGTAAATGTCGTCCATCGTCAGCGGTCCGGTGCGCTCCCGGCACGCTCCGGTGCTCAGGTAGGAGTGAATATCAAGCGCCAGCAGGTCTTCACGCGGTCCGGCGTTCTCCGGTCGCTCGAAGGCGCTGGCGAACCCGGAGATGACAAAGTCCGGTGATACACCGAGCATCACCTCACGCGACGGGTACTTATCCGATAGCACCGGGATCTTATTGTAGGCCGCCTCGTACTGCGGGAGGATGGCGTCATCGAGATACGCCGTCCCTACCATCTTGTCTTGCAGGCCAAGTGCCAACATGATCTCGGTGGTGTGCTGCGTGAGACTCACTGCCCGTTCTGGTGGCGCCGTAAAGATCTGGGTGAATCCGCAGTTTTCGATGGATACGTTGAACGCCGCCTCGCCGGCAGCTCCCGGCGCACCCTGGGCACCTTGGGCGCCGGTCGCGCCCTGTGCCCCCTGGGGACCGGCTGGGCCGGGCGGTCCGGCTTGCGGTTGGCCGACGTAACGCACCGTCGGCTCACCACACGCTGCCACGGCAACAAAAACCAGGGTCAGCAACACCAGTAATCTCCGCCATCCTGATCTCATAGGTAGTTTTCTCCTTGCTCCGGTTCGGCTCTGCCAATGGATTCACCAATGGCTATTCACCAGTGACTACCTGCGTAGTGTGCGACCTGCGGCTCGGCTGGGAGCCGCTCCCGTGTAGACTGTTCCTACCCTCGCCTCGTTACCTCCCGTTTCCCACCAGACTTGGTTCCGCTTCGCCCGGTTACGCCAGCGGGCGCCATATCACTGCTCCATCTGACACAAATGCTAACTGGTATCAATAGCGGCAAAATATACCCGGTACTGGAAGCGGATGTCAAGGTGGTCGTGGATTCCGCGCACGCCGGAATAACGGAGCGAGGTGTCGGTTCCCTCCCCGGCGTGTCAGCGCGGGAGGCGGCCAATGCCGTTGGTCAAGGCATCAGGCCATCGTGGCGAGCATCGCGTCGGTGACCTGGTAGCGCAGCGGCTGGCCGGTGAAGAACCGCGCAAACTCGTCGGCCATCGCCTCGCCCAGGCGGGCGCGCGATTCGACCGTGGCGCCGGCCACGTGGGGGCTGAGGATGACGTTCGGCAGCCCGCGCAGGGGGCTATCGTCTTCCAGCGGCTCCTGGGGAAATACGTCCAGCGCTGCCACCAAGCGGCCGGTCTGTAGCTCGCGGGTGAGCGCCGTGTAGTCAATGGCGGCGGCGCGAGCCGTATTGACGAACAGCGCACCGTCCGGCATCAGCGCCAGCTGTCTCGCCCCCACCATGCCGTTCGTTTCCGGTGTCGTCGGCGCGTGGTTGGAGACCACGTCGGAGTTGGCCATCAGCTCGTCGAGCGACGCCGCACGCCGCACGCCGAGCGCGGCGGCCCGCTCCTCTGCGAGATACGGGTCATACACCGTGATCTCCGCATCGAACGGCTGCAACAGACGGATGTAGGCCCGGCCGGTCATGCTCGCGGCGATGATCCCGACCCGCTTCCGGTACAGTTCACGCCCCCACCGGCCCTTGATCCCGGACCACGCCCGACCGCTCTGCATCGCACGATCAAACGTATGCGCGGTCCGCAGCGCCATCAGCGTCGTCGTCAGCGCCCACTCCCCGACCGATTGCGCGATCACGTCCGCGCCGTGCGTCACGACGATCCCCCGCGCCAAGACCGGTGGCGGCGTCAATCGCCGGATCGAGCCGGCGGCGTGGCCGATAATCCGTAGCTGCGGCGCGGCCGCCAGCATGGCATCGTCAAACGGCGGCGTGCCCCAGCTGGTCATGACAGCGGTAGCACGGGGCAAGCGCTCCGCCAGCTCCTCGGAGGTAGGCATACGCCCTAGCCGGTTCCGCTCGACCGTGCCCAGCGACTCCAGCACGGCCCACGCCCGCGGCGTGAGGATCTCCTCCGCCAAGGCGCCGGACGGCAGGACAAGAATATGCGGCTGGCCTAGCTGCGACATGCTAACGCTACCTCCTCTGCACGGGCCGGGCAGTTCCCTCCCCCGTCGCAACGGGGGAGGGTGAGGGTGGGGGCTAACACACTACTTCATCAATTTCGCAACTTTCACTAACAGGGGAAGGGCCAGGGTGGGGGCCACCGGCTACCATTACCGCGGCGGCGGGTTCGTCGCCAACGCCTCGCGGTAGGCCACTGTGATCCGCTCCACCTCCTGCGGATCAACCGGAATCCGGCCCCCCATCAGATTTGCCACGCCCCACGCCAGCGCGTCATCGGGATGATCTGCATAGCGCGGCGCCATGTGGATATGAATATGCGGGCTGCTCTCACCGAACCCGGCAGTGTAGATGCGGAGCGCCCCGGTGACCTCGAGCTGCACGCGCTGGAAGTGCCGCAGCGCCGGTCCGAAGTTGGCCGCCTCCTCATCGTTGAAGTCGGCCGGGCCAGGGACATGCCGCTGCGTATGGAGCATCATCCAACCGGGCAGCCCATAGGGTTCCGGCATATGGCGGATCAACCAGAGGTCATTCTCGAAGATCACACCACCCTCGATGGGTAGCTCACGGGCGTTGATCTTGCAAACGTCGCACGTGGGGTCGTAGTCTGTACTGCTCATCGCTTCTCCTCCGTAGCCGTTATCGAGACCGACGACACCCTATCCTACTGTTTTTCCGGCCGCCCGTCCCCTCGGGGTCCTAATCCGGCCGCCGGCGGCTAAGGGCCTTCTGCCGACGGATCGGATTCGCTCACGACCGTATGCACGTAGTAGACCTTCTTGTCCTGCGATTCATACCACGTTCGTATGGCCAATTCCGCCACAAGTCCGAGCGCCAGCATCTGGATGCCGACCAGAAACAGGAGCGCCGCCAGCAACAGCAGCGGACTTTCGATCAAGTATTTCTCGTGGAATAGCTTGTCGTAGATGAGCCAGAGCACGAGGCCGAAGCTCAGAAACAAGCTCACCGTGCCCAGACATCCGAACGCATGGATGGGCTTTGTACCAAAGGTGCTGATGAACTTCACGGTCAGCAGATCAAGTAAGACCTTGAGTATCCGATTAATGCCGTACTTGGACCGACCGTACTTTCTCGGATGGTGTTGCACCGGAATCTCGGTAATGCGTGCGCCACTCAAGTCGGCCAGCGCCGGCAGAAAGCGGTGCATCTCCCCGTATATCCTGATGCTCTTCAGCACCTCGCTCCGGTAGGCCTTGAGCGTACAGCCGTAGTCGCGCAAGTGAACGCCGGTAACACGGGAGATCAGGTAGTTGGCTACTTTGGAAGGGAGAACACGCAGCAGAAACGCATCCTGACGCTTCTCCCGCCAACCGCTTACAACGTCAAACCCCTCTTGTATCCCGGCGAGTAACTTGGGAATATCCGCCGGGTCGTTCTGAAGGTCCGCATCCATCAGCACGATGACTGCACCGCGCGCATGGTCAATCCCTGCTGCCAGCGCCGCCGACTGGCCGAAGTTCCTGCGGAGGCGAATGGCCGTGTAGTGTGCGTGCTCCACGGCCAGCCGGTGCAGCTGCTCCCAGCTCCCGTCCTTGGAGCCGTCGTCTACCAGAATCACCTCGTAGGACTGATTCAACTGCTCCAGGTGCGTATGCAGCGCACCATACAGTGCGCCGATGTTCTCGGCTTCCTCATAGACGGGGACGACGACCGAGACGTCCGGGCCATCCGACCGAGTGCTCATGTGTCGTCGTCCATCGGGAGCGAATTCCGGAGCGCCACAATTATGTCAATGTGGTGGCGAGCCAAGGTCGGCTGCTGCTCCTCCCGTAGAGTCCTGCCGGCGCTGCGTCCCCAAAGTGTAGACTATCCACCTGGATAGCGCGACTACAGGGAGCCGCCATGAGCAAGCTGGACCTCGCAACCCGCCGCGCCCGCTGCCTCCACGTGAGCTACGACGATCTCCTCCAGGGCTTCCGGCGCGTGGGCATCCATCCGGGCGATACTGTCTACTGCCACTCCTCGTTGAGCAAGTTCGGCTACGTTGCAGGCGGCGCCGCGACCGTGGTGGCGGCCTTGTTGGCCAGTCTTGGGCCGACCGGCACCCTCGCGGCCCCGGCCGGCACTTATTCGCTGAAACGCACGCCCAATCCGGTGTTCGACGTGCGGCACGCGCCCTCGGAGCTAGGCACCATCGCGGAGGTGATCCGCCAGCGCAGTACCCATCGCAGTCACCATGTCGTGGAGTCCGTCTCGGCGCTCGGTTCCTGCGCCGCCGAGTTGACGGCAACCCATTCGCTGACCAACTGCGGCCGGGAAAGCCCCTTCCAAAAGCTCATCGCCTGGGACGCCCAGATTCTCCTGCTCGGCGTTTCCCACAGCTCGAACACGACGTTCGAGGCCGTCGAGGAGGAGCTGGCACCCGAGTACGTCGGGTTCATCGAGCTACCGAACGCCCGGATCATTGACGAGCACGGCATCGAGCGACCGGTGCCGACTTGGGCGCATAACATGACCTGCTCCGCCGACTTCAACCGCATGAATGCCCCGCTCATCAGGGCCGGGGCACAGTCCGAGATCGTCATCGGCGAAGCGATAGTCCGCCGCGTGTCGGCCGTCGGGCTGTATCGCGTCGCGCGGCAAGCGATTGAGGCCGACGACTACGCTCTGCGCTTGCGGGAAGGTGAAGACCGCCTCCCGCCGCCGCCCACCAGCATCCACGATCTACCATAACGCGATGGTTGTAGCCCCCACCCTCACCCTCCCCCGTTGCGACAGGGGAGGGAATACGCCGTCCCCCCGCCGCAGCAGGGGACTATAGGGGGGCTGGCCTTGCTCCGGAGATCGGTGTACCATCTTGTCGCACACGGACTGGGGAGAAAGATGACAGCAACAACAACACTGGCGCTGCTCGGCGGCGAACGCGCCATCACGCTTGATCAGACCGAGGCCATGAAATGGCCGCTGGTCGAGCAGGAAGAGCTTGACGCCGTTGCCGAGGTCGCCGGCAGTGGCGAATGGTCGAATCACCCCATCCGCGACGAGTTGGAAGCGGAGTTCGCTTCATATATCGGTGTCAACTACGCCCTGGCCCACAACAACGGCACGGCGGCGCTCCATGCCTGCGCCTTTGCGTTGGGCATCGGCCCCGGTGACGAGGTGATCTGCCCGGCCACGAGCTATTGGGCCACCGCGGTGCCGGTCCTCACCGTCGGCGCCATTCCCGTCTTCGCGGACGTGGAGCCGGTGTTCCTGAACCTCGATCCGGCAGCGGCGGAGGGTCGCATCACGCCGCGCACCAAAGCCATCGTGATCTGTCACCGCGGCGGGATGCCCTGCGACATGGACGGCTTTACCGACTTGGCCCAGCGATACGGCCTCAAGCTGGTTGAGGATGCCTCCCACGCGCACGGGTCCAGCTTCCGCGGCCGCAAAATCGGCTCCTGGGGTGACGTGGCCGGCTTTTCCATGCAGACCAGCAAGGTCATGCCCTCCGGCGAGGGCGGCTTGTTCACCACCAACGAAAAACAGTATTACGACCGCGCGGTATTGCTGGGACATTACGAGCGGATCGGAGACCTGGATCACGAAGATAGCCGTTTCGAGCATACCGGCTTCGGTTTCAAGTACCGCATCAGCCCCATCCACGCGGCCATCGGCCGGGTGGCCCTGGCCAAGCTCGACGAGCGCAACGCCCGGCGCAACGCCGGCATCCAGTACCTCTACGACCAAGTGAGCGAGATTCCCGGCTTCTCGGTGCCACCGATGCCCGATCATGTCGAGCGCGTCTACTATCGCTCGCCCTTTATGATCTACGACCCGGACGAGCTTGGCGGCCTGTCCGCCGATCGCTTTACCCAAGCGTTGCAGGCCGAGGGCGCCCGCTTGGGCACGGCCACGCGGCTGCGCCACCGCGGCGGCCTCCACACGCAGCCGCTGTTCGTCGAGCGCAAGCATTGGGCATTCGAGCACCCGGACAATGCCGAGTCCGCGGCCCGCGTGCGGTACGGCCCCGGCACGCTGCCCATTACGGAAGACCCGCCCGTCAATCGTGTGTCGCTCCCGCGGCTCACACAACCCACCCCGGAGCTACTCGACCAGTACGTCGCGGCCTTCCGTAAGGTGGCCGCCAATGCCAGCGCGTTACTGTAGGGCAGCCGGGACAGGCGATCTCGGAGAGCGAGGCAAGCGATGCGCGAGCGGCTGGCAATCTTGGGCGGCAGCCCGGCCATCACCCTGGACCACACCTACTACGCGCAGTGGCCGATTTACACCGAGGAAGAGGTCGAAACGGTCAGCGCGCTGATCCGCAGTTCCGGCCTCTCCAGCGCCCACTACGACCCGGCCGGCCCGATTGCCCAGCTAGAGGAGGCCATCGCCCAACAGTGGGGCGTGCGCTACGCGCTGACCCACCACAGCGGAACCGCGGCCCTGAACGCCGCGCTATTCGGCGTGGGCGTCGTCCCGGGCGATGAAGTCATCGTCCAGTCAGCGACGCACCCGTTTAGCTGCATCCCCATCGTCGGCTGCGGCGCCGTACCCGTCTTTGCCGACGTTGATCCGCATACCCGCCTGCTGGACCCGGCGGACGTCGAGCGCCGGATCACGCCGCGCACGAAAGCCATCCTAGTCGTACATTGGAGCGGTATGCCCGCCGATATGGATGCGCTGCTCGACGTTGCCCGGCGCCACGACCTCCGCCTCGTCGAAGACAACTGCGTGTCACAAAGCACCCTGCACCGCGGCCGGATGTGCGGCACGCTCGCCGACGCCGGCGCGATCAGCCTCCAGCACGGCAAGCTCACCTCCGCTGGCGAGGGCGGCGTCTTCTTTACCGATGACCCGCAGGTGTATCAGCGGGCCGCCAGCCGTGGTCACTACGAGCGGCTTCAGGACCTACCCGATGCCCAGTACCGCACGGTCTCCGGCTTTGCGTTCGGCGAGAAGTACCGGATCGCCACGATCACGGCAGCCATCGGCGCCGTGCAAATGCGCCACTGGGACGAGCACATGGCGCGACGCAAGCGGAACGCCGAGCAGCTAGGACAGGCCATCGAGGAAGTCGGTGGTTTCTCCTTCCGACCCGTTCCCGACTACGTGGAATCACCGTATCATCAGGGCTGGGTGCGCTTTACCCCCGAAGAGCTTGGCGGCATTGACCGCGAGACCCTGATCGCGGCGCTCCAAGCCGAGGGCGCACAGGTCAGCAATCCGGCGACCGGCGCGACCAGCATCCCGCACACCGAGTTGGTGCGCGCGCTGCACCTGCACCCGGTCTTTGCTGGCAACGCGGCCGGCGCCGACGACCTGCTCTGGGAGGCGCTCGGCGCAACCGTCCAGGAACGACCCCGCTACGGACCGGGCACCTTGCCGGTGACAGAGGACCTGGAGGTGCCTCATAATACGCTCCAGCTACCGGCGTTTACCCGCCCGGCGGACGAGTTGATCGGCCAGTATGCGACGGCCTTCCGCAAGGTCGCGGCCCAAGCCGACGCTCTGGTGGCCCGCTGACGCGCCGGGTCCGCAGCACCGATTTTCATTTTCATAGGTATCCCATAGACCTGGCAGCCAACGAACGGCACGTAACGGATGAGGTGACAAGCAGCATGTCTGACCAGTTGGCCCTCCTCGGTGGCGATCCCGCAGTCACCATTGACCAGGACTACTACACGGAATGGCCGATCTACGGCGATGAAGAGATCGAGGCGGTCACTGCGCTGATCCGGTCTCGCCAGACCTCCGGCGGCTCGGAGCCGGGTGGCCCGATCTACGAGTTGGAGCGCGCCATCGCCGAGCGCTGGGGCGTCCCGTATGCGCTGGCGCATCCCAACGGCACGTCGGCGCTACACGCGGCCCTATTCGCCGTCGGCGTAGGACCCGGCGATGAGGTGATCGTCCAGTCGGCCACCCACCCGTATAGCTGCGTGCCGATCATCGGCTGCGGCGCCGTGCCCGTCTTTGCCGACGTAGACCCCAACACCCTGACCATTGATCCCGCCGACATAGAGCTACGAATCACGCCGCGCACCAAGGCCGTCGTCGTCGTGCATTGGGACGGGATGCCCGTAGACATGGACGCAATACTCGCCGTGGCCCGCCGGCACGACCTCAAGGTCGTCGAGGACAACTGCGTCTCGCAGGGCACCCTGCACCGCGGCCGGATGTGCGGCACCTTGGGTGATGCCGCGGGCATCAGCTTCCAGGTCGGCAAGCTCACCTCCGCTGGCGAGGGTGGCATGTTCATCACCAGCAACCCGGAGTACTACCAGCGGGCCGCCATCCTCGGACACTACGAGCGACTCGCCGACTTGCCGGACGAGCAGTACCGTGCCGTGGCCAGCTTCTGCTTTGGCGAGAAGTACCGCATTGCTACGATCAGCGCGGCCATCGGAGTTGTACAGATGAGCCATTGGGACGAGCGCTTCGCGGTGCGTCGGCGCAACGCCGAGCGGCTGGGGCAAGCGATTGCCGAGATCGGCGGCTTCTCGCCCCCCGAGGTCCCCGACTACGTGGAATCACCGTTCCATCGCGGCTGGGTGCGCTTCGATCCCGAGGAATTGGGCGGCATTGATCGCGCCACGCTGGTCGAGGCGCTACAGGCGGAAGGTGTCCGGGTAGGGGCTGCCGGTACGCTGCGCCCCTTGCACCAGCATCCGGTCTTTGCCGGCAACGCGGCCGGGACCGGCGATCTTCTCTGGGACGTGGTACGCAGCCACGCGCCGGAGGAGCGCCCGCAGTACGGGCCGGGCACGCTGCCCGTGACCGAAGACCCCGACGTGCCACACAACACGATCACCTTGCCGGCGCTCACCCGCCCGGCGGATGACCTGATCGAGCAGTACGCCCAGGCGTTCCGCAAGGTCGCGGCCCAAGCCGGCGCCCTGGCCCAACGTTAGCGCAGTATCGTAGTCCCCGTCCCCCCGCCTGCGGGGGGACCATAGGGGGGCAGGGAGATCAAGAGTGGGGACCGCCCGTCCCCCCGCTCGCGGGGGGGCCATAGGGGGGCCAGACGACGAGGAGAGGAGACATACAGATGGCAACAACATTAAGCGCCGGCACCGCCGCTGCAATTATTACCCCGGAGCGGCCGATGCAGTTGCAAGGCTATGATCGCGGCCCGTCTACGGGTGCGCTCGACCCCTTGGAGGCTCGCGCCATCGTCTTCGACGACGGCAGCACGCAGGCCGCCATCGTCACGGCCGATCTCATCGGGCTGGAGTACGCCTTCGAGGGACCGGAATGCGCCTCGGTCCACCGTATCCGGGCCAGCGCCGCGGCGGCCAGCGGTGTGCCGGAAGACAATATCATGGTGGCCTGCTCGCACACGCACGCCAGCCCCTCGGTCCAACGGCTGAGTCACCTGCCGGAGGACGACGAATATCAACGCACGGTGGAGCAGACGCTCGGTGCCGTCGTGGGCGAGGCCAGCCGCGCCATGCAACCGGTCACGCTCGGCGTGGGCGAGGGCATGGTAGACATCAACGTCAACCGCCGCCTCCGCACGCCGGACGGCAATACGGCGATGCGGCCCAACCGCCAAGGCATTGTGGATAAGCGCGTGCGCGTGCTGCGCGTGGACCCCGCCTCGGCGCCGGAGCCGATTGGCACGCTCGGCAGTCGGCCGTTGCCGCAGAGCGACCCGCTCGCCGTACTGTTCTCCTACGTCTGCCACGCGACCACCTTGGGCGGCGATAATTACCGCTTCAGCGCCGACTACCCTGGGTCGGCGCGGCGAGTCGTCGAGGGCGTCTACCAGGCCAACGGCGACGCCGGAACGCGCGCCTTGTTCCTGCCCGGCTGTTTCGGCAACATCCGACCGCACCTCCTGCGGCCCAACGAGAGCTTCCGCGGTGCCACGGACCACGAGCTACTGGTACTCGGCCGCCTGCTCGGCTCGGAGGTGGTACAGACGGCGGAGCGCGTCGTCAGCGAGCCGGTCGCGGCGATTGCCGTCGCCCGGCGCGAGGTCTCGCTGCCCTACGGCGCCCTCCCCAGCGAAGCCGAGCTGCGGGCGGCAGCGGCGGACGGGCGGCGGAGTGGCTGGGCAAACCTGATGCTGGCCCAGTTGGAACAAGACGGCAGCCTCCCGACGACCGACACGGCCGAAGTGCAGGTCATGCGGCTAGGGCCACACTGGCTGGTAACGACACCGGGCGAGACGCAGCTAGAGATCGGGCTGTCCATCGAGCGCGGCTTTGCGGACTTGGGCCTCGCCCAACCGGAGCAAGGCGAGCAGGTGCTGACCCTGGGCTACACCAACGGCAACGTCGGCTACCTCTGCACGGCCAGCACGATCTTCGAGCGCGGCTACGAGCCGTCCACTGCCTACAGCGGCTACCGCCGCCCGGCAGCCTTTGCACCCGAAGCGGAGGCGGTCCTGATTGATACCGCCCTCGCCCTCGGCCAGGAGATTGTCCGGGCGCAGGGCTAGTGACGAGGCGGACCTACCCTCACCCTCGCCCTCCCCCGTTGCGACGGGTGAGGGAACGTCCCCGTCCCCCCGCCGCAGCGGGGGGAACATAGGGGGGCGAGGTGCAGTCCAGACTACCTCCCGCACCACGTAACGCTGATCGAACGGAGAGGAGACGACTTCCATGTCCACAGCGCACGGCTCGCTCCTGCGGCCCGTCCTCACCGACCAGGTGTCCACACCGGGCGCCCAATACACCCAGGCCCTCGCGCTGCCCCTGCCGGGAGTCGGGCAACTCGTATTCGTTTCCGGCCAGGGGCCGACCGACGCCACGGGAAATGTCGTGGGCGTGGACGACCCGGAGGCACAGGTGCGGCAGGTATTCGCCAATATCCAGGCGCTCTTGGCGGCGGCCGGCGGCGGCCTGGAGCACATCGCCGAGATGACCCTCTATCTCCGCGACATCAACCACCGCCCACTGGTAACTAAGGTGCGTGCCGAGGTCCTGAAGCAGCCGTATCCAACCGCCACGATGGTCGAGATCAGCGACTTTGCCGCGCCCGATTGGCTGGTCGAGATCAGTGCCCTCGCCGTAGTGCCGGCCTAGCCGGCATCGCACCCAGCCTCCGCACCCGTCCCCCCGCCGCAGCGGGGGGGCCACAGGGGGGGACTCACAAGGGTAGGTTTTTGCGTAGAGGCGCGATTCATCGCGCCCCGGCACTCGTCATTGCGGCGTAGGCCGCAATCCAGGGGGACCACAAGGGCCGCTCCTCCAAGGTTGGCGATCCCAGGTAGCCGCTGTAGGGGCAACCCTTGTGGTTGCTCTCGTCCCCCCGCCGCAGCGGGGGGACCATAGGGGGGCTACTCAACTGCACAACGGGCGGTTTTTCGTGTCGAGGCACGATTCATCGCGCCCCGGCGCTCGCCATTCCGGTGGCAGCCGCCATCCTGCTCATCTTGCCATCCCGCAAATCCTGATGCAGACAAAAACCTACCCCTGTGAGGGAGAGGGGGCCGGGGGGTGAGGCCCCATGCTCACAACCCCAGCAAACGTGTGGCGTTGCGGTAGGTGATGTCGGCGTAGTGCTCCTCGGATACGCAGTGCTCTCGCAGCCACGGCAGCGTGCGCGCGGCAAAGCACTCTTGCGTGTGGCCCCCAGCCATTTCCCCACGCCCATCGCGGCAGTAGCAGTCGGTGGCCCAGAGGAGCTTCGACCGATGCCGCCGCACGAAGTCCGGGCCGAACTCCGGGTCGCGGGTGAGCGCATTCCAGCCCGACCCGGCCGATAGGTCGCCGTAGACGTTCGGGTATTCCTCCAGCCAGCGGTCAGTCAGCCCGCCGCGCACGACCGGCCCCGGTGGATAGCCGACAAAGTCCGGCGCGTCATAGTCGCTCCGCACCTCAGCGCTGACGTTGGCCCACCACGCCTGCGCGTGCCCAATAAACACCGTCTCCGGGCAAGCGCGAAAGACGGCCTCGGCCGCCTCGAAGTTGTAGCTATATACCCCATACTGGAAGTGGATCAGCACCGGCAGGCCCAACTCGCCACAGAGCCGGTAGATAGGCAGACACGCCGGGTGGTCGAACGCCAGCCGGACCTTGTGCTCGCCAAAGCCGCGCGCTCCCGCCCGGTGGTAGCGCCGGATGGCGTCGAGCGCGTCGTAACGCAAGGGATTGACATGACAGAAGGGTATGATCTCGTCCGGCCACTGCCGCCAGGCATCCAGCGCCAGCTCCGTGTCGAACTCCGAAGAACCTTGCCCCTCGAACGACGGCGCGACGCTCTCGCCCCGGTCGTTGGGCAAAATGATCACCTTGCCGCCACCATGATGGCGCAGATGGGCGAGGACGTGCTCGACCGTCCGATGGGAAGCCGGGTCCGTGCTCTGCCGGACGATGATATGCTGGTGAAAGTCAATAATCATATCCCCTGCTCCCCACATGCCCACACCCGCTGGAATCTACGTCCCCCCGCGCGGCGGGGGGACCATAGGGGGGCCGGGCATGACCTTCATGCCGAGCCGGCCATGGCATCATCGGCGTCGCCCGCACGCTGGCGCAGCAGCTGCACCAGCACAATGCCGGTAATGGCCCCATACACAACCCCATACGCGACCTGGCCCATAACCTGACCCACGATCACGTCCACGGCCACGATCCCCACCCCGAACCAGGCTGCGATCCTGCCTACGATCCAGCCTATGACGCTCGCCACCACCCACCAGCCCGCCCGCGCGACGTGCCCGCGCAACACCACCCATTGGGCCACGCCGATTCCGACCCCAACCAAGACCCAGCCCAGGATCACGGCCACGACATCGCCCATGATCTGCCCCGCGCCCACATAGGCGCCCAAGATCAGACCCACGCTTGCAACGCCGCCCACGACCCCGCCCACGGCGCTCGCCAGCACCCACCAGCCCGCCCGTGCTACCCGCTCGCGCAGCACCAGCCATTGGGTCACGCCGACCCCGGTTCCAATCCCAAGCCCGGCCCAGGCCACGAGCCAGCCCACGGCCAAGGCCCCGATCCACGCCACGAGCCAGCCGACGAGCCAGCCCGCAACACTCGCCACTACCCACAGCAGCACCAAGTCCCCGCCCGGCGGCTTGGCGCTGCTCACAGACCGGTCACTACGGTCATCGGTTTGCTCGGCCATCGGGTCTCTCCCCATTCACCCCCGCTGCCTCCTACTCCGCCGTCCCGCGACGCGCCAGCTGCGCCACTTCCCGCTCCGTCAGCGCCCGGCCATAGAGCCGCAGGTCGGCCATCCGGCCGCAGAAGTGGTCGTGCGCGCCCATCCCGATCTGCAATGGCTGTTCGTTGCCGAGGTCGTAGTCCGCGGCATCGAACGTCGCCGACGCAGCCACCGCCGCGCCGTCCACGTAGAGCTTCAGCCGGCTACGCTCCCGCACCGCCACCAGCTGCCGCCACCCCGGCGCCAACTCGCGGTCGTGGGTGACGTTCCGGCCGGCCTCCAGCGAGTACACATGGCCGGAGGGCAGCGTGCCGCCGAACAGCCGCCCCTGGTAGACCGCCATGGACCACACGCGCCGGTACTTCACCGCCGGGGTCGTATCCAGCTGCCCCGTAGATACCCACGCGCCGTCGCCATCGTACCGATAGACATTGGCCAGTGGCAACGTACCCGCATACAGCTTGCCGTTGTAGACGGCCATGCCCATCACTTCCTGTTCTTCACCCAAGCGTCCGGTATCTGCCCACCCCGTCTGACCGTCCCAGCGAAACACGGTACCCGTGGGCCAGGTGCCGGTGTAGAGTTCGCCGCCGTGGATGGCGACCGAATACACCTGGGTCGTATCAGCCTGAAAGCCGCAGCTCGTCCAGTCCGTGCCGCCGTCGTAGCGGAAGAGGCCGCCGCCTTCATTGCCCGTCGCGTACAGGTGACCATCGTAGACGGCCAGTGCCATCAGCCGGCGACCGGGCGTCCCACAATCCACCCAGCGTTGCCCCCCGGCATAGCGAAAGACACCCTGGCTATACAGCGGGATGGCATACAGCTGCCCCTTGTAGACCGTCAGCCCCGCTATCGAGTCGGCGCCCGCGAGGTGTCCGCAGTCCGTCCAGCTCCCGTCATCCTCGTAGCGATAGATGCTGCCGCCGGGATGTTGGTTGAGCGACTCCGGCAGGGCCGAGCCGCCGGCCCGGTACCGCGAAACGCCCGCATACAGCCGGCCCTCGTAGATCGCCAGCGCCGCGACCGTATTGCACCGATCCGGGCTACCGCAGTCCACCCATTCGGTGCCGCCGGCGTACCGGTAGAGATGGCCCGCCTCGTCGGCTCCCGTCTCGAAGGTACCGGCATAGAGGTCACCGTCACACACACACAGCGCGTACACCCGCAGATTGTTGCCGGGGCGCCCGCAGTCCGTCCACGTCGGCTCCGTTCGCGCGTTGTCAATGCCGAAGTGGACATTCCGCCAGTTGGCCTGGTGCGAGGTCACACCGGCGTAGTTCTGGATGCTGAAGTTGAACCCGCGGCGGCGGTCGGGATCGTACTTGCTGACAATATCGCCGAGCACGTCGTCGAGCACCTGCGCGGTATGCACCCACACCGAGATCGAAAAATCACCGGTACCCAAGCGCAGCGCGTCGCTCGCAGCCACCTCGATGGCAGCGGTACGACCATCGAACCCCACCGCCCCCGCCGCCCGGCCGTCCGGCCCAGGCGCCGTGAGGTCGGCGCCACGATTGCTGCCATGGTGGCCGTGCCCGGAAACGTCCTGCGTATCGCCGGCCAGCGGCCAATGCCCGATGAGTCCCGCGTCGTCTACAACCATGCAATCTCCTCCATCCCCCTGCCCGCGACAATCCCCGTCCCCCCGCCGCAGCGGGGGGACCATAGGGGGGCCGATCTCGCTCCCGCCCCGCGGCAGCACTACGCACGAGGTCGGGCCGCGCGCTGCCTGGTATTATGCAGCGCAGCGCCACACGGATTCCATCTGCGCTGAGGAGGACGTATGATTCTTGACTTCCATACGCATATTGGCCAGGGCCAGCGGTCAGCCGAACACGTTATCACCCACCACAACGCCTACGGCGGCGGCAAGTCGGTCCTGCTTCCCATCGAGCCTGGCGATTGTACGGCGATGGGCGCCTATGCGGGCATGAGAACGGAGCTAGCCATAGAGGCGGTGGACGAATACGGCGACGAGTTGATCCCCTTCTGCCACGTCAACCCGCTGGCTCCCGACGCGCTCGACCAGCTTCGCCGCTACCATGCCACCGGCAAGTTCTACGGCTTTGGCGAGCACAAGGTCCGGCTGGCCTGCGACCATCCCGACTCGCTGGACATCTACCGCCTGTGTGGCGAGCTGGGCTGGCCGGTGCTCATCCACTTCGAATACCGCAACTACAGCTACAACTTCGAGGCGTTCGAGACGGTGCTGAAGTCCTGCCCGGAGACGACGTTCATCGGCCACGCCCAAGCCTGGTGGGCCAACGTTAGCGCCGAGGTGCCACGCGACTACCGGGCGTCCGACTACACGGCCTACCCAAAGGACCCGGTCGTCCTCGGCGGGCTGACCGACCGCTGGCTGGAGCAATACCCCAACATCTACGGCGACCTCTCGGCCGGCTCCGGGCTAGGCGCCATCTCCCGGGACCCCGCGTTCGGCAAAGACTTCGTGCGCCGGCACCGCACCAAGCTGCTCTGGGCTACCGACTGCCCCTGCCGCGACGGCCAGGGCAACTGGGGCGAGGGGAGGACCCGCGAATGCTTTGCCTCCCAGACGCTCCCACTCCTCCAAGAGTACTGCGAGTCCGAGGACCACTACGCCGACATCACCTACCGCAACGGCCTACGCCTGCTGGGGCTGGACATGTAGTGGCCGCGTTCCCTATGGCCCCCCGCTCCGCAGGGGGACGCGCAGTTCCCTCCCCCGTTGCGACGGGGGAGGGTGAGGGTGGGGGTAGGTCCACCGCCCCCTCTCCCCCGTAGGAGAGGGCCGGGGTGAGGGCAACACCTCCCACCCCTATCCTGTCTCTCCTGTCCATTCACGCAAAAACCCACCCCCGTGAGCCGTCGCAACGGGGAGGACTAGGGAGGGGCCAAAGCAGAACGTCCTCACTTCCCCTCATCGGCAGAGCAAGCACAGTCCTCCGGGTTCGGTGTCCCTTCCGCCGCTGGCAGAACGACGGTCACTGCCGGCGCTGGCGCCGGCGTACCCGCCTCGCCGCTCCCGGCCAGCCACCCGCCCACGCCAAGCACTGCGCCGATTACCAGGACCATGCCCAGGATATGTAGCTCCCGCTCAAAGCGCTTGATCCGCCCCCGTAGCCTCTCCATACTCCACCTCTCCCCACCTCCACCTGTCGCTCACCCTGCCCCGGATAAAGTGCCATGAGAAACAGCGGTAGAGCAAGGCCCGCTGAGAGCCTGTGCGGCGCTGTTGTCTATAATACCGATGGCCTTCCTGTGGAGTAACAACCCAATGCCAATACAAAGGTGGACACGCGAGCAGGATTTGTCGGTCTTATACCTCAAACTTGAGCATGAACGGCGATTGACACAAAGACATCCGGCCATCCGAATGCTCGCCGCATCCATGAATCGTACTGAAGCATCCATATGGATGCGTAAATGCAACTTCGATTCCCTAGACCCTTCAGTACCGGGAACGGGGTTGAATCATCCTGCCAAACTAACCGTAGGTATCTGGGCCGAGTACGAAAGAGACCCGGTGCGGGTCCTAGCCGAAGCCCGCAAAGCCTACCTGGACAGAGTGGGCCAGTAGCCGGGCGGGAGGATACGGAACGGCAAGACTGCCGTCTCTCAGCAGTGGTCGGGGAGGCCGGATTTGAACCGGCGGCCTCTTGACCCCCAGTCAAGTGCGCTACCAGGCTGCGCCACTCCCCGTCGGTGCCGGTCCCCGGCGATGCCCGGCACCGTGTCGTCATTCTAGCACGACTTGGCCCTCCCAGCTAGTGCGCCGGCATAACAAATGCCCATCGCGTCACGAATGCTCCCGGATTACGGCTGCCGTCACTGCGGCGGCAGCCGCCCCCTCTCCCACTGGGAGAGGGCGGGGTGAGGGCAGACTCCGCCTTTCCACCTTGCGGAGAGAGGCCTGGGACGAGGACCCTCACCGGGAGCAGGGTTTTCCCAACCGACGAGAAAACCGCCCCAAGGCCGTTGTCATCCCCCACCCCGGCCCGATATGCACCCTCCGACGGGAGTGGTAGATGCAGCAAGACTATCCTGGAGCGCCGGGCACCGCCCGGCCGGGGAACCCCGGCACCGCTGTGCCGGCCGCGTGCGGTGGCGCGGCCGTGCTGCCGTTGCCGCCGGCACCGGACCCTCACCGGTCCTGTGCCACGCCCTTGCCCATGCCCATGCCCATGGCGCCGGATCACAACCGATCTCGCGCCGCGCCCATGCCCCAGGCGTCGGGTCATGTCCGACCCGGCGCCGCGTCCATGGCGTCGCCAGGCCACGCTGACGCTGGCGGTGGCCCGGCAAGCGCCGGCCCAAGTGTGCCGCTGCCCACCGCCCCCGTGCCGGCTCATGCGAGCCGGCTGCTCCAGGGAGTCTTGCGCCGCGTCACTGCCACTCCCCTCGCTCTCACCTATCCGCTATCCCACCGTCTCAACCGGCATTCCCCCGCCAGCGGGCAGCCCCGTCCCCCCGCTGCTACGGGGGGGCCACCGGGGGGCTACACACCGGCAACCCACGTCACCACGCACCAAGTGCATCCTGCTATCCAGGTACCGACCCGCCCGCCGCCGGCCACCGCGGGCGCGGGCGT
Source organism: Chloroflexota bacterium (assembly GCA_965207645.1). Classification (GTDB taxonomy): domain Bacteria; phylum Chloroflexota; class UBA11872; order UBA12225; family JAJDUF01; genus JAJDUF01. The sequence continues at coordinate 4,308,045 of OZ242293.1, read as the reverse complement.
CCCCCGCGCACCACACTCGCGCGCCCCGCCCCTAGCCGCCCGCCTAAGCCTACCCCCTGTCAGGGAAGCAGCCTACCGCTCACGCTCGCGCTATGTCTCGGCCGGTCGTTCGGCCGGCACCGGGCTGTGCCAGGCAATGGGCAGCACGATCAGCAGCGAGACTCCGGCCGCTGCCCAATAGACTGGCCCGGCCCCGGCAACGGCATACAATGGCGTATAGAGCACCGGCGCGCAGGCCGCGCCGGCAAATCGAAACGTGTTGTACACCGAGCTGGCGCCACCACGCTGCGCCGGCAAGGCCTCGACCGCCATCGTGTGCAGGCCGGCCCACATGAACGCCGCCGCCCCGCCCGCAGCGAGATACCCGGCCGCGAAGAACCACGGTCCCGGCACAACCGCCAGGAGCGCGGTGCAGAGCGCCGTAGCCACCGTGCCAGTGACGACGACGGTGCGCCGCCCCCAACGGTCGGCCGCCCGTCCACCCCACGGCGCCGCCAGCATCCCTGCCAGCCCGAAGCCGGCGAGGATGGCGCCGCTCCGGACCGCCCCCAGCTCCATGGCGGCCTCCAGATGCAGGGCCACGATGAACGCGATCCCGTTGATCCCCGCGTACCCGAGCCAGCCGGCGATACAGAGCAGCACCAGCCGGCGGTTCGCCAGGCCGCGCACGAGCACTGCCAGACCGGCGCTGCTCGGCCGCTTGGCTCGCGGCGCCGACACTCGCAGCCGGAGATACCACCACGCATAGTACGCCGCCAACGCCGTGCAGACCGCGGTAAGGAGTACGAACACCAGCCGCCAGTTCGTCTCCGCAAAGACGCCGCCAAGCAGCGGCGCCAGCAAGAGACCGGCGGTGTTGACCGTCGTGAACGTCCCCAGTGCCCGTCCCAGACGCGGCGCCGGCACCACGTCCCCCAGCGTCGCCATGATGACCGGTGTGGTGAAAGCGTTGGCGGCACCCTGGAACACGCGAGCGGCCAGAAATACCTCGATGTTTGGCGCGACGGCCGCCAGCGCGGAAGAGGCGGCAAACGCCGCGCAGCCGCCCGCTACCGTGCCACCGCGCGAGAAGCGGTCGGCAATGGTGCCGGAAACAAGCTGCAAGAGCACGAACGGCACCAGGTAAGCCGAGACCGCCGCCGTCACCTGTCCGAGGGTCGCGGCGAAATCGTCCCGCAGCACCGGCAGCATCACATTGGTAACGCCGCCCATCAGCGGGCCGATAAACACGCCGAGGTACAAGCCCGTCAGCGCGCCGGGCGCCGCCGGGCGGTCACGCATGGGCCGGGTGGCCCCGTTCGGCGCTACGACACATAGATGAACCGCTCGTTGCGGGCCAGGATGTGGAAGCGCTGCTCCGGGTAGTGGTCGGTCAAATAGTCCACGAAGTGCGCGACCCGCACGGTGTTCGCGGCGAACATGCCATAGTGAATGGGGATAATCAGGTCCGCGCCTATCGCCACGCCGAGGTCCGCTGCCTCCCGGTATGAGAAGTTGCCGATAATGTCCTGCTGCTCGCGAAACCAGTCCCGGCCGTTGATCGGCAGGAGCGCGATGTCCACCGTCAGCCGTTGGAGCCGTTCCACCATGCCCTCGTACAGCACCGTGTCGCCAGGATGATAGATACGCACCCCGTTCATCTCGATGACGTAGCCCAGATAACGGCTGGGGTCGAGGTCGTAGTGCGCTGCCGGAATCGGCGTGACCCGCACCCGGCCCGACGGCAGCGGCCGGTCGCTTTCCGCGACGATGGTGCGCTCGGCTGCGATGCCCAGTTCCGCAAGCGCCGCCCGCCCAGTAGCCGGCGCGGCAAACTGCGCCGCCGGCGAGGCCGCTGCCAAGGCGGGGATCGTGCCGGGGTCCAGGTGATCGGCATGGTCATGGGTGATGAGTACAAGGTCGGCGTTGGTCACGTCCTCGGGCCGCAGCGGCGGCTGCCACAGGCGGGGCATCGGCCGCCCCTCCCGCTCCATCAGCGCCTCCAGGTGCCCCGACAGAAACGGATCAACGTACACCATCCGGTCGCCCTTGAGCGCAATACTGGCCTGGCCGAGGTTCCACAGCGCGACCATCCCCGGCCCTAGCCCGGTCGCGGTCATCTCGGCAATCAAGTCGGCGCCCTGCGGACGCTGGCGTTGCGGTTGGGTCATCGTAACTCTCCACTTGCAGTACGTGAGCGCCGCCCTCCGGCGCAGTAGGGGCGTGATTCATCGCGCCCAGCCGCCGTCCAGGGCCATGCATCGGCCCCCGTCATTCCCGCGCAAGCGGGAATCTACCCCCTCTCCACCATTGTATAGACCGGAGACATGGGTTACACCTGTTCGGAGACATGGGTTACACCTTGAGGCACGACCAATCTACTCAGGAGCGTGCCTATGCCATGGAAGGTGGAAACCGGTATGTCCCAGCGGCAGGAGTTCGTGACCCTCGCCCAGGCCGACGGGGTGAACATGAGTGAGTTGTGTCGCCGCTTCGGGATCAGCCGCAAGACGGGCTACAAGTGGCTGCGCCGCTATCGCGCCGGTGGGCGGCCAGCGCTGCGGGACCGCTCGCCACGACCACGGCGGTCGCCGAGCCGCACCAGTCCGGCGATTGAGCAACGGGTTGTCGCCCTGCGGCACCAGCATCCCACGAAAGGCAGCCACGTGCTCGCCCGGATGCTCGCCGACCGTGGCGACCAGGCGGTGCCGGCCAAGCGCACCATCACCGCCATCCTCCGGCGCCACGACCTGATCGCCCCCGCGGAGAGTGCCCAGCGCCAGCCCTACCAGCGCTTCGAGCACGCCCAGCCCAACGACCTGTGGCAGATGGACTTCAAGGGCCATTTCCCCATCGGCAACCGGGGGCGCTGTCACCCCCTGACGGTGCTGGATGACCACTCCCGGTTCTCGCTCGGGGTGCGGGCCTGCGCCAATGAGCAGGGGCCGACCGTCCAGGACCAGCTCACCGCCATCTTCCGGCACTACGGCCTGCCCACCGCCATGCTGGTGGACAATGGTGCGCCCTGGGGACATGACCGTGCGCACCCCTTTACCCCCCTGACCGTCTGGCTGCTGCATTTGGGGATCAAGGTGGTGCATAGTCGGCCCTACCATCCCCAGACCCTGGGCAAGCTCGAACGCTTCCACCGCTCGCTGAAGGCGGAACTGCTCCAAGGGAGCAGCTACCCCGACCTGGCGCACTGCCAGGCCAGCTTCGACCGGTGGCGCCATTTCTACAACTTAGAGCGACCACACCATGCGCTGGCGTTGGCGACCCCCGCCAGCCGCTACGCGCTCAGTGCGCGCCCGTTCCCACCGGTGCTGCCGCGCCTGGAGTATGCTGCTGCTGACGAAGTCCGTACCGTGGACGTCAGTGGGCGGATCTCCTTCCGGGGCCGGGTCTACCGGGTCGGCAAGGCCTTTCGTGGCCAGCGGGTGGCCCTACGCCCCACCGTCACGGACGGGACGTGGCAGGTTTTCTTCTCCATCCAACCGATCGCGACCATCGATCTGAGACCGTAAAAGGTGTAACCGATGTCTCCGAACAACCGTTACCCCTCTCCCCGGTCTATACAACCATGTGGAGAGGGGGGCAGGGGGTGAGGGCGGCACCGCCCGCGGCTCCCCGCAGAAAAAACCTACCCTTGTCAGGCGGACCATTAGGGGGGCTAATATCGCACTTGGCCCCCTCCCTAGCCGCCGTCCCGGAACCGTTCCGCTGGCGAGAGCGACGGGGCCACCGCCGCGCCATTGCGCTCCACACCCGCGGGGGCCGGGGTCGTGGCTATAGGCGCAACCGGCCCCTGCCGCCGAGACGGATCAACAATCCCGGCCAGGACCCGATGGACATGCACCGCTTCACCGACCGTCTCAGGATCGAACGTGAGGTGGCTGGGCAGCAGCAGGAACGGATAGGACTGATCGCCACCGACCGCCGCGTGACACCCGGCCTGCTGCTCGAACGCATAGGTATGCACCTCCGCGTCCCGGCCCCGGCGCTGGGCCGGACGCCAGATGTCCGCCAGGCAGATGATGTCGCCGCAAGCCTCCATGCGGGCAAAGCTGATGAGTTGGCGCAGCACGACGGCCGGCTCTTCGTAGCGCAGCAAGGGGTTGGCACCCTCCTGGGCGAGGATCAGGTCGTCGAGCGGCAGCTGCCAGAGGCTACGCAGGCCCGCCGCATCGTTTGACGGCAGCCGGAGCCGCAGCGACCCTTCGCGCCCCACAACCGCCAGCGCCGCTTCTTCGCGGGTGATGATGAGCGCGATCCCCTGCTGCGCCGCCAGCGCGGCCAGGAAACCGGGCGCCAGCTGCTCGATCTCGGTGCGATACAGCCGCCGCTCGAACCCGCGCACCCAAATCTGGGCCAGCGAGCCACAGGGAACCACCAGCACGTGCGGGCGGGTCTGTAGCTCTTCCGGGTCCACAAAGAAGCGCTCGCCGAGCTTGATCGCCCCGGCACTGCCCAGTTCGAGGATCATCGCGCCAATGCGCCCCCAGGTATTGAGCCAGCCGGCACCCTGTCGGGGCAGTCGGCGGCGAGTAATCCAGCGGGCTTGCTGCGGGGAGGGGTAGCGTGACTTGGTATTCCACCACCGCGTCACCCAGTCCTCCAGGCTTTCACCAAATGCCTGCGCGAAAGGCCGTGCCGGAGTCATCCCATGGTCACTCAGCACCACGATGTCGTACTGCCGCTCACACCGCTGCCGGGCCTCGAAGATTTTGCCGATGGCGCTGTCAATCCCACGCAGGGAGCGCAGCGCCGTGCGCGACGTGGGCCCACTCCGATGACCGAGTATGTCGTAGCCGATGAAGCAGCTATAGATCACCGGCACGCCGCGCAGCATGTCCAGCCGCGTGCCGGTGGCGACGATCTCGCGCGGCAGAATGTTCAGTAGCAGGCGGATGAAGGGAAACGCATCAATACCGAAGCGGCGATGGCGCTTCAGCAAACTCCACACCGTATCCTCGATCTCCTGCACCATCTCCCAAGCGGCATCGAAGAGAAAGCGCATCACCTTGCCGGGGTTGAGCAGCAAGATAATGAGCGAGCGCAGCAGTGCTTGACCGGGGCGATACCAGTGGGCGCTGGTGCCGGCGATGGTCAGCACGTTCCACCGCGCCCCGCCGGAGATGATGCTGGCGTAGCTACTGCCCCCCGCCAGCAGCCCGCGATGCGTCGCCGCCAGCCGCCGCTCCTCGCGGCGCATATGCACCGGATTGGCCCCGACAATCCGCTTCTGGGTGGCGCGGTCAAACCAATAGAAGCCGACGATGCCGTCGGTCGTCCCGTAGAGCAGCCCGCTCTGCGCGGCCGGCGTGTCGGCCACCAGCCCGCAGCGCCAGCGATAACGCCGGTAGAGGTCGCGGTCGAGCAAATCACGCAGGAACGGCATATAGCCTTGACGCAGGGCGGAGCGCAGATGGTCGTGGCCCAGACCGTCAATCTCGATGAACACCGTGCCCCGTTTGCCGGCTGCCCCCGGTTCGGGGTCCATCCCCAGCAGCCGCGCCAGCAGCAAGTACCGGCCCTGCAAGAACCAGGCCGACCAACGCCGGATACGGTCCCTCTGACGGACCACAAGCTGCTTGCCCCAAGCGTACTTGGAAGCAGCCTTGGCTCGCCACAGGTGTACGATACGACGCGAAATCATAGGCTTGAAAGGCAGTGCTAGGTACCGACCATTACGCTAACCGGCGCACCAGCTCCGCATACTCGTCAGCCAGTACGCTCGCTTGCTGTGACGACGGTGCCTCGGTATAGATTCGGAAGAGGGGCCGGTCCGGGTCCGGGAGCACCAGGCTCCATTGATCGTCCAGATCAAACCGTACCCCGTCAATCTGCGTGACCTCGCGGTTGCGATTGTGCTCGCGGGCACGCTGATGGAGGGCACGCATCACCTTCCCCTTCACTTCCCACGGACTTTCGACTTCGGCGTGACCCATGTGAAATGGCGGCAGCGCGGCGATGACCTCCGAGAGACTGACGCCCTCCTGCGTGAGATATTGCAGCAAGCGCACGCTGGCCATCATCGCATCGAAGCCGGGATGGAACTCCGGAAAGATGTAGCCGCCTTGACCATCGCCGAGGAAGTCCGGCGGCTCGGTCGTCGCGCCGGTGGCCATGAGCGCATCCGGTGTAGCACGGGTGCGACGCACGTGGCCGCCGAGCTTGTCGGCAAGGTGCTCGAAGACGAGCGGCGCCGTGACGGGCACGCCGACCGTGGCGCCGGGCACGGTACGCCACACCAGCACCGCGAAGGCGGCCAGCGCGGTCATGCCGGCGAGCTCCTGCCCCTGCTCGTCAATGAGGGTAACGGACTTGCCATCGTGGTCAAACAGCCCCCCAAGGGTAGCGCCGACGGTGGCGGTGATCTGGGCCAGCTGCCGGCGGTCACTCTCAACGTCAGGCAGGCTACGCACGCTGAAGGGCTGGCCGGTGGCGGCGTTGATCGGGATGGAGTCCACGCCCAGCGTGGCCAGCAACGGCTGCAAGACGGCCGATGCTGTGCCCAGACTGTAGTCCAGGACCAAACGCCCCCCACTGCGGCTGAGAACCTCTTCCTCGACGTGGCGGCGGAACGCCTGGCGATAGCGCAGCGTTACCGGCTCGCCAATCACGGTGATGCTGCCGATCTCTTCCGGTGACACGCGCCGGAAGTCCTCCCGGAAGAAGACGGTCTCGACCTTGCGCTCGGCACTCTTCGGACTGTTCAGCCCATCGCTACCGAGAATCTTGATGTCCACCATCCGGCGGTCATGCGGTGAAGTCCGCACGTGAATGCCGCCGGCGACCGCGGACTGCTGCGTCTCGTAGCGGGCCACCGGAATGGGCTGGCTGCCAATATCGAGCACGTCCACCGCCGCCGACGGCAACCCGGAGATCAGCGCCCGCTTCAACATGCGGGCCGGGCGCGAGAGATCGCGGTTGACGGTGACGCGAGCGCCGATGGGCAGCGTCGAGCCGTAGGCAGCGCCCAGCCGCGCCGCGAACTCCGGCACCAGCTCGACGTTGGACAGCCCGGTGACACCGGAGCTACCGAAGATGGTGCGGCGTCCCTGCTGCCCCCAGATGATGCTCTGGCTCACGGTGGCGCCATCGTCCACCACCTTGTCCGGCCACAGCTTGACCTTCGGCCGGATGATCGCCCCCTCGCCCAGCGTACAGCCGTCCCCGACGACGGCGCCCTCGAACACTGCCGCGCCGTTCTTGAGCAAACACTGGCGGCCAATCAGCGCTCCGTGGAGATTCGTGCCGGCGCCCAGATAGCAGTTGGCCCAGATCACCGAGCGATCAATGTGCGCGCGCGGCTCGACAATCGTATAGTCACCGATCACGGTCGGACCGTGGACCACCGTGTCCTCGCGGATTTCGACGTTCTTGCCAAGGTACACCGGCCCATAGAGTTGGGCACTCGGATCAATGCTCGGCCGGCTGTCCGGAGTGATCCAAAGATTGCTCTCCTGCACGACACCGGCCATGTCGAGACCGGTCTGTCCGTGGAGCATGTCGGCATTGCTCCGCATGTATTCCCCAAGATCGCCAATGTCCCGCCAGTACCCCTCGGCTACGTAGCCAACCATCGGATCGCCGTTCCGCAGCAACTGCGGAAAAACGTCCTGGCTCCAGTCCACCATCTTGTCCTTGGGCACGTAGCGGAAGATGTCCGGATCGAGGACGTACATCCCCGTATTGACCGTGTCGCTGAACACCTCGCCCCAGCTCGGTTTCTCCAGGAACTGCGTCACCCGATTGTCTTCACCGAGAATCACCACCCCATACTCCAACGGATTGGGCACCCGATGGAGGACCAGCGTAGCCATCGCCTGCTGCTGCCGATGGAACGCTATCGCCGCTTGGAGGTCGAAATCGGTTAGCGCATCGCCGCTGATGACCAGGAAAGGCTCCGTCAGCAAGTCGGCGGCATGGCGCACGCTGCCGGCGGTGCCTAGGGGCGATTCTTCAATAGAGTAGGTAATCGAGACACCGAAATCCCGCCCCCCGCCGAAATAGTCCTGAATCAAGTTACCGAGGTATTGCACCGTGACCACGATCTCGGTAATGCCGTGCCGCCGCAGCAGCCCGAAAATATGCTGGAGCATCGGCACGTTGAGGATCGGCACCAACGGTTTCGGCCGGCCGATGGTCAGGGGACGGAGCCGCGATCCCTCGCCGCCGGCCATCACGACTGCCTTCATGGCTCTCCCCCCGGGTTCCACCCACCCTGCGCCCAACGTGACGTGGCGCCTCAACCTAACATGGTACTCCGAAGTCCCCGGCTGGGCAACGCCCTTGACCATCGGCACTCGCGGCGTTACACGACTGTCACACCCATGACGCGCCGCCCCCACAGCCACGCACCGGACTACGGTATGCTGTAGCGAACGGCGGCGTGGGGGCTTCACCACCGGCAACCGCCGAGCGCGAAGGACACCCACTCCTACCTACAAGGAGGCACGCATGGACAACCTGGTCGAGCGGTTGAATAAGACGTACTTCGACGGACGGCTCTCGCCGACGGTGCTGGGCGCACTGGCCGGCCTGCCAAAGCAGAGCGCTGAGGTGCAGACCGTTGTGGAGCGCATGTGCAAGTACATGAACATAGCGCGGTTCGGAGCATCCGACTTCTCCGACTCGCTCGCCTTCATCATCGGCACGATCTTCCCAGGTCTGGTCCCCGGCGCCTGGGGCGGTATGGTCCCGCCGCTCACCCACCCCGGGCGTCACGAGAAGATTGATACCTATATTGATGACACCCCCTGGAGGGAGGCCACCGCGGAGCCGACCTTGCTCGACATCGGCTGTGGCTTTCCCCCAGCGACGACCGTCGAGACGGCGGCCCGCCTGCCCAGCTACCGCATCACGGGACTGGACCCGCTCCTCCCGTATTACATCGTCTATGACGAGCAGGGAGACTACGCTACCTTCGATCAGGAGGGCAAACTGGAGTATTTTCAGGCGGGAATTCCTGACGCCGAACGCTACGCTGCCTTGCTCCAGGATGCCGCCGCCACGGTAGCACGCTTTACCGGGTTGCAGCGTCAGCTGCTGGCCGCGCTGCCGGCGGGCGATGCAGAAACGCTGGCCACCGTGGAGCAGGACGGCGCCAGGCTCGTGAAGTACGTCATCGGCGAGTACGAGCGCCCCAACCTGACGTTCCGGCGGGGCCGCATTGGGGACAGCGACGTCGGCGACCTCGACGTCGTCCGCTGCTTCAACGTGCTCATGTACTTCGACCGCCCCTTCCGTCAGCAGACCTTGGACTGGGTCGGCGAGGTGCTCAAGCCGGGTGGGGTCTTCCTGTGCGGCTTGAACTGGCACCGCTCCACCGAAAGTCGGTACTCCGTCTACCGACGCGAGGCGGAGGGCATCGTCGCCAAGGAGTTTGCCTTCAGTATCGAGAACATCCGTCCGTTCGTCACGCCGGTGCCGTGGTATTCCATCTACGATGACGAGTACGACACCGGCCTGTTGGCCCAACTGGTCGGCCTCCTCCGCTCCCATGACTCTTTCCGGCAAGATTTCGACACGCGGCTCGACCAGCTACTCGCGGAGCACGAGCTGTTTGATCGTGACGACGCCGGCTACCTCCGTTACGCCAGGGAGGGGCTGGACCCGGAGGCGATGGAGCTGGGCGTCGAAGTCGGCGAGCAACTGGATCGAGAAGGCTACGTCGAGCGGGCGGTGGCCGTCTTGCAGCAGGCGGGCTACTCCGCCTGGCGCAACTGCGTCGGCCACGTCGCCATTGACCCCACCGGCATCGAGGTACCACCCCTTTCCTAACCCGGCCGGAACGGATCTATCTGTTCGGCTCACGTGCCCGGGGCGATGCCGACCAGGACAGCGACTTCGACCTTCTCATCGTGGTGTCGGAAGTCGTCGGATCGCCCTACCGCCTCCATCGGCGTGCCTACGACGTGCTGTGGGGGCTTGGAGCAGCGGTAGACGTGCTGGTGGTGAGCCGAGCGCGCTTCGAGCGGCAGCGTGAGGTCGTCGCCTCACTACCGGCAACCGTCGAGCGTGAAGGACGCCTGCTCTATGCCGGCATGACGCCCCTTCCCTGATAGAAGTTGCGGACTTGATTAGGTAGTGTGTTGGCCCTCGCCCTCCCCCGGACTGAGCTACCAAGGGAGGGAACATCCCCGTCCCCCCGCCGCAGCGGGGGGACCATAGGGGGGCTACACCCCACTACCCGATTAAGTTGGCAATCCTCATCAGGGAAGGGGCCGGGGGTTAGGTTCCATACCGGCTCCCTTTAGTTCCCCCGCTCCGCCGGGAGACGATGATTCTGGCTGCCCTCCGTCCTCTAGGACGAGCCCGCCGGCTGCGCCGCGCCCCGGCCGGCCAGCAACGCGCCACCCAGACCGAGCGCCGTGGCCAAGCCGGTAACCACCCAGCCGACGTAGGGAATGGCCCCCAGCACCGCGAGCACGATCAGTCCGATCACCAGTGCCAAGAAGCCGGTGGCGCTGAAGCGCCCCGTCAGCAGGCGCCCGATCAGCAAGGCCACGAATACCGGGCTGATAAAGAGCGCCAATGCATAGAGGCCCAGACCGGCCAGCGGCAACGGTATCGTGGCCAGGACGCCACCGGCACCGAACACCAGACCGAAGATCACCAGCACAATACCCCCGACAATGATGATCGCCGGCACTGTGGCAATGCTTACAACCACACCCATCACCAGACTCGCCACGGGCCGCTGCATCATCTGAGTCGTGGCACGCTCCATCCAACCACGACCCGCGGCGAGGAGCAAGAGACCAAGCAGCGCCAGCACCACGATCCGCGCCACGCTCCCGCGAATTGTATCGAGGGTGGCCGCACCGGCGTCAACCGAGAAGTCGGCCCGCGGCGCCTCGCGCAGCACCTGCCCGGCCACGGCGCCGGCGGCCGCCTGCACTTCATTGTCGCTACGGTAGCGCAGGTCGCCAGCGATCCGCGCACTCGGCTCGACCACGAGGTTGTTGACCTCCACATCTACGCCCTCACCGACGGCAGCCGCCAGACGCAGCGTATCAGCGCCACCCAGCACCCGCCGCCCGACATCGCCGGCGAGGGTGATCTCGCTGGCACCAAAGAGCACGTCTCCGCCGACACTCCCGGCGTCTGTGACCTCGACCGTTTGTCCCAAGACGATCAGGTCGCGGCCGACCGATGCAGCAACGACGATCTCTTGCCCAGCGACGCGGACCCCGCGTTCAATCGGCCCCTCGATCTCAATGCGTGTACCGGCGGCGTTCACGCTGCCGTTGACCGTCCCACGAATGGTGATCGTCGTGCCGGCCGCGAACACGTCCCCGTTGACCGTGCCCTCAATGATGATCGTTGTCCCACCAACGAACAGGTCCCCGTCTATGGTTTCGTTGGCGCCGATCCGCACCGTGTCTTCACCGCCGCGAAACTCGGCTGCGTGAGCCGGTGCTGCCAAGAGCACGAGCGCCAGCAGCCCCAGCACGACAGCGACCCATTGCAGCTTCATCGGCCGCCGCGCGAGCATATTACGATTCATTCCGTCCCTCCACTGCTTTGACCTATCCAGTGCAGCGCCGGTTTCACATCCAGAATCAACGTGCCTGCGCCATGCCGGTAGCTAGGGTGCTTTTCGCCGTCTGGCTTCAGGTGGCCGGCCGCGGCGCGGCGATGGCCAGCCAGACGACGCCTGCCCCCGCAAACAGCAGCCCCATGCCCGCCGTGACGGCCGCCCCCCCGCGACCGACCACCAGGATCGCCACGCCGCCAGACACCGCCAACAGCCCGGCAACCATGCATAACCAACGCATGTGCTGGGCCAGCACAATATCCGGCTCAGAGGTATCCATGCTGCTCCATGACTGGCGAACTACCGTCTCTCCTCGCTACTCATCGTCGAGCCAGACCGGCTGCGTGAACAGCCGCCGCCCGCCGTCGTCTACGGCCTCGACCCGCACGTAGTGCTCCCCTGCGGGCACCCGGTAGTGCCTGGCCGCCGCATACTCGGAATGCAAGATACGGCCCTCAGCACCGATGAAGTGCAGTTCCTCCGCGTCAGTGACGGCGGCCGCGATCTCCCGACCGTCTCGCCGCACGTGACTCAGCCGCGCCCGGCAGCCCGATTCGAGGGCGTAGCACGCGCCCCGCCGCAGCCCGGCCAAGATGGCCTCGGCCGTGAGCGCCGCAGCCTGCACCAGCGTCGCGCCATAGCGTCCGATGTTCGTCACTTCATGCGCGTCGTTGGTCAGGACGCCGTAGACCCGCTGCCCCCGGCTCAACACCTCATCCCAGAGGCGGAGACCACCCTCGATACCGTGATTGCGGGGGTTCAGCTCCATGTGTGTCGCACCGTGCCCAATGGCCGCGCACACGTCGTCCGCCGACCAGTGCCGCTCCGGCGCCCCGGCCAGCGGATGATTGACCACAATGATCGGCGGCCGGTCCAATTGGCGTAGCTCCGCGAAGATCGGCCACGTCGGGGCATGTTTCTCTACGGGCGCTCGCAGGGGAAAGGCGCCCACGTGAACGGGCTTCCCGTTGGCCGCGTTTGCCCCGTCCGCCGCGGCGCCGGGGATAGTCAGACTCATCTCCGACCCACCGACGAGCAGCAGCGGCCGGTCCGCTCTCGTCCCGTCCGTCGGATGGCAAAGGCCGTCCGGACTGCAGTACGGTGCCTGCTGGTGGACGGCATCGTGCTCCGTGCTAACGCAGAAGTCGTAGCGCCGCCGCCGGTAGGCCGCCAGCATCTCCGGCATCGTGCTCCGTTCGCAGTGGAAGTGCAACTCCCCCTTGTACCAGCGCCGGGCGGCGCGCTGCGTTGAAGTATTCATCGTCGTAGACACCGATCCCACCGACTCGACCGGTGCTTTAGCGCGGTCCTGCAATCTTGCATCGAGCAAAAACCCCTAGCGCGATAACTGCGCCGCAGCGCGGCACGTTGCCAAGGAGTATGCCATGGACGCTTGGCCCCGGCGGCCGCGCCCGTCCCCCTGCCCTGCGGGGGGACCATAGGGGGGCGGAGTCCCGGTCAGGGGTGACGGTAGGGCCAGCCGAACAGGCCGGATATACTACTCCTAAGGAGACTGGAAAGCGACCATGCGAATCATCCTCTACACCGGCAAGGGCGGCGTCGGCAAGACCAGTGTCGCCGCCGCGACCGCCGTGCATTGCGCCGCCCAGGGCTTGCGAACCATCGTGCTCAGTACCGACCCGGCGCACAGCCTCGCGGATTCGTTCGATCTGCCGCTCGGCGCCGAGCCGGTCGAGATCGCGCCCCGGCTCTGGGGCCAAGAGACGGACATCTTCCACAACATGCAGCTCTATTGGGGCACCATCCAGGAGTGGCTCCACTCACTGTTCACCTGGCGTGGCCTCGACGACGTAGTTTCGGAGGAGATCGCCGTCCTCCCTGGCATGGAGGAGCTAGCGAGCCTCCTATGGATCAACGAGCACCATAGCAGTGGCAGCTACGACATCATCATCGTTGACTGCGCGCCGACCGCCGAAACGCTGCGCCTGCTGACGTTCCCGGAGGTCGGACGTTGGTGGCTGGAGAAAATCCTGCCCCTGGAGCGCCAGGTCGCCAAGGTCGTGCGCCCCATCCTGCGCCCGATGACCGGCATCCCGGTCCCGGACGAGCCGGTGTTCGACGCGGTCGAAGACCTGTTCCGCCGCCTGGAAATGCTCCACGATCTGCTGGTCGGCCCCGACGCCAGTATGCGCTTGGTGCTCAACCCGGAGAAGATGGTCATCAAGGAAGCCCAGCGCACGCTCACCCAGCTCAACCTGTACGAGTATCAGACCGACTTGGTCGTCTGCAATCGCGTGCTCCCCCAGGGGGCGCAGGAGGGCTACTTCAGCGCCTGGCTGGCGGCCCAGCAACGCCACCTAGCCGACATCGCCGACGCTTTCGCGCCGATCCCTCTAGTCACGATCCCCTGGTTCCAGGAAGAGGTCGTTGGCCTAGAGCGCCTGCAACAGATGGGGCAAGTCCTCTTTGCCGACAAAGACCCCGCGGCTAAGCACTTCGCCGGCCGCTCCCACGTCGTCCGGCGCGAAGGCGATGACTACACGCTCCACCTACCCTTGCCGCTGGCCACCAAAGAGGAAGTCGGCCTGCTCCGTACCGGCGAGGAGTTGGTCGTGCGGATCGGCAGCGTCCGCCGCAACATCGTCTTGCCCTATGTCCTCGCCCAGCAAGACGTTGCCGGCGCCCGCTTCGAAGGCGACACCCTGGTCATCGCTTTCGACGGCAAGCGGTGAGGCACATGCTTGCCTCGTCGGTGTTGCAATTTGCTGTTGTTTTATAGCTATGATATAGTATCAGTATCCACACGGTTTGCTCGTGCGGAGCGAGGGAGGTACTATGAACACGCTCAAGCTCATCCATGCCTAACGGTATGGTTGACCGTCGTCCCCGGCGTGAATCCATTTGGAGCGTGCGCGCGGAGGTACGGAATCTCTATTCCTGGCTCTTTACGGCGCTCATGTTGACTGGCAGCGGCTACATCTTTGCCAGCGGCATTGCGAAAACACTCGAGGACTTTTGGGGACTGGTGGCTACCCTGTCTATCGCCACGGCAACCATATCACTGGTCACCACCGAGATAGGAGGCAGCATCATGGTCATCGCCAGTTGGGCGTTGGATAAGCGGGACGAATGGCGGGAAAAGCGCCGGCGCCGGCGGGAAGAGCGCCGGCAACGGTGGGAAGAGTGCCGGCGAGAGGGCCGGCAGGAGGGCCGGCGGGAGGCCTACGCGGAGTGGGAAGCCTGGAACACCCGCAGAGTGGCAGCAGAGCGGAATGGCGGTGCCTTCGACGAACCGCCGCCATCACTCGAAGGACCCAGCATTCCTCGGCAATGAGGTCCTGATACCACAGCCGCTTCTGTCCAGGCCGGTTACCATCCGGACCAGCTCCCGTCCTCGTGCCGGTATTGGCGTATCGGCATCCGCTGGGGCGGCAGCGCGGCCAGCGCCGCTTCATCTACCTCCACGCCCAGTCCCGGCCGACCGAACAGCTCAAAATACCCGTCCACCACCTCGTAGGGATACGGCTCCTGCAAGATCGAGAAAAACTCGCGGTAGTTGCCCCCACCTTCCTGAATCAAGAAGTTGTGGATGGCGGCGTCCACGTGCAGCGCCGCGGCGGTCCCCACCGGACCGTTGGCATTGTGTGGTGCAATCCACAGTTGGTACAACTCCGCCAGCTCGGCGATCCGGCGCAGCCCCGTGATCCCGTAGGCGTGACACACGTCCGGTTGCAGAATTGCCGCGGCGCGGGCGTCGCAGAGATCGCGGAACTCGGTCAGCGCCATTAGCTTCTCGCCCGTAGCGATGGGCACCGGACTCTTTTGCGCCACTTCCGCCAGCGCCCCAACGTCGCCCCATTGCGTTGGCTCTTCGAGGAACATCGGCCGGTACGGAGCAATCGCCTCCGCCAGCGCCACGGCTAGGAGCGGTGTGGGGCTGCCGTGCGCGTCCAGCAGATAGTCCACGTGCGGCCCGGTGGCCTCCCGCAGCGCCGCCAGCACCGCTACCGTCTCGTCAATCGCCCGCAGGTCCCACGGCCAGCGCCGCTGCTCGGCCGGATTGGCCTTCATCGCCGTCAGCCCCTGCGCCGTCCAATGCTGCGCCTGCCGGACCGCCTCATCCACGTCGAGGAAGGTGTAGTTGGCGTAGGCCCGCATCTTCCGGCGGCGCGCCCCGCCCAGCAGTTCATACACCGGTGCGCCACGCGCCTTGCCGACAATATCCCAGAGCGCAATGTCAATCGCGGAGAGCGCGCTGCCGAGAATCGGGCCACCCTTCCAGGGGAAGCGCCGGGTGAGGTCGTCAACCAGGCTGAGATTGTCCAGCGGATTGCGGCCGATCAGCAGCTCTCGATAGTTGTGGATGGCGGCAGCAACCACGTCCTCCATCCACTCCATGCTGCCCTCGCCCCACCCATGAATACCCGCATCCGTCTCGATCTTCAGCAGCAGCGCGTTGCGGGTGCCTCGCCAAAACGTGTACGTCTGCAAGCGGGTAATCTTCATCTCGCCCTCCCCATTGCCGGCAACATTGGCCTCGATAATACCCCAACGCCAGCACCCCGCCCTCACGCCCATCCCCGCGCGCTCTGCTATAGTCGCTGGCAACCGCATTGATGAGGCTCACCCGAAGATCAGGCTGCGGGCCGGCAGCCGGGAGGAACAGCGATGCCAACGATGTCCTTGCTCGATCATGTCACGGACCTGCACGTTGAAGCGCCACTACCCACGATGTATCGGGTCCGGCAGCATTTCGACGCGCCCGACGTCGGCGACATTGATGCGGCGGTCGCCCGCCAGCTCACTGCGTTGGACGGCCGGATTACGCCCGGTATGCGCGTCGGCGTTACGGCCGGCAGCCGCGGCCTCGCCAACATTCCGACCATTCTGCGCGCCGTGGGCAACGAGATTCGGCAGCGCGGCGGGCACCCCTTCATCATCCCGGCCATGGGCAGCCATGGCGGCGCAACGGCCGCGGGGCAGGAGGAAGTGCTGGAATCCTATGGCATCACCGAGCGCACCACCGCCATGCCCATTGTCTCGGCGATGGACGTGCAGCAGATCGGGCAGCTCCCGGACGGCCCCACGGTCTACATGAGCACGACTGCGCTGGAGGCCGACGCGCTGCTCATCGTCGGCCGCGTGAAGCCGCACACCGACTTTCGCGCCGACATCGAGAGTGGCTTGGCCAAGATTATGACTATTGGCTTGGGCAAGCACCGCGGCGCGCAGATGATCCACTCCTATGGCACCGCCGGCCTGAGCCGCTCGCTCGCCCCGGCGGCACGGGTGATGGTGCAGCACGCCAACGTGCTCGGCGCCCTGGCTATCCTGGAGAATGCCTACGACGACACCGCCAAGCTGGAGTTTGTCGAGGCGAACGGGATTGGCGGCCCGCACGAGACCCGCCTGCTGAACGAGGCCCGCTCGCTCATGGCCTCCCTCCCCTTCGACGAGATTGACGTGCTCGTCGTTCAGGAGATGGGCAAGAACATCAGCGGCACCGGCATGGACACGAACATCATCGGGCGCATGATGATTGTCAACGTGCCCGAGTTCAAGCGTCCGCGCATCCGCATCGTCGCCGTCCTCGACCTGACCGACGAGGCGCACGGCAACGGCGCCGGCATCGGCCTCGCCGACCTGCTCTCCCGCCGCGCGGTCGAGAAGCTGGACCTCCGCGCCACCTACATCAACGGCTTCACGTCGGGTATCGGCGGCGTCCAGCGCATCAAGCTGCCAGCCTTCCTGCCCACGGACCTCGACACGATTGCCGCCGGCATCCTCTCCTGCGGACGTGGTGATCCTCAGAACGCCCGCGTGGTCGCCATCCGCAACACGCTGGAGTTGAGCGACCTTTACATTTCGGCTTCCCTCCTAGACGAAGCCGAGTCCCACCCCCGCCTCGACATCACCGACGCCGGCGCCAAGCTCCCCTTCGACGAGTCCGGCGCCCTCAACCTCTGGGCTGCTGTCCCAGCCCACGTCTGAGCACCCCTTAGCACGCGCCGGCCGGCCCTGCCTGCGCCTGGATTGCCGCAATGGTCTCGTCGGTGAGATAGACGCGATACCGGAGCAGCGGGCGCTCGGTGGCGAGCAGCACGTCGCGGATGCGCCCCTGTAGCTCCCCCAACGTCGCATAGGTGGCCTTGGCGATCTCGTGGCGATCAATCGGCTTGAGTTGCCCCCCCACCCGTCGCGCTGTGAACACGTGGCTCACCCACGGCTGCGTGCGATTCCCCTCGGTGAAGACCGCCTTGATCCGCAGCACGTACCGCTCCAGCGCAATGTCGAGACCGGTTTCCTCTTTGGCCTCACGAGGAGCGCCCTGCTCCAACGCCTCACCCGGTTCCAGCCCGCCGCTGGGCGCCCGGTAGCCACCGGGCGGAAACGAGTGCTTGGCGATCAACGCGAGCCGCTCCCCGTCAAAGATAAACATGGTGATGTCATGACTGCGGCCGTGCTTGCGGCTGCCCAGCACCATGTCCATCTCGGCACGCGAGATCGTCTGCTCCCGCTCCCGCACGATTGGAGTGCCATAGCGCCGCTCCCACTCCCGCACGCTGGCCGCAGCAATGAACATGGGCAGATTGTACCCGGCACCGGTGGCTGGCGTGCGCCACGACGCGGGCCACCGTCACAGCCGGCCGGCAACTGCTATCGTAGGAGCGCAGTGCATCACCAGCCACATCATGGTGAACACAGGGCAAAACGAAGCTCAATCGGGAGTCCGGCTGTACTGGATATGGGATAGGGTGCTATCCTTGCGAGGACGAGCGGCTAGTGGCGCTACGCCCGTGGGGTAGGGCTGCTGCAGATAGGTTCCACGAGACGCTCAGTGGGACATGGCAGAGCAGTCGGCGAGATCGTGCATCCGCTGGAGCTTCCTCTAGCGCCTTGCCCATACAACAACGATGAGCAAGGCGCGCGAACGCCCAAATGTGCTGGTTATCGGCGCCCGGCCACGCGACCACCACGCCCTCGCCGCGGTGGACGGCTATCGGTTCCACTTCCTCGATCTCGATTACAGTGCCCGTTTCAACCGGTTCAACGTCAATCTGCTGGCCTACTTGGACGCGGCGCGGCGCTACATCGAGACCCACGAGATAGCCGGCCTCTACTACAGCTTTGATCTCGCCTCACTCCTCGCCGCCGTGCTCTGCGCCGAGTACGGCCTGCCTGGCCCCAGCCTTACGGCCACCTTTGCCGCCTACCACAAGCTCTACACGCGCCGCCTCACGGGAGCACCGCCGCAGCCGCGCGTGTGCCGGCTGGGCGATCCGCTCACCGACCGGCCGCCCTACCCCTTCTACATCAAAGCGCCCTGCTCGGCCGCCGGCGTACTCGGCTTCACCATCCGCAGCGACGCCGCCCTGGCGCAGGCTATGCGCGTCGTCGAGCGCGAGCTACCGGCAATGAACACGCCGCTTTTCCCCTTCTTTCGGCAGTATCTCGACCTGGACGCCTTCCCGCTGGCGCTGGAGCACGTCTTTCTCATCGAGGACTACGTAACCGCCAAGCAGATGACGCTGGAGGGCTATGTCCGGCACGGCGACGTGCAGTTCACGGCAGCCACGGATACCAACACCTTTCCGCAGTCACCGCTGATTGATAACTTTTCGCTCCCTTCCCGCATCCCGGAGCCTACGTTAGCACGCATCCGGGCACAGGCACGGCGGGACATCGCGAAGATCGGCTTGGACAACAGCTTCTTCAATGTCGAGTACTGGTATGGCGACGGCGCGATCAAGCTAATCGAGATCAATGCTCGCGCCGCGACGACGTTTTATAACCTGTATCGCCGGGTCCTCGGGTACGACGTTTACCGCGCCGGGGTCGAGCTGTGCCTCGGCCAGCAACCCAAAGTACGCTGCACGGCGAACGGCGTCGGCGGGCAGTTCAACATGCTCACCACCCAAGAGGGCAGCTCCAGCGACCTCTTCGACTACGACGTGCCCATTCCCGACTTCACCGACCTCTTCATCGCGGCCGACACCCCCATCCGGCAGCTCAGTGAGTACGGTGTCGTGATCGCCCAAATTGAGCTATTCGGCGACACGTTCGCAGAGCTTGAGGCCACGGCCAACGCCTATCGCCAGCGCCTCCTGAAACGAGACGCCTTCAGGACTGCGTAAGGGGCCTGCACAATGGCGGAACGAGCGTCTGAGGGGAATACAAACTCCCCCTCTCCACCATGTGGAGAGGGGGCTGAGGGGTGAGGCACACAGTGAAGGGGCAACCGCCCGGTTGCCCCTCCGTCCGCCGCCCGGTGCTTCCGAGTGCCGTTACGCAGCGCCGTCCAGCACGCTGTCCAGTTCGCGCTTCAGCTCGCTCTTGCGCCGGACACCCAGCAAGCGATTGACCTCCTTACCACCGCTGAACAGCAGCAGGGCCGGGATAGCCATAATCCCGTACTGGCCGGCCGTGCTCGCATTTTCGTCCGTGTTGAGCTTCACGAACTTCACCCGCCCGTCGTATTCCTGCGCCAGTTCGTCAATCGTCGGCGCAATCATCCGGCAGGGACCGCACCAGGGCGCCCAGAAATCAACGAGCACCGGCTCGGCGGCTTGCAGCACGTCGCTCTCGAAAGTGGCGTCCGTAACGGCCATGGCTGAGGACATAGCAATTCTCCTTGTCGTAGGTGGTAGCTTGGGCAGTGACGACCTCGCGCGAAGCGCCGCAGCGCGTACATCTACTCCGTAGTACAAAGGATAGCACGTTACCTGTCAGGCAGCCGTCGTCGCGACCTCACGTTCGGGCCAAGCCGGCTCCGCGCGCACCTCCGCGGGACCGGCGCCCGGCAGCGCCTCCACGGTCGCCCTGATCGCCTCCAGCGCGTAGGCCAGCGTCTCCTCGTCGTAAGGGCCGGCCGGCAGAGGAATATGCGACGGCTCGGTCTGGCCGCGGGTCAGCCACTCGGCGACGACGTGCATCTCGTCGAGCTGCGCCAGATCGAGCGCCAGCCGCTGCGAGGTCGGGAAGGTCGTGCGGAGAAAGCCCCCCAAGGCTGCGGTGGTCGAGCTGTCTATGCTCCGCCGGAAAGTGTGCTGACCCCGCAGCTGCCCACAGCTAAAGGCCAGCAGTTGCATATAGTCCTGGTCGTCGGCCGGCAGGAGCACCAGGAAGTTGACCGACCGCGCCGCCGTCGAGAGGTGATGGCGCCGCCGCCGCAGCGTTTGCAGCGATTCGATAGTCCGTTGCAGTGTGGCGGCGCGCTCGAAGCTCAATCGCTCCGCCGCGTCGTCCCGCGCGCGCGTCAGCTCGCGGATCAGCGGTGTCACCTCGCCCTGCAGTAGCCGCGCCGCTCTTTCCACGGACTCGGCGTAGCGGGTACGCACCTCCTCGTCCAAGCACGGCGCCTGGCAGCGGTGCATCTGCCCCCACAGGCAGCGGCGCGCCTCCGCTTCCGGCGGCAAGTCGCCTTCACACCGGCGCAAGCCGAAGAGCCGGCTCACAAAGTCGAGCGCCTGCTCGGCCGAGCGCATCGTCCAGAACGGACCATAGTAGGAGGCGCCGTCGGGAGTGATGGCCGTCGTGACCTCCAGATAGGGAAACCCCTCACCATGATGCAGCCGCAGGAAGGCGTAACGCGGGTACTCGCGCCCCATCACGTTGTACGGCGGCTGGTGCTGCTTGATGAGATACGACTCCAGAATGAGTGCCTCCAGCTCCGAGCCGACGGTCAGCCATTCGACCGCCGCCGCATGTTCGACCATCAGCCGAGATTTCCCGGCCGCGCTGGCGTGAAAATAGGACGACACCCGCTGGCGCAGACTCACCGACTTGCCAACGTACAAGGTGCGGTCGTCCGGGTCGTGGAAGAGATAGACGCCCGGCTCGCGCGGAATGCTCTGCAACGAGCCGCGCAGCTGGCGCGACAGCGCCGCTGATCGCCGGCGGCGCCTGCTTTTGCGCCGCGCCGCCCGCGGCCGGATCAAGGGCGCCGGCAGTGGGAGACACCCCGACGCCAGCGGTACGATCCGTGGGGCGTCAGAGGAGGGCAGGAGCACCGCCGACCGGGCCACCACATCACCTCCGTCCGTGTGTTGGCGCGGCGAAGGTGATGCACGCTGGGATGATCCGCGCGAGGAGAGAGCCGCAGTATAGCAAGCCGCCACCAGCGGCGGCGCACACCCGTGGCTTGTGGTCGCTGACCAGCCTCAGCCCCCGGCTGGCGCGGCAACCACGCCTAGGCTACCATGGATATGGCACCGGGAGAACACAGACAACATGGTCATCGAACAGCAGCGGATCAGCCGGCTGGAAGGCGCTTACGAGCAGGTGGACCGCCGGCTCGAGGATATGCACCAGTCTATCAATGGCCTACGCGCCGAGATGGATGGACTGCGGGCCGAAATGCATCAGTCCATCAACGGCCTACGCACCGAGATGAACAGCCGGTTTGAGGAGGTGAACAGCCGATTCAACACGCTCATCGTGCTGCTCGCCGCCTCATGGGTGACGCTCATCGGCGTGATGACCGGGCTGTACTTCAAGTAACCCAGTGCTCGGGGCCATCGCCTAGTAGAGCACCGCGCTCCTTAACATCCACTCTGACTCACTCCCCGCCCACACGCCAGCCGGCCGACGTAGCTCAAAGGCAGAGCAGCGGTTTTGTAAACCGCAGGTTGTCGGTTCGATTCCGACCGTCGGCTCCCCTCCTGCTCCCACCGCGTTTCTCTAGGCGGCCGAACCGGCGGCAACAATCATCGGCGCTTCCGTCCCCCGTCCGAAATGAACCCGCCCCCTGCTACACTCCTCTTGAGGCATCCTTTCCAACCTGGCGCTCTACCTATACTCAGCAGGTCACGAGGCCGACCGCAATTTCCGGCATGAGTTCGATCCCTGAAGGGGCATTTCGATGACGAGATACCTCGTTGGTGGCCTGTTAGTCATCGCATCCGCGCTGTCCGTGCTGGCACTCTTGTACGCGAGGCGTCAGGCAGTAGACGAACCCTCATACCAGGTCGTCCGGCAGGATGGTGACATCGAAATCCGCGAATACCGCGGCTACGCTATTGCCGAGATAACGGTATCAGCTGACTTCGGTCCGGCAACGCAGAGAGCCTTTACTCCGCTCTTCAACTACATCTCAGGAGCCAATCGCAGCCGAGCGAAGATCGAAATGACCGCGCCGGTACTCGTCGAGCCGGCCTCTGAGAAGATCGAGATGACGGCACCCGTCCTGGTCGAACCTCGGCGCACAATCGGTGCGGACGATGGGCAATCCTTGACCGGTGACGAGATCAGCGCTTGGTCAATCGCGTTCGTCCTCCCCGAAGAGTACACCGCCGACAACGCACCCCTGCCGAATGACTCCCGCGTCACGGTCCGCGGCGTTGACCAACATCGCGTCGCCGTCATTCGATTCAGCGGCAGGTTCAACGAACGGGCAGCCGAGGAGCACCGCCTCGAACTGGCCGATTGGCTTGCCCGCAAAGGCCTTGAGCACGCCGCCGATTGGCGGGTCGCCGGCTACAATCCGCCCTTTACTCTGCCAGCAATGCGCCGCAATGAGGTATTCGTGACGTTGCGATAGCTCTCGCTGATCGTGACCTAGTCCTTGGGCACAGGTCTCATCTCTCTTGCCCACATGGGCATTGGCCCCAAGCCCCTCAGACGAGTTGACAGCATCCTACAAGAGGCCGGACAGCAGCGTCGCCAGGCCCAAGAAGCTCAAGAAGCCCGTAATGTCGGTAATGGTCGTGAGGAGGATTGAGGACGACTGGGCGGGGTCCTGCCGCAGGGCCGTCAGCACCATCGGCACGCCGGCGCCGGCGAGGCCGGCGATCATCATCGAGACCACCATCGCCAAGCCGATCACCAGACACAAGCCCCACGACTGACTCCAGACGAACACCCCAATCACCGTCACCAGCGCGACAGCGCAACCGTTCAGAGTGCCGGTGCTCACTTCCTTCAGCGCAATCCGCGGCCAGTGCCGGAGGCGGATTTCGCGCAGGGCCAGCCCGCGCAGCGTCACTGCCAGCGCCTGCGCCCCGGTGTTACCGGATTGACCGGCGACGACCGGCAGGAGCACCGCCAGCGCCGTGAACTGGGCAATGGTCCCCTCGAACAGGCCCACGACCGCAGCGGCCAAGAAGGCCGTCACGAGGTTGATTTGCAGCCACGGCAAGCGCTTGCGGACCGCAAAAAACAGCGGTGACAGCGCCCGCTCTTCCTTACCGGCCCCCACCAGCGTCTGCATATCGGCGCTTGCTTCCTCCTCCGTGACCTCGACCAGCGCCGTATAGCGGATCACACCGAGCAGCGTGCCCTCGAAATCCACGACCGGCAGGCTGGTTAACCGATGGTGCGTCAGTGCTTCGACGACTTCCTCGCGCGAGGCCATGGCCAGCACACTCACCCGTGCTGCCGGCGCCAGTCCCCCTAACTGGTCATCCGCAGCAGCGAGGAGTAGTTGCTGCAAGGGGACCATGCCCGCAAAGCGGCCCTCGGGGTCTACGAGATAGACGTTCAGCGCGCTCTCCGGCGACATTTCCCGCAAGCGGACGAGGGCGTCACTGACCGTTGTCTCAGGACGGAATACCGGAATGCGCGGGTCCATGAACTGCCCCGCCGAGTCGGTCGGATAGCTCATCTGTGTCCGCAGATCGCTGGCAAGGCGTTGGTCCAGTTCCGCCAGGCGCTCGTTACGGGTCTCCGTGTCGAGGCTGGCCAAAAGGGCAGCAGCCCGCGTGGGGTCCATCACCGGGAGCAGTCGGATCACCGTCTCCTGGTCCGCGGCAGCGAGCAGGCGGGCGGCAGCGTCGGGAACCAGCCGCTCCACGACGGCGGCGGCCACCGGCGCCGCAGCGGTGTGGAGCACGCCCAGGACCTCGTCCACCGGCTGGTTTTCGAGCAGCGCGGCGGCTTCTGCCGGATGGGCGCGCAGATACTCCTGCGCCAGCGCCCGCTGACTCGGCGCCTGACTACCCGTCATGCTGCTCCACACCCTGCTCCACCGCCGGGGCGGGGTTGCCGCTGCGGCCGGTGATGAGCCGGCTCATGCCGCCCCAATACAGCTCGGCAAGTCTGAGACCGAGCGCCAGCGCACTGTCCCGGTCATCGCCGACACCGGGAGCAGCGACGAGGTGCTGGAGCGTGTCATGCCGCAGCACCCCGACATACACATCCCCACCGGCTACTACCGGCAGCGCGTGGACGTGCCGCCAACCTGGGTGGGCCAGGATCGCGGCACGGTCGGCCCACACCGATACACGGAGCACATCGGTCTGCATCAGCATCGCCACCTGCGCTTCGGGAGCAGCGCGCAGGAGGTCGCGGAGATCGAGCACACCGACCAGCCGGTGCTCACGGTTGATGACATAGAGGTAGTGGTGGAGACAGGCACGAGGGGCGCGCCGGAGGCGGGTCAAGGCCTCGCTCACGCTGAGATCGCTCGGGACGGCCAGTACCAACGGGTCCATCATGGCGCCGGCGGTCCCCTCGGGATAGCGCAGGACGTGCAGCAGCGCCTGCGCCGGTTGGGGCGGGGCCGCGGCGATAACCGCTGCTCGCGTCCGGCCGGGCAGCTGCCGCAGCAGTTGTGCCGCCACCGCAACGTCGAGTTGCACAACGGTCGCGCCAGCGTGCGCGACGGGCATGGTGGCCAGGATCGCTGCGGCACTGTCCGGGGCGCAGCGCCCCAGCACCGCCGCGGCCGCCGCGGCATCGAGCACACTCAGCGCCTCGGTAGCTTCCTCTGCCGACAGCCCCTCCAGGAGACGCGCCGCCTCGCCGGGATGCCGTGTACAGTACGCCTCCGACAGCCGGTGCTCTTGCCGTGCCACCAGCTCCACGTTACTCCCCCTTGGGCAGCAAGACCGACGGCTCTTCGCTGAACTTGCGGGCGGGGACCAGCACCCGTCCCTCGGCAGACTCGATCAGCACGGCCGTTTGGGTGATCTCGACGATGCGACCGGTCGTGGTCCCGATCTGCACGGTGTCGCCGACGCGGTAGGCTTGCTGGACATAGTGGGCGGCAATGACGTTGCCGGCCACCGGTCCGGCCCCCAGCGCGAAAGCCAATGCTGCACCGGCGAGCAGCGCGCCGCCGGTCACGGTGACCATGAGCGTGAGTGGTCCGGTATCAATGCCCAACTGGCTGGCACCGGTCACCGCGGCGACCAGGATCACCGCGATCTGCGCCGTGCGGCCCAGCAGAACGGCATAGGACAGGCCCGCGGAGCTGGCGACCTCGATGACGAGACCGCGGACGAGGTTGCCAGCGAGCAGGCCGGCGAAGAGCACCAGCACCGCCGAGAAGGCACTAGGCAGATACGTGGCGAAACCGCTCAGGAGCAGACTCAACACATTCAGGCCCAGCACCTCCGCCGCCGCTGTGAGAAACAGCAGCAACACCGCCCAAAACACGACAGTCCCGATGAAGGTAGGGGCCGCCTGCGGCAGGCCGAGCCGGGCCATCGTGTGCCGAACTCGGTCATTCCGCGTGAGCCACGCCAGTCCGCCACCGATCAAACGGGTACTCCACGCTTGCAACAGACGGGCGAGCACCCAACCGGCGAGGAGCAGGAGGATTCCTGCCAGCAGACTCGGCAGATACTCCGTGAGACTACCGATGAGCCGGGCAACGAGGTCTTCCAGAGCATCGAGCGGTCGAGACAAGTTCATGGTGGCCTCCGAAGGGACATTGTAACCAGGTCGTACCGGACTGCAACCGGCGTCCGGCCTCATCCCTGGCCCGGCTCATGCTTGGCCCGCCCCCGCTCAGAACGGCCAGACCAGCGGGACGACCACGAGCGAGACGGTCAGCAGCAGCAGCACGAGCGGCGTCCCGGCCCGCGTGTAATCGCCAAAGCGATAACCGCCGGGGGCATAGACGATGATGCTGGTCTGATGGCCGATGGGGGTCATAAAGGCGGTCGAGGTGGCAATGGCGAGGGCGACCAGGAACGGATACGGGCTGACCCCCAAAGTTACGGCAACCGTGATGGCTACCGGCGCCAGCAGCACGGTCGCGGCGGCATTGGACATGACCTGCGTCAGCAGCGTGGCCACGAGGTAGAGCGCCGCGAGCACCACGAGCGGCCCCCAGGCACCGGTCCAGGCCACCAGCTGATCGGCGATGAACGTCGCGGTGCCCGTCACCTCCAGGGCCGTGCCCAAGGGGAGCGTACCGGCGATGAGCACGACGGAGTGCCATTCGACCGAACGATAGAGGCGCCCCGGCTGGACGCAGCCGGTCGCCACCATGGCGACGACGCCCAGCAGTCCGGCGACGGCAATGTGCAGCACGCCCGTGGCGGCGAGGAGCACTACGCCCGCCATAATGCCGGCGGCGGTGAGCGTGCGTCGCCGGCCGGTATCGGTCGGCTCGACGGTATCCAGCGGCAATAATCCCTGCGTGGCGGCGAGCGCAGCGAGCCGCTCCGAAGAACCGCGCAGTAAGAGAACGTCGCCCTGCGCCAACGCCACCTCAGTCAAGCGCGTGTGGATCGCCTGTCCACGTCGCCAGATTCCGAGCACGGAGACGCCGAATCGCGTGCGGAAGTTGGCCTGCACGACGGTTTGGTGCAGGAAGCTGGCGCCGGGCACGACGACGGCTTCCTGCATGGTGACTTCGCCGCTGGTCAGCGGATCGTCGGAATCCGCCATTTCGAGCAACTCCATTTGGTCGGTTTGGACGAGCCGTAGCACGTCGGTCTGCTGGCCGTTGACGACGACGGTATCGCCCACCTGCAATACGTCGTGCCGCGATGGGAAGCGATTGATGATGGCCCCGGAATGGATCCGGACAATCTGGAGACCGTAGCGTTCGGAGATGCCGCTCTCGGCGAGCGTCTTGCCGTTGAGCGAGGAGTCTTCAGGCACACTCAGTTCGGCGAGGTAGCGGCGCAGCTCCCGCGCGGTGCTCGGATCGGTGGGGCTGGGCCGGACGGGCAAGAGCCAGCGTCCGGCGACGGCAAAGTAGAGCACGCCGGTGGCCAAGACAGCGATTCCGGTGGGGAGGAAGTCGAACACCTGTAGTGGGGCATGACCGCTGTCGGCGAGGGCTTGACTAACCAGCAGGTTCGGCGGCGTACCGATGAGGGTCAGATTGCCGCCGAGCATTGATCCGAAGGCCAGGGGGATCAGCAGTCGGCTAGGTGCAATGCGGCTTTGCACGCCGATAGCCAGCACCGCCGGCAGCAGGATAGCCATGGCGCCGACGTTGTTCATCACCGCCGAGAGCAGGCCGACGGTAACGATGACCATCAGCGTGAGCCAGGCGGCACTGTGGCCGGCCACCCACTGTAGGCCGGCGGCGATGCGGTGCGCCACGCCGGCGCGCACCAGCCCGTGACTGAGGATGAACATGGCTACCACGGTCAGCACCGCCGGATTGGCGAACCCGGCGAGTGCCTGCTCCACACTGAGGAGGCCGTAGCGCGCGAGAACGAAACCGCCGTCGGGGCTACGCTTGATGACCGGCACCGTCACCAGAACGACCAGCACCAGCAATGCTACGATGTCCGCTGGCAGGCGTTCGGTGGCGAACAGCACCAGCACCGCCACCAAAATGATGAAGACGAGAACGATCTCCGCCGTCACAGGGTCCTCTTTCTCAGTGGCGCTGGCACGGGGCACCATCCGGCGGTTTCGCGCGCACGACTGTCCCCTCCTAGCCGCTGGGCTGGCCTTCTATACCATCTTATCGCTCTTTCCGCTGTTACTCGGCCTGACCGCCGTCTTTGGTTTCCTGCTGGAGAACGCCGCCCTGCGCGAGCAGCTCATCGCCATGGTCGGAGGCGTCTTCCCAGGGTCCACGGACCTCATTATCAGCACCGTCGCCGAGGCCGTTGGCACCCGCCAGACCAGCGGCGTGGTCTCGCTGGTCGCGCTCATGGGGGCGGCCAGCCTAATTTTCGCGGCGATCAGACGCGCGCTGGATCGCGCCTGGGGCGTCGAGCGCACCCGCCCCTTTGTCCACCGACGGCTGCTGGAGGCGGCAATGGTCGGCAGCATCGTCCTGCTTGTCCTCGCCTCTTGGGCAGCCGTGTCGCTCTTCTCCGTAGTCCAACCATTGCTGCCAACTGTCCTGGAGGTACCGGGTGCGGGTTGGCTGGCGGGGGTAGTCACTGCCCTGACCTCGTTCGTCCTATCGCTCGGCGCCTTTGCCCTCCTGTACCGGTACGTTCCCAATGCCGCCCCGACCTGGTCGGATATCCGGTTTGGCGCCGTGCTTGCCGCCATCCTGTTCGAGGCGAGCAAATACGCCTTCAGCTGGTACCTGACCAGCTTTGCGCGCTACTCGTTGATCTACGGCTCGCTCGGCACCACCATCGCCTTCCTGATGTGGGCCTATCTCGCGGCGCTGATCCTGCTCCTCGGTGCCGAGCTGACCGCCGAATACGCGCAACTGCGCCGCACCAAGCCGCCGGCACGCTGACCAGCCCCCCATGGCCCCCCCGCTGCGGCAGGGGGAAGGATGTGTTCCCTCCCCCGTCGGGACGGGGGAGGGTGAGGGAGGGGGACCACCCCCAGCCCTTGACAAGCAGCCCCCGAACCCGGATACTCAGATCGTACTCGCCACAAGTACGCACCCTCGCTCGGCAGAGGCCAGCAATGGTTGGGATTCATGCCCCCTTGCGGCCTCTGCCGAGGATGCGGCCACTTGTGGCGAGTAGCCCAATCTTCTGCTGCAAGGGGGTTCCTCATGTATACCGCCGGGCTACGTTTCCTCGTCCTCATCCTCGTCCTCGCCGTCTGCCTCGTCGGTAGTACCGCCCCGGTCCAGGCCCAGGGCACCTTCTCGCACGGCACCGTCGTCGCACTGCAAGGCACGCCGCATCTCTGGTTCGCCGACGAGCAAGGCGTCCTGCATTGGGGCGGCGATACCCGCGCCCTGGCCGGCAAGCACATCGCCTGGAGCAACCGCGTCGAGGTGAGCCTCGACCGGCTCCGCACGCTGCCGGTTGGTGATCCGTGGCTGTCGGCGGGGCTGCTCAAAGACGGCGATCCCATCTATCTGGTCAAGTGGGAGACCGACTGGCCGCAGCCGCAGCTGCTCCATATCCAGTCCATCGGCGACGTCGAGCTATTCGGCATCAACGGCAGCAACTACGGGAACTTCGTGATTGACCGACCGGTATGGGAAGCTCGCTATGGCATCTCCGCCGCCAGCCTCCAGCGCGGCACGCTGGCAACCACCACCGTTCCCGGGACAACACGAGAGAACCCGTTGCCGCTGAACACGGGAGCGGACTTCTCCAACGGCTGGCGCATCACCGTGCTCTCGGCCACCCCGAACGCCAATAGTCAAGTCGCAGCGGAAAACCGTTTCAACGATCCCCCGCAGGCCGGGCACCAGTTCTTCATGGTGCGGCTGGCGGTTACACGCATCGGGGCCAACTCGAAGAGCTTCTGGCTTGATGGAAGCCTCCGGACTGTGGGCGGCTCAAGCGTGGCCTATTCGGGCGGGTGTGGGGTCATCCCCGACGACCTTCCCGATCTTCAAGAGGTTTTCAGCGGCGGTACCATCGTGGGCAATCGCTGCTGGGAAATCCGCTCCGCTGACGCTGGCTCCTTGGTCATGTACTACGAGCCGGACTTTGTTCCGCGCGCTGAACGGCGGTACTTCTCACTGAGATAGAAGTCGTTGAGTAGCTCAACTCTCTGCTGCAGTTGAGTTCACCCCCGGCGGCGGGGCAGAACGGCGCCGCGCATCGCGAGCCGCTGGAGATCGTCATTCGTGACGCGGCGGCTCCGTTGGCGGCCGGTGAGCCGCCCGTCATTGCGGCCCCCGCCGCAATCCAGGCATCTCACCCTGCGCCGGAATGACGGGCGTGCCGCCGTTGGACTCTCCTGCGCTATCGCGCGTGCTGTCCCTCGCACCGGTGTAGGTCGCAATCCAAGCCGCCAGGGATCGCGCGGAGGCGGCAACATCGGATTTGGATATGATATACTTGTATTATGAATAGGAATATGCTAAATTATCTTGGCGGTGCGCTGCCCGGAGCGGCCGCCGGCCAGGGAGCGGCAGATGGCGACATTAGTTCACGACGAGCGGCAGCAGGTGATGACCGGCGAGCCGCGCGAGTCCATCTGGAGTGTCAGCAGGGGCGTCAAGCACGTCTACTTCGCGCTCTTCATCGTGCTGTTCACTGCCGGTACAATATGGATGGTGCAGCCGGGTGTGGCAAGTCTGGCGGCACTCTGTCATGACCTGGCGGCGCTCGCGGTCACTGCGGCGGCACTGTCCATGGTGATAACGGAGACAGGGAGGTATCTGATGGTCCTGGCAGCAGCGTTCGAGGAATGGCGCGAGAAGCGACGGCGCGAGCAGATCGCGCGGGCGGTAGCGGAGACGCTGCGTGAAAACAACGCCGAGTGGGACGCCTGGAACGACCGGCGGATGCACGCCGAGCAGCGCGGCGAGCCGTTCGACGAGCCGCCGCCCTCGGCCCGCCGCCGCACCGCCGAGGCAGTCCAACAGCAATGATCGCCTCCCTATGGTCCCCTGTTACGCAGGGGACCGGTCGCTTCCCTCCCCCGTCCCGACGGGGGAGGGCTAGGGAGGGGGCCGGGCCTTCCTTCCCCTGGCCTTCCACCACTCAAGACGTTGCGCCGCGCCTCGCTATTCAGGTGTAATGCCTGCCAACGGATAGCAGCCTATTCCGACAGCGGAGAAGGGAGCGGCAAACACGATGCGTAAAAATCCAGGACTAGCCACGCTACGCGCGGGAGGAGTATCGGCCGGGCCCGGCGTCAGCTTCGCCTCGCCCGACATCGCCGAGCAGGCGGCCAGCATCGGCTTCGAGTGGGTCTGGCTCGATTGGCAGCATGGGCAGTGGACGGAGAGCGCCCTGAACAACGCTCTGGCCCGCTTTCTCGCTTTCGAGACCGCGCCTATCGTGCGCGTGAAGGGCCATGAGCTAGGCACCATCAACCGCGTGCTGGACATGGGTGCCATGGGGGTCATCGTACCGATGGTCCAGAACGCCGAGCAGGCGCGCTACGTCGCCCAAGCCGCCTACTACCCCCCACTCGGCATGCGCTCGGTGGGCGGGATGCGCCTCGGCCTCTACGCCGACGGAACGCCGGCCGATTACCAGCAACAGGCCAACGACGAGATCATGCTCGTCGTGATGGTGGAAACCGAAGAGGCTATCGGCAACGTCACCGAGATCATGAACGTGCCTGGCGTGGACGTCGCGCTGATCGGCCCGGCCGATCTGATGATTGACGTGAAAGCGAACGGCCACGACGAGTCCCGCCACGAAGAGCTGTGCTTGCAGGTCGTCGCCGCCTCGCGGGAGACCGGCGTCGCCGCCGGCTATGTCTGCCAGACCCGTGAAGAGGCGAACAGGCGTGTCGGGCAGGGTTTCCGCTTCATACCCCACGGCTCAGACCGCACAGCCGTCCAGACCGCCTTCCGGGAAGCGTTCGCCGACACCCAAGAATGGTAGCCGCTAGAAACTGACGGCTGATAGCCCACAGCTAATCGCTGAGAAGGAGGCAATCATGCCAGGTGAAACCTGGTATTTCGCCCTCACCCGCGAAGGCGGCTACTACCAAATCGTGGCCGCCAGCACGAGCCAGGCCAAAGCGCTGCGCGCGCTGGACTCCTTTTCCGGCCCGACGGCGGTGGCGACCCTCGACGAACTAGCCGGGGTCGGCATTACCGAGCGTGAGATCGCGCAGTGGCTTCCTGCGGCAGAGGATGACGGCGACCGCTGCTAATCGCCGGCGTTGACCGCCTGGATCAGCGCCCTGGTATACCCCAGGCAGAACGAATGCTGGCGCTCGCCGTCGGGGTCTACCTCTGACCGTGGTACGTGGTCAGGGCACAGCATCCCCTCATAGCCCACCGACTTATACGCCTGCAGGGCCTTGTACATATCCACGTCGCCATTGTCCGGGTAGACTTCCTCGAAGTTCAGGTAGCCACCCTTAATGTTGCGGAAATGCACCATGAAGATCTTCTGCTCGGAGCCAAAATGGCGAATCGCCTCTAGGACTTCTGTCGCCGGATCCCGGCACATCTCCGCCACGGTGCCCTGGCAGAAGTTCAGCCCGTGGTACGGACTCGGCGCGATACTCAGGAGGCGCTTGAGCCCGTCTACGCTCCCCAACACCCGATGAACACCGCGCAAGCCCGTGTCGCGCGGCACCGCCGGGTCGTGCGGGTGACAGGCCATCCGCACGCCATACTCCTCGGCCACGGGGATGACCCGCTCCAAGAAGTAAGTCATATTCTCCCACATCTTCTCGGGCGGCATCGGACCGGCCTCGGTCAGGGAGTGGTCAGTCCACTTATTGATGTCGAAGTGGCTATAGGTGACGCCACCACGTCCAGGCGTTCGGCCCGTGCGTGGTATGCCGATCAGACTGAGATTGTATTTCACCGCTGGAATACCGGCCTCGCTCGCGGCCCGGAGGTTCTGCTTGATGACCTCGATCTCGGCATCGCGGCTCGGTAGCCCCCGCATGATGCCCGGAAAGCGTTGTTGGGTCATGTACGCGGACTGCATGTTCAGCGCGAGCACGTCGAACGCGATGCCGAACGATTCCACGTACGCTTTCGTTCGCTTGAGCGCCGCCACGTCCCACGTGCCGTTCTCCTGCTCGATGCCCCTGATGGTCGGTGACGCCACGGCAACGTGCTCCACACCCAGCTGCGCCGCCCACGTCAACTTTCGCTCCGATAGGTCGCTCAACTGCTCACCGATGTACATCGTGCTCCTCCCACGCGATCAGCCCCAATCGTACCACGACGGAGGATGCTAGTGACGTTGCGCCAGCGCCGCCTTTGACGCCAACTGCCCCTGACACTCGCTCCAACCTCTCAGGCGAGAGATGGCATCACTCTACACCCGACGCCGCACTACCCTCTCTATCGCTCGGCGATGGAGAGGGGCCGGGGGTGAGGCCCCGACCCCTGACCCCTGACCACTCAGGAATGCTAGACTGGTGCGCGTCTCGGCAGCGTGTACGCGCCCCGCCGTGTACCAAGGAGGAACATTCATGGCCATGAAGATCGGGCTGGGGCTGAACCCCCACACGCTCACTACCGAAAACTTTCGCTTTGCCCGGCAGGTGGGCGTCACGCACATCGTCGCCCACTTGTCCAACTGGGCGTCGGCAACCCCGCGGCCGACCGGCCCCGATGGTCAACCCGCCCTTTGGAGCTATGCAGAGTTGCGCGACCTCCGCGCCGCGATCAACGCCGAAGGGCTGGAGCTGTACGCCCTCGAGAACTTCGAGCCAGGCCACTGGTCCGATGTGCTGCTCGCCGGACCCCGCCGCGATGAACAGATCGAGGGGCTGAAGACCATCATCCGCAACATGGGCCGCGCCGGCATCCCCGTCATGGGCTACAACTTCAGCCTCGCCGGCGTGTGGGGCCGCACGCAAGGGGCATTCGCCCGCGGCGGCGCCGAGTCGACAGGCTATATCGAAGCCACAGCCCCGCCTCAGGACCCCATTCCCCACGGCACGATCTGGAACACCGTCTACGACCCCGATGCCCCACCCGGCGATATCGGCCCCGTCTCG
Organism: Chloroflexota bacterium; assembly: GCA_965207645.1. GTDB lineage: Bacteria > Chloroflexota > UBA11872 > UBA12225 > JAJDUF01 > JAJDUF01. Next base: position 4,274,060 of record OZ242293.1, on the reverse strand, counting down.
TCCGACGAGTTGTGGAGCCGGCTGGAGTACTTCCTGACCGCGCTGGTCCCCGTGGCGGAAGAGGCCGGCGTGCGCCTAGCCGCCCATCCCGATGACCCACCACTACCCATGCTCCGTCAGACGCCTCGTCTGGTATACAAACCCGAGTTCTACCAGCGCCTCCTCGACATCGTGCCCAGCCACCACAACGCCCTAGAGTTCTGCCAAGGCACGATCTCGGAGATGGTTGGCGACATGGACGTGTACGAGGCGATTGACCGCTACACCGCCCAACAGAAGATCGCCTACGTCCATTTCCGCAACGTGCGCGGCAAGGTGCCTAACTACCGTGAGGTGTTCATTGACGAAGGCGACGTGGACATGATCCGCGCGCTCCGGATCTATCACCGGAACAACTACGATGGCGTAATCACCCCCGACCATACGCCGAGCGTCTCCTGCGCTGCACCATGGCACGCCGGCATGGCCTATGCGTTGGGCTACATCCGCGCCGCCGTCACCATGGTCGAGCGCGAATAACCCCGCCCATCACGGCCTGACAAGCGCCGACGGGTACCGCTAGTCAGCCAATCCACCATTTGGAGAGAGGTACGATGCGTATAACGATCACCGGCGGCGCCGGGCGGCTGGGACAGGCGCTCGCCACCTACTGGCAAGACACCCACCAGGTCCGCACCGTGGATGCCATTCCCCTCCCCGACGGGGCTACGTCCCAAGACCACCTCGTCGGCGATCTGCGCGATTCCGCCTTCGCCCAGCAAGCCATCGCCGACACCGATGTCCTTGTCCATCTCGCGCCCATCGCGCCTGCCGGCCCGGCCACCACCGGCGACCTCGACCGGCTTGACGTGGCCACCCGCAGCACCTACCACCTCATGCTCGCCGCCCCCGACGCCGGCGTAAAGACCGTCGTTCTCGGCAGCACCCTCGACCTTTTCGCCGCCTATCCCGGCGCCTGGCGCGTCACCGAGCAGTGGATTCCGCAGCCGGCCCCCACTCCCGCCCACCTCGCGCCCTATCTGGCCGAGTGCAGCGCGCGGGAGTTGGTCCGCGCCCTGCCCCTGCGCGTCGTCTGCTTGCGTCTCGGCGAGGTCGTCACCGGGGCCGAGGTCAAGGGCCAACCTTTCGATGGCCGCTGGCTGCACACGGAAGACGCCGTACAGGCCGTCGAGCGCGCGGTGGCCCTCACCCCGACCGAGGAAGAGCCGCAGACCGGCTGGTGGGTCTACCACATCACCGCAGCCGGTCCCCGCACCCGCGTCCCGCTGGAAGGCGCGACCGACACTCGGCTGGGCTATGCGCCGCAGCACGCCTTCCGCGCCTGGTGGGCCGACGACTGGCAGCACCCACCCGCGGCCCCACCACCGCCGGCCGTCCCGTCGCGGCCGATCCGCAAGGTCGTGATCTTCGGCGCCGGCGGGCCGCTGGCCGCAGCCGCAGCCCCGCTGCTCACGGAGACGCACACGGTCCGCCTCACCGACCTGCTCCCGCTCGCCGACATCATCGCGGCCAACGAGCCACAATCGCCCGGCGCACCGCTACCCGTCCTGTTCGACCCACCGCACGAAGCGCAGGTCGTGGACATCACCGACTACGACCAGGTCCTAGCGGCGTGTGCTGGCATGGATGCCGTCGTCAACTGCACCGTCAACCGCCCCCACCCCGTCGAGGCCTTCCGCGTGAACTGCCTCGGCGCCTACAACGTCATGCGGGCAGCCGTGGCGCAAGGCATCCGGCGCATCGTCCATACCGGCCCGCACCTCACCGGCTCCGGCCACAACGTCGGCTACAACTGGGACTTCGACATCAGCGCCGACGTCCCCCCGCGCCCCGGCCACTGGCTCTACGCCCACTCCAAGTACCTCGGGCACGAGGTCGTCCGCATCTTTGCCGAGTCCTACGACCTGGAGGTCCCGGCGCTATACTTCGGCGGCTTCATGAACCCCGCCCGCCACCGCCCTCGGTCCGGCGGCGTCGGCGGGCTGACCATTTCCTGGAACGACGCCGGCCTTGCCGTGCGCCGCGCGCTCGAAGCGCCATCCCTGCCCCGCCCGCTCGAGGTCTTCAACATGACCACCGACCTCCCCCACCGCAAGTTCCCGAACGAGAAGGCCAAGCGCCTGCTCGGCTGGCAGCCCCGTGACACCCTCGACCACCTCTGGGGCCTCCGCCCCTAGCACGGCACTCACCGCATTGGAAAGCGCAAGATGCCAGCCAGAGCCTTCCGAGACATCCTCGCCGAGCTTGCCGCCCGGTCGGACACTACGCGCGACAAGGGCACTCGGTTTGAGCTACTGACTCAAGCCTTTTTCCAAACTGACGCGCTCTACACCAGCCTGTTCACCAAGGTCTGGCGGTGGTCGGAATGGCCCGGCAGTCAGGGCCGCAGCGAAACCGGCATTGATCTCGTGGCCCAAAACGCGGATGACGAGAAATACACCGCCATCCAGTGCAAGTTCTACGCTCCGCAGAACACAATCGCCAAGCCCGACATCGACTCCTTCCTCAGCGCCTCCGGCACCACGGAGTTCACCAAGCGAATTATCGTCAGCACGACGGAGAAATGGAACCGGAACGCCGAGGAAACAATCGAAGGCCAACAGATTCCCGTATCCAGAATCGGTGTCCCCGACTTCGAGAAATCATCCATCAACTGGGACACCTTTGACCTCGACACGCCCGAGGACATGACCCGCGTCCAGCAGAAGCGCCCGCGGGAAGACCAGCTCGAAGCCATTGACGCCGTATTGGACGGCTTCAAGCAACACGACCGCGGCAAGCTCATCATGGCCTGCGGCACCGGCAAGACCTACACCGCGCTCCGCATCGCCGAGGAGCAAGTCCCGCCCGGCGGCACCATCCTGTTCCTCGCCCCCTCCATCACGCTGGTCTCCCAGTCCGTCCGCGAATGGGGCAACGATGCCTCCGTCTCATTGAGAATACACGCCGTCTGCTCCGATCCGAAAGCCGGGCAACGGCAGAAGAGCAATGACGAGGATACCAACGAGATCGCCCCTTACGATCTGGTCAGCCCGGCCACCACCTCGGCCGATACGCTCGTCGCCAATGTCCGCAACAGCCGCACCGACCGCAACCGCACGGTGATCTTCAGCACCTACCAGTCTTTGGATGTCATCATCGCCGCCCAAGCGCTCGGCTTGGGCCGGATTGACCTCATCATCTGCGACGAGGCCCATCGCACAACTGGCGTGACGCTCGTCGAGGGCGAGGAGTCACAGTTCACCAAGGTCCACGACGACCGGCACATCGAAGCTGCCAAACGGCTCTACATGACCGCCACCCCGCGCATTTTCGACGAGCGCAGCCGCACCAAGGCCGGCGAAGTCAATGCCACCCTCGCCTCAATGGACGACGAGAGCATCTACGGCCCGGAGTTCTATCGCCTCAGCTTTGCCGATGCCGTCGAGAAGGACCTGCTCTGCGACTATCGCGTGCTGATCTTCGGCGTCAACGAGGCCGCCGTCGCGCGCAACGTACAAGGCATGATGGCCGGCGACGACAACAGCCTGACCTTGAACGACGCCGCCAAAATCGTCGCCAGTTGGAATGCCATTTCCAAGCAGCAGAGCGCCTATGAAGACTTCGGCGACGATCCCGCGCCAATGCGTCGCGTTGTGGCCTTTGCCAATCGCATCTGCCAATCCAAGACGTTCTCCAAGACCTTCAACGGGACGGTGCAGGAATACGCCGAGAATAGTCGTGGCGGGTACCCCGACATTAAGTGCGTATCGGAGCACGTGGACGGCCGGCAAAACGCCCTCGTCCGCGGCAACAAGCTGGAATGGCTGCGCGGCGGCAGCGAGACAGAAGAGTGTCACATTCTCTCCAATGCCCGCTGCCTCACCGAGGGCGTAGACGTGCCCGCCCTGGACGCCGTGCTGTTCCTCTCGCCCCGCAGCTCTCAGATTGACGTGGTGCAGGCCGTCGGACGTGCCATGCGGCAGGCGCCCGGCACCGACAAGAAGTACGGCTACATCATCATCCCCATCGCCGTGACGCCCGAGGGCGACTACCTCAAGACCATCCGCGATAGCAAGTACAACGCCACCTGGCAGGTGTTGCAAGCCCTCAAGTCCCACGACGAGGACTTTTACGACACCATCAACCAAGCCGACCTGAAGCAGAACAAGAAAATCTCGGTCGTCATCTTTGACGACAAACCAGGCCCCCAGGCCGTACCGCGAGAAGAGACACCGCCATACTCCGCCGACGTTCAGATACCCTTGCCCACCGACGCCGCCGAGGAGATCCGCGAGGCTGTCTACGCCCGCATAGTGGACAGCCTCACCGACAAGCACTACTACCGCCGCTGGGCCGAAGAAGTCGAGCGCATCAATCGCCAGTACGAAACTCGCATCCGCGAGCTACTCGCCGCAGACGATCCGCCGCTCCAAGCCGCGTTTGCCGCCTTCCTCGGCTCCCTCCAACGCGACCTGAACGACGGCATCACCCGCGACCACGCCGTCAGTATGCTCGCCCAGCACCTCATTACCAAGCCCGTGTTCGATGCCCTGTTCGCCGAGTACGAGTTCACCACGGAGAACCCGGTCTCCCAGGCGATGGAGCGCATGACGTGCCGCCTGGAGCTTGACCACGGCACCGGCGCCGAAACCAAAGAATTGGCCGGCTTCTACAAAAGCGTCCAGCGCCGCATTCACTACGTCGAGAAAGCCGAGGATAAGCAGCGCATCATCGCCGACCTCTACGAGGACTTCTTCAAGCTGGCCATCCCCAAGACCGCCGCCTCGCTCGGCATCGTCTACACGCCGGTCGAGGCCGTGGACTTCATCCTCCGGTCAGTCGAGGACGTCCTGCAGGAGGAGTTCGGCAAGTCACTGACCGACGCGGGTATCCACATTCTGGACCCGTTCACCGGCACCGGCACCTTTATCCAGCGCCTGCTCGCCAGCGGCCTCATCAAGCCACACGATCTCGCCCGCAAGTACACGCAGGAGCTACACGCCAACGAGATGGTCCTGCTCGCCTACTACATCGCCGCCATCAACATCGAGACCACCTACCACGACCGGGCCGAAGCCACCACCTACACGCCCTTCGAGGGCATCGTCCTCACCGACACCTTCGAGAGCCGCGAGTATCACCAGACCCCGCACCTCTCCGCCGACTTCACGCCGACCAATAACGCTCGGCTGGAGCACCAGAAGCAGCAAGACATCCGCGTTATCGTCGGCAATCCACCCTGGTCCGTCGGACAGCGGAGTCAAGACGACGATAACCGCAACCGAGTTTACAAGGCCCTGCGTCAACGATTAATTGACTCGTATGCCAAGAGATCCATTGCCAAGAATAGGAGAAATCTCTACGACACCTATATCCAGGGCATCCGCTGGGCCTCGGACCGCATTCAGGACAGCAAACACGGCGGCATCATCGCCTTCATCACCAACGGCGGCTTCGTCGCCAGCGACTCCGCCGACGGCCTCCGCAAGACCCTCGCCAGCGAGTTCGACACCATCTACTGCCTCAACTTACGCGGCGAGGCCCGCGGCTCAGGCGATACGCGCCAGCGTGAAGCTGGAAACGTGTTCGGCTCCGGCAGCCGAACCGGCGTGGCTATCCTGATCCTGGTCAAGAAGCCTGCTCCCGCCACGCCAGGCCCTCCCCGCCCGTCCACACGGCAGAGCGAACATACCGTCCCCCTGCGTAGCGGGGGGACCATAGGGGGGCCTGACGCCACCATCCATTACCACGAGGTCGCCGACTACCAGGACCGCGATCAAAAGCTCGCGCTCCTCGCCGCCAACCGCAAGCGCTCCATCCCCTGGCTAACCGTCACACCCGACAAGTACGGTGACTGGATCAACCAACGCTCCGATGACTTCCAAAAACTGTTCCCGCTATACGGCGATGGAGGCATTCTTATTCTCAGCACTCCAGGAATCACCACCGCCCGGGATGCCTGGTGCTACAATTTCAGCAGGTCGAAAGTTTTGAACAACACTGGGGCAATGATTGACTTCTTCAACGGCCAGGGTAATACCGACAACCCGCTTCGGGACCCAACCAAGTTCAGTTGGAGTCGCAGAGCTCTCCGGCTAGCAAGAGCAGGCACCCACCTGGAACATGACACGGGTAGAATTGTTCCCGGCGCCCATCGCCCATTCTGTAAGCAAAATGCTTACTTCCAGCGTAATGTCAACGAGGAGGTGTATCAGCAGGGGCAAATCTATCCATCTTCTCAAATGGCTAATCTTGGTATCGCAGTAAGCAATAGAGACAAGAACCAACTTATTTCGTGCCTGATGACAAATGCTCTGATTGATTTCCACACGATTAGTGACACTACACAATACCTAGCCCGTTGGACCTACCAAGACAGCCTTCCTCTCGGCGGCGAGTCCGCAGTTCAGTATGAACGGGTGAGCAATATCAACACGACCGCGTTGGCCAAGTTCCGGCAGCACTACGCCGACGACGCCATCAGCGAGGACGACCTGTTCTACTACGTTTACGGCGTCCTGCATCACCAGGGCTACCGCACCAAGTACGCCAACGACCTCAAGAAAGAGGCCGCCCGTATCCCCCTCGCAGCCGACCGCGCTGACTTCCACACGTTCGCCGAGGCCGGCCGCCAACTCGCCGACCTCCACGTCAACTACGAGCAGGTCGAGCCATTCCCACTCACCGAGACCTACACCGACCGCTGGCAGCCGTTTGCCCCCGACGCCTACCGCGTCCGCAAGATGCGCTACGGCGGCAGAGCCAGAAACAAAGACCTGACCACCATCATCTACAACGACGGCATCACCTTGACCGACATCCCCGACAAAGCCCACGAGTACCGGCTCGGCTCCCGCTCAGCCCTCGACTGGCTCATTGACCGCTACCAAGTCAAAACCGACAAGGCCAGCGGCATCGTCAACGACCCCAACGACTGGGCCGATGAGCACGATGACCCGCGCTACATCCTCGACCTCGTGAAACGCATCACCACCGTCAGCGTCCGCACCGTAGACATCGTCGCCTCACTCCCCGACCTACCCGGCATCCCCTAAACCCCCGTCATTGCGGCGCAGGCCGCAATCCAGGGCGCCCACCTCCCACGCACGCGGCAATGACCGTAGAACCGCGCGCATGACGGGTCGCAGTCTCCCCCTCTCCAAATGTTGGAGAGGGGGCCGGGGGGTGAGGTCATGTATGCCGGGGGGTGAGGCAGTTCCACACCATCCCTAGCCCCCCACTCACCGATAGCGCCCGGCCTGCATCTCGTACAGCGCGGCATAGTGCCCACCCTGCGCCACCAACGCAGCGTGACTGCCCGCCTCGGTCACCCGGCCCTCGTCCAGCACCAAGATGTGATCCGCCATCCGCACCGTCGAGAACCGATGGCTGATGATCAACGCCGTCTTGCCCCGCACCAGTTCCCGGAACTGCTCGAACAGCCGGTACTCCGCCTCCGCATCCAGCGCCGCCGTCGGCTCATCCAAGATCACCAGCGCCGCGTCCCGCACAAACCCCCGCGCCAGCGCCACCTTCTGCCATTCGCCCCCCGACAACTCTACCCCACCCTCGAACCGCCGCGTCAACGGCGTGTCGTAGCCGTGCGGCAGCTTGGCGGCAATCTCGTCGGCGCCCGCCCACCGCGCAGCCCGCTCGACATTGCCTTCAACCGATTCGATAGCGAACGCCCCCACGGCGATGTTCTCTCGCAGAGTCAGTGCAAACTGAGCGAAGTCCTGATAGACGACTGCAACCCGACGGCGCCAGGAGTCCAGGTCGTACTCGTCGAGGGGAATGCCATCGAGCAGGATGACGCCCGCCTCCGGGTCGTACATCCGGGTGAGCAGCTTCACGAGCGTGCTCTTGCCGGCGCCGTTGGCTCCTACCAGCGCCGTCACCTTGCCGGCCGGCAGCACTGCGCTCACGTCATCGAGTACGGCTTGCGTGCTCTCTGGATAGCGAAAGCCCACCTGGCGCAGTTCGATCTCGGCTCGGCCGGCAGCTGGTGCTTCATAGCCCTGCCCCGGTGGCGCCAGCTTAATCGTTGGCCGCGCCCGATCCAGAAATTCGAATAGTCGCTGCAGCGGCAGCAACGCCTGGTACAGATGCCCAATCCCGTTCGTCAGATTTGACGTGAGCAGCTCAACCTGAATCACTGCGCCCAAGTAGAGCACCACGTCACCGAGCGTCAGCCGGCCCGCGCCGGCTTGCGCCGCCACGTACCAGAACCCGCCGGCTAGGGTCAGTGCATAGAGGGCGCCGAGGACGCCGGTCACACGCAGTTGGGCATACCGGATTCCGCCCATCTCACCCAGAGCCGCGGTAAACTGCATTTGGAAGCGCCGGATGAGAAACCCACTCAGACCGAATACCCGCACTTCCTTCGCGCTGGTGGGCTGCGTAGCCAGACGGCCACAATAATCCATCTCTCGCGCCGGACGTGCCTGCCGGATCATCGCCTGATACGTCCTGCGGCTGTAGTGCTCCTCCGCGATGAGATGCGGTACGGCCACCGCCGTCAGCAAGAGCGGCAATAGCGGATGGAGCCGGGCTAGGAGGATCAGCAGCCCAATCAACGTCAGCAGGGGCAGGCTGCGCTGCAGAAACACCAGCAGCCGCGGCCCCCGGATAGCTGCTCTGTACTGCAACAGGTGCAGTTCATCCCGGAAGGACGGGTGCTCAACACGGTAGAGGTCCACCAGAGTAGCCCCAACCCGCATCAAGCGCCGATCCACCTCCCCTACCGCCCGGTTCTCTATCGTCGCCGACAGCGCCTCTTGGATGGGCTTCAGACCGGCCGGGACCACCAGCGTGAGTGCGAAGAGGGTGCCGAGCACTATGACGCTGCCACCGGAATCGAGTGTCCCACTAGCCCCGGCCGTCACAGCTTCCATCAGCAGCTTGCCGAGCCAGACCCCCAGCACGGGAACCAGCGCGAGAAAGATGATCAGCCCGAGATAGACCGCAGCGGCGGCTGGTGCGGGCTTGACAATCAAGGCCACGCCACGCCCAGCCGTTCGCAGGCTGCCGGCGATGGCACGGAAAGTGCGACGTGCTGTTTGCAGCCTGGACGATACGGGCCGAGACACTGCTGGCCTATTCACGTTGCTGCCTCCGCATACTGGGCAGCCTGGAGGTGGAACAGCCGGGCATAGTCGCCATTGCGGATCAGCAATTCGTTGTGTGTTCCGGCCTCCTGAATCCGTCCATCCGCCAGATAAAGAATGCGATCCGCCATCCGCACGGTCGAAAAGCGATGGCTGATCAACACGGACATGCGATCACGGGTCAGTTCCTGGAAGCGCTGGTACACCTCGTGTTCGGTCTGCACATCCAGCGCCGCCGTCGGCTCATCCAAGACCAGCAGGGCGCAGTCCCGCATGAAGGCTCGCGCCAGGGCCAGCTTCTGCCACTCACCGCCCGACAACTCCCGCCCGCCGAACTCGCGGCCGAGCCGCGTGTCCAATCCTTGGGGCAGTTGCCCCAGTAGTGCGTCGGCACCGGCTTTGGAAGCAGCTACATGGACTTGGTCCCGGTCATCCAAGGCCCCGATCTGACCCAGCCCGATATTCTCCCTGGCGGTGAATTCATAGCGCACAAAGTCCTGAAAGATGACCCCCATTTCGCGGCGCAGGGCCGCCGGGTCATACTCCCGCAGATCAGTTCCGTCGAGCAGGATGCGGCCACCGCTCGGGTCGTAGAAGCGCAGCAGCAGCTTGACGACGGTGGTCTTTCCTGCCCCGTTCTGCCCCACCAACGCCAGGCACTCGCCCGGATGCAACGTGAACGAGACATCCCGCAATATCGGCTCCTTCTGGCCCGGGTAGGTGAACGCCACGTGCTCAAAGACGATGCCTTCCCGCATGACCCTCGGTACGGGCCGCGGCGGATCGGCGATACTAAGGTCCGACGGCGCATGGAGCACTCTGAATACGCTGGTCAAGAAGGCCAGTGACTCGCCCAGGTTCTTCACGGACCCCAGCTCGACCAACTGTCGCTGGAGCAAGAACGCTGCGCCGCCATAGAGCACGAGGTCTCCAGGCGTCCCCTGCCCGGAAGCTACCCGCCAACCGAGCAAGACGTACACCGCACCGGCGATTGCTGGCCCCAGGCATGCCGTCAGGCTCACTGGCACGACCAAGCGCCGGCGCAGGCGGCCAAGCTCATCAATGAGTCGGTCGAAGAGGACGCTATAGCGTTGGCCGAAGAACGGTCCCAATCCATACAGCCGCACGTCCTTGGCCGGCTCCGGTGTGATGAGTTGATCGCGGCTGTAATCGAGCCGCCGCCCTTCCGGGGTCTGAACGTAGAGGTGGAAGCCGGTCACGCGTTCATACCGCCATTGGTAAACCGTCTGCGGTACGGAGGCCAGGAGCAGCAGCAATGGCAGGAGAGGATGTAGCCCCATGAGCAGCAGGGCTACCCCGATCACAGTGAACAGCCCCAGCACGGCCGACGCCCCGTGGACCATTATTCGCAGTCCCGTTTGGCTCGCATAGCGTTGGGACCGCTCTAAATCATCAACCCACCTCGGATCCTCGAAGCGCGCCAGTCCCTGCCAGCGATTGGCGGCGCGGATGAGTTGCTCGGTGATGTGGCCCGTCAGCCGATCCCCGGCCTGGCTCTGGAAAGTAGTGGCAAATGGCTGGATCAGTTGACCGACGGCAACGGCCACCGCGGTCAGCATGATCCAGGCACCGAGGGGTAGGCTGACGACGATAGGACCGGCGTCAGCCAGGAAGCCCAGGTCTACGGCCGCCCGATCTATGACCGCGCGAGACAGGGCTAGCTGCACAGGAGGCACAAGCGCCTGCAGCAGAAGCAGGAGGAGTACACCAAGCGCAAGCAGCGGGCTGGCTTGCCAGCTAAGACGCACCGCGAGCCAGGTCAACTGGCCGGCAGTCCGTATTCGCTGTGTCAAGCCGCGTATGGGCATCTGTTGATCTAGGGCGCAATCAGAATCCGCGCCACCTCACCGCGCTGCGCGGCCCACTCCGGCATCCGATCAAGAAGGGTCGAAGAGTGGACCAGTCGGGACGAACGGTTCCATGATCCGTAGACCATCACCGATGCGTTGGTCATAGCGCAACATGGCGCCTGGTCGGCGCCGCTGACCCGCCCCATCGTATGTGAACAGCACGTCAGCCTCGGCTTCAATCGCCGTGGCAATGTGAACGCAGTCGGGAGGTAGGAGCCGAGGAAACGTGTCGCCTATCTCGGCAGCACGTTCGGCAATCCGAGGGGTCAGCACCCGAATCTCCAACTGAGGGGATGTAAAGATATCCCGAACCTGCCGTAAATGCTGAGGATCATACACGACAGTCTCGACTGCCCCCTCATCATCAGGCGGTGTCGTGGCATCTGCTACCGCGATTCTGCGTACTTCAGCAATGGCAAACGACGAGACAATGATCTCAATGCCGCTGCGCTCATGCTGCTCAAGTAGGGCCTGGATTGTTTCCACTCGGTCAATTTCTGTACCCGCGAGGTAGGAGATGAAAAGCGAAGAGTCCCAATACTGGCGTCGCCACTCAGGCATCGCCTCTCACTCTCGCAATGAACTCCTCGGTGGACAGCCCACCGGTAAGGTTTGGAGCACTGCCCCGAAAATCTCTGAGCCGAGGCCCGCTTTCGCGTTCAACCACCGAGGTCACATCTACGATAGAGAGCGGAGTACCTGCTTCGTCATAAGCTACGCGACCCTCCACGAGGACACGCTTGCCCCACAGCGCCCGGTCGCGCAATTCATCGAACCATTCGCCTGCGGCAAGGCAACACCGCACGTATGCCCCGGTGCCATGCTCCCACAGCCCAACCACAACCGTCTCGCCTTGGCAGGCAACCAACTCCAGCACCCCATCCACGGAGGAGTAGACCCGCCGGACGGCCCGTTCTGTGCAGAGCTGCTCGTCTGCGTTGAGCGGAACGCCAAGCTCCACGTCGGTAGTCATCTTCTGCGTTCCCGGACAACCGGCCACCATTGCCGCCATTCTAGCACTTGCGATGAGCAAGCGTCCTGTCACTCGTGACTTGATGTATAAAGATGGCGAGGTCCAACTACTCAGGGTAGGGGCATCCCTTGTGGACGCCCTGACCTGCCGCGCACGCGGCAATGACTGCTGAGACTGCGAGAATAATGGGGCGCAGACTCCCCCTCTCCAACATTTGGAGAGGGGGCCGGGGGGTGAGGTCAGCCCCCACCTACGGCGCAATCAGTATCCGCGCCACCTCGCCGCGTTGCGCGGCCCACTCCGCATCGGTGAAGGCGGTGTTGATCTGCTCCAGCGGATAGCGGCGTGAGACCAGCCGGTCGAGCGGGTAGCGGTGTTGGGCGCCGGCCAGCCACGTCAGCGCCCGCGGCAGCACCCAGCGGTCGTAGGAGAGCACGCCGAGCAGTTGCTTGGGCCGGCGCACGGCGTCGTGGGGGATGATCTCGGTGCTCACGTCCGGCACGATGTTGCCCATCATCAGGTAGCGCCCGCCGGGCCGCAGCAGCTCCAGCCCCTCTTGCACCACCCCCGGCACCCCGACAACCTCCACGCACACGTCGGCGCCCACCCCGTCGGTCAGCTCCCACACCGCCTCGACGCGCTCTTCTTTCGTCGTCTCCGCGACATTGAGCGTCAGGTCGGCGCCGAAGTCGCGCGCCAACTCAAGTCGCTGCGGAATGGCGTCAATGGAGGCCACTTGCCCGGCGCCCATATCGCGCGCGACGGCCGCGGTATACAGGCCCAGGCCGCCGGCCCCCTGCACCACCACCGTATCGCCGAGCCAGATGCCGATGCGGTGCAAGCCGTAGATCACCTGCGAAAGCGCACAGTTCACCGGCGCCAGCAAGTCATCGGGGACACCATCCGGCACCTTGAACACCCACTGTCCGGGATGGAGCAGCATGTACTCGGCATACGTGCCGAGGAAATGGGGCGGATCGTCCGCGTGGACGTGCGCCTTGAATTGGTACCGGTTTGGACAGCCGGTCGTGCCGCTCAAGCACAGCCAGCATTCCCCACACGGAACAAAGTAGGAATACGCTACCCGGTCGCCGACGGCCAGCGGGCGGCCGAGCGTATCGTGCTGCCGCTCTTTGCCCAGCGCCACCACGCGCCCGGTGCCCTCGTGGCCGGGCACGCTCGGATAGGGCTGGAGCGGCGGCACCTCACCCCGCCAGATGTGCAGGTCGGAGCCGCACAGGCCGGCGACCGTCGTGCGGACCAAGATTTCGTCGCCTGCCGGCGTCGGTACCGGGTACTCGCGCAGCTCTATCGGCTGGTCCGCGCTGGTCGCTACCGCCGCCCGGCCCATCGCTGTCATCCGACCCTCCTCCATTTTCAGCCCGCGTCTGCATCCCCCACTCCGCCGGGGGACGGCGTGTTCCTTCCCCTGTCACAACGGGGGAGGGTTAGGGTGGGGGGCGGTTGTCCGCTACTCCTGGCCCGGCGTGCCCTCGTAAGTGACCATTTGCCGCGCCGGGTCGGAGTAGATAATGACCATGCGGGCCGTTGTCGCGCCCACGTTGCGCGCGTCGTGCTGGGCGCCGGCCGGCACCCGGATCGCCTGCCCCGGCTGCATCCGGTAGACCTCGCCTTCCAGACTGTGGTCCAGCTCTCCCTCGATCAGGTAGAGCAGCTCTTCACAGTTGGGATGGGCATGGAGCGGGTTCTTCTGCCCCGCCGCGATCTCGACGTAGCCCAGCGTCTGCTCCGCACCCGGCGCCAACTCGCCATTGAACAGCCATTCAATCTCGCCCCAAGAAAACTCGGCCAGCTGCCCCAACCCTCTGCTCGCCAGAATACCTGCTGCCGGTTGGGTAGGCGTTGTCATAGCCTGCCCTCCTTCCTCACTCCCACGGCCCAGCGCCTCGCGTGCCACCGCCCGCATTCTACCCCATGGCACAGCGGCCACCCGACAGGGCAGGTCTTCCGTCGGGAGACGAAGTGGGACAGGCAGTGCTTCCCTTGACACGAGCGCGGGACCCTGCTATTCTTGAGTTTATCATGCGGTTTAGTAGTGTTTTCTGATACCTGCGATCCCGGAGGGAGGAGACGAAAATGGCCGTTCTTGACGAATTGCTCGCTGCCAACGAGCGCTACGCCGCCGGCTTCACCAAAGGGCATTTGCCTATGCCCCCCGGTAGCCAGGTGAGCGTGCTCACGTGCATGGATGCCCGGCTGGACCCGGCGAAGTTCCTGGGACTGGAGGAAGGCGACGCACACGTCATCCGCAATGCCGGCGGGCGGGCCAGCGAGGACGCCATCCGCTCGCTGACCATCTCTCACAAGCTGCTTGGCACGCGCGAGTTCGTGGTGATCCACCACACCGACTGCGGGATGGAGACCTTCACCAATGAGCAGCTCCGCGAGCAGCTGGGCCGCGATCTCGGGGCCGACGCCTCGACCGTCGAATTTCTCCCCTTCACCGATCTGGATGAGAGCGTGCGGCAGGATGTGGAGACCATCCGCTCGTCGCCGCTCATCCCGCAGGAAATTCCGGTGAGTGGATACGTCTACGACGTGCGTACCGGCCGTCTCCGCGCGGTGCGCTGACGCCGGGGCACTGCGCTCTGTCCCCGGCCCAGCCCCCTATGGTCCCCCCGCAAGCGGGCGGACCGCGTGTTCCCTCCCCTGTCGCAACGGGGGAGGGCGAGGGTGGAGGCCAGGGAGGGCAGCCGGAGGGTGCGGCGCTACTGCACCATCCCAAAACGCTTATTCTGCGCCGTCATCTTCAGAAAATGCCGCAATCGCTGCTCGAAAATCTCCGGCCGCTCCCGCGCGCCCTCGATAAACGCAATACGGATTCGCTTGTAGGAGTCGGGAAATCCCTGGAAGTTCCGCCACGTCTCCCGGTCTTGCTTGAGCGCCTGCTCGATGTCCGGGGCAATCGTCGGTGCTGTCGGCTGCTCATCCGCGTCGAAGACGTGCTCGATGGCAGCCAGCCCGGCGGCGGTCATCTTCCCCTGCTTCAGGAGACGATGCACCCGCTCCCGGTTCATCGCCGACAGGTTGCTCTTGGGCTTCCGGGGCGTAAATCGCTGGGTGTATTTCTTGTCGTCTATGCCCTTGACGATGCTGTCTATCCAGCCGTAGCACAACGCCTCTTCAACGGCGTCGTTATACGGTATGCGCGGCTTGCCTGACCCTTTCTTGTAGTAGATCAGCCATATCTCCTGCTCCTTGTCGTGATACTCGGCTAGCCACGCCCGCCATTGCTCTCTGTCACTGACGTACAGCGTTTTCCCAATCTCCATCAGTCCAGCCCTCTGTCCACCTATATCCCGCTCGACAGCTCCCGCGCCCCCCGGCGCCGGTGCCCGCAGCAGCCTACCAGGCAGTCGCCGCAAGCGGCCGGCCCGCGCTACGCCAGCACCCGGCGCAAGGGCGCGGACAGCGGCACGCCGGTCAGCACGACCACCGCCAGGAGCACAAACGCCGTCGTCAGCCCCAGCAGGTCGGCCGCCACACCGAAGACCGCCGGCGCCAACGCTGCTGCCGCCAGGACGACCGTGTAGAAGAGACCGTAGCCACGCGCGCGCCGCGCCGGCTCGACCATCCCCGCCGTCGCTGCGTACAGCACGGACGAGGTGCCGTTCAGCGCAAAGCCGAACACCAGCGCCAGCGGCGCCAGCACTGGTCCGGAGAGCACGATGAACAGAACCATCGCCGCGGCCGTTAATGCCTCCGTCACCCAGATCAGCCGCACCGACCCAATGCGATCACCCAGCCAGCCACAGAAGAACTTGCCCGCCGCCCCGCCGGCAAAAATCAGCGCGAAGAGGCCACTAATCGCGGCGCCATCCAGGCCGTGTGCCGTGAGGATAAAGGGTAGCAGCGCCAACCCGGCACCTCGTCCCACGCCGTCTACCATGCCGACGGCCGCGAGCAATGCAAACGACCGCGGCTGCGCGATCCCCCAGCCCCCGCGTGATCGCCCGGCCGGCGGCTGCTCCGCCCGGCGAGTGGGCAGTTGGGTGACGGACCGCGTCACCTGCGTCCGCCCCGCGAGCGTCGCCAGCGAGCAGAGCAACCCGACCGCCGCCAGGGCACCGAGCGCCGCCCGCCAGCCGTAAGCAACGCCGAGAATGCCGGCCAGCGCCGGTCCGGCGAGCTTCCCGAGGTCCCCGGCGAAGTTGAGCGTGCCGACGGCCGAGCCTCGTCCCCTCCGTTCGTAGGCCCGCGAGACCAGCCCCGTCGCCAGCGGGTGCTGCGGACCACCACCAATACCCCCGACCACGGCTGCGCCCAGCAGTACCAGATACGTCGGCGCCAGGGCCATCGCCACCAGCCCACCGGCCATCCAAGCATTGCCGCCGACCAGCAGCCCCAGCTCCGCGCCGACCGTCAGGCGCTCCGCCAGCAGCCCCATCGGCAACTGGAACAAGCTGGCCGCACCGGAAAAGGCGGCCTTGAGCAAGCCAATCTGTCCATAACTCAGTTGTAAGTCGGCGGCGATGAGCGGCAGCAGGGGATAGACAATGGCGATGTAGGCGTCGTTGACGACGTGCAGTACCGATGTCGTGGTCAGCGTAGTCATCGCCGGCGACCAACGCCGGGTGAGCGCGACAAGCCGCGGCCGACGCAGCCTCTCCTCCAACACCCGTCTCTACCTCAATACCGCCACCGTTACTGACTCACCCGTCATTCCCACGCAGGCGGGATCTGGTCGCCCTCTCCCTGTGGGAGAGGGCCGGGGTGAGGGCAGTCACTCCCCCCCTATGGCACCTTCCAGGCTACGCTCAGGCCCTCGCCCACCGGCAGGATCGTGCCCAGCAGCCGGGGATCGGTGGCGACGAGCCGGTTGTAGCGGCGCAGCGCCCGCACCGACTCGGACGACGTGGCCTCGTCGTACACTTTGACCCGCGGGCCGAGCGTCAGCACATTGTCCGCTAGGATCAATCCACCCGGCCGCACGAGCCGCAGCGCCTCTTCAAGATAGGCGGGGTACGGCGGCTTGTCGGCGTCAATGAACACCGCATCCACACTTTCGTCGGCGCGGGCCGCCAGCGTCTTGCGGGCGTCACCGACCGTCACCGTCACTCGTTCGGCCACCCCGGCCTGCCGGAAGTGGGCGCGGGCCATCGCCGCGCGCTGCGGATCGAGCTCCAGCGTCTCCAGCTGGCCGTCCGCGGGCAAACCACGGGCGATCCAGATCGCCGAGTAGCCGGTGCAGGTGCCGATCTCCAGCACGCGCCGCGCGCCGATCAGGCGGCACAGCAGTTGCAGTACCCGCCCGGCTTCCGGTGCAATCGCCGGTACACCCAGCTCTCGCGCCTTCACCCCGATGGTCCGCAAGGCCTCGTCCTCCACCACAACCTGCTCGCGTAGGTAGTGAATCACATCTGCATCGAGATACGTCATGCTTTCCTCCACTGGTGGTCTACTGCCGCCGTGCTCCCCCGGTGCTGGCTTGACGTGCCTAAGGAATTAGCGTATCGTTCGCTCAGGATACACACCTGCTGCCTTGCCTGCGTGGCCGGTGTGATCCCTTGGCCGCAAATGGTCCGTACATTGAAGCAGGTGACTTAGCCGTTCGCAGGAGGTGATGGGGCAAAGGGCACGCGCACACGGCTGCACACTGTTCTAGCTTGCTTGACCCCTTTCATGGGGTAGTGTTGAGAAGCTACAAGAGGCTATGCAAGCAGGAGCTTGCAGGAGGAAAACATCGTGGCAGAAATCACGCGCAGAAGGTATATCGGCGGCGCTGGCGCCGTGCTTGGCGGTCTGCTGGCCGTCGCTTGCGGCGAAGTGGAAGTCCGCTACGTCCAGGGACCGGCCGGACCGGCCGGACCGGCCGGCGCGCAGGGTGAGCGCGGTGCGGCCGGCGCCCAGGGCGTCCAGGGTGAATCCGGCGCGGCCGGCCAGACCATTGTCGTGGACAAGCCGGTCACGCAGATCGTCGAGAAGACGATTGTGGCCGCGCCGAACACGAAGGTCGTCATGTGGACCGGCTTCTGGCGCGGTGGCAACATGAGCGACCGCGGCACCGGCTGGACCGACCTGACCAACCGCTGGAACGCCGAGAACCTGAACATCACCTTCGTGCTCCAGCCCGTCGCCGGGCAGGGGAACAACACCGACGAGAAGATCATCTCCAACTACGCCGCGGGCACCCCGCCCGATCTGGTGCATACTGCCTACTGGAGCGGCGGCGTCTACGGCATCCGCGACATGCTCCCTGAGTTGATGGAGACGTTCATCCGGCATGACAAAGCGTATGCCGACACGATGGACGACTTCTTCCCCCATCTGCTGGACTCGAGCTACTGGAATGGCCAGTTGTGGAGCCTTCCCCAGGAAACTAACGCCGACCTCCCCTACACCAACCTCGCCTTCGTGCGGGAAGCCGGCTTGGAGCCACTGACCCTCGGCTTCACCTGGGACGAATGGGTGGAGTGGATGAAGGCGATGCAGACCAGCCTCGGCGACGGTAAAGAGACGGGTAAGTGGGCCATCGGCCACATGCTCAACACGGTGGTGTGGTGGAACCTGGTCTTCCAGGCCGGAGGCAGCATCTTCAACGAGGACCGCACCAAGCTCGTGCTCGATTCGCCGGAAGCGCTCGAAGCGCTGCAGTTCGTCTCCGACATTCACCACAAGCATCAGGTTGCCGTGCCCCACCGCTCCTACTACGAGGAAACCGGCAAGGAGCGCCCCAGCTTCCGTAAGGGCCAGATTGGGCAGTTCTACGAGACCAGCGCCTCGCGCTTGGTCACGTGGGCACAGGACATCGGCGGCTTGGACAACATGTATGTCACTCCGTCGCCGACCAAGAAGCAGCCCTTCGTTGCCAACTTCGGCCAGAACACCTACCTGTTCAAGACCAATACGCAGCAGATGGAAGCTGCTTGGCAGGTCATGCGCTGGCTGACCAGCACCGATGCCGCAGCCCACTACGCGGCAGTCACGATGTTCCTGGCGCCTCGGAAGTCAGTGCTTACCCATCCCGAGTATCAGGCCGTGCGCGAGAACGTACCGCAGTTCGAGACGTTTGTCCAGAGCCTGAGCTACGGCTTCCGGCCGTTCCACCCCACGCTTCCGAGCATGTTCGGCGGCATCGGTGGGATGCTCAGCGAGGCTGGCAAGAACCCGAATGCCAACCTCAAGGACGGGCTGGCGGAGGTGGTGCGCGTCGAGAACGCCAAGCTGGCCAAGTGGACCGCGGATAACGCCTAGCCCATTTCGTAGCAGCCGCGCTTGGCTGCTCTGTTGGATCGTCGGGCCGGCAACCGGCCCCAATGCAAAGGTTGCACAGGAGCCATCGCGTTCCTGTGCAACCTTCTTTTTGCTTTCCTCACCGCCCGGGAGGATCGTGCCCATGAGCCGGTGATCCGTGGCGACGAGCCGGTTGTAGCGGCGCAGCCTCAGCCGGCCCGAGGCACTCTTGCAGCAACAGGTCAGTTTCAGGATTGCGAACGGCCACGCCGGCGGCCGGCGCGGTGCCTCAACGGTTTCGCCGCCGGGCTAGGGGCTTGCCAAGCGCCTCCGGTGCCGGCTTGACGTGTGAAGGTAAATAACGTATTGTTCGCTCAGAGGATACCCACCTGCTGCCATGCCTGCGTAGCCGGTGTGAGTTCTCGGCCGTGTACGCCCTGTCTATTGAAGGAGGTGACGGGACAAAGGGCACGCGCACACGGCTGCACACTGTTCTAGCTCGCTCGATCCCCCCTGTGGGGCGGTGTTGAGCGGCTACAAGGAGTCTGTGCAAGCGGGAGCTTGCAGGAGGGAAACATCGTGGCAGAGATCACACGCAGAAGATATATCGGTGGCGCTGGCGCCGTGCTTGGTGGCCTCTTGGCCGTCGCCTGCGGTGAAGTGGAAATCCGCTACGTCCAGGGGCCGGCGGGACCGGCCGGGCCGGCCGGCGCGCAGGGCGAGCGCGGGGCGACCGGTGCCCAGGGCGTGCAGGGTGAATCTGGCGCGGCCGGTCAGACCATTGTGGTGGACAAGCCGGTCACGCAGGTCGTCGAGAAGACCATCGTGGCTGCACCGAACACCAAGGTGGTCATGTGGACCGGCTTCTGGCGCGGTGGCAACATGAGCGACCGCGGGACTGGCTGGACCGATCTGACGAACCGGTGGAATGCCGAGAATCAGAATATCACCTTCGTGCTTCAGCCGGTGTCTGGCCAGGGCGACAACACCAATGCCAAGATCATCTCCAACTACGCTGCAGGGACGGTACCCGATCTCGTACACACCGCCTATTGGAGCGGCGGCGTCTTCGGCACCCGCGACATGCTCCCCGATCTGCAGGAGACGTTCATCCGGCACGACAAAGCGTATGCCGACACGATGGACGACTTCTTCCCGCATCTGCTGGAGTCCAGCATGTGGGACGGTAAGCTGTGGAGTTTGCCCCAGGAAACCAATGCTGACCTGCCCTACACCAACCTGGATGTGGTACGGCAAGCGGGCCTGGAGCCGCTGAGGCTCGGTTACACCTGGGAGGATCTCACCGAGTACCTCAAGGCGATTCAGCAGACCCTTGGCCCAGGTGAGCAGTCGGGCAAATGGGCCATGAGTGGCATGATGGGTAACGTCAACTTCATCAATCTGCTTAAGCAGGCTGGTGGAGAGTTTTACAACGCCGACCGCACCAAGATCATCTACAACAGTCCGGAAGGCGTGGAAGCACTTCAGTACGTCGCAGACCTGATCCACGACCACCAGGTGCATGTGCCCCACAGAAGCTACTTCGAGGCCAGCGGCAAGGACCGTCCGAGTTTCCGCAAGGGTAGCATCGCTATGAATTACGAGACGAGCGCTTCCCGTCTCGTCACATGGGCGCAAGACATCGGCGGCTTGGACAACATGTACGTCACGCCGTCGCCCACGCGGAAGCAGCCCTTTGTGGCGACCTTTGGCCAGAACACGTTCATGTTCAAGACGAACACCCAACAGCAGGAAGCTGTCTGGCAGGTGATGCGCTGGCTGACCAGCACCGATGCCGCAGCGCACTACGCAGCGGTGACGATGTTCCTGGCGCCGCGCAAGTCTGTGCTCCTGCACCCCGAGTACCAGGCGGTGCGCGAGCGCGTCCCGCAGTTCGAGACCTTTATCGAGGGTCTGAGCTATGCCTTCCGGCCGTTCCATCCAATGTTCCCCGACCACTACGGTGGGTTTAGCAATCTGGCCGCGAAGATCTGGACGACTCCGGGCACCTCGGTCAAAGACGGGCTGGATGAGGCGGTCCGTGTGCTGAACGCCAAGCTGGACCAGTGGAACGCGCAGAACTAGCTGAGGCAGCTAGCTGAGGCTAGAGTAGCCTGCCGGGGCGGCTTGGGTAGGATCGTCGGGCCGTTCGGCGGCTCGAATACAAAGGATGCACAGGAGCCATCGCGTTCCTGTGCATCCTTCTTTTTCTCCTCCCCCGCCAGTGGTTAGTGCTCAGTGCCGAGGGCAGTGCGGCGATGGCCAGATGCCACATAGACGCCCCTTCCCTGCGAGGGAAGGGGCCGGGGGTAGGTCCACAATACCCCCCCTATCCCGCCAGCCGGAAGAAGCTCCCAGCGATGTGGCGGGTGCCGCCAAAGCCGTTGCCGTCGTCCTCCATGAAGTAGTAGGCCGTGAAGATACGCCCGTCATCCAGTTGCGTTGCGACCGGATAGCCCAGGTCGCTGCCGCTGCCATCGTCCCGGACAATCGCCTCGGCCGACCAGGTGGCGCCCTCGTCCTCGCTGACGATCAGCCCAATCCCGCTGGGTGGCTTGCGCCGCGCAAAGAGCACCACGATCCGCCCGTCCCGCAGACGCATCGGCCACGGCGAGCGGTAGTGAACACCGCTTCGTGCCTCCTGTGGCGGTCGCCGCGCCACCCACGGCGACTGCCCCCACGCCACGATTGGTCGCGCATCACTCCAGCTTGCGCCGCCGTCATCGGAGTAGGCCAGCTGGATCGCGTTGCGAACGCCGCCGATGTTCAGCATGTAGCACTGCAAGTGACCACCCGGCAGCAACAGTAATCCGGCATAGGTCGGTCGCCCCACGCCCGTTGGGTCGCGCGCTACCTCTGCCACGTACTCCCAGGTCAGTCCGTTGTCATCCGATCCGAACACACCCACCCCACCCGGCATCCCGGCGCTGTCTCGTTCCGGGGTCATCGCCATCGTCATCACGCCCATCAGCGTGCCGTCGGAAAACTGCACCAGCGGGTGAGCATCGCGATGGATCCCTCCGCCATGCGGGTTCGACACCCGCGTCGGCACCGCCTCCCAGGTGCGGCCGCGGTCCCCGGAGCGGAACGCGAAGCATTCCAGGGTAGGCTGGCCGCCCGGTCCGGGCGGCCCGGTCGCCGGGCGGGCAAAGTACACGGCGGCATCCGGGCCGGTGAGGTCAATTTGCTCGCGCGCCACGCCCGGCTCATCGGCCCGCTGCACTATCGCCCGTTTCTCCTCCAGTGGCAGCGACTCGTCCCACACCACGACATCGTGCTCCCGCGGCCAGGTCTCGCCGTGATCCAACGAGCGCTGGAGCAGTATCCTGGCGCGGCTGGCGTAGCCGTTCCAGAAGGAATGGCTAATGTCCTCCCGTGCCTCATAGCGGGATGGCGCATGGGCGTGTAGGACGGCAATCTCGCCGTTGCCGTAGTTGAAGATGCCACTCTGCCGGGGATGCCCGCAGTAGCACGCTTTGCTGTAGCACACCTTGGTGTGGCGCACGTCCGTCAGCACCGGGCTGTCACGTCGCATCATTTCACTCTCCGGTCCTGTGCCGGCCCCTCACTCCCGGACCAGCACCGCTTGGCTATCCTCTGAGCATTCTAGCCTGCGCACTCCTCCGGCGCGGAGCAGCGCGCTATCACCCGGCGCCAACTCAACCTCCAAGCCATCTATCGTCAAGCACAGCCTTCCTTCAACGACCTGCCAGTGCTCATTGAACGACAGCCGCGCCGCGGCGAGTCCCGTCCCGGCTGCGAAAGCGAGCGAACGTAACTCGCTCAACGGGCAGCGCGGACCGTGTTCGGGCAACGGACCGCTATTGCTCCGGCCCGGTACGACGAATCCAGGGACCGTGCGCTCCGGCGGCCCGTCCTCTTCCACCAGGATGTGCCTTCCCCGTCGCCGCCCCTCCGGTCGTGTGGCTACCGTCGCCGTCCCAAAGTCAGTGAACATCTGGAACCGATGCACCACCCCCATCGGTGTATACACCAGCGTGTTTGGCTCAATCGGAAAACGCTCTCCGTCCAGCCATCCCTCCCCACGACCGGAGAGAAACAGCCAGAACTCATCGCCATCGTGGTAGTGTGGCTCCACCCCGTGCCCTGTCTCCTGGTCCAGCACCAGGTAGAAGGAGTTGAACCCGGCCCACGCCGGAAACAACGTGGATTCCCAGGCCGGCTTGTTCGAGTTCCGCGAGACAATCAGGTAGTTGTCCGTGCCGATAATCACCTTGGCCTCCCTCCCAACTACGCATCGGGTCGCTATGAGGCTGGACTGCCACCGGCGAGACTACTATAATCGCTCCCGGAAACGTCCGGCTAGTGGGTTGAGGTGAGCCGGTGATGCTGCGCCTCCAACGGCGCGTGCGAGCGGCGCACCGACGGCTGGGAGCTAATGGCTGAAAGCCGCAATGAGGAGGAGACGATGGCTAACCTGAAAGCCGCACTGATCGGTTGTGGGGGTATGGGACGCGCCCATGCCAACGCCGCGCAGGCGCTCGGAGTCGAGATGGTCGCGTTCTGCGATGTGATCGAGTCGGCCGCCGAGCGTGCGCGGGAGGAGTTTGGTGGTCGCTACGCCACCACCGACGCTGATCGCATCATGCGCGACGACAGCATTGACCTGCTCTATATCGCCACCCACCACGACGCCCATCATCCGCTGGCGCTGGCCGGCGCGCAGGCCGGCAAGCACATGATGCTGGAGAAGCCCATGTGTATCGAGCGCCATCAGGCAGTCGAGGTCGCTGAAGCGGTCGAGAAGGCCGGTGTCAAAGCGGTCGTGGACCACTGGTTCCGCATCCAGCCCACCACGCAGAAAATCCGCGAGCTGATCCCCCATCCCCGCCTCAGCCATGGGCAGTTGGCCATGGAAAACTACCACTCCGGCCGGCCGAGTGCCCAGTGGCTGTGGGACAAGGACGACGGTGGCGGCCTCCTGGTCAGCACGGCCGTCCACACCGTTGACCTGCTCTGCTACCTGATGGACAGCGCCGGTGATCGGGTCTACGCCGAAAGCCGCTTGTTCGAGCCGGAGCACAAGGGTACGGCTGGCTACCCCGATGTCCTGGTGGGCACTATCGTGTGGCAGAGCGGCGGGCTATCCACCATCATCAGCACCGACCAGGGCTTCAACCCTGCCGTCTCCAAGTGGTTCCACGAGGTCTGGGACGGCGAGCGCAGCGCGGTGCTCTCCAGCCACACGGCCCGCGTAGATTTCGGTGGCGCCGACATTGACACCATTGATCTCAACGAGTTGTCGGCAGAAGAGATGGCCAAGGTGCGGGGAGCGTATCCCATCCACGCCAACTTGCTGGAGGCCATCCGGACCGACGGAGATACGATCTGCAACGTCCACGACGGGGTGAAGAGCGTCTCCATCTGCAATGCGCTTGATGAGGCCGCCCGCACCGGCAAGCCGCAGAACGTGGCCCACTAAAGGAGCCGTCAGCGGTCATCCCACGGTAGAGAAGCTGACGGCTGACAGCTAACAACCAATAGCTTCCTCCAAGGAGCGGCAGTGAAACGCACCGCCCCAGTCCTGACGGAGTTCCGCCATACCAAGCTGTGTTACAGCAAGCAGCGGTATTGCGGTCATCCGCGCCTGAGCGGCATCTTCAACTACGGCGGCGGCGAGTTGGCGGTGCTGCACAGCCACGCTCCCAGCAGCTACCGGACGCCCGACGACATCAGCCACTCGTTCACCAGCGGCTATCTCGGCCGCGCCCAGGTCCTGCTCCAGCGCTCGCTCGACCATGGCGAGACCTGGCCGCGCGAGCATGACGTCGTGGTCTGGGACGAGTCCCTCCCGCTGATTGAGAAGCGCGCCATCGTCGCCCGCGCCGATGAGCCGGGCGTGGCCCGCGGGCAGATTGATCTCACCAGCCCCGATGCCGCGGTGTATTTTGCCCGGCCTTGGACGGGGCCCGAGGACCCCGACGGAAACCCCGTCCAAGAGTGTTTCGTCTTCCGCTCGGCCGACCGCGGGCGCACCTGGGAGACGGTGCCCACCCGCGTCCGCCATCCGCACGGCGGTGGCCTGTGGCGCGACGCGCACCCCCTGGTGCAATTCCCCGACGGCACGCTGATGGGCGTGCTGTCACTCTACAGCACGTTCGCGGACGGCTCCATCGGCTACTTGACCGGCGAGCCGCGCTCTGTGGCGGTCTTCGGCTCCGATGACGGCGGCCTCACCTGGGAATACGTCGCCGCAGTGCCCGGTGACCGCTCCGGCGGCAAGGGGCGGGTCTACGTCAGCCTCATCCTGCTGCCCAACGGCCGGTTGCAGTGCTACATGCTCAACGTCATCGGCATTCGCAACGCCATCGAAATGTGCTATTCCGACGACGGCGGCTACAGTTGGACTGAGCCACGCCCCATCGTGGCCTGGGGACAGTCGCCGTGGGTAGCTCGCCGCGCTCCCGGCGCCGCCCGGCGCGGCGTGCATTACCGCGCGCCCTGGCCCGTGCGTCTCCGCGACGGCCGGATCGTCGTCATCTTCGGCCGGCGCAAACCGCCGTTCGGCATAGGCTTGATTGTCAGCGCGGACGATGGCGCCACCTGGTCGGCGGAAGCCGTCATCCGCGACGACGGCAGCGGCGCGGACTTGAGCTATCCGGTCGCTACGGAGCTGGACGACGGACGCATCTTCACGGCGTATTACTTCATGCAGGACGACGGCAACGGCTTTGGCGGCACTCGCCACATCGCCGGCAGCTTCTTCCGGCTGGCATAGTAGGTGCCGACGCCATTCGCATCAGCACTAGGAGGAGACCATGACAGGGATGAAAGCGGCAGTGATCGGGTGTGGCGGCATGGGCAGTGGTCACGCCATGAAGGCCAAGGACTTAGGACTGGAGTTGGTGGGCTTCTGCGACGAGATCGAAGCCAGCGCCACACGGTTGCGCGACTCCATCGGCGGAGGCTACGTCACCACGGACAGCGGCCGGATCATGCGCGACGACAGCATTGATCTGGTCATCATCGCCACCCACCACGACGCCCACCATCCGCTCGCCATCGCCGCGGCGCAGGCCGGCAAGCATCTGTTGGTGGAAAAGCCGATGTGCGTCACCTACGAGCAGGCCGTCGAGTTGGCCGAGACCGTCGAGCAGACCGGCGTGAAACTCGTCGTCAACTGCAAGTTCCGCATCGCACCCACCGTGCAGAAGGCGCGCGAGTTTATCCCGCACCCGCGGCTCAGTCACGGGCAGCTGGCGATGGACAACTACGCGCTGAAGGAGCCTGGAACAAGCAGTAGTTGGCTGTGGGACAAGGACGATGGCGGCGGCCTGCTCATCAGCACCGCCGTCCACACCATAGACCTACTCTCCTACCTGATGGGCGGCGCCGCCGATCGGATCTACGCCGAGGGGAAGGTGTTCGATAGCCGCAACAAGGGCGACGCCGGCTATCCCGATGCGTTGGTAGGCACCATCCAGTGGCGGAGCGGCGGGCTGTCCACGGTCATCAGTACCGACCAGGGCTACAATCCCTTCGTCTCCAAGTGGTTCCACCAAGTGTGGGACGGCGAGCGCAGCGCCGTGTTCTCCAAGCACACCGGCCGCGTGGATTTCGGCGGCTGCGACATTGACTACTTGGAGACGCAAGACCTACCCGAGGCCGAGCGCAACCAAGCCTCGATGCTGCTCAACCTGCTGGAGGCCATCGAGACCGACGGCGATACCCTCTGCAACGCCCACGACGGCGTGCAGACTGTCGCCATCTGCAACGCCCTCGACGCCGCCGCCCGCACCGGCGAGACCCAAAACATCCCAAGCTGAGGCCGCACCCCCCCACCCCGGCCCTCCCCGGTTGCGACGGGGGAGGGAGCTACCCGTCCCCCCGCTATCCGGGGGGACCATAGGGGGGCAGACAGGAGACAGACCATGACCAATACCTACACCTTCAAGATGGGCATGTTCCTCGACGAGTGCGGCCTACCTCTCGAACAGGCCACCGAGCTAGCCCAGGAGCTAGGCGCCAGCTATGCCGAGTTTTTCGTGTCGTCCGATGAGTTGACCGAGCAGCACGCCACCCGCTGCCGGCGATTCCTGGACGCCGCCGGCCTGCAAGTCCACGCCTGCGGCACCTCGCCCAATCCGCTCAAGCTGATCCATCTCGACGAGATCGCGCTGGCGGACATCCCCACGCACCCGGAGTTCGTCCACGACATGGACTTGCTCCGCCGCTCGATCCCGTTCGCCAAGACCGTCGGCTCGCCGCACGTGTTGGTGCAGGGCTTTGCCTGGCCCGGCGAGTATCAAAACGGCGCGCGCGTCAGCCCCACCTGGCAGGAGCGGTATGCCACCGGCGGCGGCGAGATTTCGGCGCCAGCCCTCGACAAGCTCGCCAAGGCATTCGGCCTCGTCGCCGACCTCGCCGAGCGCGAGGACATCAATATCGCCATCGGCATGATGCCCTGGAACTACACCAACACCAGCCGCAACTTCCAGCGCATCATGGAGCGCGTCGGCTCGCCGCGCCTCCGCTGCAAGTGGGGACCCGCGGACAACTACAACGCCGGCGAGCACGACACGGTCACGACCGGCTACCAAAACCTCAAGCCCTACCTCACCAGCCTCCATCTCAAGGACGTCCACGTGGTGGACGGCCCCGGCCTGGAGTTCGAGTACCGGCCCATCGGCACCGGCGATCCCGATTACGCCGCCCTCTTCCGCACCTTTGCCGAGGACCGCACCGACATCGTGATCGCCGTCGCCACCCATTACATCCCGCCCAACGGTACCCGCGCCGACGCCATGCGGACCAACTACGCCAACACCCTCCGCCTCGCCCAGCAAGCGTTGGCATCCGCGCCCTAGCGCGCTGACCACCCGGTCCGAAGATACCGGCCCCCTTATAAAGGCGAGGGCGGGAGGCGGCGCTTACCCGATACCAATTGAACCGTGCGGCTGGAGGGCTGCCGTTAGCCTGACGGCCAGTATTATCCGCACTTGCGTCCACCATGATCTACATGTGATAATATTTCATCATAATTGTAGCAGCGGTAGGCTGGTGCAGCATGACCTACGGCCGGTCCTATGTCTGACGACAAGTAGTGGTGGTCCCTGTGGAGCATCCGCACCCGTTGGCGAGCGGTGTATTTCGCCATCTTTGCCACGATCTTTAGCGCGGGTGTTATCCTTTGCTGCCTTGATCCTTCAGCGGACGGAGCGGTCAAGTCGGCGCTGGACATTCTGCAAGGGAGCGGCTCCCTCGCGATTGGATCGGCCGCGTATGCGCTCATCGGAACGGAGCTAGTCATGACGATCTCGGAGTGGTACCGCGCCAAGCGGTTTGCGGAAGGCAAGGCCGAGGGGCGAGTTGAAGGCCGGGCTGAGGGACGAGTTGAGAGAGGGGCCGAGGACATCAAGGTCCTCCGGGCACACGGCTACCAAGCGGCCGCCGATGTATTGGAAGCCCTGTCCCAAGAGCAGGATACTCCACCTGAGACGCCGGCAAAACGCTGAAGGATGTTTGTGACCTTTCCGATGTGGTTCTCGGAGTGGTACCGCGCCAAGCAGTTTGCGGAAGGGAAAGCCGAGTTGAAGGCCGAGGTACGGGCCGAGTCCATCAAGCTCCTCAAGGACCGCGGCTTCTACGCGGCCGCCGCGATGCTGGAAGGCCTAGCCCAAGAGCCGGATACCCCACGCGGGCCGCACGGCGACCGGTAGCCCCTTCCCGGCCGGGAGGGGGGGCTGGGGGAGGTCCGCCTACAGTGTCCTCACCGCCTGCTCGATCATCTCCGTCGCCTCATCGTAGGCCGTGCCGCGCGAAAACGTCAACGGCGCACCAAACCGCACCTCCACGTCACCCCGGCGGAGTATCGGGAACGATGTCGGCGAGCCAATCGAGTGAATGTGCAGCTTCAGCGGCACGACCGGAATGCCGGACTCGACTGCGACCAGCCCAGTCCCGCCGCGGAACGGCTGCATCGGGCCACCGACGGTCAACTCGCCCTCCGGGTAGATGAGCACCGACCAGCGGTCGTCCAGGACCCGTCCCAGATTCTCCAGGCTCGCCCGCACCGACCCTTGTTTCGAGAACGGAAACCCGTTGCCGAGCAGCGGGTGCGTGACCCGGTAGAGCGGGTTCTGCCACAACTCCTCCCACGCTGCGATAGCCAGCCGCCGGCGATGGTTCGCCGGCAGCGCCTTGAGCAGCAGGCCGTTGTCCGTCCGCAGGCAGTGGTTGGCGGCAAACAGCACCGGCCCTTGGACCCCGGCGATATTCGGCGCACCGACAACCTTGAGGCGGTAGAGCCACCTGAGCAGCGGAAAGATGAGCACCAAGTGGATCATTCCCCGCAACGGCCGGCACCACCAACTCCGCCCCCAGCTCGTGAAGCTCTTCTCCTCCGGGTTCCGCGAGCCTTCGTCCACCATCGCGGCGAGTGCCCCAACCGTGGTCCCCGGGTCGAGCGCATCCTCGTCGAGGTAAACGCCAAGCTCCTCCTCAATCGCCGACAGCAGTTCCACGCGCTTCAGCGAGTCCATGTCCAGATCACCGGCCAGGCTCTTGTCCGCAGCTACCTCCGCTACTGCCACCTCGGCGACCTCGGCGATCAGCCGCTCCAGCGTCGGCTCGTCCTGCCCACCGGCTGGCGGAGCCGCCGGCGCCGGCCCATCGCCGTCCGCACCCAGCAGCATATCGGCGAGGATGCGCTTCTTCACCTTGAGCGTATGCGTCCGCGGGAAGTCCTCATCCGGCCAGACGGTGTGCCCGCGAATGCGCTGGTGATCGGCCATCTGTCCATTGGCCCAGTCCACTGCGGCCGCGGCAGCCGCGGCGTCGGTCATCAGCAGCGCCGCGTGAATCTCCGGCCCGCTGGCCCGTTCCAGCCCGACGACCGCGGCGTCCTGCACGGCGTCGTGCTTGACCAGCGTCGCCTCGATGTCCTCTGGATAGACGTTTAGGCCACTGCCGAGCACGATCATATCCTTCTTGCGCCCCTTGAGGTGCAAGAAGCCCTCATCGTCTATCTCGCCCTGGTCTCCAGTCAGGTACCAGCCATCCTTGAAGGCCGCGGCGGTGGCCTCCGGCGCCTCCCAGTAGCCCTGGCTCACGTTCTCGCCCCGCACCAGCACCTCACCGTCATCAGCGATCTTGACCTCCACGCCCGGAATCGGCGGGCCGGGCGAGTCATAGCGCGGCTGGGCACGCGGATGGCACGTGATGATGGGCGACGTTTCGGTAGCGCCATAGCCCTGCACCACCTGGACGCCGAGCAAATTCCATTTCGCGCCGAGGTCCGGGTCCAGTGGCGCGCCACCAACAAACATGAACGACAGCTTCCCACCGAACTTCCCATGCACTTGCCGAAAGAGCACGCGCCGGACGGGGAACGGCACCCGCGCCGCCACCTGCATCAGCTTGGCCCAGAGCGCCTCCTTGCCCTGTCGCCGCACCTCCCGCTCGATGCCCTTCATGAACAGGTCGAGCAGCTGCGGTACCAGGATCAACATCGTCACCCGCCGCTCCTTCATCGTCCTGAACAGCACGGTGGCCTGTCGCGCCGTCGGATAGGTGACATTTGCCCCGGCGGCCAGGGGGGCCAGCAGCCCGCCCATCTGCTCCAGCATGTGGCTCAACGGAAGAATGGACATCAGCCGGTCGGATGGCGTGCCCGCTGCCACCTGCGTCGCGGAAGCGAGATTCGCCGTCAGGTTGCGGTGGGTCAGCATCACGCCCTTGGGGTCCCCCGTCGTCCCGGAGGTGAACATCACCTCCGCCAGATCATCGGGTGCTATCTCCACCGCTGCCGGTTCGGGCAGTCCCTCGATCAGGCCCTCAAGCTCCTCAAAGTCAATCTCCGACACGCCCAACTCGCCGTGATAGCTCGGCGTCGCCCGCGAAATGAAAGAGAGCTTGGCATCAACCTTATCTGCCACTCGCTCCACGAAGTCGCGCGGGCTGCGCACGTCCAGCGGCACGACGACAACGCCCGCCCGTAGGCATCCGAACAGCGCCAGCACCCATTGCGGGCAGTTCGGCCCCCAGATCAACGCCCGGTCACCCTTGCCCAGGCCACGCTGCTGGAGCAGCGTCGCAATCCGCCCCGCCTGCTCCCACAGGTCGGCGTAGCTCCAGCGCTGGTAGCGGAACCCCGGTCGGAACAGCAGCGCCGGCCTCCGACCGAACTCCTCCGCCCGTGCCCGCAGGAAGCCCACCAGCGTCGCTTCTACTTGATCGCCCTTTACACCTACCATTCGAGCCTCCTCGTAGACAGCCGCTCCACTAGTAGCGCCAGCTCGCGGTGCGCGTTCTCCGTCAACGCCGGAAAGTGACTGAAGCAGATCGTATCGAAATCCAGCTCAAGCAGCTTGGCCAGCGACCGATGCGCCAACCCCATGTCCGCGGTGAAGCGTGGCGCCGGTGGACTGAGCCGCCTCATCCGGTACTGGAGCGCATCGCCTATCACAACGGCTCTCTTGCTCGGAATGAAGAGCGAAATGCTGCCGAGCGTGTGGCCGGGCGTATGCACAACCCTGACCTCCTCCGCGAATGGCAGCACGTCGCCATCCTCTAATTGAATATCAACCGTCACGGGTCTACTGGACAGCGCCCGCAGGTAGTGGCTCAGTTTGAAATCTGGTGTTGGGCGGGGGCCTCGTGGACCCGGCGCGCTTGGTGCCGCTGCTCCCTGCTACCCCAGCCATACTCGGTCGGCGGGCACCAGTGCTCGTCCCCCAGAACAGGCAGTTCAAACGGAGACGGCCCGACTATAACCTATACGTTTATCACAGCGCAACAGAGGAGGTGCTGCGGGGTGACGCTGGCCATCCCCCAGATCAGCGCCCGGTCGCCCTTGCCGAGACCACGCTGCTGGAGCAGCGTCGCAATCCGCCCCGCCTGCTCCCACAGGTCGGCGTAGCTCCAGCGCTGGTAGCGGAACCCCGGTCGGAACAGTAGCGCCGGCCGGCCGCCAAACTCCTCCGCCCGTCCCCGCAGGAAGTCCACCAGTGTCGCTTCTACTTGATCGCCCTTTACACCTGCCATTCGAGCCTCCTCGTAGACAGCCGCTCCACTAGTAGCGCCAGCTCGCGGTGCGCGTTCTCCGTCAACGCCGGAAAGTGACTGAAGCAGATCGTATCGAAATCCAGCTCAAGCAGCTTGGCCAGTGACTGATGCGCCAATCCCATGTCCGCGGTGAAGCGTGGCGCCGGTGGACTGAGCCGCCTCATCCGGTACTGGAGCGCATCGCCTATCACGATCACTCCCTTGCTCGGAATGAAGAGCGAAATGCTGCCGAGCGTGTGGCCGGGCGTATGCACAACCCTGACCTCCTCCGCGAATGGCAGCACGTCGCCATCCTCTAATTGAATATCAACCGTCACGGGTCTACTGGACAGCGCCCGCACGACGGACCGTGCCACACGCGCAACCAACCCACCTTTACGCGGGTCCGGCCACTGCTCCGCACCGCCAATGACCCCCGCGTCGAGGCGGTGGGCCGCGACCCTCGCGTTCGTCCACTCGACAACTTGGGCGAGGCCGCCAGCGTGGTCCGGGTGGTGGTGTGTGATCGCAATCGTCGAGACTTGCTCCGGCCGCAGCCGCAACGCTCTCAGCCCCGAAACGATCAGGGCAGCGCTCCCCCTGCTCCCCGCGTCTATCAACAGCGCGTCATCTCCGGCCGAGAGGACAGTCACGCGCGCCCCGAACGCACGTAGCTGATGCAGTCCCGGTGCGACCTCGATCGGATTGCCGAGCTTCAAGGGTGTCCTGGCCTCATCATAACGCGGCCCATACTACCAAGCCAAGGACACCCGCCCCACCAGGAAACCCGCTGACCGGCAGAGCGGCACTACTACCTACAAGCCGTAGACTCGCTTCAAGTTCTCCCCGAAGATCAGCGCCTCGGCCTCGGCACCCAGGTCCACCCGCTCGATGGCTGCCGCCACTTGCGCCGGCCGGTATTCGGCCTGGTTGGAGCCGAATACCACCTTCTCCGCGCCGGCCCGCTCGACCGCGTCCCGCACTTGCGGTGGCGCCGCCCCGTCGGGATCGTCCGCGAAGAAGCGCAGAATTGTCGTCATCAGGTGGATACTCGGTAGACGTGCCGCGCCCTCAATGGCCTCGTCCACGCCGTCGGGAAAGCCCATATGATCCATGACAATCGGCACGTCGGGATGGCGCTCCGCCAAGCGCACGATCCGCGCAGCGTGGGCATAGTCGCCGCCGGAGTGGATCGTGGCGACCAAGTTCAACTCGCGCGCCGCCGCCATGAACGGGTCCACCATCGGGTCGTCAATGTAGTACCGGTGGCCGGCAGCCATCAGCTTGACGGCGCGGAAGTCCCACTCGTCGGCGGCCCGGTGCATCTCATCCAGTTCGGGCGCATGATCCAGCAGCGGATTGACCGTCACGCAGCCGATGAGCCGCGGCGTGCTATCCGCGCCCAGATACGGCGCGATCAGTTCCGCCAGCGCCTCGTTCGGAGTGTGGCCGGGTGCAAAGGTGTGAATCGCCACCGCTGCATCGAGATTGATCTCGCGCGCATTGTCCAGAAACACGTCCAGCCGCTCCTGCGTCGCCTCGTGCAGGTAGCCCTCTCCATCGGCGCGGAATGACATACTCAGCACTCCCTTCCCTGTGGCACGCTACACCCGCCCGCCATCCACCTCAGCCGGGTCGTCTCGCCCCATTATAGAGCAAGCTTTCCCAACCGGCGGCCCTCACCTCGGCTCTTTCTACCCTGCGGAGAGGGCGCAACCCCCGTCCAGTCCCCGCCGTACTCCCCTCTCCACATGGTGGAGAGGGGCCGGGTGATGGGCTAAAGCCGCACCACACCTGGCACTATCCGTGCGGCTTTAGCCCGTCAGCGGGTGAGTCCCGCCCACATCTACCCTTGTCATGGAACCCCATGCAGCACCACCCGGCTCCCCGCTTGGATGCCCCACCGCGCCGCGAACCCCGCCGGCACCTCCAGTACATAGTCTGCTGCCGCCGGTGGCGTATAGATGGGCAGCTCGGAATCGGCCGTGCCAGGTCGCGGCGGTGGCACGTCGGCGAGCACGTGGACGACCTGCCCATCCCGAATCCAGATGATGTCCAGCGCAAAGGTCATGCCCTTCATCCAGAATGAGTGCCGGCCCAGTTCCGGAAAGACGAACAACATGCCCTCGTCCGCCCCGAGCGGCGCATGACCGCCGAGGCCGCGCGTGCGCTCCGCAGCCGTCCGCGCCAGCTCCACCCGCACGGCCACCGTATCGAAGTGGACCGCCGGCCCGGCAGCGGTGGCGGCGGGCGGCGCGGCGGTGATCGTCGGTTGCGGACGCGCCGTGGTCGGAGAAACGCCAGCAGGGTGCGCGGGCAGTGGTGAAAGTGGTGCTTGGCGGGTGGATGAGGGAGGCGGCTGGCTAGTCACCCGCTCCTGGTCGCAGGCCGTTACCCACAAGAGCGCGGGCAGCGCCGGAGCGTAACGTAGGAGTTGGCGTCGGCGTTGCTGCTCGCCCACGGCGCTCAGACGGCCCGGAGCGAAATCGTGCGCCGCCGGCGCGCCGCTGCAATGCTCACCTGGGCGGCCAAAGAGTGGGCCACGCTGCGAAAGGCCGCGGCCTGCGGCGAGTCCGGGTTCAGCGCCGTCACCGGCCGGCCCTCGTCGCTGCTCTCCCGAATGTCGGGCGCCAGCGGGACCTCCCCTAAGAACGGCACCTCTAGCTCCTGCGCCGCCCGCTGCGCCCCGCCATGGCTGAAAATATCGTGCCGGGTATCGCAGTGGTCGCAGACGAAGTAGCTCATGTTCTCCAAGATGCCCAGAATGCGGACCTTCAGATGCCGGAACATCTTCAAGGCCTTGATCGCAATGTCCAGCGCCACGTCCTGCGGCTGCGTCACGATCACCGCTCCGGACAGTTGCAGCGACTGCACCAGCGTCAGCTGCGCGTCACCAGTGCCCGGCGGGAGGTCCACAATCAGGTAATCCAGATCGCCCCAGTGCGTATCGCCGAGCAGTTGCCGCACGGCGCTATGCACCATCGGACCGCGCCAGATTACCGGCGCGTCCGGCTCCAGGAGGAAGCCAATGGACATCAGCTTCACATCGTGGGCCACGAGCGGCTCGAAGAGCTTCTTGCCGTCGTGCTGAATGACCTTGGGCAGTGCCCGCGTCCCCATCAGCCCCGGAATGCTCGGACCATAGATGTCGGCATCCAGCAGCCCCACCGTGGCGCCGCTTTGCGCCAAGGCGATAGCCAGATTGGCCGCGACCGTAGACTTGCCGACGCCGCCCTTGCCGCTGCCGATAGCTACCACGTTCCGCACGGTCGGCAACAGCGGCCCGGCCTCATCCGTTGATTGCACCCGGGCGCTCATCTTGATCTCGATGACTTCCACGCCCGGAACGGCCGCGATGGCCTCGCGCGCCATCGCTTCCATCTGATCCTTGATCGGACACGCCGGAGTCGTCAACTCATACGTAAAGCTGACCCGACTATCCTTTACCTCCAGGTCCTTCACCATGCCCAACGTGACAATATCACGGTGGAGATCAGGGTCAATGACCTGCGACAGGGCGGCCAGCACCGCTTCCTCTGTCACTGGAGCCTTACGTTCGATCAAGCTGCAACTCCTTAGCTACGGCCTCACCGCCGAGTATAGCACTGTGCCCGGCGGCCTGAGAAGCCACCACCAGCCCTTGTCGGCCGGTCATTCCCGCGAACGCGGGAATCCATGTCCCCCCGCACGGCGGGGGGACCATAGGGGGGCGCCGGTACTGCATACCACGAAAACCTGCTATACTGGGCGCCGTCCACCCTTTAACAACTGCTCCCTCTGCTAGGGGTGCGCCGTGGCGCTGAGAGGCCTATTCGTGGCCAACCCTCCGAACCTGATCTGGGTCATGCCAGCGTAGGAAAGTGATCCGGCTCTCGCTATTCCTACGAGCAAGCCGTCACGCGCCCGGCATGGTTCCCGGCGCGTTTTTTCTTGGTCCGCGCGCAGCCCCCAAGCGCAGTACGGGAGCACTCGCACTTAAGGAGACTGGTACCGCATGATCGGTGTTCGCTTCTCGCTCTACCCCATGACCGATGCCTTTGTCCCGGTCATTCTCGATGCCGTCCAAGGCCTCGACCGCCTCGGCCTCGAGGTGGAGGTGGACGACGTTTCGACCTGCCTGATGGGTGAGGAGCCACAACTGTTCGAGGCCTTGCGGGTTGCCTTCGGACGGGCCGCCCGGACCGGTACGCACGTCGTCATGGTCGCCTCGTTCTCGGCCGGCTGCCCCGGCGAGCCTGAAGGCGACGTGTGCGCGCCGCGGCACGTCACCCTGGCCGAACTGGCCCAGGAGCAGGACGCAGACGATTGGGTCGCCGAGGCCTACGACCTCCCGGAGCGGGTTGCCTGTCAGTTTGCGCTCTATCCCTTGGGTATCGAGCACTACATGGATGTCATCTATCGAGAGATCGGAGTGACAAAGGAAGCACCGGTACGCTCACGAGGGCGGCACTTTGCCACCCACCTGGCCGGCGACGGTGCCGCCGTGTTCGATGCGCTGCGGACCGCCTTTCGCAACGCCCGCCGGGACGTTGCCCACGTCGTGATGACGGCCACAATCTCCGCCAACAGCCCCAGCGCGCCGACTGCCTAGCCGTTGCCACGCGAGAGACGCGCCGAGCAAGGAAGCACCTCGAGGAGGAGAGCTACGATGGACACGACAACAGCCGATATGCCACAGCGCCGCACGTTCTCCGGTCGTTGGGTCGCTATCGCGGCGGGAGTCGTCGCGCTCGTTGCCTTCTTCTTCCCCTGGATCAACTACCAAGACCGCGCCTACAGCGGTTTCGAATTCGCCCAGGCCATGGGCGGCGTGACCAAGGGCTTCGACGTCACGCTGTACGCCATCCCCGTCCTCGCCATCATGGTGATCGCCTTTGCGCTGGTCTCGATGCTCAATGACAACGAGGGCGGCGCCATCTTCAACAGCTGGGCCATCCTCGCCGCGGTCAGCGGTCTGCTCATCAGCGCCGTCTTCCTCGCCGAGAAGGCCCTCTCCGGGGAGCAGGCCCTCGAAACCTTACGCGCCGGGGAGTTGGCCGGTTTCGGACCGGGTGTCTACGCCTCAATCATCATGTTTGCTATTGCTGCGCTTGGTGGTGTGTTCGAATGGCGTCGGCCGGCGGCACGGGAGCGATCCGCCTGGCGCACGCAGGACTTTGTGCTGCTGGCCATCCTGGCGATTGTCTTTGGTGCTATCTACTGGCAGTGGATTCAGGCCTGGATTTGGTCCCAAGCCCTCGGCGGTCCGTTCGGCCGCGAGCTGTTCTTTGGCGTGTGGTTCATCGCCGGCTTGCTGGGCGGCTACATCGTCCGGCGGCCCGGTGCAGCATTCCTCGCCGAAAGCCTGGCCGCCCTTGCCGAGGTCCTGCTGGGCGCGGCAGCCGGGCCAATCCTCGTCGTGACCGGCATCATGCAGGCAGTTGGCTGCGAGTTGGTCTTTGCGCTCACGCGGTATCGCTCCTGGGGTTGGACCACGCTCCTCGTCGCCGGCGCCGTCACGGCCATCGTCGCCATCCCCTGGAACTGGTTCCGCCTGGGCTACTTCGGCCTAGAGCCGGCTGTCATCGTCGGCATCCTCTTCATCCGGATCATCAGCGGGGGACTGGCCGGCGGCGCCGCGAAGGTTATCGGCGACTTGCTGGCCCGCACGGGTGCCCTGAATTTCTTCCCCATCGGCCGCGAGCGGATGGAAGAGGTCTAGCACGGCCGCCGACCGGCCGGAAGCGGCCCACTCATGGCGAAACGCAGCCACGCACCAATCCCCTCCCCCGTCCCGACGGGGGAGGGCCAGGGAGGGGGCCGGTCCCAGGTCAATCCCCTCCCCACCGACCACACGCCGGCGGTCCACGTCGAGTGCCTCACCGTGCGCCACATCGGCCGTCGCGCCCCCGCCCTGCGCGACCTCTCCTTGGAGTGGGCGCCCGGCGAACGGCTGCTCTTGCTCGGGCCGAGCGGCGCCGGCAAGAGCACCCTCGCGCTCTGCCTGAATGGCCTGATCCCGCACAGCGTCGAGGCGCACTGGGAAGCCGGCCGCATCCTGGTGGATGGCCAGGACACCCGCCAAGCCTCACTCGGCCGGCTTACCCGAAAGGTGGGCTTGCTCTTCCAAGACCCCGAAGCGCAGTTGGCGCTGTTGGAGGTGGACGACGAGGTTGCATTCGGCCTCGAAAACCTCGGCACGCCGCGGTCCGAGATGCTGCGGCGCGTCCCGGCGGCGCGCGCCCTGCTCGGCCTGGACCCGGCCCGCACACCGCCGCGCCTCGATCAGCTTTCCGGCGGCACCAAGCAGCGGGTCACGCTGGCAGCCATCCTGGCGATGGGACCCGGTGCGCTGGTGCTCGATGAGCCGACGGCCAACCTCGATCCGCAAGGCACGACCGAGCTATTCGACACCCTCACCGACCTGTGTCGGGATAGCAACCGGTCCCTGCTGCTCGTCGAGCATCGGCTCGACGACATTCTCGCCCTGATCGAGCGTGTCATCGTCTTGGACGAGCGCGGCACCAGCGCCTTGACCGGCCCTCCCCGCGAGATATTCGAGCGACACGCTGACACGCTCGACCAATTGGGCGTGTGGGTGCCACAGGTCGCCCGGCTCGCCACCCTCTTCCCCGGTGCCAAGGCGCCGCTCACCATTGCGGAGGCAGCCGATCTCCTAGTCACGGCTTGGCCTACCCATCAGTCCCGTCATTCCCGCGAAAGCGGGAATCCACCCCCGTCAGCCGCCGCGGCAATCCTGGCCGCCGAGGATCTCAGCTACCGCTACACGCCGGACGGCCCCCCGGCGTTGGCCGAGGTTGACCTGACCGTGCGCTCCGGGGAGTTCCTGGCCCTGGCCGGGGCCAACGCCGCGGGCAAGACGACACTGGCCCTACTGCTGGCCGGGGCGCTCCAGCCGACCACCGGCCGGGTGCTGCTCGACGGCCGCGACCTCCGCGCCGTCCCGGAGCGCGATATGCGCCGTCGCCTGGCCTACGTCTTCCAATATCCCGAGCACCAATTCGTCACCGGCACCGTCCGCGACGAGTTGCTTTTCGGCCTGCGGGCGCGCGGCGTAGCTGCCGCGGCGGCGGTTGAGCGGGCGCTGACGGCCCTGGAGCGGATCGGGCTGGCGGACTTGGCGGCAGCGCACCCCCTGAGCCTCAGCCACGGCCAGAAACGCCGCCTCTCAGTCGCCACCGCCCTCGTCGCCGAGCCGGACGTCCTACTGCTCGATGAGCCGACGTTCGGGCAGGACCGCCGCTACACGGATGAGTTGTTGGCGCTGCTCACGGACCTCCACCAGAGCGGCACGACGGTCGTGGTCATCACGCACGACATGGCCCTCGTCGCCGAGCACGCGACGCGCGTCGTGGCGCTCGCCAGCGGTCACATCGTATTCGACGGCCCGCCGGCAGCCCTATTCGCCCGCCCCGACCTGCTCACCCGTTGCGCCCTGCGCCTCCCGCCCATCGCTCAAGCCGTCCAGCAAGCCAGGGAGCTACGGGCGGCGCTGCCGGCAGTGAGCAGCCTACGGGAGCTAGCCGCGGCGTTGGTCGGAGGACAGCCTAGTTCTCCGTAGGAGTTGACAATGCAAGCCGTCATTGCGGCGCAGGCCGCAATCCACATCCCCCCGCGCAGCGGGGGGACCATAGGGGGGCAAGAGTCCGGCGGCAGGCACAACCTCCCACGCACGTAGCAATAGCGGAAGAAGAGCCATGAGCACCGTCCCCGTCCCGAACGACGACGCTGGACGCACTCCAGCGGCCCCGACGCCATACCTCCGGCGACGCAACCCGACCGTGAAGTTCGCCGTCGTCCTGGTCCTGTCGCTGCTCTTGACCGTGGTACTGGACCCGTGGACCCCGCTCTTGCTCCTCGGAATTACGCTCATAGCCGGGCTATGGCTGGGGCGCCTGCACCCGCGAACGTATGGTGGCGCCTTGCTGCCCCTACTGCTGATCGGACTGGGTTTCGTGTGGAGCAATGCGCTCTTCTCGGCCTATCCCGACGAGGCCGGCGTGCTCGCTCGCCTCGGGCCGCTGCGCGTCAGCACGCCGGGACTGATCTTTGGGACCGCCCTCGCCGTGCGCGGTCTGGCTATCGGCGTACTGTCGGTCACGTTCATCCTGACCACCGACCCCACCGATCTCATCATCAGCCTGATTCGTCACGCCCGCCTCCCCTATCGCCTGGGCTATCCTCTCCTCGCCGCCTACCGCTTCCTCCCCTTCTTCCGCCAGGAATACCGCCAGATTGCGCTGGCCCGTCGGGTTCGCGGCGTGCTGGAGCAAGGCTTCATCTGGCAACGGCTCTGGCGCCGCGCCGGCTATATCGTGCCCCTATTGAGCAGCGCCGTGCGGCGCGCCGCCCAGGTGGCCATCGCCATGGACTCCCGCGCCTTCGCCGCCGCGACCACCCGGACCTACTACCGGATGGTGCCGCTGACCCCTGCCGACGGCCTCTTCGCGGCAGCAGCCGTCGGCATGGGCCTGGCCGTTCTCGGTATGAGCGCCTACCTCGGCTGGCTGCGCCTCTGGGACGGGCGCTTTATCGCCTGAGCCGGCCAGGTGCCTCCGCCTGGCATCCTGGATGGTAGACTGTCCGCGCTAAACAGGCATCGCGCTCTGGAGACGCCTCATCATGCAGCTCGAAAACCAACGCTTCCTGGTTACCGGCGGCTGCGGCTTTATCGGCAGCCGTGTCGTCCGGCTACTCGCCACGCGCGGCGCTGCCGTCACCGTGTTTGATCGCGTGATCCGCCCCGAGGTATGCGCCGGGCTACCCCCTGCCGCCGCGGACCGGGTAACGCTCCAAGCCGGCGACATCACCAACCCAGCGGAGGTCCAGGCGGCCGCCAGCGGCGCGGCGGGCGTGTTCCATCTGGCAGTACTCGACCTGAATAGCTGCGCCGACGACCCACGGCTGTGCGTGCAGATCAATATGGAGGGCACGTTCACCGTCCTAGAGGCCGCCCAACGTGCTGGCCTCCGCAAGATCGTGTTTTCGTCGGCCTCGTCCGTCTATGGCGACACCGATGAGACCATGGACGAGTCGCATCCGCTCGGCGCACGCACGATCTACGGGGCCAGCAAGATCACCGGCGAATACCTCTGCCGCTCCTTTCACACCATGTACGGCCTGGATTACATAAACCTGCGCTATATGAACGTGTATGGCCCTCACCAGACGATTGGTGTCGTCCCCGCCGTCCTACGGCGGATTCGCGCCGGCCAAGCACCCATTATCTTCGGCGAGGGTACCCAATCGTTCGACTTCATCTACGTAGACGACGTGGCGGCCGCCAACCTCCGCGCCATGGAGAGCGACGTATCCGACGAAGCGTTCAACGTCGGCAGCGGCGAGGAACGTTCGATCAAGCAGGTCGTCGAGACGCTACTGCGCCTGACCGGCTCGGACCTGTCGCCCGACTACCAGCCCGCAGCCGTCGGGCAGATGCAGCGCCGCGTCGGTAGTAGCGCCAAAGCTGCACGCCTGCTCGACTGGCGCGCCGCCGTCCCGTTCAACGATGGCCTGCGCCGCGTAGTCGCCGCCGGCTGATAGCGGATAGCTGACGGCTGAGGGCTAATAGCTGATGACTAATATCCTCGTCACCGGCGCCGCCGGCTTCATCGGCTCCCACCTCGTGCCTTGGCTGGCCCGGCGCACCCCCCAGCGGCGCGTCTACGCGCTCGTCCGCCCCGGAGGCCCACCACCCACACCGGCCGCCGGCACCCACTACATTCCCTGGGATCTCGCCGCCACCCGGCCGCTGGCGCCACACGCCGCCTGGGACGAGCCGGCGGCTATGGACGAGCAGCGACTCCCCGGCCATGTTGACGCCATCCTGCACCTCGCCCAAGCCAACGTGCCCTTCCCGGACCAGACAGCAGAGCTACTAGCCGTCAACGTAGCCAGCACGCAGCGCCTCCTCGACTACGCCCGCACCGCTGGCGCCGTGGTTTTCCTATTGGCATCGTCCGGCAGCGTCTACGGCAGTGGTGGAGACGCCGCAGCGGCGCCACCACTAGCGCCGTCGGTCAGTCCCGGCGCATCAGCCGTGCGCCCGTGGCGGGAGGACGACGCGCCACAGCCCGACGACTTCTACGGTGCAACCAAGCTGGCGGCGGAATGGCTCGTGCGCTCGTACCGTGCCTACTTCCACACGGTCATCCTGCGCCTGTTTGCCCCCTACGGCCCCGGCCAGACCGGGCGGCTGATACCTGGATTGATCGGCCGGGTCCGCGACGGCCGGCCCGTCACCCTCAGCCGCGGCGCGCGCCCGCACTTCAACCCGCTCTACGTCGCCGACCTGCTACCCATGATCGAGCGGGCGCTGAACCTGCGAGGCGAGCAGGTCCTCAACGTCGGTGGCGATGAGGTGTTATCCATCCGCGACATGGCCGAGACCATCGGCAGCGTAATCGGGAAATCGCCGCGCTACGAGCCGGTGCCCGGTGCCCCGCCCGCCGACGTCGTCGGCGCCGTCGGCCGGATGCACGCACTCCTGCACCCAGTCCCCCTTACCCCCTTCGCCACCGGCATCGCCAAGATGGTATGAGGCCGCCGGCCTGTCCCCTCCCTTGTGCGTCAGCACGGGGGAGGGTTAGGGAGGGGGCCAAGTTCCCCTAGCCCTCGCCGCCCTCCTCAAGGATTCCGCGCACGTTTCGCAGACAGCCGTCGGCCTGTTCTTCAATCAGCGCATCCAGGTTCAAGAAGCTCGACGCCAGCCGGCTGAGACCGGGCGGAAGCGTGAAGTTCATCCGGTACGTCACCATGGTCGCCGCACCATCGTCGCCTACCGGCTCTAGCTCCCACGAAGTTGTGTGAGCTACGCCCTCCACGGAGCGGGATCGTATGAGCCGATCCGGCACCAGTTCAACCACCTCATCCACGCCGTCAATCACCATTCCCATGAACTCCAAGCCAAAGCGAAACCGGGTCCCCACCGCCGTTGGCCCTGGGGTCAGCCGCTCGCTCGAGGCCAGGCGCGGCACCCACTCGACATTGCGCTCCGCTTGCACCAGGAGCGCGAAAATGTCGCTCGCCCGGACGTGCAGCAGTGCCGACTTGACAACTTCCGGCATGGATAGCTCCCTTCTCCATCCGTCTCACCCAGTCACTCCCTCGAAAGGAGACCTTTGCATAACTCCCTGGATGCGGGCCGGCGTTTGGATTCTCGCACAAGTGGGAATGACTGGGCCGTGGGCCAAGCCCGCTACTCGTCTCCGGCCCCCTTTTCAAGGACTCGGCGCAGGTTTTGGAGGCCGCTTTCGGCCTGCGCCGCGGTCAGCGCATCCAGGTTGAAGAAACGCGTTGCCAGCCGTTCAAGGCTGGGCGGGAGCTTGAAGCCCATTCTGTACGTCACCCTAGTCGCTGCGCCGTCGTCGCCCACCGGCTCTAGTTCCCAGGAGGAGATGTAGGTCAGCAGGCCCTCGACTGAGCGGGATCGAATGAGCCGATCCGGCACCAGCTCGACTACCTCATCCACGCCGTCAATTACTAGCCCCATGAACTCCAGGTCGAG
This sequence comes from Chloroflexota bacterium, assembly GCA_965207645.1. Classification (GTDB taxonomy): domain Bacteria; phylum Chloroflexota; class UBA11872; order UBA12225; family JAJDUF01; genus JAJDUF01. The sequence goes on along the minus strand of OZ242293.1, from coordinate 4,230,422 downwards.
GGAAAAACGGAAGCGGGTACCCACGGCCGTAGGGCCGGAGGTCAGCCGCTTGCTGGTAACCATGCGTGGCACCCACTCGGGATTGCGCTCCACCTGCGCCAAGAGGGCGAAGACGTCGCTTGCCGGGACCTTCAGCAGCGCAGTCGTGTCAACTTCCGGCATGAATGACCCTCTTTCCCTCCACCGGCCGCCTACTCGCCGGCCAGCGCGAACGCTTCGGCCGCCACGCGGTCAAAGGTGAGGTGGCCGTCGCGCGTACCGACGACCACCGCGTCACCGCTACGGATGTCGCCGGCCAGCATCAGGCGCGCCAGCGCGTTCTCCACCTCGCGCTGAATGATCCGGCGCAGCGGACGAGCGCCAAAGGCCGGGTCGTAGCCGTGGCTGCCGAGCAGTGCGGTCGCCTCCGGCGTGACCTCCAGTTCTATCGCCAGGTCGCGTAGCCGCTCGCGCACGGCGTCCAGTTCCAACACGACGATCTCGTCGAGATGCGTCTTGGCCAGCGGATGGAACACGACCACCTCGTCAATCCGGTTCAGGAACTCCGGACGGACCTGTTGCCCCAATAGTGCCAGCACGCGCTCGCGGATTTCCGGCTCCGGCAGACCGGCCGCCTGCCACTGCTGAATCTCCGGACTGGCCAAGTTCGAGGTCATGATGATGAGCGTATTCCTGAAGTCCACCACATGACCCTGGTTATCGGTCAGTCGGCCGTCCTCCATGACTTGCAGCAGGATATTGAACGTATCTGGATGCGCCTTCTCGATCTCGTCGAAGAGCACGACCTGATACGGGCGCCGGCGCACGGACTCGGTGAGCTGGCCGCCCTCGTCGTAACCGACATAGCCAGGCGGCGCGCCGATCAGCCGCGAGACCGCGTGGCGCTCCATGTATTCGGACATATCGAGCCTGGTCATGGCGGCCTCGTCGTTGAAGAGAAAGCTGGCGATAGCCCGCGCCAAGAGCGTCTTGCCGACACCGGTCGGCCCAAGAAAGATGAACGAGCCGATAGGTCGCTGCGGGTCCTTGAGGCCGGCCCGCGACCGACGTACCGCATCGGAAACGGCGTGTACCGCCGCGTCCTGCCCCACCACCCGCCGGTGCAGCACCTCCTCCATCCGCAGGAGCTTCCGGCTCTCTCCCTCCATCAGGCGATTGACCGGAATGCCGGTCCACTTGGCGACCACCTCGGCGATCCCCTCGGCCTCCAGGAACTCCTTGAGCAGCCGGCCATCCGCCTGTGTGGTCTCCAGCGCCGCCTGCGTTTCCGCCAGCTGCTGCTTCAGCGCGGGCAGCTCACCATACTGCAACCGGGCCGCGCGGTCATAGTCCAGCGCCCGCTGGGCCTGCTCGATCTCGACGTTCAGCGCGTCAATGCGCTCCCTGATCGCCGAAATCCCCTCCAGCCCCTGCTTTTCCTGCCGCCAGCGCAGGTCGAGGCTCCGCGCGCGCTCCTTCGCCGAAGCCAGTTCTCGCTCCAATTGCGCCAGCCGCTCAACCTCTGCACCGCCTTCAACCCCGTCGCCCGCAACCTCCTTCTTCAGCGCCTCCCGCTCGATCTCCCACTGCATGATCCGCCGTTGTAGCTCATCGAGCTCCGTAGGCATACTCTCGGCTTCCATCCGCAGTCGTGACGCCGCCTCGTCTACCAGGTCAATGGCCTTGTCCGGCAAGAAGCGATCCGCAATGTACCGTTGCGCCAGCGTCGCCGCCGCGATCAGCGCGCCATCGCGGATGCTGATGCGATGATGCGCCTCGTACCGCTCGCGCAGTCCGCGCAGGATGGAGATGGTGTCCTCCACGGTCGGCTCATCCACCAAGATCGGCTGGAACCGGCGCTCCAGCGCGGCGTCCTTCTCGATATGCTTGCGATATTCGTCGAGAGTCGTCGCACCGATGGCGTGCAGTTCGCCGCGGGCCAACAGTGGCTTGAGCATGTTGGCGGCGTCCATGGCGCCCTCGGCGGCCCCCGCGCCGACGACCGTGTGCAGTTCGTCAATGAAGAGGACGATCTCGCCCTCGGACGCCTGGACCTCCTTGAGCACCGCCTTCAGCCGTTCCTCGAACTCGCCGCGATACTTGGTCCCGGCGATCAGCGCCCCCAAGTCCAGTCCCACGACGCGCCGGCGGCGCAGCGATTCCGGCACGTCACCGCGCACGATCCGCTGCGCCAGCCCCTCGACGATAGCCGTCTTGCCGACGCCCGGATCACCGATCAGCACGGGGTTGTTTTTCGTGCGCCGCGACAGCACCTGAATGACCCGCCGGATTTCGTCGTCGCGGCCGATGACCGGATCGAGCTTGCCCGCTTGCGCCGCCTGCGTCAGGTCTTGTCCGTACCGCTCTAGGGCCTCGTACTTGGCCTCCGGATTTTGGTCCGTCACACGCTGGTTGCCACGCACCGTCGCCAGCACTTGGTAGATGCGCTCCGCCGTGACTCCGTGCCGCTGAAGGATTTGGGTAGCCGTGCCCTTCTGCGGATCGGACACAATAGCCAGCAGCAAGTGCTCGGTGCTGACGTACTCGTCCTTGAGCCGCTCCATCTCCTCGTGCGCGCCTAGGAGCACCTGCCGCAGCCGCGGCGCCATCGTGACCTGGGTTGCCGCGCCATAAATCTTGGCCGCACCGGACAGGGCCTCTTCCAGATCGCGCTGCACCTGCACGGGATCGGCGCCCAGGCGGCTGATGATCGTGCGGGGAATGCTGTCTTGCTGCTCCAGGAGCGTGACGAGCAGATGCTCAACGTCAACCTGCCCGTGTTGACGCTGCTCGGCCACCTGTTGGGCGCCCAACAGCGCTTCCTGCGCGCGGTCGGTGAAGCGGTTGGTGTTCATCGCCGGATTCTCCTTTGAATCCCTGTAAGGATCGTTCATCACCCCCTCTCCACCATGTGGAGAGGGGGCCAGGGGGTGAGGCGTAGCCCACCCCGCCTACCCGCGCCGTGGGGGCTGGGGACTGACAACGGGGGCACGCGGTTGGCTCGGCGCACTCATCGTCAAGCGCACCAGCAGGTCCTTGAGGCGTTGGTTCTCCTCCCTGAGCCGTTGAAGCTCCTGCTCTTTCTCGACACGCAGACGCTCTACACGCTCTTCCATATTCAGGATGACCTCGACGCCAGCGAGATTGACCCCGAGGTCCTCGACGAGCCGGCGGATTCGCTTGGCGCGGGCGATGTCGCGGTCCGAGTAGAGGCGAATCCCCCGGCCCTTTTCGCCGCCTTCCGAGCGTTGCGGGTGTAGGAGTTCGATCCGCTCGTAGTGGCGCAGGGTCTGGGGATGTACCTTGATGATCCGCGCGGCGATCCCGATGTGATAGTAGCCCTCGTCTCCCGAAGCCATCGTTACGCCTCCCTTGGAGCTATCTCAGACCGCAGTCGCAGACCGTGCCTCGCCCTGCCGCAGCCGCCGCAGCTCGGCGAAAAGCTCCTTCTCGCGCGCCGTGAGGCGGCTCGGCATCTCGACCATCAGCCGGATATACAGATCGCCGCGTCCTTGCTGGCGAAAGCGGGGCATCCCCTGGCCACCAAGGCGGATCCGCTGCCCGTTCTGGGTCTCTGGTTGAATTCGAAAGCTCCCGCTCCCGGTCAATGTGCGAATTTCGATCTCCCCGCCGAGCGCCGCCTGCCACACCGGCACCGGCACGTCGGTGGTGAGGTCGTCGCCGTCGCGCTCGAACCGCGGATGCGGCCGCACCCCCACCTTGAGATGCAGGTCGCCGCGCGGCCCGCCACCGACGCCGGGGTGGCCTTTGCCCGCCACGCGCAGCCGCTGACCGTTGGGCACCCCCGGCGGAATACGCACCTCGATCCGCTCGGTCGAGCGCCCACCGGAGTCGTTCGGTACCTGAATCTGGAACATCCGACTGCCGCCGTGAAACGCTTCCTCCAGCGAGATTTCGACGCCCTGCTCGATGTCCTCCCCCGCGCGCGGCCGGCCGGCCCCCCGGCCGCCGCGAAAACGCTCGCCGAAGAGATTGCCGAGCAAATCGCCGAAGTCGAAGTCGCCGGCCGTGTCCCAGCCCGGTACACCACCGGGTTGCGGTCCGGCGCGGCGCGCCTGGTCCCATGCCTGCTGCCACGTGGTACCGCCCTGGCGCCACGCCGCGCCGAACTGGTCGTACTTGCGCCGTTTGTCCTTGTCCCGGAGCACGTCGTAGGCTTCCTGGACCTCCTTGAATCGCTCCTCGGCCGCCTTGTCGCCGGGGTTTACGTCCGGGTGGTACTTGCGTGCCAAGCGACGGTAGGCCTGCTTCAACTCCTGCTCGTTGGCAGTGCGCTTCACGCCCAGCGTCTTGTAGTAGTCTTTGAAGCTCGCTCTCGACGCCACCGCTCCACCCTCCTGCCGTGCTCCCGACTCCGATTACCTGCCGGCCCCCTATGGCCCCCCCCGCTGCGGCAGAGGGACGACCTGTTCCCTCCCCCGCCGCAGCGAGGGAGGGTTAGGGTGGGGGACACGCCCTAGGCCGTCTCCGCCGGACCGGCCACGACCTTCACCCGCGCCGGTCGCAACAGCACATTGTCCAAGTGGTAACCGCGCTGAACCTCCTCGACGATAGTGCCCTCCGCTTGCTCCGGGTCCACGACCTTTTCCACGGCCTCGTGTCGCCGCGGGTCGAACTGTTCGCCACACGCAGCCACCGCCTTGACGCCCAGGCCGGACAGCACTTCCTCGAACTGCGTGACCGTCATCCGCAAGCCCATCAGCAGCGTCTGGGCATCGGCTTGCTCATAGCCGAGCGCCCGTTCCAGGTTATCCAGAACATCAAGCACTCTGAGCAGCACCTGCTTTTTCGCCTCCCCCGCTACCTCGGCTCGCTCACGGATCGCGCGTCGTCGGTAGTTCTCCAGTTCGGCACGCGCCCGCAGGAACTTGTCTTCGTTCGCCGCGGCTGCGGCCTGCGCCTCAGCCAACGCCGCCGCCGGATCGGCGTCCTCCTCGGCTGCCGCCGGCGTCGTCCCGTCAGCGCCAGCCTCCTCTTGGACGGCGTCAGGGGCTGGCTCTGGCACGCCGGCGGCCGCATCCGCTGCCGGTGGTCGTTCCGCCATTACTCCCTCCGCCTACTTCTTCCCGTCATCGTCGCTGGAGCGAAACTCCGCGTCCACCACGTCATCCCCGGCTGGCCTGGTCTCGCTGCCTGGCGCGTCACCCGGCGCACCGCCCGGTGCCTCACCCGGCGGCGGCCCTTCGCCGGCCCCGGCCTGCTGACCAACGTCCTTGTACATCGCCTCGGCCATCTTGTACGAGGCCTGTTCGAGCGCCTGCGTCAACTCGCGGATGCGGCCAATGTCCGCCTCTTCTTCCTTCAAGGCCGTCTTGAGTTCGTTCAACGCCGTCTCGATCTGGCTCTTCTCTTCCTCTCCGATCTTGTCGCCGTACTCGCTCAACCCCTTCTCGGTGCCATACACGAGACTATCGGCGCGGTTGCGTGCCTCGATCTCCTCGCGGCGCTGCTCGTCCTCATCGGCGTGCTGCTCGGCCTCCCGAACCATCCGCTCTACCTGCGATTGGTCAAGGTGGGTCGAGGCCGTGATGGTCACACGCTGCTCCTTGCCGGTCCCCAGGTCCTTGGCTGAGACGTTCAGAATGCCGTTGGCGTCAATGTCAAACGCCACCTCAACCTGCGGCACGCCGCGCGGCGCTGGCGGAATGCCTTCCAGCCGGAACCGACCGAGGGTCATGTTGTCGCGGGCCATCGGCCGCTCGCCTTGCAGGACGTGAACGTCCACGGCCGTCTGTCCATCCTCGGCCGTCGAGAACACCTCCGTCTTGCGCGTCGGGATAGTGGTGTTACGCTCGATCAGGCGGGTCATCACACCACCCAGCGTCTCCACGCCCAGCGACAGCGGCGTCACGTCCAGCAACACCACGTCCTTCACGTCGCCCGTGAGCACCGCCGCCTGGATCGCCGCGCCGACGGCAACCACCTCGTCGGGATTGACGCCTTGGTGCGGGTCCTTCCCGGTCAGCTTCTTGACGAGGTTCTGGATCACGGGCATCCGCGTGGAGCCACCGACCAGCACCACTTCGTCAATGTCGCTCGCCTTCAGCTTGGCGTCGGCCAGCGCCTGGCGGAACGGCCCGACGCAGCGGTCGGTCAGCTCCGCCGTGCTCTCCTCGAACTGCGCCCGCGTCAGCGACACGGCGAGGTGCTTCGGCCCATGCTGATCGGCCGTGATGAACGGCAGGTTCACCTCCGTCTGCACGACGCTGGACAGCTCGATCTTGGCCTTCTCGGCCGCCTCGATCAGCCGCTGGAGCGCCTGCCGATCCTGGCGCAGGTCAATGCCCTCCTGCTGCTGGAACTCCTGCGCGACGTACTCCACGATCTTCTGGTCGTAGTCGTCGCCGCCCAAGTGAGTATCGCCCGACGTGCTCTTGACCTCGAACACGCCGTCGCCCACCTCCAGGATGGACACGTCGAAGGTGCCCCCGCCGAGGTCCCAGACCAGGATCGTCTCCGTCTTCTTCTTGTCCAGACCGTAGGCCAGCGAGGCCGCCGTCGGCTCGTTGATGATCCGCAGCACCTCCAGCCCGGCAATCTGACCGGCATTCTTGGTCGCTTGCCGCTGGCTGTCGTTGAAGTACGCCGGGACCGTGAGCACCGCCTTGGTGATCTCTTCCCCGAGATACTTCTCCGCATCCGCCTTCAGCTTCTGCAGCACCATCGCGGAGATTTCCTCCGGATTGTACTCGCGGTTGGTCGCCGGCAGCTTCACCCGCGCCTCGCCTTTCGGCCCCTGCACCACCTCGTAGGGCACCAGCCCTCGCTCGTGGGCTACCTCACCGAAATGCCGACCCACAAAGCGTTTGATCGAGTAGACGGTGTTCTCCGAGTTGAGTACCGCCTGGCGGTGAGCCAATTGCCCGGTCAGCCGTTCCTCTGACTTGGTAAACGCCACCACCGACGGCGTCAGCCGCGATCCTTCTGCGTTGGTGATGACCAGGGGATCACCACCCTCCATGATGGCGATGACCGAATTAGTCGTCCCCAAGTCAATCCCTACTACCCGTTCTGCCATTGTTCGACTCCTCCTCGTTCGTTGAGTTCCGTTGTTTGTGCGACTACCCTACGTCGCCACCAACGGCACGGCTGGCGACGCCTCAGCCGGTTTCAGCCACGGCGCCGCCGGCACCGGTACGGCCGGTCGCGCCGGCCGCAACACCCGTTTGAGTACTCCGTTGATGTGGTCCACCCAGATCAACTCAATGTCCTTGCGTATCTCCTCCGGTATCTCGCTGAGGTCCTGCTTATTCTCAGCCGGCAAGATCACCGCGCGCACACCCGCCCGGTGGGCTGCCAAGACCTTGTGCTTGACACCACCAATGGGCAGCACCCGTCCGCGCAAGGTGATCTCACCTGTCATGGCAACATCAGAGCTAACCAGCCGGCCCGTCATGGCCGCGACAATCGCCGTGGTCATCGTAATGCCCGCCGACGGCCCATCCTTGGGCACACTGCCGGCCGGTACATGCACGTGCAGGGCGTGCTGCTCGAAGAAGCTGGCCTCAATCCCCAGGCCCCGGGCCTGCTGGCGTGCCACCGTCAGCGCCGCCTGCGCCGATTCCTGCATCACGTTGCCGAGCTGTCCCGTCAAGGTGAGCCGGGGCTTCCCTTCCATCCAGGTCGCCTCCACGGCCACCACGTCACCGCCCACCTCGCTCACCGTGAGTCCGTAGGCCACACCCACCTCGTCCTGCCGCTCCTCGACCAATGCCTCGAAGCGTGGCGGGTCCAGCAGGCGGGCCAGGTCGTCCGGTGCCACCGTGATGGTCTCGACCGTGCCTTCCACAATCCGCTTGGCCACCTTGCGACACACGTGCGCGATCTCGCGTTCCAGGTTCCGCACGCCGGCTTCCTTCGTATATCCGCGAATCAGTTGGCGCACCGTTTCGTCCGGCAGCGTTAGCTGCCCATCGGCCAGGCCGTGCTGGGTGAGTTGTCGCGGCAGCAGGAAGCGGCGCGCGATGTGCAGTTTCTCTTCTTCCGTATAGCCGGGGATCTGAATGACCTCCATCCGGTCGCGCAAGGCCGGCGGGATCGGATCGAGCAGATTTGCCGTCGTGACGAAAATCACGCGCGACAGATCGAACGGCACTTCCAGGTAGTGATCCGAGAAGTGCGCGTTCTGCTCTGGGTCGAGCACTTCCAGCAGCGCCGACGACGGATCGCCCCGGAAGTCCATCCCGAGCTTGTCAATCTCGTCGAGCATGAAGATCGGGTTTTTCGTCCCGGCGTCGCGCATCCCTCGAATAATCCGGCCCGGCATCGCGCCGACGTAGGTCCGCCGGTGCCCGCGGATTTCGGCCTCATCGCGCACCCCACCCAGCGAGAGACGCACGAACTCGCGCCCCATCGCCCGCGCAATCGAGCGGCCGAGACTCGTCTTCCCCACACCGGGCGGTCCGACAAAGCAGAGGATGGGACTACGCAGCGTCGTGCTCAAGCGCCGGACGGCCAAGAACTCCAGAATCCGGTCCTTGACCTTCTCCAGCCCATAGTGATCTTCCTCCAAGGCCTGCGACGCCGCCGCGATCTCTAGCTGATCGGTCGTCTCCTTGGCCCACGGCAGGTAGACGAGCCAATCAATGTAGGTACGGATAATGCCGGTTTCCGGTGAGGCCGGTGGCACGGCCTGGAGGCGATCCAGCTCCTTGAGCGCCCGCTCCTTCACCTCGTCGGGCATCCCGGCGCTCTCGATCTGCTCCTTCAGCTCGTTCAGCTCTGCCTGCTGCGGATCCTCGCCCAGCTCCTTCTGGATTGCCCGCAACTGCTCGCGCAGCAGGTACTCCTTCTGCGTTTTCTCCATGCCCTCCTGGATTTCCGAGTGAATCTTGTTTCGTAGCTCCAGGATTTCCAGCTGCTTGCCAAGGAAGGCGCTCACGAGGCGTAGCCGCTCCGACACGTCGAGTGTCTCCAGCAGTTGCTGGCGCTGCTCCAGCGTCAGCTCCGGCGCAAAGCCCACTAGGTCGGCGAGCCACCCCGGGTCATCGAGATTGCGGGCGTCGTGGAACATCTCGCTCGGCACCGAACGCCCTTCCTCCACATATTGCTCCAGCTGGCCCAGCACCGAGCGCATCAACGCCTCGATTTCCAGGCTGGCCTCTTGCGGCTCGGCCAGCGGCCGGTACCGGCCCACCAAGCAATCCTCGACCACACGCACCGAGGTGATCTTGGCGCGGGCTTGCCCTTGCACGATGACCCGCAAGGTGCCGTCGGGCACGCGCACCAACTGTCGAATGAGCGCGACCGACCCGAACCGATAGAGGTCCTTCGGGTTGACCTCTTCAAGCTCGGGATCGCGTTGCGCCACCAGCAACACCAATCGGTCGGACCCATAGGCCTGCTCCACGGCCGCCAACGACCGCGGCTTACCCACCAGCAACGGCACTGCCATGCGTGGGAACACCACGGCGTCAATGAGCGGCAGCACGGGCAGCCGACGCGGCAGTTCGTCCAACGGCATCGTCTCGATGCCGGGCGACCGGGTCTCGGATTGCGACATACTTGGCATCCTTACCGCTTGTTGAGGCTAGTGCGCCACCACTTCGTAGGTCCTGAACTGTTGCCGAGGGCGGCGGCCCTGTCGGCATGAGGCTGACATCGCACCGGGCCCGGCGAGCGTAATCTATGACAATAGCTAGTATAAAACTTGAGCCTGATATTGTCAATACTTTGAGCGGCAGGAGCCACAAATTGGAACGGAGACACGCTGCCTAGCCGCCCGGTCGTACCACTGGCGGCCCGACCGGGGTTGGCGGTACGTATGGCACCTGGGTCGGCAATGGTTCCGGGCCAACGACCGGCCGCCCGGCTACCGGCAGCGGCGTCCACACCGGGATTACGGTCGGCGTCGGCGCCGCAGGGTCGGCGGGCGGCGGCTCTACCGGCACCGGTTTCGTACACTCCTCCACTTGCGGCACGGCCGAGCGCAAGAAATACTCCGGATAGCCACAGACCACCGACTGCACCAGACCGGGCGGCGGTGTGAAGAGCTGCGGCACTTGACCTCGCGTCGCCACCTGCATGAAATTGCGCCAGATTACGCCGCCGCCCTGCGAGCCGGGCACCCGCCGCATCTCCGAATTGTCGGTGTTACCAACCCACACCCCTACTACCAGGTCCGGCGTATAACCAACCGCCCACGAATCGCGGAAATCGTTCGTCGTCCCGGTCTTGACGGCCGCCGGCACACCCACGTTGAGCAACGTGCCGAATATCGCCTGGCGAGTGCGTTCATCGGCCAGGATGTCGGTAATCATGAACGCCACCTCCGGGATCAACACCGGCTTGCCGCGTGGCCGATGCTCCCACACCGGGCGGTCGTCCAGATCGGTAATGCGGAGAATGGGGCTGCTGTCGTAATACAGCCCGTTATTCGCAAACACGGCATAGGCACGCACCATCTCCAGCAACCGTACTCCCCCACTGCCTAGCGTCAGACTGAGCACCGGCGGCAGGTAGGTGGTGATGCCCATGGCCCGCGCCGTCTCGATTACCCGACCGGCACCGACGCGATCCATCAGAATCACGGCCGGGATGTTGTGCGAGTTGGCCAGCGCCTCGCGCAGCGTGAGATAGCCGTGCCACTTTTCGTCGTAGTTGCGGGGCTTGAACCGCCGTTCCGCGAGCACTACCCCCGGCTGATCGTACTCGATGGCCCGGTCATGGATCAGTGAAGCCGGTGTCCACTTCCCGGAGGCAAAGGCCGTAGCATAGGTAAACGGCTTGAACGCCGACCCGGGCTGCCGCGCGGCCAGGGCGACGTTGACTTGGCCGTCAATATCCACATCGTAGAAGTCATAGCTGCCAACCATTGCCAGGATTTCACCCGTATCGGGCCGCAGCGCGACGAGCGCCCCATTATTGACAGCGCGGCCCTGGAGTTCATCCACGCGCTGCCGCACCGCGGCCTCGGCGGCGGCTTGGAGTTCCAAGTCGAGGGACGAAATGACCTTCAGTCCCCGACGCAAGTCCTCCGGGTCCATCGTGCGCTTCAAGACCTCGCGCACGTAGAACACGAAGTGCGGATGCTGGATGGAGACTCGTGGTGCCCGAAAGGCCATCTGCCGACCCTGTTCTTTGGCTGCCTCCGCCTCGCCGCGCGTAATCATCCCCAAGCGCACCATGTTTTCCAAGACGCTGGCCTGCTGCCGCCGCGCCAAGCTCGGATTGACTACCGGGGAATACTCGGAAGGCGCTGGCAGCAGACCAACGATCAACGCCGCTTCCGCCAGGTCCAGGTCCTTCGCGTGCTTCCCGAAGTAGCTCAACGCCGCGGCCTCGATACCATAGGCCTGATTGCCAAAGTACATCTGGTTGAGATACATCTCCAGGATTTCGTTTTTCGAGAACTGCGTTTCGACCTGGACGGCGAGGGTTAATTCGCGGAGCTTGCGCGGCACCGTCTGCTCCCGTGAGAGGAAGGTATCGCGGACGAGTTGCTGCGTGATCGTGGAGCCACCCTGCAAGGAGGCGGTCGTGCCCGTAATGTCGCGAAAGACGGCCCGGATGATACCCCTTGGATCAAAGCCGGCGTGCGTGTAGAAGCTCGCATCTTCGTTGGCCACCACCGCCCGGATGACATGTGGTGAGACGGCGTGCAGCGGCACGTTGACCCGCCGCTCCTCGTAGAACTCGTGGAGCAGCACCTGGCCGGTCCGGTCGTAAATCTGCGTGACTTGCGCCAGCGGCCGCTCCCCCAGCGTGGAGGCGTCCGGCAGGTCGCTGAAGACCGTCTCGCGGGCATAGGCAAAGGCTGCACCGGCGCCCGTCGCCGCCAGACCCGCGAGTGCCAAGAAGACCACCACGCTCATCAGACCGAAAAAACCGATCATGCCGCCCGCGACGGCGACGAGCAGCGGCGCCTTCGAGCCGTTGGCGGCATGGCGACGACGGGAGCGCGCGAGCAAATAGCGTGAGGTCATAATCGGTCGTGGCGGCGTTCAGGACACGTGGCCGCGGGCGAGACCGCCTCCTCCATAACGAGCGGGAGTAGCTAGCCCCTACCTCTGCGAGGATACCACCGCATCCGCGCCGCCGTCAGCGTACTGGCCTTCAGCCGCTAGCCATCAGCTTTCAGCCGGGGCCGCCCTTGCGGCGGACGCACTCTCCGTCCCCCCGCCGCAGCGGGGGGACCATAGGGGGGCTACATCCCACTACCCGATTAAGTGAGCAACTTTCATCTAGGGAAGAGGCCGGGGGTAGGTCCAAACCGCCTCTACACAAAAAACCTACCCCTGTGAGGGGACCATAGGGGGGACAGTCCTCACCCCGGCCCCCTCCCAGCGGGAGAGATGGCCCGGATTCTCGCGCATTGGCGACAGGGCTGAAAGCTGAGAGCTACTAGCTAACCGCCATATTGTCAATGAGGTGTACGCCGGCCACGTGTGCCGCAATCAGCAGCCGCGCCGCGCCCTCTACCTCTTGCAGCGGCTCCAGGCTTGCCGAGTCCACCACCGCGGCGTAGTCCAGGACGGCGCCCGGCTCCGCGGCGACTGTCTCGGTCATGGTTGCTACGAGGCGGTCACCGCGCCGCTCCCCAGTCCCGTAGTCCCGGCGCGCCGCCTGCAGCGCCCGATAGAGCACGGTCGCGCTCCGGCGCGCCGGCGTCGCAAGATAGACGTTGCGCGAGCTGTAGGCGAGACCGTCCGGCTCGCGGATCGTCGGACAAGGCACGATCTCAACGTCGAGATGCAGGTCCCGCACCAACTGGCGGATCACCTGTAGCTGCTGGTAGTCCTTCTCCCCAAAATAGGCCCGCCGCGGCTGGCAGAGACGGAACAGGATCGCCACTACCGTCGCGACTCCGCGGAAGTGGCCAGGGCGGCTCTCGCCTTCCCAGCGCGTCGCCGCGCCGGTCGGCTCCACGTAGCTCGCAAACGCCGGCGGATACAGGTCGTCTACCGTCGGGGTGAAGACCAGCTCCACGCCGGCTTGTTTCGCCAGCTCCAGATCGCGCTCCAAGGGTCGCGGATAGGTGGCCAGGTCCTCGTTGGCGCCGAATTGCAGCGGATTGAGGAACAAGGTCATCCAGAGCGCACCACCCGCCGCCCGCCCACGCTCCAGCAAGGAGACATGACCCGCATGGAGCGCTCCCAGCGTCGGCACCAGCTCAATCGGCCGCCCCTCCGCGGCGCGCGCCCGACGCAAACCGGGAATCGCTGACACGACACGCATGAGCCAGTCCCTTCCCACCCCGGTCAGGCCCCGCTCCCAGAAGGAGCGGTCTCGTCCGAGTCGACCCCGGGCACCTCCCAATCGGCCAGCCCGGCGAGCGTCTGCTCGTCGGCCGGAAAGCTCTCGGCCGCACCGGGAAACTTCCGGCTCCGCACGTCCGCCGCATACGCACCGAGCGCCTCCTCGACCAGCGCATCCAGGTGAACGTACCGGCGAGCGTGACGCTTGGTGCGCCGGCCGGCCGTGAAGCCCAGCAGGTCGTGGAGCACCTGCACCTGCCCGTCACAGTCCGGCCCGGCGGCGATGCCGATGGTCGGGACGCCGACCCGCTCCGTGATCGCCGCCGCCACCTCCGCCGGCAGCCCCTCCAGCACGATGCTGAAGCAGCCCGCCTTATCCAACGCCAGCGCATCGGCGAGCAACGCTCGCGCAGCGGCGGGCGTGCGCCCTTGTATCCGGTTGCCGCCAAGCTGATAGTACGATTGAGGCGTGAGACCGATATGTCCCATGACGGGAATTCCGGCTGCGACCAACGCGCCGATAGTCGCCGCGACCGGCCGCCCCCCTTCGAGCTTCACCGCATGGGCGTTTCCCTCTTGCATCAAGCGCCCGGCATGGCGCAGGGTGTCTGCGACGCCGGTCCGGAACGTGAGAAATGGCATGTCACCGATCACCAGCGTGCGCCGTGCCCCCCGGCGCACCGCTTGCAAATGATGCACCATCGTGTCCAGCGTCACCGGAATAGTCGTCAGGTGACCCAGCACCATTTGACCCAGCGTATCGCCAACCAAGATGGCATCCACGCCGGCCGCCTCGGCCAGCCGGGCCGTCGGAAAATCGTAGGCCGTGACGAATACCAGCGGCTCGGCGGCGCCTTTCCGCGCCTGCACGTCGTAAGGAGTCAACCGACGCGAAGGCGAACGCCGGTTACGCGGTGCTCCCTCCTGGTCAGTCATGGTCGTATCATAGCACTGTGCCGCCACCATTATCGAGAATCGAGCGGCACACCCCCGCCGGCTGCTCGTGTCGCGACACCGCCCCGTCTCCTGACTCCTGCCTACACGTCGCTGCCGCCGGACTGTATACTTACGGGCGCAGTCATGGGCCCAGGCTGCCCCGCAACAGGAGAAGAGCATGCTGACCGAGGAGCAAGTCGCCTTTTATCACGCGAACGGATACGTCACGACCGGCGAGCCTCTGCTGTCCGCGGCCGAGGTGCAGACACTCCGTGACGCGCTCGATCAGGTCATCGCCGGTACCAGCCCCGACCGCCCCCATCTGCTCCGCAACATGGCCGGCGGTGGCCTCGATAGCGATCAGGTCGTGGTGCAGATCGTCAACATCTGGCAGGCACACCCGGCCTACCGCGAGCACATCGCCCGCCCCGAGATTGTGGAGATGGCCTTGCAGTTGGCGCCGACCGATACACTGCGCGTGTGGCACGACCAAATCCAGTACAAGCCACCGAACGTCGGTACCTCCACGCGGTGGCACCAGGATTTTCCCGCCTGGCCGGTGCTCACCCCCGCCGACCTCGTCACCGCCTGGGTGGCGCTCGACGACGCGACCATGGTCAACGGCTGCCTGCGCTTCATCCCCGGCTCACACCGTTGGGGCGACAAGCATGTCGGCTTGGGCACTAACGAGGACTTTTCACCACAATACGATTCGGCCCAGCTACCGCCAAAAGCAACTGTAGAAGTCGTCCCCGTCGAGGTCCCGACGGGCGCGGTCAGCTTCCACCACGGCGCGACCTGGCACGCCAGTGCGCCCAACCCCTCACCCATTCCCCGCCGCGCCATCGCCGTCCACTACATGCCCGCCCACACCCGCTACGTGGCCGCCGGCAGCCACGTGATGGACACGCGCATTACCGTCTCGGACGGCGACGTGCTGGCCGGCGAGTATTTCCCGGTCGTCTATCCCCGGTAGCAGCGACTAACTGCTTATCCTTAAGATGATGGTAGGGAAGGGGAGAGCTTGACCGTGTTGCTGTAAATCACGCCATCTGCGACAACGTCCCGGAGGAACCAGTCCGGGTGCCGATCAATGTAGACCAGCACGTCACCCTCGCTCACGCCGATCTCATCAGCGATACCCCAGGCCGTCCGCCACTCATTGCGTGGCCCCTCGAACGCGCCAAGTATCTTCCGACCCAGTTCATCGAGATGGTCCGCGGGAATCCGTATCTTCGGCGCAAAGTAGCGCTCGATCAGTTCCCTGCGTTCAGCGGTCACCATGATCGCCCTCACTCTTCTCTAGCCTATCGCGTTGGTGTTGGTGCCGCAAATCTTCCGGATATCTGCTCCGTGACTGCCGCTCCTCCAGTTCCGCATCAGCCCGCTTCAGGTCTACTTGGTCCGCGAGATGACTGGGACGACCGTAGAGGAGCAAGAACGGCAGCATCGTATTGCCCACCCAGAACACGCCGACGACCGCCAGTATCCAGAGCTTGGCTGTCTCGCTAGTACTCGAGAAGAGGACGGCGCCGGCAAAGAGCGTGAGCAGCAGCGCAAACAGCGCGAACAGCCCCAAGCCGCCCCGGACCGCCCCAATAATACCTGCCCACCAACGTTGACTATCCATCCCGCTACTTCCGTGACCTCGACCCCGGCTTGTGCTTGCTGTGAGCCATGTTCGCAGTCATGGCAACGGCCCCCTCAGCATGTAGGTATGATATAGCATATGTAATACATTGTCCAGCCCAAAAGCGATCAATATCCTTCGGAGCGCCTCTAGGAGCGATACCACGCCGCTTGGAGCCGATACAACGTGGCGTACTCGCCACCGGCGGCGAGCAACTCGGCGTGCGTCCCCTGCTCGACCAGCGCACCCTCCCGCAACACCAGAATACGGTCGGCGATCCGGCAGGAGCCGAGCCGGTGGGAGATGAGCAGTACCGTGCTCGCCTCAGCCATCCGCGCGAAATGCTCGTAGACGGCCGCCTCCGACTTTGCATCGAGCGCCGACGCCGGCTCATCCAGAATCAGAATGTCCGCCGGCCGGAAGTACGCCCGCGCAATCGCCAGCTTTTGCCACTGCCCGACCGACAGATCTACGCCAGCGTGGAACTCCTTGCCCAGCCGCGTATCGAGACCGTCCGGCAACGCGGCGAGCACCTCGTCGGCGCCGCTCCGCGCAACGGTCGCCGCCAGCGCCTGCGTGTCGTCGCGGCCCTCCAGCCAGCCAAAGACGATGTTCTCCCGCACGGTCGTCTCGTAGCGCACAAAGTCCTGGAACACCGTCCCGAAACGGCGGTACCAGTCGTCCGGCGCCACCTCGTTGAGATCAACGCCGTCAACCAGAATGCGCCCCGCCGTCGGCCGGTACAGGCCCAGCAGCAGCTTGATGAGCGTCGTCTTGCCGGCGCCATTTTCGCCCACCAGCGCCACCCGCTCGCCGGGCCGGATCGTGAGCTTCAGGTTGGTCAGCGCCGGCCGCTCGCCGCCCGGATAGGTGAACGAGACGTTCTCGAGTCTGATGCCCACCCTGAGTTGCCCCGGCAGCCGGCGCCCCTCCTCCAGGTCCAGCCGTGGGCCGTCCATGAACTCGAAGTAGTCCTGCAAGTAGCGCAAGTCGTCATAGACCCCCAACATAAGCCGCACCAAATCCGCATAGTCGGCCTGGAAGCGCTCAACTGCCGCGAAGAGCGCAGCGGCCGTACCGATGCTCACCCGTCCGACGACAAGTAACCCGATGCTGAACACCAGCGCCACGATATGCACGAGGCCGTTCAGCCCGTCGTGGACGACCGACTGCCGGAGCTCGCGCCCGGCCAGCCGGAGCCGCTCCCGGTCGAGCCGCCGACGGAGCACAGCCACCTGATCGAGCAGCCAGCCGCTCAACCCGAACAGCCGGACCTCGGCGGCGGCCTCCCGCCCGGTGAGCAAGCCGGCGTAGATCTCAAAGCGCCGCTCGTGCGGTGCCAGTTCACGCTGCACGCGATACTTCTGGTGGAGGAAACGACTACGGAGCAACACGCCCGGCGAACTGCCGACGGCGATCAACAGCGGTAGCGCCCAGTGAAACTGCGCCAGGTAGAAGAGCAGCGCTACCAGACCGACGAGGAGGGACACGCAGTCCCAGAAAAAGCCCAACATGGAAGATAGCCGGTTGGTCATCCCCCGGCGTACACGGTGCAGTTGGTCATAGTGCTCGGCGTGCTCGAACCATTCCAGGGGCATCGCCTGCGCCTGCGCGTAGCAGCGCCCCTCTATATATGCTCGTAGTCGCTCCCGGAAGCGGATATCGAGGATGCCCGTGCCCCGTCCGACTACGGCCTGCAGTAGCGCCAGCGCACCCAGAGCTAGTCCCCACCCGAGGCTGGCCATCAGCGGTCCGTCTCCCTGCACCACTTCCTGTGCCGTCTCAATCAGCCGCCGCAGCACATGCACCTCGGCGACGACAAAGAGACCGATACCGGCACTCAACAGGAAGACGACGATGGCACCGCCGGCATCAGCGGTCCACAGCAGGCGGACCACACGCGGCAGGTAGCGCAAGCGCCGTCCCAGCAGTTCTTCGCGGCTCGGTATCCGACTCATCCGTCCCCCTCACCGCCCGTTGGCTGGGCGTACCAACTCGCCTGGAGGCGATACATGCGAGCGTAGACACCGTCCCACTGGATCAGGGCGGTGTGGCTCCCCTCCTCAGCCAGGCGCCCGTCGGCAAGCACGACGATGCGGTCAGCAAGCCGAGCAGCGCCCAGGCGGTGCGAGATCAGGACCGCGCAGCGGCCGGCAGCGGCTCGGCTGAACTGACGGTAGACGGCGACCTCAGCGCGTGGGTCGAGCGCCGCGGTGGGTTCGTCGAGCACGATAATCTGCGCGTCACGCAAGTAGGCCCGCGCAATCGCCAACCGTTGCCACTGGCCGGACGATAGCTCGACGCCATTCCGCCACTCCTTGCCCAGCAGCGCGTCATACTCGCCTGGCAGCGTTGCAATGAATTGGTCCGCGCCGCTCCGCGCCGCCGCGGCCGTGATTCGCTGGCGTGCTGCCCCAGTCGCGGCGGTGCCATCGGCCAGCACGGCAATGTCGCCATAGGCGATGTTCTCGCGCACGGTGGTCGGGAAGCGCACGAAATCCTGGAAGACCGCCGTCGCCTCCCGCCGCCACTCGTCAGGATCAACCTCGGTGAGATCAATCCCGTCCACCGTGATCGCTCCATGGGTAGGGCGATACAGCCCCAATAGCAGCCGCACGAGGGTCGTCTTGCCGGCTCCGTTCTCCCCTACCAGCGCCACCCGCTCTTGTGGCCGCAGCGTCAGTGTCACGCCGGCGAGGGCCGGACGGGCAGCTCCCGGGTAGGTGAAGCTCACGTCGTGAAATTGCACTCCCTGGCGCAGTGGTCGGGGCGGCGGTCGGTGGGGAGAGCGACGCGGTGACTCACCTTCGAGCGCGAGGAAGACGTGCAGGTGCATCAGTTGCGCCCGATAGATGAACAGGTTCTGTAGCCCGTCGCCAACAATCCTCGCAAGGTCACGAAACCGGCTCAGGCCGTAGAGCAGCGCCACAAGTTCGCCCAGACTGATGCTCTGGCGCAGCGCGAGCAGCAGGAGGACGATCACCATGACCAGCCCGATGGCCTCCTGGACTGCCACGCTGGTGAGACTGGCGAGCGCCATCTTGCGGCGGGCAACCACCGCCTCTCCAACGGCGCGTTCGAGCGCACGGCGCCAGCGTCCGAGCAGTTCACCGACTAGCCGAAAAAGGCGTAGCTCCGGGGCAGCGGTGCGACTGGAGAGGAGCCCGGACCAGTAGCTCATCTCCCGGCGCCGCGGGGAGTTGCGGTAGCTGGCCTCGACCGAGACACGGCTCATGGCGGACTCGACGATAGCGCGCAACGCCACGGTGGCGACAAGCACGACGGCGAGCAGCCAGTGGGCGCGAACGTAGAGGGCCATCAGCCCGGCGACGCCGACTACCGCGCTGACGAGCCAGGAAAGATTGTCGAGGAGATCACTTAGGCTGTCCCCGTCAACCTGTTGGGCCGTTTCCAGCTTGGTGTAGTAGGTCTCCTGCTCAAAGGCACGCAAGGGCAGCGCGGCGGCCTTTTCGTGTACCGCCCGCTGCACCGCCGCCGTGACCGGCACACTTGCCTTTTCTTTTAGGTAAGAGGCGCTAGCATAGTCCATGCTGCGAAGAGCGAAGGCGCCGAGCAACGCCAGCAGCCAGGGCACGATCGGCGGCCATAGCTCGGTTTGCGCTGCTACGGCCTCCGACAACGCATCAATCAGCCCGGTAACGGACCAGACCACTAGGGGCGTGGTGGCACCCGATGCGAGGGTGAACACGGCAAGCAGGCTCCCGGCAATTGGAGCGTGCTTCCACACCAGGCCGACGACAAACGCCACCCCGGCGCTCGTCTCGCGCAAGTGCGCCGTGGCCGTGGCCCACATTGAGCGGTAGCGTTGGAGGTTCACGGGTATCACTCCTTCCCTTTGGCCCCCGGTCGCAAGCAGCCCGAGTGTGTACCGACTAGCGGCACACGCCCGGCCCGGACCAAGGGCCGCACATCACTGGAGAATGGGAAGACCATTCGGCCCGCTGTCAGCAGCCCGTTGAGGGCTGGGGGCCTGGACCGGTTAGGAGGCAGAGCACACGGCACGGAGAGCCACTGGCCCTGGACCATCGCCAGAGCGCGTCTGCAAAGCACCAGTCAGCAGGAGACATGACATATCCCCTCCCCTGGAGCTTGCTCCGGGGGAGGGCTAGGGAGGGGGCCAATGACATGAGCCACTGACTAGGCCCCTCCGCTAGACAGACTGCCGACAATGCAGGTTAGGCCACGGGTGCTCCTTAAGGTATCCGGCAGTACCAATGCGACCCCGCGTGCGCGGGGTCAGTCAGTCCTGGCCCTAGTTCTGGCGACCGACCCGCTCGAATAGCCCTTCTCGCAGGCCGTCCAGTAGTCCTTCCAGCCGCGCCATGCGTTGCTCCAAGCTGACTATACGAGTCTCCAAGCGCTGCTCCAGGCTGGCCATGCGGGACTCCAGGCCGGCGATGCAGGTCTCCAAGCCCTCAATGCGTCGGTCCGTGCGCTGCGCGGATACCACCTGGACGGCCAAGAGCGCCACGCCCACACCCAGGATGGCTACCAGTTCGCCGCCAGTCCCTGACCGCAGTCTAGGTAATCGCCAGCATCCGGTCAAGCGAGACCAGCGCCCACTTCGCCACTTCCGAGTCGACCTTCACCTGGTTGACCACCCGCCCCGCGACCAGATTATCCAACACCCAGGCGATGTACGCCGGGTGAATGCGGTACATCGTCGAGCACGGGCAGATGACCGGATCGAGGCAGAAGATCGTCTTGTCCGGCTGCTCCTGCGCCAGGCGATTGACCAAGTTGATCTCCGTGCCGACCGCCCAAATCGTGCCCGCCGCCGCCGCCGTGATTGTGTTCGAGATGACCTCGGTCGAGCCGTTCAGGTCGGACGCCTCCACGACCTCCATCTTGCACTCCGGATGCACAATCACGTTGACATCGGGGTAGCGCTCCCGCGCCTGCGTGATCTGCTCCACGGAGAAGCGCCCGTGGACCGAGCAGTGCCCCCGCCATAGGATGAAGGTGGCCCGCTCGATCTCCTCCGGGGTATTGCCACCCAGCGGCAGATGCGGGTTCCACACCACCATGTCGTCCAGACTGTAGCCGAGCCGGAGCGCCGTGTTACGTCCCAGGTGTTGATCGGGGAAGAAGAGCACCTTCCGCCCGCGCTCCAGCGCCCACGTCAGCACCGCCGTCGCGTTCGATGAGGTGCAGACCGCCCCGTCGTACTTGCCGCAGAACGCCTTGAGCGCAGCCGCCGAGTTCATGTAGGTGATCGGGATGATCTTGTCCTCCGTCACCTGATTCAGGCTCGCCCAGCACGCCAGCACATCGTCCGTGGCGGCCATGTCGGCCATCGAGCACCCGGCGGCCATGTTCGGCAGAATGACCGCCTGCTCCGGTTCGCTCAGAATATCCGCGCTCTCGGCCATGAAGTGAACGCCGCAGAAGACGATGTAGCGCGCATCCTTGCGCGCGGCCGCCTGCTGCGACAGCTTGAACGAGTCCCCCCGAAAGTCGGCGTATTTCACCACCTCATCGCGCTGGTAGTGATGCCCCAGCACGACAAGCTGTGTCCCTAGCTTTTCTCGCGCAGTGGTGATGCGCTCGTCCAGCTCCGCCGGGGACATGGCGACATATTCCGGCGGTAAGGGTGTTTGCAGCGTATGAGCATCGTCTTCCGAAGCCCTTAATCGCTCCGTGAAGAGATCATCGTAGCTGTACTCATAGTTACACGTTGAGGCGGGGATCACGCGCCTGGCTCGTCGCAAAGGGATGATACGCCGCGGTGATGCGGTCACCATTGCTCACCTCCCAGTCAGTTTGTGAAACTTTTCACAAACGCGGTACAACAAATAGTGTAGCAACGAGTATAGCAGAGCAAACGGAAGAATGCGCTCCTAGCACGGTGATTCGCCCCCAAAACGAGCTATCCGCCCGCCTCGGACCGCTGCCCTAGGCCCGAGAAACCTATCCTCAACTCCCTCCTTCGAGGGAAGCGGCCGCTAGACACCAAGCTGATCTTTCTACTGTGGACAGTAGCGTCAGCCGGCCGCCGCCATGACTCCCCTTCCCTCCAGGGAAGGGGCCGGGGGTTAGGTCCTACCGCTCGACGACGCGGGACTCCACATCTACGACCTCGCCCTCGGACTTGCTCCCGGCGGCGGCCCCGTCACCGCCGCTGCGCGGCGGAAAGCCGGACATCGCGCGCCGATGCTCTTCGACCAGCCAGCGGGGGCAAGCCACGACGAAGAACCACACGCCCAGGAAGGCGACCACCACGTCATCAATGTGGCCCGGTCCGAGCAGCCAATCGGGGATTATGTCCAGCGGCGACACGGCATACGCCACGCCCGCCGCCGGGATCGCCTTGGGCAGCAGTGGTACACGACCATCGCGGAAGAGACGCCAGGCGAGCACAAGACGCTGCACAACGCCGGTCACGCCACCCGCCAGTTGCAACAGCATCATCAGTGGCAAGCGCATCTGCCCAGCTCCCAGTCCCGGCGCGGTCAGTCCTCACTTACTATTCTAACCCATACCTCGCGCTGTCGGGGACCGTCGAACTCGCCAAAGTAGATCGCCTGCCAGCGACCCAACTCCAGTTCCCCGTCGGCAATGAAGATGGTGAGCGAGACACCCAACAGCGAGGAGAGCAGGTGTCCCCCGGCATTGCCCTCATAGTGGCGAAAGCGGCTTTCATTGCCCAGCAGGTCGGTCAGACCGGTCAGCATGTCACGCGGCACGTCGGGATCGTCGTTCTCGTTGATAGTCAGACCGGCGGTTGTGTGCGGCACGAACAGCACACAGCGGCCCTCCCGCACCCCGGCTGCCCGCACCAATTCCTGCACCCGCTCCGTGATATCCACAAACTCACGATGCGCCCGCGTCTCAACCGCCAGCACCCGTTTCACGTCTACCGTTCGCTTCCCGATTCCCGCTGCCCGCACGGTAGCGTACCAGTCGGCAGGGAGCCTCCAGGGATACAGCATGTTCCCTCCCCTGGAGCTTGCTCCGGGGGAGGGCTAGGGAGGGGGCAAGCACCACTGGCCAGCTTCCAGGTCACGGAAGAATGCTCCCGCTTCAATGCCACCGCAACGCTGCCATTCCCGCCGCGCCTGCTCCACTGCCGGCCGAAGCGCCGCGTCCTCCTGAGCCTCTAGCCACTCCCGAACCGCGGAGGCCACAATATCCTTGGCGTAGCACCCCCGCCGCGCCGCCTCCACCTGCAAGGCCGTGTAGAGCGCCTCGTCGTCGAAAACTACGGTCATACGCCTCGACATGCATCCCTCCGGACGGCCGGGTGCCTTCCGGTCCAGTATAGGAGCCAGTTGCAAGCAGCAGCAACGGCCGGCCAGTGCTCACCCCCCGCTTGCGGCGCCGCCCAAGGCGTGCGAGGTCTCCTTCAGTGCCGCTATCAGCGCCGGCAGGTTGTCGAACACGTAGTCCGGCTCGTACTCCGTGCCCCGGATCGCGGCTGCTTCCTCGGCGGTTGTCACCCCCGTCAGGATCAGCACCGTACACAGGCCGGCGGCCCGGCCCGCAGCAATGTCGGTCCCGAGACTGTCGCCTACGAACGCCGCCATCGCTGGTGCTACCCCGATCCGCTCCAGCGCGATGTCAACCATCGTGTTGTTGGGTTTTCCGACTATATGCGGGGCACGGCCCGTCGCCGATTCCAGAAAGGCCAGCAGCGCACCGCAGCCCGGCGCAAAGCTGTGCTCCAGCGGAAACCGGCGATCAGGATTGGTGCCGATGAATCCGGCGCCGCGGTCAATGGCCTGCATGGCCCGGACCAGTTTCGCATAGGTGACGTGGATGTCCAAGCCGACGACCACCCACTCCGGCCGCTCCTCATCGAGGTGAAATCCATGCGCCAGCAGCGGCCGTACCAACCCCTCCCCACCAATCACCAGCACCCGCGCACCGGGCCGCGCCACCCGCTGCAGATACACCGCCGTCGTTTCGCCGGCCGTGACAACGGCGTCATCGGGGACGGGCATCCCCATGCCGGCCAGCCGCTCGACGTACTGCGCCGCCAAGCGCCGCGAGTCATTCGTCACCAAGCGATAGGGACGACCGGTGCGCTCTAGGAACGCAAGCAGCTCGACAGCGCCAGGAAGCGTCTCCTGCCCGCGATAGAGCACGCCATCGAGGTCAATCAGGAATCCACGCCGATCGGCTAACGGTGGAGCGGAGCGTTTTACCACCATAGCTTCCCTCGGATGCGCGACTCGATCTCGTCATACGCGCTGGTCCACAGCCCGGTACTGAGGTACTTCCAGCCACCGTCCGGCAGCAACGCCACCACGTTGCCCTCGTCCAACCGGCCGGCCCAGCGACGCGCCACGTGGACAATCGCGCCGCTCGACACCCCGGCAAAAATCCCCTCATGCTCCAATAGCTCGCGCGTCGTCGCAAAAGCCGCCTCGCTGTCCACCAACATGCGCGAATCGAGCAAGTCGAGGTCGAGAATGGGCGGCACAAACCCGTCGGCCAGACTACGCAACCCCGACACCGCCTCGCCCTGCTGCGGCTCCGCAGCAACGATCTTCACCTCCGGGTTCAGCTCTTTCAGCCGATGCCCTACCCCCATCAGCGTCCCGCCGGTACCGAGACCGGCTACGAAAGCCGTCACGCCAGGGAGATCGCGGGCAATCTCGGCCCCCGTGCCGTCATAGTGCGCCTGGATGTTGGCCGGATTGCCGTACTGGAAGGGCAGATAGTACTCGGATTCGCCTGCCAGCTCCTCGGCGACCTCAATCGCCCCATTGGTACCGCGATCCCCCGGCGAAAAGACGATCCGTGCGCCATACGCCCGCAAGAGCTGCACGCGCTCCTCGGAGACATTCTCCGGCATTACGACGGTCACGGGATAGCCGCGCAAGCGCCCCACGAGCGCCAAGCCGATCCCGGTATTGCCGCTGGTCGGCTCCAGAATAGTCTGGCCCGGCCGCAGCAGGCCCTCGCGCTCGGCCCGCCGGACCATCGCATACGCGACCCGGTCCTTGACGCTGCCGGTGGGATTCTGCCCTTCGAGCTTGGCGTAGAGCCGCACATCCGGCTTGGGCGAGAAATACGGGATTTCGACCAGGGGAGTATTGCCGATGAGGTCCAGAATGCTACCGGCTACCACGGCCTTACCGACTCCCGGTGCAGAGTGTGCAGTCCATCGTCCATGATCCCGTAGAGCTTGCGCCGGAACACCGGCCGGCCCGCGCCCTTAGCTACCGGCGCTTCCTCCGGCCACTGCTGGCAAGATCGAGACAACGTCACCGGCGCCGACCGGCGTGCCCAGCCCGTCAAGATACCGAATATCCTCATCGTTGACGTAGATATTGATGAATTGGTGCAACTCCCCATCCGGACCGGTCAGATCAGTGTGGAGGCCCGGGTAATGCTGGCCTAGCTCGGTGAGCAGACTGCCCACCGTCCCGCCCTCGGCCTGGATCACACTCTTTCCCGCCACGTGCTTCCGCAGCATCGTCGGCAAGCGTACCTGGACTCCCATACGTCCCTCGATCACGTCACTATCATGTCACCGCGGGAAGCAGCTACTCTTCAGCCCCACTGTAGCGGGCCAACCCCGGCCGTAGAGCGGCCTTCCTGCTCTCAATGCGATAGTGTAGCATAGCCCGGGTGATGCGCCGGCCCCCCCTATGGCCCCGACAGGGGTAGGTTTTTCTGTGCAACGGTCTACCACCCCCCAGTTATCTTTCGACTTGGGCCGGCGTAACCTCTCGTCGGGTGGGGCGTCTTCCCTGGGGACTAGCCATGACCAGTGGCCGCGCGGACTCCCCTTCCCTGCAGGGAAGGGACCGGGGGCAGGTCCGCCTCGTCCCCCCGCGGTGCGGGGACCATAGGGGGGCCAGCCCTCCTCACAGGGGTCGGGCACCGTGGCCTGCAGGTGCTGGCGCGGGCGCCCCCACTCGGCTTTCCAGGCCCCCGTGGCCGTGGCGGGCAAGACGGCCCAGGCCACGGGGAGCGCGCAGCCCCGGTAGTGCATGCTGATCGCCAAGACCACAAACCGGTCGCCCAAGGTGCTGGCCTCGAGCGCCAGGGTCAGTTGGGGCCCCTGCCACCAGTGCCACACCCAGCGCAGCAAGGGGGCAACACCGGCTTCCACCGCGAGGGGCTGGCGCTGATCGCCCCGTTTGGCAACGGCTTCGCAGCACCACTCGCGGAGTTGCTGGCGCACGGTGTTTTCCTGGCGGTGCGGCCGGCTGGCCACGCACGCACTGACGGCGGTGCGGCCACAGGAACGGGCCAGCCCTCGCCCCCTCTCTATCGCTCCGCGATAGAGAGGGGGCCGGGGGTGATGACGGAGGCCAAAACTGGTATAACCTCCCCCGCAAGGAGGCCCCCTCATGCCACAATTCGACAACGCCCAGGAAGTCCGCTCCGAGACCTCGTACCTCGAGTTCCTCCGGAACTGCGCCCTCGACACCCCCATTGACCTCCCCCTCGACAGCGGCGAGTCGCCCCGCGCCATCAAGCGCCGTCTCACCGTCGCCGCCCGCGAGCTTGGCCTGCGCCTGCAACACCTCCGCAGCGACGACCCCGCCACCATCCGCTTCCACGTCACCGGATCGCCCGGCGTCGCTCGCCGGACCTACCGCGCCGGCGTCGTCGGCCTCACCGGCATGGGCATGAGGCTCCTCGACCACGATCCCGCGGCCGTCCTGAACACCCCCATGCCCCACTCCCACGTCGGCTCCTATGCCGTCCTGCCCCACACCGAGGTCGTCGGCGTCTGCGACCTCCGGCCCGAGCTGCTGACCGCCTTCCGCGAGCAATGGGGCCACATCTTTCCCCGCGCCCGCACCTACACCGACTACCGCGAGATGATTGACAACGAAAACCTCGACCTCCTCAGCGTCACCACCGGCGACAACGCCCACACCGACATCGTCATCTACGGCGCCAACCACGGCGTCAAGGGCATCGCCTGCGAAAAGCCCCTCGCCACCACCCTCGACGACGCCACCCGCATGATCCAAGCCTGCGAAGCCAACGGTGCCATCATCTCCGTTGACCACACCCGCCGCTGGTGGACCCCCTACCACGCCGCCCGCCAGCTCATCCGCGACGGCGAAATCGGCAAAGTCCGCCGCATCATCGCCCACATGGGCGGCACCCGCGCCATGCTCTTCCGCAACGGCACCCACCTGCTCGACGGCGTCCTCTTCTTCGCCGAATCCGACGCCGAATGGGTCTTCGCCGAGCTAGACCCCGAGTTCGCCGACTACTTCGCCTACCGCGGCGACGGCGGCAAAGACCCCGCCCTCGACCCCAGCGGCAGCGGCTACATCCACTTCCGCAACGGCGTCCGCGCCTTCATCAACGCCAGCAAGCGCCAGACCCCCGGCATGTACATCCAGGTCATCGGCGAAACCGGCGAGATTGACCTCGTCGGCGACCACGTCGAGCTACGCAAAGACGGCGCCATCCACCGGCCGCCCCTGCCCTCCCACCGCCGCACCGACGTCGTCGCCCTCATAGACGAGCTTACCCGCACCATCGAGCACGGCGGCGAGCTTATCGGCTCCGGCCAGGAAGCCCGCAAAGTCGTCGAGATCATCGTCGGCTTCCTCAAGTCCCAAGAGCAAGGCAACGCCCGCGTCAACCTCCCCCTCCCCCCAGGCAACTAGCCTAACCATCCCCGGCCGCCACCATCCCAACGCAGGCCAGAGTCTGGTATCATCGGCAGCATCCGAGGTTGGAGGCTCAGATATGCCTACTCTGGAGTTCAAGGGAAAGCAGCATATTTACGCCCACCACCTCACCGTCCCTTACCGCCCTCTTCTCTTGTCCCCGATGCAGACCGGTCGCTCCACTCCACCGGCGCTGACGACAACCTCATCATCCACGGCGACAATCTCCACGCCCTGAAAGCCCTGCTCCCCCGTTATGCCGGCCGTGTCAAGTGCATATACATTGATCCGCCCTACAACACTGGTAGCCAAGCCTGGGTGTATAACGATAACGTCAACAGCCCTTTGATGCAGGCGTGGTTGAAGCAAGCAGTTGACCGTGAGGATTTGGAACGTTCCGACAAGTGGCTCTGTATGATGTGGCCCCGGCTGCATCTGCTCCGAGAATTGCTGGCCGATGATGGGGTTATCTTTGTTTCCATTGATGATCACGAGCAGTGGCGCTTATTGGGCCTTATGGAGGAGATATTTGGGGCAGATAATTTCGTGGATACTCTGATCTTAATCCAAAGTCTTGGTGCCTTTGAGGGAAGGTATGTGCGTAAAGTGAATGAATACATCCATGTTTTCGCAAAGGATACTTCCCTCGTCAATCTTGGAAGATTCGCCAAAGAAGCACCGAGCGGTGGACAGTTGAAGGATTCTCTAGGTCCGTATCGATTAATTGGCAATCTTGCTCGCAGCACCAGGATGGGGGGTACTCCTGAAGATCGCCCTAATTTGTACTTTCCGATCTATGTCCGGCCTGACCAGTCAATCGGCACAGAACGCTTGTCGTCCTCCGATATTGAAGTTTACCCACTGGACGGACAGGGAAACGCAGCACGGTGGCAATGGGGAAAAGAGAAAGTAGATCGAGATTCTAAAAACCTGCTTGTGAAACCACATAAAACCATGAGATATCAGTTTATCATCAAGAAACGCCCTGACGGCAAGGATGGTAGTTTCACAGAAAAACCTACCTCATTGTGGAATAAACCGCAATATTCCGCAGCCAGCGGAACAAATATGGTGAAGTTGATTTTTGGCGGCGAGAGGCTTTTTGACTTTCCTAAATCCGTTGCGCTGCTGGAAGATGTCATGCGATTCGCCAATGTCGGTCCCGATGATATTGTCTTGGACTCCTTCGCGGGGAGTGGGACGACGGCGCACGCTGTCCTGGCCCTCAACAAAGAGGACGGAGGCAACCGGAAGTTCATCCTCGTCGAGTGCGAGGACTATGCCGACACCATCACTGCGGAGCGGGTACGGCGAGTCATCAACGGCGTGCCGAGTGCCCGCGACGCTGCGCTGCGCGAGGGCCTCGGCGGCTCCTTCACCTACTGCACGCTGGGCGAGCCGATTGACGCGGAAGGAATGCTGACCGGCGCGGCGTTGCCGTCTTACGCGGCGCTGGCGGCCTACTTATTGCACACGGCGTCCGGCGTCTCTGCCGGGGAGGTCGCGCTTGTGCCCCAGAATGAGGATGGCCTGTTCTACAGCGATGATAGCACCGACTACTACCTGCTGTACGAACCCAGCGTTGATTGGCTACGCAGCAACGAGGCGATACTGAACGAAGAGCGGGCAGAACGTATCTGCGCCGCCAGCCGTCAGGAGGGCAAAAAAGCGCTCGTTTTCGGGGCGGGCAAGTACATCGGCCAGCGAGAGCTTACCGACATGGGTATCACCTTCTGCCAGTTGCCCTATGAAATGGGCCGCGTCGGGCGATAGAGGCTCAGGCCATGCAGTTGAAGGAATATCAGGCCAACGCCCTCGACGCCTTTGTGCGCTGGCGAGAGGCGCTGGCCACGGCACAGGCACAGTCGCATGCTGCCGTCTCTGCGTTGCAGCAGGCTGGGGTGGATATCCAATCCCTTAGCGACGACGTTCGTAATTTCCCTAGAACGGCTTGGCAGCAGTTGGCCCAATCTGGCGGCGTAGTGTCCAGCGTCGGTGAGTACGTTTCACGTACCGATGATGCCGGACGGCCCATCCCGCATATCTGCTTCAAGGTGCCGACCGGCGGCGGCAAAACCTTGCTGGCCGCCGCGGCGCTGGAACGGCTCAACAAGCAAACCGGCCTGACGCTGTGGATCACGCCGACCCGCGCGATCTATGAACAGACCAAGGCTGCACTCAAGAACAAGGAGCATCCCTACCGGCAAATGCTGGAGCGGGCCAGTGGTGGGCGCGTCAAGCTACTGGAGAAGGACGACCTTTTTACGAGAGCGGACGTAGCCAGCTGTCTGTGCGTGATGCTCCTGATGCTACCGGCAACCAATCGGCAAAAGGGGCGGGAATTCCTGCGAATGTTCCGAGATTCGGGGCGCTATCCGACCCTTTTCCCGGACAGCGATGACGTGCTGGGTGACGGCCGCCTGCTGAATGACTACCCCGATTTGGAGCGCACCTCGGACCAGGGTCCGGTCAAGCGCAGCCTCTTCAACGTGTTCAAGATGTTGCGCCCGGTCGTAGTGTTGGACGAGGCCCACAAGGCCTATGGCGCTAAGAAGCGGGAATCCAACGAAGAATTCGTGCGCTCCGTCAACCGCCTCGATCCCCGTCTGGTGATCGAACTGTCCGCGACACCCAACCGCGGCATCAGCAACCTACTCGTGGACATCTCCGGCGTAGTGTTGAAGGACGAGGAGATGATTAAGCTGCCGGTGCAAGTGGAGTCGTTTACCGGCGCCGAATGGCAATACACACTGGCACAGGCCTGCGACGAGCTTGAGCGCCTTGATGCCGAGGCACAGTCGTTCCAGATGAGCACGGGACGCTATATCCGCCCCATCGCGGTGGTGCGCGTAGAGCGCACCGGTCGAGACCAGCGCGATGGCGAACGGGTCCACGCCGAGGACGTGCGCGAGTACCTCAACCGTTACCTGAGCGTGCCGGCCGAAGCCATCCGCGTGAAGTCCGCCGACAACGACGAATTGGGCAATGAGGACCTGCTATCGGAATTGTCGCCGGTACGCTGGATTATCACCAAGTCGGCCTTGATGGAAGGCTGGGATTGCCCCTTTGCCTATCTCCTAGTGATGCTGGACAATACCCGCGCCCAACGTGCCGTCACCCAGTTGGTAGGCCGCGTGATGCGCCAGCCCCACGCCCGCCGGACGGGCCGGGCGCTGCTCGACCAATGTTATGTCTACTGCTGGGACACCGAGGTGGGTGTTGCCGTAGGCCATGTCAAAGCCGGGCTGGAGCAGGAAGGGCTGACGGGCCTGGGTGATGAGGTACTGGCAACGGCGGGGGACTTACGACGCATCACCATGCAGCGGCGCAAGCGATTTCGAGGTAAGGACATCTTTCTGCCGCTGGTGCTCCACAAGCGCGGCGACGAATGGATCGAGTTGGACTACCAGCGTCATATCCTGCCGCACATTGATTGGGAGTCCATCACCGAGCCTGACCCCCAAGTCGCCTTGCCCGACCCGGCCCGACGGCAAACCGCATCAGTAGATGTTGGTGACGCCGTGCCTGTTTTCCACGAATCCCAGGAATTGTATATTGACAAGACCGTCAAAGTGTCCTGGTTTGCTCGCTGCCTGTCTGACGTAACCCCCAATGCATGGCAGGCGGCCCGCATCGCTCATCAACTGGTGGAACGGTTACGGTCAGCCGGCGAAGCCGACGACCAAATCTATGACCAACGTTCCTATCTGGCATACGCCTTGCGTGAGTATGTCAAGGATGAAGTGGAATCGCGAGCGGAGGAGGTTTTCAGGGACAAGCTGCGGCAGGGCAACATCCGCTTTGATCTGGAGACGGGCCAGCCCAATTTCCCGATGCAGGAATCTTCCTATGAGATCCCGGTGGCGGACGATGGTGGACTGCTGGCAAGGAATGACGGCCAGCCGATACAACTCAGTCTATTCGAGCCGGTGTACGCGCAACATTTCGATTCTGCCCTGGAGCGCAATTTCGCTCGCTATCTCGATGAGCAAAGAGCACTGCAATGGTGGCATCGGGTTGCCGTCCGCCAGCGGGGCGACTACTACCTGCGGGGCTGGAAGCAGGAGCGCATTTGGCCGGATTTTGTCGCCATGGCCGGTGAAGCCTACGGCAAACCGCAGTTGCTGGTATTCGAGACCAAGGGTGAGCACCTGCGCGGCAACCCGGACACCGACTACAAGCGCCGCGTGCTCGACACCCTTGAAAATGCCTTCAATTGCGGAACAATGACCGTTCGCGAAGGCCCAGTGAAAGGCGTATTCCGGCTGATTTTCAGCGAAGACGAGTTCCCGGAAGCGCTCGCCAGCCTGCAGCAGCCCTAAACGCCATCCCCTCCTGGCCCCTCCCCTAACCCGCACCACCACCCCCGTCCTTGCGGCGCAAGCCGCAATCCACGTCCCCCCGCCGCAGCGGGGGGACCATAGGGGGGCCAACCCCCATCCTGTTCATCCTCTAATCCCGTAAATCCTGATCCTGACAATCCCCTACTCCCCCTCTCCAACATTTGGAGAGGGGGCCGGGGGGTGAGGCCCGCAAATCCCCGCCCCCCAGGCCGTTGTTTTCCCCAAATCCCCGTTGATATGTCTCCCCCGACGGGGATTGGCAGCTGCAAGTCCCTCCTGGAGCACCGGGCACCGCCCGGCAGGGACCCACTCGCATCATCATGCTAGTCAACGACGGTGGCACCGCCACCCAGCCGAGGGCACCGGGTCATGACCGACCCTTCACCGCGTCAGCCGGCGCGGCGGAGCATGGCCGTCTGAGTGCCGCTTCTACGGCACCGGGTGCTGACATACCCCGCGCTGAAGTAGCGCGGGCGCCGGGTCAGTACTGTCTGTGTGCCGCCCATCTGGCACCGGGTCATGAGCGACCCCACGCCGCCTTGCGCGCGGCGTGGCATGACCGTCCGCGTGCCGCCACGAGGGCACCGGGTGCTGACGTACCCCCGGCCACTCCGGCCGAGGCACCGGGTCAGCATCGTCTGCGTGCCGTGGCGATTGCCACCGTCGCCTTGCCGGCCGGCCAACCCCGGCCGCGCCAGGAGGACTTGCCCCGCGTCCCTGCCAATCCCCGCACCCTCACCCACTCACTTGCCCACCACACCACCACCCACGCCCACGCCCTGTACCGCCGCGCTACCAGGTACGCACAATCCCGCGAAAGAGACAATCCACCCCTCTCCAAATGTTGGAGAGGGGCCGGGGGTGAGGCCCGCCTTCCCCCCTCCCCTGGAGCTTGCTCCGGGGGAGGGCTGGGGAGGGGGCGACGACCCACCCACCCCACCACCAACCAAGTGCAGCCCGCCATCCAGTACCGCCCCACCCGCGGCCTTGCTCCACCGCGGCCACGGGCCTCCACCGCCTCCACCCCTCCCGCGCCCCACCGACCTCGTGTACGTCATTCCCGCGAAAGCGGGAATCCCCGTCCCCCCGTCGCAACGGGGGGACCATAGGGGGGCACTGACCGCTAACCGCTAACCGCTAACAGCTACCCACCCGTTTGACGACGCCCCGGCCCGCTGGTAGCCTCGCGCCACCATGACCTACGCCAAGCGTCGCCTGCACCATATCTTTGCGCCCGACGGCCGCGCCGTCGTCGTCGCGATGGACCACGCCCGCGAGAGCGGCATCGCCACCGGCCTCGAGCATCCCGCCGAGGCGGTCCGGCGCGTCGTCGCCGGCGGCGTGGACGCCATCATGACCACGCCCGGCATGGCCCGCGTCGTCGCCGACGAGCTGGGCGGCAAAGGCCTCATCGTCGCCCTCGACAGCGAAGGACCCGTCGCCGACTACGGCGTGGAGTTGGCCCTCCGCCTCGGCGCCGACGCCGTCGAGCTGAAGGTCTTTCCCGGCAGCGCCGGCGAAACCCACCTCGCCGACCTGCGCCGCCTCGTCGCCCGCTGCGCCGACTGGAACATGCCCCTGCTCGCCGAACCCATCCCCGTGTCCTTCGAGGACACCAGCGCCCACACCGTCGAGAACATCGCCCGCGCCACCCGCCTCGCCGCCGAGGCCGGCGCCGATTTCGTCAAGGCCCACTATGTCGGGCCGGTGGACGCCTACGCCGCGCAGGTCACCGGCCAGTGCTTCGTGCCCGTCATCATCCTCGGCGGCCCCGCCCACGCCGATCCCCGCACGGCCCTCCAGCACGTCGCCAATGCCCTCGCCGCCGGCGCTCGCGGCATCGCCTTCGGACGCAACATCATCCAGCACCCCCGCCCCGACCGCATGGCCGGCGCCCTCGTCGAGCTTATCCACGGCGGCGCCACCGTCGCCGCCGCCGCCCGCCACCTCGCCACCCCCCACTAACCCAATGCCCGTCATTGCGGCAGAAGCCGCAATCCACGTCCCCCCGCCGCAGCGGGGGGGCCATAGGGGGGGCTGCGCCACCACCCTCTATACTCAACCGTCAACACAGCCCACCGAGCCATCCCAATGAACACAACCGCCGCCCCCGATTTCGATGTCGTCGGCCTCGGCTTCTGCTGCCTCGACGAGCTACTGCTCCTCGAACGCATCCCCCACGCCGAGGAGCAAGTCACCGTCCTCGAACACGCCCTAGAGGGCGGCGGGATGGCCGCCACCGCCACCGTCGCCGTCACCCGGCTCGGCGGCCGCGCCGCCTTCATCGGCGCCATCGGCGACGACCCGACCGGAACGCAGATCAAGCGCGGCTTCGAGTCCGCTGGCGTGGACGTCACCCGTTTCTGGCTCCACCCCGGCGCCACCTCCAACCGCACGTTCGTGCTCGTTGACCGCCGCAACGCCGCCCGCTCGTTCCTTGCCCAGTTCGGTTCCTGCGGCGCCGTACCCCCCGACCACCTCGACTGCCACTACCTCCAACGCGGACGCATCCTCCACCTCAGCGACTCCGGCCCCGCCGCGCTCCAGGCCGCGACGTGGGCACGCGCCAGCGGCCAGCCGGTCTGCTACGATGGCACCCACTACCAGCCCGACGACCTCGCGCTCCTGCCGCTCGTGGACTACCTGATCGTGTCCCGCTTTTTCGCCCGCGAATTCGCCCGCGCCCACGGCCTCCCGCCCGGCGAGTCCCTCGCCGCAGTGGCCCAGGCGCTCCACGACCACGGTCCGCCCGTCGTGGTCATCACCGAAGGCGAGCATGGCGCCGTCTGCGTCGAGCCGGCCGGCACCTATCGCGTGCCGGCCTTCACCGTCGAGCCAATGGTAGATACCACCGGCGCCGGCGATGTCTACCACGGCACGTTCCTGTTCGCGCGCTCACGCGGACGCTCGATCCGCGACTCGCTCTGGTTAGCCAGCGCCACCGCCGCCCTGAAGTGCCGCCGCCTCGGCGGACGCGCCGGCATCCCCACCCTCGCCGAGGCCGAGCAGCTCGTAGCAAGTGCAGAGCAATGCATGTAGGGGCGCAGCACGCTGCGCCCGTCCCCCCGCCGCAGCGGGGGGACCATAGGGGGGCTTTCACAGGAGGCACACAACCATGACTGACCAACAGCAGCACACCGCAACCCTGACCGCCGCAGAAGCCCTCGCCAAGCGCCGCCAGCTCCTCGACGACGGCTTCTGCCTCGTGCCCGGCGTCCTCCGCGGCGACCTCCTCGACCGGATGCGCCAATTCTCCGACGACTTCCTGGACACCCACGCGGTTGACCACAAATTCCGCTATCAGGGCAGCGACTTCCACATCATGACCAAAGAGGCCTGGGATCAGCAGCAAGACCCCCGCCGTTACCACGACCCCATCGTGAAAGACATACTCGATCTACCGGCAGCCAGAGCCGCCTGCGACCAGGTCGGCCTGGAAGACATGACCTCCGCCGGCTCGTTCATCCTCTTGAGCAAGCCACCGCACGGCCCGCCCCTCTACTGGCACCAAGACGCCACCTATTGGAACCACCCCAAGTCCGCGCTGCCCTGGCCGAGCCGCGTGTTCCTCTCCTACTACCTCGTGGACACCACCCGCGAGAACGGCTGCCTCCGCATCATCCCCGGCACCCACCGGAAGCGCACCGAGCTACACGATCTGCTCCCCGACGCCCACAGCCCCGAAATGCAGCGCGCCGACGAAGACCACCTCGCCTTCACCGAGCAGCCCGGCGAAATAGACGTCCCCTGCAAGGCCGGCGATCTGGTCATCGCCGACGGGCGCGTGCTCCACGCCGCCTGGCCCAACAACACCGACACCCGGCGTACCCTGGTCCTCGCCTGGTGGGATGTGTTCCCCTTCCCCTCCGTCCCCACCTGGTGGGAAGGCGAGCCACCCCCAGAAGTCCACGCCGACCCCCACGCCACCTACGAACACTCCCGCCGACCCACCCACCACCTCCGTTGACCTCTGCAACACCGTCATTCCCGCGCAAGCGGGAATCCAAACCCCCTCTCCCCCTGGGAGAGGGCCGGGGTGAGGTCTACCCTCCTGCACTCCGTCTGGGAGTTAAGCAAGGGTCTCCTAAAGCCAAGCAAATGCCGTCCTCCCGCAGTGCAGGGAGACCATAGGGGGGCCAGCCAAGAGCGGCTGTGCTCTACGACGACGTCGCGGCAGCCAGCAGCGCCTCTATCTCATAGATGTTCGTCTTCCGGTTGAACTTGTGCTCGACCGGACTCGGCAGCCCGCTCACCCAGATTTTCAACTCGGCGTCCATATCGAGTAACCCCGCCGTTTCCACGCTGAAGGCCGAGATCTTGTTGTACGGGATGCTCAGGTATTCCCGTTTCCTGCCGGTGATACCCTGCACATCCTCAATAATCACCCGGTAGTCGGTGAACAGGATGGCATCGCGGACGACCTTGAAGCCCACCCTGATCCGCTCGCCTTGAAACAGCAATCGTTGGTACTCCTCCAGGTCTTTATCCTTCATGGCGGACGCCGTCCCCGCCAACGCTCCCTCAAGCATATTTGGCATGTTTTCCCTACTCCCTGACAGATAGCATCCATAGGTACCGATCTGCCACCTCAGCCAGGCTCCCTCTCACCACATGGTGGAGAGGGGCCGGGGTGAGGCTCGGGCGATGTCTGGTAGGCTACCGCGGTGGAGGCACCATGGCGAAGAATCCGATCACGCTCGGCATCGTCGGCGCCCGTCGCGGGTCCAGCTTCGCCCGCTCGGCCCTCTCCGGACTCGACGGCCGCGTGCAGCTCACGAGCGTCTGCGACATTGACCCGGGCGTACTCGCCCAGTGGCGCCGCGAGCACCCCGACCTAGCCTACTACCAGTCCTATGAGCAGTTCCTCGCCCACGCCAACGTTGACGCCGTCGTGCTCTCGACGCCCCTCCAACTCCACGCGCCCCAGGCACTCCAAGCGCTCGCCGCGGGCAAGCACGTGCTCTCGGAGGTCATCGCCGCGACCACCCTCGACGAGTGCTGGGCGCTGATCGCAGCAGTCCGGCGGAGCGGGCTGAAGTACATGCTCGCCGAGAATTACTGCTATCGCCGCGAGAATATGCTCGTCCTGAACATGGTCGAGCAGGGTCTGTTCGGCGAGCTTATCTGCGCCGAAGGCGGCTACATCCACGACTGCACCCACTTGATGTACTTCCCCATCGGTGAGTACGGCCAGGACCGCGCCGGCCAACCCACCTGGCGCGGGCGCCTCCTCCAGCAATACAACGGCAACTGGTATCCCACCCATTCCCTCGGCCCGGTGGCCCAATGGCTCGGCATCAACCGTCACGACCGCATGCTCACGACCACCACCTACATGTCGCACGGCCCCGTGATGCCGGAGTACGTGCGTGACCGCTTCGGCGCCGACCATCCCGACGCCCGCCCCGAAGCCTTTGCCGCCGGCTGCCGCGCCATGACGCTCATCAAGTGCGCCAGCGGTGCGCTCATCACGATCATCGTGGACACCACCAGTCCCCGCCCGCACAACATGGTGCATTACGTCCTGCAAGGCACCGGCGGCTCCTACCTGTCCCGTCGCTTCACCGACGACAACGACGTGCTCTGGCTCCGCGACCGCTCCGAGCCCGAGTCCTACCGCCCCCTTGACGAGTTCGCCGCCGAGTTCGACCATCCCCTCTGGTGCGAGCACGAAGCGCGCGCCGCCCAAACCGGTCACGGCGGCGGCGACTATTTCGTGCTCTCCGAGTTCATCGAATGCATCCGCAACGACACCCCGCCACCGATTGATGTCGTGGACGGCGTGACCTGGAGCAGCATCTTCCCGCTCTCCATGGAGTCCGTCCGGCAAGGCGGCGCCCCCATCCCCGTCCCCGACTTCCGCCACCTGCCCCCATAACCACCTCCCCGTATGGCCCACTCGACTAGCCCGGTAGAGGTGTCCCTTGTGGGCACCCTGGCCCAGGGCGGCGCACCCATCATTGCAGCGTAAGCCGCCGTCTAAGGCCATGCATTGGCCCCGGTCCAAGCGTTACACCCCCTCTCCAAATGGTGGAGAGGGGGCCGGGCGACAGACCAAAGGCGCACCACACCTGGCACTTTCCGGGCGGCTTTGGCCCGTCATTGGGCGAGGTTGGCCCCGCCCGCGGCTCCCCGCAGAAAAACCTACCCCTGTGAGGGTAAGGCTCGCCCCCAGTCTGGTAGCCTACCCCAGCGGAGATTGCATGGTGAAGCAACCGGTTACCCTCGGTATCGTCGGCGCCCGTCGCGGGTCCAGCTTTGCGCGGACGGCGCTGGGCGGACTCGACGGCCGCGTGCAGCTCACGAGCGTCTGCGACATAGACCCCAGCGTGCTCGCGCAGTGGTGCCGCGACCACCCCGACCTGGCCTACTACCAGTCCTACGACCGGTTCCTCGCCCACGCCAACGTTGACGCCGTCGTGCTCTCCACGCCCCTCCAGTTGCACGCACCCCAGGCACTCCAGGCCCTCGCCGCTGGCAAGCACGTCCTCTCGGAGGTCATCGCCGCGACCACCCTCGACGAGTGCTGGGCGCTCACCGCGGCCGTGCAACGCAGCGGGCTGAAGTACATGTTCGCCGAGAACTCCTGCTACCGGCGCGAGAATATGCTGGTGCTGAATATGGTCGAGCAGGGCCTGTTCGGCGAGCTTATCTGCGCCGAAGGCGGCTACATCCACGACTGCACCCACCTGATGTACTTCCCCATCCGCGACTATGGCCAGGACCGCGCCGGCCAGCCCACCTGGCGCGGGCGCATCCTCCAGCAATACAACGGCAGTTGGTATCCCACCCACTCCCTCGGCCCCGTGGCCCAGTGGCTTGGCATCAACCGTCACGACCGCATGCTCACGACCACCACCTACATGTCGCACGGTCCCGTGATGCCGGAGTACGTGCGCGAGCGCTTTGGCGCGGACCATCCTGATGCCCGCCCCGAAGCCTTCGCCGCCGGCTGCCGCGCCATGACGCTCATCAAGTGCGCCAGCGGCGCGCTCATCACGATCATCGTGGACACCACCAGTCCCCGCCCGCACAACATGGTGCATTACGTCCTGCAAGGCACCGGCGGCTCCTACCTCTCCCGGCGCTTCACCGACGACAACGACGTGCTCTGGCTCCGCGACCGGTCCGACGCCGAGTCCTACCGCCCTCTCGATGAGTTCGCCGCCGAGTTCGATCATCCCCTCTGGCGCGAGCACGAAGCCCGCGCCGCCCAAACCGGTCACGGCGGCGGCGACTACTTCGTCCTCTCCGAGTTCATCGAATGCATCCGCAACGACACCCCGCCACCGATTGACGTGGTAGATGGCGTGACTTGGAGCAGCATCTTCCCACTCTCGATGGAGTCCGTCCGGCAAGGCGGCGCCCCCATCCCCGTCCCCGACTTCCGCCAGCCGCGCCCGTGATGGCCCCCCTATGGCCCCCCCCGCTGCGGTGGGGGCCGGTATGTTCCCTCCCCCGTCGCAACGGGGGAGGGATAGGGAGGGGGCACCCCTCCTCGCCCCTCCCCGGCTATACTGACGGCTGACAGCTAACCGCTAATAGCTGAAACGTGAGGTGAAGTAGATGAACCTGATGGACCTGACCGGCCGCGTCGCCATCGTCACCGGCGCCGCCAAGGGCATCGGCCGCGGCTGCGCCGAAGTCCTGGCCACCGCCGGAGCGCACGTCGTCGTCGCTGACATTGATAGCGAGCACGGCGAGTCGACTGCCGCCGCGATCAACGATCAGGGCGGCTCGGCGCTGTTCGTCCATACCGACGTTCGCAGCCGCGCCGCCGTCGAAGCGACGGTCGCAGCGGCCGTCGAGCGTTGGGGGCGGCTCGATGTGCTGGTGAATAATGCCGGCTGGCACAACAGCAAGGGCCTCCTCGAATGCTCCGAGGAAGACTGGGACTCCATCCTCGAGCTAAACCTGAAGAGCGTGTTCCTCTGCGCCAAGGCAGCATTCCCGGCCCTCAAGGAATCCCGCGGCGCCATCATCAGTATCGGCTCGATGGTCGGCGTCATCGGTCAGAAGGACTCGATCGCCTACACCGCCTCCAAGGGCGCGATCATCTCCATGACCCGCTCGCTCGCCCTTGATGTCGCCCCCTACGGCATCCGCGCCAACTGCATCTGCCCCGGCGTCGTGGACACCCCCCTGCTGCAAGAGTACCTGGAGATGCAGTCCAACCCCGAGGAACGCCGGCAGGATTTCGCCGCCATGCACCCCCTGAATCGCATCGGCACCCCCACTGACATCGCTCGCGCCGTGCTCTTCCTCGCCAGCGACGCCGCCGAATTCATCACCGGCACCATCCTCCCGGTCGAAGGCGGCGTCACCCTCGACTACTAGGACCGCCTCCCGATGGTTCCTCCACTGTGGCCGAGAAGCGTCGTTTCCCCTCCCCTGTCGCAACGGGGGAGGACTAGGGTGGGGGCCTTAGATCCCCGCGATCCAATCAGTGTTACCGTGATGCAGTCCCTATAGCCGGAGCTAACAACGAGGAGACTCTGACATGAACACATCCGGCCGTGGGTGGAGCGGCGCCCCGCAGCACTCCAAACCGGCCGCGGAATTCGACATCCGCTATGGCACCGACCTGCTGCGCCAAGAGAGTGCGCGCTGGCCGCCCTATGTCGTCGTCACCACACCCCGCGCCTACCAGGCCGCGCAGCCACATCTGGCCCAGCCGCCGGCGGGCGTTGGCTACGCCGAATTGCTGGACTGGAACGACTTGCAAGCGTTGAGCGACAGCCTTCCAGCCGATGCCGAGTTGGTAATCGGACTCGGCGGCGGTCGCGCCCTCGATGCGTCCAAGTACGTTGCTCTCACCAGGGGCCTACCGCTGATCTTGGTGCCAACGGTCGTCTCGACCGGCGCGATTATCTCCAGCACGGTGGCCAAATGGTCCGGGCGCATGCTCATCGGACCCGGCGACCGCTGGCCCTGGGTAGACCCGGAGCACGTGCTCGTTGACGACGACCTCGTGCTGGCCGCAGCGCCCCACCTCAATACGGCCGGCCTCGGTGACGTACTCTGTGGCTATGCCGGCATCGCCGAATGGCGACGCAATGCCCGCCTCGGCGTCGGACCACCGACCGACGATGCGGCCATCGCTACCGTCCTGGCCTTCCACGACGAGTTAGCGCACGGCTTCCCGCCCACTCTCGACCCGGCTGGCAACCTTACGCCAGCGAGCGCCCGTTTCATTATGGACGGCTTATTGGGACGCCAGTTACACCGGCTGCCACCCGCTGCCGCGCCCGGTGGTGACCACGATTTTGTGTTTGCGCTGGAGCTTGCCAATGACAAAGGCTGGATTCACGGCGAAGTCGTCGCGTTGGGCGCCATCATCATCGCCTGGCAGTGCGAGGAGCATCCAGAGGAGCTAACTGCGCGCCTGGACGCCTGCCGCGTGCGCCGCCGCCCGACTGCCATGGGCATCACCCGCGAGCAGCTCTGGCGCGGCCTGGTCTACACCCCCACCTACATGGGCGACACGGCCAACGGCCGCGACACCAACTCCATCCTGCGCCACCACCCCGTCACCGCAGCACAGTTCCCCGCCCTCTGGCAGTTCCTGGAAGCAAGTTAGCCGCGCGGCGGAGGCCAAGCAATTGCTACGCCACAGCAAATGCCACTCAGTGTTGCGAGTTGCACAGCAATAGTTTACAGCATATGGTGTTTCTGCATGGGAGGTATAGCCATGCGACGGCTGCGTATTGTCGGCATCATCATCGGCGTACTTCTCGTCCTTGGCGTCACCGGCTGCTTGCCATCTAGGGCGGTAGGTCGTGCTGCGAGTGAAGCGGTTGAAGAGACAACGGAACGCACCACTGATTCAACAGCGCGCCGTGTCGCTGGCATAGCGGCTGGTGAAGCGGCTCGGACGGTGGTGCAGTCGGCTGGCGAGACAGTTGTGGGAGCTACGGAGCGTACCGCTGCTACGGAAGCCAACCCTGGCCTAGTCGCCGATTCCACGGCGTTACTGCAACTCAGAGATACACTGGCCGGCAGCGCCGCGTTGAACTGGAACGCAGATCTACCCATCGCCGACTGGGACGGCGTTGCCGTCGGTGGCTCGCCATCCCGTGTAGTCGCGCTAGACCTTTCCGAGCATCAGTTGACCGGCTCCATCCCACCTGAATTGGAGAATCTCACCCAACTGGAGTTGTTGAGCCTCCACACTAATCAGCTATCCGGCACTATTCCACCCCCGTTGGGTGCCCTCACCAAGCTGGAGGCGTTGTACCTCGACAGCAATCAACTGTCCGGTACCATCCCATCAGAACTGGGCGCTCTGGTCAGCCTGCGGGATTTGCG
This sequence comes from Chloroflexota bacterium, assembly GCA_965207645.1. GTDB lineage: Bacteria > Chloroflexota > UBA11872 > UBA12225 > JAJDUF01 > JAJDUF01. The sequence goes on along the minus strand of OZ242293.1, from coordinate 4,188,394 downwards.
TCTCCACAACAACCAATTGACCGGCTCTATCCCAGCCCAACTCGGTTCCCTCGTCAACCTGGAGTCGTTGTATCTCGCCACCGGAAATGCGCTCACCAACTGCGTACCATCGAGGCTGCGCGGTGTCGCCAACAATGACTTTGCCGAGTCGGGACTCCCGTTCTGCGCGGTTGAAGCAACCACGGGTGGGGCAACAACGCCCTGTGCCAATGGCATCGCCATCCCCAACCCACAAGCTCACTCTGTCTTGGTCGCGGACTGCACGGTATTGCTGCAGATCAGGGACACCCTCGCCGGTAGCGCCACGCTGAACTGGCAAGCGGATCGTCTCATCACCGACTGGGACGGCATCACCGTCGGCGGCTCGCCGCCCCGGGTGACCGAGTTGGACCTGTCCGAGCACAAGTTGACGGGCACTATCCCCCCCCAGTTGGCCGAACTCACCAACCTGCAGGCGTTAGACCTCCACGACAATCAACTGTCCGGGTCCATTCCACTAGAACTGGGCACTATAACTCAGTTGTGGGGGCTGTCCCTCCGCAACAACCAATTGTCCGGACCCATCCCCCCTCAACTCGGCGCTCTTACCCAACTGGAGTTCTTATCTCTCAGCCACAACCAACTGTCTGGTTCTATCCCATCAGAACTGAGCGCTCTAGCCAACCTGGGGCGCTTGTTCCTTCACAACAACCAATTGTCCGGACCCGTCCCCCCTCAAGTCGGTACCCTCACCCAACTGGAGATCTTGAGCCTCCACACTAACCAACTGTCCGGATCCATTCCACCGCAGTTGGGTGCTCTGACTCAACTGGAAGTGTTGTGGCTTGACAACAACCAACTATCTGGCACTATCCCGCCTCAACTCGGTTTTCTCGTCAACCTGCAACGGTTGAACCTCCACAGCAACCAACTATCCGGTCCCATCCCACCTCAGTTGGGCGCCCTCACCCAGCTAGAAGTGTTGAGTCTCCATGACAACCAGTTGTCTGGACCCGTCCCACCTCAACTCGGTTTTCTCGTCAATTTGCAGTGGTTGACTCTCCTCGCCAACCAACTGTCCGGACCTATCCCACCCCAGTTAGGTTCCCTCGCCAATCTACAGATGTTGAGCCTTGGTGCTAACCAACTATCGGGACCTATCCCACCAGAGTTGGGTGCTCTTGCCAACCTGGAAACGCTACATCTCGCCGACAACGCGCTCATTGGATGCGTACCGCCGGGGCTACGCGATGTCACTAACAATGACTTCGCCGAACTGGGGCTTCCGTTCTGTACGAGTTGAAAACTCCCATCGCTATCCCTGGATTGCGGCGCTTACCGCGGAGGAGGGATGACCAGCAGCGTCGCGCAGACTCCCCCTCTCTATCGCTCGGCGATGGAGAGGGGGCCGGGGGTGAGGCACATCCCCACCAGCCCGCATCACCAAAGGAGCACCACGATGCCATCGCCACCAGACCCACCCACGTTCGCCCTGCCCAGCCCCGCCGCCCCCCGCGGCCTCATCCCGCGCCAGGTGCCGCCGGGGACCGTGCCGCTCCTCGCCGTCGAGGGCACGGCCTACGACTGCGGGCAGGAGTACGGCGAAATCGTCCGCGAGCGCTACCCCTTCTACACTAACTACCGCGAGCGCCGCACCTGGTGGACGGAGTTGGCTCCCCCCGTGCGGGCGCTATACGAGCAGCGCGCGCCGCACCTTTTCGACCTCCTCCAGGGCTTGAGCGACGGCATCGGCTCGGCCACCTCGCCGGCACCCACCCCCGCTCCAGCCCCGGACGGTTGCACCTCTTTCGGCGTATCCGGCAGCGTCACGCTCGACGGAGCGCCGTTCTCCGGCCAGACCAAAGACACGCAGACCCACAGTGCCTATCGCTACGTCGTGCTGCGGATGCGAATTAAGGACGCGCCGACCATCCTGGTCCTCGCCTATCCGGGGGAGGTCCTCGGCTACGGCATGTGGTCTACCGGCATGAGCATCTTCCGCAACTCGCTCTACTCGCAGGCCGGCGCCGAAAAGGGGCTACCGATGGCCACTTGGGGCCTGCTCATGCTGGCCGGATCATCGGTACATGACGGCCTCGAACTCGCCCGGCGCTTTGGCGTCGCCAGCTCCGGTAACTGCCTGATTAGCGATCCCCAGGGCGAGAGCCTCTCCGTCGAGTTCAACGCCGGCGGTGTCAGCGCCGTTCCCGCCCGCGAGGGCATTGCCACCCACGGCAACCACGCCGAGGGCGCCGAAACCCAGCCGTTCGCCGCCTACGTCGGCAAGGAGGGCGCCAGCGAGGAGGAGAACTCCCACTACCGGATGCACGGCTTCTGGCATCTGCTCCACGCGGAGTCCGGCCGGCTCACGCCCCAGCGTGCCTTCTCCGCCCTCGCCGACCACACCTACTACCCCCAGGGCACCTGCCGCCACTGGGTAGACGGCAAGCCGGGCATGGAAACCACCGCCGCAGTCGTCGTCGAGCCGACCAAGGGCCTGCTCCACGTCGTCCGCGGCCAGCCCTGCGCCAACTGGCCGGTAACCTACACCATATGACACCATAGGCGCGACACGCCCCACCTCCGCCTCCGCCAATATACACCTGCTATGCTACTCGGTAGTAAGAGCGCCAGGGACCAGGGAAAGGGAGAGACATGACGACCAATCCCGAGCTCCTCCAGCGCATCACCGCGCGGCCGGGCGTCTTTGGTGGCAAGCCCATCATTCGCGACATGCGGGTATCCGTGGCACTCATACTGAGCCTATTGGCTCAGGGCGTGACGCCGGAGGACATTTTGGACGACTATCCTGATCTGGAACTCGATGACATACGTGCTTGCACCGCCTACGCGCACGCGGTCATCGCAGGAGACACGCTGGCCACGGTGTCAGTTGCGGAGTCGTGAGGTTTCTCGTAGATCGATGCGCCGGCCGCCGTTTAGCAGAGTGGCTCCGCCGTGCGGGACACGACGTGCTTGAGGCCCGGGAGCTTGGTACCGACCCAGGGGATCAGGTGCTGTTGCGGCTTGCGGAAGCCCAAGACCGCATTCTGATTACGATTGACGCGGACTTCGGGGAGTTGATTTATCTGCATGACGTTCCTCATGCGGGGCTGATCCGCCTTCCGGATGTGCCGGCGGCGCAGCGCATTGAACTGATGGCCGAGGTCATCAGGCGACATCGGCAGGCATTGGACACCCACGCAATAGTAACCATACGCGGCGGACGGATCCGAGTATCACGTCCTCCGTCAGTCTGAAGTACCGCCAAAGACTTCAAGCCGCTGAGAAGTGCCGACGGAGGAGACAATACGATGACCAAGGAAGAGCCGCTCGGCTACGTTTCCGAGCCACAGAAGCAGGTGCCCATCGCCTACGACGTGGATGTGGCCGTCGTGGGCGGCGGATTATCCGGCATGTTCTCGGCCATCGCCGCCGGGCGCCTGGGAGCGAAAACCCTGCTCCTCGACCGCTTCGCCGCCTTGGGCGGCAACCTCGGTCCGGCGATGATCGTCGGTGGCAGCGTCGCCGGCGAGGCCCCCGTCACCCTGCCCGGTGGTTTGGCCGGCATCCCCAGGGAGCTAAACGACCGCATGGAAGCGCTCCACGTCGAAACCGCTCACCGCTACGCCGACATCACCAATATCATCTCGCACCTGGCCGCACAGATGGCTCTCGACGCCGGCGTCGAAATCCTCGTGCCCGTGTGGGTCGGCGATCCCATCATCGCAGACAACCGCGTCGCCGGCCTCTTTGTGGAAGGCAAGTCCGGCCGCGTCGCCGTCAAAGCCAAGGTCGTCATTGACGCCTCGGCCGACGCCGACGTGTGCCGCCGCGCCGGCGTCCCCGTCATTACCGACATGGCCCCCGATCCTTCGTGGCCCCCGGTCATCCGCCAGGAGTTCCTCCGCCCCGAGTTCGTCCCCTGGAACGACACCGCCATCTACTTCGTGATGGCCGACGTGGACTTCCCCCGCTTCGAGCAGTTCCTCGCCAGCGACATCACCCTGACCGCCGAGGACGAGGCCTGGCTCGCCGAGCGAGAGCAGTTCCCATTCGCCCGCCAAGCATTCGAAGACCCTATGATCCCGCTGCTTCGCCATGCCTGGGAGATCGGCGAGTACTACTACCTCAAGACCGTCGAGCCGCACGTCCACATCAATACGCCGAACCTCTGGAAAGGCCCGTATGAGAACGGACTGGTCGGCAGCCGTATCAATATGGGTGGTGCCATTCGCCGCGACGACATGAAACAGCACGCCCGCCTCGAAACCGCCATCCGCATGCATGTTTTTGAGACCGTGCAGTTCTTCCGCAAGTACATCCCCGGTTTCGACCGCGCCTACCTGCTCATCGTCGCTCCGTATTTCGGCTCACGGGGCGGCCCCCACATTGACGGCGAGTACACGATCACGCCCGAGGACGCCTTCAACGGCGCCAAGTTCGACGACGTCCTCTACCGCAATACCCACGCCGCGCAGCCCCACTACGGCGGCGAAGCCTCCGGTTTCGATACCCCCTATCGCTCGCTGCTGCCCAAGGGCATGGACGGTCTGCTCGCCACCGGCCGCGCCTCTGCCTACATCCGCCGCGGCCACGATCCCGGTGCCACCCGCGCCCGCCCGGCACTCATGCAGCTGGGCGAGGCCGCCGGCGCCGCTGCCGCCCTGGCCGTGCAGGACGGCGTCGCCCCCCGCCACCTCGATGTCAAGAAGCTCCAGCGTCACCTCCTGCAGCAAGGCTTCTACCTCGGCGAGCCGGCCCGCCTCGCCCAGCTAGGCCTCACCAATTCCTGAGCACGTGTGGAGGGGCCGGGGCGAGGGAGGGAGAGACACGTAACATGTCCGGCCCCCCTATGGTCCCCCCGCGAAACGGGGGGACAGGTAGTTCCCTCCCCCGTCCCGACGGGGGAGGGTTAGGGTGGGGGCCAGAACCGGAAGACTGGAGGGAGCAGCCATGATCGAGCGCATCGAACCTCTCGGAAGACTGATCGCCGATTGCCCGTTCCCCGGGGAAACCCGCGCCGACGACGTGTGGCCGGCGCATCCGAACGCCATTCAGGTCAGCAAGGACCGCTTTCTGGTGGTCTATGCCACCCGCGGCTACCGCGGTGGCGACGACGACCTCAGCATCCTCTACCAGCTACGCGCCGGGGCACTCGACGGCCCCGTCCTCTCCGAGCGGATGGTTGCCTCCACCCGCAACGATTGGGCGCCGTTCGGCGACGGCGCCCACTACGTACTCCAGAATGGCCACCCGGCCGCCTTCGGCGTGCCCCGCGGCGCCCTCATCGGCGGCAGGCCGGCCCCAAACGCCAACCTCTTCGTCATCAAGTGGCACTACCTGGCGCGCTATCTCGATCCCGACACCGGCATCCTGGTCTCGAACCACGACACCCCCGGCCTCATGGAGCGCACCCTCCGCGTGGGCTGGACGCAGTTCCGCCTCAACGACGCCGGGGACGACCTGGAGATCGTCGCCCCGGCCCAGCAGTTGCGGCAAGTCGGCTACGAGACCGGCGAGTCCTTCTGCAGCGCGCCCATCACCAACATGAACAACACCTTCACCCACGCCATCCCTTTCAACGACGACTGCACCGAATGGCTCGACTTTCACCACATGGACGGCCAAATCGCCGCGATCAAGTACCGCTACAACCCCGACCGCGGGCTGTACGAGTGGGTGGAGATCGGACCACTGCTCGGCGGCGACATCGGCGTCGGCGAGGCCAGCGTCGCCCGCTACGGAGACGAATGGGTCATCGCCTCCCGGCCGTCCGTAGACCCGGACACACCCGGCGCCCCGGCCGTCTGGATGCGAACTCCCGATCCGTTCGCCAACGAGCCACCGCAGGTCTTCCGTCCGCCATCGCCGCTCATCAAGCAGCCGCTCACCGTCTACACGATGGGCGACGGGCAGTTGCGCCTGTTCACCGGCGACGAGACCATCTCACCCCACAACTACGCCCGCAACCCGCTCTACCTCTGGGACATTGACCCCGACAACGGGTTCACCGCCTCCAACCGCCGCGTGGTGTTCGATACGTTCGAGTACGGCATCCCCATTCCCCCGGAGGGCCTGCCCCGCTGCGATTTCGGCCACCTCTTTCCGCACACCGGTGGCTCCGTCCAGTTCGTCGCCCACCGGATGCTCGGCAGCTACTTCAATGATGCCCGCGTGCGCGGCCGCGCCATCACCGCCGCCGAGAAGGAGCCGGCCGGCATCTACTACGACGCCATCCACTACACCGATTCCCACCCCAACCCCTGGCACTTCACCCCGGATGATGGCTAACCACCAATGACTGAAGAAACCGCTACCGGGACCATCGGCGTCGGCACACGGCTCTTCCTCACGGCCGCGCCCGACCTCGCAGTAGGCGCTCGGCTGACCTCCGGCCACTGGCGGGAGCAGGTAGTCAACTGGCCCGTGGCGCGCAGCGAAGCCGACGGGCGGTTTGTCCTTGAGCCGCTTGGTCATCAGGCCTTGTTAGATGTGGTTTGGGAGATGGTGCGGCTACGCGAGTTCCCCGACCGACCCAGCCGCCTGGACTCCCTCTTCCTCTGGTCGAATGAAGAGGAAGCACGGGCCTGGCACTATCGGCAGCATATCTTGCCACCGCCCGACTCGCCTCGGACGGGCCGGCCAACAGCCTCTGGCATCGCGGGACTATATGAGGTCGAGGTCGTAGCGTGCCGCCGGGCCTGCATTGCCAATATGAACCTTATCAGCTACCTCAACGACGGCGAAACGATAGATTCGCTGATGAAGCGGGCACGCCGGTACTGGGAAGGCAACGTCGCTGCGGCACAAGGAGAGGTCCTACTGGAGGGGAGCGTGGTGGTGCGCCGCAATCTGCTCTCCATCACATCCCCTGAGTTGCAGGCGGTGGAGGGCCTGGAAACCGCCAAGACCATCCGCTGGCGGGATGGAGCAGAGCTACCTTGGACGTTCGCACAAGTCTCTTTCGACCGCGCAGACGCGCGCCGCCTTGAAGGGGTCCTGATCCCGGAGCCAGCCCTGTCACTCCCTGTCGCCGGGTGGTTGGCGGTAGAGATCGAAGGGGCATACGAACCACTTCTCGCCAGACGCGGCACGTCGCCTGTGCTCCTCAGGCCTGGCGAGCGGTGCTCGGTCGAGGCCATATTCGTCAACTTGCCGCTCTCAACAGATGACCTCCGCTTCCGTCCCATCCTCATCTGTGACCGCGCGGCCGCGCACTACTGGCAACTCCAGCCTTACTGGGAGGGCACACTGCATGGCGAGTGGCAACTCGCCGCGCAGACACCTTCATAGCCACAACTTATCGGGCCAATACAAGCGGACGCGGCATCCTGCACGGTCAGCGGGTTAATCCGCGTCCCATCGGCCGTCCGGAATCAGCCCTTTAGGTCAATGCACCACACGTCATTGGCTGCGCTCGCCGCGGTGAACGGTGCGCTCCACGCCGGGCTGCGCCGCCGCCGGCGCGGCTGCACCAGTCCAGCGCGCTTGAAGATGGCGCCCACGGTACTCGGTGCGGGCCAGCACCCTTCGGGCCGCGTCGCGCGCAGCCACGCGACCACCTTCTTCGGGCCCCAGGTGGGGTGCGCGCGCTTCGCCGCAATCAGCTGCCGGGCCACCTTCGCACTGGTCGCCTGCGGGTGGGAGTGCGGGGCCCGACTACGGTCACCGAGCCCTGCATACCCCCAGACCTTGCAGCGGTTGATCCGCTTGTACCCTGTCTTGCGACTGATCCCGAACCGCCGGCACAACGCGGTGACCGTCTCTTCCCCCGCAACCACGCCTCAATGAACCGGCGCTGCTCACTCACAGCGCTCGCCTCCTAGTGTGGAATAATGTGTTACCCATGTGCCCGGTCTGTACCACCCCCGGGCCCCTATGGTCCCCCCGCACCGCGGGGGAACGTGGATTCCCGCATTCGCGGGAAAGACGGTAGGGGCGGCGGGACTGGGTCTGGCCCGGTGCTCGACATTGGAGGCCCGGTGCATTAGAGTAACTGGCAATCATGGCGTGTCATCGGGCACGCCACAGGCAGGAGGTTGCTCCCATGTTTGTGTACGTCGGCACCTACACCGGGCCGGGACAGGGTGAGGGAATCTATGTCTATCGGCTCGATCCCTCGTCGGGCGCATTGACCCACGTGCAGACCGCCGGAGAGGTGGACAATCCCTCGTTCCTGACGCTGCACCCACGACTGCCCCTGCTGTACGCCGTCAGCGAGTCCGGGCGTGGCGATCAGCGCACCGGCGGTAACATCGCCGCGTTCGCCGTTGATCGCGCGACGGGGATGTTGAGCGCGCTGAATAGCGAGGGTACGGGCGGTACGGGCGCGTGCCACCTCACGGTGGATGCCACGGAGGGGTACATCCTGGTGGCCAACTACGGCAGCGGGCACGTGACGGCGATGCCGTTGCAAGACGACGGGCAGTTGGGCGCGGCGACGGACGTGGTGCTGCATGAAGGGCGGGGGCCAAGTGATGAGCGCCAGCGGGGACCGCACGCGCACTTCATCACGCAGGACCCCGGTGGCAACTACGTCCTGGCCTGCGACTTGGGGATAGACCGGGTGATGGTGTATCGGCTGGACACGGCTGCCGGGAAGTTCGTCCCGAACGATCTGCCGTATGCCCAAGTCAGCTCCGGCGCCGGGCCGCGCCATCTGGCGTTCCACCCCAGCGCGCGCTACGTCTACGTCATCAACGAGCTGGACTCGACGATGTCGGCGTTTGCGTATGACGCTGAACGTGGGGTTTTGGAGATCGTGCAGACGGTCTCGACGGTGCCAGACGACTTCAGCGGCGAGAATACCTGCGCGCAGATCGTCATGGCCCCGTCCGGCAAGTTCGTCTACGGCTCCAACCGCGGGCACCACAGCATCGCCATCTTCGCCATCAACGAGGCGACGGGGTACCTGACCCTGGTTGGGCACGAGTCGTCGCAGGGCGAGACGCCGCGCAACTTCAACCTCGACCCCACCGGCAGCCTCCTCCTAGCGGCCAACCAGGACACGGATACCATCGTGGCCTTCCGGGTTGATGCGGCGACCGGGCGGCTCCAGGCGACCGGCGAGGTGACGGACGTTCCCGCGCCGGTCTGCATCGTGTATGGCGGCGCGTGAGCCGGGGATCGGGGCGCCGCAGGTGTGCAGACCTCACCCCCCGGCCCCCTCTCCACCATGTGGAGAGGGGGCCGGGGGCTGTGAATGGCCCTGGATTGCGGCTTCCGCCGCAATGACGGTCGAGACGGCCGGAGAGGAGTAGGCCGCATGTTGGACCCGTCACCGCCCTACGGCGTTGCCATTATCGTTCACGATTCGGCTTCCGAGTTGGAACGGTTTGCCGCCGCCGAGCTATCGCATTATGTAAAGCGGTTGTTCGGAGCGGCGGCCCACGTGACGGCCGAGCCGACCGGCGGTGACGATGCCGTGATCCTGCTCGGCACGCCGGAGACCTTGCGCTACACCGGCTTCGAGTTCCGGGAGTTGAGTGAGCAGGGTTTCAGCGTGTCCCGCCGCTCGTGGGCCGGGTGTCCGGCGCTGCTGCTCGTCGGTGGGAGTGCCCGCGCCGTCATGTGGGCCGTCTACGATCTGGTGGAGCGCTGGGGCGTCCGCTACCTGCTGCACGGCGACGTATTCCCCGAAACGCCCGGCCCGTTCTGGCAGCCATCCGGGGAGGGCGAGCACGAGCCGGCGCTGCCCATTCGCCAGTGGCGGATCATCAACGACTTCGCCTGTGGGCCGGAATCGTGGAGCGTGGCGGACTATCGCCCGGTGTTAGACCAGCTGGCCAAGCTGAAATTCAATCGCCTGCACTTCTCGTTGTGGCCGTGGCAGCCGTTCGTACATTACGCGCACAAGGGCATCGAGCGCCGCACGGCGTATCTCTGGTTCGACTATCACTACCCGATTACGGACGACATGATCGGGCGCGAGCTGTTTGGCGATGAGGACGGGTTCTGGAATTCCGATTTTCCCCGCAGCCAGGGCTACGCGGACATGCTGGAGGCGGGGCAGCAACACGTCCGCAGCCTGATGGATCAGGCCCGGCGGCGCGGCATGGAGTGCGTCCTCAGCACCAACCTGACCGAGTTCATGCCGGAGTTTGCCCCGCTGCTGCCGGGTGCCCAGCGGGTGCGTCAGCTGGCCGAGCTTACCATCGTCCCCGGTACCGATACGCCGGTGGACGATCCGCAGCTGACCGAGCTGGCCAGTGTGGTGCTGCAGGCCACGGTCAACACCTACCCCGAGGCGGACGCTATCGCGCTCGGCATGACGGAGCACCGGCAGTGGATTGGCCAGTACGAGGCAGCGTGGAAAGAGCTGGACCGCCTCTACGGGATCGAGCGCGTGCAGTCGCTCAATGCAGTGCTGGCAGCGGCGCGCCAGCGCACGGGCTACGCGGGTGGGACGGAACGACCGGTTGAGGAGGTCAAGGGCGACATCACCTCGCTCTACTTCTACAACCGGCTGCTGCGGGAGCTACGTGTCTTGGAGGATACGAGCCGTCCCGACATGCCCTTCATCTTCAACGGCGTGGCGGAGGAGCTGTTCCCGGTCCTGCCCCGGCTGCTGCCGCCCGGGTGGGAGTTGATGAATAACGTGGACTATACGCCAGCGCGCATTCTCACGCGCCGCGAGGTGCTGCGGCACACGCCCGACTCCGACATCCCGGTGACCATGATCCACACGCTGCACGACGATAACGTGGGCGTCCTGCCGCAGTTGGCTACCGGCTCCCTGCACGAGCTGACCCAGGACATGTACCGTCACGGCTGGGCGGGTTTCTCGACGCGCTACTGGCTGGTTGGCGATCACGACCCGTGCATTGCCTATCTCGCCAAGTCGGCTTGGGACCGGGACACGACCCCGGAGGCAGTCTACCGGGACCAGGTCGCGGCCCTGTGGGGTGCGGACTGCGTAGATGACATGCTGACGGTATTTCGGGAGTTGGAAGCGGCCACGGTCACCCTGGAGTGGCACGCCATGGGGCTGACCTTCCCGGTGCCCGGCATGATGATGAAGCATTGGACGCCCGGCGACTTCCCGGCGGAGCTAGTGGAGGTGCGCGAGCGGTATCGGGCAGCGCTGCGGGCGGCGCAGCGCGTGGCTGCCGCGTCACCGCCACGCGGCCGGGACGATGCGGACTACTGGGTGGGCCGGTTCGAGTTCGGCATTGCCTATCTGGAGGCGCTGGAAGCGGTTCGCCGCGCAGCCAATGCCGAGCACGAACAGCGGCCGGCGGACGCCCGGCGGTCGGCAGAAATGGCGCTTGCTGCCGCACGCCGCGCGTTGGCGGCCTATGCTCGCGTGGCCCGCGACCAATCGGATCGCGGCGCGATTGCGACGATGAACGAATACGTCTTCCGGCCGCTGAGGGCCAAGGTGGAGGCGCTGCAAGCGACGTAGTGGCTGGAGCGGGGTGTATGGAAGACCGGCCGACCGATAGCGGCGCGGTGTTCTCGCCGTGTGGCCGGTATCGTTACAAGCTCTGGCGGGTGTGGGACCCCGCCGGGCCGCTGGGTTGTGTCATGTTCCTGATGCTCAACCCGTCCACGGCCACGGCCACCGAGGATGACCCGACGATCCGGCGCTGCAGCGGCTACGCCCGCTCGTGGGGCTATGGCGGGCTGTACGTCGGCAACCTCTTTGCCTATTGTGCGACGGACCCTGCCGACCTGCGGCGGGCGGCTCATCCCGTCGGACCGGACAACGACCGGGCGCTCCGCGCAATGGTGGCGCGGTGCGGGCTGGTGGTGGCGGCCTGGAGCAACCACGGGGCCAAGTATGGCTGGCGGGTGCGAGAGGTCCTGGGTCTGGTGGAGCAGCCGCTCTACTGCCTGCGGCCGTTGCGCTCCGGTCACCCGGCGCACCCGCTCCGGCAGCGCAAGGACATCCGGCCGCCCCTACCGCGGCTGGACGTTGGCCGGCTTACCCGATCGTAGCGGAGACGCCGAGGCGGGCGGCGAGCTTGTTGAAGTCGGCGATGTCGCCGGCATGCATGGGGATACCCTCGCGTCGCCGGCGCTCGGCCAGCAGCCATTCGATCTCGCCCGGGACATAGACGCGCTCGTGGCCCGGCGCCGGTGTGCCGTTGCGAATCTCGTGGATGCGCTCGTCAATCTCGGCTTGGAAGTCGGACAAGCGCACGAAGTGCTCCACGTTGATGGCCATGAGGAAGTGGCCGGGGCGGTCGGTATCGAGGTCGGGGAGGTCGCTGTCGCGTGATTGACCGCTGGCGACCAGGAATCCGCCCAGCACGCTCATGACCAGCGAGAGCGCGGAGCCTTTCGCCCCCAGCGGGAGCACCATGGCGGCTTTTGCCGCGTCCTCGGTGGGCTGTCCGGCGGCATCGAGCGCCCAGCCGGGAGGCAGCGGCTTGCCGTCGCGTTGCGCCAGACTGATCTTCCCAAACGCCACGACGCCGGTGGCCATGTCGAGCACGATTGGCGGCGCTTCACCGGCCGGGATGGCCCAGGACAGGGGATGGTTGGCCAGCAATGGCGTGATGCTGCCAAAAGCGGCCATGTTGGCGCGATGCACCCGCCGCCCGGAGGTGGCAAACCCGATCATGCCGGCGGCCGCAGCCTGCATGGAATAGTAGGCGAGCGCGCCGGCGTGGCTGCTCCGGCGCACGCCGACGATGCCGACGCCGCTCTGCCGGGCCTTCACCAGGGCCAGCGACATGGCTTGTTTGGCTGCCACCTGCCCGATCCCGGCGTTCCCGTCGGTGATGGCCATGGCAGGTGTCTCGCGCACGATGCTCAGGCCCTTGGCCGGGTCCATGCCGCCGGCCTCCATCTCGCCGATGTACCTGATGATCGCGCGCGTGCCGTGCGAATGGACGCCGCGTAGGTCGGCCGCCACTTGGATGGAGGTCAGGGTGTGGGCCGCGTCCTCCGGCACGTTGGCGGCCTGCAGGACCTCTACCCAAAAAGAATGCAGTTCATCAGCCGTAACGGTGATGGTGGCTGGCTCCGCGCTCGGCTTGGACTGCGTGCTCATGGTCTGTTGGCTCCTTGTGGCCCACCGGTCTGTGCCTGCTGGTCAAGTGTCGCTGATACGGTGCCAAGGAGCAAGCAGGTTGGCTTGGGACGGCTGGCCTCGTATCCTCTAGGGCACTAGTTCAGTGCCGCGCAGCGACCGTGTGGCCTCGGACGCAGAGCCATGACGATGGACGTGCCTTGGGCGATTACTCCGGAAGAGGTAGCAGCTGCGGTGCAGCGGATCGCCAGCCTGGCGCAGCCGCGGCAGGTGATCCTGTTTGGCTCCGTGGTGAGGGGAGAGACGACGAGAGACAGCGACGTAGACATCCTCGTCGTGATTGAGGACGAGACGGTAAGCCCGCGCCAGGAGAGCGTGCGGATTCGGCGAGAGCTTGCGGACATCTCGATGCCGATGGATATTCTGGTCGTCTCGGAACGGCGGCTGGCGGAGTTGGCTCATGCTCCGGGCCTGATCTACCGCGAGGCACTACGCCATGGGATGGTGGTCTATGCTGCTGCCGGTTAAGTGATTACCAGCGTTGGCGCGGAGGCTTCCGCTGAGGATGGTTTCGTTGCGGACTGACCCCACTCAAAGCTACATGGCTAAGGAGGAGGACGATGGCTGAACGGTTTGCGGGCAAGGTTGCGATTGTCACCGGAGCGGGCGCCGGCATCGGGCGGGCTACCGCCGAGGCCTTTGCCGCCGAGGGCGCGGCCGTCGTGGCCGCCGACTGGGATGAGCCGGCGGCGCAGGCGGTGGTAGCGGCGATCACTGCCGACGGCGGGCGGGCGCTGGCCGTGCATGCCGACGTGTCGCAAGATAGCGGCGCCGCCAGGATTGCGGCGGCGACGCGAGATGCCTTTGGTGGCATTGACATCGTGTTCAACAATGCGGCTATCCAGACTTACGGCTCGGTATGGGAACTGCCCGAGGAGGCGTGGGACCGTACTATCGGGGTCAATCTGAAGAGCATCTACCTCGTCTCGCGCCACTGCATCCCCGTGATGATGGAGCGCGGCGGCGGCTCGATTATCAACACCGCGTCCGTTCAGGGGTTGGCGAGCCAGCGTAATGTGGCTGCCTACGCGGCGGCCAAGGGTGGCGTGATCTCGCTCACGCGCAACATGGCCCTGGACCTGGGCGGTCACAACATCCGGGTGAACTCGGTCTGCCCCGGCGCGATTGACACGCCGCTGCTCCGTTGGGCCAGCGACCTCTTTGGCGGCGAGGCCGAGGATACGGATGATATGGGCGCGATGCACGCGCTGGGCCGCGTGGGTCGGCCGGAGGAAGTGGCCAAGATTGTGCTCTTCTTGGCGTCGGACGATGCCTCATTCTGCACCGGCGGTGCCTATCTTGTTGACGGCGGTCTACTGGCGCCCTTCAACGGCTTCAACGCCACCGACGAGGGGACGCTGCCGCCGGGGGCGCTGCACCGGCAGTCCGCAGCCTCGCGGCAGGCGTGAGGACGGCCGACCTGGTATGCAAGCTCCCTCCCCTAGGCGTGAGCATGGGTGAGGCGGGATATAGTACGCCGCGTCCCACCGCGGTGCCGGGCGCGTAGGCTATAATCGGCTCACACCCACGCCCGGCCCCGAGACCCATCATGACCACGACGGCAGCGGCGCCCACGATCACCATGCGGCCCTACCAACGGCAGGGCGAGATTGACTATGCCCGCCTCGACTTCGACCCCGATGAACCGGTCCTGAAGCCTGACGCCATGCAACAAAACCTCCAATTGGAAGCTGTCCTGGTCCTGCTCCGCGCCCACTGCACCGATTTCAACCGTCGGCCCGACGTTTTCCTCGACTCCAACACGATCATTTGCTACGACCCCACCAACCTCAACGTGCGTGTTTCCCCGGACGTGTATCTCGCCTTCGGGGTAGATACTCGGGCCATCCGGCGGCGCAAGATTTATCTGCCCTGGGAAGTGGGTAAGCCGCCGGACTGGGTGTTGGAGGTGGCTTCATCGAGCACCAGCCGAGAGGACGTGGGCCGGAAGCGGGACATCTATGCCCGCATTGGCGTACCGGAATACTGGCGCTTCGATCCCAAAGATGGTGAGTATCACGGACAGCGGCTCGGCGGGGACCGGTTGGTCGGTGGGGGGTACCAACCTATCGAGTTGACCACGGCGCCGGACGGCATTCTGAAGGGGCACAGTGAGATACTGGGGCTGAGTCTGTGCTGGGATGATAACTGGCCGCGGCTGTACGACCCGGCCACGGACACCTACCTGGAGGGGTGGCCGGAGGTGTGGGAGGCACGAGAGGCAGCCGAGGCGCAGATTGCCGTCGAGCAGGCCGGCCGACTGGCGGAACGGGCGGCCCGCCGGGCTGCCGAGTCCCATGCTGCCACTGAGCAGGCCGCCCGCGAGGCCGCAGAGGCGCGGATACGGCAGCTGGAGGCGGAGCTGCGCCGGCGGCGAGCGGACGGGTAGCCTGGTGGCTGGCCTCCCGATGTCCCCCTGCTCTGCAAAGGGATGGTGGAATCCGGGGGTGCTCTACGCCCAGGGAGCACCGGCGAGGCGATACGCGGCGTCAATCAACTCCACGGCGCGGAGACAGTCTCGGGGGGTGGCTATCGGTGGGTCGCCGCGGCGGAACCGCTCGATAGTCTCGGACAGCAAGGCATCGTAGCCGGCCAGGGCTTCCGCCGACGTGGCCAACTCCTCCTCACCCGTCGCGCGGACAATGATCGCGCCGGCCCGATCAAAGCGAAGGATTGCCTCGCTACCGGCAATCCGCAGTTCCATGTCCGTACCCTCGGTCGGGTAGGTGTAGCCGGTTTCGAGCGTGCCGACGATCCCGCTGGCCGAACGGAGCGTGACGGCGGCGTAGTCCTCGATAGCAGTACCGTGCCCGCGGAAGCTGATGGTGGCCGCCGTGACCTCCGCCGCCTCGCCGGTGAGGCTGAGAAAAACATCGAACGGATGCGGTCCGAGGTTACGGAGGCAGCCACCGCCGCTGATGGCCGGGTCGAGCATCCACGGGCTGTCGTACTCGGGATAGCGGTTGAGTGTGGGCCGGATGATGCGGAAGTGTAGATATACCGGTGTGCCGAAAGCGCCCTCCGCAAGCATGGCCTTGGCGCGGGCATAGATCGGACCGAGCCGGTTCGGCAGCGCGACGGCAACGTACAGGTCCTCGCGCTCGATCCGCTCCACGACCGGGCGCACCTCATCGGCATGGCGGCCCATGGGCTTTTCGGTCATGAAGGGTAGCCGGTAATCGAGGCAAAGCCGGTGCAGGGCCGGCATGGTCGCATGGGTGCCGAGGCTGAGGGCAAAGTCGGGCCGCTCCGTCTCGATCATCTGCCGCGCGTCGGTGTACGCGGGCGCGCCGACGATGCCAGCCCGGTCCGCAGCCACCGCCGGGTCGTCGTCGTGGACACCGACGACCTGGACCGCCGGCATCCGAGCGAACAGGCGTAGATAGGCTGCGTCGAAGGCGCCGTGCCAGTGACCGGCGCCCAGCACAACGATTCGCAGTGCCATTCTCGTGTCTCCTCCCGGCGTGGTCGTGCCGCAGCGGGTGCCGGGGCCGCGTATAGTCTACCTGCCTCGCCGCTGTACGTAGTGCCTACGACGGACCAGTAACCGCAGTTGGGCAGCGGCGTTGCTCGGTCTCGGCGCCGGGGATGGTCCGTTTCCCGCGCCTATCCGTTTCCGATATGGGAATGGTGAAGGTGTCACATGAAGAGATTCGTGGCTTTTCTCCGGGGCATGAATGTTGGGCGACGCCGCATTAAGAACGGCGAGCTTTGCGCGTGCTTTGCGGATATGGGGTTCTCCTCGGTTACGGCGTTCCTCGCCAGCGGGAACGTCATCTTCGACACAGCGCTCGATGATCCGGCCAGCGTGAGCGCTCAAATCGAAAGCGGGCTGCGGCAGGCACTGCGTTACGACGTACCCACATTTCTACGCAGTGCTGACGAGATCAAAGCCATCGAACGGTATCAACCGTTTACGGCGGCCCAGCTCGAGCGTTCCAACGGCAAACCCCAGGTGGCGCTACTCTCTAAGCAACCCACGCCGGCGGCTGAGAGGGCCGTTCTGGAGTTGAGCACGGCCGCAGACCGTCTCGTCATTCATGGTTGCGAGCTTTTCTGGCTCCCAAGCGGCGGGCTGAGTGAATCTGAGCTTGATCTGAAGCGGATTACGGCGGAGCTTGGTCCCATGACGATCCGCACTCGCAATACCCTGGAGCGCCTAGTCGCCAAGTATCTCAGCTAGCCGCAGGCGCGAGTGAAGAAGGGCCGGCGATTCACCCTTTGCACCCTTGCGAGCGTCTGGGCAGCGTAGGGGGCCGGGCCGCACGATTACAGGTCTGCGAAGGGTAAGGCGGTCACGCCTGGGCCAAGTGGCAGCCGTATGTCGCCGGGATGCACTACGTACCCGGGCAGGGCCGCGGCTCCCAAGTCCTGCTGAAGTGTTCTAATGGCGGTGGCCATGGCCGGGCGAGGCGTGGCGGACAGCTTTACCTCGATGGGCACTAATTTCCCGCCGGTCTCCACCACGAAATCCACTTCGCTGCCCGCGCTGGTCCGCCAGAAGTAGACGTTTGGGTCGTTTCCGCGATGGACCAGCGTCTTCACGATTTCCGAGAGCACCGCCGTTTCCATGATGGCGCCCCCCATAGGCCCGACGGCGGCATGTTCGGGATCCTTGAGACCGGCGAGATGGCAGAGCGTACCCACGTCCGAGAAATATACTTTCGGTGTCTTGATGAGCCGTTTCCCGACGTTGGCGAAGTACGGGCGCAGCACGATCACCTGGTACGTGGCCTCCAGCACGGAAAGCCAGGCCTTGATCGTGTTGACCGCGACCCCGAGGTCCCGGGCGACGTCGGTCAGGTTCAGCAACTGGGCGCTTCTGGCTGCCAGGACTCGGAGGAAGTTCCGATACTGTGTCAGGTCGCCGACTTGCCGGAGGCGGCGCACGTCCCGCTCGAGATAGGTTTGGATATAGCTGCTATGCCACAGGTGGGTGTCTCGACCGGGCTGTGTGGCAAGCTCCGGGTATCCGCCGCGTAGGAACCCGTTCCACAACTCGCCGAACGCATGGGAAGTGGGCGCGGGCGACCGGTGCTCGGATTCCCAGGGCAGAGCAAGCTGCGGCCTTGCTGCCGCTTCCCGGCGGGAAAGCGGCAATAGGCGGAGCATCGCCGCCCGTCCGGCCAACGACTCGGTCACTTGCTCCGCGAGCGACAGGTTCTGTGAGCCGGTCAGTAAGAATTGACCGCTTGTGTGGCGATCGGCGTCAATCTTCTCTTTGATATAGGGAAGCAGGTCGGGAGCGTACTGCACCTCGTCGAAAATCACGGGAGGTGGGTACGTTGCCAGGAAAGTGCGCGGGTCGGACATGGCAGCCGCGCGGATATCCGGAGGCTCCAGCGAGACGTACCGGCAGCGCCGACCGAAGAGGTGTTGCAGCAGCGTTGTCTTGCCGGATTGGCGTGGTCCGGTCAGGACCACGGCGGGGAACTCGGCAGCGGCCCGCTCGAGGAGCGGCTCCAGTGAGCGTTCGACGTAGGGCGGCCGCATGATGCCTCCTGTAGCTGCAATTATGCATTTGGAATGCACGATTGCAAGCCAGATGGCGGGGGTGCGGCCGGGGCGCCCACCAGGGGCGCCCCTACGGTTTGGTGCGGACCTATCCCAGTCAGGAGGGGGCCGAAGTGACGGCTTGTCTTACCCCTCGTCCTGCTTGATCTGCTGACTCAGGTAAAGCTCTACGCCGACCTGCTCGATGGTTTCGAGTTGGGTCTCGAACCAATCCACGTGGGTTTCCTCGTCGCGGACCATTTCTTCGAGGATGTTCCGCGTGGTGTAGTCCCGTACCTCGGCGCACAGGGCAATGGCCTCGGTGAGCGTCGCCACGGCGTGCTGCTCCAGCGCCAGGTCCAGTTGGAGGTTCTCCAGCACCGTCTCGCCGACCTGCACGCGGTTCAGCCGCTGGAGGTTGGGTACACCGTCGAGGTAGAGGATGTGGTCAATCAGTTGCTCGGTATCCTTCATCTCGTCCAAGCTGATCGCGCGGATCTGGTGCGCCAGACGCTCGTAGCCCCAGTTCTGGCACATTCTGGCCTGGACGAAATACTGGTTAATCGCGGTTAGCTCGTTAGTAAGGATCGTGTTTAGCGCTTCGACAACGCCCGGTTTCGCTTTCACAGTTGTCTCCTTCTTCCTGGATATAACCAGTATAGCGGAGAAAGGGGTAGTTAGTCTAGCCGGAGTATCTATATTTCGCTGACGTTATGAATGATATTTTGGTAATACTTATGGGCGTAATCAAGCCAGGCATGGCCACCGTGTCAGCACCGGCTAACGGCCGTCAGACGGAGCCTGATTGAGCGAGGCGAGGCGCAGGGGACGCGAGAGGGCCGGCGAGTGAGGGCAGTAGGCCGGCGCCGTTGCCGCTGGTTGGGGTGAGCAGGTCGTCAATATCGTGGAGGCACCGGCCGCAGGCCGCTTCATCGTCGAGGCCGAGGGCGGCAATGACACGGTCATTGATCCTGCTCTCTTGACCGATTGCCCGCTGGATATCGGCCTCGGTCAGCCCCTTGCACAGACACACGTACACAGCCGGCACCTCCCTGCGGCAGTTGGTATGGACGAATCGCTGGTATTAGGGATAGCATACATAGATACCGCGCGGCAACAGAAGATATGTCCGTAGCCCCGCCGAATGGTCATCGTGTGCATCCCCGGCGCTCCCGCACGCTGGCAGCGACTCGCGGGGCGACCACGGGCTATCCGCTTGCCTGTCTGCCGGATGATATAAGTCATACCTTCTTCTCAGAATTCGTCTTGACGAATTTGCAAACATCATGCTAAACATATCTGCGGAATTCGTCAAGGCGAATATCGAGGCGTGACCCCACGAAATGGGGCCGTCCATAAGGAGGCAGGTCGTGATGACAGGAGTGATCCGCAGACAGTACCTGGGTGGAGCCGCCGCCGCGGTTGGTGGGTTGCTGGCAGTGGCGTGCGGCGAACCCGAGGTGCGCTACGTCGACAGGCCGGTTGACAGGATCGTGGAGAAGCAAGTCGAGGTCCCCAGCGATCCTGGGGCGCTCGTCGTGTATTCGGGGCGCAGTGAGAGCCTGGTGGGGCCGATCATCGGCCAGTTCCAGGCAGCGACCGGCATTGACGTGGCGGTGAAGTACGGGAGCACCGCGCAGATCGCGGCCACGCTGCTGGAAGAGGGCCAGAACAGCCCCGCCGACGTGTTCTTCGCCCAGGACCCCGGCGGTCTGGGTGCGGTCGCCAACGAAGGCATCCTGAGCGCACTGCCCGCCGAGATTACCGATCTGGTGCCCGCTTGGGCACGGTCACCGGAAGGGAAGTGGGTCGGGCTGTCCGGTCGTGCGCGCACGGTCGTCTACAACACCAAGACCCTTTCGGAGGCCGACTTGCCGGACTCCGTCGCCGGCTTTACGGACGCGCAGTGGAAGGGACGGGTGGGCTGGGCGCCGACCAACGGCTCCTTCCAAGCGATGGTGACGGCGATGCGAGTGCTGTGGGGCGAGACGCAGACGGGGGAGTGGCTGCAGGGGATGCACGCCAATGATGTCAAGGTGTACCCGAAGAACACGCCGCAAGTCGCGGCGGCGGCCGCGGGGGAGATTGACGTTGGCTTAGTCAATCACTACTATCTGCACCGCTTCCTGCAGGAGGAAGGCGATTCCTTCCTGGCGCGCAACTATCACCCGCGGGCCGGGGGGCCGGACAGCTTGGTGATGGTGGCGGGAGCGGGCATAACCGGTACGGCCAAGAACCGTGAGAACGCCGAGAAGTTCCTGAAGTTCATGCTCTCGACGGTGGGGCAGCAGTACTTCGCCGGGCAGACGTTCGAGTATCCGTTGGTGGAAGGGGTGAAGACGAACCGGCTGCTGACGCCGCTGGCCGAGATCAAGCGGCCGAACATAGACATGGTGTCGCTGGCGGACCTGCGGGGCACCCAGGACCTGCTGCGGGGTCTGGGCATCCTGGAGTAGTGACGCGCCGGGTTTGCACAGTCCGACATGGCGCCGGCTTGCACAATCCGCTGGGAAACCGGGGAGTGTAAGCCGGTGTGTCAAGAGGTGAGCACGAGTTGACGGCCGGTCCCTCTCGTCGAGCCGCGTCGCCGCCCCTCGTGGTGCTGTTGCCGGCGCTGCTGGTGGGGCTGGCCATGCTCCTGCCCCTGGTGTACCTCGTCATCCGCAGCGCTGGCGCCAGCGAGGCAGCATGGGCGCTGCTGTTGCGCCCGCAGACGGCGGCCACCTTGGGGCGCACCGCCCTGCTGGTGGTGACCGTGACCGCCAGCTCTGTGGCGATAGCGGTGCCCATCGCCTGGCTGACCGTCAGGACGGACCTCCCGCTGCGGCGGCTGTGGTCGGTACTTACGATGCTGCCGCTGGTGATCCCCAGTTTTGTGGGCGCGTTCCTGTTCGTCTCCGCGTTGGGACCGAAGGGACTCCTGCAACAGTTGCTGGCCGGGCCGTTCGGTGTGGACCGGCTACCGGAGATCTACGGGCTACCCGGCGCGACCTTGACCCTGACGCTGTTGAGCTATCCGTATGTCCTGCTCACGGTGCGGGGCGCGCTGCACAGCCTGGACCCGGTGCTGGACGAGGCGGCCCGCAGCCTGGGCTATGGAAACCGGGCCGTCCTCTTTCGCGTCACGCTGCCCCAGCTACGCCCGGCGCTGGCCGCCGGGTCGTTGCTGGTGGGCCTGTACACATTGAGCGATTTCGGCGCCGTCTCGCTGATGCGGTATCCGACAACCACCTGGATTATCTTCCAGCAGTACGAATCCGCCTTCGACCGCACCATCGCCGCCCTGCTCTCGCTGGTGCTGGTGGGGATGGCCTTGGCCATCCTGTTCTTGGAGGGGCTTGCGCGTGGTCGTGGCCGGTACTACCGGTCCGGGGCCGGCGCGTCGCGCCGCTCCAAGGCCATCCAACTGGGTCGCTGGAAGTGGCTGGCGTTGCCGCTGGTGGCTGGCGTGACGCTGGTGGCGTTGGGCGTGCCCAGTGCTATTCTGGCCTACTGGCTGGTCAGAGGCGTTGGCGCCGGTGAGCCGCTCTTGATTCTGTGGAGCGCCACGCGCAACTCCCTGCTCGTATCAGGGATGGCAGCGCTCGTCGCCGCTGCCTGCTCGATCCCGCTCGCCGTGCTCGTGGTCCGCTACCCGGGGAAGCTCAGTCAGGCGTTGGAACGGAGTAGCTTCACCGGCTATGCGCTGCCCGGGATTGTCGTGGCCCTGGCGCTGGTGTTCTTCGGCGCTACCTACGCGCGGCCGGTGTATCAGACGGTCTGGCTGCTGGTGTTTGCGTATGTAGTGCTATTCTTTCCGGCGGCGTTGGGTGCGACACGCGCGGCCATGCTGCAAGTCAGCCCCCGGCTGGAAGAGGCGGCCCGCGGCCTTGGGCGTAATCCCTTCCAGGTCATGCAGAGCATCACCGTGCCGCTGATCGGGCCTGGCGTGTTGATGGGCGCGGCCTTGGTCTTCCTCGTCACGATGAAAGAGCTACCCGCGACGCTGATTCTCGGGCCGCTGGGCTTCAAGACCCTCTCCACGGCCGTCTGGTCGGCAGCTTCCGAGGCTTTCTTTGCCCAAGCAGCCGCGCCAGCGCTGGCGCTGATCTTGATTTCATCCGTGCCAATGGCCTTTTTCGTGATGCGCGAGCGTAGTCTGGCGCCGGCCGGGGCGGGGAGGCCGCCGGCATGAGCCAAGCTCCGTCAGTGCCCGTCGTCCGGTGTAGCGGTGTGACGAAGCGCTACGGCGCTGTGGCGGCGGTGGAGGGCCTGAGCTTTGCGCTGCAACCGGGCGAGATTCTGTCCATCCTCGGCCCCAGCGGCAGCGGCAAGACTACGGTCCTGCGGCTCATCGCCGGCTTCGAGAGTCCGGACCGGGGCGAGATTCGGATTCAGGGACGGGTCGTGTCCGGGCCGGCGGTGCATGTCCCGCCGAACCGCCGGAACGTGGGGATGGTGTTTCAGGAGTACGCGCTGTTCCCGCACCTGACCGTTGCCCAAAATGTCTCCTTCGGGCTACGGCGGATGTCGCGCCAGGAACGTGAGCGGCGGTTGGCGGAGGTTTTGGGGTTGGTCAGGCTTGGCGGATTGGAGGACCGCTACCCGCACGAGCTATCCGGGGGACAGCAGCAGCGGGTGGCGCTGGCCCGGACGATTGCGCCGCGCCCCATTACGGTGCTACTAGATGAGCCGTTCAGCAACCTGGACGCGGGGATGCGCCGGCGGCTACGCCAAGAGGTCGGCGACATTCTCCGGGCGCATACCATCGCGACGGTGTTCGTCACCCACGACCGGGAGGAGGCCTTTGCGATGGCCGATCGCATCGGGGTGATGAATGAAGGACGCCTAGAGCAGCTGGATACGCCGGACCGCATTTACCACGCGCCCGCCACCCCCTTTGTGGCCCAACTGGCCGGTATGTGTGACTTCCTCCCAGGTGAGATACGCGATGGCGTGGTCGTCACGGAGGTCGGAAATGTGCCCTATGCCAGCGGCAACGGGCCGCTCCCGGAAGCCTCCCCGGTTGACCTGCTGGTCCATCCCGACGACTTGCGGGTGCTGCCGCAGCCTGAGGGCACGGCGGTCATCCACGCCCGGGAGTTTCGCGGGGGAGAGACGATCCTAGTGGTGCGGCTGCCGTCCGGGGCCACGGTGCGGTGCCGGCAGCGGGACTCGACCACTATGGCCCCCGGGGCGACGGTGACGCTGGTTCCGGAGCAGGACCGGGCATTTGTGGCCTTTCCGCAAACGGGGCGCCAGCCGTAAGCCGGCACGGTATAGCGAGCGCGCCGCCTCGTCCTCCTACGCGACGATAGCCGCAAATGGCTCCCTCGGCTCCATTTCACACGGATATTAGTATTGACGATCTTGATGTATTCGTATAGACTAACTCTCATACATTGTGCAGGCTATTCATTCTATCAGTGAGGCCATGCGGGCCTCTGCCTGGAAAGGGAGCAAAACATGGAGGTCGTACAGGTCCAGCGCTTGTACCGGCGCCGGCAATCCCACGAGGCGGTGCTTGTACTCACAGGCTGCCAGAGCGGCGACGAGATCAGCCTGGCCATCCCTGCGTGTCAGGCTGCGCCCTTGGCCTTGGGGGCGCACGGGCTGCACGAGCGTTGTGGGCTGTATCAACTGTTCGTGGCGGGTGTAAAGGCTCTCGGCGGCGCGTTTAGCTCGGTGCTGCTCACTCTTGACCAAGCGGAGGGAGCGAGCGCCTCGCTTATGCTGGTCGAGGGCGTCAAGTCCCGCTGGATTCGGGGTGACGTGGTCGAAAGCGTCGCTTTGGCGCTGCATCTCGGCCTCCCGCTCTACGTGACCCATAGCAAGTCCCCCCAGGTTGATGACGATGCGGTGGTGGCGGACGACGATGCCGGCGTGGAGATTCCGTCGGTTTTCCATGAGGCCCTCAGCGCCCTCATGGTCGAGGACCCACCTGAACATCGCCGAGACAGCGGGAGCACCGGCGCGGAGCCGGCCTAGGGGCGGCCGCCCGCTTGGGAGCCGAGATCAAGTTGCGGCGGCTCCGGGAGCAGTTGCGCTGACTGCAATCGGGTTGGTTCCGGTGGGACGTGGGGTTAACCAAGACGGCCAGAGTACTTAATGCTAGGGCGGGCGTTTGGCTCCCCGATAGCCCCAGCATTACGTACTTTCGCCTGGGCCTGGTTCAAAGTGCCGCAACCAGTATCTCGAAAAGTCCCGGCTAAAGCAAGTAGCTCACGCAACCCAATCGCTCTAGCTCGGGAGTGGGAGCAGCAAATAGGCAACGGTGAAGCTGCATCCAGAGCTGCTCTGGCCCGGCAGTTGGGTGTGTCGAGGGCTCACGTCACGCAAGTCCTCCGTCTACTACATCTCGCCCCGGAGGCACAGGAGATGGTGCTGGCGCTCGGCGACCCCATCCGCGGACGGCGGCTGGGCATCCATACGCTGCGGTCGCTGGCCGGCCGGCCAGCAGAGGAGCAATTGCAGCGAATTGAGGCAATTGCAGGGTGAAGCGGCTTGAGTGTGCGGATCGCATCTTCTTGAGTAGCCAGTCGAAAGCCTTGTCGCTCAGCCAACTTGGCGATGGTCGTCTGAAGCTCCAGCGTATCGGATGGCTTGGAGTTGGCACCCCGGACATCGCCATCGTAGTTCCGAGAAAGGCAATACGTCCTGTCAGAGACAGGAGGGATCGCTATTCTGGCTCGGTGTTCCACGCATCGTAACGAGGGCCACTTGTGTATCCAACAAGATCCATGATCTTGCCTAGGGCCTTGACCTGTGGCCGCTCATACCATATGCGATCCTCGGTGCCCACCGAGACCACTGACCGCGGGGAACGTCGTGTGCTAAATGTACCAGAAGTCATGTCGAAATCCTTCCCAGGATTAACCGGCACTGGCGCCCTTTGTGCCTAGCACCCACAACGCCGAGCGCCTCCTCTCCTCATACGGCTCCGCCCTTCCCAAGCGCCATGGGCATCTCTGCCTGGAACGCGTTGCTAGCCAGCGAGTATGGCGTTCTGCGGCCTTGGCAATCGCCGCCGTCGCCACCGCCACCGACTGCGTGCCCTCCCACACTGGTGCTATGCCCGCCTCGAAGGCTTGCAGCAGCTTCGCCCGCGCCGGATGCAGCGGCAGATTGCGCGCGTGCTCCAATGCCGGCACGATGGCGTCTCCATCGAAATAGGGTGCCACCGACTGCGCGACCGAGCGCCAGCGCCTAGTGCCGTCATCATCGATAGCCAGTCGGTCAAGACGACCGAAAAAGGGGGCCACGGGGCTATGATGGGGGCAAGCGGATCACCGGGCGCAAGCGCCATCTGCTAGTGGATATACCCAGGGCTCCATGCTGGCCACGGTGGTGCATCCGGCCGATATCCAGGATCGCGAGGGGGCCTATCTGGTGCTGGAGCAAGCGGAGGCGCAGACGACACGGGTGCAGCAACTGTGGGCCGACGCGGCCTATCGGGGGACGTTTGCCCGCTGGGTCACGGCCGCGTGGGGCTCGACCATCGCGATCGGACACCGCGCGCCGGACACGGTTGGCTTCGCGGTGCAGCCCCGGCGCTGCGTAGTGGAACGGACCTTCGGGTGGCCGGGCCGCTGCCGGCGTCTGAGCAAGGACTATGAAGAATATCCGGTCACCAGCGAAACCTGGATTGCGCTGGCCATGTGTGCGCTGTTACTCCGGCGGTTGTGTCCATCTTCGTAGGTATCGTACAGGCTCTAAGGGGACTGTACGCGGTACCACGTTTGAATTGGTGGTGCCCAGGCCCCGCGCCTCTGTCATTGTTCCCAGCAATTATAGGTGAGTGGCGCGGGAGAGGCAACACCACCCATACTCGCGGAACACCTAAATCGCTTTCAGTTTGGACTAAGACGTCCGCGGCCCCCCAGCCGGCCCATTACCGGCGGTGCAGTCGTGGTACGATGGAGTGAGCGCACAGACGGAGGTGCAGGCATGGCCACTATCACGGTCCGGAACCTCGACGAGCGCCTACAGCAGCGCCTCCGCCTCCGGGCGGCCCAGCATGGCCGCTCGATAGAGGAGGAGGCCCACGTCATCTTGCGAGCAGCGCTTGGGCAGGAGGAAGCCCCGGTAAAGAACCTCGGCACGGCCCTCCACGAGTTGTTCAAGCCTTTCGGCGGCGTTGAGTTGGATATCCCGCCACGGGAACCGATGCGGGAGCCGCCCCGGTTCGACTGAGCCAGCGGTGATGATCGTTCTCGATACCAACGTCGTCTCGGAATTCATGCGGGACCACCCACAGCCGCAGGTCCTGGCTTGGCTGAACCAGCAACTGGCGAACACACTGTTCGTGACTGCTGTCACTGAGGCGGAGGTCCGCAGCGGCATCGCCCTGTTGCCCAGAGGAAGACGGCGGCTCGGGCTGGCTGCCGCGGCCGAGCGTGCGTTCGGTGTCCTGTTCGCCGAACGCATCTTGCCCTTCGATAGTGCGGCCGCCCGCGCATGTGCGGTGATCGCAGCGGATCGCCGTGCCGCCGGCCGACCGATCAATCAGGCCGACTGCCAGATCGCAGCGATCGCCCGCTCCCGCGGGGCACGGGTTGCGACGAGGGATGTGGGCGACTTTGCCGGCTGTGGGGTGGAGGTAATGAATCCATGGTCGGCCAGGTAGAGGATGCACCGGCCTACACCAGGCTCTTCTGGGCCAAATCCGACCGTCAGGCGCCGGAGCGCATTCACCTGCTCGAGCACCACCTAGCCGATGTTGGTACCTGCTTCGAAGCGTTGCTCGACCAGCCGACGATCCGGGGCCGGCTGGCCCGGACCGCTAACCGCGACCACCTCGACGACGCAACCGCTGCGCGGCTGGCCGTGTTTGCCGCCTTGCACGACATCGGCAAAGCGAACGTCGGCTTCCAAGCGCAAATCTGGCGCCCGGAAGACCTGGCGGGCCAGAGGAAACCGTCGCGCACCGACCATACCTTGGACCTAAAACCGGTTCTGATGTGGGAGGACGAAACAACCGCCGGGTGGTTCTTCCCGGCGCTGGGCTGGGTTGATGACGTGCTGGAGTGGGATGACAAGGGCGGCGTGACCGCGTGTGCTCTATTCGTTGCCGCGCTGTCGCACCACGGCGAGCCGCTGAATCTGCATGACAGTAGGTCGTCTAACCCTCCCGTCTGGCGCTCGTATGGCGACCTCGATCCGCGCCGCTGCGTCGCGCGGATTGGCCAGTTGGTGCGCCAATGGTTCCCGGCGGCGTTCCACTCCGGCGCACCGCCACTGCCCTGCGCTCCCGCCTTCCAGCATATGTTCCTAGGCCTCTGCAACTGGGCCGACTGGATCGGCTCCGACGAGGACTGGTTCCCGTACTGCGACCGGCCGGATGACAACTACATTGCCACGGCCCGCGAGCGAGCCAAGCGCGCCATCGAGAGCATCGGCCTGAAGTTGTCCGATCAGCGGAACGGCTTTGCTGGCGTACCGGGGTTCGGAGAGCTGTTCGACATACCCGGTGGGTCCACACCCAACGCCATCCAAGAGACTGCACAGCGCACGCCGCTGGAGCAACAGCTGGTCATCATCGAGTCCGAGACCGGCTCCGGCAAGACGGAGGCCGCCCTCTGGCGCTTTGCCCGTATGTACGAGCGAAGACTGGTGGATGGCCTCTACTTTGCGCTGCCCACGCGCGCAGCCGCCGTCCAGATTCACCGTCGGGTGACGAGCTTTATCTCGAACATGTTGAGCGGCGACTATCAGCCTGAGCCGGTGTTGGCCGTGCCGGGCTACGTGCGCGCCGGTGACTTCACCGGCCGTCATCTGCCTGATTACAAGGTGCTGTGGGATGACCACCCGAACGACGCCACCCGCAACCGACGCTGGGCTGCCGAGAGCGCCAAGCGCTTCCTCGCCGCCCAGATCGCCGTCGGCACCGTAGACCAAGCGATGCTGGGTGCGCTCCAGGTCAAGAACGCCCATATGCGGGCCGCGTGCCTGGCACGCAACTTGCTCGTGGTAGACGAGGTACATGCTTCCGACACCTACATGAGCGTCGTTCTGGAGCAATTGCTCAATGCCCATATCGGCGCCGGCGGGTACGCCCTGCTGATGTCCGCCACGCTCGGCTCGGTCGCCCGCTTGCGCTGGCTCTTCCGGCCGCGGCGCGAAAGCGAGCTTCCACAACTCCCGCTGGATGATGCGATCAAGACCGCCTACCCGGCCGTCACCACCCCGGGAGACGACCGTGAAGCGGTCGTCGCGGCTGGCGAGAATGACCAGCGCAAGCGCGTGCAAATCACGGCGCGGCCGGAGATGCACGAGTTCGCATCGGTCGCGCAGCACGCCCTGAAAGCGGCCCGCGACGGCGCCAAGGCGCTGGTGGTTCGCAATACCGTTGACTACGCCATCGAGACCCAGGAAGCGATAGAGGCGCTGGCCGGCCCTGATGAAGAAGAATTGCTGTTCACCGTCTGCGGCAAACGGACGCTGCATCACGGCCGGTTCGCCGCCGGGGATCGCCGGCTGCTGGATGACGAGGTGGAGCGGCAGCTTGGCAAGCAGCGGCCCGACGGTGGGCACATCGTCGTCGGCACGCAAACGCTGGAGCAGTCGCTGGACATAGACGCCGACCTGCTGATTACCGACCTCTGCCCGGTGGACGTGCTGCTCCAGCGCATCGGCCGCCTCCACCGGCACGAGTGCCACGACCGGCCGGACCGCTTTACGACGCCGGCCTGCATCGTCCTCACCCCGCATGACAACGACCTGTCCCCGTTGCTGGAAAGCACGCGGACCGCGAACGGCTTGGGGCCGCATGGCCATGTGTACGAGGACTTGCGGATGCTGGAAGCGACGCGGCGGCTGATTGACGAATATCCCGAATGGCGCATCCCGGAGATGAACCGGCTGCTGGTGGAGCAGGTCACCCATCCGCATGCGCTGGACGACATTACACGAGGATTGGGCGAGGACTGGCAGGCGCACGCACTGGTAATCCAGGGCGGCGAGATCGGCGACGGTCAGACCGCGCGTGGAGTGACGATCAGACGCAACAAGTCGTTCTTCACCGATAATCGCGACATCGTGTTCGTGAGCAGCGACGAGAACATTCGCACGCGCCTTGGCGATGACCGGCTAGACGTAGCCCTCGATCCCCCGCAGCCCAGCCCGTTCGATGGCACGCAGCAGATTGACAAACTGGCGGTGTCGGTGCGCTGGCTGCCGTCCGACGAGGCCCCCGAGTCGGTAGCAGCGGCGCCGGCCGGTGATGGATTCGAGTTCCCCCTCGGCGAGCGCCGCTGCCGCTACGAGCGCCGGGGACTGCGCCGCCTCTAGCCGGCACAGCCCCGGCGTCCGCAAGAGTGTATACCGCTGCTGCCGAGATATTACAAAACGTGATGCATCTAAGCCCCTATATCACACTACTATTACACACACCCCGTATGCTCGTGGTGGAGGATAGCTGCGGCATTGTCCTGCAAGCCAGGTGGCCGCACCAACAACGTAGTGGATGCTGATCTCCACGCCGAGGGCTCGAATGAACGATGTAGACATCGCCCGATTTCTCGAACGCCTCAGAGAATTCGACGCTATTCGACAGGCCGATACCATAAATCAAGGCACAGTCGACCGGATTAGGCCCACATTCGCTACGGAGTGGCCGAGGCAACTCAATCCTGCTGTCCGCGACGCTTTGGTTCGCGCGGGAATATCACAACCCTATCACCAATCCAGAATACTTGAATATGTCGTTCCTCGGTAGCCGGGACTCTTGGGACAGGCATCCAGGCGGTGCGAGGTTTCTCCGGAATTTGCGGTACATTGTCATTGACGAGATGCATGAGTACCGGGGGTTCTTTGGCAGCAACATGGCTCTGTTGCTACGGCGATTCTTTCTGTATCTGAGCCGCATTGACGCGCGGCCCCAGATATTTCTGTCCACTGCGACCTGCGCGAACCCGCAGGAACACGCTCGGTCTCTCACTGGTCGCGATGTGGAAGTAGTGTCAGCAAGGAACGTGCTGCGCCCCAGACGGAACTTCCTTTTCATAGATCCTCAAATCCGAGACTTCCGCTATTGGGATATTCTCAGACTGCGCGTTGAGAAAGCCGCTCTGACAGCCCTCACGGAAGGTTTGCAGGTCTTAGTGTTTTGCCCAACGAAGCGGTTCCTCGAAGCAGCTTTCAGCAACTGCCGCCGCGCGGCACAAGAACGTGGCCTGTCTCCTGAACAGATATCCGCATTCCATGCGGACTTGAAATCTGACCATCGCCAGGGAATTCAAGAGAAAGTCAAAGCTGGTGAGATTCGAGTGGTGTTTACTACCAATGCCCTAGAGATAGGCCTGGACGTTGGGGGTTTAGATGGTGTCATTTTGGCGGGGTTCCCATCCAGCATAATGTCTGCCTGGCAGCAGATTGGAAGGGCCGGTCGGGGTTGGGACAAAGATGCTTTTGTTCTCTTCTACGCTATGAATGACCCAATTGATCGTTTCTTTGTGGGAAATCTCAGCGCCTTTCTTGACAAGCCTTTTGATGAACTGGTTGTTGACCCAGGGAATGAGGAATTGATCGGTAAGCACCTGCCTTCACTCTTGGAAGAGGCGAATGGACGGGTCCGACCATCGGAAAGGGCTGTACTGGGCGATCCCTTCTATGATGCCGCGAGTGACACCAAAGGGGCGATACCTGTCGGCTTCAAGCCACAGCAGCGCTTAAGTCTTCGCGGTGGCATCGGCCAATCGTTCAAGCTGAAGCGAGGCAATGAGGAACTGGGACAAATATCTGCCATGCGGCGGTTCCGCGAGGCCTACATTGGTGCCATTTTCCCCTTCTTCGGACAACGCTATCACGTAAGGTCTCACGAGGAGCAAGCTGTTATCCTTGAGGACTCCGAGCAATACCTGAAGACCGAGCCGGGCTTTTACACAGTCCTTACTCGGTCAGACTTCTTCGATGGCCTCGGCTACGGAGACACCAACGTCTATTACGGGTCGCTCAACATCGTAATGAACTTCACCGGCTACAAACTCGTAGATGAACGTTCCGCAGAGATTATCAGGAGTGGGGGTGACAATGATGCTCTCTTCCTGAGAAACCTCCACTCGTTCTGGATAGATGTGCCACAGAGCACGGCGGCTGTTGACGCGATTGGAGCGGTGGAGCACATGATCCGCGTTGGCGCGATGTTTGTAATTCCGGCGGACCGCTTTGACACAAGCACATATTCCCGAACCGGAAATGAACTGGCGGCGTATTGCTACGAAAACTATCCAGGTGGAATCGGCGTTGCGAAGAAGCTGTTCAGTGTTTGGGATATCGCTCTGGAGAAGGGGATCGAGATTGCACGCAACTGTAAGTGCTCGACAGGATGCCAGAACTGCATTGAACCAGCCAAGTCTTGGGACATAAGCAATGCGAATATTGACAAGGTGAAGGGTATAGAATTGGCAGAAGAGTTACTGTCAGCGGTTCGCAGCGGTCCTGACCGGAAATTCCAAGACGGTCTCATGGTCCCAATATGAGACATGCGGTTCACTACCAGTGCTACTCGGGAGCGGGCAATGGCTGCGATCTGGCAGTCGGCTTGACTGATCGGCCGTCAAGCGGCACGGCGATCCGCCGCGATCACGGCATATGCGCGAGCGGCCGCACTATCTAAGGGCAGGATACGTTCGGCGAACAGGACACCGGAGGCGCGCTCGGCCGCGGCAGCCAGCCCACGCCCTATCCCCGCGTGTGCGGCAGGTGGTCATGCTGAGAGTGTGCTGATTGGAACCGCCGCTGGCGTGTGGCCACATGGGAGCAAGCAGTTCAGGATCGGAGACGCCGAAGCAGTCGCTATCGGCGGGGTCGTGCGGCGGTACAGACCGTCCGTGAGTGGCGTGTGTCACACACCAGACGGTCACAGAGGTAGTACCCGTCGCCTGCGTTTTATACCAGCACAGGCCAGACCGCAGTAGATAGCGCATGGGCGGCCCAGCAGGGGAGTGCAGAGGAGGTGCGGCATGACGGTGCTCTAGCTGGATGCAGATGCGGGTCTATCCCCGCGTGGGCGGGGGAACCCCAGTTGATTATTAGTATCGTGACGTAGCCGCGGGTCTATCCCCGCGTGGGCGGGGGAACCTCCGACATCAGGGGATTGCCGCAACTGCACTATCGAACACCCGTTCTGTTAAGGACATTCCACAGCGAGGACACGACGTATGTTCAATCTGCTGACAGAGCAACTGATCCGCATGGATACGGCGGCCGACTCCGACGTGCCGGCCACGCTGCCGGAGGTCTATGCCAAGCTGATGGATGACAAGGTAGACGTCTTCCCGGCCCTACGGCCGCACCAGCGCCACGCCTGGCACGCCTTCCTCGTCCAGCTCGGCGCTATGGCCCTGCACCGCGCCGGCCGCAGCGCGCCGCCGGCCACTGCCGAGGAGTGGCGGGAACTGATCCGCGGCCTCACGTCCGACTATCCCAACGACGAACCGTGGCAGTTGGTCGTCGAGGACATCACCCAGCCGGCCTTCATGCAGCCCCCGGCTTCCGCGCCAAGCAAGCTCGCCGAGTACAAGAGCACGGTTGAGACACCCGATGAACTGGATATGCTGGTCACGTCGAAAAATCACGACCTCAAGACAGCGGTCACGTCATCGGCCACCATCAACGACTGGCTATTCGCTCTGATTACGTTGCAAACCACAGAGGGCTTTGGCGGCGCGGGCAACTATGGGATCTCCCGCATGAACGGCGGGCTGGGGTGCCGGCCGGCTTTCACCCTCGCTCCGGCCGTGCGACCAGAGATTCACACCGTGCGGCCGGGAATTCACGTTCGCCGCGACCTCGGAGCGCTGCTGGAGTGTCGCGAGGAGTTGCTGAACGAGTATCCCATGTATCCGCGCGATGGCGGAGTCCGGTTGCTGTGGACAAAGCCTTGGGATGGGACAAAGGTTGAGGCCTTCTCTCCCAAAGACCTTGATCTCTTCTATATCGAGGCCTGCCGGCGTATACGGTTGCAAGCCGATAGGGGCGGAACGGTGAGCGCTCTCCGCGCAACCTCCAAAGCGGCCCGAATCGAGGCCAAAGCGTTGAAGGGCGTCACCGGTGACCCTTGGACGCCTATCAACACAAAGGAGAGCAAGTCGCTGACCCTGCCCGGCGGCGGCTTCACCTACAAGAGGACCGTTGACTATCTCTTTGGGAAGGACTGGGAAGTGCCGCCCCTGTTCAAGCCTACTGCTGCCGAGGAAAGCTCGCCGCAGGACATGTTGCTGGTCGCGCGCGGGATGGTGCGTGGTCAGGGCAAGACCGAGGACTATCACGAGCGGATCGTCCCGTTCAAGGAGAAGGCTTTCAGGGTCATGGGCCGTCCCGCCGCAATGCAGGAGTTGGGCGACATCGCCCGGCAGCGTATCGAAGAGGTTGGCAAGGTGCAGCGCATTCTGCGGCACGCGGTTTCCGTGTTCGCTGCCGGCGGCAGCACCGATAGCGTCAGCGATGAGCACCGCTCCCGCGCCAACCCCTGGGCCAACAAGCTCGACGAGATCGTTGACACCACGTTCTTCGATGAACTGCAAACGGAGTTCGAGGCCGACGATCCGGGCAGGCGCAAGCAGATCCGTAACTACTGGCTGAAGAACAACGATCAGGACGGCGTGATAGACCAGGCCTGGCAGATTCTCCGGGCTGCCGAGGAATCCTTACCCTGTCCGGCCATCCAACGTTACCGGGCCAGGGTACGCGCCGACAGCGTGTTCAATAGCCGCATCCGTGGCCCAAAAGACGGATTCCCAGACTTGTACGACTATAAGGGGGAGGTAACGAGTGACAACTGAGGTGCTGACTGAAACTCCGGCACAGAGCCGCCCATGGGGTGAGGTCGCCGTCAGCTTTGCCCGTCAGTTGGCAGCCGATGACTTTCAGCGCGGCGATCTGGCCGAGCTGCGCCGCATGGACCCAGACAAGCCGGACGCGGCTGCCTTCTGGCGGCTGATGGCGCAGCAAGACTTGCTCGACAGGCCGGCTATCGAACACAAGTGGGCGCTGGTCCTGCACGGCCTGGCGCTGATGACTCGTACTGCGGAAGGCGATGCCGTGAGCCGGTCAGCGCATGACCGAAATACACCCATCGGCGAGGCGCTGTTCTACGGTGATGACCGGAGCAGACAGACCGCGTTTTACAGCCATACGCGCCTGAACCGGCTGTTGGTTGCGCGCGGCCCAATGCTACGGGTGCTGCTGGCGCGACTGTTCCGTATGTTGGGCGCCAAAGGATGCGCGTTCGACTGGTATCGGATGGCTCGCCTGATCCTCAACGAGGAGCGAGCGGACGATGTTCGCCGCGACATAGCGCGGCGCTACTACTGGGCGGAGAACCGCGCGAGCCGCCCGCAGGACTAGGAAGCGAACATACAGTAAGGAGGCATGAAGTGACTACCCCAAGATTTCTGCAGATCCATACCCTACATTCGTACCCGGCAGCGCTGCTGAACCGCGATGACAGCGGCCTTGCCAAGCGGCTGCCGTTCGGTGATGCCGTGCGTACTCGTATCTCGTCGCAGTGCCTCAAGCGGCACTGGCGCGTGGCGGACGACGAGTTCGCGCTGAAGAACATTGATGGCTTTACTGGGGCTGTGCGTTCTCGGAACGTCGTTGATCGCGAAGTGATCCAACCGCTGCGCGATGCCGGCGAATCCAGCGATGAGGTGCTGACGGCCGTTGGCGACGCTTTCAATGAAAGCATCTACGGGAGCGGTGGGACCACCGAATCCGGTCGTCAACCGCTGTTGCTTGGTTTGCCGGAGGTCGAGTACCTCCGGAAGCAGGCTGCCGCGATCTGCGACGCCCATCCCGATGATCCCAAGGCGGCGGCCGCGGCCGCCGAGCTACTGTTCAAGCCCCTGCGCCGCAATGAGCAGCGCGAGAATTTCCGGGCCTTCCAGGAGCAGACCATGCTACCTGGTGGGCTAATCGGCGCACTGTTCGGCCGGATGGTCACGTCCGACCCCGGGGCGAACATTGACGCGGCCATTCACGTGGCCCATGCCTTCACCGTCCACCAGGAGGAAAGCGAGAGCGACTATTTCTCCGTCGTGGATGACCTCCAGCGTGAAGATGAAGACCCCGGCGCGGCGCATATCGGCGATATGGAGTTGACCGCGGGGCTGTTCTACGGCTACGTCGTCGTGGACGTGCCGGGACTGGTGTCCAACCTGACGGGCTGTAAGGCCGAGGCATGGGAGAACGCCGACAGGACGCTCGCCGGTCGGGTGGTCGAGCACCTGGTGCAGCTGATCGCTACCGTCTCGCCGGGGGCCAAGCTCGGCTCTACCGCGCCCTACGGCTATGCCGACCTGATGCTGATTGAGGCCGGATCGCGCCAGCCGCGCAGCCTCGCCAACGCCTTCCGGGCGCCGGTACAGGCGCGGACCGCTGCTGCCGTGACCGCCCTGGCCGACCACCTGTCCAAGCTCGATGCTGCCTATGGCGCACGGGAAAGCCGGCGAGTGATGGCGGTTGACGATTGCAACCTGCCCCAGGCGGCGCGGCTCTGCCTCGATGACCTGGCCGCCTGGGTCGCGCAGACGGTCCGGAACGGCGAGGCCGGGTGAGCTATGCGGCACCTGCTGCTCGATCTCCAAGCGCCCTTGATGGCGTTCGGGGGCGAGACGATAGACAACTATGGCGTCATCCGCGACTTCCCGGCGGCGTCCATGCTCACCGGCCTGCTGGCCAACGCGCTCGGCTGGCGGCGCATCGAGCGCGAGCTGCACCAGCGGCTGCAAGAGCGGCTGGTGTTCGCTGCCCGTATTGACCGCGAGCCGGCCGGCGGCGTGCGCCTGACCGACTTCCAGACCGCCAAGCTGGACAAGAGCGACCAGGGCTGGACCACTCGTGGTATTCCCGAGGGCCGGGCCGGCGGCGCCAACACCTACGATGCCCCCCACTTACGCTACCGCGACTACTTTGCCGATATGCGCGTGACCGTCGCGCTGCGCTTGGAGCCGGCCGCTGACGGTGACGGGCCGACGCTCGACGACCTCGCCGCGGCGCTGGACGAACCGAAACGGCCGC
This sequence comes from Chloroflexota bacterium, assembly GCA_965207645.1. GTDB lineage: Bacteria > Chloroflexota > UBA11872 > UBA12225 > JAJDUF01 > JAJDUF01. The sequence goes on along the minus strand of OZ242293.1, from coordinate 4,151,880 downwards.
TGTTCATTGGGCGCAAGCCATGTTTGCCCTCCGGTCGTCTCAGCCGGGGCATTGGCAACGAGGGCAACACCGCGCTGGCCGCGCTCATGGGCCTGCCGATAGACGAGCCGACTCGTACCTCCGATGAGTTGATCCGGTTGCTCTGGCCCGCTGGCGAGGACGCGGCGGCGGACGACTCTGCCAACCGAACGTATCAGCTGACCGACGAGCGCAACTGGGTGTCCGGCCTGCACGGCGGCGGACGCCAGGTGTGCGAGGGCACCCGGCCGGTGAAGGATTTCCGGTCCGCCGAATCGCGAGAGGATGAGCAGCCATGACCACCGCTGCACCGCTGTACATGATCTGTGCCGAGTTGGATGTCAACGCCTTCCACCGCTGGGCCGGCGGCCAGGGCCTGATCGCCCGGAACACGTTCGATCCCGGCTACGCGCTGCACCACCTCTTGGTCCAGAGCTTCGGCTGCGACCTCGCGCCCAAGCCGTTCCGCGTGCTGATCCCCCGGCCGGAGCGGGGCCGCCAGCGGCGCGGCACGCTCTACGGTTACGCGGCCGCCGACGCCGCGGCGCTGCGCGAGGCGGCAGCGACCTTTGCCTGTCCACTCCAGAGCCAGGCGCTGCCCACCACCTGGCAAGCAGGGCAGCGGCTCGGCTTCGAGGTGCTCGTCCGCCCGGTGTCCCGTCCCAAAGACCGCCGCCTCAACACGCGCGGCGGCGGTATCAGGCGTACCGGAGCAGAAACCGATGTGTGGCAATGGGAGGCGAGCCAGCATCCACGGGGCAGGATGGAGCGCAGTCGGCAGGCAGTCTACACCGACTGGCTGGCCGCGCAGCTTGAGCGGCGCGGTGGCGCCGCGCTGGAGCCAGGGACGGAGCAGGAGCCGGGGACGCGGCTGACCTCATTCCAGCGCGTGCGGACGGTGCGGAAGCGCCGCGCTCACGCGACCGAGGGTCCCCATGCCGTGCTGCAGGGCACCCTCACCGTCACCGACGCCGACGCCTTTGCGTGCCTCGTCGCTCACGGGGTCGGCCGGCATCGCGCCTACGGCTACGGCATGATCCTGCTCCGGCCGCCGGGCCGGCCGGTCAACGCGTGAGCGGAGGCTGTCGTTTGACGTACCTTAACAACCGAAGAGGTATTCCCCGCGGCGGCGGGGACCGACCGAGGCGACCGATGCTACCGCGTGACCGCCTGGCAGCCGCAGCCGGCGGCACACCCCTGTTACGCGGCCGGCTGGGACTGGAAACGGCCCGGATTCCCCACGCGGATCGCCATGGGCTGCTCTGGCTCAGTCGGGGCGCGCTGACCGTCCGGGACGGCACCTTGCGCTTCGAGCGCCAGGCCGCCCCGGATCGGGATAGCGCCCTCGACCGCGGCGAATACGGTATCCCGTTCCAGTCCCTCTCGATGATCCTGCTCGGGCCCGGCTCCACCGTCAGCCACGACGCGCTGCGCTTGCTGGCGCGCCACGGGACCGCGCTCGTCGCGGTCGGGACGGATGGTGTCCGGTGTTACACGGCCCCGCCCCTATTGCCGGACACCTCCGAGATTGCCCGCCGGCAGATGTGGGCCTGGGGCGATCCCCAGGGCAGCCGCATTACCATCGCCCGCAAGATGTACGCCTGGCGCCTCGGCGAGCTGCTCCCACACCAGAGCCTTGATGTCCTGCGCGGGATGGAGGGCGCCCGCATGAGGCAGACGTACAAGAACCTCGCCCAACGCTACGGCATTACCTGGCGGGGCCGGCGCTATGACCGCGCGAACCCGCTGGCGGCCGACCTCCCCAATCAAGCCATCAACCATGCGTCGGTCGCGGTCACGTCGGCCGCGGTGATTGCGGTTACTGCCGTTGGTGCCATACCGCAGCTGGGCTTCATTCACGAGCACAGCGGCGACGCCTTTGCGCTGGACATCGCCGATCTGTTCCGCGATACGATCTTGCTGCCCGCTGCGTTCACCGCCGCCCGGCAAGTCACGGCGAACTCACGGCTGGACATCGAGCGGCACACCCGGCGGATCACGGGCAAGCTACTCCGGACCGAGCAGGTCATTCCCAAGATGATCGACCGCATCAAAGTGCTGTTCGAGGACGTTCCGTCCCCCGACCAGCGGCAGCAACGCCAACCGGCGCCGGTGAGTGAGGTGCGGCATGACCGTCGTCGTCACGATTAACGTCGAGGCGCGGTATCGCGGATTTCTCGCCTCGGCGATGTTGGAGATCGCGCCTGGTGTGTACACCTCGCCACAGCTGACGCAGGGTATCCGGGAGCGGGTTTGGGAGGTGCTGGCGCAGTGGCATGGGGAGCTACAACAAGGCGCGATCGTGATGACGTGGCGTGACCCGGCAGCGGTCGGCGAGCAGCAGATCCGGACCCTGGGCGCGGCGCCCAAAGAGATCGTAGATGCGGAAGGCGTTTACCTGGTGAAGTACCACTAGCATCTTACATATGGCAACTGTGGGATTTGGCGAGCAATTTCCCAGAGGTACCCTACGAGAAACAGTGGAAACACTGTACACTTGTAGGGGTTCCCCCGCCCACGCGGGGATAGACCCTTCAGGTGGGACTGCTGATCACGGACGTAGCCGGTTCCCCCGCCCACGCGGGGATAGACCGCAGGCGATGTACTGTCGCCCGTCTTTCCCCTGGGTTCCCCCGCCCACGCGGGGATAGACCCATACCCAGCTCCCCCTGGGTATCACTGGAGCGGGTTCCCCCGCCCACGCGGGGATAGACCCCATCATATCATGCATCATCATAGTACGCTTGAGGTTCCCCCGCCCACGCGGGGATAGACCCTGTGAGCGCAGCGGTAGCACGATCATATCCCGGGTTCCCCCGCCCACGCGGGGATAGACCCTTGCAGCACGTCAGTCAGCCGGAGAACATGACGGTTCCCCCGCCCACGCGGGGATAGACCGACTTGGTGAGGCTTGGCACATAGGGCAGGGTAGGTTCCCCCGCCCACGCGGGGATAGACCGTGGTACGTGGGCGCCGAGCCGGGCGAGAACCAGGTTCCCCCGCCCACGCGGGGATAGACCCGGCGCAGCCGACTACACCGAGGAGGAGTACCGGGTTCCCCCGCCCACGCGGGGATAGACCGCGGTAGACGCTGACCATCACGGCGGCGCGGGTGGTTCCCCCGCCCACGCGGGGATAGACCCACGACGGGCCGTGAGTTGGTGCGCTCCTGGGAGAAGGCCCGGCTCGACAGCGGGCGGCGGTATAATTGAGATGTAGGCGAGACCTCGGCAGTAATCACCGGCCGCGGACTTCCTCGATGTAATCGTCCACGCTTACGCCTACGCCAAGCGCGTCCTTGCCGAGGATCCCGTAGACTCTATCCACCGGATGCGCCGCGTTCGTCTTCTTGGTGAGCAGCAGCCCCCGCTCGGTCGCCGTGATCTCGACCTCGACGTTGTGGTTCAGCCCAAACTGCTCCCGCAGGCGCTTGGGGATGGTGATCTGCCCGCGCTCGGATACACGCATGGCTGCCTCCGTATGAATAGCGGCTACAGCAAATCATACGAGGTCATCGCGTCTGCTCCAAAGCGCGATGGCTACCTGCCGTGCTGTGCCGAATCCAGCAGACGCCGCAGCTTGGGCAGTAAATCCGGGATCGCGTCTTGCACGATAGACCAGATCACGCTGTCACTGATGTCTAGGTAGCCGTGTGCGAGGCGATTGCGTGCTCCGACTATCGCGCGCCAGGGAATATCCGGGTGCGCCGCCCGCACCACGGCCGGAATATGCGTTGCGGCCTCGCCGATAAGCTCGATGTTGCGTAGCGTCGCGTCGTAGATGAGCACGTCGGCAGTGAAGGTATCCTGATCCAGTCCATCCGTAAAAGACAGGACCTTTTCGCCGAATGCAAGCATGTCCTGAACGTACAATGTCCAGTGTCGACGTTGGCGTTCAGCTTCACACATTGATGGCGTCTTGCTCCACGGCAGGGCGGATTGCCGCTCGCACCTCACCATTGACGGCCAGATCCACCGGACGCCCTACGAGATCTTCCAAGTAAAACTGTGCTCCGAAGTAGCGCCGCCAATCCGGCGGGGAGTCGAACTCCACGAGGATATCCAGGTCGCTCGAATCCGTCGCCTGATCCCGCGCGAAGGATCCGTACAGGGCCAGGCTGGTCACGCCAAAACGGGCCGCCAGCGTCGGCTTGTGGGCGCGCAGCAGCGCGAGGACTTCAGCTCTGGTCATTGGCCCTGACCTCCCGCAGGCACTTGCGGATACAGCAAATCATACCGGGTGCAGCATGGCCACGCCATCTGCCGGTTCTTCGGCCTGGCTGAACTCGCTGCGCTTGGCTTGGGGTAGTCATGCCGCCGCCGTCATCGTGGGATTGGGTGTGTACTTGTCGGAGTTCTCTGCACAGTGCTTCCAGACTTCATCCACCCAGCGGTCATACCAGGACCAAGCTCGACCGGGTGCAGCGGTATAATGGGGCTGCACGCGAGACCCCCTCCAAAAGGGCCGGGCATGATGGCGAATGTGCAGGCGAGAGACGCGAACGGGATGCTCACGCCGCTGGAGCCGCGAGCCGCCGGAAAAAGCCATTGAACATCCTGCACGCCACGACGGACCCGACGCTGCTGGCGCGGCTGAAGGAGATGCTGGGTAGCTCCGCGCGCGCCGACATCGCCGTCGGGTACTTCTTCATCAGCGGCTTCGAGGCCATCGCCAACGACCTGGCTCGGCTGGACAAGGTCCGCATCCTCGTCGGGCGCACCGACCGGCAGGTGCTGGAGGAAGTCGCCCTCGGTCTCCAGCAGACGCAGGCGCTGCGCGCGCAGTTGGAAGCCGACGCGCTAATCCGGCGGCGGGAACGCGCCGAGATCGCCCAACAGGCCGTGGACCGCATTGCCGAGGGCGTGTCGGTCCTGCCGCAGGAGCGCGGGACGGCAGCCGCCGTGGCGCAGCTGCACGACCTGGTGGCTGCCGGGAAAGTGGAGGTGCGCGCCTACCTCCGCAGCCCGCTGCACGCCAAGGCGTACCTGTGCTGGTATGCCCACCACGCCGAGCCAGGCGCCGCCGTGGTGGGGTCGTCCAACCTGACGTTGGCCGGCTTCGAGGGCAACACCGAGCTAAACGTCCGCGTCACCGGCGACGCGGAGATGGAAGCCCTGCGCGAGTGGTTCGAGGCCCTGTGGGCGGACGCGGCGGACATCAGTGCGGCGCTAGTCACGGAGCCGGAGCGGTCGTGGGTGCTGGCCACGACCCCGCCGTACCACGTCTACCTGAAGGCCCTCTACGAGCTGTACTCCACCGAGATCGGCGGCGGTCCGCTGCCGGTCCCGCCGCATACCGCAGCGCTGGCCAACTTCCAACTGGACGCCGTGAGCCGCGGCCTCGCGATGATCGAGGCCTACGGCGGCTGCTATGTCGGCGACGTGGTGGGCTTGGGCAAGACATTTGTCGGTGCGGAACTGCTGCGGCAGTTGCGGGTGAGCTATCCGCACGATGGCCCGCCGCTGATCCTCTGCCCGGCCGGATTGCGGCCCATGTGGCAGGTATTCAACGAGCGCTTTGGTCTCGGGGCCGCGGTCGTGTCCCATAGCATGATCGCCGCGCCACCGGAAGCCGAGTTTGATGAAGAGCTAGGCCGCTACATTGACGCCGAGCAACCTGGCCGGGGCATTGTCCTGACCGACCAATACGCCAATCGCGGGCCGGTGCTGGTAGACGAGGCGCACAACTTTCGCAACGTGAACCAGCGGTCACGGGGATTGCGCGACTACCTGGAATCGGGCGACCACAAGGTCGTACTGCTCAGTGCGACGCCGCAGAACCTGGGGCCGACGGACATCTACCGTCAGCTCCGGCTGTTCCTCGACGACACCGATCACGGGCTAAACATCGAGCCGGTCAGCCTAGAAGCGTACTTCCGCAACGCCCAAGAGTGGCTCCCCGATAGCCCCAGCATTACGTACTTTCACCTGGGCCTGGTTCAAGCTGCCGCAACCAGCATCTCGAATAGTACCAGCCGGAACCAGTGGCTCGCGCAACCCAATCGCTCTAGCCCGGGAGTGGGGCCAGCAAATAAGCAGCGGCGAAGCCGCATCCAGAGCGGCTCTGGCTCGGCAACTGGGGGTTTCGAGGGCCCACGTCACTCAAGTCCTCAGCCTCCTGCACCTTGCACCTGAAGCACAGGCGATCATTCTGGCGCTCGGCGACCCCATCAAGGGCAGGCGGCTCGGCATCCAATCCCTCCGATCGCTGGCACGCCTGCCTGCGGAGAAGCAGTTGCACTGGATCGAAGCAATTGCAGGGTGAAGCGGCTTGAGTGTTCGGTTCGCATCTTCTTGGGTGGGCCGTACAGGTCCCGGCGCCTTCCCGCTGCAACGTGCCACAGACGTAGTAGGCGAACTGCCCGCTCTTGGCCCCCTGGCCGACGTAGGCCTTGCCGCACACCCCGCAGCGCAACAGCCCGCTCAACAGGATTGTGCTGCCCACTCGGGCCGGCCGCTGCACCGCCGGCGCGCGCTCGCAACGCCCGCTGGACCTGCACGAACAATTCCTTGGACACCAGCGCCGACCAGGCCCCCGGTACCCGCACCGGGTCCGGCGCCTGGGTGCCCGTGGTGGTGCGTCCCCAGACGGCGGTACCGGTGTAGGCTTCGTTGGTCAGCAGGTAGTGCAGCGCGTTCTTCCGCCAGCGCTTCCCCCGGTTGGTAAGGCCGCGATCATTCAACGCCTTGCAGATCTCCTTCAGGCCGTGGCCCCGCAGGGAGCGCTGGAAGATGTCCTTGACCACCGGCGCCGCGGCCGGGTCCACCTCCAACGTGGGTCGCTCTTTCGCATCATCGCTCACCTTGACCCGCCGGTAGCCGAAGGGCGCCGGCGACCCCAGGAAGAAGCCGCGCGCGGCGGCTTCGCGTATGCCGTGCGTGACCTCCTGCGCCAGGTTCTCGCTATAGAATTCGTCCACGCTCTCGATGATGGCCTCCATCAGCTTGCCGGTGGGGGAGTCGTCGGCGTGCTCCGTGATGGAGACCACCTTGACGCCCCGGCGGCGCAGCAGGGCCTTGAACGCGACCGCGTGCTCGCGCTTGCGGGTGAAACGGGAGAACTTCCAGACGAGAATGACCTGGAAGGGCGCCTGGGAACGGCCCCCGGCGTCCAGCATCTTGCGGAACTCCGGCCGGTCGGCAACCCGGCCACTCTCGGCCTCGTCTACGTACTCGCGGGCGACGACGTAACCGTGTTGCGCAGCGTAGTTCCGTAGGGCGCGCAGCTGGGCGGCCACGGAGAGGCCCACATCCTGCCGGTCACTGGACACGCGGGCATACAGCGCCGCTGGGGTGGGCTTCGGTGGGTTACGCATCGGGGTTGCCTCCTGGTTCAGTTTCCCCGGCGGCCCGGCGGCCCGGCGGCCCGGCGGCCCTGGAGCCGCTCGTAGCGGACGGTCTGACGCCACCCCCGCTCTTCCATGTACAGGCGCAGGGCTTCGCGCACCAGATCGCTCATGGTGCGGCCTTCCGCCCGCATCACGGCCCGCACCTGGGCCACCATCGCTGGGGGTAGCGAGAACGTGATAGTCTCGGTGGTCCGCTGCATGGCCGCTCTTATCGCTACTTAGTCTTACGTAAGACTGCATCATCTACGTGGTATGGTCAAGGCGGCGCTGGCCGGCATGTGACCGCATGGTGATCCTGCCTCCCAGGGTACCGACCCCGCACAACGGGCGTAACGCCCGGAAAGGGAGGGCGTGCGCGACCTCTTCGTATAGGACCCATAGCTCGGGGCGGTGCCCACGGTGCAAGGGACGCACACACAAGTGTGTACTTGACCCGCCGACCGGCCAGGGGGGCGCGCGCCCGCGCTACCAGCGGTAGAGACCGGGGCAACAGCGGATCACGTGGTGCCATCTCAGCAAGCACTTAGGTAGGAAAGCCCCAAAGCGGCTGCTACCGCGTTGGAGGCAGGTGGAATGCTAAACGTAGTATCCAGCCTTGCCACCTCAGAAGTCCGTAGACTCTCTTCCCTGGACCCAGGCACTAACTAGGAGGCTCAAGCCTTGCTTCCCTCGGATGCACCGGATCCAGGCGGGGTCGGCGGCGCGACCACCGCGGCTATGACGCCATTTCTGCCGCAACATTACAAGACGTGACGTAGATTGGTCCGGTTGCTCACTAACCTCATATTTAGCCGGTATACTGGCGCTGACTGCTGCCGCCACGCCGCGGATTTTCAGCTATGACCATGCCTTGGCTTCTGGTGGGACGTGCCGGGCCTGGCCACGCTTCAGGCGCTGAAGTTCCACCGGTGCCACGTCCTGACAGACGCGGTGGGGGAGGCTGCGGCGATTGAGAGGGCGCTGGGTGGGAAGCGCTCGGCTTGATGCAAGCTGCTTGGATACGTACATTTAGGTACGGGAGGAGGCCCCTTGCCACAGGATGATATCCCGATCCGCGTCCTGGTCGTGGATGACTACGCCGTCGTGCGACAGTGCCTGCCGCCGTTTCTGAGCCGGCTGGTGGACGACATCACCGTCGTTGGTGTAACTGGCTCCGGTGCTGAGGCCGTCCAGGCCATCGGCAAGCTCTGGCCCAACGTCGTCTTGCTGGGCCTGACGCTGCCCGACATCAGCGGCTTGGCCGTCGCGCAGACAGTACATGAGACCCAACCAGAAGTGAAAATTATCGCGTTCACCGCGCATGAGGATACGGCTACTGTGGAGCATCTACGCGATCTGGGGGTATCCGGCTACATCTCAAAGCGGCAATCAATGGAGCAGGTCATCGCGACCATGCGCGCGGTAGCCGCCGGACAGACCGTCTGGCCACCGGATGCGGCGACGAGCGCACCGCGCGACATCGCGCTCACGGGCCGGCAAAAAGAAGTGCTCACCCTGCTCGGTAGAGGCTGGCACAACACCCAAATCGCCACGGCCCTCAACATCGAGGAGACAACCGTGGAGTACCACGTCCATCGCCTGTTTCTGAAGCTGGACGTCCACTCGCGTGTGGAGGTGGTGCTCAAGGCCGAGGAACAGGGCCTGCTCTAAGCCGGCGCTCGCTGTTGCCCCGCAAATATCCCCCAGCGGCTACGCCCGCCCCACCCATCATTCCCACGTGCGCGGGAATCCGTGCCCGCCGCCGCGGGGAGACCACAGGGGGACCAGCGCCGCCCCGCCAAGCACACATTTCGCCCGTTTTCCGGTTGACCTACCCCCATTAGCCCCGTTTTCTGCCCCGCCCCGCCCAAAGACTGGGGTTTTCCTTAGGGCAAGACTGGGGTTTTCCTTAGGCCCTTGGCTGCCGAATGGGCGTACCATAGGTGCAGTGCCGACGTGAGTGGCTGTCCGGAGCGTGGACCGCTCCACCGACAGCACCAGGCAGGCCGTACCGCTGGGGGAGGGTGGCTATGGTGCATCTCCTGCTCTTCTCGGCAATCACGACCGCTCTGGCCTTTGTCCTGTCGTCCGCCAGCAAGGCCACCATCCTCGCAACCTTCGAGCGCGCCATCAGTGATCTGCGACTGGTGCCCCAGCGCCTGACCCAGCCTATCGCCTTGGGTGTCCTGGCCGCCGAGATGGCCGTCGTCGTCCTGATCATCATTGGCGGCCTCGTGCCGGGTACCGCGCTCCTACGGGCCGGCTTCCTGCTCGCGCTCGGCCTGCTGGTGCTGTTCACCGCAGTGATCATCTCCGCCCTCGTGCGCCGCCTCGCTACGTCGTGCGCCTGCTTTGGCTCGACCACCAAGCCGGTATCGGGCTGGGATGTGGTCCGCAATGGCGGCCTGCTGCTCTGCGCCGGTGCCGGCTATTGGAGCGCCGGAGCACCGACGGCTGCGCTGCATCCGCTGCCCCTCGCCGAATGGGGCCTGGTGGCGGTGGTAGCCGTGATCTTCATGCTCATCTGGGTGCAGTTGGCAGAGATTGCTCAGGTGTTCAAGCCGGGCGTGGCCCCACGGCCACCGGCATAACGGAGTACGGGAGAGAAGGATGATGAACGAGCTGGTGAACGAGACGGTTCTGATCGGCAGTGTGGGGTTGCTATGGGTACTGGTGCTCTTCAACCTGCTGCTGACGCTGGCGCTTGTGCGCCGCACCAGCAGCGGCACCCAGCCCCGGCCTCAGCAGCGAGATTGGCTCCAGGCCGGCGAACCGGCCCCCGACTTCACGGCCAAGACGTTGGACGGCGAGCCAGTCACCCTTGTCAGCTATGCGGGGCGCGCAGTCGTCTTCGTGTTCATCTCGCCGTCGTGTGAACCCTGCCGTGAATACGTCCCTTCCTACAACGCGTTAGGCCCAGTCGCTCGTCAAGCGGAGCGAGAGCTTGTACTGGTAAGCGTTGCGAGCCGGACAGAGACCCGTGAATTCGTTGAAGCTTTCAACATCGCGTTACCGGTGATCGTTGCACCGCAGGAAGAGAGTTCCTTTATGAAAGACTACAAGTTCGTCGAGACTCCCACCTACTGCGCCATTGATGCCCAAGGCGCGGTCCAATCCAGCGGGTTGCCGTTTCCAGAGAAGGGTGAGTGGGGACTGCTCACGGCGTCCTGGAAACAAGCTGATCGGTCGGCAGCCACTTCGCACACAGGGGAGGTGATACACGGTAATGTAGCCCAGGTGAAGAACGTCACGTGAGAAAGGAACGGGAAGATGATTGACCTCGCTGCTGCGCTGCTCGCAGTCGTTGACCGCACCACTCGTCGCACGGGGCCTGTCAGCCTCGTCATTGACCGGATCGCTGATCAGATTCTACCCCAGGCAACGGCCAGCGCCGGAAGTTGTCCTCCATACGGCTTCATCTGCGGGAGTTGTTGCCGCGACGACTCGTCCTGTTGGGGAACTGGGAAGGACAAGCAAACGATCTACTACGATCAGAGTCCTACCTGCACCTCTCAAGAGTCATGTAGCCGCGGCTGTGCATGCTAGTAGCTACTAAACTCTTCACTCCCACTGACCTACAGTGCTATTGGATAGGCAGAGTGTCTGAGAGTACGTGTGTGCTACTGACATCTTGATGCTTGATCCTCGACTGTAGGTCGGTGGGATGCTCGCATCTTGCTTCTTGGGAGGAACTCATCCATGGTACTTTTCTGGGTTGGTGTCGTGGGTTGGCTGCTGGTCGTCTTGATCGGTTTTGTTCTGCTCCGAACCACCCTGATGGTTGTGCGTGTGGAGCACGACAGTATGTCGCCAGCGCTCCAGCACGGTGATCGGGTGGTGGTATGGCGCCGCTGGCCAGCCCGATTGCTACGTAAAGACCACATCGTGCTCGTCCAATCTCAGCATCCGCCGACTGATCGGTCTCTGTATATCAAGCGCGTTGTTGGTCTGCCTGGCGATCCACTGGTTGTGTCTCCACGGGAAGGCTTCCGGGTCGTGAGGGAGGGCAACGAGTTCGATGATGGCTACGGTCTGAGCGATTCAGTAGCACACGATAGCAATACTAAGCGTGTCTTACCTATCCCTCCAAGATACTTCTTTGTCTGTGGTGATAACCAGGACAGGAGCACAGACTCGCGCCAATGGGGGCCATTGTCGTTCCGGTGCCTGCAAGGCATTGTCATCAGGAAGCTATCCAAAGCAACGACGCGATAGCGTGAAAGGAGGTCACCGTGAGTAGGATGAGCCGCCGGCGCTTCGTGGGCAGATCGGCCGCCGCGCTGGGCGGTCTCTTGGCGGCCGCGTGTGATCTGCGGCCGCCAGTGGCAGCGCCAGATGGAGCCGCGGCGGAGCCACCGCCTCCGCCGCGGGGCGTGCCCGCGCGAGCCAACCCGCCGCGAACGGTCCAAGTGCTGACCTGGGACGAAGTGTATATCGGCTTGCAACTCCCGCTGGCTGAGGAGTTCACCAGCCGGCATCCACAGCTCACCGTGGATTGGCAGCTCTTTCCCTTGACCAAAGGCCCTGATGCACCCGCATCCGGTCCGCAGATTGCGGAGTTGTACAGCGCGGGTGTCCTCTTCGATGTCATGCAGTTGCCACGGTCCTTTACCTCCCACCTCTTCATTGGCGATGCCGCCGCTGACCTCCACCCGTTCATCCGCCGCGACAAGTACGATCTCGCCGACTACTGGCCGGGAGCCATCGAGGCCGTGCAGTGGCAGCGGCAGTTGTATGGCCTGCACACCGAGGTACGGCCCTCGGTGCTCTTACTCAATGCGGCGCTCATTGGGCGGGCAGGACTGGAGGCGCCCACGACCGCCTGGACGTGGCCGCAACTCATCGCCGCCGCCAAGCAGTTGACCGACCGCCAGCAGCCGCAGCCCAACTTCGGCTTCGCGCTCGCTCGCCGGACGAGCTACTATATCCTGGCGTGGCTCTGGGCGAACGGGGGCACCATGCTCAGTGCGGATCGCAGCGAGAGCCTGGTGGCCCAGCCGGAGGCCCAAGAAGCACTGCAGTGGCTCCGCGATCTGGTCCTCACGCACGAGGTCACCCCGCGGGAAGCGGACTTCCGTCGGACCGGTCCTCTTGCCGGCTGGGCCAGTCCCCTCGACGGCTGGGACCTCTTTTATGAGGGCCGGGTGGCAATGCTCTATGCCTACTGGGCCAGTGAGAGCGGCGCCGCCCGATCTTTCGGTCGTGCGCCGCAGTTCAGCTTTGCCACAGCAGAGCCGCCGGCGGGGCCGCGCCAGTTTGCCAGCTTCCTGGATCCAGTCCCTGGTGCCTACCACCTGAGCAAGACCGCGCGGGTGCCGGACGACGCCTGGCATTACCTCCGCTGGTGGACGAGTGCGGAGACGCAGCGCCAGTTCCAAGCCGAGAAGCGGGATGGGTTCGTGTATCCCCCGGCCCGGCAATCCCTGGCGGAAGAATTCGTAGATCGCTATGGTGCCGCCACCCTTGCTGCGCTGGCCTATGCGCGACCGTTGCCCTTGCACCCGAAGTGGTACGACCTGGTGCAAGCCTACGATCAGGGCCTAGTGCCGGTGTGGAAAGGAGAGCAGTCGGTGGCCACGGCGACGGCCGTGATTGCCAGCGATCAGAATGCGATCCTGGCAGAGTGGCGGCGTAAACAACAGGGGACACCGTAGGTACATGCTGCTGATCGCGCTATGGCAACGCCTGCGAGGCATTGTCATCAGGAAGCTGTCCAAAGCAGCGGCGCGATAGCGTGAAAGGAGGCCGTCGTGGTGAGGATGAGCCGCCGGCGCTTTGTGGGCAGAGCGGCCGCCGCGCTGGGTGGCATCCTGGCGGCGGCATGTGACCTGCGGCTGCCCAGCACGGCGTCAGTGGAAGCACCAGATTCAGCCAAGGCGGAGCCACTGCCTACGCCGCGGGGCGTGCCCGCGCGAGCCACCCCGCCGCGGACGGTCCAAGTGCTGGCCTGGCCCCTTTGGTTGGAGCGGCGTGGCGGCGAGCTTCGCCCGCTGGCTGATGAGTTCACCAGCCGGCATCCGTCGCTCACGGTGGACTGGCAGCCCCTGCCGCTGACCAGCGGCCCTGATGCATCCGCGCCCGGTCTGCAGATCGCGCAGCTGCACAGCGCGGGCCTCCTCTACGACGTACTGCAGTTGGCACCGCCCTATACCTCGCACCTCTTCATTGGCGACGCCGCTGTTGACCTCTACCCTTACATCCGCAGCGACAAATACGATCTCTCCGACTACTGGCCAGCGGCGATTGAAGGCGCACAGTGGCAGCGCAAGCTGTATGGCCTGTACACCGAGGTGCGACCCACCGTGCTCTATTGCAATAAGGCACTCTTTGCCCAAGCAGGTCTCGGCGTCCCCACGACCGCGTGGACTTGGCCACAGTTCCGCAACGCGATCAGGCAGCTGACCGACCGCCAGCAGCCCAAGCCTAGCTTTGGTTTCGGCCTCCGTGTAGATCAGCGCTCTACACTGCCGTGGCTCTGGGCGAACGGTGGCGCCATGCTCAGTACCGATCGCAGCGAGAGCCTGGTGGATCGGCCGGCGGCGCAGCAGGCGCTGCAGTGGCTCCTTGATCTCACCTTGACTCAAATGTTCAGCCTGCCAGCAGACCTCCTTAAGGGTGATGGCATTAGTACTTGGGTACTCTTTGCTGAGGGCCGGGTGGCGATGACCGATGGCATGTGGATCAGTGAGCGGGCCGCCCAAGCTTCCGGTTACCCGCCACAGTTCAGCTATGCTCTAGCGGAGCCGCCGCGGGGTCCGCGTCAGTCTGCCAGCTATTTGAGCCTCTCCATCGGTGCCCACCTGAGCAAGACTGCGCGTGTGCCGGACGACGCCTGGCGCTTCCTCAGTTGGTGGACGAGTGCGGCGACCCAACGCCAGTACCAAGCCGCCGAGCAGCGCGGGTTGCCCCCGGCACGGCGGTCCCTGGTGGGCGAATTCAGAGATCGCTATGGCGCCGCCACGCTCGCTGCGCTGGCCTATGCCCGGCCGCTGCCCTTGCACCCGAAGTGGTACGACCTGGTGCAAGCCTACGATCAGGGCCTGGTGGCGCTGTGGAAAGGGGAGCAGCTGGTGGCGGAGGCTACCGCCGCGATTGCCAGCGAGCAGAATGCGATCCTGGCGGAGTGGCGGCGCAAACAACAAGGGACACCGTAGGCACGTGATGTTGACCTCTTTCCAGCAGTGGCTCCAGGCCACGTCCCGCTACGCCGGGGCCGTGTGGCAGTTGGTGGCGCTGGCGTGGCAGGCGCAGCCGGCCAGCTTCATCGGCCTGCTGGTGCTCAATGTCACGCAAGGGCTGGTCCCGGTGGCGACCGCCTGGGTCACCAAGCTCCTCTTCGACCTGCTCGCCCAGGCGCTGCAGGGCAGCAGCCCGAGCAACCTGGTCGCCACCGTGCTGCCCCTGCTGGTCGCCCAAGCCCTCCTCGCGGCCCTAAGCACCACCATGACGGCCAGCAGCGCCTTCCTCACCCAGGAGTTGAGCCGGCGCGTCACCCTCCAGGCCCAGCTCGCCGTCTATCGAAAGGTCAACCGCTTCGTGGGGCTGCGCTATTTCGAGGACCCGCGCTTCTACGACCGCATGCAGTTGGCCACCCAAGGCGCGATGCTGGGGCCGCAGCAAACGGTCCACATCTTCAGTACCGTCCTGCAGAGCACGGTCACCCTGAGCGGCTTCCTGGTCGTGCTGCTGGCCTTCAGCCCGCTGCTCGCCGCCTTGTGCGCCGGCGCCGCGGCCGTCCAGTTCGTCGCGGAGCTGAAGCTCGGTCGGTACCGCCTGCTCCTCGCCGAGTGGAACAGCCCCCAGGAGCGGCAGGCCGCGTATTACGGTTCGATCCTGTCCGGCTTACCCTTTGTCAAGGAGTTGCGGCTGTTCGGCCTCGCCGATTACTTCCTCGCCCGCTTTCGGCGCGGCTATCAGGCCATCCATCAGGCGCAGCGGCGGCAGCAGGCCCGCGAGCTGCGCTGGCAGTCGGGGTTGGGGCTGCTGAGTAGCCTCGTCGCCAGCGCGGCCTTTGTCGTGGTCGTGCTGCAAGCCTTCGCCGGGCGCATCAGCCTGGGCGACGTCACGCTCTACATCAGCGCCGTCGGCAGCGTGCAAGGCGGCCTGACCGGCCTCGTCGCCGCCGGCGCTCGCCTCAACGAGAGCCTGTTGTTCTTCCGGCAGTTCACCGCGCTGGCTGCCCTGCCGGAGCCAATGCCGGTCGCCTCGCCCGGCCGGCCCATCGGTCCGCTGACCACCGGCATCGAGCTACGCGATGTCTCGTTCCGGTATTCGGAGGAGCATCCGTGGGTCTTACGCCACGTCAACCTGACCATCCCGGCCAACCGGTGTACGGCCCTCGTCGGCAGCAATGGCGCCGGCAAGACGACCCTGGTGAAGCTGCTGACGCGCCTCTACGATCCGACGGAGGGCCACATCCGCTGGGACGGCACCGATATACGCGACTTTGCGCCAGCGGCGCTACGGGCACGCCTCGGCGCCGTCTTCCAGGACTTCGCCCAGTACGGCTTGACCGCGCGGGAGAACGTTGGCCTCGGCGACGTGCGCCGGCTCGCTGATCGGGACCGAGTGCAGCAGGCCGCGATGAGCGCTGGCATCCATGCGGCGCTGGCCGCGCTGCCACAAGGCTACGAGACGCTGTTGAGCCGCTGGCTGCTGGGTGCGGGCGTCGGGGCGGACCTGTCCGGGGGTGAGTGGCAGAAGATCGCCCTGGCGCGCGTGTTCATGCGCCACCAAGCCGATTTCCTCGTGCTCGACGAGCCGACGGCCGCCCTGGATGCAGCGGCCGAGTACGAGACCTACCGGAGCTTTGCCGCCCTGATGGCCGGTCGGACGACGCTGCTCATCTCGCACCGCTTCAGCACCGTGCGGATGGCCGACGTCATCGCGGTGCTCGAAAACGGCCGGATCACCGAGTACGGCGCCCATGGTGAGCTATATGCGCGTGGCGGCACCTACGCCAAGCTCTATGCCCTGCAAGCCGACCGCTATACCTAGGGACGCTAGTTGCACCACGGTAGTGTCTCCGTTTCATTAGCGGCGACGCCGTTTGCGTGGTTGCTTGTCCGGCCCGCGCGGCGTGGGCGGCGGGGTTCGCGCCTCTACCAGTGACACTAGCCAGTCTACCGGATACGGCTCTGTCGCCAATCCTGCGGCGACCGCCGGGGTCGTCCGCAATGTCTGATGCCGTCTGCACCAATTGTAGTAGGTGAAATACAGCGCCAGCATGTGGGCATGGTTCTCCAGCTTCTTGCTGAACGCATTGGTCAACCGCGTAAACCGCCGGTTGCCCATTCGGATGTTCAAATTCTGCCGTTCGACAAATGATGTGCTAATCGCTGCCGGGTCCAGTTGCCCGCTCACGGCCCGCTTGCGAATCCCCACACACTCGGTCGGGCTATACCGCCCCTTGACCTCCGCCGGCACCTCCCCATACAGCTTGACCAGTTGGGCGTAATCCACCTCGTCTCCGAACGCGGCCTTGACCCCATACAGATAGGAGCGATGCCCGTCCGTGGTCAACTGGACCCGGTGCGCTAACCGCTGCCGCACGTCACTGAGAGCCTGTGTGAGAAGTGCGGGGATTTGGCGTACACTACCGGGATATGACGAGGAAACCATATCCCAGCGATCTGACCGCGGCCCAGTGGCGGGTGCTCGCCCCGTTGTTGCCCCCGGCCAAGCCCGGGGGCCGGCCGCGGAGCGTAGACCTGCGAGAGGTGCTCAACGGTATCCGGTATGTGCTCCGCAACGGCTGTACCTGGTGGGCACTGCCCCATGATCTCCCACCGTGGGGCACCGTCTGGTGGTATTTTCGCACCTGGCGGCAGGACGGCACCTGGGCACGAGTCCACGAAGCGCTGCGCCCCTTGGTGCGTCAGCGCACCGACCATGATCCCACCCCGAGTGCAGCGATCATCGATAGTCAATCGGTCAAGACGACGGAAAAAGGGGGCCGCGCGGCTATGATGCGGGCAAGCGCGTGACGGGGCGCAAGCGGCATATCGTCGTCGATACCCTGGGCTTGCTGGTGGCGGGGGTGGTGCATCCGGCCGATATCCAAGACCGCGACGGGGCGAAGCTGGCGCTGGCCAAACTGCGGGGCCGGCTGCCACGCTTGCGCCTGATCTGGGCCGATGCCGGCTACGCGGGCCGGTTGGTGACCTGGGTGCAGGCCCGGACGGGATGGCGACTGGCGATTGTCCGGCGGCCACGCGGTCGCCAGCGGTTTGAGGTGTTGCCCCGCCGGTGGGTAGTGGAATGCACCTTTGGGTGGCTGGGTCGCTCCCGGCGGTTGAGCAAAGACTACGAAGCCATGCCGGCCAGCGCGGAAGCGTGGATCCACCTGGCGATGATTCAACTCATGCTCCGGCGGCTACAACCGACATGACCGACCTTTTCACACACCCTCAAAGAAACGGTTGCACTCGGTCACGCGACCGGGTGAGGATTGAAACTATGACCAGGCGACACGGGCGCGGGATCGAGCGGCGTTGCCAGGTGGAGCATATTGACGGCACGCAAAACGCGCTGTACCGCGCCGAGCGCCTGGCCTGGCTCCGCAAGGAGCCAGAGGAGGGCGTGCGCAACATCCTTACCAATGCTCACTGCCTGACCGAAGGCACGGGCGGCCGGCGCAGGAGACGGTCAGCAGCAGCGACTACAAGGCCGTGTGGCAGGTCATCAATGCCATCAGCGCCTACGACGACCGCTTCAAGGCCAAGATCAACCAATTGGCCTTGACCGTCGGTCACGCGGCGCCACCATCGTACCCTGGCGGCCGGGACATCGGCAGAGACGGCGGATCCGATCCCGACAGCGAGGAAGAGCTTATCCAAGGCACGCTCCTGATCGCCGGCTCCTCGGCGCTGCGGGACGCGATCCTGGCCAAAATCGTGGATAAGTACGCCGATCCCGGCTACTGGGAGAAATGGGCCACGAACATCCGCGACATTGCCGCGCGGCACGAGGCCCGCATCCGGGCACTGCTCAGCAATCCCGCCGCCGGTGACGTGCCAGGGCCGCACCACCAACGTCCAAAGGATTGTGCGGCCCTGGCGTCGTCAGGTGTGCGCCCGCTCTTCGACCGCTTCCTCACCGGTATCCGGCACAACCTGAACGACGGCATCACCGAGGACGACGCCATCGGGATGCTGTCGCAGCACCTCGTCACCAAGCCGGTGTTCGATGCGCTGTTCGAGGATTACGCTTTCGCCGCGCACAACCCGGT
Organism: Chloroflexota bacterium; assembly: GCA_965207645.1. Taxonomy (GTDB): domain Bacteria; phylum Chloroflexota; class UBA11872; order UBA12225; family JAJDUF01; genus JAJDUF01. Next base: position 4,133,305 of record OZ242293.1, on the reverse strand, counting down.
GTCCCAAGCGATGCGGCACACGCTCGACAGCCTGGAGCAGCGCGGCCTGGAGAAGGAAACCGCCGGCGATGTGGGCGTCCCTAACTCGCTCGACTCATGCCGCTAGTCGGCGAGGATGGCATTCTGCGCCTTGGCGATCGCGGCTGTCGCCGCGGCCACCGACTGCGTGCCCTCCCAAACCCCCACCATCCCATCATCAAAGGCTTGCAACAGCTGCGCCCGTGCCGGATGCAGCGGCAGATCACGCGCGTGCTCCAGCGCCGCCACGATTGCATCGCCACCAAAATAGGGTGCCACCTCCTGCACGACCGAGCGTCGCGCCGGTGGCGGCATGCTTGGCAGGGTCACCCGGCCTCTGCGGATGGTTCCCTGCTGGAAGGCGCGCTGTGCTTCCTCCCCCGCCCACCAGCGGAGGAAGACCCAAGCCTCGTCCGGCACGCTGGTGGCGGCCCCCAGATGGAACTCCGCTTGCGCGAAGAGCCAGTTGGCCGGCTTGGCCGGCCCCCGGGGGACGGCCGCGACGCCGTACTTCAGCCCGTGTACGGCCTGGGGCACCAGCAGAGTGCCGGTGTAGCTGCGAGCGGCGTACAGCATCGCCACCCGCCCAATCTTGAACAGCTCATCCCCACTCGCCTCGTCTGCCGGTGGCCACACGGCATGGGTATCACGCTGCTCGAAGAGCCACTCCAGCGCCTCCCGGGCCGGCGGCTCGTCCACCAGACTCTTGCTCAGGTCCGCATCAGCGAGGTCGCCGCCGTTTGCCCAGATCCAAGGAATCGCCGCCGGGTAGCTATACCCGGCGCGATCGGCAAAGTTAATCGTGAGCGGAGCGCCGTATTCACGACTGAGGGCAAACCCGTACACGGGTTTGCCTCCCTGGCTACGGGTCAGCGCGAGAGCATCATTGAGGAGGTGCTGCCAGGCCCAGTCGCTCACTGGCGCCGACACGCCGGCCGCGGCCAAGAGGTCCTGGTTGTAGAACACCAGTTGCGTATCCACATGCGTAGGCAGCGCATACAGGTCGCCGCGCCAGGTGCTGCGCTCCAGACAACCCGGCCAGAAGTCAGTGAGGTCGTAGCCGTCGCGCCGGATAAACTGGTTCAGCCCCAGGAGCGCCCCCTGCACAACCAACGACGGAACGGGGTCCCGGAGCCACCAGGGAAGATGCACCATATCCTGCATGACATCCCCGGCTTGGCCGCTGGCAATCGCCGCCTCGATCGCCTCGTACATTCCAGGGGTATCTCCCCACTCTTGCCATTCGATGGACAGGTGCGAATGCGCCTCGGTGAACGGCGCCGTATACTGGCGGAACTGGCTTGCATTCCACGCTGCACCGTAGGTTCCTCCGGTTGAGTAACGCACCCGGACGATGATCTGCTGCTGAGTCTGCCGGGGGAGGTCTGAGCCTGGCGGCTTGGCGATGGCCGGCCGGTCCTGGGGAGCATCCGCGGGGACGATGTCACACGCCGCGGTCAGCAAGCTTGCACCAAGCGCGGTGCTAATGCCAAGGTATTGCCGCCGGGTCGTCACTGGCATTGCAGGCCTCCTTCAAGGGAGCCGGGTTCGAAGCAGGTTCTCGCTTGGGCGGGAATGAGCGGCGAGACGGGACAAGACACCCTGGCCTTCTCAAAGTCACCGGCGGACACAAGAATTGACGGCCTTAATTGCGGCAGGCACCATTACTGCCACTCTACCAAACTGGACAAAATCCAGAACCTTCATACTGCGGTTCAGCCTGTTGGTATGATCGCTACGCTATCTCAGCGGCGTCCAGTCTTTCCCCTGTTCAACCTCACCAAGCCCTTACCTGCGGTGGACCACCGTTCCCGTTCTCGCTGCCTCGCTCTGCCGGGGCCGACGCGACAGAAACCCGACGACCGGCCCCTCGATGGCTGTGCCGGCGGTTGTCCGACAGCCTAGACCCTTTGCAGCCGGGGTCAGCCTCCAGCAAGCAACTGCTTCAGGAAGTCTATGGCCCGCAGCACATTTATGGCCGTCAGGAATCTGACCAGCGCGTTCTTTACATACCCGGCCAAGCGCCTGATGCCATGGATCTTGCCTGAGCCACTGCCTGCGAGTTCCAGACTCAAGACCTCTACTGCCCGCTGTGCTACGATGCATCCCTCGGAGTTGCTTTCAGCCAGAGACAATGCTTCGATCTGGTTGACCACCTGGCCATGAGCAACCGGCAGGAATACGCCAGGGTCCGACTGCAACTCCCTATGCAGCAGCAAGGCACCCGCTCCGTCTTCGGAGAAAGCGCCAATGTCCAAATCCAATGGCAGGACCGGTTTGCCGCTGTCGATCATCTGCCTCCCAGCGGCGTAGGTACCCTTTCCACCGCCCAAGGCAATCATCCCGTCAGCCAACTCGCATTGGATGGCACGATATTTGCCCCCGGTGAACTCTTCCCTGCGGATTCGTTTCACTTCCAACACCCGCCGCTGCTGCAGGTTGGTGAGCGTTTGCCGGTTTCCATCGTCCAATCGGGATCGCCACGTGTGGTCGGACATGACGATGTGGGCATAGGTTCGGGGAGTCCCAGTTGTCGCTGCAACATATTCTTCAATTGCCCGCAGCACTATCCAATCGAAGACGCGCGGCCGACCGTCGGCATCTACAGTCTGATTTTCGCCGCCCAGCACCACCACCATCCCGCCGCCAGCCTTCAGTACCTCGGCGACGAACAACTGCACGAAGCGAATGGCTAGGTCCAGCCGTTCCGCTGGGCAGGCACGACTGGCGGTTCCGGACAGCACCACGAATTTGCCTTTCATCCCGACGCCATACCTTTGCATCACGCGCCGAACAGGTTGTCGAGCTCATCGCTGGTTTTGCAGGCGTCGAAGCGCCGTAGCATCCTTTGGAACCACGCTGACGCCCTATTGCGTTGCGAACTGCCCACCGGCCCCATGTATTCATCTACGTGCCGCGATTGTCCCGTAGGGTCAGTGATTGGCCGCTTGACCGCTCGGGACGAGAATTCGATGAAGTGGCGGACCATGCTCTCCAGGTCGTGCGAACCGTGGTAATTCTTGAAGGCCTCGATGGCCAGAGATTCCAAGTGGTACCCGGATATCTTGTCTCGACCGCTGCGGATATTGTGGGCCGCCAGTCCCTTTGCCAGCTTTACTGTGGGTATGACCTTTCCATCGTGCGCTCGGTTGACCTGTGTCAGCTTGCGAGCAAACCGGTCCGGGAATAGCACCCTGCTCCACCGGTCCACCTCTGGATCACCGATTCTCACACCAGACTTGGTGCGTATCGCGGGCAGGACTTGTATCTCGACGCCGTCCGAGTACTTGACGGTGACCGCTAGGTCGCCGGTGCTAACACTCGTTTGCGGCAGCCGCTGCCGTATCCGCTGCGCCATCAGTTGAATGACGGCCGCTGGTGATCGTCCTGCGAGCGAGGAATCATTGATGATGACCAGCACATCTACATCGCTCAGGCCGCTGATGGCGGTATGCTTGCTCACCGATCCGCCAAAGAGGGTGCGGATCACATCCCCGTCAGTAAGCTCCAAACTGTCGCGCAGCACCTGCAAATGCCGGCTGATCGCCTGGGTGTCCCGGTCGTTGTAGGCGCGAAGCAGGTTCCGCAGGCACCCGTTGATCTCAGCATTGCTCAAGGTTACTGGGATTGGCCGCCGCGGCCGGCCATAGTAACCGCCTCCAGAAGAACCACCCATAAATGCTCCCTACTCTGGTGTAATCACCGCGCCCGCCAGTTCGGCGATGCGTGCAGCCTTGCGGGCCGAGGGGAAATCCCGGGCCAAGGCCTCCAAGTCACGGGTCAGGCCATACCGGCGCAGCGACTCCTGCAAACGATATAAGCAACGCAGGTTTGCGAGCCATTCTCCCGATTGCAGGTTGAAATCAGCAAGGTTCGCCTTGCGACCCTCGAATGCCGCTTCCTCGATGGGTATGGAACCGTGTTCCCGGAAGCCCAACCGGAGCCAGTTCAACCCGTCGAAGACATCTGCCCCGCAGAAGCAATAGGTCAGCACTTCAAGCGGGCTTATGGCCCCGAAGACGTGGATGGGCGTGTCGAGACCGGCGTCGTCGAGCGCATCCCGCAGCATCACCACCGTACTGCAACGTCTGACCAAGGAATCCCCTGCTTCGCGCGCGGTAATGCCGACGATGTCGAATTGCCCCAGTTCACCAGTGTGCCTCGCGAGCCTGGGCACATTGACGAGGTAGGACGGACACTCTGGTTTGACCAGAAAGTCACTCGCGGCGTGGGACGCATAGGAGAAATCTTCCAACGCCTGCCTGATTTGCTGCTCCACGGGTTCGGTTCCATCGTAATTCACCAGGATCACATTGGCGCTGGGGTCAAGGCCAGTGGCAATCTGACAGTACTGTTGCCTTGACCAGCCGGCGTGCGTTGTGGACGGGCAACTGCCGACCCGCCCCCGCACTCTGCTCCTGGCTTCAAACATGCCACTGTCCACAAGCACGAGATTGGCTTCGTCCGTCACGTTGGCGGGAATGCAGCCCGCCGCCATGTCCAAGGCACTCACCAGGCAAACGCCGTAGAGCCGGCCCCTCATCTCGTCATAGATCTCTGCTACCTGCGGGAATCCACAACTAGAAAACGAGGGGACGATCAGCGGCGTGCTGACACCCACCTTCTCAACCCGCCGAACTTGGCAATGCGCCCGCTCACCCGGCATCGTTATCAATCCTGTCCCGGCAGGAGGGACACCGCCCACATGCCGGCGCGTCCTGCGTCTCGCAACTATAGGTTAGGGCCAGGGGAACACCCTCAGCCTTAGCGAACCGGACCACATCGGCCTTGGTTTCCGCCACGAAGGGAGCACTCACGGTGACGGTGCCCCTGAAGTAGCCGTTCAGTATCCGCTGCATGTGCCGCAGGAAAAGCGGGGTGGTGTCGTAATACTCGGACAGCGCGTGAATACCTAGCGCGACCTGCAAGGGCCTTGCTTCCGTCATTCCCGCGGCGGTCAGAATCAAGAGCGCGTTCCGCCCGGGAAACTCGCCTTCCCGCGCGGCCAGCCGGAATCCCAGGTTCACCCTGCGAATAGCGATACCGTAATGCCGGGCTACATTTTGAGCGGCACACCACTCGCTGCGCGCAGCCGGCTGCCCGTAATCGACAAACATGCCCGACGGCTGGACGCCGGTGTCCTGACACGTTGCCACAACGGACGACGAGTCAATGCCTCCGCTCATCAATATGACGGTCTGCGCGGTTTCCATCGGCGGTCACTCCATGGGCGACGGCAGCACAGGGAGCAACCCGTACCACGTCGGGGTAGGTTCACGCGGGGTGCAGCCCGTGCTGCGGTTTACAAAACCATTGATTATACCATAGAATGTAAACCGAAAGGAGAGCCCCATGTTTAGCGAGCGGCTCAGACTTGCCAGGAAACGCAGCGGTCTCTCGCTCCGGGCCTTGTCCTCGCGCATCGGAGGCATCGTTTCCGCTCAGGCCATCGGCAAGTACGAACGCGGTGTGATGATGCCGAGTTCCACCGTGGCCATCGCGTTGGCAACGGCCCTAGACGTGTCCATGAGTTACCTCCTGAGCCCTTCGAATGTCTCACTGGCGTCCGTAGAGTTCCGGAAGCTGGCTTCAACCAGTGCCAGAGAGCGCGCGGCGGTGGAGGGGGAGGTGCTCGATCACGTGGACCGGTACCTGCAAGTGGAGGAGTTGCTGGGTATCGCCAGTAGCCGGCGAGAAGAACCCAGCGGCGCGCCCTACGGCATCGCAACCGTGGAAGGCGTGGAACCAGCGGCCCGGTCGGTCCGCCGGGCTTGGAATCTCGGCAGCGATCCGATTCTGGATATGACCGAGTTGCTGGAGGAACGCGGCATCAAGGTGCTCAAGTTGCCGTTACCGAGGTCCGTGGACGGACTCACCTGCTACGTGCGCCGGGTGGACGGGGAAGACGTGCCCGTCGTGGTGTGCTCCACCGCCAAGTCCATCGAACGGCAGCGCTTCACCATTGCCCACGAGTTGGGACACATGGTCCTGGACATCCCGCCCAGCGTGCCGGAAGAGAAAGCCTGCCATCGTTTTGCCGGCGCTTTCCTGGCACCCCAGGAAGAACTCATGCGTGCAGTCGGGCGCCGCCGTTTCAATTTTGGTTTCGGCGAGCTCATCGAACTCAAGCGCATGTTTGGTATCAGTGCCGCTGCTCTGGTTATGCGGATGCACGACCTGGGTATCATCAGGAAAGCCACTGTGGTGAACATTTTTCGTGGCATTGGCAGGAGTTGGCGGCGGGATGAGCCCTGCCCCCTGGAGCGAACGGAGAGTCCCCGACGTTTTCGCCGTCTCTGCTTGAGGGCATTGGCCGAGAAGGAGATTTCGGAAGCCAAAGCAGCCGAGTTGCTCAGACTGCGCGTCAGCGAGATCGAGCGCGTGATGGCGGGGGCAGCGGATCGCTAGATGATGAGAGTCCTCGTCAGCGACAGTTCCGTCTTGATCCAGTTCGCCAAGCGCGAACTGCTGCACAAGATGTTCGAGTTAGCGTTCCAATTCGCGGTGCCGGACCTGCTGTTCAACGAGGAACTGATTGACCTAGGTGTGTACAGCCGGCAGGACCTGCTCGGCTTCGGCCTCCAGGTTGAACCTTTGGATCCGGAAGGTGTGGCAGTGGCAATCTCCTACCAGTCCAGACGGCCAGCCCTGAGTTTGGTGGATGCCTTTGCCCTTGCGCTTGCTCACCGCGAAAGATGGGAGTTGCTGACGGAAGACAGGATCATGCAGCGCTTTGCCCGCTCCGAAGGCATCTCGCATCACGATATCCTGTGGGTCATCGACAACATGAGCACCGCCGGCATCTTGACAGCAGCTCAGGTCATCGTGGCGCTTGAAGCGATGCGGGACGATCCGAGATGCCCCGTCCCCAAGCGTGATTTGGCGCTGCGTCTCCGTCGGTTGACTGGTTGAGTTGGGCCCTGCACTATGAATGTCGGCAAAGAGGAGGACCGGGCTTGAACAGCCTCAACATCAGCAGCTTTATCTGGGGTATCGCTGACGACGTGCTGCGCGACGTCTACGTGCGCGGCAAGTACCGCGATGTCATCCTGCCCATGACCGTCATCCGGCGCTTGGATGCCGTCCTGGAGCCGACGAAGGACGCGGTTCTCAGCATGAAGGAATGGGTGGACCAGGTCGGTATTACCGGACAGGGAAGGGATGCTGCGCTCCGTCAGGCGTCCGGCGAGGCCTTCTACAATGCGTCGCCCTTCCGCCTCCGCGACCTGCTGGCCAGAGCCAGGCAGCAACAGCTGCGGGTCGATTTCGAGGCCTACCTCGATGGCTTTTCGCCCAATGTGCAGGAAGTGCTGGACAAGTTCAAGTTCCGCAACCAGATTCCGACGCTGATCGAGGCCGATGCCCTCGGCTTCCTGATCGAGAAGTTCCTGGATCCATCCATCAATCTCAGCCCCCGGCCCGTGTTGGGCGGCGATGGCGCCGTCCGCCTCCCGGGACTTGACAACCATGGCATGGGCACCGTCTTCGAGGAGCTGATCCGCCGTTTCAACGAGGAGAACAACGAGGAGGCCGGCGAGCACTTCACGCCGCGCGACGTGGTCCGGCTGATGGCCCACCTCGTCTTCGAGCCGGTGGCCGATCAAGTGCAGTCGGGCACCTATCTGGTCTACGACGGCGCGTGCGGCACTGGCGGTATGCTGACGGTCGCCGAAGAGACGCTGATGCAGCTGGCCGCCGAACAGGACAAGGAGACCTCGGTCCACCTGTTTGGCCAGGAGGTGAACCCGGAGACCTACGCTATCTGCAAAGCCGACCTCATCCTCAAGGGAGAGGGGGACGAAGCGAACAACATCAAATACGGCTCCACCCTCTCCGACGATGCCTTCTCCGTCCAAGAATTCGACTTCATGCTCTCGAATCCGCCCTACGGCAAGTCCTGGAAGACCGATCTCGAACGTATGGGCGGCAAGCGGGAGTTGCGCGATCATCGCTTCCTCATCGAGCATGACGGCAACCCCGATTACAGCCTCGTCACCCGCTCCAGCGACGGCCAGCTGCTCTTCCTCGCCAACATGTTGAGCAAGATGAAGCAGGACACGCCGCTCGGCAGCCGCATCGCCGAGGTCCACAACGGTAGCTCGCTCTTCACCGGCGACGCCGGCCAAGGCGAGAGCAACATCCGCCGCTGGATCATCGAGCACGATTGGCTCGAAGCCATCGTCGCCCTCCCGCTCAACATGTTCTACAACACCGGCATCGCCACCTACATCTGGGTGTTGAGCAATCGCAAGCCCGCGTACCGTCAGGGCCAGGTCCAGCTCATTGACGCGACGCAGTGGTCCCAGCCACTCCGCAAGAACCTCGGCGACAAGAACTGCGAGCTATCGGACGCGGACATCCGGCGCATCTGCGACACCTTCCGCGCCTTCGAGGAGACCGAGCAATCGAAGGTATTCCCCAACGCCGCCTTCGGCTACCGGAAGGTCACGGTCGAGCGACCGTTGCGGCTGCGGGGCATTGACCCCGCACGGGTCTACAAGGCCAAGGAGATCAAGGCGCTCAAGGAGACGGCCGAGCGCGCAGAGACCGCCCCGCCGGTCATCAAGCGCGTTCTCCGGCGCGGCGTCGCGGCGGACCCGCTACGCGGCCGGTTCCCGGCTACCATCAACGGCCAGCCCGCCGTCGTCCAGTACGAGCCGGACCCCGACCTCCGCGATACCGAGCAGGTACCGCTTACGGAAACCGGCGGCGTGGCGGCCTTCCTGCGCCGCGAGGTGCTGCCCTATGCCCCCGACGCCTGGTACGTGCCGGAGAGCGTCAAGACCGGCTACGAGATCAGCTTCACCCGCTACTTCTACCGGCCGCAGCCCCTGCGCCCGCTGGAGCAGATCAGAGCCGACATCCTCGCGCTGGACCGAGAGACCGAGGGGCTACTGAGCGAGATTGTGGGAGGGCCAAGCGCATGAGTGTCGTTCCCGCGTTTTCCGAAGGTCAGATTGAGGCGTTGGCCAGAGTGTTGGGCGATTGTGGCACAGGATCGGAGATTACCGTCATACTGGCCCGTCTCGGTCTGGATGACCATGCGGAAGGCTCTACCAAGTGGTGGAGGTTTTATGACTTGTTCTTAGGTCTCCAGAGACATGACAGATGTGCCAACCGAATACTCAACGTCATCCAAGCCTTTCTCTCTCCTACTCGTTTCATTGGTAGGAATGAGGAGTTTGAGACCAAACGTGCAGTAGTGAATGAGGCGTTGGCGTTTTCCGGGATCAAATACGGTGCCGATGGGAAATTCCGTCGTGTGCCGCCTGCACGAACCCTCACTGAGGCAGAACAGCGAGCAAACAGCATCCGGGCGAAGTTCAGAGGACGGCGTGTTCACTCCGAAGTGCTGAAGTACTGTCGCGCTGAACTCATGGAGGACAACTATTTCCACGCCGTCTTTGAGGCTACCAAGGGACTAGCACAGCGTATTCGTGAACTTTCGGGAGTTGACGGCGACGGTGCTGCACTGGTGGATCGAGTCTTCCTCGGCAACCAGCCCGTCCTCGCCTTCAACACATTGCAGACGGAGATGGAGAAAAGCGAGCAGAAGGGAATCGCGGCGCTATTGAAGGGCTGCTTTGCGGCCGTTAGGAATCCGCTCGCGCACGAGCCCAAGATACTCTGGGATGGTGAAGACGACGCGGCAGATTGCCTCACTCTGCTCTCACTTCTGCATCGCAAATTGGATGATTGCACATTGGCTGGGTGGAGCACCGTACCATGACCACCACCCTCCATCCCTACCCCGCCTACAAGCCCTCCGGCGTCGAGTGGCTCGGCGACGTGCCGGCACATTGGGAAGTCTTGCCCCTCGGAGCTTGCCTGAGAGAGCGAAACGAGACAAACGATGATGGGCGCGTTACTGAGGTCTTGTCTGTGCTTCGAGATCGGGGCGTCATTCCTTACTCGGAGAAAGGAAATATCGGGAATAAGAAATCCGAAGACATCACCCGATATAAGATCGTAAGGCCCAACGATATCGTAGTAAACTCGATGAATGTGATCATTGGTTCTGTCGGAATGTCGCTCTATACTGGCTGTCTTAGTCCAGTGTACTACGTTCTCACAAGACGTAGCGAAATGGATGAGAACAGCTACTTGAACGCTCTTTTTGCATTAAGGCCTTTCCAGCAAAGCCTTGTCCGCCTCGGCAAAGGGATCCTAGCTCATCGCATGAGAATTCCAATTGAACTATTGAAGCGCGAACCATTTCTGAGACCACCCCTCGCCGAGCAGCGTACCATCGTCCGCTACCTCGACCACGCGGACGACCGCATCCGCCGCTACATCAGCGCCAAGGAGCGGCTCATCACCCTGCTGGAGGAGCAGAAGCAGGCCATCATCCATCAGGCCGTCACCCGCGGCCTCGATCCCCACGTCCCGCTCAAGCCCTCCGGCGTGGAGTGGCTCGGCGATGTGCCGGCGCACTGGGAGGTGCGGCGAGTGGGACACCTCTCCAAAGTGGGCAACGGCTCTACACCTTCACGTGGCAATGCCGCGTACTGGTCCAATGGGACACATCCTTGGCTGAATAGTTCCAGTGTCAACCAAGGCACAATTACGAGGGCTGACCAGTTCGTTACGGACATGGCGCTACGTGAGTGCCACTTGCCACGCGTACGCTCAGGCAGTGTCTTAATGGGGATTATAGGACAAGGCAGGACGAGAGGCATGGCGGCTGTACTGTCAATAGACGCAACGATAAGTCAGAACATTGCTTACATTACGCCGACGACCGCACGAGTATCAGCCAGCTACCTTCACAAGTGTCTGATCGCAGCATACAGCGAACTTCGTGCGATCGGCGGTGCTTCTGGGAGCACGGAAGCCGCGTTAACCTGCCAGCACATCAAACGCTTCCGAGTCGCACTCCCGCCCAGAGACGAACAAGCCGCCATCGCGCACTACCTCGATGAGGCCACCGCCAGCATTGACACTGCCATCACCCGCACCCGCCGCCAGATCGAGTTGCTGCGGGAATACCGCACGCGGTTGATCGCCGACGTGGTGACCGGCAAACTTGATGTACGCGAGGCGGCGGCACATCTGCCGGACGAGCTTGAAGGGGAACGTGCAGTGCTTGACGGAGACACTTGATGATAACCCTGGTTGAAGCACTGAACTATCGCTGTTTGCGGTATGTGCAGCGACCGCTGCAGCCGTTTCATGTCCTCGTAGGCCCAAATGCGTCGGGCAAGACGACGTTTCTGGATGTCATCGGATTTCTGCGGGACGTGGTGTCCGAGGGACTGGACGCCGCCCTGCTCAACCGCACCCCCAATCCACAGGAGTTGCTCTTTCGACGGCAAGGCGACAAACTGGAACTGGCGGTGGAGGCGCGGATACCCCACGAACTCCGCGAGTTGACAGCGAGGCGGGATCTGGACACGGTCAGGTACGAGGTGGCTATCGGCTTCGACGAGACCCAGCGCCAGTTCGAGTTCAAGGCGGAGACACTTTTGCTGAAGCGGGCTATGGCGCCGCAATCTTTACAACGCTCGCTGTTCCCGCAGCCTCCCGATTGGCCGAATTCGCTGCTCACTCGCAGGGGACGGCGAGACGTCAAGCTCGTGGTGAATAAGGTTCAGGGGGGCAACGACAACTTCTACAGTGAGACCTATCATCGGTCGGGAAGAGGCTGGACGCCCTCGTTCAGACTGGGTCCTCAAAGGTCTGCCTTGGGCAATCTTCCTGCCGATGAGCAGTCTCTGCCGGTGGCCACCTGGTTCCGAGAACACCTCGCCGCCGGTGTCCAGCGGTTCGTGCTCAACAGCCTCACGATCAGGCAGCCCAGTCCGCCCACCAGAGTGACCGGATTCTTGCCGGACGGGTCGAACTTGCCCTGGGTTGTCACTCGTCTGTGCCGAGAGCACCCGGACCGGCACCGCGCCTGGGTTGCCCACCTCCGCACGGCGCTGCCCGACCTGGTGGACATTACGACGTTCGAGCGTCCGGAGGATCGGCACTGCTACATGATCTATGAGTATGCGGGAGGGCTGAAGGTGCCGTCCTGGCTGGTTTCCGATGGCACGCTCCGGCTCACGGCGCTCACCTTGCCCGCCTATCTGGCCGATCTTGAGGGCATCTACCTGATCGAAGAGCCGGAGAACGGGATTCATCCACGAGCCGTGGCAACCGTGTACGACTCCCTCTCCTCGGTCTATGAAGCCCAAGTACTGCTGGCGACCCATTCGCCCGTCGTATTGAATGCCGCTAGCATGGCTGCCGTGTTGTGCTTTGCCAAAGACGATGCCGGCTCGACCGATATCGTGCTTGGCTCCGAGCATCCGGTGCTTCGACAGTGGCAAGGCGATGTTGATCCCGGCACGTTGCTTGCCTCAGGGGTGCTGGGGTGAAGAAAGACCTCGTGGTGCTCGCCGCCGACAAAGACATGGAGCACGCCCTCCAAGGGCTGTTCACGAGAACGCCAGCACTTGGTATCCGGCCAATCGAAGCGGACATTTTGGTGCATCCGCAACATGACCCGGCCTGCGCGCTGCGCGGTGTTGCGTTCTTGTCCACCTTCTCGGAGCAGTATGCCTACGGTATGCTTATGTTCGACCATGAGGGCAGTGGCAAAGAGCAGACTCCACGACAGCAATTGCAGCGTGCGCTCGATGGGGAATTCGCCCGTTCGCCATGGGGTGATCGGGCCAGAACAATCGTCTTGTCGCCGGAGCTTGAGGCCTGGGTCTGGAGTGACTCGCCCCATGTTGACGATGTAGCCGGATGGAAGAACCGGCAACCGCGGCTCCGTTCCTGGCTTACGGCGCAAGGCTGGCTGGAGGAGGGCGCCATCAAGCCCGCGCGTCCCAAAGAGGCCTTTCGCGCGGCTCTGCGCGAGGCGCGTGTACCGCGCAGCGCATCCCTATATCGGCAGATAGCGGAAAGGGTTTCCCTGGCACGTTGCACGGATAGATCATTCCTGGAATTCAGAGTGGTACTGCGAAAGTGGTTTTCCATCCCGGAGTAGTTGTCCGGCGTGGCTAACCCGTTCACCGGCGTTCCGAGGAACATCTGATGACCACCGACACCAGCGAAACGGGGCTGGAGCGCCTCATCTGCACCGCGCTGACGGGGCAGTCCTGCGATCCGTCGCCGGCGGGCGCGGTGCGCGAGCGGCCGGCCAGCTATAGCGCCGGCTGGCGGAGGAAGTCGACCATCAGGGTCCGATAGCGGCAGGCAGCCCGATGGCGGACGGCCTAGACGAAGAAATCTACGACGCCGAGGCAGTACCGGCAACCGCAGGGGAGGTGCGAATATGATTGATTGGTCGAAGTGCCCTGGGGTGGAGCAAATCCCAGGTAAGGTCAGCGGCGCTTGGCTTTTTACCGACAGCAGACTGCCCGTAGCCACCCTGTTCGAGAACCTGGAGGCCGGCGCCACCGTCGAGGAGTTCATGGAGTGGTTTGCGCCCGTGGACGAATGGAAGGTGCGAGCCGTCCTGCAACACGTGGCCGACTCCCTGAGGGTGTCGGTGCCGGTGAGCAGCCTTGAAGATACTGCTTGATCACGGCACGCCCAGGCCGCTCCGGCGGGAACTCCCCGGACACGCAGTCGCTACGGCGGCAGACCAGGGGTGGGAGCGGTTGGCCAACGGAGACCTGCTCGACAGCGCCGAACAGGAAGGCTACGAAGTCCTCATTACCACCGATCAGAGTATGCGGTATCAGCAGAACCTCGCGGGCCGGCGGCTGGCCATCATCGTACTGCTCTCCGGGGCTTGGCCTTACGCCCGGTCGAGGATCGAAGACATTCGATCCGCCATCGCTGAGGCGCAGCCTGGGGAGTTGCGGGAGGTCTACATCCCGATGAGGGACGAGGGAGAACGTGACCACCGATACCAGCGAAACGGGACTTGAGCGCCTCATCTGCACCGCGCTGACGGGGCACCCCTGCGATACGCCGCCGTCTGGCGCGGTGCGCGAACGGCCGGCCAGCTATGGCGCCGGCTGGCGCTGTGGCCGCCCGCACGACTACGACCGCGAGTTCTGCGTGGACCGCGCCCAGCTAGCCGCCTTCCTCCGGACCACCCAGCCCCAGGCGGCCGCGGCGCTGGCCCTCGACCAGGACGGCCCCACGCGCCGCCGGTTCCTCGCTCGGCTCCAAGGGCAGATCGCCCAGCGCGGCACCATCGCCGTGCTGCGCGAGGGGATCAAGCACGGGCGGCACACGCTCGACCTCTTCTACGGCACCCCTTCCCCGGGCAACAAGCGGGCACGCGACCTGTACGCGCAGAACCGCTTCAGCGTCACGCGCCAGCTGCGCTACAGCCACGACAATGCCCAGTTGGCGCTCGACCTGTGCCTGTTCATCAACGGCCTGCCGGTGGCCACCTTCGAGCTGAAGAACAGCCTCACCAAGCAGACGGTGGAGGATGCCGTCGAGCAGTACAAGCGGGACCGCAACCCCCGCGAGCGGCTGTTCGAGTTTGGGCGCTGCCTCGTTCACTTCGCCGTGGACGACCACGAGGTCCGCTTCTGCACCCACCTCCAGGGCAAGGCGTCCTGGTTCCTGCCCTTCAACCAGGGCTGGGACGATGGCGCCGGGAACCCGCCGAATCCCGACGGCCTGAAGACCGACTATCTGTGGAAGCGGGTGCTCACGCGCGACGGGCTGACCGACATCATCGAGAACTACGCGCAGATCGTCGAGAGCCGCGACGCCAAGACGCGCCATGGGCGGCGGACGCAGATTTGGCCGCGCTTCCACCAGCTCGAAGTGGTCCGCAAGCTGCTGGCCGATGTCTCCGCGACCGGAGTCGGCCAGCGTTACTTGATCCAACACTCGGCCGGCAGCGGCAAGTCGAACTCCATCGCGTGGCTGGCGCATCAACTGGTCGGGCTAGAGGCGGATGGCCAGCGGGTTTTCGACTCGATCATCGTCGTCACCGACCGGCGGATATTGGATCAGCAGATCCGCGACACCATCAGGCAGTTCGCCCAGGTCGCCTCCGTCGTGGATCATGCCGAGCACTCCGGCGACCTGCGCCGGTTCCTCGCGGCCGGCAAGCAGATCATCATCTCCACCGTGCAGAAATTCCGCGTCATCCTCAAGGAGATCGGCAACGAGCAGCGGGGGCGCCGCTTCGCCATCATCATAGACGAGGCCCACTCCAGCCAGGGCGGACGCACGACGGCGGCTATCTCGGGAGTGCTGGGGGAAGCCGGGGCGGCGGCGGAGGAAGAGACTACCGAGGACAAAATCAACCGGTATATGGAATCCCATAAGCTCCTATCCAATGCCAGCTACTTTGCCTTCACGGCCACCCCCAAGAACAAGACGCTGGAGATCTTCGGGGCGCGGGAACCGCAGCCCGATGGTCAGGTGCAACACCGTCCCTTCCACAGCTACACAATGAAGCAGGCAATCCAGGAGGGCTTCATCGTGGATATGCTGAAGCACTACACGCCGGTAGACAGCTATTACCGCCTGGTCAAGACGGTGGCCGGCGACCCGGAGTTCGATACCAAGCGGGCGAGGAAGAAGCTGCGCCGCTACGTCGAGAACCACGAGCACGCCATCCGTCTGAAGGCCGAGATCATGGTGGACCACTTTCACGAGCAGGTACTTGCGCTGCAGAAGATCGGTGGACAAGCGCGGGCCATGGTGGTCACGGACGGCATCGGGCGGGCCATTCGCTACTACGGCGCGATCCGCGACTACCTGGAGGAACGCCACAGTCCCTACCAAGCCATCGTCGCCTTTTCCGGCGAGCATGAGTACGGAGGCGTGCCGGTGACTGAGGCCTCCCTCAACGGCTTCTCGTCAAATCGGATCGCCGAAGCAATCCAGCAGGACCCGTATCGGATCCTGGTCTGCGCCGACAAGTTCCAGACCGGCTACGACGAGCCCCTGCTGCACACGATGTATGTGGACAAGGTGCTCGCCGGCGTCAAAGCGGTGCAGACGCTCTCCCGCCTCAACCGGTCACACCCCAAGAAGCATGATGCCTTTGTGCTGGACTTCCTCAACGATACCGGTACGATCCAAAAGGCCTTTGCCAACTACTACCGGACCACGATTCTCGCGGATGAGACCGACCCCGACAAATTGCACGACGTGAAGGCCACGCTCGATGGCTACCAGATCTACAACCAGGAGCAGGTGGACGAACTCGTCGGGAATTACCTGGAGAACTCCGACCGCGACCGGCTCGACCCGATCCTCGACGCTTGCGTCGCGGTCTACCGCGAGCAGTTGGATGAAGATGGCCAGGTCGAGTTCAAGGGCCAGGCGAAGGCGTTCCTGCGGACCTACGGGTTCCTGGCGGCCATCCTGCCGTACACCAATGCCGAATGGGAGCAGCTGTCCATCTTCCTGAGCTTTCTTGTTCCCAAGCTACCGGCGCCCATCGAGGAGGACCTGTCGAAAGGGATCCTCGAGACGATTGACATGGACAGCTACCGCGCAGAGAAGCAGGCGGCTCGAAACATCCAGCTTCCCGACGAGGATGCCGAGATTGAGCCGGTGCCGACGGCCGACGGTGGTCACAAGATCGATCCGGAGCTTGACCGGCTCTCGACTATCATCCGGGACTTCAACGACCGGTTCGGCAACATCGCATGGAACGACGACGACAAGATACGGCAGGTCATCACTGAGGAGTTGCCGGCGAAAGTCCTCGCCGACCAGGCGTATCAGAATGCCGCCGCCAATTCCGACCGGCAGAATGCCCGCATCGAGCACGACCGGGCGCTGCAACGGGCGATGACCGAGCTATTGGCCGACCACACGGAGCTCTTCAAGCAGTTCAGCGACAATGAGTCGTTCCGCCAGTGGCTCTCGGAGATGAGCTTCGCGGCCACCTACGAGCGAGCCGTCGAAGACGTCAAGCGCCTGGCCGCCGGCTGATGCAAACCGGGCCATCTCAGCTTTGGAGAATGCCTGTCATCCCCGGTGGACGCGGCTGCGACTGGCGCCTCTGTCACGCAAGACCGGCCCGCCACGCTCTCGGCCACGCTGGCAGCATCAAGCCGCCGGCACTCCGTTCCCCCCGATGAGGAAACAAGAGCGACCTTTATAGACGAACGTTCGGGCGGGCTGTTCCCCAGTGAACCAAGTGAAGTGGCATTAAACACGAAAAGCCCGCATACGGGCATAGGTAGGGGAGGTCAACGCTACGTTTGCGTTGACCTCCCCGAACCGTAGCGGTCAGCGTCCTGTGCTGACCAACTCGGATTGCTGCTCCTGAGCCAGCACCCACTCGAAGAGTGGCAAGGACGCCGCCGGCTGCTTGCGCCGGCCTTTGCGCTGGGCCGGCACCTGCGCCAGGAACTCTGCCCAGGAGAACAGTTCCTCTTGCTGCGGCGCCGGGGCGTCGTCGTCCCGACCCTGGCCGTTGACCGGGACGGCTCCCTGGCCATTAGGGTGTTGGCTCGTCCCGTTCACCCCGTTGGCCGGAGCGACGACGACCGCTGGCTCAGGCGCGACCACCGGCTGCCAGCCTTCGTCCACCAGCAGTGCTTCGGCATCGGCTGCGGCCCCCTGCGCTTGAGCAAAGACCGCTTCCACCGGCTCGGCCTCTGCCGCTGCCTCGCCGCTGACGATCTGGCGGGCCAGGGCCAGCAGCAGGTCGTCGCCGTCGTCCCCGTAGGCGGCCAGCCCGTCCTCCGGCAGCTCCCCCTTCCACCGCCAGGGACGACTGGAGCTTCTTCGCCACCAGCGTCAGCGCGTCGGCCTGCAGCGTCTGCCGGTAGGCCAGGTAGACCACCTGCACCAGCCGCGATAGCCCGACCCGCCAGGAGCGGCGCGAGGCCTGCCGCAGCGTGCAGACCGAGTAGTCGGTCTCGTACCAAGCACAGCGTCGGAAAGGCGATCACGGCCAACCCAGTCTGCACCAGTCGAGGATGGCAGACCAGCATGTCCAGCCCCTCCTTGACCCGCTCCGCCACCCACGCCTCGCGGCGGTCCGACGCCACGGCATCGGCCTGAGAACCGCCACCCGGGCCCCGCGCCGGGTGAGCAGGGCTTGCAGGCGGCCGATGATGTCCCGCGTGCAGGCATGTGTGACGTAGGCCAGCACCCGGCGCCCGGCCTGTAGCTCCGCGGCCACGATGTCCAGCAACACCTGCTTCTTGGGATGCACGCGGTCCTCCTCCAAGGGTGGCACCCGCAGCCGCTCGGACGAGGGATGGTGCTGGCCTCCGCACCGGGCATATCGCCGGTGAAATCGGATGGCCGACGGCGACAGAGCCAACGCCCTTCTCACATCTTGGTTGATCGTGTGCGTGGTATGTTGACGGTATGCAAACGGACTCCGCGGATAGCCGACACCCACATCGAGTGCAACTGGTCATAGGCCGGCAATCGCCCGAACTAAGGGAAGCCCTGTGGCGGTTAGTTCGCGAGGTAAAGGGCGGGGCCCCACTCGCCCCCGTGACTGTCGTCGGCCCAACGCGCTATGCCAACCTCAGTCTTCGCCAGGACCTGGGGCGCAGCAGCTTCGCCAATGTTCGCTTTATCATACTCCCGGTGCTAGCGGAACTCTTGGGCGGGGCGGCGTTGGCTCGGGCAGGGCGTCGGCCGCTCTCGGCAGTCCTGGAGAGCGTGTGGCTGCGTACCTTGATGGCCAAGACCACGGGGCTCTTGGCACCGGTCAGTGGTCACCAAGCGACCCACGCGCGTGTGCGGTCAGCGTTCGGCGAACTGCGGCGGGTAGACGAAGAGGTGGTTACATCCCTTGCCGGACAGGACGGAGTGCCGGGCGAAATTGCGCGGCTCTACCGCGGATTCCGTCACAGCACCAGCTCTCAGTGGTATGACGCCGAAGACTTGGCGGCAGCGGCAGCTGAGGCAGTACTCCGCGGAGAGATTGCGGGCTTACAAGACCTAGGGTCAATCGTTTTCTACCTGCCCCGCAACGTCAGTCCTGCCGAAACTGACCTTATTGAGGCCCTGGCTCAGCAGCAAGCCTGCTCCGTGCTCCTGGGAACGACTGGGGACTCGGCGGCCGACCGGCCCGTTCACACCCTGAACGACATACTCAAGCCCCGGTTGGGCGCACCACGGGTCGTTGGCGGGCATGACGATTCGCTGCCGTTGTTGCCCGGCGCAGCGCGCCTGCACATTGCGCCGACCACTCATGACGAGTTGCGCTGGGTCATTCGCCGTATCGTCCAGGCAGCAGCCGAGCAGCGCATTCCCTTCCACCGGATGGCCATTCTCTACCGCATGGAAACTCCGTACGCCTCGCTCATCAGCGAGGAATTGCGGATGGCCGGCATCCCCATGGCCGGTCCGACCCGGGAAACCCTGGCTGACTCCGCCGTGGGGGGCGCGCTGGTGGGACTGCTGGGTATGTCGGGTGGCGAGTTTCGTCGTGAGCAGGTGATGGAATGGCTGACGGGCTGTCCCATTCGGCCGCCGGGCGGTCAAACCGCCACCTTCAGCCCTAGTCGGTGGGACTCCTTGACCAAGCAAGCGGGCATCGTCCGCGGATTGGCGCAATGGCGCGGCCGCTTGAGTCTCTTTGCCGAGCAACTAGCGGCTGAAGCCACTCGCCGGGTGAATGCGGAGGAGATCAGCGAAGCGCGCGCCGAACGCGTGCAGGCCGAGGCGGCCACCGCGCGAGAAGTACTGGCATTTGTCGAAGGACTGGCCCAAGACGTCGAACCGCCAGCGGACGGCAGTCGCTGGGCAGCCTTCAGCGGCTGGGCCAAACGACTCCTCGACCGCTATCTGTCGCACACCATCCCCGAGGCTGAGCAAGCAGCCCTCGACAAGATCGTCCGCGCCCTCGAGGAGTTGGGTGCGGCGGACAGCATCAGTGAGGGAACCACGCTGGAGGAATTCAGGCAGACCGTCGAAGACTCCTTACGGCAGACACTCGGGCACCTAGGGGTGACGGGACAAGGCGTATTCGTCTCCACGATCGCTGCCGCCGGTGGTATGCGCTTCGACCGTATATGGCTGGTGGGCATGGTCGAAGGAAGGATGCCACCCGCGGTGCGACCCGATCCGCTACTCCCCGAACCGGACTGGCACGCTGCCGGGGGACAGTCAAGGATTGGGCAACGCATTGCCGCCGAGCGTCACGACTACCTGGCAGCGGTGGTGACCGCCCCGCAGCGGGAGCTGTCCTATCCCCTCGCCAACGCCGGATCGCAGCGGGAAGCATATCCGTCGCGGTGGTTCCTTGAGCAAGCGTCGGCCCTTGAGGGCCGGGCCGTGCATACCAGCGGGTTGTTGAAGCTGCGAGACCGGCCCTGGCTTACCGTCGCCGACTCCGGCGAGCAGGCCCTAACCGGTACCGCAGAGACCGCATTGGCCGACCGCCACGACTATGACCTCCACCGGCTCCTGCACTGGCGGAGGGCGGGACGGAGGGTGCGCGACCATCCGTTTGCCCAGCGAGGCACCCTCGCGCGCGCGACGCGGCTAGGCCGCAGTCGCAACCTTAGTTGGCTGACGGAATTCGACGGCAACCTGTCGGCGGTAAGCGAAGAAGCAGCGTTCGGACAGCAATTGCGTGCATCGGCCGTTTCAGCCACGGGTTTGGAGAGTTGGGCCACGTGCCCCTTCCGCTACTTCTTGGGGCACGTACTGCGGCTGAGTGCCCTGGATACACCCGAGGAGACAACCTCCATCACGCCCTTGGAGCGCGGATCGCTGATCCACGAAATCCTGGAGCGCTACCTGCGCGAGGCTTCTGCTGCCGGCCAACTGCCGCAGCCGCAGGAAGCGTGGAGCTCCCAATCCCGCGGGTCGCTGCTTCAGATTGCCGAGGAGGAATTCGGCAAAGCCGAAACCCGAGGCGTGACCGGCAAGCGTCTGCTGTGGGAACTTGAGAAGGAGGACATCCGGACCGATTTGGAGACCTTCCTCGAAGAAGACGCCAAGCTTCGAGCCAGCCACGGGACGGGACAGGTTCTCGTGGAAGCCGGGTTTGGCTTTGGCGGGCAGACGTTGGATGTGGAGGACCCGGAGACCCAGGTCCGCTTTCGCGGGTTCATCGACCGGATCGACATCAGCGCCGACAAACGCTCGGCCTTAGTCCTCGACTACAAGGCCGGCAGTGCCGGGAGATACAAGGGGTATGAGGACGATCCGATCGATCAAGGAAAGCGCCTACAATTGGGCATCTACTCCCTCGCGGCGCAGCAGCTCGTTCCCGAAGCCACGGTCATCCGCGCCGCTTACTGGTTCACGACGACCCGCGGCGGTTTCAAGTTCTTCCCGCAGCACTACTTCGACATCAACGACGACAAGGTCCGGGAGCGGTTCCGGGAGGGACTGACAGCGATCGTCGCCGGCATTGGCGGTGGCCTGTTCCCGGCCAATCCTGGACCCATCGACCGCGAAAAGCCTGCCAACTGCACATTCTGCGACTTCGACTCCCTGTGTGCAGCGCGGCGGACTGACCTGTGGGAACGCAAGCAGTCTGACCCGTTGCTGGCACCCTACCTCGCCCTGGGCGATGCGAGTGGAGAGGACCGCCGATGAATGCGCCGGCAACGACCGCCGATCTCCGTCAGGCGGCATTTAGCCCCATCGACGACGCAGCCCGCCGGGTCATCAGGGACGAACTGGAGGAAACGCTGTTTGTGGAGGCCAGTGCGGGAACGGGTAAGACGGCCAGCCTGGTGGCAAGAGTGGTCAACCTCGTGCTGACGGGGAAGACCACCCTCGACCGCATTGCCGCTATTACGTTCACCGAGGCGGCGGCCGCAGAGTTGCGTGACCGGGTACGCCAAGGGCTGGAAGAAGCTGCTGCCAGCGACTCTCGCGATGCGGAAGAGCGGGACCGCTGCAGGCAGGGCCTCGTAGACTTGGATCAAGCGGCCATCCAGACCCTGCATTCGTTCGCCTCCGCCCTGCTGCACGAGCGGCCCCTGGAAGCTAGATTGCCACCGTCCTTTGAGACCACGGACGAAATCGCTGCCGGCATCAAGTTCAACGAAGCGTGGGACACCTGGCTCGATGGCGTATTGGAAGCAGACTCCGACCTGGCGCCACACCTCGCGTTGGCGCTCACGCTGCGCATGACCCTGACACAACTCAAGGACGTGGCCCTGGCAGTGCACCGCAACTATGCCGACCTGAGTGGAGTGACGTTTGCCGCCCCACCCGGCACACCCAGCAGCCGGATTGAAGAGTTGCAGCAGGCCCAACCCGAGTTGGAGCGGCTCTGCCACTACTCGAAGCTCCAGGAGGATGACCTCCTGTATCGCCATGTTCAGAGCAAGCTGGGCGTAGCGCGCAGACTGGCCGAAGCTAGGCCTGGCTCGCCCATCATGTACCGACTGCTCCTGCAAATCCTCCCCTTGAAATATGGCCGGGGTAAGCAAGGGGATTGGGAGACTGACCCGGAGTCAGGCATCAACGCTTGCAAGGTATTGAAGGCGCTCCTTGGCGAGTTGCAGGAAGCGGCTACGGTCGAACTTGATGCCGCCCGGCGGGCCGTCATGCCGCCAATTCTCAATGGACTGCGGGAATTCGTCCTTCGCTACGCTGCCCAACGACGGACCGAAGGGCGGGCCGAGTTCCACGACCTCCTGATTTGGGCTCGGGACCTGCTGCGTGACGATCTTTCGGTCCGCGACCACTTTCGCCGCCGCTTCTCCCATGTGCTCATCGATGAGGTCCAGGATACGGATCCGATCCAGACCGAGATCGCCATGTTCCTGAGTGAACACGTCCCGGACGGACAAGCGGCCAATTCCCGGCCTACCGCTTGGGATCAGATTGTCCCGGAAAGGGGCAAGCTCTTCGTCGTTGGGGACCCCAAGCAGTCCATCTACCGCTTTCGTCGCGCCGATGTGGTTCAAATGAACCAACTCCGGGCTCGTATGGAGCAAGCCGGCGGTCGCGCGGTGAGCTTGGTGCAAAACTTCCGTTCGCAGCAGGCGATCGTGTCCTGGGTTAACCACCTGTTTCAACACTGGATGGAGCAGGACCGGGAGCAATCCGGCAAGGACGGGTATTTCCAGGCTCACTACGAGCCAATGTCGCCCCGCTGGTCCGGCGACACGGGCGCTCCCTTTGGCCCGCGCGTGTGGGCGCTGGCTGACCTGGCGGTGGAGGGGCCTATCGATGCGGTACGTAAGCAGGAAGCCCAGGAATTAGCCCGGCTGCTGCGCCAAATGGTAGATGGCCGCTGGCAGACGCTGGACCGGCAGACGGCCGAAGCAACCGGGCGCGAGACATACCGGCCGGTCAAGTTCTCTGACATCTGCATTTTGAAGCCTTCCCGTACCGCCCTCTGGATTTTGGAGCGGGAACTGGAGGCGCAGGACATTCCCTTCCGCCTCGAAAGCGCATCGCTCATCTTCGAAACCCAGGAAATCCGAGACCTGTTCAACTGCCTCAAGGCCATTGATGATCCTGCTGACCAGGTCGCCACCGTCGCTGCCCTTCGCTCGCTGGCCTTCGGATGCAGTGATGCCGATCTGGTGCGGCACTACGATCGCGGCGGCCGCTTCGACTATCTACAGCTGTCGGGTGACCGTGGGTACGGCCCCGTGCGCGCAGCGCTCGCGGCGCTGCACGCTTTTCACGACGCTCGCCTTTGGGAGTCCACTGGCGGACTCATCGACCGCTTTGTCCGGGAGCGGGGGTTCATGGAAGCTGCGTCGGGTCATCCTCGGATGCGTGAGCAGTGGCGCCGGTACCGTTTCATGGTGGAGCAGGCGCGGCAGTTCGCTACCGCTGGAGGCACCTCGCTGCGGGCCTTCTTGCAGTGGGTCGAGGATCAGATGAGCGAGCGAGCCCGCGTCACGGAAGCACCGGTACCGGAAGCGGATGAGGAGGCGGTGCGAGTGATGACCGTTCACGCCGCCAAGGGGCTGGAGTTCCCGGTGGTCGTGCTCACCGGCATCAATTCGGAGCGCAGTGGCCGGCAAGACGCCGTCCTCTTTGACAGGAAGCAGGGCCTAGTCGAAGTTGCGCTGGGTCACCGGAATTCTCGTTTCGCCACGGCGGGCTACGAAGAGTTGGCGGCGCGTGAGCGCCAGATGTCGGACGCGGAATACACCCGGCTCATGTATGTTGCGACCACCCGTGCCCGCGACCACCTCGTACTGAGTCTGCGCCGTCCGGCGCAGAGAGGCCCCAAATCCCCCGCCGGTGTCATGGCTGCCCATCTGGATGCTGCCCCCGCACTCTGGGAACCGGTCGAGCCGGCCAGCCTTAGCGACGCGCCGGAGCAGGACACGGTCGCCGAAGACCAACAGGACGGAGCGGGGGAGACACCGGTAGCACACACGCTCGCGGCCCGGGAGGAGTGGGTGGAGAGACGGGAGCAGTTGCTTGACGAACTGGGTCGTCCCGGGTTCGTAGCCGCTACCGCGCTCGGCAGTCGGGAGTGGGATGACAAGGACGAAGCGGAGAGTCCCGAACCATGGCGGCGCGGCCGTGGCGGGACTTCGGTGGGCCGGGCCGTCCACGCCGTGCTCCAGTCAATCGACTTGGCGACCGGCGCCGACATCGACGACCGGGCCCAGGCCCAGGCTGCTGCCGAGGGCATTCCGAGCAGTGCGCGGCACATCGCCCGCCTATCTCGCGCCGCGGTGGATAGCGACATCGTGAAGCGGGCCGTGGCATCGGGCCGCTTCTGGCGCGAGGTCCCCGTGGCCCTCGCCATTGGTGGCGGGTCCCTACACGGTTTCATTGATCTGCTGTTCGAAGAGGCTGGTGGCCTCGTAGTGGTCGACTACAAGACGGATGCGGTTAGCGCGCACGAGACCGCCAATGCTGTCTTGGCCTATCGCCTGCAGGGGGGCGCCTACGCCCACGGCATCAGGGAAGTCACGGGGCAGGAGGTCAAAGAGGTCGTCTTCCTCTACCTGCAACCACGTCGGGAGGAACGGTTGGACGACTTGGAGCAGGCAAGGCGGGATGCGTCGGCCGGGGCCGCGGCACTGCTGGGCACGGCGACGAAGTAGCGCCACGTGACGGTGGCGAGGCGCGGTCACATTATCGGTCGACTGAACAGCACTTGCCGCCGAGAGCTTAGGCGCGACTACGAGTCCGGCTCGAAAACCAGCTCCGGCACTACCACTTCCCAGTAATCGCATCGCAGACGGTCTAGGTACTGCGGCTCCGAACGCTCGCGGTCCCAGGTGGCGATGGCCCAGACCGTGGCAAACATACAACACTTCCCGGCCGGAGCCTCAAAGCTGCCGGAGAGCTGGCCGACCACCATCCTAGTGCGATTCAGCAGCTCCCACCGCTTGCCCCGCACCCGCACCTGCAGCCGATCGCCAGGCGAGAGCGCCGCGATGGCACGATGCACCGGATGGCTCGGGCGGTTGGCGCCGGCGAAGCCGAGATCGACCTCGCTCAGTTTGAGGCGCTTATAGAGGCGTCTGAGTTCCGGCTCTGCCGGCGGCAGGTTGTCGGGTGCTCGGCGTTGCAGCGCAACGGGATTGCCCCGCAAGGCATCCTGGAGGCGGTGTGGCCCGGGCAAGCGTGCGAGCATGAGCGTCTGCCGGGCGCGGGTCATGGCCACGTAGTACAGCCGGCGCGGGGCATCCGCATCCTCCCCGCGGCTACCGCGGTCCCAGCCGCCATCCAGCACCACCACGTGATCGAACTCTAGGCCCTTGGCGCGGTGAGCGGTGAGTAGCAGCAACCCGCGTTGGCGGCGGCGCGCTTCCCGTCCCCACTCGGCCAACCACTCGGTGAAGTGATCCACCGGTGTTTCCGCATTACCGGTCTCCAGCGCATACTCGGCGATGGCTTCCTGCAGCAGTCCGACCCAAGGACCAGCGGGTTGTTGGCCTATCCAGATGTCCAGATCGGCACTGGTGACAAGGTGGGAATCCCGTCCGCGGAGCCAGCGCAGGAGCGCCTGGGTTTCCCGTAGGTGCCAGAACCCCGTGAAATCCTCGTTGGCCATCTGCACCGGAATTCCCTCGCGTTCACAGAGGCTGCGGACGGGGTCCAGATAGGCCCATTCGCGTGCCACTACCGCGCAGGAAGACCAATTCCAATCAGCGGTGAGACTGGACAACCGCTTGAGTTCGGCGGTGACTATCTGCGCCTGCGTAATCGGCGTGTCGCCAGCTTCCAGTATCTGCACGCGACCGCGGGCGACCGGATCACTGGCGGCCCACGCACCGCCCGGCGGCTCCTTTGCGCGCGCCCGGTCAACGTGGATCGGGTGGCCAGTCTTCATCCGCTGTTGTGCGGGCGCGATCATGGCATTCGCGGTAGCGATGATGTGGGCGGTGGAACGGTAGTTGTCAGTCAGGAAGGCCGGTTTAGCACCGTAGTCCGCCTCAAAGCGGCGGATAAACGCGACTGACGAGCCTTTGAAGGCATAGATGTTCTGGTCGTCGTCGCCCACGGCGAAGAGGCTGAGTTTCTCGTCCTGCTCGGAGATGGTCTTGCCAGCTAGGGCCGAGATTAGGTCATATTCATCCCGGCCAATATCCTGATATTCGTCCACCAATATCCAGCGGAAGCCCGCCTATTGGCGGGCTCGATACTCGTCCGCTTCGTCGGGCGGCAATCCCTGCCCGCGCAGCAGGGCGGTCGCTTGCCGAAGGATGGCCTGAAACGCTCCCTCGTCCAGCCGATTGGCGCGGCCGGTGCAACTGGCGCCAACCAGTCGCATCGCGAGCGCGTGGCAGGTAAGCACGATCACGCCGCGGGCATCGTCGCCGATGAGCGCGGCGAGGCGGCGGCGGATCTCCACCGCGGCATGCCGGTTATAGGCGAGCGCCAAAATGCCACGGGGATGCTCGCGCCTCGCGCGAATGAGGTAGGCAATGCGATGCACCAGTACGCGGGTCTTGCCCGAACCGGGGCCGGCGAGCACAAGAACGTTCGTTTGTTCCCGATCGTCGGCGACAATGCGCCGTTGGATAGGGTTCTTCAGGCTTTCGACGATGGTCCGCCACGATTCCGGCGTGGTCTGCCGTGTGGTCTCCCGGTCTCTGTTCGGCAACCAACGGTGTAGAAAGTCCTCTTGGTCAAGGCTGAAATAGTCCATAGCCAGACGCAGGGCATCCGCCATGGAGCCAAGACCCTGCTGAGCGTATTCCGCCATCACATGTATCTGGAGGACCTGTTCGTCGTAATGGAGTTGGAGCGATGCGAAATCGGCCTCGGCAAAGCCGCGCCTTTCCGGCTTTAGGCGAATGGTCATAGCCGGACGAAACACCGTCAGTCCGCGGTTCAGGCGAATGACTTCCTGGTCGTGCAGCCACAGTAGGGCGCGTTCCATCAGTTTGGTGGGGTTCCTGACTGTGCTGGCGATGGTCAGGTCTGCCTTGATCGCGGCCAAGAGCTTGCTGAGGGTCGTCTCGGCCAACAGGTCCGTGCCGCGGCTTCTCGGTGGCAGGGTGGCAAGCAGATGGTCCAGCAGGCGACCGGCTGCCGCCCGGCGCAGTTCGGCGGTCTTCTCCAGCACCTTCCATTCACGCTGCAGCGTCACCTGCAGGGTCTCCCCGTCGCGCGCTCGCACGCCGAGGCTGCCCCCACCGTCCCCCTCGCCCAGCCCGTCAGCGGCGATGCTGCGGACGATCCGCCGCAAGCGTTCCGGTAGGGCGTAGGGATACCCGTCGTCCTTGAGCCGTTGATTGGCGCGGCGCAGGTGTAGCGTGGACGTATCACCCTTTTCCATATCCGGGGCGAGTTCGCGCATCAGGCCGATCAGGGCGGGTTCCAGCGCCGCTGCCTGTTGGAAGCGCTGCCGGGAGGCACGCTGCACACCGGTGTGGACGAACGCGGTCAACGCGGTATCATTGCTGGCGATACCCAACCGCTCGAGGTCGTAGAGCGCGCCGCATACTTTTTCTGGCCGCAGTCCCGTTGCGGCCATCAGCTCGTCCGTAGAGAGGCCTTCGTCCGCATCTGCGGCGATCAGTTCCTCGACCATACTCTGCAGTTGGCGGCGGTAGGGGTAGGCGATGCGGGCGCTTTGTAGCTTGGCACTGGCCTCCGGTATTGATTTCACCCGCAAGGAGGATGGGAAGACCTGCACGCGGTTTTCCTCGCGGGTCAGCAGGACCGCCTCCTCCAGCCAGGCCACCGCGGTCCGCACTCGTGTGTCGTCGGTCGCAGAGTCTCGCTCGAAGGCGTGCTCCTCATCCTCACCGAGGATCTCACCGGAGGTGGCTACTACCTCACCGTTCAACCGCTTTTTTCGGTCCAGGTTTCGCAGTGCCCGCAACACGCCGTGGATTTCCTGTCGTGTCAGCCGCGAACGAGCCGACATGCCGAACTGCCGCTCCACATCATCGATCGTGTAGAGCAGCACGCAGCGGGCCGTCTGCCGGTCTCGGCCAGCGCGACCAGCTTCCTGCAGGTAGTTCTCCAAGGACCCGGGGATGTCGGCATGGACCACCAGGCGCACGTCCGGCTTGTCGATACCCATGCCAAAGGCGTTGGTGGCCACGATGACTCGCAGCTCACCACCGATAAAGCCCTGCTGGACTTGCTTCTTGATTTCTGGCGAGAGGCCGGCATGGAAATAGTCCGCTTCGATGCCCTTTAACCGCAAGAATTCCGCGATCTCTTCAGCCTGCCGCCGAGGCGCGCAGTAGACGATGGCACCACCTGGCTCATCGTCCTGGAGATCGGCCGTTAGGACCTGGTGGATATCAGCGTACTTTGCGCCGCTGCTGGTTCGCACCACCACAAATTCCAGATTGGTACGTTGGGCGCCGCCATCGAAGACCCGCAAGGTAATGTCGAGCTCCTGCCGGAAATACTCGACAATTTCAGACCGAACGTCGGGCTTGGCGGTTGCAGTTAGGCACAATATCGGCGGCGGCGGTTCTTCGCTTGCCCGCTCGCGAATGAAGCGGCCCACATAACGGTAGTCGGGCCGGAAGTCATGCCCCCATTTCGAGAGGCAGTGCGCCTCATCCAGCACCCAGGCGGCGATCTCGCGTTGCCCCAGGACACGCCGGACGGAGCCGTTCCGCAGCTGCTCCGGGGAGATGATGAGGATGCCGGCATCCCCCAACCGCACGCGATCCAGCGCATCGGCGCGCTCCGGCATGGAGAGCAGCCCATTGATGGTGACGCAGGCACCGACACCTTGTGCCTCCAGCCCCGCCACCTGATCGGCCATGAGGGCGACCAGTGGCGAAATGACCACCGTCAGGGCACCGGTTTTGTCGTAGCGGGATAGCGCTGGAACCTGATAGCAGACCGATTTACCCGTGCCGGTGGGGAGGATTCCCAGGACATGCTCTCCGGCCAGCGCCGCCTCGACAATGGACTGCTGCATTGGCCGGCCAGACTCGTCAGTCGGCTCTGGACGGAAGCTGGAAAAGCCGAACCAGCGCGCAAGCTCCTTGCCGGCATCGTGCCGTTCCCGACACCAGGCACAGGCAGGATCAGCACAGGCAGTGTCGCGCAGGCGGCGCATCAACCGCCCCGCTTGGGGAAACTGATGCCGCACCCACGGAGGCATGACGGAATTGCCCCCGGCCACTGACAACCACGCCAGGGCATAGGCCAACGCCCAGCCGTGGCGCGCCGCAGCTGCCATGAGCTCATGCGTGTGCGTCTGGCAGCCGTTGGTAGCCAGCCGGGTGCGAATCGCGGCACACGCCTCGTCCGCAGACGGCCTTCGCGCGCCCCGCAGCGATGCGAAGACGCGGTGAAATCCGGCGCCATCGTCCAGCGTGGTGAGCCAATGCCAGGCGGTCAGGAGGTCGGACGGTGCCTCCTGCAGGGCCTTGAGCTGATTGTCGAAGACCTCCAGGGCGAGCCTGGCATCCAGTTCCGGGTCGTTGATGCGCCCGCGTTGGAGTTGTCCGTCCTGATAGTGCTTCACCAAGTGGTGATACGGGTTGCGGGGGAAAGCCAGGGGGTTGAGTCTGAGCGTATCTACCGCTGGCCGCCGCAAGAGCCGTAGGTCAGGGTTCACGGCCTGAAGTTGGGGCAAGTCAAAAGCGAGTAGATTGTGGCCGAGGACAAAGGCTGTGCCGTCGGAAAGGTCGTCCAGCTTGGCCAACGCCCCAGCCAAGCCGCCCCCCGCCACGGGATAAACCAGGGATTGACCGGTATCCGGGCGTATCCCAGCAAATTTGTGGATCCGGCCGTCCCGGACGCCGACTTCGAGATCCAGGGAGAGGCACTTGAGCAGGGGATGGCTGCGACCAGCAGGTGTAGGGCTAAACCTTCTCCTCTCAGCTTGCCTGCCAGATCCGCGGGTCGGCGCGGGATTGTTGCGCATGGTGCTCCGATTGTCTCACAACGTTTAGAAGCCGAGCCACCAGCAAATTCGATCGCACCTTCACCGGAGTGTTGGACTGCGTGGTCGATGGGTGACTTGCACCTGGGATCGACAATACGCCTTGTATGGACCAGCGCCAAGACTCGCTCAGATCGCTTGCGCCTGAGGGCCAGGCCCGTGTGGGGATCCCGTAGGTGGGCACGGTGATATAATGCGGCGGGTTTCGGTCGAGCCAGCAGTGGCGGGCGATGCAGCAGCCAATGCTTTACCGGGGACAGACCTAAGACCGGGAGTTACATGATGCTGATTGGTGAAGCGATCTCCGATATTCGGAGCCAGAACCTGGTCCTTCCCGAGTTTCAGCGAGAGTATGTGTGGTCAAGGGAACAGGCCAAGCAACTGCTAGTTTCGTTGACCCGCAAGTACCCCGTCGGGGGCCTACTATTCTGGAAGACCCAGGAGCCACCGGAACTCAAGAACGTGGACACAATGCCGGAGAGACTGGGAACGGTTCAAGTCATATTGGATGGTCAGCAACGCCTAACCACGCTGTACATGCTGCTAACGGGGGAAATCCCTCCTTACTACGTCAGCCGAGACATAACCAACGACATACGAGACCTCTTCTACAATGTGGACGATGGTGACTTTCAGTACTTCCAGCCCGTGAGGATGCGAGACAACCCCCGGTGGGTCAAAGTCGTCGACTGCTTCAGTGGGGATTCCGTTAACGTGTTCAGCATTGCGCAGCAGACCGTCGGTGCGGACGAGACTGCCTTCCAACAGGCCCAGCACTACGAGTCAAACCTGAACAAGCTCAGGGGCATTAGAGACGTTGACTTGCCCATCCAGGTGGTGCCTCCCGAAGCCTCCCTGGATGATGCGATCGACGTATTCGATAGGCTGAACAGCCTCGGAACGAAACTAACTGATGCCGAACTCGCACTCACCCATGTGACCGGAAAGTGGTCGCAGGCCAGGCGAACTCTGAAGGCCAAGACGGACCAGCTTGAGAAACAGAGGTTTGCGTTTGACTTGACCCTCATGACCCGAGCCCTCGTTTGCACAGTGACGGGTCATGCCCTATTTGAACACATTCATGACGTGGAGCGACTTCGGCTGGAGGAAGGGTGGTCACAACTATCCAGAATTCTCGATTACACGACCAGCATTCTCCCCAGTCGCGCATATATTCACTCGACACGCGACATGAGCTCAACAAACCCCTTGATACCCATCATCCGCTTCCTCAGCCTACATGGCGGGAAGTTTCAATCCGACTCATCGCTCCGCCGTGGTTTGCACTGGCTCTACATGGCCCAGGTCCATCAGAGATACGCCGGTCAGACCGATAGCCGTTTGGAGCATGATGTCACCGTCGTGAACAGGGAAGACTCTCCCTGGCAGTCCCTGTTGAACCAGATTGTGGACCAGCGTGGACGTATGGAAGTGCTGCCGGATGACTTTGAGGGACGTGGGGCCGGTCACCCGCTCTATAAGATGAGCCTCGTCTTGGCGAAGGCCCGTGGCGCAGTGGACTGGTTCAATGGCTTATCCCTAGCGACCCCCCTGACCGCTTCATATGGCATCCATAGTCACCACATCTTCCCTCAGAGCGCACTCTACAAGAACGGATACAGCTCCGATAGCCATCTTGATCGCCAAATGGTCAATGCTATTGCAAACCGAGCCTTCCTGAGTGGGCAGACCAACCAGAGCATCGGCGGGCGCCTTCCAGAAGACTATTTGCCGGAAGTCGAAGAAAGCTATCCTGGAGCGCTGGAGGGCCAGTTCATCCCACTGGACAGTCAACTCTGGAAGTTGCACCGCTACCGTGACTTTCTTGCCGCCCGCAGGGAACTCCTGGCTAATGGTCTCAACCGCATGTTCCATACGCTCATTAGTGAGGAGGAACCTTCGCGCACGCGGCCGCTGAGCGACCTCATCAACATGGGGGAGGGGATCAGTCTGGAATTCAAGAGTACCCTGCAGTGGGATGTCGTGGAGGGCAAACAGAACCGGGGTCTTAGAGATGCTGTGCTCAAGACTCTAGTAGCGTTCATGAATACGGAGGGTGGCACCGTTCTGATCGGCGTCGAGGACAGTGGGCAGATATTCGGGTTGGAACGGGACTTGAATATGGTCGGCGCCTCCCAGGACAAGTTCCTCCAGTTGCTGAACTCGCTGGTGGCGGACAGGATCGGAATCCAATACACCCCATATGTTTCCGCCCGAATGGGCTCGGTAGAAGGCAAGTCCATTTGTATCGTTGACGCCTCGAAATCTACCGAACCGGCGTTCATGTCCGGCCAGAGAGGAAGAGAGTTCTATATCAGGGTGGGTAATACGACCCGCGCCCTAGATCCTGAAGAGACTCTCGCCTATACCGAGCACAGCCCATAGAGACTCAAACTCTGTACAACAACGTTGGTCGGTTTGCCTCAAGGGGGTTCCTTGCCCCCGGCCTGGCCTGGCGATGGTGGGACTCTGCGCTCACGCGGGGAAAGACGCCCGACCGGCAAAGGCAAGCACCGCAGTAGTTCAGCGAGCAAACTAGCGACGCCCGTGATCACACGCGTGGATCGTAGACGATGCAGCCGCCACGGGTCTGGAGCTAGTGGATGAAAGCGATCACGCTGCACCAGCCTTGGACCTCACTCGTGGCTGAGGGTGTCAAGACGATGGAGACACGATCCTGGTGTCCACCACGCGCCCTGATCGGCGAACGACTGGCGATCCATGCCGGGCGCACCGTGGTGAAGGACTGCGGCCCATCGCAAGCTGCCATTGCGTGCCTCTATGGTCAGGAATGGTTGCGTACCGTTCCTGTGGGGGCTGTGGTTGCGGTGGCCACTGTCATTGGCGCCTACCGGGTAGACCGGCGCGACCATGACCGAGCCTACTGTGGCGAGCAGACGATTCCCATTGATCCCCACGGTGACTTCTCACCTGGGCGGTGGCTGTGGGTACTTGAGGATATACAGCAGGTCACACCGCCGGTGCTCGCGCGTGGGATGCCGGGTATCTGGGATTGGCAGCAGCAGGTGGAACGCGGTCGTGTATGAGAGTTAACGAGGTCACTAGATGATCCAACCATTCAGTGTTCGCCTCCCTTGGGACGAGAGAAGCGCTATTGTGATGCTGAACCGATAGGGACGGTATCGCCTGTCAGGGAGGGCCTTCTTGAGGGAGCAAGTAAGCCTTGGCGCAGTTGCGGCGGGGGCCTGGCGCGCGTTCGGGCACGCAGCTGCCTCTCCACGCCGGGTTTGTCCCTCCCTCCCAATACTGTTCTTCGGCAATCACCACGCCTACTTATCTTCCAAAATGCGCGTGCTGACCGTCGGGCTAAACCCCTCGTTGCACGAGTTCCCGGTGAACGACCCCTTCCGGCGCTTTCCGCTTGCCGAAGATGTCACGGCAAGTGAACCGGACCGCTACCTCGCCGCGCTCTCGGCTTACTTCCGTACCGATCCCTATCGTGGCTGGTTCAGCGCGTACGAGTCGCTGCTTGCAGGGCTGGAGGCCAGCTACTACGAGGGGCAGCCCTCGACGGTGCTCCACACCGACATCTGCTCTCCCGTTGCCACTGACCCCACCTGGAGTCGGCTCGACCATGCCGTACAGCAGGAACTTGAGAAAGATGGCGGTCCGCTCTGGCATGACCTCCTGCAGGTATTGCAGCCGCAGATAGTGGTGGTGTCTGTTGCGCGCCGGCATCTATCGCGTATCCAGTTCAGAGCCTTGAATGGGTGGAGGGTCGTCCACGTGTTCGAGCGAACACAGTCTGGCACTCCTCGTAAACAACCGGTAGCGATTTCTACACGCTGGTATGAGATAGGCGATGCGGCAGCGCTTGTTGTCTTCATTCCTGCGGCGCAGAAGCCGCTTGGTCGTCTAGGCACCACCCAGAAGCGAGAAGCAGGGGTGATCACATTGCAGGCCTGGCGCCGTGGCCGAGAATCGGTGCTTCGTTAGTTTCTGCCATCCGGGCCGCGAACATGAACCAAACCCAGGCGGACCGAAGAGTTGGCACACTTATGCCAGCCCATATACCCACGAATTCCCGGAGTTGCGCGATTAGGGCGAAGAGGGCCATCCAGCTGCGCGGTGAACTCGTATCATAGATTGAGCGGCGTGCAACTGGGACCCCCGGTAAGCCCCGCGGGCTCATTGGCAGCTACTGGGAAAGGACAAAGATGCAGAAAGCGAAAGGGCTGAATTCCAGAATACTGGATGTTCTCAAGCAACAATTCGGGCATGATGCCTTCCTGTCGCTCCAAGAAGAGGTCATCCAGAACGTGTTGGCCCAGCGCGACTCGCTTGTGCTGATGCCGACGGGGAGTGGTAAGTCCATCTGTTACCAGCTTCCGGCGGTCCTTCTCAGCGGAATGACGCTCGTAGTCTCTCCATTGATCGCCCTGATGCAGGACCAGGTCGACGCACTCAAGTCCAAAGGCGTGAGAGCCGCCTTTGTCAACAGCACCCTGCCGTTCTCTGCGGTTCGCCGCGTGCAAGTGGATGCCCAGCAGGGTCGACTGGACATCCTGTACGTCGCACCCGAGCGGTTGGTGACGCGGGGGTTCAAGGATTTCCTGCGCAGCTCAAAACTGAGCCTCATTGCCATTGATGAAGCACACTGCATCTCGGAGTGGGGCCATGACTTCAGACCCGACTATCGCAATCTACAAGTGCTTCGGGATGAATTCCCAACCACGCCACTCATCGCGCTCACGGCAACAGCCACCGAACGGGTGCGCGAAGACATCCTCCATCAACTGCGCATGACCACCGCCAAGCGGTTCGTCGCGAGCTTCAACAGGCCCAATCTAACCTATAGCGTGAAACCAAAGCGGAGGGCCTTCGAGGCTCTTGTCGACATCCTCCGCAAGCATCGAGACGGCGCAGCCATCGTCTACTGCTTCTCTCGGCGAGAAACGGAGGGACTCGCCACCCGTCTGGCTGATCGCGGGTTCAAGGCACTGCCCTACCATGCCGGGTTAGACGATACGGTGCGGCGGGAGACCCAAGAACGCTTCCTCAGTGACGAGGTGCCGATCATTGTGGCCACAATCGCGTTCGGAATGGGGGTGGATAAGCCAAATATCCGGCTGGTCGTCCACTACGACCTTCCGAAGACCATCGAGGGCTACTACCAGGAAACGGGAAGGGCCGGCCGCGACAGCCTACCGAGCGAATGCGTCCTCTTCTTCTCCTACCAAGACAAGATGAAGCAGGAGTTCTTTATCAATCAGATCGCGGATGCTGCGGAGCAGACCAAGGCCAAGGCGAAGCTCGCGCAGATGGTCACATACGGCAATACGCGGTCCTGCCGACGCCAATTCCTCCTCGGCTATTTTGGCGAGGATTGGCGCTTGGAGAACTGTGGAGCGTGCGACATTTGCCTGGCGGGGGAAAGGCCGCGCGATGCCAGTCACGCCTTTGACGGCACGGCGGTAGCCTGGAAGATCCTGTCCGCTGTTATCCAGACGGGGGAACGGTTCGGAGCCAACCACGTGGTAGATGTCCTGCGCGGCAGCCATTCGAGGCGCGTCGTGGAATTCAGCCATGACGAACTGTCCGTCCACGGCAATGCACGCGAGATGGGCAAAGATGAGCTCAAAGACTACATCGACCAGCTTGTCGACATGGGCCTGATCTCACGAGCCCTAGGTGAGTTTCCGACACTCTCGGTACCCGCTCGGGGTAGGAAGTTCCTGAAGAACCGTGCTACGGTCACACTCGTGAGCGAGGTTGACAGTCCAGATCCAGAGGAGGGCCAGGTTACTGCACACGACGCCGAGTTGTTCGAGAAGCTTCGCGCACTGAGAAAACAACTTGCCGACGAACTGAATGTGCCTGCATATGTCGTGTTCAATGACGCGACCCTGCGTCAGATGGCATTGTATCGGCCCCAAGACTTTGCATCGCTGCTCAAGGTTAAGGGGGTAGGCGAGTCCAAGCTGCAGCAGTTCGGGGATCAGTTCATTACTGCGATCGCTAACCATGTGACGGCAAATGAAGGCGAGCAGTCGGGGCAGCCAGCGTCCGCGGTGGAAACTCCCGTCGCATCGGGGCGATCGAGCAGTGGATCGGCCAAGCCCACGGCAGTCGAGCTCACTGGCACCGCAACGCCGGCGGGGAAGCTCCTCTCCCGAGTCCTCAACCATCCCGGAGCCCTTGCCATAGAGTCCTCCGCTTCTCAGCGGCATCTGCACCGTGAGATCGGCAAGGCCCTCGCCATGCTACGGGAGCGAGAGGCCTATATTGTCAACCATAGGTTCGGCCTGGAAGACGGGCGTGAGCGCACACTGCAAGAGATCGGTCTGGTCCTAGGCATCTCCAGAGAGCGAGTTCGGCAGATTGAAAAAAGGGCGCTTAGGAAACTGCGCCATCCAAGCCGATTAGGGCGACTGGAGGCGCTGTTGGAGACGCATGCGACACCTGGAAATGCCTCCGGCGATCCAAATCGTAGCCCTCCTCGCCGAGGGCCGGAGCCGGGTTCGTACATAGCACAGGTCCGTGACTCCCATGCCCGTGCCTACAAGCGTTGGTCGGCCAGTGAAGACCAGCAACTCAAGGACCTCTCTGCATCAGGGCAGTCGGTGGATGAGATCGCATCGACGCTGCAACAGCAACCCTCCGCTATCAGGGCGAGACTCGAGCGCCTCGGAATCACTGCTCAGAACGAGCCGCCTAGACGCACTGCTGAGAAGGCGCCGTCTGGGCGCGTTGCTGCGAACCAGCCGTCACTCATGCGGACTCTAGAGTTCATACGTGAGGGGCTGACCATCGCTCAGATTGCCCGGCGACGACGCATGGCAGAAGAAACCGTAATCCTTCACTTGGAGCAGCTGAACAACGAGGGGATTGCGCCCGACCTCTCGCACCTCATGCCTGAGTCGCCGCGGTACGAGCGTATCGCAGAGGCTTTCATAGAGGTAGACAGCAAGTACTTGACACCGGTTAAGGAAGCGCTTGGCGAGGATTACTCATACGAGGAATTGCGGCTGGTGAGGTTCCAGATGCGCCAGTCTGCTCAAGGGAACCCTGACCGTGCTTCGTGAATTTGCTAGGGGCTGGCTTGAGTTTGACCGAACCGCATAGAGACAGTCCGAGCTAAATCACAAAAGGCCGACACACATGGGTGGACAGGGGAGACCATCGCCTTCTCGGCGACAGCCTCCCCCATCCTAACGCGGTTGGAGTCCCACGCCGGCTTAGGGCTAGGCGGAGCGGCTGGCCACTGCCGCCTCCTGCTCCTGGGCCAGCACTCACTCGAAGAGCGGCAAGGCAGGTGGGGCGGCGGCCTCGCCGGGGCCAGGGTTCTCCCAGGCACCGGGAAGCAGAGGCCCCCGAAGGGAGGAGAACGTATACGCACGGCCTTGAAGGACCGTCTCGATGCCGAGACAGCGAGTTGACTACAGCATACAACCCTACAACTTCCCTCAAGACCACCCTGAGCATCTCAAGCGGTTCCAGGAGCAGTCCGGCCCGTCATGGTCGGAGATTGCCCGACGCAGCGGAACCTACTACTACACCGTATGGTGTTGCAAGGAGGGCAGGGGCCGCCCAAACATGGAGCATACGATGGCCGGCCCTGCTCGACTTGGCCGAAGGCTTGGGCCCTGCCCATCTGCTCACCGAGTGATGCGACTGCGAGAGCGCCGGGGCCAGAAACGCAAAAAGGCCACACATATTGATGGGCGGGGGAGGCCGTCGTCCTAAGCGCGACAACCTCCCCCGTATCTGTGCAGCCGGCCCATCGTCCCTGTTCGATGGTCAGAGCAACTCTCTCCTGATCTCGCCAAGAGTCTTGGGCTTCCAGTACAGGTCCCGCTCCACAGCGGGGACGCTGCCGAACACGGTGACTGCAGCCAACTCGGATAGGTCAAAGTAGCCGATTTCCGTCTCAACCCCCTCGACGAGACCGAAGCAAAGCCCGGTCTCGGCTTCCCACTCGGTGATGTACCAGGTCCAATTGCTGTAGGGACTGAACAGCTTGGCCGGGGCGAGAACCGTGTCGTAGTCCTTGACGTTCTCGTTGGCCCCGAGCATGGGGATCGTGTCCCCCAACTCCTTCGTCATGAGCTGGTGTCCGCGGTACTCGCTGTGGTTGTCCTGCCACCTCGTGGCGTTCGTGGTGGTTCCGGTTTCGTCAGACATTGGTTTCTCCTCTCGCAGTTTCTTCACTGACTACGCTTATGCGTAGGGGGAAGCCGCCGCCTCATGTGCGACGACTTCCCCCGTGAGCTGTGCGGTCTAGCGTCCCGCGCCGACCGGCTCGGCCTCCCGCACCTGCTCTTGCGCCAGTGCCCACTCGAAGAGCGGCAGGGACATGACCGGCTGCTTGCGCCGGCGCTGGGGCGGGGCCGGGACCTGCGCCAGGAACTCCGCCCAGGAGCACAGTGCCTCCTGCGGCGGCGCCGGGGCGTCGTCGTCCCGCCCCTGGCCGGTGACCGCGTTGGTTTCGTGGCCAGTGGGGTGGTGGCCCGTCCCGTTCACTCCGTTGGCCGGAGCGACGACGACCGCTGGCTCAGGCTTGACCACCGGCTGCCACTCGTCGTCCACCAGCAACTGCTCGGCATCGGCCGCGGCGGCCTGCGCTTGCGCAAAGACCGCCGCCACCGGCTCGGCAGCGTCCGTCTCCCCGCTGACGATCTGCCGGGCCAGCGCCAGCAGCAGGTCGTCGCCGTCGTCCCCGTAGGCGGCCAGGCCGTCCTCCGGCAACTCCCCCTCCACTGCCAGGGACGACTGGAGCTTCTTCGCCACCAGCGTCAGCGCGTCGGCCTGGAGCGTCTGCCGGTAGGCCAGGTAGACCACCTGCACCGGCTGCGTCTGCCCGATCCGCCAGGAGCGGCGCGAGGCCTGCCGCAGCGTGTAGACCGAGTAGTCCGTCTCGTACCAGCACACCGTCGCAAAGTCGATCAGGTCCAAGCCGGTCTGCACCAGCCGGGGATGGCACACCAGCACGTCCAGGCCTGCCTCGACGCGCTCGGCCACCCACGCTTCGCGGCGGTCGGGTTTCACCGCGTCGGCCTTCAGCACCGCCACCCGCGCCCCGTGCCGGGTGAGCAGCGCGTGCAGCCGCCCGGTGATGTCCCGCGTGCCGGTGTGGGTGACGTAGACCAACACCCGGCGCCCGGCCTGCTTTTCGGCCGCCACCAGGTCCAGCAAGGCCTGCTCCTTCGGATACACGCGGTCTTCGGCCAGGGGCGGCACCTGCACCAGCGGCCGTTGGGTCTGGGGATCGAAGACCGTCTCCCCGCGGGTGCAGCCGTCGGGATAGGCCAGCAGGGTCTGCAGGTAGGCCCCCAGCAGTCGCTTGGACCCCTGGGATAGCGCGTCGGCCAGGGCCTTGCGCAGCGTGGTGAACACGGCCTGGTAGGCGCTGCGTTGGGAGTAGCCTGTCCCCCCGGGTGTGGCGTCCACCGTATCGTCCAGGTCCACCAGGCGCACCTGCTCGGTGTAGGGCGGCAACCCACTGGCCACGTCGGCCAGCCGCAGGAAGACGGTGTGCCCGATGAGGTGGAACAGGGCCGCCGGGGCCAGCCCGGGGCGCTCGCGGATCACGGTGCGATAGCGCCGGCGCCGGCTGTGGCGGCCGTCCTCCAGGGCCTCGTCGGCCGGCCGGCGGACGGTGTGCTCGACAAACCCGTAGCGGGCGATCCAGCGGGCCTCCTCCCCATGCTCAAACTCCGCCCGCAGGGCGGGGCTGAAGCGGTAGAGCAGGTGGAAGAGGGTGCTGGCGTAGCCACCGGCCAGCGTGCCGGTGAGCGCCAGGGAGGTGCCGCAGACGTCGGCCAAGATGCCGGCGGCAATCCCCTGCGCGGACCCGCGGCCCTTGTACTCGTGGACTTCGTCGGCGATCAGCAGGTCGAACCAGCCGGGCAGCCGCTGCTTGACGTAGTCGGCGAGCGGATAGCGGCGGGGGCCGCGGCGGTCGGCCTGCCAGAGGGCGGCCCCGCACTGGGCACAGGTACGCTTGCGGCGGGCCAGCTCCGCGTCCGTCAGCGGCACGCCGTCGGCGGTGACCACCTGGGCCGCGCAGACCGGGCACGTCGGGACGCGGAACGGCTCGCCGGTGTCCTCGTCGCGCAGCAGCCGACCATCGCCGGTGGCCCAGCGTTGCACGACGGCGGGCTGCCAGCGGTAGGAGAGCTTGGCGCGCTCGCGGGAGAGGATGGCGAACAGCGGGCCGGCACCGCTCGTGTGCCGGAGGCGCTCCAGGGCGGTGATGGAGGTGACGATGGCGGCGCGGGCGGTGGGGATGGTGGCTTCAACTTCCCGCTTCCATTTCCTAGTCAGGTGCGGTGGGACGAGCACCAGGATGCGTTGGAAGCCCGCGAGGTGGGCGGCGGCAGTGGCGATGAAAGTCTTGCCGGTACCCATCTCCCCGACGACGGTGGTGCCGCGCTGGGTGGCGAGGGAGTGGGCGGTGCCGCGGATGGCGGTCTCCTGGGCACCCAGCGGACTGCGCAGCAACCGGGGTAGCGGCCGGTCGTCCGCGGTAGGACGGTACTGCGGTGGGTAGGCGGCGACGACGCGCTGGGCGATGGCCTCCTTGTAGGTATCGAGGAACGTGCTCAGGTTCATGCTGCTCTCCTTTCTTCCCTTCGGTTGCGGTAATTCACTATGGGGTTGGTCGTGCGCGGTGGGCAGGAAAAACAGACGCGGCCCGGCCGGTCCCGTGAGGGGGGGCT
The DNA here is from genome assembly GCA_965207645.1 of Chloroflexota bacterium. Taxonomy (GTDB): domain Bacteria; phylum Chloroflexota; class UBA11872; order UBA12225; family JAJDUF01; genus JAJDUF01. The sequence continues at coordinate 4,092,442 of OZ242293.1, read as the reverse complement.
GGCCGGGCCGCGTCGCGTGGTGGGCCGGTGGTGGGTGACGGGGCTACGTAGCGAATGGGACTAGGCGGCGATGTCGGTGATGGTGCCAGTGTGCAGGTCGAGGGCCACCACGGTGGTGCGCAGCCGCTCGCGCCGGATTTCCTGCTCGCGGGTGCGGGTGACCAGCACCAGCTCCTTGGCCGTGCGGCCCTTCACCAGCAGGCGCTGGCCGTTGGCTGCGAGACAGAGGTTGTCCAGGAAGCCAGCGGCCACCAGCATGGCCAGGTGCCCGCGGCGCAGTGGCAGCAGCGGCCTGGGTCGCGGGGTCTGCGGCGGCCAGAGCGCATCGGTGATGGTGGTGTGGGTCCATAGCCCGCTCCGCCGGGCCTCGGCCGCCGCGGCCAGGGGATCGACGGTGCGGGTGCTGAACAGCAGCTCGCCAGCCGGGGTGGCTGGGACCGTGTAGAGCGGCTGCGGGGCCGGCGCGAGCGCCCGCAGTTCTTCCGTCACCCAGCGGTGGATTTGCTGCTCGGCGGCCGGGTCGGGCTGGGGCCGCGCGCGCCGGCAGCCGAGCAGCACCACCTGGTCGAAGGCGGCGCGCTCCGGGTCGGGGAAGGCCCAGCAGCCCAGGCGGCGGTAGTGGGCGGCGAGGAAGCGGGCGGAAACCGGCAGGCGCTGGCGCGGCACGATGAAGACCAGCACGCCGTGCTCCGGCAGGTAGCGGGTGCAGTGGCGTAGGAAGCGGTGCTCGCTCCGCTTCTGTTCCCCATCGTGGTCATAGGGCGGGTTCAAGAGCAGCAGGCCGAAGGCGCGGTTGGCGATGGCGGCGGCGAAGAGGTCGGTGGCCAGCGTGTGGTCCAGCCGGGCGGTGGCGGCGGTGGACCGCTCTTGGTGCAGCTCCACGCCGTAGGTTTCGAGGGGCAGCGCGCTGGCGGGGTCCAGGCTGGTGGCGAGGTGGGCCAGGGCGGCCCCGGCGCCACAGCAGGGATCGAGCAGGCGGACGGTGCCGGGCGCGCCAGCGGGCAGGCGGGCCGGGGGGCGCAGCAAGGTGGCGAGCAGATCGAGCACGCGCGGTGGGGTGGGATAGAACCCGCCTTTGGCCTGGGCTGCTAGACGCATGGTGAGTCTCCTTTCTCATTTTCGGTTGTCGAGTGGACTGCTGGTGACTCGTCCGCTGCCGGCTCGTCCAGCGTGAGCGTGCCGGCGGCGACGGCGTGGGCCAGGTCGGCCTTGAGCGCGGCGGCGTTGGGCCGGCAGTCATAGGCAACGATGCCGGTGGTTTGCAGCGGCGTGATCTCGTCCTGGGCCAGGCCCCGTTGCCAGAGCCAGGGCGCCCAGGAATGGTGCAAGGGCAGGGGACTGCGCCGGTCCAGGAAGCGGTGATGCAGCGCGGGGGCCTGCGCTGCGTCCGGGGCCAGCAGCAGGAACTGCTCGCGCTCCGTGGCGTACTCGGCCAGCGTGGTGTAGACGAGGGCGTGCCAACCACCGCAGACCGGCAGGCGCGTGAGCTTGGTGGTCCAGGTGCCGACGGTGTGCGCGGGAATGACACACTGCTGGAAGCCGCCGGAGAGGGCCGTGCCCTCGGCCCCGCGGATGAGGTGGGCCACGTCGGGCGGCTGCTTGAGCAGGGCGGCCCAGATGGCCTTGAGGGCGGTTTGGGCGCCGACCATGGAGAGGAACCAGAGGCCCGCGGTGGCCGGGTCGCGGGCGAAGGCATCGGCGGTGGCCGTGAAGCCGCCGGCCGTGACGGTGTACAGCGTGGCGGGGTCGGGGGTGGCGGTCGGCGGGGTGGGGTGCGTGCTGCTGGTCATGTCCATACTCCTTTCATTGGTGGGGTAGGTAGCGGCCGGGCCCTAGCTGGGCAGCAGACCCTGCTCGCGCAAGCTCACGGCGCGGTCGCCACCGATCACGATGTGGTCAAGCAGCGCGATATCCAGGAGCTTTGCGGCGGCGGCCAGCTCCTTGGTGACGGCGACGTCCGCCGGGCTCGGCGTGGGATCACCGCTCGGATGGTTGTGGACGACGATGAGGCATGGGGCAGCCGCGATGATGGCCGGGCGAAACACCTCGGCGGCGCGGAGGCCCGCCGCGTCGACGGTGCCCTGGTAGATCACCCGCTGGCCGATGACGCGGTGCTTGGTGTTGAGCAGCAGCACCCGCAGTTGCTCCTGCACCAGGGGGGCCAGTTCCGGCCCCACCAACTGCTGCACGTCGGCGGGGCCGCTGATCGCGGGCAAATCGGCGGGCGCACCGGGGGGTTGCGTATCGACCTCGTAGCGGAGCGCCAACTCGCCCAGCACCTGCAGGTTGTGGCGCAGCGCGGTCAGCAGGGACGCGGTGGGTGGTTCGTAGGCGGCAGTGGTGGTGGTCATCGCAAACTCCTTTCATCGAGTGCGGTGGGAAAACGAAAGCGGGGCCGCCCCCCAGGGAGGCGACCCCGCCGGCTGGACACTGACGACGATCCCAGGGGACTGGGGCTACTGTCCTTCCTGCCTCCTTTCCGCCGGACTGGCCGGCGGCACTTTCTGGGCAGCGGTTGCGACCAGGGACAGCAGCGCACTGGCGGGTACCGCGTCCAGGTCCTGCCCCAGCCGTCGCCGCACCGCCGTGCGGACCTGCGCTGCGGCGAAGCCCTGCTGGGCGCCCAGGGCCAGCAGCGTCTGGCGCAGGGAGGCGGCCCAGGTGTCGGTGGCACCATTGCCACCGTCCCCGGCAAGGTCGTTGCCGAACTGCGCGCCGAGCGTGCGGAGGGCCCGTTTGAGGGCGTCGGTGACGGCACCCTTGTAGGCCGTCTCGTGGCCCTGGGCGCTCTCCTCCGCCACCACCCGGAACCCCACGTCGGTGCGCGGGGGCAGCCCCGGCACGTGCAGCCGGACGGTAGCGGTGTAGGCGGTGGCGTGCTCGACCGTGCCGGTCTGGGCATCGCGGGTGGTGAGCTCCCGCGGCGTGACCGCACCGACGAGGTCGTAGCCCCAGCCGCCGTAGCCGAGCAGGCGGTTGGCCTGCTGGATGGCGACCCGCCCGGGGAGATAGGGGAAGGTGTGCCCGGCGCGGCCTTTGCGCTGGGCGACCAGACTGGGGTCCAGGGGTGCGTCCAGCTGCTGCGCGCTGGTGGGGGCGAGACCGGTCCCCTGCTGATCGGCTGGCCGGCCGGCGGTCGGTGCCAGGGGTACCAAGTCAGCGGGCGCGGCGGAGACTCCGTTGCTGCGTTCGTGGTTGTGCGGTGCGTTGGACATGGGGTACTCCTTTCTTTCCGTTTTGTCGGTACTCGGTGGACGGCTGGGTACTGGGACGCGAGCGGAGGCGGCCCGGTGCCGGGTCACCCCCGCTCGGAGTGGGGATCGCGCGCGACAGTGTGGAGAGCAAGGGGGCCGCCGGCCGGGGGAGCCGGGCGCGCGATCATGCGGCGGGGGCGGCCAGCGGCTGCCGCGCTGGCGCTGGGGGGAGCGGCCGGGTGGCCCGGTGCTGCAGGGACTGGCGGAGCCGGGGGCAAGGGGCTCGGAACCGCCTGGGGGGAAGCTGGTGCGCGCGGCGCTGGGACGCGGGAGCGTCCGCCAGGTGCGGCGGTGCCACCTGGGGAGCGGCACGCTGGCGGCATGGCCGGCGGGAGATCGCCGGCTAGCGCGGCGGCTGCGCTGCGTGCAGCAGGCGCCGGAACACCGCGCGACCGTCGGGCCGCCTGGCCAACTCGGCCACGTCGCTGACCCCTGGGGGGAGCGTGATACTGGTCGCCCGCTGGCCCAGCAACGTGGCCAGTTGCGTCGCCGCGGTCCGGCCCGCGTCATCGGCGTCGAAGGCGAGCACTACCCGCGAGCAGGACTGCAGGGCCGCCGCCACCCGGTCCAGCCCCTGGGTGCCCAGCACGGCGGCCGCCGGCAGGCCCCATGCCACCAGCGTGAGCCAGTCGAACAGCCCCTCGGTCAGCACCACCCACGGCGGCGCCGCCCCCAGGCGACCCAGCCCCAGCAGCGGCTTCGGGCCGGGCAGCGTCTGGAAGCGCGGGGTGCGATCCGGCGCGATGGTTCGTCCTGCCAGCCACTGCACCTGGCGGTCGCGCACTTCCGGCACCACCACCATGCCCGCGAACCGCTCGGCACCCCGCGCGACAAACAGCCCGGACGCTCGCTGCTGGGCCGCGTCGAAGCCGGCAGCGACCAGGGCACCCCGCAGCCCGTGCCCCGGGGCGTAACCCAGCCCCAGGCGCTGGGCCGCTGCGGGGCTGATGCCGCGGCTCGCGAGGTATGTCCGCCCCTGGGGGTGCTGCCCCAGTGCCCGGCGGTAGTACCGCGCCGCGGCTGTCAGGAGGGCCGGGTCCCGCGGGGGCAGGGCGGTGGTGCGGGACTGACGGCGGGAGTTCGGGTCCCGGGGACGGCCGCGTGGGACGGCAGCCTGGCGAACCGTCCCAGTCCCGCCGACGAGCCGCCGGATGGCCTGGGGCAGGGTCAGACCCTCCGTGCGCTGCACGAAGTCCAGCACGTCGCCGCTGGCACCACAGCCGAAGCAGTGGAAGCGGGCGCTGTCCCCGTACACCGTGAAGCTGCCCTCGGTTTCCTCGTGAAAGGGACACAACCCCTGGCGGACCCGGCCCTGGCCCCGCAGTTGTACACCCGCTGTCGTCACCACGTCGGCCAGCGGATGGCGCTGCTTGAGCGCGGCCAAGTCGACGTATGGGTGGGCTACGACCATGTTGCACCTCCGGTGTGTTGTCCTCTCGCGTGCATCGAAGCCTCCTCATTGCGGCGGTGGTCGGGGCGTCACGACCGGCTGCCCCGGGTGCTGGACTGTCTGGGCCTCACCTCCTTTCGTGTGATCCGGGCGGGCAGCGGGCGCACGGGGCCTGCTGCTGGGAGCGGCTGGTGCGGGACCCGCGCTACCCTGGTTGGCTGCTCGCCGTGGGGTGCGGTGCGTCGTGGGGGAACCGGCCGTTGGACTGGAAGGGGCGCCGCCGCACGACTGCGGGAGTAGTCGTGCGAGCAGACTGGAGCGCTACCCGGTGCCGCGCTGCGCGCCGAGACCAGCGGGTGCTGCTGGTCTGTGGCCGCGCTGACGAGCAGGCGGCGGCCGGCGGCAATCGGTGGTCAGCGCACGGGACGCACGCCAACCGTGGTGTCCCAGGAGCGCCGTGCCGGACGCACGTCACCCCCTGGACTGGGCTGCTAGCGACGGGATTACTCCCTCCGCCAGTGCAGCGATGCCCTCATGGGGACCGTCGGGAGAGCAAGGCTCGATCCGTGCGGTCTCGCCCGGGTCTAGGGCCGGACCCCCAGGTTTCTAAGGCGGGAACACCTGGCAAAGCCGGATAACATGCTCAGTATTCCGGCTCCGGCGCGCCCGTGACAAGGGATTTCGGCCGGTCCGCGCCAAGTGCTTGCGCGCATGGGGCAACCACCCGGCGGTGATGCCGTTCACCACCAGCCCAGCGTGAGCACCCGGCGCAGGCGGCGCCGCCACTGTGCCCAGCGGCGCTGGCCGCGCACCCGCGCCAAGGTGCGGCGGCGCCAGTGCAGCTCCTCCCGACGGGTGAAGGCATCCCAGGGATACGTCGCCGGTGGCAGGGTCAAGTGGTAGGCCCCGATCAGGGCCAGTTCCAGCTCCCGCAGCCGCGCCTCCGCGCGCAGTGCGGTCAGGCGGTCTGCCGCCCCGGCCCGCGCCGCCCGTGCCTGCCGCCACTGGACGATGAGGGGGGCCGCCACGCCAAATGCTGCCGCTTCCCCCGGTACCGGTGCTGCGCTGATGACCGGGGCACCGGCCGACGGGGCAGCCGTGGTCACGCCTGGCGCCGTCGCTGCCTCACCGACCTCCTGCCAGTAGGACTCCAGCGCCGCCAACCGTTGCTCCAGGGCCTGGGTACGCTGAGTCGCTTCGTCTCGCAACTGCTGCCCCTGGGCGCTGATGGCCGCCAGCAGTGCCTCCCGTTGGCGCCGCAGCGCTGCGGCCAGGTGCTGCTCCCACTGCTGACGGGCCTCCGCCGCGCTTGCGGTCGCAGCGTCGGCGCCCGGCCCCGCGAGCAGGTGCATTCCCAGCGCATCGTGCATCCGCCGCGACAACCGGCCGGTCTTGACCGCCGCGGCCACCGTCTTGCGGTGAACCCCCAACGCGCCAGCCGCTCCCGTCCGGCCCTCTTGCCGGACCAGGTCGTGGAGCAGCGCCAGCAGCCGCACGTCCTGCACGCTCTCCAGACTGGGGGGCTGTGCCCCCTCGCGGCGCTCCCCGCTTATTCTCATACCCGCCATACCCACCGCCATCCGGTAGAGCCGCGTTTCCCTGGGGCAGTTGACCACCACCCCCCGGCCGCGTCGTGGCCACCGCTGGACGGTCCCAGGGAAGCACCTGGCTCCCGCCTTGGAACCGGCCCTCCCACCCAGGTGCTTGCTGGAATGCAGCCAGGCGACCCACCACCGTCCCCATTTCCTCTCTGGTAGCGGGGGTCTACGACCCACCACGCGGCCAAGGGGTCCCCAGTGCCGATTCCTGTACACGTCCATTACAGCGGCGACTCCCCCGCCCTGACTAGGCCTTGTAGGGAGGGGCGCGCATGCCCTCCCCTGCAGGACATTACGCCGCGCGGGCCAACTCGTCACACTGGCGAGCAGGCGCAGCACGGCACAAACCGCACGGAGGCAGGCATGGCACGACACACGCACCGCATGGCCGGTCAGCGGGCCAGGCCCTGGCTGCTGGCCGGGACCCTGCTCCTCGCCACACTGCTCGCCGGTCCCACTGGCGCCGTGGTCCAGGCCCAGGGCCCACCGGGCACCGGCCTGCGCCTGGTGAACGCGGACACCGCCCTGGTCGAGCGCAAGGAGGATGGACGCTTCATTGCGCGCCCCGTCTTCAGTCAGCAACTCGCGGTGCTCTTCTACGGCGTCCGCCACCCCGATACCGGGGCCTGGCTCACCGCCATGTATCGCGTGCAGGGCGGTGAAGCGCGCCGCGCCGATGGGTGGGAGTACCCGTTCGAGTACCCCGTCCTGGCCGAGCAACCCGCGCTCGACGCCGAGGAGTCCTACCTGCTGGTGCTGCTGGCCGGTACCGCCGATGACACGACCCCGCACACCTTCTACGCCGTGGTGCCGGTGCATCAGCCCGGCGGGCTGTGGGATCGCGTGCTGGGCGCGCTGGACCCGGGCCGCTGGGCCAAAGCCTACGCCCGCTGGGTGATCGAGGGGGTGCATGGCGCCATCTGCGGGGTGGTGGAGCACGTGACCGGGGCGGACGCCGCCCTCTGCGCGGGGGAGCGCCCGGCATGAGTGACATCTTCACCGGCACCCCGGCCGACCTGACCTACCTGCACCCGCTGGTGCGGGAGGCCTGGCTGGTGGTGTGGGCCATCGTCACCGGCGCGTTGGTCGTCATCCTGGGCTGGCTGGGGTTGAGCTGCATCGTGCAGGAGTTGCTGGGCAATCGCCAGGAGGGCTGGCGGGAACTGGTCCCGCGGCTGGTGCTGGGCCTGGTCGCCGCCGCCACGTCGCGGTGGTGGTGTGCGCTGGTCATTGACGCGGCCGACGCGGTAACCGGCTTCATCGCCGCCGAACTGGCGATCACGCCGGGCGATCTCCTGCTGGCAACGCTGTGGACCCTGTTTCTCGCGTTGGAGGCCGGCAGTGTGGGGATGGCGTTGCTGCTGGCGCTGCTGTACCTGGTCTACGGCTGTTTCGTCCTCTACTTCCTGGTGCAGATGGTGCTGCGTTTGGCGCTCATCAATCTGCTGCTCGCGGTGGCGCCCGTTGGCCTGGGGCTGTGGATCCTGCCGCACACGGCGGGCTGGGGCCGGCAGTGGCTCCGCACCTTCCTGACCACGGTCTGCCAGCAGGCGGTGCAGCTCATCGCGTTGGCGTTGGGCTTCGGGTTCCTGCACGAGTTCGCCCGGGTAAACGCCTTTGAGCCGGTGCAGGACCTGCTCTGGAAGCTGGTGCTGTCGCTGGCCTTCGTCTACCTGGCCACCCGCGTGCCCGCCATGCTGGGCAACACGGGAACGTTCGACTCCTGGTTACGCACCCTGTACTTCGGCCTCTCCCTGCCCGGGACGCTGGTGCGCTCGGGGCGGTCCCTCGGGGTGCTCGCCGCCGGCAGCGGGGGCGGCCCCGCGGGCGTGGCGGCAGGGGCCCTGGCGGCCAGCGCGGGCACGAGCACCGCCGCCACGGTCCTGCGCTCGGCAGCGGACACGGCGACGCCCGCGCCGGCCGCCGGCCGCGGCAGTGCGCCCCGGAGCGCCAGCGAGTAGCCAGGCAACGGAGGCACCGCCATGTGCGCGTAACCGCTCTCGCCCTGCCAAGTTGACTACGTCCAATGCAGTCACCGCCGAAGGAGGCACAGCAATGGAAGCACTCACCCAGACCATCTCCAACCTCGTGGGCATCCTGCTCGGCCTGGTGGGCGGCGTCGGCGTCGGTTTCTTCATCTACGGCGCCTACCTCTACCTGACCGCCAGCGGCGCCCCCCATCAGATGGAACGCGGCAAGTCGGCCATGATGACCGCCCTGGCCGGGGTCGTGTTGGCCCTGGTGGCCTTCGGGATCATCGAGCTGGTCATCGGTGCCGTTGACGCACCGGCGATCACCCCGAGCGTCCCGAAGCCGGAAACCAGCTAACGGGAGGGCACCGATGCGCGAGCACGAAGTACCCACCCACGTGCAGACCGAGGACCGGGTGCTGCTCTGGTTCACCTTTCCCCAACTCGTCGCCCTGATGGTGGTCGGCGCCAGCGCCTACGGCATCTATCGCTACGCCCCACTCACAGCGGCCGAACTGCGGCTGGCGCTGGCCATCGTGTTCGGGCTACTGGGGATCGCGCTCATCGTCGGCAAGGTCGGCGGCCGGCGGCTGCCGCTGGTGGCCGCCGACCTGCTCCGGTTCGGGCTGGGGCCGCGGCACTTTGCCGGGCCCCCCTCCGAGCTGGTGCATAGCACGGCCCCGGCGCCACCCCCGCGCTCCCGTGGTGGCTGGCACTGGCTGGCGCAGCAGGCCCGGCGCGCCCGGCGCCGCCTCCGCCGCCGGAAGCGGGCAGGCGGACGCCGCCACGGACGCCGCCCCTTTCGCCCCCATCGCTGGTTCGGCAAGCGTCGCGGGCCACCGCCAGCACCACCACACGGGCACCGGGCACCGCACCGGCGGAAGAAACGCCGGCAGCGTGGGCTCACGACCGTGGCCCTGCTCGTGCTGGCGGTGCTGGTCGCCGTCCGGCCATCTCCCGTGCGGGCCAACGAACCAACTGCCGACGAGGGCTGGGTCTCCCCGGAGATCGAGTTTCAACCGCCGGCGCCGGTGCCCGGCCGGCGGCTCTTTGTCGACGAGCTGGAGGTTGCCGGGGACCGAGCGACGATCATCCTGCGGGCGGCCACGGACCTGGACCTGCGGGTGCGCGCGTATGGCGGCGCTGTAGGTCGCACCCTCCTCTTCACGGGGACGGCCAGCCTGCGCGCGGGCGCGCGCCGGACCTACGACCTGCCGCTCGACGGCGACCGGCCATCCTTCACCTTTGCGTGGACGGACGCCCTCGGGCAGGCCGGTGCGCTGACCCTGCGGGAGCGGCAGCTGCCGTACCCGCTGCCGGCCGTGGCTGGCGAGTTGTGCCACCTGCGCGTTACGGCGCTGCGCTGGACCGCGGCCAGCATTGCCGGTGTGCTCGCGGCGGACTGCGTGACCACGGTGCCGGAGCCGGTGGCCCTGCCGGTGTCCGCCGGTCACTACGAGCAGACGGTGCCGGCGCTGTTGCCCGCGACGGTGACCGGCCTCACCGGGACCGTCACGGTCACGGGTGGTGGCCACCAGACCAGGACCGCGTTCGTCGCCGGCGGGGACACCGCCTTCCAACTGCCCATCGCCACGGGCGCGGCGCCGCAGGAGGTCACCATTGCGACCCAACTCCAGGCCGACCTCACGGTGCCGCAGCCACCGCTGGTGCGGTGGACGCTGCACCCGGCCTGGCGCGAGCAGCGCACCGAGACGGTGACGGTGGAGCGCCCCGGCACCAGCAAGCGGGTGACCGAAACGGTCACGGTGACGCACGCCGACGGCTCCACCAGCGACCACACCATTGCGGCCGACCTCTCGATCCCCAGCAAGACCGTCGCGGTGGACGTGACTGTCATGATCGACCATCCGGAGCAGGTGCAGGCGCAGTTGGTGGAGCGGGTACCGCTCACCGGCAGCCGGGCAGAGTTCGCGACCCTGAGGTTGCGGGTTGGTGCCGATACCCCCTACGCGCCGTTCGCTCCGCCCGCCCCGCCGGACGAACCGGAACCGGCCGAACAGCGGCCCCTCACCGACCAGGAGCGGGACGACCTCTTCGACCTCCTGGGCTGGGAGCAGCCATGAGTTGGCGAATCATCGTCGCCCTCCTGCTCGCCTCCGCCGCCTTGGTCACCCTGGGCGCAGCCCCGGCCGAGGAGCAGGCCCTGCTCGCCGCCTTCGATGCGGTGCTCACGGCCATGGTCGCGGCCGCGGCCGGCCTGAGCGTGTTCGCCATCGTCTGGGCCGGCTTCCTGCTGATGGCCGCGGACAGCGAGCACCGCGGCGCCAGCCGGGCCCGCAACGCCGTGCTCGGCGCCGTCTGCGGACTGGTGCTGGTGCTCTCGGCCAAGGGCCTCGCCGCGGCCCTGCTGCACGGCCTCGTCCCCATCCCTTAATCGGGAAAGGAGTAACACGTGAAGACCGCACGAAGACCGCAGTTCCCAGTCCGCCGGGTGGCGCAGCGGCTGCGAAATCCATTCCGGCGGCGCCCCGCTCAATCCACACCCCCGCCACCGCCGTCATTGGCCCACTGCTTCCTACTCTCCCATCTGGCGGAAGACGGGCCGGTACGCCTTGACGGCGTGCCGGTCGGGATCTCCGAGGTGCTGGGGCTGGAGCTGGACGAGCCGAAGCTGGCGGCCTTTGCCGGCAGCCTCAATGCGCTGGACTTCCCGGTGCAGCTGCTGGTGCGCCAGCACCCCCCGGACCTGACACGGCTGCGGGCCTGCCTGGCGGACGCTCAGCCGCGGCAGTTGCCTCCGGCGGCCGAGGCGGCGGCCGAGTCGCTGCGCCAGTTGCTCACCACGCTGGAAACCCGGGACGGCATCCTGGACCGGCGTTTCTATGCCAGCTGCCCGCGGGAGCGCATTGACGAACTGGGCGCCCTGCTGACCCGGGCCGGGCTGGCGGTGCATCCCCTGCGGGGCCGCACCCTGCGGCAATTGCTGCTGGCGGCCACCCTGGGCGGCTCCCCCGCCGCAATCGACGAGTCCGTCCCGGTGGCGGTCACGGTCCACCGCCGCGCGATCCGGATCGGCGCCCACCTCACCCGCTCCCTGCACCTGAGCCGCTGGCCACGTGCGCTGGCCCCCGGCTTTCTGCAGCGCCTGCTGGCGACCGGCGCGCCCCTGGACCTGGCCCTGCATCTCGCGCCCATCCCGGCCGAGCAGGCCGCCCGTACCCTGGAGTGGCAGAAGGTGCGCTTCGAGTCGGCCCAGTCCCTGTCGCTGCGCCGCGGCCGGACCCTCTCGCCCGAGGCGGAGATCGCCCTCGAGGATGTCACCAAGCTGCGGGACCAGGTGCAGCGCGGTCGCGAGCAACTGTTCCATGCCTCGCTGGTCATCACGCTGTATGCTCCGGACCCCCAGGCCCTGGCGGAACGGACCCAACGGGCGCGCGCCCACTTCGCCGCCACCCTGGGGAAGCTGGACCCGCTGCCCGGCCGCCAACTGGACGGGCTGCGGGCCACCCGGCCGCTGGCGCTGAACCCCGTGGCCGGGTGGCGGACCCTGGACACCTCGTCGCTGGCCCGGCTGTTTCCCTTCGCCCCCCCGGACCTGGATACGCGCCGCGGCACGCTGTACGGGATCGACCTGCGGGCCGGCGCCCCGGTGGTCTACGACCCCTTCGACGGCACGCACCTCAATGCCAATACCGCCGTGCTGGCCCGCTCCGGGTCCGGCAAGTCCTTTGCCACCAAGCTGGGGGTGCTGCGGGGCATCGGTCGCGGCGTGGTCGCCTACATCATCGACCCCGAGGGGGAATATGCCGACCTGGCCCGCGCCGCCGGCGGGCGCGTGCTCGCACCGGGCGTGCCGGGCCAGGGGATGAATCCCTTTGTGATCGACCAGGGAGACGCCGAGGAGTTGCTGCAGCGCATCGGCAGCCTGCGTCGGCTGATCGAGGTGATGGTCGGGGAGCGGCTGGGGGCGGAGCGCCGGGCCACCCTGGATCATGCCCTGGCGACCTACTATGCCCAGCCGCGGAAGCGCACCGGCTTTGGCGACTTCTACCGCTCCCTCGAAGAGGCCGGGGCCGACGACCTCACCGGGCTGCTGCGCCCCTTTGCCACCGGCAGTCTGCGGCACCTGCTCTCCGACGCGGGCGACGACCTGCTGACCAACGAGGCGCTCATCACCGTCTTCGACCTGCGGTTGCTGGAGCCGGGCCTGCGCCCGGCCGCCGCGATGGTCTGCACCGAGACGGTCTGGGCCGCGGCGGCGCAGGACCCGCGGCCCCGGCTGCTGGTGGTGGACGAGGTGTGGTCGATCATGCAACACCCGGAAGGGGCCGCCTTCATGGTCTCCATGGCCAAGCGGGCCCGCAAGCATCAGCTGGGGTTGCAGTTCATCACCCAGGACGTCCAGGACCTGCTCGCCGAGGACCCGTCGCAACTGATTACGGGCCATTCCGGCCGCGCCCTGCTGCAAAATGCCGCCTTCAAGCTGCTGCTGCAACAGGACGCCGCCGCCATCGGCACCGTGGGTGACGCCTTCGATCTACCGCCGGACCTGCAGCGCTGGCTGCTGGCGTGCCCCCGTGGTGACGGGCTGCTGCTCGCCCGCGGCGAGCGGTTCCCGGTCCGCATTGAGGCCACAGCGGCGGAACAGCGGCTCATCGAGTGGCGGCCCGGGGCGCACCGCGCCCGCCAGGACCCACCGGACGCCGATTAGGAGACAAGACCATGAAGCTGCATCCCCGCCGGTGGCTGCTCGGCCCCGGCCGCGATCAACAGGAGCCCGTGCTGCTGGCCGTGGTGCCACCCCGTACCGGCGAGCGCACGCTGCTGGGCGTAGAGAACCTGCTCCAGTCCATTGCGGTGCCCGAACCCTTCGCCCTGGAGATCGCGGGCGATAGCGACGGCGTGACCTTCCTGGCCCGCTGTCAGGACGACGCGGTGGTGCGTCAGCAGTTGGCGGCCCACTATCCCCAGGCCCGCATCCAGCCGGTGCCACCGGACGCGGACCCCCTGCGCCTGGCCGCCGGCGAGCAGGCCTGGCGGCTGACCCTGCGCGCCAGCGGCCCCGACTACGTGCCCCTGCGGACCTTTCGGGACGACGATCTGCTCGATCCCGGCTCCGATCCGCTCCTGGCCCTGATCGGGGCGCTCGCAGCCCTCCACCCCGGCGAGCGTATCGTGGCCCGGCTGCTGCTGCGCTCCCTGGGACCCGACTGGTCGGCGCTGCATCTGGCGAAGGCCCAGCCGCCCCTAGGCGCCGCGCCCCGCGACCCCGCGTACACCTACCAGACCAAACCGCTGCAGCTGGACGGTATCACCCTGGCCATTCTCGGCGTGGGCGCGCTGGCCGCCATCCGGGGCTATCTGTGGCTCCAGCAGGGCGAGCCGGCCAAGGCGCTGCTGCTGGGCGCCGGCGTGCTGGCCACGCTGGTCGTCGGGGGCTGGGCGTGGTGGCGCTGGCAACGGGCGCACCCCCAGGTGTATGACCCCCTGTTGGTTAGGGAAAAGGTCTCCCGCATCGCCTTCGAGGGCCAGTTGGAGGTGATCGTCATCCTGCCACCCACTGCCGCCCAGGAGCGGGCCGAAGCCCTGCTGCAGCCGGTGGTGGCCGCGTACCGCCACTACGACCATCCCGCCGGTGCCCGCTTCCGGGTCGGCGCCGTGCAACCGAGTACTCCCACGGCGGCCCTCGCGCCGCCCGGCCCCGGCCTGTTCGGCCAGCGCAGCATCCTCGGCGTGCGCGAGGTGGCCGCCCTGTGGCATCCGCCGGGTGCCCGGGACGAGACGCCGCTGGTCGAACGGTCGGGCGCCAAGGTGCTGCTCCCGACGGCCCGCGGGGTGCGGGGCGGGGCCCACGTGGGCGAGAGCACGGCCGGCACACCGCCGCGGCCGATCCACTTTCCGGCCGACCTGCTGCGCCGGCACCACCTCTATGTGGCCCGCACCCGCATGGGCAAGTCCACGCTCATGCAGCACCTGATCGCCCACAAGCTGCGGGAGAAGGCCGCCGGCCGCGACGATGACGCCATCGTCGTCGTGGACCCCCATGCCGACCTGGTGCAGGCCGTGCTGGGGCAGGTGCCGGTGGCCCTCACCGCGCAGGTGCGCCTGATCGATCTGGCCGAGGAGGCCCACGCGCCGGGAATCAACCTGCTCGATACGCGCATCTTCGCGGACCGCGACCGCACCGCTGACTCGGTGGTGCGGGTGGCCAAGGGGCTGTGGGACCAGTGGGGGCCACGGATGCAGTCCATCCTCGAACACACCGTCGCCAGCCTGCACGAGGCCAACGCGCATCCCTACCGCACCGCCGAGGAGCAGTACACCATCCTGGACGGGTTGCGGCTGCTGGCGGACGAGCGCTTCCGCCGCCAGGTCCTGGCCCAGGTGACCGACCCCTATCTGCTGGAGTGGTGGGGCCGGGACTTCGCCGCCTGGCACCGCCAGTATCGCGCCGACGCCCTGGCCCCCGTGCAGACCCGCCTGGCCTACTACGCCGCCTCGAAGCGCGCGCGGGCCATCCTCGGCCAGCCCCGCTCCACGATCAACCTGCGCGAGACCATCCTCGATGGCGGCGTGCTGCTGGTCTCCACCGCCCAGGGCACCGCCGGCCGGGACGTGGCCGCGCTGGTGGGCGCCTCGCTGCTCAACCTGGTGGATAGCGTGATCCGCGAGCAGGGCCGGCGGCCGGCAGCCGAACGCCGGGGCGTGCTGGTGGTGGTGGACGAAATGCAGACCATGCCCGGCGTCGATTACGAGGCGATGCTGAGCGAGTTGGGCAAGTTCGGCGCCTCCTTCGTGCTGGCCACCCAGAGCCTGGCCAAGCTCGCCACCCTCTCCCCGACCATGCAGGACACCCTGCTGGCCAACATCGGCTGCCTGGCCGTCTTCCAGGTGGCCGGGGCCGATGCCCGCACGCTGGTCTGGGAGCTGGACCCCGACCGGGTCGCCGCCGAGGACATCACCTCGCTGCCGGTGCATCACTGCTACGTGCGGGCCACCGTGGGCACCGAGCGCCTGCCGGCCTTCTCGCTGGCGGTGCGCCCACCGTCGCCCGGCGATCCCGCCACCGCGGCCCGCCTGCGGGCGGCCATGGCGGACTACACCACCGCGGCGGAAGCGCTGCACAGCCGGGAACTGGCGCGGCACGAACTGGTCGCGCAGTACCATGAGGGGTTGGCAACCCTGAAACCGGGCAACGACGCCACCCCGGCGGCGCAGCCCACGGCGGCCCCACGCCGCGCCCGGCGCCGGCAGCGCTCCAAGCACCGGCCGGCCGGTGGCGGCTCACCAACGGCAGGCAGCGAGCGGACGGCCTGATGGCGCTGACCGGCGGTCCCGCGGTGGCGTTGCGGCTGCTGGCCACCATGCCGTTCCTCGACCGGCTGGACCTGGTGCCCCTTGCCGGTTGGTCGCGGGGGACGGTCTACGCGGCCGTCGCCCACCTGCAGGACCAGGGGCTCGTCGCGGCGGTGCCCCATGCCGCGCCTGACATCGCCGCCACCCGACGCTTTCACCTCACCGCCGCCGGGTTGCACCGGCTGGCGGCGGACGCCGGCCTCACCGTGGAGGCCCTGCTGCACACCCACCCGGTCTCCGCTCAGTGGCAACGCCTGCTGCTGCAGCGGCTCGATGCCGTTGCCGCCAGCTACCGGGTCGCCGCCACCATCGCGCACCTGGCGCACCCGCTGCGCTGGCAGTGGTACCGCGCTGGGCCGGTCGACACGGCCCTCACGCTCCCTGACGGCCGTACCATCGCCATCGTCCGGCAGGGGCGGACGGTGGCGCGCACCCCCTTTGCCAAACGGCTGTGGCGCCTGCGGGCGGGGCCGCTCCCCAGCGTCGTCCTGGTGCTGGCACCCGATCCCGTGCGGCTGCGGGCCACTGGGCGCCGGCTGGCTGGGGCGCCCACCTGCGCCTTGCTCGCCCTGGAGCGGGAGGCGGTCGCCGCCGGCGTCACCGATCCCGTCTGGCACGTGGCCGGCGGCGGTGCAGGGACGGTCGATCTGCACACCGCCCTCGCGCACACCGGCCCGGGCGGCAGCCCGCCCGCCGAGGCGCCGCCGAAACGTGCCACGTTGCCAGCGGCGCTCGACGCCCCTACCCAGGGAGCGGGCGCCGTGGCCGATACGCTGGACCATCTGCTGCCCGTGCTGCTCACGCCGGCCGAGAAACGCACCCTGGACCTGCTCGGCGATTGGCCCTGGGTGACGCCGCCGCACGTGGGGACGCTGCTGGGTGTGGGTCCGGCGCGCTGTGCCCAACTCCTACGCCGGCTACAGCGGCGGGGCCTCGTTACCGCGGTCAGCGTCGCGGGCCGGCGCCGCCTGGTGCTCACCGACCGGGGGCTGGCCCTGCTGGCCCGCCGGGACCGGACGGCCGTGGGCGCCGCGCGCCAGCACTGGAGTGCCACCCCCTTCAACCCCACGGCCCCGGTCTCTTGGCTCAACGTGACCGGCACCGCCAGCCGGCAACTGCTCCGGCATCTCGCGCACACCACCGCGGTGCAGTGGTTTGCCGCCGTGCTGGCGGCGCAGGCCCGCTCCCGCGGCTGGGACCTGATCCAGTTCGATCCGCCGCGCCGGGCGGCCCGCTACTTCCGGCATTACGACCGGCTGCATTCCGTCCGACCCGACGCCTTCGGCGTCCTGCAGGACGCCGAAGGCGGGACGACCTGGCCCTTCTTCCTGGAATGGGAGCGCCGGGCGATCCGGCCCACCACCATGGCCGCGCGCCTGGCCCCCTACCGCCGCTACTATGCCGCGCCGCGGCCGACGGACGACCACGGCGCCCCGCCCGCCGTGCTGGTCGTGTTCGACGACGACCTAGCCGCCACTCGCTTCCGGCGCGTGGCGCGGGAGACCCTGGCCCGCGACCGGATCACCGTGCCCCTGTGGGTCAGCCACCGCCGGGCCCTGGCGCAGTTGGGGCCGCTGGGGCCGGCCTGGCGCTCGCCGCTGAGCAGCGCGCCCGCCGAAGCGTTTGCCGGCGCACTGACTCGTGCGGCGCCGGGTCGGACCGCCACGAAGCCTGGCGGCGCAGCGCGGGAGTGGTGGGCCGGTGACGAGGACCTCGTCCGCTTACTGGCGGAAGGTGCCGCGGAGCGGTGAGGGGCTCGAAAAGCGGACGGGGGCCGGGCCGGAGTACCCGCAGTGGTGGGCGGGGAGCAGGCCCGCTCCCGGCCCAGTCGGGGCAGCCCCTTACGCCCGTGCTCCTTTGTCTTGGCGTGGCTCCGGGCTAGAGGACAACGTCGGCCCGGCTGAGGTTGCACCGGCCGACGGCGCCCCACTCCCGCTCTTCGGCAGCAGGTGGCGCAGCAGGCCCAACTCGTCGGCGCAGTGCAGCAGGGCCAGGAGATGCGCCGCATCCGGCCGGGTCCCGGTGCGCCAGCGGCGCAGCAGGCGGGCATCCACCCCCAGCCGGCGGGCCAGTCCCCGCCAGGACAACCCGGCGGCGTTCTTCAGCCGCTCCAAGCGGTGGGGGAAGTCCGGGGGGAACGCCGCCGGGGACCGCCGGTAGACCCAGCGCTGACGACCCATAGCCCTAGCCCATCCGGTGCCAGGGGGATACAGCGTGGTCTTCGGCCAGCAGGTCTTCCAGACCGCCCGGCACGCGCCGGGCCAGCCGCACCAGCGCCAGCATCGCCCCGCCACAGGGCTCCGTGCCCTGCCGCCAGCGCAGCACCTGCCGGCTGTCCACACCCAGACAGACCGCCAACCCCTCCCACGAGAGGCCCGTGGCCGCCTTGAGGCGTCCGAGCCGCGCGGGGAAATCGTCCGGCAGCAGGGCATAGCCGGGCTGAAACAGGACCGGCGGGCGCCGGTGCCCCGTGCTCACCGGTTGTCCTCCACGACGAAGAGGTCGTCGAACGTCGGATCGCCCAAGGCCCGGACCAGGCGCCGCCGTAGCTGGGGGGAGGGGCAGCGCTGACCGCTCATCAGCTGGGACAGGTAGCCCGAGGTGATCCCCAGTTGCCGGGCCAACTCATTCTGCGCCAGGTTGCGCCGGTTGAGGTGGGCCCACACGGCCCCGGCGTTCAGCCGCACCGTCTGGCGGCGGCGTTTACCGACCATGATCCGCCGCCTTCCCGCCGTGACCCGCGGCGGGTGTGCCCGGCCGGTCCCGCCCAGTCGCCGGTCTGGCGTCCTGCTCACGCAAGGAGGCCAGATACGCCCGCGCGATCATCCGCGCCAGAATCCGCAGGCCCCGCTCGCGGCGCTCTGCCTGCTCTTTGGTGAGGTGTACCTCGCTACTCACGTGTCCTCCTCGGCTGGTGACCCCCGCCGCAACTGACCGTGGTGCCGCCCGGCAGCCAGGGTCGTAGCATTGAAACTGTACATCTGTGCAGTATTCACTAATGTATCATTACTGTGTCACTTCGGACAACCATTGCCACCACAGGAGCGACTGTTTCCTTGCACATCGCTTGCTATTATGTGGCAGCGGGGCGCCACGCCTCTGTCGCCGTGCTGTTTGCTTGAATGCAACAAATGCAGTACGATTGAGGGACGATGTACAGCAACGTCAACGACCAGGGCCTGGAGTTGGGGCCGCTACTCAGGCGGCTGCGGGGCGCGACCAGCCTGCGGGCGGTGCATCGCCTCACCGGCATCTCCTATGCTTACCTCTCCCAGATCGAACAGGGCCACCGTCGGCCGGGTCCCCGGCTCCTGCAACGCCTGGCGGCCCTCTACGGAGTCTCCGCCCACGACCTGCTCAAACGGGCCGGGCATTTGGCGGGCGATGGGGAGCCCCCCTTGGTGGATGAGACGCAGGAGGTGGAGCGGGCCTACCAGTACGTCCTCGCCGATCCGCAGTTCCGGCTCGGGACCCGACCCCGGGGCCCCCTCTCCGCCGAGTCCAAGCGCTTTATCGTCGAAATGTATCAGCACTTCACCGGAAAGCGGTTGCTCCCATGAGCCGCGATCAACTGACCGCCTTCTGCCACTGGTTCATGGACGACGCCAATGCGGCGGGGACCCGCAGCCCCTCCGTCTTGGCGCGTGCCTTCGTGGACTTCTTCGGCCTGGCCGGCTTTCCCCGCTTGGCGACCATCACGGAGCTATTGCGGCGGACCGGAGTCGGGAGGGCTGTCGGTGCCCATCTTCCCGACGGCCTGCGGGGGCTGCACTTCAGCACGGGGAGTGGTGAGTACCTGATCCAGTACCAGGCTGCGGAATGGCCCGGTGCCCAGGAGCACACTGTCCTCCACGAGACCTACGAGATCATCCGGGAGCGGCTCCACGAACTCTATCCGCGCGTGGGGTTGCCGCGGGGCCGGCGGCTGTGCCGCGCGGCCGATGCCTTTGCCGCCGCGGTCCTGATGCAGCCGGAGCCATTCTCGTGTTTCGCCGAGCGCACCGGGTTCGATGTGGTGGCCCTGCACGGGCTGTATCAACGCTCCTATGCCTCGCTGGCGCTGCGGCTGGCCGAGGTCATGCGCCACCAGCCCCTGCTGACGGTGCTGTACGAGCACCAGGCGCCCTGGGCACCCCACCAGCGGACATCCCCGCCGCCGGCCTTGCGCGCCACCGTGGTTGCCTCAACCCCCGGGTTCAACGCCGGCCCGCGGTCGGTGCGGCTTCCGCGGCGGGGCCGGCCGCCGGCGCGTGGCTCGGTGGCGGTGCGGGTCGCTCACACGGGCCGTCCCGTCTACGTTGAGCAGGTCAACGGTTGCGCCTTGGGCTGCACCGTTGACCTCACCGTTGCCGCCCGCCCCGTCGCCTGGCAGGGCAAGCTGGCCAAGGTGGTCCTGGTTGCCGTCCCTTACCGAGACTGCTCCGTGCTCTTGCCCCAGCTGAGCCAGGCCTCCTTCCTGCGCCTCCCAACGGCCTAGGAAGTGGTTTGAGCATGGTTAGAGATGGCATGCAATGAGTTGGACTGACGGGCAGAGGGCGGCTGGCAGGGCGAGATTTCATCCCTGCTAGGGCAGTCACTCCGCAGAGATGGCTGGCAAGGGTAGTAGGTGTAGAAGGATCAGTGCCCCAACGGATGGGGCGGCATCGGTCGAGGCGACGAGCAGGGGCATGTTGCATCTACCGACGAGTAGGAGAGGAGAATGACAGTGAACAACGACGACACCGTGAGGGTGGCGATCTACGCGCGCGTTTCTTCCGAGCGGCAAGCCGAGAAGGAGCTTTCTATACCTGCTCAGTTGAAGGCGCTCAAGAAGTACGCCCTTGGCCGGGGGTGGGACGTGGTAGCCGAGTATGTCGACGAGGCTGAGAGTGCGAGATCGGCCAACCGACCGGCCTTTAAGGACATGATAGCGGCTACCAAGAACCGGGTGACGCCCTTTGACTCGATTCTAGTTTGGAAGCTGTCGAGGTTTGCGAGGAACCGAGAGGACTCGGTCCTATACAAGTCGTTGCTGAAACGCCGGAAGATCTCGGTTGTCTCCATGAACGAGCAGGTCGATGAGAGCCCGGCCGGGTCTTTACTGGAGGGTATCATCGAGGTTATCGACGAGTTCTATTCAGCTAACCTCTCCCAGGACACTATGAGGGGCATGAGGGAGAATGCGGTACGGGGTTACCGCAATGGCGGAAGCGCGCCATTCGGCTACAAGCACGTGTCTGCTGATGGTGCCGCCACCAAGTCAAAGCTGGTCCCGGATGAGCAGGAGGCCCCGATTGTGGCCAGGATATTCGACTTGGCCTTCCACGGGCAAGGTACCAGAGAGATAGTGAAGACGCTCAACGCCGAAGGAGTCAGGACACGTACCGGCAAGCACTTTGTAGTCTCTAGCGTTAACCGCATGCTCAGGAATGAGGCTTATGTCGGAACGATAGTCTGGAATAGACATGGCATGGTTGCTGGTCGCCGGCAGAAGAAGGATGACTCGGAGGTCATCCGGGTACCTGACAGTCACACCCCGATTGTGGACAAAGGACTGTTCGCACAGGTTCAGGCGCTCGTGGCCTCTAGGCGCCCAACAGTGAGACACCCGATGACGGTGTCAAGCCAATACCTCCTAAGCGGGCTTGCCCACTGTAGGCAGTGCGGTGCCAAGGCAGTCGGCACGAATGGCAAATCCGGCAAGTACCTCTACTACAGTTGCAGCAGCAGAGTGAGGATGGGTGCATCGGTCTGTAGTGCCCGGCCAATGAATGCCAAGAAGCTAGAGGGGTTCGTTCTCGACCGGATCAAGGAGAACATCCTGACCGAGACGAATCTCCGTCAGTTGGTAGAGCTGACCAACGAGGAGTTGCGGGCAAACAGGCGCCGGTCGGCAAAGCAAATTGAGAGTCTGGATCGGTGTTCTCGGTCAGTCGAGCAGAAGCTGTCATACCTGTATGCCGCCCTAGAGAGCGGCAAGGTGGACCTTGACGACTTGGCACCACGGCTCAGGCAACTACGAGCCGAGCAGCGGCAATTGAATGAGCGGAGGGATGAAGCGCTGGAAGCGGCGAGCGAGGCCGGCGAGAGACCGCTTGGTACTCCCGTAACGGAGAACTATGCTGCCAGCCTGAGAAGGCTGCTGCAAGGCTCGTCGTTTGTGGAGTGCAAGACCTTTCTCGCGGCGTTCATTGGGAGGATAGAGTTTGACCGCCGGCAGGTGGGCATTGAGTACGCATTGCCGGTTCCAGAGCCACATAGGTTAACCGGAACGGCCGCAGTACCTAATGCTAGGGCGTTTGGCTCCTCGAGCAGGACTCGAACCTGCAACCTAGTGGTTAACAGCCACCCGCTCTACCAATTGAGCTATCGAGGACCGCCGACTACCTAGTATACCAGGCCGGGCCGGAACGCTCACAGTCTCGCCCCGGAGCTGGACAGTTATCCAATACTGGATTCCCTCAATAGACCAGACGGAGCGGTAGGTGGCCGGTAAGGCACCTGTGACCACACCTGTCCTGACAGCTTGATCCAATGCTCGTGTCCTACCGCTTTGATTAGCGCCGTCACCTCCCCACCCCATGGCTGCATGATGGGTTCTCGGGCCATGAGATACACCTCCACACCTTTGCTCTTGAGTTCTCGCACCAAGTCGGCAAGCTCATCTCGGCCAGGATGGGTCAGCAGCACGAGGATGGTGTTCTCCGGTTCGTGTCCACAGTCACTCTTGATTTGACTGATGATGTCCTCACTCAGGTCCTCGGTGTCTTCCCACACCCTCCACCCAAGCCTTTGTAGATGATCGGTTGGTTCATACCCATGGACAAACACTGTGGACTGCTGTACAAACGCCTTGAACTGGCGAAGGGATGTAGCTGAGAAGCGGCGGTCGAGTTCCTGCCGCACCGACGCATTAGCTTCATCTAGGAAATTGGGCAGAACAAAAACGTGGGGTGATAGGTGCTGTAAGTCCCAGAACGCGAGCAAGCGGGTGCGGCCCTTGGCTGCTTTGGCCATCTTCTCTCTCCTACGGAAGAACTGGGCGGATAGCCCATGTTGAGCGGCTACAGAATAGATAGCCGCGAGTGAATCGGCGTCGGGTGTGGTGGTGCCGATTTCCCAGCGCGACAGCGTGTTGGGGGGAACACCTAGGAGCGCCGCCAGCTTCTTTTGGCTGAGGCCGAGGCGGTTTCTGACTTGTGCGATACTCCCCGGGTCGAACTTGAAGCGGCCCGGCTTGACGGGTGCCATCGTGATACCCCTTACCAGCGAATCGGCTGGCACTGAGTATACAGCACTACCTGTAGATCTGACAACAGATCAGTAGTTTTTTGCAGGCCGCGCTACTGCCGAGATGGTATCCCGACTCTGGGTGTATGATGGCTGGCAACGCAGCGGCTGAGAGGAGGCCACCGATGCCAGTCGTGTACGGCGGCGACCGTCCCAAATACCGGACCAACCCCGGCGCGGTCCAGCATTACTTGGTCAGTAAGTCCGTTGGCGCGTCGGCGGTCTCGATCTGGACCTCGGAGTGGCAGCCGGGCGGTGGCCCCACGACCAAGCACACGCATCCGCACGAGGAAGTCTTTCTGTTCCTGGCGGGTACCGGCGAGGGCGAGGTGGGGGACGAGAAGGTTACGGTCCGCCCCGGCGTGGCGGTCATCATCCCGGCGCATACCGTCCACTGGTTCCGCAACACCGGCACCACGCCGATGCGCCAAGTGGTCGTGCTGGCAGCGCCCGATTACGATGGCCCCACCGGTCCGGCGACCGAAGTGGATGACCCACGCCCGCTCGTCTGCCTCGATCCGTAGCGTCTGCCGTCCGGTGCCCCTGGGCAAGCGTCGCGCCGCCACCTACGCCGGGCTGTCGTCCGCGGCGGCAGCCAGTTGGCGGGCCGTCTTTCGGCAGGTGGCGGCCTTGAGCACCATGTCGCGCGTCGCATTCTGCAAGCTGGCCCAAGCGCCCCAGTCGGGCTGTCCGCGCCGCCGGCCGGCTTCGCGGCGGCTGAGTTTTTGCAGCTCGTTCGTGGCCCGATGGACGATGAGTGCCAGGGCGAGGACGGCGGCTGCCGGCTCCTGCTCGCGGGCAATGGCTCGCAGGTGGCTGTCAATATCTGAGGGCAGGGGCGCTGGGCCGGGCTGTGTCATGATGCCTGCTTTCCTTGTCCATGCTGGTTCCACGCGCGCGCGAGCGTGACCGGGAAGTGTCAACAGCGCCTAGTCGAGCGGCTGCCGCCCGCCGAATCCGGCATCAAGCTCGTGCCAGTAGGAGATCGTTTCCTCGCCAACGCGCCAGCAGAGATAGACTTCTCGCCCCTCCCGCAGCGACCGGAAATCAACCAAGCCCATCTCCAGGTCTTTGACCTCGCAGCCGAGGGCGTGCAACTCCTCGACGGTTTGCTGGGCTTGATGCAGAGCGCGTGTAGCTGCTATCTGCGCCTGCCGCAACGTGTCCGCACGGTGGCCGTTCCCCCGCACGGTTTGGACAGCGCCCGCGAGTTGCCTTTCAGCCGCGAGGTAGTCGCGGCGTTGCTGCTGGGCGCGAGCCATCAACTCCCGAACGCGGGGCAGGAGCGCGAGGGCTGCTTCGAGTGTGAACAGGCGCGGCATAGTAAAACCATCTTAGCACAGCAGCGTGGCCGCCCCGGATCGGGCTGCATTGAGGAGGAGAGGCCGGTGCGCGCGGGCAAGCGCGTAGCGCCAATGCTATCCTGCGGCGACGGGCTAACGAGGCGGCCCAGAGAGGGCGGCCACGTCATCGGAACCGTGATGCCCGTGTTCCGTTGTCATTTATGTGGTACCATGGCGACACCCACCTCACTGCTTATACAGCTAGGGTAGTCGCTGGCTGGTCAGTGCCGACCGCCGCGATCATAGTTGGCACTCACCGGACGTCTCGACAGGAGTATGGAGCCAGTGGCCACACCGCATCGCGCATTCAAGGCCGTATGTTTTGGCGGGGGTTGCGGTGCAGCCCAGGTCATGCAGGGGCTGGTCGAGTACACGGATGGCGTGACAGGCGTGATCGCTGTGACCGATTCCGGTCGCAGCACCGGCGCAGTACGGAATACTCTCCGAGTACCGGCACCCGGCGACCTGCGTAACGCGATGGTAATGCTCTCGCGTGCCGATCCTCTGCTCCGAGACCTGTTTCAGCACCGAATCATCAGCCAGCGTCTCAACGAGTTCAATGGGGTGGCGTTCGGCAACCTGTTCATCGGCGCCTTGGCGCAGATGACCGGGAGCTTTGAGCGGGCGGTGCTGGAAACCAACCGCATTCTGCAATCGGCGGGACACATCTTGCCGGTCACCCTCACGAGCACGCATCTCTGCGCCGAACTGGTAGACGGCACCCTGCGGTACGAGGAAGTCAGTGTGCGAGGGCTGGACAAGCCCTCGATCCAGCGTGTCTTCCTCCGCGACGAGGAAGCCGAGGTCTATCCCGGCGTGGTTGAGGCGCTGCATGAAGCCGATCTGATTACGTTCGGGCCGGGCAGCCTTTTCACCACCGTGATCGCCTCGCTGCTGGTGAAGGGCGTGCGTGAGGCCATCGCCGAGGCGCGAGAGCGCGGTGCGCGCACCGTGTATATCTGCAATACCACGACCCAGCCCGGTCAGACTGACGGTCTCACGGCCTACGACCACGTGGCCGAGGTGGCCTCCTACCTCGGCGCCGATCTGCTCGACTATGCACTCATCAATACCGGAATACCGGCCGAGGCCACCCTGGAGCGGTTCCGGCGTAACGGTCTCTTGCTGCTGGCGATTACGCCGGAAGAGGTGCGGAAGATCACCGATCTGGGTGTCCAGGTGGTTGCCGGAAGCATGATCGAGCAGCGCGACGCGGAGTACGTCTTGTGGAATAAGCAAGACGCCATTCGTCACGATCCGGCGGCGGTCGCCCGTGAACTGGTGGAGGTCTTCAATCAGCCGCGCGCCCAGGCCATGCCAGCGGGCGAGCGGTCTGTGGAAGAGGCGCCACAGGCGGCAGCGGTCGCCCATGCCTGGAACCGCGCGTAGCGGAGTCGTTTGCGCGGCCAGGGTGCCGGATGAGCCGGTTGCTGAGGCAGCACGTACCTCGTTGATGATCCGGTCTTGTTGCTCCCGGCTCTCGCTCCGTCCATGTGTATCGCGCGGCCGACCCCGGTCGGTCGGTAATCCTGGCGTATGAGGACAAGCAATGGCAGGACTCCCCTTGCACATGGCCCCGACGGCCCCGGCGCCGATGGAGTATCGCCACGTTGGCCGCTCTGAACTCGTGGCCTCGGCGATTGGCTTCGGCTGCCGCCCCCTCGGCGGCGCGTTCGGACCAGTCAGTGAGGCTGACGCCATCGCCACCATTCGGCAGGCGATGACCGTGGGTATCAACTGTTTCGATACTGCACCGCGCTACGGCTTCGGACGCGCCGAGGAGCTACTGGGTCAGGCGCTCGGCCGCTGGCGCCGGGAAGTCAACGTCATCACCAAGGTCGGGTATACGTGGGATCCTGATGATCCGGAGCGGACGGCCCGCCACGATAGCAGCCGCGCCGCGGTCCTCGACGGTGTGGGGGGGCTGCACGCCAGCCTACGCCGGCTCGGTACCGATTACGTAGACTTGCTTCTCGTAGAGTCTCTCGATTCGCAGACCCCGATCGAGGAGACGCTGGCCGCGTTAGTCGGCGCACGGGAGCAAGGCAAGGTACGCCATATTGGGGTTGCCAACTGCAAGGCCGAGCAGGTGCTGGCCGGCTTGCCACATGCGCCGCTGATCGTCAACGAGGTGGACTATCACCTCTTCGACCGCCGTTGGGAGCAGGAAGTCTTCGAGACGTGCCGCATGTTCGGCATCGGGGTACTCGCCTCGGCCACGCTGGCCTCCGGCCTGCTCACCGGGGCGCTCACTGCGGAGATGACCTGGGACGAGACGGACCCGCGCCGCAGGGAGGCTTCCTCGCCGGGCTTATTTGCCACGGAGAAGCTCGCGCAGAACCTCGCCGTCGTCGAGCGTCTGCGGAGCCTCGCTCGTCGCCACCGCGCCAACGTCGCCCAACTGGCGCTCGCGTGGGTGCTGCACCAGCCGGCGGTGAGCGTGGCACTCGTCGGCATGTCTCAGCCGGGTGAGGTCGTCGAGAACGTTGGCGCGCTCAACGTCCGCCTAAGCCCGGATGATCTCGCGGAGATCGAGACGATCGTGGCGGACGCCGCCGGCGTCCCTGATACCTTGCCGGCGTAGCTGCCGGTGGTTAGCTATCCGCAAGCATCCCCCCGGCCTCCCTCGCTCCGCAGGGCAACAGGGCCGATCTTGCCAGTGTTCGTCACACTGGTACGATAGCGTAGGCTGGAAGCCTCCTGGCCTCACCGGGACCAACGCTACTGCTTGATCCAGCAGCAGCGGGGGAGGAATGCTGGCATGAAGTTGGGCCTGCACTACGAGATGGCGCGCCCGGAGCTGAACGATCACCTCCTGCTCCAAGAGACGATGGAGCAGATCATCCGCGCCGATCAGGTCGGCTTCGATTACGTGTGGCTGGTGGAGCACCATTTTATGACCGGCTTCTCGGGGTCCGCCTGCCCCGAAATCGTGTACGGTGCCCTGAGCCAGCGTACCGAGCGTATCCGGCTGGGCTTGGGTGTCATCGTGCTGCCCTACCACCATCCCATTCGAGTAGCAGAGCGGGTGGCCACCCTCGATCACCTGGCCGAGGGCCGGGTGGACTTCGGCACCGGCCGCTCCGGCGTGTACGAGCTGACCGGCATGGGCATAGACCCCAGCCGGAGCCGTGAGATGTGGGACGAGTCGCTGACGATGATCCCACGGATTTGGGCGGCGGATTGGTTCGAGTGGGAAGGCAAGTTCTGGAGTGTCCCGCCGCGGCAGGTGCTGCCCAAGCCCTATCAACAACCCCATCCGCCGATCTGGGTTGCGGCCCTGCAAGCGGCGACCTATGAGTTGGCAGCGCAGAAGGGCATCGGCGTCCTGGCGATGGGCGCCAGCGATCCGTCAGTCCTGGCGCCGCACATCACGGCCTATCACGATGCCGTCCGTCAGGCTACGCCGGTCGGCGACTGCATCAACGCGCAGTGGGCCAGCCAAACTATCGGTATCTGTACCGAGAACAACCGCGAGGGCCGTGAACTGGGCACCTTGTCAATCAAGAATTTCTTCGGCCCCGACCGTCCGTATGCCAAAGGCGTGGAGGACATCTACAGCCGGTTGCTGCAGCAGTGGGGCGGCGTGCCCGATCATCTCAAGGAGGACTTCATCCGGACCGGGCAGCCGCCGGGCGGCGAGGGACAGTCGGCTGAGGCCACGAACTTTATCGCGCATAAGGTCTGGGAGAAGGTAGACGCCGATACGCTCTGCGACCGGGCAGTGATTATCGCCGGCGACCCGGATAGCTGTATCGCGGCGCTCAAGAAGCACGAGGCCGCGGGCGCCGATCAAGTGCTGATCTCGATGCAGACCGACACCGTGCCGCACGAGGTTGTGATGAAGTCCATTGAGCTATTCGGAAAGTACGTGATCCCGGAGTTTGCAGACTCGTGAATGCACGGCCGAATGGCCGGTAGCGGGTGTATCATAGCGCCGGCCGGAAGCGAGCGGCGGAGGGCACTGATCGGACCTAACCCCCGGCCCCTTCCCCTATGAAGGTTGCCAACTTAGTCGGGTAGTGGGATGTGCCCCCCTATGGTCCCCCCGCTGCGGCGGGGGGACGGGTGGGTCCAAACGCATCCATACGGAATTGGAGGCATAGATGGCACTGACGCAAGCCGAGGTCGCGCAGTTTCATGAGCAAGGGTTCCTCATCGTGGAGGACCTGCTCACGCCAGACGAGGTAGCCGTCATGCGCGCGCGGACGGAGGAGATTGCTCAGCCCGATTCGCCGGAACAGTCGCGTGTCTTGCGGCAGGTCGAGCCGGCCGTGGCGCGCGGCGAAAAGGAAGCGGACGACTACGAGTTCTCGTTGCGGAAGATGGCGGGGCTGGCCCTGAGCCGAGATGAGGTCTTCGAGGCGCACGCCCGCCGGCCGCGGATCGTGGAGATCATCAAAGCGCTGCTCGGCCCGAATCTGGTCCTATACCAGGATCAACTCTTCATGAAGCCACCGCGCGTCGGGTCACGGCAGCCCTATCACCAGGACCAGCCCGCCGGCTTCGACATTGATCCACCCCAGCACTTGGTCAGCTGTTGGACGGCCCTGGACGACTCGACGGAAGAAAATGGCTGTTTGTGGTACTTGCCCGGCTCGCACAAGCTCGGTGCCCTAACCCGCGAGGAGCGCGTCGAATACGAGGCGCGGGCACAGCGCGGGGAGTTGGGGGACGCGGTGCCGCTGGTGGTGCGCGCGGGTGGCTGTGGCTTTCACCACGGCTGGCTGCTCCATGCCAGTGGCATCAACCTGTCCGACAAGCGCCGGCGCGGCTATGCCACGCACTACGTGCGCTCCGAGTGCCGCTATGTGGGACCGCCTCCCAAACCGGCCCGCCTCGTCGAGTTGGGCACGGACTTTCTCCAGGTTACAGGGCAGCGGTTCCCAGGCTGCATTTAACTGGTGGCGACGCAGCGCGTCGGCGCCGATGGTGTGCCAGTCTAAACTTCGGTTGATAGTGCAGACTTGGTGGTCAGCGCCCAGACGGCGCAGTGCCCGGCTGGCCCAAGAAGCCTGGCACGAGCGAGCATCTCTGGGTAGGCCCCCTTGCCGGTCGCGCCGCCAACGAAACTATCCGGCAGGCCATTCGCGTGGGTGAAGGGGTATTTATGAGCGAGCTAGTGGTCCTCGGGTCCGGGGGCGCGTTTGCCACAGCCACGCGCAGCAACCCCTCTGTTGCCTTGCTGCACCGCTCGTCTACGTATCTCTTCGACTGCGGCGAACCAGTCGCGGCGTCGTTGTATCGTCACGGCATCTCAGTCACGAGCGTGTGCAGCATCTTTGTTTCGCATCTGCACATGGATCACCTTGGGGGCCTGCCGCAGCTCATTAACGCCATCCGGCTGATGAGCCGTAACGTAGATCCCTCCCGAGGCGCGGGGTTGCCTTGGTCTATGCACGTCAAGTCCGACTGGCACCTCCGCAATCTCCGGTTTCCCCGCTCACCCGACGGGACGACTATTGACACCACGTTGCCGAGCGAAGTCAGGCTGCATCTCCCCGCATCCGCGATCACACCCTTTCAGGAGTTTCTGGCTGCCTGTTTGTTGGGACCTGAGCGACTGCGCTTCGAGCTAGCCTGGTCGCCCATTCTCCTCGGAGAGATCCATGCCGAGCCGGGACTGAAGGTGACAGCTACGCGCGCCACCCAGCTACCCCAAGAATGTTTCTCCTTTTTGATTGAGCTGGAGGGCAGCAGAATCATCTACTCGGGGGACCTCGGTGGCTTAGATGACTTGCGGCCCATCATTGCCGGGACGGATCTCCTGTTGCTGGAAACGTCGCATTTACGACCGGCGGCAGTCGTGTCCTTCCTCCGTGAGACGCAGCCGAAGCAGACGGCTCTTGTCCATGTACACCCGGGGATGGAGGACCGGGCGGTTGCACTCGTGCGCGAGGTAGCCGACCTTAACGTGACTGTGGCATATGATGGGCTGCGAATCGCGCTGTAGGCGCGGCACCGATTGCACCGCGATGGAGGCACGCCATGTCTGGTCCCCAGCCGATCACGTTGGCGCCGATAGGCTACGTGCGCTCACCGATTGACGACCGGGAGGTCATGCCCAATGACGGGGTACCGGCCAAGATCGAGCTACTCCCCGAGTTCGCGGCCGGACTGGGCGACATCGAGTCGAATAGCCATCTGATCATCCTGGGCTGGTTTCACCAGGCGCACCGCCATCGCCTCACCGTCACCGGCAAGAGTGGCCGACCGGGGCGGGAGCAGCGGGGCGTGTTTGGCCTGCGGTCGAGCACGCGGCCCAACCCGGTAGCGCTCAACATCGCGCGGCTGGTGCAGCGGGACGGCACGGTGCTTTCGCTGGAGCGGCTGGACATGATTGACGGCACACCGGTAGTGGATATCAAGCGCTACTCGCCTGGCTGGGATGACGTGTTCGCCGCGCGCACGTCCCGGCAGCTGCGGCCGTTGCCACCGCAGGACGCCGAGTTGGTCGAGATACTGCTGAACGAGGTCGAGCACTTTCACGGCGCCATTGACGCCGGAGCGCGCCGCGCCGTCCGCCTCGTTGCTGACACGTGCAGCCGGTGGCGGGTCAATCCCACCGACCCGGCGTTGACCGTGACCATCCCGATGCGTCAGGGCGCTGCGGTGGACGGCAGCGTTGCGGATAGCGTGCAAGCGCTCATGCGGGCGACGTTCGGCTCCGGCCGGCTGCGCGTGTGTGGAGGGGAAGCCGTGGTGCTGCGGTGGCGCGATCGGGCCGTCGCGGCGACGGCCACCGCTACCGAGCCGCCGGCCGACTACGCGGCGCTGGCGGCGATACCGCTGGCCGAGCTATGGACGCTGGAGGAGGCGCCGGGGTGACGAGGGGTACCGGTTCCGCACCTGAGGCCCAATCAAGTGCGGCCGGCGGACCAGTAGACGCCGTTGGCGAGGATGGTGTGCAACTCCGGCTGGTAGTAGACCGGGTACGTCTCGTGACCGGGCTGGAAATAGAAGATGCGCCCGGCGCCGCGCTGCCAGCAGCAGCCGGAGCGGAAAACCTCGGCGCCGCCCAGGAACGATGAGATGAAGACCAGCTCATCCGGCGGCGGAATGACAAACCACTCGGCGTACATCTCGTCCTGCGGGATGACGACGTATTGCGGTACACCGGCGGCAATCGGGTGGCTCGGCTCGGCCACGTAGAGGTGCGCCGGCTGGCCGTCCTCGCGCCACCCGCCGAGGTCGCACGAGGTGCCCATCAGGGCCTTGAAGGCTCGGGAGTGGTGGGAGGAGTGGAGCGGCATGAAGCCCATCCCGCGGGCGGTGACGTGGCGGACGATCCGCGCAACGGACTCGTCGGTCACGTCCCGGTGACGACCGTGTCCCCACCAAACCAGCACGTCGGTTGCCGCGAGCGCCGCCTCGCTAAGACCTTGCTCGGGATCGTTGATCTCGGCCGTCTGCGCCACGATGCCGTCCCGCTCATTCAAGGCGGCGGCGATAATCCCGTTCATCCCGTCGGGGTAGACGGCTGCCGGTTCGGTGCGCTCGGACCAGACCAGCACGCGGATTGGATCCGTAGATGGCATACCTACCTCCCTCACGGCCCGCTGCCGCAGCGCCCTAGCGGCCACGCCACGCGCCAGCGATAGCGCCGCACGGAGCCGGGTAGCGAATCTCCTACCGGCCATCATTGTACCCAACGGTGTGCGCGGAGGTACTAGCGCCAGAAGGCGATGATGGCGCCCATGATCGGAAGGCCGACCAGATAGTAGCCGTTGTTGATGAGCCAGAGGCGCAGCGGCCGGGCCTCGAATGCGCCCCACGTGGCACTGGCGGTGGCAATGAACACGACTGCCCAGAGGCCCAAGATGATGCCGTCGAGGATGCTGCTCGCCCCGCTCAAGGCGGCGAGTACCGCCAGCACGTAGGCGCTGATAAGCGAGGCGGCAATGGCAATCGAGAACGCCTGGACCTGATTTGCTTGCGCGGATATTTCCTCGGCGGTCTTGCCAATGGCGGCCAACCAGGCGTTAGAGAACAGCACCGGCGAATACCAAACCGCGCCCAGAACCATGGGTACGATGGCGGCGGCGACAACGGCGAGGTAGTTCACGTCCGGCGTCCACATAGCGTTCCCCTCCCGGCTCTACCGATGGGAGCAGGCCACGACCCACCCCTCAGCAGGAAGAACGAGCGGCGGCACAGCGCGGCGCAGCGGCCACTGGGCCGGGGTGCTGGCAGTGCCTAGCCGTGCTTGTCGCGGAGCAGCTGTGCGCCCTGGCACATGGCCCTGAGCTTGAGATAGGCCTCGTCAAAATCCATGGGGTTACTGCTCGACGGGGCGAACCCGCAGTCGGTGTTAAGGGTGATCCGCTCCTTGGGCACGTATGCCATGGCGGCCTCGACGCGGGCGACGACCTCTTCAGGCGTTTCGACGTGGGTATCGGTATGGTCAATGACCCCCAGCCCCAGAATCTTGTGCTCCGGGAAATCCTTCAGCACCTCGATCCCTTCTGCATCGGGGGTGGCGAACTCCATCGCAAAGCGATCCACGTTCATCTCGCCGAGCGCGCCGATAATCAAGTCGTATGGGCCGCGGGTGCCGTGCCGCCGGTTGTAATGCGCGTGGCAGAGATGCACGCTGAGGAAGACGCCCTCGATGCCCTCCGTCGCGCCGTTCACACCCGCCACGGACATAGCAATCTCGTGGTTGACATCGGTAATGCCCTCGCGTTCGCGGTAGCGCGGGTCTACGAGCAGAGCCAGCCAGGGGTCATCGAGCTGGACGGCCTCGACCCCCAGCGCAATCAAGTCCTGAATCTCCTGGCGGATAATCGGCACGCACGCCGCCATGAAGTCTTCCCAGTTCGCATAGGCAGCCGTGGAATGCTCCTGGCTCCACATGCGTCGCGCGACGGTATACGGCGAGGGTAGGGACACGTTGAGCCGGGCGTGCGCGTGATTCTTGAGAAAGGTGGCGGCTGCGGTGGTAATCGGCCGCTGCGGCCGAAGCGCTGCGGTGACCGCCGGGTAGGTCAGTGCCGTGGTCGAGGGGGAGCTGGCAAGGATGAGATCGGTAGTGAAGCCGTCCACGGCCTCGGTGAAGACCTTGACGTAGCTCTCGCGCCGCCACTCGCCGTCGGAGATGAAGTCGAGACCGGCCCGCTCCTGCATGCGGATGGCCGCCGGGATGGCGGCGTCGAGCAGGGCATCCGCATCCGCTTCGCTGATCCGCCCCTCCTTCCGCTCCTCGATAAGCTCCCGTATCCACACCGGCCGTGGTAGGCTGCCGACGACCAGCGTTGGGAAGAGGTGATCGGTGGGCAGGGTGACCATCGTCTTGCTCCCTTCGATCATCGGGGTGGGCGTGAGGGCGAGCAGGGTTGTTCGTCGCTGGTAGCTAGATTACTGATTAGGGTATCGCTTTGTGAAGCGCAAGGCGAGTGACCGGTTGGCGCGGGCAGCAGGGGCGCGGTATGGTCACACTATTGGCGGCTCGCGGTGAGATGCGGGTGGCGAGAGCCGAGTTGGCACCGGCCCTGGCTGCCGCATAGTGTACTACTCCCCCGTTCACCAGGCTGACCGGTCAAGGGAGCTTCGACACACAGCACAGGGAGGGAACGATGCGATCACTCGCTGCATTGGTGGCACGCTGGCAATGGATTGGCGCCGAGCCGACACATGGCTCACAGGCCTCGACTCGCGCCGGGGATGCTGCCAGGCACGCGGTTATCGGCGACGTCGCGGACGAACTGGCACAAGCGCTGGCCGGTGGGCAGACCTCGGCAGCGGCGCTCGCGGCGCTGGTCGGCTCGCTGCGCGAACGCTCGCAGGCGGCGCAGACGGAAGCCGCCCGGGCTGCGAGCGTGGCCCAGGACCCCGCAGACATCCCGACCGCCGAGTGGCTGGGGCGGTCGGCGGCCTACGCTTGGTGTGCGACTGACCTCGAACCGTTCGCCGGGGCCGGGGAGTAGATTCTCGCGGGTGCGAGCGAACGTCCCGATCTGCCGGAAGGAGGGGAGCGTGGGAGAACGACTCCAGGATAAGGTCGCAATCGTCACCGGCGCCGGGGCGATTGGGCCGGGCTGGGGCAATGGCAAGGCCACGGCCGTACTGTTTGCACGGGAAGGGGCCAAGGTCTTTGCCGTTGACCTGAACCTGGCAGCGGCGGAAGAGACGAAGAAGATCATTGACGCCGAGGGGGGCAGTTGCACCACGCATCAGGCCGACGTCTCACGGTCGGCGGACGTTGCGGTCCTGGTCGAGCGCTGCCTGGAGACCTACGGGCGCATTGACGTGCTCCACAACAACGTCGGTATCGTCGAGGTCGGTGGCTGTGTGGAGGCCAGCGAGGAAAGCTGGGACCGCGTCAACGCCGTGAACCTCAAGAGTGTCTTCTTGACCTGCAAGTACGTGTTGCCGCACATGGTGCGGCAGGGCCGTGGCGCTATCGTCAATATCTCTTCCATCACGGGGATCCGCTGGTTGGGCGTGCCGTATGTGTCGTACAGCGCGACCAAAGCGGCGATTACTCAGTTGACGCAGAGCATCGCAATGCAGTACGCCAAGCAGGGTATTCGCGCGAATGCCATCCTGCCGGGCCTGATGAATACGCCCATGGTGGCCCAATCGCTGGCCGATGCCTACGCGGACGGGGACGTGGACAAGATGCTGGCCATCCGCGACAGTCAATGCCCCACCGGCAAGATGGGCGACGCCTGGGACGTGGCCTATGCCGCGCTTTTCCTCGCTTCGGACGAAGCGAAATACATTACGGGCACGCAGCTGGTCGTGGACGGCGGGCTGACCTGCAAGATCGCGTGAACATGGTGGCAGCGGCGCGCCGCTACTAGGTGTAGGTCTGCTCGGCGATGCCGGCGCTAAGGAAGCTATAGCCGCTCTGCCGCTCCGTTGTCTCGGAACCGTCATTGTCTTGGAGTGCCCGCAGCCCCACCCGCGTCGCGACTTCGTCGTGATTGCCTCGGACAGCCCGGAACCGCTGCTCGATACGGGTGCGGGCATCGAGACAGAACAGGTGGGCCAGCTCACGTGCTTCGGGCCGCTCGTGGTCCCCAAAGCTCTCGGCGTATGAGCAGACGGTTGTCATCATAAACAGGTCAATGCCGATCTCGGTGAAGCGCACGATGCCGGCTTGGCGCCGCGCAAAGTCATTGATGAGGTCCAGCGTAGCTTGCTGGAACGCGGCGGCATCGCCGTCAGCGGCAAAGCGACTGCGCCGCCGGACGTACTCCGGTAGTGTCCGCATCAGCTGCTGAAAGAGCACCCGCGCCAACCGCTTGCTGGTGGTCTCGACGTAGCGCAGGTGTGCGGCCAGTTGCGGCGCGGCCAGTTGGTTCACCGGTGTCCTCTGTGGTACTACTTGGCGCAGGTACCAGGGTAGGTAGTGTTTGCCCAAGTTGCCGAGAATGACCGGAAAGCGGTCCTGCGTATTGAGCAGCCACCGCAAGGCCAGCTTGATGTGCGGGGCCATGACCTCGCGCGAGATGAAGAGTTTCATAATCTCGCTGGCACCCTCGACGATCACGAAGAGCCGCCCGTCGCGCAGCAGGCGCTCCATCGGGAAGGGCGTTTCCCCCGCGCGCTGGCGTAGCGAGGCGGCCTTTTCGTAGCCCCGGCCGCCCCGGAGCGCCATCGCATGGTCCAGAATCTCCTGGAGGTACAGGGAGCTAACGAGCTTGGCGACGGCGCTCTCCACCCGGAAGTCAACGTCGTGGCGCTCGGCATAGGTCGCCACGAAGCTCACGACTGCTTCGGAGGCGAAGAGGTGCGTGGCGATGTGCGCCAGCTTGTGCGTATTAAGCTCGTGCCGGCCGATCCGGTCGCCGAGTTGGTTGCGTGCAGCCGCCCAACTCATCGTCGGCTCGTACACCTGCTTGGCCATGCCGAGACACATGGCGGCGACGCTGATCCGGCCGGTGTTGAGCGTCGTGAGCGCGATCTTGAGTCCCTCGCCGATCTGCCCGATGACGTTCTCTGCGGGTATGCAGACGTCGGTCAGCCGGAGGTAGGCGTTTTCGAGGCCCCGGAACCCCATGAACTCGCAACGCTGCACCACCTCAACGCCGGCGGTCTTCATGGGTACGATGAAGGCGGTAATGCGCGCATCCACTTTTGCCATCAGGGTCATGTAATCGGCTATAGTGCCGTTGGAGCACCAGAGCTTTTCGCCGTTGATGCGGTAGTGCGGGCCGTCGTCACTGGCTTCGAGCACCGCGGTCGTCGTCATGTTGGCCGGATCGGAGCCGGCCGTCGGCTCGGTGAGCGCAAAGGCCGAGACCTTGCCCTGGGCCAGCAGCGGCAGATACCGACGGCGTTGCTCCTCGGAGCCGAACAGGATGAGGGCTTGGGCGACGCCGACGGATTGGTGGGCGGAGAGGATCAATCCCAGGGCCGGGCTGACGCTGGCCACCAGCTGCAAGACGCGGTTGTAGTTCGTCAGCGACAGTCCTTGCCCGCCGTACTCCTTGGGGATCTTGAGACCGAAACAGCCGAGCTGTGCGAGACCGTCGAGCACAGCGCGGGGAATGTGTCCGGTGCGTTCGATGGCGTCGGGGTCCACGTGGTTGTGCAGAAACTGCGCGACGTTGGCGCAGACGGTGTCACCGAGGCGCTTGTCGGCTCCGTCCTGCGTGGGAAATGGGAAGAGCAGCTCGAACTTGGGTTGTCCGTCGAACAGGGTGCCGACAAAGCTGGGATGCACGCTGTCATCGCGCGCAGCTTCGATCTCGCGGATGCTCGATATCAGGTCAAATCCGGGCATTCATCATCTCCTTGCTGCGGGCTTCGTGGCCCCCACCCTCGCCCTCCCCCGTCCGACAGGGGAGGGAACACGCTGTCCCACCGTCGCAACGGGGGGCCATAGGGGGCCGTTTGGCACACTTGTCCATCTGATGGTATGAGTGGGGAGCCGGTCATCCCAGCCGATTGAAGGAGCGCGCCATGTCCATGACCATCGTTGGGCAGCGTACACTGCGGAAGGTCCTTGAGCATCATGCACGAACGCAACCGGATAAGACGTTCCTAGTCTTTGAGGACCACCAAGAGCAGTCGCATAGTTACACGTACCGGCAATTCGACCGGATGGTCAACCGGACCGCCAACGGACTGCTCTACCTCGGCGTGACCAAAGGCGACCGGGTCAACCTGCACCTCACCAACTGTCCGGAGTTCCTCTTCTTCTGGTTCGCCATCGCCAAGATCGGCGCCGTGATGGTACCGACCAACCCGCTCTCGCCGCTCGACGAGCTGACCTACCCGGTCCAGCACTCGGAGAGCAAGGTATCCATCACCCAACCCGACCTCCTGCCGACCGTCGTCGCGCTCCGCGAGCGATGTCCGACCATCGGCCAGATCATCCTAACCGGCTCGGCCACGACCGCGCCCGGTGTGCTGCCCTTCGATGAGTTTGTGGCGGGCCGCTCCGACCGGCTGGCTCCGATCCCGGTGGGCCCCCTGGACGAGGCGGCGATTCTGTACACGTCCGGTACCACCAGCCTTCCGAAGGGCGTGCTAGTCACGCACGCCAACTACATCTACCTGAGCGAGGTGGTCTCCAAGCTCACCCGCCTCGGCCCCGAGGACCGGCATTTCATCACGCTGCCGCTCTTCCACGCCAACGCCCAATACTACTCGTTTATGACCTCGCTCAACGTGGGTGGCAGCGTGGCGCTCATGCCCCGGTTCAGCGCCTCCCGGTTCATGGTGCAGGCTGCTCGCTACGGTGTCACGATCACCAGTCTCTTTGCTGCGCCCATGCGGATGATCTTGGCGCAGCCACCGGCCCCGACGGACCGGGACAACCGCTTTCGGATGGTGTTTTTTGCCCAGAACATCACGGAAGCGCAGCTGGCGGAATGGGAGGAGCGCTATGAAGCGCCGCTGCTGCAGATCTACGGCATGACGGAGACGGCGGGTCAGCCCCTGACTAACCCGCTCGACGACACCAGGGACAATATGAGCATCGGCCGGGTGACCTTGGGCTACGAGTGCCGCGTCGTGGATGAGCAGGGGCGCGACGTACCCGTGGACACGCCGGGGGAGCTGCTGGTGAAGGGTATTCCTGGGGTGACGATCACGAAGGGCTACTTCAAGAACCCCGAGACGACGGCGGAGACGATCCGCGACGGGTGGCTCTATACGGGCGACGTCGTTGCCGTGAACGAGGAGGGCTATTTCCGGTTCGTGGATCGCGCCAAGGACATGATTAAGCGCGCTGGCGAGAATATCGCCGCTGGCGAGGTGGAGGCCGTCATCAAGCAGCACCCGGCGGTCGCGGACGTGGCGGTGATCGGCGTGCCGGACCCGATGCGCGACGAGGCGATCAAGGCGTGCATCATCCTGGAGGAAGGCCGGACCACCACGTCCGACGAGATCATCGCGTATTGCGCGGAGCGGCTGTCCAAGTTCCGCGTGCCGGAGTTCGTGGAGTTTCGGAGCGAGTTCCCGCGCACCTCGGTGGGCAAGATTCAGAAGCACCTGCTCCGCCGGGAGGCGGAGGGATAGGGGTGATGCTGGCGGACCTCACCCCCGGCCCCTCTCCACCATGTAGGAGAGGGGAGTGCGGCGGAGGCTGACAGGGTGAGGGATATGGGAGGGCGTATGCATCGGCTTGCCAAGCGCCATGGTCCGGACTTGGCTCCTGGTAGGCAGCTAGTGACCTCTACCCTGTGGGTGTTTCTAAATGTCCGCCAATGTAGCCGACTTCGACCTCATGTGTAATTTCGTCGAAACGGAAGTGAATGCGCCCCTTTTTCCCGTCTAGTTTGCCGCAGTTAATATGCCAATAGAAGAATTCCTTGCCGCCGTGACAAGACCTGAATCGACGCAGATAACGATATCTTGGATTGCGCTTCACTTCATCGCTCTCATCTCTTGCATAACACTTCCACCAGTGAGCCTTTTCCGTCAAGAAAGGCTCTTTTCCACCATTAACGCGCCATTCTATGGCAGATAGATTGAGCAGATTCAACCTTTCCCTAACCATCCACAAGACATCACCACGCAAGTTTTCGTAGTAATCAGCCGCGTCCGGCCCGAATTCAAGATGCGGAAAGTGCGAAAACCTTTTAGCTGGGTTTGAATTCTTTGTCTGGAGCGGCTTTATATTTTTGTTGAACTGATCATCAGGTTTCTTTGAATCAGCATTTTTACGCTGATGCTGGCGCTCAGGGATATGCCGCTTGCTCTGCACATTGGTACGTTTACTGGTCACAGGAGTGCGGGAAGCCATTTCCACTTTATCCCTAGGCTGACGCCGGGGCTTAGGGGCACGCCGACAGGCCACCAGATAGCCCGCAGGAATGCGGACAGAAAGATCAACTCGCTCTTGCTCGTTTTCGATAGCCCCCCGGACCGCTTCAACGATATGACGAATCAATGCCTTGAACATAATCCCCCCATAGAAGATACAAACGCCGCGCACTACCCGACCAGCCTCCCATCCTAACATACTACTCCAGCGCCAGCTGCCGCCCAGTTCCCGGTTAGTCTATGCCTCCCCCAAGCGCCCGGATACCGGAGCAGCTAGGTTCCTAGCTGGCCTATGACCCGCTCCAGGTAAGCTAGGTCATTATGCGCTTGCGGCCCCCCCAACCGCTGATTTTGGTGAAGGATACGGTTCCTTTTTCTACGCATTTCTTGCAGTTTTTCCTGCTTTGTTTCGTCGATGAAGTGCAATTCACATGCGGCGGTCAGCATTCTTTCTAGTTGTGGCCGCGGCCACTGACCATGTCCCACGAGTTGGTGCAAGTCATTTTCCAAGATGCACACGGCATCAATGAAGGCATAAGTAGGCTCATCCTTGGAGAGCAAGCTCCAGGCGCTGGAAAGCCGGCCATTTCCGCGGAATTCCCGAGCACGGTTCTCAGCAGCAGTACGAACGGTGCGTTCCCGATCACGTTCAGTCTCAGCAGCAATGCGAGTGTCGCGCTCCCGGTCACGTTCGGTCTCAGCAGCAATGCGATCCATACGTTCTCGATCACGTTCTTCCTCGGCGGCTTCCAGTAGATCATCCGATTCCGCTCTGGCAGCAGTCAGCCTATTCTCCAAGTTGGAATTCGCTGTCCGGAGGTTCCGAACACGGTCCTCAAGGGCCGCGCGCTCCAGATCATTATTGGCAGCCTCTTGTGGTGCTTTGGACGCGGCAGCCGGATGTTTCTCCAGACTGAGTTTCTCTTCCTGGAGTTTCTGAACATCGTTCTGAAGATTAGAAATCTTCTTCTCGCGTCGTGACAACTTGCGGCTGGCAGAGTCACGTTCTCTCTTAAAACGATCACGACGGTTTTTGACAGCAGTCAGTTCTTTCTGGATTGCCTCGACTTCCTTCACCTTCGTATCCAATTCACCTCTCAGAGTTTTTAGTTCCTCCTGGGAATTGTCCTTGTCGTTGGTATCATCCAGCGCTTCCCTGAGTTCCCTAATGTGATCCTCAAGCTCCTTAATCCGAGCATCAGCGGCAGCCGGCGGCTCGGTGACGGATGGGGCGCCGGTCTTGATGGCGTCGGCGAGCGCCTTGTGGATGTCATTGTACGTGCAGTTACCCCAGCACTTCAGGCCAAGGCCTCCGTCATTACCTGACCAGACGCTGATGAGGTCGTCCGTCTTGTGCGTGGGCACGGGGCAGGTAGTGTAGTAGCCGCCAACCGCCCAATTCTCGGATGTTTGCAGTTGGCGCATCACCCAGGCTTCGACGTCGGTCCAGTCCAGGGTGACCCGCTGCCGGCTCGTGCGCTGCCGGATGGCGGTCGACTGCCCCCGCTGGCGCTGCTGGTAGGTATCCAGCCACTCGATCCCATACCGCTCCACTGCCCACATCAGCGCTTGTACTTTGCGCGGATTGGCGTCCTGCCCGACGACCTTACGCACGACCTGCTCGATCTGCTCGTCCGTCATCTCGCTCTCCGTGTTGCCCCCGGTGTCGCGAACGCTGCCGGGCACGGTAGCGGCGTCCTGCGCCAATTTTCACAAGTGTATATATCTGTTCTCGGCCGGTCAAATTTGTAGGGTGTTTGTGATGGGTACGTGGGAATGACGGGCCGGGGAGGCTGGATTGCGGCACAAGCCGCAATGACGGGGGCCGTCCCCCCTATGGTCCCCCCGCACTGCGGGGGGACGGGGACTCCACGCCTGGGGCTGGAATAGGTATCCTGAGCACCGACACTACTCGGCCGAGCCGGTGAAGTAGCGACGAAGTAGAGGAGATACGTGATGGAGATGCGGACGCTGGGCAGGACCGGTCTGCCGGTCTCGGCGCTGTGTTTTGGGACCTGGGAGATCGGCGGCCTCTCTTGGGGGCCGATTGCGGCCGAGGATGCTGTGGCGATACTGCGCCAGGCGCTCGACTTGGGGATTACGACCTATGACTGTTCGGACGCCTACGGGAACGGTCGCTCGGAGGTATTGCTTGGGGCGGCGTTCGAGCGGCACCGGCACGACGTGATCTACATCACCAAGGCCGGTTACATCCCCGGCATTGACGGCGCGCAGACGGTGCTGCATTGGCAATACCAGAATCACTCTCCGGAGTACTTGAAGATCGCCTGTGACATGAGCTTGCGGCGGCTCCATACCGACTACATTGACGTGTACCTACTCCATGACGCGCCGGATCACGTCTTGGCGCAGCCGGAGCCGTTCGAGGCGCTGCGCGAACTGCAACAGGCCGGGAAGATCCGCTCGTGGGGTGTCTCGCACAGCGCCAGCGGGGCCGCGACGGCCATCCGCGAGCAGGGCGTGGAGGTCGTCGAATTCCCGTTCAGCGTGCTCGATCAGAGTCCGCTCGACGTGCTGTTCCCGCTGGCGGAGGAGCATGGCACGGGCCTGCTGCCGCGCTCGCCGTTCGGCGGCGGCTACCTCCTGGACTCGGTCGTGGCCGCGGCGCGGGCGGGCCGCGAGCCGTTCAAGCAGCATGACCGCCGGCGCGCCACCTCGGCGGAGCAGCTGCAAGACATCGTGCAGAAGGCCGACGCCTTGAGCTTTCTTGTCGGCGACGGAGCGGCGCCTTCCCTGGCGGCTGCGGCGATGCAGTTTGTGCTGTCGTTCGAGGCGGTCGGGTCCATGGTCACAGGGATCATGGGGTCGGAAGAGTTGGCCGCGAAC
Source organism: Chloroflexota bacterium (assembly GCA_965207645.1). Lineage (GTDB taxonomy): Bacteria > Chloroflexota > UBA11872 > UBA12225 > JAJDUF01 > JAJDUF01. The sequence continues at coordinate 4,050,232 of OZ242293.1, read as the reverse complement.
GCCGCGGCGTGTAGTCCATCCGCTCTGACGCCCGCGCTGGTGGAACGCGCCCGTCAACTGTACGCCGCCGGCTTTGCAGGCTCCTGAAGCCGGCCCAATAAACGTCTGCGCCTGCCGAGCAGCTCGACCACCAGGGCTGCACAATCCGCTGCCAACGGAGTCATGACTTGTGCATGTTCCAAATATATGTTACAATCGGGAGAGCTCACGGTAAGGGGAACGCCGGTGGTCCACTGGCCTAGCGGCGTCCAGCGGATACCGCGCCATGCGTTTGCGGTCTAGTGAGAGTGCAGTTGCACGGGCAGAGAGGGAGCAGCAGGATGGCAGCAGTTGAGACGACGGCTACGCCAACGGCGGCTTGGCGTGAACGAGTAGACAACCACCTGGAGCGGTTAGAGGCACGCTTGGAGCGGCTAGTTACGCATGTGGCAAAGCTGGATACGCGCCTGGTCCGTGTTGAGACCACGCTGCCGCACTTGGCAACGAAGGCCGACGTGTCGAACGCGATCAACGCACTGACCTGGAGGATGGCGGCCATTGTGACCGCCGGCCTGGCCGCACTGGCGGCGTTCCTCAAGCTGACCGGCGGTTGACGGGCCACCCTCGCTGCGGGACTGGTGCCCGCCAGCTCTGCGCCGCCGGCTTTCGATAGGTTGGGCGACCGTGTGCCCCCCTATGGTCCCCCCGCTACGGCGGGGGGACGGCGAGGGTGGGGGCCAGAATGACGGCAGGAGAGAGACTATGATAGGCCTGGATGAGCTACGCCAGCGTGTCGAGGGGGAATACTACCGCCGTACACCGCGGTCGCGTGTACTGCACGAGCGTGCTCAGGCCTGGCTGCCTGGCGGTGAGACGCGCACCGGCACGGCATTTGCGCCCTACCCGACCTACATGGACCGCGGCGAGGGCAACTACCTGTACGACGTGGACGGCAGCCGGTTGCTCGACTTTACGAACAATTCCACCTCGCTGATCCACGGCCATGCCCACTCCGCGCTGGTCCGGGCCATCCGGGAGCAGGCCGCGCGCGGTACCGGCTGGCACGCCCCGCACGAGTTGCAGGCGCGGCTCGCCCGGCTGCTGTGCGAGCGGGTGCCGTCGCTGGAGCGTGTGCGTTTCTGCAACTCCGGAACCGAGGCCAACATGAACGCGATCAAGGCCGCGCGCGCGTTCACGGGCCGCGACCGGATCGTCAAAACGGACAGCGCGTATCACGGGAGCTACGAAGGCGTCGAGTTCGATGGAGCGGGGGATAGCGCCAACGGCGCCGCGCCTGCTATGCGACCGACGCCGACTTCTCGTGGCGTGCCGCGCAGCATGGCGGAGAACGTGCTCACGATGCCTTTCGACGACTGCGACGCTGCCCGCCGGCTCGTTGCACGGCATCGGCACGAACTCGCGGCCGTATTGGTCAACCCGATCGTGACTCGGGCTGGGTTGCACCTGCCGTCGCCGGGGTATCTCGGGTGCTTGCGTGAGGTGGCGCGCGACAACGACGTGCTGCTGATCTTCGACGAGGTGATTACGCTGCGTATCGCCAGGGGCGGTGCTCAGGATTACTATGGGGTGGTGCCGGACCTGACGGCGATGGGCAAGATCGTGGGTGGTGGCCTGCCGGTGGGTGCGTTCGGGGGCCGCGCCGACATCATGGAGGTGTTTGCCACCGGTGATCCACCGCTGGTCCCGCACTCTGGCACCTTCAACGGGAATCCGCTCACGATGGCGGCCGGGCTGGTCTCGCTGGAACTGCTCACGCCCGATGCCTTTGCCCGGCTTGCTGCCCTCGGCGACTACCTCCGTGACCGGCTCACCGCCGTGATTGCCGACTGCGGTCTGGCGTTCGAGGTGAACGCCATCGCCTCGCTGGTGTCGCTCGATCTGCCGCGGCAGCCAGCCGCCGACCCAACGGCCGCAGCCGGCGCCAAAGAGATTCAACGGCTGATCTACCTGACGTTGCTCAATCGCGGCATCAAGGCCACCGGAATTCTGGCCGTCTCGACGGTGATGGGCGAGGCGGAGATTGACCTGCTGGCCAGCGAGTTGCGCGGCGTATTAGCCGAGTTTCAGCCGGCAATCGCGGCCGCAGCGCCGGTGCTCTTGCGGTCGCAGCGGGCAGTTGCACAGCCGGTTTGAGGGGTACGAGCGATGGCCATTCAGACGGTCACCGGACCCATTGACCCGGAGACGCTCGGCGTCACCCTGATGCACGAGCACACCCTCTGCGATCTCTGGGCTGCCGGTGGTCAAACCACCTATACCGGCATCCTCGACGATGAGGAGTTGCAAGCGGAGGAGTTGGCGCGGTACCGCGAGGCCGGTGGGAACGCCGTGGTGGACGTGACGACGGGCGGGGCCGGTCGCAACCCCGCGGGCATGCGGCGGCTGGCCGAGACCACCGGCTTGCAGATCATCATGGGTGCGGGCTGGTACCGCGAGCGGGTCTATCCGCGCGAAATCTACGAGTTGAGCACCAATCAACTCGCCGACAGGATCATTCTCGAGTTTGCCGACGGCGCGGACGGCGCCGGGGTGAAGCCGGGGATTATCGGTGAGCTGGGCACGGAGCGTTTCCATATCACGCCGGCCGAGGAGCGCGTGTTTCGGGCCGGGGCGCGGGCACAGCGGGCGACCGGGGCGGCCATCACGACCCATACGACCCATTTTGGTGAGCTGGCGTTGGAGCAGGTAGCGCTGCTGCACGAGGAGGGCGTGCCGTCGGAGCGGATCATCGTCGGGCACGTGGGCGAGCGGCGCGACATTCGCCTGGAGCAAGCCATCGCCGAGACGGGCGTGTACGTGCAAGTAGACCACGTCGGCTGGCCGTCCAGTGCCGGTATGCAGCAGGAGCATCAGCGCGTCCGCACCGTTGCCAACTTGGTACGGGCCGGGCACCTCGACCAACTGCTGATCTCGATGGACATTTGCCGGACCACGCTGTTGCACTGGCATGGCGGGCATGGCTACGACTACCTGCTACGCGAGTTTGTGCCCCTGCTGCACGCAGAGGGCCTGAGCGAGGCCGAAGTCAGGACAATCCTGGTGGACAACCCGCGCCGGGTGCTGGACTTCTGACAAAACAGCGAAGAGACTCCGAGCATGAACACGGACGAGTTTCAGTTGAGTCCCAATGCGCGCAAAATCCTCGAGCTAATCGCGGAGGGTCACAGCTACGAACAGATACTGAAGACCGACGAGAGGTTGACCTATCTGGATATTTTCAATGCTGCGAGTGAGGCACTAAAACTAACAACATGCAAGAATAAAGACTACCACCAAAGGTTGTTGGAAATTCGCAAATCTTATCCGCGAGCGTATGAAAAGTGGACTTCTGAAGAAGAGACACAACTCACCGAGTTGTTCAGAGCGGGCACGGAGATAAATCATATCGCCGCTGAACTCCAACGCCAGCCAGGTGCGATCCGGAGTCGTCTTGGAAAGCTGGGGTTAGTAAAGGACTGATGTGATGGCAGACGAGCAGTCGGCGGCTCTGGCGAATCAGGAGAAGCTCCAAGCGTATCGCGCCGCCCAACGTCGGGGTGTAGAGTGGCTGCTCCGGCAGCTCCATAGCGACGGATCGCTCGGCAAGCCCGAGCAGGGGTATCACTTCTACCGCGCGCCCTGGACCTTCGCCGTGACCGGCGAGATGGCCGCGGCCAGCGCCGTCTGCGGATGGATCAGGCGCCACATGCTCACCGCCGATGGCCGGATCGAGGGGCCGTATCGTCTCTTCGACGATGCGTATGCCTACCGCAACTCCGCGTTGATCGTCGGCGCGCACATGGCGCTGCAATACGATCTGAGCTATGGGCTGCTGCCCGATCTCCTTTCCTGGCGCGATCCGCTTTCGGGCGGCTTTGCCAACGACCGTCTCGCCGACGGCAGCAAGAGCGACTACATGGACCTGCCCTATACGTGCGGGCCGGGGTTTGCCTGCCTCCAGACCGGCGCCCTCGAACCGGCGCGGGGCGTGTATCGGTATCTGCACGCTCTCTATGAAGCGCAAGAGGAGCTACCCGAGCGCTTCTACTACGCCTGGTCACGCGCCGAGCAAGCTCCCATCCGCGAGTTCCCGGCGGAGCAGCGGACGGCTTATCTCGTGGAGAGCCAGGTGGACCGGCCGCAGCGCTGGACGATTGGAGGCATTGCGGCCGGCTTTCTGTGTCGGCTCTACTTAGTCGAGCCGCGCGAGGAGTATCTTGCGCTCGCCCGCCGGTACCAGGCGTTCTCGATGAGTGCGACCGAGCACCAGTTCAAGTATGCCCAGGTGTGCAAGAGTAGCTGGGGAAGCGCGCTGCTGTACCAGATCACCGGCGAAGAGACGTATTTGTGCTGGACCTACCGTATGGGTGACTGGTACGTGCGGACCCAGCAACCGGAAGGACACTGGTACTGGCCGCGCTATAAGACACTAGGGTCGCACATCGAAGTGACCCTGGAGTTCGTCATGCACCTGGATACTCTGATCGCCGGTCTCGCGTCACGGCCGTAGCTGCCGGAACTTGCCACAGAGCACCCAGAGCACATAGAGTAGACGCGATGAAGCTCCACTACTATCCTGAGACCGACTCGCTGTATATCGAGTTGAATGAGCGGCCAAGCGCCGATTCCCACGAGGTTGCCGATAACCTCGTCATTGACTTCGATGCGGCTGGCGATGTGGTCGGCATTGATATTGAGCACGCCTCTCGGAAGCTGGACCTGCGACACGTCGAAACGGTGGCCTTACCGCTTGAGGCTCCACGAGCCAGTGGTTAGTGGGCCTGGCCCCCACCCTCGCCCTCCCCCGTGCTGACGCACAGGGGAGGGAGCACCCTGTCCCCCCGCCGCAGCGGGGGGACCATAGGGGGGCTAAGACGGCCCCCTCGCCTCCTGAGTGACACGCGCAGAAAAGGAGCCGTCTCCTGATGCTGGTTCTCGTCACGGGTGCTACGGGACGCATCGGCTCCCATCTGACACGGGCGCTGGTCCGGGAGGGGCATACGGTGCGCGCCCTCGTCGTGCCCGGTGACCCGCGGGCTGCGGCGATTGACGGGCCCGGCGTCGAGCAGGTCGTTGGACGGCTGGAGTCGCGGGACGCCGTGACGGCAGCGGCCCGCGGCGTCGCAGCGGTGTATCACCTGGGCGGGGCGTTGACCTCGCGCGGGAACACGGACGAGGAGTTCTTCGAATACAACGTGCGGGGCACGTTCAACCTCCTGATGGCGGTGCGCGATCAAGCACCGCGCCTCCGACGGTTCGTCTACGCCAGCAGCGACGCGGTGTACTTCCGTGGCGGGACCCACGGCGCGTGCTATCTGCCCATAGACGAAGCGCATCCGCGGATACCGGGGACGGTCTACGGTGCCAGCAAGGTGAGCGCCGAGGAGCTATGCCTGTCCTTCTGGCGCGGCTACGGTATTCCGGTGACGATCCTGCGGTTTGGGGCGACCGCGGATGCGTGCGAGTTGGTCACTCCCACCAGCACGTTTGCCCGCTGGCTCTTCCTGCGCGCCGCCACCGAGCACCTGGCCCGTGCATCCAGTCTCGGGTCGGATGAGGCCGCGGCGCTGGCGATCCTCCGGGGCCTCGACAATGGCACCGAGCAGTTGGTCGTGCTGGCCGACCACGCCGGCCGCCCGGAAGTGCGGCAATGGGCGGATGCGCGTGACATCGCGGCGGGCTGTATGCAGGTGCTGGACGCACCCGCTGCCGTTGGGGAAGCGTTCAACCTCAGTGGCGCAGCGCCCTTCTCCCTCGATGAGTTGGTGCGGTACATTGCGGCCGAGCTAGGTCTGAGCTACGTGCGGGCTCGCCTGCCCATAGCACGCGCCGCCTGGTACCACAGCTCCGCGAAAGCGCGGGAGGCGTGGGGCTACAACCCGCAGCGGACCGTCTTCGACATGGTTGATGAGGCCGTTGGTCGTGGCCCCCACCATCGTCCCCCTGCCGCAGCGGGGGGACCATAGGGGGGCAGCCACACTGCCCGTCGGTTGCGCTACAATCCGGCTATGGTTACGCCCAGTGTCGCTGACCGCACACAGCACTTCACCGAGTCGGTCATCCGTGAGATGACGCGGCTCATCGCCCTCCACCATCCCGACGACGGCATCAATCTGGCGCAAGGGTTTCCCGACTTTCCGGCGCCCGACGAGATCAAGAAAGCCGCCATTGCCGCCATTCGCGGCGATGTCAACCAGTACAGCGTGACCTGGGGTGCGCCGGCGTTGCGCGCGGCCGTGGCCGACAAGGTGGCGCGCACGACGGGACTGGTCGTTGATCCGGACCGCGAAGTGACCGTGACGTGCGGTGCGACGGAGGCCATGATCGCGACGCTGCTGGCGACGGTCAATCCGGGTGACGAGGTGGTCATCTTCCAGCCGTTCTACGAGAACTACTGGCCGGATACGGTGCTTGCCGGGGCCAGTCCCCGCTTTGTCACGCTCCACGAACCGGACTGGCGCATTGATCCCGACGAACTGCACGCCGCGTTTGGCGAACGCACGCGCGCGGTCGTTATCAACACCCCCAACAATCCCACCGGCAAGGTGTTCAGCCGCGCGGAGTTGGAGCTGATTGGGGGGCTGTGCGAGCGCTGGAACGCACTGGCCATCACGGACGAAATCTACGAGCACCTGGTCTACGAGGGGGAGCACATCTCCCTGGCAACGCTGCCGGGCCTGCGCGAGCGCACGGTGACGATTAGCGGGATCGGTAAGTCGTATAGCGTGACCGGCTGGCGGGTGGGCTATGCGGTGGCGCCGCCGGCCCTGACCGACGCCATCCGCAAGGTCCACGACTTCCTGACCGTCGGCGCACCAGCACCCTTGCAGGCCGCGGCAGTCGCGGCGCTCGATCAGCCCGACTCGTACTATCGTGACTATTTGGCCGCTTATCGCCAGCGACGCGACTATCTGGTGGCCTCGCTGCGGGATGCGGGGTTTGGGTGCCAGCCGCCGGCCGGCGCCTACTACATCATGGCCGACATCAGCGGGTTCGATTTTCCCGATGATGTCGCCTTGGCCCAGTATCTGGTGCGCGAGCGAGGGCTGGCCGTCGTGCCGGGCACGAGCTTCTATCCACCGCCCACCCGGCCTGACCACCGGCGGCCGGGGAGTCAGCGCGTGCGCTTCTCGTTCCCCAAGCGCATGGGGACGCTGCGCCGGGCCGCAGCGCGGCTGGCCGACCTGCCCCGGCGACGCTAATAGGCCGCAGAGTAGAGGTCTACCGCACGCCGTTGCCGATTCCCCTGCGGGGCGGCTAGGCTCCTAGCTGGTCAATGACCTGTCCCAAGTAAGCCACTGCAGCGCGTGCTTCACTCTCCGTCAACGGGTTCTTGCTTTTTCTCACCTTTTCTTCAGAGTTGTGCGCGAAACTGTTTCTCCGCTCACGCATACGATCCAGATGATCCAACTGTTTCTCGTTGATATGGCCTTTCGTAACAGCCATCTCCATCAAGGGGTATAGGTCCAGCTCCTGAGAACTGGTCGGCTTCCGTGGGTTTCCTAGCACGTCCCTCAGTATACTCTCCAGGATAGCCATGGCCTCTCTATAGGCAGCGAGGGGTTCCCCATTATGAATATGGCGCCAGGCGTCGTGCATGACCTCGGGGGTAGCGGCAGCTAACTGCTTCTGGATCGTTTCATTATCAGCACGAAGTGTTTCCTGCGACCGCTTATGCTGGGCTTGGGCGTTTTTCAAATCTTGCCGAAGACCACTGATTTGAGACTCAGCTTTATCGCGCTCCTCTAGGCGCGCCTGTGCCGCTCCGCCGCGGAGTTCTTTGATGCGAGACTCAAGATCATCCTTTTCCTGAGCATGTTGTTCTTTGGTGGCAGCCAATTCCTGCACAAGCTCGTTGATGCGCTCCTCTTGCTTCTTGGCAACCCATAGCTTCCAGATTTGAAGGCCGCCGACTCCGGCCGCCAAGACTCCAAGCCCAACCGGGACAAATATCATAGTCTCCCCATGAGGTGCGGCCGTGTATGTACGCTCAGTCGCTTCACTCTAGCATGTAGCACGCCTCGCTACCTGCTAATCTCGACGGGGTGTTCCTGGTGGGTGTGCTGGATTGGTGAGTCCACAGAGTGATGGCAGATGTGAGGCACAGCCGAGGCCGGCTGGTCGCTAGTAGGCGGCCATGATGATCTGCATGCCAGCACGCAGCCGCACGCGCCAGTGGGACTCAAGCGCTGTGGTCCACTCGGGGTCCAGCGCCTTCACCGTCTCGCAGATGCTATCCAGCCATTGCTCGTAGAGCCTCGGAAGCACGTTGCGCTTGGCGCGGCTGTGTGCTTCGCCCAGCTGGTCTACCAGTGCTCTCATCTCCGAGTCCGCTATGTCGCGTGACACCATCAGATGTACCGAATCGCGGAGCAGCTTGCGCTGCCGTGCGAAGTCCGTCTTGGCGAAGTGTGGTGCGATCTCGGGAGAGGAGTTCAGGAAGGCACTATAGAACGTATCCGCGAAATCTCCCGTTGCCTCGCACCTTTGGAAACTGCGATACACCTCATCATCGGCAAAGCTGCCGGGCGTTCGCATGGTAGCGTCGTCAGCCAATTCTCTGAAAAAGTCAACGCGGCAGCGCAGTTGGCCCGTGAGGCGCAGTCTGTGAGGTACTTCTGGGTGGATGATGATGAGGTCCGGTGCCGAGATATCGTGCTCGCCGCCGGTCACAAGGTTCACAAAGCGCACGCTGCCCTCGAATACGTGCAGGACGCCCCACCGGCCGGGGGCGAGCCTGTGCTCCTGCTGAAGAGCATCGGGAACCGTGTCTTCCGTGAAGTTGAACGAGCCACTGCTGGGAGCCAGTCCCGGTGGCAGTCGTTCGGTTGCCATGCCCATTTCATCCCCTGAAGGCGACATCAGCGATCAGAGTAGCGGCGCTAACAATATGTGTAGCACAAGGGGGGCGGAGATAAGACAGGGTGACGTACGGGTCACACGCTGGTGACGAGGGATACTGGCGTCAATCAAGACCGCCAGGCTCATGGGCTGCCTCCAACTCGCGCGACAGCGTCCCAGCGTCGGGTGGGTCCTCCACCTCCAGGCTCACCAAACGCTCTACTGCCTGTCTGCGGCGTTCTAGCGCGGCCTCTAATCGCCGTTGCTGCTCGGTATCCGGCCGGGGCATATCGCTCTCCTTGTGCGAATCCGTATACATAGATACAAATATGCGGTGTACTACTGTCTCCCGTCAAACCGGTTGGCATGGCCCCCCTATGGTCCCCCCGCTACGCAGGGGGACGGGCGCAGCATGTTGCGCCCCTACGGCTTAACCCGCACCTACCCCAGTCAGGTGGGGGCCAGGGGAGTGAGGCCGCTAGGCCGGGATGATGGGGAGGGTGAGGTGGGAGGGGTATGCGGCGTCGTGGTGGATGGTCTGGGTGGCTGGCGCGAGCGCGGCGTCCATGCCCGGCCGGTGTCCCGTGTTGGGATTGCGGTCGAAGCGGGGGAAGTTGCTGCTGGATACCTCGAGCCGGATGCAATGCCCGGCCTTGAAGACGTTGCTGGTGTCCCAGAGGTCAATCTCGTAGCGGTACACCTGCCCCGGCCGGATGAGCGTCGGCTGCTCCAGCGATTCGCGGTAGCGGGCGCGGCGCAGGCCCTCGCAGAGGATGATGGCCTTGCCGTCGGGATGCACATCCACGAGGGTGGCTGTGAAGTCCGTATCCGGCGCGCTGGAGGCGGCATAGAGGGTGAGCGTCACCGGCCCGGTCACCTCGACCGGGGCGGCGAGCGGCGGTGACGTGTAGACGAGCACGTCGTCGCGGCGCTCGACCGCCCGCCGGTCCCACGGGCCGCTGTCGTCGAGGAACAGGACCGGGCCGCCCACCGTCGGGACCGGGTTTTCCGGGTCGTAGACGTACTCGTCGGTCGGCTCGTCGGCAGGTGGCTTGGTCGTGAGCGTGCCGTTGCCGGCGAGGGTGTTGGCACCGCCGCGGCTGTGCAGGTAGTAGGGGGTGTATTGAGTGCGGGCGAGCGGCCACTCGTGCTCGTGGCGCCAGACGTTCGCGCCCATCACGAAGAGCCGGATCGGCGGCTCGTCGTCAATTCCGTTCTCAATGCCCTTCAGTCGCCGGTCGTACCAGCGCAGGTGCTCCGCGGTGATGTCCATGGCCGCTTGGCCGCCGAAACCGATGGACCCGAATGGCTCGGCCGAGCCGATGTTCTGGTGGCTCCAGGGGCCGACCAGCAGCTTGGTCTGCGTCCTCGCCGCCGCGGAGCGGGCGTGCTGCGACCACCCGCGATAGAGCCTGAATCCTTCATGCACCAGGTTGTCGTACCAGCCGGTGATGAAATAAGCCGGCGCCTCGACCTCGCCGTAGCGGTCACGCAGGCTGTAGCTCCGCCAGAATTCGTCGAACGTGGAGTGCTCGATGACCTGCCGATAGAAGGGCAGGTCTACGATGTCGTCCAGCGCCGAGACGAGGGGCAGGCGCCGGTACAGCTCGTCGGAGTTCATCAGGCGGCGCGTGCCCCACTGCATCGTGCGGCCGGCCATGTTGATGAAGTTGAGCGCGATGTGGAGTTGGAGGGCGCCGTCTACGTAGAAGTGGCCGAAGTTGTCCTGTTGGCCGGCAATCGGGACCAGCGCCCGGAGGTAGCGGCTGCGGAGCGTCGCCGGGAGGGTTTGCGTGAAGCCGAGGTAGGAGACGCCGAACGTCCCGATGGTGCCGTCGCACCAGGGCTGGGCGCCGAGCCATTCGTGGGTGTCGTAGCCGTCCTCGGTCTCGTGGATGTACGGCTCCCAGGCGCCGTCGGAGTCGTGCCGCCCGCGGCAGTCCTGCATGGCGACGGCATAGCCGCGCTCGATAAACGGCACCGCCCATGCCAGGTAGCGGTCCCACTGATTGTCGTAGATCGTGCGGAGCAGGAGCGTCGGAAACGGGCCGGGTGCGTTGGGCAGGTAGATGTCGGTCGAGAGCAGCACACCGTCGCGCATCGGCACCTTGACATCGAGGCGCACTTGAAACGGCTGTGCCGGTTGTGTTGTGTGGAGAGAACTCATCGCGTGGTTACCTCGGTTGCTCGTGGCCGGTGGCCGGGGGAGTGGATTCCCGCTTTCGCGGGAATGACGGAGGGTGTGGGGTCGAGTCGCGGGTGGCATGGATCGCATCCAAGGCGGAGGGATTTTCGAGCGAGGAGACGTCGCCGGGGTCCTCCGCGAGGTAGGTGGCGCGGATCACGCGGCGCATGATCTTGTTACTGCGCGTGCGCGGTAGCTCCGTGACGAAGTGAACCGCGGCCGGCCGGAGTGGTTTGCCCAGTTGGGCGGCCACAGTGTCCGCGACTGACGCGCCGGTTGTCCTGGCGGTGGCCGCCGGCTCGCGCGCGGGCACAGCGAAGACGACCACGGATTGGCCTTTGATCTCGTCGGGCACGCCGATGGCCGCGGCCTCCGCGACGGCGGGATGTGCGACGGCGGCTGACTCGACCTCGGCTGGACCAATCCGCTTGCCGGCGATCTTGAGCGTATCGTCGGAGCGGCCGTGGATGTACCACGAGCCGTCGTCCGCGATCAGCGCCCAATCGCCGTGTGCCCACACGTCGGGCCAGCGCGACCAATACGTCTCCAAGTAGCGCTCGCGGTCCTGCCAGAAACCGTTGGTCATCCCTACCCACGGCGCCCGCAGCACCAACTCACCGACCTGGCCGCGGACTGGCCGCCCGGCCTCATCCACCACGTCGGCGGCCATCCCGGGTACCGGGCCGGCAAAGGCACACGGCTGCTGTGGCTCGACGGTCGTCGCGGCGACGATACCGCCGGAGATTTCGGTGCCGCCGGAGTAGTTGATGAGCGGGCAGCGTCCTCCGCCGACCTGGCGGAAGTACCACCACCACGGCTCCGGGTTCCACGGCTCGCCCGATGCGGCGAGGGCACGCAAGCCGGAGAGATCGTGTCGTGTTGGCCCGTCGGAGTCGGCCCGCATCAGGCCACGCACGCCGGTCGGGGCCAAGCCCAGGGTCGTAATCCGCTGCCGCGCCGCCGTGGCCCAGAGTCGGTCGGGCGCCGGCCAGTCCGGCGCGCCGTCGTAGAGGAAGACCGTCGCGCCGAGCAGCAGGGTGCCGGAGATGAGCCACGGCCCCATCATCCAGCCGAGGTCGGTGTACCACCACACGCGGTCGTCGGCTTGGACGTCGAAGCAGTGCGCCATGTCCTGGGCGGCCTTGATCGGAAAGCCGGCGTGGACGTGGACGGCTCCCTTCGGCCGTCCGGTGGTGCCCGACGTATAGATCACCATGTACGGGTCGCTGGCCTCGGTTTCGACGGCGGGCAGCGTGTCCGGCTGCTGTGCTACCAGGTCGTGCCACCAGACATCGCGGTCCTGCTGCCAGGGTGTGTCCTTTCTTCCGGCTCGCTGCACGACCAGCAGCCGCTCGACGCTCGGAGCGGCGCGAGCAGCCGCGTCGGCAACCTCCTTGAGCGGCACCGGGCGGCCGCGGCGGTAGAAGCCGTCGGCGGTAATCAACAGGCGCGCCGTGCAGTCATTCAGACGCGAGGCGACGGCCGGGGCGGCAAAACCGGAGAAGATGGGTGTAAAGATCGCCCCGATGCGGGAGCAAGCGAGGGTGGCTATCGCACACTCCAGGTTCATCGGGAGGAAGATGCCCACGCGGTCACCGCGACGGATGCCAAGCGCCCGCAGCGCCGCGGCTGCGCGACTCACCTCGACGAGCAGTTGTCGGTAGGTGAGGGTGCGGGTCGTCCCTTCTTCCCCCTCCCAGACGAGGGCCGGACGGTCGGCAGCCGGGCCTTGGGCGTGGCGATCTACGGCGTTGCTGACATAGTTGAAGCGGCCGCCGGGGAACCAGTGGGCAAATGGAAGGCCGTCCGAGAGGTCCAGCACGCGGTCCGGCTGGCGAAACCAGGTGAAGTCAAGATCGCGGACCACCGCCTCCCAGAACCAGGCCGGGTCGGCGGCCGCCCGTTCGCGCAGCGCATCTACGGTGTCCAGCCCCAACCGACGCATGAAGCGCAGGAGGCGGCTGCGCCGGAGCTGCGCGGGGCCGGGCTGCCACGCGGGGCCACTGCGGATCGGCGGGTGCTGCGCTGCTCCGGCGGTGACTGCCATGTCTAAGAAATCCTGCGACAGCCTGGCGATGTCTAGTAGTGCGCCTGTCGAAAGGTCTCGAAACGCTCGGCAATCCGGGCCTCGGTGGCATCGCCATCAAAGAGGACCAGGCGCGCTGCGACCTCCAAGTCATCACCCCGGTTGATTGCCACGCGCTCCCGTGCAAACGGGTTCACGTTCAGCGTGCCGTACTCGCTCACGTGCCAGGGGTGGCCGGCGGCCGAGGGGTACGGGAATACGGCGACGCCCGCCCGCTTTCCACTGGGAACGGTGCCCGCCACCGCCACCCAATCCGAGCATTGGTCGTTGACGACCTCGCTTCCCGTAAGCCCGTCGGCATTGAGTACCGTGCCGCCGTCAATCACGCGCAAACCCTCGGCGAGCCGGACCCCCAGATAAGCGTGGCGGGTAGGACCGATACTGAAGTCCCACTCGGTGGCCCGCAGGTGTGAATGGATGTCCAGGTAGTGGGCGTCCTCACCGGCGCGAATGTCGAGTGTCCGTGTCTCGATGGCGATGGTCCGCCGCGGCCGCGCCCCCCACTCTTCCGGGCCTTGCCACTCCAGGGTTTGGGTGATCCGTAGGTGGTCGGCGGCAAGCTCCGTGCTCTCCACTCCCACGCCGAGGATGCGGCCGGGCGCCCGGCCCTGGAAGGTCTCGCCCACATAGAAGTTGTAGGTCGCATCCTCAAAGGCGTCGTCGGCATAGGGCAGCCGGCAGTAGACGTGGTCGGCGCCGATCCAGACCGACTGATGGTGGGGATGGTCTATCGGCCCGTCGGTCGTGACCGCAACGCCGGCCGGGGTGTAGAGCGGATAAAGGTAGGCGCGGAACGGCCCTTGATTGAGCGCGGTGATCCATTGTCCCCGCCACCGCACCAGCACACGGCGCGCCTTGGCGAACGCCCCGAGCGGCAGCGGGATGGACTCTTCCGTGACCTCGAACGACGACATTGCGGTTGGCCTCCCTCGCCGGCCGGTGCGAGTAGCACGTGCCTTCACCTGCCGGAGAGCCTACGCAGCAGCAAGCGGCGCTGTCAAACCGCGCTGGGAGGGGGCCGGCCCCCTATGGTCCCCCCGTCGCAACGGGGGAGGGCGTAGGGTGGGGGCCAGGCCGGGGCGCACTAGGTACGCGGGGCTGCGATGCGGTAGTATGTGACACGTCAGGCGTACTGGGCCGGGTCAGGTCCGGCAAAGGGGGATGCAGCTATGGGAATCCGGCAGTGGGGTGGGGTGCTGGGCCGGCGGAACGCGCTGGCCGCCATGGTGGGCGCGGTGGCGCTGGTCGCGTGCAACGGTGACGGTGACGGCGAGACGATGGAGGGCGAGTGCGTCGAGGTCCCGGCGACCGTCACGACTGCGACCGTCGCCCTGACCAACGGCAACTCGTTCACCTTCGAGATGAATCGCACGGCGGCCCCGAACTCCGTCCAGAACTTCATTGATAAAGCGCGCTGCGGCGCCCTCACCGGCACGATCTTCCATCGCGTGGAGGATTGGGTGATCCAGGGCGGTGACCCGGTGACCAAAGGGGAGCGGGGCAAGGACTTCTATATCCAGGGGGCCGATCAGCCCCAAGGCAACCTCCCGGCCGCCGGTCTCGGTGGTGGCAAGATGCCCACCGAGACCAGCGATCAACCGTTCGAGGCCGGCGCGGTCGGTTTTGCCCGCGGCAACGACCCGGACCTCACGAACGACAGTCAGTTCTTCGTGCTCAGACAGGCGGCCCGTCATCTCGACGGCGGCTACACCTATATCGGCAAAATCACGGCGGGGCTGGAGGTCGTGCGCGCTATCCAGATCGGCGACAAGATCGCCAGCGTGACGTTCCAGTAGCACTACCGGGGGATGCTGGCCCCCCTATGGTCCCCCCGCTGCGGCGGGGGACGGCGTGTTCCCTCCCCCGTCGCAACGGCCGAGGGCCAGGGAGGAGTCACAGTCTGTCCCCTCCCCCGTCGCAACGGGGGAGGGCCAGGGAAGGGGCCACCCCCCCGCACGGCCGGCCAGCAAAGTGGAGAGAGCGGTGATGGGTGCGGATGAGCGGGAGCGGGTGGCCACGCCCTCCGGTCTGCCGGTGGCGCCGGTGTACCACCCTTCCGATACGGAAGACGGGCCGGCGGCGGCGCGTCTCGGCGAGCCGGGCGCGTTCCCCTTCACGCGCGGTATCTACCCGGCGATGTATCGTCGGCGCCTCTGGACCATGCGCCAGTACGCCGGCTATGCCGATGCGACCGAATCCAATCGGCGCTACCGCTACATGCTCGAACAGGGGCAGACGGGCCTGTCGGTGGCGTTCGATCTGCCGACTCAACTCGGGTACGATCCCGACCATCCCCTCGCCGTGGGTGAAGTCGGGCGGGTTGGCGTCTCCATTGCCAGCGCCGACGATATGGCTGCGCTGTTTCGAGACATTCCGCTCGATCAGGTCAGCACCTCGATGACCATCAACGCCACCGCCGCCGTACTCCTGGCCTTCTATATCGTCGCGGCCGAGGAGCAGGGTGTCTCTGCGGATAAGCTGGCCGGCACGCTCCAAAACGACATTTTCAAGGAGTACATCGCTCGCGGGACGTATATCTACCCACCGGGGTCGTCGCTCAGGCTCGTCACCGACACCATCGAGTATTGCGTCCACCACCTGCCGCACTGGAATCCTATCTCGATCAGCGGCTACCACCTCCGCGAGGCCGGCGCGACGGCCGTGCAGGAGCTGGCCTTCACACTGGCGAACGGCATCGGGTACGTGCGCGCGGCGATGGAGCGCGGCCTGAGCGCCGACAGCGTGGGGCGGCAGGTGTCATTCTTCTTCTCCTGTGACCGTGATTTCTTCGAGGAGGTGGCCAAGTTCCGCGCCGCCCGGCGTCTGTGGGCGACGATCATGCGCGACGATCTGGGTGCCGCGGAGCCACGCGCGGCCATGTTGCGCTTCCACACGCAGACGGCAGGCAGTTCGCTGACAGCGCAGCAGCCGCAGGTGAATACGGTGCGGACGACGGTGCAAGCGTTGGCGGCGGTGTTGGGGGGCACGCAGTCGCTGCACTGCAACGCCTGGGACGAGGCGCTGGCCCTCCCGACGGAGGAGAGCGCCCGGCTGGCGCTCCGTACCCAGCAGGTGCTGGCGCACGAAACCGGTGTCACCGCGACCGTTGACCCCCTCGCCGGCTCATATTATGTAGAGTCGCTGACCGACGAGCTTGAAGCCAGAGCCGGTGACGAGTTGGATCGGATCGAGCGGCTCGGCGGGGCGTTGGCGGCGGTGCGGAGCGGACACTACACGCGCGCTATCGAGGAGAGCGCGTATCGGGCCCAGCAGGCGGTCGAGCAGGGCCAGCGTATCGTTGTCGGCGTGAACAAGTACCGCGACGAGAGCCCGGCGCCAACCGGCGAGCTGCTGCACGTTGATCCGGCGGTCCCCGACCGGCAGAGCGCCCGTCTGGCCGACTTGCGCCGCCGGCGCGATCAGCAGCAGGTCACGGCGGCGTTAGAGCTTATCCGCACGACGGCCGCGGGCAGTGGCAACGTGGTGGCGGCGTTACTGGTCGGCGCGCGGGCGCGAGCGACGCTGGGCGAGATGTGCGACGTGCTGCGCGACGTGTTCAGCGAGCACCAGCCGTAGGGGCGCGCCTCGCCTCCGTCCCCCTGCCGCAGCGGGGGGCCATAGGGGGACCGGGCGCGACAAACCGTGCCCCTACGACACCGACCTGGACTGTGTACCATGCCTACGCAAGCGCGCATCGAGACGATCAGGCGCGTGGCTGCTCAGAGACAACGCGGGCTGGTGGTTGTGTTGGAGGACATCCACGATCCCCACAACGCCGAGGCCGTCCTGCGAACCTGCGATGCCGTTGGCGTGCAGGATGCGTATTTTGTCTTTGAGCGGGAGGAGTACTACGATCCGAAACGGATCGGAAAACAATCATCGGGATCGGCAAACAAGTGGGTGGACTGCCACATCTTTCATTCGACGGCCGCGTGCATCGCACAACTCAAGGCACTCCGTTACGAGAGCGTCGCAGCCGTGGTGGAGGGCGCCGATGAATGGATCCATGCCAGCGATTTCACAGGGCAGCGCCTCGCATTGTGGTTTGGCAACGAGCACGCCGGACTCTCGCCGGCGGCCATCGCGGCGGCTGATCGCCGCGTCTCGATACCGATGCGCGGCATGGTGCGGAGCCTCAACGTTTCCGTCACCGCCGCGATCTTTCTCTATGAGGTCGCTCGCCAGCGCCGAGCAAACCCGGCCGTATACCGACTGTTGCCGGACGAAGAAGAGCAGCTATGCAAAGCCTTCCTGAAGCGTTAGGCACGGCGCCGTCTGGTGCCGTCCTGGACCACGTCGGCATTGCAGTGCGGGACCTTGCAACGGCCAGCCGGACGTACTCTGCCCTGCTCCCCGGTGCGTTCTGCGTCGGCCCGGTCCACGAGGTTCCGGCGCAGGGGGTGCGCGTCCGCTTTCTGACCGGCGCGGGCACCAAGCTCGAGCTATTGGAGCCGCTGAACGACGACGGGCCGCTGGCGCGGTTTCTGGCGCGCCGCGGCGAGGGGCTGCACCACGTCTGTTTTGCCGTGGCCTCCATCGAAGCCGAGTTGGCGCGTCTGGCGGCCGCTGGCGCCGCGCTGGTTGATCGGACACCGCGGCCGGGGCATGGCGGCCGAGTGGCGTTCATCCATCCGCGCGCCGGCCACGGCGTCTTGCTCGAGCTATTGGAGCGCGAGGACCTGACCGATGGATAGCCAGCGAGCGGCTGACTGCGTATTCTGTGACATCGTGGCCGGGCAGGCCCCGGCCAGCGTGGTCTATGAAGACGGCCTCGTGCTGGCGATTATGGACATTAGCCCGGTCACGCCTGGACACCTGCTGGTCTTGCCCAAGCGGCACTATCCCTTCATGCGCGATATGGACGAAGAGACGGGGATGCACCTCTTCAAGGTCACGCTGCGTATG
Source organism: Chloroflexota bacterium (assembly GCA_965207645.1). Lineage (GTDB taxonomy): Bacteria > Chloroflexota > UBA11872 > UBA12225 > JAJDUF01 > JAJDUF01. Next base: position 4,032,236 of record OZ242293.1, on the reverse strand, counting down.
GAGCAAGTCATCAGAGAATCAGGTGTGTGCTGCGAAGGGATTAACCTATTTCTCGCCGACGGCGAGGCGGCGTTTCAGGAGGTCTTTCATCTCCACATGCACGTGTTCCCCAGGTTCAAGGGCGATTCGTTTCGTATTGAGGCTGACTGGTCGGTCAAGCCCCCTCGTGAGGAGCTTGATACCCTCGCCGCGCAGATTCGGCGTGCATATGTCTCACGCTGGGGCAACGCTACTGCTTGACCGGCGGCGGTGAATGAAGCGATGTATGCTCACGCGCTGATGGGCGCAGTGGCAGTGATCTTCGATGCTTCCGGCCACGTGTTGCTGGTGAAGCAAACCTATGGGGACTGCAACTGGGCATTGCCCGGCGGGTATACGGAACCGCATGAGAGCGTCGTGGAGACGGCAGTACGCGAAGTACGGGAAGAGACCGGCCTCCAGGTGGTCGCGGACCGGTTGAGCGGTATCTACTACGGGCAGCAACGCGACTTTCATCATTTCGTGTTTCTGTGCCACACAGTGGGGGCGGCTCCGCAGCCACGTCCCTGCTCATCCGAGGTTGCAGCTTGCACATACTGGCCGACTGATGCACTGCCGCACCCGATGAACGATCTCACCAAGCGGTTCATTCGAGACGCCGGGGCGGTAGAGGGAACGCCGGCGCTCCCCGTGGTCGTTGCCTCACGTAGCGGGCCGGTGCGAGTCGAGGAATCACGCCGTCGTCTTGTTGCTCTGGCAGTCGTGTTCGACGCCGATGGTCAGGTGCTGCTCGTCAAGCAGACCTATGGCGGACGTTATTGGGCCTATCCGGGTGGCTTTGTCGAGCCCCAGGAGTCGATCACCGCGGCGGCGGTGCGGGAGACCTGGGAGGAAACCGGCCTGCACGTGGTTGCGGAGCGTCTGTGTGGGATGTACTACTCGGTGGAGCTTAACTCGCATATCTTCGTCTTGATCTGTCGCTCGATAGACGGCAATGACCCACCAACGCCCTGCTCCCCGGAGGTGTCGGCCTGCGGATACTGGTCTCCCGACGATTTACCGGAACCGATGCACGACGCCGGCATTCGATTCCTGCGCGATGCCGTATCCGGCCGTCCATGTACGTTGCCGTTAACAATCCGGCCCGGTCGCTGGCTGGAAGCGGAGACACCCCAGGACTGTACACCTGGTTGGCAGGCCGACAATGGATAACCTCGTCCAGCGTGTGCTTGCGGGCGACCGCTCGGCCCTGGCGCGGGTGATGACACTACTGGAGCGCGATGACCCGACCGGCATCGCTATCTGGCAGGCGCTCTATCCGCGCACCGGCCGCGCGCAACGCATCGGCCTGACCGGGCCGCCCGGCGTGGGCAAGAGCACCCTGGTTACTCAGCTTGCCCGGCACTACCGCCGGCAGGATCAAACGGCCGGGATCGTCGCCGTGGACCCGACCAGCCCGCTCACCGGCGGGGCGCTCCTCGGTGACCGCGTGCGGATGGGCCAGCTGGCGACCGACCCCGGCGTATTCTTGCGAAGCATGGCGAGTCGCGGCCAGCCCGGCGGACTGGCCGCCCAGACGGCCGCAGTCGCCGACGTGCTCGATGCGGCCGGTATGGACCGCGTGCTGATCGAAACGGTCGGGGTCGGACAGGAGGCGCTTGCCGTCGTGGGGGCGGCGCATACGACCGTGCTGGTCGGTGCGCCCGGTCAGGGCGACGAGGTACAGGCGATGAAGGCGGGGCTGTTGGAGCTAGCCGATGTCCTCGTCGTCAACCAAGCGGACCGCGACGGTGCTCCCGCGCTGGCGGCCGCCTGGCGCTGGATTATTGAAGGCGGAAGCAGCCACGCACGCGGGACTGGCTGGCAGCCGCCCGTTATCGAGACCGTAGCGACGACGGGTGAGGGGATACCGGCACTGACAGCGGCCCTCGACCGACACCGCGCCTGGCTCGCGGACGGTGGCGGCTGGGAGTGCCGCGCCGAGCGCATCGCCAGCGAGCGGGTGCTGCGTGCCCTCGCTCATCATCTGCTGGAGACCGCGCGCCGTCGGGCGGCCGCCAGCGGCACCTGGGACCGGCTCATCGCCGACGTCGCCGCGCGACGGCTCGATCCCGCCACCGCCGCCGCGCGGCTCGCTGCGGCTGCCGATGAGAGCGGCCACCCGCCCCGGCCGGATAGCGGGAGCAGCCGGGCCGCACGCTAGGGCTACGCTACCAACGCGCCCGCTTGGTAGACCGCTGTGACAGCGTGGAGTGCCTGTATGTCCTCGATGGGATTGCCCTTGACGACCAGCAGATCGGCCAGCTTGCCCGGTTCGATGGTGCCGATGCGGTCTCCCCAGCCGATAGCCTGCGCCGGTACCGCCGTCAGCATCTCGATCACGTCCAGCGGCGGGAAGTCCCCGTATTCCACCAGGGCTTGGGCCAGATACGAAAGATCGTGGAAGTCCTCGAACATGCCGTAAACAGAGTCCGTCGCAAAACACACCTGCACACCCAACTCACGCATCTGGTGGACCAGTGGCCAGCGTTCCTTCATCGTCTCCAGCCGGGCGACGGTCGTTGGCCGGGAACTCCCGGCCAACTCCTTATCCCGGTGGAACACCTCCCAGGGCGGCCCGGCCGCGATGCTGGCCACTAGACCCTGTGCGGCCATGCTCTCGACAACCGCCTCGTCGAACGCGAGTGTCTCGCCATCCAGGTCCAGCCAGGCGCAGTGCTCGATGGTGTCTATCCCGGCCTCGACCGCCCGCCTGATGCCTTCGGTACCCAGCGCATGGGTGGCGACGTGCCGCTCCAGGCGGTGCGCGTCCTCGACAATGGCGCGTAGCTCTTCGGTGGAATACTGCGCCCGACCGATGACGCTGCCGGGTGTCCCGCGCCCGCCGGTGGCACAGACCTTGATGAAGTCCACACCCTCCTTGACCAGCCGCCGCACGGCGCGGCGGACTTCGGTCACGCTGTCGGCTTCGTAGCCGAAGCGCCAGATGTGCCCGGCGGTGGTCGTGATCGGCGGGCCGCTGGCGAGGATGCGCGGTCCGGCTATGATGCCTTCCTCTGCGGCGTCGCGTAGCTCCTGGGCGTGGTGACCGCGTGCCGCGCAGTCGCGGACGGTCGTGACCCCGGCCTTCAGCACGCCTTGGGCGGCCTCCACGCCTTGGAGCAGCGCCCGTTCGTCCGTCACGGGCACGGCGGGAAGGGGCGTGTCCAAGCCACGCCGCAGGGTGAGATGCACGTGGGCGTCAATCAGGCCGGGTAGCAGTGTTGCATCCCCGTGGTCCACCTGTGGAACCGACGGGTCGGCCGGCGGCGGTACCTGCGTTGCCGGGCCGACGGCTGCGATCCGTCCGTCCTCCACCTGCACCGCTGCATCCTTGATGACGCCATTGTCCACGCCGGTCAGCACGCGAGCGGCGCGGAGATAGAGTGTGCTCATAGGCTACTCCTGACTACATCTTTTCCCCGGTCCCCACCCTACCCCCACCGTTGCGATGGGAGAGAGTTGCCCGTCCCCCCGCCGCAGCGGGGGGACCATAGGGGGGCCATCTCCCACTACCCGATTAAGTTGGCAACTTTCATCAGGAAAGGGGCCGGGGGTTAGGTGCAATATCATCCCCTCCAGTTCGCCTCCGATGGCCGCACCCTTGCAAACGCTATACGCGATTACGGTCGGCGACCTCGCGGACAATCGCGGCGGCCAGCACACAGTCCTCCGGCTGGTACTTCTCGCAGAACGTACTCCAACGCAGCCACCGGTCCAGGTAGGCAGTGGCGTTGGGGCAGGTAGCGCTGCTGTAGGTATACGTGCGCGAGGCCGGGGGCATCGAGTACGGATAGATTTGCTCTGCCGCCTTTTCTTGGAGGAACGTGCAAGCGGCCGGCATCAGATAGTACCGCGCGGTGCCGATGCCGGGGATACCGGCCGCCGCGCACTGCTCGCCAAACTCGTCGGTGGTGCAGCGGAAGGCGGCGGGATCAATGCTGAAGCCCACCATCCACGCCGAGTACACGTCTACGTAGTTGGGGATGGGCAAGGGAGTGATCCCCGGTACCACGGCTAGGTGCTCGGTCAGCAATCGCGCCATGCGGTCAACGTGGTCCACCTGCTCGCGGATGATTTCGAGCTGCGCGAGCGTGATGGCAGCGGTGCAGGTGGGCATGCGGAGGGCCGTGCCCTCGGCGGTATGCATCCGACCGAAACCGGGTCTATTCTCCGCGCCCCGGCTGTGGCCGAGGAAGCGCGCCCGTTCGGCGAGCGCGTCGTCGTTGGTCACGAGGCAGCCGCCTATGTCGGACCCCAGCGTTTTCTCCGAATCGAAGGAGAAGCCCGCGGCGTGCCCCAACGTGCCGGCCAAGCGCCCCTTGTACTCGCCGAACACCGCCTGGCACACGTCCTCGATAACGACCAGATTGTGCCGGGCGGCCAGCGCGTTGATCGGGGCCATGTCGCAGATGATCCCGGTCATGTGTACCGCGAGGATCGCCCGCGTGCGGTCGGTGATGAGCGGTGCGATGGTATCGGCGCTGATATTCACCGTGCCCGGCTCGACATCGGCGAACACGGGGATGTAGTGCTCCTTAATCAGACCCATGATCGTCCCGTAGTCCGTCACCGGGCTGACGATCACCTCGTCACCGGGAGCGAAGTCCAACGCCATGGCGAGGAGGTAGAGGGCGGGTGTGCAGCCGGGCGTAGCGATGCAGTGCTCGATACCCATTTCTGCCGCAAATCGCCGCTCGAACCGGCTGGTCATGTCGGAGCTTAGGCCACTCTCGACCACCTCCTGGAGGTACTGCATCGCGTTCGGCCCTATCGTGCGCGGGAAGGTGGTCGGGAGCTTCCCGGTCAGCCCCTCGAACGCCGCAGCGCCGTACTGGGCACGCTCGACGACGGTCATCGGTGCTCCTCCTCGCTCATCACTGGACGCTCGGCTCACGCGGGGACGATCTGGGCCAGGCGGCTGCTCGCAAGGTCGAGATCGGCGAGCAGCTTGCCGTTCCGGCGATAGATCGTGTGCGGGCGACCATCCACCTCGAGCGCGCGCGTGGCCGGCGGCAGGCTGATGGTCACGGTGCGAGAGTGTACCCCCGGTGGTAGATCCGCTGCGCTAATCCGATAGCGGTGCGAGCCTTCGGTCGTGATGCGGGTGTGGCGGCGGGTATGGCGATAGTCCATTGGCGCTTCCACCGGCGCCAGCCACACGTCCTTGCCCCCTTCCGCGACCACCGCGGCGATCCGCTCGCGGAGTTGGTCCGCCGAGCAGTCCTTGTTGGGGTGGACCGGTACTTCCAGCGGGCAGTGCAGGTAGTCAATGATCCAACCTTGGTCGCGCTGGGCGTGCCGGATATTGCGGAAGGGATCGAACTCGGAGAAGAACGGCCCGTAGCCCTGATGGTGGAGAAAGGTGCGGTTCATCCACAGCAGGTCCTCGTCATCGGGACGATTGAGCGCGTCCGTAATGCTCATCGCACCGAGGTATCCGAACCGTCGGCAGCCGGCCAGCGCACCCTCGTTCATATTCACGTTACTGCCCGGGGCGCAGTAGACCGTGACCGGCTGGCCGGCGGCTTCCTCCAGCACGGCCTTGGCCTTTCCTAGCTCCAAGTCAGCAGTGTCGGCGTTGACCGCGCCATGAGACCAGGAGTGATTGCCCACGCCCCAGCCGCGTGCCACCATCTCGCGCAGCTCTGCGGCGCTCATCTGTTTCATGCCGTTGTAGCTGGAGTTGCCCACCCGCCGGACTTCACCGATCTGCCCGACGACGACCTCTAGGTGGCCCGGCACGCCGTACTCGGCCAGGATGGGAATGGTGAAGCGGTGCAAGTCGCTCAGGGCCTCGTCGAAGGTGATGGAATAGACCCAGCGCTTGTCACCGCGCCAGGGACAAACGGAGATGCCGCGCTCGGACGATGGTGGCGCGTCGGAACCGGTCATTGATGTCTCCTGCGCTGGCGGACTCACCATCTCCCCGCGAGAGAGGGCCGGGGTGAGGGCCGCCGGGAGCGAGTCCGGCTGCGACTAGCCCGCGTGCTGCCGTGCCGCGGCGACGGCGGCACAGGCAGCTATGTATTGCTCGAAGCCGATGGTATCGCCGATCTTGAGTTGGAACTCCTTCAGGGCCATCTGCGTCGCCAGCCGCGCCTCCCAGGTTTCGGGATACTCGACGGCCAGCGTCGCTTCGCGGATGAGAAAGATTTTGTAGCCGAAGCCCAGCATTTCGACGGTCGCGGCGGCGGAGTGCATGATGCACATGTTTGTGGCAAAGCCGGTGTAGACCAGATTCTTGATCCCCCGGCGGCGACAGATGCGGTCGAGCTGCCGGCCGGTGACAATGACCTGATCGTCGGCTTCCGGCTCGCAGGAGGCGGCGATCCGCATACGCCCCCAACCGTCCCACTCCTGGTAGCCGCGCCCGTGGGTCCGCTCGGCGCGTTCCCGCTGCCAGCCCGGATTGGCGGACCGCACAGCGCCGTTCTGCGAGCATGCGGCGCTCGGTAGCTCGTCGTCATCGAGCAGGTAGCGGTGCGAGTCGTACTGTCGGGCAATGTTGTATGGCTCCACGTGGAAGATCGGCAGTCCGGCAGCGCGCGAGGCGTCAATGGCGGGGCGGATGTACCGCTCACAGATGCGGATGGACTCGGCCTGCGTCTCCGGGAGGCCCATGTCTACGAGATAGCGGTCGGGGACCGGCGGACCGTTGACATCACCCACGCTCCAGAGGTGCAGGGCTATGAATCCCGTCTCCTGGGGATTGAGGTCGTAGGAGCGTTCGATCCAACCGGCTTGGGCCAGGCTCGGCGTCTCCCAGTGGGTGCCGCGCAGGTGGAGCGCCACCGTAGTCAGCGTTGCCATACCGCCGTCCCCTGTACCGGGCGAGGATGCCTGGCACTATAGCAGACCGAGGCGGTATAGAAATATCCGCCATTCCTCCATTGCTGTGTCCGCCCGATACTCTTCTCTTGCGATCAGTAGGCACGCGCGACAATTGCACGGCGATGGGCGGGTTGGCCGCACCAAGCGCAGGGGCCGGGGTCATCCGGCAACCGGGCAAACGTGCCGTTGGTGCGCTCGACCGGAAAGCAGCGCACGGTGGCGCGGGTGTGCTGCTGCATGTCCTGCGCGCACATCACGTCCTCGCACCAGCGGGCAAAGGCGTAACCCTGTGTCAACGCCGCTGCCAGCGTCGCTCGGTCGTCCACGGCCTCGGTGCGCTGTTCGCGGAAGGCGCGAGCACGCGCCCGCAGCGCCGCCTGGGCCTCGTCGAGTAGCGACTGTACGGCAGCGATGAGGCCGGAGAGAGGGATGGCACGCTTCTGGCCGTCGTGCCGGGTAGCGGCAATGGCCTGGCCCTGCGCCACGTCGCGTGGGCCGATCTCCAGCCGCAGCGGGACGCCGCGGCGCTCCCATTCGAAGTATTTGGCGCCGGGACGCACGCCCGTCCGCTCGTCCAGCGCAACACGCAGACCCGAATTGTGCAGTGCGGCCTCTGCTGTTCGGGCAGCGTCGAGTGCAGTGCGCGCGCTCGCCTGGTTGCGGCCGAGTATAGGCACGACAGCGACCTGAACTGGCGCCAGTACGGGAGGGAAGACACAGCCGACGTCGTCGCCGTGGGTCATGACGACACCGCCGATCAGACGGGTAGATACTCCCCAGGACGTGGCGTAAACCGGGTGGGCGTTACCGTCCTCCGCCTGGTAGGTGACATCGAACGCGCGCGCAAAGTTGTCGCCAAGATCGTGGGAGGTGCCGGCCTGCAGGGCGCGGCCGTCCTGCATCATCGGCTCGATCGTGAAGGTCGCGTCGGCACCGGCAAAGCGCTCGTGGGGCGGCTTCTCTCCCGGCAAAGGGGCGAGTGCCAGTACCTCTTCAGCGAAGTCCGTGTAGACGCCGAGCACGGTGAGGGCAAAAGCACGAGCATCCTCGGGCGTGGCGTGGGCGGTGTGACCTTCTTGCCAAAGGAATTCGGTCGTGCGGAGGAACGCGCGGGGACGCTTCTCCCAGCGCACAACGTTGCTCCACTGGTTGAGGAGCAGAGGCAGGTCGCGGTGGGAGTGAATCCAGCGTTTGTAGGAAGCCCAGATGATGGTCTCCGAGGTCGGGCGGACGACCAGTGGTTCCTCGAGTTGGTCACCGCCAGCGTGAGTCACCACCGCCAGTTCGGGTGAGAAGCCCTCGACATGCTCAGCCTCGCGCTGGATGAAGGACTCGGGGATGAAGAGCGGGAAATAGGCGTTGCGGATCCCGATTGACTTGAAGCGGTCATTGAGCAGGCGCTGGATGGCTTCCCAGATGGCGTAGCCGTTGGGGCGAAGGATGATGCAACCACGTACCGGCGCCGACTCGGCTAGCTCCGCCGCAGCGATGACATCCTGGTACCAGGCGGAGAAGTCGGTGGCGCGAGGGGTGATCTTGGCCGGCTGCTGGCCGGGCGCGGGCTGGAACGGTTGGTTCATGGCTTGTCTGTAGTGCCTTTAGCTCGACACGTCCGTCCTCTAAATGACGAGAGGTAAGGCTATCACCGTCCCTGGGCAGGATCAAGGCGATCAGTGGCCGATGCTGGATGGAGGCGCCACCTGCGCCGAAATGAAGGGAGCGCGCAGCTACTCGCTCATCGCTGCTTGCGCGAGGAACTCTTTGGGCAGCAGCTTGCTGGCGTAGTGAAGGTCTATGGCTATCAGCCTGTCATCACCGTCGAAGTGGAGATACAGCGGAGAGACCAGGCCCTGAAAGTCGGGTGGCTCCCAGTATTCCGAGTAGGCGATAGCTGATTCGCCAAGGCCCGACGGCTCCGGATCGGACTTGAAGTGGAGCGCGACGGCATCGGCCTCCGGGTCGTAGATCGCTCGCACGTACTGACCTCATCCGATACATTCTACGTCAATACCAGAACTGTGGTCGGCCCTGCGGCTTGGGTACACCCGTCCCCACCCCAACAGCGAGGGGTTGATAGGAGCTGGAGGAGGCCAGCAGAATTAATGGCGATCCTACTGCGCTAAGAATGGCACAAGAAGGCTTGAAGCAAATCGAGGATGCCACAGTGAAGTTGCTTGATCGCAACCCTCAAGGGCTACGAAACGCAGAGATAGCAGACTTGCTGGATCTACGATCGGATTTTCTGGGTAATCAACAAAACTATCTGACCTATTCGGTGCTTGGTGGTCTCATCGCCAAAGGTAGAGTTGCATGGCACTACGAAGGTAGATTTAGAATATTCACTAAGATGTGATATGAGGGCACCCGGCTCAGAGCAGACTGAATTGGTAGGCCCGCTACTTTGGTGCTGTCCCGTTGGCGGCGGGTGGGGGGAGGGCGACGCCGCGATCCTCGGCGACAACCCGCAGTCCTTCGAGCAGGCGCGTCAGCGTGCGCTCGCCGGCGCGCCGGCCGCGCTCGGCCTCGGCGAGCAGACCCCGCGACACCCCGACGGCGCGGGCGGCCTCGGCTTGCGTCATCCCCAGCAGCTTGCGTACCGAGCGCACCCGTTCCGGGGATAGCGCTCCATTCCGCTGCGGTAGTGCCGCATCCGTGGCCGGGACCACCGTCTCCAGCCCTAGCGGCCCACGTAGATGCTGGCCGGTGAACGATTGCGGTACGGCCGCCACTTCCTCCGGGGTGCCGGTGGCAATGACGCGGCCGCCGTCTAAGCCGCCCTCGGGTCCCAGGTCAATGAGGTGGTCGGCGGTCTTGATGACATCCATGTTGTGCTCGATGACGACGACGGTGTTGCCGTGCTCGACGAGCCGTTGCAGCACGTCGAGCAGCTTCTGGATGTCGGCGAAGTGTAACCCCGTAGTCGGCTCGTCGAGCACGTAGAGCGTGCGCCCGGTCGCCGGCCGGCATAGCTCCTTGGCCAGCTTGACCCGTTGGGCCTCGCCACCGGAGAGCGTGGTGGCCGGCTGCCCCAGTTGCATGTAGCCCAAGCCCACGTCTACCAGCGTGCGGAGCACCTTGTAGACGGCCGGAATGTTGGCAAAGTGCTCCACGGCCTCGTCAACCGTCATGGCCAGCACGTCGGCAATCGTCTTGCTCTTGTAGGTCACCTGCAAGGTCTCGCGGTTGAACCGCTTGCCCTTGCAGACTTCACACGGCACGTACACGTCGGCGAGAAACTGCATCTCGATCTTCTTCAGACCGTCACCCTTGCAGGCCTCGCAGCGTCCGCCCTTGACGTTGAAGGAGAACCGGCCGGGCTTGTAGCCGCGGATGCGCGCTTCGGGCGTCTTGGCGAAGACGGCGCGAATGCCGTCGAAAACGCCGGTGTAGGTTGCCGGGTTGGAACGCGGCGTCCGGCCGATGGGGTCCTGCGTGATGGCAATGACCTTATCCAGGTGCTCCAGACCCTCGATGCGGTCGTGCCGGCCCGGCCGGACCTGCGTCCGCATCAGCTGGCGCGAGAGAGCCTTATAGAGGATTTCGTTGACGAGCGTGGACTTGCCGGAGCCGGAGACTCCCGTCACGCAGATGAATGAGCACAGCGGCAGGCGCACGGTGAGGCTCCGCAGATTGTGCTCGCGGGCGTTGTGTACGGTGAGCCAGGCGTCGTTCGCCGGTCGCCGCGTCGTCGGGACGGCGATCTCCAGGTCGCTGGCCAGGTAGCGGCCGGTAAGCGAGGCTGTGGACGCGGCGATGGTGGTGGGTGGGCCGGCTGCCACGACCTCACCCCCGCGAACGCCGGCGCCGGGGCCGAAGTCAATGATGTGATTGGCGGCCAGCATCGTCTCCAGATCGTGCTCGACGACGACGACCGTGTTCCCTAGGTCGCGTAGCTCTTCGAGGGTGCGGAGGAGCCGGCCGTTGTCTCGCTGGTGGAGGCCGATACTCGGCTCGTCGAGGATATAGAGCACGCCGACGAGACCGCAGCCGATCTGGCTCGCCAGCCGAATGCGCTGCGCTTCACCACCGGACAGCGAGGGGGCCGGCCGGTCGAGCGTCAGGTAGTACAGGCCGACGTTGAGCAGAAACCGCAGCCGCCCACAGATTTCGCGCAGCAGATCGTCAGCGATGAGCCGGTCGCGGTCGTTCAACTCGACGTGTTCGAAGAAGCGCAGGGCCTCGGCAATGGACATGTGCTCTACGTCAACGATGGACTGCCCGCCCATCGTTACGGCCGCGGCGGCGGATTGTAGCTTCGTACCGTGGCACGTCGGGCACGGCTGCCGGCTCATGTACTGCATGTACCGCTGGCGGGCGTACTCGGAGTCCGTTTGCGCCAGGCGCCGTTTGAGGCGTGGGATGGCTCCTTCCCATTTCGTCATGAACGTCCCGTGCGACCCACCACGGCCCTGCCACTTAATGCCGACTCGCTGACCCTTGGCACCCCACAGCAATACCTGCTGCTGATCCTCTGTCAGCGACGCAAAGGGTGCCGACATATCAATGCCGAAATGAGCGCAGACTTGCGTTATGGAGCGCTTCAGCCATGAGTTGCGGGCGCCGGGCGCCAGCCGGTCACCCCAAGGGGCAATGGCGCCCTCGTGCAGCGACTTGCAGTGGTCGGGCACCACCAGCGCCGGGTCAACCTCGCTCCGGGTGCCGAGTCCCAGGCAGTCGGGGCAGGCGCCCTGCGGACTGTTGAAGCTGAACATCTGCGGGGAGAGGTCTTCAAAGCTGAGGCCGCACCGTAGACAGGCGTTGCGCTCCGAAAAGAGGATGTCGCCCGGGCGCGGGGCCAGCTTCGGAGCGCGCGCCACACCTCCCGTCCCGCGCTCTACTCCTGGTGTGGGTGCGTCCCGCCGCGCCGAGGCTGCGGCGGCACCTTCTCCGTCGAGGATGGCGGCCATCACCGCGCCGTCGCCGTGTGCCAGCGCCGTCTCGACAGAGTCGGTGAGGCGCGAGCGCTCGGCGCCTAGTTCCTCGGGGTCGTCGGTTGGCTCCAAGCGCAGACGATCCACGACGATCTCGATTTCGTGCTTCTTCCTCTTGTTGAGCTTGATCGGCTCATCGAGCCGGTGGACCGTGCCGTTGACCCGCACCCGCGCAAAGCCTTCGCGCCGCGCCGCCTCGAACGTCTCCTGGTATTCGCCTTTGCGGAAGCGTGCGACCGGGGCGAGGACCAAGAGCGAGCATGGCCGCGGTCGCGCCATAATCCGCTCGACGATTTGCTCTGCGGTCTGGCCACCTACCCGGTCGCCGCACGATGGGCAATGGGGGAGACCGACGCGAGCGTAGAGCACGCGCAGATAGTCGTGAATCTCGGTGACCGTGCCGACGGTGGAGCGCGGGTTGCGCGAGGCCGTCTTCTGCTCGATGGAGATGGCCGGCGAGAGACCGCCGATGTAGTCCACCTTGGGCTTCTGATTTTGGCCTAGGAACTGCCGCGCGTAGCTGGACAGCGATTCTACGTAGCGCCGCTGTCCCTCCGCGTACAGCGTGTCGAACGCCAGGCTCGACTTGCCGGAGCCGCTGACACCCGTCAGGACAACAAGCTGATCGCGTGGTATCTCGACGGTGATGTTCTTGAGGTTGTGCTCCCGCGCGCCACGAATGATGATCTTCTCTGGTCGCATCGCCTCGGCTGCACTTTCTCTGAGGATGCTCACCGGCAGTTTGCGGCCGCGGTTGAGCGGCCGCAGCCCGCCGGCCGAACAGCCGTTCTACGCGGTCTAGCAGTGACAACGGAGCAGGCGGGATCGGGTTGCTGCGCCCCTCTCCCTTATCTCGCCTGTCATTCCCGCGCACGCGGGAATCCACGTCCCCCGGCGGAGCGGATTGAGCCTACCCCCGGCCCCCTTTCTTCACGGAAAGAGGAGTCATGGTGGCGGCCGGCCCGTGCCGTGGGCTGAGGCCGTCAGTGCTACATTGATGATAGCGAGCCGCGCTGACTGACAGAGGATATATCGTTGATGCCGGAGTGGGTGGTCGTGATGCCCGTTGGCAGCATCGGTGGATTGGCAAATGCATACTTATCTGAAGGCGGCTTCTCGCTGCCGCGTTTCTTTGCGGATACGCAGGGCAGACGCTTGCTCGATCCAGGATTCATCGGTGGTATCCTCGTAGGAGCGATCACCGCCATCGCGTTTTGGGGCCTCTACAACCCGGCGGCCAGTTTCTATGACACCCAGCTTGAAGTAAGGCCGGTCATCGGTGCATTGTTGGCCGGCGTTGGCGGCGGGAGAGTCTTAGGAAGCCTAGTCGAGAAGGCTGTCACGCGGGCCAATCTATCGAGAGCACAGGAGACGGTCGAGATGGCAGCTTCTACCATGATCGGAGGTGAAGATGACCGAACGGCAACAAGAGACCGAGGTGGTGGTGAGGTTGACGAAGGATGAAGTGGCTGCTTGGAGGAAGATCAGAGCATTAGCCAGGCAGTTGAAGCACGCCAAAACTCCTCGGCAAGCTCTACCAATCACCGAGGAGATGGAGAAGGTGTCCCGGGCCTTGAGGCGCTCCTCGAATGGCGCAGCCCAAGTGGATAATGCCAGCACCGAGGCCTAGCACGCCCCGTGTCTTCCTCTGAGCCTGAGCGCCACACTACCACCATCGCGGGCGCACGCCTGCACTATGTCACCGCCGGCGCCGGACCGACGTGGCTGCTCGTCCACGGCATGATGGGGTCGTGGCGCAACTTCGTCGCCTGGTGGCCCCTCCTCACGGCCCATTTTCACGTCGTCGCGCCGGACCTTCCTGGCTGCGGCCGGTCCTCCGAGCTGCCCGTCCCCCACACGGTCGCAGCCAACGCCGACGTGCTCTGTGCCCTTGCGCGGCAGCTGGCGGTCGAGCCGGTCGGTGTCGCTGCGCTCGGCCTCGGCGCTGCCCCGGCCAGCGCCGCGCTCGGCGCCGGACTACCGGCCCAACGCCTGATAGTCTATGCGCCGGTCTACGGCCCGACCACCGTGCGGACACGCTTTCGCCTGCTCGCTCGCTTGGCCCAACAGCGCCGGGTGACGGCCGGTCTGGACTGGCTGTCGCGGCAGGAGCGTGTGCTGACCGTGCTGCGGCGGTGGCTGGGCCAGGAGGCGGCCGGCTCTTCCTCACCTTCCCTGGAGGGAGGAGGCCGGGGGGGAGGTCCGGATGAAACGAATGCCGCTGCTGATGTCCGGCGAGCCTCGGTCCGCGCTGCCGTGGAGCTGGTCTACGATGCCATCACGCGCGATCAACGGAGCCGGTTAGCCCGGTTGGCGATCCCTACCCTCGCGTTGGCAGCGCCCGACGACCCACTGCTCCCCGCCGCCGCGTCGTTTGCGCTGCCCCACCTGATGCCCCGCGCGGAAGCCGTGTTGCTGCCACCGGCACGCCATGGTTGGCCGCCACACGTCGTTGCGGCGCAGCTGGCGGCCATTGCGCGGTTCTTGGGACTGCCGGACGTACCCGTTGCCGGATAGGCGGACGCCGCTATTCGGACTGGGAGTGCGCGTCGCGGTAGAAGCCCCGCACGTCCCGCGGGAGGAGGCGGGCAATGCTTTGCATCACGACCGTCCGTGCCCACTGATCGCGCCCGGCGCGGGTGATTTCCGGCGGTAGCGTGAGGTCCAGCGGCGCACCCACGGTTGCCGTCAGTGCCCAGTCGTGCTCGGGCCGTTCCGCTATGCCCACGGGCACGATGGCCGCGCCGGTGCGCGCGGCTAACAGGAGAAGCTCGCCGGTTCCCGGAAGCGCTTCGCGTAATATCGGGCTGCCGGCCCCTTCTGGGGACAGACCGACAATGTGTGCCCGCTCGTCGTCGCTCCGCAGCGCGCGCAGTACCGACCGCAGCGCGGCAGCGCGGGCAGCCGTTTCCTGCGGGGCTATCGGCAGGGTGATGAAGCCGTAACCCCACGCGACCCGGCCGATCGCCCACCTCATGAGGGCGCCCGGCACCGGGAGCGGGCCGTAGCGTGTACCGCGCGTCTCGGCCGTGATGAGCCAGTGGACTTCGGCGTGCCGGCCGCGCCGTTGCCGAATCGCGTGGCTCACCAGGAACGTGCTCCAGAAGGTCCACAGCCCCGGTCGTTCGTAATGGTTGATCACCAGCAGGAGCGGGCCGCTCGTGGGCAGATGCTCCAGCCCCGCGATCTGCGGTTGGAGGGGTAGTGTCCGCAGCGCCCGCGTTCCCTCGGCGGCAAACGACCGGCGTCTTCCGAGGACGAAGAAGTCCAGCCCTAGGGCCAGCGCCTGCCAGCGTGGAAAAGGATAGTGTGTGAGGGGCGCGGTGGGTGTGTCGGTGGCCATGAAGTCGTGCTACCGGCTGCGGCGACCGCGTAGGTAGAGGGCCGTGCTCATCGTGGCGTTGACGGCCCAATGGGCCGCGATGGCGCCGACCAGCGACCCGGTTTGCGCGCGGACGAGGCTGAACACGCCCCCGCCGACAGCGGTTGCGGCCATCCCACCCAGGATCAGCAGCCAGCGCGGGAGCGGCGCCCCTTGGCCGACGATACCGCTGTTGGCGCGGGTGACGGCAAAGTGCGCCAGCCCAAAGGCCACGTTCGACCAGATCGCGCCGCGCCACGGCCCCAAGTGCGCTACCAGGCGCGGCTCCAGCGCGCCACGCCAGGCGGCCTCCTCGGGCAGTGCGGTGAAGAAGGGTATCTCCACGAGCACCAGCCGCAGCCATGACCACACGGTCAGGTTGGTGTACGTGGGGTGTTCTACCGGCCGCGCGAGGACGACCGGACGCAGGAAGAAGCAGATCGGGATGACGGACAGCAGGAGTCCCCAAACGGTCCCCTTGCCCCATTCGGCGGCGAGGCGTTTGGTCAGGTCGAGCGTATTACCTGCCGAGGTGCCGTTCGCTGGGCCGAGCGCGTAGGCCAGGGTGCCGCGGCGGTCGAGGAGCAGCGCGGCCAGGAACCCCAGCAGTAGCCCGATGGTTTGCCCGACGCCCGACGGCGTTGGCGCCTCGGACCGCGAGGCGCGTTGCCGAAGGAAGAGACCGTTGGCGTGGGCCAGTAGATAGGCGGCGAGCGCCGCCGTCTTCAGCCACTCACTGACCGGGGCTGCGCGTCCGTGACTCTGGTCGTCCGCGGTAGGTGCCATCACCGGAGCTACCCTACTGACCGCATTTATAGCTGAAGCATCGGTAACGGCTTGCGGCCGGGGCGCTGGCCGCTCGCGGCCAGTGGGGCCGCCTGCGGCAGGCCCTCATTGAGGCTGCCCGACCGATAGCCTTGCAGGTCGAGCGTGACGTAGCGAAACCCGATTTCGCGGAGCGCGGCGGCGACCTGCTCATGGATACCGTCGCTGAAGAAGCGCGGCATGTCCGCAGGCGGCACCTCGATGCGCGCCACCTCGTCGTGGTGGCGCACGCGCATCTGGCGGAAGCCGTGCCGCAGCAGGACCATCTCCGCGCGGTCAATCTGCTCCAGCTTCTCCTGCGTCACGCGCGAGCCATACGGAATGCGCGACGAGAGACAGGCGAACGCCGGCTTGTCCCACGTCGGCAGCCCCAGTTCGTAGGACAGGGCGCGGATTTCGGGCTTGCCCAGCTCCGATTCCAGCAGCGGCGCGCGCACGCCTAGCTCGCGGGCGGCCTGCATCCCCGGTCGGAAGTCGCCCACGTCGTCGAGGTTGGCGCCGTTGGCGACGTGCGCCAGGCCCTCCTGCTCGGCCATGGGCCAGATGGTCGTGTACAACTCCTCTTTGCAGTAGTAACAGCGATTGGCCGGGTTACTGGCGTAATCTTCGTTCGCCAGTTCGGAGGTTTCCACGAGTAGGTGTCTGATCCCCAACTCGGCCGCGAGTTGCTTGGCCGCGGTCAGCTCGCGGGCCGGCAAGCTCTCGGAGACCGCCGTCACCGCCACGGCGCGATCCCCTAGCTCGTCGTGGCAGACCTTGAGGAGCAGGGTGCTATCCACCCCGGCCGACCACGCAACCAAGACGCTGCCCAACTCACGCACGATGCTCCGCAGGCGTGCGTACTTCGCCGCGACATCGGGTGCAAGCTGGCGGTCCGTGGTCTCTGTCGTCATAGCCATGTGTGCCGCCCCTCGTCTACCGACTACCCCCAGTCCCCTGAAGGGGGTTGAGGCTAGGTCTACCGCCATTCTAGCAGAGGCGGAGGATGGTCAGTCGGCGACGATCCGCAGTGGTTCCGGGCTGATCTCGTCGTCTTCGATGCGGTAGGCGTTGACTTCCGGCGTCTGCGGCTGGCGCAGCGACACGATGAGGTGGTAGATGCCGGGCCAGCGGCGCGCGTGACCGACGTCGGTCACGGAGGGATAGGCCGGCGAGCGCGGGTGCGAGTGATAAATGCCCATCTCCCAGCCGTGCTCCTCCAGCGTGAACACGTGCAGCAGGTCGCGGGGATCAACCTCAAACCGGATCGTGGCCTGATCGGCCACATTGCGTGCCCGATGCACGTGAGTAACCCGCAGGCCGCCGGTTGTCGTATCGGCGCCGAGCAGCCCGCAGGCCTCCTCTGGCTCGCGCTCGCGGGCGTGGGCGAGGATGTCGTCTAGCAAGCGTTGCGGTAGCTCGATCACGATGTCGCTCAGACCTCGATGGTCTCGTCGGTCAGGATGTTGAGCAGCCGTTCCGTGTCAATGCTCCCACCGCTGACGACACAGACGGTCCGACCCCGCTGCTCGGCGGGCGTGGCCAGCGCAGCCGCCACGGCAAGCGCTCCCGCCCCCTCGACAATCAGCTTGTTTTTGAGCGCCAGGACCTTGATCGCCGCCTTGACCGTGTCTTCCGAGATCACCATGACCTCGTCAACCACCTGGCGCAGCACGGGATACATCTCGTCGAAGACCAGCGGTGCCCCGCAGCCGTCGCAGATGGTCGGTTGGGCGTCCACCCACAGGGGCCGGCTCTCGGCAATGCTGGCGTGCAGGGGGGCGATGTTAGTCGGCTGCACGCCAACGATCCGCACGGAGGGATTCAGCGCCTTAATCAGGCCGCCGATGCCGGCAATCATGCCGCCACCGCTGACCGGCACGTAGACCGACTCGACCTCGGGGTAGTCGGCCATGATCTCCCGGCCGATGGTTGCGTTGCCGGCGATCATCCACGGGTTGTCAATCGGATTGATGAAGCTGTACGGCTCCTGCTGCCAGCGGGCCTCCAGCAGATAGCCCATGAGATCGTCGGACGGCACCAGGACCGTATCCACGCCGTAGCCTTGGAGGGCTGCGATCTTGCCGGCCGGCGCCGTATCGAGTAACAGGGTGCGCGCAGGGACGCCGAAATGCCGGGCCGAGTAGCCCAGTGCTTGCGCGGTATTGCCGGAGCTGATCGTGCTCAGGCCCCGCTGACGTTCCGCCGGTGTCAGCGCCGCCGCCCAGTTGAACACGCCGCGCAGCTTGAAGGAGCCAATCGGCTGGAAGATCTCCGGCTTGAGCAGGATGCCGGTCGCGTCCTTACCCCCGTGGAAGGGAATGAGCGGTGTATGGACGACCACCTCGCCGATCCGCTCGGCGGCCGCCTCCACTGCGGCGATGGTGGGCGGTTCGACAATCGGGCCACCCCAACCCGTCGGCCGACTGGCAAGGTCCTTCATCCGGTTGCTCTTTACGGCGGTTAGCGGCTGGTGACCGGCACGGTTGCGGCGGCCGGAGTAGCAGCGCCGTTCGTGGCGGCGGCGGCGGCTACGGTTTCGGTCTCCTTGGTGGGAGGCGGCACGCCGCAGAACTCCTCGTAGTCAATTAGCTCGTTGATCGTCGGTGTCTCACCGCAGACCGGGCACCCCGGGTCGCGCCGCGTGCGGAGCGTCCGGAACTCGACAGCCAGCGCGTCAAAGAGCAATAGCCGGCCGATCAGCGGGTCGCCGATGCCGAGAATCAGCTTGATCGTCTCCAGCGCCTGCATACTGCCCACAATGCCCGGCAGCACGCCCAAGACGCCGGCCTCGGCGCAGCTCGGCACCGCTCCTGGTGGTGGTGGCGCCGGATAGAGGCAGCGGTAGCAGCCGTCACCGGGCATGTAGATGCTGACCAGCCCCTCGAACTGGTTGATCCCACCGTCCACCAGCGGCTTCTTCAGGAAGTACGCGGCATCGTTGGCCAGGTAGCGCGTGGGGAAGTTGTCGCACCCGTTCACGATGATGTCGTAGCTCTCGAAAATCTCCAGCGCATTTTCGGCGTGCAGCGGCACGTCGTGCGCGATGACCTGCACGTCGGGGTTGAGCGCCGTGAGCGTTTCGCGGGCCGAGTCGACCTTGGGGCGGCCCACGTCCTTTTCCTGGTGGAGAATCTGTCGCTGCAAGTTCGAGAGGTCCACCTCGTCGAAGTCCACAATCCCCAGCGTGCCCACGCCGGCGGCAGCTAGGTAGAACGCCGTCGGCGAGCCGAGGCCGCCGGCACCGATGAGCAGCACCTTGGCATTGAGCAGCCTGCGCTGCCCCACCGGCCCCACCTCCGGCAGCAGCAGGTGACGGCTGTAGCGCCGGACCTGCGTCGGGGTGAACGGCGTGCCAATCGCGCCGCCGGCCAGCGCCGGAATGAGACTCACCTCGTCGCCGGGCTGCAACGGCGTGTCTTGCCCCTGGAGGTCTTCGATCTCCTCTTTGTTCACGTAGATGTTGATGTAGCGATGGAGCTGGCCGCTGTCGTCGTGCAACCGCTGATCCAGCTCGGGATAGCGTTGCGTCAGTTCGGCGAGCAGTTCCGCGACGGTGGCACTCCCCGCCTCGACGTAGGCCTGATTTGCGGTCACCGACCGGAACGGTGTCGGTATGTAGACCGTGACGCTCATGGTGCGTCCTCCTTTGTCACGCTGTCTGTGTATGTTTCTTAGTGTAGCCGCTGCCGTTGATGAATAGCACCCTCGCTACGGAGCGAGGCTGAGATAGCGCTCGCCGGTGTCCGGCAGGATCGTGACGACCGTCCTCCCGGCACCGAGCCGACGAGCGACCATACAGGCCGCGTACACGTTGGCGCCGGCCGAAATCCCGACCAGCAACCCCTCTTCCCGCGCCAGCCGCTCCATCATGGCGATGGAGTCATCGTCGCTAACGGGGATGATCTCGTCCAGCAGCGTGCGATCCAGCACGCCGGGCACGAAGCTCGCGCCAATACCTTGGATGGCATGGGGCCGCGGCCGGCCGCCGGCCAGCACTGGCGAGCGCTCCGGCTCGACCGCTACGAGGAGCACGTGCGGGTTTGCCTCGCGGAGGGCCCGCCCGGCCCCCGTGATCGTGCCGCCGGTGCCCACGCCAACCACAAAGGCATCCACTTGCCCCCCCGTCGCGGCCACGATCTCCGGCCCGGTGGTGCGGGCGTGGATTTCGGGGTTGGCCGGATTCTCGAACTGCTGGGGCATGAAATAGCCCTGCTCGCGTACCAGCTGCTCCGCCGCAAAGACGGCGCCCGTCATGCCTTCGAGCGCCGGCGTGAGCACGAATTCCGCGCCCAGTCGCCGCAGCAGCTTGCGCCGCTCCAAGCTCATGTCCTCGGGCATGGTCAGCACCAGCCGGTAGCCCTTGACGGCCGCCACCAAGGCCAGGCCGATGCCGGTGTTGCCACTGGTCGGCTCGACAATCGTGTCGCCCGGCTTGAGCCGTCCCTCCTGCTCCGCGGCTTCGATCATCGCCTGAGCGATGCGATCCTTCACGCTGCCGCCGGGGTTGCGACTCTCTAGCTTGCCGAGGACCTGTGCCGCTCCCTCACCGGGCACGCGCCGCAGTTGCACGAGCGGGGTGTGGCCGATCAGGTCCAGGATGCTCTCCGCCAACTGTGCTTCACTCACTGGCGCACTCCATTGTTGACATTTCCTGGTCATTCCCGCGGAAGCGGGAATCCGGGCCCCTGGGCATTGAGGCACCGCCGTATAGCGCAAACGTCAATATAGCCTAGATGTAGTACCGCGACTGGGCGCTGAGAACACGCTGTCGGTTGAGTAAGTCCTCGATGGTGGTCTCTTCCAGGATACGCTCCATCTCCTGGCGTACACGCTGCCATAGCTCCCGCTGCACCCGCACACTCGGTAACGCGGCGGCCGTTTCGTTATTGGGCGGCGCCGGCCCCAACAGTTCGCCTTCAAGAGCCAGCAGCACCTCCGCCAAGCGGATGTCGCGCGGCGGACGCTGGAGCTGATGGCCGCCGCGTGGCCCGCGGGTGCTGCTCACGAGACCGGCCTTCCGCATGACCGACAGGAGCTGATCGAGATACGACTGGGGTATCTCCTGCCGGGCGGCAATGGTTTCGCACCGTACCGGCCCTTGCCCGGCGCGCTCGGCCAGATCGAGCAGCGCCCGCAAGCCGTAATCGCTCTTCAGCGAAACACGCATACAACCCTCGGATCAAGGAATGCGTTAACACTGGTAGACTCTGAAGAGGCTCTCACCGGTGTCGCACCCTGCTCCATACGCCTAATGTTGAGTTGAATACTAGGAATTATAGAAAAGCGCTCTCCGGATCGTCAACGTCGCGCGGCAGCGACGATCCGGAGCGTGGCAGACTCTGGTCCAGACTGTGGCAGTGGCCGGTGGCCTGGTTGCTCCTAGCCACCAGCCTTGTCTTGCCACTGGCCGCCTGCGAATGGGGTCCGGCGGTGGGGCCGGATGTACCCCTGCCTACCGTCCTCGCCGTGCCCACCGAGGCGGCGACGCCGGCGTCCGCACCGCCTTCTGCCAGCCCCGCGATCCCCACCTTCCGGCCCACCGTCGTCGCCACGGCAACGGCGACGGCAACGGCGACGCACACCGTTACCGTCACCCCGTCTGCGACGCCGGAACCATCACCGACACCGCGTCCCACGGCGGTATTCTCCGCCGAGCGGGCGATGGATCACGTCATGGCCTTGGCGCATGAGATTGGCCCGCGCGTTGCCGGGGAGGAAGGGGCAGAGCTGGCGGCGGAGTACATCGCCGATCAGTTTGACTCCTACGGCTACGATGTCCATCTCCAACTCTTCGAATACACCAAGTTTGTCGACCATGGCAGCAAAGTGGAATTGCTCCCGGACGGTGCGAGCATCGCCGGCATCCCAATGCGGTATTCGCCGGCCGGCGAGGTGGAAGGTCGGGTCATTCCGGCCGGTCTCGGTCGTCCTGAAGACATGCCGGATGGGGGATTCGAGGGTGGTGTTGCCCTCGTCCGCCGGGGCGGCGGGATCAGGTTCCGCGACAAAGCCCTTGCGGCGGCCGAGGCTGGGGCGAGCGCGGTGCTTATCTACAACGACCGCCCCGGGCCGCTCAGCGGTAGCCTCGGTGAGTTGGTGCCCGTGCCGGTGTTGGGCCTCGATGGTCGAACGGGCCAATACCTTGTCGAGCAGGCATCGCGTGGCCCGGTGTCGGTTCGGGTAACCGTCGGGGCGGAGATCGTGCAGCGGGCCACGACCAATGTGATCGCCGAGCGTCCCGGTCTGGGTGCGCGGGTGCTGTTGATCGGAGCACACTACGACTCTGTCAAGAACAGCCCCGGTGGCAACGACAACGCCTCCGGGATGGCGGTCGTCCTCGATCTTGCTCGCGTACTCTCGACCTATGTGCTCCCCGAGGACCTGACCGTGTACTTTGTCGCCTTTGGCGCCGAGGAGGACGGCCTGTATGGGAGCCGGTACTTCGTAGACCGGCTGGACGCGCAGCAGCGACAGTCATTCGTGGCGATGCTCAACTACGACATGATTGGAGTCGGTGACGTGCTCGGCGTGGGCGGTAACACCGAGCTTGCTGACCTTGCCGCCCAACTCGCGCAGCAGCAGGGTTGGACGGCCCAATCATTGGGAGTGGAGATAGAGCACCGCAGCGATCATCACTCGTTCAACGCTGCCGGGATTCCGGCCCTCGTCTTCCACGCTCCGAATGACACACACTACCACAAGGAGACCGATACCCCTGACCGTATTCAGGCGGGCCATCTGGCGCGGTTTGCCCGGCTGGGACTCGCGGTGGTTCAGCAGCTCGTGGCCGAGTGAGGGGAGAGCAATGCCTGGCTCGCACGAGCAGGGTGACGCGCAACGCTTCGCGGCCATGTGCGTGCCGGTCCGGGCCAGGGTCCAGGCGGACGATCCGGTCAATCGGGCGCGGGAATGGGCACTGGCGCTCGTCGCCCGCCTAGGGCCGGGATCGCTCCCCCCGCCCGGCCCCATCCCCGGTACCACGCCGCGCGTGCTGCTCATCCGCCCCGATCATCTGGGCGACGTGCTCTGCACCTCGCCGGCAGTGCAATGGATTCAATCCGTCTGCCCCTGGGCAACGATCACCTACATGTCCGGGCCGTGGTCGGCCGAGGTGGCCGCCCGGCTCCCCGGCGTATTGAGAGTCTGGTCCTATCCGTTTCCGGGCTTCGCACGATCCGGCCCGCCCGGTCCGCTGGCTCGCATTCTTCCCTACCTCCGACTGTGGTGGCTGGCACGCCAGGTGCGCGCGGCGCGGTTCGATCTGGCCGTCAATCTCCGCCCGGACTTCTGGTGGGGGGCAGCCCTAATGTATCTGGCGCACATTCCGCGCCGCCTCGGCTACCTCACGCCGGGCACGGCGCCGTTCCTGACGGACGGCCTGCCGCCGCCGGAGTCGCTGACCGCCGGCTCTGCGCCATCCGACGACGTTGACGATGGCACAGAGTTGGCGCTGCACCAGCACGTCGTGGAGCACAACCTGGACCTGGCGGAGATCGCTCTGGCAGAGCTTGGACAAGGGTATCTCGACCGGCAGTCGCCGCCGGTGACGCTGGAGCCGACGGAAGCGGACCGCGCGGAGGCCTTTCGACTCTGGGCGCTGCATCGGCTCGACGCGCCGCGGCCGGGCGCGGAGTGGACCATCCCGCCGGTGATTGCCGTGGCGCCGGGCGCGGGTAGTCCCGCCAAAGGCTGGGCACCGGAGCGCTGGGCGTTGGTCATTGACCATCTGGCCGGCCGCTACGGTGTACGCTGTCTGGTGACCGGCACCGCCGCGGAGAAGCCCTTGGCCGAGCGCCTCGTGGCGGCGCTATCCACGCCGGCGGCCGTCGTTGCCGGGGAGACCTCGGTGGGTGTCTTGGCGACTCTCCTCCAACAGTGCCGCCTTGCCATCGGTCCCGATAACGGCATGTTGCACCTAGCCGCGGCGATGGGTGTGCCCACCGTGCGCCTCTTTGGCCCGGCCGATCCGGTACTCTTCGGCCCGTATGGGCCGACGGCAGCGGATCGCCAAGCGCACGCCGTCGTACAGACGCCGCGGCCCTGCGCCGCGTGTGGCTACCTCGACCTGCCACCGCCTCCGCAGGCGATGTACCCCTGCATGGCGGACATCACCGCCGAGGAGGTCATCGCCGCGGCGCTACGGGTGTGGGTGGCCACAGAAGATGACGCGCCGAGGCGGCGAGGCCGGGCGACCACTGACTGAAGGTGTCGGCTCGTGACCGAGAAACACCTACCGGCAGGCACACAGCGCCTCCTGGGACGCCTGGTCCGCACGGTGAGCGAGGTGCTGCTGGGACGCCTGTTCGGGCTGCTGGGACTACTCGCTCGCTGGCGGCGACCCGCTCACAGCCGCCGGCCGGCGCCGCAGCGCATCTTGCTGCTGCGGTTCGGGCTGCTGGGCGACGCGGTGCTCTGGATTCCGGCCTTGCGCGCCGCGCGGCGTCTGTTTCCTAAGGCCCGCCTGGAAGCCGTCGTCTCCACCTATCAATATGCCGTCCTCAGCCGCTTCACCTATGTTGACCGGTTCATCGTGCGGGACACCGATCACTTCACCCGGCCGGTAGCGTGGCTCCGGCCAACAACGTGGCGGTCCTTTGTCGCGTTGGTGCGCTTACTCCGGCGACGACGCTATGATGTGGTCCTGAGCTGCTACGGGCGGATGGGCGCGCGGCTCGCGTTGTTGAGCGGTGCTCCGCTGCGGTACGGCTACCGCGACGAAGCCGATCCGTGCGTCCTCACGCACGCCCTACCCGGCGGCCGGTATCAGGAGCCGCTCCACGAGGCGGCGTACAACGTGCGCGTCGTCTCAGCCGCAGCGTCCTCACTCCGGCGACATCCGGCGGCCGGGTCACACCCTCTCCCTCTAGGAGAGGGCCGGGGTGAGGCAGACCTGTCGCTGACGTTTCTGCTGACGGCCGCCGAACGGCAGCGAGCCGCCGACCTGCTCGCCGGTATTCCACACGGGGTCTCGCTCGTCGCCATCCATCCGGGAGCGGCGAATGGCGCCGCCAAGCGCTGGCTCCCGGCGCGCTGGGCACACGTTGCCGACACGTTGGCCGGTGAGGGCGTGCAGGTCGCGCTCCTAGGCAGCGCGGACGAGCACCCATTGGTCGAGCGTATCGTCGCGGCCATGCGCCACCCAGCGCTGCGGCTGGACGGAGCCACCAGCACCCCCGGCGAGCTAGCGGCGGTGCTTGCACGGTGTCACGTCGTCGCGGCCGGCGATACGGGGCCGCTGCATCTCGCCGTGGCGCTCGGCCGGCCGGTGGTCGCCATCCACGGCCCGACGGATCCCCAGCTCACGGGGCCGGTCCCCGGCGCCCGCGCCCACGTGCTGCGGACCGCAATCCCGTGCAGCCCGTGCTACAACCTCCGCGCGCCGGCCGACTGTCCTCTGGGGCATACGCTGTGCATGCGCCTCCTGCCGGCCGAGCAGGTTGTGAAGGCGATCAGGGCCATGCTTGGGCCTCACCCCTTGGCCCCTCTCCATCGCCGAGGATAGAGAGCGGGACATAGATTCCCGCGTACGCGGGAACGACAGGCGGTAGACTCCCTCGCTCCACTGGCCACTGCGACTGTCCGGGTTAGTATGATTAAGCGCCGGAGAATCTGCTGTAAGCGTCTGAAGTACACGTTCAGCCTCGCCGAGAGCGCGAGGCCAGGGGCAAAGGAGGCGAGGACACATGCGAGGGATTATTGTTCCTGAGGCACGTCGCGTAGCCGTGCGCGAGTTCCCCGATCCCGAACCCGGTCCCGGCGAGGTGGTGGTGCGGGTGAGAATGGCGGCGATCTGCGGCTCCGACCTGCACTGGTACCGCGAGTTTACGCCGGGGCGGACCGGCCCGGACCAGATTGTCGGACACGAATCGGTCGGCGAAATCGCCGCGGTGGGGCCTGGCGTGTTCCTCCCCCGCGTCGGTGACCGCGTGGCGTTGTACCACATCAGCGGCTGCGGCGAGTGCCCGGCGTGTCGGGCGCGACTCCCCAAGGAATGTTGGCAGGGTGTCGAGCGCATCCCGCAAGGGGCCGATGCCGACTACCAGCGGATGAAGTCGTGGAATGCGCTGCCGCTGCCGGACGCCTTCTCCTGGGAAGAGGGTACCGTGCTCGCCTGCAACTACGGCACCGGCTATGCCGCGTTGAAGCGCGGTGGTGTCTCCGCCCGCACGACCTTAGCGGTCTTCGGTCTCGGCCCGGTGGGACTCTGCACGGTGCAGGCCGGGTCTGCGCTCGGCGCGCGCGTCATCGCGGTTGATGTCGTGCCGGAGCGGCTGGACTTGGCGCGCCAAATGGGCGCCAGCGAAGTGGTCAACGGCAGCGAGCAAGACGTGGTTGCGGCATTGCGCGATCTTTCTGGTGGTCGTGGCGTGGATGTAGCCATTGACACCAGCGGCAACGCCGTCGCGCAGACGAACGCCATTGACGGCGCGCGGCCGCGTGGTACGGTCGTGTTTGTCGGGATCAAGCCCGAGGCGACCGTCGAGATCAAGGTCTTCGAGCAGGCTGTACTCAAGCAACTCACCCTGGCGGGATCGTGGATCTATGACATTGACGAGTGGCCGGAAATGCTCGCGTTCGTCCAGCAGCATCAGCTGCCAGTGCGGGACATTACCGGGCCGACCTATGCGCTGAATGATGCATCCGAGGCCTTTGCCGTCGCCGACGCCGGCAAGAGTGGCAAGGTCCTCTTTGCCGTGAGCTAGTCCGGGTTGAAGTCACGCCGCGCTGCCCGTCGTTCGGTAGGGGTGAACGGCCCCGGTTTGCCTCGCATCTGGCCCTAGCGCCGGGTGTCCCAGGTATTCCAGTGGGTCCGGTCGCGCCCCGGCAGGCGCTTGGCGGGCCGGAAATCCGTGCCGCGGAAGTAGGCGACCGGAATCAAGGCGACCTGTGTCACGCTGTCGGGAATCTCCAGGATCGCTGCCGCCTCCCGCTCGTAGACGAGGTGGAGCGTCGTCCACGCTGTTCCGAGACCACGCGCCCGGAGCGCCAGCATGAGCGACCAGGTAGCGGGGAGGATAGAGCCGTAGAGGCCGGCTTGGTTGGATACGTCGGCGTGGTCGGCGCGGCCTTCGATACAGGGAATGACTAGAACCGGCACCTCATGCATGTGCTCGGCTAGGTAGGTGGCGGACGACCGAACCCGCGGTGCTTGCGCGATCCGCGGGTCGTCCGTAGCGGTCCCGGGTGGTGGCTGTGTCCGATTACTGGCAGCATAAGCCCGGAATGAGCGGCGGTAGAGATCGGCCAACGCCCGGCGCTTGGCCGGATCGGTGACGACGACGAAGTGCCAGCCCTGACGGTTGGACCCCGAGGGCGCCTGGAGTGCGATCTCAATACAGCGCTCCAACACCTCCGGCTCGACGGGGCGCGCCAGGTCCAGGCGCTTCCGCACCGCGCGGGTGGTGGTCAGCAGGTGATCAACGGTCGCCAGGTCCATCGGCACGTCTCTGCTCCCTCCGTCCGCCATGATCCACTGCGCGGCCGGGCACGTGCCCGGTGCTTATGGCGCTGTCTAGTGTATACACTCGTTGCGGGAGCGAATGCATTGAGGGCAGGCATTATGACAACGGTAAAGAAACGGCGGGTGCTGATCCTCTGCACCGGCAACTCTGCGCGGTCACAGCTGGCCGAGGGGTGGCTGCGGACGCTGGGTGGTGAGCGGTTTGCGGCGTTCAGCGCCGGCACCGACCCGAAACGGGCCGTACATCCGCTGGCGGTACAAGTGATGCGCGAGGCAGGCATTGATCTGACCGGGCACCGACCCAAGGACGTGCGCCGGTTTCTCGGTCAGTCGTTCGATTGCATCATCACCGTCTGCGACAACGCCCGCGAGACCTGCCCCACTTTCCCCGGGGCACAGCGGCAACTGCACTGGTCCCTGCCGGACCCGGCCGCCGTTGCGGAGCCGCAGCAGGAAGCGGCCTTCCGGCAGACCAGCGCTGAGATTCGCCAGCGCATCCGGCGCTTCATCGCCGACCAAACTGCGGCGTAGTCTGCGGCAGGCCGGTGGTCACACCCGCTGCAAGATAGCCTCAGCCTGGCTGGCTTCCCAGTCGGCCAGGAAACGCTCCAGCCCGATGTCCGTCAGCGGGTGCTTCATCATCTGCTCCAGCACCGCGAACGGCAGCGTGACGACGTGCGCGCCACACTTGGCCGCGCGCACGACGTGCAGGGGTGCGCGGAGGCTGGCCGCGAGGATATTGCTTCTGATGCCCTGCACCCGGAATATCTGCGCCAAGTCACTGACGACCGCCATACCATCGTGCGAGATGTCGTCGAGGCGTCCCAAGAAAGGGCTGACGTAGGTGGCACCGGCCAGGGCGGCGAGCAAGCCCTGGTTCGGGGAGAAGATCAAGGTCGCGTTGATCGTGACGGGATCGGGGCGATCCGTGAGTGCCTTGATGGCGGTCAAGCCCTCCGGAATGGTGGGGATTTTCACCACCACGTTCGGATGCCAGGTCCTGATGTCCTCACCCTGTTCGATCATCCCCTCCGCGTCGGTAGCCGTGACCTCGGCACTGACCGGTCCGTCTACGATGTCACAGATTTCGAGCACCCGGTCGCGGAAGTTGGCGCCCTCTTTGGCGACGAGCGAGGGGTTGGTCGTGATGCCATGCACGACACCCCAGCGGACGCCTTGCCGAATCTCGTCAATGTTAGCCGTGTCCAGAAAGATTCGCACGGTCCTCTCCTCTCATCCGCAGTCTTGCCCACTCACCGGCGAGTGAGCTGCGCGTCGGCGAAACATCGTCGCTCGCCGATGTCATTCCAAGGACACCTTAGCGTGGGTGATTGCGGAAGGCAAGTCATGGGAAGTACGGCAGCCGAAAGGTCGGGGCTCCGAGTGTCAGCACTTTTCCTATAGATATATATAGACGTTAATGATATATCCACTGCTGCCGGCGTGTGCTGCCATCGAGCCGCCGCCGCTGAACGTGAGCTTGGAGTAGTGAGCACAGCCCTCCTGAGATACCGCAGGAACCCGCTGCCGGGGCATCCCGCCCCCCTGTTTCTCACAGCCGTTCTACTGGCGCTCATGGGTTTCCCGGCGCCGGTGGTGGCCGCGCCACCAGTTGCTACCGCGGAGGTCTTCTTCCGGCCGGCGTCCGTGGCGGCAGCGGTTGGCGGCCTGTTTAGTGTCGAGGTGGTCGTAGCAGCTGCCGCCGAGGTCGAGGGCGCGCAGGTAGTGATTGCCTACGATCCGGCGCATCTGGAGGTCGTGTCGGCAGAGCCTACTGGACCGCTAACCCATCATCTCAGGACTGAAAACGACGCGGCAGCCGGGCGATTGTTTTATGCCGCCGGTGCGTTGGGCGGCCGTTTCCCCAACGGTAGCTTTCCGCTACTACGGCTGGCGTTCCGGCTGAAGGCAGCGCCCACTGGCCCGCTGGCGGTCTTGATCCCCCGCGAAAGCCTTCAGCGGACTATCATTGCCGCCGCCGGTACCAACGTACTCCACGAGACTCGCTCATTGACCGTGACGGTGGACCCAACGCAGTGTCGAGTCTTCCCGGTGGAAGGTACGGCGTCGCTATTCGAGCGGTTTTACACCGCGCACGACAGTCTACGGTTGCTGGGGCACCCCCTAGGCAGCGCCGGTGTCTGGAACGGGGTACCGTTCCAGCTCTTCGAGAAGGGACGCCTTGAGGACCATAGTGCCAACGCCGCACTGCCCCCGGAGCGACGCTTCCAATATGGCTTGCTAGTAGATGAGTTGATGCAAGCTGGTGTACCGTTGCCCATCGGCGGCGATGCTTCCACGCTCACATATGCCGACCTACGCGCCTGGGCGGCGCCGGAGGAGCGGGTCGCGCCGCCCGCCGGCTTTACCGGCCTGACGGCACTGCTCTCTGACGGCTCGGTGTTCATCCCCTTCACCGCCGACCTGTCGCCGGCGCCGGGTCACGTGGTCGCGCCGTGGTTTTGGGAGTACATCAATCGGCAAGACCTTTTCCCCGACGGTTGGCTGCACGACGTCGGACTCCCGATCACCGAGCCGCTGGAAGTGCTGGTCGACAAGGGGCAAGCCAAGGGGCGGCGGATTATCATTCAGGCATTCCAGCGCACCATCCTGACCGACGACCCGCTCAACCCACCCCAATGGCGGATCGAGCGGGCCAATGTCGGCGCCGACTATGCCTGCGCCTTCCCGGAACGGCGGAGCGGCTAAGATTCCGTATCGGCATGGCGGCCGCGGGCAGGACTAGCGGAGACAGGTTGATGACAGTCAGTGACTGGCTTTCGGTGATTGTGGCTCGGTTGGTGCGGGAATTCGGGCCGTTACAGGTCATCCTGTTCGGTTCTCAGGCTACAGGCGAGGCCCGTCTTGACAGCGATATTGATCTGCTGGTGGTCCTGCCGCAGGTTGACCACAAACGTAATACGGCGGTGGCCATGCTCCGGCTCCTGAGCGACGTGCCTGTACCGGTTGATGTCGTTCCTACTGATCCCGAAGAGATCGCGCGGCGGGGGCAGCTAGTAGGCACTGTGCTGCGCGGAGCACTGCAAAACGGCAAGGTCCTCTATGACCGAGCAGAGTGATGCCTGGCGGTCGGAAGTGCGCCGCTGGCTTCGCTTTGCAGAAGAAGACCTGGTTGCGGCCGGGGTTCTCCTGCGTGAGCAGCAAGCGGCTCCTCGACAAGTGTGCTGGCTGGCACAGCAGGCTGCTGAGAAGGCCCTGAAGGCAGTTTTCGTCTTCCTCCAACTCGACTTTCCCAGGACTCATAACCTCGACCGTTTACGCAGCCTGCTACCAAGCGACTGGACAGCCAAGGGGATATACTCTGACTTGGCTGGCCTGACCATTTGGGCTGTCGAGGCCCGGTATCCTGGAGAATGGGAAGATGCTACTGTAGCCGAGGCGGATGTTGCACTACGGCAAGCTCAAGCCATCTTCGCCGCGGTGAGCGATGATCTGAGACACCGGGGCTTGGAGGTATAAGTGCCTGAGGTGGTAAGGAGGGGAGCGCGATGAAGATTACGGCGATTGACATTGCGGTCGTAGACGTGCCCTACATTGCTCCGGTCCGCGCGGTGGGCTGGGCCAACCCGCCCTTCGTTGTGGTGCAGGTCCGCACCGACGATGGGCTGGTCGGGCTGGGTGAGGCGTGGGGGGTTGCGAAGTCCGCGATGGAGCAGACGGCCGAGACGTTCCTGGGCACCGACCCACTGACGCTACCCTTGCAGACTTGCGACCGCCCCTTTCAGTCGGCTCTCTATGACCTGGTCGGGCAAGCGTTGGGCGTACCCGTCTGGCGCTTGATCGGGGATCAGCACCGTGACCGCGTGCCGGTTGCCTACTGGTCCTGCCACATGCCCCCGGAGGCGACGGCGCGGGAGGCCGAGCAGGCGGTGGCCAAAGGGTTTACGGTACACAAACTCAAGGCGCGCTCTTGGGACGCCGTTCGCCAAGCGGAGTTGATTTCCAAAGCCGCCGGCCCCGACTATGCGATCCTATTCGATCCCAACACCGAGTTTCGACACGTCTCCACGGCGGTCAGACTGGCCCGCGAAATGGAGCCTTATAACGTCGAATGCTTCGAGGACCCGGTGCTCAAGCATGACCTCGGCTGGTACCGGCTGCTGCGCCAGAAGCTCGACATCCCGCAGGCGCTTCATCTAAGCAACCCCAACGATGTCTTGCAGGCGGTCCGGGGTGAGGCGGTGGATCGCTTCAATCTGAGCGGCAACGTCGCTACCATCCTCGCCTGCCATGCTATTGCCGAGGCCGCGCAGATACCGGTGTGGCACCAGATTGCCGGCTTGTCGCTCGGCATCCAGGCCGCCTTTGCCGTCCATGTCGGCTGCACGCTCAAGCAGGCCACGCTCGCTTCCGACGAGCTACCGTTCATCCATGAGAACGACCTGATCGGTGGCGCCTTGCCGGCCGAGCAGGGCCATTTCCAGGTGCCGGCCGGGCCGGGGCTAGGGGTTGAGCTAGACACGGCGGCGCTCCAACACTACCGTATTGACTGAGCGCCAGTGGAGCCTCACTCCCGACAGCTTATCCGCGTGTGCGGTGGAGTAGTCTACGGAAGCGGGTGGGGTGAGACAGCGGACACCGCGCTATACTGAGACCCCAGGTCCGGCTAGCCGCCTGCGAGTAACCGGCCATTTCGTCCGCCAAGAGAGGACTATGCAGCAAGCTACAGGTGCTCACGCAGTCGCACGTGCCCTCGCCGGGGCGGGGGTGCAATGGGTGTTTTCGCTCTCCGGCAATCAGATTTTGGACCTCTACGATGCGCTGCTCGACACCGGGATCAAGCTGATCCATACGCGTCATGAGGCCGCGGCGGGACACATGGCCGATGCCTGGGGCCGTTTGACCGGCCAACCCGGCGTCTTCCTGGTGACGGCTGGACCGGGTCATGTCAACGGTGCCGTGGCGGCCGGGGTCGCCAGCGCGGCCGAGTCGCCGTTGCTGTGGCTGAGTGGCGGCAGCCCCCTGGCGCAAGCAGGCCGCGGCGCCTTTCAGGAGCAGGACCAGGTCGGTCTCGCGGCACCGGTCTGCAAGGCCGCCTGGTGTGCCAGCGACCATCAGGCACTACCGCAGTTGATCGCCGCTGCCCTGGGCCTGGCTGCTGCCGATCCCCCCGGCCCGGTGCATGTCACCATCCCTACGGATATTCAAGCCGCCGTAGCCGGGGATGCAGACGCGCCAGTCGGCCCTCCCCAGGAGGGGACACAAGGAGAGGCTGACGAGGCTGCGGGTGTGGAGGCGATTGTGGCGCTGCTCGCGGCCGCGCAGCGGCCGCTGATACTCGCTCGTCCCTCGCTGGACCGCGGGCAGGCCCGGCGCGACCTCGATGCCTTCCTGGAGTTGACGGGGATTCCCGGCGTGATCGTCGAAAGTCCGCGTGGCCTGAACGATCCGGCGCAGCCGGGTGTAATCGGGGCGCTCGGACGTGCCGACGCCGTGCTGCTGCTCGGACCCGCCGACTTCTCGGTGGGATTTGCGTCTCCCGAGGCGCTGGCGCCCGGTTGCCGCGTGGCCCAGATTGCCAGCCCGGACGAGCCGCCGGCCGCGACGGCCGGCGTTATCCTACGCACAGGCGCGCGGCGTGGATTGGAACTACTCACCGCCGCTGCTGCCGGCCGCACCTGGCCGCGCCGCACCTGGTGGCAGCCCAGTTTGCCGGACGATCCCCGCGACGGTCGTCAGCCTGCCTCCGAGGCGGGCACCCATGCACTGGAGGTTTGTCACGCGGTGCTGGCGCGTCTCGGGCCGGGAGACTGTGTGATTTCGGATGGTGGCGAGTTCGGCCAGTGGGCACGCTTGGCAACGGCCAGCGCCAGAGCGGCAGGGGCGACGGTCGTGCTCAACGGCAAGCATGGCTCCATCGGCACCGCCGTGCCGTTCGCGCTCGCGGCCAAGCTCGCCCGGCCGGCGGCCCGCATCGTCGCTTTCTCCGGCGATGGCGGATTCGGCTATCACGCCCTGGAGTTGGATACGGCGGTGCGTTACCGCCTGCCGGTGTTGATCGTCGTCGGCAACGATGCGCGCTGGGGTTCCGAATGGCACCAGCAGATTGATCGCTACGGCGAGGAGCGGATTTTCGAGACCGCGCTGCTGCCCACGCGCTACGACCGACTGGCTACGGCGCTCGGCGCCGCCGGCGAGCGCGTCGAGACGGCA
Source organism: Chloroflexota bacterium (assembly GCA_965207645.1). Lineage (GTDB taxonomy): Bacteria > Chloroflexota > UBA11872 > UBA12225 > JAJDUF01 > JAJDUF01. Next base: position 3,998,650 of record OZ242293.1, on the reverse strand, counting down.
GCCGCGCTCCCGGCCGCGGTGGGCCGCGCCTACGAGGCGCTCGCGGCCGGCCGGCCGTACCTGCTCGACGTGCGTATCGTCTCCCTTCCCGGCCCAGCCCCCTCACCGTAGCGCCAAGCTGTCCCCCGGATTCGACTAACGGGACAGGGAATATGCCCCCTGCCGACTGATGCCTGTTGACTGTTCCTTGCAGCATCCTTTCATGCGGCCTCACGGGACTAGCTCCGGCCCCTGCCGCCCCTGGCCCCGCGCGATGTGGGACCAGTCCAGCACCGTGATGCGCCCGTCGCGGTCGAAGTCGGCCGTCTTGGCATAGCCGGCCTCGCCGGCAAAACGGCCGAAGTGCGCGCGCAGCACCGCGGCATCTTGGGCGTCAATGCGGTCATTGCCATCCAAATCGCCATCGCTGACGGCTCCAAAATGCACGGTGCGCGAGGCGGCCCGGCGCAGACGCATGCCGCGCTGCTCACGGCTCAGGCCGCCGGTGGGCTTGACGTTGACATCGAACGTCTCGTCGCCTACGTCGTCGAGCGAGACCGAAAAGCGCCCGTGCTCATCCGTCTCCGTTGTGATCGCGAACCGTGCCGACCTGCTGGCCGGATCGCTGCTGGCCGGATAGAAGCGCACCGTGACGGCGGTCCGGTAGCTGGGATGCGGGGGAGACGCCCGGTGGCTCCAGCGCAGTTCACCAACCAGTACGGCCGGCGGCCGGGGTGCTGACGCTGGCCGAGTATCCGTGGGCGGTGCGGGCTTGGGCGTGGTGGTTGGAGGGCGGGGGGTACCGGTCGGTGTGATGGTGGCGGTAGCAGTGGCAGTGGCGGTAGCAGTCGCGGTGGGCGTGGGCGAGCTCGTCGCGGTGGCGGTATGGACGGGGGTATTGGTAGGCGTGGGGGTGAGCGTAGGGGTCGGCGTGACCGTAGGGGTTGTGGCAATTACCGTCTGGGCGGCGGGGAGGACTTGCAGCTTGCCGGCGCCCCATGGCTCGCTCCACGGCGTCGCGGTGCCCATGTGCGCGGCGGTGTAGTCGTCGCGCTGCGCCGTATTTCGGAGCAACGCTGCCGCCTCCTCCGGTGGCAGCAGCGGGTTGGCTTGCAGTAGGAGTGCGATAGCACCGGCCACGTGGGCGGCGGCCAGACTCGTGCCTTGACGCATCACCTGATGGGTACTGGCGTAAGGCGCCGGGTTTGGCGTCGGGACCCGGATCGCCCGCGCCCCGATGATCGGCTCGCCCGGCGCGGTGAGATCGGGTTTTTCACGCCCGTCGCGCGTCGGCCCCCGCGAGCTGAAGTGTGCGACGCCGCCGGGCGTTGGCTGTGGGGTTGGGCGGACGAAGAGACTCTGCGTACACGTCGGCGGCGTGGGTAGGGGCAGGGCGTCGCAGGGCCACGTTGAGCGCGTGGTGTAGGCGGCCACGCTAATGGCGCGGGCGGCGTTGGCCGGCTCGGTCAGCGTCCGCAGCGCGTCTCTGCCGCCCGTCGTACCACCGAGGCCAGTTCTGAAAAACGCCAGCTCGCCGGTCGTCGTCCAGGCGTCCCAACGTACCGTGCCGCTCCCGCTGACGTGACTCAACTCGCCAAGCCAAGCGCCACTGGCACCGCCGGACGGCCGGGAGACGGTCAGCAACAGGTGGTTCAGCGTCGTGTGGACCGGGTGCGGCGCAGCGGAAGCGTCCACGGTAAACGTCGTGATGGCACTGCCGTCCTGCACCGCTACATCGCCCGTCTGCTCGCCCGGCGAGACGGTAGCGACCGGCTCGGTACTACCCGGCCTAGAGAGACTAAACTTCCACTGCTCCGTGGCCGGGTACCACAGCGAGAAGCTGCCTTCGCCTTCGGCGGTGAGCTGGAAGGCAAACGTGGACGGGGTGTCAGCAGCCACCGTGCCGGAGGCGTGCTTGCCGGCAGCGCCGGCGTTGCCCGCTGCCACGACGAAGATCGCGCCGGGGCCGGACAGCCGGTCAAGCTCCTGCTCGACGGAGTCCGTGCCATCGTGCGGGCCGTAGTCGAAGCCGAACGCATTGACGATGACCACCGGCCTCCCCAACGCCTTCGCTTTCTCAATGATCCAGCTCCAGGCCCGCATGATGCTGGCGGATTCGAGGTCCGAGCGGACGATCAGCAGGTCGGCGTCGGGCGCCACGCCGCGGAACGTGCGGCTCGTATGCGAATGGCCGGTACCGGCGGCGACCGAGGTGACGTGAGTACCGTGTCCGCAGCCGGCCGCGACGTCACACGTCGCGCCGGGGAAGGTGTCGTCGGGCAGGCGAGTGCCCGTCTCGGTATCAACGACCTCGCCCGGTAGCTGGCCGGCCGTCAGCCAGCCGTTGATGTCGCTGGCAGCCCATTCGCGTCCGGCCGTCGAGACGGTGCCCGTAGTGACACACGGCGCATAGTCGGTGACGCTACAGGTCTGGTCGAGCAGGTGCAGGATACGAGTAGTGCCGTCGGCATTGCGGAGGTCGAGGTGGCTCCAGTCCACACCAGTGTCTACGACCGCGACCAGGACCCCGTGGCCAGTGAGTGGTTGTGACGAGGGGCCGGATAGCTTCCATGCTTCCACGGCACTGGTTGCCGGCACGCTCACGTCCACCACGGGGCGGTAGGGACGCGACGCCTCGACATAGGAGACACCGGGCACAGCTGCGAGACGCTCCAGGTCACTTACCGCGATACGTGCAATATACGGGGAACCGGAGCCGGCTCGTGCGGCCACCGTGGCGCCCATCTGTCGTAGCGCGGTTGCCACCCTAGCGTCACCGTGTACGAGGACCCACAGTTGGTCGCTGTTTCGCTCGCGACCTACCGGCGAATCGGACGTCCCCAGTGCTCCTTTTGCTGCCCCGGCCGCTGCAACGCGAGGAGCAGCAACGAGTTCGCGGAATGCCGGGTCCAGTTTCCGGTCGGATGCCGGCTGCTTCGCAGGCAGCCGGGTGGGAGTAGCAGTGGCGCTTACAGTCGGTGAGGCCGTTGGAGAGGGGGATGGGGTGATGGTCGGGGAGGAAGTTGGGGATGGGGACGGGGTAGTAGTGGCAGTAGGTGAGGCGGTCGGGAGTGGTGATGGAGTGCTGGTAATAGTCGGGGAAGTGGTTGGGGACGGTGACGGAGTGCCAGTGAGGGTCGGTGAGGCCGTTGGGAGTAGGGACGAGGTGCTGGTGGCGGTAGGTGAAGCCGTCGGCAGTGCGGAAGGCGTATTGGTGGCAGTGGGCGATGTCGTCGGGAGCGGTGATGGCGTGCTGGTGGCAGTCGGCGAGACGGTCGGGGACGGGGTACCGGTGGTGGTTGGGGAGGCCGTTGCGAGCGGAGACGGGGTGCCGGTGAGGGTGGGAGAGACCGTTGGTGAGGGGGCACTGTCGGTGGTCGGCGAGGCGGATGGCAGCGGAGAAGGAGTGGTAGTGACGGTGGGTGATGCGATTGGAGACGGAGACGGGGTGCTAGTGAAGGTAGGCGAGACGATTGGGCTTGGAGAAGGCGTGGCGGTGGGCAAGGCTGTTGGTAGTGGGGATGGCGTGCTGGTGACGGTCGCCGTAGCCGTCCCGACGCTGGTGCTCGTTGCGGTCTGGGTCACCGTAGGTGTGGCTGGCGGCGCCTCGTCTGCCCACACGTGAGGTGCCCAGCGAACCAAGGCCAGCGTGAAGCCGATGCCGAGTGCGATGGCCACCACGAGCGCGGAGGCCAGTGGGTGAGCGGTGCCAGAGAAGCCTACAGGCATCGGGAGACGCCAGCAGCTTGCCTATGTTCGCACCGCCGCCACGGCGGCAGTGGAAACGTCGAACTTAGCCGTTATATGCACAGTTTCCCCTTCAGGCACGCGAACTGGATCGCTGTAACACTCGGCACGATGTTAACGGTTTCCCGAGAGCAGATGAGCGAGAAACATCCACACCGCCATGTAGCCAAGTTTGCCAGCCCGCATAACCAGTGTTCTGCCGCTACCGCTGACCAGATGACGATGGTGGCACAGCGCATAGCCGGCCAGCGGCTGCGCGATCAGGACCTCATTATCGAGGATGACTCGGGCCTTCGATTGACGGCGGTGGTTCATTGAAGTCACCGCCGTTCTGCTCTGCTGCCAGTCTACGGGCATTCCAAGCAGACCACGCCTCGTGAGCATCCATCTGGCCTTCCGCGCGGCCTTCCGCCCGCCCCGCCTGTGCAGCTTCTTCCCTTATCTTTGCTCGCCACTCGTCCCTCTTGTCCAACGCCCAACTTGCCAGTACCATGACGGTTCCTCCGATCTCAGTGACTACGATTGATACTGTTGCTGTAGCCACAGACAGCGTGGCGAGCAGCCCCCAAAACTCCTCCAGTGTCTTTGCCCCACCACTGACGAGTATCTAGCCGATGCCGAGAAGTATGAGGACTGTGAAGAGCCAGGAGTAGAGATTCCGAACATCCTCCCGCACACTCCAGATGGATACACGTGGGGAGCTGCGGTGGTCTGCATTGCTACACATCGGTCAGGTCGAGACCACCCATTGTTCCTGCATCCTCGCCCCTAGTCCCAGACCGCAGCCGCTGCCAGGTATTTACAAATATATACCGAGTGGACTATTCCTGCAAACCGCTGGGGGTGCTGCATCCGACACCGCCGGCCCGGCACACAATCTGCCTGATTATGCCGGAGTGGTCAGATCCAGCGGCGGAGCTTGAAGAGGGCGAGCATGCTGGCGACGACCACGATCATCAGGATGCCCGCAAATACCGCGGCCCAGGGGTGGCCGGCAAAGGGCAGGCCGGTGATGTTCATGCCGTAAATCCCGGAGATGACCGCCAGGGGGAGCATGATGGTGGAGATGATCGTCAGGGTGCGGACCACTTCGTTGGTGCGCTGGGTGGCGAGGCTTTCGCTGGTTGCGGCCAGGCCGTCAATGACTTCCTGATAGTCGGCCAGAATATCGGCGGTGCGCTCCAGATGGTCGAGGATGTTGCCCCAGTAGAGGTCGAGCGCCGGCGGGAGCTGCGGAATGGCCTCCCCTTCGAGGCGGGCCATCACGGGCAGCATAGGGCGCAACATGCGGCGCAAGGCGATGATGTCCCGGCGGACGAGCGAAATCTTGTAGACGAGCAGGCGGGAGGGTTGCTCGAACAGCCTGGCTTCAATCATATCCAGCTGGCCACCGACCTTGTTGAGGATGGGAAAGAGATAGTCGCCTAGCTGATCCAACAGACGATACAGGGCGTGCGCCGGACTACGACCGAGCAGAGCCAGCGCCCCCTCCGGGTCCGCTAGGGCCTGCTCGAACTGACGCACCATCGGCTTGAGGCGACTATCGTGGATCGTCACCAGGTAATCGGCACCCAGAAAGACGTGAACCTCGGAGGGGGTGGATACTTGCGCTTGGCGGTCGTAGACGGGGAAGTGCAGCACCAGCAGGAGATACTCGTCATGCACGTCCAGTTTCGGACGCTGGGAGCGCGTCGTCAGGTCCTCGATGTCGAGGGGGTGGAAGCCGAAGCGGCTACGCAGCCAGGCGAGCGCCGGACCGTCCGGCTGGCGGATGTCAACCCAGACGACCGCCCCATGCTCGATCACCTGCACGGCAGCCGGCCGCGGTCCGGCCACGCGGGCGCCGGCCGGCAACGGCGTAACCCGACCGCCAGGCTGGGCCGGCGCGGAAGGCGCCGGCGGCGTGGACCGCAGAGGCGCTGCCATAGCCACTCTCCGGTGGTCGAGGACTGGGAGGTTCTGCTGGTGTCATTGCCGTATCACGGGTCTCTGTCGGCCGGCCGACGCCATGAGACCCTCCCCGGAAGTGTACCGCAAGGGACGCCGCTTTGTCCGTCGTAGACGCCGCGGGTGTTGGTTGGCAACGGCTGGCCGGCCGGCTTGCGCGTGTCCACCGAGACCGTTACACTTTGCACTCGCAGCAAAGACACACGATAAGGGGTCCGATGGCTATTCTGGTGCAGAAGTACGGCGGCTCCTCGGTAGCCGATGCCAACTGCATCCAACGGGTTGCCCAGCGCATCGCCGAGACCGCTGAAGCCGGCCACCAAGCCGTTGGCGTGGTCTCTGCGATGGGCGATACCACCGACGAGCTAATTGCCATGGCGCGGCAGGTCAGTGAGGATCCGAGCGACCGCGAGCTTGATCTGCTGCTCTCTACCGGCGAGGTCATCTCCTGCACACTGATGGCCATGTCCCTGCGGAGCCTGGGGCGGTCGGCCGTCGCGCTGACCGGCCCCCAAGCCGGTATCCGGACGGACGCGGCCTTTCGGCAGGCCCAGATTGTCGAGATTAATCCCGAGCGGATGCTGCGTGAGTTGGAGCAGGGCACTATCCCGATTGTCGCCGGCTTTCAAGGAATGACGGACGATATGGATGTCACGACCCTTGGGCGGGGTGGATCGGACACCACTGCTGTCGCTGTCGCCGTGGCTCTCAAAGCCGAGTATTGCGAGATCAATACGGATGTCGAGGGGGTGTATACCGCCGACCCGCGGCTCGTACCGACCGCGCGCAAGCTCGACGTGATCCGCTCGGATGAGATGCTCGAATTGGCGCGCCACGGCGCGCGCGTGATGCATCCGCGCGCCGTAGAGCTGGGGGACGTATATGGTATGCCTGTTGTGGTACGGTCAAGTTTTTCTGCCGAACCGGGAACGCTGATTAGTCGAGGTGACGATATGGCGCTCGAAGCTCGCCAGCGCGTGCGGGGGATTGCCCACGATGTGGATGTTGGCCGGGTGACAATTGCCGCCGTGCCCGACCGGCCGGGGATCGCGTATGCGGTCTTCGATGCGCTGGCACAAGCGGCGATCAACGTGGACATCATCGTGCAGGACGTGGACCGCGAGCAGGAATCGAATCTGTCCTTTACGGTCGGTCGTGATGATCTGGAAAAGGCTGTCGCCGTTGTGCGTCCGGTGGCCACGGAAGTCGGCGCGCAGGGCGTACACGCTTCCGCCGATCTCGCCAAGATCAGCATTGTGGGGTCGGGCTTGTCCCTCGGGCCGGGATATGCCGCCCGCATGTTCGGGGCGCTGGCCGAAGCCGATGTCAACATCACCAGTATCACGACCAGCGAAATCCGCATTACCTGTCTGATTCCCGAGGCCGATGTTCCTCGCGCTGCACGTTCCTTACACGCCGCCTTCGACTTGGACGAGGAGTCACTGACGGGCGCGGCAAGCTGAGTACGGCGATTAGACGCCCCGGGGCGTTGCAGTAACAGGGCGGCAGGGACTAGAATGGCATAGTAGTCGCCGACGGCGATGTTAGTGTTAGCTCTGCCGCTGGCGGTAGAGGGGCATTGTCCGGGCACTGAGGGACAACGATGGTCGAGATGATCGTTGACAGCATCCGTATGGACATCCACGGCACTGCCCGGATGGTCGTGCTCCGGGAGCCGGATACCGACCGCATTCTGCCCATCATCATCGGTCCGGCCGAGGCGGAGGCCATCTACATCAGGCTCCAGAAGGCCGAAGTGCCGCGACCCCTCACCCACGACCTGCTCGTCAACGCGATTGCGGCCCTCAACGGCGAGATCATCCACGTGCTCATCAACGATCTGGTCGCCGAGACCTTTTACGCCCGCATTGTCTTGGACGTTGACGGGCGTCACGTCGAGCTTGATGCCCGGTCGAGCGACGCGATTGCCGTAGCCGTGCGGGCGGAGGTACCGATCTACGTCGCCGACGAGGTGCTAGAGCGTGTCGGGAGCGATGCGCGCGATGCCGAGTCCGAAGAAGCGGAACAGGGCGAGGACAAGCAGGTCGAGCAGGATGAGCGGCTCGATGTCTTCCGCGACTTCATTGAGCAGCTCGACATTGACGATCTAGGCAAGTCCGAGCGTTAGCGCCTCGCGGTGCTCTGGCCAGCGCCTCGCTGTCGCCGGCTTGTAGCCTTGGGCGGGACCCTGCTGCCGGTGTGCCGACCGGCTACCGATTCGGGCGCAACAACGCTACAATAGAAGCGCGAGCGTGTCTGATGCTGGGGGCGGGCGTAGCCAAGCATGGCTAGGGAGGTGAGAATCCCATGACTGAACAGGCGACTTCCTCGGGAAATGGGCAGGTAGCTGAGAGCGCGACTGGGAGCTGGACCCTCAAGAAGGGGCTGGCCCAGATGCTCAAGGGCGGGGTCATCATGGACGTGGTGACAGCCGAGCACGCCCGCATTGCCGAAGACGCCGGTGCCGTCGCCGTGATGGCGCTGGAGCGGGTGCCATCCGACATTCGTGCCCACGGGGGGGTCGCGCGGATGAGCGATCCGGAGCTGATTACCCAGATTCAGGAGGCCGTCACCATCCCCGTGATGGCGAAGGCTCGGATCGGCCATTTTGTCGAGGCGCAGGTCCTCGAAGCCATCGGCATTGATTACATTGACGAGTCGGAAGTGCTCACCCCGGCGGACGAGTCGCATCACATCAACAAACACGCTTTCAAGGTGCCGTTCGTGTGCGGCGCGCGCGACCTCGGTGAGGCACTCCGGCGGATTGGTGAAGGGGCGGCCATGATCCGCACGAAGGGCGAGGCCGGCAGCGGCAACATCGTCGAGGCCGTGCGTCACGCGCGGATGGTGCTCGGCGCGATCCGCCGCATTCACGGCCTCTCTGCCGACGAGTTGATGGCTGAGGCCAAGCAGCTTGGCGCGCCCTACGAACTGGTCGAAGAAATCCACCGCACCGGCCGCCTGCCAGTGGTCAACTTCGCTGCCGGCGGCGTAGCAACCCCGGCGGACGCCGGCCTGATGATGCAGCTGGGGGTGGACGGTATTTTCGTCGGCTCGGGGATTTTCAAGTCGGAAGAGCCAGGTCGGATGGCCCGCGCGATTGTGCAGGCGACCACGCACTATAACGATCCCGAGATTCTGGCCGACGTGTCCAAGGGGCTGGGCCAGGCGATGCCCGGGCTTGAGCTAGGGACCCTGGAGCCGGAGGAATTGCTGGCCAAGCGGGGCTGGTAGGCGGTGCTCCGGTGCTGCCGGCACCGGAATACGCTGATAGCTGATAGCTGATGACTGAGCGAGACAACACGACTATCGGCGTGCTGGCCCTCCAAGGCGATTTTGCGGAACACGTCGCGGCGCTCTCCCGCTTGGGGGTGACGGTGCGCGAGGTGCGCTTGCCCGAACACCTGGAAGGCCTCGATGGCCTGATTATTCCCGGTGGTGAGAGCACGACCATTGGCAAGCTGGCCGTGCGCTGGGGTTTGGTGGCGCCGCTGCAAGAGTTGCTGGCGGCCAACTGGCCGGTCTGGGGCACGTGCGCCGGCCTCATCTTTCTTGCACGCGACGTGGTTGGCGCCTTACCCGACCAGGTATTCCTGGAAGCGATGGACATTCGTGTCCAGCGCAACGCCTTTGGCCGCCAGCGCGAGAGCTTCGAGATTGATCTGGACCTGCCCGTGATTGGGCAGCCACCGTTTCACGCCGTGTTTATTCGCGCGCCGCTAATCGAAGCAGTGGGGCCGGCGGCCGAGGTGCTGGCACGCTTACCGGACGGGCGTATTGTGGCGGCGCGGCAGGAGCACCTCCTCGCCACCGCCTTTCACCCCGAGCTTACCGACGACCTGCGAATGCACGACTATTTCGTGTCCATCGCCCGCGAGGCCCGTCAACGTCGGCAAGAGTAGTCGGGGACACTGATTCTCGCGCAACGCGGGAATGACGGGCGGGAGCAGCGCCCTAGGCCGATTCTGCCTTCTTCTGCTCTGCCGCTTCGCATTCGGCGCGCACGCGGCGCAGACCACCAATCAAGCGCATGAGGGTCTGTTGGCCGGCTCGCCGCCCGCGCTCGGCATCGGCGACGAGGCCCCGCGAGACGCCGAGCGACTGCGCCGCCGCTGCCTGTGAGAGGCCCAAGGATTGGCGGAGGGTGCGGAGCAGCGGCGACGAGAACTCGCCGGCCTCCAGCGCTGCCGCCGCATCTGGTGCCAATGGTTGTAGCTGGGGTTGCTTCGCTTGCGTCGAGCGGCGCGATGTACCGGTGCGGCGGCTCTGCTTGGCAGAGCCTTTCTTGCGCCGCGCCGCTTTGGCCACCGGCGCGGTTGCCTCTCCCGTATCAGCCGCCGGCGCCTTGGCCGGCGCGGCCGTGGCTGCCGAGGCCTTGGCTCTCTGGCGGGTAGATGTCGTCCGTCGCTTCCTGGTTGAGGTTCGCTTGGTACCACCGGAGAGAGCCGCGGCCTCCATGGCCGCTGCGATAGCCGTCGTGCCTACCACCGCCGGTGCCTCGTCCCCGGCGATCTCCGCCAACTGTTGCACCAGGCCACTATCTACGGTGAACGCGACGAGCCGGCCGCCATCCGCATCGCCCGGTGCGCTTACGCTCTGACCGCTCGGTGGCCGCCTCTTGCTTTGGAGACTCGGGATACCCTCGGCCACGGCCTGCGCCAGGACCTCGCCAATCGCCCCCGGCGCCTCCGCTCCGGACCGCGATTGCAGCCAGGCAAGCAGCGTAGAGTCGACTCGGCACATGACGACGCGCCGCAGGCCCAACCGCCCGACACTCAGCTTTTCCGCTTCACCCCCTGCTGCGCCGGGTACCGTGGATGTTGCCGGGGTTTCTCCACCCATAGACCTCTTCCTCATACGCTTGGTAGTAGCGGTGTGCCGCTCCTCCGACCCACCATCACCTACCGCCAGCGCATGATGGGCTGGCCGGCGCCATCTGCGCGCGACCGGTGCCATTGTAGCACGTGACGGCTACTCAATGTCGCCTCGCCGCCCGTCATTGCAGCGGAGGCCGCAGTGACGAGCCTGGAGCCGGCGCGGTAGTTCCAAGCCGCAGGACGAGCTAAATATAGAGGAGCCGTTCTCCCTTGAGCGCCCGCTCGGCGAGGGTGAGCACCTTGAGCAAGTAGGAATCTACGGCAGGGATGAACGACCGCGCCGTCAGCTCGTGCTGCGCCGCGAGCCAGCGACCGTTCTCGCCGGCGGCGAGGCCGGGCAGGGTCAGCGATTCGGTCGCGCCCGTCAAGAGTGCCCGGCCGGCAGCGACCGGGAGATGCGCCAGTCCCATTACCTCGTCGGGGCAGGGGCGGTAGTCGGAGAGCGCCCGCTCGTCGTGCAAGAAGTACGTGTCCTGAAACTCGCGGTCAATGATGGTTCCGGTGGCGGTCACTTGGCGCGTGACGGCTATGCGGACACCTAGGCGGATCAGTTGCTCCGGTTGCGTTTCGACTCCTAGCTCCTCGGCCAGCTCCCGCACGCCCTCAGCCAGTGTTTCGCCGGGGCGATAGTGCCCGGCGGCGCTGATGTCCCAGCGGCCGGGCCACGTGTCCTTGCCGAGGGAGCGTTGCTGCAGGAGTACGGCTGGTCGGTCAGCCGCGTCGTGGGCAATAATCCAGCAGTCGAAGCACCAATGCCAATCGCCGTCGCGGTGGACGGCGCCTCGCGGCTTCTGCCCCAGCAGCATCCCGCCCTCGTCGTAGATCGGCAGCAGCTCGCCGGGATCATCCGCCGGCTGATCCCCCATCATGCAGCAACTCCTTGTCGCGCCATGCTTCACTCCGCTCGCTGACTGCGGCGCATCTGCGATAGCAGCCCCGTCGCGCTATCGGGTAGCTATATCAAGGACACAATCCAGCGGACGATGACGACGACGCCAACGACGGTCGAGGCCAGCAGGAGTAGGAGAACCGCGCTCAGGAAGCCTTGGAGTAGCACCCTGGGTATCCACTGCACCCGCGTGTGTGGGGCCTCCCTCTGGAGCGGTGCATATGCATACCCGGTTCGGCCTCCTATCCGCTCGAACTTGCGTTTAGCCCGCTCGGACCGCTCCTGCTCTAGTTGGGCAAAGTATTGCGGTAGGCCGCGCTCCTCCAGCACACGACGCACCGCCAACGGGTAGCGGGCAATCGGTCGGAAGCGAGCCGCCGAGGGAAACGAGTAGTACAAGACCTCGGGCCGGTCCTCTGGGTGACGAGACAGGTAGACCTTGATGGCCTCGGCGAACTCAGGACACCGGCGCCCGGAGAGGAAGAGGTACTTACCCGCCTCTACAAACTCGCCGAGGTCCAGCAGCAGTCGGCCGTAGCGCTCGTAGAGTGGGGAGTCGTAGCTGCCCGATCCGATGTTGCCACGCAGCAGCTCCTTGGCCCGCCAGACCTGCCCGCGCTGCACAGCCGCGTCTACCCTCTCGTACAGTCCCGGTCTCATAGTGTGCCCACTACGCCATTCGTGGTATTCGTGCCTGGATGCGCTTCAATACTATACAGTTGCCTGTCCGACAGACTCACTCTTGCCACAGAATGACGGGTGGCGACGTGAAGGGAAGCAACGAGACGTGGACGCCGAGGGCTTCTTTGCCAAGCTCGTAGCCCAACAGCACTATCAGGGTGGCTTGGCACACGAACAAGGGGGACGCTGGGCGGAGGCCCTGGAAGCCTACCGCGCGGCGTGTGACGGCGACCCACAGGTCAGCCTCTACTGGCTGGCGCGAGGGACCGCAGCGCAGCGCCAGCGGCAGTGGGACGAGGCGGCCCGTGCCTACCGGGAGGCGCTGGCACTGGCGCCGGCCGACCCGGTCGTCCTGTACAACCAGGCGCTGTTGTTTCTGGCCCAGGGGCAGCGCCAGCCGGCGCGCCGCAATCTCGAAGCCGTGCTGCGCCTGAAGGGGGAGCGGCTCGGTGACCGGGCTGCACAAGTCCATGCGCGTCTCGGCGATCTGGCCCTGCAGGACGAGGACTACCTCGTGGCAGAGGCGCATTTGCGCCAGGCGCTGGTACGCAAGCCGGACGATCCCTACGCCACGGCCGCGCTCCACGCGCTACCGCGGCTGCGCGAGTTTGCGGCGCCCTACGACCAGGACGGCCGGTTGCCGGCAAAGATCGGCATCTACGCCTATTGCGGCGCGCTGCTGTTGGGCTTGCCGGGGGATGACGGCATCACCATCCCGGCGGGCCGCACCGGCCGGCTCGACGGTCACGCGGCGGTCGCGGCGGTGTTGCGGCGGGTCGCCGATACCGTACTGGCCTTCCGGTGGCGCTTCGACACGCTAGTGCCGCTCGATGCTCCGGCCTGGCCGCTCACGCTGGCCCTCGCGCACACGCTTGGTATCCCCGCCGTCCGGTGGCCGCAGAGCCTCCAAGGCGGCACAGTGCTGGCCCTGGCGGTAACGGTAACGGAGACGGGCGAAAGCGATCACGCCGCTCGCGTCGCGCAGGAGCACAGCGACGCGGCGCTGCTGGTCGCGCTCGGTCTGCACGGACGCCCCTGGCAGGTGCGCCCGCAGCCACACGTGCTCTGTGTGCCTACCACCGTCACACTGCCGTGGGCGGCGGACGCGGCCGCTACGGCGTCTGACGACCAGGAACTGGGACGTGTCTTGTCCGACCTGACCGCTCGGCAGCCGCCCGACGAGACGGCCGTCCGCCAGCGCGCATGGTCCCGCGAGCACTGCCGGCTGCGCTTCGACCTTGAACGCTTTCGCGGTCCGTGAGACGGGTAGGCTGCGCCGGCAATCCCGCTTCCTGCTATACTGGAGCGTGTATTTGCAGCGCGTTGATAGCAGTTCCGCATCCTTGGCGATCAGTGGCCGGGATTCTGGATACCGGGCACAAGCCACTGGCCACCGGCTACGAGACGAGTGCCGGGCGAAAGTGTGAGTAGATGGTAAAGCGTACCTATCAGCCGAAAGTTCGTCGCCGTCACCGGGTCCACGGCTTCCGCAAGCGCATGCGGAAGCTCGCTGGGCGGCGCGTATTGCGGGCGCGGCGGCTCAAAGGCCGGCATAAGCTCACGGTCTAGCCCGACGCCAAGCCGATGCGGGCACCCGAACATTGCGCCGCCCGCCAACCGCCCCGGTAGTGCTCCGCTGCGCGGCGGCGACGGCCCGGCCGGAGCCGCACAATCCGATGAACAGCTGTGGTGCGGCGCGGTCATCGTCACGCGAGCCGGGCCGGCTGTCCAGTACCGAGATCAGGACCGTGCGCCGGCGCGGCCGCACCCGCCGGGCCAGGCTCCTGCGGCTCTACGCGCTGCGTACCACGCGCGGGCAGACGCGGCTGGCGCTAACCGTCTCTGGCCGGCTCGGGAAGGCCGTCGTGCGGAACCGCCTGCGCCGCCGCCTCCGGGAGCTTGTGCGCCTCACGCTCCCAGCGGTGCCGGATGGTTGGGACCTGCTGCTCATCGCGCATCGTGAGGCGACCACGGCGAGCTTCTGGGACTTGCAGGCCGACATTCACCGGCTCTGGCGGCGGGCCGGCATAGCCTCCGAGCGACCACCGCTAGGGCCGCAAGGCTTGCGGAGTCTCCAAGAGCGGGCCGCCCAGTGGTATGCTCGGAGGAGTCAACAGGCGCCTGAAGCGAGATGACCGATACGTCAACGGCGGTTGCGTCGAGCGGACAGCGGGAGTCGTCGGAGGCGGCTGCCGGGACAGCGGGCGCCGCCGCCCATACACCGCCTGGCGCAGTGCGGTTGCTGCGCTGGCTGGTTCTGGGCGGCATTCGGCAGTACCAGCTCCTGGTGTCCCCATTCCTGCCCAACACCTGTCGCTTTGCTCCGACCTGCTCGGCGTTTGCCCACGAGGCCATCGTTCGGCATGGTATACTGCGCGGAGTGTGGCTGGCCCTCCGTCGAATTCTGCGTTGTCATCCCTTTCACCCCGGCGGCTACGACCCGGTCCCCTGAGCTATCGGATTCAGAAGTAGGCCAGTGTCGGTCACTGCCCGTCATTCCCGCGAACGCGGGAATCCGCTCTATCCGGCGCGCGTGACCGCCCGCGAGATTCCCACTAGCGCGAGAACGACGGATAAGGCGCCGGGCATGACGTGGCACCGGCTACCTGTCCTTGGAGGTCTCTGGTTTTGGAGAGCGTAACGTTCGTCTGGAATACCTTCCTGGTTCACCCCCTCATCAACGGCTTGGTGTACGTCGCCGATAATCTAGGGCTTGGTGCCGGCCTCGCCATCGTCGTCTTCACGATCTTGATTCGCCTCGTCCTGCTGCCGCTGTCGCTCAAGGGCACCCGGTCCATGAAGGCGATGCAGGCGATGCAGCCGAAGGTGGCCGCGCTCAAGAAGAAGTACGGCGACGACAAGCAGAAGGTCCAAGCCGAGACGATGAAGCTCTACCGGGAGGAGGGGGTCAACCCGCTCGGTGGCTGTCTCCCGCTGCTGCTCCAGATGCCTTTCTTCTTTGCCTTCTACCACGCCCTGATTAATCTGGGCAATGCAGAGAATGAGATGTTCAATCCGATCTTTCAGGAAGGCTTCCTCTGGGTCGAGAACTTGTCTCAGCCGGACGTACTGCCTCCCGAATTAACCGGTCTGGGCTTCCCCCTACCCTGGCTGTTGCCCCTCCTCGCTGGTGGTACCCAATGGGTACAGCAGCGGATGATGACCACGCCGTCCGGCGATCCGCAACAGCGCCTCCAGCAGCAGATGATGATGTTCATGCCCTTGATGATTATCGTCATTGGCGTGAACTTCGGCGCCGGCCTGGCGCTCTATTGGGTCGTGCAAAACCTCTTCGGGATTGTCCAGCAATACTTCGTTTCCGGCCTGGGGGCGCTCGACTCGGACGTGCAACGCATCCGAGGCCTCATGGGTAGTGAGTCGGGGTCCGGCACTGGCACGAGCATGACCGGCGCCGGCGGCCGTACTGCAGATTCCCGCTTGCACGAGAATGACGGGAGAGAGAGAGCCAGCCACGACGGGGCGGCGGCGCCAGCAGGAGCGCGCGGCGGCCTCGACGGGGGCTGGTGGGGCGGCCTGCGCCGCTTGCTCGGGACCGCGGAGCCGGAAGTGACTGAGGCCCGGAATGAACCAAGCGAGAGGCCACCGGAAAGACGACGATCCTCTCGTCGCCGTGGTGGGAGGCGGGCACGTGGAAAGCGTTGAGGAAACGG
Organism: Chloroflexota bacterium; assembly: GCA_965207645.1. Lineage (GTDB taxonomy): Bacteria > Chloroflexota > UBA11872 > UBA12225 > JAJDUF01 > JAJDUF01. The sequence goes on along the minus strand of OZ242293.1, from coordinate 3,982,859 downwards.
CGCGCACGGTGCATGAAGCGGTGCAGCGAGCGTTGCAGCAGTTGGGTAAAGCGGAAGACGAGGTGGACGTGACCGTCGTGTCGCGCGGTAGCCCGCCGCAGATACTCGCATTTGGCGCCGAACCGGCGCAGGTGCGGGTATCGGTCAAGCCCGAGACACCGGCGCCGGCGCTGGCGCCGGAAACAGAGCCACCTGCTCTACCGCCGTCCGACGACGCGGACGAAGCGGAAGACGCCGCAACCGACGCTGACCTCCAGGGCACGCGCGATGCCGAGTTTGCCCAGTTGATGCTGGCCGAGTTGTTGGATCGCATGGGGTTGACGCTCGACATCCAGGTGCGCTCGATTGATCCGGTCACCTTGAATGCGGTCGGTCCGGGCGTTGCGGAGCTGATCGGCCGGCGTGGCACCACGCTGCGCGCCCTCCAGTTCGTGTTGAGCATGATGGTGAACAAACAGCTGGAGCGGCGCATCCGGCTCGTCGTGGACGCCGACGGCTATCGGCAGCGCCGGGAGAGCCTGCTCGAAAGCATGGCGGAGCGGCTGGCGCAGCGCGTGCGGGTGACTGGTCAGCAGATGGTCCTCGAACCGATGCCGCCGGACGAGCGGCGGATTGTCCATTTGGCGCTCGTGGACGATCCTGAAGTTACGACCGAGAGCGAAGGAGCGGGCGACGACCGCCGCGTCGTCATCAAGCCGCGCTGACAGGCCCAGTCTGCACGGTCCAATGGGCATACGTGGGGGCGTTCCTGAAGGGTCACCACCGCAAGCCAGGGCCGCCCCCGGCCCGGAATTCGTCGCTGTCGGCCACGTTGCCCGTGACCGCATGCCGTCCGGCTACCGCTTGGGCGGGACGGCGGCCTACGCTGCCTGCACGGCCGCGCGACTCGGCCTGCGCGCGGCGCTCGTCACACGCGCGGCCCCTTTTGCGCCGCTTGACGCGCTGGCCACCGAGGTCACCGTCTACAATGCCGGTTCGCCGCGCTCTACCACCTTCGAGAATGTCTACGAGGGCGGCCAGCGGCGCCAATATCTCCACGCGCGGGCGCGGCCCCTCGCCGCCGCAGACGTCCCGGCCTCCCTACGGCAGGCGCCCATCGTGCTGTTCGGGCCGGTCGCCCAGGAAATGCAGCCCGACTTGCTCGACTGTGCGCGCAGCGCGACGATACGCGCGGTGGTGCCGCAAGGCTGGCTGCGGACCTGGGACGCCGATGGCTTGGTGCGTCCGGTAGCGTGGCGGGAGGCCGATTCCATCCGCGGACGTTGCGACGTGCTGGTGCTCAGTGTGGACGATCTGCAGGGTGTCCCGCAGCCGCTGGCGGCGTGGCAGCGGCTCGCGCCGTTCGTCGTCATTACGCGAGGGCGCGAGGGGGCCGAGGTCTATGCCGACGCGCGACTCATCCACCGCGCCCGCGCCTACCGGGCCAGCGAGGTTGATCCTACGGGGGCCGGCGATGTCTTCGCAGCCGCTCTTGCCATTGGCCTCCACCAACGCGGCGACCCTGTCTGGGCCGCGGATTTCGCGTGCGCTGCGGCCGCGTTCGCCATCGAGTCGCCGGGTCTCGCCGGGATTGCGCCGCGGCCGCAGGTTTTGGAGCGTATGGCAGCCGACGACCGCGTACAGTGAAGCGAAATCGAGCCATCCAGTACACTTGGCGGCGAATACTCGCGCTGGGCAAGGAGTAGCTTGATGCAGAAGTCAATCATGGCCACCGGGTGCATGCCGCGCACCATGTCGTTGCCGGAGCAGTTTGAGCTAGCGGCCGAGGCCGGTTTCGACGGGATCGAGATTGCGCTCGGCCAGGAAGGTTTCTTCTCGTTCGATGGCCCAGCAGCCGATACGGCTGCGGTTGCCGCGTTGGCCGCGCGCACCGTCCCGGTCTCGGGCATGTTGGCCGGGCCGATGTGGCAGATTTCGCCGACGGCCAACGATCCCTCCGAGCGGGCCGAGGCGGCTCGCCTGGTCCGCCAGAGCATTGTGATAGCGCCCGACCTCGGCGTGGATGCGCTGCTCTTGGTGCCCGGGACCTGCAAGGAGGATGTGCCCTACGAGATCGCCTGGGACCGGGCGCAAGCGTTCATTCGCGGCCTGCTCCCCGACTGCGAACGGCACGGCGTCACGCTCGCCGTGGAGAACGTGTGGAACAAGATGCTCTACACGCCGATGGAGATGCGCCTCTTTCTCGACCAGATCAACAGCCCCTACGCCGCCTGCTACTTCGATGCAGGCAACTGCGCCGCGTTCGGGTGGCCCCAGCATTGGGTTAGCTGCCTCGGCGAGCGCATCAAGCGCGTCCACGTCAAGGGGTTCCGTTCGAGCGCCGGGCGGGATGCCAGCGGCTTCGTGCGGTTGCTCGAAGGGGACATTGACTGGCCGGCGGTATTTGCCGGCTTGCGTGCCATTGATTACGACGGCTGGGTCACGGTGGAAATCGGCCCCTACCAACTTGACCCGCGCAAGCACGTCTTCGATCTATCGTCGGATTTGGACGTGCTCCTGCGGCTCTAGCAAGAGCGCCAGGGAGGAGGCAGGTGTCGTGGGAGCAGAACCGCGGCGTGCAACTAGGCAGGAAGCGGAGGCGGTTGACGCCGTCTACCGGCAAGTGACTGCGCTACTCAACGAGCTACAGGCCGCTCGCCAACAGGTTGACCACCCCGAGCTGTTGTTCGTGCTCGACGGATTGGTCAACCGCCAGCTTGGACTTGAAGGCGAGCTGCGCGCGGCCATCCAAAGGTACTGTGGGCACGGCTACGGCGGCGCGGAGCCATATTAGCTGTCAGCCGTCAGCTTTCAGTCATCGGCCGGGGGGCCGGAGGCTAGGTGGAGCCATCTTCTCGACCACGCTCGAACTAGCCAGATTCCCGTGAACCTGTTGTGCGAATCGGAATCTATCTTGTGAATGGATGAGACCGCAAGACTAGCAGAGAGCGATGCGACCCTGGTCAGAGCCGCTCGATCTGGTGACGATCACGCGTTTGCGGTGCTCGTCAACCGACACAGGCGTCTTGTGTTTTCAATGACGTTATCGGTGTTGAAGGACCAGGATGATGCCGAAGATGCCACGCAAGAGGCCTTCATCGTTGCATACAGGCGTCTGGCTGATCTGGAGGATCCTCAGAAGTTCCCATCCTGGCTTTACTCCATTGCTCTCAACGTCGTTCGTAAGTGGTTGAGAAAACGAAAGCTGGTGGACCGCGGGATCTCCAGACTGACGGAAGACACCGGTCGGGCAACAGAATATGCTGCCCTAGGGGCAGGCGCGGGCCACGTGGGTCTTCTGAAACAGGCGTTGTCGGTGCTGTCTCCCGCCGACCGGACCGTGGTGACGCTGTACTATCTCGTCGGATTAGCCCAGAAACGAATTGCGGTGATTCTTGGTATCCCAACCGGAACGGTAAAGAGCCGTCTACACAGATCAAGGAAGCAGCTAAAGAGGAGGTTGACGACCATGCGTGTGGAACGTCGAGCCGCGTCGAGTGCAGACTACGGAAGAGACATGATTGCCGGAATGAGGGGGACGATTCCCTGGCAGAAGCTACTTGAGGACGATGGTACTGAGGGTTGGAGGACCGGTGCCAGCAGCAAGAGACCGATCGAAGATGGGTGGGAGCGAACCAGAAACGCATTCGTCGGTGAGGACGCGGATGGTACGACGACCCCTCTGATCATTGGGGACAGCTCCTGGCGCGACTTTGAGCTCTCTCTGCTCGTCACACCGGTCTCCGGAGGAAATGCTCAAGTGTTCTTCCGGCTATCCGAGGACGAGCAGTCTTGGTATCTGTTCGACTTCATGCTGGGGTGGCAGGCGGTGCAGATCTGCAAACGTGATCCGAACACGATGACCAAGCTCAGCGTCGTCAATTTCCCCGTCGAATGCGGTCAGGAATACGACGTTCAGATAGCTGCTCGTGGAGCGTCGCTGACGTCATACGTAGACGGGAAGTTGGTTAACCAGGTCACGGACTTCTCACTCGAGTCCGGGGCTATTGCCTTGAATGTCTGGCATTGCAGAACAGCCTACCGCGATCCAAGAGTCCGTTTTCTCGCAGACCGGGAAGCCTCTCCGGTGGCAGGAGTGTCGGAGGCCAGGCGGGGCTAGAAGGTACACAACGAAGGTGAGTATTCCTGACCAGGTCGAAGTGGAGGCCGCCTTCTGGGCAGATCACCATCAGGAGTGCGTTCGGAAGTAGGCTGACAGGTTGCGTCCGCTTTCCTCTCCGCTCACCTTGCATGTCACCTCCGGTTCATTATGACCCACGCCGGTAATCACCTCAAGCGGGGTGAGGCCGGTGGCACACCTTAGCGGATGACGAGGCCGATGCCGAGGAGGATGATGGCACCGCCGGCCAGCGCGACCGGTGTGGGGTATTCGGCGAGGAAGAGGGCGCTCAGGAGCACGCCGCCAAACACTTCTCCCGTCGCAATCAGGTTGACGGCCGTCGCCGGGACGCGCCGCAGGGCCGCGTTGTAGAGCGTGTGGCCGATCCCCAACGGTCCGATCCCGAGGAACACCACGGCGCCCAGCGCCGGCAGGTGATAGCTGCTGCCCGGTGCGGCCCAAACTGCCAGCGGAGTCAGCCAGAGTGCCCCCCAGGCATAGACCCCGGCGGCGTAGTCGTAGAGCGGGTAGCGCCCGCGTACCGACCGCCCGGCGACCGAGTACACGGCGAACGTCAGCGCCGACCCGATGGCCAGCGCGTCACCGAGCAGCGCACGGGGCCGGATATCCGGCTCGACACCGGCGAGTACGGCCGCGCCGATCACTCCCAGCGCCACACCCAGCCACCGCGACGGCGTGAGACCCTCCTTCAGCACGACCCGCGAGAGCAGGGCAATGAAGACCGGCGCGGTGTAGACCAGCGCCAAGCTGTGCGCGACGGTGGTGAACGACAACGAAGCGATGTAGAAGAAAAAATGTAGCGCGATGGTCAGGCCATAGAGGGCAAACTGCCGGCTGACCAGCGGGTGCCACTGCACCCGATGGCGGCTGACGGTGGCGATGACCAGCACCGTGAGCGCCGCTAGGAAGAGGCGCCACCAGGCGATTTCCAGGGAGGAAATCGTGCCGGCGACCCGGGTCAAGACCGGACTCGTGGAGAACAGGAGCACTGCGGACGCAGCGAGCGCATACCCACGCCGCCGGCTGCGCCGTTCGTCCGCTGCAGGAGCAATCGGCTGACGTGCCATGAACCGTTAAGGTACTCGAACGGCCGGCCGCATAGCTCTGCACTGCGGGGGAGCGGCCCGGCGCGACGGCTACCCCTGAAGCTGCCCGTTGGTGTCTCTTGGCCCTTCGCCGGACTGGGCGAATGGGCGCGTCGCCACCGCCGCCGGCACGTCGGGCGCGCCCACCGCCGGAGGCAGCACAGTAGCTCCGTTGCGGTAGGCCGGCAGTGAGCGAACGCTATAGTCGCTGCCGCCGGTCATCGACTCCAGCAAGGCACCGACCGTATCCAGCGAGGTCAGGCACGGTACCTGATGCTCGGCGGCGGCGCGCCGGATTTCGAAGCCGTCTTGCAGCGCCGGTCTGCCGCCGGTGACGGTGTTGACGACCAGGTTAGCCCGGCCGGCCCGGATCAGGTTGATAATGGTCTGATCGCCGTCGGTCAGCTTCCCTACCGCGGTCACGTCGTATCCCAGCCGCCGCACCAACGCTGCCGTCCCGGCTGTCGCGTACAGGCGGTAGCCGGCGTCGCCCAAGGCGCGGATGATCGCCTCGGCCTCGGCCTTGTCGCGGTCGGCGATGGAGAGGAGCACGCCGCCCTCCGGTGGTAGCGAGACACCGGCGGCCATCATGGCCTTGCGTAACGCTGGTGCAAAGGCATTGTCCACGCCCATCACTTCGCCGGTGGACTTCATCTCCGGTCCCAGGAAGGTATCTACGCCAACCAGCTTGGCCATCGAGAACACCGGCGCCTTGACCGCCACCAGCGGCCGGGCCGGCCACAGCCCGGTGCCATAGCCGAGGTCGGCCAAGCGCCGGCCGAGCATGACCTGGGTGGCTAGGCGGACCATCGGCACACCCGTGACTTTGCTGAGGAACGGTACCGTGCGCGAGCTACGCGGGTTGACCTCCAGCACGTACACCTCGCCTTGGTGCAGCACGTACTGGATGTTGATGAGACCGCGTGCCTCCAGGCCGGCGCAGATACGGGATGTGTACTCGACGAGTAGCTCAGTGTCCGACGCAGTGAGGTGGATGGGCGGATAGACGGCGAAGCTGTCTCCGGAATGCACGCCGGCCCGCTCGATGTGCTCCATGATGCCGGGGATCAAGGTATCGGTCCCGTCGCAGATCGCATCAACCTCGACCTCGCGGCCCTGGAGGTACTTGTCAATCAAGACCGGGTAACGCTGGTCCTGCGTGAGCAGGGCCGTGACGAAGCGCCGCAGGTCGTCGGGCGTGTTGACAATCTCCATCGCCCGGCCGCCCAATACGTAGGAAGGCCGTACCAACACGGGATAGCCGATCAGGTTGGCCACCGATAGCGCATCCTCGATCGACGACACGCCGGACCCCGGCGGCTGGGGAATGCCGAGCCGATCCAGGAATAGCTCGAACTTCTTGCGGTCTTCGGCGAGGTCAATGGTGGTCACGGACGAGCCGAGGATCTCGACGGGCGCAGCCTGCTCTGCCCCGACATTGGTCTTGGCCAGCGGCTCGGCGAGGTTGATCGCCGTCTGACCGCCGAACTGCACCACCACCGGCGGCCAGCCTTCGTTGGCCAGGATTTCCTGCACGCTCTCCTCGTCGAGACTCTCGAAGTAGAGCCGGTCGGAGGTGTCGAAGTCGGTGCTGACGGTCTCCGGGTTGGAGTTCAGCATGATGCTCCGCACCCCGGCGTCTTGGAGCGCCCAGGCCGAATGCACCGAGCAGTAGTCGAACTCGATACCCTGGCCGATGCGGATGGGGCCGGAGCCGATCACCGCCGATGACCGCGTGGCCTGCACGGCCTGGACCAGCCCCTTGTCGAGCGGTTTATGCATATCGCCGGTTTGGCCGGCGGGCGGCACGGCCTCGTTTTCCAGTTCGTAGGTGCTGTAGAAATAGGGTGTCTGGGCAGCGAACTCGGCCGCGCACGTGTCTACCATCTTGAAGACGGGCCGAATGTCCCACTCCTGGCGCTGCGCCCGCACCTGTTCGGGCAGGCGGTCGGCCAGGGTGCCGAGATGTGCGTCGGAGAACCCCAGGCGTTTAGCCTCCCAGAGCAGGGCCGGAGTTAGGTCCTCGGCGAGCAGGCGCCGCTCCATCCGGTAGATGCGCTCCAAGCCGCGGAGAAACCAGCGGTCAATCGCCGTGCGCTCCGCCAGCTCGTCTACGCTGACCTCGCGGCGCAGGGCCGCCATGAGTGCCCAGAGCCGCAGATCGTGCGGCTGCTCGATGTGGCGCCACATGTCCGCTATGCCCGGATCATCACCGTCTCCCGGTGAGCCGCGTTGCTGCCATTCCGGCGCTTCCCAGAGCAGGGCACGTCCGCCCATTTCGAGCGCGCGTACCGCTTTCTGGATGGCGGCCTCGAAGGTGCGGTCTATCGCCATCACCTCGCCGGTGGCCTTCATCTGTGTGCCGAGAATCCGGTCGCCGCCGGGGAACTTGTCGAACGGCCAGCGCGGGATCTTGACCACGATGTAGTCCAGCGCCGGCTCGAAGGCGGCTGTTGTCTGGCCGGTGACGGCATTGGGTATCTGGTCGAGCGTCTTACCAACGGCGATTTTTCCCGCTACCCGTGCAATCGGATAGCCGGTGGCCTTCGAGGCCAGTGCCGAGGAGCGCGAAACGCGCGGATTGACCTCAATTACCCGGTAGGCGAACTTCTGGGGATTCAGCGCGAACTGGATATTGCAGCCGCCCTCGATGCCCAACGCCCGGATGATCTTGAGCGACGCCGAGCGGAGCATCTGGTATTCCTTGTCAGAAAGCGTCTGGCTCGGCGCGACCACGATGGAGTCGCCGGTATGCACCCCCATCGGGTCGAAGTTCTCCATGTTGCAGACGGTGATGCAGTTGTCTGCGCCGTCGCGCATCACCTCGTACTCGACCTCTTTCCAGCCGATCAGCGACCGTTCGACCAGCACCTGTCCAATCGGGCTGGCGTGCAGACCCCGCTCGACGACGGCGGCAAAGTCGTCCCACCCCTGTGCCACGCCGCCGCCGGTGCCGCCGAGTGTATAGGCTGGCCGGATGATGAGCGGGAACCCGATCTGCCGGGCAAATGCCTCGGCCTCGCTCACCGAGGTAACGATCACGCTTTCCGGCACCGGCTCGCCGATCTCCTGCATCAACCCGCGAAACAGATCGCGGTCTTCGGCGCGTCGGATGGTATCGAGCGGTGTGCCGAGCAGGCGCACGCCATACCGATCCAGCACGCCGGCCGCGGCGAGGTCTACGGCCAGATTGAGGCCGGTCTGCCCGCCGAGTGTGGGGAGCAGGCCATCGGGGCGCTCCTGCGCGATAATGCGCTCCACGACCGGCACCGTCAGCGGCTCGATATACACGGTGTCGGCGATGTCCTCGTCGGTCATGATCGTGGCCGGGTTCGAGTTGACTAGCACGGAGGTGACGCCCTCCTCGCGCATGGCCTTACAGGCTTGCGTGCCGGCGTAGTCGAACTCGGCGGCCTGCCCGATCACTATCGGACCGGAGCCGAGGATGAGCACCTTTTGCGGGCGGTAGCGGTCTTCAGTCATGGTTGTCCAGTCTTCGGCGATCAGCAGTCAGCCATCAGCCTTTAGCCGTCAGCTTGCGGTTTTCAGTCGTTTCGTGTACACGGTGAGCATTCTCTTGATCTCGGTGACGTGCTGCGTGAGGCGTTGGTAGTCGGATGTAGCGAGGAACCGTAGGTCGTGGGCAAGCAAGAGGTGGTACTCCAACTCACTGGCCGAACCCATTGCGATGTGGAGGAAACGAGCGAGTTCAGCCGAACCGTCTCGGCCACATCCTTCTGCGATATTGGCTGGAATAGAAGCACATGCCCTCCGAAGCTGGCTCTTCAGTCCGTATGTCTCTTCTCGTGGGAAGTCTCTGGACGCCCGATAGGTCGCTAGCGTGAGATTATGGGCCTTCTGCCACACTTGCAGCTTGCGAAAATCCCTCATCCCAACCTCGTGCGACCGTACTGAAGGCTGACAGCTAATAGCTGAAAGCTAACAACTGACAGCTTATCGCTCCTCCATCAAGTCCATGAATTCGTTGAAGAGGTATTGGTTGTCCTGCGGGCCGGGCGAGGCCTCCGGGTGGTACTGCACGGAGAAGATCGGTAGCTCACGGTGCCGCAGCCCCTCGGCGGACCCGTCGTTGAGGTTGACATGGCTGACGGAGAAGCCGCTGTCGGCGGGCAGGGAATCGCTATCCACTTGGAAGCCGTGGTTCTGCGACGTGATGTGAACCCGTCCGGTGCGCTTGTCGAGCACGGGATGGTTGGCACCTCGGTGCCCGAACTTCAGTCGGCTGGTGGTCGCTCCCGCCGCAAGGCCCAAGAGCTGGTGGCCCAAGCAGACGCCAATCAGTGGCAGCCGGTCGCGCACGACCGGGCCGCGGGGGCCGATGAGCGTCCGCAGGGTCTCGATGGTGGCCTCGACGGCCTCCGGGTCGCCGGGGCCGTTGCCGACCAGCACCCCATCCGGTTCGAGCGCCATGATCGCCTCGGCGGTCGTCGCATAGGGCACGAGCACCGGCTCCAGGCCGCGCCTTGCCAGCGACCGGGGCAGGTTGTTCTTAATCCCGCAGTCCACCAGCACAACTCGGTGCTGCTGCTTGGCCCGGCGTGGCTCCGGCCATCCGTCCCACGAGGTATCGTCAAACGCCGCTGCCTCCGGGATCGTGACCTGCCCGACCAGGTCTTGCTCGGAGAGCGGGATGACCCGCTGCGCCGCCGCGACGAGGGCTGTACCGGCCTCACTCGCGCCGGGCGTCCTGCCCCGTAGCCAGGCAGCGGGATCGCGCCGTGCCGCCGTAGCGAGGTGCTCGTCGGCCGGGACTAGCTGCGCGCGCCGGGCGCCGTAGGTCCGCAGATGGCGGGTCAGCGCCCGGGTATCGAACCCCTCGACCAGCGGGATGCGCTCGGCCGCCAGGTATGCGGCCAGGCCACCCTCGGCTCGCCAATGGCTTGGCGCCGGGCAGTATTCACGCACGATCAGGCCCGCCAACCACGGCTGCCGGGACTCGGCGTCACCACCGGCTACGCCGTAGTTGTTGATGAGCGGATAGGTCAACACGACAAGCTGACCGCGATAGGAAGGATCGGTGCAGGTTTCCTGATAGCCAGTCATGGCCGTGGTGAAGACCAGCTCCCCGGCCGCCGCAAGCGATGGCTCGCTTTCGTGGGAACGACGTGATGAGGCCTGGCTGTCGTCGGTTGCGACGCCGTAGCCGAAGGCGGTGTAGCCGTCTTCTAGCGCCAAGATGTAGGGCCGGGCCGCCGAGTTGCTTGTCACGACGTTACCTCTGCTGCCAGTTGGTAGACGAGCTTGCCACCGACGATGGTGTGCGTGACCTGACTGGGGAGGAAGACACCATCAAGAGGTGTATTGCGACCCAGCGAGCGGAAGCGGCTCGTGTCTACGCACCACTCGCGCTCCGGGTCGAAGATGGTCACGTCGGCAGGAGCACCGACCGCCAGCGATCCACCGTCCAGCCCGAAGATTTGGGCCGGACCGCTCGTCAATGCCTTGATGGCGCGTACTAACGGTAGCTGCTCGGCCTGGACCAGGCTCATGATGCTTCCTAGTGCCGTTTCGAACACCGAGATGCCAAAGGCCGCCTCATCGTATTCGCACTCCTTGTCGGCAATGGTATGCGGGGCATGATCGGTCGCAATGACATCAATCGTCCCATCGCACAGCCCGGCAATCAGCGCGTCTACGTCTGCACGGGGCCGCAGTGGCGGGTTGACTTTCGTGCGCGTGTCGTAGGGAGGCAAGCTCGCCGTGGCCGACCACCAGTGCCCGGACACCAAGTCGTCGGTCAGTGTCAGATGGTGCGGCGTCACCTCGGCGGTGACGTGGACGCCTTGCGCTTTGGCGCGGCGGATCAAGTCCACGCTGCCGGCGCTGCTGACGTGGGCCACATGCACGTGCGCCCCCGTAATCTTGGCCAGGGCAATGTCGCGGGCGACGATGATCTCCTCCGCCATCCCCGGCCAGCCCGGCAGGCCGAGCCGCGCGCTCACCGGCCCCTCGTGCATGACGCCGTGATGCGAGAGCGCCGGGTCCTCGGCGTGTTGGATGATGGGACGGCGAACGAGCAAGCTGTACTCCAGCGCCCGGCGCATGACGCCGCTGTCGGTGAGGCACGCGCCGTCGTCGGAGAACCCCACCGCGCCGGCCTCGGTCAGCTCGGCCATCTCGACTAGCTCACGGCCGGCCTGCTCGCGGGTAATGGCGGCGATTGGGTGTACGCGCACGACGCCCTGCGCCGCCACCGTGCGGACGAGCGCTTCGAGGACCGGCGCCGTATCCAGCACCGGCAGCGTGTTGGGCATACAGCAGACCGTCGTAAACCCGCCGGCGGCAGCAGCAGCAGTGCCCGTGGCAATCGTCTCTTTGGCCTCGTATCCCGGCTCGCGCAGGTGGCAGTGCAGATCAATGAAACCCGGACAGACGATCTGCCCGGCGGCCTCGATGATCTCGGCCTCGTCGGCGTTGAGATTGGGGCCGACGGCGGCGACCAAGCCGTCGCGCAGCAGCACGTCGCCGACTTGATCGAGCGATTGGGCGGGGTCAATGACCCTTCCGCCGCGAATCAGCATGGGGCGTGGTGCGGTACTCACCCGACTGGGCCTCCTTGCCCACCGGCCAACAGGTACAGGAGCGCCATCCGCACCGCGAGGCCGTTCTGCACCTGCTCCTCAATGACCGACTGCTGGCCCTGCGCGACCTCGGGGGTGATCTCGACTCCCTCGTTCATCGGCCCCGGATGCATGACTAACGCATGGCGTCTGGCCATCTTGAGGCGTGCGGTGGTGAGGCCGTAACGCTGGCTGTACTCGCGCAACGTGGGCAGCAGCCCGGCCGACTGTCGTTCCTTCTGGAGGCGCAGCGCCATCACTACGTCGGCATCGGCAAGCGCCTCGTCCAAGTCATAGGTGATGTGTACCCGGCCCCGTGACTCGCCGGTTGTGGCTACCTGGGGCGCAGCGCGCACTGCCGTCGCGACGGCCGTCGCCGGCTGCCCGGCGTCCGCCGTTGCCGCAGCATGATCGCCGATGGGGCGGATGGCTGGCTGCACGGAGCGGCCGTTGGCGCCGACGCCGTTGTGCCCAGCGGCGGGCGCGGCGCGGGCGCGGTGTGGCTGACGCTCCGTCTGCCCGGTGACGGCCGCGACCAGATCGTGCGGCACGAGGGTCGGCGGGCCGCACAGGGTCACGTCCGCACCCATCCGCGTAAACCCCCACAGGTTGGAGCGCGCCACGCGGCTGTGCAGAATGTCACCGACGATCACCAGCTTCAGACCGGCCAAGTCGCCGAGGTGGCGGCGGACCGTAAACAGGTCGAGGAGGGCCTGGGTCGGGTGCGCGTGCCACCCGTCGCCGGCGTTGATGACCCGCGCGGCGATGTGCTGGCTCACCAGGTAAGGCGCGCCGGAGGACCGGTGTCTCATAACGACCATATCGGCGCCCAGGGCTTGCAGGGTCCGCGACGTGTCTACGAGCGATTCGCCTTTGTCTACGCTCGACCCCGAGGCCGTCACGTTGACGACGTCGGCACTCAGATTTTTGGCTGCCAGCTCGAACGAGACGCGCGTGCGGGTACTGGATTCGTAGAAGCAGTTGACGATGGTCGTGCCGCGCAGCGCGGGTACCCGCTTGATGGGCCGCGCCAGCACGTCGCTCATCCCCTCGGCCGTATCGAGCACTGCGCCGATCTCGTCGGCGGTGAAGTCGTCCAGATCGAGAACATGCTTACGTCGCAATGTCATCGCCTCGCTCCTTCCCGGCTCAGGCCCACTCCGGCCCATCCCAGTCCGCTACGGCTCCACCGGATCGCGCCGTCCCGGGCGCAGCAGCACCGCGTCCCGTCCGTCGGTCTCCAGCAGGTGTACGTCCACGCTCTCATCACGCGCCGTCGGCAAGTTCTTGCCCACGTAGTCCGCCCGCAGCGGTAGCTCGCGGTGTCCGCGATCAACCAGCACGGCCAGTTGAATCCATTTGGGGCGTCCATACGCAAGCAGCGCGTCGAGGGCGGCGCGTACACTGCGTCCCGTGTAGAGGACATCATCCACCAGCACCACCCGCCGCCCGCTGACGTTGACGGGTAAGGTCGAGCGGCGCATGGCCCGCCGGCCGCCTCGCAGATCGAGGTCGTCCCGGTGGAGGGTCACGTCCAGCTCGCCGACCGGTACCATGACGCCCTCTACCATCTCGATGTGCTCCGCCAAACGGCGCGCGAGCGGCACACCGCGGCTGACCACACCGACTAGGACGAGATCGTCGGCACCGCGGTGCCGCTCCAGGATTTCATGGGCGATCCTGACTAGCGCGCGTCGCACGTCCTCGGCGTGCAAGATCACCTTGCCGCCGCGCTGTGTCGCAGCCGGCACACCGTTCGGTTGCGCTTGCCCCTCAGTCATCGCCGTCGTTCAGCGCCTTGTCGCCCGGGCACGTAATCCGCACGCGATCCTTTGGCCGCTCGCTTTCGGCGCACCTCTCCCGGCCGGTATGCAAGGACGCACTGAGGCGGGAAAACGGAGCAATGCAGTCAATGGCGGTAGCCGCTCGACGGGTACGATGCAGACGCGGCGAGACGCGCGCCGCACACAGCGGAACCATGGCTATGCTCCTTGCCGCCTCACAGGGTCGGCTTAAAGGTGCGAGGGTGCGACCGACCGGGCCGGTTTGCTCCCGGTCTGCCCCAACCATAGCGTAGTGACCATGGCGGCCGCAAGGCCGGCGGTGCGGCGGCTGGACTGCCGTCTCACCCCCTCCCCTGCCCGTCTCGTCGCTGCGGCGCAAGCCGCAATCCAGGTATCCATGCTTGCGGCGGCTGGCCCGGCGGTCCATAATGGGCTACCGGAGGAAGGCGTATGGAATGGGTATTGGTGGCCGTCGTGGCCATTATTGCAGGCGCTGCCACGAGACTGTATCCGCGTTATGTAAAGCTTAGACTGGAAGAGCGCAAGCAGCAGGCGGCCAGTGTGCCGGGGGACGTACAGGAGCGGCTGTCACGTCTTGAGGCGCGGCTTGCCGAGATGAGTGAGGAGCAGCGGCAACTGCGATCCGAGCTGGAGTGGCAGGGGAAGCTGCTGCAGCAATCCTCGGAGAAGTGATCGTCCGTCCTCCTGGCACACGAGCGAAACCGGCGGCGTGGCTGCCGGGTCAAAGAGGCGAGGCCGGGTGGCCTGCTGCCTTGCTGCGCCTGCCCTTTCCCCGACCGGCTGACCATCGCCGCACTGCAAGGTATGGAGGAGCTAAGTGATTCATATGGCAGGTTTCGAGCTTGTTATCATGGCAGTCCTTTCCCTGTTCGCCTTGGGGATCTTCGGGTATTTGGGGCGGCTGGTCATACTGACCGTGCAACGGTGGCTACTGGCGAGACGGGAGTCACCGCAGCTACCGAACGATCTCGCCGAACGACTACTGCGGATCGAGCGACGGCTCGGCGACGTGGAGGAAGAGCAGCGGCAGTTGCGTACTGAGGTAGACTGGCAAGGGAAGCTGTTGCAGCGGCCGGATGCAGAGTGAAACGGCGCCGCACGTTGATGCCGGTGAAGGAGACTGCACTATGGCGACGACCACTACCGCACGCACCGTTCGGGTGAAGGCCCAGCCGATCACCGCCGAGAACTTTGCTCCCTATGGCCGCTTGGTCACGGTCGAGCGAGGCGGCTTGAGCCTACGGGAGGGACACTTCACGGCCCGGCTCATGACGGTGGAGCGGGTTCCGCAGCGCCTCAACAGCATCAATCGCCACCTCGACCACACGCAACTGTTCATCCCGTTGGGCGGTGCGCCATTTGCGGTGTTCGTGGCGCCGCCCGACGAGCCGGTAGACGGCTTTGACCCAAGCAACATTGCTGCCTTCACGACCGACGGGCAGACGGCCGTGATCTTCCACGTTGGCACGTGGCACATCGAGCCGCGTTCCCTCCAAGGCGACACCTGCCAGCTTGTCAACGTCCAGAGCAACGTATCGCCGCAGAACACTGAGCTTATTGCAGTTGAAGACGAGCTAGGCGTGACAGTCGAACTGTCCGTGTAGCGACACCGCGCCTCACCTCCGGCCCGCATCCACCTGTGACGGAGGGAGACCGCCGGAGGCTTGGGGTTAACGGCCGGGTTGGGGTTGTGACGGATATGAACGCAGCAAGGGGAGTTGACCGGCCGCCGGGGGCATTGACCATCCAGGAGGAAGAGTATCGTTTCAAGGTGCTCTGGAATCGCCGCTTACTGCTGGGCTACAACAAGGGCTACCTCCGGTACGGGGACTTCTATAAGTCCAAGCCGGATATGCACCCGGTCCACTCTCCCACCGGGCGGCCCCTCACGACGACCGGCGCGCACCGTTACAACCATCATCGCTCGCTCTGGATTGGCCACGCGCGGGTCAACGGTATCAACGTCTTTCACGACAACAACCCGCAGCGGCCCAATCTGGGCCACATCGTGCTGGAATCCGCGACGCCGGAGGCGCTCGACGACGGCACGGCCGTGGCGCTACGCACGCGCAATCGGTGGGTACGACACGATGGGACGGCGCTGCTCACCGAGCGACGCGACGTGATTGTCCGCGCTGCCCGGCACGGGGGGCAGGCGCACGCCATTGACCTAACCTCGGAGTTGGTGGCGAGTGCCGGGCCGATCACCCTCGAACGGGACACCCATGCGTACCTCGGCTTGCGCGTGGCGGACAGCATGGACGAGGAAGACGGTGGTCAGTTGCTCAATAGCAACGGCCAGCGCGGTGAGGCAGGCTGCATGGGGCAAGTGGCCGACTGGTGCGATTACAGCGGCGAGGTGGCCGGCGCGGCCGTGGGGGTGACGATCATGCACCATCCCGACAACCCCCCGACGGCCTTCTTCGCCCGTGCCTACGGGGCGCTCTTCTCCAACCCGACCCTCCTGACCGAGCTACACATTGCCGCCGGCGACCACCTGGTGCAACGCTGGCGGATTCTGCTCCACGAGGGCGATGCGCGGTCGTTCGACCTCGCCGCCGCCTATCGAGCGTACCTAGCAGTCGCTCCAGCGCAGCGATGAGGGCAGGATCCCGCTTTCGGAGACCTTTGCGTAACCCGTCATTCCCGCGCAAGCGGGAATCCAAAAACCGGTCCTCCCAGGTGAGCGAGGAGTGATGCATTGCCCCTCTCGCACTCCATCCGGGGAGTTATGCAAAGGTCTCCTTTCGCGGGAATAACCAGCGTTGTGGCGGCAGCGACGAGCGGCAGGCTCCCCCTCTCCACCATGTGGAGAGGGGCCGGGGTGAGGAATGGCCCCCCTAATCGTCGAACAAAGCACTGACCGACTCGCCGATATGGATGCGGCGGATGGCCTCGGCCAACAGCGGTGCTACCGAGAGGACCCGGAACGAGGTCGTGCCTTCGAGTTTCTGTTGGCTCGGGACGGTATCGGTGATGACAATGCCCTCGAAGACCGAAGCCTCCAGTCGCTCGACGGCGCCGGTTGCCAGTACGGCATGAACCGCGCCGGCGAAGATGCGCCGGGCGCCATGCTCGCGCAGCAGATTGGCGGCGCTGATCAATGAGCCACCGGTACCGATGATGTCGTCGAAGAGGATGGCATCTTTGCCCCCGACGTCGCCGATAATGTTCAGAGCGCGGACCGTGCGTTCGTCGAGCCGCTCCTTGTCAATAATGGCCAGCGGCAAGTCGAGCCGCCGGGCGTAGCGCCGGACCAGCTTGGCGCGGCCCACGTCCGTGGCCACGGCAACGACTTGGCTCATGTCCAGACCCTGTTCGCGGAACGCCGCCGCGACGAGCGGGAGCGCCGTCAGGTTGTCGCAGGGACAGGACATGAACCCCTGAATCTGCGCGGCGTGGAGGTCAATCGTCAAGACCCGGTCGGCGCCGGCGGCGAGGAGCAGATCGGCCACGAGGCGGGCGGTGATGGGAATGCGCGGCTGGTCTTTCCAGTCCGATTGCTGGTAGGGATAAATGGGAAGCACTGCCGTAACCCGCTGGGCGGAAGCACCCTTGCAGGCGTCAATCAGCATCAGCAACTCCATCAATTGGTCGTTGACGGGTTCGGTGGACGACTGCACCACGAACACGTCAGCTTCGCGGACATTCTCCCGGACTTGCACGTAAGTGCAGCCGTTGTAGTACTTCGTCGTGAACGATTCGCTCAACGGCCGGCCTAGCTCGGCACAGATGGCCTGGCCGAGGTCGCGCCCAGCCGTCCCGGCGATGATGCGGATACGATCACCTGCGGTTGCTGCCATGTTCTCCCTCTAGCTTCGGTCTCTGCAAGGTAGGTGTTGCCGGCACAACCCTGCTGTGCCCAGAAATGGACCGGGTAACCGCTCATGCAGAAGCCCCACAGGGCGTCATCCTGACTCATTGCCCACTACCCAGCCCTCACGAGCGGCCCCTTGAGAGCGCAAGACACTGCCATCCGTACAACGGCCGAAACGGTGTGGCAGATGCGTTCCATGGCCGGCTGCCGCCTATGATGTGCAGCGATGAACCGGCTCGCAGTGTCCGTCTCAGCAGACGCCTGCTACATCGGCTACCCTTGTGTCATCCAGCCCAATTGCCACGTAGCGGGCCGCTCGCCCGACTCGTTAACGATGCCTAGAGCGTAGGGATAGGTTGGCACTCGCACAGGATCGCGCCGCCGCGCCGCCCCGCCGCATCGCCGGGTGGCTCTTTCTGCTCCTGTTGTGCGTCTATTTGCTGTCTATCGGCGGCACCGCGTACTCTGCCGATGGCCATTTCGCTTTTGAGATGGCGAAATCCCTGTTACTCGACCCCTCCCATAGCTACTTTCATCGCTTCCGCAGCGGCTTCATCCGCTGGGGCATGATGTCGCCGGTGCTGGCCCAGCCGCTCGTGTTGGCCGGCGAGTTGGTCGCCCGGCGGGCGCCGCAACGCGACGAACTGGTCGTCAATGGGCATCACTACCGCTTGGAGGTGTGGCCGGTGGTCGGTCCGCCCGACGGCGGCGACCGGCAGCAGTCGTTCGAGGTGGCGCTGCCCCAACCGGTCAGTGTCTCCGAAGTCCACTTGCTCTCGTTCCTGTCGCATGCGGCGGCAGTGCCGGACGGCACATCGGTCGCGTCCGTGCGGCTCACGGGAGCGGGGCAGCCGATAGCAGAACTGGCACTCCAGGCCGGTCGGGATACCGCCGAGTGGGCTTGGGAGCGCCCGGACGTGCGCCAGCGCGTGGCTCATGCCCAGGCGCCAATCGCGGGGCAGTGGATCGGGCAACCGCTGGGCCGCTACTACTACGCGGCGCTCCCCGTGTCCCCGGCTTTGCCGCGTACAGGCCTACGTGTGGCCTTCACCGGCAGCGGCGGCACCTTGCACGTGATGAGCCTGGCGGTGCGCGATGCGACGACCGGGGCGGTCATTGATGTCCGCAACGGCAAGCGTATTTGGTCGCAGCGTGAAAACCGTGACATCTTTTTGCGTCTGGCCTATGCGGTGCTGCCGGCGCTGGCGACCGCCGCCGCCGGGGTGCTGGTGTATGCGCTCGTGCGGACCCTTGGCTACGCGGCCCCAGTGGCCGTCTTGACGGCATTGGGCTATGGCCTGGGCACGATGGCGTGGCCCTACGCGAAGTTGGACTTCACCGAACCACCGGCGACGGCCTTTGTCTTGCTGGCCACCTTGCTGCTGACCTTGGCCTTGCGCCATCCTGCCACCCTTCATTCCCGCGAAAGCGGCAATTCAACGCCGCTCCTGTCGTCGCCGGTCCTGCTCGCAGGGCTGGCCGGGGTGAGCTGCATCGCCGCCATCGCTACCAAATACGTCACCGCGTGCTTCGTTCCCCTGCTGCTCGTACAGGGACTCCTGCTCGCTACGGAGCTGCCGAGCGGTCGGCGTCTCGGCGCGGCCGTTCGTCTGCTCGGCGCGTTCCTGCTCCCGATCCTCGCCCTGGGTATCGTCGCCCTCGCCGCCTCGGTGGTCGTTGCCGGCGGCCCCCCCGTACTGCTGACGGAGTTCATTGGTGGACTACAACGCGGCTGGTTGGGACTACCACCCTGGATCGGTTTTCGCGGTCTGGTCTTCAGCCCGGGGAAGAGTCTGTTCCTCTACTCGCCGTTCCTGCTCCTCGGTCTGGTGAGTATCCCGCTATTCGTTCGGCGGCACGGCTGGCGCGGCGCCCTCTACATCGTCGTGCCGGTGCTCTTCATCGCCATCTACAGCCTCAAGCGCGTCTGGGACGGCGGCGGCTGGGGGCCGCGATACATGGTCCCCATGCTGCCGTTTCTCGCCATCGTCGCGGCGCCGCTGCTGGCCGCGGCGTGGCGGCACGTACCACGACTGCTGTTGTCCTTTCTCCTGCTGGCGGCGCTCGTACAGGTACTCGGTGTGGCCAAAGACTTCAACCTGTTCGCCTCGATGTATCGCCAGCACCTGTACCCAAAGCTCCCGGATGCCGGGGCCTCGCTGGGTGGGCGAGACTACCTGGAGTTCCTGGACGGGCCGGGCTTGCGCCGGGCACCGCAAACCCCGTTCGAGCCACGGACCGATACGCCGGCCCGCGACATTGGGTATCTCTACGGAGTTGGCCAACTCGACATGCAGATCACCTTCCGCGAGCAGCGCACCACCTGGCTCTCGCTCTATACCGTTGATTTCAACCGCCAAAGCCGGCGGCAGACGATTGTGCTCCGCGATAGCCGTGGCGAGCGGCGCTACCGCCAGCACGATCCGTTCGAGGCGGGCGTATGGCTAGGCTGGCAGGTGGAAGGCAGCCCGGAGCGGCCGGTCGAGATCACCGTCATCCAGGAAGGACACGACGTTGCGGTGCTGTCGGCCCTCACCTTCGATCCATTGCCGGTGGATGGTCGGTGGACCGACGTACCCAAGACCGACCAGGCCACTCAGGGGCGCTGGCGCGACCGCTACGGCCGCGAGGGGTTTGTGCTGTTCGCCTGGCGGGGCGACCACTCGGATGCGGTGCAGCTCCCACCCTACATCGCGGGGTACAGCGGCGGCGAGCGCGTCAATATCGTCACGACCGAGGAGAGCGTGGCGGAGGCCGGCTTGCTCTATGCGCCACCGTTCAGTCCCTTGCTCAACCATGCTTGGCTATTGAGCGCGGATGCGGTGCGGATTATCTGGCCCGGCCGCTTGGATCTGCTCCAGCGGGTGCTGGCCGCGCCGCCGTGGCGCTGGTGGGGACTGAACCTACAACTGTCGCGCCCTGAGTCCGGTCTCGGCCTGAACCTCTGGCCGGCCCGACTCTACGGCGACTACGGCTCGCACGATAGGTTGCTTGCGGCCGTGATCGCCCTGCTGGTCGTTATTGAAGGAGGACTGGTCCTGGCGGCGCTCGGCCTCCTGCGCGCGCTGCGAGGTGCAGTATCACCAGTGCAGGGCTGGCGTGGGTGGCTACACGGCTGGCCACCGTGGCTCACCGTATGCGGCTTGGCGCTGGCGTTGACGGCTTACAATGTCGCCCAGTTCCGGTGGGGATAGAAGGTGAGGCTGTGCCCCGCTCGGCACTCTCTGTGTGCTCTGTGGCTGAAATAGCCGGAGATGGCACCCTTAAGGCGCTGGATTCCGGCTTGCATCGAGATTGATCTGACGTGACTCGGAGCCTCGCGCCCGCTGCCCGCCGGCCCCTCGCGGCGACGACGGCCGCCGGCCTCGTCTTCTGTATCTTGCTTTCCGCCTATATGCTGACCGGCGGTGGCGAGGGGTACAGCGTGGATGGCCGGTTCGGCTACGAGATGGCGCGCTCTATCGCCTTCGACCCGGACCGGAGCTATCTCGGAGAGTTCCGGCGGAACTTTGCTCGCTGGGGCATCGTGATGCCGCTGCTCGGCCAGCCGCTGCTCCGGCTTGGGCACGCGGTCGGCGTGGCCGCGCCGCCGCGCGACGGTCTCTACCTCGATGGCCAGTTACACGTGCTCCGCGCGTGGCCTCCTTTACCCCTCGACGGCGCCGCCGCGCCCATTCGGATTGACCTCCCCCAGCCGGCGTCGGTGACGCGCCTGCGGGTGGTCTCCTACCTCGCTTTGAGCACGCGCATCGCTCAGGGCACGACCGTCGCCGAGGTCCATCTGGTAGATGGAGAGGGCCGCGCTACCCGGGTGCCGGTGCGTGCCGGACTACACACCGCCGAGTGGGCCTATGACCGGCCGGGCGAGGCCGCGCGCACGCTGCATCGCCGCGCTCCGCTGGTCGGCCACTGGGACGGCGTGCCGGAGGCCAATCTCTATGGAGCCACGTTCCCCATCGAACCGGCCGCGCCGACGGTGCGCGTGGATGTCCAGCCGGTCGCGCTGCCTAGCGCCGGCGACGCGGTGCTGTTCGTGCGCGTCGTGGCGCTGCAGGATGGCCGGAGCGGCGCATGGATCACTGTACCCGGGGGGCCACGCCTGGGTAGCGCCGATCAGACTCCCGCCTTTTTCGAGCGCCTGGGCTATTCGCTGCTGAATGGGTTTACGACGGCAACGACGGCAGTCTTGCTGTTGACGTTGGTTGTGCTGCTGGGTTACAGCGTCGGAGCGGCAGTGTGTGTGGCACTGGGATTTGGGCTGGGAACGCTTGCCTGGCCCTACGCAACGTATGACTTCTCCGAGCCGACGGCCGCCCTCTTTCTTATAGCGGGCACGACAGCTATCTATGCCGCCCGTCGGTACCCGCGCTGGGCACTCGGTCTGGGAGTCGCCGCGGGCACCGCGTTCGTCCTGGCCGTGGGAGCAAAGTACACAGCAGCGATCATTATTCCGCTGATCGTGCTGCAAGCCGTGTGGCTCGGATTACGACCGGCCGCAGCGCCGCATGAGCGGCGCGTGGCGCTGGCGCTCGTGCTGACGCTGGGGCTGCTGGGCCTGCTCGGGCTGCTCGCGATGATTGCCGTAGCCGGGCGTGTACCCATCGTCCTGGGCGAGTGGCTCGGTGGGCTGCAACGCGGCTGGCTCAGTCTGCCCATCTGGATCGGGTTGCGAGGACTGCTCTTCAGCCCCGGCAAGAGTCTCTTCCTCTACGCCCCGGTGTTGATTCTGGCGGTGCTGGGGATGCCCGCGTTCTGGCGCCGCCATCGGGCGGAGGCGCTGCTCTTTCTCGTGGCGCCATGGCTCTTTGTCCTGGTGTATAGCATGAAGAGTGTCTGGCACGGCGGTGGTTGGGGGCCACGCTACCTCGTGATGATCGTGCCCTTCCTGGCCATAACCGCGGCGCCGGTGGCCCAGTCCCTCTTGAGCGGCGATGGCTCGCGCCTGAAGCGCCGCCTGCTCCGCGCCGGCTGCGGCCTGCTGCTGGCGTTGTCCTGCGCCGTGCAGGTCGTGGGGATCACCAAGCATCCCAACCTGTACCCGATTATGTTCCGCGACCACATCTTGCCGCAGCTCGACGAGCACGGCACTGCCTATGGCGGACGTGACTACTGGGAGGAGTTGGGTGGTCCGGGGCTGGTGCGGGCGCTGCGCGACCCGGAGTCCGGCGAGCGCCGCCTAGGATACGCCTACAGCGAACCGCCCGACGCGCCCGTTCCACACACTGTGCCGAACGGCAAGGTCGTGTTGAGCACGCAGTCACCCCTGACTATCAGCGTTGCGGTTGCCGAGCCGGTGACGTTTCGGCTCTCACTCTACGCGGTGGATTGGGACCGGCGCGACCGGCGGCAGGTCATTCTCGTCAAAGATGCTCGCGGCTGGCGACAGAATCAGTTGGAACGCGACTTCAGCACCAGGGTATGGCTGCGGTATCCGGTCGAAGTGACCCCGCTAACGCCAGTGGAAATCTACGTGCAGAGCTACGGGCCGGATACGGCGGTCCTCTCCGCGCTCGCCTTCGACCCACACGATGGTAGCGAGTGGGATCAGGCGCCCGTGTTCGATACGCAACCACCCGCGCAATGGTCGGACCGCTACGGTCACGACGGCTACGTCTTGCTCGGCTGGAGTGAAGATCGGAGCGACCGGGCCAAGCTGCCCACCTACGTCGCGCGTTACGACGGCGGCGATCGGGTTAACCTGGACACGCGCGAGCTAGACATTGCCGAGACGCCACTCCTCTACGGCTTGCCGTTTACGCCCCTGCTCGGCCACCTCTGGTTTCTAGGTGCCGATGCGGTGGGGGCAATCTTCCCGAACCGCCCGGACCTGCTGGAGCGCGCACTGGCCTCCCCGCCGTGGCGGTGGTGGGGCCTGACTATGCAACCGCCGCATCCTGAGCACGGTATGGGCCTCGACCTGTGGCCGGCGCGGCTCTACGACCATTTCGCATCGCACCCGCCGGTGCTGGTGATCGGTGCGGCCGTCGTGCTCCTGCTGTGGGGCGTGCTCATCGTTAGCGTGGCCCGCCTGCTGGCCTTGCTGCGGCCCGGGCCCGGCGGTCGCCGACTCGCCGGCTACACGTCTCTGTGCGTGCTCCTCCTGCTCGTGCTCTATGCCATCGCGGCAGTGCGAACGTAACGCAGCCACCGGGAACGTAGGCGCCGCCAAACGCTGCGTAGCACCAACGCAATACCCCACAGGCCGGCAGCATACGTCAGTAGCAGGAATGGCTCGGCCGGGTGATGGAACCGCGCCCGGTCGGCATTAATCAGCACCGGCACCAAGAGCAGGCCCACGCCCATCCCCAATGGCACCAGTGCCGGCCGTAGCCAACGGCTCACGATTGCCGACACGGCACATACGACGGTGAGCAAGAGGGTGAGCGATGGCGGAAGCAGATCAGGTCGGAAGAGACGTGTGATCCAGTCAACACGATTACCGGCCAGCTCCGCGATGGCGGCGGACTCGTCGTGGACACCGAAAATCGGCGAGCGAATGTTGAGCAGTTCTTGTTGATCGTACAGGTCGTGGACCCGCTCCTTGGCAAAGCCGCCGCGCCACATGCGCTGGAGCCGGAACCAGGTCTTTTCGAGGTATCCGGCAGGATTGCGCGAGATCACATCGAGAGTCGCCGCCGTAATGAGTGCTGGCGTGCGGTCGGTGCCGAACTCCGTCCCCACTCTCTGCCACGCCTCCCAATGCGAGAGGTGCCGGTCTTTCGATGCCTGTAGCAGTGCCAGCACTCGCCGTAGGTCCGGGTCGTGCTCCTCGCTGTTGGCCCACGTGTAGGTCCCTTCTTCTTGCCAGAGCCGCACGAGGAGCTGTTGCCCCAGGCTGTTGCTGAGTCCCACATAGCGGTACCGTAGCCAGTTGTGTACTAGCCATGGGGCCACCACTAACCCAAAGATCGTCGCAAAGGCCAGGATACGCAGCCATGTCCGGTAGCGGTGAGCACCCTCGTACACCAGCAGCAACAAGCATACGGCGATGAGGGCCGGCTGGATGACCAGCCGGGTCAGCGCAGCCAAGCCGAGGGCCGCGCCAGCCGCAGCAACGATTGGCAGGCCAGAGCTGCGCCACAGATTTCCAGAGGATTGTGCGTCGCTGGTGTTGTCACCCTGGCTGCCGCCGTGCAGCATCCGCACGGTGAGCAGCACAAAGAGCAGTGCTAAGGGGATGAACAGCGCCTCCGTATAGATGCCATGCTCGATCATGAGGAGATACCCATTCGTAGCCATACCAAGCGCTGGCAGGAAGGCCAGCAGGGGTGGCAGAAACGCTCGCCCAACGGCATAGGTGAGCAGCACGGTGCCAATGCCCAGGAGGTGTTGGACGGCTACTACCGCGAGGAAGTCGGGGCCGAGCAGAATCTGCACCCCGGCGACGAAGGCCGAATAGCCGGGCGGGAAGATGTAGCTTAAGGGTGCGAATGAAAAAGCCGTGCGGATCGTCTCCGCAGCCTCCACATACGCGCCGCTATCACCGATCACAAACGCCGGCGCACGGAACATGATGCTGGCCCGAAAGCCGAATGCCACGACCACGCTGGCACTGATACAGACCGCATCCGCGTGCGTGCGTAGCCAGGCATACCAGCGTCTTATCGCGCGAGCTACGCGACGCACCAACGCCGCGCTACGCTGGCCCCAGAGCACTGTGCCCAAGCTGAACGCGGCGCAAACCACGCCCGCCAGAAGCAGTACACCGGGACGCCAAGCGCCGGTAGGCAGGCCGAATAGCCGGTTGCTGACGACCCAAGCTGCCAGCAGGACGGCGGCACCGGCACCGGTGACCCAGAGCGCCTTTCGCTGCCATGTCGCAGCCGTGAAAGTGGTGGCACCGGACACTGCCAATGCCAGCAGTAGGCCGACGAGTACCCCCAGCAAGAGCAGCGAGACCGGATCAACGAGCCGCGTCCCGGTAACGAGTTCGACGCCGGCCGCGAGCAGCCCCAGCGCCACCGGCAGCGCGAGGGCGCCGATAGTGACGCGCATACGTGGCCTGCGCCATCCCATATCCTGTCTGTCCATGTGGATACCTGGCCTAACCGGTCTCCGGCCGGCCTCCTATCCTGTCGGATGCCTCAGGCTGATGGTGGCTCGTGCTCTACGGCCTGTGTGATCTCATCGAGCCAGACGACCATCTCGGCGGTGATGTCGTTCTTGAGCACTTCGCTTCCTGGCAGAGACCAGTAGCCGGCCTCAGCTTGCGCTGCGATAAGGTTGTCGCCCACGCGGATGGCCAGCTCCCGATACTTACGTTCGCCCGTCAGCGTATAGAGCACCGACGCGGCCCAGCCTACCTTCCCGGCACGCAGTAGCCGGAATAGATAGTCGCTGGCCCCCTCTGCGAAGCGCATGTACTCCTTGGCCAGCTCCAGCCACTCGCCTTCGCCCGTCGCCTGGTAGAGCCGCGCCAGGAAGCCCCCGGCGATGCCCGGGTGGAAGAAGAACTGGTCCCGCTCGGCAGCGCGGCTCATCACGTAACGGATTTCATCGTCGGGGTCGGGGTTGGTGTGCAGGCCCTCGGCGCGGCTGTAGACCGAGTAGAGTTGCTGCGGATAGTTTGGTTGGGCCGCCATGAGCGTTTGCATCCAGCGGCCGACCCCACGCGCTACGTCCAGCCGGCCGGTGTAGAGCGCTGCCTGCCCCGCTCCGCTGACCACCCAGAGGTCCTGCTTGGTGTGGGCGTCACGTTTGGTGGGGCTGGAGTAGAACCCGCCACTCTCCGCATCCAGGAAGTCTAGGAGGAAGTCCATGCCACGCTGGGAGAGGTCGAACTGCCCCAGGCGGTGTGCCCCGATAATGATCCAGGAGTTGTAGTAGATGTATGCGTACTCGGCGTGCAGTTCGGCGTACTTGCTCCCCGGCCGGGGCCGCGGCCCGAAATCACCGGCTGCAGTCATGCCGTGCTGGCGAATCCAGGCACACAGCCGGTTCGCCGCGTTGGTCTCGCCGCAGACTTGGAAGGCGGCCAGTACCTTGTAATACTCGATTGCTCCGAGTGCGGGGTTGCCAAAGCCGCCACCGGGGCGCTGTTGCGCCAGCAAGTGAGCACCGCCGCGGTCTCGTGCCTCACGAAAACGCTTCATCGCCGCTGCCTTTCCGCCTCACTCACGACTACTGCGCTCGGCGCTGACGCATCCGCAGGAGATCCTCATTCGTCAGAAACGGCTCATACGCTGCCACGAATTGGTCGAGCGTCTCCGCCACCGTCGCCGCGGTCGTATCCAGCACAATCCGCTTCTGAATCAGCGATGCCGCCGCCTCTTCCTCGAACCGCCGGAGTACATACTCGACATCTTGCTCCTGCACAACCGGGTGCGGGTGCGGATTCTCGCGCATCCGCTGGCGGATCGCTGCCGGCGAGGCCTTGACCAGCACCAGCACCACGTCCGGCGCGAGGTCGAGGATACGCCGCTCCATCTTGCGGGCCATCTCCGTCCGCTGACCGGCCGGGCTACGCGCCGGCGCAGCGCTCTGCTCTCCACCGTAGCCGTAGTAGAGCGGGGCGTAGACCGCCTCCTCGATAAAGGGGGCCATCAGGTTGTGGTCGGGCTTGGTGTAGAAGTTCGGCGAGATGTGATACTCGATCATGAAGCGCTGGAGCATCTCCTTGGCCTGCGGGTGCAGCCCCAGCAGCGACTCCTGCGCCTCCGGCGACAACTCCGTCGAGGGGATGGTGTGATGATCGTGGAAATGGGCAGTGGCTCCGATGGTCCGCTCCGCCCAGGCCATGATCTGCGCTGCCAACGCGGTTTTCCCGGCGTATTCGCAGCCTGTCATCAAGAGATACATGCTTGCCTCTTTCCCACCCGGGTGTTCACAATGCAGTCGCCGGCAGCGTCCCGTCGGGCGGCCAGCGCCGACACATGTGACAGGCGCTATTGTAGCGATGATCGGGATTCGTGGATAGGCTATCAGCCGTGCTAGGAGACGGAGTACCGGCTATGGACATGCTCGTGGGCGTAGACATCGGGGGGACGTTCACCGATGTCCTGACGTTCGATGAGCAGCGTCGCCAGCTGCACGTCGCGAAAGTTCCCACCACTGCCGGCGACCAGTCACGCGGGCTGATCGCCGCCCTCGATACGCTCGGGACTGCCTACCCGAACATCGCGCTGGTCACGCACGGCACGACCGTTGCGACCAACGCCATCCTGGAGCGGAAGGGGAGCCGCTGCGGGTTGATCGCCACGCGCGGTTTCCGAGACATCCTTGAGCTACGGCGCCGCGACCGGCCGCACCTCTACGGTCTAACCGGCTCCTACGAGCCGTTGATCCCGCGGGACTTGCGATACGAGGTCACCGAGCGTATCTCCGCCGAGGGCGCGATCCTCACGCCCCTGGCCGAGGAAGAGGTCATCGCCGTGGGCGAGCGGCTAGCCGCTGATGGCGTGGCGGCCATCGTTGTCAGCTTTATGAACTCCTACGCCAACCCCGCCCACGAGCTACGGGCGAAAGCCATCTTGGAACAGCGCTGGCCGGACCTCTACGTCACCGCCTCGGCCGAAGTGCTCCCCGTGTTCCGGGAGTTCGAGCGCACCAGTACCGCCGCGGTCAATGCCTACGTCCAGCCGACCGTCAGCGGCTATTTGGACCGGTTGCAGGCACGCTTGAGCAGTCACGGCTCCCCTGGCGGACTGTTCATCATGCAGTCCAACGGCGGGATGATGTCGGCCGCAACGGCCCAACGCTACTCGGTGCATACGGTGCTCTCCGGCCCGGCTGCGGGCGTCATCGCGGCGGCCAACCTCGCCGGCCAAAGTGGCGTGGCGAACCTCATCACTTACGACATGGGCGGGACCAGCCTCGACGTGTCACTGGTCGTCGGTGGCCGGCCGCTGACGACCGGTGGGATGGAGCTGGAGTTCGGTATCCCGATCATGGTATCCATGGTTGACATCCATACGGTCGGCGCGGGTGGCGGGAGCATCGCTCGCGTTGATCCCGGCGGCATCCTGCGGGTGGGGCCGGAGAGCGCCGGCGCCGATCCAGGGCCGGTCGGGTACGGACGCGGCGGCACCGAACCGACGTTCACCGACGCCCAGCTCGTGCTGGGCCGGATCAACCCCCGTTACCCAATCGGCGGCGCCGCCGACCTCGCGTTCGACGTGCCCCGCGCCCGGACGGCGATTGCCGAGCAGGTCGGTGCGCCGCTCGGTCTCGCACCGGAAGCCGCCGCGCAGGCCATCATCGCCGTCGCCACCAACCGGATCGCGGGCAGCCTGCGGCGTGTCTCGGTGGATCGTGGGCACGATCCGCGCGACTTTGCCCTATTCGCCTCTGGCGGCGCCGGGCCGCTGTTGGTCAGTGCGCTCCTCCGCGAGTTGGGGGCGGCCCAGGCGTTGGTCCCCTATGCGCCCGGCATTGCCTCGGCCTGGGGCTGTGCGATTGCGGACCGCCAGCACGACTTTGTGACGATGCTGAACCGGCGGCTTGTAGACCTGAACCTGGACGAGGTTGCGCGGTGCTTCGCCGAGCATGAGGCGGAGGGCCGGGCGCTGCTTCAACAAGAGCCGCTCCCGCTGGTGCGAACCCGCATCGTTCGGGAAGCCGAGTTGTCGTATGAGGGGCAGACCCACGTGGTACGCACGCCGCTGCCGGCCGGCGTGCTGACTCACGAGCGGATTGCGGCCAGCTTTCGCAGCGCCTATCTGCAACGCTATGGGCAGACCGAGGAGTCCTTTGCCGGCTTGGGCCAGCTACTGGAACGCATCCCTATCCGGCTGCTCAACCTGCGGACGGCGGTGATCGGTGTGCGGCCCAGCCTTGCGCTCAAGGACTTCTTGCCGCGACCGACAACTACCCTGGACGAGGCCTACAAGGGCACGCGGTCCGTCTACGTGGCCGACCGGTTTATCGAGTGTCCGACGTTCGAGCGTGCCCGACTCCCCTGGGGCGAGCGGGTGGACGGCCCAGCGATTATCGAGCAGCCGGACACGACCACCTGGCTGGAGCCTGGGATCGCGGCCACGGTGGATGAGGCGGGTAATCTCCTGCTGGAGGTGGCGTGAAGCATGGCCGTTGATCCGATCACCTTGGCCGTCCTGCAAGGCAGTCTGGAGCAGATTGCCGACGAGATGGATGCCACCCTGGAACGGATGGCGTTCTCCCCGGTCATCTCCGACGGGTGGGATCGCGCCAGCGGGATTTACCATCCCGACAACGGTGAGGTCATCATCCAGGGGCCGCGTGGCCTCCCGAACTTCATCTACGTGATGGAGTTCACCGTCCGCTCCGTGATCGAATGGGTGACGGACATTGCGCCCGGCGATGTCTACATCGTCAACGACCCCTACCTGGGCGGTACCCATCTGATGGACGTGAAGATGGTGAAGCCCTTCTTCTATCGCGGCGAGTTGACCGCCTTCGTGGCGACGAGTGGGCACTGGCCGGACATCGGCGGCCGAGTCCCCGGCGGTTTCTCTACCCGCGCCACCGAGGTTTACCAGGAGGGGCTGCGTCTGCCGCCGGTGCGAATCATGGATCGGGGCCGGCTCAATCGGGACGTGCTCGACATCATCCTGCGAAACGTGCGCGTGGCGACCGAACGCCAGGGAGACATCATTGCCAAGATCACGGCCCTCAACGTCGGCGCCGACCGACTAACTGCCCTCCTCGACCACTACGGGAAGGCGACGGTGTTCGACGCCATTGCCGAGATGAAGACGCGCTCGGAGCAGCTGATGCGCTCTCACATCGAGACCATTCCGGACGGCACCTATGCGTTCACCGACCACATTGATAGCGATGGTATCGAGTGGGAGCCGCTTGCCATCCACCTGGAGATGACCGTCAAGGGCAGCGACGTGCATCTCGACTTCTCTCGGAGCAGCCCGCCCTGCCGGGGGCCGCTGAACAGCGTGCGGAGCACAACCATGGCGGGTGTGTATATCGCCATGAAGCATATCTTCCCCGATGTACCCATCAATGCCGGCTGCTTCACCCCCTTCAACTTTGACCTGCCGGAGACGACCTTCCTCAATGCCCAGCCGCCGCGGCCCGTAGCCGGCTGCGCCTCGGAGGTCTGTCAGCGCATTATTGACGTGGTGTTTGGCGCCCTCAGCCAAGCCATTCCCGACCGCTGCTATGCGGCGCCGATGGGTACCGTGACCAATCTCTCCGTCGGCGGCGACGACCCGGAGCGTGGCCCCTATGTCTTCTACTCGTTCATCGGCGGCGGGTACGGTGGCAACTACCTCACGGACGGCCTGACCAACGGGAACCCCACCATTGCCCTCGCCCGCACCCAGGCATTGGAGATTTTCGAGGCGCGCTACCCGGTCCTGTTCACGCGCTACACGATCCGCGAAGGATCGGCCGGCGCCGGTCTGCGCCGCGGCGGCTTTGGCGTCATCTTCGAGTTTCGGCTCCTGCGGGGACTTGCCGCCGGCTCGCTATTGGGGGAGCGCGGGCGCTTTGCTCCGTTCGGCATCCTGGGCGGCGGAGCGGCCGAGCGTGCCAGGCACACCTTCGTGTTGCGGGGCGAGGAGCATCGTCCGGCGCACATCACCAAAGACGAGAACGTCCCAATGCAGCCGGGCGACATCCTGCGCCTGGAAACGCCCGGCGGTGGCGGCTACGGCAACCCCCTCGACCGCCCCCCGGAGTTGGTCGCGCAAGACGTGCGGCGCGGCTACTACGACCGTGCCACCGCCCGGCGTGACTACGGAGTCGTTATCCAACCGGCCGGCGATGCAGTAGACGCGCCGGCCACGGCACGGCTCCGGGCCGCGCGCCGCGCCTGACAGCGCACGTCCTCGCCGGCTACAGTTTCGGCCATGGCCTTCTTCTCCTCCGCGCGGGAGCGGCGTCTCTGGCTGTGGACGCTGGCCGTCGTCGTGGCGATCTACTCCACTCTGGGCCTGGCGACCACCCTGGCGGGCGTGCTGCGGGCGCGGGGCCTGATTGACGTAGCCCTGTTCCTCTTCTGCATGTTCCTCGTGGGGGCCACCATCGTCACGCAGGGAGTGCAGCGACGGCCGGGCAGGATGGAGATCGCCGTCGTGCTGGGTGTGACGGCCGCGTACCTGTTGGTGTTCGTGCGGATGGCGATTCCAACGGAGCGCTCGCACCTCATCGAGTACGGCGTCGTAGCCGTCTTCATCTACGCAGCACTCGCCGAGCGCGCCAGCAACGGTCGTCGCGTCCCGCTGCCGCCGCTGCTCGCAATCCTGGCGACGGCGGCGGTGGGCCTGCTCGACGAGTGTATCCAGGTGTTTATTCCCAACCGCGTCTTCGACCCACAAGACATCCTGTTCAACCTGCTCGCGGGTACCATGGCGGTGGCTGCGAGCGTGGCGCTAGCGTGGGCGCGGCGGCGCAGGATCACGCGCGAGCAGCAGCGGGAATGATCGAGAGGGAAAGAGAGCCAATGACCGACACCCAACTGGATGCGAGCTTTTCGCCGTCGCTCAATCACCGCTACCTGATGGACGCGCTCACGCCCGCGCTGGCCTACGACGGCGGTGAGGTGGGCGCCTGGCAACGCCGGCTCCGGCGCAAGGTCAAATCGCTGCTCGGTATGCCCGACGGTGACCGGGTGGCGCTCGACGTGCGTTCTCTCTGGCAGCGGCAGCACCCGCTCGGCTCTATCGAGAAGATCGTCTTTCGCGCCGAGCCGTATGCCGATGTGATGGCCTATGTCTGCCTGCCCAATGCTGCGAGACCGCCTTATACCTGGTTCATCTGCGTCCAGGGCCACACGACCGGGGCACATGTGTCCATCGCCGTTGACCGCGAAGACAACAGCGTGCCCATCCCGGTCGAAGGTGATCGTGACTTCGGACTGGGTTGTATGGCCCGTGGTATCGCTGCGCTCTGCATCGAGCAGCGGTCGTTCGGCGAACGCCGCGAGCGGCACCAGGAGCGGGTCTCGACCCATGGCTGTCACGACGCCACCATGCACGCGCTGATGCTCGGCCGCACGCTGCTCGGCGAGCGGGTGTTCGACGTGGACCGCGGCCTCGATTATCTGGAGACCCGCGATGACGTGGACTGGTCGCGGGTCGGCATCATGGGCAACTCCGGTGGCGGCACCGTCAGCCTCTTCTCGGCGGCGGTGCTGCCGCGGCTCCGGTACGCGATGCCCTCCTGCTACTTCTGCACGTTCCGCGATTCCCTCATGTCCATCTACCACTGCGCCGACAACTACGTGCCGGGACTGCTCCAATATGCGGAGATGGCCGACGTGATGGGCCTATTCGCACCGCGGCCCGTGGTGCTCGTCGCCGGCGAGCACGACGCGATATTCCCTGTCGCGGCCACCCGGCGCGCCTTTGCCGACTTGCAGAGCATCTACGGCGCGGCGGGAGCGGCCGACCGCTGCCACTTGGTCATCGGTCCCGAGGGCCACCGCTTCTACGCCGACGCCGCGTGGCCGGTCATGCTCCAAGAGCTGCAACGAGCCGGATGATGACTGAAAGCTGACGGCTAGAGAGAGACCTCGCCATGAAGATTACGAGCGTCGAAACCTTTGTCGTGGACGCCGGCTGGCGCCCTTGGCTCTTCGTGAAGGTGGCCACTGACGAGGGCGTCGTGGGGTACGGCGAGTGTAGCGACTGCTGGTCGCCGCAGCCACACGGCATCGTCGGCACCGTCAAGGACCTGACCCCCCTGCTGCTCGGCCAGGACCCACGTCCCTACGAGCGGCGGGTCTGGGATCTGATGTACAGCACCCGGCAAAGCCCCGGCGGCATCGCCGCCAAGGCGATTGCCGGTATCGAGTGCGCCCTCGTGGACATCACAGCCAAGGCGCTCGGTATCTCGGTAGTGGAGCTGTTCGGTGGTCCGATGCGCGAGCGCATCCGTCTCTATTGGTCCCACTGCGGCACCACCAGGGCACGCTACGCCGAGCACGTCGGCGCGCCGCCGATCAACACGCTGGCCGACATCGCCGAACTGGGGCGGGAGGTGGTGCAGCGCGGGTTTACGGCCCTCAAGACGAACGTAGTCATCCCGCGCGAGCAATCGCAAGCCGGGTTCGGCGAGTTGGCCGGCCTCGGCAGCGAAGTACAAGGGACGGACCAGATCGTCACCACGCCGCTGCTGCGGCACATCGAACGGCTCATCGGCACCTTCCGCGACGCCGTTGGCCCCGACGTGGATATCAACCTCGATCTCAACTTTCTCTTCAAGCCCGAGAGCGCCACGCGGATTGCCCAGGTGGTAGAGCAGTTTGACCTGCTGTGGCTGGAAGTGGATATGTACGACCCGGCCGGCATTCGCCAGATCAAAGAGGCCACCACCACCAAGATTTGCACCGGCGAAAACCTGTTTCACCCACGAGAGTACCTGCCCTACTTCGACCAACGCGCCGCCGACGTGTTCATGGTGGATGTGCCATGGAACGGCTTTAGCCAATCCAAGCGAATCGGCAATCTGGCCGAGCTATATCAGTACAACATCGCTCCCCACAACTACTACAGTCACCTGGCGACGTTTGTCGGTGCGAGCCTGTGCGCGGTGCTCCCCAACGTCCGCATCATGGAAGTAGACGTAGACGACGTGCCGTGGAAGGACGAACTCGTCACCAACCGGCCGGAGATCGTCAACGGCGCCATGACGGTACCCACCGGCCCCGGCTGGGGCACCGACCTCAACGAAGACGTGGCGAGGGCGCATCCGTGGGGCAGCTAGTGGTCAGTGGGGGCCGGGTGCCTGGATCGCGGCTTGCGCCGCAATGACGGGCGAGAGAGACTATGGCAGCCCTGACTCTCCCCCGTCCCGACAGGGGAGGGAACACACCCGTCCCCCCGCCGCAGCGGGGGGACCATAGGGGGGCTACATCCCACTACCCGATTAAGTTGTCAACTTTCATCAGGAAAGGGGCCGGGGGGTAGGTGCAATACCCACTCCCGCTGAAACGAGGAGGGACAAAGGGCCATGCTGCTATTAGAGGATGGGCAAGCGCGAGCCACGATTGTCACCGGCAGCAGTCCGTCGGCTGCGGAGGCTACTGCCGCGCGGGAGTTGCAGACCTACCTCTGGAGGCTGGCGACTGCCGGCGGGCAGGAGGCCGAGATGCTCCCAATTGCAGCGGAGGCAGCGGCGCCGCCGGGCACGGTGATCTACGTCGGTCGCAGCGCGGCCGTGACGCGGTTGGGCGTGTCCGTTGACGACCTGGAGACGGCACACAGCTTCACCATCGAGGCCC
This sequence comes from Chloroflexota bacterium, assembly GCA_965207645.1. GTDB lineage: Bacteria > Chloroflexota > UBA11872 > UBA12225 > JAJDUF01 > JAJDUF01. The sequence goes on along the minus strand of OZ242293.1, from coordinate 3,948,293 downwards.
ACGGGGATACTCTCGTGCTGTGCGGCAAGGGTGACTTGGGCACCGAGTACGCCGTGTACACGTTCCTGGAGCGTTACTGCGGCGTGCGGTGGCTGTGGCCGGGCGAGACGGGAGAATGCATCCCACCCCGGCGCACCATCGAGATCGGCCAGATCTGCGACCGGGAGGACCCGGATTTCACGCTGCGGGTGCTCGGCTCCATGGCGCCGCTGCCCGAAGGGACGCCAGAGCCACTGTGGAAGAAGCGCAACAAGATCCAAGCGGTCAGTGGCTACGTGCCCGGCCACAATTGGGCCAAGCTGGTGCCCCCGGACAAGTACGGACCGACCAATCCCGAGTATTTCGCCTTGGTGAATGGGAGCAGGGAGCAGGATTGGAGCGCCTACGACGGCCAGCACGGCTACCAGCTCTGCACCACCAACCCCGAGGTCGTGCAGCTCTCGATAGACTACGTGCGCCGGTTCTTCGACGAGCATCCCGATGCGGACATCTACAGCATTGATGCCAACGACGGCGCCGGGTGGTGCGAGTGCCCCAACTGCGAAGCACTCGACATCGGCAAAGTCCGCACCATTCCTTCTAGTGGTGGCACCGAAGACGGATCGGAGGCGCGGCCGGTCATCACCGACCGGATTTACACCTTTGTCAATCAGGTTGCGGCGGGCGTCAAGGAGACGCACCCCGACAAGTACGTGCTGCACCTCGCCTACTCGGACTACATCGAGCCGCCGGAACAGGTCCGGCCGCTCGACAACGTGGTCGTGCAGATCACGCTCAACTGCGAGTGTCACTACGACCTGGCGTACAAAGAGGACCAGTGGCGGCTCATCCGCGCGTGGTCGCACGTAACGCCCAATCTGATGTTGTACGAGTACTTCAACCACACCTGGAAGCTCCAGCTGCCGCGGGCGATACACCACTCCGTCGGAGCATCCATTCCCTACTATCGGCAGTGCGGGGCGCGGTTCTTCTCCGCGCAGGCCTCCGACGATTTCGGCAACGAGGGGCTGACGCTGTACCTCGCCGCCAAGCTGCTGTGGGATAGCAGCCTCGACGTAGACGAGTTGGTCGCCGACTATTGCGAGCACGCCTTTGCCGAGGGCGCCGCGCTCGGGCGGCGGTACTTTGCCCGGCTGGAGGCGCTGTGGGACGCGGCGCTGGCAGAGCTAGGCCCGCGCTGGGGCGGCAATCCCCACGTCTACCTGACGATGCTCACGCCGGAGACGATTGCCGAGTTGAAGGGCTACCTCACCGAGGCCCTCCGGTTGGCGCAGTCCGCGGCAGCGCAAGAGCGCATCCGATTCTTCCTCGACGGCTGGCAATTCTACGAGGCCGAGGTAACAGCCTTCCGCCACCTCCGCGATCTGGCCGACCAGGGTATCATCACCTACCCGGTCGGCGCGCCGTCGTGGAAGGGCACGGTATCGGATCTGACGGCACTCCATATGCCCGAGGCGGAAGCGCGGCGCCGCATCGCCGCGACGATTCGCGCCTGGGAGGAGCGTGACCGGGCGGCCGAGCGGCTCAATGGACGGTTTATCATTGACGTGGTGCGGATGCGTGCCTGGAACTGCAGTGACTGGCGCTTCCATCCGGTTGAGCACCTCCAGCGCGCGCTGCAACCCGCCGGCCCGGAATAGCCTCGTCATTGCGGCGTAGGCCGCAATCTAGGTGTACGGGCTAGACTGCGGCGAAAGCCGCAGTGACGTATAGAAGGGGACCGCCCTGACGAGCCGAACGATGAAAAGGCCGTGCGTGTATATTCTCGCCAGCAAGCGCAACGGCACGCTGTACGTTGGGACAACATCAAACCTCGTCCAACGCATCTGGCAGCACAAGCACGACCTCGTAGGGGGTTTCACGCAGCGTTATGGCGTGCATCCACTGGTCTGGCATGAGAGTCATGTCACAATGGAGAGCGCCATTGCACGGGAGAAAAGGATCAAGGAATGGAAGCGGCCATGGAAAGTTAGATTGATTGAGCAGGATAATCCGGCATGGCGCGACTTGTATGAGGATATCGTCTGATGTGGATTACACTGTCATTGCGGCGTAGGCCGCAATCCAGGTGGAGGGGCTAGACTGCGGTGCAGGCCGCAGTGACGAGACGACAGACGCCGCGACGAGCGCAGGAGGCTGACATGTCCGTAGCCCACGACTTTGCGTTCCAGCGCTGGATTGAGCGGGCCTACGCGCGGCAGCAGCGTCCGCTGGACTTCCGGGCGCAGACGGTGACGGAGTGGCAGACGTGGCGGGCGCGTCTCCGCGAGAAGATCGAGACGCTGGCCGGCATGACGCCACCGCCGCCGCCCTGCGATCTCACTCCGGCGGTCGTGGAGCGGACGGAGTTGGCGGACGATGGCCTGATCCGCGAGAAGGTGGTCTATCAATCCGAGCCGGACGTCTGGGTACCGGCCTGGCTACTGCGGCCCCGCGACCCGCCGGCTACCCGCCTGCCCGCGGTGCTGGCGCTGCACGGTCACGGTGGACGGTGGGGAAAAGGGCAGGTGGCCGGCGTAGCGGAGGAGCATCCGGTCGTGCGCGAGCACATCACCAGCTACAACTACGACTATGGCCGGCAGTTTGCGCGGCGGGGCTACGTCGTGCTCTGCCCCGATGCGCGGGTGTTCGGTGAGCGGGCCATCGGCCGGTGGTCGCCGGAGGACCCGGCCCGTGGCTATGATCCGTGTGACCGCGCCGGCAACCAAGCGGCGCTCTTGGGCTTTAGCCTGCTCGCGCTGACCGTCTGGGACGACCGCCGCGGGATTGACTATCTCCAAAGCCGCCCGGACGTGGACCCGTCGCGCATCGGCGTGGCCGGCCTCTCGCTGGGCGGCACGCGCACGACGTTCGTAAGCGCCCTCGATGATCGCTTGCAGGCCACCGTGATTAGCGGGTACCTCAATACCTTCAAGGTGTACGCTCTCGACCGGGGCCTCTGCGGCGGCCAATTCGTGCCGGGGCTGCTGCGCTGGGCGGAGTTACCCGACGTGACGGCCTTGGTTGCCCCGCGTCCGCTGCTGATCGAGGCCGGTATCCAGGATGACGGCTTCCCGATTGGGGCCAGCCGCGCGGCACACCGGACCTTGGAGCGGGCGTATCGGCTTTTGGACGTTGAGGACCGGCTATGGCGGGACGAGTTCGATGCCGGCCATCGCTGGAGCGGTCGCCTCGCCTATGAGTTCATGGACCGCTACTTGCAGGAGTAGGCATGATTGGGATTCTGCTGGCACGGAGAGTCTCTCCCGGAGGTAGCATACAGAGACGATGACCTTCACCATCCGCGGCACGGTCTATGACACCGCGACCGGCAACGGGGTCGGCGGCGTCTCCGTCTCCAACGGCGAGGTGGTCGTCCGGACCGATGGCGCGGGCCATTACGCCCTGTCCGTCGAACCGGCCAGCCATCGCTTCATCACCGTCACGGTGCCGGATCGCTACCGACCGCAGGGCACCTTTTTCCACCCGCTCGGATCATTCCGGCATCCCCGCGATGACGTTGACTTCCCGCTCATCCCGGCGCCGGAGCGTGCCAGCCGCGAGTTCACTGTCGCGCATATCAGTGACACGCACGTGACCGTGGAGGCCGAGGACCGGCAGCAAGTCGCGGCGCTGATGGCGGCCGGGCCACCGCCCGCCGACGATGCCCAAGCCGCGTTGCGCTGGAAGCTCTATACGGCGTCTCCCTTGTACGAGTACCCGTCGGAGGCGCAGTTGGCGGACGACCTGCGGCGCGTGACGGCGGCGGCTGCACCCGATCTGGTGATCGCTACCGGTGACCTGACCGACGTCGGCACGCTGGCCCAGCTCCGCAGCTACCGGGCGGCCATCGAATCGGTACCGGTGCCGGTGTGCTCGGTGTTTGGCGGTCACGACGGCAACGAGGAGCGCATCGAGGTCGAGGCCGGGTCTACGCATACCCGGCACTACGAAACCGTCCTCGGCCCAGCCTACTACAGCTTCGACTGGGGCGGGCGGCACTTCATTGTCTATGCGACCGAGGAAGGGTTCTTTTCGCCGGCGGACCAGCAACGCAAGGAGCGTTGGCTGTGGGCCGATCTCGCCGCCCAGCCGCCCGGGCAAGAAATCGTGCTGGTGCAGCACACGCCGCCGCCGGCGGCGATGCTCGCCCGCCTGAGCCGTTACGCGCTGCGGCTCGTGCTGCACGGTCACGCGCATACCAGCAAGGTCTGGTCTTACGGGCAGACGGTCGTACTGGGGACGCCGACGCTCTGTTTCGGTGCCATTGATGGCCGGCCCCGCGGCTTTCGCCATATCCGTTTCACCGACCAGGGAGTCGGCGCACGCCTGGTCCCGCTGCCAGCGGCGGAGCGCCCGCCCGCCGCAACGGCGCCGGCCGAGATCGCGCTCGGCAACGCCGCCCAGCCGCTGCGGCGCCGTTGGCAGTGGCAGGTACCGGGCGGCATCCACCGCGCCGCGCCGGTGTGTCACGGCCCGCACCTGCTAGTCAGCCAGCAAGACGAAGCCTACCCCGGCCGGAGCGGGTTGGCTTGCCTGGAGCTGGCTACGGGGCGGCTACGCTGGCAGGTCCGCACTGATGCGGTCGTCAAGAATAGCGTTGCCGTTGCGTCCCCGCCCGCCGGCAGCCAGCGAAAAGACGAGGCCGGCAGTTGCGTCGCCGTCTCGGTGACCGGCCGGGTCTCGGCGTTCTCGCTCGGTGAGGGGGAGTTGCTTTGGCAGGCGGAGGTGCCAGGCTACCCGGGCCAGGCCGTCTGCGCGTCGCCGGTCGTTGCCGACGGCGTGGTCTACGTGGCGGCGACCGACGGCTGCGCGGCCTACGATCCGGAGACGGGCCGGCGCTTGTGGCACACGCCCTTGTCGCCAGGCACCGGGCGATCCTACGCCGAGCCGCAGTTCTACGCCGATCTGCTCATCGTCATGATTCCGAGCCAGGGCGTTCTCGCCTTGCGTCGAGCCGACGGCGCCATCGCCTGGCAGCGACCGTTTCCGGTCAAGTATTACTGCGCCGGCCCGGTCGTGGTCGGCGACCGCTTGGTCTGTGCGGGTGACGGCGGGGACCTTGCCGTCCTGGCGGCGCGCTCCGGAGAGACGATCTGGGAGCGCCCCGGCCTGCTCGGCAGCTACGCCGCGGGCCTCGCGGCCGATACCGCGCATATCTACGTCACCACGGTGGCGGGGGAAGCGCAGAGCTATACGCTGCACTCCGGCCGTCGGCGCTGGCGCTTCCAGGCCGGCGAGGCGCTCCTGGCCATGACCTGCTACCGGCGGCAGGGCCGCTCGCTGCTGGCCGCCCCAGTGCGCTGGCGCGATTATGTCGTCGTGGGCGGCTTAGATGGCTGGCTCTATCTCTTGGACGAGGCCTCGGGTACGTGCGTCGGCCGCGCCGCCTTCGGCTCGCCGATCAGTGCCGCCCCCTGTCCGACCGCCGCCGGACTCTGCGTAGGGACCTATGACGGCCGGCTGCTCCTCTATGCGGAATAGGGGTATGCACGCCGCGCTGTCGGTTGCTACCGGTCCCCGACATGGGTACAATGTGGCGGGCTGGGTATCGGCGAGGTCGGAGCGCCGGGGCGGGAGCGGCCCGCCAATGCTGCTCGGCTATACTACAGGCGAGGAGGGGCCTGCCACGGGCGCGCTGCCGGTGCGGTTGGCAACGGTTGTGCTTGGACAGCGGTGCGCTAGGCGGGTGAAGTGATCGTGCGCGAATTTGACTATTACGCCCCCGAGACACTTGCAGAGGCGACTGCTCTGCTGACGGAACACGGCGCGGCGGCCAGGATCATCGCGGGGGGGACGGACCTGATCATCTTCATGAACGATAAGGTCATGGCCCCTCAAGTCGTGATTGACGTGTCACGCATCCCGGACTTGACCGGGCTGTGCTTTGATCCCGAAACCGGCCTGCGGATCGGCGCGGCCACGAAATACCGGACTATCGAGCTGTCGGCGGAGGTCATGCAGCATTACCCCTACCTACAGCAGGGTGCCGAGGAAGTCGGCTCCGTCCAAATCCGCAACTTGGGCACTCCCGGCGGCAACATCGCCACGGCGTCACCGGCCGGAGACTTCCTGACCCCGCTGCTCGCGGGTGCCGCGACGGCGCGCCTGGCCAGCAGCCGGGGCGAGCGGACGGTTCCGCTCGATGAGTTCTTCCTGGGACCGCGCCAGACCGTGCTGGCCGCCGACGAGATCATCGTTGACCTGCACCTCCCGGCTCCCCCGCCGCGCACGAGTGGGCTGTATATCAAGCACTGCGAGCGTCGGCAGATGGACCTCGCCTTTGTCGGCGTGGCGGTGTCCGTGACCCTCGCAGCCGGCAATGGCGTAGTGCAGGACGCGCGGATTGCGCTCGGCGCCGTTGCGCCCACCCCCCTGCGGGCCACCGCTGCCGAGGCGGCGGTGCGCGGCCAGTCGCTCGACGCGGCTACACTGGTCGCTGCCGGGCGCTTGGCCGCGGAAGTGACCAACCCGATCTCCGACGTGCGCTCCTCGGCCGAGTACCGGCGCACCATGACCGACGTGTTGACCCAGCGGGCGCTGCGCCAGGCTGCGGCGCAGGCCGCGGCTGCCTAGTTGCGGGACATCTCCAACGCAAGGAGTGTAGGAGTGAAGCGACAAATCACGCTCGACATCAATGACCAGCCGTATGAGTTGACGGTCGAGAATCGCACCCGTCTGCTCGATGCCGTTCGCTATGCGGCCGGACTGACCGGCACGAAAGAGGGCTGCTCCACCGGCGACTGCGGCGCCTGCACGGTGCTCATGGATGGTGCGCCGATTACCTCCTGTCTGACCTTGGCCGTCGCCGCCGAGGGCAAGAAGCTCACCACCATCGAGGGGATCGGCGCCGACGGCACCCTGCACCCGGTGCAGGAGAGTTTCATGGAGTTGGGCGGTCTCCAGTGCGGTATCTGCACGCCCGGCATGATCCTCTCGTCGGTTGCGCTGTTGGAGGACAACCCTCAGCCGACGGCAGACGAGACGCGCTGGACCTTGGCCGGCAACCTCTGCCGCTGCACGGGCTACGACAAGATCATCAAGGCCGTGTTGCAGGCTGCCGAAGTGCAGCAGACGGCAGCGAGCTAGTCGGTTCTCGATACGCAACGGGGGACGGTATTCGTAACGCCCCTAGTCACTGGCATTGAGCGGAAGGAGCAAAGAGCATGGCTCAGGTACTTGACCGGCAGAGCGTCGCGACGAACGGGGAGACCAACGGGTTCACGGTCGTTGGCCAGAGCACCAAGCGGGTGGATGCACTGGAGAAAGTGACCGGCCGCGCCCTGTACGCTGCCGACGTGTCGCCACCGGGGATGCTATGGGGCGTCTTCCTCCGCAGCCCCCACCCGCACGCGCTTATCAAGAAGATTGATACGAGCAAGGCCGAGCAGTTGCCCGGGGTCCTGGCCGTGATTACGCAAGAATCACTGGCCACGGACCAGGCGCTCGTCGTCGAGGAGGAGATGCACGCCACCCGCCGGGTGCAAACCCTCTTTGCCCAGGACAAGGTGCATTACGAGGGCGAGAAGGTCGCGGCCATCGCCGCGACGACCAAGGAGCTGGCCGAAGAGGCGGCAGACCTGATCGAGGTGGAGTACGAGCCGCTGCAAGGATCGGGGCATGTGCTCGACTCGATCAAGGAATCCATGCCGGTGATTAACGAGGGCACCGAGCCGCTCGACGCGCCGGCCGATAACCCCTGGGGTGTGACGAAGCTCAATAACGTCGCCGGCGAGCACCATAGCGTCGAAGGCGACGTGGCGGCCGGATTCGCCGAATCCGACCGCGTCTACACGCACACCTTCTACATCCCCCGCGCCCACCAGACCTACATCGAGCCGCAGGTAACGGTGGCCGACGTGGACGTGGGCGGGAAAGTGACCGTGTGGACGAGTACGCAAGGACCGTTCGGCGTCCGCAGCAACCTCGCCAACTCGCTTCGCCTCCCCACCAACAAGATCAACGTCCACGGGATGACGATTGGTGGCGGGTTCGGCGCCAAGTTCGGCGGCATCGTGGATACCTACGCCGTGCTGCTGGCGCAGAAGGCGCGCCGGCCGGTGAAGATGGTGTATTCGCGGCACGAGGAGTTCGTGGACGGGCGGCCCGCTCCCGGCGCCCACATCACGATCAAGACCGGTGTCAAGCACGACGGCACGATTGTCGCGCGCCAGGCGTGGGCACTGTGGGATACCGGCGTGGGCCAGGGCGGTGGCTATGCCACGATGCGAACCAAGGGTGTCTACAATGTCGAGCATTTCAAGTTCGACGCCTTCGACGTGAACACCTGCAAGCCCGCGCCGGGGGCCTACCGGGCGCCGGGCGCTCCGCAAGCGACGTTCGCCGGTGAGACGCAGTTGAATATCATCGCGGAAGACCTGGGCATTGACCCGGTCGAAATCCGCCTCCTGAATATGCGCGAGGGTGAGCAGATCGCCTTCAAGGAGACTCTCCAGGCGGTCGCCGACGCAGCGGGCTGGGCTGACCGCACGTCGGGGCCGAACGAGGGCTGGGGTGTGGCCGTCGGCGAGTGGACCAACGGTGCCGGGCCGGGTACGGCGGTGGTATCCGTGCATGACGACGGCTCGGTCCACGTCTTCTCCGGCCTGATGGACATTACCGGCACGGATACGGCGATGGCGCAGATCGCCGCCGAAGTGCTCACGGTGCCCTACGACGACGTGACCACCGTGCGCGGTGATACGGACTCGGCGCCGTTCGCCACCGGCAGCGGCGGCTCGGTCGTGACCTTCAGCATGGGCAATGCCGTCAAGCGAGCGGCGGAAGACGCCAAGCAGCGGCTCCTCGAGTTGGCTGCCGAGCATCTGGAAGCGCCGCTGGAGCTACTTGAGCTGCACGACGGCGCCGTCGTCGTCAAAGAGAAGCCCGATGAATCCGTGTCCATCGCCCAGTTGGCGCAGTTTGCGCTTCGCGAGCGCGGCGGCCCGGTCATGGGCAAGGGCACCTTCGCCAGCCAGCCGAGCGCGACGACCACGGCCGCTCAGATCGGCAAGGTCGAGATAGACCCCGAGACCGGCAAGGTCTGGATCCGCGAGCTATACAACTCGCTCGATGCGGGCAAGGCGATCAACCCGATGGCCTCGGAAGGTCAGATGGAAGGCGGCTTGGTACAGGGCTTTGCCTGGGGCTTGATGGAGGCTATGCACTACGACCGGGATGGCCACAACCTCAATCCCGGCCTGCTCGACTACCGCCTGCCGACCACCGCGGACTTCCCCGACATCGCCAGCGTGATTGTCGAGGAGCCGACCAAGAACGGTCCCTACGGTGTGAAGGGGATCGGCGAGCCACCGATTGCGCCCGGACCGGCGGCCCTCGCCAGCGCGGTCGCTGACGCTACCGGGAAGTGGATCATGGAGCTCCCACTCGTGCCGGAGCGCGTCTATCGCGCCACTCACGACTCCTGAATGTTCTAGCGCAAGCAGCATGGTCGTGACCGCAGGGCCGGGTGTCGTGAGGCGCCTGGCCCTTTCGATAGCTTAGGGGTTGGACCTACCCGATCACTGAGGCGGCCGGCAGCCCCTTCCCTTTAGGGAGGTGGTTGGGGGTAGGTCCGTCCAGAGACCAAGCATGAAGATCGAAGTGCATTTCTTCGGCGACACGAAGCGGTTCCTGCCGGCCGATGCCAGCGGGCGCAGAGTGACTGTCGAGATTCCCGCGGGCAGCAACGTGGACGCGCTCTGCGAGCACCTCGGTATGGCCGAGGAAGCCGTGGTCATCATGGTCAACGACGTGCAGCACCATCGCGGGACGGTGCTCGATGACGGCGATGCCGTGACGTTCCTCCCCTCCCTCGTCGGTGGCGAGCCAGCCGGTCCTAGCCCTGCCTCGTAGTGTATGCTTAATCTCCACTTCGCACATGGGCTCTTAGCCGATAGCTGTCCACCACCTCGATCATAATCCTCTATCATTGGGGCAAATCGCCGCCACAAGGTCTTTCACTCCGATGCTGACGGCTCTGCCATCGTCGGGGTGTGTGTTCGTATCCACCTCTGCCGGTATCGCAATGAGGCCCGATTTACCCGTAGACGACCGTAGCACCGTTACGTTGGACTGACACATGCGTATCTCCTACAGCACCCGAACGCTATCCGGGGACATCTTCGGCGGGGTTACGGCAGCAGTGGTGGCGTTGCCGGTGGCGCTGGCCTTTGGCGTCGCGTCGGGTCTCGGCCCCATTGCCGGCATCTACAGTGCTATCGCGGTCGGCTTTTTCGCGGCGGTATTCGGCGGCACGCCCTCCCAAATCTCCGGTCCCACCGGGCCAATGACCATCGCCATGGCGGTCATCGTCACCCAGCACGCGAGCACCCTCCCCGAAGCCTTCACCATCGTCATGCTGGCTGGTCTGCTGCAAATTGCCCTCGGTGCCCTGAGAATTGGCAGCTTCGTCGCCTACACGCCGTACTCCGTGATCTCCGGTTTCATGTCCGGCATCGGCATCATCATCATCACCATTCAGGTCCTGCCGTTCATCGGTGCCAGCGCCGTGTCGGGTGGGCCGCTCAACTCCATTCGCGCCTGGCCCGACGCAGTAGCTCGCCTCAACCTGGACGCCCTGGTTGTCGGCGCCGTGGCCCTGGCGGTAAACGTCTTCTGGCCCCGCAGACTCCGCAAATATCTACCTGCCCCCCTCGCTGCCCTGATCGCCGGTACGCTACTGGCGCTCATCTGGTTTAGCTCCGCGCCGGTCATCGGGGCCGTGCCGACGGGTCTGCCCCAACTCCAATGGCCGGTGCTTGCCCCCGGCATCATCATCAGTTTCTTGGAGCCGGCATTCATTCTCGCGCTCCTCGGCTCTATTGACAGTCTGCTGACCTCGCTGGTGGCCGATGCCCTCACCCGCACGACCCACAACCCGAACCGTGAGTTGGTGGGCCAAGGCATCGGTAACACCGCCGCCGGGCTGATCGGTGGTCTGCCCGGTGCCGGGGCGACCATGGGCACCGTGGTCAACATCCGCGCCGGCGGCCGCACTCCCGTCTCCGGTGTCTTGCGCTCGGCCATCCTGCTGGCGTTGGTTCTGGGCATCGGATGGATCACCGAGCCTATTCCCCACGCCGTGCTCGCCGGCATCTTGATGAAAGTCGGCTGGGACATTATTGACTGGCGTTTTCTCACCCGCATTCGCCACATCCGACGCGATTACCTGGTCATCATGCTCCTGACCCTTATCCTCACCGTATTCGTTGGCCTTATTACCGCCGTGGCGCTAGGGCTGATTGCCGCCGGCATCGCCCGCGCCAAAGAGTCCGAGCGGCTGGAGCTTGACAGCGTAGTATCCGTGCCGCTGCTGGACCAAGCGTTCTTGCCCGATCAGGCAGCTGCGCTAGACGAGATAGGAGCGGCGGAAGCTGACTCTTACCAGGCTCGGGTCGGGCTTGTTGCCCTGCGGGGCCGTTTTTCCGTCGCCTCCGCCAATGAGCTGGCGCGGGTGATCGGCACCGACATCCAGGAGCACGAGGTCGTCATCTTTGACTTCTCCAGAACAACGCACATGGACGACAGCGCCGCTCTGGTCATGGAGCAGCTCCTTGGCAGTGCGTCCGAAGAGAACACCGAATGCGTGGTGATGAGCCTCTCCGACTCCGTTGCCAAAACCCTCAACTCCATCGGCGTGTTTGACCACGTTCCGCAGGAGCGCTTCGTCGGCAGCCTGAGCGAAGCGCGGGCGCTCGTGCAACGTATCCTCGACGCCAGGGGCTAATGCTGGCCCTTCCCCTGCCACGGAAGGGAAGTCCGCACGCGGCCGACTGCCGCTTCTTTCCAGGGCAGGCAGCACGGCGACCGTTGGCCCCCTTCCCTTAAGGGAGGGGGTTGGGGGTAGGTCCGCAGCGCCGGCTCAGGCGGCAGCTTTGCGCCAGAGGTGGTAGCCGGTGGCGCCGAGGAGCGGGATGTCGAGCGCGTTGATGAACGGCCACAGCAGCGTGTGGGTGTCACTCGCGGCGCCGGCCGGTTCGTTGTCCGGGAAGAAGCCGAAGAACAGCCAGTTCCAGAAGAACCAGACGGTCACGACGATGGAGACGTAGAAGAGCAGGTTGACTTCCAGGTAGTCGCGGGTGATCGAGCCGTCGGACCCGTTCGCGTCCAGCGCGCGCTTGCGAAGGACGTTCACGATCAGCACGATGATGATGGCAATGGCTTGGAGCCAGTTCACGGTCGGCCAGATCGGACTACCGGCGCCGTTGGACCAGATCAGCGTGGCCAGCAGGCTCACGGCGACCACGGCGGCTACCCCGACAACGTAGATTCCGAGCAGACGGTGGAGTATGGACATACGACACCTCCTCGCTATGCTTGTGGGGCAGCCCGGCAGCGGATTTCTGCATATCCGTGCCCCGGCAGCCACGACGTTTCGGGGGTTGGGCTACCCGGCCGTGTGGCGCCAGTATAGCAGGGGCCGTTTCGGCGGCTCACCGAGGGCAGTGTCGGCTCAGGCGGCGGCTTTGCGCCAGAGATAGTAACCGGTGGCACCCAGGAGTGGGATGTCCAGCGCGTTGATGAACGGCCACAGCAACGTGTGCGCGTCGCGGGCGGCGCCCGCCGGCTCGTTGTTGGGGAAGAAGGCGACGAATAGCCAGGCCCAGAAATACCACACGGTTACGACGATGGAGACGTAGAAGAGCAGGTTGACTTCCAAGTAGTTCCGAGTGACGGAGTTATCGGACCCGTGCGTGTCCAGCGCGCGCTTGCGGAGGGTATTCACGACCAACGCGACGATGATGGCGGCCGCCTGCAGCCAATCCACGGGCACCCAGAATGCACTGCCGGCGCCGTTGGACCAGACCAGCGTGGCCAAGAGGCTCGCGGCAACCAAGGCCGCCACCCCGGCGACATAGAGTCCGAGTAGACGGTGGAGTATGTGCATACAACGCCTCCCCGCTATGGCTGAGGGATAGCCCGCTAGTGGAAGTCCAAACGTGCTGGTCGTGCGGAGGGCCGGCAGAATGCGGCAAAACCGGAGGTGAGGTTGGTGGCAGGGGTGGGACTTGAACCCACAACCGGCGGCTTATGAGTCCGCTGCTCTGCCGTTTGAGCTACCCTGCCGCACCCCACCAGTATAGCAGGTGCCACCACCGGCATCCGAGCACTCGCCTGGCGTCACTAGGACTACTGCCAATTTGCCGGGGCAGCCGGGTCAATCCAGGCGATGGATACCGGGGCAGATGTCGAAACCGCGGTCAAAGCTCAGGATGCGATTGGTCCCGGCCTTACGCATCACTGCCACATGGAAGGCGTCTCGTGCAGAGAGGCCGTTCACAGAGTCGATGAGCGCTCTGGCGGCGCGAATCTCGGGCATGCCAAAGGTCAGAATGTCGTCGGCAATCGCGTCAAGACTCTCGAACGCAGCGTCAATGGCGTCGAACCGCCGAATCGCCGTGTAGCGGTGAAGTATTTCTTGGTAGGCCTCCACATCGGTGCTGAATCGTTCTCCATCCTGCACCAATTGCGTTAGCATTGCGAGAGCGCGGTCTTTGTTGGGATGTGGGGCACCCACCAAGTACATCGGCACGTTGGAGTCGATGAAAATCACGGCAGACGTTGCCCTGCTTCGATCTCCCGGATCATGACCTCTATGTCGGCCGTGGGGAATTCGTGCCGCGACGCATTGGCGATGGCGCGCAGCTTGGCTTCGGTAGTGCTAGGCTGATTGCCTCTTGCCTGGAGCAGTGCCCGGCGAACCCATTCCTCAATGGTCACTCGCTGCCGCTGGGCAACGCCTTGAATCTCTAAATACTCTTCATCATCCAAGAGAACTTGGAGTCGTTTAGTCATGCTGATTCAGCCACCCTGTTCCGTTGTGCCAGTATAGCAGGTACCACCGCCGGCAACCGAGTGCCCCGGTAGTCGGATAGGCAGGTTGCTGGCGAGGCACTTCTGAGCACCTGCCGTTAGAACATAAGGTCGTATCGCGCGGCCGTATCACATCATACGGAGAGCAGGATGGGCAAACCGGTCGTACACTTCGAAGTCTTGGGCAAGGACGGCACTAAGCTCCAGCAGTTCTACGGCGACCTCTTCGACTGGAAGATCACCGCGGATAATCCAATGAACTATGGCCTCGTAGATACGCAGTCCGAGGCGGGCATTGCTGGCGGTGTGGGTGAGAATCCCGAAGGGGCCGGGGTCACCTTCTTTGTGCAGGTGGATGATTTGCAGGCCTCGCTGGACAAGGCAGAGCGCTTGGGTGGCCGGATGCTCATGCCACCCGCCGACCTGGGGATGGTCGAGCTGGCGTTCTTCGCCGATCCTGAGGGCAATCGTATCGGGTTGGTCAAGGGCTAGGCGCAGCCACGCCTGTCTACCTCCGGGGCAGTCCGGTCGTTGTAGCGGGTAACTGGCAAAGGGGCCGGGAGGTCGCGCAAGCGACCTTGCGGGGGTAGCCGCACATCTGCGGCTACCCCCGCCGTGTTGTAATGAGGGGATGAAGGTGACGAGCGCCGCAGCGCCAGTGCCCGATTGCGAATCCTGCGCGTACACCAGCGGAGAGCGCCGGGCACCGGGCGGGCGGGTCTACGAGAACGAACACTGGCTGGTTGAGCACGTCGGGAGCCCGTGGGTGACTGGTACGATGGTGGTCAAGACCAAGGTGCATCGGGAGGCGCTGTGGGAGTTGACACCCGACGAAGCCGGCTCACTCGGCCCCACCTTGCAGTCGGTATCGCAGGCGCTCGTCGCGGCGCTGGGTGCAGAGCGGGTGTGGCTTCTTATGGCGGTGGATGGTAGCCCTCCGTACCATGTCCACATGCTACTGCTACCTCGCTACCCGGAAGGAGAGCTTCCGGCGGAAACGGCGGCGGCGTTGGCCGATGCACAACACCTGGTCCGGCAAGCCACTGACCGTCTGGACCAGGTTGACACGGAGAGCCTGAGTGTTCGTGCCCGTATCGCGCTGCTGCAAGGGGACTTGGACCACGACAAGGCAGTGCAGGCCGCCGGTAAGGTCCGTGACTACCTCGCCGTGTACTAGCGTCTGCGGCGGGCGCGGGATGAAGGAGCCGCTGAACGATGAAGGACCCGCTACAGCCGATTGACCTGCGGCAGAACGTCCGCCGCGGCCTCGCGCACATTTGCGCGAGCGTGGATCGCCAGCGCGACTGCCGGCCGTACTTCCGCTTCAACCTCAAGGAGCCGCCCGTCTGGGCGCAGCATGAAGCCGCAGACACGCCGCATACGGTCGGCCGGTTCCTGCACGCGCTGGACGTATGCGCCGAAATCACTGACCTGCCCGACGACCCGGAGCTATTGTCCGGTCTCCGCGTGCAGTTATTCGCAAGCTGCGACCACGGTGACGGCTTTGGCTGGGACGACGTGGGCGACCCACCGCTCGCGTTCATGCACCACCAGCGCGAGGTGCTGCTGGGCCTGCTTGCGCTCTGGCGCCTCGACCACGACCCGCGCGCCAAACGATATGCACAGGCGTTGGTCACGGCGATGGAGCAGGCAACCCGGGTGCTGGGCACCTATCCGGGACGGAGGTTGGGACCCGAAGGCTGGCAGGAGCCGGACCACAGCCCCCCCTCGACCTCCGGCCGGGCGATCAGTGCGCTGCTGGCCTACACCCGCGCCTTCGATGACCCGCTTGGTCGTGAACTCGCGGAGCGGTTTGCCCGGCACGTGTTGGCGGTCAGCTTCGAGGGGCATGGGGCCTTGACCGCCGCTGCGGGCGCGCATATCCACTCGATCACCGGGACCATGGCCTCGCTCGTCGAGCTAGGGCTGGTGACGGGCCAACGTGATCTCGTCGAGCGTGCCCGTGCGATCTTTGACGTGGGCCTCTCGCCCTACTGCACCCGGACCGGCTGGGTGAAGGAGAGCGCGACAGCCACCTATGGGCGGGGAGAAGCCAACTGCACTGCGGATATGATCGAGGCGGCTTGCCTGCTGGGGAGCGCCGGCTACTCTTCCTACTACGAGGACGCCGAGCGGATGCTACGCAACCACCTGCTCGCCTCCCAGCTAGACGACCTCTCCTGGGTGGTGGAGAACACGGGCCGGGCGAACACTGTGCAGCGCGCTTACGAGGGTCTCCGGCGCCGTGCTCGGGGAGCGTTCTGTTTCGGCGAGCCGAACGGCTTCCACTCGTATAACTCCGATCTGACCGGTGCCGCGCTCCAGGGCATCGCGGCGGCGTGGCGTCACATCGTGACCCTTCAGGATGATCGGCGGCTGCGCGTCAACCTGCTGCTCTCCCACGAGCACGCCGCGGCGCGGATTATCAGCCACCTTCCGCAAGCGGGCAGTGTAGTGGTCGAGACTAAGCGCGCCCTGGAGTTGTACATCCGCATCCCGCCGTGGTGCGAGCGACAGTCGCTTGCCGTGACGGTCAACGGCCACGCTGCCGGCGTAGCTCTAGCGGACGATGACTACCTGACGGTGGGAAGTCTGGCAGCGGGGAGTCGGGTCGAGGTGACCTTCGCGCAGCCGGTATTCGTGACCCAGGAGCGCGCCCTCGGCTACACGCAGCCCTATCGCGTGCGGTGGATCGGCAACACAGTGGCCGCGATGTCGGGGGCCGGGGGGCCGATGCCCCTCTATCCACCCTTGGACCCCGCTGAGTGACGGGTGTGAGTGCCGGCACTGACCGAGCCATCATGCTGGGTTGCTCGCAGCGCTGCGGCCAACTGGTACAGCTCGGCAAGCTCTGGCATGTCGGGCCAGCTGGCGCGTAGTCGCCGCACCGCTTCCTCCACCGGCACACACGCCACCTCGATGACCTGCTCACCGTCGGGGGGATTGGTCGGGGAGCCAACCAACTCCACCTCACCGTAGCCGACGACCCGGTAGGATTCCGGGTGCGGCAGGTGGAGACGATACGGCGCTGGTGCCGAAGACCAGCAGTGCCAGGCGCCAAACGGCTCGAAAGTCAAGAGCCGGGCGCCGGCTTCTTCCATCAGCTCGCGGCGGATTGCGTCCAGGTAGGTCTCACCCGGCTCCAGCGTCCCGCCCGTAAGGTCCCACACCTGCCGTTGGCGGTGCATCATGCGGATGAGCAGACATCGTGCCCCGACGAACGAGACGGCGTAGACATTGCTGATCAGATTCGCGGGCGGCGGCGCAGCCCGTAGCTCGAACTGCCAGCGCTGCTCCTCTCCCGTCCTTACCTGAGCGAGGTAAGGGTAATCCTTGGCGGTGATCGCTTTGCTCATCATCTTGTGGCCGCAGTCTTGAATCTCCGGAGAGCCGCTGTTAGGGTGGGAACGGACAGGCATGTGCTTTGTTTCGGCTGTGTTGCTGGTAGTGCATCAGCAACGGTGGGTCCCTGGGGGATATAGGGAGCAATGAGCGGGGTAAACTGGCGCGGGACCTTGGCGGAGGTCGTGGGCACTTTTGGGTTCGTGACCATTGGAGCTGGAGCGATTGTTGCTGCCGACCAGGCCAACTTAGGCGCTGCCGGACTGATTACGGTGGCCCTGGCGAATGGTCTCGGCCTGGCAGTTATGATCAGTATCTTTGGGCATATCTCCGGGGGCGTGTTCAATCCCGCGGTGACGGTTGGCCTCCTAGTCGGCCGTAAGATCGGTCTCACCGATGCGATGGCCTACATCGTGGCGCAACTCATTGGGGCTACCCTCGCTGGACTCTTCCTCTTGCTGACGTACAACATCATGGGTGGTTCCGTCCTTGACGCTGCGAACGCCACCAACTTGGGGACACCGTCCATCGGTCCCGAAATGGGCATCTGGGGTGCGGTCCTGCTCGAGGGCGGGCTGACCCTCTTACTCGTCTTGACCGTGTACGGCACGGTCGTTGACGGGCGGGGGCCAAAGCTGGGCGGATTTGCCATCGGGATGGTCGTCGGTGCCTGCATCCTGATCGCCGGTCCGCTCACCGGCGCCTCGCTCAACCCGGCCCGCAACTTTGGCCCCACGCTCGTCTCGATGTTCTGGGACAATTGGTGGGTCTACTGGGTCGGCCCGATCATCGGCGGTGCCATCGGTGGCCTGCTCTACGGCAACCTCTTCCTCTCCAACGGTGACGACTAGGCGGGCCCTGTCCTGACCGGGTAGCGCAGGGGCGCAACATGTTGCGTCCCTATTTCCGTCTACGCCCGCTTGGGCCTACCCCTGGAAACGCTCATCGCCAGCGATGGGCCCGATGATCGCTTCCGGGGCCTGCACCTCGCGCAGGAACGCAACGAAGGCCGCGTGTAGCTCGTGTGCCACCTCCGGGTAGCTGTCGTAGACGTTGTGTGCTTGGCGCGGGTCGTTAGTGGTGTCGAAGAGGCGCGGCGTGGCCCCCGGCCCGTAGAGCATCGCCCACCCCGGCCGCTGAATCATCGTGCGTAGCCCGGCTTGCACGCTGCCCGACTCGGCCTGAGTGGCGAGGCTGGTCGTCGAGATACACACCTCGCGCACGTGTTCGGCATCGCCACGCAGCACCGGCAGCAAGGACCGACCGTGCCGGGTGCCAGGGGCGTCTACGCCGCAAAGGTCGAGCATCGTCGGCATGAGATCGGCTGCTTGGGCATACGCCGAAATCACCTGCCCCCCGGGGATCCCTGGAATACGCATCAGCAGCGGGACGTGATTGAGCACCTCGTAGAGCGGGAACGTGCCCTTGCCGATCCAACCGTGCTCCCCCAGCACGAAGCCGTGATCGGCGAGGAAGAAAATGGCCGTGTTTTCCCGTAGGCCAAGGTCGTCCACCGCTTGCAGCAGCTTCCCGACCCAGCGGTCCACCATCGTCACTTCGGCGGCGTACAGCGCGCGGCAATGATGCAGTTCGGTGTCGGAGAGCACGTTGGTCGAGCCGTATCGCGGATAGATGACCGCTTCACCCGTGTAACCGGGATCGTAGAGATCCACATAGCGCGCCGGCGGATCCCACGGCTCGTGCGGATCGAACGTGTCAATATGGAGGAAGAAACGATCGCGGCTGGCATTTTCTTCGAGCCAGCGGATGGCGGTACCAAAGGTCTGCGGCGCGAAGTAATCCTCTTCACCGCGCCGGTCGGCCACGTTACGCAGGTACTGCACCACGGCCGATCCGTCGGAATAGCGCGGATTCATGCGTAGCTTCTCCGGAGCGCAGGGCAGCTCAACGTGCGACGGCGCCGTCCGGTAGCGGTCCCCCTCCTGCCCGCGGATCCAATGCCAGGCGGTGTAGCCGCGGTCGTAGTGGTAGCCGTCGCGGAGCAGATTGGGCGTATCGAGGATGAACATTGAGGTGTAGCCGGCGTCGCCGAGCGCCTGCGCCAGCACGATCTCGTGCGCCGGCAAAGGTTCCCAGCCGCGCGTGTAGGTACACACAAAGCGGCCGGTTAGTAGCTCGTAGCGGTTGGGTACCGTTGCATAGGAGCCGGCGTGAGCACGCTCGAAGAACACACCCTCGGCAGCGAGCCGGTCGAGATGCGGAGTGTGCATCCGGAAGTACGGCGCGACGGGCGGCCCGCCATTCGGGTTCCGCTCGCGCCATAGCTCCTGATAGACCCGCACGTAGTCGGCCCGCAGACTATCCGAGACGATCAGAATAATGTTCATGCGGCCCTCCCTCACACTCAGTATGCCGGGGAGGAGCGCGGTTCATCGCGCCCAAGCGCCGGAGAGGGCAACCACGAGAGCGAACTCTCCCCCTCTACTTGGTGAGACCTTTGCGTAACCCGTCATTCCCGCGAAAGCGGGAATCCAAAAACCGCTCCTCCCAGGTGAGCGAGGAGTGGTGCATTGTCCCTCGCGCACTCCACCCGGGGGTTATGCAAAGTCTCTTGGTGGAGAGGGGCCGGGGGTGAGGCCGGTTGGTGGTCAGCCGGCCGCGGCGGCCGTTGAGCGCGGTGGGGGAATCGGGCGCCCCTCCTCGACATCAATGAGGTCTACCCAATGGGTGATGTCCGTGCGGTGCGGTGCGCGCCGCTGCACGGCCGCGACTGCATCGGCATAGGCCGGCCGCGAGAGATCGGGCTTGATGGCCATGAACGCTGCGTTCCAGGCTTCAACGGCTTCCGTGGTCTTGCCGGCCAGCTTTGCCCACACAAAGGCCACGATCTGCTCGTCGTCGTCTGCTTGGCGCACGGCGTCGGCAACCTCCTCGGCATTGGTACCAAGAAAGTCGAACACCCGGCGATCCATCGGGCAGTCGTAGATGTACTCGCCGAGCGTGCCGGCCAGATGGGCGTGCGCTTTGTCTACCGACCGGCCGATCATCATGAGACCGGCGATCTTCTCCCGGCCGCTGCGCGGATACGCCTTGGTCAGGTCCATGCCATTCCTCCTTGCGGTGTCCGGGCCGACAAGGGTCGCTTGTATCAGTAGCGCTTTGCCCTCGCGAGATGAGCCTCGCCAAGGCACTGGAAAAAGCGCAACGCTTCTTCCCGGCGCGCTCATCGGGCGCGAGAAGGAGCATTAGCGCTGCTTTTCCGCCCCATGCGCGAGGCAGGCTGCGCCCGCTACTGCTGCGGAGCGTGAAGACTCAGCTCCGTCGCCGGACGCGACGCTTCTCCGGAGGCATCACCTTGAACCGGATTACGTCCTTTACCGGGTGCTGGGGATAGCGCAGACGCATACCTAGCTCTTTCGAGGCGAGCGTCAAGCGCCGCTTGATGGCACGAGTCGACTCACCACTTTCTAGGGGCAAATCAACGGTTACACCCACCTTGTACTTTTGGAGAAAGCTCTTATAGGGGGTGAGATCAATGCGGTTGGTACGCTGCTGGGGACTGCGGATCTTGACTCTCTCTGCCTTGTCAAATAGTGGCATGTCTCTTCGCTCCTCCTGGCTGTACGTCTGATGCAAGCATAGTATATACCGCACTCAGCCAAGCGTGCAACATCTGTACATCCTACGCTTGCTGTAAATCTGCCGTACCTTCTACGACATGCATCGAACCGGGAGATGGCATCTGCTTAACTCGACAACATCATGTGCGCCGTAGGACCTGTCCGGCACACATGATCGTTTGTGTACCGGCACTTGCCAGGTCCGGCATCAAGCGCCAAACATCTGCCTGTAGCCGCTTCACTGGGGGACCGGGCAGTGCTACTCAGTCTGCACTATGTTGCCGTTGCCAAACGCACCTCCCGACTGCCTTGCTCCAGTGAGTGTAGTGCCGCCTCCTGGAAGGCCACTACCTCCAGCATGTCGGCCGGTGCGAGCGGCGCTTTGCCGGTCTGGAACGCAGCGACGATGCGCTTCAGAAGCTCGCGGTAAATGTCGGTTGTGCTGATGGCTGTTGCCGTGACCCCTTTTTCCCCGTAGACCGTGACACCATAGGGCGAAGCACCACGTCGCAGGCCACGGAAGACGCCAAAGCGCCCATCGGACCACTGCCCTACGGCCACGTCCCCGTCGGCGTTAGAGATCAGGCGCACCGTCTCGCAGCCGCGGCCCATCAACTGATACATCACCTGTACCCCGTGGACCCCGTAGTGGAAGAGACCCGGGTTGCCCGGGTCCAGGGAGGCCGGACCATGCACGCTGACGCCGGTCACCGCGCCGATCTCGTCGGTGCTGGCTTGGAGGGCCTGCACCTCCGGCGCAAACCGCAGCGATGATGACGACCACAGTAGTAAGCCACGCTCCGCCGCCTCCGTCAGCAGTGTCCGGGCATCGGCCACCGAGCAGGCGAACGGCTTGTCTACGAACAGCGGCAAGCCGGCTTCCAAGAAGGGCCGGGCACGCTCCACATGCACACTGCCCTGCAAGGACTCGATCAGGACGGCGTCTACTTGGCCGATCAGGTCGGTCGCCGCCTCGACGATGGTAACGCCATACTCCCGTAGCTGCTTCGTAAAGCCGGGGATGCGCTCCGGGGACATCTCGGAAGTACCCGGATAGGCCGCGACGACCTTGGCGCCGTCAACCCATTGGTCCTCCCCGACGTCAAGGTGGTTGAGGCGCTGCGTAAACGCGACAACGTGACTCGTGTCACAGTCCACCAAGCCGATACGGATCGTCATGTGCGTTACTCCTCTCGTGTACGGACTACGATATGAGTCGATGAGTCGAGCCGCGGGCTGCTAGGGCGCGGCTGTCACCGCCTTGCCTTGCCTTGCCGATTGCCAGATGGCGGCGGACAGCTTCGCTACCCGTAGCCCGTCTTCCGCCGTCGCCGCCACCGGCTCTCGACCACGGATCGCCGCCAGAAAGTTCGCGTCGGGCGTGGTTTCCGCGGGCGGCGTCGGTAACGGTGTTGGCGCCTCGTCCCCTTGCCGACGCCATTCCAGCCACGGGCGCTGGTCCGGCTGTCCGATCATGCGATAGTAGAGGGTCCCTTTGCTCCCGTGGAAGGCGATGTCCTCCCAGACGTGCGCTTGTGTACCCGGTGAGTTTCCGACAATGGCCAACGTGGCAATCGCCCCGCCGTGAAACTGCACGACAATCGCGGAGTTCACGTCAACGTCGAGTGTCAGATTCTGCTGCAGCGCGAACACTCGCTCCGGTACCAGCCCCGTCACGTGGAGCAAGATGTCCACGAGATGGCTCCCCGAGTCATTGAGCTGACCACCGCCCGACAACTCCGGCTTGACGCGCCAGGGCAGTTCTCGCTGGTGCATGACCGTATGCCACGGCTGGTCCTGCTCCGCCGTGATGAACTGAATGTCGCCCAGGCTGCCATCGTCAATGAGTTGCTTGATCTGCCGGAAGGTGGCCTCGCCGTGGCGCTGATAGGCAATCGCGACGACCTTCCCGGTCGCGTCGCGCGTGGCGATCACCTCCTCGGCCTCGGCAACCGTATTCACCATCGGCTTTTCGACGAGCACGTGCGCGCCCGCGTGCAGTGAATCGATGATGTGGCGATGGTGGAAGGAATGCGGCGTGCCGATCACCACCGCCTCCGGCTGCACGTCGGCGAGCATTTGCGCGTGGTCGGCGAACGTCGGCACCGCGGCCAGCGTGGGATCGGCCTCCCGCGCCCGCTGCCGAGCCGCTTCGACGGGATCCGTGAAGGCAACCAGCGTGGCGTCATCGTGCTGTAGCATCAGGCGGAGATGGCGTCCCACCATGATGCCACCGCAGCCGATGAGCGCGACACGAATGGGATCGAGCATCAACATACCTCCAGCTGCCGCAGTCCGAGACCGCCAGGCATTCTAAAGGGTAACGCCGCAGCAATCAATGCCTGCGGTTCGGCGTCGGAGGCGTGGAGTGGCGTCGTTCCAGCGCCGCCTAGTTGGCACTGGTGGAGAGGGCAAAGCGGAGGATCGCCGGGAGGCCGGTGGCGAGGACTGACCACGCGGTACCACGGTCTGCGCTCACGTAGACCGCCCCGTCCATCGTGCCCAGGTAGAGACGGTCGGGCACCTGGGGATCGGCGGCGAGGGCGGGAGCGCTGGGGAGCGGATCGGGCAATCCTCCTTGTAGCTCCTGCCACGACTGACCACCGTCGGTCGTCCTGCAGACAGCCCCGCCGGTCTCCGCTGCGGGGATACCGAAGAAACCGCGCGCCGTGTGGGTGACGACGGTGTAGGCAACGCGATCGTCCGCGCAATCAACGGCAATCGGGCGGGCGTACCGGCGTGGGAGGCCGGTGTTGCACTCACGAAAGTGCGTGCCGTCATCCTCGCTGTGATAGATGCCGGCCGGTGTCGCCGCCCAAACCACATCGGGCCGCGATGGCGCGATGGCCAGACCATGAATATCGGGGTTGATGCCCTCGCCCACGAGCGACCACGACCGGCCGCCGTCCTCGGTGCGTACCAGGCCGCCGACCTCGATGCCGGCCAGCAGCCGACTGCGGTCCTGCGGGTGCGCGGCAAACCACATGACGTGCGGCGTGTGTGGTGGGAGGGGATAGGTCCAGCTATCATAGCCGGGGATGTTCCGCAGGGTGCCCGGCTCGACCCATGGCCCCCCGGCGTTGTCGCTGACGTGAACGGCGGCCGGGTCCGTCCCGGCATAAAACGTCGTGCCGTCCGCCGAGTTGGCCAGCGCCGTAACTTGCCGCGACGCCAGCCCCTCATTGGCTGCCACCCAGCTATGGCCGCCGTCTACGCTGCGTATGATCCCGCTTTCGTGTTCAGGGCCGAGCGGCGTCCGCATCGGCAGGCCGTAGTCGGGGGTGACCGCCGCGCAGATATGACCGTTGCTCACCGCCAGCGATTCCACGCTATGCGTCGGACCCAGACGGGACACCGCACCGGTTGCTCCATCCACCCTGACCACGCCTGCGGTCGTACCGCAGTAGATAGAAACGGCTCCGCGCTCGGACATCGTATACCTCCCGTCATCCCGGCACTGTAGGGGCCTGGCCTGCTGCATCCATGCCTTGCGGAGTCGCAGTTATCCCGACGACTTCTCCGGCCGGTAGGGATAAATCCAGTTGGCGAAAGAGCGAGGATTGCGCGACTGTACCCACAGGCGCCCCTGCCCGTGGAAGCGCATCAAGAGCTGGTCCGAGAAGAGGAATGACCGGATGCGCCGGGCCTTGGTCAGCTCGTACTCCAGCGTCGGCTCCCAGGCGACGGCATGGCCGTTATCCACAACGTAACTGCCGTTGACCGCGACCTCCTCGATGTCACCATAGCTGTTGAAGAACACCGTGCCGGTGCCCGAGGCGCGCAGGATGAAGAGACCCTCGTTGAAGAGACCGCGCAGCCCCTGAAAGTTCGAGTTGCACTCCACGTCTGGCGTAGAGGCCAGGTAGGCGCCGCGCTCCAGGTACAGTTCGCCTTGGTCGAGCACGTAGGGGACGATGTCTCCCGGCTGACCGGGCGCCAGACCGAGCAGGCCGGCGCCGCCCTCGGCCTCGTAGGTGTTCTGGAAGAAGCTCTCTCCCGCCCCCACACTGCGCTTCAGGCCGGAGAAAAGGCCGCCGCGCGTCGAGGTGGTGACGTTCAGGTTGTCGCTCATCCACACCATCGCCCCGGCCTCGGTCACCACCTGCTCGCCGGGATGCAACTGTACCTCCAGCACGCTGTAGCTCGGCTGGCATTGGATTTCGTACTGCATGTCACGCTCACCTCTCTGGCAGCATTGGGCCCAGTGTTTTCCCGAATTCGTCCGGGTTGTGGCTTTGGACGTAGATCGTGCCCCGTCCGGAGAAGTTGAGCACCAGGCCCTCGCCGGCCAGCCACGACTGAATCCAGCTACTGCCGGCCTTGCTGATGCTGTAATCGAGGCTGTCCTGGAAGGCGACCACGTGCCCGGTATCCACGGTTAGGTTACCGTCAAGCGCTATCTTGTTGATGCGTCCGAACGACGTGACCAGCAGCGGCCCGCGCCCCGAGACGGCCAGAAACGATAGCGATTCGCCCGACAACATGCCGCGAAACCCCTGGAACTGGGTGTCGAGCGACAGGTCGGCCGAGGAGCCGAGATAGCTGCCGCCGGCGCATAGCCACTGCCCCGCTCCGCCGCCCTCGATCACGGCGACCTCACCTTGCATAGTCGGTGCAAGACCGACTTCTCCCGGTTGGTGGTCCTGGGCGGTGTAGGTAGAGAAGAAGAAGCTCTCGTCGGCCAGCATCCGCTTGAGGCCGCCGAAGAGTCCGCCGGATCCCTTCTGGCGGGTCGTCACGTCAATGTCAATGTTGCCCGAGGCGCGAAACAGCGCGCCGGCCTCCGATACGAACTGCTCGCCGGGATGAAGATGCACCAGCGCCCAGCTAAATGCGCCTTTATCCATCACTTGGATATCCACTGGCCGCTCCTTTCGCGCAGAGTCCTAGCCCCCACCTTCACCCTCCCTCGTTGGAGTGGGTACGCCGCGTCCCCCTGCTGCGGCGGGGGGACCATAGGGGGGCTTCATCCCACTGCGCCGTGTGTGCTCCTCATGGTGTCGTACCCGGCCACGACTACCGCCTACCAAAGGGGGTTAGCCATCCAGCGACATCAGATAGCGTGCGGCTCTGGAGATAGAGCTTGCCGGAGCCGGAAAAACGCATCACCAACCCCTCGCCGGACAGGACGGTGCTCTTCAGGTTGCCCATACCGCTAATCGAGTACGAGAGGCCCGGCTCCCACGCCACCACGTAGCCGGTGTCTACCACAAAAGTCCCGTTGACCTCCTTTTCGAGTACGGCGCCGAACGAGTTGTAGAAGACTTCCCCGTGCCCCGTACACTCAATGAAGAACCCACCCTCGCCGGAGAACAGACCGCGCAATCCGGCAAAGCGGGTCTTCAACTCGACACCCGGCGTACAGGCCATGAACGAGCCGCCGGTCAGGATGAACGAGTCGCCGTTGAGGGTACGTTGCTGCACGGCCCCCGGCACGGTCGGCGAGAAGGTAGCGCTGCCACCGCTGGGATGATAGTACTCGCCGACGAACAGCGATTCGCTCGCCACCACCCGGCGAATGGCGGCCCGCAGAAAACCGCCCATCAGCCGGCCGTTGACGGCCATCCCATCGTCCATCCAGGCCATCGCGCCACCCTCGGCGATGAACGTGTCACCCGGCGCGAGGTCCACGGTCAACTGCCCGTAGTCCGGGTTTCCTTCGATGCGATACTCCATCCTGCAAGGCCCTTTCCGCATAGTAGACGGGGCAAGTGCGACCACCGTGGCCGGGCGAACGGCCGTCCATTCCACTCCTCTGGCCGAGGGGACTGTGCCCAGCCTGCTGGCGCTCGCCCACTTACGTTACGTGCTGTGCGGTACAGTGTCAATAGACGCGAAGTGCCATCCGGGGACCCTTTTGGTGATACCAGCCTCGGCCCGCTGTGGTTCCTTTTCGGCGGCCCAGCACGTATTATCAACGCTGGCGGTCAAGACGGCTCCAGCAGAAACAGTTCCCGCAAGCCGCCTTTCAACTCTACCCGGTCGAGCACGTCGAAACGCTGGCGCAGCTCGGCTTCCCAGTTTCCAGCGGTATAGTCGGCATAGTCCTCTTGTTTGTTTTCCAAGAGCTTCAGGAACATTTCGTCATCGCGTCCGACGAACTCCAGAATAATCGTGGCGTTCAGATTGTGCATCCATTCGACAAACAGTGCCAGTGGAATGTTTGCCGTGACGCGCATGTGATGCACCAGCGCCAGGCAGAGCACCATATCGGGCCGGCGCCGCTCGTCAAAAGCCGCTCGCTCTCGCCCCGCCCAACCCTGCCCCGGCGAGAGGTTCGCCAGGTCCATTACCAAAGGGATGATGTTATTCGGGCCGGCGGCCCGGGCCTCGCGATAGAGGATTTCGCTCGCATCCTGGTCGCCCTCTACGGCAACGACTGTGCCCGAGTGCTCGGCGGCGATACGAGAGAAGACGCCGGTATTTGCGCCCAGGTCCCAGGTCAGGGCCGGACGACGCGCTGCAACGTGCCGCAGCACAAAATCCTTTTTCCGCTCAAAGTCCGCCGCACCGTAGGAATGGCTCTCGGTGTACTGTGACCAGTCCGAATGCAGCGGCCTATAGGACAGTCTCTCGATGAGCCGCTTCAGGCTGTCCAGCAGCGCGAATAGCGCTATCCGGGGCTGCCGGCGAGAGCGCACCCGCGTCGGCTTGCCGGCACGCTGCCGCTGGCGCAGGCCGCGCTCGGCCCTGGCTGGGAACCAGACATGCGACGGGACGCCGCGCTTGAACCGCCGCAATCCGTAGAAATACCGGACCGCTTCCTCCGGCGGGATCCCCTCCAGGCGCGAGCGGAGGAGCGGCTGGAACGGGATGCCCAGGTGTGCCGTCAACAGCAGCGGCGTCAGAAAAGCAGCGCAGAACTGGCGATACCCCCGCCAGTAGTCACCAGCCTCCCAAGGAATGAACGACGGTATGTCAATGAACACTGGCCGCGTGCCTGCCCACTGCACATTGAACGGCGTGGCGTCCTTGAGCAGCCAGCCGTTCCTGGCGCCCGTCTCCAATAAATGCAATTGCAGCAAGGCCGCATCCTTGAGCATGGAGAACGGCCACTCGTAAGGCCAAGTGACGAAATCCACGGGCTTGTGCTCGGCAACGGCGCTCCAGCCCGCAGCCAGGACATGCTTGGCGTCGGGGCTTGCCCGGTCGAGCAGTCTGGTCGGTACTACCTGGCCGCCAGCGACCAACGCCGCAAAAAAGGGCTCACTCAGCAGCTTTTCCAGCGTCGCAGCGGCAGCTTGGTCCAGCCCACGGAGGATACGCTCATCACCAGCTTCACTGCACACCCGGTACACGCGCCCCGCCGAGTCCTTGAATGACCCGCCGTCAGACCTCAGGTTAGCGGTCATCGGCCTGGTCATCCGCGCTGCTCGAAACGTCCTTCCGTCTCACCCCTCTATTCCGGCGGAAAACCCACTGTTTCAAGCGGTTGAGGTAAGACCGGGCGATGTAGCCGCCAGCGGCCAGCACGCCCAGCACGGTAGTAATGATGAAACCGGCCGAGCCAGGGTCAACATAGGCGAAGAGCAGGAGCATCCTCCCCGTACCGAAGCCAATCATGCTGGGGGCGCTAGCCTTGGCGCGGGCGACTCCCGTTTTTGCGAGGGGCCTTTCCCCCAATATCCGGTTTCTACTCATACAGGAACTCCTTGTAGCTGAGGGTCATACCACGGAGGACATGGTGATGCGCGCGGATGGCGAGTTCTCGTGGCGTCCTGAGCGCGCTTTCGCCGCCGGACAAACAGCGCAGGATGGCATGAACGCCCTCCAAGGTGGTCATATACCCTTTGCTCAGAGTTTCATCAAAATAGGTGGCGCAAGCGCCAGGAGGATACACGCCGCCGAGCACGCCCAATCTGTCCTGGACGACAAACGTTGGGTTGTCTTCGAATGACATGCCCTTGGATAGCTGGGGGCCATGGTCTCCGTATACATACAGAATGGCAGCGGGATCATTGTTCTTCAGGTGCTCGAGGATCGCTTCTAGGTAGCGGGTCGCATCTCCATCGAGCCTCCGAGCGTAGCGTCTGATTTCAGTGTTGCGTTGTGCCTGGTCATCGTGCCAGAAACCACCGGCTGTGTGCCCCGGCACCTCAATATGGGCCATCAGGAATTGAGGTCTCTCGTTCGCGGTCAGACTCTCAAAGTACTCAGCAAGAGATCGCCACCCAGCTTCTTCAGGAAATGCACAGTATCCCCAAAACGCGATGGGCTGTATCGCGGCATCCAACAAACCGCAGACACTAGCCTTACTATGGTTGATGTAGTGGTCAATATGGGGGCCTTTATATTTTCCAAGATATACAGAGTGATAATACGAATGGGTTTCGTAGCCATTATTCCGCAGTATGCCGAGCAACGGACTCGGCTGCACTCCCGAAAATAAGTTTCCCCAATACTCGGCACCTGATTCGAAAAACATCTCTTTATCAAGTGCCAGAATCATGTTGAGGCTGGCTGCTGTATGAGCGTCGTCGGAGAAGAAATTGGGAAAGCGGCGGAAATTGGCCTCGAACAGGTCGTGAAAACGCGAGTTATCAAGACCAAGATGCTTCCTGAGCAGTGATCTCGGAACCAGTGACTCGAAGGAGATGAAATACAGATTGGGTTTCTCGCGAAATGAAACATGCTGAATGTTCGACATATCAACTTCTACCGGTGTGGTGAGATCGTGACCTTCCAGGAAGTGCCCGCCAAGGACAGCTCCGAGTCCGATCAGCGCCACTGCCGAGAGCGTGACCACTCCCTGGCGCTGTTGATCAATGGCCCGGAAGGCGACGAACAGGACAAACGTGGCCGCGACACCGATCGTAATCAGATCGCCCTGGTTCTGGTTCTTGGCAGCGTAGGGGCCGGTGTGAATGATGTACGCCGCCGTCGCGCCGCTCGGCAGGACGACCAGCGACAAGATGGCGTTCGCGATGCGCTTGGAGCGTCGTAGGAGAAGGAGAAACGGCAAGCCGACGAGCAGAGGGACGTTTACGGCGGCGCCAAGAGCCAGGATGGCCTTGACGTCAAGAAGGGGATCTTGACGTCCTAGGAAGTGCCCGCCGAGAACGATTCCGAGTCCGGTCAGCGCCACCGCCAAGAGCGTGACCCCTCCCCAACGCTGTTGATCTATGACCCGGAAGGCGACGAACAAGACAAATAGGGCTGCGACACAGACCGTAATCAGACCGAGCCGGTTCTCACCAGCGAAGAGGTCCGTGTGAATGATGTACGCCGTCGCACCGCTCGCCAGGACGACCAGCGACAAAATGGCGTTCGCGATGCGCTTGGAGCGCCGTAGAAGAAGCAGCGCGCCGACGAGCAGAGGGATGTTGACAGCGGTGCCAAGGACCAGGATAGCCTTCACGTCATAGGAGGAAAACGTGTTAGCAGCCTCGGTGTAGGTCAGCGCGAAAGCCAACCCGACCAGAAGCATCGCGAACGCGAACTTGTAGAGAGGGGGGAGTGGGAGAGAGCGGGGGAGCTTTCTCAACTTCATAATATTCGCTCGCCTGTCTAGGGGAATTAGAACCAACACTCAACCGGCCCTAGCTTTCGATAGGCACAGCAGGCAACCGCTCAAGAATATGGATGATAGCACACACAAGTAGGGCGGCCTTGCCGGGTATGGCGAGGAAGTGTTCACGTAGCCCAGCAGCTTTTCCAGCGTCGCAGCGGCAGCTTGGTCCAGTCCCTGGAGGATGCGCTCATCACCAGCTTCACTGCACACCCGGTACACGCGCCCCGCCGAGTCCTTGAATGACCGGGAACTATAGACGTGAGTGACCACGTGGAGCAGAAGCACACCTGCCATTATCCTACTCAGTATCCTACACGATATCCTATCCGTGTAGCGTAGGCGCCGTCTGCTACACTTGTCAGTGGTGGGGAGAGCGGGACTCGAACCCGCACGGCCAAACGACCACCTAGTTTCGAGCTAGGCGCGTCTACCAATTTCGCCATCTCCCCTGATAAGCGGGCAGCCGGATTTGGGGGATCAAGCCATTCCGGCCGCTCGCTTCTCTCCTTCTTATGCCGCCTGAACCCCAGCCATTTGTCAACTTCCGCGCTGCATCATTGCGCCATAGCGCAAGATAAGTGATGATTGTACGATGATCGAACGACTTTATAGCCCCTATTATGGTATAATATATGCATGAAAGCCATGAGCCTTCCTGCCTTCTTCCGGCAGTTTCCAGACGATGCGGCTGCCGAGCAGTATTTCATCCAGTCGCGCTGGCCTGATGGCATCCGGTGTCCGCATTGTGACAGCGACAACGTTCAGGCCCAGACGACCCACAAGACCATGCCTCATCGATGTCGGACCTGTCGGCGGTTCTTCAGCGTGCGGACCTCCACGGCGATGGAGGAGAGCAAGCTGGGCTATCAGACCTGGCTACTCGCTGCTTACCTGCTCCACACCGCCAAGAAGGGCATGAGCAGTATCGCGCTCGCCGAGAAGCTCGGTGTCTGCCAGAAGACGGCCTGGTTCTTGGCGCACCGTATCCGCGAAGCCTGGGGCGATCCGCGTCCACTGATGGAAGGCACGGTGGAAGCCGATGAAACGTGGATCGGGGGCAAGGAGCGCAATCGGCACCTTGATCGGAAGCGCCGTATTCCCAAGATACCGGTTGTCGGCGCGAAGGAGCGGGAAAGCAACAGCGTGACGGCAACCGTGCTGACGGCCGTCAATCAGCAGCACATCGAGGACTGGCTCGACCAGACGGTTGACCCAGCAGCACGGCTGTTCACGGACGAGTCTCCGGTCTACAACCGCGTGGCGGTCAGCGAGCACCAGACGGTCAACCATAAGGCCCACGAGTACGTGCGGGGTGAGGTCACGACGAACGGTATGGAGAGCTTCTGGGCTTTGTTGAAGCGTGGGTACAAGGGCAGCTACCATTGGTGGTCGCCGAAGCATCTCCAGCGATACCTGTGTGAGTTCACTGGCCGGTTCAATGCCCGTGAGCTAGAAACGCTTGACCAACTCCGAGCTGTAGCCGTCGGACTGATCGGCAAACGCCTGACCTATCGCAATCTGGCCGCTCCAGTCTGACCCAGCTTGACACAGCACCGGGGACTGCCTTTATACTATGGGCAATGGCATCTTGCCAGTGCCAGGCATCCCGAAAGGAGTACCCCGCATGAGCACCAAAGAGCGCGAGCCTCCTCCGCTGCCGCAGTGGATCGAACCCATCCCTGATACGTTCGAGAACATCGTGCGGGCCATCGTCACTCCACGCTCAGATCGAGACTCGAAGATCGAGCAGGAGCAGGCTGAACCTGCTTCCTCTCGACCCTAAAGACCCCTAGCGACGCCGCACTGGCCGCCTCGGCCGGCGGCGTGTATGCTGAGGGTGCCGTCGGCGGGAGTCGAACCCGCAAGGGTATGGGAGGGTTGTTCCCAGGGACCCGGAGGGGTGCAAGCCCTCTGTGTCTACCGATTTCCACCACGACGGCGCGGAATAGATGCCCGGCAGAGAGGGTCGCCTTGCCTAGTGCCGCCCAACCTCTACCGGGCATCCTTAACTCTACCGCCGTTCCCTCAGCGGCGGCCATGTCACAAACGTGACTTAAGTCACTTGACTTCTTCCTGCCATCGCGGCAGAGTCCCCAGCATCTCGCTGCAAGGGGGCTTTCCAATGGAATGGTGGCCGTGGCTGGTCGGGCTTGCAGGCTTTGGGCTATTGCTGATCCTGGGCCGGCGGAAGCCGTTCGACCATGATGCATTCGAGGAGGAGCAAGCACGACAGGCCGAATACAGACACAGGTATGTCCCACCCACTAAGCCACCAACGACTAATTCACTTCTTGATGCTGACCGGCGCTGGCGTCGGCTGGCTCACATGGGCGCACCCTCGCCGGGTGCTCGACAGCCAGAGTGGCTGCGGATGGCGCGACGAGAAGCAGGAGAACCGATAGCAGTTGCTTCCCCAAGTAAGCAGGCTGATCCCATAGAACAGCCGAAGCCGGCAGCACCACAGCAGAGAAGATCGCCGTCCAAGCAATACAAAAAGCCAGTGTGGGCGTTGAGTATTCCAGGCTCTAACCAGAAAGCAGCAAGCAGGAAAGCTGCTAGACGGAAGATGCCGGCAGTTACCACTCAACGATGGCCTGAGCGATGGGAAATCGAGGAGGAGATACCCCTACCCCTGGACGACTTGGCAGGAAACCCCTATGGCGACGAAGAGTACTATGGGGATGAGTATCCCCACGACACAGACTGGGATGACCATGACATGGATTGGGGAGAGACAAAGTAACACGAGTCGCGGCCCAATTGCGCCGCTCCTTGACGACACAATGTCCGCTGTGACACCATGAAACGTGTGAGCCTACCAAGAAGAAGGAGATGAACATGACTGAAGATCAAGGCAGTGTGCAGCCGTCAGCCCTAGCCAAGCAACTGAAGGCCGATCTGACATATATCGCCAGACGTTTGGGAGGAAGTGCCACGTATAACAGCAAGGAAGCAGGTAAGATTATTCAGGCAGCCCTTGCTGCCGGGATGTATGGGGGGCGTGGCCCTCAAAATGGAGGAACCTGGTTCCCATTATCGCCGGTGGGGGAGGAGGAAGACTCCTCAAGCTAGTTGGTCACTCAGGTCTATAGTTCCCGAATGACCCGCTGTCAGACCTCAGGTTAGCGGTCATCGGCCTGGTCATCGGCGCCACTCGCAGCTTCCCCCAGCTCAACCTTCTTGTTCCGCCGGAAAACCCACTGCTTCAAGCGGTTAAGGTAGACCCGGGCGAGGTAGCCGCCGGCGGCCAGGACGCCCAGCACGGTAGTGACGATGAAACCGGCCGAGCCGGGGTCAACATAGGCGAGCAGCAGGAGCATCCTCACCGCCCTGAAACCAATCACGCCGGGATCGCAATCGTTGGTGCGCTTGGCTCCCGCTAGCGCCGGGGGCCTTTTTCCCGTTATCCGTTTGCTACTCATACAGGAACTCCTTATAGCTAATGCCACGGGGGACGGTGTACGCGAGGATGGTGGATTCTCGCGGCGTCTTGAGCGCGCTTTGGCCGCCGGACAGACAGCGCAGGATGGCATGAACGCCCTCCAAGGTGGTCATATACCCTTTGCTCAGCGTTTCATCGAAATAGGTGGCACAAGCGTCGGGAGGGTACACGCCGCCGAGCACGCCCATTCTGTCCTGGACGGTAAAGGTCGGGTTGTCTTCGAATGACATTCCCCGGGATAGCCAGGGACCATGGTCTCCGTAGACATACAGAATGGCATCGGGGTTATGGTTTTTCAGGTGCTCGAGGATCGCTTCTAGATAGCGGGTCGCCTCTGCATCAAGCCTCTGCGAGTAGCGTCTGATTTCAGCGGTGCGCTGCGCTTGGTCATCGTGCTGGAAGCTATTGGCTGTGTGCCCCGGCACCTCAACATGAGCCATCAGGAATTGTGGTCTCTCGTTCGCGGTCAGACTCTCAAAATACTCGGCAAGAGATCGCCACTTAGCTTCTTCAGGAAATGCACAGTATCCCCAAAACGCGATCGGCTGTATCGCGGCGTCCAACAAACCACAGACGCTGGCCTTACTATGGTTGATATAGTGGTCTATATGTGACCCTTTGTATTTTCCAAGATACACAGAGTGATAATACGAACGGGTTTCGTAGCCATTATTCCGCAATATACCGAGCAACGGGCTTGGCTGCATTCCCGAAAATAGATTTTCCCGATACGTGATGCTTGATTTGAAAAACATCTCTTTATCAAGCGCCAGAATTATGTTTAGGCTACTTGCTGTATGGGTATCGTCGGAGAAGAAATTGGAAAAGCGGCGGAAATTGGCCTCGAACAGGTCGTGAAACGGCGACGTATCAGTACCGTAATACTTCCTGAGCAGTGATCTCGGAATCAGTGACTCGAAGGAGATGAAATACAGATTGGGTTTCTCGTGAAGTGCAACATGCTGAATGTTCGACATGTCGACTTCCACCGGCGTGATGGGCGTGATAGGATCGTGACCTTCCAAGAAGTGCCCGCCAAGGACAGTTCCGAGTCCGAGCAGTGCCACTGCCGAGAGCGTGACCCCTCCCCGGCGCTGTTGATCAATGGCCCGAAAGGCGACGAATAAGACAACCGTGGCCGCGACACCGACCGTAACCAGATTGATCTGGTTCTCAGCAGTGTAGAGGCCGGTGTGAGTGATGTAGACCGCCGTCGCGCCGCTTGCCAGGACGACCAGCGACAAGATGGCGTTCGCGATGAGCTTGGAGCACCGCAGGAGCAACAGCGCGCCGACGAGCAGAGGGACGTTGACGGCGGCGCCAAGAACCAGGATGGCCTTGACATCAAGGGGACCGTGAATTTCCAGGAAGTGCCCGCCGAGCACGACTCCAAGTCCGATCAGCACTACCGCCGAGAATGTGACTCCTCCCCAACGCTGTTGATCTATGACCTGGAAGGCGACAAACAAGACAAATAGGGCTGCGACACAGACCGTAATCAGACCGAGCCGGTTCTCACCAGCATAGAGGTCTGTGTGAATGATGTACGCCGTCGCGACGTTGGCTAGGACAACCAGCGACAGAATTGCGTTCGCCATGAGCTTGAAGCGCCGCAGGAGCAACAGCACGCCG
Organism: Chloroflexota bacterium; assembly: GCA_965207645.1. Lineage (GTDB taxonomy): Bacteria > Chloroflexota > UBA11872 > UBA12225 > JAJDUF01 > JAJDUF01. The sequence continues at coordinate 3,912,991 of OZ242293.1, read as the reverse complement.
ACGAGCAGCGGGACGTTGACGGCAGCGCCAAGAGCCAGGATGGCCTTGACGTCGTAAGTGGAAAACGTATCGGCGGCCTCGGTGTAGGTCAGCGTGAAGGCCAACCCGACCAGAAGCATCGCGAACGCGAACTTGTAGAGAGGAGGGAGTGGGAGAGAGCGGGGGAGCTTTCTCAGCTTCATAATATTCGCTCGCCTGTCTAGGGGAATTAGAACCAAGGCTCAACTGGCCCTGGCTTCGATAACCATAGCAGGCGGACCATCAGGCTCGAAATGGTGGCACAAATAGACGGGCCATAGCCAGGTATGCGAAGGAGTTGTTCACGCAGCCCAGCAGGTCAACGAGTTCCGCGCTGCCCAAATCACTAATCACTGGCCGGCGCGATCAGTCTCCACGCCTGCTGCATTGGTCGTGCCTCGTGGCCTCCTAATTCGGGCCGTCCGGGAACGATCAGCCCGCGACTTCTGCCACGGCTTCGCGCAGCGTGGTCGTCACCTCGTTAAGCTCGGATTCACGGATGACGAGCGGCGGCGCCAGCATCACGATGTCCTCGCGGAAGCGCGTGAAGAGGCCCCGCTGGCGGCAGGCGCGGATCACTTTGGCACCCAACTGGCCGGCCGGCGCCGCAACGCCGGGCTGAAACTCGACGGCGGCCATCATGCCCAGCCCGCGCACCTCTTTCACCGCCGGGTGATCCGCCAGCGGCGCGATGCCGGCTTGGAGTTGCTCTCCGAGCACAGCGCCCCGCTCGACCAGCCCCTCTCCTTCCAGGATGTCCAGGTTGGCGAGGCCGACGGCGCAGCAGGTGGCATGGCCGGAGTAAGTAAAGGCGTGCATGAACTTGGTCGTGGCCGGTTGCTCGTAGAGCACGTGCCGGATGCGGTCGGAGATGATGACGCCGCCGAGTGGCATGTAGCCGGAGGTAATACCCTTGGCGAACGACACCATATCGGCCTCGACGCCCCAGTGCTCCAGCGCGAACCACCGTCCGGTCCGGCCAAACCCCGTGATGACCTCATCGGCGATCAGCAGCACGTCGTACTTGCTGCAAATCTCTCGGACGCGCGGCCAGTAGTCCGCGGGCGGTGGGATCACGCCGCCTGCGCCCTGTACCGGCTCGCCGATGAATGCCGCGACCGTGTCCGGCCCCTCGGCCACGATCTGCGCTTCCAGCGCGTCGGGATCGAGGTTGGGGATGTGGCTGAAGCCCGGCGGTTGCGGGCCGAAATGCTTCCAGAACACCGGCAGTCCGGTGGCCGAGCCGGCGCCCATCGTCACGCCGTGGTAGCCCAGTGAGCGCGAGAGAATCTTGCGCTTCTCCGGCTTGCCCTGCATGTTCCAGAAGAACCAGGCGGCTTTGAAGGCCGTTTCGTTGGACTCTGCGCCGCCGGTGGTGAAGAAGATCGTATTCAGCGTGGGGCCGGTGAGTCGCGCCACCCGCGCCGCCAGCTCGATAGCCGGCGGGTTCGACGAGCCGACGTAGGCGCTCGTGAAGGCCAGATCGGTCATCTGGCGCTGGGCCGCGTCGGCCAGCTCGCGCCGGCCATGGCCGACATTGACGTTCCACAGGCCCGAGAGGCCGTCAATGTAGCGCTTGCCGTCCACCGTCCAGAGCAATGCGCCCTCGCCACGAGCAAAGATGAGCGGATCGGCGTGGTCCGCCGGGTGGTGCTGCGGGTGTAGGAGATGTGCGTGGTCCAAGGTGCGGAGATCAACGGCTGTCGCGGTCATCTATTCCTCCGAGCGCGGCATAGGTTCGAGGCAATGTGTCGCGCTTCACTATGCCATGTGGGGAGGGCTGAGGCTGTGGGCCGGCGCCCTACGCGAGCGAATCGAGCCGCCTGGGATGGCTCAGTCGCTCACCCGGAACGAGTAGAGCTTGGCGTTGCGTAGCCGGAAGTCCAGGCGCACGTCGGCGTGCGCGAGAGCACGAATGTCGCGGCCGTCCTGCCACCGCACGGGCATAGCGACACCGTCTCCCTTGATCGGCCGGCAATCGTCGGGCGAAAACCCCTCGACGGAAGTGCCGTCACGCTTGACGAAGCCCACTCGTAGCTCGCCGTCTGGTGCCACCACCGCATTGACGTGCAGGTGCCGGCCGATAAAGCCGAGCGGCCGGGTCAACAAGCGGCCTTCCTCGGCGCCGGCGTTGATCGAGGCAAAGCCGTCCAAGCGCAGCGTGGCGAGACCGGTGTGCGCTTTGCTTGCGGACATGTACCCGCGGTTCGCCGCATAGTACAGCCAAAGTTCGTCTCCAACCCGCAGCATCGAGGTAATCTTCATCTGCTCGCCGTCCCACGCTGGACCGTCGAGGTCCAGCGCCATGAAGGGCTGGCCAGCGCCCACCCGCGTCCAGTATTTGGCATCGCGGCTGCAATCCAGCTCCACGCCCATGCAGTGATTGACGTTCGGGTGCTCCGGCTCATAAATCCAGCGCACGCCGATATACATCCCCTCATAGGGGAACGCCGTGTGACCATAAATCTGGTGATCTGGATTGCGGGCTGCCAGGGTCGGGTGCGGCCGTGTCCAGTGCTCCAGATCGTCGCTCTCCATCATCCCCCGGCAGCGGATCGTGCCGGGCAGGACAAACTTGACGTCGCCGATGTACTTGCGGCGATACGGGTCCCACCAGAAACGGCAAGTATCTCCGACGCCGGTCTGCGGATAGAATCGGCCATAGAGATACGGCAGGATTGGTTTGGCGAACCCGCCGTCACACGTCCAATGGATGCCGTCGGGTGACGTGTGTAGGTGATAGGCTTCGGGAATGACCAGTCCGTCCACGCCCCGCTGCCCCTGCCGACGTAGACACACCACCGCCATGCCCTTGAACCGCTTCTGCGGATCCTCCTCTTCAGGCTCGTAGAACACGCCGTGCATCGGTCCGTAGGGCAGCACGATGTTCTCTTCCTCGATTCCCTCGACCTGGTACAGGTTCAGTCGGGGGCGCTCCCAGTGGATGCCGTCATCCGACACCGCATAGCTCATCCCGCACCGGATTTCGTTCCCCGCCCCCCAGTCGTGCCAGTCGGAGATTGACCAGTACCACATGCGGAAGTATGGTGACTCGTCGAAGGGGAGCACTTTCAGCACAAAGGCGTGCGCGTTGCCGGCAGCCTCCAGGACGGGATTGCCGGGATAACGCACTGGCTGGTGAATTTCCCTGGTGACGTTCGAGACCCTCGCGATCAGAGCATTGTCCACGAAAAGCTGGCGCTCCGGGCCGATCTTGGCCGCGACGATGTCCATGTCCAGCGGAAACATCAGACGCTCGTTCGCCAGTTGTCGCCAGACCGGTAGCGCATCCTGCACATCGAACGGCTCGGCCGGAAGGCCGCCGGTGGGGTCCGCAGGGTTCACAGTAGTCATCGTGCAAACTCCCTTGCTGTGCCTCGGCATTGTGCCCGATACTCACCCAGGTACGGGGCCGTTCCCTGCCCCATACGGCTCACCGCTGCGGTGGCTGTTCGGCCGCGCGCTCCGCCGCTGGCGGGACGTAGGCGCGTAAGCGCAGCAGGTCCAGGAGCGCCGGGGCAATCTGCTGCGCCGACACGTCCACGTATTCGGGTACCTCCTCGTCGGCTGCATAGCGAGCCAGCGCGTGCAGCAGTTCGGTAGCCAGAACGGCTGCCGGGTTGCTGCCGGTAGCGGGCAGGTAGCCTAGCAACCGTAGCAGCTCTACCGCGTGGCGGTGCGTGGCTGATGACAGCGAGCTATGTGACCGGTGATCGTGCGGTGCCGCCCGCTCGCGGTGCAGGACCAACAGGTGGTGGAGCGCGGTGATCGGCGCCGGGTGGTCGTCTACGCGCAGGTCAATGGCCCGGTCATTCAGTCCTTGGGGACCGCCCCGCTCTCGGACCACGAGCAGCGCCGCCGACTGCTGCCCCCGGCGGTCACCGCCAGCGGCTTGCGCCGCGGCCAGCGCGGCCACAAGCCACCCCGCGAAATCGTCGCTGCCGCGGTCACGCGCGTGCTCAAACGTCTCGGCGAGCGCCGCCAGCACGTCGGCGCTCGCCAGCATGTTGCCCTGGCAGGTATAGCCTTCCCCGGCACATGCGCCGGCCCAGGGGATACACTTTGCGCCGGTGTAGTTTGCGGTGCGTCCATGCCGATCAACGATGCCGACCTGCCGCCAGGCCCGCCTGGGGTCGGCGGTAGTGATCTGTGCCAACACGGCCTCCGGCGCTTGATCTTGCGCCAGCAGGTCCAGGCTGGCGGGGCCGTAGGCGACATTGACGCGCGATTGGGTAGCGACGGCGCCGACCCCAGCCCGTGCCCATGGCACCACGGCGCCGACGGCGAGGTACTTCGACTGCGTAGCAACACCCCACGATTGCGTGCCCGGATCGTAGGCGGCAATCGAGAATGTCCCGTGTAGGATCGGCGGTCTCACGTTTTCACTGCTCCCCATGGCACTCCCCTCCACCACACACCTAAAGGGGTCCCAGAGTGAGGCCGGCCTTCAAGAGCCGCCGATGGCCTCCCGCACCTGCGTCAGTACGGCGTCGCGGGCCGCCCCGGCCCCGGACAGTAGCTCCGCAAGCGCCGCGTCCGTGGTAGCCACAAAGTCTCGGTCGCGCATGAAAGCCAGATTGATCCGCACATTGAGCGCGGCGCTCTGCAACGCCGCCTCGGCCAACGCCGCGGCGACGCCAGCATCGCTGACGAGGTTGGGGTTGCCGTACTCGGCTGCCGTCGCTGCCAGGTCCAGTGCTCGGCGAGCGGCCTGCGCCGTCTCCAGGGGCACCGCTGCCGCGCCACGCAGGGCCGCTTGCAGCGCGACACGCCGTTCCCGCCGTTGGCTGCCGGTGGCGCGGGGCAGACGCATCGCCGCTGCCACTGCGCCATAGGCGCGGGCGTCGTCGTCAGCCGTCTCCAGGAGGGTCCGCCGCAGGTCCTCGCTCTCCGCCAGCAGCGGCTCGATGTGCGGCCACGACTCCCGGTAGCGCGTCCGCCCCAACGTGAAGCGGGACACCATGCTCAACAGGGCTGCCGCCAGTGCCCCGGCCAGCGCCGCGGCGCCACCGCCGCCGGGGATAGACGCATCCGAGGCCAGCGCGTCCAGATAGTGCGCGAGCGAGGTCTCGCCAGCGGGGAGCGAGTCATTGCTGTCGTCGGTACCGGCTTGGCTCATTGGTCACCTCGTATCAAGCTGCGGTATGCGCGCGGCCGACTGCATGCCACCCTCCATGATACTGCGGCCGGTCCGTGCGCGGCCTGCCACCCCGTAGGGGCGTCCCTTGTGGGCGCCCTGGCCTCGTGGAGTTGGCGTGGCAACCACAAGGGTTGCGCCCCTACGGCGCCATGCCGCACTCCCCCTCTCTATTGCTCTGCGATGGAGAGGTAACCAGCCAAAGCCGCACCACACCTGGCCCTATCCGTGCGGCTTTGACCGGTCAGGGGGCCGAGGGGTGAGGCTAACAAGGGTAGGTTTTTTCTGTAGGGGCGCGATGAATCGCGCCCGCGCCCCCCGTCATTCCCGCGCCAGCGGGAATCCCCTCCCCTCCCTCGTGCGGCTTTGGCCCGTCAACAGTGAGACACCGGCGACGTTCTTGTGAGTGCGTGTTGATGGTAAAATCTACGCACAGACGATGGCGCCGACGGTGCTCCGGCCATCGTACCTCGCGGATTACCCTAGCGGCGAGCAGACCACGGGACTATGGGCGCTATTCTCGTCACCGGCGCAGCCGGCTTTATCGGTAGCCATGTCGTCGAGGCCCTGCTGGCGCGTGGCGATTGGGTAGTCGGTGTAGACAACTTCGACCCCTTCTACTCCGCGACCCGCAAGCGCCGCAACCTTGCCGCTGCCATGGCCCATCCGCGCTTTCGGCTGGTCGAGCACGACATCCGCGACGGGGCCGGGCTGGCCGCGTGCTGGGAGCGAGCACTGCCCCCGGAAGCGCCGGCAATCAGCGTCGTAGCCCACCTCGCCGCGCGGGCCGGGCCACGCTCCTCGCTCGGTCAGGAGCAGTTCTACCAGGACATCAACGTGCGCGGCACGGTCGAAGTCCTAGAGTGCGCCCGGCGATATGGTGTCCGGCAGTTCGTGCTCACCTCCACGTCATCGGTCTACGGCAACAGTCCCCGTAGCCCGTTTCGGGAAGACGACCCCGCCGACCGCCCTCTTTCCCCCTACGCCGCCACCAAGCGGGCAACCGAGGTGATCGCACATGCCTACCACCACGTCTACGGCTTGCCGGTGACCGTCCTGCGGCCCTTCAGCGTCTATGGGCCACGCGGCAGACCGGATATGACCCCGGCGCTCTTTGTCGTGCCGGTCTGGCGCGGCGAGCCGCTGATCCGGTTCGGTGACGGCTCCGCCGGTCGCAACTACACGTACATTGACGACATCGTGGACGGGTTCTTGGCGGCAGTGGATCGGCCACTAGGATACGAGATCATCAACCTCGCCAACTCCCAGGAAGTGACGTTGGCCGCGTACTTCCGGGTGCTGGGCGAGCTGCTGGAGCGACCACTGCGGATCGAGCAGCGCCCCATGCCGGCGAGCGACCCGGAGCGTACCCGCGCCGACATCGGCAAGGCCCGGCGGCTGCTCGGATACGAGCCGCGCACCTCTTTCCCGACCGGCCTCGGGCGCTACCTCGACTGGTTTCGCGCGGAGCTACAAGCAGTACCCGACTTCCTCGCGCAGATGACGCCGCCGGCCTGACGGCCCACGCTACCCTCCGGCCAATCGGGCGTGGGCTGGGTAGTACAATGCTCCTGCCACCGTCGAAACACGGGTCAGCCGTCGCGCTGCCGCGGCGCGTATTGGGCGCGTTAGGCCGCAACACTGGCTAGGAAGAAGGAAGCTATGGATCAGGACCGGCGAGCGCAACAGCCAGCAGCCGAAGCTGCGAGCCGCGCGCCGCCGCCAGCCGGCGGGGACGACACCGCGGTGCATCGTAGTGATCGCCCGGCCCTGAAGCCGGAGTTGCAAGTCCTGGCGCCGGCGGTGCGTAGCGTGCTCGCGCTGGCGCTGGCGCTCGTGATAGCTGCACTCATCTTGTTCGCACTCGCCGAATTGAGCGGCGTACTTGTCACGCTGCTGGTGGGCATTATCCTGGCGGAGGCGCTGCGTCCGTCGCTGCGGACGTTGGAGGGGTGGGGATTACCCCGGTTTGCCGCGCTGATCGTAGTGCTGCTCGCCTTGTTGAGCGTATTCGGGCTGTTGATCGCGCTCGTGGTGCCCCCGGCCATCGTCCAGGTTAATCAGTTCATCTCGGCCATGCCTGGCTATCTGGAGCAATTGCAAGGTCTCTTAGAGATTGCCGAGACGCGGACCGATCTCCTCAACCTGGCCTTGGAAGGAGCACGTGCAGCGGGGACCCAGTTGCTCGGGCGTGCCCCCGGCCTCGTTGGTCAGCTCATCTCGGTACCGGTGGCGCTATTTTCGGCCATCTTTGCCATCGTCACCGGGGTCTTGCTCGCCGTGTTCTGGTTGAGTGCTACCCGGCAGCTTGACCGCACGCTTGTTGCGCGTCTGGAACCTACACGCCGCCGGCAGGTACGGCGGGTCAGCCGAGCGATGCGCGAGCGTATTGGTGGCTGGGCGCGGGGCCAGTTCCTCATGATGTTGACTATCGGGGGGACCGCGTTCCTGGTGCTCCTTGTGTTCGACGTGGACTTTCCGCTTCCGCTCGCGCTCTGGGCCGGCCTCACCGAGTTTATTCCGCTGCTTGGTCCATGGCTGGGCGCAGTGCCGGCGGTCTTGGTGGCGCTGGTTGATTCTCCAACCAAGGCGCTGTTGGTGGCACTGGCTTTTTTCATCATCCAGCAGCTCGAAAGCAACTTTCTGGTGCCCAAGGTGATGGAGCGCGTTGTAGGCCTGCACCCCTTTCTCGTGTTGGCGTCGGTGCTGATGGGGGGCGCGCTGCTCGGTATTCTGGGTGTCCTGTTGGCGGTACCCGTTGCGGCAGTCGCCGATGCGCTGGTGACGGAGCTAATCTTCGAGCCGGCCGGCCTGAATGAGCCATCCGACGAGGCAGAGGTACACGGCGACGGCGAGGCGGCCGCGCCTCCGCCGACGAGCCGCTGGCGACGAGCGCTGAGGCTCCTGAAGCTGGGCGGCGGGAACGCGAGGTGACACACTTGGTCTGCACAATCCGGCAGAGGCGCAGGTGGCACAGACCGAGCGGTCAGGAGGAATGATGTCCACGACCTATCGCGCGGCGATCATCGGCTGCGGTGGTATGGGCGCCTGTCACGCCAGGGCCTACAAACAGGTCGAGCAAGTCGAGCTAGTGGCGGCGGTGGACCCGCTGGCGGCGGCGCGGGATCAATTCCGGCAGACCGTCGGCGTACCGCAAGTCTTCGCCACGACCGAGACGATGCTGGCCGCCGTGCAGCCGGACCTCGTGAGCGTCTGCACCTGGCACCCGCTCCACCCGGCCCCGACGGTTGCGGCGGCACGCGCTGGCGTTAAAGGGATCATCTGCGAGAAGCCGATGGCAATTAGCCTCGGCGCGGCCGACGAAATGCTGTCCGCGTGCGCGGAGCACGGCACAAAGCTGGTGATCGGCCACCAGCGGCGCTTCACGCGCGGCTGGGAACAGGGCCGCGCCCTCGTCCAAGCTGGTGCGATTGGCGAGCCGATCTGGGTCAATGCCCGCATCGCCGAGGGATTGCTCAACTGGGGCACCCACACGATTGATGGGATTCGCTTTGTGCTCGACGATCCCGACGCGGAGTGGGTGATGGGCGCGGTAGAGCGCAACACCGACCGCTACGAGCGCGATACGCTGATCGAGGACTCCTGCATGGTACTGGTCAACTTTGTCGGTGGTGTCCAAGCCTTTATCGAGTCCGATCTGCGCCGGGACGGTGCGACCGCTGGCGCCTTTCAGCTTCGCGGCACCGCTGGAATGCTCGACGTGTCCGAGTCGCGGGTGCGGCTCTTCAATGCCACGACCGGCGGCTGGCACGACGTATCGCTGGGCGATGATGCCGAAGGGTTCCCGGCCATCGGCGACCAAACGCACGTCGCCCAAGTGCAGGAGCTGTTGACCTGGATCGAAGGTGGTCCCGAGCACCGTGGCGCCGGCCGCCGGGCGCGCGCCACCGTCGAAATCATGATGGCGCTTTACCAATCGGCGCGCGAGCACCAGGTTGTGCGACTGCCTCTCACGGAGTTGGGTAATCCGTTAGAGTTCATGGTGGCGGAAGGGAAGCTGCCCGTGCGGGTCCCGGGACGCTACGACATCCGCGATCCCCAGCGGCGCGCCCGGCAGCGCGCCCAGCAGCGCTGACCACGACCGGGGGTGCTGAGGAGGGGCTAGCTCCTACCGTAGTGCTCTCCGGAGGGAATAGCCAGCTTCCCGCCAATCGTTGACCTCACTCGGAGTCGTTGACGTTGAGTGGCGCGAAGCCAAATTGGGCAAAATGCCGGTCAAAGGTGAAGGCTTGCCTGATCTGAAGTCGTTCCATTACCGCGAAGCTCAGAGCATCAATCAGCGAGAAGCCCTTGTCGTCATACTGGGCGATGATTTCTCGTGCTCGCTGCTCGTCCGTTTCTCGCACGCGGATAATGGCGGCTGGCCCGCTATCAATCATGTCTAGGACCTCGGCAGCGATCCTACGGCCGAGCCGGGCCAGAATCAGGGTGTGCGTCTCGGCAACGACAAAGTTTGTGGTGGTGAGTAGCTAGCGATCACGGGCGAGACGTGAGGCAATGACGATGGCACGACCATGCTCATTGTCCCGCGCGTCGGCTAGTGCGTAATAGGCTGAGGTGTCAACGAAGACACGGCGGTCACCGCCGGACGGCAATACCATTAGACTCGTTTCTGCATGATGGCGTCTGCGAGATACTTGTGCTTGTTGGTGGAGACATCAGTAGCACCTGTGGATGCGCCGATGCCCACGATCTTCCAGAAGGGGTCTTCCATCATGAAAGGCCGCCCCTGCTGCTCGGGGTGATATTGCGGCTCCATGCGGTAGCGCCGGCCATCGCACTCGACGACAATGGCCGTCTGCTCTCGTGTCAACTCATCGAGGATACTCGTGAGGTTGACAACGAACTCGCCAAAGGGAACGACGCGCAGTTTCTGGGCCATTGGAGTGCAACTAACCTCCCGCAACAGCACTATAACACGGTGCGGCAGGAAGGTGGCGGCACGGTGAATGTCCCGGCCTGTCTCACTCTGATAGCTGACGGCTGAGAGCTATTCGCTAACCGCTAATTCAGCAAGTATTCGCGCAACGTAGAGCCGTCAACGCGCCGGCGCAGCCGCTTGAGGGCGCGGTCCTCGGCCTGCCGCGCGGCCTCGCGCGAGATGCCGAGCGCCCGCCCGACCTCGCCCAGCGACCGGGGCACGCCGTCGCCGAACCCAAAGCGGGCGCGCATCACTTCCTGCTCGCGGGGAGTGAGTAGCTCGAAGAGGTGATCCACGTCGGCCTTGAGTGCCGTATGGGTAGCGGCGGCGCTCGGGTCCTCGCTCCCGCCGTCCACCACCGTATCGCCAAGCTCCTCGCTCGCGTCGTCGTGGACGTGGAGATTCAACGAGATGGGCGGCTGACTCGTCCGCCGCAGCCGCCGGACGTCTTCTGGCGTGCGGTCCAATGCCGCAGCGATCTCTTCCACTGTGGGGGTACGGCCAAGCTGCTGCTCCAACGTCGCGTGCGTTTCCTCCACCTTCCAGGCCAGTTGGACGGCATGGACCGGCATCCGGATGGTCCGACTGGTATTGGAGAGGCCGCGCTGGATAGCCTGGCGAATCCACCACACGCCATACGTACTGAACCGCACACCGCGCCGGTAGTCGAACCGATCCACGGCCTGCATGAGTCCGATATTGCCCTCCTGGACCAGATCGCCCATCGGCAGACCGGCGGTGCGGAACTTGGCCGCGACGTGCAGCACCAGCCGGAGGTTGGAGGCGATCATCTGCTGTCGTGCCTGCTTGCCGGCCTCCACGAGCGCCGTGAGTGCCTCGCGCTCGGCGGGACCATGCTTGCTGGCAGCCAAGCGCTCCTCGGCCTCCCGGCCATCCGACATGGCCTTGCCGAGGCGCTGCTCTTCCGACTTGGGCAGACCGCGCGAGTCGCCGGTGTCGTGGAGATAGAGCGCCACGGAGTCGAGGAGTTCTTCCGGTTGCAGCGCGGGGCGTTCGGTCGCTGTGGAGGGTGCAGTCGCTAGGGTGGGAGACATGAGGCCTGTTACTCCTTTGCACTACCTGCGTCGGTCCGGCGTCATTGCCTCGGCGGTACGTCGTGCCGCCCGCGGACCGTCCGTCGTCACCTGTAGCCTGCACCAGAGTACCCGACCCACCTGAAGGACTGACCTGCCTCGGCTGGTGGTTGTGGGGAGGTCAACTGGAGATCATCTGGAGTTTTACAGTCCTATTGCCGAGGGGGCCGGCCTTACCGCCGGCCCCCGGCAAGCTGCGTGGCTTCGGGAAGGCGGCGCAGCGTGAGCATCGCCACGGTGCCAAGGGCCGGACCGATGGCAAGCATGACGAAAGCAGCGGGCCAGCCGGCAGCCGCGACAACGAGCGGTACTAGCTGGATCGAGACCATCGTCAGCAGAAAGCCGACCGAAGTCTGGATGGTCAACGCCGTGCCGGTGTACTCCGGGGGACTCAACTCGGTGACCGAGGCGGAGAATTGGGCCGAGTCGGCCACAACAGAGACGCCCCAGATCAACAGGATGGCGATAAGCAATGGAAGTGGCGCGGCGTAAAAAACCGCCGCTAATACGGCCATGCTGCCGCTCACGATCATCGCGGCGCTCGTCGTCACCGTGCGGCCCACACGGTCGGCACCGGCGCCGGCCACCAGGCACCCGATTCCGCCGCTGCCGACCACCGCAAAGGCCAGCAAAGCCGCGAAGCCGGTCGAGCCGCCGCCGGTAGTCACTCTTTCCACCAAGAAGATCGGCACCCACGTCCACATCGCGTACAGCTCCCACTGGTGGCCGAGGTAGCCGAAGTTGGCTAACCGCAGTCCTCGCTGGGTGAAGATGGAGAGCGCAAAGCGCGGATTGAACTGGGCACCGGCGCTGGCAAACGGCCCTTCCCGAAACAGGAGCGCGACGATCAGCCCGCCCACGATAGCCAACGCCGACGAAACCAGGATCACGTTGGCCCAGGAGAATGTCTGAACACCAGGGCTGCACAGTCCGATTGCACCCAAGAGCGTGCAGACCTCGCCTGTCGTCGCCAGCGAGCGCACGAGGTGCGGAGCCGCCGAGCCGACGGTCAGCGCGCCCACGACGAGGCCGATGGCGAGACCACGGTGCCGCCGTGTCCACGTGGCCGCCAGCTTCATGCCGGGTGGATAGACGCCGGCGAGGCAGAAGCCGGTCAGGAAGCGCAGCACTATCCCGGACCCTAGCCCGGTAGCGAGAAAGGCGAATCCCGCGTTGGCCGCTGCGCCCAGCAACGCGCTGATGACGAAGAGGCGCCGGCTGCTGACAATGTCCGGCAGATTGAGGACGCCACTGAGGCCAGTACCGACGACGAAGCCGATCTGCACGGCCATGGTGAGCCAGGCGGCGCTCGCCACCGACAGCCCCCAGGCGTCCTGCAAGGCCGGCGACACGGCCGAGGCGCTGAACCACAGCGACATGCCCAGCACTTCGGCCAGTGCGAGCAGGCCCAGGTTGCGCCACTGCGCGCGGCTCCCCTCGAGGTCGTCGTAGCTTGCAGGAGTGGCTGCCGGCGTGCTGCGTGTGACCATCCCTCGCGGCTACGCTGCTCGCTGCGCGGGCGGCTGGAGCAGCTCCAACGGGCTGCCGTCAGGATCGCGCATGTAGACCGCGTAGCCTCCCTTGTTGACGCCGGCCGTGATCTCTACCGGCGGCGAGACGAACGTCGTACCAGCGGCTCGCAACTGCTCATAGAGCACCGGTAGGTCCTCGACCACAAAGCAGAGGTGCCCAACGCCGGGGTTGTTCGTCCGCAGGGGGGTGGCTTGGCCCGGGTGGCTCTGATACTCGATCAGCTCCAGGATGTGGCCGTCCGGCACGTCGAGTTGCAAGTAGACGATATGCAGCCGCACGTTCGGAAAGCCGGTAATCGTGCTCAGATACGTGTCCGTTGTGCGGCGATCCACCACCACCTGCATCCCGAGCAGGTCGCGGTAGAAGGCCAACGACCGCTCCATATCGCTGACGGTAAAGCTCGTGTGGTGAAAGCCCCGTACAACCATGCTGACGCTCCTTTGCCACGCTGCGTGTACCGGCCAGCCGCCCCCGGCGGCGCCCCGGCCACCCTATGATACGTTGCGCCCGCGACAGAGGAGCCAGAGTCCGAGGCCGGCAGCGAGTGGGATGAGCCATACGGCCAGCAGATCCGCCGGGAGAGCCGGCGGCGTCGGCTCGTTGGTGGGATCGAGGCGCAGCCAGTAGATGCGGTCCTTCTTGGCGAGGAAGTCGGCCCGGTCCGGCTGGATAGCGAGTGATTGCAGATACCAGTTCAGGTAGGCCGGCGCGCGCCGTCGAAAAAGCTCGTACAGTTCGATCAGTTCTTCGTCGGCGACGACCCGCTGTGCCAGCACCGCCTCGGTGCCGCGGGCGGATTGCATCGTAACATGGGGACTGGCCGTGATATTGCGGTACCAATCGGCTCTGGCGCCCCAAGCGCTGGTGATGTATCGCCTCCCGCCAAGCGTGTGGTACTCCAACATGGCGCGGCGCGGCTGGCCGCTTTTGCGGCCGGTGGTGGTCAGGAGCAGGAAGTGACGGCCGATCAGCGGCGCGAGGCCCAAGCGCCAGAGGACAATCGGCCAGCGGAACATGAGCTTGCGCCACCCGCTCTGGGGATAGGCCATGAGGCCGCGTTCTTGCCGCCGGAAAGCTGCGCTCATAGCTTCTAGCCTACGGCTTTCGCGGTGAGCTTGACCAATTCAGGCGTCTTCTGCGTCGCCCTCGTTCTCGAAATCATCAATGCTGGGCGTGATGACTTCGATGAAATGACGGAGAGTTTCAGCCAACGTGGCGGCAAAGGAGTCGTCGAGCGCACTGCCGCGACGCGATACACCAATCCAGCCACGTCCAACTCTCTGCTCATCGTAGATATGTAGCTCCGCAACCCTACTCACCACGTCTGCATCCGCACTTGACCACCATCCAAGCCCCACGTCAGCCTGATATGTATCCGGGGAATCCTTTTCGCGGGACAGGTTAATCAGGTAGGCTATAACCCCATTCCCCCATGGCCACCGCGAATACCACCAGCGATAGTATCGGTAGAAGTAGCGGAAGCCGTGATCGCCTGCCCACCTGCTTTGCTTGTCCGGTTTGATATCACCTGGCAAGCTGCTCACGACTCGTTCCGAAACGGCTCTGAGAAATCTCGTAACGTCGTCGTTCCTATTCCTTGCGAAGGTCTGAGCCAGTGAACCGACCCCGCGAACGATGGGTCTGTTTTCGCTTGGCGATTCGCCGATCCCGATGACGTAGTCGTCTACTCCGGGCACGGGGATGATCGTATTCGCTTGTATGAACAGTGAATCGGTTGTCGTGTCCCTGTACGGTGTAAGCTGGATGCAGGTTATCAGGTCTTCGCCTGGAGCCTTTTCGTTCAGCCAGAGAGCGGCCGAGGTTACTTCCGGAGCGAACCGGTGACTTGCCAGGATGATGCGCTGGTCTTTATTCAGAATACCGAGGTCGTCAGCGCCAAGGTGTTGTAACAGCTTGTTCAGCGCTTCTTCTTCGGACACCCCTTCATAATCGGCAAACATACGGATGATATCTTCCGCGCTGGCGCGGTGAAGATAGCTCGCGTACTTGATCGCCTGCCAGTGGGCATCCGCGCCCGTGTCGTCGCGCTTCAACTCGATGACGACCAGCTTCCCATCTACATCTACCGCTAACAGATCAAGCCGCTCATCCGTCCTGTCGAACCCGCTGAACTCCTTCCCGATTATCAGCAAATCCTCACCCAGAATGCCCGGATTGGCGGCTATCCACTCCTGGATGTCACGCCGCTCTTGCAACCCCAATTGGGCGAAGTTGACTTCCTCGATTCGCTCAGATTCCTGGCTCTCAGGATTGATCCTGAATAACTGCGGTTCCGCGCTCATCAGCTTCTTTCCCTATGCCGGAGTTTGTGCCGGTTGCCCATGCCACGCGCATATTCAAGATACGTGCCGGAGCGTTACGACACTCGATAGACGTAAGCATCCTCGATAAACTGGCCGTTGATGACGGTCTCCGTGTATCGCTTCCCGTCTATCTTCTTCCGGGTCTTGACGCCAGCTCGCAATGCAACGATCAGCGGATCGTCGTCCTCGCGGACGGTGGTATCCCACAACATCATCGGTAAATCCGGTTCAGGGGCCCCGTTGTACAGTACACGTCGAATACGGCGATATGCTTCCACCGGTCCTGCCGTGGTCACGTAAGGGGAGGCCAGAACAAGCAGCCATTCGTTTGACTCCGATGTGTAGAGCCAGAAGGAGGCGACTAAATCGAATCCAACTTCATCAAGCCGTCTCGTGAGTTCGGCGCCGGCAGCGATCATCTGCGGTGTCAGTGCCTCTTTCGCTACTACCTTCACCACCACTTCTTGATACATGGCAACACTCCGTGCTCTGGGTCTACGATAGCACCGTACAATGCCACCGCCCGTTGCTCTGCGATTTCCGGTCGGTAGCGAGCTTCCTCGGACCAGCCTCTTAACAGCAGACCAGTTCTCATCGAACGGCTCCTCCAATACGGCACGTTCCCGAAAAATCTCTTCCAATCCCGCTGTCCTGGCGAGACTAGATAGGTTATGCGTGTGGCTTGCGTTGGCCGTCCTCCGATCCGGGAAATCGTACTGCCGGGTAGCCTTCGCGATGCACGCCTTGAGGGCGCACTCAACCGCATAGCCTGCTAGATAGTATGCTCCTGCCCAGCAGTTGTTTTCGAGTAACACCTTCACCTCTGCAATCCGCAACTCTGCTAGTCGTTGCAGATCGGAACGATTCATACGTCTGTGCCAATTGCGTATTCGGTACCGGGGTGGGAGGCAGCGCTAGATAAGTATACCGGGACGACTACGCGGAAGTGGGTGGTAGCACACAGCCCGCTGGCCCGCACGCGGCGGCCTCGGCGGCGCGCTCGCGGGCCAGTTGCTCTTGCTGCCACGCATAGTCAATCGGCTCCGTAAACCGCTCCGGGTAGAGCAGCGCCCAGATTTGCTTGCGGATCACAAAGTTGTCCGGGTCGTAGCGCAGTGCCCGGCGCCAGGCGGCCGCGGCCTCCTCTATAGCGCCGCGGTCCCGCAGCTCCAAGCCGAGCCGCCAAGCGGTCTCGATCAGCTCGCGTCGCAGCCCCGCTGCCTCATCGGGCGGCTCAACCGCGGACTCCGCGCTGGCTGGAAGCGCCTCGCCACGGAGCAGACGTGTGACGGTAGTACGGTCGTCGTCGTGCTCGCAACTGAAGCCGCCGAGCTTGCGAAAGCGGACAACCTGATCGGCGTCGAGCACAATGCCATTGGGGACGGCGCGGAAGTCGTAGGCCAAGGCCAGCCGGTTCTCGGCATCCACGACCGTCGGAAACGTGGCACCGGCCCGCTCCACCCACGGCCGCGCGGCCGCCACTCCGCCCGCGTCCATCGCCACGCTGACCAGCTCGAAGCCGTCACCGAGCGCGGCGCGCTGCTGCGCGTAAAACCGCTGCCACCCGGGCAGCTGGGCGCGGCACGCTCACCAGGAGGCCCAGAAGAACAGCAAGACCGGCTTGCCGGCGAGACTCCGCAGCGACAGCGTGCCGCCGTCTGTCCGCGGGAGTGTCCAATCCGGCGCCTGTTGTCTTACCTGGGGACCAGTGGAAGGGGGAGCGACCGTCGCCATTTCCAAGCTCCTTTCGTTGCGTCCCAACGCCATACGGCACGGAGCACCATGGGGCAACCAGCGTAGCCTCCGGCCGTACTCCGGCGCGCTGCGGTGCTCAAGGCATTCTAGCGAATAGGGCCTGGATTGCGGCTTTCGCCGCAATGACGGTGCTGGTCACTGCCTCGTCGTTGACTATTCCGCGCTGGCGCCGACGGTAGCGAGGTCGCGCCAGCGGGTGAGGCCGTCGGTATCGCGCAAGCCGGCGTGGTGGCGCAAGTGCAGCAGCCACGGCACCATCCCCTCGACGGGGTGGAAGTAGAGCAGATGCAGCGCCTTGGCGGACTTGCCGCCCGGCCGTCCGGCGGCCGGTGGCCCGTAATAGGCGGTGGGCAGTTGAAAGAGCGTATGGCACTGCACGCTCGTCGCCCCGCGTAGCCCGTACTCTACGGCGATACGCCCGGAGGACACATCACCGGTACCGGACAGCTCCGGCATGGCGTCGAGCCAGCCCTCGGCACGTGCCTGCCGGCGGGCAGCGTCGAGGACGGTGAGATTGCGGTGGCTCAGGTCCGGACCACCGTAGGCCGCGCCGACGGTATCGCCAACGCGGCGCCGGGGGTCGAAGAGACGGTTGGCATACGTGACGTAGTCGGCGCGCTGCGGGGGCGGTGCTATGGCCAGCTGGCGCAGCATATCCACCTGGAAATCATCATCGAAAAGGGTATTCATCACCTTCATGCCCACGATCACGCCCGCCGGGTCCGGCAGTGCTTCCTTGACAAGTTGGGGCACGAAGCGCAGCCAGTCGAGCGTCTGTGCTCGCTGACTCGCCAGGTCGGAGCCGGCCAGCGTAGGACTGAAGTCCTTTTCCAAGATCAGCGGCCCGCCTGCACCGGCGGCGCGCCAAGCCGCGGCCAGCTCGCGGGTCGTGTAACGATACTCCCCTGTCCGGTACCCGGCCTCGTCCGGACCGGGCAGGTGGTACTTGCACGAGGGCGCAACGACCATTCCGGCGTCGTTTCCAATGCGTATGGCCGCCTGCACCAGCTCCAGGTACGCCGCGAAAGGCTCCGACCAGCCGCGCCCTTTCCAGGTGACGTTCCAGCCGAGCCGAGCGACGCGCCGGCCGGCCAGCGGCTCGATGGCCATGTGCGTTTCCGGCGTAGCCCAGGCGGCCATTGCCTGCTCACCACCTTCATCTTGCGCGATCACCGTTTTCAGCACGACAAAGCCCAAGCCAGCGGCTGCGTCGGTCTCGACTTGGCGCCGGTTGAGGGAAAGCTGCCCGGAGGCTTTCCCGACCGGGCTGCGCGTCGGTCGTCCGGCGTACTGCCCCGTTATGTCGAGTTGATAGGCGCTCTGCAGATACGCCGGCAAGTCGCTCTCCACCAAGGCGGCGCCGCGTTCCCAGTCGGCGACGAGGCGCTCCGCTTGCGCCGCCGACAGCCGCGCCGCGGCCGGCAGCACAAACGGCCGTTCGGTGGGCTGCGTATGCGTGGTTGTTGCGTCCATCACCCGGCTACCCTACCGAGTGCGCGCAGTGGGGGCAAGACGGAGCCGGCGTATGGTGCGTAGGCTGAGGGCATCTCCCTCTGCTAGGATGCCTCGCGATGAGCGTGATGACGTGGTGCCGGTCGTGTGTGCGGAGCGCGTTGCTGCCGGTGCTGGTGGTGGCGGTCTGCGGTTCCTGCACAATCGGACCATTCGGGCCGCAGAACGAGGCGTTCGCTACACCCGATCACGTCGTCAAGCCGGCGGGACCAACGCTGCCGCCCTCGCCGACGGAGCCGCGTGCAACGCCGGTGCCACCGACCGTCGGACCGCCCACCATGACTGCCGCGCCTCCGACTGCCGCCGCGCCGCCGCCTTCCCCCACGGCACAGCCGGCGACCGCCACCGTTCCGCCAGCGCCCAGTCCGGCTCCGCCGCCTCTGCCAACACAGCCGGCGCCGACTGCGACCGTGCCACCACCCACGGCCACGCCTGCGCCATCTCCGACGCTCGCCCGGCCGGTGCGCCCGGCGCCCGGCCAGTATGGGCTTACTGCGGTCGCATCGGGCTTCAGGCGACCGCTCTACCTCACCGCCGCGCCGGGCGATACCGCTGATCGGCTCTTTGTCGTGGAGCAGGACGGGACCATCGTCACCATGCATGACGGTCGGCGTCAGGAGCCGCCGTTCCTGGACATCCGCGATCGGGTGAACGCCCGCGCCAACGAGCAGGGACTGTTGAGCGTGGCCTTTGATCCCGACTTTGCCGCCAACAGCACGTTCTACGTCTATTACACCGACTCTCGCGGCGCTGCGGTCGTCGCCCGCTACCGGCTGGCGGCGAATAACCCGGCGGTGGCCGATCCCAATAGCGAAGAGATCATCCTCCGGGTGGAGCAACCTTACTCCAACCACAATGGCGGCTTGGTGCTGTTCGGTCCCGACGGCTACCTCTATATCGGCCTCGGTGACGGCGGGTCCGGCGGCGATCCCCAGGGCCATGGCCAGGACCCGCGCACCCTGCTCGGGACCATCCTGCGCGTTGACGTGCGCCGCAGCCCCACCTACGTCGTTCCACTCGACAACCCCTTTGTCGGCCAATCCGACCGCCGCCCGGAGATTTGGGCCTATGGGCTGCGTAACCCCTGGCGCTTCTCGTTCGACCGCCTCACCGGCGATCTGTACATCGCCGACGTGGGTCAGAATGCCTTGGAGGAGATCAGTTTTCAGCCGGCCAGCAGCAAGGGTGGTGAGAACTATGGCTGGAAGGTGTACGAGGGTTCGGCGCTGTTCCAGGGCCCGCCGCGCGCCGGACTGACACCGCCGATCAGCGAGTATGGCCGCGATGAGGGCTGCTCGGTGACCGGTGGCTACGTCTACCGCGGCCGGCAGCTACCCGCGCTCGTCGGTAACTACCTCTTTGGCGACTTCTGCACCGGATTCGTCTGGACACTGACGCCGCAGTCCGACGGCTCCTGGGCGCGGACACTGCTGTTCGACTCCAACGCCCAAATCACCTCCTTCGGCGAGGATGCCGACGGCGAGGTGTACGTCGTGGACCGTCAGGGTACGATCTACCGTGTCACGGCAGCGGGGTAGGGTGAGCGTGTATAACAGGAGCGCGGCGCGCCTTCGATGCCGCTACGCGGAGCGACCGGCTGGGATGTTGAGAGGAAGTGACGATGGCTACGCAGGTGAGTGGCGGGGACCGCGCGGTGTTGTCCGAGCTGGAAGGGCTGGTGCGGGAGACCTACACGCTGTGGGATGAGGAGTGGGTGGGTTTCTCCTGGCGTAACTACACCTACGACCACGTCCAGCGTGTGCGAGCGCTGGGGCGTACTATCGGCGCGGAGGAGGGCGCCGACGACCGTGTGCTGAACTTTGCCGGCTTGCTACACGACATCACCAAGGCCTACGACGGCGAGATCATCACTGACGCGCAGGGCAACCGCGTGCTGGACGAGAACGGCTTCTGGCAGAACGAAACCTTGGTGCCGGCCCGCGAAAACGTCGTGACGGAGGCCTACGACCGGCTGGACCTGGCCGGGCAGCTCCACAACGTTTCCGGCGCCCACATGGCCGATTGGCTGCTCTCGGAGCGGGGGTATCCGGCGGATTTTCGGGACGCGGTAGGCGCAGCTATCGAGGCACACTTGATGGCGGACGATAGTGCCACCGTAGAGGGACGGTCGCTGTACGATGCGGACACCATTGATGCCAACATTGGCTTGCCTGCGTTCTACCGCAACATTCAGATCGGCATGCGCCGCCAAGACGTGACGTTCGCCGGTCGCGGCGAGTCCTTTCCCGAGTGGCTGCGGGCCAACCTGGCCGAGCACCTGCACGAGTACCTGACGGATCGCGTCGCGACCTGGATTGACGGGAAGCGGCGGGACTTCATCCCCAAGATGACCACGCCGACGGGCCGGCGCGTGGCAGAAGAGCGCATCGCGCGCCTCTCGCAGATTCTCGCCGAGTTGCACCGTGAGCTTGATGACCTCGAGTCTGCCTTGGAGCGCGGTGGCAGCGCCGTCGTGCGCTACTTCATGGAGAACCGCAGCAACCCGGCCCTGTCGGAACAACTGGAGTTACTGTCCGAGCAATGGCTACGCACCCATCCGCCCGCCGCAGGCGCTCCTCCCGGCGCCGCCAGCTTCCTCGTGGCGCTGCGCGAGGAGGTCGAGGGCCGCGTCTAATTGCGCCCAAGCGCTCGTCATTCCGGCGGAAGCCGGAATCTGGGGCTATTAGTGGCCGCCCGGGCGGCCTGGATTGCGGCGCAAGCCGCAGTGACCGGCGAGACGGTGGGCATGACGGACGGCCGACTCCCCCTCTCTATCGCTCGGCGATGGAGAGGGGGCCGGGGGGTGAGGCAGGCCCATGCCTCCAATGCAAATGGCCCCGCTCCGAGAGGAGCGGGGCCACAGTGTTGTCTTGGCCGCGATACCGTGCCGTGGCACGGCTTGGCTGCACTATGAGCGCCGGTAGGCTGCGTCGGGCGACCCCAGCAGGGCCTGGTCCACTGCGATATCCGCCTGCTGTGCGAACTCTCGCACTGACAGCTTGCCGGACCACATTTCCCGCGCCAGGAAACGGTGCGCGTTGATCCACGGCAGCGTGTGCGGGAACGGCGGATAGCTCCACACCATGTGCTGGAAGCTCTCCAGCACCCGGTCCACGTGCTCCGGTGGCTGCCGGAGGAAGTGCTCTTTGCTGTGTACGATGGACTTCTTGGACGGGATACCGCCCGGCAGCTCTTCGGATAGGATTTGCCCCATCTCGTCCCCCGCCATGAAGAACAGGAAGTGGGTCACCTCATCCACCACATCGTGCCGCTCTGCTGCCCTGAGGACCATGTGCGGCTGGTCGAACACACCGGCGATCTTCTTGCCGGTCCGCTCGAGCGTCGGCAATGTGGCGATGTCAAGCTCGAAGCCATCGTTATCCAAGGTGTTCTTGTAGCGGCCCCAGGGCACGCCACTGCCGGGACCGAAGGCGACGACGCCGCCTTCCTTGCTCAACTTCTCGCGCCACTCGTCGTACTTCGGCGCAACGCCATGCTTGAAGATGAGATCGTGGTACCACTCCATCATCGCTAGGCCGTTGGGGGTATCGAACCCGGATTTCGAGAAGTCCTCGTTGAGGATTGGGGCATCCCACAGGAGATAGGTGTGCCAGAAGGGGACATCGCCGAAATGGACGCCCCAGATATTCTCTTCCTTGTCCGTCACCGTCTTGGCGATCTCCGGCATATCCTCCCATGTCCAGTCTTCCGGTGGGTAGGGTGCCTGGAAGCGGTCAAAGATGGTCTTGTTGAACTGCCAGTACTGGACGTTCCACTGGAAGGGCATACCAATCTGGTTACCCTGATAGAGGGCCGTCCAGGGTGCGTAGTAGTGGTCCTCGATGTTGTAGCCGAGTTTCTTGACGGCGGGGCTGACGTTCAGGAACGCCCCGCGGGAAGCCCACAGCTCGACGGCGTACATCTCCCACAGCGTGATGTCGCCTTCCGTGCCGGCAGCCATGGAGATGACGACCTGCGAGAGGTTGTCGTCCTGACCGGGTACAAAAAGCCCCTGGATCTTCCACTCGGGATGCATCTGCTCCCAAATCTTCAGGGCACGGTCAATCGAGGCAGCACGCTTGGGCGAGACCCAGTCGGTGTGGAAACCGATGGTCTTCGGCCCCTTGGTCATGGCCGGCTGCGCCTGCGCCTGCGTCTGAGCCGCTGGCTGCTGCTGGGCTGCCGGTTGCGTCTCGCCACCGCCAGTCTCTTCCGTCTCGCCGCAGGCGGCTGCCAGCAAGCCGCCCAGCACGACTGCGCTGCCACCGAGGTACTTACGCCGAGTTATCTCTGCCATGTCCCCTATCCTCCTTAACCGGAGTACATTCGCCTCAGTCGGTCTCAGTTACTGACCGGGGATGGCTGCTGCTCCCAGTCGAGAGCGGCCGCTTGAGCACGCCTCTCCTTTCTATCCCCATACCCTACGGTCGGACAGTTGGCTAGTGGACAACTTAGCCGATGGCGTAGCTGCTGTCAAACGCACCTGAGTCCCCTTTTCCTACCATTCATATGGGGAAGGCGCATTGCTCGTGCGAATAGCGTAGCCATCTGCCAAGCCCCTCCCGCGATCTGGAGAGGCGGGATGCTACGCGATCCGCAGATTGTCGCTAGACCCGGCCGGAAAACTCCTGCCCGGCGACAAGCAGATAGTGGCGGTTGCCGTGGACGGCTCCGTTGCGGATGTGTACCCCATCGGGGCTTTGGTAGTGGTAGTTCTCCCAGCCCGGATCGTTGGCAAAGTCCCCGTACCGCGACTCGGCATCGCAGTAGTGCATGGCCCAGCCGCGGCGATGCCGGCCGGTCTCGTTCGGCCCCGTCGCGTGCATCGTCCAGCGGTCGTGGAAGGCGGCGTCGCCCGGCTTGAGCGTCACCAGCACCGTCTGTTCAAGCTCCGCCGCCGTCAGCTCCGCAGCCACGCCCTCGTCGAATCGCACCTGGCCGTAGTCGGCGGTAATCGGGACGTAGTGGAAGCAGCCGTTCTCCACGGTCACTTCATCGAGCGCGATCCAGCAGGTTACGCTGCGCCGGTCGTACTGGAAGAAGCCGTCCTGATGGAAGCGGTTGGCGCCCCCATAGGAGCCGCCATCGTTGTACGGCGGTTTGTTGTACAGGTGGTCGAACCACAGCTTGAGGTTGGGCGCGAGCAGTTCCTGAAGCACCTTCACCACGTTGGGGTGTGCGGCGAACTTGCGAAATAACGCATCGTTGTCGGCCAGATGGTTAATCGTACCTCCGAAATGGTTCCAAGGGTTGTCGGCTGCTTTCGCCGCAGCCGCGGCGGCCTCGTCAACCGGGTGCTGCCGCGCCGGATACACCCGGTCGCCGCGCCGAGCGTAGCGCCCGACGATCTGCTCCTCCGGCATCTCCACGTAGTCCGATGACCGCGCATCAGCAACATGACCCTCCTGTCGGTGCAGGTCCGCCAACCGCTGGCGCTCGGCAGTGTCGCGCTCTTGGTAATCGTCAATCGCGCCGATGATCTCGTCCGCGCGCTGGCGCAGCGTCGCCACCTCGTCGGCTGCGAGGAGGTTCCGCACCACCATAAAGCCGTTCTCCCGAAAATCCGCGTGTTTCACTTCGGACAGTTCCATGTTTCCCTCCTACTTCCGGCGAGGGCCCCAGGGACCCTGATATGGCAACTGCAATCATCACCCGCCGGCTTGCAATGATGCCACGCCATGACCCTCCGACACGTGAGCCATGCTATCACACCGACCACCCTTCAGCATAGATTGCGGTCGGGAGTATGAAGCCGCTGCGCCTCCCGCCTTCACTCCGTCAGCGCGCGATCCAGACCATTGCGATAGGCGTCCGCGACGGCCTCCAGCGGCACGTCGAGATGGGGTGCCAGGCGGAATCGGCTGCCACCGGTCGTCCCCAGCAGCGTAAGTGGCACGTTCGACGCGGCGGCTAGGTCCGCGAGTTCGTCCCACTGCTCGGCCGGGAGCGAAACGACGATCCGCGCCTGCGATTCGCCGAAAAGTACGGCATCGGCCCGCAACTCCTCTCCGCCTGCCGGATAGGTGGCGTCGAGGCCGGTGTTCGGTCCGGCGCCCAACAGACAGCACTCGGCCAGCGCGACCGCTAACCCGCCGTCGGAGCAGTCGTGCGCCGAGTGCAGGAGGCCCCGCGCTATTGCCGCGCGGACGACGGCCTGCACAGCGGCCTCGCGGTCCAAATCAACCTCCGGCGGGCGCCCCGCTACCGTGTCGTGGATGGTTGCCAGGTACTCGCTGGCCCCAAGTTCGTCGCGCGTTGCACCGAGCAACGCAACGCGGTCGCCGCTACCTTGGAAGGATGCCGGGCAATGCCGGCTCACGTCGTCGAGCAGTCCGAGCATCCCGACGATGGGAGTCGGGTAGACGGCCTCATCGTCCGTCTCGTTGTACAGGCTCACGTTCCCGCTGATGACCGGGGTACCCAGTGCTTCGCAGGCTTGGGCCATGCCCTCGATCACCTGCTGCAGTTGGTAGTAGATGTGCGGCTTCTCAGGATTGCCGAAGTTGAGACAGTTCGTGATCGCCAGTGGCCGCGCGCCGGTGCAGGAGACGTTGCGTGCTGCTTCCGCCACGGCGGCCCGGCCGCCCATGAGCGGATCGAGGGAGCAATAGCGGCCGTTGCCATCGGTACAGACGGCCAAACCCCGCTGCGAAGCGCGTAAGCGCAGCACGGCCGCATCGCCGCCCGGCGCCTGGACCGTTGCCGCCTGCACCATGTGGTCGTACTGCCGATAGACGGATTGCTTGCTGGCGATGTTGGGTGCCGCGAGGAGGGTGAGGAAGGTGGCGTTCAGGTCGTCCGGGACGGGCACCGCGCTGAGATCAAATGCTTGCAAGTGTGCCAGCTCCGGCGAGGGGACGCCCTCGCGCCGGTACAGCGGCGGGTTGGTCAGGAAGAAGGTAGGCAGGTCGGCCACGACCGCGTCGCCGTCACGCACGACCAGATGGCCGTCGCCGGTAACTCGTCCGATGAGCGCCGAGTGCAGTCCCCAGCGGTCGAAGAGCCGCTGGATGCGCTGCTCCGCACCGGGTCGGACAATCACCACCATGCGCTCCTGGCTCTCGGAGAGCATGACCTCATACGGAGTCATGCCGGTCTCGCGCCGGGGTACCTGCGCGATGTCCAGCTCAATGCCGCCGTTGCTCCGGGAGGCTGCCTCGACCGACGAGCTGGTCAGCCCGGCAGCGCCAAGGTCCTGGATGCCGACCACGTCCGGGTCCTGGGCCGCTTCCAGGCAGGCTTCGATCAGCAGCTTTTCCAGGAAGGGGTTGCCAACCTGCACGACGCCGCGATGCGATGCTTCGGGGTCTTCCACCGAGGCAAAGGTGGCGCCATGGATACCGTCTCGTCCGGTATCGGCGCCGACCATGAGCACGAGGTTGCCGGCTTCGCCGGTGCGGGCGCGGACCAGATCGTCTACCGGCGCCACCCCGACGCACATCGCGTTGACGAGCGGATTGGCGCTGTAGCTGGATCCGAAGACGACTTCACCGCCGACCGTTGGCAGGCCGAGGCAGTTGCCATACCAGCCAATACCGCCCACGACACCCTCGAACAGGTGGCGGTTGCGGGCGGTTGTTGGCGGCCCGAAGCGCAGGGAATCGAGCGCCGCGATGGGCCGCGCACCCATGGTGAAGATGTCGCGCACGATGCCGCCGACGCCCGTGGCCGCCCCTTGGAACGGCTCAATGGCGCTGGGGTGATTGTGGCTCTCGATCTTCATTACGACGGCGAGACCATCGCCGATGGCCACCGCGCCGGCGTTCTCCTCCCCGGCTCGGATCAACACCTGCTCGCCATCGCGGGGAAACCGGCCCAGCAGGGGCTTGGAGTGCTTATAGCCGCAGTGCTCGCTCCACATCGCCCCGGTGATGCCTAGCTCCAGCGGATTGGGCACGTGCTCCAGGGTTTGCACGATGCGCCGGTATTCGGCGCGGGTGAGCGCCACCTCGCGCAGCTGGGCGTCGGTGATCGGTGTGCTGGTCGTGTCAGTCATCGTCGGTTGTCACGCGGCCGCCGACGATGCCCAGCGCAGCGGTAGCAGATTGAGGTACACGAATAGCCCTTCGCGGTCGAGCAACTGGTACAGATACTCGTCAACCTCTTTCGGCACACCCACTTCTCCGTCGGAGAGAAAGACCTGCAAGCAGACTCCGTCTACTGGCTCGATAGTCTCCAGCGACTTGAACTGTGCCTCCGGGTGGACCGTTCTGAAGAGCGTCCGCAGATTGCTCAGATGCTCTTGCAACCGGGGATCATCCAAGCGGGTAGGCATGACCGGATGAGGCTCAGGTGGCGGCGGTCCGGCGAAAACACGGTCTGGGGTCATGTCATCACCTCTTCAACCAGGTCAACAAGCCTGCGTGCATAGCTCATAATCTGACGCGCGTTACTTCTACCGATCCTAGCGGCGTCATAGTCCGCCTGATGCCGGATTCTGATTGCCGTACTCAGGGCTGTTCGCAGCACTGATGGGTAGAGCTTACGACGGCCGACGAGCATACCGCTGAAGCGGCTCTGCACGTACTTGTGTGACCAGTTCTCCCGTAGCGGCTCGCCAGCGAGCAGCAGGGCAGCAATTGCTGCCTGGAACAGCGCGTAGTAGGCACCGCGCGCACAGGAATTGTAGCGGCTCGCCGCAAAGTCGGCTTCCGCCGATGCCAGGCTTTCGCGGGCCTTTGCCGCGTAGCCGGCGGTCGTTTCGCTCCGACGCAGTCCCAAGTCACGATACCGGCCTGGAGACGCGCATCAAGCGGCTGCGACCAACGCCTGTACGGCCGACTGCCACAACGGCCGGCCGTCGCTGCCACCGAGCAGCGCCTCGCTGCACCGCTCCGGGTGGGGCATCAGGCCGACGACGTTGCGCTGCTCGTTGCAGATGCCCGCGATGTTTGCCAACGCTCCGTTGGGGTTCGCCGCCGCGGTAACCCGGCCCTGGGAATCGCAGTAGCGGAAGACAATCTGGCCGCGGCGTTCGAGGTCCGCGAGCTTTCCGGCGTCGGCGTAGTAGTTGCCTTCGCCGTGGGCAATGGGCATCTGCACGATCTGCTCGGACCGATACTCGCTGGTGAATGGCGTGTCGGTCTGCTCGACGCGCATGTGGACCCACTCACAGCGGAACTGCAACGATTGGTTGCGGAGCATGGCCCCCGGCAGCAGGCCGGCTTCCAGCAGGATTTGGAATCCGTTGCAGATACCGAGTACCAAGCCCCCCTCAGCGGCGAACGCGCCGATTGCCGGCATGATCGGTGCGAAGCGGGCGATGGCGCCCGCGCGCAGGTAGTCACCGTAGGAAAAGCCGCCGGGCAAGATGATGCAGTCGAAGCCGCGCAGGTCGGTGTGCTCGTGCCAGATGTACTCGACCGGCTGTTCGAGCACGTCACGCACGACGTAGAACACGTCGGCATCGCAGTTCGATCCTGGAAACACCACCACGCCGAACTTCATCACCGGCCCTTTCTCTCGACTACCGCCGCGGCACCAAGGTCGCCGTATCCAACTCCAACGTCAACCGCCTGATGCCCAGACGTTGGTACACATCCATCCCCAGCAGGCCATCAACTCCCAGGCCGGGTGCCAGGGAAAGAATTCCTACATTGAGACCATCTACGACGAGCGCCCCAAGTTGGATGCGAGGGAGTCGCACTACAGACGCTTGGGTACCTCCCTCGGCAAAAACGAAGGAGGTGCGGCGCAGGGGGCGAGCAAGCTCTAGGCCGAGTGTCCGGGCAGCGCGGTGACTGAGCACGGTAAGAGCGGCACCGGTATCAACAAGCAGCGGTGTCTCAACCTGCATCCCACCTCGTCCTGTAAGCATGGCGTCAACTCTGAGTAGTGTGCCATGCCTCACCAGAGGAATGCGGTTGCGCTCACCGGGGCGCTGTTCCATCACTGGCTGTCTGTGCTCGCTTTCTCGGTCTCAGACGATCACAATTGAGCCTGGTGGGGTGATGTCACCGGCAAAGAAGATATAGAAGTGCAGGTTGGCGCGTCCTTTCCTATAGGAGCGGGCTTGCTCGTGGACAATATCCGGGTTCGGATCATGCGCGACCACGTTGCCATCGAGGGCAAAGCCATCGCTGTCCCGCTTGGTCACGTGAACGGCGACCCATTCGTTGGGATACCGCTCTTCAATTGCCGTAAGCTCCGGGGTACGACCCATCATCCGCCGTCCTGCGGAGCGGGCGCGAGGCGCGTCAACTCCAGCGTGTAGTCCTCGATCAGGGGATTCGCCAGCAGCTGCTCGCACATCGCCGTGACTTGGCGCTGGGCCGTAGCTTCATCGTCGGTATCGAGTGTGAGCACCAGGTACTTACCCACCCGCACACTCTCGACGCCGGTAAACCCCAATTGGTGCAGCCCCCCGCGTACCGCGAGGCCCTGTGGATCGTTGATGCCGGGCTTCGGTGTCACCCGGATATGCGCTTGCAGCATGGCTGTCACCTCAGTCCAAGAGCACGATCATCTCGCGCGGGGAGACCTTTGCATAACCCGTCATTCCCGCCTCCCCCTCCGTCATTCCCGCGAAAGCGGGAATCCAAAAACCGGTCCTCCCAGGTTGGCGAGGAGTGGAGTAGTGTCCCTCGCGCACTCCATCTGGGAGTTATGCAAAGGTCTCCGCGGGCGGAGACTACGCACTCGCGGCATCTAGGCACCGTCTCGCGGTGATCGCGGCAGGAGGTGCCGTAGCTCCTCGGGGATGTCCAGCCCGAGGTCCTGGGCGGCAGCCAGCGACCCCAGCAAAGCGTCTTCAATACTCGCCAGCGCTTCCTCGAACGTCTCACCTTGCGAAACACAACTCGGGTAGGCCGGCACCCACACAACGTAGCCGCCTTCTTCAGCCGGCTCGAACTCATACGTCACGCCATGTCGCGTGACCTGAAAGGTCTGGTCTACCGTGAGCGTTGCCATTGAAATTGCTGCTCAGTGCTCCTATCCGCTTGGCCTCATGCCCCTATCGAGCAGACAGAGGCCGGATATGTCTTTACGCGACCTCGCGGCCCGTCAGGTGGCGCAGCGCGTCGGCATATTTCTCTTGGGTCCGCGCGACCACCTCGGGCGGGAGCGGTGGGGCCGGTGGCGCTTTGTCCCAGCCGGTGGCGCTGAGGTAGTCGCGGACGTACTGTTTGTCGTAGCTGGGTGGGTTGCTGCCCGGTTCGTAGGTCTCCGTATCCCAGAAGCGCGACGAGTCCGGCGTCAGCAGCTCGTCAATCAAGATCAACTGGCCCTCAGCGCTCCCGTTGTCCTTGATGATGCCAAACTCCATCTTCGTGTCGGCGATGATGATGCCGCGCTCCCGTGCTTGCTCCGCCGCGGCCGCGTAGATCGCGAGCGTCGCGTCGCGCAGCTGGGCCGCCAGCGGCCGGCCGACCATTGCCTCCACCTCCTCGAACGTCAACGGCTCGTCATGTCCGGTTTCGGCCTTGGTGGTTGGCGTGAAGATCGGCTCCGGGAGCTGTTGGGCTTCGATCAACCCCGCCGGCAGGCGAATACCGCAGACGGTCCCCGACTTTTGGTACTCGGCCCAGCCCGAGCCGGTGATGTAGCCCCGCGCGACGCACTCGATGTCAACCCGCTCGGCGCGCCGCACCAACATGCTGCGACCGGTGAGTTGGGCGGCGTGTGCTTGCAGTTCCGCCGGATAGTCGTCCACATCCGTGGTCAGCACGTGGTTGGGTAGGAGGTCCTGGGTCTGCTCGAACCAGTAGGCGGAGAGTTGGTTGAGCACCTTGCCCTTCCCGGGGATCGCCGTCGGCAGCACCACGTCGAACGCAGAGATGCGATCACTGACGACGATCAACAGTTGGTCGCCCAGATCGTACATATCGCGTACCTTGCCGCGGGTGAGTAGCGGTACGCCCGGCAAACTCGATTCCTGCATGGTTCGTAGCCTCCTCAAGTAGTGGTCGGTGGTTAGTGTTCAGTAGGGGCGCGATTCATCGCGCCCAGGCGGTCGTCATCGGCGCAGGCCGGAACCCGGCACCGTAGGGGCATTCCTCGTGGGTGCCCTCGCCTCAACCCTCTCTCAGAGAGAGGGTGCGACCGCCCTGGTTGGCCTGGATTCCCGCGAAAGCGGGAATGACGGACGAGTGTTACGTTCATGGCAATGGCGGGAATAGCGGCACTTATCACGATAGCAGCCCGACGCGCTGAAACGCCGTATCAATGTGGGCAAAGTGATAGCTCTCGTCGAACAGCGCGGCCACCTCCTCCGACGACAATCGCTGGCGGACAGCCTCGTCTGCGAGCAGCAACGCTTGGAAGCTGGCCTGTTCCTCCCAGGCGGCCATCGCGTGGCGCTGCACGATCTGGTAGGCCTCGGTACGGGTCATCCCCGCCTCGATCAGGGCCAACAGCACGCGCTGGGAGTGGAGTAGCCCGTGCGTGAGGTCGAGGTTCCGGCGCATCCGTTCCGGCAGCACGCGCAGCCCGTCCATCACGCCGGTGAACAGGCGCAGCATATAGTCGAGCGCACAGCAGGCGTCGGGCAGAATCACCCGCTCGACCGACGAGTTGGAGATGTCGCGCTCGTGCCACAAGGCGACGTTCTCCAGCGCCGCCACCGCGTAGCCACGGAGCACCCGTGCTAGGCCACAGACCCGCTCGCAGCGGGCCGGATTGCGCTTGTGCGGCATGGCTGATGACCCCTGCCGGCCCTTCTCGAACGGCTCCTCGGCCTCCAGCACTTCGGTCCGCTGGAGATGCCTGATCTCGGTCGCCATCTTGTCCAGCGAGGCGCCCACGATGGCGATAGTGCAGACGAACTCGGCATGGCGGTCGCGCTGCACGATCTGGTTGGAGACCGCCGCAGCCACGAGGCCGAGCGCCTCGCAGGCGTGGGCCTCGACCGCGGGGGGCACGTTCGCATGCGTACCGACCGCCCCGGAAATCTTGCCCACGGCCACCGTTCGCCGCGCTGCCTGCAGCCGGGCCAGGTTGCGGCGCATCTCCTCGACCCAGATCAACAGCTTGAACCCGAAAGTCGTCGGCTCGGCGTGGACACCGTGCGTGCGGCCGATGGTTGGCGTGTCCTTGTAGGCCAGCGCCTGCCGCTCCAGGACGGCGGTAAGCTGCTGGACATTCTCGATGAGCAGGTCGCTGGCACGCACCAGCTGGAGCGCCAGCCCGGTGTCCACCACGTCGGACGACGTCAGGCCGTGATGCACCCACCGCGACTCCGGCCCTAAGCTCTCGCCAAGTGCTTGCACGAACGAGGCCGTATCGTGGTCGGTCACTTTCTCGATCTCGGCCACGCGCTCCAGGGTAAACGTACCCTGCCTGATCTTGGCCATGTCGTCCGGGGGGATGACCCCTTGCTCCGTCCAGCCCTCGCAGGCGGCGATCTCGACATCCTTCCAGGCGTCCATCTTGGCCTGATCGGACCAGATCGCGCCCATCTCCTTGGACGTATACCGTTCGATCATCGTCTGTCTATCCTCATCGTAGGAGCGTCCTCCTTCAGCGGACCTGAGGTAGGTGTTCGCGCCCCGGAGGTTGCTAACCAGCGGTCAAACGCATCTTCGCCACTGCGTTCGGGGTTCTCGCGATCCAAGTCCCAGCGCTGCGGGTTGGTCTGGATGTAGTCGCGAATTCGGTTCAGCGCTGTGTCGTCGCGGACGACGTGTTCGTAGTAGTTTCGTTGCCACAGGGGTGAGCCGGGGGTGCCGCGTATGATATTGATCCACCTAGTCGCGCGGGCCTTGAACGCTCGAACGATCTGCCCCAATGTAGGGGCGCGATTTATCGCGCCCGAGGGTGCCATGAATGGCGCCCCTACAAGGATGATGAGCCCGTGCATATGATTTGGCATGACAACGCTCGCCTCCACCTGCGCGTCACGGAAATGCTCCGGAATTTCCTGCCAGCAGGCTTCCACAATCTGCCCCAGGGCATTCAACTGCATCTGTCCATCCACTATCTCACCAAACGTACTTGCGCGATTGTGAGTGCAGGTGGTCACGAAGTAGGCCCCGTCCTGAGAGTAATCATAGCCCCGCAAGCGCAAAGAGCGTCGGCGGACTCTGACTGGATTGCGCCTCAACGCTGCACCTCGGCGCTTTTGTGCAGGGATGCGATCCGCTTCCCGGCGGATGCCTCCACTGCTCCCTTCTTTTCCCAGTCGGAAACATCCAGAAATACTGCGTCCCCCTCGTTTTCGATTGCGCTCTGTCGTTGGAGCGGGTCGTGCCCGGTAGCCCGGTAGACCTCGGTACGTTCGCGCGTTAGCGCAATCGCCTGCTCGGATACGTCCGCACCGACGAAAGAGCATCCCTGCTGGAGCGCGGCAATCGCTGCCGAGCCGCTGCCCACGAACGGATCGCATACCACAAAGCCTGGCTCGACACTACCGCACAGCATCGCCGCGAACACTTCCACCGGCTTCTGAGTGGGGTAGGCGGCGCGGTGAATCCGTCGGAAGCGCCATACGTCGGGAATGTCCCGGCGCGAGAGCTTGCGCTGTCCCTTTGTGGCAAAGAGGACGTACTCGTGGCGCCGACGGAAATAGTGCCCCATCCCAATCGCAATTTTATCCCAGGTGATGAGATTCTTCACGTCGAAGACCTCGCGCACAATCGGGCCGAGCGTGAGCAGCGAGTAGCTATCGAACATGATGTAGAGGTGACGATTATTGCGGAGGACGCGCTTGCACTCCACCAGAAAGTGCCGGTAGGTAGCGGGATCGTCATGGAACTCCTGAAACCACTTCTGCTCCGCAGGGTCGCTCTTGCTTCCGTAGTGCCCGACGATCCTCCCGTGGCCGAGTTGCAAGTGCCGGTTCATGCCGCTGTAGGCCGGATCGGTGACGATGATGTCCACGGAAGCGTCGGCGAGTGAGCCTAGGAAGTCCAGGCAGTCCATCCGCTCTAAGCACACTGTCCTCGGCGTGTGTTGCTGTTGACGCACGCCTCACTCCCCGGCCTTGCCATGCTGCCGCCGGACCTCCGGCAATGCGGAGACCTCGCCTGGTTAACGGCTATGCCAGCGTGCGGCTGCGGTTAGGAGCGCGGCCGGGCGAGGTTGGCCTTGTACTCGGCGAAGGCGTCGCGCAGGCGCTCGTCCTGCAGGGAAAGAATCTGGACCGCGAACAGGGCGGCGTTACGGGCGCCGTGGCTGCCCACGGCCATACAGGCGACCGGCACCCCGGCCGGCATCTGCACGATGGCGTAGAGCGAGTCGAGGCCGCGTAGCTCGCTGCCCGGCAGCGGCACTCCGATCACCGGCAGGGTGGTCAAGGAGGCGACCACGCCCGGCAAGTGGGCGGCCATGCCGGCGGCGGCGATGATGACCTCCACACCACGGTCACGCGCCGTGGTCGCAAACTCGCGGGTTGCATCGGGGTTGCGGTGCGCGGAGACCGCCCGGAACTCGTACTCGACCCCAAACTCTGTGAGCAACGCCCGGGCATCCTCCAGATACGACTCGTCCGACGGACTCCCGATCACGATGGCTACTCGCGGCATTGGCTGTCCTCCTCGCTATGCAGTAGGTGACGTTGGTGTTGTTGACACTGCCCGGTCGGTCCCGCTTGCACGGGAATCCAAGGCGGGTATGCCGGCTGCCACCCCAAGCGCCTGGCATCCGGCGGAAGCCGGATTGGCGCTACGCAGCCGATGACACCGCCTCATCTTTCAACGGACTGTGTAGACCAATCGGTTCAGCGGCGCCCGTCAGGTCGCTGTGGCGGCGATCTCGCGGGCGCCAATATCACAGCGATAGTAGCGACCCGCAAACTGCACCCGCTCCACGTTGCGATAGGCCACGTCGCGGGCCGCCGCCAAGGTTGGCCCGGTCCCGACGACGGTGAACACCCGACCACCCGCCGTGCGGATGGCGCCGTCGGCGTCCGTTACCGTGCCGGCGTGGAACAGCAGCGCCTCGTCCCCCCACGAATCCAGCCCGCCGACCAACTCGCCGTCGCGCACCGCCTCCGGGTAGCCCGCCGAGGCCAATGCGACCCCGCACGCCGCTCCGTCGTGCCACTCGATGGGTACCGTGTCCAGCCGGCCGGCCAGAGCGGCCAGGGCAATCTCGACAAAGTCGCTCTTGAGCAGCGGCAGAAGCACCTGCGCTTCCGGGTCGCCCCAACGGGCGTTGAATTCGATCACTTGGGGACCGTCGGCGGTGAACATCAGGCCGGCATAGAGCACCCCACGATACGGACGACCGGCGGTGGCCAGCGCCTCGACGGTTGGCTGTAGAATGCGCTGCCGCACGTCCTCCAGCACGTCCGGCGGCACGAGATTCGTCGGTGCGTAGGCGCCCATGCCGCCGGTATTCGGACCACGGTCACCGTCGCCGATGCGCTTATGATCGCGCGCCGCGCCGCTGGGCCATGCCCGCTCACCGTCGCAGATGGCAAAGACGGACGCCTCCGGTCCGACGAGGCACTCTTCGATCAGGATGCGGTCGCCGGAAGCGCCGAAGACCCGTTCTTCCAGCATCGCCGCCACGGCTGCATGGGCCTCGGCGCGGTCGTCCGCGACGATTGCTCCCTTCCCGCGCGCCAAGCCGTCCGCCTTCACGACGACGGGATACTCGCGCCCCGGTGCATCGAGATAACGGTGCGCCGCACTGGCTTGGTCGAAGACCCGGTATGGCCCGGTCGGAATGCCGTGCTGGGACATCAGGTCTTTGGCGAAGACTTTGCTCGCCTCGATCTGCGCCGCCGCCCCCGTTGGACCGAACGCCGGCACGCCGGCCGCCGCGCAATCGTCAATCAGCCCCATGGCGATCGGATCATCCGCTCCGACGATCACCAAGTCCGCGCTCGCTTCCCGCGCCCAGCGCGCAAAAGCCGGCCCGTCCAGCGGGTCCTGGGCGACGGCCCGGCCGAGCGGCGCCATGCCGGGGTTGCCCGGCGCCGCGATCAGTTCCGAAACCAGCGTGCTCTGGCTCACCTTCCACGCGATTGCGTGCTCGCGAGCGCCGCTGCCAGCGACCACTACCTTCATACGCCGCTCTCCCTAGCAAGAAGTGTACCGGCGGCACCGGGCCCTGTCGTCTCGGTGCCGGACGTTTTCCGGTCCGCTATGCTCTCGCCATGCTTCGCCGCCTCGGGTATGCGTTCCTGGCCATCACCACGCTGGCCGCTATCGTGGTCCTCACCGTGGCGATCACCCTGCGCGTGCAACCCGGGGGCGGCGACACGCGCACGTCAGGCGAGGCGGGCAGTGCAGAGCAGGACACTCCGACGGTACGAGTCACCCGGGTTGTTGATGGCGATACGGTGGATGTGTGCTGCCCGCAGGCGCGGGTACGGCTGCTCGGCATTGACACGCCGGAGCGCGGCGAGTGGCTGTTCCAGGAAGCCACCGCGATGGCTGCCCGCTTGACTTCCGGCCAGCAGGTGCGGCTGGAGCGCTGCGAGGAGGAAGAGGACCAGTACGGCCGGTTGCTCCGGCACCTGTTCGTCGGCGAGCGCCACATTAATCGGGAGTTGGTCGCCGCCGGCCTCGCGCGGGCGTATATCTTCTCGCTCCGCCTCAATCCCTGTTACGCCGGCGACCTGCTCGCCGCCGAGGGCGCCGCCCAGCGCCAACGGATCGGCCTCTGGCAGCGCGGCGTGCCCTGATCCCCTCCCTCCAGGGAAGAGGCTGGATTGCGGCTGGCGCCGCAATGACGGGGGAGGCAGGAATCCCCGTCCCCCCGCCGCAGCGGGGGGACCATAGGGGGGCGAGGGCCAGCCTGACAAGGGCAGGTTTTGTGTAGGGGCGCGATTCATCGCGCCCGTCCCTCCGTCATTCCCGCGAAAGCGGGAATCCACCCTGCTCATACGTGCATCCCGCAAATCCTGATGCCGTCCTCCCCGTTGTCTTTCCCCGCCCTCGCCCAACATCTCCCCTTTGAATGGAGGTCTGGCGGATGCCTGACGACACTGGCGCACACCACGCCCCGGATGGGAGGAGTCGGAGCATCTGGCCGGCCGTAACCGGTGGCCGAGCCACCTTGCCGAGGGCGCCGGGTCCTGACCAACCCCCCGCAACCGTGGGGCAGGACCGCCTGTGCGCCGCGCTCCGGGTGCCGGGACACGTCCGTCCCCACCCCGCGCAGAAGGCGCCGGATCAGCATGAAGCCTCCGCCTCGGTGGCGGGGGTGGCGGATGCTGATCGTCTGTGCGCCGCGCCTCTGGCGCCGGGACAGCACTGTCCTCGCCACGCGCAGAAGGCGCCGGGTCCTGACCAACCCCCCGTAACCGCGGGGCAGGACCGTCTGTGCGCCGCGCCTCGGGTGCCGGAACTTGCCCGTTCCCACCCCGCGCAAAGGGCGCCGGATCAGGACGCGACCCCGGCCGACTGGGCCGGGGTGGCGGGTGCTGATCGGCTGTGCGCCACGTTTGCCGCCGCCGCCCGCCCCGACTGCTCCCCCGTCAGGCCCCCGCCACCGGATCGTGACCCCACTGGCCACGACTCTGCCACCGGGGCACCGCCAGCCTCCATCACCCAGTTCACCGCGCCGAAGTTGATGCAGCTCCTCGCCGCCGCGGCCGCGCCCCCGGCTGGCCCATCCCATCCGGACCACCCGGCCGCACAGCTCGCTGCCAAGGAGAACGGCCTCTGGACCAGCCCGAACTGAACGCGCCACCGGACGTGTCCCCACCGGCCCACCGTGCCCTGACAAGACCAGGTTTTTCCGTAGGGGCGCGATTCATCGCGCCCAGCCGCCGTCCAGGGCTATGCATCGGCCCCGGTCCGAGCGCTACACCCGCTCTCCACCTGGTGGCGAGGGGGCCGGGTGACGGGCCAAAGCCGCACCACACCTGGCCCTATCCGTGTGGCTTGGGCCTGTTTTGGCCTGTCAGGGGGTGAGGTCTGCCCCGCCCGCGGCTCCCCTTCGAATACCCTACCCTTGTGAGGGCACCATAGGGGGCTACTCACCCGCACAACGGGAGGTATTGCGTGTCGGGGCGTGATCGTAATAGCCGGCTGGCTACAGGACGTTGATGTTGCCCGTCCGTCGGTAGTGGGCCAGTATTCCCCGCACCCGCCGCCGTAGCTTGCGGTCGGGGTCGTTTCGCAGGCTCTCTATCGCCCGCACGATCTCCGGCTCACGCTCTCGTGGCGATCCGTCACACAAGATATGGAGGACGTGGCTCCGGACCTTGCGGTCTTGGTCACTGGCCATAGGAATGAGCCGATCCCAGACCCACGCATAGTTGCGCTTCACGCGGCAGGGACACAGGCCGTTGATGCCTTGGGTGCGGACGACCGGGTCAGGGTCGTCGAGCATAGCGACGAAGGATTGGATTTCGCTTGGATGGGTACTCATAAGGGTCTCCGGTGATGTTATGCCATACCGCTTGCGGAACCTCGCCGTATTACCCCGCCGGGATCAGGACGACTTTGCCCTCGCTCTTGGCCCGTGCTGCGGCAAATCCGTCCGCCCATTCCGTGAGGGGGAGCACGGCGGTAATCAGGGGGGCGGTCTGCACTTTGCCCGCCGCCATCATGTCGAGCGCTCGCGGCCACGCCGTCGGCACTTGGCCAAAGCTGCCGAACAGCCGCAGCTCCTTGATAATGGCCGCGTCCAAGTCCACCTGGACCGACTTCCCGTACAGGCCGATCTGGAGCAGCGTCCCACCCGGCCGTGCCAGCCGCACGCACTGGTCGAAGGAGGGCGCGGCGCCCGCGCACTCGATCACCAGCGGCGCGCCTTGCCCATCAGTCAGGTCGGTGATGATGCCGTCCACGTCGTCGCGTGTGATGTCGTGGACGTGCGGGATGCCCACCTGCCGGCCCAAGTCGAGGCGGCGCTCGTCGTCGCTCGTGCCGAGCAGGACCACCTCGGCGCCGGCGCCGCCGGCGATCTGGGCCGCGACCAGCCCCATCGGCCCCGGCCCGGACACCACGGCCACGTCGCCGGGCGCGGGTGGCGCGTAGTCGAGAATGCCGTGGGCGCAGCAGGCGACCGGTTCCGTCATCGCGGCAGCGAGCGTGTCGAGGTTTTCCGGTAGCGGGAGCACGCGATGGGCCGGTACCTTGACGTACTCGGCAAAGGCGCCGTTGACGTGTGTGCCGATGGAACGGCGCTGGGTGCAGAGATTCGGTCGTCCGGCGCGACACCGTTCGCAGGTGCCACA
This sequence comes from Chloroflexota bacterium, assembly GCA_965207645.1. GTDB lineage: Bacteria > Chloroflexota > UBA11872 > UBA12225 > JAJDUF01 > JAJDUF01. The sequence continues at coordinate 3,874,599 of OZ242293.1, read as the reverse complement.
AATCGAGAAGAACGGCTGCGTCGTCACCCGGTCGCCGATGCCGACTTGGTGAACGCCATCTCCTATCGCTGCCACGTGTCCGGCCGTCTCGTGCCCCAAGACGACCGGGGGCACCGAGGTGTACTCGTCGGCCTCGATGTGCAGATCGGTCCCGCAGATACCGCACCCGGCGACGGAGATGACTACCTCGCCGGGGCCGGGTACCGGATCAGGAAGGGTCCGGAGTGCCAGGTGGCCGGGACCGCGCGCAGTCTTGACGAGCGCCTGCATCTTCGCTCTCCTCCCATCAACCGCAGCCCCGGCCGAATCGTGAGCCGCGGCACGGTCAGCGTGTGTCGAATCGTCGTCCGTCCGGCGTGATCACGGCGAGGGGACGCAGCTCGTTGCTCGGTGAGAGCCGCGCTTCCAGCTTGACCTCCTGCCGGCTCAGGGCGCCCTCAATCGTGCGGGCGTCCTCCTCCGCCGCAAAGAAGCGCACAACTTGGCGCTCCGTATCTCCGGACTGTGTCGGTAGCTCCACCGCCAGATCAACGTAGGCGCCGCGCAGTAGCTCCGCCGGGTCCACGGCCACGGCGTCCAGGGTCACGATGGGATAGTCCTCCCACCGCGCCTCAGTCAGGTAGGCGAGTGCGACCATGACGGCGAGCCCGGCGAGGACAACCATGAGCGGCAGGATCCGCCAACGGTCGTAGAGCCGCAGCCACACTACCGGTGTGTTGCCGGCTGCCGTTCCCGCGTCGCGTGCTGCCGGTGCCGGTGCCATGCCCGTGCTCCTCATCCCCCCGTATCTGCGGCGCTCCGACCTGCCCCTCGCTGGCCGAACGGCAGCCACCGTCGTCCGACTGTGCTGAAGAGCAGGATGACGCCCACGCTCAGGAAAGTCAGCCCGCGCAGCAGCAGACTCACCTGCTGGACGTAGGCGACGATCAAGAGCAGCAGGCTCAGAAAGATCACCAGTGCCCACGTTATACGGCCAATGCGTCCTGCCGATGTCTCGGCCTGTTGGGCGAGCAAGACCACGATCCAGACGGCGCTCAGGACGGTCAGCCCCCATTGCGCGAGGGCAACGAATAGCCCCTCTAGTACGTCCGGCTCGACGGCGGCGATGAGCCGCGCTACGGGCAGCCAGAGCACCCAAGCCACAGTGCCCGCCGCAAACGGGGCGCCGGCGGTCAGCAGCCACGAACGCTGCGGCTGACTCTCCGAGGCACTCACGGGCCATAGCAGGGGTACACGGTTGATGAGGTACCAAGTTACCGCGACCGCGAGCAGCCCGGCGAGCAGGATGCCGGCATCCGCGAGCGGCTGCACCGTGGCCTCGACGAGCCTCGACTCCGTGCGAACCTGTCCGACGCCGGCAAAGGCGCCAGCGATGGCGTAGAGCAGCAGGACCCAGCGCAGCGTATACCAGAGCGGCTCCACTGTCTCATGGCGCTGCTGGAGACGCAGCAGCCAGAAGACCATCACGATGGCGGTTATCGCTGCCGTCAGCCACCACGTCCCTTCATAGATGAGGAGCCCGACGATCTCCCCCTCGACGGCGATCAAGCGATCCCAGAGGTTGAACCAGAGCAAGGCCACGCTGACGGCCACAACGTATGTCTGGGCGAGCAGCCAAGTGCGGGCCGGTGTCTGCCAGAGGCGCCAGGCGCAGATACCGATGGCGGCAGCAGCGGCCACCACCCCGACCAGAGTCGCTTCGAGCACCGGACCGGGATACTCGCGCGCGAGGATAATCAAGCCGCTACCCAGTCCCAAGCCACTCAGGAGGGCAAAGAGTGGGGTCCAATAGCCGCGTGTGCGGAGGGCCAGTGCCAGCCCCATCGCGTAGAGCACCCAGTCGTTCAGGCCGAAGTCGCCCCATTGTCCGGCGACTAGCTGGTCGTGCAGCCACACGACGCCCAAGCCGGCCGCAGTGACCCAGCCGGCGGTCGCCAGGAAGGTACTCCGCCGCAGTTCTAGGTAGATGAGCGTCGGCACCAGCGCGACCAGCAGTAGCTCGATCCAGTCACGGATGGATTGCTGGATATGTTGCGAGATTACCGCCGCGAAGCCGAGCAAGCTGGCTGCCACAATGGCGTCTACGAACTGACCGGCGATGTGCCGCCAGCCCGGACGCTCGACGCGCGGTGCGGCGTAGGCCGCCAGCGCACCGGGTATGGCGACCAGGACGAGCCGCAGCCAGTAGGGCAGGACGCTCCAGTTGGCAGCAACGACGAGGAGCAATCCAATCGCCAGCAGGCCCAGCCCCGCGCCCAGCACAATCGTCGGGAGGGGGATACGTGTCGCCGCCTCCGCTGGCTCATCAGCGATAGCAAAGCCGTAGCGCCTGCCCAGGGCGGCGCGCTGCGAGCGCGTAATCAGTCCGTCGGTTACCCACCGCTCGGATTCGGCGTCGAGCCACTCGACCGGCGGGCCGGCGGACGGCGTGGCGTCGGCCATCAGCTCTGCTCCTCGCTCCGCTACACGCCAATCACTATCCTAAGTTAAGTGCGGTGGACAAACGAGCGGTGGAGTAGTCAGCCACCCCACAGCCGGAGGATCGCCACTAGGAGGGTCATGCCGGCCAGCATCACGCCGGCCAGAGTCCAGGTCATCAGCCGGAGTTGGCGCTCGAAGTCCGCTCGTAACTGGGCCATATCCGCCCGCAGCCGCTCACCATCCGCCCGCAAGTCCGCAATGTCGGCCTTGGTGGCAAAGTGTGGGAGTGCCCCCTCGATGTGGCCTAGCCGGTCATAGATTGCGGCTAGGGTTATGGCGTCCACTGTGACGGCGGTCTCGGCCGGCGGCGCTGCGGTCGTCTCGGCCGTCATCGTGCTGTCCCTTCCTTAGCGGCAGGTGTGTCCGGTTGCAATCACCCCTGCTCGATGGCCTGCTTGAGTGCCTGGAGGAACTGCGCGGCGGGCGCCCCGTCCACAATGCGATGGTCGAAGGACAGGCTCAGAGTCACCATATACCGTACCGCGATCTCGCCATCCGCGACAACCGGCCGCGGCACGATCCGTCCCACGCCCAGAATGGCCGACTGCGGCGGATTGATGATGGGAGTAAAGCCGTCTACGTCGAGAGTGCCCAAGTTGGTGATCGTGAAGGTGCCGCCCAGCAGCTCATCCGGGCTGAGGCGATTGGATCGCGCCCGCTCTGCCAGGTCGGCCGTCTCACCGGCCAGGTCGGCGACCGACTTGGTGTTCGCGGCGCGCACGACCGGGACGATGAGGCCGCTGTCGAGCGCCACGGCCACGCCGATGTTGATTTCTTCCCAGCAATGAATCTCCTCACCCACCATGCTGGCGTTGAGCAGCGGGTGGTCGGCGAGCGTGCGGGCGAGGTGCCAGACGATCAGGTCGTTGTACGTCGGCCGAGGACCGTTCGCGGCCGCGGCTTCCTGGACCAGAGCAGCGCGACGGTCGCGCAACGCCGTGGCGTCAGCCTCGGTGAAGATCGTCAGCTGGGCCATGTCCCGCAGGCTGGCGCTCATCCGCTCCCCAATGACCTGGCGGATACCGCTGACCGGAATGACCTGCTTGGCAGTCAAATCGGTCGACTCAGCCGCTGCCGGGGCAGCCGCGCTTGCTTCGGCCGCGGCGCGGACGTCGCTCTCCACGATCCGGCCCCGCGGACCGGTTCCGGTGACGGTGCTGAGATCCACTTGCAGCTCTCGTGCCAGGCGGCGGGCAACCGGCGAGGCCATCACGCGCCCGCCGGCCGCTGCCGGGGGTGCCGGCCGGCCGGGGCGTTGGGGGCGTGCCCTGGGCGGCGGGCGCCTGGTGGGCTGCGAGGTGGCGACCGCCTGACTGGCAGCCGTGCCGCGCTCGGCTGCCGCCTGGGCCGCCTCGACCGCGGCGGCGAGGTCGGCGTCGGTGTCTTCCGGTGCAGCGATAAGGGCAAGCAGGCCGATCACTTTGACCGAATCGCCCGCCTGGGCTTGGACGTGCGTCAACCGCCCGCTGGCCGGCGCCTCGACCTCGGCGTTGATCTTGTCGGTCTCGATCTCCAGGATGGCTTCATCCGCCTCGACGGTATCGCCCTCCTGCTTGAGCCAGCGCGTGATCTTGCCTTCGGTCATGGTCAGACCGAGCTGCGGCATCTTCAATGGAACGGGCACCTGGCTCCTCCTCTTTCGGACAGCGTTATGGTCCGTGTGGTACCTACTCTCCGGCCCCTCCGCTGATGAAAGTTGCTCACTTACTCACTTAATCGGGTAGTGAGGAGGTAACCCCCCTATGGTCCCCCCGCACACCGGGGAGACGGGCAGTTCCCTCCCCCATCGCAACGGGGGAGGGTCAGGGTGGGGGCCAACACACTACCTCATCGAGTTGTCAACTTTCATCAGGGAAGGGGCAGCCATGCTGCTCGCGGCTGCCGCGGCCTCGTCCGTTAGCTGACGGTGCGGTAGATGGCGTCGAGAATCTGATCGGGACTCGGAATGGACGCCGCCTCCAGGTTGGCGCTGAAAGGAATGTGGACGTTCGGGTTGGCGACGCGCAGCACCGGACCGTCGAGATAGTCGAAGACGTTCTCCTGCACCTGCGCGACCAGTTCGGCGCCAAATCCGCAGCGCTCGGCCGCCTCGTGGACAATCACGACCTTGTGCGTCTTCTGGACCGACTGCAAGATCGTCTCCAAGTCGAGAGGGACGAGTGTGCGGGGATCAATGACCTCGACCTCGATCCCCTCCGCGGCCGCTGCCTCGGCGGCTTCCAGGGCCATGCCGACGCACCGTTGCAGCGCAACCACCGTCACGTCGCTGCCCTCGCGGCGGACGGCGGCCTGCCCAAACGGGATCGTGTAGTCCTCGTCCGGAACTTCGCCTGTCTCGGCGTATTGCACTTTATTCTCGACGACCAGCACGGGATTGTCGTCGCGGATGGCGGTCTTCAGCAGGCCCTTGGCGTCGGCCGGCGTAGAGGGCAGCACCACCTTGATACCGGGCACGTGGCAGAACCACGATTCCAGGTAGGCCGAGTGCTGCGCCGCGTTCCCGCGACCCGCACCAGCCATCGTGCGGATCACGAGCGGGAGCCGGGCCTTGCCCCCGAACATGTATTTCATCTTGGCCGCCTGATTGACCAGTTGGTCCATGGCAATGGTCAGGAAGGTCATGTACATGATCTCGGCGACCGGGCGCGCGCCGACCGCCGCGGCGCCCACCGCGGCACCGGCAATCGCTGCCTCGGAGATCGGCGTGCCGATCACCCGGTCGCGCCCGAACTGGTCATACAGGCCTTCGGTGACCGCGTAGGCCGAATCCTTCACGTCCTCGCCGAGGACGAACACCCGGTCGTCCCGGAGCATCTCTTCTCGCAGTGCTGCGTTGAGCGCCTTGCTCGTCGAAATCGTTGCCATCTTCTGTACTCCTTGGCTGGCTCAGGGCTGCGTGGTCGGTGGCCTACTCCTCTTCCGTAAAAATGTCCGTGAAGATCAACGACTCGTCGGGCAGCGGGCTTTCCTCGGCGTACTGCAGGGCGTCTTCCACTTCCTCCCGCGCGGCGGTGTCAATCAGCTCCGCTTCCGCGTCGGTCATAATCCCGGCGGCGACGAGACGCTCCTGGAAGCGTCTGATCGGGTCGTGGACGTACTGCGCCCTGACCTCCTCGCGGGTGCGGTAGACCTCCTGATCGCCCACGAAGTGGCCTTCCCAGCGGTAGGTCTTGCACTCGACCAGCGAGGGACCGTCGCCGCGGCGTGCTCGTTCGACGGCGTTACTGATCGTGCGGTAGACGGCGAGCACGTCCTGACCGTCAACGATGTGGCCGGGGATGTTGTAGGAGTCGGCGCGGGTGGCAATGTCCTTGACGGACGTATCCTCCGTCACCCGCTGGAACTGCGCGAACTGGTTGTTCTCGCAAATGAACACCACGGGCAGCTTCAGTACGGCGGCGAGGTTGATGGCTTCATGGAACGCGCCTTGGTTGGCGCCGCCGTCGCCGAAGAAGCTCGCCGTCACGCGGTCGCTACCCAACTGCCGATTGCCCAGCGCCGCGCCGGTGGCGATGGGCAAACCGGCGCCGACAATCCCATTGGCGCCGAGTACGCCGAGGTCGAGGTCGGCGATATGCATGGAGCCGCCCTTCCCCTTGCAGTAGCCGGTGGCCTTGCCCATCAGCTCGGCCATCATCCCGCGCATCTCCATGCCCTTGGCGAGACAGTGGCCGTGACCACGATGCGTGCTCGTGATGAGATCGTCGTCCCGGAGCGCGGCGCACACTCCGGTCGCCACGGCCTCCTGGCCCACGTACAGGTGGACGCTGCCATACAGGCGCGCCTCCATGAATAGCCCCTTCAGCCGCTCCTCGAAGCGGCGAATACGGACCATCATGCGGTACATGGCGACGAGCTGATCTTGGTCCAGCCCGGCCAGATCAACGGTGGGCGTCGCCGTCGGTGCCTCTGCAACTGCGACCATTGGATGTCACTCCCCTCTGCCGACAAGCCTGTGCTGCCGGTGACTCTGCGTAGCGTGAGCGTGGAAGCGCCCGGCAGGTGACTATCGCACACTGACACGACAAGGGCAACCGACGGGGCAACGCTGCTGAGGTCAGGCGCGCCCGGAAGCAGCTTTAGCCCTGCCGCGTTTGGCCAGCAAGGTACCAATGCATTGGCAGCCGGGGCAACTTGATCGGGTGCCAGGCTGCCATCCTGAAAAGCGGTACAATCGGTTGCAGCCAACCATGAGGAGGAGCGAGCGATGGCCAGTGGGCAAGCCGTACATGAGCAACCGACGCTGCAAGGACAGGTCGCGCTCATCACGGGCGCCGGGGGCGGCATCGGCCGCGCGACCGCCTTGCGTCTGACGCAGGCCGGCGCGCGGATCGCAGCGGTTGACCTGACCCTAGCTGACGCGCAAGCGACCGCCGCGGCCGTGTCCGCCGCGGGCGGGGAGGCGTGGGCCGCGGCCGCTGAAGTGACGGACGCGGACGCTGCCGCGCAGACGGTCGCGGCGGTCGTGGCGCATTGGGGGCGGCTCGACGCGCTGGTGAACGCCGCCGGTATCCTCCGCACCGGCACGGCGCTGGAGACTACCCCGGAGGACTGGCGTCTCGTGCTGGAGATCAACCTGACGGGCACGTTCCTGTGGTCGCGGGCTGTCCTGCCGCACCTGCTGCGCGCCGGCGGCGCCATCGTCAACCTATCGTCACTCGCCGGCCGCACGAAATCCATCCTCGCCGCGCCCAGCTATGCCGCGTCGAAAGCCGGCGTGATCGGTCTGACGATGACGATGGCCGGGCACCATGCTAAGGCGGGGGTGCGAATCAACTGTGTCGCACCTGGTCCGACCGAGACAACGATGATTACCGCGCTGCCGCCGGAGCAGTACGACCAGGTCATGGCAGCGCTGCCGACGGGCCGGCTGTCCACACCGGCGGAGATCGCGGAGGTCATCCACTTCTTGCTGAGTGACGCCGCCAGCTTTATCACCGGCCAATGCATTGACGTGAACGGCGGCCTCTTCATGGGATGATCGGCCCGTTGGGGGCCCCAGCCGCCAGCCGAACGGTGACCCGGGTTAGGCCGGGGTGGGGGTAGCGCCGTCCGGTGCAGATAGCTGCTGGGCAGCGAGGGTTTCCGTGCCGGCCGGCGGGAGCTGCTTAATAAAAGGCAGCGCCTCGGCGAAAGAGCCGACCGGGACGATCTGTACGGTACGGGCCACCCGGCGCGCTTCATCGGCGTTGTCTGCGGGCACCAGAAAGTACGCCGCGCCGGCCTTCTCCGCTGCGCGGACCTTGTACGGGATGCCGCCGACGCCGCGGACCCGTCCGTCCGTGGCCAGCGCACCGGTGCCGGCGATGCGATGCCCTCCGGTGAGGTCACCGGGGGTCAGGGTGTTGTAGAGGGCCAAGGCAAACATCAGCCCGGCCGATGGCCCGCCCAGGTCTTCGGATTGTATCTTCAGTTCCTGTGGAAAGTTGTACTTGACCTGGTAAGTGACGACCACGACGCCCATCAGGGCGCGGTCCCGTGCTTCAGGAGACTCGGCCAGCGTTGTCGTGAGCGATAGCGTGGTGTCGTCTCGGCGCACCTCCAGCGGTAGCCGATCACCGGGCCGGTGCGCGCGGATCACGGCGATCAGGTCGTCCTTCGTCCGCACCGGCCGGCCCCCGGCCACCACGACGACATCGTTGACCGCCAGGACATCCTTCGCAGGGCTGTCGGCCCGGACATCGCGGATCAACGCCCCTTGGCCGTCTACGCCCACCTCCAGACCGGCAGCGCGGAAGGCCACCACCCGCGCCGCCATTTTGCTGCTGTCCATCATCGTGTCCAGCAGTTGCCGGTACTCCTTGCGGGACAGATGCTGTGGCCGGGCTTGCTCGCGCGGGATGAGTCCGGCCTCCGGATCCGCTTGACCATACAGCCACTCCGCCACGCTGGCCGGGTTGCTGTAGATTGAAGTGAGATAGAAGGCACCCTCAGTCTCCTGCGGGGGTGGATCAATTAGCGTGTTGGTATCCGTCACGGGGCCGGGCATCAGCAATTGGTACGGCGTGGGTATCCAGAAGCACAGCATGGCGAGTAGTGCAACGACATTGACGGCCAGCGCCGCGAGGATGACGCGCGGACGGTCCGCCAGCCAATGTGCCGCGCGCCGCACTTTTGAGCCTCGCATATCGCAGCAGCCTTCTCATACTATTGTGACATCTCCCGCTGCGTAATGGGAGGCAGCATCCGCCATTGCGGCTCCCGATGCCTGGATTCCCGCTGGCGCGGAAATCCTCGTCCCCCCGCCGCAGCGGGGGGACCATAGGGGGGCGACCGGAACCGCGTCGTCGGAACCTAGTCGTCGCTGCGTGCGGCGGCGTTGGCGCGACTGGGGCGGGGCCGCTGGGAAGCGCGGCGCAGGCGGCTCCGGCGCGTGGGCCGCGTCGCCGGTCGAGCGGCCTTGCTGCGGTCCTTCGCGGCGTTGCTCTGGGGCAGCGGTGACTGTGCGCGGTGCATCGGCAGCGATGAGCGGCCCAGGGACCGGTAGACGGCAGTGCCGGGAGCATCGGTTGGCGCCGTATGCTCGCCGCCGCCCCCGCTCCGTCCCAACGCCCGGTAGGTTGCGCCGCTGGCCGATTCATTGTTGCCGGACGTGGGCGTTCCGAGTGACGACCATGGTTTGGCCGACAGTTGGAGCGGTTGCCCCAAGCTGGAGGTGACCGGCTCGATGGTCGGTGTGTCCTTGCCGAGCGCCCGATAGCTGGCGCTGCGGGTGAGCCGCGAAGCCTTGCGACCGCCCGTGTGCGCCGCCGGCTGCAGCTCGGTCTCCGCGTTGCGGCGGGAACGTCTGACGCTCCCATTGACACTGCCGTTGCGGCGCGGCGCGGCGCGGCCGCTGCGTGCCGCCGGCTTGCGTGCTGTGTCCGCGGTGCGGTTGGTGGGACGTTGCGTTGCGCTCGTGCCGTTGGCCAGCCGCTGGCTGCGCGGGCGGCGGCGCGGCCCCGGCCCGGTGGATGCTGCCTCGCTCTGCTGGCGGCGTCTGGTCGGACGTGGCTGCGCCGGAGTGGTCGAGTCGCTGTGCTGCATGCGGCGCGCCGAGCGTCGCCGCACCAGTCGTGTGCGGGCTGAACGGTGGGGCCGCTGGCGGTGGGACCGTGCCGTTGCTTCGGGGCCGCCGGTGGTGGTCGGATCGCTCGGCGCATCTCCGGCGACGGGCGACTCGTTGGCAGCGACGGGTTCGGGGGGCGCGGTAGTCGGCCGCTCGGCCTCATTATCCGGCATGTAGTCTGCTCCTCGTCCTCGCTGGACTACGGTAACGACAGGTGGCGCCACTGATGGCGCCTGTCGCAGCTAGGCCGCGCACCCGTGCGGCTCCCGCTGGCCGCAGCGACATGGTGCGGTTGGCGCACCATGGCTGGCCGATTGCGGCGCACGCGGCGCCCGCAGGGTGGCCTGATGCGGTGATCTGCGCGGACGGCCGCGTATCACGCTATCGGTGACGAGTTATTCATCGCGTGAGATGCCCCGCTGCTCGCGCGTTCGTCGGAGCGATAGATGGCTCAGGAACGGTGAGAGCGGGCGATGTGTTCTTGGAGTTGCTTTGATGAGGAAACCCACGGAGTAGTATGCCACACTATACCGCTATCCATTTGGCTACCGCAACCTGGATTGCCTGCGGCTGCCACCGGCTTGAGGATACCCGTCGTCACACTACTCGCAGTATGAATAGTATAACGAGGGGTGCCCCCCTTCGAGTCTTGAGACTGTCGAGCATCGCTCGACGAGGCCGGAGACTGCTTTTAAATGCTAATCTTGAGAGCGAGATTGGCTGCAAGGAGGAACGGCATGAGCGTCGAGGTGGGACAAGCGGCCCCGGATTTTGAGTTGGCGGCAGCCGGAGGCGCCACGGTCAAGCTCTCCGACTACCGCGGTGATCGGAACGTGCTCTTGGCCTTCTACCCCAAGGACGACACCGGCGGTTGCACCATCGAGATGACCACCTTTCAGCGAGAATACGCCCGCTTCCAAGACTTGGGGGCCGAAATCCTCGGTATCAGCGCCGATTCGGTCGCTTCCCACGATCAGTGGTGCGACAAGCTCGGCGGCCTGTCCTATCCCCTCTTGGCCGATACGCAGCTCGCGGTCATCGAGCAGTACGACGTCCTCAGCCCACAGGGGGCCGTGGCCCGCCGGGCGCTCTTTGTCGTGGATCGCGCAGGGACAGTGCGCTGGAAGAACGAGAGCTATGACGTGCGTGACCCCGCCCAATATCAGGCGCTCTTGGACGCGCTCGCCGCGGTACGGGAGTAATCCTGGCCCGCTCCCGCCGGGACAAAGCCGCTTGACCGATGGCTGCCACTGAATTGCCGCCCGGTGCTGCCTGGCCGTCCGCAGCCGAGGCGCCGCCGGCGGGCGCGTCCAAGAGCATCGCAGTCATTATCCCGTCCTGGAACGGCGCGCATCTCTTGCCAAGCTGCCTCGATGCCGTAGCGCGGCAGACCCGCCGCCCGGAGCAGGTCATCGTGGTGGATGACGGCTCCACCGACGACACGGTGACACTGCTGCGCCGCGACTATCCGTGGGTGCTGCCCCTGGTGCTGGCCGAAAACGGCGGCTTTGCGCGCGCCGTCAATGCCGGGCTGCGCGCCGCTCGCGGCGACATCGCGGTGCTCCTGAACAACGACGCCGAGCCGGAGCCGGACTGGCTGGCGGCGCTCTGTGCGCCGCTCCTGTCCGATGTGACGGGCCGAAGCTGCACTACACCTGGCACCATCCGTGCAGCTTCGGCCCGTCATGCGGACGGGACGCTGGCGTCCTGCGCCTCGAAAATCTTGCTGGCGGACCGTCCTGACGTGCTCCATTCGGCCGGTGACGGGTATGGGCGCAACGGCGTGCCGAGCAATCGCGGGGTCTGGACCAGCGATGACGGCCGCTACGACCGGCAGGAGTGGGTGTTCGGCTCTTGTGCCGCCGCCGCCGCCTACCGTCGTGACGTGGTGCTTGCCGTCGGTGGCTTTGACGAATGGCTCGGCATGTACTGTGAGGACGTGGACTTGGCGTGGCGCTTACAGCTCCGCGGCTACCGCTGCCTGTACGTTCCGCAAGCGCGGGTGCGCCATCGGTTGTCGGCGACCGGCGGCGGGCCGCTGGCGAGCTACTTTTGCGGCCGCAACTTCCTGCTGGTGGCGGCGCTGAACCTCCCGGGGCCGTTCCTGCGACGCTACTGGTGGCGCCTGCTCGCAGCCCAGTTGAGGATTGCAGCAGAGGCGCTCTGGCATAGCCGCGAGCCGGCAGCGCGGGCGCGACTACGGGGGCAGTGGGCCGGGCTACGGGCGCTCCCGGCAGCGTGGCGCCGCCGGCGCCAGCGTCAGTCCGAGCGTCATGCCTCGCTCACCGCGCTGGACGCCCTCCTGACGTAGCCTCGTGCGCCGCTGGTCTGGCCGCCATTTTCAGAGAGGCGTATACTGGCCAGGTTGACCCTTGTTCGCGAGCAGATAGAGAGTCGCCCGCATGACCACAGAGATAGCGCACGCGACGGCCGCGGACGGGACAGAATTGGCCACGCTCCAGCAGCAGCTCGCAGAGGCCCGCGCGCATCAAGCTGCGACGAGCGAGACCATCCGCATTATCAGCCGCTCGCCGACCGATCTTCAGGCCGTGCTGGATGCCATTGCTACTCAGGCGGCCCGGCTGTGTCACGCGCGTCTGGCGTCTGTCTCCCGTGTCGAGGGGGATGGTCTGCGCTTGGCTGCCTATCACGGAGCACTGCCGGTGTCCCGGACCGGCGAGGCCGGGGCCATGGCCCGGACGCCGGTAGATCGCACGTCGGTGAATGGCCGTGCGGTCGTAGATCGCCGCACCCTCCACATCCATGACCTAGCAGCCGAGTCGGAAGACGAGTTCCCCACGGCCAAGGCGCTCCAAAGGCAAGATGGCACGCGCACCATCCTCGTGACCCCCCTCCTCCACGAGGATTCCGCCATCGGCACGATCTCGGTGCGCCGCCGGCGCGTGCGGCCCTTCACGGTGCCGGAGGTTGCGCTGCTGGAGACGTTTGCCGACCAGGCGGTGATCGCTATCGAGCACGCCCGCCTGTTTCAGGAGCTGGAAGAGCGCACCGCTGCGCTGGCGCGCTCGAATGGCGAGCTTGAGCAGTTCGCGTATGTGGCGTCCCACGACCTGCAGGAGCCGCTGCGGGTAGTCGGCAGCTATGTCCAGCTCCTCGCGCGGCGCTATGAAGGCCAGCTCGACGACCGCGCCGACCGGTACATCAACCGTAGCGTAGCCGCGGTAGAGCGCATGCGAACCCTCATCAACGATCTACTCGCCTACTCGCGGGTTGGCACGCGCGGTCGTGACTTGGTGCCGACCAAGACGGCCAACGTCATGGACCACGTGCTGGAAGGGCTGGCGGTTACGATTCGGGAAACGGCGGCCGAGATTACTTGGGACCCGCTTCCAGCGGTGCGGGCCGATGCGACGCAGTTGGGGCAACTCCTCCAAAATCTGCTTGGCAACGCCCTGAAGTACCGGGGCGAGCGCCCGCCGCGCATCCGTATCGCCGTGCAGCGGCAAGGGGGGCGCTGGCAGTTCGCCGTACACGATAATGGTATCGGCATTGACCCGGAGTACGCGGAGCGTATCTTTCTCGTCTTCCAGCGCCTGCATACGCGGGACGAGTACCCGGGGACCGGCATCGGGTTGGCCATCTGCCAGAAGATCGTCGAGCGTCACGGGGGTCAGCTCTCAGTCGATTCGCAGGTCGGACAGGGGGCGACCTTCTCCTTCACGCTCCCGGCGGTGGAGGAGGAGGACGGATGAGTGTGAATGTGCCGGGGGCCCCCATTGAGATGCTCCTGGTCGAGGACAATCCGGACGACGTGGACCTGACCATCGAGGCGCTGGATGATGCCAAGATCGCAAACCGCCTGCATGTGGTCAGCGACGGCGTAGCCGCCTTGGCGTTTCTGCACCGCGAGGGTGGATATGCCCGGGCGCCCCGCCCCGATCTCATCCTGCTGGACCTCAACCTGCCGAAGAAGGGCGGGCGCGAGGTGCTGGCGGAGATCAAGAACGACCCGAAGCTGCGGTGCATTCCGGTAGTTGTCCTGACGACCTCATCGGCCGACGAAGACATCCTCCGGGCCTATGATCTGCACGCGAACTGCTATATCACCAAGCCCGTGGACTTCGAGCAGTTTTCGCGTGTGATCCACGCGATTGAGGATTTCTGGCTTACCGTGGTGAAGCTACCCAGAACGGACTGCATCCAATAGCCGAGAGATGGAGTGACATATGACGAACGCCCCGCCCACCATCAACGTACTGCTGGTAGAAGACAACCCTGACGACGTGGACCTCATCAAGGATAGCCTCGGCGAGTCGACGGAGGCACACTTCGAGGTCCTGAACGAAGCCCGACTGGATCGCGCCCAACACCAGTTTGCGATCCGGGAGTTCGACATTGTGCTGCTGGACTTGGGCCTGCCGGACAGCAGCGGGCTACGCACGTTGGAGACGGTCCTGGAGTGGGAAGTTGGTCTCCCGATCGTGGTGCTGACCGGGCTGGCCGAGGACATCATCGGTCAGCAAGCGAAGGAGCTTGGCGCGCATGACTATCTCGTGAAGCGCCTGGAGAGCTTTGAAGCGTTGCCCACCAACCTCTTGGAGGCCGTAGAGCAGCACCGCTCCCAGAGTGCCGAGTCTTCAGGTGGGCTGATGGGGTTCTTCCAGCGGCTCTTCGGCGGCAGCTAGGCCATCGGCGCACTTAACCTCCCTGATCCCTGGCTGCACCTCACCCTCCGGGCCCCTCTCCATCGCCGAACGTATAGATGGGACTTGCTGCCCGGTTGTTCATGCCACCTCGTGCGTCCATTCCCGTGCCAGCGGAAATCAGCCTCCTCACCCGGCCGGTCATCCCTCCTTATGATGGGCTGAGACATTTTCGGCCCGGTAGGCATCTATGTCTGTAGGGAGGGTGATGGCTACCACCGACGCATCCGACGGTCACTTGGTCCGCCAAGCACGGGCAGGTTGTGCGAACGCGCTGGCCGTGCTCATCAGCCGGCACTGGTCCGTCGTCCACAAGCTGCTCGCGCGGGCGACCGGCAACTGGATCGAGGCCGAAGACCTGGCCCAGGAGACCGTGCTCCAGGCGGCCACCCGGCTGTCGGACCTGCAAGAGCCGGAGCGGTTCGGACCGTGGCTTTACACCATCGCCCTCAATCGGGCCAGACTCTGGTGGCGCCGCCGCCGGACCAGCCGGGTGCCGCAGTCGCTGGAGGCGTTGCTGGCGAGCGCCCCGGCAGCGGTTGAGCCACACTTGGCCGGCGAGAACGGCTCACCCGAAGCGGCCTGGGAAGCGGCCGACCTGGCCCGGACCATCGGCCGGGCGATCTCGGCACTGCCCAAAGCGCAGCAACAGGCCATTTTGGCGCACTACGTCGAGGGCCTGAAGTATGGCGAGATCGCGGCCATGTTGCGTGTGCCGGCGAGCACGGTCCGCAGCCGCTTGCAGCACGCCCGCGAGCGGCTGCGGCGCGATCTGGCCCCGCTCGTAGCCGCGGGCTACGCGGAGTTTGCCCGGCCACCCTACGCACCAAGTAGTCGCGCGCGAGCAAGGAGACTGGCGATGACCTATGTAGAGATGACCGTAGACAGCGTGCATGTCGCCGGTGGCGGCCGGCCCGGGGCACGCTATGAGCCGGCCGCGCGCGCCGTCGTGCTCAAGCGGGTGGATTCACCGGCTGCTGGTGCAGGTATGCCTGCCAAGCCGGACAAGCGGTACCTGGCGGTCGTGGTTGCGCCCTACGAGTTGGATGTCGTCACGGTGGCTCGGCAACCGGCGACGCCGCGACCGCTGACCCATCGGCTCATGCTCGAGTTGGCAACTGCCGGAGACGCCACGATTCAGGAAGTGCGGCTCACCGGGATTCAGGATGACATGCTCTCCAGCACGATTGTCCTCAAGCTGGGCCGACGTACCAGACAGGTCGAGGCGCGTCCCACCGATGCCATCGTCCTCGCGCTCCAAGCGGAGGTGCCGATCTATGCCCATACGGCCGTGTTAGCGCAGGCCGGAATCACTTCGCCGGACGACTGGGAGGAACGGCTGCGGCACACCCGCGCGGCTCTGAAAAGGTTACTGGGCGGGCGCCCCGTTGGAGTCAGCATGGGTGGTGCCAAGACGTGGCTGTTGGAGATGGTGCGCCTCGCCGAGCGGGCCGTCGCGGTGGCCGAGCGCCTGGGGCATCGGCGCCTGGGCACCGGCCACCTGCTACTCGCGATGGTAGACCTGGCCGAGGCCGAGCCGGATCATGATCTCGCCAGCCTCTTCAAGGAGGATGGCGTAGACATTGCGCTGGTCCGTCAGGCGGTCGAGGCGGCCGTCGAGAACGAGCCGGACCTGCTTGAGATTGCGCGTGTGACTGACCGAACCTAGCCCTCGACCCCCGCCTTGACCCTCCCCCGTTGCGACGGGGGAGGGAACTGCCCGTCCCCCCGCCGCAGCGGGGGGACCATAGGGGGGCCGGCAACTGCTATCGTGTCAAGCTGATAGCTGAACGCTGAGAGCTAACCGCTAGATGAGGTGGATCTGTGCCCTTGTACTTTCACCGCTCGAAGCCATTTCGGCAGCACCTCCAGGAAAGCAGCCGCCTCATCCGGCTGGCGGTGCGCCTGGCGTGGCGGTCCAGCCCCCGGCTTGCACTCGGCATCCTGCTCTTGCTGCTGCTCCAGTCGTTGCTGTCACCGCTCCAGTTGCTGCTGTCGCGGGCGGTGATTGACCGCGCGGCGCTGGACCTCGGTCTCCTCACTACCGCCGCCGGGCTGGTGGCCCAATGGCCGCTCGCGGTCTGGATTCTCCTGGCGGCAGCGGGCGTTGCCGTGGGGCAGTTGATCCAGCCCTTTGCCGCGACGTTCCAGAGCATGGCCGGCGACCGGCTGACCGGCTACGTCACGGAGCAGTTGATCCGCACCGCCAATCGCTGGCACGGCATCGCCCGCTTCGAAGACCCGGCCCTCGCCGACGACTTGCAGCGTGCCCGCGAGCGTGCCTCCAACGTTGGGATGAGGCTTATGGTCACTGGAACCGAGTTGGTTGTGGCGCTGTTCACAGCGGCGGGGCTGACAGCGGTGCTGCTCGGACTGCATCCTGCCGTGCCAGTGTTCCTGGTCATTGCCAACTTCCCGCAGCTGGTGCGCCAGTGGGATTACGAGCAACGCACCAGCATGACCCTATATGCACAGACTCCGGAGACCCGTCGGCTCGTGTACGCGCGTGACATGCTGCTGAGGCCGGAGCCGGCCAAGGATGTGCGTCTCTACAACCTTGGCCCCTTTTTCCGCACGCAGTACGACACCATCTTCGCCGGTGTCGCCGATGCCATCAATCGGCTGCGGCGAGAGCTGATGACACCGGTCGTCCTTGCCAGCGTCCTTGCCGCCGCGGCGGTTGGCGCGGTATACGTCTACGTCGTCTGGCTGGTGGCCACGGGACAGCGGACGCCAGGTGACTTGGTGCTGTACGGCGGCGCAGCTACCATGCTCCAACAGCGCCTCGCCGCGGTTGGCTACAACCTTGGCCTCGTACCGGTGGCGTTCAATTACCTCCCCAGCCTCTTTCGCGTGCTTGAAGCGCCGCCCGATCTGCCGGTCCCCGCGTCCCCGCGTACCGTGCCGCCGTCCATCCGGGAAGGCATCACCTTCGAGCACGTCGCGTTCACCTACCCCGGCCAGTCCGAGCCGGTGCTGCGCGACGTCTCGCTGCATCTCGGGCGGCACGAGTCGGTGGCGCTGGTGGGCCACAATGGCGCCGGCAAGACCACGCTCGTCAAGCTCCTGCTCCGCCTCTACGACCCCACGGCGGGCCGCATCCTGCTCGACGGCATTGACCTGCGGGAGTTCGACCCGGCCGCGCTGCGCCGGCAGCTGGGGGTGATCTTCCAAGACTTCGTGCGCTACGAGCTGACCGCCGGGGAGAACATCGGCCTGGGCCAGGTGGAGGCGCGGCACGACCAAGCTCGGCTGCACGCGGCGGCCGCGAAAGCCGGTGCCGACGCCGTGATCGCGGCGCTCCCGAACGGCCTGGCGACGCAGCTTGGCCGCCAATTCGGCGGTCGTGAGCTATCCGGTGGCGAGTGGCAGAAGCTGGCGCTGGCGCGCGCCTTCGTGCGCGATTGCGCGCTCTTGGTGCTGGACGAGCCGACCGCGGCGCTCGACGTGCAGACCGAGTACGAGGTGTACCAGCACTTTCAGGAGTTGACCCGCGACCGCACGACGCTGCTCATCAGCCATCGCTTCTCGACGGTGCGGATGGCCGACCGCATCCTCTACCTGGCCGACGGTCGTATCCAGGAGGCCGGCACGCACGCCGACCTCCTGACCCACGACGGCGCTTACGCGCGGCTCTACCGGCTGCAAGCTGCCCAATACCTCGGCCAGGACGGGACGGGGACGGCCGTATGAACCTAGCAGCGACGCTGCGGCGCGTGGGTCGGGGGCTTCGAGCGTTGCGTGGCTTACCCGCGGTGCTGCGCCTGTATGGGCGCGGGCTGGCACTGGTGTTCTTGAGTGCCCCGCTCGCCGGTGGTGCCTATCTCGTGCTCTTGGCAGTCCTGTCGCTGTTGCCGGTCCTCCAAGTCTGGCTGGCCAAGCTGCTGCTGGATGCCATTGCCGCCGGGGTGGGTGGCGATCGGGCGGCCGTCGGTGGCGCCGTGACCCTAGCTATCGTCTACGCACTCACGCTCGTCGTACCGGCTGGCCTGCGACCGATCCATATGGCGCTGACGGGATGGCTCCAGGACCGCTCTGCGGTGGAAATGGACCGCCGGTTGATGCAGGCCGGGGCCAATCTCGTGGACCTCTATCGGATCGAGCGCCCGGCCTTCCACGATGAAGTGACGATGGTACGGAGAGGATCAGTGATGGCCTTGGTGCTGTTGCAGGTGCTGCAAGGCGTCGTGGGTACCGCGCTGACGCTGGTGGGGTTATTGATCTTGCTCGGCCAGCTCCATCCCCTCCTACCGCTCGCCCTGGTCGTCGTGAGCGTGCCGCATCTTTTTGCCGAGATGCACATCGGCAAATTGCAGTACCGAGCGATGAAGAATCAGTCGCGTCCGGCCCGCGAGATGGACTACTGCGCTCGCGTCACCACTGAGCCAGCGGCAGCCAAAGAAGTGCGGGTCTTCGGGTTGGGCGACTTCTTCTGGCAACGTTTCCGCGAGCGCTTTGCGGTGGCGCTGGCGGAGGTGAATCGCATTCGGCTCGCGGGCCTGAGTTTCTCGACCGTATTCAGTGGCCTCTATGCGCTGGCCTTGGCGGGCGGCTTCTGGTACGTAGTGGCGCAGGCGCGCGCTGGCCAGTTGACGCTGGGCGACATCGTGCTCTATCTCGGCGCCGTGCAGCAAGTCCAAGGCCTCACCTACTACTTCACCCGCGGACTCGCCTTTCAGCACGAGCTATGGCTGCACATGCGGACGATCTTCGGTTTTCTGGATAGCGCCGGTCCGGCGATCACACTGGCCCCACCGGGGCAGGGCCACGCAGCCCCGGCCAGCCTGCAAAGCGGCATTGAGTTGCGTCAGGTCGGCTTCCGCTATCCCGAGAGCACCCGGACCGTGCTCGATGGCGTGAGCGCCGTGCTGCCGGCCGGCAAGGTGACGGCGCTGGTTGGAGCCAACGGCGCCGGCAAGAGCACGCTCGTCAAGCTGCTCACGCGCATGTATGACCCGGATACGGGCGCGGTCCTGCTCGACGGGGTGCCGCTCCCGGAGTACGACTTGGCCGCCCTGCGCCAGCGGATCGCGGTCGTCCATCAGGACTTTGCCCAGTTCTCCCTGACCTTCCGCGAGAACATCGCTGTCGGCGCTTACGCGGCCGGCGGGGGCGACGATCACGTCGAGCAGGCGGCGCGGTGGGCGGGAGCCGACGAGATCGCAGCCAAGCTTCCCAATGGCTACGAGACGCCGCTGACCCGGCAGTTCGAGGGCGGTGTCGAATTGTCGGGCGGGGAGTGGCAGAAGGTCGCGCTGGCGCGGGGCTTCGTGCGTGACGCGGCGCTGGTCATCCTCGATGAGCCGACGGCGGCGCTGGACGCCGAGGCGGAGTACCGGCTCTTCGCGCAGTTCCGGGAGTTGGTCGTCGGCAAGACGGCCCTGCTCATCAGCCATCGGTTTTCGACGGTACGAATGGCCGATCACATCATCGTGCTGGAGGCGGGCCAGGCCATCGAGGCCGGCAGCCACGACGAGCTAGTCGCGCCGGCCGGCCGCTACGCCACGCTCTACGAGATGCAGGCCGGCCGCTATCGCTAACGCAATCCCACCGGCACGCGCCATTAGTGCATAATCCGGGTATGGCTGAGAATATCTTGGTCCCCAAAGAACAGATCGCCGCTTTCTGTGAGCGCCATCACATACGGCGTCTGTCTCTGTTCGGTTCGGTCATCCGGGATGATTTCGGTCCCGACAGCGACGTGGATGTGTTGGTGGACTTTGCACCCGGCCAAGTGCCGGGCTTCTTTCGCCTGTTCGACATGGAGGCAGAGTTGTCCTCCCTGCTCGGGGGGCGCAAGGTTGATCCCCGTACTGCCCAAGACTTGAGCCGCTACTTCCGGGACGAGGTCCTTGCAGAGGCGGAAGTACACTATGCGCGAGAATAATGGCCCCCCATGGTCCTGCCGCCGCGGGGGGCAGTGTGTTCCCTCCCCCGTCGCAACGGGGGAGGGCTAGGGAGGGGGCCAGGGCAATCGCATTCTGAATTGCCCCTCGTCACTCCGGCTTGCGCCGGAGTCCAGAGCGCGTGCAGTGGACGGATAAGGGCCGCCACGGTGCTTGCCGGCGCTGGATTCCCGCTTTCGCGGGAATGACGGGAGCGATGGAGCCAAAAATGCGATTGCCCTAGGGAGGGGGCACCGCCTTCTAACTCGATGTCAACCTAGTGCTATACTGCGAGGCGATGCCTACGTGGATTCAGCGGGTACTGTCGGCGGTTCTCGGATCGGGTTCAAGCGGCTCCGGGGACGACGCGCTCTGGTTTTATGTCAAATGCAATGCCTGCGGTGAGATCATTCCGGTGCGGGTCAATCCAGCGAGCGACCTCGTGCAGGAGTTCGAGGGTGCCGGTGACATGGTCAGCGGTTATTCGTTACATAAAGAGGTGATGGGGCGCGGCGGAAGACCCGGCCGGCCGTGCTTTCGCTTGCTCCAATTGGACGCCGACTTCGATAAAAGGCGTCAGCTTCTCGACGTGCGCGTGGATGGCGGCGAACCGGTTGATCAGGCGGCCTATGCATCCCAGCAGCAGGAGGCGGCGGACGCCCGGCCGCCCGAATAATCCGTGCCGATGAATTCCCCGATGGCGCTTGCCCGGATCGTCACGACGCTGCCGGTGCGTCAGTGGCGCACGCCGGCCCTCGTGGTTGCCGCCGTGTTCGCCTCCTGGCTGGTGGGCTGGTACGGCGCGGCCCGCTCGCCGGTATTGCTGGCCGGAGCGCTCGTGGCCGTGCCCCTGGCAGCGGCCGTGCTACGCGATCTCCGCATTGCCCTGATCGGGACTATCGCGGTGATCGCCCTGCTGCCCTTTGGAGTAGCTCCCCTGCGCCTGGGCGCCTCGCCGACGCTGCTGGAGCTAGCGCTCCTGGCAACCTTGGGCGGCTGGCTGGCGCGGCGCGTAGCGACCGGGCGTGGGCCGGCCCGATTCACCGTGGCCGGCCCGTGGATTCTCCTCTTCCAGGCAACGCTCATCGCGGCGCAGATCGCCACCTTGGCGCAGAGCGGCTCGCTGTCCATCGTGCGGATGATCTTCAAGCTGGAACTGGCGATCCTCTTCTTTTTCGTCTGTGTTGCTCTCACTGCCAGCGATAGCTGGCGGCGCTTGCTCGTCCGCAGCGTGGTACTAATCGGCGCGTGCCAGGCCCTAGTTGCCCTCGTACTATTCGCGGCCCCCCGCGAGTTGGCCCTGCGGGCGCTCCTCCGGCTCGGTCCGCTGGGCTATCCCACCGACTCGACGGTGCTGCGGTATCTGCCGGATACCGACCGCCTACGCGCTATCGGCACGGCGATTGACCCGAACGTGCTGGGGGCACTGCTGATGATCGTCGGCGTCATCGCACTGACGCAGTTGCTTGCTTCCGAGCCGGTGCTGCCGCGCCGCTGGCTGGTCATCGCGGCCGTAGTGGTGCTACCCGCGCTCCTTGTGACCTTCTCGCGTAGCTCCTGGCTGGGGCTGGCGGCCGGCGTCGGGCTGACGGCGCTGGTGCGCTACCGGCGCTTGCTGCCGCTGATGGGAGCGGCGGGGCTGGCCTTCGCGCTCTGGCCCACGACTCAGCGGTACGCCCTGCACCTATTGTCCGGTCTCCGCGCGCAGGACCGCGCCGCAGCGATGCGGCTGGGCGAGATCGAGAACGCCTGGCAGATCATCCAAGCGTATCCCTGGCTGGGTATCGGTTTCGGCGAGGCTCCGGTGATGACGCTCTATCCCGGTGTCTCCAACGTCTTCCTGACGTTTGCCGAGCAGGCCGGTCTTATCGGGATGGCGGCCTACGTCGCCGCGCTGACCGTAGCCCTGGGCACCGCCACGATCCTCTGGTGGCGCCATCGCGCCGCGCCCGGCGCCGACCTCTTGCTCAGCGTGTTAGCGGCGCTTGCCGGTACGCTCGTCGCCAGTATGTTGGATCACCATTTCGCCCGCTTGCCGCATCTCGTCGCGCTTCAATGGGGCTTGATCGGCCTGGCCCTGGCCGCTGCCTACGACCTCAATGCCTCCCCTGGCCGGCCCCCGGCTCACGATGATGGCCAGTGACGGGTTACGCTTGGGACTCGACGCGCGCCTCCTGGCGTACAACCGCGGTGGTATTGCCCGCTACATCACGGCGTTGGGCCACGCCTTGGCGGCGCTCCCGGCACCGGTGCCGTTTGCCGACCTGGTAGCGATCTACCATCGCAAGGACCGCGCGCGGGCGCTGGCGACGAGCGGCTGGCGAGGCCTGACCGCGTGGACCCCGCCACACCACCGGATCGAGCGTTATGCGCTGGCGCTGGAGCTGGCGCCGCGCCGCTTAGACGTGCTCCACAGCCCCGACCACGTGCCGTCGGGAGCCGGCCGCGCGCGCTCCGTCGTCACGGTCCATGACCTCTCGTTCATCCTCTATCCCGATACGCACAGCGCCGACTCGCGGCGCTACTACGCGCAAGTTGCCTGGACTGTCGAGCGGGCCGATCGGATCATCGCCGTCTCCGAGGCGACGAAGCGCGACCTGGTGCGCGAGGTGGGCGCCGATCCCGCCCGCATTCGCGTTGTGCATGAGGCTGCCACCTTCGACGCCGCCCCCTACACGGACTCCCCTTCCCTGGAGGGAAGGGGCCGGGGGATAGGTGCTCCCCCACTGCCTCGCCGCGCACTGGAGAAGGAGCCGGGGGATGATGCGTCGCAGCCGGCTCCCTTCCCTCAGCCGTATGTGCTGTCCGTGCAAGCGGCTATCGAGCCGCGCAAGAACATCCCCCGGCTGATCGAGGCGTTCGCGCAGGCGCGCCGCGCTCACCCGGCACTGCGCTTGGTCGTTGCTGGTGGTCCCGGCGCCGATGAGTCGGTCGTGCGGGCGGCGGTCGCCCGGCATGACCTGGCGGCGGCGGTGGACTTCCCTGGCGTGCTGCCTGAGAGGCTGCTTCAGGCCAGCTACCGCGGCGCTCTGGCCCTCGCATATCCGTCGCTGTACGAGGGGTTTGGCCTGCCGCTGCTGGAGGCGATGAGTGTGGGTACGCCGGTCATCGCCGCGCGGGTGTCGTCGCTGCCGGAGGTCGCCGGCGACGCGGCGCTGCTCGTGGACCCGTTCGATGTGGACGTGCTCGCCGGTGCCTTGGAGCAGGTCGCTGGCGACGCGGCGCTCCGTGCCGACCTCGCCGCGCGCGGCTACCGGCGCGTGCGACGCTTCTCCTGGGAGCGGGCGGCGCAAGAGACGCTCGCCGTGTATCGTGAGGCGTTGGAGTAAGCCGTCCGAACGGCCTGAGCTAACGTGCTCAGTCTGCACAATCCAACGGAGCTTCTGAGGGAAGTCCAGGGGGAGCAAAGGATGCCATTGGAAGACGACCTGTTCGTAAACGATGACTTGGATAATTCAGCCGAGAACCGATTGAACCACGTCCTGTTCGGATTGCTCCTCAAGGACGAGTACCGAAGGGAAATCCTACGACGACTGGGTGTAGCTCAGGACGCGATCATCTACAAGCCAAGTAACCGGTCGTGGGGAAGGCCCGACTTTGCTATAGAGTCATACCACGGCGATACTCTCGGGTACATCGAGGTCGAGCTTGATAAAGACCTGGGCCAGTTGGCCCACTACCGGGCTAATGCGGATGCACCGGTCTACAGCTTCGGACGTGAGAAGAGAGACCATGACATCACGTTGCAGGAACTGGTGGGGATAGGGGAACGAGTCGTCGAGAATGCCCCGGCTCCCCAGTTCGAATTGATGGTCAGGCACTTTACCAAACAGGTGTCGGAGGCCGCAGGGAGTCGGAAGTCCCCTCCCCCTGGGCCGGTTCAAGCCCAACTTAAAACACCTTTGGGGAAGGCCCTGCTGAAGGTTGGCATGGTCAATTGGGGCGAAGAGCCGATCCGACCGGGCAAGCTCTATGGGCGAACTAACGGTCCAGACGGAATATCGGTGCGCGTGTTCGCCCCAAAGAGAAAGGGCAGCGACAAAACTGTCGGCTTGTTCAATATAACCGCCGGACGACCGGTAGTCCGATTCGCGATCCATAGCCATCTAGCAGAGTACCTGCATGACAACAAGCGTGCCGCACTTGACGAATGGGCTGATTTCATCGAACAATGGCTTGATGGCGACATCAGAATCATTGGCAGGCGACACTATCCTATAGACCTATCCTTGGTGGAAGATAATGTCGACGATATGTTGGAGGCGATGCTCCCTTTGTGCTGATTGGTCGTCACCATGCGTATCCTCGTCATCACCCCTGACTGGCCCTATCCGCCCCATCAGGGCACGGCCCTACGCAACTGGCAGTTGCTCCAGGCGGCGGCGAGCGAGCACGAAGTCCACCTGCTCTCGCTCGCGCCAGCGCCGCCCACACCGGAGGCAGAGCAAGCGGTACGCGCGGTCACGGTGAGCGCGGACTGGCTACCGGCGCCGCAGCGTAGCTTACGGCAGCGTCTGGCCACGCTGTTGGGTACCCTGCTGCCGGACATGGCGCGTCGGCTGTGGTCGCCGGCCTTGGTGGAGCGCGCGTCCGACCTGATCGCCACGAAGCAGGTGAAGTTGGTGCAAGCGGAAGGGCTGGAAGTAGCAGGGATGGCCCTTGCCGCGACTGCTCGCGCCCAGGCTCGTTTCGGCGGTCAAACGCCACCCGTCCTGTTCGACGACCATAACGCCGAGTGGCTGCTCCAGTGCAGCGCAGCCCTCGTGGGCCTGCGTCAACCGCGGCGGTGGTTGCGGGCGCTCTATTCCCTGGCGCAGTGGCAACGCCTCCGCCGCTACGAGGCTGGCGTCATCCGCGCTGCGGCGCTGACCACCGCGGTATCGCCCGAAGATGCCCAGGCCCTGTCTCAACTCGCCGGACTTCCAGTGAGCGTGGTTCCAAACGGCATCGCCGTGGATACGTGGCGGCACGTCGCCGATGCCCGGCCGGAGCAGCGGGTCGAGCCGAACTCCCTGCTATTTACCGGCAAGCTGGACTATCGGCCCAACGTTGATGCCCTGTGCTGGTTCTGTGCCGCCGTGCTGCCCCGCGTGCGCGCAGAGTATCCGGCAGCGCGGCTACTCGTCGTCGGCCGGGACGCCGTACCGGCGGTGCGGGCGCTGGCTGGACCGGGGGTGGAGGTGGTCGGCGCGGTCCCGGACGTACAGCCGTATTTCGCCCGCGCGGCCGTGTACATCATTCCGATGCGGATGGGCAGCGGCGCGCGCATCAAGCTGCTCGAAGCGTGGGCTGCCGGTGTCCCCGTGGTCGCCACCACCGCTGGGGCAGCCGGACTGACCGGCCGTGCCGACGAGCACCTGTTGGTGGCCGACGATCCTGCTACTTTGGCCAAGCAGATCGGGCGTCTGCTCACGGACCCGGCCTTGGGCCAACGCCTCGCCGCAGCCGGACGCGCGCTCGTCGCCGCGCGCTACGATTGGTCCGTCATCCGGCCGCAGCTGCTGGCCTGCTATCGGGAGCTATGCCCGGACGTGTAGGTGTTGAAGGCCGCTATGGCATCGGACCCGGACGAGGAGAATTGTGGTCGTTTCGCTCGTGATGACGGTGCTCGATGAGGCTGGCTCGCTGCCGGCGCTGCTTAAATCGATCCTGGCGCAGGAGCGCCGGCCCGACGAGGTGGTGATCGTTGACGGTGGATCGTCGGACCGGACGGTGGCGCTTGCCCGAGACTTCGCGCAGCGGGCCGCTCCCGACCTGCCCGTGCGCGTCGAGGTACTGCCGGGCGCCAATATCTCCGCCGGGCGCAACCGTGCCATTGAGCTAGCGCAGGGAGACATCATCGTCGTCACCGACGGCGGTGTCGTTCTACACGCGGCGTGGCTGGCGCGTCTGGTAGCGGCGCTCGAAAACGGCGCCGATGTCGCAGCCGGCTTCTTTGTCCCGGCGCCGCAGAGCAGCTTCGAGCTGGCCATGGGAGCGACGGTGCTGCCGGCCGTCGAGGACATTGAGCCGGCCACGTTTCTGCCCTCCAGCCGGTCGGTTGCGTTCCGCCGCGCGGCGTGGGAGCAGGCCGGCCGCTACCCGGAGTGGCTCGACTACTGCGAGGACGTGGTATTCGACCTCGCCTTGCGCCGTGAGGGCGTGTGTCAGCGGTTTGTGCCCGAGGCGCGCGTCGCGTTCCGGCCCCGGCCCAGCTTGCCGGCCTTCTTCCGGCAGTATTACCGTTATGCGCGCGGCGACGGCAAGGCCGACCTCTGGCGCCGGCGCCACACCATTCGGTACGGCGTGTATCTCGGTGCGCCGCTGGGCTGGCTCTTGGGCTCCCACTGGCCGGTGCTCCGCTGGCTCATCGTCATAGCGATGTTGGCATATGTCCGCCGCCCCTATCGGCGGCTCTGGGCGCTGGCCGCGCAGTCGTCCGGCGGCACCCTTGGCCGCTTTCTGCGGGCAGCGGCGTGGGTACCGCTGATCCGCCTGACGGGCGATGTAGCCAAGATGGTCGGGTATCCTGTCGGTGTCCGGTGGCGATTGACGGCCCGTCATCGGCAACACAGTGAGTAACGGCGATGACGACACAAGTACCCCAGCACGAGACGGCGGCGCTACGGCCGGAGGAACGGCCATCCGCCCCTAGGCTCTCCATCGTCATCGTCTCCTACAACACACGGGAGCTGTTGCGGGCCTGCCTGCGCTCGGTGCGAGCGAGCGTGCTCGACGGCGCCTACGAGGTGTTCGTCGTGGACAACGGCTCACGCGACGGTTCGCTGACGATGGTCGCGGCCGAGTTCCCGGAGGTCGTGTGTCTGGCCGAGACGGGGGATCGCGGCTATGCTGCGGCGAATAACCTGGCACTGCGTCGCTGTCGTGGTGCCTACCGGCTGCTGCTCAACCCCGATACCGAGCTACCGAGCGACGCGCTGGCGACGATGCTGGCCTTCATGGACAGCCATCCGCGCGTGGGTATCGCCGGCCCCAAGCTCATCAAGCGCAACGGGCGCCTCGACCTGGCCTGCCGGCGCAGCTTCCCCACCCCGACCAACGCCCTCTATCACTTCCTCCGCCTACCCCGGCTGTTCCCGGCGAATCCTACCTTCGGCGCGTACAATCTCACCTTCCGCGATCCCGACCGGTCCTACGAGGTGGACTCGGTATGCGGGGCATTCATGCTACTGCGCGCTTCCATGCTCGGCGAGATCGGCTTGCTCGACGAGACCTATTGGATGTACGGCGAGGACCTGGACCTGGCCTTTCGCGCCAAACGACGCGGCTGGCAGGTGTATTACAATGCTGACGTGGAGGTGAAGCACTACAAAGGGGAGAGCAGCAAACAGCGCTCGCTCAAGTGTACCTACGAGTTTTTCCGAGCAATGCACGTCTTCTATCGGAAGCACTATGCCCCGCAACGACCGGCGGTCGTCAACGCCCTCGTCACCGCTGGCATTGCGTTGCTCGGCACGGCATCCCTGGTCGCTGATCGCGTGCGCCCGGCGGCCCTGAGGCGAGTTTCCTCGTAGGGAGAGGTGTTGGTTGCGGCAACCAGCAAGGGCGCCGACCCGCGAGGCGGCAAGTCCGAGCAGCCGGGCGGCATTGTCGGTATCATCTAGGCCAATGAGCACGACCGAAGCCGACCGGAGCCGCGCTGCCCACCGGGAGGACGTGCTGTCGGCTGCGGCCGAGCCGAGCCGGGAGTTGGTTGCTCAGCCGGCGCAGGTCATGGCTGCCAATCCGGTGCCGATCCGGCGGAGGAGTAAGTTGGCCTGGACCCTCTCCCCCGGGGTACTCGTCGTCACCGACGGCGTGGCCGTCCTGTTGGCCTTCCTGTTTGCCCACCAGTTGCGTTTCGGGCTGGCGATCCCTCCACCGGCCGTAGATCACACGCTCGCCTCGTACACCGGCTTTGTCGCTATTGCCATCCCGACCATCCTCATTGCGATTGCGACTTCCGGGCTCTACCAGCGGAGCAGCCTGCAATCCGTCACCGAGCAAGCCTCCCGCCTATTCATTGCCGTCGGCGGTGGCGTGGTGTTCACGGTAGCCGTGGGAGTCTTTGTCCTACGTGGCCCCACCGAGTCGTCGCGGCTGCTCATCATCTACTTCGGGATACTCAGCCTGGCACTGACCGGCTCCGGGCGCTACATGTGGGCGCTCTGGCGTGACTTCCTGAGTCGGCGCGGTGTCTTGGCCCGTACTTGCTTGGTCATCGGGACTGGGCCGGCGGCGGAGCGAGTGGTAGCTCACTTGGCGCGGTCGCCCGCGCTCGGCTACCGCGTGGTGGGATTCGTCGAAGGCAAGAGCACGGCCGAGACGGAGCCACCGGAGCAACCCGCTGCTGCTCGGCCACCCATGCTGGGCACCCTCGATAGCCTCGACAGCGTGCTGCGCCGCGTCTATCCCGACGAGCTTATCATCGCCGACCCGGACCTCACTCATGCCGAAATGCTGCGGATTTTCGACCGGGGCATGATGGTCCGCGCACGCATCCGCGTTTTCCCCGACCTGTTCCAGGTGATGATGAGCGATGCCAGCTTGGTCAACCTCCGGGGGCTCCCCTTGATCGGCGTGAGGTCCATCGAGCTACAAGCATGGCAGCGCACGGTCAAGCGGTGGTTCGATGTGGTGGTGGCCTCGGTCGCTTTGGTCTTGGGGGCACCGTTCTTGCTCCTGCTCGCCCTGCTCGTCAAGCTCGATTCGCGCGGCCCGTCCTTGTTTGTGCAGGAGCGCGTCGGCCTGGACGGCAAGCGGTTCCACGCCATCAAGTTCCGCTCGATGACCCACGATGCGGAGGGACAGGCGGGGCAGTACTGGACCGTGCGTAACGATCCGCGCGTGACCACGTTTGGCCGCTTCCTCCGGCGCTCCTCCCTCGATGAGATTCCGCAGTTGGTCAACGTGATCGTGGGTGACATGAGCATCGTGGGCCCGCGCCCGGAGCAGCCCCGGTTCGTTGACCGCTTCAAGACGACGGTGCCCGACTACACCAAGCGCTTGCGCGAAAAGGCCGGCTTGACCGGCTGGGCACAGGTCAACGGCCTGCGCGGCGACGTTTCGATTGAAGAGCGCACGAAGTACGACCTCTACTATGTCGAGCACTGGTCGCTCTGGCTGGACCTCAAGATTATCTTCCGCTCGATCCTCCGCATCATCCACGATCCCAGCGCCTACTAACACCGCTGGAAGCGAGACCGGGTCGGCCCCCGGCGTGTCTGCCGTATACCGACGATGTGGTATGCTGATTCTTGGTTAGCACTCTTGGGGGCAGAGTGCTAAGGAGGGGCATAGTGGTGACACCGGAGGCGCTGCCGCACCATCAGCTTCCGCCCGTCCTCAGTGCGCGCAAGCGGTTGATCCTGAAGGCGATTGTGGAGTCCTATATCGGCTCTGCCACGCCCGTCGGGTCCGGCCAGGTCGTGCGCGAGTATGTCCCGGATGTCAGTTCGGCCACGGTACGCAACGAGATGGTCGGCCTGGAAGAGGCCGGCCTGCTCACCCAGCCGCACACCTCGGCCGGGCGTGTTCCCTCGGAAGGCGGCTTCCGCTACTTCGTCCGGCAGTTGATGGAGGAGCGGGCGCTAACGCGGGCCGAGCAATCCACCATCAGACGGGAGCTTTTCGCCGTGCAGTTGGCACGCGAGGAATGGCTCGATGTCGCGACGACCTTGCTCGCGCGAGTCGCCCGCGCCGCGGGGATTATCAGCGCTCCCGTGGCCGCGCAATGCCGCGTGAAGCACGTCGAGCTACTAGCCATTCAGGAGCGTCTGGGTCTGCTCGTCCTGGTCTTGCAGGAAGGCACCGTCAAACAGCAGTTGATCGAGCTACCGGAGGATACCGACCAGACGGACCTCAGCGCGGCCAGCAGTCGCCTCAATCAACGCATTCACGGCCTGAGCCGCAGCGAGCTTGAGGCGTTGGGTGAACCCATATCCGACCTGGAGGCGTTCATCACCGCGCGCTTGGTCAGCCTCATGTCCCAGATTGACGAGCACCAGCGTAAGGAGTTCCACCATACCGGGATGGTCGAGTTGCTTGAGCTACCCGAATTCCAGCACCCCGCGCAGGCGCGGCGCATCGTGCGCCTGCTGGAGCAGCCCGAAGAGCTGTTCGGGTTGCTGGAGACGCTGCCTTGGTCCGATGGCATGCACGTCCTGATCGGCGCCCGCGGACCGCGCACGGCCATCTTGGAGGACCTGGGCCTTGTCGTCTCCTACTATGGCGTCGAGAGTGTGGCCGGCGGTTTCGTCGGTGTGCTCGGCCCGATGCGGCTCCCCTACGCCGAGGTCGTACCCGTCGTCCGCTACGTGTCACAGGTGATGACGGAGTCGCTCGACGACCTGCTCAGTCCCGGCGCGAAGTAGCCGGCACCCATGGCCACTTGCATCTGATCTACGAGAGCTTTCGGAGGTAGAGAAAGATACGTTATGACCGCAGAATCGGTCCCACCGGCGGAAGCCCAGCCGGACCAGGAAGTGCAGTCCGCCGAGACTACGGAATCGGCGACCACGGAAACAGCCGGACCCTCCGTGGAAGAGCTACAAGAACAGCTCGCCGCAGCGCGTTCTGAAGTTGATGCGATGCGCGACCGCTGGCAACGGTCAGCAGCAGATTTCAGCAACTACCGACGGCGGCAACAGTTCGAGCAGGAGGAGGCGGCCAAGTACGCCGTGGCACCGCTCCTGACGGACCTGCTCCTCACCGTGGACAACTTCGAGCGAGCCTTTGCCGCACTGCCTGGCGAGCTAATCCAGCTCACCTGGATCCAAGGTATCGAGCAAATCGCGCAGTTGGTGATGCAAACGTTGCAGCGGCACGGCGTCCGGCCCATTGACGCGCAAAACCAGCCGTTCGATCCGCGTTACCACGAAGCGGTGATGCATGAGGAGGGTGAGGGCGCCCATACCGTCTTACAAGTCTTCCAGAGGGGCTACACTCTCCATGAGCGCGTCTTGCGCCCGGCGCTGGTCAAGGTTGGGCCGCCGCCCGACGAGCAGGAGCAGCCGGCAGCGGGCCAAGACGCCCCCGCCGCCGGTGACCCGGACACCGACACCGCCGGGGACGCCGGCGAAACGGCTCCCACCACGGACTAAGCGGCTATGCCTCGGATCATCGGTATTGACCTCGGTACCACCAACTCGTGCGTCGCCGTCGTCGAGGGCGGCCAGCCGGTGGTGATACCGAGTGCAGAGGGCAACCGCACGACCCCCTCCGTGGTGGCCGTGCCCCAGAGCGGGGAGCGGCTGGTGGGACTCATGGCCCGGCGTCAGATGGTCACCAACCCGGAGCACACGATCGTCTCCATCAAGCGCTTCATGGGCCGGAAGGCCACCGATCCGGAAGTCCAGCGCACCCGCGAACTCATTCCCTACCGCGTGACCGATACCGCCGCAGGTGATCTGCGCGTGATCCTGCGGGAGGCCGAGTATGCGCCGCCGGAAATCTCGGCGATGGTGCTGCAAAAACTCCGTGCCGACGCCGAGCAATACCTGGGCGAGCCGGTCGCGCAGGCGGTCATCACGGTCCCGGCCTACTTCAACGATAGCCAGCGCCAGGCCACCGAGGATGCCGGCAAGATCGCCGGGCTGGAGGTATTGCGGATCATCAATGAGCCGACGGCATCGGCACTCGCCTTTGGCCTGGACCAAGTAGAGGACCGCAAGGTCGCGGTCTACGATCTTGGTGGCGGGACGTTCGATATTTCCATCCTGGAGCTTGGCGACGGCGTGTTCGAGGTACGCTCCACCAGCGGCAATACGCACCTGGGCGGCGACGATTTCGATGATCGCATCGTGGACTGGCTGATCGCCGGCTTTGCCAGCGAGCATAGCGTGGACTTGCGCCGCGACAAGATGGCCCTCCAGCGGGTCAAAGAGGCCGCCGAGAAGGCCAAGTGCGAACTGTCGTCGGTGCTCCAGACGGAGATCAACCTGCCGTTCATCACGGCCGACGCCACCGGTCCCAAGCATCTCAACGTCGTCTTGACGCGAGCCAAGATCGAGCAGCTAGTCAGCGACCTGATCGAGCGCACCGAGGAGCCGTGCCGGCAGGCGCTGACCGATGCCGGTCTGAAGCCTGGTGATATTGATGAGGTCGTCTTGGTCGGCGGCCAAACACGGATGCCGGCCGTGCGCGAGTTGGTGACGCGCGTGTTCGGGAAGGAGCCGCGCAGTGGGGTCAACCCGGATGAGGTAGTGGCCCTCGGCGCAGCGGTGCAGGCGGCGGTGCTCGCCGGCGACGTGGAGGACGTTGTGCTCCTTGATGTCACGCCGCTCTCCCTGGGCATTGAGACGAAGGGCGGCCTTTTCACGCGCCTCATCGAGCGCAACACGACCATTCCCACGTCGAAGACGCAGACCTTCACGACGGTCAGTGACAAGCAGCGCACCGTGGCCATTCACGTCCTGCAAGGCGAGCGCGATCTGGTCGCCCACAACCATTCCTTGGGCCGTTTCGAGCTGACGGACCTGCCGGAAGCGCCACGCGGTACGCCGCAGATAGACGTGACCTTCGACATTGATGCCAACGGGATCGTCAAGGTGGCGGCGCGAGACCGCACCAGCGGACGCGAGCATGAAATCCCCGTGACCGGCGCGGCGGGGCTGTCCGACGAGGAGATCGAGCAGATGGTCGCCGCGGCGCGGGAGCACGCGGCCGCCGACGCGCAAGCGCAGGAGTTGGTCGCGGCGCGGAACGTCGCCGACGTGCTGGCCTATCGCGCCGAGCGCACGCTCGATAAGGTCGGCAGCCAGTTCTCGAAGCAAGAGCGTCAGGCGCTCGAAGCGCAGATTCTCGACCTGCGGAGTGCGCTCGTTGGCGATGATCTCGCTATCCTGCGCGAACGATCCGCGGCGTTGCGGACAACGCTGCTCAAGACGGGCGAGCGTGTGTACCATGAGCCGGTAGCGCAGCAGGAAGACGGCGTTGAGCAGCCGGCGGCAGATGCAGCGGCCGCCGGGCAGTCCGGCCCGACCGAGGACGCGCCACCTACCGAGGGAGACCGATGAGCACCACCAAACGCGACTACTACGAAGTGCTGGGAGTGCCCCGGTCCGCCACGGAGGACGAAATCAAGCGGGCGTATCGTCAGTTGGCCCGCCGGTACCATCCCGACATCAACAAGACGGCCGAGGCCGAGGACCGCTTCAAGGAGTTGGGCGAGGCCTATGAAGTCTTGCGCGACCCGCAGAAACGCCAGACCTACGACCGCTTCGGTCACAACGGGCCGCGCAGCCCGTTCGGATCGGGTGGGCCGGGCGGACCAGGTGGTGGCGTAGACCCCTTTGGCTTTGGCGGGGTGGCCGACATCTTCGAGACGTTCTTCGGTGGTGGACCGACAACCCGCCGGGCCGGACCGCAGCGCGGCGCCGACCTCAAGATGTCGCTCCGGCTGGAGTTCGAGGAGGCGGTCTTCGGGGGCGAGCGCGAGGTCACGGTCACGCGCGACGAGCCGTGCCCGCTGTGCAGCGGCACCGGCGCGGAGCCTGGGTCCGAGCTATTGGTTTGCCCCACCTGCCAGGGCGCCGGGCAGATACGCCAGGTGCAGCAATCGTTGCTCGGTCAGGTGGTCACAAGGAGCGTGTGCCCCCGTTGCGACGGCGAGGGGCAGATCGTCGAGCAAGCCTGTAGCGAGTGCCGCGGCTCCGGCCGGATGCAGCGTACCCGCGCGCTCCAGGTGACCATCCCGCCCGGCGTTGACGACGGCACGCAAATCCGCGTCCCCGGCGGCGGCGATACCGGCGAGCGCGAAGGCCCGCCGGGCGACCTGTATATCGAGTTGGAGGTTGCGCCACACCCATTCTTCGAACGCGACGGCCAGGATATCCACCTTGAGCTACCCCTCGACGTGGCGCAGGCCGCGCTAGGTACCGAGATCGAGATACCTACGCTTGGCGGCGCCGAGAAGCTGAAGATCCCGGCCGGTGTGCAGGCCGGCCGAACCTTCCGCCTGCGCGGGCAAGGGATCGCGCACGTCCGCGGTGGCGGGCGGGGCGACGAGATTGTGACTGTGCGTATTGTGGTGCCCCAGGACCTCACCCCGTACCAACGCGAGCTATTCGAGGAGTTGGCTGCTACCTTCGAGGCCGATCCCCCGCGCGGCGAGGACGGCGAGGAGCACAAGGGCTTCTTCAACAAGCTCCGCGACGCCATCCCGCTCTGACCGGCGGCCAGTGGCTTGTAGGGGCATCCCTTGTGGATGCCTGTATCCCCCTGCGAAGCGGTGGGGCCATGTGGGCTGGACCGGAGAAGCTGCGGTTGGTCTCCGTGATGCCCCCTTCCCTCGCAGGTGTACAGCAGGGAAGGGGCGGGGGGTAGGTCCAACTACCCCTCGCCAGGTGACTTGACTGATTTAATCTCTGGGCGTATACTGGGCGTATACTTCCATTGACCCACTTAAGCAAAAGGGCGGCATTGCTATGCCACAGCGCGACGACGAGGACACACTCACGCGCGTATTCCGCCGGATGGGTGAGCCATCCTGGTGGATTTTGCGCGTGTTGAGTGCCACTGAACCCATCCCCGGCATCGAGATCATCCAGCGCGTGCATCGCCTCTTGGCCACGGCGGACTATCCGATGAAGCGGCTCGATCCGGCCACGCTACACTACGCGCTGAAGCGCATGGATGATGACGGCCTCATCCGTGGCGAAGGTGACCGGGAAGTCGAGGTGCCCGGTCCGCGGGGGACGATTCGGCGGGCCATGCGTCCAGTGTATGTGATTACCGGCTTGGGAGAGGTAGCGCTCTCCCGCCGTCGTCGCCTTGAGACCCTACCGACCTCAGCGGCCCTCGGTCCCGGGTGGGAGCAGTTGGCAGCCGAAAGGGTCCGATGATGGCCGCGCCGGCCGTTCCCGTCCGGCTCGGTCATGCCTGCACCACAGCGGGTGAAGCCGTCACGGATATGGGCCGCCTGCTCGCCGGCCTGACCATCTACGCTGCCGCCTTTACTTGGGCGGTTGTTGCCGTCTGGCTCTGCTTCGGTCCGGTCGCAGCCCTCTGGCAGTCCCTCGTCGGCGGGCTGCCGTCTATTGGGGCGACTCTGGGGAGCCTCATCGTCAGCGCGGTGGTAGCGCGGCGGTTGCTTCGCCTGGGCGACCGCCTGATGCATGGAGTAGACGTAGCGGATATGGACGGCCGGCGGCCCGTTGCTCGACGCGCCAGCGCTCCCTACGACTGGGTTGCCCACAATCGGCACGTCATCCGCGCCGTCCGCCAGGCGCACTACTGCCGCACGCAGCAGTTCGACCGCTTGGCCGCGTTGGAGCGGGAGGAGCAAGCCGAGCGGGCCAGGGCGAGCATACCGAGCCACGACGTTGCAACCCCGACGGGCGCCGAATCCGCCCCCTGGCACCGGCCGGTAGGTTCCTGGCTCGCGCCGCTGACGATGGGCTGGCTCGTGCTGCGCGTGCTCGTGGCCGGTAGGCCACGAGTGATGGCGCCAAGCGACGCCACTCTGGAGGGCGCCGTGCAGCAGGCGGCGGCCGCGCTGGCCACCATCGCGCACGTCGTGCCGTCACCACAACGGGTGGCCATCCTGTCTACGGCCACCGACGTCATCCAGTGGGAAGCCACGACGCCGGAGTCAGTTGGGCCGCTCACACGGCGACTCAGCTATGACCTGATCGCCGCGGGAATGCGCTCGCACCTGGAGGTGCTCGCCCCGGTCGCTACCTTCTGGCACACAGCCGCCAGCCCATTCCTCGCTGCCGGGGCGGCTGTCGCCTGCACAATCGCCGCGTTGGTGCTGCTCGGTGAGTTCAGCCTCGCACCCCTCACCGTCCTCCCGCTGCTGGCCCTCGCCGCCCTCGTCGGTGCGGCAGCGGTCGTCGGCTGGCTGACGGTGACGGCACTCGACCGAGACTGGCGCCAGCCCTAGCTGCACCGTGTTGCTCCCGGCGGCCAGCCGACTGAGTGGGAGTCCTCGGTTGCCTGCTGCCTCTGCTGCAGCACAATCACGGCTACACTGGACTTGATTGATGTCGTCAAGAGCATCCCGGTAACTGCGCAGATGAGGCGGCGCTCCGCAGGGAGGGACTATGACCGGTACGACACGGCGGCAGTATCTCGGGAGAACCGGGATCGCACTGGGCGGTCTCCTGAGCGCGGCGTGCGATCTAAACCTGCCCTTGCCGGGACAAGCTACTCCCAAGAGCACCGTCCGCTTCTTCATCCGCAACCATCCCAGGAACCAGGCCAACCGGCCGTTCCAGACCGCTGCCTTCACCGAGAAGTTCCCCAACATCGCCGTGGAGATCGAGTGGCATGCCGCCAAGTTCTTCATCCCGGAAGAAACGCTTGTCTCGCGAGTGGCCGCCGGCACCGTGCCGGACGTGTTCGAGCTTGGAGAGTTCCTTGTGCCGCGTGCCGCCCAGGATGGCTGGGCACTCGATCTCCTGCCGCGATTGAAGCAGGATCAGGACGATGCCGACGACTTCTACCCGGCGGTCCTGGCCGCCGGGCGCTATGCTGGCACGCAGGTTGCCCTGCCCGAGGCCTGGTCCCCGTACATCATGTATGTCAACCGCGGTTTATTCGAGCAAGCCCAGCTGCCGTTGCCGGACCACACGTGGACGTATGACCACTGGCTCCAGGTGGCGGCGCGACTCACCCAAGCAGAGGCCGACCCGCCCATCTGGGGTGCGCTCTACAACACCTGGGGCATGCCCTTGCTCCATACCCTGTGGGCGTGGGGTGGCGACCTGGTCAGTGCCGATGGCCAGCGGTGCGCGCTGGACTCCCAGCCGGCGGTAGCTGCCTTGCAGTGGATCGCCGATCTATGGCTCAAGCACCGCGTCGCGCCATCACTGGCCGATCTGAGGCGCCTGCGCGGAATCTGGTTCTCGTTGTTCCCGACCGGCCGGGTCGGACTAATGCCACATTTCTACCTCACGCCAAACATCGCCTGGTTGGTGGAACGGGATAGCAGCGCGCGGAAAACTCCTGGCATTGACTGGAGTGTGCGGGAAAATCCCGCACTCGACTGGGCGGTCACGACGGTGCCCATTGGTCCTGCCGGCCGCGAGACTTCTTCCTGGCCGGAGAGCTACAGCATCGCAGCTAGTACCGCCAATCCTGATGCTGCCTGGGAATGGCTGAAGTTTCTGACGAGCGCGGCGGGCTTTGCAGCGGCGGGGTCCCCGACTGGGTGGGTTGCCTCAATACCTGAGGCGCGACGCCTTGACCTGCTTGAAGTGCGCGGCGTTATGATGCCGGCTCGCCAATCGCTGGCCGATCACCCCCTGCTGCAACAGGATGCCTGGCTGACCGAGCGTGGCGTCCTCCCCGCCTTTATCGAGACGGCCAAAACCCTACGTCCCCCGCAACATATCCCCAACTACGACGAAGTGCTGCCAGCATTCTGGCGGGGCTGCCAACCAATCTGGGCAGGCACGCAAACCGCAAGTCAGGCGATAGACGATCTGGTGCCGACGATCAACGACTTGCTTGCGAAAGTACCATAATGCCCGCCGAACGCCAGTGTCGGAGTGGGTTGTAAGACTGGCGCCGGTCGCTTGTAAAAGGCTGCCCCGCCCAGGAACGAGGGGGCCTGTAAGACTTGCCGCTATGCTGCCATGAAGTACTGGGAACTCGCCGCGAGGACGGGGTTGAGCGTTGCGACCGCCGCGCGAGCCAACGGACGACGCAGCCCTCGTGCGCCGGCTGCAAACCGGTACGCGCGAGCAGACCCACGCGGCCTTCCAAGTCCTGGTCGAGCGATACCAGCCTCGCCTGTTTCTACACCTGGCGGCCAAGGGTCTGACCCACCCGGAGCAGCAGGATGTTGCCAATGAGACCTGGGAACGCGCTTGGCAGCGCATCGGCGAATTCGAGTACCGCGGCATCGGCATCTTTGCCTGGCTCCGCGCGATTGCCAACCACGTGGCCCAGGAGCAGTTCAAGCGCCGCTTCTTCGGCTCCGCGCTCGATGCGGCGCAATTCGATCTGGCCGATCCTGCCGCTGACGATCCAGAGGCCTCCGCCCTCCAACGCCTCACCGTCCAAGAGCGCCGGGTGGTCCTCCGGCAGGCGCTGGCCACTGCGCCCCGAGATTACCGCATTGTCATCGGCGCCTACTTCTTCGCGGAGCAAACAACCGCAGAGATCATGGCCCGTCACGGCTGGTCGCGGAGTAAGGTGTATACGACCAAGTTCCGCGCCCTCGCGTGGCTGCGCGAACGCATGATCGAGTCTGACTCCACCACCGACGTGCCGACACTACATTAGCGTTGTAGACTACGTAGCAGATAGCAGCGAGGAGCACCCGTGACACCGGAAAACGAAGCGCTCAGAGGCGAGCTACTTTCAGCCTGGCTCGATGACCTGCGCCAGGACCGTCCGCCCCGCGACCATCCGGCAGTGCGGGCGCTTCCTCCCGCCGACGTGGCTGAGGTGTTGCGCCTGGCCCGTTGGCATAAGGGCGTTTTCTTCCCCTCGCCTCCGGCTGATTCGCCGGCAGACGACCTGCTGCCGGAAGTGACCGATATG
This sequence comes from Chloroflexota bacterium, assembly GCA_965207645.1. Classification (GTDB taxonomy): domain Bacteria; phylum Chloroflexota; class UBA11872; order UBA12225; family JAJDUF01; genus JAJDUF01. Next base: position 3,836,047 of record OZ242293.1, on the reverse strand, counting down.
GACCACCTCACCTCGCTCGTGACCACCACCGGCGTCTTCATGCGCCGTGTAAGACTGGCACGGCTGCGCCCATATAGAGGTAGCGCGAGGTCGGCGGAAGCAGCCACGCAGCCTCCCGATGACGCAGTCCTCTACGCCGCGTACCGCGGCAGCGTGTGGTAAGTCCCGACCACCTCGCGCCACTACTCCCAGCGAGTCACCGGCGCAGTGAGGAGGGACGATGACCACTGACCCACAGCCCAGCACCGCAGCCGACGCAGCAGCCCCAATGCGGCCCTTGGAGATCACTGATGTCCAGGGACTCAGGAGCGCAGAGGGGTACGCAGACCCCGCCGCCATCTCCCCGGACAGCACCCTCGTCGCCTTCGCTATCCGCTCCTTCGCCCAGCGACCCTACGACGCGGCCGCCGAGCGTGATGTGCCCTCACATGGCGTGGGCCTTGAGCTGGCTGTCGCCGAGTTGGACAGTGGCGCGTGGCGCTCGCTCACCTCCGGCCGGGACAGTAGCTGGGGACCACGTTGGTCGCCCGATGGCCGTTGGCTGGCGTTCTGCTCCGACCGCAACGGTGTCGCCCAAGTCTGGCTCTGGGACCGCGAGACGAACGCCACACGCCTCGCCTGTGCCGATCCGGTCCAGGTGACGTTCGAATATGAGGTGTGCCAGTGGTTCCCGGACAGCGCCCGGCTGGTGGCCAAGCTGCGGACCGCCGGTTGGCAGCCGCCCCCACGACGCGAGCCACCGCCGCCGAAGGGTACGCGCGAGGTCTGGGTCTCGCCGCCGGAAGCGCCGCCAGTGTCCCCCACCGGCGAGAGCCGGCCCTGGTATGAACAGAGCCGCGGCGATCTGGCCATTATTGATATACGGACCGGCGAGGTGCAGCGGCTGGCCACCGATATTGTGCTCAATCTGGCCCAGCTCTCACCCAACGGCCGGTATCTTGCGGCGTCCTGCTACGACCCCGCCTACTGGAAGATCGAGGCTGACGATGGTAACAGCGTCTTGTCCGATCTCCACTTGCTCGCGGTTGACGGATCGCGGCACGATGTCCTGCGGCGCCAAGTGCCGATGTCGTTCGGCACTACCTTCTCCTGGTCGCCGAACAGCGACGCGCTCGCCTACCACACCTACGGCGACGGCCCTGGAAAGGTCGCACTGCTCGCGCTGGACGGCGCCGAGCGCGTGCTCGACGACGGCAGCGAGGTGGATTTCGGTCACGAAGAGCCGTATCCACCGCCGCTGTGGTCGGCCGACGGTCGATTCCTCTATTGCTGGAGCGTAGATTGCCAGGTCTACCGCTTGGCGACCGACACGGGCGCTCGGCAAAACATGGCGCCCGAACAGCAGAACTATCGCCTGCTAGGCCCAATCTATCCCCTGACCGGCATGATCGCCAGCGATTTCGGGCGGCCCGGCACGGTCCTCGTCGTCGGCCGGCACCGCCACAAGAGCGGGGAAGCGCTGCTGCGACTAACCGGTAGCGAGCCGGAGGAGGTGCTGCCCAACAAAGAGCGCTCACTGCTCGACGTGGCCGCCCGGAGCGATAACGACGGCCATGTCATCGTCAGCACCATCGAGAGCCAAAAGCACCCCCGCGAGCTATGTGTCATTGACGTGCTCGCCGGGACCGAGGGCCGCTTGACGGACCTGAACCCGCACCTGGCTCATGTGCCATTAGGTACCGGCCGGTTGCTCACCTATACCGGCGCGGACGGCAGCGCGCGGCGGGCAGCGCTCTTCCTTCCACCCGACTATCGGCCCGGGCAGCGCTATCCCACGATTGTCAACACGGCCTTTGGGTACGGCGGCGTCAGCATGTTGCGCTCCTTTGTCCTAACCGGTAGCGGCAGTCTCCACCTGTTTACGACGCGCGGGTACGCCGTGCTGCTCCCGAATGTCCCCACGCAGGGAGCCGACGCGATAACCGCGCGCACGCTGGAAGACGTTGATGCGGCGGTGGAGCAAGGCTATAGCGATCCCGACCGGCTGGGCGTGATGGGCTTCAATCTCGGCGGCTACGCGACCTGCTCCATAGTCACCCGCACCGAGCGGTTTCGCGCGGCCGTGGCAGTCGACTCGTTCACGAACCTGATCTCGTGGCCGCTACACATCAAAGGCAACCATCTAGGCTGGCTGGAGCACGCCAAGGAGCACGAGACCCGCTTGGGCGGCACGATCTGGGAAGTGCCGGAGCAGTACGTGGAGAACTCGCCGCTCTTCCACCTCCACCGCGTCACCACGCCGCTCTTGCTGCTGCACGGTACCGATGATCCGATCCCCATTGGTCACAGCGAGGAGATTTACGCCGGCCTGCGTCGGCTGGGCAAGGTGGCGACCCTGGTCCGGTACTACGACGAGGAAATGGGCCTCTGGACCTGGTCACAGGAAAACCTGGAAGACCTGTGGTACCGCAGCATCGCCTGGTTCGACCAATACCTCTAGGACTGGCACCCCTATGGCCCCCCGCTGCGGCAGGGGGATAGCGTGTTCCCTCCCCTGTCGCAACGGGGGAGGGCTAGGGTGGGGGCATCCTTGTCGCCCGCTATTCCAGTACCCCCGCGTCGTCCAGCGCCGGACGCTCGAGGCGCAGGTGGTACGGAGCCTCCATCACGGCCCGCTGCTCCTCGCTCAATCCCTCCACAAACGCCTCCGGCCAGTCCACGTAGTGTTTGGCATAGGCGAGATTGCCCGGCGAATAGCGGAACAGGATTGACCGCCGCTGATGCTCGCTCTGCCAGGGCAGCGTCCCATGGGTTACGGCCTCGGTGAAGATCACCACGTCGCCGGCCTTGCAAGGAATCTGCTTGACGAATTCTTGGTGCTGCTCGTAGGTCCTCAACTCCAGGGGCAAGGCGAAATTGCACTTGTGACTGCCGGGAACCACGCATAGCCCACCATCGCCGGGGTTGACATCGGTGAGCTGCCACGTCACAACGGTCAGGCCGTTGTGCATCCGTCCATCCTGGAAGATGTAGTACTGGTGCGGATCGAACCCCGGCCCCGACGATCCATGCAGCTGGTGTCCTTCCGCTCCCCGGCGCATGCCAATCAGCGACGGCAAATGGTCCAGGCGGAAGCCTTTGCCCAGGATTTCATGCAGATAGGGCACAATGCGGGGATGCGCCAGCATATCCCGAAACGGCTCCCGCCAGGGAGGCTCCCACCCTAGCATCCCGCTCAGCTCGCCGCGCCCGGTGATACCGCGCAACGCCGTCGAACTGCCCGCCAGGGACTGGGTGCGCTCCCGGATCCCGCTCCCATAGTGGTCAATCGCCTCGTTGCAGCGCGCGAGGGTCTCCTCGTCAAGCACATTCTTGACCACAATGTAGCCGGTCAGATCGAACAAATACTTCTCGTCCTCGTTCATGCGCTCCACCTCCTCGGAGACCGTTGGCTGCGTGACTAGGCCGCAAGTGCATTGTACACAGTGGCTCCGGTCAGTAGTCGTTTGCGACTGGTCAATGTCGCCACCACCCCGACCCTCTCCGCCGGCTCTTGACTCGCTCTCCTGATAGGCGTATAGTGTAGTTGAACCATTTAATGGAACCGTATGTTGGATAGAATGAAGTAAGCCTATTTTCTGTGGAGCGGAAGGAGGCCTGCAATGGCAGCGATCACCCGGCGGCAACACCTCGCCGGCGGTGTAGCAATCGGCGCCGGCCTGCTGGCCGCGGCCTGCGATGTGTTCGGGCCGGCTGACGATGAGGCGCCGCCCTCCGGGGCCGGCCCGACGTCTCCGGCAGAGGACCGGCTGCGGATGCCGGCGGATAGCAAACAGCCCGGCATGCCCAGCAAAGCCAAGCAGCCCGTCACGGTCCGCGTGCTTTTCTCCACTGGCGATGGGTACGTGGATTTTGAGACCGTCGCCTCGCAGCACAAAGTCGCCGTCCCGTTCACTGAGGCCCATCCCCATATCACCATCAAGTGGCAAGAATGGGATTTCTCGTCGGTGGTGGATTTCGCCACGTACATCAACGTCTTCACCGAAGCTGCTGCGGCCGGCCAGTTCTACGATGTCCTGCATTTCTGGCCTCAGGTCCCTGCCGAGTCCGGCACCCAAGGGGCATTGCTCGGCCTCAACCGCTTCATCAGGCGTGATCGCTCTGACCTCACCGACTTCTGGCCGGGCTGCCTGCAAGGGGCCACGTGGGGAAACGACCTCTACGGCCTGTTCACCGAGGTGGAGACCAATCTGCTGTTCTACAACCAAGAGCTATTCGCCAAGGCGGGAGCGCCTGCACCAACGGACAAGTGGACTTGGGACGACATCCTCGAGCAAGCGCTTGCGCTCACCCATGGCAAGGGCACTGGCGCTAACTATGGCTTCACCCCCATCCCGTACGAGGAATCCAGCTATTGGTCTGCGATCCCCTGGGTCTGGGCCAACGGCGGCGCCATGCTCGATGAAGACCAGACGCAGAGCCTGGTGGATCAGCCCGAGGCGGTCGCCGCGCTGCACTGGCTCGCCTCCCTGCGGCACACCCATGGCGTGTGGCCCACCACCGAGCAGCTGCGCCAAGTCACGGCCACCGAGCAGGACAATCTCTTCATGATGGGCAGACTGGCGATGCTCTACACCTACCGCGCTGGCCTTGACAGTGAGGTCGTGTCCGGTCGGCAAAAGCATGGCGTGGCCGTACCACCGCCGGGGTCGGCGCAGCACGCGAATATCCTGTTCGCGTGGCCTGCCTTCTATCTCGGGGCCGCGACCGGCGTCCCGGACGAGGCCTGGTCCTTCCTCAGTTGGTGGACGGGCGTGGAAGCCCAGCGGGCACATCACCACACTCGGGCGATCAAGGGGCGCAAGCTGACCTTGGCCAATTCCCACCCGCCAGCGCGAAGATCATTGGCCTTGGAGTTGGTGGACTGGTTTGGCGAGAACGACATCGCCGCCCTGGAACATGCCCGGATGACGCGGCCTCATGCGGAGCAGGAGAATCTAGAGACGGCTTTTAACAAGGGCCTACAGCCAGTCTGGCGGGGCGAGCAGACGGTCGAATCCGCAGTAGCGGCGGTGGCCAAAGAGCAGGACGCCATCCTCGCTGGCCCGTAGCAAATACAGCGATCCGTAGTTGCGGGTTGGACCACCAGGATAGGAGATGGTCCCAATGGCAACGATGACCCGGCGGCAATACCTCGGCATTGGCACCGCGCTAGGCGCCGGCCTGCTGGCCGCGGCTTGCGATATCGCGGAGCGTACCGGCGGCGAGGTAGCTCCAGACACTACCCAGGAAACCCGGCCGGCCATCGCCAAGCCGCCAGGCTCGGACCTCCCCAGCCAGACCCAGCGCCAGATCCCCGTCCTGGTGCGTTTCATCCCGGTGGCATTCGGCCCGCTCACTGCGGACCAGTTCCGTGAGTACACGGCACCGTTCACCGAGGCGCACCCACACCTCACCATCGAGTGGCAAGAGTGGATAGACACTCGGGATCTTTACCAGGCGCTCGAGGCGGCTGTCGCCGCCGGCCAGGCCGGGGATATCATGCATGATCTCGTGCATCTCCCCTGGTGGTTCGGGGATTCCGTCCCGCCATTGGTCATGCAGGGAGCGTTGCTGGGGCTGAACCAGTTCATCCGGCGCGACGGCTACGACCTCACCGACTTCTGGCCGGGCTGCCTGGAGCGCAGCACCTGGCGCGGCGACCTGTACGCGCTGCATACCCACGCGGATACGCAACTGGTGTTCTACAATGAGGGCCTCCTGGCCGCGGCCGGCGTGTCCGCACCGCCAAGCGATTGGACCTGGCAAGACCTCCTCGACCGTGCCCGCGAGTTGACCCGCCGCCAGCGGACCAAGCCCGTCTACGGGTTCGCGCTTAGCCGTGACTTCAGGTTTCTGATGAGCGGGGCTGGCGCAGACTATAGCTACCCGTCGACGATTCCCTGGATCTGGGCGAATGGCGGCGACCTCGTAGACGCAGACCTGACCAAGAGCTTGGTGGACGAGCCGCCGGCCCGGGAGGCGCTGGAGTGGCTCTTCGAGCAGCGCGATACCCATGCCGTGTGGCCGAGCGCCGACGAGGTGAATGGGGATGAATTGTTCAAGATTGGCCGGCTGGCGATGCTGTACGGCCCCCGTAGCTTCACAGGCACGTTGATTGTCCCGCAAGCCCAATATGGCCTGAAGTATGGCCTGGCGCCGGCACCTCACGGCCCGGTCAAGCCGGCCAACTGGCTCTTCGCCGCGCGATCGGCATTCCATCTGGGCGCCGCGACCAACGTGCCGGACGAGGCCTGGACCTTCCTCCGCTGGTGGACCGGGGAAGAGACACAGCGCGCCTTCCAGCAGGGCACCGCCCAAAAGGGCCCCAAGCTGACCTTTCCCAACATGCCGCCACCGGCGCGACGCTCGGTCGCGCGGTCTGTGGCGCCCTGGTTCGGTGGCGAGCCACTCCTAGCGGCGCTGGAGCACGCGCGCGACTTGCCGCTGCACCCGGCACGCGCGAAGCTGCTGCTCGCTTATGAAGAGGGGCTGGCGCCGGTGTGGGCGGGCACGCAGTCGGTTGCGACCGCGACGGCGGCAATCGCCAAGGCGCAGAACGCTATCCTCGCTGCCTAGCACCGCAGTCGCGGCAAGGACGCTCGCGTCGCTCGGAAATGGTGGAGGTGAAATAAGCCTGTCTTCTGTGGAACGGAAGGAGGCCTACGATGGCAGTGATGACCCGCCGGCGGTGCCTCGGCAGCGGTGCCGCCCTAGGCACCGGCTTACTGGCCGCGGCGTGCGACATGGCGGGTTTCCTGGGTGGCGAGGTGCCCCCCGACGCCACCCAGGAAACCCGGCCGGCGGTCGCCAAGCCGCCAGGTGTGCCTAACCGGACCAAACAGTCTGTTGCCGTCCAGGTGCGTTTGGCATCAATCGGCTCCTATGGTGGCAACACACCGGGCAACCGGCTCACTGCGCCGTTCACGGAGGAGCATCCGCACATTACCATGGAGTGGCACCACTGGAATGTCGAGCAGGTAGCGGAGACCTCTGCCACCGGCGTCCTACAGGATGTCCTGCACTTCCCGTGGGCAGAGGGGCGGCTATGGCAAGACTACGTGGCGCGGCTGGTCGCCCAGGGCATGTTGCTGGGCTTGAACCGGTTCATCCGGCGCGATCACTACGACCTGACCGACTATTGGCCGGGGTGCCTGCACGCGAGTACCTGGCAGGATGATCTCTATGCCCTGCACACCGAGGTGGATACCAACCTGGTGTTCTACAATCAGGAGCTTTTCACTGCTGCCGGGGTCCCGGTGCCCACCGACGACTGGACCTGGGACGAGTTGCTCCGGAATGCACACGCGCTGACCCAACCGCAAGGGGTCTACGGGTTCGGACTCTTCACCGGCTACTTCTTCACGATTCCGTGGATCTGGAGCAACGGTGGCGCGGTCATCAGCGCGGACCAGACCCGGAGCCTCGTGGACCAACCCCAGGCCCAGGCAGCATTGCAATGGCTCGCCGAGCTGTGCCACACCCACGCCGTGTGGCCGCCCAGCGGGTCTCTCCACGTCAAGGCTCGCTTCGAGGCTGGGCAGCTGGCGATGCTGTACACCCTGGGTGCCGACTACCAGCATCGGCTGCGCTACTTGCTCTATCCGGGGCCTGCTTTCGCCTATGGCGTGGCCGTGCCGCCCGCTCAGGCCGTACCGCCGGCCAGTTGGCTCTGGCTGGAGGCAGCCTTCCAGCTGGGGGCGGCGACCACGGTGCCGGATGAGGCCTGGGACTTCCTCCGCTGGTGGACCGGGGAGGCCGCTCAACGCGCATACCACCATGGCAAGTCCCGTCAAGTCGGGCAGCGGGTGCTTCCTGGCGCGCCGCCACCGGCGCGGCGGTCGTTGGCGGCGGAGTTAGTAGACTGGTTTGGCAAGCCGGCCCTCGCGGCGCTGGAAAGCGCGCGGCACGTGCCGCTGCATCCGGCGAAAGCCCGTCTGCTCAGTGTGTACGACGCGGGCATGGCGCCGGTGTGGGAGGGCAAGCAGGTGGTCGAGAGCGCGACGACAGTAGTGGCAGACGAGCAGAACGCCATCCTCGCTGCCTAGCGGCACGTGCCAAGCCGCCCGCGTCGCTTGGGCAGGGTGGAGCCGCAAAGGGGGTGCATCATGCAGCCGTGGGACATGGGTGAGCGGCCGACACCCCCGGACGAGCAGCTTCCACCGTGGTATGAGCGCATCGCGCCCTTTGCCGCCGGCGCCGCCGTCATCGTCGGCATCTACCTCGTGCTGGTCCTGATCGAGCAGTCGGGCGTGGGATTGGCCTTCGTGCTCTTCCTCGGCGCGCTCCTCGCTCTGAGCACTGGCGCAGTCTGGCTGCTCATCACCCTCCTGGACTGGCTCGGTGTGCCGCTCATCCTGCGGGTCCGCGAGGTCACGACGCGGACGGTCTTTGCCCTCGGGGTGCTTGCCCTGCTCGTGCTCGGCGCACTTGGCAAGTTCGCGCCACCCGAACAACCGGAGATACTGCAAACCCAGGGACCCTTGCCGGATGTGCCGGTGGACGAGCGCGTGTTGATGCTGCTGGTCGTGCCCCTCGTGGCTGCCCTAATGCTCGGTATCATGACTTGGACCGGCGCTCGCCAGCAGGGGCCACTGCTGGCGCTCGTGGCCGGGATCATGCTGGCCATCGGCACGGGACGGATCTGGCTCGCCATTGTCTTGTTCGTGGTGCTGGTCCTGGCCCTCTGGCGCCCGTTGTCCCGGCTGCGGCGCGGCTAGTCGTGACCGACTCCTCCGGCCCCCACCCTCACCCTCCCCCATTGCGATGGGGGAGGGAACACCTGGCCCCCCGCCGCAGCGGGGGGGCCACAGGGGGGCTGGCAGAGGTAGAAGGTACCCCCGCCCAGCAATTGACTCTGCGTATTCCCTCCTGTAATAATCGCAGTCACGGTTAAACCGCTCAAAGCGACGCTGGAATGCCTGTCAACCAAGCGGAGGGCCGATGGCGAACCGATACATCGAAAACCGCCCTTTCCGGCACCAGTTGCGGGAAAGTAGCCGCCTGGCCGCTTTGGCGGTGCGCCTCGCCTGGCGGGCAGGCGCGCTGTTCGTCGTGGGTATCGTGGTCCTGCTCGCGGTCCAGGCGGCGCTCTCCCCCTTGCAGTTGGTGCTCACCCGCGCGGTCATTGACCGGGCCGCCGTAGACCTGGGTCTGCTGGCCGATGCCGGTCCTTTCATCGCCCGGCTGCCCCTCGGCGCCTGGACCGTGCTGGCCGTCGTAGCCGTCGCGGTGGGTCAACTGATCCAACCCTTCTCAGCCACCCTGCAAAGCCAGGCAGGGGATCGGCTAACTGGCTACGTGACGGAGCAATTGATCCGCGCCGCCAACCGCTGGCAGGGCCTGGCACGCTTCGAAGACCCGGCGCTGGCCGATGACCTCCAGCGCTCCCGCCGCTACGCTTCGGGGAGCGGGCTGGATCTGATCGTCAACGGAGCGCAGACCGTGCTGGTGGTGTTCACGGCCAGCGGGTTGGTCCTGGTGCTGGCCGGTCTGCATCCCCTCCTCCCGCTCGTGTTGATCCTCGCCACCCTGCCCCAGCTCGCTCGACAGTGGAACTTCGATGATCGCATGGGCAGCCACCTGTATGCCCAGACCGAGGAGGCACGTCAACTGCTGTATCTGCGCGACGTGACGCTGACGCCAGCGTCGGCCAAAGACGTGCGTCTGTATGCTTTGGGACGCTTTTTCACTCGGCGGCACGGTGACATTTTTGCCCGCACGATGCATCTGCTCAACCAATTGCGCCGTGGTCTCGTGCCGCCCATGGCTCTCGCCAGCGCCCTGGCCGCCCTCGCGACCGGGGCGGTGTACGTCTACGTCGTATGGCTAGTGGCCACGGGTCAGCGCACACCCGGCGACTTGGCGCTCTACGGGGGCGCGGCGGCACTGCTGCAACAACAGGTGCAAATGCTGGGTCTTAACATCGGCTACTTGCCCCGCGCGCTTAACTTCCTCCCGGCGCTTTACCGTGTGCTCGAGGCGCCGCCCGACCTGCCAGTGCCGGCATCACCCCGCTCGATGCCACGGTCCATCCAGGAAGGTATTACCTTCGAAGGCGTGGCTTTCACCTACCCTGATCGGTCCGAGCCGGTGTTGCACGACCTCTCGTTGCACCTGGCGCGGCACGAGTCGGTGGCGCTGGTGGGCCGCAACGGCGCCGGCAAGACCACGCTCGTCAAGCTGCTCCTGCGCCTCTACGACCCGACCGAGGGCCGCATCCTGCTCGATGGCATTGACCTGCGGGAGTTCGACCCGGCCGACCTGCGCCGGCAGTTGGGCGTGATCTTCCAAGACTTCATGCGCTACGAGTTGACCGCCGGGGAGAACATCGGCCTCGGGCAGGTCGAGGTGTTATCTGACAGTGACCGTCTGCACACCGCCGCCGCCAGCGCCGGCGCCGACACGCTGCTCCGGCAGTTGCCGCAGGGCCTGGACACCCAGCTTGGCCGTCAATTCGGTGGCCGCGAGCTGTCCGGCGGCGAGTGGCAGAAGCTGGCGCTGGCCCGCGCCTTCGTGCGCGATTGCTCGCTCCTTGTATTGGACGAGCCAACCGCGGCGCTCGACGTGCAGACCGAGTACGAGGTGTACCAGCGCTTTCAGGAGTTGACCCGCGACCGCACGACCGTGCTCATCAGCCATCGCTTCTCGACGGTACGGATGGCCGACCGCATTCTCTACCTGGCCGACGGTCGTATTCAGGAAGCCGGCACGCACGCTGACCTCTTGGCCCAGGACGGCGAGTATGCCCGTCTCTACCGACTGCAAGCCGCCCAGTATGCGGAGCAAGACGACGAGGCGGCACGCGCATGAATCGGCTCCAAGCGCTGCGCGGTCTGGGGCGCCGGAGTGCCGCGGCCCTGCGCTCACAACTGGCTGACCTGCGGTCGCTCGGACGTGGCCTCCTGCTGGTCGGCAGCGGTACACCCCGAGCCGCCGCCGTGCATGTGGCGCTGGTGCTCCTCCTGGCGCTGCTGCCGGTCCTCCAGGTATGGCTGACCAAGCTCCTGCTGGATGTCGTCACTATCGGCGCTGGCGGCGTAACCGCAGCCGTCAGTTGGGCGGTGACACTGGCCGCCGTGTATGCCCTGACTCTCGTTGTGCCAGCTGCGCTGACGCCGGTTCAGCGCGTCCTCTCGGCGTGGCTCGAAGAGCGCGCCGTTGCCGAGCTTGACAGCCTTCTGATCCGGACTGGCACGCGACTGGTGGATTTGGTGCGTCTCGAGCGTCCGGTCTTTCAGGACCAGCTACGGCTCGTGCGCCGGGCGGCTACCCAAGATCTGCCCCGGCTCTTCCCGCTCCTGGAGATGGGTGGCAGTCCCCTCCTGTCCTTGGTCGGCCTGTTGCTCCTGTTGGCCTTCCTGCACCCCCTGCTGCCGGTGGTCCTCGCCGCGGTCAGCGTGCCCCACTTTGTGGCGGAGTATCGCATGCACCGCCTCCAGTATCAGGCGCTAGACCGGCAGTCGCGGCCGGCCCGCGAGATGGACTATTGCGCTGCCGTCACCACCGAGCCAGCAGCGGCCAAGGAAGTGCGCGTCTTTGGGCTAGGGGACTTTTTCTTGCAGCGCTTCCGCGAAAGACGGGACACAGCACTGGCAGAAATGACCCGCGTGCGGCTGGCGCAGTTGAAGATGTCTACGGTGTTTAGCGGTGCCTATGCCGTCGTGCTCGCCGGCGGCTTTTGGTACGTCGCGGCTCAGGCGGGCGCCGGGCACCTGACCCTGGGCGACCTGGCGCTCTATCTGGGCGCAGTGACGCAGGCCCAGAGCGTTGCCACGCGCATGTCGGTGTGGTTTGGGATGTTCTACGGCGTGCTCGCGCGGCTGCGCGCCCTGTTCGATTTCTTGGACCAGTCCCGACCGGCCATCAAGCTGCCTCCACCCGGGCAGGGCCGGCGAGCACCCGCCTTGCTGGAGGAGGAAGTTGCGCTGCATCAAGTTGGCTTTCGTTACCCGGAGAGCACCCAAGCGGTGCTCGCCGACGTGAGTGTGATGTTGCCGGCGGGCCGAGTCACGGCGTTGGTCGGCGCCAACGGCGCCGGCAAGAGCACCCTCGTCAAGCTGCTTACCCGCATGTACGACCCCGATACCGGCGCCATCCTGCTCGATGGCACGCCCCTCGACCAGTACGACCTCGCCTCCTGGCGTCGTCGGATTGCCGTCGTCTATCAAGACTTCGCCCAGTTTGCCCTCACCTTCCGTGAGAACATCGCCGTCGGCGCCTATGCGACCGACGCTGGGGCCGATGGGGAAGACCGCATCGAGCGGGCCGCGCAGCTGGCGGGCGCCGACGAGATCGCAGCCCAGCTGCCGCGCGGCTATGCCACCGAGTTGACGCGGCAGTTCGCGGGCGGGGTGGAGTTGTCGGGAGGCGAATGGCAGAAAGTGGCGCTGGCGCGGGGGTTTGTGCGCGACGCGGCGCTGGTGATCCTGGACGAGCCGACGGCAGCCCTGGATGCCGAGGCGGAATACCGCCTGTTCGCGCAGTTCCGCGAGTTGGTGCGGGGCAAGACGGCGCTGATAATCAGCCATCGGTTCTCGACGGTACGGATGGCCGACCACATCGTGGTGTTGGACGAGGGCCGGGTGATCGAGGCCGGCGGCCACAACGAGCTAGTCGCGCAAGCCGGCCGCTACGCCACGCTCTACGAAATGCAGGCCGGGCGCTACCGCTAGTTCCTCCGCCAACACTGACCCGGCCCGCACTAACACCCCGCAACTCTTGACCCTTCGCATACTCTCCTGCAATACTCGCATGCACAGTTAAACGGGTCAAACCTAAACCGTTAACTGCAAGGAGGACAGATGGCAACCGGCGGCGAGGACCGCGCCTTCCGGCGGCGGCTATACGAGAGTAGCCGCTTCGCCGCGATGGCGGTCCGCCTGGCGTGGCGCGCTAGCCCGGTGTTGCTGCTGGCAATCCTGTTACTCCTCGGGTTGCAGGCCCTTCTGTCCCCACTTCAACTGGCTCTTTCGCGAGCCATCATAGATCGTGCCGCCCTGGACTTGGGATTGCTCCCAGACGCCCAGGGGTTGGTGGCACAGTGGCCGCTCGCCGTCTGGATTGTACTCGCGGCAGTGGCCGTGATCGTGAGTCGGCTGATCCAGCCGTTTGCCTCGACTTTCGAGGCGTTGGTCGGCGACCGGCTTACCGGGTACGTCACTGCCCAGCTCATCGCCGCAGCCAACCGCTGGCACGGTCTGGCGCGCTTCGAGGATCCCGCCTTCGCAGACGACCTGGAGCGTGCTCGCACTCAGGCCGCCACCAATGGGAGCGATCTCTTACTCTACGGCACCCGCGCAGCCCTGGCGCTATTCACCGCCATCGGCTTGGCACTGGTTCTGGTCAGCGTTCACCCGCTCGCCCCGCTGCTGCTCATCGGCGCCACGCTGCCGCAGATCATGCGGCAGTACGAATACGTGATGCGTGTCGGGGACCGTCTCTATCGGCAGACGCCCGAAGCCCGACGCCTAGAGTACAGCCGCGAAGTGCTCCTCGTGCCCGACCCGGCCAAGGACATCCGCCTGTACGGGCTAGGCCCCTTCTTCCGGGCGCGCTACGCCGATATTTTCGAGTGCACGATCGTAGTGGTTGACCGGCTGCGCCGCCAGCTGCTGCGCCGCGTGGTGCCCGCTACGGCCCTGGCGCCCCTAGCCGCGGGTGCCATCTATATCTACGTTGTTTGGCTGATTATCCAAGGCGAGCGGACCGTTGGCGATCTGGCGCTCTACGGTGGTGCGGCGACCATGTTGCAGGCGCAGCTACTCAGTCTGGGGTTCGAGATCGGCTTCCTGCCGCAGGTGTTTCACTATCTACCCAGCCTGTTTCGCATCCTAGAGGCCCCGCCGGATCTACCGCTGCCGGCTCACCCCCGTCCCGCGCCTCGCGCCTTCCGCCAGGGCATTGTCTTCGAGCGCGTGGCCTTCAGCTACTCTGGCAATCCCACCCCGGTGCTGCACGATGTCTCCTTCCATATCGCACCCGAGGAGAGTGTGGCCCTGGTGGGGCGCAACGGCGCCGGCAAGACCACGCTCGTCAAGCTGCTGCTCCGCCTCTACGACCCCACGAAGGGACGCATCCTGCTCGATGGCACTGATCTGCGTGACTACGACTTGGATGATCTGCGTCGGCAGATGGGCGTGATCTTCCAGGACTTTGTGCGCTTCGAGTTGACCGCCGGGGAGAACATCGGCCTGGGGCAGGTCGAGGCGCTGCATAACAGCGACCGCCTGCACACCGCCGCCGCTAGGGCCGGCGCCGATACGCTGCTTGGGCAGCTGCCGCAAGGTCTCGACACCCAGTTGGGGCGCGAGTTCGGCGGTCGTGAGCTGTCCGGCGGCGAGTGGCAAAAGCTGGCGCTGGCGCGTGCCTTTGTGCGGGACTGCCAACTGCTGGTGCTCGATGAGCCGACCGCCTCGCTCGACGTGCAGACCGAGTACGAGGTGTACCGGCACTTTCACGAGTTGACCCGGGGCCGCATGACTGTCCTGATTAGCCATCGCTTCTCCACGGTACGGATGGCCGACCGCATCCTCTACCTAGCCGACGGTCGTATCCAGGAAGCTGGCACGCACGCGGACCTCCTGGCCCAAGACGGCGAGTATGCCCGCCTCTACCGGCTCCAAGCCTCCCAGTATGTCGGTGCGGAGGCGGTGACGACGGAGCCGGATAAATGAGCGTATTATCGTCTCGCTCCGTAGCTGCTTGGCGGAAGCGGCTCAGCCGCGTGGCGAAGCAGCTGCCGGAGCGACTGCGCGTCTGGGCCCGCGGCCTCGCCATTGTCGTCACCACCGCCAGCGGAGCCGCAGCGATCTACGTGGCTCTGCTCATTACCCTTGCGCTCCTGCCGGTAGTGCAAGTCTGGTTGGGGAAGCTCATCGTGGACCGCCTCGTGGGGAGCACGGCCGCCGGGCCTGACGTCAGCGGCGCGCTGCTCCTGGCCGGGCTTTATGTGCTAGTGCTGGTCATACCGGAGGTCCTAGAGCCGGTCCAGCGCGTACAGATTACCTGGCTTGAGGATCGCGCGACGGCCGCGGTTGATGACCGGCTGATGGAGGCTGGAGCGCGGCATGTGGACCTCGTAGACATTGAACGACCCGCCTTCCAGGACCACGCCCGATTGGCGCAGGAAGCCGCTCGACGCCTAATGCGAGCGTTTAGGCTGCTGCACGGGTTAGGCGGTATCTTCACCGTAGTCGGTGTATGCCTGTTGCTCTCGCAGTTGCATCCGCTGCTCCCGGTAGTCCTGCTGGCGGTCATGGTGCCGCACCTGTGGGCGGAGGACCGGCTCCAAGGGGAGCGGTGGGGTGCGATGCAAGAACGCTCGCGTGCGGCTCGTGAAGGGGACTACTGCGCCCGCATCACCTTGGAGCCGGCCGCCGCCAAGGAGGTGCGTGTCTTTGGCTTGGGCGACTTCTTCTTGCGGCGCTTCGACACCCGCTATGCAGCGGCCTTGACCGAGTTCCGTCGCATCCGCTGGGCGGCGCTGCGTCTGTTGGTCGCATTCAGCGGATTACATGCGCTGGCGTTGGCCGGCGGGTTCTGGTACGTCGTGACCCAGGCCGGTGCGGGAAGGCTGACTGTCGGCGACATCGCCCTCTATCTTGGTGCGGTCGTCCAAGTCGAGAGAACGCTCATAATTCTGCCAGTGTGGTTTGGTCAGCTTTCCGACCTGCTCCTGCATCTACGGGCACTGTTTGCGCTGCTGGATCGTGCTGGTCCGCGCATCGCCGTGCCCGCACCGGAGCAAGGCCGTGCAGCACCTCCAACCTTGCAGACGGGCCTTGCGCTGCATGAAGTCGGCTTTCGCTACCCCGAAAGCACCCAGGCCGTGCTCGCCGACGTGAGCGCCGTGCTGCCGGCGGGCCGCGTCACCGCGCTGGTCGGGGCCAACGGCGCTGGCAAGAGCACGCTCGTCAAGCTGCTTACTCGCATGTACGACCCCACTGCGGGCACCATCCTACTCGATGGCACACCTCTCCACGCCTACGACCTAGCCGCCTGGCGTCGTCGGATTGCCGTTGTCTATCAAGACTTCGCCCAGTTTGCGCTCACCCTGCACGAGAACATCGCGGTCGGCGCCTACGCGGCCGGTGATGGAGCGGGACGCATCGAGCAAGCCACGCAATGGGCCGGCGCCGACGAGATCGCGGCCCAGCTGCCGCGCGGCTACGCGACCGAGTTGACGCGCCGGTTCGCAGGCGGCGTGGAGCTATCGGGAGGCGAATGGCAGAAGGTGGCGCTGGCGCGGGGCTTTGTGCGCGATGCAGCGCTGGTGATCCTCGATGAGCCGACGGCAGCCCTGGATGCCGAGGCGGAATACCGCCTGTTCGCGCAGTTCCGCGAGTTGGTGCGGGGCAAGACGGCGCTGATAATCAGTCACCGCTTTTCGACGGTCCGGATGGCCGACCACATCGTGGTGTTGGACGAAGGCCGCGTCATCGAGGCGGGCAGTCATACCGCGTTGGTTGCACAGGGTGGGCGCTACGCCACACTCTACGAGATGCAGGCCGGGCGCTACCGTTAGCTCCTCCGCTGACGCTGACCCGGCCCGAATCAGTTGGGATTAGCGACCTGTTCTCGCTCTTGGAGCAGTTCCTCTAGCTGCGGGTAGCTGATCCCATGCTGCTCGGCAATCTCCGAGGCATAGCTGCTCCCGCGCGGCGGACCAGCGACAATCCGAAACGTCCGCGCGTGGTGTGATTGCGCTGCGCTGGTCTCTTCCTCCACTTGGGCGACGAGACTGCCCACGAGCGCATCGCCCGGCGTGCCGGCATTGATCTCGTCCGCACGCGCCGCTAGCTCGTGGAGATGCGTTGTGTAGATGGCCCGTGCCCCCAGCAGCCGCAGCCCCCGCATCGCGTCAAACGCGATCCCCAGCGCTTCGATGGCGCTCGTGCCGGCCAGTACCTCATTCAAGAGGATCAGGCTGTAGCGTGTTGCATCTTTGAAAACGCGGGCCAGCCGCTTGGCCTCCTCATCGAGCCGCCCTTGGCCGAGTTGCTCCTCCTCGAGGCGTGGGAAATGCGTATAGATCGCATCCGCCGGGCTCAGTCGGGCTTGACTCGCCGGCACGTGTAGCCCGGCTTGGAAGAGAATCTGGGCTTGCCCCACGGCACGGGTGTAGGTTGTCTTGCCCCCTCGATTGGGACCGGTCAGCACCCAGATGCGGCCTTGCTCCTGGTCGAACCGTATCCCGTTGGTGACGACGCTTTTCGCCGCTACGGCCTCCGGATCCGTACCTGTGGACATGACCTGCAAGGCCAGGCTGATGCTGTACCCGTCCTCCAGGCACAGCACGCGCTCATCCGGCGGCGCCACCTCGGGCCGGCAGACCGGCAAGGATGCCTTCCGCAGGCGCCGGATCAGGGCTACTCCGTTCAGCAGAAACGAGAGTTCAGGCTCTAGGCCGCTAAACGAGCCGGCATCTACGGTCGTGAAGCGCCGAATCGCCCTCGCTACCGGGTCTACCACCTTTTCGATCAAGTTCCGCATGTCGTTGAACAGCGGGTCCCGTGGCGACCAGTCGGTCACGTGCAGCGGTGTGATCCCCCGCACGCCGGCATCTCGGCCCAACAGCTTCCCCAGCATCGAAGCCGGACCCTTGATGACCTCAGGACTGATGGACAGGATTGTCGCCGAGCCTGGCTCCAGGCTCTCACTGACGTTGATTCCGACGGTCACGCTGCGGACCTTGTTGAGCGTCGCGCGCAGCTTGGGCAGTTGCTTCTGCAGGGACTTGAACTGCGCGGCGTTCGTAAGCTCATCGAGGTGCGCGCGTAGTCCCAGCAGGGCTGCGCCACGCGGTGACGCCTCCGTCAACGCCCGGTGCAGCCGCACCGCCACCTCAACGTAACGCTCTAGCTCGGCCACGCGCCGGGCGACGGTCGTGACCGACCACGGCTCGCGCGAGAGCGGGTCCCGATGCTGGCGCCGCCGCACCAGCAGTGGGAGTACCTCACCCAGTCGTTCCCGGAGCCGGTGATCTTCGAGCAGGTCCGCAATCACCTGTTGCCGGTAGACAATCACCTTCCGATCGGTTCCCAGCTCCATCAGCACACTCATCACAAAGGAAGACCGCGCCCCCTCGCCGCCGGTGAGTGCCTGCACGATCTCGTCCAACTCCAGGTCTGCCGATGCACCCGCCCCCAGGCGAATCTCTGGAGAGTGCCGACCGGGAGCACCTCGTGGCCACAGCAAGCTGACCAGTGGCTTCATCCCGCTCCTCTCATCCGACCGGCAGAAATCCCCTCCAACGTCGCTCTAACCTGCGAAATAGCCTCATATCCGCCTCGGCGGCCGGCCGGCCATTCCTCATCAGGTGCAGGCGTCGGAGGAAGCAGTAGTATAACAGGCTTGAATGAGTCAAGCGTTGTGCGGCTACCGGGTTGATGCCTGGTGTATGTCACACTTGAGCGGTGCTGCCGGAACTGTCGGCGGGCAGCACTGGGCCGAAGGAGTGCAGTGTGACTATTGACGACCTGCGTATCTGCTTCGTGGGTGATTCCTTTGTCAACGGTACCGGCGACCCGGCGTGTCTTGGGTGGACCGGGCGGGTATGCGCTGCCCTCATCGAGCAGGGGCACGGCGTTACCTACTACAACCTCGGGATTCGCCGCGAAACCAGCAGCGACATCGCGGCCCGTTGGCGTCAAGAGGTGTCTCCGCGCCTTGCTCATGGCTGCGAAGCACGGCTGGTGTTCTCGTTTGGCGTGAACGATACGACGCCTCAGGGGAGCGGTAGCTGGATTTCGTACACCGACTCTCTTGCCAACACAGAGCGTATCCTGCGGAGCGCTTGCGCGGTCGCTCCGACACCTCATGATAGGACCGCAGCCTATCGCGGACGAACGTCAGAACGTCGTGACTGCGAAGCTGGCGAAAGGGATGGAGTTGGTCTGCGCCTCAGTAGGCGTACCCTTTCTGGATGTGTTCACCCCACTGCACAAATCCACCGTCTGGATGGATGAGGTCCGGGCTGGCGACGGAGCGCATCCATCGGCGGCCGGCTATGCGGAGTTCGCAGGGATCGTTCTCGGAGCATCCCCATGGCGGGAGTGGTTTGACGGCGCGGATCGCTAGTGCCATCCGATCAACCCGCGGTTGGCATCACGCCGCCGCTGGCCGGCTGGCGCCACGCACTTCGCCGCAGAAGCCCGGCGTGGGGAAGAGCTTGTGTGGGTTCAGCCGCTCGTCGGGGTCGAAGGCCAGCTTCACGTGGGCTTGAGCGCGCAGGTCGGTCGTGGTCAGTGCCCACGACATGTAGGCTTGCTTCTCCGTGCCAATCCCGTGCTCCCCCGACAGCACGCCGCCAAGCGCCAAGCAGGCCCGCAGAATCGCCTCACCGGCCGCTGCCGCCCGCTCTGCCTCCGCCGGGCGGCGGGCATCGAATAGCACGTTCGGGTGGACATTCCCGTCGCCGGCGTGGAGATAGGTGGCGATGGGCACCTCGAACTCGGCGGCAACGGCCTCGATCCGGGCCATCAGCGCCGGGACCTTCGACCGCGGCACTACGCCATCGTGGACGTAGCAGTTGGGCGCGAGCGTGCCGAGTGCGCCGCGCGCCGACTTCCGTGCCTTCCACAGCGCGTTCCGATCCGCTGCGGCGAACGCTATTCGCAGGTCACGGGCGCCGTGTGCCCGGCAGATGGCTTGCACCGTGGCCAACGGCCCTTCCTTGTCGTCCAACTCCTCGCGCAGCCCTTCGCACTCGATCAGCAGGACCGCGCCGGCATCCTCCGGCAAGCCGGCCGCGACTGCGCGAGTCGTCATGCCGTCCATCATCTCCAGCGCCACCGGCACGATCCCCTGTCCGATGATGGCGGAGACGGCCTCCGAGGCCGGCACCACACCGTCGAACGCCGCCAGCACGGTCGCCACGCCCTCGGCGCCCACCAGCAGGCGCACGGTGATCTCGGTGACGATGGCCAGGGTGCCCTCGGAGCCGACCAACAGCCCCATCAGATCGTAGCCGGGGCGGTCGGGCGCGGGACCACCGACGCGCACGACCTGACCACTGGGAATCAGCACCGCTTCCAGTGCCAGCACGTGGTTGGTGGTGACGCCGTGGGCCAGGCAGTGGGCACCGCCGGCGTTCTCCGCGACGTTGCCGCCAATCGTGCAGGCTGGCTGACTGGAGGGATCGGGAGCATAGTACAGCCCGTGCGGCGCTACCCTGGTGGTCAGCTCGGCGTTGACCACCCCCGGTTCGACCACCGCGATGCGATTGGCCAGGTCCACCTGCCGGATGCGGTTGAGGCGCGTGGTGGTCAGCACCACGCCGCCCTCAACGGCCACCGCGCCCCCCGACAGACCGGTGCCGGCGCCGCGCGGCACGATGGGGAGTCCCTGCTCATGCGCGACGCGCACGACCGCCGCGACCTCGGCCGTGCTCCGCGGCAGCACGACGACCGTCGGGACGCCGCGATCTTGCGAGGCGTCGCTTTCGTATGTGGCGAGCGCAGCGCCGCTCGTGATGACGCCATCATCGCCGACGATTGCCCGCAACCGCTCGATCAGCAGCTTCATCTCACATCATCACTCCCGGCTGCCCTACTCTCGCCGCCGGGTGCCGTCCACGTGCCTCTGCTCCCCGATGTCAACGGAGCAGGAGGCGCACACTCACGATAGCGAGGCCGACCGCCCCACCGCGCACAATCCAGCCTCCGCGTAGCCGCCGGGAGACGAACGCGCCCGTCTGACCGCCGGCGATCAAGCCTACTGCCATCGGCAGGGCAAACTCCCACCGCACGTGCCCCAAGACCGCATGGGAGACCGAGCCACCCAGGGCGGTAATCATGAGGATGAAGAAGGCCGTCGAGGTGGCAATGTGGACTGGGAACCGGAGCACCTGCACTAGGATCGGGACGAAAATCAGCCCTCCGCCGATGCCGAAGACGGCCGAGATAAAGCCGATGACCGGACTCACCGCCAAGCCGATGCGCCCGTCGTACCGATAGATGTAAGTCTCATCTTGCGCCTCAACTTGGCGGGGGATGTGCCCCCAGCCGAGATGCTGCCAGAGCGTCAACTGCGGCGTTGTCGCTCCCGCCTCCTGCTCGTCCGCTGCCTCCCCCTCGCGCATGCGCCGTTCGGGGTTGAACATCAGATACTCGGCGATGCTCCAGAGCAGCAGCGCGAAGGCGATCCCGAATATCCGGCTCTGCAACAGATCGGAGACCACGGCGCCCAGCCACGCGCCCGGCAGCGTTGCAATCGCAAAGGGGATGGCGGCGCGATAGTCAATCCGCCGCTGCCGCGCATAGGCGATGTTGCCGGAGATCGCCGCAAAGACCATCACGGTCAGCGACAGGGCCGAGGCTTCTTGCGAGGTCAGGCCAAAGAAGAGGAACAGGGCCGGGACCATGATAAAACCGCCTCCGGCGCCGATGATCGTGCCGTAGGTACCGGCAAACCAGCCCAAGAAGATCAGCGCAACGGCCAGTATCACGGGGTTCGCTAACCAGTCAGGCACAGTCCCTCCCTCGCGGCGATGCTGCCGCCCGGCCCGCGGCATCCCACGGCGGCAGCCTGCACAATCCTAGTGGCTATGAGCATAATCCCCGCCCTCACCGTCCCCCCGCCGCCGCGGGGGACCATAGGGGGGCTAGACCATCGCTCGAACGCCCGGCGGCGCTCTGATTTTGCACGAGTAGGCGATCTGCCGCTCGGACTCCGGTGAGTGTTCCAGCTATCGCCGCTATAATCCAGGCAATGCCCAGGCAGTGAGAGGAGACAATCCATGGCCCAGCAGTCCGCCCGCCGCCGTTCCCAGCCCGCGCCGTCGGAGGCTACCGCCGGTCGCCGTCCCGTGCCAACGCTGCTCCCTACTTCCGTCGTCGGCAGCTACGCCCTGCCGAGCTGGTTCTGGACGGCGCTCAAGGCTATCGAGCAGGGAGACTACGGCCAAACCGACGCGCGCGAGACGTTTGACGACGCGGTTGGCCTGGCGATCCGCGATCAGGAGCGCGCCGGTGTGGACATCATCACCGACGGGGAGATGCGCCGGTGGTACTTCGTCCAGGGCTTCTATAGCCACTTCTCCGGCTTGGAGTCGCGCGACCCGCTGCGGAAAGTCGGCATTGACGGCTACGACAGCCCGCCGCGCTACCGCCCGGTCGAGCGGGTGACGGTTCCGAACGGCCTGGGCATCGTCGAGGAGTTCGCGCACTCGCGGCAGCAAACCGACCACGCGCTGAAGATGACCTGCCCCGGCCCCCTGACGTTGACCATCCACATCCAGACGCGCCGCGGCGACGTGTACGACGGTGATCGCCTGGCGCTGGCCTACGACGTGGCCGGCGCAATCAACCGCGAGCTACACGCCCTAGCCGACGCCGGCGCGACCTTTATCCAGCTTGATGAACCATCCTACTCGATTATCCCCGGCGAGGCGCAGGAGTGGGTAGAGCTATACAACACGACCGTCAAGGGCGTGCGCGAAAGGGGTGTCAAGCTGGGGCTGCACGTCTGTTTCGGCAACCTCGGCAGCCGACCACGGGGCAAGCGCACCTATCGCTGGATGTTCCCCGACCTGCTCGACACCGACTGCGACGAAATCGTCCTGGAGTTCGCCAACCGCGAGATGCGCGAGGTGGACCTGCTCGGCGAGATCGCCCAGGATCGCGCGACCGGCGTCGGCCTCGTGGACGTGAAGTCGTTCTACGTCGAGACGCCGGAGGACGTAGCGGAGCGGATACGCGAGGCGCTTCAATACTGCCCGCCGGAGAAGATGACCGTCGTTCCCGACTGCGGGTTCTTCCAGCTTCCCCGCTGGCTGGCCTTCCAGAAGCTCCAGCGACTGGTGCAGGGCGTCGAGGTCGTCCGTCAGGAGTTGACCGGCGAGCAGAGTTAGCCAGCCCCGGAGCGCACAGAGAGGGTGCGCTGTATCGCATCCAGGCGCTCGTCATTCCCGCTTGCGTGGGAATCCATGTCCCCCTGCCGCAGCGGGGGGGGCCATAGGGGGGCCGTACCGGGCAGGAGGTTAAGTATGGCAACGACGATGACCAAGCTGCTCACGGCCGACGACCTGCTGCGGCTGGATAGTGAGGGCGTGCGCGGCGAGTTGATTCGGGGGGTGCTACACGAGACCATGCCAGCAGGATATGCCCACGGTAAGATCGTAATGAACCTAGGCATTTTGCTGGGCCTCTACATCAAGCCTCGGAGACTAGGGAGCTTGATAGCCTCGGACTCGGGTGTCTGGCTGGAGCGGGACCCGGATACCGTGCGCGAGCCGGACATTGCCTACTTCTCGGCGGCGAAAATCCCGCTGGACGCGCTGGACACCGGCTACGCCAAGGTGCCCCCCGACCTAGTCGTGGAGATCACTTCCCCCAGCACCGGCCGGCGCGAGGCCCACGACAAGGCTCTGATGTGGCTGAGTTACGGCGTGGACCTGGTGTGGGTGGTGCAGCTCGACACCCGCACCGTGGACGTGTATCAGCCGGACCGCGCGGTCGTGACGCTCACCGAAAAAGACACGCTCGCCGGCCGCGATGTGCTGCCCGGCTTCACCTGTGCAGTCAGCGAGGTCTTCAGCACGTAGCGTATTTTTTCACGGCTCCCACCCTACCCTCTCGTAAGGGTAGTTTTTTGTGTAGGGGCGCGATTCATCGCGCCCAGGCATTTGTCATTCCCGCGAAAGCGGGAATCCATGCCCCCTGCCGCAGCGGGGGGCATAGGGGCGCCGGCTGAGTGAAGGGCAATTGCATGGAAAGCGTGACCTTTGACCGGCTCGCCGTTGGGCAGACCGTGCGGGATGCCACAACCATTACGGAGACGCATCTGGTCCTCGCGGCCGGCGTCTTCAAGGACTTCAACCCGGTACATGCGGACGAATCGTTCGCCGCGGCCAGCCGGTTTGGGACACGCGTAGTCCACGGGATGCTCACCGCTGGCATGATGATCGGCGTGCTCGGCAGCTACCTCGGCGCCGGGGCGCTGGCCCTGGTCGAGCAGCAGCTCCGCTTTGTCGGTGCCGTCCATCCCGGTGACACCGTCGCGACCGAGTGGACTGTCGAGTCGCTGGAGCCGAAGCCGCGCCTGCGCGAGGGAGGCGGGCTGGTGGAGTTCCGCGGGACGTGCCGCACGGTCGGCGGCCCGGTCGTGATCGAGGGCACGTGTAAGTTCCTCGTGCGCGGTACAGCGCCGCCAGTTGGCAGCCGTTAGCCGTCAGCAATCAGCGGGCAGTGGTTAGGCTCATAGCAGGTGTGGCTCCAGGGCCGAAGATGCGGCGTAGCCGCTTGGCTGGAAGAATGAACGGCGGAGAGCGGTATAGTGGCGTGGCGATGGATTGAGAGCGATCCACTTGGCCGTCCCGTCCACTGCTCGGAGGAGACCTGGCAGCGCAAGACAGCCCAACGTGCCGGCTTGGCGGAGCATGAAGCGGCAGTCCGCCAAACCATCCGCGGTCCCGATGCCATCTACGACGATCCGCAGGGAACTGAGGAGGCGGCTAACCCCGATGCAACTGTGCAGGTGTTCTTTGCTGCCGGACGAACCCGGGGGCAGTATGCCGGAACACTCCTGATGGTCGTTGTGAAGTGGCTGCCTGAAGGGCCCGGTGGTCAAGACGTAGGATACGTGAGGACAGCGCTGTTCACGGGACGAGTGCAGCGGCGGCTACAATGGCAATGGGGACGGACGTTACGATGAATGCCAAACCGAGTCCACCACTCATAGACGATGCACTGGTGGAACGCATTATTGCGGTCCTGCCGTGGGCAGAGTGGGTGTACGATGATGAGATCGGGGAAATGGAGATTGTCCTGTCGGGTTGTGCCGGCCGCGAAGCGCAGTGGATAGACTTGGACGACTATTGGAATCTGCATCTGCGGCTCGATCCCGTGAGCGGCGAGCCGTTGAGCGTCGTCATTTACCCTTTCCGCTCCTGGTTAGCCGCACAGGAGCGGCAGCCATTATCCTCTCCCGATGATCCTATTGACTATGCTGTGGTCCAACGCCATCTCACGCAGAGCCTCCGCTGCCTTGGGGCACGGCGGAAAGCGAGCAATCGAGAGATGGCCACAGCGGCGCGGCGTAGCGCCGGACCAGGCTGATAGCTGTAAGCTGACAAACACCATGCTGCTGCTCGGTGACATCCTCCGCAAGCAGGCCCATCCCCAGGTGGTAGGGCGCAAGACCGCGCTCGTCTGGGGCGATGAGGCGTGGACCTATGCCGCGCTCAATAGCCAGGTCAATCGGCTGGCCAACGGACTGCTGGCGCTGGGCGTGGCAAAGGGTGACCGGGTTGCGGTGCTGGGCCGCAACTGTGTGGAGTACGTCGTCTGCTACTTTGCGCTGGCCAAGCTGGGCGCCATCATGGTGCCGGTCAACTTCTGGTACCGCGCCGGCGAAGTCCGCTACACGCTCGACCAGTCGGGCAGCACGTGGCTCCTCGTCGGCGCGCAGTTCGATGCCATCGCGGCCGAGGCCGCCGACATCCTCGAAGCGACGGCCCTGCGCGCCGTTGTCCGGTGGGGTCAGGCGGACGAGCCGGCCGAGTGGATCGGGTCGGCCCAGACGCGGCAGGTCAGCTATTCCGACCTGCTCGCCGCGGCGGCAGATTCCGAGCCGGACGTGGACCTCACGCCCGACGACCCGCACATCATTCTCTACACCAGCGGCACGACCGGCTTCCCCAAGGGCGCCCTTTTCTCCCACCGTGCCCACTACCTGCACGCTATGGCGTGGGTGATCCGCACCCGCACTGTCGAGGAGGACATCGGCCAGTTGGTGTATCCGCTCTTCCACACCGGCGGCCCCGATTGCGTCCTCCTCCCGCACTTCCTCGTCGGCGCAACGGTGCTCTTGCTCGACGGCGCCGACCCCGCGGAGATGCTGGACACCGCCGCGCGCTGGCGGGCAACCAGCCTCTTCTGCGTCCCCACCGTGTGGCGGCGCGCGCTCGGCCAAATGCGTCGCCGCTCCTACGACGTTAGCAGCGTCCGCCGGTGTCTCGGCTCGTCCGATACGTTTACGCCGGACCTCCTGGACGAGATTCTCGGCCGTTTCCAGGCCGATGTCTACGTCACCTATGGCCTAACCGAAGCGGGGTGCATCCTGACCTTCTCTCGCCTCACCCGCGACGACCGCTCCCGCATCGGCACCGTCGGCAAGCCGCATCCGCTGGTGGAAGTCCGGATCGCTGATTCCGCCGACCAGGACGTGCCCCCTGGCGAGGTCGGCGAGGTGATCGCCCGCGGTCCGACTCTCATGGACGGCTACTGGCAACTGCCGGAGAAGACGGCCGAGGCGCTGCGCGGTGGCTGGCTGCACAGCGGCGACTCGGCCCGCGCCGACGATGAAGGCTTCCTCTACATCGCCGGCCGCCTCAAGGACCTGATTATCAGCGGCGGCGAGAACATCTACCCGATCGAGATCGAACGGCTCCTGCGCCAGCATCCCGGTGTGCGCGAGGTGGCGATTGTCGGCGTACCGGATGCCGAGTGGAGCGAGTCGGTATTGGCAGCAGTGGTGCCCACCGCGGAGTGGCTCCCCCACTGCAACGGCGAGCCGGCCGGCGCCGCCGACGAGTTGAAGGCGTTCGTGCGCCGCCAGGTAGCCGGCTTCAAGACGCCCCGCTACGTGGAGTTTGTGGAGGCGCTCCCGGTGACGACCGCCACCAACAAGGTGCAGAAGGCCGTCTTGCGCGAACGCTACGGCGAGCGCTGCCTGGCCATGAGCCAGCAGCGGGTGGGCCAGCAGTAGCGTCGGTCGGCCAAGCTGCCGCGTCACAGCGGGGGACTGCGACGAGATGATGCGGATCGTGCGGGCGCAGTCTGATCTGGGCAGCGTCGGTTCAGTTGGGAGGGTAGCCGCAATGTCGAAACCGTACAGAATAAAGGTGGACAAGGACCGGATCATCGGCAAGATCAATCCGCAGATCTACGGCTATCTTGTGGAGCACATGGGCCGGTTGATCTATGGCGGCATCTATGACGAGGGCTCTCCCCTCTCCGACGACCGAGGATTCCGCAAGGATGTCCTCGCGGTGCTGCGGAGGACCCGGTGTGCCAACCTGCGCTGGCCTGGCGGCAATTTCACCTCCTTCTATCACTGGGAAGACGGCGTCGGACCGAAAGCGGACCGGCCCGTGCGCTATAACCTCGCCTGGAGGGTGGAGGAGAGCAACCGGTTTGGCACCGATGAGTTCGTCCAGTTCTGCCGCGCCGCAGGAGCGGAGCCTTACATCTGCGTCAACGTCAGTCGGCAGTCCACGCCTGAGGAGGCCGCCCACTGGGTAGAGTACTGCAACCGGAAGGGCAACAGCTACTACGCCAAGCTGAGAGAGCGGAACGGCCACCCCGAGCCGCACGGCGTGAAGTACTGGGGTATCGGCAACGAGGTCTACTGGGCCAGGGGCAAGGGCAACTTCACCCCGGCCGAGTACGTCGCCCTCCTGGAGGAGTATGCGACCCTGATGAGACGGGTGGACCCGACGATAAAGATCGTCGCCGTGGGTCTTGGCCCGGAGCCTGAGGTACCCAGAACGGGGCGGAGGCAGACCCGGAAAACCCTCCTGAGGCAGGCCGTGGACTGGAGCTCCGAGGTCTTGAAGAAGGCGGGTGACCTCATTGACTACATATCCCTCCACAAGTATTACAGCACCGAGGACTACTACGGCACGGTCGCGGCTCCGGTAGACGCGGAACCCATGATCACGCACCTCCACGAGCTGATCAACATGACCACCTCCGGCACCGGGAGAGAGGAGCCGGTCAAAATCGCCTTCGATGAATGGGGGTTTGGATGGTCGAGGCTGACCAGCGGGTGGCCGCTATATGAGGCCAAATACGGTCTCAAAGATGGGCTTTACGCCGCCGGGATGCTGAACGTGTTCCACAGGCAGTGCAACGCAGTCACCCTGGCGGTCTTCTCCCAGTTGGTCAACGTCATGGGCGCGATCTTCACCACGGAAGATGAGCTGCTGCTGACGCCGATCTACCACGCCATTGCGCTCTACGCCAATCACAGCGGCGATACAGCCCTGGATACCCTGGTGCAGTCGGAGACTTTCGATACCGATTACCTTGATCTCAAGAACGTCCCGTATCTTGACGCCTCGGCCTCTGTCAGCGAGGACGGGAGAACCCTCTACGTGGCCACGGTCAACCGGCATCGAGACCGGGACGTGGAATGCCGCATCAGCCTGGACGGCTTCGTGCCCAAGCGGGGGGCGACTGTCTTTGAGCTTAATGGCCCCGACCCCATGGCACACTCCGAGATAGGGCAGCCGGACAGGGTGAAGATCGAAGAAAGGACGCTCCAGGACATCGGGCCTGACTTCCGCTATGTGTTTCCGGCTCACTCCGTAACGATCATCGAGATGGCCGTCTAGCGCGAACGCTTCGGCGAGTGCTGCCTGGCCATGAGACAGCAGTGACACGGTGCGCGGTAAGGCGCGGTATTAAGGGAGGC
Source organism: Chloroflexota bacterium (assembly GCA_965207645.1). Classification (GTDB taxonomy): domain Bacteria; phylum Chloroflexota; class UBA11872; order UBA12225; family JAJDUF01; genus JAJDUF01. The sequence continues at coordinate 3,807,649 of OZ242293.1, read as the reverse complement.
ATGGTGCCCAGGCAGTCGTCATTGCGGCGAAAGCCGCAATCCCCGTCCCCCTGCCGCAGTGGGGGGACCATAGGGGGGCTTAAGGGCTACGCGGCACTGCCACCGACTGTCGCCGGCAGTTCGCTGGGGTGAAGGGAGAGATACTCGCGGACCTCAAGATTCATCCGATCAACCTCTGCGAGGTACCCGGCTGCGCTCAGACGGTAGTTGGCGGCGTTGACTTCAACGCGACGCAGGTGCGTGAGTTGCCGCTGGAAGTGAGCAATGCGCTCCAGAGTCACCCGGAGCTTGCCATCATCCCGTATCATGCTGGACTACCTCCACTATCCCGCGGCGTGTCCCATCGCGCTCGAGTTGCCAGTGCTCGATTGCGGCCTGCTCACCATCCAGTGCAGCCGAACGGCGCACCCAGAAAACGCTTGCACCGCAGTATGCTTGCTTTCGCTGCCTCAACTCAACACCGGAGACTAACAGAGAGCGGTATAGTCCCATGATGATGGGAAGAGGTGCCAGCAGAGCTGGAAGGAGAGAAGCATGAAAGTTCTCGTGACACTACCGCTAACCGATGCACAGGCGGACCGGGTGCGCGACGCCGCTGGGGACGGGGCCGTGGTGCTGGCCACTGCCCGCGACGAGCAACGCCGCCAGATCCAGGATGCCGACGTGCTGTTCGGCCACATGACGCCCGAGCTACTGGAGTTTGCACCGCACGTCCAATGGGTGCAGCAGACCGGCGCCGGCGTTGACGGCTCGCTGTACCCGGCGTTCGTCGAGAGCGACATCGTCTTGACCAGTGAGAAGGGCTACGTCGGCACGCACCTCGCCGACCACGCCATGGCCCTGCTGCTGTCGCTGGCACGCGGCATCGCCTGGGCCATCCGCGAGCCGACCTGGGACAACCGGATGCCGATCCGGAACGTATCCTGGGAGTTGGGCGACAAGACCATGGGCATTGTCGGGCTAGGTGGCACCGGGCGCGCCGTTGCGCAGCGCGCCCTCGGCTTCGACATGCGCGTGCTCGCCGTAGACCCGGAGCCGGTCGAGCTACCGCCCGGCGTCGAGGCGTGCTGGCCGATGGACCAGTTTCACCGGCTCCTGGGCGAATCGGACACCGTCTTCATCTGCGCCCCCCTCACCGCCGAGACCCACGGCATGTTCGACCGCGCCGCGTTTCGCGCCATGCGTCGCCACGCCATCCTCGTCAGCGTCACGCGCGGCAAGATCGTAGACGAAGCTTCGCTCATGGAAGCCCTGAACGACGGCCTGATCGCCGGCGCCGCCCTCGACGTCACGCCCCAAGAGCCGCTACCGGAAGATCACCCGCTCTGGCACATGCCCAACGTCGTAATCACCCCCCACACCGCCGGCGGCTCCCCGCTGCGCCAGGACCGCGTCGTAGATCTCTTCTGCCGCAACCTCCGCCGCTTCCGCGCCCACGAGCCCCTCGAAAGCGTCATTGACAAGCACAAAGGCTACTAGCCAGTAGCCGGCAGTCATGTGCTATCGGCTGGTGGTCAGCGTTCAGTAGCCTGTTCACGCCCCCCGTCATTGCAGCGCAAGCCGCAATCCACGTCCCCCCGCCGCAGCGGGGGGACCATAGGGGGGCGGGTCGGCACACCGTCATAACACCCCCGGCTCCCGCCTCGTCACTCCGGCGAAAGCGGGAATCCACCTAACCCCAGCCCCCCTCCCTGAAGGGAAGGGAGACGGGTAGAGTAGGTGGCTGCCGGTTGCTCGTCGCCGGCGGCGGATGCCGCGGCCGCCGATCAGGATGCCCCGACCACGAACGAGCCGTCTCCCGAGAGAGACCGATGAGCGCCGTGCAACGCGACTACTATGAAGTGTTAGGCGTGCCCCGGTCCGCCACGGAGGACGATATCAAGCAGGCGTATCGCCGGTTGGCCAAGCAATACCATCCCGATGTCAACAAGACGGCCGAGGCCGAGGAGCGCACTAAGGAGCTTAATGAAGCCTACGAGTCCCTGGGCGACCCGCAGAAGCGCCAGGCCTACGACGCTCAGTTCGGTCACAACGGGCCGCGCAGCCCGTCTGGATCGGGTGGTGGCAGAGACCCCGTTGGCTCTGATTGGAGGGCGCGGCAGCAGCGAGCGGAGGCGGAGCGGGAGCAAGAGCACCGGGAACGGGCCAGGGTAGCAGAACGCGAGCGGCGCGCGGCGGCAGCACGGCGAGGGTGGGAAACACGCCGACAGCGTGAACGAGCTAAGTGGGAGCGCAACCGCTATTTCAATCGGGGCATTGTCTACGCGAACGAAGGCAAGTATGACCGGGCCATTCAGGAATACGACCAGGCTCTCCGACGCGACCCCAACTTTGCTCAGGCGTACTACCACCGGGGATTTGTCTACAGGAACAAAGGCGACTACAAGCGGGCCAGCAGTGATTTCAATAGGGCACTGGCGCTAGGCTACGCCCGGACTGCAATCGAGGCAGCACTTGCGTCACTGTGCGAGAAGTGGGCACACCAGGGACGGGCCGCGACGGCAGCGCGCGAGCGGCAGGAGCGCAAGCGGCAGTGGGAGGCGGCACGGCGAGGGTGGGAAACACGCCGACAGCGGGAACAGGCCGAGGCGGCCGAGCGGGAGCGGCAGCGGCAGGAGCAGGCGGCCGAGCGCGACCGCTATAACAGCCGGGGCGATGTCTACGCGGCCAAAGGCGCGTATGACCGGGCCATTCAGGAATACAACCAGGTCCTCCGGCGCGACCCGAATCATGTTGCTGCCTACTACAACCGGGGCAATGTCTACGCGGCCAAAGGCGCGTATGATCGGGCCATTCAGGATTACGACCAGGCCCTCCGGTGTGACCCCCAATTTGTCGCCGCCTACTACCACCGGGGACGTGCCTACGTGCGTAAAGGCGAGTGCAGGCAAGCCGAGAATGATTTCAGTAAGGCACTGACGCTAGGCTACGACCGGGCCAAGGTTGAGGCGCGGTTTGCGGAACTGCGGCAGGAGCGTGAGCGCCGGGAGCGGGCGGCGGCAGTTGAGCGTGCCGAGGCGGCAGAACGAGAGCGGGGGCACCGGGCACAGGCGGAGTGGGAGCGGGAGCGCCCTTCGAACGACGACTCCGTCTCACCGTTCGAAGCGAAGCTCCGTTCGCTGTGGTGCTCCGTCGTCGCTGCACTACGCTGGTCGAAAGACTAGCGCGCCCTCTCGGCCCGGCTCTGGAATGCTTTGAAACGGAACTAGGCTCCAACGGCAGTGGTTCTGTAAGGAGGTTCCGCGATGCCAGCGTCCGGCCAGTTGCCGCTTGCCGGGTTGGAGCCGCCGGTCGTTGCCGCCCCTGGCCGTGTTGGTCAGGATCAGGTTGACGGCATCTCCACTGCGGTGGATACGTCCATCGCGCGTACTGGCCAGGCTGACGTTACCTATGTCTCCACCGGCCAGTTGCTCACCAAGACCACGGGCTTCCTGGCTGCCTACGACTTCACACTCAATCCATACAGCGGGTGCTCCTTCGGCTGCACCTACTGCTACGCTGCCTTTTTCAGCCGCGATACCGCCAAGCGGGACAACTGGGGCTATTGGGTCAGCGTCAAAGCGAACGCCATCGAACTGCTCAAAAAGCGCAGACGCTCCCTGGACGGTGAGCTTATCTATATGAGTAGTGTCACCGACCCCTACCAGCCCATCGAGCGGCAACTAGAGCTTACCCGCCGCCTATTGGAAATCATGGCGGAGCGCCACAAGCCGAAACTGGTCGTGCAGACGCGCAGCCCGCTGGTGGAGCGGGATTGCGACCTGTTCCGGCGCATTGAAGACAACGGTGGGCGCGTGCAGGTCAATATGACGGTGACGACCGACGACGAGGACATCCGGCGGACGTTCGAGCCGTTCTGTCCGGCCAACCGCCGGCGATTGGCGGCGATTCGCGCCGTGCAGGATGAAGGGATTGATACCTGCATCACGATGACGCCGTTGCTGCTGGTCAACGATAACGACGCCTTTGCCGCCGACCTGATCGGCACCGGCGCCCGGAAGTTTATCGCGCAGACCTTCCATTTCAACCGGGGCAAGTTTGTGGCCCAGACACGGAACCAGGCATTTGACCTGATGGCCGAAAAGCTGGGCTGCAAGCGGGATAACTTTGTCGGTGAGTACGTGAAACGCTACCGGCAGTTCTTTGGCGTGCTGAACAAGAAGCTGCGAGACAATAACCTGCCTCCGTTGGGCGAGGGCAAGGACGGCTTTGCGCCGCCGTTCTAGCCAGTGGTCAGTAGCCTTGTCACACGCCGCAATCTAGTCCCCCCGCCGCAGCGGGGGGACCATAGGGGGGCAGTGCCGGCGCTGGTACACTTCCAGGAGAGAGGTCATCATGGAGACACAGCGCCCGGACGCCGCCAAGCCGCGCGACATTATCGAGTTTCTGCGTGAGGAACAGAGCCGGCGGCAGTCGGAGACACCCAAGCCCCGCTGGCTCGTCGAGCTGCTGGAGGAGGCCAACAAGCCCTTCAGCGAGGAGAAGCAGGCGCGGCTGGATGAGTTCATGCGTCTCGCACAAGAGTTCCGCGAGCGGATGCCGAGTATCGCCCCGGAAACCGCTGAGTCGCTCATCCGTCAAGTGCGCGACGAGGCTGACGGACGACCTTGAGCCGTATCTGCTTGACGTGCGCTCCCTCACGCCATAGCGGGCAGCCGGCGCGTGTCCGCTGCGGAGTCGGTTAGTGTGCAGGATGGTCGGGATCACTGAGGCTCCGCAGCCGGTCGAACATATAGATGCCGGTATTATGCCCGTCGGACCAGGTGGGTCGAATGCCGTAGCTACCGACCAGTTCCATCGCCGTGATTGCCCGGAACTGCTCCGCGCGTAGCTCGGTGAGGTCCGCCAGCATCCCCCTATAGCCACCCTCGCCGATACAGGCCGCGCACCGGCAATTCCAGCGCAAGAATTCGTAGCCGTACACCGTCTCCCGGTCGTCCGACCACGTGACTTCCAGCCGCTGGTTGCCGTTGTCGTAGCGGATGTCCACCGGATCGCTGTCGTCGCTGTCGCTCATCGGGAACTCCCGGCCGGGCCTCATACCGCCGCCGGCACGCGGGCATCGGCCATGACCCGCTCGATCGCCGCCACCGCGTAGTCAATGTCGTCGGCCGTAATCCCATAGTGCGGAACCAGTCGGATGCGGTCGCCCTTGCCACCGAACTTCACGCCCTCAGCCGCCGCCCGCTCCATGATCTCGCGCCCGCTCGTCCGCTCCGGGTCCACGTCCGCAAAGACCAGGTTGGACTCCACCTCGTCCGGGTCAATCGAGAGTCCGGGAATCGGGGCGAGGCCGTGCGCCAAGCGCCGCGCGTTTTCATGGTCCTCGGCAAGCCGATCAATCATCTGCTCCAGCGCGACAATACCGGCCGCGGCGATCACCCCGCTCTGCCGCAACGCGCCACCGACCATCTTCCGGTACCGCCGAGCGCGCGCGATATAGTCAGCATCACCGGCCAGCAGCGACCCCATCGGGCACCCCAGCCCCTTGGACAAGCAGAACGTCACCGAGTCCACGTCGGCCACCAGATCGGCAGCCGGCACGTCCAGCGCCACCGCCGCGTTGAACAGCCGTGCCCCGTCGAGATGTACCCGTAGCCCGTGCTCGTGCGCGACCTGGGCCATGGCCCGCGTGTCCGCCGCCGTCACCGGCGCACCGCCATCGCGGTTGTGCGTGTTCTCCAAGCAGAGCAGCGTGCTCGGCGGCTGATGCACGTCGCCGAGCGGCCGGATCGCCGCCGCAATATCCGCCAGGTCGAAGCAGCCGCGGTACGTCGGGAGCGGGCAGAGCTGGATGCCACCGATGACCGCGCTCCCCGCCGACTCGGCGAGGCCGATGTGGGCCGCATCACCCAGGATCACCTCATCCCCGCGTTGGGTTTGGGCCAGTACACCGATCAGGTTGCCCATCGTGCCACTCAGCAGCAAGACGGCCGCCTCCTTGCCCAATAGCTCGGCCGTCAACTCCTCCAGTCGGTTGACCGTCGGGTCCTCCCCGTACATGTCGTCGCCCAGTTCGGCGCGATACATCGCCTCGCGCATGGCCGGCGACGGCAGAGTGACCGTATCGCTCCGCAGATCCACTACTCGCTCTGGCATCGGCGCTCCGCTCCTTCCGGCGCCGTACCCCCTCGGCGCCCATGGCCAGGGGGCCGGTGACAAGCTCTGCTACCGTCTCGGTGCGATTCTACCCTATCGGTCGCCAGCGGGCCGCCACGCACGCCGCGCTGCATGGTACGATGCCGTGCAGATACACGCGCCGCGCCACCAGTCATCATTGGGAGGAGGACACGCGATGATCTACGAGCTCCGCATCTACGACGCCGCGCCGGGCAAGCTGACCAACATCAACCGCCGGTTCAACGACCACACCATGGGGCTGTTCGCCCGCCACGGCATCAAGGTCATCGGCTTCTGGGAACACGCCGAGAGCGCCGACGACGGCCAGCTCATCTACATCTGCGAGTTTGCCGACCAGGCCGCGATGGATGCCGCCTGGGATTCCTTCCGCGCCGATCCCGAATGGATTGCAGCCAAGGCCGCGAGCGAGGTTGACGGCGAACTGGTCGCCAACATCACCAGCATCGTCATGACCCGCACCCCCTACTCCCCCTAACCGAGGTAGCTACCAACATGGATGGGCAGGAAAGACGGCGTTGTCCAGGGTTATCAGGATGACCAAGCAGGCAGCCCTTTCGGATGGAGACGCCGCTTTGCCCACAAGGGTGAGCATCCCTGACTGCGGGTTGACCGAGCGCGAGCCGGTCGGCTCGTCTCCCCCTCGGGGCGCCCTGGCACTCGTCGGTGCCTGGGGCGTAGTGGCCGATGCGGACATAGACACGCTGATCGCGGACATCTATGCCCGGCGAGTGGAGAGCTACGGCCGTCGCGTAGAGCTTGCCGACTGATGTGCCCGCGTACCCCCTCGCCGAAGCGAGATATTACTCTTCTTCCCGGATCTCTTGGAGAGTGATAGATTTACCTTTACGCAATCCCATTACCGTTACTTCTGAGTCCCACATTGGGCGCACGATGTCGTTCATCATACCTTCGGGTACGTCTATAGTGTGAGTTTTATCTCCACTATCGATAATTTTGATTTGGTTCTCCGTGATGGAGTCCGCGTAGCGAAGCGTCCCGCGTATTTCGATGGGTTTTGTCTCATCGTGCGGCGGATCGATTACAGTTGGGGGTGGCAATTCTGATTTTGGTTTTGTAATCGACTCAAATCGCGTGCCAGACTTTGTAATTGTTGTAAAACCTACTTGACTAATTCGATTACCATCGGGCGCCAAGTTTTTTGCGAGGCCGAGAAAGTTTGCTAGATAGGCAGATTGCGGGATACGCTCCCGAATATCGGAGATAGTCGCGTCATTCAAAAGGCCAATCAAGTCCATGAACTCATTTAGCACTTCTGATGTATCTAGCATAACCATACCCGGAAGCGGCAGCTGCTTTGCAGGACGAGGACGACCGAACCTCAAGGTCACCGAATAACTGGCGGCTCGTGGGAGGGAAAGGTATGGTTCGAGCTGGGACACTATAGAGCTATCTGGTCTCCCTCTCTCTCGAAACGGCCTGTTGCTCTTCCGCTCCGCGATGCGGTGGATAAGCCGAGATGAGTCGCCTATGCGTTTTTGGAACTGAGCGGCGCTTACAAAACCAAAACCAACGTCGGGGCCTGACAGGCTCAACTGAAATTCTTCTTCCCTCAGAACAACACCACGCAATTCCAAGTGCCTTTGGAAGTTGACTTGCTCCAGAAGGTCGCGCAACTCGTCGGCGATCTCCGGGGGCGGTTCGTGGGCCAGCGCAATGGCGACAAGCTTCTCGGCTCTCCTTAACTGATTGCAGTCCAGTGCCAGCGTTGCAGCGCTACGATGGAGAACGGAGAATGTTGGTTCGACCGGTTCCTCTAGCTTCGCGATCGCGGCCAATTCCAGATCGAGTGCCAGTTCGAAGTGCATGCGCTCTTGTTTCGTATTACCGTGCATTCGGTCCATAATCGCAAGCGCCGCTACATCCATAGCTCTACGGTGAAGGTCGTTGCTCGTGTTCATCTTTCCTGAACCTCGGCAAGCGGCTGCCCGAACTCAACTACGATCACGTAAGCTGGGATCGATAGGCATGCTGATTGATCAGTCTGTCGCAGTTTTTCCCCTACTCGTGCTCTAACAGCACTATCGTCACCGCGACGAATACCCGATATCTCCAACCGCGCCTTGTTCTGAAAGACTGGAGCGCCAGAATTGTCGCCCAACCAATAGTCAAACCCAGTCCCTCTCCGTGATTGCTCGACAACATCGTAACCGATTTCACGCTTTGCTAACAGAACGGCAATTCCTACTGCACCGTGCTCTGTTGCGTTTTCTTCATCGTTCCATGCACGATTTCTAGCCTGAGAGGTGGTCGGTACCCATGTCACTGTGTAGTTATTGTTGTTGGAATTCCTAACGAGAAGAAGGACACCTGGACTGTGCCCTTGCGATTCCAGACAAACGGCAGCCGCTTCAGCCAACATGTTCCCCAAGTTTGATGTGATGGCCGGTATGCGACCACATCCAAGCTCCGTCAGATTCAGCATGAACTTATGCACTCAGGCATCCAATTTTGGACTGTATGCAGATAGATTTTCTAAAAAGACTCACGCGTGCCCGCCTCGCGTCACTGTCCTCAGGCGACCTCGAATGGTCTGGATTAGGATATGGCGGACGCGCATGTTTGTCAAGCTGTTTCAGCCGCAGCCGGGGATGGCGGCTCACGGCGTCACCGTAGTGAATCCGGTGCGGGCCGGAATGCGCCAAATCCCCCCACTTCCCGGTTCTCCGAATGCCCCGTGCGTCGTAAAGTACAGATTGTTGTCGGCGCCGCGCACAATCGCCGTCGGAAAATCCAGGTCGGCCAGCATCGGCCGGGCGCCCTCGCCAGGTCGGGCCAAGATGACGCGACCGGTGCCGGGCGTAAAGCGGTCGGTGCGCCGGTTGTAGAAGGCGGAAAGCTCTACCACGTACAACTCGCCGGCAGCGCCCGTCGTCACGTCCACCGGCATCGTCAACCCCTCCACCACTCGCTCGACCTGTCCCGTCGGGTTGACGTGCCAGACGGCGCCACTGCCCTGTTCGTAAGGGATGGGGCCGAAATCCACCACCAGCCACCCCCCGTCGGCACTCGGCGCCAGATTCAGCGCGTTGACGCCGGCCGGCAGCCGCCCGACGACCGTCGGTTGCGGGTCCTCCGGCTCCCGCAGGTCGAGCCGCACCAGCGTCCCGCTCGCCGCCTCCAAGATCACCACCTGCGTCCCGTCGCTCACCAGACCGAGCGGCGCCAGCGTGCCGGTCAGCCCGACCTTGGCCAGCGCCGACCGCAGGTCCGTGGCCGGTACGCTGGGCTGCTGGCGGCGCACCCGGAGCAGCGCGTCGTCCGCAGACCCGGTGACCACCAGCCACGCACCGTCCAGCGGCCAGAGCGAGCTAGGCCCGGCCGGGCGCAGCCGCCCACGCTCCGCGTTCGACGGTAGGCCACTCGCGACCACCTCTGGCTGGCCCTCCGCCGTAATCCGGCTGACCTGGCCGCTGGTGCGGCCGCCGTCGCCGGCCTCGGCAACGTAGAGCAGCCCGTCCGCGCCCAACGTCAATGCGCGCGGGTTCGTCAACCCGCTGGCCACCGGCTCCGGTGGGTACAGCCGAGGCCGTAACTCTGGGTCGGAGCGCAGGACGAGATAGATCAGCCCCAGCACGACGATGACGGCGCTGATAATCGTGAAGCGTCTACCGAACAGGGGCGGCTCGCCGTTGGCCATCGTCGCTACTTCTACTGCGGATAGCGGTCGCCCTCGAAGTGGCGCCGGATCCGTTCGTGGTCTTGGGTCAGGCCGAGCAGGACGAGCAGCGCGATGCGGGCCTTTGGTCCGGTCAGCTCACCCCCCGCGATCACGCCCAAGTCCCGTAGTGTGCGCCCGCCGCCCGGTGTGCCATAGGTGGGGGCGAGCGCCCCGGCGGGGCAGCGGGAGGTGAGCACGACCGGGAGACCGCGGTCCAACGCATACGTGATCCCCGGCACCGCCGTTCCGGGCACGTTCCCGGCGCCTGAGCCTTCGATCACCAGCCCGGCAATACCGTCGTCTACGAGCCAGCGCAGCAGCCGGTCGTCCATGCCGGTAACGAGCTTCACCAGCGCGACCCGCTCCTCGATCCAGTCCACGACCAGCGGCTGCCGGGGGCTGGCCGGCGCCGAGAAATGGATGCCGGTTGGCGTGACGACGCCGGCCGGCTCATGGCCGGGCGACGCAAACGTAGCCGGGTTCGTCGTGTGCGTCTTGACGACGGACGCGGCCGCGTGAATCTCGTCGTTCGCCACCACCATCGCACCCCGCCCTCGCGCTGCGGGTGACGCGGCCACACGCACGGCTGCGGTCAGGTTGGCCGGGCCGTCGGCGCCGGGCGCGGCAGCATGGCGCTGGGCCACGGCAAAGCACACCGGCTTGTCGGATTGCAACACCAGATCAACCAGCAGGCTTGTTTCTTCTACGGTGTCGGTCCCGTGCGTGACGACGGCCCCGACAATCTGCGGATCCGCGAGTACCGCGTCCAGCCGCTGCGCCAGCGAAAACATCATCGCCGGCGTCATATTCCAACTCGCCACCGCTGCGAACGGCTCGCCGGTCACGGTCGCATAGTCGGCGACCGCGGGCACGGCGGCAATCAACTCGGCAGGGTCAACCGCCGGTCCGACGGCGCCGGTCCGTGGATCGGGCCGACTGGCAATCGTACCGCCGGTGGCGATGAGCCGCACCTGCGGCAGGTGCTCCGGTGCTGCGGTCATAGCGTTGTCTCGCTTGGTGTCCTCGCCCGCGCGGCGCCGTGCGAGGCAGTGGTGGCGCGGGCGTGGCTCCCCCCTGCCAGGGTACCACGCCGAATCACCCGGTACCCTTCCTGGCCCCTGCCATCACGGGAAAGAGAACCCCGGTGGTCCCCCCGCCGCAGCGGGGGGCCTTAGGGGGCTACCCGCTACCTCTAATCCGAGCCGCCCGCGTCGCGGCGTATCACATGGTATCCTGGCAGTTCGTATGGATGGAGCAAGCGCGGCGCTGAAGCGGACGGCGCTCTACGCCACGCACGTGGCCGCCGGTGCGCGTGTCGTGCCCTTTGCCGGCTATGCGATGCCGGTGCAATACCCGACCGGCGTGCTCGCAGAGCATCAGGCGGTCCGGCAGCGGGTTGGCCTCTTCGATGTTGGTCATATGGGCCAGTTCCGGTTTACCGGGCCGGGCGCGCTGGACCTCCTGCAGTGGGTAACTACCCACGATGTCTCGCAGCTGGCCGTAGGGGCGGCGCAGTATTCCCTGCTCTGCTTGCCGTCCGGCGGTGTGGTGGACGACATTATCGTCTACCGGCTGGAGCAGGACGGCTACTTTATGGTCGTGAACGCGGCGAACGCCGACCGCGACTGGGAATGGATCGCCCAGCAAGCCCAGGCAGGAGAGCGTCCGGCAGCCCGCGGCCCCGTAGAGAGCCGCCGGCTCACCGAGCGCACCTTGCTCGCTTTGCAAGGGCCGCGCGCGCGCTCCGTCGCCCAAGCGGTGTGCGTGCCCGCCCCGGCAACGCTACGCAATTACCAGGTCATGCGCGGTACTGTCGCCGGCGTAGAGGCCATCATCTCGCGCACCGGCTACACGGGTGAGTACGGCTTCGAGTTGAGTGTTCCGGCTGCAGCTGCGGAAACGGTGTGGCAGGCGCTCCTCGACGCAGGGGCGGCGGCCGGCCTGAATCCGTGCGGCTTGGGGGCACGGGATACCCTGCGGCTGGAGGCGGGGATGGCGCTGTACGGTCACGAGCTGACCGAGCACACCACGCCGCTGGAGGCCGGCCTGGACCGCATTGTCCGCTTCGAGAAGGGACCGTTTGTCGGCAGCGCCGCCTTGTCCACACAGGCCGCCGGCGGCGTGCAGCGCCGCTTGGTGGGGCTGGCCCTGACGGGGCGTGGGGTCCCGCGCGAGGAATGCGCGATCTTGCACGAGGACCGGCGCGTTGGCCGGCTGACCAGCGGCGGGCACTCGCCGACGCTGAAGCGCGGTATCGGCATGGGCTACGTGCCGGTCGCGCTCACGGCACCCGGCACTGCCCTGGACATCGAGATTCGCGGTCGGCCCTTCCCGGCGCAGGTGGTCCCGTTACCTTTCTATCGTCGTCCCCGGCGCCGCAGGAGGACTACCACCTAGACCATTGCTATCAATCCCGAACAAGCACGCCATCATCAACCGGCGGGAGGAGTGTATGTACCCGGATGACTGTCAGTACACCAAGGAGCACGAGTGGGTGCGCTTGGAGGATGGTATCGCCGTTGTCGGCATCACCGACTATGCCCAGGATCATCTTGGCGACGTGGTGTTCGTCGAGCTGCCCGACGTCGGGACGGAAGTAGCGCAGTTCGAGCCGTTTGGCGTGATTGACTCGGTGAAGGCTTCGTCGGAGCTTTACGCCCCCTTGTCGGGTGAAGTCGAGGCGGCCAATGACGCGCTGACCGACCAGCCCGAGCTAGTGAACCAAGCGCCGTATGGTGAGGGCTGGATGATTAAGGTCCGGCCGGCGGGCCTTGCCGAGCTAGAGCAGCTACTCGACGCCGACGGCTACGAGCAATTCCTCGGCACTCTGGACGAGTAGGCGAGTTGTCTTTCCCGTCGTGACGCGAGCAGTGAGAGGTCCTTGGCGACACAGAGGCGATGGTCGCACGCGCAGCCCTCGCGCTCCCTGTGCGGCACCGCTGCAAAATCCTTAGCCTAGCCACCTGCCCGCAGGACCGGATGGTCCTCGCCCCGTTCTGTGGGATAGGTACAGCGATGGTGGTAGCCAAGAAGCCGCACCTGCTGACGCTGTGAGCGGGTCATTCTCCTGTTGGGAGGGGGGGTACGTGGACTACATATCAACGACCGAGACACAGCGCGAGGAGATGCTCGCCACGATTGGCGTCGCGTCCGTCGCCGACCTGTTTAGCGACATTCCGGCGGCCCATCGCTTCCCCGATCTGGACGTACCGCCGGGACAATCGGAGTGGGAGGTGTGGACGGAGTTGCGCCGTCTGGCGGCACGCAACCAGGACCTCGACCACTACCCGTGCTTCCTCGGCGCCGGCGCCTACCGCCACTTTGTGCCCGGCACCATCGGCCATCTGGTGAGCCGCGGCGAGTTTCTGACCTCGTATACGCCCTACCAGCCGGAGGTGGCACAGGGCACGCTGCAAGCCATCTATGAGTTCCAGAGCCTCGTCTGCGAGCTGACGGGGATGGATGTGGCCAACTCGGCGATGTACGACGGCGCCACCGCCCTGGCCGAAGCAGCGCTCATGGCCTGCCGCGTGACGCGGCGCGAGCGCGTGCTGATTGCCGATACGGTGCATCCGTTCTCGCGGAACGTGCTGGATACCTATTTCCACGGCCAGGACCTCACGATCGAAGCGGTACCGGCTTGGGCGCCGGCGGCGACCGGCAATGGAGCGTTGCAGCGACGCACCGATCTGGCCGATGCTCTCGACGATCGCACCGCCTGCATCATCATCCAGCAACCGAACTTCCTGGGCTGGCTGGAAGAGGTCGAGGGATTAGCGGCGGCGGCCCACGCAGCCGGGGCGCTGCTCGTCGTGGCAGTTGATCCGATTTCGCTCGGCTTGCTGCGACCGCCGGGCGCCTATGGCGCGGATATCGTGGTCGGCGAGGGTAAGTGGACGGGTTGGCCGCCCGATTTCGGCGGACCGTCAGTCGGCCTGTTCGCGGCCCGGCAGCGTTACGTCCGCCAGCTACCTGGCCGCATCGTCGGCGCCACCGTGGATGAGGCCGGGCGCCGGGCGTTTGTCCTGACTTTGCAGACCCGCGAGCAGCATATCCGGCGCGAGCGCGCCACCTCCAACATCTGTACCAGTGAGGCTCTGGTCGCCTTGGGTATGACCATTTACCTCTGCCAGATGGGCAAGCACGGACTGCGCGAGGCGGCCACCTTGAGCCTCCAGAAAGCGCACTACGCGGCTGCCCGCTGTGACCGGCTTCCCGGCTACGCGGTCGTCTCCGGGGCACCGTACTGCAAGGAGTTCGTGCTGCGCTGCCCCCGGCCGGTGCCGGAGGTCAATCGTGTGCTGCTCGACCGCGGCATCATGGGAGGCTTGGACTTGGGACGCTTTTATCCGGACCTCGACCACCACATGCTGGTCTGTGTCACGGAGATCAACACGCGAGACGAGATCGAGGCTCTAGTGGCCGGGTTGGAGGCAGCACGATGAATGGCAACCATGGCTCTGCTACCCCACCTGGAGACGGGGCGCGTCCCGGCTTGCTGCGACCCGTGAGCGCCGGTCCCGTGCGGCTTATCAGCGAGGAGAGCGTGCCCGGTCGGCGGGGCGTCAGCTTGCCTGCCTGCGATGTGCCGGAGCAGCCCTTAGAGGAGTTACTGCCGGCCGAGGAGTTGCGCGACGAGTTGAACCTGCCCGAAGTAAGCGAGTTGGACGTGGTGCGCCACTTCACTCGTCTCTCCACGCTCAACTTCTCGGTAGATACCGGCTTCTACCCGCTCGGCTCCTGCACGATGAAGTACAACCCGAAGCTCGACGAGAACGTGGCTGCGCTGCCCGGCTTCCGACAGTTGCATCCCCTCCAACCCACCGAGACGGTGCAAGGGGCGCTCGCCGTGCTCTACCACCTGGAGCGGCTGCTGGCGGCGATCACGGGCATGGCCGGAGTCTCATCGCAGCCGGTAGCCGGGGCGCACGGCGAGCTAACGGGCATCCTGATGGCCCGGGCCTATCATGCCCAAGCCGGGCGCCAGCGCCAGAAAGTGCTCATCCCCGATAGCGCCCACGGCACCAACCCGGCGACGGCTGCGATGGCCGGCTATCGCGCCGTCACCGTCGGACACGACCGGCAGACCGGCGAGCTTGACCTCGCTGATTTCGCGGCCAAGCTGGACGAAGAGTGCGCTGCGATCATGATGACCGTGCCCAACACGCTAGGCCTGTTTGAGCGACGTATCGAGGACATCTGCCGGATGGCCCACGACGCTGGCTGCTTGGTGTACTGCGACGGCGCCAATATGAACGCCATGCTCGGCCAAGTCCGCCCCGGCGACCTCGGCATTGACATGATCCACCTCAATCTCCACAAGACCTTTGCCGTTCCCCACGGCGGTGGCGGTCCCGGTGGCGGGGCCATCTGTGTGGCCGAGCCGTTGCTGCCCTTCATGCCGAAGCCGGTCGTGGTCCAGCGGGCTGACGAGCGTTACGATCTCGAGTGGGATCGGCCGCTCTCTATCGGCCAAATCCACGGCTTCTACGGGAACTTCAACGCTGCGCTGCGCTCGTACACCTACATCCTGGCGTTAGGTGCCGAAGGGTTGCAAGCCATCGGTGAGCATGCCGTTCTCAACGCCAACTACCTCAAGGCCAAGCTGCAAGACCACTACAAACTCTACGTGGACCGCACCTGTATGCACGAGTTTGTGCTGGATGGCCGGCCGCTGCGCGAGCACGGCGCGCGCACGCTCGACTTGGCAAAGCGCCTGATTGACTACGCCTTCCACCCACCGACGATCTACTTCCCGCTGATCGTCCCCGAAGCGATCATGATCGAGCCGACCGAAACGGAGAGCAAGGAGACGCTGGACGCCTTCGCCGCGGCGATGATCGCCATTGCCGGTGAGGCTGCCGAGGAGCCTGAGCTACTGCACGAGGCCCCGGGCATTGCCCCGGTCCGCCGCCTCGACGAAGTGCGCGCCGCCCGCCAACCCGACCTCCGATGGCGCATGGGCGCGGATGCTCCTCCGGCCTAGCTGTCCGCTCGGCGCCAGTGGAAGTGCATCATACACAGAGACCGCGTGGTGTATCCATGCGATCAAGCCGGTGGTCTGAGTGCAGAGTTCACCCGCTTTGCTGCACGCTGCGGTAGCCAAGTCCGCGCCAGCTATTTCTATTGCGCCAGGTCAATGTGGTCTCAGGGAAGCCGGCCTGTTCAAGCCAGGTACGGAAATCTTCCTTACGGACGTAATGTGTTATGGGAACGCCCAAGTGGTCTACGATGGTGTGGTGGGTGTGCCGGAAGCTGAACTGTGCCAGCCAGTGAAGATAGCTGTAGTACGGTAACCACCGGCTCAATGCTGTGCCTGGCCGGGTGCGGTAGAGCGTGCAGAGGATTGATCGCAGCACGACAGTTAGCGCGTAGGAAAGAATGTAGAGACCGCGCCGGGGAAGCCGGGCCGTGATCCGCTCGCGAATGGGAGTAACGATGTTGCGGACCCAGCCATTATTCTCGTAGCCGTAGACCCAAGCGGACAGCAGACCGTCCGGCTGCACGTGTTTGCCGATGGCCTTCAGCCCGGCCGGTGGGTCCGGCAGGTGATGGATGACTCCGATGGAGAAAACGACATCAAAGGGAGACTTGAAAGGGGGTTGATAGAGATCGGCTTGTACAATCGCTGTCTCGGGGAGCTGGGAGGTAAACTGGTATGCCGCCTCCACACTGGCGCTGATGTCAATACCGATGACCCGCTGTGCTCCCAGGCGAGCGGCTACAGCAGTGTTTCTCCCCATGCCACAGCCGGCATCGAGCACGATCTTGTCTCGGAAGAACGCCGGCTGAAGGGGTGCTACCCAGTCCAGGAATTGGTCTTCATAGGTAGCCCAATCGGTGTGCAGTTGGTTGAACTCCTGCCACTGCCAGCCGAAGGCCTCACTGGTCCGTTGCTGCTCCAGTCGTATGTCCTGGGGGAGCATCCGCGGGATACCGCGCACGATGGGGTAAGCGCTCCCGCAGCTCGTACAGGTCAACGTGCCGGTCTCGACATCATCGCTACCACCGGCGTCCGGTGTGCAGTCCAGGTCACTCTGGCAGGCCGGACATACCAGATAGTCAAGCAACCATGTCCTCATGTGGTGTGTTCCTCGCTTGTACGGAGCTTGAGCTTCCTCACCCCGTAAGGATACGGCCGCACTATACCTTGGTGCTACGCTTTATGTGGTCAGTGGGCCTGCATTATTCACCCAGGGAACGATACCGACGGCGCGTGCATCAGTCGTCTCCCGCCCCTGCCAGGTTAGGGGCGGCGTGAGGTATCGTGTGCTCTGGCAGGAGTCGGGTTGGGTGACACGATGAGAGTCGTCTGCACGGGGATGAGCGGCACCGGCCGCCTCGACTATGTCCGTGAGGTGGCTGCGCTGGCGCGTCGGTACGGCCATGACGTGGCCGTCTTCGATGTCAAGGAGATTATGTTCCGGATCGCCGCCGACCGCGGTCAGCCGGTGGAGGAAGAGACCATCCTCGATACCGCCGCCTCGACACTCGAAGCCCTCCGCGCCGCGGCCCTGGAACAGGTGCTCCGCCTGGCCGAGACAACTCCCCATTTCATCCTCGCTACCCACGCACTCTTCCGCTGGCGCAATGCGCTCATCCCGGGCTTCGATGTCCACTACCTCAACCAATTGCAGCCCGATCTCTACGTGACGATCAGCGACACGATCACCGCGATCAAAGGCCGGCTCGACCGCCAAGCGCGTTGGCGCCACTACTCCTACCACGATCTACTGACCTGGCGCGACGAGGAGACCTTCGTCACCGAGATGATGGCGAGCTTCCAGCGCCAGCCCCACTACCTGATTGCGCGTGACCAGCCCCCCGATACACTTTATCGGCTGATGTTTCGTCCCGCAGTGCCGACGGTCTATCGCAGCTACCCCATCACCCACATCGTGGATCAGCCTAACTTGCAGGCCGAGTGCGAGGCGTTGGGCACGCAGTTGGACGAGCGGTTTGTGGTGTTCGACCCCATGGCGATCAAGGACAGCCAAGCGCCGCAGTTGGCCACGCCCCCCGGCTCGCCTCCCACAACTGGAGCGGGGGAGGCGCAGAACGGCGGAGATAGGGGTGAGGCACTATCGGCCGAGACGACCTTCACGCCAGCCGAAACGCAGTATATGGCCGATCAGACGGTCGCCCGTGACTACAAGCTCATCAAGCAGAGTGATTTCGTCATCGTGTACTACCCGACGACGGTGCTCTCGGCCGGCGTCATCAGCGAGATGATCTACGCCGTGGCAAATGGCAAGCAAGTGTTCGCCGTGTGGCTGCCGCCCACCGAACCCAGCCCCTTCTTCAGCTACTACTGCACCGCGCCGGTCTTCCGCTCCACGGAGGCCCTCTTCACCTACTTCGAGCGCACCGGCTTGGCCCACGGCGCCGCCCGCGACTGCCGGGGCAAGCAAAAATAACGGCCGCCCCCGCCGGGCGACCGTCGTCGTGCGTCATGGTGGAGATGGGGGCGAGTCGAACGCCCCGTCCAACACAGGGCAACCGGCGGCTTCTACAAGCGTAGACCTCTTTTGCTTTCACGTTGGGGGGAACAGAGGACGAACACCCTTCAACGCCAGCTCATGTAGCTTGGGCCATCCCTATGAGCCTCGGGACGGCTGCACCTCGATTATGATGACGCCCGTGCCGGGTCCATCGAGGGTGGACCACGGGCGGACGCGCTACCTGCTAATTAGGCAGCGAGTGCGAACTGCTGTTTGTTGGCAGTTGATTTTGTTGCCGGTGGTTTAGCGAGCCAGCATACCGGCAGCTCGGCTTGCCACCGCGAGCTTCCCTGCCCTGTCGATACCCGTCATCCCCGTCTGTAGTTGGAAAAGACCCCCGGTGTGGTAACCTCGCGCCGACTACAAGCGCTCATTACCCCACCATCTCCATTGTAGCATGGCTCCGGTGTTCCTTTCACCCAAAGACCAGGGAAAACCCTAGCCCGCGGCAAGCGCCATTTGACAGTGCCACACGTGAAGTGTTGAATAAAGGCGCGTGAGGTAGTGTACGGGTGTATAGATTTAGAAGGGGGGCACCTTGCCACAGTATGATTATGGTTCCCCGATCCACGTCGTAATCGTGGACAGCTTCGCCGTCGTGCGGCAATGCCTCCCCTGGTCCCTGAGCAGGCTGGCGGAAGACATTGAGGTTGTTAGCGTCACCGGCTCCGGCGTTGAGGCCGTCAGTGTCATCCGCGATCTCCGGCCCGACATCGTCTTGCTGGGCCTGACGCTGCCCGATATGAGCGGCTTGGAAGTCGCGCAGCGCGTGTATGAAACCCAGCCGGCGGTGAAGTTTATCGCCTTCACCGAGCGCAATGACGCCGCAACGCTGCGGGAGCTGCGTCGCCTGGGCGTGTCCGGCTACCTCACCAAGCGGGAAGGCCCGTATCGGATCGCCCTAGCCATTCGGGCGGTAGCAGCTGGGCGGACCTTCTGGCCACAGAGCACAGTGCCGCCAAGCGTCGCGCGTCGCGACGTCGTCCTCACGGAGCGACAAGCGGCAGTGCTGACCCTGCTCGGCGCGGGGCAGCACAATGCTGAGATCGCCGCGGCCCTCAACGTCGAGCAGAGAACGGTGGAGTACCACGTCCACAACCTGTTCCTTAAACTGGACGCCCACTCGCGCGGGGAGACGGTACTCAAGGCCAGGGAGCACGGGCTGCTCTGAGCCTGGCCCCACGCTGGCCCGCCTCCGCCTGTGTCACCGTCCCCCCACCGCAGCGGGGGGCGGCCGTAGGGGGGCCGGAGTCTGCCCAGCAGTGCCTCCTCCGCCCCATCTGCCCCCTTCCCCGCCCCGTATCGGTCAAAGACTGTGGAAAACCCTAGCCAAGACTGCGGTTTTCCACAGTGTCTTGGCCACCGAATGGGCGTACCATAGGTGCAGTGCCGACGTGAGTGGCTGTCCGGAGCGTGGACCGCTCCACCGGCAGCACCAGACAGGCCGTACCGCTGGGGGAGGGTGGCTATGGTGTATCTCCTGCTCTTCTCCGCGCTTACCACTGCTCTGGCCTTCACCCTGTCGTCTGCCAGCAAGGCCACCAACCGCGCGGCCTTTGAGCGCACTATCGGTGACCTGCGGCTCGTGCCTCAGCGCCTGACCCAGCCCCTCGCGTTGGCCGTCCTGGCCGCCGAAAGCGCCGTCGTCGTCCTGATCGTCCTCGGCGGGATCGTGCCGGGCACCGCGCTGCTGCGGGCCGGCTTCCTGCTGGCGCTCGGCCTGCTGGTGCTATTCACCGCGGTCCTGCTCTCCGCCCTCGTGCGCCGGCTGGCTACCGCGTGCGCCTGCTTTGGCGCGACCACCAAGCCGGTGTCGGGCTGGGACGTGGTCCGCAACGGTGGCCTACTGCTCTGCGCCGGTGCCGGCTATTGGAGCGCCGGAGCACCGACGGCTGCGCTGCATCCGCTGCCCCTCGCCGAATGGGGCCTTGTCGCCATTGTCGCTGTGATCTTCGTCCTCATTGGTGTGCAGTTGGGCGAGATTGCCCAGGTGTTCAAGCCGGGCGTGGCCCCGCGGCCACAAGCATGATGGGGCACAGGAGGGAAGGATGATGAACGAGACGGTTCTGATCGGCAGTGTGGGTTTGCTATGGGTACTGGCGCCCTTCCACAGCCTGCAGGGTGTGGCCTTCGCAAGGCTCCCGCGCAAGCACACTGTTGTTCAACACTCACGAAGAGACCCAGTGACCACTACAAAAAAGGAGGTGTGCTGATGTCAGGTATGAGCCGACGCCGGTATTTCGGCGGCATCGCAGCCGTAACCGGGGGGCTGCTGGCCGCGGCCTGCGACCTCGGTGCAGGACCCACAGTCACTACTCAGAGCAAGCCGGCGGTGACGATCCGCGTCTTGACTACCCTGGACGCGCCCTCGGAGGTCCTGGACGCCATCTGGCAGGAGGTTGGTGCCCGGTTTGCCGAAGAGCAGCCGCATCTCACTCTGGAGCGCCACGATTTCGGTGTGCTCGGTGCGCCGTGGGACCCGCGGCCGCTGCACGAGCTGATCCGCGAGTTGGTTGCCGCGGGCGAGTTGGCCGATATCTTCCAAACTATTTCCACGCTCACCGGTCTCTACTTCACTGAGGGCGCGCTGCTCGGCCTGAGCCACTACGCCAAGCGTGACGGCTACGACCTCACCGACTACTGGCCGGCGGTGCTCACCGCTTCACGGTGGCAGGGCGAACTGCTGGCCCTGCCTATCGAGGTAAGCCCTGAGCTCCTGTATTGCAATACGGAGCTTTTTGCCCAGGCCGGCGTGACCATACCCGACCAGGCCTGGTCTTGGGAAGACTTCCTCACTGCCGCCCGGAAGCTGACCAATCGGGAGGCCGCGGAGCCAGTGTATGGGTTCACGCCCTTCTCTGCATTCGACTACATGGATACGCTGCCGTGGCTCTGGGGCAATGGTGGCGCCATGCTCAGTGCCGACCTGCGCCGGAGCCTGGTCGCGCAGCCGGAGGCGCAGGCGGCTCTGCAGTGGTTGGCTGATTTGGGGCTGGCCCACCACGTCACCCCGAGAGCGGACAAGTTGGACGGCACGGAGCGCCTCAACCTGTTCGTGGCTGGCCAGGCAGCCATGTTCTCCTTTAGTTGGGTGCCCCCAGGCGAGATCACCGACGTCCGGCTGCAAGCGCCGCGGTTCCGCTACGTCGCCGTGGAGCCACCGCGCGGGCCGATCCAGCCGGCGACCTCCATTATCCCGTACAGCTACCATATCGCCCGCGCGTCGGAGGTGCCTGACGAAGCCTGGACCTTCCTCGCGTGGTGGGCCGGCCCCGCGGCCCAGCACTGGTATCGTACCGGCTCCAGTTGGAGTACACGCGCTGATCCACCGGCGCGGCGGTCGGTAGCCACTGAGTTGGCCGACCGGTATGGCGCTGCCGCCCTGGCGGCCCTGGAATACGCGCGGCACGTGCCCCTGCATCCGCAACTGTCAGACCTGCTGGATGTCTACGACGCGGGCCTCCAGCCGGTCTGGACCGGGGAACAGTCGGTGGCGGCGGCCACGGCCGAAGTAGCCAGGCGGCAGAACGAGCTGCTGGTAAAGGCTCTTCCCTAGCGGCAGCACGCGAGACGAGAGAGGGGAGCACGCTGATGGCGAGCATAAGCCGGCGGCAGTGTCTCGGAGGCCTGGCCACCACCGGGGGGCTGCTGGCCACGGCCTGCGACCTCGGCGTGCAGCTTCCTGGTGTTACCCGGAGCAAGCCGGCGGTGACAATCCGCCTCTTGACCGCCCCGGTCACAGACCAAGAGACCGTCTGGCAGGAGATCGGCGCCCGGTTTGCCGCAGAGCACCCGCACCTCACCCTGATGCAGCAGGGGTTCCCACTGCCGAGCGCCCCGGTGGCGCCCCACGAGTGGATCAACAAGCTGGCCGCCTCGGGCGACCTGTTCGATGTCATCGAGTTCGGCCCGTTGGTCACGGCCCAGCTTGCCGGCCAGGATGTGTTGCTCGACCTTCAGCACTACATCAAGCGCGACGACTACGATCTCAGCGACTATTGGCCGGGCGCCATGGACGCGGTCCGGTGGCAAGGGACGCTGCTGGCCCTCCCGACGGCGGCGACGCCCGATGTGCTCTATGGCAATGCGGCGCTCTTTACCCCAGCGGGTCTCGCTATCCCCACGGCAGCCTGGACCTGGGAGCAGTTGCTCACCGCCGCCCGGAAGCTGACTGATCGGTCGGCAGCAGAGCCGGTGTTTGGCTTGGCGCTCTCCTCCCCCCACGTGTATCAGGGTACGCTACCTTGGCTATGGAGCAATGGCGGAGCCATGCTCAGTGCCGACCTGCACCGGAGCCTAGTCGCGCAGCCGGAGGTGCAGGCGGCCTTGCAGTGGTTGGTAGACCTCGCCCTCGTCCATGAGGTCTCGCCTATCCCACCACCACCGCCTCCGGCGCCGCCCGGCGCAGGGCCGGTCGTGCGCCGAGTAGAGGAGATTGTGCCCAGCGGCCCGGAGCTGTTCGCTGAAGGCCGCGTGGCAATGCTTTACCATCAGTGGCAGCGCCCGGAACGGTTCATCGGCAGGTACGGCCGGGCGCTCCGGTTCACGCCGGCTCTCGCGGAACCGCCGCGCGGACCTGTCGGGCCGGTGAGCCTCTTGCAGCAGTCCGGCTACCAGATCGGGAAAGCAACGGAGGCACCTGACGCGGCCTGGACCTTCCTCGCGTGGTGGACCGGCCCAGCGGCCCAGCGCTGGTATCGCACCGGCTCGAGTTGGAGGGAGCGTGCCGGCCCCCCGGCGCGGCGGTCGTTAGCCAGCGAGTTTGCCGACCGCTACGGCGCTGCCACCGTGGCCGCCCTGAGCTACGCGCGGCACATCCCCCCGCATCCACGAATCCTGGAGCTGCTCCAAGCCTACGGCCAGGGCCTGGCGTCAATCTGGACCGGGGAGCAAACGGTGGAAACGGCGACGGCCGCAGTTTCCCGACGACAGAATATGATCCTGGAAAAGTGGCGGCAGCAACAGCAAGGGATGCCGTAGTCATGTGCCGCCGATCGCTGTTGAAAGGAGTGGACTCGCGTTCGTGTTGGTGGTGGCGTGTACTGACAGAAGGAGGAGGCACATGACACGTTGCGCTCGCCGGCCGTATCTGATCCGTGCCGTCGCTACGCTGGGCGGTGCGGCGGCAGCGGCCTGTGACCTGGTGGGAACTCCTCGACCCCAGGCCGAGCCGCCACGTCCCGGCCTGTCCCCGGACGCCGGCCCCCCGGCGCGGCGCCCGGGGCCGACCTCCATCCGTGTCCTCTACGGGCAGTGGCGAGGTCCGCTCATATCCGAATTCGACTTGACGGACTATACGCCTGACGGGAAGATTGTGGCTCCCCAGCAAGAGTTGTATCGCACGACCGCGTTCGCCGCGTTCCAGGACCGCTACCCGGATAGCGATGTAACCCTCGATATTCATCCCGATCCGTGGCCGATCTTGCAGGGGCTACACGCCGCCGGCCAGGCGTCCGACCTCTTCTACATGGATGACCGGCGCGGCCGGGCGGTCGTTCGCTACGGCATGGCTCAACGACTGGAGGGCCGGCTGCGCCGGTGGTCGGAGCGCGCTGATTTCGTGCGACCGGCGCTTGAGGCCAGCCAGTCTGATCGCCAGCAGTGGGGCCTACCCCTCTTTACGCAGGTCTATACGCTCTACTACAACCAGGCACTCCTGCGCGCCTTGGGTATCTTGCGGCTGCCGACGACTTGGGAAGACCTGCTATCGGTTGCCGCACAGTCTGCCAAGGTGGAAGGCCAGCAGGTCGTGCGCCAGGGCGTAAACAGCCACGATTCACAATGGTTCTGGTGGTTGCTGCAGAGCAGCGGCGCCACGCTGTACCGGAACGGCCGCGCCGAATTCGATGTTGCAGCGGAGGAGGTCCTCTCGTTCTTGCGGCAGCTATACCGCGCGGGGCTGCCGGAAGGCGTGGAGCCACCGCAGGCAGGTGTGCTTGCGGATGGAATGGAGCCTTACTCCTACAACAGCCTCCTCTGGCGGCGCGGAGCGGTAGGGCACGCTTGGGTCCCGGCACTCCCGCTGTTGACTTACGAGGAGAGATGGCGGCGGCGCTCGAAAGTGTTGCAACGCATTGATCCTTACCCTCCCCCGGATGCCACTCCCCCACCAGGTCCCACCCTCTCCCCGGAAATGATGACCACCGTCCAGGCCCGGCAGAAACTGGAACCCACGCCGGAGGATTTTGTGGTGGGGATGCCGCCGGTACCGGGCAAGCGGTATGCGTGGGCGGACAGCCGTGAGGCCGCTCCCCTGGTCCATACCCACTCGGCCGTTTTGCATCTCAGCGCGCAGTCCGAGTCCTCGGACCGCGCGTGGGAACTGCTCACGCTGCTTCTCGAACCCGACACGCTCGCTGAGTACACCAACATCCGCGAAGCCATTCCACCGCGCAAGTCCCTCTTCGGTCGGGGGTACTTGGACAATCCCAAGACGCAGGAGATCATTGCCCTGTGGTTGCGCTATGGCCGGCCACCGTTCGATCCCCCACGCTACGCCAGAGTGAGCTACTGGACTCACTATACGTTTTGGGAAACGGTGATCCGGCAAAAGGACTTTCGCGCAGCCGTGAAAGAGCTTGTCAAGAAGCTCGACGAGTTCGCTGCTAAAGCGGACCCGCCCTTCACCGGCACAACCCGCCGCTAGCGGCCATTCAGCCGCCAACCGGCCGAGCAGCTGAGGAGCTAGTCCGACCAAGGTGAGTTGTAAGCGTTGCATCCCTTTGGGGAGGAAGGAGGGTCCCATGACACGTTTTGCCCGCCGGCAGTATCTGATCGGCTCCGTCGCTGTCCTCGGCAGCGTGGTCGCCGCGGCCTGTGACCGCGAGGCAGCACCCCCGCCCGCCGACACTGCGCCGCCGCCCCCGCGCCGGGCACCGGTCACGGCCCTCCCGACGCCCCGTCCAGGGTCGGTCGCCATTCGCGTGCTCTTCGGGCCCCATGATGGGCTGGTGTATTCGGAAATCCCCTTCACTTACTATACGACTGACTGGAAGGTCATCGCCCCCCAGCAAGAGCTGTACCGCACGATGGTACTCCCCACGTTCCAGGATCGCCACCCCGATCACCACGTTACTTTCGAAACCCATCACGATCCGTTACCGGTCGTGCAGGCGGCCCACGCCGCCGGCGAGGCCCCCGACCTCTTCCTCGCCGATGACCGGCGCGGCCGGGCGGTCGTGCGGCAGGGCCTGGCCACGCGGCTGGACAGCCAGGTGCGCCAGTGGCCGGACCGCGCCGATTTCGTCCGGCCGGCCCTAGCGGCCGGCCAATATGATCGCCAGCAGTGGGGCCTGCCGCTCTTTACCCAGGTCTATACGCTCTACTACAACCAGGCGCTGCTCCGCGCCTTGGGTATCTTGCGCCTGCCGACCACCTGGGAAGACCTGCTGACCGCCGCCGAGCAGTCCACCAAGGTGAAAGGCCACCAGGTCGTGCGCCAGGGCGTGAACGGCCCCGGCCCGCAGTGGTTCATGTGGCTGCTGCAGAGCACCGGCGCCACGCTGTATGAGGCTGGTCAGGCCGGCTTTGGGGGAGAAGCGGAGGAGATCCTGCTGTTCTTGCGGCACCTCTACCACGCCGTGCATCCCGCGGGCGTAGAGCCGCTCCAAGGACAGATGGAGGACGAGTTCACCCAGTATGCCCAGTATCTCTGGGAGACCGGACAGTTGGCCCACGCTTGGCTGCCGGTATTGCCGCAGTTGACACCCGAGGAGGCCAGCCGGCACGCCTCGAAGGTGTGGGAACGTCTTGATACTCCCCCCGACCCGCAGGCCACCCCCCTCCCACCGACGCTTAGAATCAACGCGGGCGAGCTGGCTACCGCCCGGGCCTTGTGGGAACAGGCGCCTCCGCCGGGGGACCTCGCGGTGGGGCGACTGCCGGTGCCGGGCAAAGAGTATGCGCTGCCGAGTAGTCGCCAAGTCGCACCCCTGGTCCATAGCCACTCGGGCGTGTTGCACCTCAGCGCGCAGTCGGAGCAGCCGGATGTGGCGTGGGAGCTGCTCACGCTGTTCCTCGAACCGGTCACGCTCCATGAGTACACCAACATCCGCCACGCTATTCCGCCCCGCCAGTCCCTCTTGGGCCTGGGCTACTTGGACAACCCCAAGACCCAGCAGGTCATTGACCTCTGGCTGCGCTACGGCCGGTCACCGTTCGATCCGCCGGAGTACGCCCAGGTGAGCAGCGCGATAGGGGAAACCTTCCAGAACACGGTGGTCTGGCAGCAAGACCTCGGCAAAGGGGTGGATGATCTCATCACCCAGCTCAACAAGATCGCCGCCGAAGCCAACCCGCCCTTCACCGGCACAACCCGCCGCTGAGTGGCCCGCAGCCATCCCATCTGGCATGGAGGGAGCTATTCCGACAAGGTGAGTTGTAAGTGTGACATCCTTTTGGAAGGAAGGAGGGTCCCATGATGCGTTTCGTTCGCCGGCAGTATCTGCTTGGCTCCGCTGCTGCCCTGAGCGGCGTGGTGGCCGCAGCCTGTGACCTCACAGAAGCGCCCCAGTTGGATACCGGGCCGCCCCGCCGAGTGCCCCCGACCACCCTCCGCGTGCTGTACGGACCGTGGGCCGGGGCCATGTACACCGAAGGCCCTGTGGGCTGGTCGCGGCCTGATGGACGGTCAGACAGACCTGACGCGGAGTGGTTCCACACGACCGTTGCCCCCGCCTTCAGGGAGCGCTACCCGGATAGCACGGTCAGCTTCGAGTCCCATCACGATCCGCTGAACCGGGCCTTGGAGCTGCACCGCGCCGGTACCGCCCCGGATGCCTTCCAGACCGACGATCTGCGTCACGCCGACTTGATCCGGCGACGGTTGGCCCACCGCCTCGACGGGTGGGTCAAGCAAACGCCCCATGCCGATGATTTTGTCCGTCCGGCTTTGCTCGCCGGGCAGACTGAGGGCGTGCAGTGGGGGCTGCCCCTTTTCTCGCTGGTCTACACGCTCTACTTCAACCGACGGGTTTTGCAGGCCGCGGGGTTTGGCCAGCCGCCGTCGACCTGGGGTGCGCTGCTCGACACAGCCCATCGGTCTACCTTGGTGGGTGATGGCGAGCTGGTCCGGGCGGGGCTGCCGGCGCCGCATAGTCGCTGGTTCTGGTGGCTGCTGCAGTTGACGGGGGTCACGCTGTACGACGGCGGGCAGGTCGCGGCGCTAGAGAACGAGGCGGAGGTGGTGCTGGATTGGCTGCGTGACCTTGATGCTGCCGTGCAGCCATCCGGGGTGGCGTCCTTCAAGCGGCAGTCGGAGCAAGAGCCGTTTTCTGTTGACTCCGATCACTTTTTGGGCGGGAAGGTAGCCCATGCGTGGCTGCCGGACTTACCGCCGCAGCCTGCTGATTTCCTACAGCGGTACGATTCGCAACCAACCTCCCCGTCACCGCAGGAGGCAGCGCCGCAGCAACAAGCAACGCCATCCGCTGAAGTCCGCACAGCCATGGCAACCGCGGAGGCGGAGCAGCGCCGAGCGGCGCTTTCCGGCCCACCGCCGGCAGCGGCCGGATGGCCCACGCCGGAGTCCACGCTGATCGGCGTGCCCCCGGTGCCGGGCAGCACGCGCTACGCGCTCCCGGGGGCGCGTAGCGCGCCGCTGGTCCATGCCCATACCGCCGTGCTGCACCTGAGTACGCAATCGGCCGCTCCCGATAATGCCTGGGCGCTGCTGACGATGCTCCTGGAGCCGGAGACGCTCCATTCCTACACCCACCTGCGTTGGGCAGTGCCGCCCCGCAAGTCCATTCTCGGCCGGGGCTATCTCCAGAGCGGGAACACGCAGCAAATGGTTGATCTCTGGCTCCGATACGGCCGGCCCCCCTTCGATCCCCCTCGCTATGACCAGGTCAGCTGGGCTATCGAAGAAATGTTCCAGGCCGTGGTCGTGAGGCAGCAGCAGTCTCCGGGTGAAGGGGCACGGAAGCTGGTCGATGCGCTAGAGAAGATCGTGCGGGACATCACGCCCCCCTACACCGGCACCACCCGCCGCTGACCGACCCGGAGCCGATTGACGTAGCGACGTAAGCAGCGCCGCGTCTGCCGGTACCCACGCATACGGAACAGGCCGGCGCAGGGAGGCCGCAGTGATGAGCATGACCCGCCGGCGCTTCTTACGTAGTGCGGCCACCGCCCTCTCCACCATCCCCCCGCTTGCAGGCATCTACTCCCCCTCTCTATCGCTCCGCGATGGAGAGGTGACCGGCCAAAGCCGCACCACACCTGGCCCTATCCGTGCGGCTTTGGCCGGTCAGGGGCCCGGGGGGTGAGGACCATCCTCGGGCCGCCAAATTAGGGCTACGTGTGCCAATGTGGTACAATGGCTACTATGGCGCAGAGGACGGCACGCAAGAAGGGTCGCACCGGCACCCCCATGAAGTTGGTGTTGGCCATTGTGCAAAGCCAGGACGCCGACCGCATTACCGAGACTCTGGTGGGGATGGGCTATCCGGGACCAACCCGCATCAACACCGTCGGCGGCTTTCTCCGCCGCGGGAACGTCACCCTCTTGCTCGGCACAGAAAAAGATCGCGTCGAGCAGCTCATCGAAATCGTCCGCGAGCACGCCGAGGCCAGCGCCGACCCTAACCGGCCCGACGCGCATCGGGCTACCATCTTCGTGCTCCACGCCAATCGCCTCCTGCGCGTCTAGCACGCGTCCCACGAACGACACCGGGCTGTTGAGCTATGCGCTTCGCCTTTTGGGTGATCGGCTGCCAGATGAACGTGGCCGATTCCGAGCGCCTGGCCCGCGTGCTTACCGAGCAAGGCCACGTCCAGGTGCCCGATACCGCTGGCGCCGATCTCGTCGTGTTGATGAGTTGCTCGGTCCGCCAGACCGCCGAGGACCGCCTGTGGGGGCATTTGCGTGAAGTCGCGCAGCTCAAGAACACGCGCGCCTCGCTCGTCGTCGCCGCCAGCGGCTGCGTCTCCGATGGGAACGTGGAGGGCTTCCTGCACCGGGCACCGGTCGTGGATGTCTACGTTGATCCGCGCCAGCCCGAATCGTTGCTGGCCTGGCTGGCCGACCGCGGCCTCGCCGATCCGCCCGATTTCGGCGATCTCGACCTCGGCGCGCTCGTGCCCCGCCAGAGCCTCGACCACACGGCCGTCGCGCTACACGGCGTCTCGCGGCACGTACCCGCCATCTACGGCTGCAACTACCGCTGCACCTACTGCATCGTCCCCTACACCCGCGGCCCGCAAGTCTCGCGCCCGGTAGATGAGATTCGGCGGGAAGTCGCGTGGCTGGTGCAAGGTGAAGGCGCCCGCGAGGTCACAGTGCTCGGCCAGACGGTGGATGCCTACGGGGAAGACCTGCCCGAGCAGCCGCGGCTCTCCCACTTGCTGGAGCGCCTCGACAGTATCGAGGGGCTGGAGCGGGTGCGCTTCCTGACCTCCCACCCCAACCACATGACCCTCGACCTCATTGATGCCGTGCGCGATCTCCCACACGTCTGCGAGCACATCAACCTGCCGTTCCAGGCCGGTGACAATGACGTGCTGCGGCGGATGGCTCGCCGCTACCGGTCCGAAGACTATCGCGCGCTCATCGGGACGATCCGCGAGCGCGTGCCGGACGTGTCGCTCTCGACCGACGTGATCGTCGGGTTCCCCGGCGAGACGGAGGCGCAGTTCGAGCGCACGCTGGAAATGCTCCGCGACATCGAGTTCGACGTGGTACATGTCGCCATGTACTCGCCCCGCCGCGGCACGCCGGCCCCGGAGGTGTGGCCGGACGACGTGCCGCCGCCCGAAAAGAAGCGCCGCCGCCGCGCCGTCGAGGACACCCAGCGCGAGATCGCCCTCCGCCGCAACCAAACGCTCGTCGGCGAAGTGACGGAGGTACTCGTCGAAGGGCCGTCGCAGCGCCGCAAGGATCAGCGGTCAACGACCAAGCGTTGGGGCGGACGCACCCGCACGAATAAGCTGGTCTTCTTCCCGCACGACGGCAATCCGACCGGCGACCTGGCTCCGGTGCGGATCACCCAGGCCTCGCCGTGGTACCTGGACGGGGTCCCGGCCTGACGCGAGTGGCATATGATGAGGCCTGGTCTCCACCCCGTCATTGCGGCGCAAGCCGCAATCCACACCCCCTCTCCACCAAGTGGAGACGGGGCCGGGGGTGAGTCCCGCCGCTCCACAGGAAAAACCTACCCTTGTGAACTCCCCCCACGCCGGGCTATCGGGACGATCACAGCGGCCGCGCGTTTCAAGTGCGGAGGAGGGCAATGTGCCGTCCCCACTGCTGCCGCCGCCCGCTGTTGAAGTGTGGATGTTCATTCCGGCCAACGACCACTGCCGGCGGATACTGCTGGCGCTCGTCCTCTGCCTCCTCGTGGGATGCGGCCCGACCGCGGCGCCAGCGCCGGTGCCGCTCTCCGAGCCGGAATACTGGTCCGAGACCCAACCGATTGTGCGCTCGGCCACGCAGCACGTCCGCCTGTTCAACAAAGCCTTACGCGGCTTCTTGGACGCGCAAGAGCCACTGACCTTCCAGCAGTTTCGCCTGGCGCTCGCCCGCCTGGCTCCCGAAGTCTTCGCGCTTGGTCAACGCCTCGTCGCTGTCAACCCGCCGGAGAGCGCGCTGGAGCCACACGCTGTCCTCGTCGAGGCCGTGGACCTCCTGACGCTCGCGGGACGCAAAGCACGTCTCCTCACCGAGGATGATTATCACCGGCACGTCGCCGCGATTGTGGTGTTCCTGCCGGAAGCGCAGGCGCGGCTCGCCGCCTACAGCGCCGCGTTCCCGGCCTCCGCCGCGGCTACCGTGGTCCGGCAGGAGATCGCCCAGCTCGGCCAGGAACGGATCGTTGCCACCACCGAGCGCACCTTCCTGGTAACGCTGAGGTCCGCCTCGTCAACCGCCGACGCCCAACAAGCCGTCGGGCCGTTTGCCACCCGCTGGGAAGCCGAGCAAGCTGCCGCGGCCAGTCGGGCGGACGATGTGTCCGCACGGATTGAGGTGGAGTACACCTACGACTTCCACTCGGAGATTGAGCAGCCGCCCAGCGGTCACTACTGGCGCGAGATACTCTGGCTCCAGGAGCTAAACCTCCTCGGCTCCTTGGTAGATACCACCGCCGATGGCCACTTCATCATCGTCGCCTCTCGCGACGGCGCTGTCCAAGGCTGGCGCGGCAGCGGTGAATACCTGTGGCATGAAGACCTCAATGCCGCTTTGGTCAGCCTGGGCATGGCAGCGGATGGGAACCGGACCGTCCTCGCTGGCTACGAATCTATCCTGCTGTCGTTGGAAGACGAGGACAGGGTCATCTGGCGCTCACTCGTCCCGGACGAGAGCCACATCCTCACCCAGGCGCTGATCTCCGCCGACGGCAGCCACGTCACACTCCGTTCCGAGCCGCCCGACGGTGCGGGTACGGTGCATACGCTCTCCGCCCGGGAGTACCTCTGGTCCACCGCCGATTATGTTGGCGCCCGGGCCGTTGCGCTGACACCCGATGGGTCGAAAGTCGCCATTGCCTCGGCCAAGGACGGTGTTGACTGCCTTGCATCCGAGCCGGGGGAGCCACCAGCAGTTGCCTCGGCCCAGGGCCGCGTTAGCTGCTTCATCTTGGTGGACATCGCACAGGCCCGGCGGCTGCAACGTTTCGCGTTGCCGTCAATCCCCGAACAGGTAGCCCTGACGGCCTTGGGCAGCCACGCGGCTATCTTGAGCGGTCAGGAGGTCCTGTTCTACCGTGTGGGAGACGAGAGCCTGCAGTGGCAGCACCGTGTGCCTGGCAGGCTGCTGTCCTTCACGCCGGATGGACAGCTACTCGTGACTGCCGGCCCCGGCGGACTGCTCGCCTTCTCCCGCACCGGCGAGCAGCTCTGGCGCCGGGAAGACGTGCAAGTCGCGAAGTTGGCCGTCAGTCGGCAGTACGTCGTTGCCCGCACCGACCGCGAGCGGTTGGACGTATATGCGCTCGACGGCACGCCCTTGGGTCCCGTCTATACGCCGGGGCGCGTGCTCGACTTCGCACTCTCGTCCGAGAGTAGCCTGCTGGTTGCCACCGACGACCAGCAAAATATGATCGCCTGGCAGCTATCGCCCTCTCCGTAGAGACGCAGCACGCTGTGGTCCAGCCCCGCTGCGTAGCGGGCGATCATACGGAGCCGTAAGGCAGACTCTGCCGCCGGCGCGGGTCGCCTCCATCAAGGTTGGACCGATCGGCTGCCCCCAGCTTGACTGTATCGCTACCGGATCACTGCCACCGCATCCTACGTCGGCAGAGCGCCGGGCCTAGTCCAGCGCATCCGTGCTCGGTAGAACAGCGGCGCGTAAGAAGTGCCGTATAGAGGCTTATCTGCGGGACCGGCTGCTCCTCCGCGGCCCTGGTCCTTCGGTCGTGGGAGTGGCCCACCCAGATGCGTCTCCGGTCGCCGCCGCATCCCCCTCTAACCACCGACCACGAGCCACTGGCCAAGGCTGAGGCCCCCACCTCGTCATTGCAGCGTAAGCCGCAATCCGGCCTGCGACAGCCGTAGCCCGTCCCCCTGCACAGCGGGGGGGCCATAGGGGGGCTAACCCTACGCCCCCTCTCCAACATTTGGAGAGGGGGCCGGGTGATGGGCCAAAGGCGCACCACACCTGGCACTATCCGTGCGGCTCTGGCCCATCAGTGGGTGAGGCCCGCCTCCCCACTCTGTGCTCTCTGTGTGCTCTGTGGCAAAAAAGCCGCCCCCCAGGCCGTTGTCTTTCCCCCACCCCCGCCAATGTGTACCCCTTGACGGGGATTGGCAGCTGCAAGTCTCTCCTGGAGCACCGGGCACCGCCCGGCAGGGACCCACTCGCATTATCATGCTAGTCAACGACGGTGGCACCGCCACCCAGCCGAAGGCACCGGGTGCTGACGTATCCCCGGCCATCACGGCCGAGGCGCCGGGTCAGCACCGTCTGCGTGCCGCCCATCTGGCACCGGGTCATGAGCGACCCCGCGCCGCCTTGCGCGCGGCGCGGCATGGCCGTCCGAGTGCCGCCCCGAGGGCACCGGGTGCTGACGTACCCCCGGCCATCACGGCCGAGGCGCCGGGTCAGCACCGTCTGCGTGCCGCCCATCTGGCGCCGGGTCATGAGCGACCCTGCGCCGCGTCATGCGATGCGGCGCGGCATGACCGTCCGTGCGCCACCCTGAGGGCGCCGGGTGCTGACGTACCCCTGGCCACTGTGGCCGGGGCGCCGGGTCAGCATCGTCTATGCGCCGCGCACCGGGCGCCAGATCACTGCCGATCTCGCCCCGTGCCTAAGGCGCCGGGTCATGGTAGACCCCGCGCCGCGTCATCCGACGTGGTGAGGCCTGACCGTCTGCGCGCCACCCCGAGGGCGCCGGGTGCTGACGTACCCCTGGCCACTGTGGCCGGGGCGCCGGGTCAGCATCGTCTGCGCGCCGTGGCGAACGCCACCGTCGCCTTGCCGGCCGGCCAACACCGGCCGCGCCAGGAAGGCTTGCCCCGCGTCCCTGCCAATCCCCGCACCCTAACTTACTCGCCTGCCCACCAAGACATCGCCCACGACTACACGACAAACACCCACCATCTCAACAGCCATTCCTGCCTCCCCCATCGTCATTCCCGTGAAAACGGGAATCCACGTCCCCCCGTATCAACGGGGAGACCACAGGGGGGCCACGCCCAGTCCACCCCCTCCCCTGGAGCTTGCTCCGGGGGAGGGCTAGGGAGGGGGGCCACCGACCGCTAGCCAGAGACACCTGGGCGTCGCTAGGCCGTCGTTTCCGAGAACCCCAACCCGCGCGCTTTGAGCGAGACGAACCGCTGGGCGCCGATGATGATGTGATCCAGCAGCTCGATGTCGAGCAGTTGGCCCGCCCGGTAGGTGTCGCGCGTCACCTGCACGTCGTCCGGCGACGGCGTAGGATCGCCGCTGGGATGGTTATGCACGACGATGATCGCCGCGCTGCTCTGCCGGATGGCATCGCGGAATAGCTCACCGACCCGAATCGGGCTGGCGTTCAGGCTCCCGATGTAGACTTCACGAATGGCCGCGACCCGGTGCTTGGTGTCAAGCAGCACTACGCGCAGATGCTCCTGCTCGAAGGCGGCCATTTCCGGCATCAGCAGGTTGGCAATGTCCTCGGGCGAGCGCACCGCCATGCGCTCCTCCGGCCGCATCGTCATCAGCCGCCGGCCCAGCTCGAAAGCCGCCAGCAATTCCACCGCCTTGGCCGGCCCGACGCCTGGCAGTTGCGCTAGTTCCGCGGCCGAAGCCCGCGCCAACTGGGACAGCGCACCGTACTGTGCGAGCGCGTGCGTCGCCAAGGTCAGCACGTTCTGTCGTTTCGTGCCGCTGCGCCAGATAATCGCGATCAGCTCCGCCGTGGCCAGCGCCGCCGGTCCATACTTCTGCAGCCGCTCCCGCGGTCGCTCCTCGGGCGGCATTTCGCGAATCCGCGGGCTATACGCCGGAACGCCGTTCGCCGCCGCTACAGAGATGCCGTTGAGCGGTCCCGTCACTGCCTTCGGCCCGACCACCGTGCCTCCACCGTTGCGCCGGAGCACCGGCCTGGCTGTCACTGCACGTCCACTGTTCACCACGATCCGTCCTTCACGCGAGCATGGGCGGCTACTCACTCCCCATGCTCGAAGCACCATACCATAATAATACATATGCTGTCCAGCGTTGCAGGGATTAGGTCCAATACCGGACCCCCTATGGTCTCCCCGCTACACCGGGCGACGGCGTATTCCCTCCCCTGGAGCTTGCTCCGGGGGAGGGTTAGGGAGGGGGCCACTGCCCACTAGCTACTGCCGACTGGCAGCCCCAACTGGTTGCCCCGTCAACGCCTCCGGTATGATGCCGCGTCATGCCTCGTTCTTCTGCCGGGCTAGGGACGGGAGGCGCGCTGCCTCCGCTCGCGCCGCAGATCGGACTGGCAGCCCTGGCTGCCCGCGTCCTCGCGGCCCTCATGCGGCGCGTGGGGCGCGGCGGTACGGCCCTACCCGGCCTGGTCGCCGAGACCCTCGCACCGGCCTTCGTGCCGACGGTAGCGCGGCAGCTACCGCGCGGTATCGCGCTCCTCACGGGTACCAACGGCAAGACCACGACAGCCCGGATGCTCGCGGCCATCTTGGCCCGCGACGGTACCCAGTTCGTTCACAATGCCGCCGGGTCCAACCTCTCGCGTGGTCTGGCATCTGCGCTTGCCCCGCGCACCAGCTGGCGGGGGCGGCTGCAGACTACCGAGACGTCGCTTGGCCTGTTCGAGCTGGACGAGGCCGCATTCGTGCGCGCGGCGCCGGCACTGTGTCCCCGCACGGCCACCTTCCTGAACCTCTTTCGTGACCAGCTGGACCGCTATGGCGAGGTGGACGCCGTAGCGCAGCGTTGGCAAGCGGCCCTCGCCGCGACGCCGCGCCTGCCGCAGCTCATCCTCAACGCCGACGATCCGCTCGTCGCCGGCCTCGGCAATGCTGGCCCGTCACCTGCACGCGCGGCACTCTACTTCGGTGTCGAGGCGCCGGCGGCAGAGCGGCCGGCAGCGGAGCACGCCGCCGACATTCGCGTCTGCCCGACGTGCGGCCGGTCGCTGGAGTACCGCCGCCGGTTCTACGCCCACCTCGGCCACTTCTCCTGCCCCAGTGGCCACATGCAGCGCCCGGCGCCGGTAGTACGCGCCGTCACCGTCGAGCCGCGCGGCATTGCCGGGACCGAGCTGGAGTTGCTGTGTCTGCCGCCGGTCGTACCGGAGGCCGTCACCTTACGCTTCTTCCTACCGCTCGGCGGCCTCTACAACGTCTACAATGCCCTGGCCGCGGCGACGACCGCCCTGGCGCTGGGCGTGGCTCCTGCCGTCGCCCGCGAGTCGCTGGCCGCGTTCACCGCCGCGTTCGGGCGCATGGAGCAGGTAGCCTTGGACGGACGCACCGTCTACCTCGCACTCGCCAAGAACCCCACCGGCCTCAATCAAGTCGTGCGCCTGCTGGCAGCCGAGGCCGACCGCACCGGGCCCCTCTCGCTGCTCATCGCGCTGAACGACCTCGATGCCGACGGGCGCGACGTATCGTGGATTTGGGATGCCGACTTAGAAGAGCTGGCCCCACCGGGCCGGGTCCGCACGGTCGTCGTCAGCGGCCGGCGTGCCGCCGATCTCGCCGTCCGCCTGAAATACGCCGGCATCATCCCGCCCGCACCAGCCGACCGCTCGCAACCAACCGTCGTGGTGGAGAGCGACCTAGGGCTGGCGCTGGACCGGGCTGTGCATCACACGCCGGCCGACGGGACGCTGCACGTCGTCCCGACCTACACGGCCCTCCTCGAGTTACGTGGCCTCCTGACGCACCGGGGTGCCCTGCGGCCCTACTGGAGGGCAGCGTGAGCAAGCTGTCTTTGACCATCGCCCATCTCTATGCCGACCTCATGAACGTCTACGCCGACCGTGGCAATATCATCTGCTTGCGCCAACGGTGCGCGTGGCGGGGGATTGACCTCGTGGTCCGGTCGTTCGGGATCGGCGATGACCTGCCCGACGCGGGCCTCGATCTCGTCTTCATGGGCGGTGGGCAGGATGGCGAGCAGCGGCTCCTCACCGATGACCTGCGGGAGCGGAAAGGCCCGGTCTTACGAGCGGCGGCGGATGCGGGACTACCGATGCTCGTCGTCTGTGGCGCCTATCAACTGTTCGGCCACTCGTACCGGCCGGCGGTCGGCGAATCGCTGCCGGGGCTAGGCATCTTGGACGCCCGCACCGTCCATCCCGGCCCGGAGGTGCCCCGTTGCATCGGTAACGTCGTCGTGGCTTGGGACGACTCCCCGCCGGTGGCCGGAACGCCGGCCGGTACGGCACCGGGCAGCGCAGCCCTCTCGACTATCGTCGGCTTCGAGAACCATGGTGGCCGCACCTTCCTCGGCCCCACCGCCCGGCCCCTCGGCACGGTACTGGCCGGCCACGGCAACAATGCCCGCGACGGCACCGAAGGAGCGGTATCGAGAAACGTTTTCGGCACGTACCTCCACGGCTCGCTCCTGCCCAAAAACCCGCACTTTGCCGACCATCTCCTCCAGCTGGCCTTGGCACGGCGCTACGGTGTCGAGGCCGCCCGCCGGGCGCTGATCCCGCTCGATGATCGCGCCGAGCGGCACGCGCACCGCACCGTCCGCGAGCAGTGGGCGCCGCCGACGCGCTGGGGCCGGTGGCGGCTCCGGGCGCGGCACTACCGCGAGGCGTGGACTCGCTTTCGTCGCGGCGCCTGACCGGCTGGCACCCAATTACGGCACACTTTCCGGGCCATGTACGTTGACGCGCTGACCCTCGCGGCCATCCGCGCCGAATTGACGCAACGTGTCGTCGGCAGCCGCGTCCAGCGGGTGCATCTCCCGGAGCCGCTGGGCCTCGCCCTCCAGCTCTACGGCCCCGGCGGGGCACACTGGCTGCTCTGCTCCGCCCATCCCCAGCATGCCCGTATTCACCTCGTTGCCGACCGCCCCGACCGTCCCTCCGAAGCAGTCACCCCCTTGCTATTGCTCCTCCGCAAGCACGTGCGCGGGAGCCGGCTGGTCGCCGTGGAGCAACCTATGCTGGAGCGCGTACTACGCCTCCGCTTCCAACGCCACCCGCCCGGCGCGCCGGCCCAGACCACGGTCCTCGTCGTCGAGGTCATGGGCCGCTTGAGCAACCTGATCCTCCTCGATGCCGAAGCGGTCATACTCGACAGCGCGAAGCGTGTCGGCCCGCAGATCAATCGCTACCGCACCGTGCTACCCCGCCATCCCTACCGGCCACCGCCACCCCAGGACAAGCTGAACCCACGCCAACTCACCACTGACGCGGTGCAGACGGCGTGCCGGTCCGGCAACACGACCGCGCCGCTGTGGCGCGCGCTGGTCGGCAGCCTGCGGGCGTGCAGCCCGCTGCTCGCCAAGGAAGTGGCGTTTCGCGCCACCGGCGATGCGGAGGCGACGGTGGCCGAAACGCACGACTGGCCGGCGGTCGCTGCGGCCCTCGCAGACCTCTTCGCCGCTGCCGCTGCGGGTGCCTCCGTGCCTCACCTGGCCTATGAAGGCACCACTCCGGTCGCGTTCGCCCCCTACCGCCTGACCCACTATCCCGACTCGCGCCCGGTCGAGAGTATGAGCGCTGCCCTCGAACGGTTCTACGCAGCCGTAGCGACGCCAGCGCCGGCACATCCCCCTGGGCAACCGGCTGTTGAGCCGCAGCGGCGGACTGTGCAGGAAGCGCTCACGGCCGCCGCGGCCCGCCTGCGTAGCCAGGAGCGGTCCTTGCGGCAGGCACAACTGCCGGCCGAGGAGGTGGAGCGACTGCGGCTCTCCGGGGAGTGGCTGCTCGCCTTGGCGCATGAAGTTCAGCCGGACCAGACCATCTTGCGGGTCGCCGGGGCCGCACCGGACGGCGGTGATCTTACCATCGGCCTCGACCCGGTCCTGACGCCGCCGGCAATGGCCCAGCGGTACTTCCACCAATATCAGCGCCAGCAGCGCGGCGCGAAGGTGGTTGCAACGCGCCTGGAGCAAACCCGTCTCCGCCAGCAGGCTATCGCCGAGGCGCTGGCCCTGCTCGACTCAGCCCAGTCGGTCGCCGCCGTCCGCCGCATCGCGCAGGAAGCGCAGGAAGAGGGCCTGATCCCGACCAGTGAACGGCCACCGCGCCGGCCTCCCGACGACCAAGCTCGCGGCTTCGACCGGCACGTCATCGGCGGGATAGCGGTCCTGGTCGGGCAGAGCCGGCGCGGCAACGACCAAGTGACGTTCCGGGAGGCGCAGCCGCACGACCTCTGGCTCCACGCCCGCGGCGTGCCCGGCGCGCACGTCGTCATCCGCGCGCCCGGACCGTCCGTGCCGGAGCACGTCTTGCAGGCAGCAGCAGCATTGGCCGCGGCCTCAAGCGCCGCACGCCATGCGGCCACCGTCGCCGTGGACTACACCCAACGCCGTTACGTGCGTCGCATCAAAGGAGCGCCACCGGGCCTCGTCACCTATCGCCAAGAACGCACCCTCCACGTCGCCCCATCCCCGGACAGGAGTAGTCCTTTCGTCGCCAACCGAAAGAATCCGCAAGTGCTTGACACCTAGCATCACATAGCATAGAATGGCTAGGTATGAAAGGTGAGGCGCTCAAGGGACACCTCGACATGCTCCTGCTGGCCGCGCTCGCGGCCGGCGCTGCCCACGGCTACGCGATCATCACCGCGCTACGCGAGCGCAGCGGTGGCACGTTCGATCTGCCCGAAGGGACGATCTATCCCGCCCTGCACCGCCTGGAACAGTCCGGCCTGCTCCGGAGCAGCTGGACCGCCGTTGGTGGACGGCGGCGGCGCGTCTATGAGTTGACGAAGCGCGGGCGCACCGTGCTCGCGGAGCAACGGGAAGCGTGGTGGGCCTTTAGCGGCGCGGTCAAGGCCGTGCTCGGGAGTGCGACATGACCCGGCAGCCCGGCGAGGACTTCCTGGCCACGCTCTCGGCTGAGTTGGCGGCTGCCGGCATTGACTCCCGACGCATAGCCGAGATTCGCGCCGAGGTGGAAGACCACCTCAGCGAGTCGGTGCGGGCGGCACAGCTTCAGGGCTGGAATGCCGACGCAGCCTGGCGACAGGCCCTGGCTCGATTTGGCGCGCCGGTGGAGTTGGCCCGGCGCTTTGCCGCGGCTTTCGAGCGTGGAGACTCTATGCTGAACCGTCTGGCCTCGCTCCTAGCCCGGATCGGCCTCCGTTCGGCAGGTGACCCGGAAGTAAGCCGTGTAGCCGCCCCGCGACACCGGACCCCGCACACGCGCCTGGGCTGGCTCGCTGCTGGTGTTGCCTTGTCACTGTTGCACATGGGTAGCAGCTTTGCAGCCAACATGATTAATGATGGTCTGTGGAATGCGTTCGGGGATGAGCTCAATCGTGAATGGATATTCCTCGTCGTGAGGTTCATCGGACAGGCGCTGATAGCCGGCGCAATGATCGGATTCGGGCAATGGCTGGTGCTCAGGCGCTGGGTAGACCGTGCCTGGTGGTGGATACTCGCCACCGTTGTCGGCTGGGGCGGTGCTACTGCCTTGGGCATAACCACCTATGGCATCTTCGCCGCAGAGCTACGCTGGGAGGTTGTTGGTATGGCGACGACTCTCCCGGTGACCCTCTTGGGAATGGGGCTATTCCAGTGGCTGCTCTTGCGGCGCTGGGTGCGCCGGGCCAGTTGGTGGCTGTTGGCGAGCGGGCTGTCGTCGTTTACTCCCCTCGTTCTATTCTATGTTTTTTATGTTCTCCTCCAGCCACAGGCGGCTGAGGGAGGGAACAGCCTGACGCTCCAGACCCTTGGCTCTGTGCTCCGTGGGCTGTTCAGTGGCGCGGCTCTGGTCCTGCTGTTTGCTCAGGCCGGCAATCCCAGCCAAGGTGTGGGCCACCAGGTTGGTGAAGTGGCCGACACCGCAGTCGAAACGGTAGCTCGCCCGCGACGGCATCTAGCCCTGCTCGGCTACACCTGATCTGTAGTACTCGCTCGTTCTACGCCAGGCAAGACCCCGCGCTGCGAGAGTTCAGCCGATGACTTTAGGAGCGATTGACGGCTATCTCCGGCAGTTCGCTGACGAGTTGGCCCGCGCGGGGCTGCACCGGCGGCGTCGAGCGCGGATCCTCGCGGAGGTGCGCGATCATCTTGAAGAGTCGGCACGGAGGCTGCGTGCCCAGGGCCGCGCCGCTGACGTTGCCCAGCAAGAGGCGGTCGCCCGCTTTGGCCCGCCGGCGGCGCTCGCCCGCAGTTATCTCGACGCACTCGCCGCGGGCGCCGTCCTGACGAACGGTGCCGTCGTCTCACTCGATGCGCTGTCAGTTGTGTCGTGGCCAGCTACGCGCCACGACAAAGGAGGAAACGGTATGCAAGTCGTCGAGTATCGCCCGCAGCTACTGCCGGACCTCACCCGGCTGGCCAATCAACATATCGCCACAGTACCGCCTAGTTGGGAGTTGACCGAGCAGCAGTTGGCGACGGTCCTGCGGGACCCGGACCAGGACGGGACCTACTTCCGCGAAGAGCCGGATCACGGCACGACGGAGACATTCTGTGTTCTGGACAAAGACCGGCTCGTTGCCGCCGCCTCGTTGTGGCGCTCGGACCGCAGTGATCCCCGCTGGACCAATGGGCAGTATGAACGGAAGTATCGAGATAGCGGACAGGCGCTCTGGATTCTGGCCGATCCGCAGTCCGGGCAGGGCTTGCAGCTACTCCTGGAGACGTTTGCCCAACGCGCCCGCCGTTTGGGGTGCGATAGCCTCTCCGCTGGCGGTGGCCTCTGCGTTGGTCGCCACGGCATACCGGCGTCTTGGCCCCATCTCATTGCCGGGCTGCAAGACTTTGGCTTTTCGGTGGAGCAGCACGGCGTCCTGATGTATCGCTCACTGCAGGATGTTGACCCCGGCGAGCCGCCGGCCATTGACCGCTTGACGTTCGAGTGGCAACTCGACCCGCAAGGGCCGGAATGGGAGCTACACGCCCTGCTCGATGGACAGCGGATCGGCGAGTGTGGTGTGTGGGGCCTGAGCCGCCACGTTGCCGGCCGTCCTGATTACCGGCACTGGATCAACATTGAGTGGACCGAGGTCGCGGAGCCGTACCAGCGTCAGAGGATTGGCAGTTGGCTGGTCCGTGAGCAATTGCGCCAGCACCGGGAGCGAGGCGCCAAGCATGCGCTGCTGCGGGAGTGGTTCGATCACCCCGAAGAGCTTAGTTTCTACGAAGCGTTGGGTTTCGAACGCCTCCAGGAGTGGTGGAACTACCGGATGGAGGGCCTGTAACGGGGCGGCGGCTAGGCTAAGATTGACACGGCGTGCTCAGGAATGCCACACTTATGGAGCGCGCCGGCTGAGGCGCGTCTTGACAACTGCATAGCGAGACCAGGCGACGACGGAAACGAGTACGCTGCCAAACCCGGCGACAGAGAGCCGGCGGTTGACGGCGAACTAGAGCCACACCACAGGTTCCCATAGAGTGTATCGCTCAGGTTCGTCAGGTGTGAGCCGGTGCCGGAACGCAGCGGAAAATCCTTCCTGAGCCGTCCCCCCAACGAGCGCAGCCGGTCGGCGCACTGCTGCACTGCGCTCTAGTAGACGGGACCGGGTCCGCCACCCGTTAGCAATGGCGCGCATATGAACACGTATGCGACAGAGGTGAGAGGCGCCGTCTGCTCTGCTGGCCGGCGGTGATCTCTAAGCGGGGTGGTACCGCGAGCATATCGGCTCGTCCCGGCAGGGGCGGGCTTTCGTGTTTAAGCTTGCCGACATGGTTAGGCTCCCACCTAAGCTTCCCCCGTGCTGACGCACAGGGAGGGAACATGCTGTCCCCCTGCCGCAGCGAGACGATTGCCTAGCACCCCGTCCCCCCGCACTGCGGGGGACCATAGGGGGGCCAGCAAAGGAGTGGCAGCTATGGGCTTTCAACCAGTGCCGCGCACCGTAGAGTATCCGGCCATGGAAGAGCGCATCCTGGCCTTCTGGCGGGATACCCAGGCGTTCGACCAGCTCGTCGCCAAGAACAAGGGTGGTCCGCGCTGGTCGTTCATGGACGGGCCCATCACCGCCAACAACCCCATGGGCGTCCACCATGCCTGGGGACGTACCTACAAAGACACCTACCAGCGGTACCGGGCCATGCGCGGGTTCGACCAGCGTTACCAGAATGGCTTCGACTGCCAGGGCCTCTGGATTGAGGTGGAGGTCGAGCGCGAGCTTGGCTTCAAGAGCAAGCGCGACATCGAGGCCTACGGTATCGCCGAGTTCGTCGAGCGTTGCAAGGAGCGCGTCTACAAGTACGCCGGCATCCAGACCGAGCAATCCATCCGCCTGGGCTACTGGATGCACTGGGACAACTCGTACTTCACGCTGTCCGACGAGAACAACTACAACATCTGGCATTTCCTGAAGCGCTGCCACGAGCGCGGCTTGGTCTACAAGGGCAACGACTCCATGCCTTGGTGTCCCCGCTGCGGCACCGGTATCTCGCAGCACGAGATCGTCACCGAGGGCTACCAGGAGCTGGAGCATCCCGGCGTATTCGCCGAGTTTCCGCTGCACGAGCGCCCCGGCGAGGCCCTGCTCGTCTGGACGACGACCGCCTGGACCCTCACCGCCAACGTGGCCGCGGCCGTCCATCCCGAGCTTCCCTACTTGCGCGTCCGGCAAGGCGACCGCGTGCTCTACGTCTCCAAGGGGACGGCCGCCGCTGCCTTGCAAGGGGAGTACGCGGTCTTGGGCGAGGTACCGGGCCGCCAGCTGGTCGGCCTCTCCTATGCCGGCCCGTTCGACGAGTTACCCGCACAGGATGGCATAGCCCATCCGGTCATTGCCTGGGATGAGGTCAGCGAGACCGAAGGTACCGGCATCGTCCACATCGCGCCCGGCTGCGGAAAAGAAGACATGGAGTTGGGCCGCGAGCACAGTCTCCCACCCATCGTCCCGCTCGACGAGTTCGGCAATTATGTCGAGGGTTTCGACTGGCTGAGTGGTCGCAACGTCTACGACATCGCGGAGCCGATCATCGAGAGCCTGCGCCGGAAAGGGCGGCTCTACCACGTCGCGCTCTATACCCACCGCTACCCGGTCTGCTGGCGCTGCGGCAGCGAGCTTGTGTTCCGGCTGGTGGATGAGTGGTTTATCTCCATGGACGGCCCGCGGCGCGAGGTGAAAGGAGCGCCGGCCACCCGGCTGCGGGACGAGATTGCGGACGTAACCAAGCAGATCACATGGCTGCCGCCGTGGGGCCTGGACCGCGAGCTTGACTGGCTCCGCAACATGGACGACTGGATGATCTCCAAAAAACGCTACTACGGGCTGGCGCTGCCCATCTGGACTTGCGATTCGTGCGGCTGGTTCGACGTGATCGGTAGCCCGGAAGAGTTGCGCGAGCGCGCCGTCGAGGGCTGGGACGCCTTTGAGGGGCACTCTCCCCATCGCCCCTGGGTGGACGCGGTGAAAGTGCGCTGTGAGCAGTGTGGCGGCACGGCCAGCCGCATCGCCGACGTGGGCAACCCCTGGCTCGATGCCGGTATCGTGCCCTACTCCACGCTCGACTACCGCACGGACCGCGACTACTGGTCCCAGTGGTTTCCGCCGCATTTCATCACCGAGTCGTTTCCCGGTCAGTTCCGCAACTGGTTCTACGTGCTGCTGACGATGAGCACGG
Organism: Chloroflexota bacterium; assembly: GCA_965207645.1. Taxonomy (GTDB): domain Bacteria; phylum Chloroflexota; class UBA11872; order UBA12225; family JAJDUF01; genus JAJDUF01. Next base: position 3,763,194 of record OZ242293.1, on the reverse strand, counting down.
TCCTAGAGCACGAGCCGCCCTTTCAGACGGTCCTCGGCCACGCGCAGGTGCGCGACGGCGAGGGCCGCGAAATGCACAAGAGCTGGGGCAATGCCATCGAGTTCAACGAGGCCGCCGCCCGCGCCGGCGCCAGCGTGATGCGCTGGATGTACATGGGCACCAACCCGGAGCACAACGTGAACTTCGGCTGGAATACCCTCGCCGAGGTCGAGCGCCGGCTGCTGACACTCTGGAACGTCTACGCCTTTTTCGTCACCTACGCCGAGTTGGAGGGCTTCGATCCCGCGGCGCCCGCGCCGGCGGTGGCGGAGCGCCCGGCCCTCGACCGTTGGGTCCTTAGCGAGCTACACGGGCTTGTCCAAGTGGCGACCGACGGCATGGATCGCTTCGACGTGATGACCCTCGTCCGCCGCGTTGAGGGGTTCGTCGAGGAGCTGTCCACCTGGTACGTCCGGCGCAGCCGGCGGCGCTTCTGGCGGGCCACGGATAAGACCGACCAAGCCGCGGCCTTTTCCACGCTGTACGAGGTGTTGGTCACGCTGGTCAAGTTGATCGCCCCGCCGATGCCGTTCCTCGCCGAGGAGCTGTACCAGAACCTGGTACGGTCGGTGGATAGCACGGCGCCGGAGTCCGTGCATCTGTGCGACTGGCCGACAGCCGATGTATCCGTGCTCGCCCCGGCCCTGAGTGAGGCCATGAACCTCGTGCGGCGGGTGGTGAGCCTCGGCCGCGCGGCCCGCAGCCGCGCCCAGATCAAGGTGCGCCAGCCGGTCAGCGCCATCGCCGTGCGCCTTCCGGCAGCGACCGACCGTGAAGTGCTGGCCGCGCAACAGGACCAATTGCTCGACGAGCTTAACGTCAAGGAGCTACGCTTCACCGAGTCGTCCGCCGAGTATGTCGCCTATCGCGTGCGACCACTCCCCGCCGTCATTGGGCCGCAGTTCGGTCGCCAAACACAAGCGATCCTGCAAGGGTTACGCGCGGCCGACGGTCGCGCCCTCGCCCGCAGCAAGGACGCCGGCGAGCCGGTGACTCTCACGGTTGATGGCGCAGCCGTCGAGCTTGGCCCGGACAGCTACGAGGTCGCGGTCGAAGATCAGCCCGGCTTCAGCGTGGTCGAGGAGGGCGGCGCGATGGTCGCGCTCGACACGCGGCTCACACCGGAGTTGGAGCAAGAAGGGCTGGCGCGCGAGTTGGTCCATCGCCTCCAAGGCGTGCGCCGCGACGCCGGACTGACCATCAGCGATTGGGTCACGATCACGCTCGATACGAGCGACCCAGACTTAGCGGCCGTCGTCGAGCATCACGGTGAGCACGTCGCCAGTGAAACGATCGCCCGCCGCCTCACGGTCGGGAGCCTCCCACCCGCCGACCACGTTGCCGAGCTTTCCTTCGGCGACCACCATGCCCGCGTCGCCATCGTCCGCACCGACTGACACTCCGCTCGTGCTGCGCCGTCCCAGCCTACGGTTTCCACTGCGCCAGGATGTTGTCTTGCTCCTGTGCTACGGCAGTGATCGCCTCGACTGCCGATTGCTGGCCGGTGAAGGCTGGGGTTAGCCCTTGCTGAAAAGCCTCCAGCAGGGCCGGCAGAGCCGGATGAAGCGGCACGGATTGCCCGTGTGCGAGCGAGGCGAGAGTGACCTTCCCATAGCGTTGCTCGAACTCGTTCGCCACTGCTTGCCGGGCTGGCGGCGTGAGTAGCCCAACGTAGCTCGCATCATGGCCAAAGGCATGATAGTCACGCTGCACCTCTGCACTCGTCCACTGCATCAGGAACGCCCACGCTTCATCCGTTACCGCTGATGCGCTGCTGATGTACCAGGCGCCGAAGGGGATGGTCATGTAACTCGCGGGACGCACCGGCCCACGTGGTAGCTCGGCGTAGGCGACTTCCCCTGGTGGAGCACTCCGGCGCCGGCTGGCCTCTGGAAGCCAGAGTTGATGCATTATTGCCACCCGGCCCGCTTTCCACAGCGCAGTGATCTCTCTACCACTCGCGGCCTCCTCTGCCGTCTGGGTAACGGCGTGGACGTGGACGAGGTCGGCCAGCCATTGCACCGCCTCCTGTGCTGCTGGTTGATTCACCAAGCTCCGTCCTAAGTCGTCACTCAGCATGTCACCGCCGTTGCTCCAGATCCAGGACAGGGTGAGTGGGAGATGGCCATTGAAGGGAAATGCAAAGCCGTAGACTGGTGAGATCGCCAGCGTGCGGGCCGCAGCGAGGAACTGCGCCCACGACCATGCTCCAGGGGGAACTGTCAAACCGGCATCAGCAAAGAGCGTCGCGTTGCACAGCAACGGAAATGGTACCGCGTTGGTGGCTAGTGCATAGAGCGCGCCGCGCCAGCGGCTAGCGGCCAGTAACCCGGGCCAGTAGTCGGTCAGATCGTATTGGTCGCGGGCGACAAGCTGATCCAAGGCGAGCAGGCTGCCCTGTGCCACTGCCAGCCCGGTCCAATCCGATGCGAACTGCACCACGTCAATGGGGTCGTCCGAGGCGATCAACTCACTGAAGGCCTCCTCCGGCGGCTTGCCGGAAGGAGTACGGGGAAGCCTTTGCCACTCCACCTCAATGTGGGGATGCTTGCTCTCGAAGGCGGCCTTTGGCCCTCCCCGATGCCAGAAGCCTTGGTGCATCTCCGCCAAACCGAGGCCGGTGAACACTTGCAGCGTGACCGGCTGCTTGGTAGCGGCTGGCGCCTCAGCCGGCTTGGGCAGTGGACGGGGCGTCGGAGGGCTGGCTGCACCTTCCTGGGGTGTCTGCGAGCCGCCGATGTCGCACGCTGCGGCGAGCAAACCGCCAGCGAGCGACGCGGACGCCGTCAGGCACTGCCGTCGGCTCACTCTGACCATCGTGACCTCCGATCTATCCCTGGTCAGGGCGGCAGCTATCGGTGCCAGGTACGTGCTGCAGCGGACGCTCGTCCGGTCGTCATCCTTGGCCTGGATCACCCGCGTTTCTCGGGATCGGCCCCCGATTGCCCATCCGCTTTGCGTGGAGGTCGGCGCGGCGGGATGTTGAGGTCCGTGCGTTCCTCCTCCGCGTCACGCAGCGAGTCCCAGTGCGTGTAAACCTGCCGTCCGCTGAAGAGCAACCACCAGCCGTGGCCCCATCCGCGCCGCGTCAGCCACCAGAGCAGCCCGCCGGCCGCGCCCGCCGTGAGCAGCAACGGCAGCAGCCCGGCGAGCACGTTCGCGCCGGCCAATCCAATGGCGATGACGGCTGCCATGCCGAGCAGCGCCAGCACCGCCAGGCCGAGGGCAGCAGCGAGCACCACCATCACCACCCACTGCGCCAGCAGCCGCAAGTCCATCTGTCTCACCCTTCGACATACTGCACTTCGCTGGTGCGGAGCACCTCATCACGAAAGTACCGGCTCAACTCCGCTGGTGTGCGGAGGTCCACCTTACGTCGCAGCAGTTGCGATAGCTCTCGCTCCAGTGCCGCCATCCGGAGCAGGCCGACCGGGTGTCCCCGCTTGAACTCTACCAGCACGTCAACGTCGCTATCGGGTCCAAAGTCTTCCCGCAGGATTGAGCCGAAGAGGGCCAGTTTCCGGATACGATTGCGCCGGCAGAACGCGGCCAATCCCTGCTGAGGCAGCCCTCTGCCGCGGCCGGGCGTGTCCGTCGTCATACCGCCTCCTACCGCGCAGCGCGGAGGGGGACATCGGCCAGTTCGGGCACGACCGATTCGGGACGTTCCTCCCGTTCCAGCCGCGCGATATTCTCGTAGGCAAACCGGACGCGCTTGGGCCAGCTTTCGTAGGTTGGGCCGGCGAAGTGCGGCGTCAGCACGACTTGATCGAATGCCGCCAGCGGATGCCCGGCCGGAAACGGTTCCGCACTGAACGCATCCAGGCCGGCGCCGCCCAGCCGCCCACTTTGCAGCGCAGCGACGAGCGCCGCTTCATCTATTAGCCCGCCCCGCGCCGTATTGATCAGGATCGCGTCCGGCTTCATTTGGGCTAGCTCGGCAGCACTGATCAGTCCGCGTGTGCTCTCCATCAGCGGTACGTGCAGCGAGACGATGTCCGAGGTCTCCAGAAGCTGTGACCACGACACGTACCGCACGTGCAGGCTGTCGGTCACCTCGCTGGGTGCCGGCACCACGTCGTAGTATTGGAGTTGCACGTCGAACGGTCGTAGCCGCCGCGTGACCTCCCGGCCAATCCGCCCCATGCCCACCAGCCCGACGGTGCGACCCTCCAGTTCGTGCGGCTCCCACTCCGGGGTCTTCGCCGCCGTCCAGCGGCCGGCGCGCGTATCGCGGTCCAAAACCGGCAGCCGCCGGAGCACCGCGAGGATGAACAGGATCGTGTGCTCCGCCACGGCCACGGCGTTGGCGCCGCCATTGGTCGCCACCAACTGCCCCGCCGCCCGGCAGCGGTCGAGGTCCACCTTGTCGTAGCCGGCGGAGAGTAGCTGGATCAGGCGCACCTGCCCCCGCGGATCGTAGATGGCATCCGGGAAGGGACTCAGTGGCGAAGCGATCACTACCTCGGCGCTGCGGATGGTCTCGGCGTCCTCGGCAGCGAGCGAGGCAACGTCCGCGCCAGCGTGCGGCACGTCCAGCAGCTCCCAGCCGGCCGCACCCGGCAGTAGCTCGTGGGTCAAGCGGCGACAGCCCTCGCCGAATTCCTGATAAAGCGCGATTCTCATTGAGCGGTCTCTCGCGGGTGAAGTTGTGGTACGGCGGTCCGGCCGCGAGCATACCATAGCAGCCGTGCGGCCGCGCGTTGGCCGGTGCTGGCAGGCCCTCAATCTCCGCCGGCCGCACCTGGTCCGGTAGGATCATGTGTCGGGCCTTGGCCGCGACTGGGCATTGTGGTCGGCCTACCGCCCAAAAGTGGTTCCGCGCAGCGGTGTTGGCCGCACGACGCGACACTTGCTGTGCCGGCTCACAATTTAGCTCTTCTGTCCATGTGTATGCGCCCGCGTCGTTGCGCGACGGAGCGTTGGTGGTCATATCGCAGAAGGAGGGGAAGCTATGCCCCGCGATCTCCCCATTGGGAACGGTACGTTGCTGGTGAACTTTGACGATCAATACCACCTGCGCGACCTGTACTATCCGTATGTAGGCTCCGAAAATCACACCCTGGGCTATCCCTGTCGCTTCGGCGTTTGGGTCGCGGCTGAAGACGATGACGGCCAGTTCAGCTGGGTCCATGATGAGCCGTGGGTGCGGACTCTCCGCTACCTGCCGGAGACGCTCGTCACCGACGTTTCGCTCCTCAACCCCGACCTCGGGCTGCGCTTGATCTGCAATGATGCCGTGGACTTTCACCAGGATCTGTACCTACGGCGGATTACCGTCCACAACGAGCACGATCAAGCGCGGCAGGTGCGCCTCTTCTTCCACCACGACCTACGCATCTCCGAGCACGACGTAGGCGACACCGCCTACTACGAGCCGACGCGGCGCGCACTGCTCCACTACAAGGAGCGGCGCTGGTTTTTGATGTGCGCTGGTCGAGGCAGCCTAGGAACCACCGATGCGCCGGCAACGGAGCTAGTGGACTTCGGCATCAACCAGTTCGCCACCGGAACAAAAGGGATTGGCGACGCCGAAGGCACCTGGCGCGATGCCGAAAATGGCCAGCTCGGCGGTAACCCGATTGCCCAAGGCTCCGTGGATTCCACGATGGGGTTGCATGTCGAACTGCCGGCGCATGGCAAAGCCGTCGTCTACTACTGGATCGTAGTGGGCCGGAAGTTTGAAGAAGTCACGGCCGTCCACCGGGCGGTGCGCTCACGTGGGCCGGAGACGTACCTCACGCGCACTGCCGACTACTGGCGTCTCTGGGTCAACAAGGAGCAGTTCGACTACAACGATCTCCCCGAGCATCTCGTAGACCTCTTCAAGCGCAGCCTGCTGGTACTTCGCACGCAGGTCAACGACAAGGGGGCTATTCTCGCTGCGACGGACTACGACATCGCGCAGTTCGGTCGGGATACCTACGCCTATATGTGGCCACGCGACGGCGCGCTCGTCGCCTACGGCCTCGACCTCGCCGGTTATTCGGGCCTGACCCAGCGCTTCTTCGACTTCTGCCATCGCGTGGTCACGAAAGAGGGCTTCCTGCTGCACAAGTACAACCCCGACGAGTCCCTGGCCAGCTCCTGGCATCCCTGGTACGAGCACGGCGAGCGCCAGCTACCCATCCAGGAAGATGAGACCGGTCTCGTGGTGTGGGCCCTCTGGCAGCACTACGTCAAGTTTCGTGATGTCGAGTTCATCAAGCCGCTGTATCGGGGGCTGATCGTCCGCGCTGCCGACTTCATGGTCGAGTATCGTGACCCGGAGACCGGGCTGCCCCTGGCCAGCTACGATCTCTGGGAGGAGCGTCGCGGCGTCTTGTCCTTCACGGTCGCCGCGGTCCACGGCGGTCTCACGGCTGCTGCGTCGTTTGCCAAAACCTTCGGTCAGCATGACCTCGCGCGGCGCTACAGCCAGGCGGCTGCCGACATGCGGCGCGGTGCGGACATCTACCTCTGGCGCGAGGACGAGGACCGTTTTGCGCGGATGATTAACCGCCGCGCGGACGGCTCCTGGGACGTGGACCGGACTGTAGATGCTAGTCTGGCCGGCCTCTTCCAGTTTGGGATGTACGCGGCGGATGACCCGAAGATCGTCGCGACCATGGAGGCCGTGCGCGAGCGGTTGTGGGTTGAAACCGATGTCGGCGGCGTGGCCCGCTACGAGAACGACTATTACCACCAGGTCAGCACGGACATCGCGCAGGTGCCCGGCAACCCGTGGTTCATTTGTACGCTATGGCTGGCCGATTGGTATATCGCGAAGGCCCAAAATCGCGCCGACTTGGAGCCGGCCCTGGATATTCTGCGCTGGGTAGCGCGGAGTGCGCTTACGAGTGGGGTGCTGGCCGAGCAAATTCACCCCTATAGTGGCGTGCCCCTCTCCGTCTCGCCGCTAACCTGGAGCCACGCCACGTATGCCACTACCGTCCTGCACTACTTGGATCGCCTCTCCGAAGCCGAGCTTTGCCCAGCTTGTGCCCGGCCGCTGTATAGCCGTGAGCAGGCCACGGCGCACGCGGAGCACGAGCACCCCGCTGAGGTCGCTGCCTCGTAGCAGGGTGTTATTGGCCTTCATCCCCGGCCTCACCGCGCCCGCTGGCGGCGGATTAGGCCCCGACAGGCGCGGCCATGACCGCGTTGGAGAACAATGTCCGCCGTGGGCGCTCGGTGGTCCAGCCGCTCGTCTGCATCCGGTTGGCGAGCAGGATGCACATGACCCCGGTCACCGGGTCGCCCCACGCCAGCGTCCCCGTGACTCCGATGTGACTAAAGGTGTGCGGTGAGGTCAAGTCGCCCGACACGTGGCCCGTCTTCCGGCCCTTCACTTCCCAGCCCAGTCCCCATTCGACGCGCGGCCATGGCGCCTCCGCCCCGCTGTCGCGCAGCCCCGGTGCAGCATCCGTAGCCGCTGGTGGCACGGATACCTGTATGCGGGTCATTTCCGCGCGGCTGGCCGCCGTGAGCACACGATTGCCGTCGGCGAGTTGCTGGCCGTCCGGCATGAAGATGCTCGTGAAGCGGGCCAAGTCCGCGGCCGTCGCAAACAGGCCGCCCCAGGGGATGCCGAGCTGCCGATAGTAGGCCGAATTTGCCGCCTCGTAGTCCTTGCCCTCCTGGCCGGTGTCGGCAACGTGTGCCACGCGCTCCCAAGCTGCCTCCGGCACCGGTATCCAGGTGTCGTTCATGCCGAGCGGCGCCAGAATGTGCCGGTGTACGTGCTCGTGATACTGCAAGATTGCCGATGGCTGGCCCCGTTGTCCCAGCGTATCCGCATTTCCCCGGCCCACCAGTTCGGCGAGCAGTAGAATCCCGCAATTGCTGTAGAGATGGGCCGTGCCGGGGGCGAAGAAGAGCGGCGCTGCCTGGAACGAATACACGAACTCTGCCAGCGGCGCGTGCCGCCGCCGTAAGCGCATGTTCGCTACCGAGAAGCCCGGCAGGCCAGAGGTATGGGTGAGCAGCTGGCGCACCGTCACCGTGCTGCGGTCAGCCACATCACGGCCGCTCGCCGGCCCGTCGAGGAATTCCGGCAGCAGGACGCCGACCGGCTCGTCCAAGGCAAACCAGCCGCGCTCCACGCCCTGCATGACCGCCGTGGCCGTCACCGGCTTGGTAATCGAGGCCAGCGCGAAGACCGTTCCGGCATCCACCGGCCGGTTGGTATGCGGATCGGCCCTGCCGACGGAGCACGTGCCGGCCACCTGCCCGTGTCGTGTGACCAGCGCCGCGGCCCCGGGCACCACCGCGTCACCAACCCAGCCTTCCAGCAAGCCAAACGCGCGGCGCAGTCCGTCCGCGTCCATGCCCGCCGCTTCAGCCCCCGCCAAGTCAACACTCACGCTGCTCCTCCATCGGCTTGCCCGGGCCGCCGGCCATCCGTGCGCGGTACTCCCTTAAGGCCTGCCGGGTGCCTCCACCGCAACGCCGCCGCATTACCGCCGTTCCGATTTATTGATAGGGCAACGTCATTGGACAACCTGTTGATTCCGCTGTCTCGTCGTAAGCGGAACGGCTACTACCTTCCGCGTCGCGGCCTGGTCAGATGGCAGTATCCTCTACGCAGTAGCAGCCAGCAGGAGGTCCAGAAAAGCACGCGGGCTAAGAATGGTGACCTCACCGTAGGTTCTTAGCTGCTGTAGCTTGGTATCCCCTGTGACCAGATAAGCGGCTTCTGCCGACACAGCGGTGGCCAAGACCAAATCATCTTCAGGATGCGTGGCCACTCCTTCCACTGGAGCAGTGATTGGAATGATGATTGCCCGGCGCTGAAGCAGGGCTAAGAACCGAGCACGTTGTTGGGCCGTCAGGCGACGGCGAAAGTACGGATCCTCAAACGTGTGGATGAGTTCGGCGATGATGTGCTCGGAGAGAGCTAAACGATAGGCGCGTGCCTTCCAGGCATCAATGAGTTGGGCGGGCGCAGCAGCAGGGTTGGAGCGCACGAAGCCGGAGGCAAGCACATTGGCATCAAGTACCGCTGTAATCACAGCGTTTTGGCCGCAGGGCGTTGCCGGCTCCTGCGGTACTTCTTCCGGGCCTGGGCGAAGGCGCGGTTCAGTTCCCGCTCCAGTTCCTCGTCCGGCACCCCCTTGAACGCAGCACGCATTTCGGCAATGATAGCGAAGTCCTGCTCACGCTCAACATCGAGCCGGGTGGGTTGTTCGAGGCCCTGAGCCGAGGTAGGAGTTGCGACCTCTCGGGTGTCAACCGCCAGTTTGTACTTCGCCATCATCGCTGCCCTCCTCTGCTTGGAGGATAGTATCATACGCGATACGATGATGGAGGACTGCTATGCGCTTTGCCCGTGTCGCCGAGCATTTCGACCGGCTGGAGGCTACCCGCAAGCGTAATGAGATGGTCGCGATCCTGGCCGCCCTGTTCCAGACGTCGAACAACCCTACCGAAATCGAACAAATGGCCTATCTGAGCCAGGGGCGGGTAGCACCCACCTTCGAGCAGATCGAGTTCGGGATGGGCGAGGCCCTCGTTGCCGAGTCCCTAGCCCAAGCGCTGGACCGGCCGCGCGACGAGATCGCGGCGCAGTTTGCCCGTCTCGGCGACTATGGCCTGGTCGCGGCAGAGCTGCACACAGACGATGCTGCCGCATCCGAAGGCCAGGAGGTCGCAGCGGTCTTCGAGACCCTGACTCGGATCGCCCACACCGCCGGTGCCGGCTCGGTCGCGCAGAAGACGGAGCTATTGGCCGACTTGCTGCGGCAGGCGAGCGCGAGCGAGGCCAAGCACCTCGCCCGCATCCCCTTGGGCCGGCTGCGCCTCGGGATCGGCGACCCGACCGTGATGGATGCCCTCTCGTTCGCCCGGACCGAATCCAAAGCGGCGCGCAAGCCCATCGAGCGCGCCTACAACATCTGCTCCGATCTCGGTCTCGTCGCCCGCACCTATTGGGACGAAGGCGAGACTGGACTGGCCACGATAAAGGTGGCGGCCGGCCGGCCGGTGCGGCCGGCCGCGGCCGAGCGGCTCCCGGGGCCGGAGGAGATCATCGCCAAGGTGGAGCGGTGCGCCGTCGAGCCGAAGATAGACGGGCTGCGTGCCCAGCTCCACCTCCTGGACGGTGACGAGGTGCGTATCTTCTCCCGCAACCTCGAAAACACCACCGCGATGTTCCCGGAGCTGGCCGAGGGGTTGGTCGCCCAGGCGGGTGGCCGTACCGTCATCCTGGACGGGGAAGCGGTCGCCTACGATCCGGCAACGGGCCAGTACCATCCGTTTCAGGTCACCGGCACGCGAAAGCGCAAGTACGGCATCGAAAAGCTGCGTAAGACGCTGCCACTCAAGCTCTTTGCCTTCGACATCCTGTATCTCGACGGCGAGGACCTCACCAACCTTCCATACACCGAGCGGCGCGAGCGGCTGGAGGCGCTCCTCGGCGACGGACGCGAGCCGCCCGATCGGGCGGCCAAGACCGACTGGCTGCCAACCGAGTGGAGCGCCGACCCCGATGGTCAGGCGCTGCTCCCCAGCGACTGGCGTATAGTGGAAACTGCGGCGGAACTCGATGCCTACTTCTACGCCACAGTTGGCCTGGGGCAGGAGGGCATCGTCGCCAAGCGCCTCGATTCCCCCTACCAGGCCGGCGCCCGCAACTACAACTGGATCAAGCTCAAGCGCAGCTACCGTGGCGAGTTACAAGACACCATAGACGGGGTGATCGTCGGCTATTGGCAGGGCAAGGGCCACCGCGCCCAGTTCGGGATTGGCACGGTCCTGACGGCCCTCTACGACCCGGACCAGGATCGGTTTGTCACCGTCACCCGCTTGGGCACCGGGTTCTCGGAAGAGGAATGGGTGGCGCTGCGGCAACGCCTCGACCCGCAGCGCACCACGGAGCAGCCCGCCCGCGTGGACTCGCAGCTCACGCCGGACGTGTGGGTGGAGCCGCACGTAGTCATCGAGATTCAGGCCGACGAGATCACCCGCAGCCCCTTCCATACCGCCGGCCGCGGCGCGGACGAGCTAGGCTACGCGCTGCGGTTCCCCCGCGTAATCGGCTTCGTGCGTGAGGACAAACGCCCCGAAGACGCCACCACCGTCGCCGAAATCGTCAGTCTCTACGAACGCCAGGGCCAGCCGCCCGCGCCCCGGCGGTAGTGGTTCCTGCCCCCCTATAGGCCCCCCCGCACGCGGGGGGACGGGTGTTTTCGGCACCGCCGTCGCACGGAGACGCTATATCCCCTCCCCCGTCGGAACGGGGGAGGGCTAGGGAGGGGGCTAGCCCGGGAGGGGGCCGGCGCTTATTTGAGGAAAAGGGTGGTAATGAGCGTCGCCCACGAGGCCACTATCGCGACAATGAGCATGTTGAACCGGCTGTTCATCTCGACCCGCAGCCCGTCAATCGCCTGCTGCATCCCGTCGAGCCGGCTGTTCATATCATTGAGCCAGCAGTCTACTTGCTCGTAGGCCCCTTCCAGCCGACTGAGCCGCTGTTGGTCAATGTCCCTGATGACCATGGTGCTCCCTCGCTCGCCGCCCGTGTCACTGCCTCATAGTAGCCGAGGCGTGGACCTCCGCGCCGGCCGGGGAACGCTATATCCCCTCCCCCGTCGCAACGGGGGAGGGCGAGGGAGGGGGCTGGTAGCACTTACTTAAAGGGAGAGAGCGGGGGTGGGGGCCGTAGCCCCCCTATAGGTCCCCCCGCTGCGGCAGGGGGACGAATAGTTCGGGCTGGTCCAGAGGCCGTTCTCCTTGGCGGCGAGTTGCGCGGCCGGAGCGTCAGCAAGCGGTGGGCAGGCGCTGGACACGGCCGGGTGGTCCGGATGGGATGGGCCAGCCGGGGGCGCGGCCGCGGCGGCGAGGAGCTGTATCAACTCCGGCGCGGTGAACTGGGTGATGGAGGCTGGCGGTGCCCCGGCGGCCAGCGCGTGCCCGGCAGGGGCGCGAGCCGGCGGTGGGGGCCTGACGGGGGAGCAGTCGGGACGGGCTGCGGCGGCAAACGTGGCGCACAGACAATCAGCATCCGCCACCCCGGCCCAGTCGGCCGGGGTCGCGTCCTGATCCGGCGCCCTTTGCGCTGGGTGGGAACGGACGTGTTCCGGCACCCGAGGCGCGGCGCACAGGCGGTCCTGCCCCGGTGGAACGGGGGGTTGGTCAGGACCCGGCGCCCTCGGCAAGGTGGCTAGGCCACCGGCTACGGCCGGCAAGATGCTCCGACTCCTCCCATCCGGGGCGTGGTGTGCGCCGGTGTCGTCAGGCATCCGCCAGACCTCCATTCAAAGGGGAGATGTTGGGTGAGGGCGGGGAAAGACAACGGGGGTGCCAGAGAGGATATTGCCCCCCTAGCTGTCCCCCCGCTGCGGCAGGGGGACAACTAGTTCCCTCCCCCGTCGGAACGGGGGAGGGCCAGGGAGGGGGCGAGCCCCCCTTAAAACAGGGTGGCCCCCGTCCCTGAGGACGGAGGCCACCGGTCGAGGTGTGCAGCGTGCCGGGCTTACGAGGTCCGGCAACTCGGATAGTCGGCACTGGGTGCCCCGATTTCGCAATCAGGGCACCCAGGAGGGCGGTACTACCCGCAGACGGGGTAGTTCGGGTTCTCCGGCTGGCTCGTCGGTGGGTGAGCGCTCCCTTCGCTGATCCGGCCAAAGAAACCGGCGTCAGCGTTGTTCACGTCACACCAACGATAGCCGAGCGCCTGGAACGTCGGGATGTTCGGGATATGGCGCCACATGCCCGCGTCGTAGCTGACGATCCGCCCGTTCATCCCCCGCACCAGGAAGCCTTGTGGCGGGTTGGACTCGTCGAGCGGGATGGCAGCCACCACGTTGGAGGCGAAGGTGTACATGCTGTTCACCTGGGCCCACGGGACCTGGTAGACCAGCGGGCTGGTCGGGGCAATCCAGCGGCGCTTGCCACCGGCGACGATCTGGTACGTCTGGCCGAGGTCAGCGTCGCGGATGAAGCTGCCAATGGCGAACGTATGGCTGGCGGGACCGCCGGCTTGCGGATGGATCCGGAGCTCGATGCTCTGCCCATCAACGGCGAGATAGGTCGTGGCGTAGCCACTGTCGCCGATGATGGTCGGCTCGGTGACCGGTGCTGGTGCTGGTGCGGGCCGATCGCGGTAGACCGTGCGAGTTTCGGTCCGCGTGACCGTTTCCACCGGCGGCGATGCTGCTGGCGTACCGGACTGCTCATCAGACCACGGGCCAGCACCTTCGGCGTTGGTGGCACGCACCTGCACCATGTACGCCATGTCGTTGGTCAGGTCCATGATCGTGTGGGACGTGGCATCCGCGGCCGCGTCGGCCTGGCGATCCGAACCGTAGCCCTGATCACCCGACTTCCACTGCACCGTGTAGCCGGTAATCCCATCCGCGTGGTTGGCGGCGGGGACCGTCCAACTCACCACAAGCTGCCCGTCGCCGGCCGCAATATACACCATCGGCATACCGGGCACGGAGGCTGGCGTACCGGACTGCTCATCAGACCACGGGCCAGCACCTTCGGCGTTGGTGGCCCGCACCTGCACCATGTACGCCATGCCGTTGGTCAGGTTGGGGATCGTGTGGGACGTGGCATCCGCAGCCGCGTTGGCCTGAACATAGTCGTCCTGTCCTGCCATCTTCCACTGCACCGTGTAGCCAGTGATCCCATCCGCGTGGTTGGCGGCGGGGGCTTGCCAACTCACCATGAGTTGGCTGTTGCCGGCTGTGACCATCACATTCTCTGGCTTGTCGGGCACGGAGGCTGGCGTACCGGACTGCTCATCAGACCACGGGCCATCGTCTACGGCGTTGGTGGCACGCACCTGCACCATGTACGCCATGCCGTTGGTCAGGTTCTCGATCGTGTAGGACGTGGCCATCCCGTCAGCAGTGGTGTGGGTACGCGACGGGTTCTCTGCATCGAGGGCCTCGTAGGCCTCACCGCCCGACTTCCACTGCACCGTGTAGCTGGTGATCGCAGCTCTGTTGTCAGCGGGGGCTTGCCAACTCACCACCAGTTGCTCGTGGCCAGCCTCAATACTCACCACCGGCGTGCCCGGCGCGGCGGCGGATGCCGCGGCCGGCGTCCCGGTCGCATCGCTGCTCCACTCGCTCATGACTTCGTCGGCGTCCGCATCCGCATCCGCATCATCATCGGGGAGCGTAGCTTCAGCACGCACCTGCACCGTGTATTCGGTGTCGTTGGTCAGGCCCGTGATCGTGTACGACATGGCACCCGTCACGTCAGCCTGATCCGCCGAGTCGTAGGTCGTAACACTGGACTCCCGCCACTGCACGGTGTAGCCGGTGATCGTCGCCCCGTTGAGTTCGGGGGCTTCCCAACTCACCACCAGTTGCGCGTAGCCAGACTCAGTACTCACCGCTGGCGCGGCCGGCGCCGCAGCCGGCGTCCCGGTCTGTGTAGCCCAGTCGCCCATGACAACGTCGGCGTCCGTATCCGCATCATCCCCGTCGGGGACGGTGGCGTCAGCACGCACCTGCACTGTGTACTCGACGCCGGCTTCCAGGGGCCTGGCCGTCGGCGTGATCGTGTATGTCACGGCCGTCGGGTCTGTGCCTGCATTGACATCCGCCGAGTCGTAGTGCGCGACACTGGACTTCCGCCAGCGCACGGTGTAACCGGTGATCGTCGCCCCGTTGAGTTCGTCGGGGGCTGCCCAACTCACCACCAGCGACGTAGCATTGTCGCCGCGCACGACCTTCACATCTGCCGGCTCGCCTGGCGCGCTAGCCCCTGGCGTCCCGGTCTGCGTGGCCCACGCGCCCATGACAACGTCGGCGTCCGTATCCGCATCATCCCCGTCGGGGACGGTGGCGTCAGCACGCACCTGCACCGTGTATGCGGTGTCGGTGGTCAGGCCCGTGATCGTGTATGTCACGGCCTCCGGGTCTGTGCCTGCATTGACATCCGCCGAGTCGTAGTGCCCAACACTGGACTTCCGCCACCGCACGGTGTAACCGGTGATCGTCGCCCCGTTGGTCATGGGCGCTGCCCAATTCACCACCAGCGACGTAGCATCGGTACCGCGCGTGACCTTCACATCTGCCGGCGCGCCCGGCGCGCTAGTCCCTGGCGTCCCGGTCTGCGTGACCCACATGCTCATGACAACGTCGGCGTCCGTATCCTCATCCGCCCCATCATCAGGGACGGTGGCGTCAGCGCGCACCTGCACCGTGTATGCGGTGCCGCTGGTCAGGCCCGTGATCGTGTATGTCACGGCCGCCGGGTCTGTGCCTGCATTGACATCACCCGAGTGGTAGGACGAAACACTGGACTTCCGCCAGCGCACGGTGTAGCCGGTGATCGTCGCCCCGTTGAGTTCGTCGGGGGCTGCCCAACTCACCACCAGCGACGTACCATCGGCGCCACGATCGACACTCACGTCCGACGGCACAGCCGGCGCGGCCGCCGGTGTCCCGGCCCCATCGGCCCACACGCTCATGACTTCGTCGGCGTCCGCATCCGCATCCGCATCATCATCGGGGACGGTGGCGTCAGCACGCACCTGCACCGTGTATGCGGTGCCGCTGGTCAGGCCCGTGATCGTGTACGTCAGGCCTGACACGGAGGCCATATTGGCTGAGTCGTAGACCGTATCAGTGGTTACCCGCCACTGCACGGTGTAGCCGGTGATCGTCGCCCCGTTGAGTTCGGGGGCTTCCCAACTCACCACCAGCGACGTAGCATCGCTGCCACGCGTGACGCTCACATCTGCCGGCGCGGCCGGCGCGGCAGCCGGCGTCCCGGTCCGCGTGGCCCACGCGCCCATGACAACGTCGGCCTCCGTATCCGCATCATCCCCGTCGGGGACGGTGGCGTCAGCACGCACCTGCACCGTGTACTCGACGCCGGCTTCCAGGGTCCTACCCGTCACGCCCGTGATCGTGTATGTCACGGCCGTCGGGTCTGTGCCTGCATTGACATCCGCCGAGTCGTAGTGCGCGACACTGGACTTCCGCCAGCGCACGGTGTAACCGGTGATCGTCGCCCTGTTGGTGAGCGCGGGAGCTTCCCAGGTCACCACCAAGCTGGTTGCGCTGTCCGTAGCGCGCGTGACTTTCACATCTGACGGCTCGCCAGGCGGCCCGGGACTCTGTGCTGCAACAACCGAGAGGGTCAGGAGACCCATGACCCCGGCACAAAGCAAAGCAATGGCGAGGGTGAGGAAGGAGGTTGCTCGCCGCCGCCTCCGCCCCGGGGGATGCCGCCCTTCGCCTCCCCGAGCGAATGTGCTCGTGGAATGTGACCCAGCCCCGCTGGGCCCTACTGCAAGTCTTCGCAAGGCTTTCTTCATATCCGTCCTCTCCCGACTGACGTTCTAGCGCTGCACACCTCAATAGCAACGCCGCTGCTCAACCCTATCCTAAAGGTGACTACAGGACTCCTGCAAGTCCCTTCTCCTGCTTCTCGCGCTCTCCCCCAACTCCTTCCCTGCCGCCGCAAATTGCCGTCAGTATAGAACGCGGCCAGAGCTTCTGCAACCCTGAACGGCAACACCAAGGCATCTGCTTCTACTTCCAACTGCCGCAGACCGTTCGCCAGTATAGGACATCGCCCGGCCATCTGCAACACTGGATGAGTGCCGCAAGCTCCGCAGAGACAGTAGCAACTCGGCTGGCTGGCTGCAAGCCATTTCACCGCCGCCTGCCGAAAACCTGCCCCCCGTCCTCGCATCCACCCTATAGACCTGCAACGCTTGAGCGCCAGATGCGCCTCGCCAGCTGGGGCCGTCCCCCCGCAGCGGCGGGAAGAGTAGTTCCCTCCCCCGTCGGGACGGGGGAGGGCCAGGGAGGGGGCGGGTAGCGCTTACTTAAGGAAGAGAGCGAGGGTGGGAGCCGATAGCCCCCCTATAGGTCCCCCCGTCCCGACGGGGGGACGGGTGTTTTGGCACCGCCGCGGCGGTAGGCCGCACAGTTCCCTCCCCCGTCGGGACGGGGGAGGGCCAGGGAGGGGGCTGGCAGCACTTACTTAAGGAAGAGAGTGACGAGCACGGTAATCATCGCGGCCATGAGCGTCACCCACGAGGCCGCGATCACGACAATGAGCGTGTTGAACCGGCTGTTCGTCTCGACGCGCAGCCCGTCAATAGTCCGGTTCAGCTCCTCAAACCGGCTGTTCGTCTCCGCTCGCAGCCCGTCAATGGCCTGCTGCGTCTCGGTTCGCAGGCCATGCATCTCGGCGCGCAGCCCGTCAATGGCCTGCTGCGTCTCGGCTCGCAGGCCATGTATCTCGGCGCGCAGCCCGTCAATGGCCCGCTGCATACCATTGAGCCGGCTGTTCATGTCATCGAGCCGGCGGTCCACCTGCTCGTAGGTGCCTTCCAGCCGACTGAGCCGCTCTTGGTCAACGGCAATCGCCATGCGGTTGCCTCACTCGCGCTGCCCGTGCTGCTGCCCCATGGTAAACGAGGCGCGGGCAGCCGTGCCAGCCGGGGGACGCGCCGCCCCCTCCCCCGTCGCAACGGGGGAGGGCCAGGGAGGGGGCCGATAGCCCCCCTATAGGTCCCCCCGTCCCGACGGGGGGACGGGGGCTTTTGCCACCGCGGCCGCGGGGGCTGCTATATCCCCTCCCCCGTCGGGACGGGGGAGGGTGAGGGAGGGGGCATCCAATTATGTATCATACACACATGAATTATAGACGCAATAGGCGTTGGCGCACGGCTGCTGCCACGCAGGAACGGGCCAAACTCTTGCGGCAGGAGTTGACGCACGCCGAGCAGCGCCTCTGGCAGCGGCTGCGCCGGAGACAGCTCAACGGAGCGTACTTTCGTAGACAACCGGCCATCGGGCCGTTCATCGTGGACTTCTGCTGTGTACAGGCCCGACTGGTGATCGAGATTGATGGCCATACGCATGCCGAGCAAGTGGAGTACGATGCGGAACGGACCCGGTGGTTGAGCCGCCAGCGTGGGTATCGCGTGCTGCGCTTTACCAATGCTGCTGTTGAGCACAACCTTGATGCCGTAGTCGCCAGCATCCTGGCGGCGTTGACGGCGTAGGCTCCCGGCTGCCCCCCTATAGGTCCCCCCGCTGCGGCAGGGGGACGAATAGTTCCCTCCCCCGTCGGGACGGGGGAGGGCGAGGGAGGGGGCTGGCCCCCACAGCCGTTGACAACTGCCCGCGCTCGTGATATCGTCCATATACCACCCCTGTCGCTTCGGCGGTAGGGTCGAGACCGCCCCAGGGCGGTCTCTGTCTTTCCTAGTGAGGGCAGCGATTGATTGCCAACCTCTATATTGACGGCTTCAACCTGTACTACCGCGCTCTCCGGGGTACCGCGTTCAAGTGGCTAGACCTGCGAAAGCTCGCTGAGAACCTCTTTCCCCAGGACACCATTCACCGGATCTGTTACTTCACCTCGCTCCTCAATCCGCGCCCTAATGATCCCAGCCAACCCCAGCGGCAGCAGGCGTACCTGAGGGCACTAGCGACTCTGCCGGGCTTTGAGGTCTACTACGGCACCTTCCGGCCCAGGATCAAGCTGCGCCCACTGGTCGAGCCGGTACCGGGGCTGCCGACCCACGTCACGGTCCGGGACTCGGAGGAGAAGGGGTCGGACGTGAACCTGGCTACACGTCTCCTGGTTGATGGCTTCAACGGGGAGTACGAGCAGGCAGTCGTCGTGTCCAACGATGCGGACTTTGCTGGTGCGATGCGATACGTGCGGGACGATCTGGGTCTTCGCGTCACGCTGGTCAATCCCGACTCCAAGAACGCCAGCCCCAGGGGCTTGTCCAACGCTGCGACCTACGTGAAGCGGCTCTGGAAGAGCCATCTGAGACGAAGTCAGCTCCCCGATACGCTGGCAGACTCAGTTGGCACCATCACCAAACCGACCAGTTGGTGAGCCAGGATGGGGCTGGCCCCCTGCTGGCCCCCCCTATAGGTCCCCCCGTCCCGACGGGGGGACGGGTGTTTTTGGCCCCGCGGCGGCGGGGGAACGCGCAATTCCCTCCCCCGTCGGGACGGGGGAGGGCTAGGGAGGGGGCTGGGCCCCACCGCACTCACGCCCGCGTGTGGCCGTTGCCGTAGATGACCCACTTGTAGGTGGTCATCTCGCCCAGCGCCATCGGGCCGCGGGCGTGGAGCTTCTGCGTGCTGATGCCCACCTCGGCGCCCAGACCGAATTGGGCGCCGTCGGTGAACTGCGTGGAGGCGTTCAAGTAGACGGCCGCCGCGTCTACCTCATTAATAAACCGCTGCCCCGTGGTGTAGTTCTCCGTAATAATCGCCTCGCTGTGCCCGGAGCCGTACTGCGCGATGTGGTCCAGCGCCGTCTCGAAGTCGGGCACGAGCTTGACGGCCATGATGTAGTCGAGGAACTCGGTCCCGTAGTCGCTCTCACTGGCCGCCTTGACGTGCGGCCGGTCGGCCAACAGCGCCGCTGCCCCCGGATCGCAGCGCAGCTCCACGTTGGCGCCTTGGAGCTCGTCGGCCAGCGTGGGCAGCAGCCGCGGCGCAATCGTCTCGTGGACCAGCAGCGTGTCGAGTGCATTGCAGATCGAAGGCCGGCGCACTTTGGCGTTGAACGTGACCTTGCGTGCTTTCGCCACGTCGGCGTCCGCGTCCACGTAGGTGTGGCAAACGCCCGCGCCCGTCTCGATCACTGGCACCGTGGAGTTCTCGACACAGAAGTTGATCAGGTCCGCCCCGCCGCGTGGGATCACCACGTCAATCAGCCCACGTGCCCGCAGCAGCGCCGTGACGCTCTGCCGGTCGGTCGTTTCGATCAGCTGGACGACGCCCTCCGGCAGCCCCACCTCGGTCATCACCCGGCCGATCACTCGCGCCAGCGCCAGGTTGGAGTGGATCGCGTCGCTGCCACCCCGCAGCACGACGGCGTTGCCCGACTTCACGGCCAGGCTGGCGATGTCTATGGTCACGTTCGGCCGCGCCTCATACACGACGCCGATCACGCCGAGCGGCACCCGCTGCCGGCCCACTTGGATGCCACTCTCGACCGTCCGCATCTCGATGATTTCACCGACCGGATCGGGCAGCGCCGCCACGTCGCGGACGTCGGCGGCGATAGCCTCCAGGCGGGCCGGGTTGAGCAGCAGCCGATCCTGGGTGTACGCGGGCAGCCCGGCGGCGACCGCGGCTGCCAGGTCTTCCTTATTGGCGGCCAGTATCTCGTCCTGCTGCTCGCTTAAGGCTTCCGCCACGGCCCGCAGCGCCTGGTTCTTCACCGCCGTCGGTGTTCGCGCCAGCCCACGCGCCGCCCGCCGGGCAGCCTGAGCCTTGGTCCGCACTTCCATCGCCGCATCAAGCTGCATTGTCGTCGCCATAGGGGTGCTCCTCCGTGCTCCGTGGTCTCACCTGGGATTATAGTGGTTTAGCCTCCTCAATGTGGTTCCCTCTCCCGTCGCAACGGGGGAGGGCGAGGGAGGGGGCTACCCCCCACCGGTCCTCGGTAACAGTACCAGGTTGTTACGGTGTACGACGGCGTCGCCATAGGTGTGGCCGAGGATGGTGGCGATGCGACTGGAACGCTGGCCCTTGATCCGCTCGATCTCGTCGGACGCATAGCTGGCGAGACCACAGGCCAGGTTGGTCCCATCGGGACCCACGATGGCGACGGTCTCGCCCCGCTGGAACGGCCCCTCGACGGTCCGCACCCCGACGGGCAGCAGGCTGCGCCCGCGTGCTACCAGGGCGGTCACCGCTCCGGGGTCAATATGGATTGCCGCCTGGTGTCCCAGCGCCGAGAGTATCCAGCGCCGGCGTGCCTCCGCCCGCGAGGTGGCTGGGTGGAAGCGCGTGCCCACGTGCTCGCCGGCCAGCAGCCGGGGCACGATATTGGGCGCTTTCCCCGGCGCGATCTGCACGGTGATACCGCTCGTTGTTGCAATGCGCGCCGCTTCGAGCTTGGTCCGCATCCCTCCCGTGCCTTGGTCGGAGCCACTTTCCCCCGCGAGGCGCTCGAGTTCCTTGTCCACCTGCTGCACGTCGCGGACGAGGCTGGCCGTCGGATCGCAGCGCGGGTCGGCGGTATAGAGGCCTTCGATGTCGGTCAGCAGCAGGAGCAAGCCGGCGTCAACGAGATTGGCCACCATCGCCGAGAGCGTGTCGTTATCGCCAAAGCCGTCCCGGTACACCAGCTCGTCCACCGCCACCACGTCATTCTCGTTGATGATCGGCAGCACTCCGTAGTCGAGCAAGCCGAGCAGGGCGTTGCGGGCGTTCAGATAGCCAACCCGGCTGCGTAGATCGCGTTTGGTGAGCAAGGTTTGCGCGACGGTCGTACCGTGGGGGCTGAACAGCGCGTCATAATCCCGCATGAGCAAGCTCTGGCCGACCGCGGCCAGCATTTGCTTGCCGGAGATGTCCTTGCCCCCGCGCTCCGGATTCAGCCGGGCACGCCCGGCGGCGATGGCCCCGGAAGTGACCAGAACGACTTCCCAGCCGGCCTGCCGCGCCGCGATCAGTTGCGCGGCCAGCGTGGCCATATAGTCACGGTCGAGCGTATCGTGGCCGCCGGTCAGGAGCGTCGTGCCTACCTTGACCACCACGCGGCGCGGTCGGTTCCGGGCGCCTGCCGTGCCGGTCGCATCTCCTGGTGAAGCCATTGCCGGAGTATAACAGCGGGTGCAGATTAGTGGAGCCGCACGACCAGCGCGTCGCCGGCGTCTACTATCACCGAGAGCGTGGCGCCGTCGTCTCCGACGTGAGCCGTGGACTCACCGGTCGCGGCGATGACTTCGGCGCGGAGCGTGCCGCCGAGTCCGAGGGCGGCGAGCGAGCGCAGCCGGATGGCTCCGCGCTGGGCAGCGCCGGCATTGCCGGCGAAGAGCAGCGCCTCGCCCGTTTCCACCTGGCGTAGCGACAGGTCGAGCGCGAGCTGTGGCTCCGGGACCAGCCGACGGGGGACCAACGGCTCCAACAGGTCTCTGATGAGCCGCCGCAAGGCCTTGCCGTCCGCTGCGGCCCCTGCCGACGGAAGCCGGAGCGGAACGCCGACGACCGTCGTGCTCCCCCGGCGTACCTCCGCCCGGTAGGCCACCGGCGGCCCGCGGCGCGAGCCGTGCCATTGCCACCAGAGGTCGTCGCCCGGCCCGGCCGCGAAGGTCAGCGGCTCGCCAGCGAGCGGCACGTTGCTACTCTCCGTGCCGAACCGGGACAGCGGCTGACCCCGGAAGAGGGTACGGAGACGCTGCCGGAGACTGCGAATGCCGCCGCTGTGCTCCGGTGGCGTGCCGGCAGAGCGTGGGTAGAGGACGCGCGTGTTGATGCGCCGGCCCGACTCGTCCGCGTGGATCGGCTGGCCGACGGTCAGCAGGTGCCCGCCGCCCACCGCGTAGACCACCAGCCGTCCGTAGGCCTCAAGCTCCAGATAACCGTGCCCGATGATGATGGCGGCGCGAAACTCGCCGAGTGTCTCGTCGTCCAGCGTGCTGAGGTCCAAGCACTCCGGTTGCCAGCCCGCCGTACCGAGCAAGGCGAGCAGTTGGCCGCCGCTGCTCGCCGCCAACGGCTCGTCCGGCTCCCTCACCAGCTCACCCAACCCATCCCACAGCACCACCAGCGGGTCGTAGACGGGCGTGGAGCGCACCAGCAGCTCCTCGTACCGGTCCAGCCAGCGTCCCACCCGTGCCATTGCTGGCCACCCACCCGGCGCCGGCGGGTCGTCGTCCGCTGACAACGCGGCTGTGGCGCTCCAGCCGAGACTCCGTCCCCCCCGCGCCAACGCGGCCATGCTCTGCCGCCAGAGCGCACGGTCCTGGAGCGGGCCGGCCGGCTTGTTCCGCAAGTGAGTGATCGTGGGTGACTGCCACACGGTTGTCGGGCGCCACTCGTCGAGCGCCAGCGCGTTGAGCTGCGCGGTGATGCTTGGCTCACCGGCAGCAACGGTCGCCAGCAGATCGGATGCCATGCCGACATCGTCAGCAATCGCTTGCAGCTGCACGGCGCGAGCCAGCGCCTGCCGGGTGTCGGGCACCACCAGCGCCGTGCTGACCTCCGGCAGGTACTCGCGGATCGGCTGCGCCAGCCGGCCGAGCGTCTCCGCGCGGACCGATACGTCGAAGAGCCGCCAATCGCGTTGCTCGGTCGGCACGGCGCCCGGACCCGGGGCGGCCATGCTCCGGAACGACTCCACGTCGCGCTGCCACTCGCGGGCGAGATCGAGCGGGTCGTCGTAGCGCGTGGCGAGCCACGATTGATACGCGGTGACCGCAGCGGCAGCGGCCCGGTCGGGGCCGGGTGGCTCGGCCAGCGCCCAGAGCAGCGTGGCATCAGGTGCAATGGCCGCGACCGTCTGGACCACCGCCTCGTGCCAGTTGTCCGCTGCCTCCTGGTGCTCTCGATCCGCCAGGTGAGGATGCTCGCCGCTCGTGCCGCACAACCACGCCGGGAGCTGCGCGGCGTCCGTTACGGGAACCAGCCCGAGATTGGCGTCGGCGATGATCGCCAGCAGGCGGCTCACGTCGCGCCGCGCGGCGGTGCTGCCATCGAGGTCGAGGACGTCGGGCGCCGGCGCATGATGCGCCCAGGAAATGGGCACCAGCAACCCGTGGACGCCGGCGGCGCTGGCCTCCGCGCACGCATCAGGCCAGGCGTCCGGCCGGAGCTGCGGATACGGCAGCCAGGCCAGGCGCAAGATGCGCGGCCGGTCGTCGAGCCAATACTGCCAGTCTGCGGCGTGAAGACGCATAGTGATGCCCGTGACGGTGAATCCTGGCAGGTGAGCCGCCGCGCGTAAAGGCGGCGGGCGCAGCTCGCCACCGCTGTTTGTGGAGGTGGATACGGCCGGATCGTTATAATCGCCTTCATCCCAGGTGATTTCGGAAGAGGAGCGGCGATGGACACGTATGGAGCTGATCGTATCCGCAATGTGGGCTTTTTGGGACATATGGGTGCTGGCAAGACCACCCTGGCCGAGGCCATGTTGTTTCGTAGCAGCGCGACCAGCCGCATGGGCCGCGTGGAGGACGGTTCGACCGTATCCGACTATGAGCCGGAGGAGGTCAAGCGCGGTGGCTCCATCAACCTCGCGGTCGTCCCCGTGGAGTGGCAGGATCACAAGCTCAACATCCTTGACACGCCCGGTTACGCCGACTTTGTGGGCGAGGTCGTCGAGGCGGTGCATGTCGTTGACAGTGCGGTCATCTTTGTCGAGGCGGTATCCGGTGTGCAGGTTGGCACCGAGCAGGTGTGGCAGCTTTGCGACGACCAAGGACTGCCGCGCGTCGTCGTCGTCAGCCGTCTTGACCGCGACAATGCCAGCTTCCGGCAAGCCGTCGAGCAGTTACGCGAGATGTACGGCACCAAGGTGGCAGCGGCGCAACTGCCTATCGGCGAAGAAGGCAACTTTCGCGGTGTCGTGGACCTGATTTCCGGCCAGGCGCTGTTCTTCGGCGACGACGGTGAGGTGACCGAGGGGGAAGTGCCGCCGGAGCTGCAAGACGACGTAGAGACGTTCGCCGAGCAGTTGACCGAGACTGTCGCCGAGACCGATGATGACTTGGTGCTGAAGTATCTGGAGGGCGAAGGGCTGACTCCCGAGGAAGTCCGCGAGGGTGTCAAGCAGGGCATCTCTAGCCAGCAGGTCATCCCGGTGTTTGTGTGCGCCGCTACTGGCGACAAGGGGGTACGCCAGCTCTTGGATGCACTGGTCGCGCTGCTGCCGGCGGCCGCCGAGACCTCGATTACCGGCACCGACACCGGGACCGGCAAGGCCAGCCAGTTGACCACCACTGCGGACGGCCCACTCGCGGCGCGCGTTTTCAAGACCCTGGCCGATCCCTTTGTCGGCCGGTTGAGCTACTTCCGCGTCTATTCCGGGACGTTCCGCTCCGATGCCCAAGTGTGGAATGCGGGCAAGGAAGAGTCCGAACGGGTGGGCCAAGTCCTCATGGTGCGCGGAAAAGATCAGGAGCCGGTGTCGCAGGTAGCGGCCGGCGACATCGGTGCCGTGGCCAAGCTGGCCGAAACGGCCACCGGTGACACGATCTCCCAGCGTGAACAGCCCCGGCTGCTGCCGGCCATCTCCTTCCCGGAGCCGGTGTATTCCGTCGCCGTGGTGCCTGAGGCGAAGAGCGACCTCGACCGCATGAGCAGCGCGGTGGCACGGCTACAGGAAGAGGACCTGACGCTCCGGGTCACGCGCAGCGTGGAGACGGCACAGACGCTCCTCTCCGGCATGGGCGACTCGCACATTGATCTGAGCTTGGAGCGTATCCGGCGCAAGTTCGGTGCGAGTCTCAAGACGGAGCCGGTGAGGGTCCCGTACCGCGAGACCATCATGGCAACGGCGTCCGCCGAGGGACGGCACGTGAAGCAGTCGGGTGGGCATGGTCAGTACGGAGTCTGCACGATTGAAGTCTCTCCCCGCTCCCGCGGCGAGGGTTACGAGTTCGTGGACAACATCGTCGGCGGTGTGATCAGTCAGGGCCTGCGACCGGCCGTTGACAAAGGCGTGCGTGAAGCGATGGAGCGCGGCGTCCTGGCCGGCTATCCCATCGTGGACGTGCAGGTCCGCCTCTATGACGGCAAGGAGCACTCCGTCGACTCGTCGGAGATCGCGTTTCGACTGGCCGGCGCGCAGGCTTTTCAGAGCGCGGTTCGGCAGGCCGGGCTGGTGCTGCTCGAACCGGTTGTGCAACTTGAAGTGCAGGTCCCGGAGGCCAACGCCGGTGACATCATTGCCGATCTCAACCAGAAACGCGCGCGTATCCAGGGCATGGATACCGAGGGTGGCCACACGACGGTCATCACTGCCGACGGTCCGCAGGCCGAGTTTGTCCGCTACGCAACTGACCTGCGGTCCATCACCGGCGGCCGCGCGTCCTTCAAGGTCGAGTTCTCCCACTACGAGGAAGTCCCCACCCACGTCACCCAGCAGGTCGTCGCAGCCGCGCGTGCAGCCCGCGAGAACGGGTAGCGTTCAGGCAGTAAGTGGGAGGCGCGGTATCAACTGGGAGAGACGCCCGAAGATGCTGGGGCTACGCCGGCGTCGTTGATCTACGCGCCGTGGTCTCCGGTGGGGTTGCACGCAGTAGGACTACCGCGCCGATGGTGCTCATCAGGCCGGCCAGCCAGAACAGCGCGTTCAGCCCGACGGCATCCGCCAGCCGCCCCCCGACGAGCGGACCGAGCAGCATCCCACTGGCGTACACGGCCTGAAAGACGCCCATTGCCGTCGCTCGCTCCGCGGAAGGCACGGCCAGGATACTCTGGCTCATCAGGCTGGTCTGCAAGAGGCCGCGTGCCAGCCCGGCAATGCTCTGCGTCAGTATGAGGAGGGGCAGCGCGGCTGTCTGCCGGAGACCTATGCCCAAGGTCAGCGCGGGGACCAACGGGATCGCGGCTGTCATCGCCGCATTAAGGAGGAAGCTGGCAGTGGTGGGGCCACGAAAACCGAAGCGGTTCACGATGGTCGGTGCCAAAAACTGCGCGGCCATCAGCGACAAAACGCTGACTGCTGTCAGCAGTCCGAGGTCGGCGCGATTGGCTCCCAGTTCATGAGCCGCGAAGACCGGCGTGAAGCCGTAGATCGTGGTGAATTGGACATAGGTGTTTACCGCGGCGAGGCCGGCGACGAGCAGCAGTTTCGGATGGGTGCCCACCGCCACGAGGCGGCGCCAGGTGACCGGTGCCACGGCTGGGCCGGTCCTGGCCTCGACACACAGCCCGACCACCACAATCCCGACCACGGCCGCCCCCGCCGAGAGATAGAAGGGCGCGTGCCACCCCCAGCTTTGGGCGGCAGCGCCGCCGATAAAGGTCGCCACGGCTTGACCGAGGCCGTTGGTGACGGCCAGGAAAGCGACCGCCCGCGTCACCTGTGCCGGCGCGAAGTAGCCGGCGTACATCACGGTGATGACGACCCAGGCGCAAGCACCGATGCCGGTCAGCGCCCGCGCGAAAATCAGGCCGGGCGGCGCCGGCATCCAGACAAACCAGAGCGCGCCCAGCCCCGCTGCGCCCAGTCCGGCAATGACAAACGGCCGGCGCCGTCCCAACAGGTCGGACCCGACCCCGACGGGAATACGCAGCAAGAACTGCATGATCCCGTAGGCACTGAGCATCACGCCGATTACGGTCAGGGAGGCGCCGTTCCGCTCGGCGTAGACCGGCAGGATGGGCACGTAGAAGTACAGCGCGATCCAAAAGCAAAAGTTCACGACCTGGAACAGCCACGGACTGAACCGGCGACGGCGAGAGGGGCGCTGGCGCGGCGCGCTGGCAGCCGCGGCGGAGTTGATTGCCACGCTCCGAGTATAGGCGGCCCCGGCCCGGCACGCTTGCCACCGCGAGGGCCGCATCGTTCCGGCTCCGTTCTGCCCGCTCCCTGCCGAGCGCCTTGGCCGGCTGGGCGCGATGGGCTACGCTCTGGCACGATGAGCGACGATTTTGTGCGGGTTGGGCGGGTGCGCGATGTCCCGCCTGGCAAGCTGAAGCAGGTGCGGTGTGCCGGTCAGGACGTGACTATCGCCAACGTCGGCGGCACCATCTACGCCTTCGACGCCTATTGCCCGCACGCGGCGTGGCCGCTGGCTTGGAGCGGTGTGGAGGTCGGTCCTCCGGCCCGTCTCCGCTGTGGGCTGCATGGCTGGCTGTTCGACCTGACGAGCGGCGACGCCATCCTGCCGCCGGAGCCACAGTGCCTACCCATCTGGGAGACGCGCGTCGTCGGCGAGCACATCGAAGTGCGACCGGCTGCAGCCGGCCAGCCCACCGCAAAGTGACCGGGCCGGCGTGTTTGCCGCCACTGCGGAGCCGTGCTATAGTACGAGTCTACTCGGTCGCAGAGCGCGTGCCGAGCACGGACCTTCACAACTGAAGAGTAGTAAGAGGTAGCTTGCGATTTGTGAAGAGGCTAGGGCGCTTTCCAGTCAGAGTTTTGCAACGCTGACCATCGCTCCGAGCGAGCGGTGGTATTACGGGGAGAGTTTGATCCTGGCTCAGGATGAACGCTGGCGGCGTGCGTGATCAATGCGAGTCGGACGGGAGAGCTACGGCTCTTCAGTGGCGTCCGGGTGCGGAACGCGTGGGCAATCTATCGCCGGGTGGGGGCTATCTCCCCGAAAGGGGGGCTAATCCCGCCTACGCTCGGCGGTCGTCGGACCGCCGAGGAAAGCAGCAGTGGGCAGGTTGCTGCTGCGCCCGGTGCGGAGCCCGCGTCCTATCAGCTAGTTGGGAGGGTCACGGCCTCCCAAGGCTCAGACGGGTAGCCGGGCTGAGAGGCTGACCGGCCACACGGGGACTGAGAGATGGTCCCGCGCCCTACGGGGTGTAGCATGAAGGAATCTTGCACACTGGGCGAAAGCCTGATGCAGCAACGCCGCGTGCGGGATGACGCCTTACGGGGTGTAAACCGCTGCACGGGGGGACGAAACCAGACGGTACCTCCGTAGCAAAGTCTCGGCTAACTCCGTGCCAGCAGCCGCGGTAAGACGGAGGAGACGAGCGTTATCCGGATTTACTGGGCGTAAAGGGCTCGTAGGGGGTGGCCTACGGGCGTCGTGGAAGCCCCGTGCTCAACGCGGGGAGGTCGGCGCCGACGGGGTCACTGGAGGCTGGCAGAGGCGCGCGGAACGGCGGGGGGAGTGGTGGCATACGTAGAGCCCCGTCGGAACACCGGTAGCGAAGGCGGCGCGCTGGACCAGACCTGACCCTGAGGAGCGAAAGGGTGGGGCGCGAACGGACTTAGATACTCCGGTAGTCCACCCCCTGACCGATGGCCACTGGGTGTCGCGGGTATCGACCCCTGCGGTGCCGGCGCCGACGCAGTAAGTGGCCCGCCTGGGGACTACGGTCGCAAGACTAAAACTCAAAGGAATTGACGGGGGCCCGCACAAGCAGCGGAGCGTGTGGTTCAATTCGACGCAACGCGCAGAACCTTACCTGGGCTGGACTACGGGGTAGTAGGGCGCCGAAAGGGGCCCGACCCGCCAGGGAGCCCCGCCAGATGCTGCATGGCTGTCGTCAGCTCGTGCCGTGAGGTGTTGGGTTAAGTCCCGCAACGAGCGCAACCCTCGGGGGCAGTTGCTTTTTCTGCCCCGACTGCCGGACGAACTCCGGAGGAAGGTGGGGATGACGTCAAGTCCGCATGGCTCATACGCCCAGGGCTACACACACGCTACAATGGCGTCGCCAATAGGTGGCCACCCCGTGAGGGGGCGCGAATCCTCCAACCGACGTCTCAGTGGGGATGGCAGGCTGCAACTCGCCTGCCTGAACGTGGAGTTGCTAGTAACCGCCGGTCAGCATACGGCGGTGAATACCGTTCCCGGGCCTTGTACACACCGCCCGTCACACCACGAAAGCGGGCCATGCCTGAAGCACCCCCGGGGTGGGTACCCCCCACCCCCGGTGCGAGGGCCGGGTCCGTGATTGGGGTGAAGTCGTAACAAGGTAGCCGTACCGGAAGGTGTGGCTGGATCACCTCCTTTCTACAGGGAGTCGGTGTGAGCGGCTGCGTGGCTTCGGCCAGTGCAGTCATCTCACCACTTTCTAGGTCGGTCTACGGTAGTGGCGCCGGTTTCCAGTGCTCTGCCGTAGTCATTTGTGACTGGAGCGATCGGTTTTCTTCCCTTGCAGCACCTCTTGCTACTCTTCAGCGGTGAAGGCGCTCCGCGCCTCTGCACCGACGGGCCTTTAGCTCAGTTGGTTAGAGCGCAGTCCTGATAAGACTGAGGTCCCTGGTTCGAATCCAGGAAGGCCCACAACGACGAGCGATCGGTGGTCAGCTTGGGACGAGTGTAGTGCTCGCCCCGCTTCCGGCTGATTGCTGATCGCTGAACTGTCTTTCGGGGATGTAGCTCAGCTGGGAGAGCGCCTGCTTTGCAAGCAGGAGGGCAGGGGTTCGAGTCCCCTCATCTCCACCATCACCGCCTCTTATCCTCGAGGAATTGCAGCCACAGTCATAGCTCAGAATAACTCACTCAGCGCCTCTTGGGGGCTGAGTGTAGGGATCGGCGAGCGTGCGTAGTCCTTGACGTTCCTCGTGACGATATATCGGGCGCCGCACGCGCGGGCGGCGGCGACTTGCAGCGCGTCCTCGAAGTCGGGCATAGGCAGCGCGGCAGCGTAACGGACCGCTTCGGTGTCCGTCACCGCCACCGCTATGAAGCGGGTCAACTCGACGATGAAGTCACGGGCACTCCAGCCGCCGCGCGCTGGAGCCACGAGATAGTAAAAGTTCGAGACGGTATGCCACGCGATGAACGCCGGCTCCGCTCCATGCTCGATCCGGTCGAGGAGCTCCGCGCTCGGACCGGAGTGCGGGTGCCGGTCGAGTGCGACATCAATGAGCACGTCCGTGTCGAGCAGCATCAGAGGTATTTCCGGGCCAGCGCCTCGTAGCGCGGGTCGTCGCGGCCCGCCGCCTGGAATTGGCCCCGCCACCGCGTGGCGAAGGAGGGCGCATGTTCGCCGGCTAGTTCTCTGAGGGCTTGCTCGATGAGCGACGAAAGCGAGACGCCGCGAGAGCGGGCATACCGCTTGGCCTGTGGAAGCACCTCAGCATCCACGGTGATCGTGAGCTTCTTCTTCGTCACTGCGCTTCGCCTCCTGCTATACGTATGCGTATGATTTTCTCCAGTATACGTGTACATCAACCGTCAATCAAGATCCTTTGAGCCGCCCGCCACTTGCTACTCCACGCTCACCCGCGGCACGAGACGGTCGAGCGCCTCGGTGGCGGGTTGTGCCCACGCCTGCAAGCTCAGGCTGCGGTCCCACCACACTCTGTCCGTCCGGTGCGCCCACTCCCATACCTCGAGCCGATCTGCCAGCATGTAGAGCGGGAACCGCTGGGCGAAGCCGGGGCGCGGGGGCCGCTGCCGGAGGTACGACCACACGTACTCGCTGGCGAGCGAGGCATCGCGCTCCGCGTAGCTTGCTGCTTGCCGCGACAGGGCAACCTCACCGTCGCCAAAGAACAGGCCCATCAGATCGAACACCCCGCTCACCTGCCAGACTCCGTCCGCTGCCCACGCCACATTGACGTTGTTCTCCTGGTAGTCACGCATGACGCAGCACGGCCGGAACGGCTCGCGCAGGGCGTCGAGCGCACCGGCAATGACCGATTCGGACCACTCAGCGTCGGCCGCGGTGGTCTGCGTCGGTGCCACTGCGCGTGCCTGTGCCAGCAGTTGTCGCACGTATGCCGGCGCGTCCACTCCGGGCGCAGCGACGGCCGGGTTGACGGCCACCGGGTTGAAGGCGGCAGATTGCCGGATCTTCCGGGTTTTTGGATCGTAAGCGCCTGGCAGCGGCCACTCCAATGCCTGGAGATCGGCCAGCATGTGTCCGAGTGCCCCGGCGATCTTCCGTTTCGCGGCCCCGTCCAGGCGGCCGCGAAACGCCTTGTCGGCCAAGGGCCGGCCTGGCAGGCGGGGCATGATGGCATAGGGCCAACCGAAAATCGCTGCCGATTCGTCCACGTAGTAGGGCCACGGGACCGGCACGGGCGTGTACTCGTGCAGCAGCCGGGCAAAGAGCTGTTCCTCTAGGAACTGCCACGGATAGTGCGGTGCACCGCGCAGCACGAACGCTCCCGCCGTACTGTGCAAGAAGCAGTTCTGCCCGAAGTTACCCAGCGTAATCGGCTCTGCACCGACCAAGCGGCCCAGCCCGAAGCGATCCAGCGCGGCTTGGAACTGCGCTGGGCTGATGGTGCTCAAGCGTTCCGAGAACTCGTGGGGCTCCGGGTGCTCGTCGTGCCGCGCCTGCATCATGGCCAGTAGCTGGTGTGCGTACCCTAAGAGCGTGGAACGCTTCTCTATGGTCCAAATACAGTGTCCATTTTGCCGGAAACACCCAGGTTCTGGACGCGCAGGTCATCCAGCGGCGCGGTCTCGGCCTCGTTGAAGGAGGCTGTGCCGAAGAAATGCGCCAGGTACTCGGCCAGGGCGTCCTGCTCGCTGCCCGGAGCGGCGAAGTCGGTGCGACCGGCGTCCACCAATGCCGGCCCGTCTATGCGGCCGTTGCCGTTGGTGTCCGGAAAAGCCGGATTCGGCGGGTTGGGCTGCCCGTCCTCACCGGTGAGGTCAACGCGATCCGCACTGGGGATGGGGAATGGATACCCGTCGCCGCCGTTTGCCAGGAAGTTCAGTGTGACCATCTTGATCCTGCGGTCAGGGTCGCCGACTACGACGCCACGCTCGATGACACGGTCGGTTACGCTGCCACTGTCGTCCACGATGGCCAGCGAGCGGACACGCTGGCCGGGCGGCGCTGCGGGGTCGAAGCTGAAGCGCATGCCTGCAATCTGCGGAAACCGGCCGACCGTCACGTGTCCGACACCGTCGAAGCCAACCGCGTGCTCCATGATCGCGGCAAGCTGTCGTGCAGTCAGCGGAACGATGACGAGACCGTTGTTGAAGCGCAGCGTGCCTTCCACGTCGAACTGCGACACGTCGCCCGCTTCTTTGCCGATGACCGGGTTGGCCGGTGGCGGCAGGAACACCACGTCAGCAGGATCGGTCGTGCCGGGTGGCTGGACGACGCTGCCGATCTCGCCCCGAATGCCGCCGCCGTTCTTGAGGGACACTGCTACCTCCGCGTCAACCTGTCGGGCCACCCACAGGTTGGCGTCCGCGGTCAGGTTGCCCAGGTTGGTTTCCTGGGTGCGTACAGCGCCGCGACGACCCGCCAGGTAGACACTCGTCTTGCCGACGATGTTGCCGTCGCGGGCTTGCAGCACGCCCCGCAAGGACGTGACGATGCGGCTCACGGCCGGGATGGGCCGCCCGGCGAACGCTTGTGCCCCCTGCGTGTCCGTCGCGTACACCCCGCTGACGAACGGATCAATCGTCTCCGGCAGCACGACCCCCTGCGCGTCGAAGGCGACCACCAGGCGGCCCAGATACTTGTAGTCGCCTTCCGTGTTGACCAGCAGCAACGGCTCACCCTTGGGGGATTCGAAGCGGAGCGGATAGGTGTCAGCAGCCTCGTCGCTGTCGCGCAGACGGTCGTTCTCATCGGCCAGCAGTGTATTGGATCCCCCGGCGACGATGATGTCAACGTCTACCAGTTTGGTGGCCAGCGCCTGCTCAATGGCGATTTGCTGCATGTGTGCCAACAAGATGACTTTGTTGATGCCCTGACTGACGAGTGTGTCCACGGCCTGCTGGATGATCGCGGCCAGTCCGTCAATGTCGGTCCCGACCGCCGGCTGGACGGTGATGCCGCCGATGCCGGTGATTCTGGCCAAGTTCGGTGTCGTCGCCCCCACCACGCCGATCCGCTGGCCGTCAACGGTGATGACGGCGCTCTTCGCCAGGCTGCTGGCTACGAGCACCGCCTCTTGGCCATCGGGGACCACGAGATCGCGCAGGTTGTTATCGCCAGCGAACTCCAGATTACTCGATAGATACGGAAACCTGGCCCCGGGATAGGTCTTGCCATCGCGAGTATCACTGCCAATGGTCGCCGCGAACGCGCCTGTGCCGCGGTCCAATTCGTGATTACCTAAAGCGGACGCCTGGAAGCCCATGGCGTTGAGGAGGGCAATATCCCCACGCCCGTTCCCGGCCACACCGAGCACCGTATCGTTCGCAGCATCACCGGCCGCGAAGTAACGTGGCCCGGGCACGTAGTTATCGCCCGAGCTGAGGATCATGGTATTGTTGGGAAACTGCTTCCGAAAGCCGTCCAGGATGGCCGAGAAATTCTCGACGTTGCCCAGCGCCCCCACGGTACTGTCCATATCCGCGGCATGGAGCAGTTGTAGCGTGAAGCGCGAATCACCGAGTTGCCGCACGTCGGCCTCAAGCTCGCTGAGACGCTCCATGGTCAGCCGGTGTCGAGCATCCGCCGCGCGTTCAAGGTCGGTGACCTTGGTCTCCAAGCGGTCCAGCCTCGCTGCCAGGTCGCGCGTTGTATCGCCGAGTTGTTGCCGGTCCTGGACATGCCGTGCTTTCACGGTCCCGTCGAGGGCCGCCAGGTCCTGTTCCAATTGAGTAATGGCCCGCCCGACTACACTTACTTCCTCGGCCAACGACTGTGTTCGGCCCAATGTGGCCCGTGAGGACTCCTCCGTCCCCTGTGCTCTCTGGGTGAGGGCAGCCACGTCCTCTCGGAGGGCAGCCATATCCTGTTGCAGCGTGTTGAGTACCGCTCGTACCTCAGCCAGTTCGTGCGTCGTATCGTCAGTGCAAGAGGTCAAGACTAGGAAGGCAAGAATGGCCACCCCGAGCAGCCAACTACGTCTATGCGACACTGCTCCTCCTCCGAAGAATGCTAGTCTTGGCGTCAATAGTGCCGGATTGGCAGGGAAAAGATACGGGGATACGCAGTTGCTCCAGCAGTCTCTCAACGAGGTTGTGGACCGTGATACCGGCCATGCCTGCACCTCCGTCCGCCAAGTCACTTCATCGTACCACGATGGAGCATGACGAGGGCGCCGATAGCTGATCCTGGTGGATTCCGCCCGCCGGTGGCGGAGGTCGCCGGGATTGGCTGGACTGGACAGATTGCACCGCTATCCGGCGCAGCGCGTGGTATGCTTAGAGGGTAGTCTGTTGTCCGTCGGGTGACGGGGCGTTGGAGTAGTGGACTAACTCATCACCCTTTCAAGGTGAAGATCACGGGTTCGAATCCCGTACGCCCTACCGTAGTGTACTGTAGACAGTACCGGGCTCTTCAGTGCATCCGCCGCGGCGCCCCGGTCTGGTGGGGGACTGTCAGCCGGTAACGGGATGGCGTAGCGGATGGTGGCCTCGCCCGGGGCCACGGTGATCTCCTTGACGAAGGACCGGATGAAGGCCTTGGACTCCGTGCGGTCGCTCGTGTGCAGCGAGTCGCGCAGGTCTTGGGTAAAGGCCGTAATGGTCTGCACGTTGTCCAGCACCGCCCGGCCCGCTGACAACCGGGCCCGGGTTTCGTCCGCCGCCTGCTCCAGCCGCTCCTGACGCGCCCGGTGCGCCTTGATCCGCGCGGTGGCATCCGCGAGCTCGAGGTCGCTGGTTTCGATCACCTGCCACACGCGGTCCAGCCGGCGCTGCACCGCCGCTAACTCCGTCTCTATGCCGGTCAGTTTCCGCCGCTGCTCGCGGGCCACCCCGTCCAACTCGGCATCCACGAGCCGCACCAGGTCCCGGATGTTGTCCGCCGTCAGAATGCTGTCTCGGATTTGATCTACGATCAGCCCTTCGAAGCGCCGGGCGTTGAGCCGGGGGGCGTTGCAGGCCCCGCGGCCCCGGTGGAGCAGCGACTGGCAGACGTAGTAGGCGAACTGGCCGCCCTTGGCCGCCTGGCCGGAGAGCGCCCGCCCACAGCGCCGGCACTTGACCAACCCACTGAGCAGGTAGGAACTGGCGGAGCGGCGGGGGTGGGCGTTGGTCGGCGCTTTGGCGGATAGCGAGGTGGCCACCCGCCGGAACTGGTCCTGGGAGACGATGGCCGGGAAGGCGCCCGGCACGCGCACGGGCGGGGCCTGATCCTTGGCCCGCACGCCCCAGACCAAGGTGCCGGTGTAGACCTCGTTGGTGAGCACGCGGTGGACCGCAGACTTCAGCCAGCGCTTGCCATTGGGACTGGCGATCCCCTCGGCATTGAGGGTCTTGGTGATGTCGAGCAGGCTCTGCCCGCGATCAGCCAGGGTGAACAGGCGGCGCACCACGGTGGCGGCGGGCTCCGTCACGGCGAGCTTGGGGCGCTGCTTGGCGCCGTCGGGCACCAGCACGCGGGCGTAGCCGTAGGGCAACCGGCTGGACACCCAGAAACCGCGAGAGGCGGCCTCGCGCATGCCCCGCGTGACCTCTTGGGCCAGGTTCTCGGAGTAGAACTCGTCCACGCTCTCAATGATGGCCTCCATCAGCCGCCCGGTCGGCGAGTCGTCGGCGTGCTCCGTGATGGAGACCACCTTGATGCCCTTGCGCCGGAGCATCGCCTTGAAAGCCACGGCATGTTCCCGCTTGCGGGTGAAGCGCGAGAACTTCCAGACCAGAATCACCTGGAAGGGGGCGGAGGGACGGCCCCCGGCATCCAGCATTTTGCGGAACTCCGGCCGGTCGGCGACGCGCCCGCTCTCGGCCTCGTCCACGTATTCGCGGGCGACGACATAGCCGTGCTGGGCGGCGTAGTTCCGCAGGGCGCGCAGTTGGGCCGCCACGGAGAGGTCCACGTCCTGGCGGTCACTGGACACGCGAGCATACAGGGCCGCCGGGGTGAGGTCCGGTTGGTTAGGCATCGGGGGTGCCTCCTGTTCGTTCTTGCGCTTCCGACCGGCGGGCTTGGAGCCGCTCGTGGCGGATGGTCTGGCGCCACTCCCGCTCTTCCATGTACAGGCGCAGCGCTTCACGCACCAGGTCGCTCATGGTGCGGCCTTCCGCCTGCATCACGGCGCGCACCTGGGCCGCCATCGCCGGGGGCAGCGAGAAGGTGATGGTCTCCGTCGTTCGCTTCATGGCCGCTCCTTCTTGCTACTTAGTCTTACATAACTATGCCATGTCCTGGCGGCCCGGTCAAGGCGCTGGCGGAGCGCGGTGGCCGGCCATCGTCCAAGGCGCGGTGGGCCTGCCGCCCAGCGTACCGAACCCGCACAACGAACGTAACGCCCGGCGAGGGAGGTCACGCGCGGCCCCCCTTAAAAGGCCTGGTATTCGCGGTGGTGTTACCGCTGTAATGGACGTGTACAGGAATCGGCACTTGGGATCGCTTGGCCACCTGGGGGGTCGTCTCCCCCCGCTACCAGATAGAAAATGGGCACACCGGCAGGTGGGATGGCTCCATTCCAGCAAGCACCTGGGTACGAGGACTGGTTCCAAGGCGGGAGCCGGGTGCTTCCCTGGGACCGGCCAACGGTGGCCATGACGCGGCCGGGGGGGTGCTGGCCATGTGCCCCAGGGAAGCGCGGCCCTTCAGGATGGCGGCCGGTGCGTAGATGAGCGAGGAGCGCAGCATGGAGACACCGACCCCCAGTCTGGAGAGCGTGCTGGAACTGCGGCTGCTGGTGCTGCTGCACGACTTGGTGCGGCAAGAGGGGCGGACGGGAGCCGCCGCCGTGTTGGGCGTTCACCGCAAGACAGTGGCCGCGGCAGTGCATACCGGCCGGTTGTCGCGGCGGATGCAGGATGCGTTGGGGATGCATCTGCTCGCGGGGCAGGGTGCCGACGCTGCGACCGAAAGCGCGGCGGAGGCCCGACAGCAGTGGGAGCAGCACCTGGCCGCAGCGCTGCGGCGCCAACGGGAGGCACTGCTGGCGGCCATCTGCGCCCAGGGGCAACAGTTGCAGGACGCAGCCGCGCAGCGCACCCAGGGCATGGAGCAACGGTTGGCGGCGCTGGAGGCACGCCGGCGGGAGGGCGATGGGGTGGCGACGGTGGATCGCGCGACCGGCGTATCCCAGCCGTCGGCTCGCCCGGTCGTCACGGCGGAGCCGGCACCGGGGGAAGCAGTGGTGTATGGCGTGGCAGCCCCCCTCATTGTCCAGTGGCGGCAGGCACGGGCGGCGCGGGCCGGGGCGGCGGACCACCTGACCGCAGTGCGCGCGGAGGAGCGGCTGCGGGAGTTGGAGTTGGCCCTGATCGGGGCCTATCACTTGACGCTGCCACCGGCGACGTATCCCTGGGACGCCCTCACCCGGCGGAACGAGGTGGACTGGCGCCGGCGGACCTTGGCGCGGGTGCGCGGCGAGCGCCGCCGGGCGGCGTGGCGACGCCGCCTGCGCCGGGTGCTCACGCTGGGTCTGGGGTGAGCCGCATGGCAGCCACATGGGAGCCCCATGCGCGCAAGCACTTGGGATGGGCAGGCCGAAATCCTTTGCCGCCGGCGGGTCGGAGCCGGAATACTGAAGCTGTTTTCCGGCTTTGCCAGGTCTTCCCGCCTGAGAAACCTGGGGGTCCGGCCCTGTACCCGGGCGAGACCAGACGGATCGAGCTTTGCTCTCCCGACGGTCCCCATGAGGGCACCGCTGCACTGGCGGAGGGAGTAATCCCGTCGCCCACAGCCCAGTCCAGTGGGTGACGTGCATCCGGCACGCCGCTCGTTGGACACCGCCGTCGGCGTGCATCCCGCGCGCTGACGATCCGTTGCCGCCGCCCGCTTGTCAGCGCGGCCCCAGCGGCGATGCTCCGCGCCACTCCTGGCACCGCCGCAGCCCCACTACGCGCACCCCGTCTCCACCCGCGCCGCCAAGCCCCCCGGTCACGCCGCGGCTCACGCCCCACGTGCGTTGGCCGGGGTTCCCCCCACGCACGGCGTCCCACGGCTAGGCATCCGACCGGGGATAGCGCGGGTCCCGCACCAGCCGATCCGACTAGGAGCACTCGTGCGCCGGACGTCCGCACGGGCCAGCCGAGAGGAGGTAGCACATGGATAACAGCAGGCAAGTACACCCAGGAGATGCAGCATGGTCGTAGTCCAACAGCACGTAGACTTGGCGGCGCTCAAACAACGGCACCCGTTGGCCGACGTGGTGACGGCAGCCGGGGTGCAACTGCGGGGCCAGGGCCGGGTGCGCCAGGGCCGCTGTCCCTTCCACGACGAGCGCGAAGGTAGCTTCACGGTGTACGGCGACAGCGCCCGCTTCCACTGCTTCGGCTGTGGCGCCAGCGGCGACGTGCTGGACTTCGTGCAGCGCACGGAGGGGTTGACCCTGCCCCAAGCCATCCGGCGCCTCGACGGGGGGGCGGGACCGGCCACACCGGCACGCGGGCGGCCCCCGGTCCCGCACTCCCGCAGTCGGCCCCATCCCATCGCGCTGCCCCCGCGCGACCCGGCCCTGCTGACGGCGGCAGCGCGGTACTACCACCGGGCGCTGTGGCAGTATCCCCAGGGACGGGCGTACCTCACCACCCGCGGCATCAGCCCCGCGACGGCCAAGCGGCTCGGGCTGGGCTACGCCCCGGGGCACGGGCTGCGGGGCGCCCTGGTCGCTGCCGGCTTCAACGCGGCGCAGCAGCGGGCGTCCGGGCTGTTCGTCGCGCGGGGCGCCGAGCGGTTCGCCGGCATGGTGGTGGTGCCGGCGGTGCGCGACCGCCAAGTGCAGTGGTTGGCGGGACGGGCCATCGCGCCGGCACGGACGCCGCGCTTCCAGACGCTGCCCGGCCCGAAGCCGCTGCTGGGGCTGGCCCGCCTGGGCCCGGCGCCGCGCTGGGTGGTGCTGACCGAGGGCCTGTTCGACTGGCTCACGCTGGTGGCATGGGACCTGCCGGCAGCGGCCGTGCTGGGTACCCAGGGCCTGGAGCGGGTGGCCGCCGCCCTGCGACAGTGCCCCCGGGTGGTGCTCGCCTTCGACGCCGATGACGCCGGCCGGACCGCGGCGACGCAACTGGCCAGGTTGCTGGGACAGCGGGCGACCAGCATCACGCTCCCCCCAGGCGTCAGCGACGTGGCCGAGTTGGCCACGCGCCCCGACGGTCGCGCGGCGTTCCGGCGCCTGCTGCACGCAGCGCAGCCGCCGCGCTAGCCGGCGATCTCCCGCCGGCCACGCCGCCAGTGTGCCGCTCCCCAGGTGGCACCGCCGCACCCGGCGGACGCTCCCGCGTCCCAGCGCCGCATGCACCGGCTTCCCCCAGCCGGTTCCGAGCCCCTTGCCCCCGGCTTCCCCAGTCCCCGCAGCAGCGGCCCACCTGGCCGCTCCCCCCAGCGCCAGCGCCGCAGCCGCTGGCCGCCCCCGCCGCATGATCGCGCGCCCGGCTCCCCCGGCCGGCGGCCCCCTTGCTCTCCACACCGTCCCGCGCGATCCCCCCTCCGAGCGGGGGTGACCCGGCACCGGGCCGCCTCCGCTCGCACCCCAGCACGCCGCTATCCACCGAGAACCGACAACGCAGAAAGGAAGGAGTACCTCATGGCCAACGCAACGCACAGCCACGAACGCAGGAACGGAGTCTCCGCCGCGCCCGCTGACCTGGTACCCCTGGCACCGACCGCCGGCCGGCCAGCCGATCAGCAGGGGACCGGTCTCTCACCTACCGTCGCGCAGCAGCTGGATGCGCCCCTGGACCCCAGCCTCATCGCCCAGCGCCAGGGCCGCGCCGGGCACACCTTCCCCTATCTCCCCGGGCGAGTCGCCATCCAGCAGGCCAACCGCCTGCTCGGCTACGGCGGCTGGGGCTACGACCTCGTCGGCGAGGTCGTCCCGCGGGAGCTCACCACGCGCGATGCCCAGACCGGCACGGTCGAGCACGCCACGGCCTACACCGCCACCGTCCGGCTGCATGTCCCGGGCATGCCGTCCCGCACCGACGTGGGCTTCCGGGTGGTGGCGGAGGAGAGCGCCCAGGGCCACGAGACGGCCTACAAGGGCGCCGTCACCGACGCCCTCAAGCGGGCCCTGCGCACCCTGGGCGCGCAGTTCGGCAACGACCTCGGCGGGGACGGTGGCACCGCCGCCACCGACACCTGGGCCGCGTCGCTGCGCCAGACGCTGCTGGCCCTGGGTGCCCAGCAAGGCTTCGCCGCCGCGCAGGTCCGCGCGGCCGTGCGCCAACGGCTGGGGCAGGACCTGGACGCCGTGCCGGCTGCCAAATTGCTCCCGCTCGTCGAGGGGGCCGCCCGCAAGCTGGTCCCGACCACCACACCGGCACCAGAGAGGAGGGATGACTGAGCAGTACCCACCACGAGTTGCGCCAGGCCACGGGGCCGCCTCCC
This sequence comes from Chloroflexota bacterium, assembly GCA_965207645.1. Classification (GTDB taxonomy): domain Bacteria; phylum Chloroflexota; class UBA11872; order UBA12225; family JAJDUF01; genus JAJDUF01. The sequence goes on along the minus strand of OZ242293.1, from coordinate 3,722,641 downwards.
ACTGCCGGGGGGCGGCCCCACTTTCGTTTCCCACCACACCGTTGGAAAGGAGCATGCGATGACCACCACCTACGAACCACCCCCCGCGTCCCTGCTGACCGCGCTGCGCCAGAACCTGCAGGTGCTGGGCGAGTTGGCCCTCCGCTACGAGGTTGACACCCAGCCCCCCGGTGCCCCCGCCGACTGTCCCGCGGTCTCCGGCCCCGCCGACGTGCAGCAGCTGGTGGGGCCGGAGCTGGCCCCGCTGGTGCAGGAGCAGCTGCGGGTCCTGCTGCTCAACACCAAGCACCGCGTCATCGGCCAGCGCGTGATCTACCAGGGCACCGTCGACGCGGCGGGCCTCCGCGCCGCCGAGGTCTTCCGCCCCGCCATCATCGCGGCTGCCCCCTGCCTCATCGTCGTCCACAACCACCCGTCCGGCGACCCCACGCCGAGCCCCGCGGACGTGGCCGTCACCAAGGAGTTGGCCGCCGCCGCGCAGCTCCTGGATATCGAGCTGCTCGACCACCTCGTGATCGGTGGCGACCGCGCCGTGAGCTTGCGGGAGCAGGGCCTACTCCCCAGCTAGGTCCTGGCCGCTACCCACCCTGGCAACAACGAAAGGAGTCTGCACATGACCAAGATCACAGTCGAGACCACGCCCGCCACCACCCCCGACCCCGCCGCGCTGTACACCGTGACCGCCGGGGGCTTCACCGCCACCGCCGACGCCTTCGCCCGCGACCCGGCCACGGAGGGCCTCTGGTTCCTCTCCCTGGTCGGTGCCCAAACCGCCCTCAAGGCCATCTGGGCCGCCCTGCTCAAGCAGCCGCCCGACGTCGCCCACCTCATCCGGGGCGCCGAGGGCACCGCCCTCTCCGGCGGCTTCCAGCGCTGTGCCATTCCCGCGCACACCGTCGGCACCTGGACCACCAAGCTCACGCGGCTGCCGGTCAGTGGCGGCTGGCACGCCCTCGTCTACACCACCCTCGCCGAGTACGCCACCGAGCGCGAGCAGTTCCTGCTGCTGGCCCCGGAGGAAGGGCAGGCCCCCGCGCTGCATCACCGCTTCCTGGACCGGCGCAGTCCCCTGCCCTTGCACCACTCCTGGGCATCCTGGCTCTGGCAGCGCGGCCTGGCCCAGGAGGAGATCACGCCGCTGCAAACCGCGGGCCTCGTCGCCTACGACTGCCGGCCCCATGCCGCGGCCCTCAAGGCCGACCTGGCCCACGCCGTCGCCGCCGGCACGCTCACCCTGGCGGACACCGCAGCGGAGGAATCGCCGCGAAGCACCCAACTCACCAATGAAGAGAAAGGAGCCGCACCATGCGTCTAGCAGCTCAAGCCAAAGGCGGGTTCTATCCCACCCCACCGCGCGTGCTCGATCTGCTGACCACCCTGCTGCGCCCCCCACCCCGCCTGCCCGCCGGCGCACCCGGCACCGTGCGTCTGCTCGATCCCTGTTGCGGGGCCGGGGCCGCCCTGGCCCAACTGGCCACCCGCCTGGACCCGTACTCGGCGCTCCCCCTCGAAACCTTCGGCGTGGAGTTGCACCAGGAGCGGTCCGCGCAGGCCACCGCCCGCCTGGACCACACCCTGGCCACCGACCTCTTCGCCGCCGCCATCGCCAACCGCGCCTTCGGCCTGCTGCTCTTGAACCCGCCCTATGACCACGATGGGGAAGAACGGCGCGCCGAGCACCGCTTCCTGCGCCACTGCACCCGCTACCTGGCCGAGCACGGCGTGCTGGTCTTCATCGTGCCCCGCCAGCGCCTGCCGGTCTCCGCCCGCTTCCTCGCCGCCCATTACCGCCGCCTGGCCTGCTGGGCCTTCCCCGACCCGGAGCGCGCCGCCTTCGACCAGGTCGTGCTCACCGGCTGCCGGCGCGCGCGGCCCCAGCCCGACCCGGCCGCCGAGCAGCAAGTCCACCGCTGGGCGACGGAAGAGTTGCGGGTTATCACGCCGGCCCCCGCACCGCTCTACACCGTGCCGGCCACGCCGGCCGGTGACCTGCTGTTCAGCACCCGCACCGTCGATCCCCTGGCCGCGGCGGCCGAAGCCCGGCGGAGCGGGTTGTGGGCCCACGCCGCCATCACCGACGCGCTCTGGCCGCCGCAGACCCCGCGGCCCCGGCCGCTGCTGCCACTGCGCCGCGGGCACCTGGCCATGCTGGTGGCGGCCGGCTTCCTGGACAACCTCTGTCTGGAGGCCGATGGCCAGCGCCTGCTGGTAAAGGGGCGCACGGCCAAGGAACTGGTGCTGGTCACCCGCACCCGCGAGCAGGAAGTGCGCCGCGAGCGGCTGCGCACCACCGTCGTGGCCCTCGACCTGCACACCGGCACCATCACCGACATCGCCGCCTAACCTGAGCACCTCCTGTCGGCACGGTCGCACCACACCCACGCGGCCTCGCCAGTCCCCCCAAGGGACCGGCGGGGCCGCGTCTGTTTTTCCGCCACCGGAGTTCCCACTGGTGTCCCCAACACCCCAGCACCAAATGAAAGGAGCAGGAGATGAACCTGAGCACGTTTCTCGATACCTACAAGGAGGCCATCGCCCAGCGCGTCGTCGCCGCCTACCCACCCCGGTACCGGCCCGCGGCCGACGACCGGCCGCTCCCGCCGTTGCTGCGCAGTCCGCTGGGCGCCCAGGAGACCGCCATCCGCGGCACCGCCCACTCCCTGGCCACCCAGCGCGGCACCACCGTCGTCGGCGAGATGGGTACCGGCAAGACCTTCATCGCCACCGCCGCCGCCCACCTCGCCGGCTTTCAGCGCATCCTGGTGCTCGTTCCACCGCACCTGACCCGCAAGTGGCAGCGCGAAGTCGAGGCCACCATCCCCACTGCCCGCGCCGCCATCGTCACCTCCATCACCGCCCTGGAACGCCTGCGTCAGGCCACTGGCCCCGGCCCGCTGTTCGCCATCCTCTCCCGCGAGCGCGCCAAGCTCTCCTACCGCTGGCAGCCCGCCGTGATCGAGCGCTGGGCCACGGCCGACGGCCAGTTGCTGCGGGACGAGGCCACGGGCGAGCCGTTCCGCGTCCCGACGTGCCCGGTCTGTGCGGCCCAGGTGGTCACCCCCGACGGCGTACCGCTGACGGACGCGGAACTGGCCCGGCGCAAGCGCACCTGCGCCGACTGTGGGGCTGCCCTCTGGCAAGCCGACCGTGCCGGCCCCCGTCGCTATCCGCTGGCCGACTACGTCAAGCAGCGGCTGCCCGGCTGGTTCGACCTGCTGATCGCCGACGAGGTGCATGAGTACAAGGGCCGCGGGAGCGCCCAGGGCATTGCCGCCGGTATTCTGGCCGACGTCTGCGGCACCTCCCTGGCGCTCACCGGCACGCTGGCCGGCGGCTACGCCAGCACCCTCTTCCACCTGCTCTACCGCTTCAGCCCGGCCCTGCGCGCGGAGTTCGAACACAACGAAGAGTCGCGCTGGATCGCCCGCTACGGCTTTGTCGAGCACACCGTCCGCCGGCCGGCCGACGAGGCCCTGGAGGACGGCCGCCACAGCCGGCGGCGCCGCTATCGCACCGTGATCCGCGAGCGCCCCGGCCTGGCCCCGGCGGCCCTGTTCCACCTGATCGGCCACACGGTCTTCCTGCGCCTGGCGGACGTGGCCAGTGGGTTACCGCCCTACATCGAGCAGGTGCGCCTGGTGGACCTGGCCAACGCCTCGGATGAGACGGGGTACTCCCAACGCAGCGCCTACCAGGCCGTGTTCACCACGCTGCGGAAGGCGTTGGCCGCTGCCCTCGCCCACGGCTCCAAGCGGCTGCTGGGGGCCTACCTGCAAACCCTGCTGGCCTACCCCGATGGCTGCACCCGCGGCGAGACGGTCTTCGATCCCCAGACCCAACGGCCGCTCGTACAGGTCCCGCCGCTGGCGGAAGACCGGGTGTATCCCAAGGAGCGGGCGCTGCTCGACCTGGTGGCGGCCGAACAGCAGGCCGGGCGCCGCGTGCTGGTCTACGTCACCCACACCGGCACGCGGGACATCACCGGGCGGCTGCACGCCCTGCTCACCCGGCACGGCGCGCGGGTGGCGGTGTTGAAGGCCGACGCGGTGCAGCCCGACCGCCGCGAAGCCTGGGTGGCCGAGCGGGCCCAGGAGGGGCTGGACGTGCTGGTCTGCCATCCCCGGCTGGTGCAGACCGGGCTGGACCTGATTGACTTTGCGACGGTGTGCTGGTACGAGACGGACTACTCGGTCTACACGCTGCGGCAGGCTTCGCGCCGCTCCTGGCGGATCGGGCAGACGCAGCCGGTGCAGGTGGTCTACCTGGCCTACCGGCAGACGTTGCAGGCCGACGCGCTCACCCTGGTGGCGAAGAAGCTCCAGTCGTCCCTGGCGGTGGAGGGGGAGCTGCCGGAGGACGGGTTGGCGGCCTACGGGGACGACGGCGACGACCTGCTGCTGGCGCTGGCCCGCCAGATCGTCAGCGGCGAGGCAGCGGCGGATGCGGAGCCCGTGGAAGCGGTGTTCGCCCAAGCGCAGGCGGCCGCGACCGACGCCGAGGCGCTGCTGGTGGATGAGGGGTGGCAGGTCGGTACGCCGGCGCCGGCGGTGGTCGAGGTCTCCGCCAATGGGGCCAACGGGAAGGGTGACTCAGCCGCAGCGGTCAACGGCAACGGTCGGAACGACCCGGCCCCGACGCCGCAGCAAGAGGAACTGTGCTCGTGGGCGGAGTTCCTGGCCCAAGCACCAGCGCCGCCCAAGCGCCGGCGCAAGCAGCCACCGGCTGCCTTGCCGCTCTTCGAGTGGGTGCTGGCCCAGGAGCAGGAGGCGGCGTTGGTCAGCGAGTCTGCCTAGCTCCAATTCGGCGTGGATGCTGACAGCTCTGGCATGAAGGAAGCCACCGCATTGGCAGCGATGGCTTCCACTGCCCACCCATGTATATGGGCTTTCCGCGCTTAACCCCGGACCACTTTCGAGCAGCCCTCCTCAAAATCCCACGTCTGTGCGCTTCTTCTCGTTGCCTATTCTGGGCCTGAGGTGTTGTCGCAGCGCTGTGTTTGCACTAGAGCCAGAGGATGCCCGGTTCAATAGGCGTTCTCAACGCGAAATAGCCCAAAGCACCGTACCGCCATTTACCAAGGCCTTGCGCGTTGGGCCGAGGGAAAATCCGGCCAGCCTGTGTCGCATACTCCGAGCCACGGCAGTCTTCAGGCAACGGACGGTCTCTAGTACCAATACTAAACATCATTGCCATCATCAGTCGCGTCAGTGCGGCCCGGCAGAACGACATTACGCCAATCTATCGGCTCCCTAGGGTCAAAGCCTTGCTCCAAACGGTATAAATCGGCGTGTCCAGGATGGTTCTCTACGGCAGAACCGACCAACTCCCGTGCATAATTCACACCACCCTTAGCACGATATCGCTCGGCGAGGTCCAGAGTCATACCGGCCTCCAGTGTTGGTGGGAGATGCAAGCTGTTTCTTTTCCATTTGTCACGAAAATAGGCGTCGTGGAGCTGGCGATGTTCGGCCAAAGACCAATTGGGGACAGTACCCAACAGGAGATGTACTACTATGGCTTCAACTGACGGTGTAGTGATCTCTGACCCGTATCTCTCTTGGATCTCTTGAAACCTCTCCAGCGGCTTGTCACGGAGCACTAACTTGTTGAATAACAAGTAGAGCGCCAAGAACGGAGTCCGTTGACTCGTGCTCATACCAGGGAGCATATCCTCAACTCTTCCCAACATGTCCCGTATATCAGTTACTGGCTGTTCTGTTTCTTGCTGTAAATGACTCGCTATCTGTTGCAGAAAGCCCTCAAGGCGTCTGCGTCCCGAGAATGCCGTCAAACCATCAGTCTGCCAAATCCAGTATTGCGGAGCTGTGGGCAAATGCAAAATGCCAGCCTGTTCCCTGCTGTAGTCATAGACTTCAGTATCAACCTTGGGCTGGCGTTCGATGAATCCAGTGATAACATGACGAGCCAGACGTGTCAGGCCTTGGAACGTCAGCAAAATACGTCCATCTATGCGGATCGCTTCACGGTGGGAAAGAGGTACAGTAAGCAAGGGTGGTAACTGCTCAAGGCTATGAAGGTATTTTGAACGTAGAGTGTACACCTGCGGCAGTGCGGCCTTGAGGTCAGAGCGTCCCACAGGATAACCCAGTCCGGATGCTTCTTCACGAAAGAATGACGGCGTCAAGTGTTCGAGAGTGAAGTTACAGAACCGTCGTCGCAAGGAAATATGCTCGATTTCTAGTAAAGCCTGCCTGACAAGTCTTCCCGTCTCGGCATCCGCATTAGTAAGTGCTTCGTCAATCTTGTGGCGTTTTCCTTCCTCGTAGTCTGCCCACACCGCCGTATAGCCATCGAATCTCTGCGCCAAAGACTCAACCGTGGCGACCAGCAATGTATAGGCCACCTCGAGATCGTCGGCCATCCGGTGAAGACCGACCACATAGGTGCGTATTGCCTTCATTGCAGCAAGGAAGGGTTTCCTTCTAAGACCAATTAAGTCGTGTACAAACTTGACCAGCTTGGTGATATCTTCCTCCTGACACCAGATTTGGCGGTCGAATACTCTTCGGACCAATCCCTCTTGTGAAACACCTGTAAGAGCGCTAGGAATCCCACTGGTAAGCCGAAGAGTGAGGTTGGGATTCGGTGTGCAGGTAACATTGAGCGCGAATGAGACAATGGCCGCGAAATCGCTCAAATACGGCTCTATCCCATGCGACACCAAGCCACCGGCAGTTGGTTTCTCTTCGATTAACTCAGTTAGTTCATATACTAGGTTTTGTGTGCCCCGCAAGTCGGTCGTCGGCAATATTCGGCCCGCAGATGTCTCTACCGAATCCCTTCCATGTAGCTGGAGATTTGTGTAGAGTATGCCGCGTAGTTTGTTGCGTTGTCCTGGTTCATGAGCAAAGAGCTTGCCCGAAGCAATCTGAAGCATAGCCGCGTGGAGTCTCCCTTCTTGTATTGAGAGGGAAAGCCAGAGAGTGACGGTAGTTGCGCCCAACAACGCGGCGGGATGCCCTTACTGGAAGCGTGCTGCCTTTGGCGCATGGGTCCTGCTAGCGCACTCCCTCTTTTGATCTAGCGGACGGTGGGTGAGATGATGGACGTACTGACCTGCCGCAACTACCCGGTGCAGTAGTGCCTCGACCAGGTAGCTTTTTGCGAACTGCTGTTGTCGAAACCGACTACTCCGTCTACAGCCTACGTCGATGTGTCCTACCTTCGTTGCCACACGGTACTGTTCAGCAAACGTGTAGCTAGGTTTCTTTCGTCAGTTCTTGCGAGGCTCGCCTCCAGTCGCAGCCTCCACTATGGGCACTGGAAACCCACCGGTGTCTTTCCTTTTCGAAGAACAAGCACGTTGTGATGCTACCACAGGACAAAGGTAGCAGCAAGCGAACAAGAGGGCGGCACCGCAGCTAGACTAGGCGACAAGGATAAGCCGATCTTGGGATACCAAAGGCATCAGCATGGAGCAGTATCGCCGACCGTAATGTTAACCGCTGCTCCGGTCTTTGTGCCTGCTCTGCCTGGAACTCTGGCTCTAGCCGCACAAGCGGTATTGTGCGTCGGCTCTTGCTAGCTACATGGCCGGGAAGGTCTTGCTCCATACTTGGACGACTGGATTCAAGGCAACGGTTCGTGCCGCGTGTTGGTAAGGGATACGGTGCCTACTCCACGAGGAACTCAGGGAGGCCTTGATCCTGACTGACAGACTCTGCGGCATGGGCAACCAGACTGCACTCCACCTCAAAGGCCAGTTAGTCGGACAGCTACAATAGCATGTGGTTGGCACGACCAGTTCCGAAGGCATGGTCTTGCGGGCAGAAGGGCCAGGATTGGCTGTGACCTGGGGGCGTAGCTAGAGTATTATGGCTACAGCTTTCGGACCAAATGGTACGATCTGCCGCACGTGCAATCGGGGCGAACAGCCGACCCACCGCTCTAATCAGTGGCGTCGCCTCACTGTGTGCTATGGCAGGTATGCCATCAACTACCGGGCTTCCGGGTGCTTGCTGTCACTGCCGCCTGGCTCCAGAAGCAACTCTACAGACACGCCCTAGCGTGGCCTAGTCGAGATTGGTACCCTCTGCTTCTAGGGTCCGGCCGTGGCATTGGTAGCGGTGAAGCCTCGTTCCCGGCAGCTAAGGACACGTCATGTCTACCGATTCACATGTACCTCGGTCCGCCGCGGCCTTTGGCCTTAGGATTGATCCGACCGGTACCCATCTGAGTAGCACCATGATGTTGGAGGGACTCCGAACCCTCTTGGCCGGACTGCCAGCATCTGCCACTGAGTCCGACTACCGAATTGCCGTCGTGGACCAGAATCTGCTTGGCAAACCGACGGCCACCATGCGCCGGATCGCGTTCCAGCGGCTGCGCGAGTTATACGGACTAAGTCCTGACCTGTTGGTGTTCAGATCCCTGCGCGACTTGTGGGATGCTGACGAGATTGCCCAGCCCAAGCTTGCTCTGCTGTGCTCGACCGCCCGTGACCCAATACTGAGAGCCATGACGCCGTTCATCGTCCAACAGTCCCTCAGCACCGTAGTCACGACCCATGACCTTGCCGAAGAGTCCGAGCGTCGCTTTCCTGGGAAATTCGTGCCTAGTTCGCGGGAGCGGCTAGGTCGGAACGCATCGTCTTCATGGGAGCAAGCTGGGTTGCTGTTAGGGAGGCGACCGAGGAAAAGGGCCAAGTCTGAGGCTCGGCCAACCTCACTCGCATACGCCCTTCTTCTGGGCGACCTTTGCAGCAGGCGCGGCCGGGCACTCTTCACTACGCCATGGGCTTCCATGCTCGACGCGCCGATGCACGAACTCAAGGAACTGGCGATCGTCGCCTCCCGCCAAGGCTGGATCGAGTACAGGGCGTCGGGAGACGTTGTAGAAGTTAGCTTCCGCTACCTTATGCGGGAGGACGGAGAGCGTGCATCTTGAGCAAGATTGAAGACCTTCTCGCAGCTTACGAGCGTTACGTGCGGCTCCCGTGGGATCAACGGCTTGCCGGGCCGCAGAGGGTGTGGTTCGCTGTGTATGATCCCAGCCAAGAGCGCCGCCTGCGGCACCGCATGCCGGCGTTCGAGGCCCTCACAGCTGCTGCGAACCACGGGTGGCGTCTTGAGGACATCACCAATGCGTTCGCGGAGTGGATGGCGAACCACGAGTACAAGGAGGCCTACTTCGAGCAGCCGGATGATCTTGGGATGGCGCTTGCTGATTTCGCGGAGGCTGTGGCAGATCAGGTGCGTCGAGCCTTGAAGCATCCAGACGTAGATGAGGACACCGTCGTGGCCGTGCTCGGCTTGTCGTCGCTGTTCGGCCTCACCCGAGCATCTGACCTCATCGCCGACATTGAATCTTCTATTCGCGGACGGTTACTGGTATTCTTCCCTGGACAGCACCATGGGCACAACTGGCGACTATTGGACGCCCGCGACGGCTGGAACTACCACGCCGTGCCAATATCCGGAAGTTCTGAGAGGGAATAGCGAATGCCGGGCCTGAAGAATTGGGAAGTCTTCCACAGAAATCCGCTTACCACCACCATCCCAAACGACGGGGTTACAAAGGTAGTCGAGCCACGGTCAGAGAGCGACTGGGAAGTCCTCCGGTACGAGTTGGAGTCGTTCGTTTGCAAGGGCGAATACGAACTGGGTTTGGACCGAATCCTCTCGGCGTTTCTCACCAATATATCGAACCCCCAACAGCAGGCCGTCTGGGTCAGCGGCTTCTACGGGAGCGGCAAGAGCCATCTGGTCCGAGTCCTTGAGTACCTCTGGCGTGACGTGGAGTTTGATGACGGCGCGCAAGCTCGTTCTATCGCCACACTGCCGCCCGACATCAGGGCGTACCTTGCTGAGTTGTCGCGCCTAGGCAGGCAGGCAGGCGGGCTGTGGTCCGCAGCGGGCAGCCTTGCCGCTGGGAGCGGCCCTGTGAGACTGGCGCTTCTTGCCGTCCTCCTGAGGAGTGCCGGGCTGCCGGAGCAATATCCGGCTGCCAGGCTTGCTTTGTGGTTGAAGCAGAGTGGCTGCTACGATGCCGTTGACAGCGAGATCCGCGCCCGGGGCAGGAAAACCGATGCTGAACTTCGAAACATGTACGTCTCGCCCGTGCTGGCGGAATCGCTCCTTGAGGTAGTCCCGGACCTTGCCTCCGACCCTACAGAGGTCCGTAGATTGCTCCGGCAGCAGTATCCCAATGTCACGGACATCTCGGACGACGACCTCTATAGCGCGATCGAGAGTGTGCTCTCGCTCCAGTCGACGACTCCGGGCAAGTTGCCGCTCACGTTACTAGTCTTCGACGAACTCCAGCAGTTTATTGTGCATGACCCGCAGCGAACCCTGCACGTACAGAATGCCGTTGAAGCCTGCTCCAGTCGATTCGGTAGCCACCTCCTCATTGTTGGCACCGGCCAGTCGGCCCTTCAGGCCGAGACGGAGCTACAGAAGCTTCAGGACCGCTTTTCGATACGGGTGACCCTCTCAGACAGCGACGTCGAGAAGGTGGTCCGAGAGGTGGTCCTACAGAAGGCGCCCAACAAGATTGCGCCGGTCCAAAACGTCCTCGATGCGGCCAGCGGCGAGATCGATCGCCATCTTGCAGGCACGCGGATCGGCCCTCAGCCGGTTGATGTCCAAGATCGCGTGGCCGATTACCCCATACTCCCTGTTCGGCGGCGTCTGTGGGAACGGATGCTGAGGGAGGTCGACAGTGCAGGGGCATGGGGGCAGTTGCGGACCCAGTTGAAGATCGTCCACGAAGCGGTGAGCAAGGTAGCAGAAAAGCCTCTCGGCACGGCAGCACCGGCCGATGAAATCTACTGGCAGATAGAGACCTGGATGCTCGAGAGCGGCGTCCTTCTGCGCGACGACGCAACGAGGATCAAAGAGTTGAATGACGACACGGAGGACGGCCGGCTCAGGTCTCGCCTCTGCGCGCTCATATTCATGATTGGGAGGCTCTCTACCGAAGGACCGCTCGCAACAGGCGTGAAGTCCACTGCAAATACGTTGGCTGACCTCCTCGTCGATGACCTCACTATTGAGAGCGCGTCGGTCCGTGAGAAGGTGCCAGCCCTCCTTCAGACCCTAGTGGACGGTGGAATACTGATCTCGGTGGGTGACGAGTTTCGCCTACAGACCAAGGAGAGCACCGAGTGGGATGCGGATTACCGCCGCCGGATGTCCCGGATTCTCGCAGACGACGTGCGATTGGCCAGCGAGCGCGGAACGGCTCTAAGGGAAGCCCTGGTCGCAGTCTTGCAGGGTCTCGTCTTCTTGCAGGGTGACAGCAAGACCGCGCGGAAGTACGAACTACACTTCGGTCCAGACAGGCCCGCAACGGCGTCAAGCAGTGTCCCTGTCTGGGTCCAGGACGGGTGGTCGACATCAGAAACGGCAGTGCGTGAAGAGGCGCAGCAGGCGGGTGTTGAAAGCCCAACCGTCTTTGTGTTCCTACCGCGCCTTGAGGCTGACGAGTTGCGGCGGACGATAGCGCAACTTCGCGCCGCCGAGGAAACGGTGGAAACCCGCCCCGTTCCGCAGACAGGCCCGGGCAGTGAAGCCCGCTTGGCCATGCAATCTCGCGTCGAGAGGGAAACGGCACACCTCCGTGGACTCGCGGACAGCATAATCAGGAACGCCCACGTTTACCAGGGCGGCGGCAACGAGGTAGTTGCCGAATCCGTCCCTGAAGCAATCAGACGGGCCGTTGAGGCATCCATAACCAGACTGTTTCCCAGGTTCCAGGATGCAGACCAATCCGGGTGGGACATAGTGGTGCGGAGGGCAGCGGAGGGTGCTGCTGATCCTATGTCCGCCCTCGGATACTCATCCGACGTGGAGAAGCACTCCGTGTGCCAGGAGGTCCTTAGATTCGTTGGCGGCACCGGCAAGAGAGGCTTGGAAGTGCGCCGCCATTTCTCAGATCCTCCGTATGGCTGGCCGCGCGACACGGTTGACGGCGCTCTCCTAGCACTTCTCGCAGGTGGTTTCCTGCGGGCGATGCACAACGGCGAGCCGGTCCCTGCCAGAGGCATGACCCAACGGCGGATAGGCGTCACCGACTACTTCAGCGAGGGTGTCGTTATAACCGCGTCTCAGCGTATCGAGGTCCGAAGGGTCGCGTCAGGTATAGGCCTCCAAGTGGGGAGCGGAGAAGAAGCGCAGGCTGTTCCCAAAGTCCTGACGCGCCTCATGGAGGTGGCTCAATCAGCCGGCGGGCAAGCCCCGCTTCCCTCGCCGCCTAAGACCACCTTGGTCAGGCGCCTTCGAGGCCTGGCCGGCAATCAACAGATCGTAGATGTCGCCGCGCACGCGGATGTCCTCCTTGCAGATCACAAGGCTTGGACAGAGGCAGCCGAGACCGCTCGCCTGCGTCTTCCCGAATGGCAGCGGCTGGAGGCACTTCTGCGCCACGCCCAAGGTCTGCCCGTGTCGGCAGACTTGAAGTCCCAGGTGGACGCGATCCGGTCTGACCGCAGTCTGTTGAGCGACCCAAATCCCATTCCTCCGCTCCTAGGCCAAGTGACAGCCGCCCTGCGGAGGGCGGTCTCCAAAGCGCACGGCCAACTGGTCTCTGAGCGCGACCGTGAGTTGGCGGACCTTGAGGCATCGGACAATTGGTCGAACCTAGAGACGAGTGACAGAACCAAGATACTGAAGTCGAATGGGCTGGGGCCTGTTCCTGATCTCGACATCGGCACCGACCATGCGCTGATGGAATGCCTGGAAGATACGGCACTTGAAGCGTGGAGCGACCGCATACTTGCGCTGAAGGCTCGCGTCGAACGGGCGAGGGAGGCGGCCGCTCGACTGTTAGCCCCGAAGGCAGTAAGGGTCCGCCCCCCGTCGGCGACGCTGAACAGTCGGGCAGATGTGGAGGCCTACATCCAGCAGTTCAAGGGCCATTTGCTGGCTCAGATTGACGAGCACCCCGTAATCATCCCCTAGGGGTAAACATCCCAAGATGCCATCGCTGGACCCTGCCCTGCGAAACGAACTTGAGAAGGCCGTGGTAAGGGCGCGCGACGAGGCTGAAAACGCGTCGAGCGCCGCTCTCAGTATCCTGGCCGTCAACCGCCCAAAGGCGTTCGCAGCTCTTACGAAGGAGCAGCGGGCACACCGCAACGCACTGCGGGCGAAGGCTCGTCAACTCGCAGGCGGCAGTCAGTCCGCCGGTTTCTCCATGCTCGTGGAGGAGGTGGCGTATGCACAGTGGCACCGGATGCTGTTCGCCCGATACCTAGCGGAGAACAATCTCCTCATGCACCCGGAGAAGCGTGTGCCGGTGACCCTGGAAGAGTGCGAGGAGTTGGCTACCGTAGAGGGTGACCAGGACCGGTGGATGACAGCCGCTCGGTACGCCGGCGTCATGCTGCCGGGCATCTCTTCTCCCGACGATCCGGCTGGCGACGTATCGTTTGCTCCCGAAGGCCGAGCGTCACTTGAGGCCATTTTGGAAGTGCTCCCCAAGTCTGTCTTCACGTCGGATGATGGACTCGGCTGGGCATATCAGTTCTGGCAATCAAAGAAGAAGAGGGAGGTCAGCAGCAGCGGGAAGAAGATCGAGAAGCTCGACCTCGCAGCCTACTCACAACTCTTCACAGAAGATTACATGGTCCGGTTCTTACTAGAAAACTCGCTCGGTGCTTGGTGGGCCGTCCGTCACCCAGATAGTGAGATGATAAGGGACTTCAAGTACTTGCGGTTCCGAGACGACGGTATACCAGCAGCTGGTACGTTCCCTGGCTGGCCAGAACGGGCCGCTGACGTTACCGTGATAGACCCCTGCTGCGGTTCGGGCCACTTCCTCGTCGTCGCATTCGACATGCTCCGTCAGATGCGGATGGAGGAAGAAGGTCTGAGCGAGGCTGATTCAGCAGACGCCGTCATCCGCGACAACCTCTTCGGCCTTGAAATAGACCCGCGCTGCGTGCAGATCGCCGCCTTCTCCCTGGCACTCGCAGCTTGGAAGGTTGGCGGCTACCGTAGCCTTCCCCTGCCGAATGTTGCGTGTTCGGGCATTCCTGTCAGCGGCCAGCTTGAAGCATGGACCAGGCTGGCTGGCGACGATCCCGACATGCAGCAGACGCTGGAAAGGCTGCACGGGCTATTCTTGAACGCGCCGGGACTTGGCAGCTTGATCGATCCAGCGGATGTGCCCGCCCGTGAGCGCCTGTTCTCCCCCGACTACGCCAGAGTTGCACCCTTACTGGAGAGTCTCTTGGCGAGAGAGAGGGCTGACGACCCAGTGGCCGCGGTCTTCGGCAGCACTGCCCTCGGGGTCGCACGTGCCGCCGCACTGCTGGGGCGCGAATACACGCTGGTTGCCACCAACGTGCCGTACCTCGCACGTGGCAAGCAAGGTGACGAACTCAAGGACTTTATTGAGCTCCATCACGAAGAAGCGAAAGCGGACTTAGCGACTGCCTTCTTGGGACGATGCCGCTCCTTCTGCCTGCCAGGAGGGGCATATGGAGTAGTCACACCGCAGAACTGGCTGTTCCTCGGCTCATATCGCAAGCTCCGGGAGCAGGTGTTACGAGAGCAGACTTGGTGTCTAGTGGCGCGGCTTGGAGAGCGGGCGTTTGAGAGCAATGCGGCTGCTGGGGCATTCGTCGCTTTGCTACTTCTCGAAAATCGCCCACCGCCAGTGGGACATAGGCTGGAGGGTTGGGACGTATCGGGAGCCCGAATTGCATCGGACAAAGCGAACCTACTATGTCATGGTAATTCGCTAACTACGCTGCAGCGTAGTCAGTTGTCAAATCCTGATGCCCGTGTATCGTTAGCTGCGATTGACACGAGCAGTCTGCTGGCCCACTTCGCGGATAGCCTACAAGGCACAACGACCGGAGATAACCCAAGGTTCGTGCTGCGCTTCTGGGAACTACCTCGTCTTGACGCTGATTGGGAGCCCCTCCAGACCTCAGTCGATGCCACGACCCCTTACGGAGGGCGCGAGAACATCGTGTATTGGCAACGAGGCCGTGGAGTTCTCGCATCAAGCTCTCAAGCGCGCGTCCAGGGAACGGCGGCGTTCCACAAGTCTGGAGTTGCGGTCAGACAGATGCGGCATCTCCCTTGCACGCTATACACCGGCGAAATGTTCGATATGAACTGCGCGATCCTAGTGCCCAAGAACCCCATCCATTTGCCAGCCATCTGGGCATACTGCTCCTCGTCAGAATTCAACTCAAGAGTCCGCGTCATCGACTCGAAGGTAAATGTCACCAACGCCACGCTGGCGAAAGTCCCTTTTGATCTGGATTACTGGCGAAAGGCGGCTGAAGAGTCTGGGCCTTTACCTGAGCCTTATTCAGGAGACGTGACCCAGTGGTTGTTCCAAGGTGACCCACTGGACAGTACTGAGCCCCTTCAGGCAGCGGTAGGCAGGCTCCTAGGTTATCACTGGCCCCAGGGGGACCTGGACCATCTCTCGCCACTGGGTATCGAGGACGGTATCTTGCCCCTTTCATCCGTCTCAGGCCACGAGCCTGCATCTGAGCGATTGCGTCGTGTGTTAGCGGCTGCCTATGGTGAAAAATGGTCGGCCGAGCGACAGACGGAACTGCTACGACACGTCAGGTTCGCTGAAAAGGGGATGGGTGCCTGGCTTCGCGACAGCTTCTTCGCGCAGCATTGCAGTCTATTCCACCAGCGCCCCTTCATCTGGCACATCTGGGACGGGCGGAGGGACGGGTTCTCCGTCCTGGTGAACTACCACAAGTTGGACTTCGCCAATTTGAACAAGCTCATCTACACATATTTGGGTGAGTGGGTTCGCACCCAGCGAGCCGCACAGGACTCTGCAACACCCGGCGCAGACGCCAGGCTGGTGGCGGCCCTCGAGTTGCAGAAGAAGCTCGAAGCAATACGCGACGGTGAGAAGCCTTACGACATCTATGTCCGGTGGAAGCCGCTGCATGAACAGCCAATCGGCTGGAACCCGGACTTGAACGACGGTGTTCGTCTCAACATCAGGCCATTCGTCAAGGCGGGCATCCTCCGCAGCCGGGTGAACGTGAGATGGAACAAGGACCGCGGCCGCAACCTTGATGGCTCCGACCGCGTCAATGACCTTCACCATACGTTGGCCGAAAAGCGGGCAGCGCGGGAGGCGGCGACGGCATGACCACAGTCTCCGGCGCACAGACCGTTCTCGATGCGTTGGTCGATGCCTTGGAAGCGGCGAGGGCGTACAACAAGCAGGACCAGGAATCGCCGGCCGCGGTGCTCTGGCTCGATGAGGGTCGGCAATGGGAGAACCTACTGCCTCTGCTGCAGGACCGGCTACCGATCTTCGTGCTAGGCGAGTATTCCCCGAATGACCGCACTGGCCCAGCTTACTGGCTCCGGTGCGTCATCGCCCGCACGATACAGCACCCCGACCTCCCGCCCGGCAGGGTGCCCGTGCTCTATCTGCCCGGCTATGCTCGACAGCACATCCGGGCATTGGAGGACTGCCCTGAAGAGTTGAAACCGCTGGCCGAACTGCAATACAGGGGAGTCATGTGGAACCAGAAGAACGGTCGGGACTGGACTATAAGCGCCTTCCTCCAAAGCCGAGATGGGGGACTGGGGATCAAAGTTGGTGCAGACCAAGGTACCAAGGAGGCCCTGAAGCGCGCGCTCGTGAAGCTGGCCAAAGAGCCTATCGAGATGCTTCACAGTGAAGCGCCGCTCCGCTCCCTCTACCTCGACGGGCTGCTTCACCCCGACTACGTTAAGGACGTATTGCGCTGGCTGAACGACCCAAGGACGTACCGAGAGCAGTCCACCGAGCAGGAGTGGGCAGCGTTCGCGTCGCTGTGCCAAAGCCGTCACGACTTCCATCCGGACAGGGACGATCCTGTCACGGCTGCCGAGAAACTGGGTCAGCGAGACGGCAATTGGGACATGGTATGGCGCCGCTTCGCGGAGTCCCCAGCGACGTACAGTACGCTTCCGGGTCTGCTACGCCAGGCGAAGCCAGAGACGACGTTGCCTCTGTTTCACCATGCCGAATCGTGGCCTCAGGATAACGAGACGGAGGAGGCCGCTCTGCGTAATGCCTTGGACCGGCTGTCCAACCTTGATCCCGTGACTGCCCGGCAGGCTGTCCTCGACCTGGAGCGCAATCACGCTCGTCGGAGGGATTGGGTGTGGTTCTCTCTGGGTCACGCCCCCATGGCCAGGGCTATCAAACATCTCGCGGCGCTGGCGAAGGCCACCGACAACATGGGGTGGGGAACGTCGTTGCCGGAGAACGTGGATGGCTACACCAAGTTCGGATGGGTTGCAGACCTCGCGGTTCTCGACTCACTGGCCTCTGTCGAGAAGCCGAATGACGTGAGGGCCGTCCAGTCGGCGGTGCGGACCATCTACCGCCCTTGGCTCGAAGGTGTTGCCGAGGCGTTTCAGGACATAGTTGCGGCCTCCGCGCCTGACGATTACAAGGCTGGGGTTCTGCCGGAGGTCTCGTGTGGGACGTGCCTTCTGTTCGTCGATGCGCTTCGATTCGATCTCGGTCAGCGTCTTGGGTCCTTGCTGGGCCAGCAATGCACTGAGACCGAGATCAAGGCCGCCCTGACAGCCTTGCCGACGGTTACGAGTACGGCGAAACCTGCGGTCTCGCCCGCAGCTTCCTCAATGAGAGGCGGGGAGGGCTTTGACACGGTGGTGAAGGCGACCGGATCGAAGGTGAACGCTCAGGTCCTACGGAGGGCAATAGCCGAGGGGGGTGTCCAGATACTCGGCGCAGAGGACCTTGGGGATCCCACAGGGTGCGCTTGGTCGGAGTATGGAGCCATCGACGCGTATGGCCACGAGCACGGGTGGAGGATCGCCCGCCATGGCGGCACTGAGCTTGGAGGTCTTGCGGAGAGGATAGCCGGTCTTCTGGATCATGGATGGCAGAAGGTTGTCGTGGTCACTGACCACGGGTGGTTGCTTATGCCTGGCGGTCTACCCAAAGCAGACCTACCGGAACACCTGACAGAACTGCGAAAGGGGCGCTGCGCTCGCCTGAAAGAAGGCTCACAGACCGACCAACAGGTTGTCCCCTGGCATTGGAATCACGCGGTCCGGGTCGCCATGGCCCCCGGAATACACTGCTACGAAGCCGGCAAAGAGTACGAGCATGGCGGCCTGAGCCCGCAGGAATGCGTAGTGCCGATCCTCACTGCAACCAGGCGAGCATTGCAGTCCCCTGTGACAATCACCACTGTGAAGTGGCGCCGACTGCGCTGCAACATAGCGGTGCAGGGATCAAGGGCTGGTGCTCGAGTAGACATCCGCACCAAGGCAGGAGATCCTTCGACCACATTGGCGACGGGTGGGAAAGAAGTAAGTGGAGAAAACACAGTAGTCCTACTGGTTGAAGACGAGGACCGCGAGGGAGAGGCGGCTCTGATCGTGGTTGTTGGATCCGATGGCGCAATTCTGGACCGTAAGAGCACCATCATAGGAGGTCCGTAAGTCGTGACAATCGTTATGGATGAGCTCGATCAGCTAGTGGCTCGGAGCTTCCCTGGGTACATGGTCCGCAAAGATCTGGCTCGATCATTCAAAGGACGATACCCGGTCCCAGAGTACGTGGCAGAGTTTCTACTGGGCAGGTACTGCGCCAGCACTGACGAGGCGGAGATACAAGAAGGGCTCGACATCGTCGAGGGCCAGATGCAGAATCGGACTGTCCGCGCTGGGGAAGAGGAACTCTTCAAGTCGAGGGCGCGAGAGTCCGGACCCGTGAAGCTCATTGACTTAATCACCGCCCGACTGGATGCCAAGTCCGACTCTTACTTCGCCACACTGCCGAGCCTGCACCTGAATGACGTCCGAATCTCGCCTGAGTTGGTGTCGAACCATGAGCGCATGCTGACAGGAGGTTTCTACGCGGAGATACAGCTTGCCTACGACGCAATGGTGGCAACGGAGAAGGCTGGTAAACCGTTCGGGGTTGAGACCCTCCGCCCTATACAACTCTCCAAGCACGAGGTGCTTGACGACCTTGCCACTGCACGGCAGTCGTTCACCACAGAGCAATGGAAGCACTTGTTGTTGCGTAGTGTCGGGTTTGAGCCGGCTGCACTTAGCCAACGCGCCCAAGACATACTACTGCTTCGGATGGTCCCTTTCGTAGGTCGTAACTACAACATGGTCGAACTCGGACCTCGGGGCACAGGCAAGTCGCACCTGTTTCAACAGATCTCCCCCTCCTCGCACTTGATCTCCGGTGGAAAGGCGACGGTGGCGCGTATGTTCGTGAACAACGCGACGGGGCAGCGTGGTCTCGTCGCCCAGTACGATGTCGTCTGCTTCGACGAAATCACGGGCGTGTCCTTTGACCAGAAGGATGGCGTCAATATCATGAAGGGGTACATGGAGTCCGGCGAGTTTAGCCGGGGCCGGGAGAGTATCCGGGCCAATGGCAGTCTGGTCTTCGTGGGGAACTTCGCAATCGATGTTGAACACCAGCAGCGGATTGGGCACCTGCTTGAACCGTTGCCACCTGAGATGCGGCATGATACGGCCTTTATGGACCGCGTCCATGCATATCTACCTGGCTGGGATATCCCGAAGCTGGACCGGTCGTGCTTCACAGACCACTTCGGCCTAGTGAATGACTTCCTCTCTGAGTGTTGGTCCCAGCTGCGTTTGGAGGACCGGCTGTCCTCCATTCACGGCCGGGTGCGGTTCGGCGGCGCCCTCAGCGGCCGCGACACGGCGGCAGTGCATCGGACGGTGGATGGCTTACTCAAGCTCCTCTACCCCAACCGTGAAGCAGTGGTTTCCGACGAAGACATTGAGTGGGCGGTTCGCTTAGCCCTTGAGTGCCGACGACGAGTCAAGGAGCAGCAGAAGAGAGTTGGCAGCGCGGAGTTCAGGAATACCCATTTCAGTTACAGCATAGGCGAGGATGGACTCGAAAGGTTCGTGTCCACTCCAGAGATCCAAGGCGAGGATGCCGTCGGTGCCGATCCACTTCCCTCCGGCCAAGTATGGGCCCTGAGCCCTGGCGGGCTGGATGACCATGCAGGCCTCTACCGGATTGAAGTAAACGTCGGACCAGGTTCAGGGGTGAAAATCATCAATGTTCCACCACCTGGGCCGTTCCGGGAGAGCGTCAGGTACGCGGAGGGAAATCTCTTCACGCATGCTAAGGACTTAGTTGGCGACAAGGATCCTCGCGCCCACGAGTTCACGGTCCAACTCCGCGCTTTCGATGCCGCTAGAAGCGGGGCCTTCCTTGGCCTTCCAGCCTTGTTGGCACTATGCAGCGCACTGCTTGGAAAGAGCCTTAGAGGTGGTCTAGCAACTGTTGGGGGACTGAATCTCGGAGGTGCGTTGGACCCAGTGCATAACGCGGTGAGTGTTGCTGAGCTCGCCGTTGAGAAAGGTGCAACCGAATTGCTGGTCCCAATCTCGGCCAGGAGGCAGATAAACGAACTGTCCGACGACATGGCCACCAGACTGAGCATCATCTACTACGCGGATGCTAGAGAAGCCCTACTGAAGGCGCTGGGGACATAGCCTTTCCAAACCGATAACACGCTTCATCACCGCGGAGGCCGGTACCACCTAGCACAGCTAACTATGTCATGCACTCGCCGCCGCAAGCCATCCCTTCAGGGACCTGCACCGTGTCTATCCCCATTTCAAGTTGGCTACGATACTCTCGCAGCGTAACGCTATCCCGCTCACGAAAAACCTGATCCGTGAGCCGCTGGCTCGGGAAGTGCTTGGAGTTTTCTTCGAGTGCGATAGCCCTATTGAAGAGGTCTGGGTGGCGTTTGAGTATCTGTAGCCACCGGTCGGTTGAGTTGAACGGGCAAAAGTAGCAGCCGCTCTTTTCGGGTACTGGCAGTCCAGCCTCAGAAATAAGGTTGATGCAGTCCTGGCGGCCAAGGCGATTGTCTATCAGCGGATACAGGTTCGTGACATACGGTTCACGGCTGTCCCGCATCCGGTGAATCTCATCGAATCCAATGCCGACGTACTGGTTCACATGGCTTCCGAGTTGTCTGTAGTACCGGTGGATCGGGTTCACCTTGAAATCTCTAGTACACCACCGCCACTTCACCGATGGGATCACCCGCCGACGTAGCGCAGTCCCGTATAGGTCGGCCTTGCCGCGATGACCTTGGACTACGGTAAAGGGTATCTGGTGTTCAGCAAGGTAGGTCCTCGCAACTTCAACTGATCCGTAGGTGTCAGGCGTTTCACCTCCGGTATCGGCGAAGACAACGCCGTCCAATGGCGCCCCGTCACGGACCAGCATCACCATCAGCGCGAAGGTATTGACCCCAGCCCCGAAACTAAGGATGTGAATGGGTTCGGTGCTCTGGCTGACCATGTGGTTGCCCCTCAGCGTTGTGCAGGGAGAGTACACTCTCCTGCAAGACAAGGCAAGCCAATGGCTGTATGCTACTGTGTTCCACGAGCAGAGCCGTCAACAAACACGAATCGCTCGTGCGCCCTATACCGTCCGAGAGACGGCCGCGGGCTGGCCGCCGGAAACTCCTTCAGGTGTGGACACGAACCTGAAAGGCCGAGAGTGACAACCATGACAGCCCAACGGACAAATGACCAGTTGGAGACGGTGGGACACTCGCGTGTCTTGTGCGGAGGTAGTCCTTGATGTGCCAAAGGGACCGCACCGCCTCGTGAGTTAGAGGCTCTGTGGGCATACCTAGTGTTGTCGGAGCCTATGCAAAGCTATCATAATTGTACAGTAGCAGTCGTTGGTGGCCCTTGTGGTCTACCTAAAGCTTGAAGAACGGTGTTGTCTATCGTCAAGTCAAGCCTAGACGATAGACACATAACGCCGGACACTCTGGAGAACATAGAGTATGCTTAGGCGCTTCGCTGGGCCAGACGGTCCGCAGCTTGTTGTTGCCGCTCTTAGAAATCAACCGGTCATCGGCGACGATGCCGATCTAGCTGAGACTATCTGCAAATCCGCAGAGATCGTGGCTTTCAAGCCAGGCTCCACAATCATCGAAGAGTCGGGGCCTGACAATGACATCTGCTTCATCTTGGCCGGGGAGGTTTCCATCAACGTGCTTGACCGCGAGGTTGCGGTTAGAACGGCAGGGCAACACATCGGAGAGATGGCACTTGTGGACCCTGGGCAACCTCGGTCCGCATCCGCAGTCGCCGTGAATGAGGTGGTGATAGCTCGTCTATCATCTGTCGCCTTCACCGACGTAGCGCAATCCAATCCAAAGTTGTGGAGGAATATCGCCCGCGAACTGGCTGCTCGCCTGCGACAGCGCAACCGGTTCATCGCATCCCCGAATCCCCGGCCGATCTTGTTTGTGGGCTGTTCCGCAGAGTCTCTACCCGTCGCTCGCGCGATCCAGTCAACGCTAACGCACGACCCGATCATCGTCAACGTTTGGACGGACGGTATCTTCAAAGCGTCGAGCTTTCCAATCGAGTCGCTGGAGCAAGAATTACCCAAGGTTGACTTCGCTGCGCTTGTCCTGGCCAGCGATGATCGGGTAATCAGCCGCAGTGTGGCGAGCGATGCCCCTCGGGACAACATCATTTTCGAGCTGGGATTGTTCATGGGTGCGCTAGGCCGGTCGCGCACGTTCTTGGTTCACCCGCGTGGAGCCGATCTCAAAATCCCGACCGACCTCATAGGCATCGTGCCCCTGGTTTATGAGTCGGGAGCAGCAGATGGCCTCTCATCAGCGGTGGCATCGGCGTGTAATGAACTGAGAACAGCTATACGAGCAGCTGGACCACGTTGAAAGTACTTGATGGAGAGGACACATGGCACTTCGGGACGATCTCAGATCAGAAGTACGCAAAGTCCTTGCAGAGAGGTGGACTACCCGTTCGGGCCGTACCGTGCCAGATACGGATGACTTGAAGCTCAGTAATGATGCGGTCATATTGGATGGCACAGTCCTTTACGCAGATCTCGACGACTCAACCGAGCTTGTTGACACGAGGTCTCGAGCGTTCGCCGCAGAAATCTACAAATCGTACCTGGTGTGCGCGGCAAGGATAATCCGTGCGGAAGGTGGAACAATCACTGGATACGACGGGGACCGTATCATGGCAGTGTTCGTCGGCAAATCCAAGAATAGTGTCGCTGCTCGCACCGCTCTCAAAATCAACTTTTCTGTGTTGAAAATCATCAATCCCGCCATACAGAGCCAGTATCCTGGCTGTGGCTATTCGGTAAAACAGGTAGTGGGTATCGACACGAGCGAACTCTTTGTAGCCCGTACTGGCATTCGGGGAGCGAACGATCTAGTGTGGGTTGGGCGTGCGGCCAACTATGCGGCCAAGCTATCTGCGCGGTCTGGACCACCTACACAGATCACATCCGAAGTATACGACCAACTCAATCGCGGTTCCAAATTCGGCTCGAACGGCCAGAACATGTGGGTTCCAGCGACAGCCTCAGAAATCGGCCATAGGAGAATATACACGTCATCCTGGTGGTGGGAGGTGTAAAGCGACCGGGTGCCTCGATGCCCCCCCTTCCATCCAGGAGAGGGAGCGGGGATTGGCTGCAATGCCGGCCCCCCTGTCGCCATGGAACGCCTCGTCGAACAAGGGGCTGGCCGGCAGACCGAGGGTGCTCCGCCTCTTTGGACCGTTGGAGCTACGCTAGGTATTTGGGAGGGCCAATGTGTGTCCTCCGACGAAAGCACCCGTGCATGCCCCACGCCAATGTCGTGATTGTCTACAATGGCCTAGAGGGGCATAACGTGGGAAGTCAACTCTCGCCCTGGCAATAGAAGCCGGCTAGTGCTCATGCCGTCGATCTGTCCGGCCATGGATTCGCCACCTCAATCCCGCAGCTGACAGAGTCATTCACACCCCTGGTCGCGTGACCCGCGCCCCTCGGGGTACAGGCAACCGTTGCGCTCTGGCAGTCGGACTGATCAATCGGCCGGCCGGGGTTTACACACCGGAGTAACCAGCCGGGCTGCTCGCCACGCTGTCGTTCCTCAGCTCGCAGCCGTTCTTCTACCTGCGCCGGTGGCGCGGTCACGATGGCGCGGATGATGTTGTCGAACGTGTCGGGGATGGGCGCAATCCAGTCCGGACCGGGTTGGTCGGCGGGGGGCAGGTTGGTTGCCTTTGCATGGTAGCTCCTTTCTGGCGAACTAAAGGCTGCCTGGCATGATCCGGTAGCGGTCTTTCCTTTGATACTCTACCCGGCCCTCATGACACAGTTTGTTGAGCAGCGTATGCACGAGTCGAAAATTCTCGTACTCGCTCCAATAGAGGCCCGCGGCGGTGCTGACTTGCCGAGCGGTGTACCAATCGTCAGCCCTTCGCAGGACCATGAGCACGGCTTGCTCGAGGTGCCACTGCCCGACCCGGCCATGTTCCTGCTCACTCAGTTCTCTCATCGCTCCCTCTCTCGGCCAGGCAGTCCCAGGGTGGATCCCCGCACGAACCGAACAGCACTCTTTAGCCGAGCCAACGCGCGGCTGGTTACTCAGGTATGTAAATCCTGACGAACCCACAACCCGGGTTACCAGCCCGATGCTCAGTCCTCATCATGCTACCGTGCAGGCGTCATGATCGCCCAACGCAACGGAGAAGAGCCCGCGCCTGGCCGGCGATGTCCGCCTGTATGTCATCGTCAGGCCCCTGGGCGATGAACTGTGCCGTCCCTACGGGGCCTAGCCCATCGTGGTCTGAGAAATCTCTCTCGATAATGGCCAAGGCCCGGTCAGTGTTGTCGTTGGGTGAGAGTACAGCCAAGTTCCTTGCCACAGCGGTGACTCCGACCCCGCTCCATACATAGAAGAGATCGTAGGCGTCTTTGTTCTCCGCCCGGTTCCCAAAGGCAAGTGTCTTGAGCACCGTAAACGCGCCGGGGCCGCAGACCGGAACGTTGCGGGTAGCCGATGCCCCGGAAGGGGTGGAGCCGGACAACTCTTTCCGGCACCGGTCTTGGAAGGCCAATTCAAGACCTGGCGTAATGATCGCGGCGAAGTCAGATTCGATGTGGAGGATGCCACCCCCCATCACCCGATTCGTCGGTGGGAGGAATCAGGAAGTCTACGGTTACAGGATAGGACGTTCCTGTAGTCCAAGACTGCAATCTCCTGTTGCCTTGGTCATTAACGACGGGCTTGAATCCCGCATCCCGCTACCTGGCGCTGAGTTCTCGATAGCGCTCAAAGCTGCCGGCGTATCATCCGCCTGCCAGTCGATTCTCAATGGGCGTCCGATTATCTGCTGCCCTCCATCGCCTGGCGTGGCCAGAGCAGATATGAAGTCTCAGACTCCAACCAGTTCCTTCACGCCGCCATCAGACCGGAACGGTATTAGTGGGCCCACCTTCTTCCGAGGAATACTCAGTTTACACAGAATTCACCAGGCCTGCAATCCGGTTCCGGAGCCTCTGCCGGCGAGCGTCGTAGTAGTCCGTGAAATCCTTGATCTCTCTCGGAACATCGCCCAGCAAGTGACGGTCACAGTAGTTCTGTCGGCCCTGGGAATCGGGGCAATGTGCGTCCAGCCAGTCCGCAGGTAGGGTAGTCCGTTTCTCGTAGTTGACCGAGCGGTCCAGCAACTGGAGATTCGCCAGGCGGTCGCATCGATCCCGGAAAGCTTCGATCTGTTCGTCGGCAATGCATGCAGTCTTCAGCCGGTTGGGAGTAAACCGGCTCTTCGGGAACACGTGGTCAATGTCAGATCCGTCTCGGGACTCCAAGTGAGGAAATAGCATGGTCAGCAACGGGAAGATACGCCGGTCCCCTAGACTCATGTCCGCCAGATCTTCTATCTCCTCCTCGACGAAGTCCAGCGTCTTGCCCCTCTGGGCCATCACCCGTCGAAGTGCTCCGGCTGGGAATTCGGACGAGTCAGAATTGCGAATTACCTCCCGCAACGCCGTCAGCAAAGTGTCCAATCCACTGCCCCATATCCCGGATTCTTTGAGGATGGAGCGGGTGAGCCATCCCCGAATGACCTTGCGGTCGTTGAGGAAGCGGTCGCTGGTTTCAAAGTCCCGCGGCGCCCCTTTCTTGTAAAGGTAATAGGCAACGGGGAGGAGTGAATTGGTGGCCTGGACGGTCCTGCTGTCGAAGCCGAAGCTGTCCACTAACTCCACGGTTTCCATCAACGCCTGACGGATACCCGGCCAATTCTTCTCCAAGATGGCCATATTCTCGTGCGTGAAGTTCTCTACCTTGAACCCGACGCTGGCTATGTCAGTGAGCATGAGCCCTGCCTTTAGGACAAAGTCCGCGTTGAACAGCAGCCCGGCTCGCACATTGTTCATGTCATCCACCAACCCGTGGACTTCACTCCTAGCGTCAAGGGTGTCCCATTGGGACACTGCGATGCTCAAGAGAAGATTGGAGTAGGAAAGGGGGGTCCCGCCACTGTTGCACCGTATGAATATATTGAGTACTCGCTCGATGTCCTGGCTCTTCTCCTCGTAGTAGGCAACGACGGGCTCGACACAGATCGCTTGATGGAGCCGATTCAGCGTGCGAAAGGCCATTCGCTGTCGCTCCTTATCGAGGTCTTGCTCAGATACCCAATCCAACATGTCCGGGGCGGGGTTCTCCGTGGAGAAGCTCATGATGTCCGAGACTCTGAACCATAGACGAGTGTCCTTCGATCCAATGCGGTCCTCATTGACGAACTCGAAGACGTAGCGGCTGCCCTCTTCATCAGGGTGTGGAGGCGCCAACAGATCAAGGGCCAGTACCCTCTTGGGGAAGGCGTCCGAACTGTTCCACCACCTGTATGGGAGCTTGATCGCCATCGAACCCCGGAGGCCGATGTTGAATGCCGTCAGCCGCTGTTGGCCATCGAGCACAGCCGTTAGCGGCTTGTCGTAAACAATCCCTAGTTCAGGACAGTGCGGGTTATCCCGCTGATGGTATTCTCGAACGAAGTCGTACCAACGGTATTGACCGGAATTCTCAGCCTCAACCCTCCAAAACATGAACTCCCCGAACGGATAGCCCTGCATCAGGCTGTCAAATAGGTTGCATACTTGCTCGGGCCGCCATACAAACCCCCTTTGGATTGCTGGCAGAACATATCCATGCGATGCGATGCTGTCCAGTGCCTCTTTAATGGTCCCGCCTTGTTGGTGCATCGATCCTCCTACTCTTGACGGTGAGAACTATCCGGGTTGCTGACTCCATGTTCTCTTCAGGGTAGCTCTAGCTCAGCCTCCCTCGCCAGCCGAAGCTACTGCCTATCCTTCCGACAAGGCTTCTCGTCCCTACCGGTAAACCTAATAACTCCATAAGAACGGTGTGCTCATAGACATCGTACTTGAAAGCGAGAGTAGCCAGGAGATACCAACATCGGTTAAGGGCATCACCAACCCAAAACACAGTCGTTCTCGCGCAGCGTCTCCAGACAGGTTCCACCCTGTGGCACCCTACAATCGCCGACACTTGGGCAGGGCGAATCGCTGGCCATCAACCATCGTAGGACACGGGGCGGCGTGAGAGTGTACCACACTTCCTGCTGTGTTCAGAAGCGAGGTCACACACCGACGGGCGTCATGAAGAGCCCCCTGCAGCGGCAGTGAGACCTGGGGTGTCCAGGCTTGAGGGTGATCGCTGGCTGAGTGCAGAGCGGCAGCTTGCCTTGACAGACGGTCTGCCGGTGCGGCGGCCTTGGGGTGGCCGGAGGAGAATCATTGTGGATGTAAATGTGACGCTTGACGTTCCAGCAGTGAGCAAGTTGCTCGACTATTCGGCGAGTGGTGTGGGCGCTATTGCTGGGTCATGGTTCGGCCCTTGGATGGCAGGAAAGCGGGGAGAGGTCAAGAGGATTGAGGCTCGCGCGGAGGCTGATACAATTCGTGAACTGGCTCAGGCGAAAGCAGATGCACACAGGTTGGCTAAAACGACCGAGATGGAAATTTCAGAGATGGTCGCGGAGCGGCTACAGTATCAAGAGACCAAACGATTGGAGAATATTCGCGCTGTGGTCGAGCGCGCAGCCGAGGAGCTTGACGATAAGGTAGTCTCTGACGAAGAACCGGATCATGATTGGACGGCCCGTTTCTTCAACTATGTGCAGGATATTTCCTCAGAGGAAATGCATACGCTCTGGGCTAAGGTTCTCGCTGGGGAAGTAGAACGGGCTGGGAGCACCTCGCTCCATGCACTGCATGTTCTTCGCAACCTCGACAAGGCTACTGCTGGAGTATTCGAAACCTTCTGCTCATTGTCCATTGCTGAGAAATCCAGTGGGGACGCAAGGGTAGTATCGCTAGAGAGGACGGCAGGTGAGAACTCACTGCGTCCCTATGGATTGGACTACTCGACTCTCAACCTGCTTCATGAACACGAACTTATTGTCCCCGACTACAACTCCTGGCACAACTACCAGATGAGTGCCGGATTGCAATTAGCGTTGGAGCAGCCGGAGATACTCTGGCTTCCCTTCGAGTATCAGAGAGAGTATTGGGTACTATTCAATGATCCCGAAAAGCCCACTCATCTAGGAAATCCGTTGAAATTGAATGGTGTTGCACTCACAAGGGCAGGCCGGGAACTACGAAGTGTAGTTGCTAGCAAGCCAAACGATGAGTACACCTCTGCTCTTCAGGATTTCTTCGCAGGGAAGAACCTGACAATGGTAAAGGTTGAAAGCCCCAGACCGTTTTCGATGCCTGTTCCATCCGCTGGCTAGTCAGCTAACCTCTCGCATAACAACCGGGACATTCGGTGCCCGGCCCTCACCGTCAAGCAGTGGATACATGGCCTGGACGATTGAGTATAGTTCAAGCTGTTGCTTGAATAGAAGCTCAGAACTTGTGAGTCAACCCCGTTCGGACCTCCCGGAACAGGCATCAGCGAGCTTTCTGCTTCATCCGTTGCCGCTGAAGAAGCAGGACCTCTAGGTCAACTGATGGCTCAGGCTTGGGTGGCTGGTGTTGCTTCTGCGCTACAGCCAGGAGCAGGTTATCTCGAGGGCTTGGCTCGTTCCAGCGATCACGGTCATCGAGTTGCAACTCTTGACGGTCTGGCGTAGGGAAGCCCCTCGCGGCAGGATGTGGGTGACAACCCCAGAGCACACCAGCGTCGTGCTACACCGCAAGGAGGCACATAGCTATTTCTTTCCGCCAGAGGAGCCGATGAAGTGACTTCGGCCACAGTAGGTCCAGTCTAGTTTTCTGACACGTTCCCCTGTCGAGCACGTTTAATCTTTCCATAGGCAGCAGCTCCGCTAGCAGGGCCTCCAATTCGTTCTTCATTTGCTGCTCTCCGAGGTGACATACATAGGCATCCAGGCGACGGCGGCGCTTCCCCGAAACGCAAGGGTCCGGCACACATGGGTCTATGGGGAGAGGTTGAGGAACGTAAGAAAGGGACGGGGCTCTGCTACTCTCCGGCCTGGATGACGACGCGGCCGCCATCCCGGACCTGGATGCTCAGGTCGTGGCGGTCCAGTAGGCGCATACCTAGGAGGGGTGTGGTGTCGGCAGCGTCGGCCTCCGTGTATATCGGCTGGCCGTCCCAGACCACGACAATGCCGTAGGAAGGAAAGGTTACTTCGCTGCCGTCGGCCAGGGTCGCCCGGTTGCCGGTCAGGAAGGGCAACCCCAATTCCGAAACCAGCCCGGGCGGCAACGTAAGGAAGCCGGTGAAGCCTGTGTCTATCACGGCCTCAATCTCCCTTGTCTGCCCCGATGGGCCTTGTACGGCAAGGGTGACCATCGGTTCATAGGAGGCGTTCACCACGCCTTCTATCACTCGGCTCTCCGAAGGGGACGCCCCCCAAAGTGGTACATCGCATGGTGCCCGACCCGTACAGACCAGACATCAATGGCTTCCGGGCATTGCGCCCTCAGCCTATCCGTCGCGGCAATCACGTTGTCGCCAATGGTCCAGATGCCGCTGTCCACGTCTATGGAGACGACCTCCCCGTGGTGGGAGGCCTCGACCTGCGAACGGATGTCGCGTTCGTATATCTCGTCGCCCAGGTGGGCGATCTCGTCCAACGGGCGGGTTGGCACGGTGGGCCTAGGTGATTGCGTGGACGTTGAGGTGTCTGAGTCTCTCATACGGCCCCCCTTCAAATGCATTCCTCCATGCTACAGTCTACTACCTTGCGGACAACTGCGGCAATCCGAAAACCCTTGTGGTCCTGTGCCTCAGGGCTTACCTGCCTAAATGCGAACCACCCAACCAAGAGTTCGCAGTTCACTACGCCTCGGCCCAGCTTGACGCTCCCTCGGCCCCTCCGGCCCTACACATCACACTACAGGAATCGAGAGGCCGCGATGCGCCGACAGGCTGCCGTTCCGAGGCCGACCGCCGCCTGTTACGGGAGGCAAGATGGCTATAACACCGTCTCACGACGCCCATTAGAGTTGCGGCGGCGGTATCAGTGGAGCCTGGGACGATCCACCGCGGCACGCCACAGGCAGAGCGCATCTGTCAAGGACTGGTAGAATGGAATGGGCCGAGGTTGTGGAATGGAGTGCAGGTTGAAGATCTGACCCACTCTGGCGGGTTGCCGCAGCCTGGGCTACTTCAGTGCCGCAAGGCGGCGGCAGCAGATCGTCAAACCGGATTGCCCTCACCCCATGGCTTGTCAATCCGTTCAGTTATCAACCTAATCGCTTCCCCTCCTCCCCCATCCCCCGCTGTCAGGGGCGGTATGGGCTGGGAGGCCTTTGGTGCCCACAGCCCACAGAGCCACCCTTAGCTCAAAGGTGGTACTGTGTACAGTACCGTTAGGCCTACCAATAGCCGTTTTGCGTATTAATTTGAAAGCATGCCGAAGTGTTGTAGCACCTCCCGTACCTCTTAAGAGCCACAAGGACTTTTCGACGCCTCAGGCCAAGGGGCTGTTGTACTGCTGGCCAGCGCTGTGACAGTGCCTGGTTGCGTCTCGTTTGTCAGCTAGAGCATCGGTGACCTGTGTGCTGAGGTGGTGACTCGGCACCGTCGAGTTGGCAGGGCCGGCGGTACCGCCGCTCCTCGCCGGCACTGTCGGTGGCGGGGTGGCACTGCTGGCCGGAGCCTTGCTGACCAACTGCGCGGAACGGATGCGCCGCTCATCGGGCTGGGACACATTCCCGTGCTCATCGCCGCCACCACGACGGCAGTGCTCGTCATTGCGCTGGGGCTGGGCGTGGCCCTCGCGCTGCTGGCCTTGGGTCTGCTCGGCGCCGGGGCGCTGGGCAGACAGCGTCTCCCGCTGCGAGCGCCTCCGTCACTTGACTCTGCCGGGAGCGCGCTCTATACTGGGCGGCGAAAGTGTGATGCATCAGACTCCGTGCATCAAGGGTGGTCTTAGCGGTGATAACATCCGAGTCTCCATCCGTCGTGCAGCTTGCTACCCCGCCAGCGGACCCGCTGGTGGGCCTGGAGGTGGACCAGCGCCAGCTCGACGAGCGGATCTACGACGCGCTGAAAGAGAAAATCCTGCAGAGCGAGCTAGCGCCGGGGACGGCGCTGACCATCCGCAGCGTGGCACAGCACCTCGGCGTCAGTGTCACTCCGGTGCGCGACGCGCTGCGCCGGCTCCAGGCCGAAGGCTTGGTGCAGATGCAGGGACGGGGGGAGACTACCGTTGCGCGATTGGAGCCGGGCGAGATTGACGACATTCTGGACTTGCGGCTGGCGCTAGAACTGCACGCGACCCGCCGTGGCGTGACCCGCCTGAGCGGGGCGGAGTTGAAACACCTGGAAGAAATGTTGGCTGCGGCAGTGCGGACGTTTCGGAGTGATGCCTACCACGATTACCCGGCTGCCAGTCGTCTGGACCAGGAGTTCCACTCGGCCTTGGTGCGGGCTGCCGGCAACGAGCGCCTCACGGAGATGTACGAGACACTGGGCGCTCGAGTGCAGATTGCGCGGGTGTACTACACTACAACTCGGCGACGCCCGCGGGCCACGTATGAGGAGCATCGGGCCATTCTCAAGGCCTACCGCCAGCGTGATCCGACGGCTGCCGCCACGGCGGTCGAAATCCACATTGCCCACACGCGCCAGCACATCGCCCACCTGTTAGAGCAGCAGGTGGAAGGAGGTGAAGCCGACAACTGAGATGCGACAACCGAGCGCTCAGGCGTGGTGGGGAACTCACCACGCAGCTAGACCGGACAGTCCCATCGTGCGGTAGCGAAAAGCAAGGGGAGGGAAACATGGGATCGAGAGCGAAGCGACATTTCACCCGACGGACCTCAGTGCTAACGTTCGGCGCACTTGCCGGCGGCGCGCTGCTCGCGGCGTGTGGCGAAATCGAGGTGCGCTACGTGCAGGGGCCGGCCGGGCCGGCCGGGCCGGCCGGTGCCCAGGGTGAGCGCGGCGCGACTGGAGCCGCCGGCGTCAAGGGTGCGGCGGGGGCAGCAGGTCAGACACAGACCATCGTGCAGGAGAAGGTGGTCACCGTCGAGAAGCCGGTGGTCGTCGAGAAGGTGGTCACCGTTGATAGGCCGGTCGTTGTCGAGAAGATCGTCGAAGTACAGGCGCCGCAGTTCCGGACGGATCATGCGCCGGCCAAGGCGCCCGGGCCAGCACCGGCACCCGGCCAAGCGCAGGGCAGCATCCGGTTCATGTTCCGTGCCGGACCCGAGGAGAAGGGGTTCGAGGCCATCACCAAGGTATTCCGGGAGCGCAACCCGAACGTGGAGGTGAACACCGAGCCTACCGCCGGCGGCCACGAGTCGAAGATGCTGATCCAAACCGCCGCCGGCACGGAACCCGATCTGATGTGGACGGCGAGCATTGGCAACCTGTACGACTTCGTGGCCTACGATGTCTGGCTGCCGCTCGACGACTATGCCAAGCGGGACAAGATCAACATGGAGGATTGGTACCCGGCGGCCGTCGAGACGATGCGCGAGGACGGCATCCTCTGGGCGCTGCCGCTGTGGTCTCACCCTTCGATCACCGGCCTCTACTACAACAAAGACAAGTTCGACCAGGCCGGCTTGGATTACCCGAACGAGAACTGGACCCAGGACAAGCTGCTCGAGGCGGCCCAACAGCTGACGAAGCGCGGCGCGTCAGGCGAGGCCAAGGACCAGCAGTGGGGCTACCGGCCCTTGACCGGGTACTACAACGGGTTCCTGCAGGACATTTGGGCCGCCGGGGGCAGCGCGCTCAACAAAGAGCGGACGCAGTCCATGTTCAACGAAGGGGCTGTACGGGACGCCATCCAGCGCGTCTACGACTGGTTCCACCGCTACCGTACCGTCCGACCGCCGGAATGGTCCTGGGGCGGCAGTTCCGCGGGCTATCTGCCGCAGAGCACGTTGGCCATGTGGTCGAACGGCTACTGGGGCTGGTGGGGCTCCGCGGCCTGGGACTTCAACTGGGGCGTGACCCAGCTCCCGAAGGGTCGCGGGGGTACGAACGGGGGCATGCTACAAACCGACGCGATCCCGATTGCCAGGCGGAGCGAGTTCCCCGATGCCGCTTGGGAGCTGCACAAGCTGCACTCCTCGAAGGAAGGCGGCTTGATGCTCAACGATCACCGACTGATTCCTAGCTCGCGGCCCGATGTGTGGACCGACGCGAAGCTGACGGCGACAGAGGCGCACCGCTCGTGGCACCAGACGTTGCTCTCGGCTCACCCGCTGGAGTATCCTGCCAACCTGTGGGTGTCGCAGTTCCATAGTCAGCTCACCGCGGGCGCCCATTCGATCTGGAAGGGCGAGCTTACGGTGGACCAAGGGGTTCAGCAGTTGACTCGCATAGCCGGCAATATCCTGAACCGACCCCGGCCCCGGCTATAGGCACCGCCAGGAACAGTACGCAGAGGGTGCTGCTCTCCCCGGCTCACGCTCCGGGGAGCACACCCTCTGATTCTGTTGTGATGGAGCGCTTCCGCATGGCGATGCGTGGCACTCCGCTCCCATCCCGCTCCCGTTTCTCCAGAGCACCGACCCTGGATTAGCACGAGGCAGACTTGGCGATGAGCAGGCTAGAGCAGCGGCCGTTTGGGCGGACCGGCGAGCAGGTAACCACCATCAGCTTGGGCGGCGTGGGTCTGCCGCGCGTGTCCTTTGCCCACGGCGTGGCCACGGTCCATCGCGCGTTGGAGCTGGGGATCAACTACGTGGACACGGCCCCGCTCTACAGTCGTGGGCTTGCGCAGGCCATTCTCGGTGTTGCTCTGGAGGGGCGCCAAGAGGCATATCTGCTGGCGACTAAGCTGGGCCATCTGGCGCAGCCAAGTCGCTTTCGTTCGCCCGATGCCCTGCACACCCAGTTCGAGGAAAACCTGCGGCTCTTGCGCCGCGATAGCGTGGACGTGCTGATGGTGCATGAAGCCGACCAGCACCATTGGTGGTCCGATGAGCCGAGCGACAACCCACTCGTGGACCTGGACACCGAGTACGACATGGCGAACGCGCCGGTGGTGCGGGTGCTCCGGGAAGTACAAGCCGCCGGCCGCTGCCGCTACATCGGCATCACCGGCAATAACCCTGACCACCTGGCGCATATCCTGCGCGCAACAGACCTGGACACCTGCCTGAGCGCCTTCAACTACGGTGCGATTGACCGCGGCATCCGTCGCCAGCTCTTGCCCGCTGCCGGGGAGCGTGACGTCGCGGTGCTGCTGGGCGGAGTCTTTCGACAGGGCCGGCTCGTGGTCATCCGTCCGGAGTGGCTCCGGACTCCGCCGCGCTGGCCGGACTGGATGACGCCGGAGATGCAGAGTCGTGTCGGGCGGCTTGCTGCCCTGCAGCAGGAAAGCGGACTGTCGTTGACTACGCTGACGCTCCGGTATCTGGTGGCCGACCGGAGCATTGCCACCATCCTGGTCGGGGCGGCGACACCGGCCGAGATCGAAGAAAGCGTGGCGGCTGTCCAGGCGGGACCGCTGGCACCTGATTTGCACCAGGCAGTGGAGGCGCTGGGCTTGCCCTGATGCAAGCTGATGGTATGGCGGGTGGCTGATGCAGGGGCAACCCTGGTGGTTTGGTTGGCCGGAGGGAGGTGCGCGATGGCGGGGGCACGCGGGAGGGCCACGCCGCCTGATACGCCACAGGCGCAACCGCAGGTTGGCTGCCAACTGATCGTGTTCGGCCAGCGCGGGGAGGAAGACCTGCGCGGCGTGCTGGCTGACGTGCGGGCGGCTGGGTTCGACGGTATTGAGGCGCACGCCCTCCAGGTGGGCAACGCGGCGGCCGTGCGGACCGCGCTCGCCGAGTTTGGGCTGGTGCAATGGAGTCTATCCCTTGGCTACCACCAATGCGTGGATGGCGGAGACCGGATGATTGACTACGCGCAAGGGGTAGGCAGCAAGTTCATCATGGTATCGGGCGCTGGCGACCATGAGGCCGAGGGACTGCGGGCCTACGAGGGGGCTGCGGACCTCTTCAACCGCCTGGGAGCACGCTGTCGCGCCGCCGGGATTACCTTCTGCTACCACAACCACTCCTGGGAATTCCAGGAGTACGACGGCGTGACCGGGCTGGAGCGGCTGTATGCGCTCACCGACCCGGAAGTGGTCAAGGCCTGTATTGACGTATTCTGGGTACAACATGCCGGCCGCGACCCGGTGCAGTTTCTCCGGCGATACCGCGACCGGATCGGCTACGTGCATCTCAAGGATCTGCGGTACGTCGGTCCGGAGCCGCGGCGCCCGGGCATCCTGGCGGGTGGGTTGGACCTCGGCCCGGAGCGATACGTAACCCTCATGACGGAGGCCGAGTTTGCAGAGTTGGGCGCCGGGGAGGTGGACTTCCCCGGCATATGGGAGACATTGCGCCCGCTCAACCTGCCGTGGGTCGTCTACGAGCAGGACCGCACGACACTGCCGCCGGCGGAGGCGGCAGCGGTCAGCCGGCGCTATCTCCAGGACGCGCTGGGAATCTAGCGCCCAGCAGGGGCAAGCGACGATGCAGCCGGAACAGGATACGTCACTCCGCAGCTACCTGAGCGGGCTGCTGCCCGACGTACTGCTCGCCGCGCTCGCAGAGGGGCCCGGCTGGCTCGTCCACACGGACGGTGCGGCGCTGACCTGGGAGCCGGACGGTGCGCCGGAGATCGGGGATGAAGCGGTCGTCCTGCGCTGGCGGCACGAGTCCGGCCTGCATGCCACCCAGCGCATCGTGCGGATGCCTACCCACCGGACGGCTACCGTCCAGGTGACGTTGTCCCAGCAGGACACGACGGCCTCACTGCCGTTGAGCGCCATCCAACCGCTGGTGCTGCTGTGGTCCGGCTTGGAACTGACCTCCCTGCGGTTGCGGACGTTGGGCGGTGGCGTCACGCACGGGTCGTACCCGCCGTCGGCCTACCGCGAGCGCGAGGTAGTGCTACGGTCCTCGATCAGTGACCCGTTCATCATCGAGTCCGCTCCCGACGGGCGCTCGTCAAACCGCGACCTCCCGTTCTTGCAGCTCCACGCCGAGGGCGGCGGGGTGATTAGCGCGCTGGAATGGTCCGGGCCGTGGTACCAGGAGGTGCGCGCGCATCCCACCGGAGCAATGCTCTGGGCCGGCGTGCCGGGAGACGAGCTGGTGCTGGCGCCGGGGGAGGCACTCGCACTGCCAGCGGTACACCTGATCGGCTATACCGGCGACATGACCGCCGGGGGAAACGCCTGTCGACGCTACCTCTACGATGTCGTGTGTCCTGGCCTCGGCGGGAAGCCGGCGCTGCCGACACTCTCGTATGACTCCTTCTTTGGCGTGGCGACCGACTTCGATGAGGCCTTTCTCCGGCGTCAGGTGGATCGGGCGGCCGACCTGGGCCTCGAATACTTTGTGGTGGATGCCGGGTGGTACGACGGCTGTGGCCCTCCGGATGGACGCGGTCCGTTCCGCCTAGGCGTAGGGAACTGGGAGCACGTGGATACGCGGAAGTTCCCGCAGGGGCTGGAATCGCTGGCCGCCTACGTGGCTGCAAAGGGGTTGGCGCTCGGTCTCTGGTTCGACATTGAGCGCGCGCACGTCACCAGCCGGTGGGCCAACGAGCACCCGGACTGGTACCTCAGCGTGGACGAGGACTTCATCCACCGGCAGCACGTGACCGGGGCGGTGATTGAGCCGGGGAGGACTCCCGTTTCGTCGCCGGGTGGGACGCCGGTAGGGGGGCCTGGCCCCGACTTCAAGCACCTCAACCTCGGTGTGCCGGCGGCGCAGGAGCGGGTTATTGCCGTCATCGGCGACTGGGTAGAGCGACTGAACCTGAAGTGGATTCGGTGGGACTACAATTTCGGCCCGACGCCGTACTGGACCGTGGCCGATCCGACGGGCAAGATCGCCTTCCGCCACCTAGAGGGGCTGTACCGGGTACTGGATACGCTGGTGGCCCGGTACCCGGACTTGGTGATCGAGACCTGCGCCGGCGGGGGACGCCGGGTGGACTTGGGGATGCTGCGGCGCGCCCAAGCGGCCTGGTTTTCCGATCACACCGTTGACCGGCATATCTGCCGTGCCATGCAGATCGGGTTTGGCCGCCTCCTGCCCAGCCACCTGGCTAACAGCGCCGTGCCCGTGAACCGGCACGAGGGGGACGGCAGCGTCGGCGACCGCGACGTGTTGAGCCGCATGGCCGGTGCCTTGAGCTTCGACGGCGATATTGCCTCTTGGTCGCCGCGCCTGACCCGGCGGGTTGCCGCGCTGGTCGAAATCTACAAGCAGGTACGCTGGCTGCTAACCCAGGACTGCTATCCGCTCACGCCGGCACCGCAACGGCCGGAGGACGGTGAAGCGGTGGCGTTCGTTGCCCGTGACGGCAGCGCGGCCGCGGTACTGGCGTATCGTATGCCCGATGGGCCGCCACTGCCGCCGCTGCGGCTGCGCGGCCTGCGGCCGGGGGCGATATTTGAACTGCACGATCCAGTATCCGGGGTGCCGGGGACACGTCTGGTTGCGGAGGCGCTGACGGGCCCGGGATTAACGCTGGACGTGCCTGCGGACGGGGCAGTTCTCCGGCAGTTGTGCCTCGTGGGCCAGGCCTGATGATCGAGGCGACACGCTCGGACAGGGGAGCATAGGTGATGCGCGCCGTGTATTTCCCTGGCAACGGACAGGTAGACGTGCGGGAAGCGCCGGAGCCACCGGCGCCCGGACCGGGGCAGGTACTGGTCGCCATGCGGGCCGCGGCGTTGTGTGGCACGGACGTACACACCTACCACCTCCCGGCCGCGGCTCTGCCGGCGTACCCGATCATCCGCGGCCACGCGCCGGCCGGGGTGATCACAGCGGTTGGCCCCAACGTGTCGAACGTCGCTGTCGGCGACCGTGTGAGCGTCTACCAGTACCTCGGCTGCGGCACCTGCCGCCAATGTCATGCCGGCTACGTGATGTGGTGCGCGCAGATGCAGTGCCACGGCGCCTCCACCGACGGTGCCTTCACCGACCTGCTGCTCACCAACGATCGCAACTGTTTGCCGCTGCCGCCGGCGCTGAGTCTGGAAGTCGGGTCCCTGCTGGCCTGCACGCTCTGCACCGCGTACCAGGGACTCACGCGCCTGGCGCCGCACGGTCCCGAACGGCTGATCGTCTTCGGAGTAGGCCCGGTCGGGCTGGCGACGGTGCTCCTCGCCCGCGCGATGGGCGCAGATGTCCTGGCCGTGGACCTGTCCGCGCCGCGGCTGGCGCTGGCGAAGGAGTTCGGGGCCAGCGCCACGATCAATGCGGCGGAAGAAGACGTGCTGGACCGCGTGCTGGCGCTGACGGACGGCGATGGTGCCGATGCCGGGGTCGAGGCCTCGGGAGCGGTGGCGGCGCAGCAGCAGTTGATCGGTGCTCTGCGACGCGGGGGGCGCGGCTGTATCGTCGGTATGGGCAGCCACGCGCCAAGCGTGAACCTGATCCAGCTCATCAACAAGCAACTGACCATCCATGCCTCGAACGTGGCGCCCATCACCGCGTTTGCGCCGCTGATGGAGCTGATCCAGCGCAAACGGATTCCGGTAGATCGCTTGATTACGCACCGCTTCCAGTCGGTCGAGCAAGCCCCGGAAGCGCTGCGGCTCCTAGAGACGGCCGCGACCGGCGCCGCGACCTTCGTGTGGTCGTAGGTCCCGTCCCGGCCGCGACCCCAACGTACCGCCGACAGAGGCGCAACGCCAGCGCTGCACCACTCGCCTAGGACTAAACCAGTGCAGCATCGGTGCAGGGGAGGGCCAGTCCATGAACGTAGTCGTGATGGTGCTCGACACACTGCGCTACGACGTAGTCCACCATCTCGGCAGCACCCGCGTACACATACCCAACCTCGACGCGCTGCGGCGCGATAGTGTGAGCTTCAGTGCCGCCTTTGGTGAGGGCGAGCCGACGGTGCCGGTGCGGCGCGCGCTCATGACCGGGGTGCGCTCCTTCCCCTGGCGCTACCCCTTCGACACACACGGCCTCTACACCGGCAACCGGGGGTGGCACCGGATTCCCCCGGAACAGACCACGCTGGCAGAGCTGCTGCTGGCGCGTGGTTACAAGACGGCGTTGATTGCCGACGTTTTCCACCTCTTCAAGGCCACGATGAACTTCACGCGCGGCTGGCTCAATTGGGAGTTCATTCGCGGTCAGGAGAACGATAACTGGCAGAGTGGCCGTCTCGATCTCATCCGCGACGAGCTTGGTCGCTACGTGCAGGGACCACTTGATCTGCGGGCACACGTCACGCTCGTTCAGTACCTGTTGAACAAGCGGGCGTTTGCCCAAGTGGACCCCCTGACTTCCGGAACCGTCTTTCGCCGGGGAATCGAGTGGCTGCGGGCCAATCACGACGATGGACCGTTCCTGCTATGGCTGGAGGCCTTCGATCCGCACGAGCCGTGGGACCCACCGCGCGCCTACGCCGACCGCTACTGTCCGGACTTCGCGGGCACGGAGTTCATCATGCCCCATGCGGCGCCGCAAGTAGCCTCCGATCACGAGAAAGAGCGGATCAAAGCACTCTACTACGGCGAGATCACCTACCTGGATGAATGGATAGGGCGGCTACTCAATACCATTGCCGACCTTGGTCGTCTTCAAGACACGGTTATTCTGTTTACCTCGGACCACGGGACCGAGCTCCTCGACCACGGGCGGTTCGGCAAGAACGCGGCGGCGCTCCATCCCTACAACACGCAGCTCAACTGGCTCATACGCCATCCGAGCGGTGTCGGCGCCGGGCACGAGGTAGCGGCGCTCGTCCAGGGCCACGATCTCTTCCCGACGATTCTCGACTTGCTCGATATATCCGCGCCGGAATACACGGACGCGGCGACCACTCTGGTAGGGCGCAGTGTGTGGCCGCTGGTGCGGGCGGCTGCGGGCGAGCAGGTGCCGATGGCGACGCTCGCCGCGGCGCGTGCCAACCGGGACGTTGCCATCACCGGCTGGGGGAGCTATGCCAGCGTGCGGAGTAGACGGTGGAACTATATCGTCAACTTCGAGCACCCGGAGGCCGATACTAGGCTGTACGACCTTGTTGCCGATCCCAACGAAAGTCGCAGCGTGGCCGCACATCATCCCGACGTCGTGCGGGCGTATCGCCACCGACTTGAGAACTTCCTCGGCCAGGAGCTACCGGCCGCGCTGCCGGATCATTTCCGGCCGGACAATTACCGCAATCCGGCGCAACTATATTACGGCCGTGGTGTCTAAGAACCCGTGTGAGAAAAGGGGATCTGGAACGCACCGGGATTTGTTCGGTGACCCCAAGCATAGTACAACCCTGAAGCTCCTGGAAACACCCTCTCAGAGGTGCTAGGTGAAAGGGGTGCGGCAGGGTGCATGAACACGACCTGCCGAGGACCACGGCAGAGCAGTGTCGCTGATGGATTTGCGGCTCAAGTGCTATGACGGACCCAAACGTGGTACTGCCTACAAGACCGTTAGGCCTACTGCTTCTGTTTTATCATGTGCTTTAGTCGGAGGACTCGCCAGCGTTTTGACACCTCCCGGACCCCCAATAGCCCCAAGGTTCGTTTGATCCTGCGCTTCCCCCCGCAGGACCGTTGAGCCGCTGGGCCACCGTGGTGACGATGCCTGGCTACATCTGGTCTGCCCCCTGCGGATCGCAGCAGCCAGGTTCGCGTCAAGGGCTACACTGGTCAGCCCATCAAAGGAAGACGAGGGTCGCCTCGGCGACCCCGGTCAGTTGGCCGAGCTGATTTGCGCCGGTGATCGCTATGTCCACGAGGCGCTTGCCGTGCTGCTCTCGCTTGGCGGTGATGGTGCCGCGGTAGGTGTTGGTGTCGCCGGGTCGGAAGTTCTTGATGGCCTTGAAGAGGAGGCGGCCGCCGCCGTAGAGCGTGCCGTCGGGGGCCCAGCGCTCCAGCATCGCGTCGAGGTAGCCCATGATCGTGATGCCGCCGACTCCGTGCATGGTCCCCCAGGGGAAGCGGCCAGGCCCGTGGCTCGCCTCGCTCGACTGGCTGTGCATCTCGTCGTCCGGGACCACGGCTCCGTCTACCTCGGTCTGGGGGGGCGAGTGAATGGTGAAGGGGTGGACCGCACCGCCGACCGCGATGGTCTCGAAGGTGACGGTCTCCACCGCCTCGTCCGGGCGCGTCTCCTGGAGCGGCGACGGCTCGAGGTCCGGTCCGGGCCGTCGCGCCGCGGCGCCGGAGCTTGGCCGAGGCCGGTCGCGCTTGCGGAACTCGAAGATGGAGGTGTGGTCAATCTCGGCCAGCTTCTCGCCCCGGCCGTTGTGGGGCTTGAGCCTGAGCGTGACGAACTTGTTGCCGCGCCGCTCGTACTTCTCCAGCACGGTGGCGACGCTGGTGACGGTGTCTCCCAGCCGGATGGGGGCGAACCAGCGTCCCTCGCACTTGGCGAACGGGGTCGCGTGGGCGGTGATGATCCGCATCCCGTTGTTCTCGGCGACGCCCGCCCGGTTCTTGGGGGCGAGGGAGAAGATCTGGGTCGGCATGGCGAACGGGGTCGCGTCCGAATAGTAGTCCGGGTTCATGCTGCGCGAGGTGGCGGCGTGGCGGACGATGGAGTCCGGAGTCACCTCGTTGGCAAGGGGCTGCGCCCGCTGACCGACCTCGACCGCTGCGTAGTCCCACGTCCTCGTTTCGGTCCGGGCCATGGCGTCCTCCCGCGGCCGATGTCTGGGTGCCGGTTATCCCGCCTTAGTCCGAGCGTGCCAGAGCCGCTCACAATGATTCGAGTGTATCCCCGCATCAGGACACTGGTGTAGGTCAGATGCTAGGCTGACTGCCAAGACGATGTCAACTGCCGAGAGCGACAGATCCCCGCCCCTTTCCCCGCCGGTGCCCACGGACGACACCGCCGGCGCCCTCGAAGGGTTGGTTGTCGTGGAGCACGCGGAGGGGATCGCGGGCCCGGTCTGCGGAAAGCTGATGGCGGGGTTCGGCGCCGAGGTGATCAAGGTCGAGCCGCCCGCCGGTGACGTGTCCCGAACGCTGGGCCCCTTCCGCGACGACATCCCCAACCCCGAGGCGAGCGGCCTCTTCCTCTATCTGAACGCCGGCAAGCAGAGCGTCGTACTCGACGCCGACAACCCATCGCACCGGCGCCGGCTGCGGGAGCTGATCGACCGGGCCGACGTGCTAATTGACGGCCCGCCGGGCCTCGAAACGGCCGGGCTGGGGTACCTGTCTGCCCGGTCCGACCTGCCCGTCGAGGCGGGCGGCCAAACAGGCCGACAGCCAGACGACGAGCTGTCGCGGGCGAACCCCGGCCTCGTCGTGGTATCGCTCACCCCGTTCGGGCGCTCCGGCCCGTACCGGGACTTCGCGGCCACCAATCTCGTCGTCCACGCGTTGAGCGGTGAGCTTGGGTTGGCCGGCAGCCGGCAGCTCCCGCCGCTCAAGAAGGGCGGCGACCTGGCCGACTACCACGCCGGCTGCCACGGCTTCATCGGGGCGGTCGCGGCGCTCCTCGCCCGCGACCGGCTCGGCGGCCAGCACGTTGACGTCTCGCACCTGGAGAGCCTGACGTCAATTCTCGGCGCCACCATGAACGGCTGGCTCTACGACGAGCGAGTGTCGCAACGGGGCGACGCGGATCCGTGGAGCCTGGGGACGGCGGCACGGCGGGGGGAGGACGGGACGCACTGGGAGCCTAGTGGCATCTGGAAAGCGCGGGACGGGTACGTCCTGGCCTACGGGCGGTCGTCCGCCGACTGGACGGGTGCCATCCGCGAGATGTCGGAGGAACTGCCGGACCTCGCGTCGCCCGGCTTCACGACCGAGGCGGGCCGCGGCGAGCATGCCGAGGAGCTGACCCGGCTATTCGGCCGTTGGGTAGCCGCGCACACCAAGGAGGAGGTGTACCGGCTGGCCCAGCGGTACGGTCACGCCTACGGTTATGTTGCGACGGCGCGGGACATGCTGGATTCGCCGCAGTTGCGGCACCGGCGCTTCTTCGTCCAGGTGCGGCACCCCGTCGCGGGCAGAGTGACGGTGCCGGGCGCGCCGTTCAGGATGTCGCGGATGCCGTTCGTCTCGCGCCGCGCGCCACTGCTGGGAGAGCACGGCGGTACCTCCCTGCCCTCTCGCCGCGAGCGGATGGGCCGCAGTGACGGCCACGAGGCCGGCTGCCTACCGTTGGAGGGGCTGCGGGTAGTGGACTTCACCCACATCTGGGCGGGACCGTACTGCACTCGCATCCTTGCCGACTTGGGGGCGGAGGTCATCAAGATCGA
This sequence comes from Chloroflexota bacterium, assembly GCA_965207645.1. Classification (GTDB taxonomy): domain Bacteria; phylum Chloroflexota; class UBA11872; order UBA12225; family JAJDUF01; genus JAJDUF01. The sequence goes on along the minus strand of OZ242293.1, from coordinate 3,679,140 downwards.
GTCGCCGCGCCGCGGCGACGGCGGACGCGGCCAGGGTGTCGGACGCTACCACGCCTATAGCCGGAACAAGCTGGCGATCGCGATTGATCTCCGCACCGACGAGGGCCGACGGCACATCCGCAAGCTCATCGCCATGTCGGACGTGGTGGCGGAGAACTTCAGCGTGGGCGTCACCAAGCGACTGGGTGTGGACTACGCGGACTGCCGGGCGATCACGCCGAGCATCGTCTATATCGCACTGCCCGCGTTCGGCAGGACCGGGCCGGAGTCCGGGTTCGTGGGCATGGGCGCCACGCAGGAGGCGATGTCGGGCCTGCTTGGCATCAGCAGCTACCCGGGCGCGGTGCCGAGCCCAACGGGGGTGAAGTACGGAGACCCTAACGGCGGCCTGCTCGGAGCCGTCGCCGTCCTCGCCGCCCTCCACCACCGCGCCGCGACCGGGGAGGGGCAGTTGATAGACCTGTCGCAGCGCGAGGCCAACATCTTTACCCTTCCCGAGCCGGTCCTGGACTACGTGCTGAATGGCCGGACCGCCGAGGCGGGCGGCGGTAAACGCCCCGACCGCGCCCCGACGGGATGCTACCCGTGCAAGGACGACGAGTGGGTCGCCATAGACGTCGAGACGGACCGGCAGTTCCGGGCGCTCTGCGCGGTCGTGGGGCGGCCAGACTTGGCGGCCGACAGACGGTTCGCAACACCAGCGCAGCGGAAGCGCAACGAGGGTGAGCTTGACAGGATCATCGAGTCCTGGACGCGGAAGCGCAGCGCCACGTCGGGCATGTGGCTGCTTCAGGACGCGGGGGTGCCTGCGGGGGCCGTGCTCACCAACAAGCAGGTCGCCGAGAACGAGCATTTCCGGGCCAGGGGCTTCTTCCAGCGGGACACCGAAGGGCGTGTCCATCTTGCCGCCCCGTGGCGGTTCTCAAAAGTGGCGTTGGGCGTGCGGCGCTTCGCGCCCGAACTAGGCCAAGACACCCTCCATGTGCTCCGAGACATCCTCGGCGTGCCGGAGGCCGATATCCGAGCCATGGAGCGCAAGGGAGTCATCAAGCGGTAGGGGTGTCTGGGCGCGATGAATCGTGCCCAGACGCTTGTCATTGCCGCGAAAGCCGCAGTCCAGGGCCATTCATAGGCCCCGGTCCGAGCGCTATACCCCCTCTCCACCATGTGGAGAGGGGGCTGGGGGATGGGCCAAAGCCGCACGGATAGTGCCAGGTGTGGTGCGGCTTTGGCCCATCAGAGGGTGAGGTCTGCCCCGCCCGCGGCTCCCCGCCGAAAACGTCCTGTTCCCGGCACGCGGATCGCGCATGATACAGTTCCTCTGCCCAAGAAATCGGAGAAGATACACGCGCTGACTGCTGGGCCAGCCTCGGCGGTACACACTCACGAAGGAAGATTTTGCTGGTGTAACGTCCACACCGGAGAGAAGAGCGTCATGGGACCAGCGAGGTATCGCGATTCTTCCAGAGAGCCGATAGCAGTTGTGGGTATGGCGTGCCGGTTCCCCGGCGCGGAGGATTTGGACGCCTTCTGGCGACTATTGAGTAGAGGGCAAGAACGCGGTGACCGAGGGTGTCCCCGGTTCCGGTGTAGGGCGCTTGGGTGACATCATCCGCGACCCCGAGGTTCAGAACGAGGCCTGCCGCTACGGCGCCTTCGTCGACGGCATTGATCAGTTTGACGCCGCGTTCTTCCGCATTTCACCCGTCGAGGCGGAGCTACTGGACCCACAGCAGCGCATGATGCTGGAGACAAGCTGGTTGGCCCTAGAGGACGCGGGGATCGCTCCGGTCCGCCTAACGGGGACCCGCACCGGCGTCTATACCGGAATCAGCAACGACGAATATCGCATGCTGGTTGTGGACTCAAGCAGACCATCCGAGGCGGCAGGAAGCCTCTACGCTCTCAGCGGCACCAACCTGAACGGGACTAGCGGACGAGTCGCCTTCGTCCTCGGTCTCATGGGCCCGGCAAAGGCAGTGGATGCCGCTTGCGCGTCGGCTATGGTAGCGGTAAATGACGCAGTCACAGACCTCCAGCATGGCAAAGCGGACCTGGCCATAGTCGGCGGCGTTCAGGCCATCCTGAACGGGCGCATCTACGAATTGCGTGCGGAGTCCATGATGCTGTCCCCGGACGGGCAGTGCAAGACCTTCGATGCGTCTGCGAACGGATATGTGCGCGGGGAAGGATGCGGAGTCGTCGTCCTGAAGAGGTTAAGCGAGGCGGAAGCGGACGGTGATCGGATTTGGGCGGTTATCCGCGGCTCGGCAGTGAATCACGGTGGAGCCAGCGTCGGATTGACCGTCCCGCACACGCCCGCACTGGAACAGGTGATGGAAACGGCGCTTTCCGAAGCAGGCGTCCTTCCGTCGGAAGTTGACTACCTAGAGGCGCACGGGACCGGAACGGCGGTGGGTGATCCCATTGAGCTTGATGCCGTGGCGAGTGTCTACGGCCGGGGACGTGAAGCCGACCGACCGCTTCTGACCGGTTCCGTTAAGACCAACATCGGCCATCTGGAGTCCGCTGCGGGTGTCGCCGGACTGATCAAGGCAGTCCTGGCGGTGAAGCGAGGTGTGATTCCGAAACACCTACATTTCCACAACCCAACCCCAAGCTTCGACTGGGACAGTCAGCCACTCCGCGTGACATCAACCATGATGGACTGGCCGCGTAGCCGCCAGCGGCCGCGACTGGCCGGGGTGAACTCCTTCGGGATATCCGGGACGAACGCCCACCTTGTGGTGGAGGAGTATCTCGACCGGGACGGTGAGCCTAGCCCGGAACGTGGGGCGGCAGGCGCCGCGCAGCCCGTAGCGGTGTCGCTGCCGGCGCCTATGGCGGAACTACCGTTGCCGGAGGGAAAGACCGGTCGGCGCCGGACCCGTTTCCTGCCGCTGTCGGGCAAGTCGGAGGGCGCCCTCCGCGAGCTTACGAAGCGGTATCTATCGTGGCTCGACAAACGAGAGGCGGAGCTTTTCTCCGATGGCGCCGCCTGGGAGCCGGCGCTGTCGGACATGTCACGGACGGCGGGTGTCGGGCGGAGTCATTTCGATCACCGGGCGGGCGTGGTTTTCCACGATGCCAAATCGCTGCGGGAACGTCTCATCGAACTGGCTGAGTCCGGCACGGGCATCGAGCCGCGAGCCGCGACCAAGGTGGCGTTCGTCTACACCGGACAGGGGAGTCAGTGGCTCGGTATGGGTCAGGCCCTCTACGAGAGTGAGCCGGTGGCGAGGGCGGTCTTGGAACGCTGCGAGGCGGTATTCCGAGAGGAAAGAGGGGCCTCCCTGCTGGACGTGATGTTCGGTCGCGCCGGAGCGGATGGCGACTTAGGCGACACGGCGTGGGAGCAGCCGGCCCTCTATGCGCTGGAGTGCGCCTTGACGGCGCTCTGGGCAAGTGTGGGTATCCGCCCCAGCGTCGTGTTGGGACATAGCGTTGGCGAGATTGCGGCGGCCCAGGCGGCCGGAGTGTTCAATCTGGAAGACGGGATGCGGTTTGCCGCGACACGAGGCACCCTGCTGTCCGGAACCGAACAAGGTGGTATGGGGGCAATCTTTGCACCAGCGGCACGGGTGGCGTCGGAAGTTGAGGCACTGAATACGGACTCCAACGGTGTCGGGCTGAGTGTCGCCGGGGACAACGGGGCACACATAGTGGTCAGTGGTCCGACTGCGGACATAGAGACCATCTTGGATCGCTTCGAATCGGAAGGTGTCCGGACAAGAAGGCTGAACACCAGCCGTGCATTCCACAGCGCCCTGGTGGAGCCGGCACTGGACGAGCTGGAAGCCTCCCTGAATAGTGTGGCGATTAAGTCTCCCGCTCTGACCTTGATCAGCAATTTGACGGGCCGGGCTGTGGATTCGGACCTGGCACTGGACGCGGCCTACTGGAGACGCCATGCCCGAGAACCAGTGGCGTTCGCCAGCAGCGTCAGGTCGTTGGTGGACCTCGGAGTAGACCTAGTGGTGGAGCTAGGCCCCCACGCGGTGCTGGGCCCGATGGCGACGCTGGCCTGGCCCGAGTCGGTGCCAGGCCGGGCCGTTTCCGAGCCCCCGGTCGTGCTTGCCAGTCTGCGGCGGCCCCCCAGGGATGGTTCATCGTCGGCGCCTGAGAGCAGCTTCATTGATGCAGTGGCGGAAGCCTACGAGGCCGGGCTGGACATTTCGTTCGAGGGCTTGTTCGCAGGGGAGACACGGCAAAGAATCTCTCTGCCGAGCTATCCGTTCCAGCGCGAACGCTACTGGGTCCAGCCGTCGAAGCAACGCCGCCTGAGCGCCGGCCACCCCCTGCTGGGCGTCCGACACGAGTCGGCTCGCGGCGAGATCACTTTTGAAACGGAAGTGTACCCGTCGGACCCGGCTTGGCTGCAGGACCACAAGGTTTTCGGCCGGCTTATTGCGCCGGGCGCGCTTTACGGCACCATGGCGGCGTCGGCGGTGCTTGCCGAAGGAAGCGACTCGGTGGTGCTGGAGGACATGCAGTTGCACAGCCCGCTGGTGTTTTCGGGGCAGGACTCCGCAGACGGGCAGGATGAAGACGGACGGAAGGTGCAGGTTGTGCTCGACGCTTCCGAACAGGCGTCATCGCGCTCTGTCCAGATATACAGCAAGGGGACTGAGAACGAATGGACGCTGCACGTGGAAGGTCGCGTGCTGCCGGGAGCACCATTGCCGGCAGCCGGCGGGCGGACCGATCTGGAAGGGCTGAAGGCCCGCCTTTCGCCTGCGGATGTCCCGGAGTATTACCGCGCAAAGGCTTCAACCGGGATTGACCTCGGTCCACTCTTCCGCACACTAGGGACGGTCTGGTCTGGTCCTGGCGAGGCGTTGGGCGAGGTGATTCTTCCGGAAGCTCTGGGCCGGAACGAGTTGGACGTGCATCCGCTGGTGCTGGACGGTTGTTTCCAGGTCGTGGGCGTGGCTCGGAACATGACCGGCGGCCCAAACGAGGCCACCTACCTGCCATTCGGCTGGGACCGGTTGTGGCTGACTAGGCGGCTGCCGGATCGGGTGTTCTGCCACGTGCGTATGAGTGAGGCATCCCAGAGAGCGGAAGCGGAAGCGGGCGAGCCGCCCGAGGTCCTGAGCGGAGAATTGCGAATCTACGATCCGGACGGAATGCTCCTCGGTGAGTTTAGCGGTTACACGGTGAAGCGGGCCACGCGGGCAGCGCTGCTCTCGGCAGTCGAAGGGGTGGAAGACCTGCTGTACGCGGTCACTTGGCGTGACCGCGCTCTCGAATCGGGACTAAAGCCTGCGGACTTCTTCCCAAGTCCGGCCACTGTTGCGGCCCGTTCACAGTTGTTCACCGGTTACTTGGCGGACGCTGGCGTCGATCCCCAGGGTAGGAATGCCTTGCTGGCCGATTTGGAGCGATGGTCGTGGTCCCGTGCGCTCGCGACACTGGAGGAACTGGGTTGGCGGCGCGTGAAGGGCGAATCCGTGGACCCCGAGGAACTGCGACAACGGCTGAACGTCCTCCCGGAGCACAAGCGCCTGTTCCGCCGTATGTTCGAAATGGTCGCCAAATCGGGAGTGCTGGAGGAGACGGGCGACCGCTTCGTCGTGCTCTTGGGCTCTGATGACCCCTTGCCGGAAGTTCTCCCGCGCGACCTTGACGAATTCGCCACCCGCATGACGGGCATGTACCCCGACGGTCTGACCGAGATTGGCCTGTTCCGGCGGTCGGGTCTCGCCCTGGGCGATGTGCTTCGAGGTCAAGAGGACCCGCTGACGTTGCTGTTCAGCAGCGGAGAGCCGACGGCGGCCGATCTGTATCTGAAGGCGCCGGTGGCACGCGCGGCGAACCGGATGCTGGGAGACGCGGTGGCGGCGCTCTTGGCCGGGTTGCCGGAGGGACGCCGGTTGCGGGTGTTGGAGGTCGGCGCGGGTACGGGATCGGCGACGGCATCGGTACTGCCGGAGCTTCCGGCTGGGCGGTATGACTACACCTACACGGATATCTCCGCCGGCTTCTTTGCGGAAGCGGAAACGCGCTTCGGTGGCAGCGAAGCCTCTATCGAATACCGAGTGCTGGATATCGAAAAGGACCCGATAGCCCAGGGCTTTGACGCCCACGGCTACGACCTGGTGATCGCGTCCAATGTGCTGCACGCGACGCGGTACCTGGAGGAAACGCTGGCGAACTGCCGCGCCCTGCTCGCGCCAGCGGGTCAGTTAGTGGCGCTCGAAAACCTGCGCGGCCTCGGTTGGATGGACCTCACGTTCGGCCAATTGGACGGCTGGTGGCGGTTCGCCGACGCCTACCGCCCACACCATGCCTTGGCCAGCCCCGCGGTCTGGACTCAAGCGCTCAGTGACGCGGGTTTCGAGGGTGTCGAAGTCTTGGGGGTGGACGAATCATTCTCTTACGAAATGCTGGACAAAGGTGTAATCGTGGCGCAGGGTCCGGCCCAGGTCACTGAGTCTCCGGGAGTGTGGGTCCTGACAGCCGACGACGGAGGCGTCGCGAAGGAGCTTGCGGCGGAGTTGTCGGCACGAAACCAGACGGTCGTGCTCGCGGGGAGGGATGTGACCGAGGTCGGCGGCCCGTCAGCCGTCGGTATTGCTGTTATCAACGCCGCGGTGGATCCGGAGAGTCGTGAGTCGTGGCAATCACTCATCGAGGGCCTGCCTGAGGATGTGCCGCTCAAGGGCGTGGTGCATCTCCAAGCGCTGCACGGTCACGGGACACGGGCAGCCACCGCGGAGATTGCGGAGGACGTAAGCCGCCTCGGAGCAAGCGCGCTGGCGCTGGTGCAGGGTGTGTCCGATTCCGATGTGATACCGGAGCAGGGCGTGTGGTTTGTCACGCGCGGGGCGCAGATATTGGAACGCGAGCGTGCGGGGGAGCTTGCCGGCGCGATCCTGTGGGGTATGGGCAAGGTAGTGGCCCTGGAAGCGGCCCATCTGCGGCCGCGAATGATTGACCTGGACCCCGGTGCGACGGGCCTGCCGTCCGACCTCGTGAATGAGCTGTTGTACCCCGACCGGGAAAATCACATTGCATACCGCTTGGGACGCCGCCTGGCGGCACGTTTGGTCCGACCCGACGCCGCGGCCGACCGACTGGCCTTGCCGGAGGACTCTTCCTGGGTACTGGCACCCAACCGGGACGGGGTGTTCGACAAACCGGAGGTCAAGCCGCTGCCTCCACGCACGCTGGAGCCGAAGGAAGTTCGCGTCGAGGTCGAGGCTACCGGGCTCAACTTCTGGGACGTGTTTCGTTCGCTCGGCTTCATTGAGGAGGGGGACCTGGGCAGAGAGATGTGCGGCCACGTGCTCGATATTGGCTCCGATGTCTCAACCGTCTCAGTCGGCGACCGCGTTGTTGGACTGGGGTTTGGTGCGTTTGGACCGGAAATGGTCACGCGAGAGGAATTGGTGGCTCTGGCGCCGGAGGGGATTTCCGTCTCGTCTCTGGCGACCATTCCGAGCGCCTTCGTGTCGGCCGCGCTTTCTTACCAGTTCTCGGGGCTGGAGGCTGGCGAGCGTGTGCTCATTCACGCCGGCGCCGGCGGCGTGGGACTGGCGGCCATCCAGTTGGCGCAGGCCGCGGGAGCGGAAGTATTCGCCACGGCCAGCGCTCCGAAGCAGGCCTATCTCCGGTCACTCGGCGTCAAGCACATATTCGATAGCCGCCAGACCAAGTTTGGCGAGGAAATCCTCAAGGCCACTGGCGGCGAGGGCGTCCACGTGGTGCTGAACAGCCTCACGAGCGAAGGCTTTATCGAAGCCAGCCTGTCGTGCCTGACTCATGGCGGTCGATTCGTCGAGTTGGCGAGAAGGGACATCCTGAGCGAGGACGAGATGGCCGCGGCACGTCCGGACGTGGCCTACGCCATCCTGGAGTTGGACGTGATGAAGAAGACCGCCCCGGCGGCGGTTGGAGTGGTGCTGCGAGACGTCATGGCGCGGCTTTCGGCGGGAGAGTTGAAACCGCTCATCCACAGCCGGTGGCCCCTGGCCGAGGCGGGAGCCGCATTGGGGTTCATGCGTTCGGCCCGGCACATTGGCAAGATCGTCCTGACGCCGTCGCCGCTCGTGAGCGGTCAGGTGCGGCAGGACCGCACCTACTTGGTCACTGGTGGTCTGGGCGGCATCGGCTGTGCCGTCGCCGAATGGCTCGCGGACCAGGGCGCCAGCACCATCGTCCTGAACGGCCGTCGAGACCCCGACGCCGAGGCTGAAGAAGCTATTGATGCCCTTCGCAGACGCGGAGTAAGGATCGAAGTCGAGCTGGCCGACGTGACTGACACCGCGGCAGTTGACGCGATGTTGGCACGCATAGATACGAAGTTGCCGCCGCTTGGTGGGGTCATCCATAGCGTGGGCGTGCTGTCGGACGCCGCCCTAACCAACCAGACCTGGGCAAGTTTCGAGCAGGTGCTGTGGCCGAAGATCGTGGGGGCTTGGCACCTGCACCGCGCGACAATGGACCGCGATCTGGACCTCTTCATCCTCTTCTCCAGCCGAGTCGGCGTTATGGGCAATCCGGGCCAGGCGAACCATGCCGCGGCCAATGCCTTTCTGGACCAACTCGCCGGTCACCGTCGCGCGCTGGGTCTCCCGGGACAGGCCATTGCCTGGGGGGCATGGTCTGAGATCGGCGAAGCCGCGGAACAGCGGGAGCGGATCGAGCAGCGGCGAGCGGCACTCGGCGGCCGCTGGTTTACCCCGCAGCAGGGTCTCAGGGCACTCGAAAGGCTGGTGCGTCAGGACACCACGACGTCCGTGGTGATGGCGATGGACTGGTCCATGTTTGAGGAGGCTGTCGAAGACCGTCCACCCCTGCTGGAAGACCTGCTATCCGCAGTTGGAGATGACGCCGACGATCCGCAGGACTCGCCGGACGATCCGCTGTCCGGCCTCCGGGCGGCGCCTCCGGCGGAGCGTGAGCAGTTGCTCGTGTCGTTCCTGCAGCGAGAGTTGCAGGCGGTGATGCGGCTGCCGACGACGCCGGCACCGGCGGTGGAGTTCTCCGAGTTGGGGATGGACTCTCTAATGGCAGTGGAGCTGCGAAACCGCCTGAACCGGGCGTTCGCCGGGGAGTACGTGGCGTCCAACACCGTGGTATTCGACTACCCAAGCATCGTAGGACTCGCCGGTCATCTGGCCGCGGAGTTCGGCGCGGCCGGCGATACCCCAGCAGCGGCGGTGCTCCCGGAGCAGCCCGTGCCGGAACGGCGTCCAGAGGTCCGGGACGACGCGGACGGGATCGCCATTGTGGGCATGGCCTGTCGGTTCCCCGGCGCGGAGGGCCTCTCGGACTTCTGGCGACAGCTGGCAGCCGGCGAGAACGCGGTGACGGACGGACGCCAGGACTCCGGTTCCTGGCACGGCGTTACCGGAGATCCTGCTGCCGAGGACGCCGCTGACCGGCACGGCGCGTTTGTCGAGGGGCTTGACCGCTTTGATAGCCGGTTCTTTCGCATTGCGCCGATTGAGGCACGCACGATGGACCCGCAGCAGCGCCTGTTGCTGGAGACGAGCTGGCAGGCGCTGGAGGATGCGGGGATAGACCCGGACCGGCTGAAGGGCAGCCGCACCGGCGTGTATGCCGGGGTTGGCGGCAGCGAATACCGGCGTCTGATCGCGGCGAGCGACCGGGACGACGGTTACTTCGGCAGCAACCCAGGTGTGGCCGTTGGGCGGATCGCCTTCACGCTGGGTCTGGAGGGGCCGGCCGTGCCGCTGGACCTGGCTTGTGCGTCATCGCTGGTTGCGGTGCATCAAGCAGTGGTGGGCCTGCAACAGGGCGAGGTGGACTTGGCGCTGGTTGGAGGTGTGAACGCGATCCTCGATCCCTCGGTTATGAAGTTCCTCACGGAGGTGGGGATGCTGTCGCCGAGCGGGCAGTGCTGGGCATTCGACGCAGCCGCCGACGGGTACGTGCGCGGTGAAGGCTGCGGAATCGTCGTCCTGAAGCGGTTGAGCGCGGCCGAGGCCGACGGCGACCGCATTTGGGGCGTGGTCCGCGGCTCGGCCGTGAACCAGAACGGCGCGAGCCTGGGTCTCACTCTCCCGAACGGGCCGGCCCAGGAGCGGGCCATGGCGGCGGCGCTGGCGCGGGCCGGTGTCGCACCCGCCGAGGTGGACTACTTGGAGGCACACGGGCCGGGGACTATCGTCGGGGACCCAATCGAGGTGCAGGCAGCGGCGACCGTCTATGGCCGGGGCCGCGCGGCCGAGCGCCCACTGTTGATCGGCTCGGTGAAGACGAACATCGGCCACTTGGAGTCGGCGGGCGGGGTTGCCGGCCTCATCAAGACCGTGCTGGCGATGCAGCAGGGAGTGATTCCCAAGCACCTCCACTTCCGCCACCCGAATCCGGAGATCGCCTGGGAGCGGTTGCCGGTGAAAGTGACAGCCGAGGCCACCCCCTGGCCCCGCGTCCCCGACCGGCCACCGCTGGCGGGCGTAAATGTGTTCGGTATTTCAGGCGCGAACGCACACGTGGTAGTGGCCGGCTACGGAGCACCAAACGGCACTTCTGCCGGACAGCCGTGGCCCGCTGGCCCCCCACAACCGGTCGCCGTGGACTTGCCCGCGACATTGGCAGACGTGGCGGCGCCGGAGTCATGCATGCCGCGCTCCACCCGGCTGCTGCCGCTGTCGGGCAAGACGGACCAGGCCCTGCGGGAGTTGGCGGGGCGCTATCTGGCCTGGCTCGACGAGCGCGCGGAAGTGCTATCGGGCGCCGATGGCGTTGCGGACGCGGTGCTGGCCGACATGGCCTGGACGGCTGGCGCCGGACGCAGCCATTTCACGCACCGCGCCGGCGTGGTCTTCCACGATGCCGGGTCGCTGCGGAACCGGCTGACGGCCCTCGCCGCGGCAGAGGTAGAGCGCGGGCCGCCAGCGCCGCCGCCGGTGGCGTTCGCCTACACCGGGCACGGCAGCCAATGGGTCGGTATGGGCGAGGTGCTGTATCAGAGTGAGCCGGTAGTGCGGGCAGTCCTGGACCGGTGCGATGAAGTAGTCCGGGAACAACGGGGCGTGTCGCTGTTGGATGTGCTGTTCGGGCGAGCGGGAGCGGCGGGTGGCCTGGACGACCCGGTGTGGATGCAGCCGGCGATCTATGCCCTGGAGTGTGCGCTGACGGGGCTGTGGGCCAGCGTGGGGATCGCGCCGAGCGTGGTCGTGGGGCACGGCCTCGGAGAGCTTGCGGCGGCGCAGGCGGCCAGGGTGCTCACGCTGGAGGAAGGGCTGCGGTTGGCAGCGGCTCCGGACGATCCGGGAACGGTGCCCGCAGATGTCGCTATCGCCCCGCCGGCATGCACGTTCGTGAGTGGCCTGACGGGCCAGGCGCTGGAGCCGGGCGCGCGGCTGGACGGGTCGTACTGGCGACGACAGTCCCGCGAGCCGGTGGCATTCGATACTTGCATCGAGACGCTGGCGGAGCTAGGCGTGCGGGTAGTGGTGGAAATCGGTCCGCAGGCGGAGCTGGGGCCGATGGTGGTCATGCGCTGGCCGCCCTCGGCGACGGAGGGAGCACCGGTGACGCTGGCGAGCCTGCACGGACCGTCGGACGACCAGGCGGACGGCGGGTTTGTGGCAGCGGTAGCGGGAGCCTACGAGGCGGGACTGACGGTGTCCTTTGCGGGGTTGTTTGCGGGCGAGCAGCGCCGCCGGGTAGCGTTGCCAGGCTATCCCTTCCAGCGCCGCCGGCACTGGGTCGCACCGCCAAAATCTCAGTGAGGGCACTCCCTGGCCACTGAGTCCAAGCATTGACGCGGCACATATGGTTGGCTATAGTTGGCTGGCTTCAGTTACCCCCAAGAAATGGAGGAGATTTCACGTATGGCCACAACCGAAGCTCGCGTCAGGGAGTTGATTGCCGAGAACTTGGAAGTGGATGGTCAGCCACTGGACCCGTCGTTGAGCCTGGATTCCAGCCTCAGCGAGGTTGGCGTGCCGTCCATGGATGTCGTTGCATTCGCGAAGCTGGTCGCCCAGGAGTTCAACCTCGCGTTTTCTCCCGAAGATTGCGCGCGGCTCAAGACCCTCCGGGACCTGGTCGAGTTCATTGACGCCTGAACTGGCTAACTGCCCGCGAAGGCTCCGGTTGGCCGAAAAAATCAGGACGGCCGTCACTCGTTGGGGCACAGCACCGCCCCTAGTCGGGCGGCGTACTGCTCCAACTTAGACTGGTGACCGGTTCAGCCACCCGGCAATAGTTGGCTATGACTCTTGTCACTGTTGCCGAGCCTTGGTGGTTCCCTTTCAGGACCGTTGACACGGCTACCGTCGTACACGTTGATCTCGCGCCGCACGCGACCCGCGAGGCGGCTGCCTGGGCGTGGCTCGATGAGCAAGAGCAGGCTCGTTGGCGGCGCTACCAACACGCTGGTGCGCGCCGCCGCTTCGCCTTGTGTCGCGCGGCACTTCGCGCCATGCTCTGCGCCCAGCTCGGCTGCCGGAACGAGCAGCTTACGTTCGGCGCCTCCAGGTATGGAAAACCGTTTGCCTTGGTGCAGGGGATACCGGCTTCCAGCAGCTTCAACGTCACCCATAGCGGCCAACATGGACTGATCGCGTTTGCGCCAGCAGGCCGGCTGGGTGTGGATATCGAGGAGCGTGTCACCCGCCGCGATCTTGACGGCCTCATCACAACCGTGCTTGGCCCGGCAGAACAAGCCGAGCTTGCGTTGGCGCAGGGATACCACAGGCTGCATCTGTTCTTTAGTCTCTGGACAATCAAGGAAGCACTGCTCAAGGCGCTTGGCCTAGGCTTTTCCCTGGATATGTCCCAATTCGAGATCCCAGCGGACATGCGTCGCGGCATGAAAACGAGCATCTTTCAGTTTCCGCACCTACCAACAATCAACTGGCGGCTGGTTAATATGAGTAACGAGCACTTCGCCGCCGCCATCGCTCATGAAATGGACCGGAACCCCAGTCCCGAAAGACCGGCAGCTCGATGACGAACGCAGAGACCATGTGGGAGGTGCCCCAGCCCCTGTCCACGCTGGACGTGCCGGTAGACCGGGACACCGTCATTATCTTGCGGCGGCATGGCAATCCGACCGGTCCGCGGCTTGTTCTGAGCCACGGCAACGGTCTTGCGATTGATCTCTACTATCCGTTCTGGTCGCTCCTGACCGACGATTTCGATCTCATCATCTACGATTTACGAAACCACGGGTGGAATACTACCGGTACTCTTGAAAACCATAATCTTCCGACATTGGTTCGTGACCACGACCGTGTTCTTGAAGCGATAGATCATCACTACGGGCAGAAGCCGACAATAGGCGTATTTCACTCCATTTCCGCGCTGGCAGCGTTACTGTCACCCGGAAACGGGAGCGTGTACTCGGCACTCGTGCTGTTCGACCCACCCATATGTAAGCCTGGTGTCAGCTATGAAGAGTTCGATGCGGCGGCCACACGCGCGGCCGCTATGGCTCGACGGCGTACCGCATTATTTCCCACCCGGACAACGTTTGCGGACCTCCTCCAATACCTTCCAATCTTCCAGCGTGCTGTTCCAGGGGTGTGTGATCTTGTGGCGCAGACCACGCTGCGCGAGTGTTCCGCTGCTGACGGCTATGAGCTGCGTTGTCCTCGCGAGTATGAAGCGCAGATCATAGAATATGCCGGTATTTTCGCCGTATCGGTGGACTTCGGTAAGCTCCTTTGCCCCACAAAAGTCGTCGGAGCGGACCCCACCCTGCCCTACTCCTATCTCCCAACACTTGATCTTGGCGACATGCTGGGAGTTGACTACGACTTCCTCCCCGAAACGACACACTTCCTCCAATTGGAGCAACCGCAGGAATGTGCGACGGCCATGCGTGAGTTCATTGCGCTGACCGCGCGGACCTGACCCCCGTGCTATCCCCTACGATCACACGGTCCGGTGCTACCAGGCGGAGCGCAGCAGTCCTATCGGGCGGTTACGAGCCTTCGACTTGCACCGTCACGATGTCCAGGCCGTGATACTTCTGGTGCCGGACCGAAGAAGCATAATGTCGTAACAGGCGAAACGATAGCTCCCGCTCATCCACGGTTTCGGGCTGTTCCTCCAGATACGCCAGCCGGTCTTCCAGGTTCTCCTCGTCGAATACCGTCAGGAATTCCAACTCCACCGCCCCATCCGCGGGCCGCGCGACAATAATCAAGCGCGGCGCTTGGCCCGCCGGGTATTCGTCGCCCGGCTGCAACAAGCTCGACAGTGTCTCCTCACCCGCCGAGCGTAGCCGTTCCGTCGAGGCAGCGTCCCATCTCAGCTTGGCGGCAACCTCCTGGAGGAAGGCGTCAATACGGGACAGATCGGCGAGGTCCAACCGGGCCTCCAAGCGGCTGCGCCGTGGACCGGTGAACTCCAGGAAAGCAGTTAGCCCGATTGCCACCGCTGCGCCGACCGTGATGCCGTTGCCGAGCAGTGTGCCCCATGGCGATCCTAGCAGGTCCTGGAGAATATTCTGATGTTGCAGGCCGAGGCCGATGGAGAATGCCAATCCCACCACCATGGCCTTTTGTGGGTCGAGGCCGGCCCGTGTGATGGTCCGTACCCCCTCGACGAATAACAGCCCCACCATGACCAGCAAAAAGGTGCCCATCACGGGACTGGGAATGGCGAGCAGCACACCCGTGACCTTGGGCAGCAACGCCAGCCCGATGAGCAGGGCCCCCATGGCATAGCCAACGCTCCGCGCGGCGACCCCGGTGATGCTGACGAGTGAGACCGTGGTCGCCGAGTAGAAAGCAGTGGGCGGCGTACCGGCCAGGCCCGACATCAACATGCCTACCCCGTTGGCATACATCGAGCCTTGGATCAGTCGAAAGTCAGTCGCTCGCGGGCGGCGCCGGGCCACCTGTTGCATGACTACGCTGTCGCCAATGCCCTTGATAACTTGCACCAAGGTCACGATCAGAAACATCGGGAGCAGCGCCCAGAACCCGGACGTCGGTGTCAGGTCCAGTCCCGGGAACTCGATGTCGGGAATGTCGACCCAAGGCGCGGCGAGCAATTGCTCAACGTCATACAGACCGAACGGCACCGCGGCCGCGCAGCCCGCCGCAATTCCGATCAGCGGCGACCATGGCCGCCAGGTCCCAGGAGCACGCAGGGCCAACACCGTCGCCACAACCAGTGTCACCGCCGCCACGCACGGCCCCGCGGCCGCCGGCGTGCCCGCAGGTACTTCTTGCAGCCGATCGAACGTGATGGGTAGCACCATCGCTGCGACCAGCATGAGCACCGTACCGGCGACGACCGGTGTAATGACGCGGCGCAGCAACGGCAACCACGCCGTCACTGCCAGGAAAAAGAGCGCCGAAAGCACAATGAGACTCGCCAACGTAGCCGGCCCACCCTCGTGCAGTGCCAGCACCGAAATTGCGATGAAGTTGGGGGTGACGCCCACGACGAAGGCATGACCCGCTCCCACCCGCCCAAGCCTGGCCGCCTGGAGTGCGGTGACCACGCCCACAATTATCAGCGCCGCGCAGACGGTCCACGACAGATACCGTTCGTCCTGACCGGCCGCGAGGGCGGTAATGGCGACGATCAGCACCGTCGGCGCCAGCCCGATCATGACGCCCTGCGCCCCGACTCCGATGGCCAAGAGTGGGGGGCACCGTTCGTCCGGCTCGTAGCGGATGTCTTTACTTACACGGGCCGCTGCCAAAACGGACCTCCAACTCAGCCGGCGGATGCTTACCGCAGCGTCTACCGCCGGGGCATCCACGGCGATGGCATTGCTTGGGCCGCATATTCCGTGGACAAGCACGCCCCTGTTGCCGTCGTGTCCAGAGGGTGTTCCCGCAGTGTAGCAGCAAGCCACCAGCCGACGGAGTAGCCGTCGCGTCGAGCTAGGAAACGTCACGGCCACTGACCGGGATGACAGAGTGATTAATGACTGCGGAATAGTGGTGTTATGGGCGGACCTACAGCTGAAGTGCTGTAACCCCCTCTAATATGGTACCGTCTATGGTCGCTGCACGAGGTGGCAGAGCTTGTTGGGTAGCTGAGGTATGACGGCATCCAAGAGGATACTAATTATTGCTGGCCCCAACGGGGCGGGCAAAACTGTATTCGCTACGGAATTCCTGCCGAACGAAGCGGATTGCCCAACCTTCATCAACGCTGATCTCATAGCGGCCGGCCTAAGTCCATTTCGCCCGGACCTGGCCGCGGTCCGGGCAGGCAAGGTGATGCTCAACTTGATCCACGACTATGTGCGGCATGGAGAGAGCTTCGCTTTCGAGACCACCCTGAGCGGACGCGGCCATGCGCGCTTGATCCCCCGCTGGCAAGCACAGGGCTACTGGATAAAGCTGTTCTTCCTGCGGTTGCCGACGCCGGAGATGGCTATTGCCCGCGTTAGGCAGCGGGTCACGGAGGGGGGACACGATGTGCCGGAACCGGTTATTCGTCGCCGATTTCACGCCGGGTGGCGCAACTTCGAGTCCATCTACCGTGATTTGGTAGATGAGTGGGCCGTGTACGACAACTCGGGAGACACTCCCGTGCTCGCGGCAGAAAAGAGGCAACTATGACGACCCAGAAAAAGGATAATTACAAACCGGATAAACCGGCCAAGCAACCCCGCGATCCGGACTTTGTTGGCGCTGAGGCCGCCATGCACAGAGCAGCTGCACTTGCGCGCCGCCGGGCCATAGCGATCTCAGGCTCAGTTGCTGTGTTCAGGGATGGCAAGATTGTGCAGGACACAGCGGCTACCGAACTCTCGGTGGATGATACCGACGAATCTGGGAGTGCGTGAACGTGGCCCGCCGAGGACTGCGGAATAATGGTGCCTCCGTCGGACTTTCGGCTGAAGTGCTATGATTAGCCCGAATGCAGCCCCCTATAGATCTGCTGCTTACCGGACACTCCTGTTCGGAATCGCGTGCTGATCGCTGAGAGTTGGCAGTGACGCATGACCGTCGTTGATGCCCCGCCCTACCTCGCCGGTGTCGGACGCTACATCTATCAGCGCCGCCGCACGCGCTGTGTGATGGTCGGTGACGTCGGCGTGGGCGGCGAGCACTCCATTCGCGTGCAATCCATGACCACGCCGGCCACGCAGGACGTGGCGGCGACGGTCGCTCAAACGGTCCGCTTAGTCGAGGCCGGCTGCGAAATCGTCCGCGTCACCGTTCCCACGGTCGCAGACGCGCGTGCGCTGCGGGCTATCCGCGCCGCGCTACATCGGCACGGTGTCCGTGTCCCGCTCGTCGCCGACATCCATTTCAGTCCGGCCGCGGCCCTCGAAGCAGCGCAGCACGTCGAAAAGGTCCGCGTCAATCCGGGCAACTTCGCCGATAGCAAGCGCTTCGCCGTCCGCGAGTACACCGACCGGCAATACGCCGCGGAGCTGGAGCGGGTAGCCGAGCGCTTTACGCCGCTTGTGCGCCGGTGTCGGGAGCTTGGCGTAGCGATGCGGATTGGCACGAACCACGGCTCGCTCTCGGACCGGGTGCTGAACCGCTACGGTGACACACCGCTCGGCATGGTCGAGTCGGCGCTGGAGTTCGTGCGTATCTGCGAGGATCACGGCTACTATAATGTGATCTTCTCGATGAAAGCGTCCAATCCGAAGGTCATGATCCAAGCCTATCGGCTTTTGGCCGCCCGGTTGGATGCTCGGGGAACCCCATACCCCTTCCACCTCGGCGTCACCGAGGCGGGTAAGGACGAGGATGGGCGGATCAAGTCGGCCATCGGGACGGGCAGCCTGCTCGACGACGGTATTGGCGATACGGTGCGCGTCTCGCTGACCGAGGAGCCGGAAGCCGAGATTCCGGTCGTGCAGGCGCTGGTCCGGCCCTATAACACCTGGCAGGAGCGCGCACGCACGGCACGGGGCCAGGACGCTGCCGCGCCACCCCCGGCCACCGAGCCGGCAGCCGCACCTAGCGCGTCACTCCCTGATAGCCGCGATCCCTACAGCTATACCCGCCGTGCATCGCGTACCACTGTTGTTGACGACGTGGCGTGGGGCGACCAAGCACCCGTGCGAGTAGTTCATCGGTATGCCGGACCGCTGGCGGCGGTCCCGCACGTCGAGCGGCGGGTGCGTTGGCTGCGCCGCGCCGATGGCTGGGTGCAGCCGCGTCCCGATGTCGTCTCCGTGCAGGTCACGAGCGAGGCCGACCTCGCGGCGCTCCGAGTGCTTCATCAGAGCGCTCACGGTGATCTTCCGGCCACACCGGCCACGCTGCCCAGCCTACCGCTTGTCGTGCAGGCCGATCCGGCAGCGCCTTGGTTCGGCGAGGCGGTTGCGCTCGCGGATGCGGTAAGCCTCCGCATCACGCCGACGCTGCTTGATCGAGACGGACGGGCGCTGCTGGCCCGGTCCTGCCGACTGGCCGCACGTCATGACACGCCGGTTATACTCGCGCCGCGCGGCGTGTCGGCCCCGTCGCATGACGATCCCACCTGGAGCGCGTCATTGCCGACCGCCGCGGCGGCGCTCGCCGCTACATCCCGCACTGCCATTGCAGTCGCTGCGGACGCCGGCCTCACCAACGTGATCCTGTCGCTGGGACCGGCCGATCCCGCGTTGCTAGTACGGACGGGACGGCTGCTGGCGGCGCGTCTCACCGAGGCCGGCCAGTCTACACCACTCCACTTCGTCACGCGCGTCGGGAGCGGTGAGCAGGACCTCTTATTCGCCGCGGCGGCGCTCGGCTCGCTGCTCTCCGACGGCTTGGGCGATAGCATCGAGGTCGTCGGTCCGCCCGGCGCAGACGACAGCGCAACCGTACAGCAGGCGTTCAACATCCTCCAAGGCGCTGGTGTGCGGCTCACCAAGACGGAGTACGTCGCCTGTCCCTCCTGCGGCCGGACGCTCTTCGACTTGCAGACGACGACGGACCGCATTCAGCACGACACCGGGCATCTTCGCGGGGTCAAAATCGCCGTCATGGGCTGTATTGTCAATGGGCCGGGGGAAATGGCCGATGCCGATTTCGGCTATGTCGGCGGCGCGCCCGGCAAGGTCAACCTCTACGTCGGCAAAGAGCTTGTCGAGCGCCACGTGCCCGAGGCGGAGGCGAGTCAGCGGCTGATCGAGCTGATCCGCCAGCACGGTCGTTGGACCGAGACCCCGGCCTCGTAGATGCCGAGAATCAAATGCGCTCGCGGGGGCGCCTGGAGGAGCAGAACGCCTTCGCGAGCGCAACGTGCCCAGCATAGTCAGCGCGGCAGTGGGGGGTGATCCCGCGTCAAACTACGCTGGTGACACTGTGACTACAGTATACGTCCCCCGGTCGCGGCAGCGGTTACGTTGCCGTTACAACCTCGTTACGGCTTCACATGCAGGGACGGAGTGCTGGGAGTCCGCGCCTCCCACCCTCGTCCCCTGCGGAGCCGCTCACAGGGGTAGGTACGGGTTAAGTCGTAGGGGCGCAACATGTTGCGCCCGTCCCCCCGCAGTGCGGGGGGACCATAGGGGGGCCGGCCCCCCGGCTTCCTTGACTCGACCGCCGCCAGGTTGCATAGTGCCACCGCAGTATCGGGAGGTGCGGCCAGTGCGCCCGGCAAGCCGCCGAGCGCGTATGCTGTGCCCTTGCCGGTTGCAATACAGCGCTCGCGCCGCGGCGAGGCGCAAGACAGGGGAGGATCATGGGACGTTTGATTGCTGGCATCGTCCTTGTCATTATCGGTGTAGTGGCACTATTTGGAACTATCAGCAACGTAGGCTTTGATCTCATCGCGGTGCTCGTCTTGCTGGCAGTCATCATCATTGGGGCGGCATTGGCCTATTGGGGCTGGAAGTATGTCGCCGGACGCCAGCGGGCACTCCCCGTCATCGAGCGAATGGCCAACGAGGGGGCTGTCATTGATACCCCGGCCGCCGCGGAGGAGACCGGCCTCTCGGTCGAGCAGGTGCGTAAGCACGTGCAGTACGCCAAGATGAAGGGGTATATCGAGCGCAATGTCGAGGTCAAGTAGGGAGTAGGGCTGGACCTCACCACTTGTAGCGGGAGATTAGCGGGCCGGTGTCGGTAGCGGGGGTGTCGGCGTGGCTATCGGTTGTCCACTAGCTGGTGTAGCTGTCTCCGTAGTGCCGGGAGAGTCGTCGGTTGGCGTAGGTGTTGGCTCGGCGCCAATGAGCCACTTCTCCCGCCACGGGAGGAACTTACTCTTGAACGTATCCTTAGTGATGAGCGTATCTTCTTTGAAGATAGACCGGGTGACCGTCACGTTCATCCCCTCGGCGGCCCACTCTACTTGCTTGCGCTCGCCCAGCGGCAGGCTGGGGTCCGGCACGTCCGGCAGCGGCTCCTCCGGCTCCTGACGATCACGAATGTCAACCTCATCCAGCCGGACCTGCCGTCCGGTGCGTGTCCCATATAAGCGGTAGATCAACGTGCCGCTCACTGGATCAACCGATGATTGCAGCAGTACCGGATGCCCGGTATCGTTGCGAAAACGGAGGTCCACTCCAGGATCGTAGACCGCTGCATCGAGGCCGGGCGGTGTACCGTCCTGCTCGTAGTAGCTCACCCGATAGGAATGCTGGTTACGCTCAATAATCGGGAGGCCGGCCCAGAACACCGCGCGAAACACGGTCGTCGAGACCTGGCATACCCCACCACCGATACCGGGTACCGTCGCATCGCCGCGGATTATCAGGCTTTCGAGATAACCGGCTGTTTTCGTGATCGGGCCGATCTCGCGCAGGAACGAGAAGTCGTGCCCCGGTTGAATGACCACCCCGTTCAGGTTGCTTGCGGCCACCTCGATATTATTGGCTCGCTCGTCGGGTGATCCTTCGAAAGTGGAACGCCCATCCCCCAACAAGTCCTGGAACGCGAGTGCATCGGTGTCTTTGCCGCTGAATGTCGGCTCTATGTCCCGCACGGGCAGGCTGACTTCGCGCTGCTCTGTGGACACAGACGCTGCCAGAATGCGCTCTAACGCAGTGTCTTGGTCCACAATAAGCCCGGACTTGCCGGGGCGCAGCACCCGCACGCTGCTGGCGCTCTCCCGCAGCAAACGGGCATCCTGCGGCGGATCGTCAATCTGCTCGGCAATGGTGGCGATAAACGCAGCAACTTGATGCTTGGCGAGCGTCGGCACTAACGCCGCCGAGGCGTTGCCGGCGGTGGGCTGAAACCCTAGCCAGCGCCGCAGTTGCTCCTTGCTAATAGTCCACGTGTGCGTCTCATGGCGGAGGAGCAACGGCCCGCTCAGGATATTGCTCGTCAGCGCGGTGGCAGCTTGTAGCTCGGTATCGCCGAGCACCGGCTGCACGGGTACAATAACCAGCTCAATACGCTGATGAACCGTTGGATAAGGCGAGAAGCTCTTGATACGCTGCATCGTCTCCGCGATCTCCAGTTGTTGGCCGGTCGCGGGAGCCACCGAGACAACCCGGTTGTCCTGCAAGGTGAGAGCGGCGTCTACCGGCGCCCGATCAACCTCGGCGGCGATGGTCTGCACATACGCCCGCAGGACCTCGTCATCGAATGACACTCGCAGCGGTAGTGTCTCTGGACGCAGACGTAGCCGAAAGGGCACCACGAGGCGGTCGAGCAACCCCCCACTGCGCCCCAGCCCGAGGGCATCACTAGCCATTTGCATCGTGCTAATGTGCATTCCGAGTTGAACGGCCGTCGGATGCCACTCCCTCCCCAGGCCGGAGAGTGTGAGGGGGGCGTCCACGTAGGCAGCCAACCGGGCTTGCATGAGCGAGTCCACCTCCGACTGACTCAAGCCCTGGAGGTCAACCTCCGCGAAGTGGACCCCTGGGAAGACCTGCTGGCGGTGGCGCAGGTGGTAGCCCAAGGACAGGGTCACGAGGATGATGGCAGCGAGTAGCAGGCCACCCAGGATACCGGTGAGCAAGCCAAAGCGTTGCGTTACGGCTAGCAAAGCAGACACCTACAGCGGAAGAGCTTGCGGAGGTTGCTGAGGACGGGCCGAGCGCTGAGTGGTAGGTAATGCCTACCCTTCCCTGGCAGGCACCTAGGCGAGCCACGCTGCTCCATCAGGTAGTCTACCGATCCATTCCTGGGTGGTCAACGCACGCGGCCCAACCGGCAGTCCATCGTGGCCTGTACCCGGCCATCGTACTGGCCGTGCTCATGCCCGGTCTGTAACGGAGACTCCCAAGCGCGTCGGTAGTGATCTATACGGACGTTCAATGACATAGCGATCACAGCGCCGGAGGCGGCAGCGCGCCGCCTCCGCAGCTTTGACACCCCGGCATAGGAGCGCCGCATTATCCGGCCCATCTGTGCCGTCATGGAACGGTAACCTCAAGTGGATAGGCTGGTTGCTGGTCTGTGGCTCGAGGAGTCTCGCTGCTCTGGAAAAGTAGCCCCCGCAACTACCGGGTGTGCCCTTGCCCTGCGTACTCTTGCATCCCGAAGAGCATTCCAGTATACTCGTACGCATGTCGGCTCTGACCAAGTTGGCACGATCATGAGTGCCGTTGGCGCATAGACGGATGGTGGCAGGGCGTCACATACTCTTGGAACGAATCATGGTCTATGCGGTTACCAGTGGTGTACTGTTGCTGATGTAGTTCGAGGCCGGACCAGTGTGGCGCGGCCACCCGGTCCGTTGGGTTGAGCCGTCGAGCGAGGCGATCACGTGAAGGTGGTTAGCACTCCGCAAAACCGGCTGGTGGGGCTTTCCCAGAGCCGAACACTGCGCCGTTCTGATCGGCGAGGTCTAGGCTGGCATCAACTCGCTGGTGGCTTCGGCCGTGAGTTGCTCGGCCTACGGCCGACGGAACAGGCTGCCCTTGGGACTTTGCCCGGTCTGCCGCTCCAAATTCGTGCTAGGAACAATCCTGCTGTGCCGCTGTGGGTGCGGTTACTGCTGGTGATTGCGCTGGTTGGTCTGTGGTACGGCTTCCAGCGCACGATCCCTCTCCCCTTCACAGCTGCCGGTCTCCGGACTACACTCAGTGCGGCAGCTAGTGCTGTCGGTGTGACCGGACCTGGTGATAGTAGTGGGGCGGCGACCCGTCCGGAAACCCACTCGGTGCCGGATCGGATGGTGCTACTACCACCCGCACCTGAGGTGCCAGTCGGGCCGGCGAAGGCCATTCGGATTAATGGCAAGGATTTCGCGGTTGGTGTTTGTACCCACGTGCTGACGGTAGAGCAAGCCCTCTCCGGGGCCGGGATCGCGCTTGGTGCCTTGGATCGCGTCGAGCCGGCGCTCACGGCGCCGCTAGCAGAGGCAACCGTCATCCGGGTGGTCCGTGTCCGCCAGTCCCAGGAGCACAAGCAAGAGCCCCTGCCCTTCGAGTACGTCCGTCGAGACGACCCCACGCTGCCGCTGGGTCTTTGGCGCCATGAGCAGGCCGGATTGCCAGGCACCCTTATCCGGCGCATAGAGACATTCACTGAGGATGGTGAGGTGGTGTCCAGGACGGTCGCTGAAGACCGGTTGGTGGACGAACCCCGTGCGGATGTGACGGTCTACGGTACCAAGCGATTCTCCGGGCCGATGGCGAGCCTGCAAGACGCTAAACGCCTCGTGCCCGGCTACAACGCAGTGGCCTCCAAGGACACCCTTGCAGTCCGCCGTGTCCTGCACGTACTGGCCACCGGGTACGAGGCCGGTCCCCGGAGCACCGGCAAGCAGCCGGGTCACCAGTGGTATGGTGTCACGTCAATCGGTTGGCAGGCCAAGCCGGGTATCATCGCCGTTGACCCGAACGTCATTCCGTATGGCACGCGCTTGTATGTCCCCGGCTACGGCTTTGGCGTCGCCGGAGATACCGGGGGGGCCATCGTCGGCCACCGGATTGATCTGTTCTACGACACCGAGCAGGAGGCCCTGCGGTGGGGGCGACGCAACCTCCCGGTGTATATCCTGGAATAGCTCTGTCCGTGATAGCTACCGACTACTCTTGCCATCCACATGTACCTCGTGACTAGACGCACCACGGAGCCACGCCGCCGCAAGCGCCGGCGATCCTCGGCGGCCCCGAATTCCTACCGGCGGCGGCCCCGTGCGCTGGCAGACGCCGACCTGAGTGATCCAGACACTATCGGCGCGCTCCTCTCGCAGTACGGCATCTGGCTCGACCGCGAGCAAAGTCAGCACCTGCTCGCGGAGCGCAGCATTCTCGACCGCATTGTCGCCGCCGCGGCGCTGCGCCCCACCGACCGAGTGCTGGAGATTGGCGCCGGCATCGGGACGCTCACTCGCGAGCTTGCCGCCCGCGCCGGGGAAGTCATCGCGGTCGAGATTGACGAGCGCTTGGTAGCGGTGTTGGCAGCTACCTGTCCGGCAGCCAATCTGCGCGTCGTCCATCAGGACATCCTGACACTCGACATCGAGCGGTACTTTGGCGCACAGCCCTACCGGCTCGTTGCAAACCTGCCCTATAGCGTCGCGACGCCGGCGATCTTGCAGCTGCTGGCGGCGAGGTATCCCCCGGAAGATATGCTGGTGATGGTCCAGCGCGAAGTCGGCGAGCGGTTGGCGGCTCGACCGGGCCGGATGAGTCTGCTGTCGGTCAAGGCACAGCTCGCTGCCGCTGTCGAGCTTGTCACGCACGTACCGCCCGCGGCCTTTTTCCCGCCACCCAAGGTCGCTGGCGCGGTGGTCCGCCTAGTGCCGCGCCGCACACCGCCACCGCCGCTCCGGCCCACCGCCGCGCGTTTCTGGCAGACGGTCGAGGCCGGCTTTGCCAACCGGCGCAAACAACTGCACAATGCCTTAGGCGCCCTCGGCGTGGGGTCAGCGCGCATTCATGCGGCGCTGGCGGCGGCCGGCATTGACCCGGCGCAGCGAGCGCAGACGCTCACGCTGGACGACTGGAACCGGCTCTCCGCCGCCCTCTGGGGGTGAGCGAGGGCGCGGTTGTCGTAGCGTTGCTGCAATGGTACAACCGAACGTCGCGTGACGGGCCACAGCCGAGCGGGGCGACATCCGCGCGAGTGGTCCGGCGGAAAGGCAAGGAGCATAGATGAGCAAGCCATGTATTGTCCGTCCCAGTGAGCAGGAGGCGGTTGACCGCGGTGCCGGCCTCGAATCGTTCCCGCTGCTTGGCGCCCGCACCGGTGCGCGGGCTTTCAGCAACGGTATCACTGTCTTTGAGCCTGGCGCGGCCGTGCCGCTGCACACCCACAACGTCGAAGAGTCGATCACCATGCTCGAAGGCGAAGCGGTGTGCGAGGTGGACGGGAAGCAGTACACCGTGCGGCCCTACGACACGGTCTACGCCCCCGCCGGGGTGGTGCATTGTTTTCGCAACGAGAGCGGCGAGATGATGCGCTTCCTCTGGTGCTACGGCGGCACCCGCGTCACCCGCACCTTCCTCGCCACCGGGGAAACGGTGGCGCATCTCTCCGAGGAAGACCGCCTCAGCATGAGCGACGAGTAACCAAGTCGCTCAACCACCGCATCCATGCTCGGGTGCTTGCGGATGCCGAGGTTCAGTATGCCGAGCGATGAGGTGCTGCGTCTGGCCACGGAGCGGCTGGTCGCGCAGTTCGCACCGGAGCGTGTGATCCTCTTTGGCTCACAGGCGCGTGGGACTGCCGACCACCATAGCGATGTGGATCTCCTCGTGGTCTGTCCCATCACGGGCAACCGTCGCGCCTTAATGGTGGCGATGGATCGTGCTTTGCGCGGGCTGGGCTTTGCCCGGGATGTAATCGTACTCACCCCCGAGGAGTTCGCACGGGACCGGCACATTCCCGGCACGATCTCACGACCGGCTTGGCAGGAAGGCGCGGAAGCACGTCGTGCTATACGCATCGCCGAGCAGGTGCGGCAAGTCGTGCGGCAAGTCCTGATGCAGGAAGGGCTTGAACTTCCCGATGATGATCTCCGGTAGTTGGGCAGCATATCGCTGTCGTCGGACCGCTCATGGGACACTGGTCGGCCGCCGGAACAGCGCGTCGGCGTCGGCATCCTGGGTGGTGGTTGGGGTCTCCTCGCCGCGGTCGAAGCGGATGATCCGCAAGCCGACCAGCAGAAACAGCACAAAGAAGAGTAGCGCTGCTGCATACGAGCACCACACCAGGCTGAACTGGAGCGCCAGCACCATCCCCAGCGCCGAGCCAAGCACGAGACACCCGCCCAGCGTGCCCCACAGCAACGGCACGGCGGATGACTGGCCCGTCGCGCCGGCGAGCCGGACCAGACCGGGCAAGGCAATGTGGGACGCAAAGCCGACCGGAACCACAAGCGCCACTGCGACTGCTAATTGCACCGCCGCCGCTTGACCGACGAGCGACGTTGTCAACAGCGGCAATACTTCCCGGCTCGTCACGAGCAGCAGGCCGGCGACTAGCGCGGCCCAGCCGATGAACAAGCGCGCCGTGGCCAGCCGGATGCGCTGGATCACGGCCGCCGCCAGCGCGCCGCCCAACAGGAGGCACCCTACCCCTAGCGTGCTGGCCGCGCCCATTCCCCCGAGGAGCGGTGCCAACCGGTGCAGCAGTGGCGGACCGGCCAACGCCGCACCGAGCGCCGCGCAGCCGACAAAGAGCACCAGCCGCCACGGCGTACCCTCGCTGAAGTCGTCGCCTAGCGACTGCGCTGACGAGGGGCTATCAAGCGCCGGTGGCGCGGGCGGCTCGCGGAGCACGCTGAAGGCCATGCCGAGCACGAGGCCGACGGCCACCAGCACGATGACATAGTGCCCCGGTACGCGCTTGCTGAACTCGTAGAAGAAGGGATAGTCGTCGGTGGGCGGTCGCACGTTGTAGGGCGCAGCGGCCGGGACCGCCGTGTGGTCAATGGCGTAAGCGCCTAGTGGTGATGAGCCTTCTACAAAGGGCATGAAGAGCACGGCGTAGATGGGACGCTCGGCAAGCGCCTGCGTGAGCACATCCACATCGCCCGCATCGTGGGAGATTCTGCGAATGACGAGCACCGGCGGCGGAATCGAGCCACCATCGTCGGCAGTATTGTCGGTACGTACCAGCGCGACCATGTGCCGTACCGCTTCGAGTGGTGTCTCTCCCTGGGCGAGGAAGATTGCAAAGGCGGTCCCAAAGGCCCGAAAGAGATCGCGCTCGCCCGTCAGTTGGAGCACCAAGCGCCCCTCCGGCTGGAGGTGGTTGAGGTAGGACGAGAACGCCTCGGCGGTGAGCAGGGAGGCGCCCGCCGCGGCGCGCCCGCCGAGCTGCGCGGCGCCAGCCCTGGGGGCAACCACGTAAATGAGATCGTAGCGGGACTGTGACGCCTGGAGATACGTGCGCGGGTCCTGCGCTACGAGGCGTACCCGCGTTCGGCCTCCGCTCAACGGCGGCAGCTGGCGGAGCACGTCGGCTCGTCCGGGATCGCTCTCCAGGACGGTGATCTCGTTTGCGCCGCCGAGCACTGCGAACATGGCTGCTTGGATCGCCCCCGCCCCCAGCGCCAACACGCGGTCGTGGCTCCCCGGGAGGACGAAAGGCACAAACCCAATGTGGTCCCGGAGCTGCTCGGCGGCCGACGGGTCTTGGTCCGGGAGGATCGAGACTGGCGCGCCGGCATCTTCATACAGCCACTGCTGGCGCGCACTGTCCGCCGATTGCGTGACGTCGGTCCGCGCGAGGGCATTCCATGTCGAGGTAACGACCTGCTCTGCGCCCTCCCCAGCCTGCACGCGCTGGAAGAGCGCCTTCGATACGCCGACGTCCCCAGGATGGAACGCCAGGCTGCCCGGAGCGATCAGGGCGAGGCCCCCCAGCAACATGGCCACCAAGCTCACTCCCCCGACTAGGGCGACGCGGGGAGGCATCGCCGGCGCCGGGCCGTCGTCCGGCCTGCGCCGCGCGGCTGCCTCGCGCACGGCGAGTACCAAGAGGGTGATGGCGGCGATGCCCGGGAGGCCGGCAGCCAGTGAGATCCCGCCCGGCCAACTCAAGACGTTCAGCAGCAGAGCATAGCCGAGCGCGGCGCTACCGGCGCCGAGCAAGTAGCCACTGACGATGAAACCGGCCCGTAGGGCGCCGCGGCGCAGGATCATGCTCACCGCCCCGCCCAGCGCCGTGAAGGGCGCCAGAAAGCCGAGTCCCAGCACCAGCAGCGAGACAGCAGGAAAGCCCGTCACGGCGCTGCCGGCGAAAGTAAGCAGCGCCACGCTCGCCGCGGCGCTCGCGGCCGCCCACGACGCAGTCCACCACGGCGCGCTCCAGACGTAGCGGCGCGCCAGGAAGCCGCCGATACCCAGCCCCAACGTGACAAGACTGATCAAGGGGAACACCAGCCACCCCGGGTACAGATACGAATACAGCCGAACGAGCGTCAGCTCCAGCCAGACGGTCGTGGCCCCCAGAAGGACGGCCGCCACGAATCCCAGCCAGCGTTCTGCCGGTGTCATCGGGAGAGTACGCATGGAGGCACAGTATATCGGCACGAGGCGCGCCGTACCCTTTCCAGTCAGCGGATGACCAGGCGCGGCCGCGGATGAGGACCGGCGGGAGCGTCTACCTGTCTACAGTGGAACCGGCGACCAGAGAGAGACGCGGGGCTACCTCCTACTCGTGGGCGTGGCTCTCGCGCCAGCCGTCGAGCAGTTGCTGGGCGTAGGTGGGGCTAAGGCCCCCCCGGTCGTGGATTTCGTTGCGCCCAGCGACCCGTGCCAGGATGCGCGGAAAGTCGTCGTGCGGAATATCGCTACCGTCGCCGAGCCAGTCGAGGAACTGCCGCCGGCAGTTGATGGGAAAGCGCGCCATCATCGCCATGTAGTCGTCGGGCGCAGCCGCCACCGCTTCCTGCTCCTGCGTCTCCAAGACAGTGCGTGCCTCTGTCAGGAACTCGTCAACTTTCATCGCTTCCTCCCCTGCGGCTTGTCCGGCCGCTGCCCGCTCGCGCGGCTACGCGCCGGGGCTGGTCCTATTACGTAGCACATCCAGATGTTCGAGCGCCAGGCCCGTGCCGAGCGCGACGCAGTCCATCGGTTGCTCGGCCACGTGACACGGTACACCGGTATGAAAGGTCACGAACCGGTCCAGCTGCCGGAGCAGGGCACCGCCACCGGTGAGCACAATCCCTTTGTCAACGATGTCGGCCGCTAGCTCGGGAGGAGTCCGCTCCAAAACGGTCTTGATGGCAGCAATGATCTGCATGAGCGTTTCGCGCATCGCCTCGGTGATCTCCTCCGAGCTAATCGTAGCGGTGCGCGGGAGTCCGGAGACGACGTCGCGGCCACGAATGTCGAAGCGCTGAGTCACTTGCAGGGGCAACGCGCTACCGACCGCAATCTTGGCCTCTTCCGTCGTGCGGTCGCCGACGAGGAGATTGTGCCGGCGCCGGACGTAGGTCGCGATGTCCTCGTCTAGCTGGGAGCCACCGATCCGTTCGGCATGTATCACCACCACGTCGTTGAGCGAGATCACCGCCACCTCGGTCGTGCCGCCGCCAATATCCACGATCAGGTTGCCGCTCGGCGCCGAGATGGGGAGACCGGCACCAATGGCGGCCGCGAGTGGCTCTTGGATCGAATAGACCGGCGCACGCGCACCGGCTGCCAGCGCCGCCTCATCTACGGCCCGTAGCTCGACGCCGGTCGCGCCCGCCGGCACCGCCATCATCACGACCGGCTTCAGCAAGCGGAAACGGCCACAGACCTTTTCGATGAAGTAGCGCAGCATCGCCTCGGTGACGAAATAGTCGGCAATGACGCCGTGCCGTAGCGGACGGACTATCTCCAAGGATTCCGCGGAGCGCCCCAGCATCTGCAACGCCTCATCGCCGACTGCTTCCACGCGCCGGTCGCCCGGCGAGACCGCGACAACCGCCGGTTCGTTCACGACGATGCCGCGGCTGCGCAGGTAGACGAGGACATTGGCTGTCCCGAGGTCAATACCGATCTGGCGAGCGAACATGATCTGGTTGTCACGCTGCTGTAGTGCGTAGAGTGATGAGCTTCATAGTGGGTGGTCTCCGGCGCCACGTCCTACGGCGCAGTAGCCAGGCTAGGCAACGGCCTCCAGCTCTGCGCCCAGGCTGACGAGGCGTTCGGGAAGCTGCTCGTAGCCGCGCCTGATGTGGCCGGCCCCTTCTACCACGGTCGTGCCTTCGGCGGCGAGGCCGGCGAGCACGAGGGCAATGCCGCAGCGGAGGTCGAGCGCCGCAACGGTCGTGCCGAGGAGACGTACCGGGCCGTGGACATGCGCCGTAACCTGCGATTCTACGTCAACTCTGGCCCCTAGCTTGGCCACCTCGGCCGCGTAGAGCAGCCGGTTTTCGAAGACACGCTCGTGAATAACACTGGTGCCCTGCGCTTGTGTCATCAACACGGCGAACGGCGCTTGCATGTCCGTCGGAAAGCCGGGATAGTGGATGGCTTGAATCTCGGTGGCCCGCAGTGGGCGTCGCCGGCGCACTTCCAAGCGGTCCTCGTATTCCAGGACCTCGACGCCACACTCGCGCAGCTTGTACGTCACCGCGTCCAGATGCTCCGGGACCACGTCGCGGATACCCACGTCGCCACCGGTGATCGCCGCGGCAATCGCAAACATGCCCGCTTCCAGCCGGTCGGGGATGACCCGCGACCGCGCACTGTAGAGCGATTCTCTCCCCAGCACTTCGATCTTGGGCGTCCCGGCGCCATGAATCATCGCGCCCATCCGGGTCAGGTGCTCTGCCAGCGCCACCACCTCCGGCTCGCACGCCGCATGTTTGATGACGGTTGTACCCTCGGCCAGACAGGCGGCCATCATCAGGTTTTCCGTCCCGGTGACGCTGGGATAGTCGAGGTAGATCGCGGCGCTTTGCAGGCCGCGAGCCTGGGCGATATAGGCGCCGTCTTGCTGGATGATCTCGGCGCCCATAGCCGCGAGGCCACGCACGTCTACGTTCACGGGGCGCTCGCCGATATTGCAGCCACCAGGCCGGGATAGCGCCGCCGTACCGGTACGGGCGAGGAGTGGCCCCAGGCAGAGAAACGAGGTGCGGACGCTCTGCGCTAACGCCGTCGGCAGCGCCGCGCTCGTCAGCGTATCCGCCACGATGGTCATGCGATGGGCCGCCGGCTCCCACTCCACCGTGGCCCCCAACGACCGCAGTAGTGCTGCCTGCGTGTGTACGTCTTCAATATCGGGTACGCCTTCGAGGATGACCGGCTCTCGCGTCAGCAGCGCCGAGGTCATCATTGGCAACGCTGCGTTTTTGGCGCCGCTGACGCGGATTTCACCCCGGAGGCGCCGCCCGCCGCGTACTACGAAACGCCCGCCGCGTGAGGGCATCTGGTCCTGGCCGTTGTTCGGAGCAAGCGGTGTGCCCGCTAACCGCCGTATGAAGCCTGGAGCCACGACTGGTCGCGCCACGTGTCACACCTTCCGACTGTTGGCCGCTTGCCGGTGCCACGGCGGCCTGCTTGCATTGTGCCCGGTGTCGTGACGGCGATGCAAGCCGGCGGTGCGTATAGGCGGCGCGGTCAGCGGTAGTGGTTAGCGGAAGGGGGCAGTATCGGACCTAATCCCCGTCCCCTTCCTTGGTTGTGTACAGACCGGACACATGGTGGACACCCGTTCGGAGACATAGTGGACACCTCCTGCCCCCGGTAAGTTCGGGCGAGGAGGTTCACTATGCCCTGGCAGGAGGTCTCGATCATGGCTTTGCGACGGGATTTTGTCGCTATGGCCACGCAGGAGGGGTCTAACCGGCGGGCCCTCTGTCGGCACTTTGGCATCAGCCCCACTACCGGGTACCGCTGGCTGCGCCGCTACCAAACCCACGGCCTCGCGGGGTTGCACGAGCGCTCGTGCCAGGGGACAGTGCCGCGCGCCAGTCCTGGCAGCGCTTCGAACGACCGGTCCCCAATGATCGGTGGCAAATGGCCTTCAAGGGACCCTTTCCCCTGCTGGCGGGTGGGCGCTGTCATCCCCTGTCGGTCTGGCTACTGCGCTTGGGGTGTACGGGTCATTCATGGCCGGCCCTATCATCCGCAAACGCAGGGCTCGGAGAGCCTTGCATAACTCGTCCTTCTCGCGCCAGCGGGAAGCCACCCCCTCTCCCCGTGGGAGCGGGCCGGGGTGAGGGCAGTCGCTACTCTCCCCACTACCTCATTGAGCGGCGGGTGTGCTAGAGTCATCCAAGCAGTCGGCGGTCGTGGGACCGGCCGTGTCGTATAACCGAGAGAAGGAGTGCTTCCATGGCAGCGGAGCAGCCGAAAATCGTCGCCTACATGAAGCCGGTGTGTGGCTGGAGCCAAGGTGTCCGCGCCGTACTGGGCAAGTACGGTCTGGACTATGAAGACAAGGACATCGTGAACGATCCCTACAACTACGCGGAGATGGTCCGCTTGACCGGGCAGTATCTCCAACCCTCGCTCCAGATCGGCGAGGAAATCCTCCCCGACGTGAGCGGCGAGGAAGTCGAATCGTATCTGCTGGACAAGGGCATCGTCCGGTCCATGGAGACCGTGGCGACCGCCGTCCAGCGTGGCTGCGAGGAATAGAGCGCCGCACCTCCTACTGCTTTCTCCCTCAAAGTTATCCCGCCAGCGCCCAGCCTTGCGGTGCTCTGTCGGAAGATGTGCGGGGCCGGGTGGGGGGCTGCTGCGCGCCCCCGCCGCCCGGTCCGCACGAATGGATTTATCCACCCAACTGCCGGCCGGAGACCCTATGCCGACACGTGCTCGGAGCCGCTCGTTCGCGGCCTGAGGCCGGCACGCGAAACACTTGCAGGATCACGTTGGTCATAGAGCCTGATGGGTGGGGTGTACGCGATGAAGGGTGAGTAACGGCGATGACCGATGCCATTGTCCAAGTGAAAGGACTTGCCAAGCTCTACGGAGACGTTCTCGCCGTAGAAAACGTGAGCTTCGCAGTACGCGCCGGCGAGATCTTCGGAATTCTCGGTCCAAACGGTGCCGGCAAGACGACGACCCTGGAGATCATCGAGGGCCTCCGCCAAGCCGATGCCGGGACCGTTACCGTTGACGGCTTGGACGTGCGGCAGCAGCGGCGCGCGGTGCAACAGCGTATCGGCGTGCAGCTGCAAGCCTCGACCCTGCCGGACCTGCTGCGCGCAGGCGAGGCCTTGGACTTGTTTGCTTCCCTCTACCCCGGATCGCTCACCCGCGACGGTCTGCTCGAACGACTCGGTCTTGGCGAGCGGCGGCGCACCTATGCCACCGACCTTTCCGGCGGGCAGCAGCAGCGCCTTTCGCTCGCCCTGGCGCTCGTCAACGATCCCAAGGTCCTCTTCCTCGACGAGCCGACGACCGGACTCGATCCGCAGGCACGGCGCTCGGTATGGGAGCTTATCAGTGAGATTCGGCGGGACGGCAAGACCGTCGTGCTGACGACTCACTACATGGAAGAGGCCGAAACGCTCTGTGACCGCATCGCCATCATGGACCAAGGCAAGATCGTGGCCTTGGATACCCCGCGCGAGCTGATCGGTCAGCTCACCGAGGAAGGCTCGATTGAGTGCAGTCTGGGTGATGAGCTGCCTGCCGACGTGCTGAACGACCTCAGCGGCGTTGTTCGCCAGGAGCGCCTGGAGCAGACGGTCGTACTGCGCTCCGTGGATCTCAACGGGACCCTGGTGGCGCTCTTGCAGTTACTCACGGAGCGTGGTCTTCCGCTCAACACACTGCAAGTACGCACCCCTACGCTGGAGGACGTGTTCCTGTCGCTCACCGGCCACCGGCTCCGCGACTAGGGCCGGCCACACCCGAATCCGACCGCCTCATGGTGCTATCCCCGGAGGAGAAAGCGATGCTCCGCAGCCTCACAGTGCTCACGATCATGCAGACGCGGATGCTCCTACGCAATCGCATCACCCTCGTCACCAGCCTCGGCATCGGCCTGATCTCCATGTTGCTCTTTGGCGCGCTCTTTGGCGGTGGGGGAACCGACCTGCTCCGGTTGGGGATCGTTGACGAGGATCGCCAACAAGCCTCCGTCCAAATCATCGAGAGCCTGAAAGCCCTAGAGGCGCTCGACATCATGGAGGGGGAGCGCGACGCCGAGCTAGAGGCACTGGCGGCCGGCGACAGGCGGGCGGTGCTCGTGATCGGCGCCGGCTTCCAGGAGCGCTTGGCGGCGCGAGATGCCACCATTCAGGTGTTCTACGACAAGAGTAACCCGGTGACCTCCGCTGTCGCGCGCTCCGCAATCCAGAACATCGTTGCCGGCCTGAACCGCAGCTTGCAGGGTAGTGGCCCCGACCCGGTCAAGCTCGAAGAATCCGAGGTCGAGGCGGAGGTGCGGCGCATCATTGACTTCATGACGCCGGGCTTGGTGGGCATGGTCATCATGTGGGCCAACCTCTTTGTGGGCACGCGCCTGGTCGAATGGCGTCAGAAAGGGGTGCTGCGGCGCCTCGCGGTCACGGGCCTGCGCCCTATCGAGCTACTGGCGACCCAAGCGGCAGCGCATTTGCTGTTCTCCCTGGCACAGGCCGCTGTATTGATCCTGACGGCCTTTCTCGTGTTCCGCGTAACCGTGAAAGGGAGCTACGGGCTGCTGGCGTTCGTGGTGATCGTCGGCACGCTCTGTATGCTCGCCGTCGGCTATCTCTTGGGGAGCATGCCCCGCGACGCCGATAGCGCCGCCGGTGTAACCATGCTTGTCTCGTTCCCGATGATGTTTCTTGGCGGCTCGTACTTCCCCACCGACGGCGCGCCCGCGTTCTTACAGCCTTTAATCCAGGCTTTGCCGCTCACCTACCTCAACCACGCCTTACGCACGGTGATGATGAGCGGTGGCGGCCTGCTCGACATGCAGCTGGACCTCCTGGTCCTCGCCGGCTGGACGGTCGGTGCGCTCCTCGTCGCCACGCGCCTGCTCAAGTGGGATTGACCTCCACCGGGCAATCGCATTTTGGGCTCCATCGCTCCCGTCATTCCCGCCCTCGGCCCGTCATTCCCGCGAAAGCGGGAATCTAGCGCCGGCAAGCATCATGGCGGTCCCTCAGTCATCCTATCCCTGGTCTCTGGACTCCGGTGTAAGCCGGAGTGACGAGGGCAATTCAGAATGCGATTGCCCTGCTGACTTCCACCGATCTTCTTGACACAACCTGGATTATTGACTATCCTACATGGAATACTAGGTTTTCCCGAGGCTGGCCGCTCCAGCGCGGCGACAGGTGGTGTAGTGACTTCATGGCAGCGATGACCTCGGTGGCTACACCGGCCACAGCGTCACAGTCGCGGTGGTCCTACTCCACCACTGCCGGCGCGATTGCCGCCGCAGTGGTGCTGGGCTTTGCCCTGGTGCTGGGCCGGCTGTGGGCCGCAGCGGCGATCTACTGGATAGTGGGTCTCGCCTTTGGTTTCGTGCTCCAGCGCAGCCGCTTCTGCTTCACCGCGGCCTTCCGCGACCTATTCCTCCTGGGCGATGGCCGGATGCTGCGCGGTGTCTTGGCCGGGTTGGGCGTTGCCACGGTGGGGTTTGCGTTCGTGATGTACAACTATGTTCCCCGCCTGGCCCCGGAGCACTTCCCAGCCTTTGCCGGCATTAGTCCCGTTGGCCCCACCACGCTGATCGCCGGCCTGATATTCGGATTCGGCATGGTGATCGCCGGCGGCTGCATGTCGGGCAATCTCTATCGGATTGGTGAGGGCTACCTTGCCTCAGTGGTGGCGCTGCTCGGAATGCTGGGTGGCCTCATCGTCATGATGCTGACCTGGAACTGGTGGTACGATGTCCTGATTGCCCGCCAGCCAATGGTGTGGCTGCCTCATACCCTGGGGTGGACGGGGGCCGTCGTCCTGACCCTGCTGGGACTCCTGGGTGTCTATGCGCTGCTCGTCTGGTGGGAGCAACGCGCCGATATGCTCATGCCCGCATTCCCCGCCGGCCCGGAGTTACCGCCGACAAGCGTGCGTGACCACTGGACCAGTGTCCTGCGGCGCGTGTTTGTGACGGGCTGGCCCGCGGTCGGTGGTGGCGTTGCCCTCGGCGTCATCGGCATCTTGTCATATCTGTACGAGCGCCCGGTCGGTGTGACCGGGGAGCTAGGCCGCTGGTCGCACGGACTGTTCGAGGCGCTCGGCGGCTGGCACGTCGAGCTTGCCGGTGCCGACCTTGGCCCCTGCATGGCTGTTGTGGCCGGCGTATTCGCCACGAAAGAGCTATATATGGTGCTCGGCCTAATCGCCGGCTCGTTCGTGGCGGCACTGC
The DNA here is from genome assembly GCA_965207645.1 of Chloroflexota bacterium. Lineage (GTDB taxonomy): Bacteria > Chloroflexota > UBA11872 > UBA12225 > JAJDUF01 > JAJDUF01. The sequence continues at coordinate 3,643,120 of OZ242293.1, read as the reverse complement.
TGGCCGGTGAGTTCAAGATTAGGGCGCCACGCCAGGGCCGGCGGTATGCCCAGGCCCTCGGCGGCGGAGTCCTGATGGGCTATGGCGCCGGCTTGGGAATTGGCTGCACCCTCGGGGCCTTTTTTGCCAGCATTCCCAGCCTGAGCTTGAGCGGCTGGGTGTTTGCTCTAGGCTTGCTGGGTGGTGCCTGGGTCGGGGTCAAAGCTATCCGCCGGCTCGGCTGATTGCGTAGACAAGGGAGGTGTAGGTTATGGGCCAAGTTACCCGGCAACGGACGACGCTCGACGTGCGTGGTGAAATCTGTCCCTACCCCATGCTGCGGGCCAAAGAGGCCATGGAGGGCGCGGCGCTCGATGAGGTGCTCGACTTGCTGACCGACCACCCGCCCGCGCTGACGACGGTGCCTTGGCAAGCCCAAAAGCTGGGCTTTACCGCTGAAGTCCAGGAGTTAGGGGGCGCGGAGTGGAAGATCACCCTATCGCGGCCGGACGACACGTGAGTCGATCTGACCACACACTGAAACCGGAAAAGGAGAAGAATACGATGGAGTTCCAGCTATCTCGGCGTGGCCTGCTCGGTACGAGCGCCGCGTTGACAGCGACGTTGCTGCTGGCCGCCTGCGGAGAAGAAGATGCCACCACGGGTGGCGCCGATGGTTCAATGGTTGACCTGCTCGTCGAAACCGACTGGCTTGCCGACCGCTTGGAAGACGACGACCTGCGGATTGTGGATGTGCGTAGCCCGGACAAGTATCAGGAGTCCCACCTTCCGGGAGCGATCAACCTCACGACCGGGGCGCTGGACCACAAGGTCAACGAGTTTGTCAGCGATGCGCGCCCGGCTGGGGAGGTCGCCGAGATCGTCGGTGCCGCCGGCATCGGCGACGATCACCACGTCGTCATTTACGACGACAATCGTTCCGTGATCGCCGCGCGACTCTTCTGGGTCTTGGATTACTACGGTCATTCCCGCCTCTCGATCCTCAACGGTGGCTACCCCAAGTGGACGGCCGAGAATCGAGCCGTAACACGACAAGCACCTCGCTTCGAGGCGGCGACCTTCAGCGCCACGCCCGATCCGACCAAAGTTGCCGACAAGGACTACATCCTGGCCAACATGGATGGGGACAGTGTGGCGCTTTGCGACGCTCGCACCCCGGCTGAATACACCGGCGAGGACGTGCGTCGGGGCGCCGGGCGTGGTGGTCGCGTGCCGGGCGCCATCAACATTGACTGGGTGAACAGCGTGACCGGCGATGAGACCCCCGTCTTCAAGGCGCTGGCCGACCTGAAGCAGTTGTACGAGTCGGCCGGCATCACCCCGGATAAAGAGATCGTCACCTACTGCCAGTCTGCCGTGCGCGGCGCGCACTCGTACTTTGTCTTGAAGCTGCTGGGTTATCCGAGAGTGCGAAACTACGACGGCTCCTGGCAAGATTGGAGCAATAACCAGAGCTTGCCCATCGAGAAGGGGTAGGGGTGCGCCAAGCCGTAGGAGCGCAGCATGCTGCGCTCGTCCCCCCGCAGTGCGGGGGGACCGTAGGCTGACAAGGGTAAGTTTCTCCGTAGGGGCGCGATTCATCGCGCCCAGGCGTTCGTCATTCCCGCGCAAGCGGGAATCTACCCCCTCTCCCTGTGGGAGAGGGCCGGGGTGAGGGCTGCCCCAGTCAGCCTGGATGGCGGCCGGCACCGCCATCGCTCCCCCTTCCCTCGCAGGGAAGGGGCCGAGGGTGAGGTCGAATCCGCCACTTGCTGAAAAACCTACCCCTCCCAGCCCCGCTCTCGCTCTCCGGCTTCCCCTCACTGCCGTCCCTCCATTTGCTAGACTGACCGCCAGTCACCAGTGGTCAGCGCGGTCCGCACGCATGACGTGCATGGTGAGGAGGCGCCGGTATGAAGCGCTTGAACATCCAAGAGGCCTTTGTAGGTGAGGCCAACCCAAACCAGGAGGGTACCGCCGCCGAAGAGGCCGATGAGGTCGTCCTGCTTGCCGTCCGCGGTGGAGAGATCACGACGGTCGTCGAGGGTGGAACGCCCGACGATCTGGTCGTGATGGACGCTACCGTCCTGCGGGGCGCGCTGCGGCTGGAGAATGAGCGGGTGCTCATCTTCGAAATCCATCGCGACGCTTCCGGAGCATTCTTCGATGACGAGCCGGCAGCACTACACTATCGTCGGCACGAGGGCGCCGGTACCGGTCTGTCCACCGTCGGCGATGTCGCCTACCTGGAGCAGTCGGAAGAGGCGCAACCGGCCCCGGCTACCGTGCCGGGACGTCCCGGTGTGGTTAGCGACATCATGAGTACCCCGGTCGTCACCACGCAGCCGGATGAAGACGTCGGCAAAATCGCCTCGATTCTGAGTTTTCACGGCATCACGGGACTACCTGTCGTTGACGATGCCGACGCGGTCGTCGGCGTGGTCAGCGAGGCGGACGTGATCAGCCGCCAAGGTCAGATCGTCGCGGACATCATGACCGCGCCGGCCCACACCATCGCAGCCGACGTGCCTATCACCGAGGTCGCGGCGGAGATGACTCGCCGGCGCATCAAGCGCATGCCGGTTGTGCGTGACGGCCGGCTGGCCGGGGTGGTCAGCCGTGGTGACATTGTGCGCTGGCTCAGCGGCACCGCGAACAACTAGTGGGGGCACGGCCTTGCCTCACCTACCCCCTCCCTCATGAAGGTTGCCAACTTAATCGGGTAGTAGGATGTAGCCCCCCTATGGTCCCCCCGCTGCTGCGGGGGGACGGGTAGGTTCCTTCCCTTGGTAGCTCAATCCGGGGAGGGCGAGGGTGGGGGGCAGAACACTACCGCACCAAGTTGTCAGCTTTCATCAGGGAAGGGGCCACAGGTCGCCCCGCGGATCGCTTCCCCCGGAAGGCAACAGCGGCCGGCCTCGGCGCGGACTCCCCCTCCCTGCCGGGGAGGGGCCGAGGGTTAGGTCCACACCCTCCCTCTTACAAATCCTGATTCCGACAAAAAGGGGCCGAGTGACCGTTGTCTCACCCTGCACCCGACCAATATGGGCACATTGACGGGAGGGTAACGTATGCATGACGAGTCTGGAGCGCAGGTAGCCCCGGATGGGAGCAGTCGCAGCATCATGTTGGCCGATAGCGGTAGCATAGCCGCACAGCCGCCGGCGTTGGGGCATGACCACCCCGATGCCACGCCCTCGCCCACGGTGCCGGAGCACAACCGCCCCGGTACCACGCCCTTGCCCATGGTGCCGAGGCATGACTGCCCCGGCGCCTGCTGTGCCACCGCCCCAGGCCACGACCGCCCTCAAGTCACGCACCCGACGCCGCCGGGTCACACCCCCGCCTCCATCACCGACCCGCTGGCGCCGGATCACGACCACCCTCCTGTCACCGATCCGACCGCGCCGGACCAAGGTTTGTACGGCCGGACGTTCACCAAAGAAGAGGTGCAGCGCCTGGTGGAAGCGACCACCGCGCCGTTACTCGATGAAGAGGTCCGCCTGCTCCAGGTCCTCATTCGGCGTTTTGTGGCCCTTGGCTATGACCCGACGCCGCCTCAGGACCAGCCCACCGTCCGTCAGCAGCAACGCGCCGCGTTGATCGAGAAAATCGCCGTGGTCGGCCGCGCGGTTGATGTCTTGCAACGCACTCTCAAGACCCGGCAGGTGTTGGCCGCCGACTCCCCGAGTGAGTTGATGCAGATGCTCGATGAAGCCGCAAGGCACATGGAAGCCGAGCAGAGCCTTGCCGGGCAACCACCCGACGAGTATGGCGATCAAGGTTTACTACCCAGCTCACCGCCCACGTTCACGCCCCTGTAAACCCGTGCCGATCCGTCATACCCCCCCCGCCTGTCATTCCCGCGCAAGCGGGAATCCACCCCCTCTCCCACAGGGAGAGAGCCGGGGTGAGGGCTACCCCGACCAGCAAAACGAGAAAGGAGCACTCCCCATGACCGCCGAATGGTTGATCGTACCCGTATCCGTCGCCCTGGGCCTGCTCGCCGCCTGGATCGAGCACAGCCGCCTCCGGCGCGCACCATGAGTCAGAGTTCACCGCCCCCGGCCCCGGCGCCGTGGGCACGCACCGCCGCCGCCCTCGGCATCCTCGTCGTCTGGCTCGGCCTCGTCGTCTACGACGCCCTGTCGGCGGCCTGGGAGATGCCCCTGCTGCTCTGGGGATTGGGCATCGCCGATGTCACCTACCTGCTCGGCGTCAGCCTCCCCCGGCTACTCACCCTCGGCAACGGCCGCCCACCTACGCCTCCCACGTAGGGGCAACCCTGGTCGTTGCCCTCGTCCCCCTGCGTAGCGGGGGGACCATAGGGGGGCGGACCGCCGCGCTCTCTGTGCGCTCTGTGGCTAACCGATTTACCCCCACACCTCCGGGTTGACCAGATGCGCTGGTCGCCGGCCTTCCAGCGCGTCGAGCAGCCCTTGCGCCGCCAGCTCGGCCATCCGCGCGCGCGTGCCGTGCGTGCCGCTCCCGATGTGCGGAGTGAGCGCCACGTTGTCGAGCGCGAGCAGCGGATCGTCCGGCCGCAGCGGCTCTTCCTCGAACACGTCCAAACCGGCGGCCGCCAACGGGCCGTCGCGCAAGGCCGCCGCGAGCGCCGGCTGATCCACAATCGGGCCACGCGCCGTATTGACCAGGATCGCCCCTTGCCGCATCGCCCCGAGCTCGGCAGCGCCGATCAGTCCCTGCGTCTCCGCCGTCAGCGCACAGTGAACGCTCACGAAGTCGGACTCGGCCAGCACCTCTGCCAGGCTCGCATAGCGCGCTCCATACCGCCCCTCCACGTCGAGCTTGCGCGTGCGGCTCGTGTAGATCACGTCCATCCCAAAAGCGACCGCGCGGCGCGTGACCGCTTGTCCAATGGCACCCATGCCGACAATGCCCAACGTGGACCCGAACAGGTCCCGTCCCCAGAGCAGCCCCGGCTCATACTCGCCCCACTGCCCGGATCGGACGTAGCGATCCGCCTCCGACAGCCGCCGCGCTGCCGCCAGCATCAGCCCGAACGCCAGTTCTGCCGTCGTGTCCACCAGCACGCCGGGCGTGTTGGTCACCGCCACTCCATGCTTCGTCGCGGCGTCCACGTCTATGTAATCGAAGCCGACGCCAAAGCCCGTGACCGCCCGCAGCCGCGGCGCCGCCGCCAGAATCGGCTCGTCGAGCCGGTCGGTGGGCGGCATGGCAAACACACCATCTACGCCGTCGGCAATCCGCTGTTGCGTCACTTCCGGCGGCGCCGGCAGCTTGCCCTCCCACGCTTCCACGTCGCAGTGCGCGCGCAGCAGCGCCAGCCCACTCTCCGGATAGCCCCAACTACAGAAGACCCGGGGCCGCGCCCCGCCGGTCGTGCTCTCAGCCATTGCTCGCTCCTTGCCCGGACGAACGACCGTCCGTCCCCATCACCCTTCCACCCCTCGGACCACCGCTGAATGGTAGCACGGAGCCGGTAGCGGCCCAGCCGTAGGGGCGCAACACCTTGCGCCCGTCCCCCCGCAGTGCGGGGGGACCATAGGGGGGCCGGCATTGCACTAACCCCGGCCTCCGTGTGGACGCCCCTTCCCTGCCAGGGAAGGGGCCGGGGGTATGTCTCATAAGGGTAGGTCCGCCGCTCTATTCTCCCTTGCCACCTAAGGTGAGGCCTTGCTACGCTCGTTGCCATACAGGTTGCCAGCAATGCCACCGGTCTTCGAAGCCGACAAGGTCGAGTTCAGCTACGGACCGCTCAACGTCCTCAATGGACTCACCCTCGCCGTGAACAAGTCGGAGATCTTCGGCATCCTCGGCGCCAACGGCGCCGGCAAGACGACCCTGATGCGGCTGCTCATCGGCCTCCAGCAGCCCTCCTCCGGCTCGGTCCGCGTGTTCGGCGAACCGCCATCGTCTCGCGTCACCGGGCGAATCGGCTACATGCCACAGCTCAGTGCCCTGTATCAGGAGTTGTCCGTCCGCCATAACGTAGACTTCTTCGCCCGGATGTATGGTCTCTCCCGGTCAGCCGAGCGGCGTGAAGCCGTTGATCAGGCTATCGAATGGGTTGCCCTGACCGAGCGCCAAAAGGACCCCCTCACCCGCCTCAGCGGCGGTATGCGCCAGCGCGTCAGCCTCGCCATCGCCCTCGTCCACAAGCCTGACCTCCTGGTCTTGGATGAACCCACCGTGGGCCTTGACCCGGAACTCCGGGCCTCGTTCTGGGAGCATTTCCGCAACATGGCGGCCGCCGGCACAACCCTCATCATCTCCAGCCACACAATGGACGACGCCACCCACTGCCACCGGCTCGCCTTCATTCAGGAAGGGCGCGTCGTCGCCCTGGGCAGTCCCGCTGACCTGCGGGCAGCCACCGGGAGCAGCGATGCCACCCTGGAGGATGCGTTCCTCCACTTCATCCGGCAGGGCGGTCCATCGTGACCATAGACCGGACCCTCGCCATCGCCTCGCGGATCATTAACCAGATCGCGCGCGACCACCGTTCCCTCGCCCTGATCATAGTCGCGCCGGTCATCGTGATGTCACTCGTCGGATTTTCCTTCGCCGACCAGCAGCCTATCCTCGATCAAATCGCTCCGGGCTTGATCGGCGCCTTCGTCCTCTTCTTCGTCTTTATCCTGACCGGCGTGAGCTTCCTGCGAGAAAGATCGCAGGGCACGCTGGAGCGACTGCTGACGACCCCCGTTGGCCGCGCGGACATCTTGGCCGGCTACCTGCTCGGATTCCTGCCGTTCGCGGGAATCCAGGCCCTCGTCATCCTCCTCTACACGATCTTCGCCCTCCGCATCGAATACGCAGGCTCCCTCTGGCAGATCTTCGTGCTCCTGGTTGTCGTCACCATCATGGCGGTGAACCTCGGCATCTTCATCTCCACCTTTGCCCGGAACGAGTTCCAGGTGGTGCAGTTCATCCCGGTCATACTGCTGCCCCAGATCTTCCTTTCGGGCGCCGTCCTACCGTTCGAACAGCTCCCCGGCTACTTCCAGGCCGTTGGCCAGTTTCTACCGCTCACCTATGTGGTGGACGGCCTGAAGGCCATCATGCTCCAAGGCGAGACCCTGTGGGGTATCGGCTTGGAGATAGCCGTCCTCGGCGGGTTCGCAATCGGGCTATTAGCCCTTGCCGCCATCACCCTGCGCCGCCCCTAACCTGCTTTGCGCTTGCCCGTTGTCTAGCCCAACGTAGTGGGCCAGGGAGACCATAGCTCACAAGGGTAGGTATTTGTGTAGGGGCGCAACATGTTGCGCCCGTCCCCCCGCCGCGCGGGGGGACCATAGGGGGGCTTCACTATGAGCAACGACGGCCCCAAAATCTTCATCGTCGCGGATAGCGAGGGCCCCACGGGGGTCGCCGAGTATTGGGCCAGAAATCTCCCCTCCACCAGCCCCCGCCTGCGGCCCTTCCGCGAGCTAATGACCGGCGATGTCAACGCCGCCATCCAAGGCTGCTTCGACGCCGGCGCTTCCGCCGTGGTGGTCAAGGATGACGGCTTTCGCGACCGCAACATCCTCCCCGAGCTACTCGACCCGCGAGCGCAGCTCATCCTCTCCGGCGATTCGCTGCTCGACGGCCTCGATGAGCATTTCGCCGGCGTGATGCTGGTCGGCTTCCACGCGATGGAGGGCGCCACCGATGCCGTGCTGGCCCACACCTGGTCCAGCGCCCGTCGCCGTCGCTATTGGTTCAATGGCCGGGAAGGCGGCGAGCTGGCCGCCTACGCCATCGCCGCCGGCCACGACCACGGCGTACCGATCATCATGGCTACCGGCTGTACCGGTCTGTGCCGGGAAGCGCACGCTTGGCTCGGCCCCGACCTCGTGACCGTTCCCGTCAAGCGGCTACGTTCCGACGGGACGGTAGACCTCTTCCCGGCCGCGGACACGCACTCCCACATCCGGGCCGGCGCCCGCGCCGCTGTCGAACGCGCGCATCACCACCGGCCGTACCACCCCCGCTTCCCGCTGGCCGTGCGCTTGCAGCTCACCGACCCCGATACAACCACCGGCTACATCGCCTGGCGACAGCAGCACAAGCCCGACTGGCCCGCCCGCCGCACCGGCCCCCGCACCCTCGAAGCCTCCCTACAAACCACCCACCACCTCGTCCTATAACCCCAGACCTCACCCCCACTACGCCTGGAGACGGTACATTCCCTCCCCTGGAGCTTGCTCCGGGGGAGGGCTAGGGAGGGGGCCAACTGGCACCGCACGGACTCCCCTTCCCTCCAGGGAAGGGGCCGGGGGTTAGGTCTACCGACCACTAACCACTGGCCGCCCCAATACCCAAACTATACGGCGAGCGGCTGAGGCTGGGCGCCGGAAACAGCCGTGACAGCAGCGCCTCCGCGTCCTCGAACGGCTCCGCCCCGTATTGCTGCGCGAACTCCGCGTGTAGCTGTCCTTCTAGCTCCGTCGGCTCGCGCAGCGGCAGGTCGAGCCGGCGGGTCCCTTGCCGGGACGATTCGCGGATCGCTATCAGTAGCTCCAAGTCGGTGCGCGCGGAAACCCCGTAGACCGCCGGCCGGCCTTCGACAATCGAGCGGTGCAGGCCCAGCCAGGTATCCGCGCGCGCCACGTCGTCGGCACTGGACAGCGCATACTGCCGGTAGGGGTTCTCCCAGGTCACTGGTGGCTCACTGGCCAGCTGAGCGTGGGTAATCGTCTCGCTGCCGTCCGCAGTGGTGCCAACTACCGTCTCGATCGGCAGCCGGCGCCCGCGCCGCCGACGGCTATCTTCCCACAACACCACCTCATTGCCGACTATCGCCCCCTGCGTGCCAGCGACTTCCCACTCGTTGCCGCGGGTGGTGCCAATCGGCCATTGGTACACGCCTAGCTCACCATCGGCGAACTCGATCACGCCCAGCTCCCAGGTGCGCTCCGAGCGCGTCTGCCCGTCCACCTCGACAAACGGCTGCACCGCAACGGGCGCACTCACCCCCCGGACTCCCACCGGCTGGCTCGTAATGAAGCGGCGCATGGCAGCCATGCCGTGATAGCTGCCTGAGGTGTACCAGAGGTGGACTTGGGTCACTTGGCCGAGCAGCCCCTGCTCGACCACCAGCCGCTTCAGCCGTTCGCGCGGCCAGCGCCAGACGTTCTCGGAGACTTCGAGCAAGACGTTGTGCCGTTCGGCGGATGCCAGCATGTGATCGGCCATCGCCAGCGTGGTTGCGATGGGCGTTTCCGTGATGATATGCGCGCCGCGCGCCGCGGCAACGGCCGTGACCAAGTGGTGCGCGTCGGGCGGCACCACCGCGCCCACGACCTGCGGACGCACCGCGTCGAGCAGCGCCACCGGATGCGCGAATGTGGGAACGCCGTAGGTCTCGGCAGCCCACTGCCGCCGTTCCTCCCGCGCATCGCACACGCCCACCAAGCGGAAATGCTGGCGCAGCGTGCTGACCGTCGCTAGGTGCGTCGCGCCGCGATTGCCGGCCCCGATAATGGCAGCAGTGAGCATTGGTCCCTCCGTCACATCCCCTCCTCCCCAGCGGTAATGCTGGTAAGCATCACAGTACAACACCCGCCGGCCCACGTCATGCCCGTCGCCCTAGTCCGGGCGCAGCGTCGGCAGCGGCGCCAGGCTGACCAGCGGTACCCACTGCGTCGCGCCGTCCGCGGCCGTGACCTGGGCCGCCGGGCCGCGCCACTCACTAGGAAAGAGGTGTGCCGCGGTCGTCTCGACAACCTGTACGACCGTACCCGCCCCCCGGCCGCCGAGGATCACGGCGTCGCAGCCCGGCGCCAGCACCGGCGGGCCAACTCGTGCGGCCAGCACCTCGGCCGCCGGGCCGGTCAATAGCAGCTCTGGTGCGCCGCTCCGGTCCGCACTGGCCATTCCGACTGTCGTACCCGCCAAGGGCCGCAGCGCCTCCAGCAGCCTATCGGGGAGCGTCGGCGCGAGGTGGCCGTAGAGTAGCAATGTCGGTACCGCGGGCGCTGGCGCCGCTTCCAGGGTGGTGCGGTGCAGGTCGGTGCCGGGCCGGAGATCCGTACTGCCCGACGCGACGATGCCCGCAGCACGATACCTGGCGGCTGCCGCTAGGAGGTCGGCCGTCGCCGCGCCGCCCCGGAACACCACGGCCGCCTCCCAGTCGCTCCGGTCTTCGGCCCCAACCGGCAGGCCTGCTTCTTCCCAGAGCACCAGCGGCCCCCAGGCAGACGCGCCGTAACTCCACGCGCCGGCGATGGCCAGGCCCGGTGCCGTGAGCACCACCGCCGGCGCTGGCGTCTCCTCCAGTGCCGTCACCGTTCCATACACCAACGCCGGCAGCGGCCTAGGGCCATCGTCCGCGTGCGGGTAGATGACGATGGTGCCCGTGTCCCGCGAAACGAAGGCCACGCGGCCGGCTTGCGGCGCCGTCACCGTCTGCTGTTGCAGCCCCAACAAGCCGGCGCGTTCGGCCAAGACCGTCCCCGCCTCGACGGTCTGCCCGGCCTCGACGGTCAGGTACTCGGCCACCTGCGCCGGCCCGACACCCAGTTCCGCGCTGAGGGAGAGCGCCACCGGCACTGCCGCCGCCGGGACGTGAGCGATGGGAGTGGCCGGTTCCACCGGCTGTCCGACGGCCACTGCGACCTCCGCTTCCGGCGGCAAGACCACGCGGCGCGTCAGCGGTCCGACTTCCCAGGCGGTGCCCGGCGGCTGTCCATTCATAGGCGTCTTGCCAGCGAGCGAGGCGTGCTTGGATATACCGGCTTAGAGCCTATCCCAAAACTCAACGCGCTACAACGCTGCCGTCACATAGGCCGAAAATGGTAGATTGCCTGTCCCTATGGGTAGGAAAAGAGCCATGCCGACCAATCCCGAGCTCCTCCGGCGCATCACCGCTCGACCGGACGTCTTTGGTGGCAGCCCATCATCGGCGACCTGCGTATTGCCGTAGAGCATGCGGCTAGGGGATCGCAAGGGAGGCCGTATCCCGCCCCGGCCCTGACTGGGGTAGGTACGGGTTAAGCCGTAGGGGCGCAACATGTTGCGCCCGTCCCCCCGCACTGCGGGGGGGCCACAGGGGGGCTACTCACCCGCACAGCGGGAGGTGTGTCGGGGCGGAGCTACCCACTTCCGCCCCGACACAAACTCCCATCCTGTCTCTCCTGTCTATCCATGTAAATGCTTACCCCTGTGCGGACCCGCTCCCAGGGAGAGACGTGGCGCCGGCCTCCGTCTCAGGAGCGGTGACGAACGCCAGCGGGGGGTGGGCGCCCGTGGACTGGAACCAATCGAGGAGCCGTGCTTGCCGGCGGTCCGCGTCCGTGGGTAGCTCCAAGGGCCGGCCGCGGGCGTCCACGATGACACCCACCGCGCCCCCCTCGATCTCGAACCGCGGCGTCGCCGCATTGCCCACACCAACCCCGATGTCGAGACCCTGATCCGGCCAGAGCGTGAGCGCAGCCCGCTCGCCCGGCAGCAGCGGCACCACGGCGAGCGAACCGTAGGGCACCACGGTCACGACCGGGGACCGTTCGGCATAGGCCACCTCGACCGTGATTGCCGGCTGCCCGGCACGCCCACGGCCAACCGGCGCCACGACCAGCCCGGCGTTCAGGACGGCATCGCGCTCCAATAGCTGCGCGACCGGTGCCTCCGGTGTCGAGCCGAGCATCCCCAGGAGCGGCAAGCCCCCGGCACGGTCCACGGCGACGTAGGTCAGCCCCTCCGGCTGGAGCGCATCTAGCAGGATGAGCAACGCCTGCATCATGCGCGGCGTCTGTCCCAGCACGCTGCCCCCGGCGATGAGCAGGTCCATCGGACGGTCAACCGCCCCCGGCCCCTCGCCGACGTAACGTTGAGCGTCGAGGGCCAGCAGATGCACCTGCTCCCGCAGAAAGGCGTGCTCGATCAGCAGCTCTTCCTGTGTCGTCGCCGGACAGTTCGGCGCAGTGAGGCGTAACATGGCCAACTCCTCCAGCCGTGCGACCGACACGTCGGTCGGCAGCCAGCGCAGCAACGCCTCCGCCCCGACCTCCCGCAGGATGGTCGCCGGCCCCAGCCGGCCGCCCAGGTCCACGCGCACATGCTGCGATGATTCGTCCGCTGCGGCCGCGTAGACGGCGCCGTGGCCGGTGCTGATGTCCAGCACGTAGGCGTCCAGCTGGTAGCGACGCGCCAGCAACCGGCTGCCTATAGCGGTCGTCGAGATGGACGCTGCGGGGGGAGTAGCCGCAGCCCCCTCCGGGTTGAGCGGCAGCCGCCGGATACCGTCCCAGTGGAGCGTCGCCTCGGCCCGCTGGCGCTGCAAGGTATTCACGGCCCCGGCCAGTTGGTAGCCGTTCCTCGCTGGGACGGTGCCGGGTGGCAAGATCGGCTCCAGCGCCTCGGTTACGGCAGCGAGCGCCGCCCGCACGTCACCGGCGACAATCGGGATCGGCCGCGACGGTCCCGGCGTACCGTGCGCCAACAGTTCGGCCACGGCCTGAATCGGCAGCCAATCCTGGTGGCGGCCGGTGCAGAGCAGGACGACGATGTCCGCTGGCGCGGTGCGGAGGTACTCGGCCACGTCGGCCAGCGCTGCGGCCTGCCGACCGTGCATATAGAGCGGTTCGAGCAGGTGGACACCGATCTCATTGAGCGTCGCCAGCGTATACTCGGCAACCTGATCGGCCCGCGCTGCCACCAGCAGCGTGCGTGGCGCCGCCGGCCGATTGGTGAGGAGGTGAACTTCCGTGGCGGGTGCCTCGGGGTCCGTACTGAACTGCCGGACTTGCTCGGTGGCGGTGGCCACGGCTGCCGCCACGACCGAGGGCACGGCCGGGTGGGGCACCGGTACGTTGACCCGTGCCACCAGGCGCCGCTCGCCCTCGACCTGCTCCAAGACGAACGCCCGCACGGCGGACGTATCCAGGTCTACAACGAGCGCCGGTGGCCCCTCTGTGGACACGCGAGGCAGTATAGCACCCGCCTCTGCTCCATCATTCCCGCGCCAGCGGGAATCCAACCCCCTCTCCCCTTGGGAGAGCAACTGTGTTGGCCGTCAAGCCGTGGTGACCACTTGGGGCTGCCAGGGTCGCTGGTCCCGCAGCATCGCATTCAGCATGGTCAGCAGCTTCCGCATGCAGGCCACCAGTGCCGTAGGGCGTCCCTTGTGGGCGCCCTGGCCGCTCTCCCGTCATTGCGGCGCAAGCCGCAATCCATCCTACTCATCCCTGCATCCCAAAAATCCTGATGCAGACAACAACCTACCCTTGTCAGGCCGGGGGGCGGCGCCGGTAGGCGGCGCTGCCGTCTTTCTGTCATACTTTAAGCAAGGTAGTCGTTATGCCGCCTCGCCCTCGTTGCTGCCCCTGATGCTGTCAGAGGTGTAGCCAGCACTGTCTTCAGCAGTTCCCCGCCCACCGCTATCCCCTCTCGAAAGTCTGCAACCCGCTTGCGGAGCCTTGACCTATTGATGCCACGACCTCACCGCCGGCACCGTCGTGTGCCGTGGAGCCGCTAGCATGAAAATCCTTTGGCGTGTGCTGATGTTTGCACGCCGGTACTTCCTCTGGACCGGCCTCGCCTATCTCTGTCTCTTGGGCGCCACGGCCACCAACCTCGCGGTGCCGTGGATGCTCGAACAGATCGTGGACCGTGGTCTCGTCGGTGGAGACCGCGAATACCTGGTGTTCGCTGCCCTCGTTATGATCGCCGTTCACGTCGCCCGCGGCGGGTTCCAGTTCGGCGTGCAGTTCCTCAATCAGTACGTCTCCGAGCACGTGGCCTTCGACCTGCGTAACCTCCTCTTCGACCACCTCCAACGCCTCTCTTTCGCCTACCACGACCGCTCCAAGACCGGCGACCTGATCTCCCGCATGACGAGCGACATCAACCTCGTGCGGATGTTCACCGGGCAGGACTTCATTCGGATTGCCAACACCCTCTTCCTCTATATCGCCGTCGCCTCGGCCATGTTCAGCAAGCACGCCCAGTTGGCCTTGCTCGCCTTTGCCACGATCCCCTTCATGTTCGCCGCCGCCATCCTCTACGCCCGGCGCGTCCGGTCGCTCTACCGCCAACTCCAGCGACAGTTCGCAGCTCTGAGCGATGCCCTGCAGGAAAGCCTGATGGGCGTCCGCGTGGTCAAGGCCTTCGCCCGCGAGCCGCACGAGATCGAGAAGTTCGACCGCCAGAACGAGCGCTACCTGACGCGCGAACTGGCCGCGCTCCGGCTGTCGGCGGCCATCCGACCGCTGATGCTCTTCATCTCGGCGTTGGGTGTCGCCGTCATCCTCTGGTACGGCGGGCAGGAGACGATCCGCGGCAACCTCACCATCGGCATGTTGATCTCCTTTCACGCCTACTTGCTCCAGCTCGCCATGCCCACCCGCATGATCGGCATGACCGTGGACCGCTTCTCCCGCGTGATCGCCAGCGGCGAGCGCCTGTTCGAGGTGCTCGACTATCCGTCGCCCGTGCGCGAACGACCCGACGCCACGGCCCCCGGCCCCCTGAGCGGCCAGGTCACGTTCGACCGGGTTTCCTTTGGCTACCTGTATAACCGCCCCATCTTGGAAGATGTCTCCCTCGATGCTGCCCCCGGTCAGACGGTGGCCGTCATCGGCGCCACGGGCGCGGGGAAGTCCAGCCTGGTGTCGCTGATCCCCCGCTTCTACGACGTGACGGACGGCACGGTCCGTGTTGACGGTCACGACGTGCGCGATCTCGTCTTGCCGGACTTGCGGCGCCAGGTCGGCATCGTGATGCAGGAATCACTCCTGTATGCCGTTTCCATCGGCGAGAACATCGCTTTCGGCCGGCCGGAGGCGTCGCAGCGCGAGATCGAGACGGCCGCCCGGGCGGCCCAGGCTCACGAGTTCATCGCTGACCTGCCCGATGGCTACGACACTATCGTCGGCGAGCGTGGTTCGACTCTCTCCGGCGGCCAGCGCCAGCGGGTATCCATCGCCCGTGCCCTGCTGCTCAACCCACCGCTGCTCATCCTCGACGACGCCACCGCCAGCGTGGATATGCAGACCGAATACCGCATCCAACAGGCGCTCCGGACCGTCATGGAGGGCCGCACGACGTTCGTGATTGCCCAGCGCGTGAGCACCGTGCAGCACGCCGATCAGATCATCGTGCTCGATGAGGGCCGGATCATCCAGCGCGGCCGCCACGAAGAGCTGGTCGCGCAGCCAGGCACGTACCAGGACATTGCCCTGGCGCAGGCCGGAGACCGCGCGCGCGAGCCGGCCCCCACGCTTGCCGCTGCTGGAGGAAGGGCCTGATCCGATGATGAATATGAGCATCGGTCAGCGCCAACAGTTCGGTGGTGGTGGTGATTCCGGCGACGCCACTTACAGCCCCCGTATCCTGCGGCGGACCGCCCGCTACGTCCGCCCGTATGGCTGGCGCATGGGCATATCCGTCGTGCTCATGCTCATCGTGGCCGCGGCAAATCTCGTCGAGCCGCTCATCATCAAACAGGTGCTCGACGTGGCGATCCCCCAGGGCAGTGTGGGTTTGCTCATCCTGTTCACACTGGGCTACATCGCGGCGACCGGCGTTGCCTGGATTGGCACCTTTGTCCACACCTTCATCATGAGCTGGGTCGGCCAGCGTGTGCTCCTGTCCCTGCGTCGCCAGCTCTTCCTCCATCTCCAGCGCCTGTCACTCTCCTACTACGACCGCACCTCGGCCGGCGAGATCATGTCGCGCCTGACCGGTGACGCGCAGGCCATCAACGAGTTCCTCACCGGCGGCCTCGTCACCATCGTCAGCGACCTGTTCATCCTCGCGGGCATCATGGTCATCATGCTCACGATGGACGTGCAGTTGGCGCTGCTCACCTTCACGGTCATGCCGGTCATTGCCGTCACCACCCACTTCTACCGCTCTCGCTCCCGCCTGCACTACCGCGCCGTCCGCCGCAAGAACGGCATTGTCACCGCCAACCTGGCTGAGAACATCAACGCCGTGCGCGTCGTCCAAGCGTTTGTCCGCGAGGACCGCAACGCTGCTCACTTCAAGGGGCTGAACCGAGACTTCCTCCGTACCCAGTTGAAAGCGGTCGCCTTCGCGGCCGGTTACCAGCCGATCATGGGTCTGTTGAGCGCCGTTGCGCTGGTTATTATCATCTGGTTCGGCGGCTCGCGCGTCCTCGCTGGCGAGCTTTCCGTGGGCGCGTTCTCGGCGTTCATCGCCTACATCGTGCGCTTCTTCCAGCCCATCAACGAGTTGAGTGCCAACTACAACGCCCTCCAGGCCGCCCTCGCCGGCGGCGAGCGGATCTACGAGATTCTGGATACGCCGGCCGACGTGACCGATGCCCCCGACGCCCGCAAGCTGCCGCCGATCAAGGGCCACGTCAAGTTCGACAACGTGGTCTTCGAGTACGAACGGGATCGGCCGGTCCTGCGCGGCATCACTCTGTCAGCACAGCCCGGTGAGATGATCGCGCTCGTCGGTCATACAGGCGCCGGCAAAAGCTCGATGATTAATATCCTGCAGCGCTTCTACGACATCCGCTCCGGCTCGATCACGATTGACGGCCACAATATCCGCCAGGTCACCCGCTCATCGCTTCGCCGTCAGGTGGGCCTCGTGCTACAGGAGCCGTTCCTCTTCAGCGGCTCAATCCGCGACAATATCCGCTATGGCCGGCTCGACGCCACGCAGGAAGAGATCGAAGCCGCAGCCCGCGCCGTAAACGTGCATGACTTCATCGAGAGCCTCGACTTCGGCTACGACACGGTCGTCCACGAGCGCGGCGCGACCCTCTCGCACGGCCAGCGTCAGTTGGTGTCCTTCGCGCGGGCCTTGCTGGCCGACCCGCGCATCCTGATCCTCGACGAGGCCACCGCGAGCGTTGATACCGCCACCGAGCAACTCATCCAGGAAGCGCTCGATGTGTTGTTGCGCGGGCGGACCTCGTTCGTCATCGCCCACCGTCTCTCGACCATCCAGGCGGCCGATCAGATCATCGTGCTGCGTGACGGTGAGATCATCGAGCGGGGCACCCACGCCGAGCTACTGGCGGCCGGTGGCCACTACCAAGAGCTACACGCCATGCAGTTCAAGTACGGCCCCGCCCCCGCCTAACCGCACCCCGAGGCCGTAGAACAAATACAGGTCGTGGTCACGTGACAGGCGTCATGTTAAACTTGCCACGTGCCGACGGCAGGCAGCCACTGGTGTCGTACATCACCCCAGAGAGGCACAATGCCTATGGCCAGCATACGTATAGAAAATACAACCAAAACCTCTGCGGTCATCAGGTTCGAGGGCTTCGATCCACCTGTACATGTAGTGGTTTCCCACCGAAAAGTCTCTGTGTCCAAGAGTACACATACTGATGGGGAGGGTTTTGTCGAAGTTAGCGGTCTCTCCCCAGGCGTCTTATACGACGTGGTGGCGTCGTCTACCGGCTCCTATGAAAGTCTTTACGCAAGTTTCAGCACGCTGAGTCCACCCAAGCCAAGCACTCCGAAACTCAGCGTAGACTACTACAGTCGAGACCGATTTCGCGCCAGTTGGTCATCAGGTAAAGCCGATTTTTACCGGGTCCGCATCTTCCGAGACGGCTGGGAAGACTCTTTTGATACCAAGCAGACGCAGCTAGACCAGATCAGCAGAGCAGCGAGCCAGGTCGCCGTACACGTACAGGCACACAGAGCATCTGAAGTGAGTGTCAGTTCCAGTGCATATGTCAACCGACCGGAGTTGCTGCCCGCACTGCCACCGAAACCGCCAGCCCCGAACTCAGTGCCACCACCGCCGCCGAAGCAAACACCAATCCCGTCAGCCAGCAAAGAAAATCCGTCGGTAAGTGTCCCAGTGGGTTGGTTCTACTTAATCTCTATCATCTTCGTAGTGCTCACGCTAATCTCAGGATGTCAAATGGCGCAGGAAGATAATCACTTTCTGATAATCATTATTCTCTCCCCAGCAGTCGCTTCTGTCTGGTTAGCGCTTTTGGCACTCCACTTTTTGCCAACATGTATAGCGGTAGTTAGAAAGACATCGAACAGAAAGAAAGTCTTCATGATGAATCTGTTTTTGGGATGGACTTTTCTAGGATGGATAGTGGCTTTAGTTTGGTCATTCGGCTAACCCGGAGCACTGGCGCTGGACCGCGAGACCGCTCCAACGAGCCGCCCGCGCCATGCTTACTCCCGCCTAGGGTACCTTTGCATAACCGTCATTCCCGCGCGAGCGGGAATCCACGTCCCCGCTGGAGCCGTTGCAGGTGCTTGACGTGGGCGGCCGTGTTCGGGCAGCATCCTCGCCATGACTCCCCGGCCGGAGCCAGCGGGCATGGCGCCGCCGGCTGCCGCGCGCACGAGCACCGCGCCGATCCGCCCGCGCTGGTGGCTCCACCGTGGCGCCGGCCGGTCGCTGGAAGCCTTTCGGTACGCCGGCTACCGGCTGTTCTGGGCCAGCCGCATGTCCTCATCGGCCGGCTACTGGATGTCCTCCATCACCCACAGTTGGCTCCTGTACGAGCTAACCGGCTCGATTCTTCTGCTGGGTGCGTTAGGAGCGGTGCGCGGGGTGCCCCGGCTTGTGTTCAGTCTTGTCGGCGGGCTGCTGGCAGACCGCGCCGATCGGCGGCGCGTGCTCCTGGCGGC
Source organism: Chloroflexota bacterium (assembly GCA_965207645.1). Lineage (GTDB taxonomy): Bacteria > Chloroflexota > UBA11872 > UBA12225 > JAJDUF01 > JAJDUF01. The sequence continues at coordinate 3,624,584 of OZ242293.1, read as the reverse complement.
GGAGACCACCAACACGCTCACGCACGCCGTCATGGCCCTTCTGGTGGCGCTCGACGCGCTGGAGGTGTGGCATCTCTTTGTCTCGGTAGCGGTTCTGGGCACGTCCAGTTCCATCCGGCTGCCGGCGCGGCAAGCCTTGCTCTCCAACCTCGTGCCGCTCTCCAGCCTCCTCAACGCGGTGACCCTCAGCTCCGCTGCCATGACCTCGGCCCGATTTATCGGTCCGGCGATAGCTGGGGTGCTGCTGGCATGGCGCGGGCCCCTGGTGACCTACATCGCGCAGGCCCTCTCCCACGCCCTCGCCGCCCTGCTGACCGTCTGGCTACCGCTCGGTAGGTCGGCCGTGAGCAAAACACAACCGCGACAGTCGGCGAGCAGTAGCCTCCGCGAAGGCTTTGCCTACGTGTGGCGCGATCCGGCTATCCGGGCGCTGTTGCTCCTGGGGTTGGTACCGGTGACCCTCGCCCAACCGTACCGGGAGCTACTGCCGGTCTTTGCGCGGGACGTACTCACGGGCGGCCCGGCGCTCCTCGGTACGCTGACCGCCGCCACCGCCGTCGGCTCGATCATCGCCGTGCTCGGTCTGATCGTCCTCGGAGACTTCCGCGCCAAGGGCGCCGTACTCGTCGGCTCCATCGTCGGGTACGGCCTGCTCCTGACGGCTTTCGGCTTTGCCCGGTGGGTGCCGCTGTCGGCGCTCCTACTGGTCGGGGTAGGAACCGCCGCGGCCATCCAGTCCACCATGACCCAAACACTCGTCATCACCTCCACGCCCGACGAGCTACGGGGGCGCGTGGTGAGCATTCGCTTGCTGGACCAGGGGCTGGCGCCGGTCGGGATGCTGCTCATCGGCGCCCTCGCCAGCTACGCCAGCGCGCCCCTGACCATCGCCGTGAGTGGTGCCATCTGCGCGCTTCTTGCGCTGGTGTTCCTGACGCGCGTCCCCGCCCTCCGCCGCCTCACCTGAGTCGTGCGAGGGTTAAGTAGGATCAGCGCCGGGGAAGGGAGCTACCTACCCGTCCGCTCGCCGGCGGCGTAGCTCTGCCTCTAACTGCCGTACTCGCTCCTCGGCCACCAGCCGGGCAGCCTGCTCAACCGTGGCCCGCGCCTCGGCCGCATCCCGCTCCGACTCGGCCACCAGCCGAGCGGCCGCCACCTCCTGCCAGCTCTCCAGGTAGCTCTCCGCCGCCGGGTCGTACAGCCGCGGCAGCTGCCGCGCCCAGCACAGGTACAACCCCAGTACGGCGCTGTACCCCTTCAGCACCCCGTCCGGCTCCCGCGTCAGCCTCAGCGGTTGATAAGCCCCCGCGATCAGCCGCTCCCCGGCCAGCTCCTGCCCATAATAGTCGCCCCCCGTCGGATCAAACCGCCAGTATTCCGCCACGCCGATCCGCGCATAAATCTGTCGCTTGGCCGTCACGTCCTGCCGCGCCGTGCTGGCCGATGCCACTTCCACCGCCAAGTCCGGCGGCTTGCCCGCTTCCCACGGCAGGTAGAGCCGCCGCCGCCGGATGGCCTGAGCGTCCACCCCCACGGCCAGGTACACGTCCGGGGCCACCCGCACGTTGAGATCGGTGGGGTCGTAGCAGAGGATCGTATTGCTGCTGAGGAAGGTGTCCGGGCGCTGCCCGAAGTCGGTAAAGCGACTGGCGAGCAAGCCGAGCAATTCTTGGACAGCCGGTTCTTGCTCCATGGCGTCGGGGGGGAGCTCCCGTTCGTCGGGGTCGAAGTCGAGGTGGGCGTAATCAATCTCGCCCCGCTGGCGGTAGGGCCGCACGGTGCTGGTCGGTACAACGGTATCCATAGTAGGTCCCAGGGTAGCGTGCCAGCAAGCGGACAGTGCCGGGCCTGGCCATGCCTCACCAGCATACCCCACTTCATGGCCGCCCGCCACGCCAACGGGGTAGCATTGCCCTGAGAGCAGCAAGCTGGCCTCTCGGCATGCCCATGACAAGCACCACCGCCTCCATCCATGCCGTAGTGGTCCCCAATGGCCCGGGCCGGCTGGCCGGGGCTGCGCTCGCCTCCGTGCGCGCTGCGGACCTCGTCATCGCCGCCGACGGGGGCGCCCGCCGGCTACTGGGCCTGGGGATCGCGCCGCACTATCTGGTTGGCGATCTCGATTCGCTGCCCCAGGAGACCGTAGCGCGCCTCGCGTCCGCCGGTTGCCAGCTACAGCGCCACCCCGCCGACAAGGACGCCACCGATACCGAGTTGGCCATTGCGCTGGCCCTGGACCAGGGTGCGACGGACATTGATTTGGTTGGCGCGACGGGCGGTGCGCGTCTTGATCACAGCCTCGCCAACGTCTTGCTGCTCGCCGCCGACTGGCCCGCGAGTGTGCGCCTGCGCTTGGTCGAACCGACGGCGACGGCACTCGTGGTCCGTGCCGGTCAGTCCGTTGACGTGCCGGGCGCCGTCGGCGCCATCGTGGCGCTCTTGCCGCTGGCCGGCCCTGCTCGCGGCATCACCACCCGCGGCCTACAATATGCGCTCGCCGGTGAAGACCTTGCCTTTGGCCGGGCCCGCGGCGTCAGCAATGTCATGACCACCCCGGTCGCCAGCATCTCCCTTGCCGCCGGTATCCTGCTCGTCATCCACCAGCATCCCGACTGACCGCCGGCACTACCACGGACGCTCCTCAAGACCCCGCTGGCATACTTCCGCCAGCCGACACAAGCCACGCGCAAAGGAGGGCTTCCAATGGCCGGGAAAGTCATCGTCGGTGGCACCGCAGCCGGCGGCTACACCCAGCGCATCAACACGGGCAGCCATACCCTGACGGCCGATGAACCGCTGGACGTCGGTGGGCGCGACCAAGGGCCAACGCCATATGAGCTGCTCTTGAGCGCGCTGGGGTCCTGCACCGCGATCACGCTGCGCCTCTATGCGGCCCACAAGCAATGGCCGCTAGAAGACGTGGTTGTCGAGCTTGACCACGACCGCATCCACGCCGAAGACTGTGCCGACTGCGAAACCGCCACCGGGCTGCTCGACCGCATCCGCACCAGAGTCACTGTGACCGGCCCACTCGACGAGGCGCAGGTTGCCCGCTTGCGCGAGATCGCCGTCCGTTGTCCGGTGCATCGCACCCTAGCGGGCGAGATCACCTTCGACGATTCGCTCGTCCTCTCCACGTCCGCATAGCGGCCCCGGCCATGTGGTCGTTACTACCAGCCGTCGAGCGGCGGGCATGCCTTGTCGAACAGCGCGGCGGCGCGTTGTGGCGTGAGGGGCGGCTTCTGGAGCCAGAACAGGTGCCGCGGCAGCGCCGCATTGTAAGCGGTCAGCAGGCGATCCAGCGCCGCCGCCTCGCGTAGGTAGCGTGCTCGCTCTGCGGCGTGGTCCGCGCGGAGTCGCTTGGTAGCGCGCACGCGCTCCGAGTAGGGCAGCGTCATCAGCCGTCGGCGCCGGTCGTGCAGTTGCCGTTCGACTTGCGCCAGCCGGGCGCGGAGAGCGTCGCTGCGGCGCTGGACCTGTTGCTGGAGCGCAATCCACGGCGGACTGATGTTGGCGTTCCGCAAGATGCGGTGCGCCAAGGCCCATTCGCCTTCATGCGGATTGTCGTCGAGCTGCAACGGCTTGCCCAACCCGGGCAGATTGTCGAAGTGGCCGGCCGCCTGCGCTTCCTTGATCTTCCGCTCGGCCAGGTCCGCCCAGTCGTCGAGATCAACGACCACTTCGCGCGTGTCGCCTTCTTTCCGTACCGACATGGTGACTATCCCAGCGTCTTAGCCGTCAGCCATCACGGCCTACGACATTACGGCAGTGCTGCAACCGTCCCCCGCTGCGGCGGGGGGACCATAGGGGGGCCAGTGCTTACGAGGAACCGTCGCCCCTGGCGCGGACAAGCTCCTGCTCAAACTGCTCCCAGTCTAGGCTACCCAGTTGGTTAATCACGCACAGGAGATCGCCGGCCTCGATCACCGTCTGCGCCGCCGGGCAGTTGTCGGGCGCACCGTTCTTGATGATGGAGAGTGGATTGACCTGCACCTGTAACCGCTCCGCCGTTAAGGCGCTGCGGACTTGCAGGTCCCGCCACGTCCAGCCGACGATCTGCTGGGGCTGCACGGTATCGAGGCTGGCGCCCTCGGTATTGTGCATGAGGCGCTGGATGGCGGGCGCGCTATAGGGGTCCTGGCATTCCTGGACAACGGCGAGGACCTCCAGCGTCTCCAGGATGGACGTGGAGGGTGAATCCGCGAACATCCACTCGTTCTCCGGGTCAACCAGCACGTGGATCACGCGCGTATCCGCCGGCACGAACCGCTCGACCAAGTCCACTACCGTCTTGGTCGTGGCATCCGAATCGGGCACCGAGAGATCAATCGGGAAGACAATCACCACGCGGTTGTTTTTCAGACCGGCGCGCTCATAGGTATCTCTATCGAGAATGGAGCCGCGCACGAAATGAATGGACGGCAGCGCGGCGACGCTATCGGGCAACTCTTCCAGTCGCCCGTCCACCATGCAGATACCCACGTCCTCCTCAACGTGGCGTAGCTCCTGCACCAGCGCCATGAACCGCGCCCGGCCCGGAAAATTGAACACGACGTAGCCGTCTCGATACGGGTTGTTCATCAGGCCTATTCTCCTCCGCTGACGCTGGTCGGTACGATAGTCGAAGACGGCCGTAATCGTTGCGCCGACGAAAGCAATGCCAATCGTACCGAGCACCATCGTTGCCATCCGGCCCCAGGTCGACTCCGCCGGACGGCTGCCGTAGCCCACCGTGGTATTGGCCTGCCACGCTTGCCAGACGGCCTCCTCCCAGGACACGTCTTCGAGATACTTGAAGGAGACCACGAACGCAATCGAGATCAGCAGCGCCAGCGCCACGCCGTACAGCAGCACGGTCAGGGGCCGGTGCTCGTTCACGAAGCGCCGAAGATGCAGAAAGCGCAGGATAATGATCATGGCACGCGGCGCTCCCCACGCCAACTCTCGTAGCGATAATAGTCCAGCACGCGCGGCGCCATGAGGGTGCTGATGTCCGTATGCTCGCTGTCGAGCCGCCCCTTGCCAAAGACGAGCGCTTGGCGCACCACTTCCGGGGTTAAGTAGCGGGTCGGCACCGGCAAGGAGCGCAGACTGGCGAGCCTCCCTCGAATCTCCATTTCGGGGGTATCATACCAGGCCAGAATCCACCCCCAATCGCCAAAGCTGGGTACGTTGTCGTGGTAGGGCAACGTTTGGAAGCCCGCCGCTTGGAGCGTGCGGTTGATGGCCAGGAACGACTCCTGCGCGTGGTACGGCGAGGTGGCTTGCAACACGACCATGCCGCCCGGCGCCAGCACCCGGCGCACCTTCCGGTAGAACTCCCGGCTATAGAGCTTGGCCAGCTCGATGGAGCTGGGGTCCGGCAGGTCAATGACCACTGCGTTCCAGACGCCGCGGACCTCGTCTAGGAAGCGGTCGGCGTCAATCGTGAAGACCTCGACGCGCCCCACCGGCTCCGAGGGCGCGGTGCCGCGCGCGTATTGTTGCTGCGGCGTCTGGTGCAGCTGGGCGCGTTCGCCGCTGGACACGACGCCGGGCGAGGGCCGGGCCGATACCCGCGCATCGGCAAAGGCGTGCTCGTTGAGCATGGTGAACACCGGATGGGTCGCCGCCACGCGGATGACCGCCGGGTCTATGTCCACCAGCGTCACCGTCTCGACCTGCGGATACTTCAGTAGCTCGCGGAGCGCCAGCCCGTCCCCGCCGCCGAGCACGAGCACGCGGCGGCGATCCGGGATCAGTGACATGACCGGGTGGACCAGGTGCTCATGGTAGATCGCCTCGTCCACGCTGGAGAATTGCAGGTTGCCGTTGATGTAGAACCGATAGTCGTTCGCCGGCCGGCTGTGGGTGAGGACCAGTTGCTGATACCGAGTTAGCTCGGAAAAGACGACCGGATCGCGGTAGAAGCGCTGTTCGAGCAGGCGGCTCCAGTCTCGATTGTGCGTGTAGCCGTAGATCAGGGCGGCGATGGTGACGAGTACCGCCAGGATGGTCAGCCATCGCGCGGTGATGAGGTGGCGGGACAGAAAGTAGGCGAAGGTCACGGCGGCAATAGCGAAATTCACGCCGGCAACGAGGAAGCTAATCTCGGTGATCGGAAAGACGCGGAGCAGCACATAGGTCCAGATCAACGCGCCGACAAAAGCGCCCACGTAGTCGAAGGCATAGGTTGTGGCCAGGTTGGCGCCGAGGGTCTTGACGTACTGCTGGTTGATCCGCAGCACCAGCGGAATCTCGAACCCGATCAACAAGCCGATGGAGATGACGAAAAAGTATTGGACCAACCGGAAGTGGGAGGGCAGGTACCCGAACGACGCAAAGATGGCCAGTGGCGCGAACCCGGCGAGCAGTGCCAGGCCGCACTCCACGAGGATGAATTTGTCGAGCAACTGCCGGTCGCTCAGGTACCGCTGGAGGTAGCCGGCCAGCCCCATCATCAGGAGCATCAGCGCGATGATTATGCTGAACTGCTCGATGGAGTTGCCGAGAATGTAGGTGCTGACCGTGCTGAGGACGTACTCGCTGACGAGCCCGGCGGCGCCGGTGAAGAACATGCAGGAGGCAAGCAGGATGGTCGGGAGGTGAGCCGACCAGCCACGGGGCGGCGCTGCCGGAGTCTGTGTCATGCCGGCACCTGTCTCGCTGCTGGCCCCCACCCTGGCCCTCCCCCGTCCCGACGGGGGAGGGGACTACCCATCCCTCCGCATTGCGGGGGGACGTGGATTCCCGCGTGCGCGGGAATGACGGGGAGTATCAACGGAACTTAGATCACCACGCTGATAATGATGGCGACGGCAATAATCATCCCTTCGGTGAGGGCCAGTGCAGCCACGTTCCGGTCGCGCTCGATTTCGATCTGGAGCGTCGTGCGGGGGAGGAAGAGCCAGTCAATCACCTTGCGGCAGGCCAACAGCAGGATGATGCCGGTGAGCGCGCTGATGGCAAACGAGACGAGATCGGCGGTCCAGCTCACAAAAGGGCCGGCAATGCTGGCGCTGAGGATTACTCCCTGCGCCGCCAGAATGCCGCCCACGGCCAGACCGGCGGCCGCGTTACCCTTCTCGATCTCCTCGGTGACGTGGAACGACGTAATCCACTGATACAACTCATAGATGACGAGCAGCACGACTTGCCCCAGGACGAAGAAGACGATGGGATTCCAGAGGTCGCCGCCTTCGCCGGTGAAGGAGCCGTAGAGGATCAGGCCGGTGGCGATATAGGCTCCGGCCTCGACCAGCCCCACCGCGACGTTGCCCTGCGCTACCACCTCATCGTGCCCCACCTTCCGCACCATCAGCATGTCGCTGACGAGCCGGGCGACATTGAGGAGCACCACCACGAGCACGCCGTCAATGGCAAACTCGACCAAGTCGTTGAGGAACCCCAGGGATGGCCCGGTGAGCGCCCCGCTCATCCCGATGGCCACCGCCACGTACAGCCCGGCCCGGCGCAGCCCCACGGCCAGGTTGCGATTATCATCAAGCTCGTGGTCGGCGTCAAAGGGCGTGCGCCAGTCGTGCCAGAGCTTGAGCAGATACATGAAGACCAAGGCTACGATCACGAAGACCACGCTCTGCCACAAGGGGGCGATGCTCTCGATCAACTCATCCACGGTCATGGCTCTCCTCCATGTCGCTCCCGCTCGGCCGTCCGGCACGGGTCCCGGTACTTGGGCGTGGCGGGATAGCGCGGCTACTTCCCGCCAACGCGGACTCCGCCACCACGCGAGGTCGTTCCGGCGCTGCGGACCGAAAAGTTGCTGACTCGCGGCGGTGGGCGGACCGTCTGCGAGACCTGATTGCTCCAGGCGGAGCGGGTGCTGCTATTGATGGCGGCGGCGCCGGGCCGGGTCACGCCACGCGCGGCGGTGGTGGTGCGGCTGCCGGTGCTGACCGCCGCCGCGCCCGGTCGGGTGACGCCTTTGGCGGGGATGGCTTTCGGCGTTGCCTTGGTGCCCGATGCACCGGCCGGCCCGTAGCTGGTGTACTGACGCCCGGTGCCGGACGTTGACGGGAGGTCCGCTCTCGAGGTCACCGGGCCGCCGCTGCGGGGAGCGTCAATCACCGGCGGCCGGGAATAGCCGAAAGCGTAGGGCCGATCCATGAGCCAGAGCCAGAAGAAGGGGTTGTTCGTGATGCCGCCACCGCCGCCAATATAGCCACCGGGCGGCACGGTGGCTCTGGAAACGTCGGCCGGGATGGGCGGCGGGGTGACGCCTTCCGGCAGCAGCACGACGCTGACCGTCTCGATCTCGTCCTTGGAGACATTGACCTCGCGCCCCTGGTTATCGAGCGGCTTGCCTTGTGCGAACGTCGGATCCTCGTAGACAAACAGCAGGCCGTAGCTGCCGGTGGGCACGTCGGCAAAGCGGTAGGTGCCGGCAGCGTCGGTCTCGGCCACGCAGTTGTCCGCGCGCGTGCCGCACTCGATGCGATTGCCGGCGATGAGCACCGCCGCGCCTGCCAACGCCACCGGCTGCTCGGTCGTGCTGGGCATCCCCAACACTTGGCCTTCGATGTCGCCGGTAGGATTGGCCGTATCGCGGCAGCTAACCAGCATTACGAGCAGCAAGAGCACACCGGCGGCGACCATCCAGACCACCCACGGCAGTCCCAGGGGGCCGGACTGATCCTGCCGGTCGTCATAGCCGCCGTAGTAGTCGTAGTCCTGGTCCATTGATCTCATCGGCTCTCTCCGACTGCTGTACGGGAGGTGGCGGCGCGGGTCAGCACGATTGCGCCTTCGTTCGGATACGAGTGCGCCGTCTCTACTATAACCCCCGACTGCGGGGCAGTGCGACGCGCCGAGACGATGGTTTGCGGAGGATCGTCCAAGTGCGGCGTGGTCGGAAACTGGTAGACCAGCCCCAGCCCGTCCCCGGTCTTGACCTGCCGTTCCAGCCGGCGGAGCGCGGCGGCGCCAGCTGCCCAGTCGGTAAGGGTGGCCGAGAAGCTGTAGCGCGTCTGAACATCCGGTGTTAGCGCGACCGGCTCGGTGAGCGAGGCCACCGGGGCAGTATACAGTCGCTGCTGCCCGGCGTTGAGCGGCACGCAGGCAAAGACCTCGTGCCACACGCACGCGCCCACGGCGTAGCGGATGACGTGACTGCTGCCGATAATCGTCGCGGCGACTCGGATGTGCGCGCCAAAACGCTGCTCGGCGCGGGCGAGGACCCGCAGCGCGGCACCCTCAAGCTCGCCCGCAACCAGGGTCAAGCGCAGCCGCCGCGCCGAGTCGTCTTGGTAGACCGGCACCGCCTGCCGGTCCGCGTTCATCACCTGGGATTGGGCTGACATGTGACCTCACGTGGCAAGGAGTAGTACCAGATCGGTGCTCGCTATCCAGGGTAGGGGCGCGATTGATCGCGCCCTGGGCGCCATGAATGACGCCCCTACACGCGCTCCGCCTGCATCCACCCGCGCACTAGGTCAGATCGCTGTTTCATAAAGCACACGTCCTTCTCGCACTGCGGTGGTCACAAAGGCTTCGGGCACCATGCTCCATTCCCGTACCTCTGCCGGAGTGTAGACCAGCACCTCCGCCTCCACCGGCAGATCGGCCAGTGCCGTGTAGAAGCGGGGCGCACGCCGATAGCGCGGCTGGCGCGAGGGGAGGATGACCAGCAGATCGTAGTCACTCTCAGGGCGCTCCGGCCGGGAAACGGTCCGGATGCGCGTCACCATCTCAGCGAGTAACAGGTCGGTCGTCGTCATGGCGCCGCCTCCGGCGGACTCTGCCGCTCACCTGCCATTGCGGCTTGCGCCGCAATCCAGATCGCTGCAGATCCCCTCTCTAACAATTGTAGAGGGGGGCCGGAGATGAGGCACGGCTACCGCTGGCGCAGGGGGGTGTCTTTGAATTGGCGGACGGTCTCGGTGATTGCTACCTCGACCGGCAGGCGCTCCATGGAGCTGGCACCGATGAAGCCGACGGCGTCCGAGCGCTCCTGGACGTAGCGGGCATCGTCGGGGGTGGCAATCGGGCCGCCGTGCGAGACCAGGATGACCTCTTTGTTGACGGACCAGGCGGCCTCGCCGATGGCCTGGACTCTGGCCGGGGCATCCTCGAGCTGCATCGCCACGCCGCCCTCGCGTTCCAGCCCGATGGTGCCGCCGACCGTCAGGCCCATGTGCGCGATGATGCAGTCGGCGCCGGCGCGGGCCATCTGCTCGCTCTCTTCCGGGGTGAACACGTAGACGATGGTGAAGAAGCCGATGTCGTGGGCGGTGCGGATCATCTCCACTTCCCGGTAGAAGCCGAGATTGGTCGCCTCCAGCTCGGCGCGGAAGCGCCCGTCTATCAGTCCGACGGTCGGGAAGTTGTTGATGCCGGAGAAGCCCAGGGCGTCGAGCTGCCGGAGGAAGTGCGGCATTTGCCGCAGCGGATCGGTGCCGTTGACGCCGGCGATGACCGGGACATCGTTGACGATGGGCAGCACCTCCCGCTCGCCCATCTCGTAGACGATCTGGTTGGCATCGCCAAAGGACAGCAGCCCGGAGAGAGAGCCGTGCCCGGCCATGCGGTAGCGCCCGGAGTTGTAGATGATGATGAGGTCGGCGCCGCCGGCCTCCGCAAACTTGGCCGAAATGCCGGTCCCGGCGCCGGCGCCCACGACGGGCTTGCCCTGCGCCGTCTGGGCGCGTAGCCGTTCGAGCACCTGCTCGCGTGTATAGCGCATGGTGTCCTCCTTCTGGCCCCCTCCCTAGCCCTCCCCCGTCGGGACGGGGGAGGGAATACACTGTTCCCCCGCTATGCTGGGGGCGCTGGACAGGGCACAATCCCGTCCCCCCGCCGCAGCGGGGGGACCATAGGGGGGCTAATCCCACTGACCACTAGCCGAGCATCTTCAGCAGGGCTTCCGTTGTCGCTTGGGCGAAGGCCGGGTCGTTGATATTGACATCCAACTCGTGGACGGGAATGTCGGGGCGAATGTGCCGCTTGATGGCGTCGAACAGTGCCCGATCCGCTTCCGGCCACCAGAAGGTCTGCGGCCCCTCGTCCGTCACGCTATCCACGATAGAGATACCTTGCAGGGGCAGAAAGACCTCCACGGGTCCTCGCGCGGCGTTGGCCTTCTCGGCCACGATCCGGCCAAGCTCGGCGTTCTCTTCCACGGTCGTCCGCATCAGCGTCACTTCCGGGTTCCACACGTAGAACTTGCGCGTCGGATCGTCTTTGTATTGCGCCGGGACGGTCGCTTCGTTCCCGAAGTTGACCATGTCCAGGCAGCCCGGCGCAATCACCTGGGGAATGCCCTGCTCGCCGGCCGCATCCAGGCGTGTCGGGCCGGCGGAGAACACCCCGCCGCATAGCTGATCGGCCCATTCGGTCGTCGTCACGTCGTAGACGCCGGCGATAAAGCCGTCGCGGATGAGTCCTTCCATCGTCTGACCGCCGCTGCCAGTGGCGTGGAATACCAGGACCTCGTAGCCCTGCTGCTCAAAGGTGGCGCGCGCGGCGTCCACTAACTCGGTGGTGTTGCCGAACATGCTGGCCGCCAGCAGCGGCTTCTCGGCGGCGCCGGCTTGGTGCGCGTGCTGCGCGGCCGCTTCGACGGCACCACAGACGGCGCCGGCGGCGTTCGTCAACACGGCGCGCGAGAGGCGGTTGAGGCCGGCGATGTCCACCACCGAATACAGCATGGCCACGTCTTTGGTGCCGACGTAGGGCGCAACGTTGCCGGAGGCGACGGTCGAAGCCAATACCTTGGGCACCCCGACGGGCAGCGCGCGCATCGCCGCCGACCCGACGGCGGTGCCGGCCGAGCCGCCCAACCCGACGACACCATCGAGCCGGCCAGCGGCCCGGAGCTGGGCGGCGATGACAGCTGCACCGCGCGCCATCGCGGCAATCGCCTCGCCACGATCAGCCCGGTCGCGCAGGGCCGCCAGCGAGGCACCCCCCGCCTCGGCGACGGCGGCCGCGTCAACGTCGGGCGCAAGCCCCGGATCGCCGACAACACCGGTATTGACCACGACCGCCCGGTGACCACGCGCGACGATGATGTCACGCACGAGCCGGGCCTCGTCCGACTTGGTATCGAGCGCCGCGAACAGCGCAATACTATGTCCGGCGGCAGCGGGGGAGTTCGTTGCGTTCATGGCTCACCGTTCGTCCTTTCGTGGCCATCCCTCGCGTGGAGGCGCCGGTCCAGCATACTGCGCCGGGCTGTATTGCACAAGGGCGAGGATGCCTGTCCCCCACCCTAGCCCCCCGTTGCGACGGGGGAGGGAACACGGCCGTCCCCCCTATGCCCCCCCCGCTGCGGCGGGGGGGCATAGGGGGGACTAGCCACTACTCACCAGCTGCCCAACGTCAACGACGTAGAGCTGGCGGTGGCCCTCGTGGACCGAGTCGATGCAGACCTGCGTGCCGTCGCGGTTCCAGCGGGGGTGGAGATCGCAGCGGATTTCGCCGGTGATCTCCGGGGGCGAATAGAATCGCCCGATATCCACCCGCCGGTCTGCTTGCAGGTCGTACAGGATCAGGGTGCGGTACGGCTCGCGGACCGGATAGGTATCGGTGAGTAGCCAGCGGCCGTCGGGCGAGTAGCTACAGTGGCCATCCTCGGTCAGAATACCTTCACCGAGCACCGTAACTTGGTGGTCAACGCGGTCTCGGAACACGAAATAGCGGTCGCCGATGCCGCGATGGGTCCCCCAGGCCAAGATGTGGTCCGGGTCGCGCCAATCGAAGTGCGATACCCCGCCGTGCCAGGCGACAATCGCCACCTCGCTGCCGTCGGGGCGCGCCGTCATCATGCGGTGGTGCCGGGGCGCATCCGGGTTGGTCTGCCACCGGTGCAGGAACACGAACCGCTCGTCGTCGGGCGCGAACTGGAGATGGTTGAAGCGGTGGACGGCGCCGTCGAAGTTCGCGCGGCGCTCCAGGTTGGCTACCTGCGCGAGCGAGAGAATCAGGCGGTGCTCGCCCGTCTCGACGTCGAGCCAGTAGATGCCGTCATCCTCCGGCTCCGGCACGTCGCGCCAGGGATCGGGGACGCCGGGGTAGCCATAGCCGGGCCGCTGATGCTGTAAGCGGGCAAAGTTCAGCGTCACCGCCTGCCGGCCATCGCGGCTGAGGGCGTAGATCGGGCGCGGGAGCGTGCGGACGACCGCCCCGGTCAGCGCGTCCCGCACCACGGCGACAAACCGAGCGTCACCGACCGGCGGATCGTCCCAGCCGCGTACACTCGGCCGCTCCGGCTCCTCGCCCGGCGCCAGGCGATCATTGTGGATGATGTACGGCGTCTCCGGCTGCGGATTGCGGGCGGCGATGTGCCCGGTGGCGTGCGGCACGGGGAGCCAATGGAGCATCGTACTCTGCTGCCAGCACCACGCGCGGGTGCGGCCGAGCGGCCGAAACCGGCCGTCTCCGTCGAGGTCAACGACGCCCACGGTGGCGCTGTCGGCCGCGGTCGGTGGCCGGTCTATGAAATCCACCTCCAAACAGAGCACGGAACGGCCGCTGCCATCCCAGCAGGTCTTGTCGTAGTACCCGAAGAAGTGGTGCTTGGGGCCGCGCGTCACGGCCCGGACCGGGAAATCAGACTCGAACGACACCAGGGTCGGCGGTACAGTGATCATCGGTCGTATGCACTCCTCACCAAATTCGCCGGCGGCAGGCAGCGTGCCACCTCGCCGCTTACCATTGGGTCAGCCCGGTATGGTGTATTGTGGGGCCGCAAGCAAGCCGGGGCAAGCCGGGGTGCCACCTGTTAGCATCGGGCAGTGCGGCGCGCTGCGGCCATTAGCACGACCCGGTGGTGGGCAAAGACAGGGTATTGGGCATGGGTACGGAGAGCGGTGGTATCTACTGTGATGAGCAGGGACAGTCGTTCTGCGACGTTGGCCTGCGGCATCGAGACGGGCGGTGCTTGGCCACCATCAAGGTGCGTACCGCCGGCCATACCCATACCGGCATCGCCAGTTGTGTCATTGCGGGCGATGGGACCGAATTCGTGCTGGAGGACGCCTCGTGGGACTGCCGCGAGTGGCAATGGTGGGAGGATCACGGCTACGGGGACGAGAAGCGCCCGCGGTATGTACCGGCAACGTCTGGTTATGCGGCGCTGCCGGACGGCGTGCGTGTCAGCAGCGCCTATACGTGCGACGGAATCGAAACGGTCCAGGAGTGGTGGTTTCGCACGCAAGAGCGCGACGACGTACTCACCTACGATTGCCGGCAGACAGTTACCAATCGCTTGCCGACCGCGCTGACCGACTACGGTCAGTTCTTCGCCTGCTATACCGAGCCGAACAGAGACAAGAGTCAGTTCTATTGGGCACAGGACGGGCAATTCAAGACGTTTCGCAGCCTTGGCGGCCGGCATGTGGATGCGTACATCGTTGCGCCGGGGTCGGCATTCGAGCGATCCGGCGTTGTTCCCCACGCGCTACGCGGTGGCGGCCGGGTGGCCGATACCTGGCACCATCCGGCACTTGTCGGGCATCCCACCGTGCAGGGGTGGCGCCATATCGTGTTCACCGAGCCGGCCACCACGGCCGCGCTGGCCTCCGGCGCGAACGGTATCGCGATGGATTACATTGGCTATCCGGGCAAACGGACCTTTACCGCCGGGGAGACGTTTGCGCTCCACGTGCGGCACCACCTGGCAAAGCTGCCGGAGGCGATTGACCGCGATCTGCTGGAGGCCCTGTGGCAGGACTTTGCTACCGGTCTCCCGTAGGTGCGACGATGGTGGGGGGAGACGCTGCTAGGGCCCCTCCCTAACCCTCCCCCGGAGCGCGCTCCAGGGGAGGGGACCGTAACACCCTTCCCCTGTCGCAACGGGGGAAGGGACGGGGATGGGGGCCGATCATTTCGAGGAGCGTATGAATGTCTGCGGATACGAGCCTGGCCGATCCCGACCTGCACTTGTTTTTCGCCGATGACGAGATTGACTCGCTGATCGGCGTCACGCGCCTCATCAATCAGCTGCGCCGCGACGCGCCCGAGCCGGTCCTGCCGGCCGACCAGCCCTGGGAGTGGCATCACATCCAGGCCAGCAAGGTGCTCCACGATCCCGACGACGACCGCTACAAGTGCTGGTACCTGGCCGCGATCAACGGCCGGCCGTGGCCCGCCAGCCGTGCCAACTGCCTGGCGATCTCGCGCGACGGGATCGAGTGGGAGAAGCCGGACCATGGCTTCGTGCGTCTGCCCGACGGTACCCCGACCAACGTCATCCAAGTGCCGCACGGGACCGGGGCACGGCTGCTCATGCCCTACCTCGATGTCCCCGGCGCCGAGGAGCGTTTTGTCGCCACGCTCTACCAGAGCACCGGGCGCACTGCCCAAACCTACGATCCGCCCGAGCTGGAGCAGCGCGGCCGGACCAGCGGGATTCATCGCGCGACCTCGCCCGACGGTATCCACTGGACGGTGAGCGAGCGGCCGGTCGTATGGGCCGGCGACCGCAACGCCACGGCCTACGACCCGGTTGACGGGCGTTGGCTGCTCACGACCCGCCGGCCCAGCGCGCAAGGCGTCATGCGGCAACGCGACCTCGCGCTCTGGACGAGCACCGACTTCCGCACCTGGAAGGCGGAAGCCTGGCTCCTGCGGACCGACGAGCACGACCGTCCCAACACCGAGTTCTACGGTATGCTGCCCGTCCGCTACGGCGCAGGGTTCATCGGCTTCTTGGAGGTCTACCACCGGGCCGTCGAGCGCCTGGACTCGCAGCTCTGCTGGAGCCGCGACGGCGTGCATTGGCAGCGCGTGGGACACCGCGATCCGGTGCTGGCGCGCGGCGGGGAAGGCGCCTGGGACTCCCACTGGGTCTACGTCACCAACAACGACCCGGAGCCGGTAGGCGACCGATTGCGGTTCTGGTACGGCGGCGCCGGTACTCACCATGGATCGAAAGGCAAGCACCGGCGCGCAATGGGTGTGGCCTCGATCCGCCGCGACGGGTTTGTCTCGATTGAGGGGCGGATGGACCCCGGCTATCTGCTCACCGCCGCGCTGGATGCGACGGTGCCGCGGCGGCTGACGATCAACGTGGACGCCGAAACCGGGGATACGCGGGTAGCAGTGCTCACCCCAGGGGATGGCGTGATCGAGGGGTTTAGCGCCGAGGATTGCCGGCTGTCCGCGGACGACGGTGTGGCCGTGGATGTGAGTTGGCGCGGTGGGGAGGTGGTGCCGGCGCAGGTCGGCGGCGAGGTACACTTACAGTTCCACCTCCGCAACTCCAGCCTCTATTCGTATCGCTGGTCGGCGGCCGGCGAGGAAGGACAAGCAGACCGATGACGCACATTGGGGTGTTCCGCCGCGATGACTTCGATCCTGGAGCCTACGTCGTGGCGCTGTTCCATGCTCAAGCGGCGCTGGCCGGCACTTCGCACCGGCTCTCGCTGCATACCTTTCCGGCCGGCGGCTTGGCGGCGGTCGCCGAGGCGGCAGCGGACGTTGACGCGCTGTTGACCTTCGGCCCGGAGGTCGCTGACCAAGACTACTTGCGCGGCGCTTCGCGGCCCTCGGTGGTGTGCGAGCGGATCGTCGAGGGGTGCAGCTACATCGCCCCCGATAACCACGACATCGGCCGCACCGCCGCCCAGCACCTGCTCTTGCTGGGACACACCGAGCTTGCGGTCGGGCTGCCGGGATCACGGGGCGCCCTCAGCGCCTACCATGCGTTCCGGGCGCGGGGCTTCCTCGAGGCCACGTTGGCGGCCGGGCAGCAGGTCGCCGGAGACGACATGCTCTTTGCGGAGCAGTCGGTCGCCGGAGGGAGTGAGATTGCACAGACGCTCCTGGAACGGGAGCACCTCGTCCCGGCGCTCTACATGCAGAACCTGTCGCAGCTGATGGGTGCGCTGTCGGTATTCCGAGCGGCCGGGGTGCGGATTCCCGGTGATGTATCCCTGGTGGGCACCTCGTTCGTCCAGCTGAATGCACCCGAGGCCGCCGAATACATGGATCCGCCGATCACCACCGTGACCTTTGCCAAGGAAGAGATGGGCCGGCGCGGCGTGGAGTATCTCTTGGCCGCCGTAGACGGGACGGCCTCCGCGCCACTCACCGATCTGCTGCCGGGTATCCTGGTCGAGCGCGCCTCGACGGCGCGGGCGGGATAGAGGGACCGGAGTCGGGGTGAGAGCGGACGAATCGATGGCGCTTGGCCCTGGCGAGGCGGTACACTGGCAGTAGGCGGGTGCGCCAGTGGTGGGAGCTACGGCTCTCCGTCGGTGGCGCTGGCAACCGCACCAGACGACTCTGCGTCGTGAGCGAGTGTTCCCCTCGTGCTGCTCAATTTCCGCGATCCGATCGAGACGCTCATCATTATGGCGGCCTTTGTCGTGGCCATCTCGGTCCACGAGGCGTCGCACGCCGCCACCGCCAACTGGCTCGGCGACCCTACTGCCCGCCTCATGGGACGGATGACGCTCAACCCGCTGCGCCACCTCGACGTGCTCGGCACGATCTTCCTCGTCGTAGTGGGCTTTGGCTGGGGAAAGCCGGTCCTGGTGGATGAACGCCGCCTGCGTCACGGCCGACAAGGGGCGGCATTGGTCGCGGCGGCCGGCCCGCTGGCCAATCTGGCGACCGCGCTCCTCGTCGTGAGCGTGCTGGTAATCGCGGCGGTGCTCGGTGCAGACGTTCGCGGCACCTGGCGCGAGGCGGCGGGAATTCTCATTCTCATCAGCATCATCCTGACGGCCTTCAACTTCCTGCCCATCCCGCCGCTCGACGGGTTCGGCGCGTTGCTGGGCGTGTTGCCCGGCGAGCTTGCGGAGCAACTGGAGCGATTGCGGCAGTATGGCCCCGGCATTCTCCTAGCCATATTCGCGCTGAACTGGATACTGCCGATTAATCTCTTCTGGACCGTGATGTCGCCGCTGGTGGAAGTTATCCAGCAGATCATCGGGTTGTGGGAACAGGGCTTGCGTGCAGTTTTGCTATCGTAGCCGTCAGTGGTGGCGCAGTCTCGGCGCGGAGCTCCCCGCTGCTGACCGCGCCTTGGTCCGGGCGCACTTGAGCCAGTCGCAGTACACCCTTTTCGCGGCACTGCTGCCCCGGGACCAAGTCCATGCCATCGCCGTATACCGAGCGATCCTCCGTGACCATCCCAAGATCGCAGACGATCCTGACGTAGCCGTCGCGGCGCTCCTGCACGACGCCGGGAAAGCGGGAACGCGGCTCTGGCACCGCGTCGCCTACGTGCTGCTGCAAGACTTCGCGCCGGGGCTGCTCCGCCGGCTGACGCCGGTGAGTCCACACGATGTCCGCTACCCTTTCTATGCGCTGCGCGAGCACGCCCGGCTGGGGGCAGCACTGGCCCGCGCCGCCGGGTGCAATGCGCGGGTAGTAACCGCAATCGCCCAGCACCACAGTCCAGCGGCAGCGCAGCGCAGCGAGGATGTCCTGGTGCGGGCACTGCAAGCGGCCGATGCACAGGAATAGGGGCGGGGACGATAGGTCATGGTTGCTGAAGCGCCCGGCAAGCAAGCACCCACACCGCAGGTGCCCACGACCGCCGCATCGGTCCTGCCGGGCTTCCCGTTCGTGCGCTTGCCCCTGTTCGACGTTCACCTGCCGACCTTCGACGGGCCGCTGGAGCTACTGCTCGGGTTGCTGCGCGAAGGGGACCTCGCAATCACGGAGCTGGCCCTCGTCCAAGTGACCGACCAGTATCTGGCGCATGTACAGGCGTTGCGCGAGCTGGACGTGGAGGCTATCGCCGGCTTCCTCGCGGTGGCTGCCCATTTACTCGTCCTGAAGTCGCGGGCGATTGTGCCGCGCGAGCCGCCGGCCCACACCGAGGCAGACGAGGCGGAATCGGAGGACGAGCTGGTCGCGCGGCTGCGGCTCTATGCCGCGGCCCAGCGGGCTGCCGGCGTGCTGGCGGCGCGACAGGCCAGCGGCGAGCACGCCTTCTCGCGCGGCACACCACCGGCACTACCGCTCCCGCCGCCTCCGCCTGGACCGCAGGCCAAGCCGATGCAGCTGGCCCTGGCCTTGCAAGGCGTGCTGGCGGCCCGCGCCGCCGACCTCCCCACGGTTGAGCCACAACTGCCGCGGCTGCCTTCCTTGGATCGCCGTATCGAGGATATTCACCGGTGGCTCCGCACGAGCGACCGCGTGGCCTTCAATGACCTGACCGTCCCATCGGCCGGCGCGGCCGAGCTGGTCGTGACCTTCCTCGCCGTGCTCAACCTCTGGCACACTGGCGAGATCGCCGTGCAGCAAGAGACGCTCTTCGGCGACATCTGGATCGCGCGGCCGCAGCGTTAGCACACCGGGCGCCGGAGGGGTACCCCACAGGTGGCTCGAAACGACGTGACTACCGACCAGGACGATACGCAAGCGCCGACGCTCGGCTTGGCGGCCTTGATCGAGTGCCTGCTGTTCGTCGCCGGGCGACCGCTCGCGGTCAACGAGCTGGGGCGCGTCCTGGCGACGCCGGCCGCAGCGGTCCGCGCCGCTATCGAGGAGCTGGCGGCGCACGACAACGGGCGCGGCTTGATGGTCCAGCGTTTCGGTGACCGGGTGCAACTGGTCACACATCCGGCGGCGAGCAGTTTGGTTCAGCGCTTCTTGGGCACGGAAAAACGATCGCCGCTGCGGAAGGCCGAGCTGGAGACGCTGGCACTCATCGCCTATCGTCAGCCGGTCACACGCGCCGAGCTGGAAGCGGTCCGGGGCGTGAGTTGCGACCGGCCCTTGGCACAGCTGCTCGCCCGATCACTGATCGAGGTTACCGGGCGGCGGGAGACACCCGGCCGGCCATATATCTACGCGACGACGCTGGAGTTCCTGGAAACCTTCGGACTGCGCTCGCTGGAGGAGTTACCCCCCATTGAGGCGGACGACGATGGATTCGCGCTGGCGCGGGAATGACGGGCAAGCGGGGGTGCTTGGGACTTCGCGCGTGATGGCGTAGACTCAAGGAGACAACTGATTGGGCATCGCTGCCGGTCCTGGCGACGCCAGAGGCAGCTTTGCCTGGTCACAAGCACAACAAGGAGCAGCACAAGTGAGCACAGCGCAACCCTCTGCCGGAGCAACCCGCACCGAACGCGACACGATGGGGCCGTTGGAAGTGCCAGCGGACGCCTACTACGGCGCCTCGACCCAGCGTGCCGTGCTGAACTTCCCGATCAGCGACCTGCGCTTTCCGCGGCGCTTCATTCGCGCTATCGGCCTCATCAAACGGGCGGCCGCGGAGGTCAATTGCGATCTCGGCGTGCTGGACCGGAGCCTGAGCGAGCCTATCGCCGCGGCAGCGCAAGAGGTGGCCGACGGGAAGTTCGACCGCGATTTCGTGGTGGATATTTACCAGACCGGCTCGGGTACCTCGACCAACATGAACGCGAACGAGGTGATCGCCAACCGGGCCGTCGAACTGATGGGAGGGGAGATCGGCTCGCGGCTGGTCCATCCCAACGACCACGTCAACAAGGGTCAATCATCGAACGACGTGATCCCCACGGCCATCCACCTCGCCGCGCTGCTCGGCATCCAAGAGGGGCTGGTGCCGGCGCTCGCCGAGCTACGGGAAGCGCTGATGGAGAAATCGGAGGCGTACTGGGGCATCATCAAGACCGGCCGCACCCATCTGCAAGACGCCACACCCATCCGCCTCGGTCAGGAGTTCTTGGGATACGCCGGGCAGGTGGAGCGCGCCGAGCGACGGTTGCAGCACGCCCAAGCCGAACTGGCCGAGGTCGCCTTGGGCGGCACGGCCGTCGGCACCGGGATCGGCATGCACCCGGAGTTCGTGGCGCGCGTCTGTGAGCGGATTGCCGCGCTGACTGGCATCACGCTTCACGAAAGCGACAACCACTTTCAGGCGCAGAGCACCATGGACGCTGCCGTGGAGGCGAGCGGGGTGCTGAACACGATTGCGGTGAGCTTGCTGAAGATCGCCAACGATATTCGCTGGCTCGGCTCCGGGCCGCGCGCGGGCATTTTCGAGCTTTTGCTGCCCGAGGTGCAGCCGGGCAGCTCGATCATGCCGGGCAAGGTCAACCCGGTCATTCCTGAAGCGCTGATCCAGGTCTGTGGGCAGGTGATGGGCAACCACGTGGCGGTCACGGTCGGGGGACAGTGGGGGTTCTTCGAGCTGAATACGATGATGCCGCTGATCGCGCACAACTTGCTGCAATCCATTGACCTCCTGGCCGCGGCTGCGGCCAACTTCAGCCGGCAGTGTATCCGCGACCTGACCGCCACCGATCGTGGGCCGGCGCTGGTCGAGCAAGGGCTGGCCATCTGCACCGGCCTCCAGCCCTACATCGGCTACGACGCGGCCGCGGCCATCGCCAAGGAGGCCTACGCGAGCGGACGGACGATCCGCGAAGTGGCCCGCGAGCAGACGGAGTTATCCGAGGACGATCTGGACCGGGCGCTGGACCCGGAGGCGATGACCAAGCCGGGGCTGGGCGGCCCACCGGCGGGTGGGTAAGCACGACGTCTTAGGCTCAGGGGCATGCACCGCCGGGCGGCGCGGTACTTCGGAAAGGAAGAGCCATGAAATCGGCCCTGATCGTGCAAGGCGGCTGGCAAGGGCATGAGCCGGCGCAAGTCGCCGAGATTCTCGCCGCCGCCCTGCGCGGCGAGCAGTTCGAGGTGACCATCTCCGATACGCTGGAATCGCTCGCCGACGCGGAGCGCCTCGCCGGACTGGACCTGATCATCCCCGTCTGGACGATGGGCACCATCGAGCAGCACCAGCTCCAGCCGCTGTTGCAGGCCGTGCGGGAGGTGGGCGTCGGGATCGGTGGGGTGCATGGCGGGATGGGCGATGCCTTCCGCACCGCGACCGAGTACCAATTCATGGTCGGGGGACAATGGGTGGCGCATCCGGGCGGCGACGGCGTGACGTACACGGTGCAGATCGGCCCAACGCCCAGTTCGATTACGGCGGGACTCAGCCACTTCGAGGTGGCGAGCGAGCAATACCTGATGCATGTTGATCCGGGGAATACCGTGCTGGCGACGACGCTGTTCGGTGACACCGCGATGCCAGTGACGTGGACGAAACGGTACGGCAAAGGACGGGTCTTCTACTGCTCGCTTGGCCATCAGGCGGCGATTGTCCGTATGCCACCCGTGCTGACGATGGTGACGCGCGGCCTGGTGTGGGCCGCCGAGGGCAAAGGGCGTATCTAGTCGGCAGCGGCGGCGTCTGGCCCCCCTATGGTCACCCCGCTGCGGCGGAGTGACCAGTAGTTCCCTCACCCGTCGCCACGAGGGAGGACCAGGGTGAGGGCTACATCCTAGGTGAGCGGGAGGTGGGCACGGCCACTCCGACACCCCATCCGCGCAGTTATGTAAAACTCCCCAAGACCGGGAAGGGACGGATGGCCAAGCCGCTAGAGCATGCCTTGAAGTGGCTGCTGCCCGCACTCATCGTCGTCGAGATCGTCCTGGTGTGGACGGGCTGGCTGGACCTGGGCACCGCTATCGGCGTGACCCTCGCCATCGAAGTCCTGCTGGTCCTGGTCGCTGGCCGGCAGCTCTTCGTGGCCGTGCGGCGCTACCGCCGGCAGCGCACGGCGGGGCTGGACGTATGGGCCGCGCTGGAAGACGGTCTCACCGTGCTGCTGCCGCGTCCCGTCGCTCGCGTTGTGTCGCTGGAGCCGCGGATGATCGCCTGCCTGCTTCTCTGGCTCTTCCGGCGCCGGCGCCCAGGCGCGGGCCAGTTCAGTTACCACCGGCGCTCGTGGGGCGGAGCACTGCTGATCCTCGTGCTGCTGACGGTCCCCGTCGAAATCTTTGTAGTAGAGCTGTTGGTGCCCTGGGCCTGGCTGCGGTGGGTGCTGCTCATCGCCGCCATCTACGGTGTACTGTGGTTTGGCGGCCTCATCGCCTCGCTCAAGGTGCTTCCGCATCGGCTGGAGGCCGGCGGAGTCCGTCTACGCCACGGCAACTTGGCCGAGGTGCTCATTCCTTACAACGAGATCGCCGGCGTGGAGCAACAGTCTCTCCGCACGCCCGGCGGGCGCGACGGTCTGGTGACGGACCGCAACGCCGGCAGCGCCTATCTGGCCGTGGGCGGCCGTACCGACGTGACGCTCCGGCTCCGCGCTCCCCGCCCGGTGAACGGCCTGCTCAGACCCACCCCTCCGGTAACGACGGTGCATGTCGCAGCCGACGACCCCGCCCACCTCGCCGCCGCCCTGCGAACTAGGACCTAACCCCCAGCCCCGTCACATCCATCATTCCTGTGCAAGCCGCAATCCAGGATGCCTGAGGTTGGCGGTGCCGGAGAGCCGCTGTAGGGGCACTCTGGTGGTTGCCCTCGTCCCTCCATCGCTGCACTCCCCTTCTCCATCATGTGGAGAGGGGCCGGGGGTGAGGATCAGCCCCCCGCACTACGGCACGATGGCCGCGCGCAATACCTGACGATCCGCGGCTCGCGCAAAGGCCGTGTCCAGGTCCGCGAGGGCAAACCTGCTGTCTACGATGTCCTTGAAGGGCAGCACCGTCCGGTTGCGGGCGACGAAGTCGAGCGCCTGGACCAGATGCCGCGGGTGGTAGTTGTGATTGCCACGCAGAGTAATCCACTTGCTGAGGATCGTATTGGCGTCGAGCGTCACGTCGGCCTGCGGAAAGACAATTCCCGCCACGACGTACCGCCCGCCCTTGCGGAGCATCGCCAGCCCCGCCGGCAGCACCGCCGGCACACCGCACACCTCGATCACCACGTCCGGGCCGTCGGGTGGACAGGCCTCCCGCACCGCCGCCACGACCACAGCGGATTCCATTGCGCCAATGTCCAACGTGAGGTCGGCGCCAAACCTCCGCGCCATGTGCAGCCGCGACTCGATGGTGTCGAGGCCGATCACGGTACGCGCGCCGCGCGCTCGCGCCAGGGCCACGCCGTAAAGGCCCAGCAGCCCCAAGCCCTGCACGACCACCGCATCACCGACGCCAATTTCCGCCTGTTCGGTCACCGAGACCATCGTAGCCACACCGCAGTTCAGCGGCGTGGCCTCCTCGTCGGCCAACTCGACCGGCAGGCGCACGACACCGGTCCCCGGCAGCAGGTAGCAGTACTCGGCAAACCCGCCCAGCAGGTGCGGGGACTCATCGGCCGGATCGTGCCCATACTTGCGGAGCCGCACACACTTCTGCGGCATGTCCACGATGCGGCAGTAGTAGCACGCGCCGCAGTAGAAGAACTCGGTCCAGGTTACGCGGTCGCCCTCGCGGAGCGTCTCCCCGCGCATATCGGGGCCGACCGCCCGGCCCAGCTGCTCTATCGTGCCGATGATCTCGTGGCCGAGAATGCCGGGCGTCGGATTGTGCCGCTTGCCTTCCCAGGAGTGGATGTCCGACCGACAGATCGTGGACATCGTGACGCGCACCAGGGCCTCGTCGGCCTCGACGGCACGCAAAGGATACTCCTGCATCGCGAAGGGCCGGTTTGGCCCAACGAACACGGCTGCGCGTGCTGTGCGACTCATGGCGTCATCACCCCCTATGGCTTTGTGTATCACCGAGATCAGCGCGGATCGAACTCGGTCTCAAACACGAGCTGGCTGTGCCGGTGGCTGCATAGAATCGGAGCCTCGCGTCCCCGGCGAAGCTGCTTTCCAATTCTGCCCTCGGAGGTCCGGAATGGACAAAGAACCGACAGCAGGCGCATCCGTGACCGTCAGGAGTCTTGGGGCCGGTGGTCGAACAACTCCCATGCCAACTCTAGCTTCCCATCACTGCTCTTGGCGACTTCGTTGCCATCAATGATCGCGCTCACGCTCCCATCCGCCGACAGCACCAGGTCCAGCGTTGAGTCCCTGATCTTCAGGTTGCGGAGGTTGGCCCGGGGCCAGGGCGAGTGGACCTCCACCGTCAGGGCACCGGCATTCCAGCGCAGCCCGAAGACTCCCTCAATGACAGCGGTCAGCGCACTCAGGATGCTGGGGTAGTTGGGGAAACGGTCTGGAACGATCTCGCCGGTGTCGGCCTGGTAGACCTCTCCCCGGTACCGTGGGCCCAGGCCGCCGTTCTCTCCCAAGCGCCTGAACAGCTTGAACAGCTGGGTGTGCGCTTCCTCGTAGCACCCGTGGGCGTACAGGCCCGCGGGCACCTGGTTGCACCAGTGCATGTCAAAGCTGCTGTTGTAGCCCTTCCAGTCGTCGGGGTTGAAGTAGGGGCTGCTGCGGGCCAGCGAGATCACCCCGTAGTCACTGGCGAACTCCGGGTCGGCGCACCACCGGGCCAGGGTTGCCGCCTGTTGCTGGCTGGCCAGGCCGCCGGGTCGGTAGACCTGGCTGGCGAAGAGTCCCGTGATGAAGCCCCCGATCCCCATGTAGTCGTTGACGGTGCCGTCCTTGTTCAGATCACAGAAGAACTGCAACTCCTCGTTCCACATGAGTTTCTTTATGGCCGTTGCGATCGCCTGGGCCTGCTCGCCATACCGCTGGCTCCGGGCAGCGTTCCCTGCCAGCCCTTCGATGTCGGCCATGGCCAGAAAAGACCCCAGGATACCGGCGTTGGAGTCGTTGTAAAAGGTGCCTTCGCCGCCACGATAGCCGGTGACCGCCTCCAGATTCGGCCCCAGACCGCCGCCGGAATAGCCGGTCTGGTCAGACACGTCTGACGGCAGCTCGTTGTCGGTCCAGAACAGACCGGTCTTGCTGTCCAGGTAGGCCAGTTGAGCCTCCAGGGCGTCCTCCAGCCGTTGCAGGACGGTCATGCCGCCGATGTCCTCGTCCAGCAGCGCCAGATCGCCAGTGGTAAGCAGGTACTTGTATAGAGCCCCACAACAAGACCCCAAATGGCGAGCGTAGCCTCGTCCATATTGGCGGCCCTTGGCAATCCCACCAATGAGTATCCCATGCTTGCGGGTCTCTTTGAGTAGGAGGAGCAATAGGTCACGGACTGGTTTCGGGTCATAGAGCAGGTTGACTGCTTCGGCTTGCATCCCGTCTCCGGCAGCCATCCAAATAAGGACATTGAGGCTAACGTTATTGGAGTTGAACAGGCCGGGTGGCGCTGGGCCTATGGGCACGTCTATCTGGTTCATCCGGAAGTCCGGCCACGACCACAGGAAGGTCTTCGAAAAGGTCTCGTCCGGGGTCTCCAGGTGCGGGACCTCGTTGAGGTAGGCGTTCCACCACGACTCGGTCTCTTCCTCCAGTCGCTCGGGCGACGACAGCAGCTGACGCAGGCCCTCCCTTGCCGCTGCGACCGTGGGCCCAAAGGCGCGGGCCACGTAGCAGGTCGCCGCGCGGTCACCGTCCTGCCTTGCTACCGCCATCTTCACTATGATGTCAGTGGCAAAAGCGCCGTCCTCTCCCAGGTTCACGCTCTCAGCGTCCACCGTCGCACCGATGGCCTCGCCGTAGCGGTCAATACTGTTGCGGAACCAGACGGTCCCGCCACCCAGCTCGTAGCCGGCCTCAGTCATCCGCAGCCGCCGGCCCCGGTCCCCGGCGATCTCCTGGTAGACGTGCCAGCGAGCACTGGCGTCGCCCGCCTTGGGCACCAGCTCCACCTTCATGAGGTAGCCGGGAAGCAGCCGGGGAAGGATAAGAGAGACCCGGACGTCCAGGTCGTCGAACTCGTACCGCCACACCAGCCGGTCCGGTCGAAAGGTAACGGTAAGCCTGTTTGAGCCGGGCCCGGGCGATGAAGACAGCAGGTACTTCTTGCCTGTTTGGGCATCGTAGACCGCCGGGACCAGGTGCTCCTCACCGTTGTTCCTGCCGTACTCCAGTCCCTGGGCGCCGAACCCGAAGCAGACCACTTCGCTGACCCGAGATCGGTCAAGCTCCGCCATCAGCTCCAGCTGGCCGTTTCCGTGCATGGCGGGATGCAACAGGGTGTGCAGCCGTTGGGGCTGGATGGTGTACTCAAGCCAGGCGTTCAGGTCCTTGTCGTTAGCCACGTTTCCGCAGTTCCTCCAGCGTCAGTAGTGAGAGCCATCTCAACTGACCGTCATACTCTGCCACGCGCTGCGGCGGGTACGCTCATCGAAAAGCCGACCGGGGAGCTCGTGGAAAAGTTGACCTTACCGTTCGCTGCCACATCAACACAGGCCCGGTAATTGTCCCATAGACGGCGCCGCCCACCGCTGATCCTATGGAAATCCTATGGAAATCCTATGGTATAGCCCACGACGACCACATGCGCCATCAACCTGATGAACACTTCGGGTTGGATGCCGACGACCGGCAGTATAAGCCTGGCTTTTGGAAGCAAGCCACGGCGTTTTTGGCGGGAGCACGCAGTGGGCAGCAACCGCCGTTCCCGGCCGCCTCCCTCGCGGATGCCTACCGCACGATGCAGATGATTGATGGCATCTGCCAACTCTCGGCGGAGGTGGAGGAAGACGTCGAGCAGTACCTGCCCATGACTGCGTAACGATCAGTGGGACGTCAACGCCCTCTCACAGTGGAGTAGGCAGCCGCTAGGGAAGCCTCACCAGACGTTGGTACTTCCAGAAAGCCGGTACCCAGAATGGCTCTTACGGGCCCGAGGGCAACCGCAGCTGGTCACCTCATAGCTCTGCTGGGCCCGACCTCTGTTGCCTCGCTCGCCGTCCTAGCAGACAGGGGCCTCGCCAGCCCATCCTCTGGCATACTGGGCCAGAAGCACCGCTGGACGGAGGCGGTGGAGACGTGAATGGCCGGGTACCCCGCAGCAAGCCACCCGGCCCGGCCACGGACCACGACCGCTCTCGGACAGGCAAGGATGGCGCTATGCAAGTCGCCCCCCAGCAGTTGCTCGATGACGGCTTCATCATCTTGCGGCATGTCATTCCTCCGGAGCGCCTCGCTGCGCTGCGTGCCAGCTACGAAACCATCGTCCAGCGCCAGCACCAGATCTGGTCTGGGGCGTTGGATTGGGATGTGCCGGTCGCGATGGACTACAAGGCCAAGCAGCCGCGCGTGGTGCTTAACGCCGTGGTGGACGCGGCCACGGCGGACACCGTGGAGTTCTGCCTGCACGAGCACACCCTCGGCGTGAGCCGCCACGTGCTGCGGGCGCCCGACGCGGTGCCTGCCGCCATGTTCTTCATGTGCAACCCCGAGACCGATCACGGTCCTGATCGCTGGCACCGTGACGCTGGCGGCCCGCGCCAGGCGCCGCTGCGTGGTCTCCAGGAGGACATGCTGGCCAACGCGCCCGGCTACGTCCAGTGGAACATTCCGCTGTACGACGATGACGTGCTCTGGGTCGTCCCCGGCAGCCACCGTCGAGCGAATACGGCGGCAGAAGACCGCCAGCTGGCCGAGAACCCGCGTGCCCCTTTGCCCGGCGGCGTGCCAGTGCAGCTCCAGGCTGGTGATGGCGTAGTCTTCAGCAGCCTGATCCTGCACTGGCCGAGCAATTACAGTACGCAGCGGCGGCGGGTGATCCACCTGGGCTATCGCGCGTTCGGCGGCGCTAGCTATCCCTACATTACGCACCTCTACTGGGACCTGGGCTTCACCCGGCACCTGTCGCCGGCTGCCCGCGCCCAGTTCGAGCGGTTCGCGGCGCTGCACAGGCAGGAGCGCGACCACGTCGAGGCCTTCTTTCGGGCCATCCTGGCCCAGGACGAGACGGCCTTCCGCACGGAGCTGGCCGCTTTGCATCCTGGCGAAGCGGAGCGGATCGTGTGTGTGGTGCTGCTGTCTCGGCTGGCGACCAAGCTGCACGAGTTGACCCGCCCCGAGATCGCTCGGCTGCCGCGCAATGATCGGGCCAAGGCCGTCGGCGACCAACGGACCAGTTTCTACCTGCTCGAGGACGTGGCCCGGCGCTTCTCGCCAGCGGAGACAGACCTCCTGTACCGCCGCTGTGCGCCACTAGAGGCCAAGCTGGAGTCAGATGTGGACATGCCAGCCGATTTCAGCGTCGCAGACTTCATCACCAACTGGGGTGACAGCGACTAACGCAGCCACCGCGACCACAGTGCTGCTGGCGTCGGCGCTGCTGACCTTATGCCATCTCAGTTGTCCGCCAGACTCTGCCACGCGCTGCGGTGTGTACGCCCATCGAAAAGCTGACCGGGGCGCTCGTGGAAAAGTTGACCTAACCGTTCGCTGCCACATCAACACAAGCCCGGTAATTGTCCCATAGGCGGCGCCGCCCACCGTTGAGCCTATGGAAATCCTATAGTATAGCCCACGACGACCAGGACGCGGACAAATTGCATGCCTATGACAAAGCCCAGAAAGGGCACTCCCTTGACACATCCACTCCGCTATATGTACGGTAGCAGTGTCCTCACCAGCAGCAAAGGAGGGGTGAGGGATCAGGGCGCCTGATCCTTCCGCTGGGAGGAGCGGGCGTAGCGTATTGGAGCAGGCTATCCTTCCCTGAGGGAAGGACCTACAGCGGGAGCGTGCGATAAGAGAGGTATAGGATGGCAACCTCAGCAGGCAAACGACTCACCCGGCGCACCTCGATGGTCACGCTGGCGGCGGCCTCGGCCGCTGTGCTGGCGGCCTGCGGCGAACCGACGGTACGGGTGATCGGTTCTCCCGAAGAGGCCCGGGGACCGGCAGGCCCAGCCGGGCCCAAGGGAGCCGCCGGCGCGACCGGTGCCCAGGGTGCCCAGGGCGCGCAGGGCGCGGCCGGCGCAGCAGCGAAGCAGCCGGTGGAGATCCTCTTCTGGTCCGCCGGGAACCAGCGCGTGACCGACTGGTGGCACGCCGCTGCCGAGAATGGGGTGCATAAGAAGTGGCCGCACATCACGGTCAATAGCGTCGTCTTTCCCCCAGGCAACCGCGAGGATAAGCTGGTCACGACCGCCGCCGCCGGCAATCCGCCGGATTTCAGCGTAGGCCATTCCACCATCCTGAACCGGCTGGCCCAGCTCGGGGCGGTAGCCCCGCTGGACAGCTCCATCAGCCAGCACAAGGTACCCATGCAGGACTACCTGCCCTATCACGTCGCAGCGGGCAAGTTTGGCGGCAAGCAGTATGGGCTGTGCGCGTACGGCGGCTTCTTCCATACGGGCTTCAACAAGTCCCTGCTGGACAGCAAGGGCGCCGGCGATCCCAAAGCCGACGAGGCGGCTGGCAATTGGACCTGGGATCGCTACGTGGAAATGAGCACGCGGATCACCGATCGGGAGCAGGGAATCTTCGGCACGGACCCTGGCCGCTGGCAGGAGTGGCTCATCAATAATGGCGGGGCGGTGATCAGCCCAGATGGGACGAAGATCGTCCTGGATCAGCCCGAGGCCGTGGCCGCGGTCCAGTTCAATGTAGACCTGATCCACAAGTACCGGGTGGCGCCGACCCCGGAGGAGAAGGAAAAGCTGGGCGGCCAGAAGGCCGCCTGGGTCGCCGGCAAATATGGGTTTCACTACACCGTGCGCGGGGGCCATGGGAACTGGGGCGTGGACGTCGGGGACAACTTCGTATGGGGCCTGGTGCCGATCCCGCGGGGCGAGACCAAGAAGACCCTGCTGAACAGCAACGGGCAGGCGTTCGTGTTC
This sequence comes from Chloroflexota bacterium, assembly GCA_965207645.1. Lineage (GTDB taxonomy): Bacteria > Chloroflexota > UBA11872 > UBA12225 > JAJDUF01 > JAJDUF01. The sequence goes on along the minus strand of OZ242293.1, from coordinate 3,594,187 downwards.
CAGGCGACCAAGCATCCCGAGGAAGCGTTCCTGGCCATGTGGGGCTGGTCGGCTACTGAGGGGCAGATTGGCCGCCTGCTGGCGGGTGATCCGCTCACCCCCAGCCTGCTGTCGGTGGCCCGGTCGGACGCATTCCTCAACCAGAAGATTTTCGCCGGCGACCGGGTGTCGCGGACGCCACCGGACTTCAATAGCTTCTGGCTGAAGGAAATGGAGGCGAACAACTTCGAGGGGCATCCCATCGTACCCAAGCTCAACCAGATCATTCGCGAGGCGAATACGGCGATCAATCGGGCCTATGCCGGGGAGGTCAACGCCCGCCAGGCCATCGAGGAGGCGATGCCAAAGCTCACCTCCCTTTTGGGCTAGCGGTTCGGTCGGAGCACAGGCAGCTCAGGGAGAATGACCATGTCAGGACGCAACGGCACGCAGGAGTTGACTGCGGCCCAAAAGCAGCAGCTCGATGAACGGGGCTACCTCGTGTTGGAGAACGTGCTGTCACCCCAAGAGGTGGCTCACTACCGCCAGCGGATCCTTGATCTCGGTGCAGCGGAGCCGGACCACGCCAAGCCGCAGCAGCACGTCCGGTGGCTGGTGAACAAAGGGGCCGACTTCCGCCGAGTCTTGCTGCATCCCCGGGTGGATCCGGTCTTCCGACGCCTGCTCGGCGAGAGCTATATCATCAGCACCCTGACCTCCAACATCGTCCGGCCCGGCGCGCCCGATCAACGCTACCACAGCGACTTCCAGGCGGGTGTTCCCGAGCCGTTCCCGGAGGGCTTGTGCCTGACCGCCAATAGCCTCTGGCTGCTCGACGACTTCACGCCGGAGAACGGGGGCACGCGCCTGATCCCCGGCAGCCACCGGCGCCGGCGCAATCCGCCCGAGGGTTACGCCAATGATCCGGAGGAAATCCGCCTCCAGGCCCCGGCGGGGTCGGTGCTAGTGTTTAACGGGGCGACCTGGCACTCCAGCGGGGCCAACCAGACGGACCGGGAACGGGTCTGCCTGATCTGGTTCAATGTGCGGTCGTTCCTGAAGCCCCAGTTCGATATCGTGAATTACCTGTGCGATGAAGCCTACACCGAGGCAGAAGGGAACCCTGAGTTGAAGCGGCTCTATGGGTTCAACTCGGCCTCCCGGCCGCCCGATCTGCCCACCGACGCCGTGCCGGTGCGCCGTCTCTGATGCCGGCACCGCCCGCGTCTCTGCGCTGGCAGTTGTAGCTGGGTGCGGCCTACCAGGCGCTATACAGTTGCGTCGCGTAGCTCATCCAGGCCGAGGAGCAGACTCGCCGTCACCGCTGCCGTCCAGTGGTAGTCGCGTATCGAGCCACCCTTGGCGCGAATGTCGAAGGGCTTCCCGATCGGTCCCTTCCGGTCGCAGGCCGGGGGCGATACCTCGTCCTTCGCATCATAGTACTCGAACAGGACGCCGTAGCGCCGGTAGTACTTCTGCACGAGCGCGATTGACTTCTGCGCCAGCCGTTCCGCCTCGTCGGTTCTCCCCTGCTTGGCCAGGCCTCTGATGACGAAATAGTTGGCGTTCACCCAAGTCGGGCCGCGCCACATGTCGGTGGACCACGCCGGGTCCGAGACGGCCACCGTGGGCACGGGAAAGGCCGTATCGAACAAGGATGGGTCCCTGAGCGCCGCTACCAATCGGTCCACACGCTCCGGTGGCACGTCATCCAGCAAGAGCGGGTAGAAGCCGCTGACGGCTTTGACGCGGATAAACCGCCCATCTAGCTCCCGGTCGTAGTAGAACCCGTCCCCTTCGTGCCACAGGCTGCGATGCACGCGCGCGGACATGGCCCTCGACCGCTGCTCCCAGCGCCGTCCCTGCTCAACCTCCCCCAGCTCCCCGGCAATCCGCGCCGTGTACTGCATGTCGAGGGCCGCGTGTACCGAGAAATCCACGGCATCGAAGGGAACGGCCCGGTCGAAGCGTGGTGAGTTGTCCATGCCCGCTTCGCCGCCGCGGTGCCTCTTGCCTTGATCGAGAGACCATTCCAGCAGGCCGTTCCCATTGCTATCCCGGTTCGCGCAGTCCCATTCCAGGTAGCGTTCGAGCCGGGGCAGTGCGTACTGCAAGCACGACTTGTCTTGCGAGGCCTCGTAGTTCTCCCAGACCCCCCAGGCCAGTATTGGCGGTTGAATAGCGCCGGGCCAGCTAGGGCCACGATGGGGCGTCATCTGGATGGGGATCATGCCATCGTCCGTCTGGGTATCTAGTACCGATTTCAGGAAATCCCAGGAGAGCCTGGGGAACAGCCGGTTCATGCCGAAGGAGTGGAATACCGAGTCCCACAGCCACATGTGCCGGTGTGGCACCCGGTCGGGAGTGGACCAGGTCTGCTGAAGCGCCCCCTCTCTCGATAGGGTGTTCACCTTCATCACGCTGAAGCATTTCCTGAGCAAGCGGTCCCTTTCAGGAGACTTGAGCGCCGGGACGTTCTGGTACGTGGCCAGCCGCTTCTCGACCTCGTCGCCGACCTCCAACTCCATTCCTGCCTCGGCTCGCTGCCGGGCCTGGGCGACGGACTTGCCATACGAGAGCGCAAACCGCCCCTCGTGCTCAACGAGGGCCAGCACATCGTGATTCTCCGCGTCCTCGGAGAGCCGGAAGGGGCGTTGCCACGACGCGACGGGGCCACCTTCAATGCCGAGTTGCAGGCGCGTATCGGTGGGGACGACTCCGATCAGGGTGTGCCAGTGGCCGAAGACCAGGACCAGGTCGCCCTGCGGTGTCTCCACACCCAGCACGTCGCCGGTGGCAACGCGGACGGCCCCCTCATGGCGCAGCTCGATGTCGAGCAGCCGGCGCCGCGGGGTATGAAAGAGCAGGCCGTACCGCTCCCTCGCCAACGAAGCCACAAACCCCGAGGAGACGCTTGTTGCTCCGTCCATACCGGAGAAGGCGAAGAGTGCCCCTTCTCCCCAAACCTCAGGGAGGTTCTTGATTCGCCGCATTACGTCGGCAAGCATGGGCCTGCCCTAGACCGCAACCCCGTTGATCGCATAGTCGAAGATTTCGTAGCTCTGGAGCGTGCCGGAAGCCGCCCGCGCAGCATACGCCTCGTTCAGCGGAGCGGACAGAATGAACGGCACGCGCCGCTCGGAGATACCGCCGTGCGAGCGCAGGCGAAACCCCTGCAGGGCGGATAGGTCGTGCGCGGCCGCCGAGATGCCGATGGCCGTGTCCGCTGCGCTGCTCACCGCCACGTCGCCCTCGCGGTCGGGCGGCAGGTCGAAAGCCGCGCAGACCGCCGCTTTGTCGTAGACGGCCTCCATACCGGGCAGTTCCCGCGCCACACGCATGACCGCCTCCGGCGTGACGCTGTCGTAGCAGTAGACGCGCGCGAATCCGCCCAGCGAGCCGTGATGCACCACGTAGGGGTCGGTAATCGGCAAGATGACGCGGGTCCGGCCGGCCCCGAACTCGCCGTCGAGCACGTCTTGGAGATAGATGACGTTCGGCGAGCCGTCCAGCCGCGACTTGTCGTTCATGCCGTGGTCGGCGGTGATGCCGACGACGGCGCCCAACGCCGCCAGCCGCCCGAACGCATCGTCCAGCCGCGCGTAGAAATCGTTGATCTCCGGCGTGCCGGGGGCGTACTTGTGCTGGATGTAGTCGGTCAGCGACAGGTACATCAACTCAGGACGGTCCCGCTCCAGCAGCTTGATACCCGCTTCGAGCACAAAGAGCGATAGCTCGGCCGAGTAGACGTCGGGCAGCGGCCAGCCCACTAAGTCGAGCACCTGCTCGATGCCGTTTTCCTCGCGCGTACACTGATCGGCCCGCTCCGACGAAAAGTTCATGCTGCCACCGGCGATGTTGATGCCCCGGCCCAGCTGCCGGCGTAGCTTGTCTTTGGCCGTGATCGCCACCACCCGCGCCCCGCGCTGCGAGAACTCCGCCAAGAGCGATTCGGAGCGCACGAATTCCGGGTCGTTCATCATCACTGCGTCGCCCGTGTCCGGGTCGAGGAAGTAGTTCCCGGAGATGCCGTGGACCGCCGGCGGGCTGCCGGTGACAATGGAGAGGTTGTTCGGGTTGGTCAGGCTCGGCACAATGCCGTCAGACACGGCACCGAACCCCTGCGCCATGAAGCGCTCGACGTGGGGGATGATACCGTCTCGCCCGGCCTGCTCGAAATAGGCTGGGTCGCCGCCGTCTATACAAACGACCACCACCGGGCAGCGCGGCCAGCGGTAGGTCACGCCGTTCAGCGTCACGGCTCGATCATCGCTTGCACTCATCGTCCTCGCACCTCACTAATAGGAGACCTTTGCAAAACCGTCATTCCCACTTGCGCGGGAATCCATCCCGATCATCCTTGCATCCTGAAATCCTGATTCAGACAATCATCCCCCGCCGTAGAGGCCGCCGTAGGGGCATCCCTTGTGGCTGCCCTGTAGCCGCGGCACCGACCGGCGCTACATCCCCCGGCGGCGGCCACCTCGACGTCCGACGGCGTGGATGCGCTCGACAAGCTGCATCGTCTTGGCGGCGTCGGCAAAGTTGGTCAGCGGCTGCCGGCCTTCCTTGATGCAGTCAATGAAGTGCCGGTTCTCGTGCCACTGCCCCTTCCAGTGGATCGATTCGTCACCTGGCGCGCCCCCCAAAGTGCCGAACTCCTGCGAGTCGTACACCTCCGGCTCGCCATTATCCGCCACGATGTACGACTCGCGGTCGGCATCCACGTAAGCGGTGATGCCCGGCCCGTGAAACTCGGCCCGGTAGATGCGCCGGCCGGTCGCATAGCTGGATTGCAGGACGCCCACCGCCCCGCTACTGAACGACACCAGCGCCGTGAACTCGTTCGGTGACGGGCCGGGCGCCCGGCGCGTGCGGACGTGCGCCGCGACGTGCTCGACCTCGCCGCCACAGAGGAAGCGCAGGTTGTCTACCGCATGGCACCCGTCCACGGTCAGGTTGTCAATCACGCCGCCGTAGTGCCCGGCGTGCTGGCTCAGGTCGGTGGATTTGAGGAAGCTGATGGTCGCTTGCTGGATCGGTCCCCGCTCCTCGACCCGCCGTTTCAGCGCGGTCTGTGCCGGAATATGCCGGCGCTGAAAGCCGACGGCCGTCAGACAGGAGTGCTCCTCCGCAAAGTAGGCCAGCATCTGCGCTTGGTGTGCCGTCACGCACAGCGGTTTCTCCACGAACAGGTGCCGCCCTTGCTGCAGCACGGTGCTGGCCGGCTCGAAGAGGTCTTGGGGCGGCATGATGACGTACACCGCATCCGGGTCAACCTCGTCCAGCATCTTTCGGTAGTCGGAGTAGACGCGCGGAATGCCCCAGCGCTCGGCAGTGGCCTGTGCCTTCTCGACAAACAGATCGCACGTCGCCGCCAGGTCTACGTCGGGCAGGCTGGCAACGGAGGGATAGTGTACGCCGTTGGCCAGACCGCCGGCCCCGATAAACGCCACCCGTACTTTGTCTGCCATTCTCCCCGCTCCTTTCTCGCTCACCCCCGGCCCTATTCCGTCATTCTCGCTTTCGCGGGAATCCAGCGCCGTAGGGGCGCAACACGTTGCGCCCGTCCCTCGTCATTGCGGCGAAAGCCGCAATCCACGTCCCCGCGCCCCCGTCACTGCGGCTGCCGCCGCGCTCCCCCTCTCTATCGCTCGGCGATGGAGAGGGGGCCGGGGGGTGAGGCCCACCACGCGCTACCGCCACTCGTCAATCGAGACGCTGCGCTCGTAGGTGCTGCTCATAATCCGCCAGTAGCCGTTCGTCTCGCCACCGACCACCACCACCTGAATGTCCTCCAGGCGGAACATCGGGATGAGCTCGTCCTCCCCCGCCTTCAGCAGCGTGGCATACGGCTCCACGCCGTTCAGCGCCTGCGGGTAGACGTAGTTCTGGATGAGCTGGTAGTCCCAGTATTCTCCCGCGGGGAGCGTGGCATTCTCGTAAAGCCACTGGATCAGCTTCCCCTTGGTGTCGAAGCCGCCCCGGTCAAGGAACTGCCGCGCCGTAATCGGGTCCAGGACCAGCGTCGGGGGACTATGCGGATCCATGCCACGCAGCAAGTTGATCACGTGCTCGCGCCAGTAACGCTCGCGTAGGCCCAGGGTGAACGCGGTCGCCCGACACCCGCCGAACACACTTACAACGCTCTCGTCCGGCCGGAACCCATGCTGCACGTGGAACGGTACCCACGGACTCCCTTCCTCGTTCTCCGCGAAGGTGACGCTGTTGTAGGCGTAGTTGTTGCCCTGCGAGCCGAGATACGTCCGGCCCGGCTCCGACCCGCCCTGCAAGTTCTGCGACAGCAGGCCGTAGGCGCGGCCGATGGTGGCGTTGGCGTGGTTGTACGGCCCCATCGCCCCCGTGCCCCAGTTCATCCCGAGCTCCGCGCGGATCGGCCCGTTCACGACGGCCATCGCCGCCATCGAGCTGGTCGTGCTGCCCCGCGCGCTGACGCCGCTCGCGGCCAGGGCCAAGATCACCGGGAAGTACTCCGGCCTGGCGCCGGCCATCACGGCGTTGACGGCTACTTTTTCAACGGTGTATGCCCAGGCCTCGCGCGTCGAAGTCGGACGCATCTGTCCCACCACATCGTCGGGGCGGCGGCTGGTGCCGGCCAGCATCGCCGCCACGCGCTCGTGCGTGGGGAGAATGATCGGCAAGCGATCGGTCCACTGGTTGTCCAGGAACAGCTGGTGCAGGTTGTCCTCGGTGTCCGGCTCCACCCACCGCGGCGTCGAGCGGTCGAAGCGACCCGCCGTCTGCTCCTCCCGACTGAGCGGCCGGGTCAGCGCCGCGATGACGTCGTCCATCACCGGCTGACCCGTCACCGGGCTGTTCCCGTCCACGTAGGCCCGCAACTCCATGGGCGACTTGCCCATCACCGGCTGCGGGACGAACACGAACCGCTGCTCCGGCATCCCCCGCGCGTAGGCCACCTGCTTGACGGCCCGCGTGAACGATTCGGTCTGGATGGAGGCCGTCGGCACTCCATACTGGCTTTCGAGGTTGATGCAATGCACGGCGACCGCCGGCGCACACGTACTTCAGTGCCCGACTCCCAGGATCACCGCGTCGGCGCGCTCTTTGATCTCGTCGAAGAGCGCCGGGTCGTCCTCCGTGTACACGCCCGACTTGCTCGTAAACACCGTCTTGACCTGCGGCATCCGCTCCGCAAACCAAGCCTGCATCTGCTGGAGCAAGAGGTCGCCGTCGTCAAAGCGGCAGTCAACGAGGTACACCGTCTTGCCGTCCAAGCCGCCGAGCCGCGGCGCCATCGCCAACGGCTTGATGGCGGGCGGGTAGCCCCGCGGGTTCATCACTACTCGGCGCTGGCTGCCGCCGTCAGCCGTACTTCCGTTCGCCGGGATCGCCGTGCTGCTCATGCCGCACCTCCACGTTGCACCTAGACGAGACGGCGCCACGCGCCGCTACTGAGCCACGCCAAGCACCGCACACGGCTTGGCTCGGCCAGCATACCACAGGTGGCCGTGACTTCGGGACACTCTGCCAGGGAAGAGTGCGGTGCATCCATTATGGAGATTTAACCGGCAGTTAGCCTACGCATACTCGCCCCGCACTATACTGCGGTCTGAGGACAGGCGCGATGAGTAACCCAACGCACGATAGCCCGATCTTTGGACGACCGGTCAGCGCGTCGCGGCCAGCACACCACAGATGGCCCTATACTGAACCGGTGAGACCTCCTATGCCTGTGGATCGTAACGGGCGCGTTGGGACCGGCGAGCTTCGGCCGCTGCGGCTGCCGAGCGAAATTGATGCGCTCGTCGCGCTGCTCCGCGAGGCCCACGCCGATGCCTCGGCGTGGCGACGGCAGCGCCTCGACGATGAGTTAGCTCTGCTCTCACGCTTGCGCCTCGCCTATCGGCTCGCGCGGTGGGCACCAGGGACACTGCCCCTACCAAGCGGCTGGGCATGGGAGGACCGACAAGGCCGCCTAGCCGGAGCCGTGCTGGTCCGGTCCCTGCGTTCCGACGACACGGTGCAGTTGATAGATCACCTGGCAGTTCGACCGACCGAGCGGCAACAGGGTATTGGCCGCCACTTGCTGGCAGCGGCGCTGTCGGCCCTGCGGCGGCAGGGTGCCCTCGTAGCAACCCTGGAAGTCGAGCCGGACAACACCGTCGCCAGGAATCTATACGCAGCCGCCGGCTTCCAGGTGGTAGACGAGGCCCTGGACTTGCTCCAGCCCGCCACTTGGCGGCAAGCTAGCGATAGTCGAGCTGCGTGGAGCACCGAATTCGCGGTGCGCCCCTACCGACGCGCCGATTTTGCACCACTCCAGCGTCTCACCGACGCGGCAATCCCCTGGATACCCAGAACTACGGCCGACGGCCCGGTCGCCGCCGGAAGGCTACAAGCCGTGCGGACCGCAGCCATCCGCCGGCTCGTGGACCTGATCCGCGCCCAAGAGCGCCGCAGCTACGTTGTCACCGGGGCCGGCGGCGGGCTGCTGGCATTTGCGGAGATCACGCAAGCCAGCCGGACCCCGGCAGCGTTGCTGGGGCTTGCTCCTCGCTATCACCGTCTCCGCTTGATCGGCACTCCGGACCTGCCGGCGACCGCAGCCACCGCCCTACTCTCCATTATTCTGGCCGACTCCGGGCCAAGACCCGGCCGGCCGCGGCCCACCTTGACGACCGTCTCGGCACGGCATCCGACCTTAGTGCAGGCACTCGAGCAAGTCGGGTTTATCCCCCGAGAAAAGCGTCATCGGTTAGCACTCGATCTCGCCGTCCGGAAACCGGAATCAGTGCTGCCGGGCTACTCCCGGTCGGCGTGGTCGCGGCAGAGCTTCACGGAGCTTTAACCGGCAGTTAGCCTCCGGCTATTCGTCCCCCTCTATACTGCCTCCGGAGGATAGGAGCGATGAGCGGTCCAACGCATGAAAGCTCGCTCTTTGTGCCACCGCGCCGCGGCCGGCCGGACGGCGAGCAGCCAAGGACGAACCGCCGTGGCGAACTGCTGCGGAGTCTGGGGGCGGCCGGCTCACTGGCTCTGCTCGGGTGTCGTGACCTCCCTACGCCCGAGACGCAAGTCGCTGGCGGCACCATTGACCCAACCGCCGTACCGGCGGCGACCGGCAGTCAAGCACCCGCCAATCCGGCCCTCGCGTGTGTCCTGACTCCCCGGCAGACGGAAGGCCCGTTCTACTTCGATCCCAGGCAAATCCGGCGCAACATCACCGAGGGACGGCCCGGCACGCCGTTACAAGTTGCCTTTCAGGTTGTTGAAGCCGGCACATGTCGCCCGATCCAAGACGCCCTGGTGGACATCTGGCATACGGATGCCGCCGGCGTCTATTCCGGCTACGCTCGTCAAGGTGAGCGGGGGAATGTGGACGCCACGGGCGAGACGTTTCTCCGCGGCAGCCAGATCACCCCCGCGAACGGCATGATCCAGTTCGAGTCCATCTACCCCGGTTGGTATCCCGGTCGCGCCGTGCATATCCACTTCAAGGTGCGCTTTGCCAACCGGACCGCCGTGACGTCACAGCTGTATTTTCCCGACGAGGTGACGGACCGGGCCTACGCCGCGGCACCATACAACCAGCGCCCCCAGGGGTGGACAACCAACGCGACGGACGGCGTGCTCCGTGGCTCCCCGGCAGACCAAAACCTGCTCGCGGCGGTTGCCGCGGCCGGCGCCGGCTACCGGGCGTCGCTCACCATCGGCATCGCTCCCTGAGCGACCACCCTGCAGCCGGTGCCGGGCCGTCAGGAATCGTCCGCGGCGACCACGCCCTCATTCTGCACGCGCTCGTAGAGGCGCTCGAACTCCGGCGAGCCGTCCTCTTCCCACAGCTCGACCCGCAGTCCCCGGATCGTGCCTTCCTCGTAGCCCGTCAACCGGCTCACCGAGGGGAATCTCGGCGTGTAGAGCGTGTGGCCACCGGGCAGGCGCAACACCGCCACGTAGCGCCGGAACACCGTGGGTTCGCGGGCTGCAACACGCTCCAAGGCCGCTTCGTCAACCTCCACGCCCAACCCCGGCCCTTCCGGTATCGGTGAGGAGCCTTCGATCACCGGAATGCGCTCCGTGGTGATGTCCTCCTCGTACTGGTCGTCGAGGTTGATGGAGTGGCCGACCGTCGGGAGCACCGCGGCTAGGTGCAGGGCCAACGCCTTAGTCAGCGTGCCGCCGGTGAGTTGCACGATGGTTTGGATATTCGCCTGGCCATAGGCCATGCCGCGGACCAGCGCATCGCCGATACCGGCCTCCCCCACCATGTAAGCGTCGGCAACGCCTTGGATAACTTCCTGTAAGCCGCCGAGCGGCGGTACATGCATGATGAGCGGTATGCGCGTCTGCGCGCGCAGACGCTGCCAGCTTTCCAGGTCGCGGCGGACGAGCGGGTCCTCGATGAAACCTACGATCGGGTGGTTCTCTTCCAACGCCCGGATCGTCGGCAGGACGGCGGCCAAGGTGCGGTTGCCGTTGAAGTCGTAATGCAGCCGGAAGCCGGGCGGGGCGATCTCCTCCACGACCCGGGTTTGCTCCATCACATCGTGGATCTCCGCAGTGTGCATCTTGAAGATCATGTAGCCCTGGGCGATGGCCCGCTGCACCTCCTCGCGGAACTGCGCCGGCGCAGCGGGCCGCGTCCAGGCGGCGACCGCAACGCCGTCGCGCACCTTCTGCCCCATCAGCTTGTGTGCCGGCACCCCCAGGTACTTCCCCATCACGTCATACAGAGCACCGCAGAGGCCGGGGTTGAAGTCATTGTTGATGAAGTCGAACGGGCTGCAACCGATCAGCGGCTCGACCGTAGACCGCGCCGGCGCCGGGCAGCGATAGTCGCCGTAGCCGGTCACTCCCGCGTCGGTCTCGACGCGGAATACCGTGCGCCGGTTGATTCCGCCAAAGCGCACCTGATATTGCTCATTGCGAGCAGCGATACGGGGATAGATCGGAATGATCTCGATAGCGGTTATCTTCATCGGCACGCTCCTCCCGGCAGGGCGCGCATCGGCCCACCGGTCCCGAGTTCTGGGCATATGGCCATGCTCGCCAGCCCGACCGCAGCATAACACGGCAGCCGGATTTGAGCCTGCGGGACAGCCGGTACTCTATACTGCCCTCGCCGGGTCCTGGCGGTGGTAGGGTACGCCTGGCCCCCCGCTCCGCAGGGCAACGAGTTGTTCCCTCCCCTGTCGCAACGGGGGAGGGCGAGGGTGGGGGCTATACGATACACACGGGAAAGGAGCAAACATGCGCGAGCAAGAAATTCGCCTGGAAAAGCTGACTCGTCGGGAGTTCCGGACGGCCCTCGCCGCCGACCACTACCAGGTAGCCATCCTGCCTACCGGGAGTATCGAGCAGCACCTGGAGCATCTCGCGTTGGAGCAGGACATCGTCTCCAGCACCTACGTCGCGGAACAGATCGCGGAGCGGCTCTACCCCAACGTGATCGTCGCAGTGCCCATGGCGATCGGTATTGCCGAGCATCACATGGGGTTTGCCGGCACCCTTTCCGCCCGCCCCGGCAGCTGGCTGGCCGTGCTCTTCGACGCCGCGGAAAGCCTCGTCCGGCACGGCGTTCGCAAGGTGCTCATCATCAACGGTCACGGCGGAAACGTGGCCGTGATCCGCAGCGCGCTCCCGCAATGGCAACTCTACTTTCGCAACGCCCACGTGGAGCAGCCGGAGTTCGGCGACGAGGTAGCCGGCTTCTCGCACGGCGACTACAACCGGCGCGTGCAGGAGGCGGCGCAAGCGCCCGTTGACCTGCGCTCGTGCAGCTATTGGGACCTCATCCCGCGCGACCTCGCCAATGAAGTACTGGAGACGGGGAGTATGCCCGGCCACGCGCAGGAGTTCGAGACCTCCGTGACAATGCATGCGTTTCCGGAGAACCTGCGGCCGGAAGCGATGGTCTACAACACCAGCCCCAACAGCGCCAAAGCGACCAGTGAGAAGGGGCGCGTGCTGATCGAACGGGGCATCGAAGGAGGCATCGCGCTGGTCCAAGAGATGCTCGCGGGACCCTGAACCCGGTCACGCGGTTAAAACTGCGAGAGCCGTAGAAGGGGGATAGGGTCAGTCATGCCGGACTGGAAGAAGATTCTTCAGGAAATCGCGGTCTCGGCCGCTCAGGCTGCCGACGAGTCGAGCGCCCGCAACGGTCGCTCCACATCCAAACGGGGAAGCAAATCAACCAGGACCTACAAGGCCAACACCTGTCTGTTCTGGGACTGCAAGAAGCGGCTTCGTGACAACCACGTCTTCTGCTACGAGCACTTTCAAGGCCTCCAGGCCGGAAAAGTTGACGAGTGCCCAGGCTGCGGCTTCGCCAAGGACGCGCAGTATGAAACGTGCCTCGACTGCCGAAACAACGGGCGGCGGTCCTCAGCCAAAGGCAGTAAGGGTGGCGGCCGCTCCAAAAGCTGGTACAAGCCTGAGTATTCCCCGCAGTGGGAGGCGCGAGACGCCAAGACCGACACCTTCTACGTCTACCTGCTGAAGCTAGACGGTGGACGCTTCTACGCCGGCCAGACCAGAGAGCTACGCGAGCGCCTCTCGGAGCACCGCGACGGGCACACCAAGTCTACCGCCGGCCGAAATCCGAAACTCGTGTGGTTTGGCGTACTGCCAAGTCGTGAGGCCGCGACTTCTACGGAGGTCGAGCTCAAGAAGCTGGTTGACTCGAACCCGCGGGAAATCCGCCGCATGGTCATCGGCTTCAAGGACTTGGTGCAAGAACTGGACTACAGCTAGTCACCCACCGCTGCTAGCTCCATACCCCCTTCCTGACACCCTCAAATTGTGCTAGCTCCTGAGATGCTCGCGGGACCCTAATCCGAGGTTCCCAATGACCAAAGTGATGGCCGGATTTCGAGACAGGTAGAATCACTACCGTGGTGACAGCAGCATGGCAACGGAGAGCATCAAGGAAACCGGCACCAGAACGATTCAGGCATCCGAGTTCAGGGCTACGTGCCTGAAGCTGATTGACGAAGTGGTGGAGAGCGGCAAGGAAATCATCATCACCAAGAACGGCCGTCCGTTTGCACGGCTGGTACCGTATCAATCCAAGCCGCAGAGCCTCTTTGGCATTGATCGCGGCCGGATCGAGATAATCGGTGACATCATCGAGCCGGCGGGCCGCTCTGCACGGTAAGGGAGGCGGAAGAACGCTATGAATCCACGCCGCACGCAACTGTTCCTTGACGACGAGATCATCGAGCAGACCGTCCGCCTCCAGCGGATCATCCATCAGCCCCAGAAACACCCCGCCAACCCCCTCTACACCGTCGGCGCACCCTGGGAGGGCCAAGGAATCGTCTATCTCGCTGGCGTCTACGTAGACCCGCAGGACGGCCTTTGGAAAGCCTGGTACGTCACGCTCTATCCACCCGCCTACCCGGAGATCATCTACGCCATCTGCCTGATTACGTCGCCGGACGGCATCCACTGGACCCGGCCGGAGCTGGACGTGTACCGCGGGCACAACGGCGAAAAGACCAACATCGTCCTCGATCTCGGCAAGGTCGGCAGCGTCTCGGGGTCAACTATTCTCTACGAGCCGGAGCGCGCGCCGACACCATGGACGCTCATTTTCAGCGCGTCGGTACACGGAACCACGCACTACAAGGGCTACATCCTGCGCTCGGCCGACGGCGTGCATTGGGAGTGGGAGCACCCCATTCCCCATGGCGTAGACCACGGCATGGGCGACCGCTGCACCGCGCTCAAGGGCACCGACCCGGAGTATCCCTACCTGCTGTTCAGCCGGGGGCTGGCCGATATGCATCGGTGGGGCTTGGTGCGGTCGGTGCATCGAGTGGCGATCAACGCTGACCGCGCCGAGAGCAGCCCTCAGCGCATTCTCACTCCCGATCTCGAAGATGACCCCGCCGGGCAGGTGTACCACGCCCACGCCTTTCAGTACGGGGACACCTATGTCGGCCTCTTCCAGTGGTACTGGGAGACGGACGATCCCTACGCCGAAATGGAGCTGATGACGAGCCGTGACACCATCACCTGGCAGCGGCTGCGTCCCCGCCGGACGTTCCTGCCGCGTTCACCGGGCGGCGACGCGGCCGGCGCTTTCGATCGTCGGACGACGGACACCGCGCTCTCGCCGCCAATCCGCACGTCCCAGCCCGCCCGCGGCCCCTACCTGATGCGGGGCGGGGGCATGGGCACGCTCTGGTTCTATTATTGGGGTGGGGCGTCCATGCACGGCAAGCGCCACCTGACCTTCGGCCGGGCGCTGGGTCTCGCGCAGCTGCGCGCCGACGGGTTCTGCTCCCTCCGCGCGTTCCGCTTCCCCGGCACGCTGGTCACCAAACCGTTCGTGTGGCCGGGTGGTGCCCTGCTGATCAATGCCTTGATCGTAGGCGGCGGGGGCAACGGCGGTGTGTGGGTCGAGGTGCTCGACGAAGACTTGACACCCATCCCGGGATTGACCCGCGCCGAATTCGACGTTTTCCGCTATCGGGACAGCACCGGGCACCCGTGTACCTGGCAGCAGGACAGCCGGACCATAGACAAGGTGACCGGCCAACGCATCCGCCTGAAGTTCTACCTCGAGAACGCCGAACTCTACAGCTTCCGCGCCGCAGACGAATACCCGGAGAGCCAATGAGGAGATTGCACTCCGAGGGAGTAAGTGAGGGTGCATCCGGAAGGAATCGAACCTTCAACCTTGGGCTTAAGAGGCCCCTGCTCTGCCTAATTGAGCTACGGATGCTCGGTGCGCTGCTTACGTGATTGTACCAGAACTGGTCAGGAAGCGCGTATCAGCCCTGGACCGGAAAGCGATAGCGCAAGAACAGCTCGCCCCCGGCGCGGTACGCCGAGAGTAGCTCCAGCTGGACGAGCGCATGGGGTGAGAACCCTTGGCCCTCGACAACGGTCGTCCCATCGGCGCTGCCCTGGATTTTTGGCGCGATGGTGAGGAACAGCTCGTCTACCAGGCCCGCCTCGATGAGCCAGGCGTTGGTGCGCGGGCCGCCCAGGCAGACCAGCCGCTGCACGCCCCAATCGTGCCGGAGCGTGGCGAGTACCTCGTGCGCGTCCAGCGCATCGCCGTCGGCTGCCCCGACCCGGATCACCTGTGCCCGCTCGTCAAGCGCCGCAGCTTGGCTGCGACTGACAGCCCCCGACACGATAGCAGCCAGGTTAGCCCGGTCCGTGCGGAAGAAAGGAGCGTCCAGGGGCATCTCGCCGCGCCGGCTCACGACGGTCCACAGCGGCCGGGGGCGCAAGCCCCTCCCCGCCCGCTCCCGCTCGGTCGCGGCCGTGACCTTGGGATAGCGCAGCCCGTCCGCCCGCACCGTGCCGGCGCCACCGAGAATCGCATCGGCTTGCAGGTTGATCCGCTCCATGAGCGCGTGGTCAATGTCACTGCCGATCAGCGTTGTCGTCCCAGCGCCCCCGACGACCACCTTGCCGTCGAGGGTCGTGACCATGTTCATCGCCACGTAGGGGCGGTCGGTGCTCCGCGCGGCGGGCCAGCACAGATCGGCATAGACCGCGCTGAAAGGGACGGAACCAGGCACATCGTCAGTCACTTGGTCGAACAGGCGATAGACCTGCGGAGACGTATCCATTGTCGTGGGCAGTCAGCGACCACTGGCCTAGCCGGAATCCCTGCCCCCCCGCTGCGGCGGGAGGGCCATAGGGGGGACACGCCTCCGGTCGGAACTTTGCCGGTACGCCCTATTGTAGCCGACCCTCACCGTCGGCGCGTTCGCCGGGAACCGTACAACCTGGCACAATAATCGCGGCAGCGGCATGCCGTATCGCGTTGCCAGGAAGGGCAGGACCACAAGCAATTATGTGGCTGGTGCGGTTGGTTGTAACAACGTCCCTCGCCTACGTTTTCGGCGCCATTCCCACTGGGCTACTCGTCGGTCGTCTCTACGGCGGGATTGACGTGCGGAACTACGGCAGTCGCAGCACCGGCGCCACGAATGTGCTCCGCACGCTCGGACCGGGCGCCTCGGCGTGCGTCGCGGCAGCCGACTTGCTGAAGGGTTTCCTGGCGGTGCTGCTCATCCGCCAGCTTTTTCCTCAGCAGCGTTGGACCCACGGGCTGGCGGCATTCGCTGCTGCCGTCGGCCACAATTGGCCCCTGTTCGCCGGATTTCGCGGCGGTAAGGGCGTGCTGACGTCGCTTGGTGCCCTCTTACCACTGCATCCACCGACGACAGGTGTCGTCTTTGGCGTCGGCGCGGTCGTACTCTGGCGTACCCGGTATGCCTCCCTCGCGTCACTCAGCGGCGCAGCGGTGGCCGTGGTGACGCTGGTCGGTGCTGCCCTCCGCCGGAACATTCCGGCCGCCTACGTTGTGTCTGGCCTAGGGAGTGCAGTATTGCTTGTGCTGCGGCACCACGAGAACATCTCGCGCCTGCTCGCCGGCACCGAGCGTCGGCTCGGCGAGCGGGTGGACAGCCCGTCCGACGACCAAGCAGCGCAGTGAGCAGGAGCGAAAGTCGTCATTCGCGTTGACGCACTTCTGGTGTCGTATTGGAGTAGTCGGGATGACTGTGCAGGAGAAACTGCACCACCTTATCGAGGAGTTGCCTGAGGCCGAGCTGCACGCGGCCTTGCGGTTCCTGGAGTATCTGCGTCAGACCAGCACCGGTGCTGACCCTGTCCTGCAGGCACTTCTGGCGGCACCGCCTGACGACGAGCCGTTGAGCGAGGAGGAGATCGCAGCATCGGATGCCGCCTGGGAGGCCTATGTGACCGGCCGCGACCGCGGCCAGCGATTAGACGAGGTACGGCAGCACTGTCAGCCGGCGGCTGCGCTGACGGGCGCCGTGCTATAGATCGGCGTACACCACGCCGCCGAGCGCGCATGGCGGCCACGCACGAGGTCGTGGAATAGGTGCTCGATCCGGGTCGTGAGGGGGCCGATCCCGCCGTCACCGATCCGGTAGCCGTCCACCGATCCGACGGGAGTTATCTCCGCTCCCGTCCCGCAGTAGAACACCTCGTCCGCGATGTATAGCTCGGTGCGGTCCACCTCGCGCTCCGCCACCGGGATGTCCAGCTCTTCCTCGCAGAGCTGCAGGAGCGTGCGGCGAGTGATGCTCTCCAGGATGCCGCTCGTCGTGCTCGGCGTAATCGCCACGCCGTCGCGGACGATAAACAGGCACGACGCCGGCCCCTCGGTGACCTTCCCGTCGGCATTGAGCAGGATCGGTTGATCGTAGCCGTGCCGGTTGGCCTCGATCAGCGCGATGCGGCTGTTCTGGTAGTTGGAGATGCACTTGATCCGCGGCGAGAGCGAGTTATCCGAGACGCGCGTCCACGAGCTTACCCCGGCCTTGATGACGGTCCCGGTGCCCAAGACGGTATCGAACGGCTTGGTCCAAATCAGCACACTGGTACGACTGTCTTCCAGCGTGCCGAACCAATCGGCATCGGAATGGTAGGCCAGCGGACGGACGTAGACATCGCCCCGATGGTTGTTGGCCTGCAACACGTCCATGGCCGCCGTCGCCAAATCCTGCGGACTGTACGAGACCGACATGCGCTGCATCTTCATGGAGTCGTCGAGCCGCTCGAAGTGCTCCAAGAACTGCCAGCCGTAGAGCTGCTCGTGGTCGGCATTCCAGTACGCCTTGATCCCCTCGAACACACCGCCCATCGTGGACCAGCCCAGGAGACTGACATGCACCGTCGCCTGCTCCCACGGCATTAGCTCACCGTCAAGCCAGAGATACGCCGGACGACCGGGATCGCTCATCGTGTACCGCTCCTCTGCTATCTATCGCGCTGTGTCTACCAGACTGTAGCGAGGCCAGCGCAGTCGGTCAAGGAGGGAGCGCATGTATGGCCGCCACGCGCACTATCCGGCAGTGCCGCCGCCGGGCGCGGTACACTACCACCAGCGTGGCGTCGGTGCAGCGACCCGAACCTCCGCACCTGGGGAACGTTCGATGCCCAACACGATCTACTACGGCGACAACCTGCCGATTCTCGCAGCGATGCCGAGCGAGTCGGTAGACCTGATCTACATTGACCCACCCTTCAACACCGGCACCACGCAGGCCCGCACCCAACTCAAGACCGTCCGCAGCGAGATTGGCGACCGCACCGGCTTTCAGGGCCGGCGGTACGAGACGACCAAGCTGGGCACCACGTCCTTTGCCGACCGGTTCGACGACTACCTCGCCTTTCTACACCCGCGCCTGGTCGAGGCCTACCGCGTGCTCTCGCCGACCGGCTCACTCTACTTCCACATTGACTACCGCGAAGTCCACTACTGCAAGGTGCTACTCGACGACATCTTCGGGCGCGAGTGCTTCTTGAACGAGATTATCTGGGCCTACGACTACGGTGCCCGCACGCGCAAGAAGTGGCCGGCCAAGCACGACAACATCCTCCTCTACGCCAAGGACCCTGGCTGCTACACTTTCAACGTAGACGATATAGACCGCATCCCTTACATGGCGCCGGGACTGGTGGGGCCGGAGAAGGCGGCGCGCGGCAAGCTGCCGACCGATACGTGGTGGCACACGATTGTCAGCCCAAACGGCAAGGAGAAGACCGGCTACCCGACACAGAAGCCGCTCGGCATCCTAGAACGGATCATCCGCGCCTCCTCGAATCCCGGCGACGTGGTGCTGGACTTCTTCGCCGGCAGCGGTACGACCGGCATCGCCGCAGCCCAGCTCGGCCGCTCATTCATCCTGATTGACAACAACACGGAGGCTCTGGAGGTCATGGCACGCAGATTCGACCAGGTGGATGTTTCCGATATAGAGTGGACAGGCTTCAATCCTCGGCCATTCCAGACCGAGTGGAGCCAGCGTAGTCTATTTCGAGGAGGCTCAATGTGACCCGACAGATTTCTGACCGAGAGGTTCGGCTACTGGCCTCAATTGCCGCGACATTGGAGGCTGACTATGTACGCGATGAGGACACCCTGTGGGCTGCGAGTCCCTTCGCTTGGATTCGCTCCCAGCCATCCAGAACAAGGGGGAAGATTGGTGAGCAGTTGGTATCAGGATGGTGTGCGGCCAAGGGTCTTGACGTAACGGCAAGTGGGGACTCTGAAGCGGACCGAGTGATTGGTGGCCACCGCATCGAAGTGAAATCATCGACTCTCTGGCAAACCGGGGTCTACAAGTTCCAGCAGATTCGCGATCAACGCTACGAATATGTCATTTGCCTCGGGATATCTCCCTTCGATGCACATTGCTGGGTGATCCCCAAATCGGTGGTTATCGAATATCCCCTCAAGCCAGGAGTCGCTCAACAACACGGCGGAAGTGCTGGCAGAGATACGTTCTGGTTATCTCTAACCGCCTCGAGGCCACCAGCTTGGCTGGCAGCGTGGGGCGGTACTCTATCTCAGGCCTTTGAGATTATGCGAAGTTGGATGTAGGATGACTGCCCAACCTATGATCTATGAGTTGTGGTCCGGAGTATCGGGCAACGCCCTCGCCGGCTTCGATACCGAAGCCGAGGCCTTGCAGTCCACTGCGGACACGATTGACGATCATGGCCGCGCGGCAGCGGAAGACCTGGGCCTTTTGGCCGTGGACGAAACCAAGCCCGACGATGACGAGTCGGCAGTGATCCTCCTGGCCGAGGGCGAAGCACTCATCGCGCGTGCCCTTGCAGCCGCAGCAGACCGGGTCGCGGTGTAGCACGCCACCGGAATGAGAGCCGTGCTTCCTCTCCCCGTGGCCGGGGGATTGGGGTGGCGTCGCCTAGCCCGCGAGGCGGCGCAGCGCATCCAGGTTGGGCGCGTCTGGCCCCTTCTTGTCGAAGCCCGGCACCTCCAAGACAAACGGGAGGCTCCGCAACGCCGGGTGGGCGAGTACCGCTGCAAAGTCCGCCTCGCCGATTGAGCCGTGGCCGATGTTCTCGTGGCGGTCGCGGTTCGTGCCAAACGGCACCTTGGAATCGTTGGCATGAACCAAGCGCAGCCGCGATAGCCCCACAGTCCGGTCGCAGACTTCCACCGTCTCTTCGAGCGAGCCGGTCTGCTGCACAACCTTGTTGCGCGACTTCCCGGTAGGCGGTGCCTCGGCCGCCGCCGGCGCCCCGTCGGACTGCTGGGCGCGCGGCGTCAGGCTGTAGCCGGCGGCGTGCATGTGGCACGTGTCGAGGCAGATGGCGACCCGCGGATCGTGATCGAGGCGCTCCAGCAGCCCGGCCAACTCCTCGAAGGTGCGACCAAGCGTAGTGCCTTGCCCGGCGCACGTCTCCAGCAGTAGCTCGACCTCACCGGCGTCATCTGCGGTCGCATCGAGACAGTGCCGCAGAGCACCCGCCGCGCGGTCCAGCGCCTCCGGCACCGATTGACCCTTGGCCGCGCCGGGGTGGATCACGATTCCCGACACCCCCAGACGCGCCGCAATCCGAAACTCGTCGGTCAGCGCGGTGAGACTGTTCTGGTAGATGCGCTCATCAAGGGACGCGAAGTTCATCAGGTAGATGCCGTGGATGTACGCGGGGCCAAGCTCACGCTCCTCGCAGGAGGCGCGGAACTTGCTAACCGCCCTATCTTTGTGGTTGGGCGTGCGCCAGCCGGACGGGCTACGGGCAAAGAGCTGCACTGGTCCGGCGCGTAAGCCGATCCGGTCGGCATGGTCAGTGGCCTTGTTCACACCACCATTGAGATGCGCGCCAATCCGGACGTGCTCACGTGCTGCCATCTCCCGTTATCCCCTCAGTGCATGGCGCAGCGGCGCGCCGCCCGTATAGGCAACGGCGCTGCTCATTTCCGTAACGGGCAATCGGAGCACCGGTAGCGGGCCGGGGGTAGCCTCCACAACTGGCGTTGCCGTTGCAGCCTCCGTTAGTCCTGTCCCTCCCGGCATCGGCATACTCTCGTGACAGTAGAAGGCCCCATACAGGCGGGATTCTTGAGGAGCAGCCGCAACCACGGTTGTGTCCTATTCAGCCGCTGGCCAGACGTGCGCTGACGAGCCGATTCAGACTGACCCCTTCCTCAGCCGCGCGGAGGACCAGGGCACGATGGGTTTCCGGCGGCACGCGGACCACGAATTTCCCACTATAGGTGCGGTCGGCCAGAGGCCGCGGTACCGGTTCGTGTTCCGCGCGCAGGTCAGCGAGACAGTCAGCCACCAGCCGGCGGATGCCGGAGAAAGCTTCATCAGCAGTAGGCGCCAGCCAACTGAGTGATGGAAATTCAGCGCACAAACCAACGTATTCGCCATCCTCACCCGACCAGGTAACACGATAGGTGTAGTGGTCTCTGTCGTCGTTCATGCCATGCCCTCCAACCTCTCGATGGCCTTGATGACCTGTCTGACCTGGTATGCCTTGGCCATACCCTGAGCGTTCTGAATGTTCACCCTCGGGTCGCCCGGCCAGGGTGTCCGGTAGACCAAGTGGCTCCCCTTCCGTCGAGGCTCCCCAAAGTACCGATCGCAAATCCGGGCCAGATCGGCGAACCGCACGCCTTGCGGATTCCGGCGGAGCTTTCTCAGTACGTCATGGGTATCATCCACGCCATGTATAGTATCAATAGAGACACTGTATGACAAGGGAGTAGGAGCACGTGACCGCCGCCATGCTGCGAACTCTCCCCGCCCAGGCGGGCTTCTAGCCGCCGGGAGAGTGAGGGGCAACCGCAACCCGCACAGGGCTGGGAATGCTAGAACAGCTTGATCCAGGCAGCCGCCGCAGCGATGGTTGCTATCAGCACACTGGCCAGCGCCACACCAGCTACTATCAGCCGGTAAACAGGTCCAGGACGTTGCCAAGCGTCGAGGTATCGCCCTTATATAGCTCAGTGTAGCCGCAGTCCTGGCAGGATACGGTCATGAACTTCTTGTTCTGTACGTCGAATATCTTGGCTAGGTTGCCGCCCGTAGCCCGGAATTCGTCCGTTTCGTAGTCATGGCTGCCGCACTTGGCGCAGACATAGGACGCGTGTCCGGGAGTACTCATGGGGGTTGATCCTCCTACGAGGAGTTTAGCCGCTGGGAGACCCGGAGGTATCCGCATCAATCATCACTCTGAGCGCGGTGTAGATCAGGAGGTTGAGCGCAAACCCCCACAGCGCGACAAGCTCGTCTTCCAGGAACGTGAACACCTGCGTCACGAATATGCTGACGAGCATGCCCCGCAGAAACCACTGGTAGGCGGCGATCCGTGAGCAGCGCAGTTGCCAGATTCCAACCAAGATCAGCACGCCCGAGACCGTGGCGGATGTCAATTGTGCAACGCTCAGGAAGCCGAACTGCAGCTGCGCCGCCAACTCCGCGCTTCCCAGAACAACACCCGCCAGCGCAATAAGCGCCACGAGGACGAGCTGCACCACCACAACGATCAGGAAGAAACCGATCAGTACCGGCCTAAATCGGCGGTGAAGCACTATGCGACTATACAGCCGGATGGCTGAGTCGCGGATTCGGAAGTAAAGGCTCATGTCGGACATCGCCTGCGGGCGTACCGACTCAACGAACGCCGTCAGGCTCTGCACGAGGGGGGCGGACCGGTCGCACTGCGCGAGCAGACCAAGCGTGAGACGCTTGGTCTCGGCGTCAAGCGGCCGGCCAACCGCCAGCTCTAGCTGGTCGAGCACGTTGGCCAGCGCCTCGCTCGGACTCAGTGTTTGCCGGCGGAGCGTGTGCAGCACCAGAAATATGACGATGAAGATAATGTAGATGAGCCCAATGGTCGGCTCGTAGAAATAGTCGTTGTCGCTGGTGATGAACTTGCCCAGCTCGTCAACAAATGTGCCGAATCCGATCCCGCCGAGAATGGCGGCAAGCCGGCGTGCGACATGCCCAAGTACGGCAAATAGCACTAGCAGTGCAGCGGCCATGAACAAGCCGCCCCAGAGCATGTGCGCGATGTGCAGACCGTCACCGCCGAGCTGCGGATAGCCGGTGATAACCAGGAAGGCGCGGATTACCAACACCGCTGCTACGCTGGCGACCAGGAACAGTTCGATCAACTCGGATGCATCGGTGTTTCGGACGAAGAACTGTCTGGCCGGCATGAAGCCTCTTTACCAGTGCAGCAGGCCGATGACCGCACCGGTCATGCAAGTGGCCATGGTGCCGGCCACGATGGACTTCAGCCCCAACTGGGCAATCTCTAGGCGCCGCTCCGGGACGATGGCGCCAATTCCCCCGACCATAATGCCGATACTGCCGAAGTTGGCGAAACCGCAGATGCTGTACGCCATGATGAGGGCGCTGCGCTCACTCAGGCTGCCGGCGGGTAGCGCCGCCATCTGGAGGTACGCAACCAACTCGTTGAGCACGACCTTGACGCCCAGCAGTTGCCCGGCTGTCGTGGCCTCGGACCAGGGTATACCCAGCGCCCACGCCACCGGCGCCAGCACCCAGCCGAGCATCCTCTGGAGGGTCAGCGGGCCACCATCTACGTCCGGCACCAAAGCGAGCACGATGTTCGCCAGTTCCACTAGGGCAATCAGGACGATGAGCATACCGATGATGTATGCGAGCAGGCGCAGGCCGTCTATGGTGCCGGTGGTGAGCGCGTCCAACCCGCTACGATAGAGCCGCGTAAGCTCGAACTGCCCTTCAACCTCGTCCTCGTCGCCTTGCGGAGGCAGCATCACCTGAGCGATGACGACGGCTGCCGGCGCGCTGATAATCGAAGCCGTCAGTAAGTGCCCGGCCGGATCCGGGATGATGTCTTTGAGGAACGTGGCATAGAGGGCGAACACCGTGCCCGCGATGGTCGCCATACCCGCAGTCATCACGACGAAGAGTTCGGAGCGACTCATACTCGCCAGGTAGGGACGCACCAAGAGCGGGGCTTCCACCATGCCGACGAACACATTGGCAGCGGTCGAAAAGCTGGCAGCCCCGCTAATGCGTAAGGTTTTGCCCAGCACCCAGGCAAACCCCTGCACCACCCAGGGCAGCACGCGGAAGTGATAGAGGACGGCCGACAGCGCGCTAATCAGGATGACCAGCGGCAGGGAGCGAAACGCGAATACGAAAGACCCACCCGGCGTTTTCTCTTCGAACGGCAGCGGCGCACCGCCCAGAAACCCGAATACCAGCGACGTTCCTGCTTGCGTCGCCCGCATCAGCGCATCCACTGCGTTTCCGATCCAGGTGAGCGGAGTCTGCGCTACGGGCAGCTTGGTCAGCAGCAGGGCCAGCGCGAACTGGAGTACCAGCCCGGCCACTACCATCCGCCAGGGAAACCGGCGCCGCTGCTCACTGATCGCCCAGGCAAAGACGACCAGTCCGACCAAGCCCACGATTGGTTGGAATAAGGTCATTGTGCATTACCCCCCATGATCGCCCGGTCGGTGATCGGGCAAGAAGCACACGCCACCCGACGTGCGTAGCGTTCCCCAAACCGAGAACCGCCGCCAGTGTAGCCGCTGAGAGAGCGGGACACAAACGAGATGAATGCGCCTCTAGTCCCTGTTCTCGGCCACGATGATCTCGCTCGGCACGCCCCATTGCACCACCACCTCGCGCTTGGCCAAGCGGAACCCGGCCTGCCCCACCAGGCCGGCTAGCTGCAAAGGGCGGCAGCCGCCACAGCCATCCGGACTAATGGCATAAATCCGTTTCCAGAGCGCCATCAGCGCCCGGCTGGGCCGGTCTACCCCTTCAGTGAGCGTGACCAGCACGAGGCGACCGCCCGGCACGAGCACGCGCCGGAAACCGTGCAGGAGGACCGGCAAATCCGGCGCCGGCAGCAGATCGAGCACGTAGGCGGCGAACAGATAGTCAAAGCTGGCGCTGGCGTAGGGCAGCCGGCGTGCATCGCCCAGACAAACCGGTGTCCCGGTGCGGACACGGGTGAGGCGGAGCATCACCGGCGACACGTCGAGGCCGACGGCAACCCCGTCCGGTGCAACAGCAGCCGCGATATGGGTGTGCTCTTTGCCGGTCCCCACGCCGACGTTCAGTACGCGGCCACCGGGCGTCGGGGCTAACAGGGCCAACGCACGGGCTTTGGCGCGGCCTTCGAAGCGCCCGGCCCAATCTTGATACGCACCCAAGCGATCATAGTAGCGCCGGGCCGCTTCGCGCGTGATGGTGTCCTGGATCATCGCTCTCCACCGGAAGCCGGTCGGCCAGCATACACGTGTCCGCGGACACTGCCGATCAGCGGAAGCGGCGCTTGAGTATGCGAACCACCAATTTGTGCTCGCTGGCCGGAATGTGCAGCGTGTGTGGCCGGTTGCCCTTGCGCGGCGTCAAGACAATCTGATTGCCTCGAGTATCGAAGCGGCGGAACTCGCGCCAGAGGCGGGGCGCAGTGTTGTTGATCGCCACCCCCCGGTCGGTTAGGACGTAGCGCATCGGCAACCCGAGAATGAGGAGCGCACCGCCGAGGGCGATGTACTCGGTACCGGGCAGGTAGTAGCCTTGGCCGAGGACGTAGCGCTCGATCTGCCCCAAGGCCACATACGCGGTCAGCAGCAGCAGCAATCCCCGCAGCACCAGGAGGCGGCGCAGCGGCGATAGCCGGGTTTCGTAGAGGATGCTGCCGGACCGGCGAGAACCGAAAGGAAACCAGACGCGCAGTAGCATCAATGAGAGCAGGAGGCTGACAAAGCTACTACCAAGCAGTTCGAGCCAGTTGTCGGGCACGCGGTTTGCTCCCGTGGCTGGTGCCCGGATGCTACCACACCACGACCAGCACGACAACGGCCGGCAGCCGGGCAGGGATGCCGGAGTATGGCCGCGCCGGTGATATACTCATACGGAGACATCGGACATAGCGAGCCGGAATTGTCGCTGGGGAGGAATTGCGTATGGCTGGTCATTCCAAATGGGCACAGATCAAGCGTCAGAAGGCCGGCAACGATGCCAAGCGCGGCCAGATGTTCACCAAACTGGGTCGTGAAATCGAGATTGCCGCCCGCGATGGTGGTGGCGATCCTGCAACGAACGTCCGGCTGCGGTTTGCCATCCAGCGTGCCCGCAGCTTCAATATGCCGGCCGATAATATCGAGCGGGCCACCAAGCGCGGTATTGGCGAGACCGATGACGCCGTGCAGTACGACGAGCTTACCTATGAAGGGTACGCCCCTGGCGGCGCGGCCCTCTACATCGAGGTCGTGACCGACAACCGCAACCGCGCGGTGGCCGAAGTGCGGAGTGTGCTAACCCGGGCCGGTGGCAGCCTCGGCGAGTCCGGGTGCGTGGCATGGAACTTCGACCAGCGCGGGGTACTGATCGGGGCGCTGACCCCGGAGCAGGATGCCGATGAGTTGTCGCTGGCGGCGATTGACGCCGGTGCCCTCGACATCATGGAGGACGACGGCACGCTGGAGGTTCACACCGCGCCAACGGACCTGGAGGCCGGCAAGCAAGCGTTGGAGGCCGAGGGATTAGCGGTATCCGAAGCCGAGGTGACCTTCATCCCCAAGAGCACCGTCAAGCTGGAGACGCGGCAGACCGAGCGGGTGATGCGGCTGGTCGAGCAACTCGAAGAGTTCGACGACGTGCAGCGGGTCCACACCAACCTCGATATTGCCGAAGCGCCGGTCGCCGTAGCTGCCTAGGGTGGGGGTGCAACGTACCGGTCGGCAGGGGCGAGGGCGCCCCAGATTGCGGCTGGCGCGGGAATGACGAGCCGGGGCGAGCACGGCGGTCCGGGCGGCGAGGCCTGGCTATCAGAACATCCGTTCCGGTAGCATGAAGACGATGAACGTAGAGCCGGCGGCGGCCGTTGTCCCCCGCGGTGGTGCCGATGACGACGAGCAGACCACCGTCCTCGGCATAGACCCCGGGACGGCCCGCATGGGTTATGGTGTCGTTCGCGGTGACACCGAGTATGAGTTGCTGGATTTCGGATGCCTGACCACCACTACCGACCAGCCGCCGGAGCAGCGCCTGCTCACCTTGTACCGGGGCTTGCACGCGCTCGTCGAGCGACATCAACCACAGGTCGTCGCGGTGGAGCGCCTGTTTTTCAGCCGCAACGTGAAGACCGCGCTTGCCGTCGGACAGGCGCGCGGAGTGGCACTGCTCGCCGCGGCGAGTAACGCGGTCCCGGTCGCGGAGTACACGCCGCTGGAAGTCAAGCAGGCCGTGACCGGCTTTGGGCGCGCGGACAAGGACCAGGTCCAGCGGATGGTGCAGGCCCTACTGCAACTGCCGGCGCCGCCCCGCCCCGACGACGCGGCCGACGCGCTCGCGGTCGCGTTGTGTCACCTCCACGCGGCGCCCGCCCGGCGCTGGGGGCTGCGCTCGTGATTGACTTTGTCCGCGGGACGCTGGAGCGGACCGGTCCGGACTTTGCCGTCGTACATGTCGGCGGGATCGGTTTGCGGGTATACGTCCCGGCCGGCACGCTTGCGGCGCTACCGGCGCCCGGCGGTACCGTGCAGCTGCACACCCACCTCTACGTGCGCGAAGAGGTCCTGGCACTCTATGGGTTCGCGGAAAGCGGCGAGTTGGCTCTATTCGAGTTGCTGCTGACGGTCAGCGGCGTCGGGCCGCGCCTCGCCCTGGCCATCCTTTCGACGGCGCCGCCGGAGCGACTGGCCCAGGAGATCGCCAATGGCGAGGACACGTTGCTGCTGCGCGTGCCCGGCGTGGGGCGCCGGACGGCCGCCCGGCTCATCCTCGAGCTGAAGAACAAGGTGGACGCGGTACCATTGCCGGTAGGACCGGACGAGGGCGAGCTGCTGGAGGCCTTGGCCGCGCTGGGGTACTCTGCGGTCGAGGCCCAGATGGCGGTGCGCGCGCTCCCGCGCGACGACTCGCTGACGCAAGAGGAGCGGTTGCGCCTAGCCTTGGCCGAGCTAGCGCCGCAAAGTGACTGACCGGCGACGACCACCTGCGAGCCGCTGACTGCGGGCAAGATATGAGCGAGCGCATCATCGCGCCGGATATGCAGACGGGGGATGCGGCGCTGGACCTCAGCCTGCGCCCGCGGCGGTTGGACGACGACGAGTTCGTCAACCAAACGCGGGTGAAGGAGCAGCTCCGCATTGCCATCGAGGCAGCGCGCCAGCGTGGGGAGGCACTCGATCACGTCCTCCTGCACGGGGCGGCGGGACTCGGCAAAACCACGCTCGCCAACATCATCGCCAACGAGTTGGGAGTGCGTATCAGGACCACCGCCGGGCCGGCCATCGAGCGGCAAGGTGACCTAGCCGCCATCGCCACGAACATGCGCCGCGGCGACGTGTTCTTCATTGACGAGATTCACCGTCTCAATCGCATCGTCGAGGAAGTGCTGTATCCCGTCATGGAGGACTTTACGCTCGACGTGGTGATCGGGAAGGGGCCGGCGGCGAAGACGATGCGGCTGCCGCTGCCCCCGTTCACGATCATCGGCGCCACCACCCGCGTCTCGCTGCTGACGGCGCCGCTACGAGATCGGTTCGGGCTGGTCTTCCGGCTGGACTTCTACGACGAGGCGGCGATGGCGCAGATCGTGACCCGCTCGGCCGGCATCTTGGGTGTGCCGATAGCAGCCGGCGGCGCGCTGGAGATTGCTCGCCGCTCGCGCCGCACGCCGCGCGTCGCCAACCGGCTGCTCAAGCGCGTGCGTGACTACGCCCAGGTCCGCGCCGACGGCTCAATTACGGTGAGTGTCGCCCGCGATGCCCTGGAAATGCTCGAAGTTGACGCGCAGGGCCTCGATGAGGTGGACCGCCTCATCCTCCAGACCATCCTGGCGAAGTTCGGTGGTGGCCCGGTGGGGCTGGACACGATTGCCGCAGCCGTCGGCGAGGAGAGCGAAACGATCCAGGATGTCTACGAGCCGTACCTGATCCAACTCGGCTACCTGCAACCGACCCGCCAGGGCCGGCTGGCGACGCCACTGGCGGCACAGCACCTCGGGCTGCCGCACCCCAACGAAGACGCTGCCGAGGCACCGCAGCAGGGCTGGCTGCTGTAACCTGCGATCCACACGCCACCGACGGCAACCTCGCTGCTGGAGCATTGTCCATGCGGACGGCCGCCTTTGACTACGCCCTCCCCCCGGCCCTGATTGCCCAAGCGCCGGTGACGCCCCGCGACTCGTCCCGGCTGCTGGTGGTCCACCGCGAGAACACCGACCGGCGCTTCGAGCACCGCCGCTTCACCGACATCGGCGACTATCTCCAAGCCGGCGATTTGCTCATCGCCAACGACACGCGGGTGCTGCCCGGCCGGCTCTGGGCACAGCGACCCAGCGGTGGCGGAGTGGAGCTACTGCTGCTGCGGCCGGTGCGCGAGGGCTGGTGGGAGGCCTTGGCCCGCCCGGCGCGGCGGTTGCGCGCCGGCACCACCCTCACGCTCGTCGAGCCACCGGGCCGGGCGGCCGGCGGGCACAGCTCGGCGGCCGCTGCGGACACACCGCCGGACCCGCGGATCGAGGTCGGCGAGCGCACCGCCAACGGTGGCGTGCAAGTGCGTCCGCTGGCCGCGTTGGACGCCGTGCTGGCGCACTACGGGCAGGTCCCGCTCCCTCCCTATATCCAGCGTCCGCTGACCGACGCGGAACGGTATCAGACGATCTACGGTCAACGCGAGGGATCGGCCGCGGCGCCGACCGCCGGCTTACATTTCACGCCGCAGCTACTCGATCAACTCCGGGCCAAGCAGGTGCAGTTGGCCTTCGTCACGCTGCATATCGGCCCGGATACCTTCCGGCCCATCCGCACCGAGACGGTAGAGCGTCATCGCATGCACGCCGAGTACGTCTCGCTCGGTGCGGAGACGGCAGCGGCGATCAGCGCCGCGCGCGCCGCCGGCCGGCGGGTGATTGCCGTCGGGACAACGGCAGTGCGGACGTTGGAGGCCGCGGCGCTGGCAGCAGCCGGTGGCCCACCGCTGGCCAGCAGCCCGCACGCAGCCCGCACACCGGCCGCCGATCCGGCGCCGGCCAGCGCTACGGGAAGCACGGAGCGCAGCACAGGTCTTGACTTGCCGGCTACGAGCGGCTGGACGGCGCTCTACATCACGCCGGGGCATCAGTTCCGGGTCGTAGACGCCCTCATCACCAACTTCCACTTGCCGCGCTCGACCCTGCTCGTCCTGGTGGCGGCCTTTGCCGGTCGGTCGCTGCTCTTCGACGCCTACCAGGAAGCGCTACGCCTCCGCTACCGCTTCTTCAGCTTCGGCGACGCCATGCTGATCCTCTAGCTCGCTGCCAACTGCTCCCTCTCCCACAAGGAGAGGGCCGGGGTGAGGGCCGGTTCCCGGCCGCCGGTCAGGGCGTCGTGCGGTAGAGGTAGCGGGTATCCCACAACCCGTACAGGGTGGGAGTCGTGTTGCCGAAGACGTTGCGGACGGCCGTCAGCCGCTCGCCGTGGGTCGTGTAGATGACCGGCACGTTCTCGGCAGCGATCTCCTGCGCGCGGTGGTAGAGCGCTACGCGCTTAGCGTGGTCCAACTCCTGGCTGCCCATGATGTACAGCGCGTCAATCTCCGCTTCCCATTCCGTCGCCGGCTGCGGCTGGTTCGGGTGCCACAGGTGCAGGTCCTCGCTGCTGTGCCAGAAACCGATGCCGCTGTAGGGGTCCGTTCCGCCGCTGAACCCAATGACCATGGTCTCCCAGTCATAGCTGCTGACCAACTGGTCAACAAGATCGCCGAACTCGATCAGCTTGAAGTCTGCGCGAATACCGATCCCCTGCAAGCCTTGGTGGACGATCATAGTGACCTTTTCGCGGACGCTGTTGTCCGTATTGGTCACCAGCGTGAAGGCGATCTCGTTGCCCGCGCCGTCCTCGCGGATTCCGTTCCCGTCGGTGTCCACCCAGCCGAGGTCGTCGAGGATAGCGTTGGCCTTGGCGAGGTCATATTCGTACCGGCGGACGTTCGGATTGTGGAAGTCACCCGCAGCCGGGCTGACGGAGGCCCACTGTGGATAGCCAAGTCCGTGCAGCACATCGTTGATGATCGCGTCCTTGTTGATACTATGCGCGACGGCTTGCCGGAACTGCGTGTTCTGGAACCACGCCAGCTTTTCCGGCGCGAGATAGAGTTCGCCGGTGTCCGAGTTGCGGCCCGGATTCATATTGAAGCCCAGGAACGTCGAGCCGAACGTGGGGCCGCGCTTGTAGATCGTGAAGTTGCCGGCCGCCTCCAGCGGTTTGAGGTCGGCGAACTCCTCACCCAAGACGCCGTGCAAATCCGTCTCGCCCGCCTGGAACATGACCAGCTCAGTCTCCAAGTCCGGAACGATGATGGCGTTGATCGTATCCAGGTACGGCAGGCGGTTGCCGGCGGCGTCCCTCAGCCAATAGTTCGGGTTGCGCTGCAAGACGACACGCTCGCCGGGGACATAGCTCGCGATGGTGAAGGGGCCGGTGCCGATGATCGCGGCTGGATCCGTGTCAATGTCCCACGTGTCGGCAAACGTGCCGTCGTCCACGTGCCGCTCCAGGATGTGCCGCGGATAGATTGCGGTGCCCATCGAGCGGAGGAAGGGAGCAAAGGGCACCGGCAGCACAAATCGGACCGTGTAGTCGTCGAGCGCCGTGACGGTCATCTGCGCTTCTTGCCACTGGCCGCTCTCCTCGTCCAGGAACCGAAAGTTGAACGTCGAACGATCAGTGGAGGCGATGTCGTCGTTGTAGGTGATCCGGTTGAAGGTGAAGTCCACATCGTGAGCGGTGAAGGGCTGCCCGTCGTGCCACTGCACGTCCTTGCGGAGGTGGAAGGTCCAGGCCAGACCATCATCCGAGCGCTCCCAAGACTCCGCCAGCAACGGCTCGACCTCATTGGTAAGCCATGAGGTTTCGGTCAGGCCCTCGAAGAGGTAGCTCAGGTAACCCGACGACCCGGAGTCGTTGGCGAGGGCCAAGTTGAAGGTCAGCGGCTCGGAAATGGTCGAGTAGGTCAGCGTGCCCCCGGGCTGCCCAATGGTGTACGCGAACGTCTCGGCATTCCTTCGCAGCTGGGCGAGGCGTTCCCAATCAAGCTGCTCGGTGTTCAGACGGGACTGTAGGCCATCAGGCCCGCTGACCCACGTGCGATGCCCGTCGGTGAAACCTGTCCAGTTATCGGCCTTGTGCCATACCAGGAGGCCCCCGGTGGTCTGCTGCAGCGCCTCACCTCGCTCCGGGTCGAACCGCTCGTTCTCCAAGCAGTCGCCAACCTTGTCCTGCCCCTCGGAGAGCTTGATCAGCGTCTTGAGCGTGGCGAAGCCGAGGACGAACTCGCATTCGGCCGCTGCTGCCGTCGGCGCGGTGGAGAGCACGAGTAATCCGGCAACGATCAGGGCAACGAACCTATGTCTCACGATGACTCCTCTTACTACGGCTCCAGGCGCGTGACCCATGACCTGGTCCCTACGTAGCTTGAATTAAAGCGTAGCAGGTTTTTCATCGCTCGCGTTCAAGCGGCTGATTCGCGCCTCACACCCTAACGGGGGTAGTTTTTTGTCTGCATCAGGATTTTCGGGATGCCGGAATGAGCAGGATAGTCCTCACCCCCCGGCCCCCTATGGCCCCCCCGCTGTGGCGGGGGGGCGCAGGAACGACGGGAGCGATGGGGCAAAAAATGCGATTGTCCAGGGGAGGTCTGTCTGTTGGTTGACGGTCCGTGAATACCGTGCTATAGTCACTCCGCAAGTGCAACGCTGGTGCTTTAAAACTGCATACAGTACCACTCTTATCCAGAGAGGTGGAGGGAACCGGCCCTAAGAAGCCCGGCAACCAGTCCGCACGGCGCGGACCAGGTGCCAACTCCGGCAGTGGTGTATTCCGCTGCAAGATAAGGGAGGCTGTACCACTACACGGTGAAGCCCCTCGTCTGGAGACGGGGGCTTTTGTTTTTGTGCAGCGCATCCGTACCGCTGACCAACGCTCGCCTGACCGGCAACAAACGGATGCTCGGCTGCCGCCACGTCCCCCGGCGGCCAGAGTGGTCTGTAGCGCCCGTGCCAGCACTGCTCAACTCTCGAAGCGAGGATCACGATAGCTATGGAAAATGGGCGTCTCGGTGGATTGCAATGTCGGGAATGCGGACGCACGTATCCCATCGAGCCAATCCACGTTTGCGACTTCTGCTTTGGCCCACTCGACGTGACTTACGATTATCCGGCCCTCCGACAAACGCTCTCCCGCGAGGTCATCGAGCGCGGTCCGCTCTCGCTCTGGCGCTACTGGCCTCTCTTGCCGGTCGAGCGCCCCAGCGAAGACGACGGCCACCGCGTGGGCTTCACCCCGCTCCAGCGCGCGCGCAACCTCGGCAAGGCGCTGGGACTGCGGAACCTCTGGATCAAGAACGACAGTGTCAACCCTAGCTATTCCTTCAAGGATCGCGTAGTCGCGGTAGCGATCAAGAAAGCGCGCGAATTCGGCTATTCGACGTTTGCGTGCGCCTCTACCGGCAACCTCGCCGGCGCCGTGGCGGCCGCGGCCGCCCGTGAAGGGATGGCGGCCTACGTGTTCCTGCCCGGCGACACCGAGGAAAGCAAGCTGGTCCACGCCCGGTCCTATGGCGCCCAGCTCGTCGCAGTCAACGGCTCCTACGATGATGTGAACCGGCTGTGTAGCGAGCTGGCGGACGCCTACCGCTGGGCGTTCTGCAACATCAACATGCGGCCCTACTACTCCGAGGGGAGTAAATCGCTCGCTTTCGAGGTGACCGAGCAACTCGGCTGGACCTTGCCCGATCACGTGGTCGCGCCGGTCGCCTCCGGCTCGCTCGTGACCAAGCTCTATAAGGGCTTTGGCGAGCTACAGAAGGTCGGACTGGTCGCCGAGGGCAGTGTCCGCATCTCCGCAGCCCAAGCCGACGGCTGCGCCCCGGTATCGGAGGCGTTCTTGGCCGGCCGCGAGGCAGTGCGGCCCGTGCGGCAGCCGGACACCATTGCCAAGTCACTGGCAATCGGTAACCCGGCCGACGGCTACTATGTCATCCGTATCGTCAAGGAGACGGGCGGGAGCATGACGATCAGCGGCGATGAGGACATCGCGGCGGCGATCAAGCTGCTGGCAGAGACGGAAGGCATCTTCACCGAAACGGCCGGCGGCGTCACGATCTCCAGTCTGAAGCAGTTGGTGGCCAGCGGCGTGGTGCAGCCCGACGAGCGCGTGGTGGCCTACATCACGGGCAACGGTCTCAAGACGCTGGAGGCGGTCGCACCCGTGGCCCGGCAGCCGGTCCACGTTGACGCGACGATTGGGTCGTTCGAAAGCACACTCGGCCTCACGCCGCCGAGTACGCCGGCCGGCGTCGCGCCGGCGCTGGTAGAGTGAGCCTGCTCGCGCGACCACGGAAACCTCGCAACAAAGGAGCAGCGTGATGGCAGTGACAGTGCGGATACCTACTCCCCTGCGGCAGCTTGCCGGCGGCGCCGCCGCCGTGACGGCCGAGGGCACGACGGTTGGCGGGGTGCTCGACGATATGGAGCGCCAGCATCCGGGGTTCAAGGAGCGCCTGTTCGACGAGCAAGGAACGCTGCGCCGGTTCGTCAACATCTATGTCGGCGGTGAGGACATCCGTTTCCTCGACGACCTCGACACCGCCCTGGAAGCCGGACAGGAAGTGTCCATCGTCCCCGCCGTCGCTGGCGGCTGATCTATCCTCACCCCCCAGCCCCCTCTCCATCGCCGAGCAATAGAGAGGGGGAGTCCATCATGCCGGCGATCAGCGACATCGTACCGGACGGTGCGGAGGCCGGGGTGGGTCTGGCGCTCCAGGACGATTGTGGCCGGTACCTGTTCCTGTTGGCCGGCACTCGCTTTCGCTGCCCGCCGGGAGAGCTGTTCTACGCCGGAATTGGCGGTCACCGCGAGAAAGGCGAGTCCTGGCCGGCCTGTGCCCACCGGGAAGCCAAGGAAGAGATCGGCGCCGACGTTATTCTCCGGTCCGCGGCGCAGACCTGGCACCTCCCACACTATAGTCCGCCGGCACGGCTCGTATTGCGCGACCGTCCGCGTCCGCTGGCCGTGTACGAGATGGTGCATCCGCCGGGCACACCGCGCGCCGGCGGCATCTACTACCTGGTGATCTACCTAGCCCGCCTGCAAAGCCAGCCGCACGCTCTGGCCACGGAAGAAGTGCAGGGGGTGATCGCCTTGACGGCCGCGCAAGTGGTCCGGGGCGAGCAGCGTCGTCCGACGCTTGCCACGCTGCTCGACGAGGGCGCTACTATCGTCGCCGGCGGCGAGTCCTTCGGGCGGCACGTGCGCCTGTACCCCATCGGTACGGCAAAGGCATTGGCGCTGGTGCTCCAGGCAGCGGCCAACTCCCGGCCATAGCCAGGGCACTCACGAGCACAGGAAGCGCTC
Organism: Chloroflexota bacterium; assembly: GCA_965207645.1. Classification (GTDB taxonomy): domain Bacteria; phylum Chloroflexota; class UBA11872; order UBA12225; family JAJDUF01; genus JAJDUF01. The sequence continues at coordinate 3,559,050 of OZ242293.1, read as the reverse complement.
CTGCGGCACTTGGCTGCGCCTTTCCGCGATGACGCTTCGGCTCCACCTGACCACGAGCCACTAGCCACCGGTCACTGGCCGGCGGTATGATGTGGGTGTCTCGCGCGGCACGGCCGGCGCTGGCGTACACGGCGGCAAGAGGGGGTAGCTGATGTTCACCCGGAGCCTCACGGAGGACCAGCGGCAGCAATGGGAGCGCGATGGCTACTTCGTGCTGCCGGACGCGCTGACACCCCAGGAGGTAGCCAGTCTTACGCAGTCATTGGATCAGCTCTATCAACGGCACGTCGTGGACAACCCGGAGGCGGACGCGGCGAAAGGGATGGACCGTCGTAACGTGATGGAAGACAACGATGTGTTCGTCGAGCTGATGGACCACCCCGGTATCTTGGGCGTCGTCGTGGACCTGCTCGGCCCCTACATTCAGTTGAGCATGTCCGAGGCCGTTATCCGCCTGCCCGACCCGGAATTCAAGGGCTACATCCATACTGACGGCGGGCAGGCCCTTCAGCACATCCGCCTCAGTGATACGAGTTGGCCGCTCCAACTGAAGATTCAGTACTTCCTGACCGACGTGCTGGAGCCGAACGGTGGCAACTTTACGCTCGTGCCGGGGAGCCACCGACAGGCGTTCCCGGAGGCAGGGCTGCCCGACGGGCCGGAGTCACCCGGTACCGTGCAGCTCTCCGTCAAAGCCGGTGACGCGGCGATCTTCACCCACTCCATCTGGCACGGCCCGGCGCGGAACCTGTCGGGGAAGGCACGCAAGACACTGATTTACTGCTACAGCCAGCAGTGCTTTCGCCCCTTCGACTATAAAGAACCCTCGCCAGAGTTGCTGGAGCGTTGCACACCGCGCCAGCGGCGGTTGTTGGGCGACCTCGGCGCGGACTGGCGTCCGGGCGCCTATTTCTACTCACCAGCGGACCAGGTCGAGGTGCTCACGGGCGCAGCGCCCCCGGCCGAGAGTTGAACGGCAGTTGCACGGAAAGGAATGGTAGGCGAGATGTCTATGCGGAGGCTCACCGAAGCGGAGCGGCGCCAGTGGGGACGTGACGGCTACCTGGTCGTGAAGGGAGCACTCACACCGGACGAGGTGGAAAGGTGCATTGAAGCGGTGGACGACCTCTACGCGCGGTACGTGGGGCCGAATAACGACGGCGGTCCCCAGCGCGGGATGGGTCGCCGGAACATCTATGCGGAGAATGATGTCTTCATTGACATGATAGACCATCCAGGCACCTTTGGCTTGGTGCTGGACCTGATGGGTTCGTACATCGGGTGCAGCGTGGCGCAGGTGACCATGCGAACGCTTGATCCGAGCTACAAGGGGTATATCCACCCCGACGGCGGCGAGGCGCTGGAACAGATTCGCGTTACGGAGTCGAGCCTGCCGCTGCAAGTCAAGATTCAATACTTCCTGACGCCGCTCCCGGAGCCGAACATGGGCAACTTCATCGTCTTTCCGGGCAGCCACCTGCGGCCCTGGCCGGAGGAGCGGCTGCCCGCCGGGACGGATACGCCGGGCAGCGTCCCCTTGTGTGTCGAGGCCGGCGATGCCGTGATCTTTCCGCACGCCCTCTGGCACGGACCGGGACCGAATCTCTCGGACCAAATCCGCAAGACGCTGATCTACCGCTATAGCCAGCTATTCATGCAGCCATGGGACTTCGACCAGGCTACGCCGGAGCTACTAGCCCGGTGTACGCCGCGCCAACGGCGGCTGCTGGGGGACGTGGGCGACTGGCGCCCCGGCACCTACTACCGCAACCCCAACCCTGCCGACCAGGCCGCTCTCATGGAAGGCACCGCCGCGCCGGCACCGTAGGGGCGTCCTGGCTATTGCGCGGGGCGTGAGGAGCGTGCCCACTCGTCGAGGAGGGCGAGGTAGTAGGCCACGCCAACGGGTAGCGCGGCCTCGTCGAGACTGAACCGGGCACTGTGGCCGGTGGGACGTTTGTCGAGCGGGATGCTCGGCACGCCGACGCCCAAGGTGGCGAAGCAGCCGGGGCGCTGCTCCAGAAAATACGCAAAGTCCTCGGCGCCCAGCACCGGCTCCGCCTCCACCACCTGGGACTCGCCGAGCGCGCGGATCGCTGCCCGCTCGGCCAAGGCAGTCATCGCCGCATCGTTCACCAGCACCGGGTACCCCCATGCATAGTCGAGCGTGGCCTCGGCACCGAAGCCGGCGGCTATGCCTTGCGCCAGAGACTCGATGCGCTGCGGCATGGCATCGCGTAGCTCCGGCGCAAGGGTGCGGACAGTACCCGTCATCACCACCTCGTCGGGAATGATGTTGTCCTTGGTCCCGCCGTGAATGGTGGCAACGGTGACGACGGCGGCGTTGGTTGGCGGCGCTTGCCGGCTGACGACCGTTTGCAGGGCAGTGACAACGTGCGCCGCGACGACCACCGGATCAACGGTGCGGTGGGGCCAGGCGGCATGGCCGCCACGACCGCGAATAGTCAGCGTAAAGTCATCCGCCGCAGCGCTGCGGGCGCCCACGGCCAGCCCAACCGTGCCCGTATCCAGCAGCGGCGACTGGTGGAGACCGAAGACCGCTTGCACCGGCGGGCTATCGAGCACGCCGGCCTCGATCATCCCCAACGCACCACCCGGTTCCTGCTCCTCGGCCGGCTGAAACAGCAGCACGACCGGCCCGACCAGACTACGGGGATGGTCGCGCTCGATATGGCGCAGTGCGGCGGCGGTGGCGAGCAAGATGGCGGTGTGGGCATCGTGGCCGCAGGCGTGCATCACCCCGGGGCGCTGTGATTGCCAGGGTGAATCGGTTGCTTCCTCCAACGGGAGCGCGTCCATATCGGCCCGCAGCGCGACGACCGGGCCGGGCCGGTCGGCGCCGAGCACCGCGACAACGCCGTGCTCGCCGGGCCGCCCGACGCCGATCCGTGGCTCTAGGTCGAGCGAGCGGAGCTGGTCGGCGACGTATCGGGCGGTCTCGACTTCCTGGAAGCTCAATTCCGGGTGCCGGTGGAGCCAGCGGTAGGCTTCCCTCGCGTAGTCGGCCTGGGCGTCGGCCAGCGCCCGGATCGCATCAATGTCCATCATCTCGTCCCCGCAAGAAATTCACGCCTCACCGCCGCCGGCTGCGTCGGCGCGGCCCGGTGACGCGCACGGCCCGCGAGGTGGACCGCCCGCGCGGCGTAGGAGCGGCGGCCCCGTTCGTATCGGCGGCAGCCGGAGCGGCTGTCTCCGCAATCGGCCCACTGCCGTCACCCAGCGTTGCCCGCAACTCGTAGACCTGATCGCGCAGCAGCGCCGCCTGCTCAAAGTCGAGCTGTCGCGCGGCCTCCTTCATCTGCTTTTCGAGGTCCTTGATGAGCCGGGCCACTTCCTTCTTCGGCAGCTCCTCGTCGGTCTTGTAGGCGGGAACGGCTTCCGCGACCTGCTTTAGCCGCTCCGACACGCCGCGGATCGCCTTCTGGATACCGACCGGGGTGATACCCCGCTGTTCGTTGTAGCGGGTTTGGACGCGCCGGCGGCGGGCCGTCTCGTCAATGGCCCGGCGCATCGAGCCGGTGATCCGATCCGCGTACATGATGACCCGGCCCTCGACATGGCGAGCGGACCGGCCAATCGTCTGGATGAGCGAGGTTTCCGAGCGCAGATAGCCCTCTTTATCGGCATCGAGAATGGCTACCAGCGAGACCTCGGGCAGGTCGAGACCTTCCCGCAGCAGGTTGATCCCGACCACGACATCGTAGACGCCCAAGCGCAGGTCGCGGAGAATCTCGACGCGCTCCAGGGTGTCAATCTCCGAGTGGAGATAGTGGACCTTAATACCCATCTCCGCCAGATAGTCGGCGAGGTCTTCGGCCATACGCTTGGTCAGCGTCGTGACCAGCGTGCGCTCACCGCTCTGCACCCGCTCGTTGATTTGGTAGAGCAGGTCGTCAATCTGGCCGGCGGTCGGCTTGACCTCGACGATGGGGTCCACCAAGCCGGTCGGGCGGACGAGTTGCTCGACAATCTGCATGCAGTGCTCGTACTCGTAGGGGCCGGGCGTCGCGGAGACAAAGATCGCCTGGCGGATATGCTGCTCGAACTCGCCGAACATGAGCGGTCGGTTATCGAGCGCGGACGGCAGGCGGAATCCGTACTCGACCAGCGTGTCCTTGCGTGACTTATCGCCGAAATACATGCCCCGCGCTTGCGGCAGCGCGACGTGCGACTCGTCCACGAACAGGATGAAATCGTCGGGTAGATAGTCGAGCAGGGTCCACGGCTGCTCGCCGGCGGCGCGGTTGCTCAGGTGGCGCGAGTAGTTCTCGATACCCTGGCAGTGGCCAGTCTCGCGCAGCATCTCCAAGTCGAAAAGCGTGCGCTGCTCGATCCGCTGGGCCTCCAACAGCCGCTCCTGCGCCCGCAGTTCGACTAGGCGCTCTTGTAGCTCTTCCTCGATGGTGACGACGGCCCGCTCGAGCTTCTCGGCCGGGGTGACAAAGTGCCCGGCCGGGTAGATGTCCACCTGCTCGCGCGCTGCCAGCACCTCGCCGGTAAGCGGGTCCACCTCGACAATCCGCTCGATCTCATCGCCGAAGAACTCGATCCGCACGGCGAAGTCGTCGTAGGCTGGGAAGATTTCCAGCACTTCGCCGCGCACGCGGAAGGTGCCCCGTCTGAAGTCCATGTCGTTGCGGTCATACTGCACGTCGGCCAGGTGACGGAGCACCCGGTCGCGGCGCGTCACCTGACCGCGTTGCAGCTTCACGACCGAGAAGCCGTAGTCCTCCGGGGCGCCGATGCCGTAAATGCACGAGATCGAGGCCACGATCAGCACGTCGCGGCGCGCCAACAACGAGCGCGTTGTCGAGAGCCGGAGCTTCTCGATCTCCTCATTGACCGAGGAATCCTTCTCGATATAGGTATCGCTGCGCGGGATGTAGGCTTCGGGTTGGTAGTAGTCGTAGTAGCTGACGAAATACTCCACGGCGTTGTGAGGGAAGAACTCCTTGAACTCATCAAAGAGCTGCGCCGCGAGCGTCTTGTTGGGCGCCAGCACCAGCGTCGGACGCTGCACCTCGGCAACAACACTGGCCATCGTGAACGTCTTACCGGAGCCGGTCACGCCGAGCAGCGCCTGTAACCGCTGACCGTCGTGCAAACCCTGACACAGCTTGGCGATGGCCTCCGGCTGATCACCGGTAGCCTGGAAGTCGGAGACTAACTGAAACGGAGGCATCAGAGCACATCCTTCTCGTGTAACGTCAAAACGGCTGCGATGAGTGATCTACCTCATGCGGGCATAGCGACGCCAAGCTCGGCGGCCACTTGGCACAGCGCCACCCAGGTCTTGTCAGGGATGGGGATGCCGTCGCGGAGGCGCTGCTCGCGGCTGCGGTGCTCGGTCTCGCCGGAGATGAGCACCTCGTCGAAGCCCTCGGCCGGCGGCGTAGCCTTGATCCGGTCAAAGGCCTTGTCCACGGTCCGCTCGACCGCCTCACTCGGCCCGAAGAGGCTGACATCCACGGCCAATATGAACACGCCGGTCGCGCCTTCGTCGGTGGCGTACCGGTCGGCGTGGGTGAGCAAACCGCCGAACAGGCCGACCACGAGCGCCAGGCCATAGCCCTTGTGCCCGCCGAACGTGAGCATACTGCCGCCCTGCCGCAGCAAGACCGGGTCGGTGGTCGGCCGGCCGTCGGGGCCTAAGGCGGCGCCATCGGGTAACGACTCGCCCTTGGCCAGGGCCACCTCTACCTTGCCCCCGGCAATCACCGACGTGGCAAAGTCGAGTAAGAAGGGGGGGCGCGGGCCGGCCGGGAACCCCCACGCCATCGGGCTGGTGCTCAGTGCGCCCTGGCGTCCACCGTAGGGTGCGACGCTACCCCCGGTGCGGTTGAGGTTGCCGGAGGTGATGAAGCTGGCGATGCCCTGCGCGGCAGCGCGGGTGGGATACTCGCCCAGCCGTCCGATGTGGTTGCACTGCACAATCCCGACGACCGTCACGCCAACCTCTTTGGCCTTGCGAGTGGCGACATCCATCGCGTACTTGGCGGCGACCTGCCCGAAGCTCCAGTTGCCGGAAACGAGCGCCGCAGTCGGCCGCTCCTGCACGATGGTTGGGCGGGCCGCCGGGACGATCTGACCATCACGCACGCCGCCGACGTAGCCGGGAATATGCTGTACCCCATGCGAGTCATGGCCGGCGAGGTTGGCGTTGACAAGATGCTCGGCAACCGTAGCGGCTTGCTCCGGCGGGGTGCCGGCCGCCGCGAAGAGCCGTTGGGCGAGGTCGTGGAGGGAGTCGGCAGCAATCGTTGGCATAGTCTCTCCTCCCGTCATTGCGGCTTCCGCCGCAATCCAGGCCCCCACCCTAACCCTCTCCCGCTGCGACAGGGAGAGAACACGTTGTCACCCGGCGCCGCAACGGGGTCCATTGGGGAACCAGTCTTGACAGTCAGATGGTACCAAGCCGGGGCGTGTATGATGGCGGAGGCACATCTTCAAGGTGTACCTAGGGAACGACAGTTGAGTGGGAGGCGACCGATGACGATTGCTCGGCAAGCGCCCTACCGCGTAGGGATTATCGGCTGCGGCCGCAAGGGGACCCAGTACGCCAGGTCGTATGCACTGCATCCGGCGACGGAGGTCGTGGCGGCCGCCGATCCCGACCCGGACAACCTCGCCCTGTTTTGCGAGCGTTTCCAGGTCCCCGGCTACCGCAGCTACGAGGAGCTGCTGGCGAGCGAGCAACTCGATATTGCCGCGCCGATCCTGCCCGTCAGCGAGAACCCCGCCATTGTGCTCGGCTGTGCGCGCACGGAGCTGAAAGCCATCTCCTGCGAGAAGCCGATGAGCGCCAGCCTGGCCGAAGCGGACCGGATGGTCGAGGCCTGCGCCGCTCGTGGGATCAAGCTCGCCGTCGGTGACTTGGATCGCAACCTGCCCCACTACCGACAGTCGGTCAAGCTGCTGGCGTCGGGAGAGCTAGGTGAGGTGGTGAGCATCAGCGTCCTCGACGGCAGCGGCCATGAGATGTCGGGAGGCGGTATTCAACGCTATAGCCTGATGCGCCTGTTTGCCGGCGATGCCGACGTGGAGTGGGTGACCGGGTGGGTGGATGACGACCCGTGGAGCGACGACGACCAGGGCGGCGCTGGCTACGTGCGTTTCGTGAACGGGATCGAGGGCGTTATCCATCGCCGGGGTAGCGTCCGGCAGGGCTACGAGGTGCTGTGCAGTCGCGGCCTATTCGTCAGCGACGGCGCTTACGTCCATGCCTGGCAGCTCGCGGATGGCGCCCTGCGCCCCATCGAGGGCGTGCTTCCGCAAACCCACCTGTACCGCGGAGAGGCGACACACGATGCCGAGGGCTGGCGCATCATGCCGCGCCAGGATGCAACCATTCAGTCCGTGGTAGACGCGCTCGACCAAAACATCGAGCCGTGGTCCAATGGGGATAACGGGCGGAAAGCACTGGAGCTGGCCATCGCGGTGCGGGAGTCACATCGGCGAGGTCATACACCAGTATACCTGCCGCTGGAAGACCGCAGTCTGAAGATGATCCCCAAACCGGGGCGCTGGGGCAACAAGAAGACGGTCTACGGCGAAGCGTGGTACGCCGAGCAAATGACACGCTAAGTCTGCACGATCCTATGAAAGTCAAGGTGGTGCAGACCTAGCGTGTCAAATCGGCAGCGGCACCGTGCGGCGCTAGAAGACCGCCGGGGGTGAGGTGTGCCTCTTCAGCGCGGCTCCGCACGTCGCCAGAGACCCTCGACCAGCTGCCACTCCTCGCGGTCGAGTGGTCGCTGCGCCAGCCACACGATGGCGTAGACCGACAGCGCCGCGCCGGCTACGACGAGGGCAGGACTGCCGAGTTGACCAAGTCCCAACGCAACGGCAGCAGCGGCCAGCCCACCGATCAGCGGGGGGGGCGCCTCCCGCCAGAAGGGAAGCGTACCTAGGCTGCGACGAACGATCACCGCAAACGGCACGAACAGCACAACCTCGGACGCTACGGTCGTCCAGGCGGCGGCGACCAACCCATAGCGCGGCACGAGCAGGAGGTTGGCGACCACGTTGAAAGCCGTGGCCAGGAAGAAACCGACAGTAATCCAGCGCTGCTGACCAACCGCGATGAGGACGACCTGGGTCAGGCCGTTCCAAAAGCTCCCCGGTACGTACCAGACGAGGATTTGCAGGGCGATGGCCGATTCGGGGAGAAAGCGCGCGCCCCAGAGCAAGCGCGTGGTGTCGTAGGCCAGCACCGTGATGCCGAGCGCAATCGGCACTGCGATGCCCAACAGCAGCTTGACGGCCAGCCGATAGACTCCCAGGAAAGTAGCATCCCCAGGCGCCGCTCGCCGCGACAGGAGCGGGAAGAGCGCGAGTATGAAGCGCGAGGGCAGCAGACCTACTGCGTCAATAATCCGAAACGCATTGTCATAGTGTCCCACGGCCCTCGCACCAAGGAACGCTCCCAGGACCTGAATGTCGCTACGGAAGAAGATGGTGTTCAGCAGGTTATTGAGCATCAGCGGCCAAGCCTCGCTCAACTGTGCGCGCAGGTCGCGGGACGTCAGCACAATACGCAGCGGGAAGTAGTGCCGCTGGATAAGCCGGATGAAGACCATCGCAGTCAGGAGGCTAACGGCGAGCGAGACGACGCCCAGGCCGATGATGCCCCAGCCGACCGACAACACCGCGAAGCCGAGGGCTGCCGTGAGGCCCCCACCGACTAACTGGACCGCTGCCGGGGTCGTCATGCGCTCATGGCCGGAGAAGACGGCACTCAACGCGCCGGCAATGGCTGTCGGGAGCAGTCCGGCGGCTAGCAGCGCCACCGTAACGAGGATGGCGCGGTCACCATAAAGCACGGCGACCAACGTCGCGGCAGGAGCACACACGGCAGCGAGGATCAGACGCAAGCCGACCGTCGCGGCGGTGTGCTGGGCTGCCGCCGGGCGGTCGCGGGCTACCTCGCGCGTGAGGAGAGTGGTTAAGCCGGCGTCGGCGAAGATGGAAGCGAACTGCCAGACATTCTGCGCTAACCTGTACGCCCCGATGCCTGCGGGGCCGAGCACCCGCGCGGCGTACATCGCCAGCAGCAGGCCCAGCCCACGCTCGACTACGGTCGCCGCCAGCGGCGCGGCCGTGTTGCGCGCCACCCGCCGCGCCAACGCTGCACTGTCCGCGCCGGCCAGTAGCTCCGGATCCCGGTCTTGCTCACTCACGGTACCTGACCCGCTCGGCCGGCATCACGTACTTCCATCCGATTGTGCATACCTCTGCTTGTGTCAACCCGGCACGTTACCCTTGACGTTCATTGGCTACAGGACGGACGAGTATCGGGCAGCGTAGGCAGTGTACCGCACAAGCCGCAGCCTCCCTGCTCAACGACCGCTACCGGAGCGCCGGGAGCAGATACCTTGACCAGCCCCCTCAGCCCCAACCGGGCCACACCGAAGGCATCGCCACGTATGCAGCCATGCGTCCACCGCGCTTACTAGGCACCGGCTCAGAATCAGATCGCCCTCGGAAGGGCCCAGGGGTGTCCTACAGTAGGGGTAGCCGAGGTGACGGGCAGCGGCCGGCCGGGTGACTGCCTTGTGCCAGCGGACGCATATCGAGTAAAATAGAGACGAAGGCGCTACCGTTAGTGCTGCTCCGGCAAGGCTCTCCCAGCCGGTGGGTTCATAGACGCGCGCTGGTTCATCCGGTCACTGTGACCATCCCCGAAGATTCCCTCTGCGTCATGCGCGTCGAGGCACCACGAATCCAATCTCCCGCCGCTGTGCGGGCAAGGAGCGCCATGTCCCTGACCTTCGCCCAACTAGGTGTCCCCGAGACCATCTGCAACGCCCTAAAGCATCGAGGCTTCACCAAACCCTTCGAGATCCAGGCAGCTACGGTAGTTGACGCCTTGGCCGGACGCGATATCTGCGGACGCGCCCCTAGCGGATCAGGCAAGACACTCGCCTTTGGGATCCCACTCGTCGCCAGCGTCGGCCGTGCCGAGACCAGGCGGCCACACGCGCTCGTACTGGCACCGACACGTGAGCTTGCCGAACAGATCAACACTGTGCTTCGCTCCTTTGCCGGGGCGGTCCGTATCGGAGTCGTCTATGGCGGTATTGGCTACGCCACCCAAATCAGGGCGCTCCGGCGGGGTGTGGACATCCTGGTCGCCTGTCCCGGACGGCTGGAGGATCTCATCGACCAAGGCGCCGTGAGCCTCTCCGCAATCAACCGGGTCGTGCTCGACGAGGCCGACCGAATGGCCGACATGGGCTTCATGCCCGCCGTTCGCCGGTTGCTCGACCGGACGGCACGCAAGCGCCAGACCATGTTGTTCTCCGCGACACTCGACGGCGATGTGGCCAAGCTCACCCGCGACTACCAACAGAATCCCGTCCGTCACGAGGTCGGAGAGGAGACCCCGGATATCACCGCGGCCCACCACATGTTCTGGAACATGGCCCAAGTCGACCGCCCGGGGATCACCGCAGAGGCCGTAAGTGCGGTGTGGCCGGCCATCGTTTTCTGTCGGACCCGACACAGGTCCGACCGGCTTGCCAAGCAACTCGGTAAGGCCGGCATCCAGGCGGCAGCGATCCACGGCGGCCGCAGGCAGAGCCAGCGCAACCGAGCGCTCGCCGACTTCGCCAGTGGTCGAGTGCAGGCCTTGGTCGCGACCGATGTAGCCGCCCGCGGCATCCACGTTGACGGTGTAGCGTCAGTTGTCCACTATGACACGCCTGAGGATCACAAGACCTACGTTCACCGGTCCGGGCGCACCGCTCGGGGCGGCCAGGGCGGAGTGGTCGTCTCCCTCGTCCAACCTGATCAGGTGAAAGGCATGCGCCGACTACAGCGTCAGGTCGGCCTCAACGAACCGTTCACGACTCCTGACGCCAGCGCGTTGCGTGATCTATCACGCGCACCTGCTCCGACCAATCCTGCTGCAACCGCCGAGGAGCACGCGACCCGACCTCGTGGTCCTCGGCACACCCAGCCTGCTGCCCCGAAGACCCACCAAGATCACAGCGGCCGTGCCACATCAGGCCGGCACAAGGGACGACCGAAGGCCAAGCACCGTAAGAAATCGAGCCAGGGGCATGGCGGTGGCCGATCATGGGGCAGGAACAAGGCCTACCGGTCCTCACGCGCGGGCCGTAGTACGCCGAACCCCAGGGCCAGTCGGACGCATCGGCTGTCCCGCGCTGCTGGATAGCTCGGCCGTCGCGAACCGGCAGAGCTGGATGGCGGCTTGCCGGCCTCTGCAATTGGCTCCCACACCCTTCCCCTCCGGTGCTGACGGATCATATCCTTCCCTCCTCACTGACCAAGACCTCCGCACAGAGGCTGTTAACGATTCCGGTTAGGGTCATATAGCCCTGTGCAGGGGTGCTAGAGAGCGCAGCGTGCTCGCCAATCAGGGCAACAGGCGCTAGAATGTGCGTTCAAGTAGCGCCGCAGCAACGAGAATAGCGATGGCGAGAAAGGCACCGGCAGCGCAAATGCCCCTGTTGCAGCTGCTGACTCCCGCTGCGCTGCAACGGATGCGTGCCCCGCGCTTCCTGGCGACGGTCGCAGCCGCGCAAGCCAATCCCGACGATCTCACTCCGGAAGTACGCGAGGTCTTGGCGCGCGAAATCGCGATTCGGGAAGCGCGGGCCTACCGGCGCCGGCGGCGGGTACCCCGCGCATAGGCGCCGGCCCGCCGAGCAGCGCCTAACGGTAATGCTGGCCGGCGAACAGGGTTGTCGGATCGAGCGGCTCACGGATCAGCGTCACCGTGCCGTCCATCTCCAGCAGGTACTCGGCCGGCCACGCATGGCTGAGGAAGGCCAGCGACGACATCGTGAGTCCATAGGCGCCGGCCTTGTGCAGGGCGAGCAAGTCGCCCTCGCGCAGGGAGGGAAGCAGCGCAGCGCGGGCAATGACATCAATCGAGGTGCAGAGCGGTCCGCCGATGGCGTAGGTGCGAGGCGAGCCTCGGCGGTCCTCAACTACCGCGCCTGTGCCGGACTCCGATCCGGTAGCGGGAAGCAGCAACGTCACCGGATGGTCCTGCCGGACCGCTACCGGGCGCCGGAAGTGATTCGTCCCACCGTCCACCAGGGCATAGTCCGTCCCCCGCGAGTGCTTCACGTCGAGCACACGCACGACATAGGTGCCAGCCTCGCCGACCAAGTAGCGCCCTAGCTCCAGCGCGATCTCCTTGTCGCCGAATCCGAATGTCGCGATGAGGCCCCGCAGGCTGGCCGCATAGTGGGCCAGATCGAGGTCCCGGCCCGGAAACGTCCGGTAATCCACGCCGAGACCACCGCCGAGGTCCACGACCGGAAAGCGCCGCCGGTAGTGTCGCTCCAGCCGCTGCACGAGCTCGAAGACGTGGCGCGTGTACTCCACGAGCAGCGTCGATTCCAGCACTCCGGTAGCAGCGAAGACGTGGACCCCTTGCAGGTCGAGGTGCCGGAGCTTGAGAATCTGCGGAAGTACGTCGTCAAGCTGCTCCTCGTCAACACCGAACTTCTGGGCGCCGCCGCCAAGCTGGACCGCAGCGTCGGCGTCGTGAACCTCGAAGCGAGCGTTGACGCGCAGCAAGATCGGCTGGCGTCTGTGGAGGGAGTCAGCGTGCTGCGCCTCAGCAGCGACAATAGAGTCCAGCCGTCGGGCCTCACCGAGCGACTCGACATTGATCGTGCGGAGGCCGTACCGCACCGAGGCGGCCAACTCGTCGTCCGTCTTGGCTGGCCCCGTGAACAGCACCCGGTCGCCGGAGATACCGAGGCGCTCGGCCACGGCCAGTTCACCGGCCGAGGCAATCTCCATACCCGCACCGAGCGCGGTGAGCTCCTGCACGAGCCGCAGCGACGGGTTGGCCTTGATCGCGTAGTAGACCTGCACTTGGGGTGGGAGTGCCGTCGTCAGTTGGCGGTAACGGCGCTGTACGGTGGTGAGGTCGTAGATGTAGAAGGGCGTGTAGTCGGCGAGCGCGACGAGCGTCTCCTGCGGCACCAAGCGCCCGACAAATAACTCTCGTGCGCCGTCACTCACGACTTGGTCTGTGCTCATGGCCTGTCGCCGTTCCTCGGAATCGCTTCCTAGAAGGGACCGTATACGGCTCCACATTCGCCTGTCAACTGCGCTCATTGTCACGCCCCGGCCGGGACAGGACGGCGCGCTACGGCGAGCAGGTGATTGGACACGCCGACGATGCTCGGATGGTCGCAGGTGTCCAGCAACTGCTTACGCCAGGTTGGCCAGCGCTCTGGGTCCGCCATTAATGCGTCGAGGTGCTCTTCCTGCAAATGCGCCCCCAGGCCATTGCAGCCATACAACCGCACCGGCTCGAGGCCCGCCGCAGCCAATGACGAGACAAACTCCTCCGGGAGAAAGTAGTACGTCGGCGCGCCGCCAGGGCCGATGGCGGCGATACCCGTCTCCGGCAGATGCGGGAAGTATTGTGTGTAGCAGCTCGGCCACTGCACGGTCGAGCGGTAAGCACCCAGCCGGTTCATCACCGCAATGAATAGGAAAGCGCCCGGCTTCGCTACCCGCCGCAGCTCGGCCAGGGCCTGCCAGCGCGATGCAGCTTCGATGACGTGAGAGAGCACACCACCCAGACAGAGCACGGCGTCGAACTGCGCGTCTCCGAACCGGGAGAGGTCCGTAATCGAGCCTTCGACCACTGCCGACACCCGCTCGCGGACCGCCGGGGCGGACTCGGCAATGTGCTGGCGAGCCAAAGCCAGCAGCGCCGGGCTGAGGTCGAGGAGGGACATGGTGTAGCCCCGCGCGGCCAGCGCCAGGGTGTAGCGTCCGGGACCGCCGCCGGCATCCAGCACATGGCCGGGATAATCCGGTGTCACGGCCGGCAGATGCCGCTTGAGCGCGTGCATCGTGACCAGATGCTCCAGCCGGTACTGCGCCCCGGACTCGAGGCGGTGCCACTCCCACTCGGGGTCATGGTCGTAAGCAGCACGGACCTGCGCCAGCGTATCTTCCATAGCACCGGCCTCCCTAACAGGGGCACTCGGCGCGGCTCCACCGCGAATTCAGTAGCAACGGCGACAACGACTATACGCTGTTGAAGGGAGTTGCCGTTACTGCGATTAGCGACGGGAGCGCTGTGCTCCTGGCATAGTAGACGGTAATCTTGAACCGTCGGCCGCTCGGACAGACAGAATAATGAACAGCGCCATCGAGAAGTTAGCACCCTATGCCTTCACCGCCCTCCGGCAGCGCAAGGAGGCGCTGCAAGCGCAGGGCACCGTGCTACTCGATTTCGGGGTCGGTGATCCACAGGACCCTACGCCAGCCTTCATCCGCCAAGCGCTGACTGCCGCCCTGACACCGGAATCCCGCTATCCCACCTCCGCCGGTCTCCCGGAGCTACGGCAAGCCATCGCCGGCTGGTTCGGTCGTCGGTTCGGCGTGACGCTCGATCCCGACGTACACGTCTTGCCGGCGAATGGCTCCAAGGAGGCCCTGTTCAACCTGGGTCTGGCCCTGCTCGATGATCCGCGCCGCGGTCCGCAGGCCGTCGGCGTGCCGGATTTGGCCTACCAAGTCTACGCCGACAGCGCCCGGCTCCACCACGCCGAGGTCATTCCCCTACCCCTCGACGCCGATTGGCTGCCCGATCTGAACGCGCTGACGCCCGACGTGCTCGGCCGCCTGCGCCTGCTCTGGCTGAACTACCCCAATAACCCTACGGGTGCCGTGGCACCACCGTCCTACTACCGTGAGGTGCTCGCCCTGGCGGAGCGCTGGGACTTCTACGTGGCCTCCGACGAGGCCTACAGCGAGCTGTGGTACGACAATCCCCCGCCGAGCCTGCTGCAAACCGGGCTGGAGCGGGCTATCGTCATCAACACACTCTCCAAGCGCAGCAACATGACTGCCTATCGCAGCGGCGTGATCGCGGGCGACGCGCAGGTGCTCGCCACCCTCCGCAACGTGCGCCCGCGGATGGGGGTAGCCACCCCGGAGTTCATCCAGCAGGCGGCACGCGCTGCCTGGGACGATGAAGCACACGTGACGGCCCAGCGTCTACGCTACGCCGAGCGGCGACAACTGTTCATCGAGGTCCTGGCACGCAAGGGGCTGGTCGTAGACGCAAGCGCGGCGACGTTCTACTTGTGGGTTCGCGTACCGGAGTGGGTGGCGGGGCACTCATCACGGCAGTTCGCCGAGTGGCTGCTGGAGCGCGGGATTGTCGTACTCCCAGGCGAGTTCTTGGGAGCGCGTGGCGCCGGGCACGTCCGGCTGGCGCTGGTACCGCCGCTGGAGACCTGCCAACGGGCAGTCGAGATTCTCGACAGCGTGCTCTGAGCGCGGCGGAGGCACGGGCGCACACAACGAAAGGAGTGGATTGATGGATCGAGAGACGATGCAGGCGCTGATCGAGGCTGCGGCCAGCGGCGAGCGCCCGACGAATGATGCCGCGGTCGGCGCGGCCGTAGCAGCGACGATTGCGGCGCTCGACGACGGCAGCCTGCGGGTCGCGGAGCAAAGCGGGCCGGGCGAGTGGCGAGTCAACGCCTGGGCCAAGCAAGCCATCCTGCTCTACTTCGGTATGCAGGACATGGTGATCCACGAGGTCGGACCGTTCCAATTCCACGACAAGGTGCCGCTCAAGCGCAACCTGGACGCCGCCGGCGTGCGAGTCGTCCCGCCCGGCACGGCCCGCTACGGCTCGTTCTTGGAGCCGGGGGTCATTCTCATGCCCGGTTATGTCAACATCGGCGGCTGGGTTGGCGCCGGGACGATGGTGGACACCTGGGCAACGGTCGGCTCCTGCGCCCAAATCGGTCGCAATGTGCATCTCGCCGGCGGCGTGGGTATCGGCGGCGTGCTGGAGCCGCCGCAGGCCCAGCCGGTCATCGTCGAGGACAACGCCTTCATCGGCAGTCGGTGCATCATTGTCGAGGGCGCAGTGATCGAAGAGGAGGCCGTGTTGGGCGCTGGCGTGATGATTACGGCGAGCAGCAGGATTGTTGACGTGCGGGAAGGCGCCGACGGCCAGGTGTATCGCGGCCGGGTGCCGGCGCGGGCGGTCGTCGTGGACGGCGTGTATCCCCGCCAGTTCCCCGGCGGTGATGCCTACATCCGCTGCGCCTACATCATCGGTACACGCAGCGAGCGGCACGACAAGAATCTCTCGCTCGAACAGGCGCTCCGCGATTACGACATCACGGTCTAAACAGTTGTAAATAGATCAAGAGCACACCACGGGAGCATCCTGGAAATGTCGGTACCAGGTTCCGGGATGCCCTCAGGCACGCATAGCTCTTGACACGCGAGCAGGAATACGGTAGAGCCACTGCCATGGAGCTACTTACGTTCAAACTAATCGCCGCCGCCGCGATGGTCGCCATGGCCGTATTCGGCGGCGTGATCCCCCTCTATGCGGCCCGCATGGCGGGCAGCCAGCGCTTCTTTTCGTTGGGTAATGCCTTTACCGGCGGCCTTTTCCTCGGTCTTGGATTCATCCACTTCCTCCCTGATGGAATCCATGAGCTTGAAGAGCTTGTGGACTACCCCCTGGCAGTGCTGATGGCGACGGTAGGGCTGGGTGTGCTCCTGTTGATCGACCGCGTCATTCTCGGTGATCGCTATGGCGAGGAGGATCTGGCTAGACAGAATCCCCGGGCGTTCTACCCGTATTTGCTGCTGGCGCTCCTGTCGGTCCACTCCTTCATCGTCGGGGTTTCGCTCGGACTTGAGCATCACGTGTTGGCCGCGATCGTCATTGTCGTGGGCGTGCTGGCCCACAAGGCATCGGAAACCTTTGCCCTGATGGTAAGCACACATACGGCCGGGCTGGCAGCGAGAGCACAGAAAATCATCCTGACGCTCTTTGCCGCGATGACCCCGGTTGGGGTAGCGGTCGGCTTGCTGGCCACCACCACCTTAGGAGAAAATGAAACCGCTACGGCTTGGGCGATTGGGCTTTTCAACTCGTTCGCCGCCGGAACCTTTATCTACATGGCAATCGTCGAAATGATTGACGCCGAGTTGGCGCGGCGCGACGTGCGCGTAGCGAAGTTCGTGATGAGTGTCATCACCGGCGCCGATGACGTGCCCATGCCCACGAAAGACACGGACCGTTGGCTGAAGTTCCTCCTGATTATCGCAGGAGTGGCGCTGATCGCGGTGCTGGCTCAATGGACACACGTCCCACATGCCCATTAGGGCAGAGCGCCATCCTTGCCGGACCCTGAACACTCCGCAAGCCTCCTCTGCGCCTCCACGCTGCGGCTGTCATCGTCTAGCCCTGGACCACAGAGTAGAACGAGATGAGGACGGAGAGACAATGCGACTAGGGGCATTCCTGCCCCCGGGGGAGACCGGTAACGATCCGGTTGCCATGCGCGATTATGCCCAGGCAGTAGAGGCCCTAGGCTACACCCATCTATGTGTGGGTGACAACATGCTCAGCGTTCCCCAATATCAGGAGACCTACTACGAACCGCTGGTGTTGTTGGGGTACCTGGCAGCAGTCACCCGGCAACTGGAGCTAGTGACGGACATCGTGCCGTTACCCATGCAGCAGACTATCGTCGTTGCCAGACAAGCGGCTGCTGTAGATGTGTTGAGCGGCGGCCGTCTGCGGCTCGGGATCGGCCTAGGCTGGAACGACGAAGCGTATGAAGTGCTAGGGGTGGATTGGAATACTCGTGGCCGGCGCAGCGAGGAGCAGGTGGCGGTGCTGCGTGCGCTCTGGACCGAGGAGTTGGCCACATTCAAGGGTCGCTGGCACACCTTCAGCAACGTCGGCCTCCCGCTCCTGCCTGTTCAGCGCCCCATTCCTATTTGGTTTGGTGGCGACGCCGATCCGGTGCTCCGGCGTATTGCCCGCCTGGGAGACGGTTGGCTGCCAGAGATACCGCCAGACGACAACGCCCGCCAGGCAGTAGCTCGCCTCCACACTTATGCACGCGCTGCGGGGCGAGACCCAGCGGACATAGGCATCGAGCCGCTGCTACGGACCGCGAATAAACCGGAAACGCAATGGGTAACGGATGCCACCGTCTGGCAGGAACTGGGAGCGACGCACCTGGCCGTGGAGACGTGGGGAGCCAAGCTGCGCTTTCCAGACGAGCACATTGCGGCGCTCAACCGTTGCTACGCAGTGCTTCGCGCTGGAGTATGAGCTACAAGCTGTGCCCCCTTACCCCGTCGCGCTGATGGCGAGGACCGTCCCGCGACCAAACTCGGTCACGATCAGCGAGCCGTCGGGCGCCACGGTCACGTCGGCGGGCAGGCGTAGCCCCGCGGCGAACTCCTGCACCTCGGCCCATTGGAACGCACCGGCCGCATCGCGGTGGAGTACCACGCGATGTAGCTCCCCTGGTAGGAAGAGCACCACAAAGGCGTTGTCGCGGTAGTCCGCCGGGAGCTGCGCGGCTGCGTAGATCGTAATACCGGCCGGCGCCCGGTGCGGCGGCCAGATGGCGATGGGCGGGCGGGTTGCCGACGACGGCGGGGGAAAGCCGAATGCCTCCGGGTAGCCATAGTGCTCGCCCGGCAGGACGAGGTTCAGTTCATCCACCGGTGCGCCAAGTGTCGTCCACGCGGCATCCCCGGCGAAGGCATCGGGACCGTTGTCGGTGACCAATAGCTCGCCGCGTCCAGTGAACGCCAACCCGAACGGATTGCGAAAGCCACGCGCGAACACCTGCACGTTGTTGCCGTCGGGGTCGGCAACCAGGATGGTACCGCCCAGCGGCTCGTGCTCCGGGCCGTGGTCCGAGGTGCCGCCCTGGCCCAGATACAGCCGCCCGTCGGGGCCGAAGGCCAGCTGCTGGTTGTGGTGCCACAGATAATGGCCGGCGAGCAGGTCGCGCAAGATCGGCCGCGACGCATCCGCAATGCCATCGCCGGTTGTGTCGCGCAAGGCCACGACCTCACCGCGTTGGTCCGCGATAAAGGCGTGCGAGATGTACAGTTCATCACCACGAAACGCCAGACCGGTCACCAGCCCGAGGCCGGAGGCAAACACGCGGCGGTCGGCGGCTCGCCCCGCGGTGACGGCAAAACTGAGGATCTCACCGGCAAAGTCGTCCCCGGCAGCCCCCGCCGACCCGACGACGGTGTGAACGCCGATGTACAGCCGGCCATCCGGACCGAAGCGCACCACCGTGGGGCGCTGCAAGTCCGTGACCAAGCGCCGGACCCGGAAGCCCGGTGGCACCGTCACCCGTGACCGATCAACACCCAGCGCTGCCGAGTCGGGCTGCACAAGCAGCGCCGCGAGCGCCCCGGCCACACCCAGCGCCACGAACACCGCGACCGTGAGGAGCAGCAAGGCCAGTCCCACCATCCGGTCTCGCTGGGCAACGCGAAAGAGCAGCCAGGTCAGGGCGAGGCCCAGCGCCACCCCCAGCAGCGTGGTGGCAGCGCTCCCGGCCGTCGCCGGCAGGTCGAGCGGCACAACCTGCCTCTCCGGCAGGGCGGCGTCCGGGATCAGCGCCCGCAGCACGGTATTGATGAGCAGCGCCGGATAGATGGTAGTCAGGAGTAGAAAGGCGCCGGTGCTACCGACGGCCACGACGGCGAGCGTAGCTGCTCGCCCCGGCGTCGCGTCCCCGCGGCGGAGGACCCGGACCGCTCTCACAAGGACACCGACGCCGAAGGTACACAGCGCGATGGCGAGAGCCGGTGCTACGAGCATGAGCAGCATCGTACCACGCCGTTCATCCGGCTGGGGTGAGGTCAGGTATCTACATGGACAGACAGGATAGGGAATGGCGAGGGAGCCTAGTGAGAGGTGAGTGACCAGGTCAGTGGCTACCGCACTCCTAGGCGGCGGCCCGGTGGTCACGGCGGGCGGCGGCGCGCCGCACAGACGACCACGCCAGATGACCTGCGCGATCGGGCGCCGGCAGCGGTGCCGGGTTGCATCCACGGCCGCTGGGGCGAGCGCTTGTTGGGAATTGGTCGGGAACCGGGTACTGGACGATCACCGCGCATTGGGCGGGAGCGGCCGGTGTGGCGTGCTCGATATCGCGGAGGGCGGCCAATGCGACCAGGCTCCAGCCGAGGACAGCGCCAATAGCAACAACCGCCAGGGCAATGCCTTCCAGCGCAAAGCTCCCCAGCGGCGAGAACGGCATGTCGGCGCTGCCCCAAGTCAATGCCTGGCGGGCCAGGTAAGACACGCTCCATACACCAAGCGCTAACCCCAAGACGCGCGGCCAACTCGCCACTCGCGCCTTGGGAGCGGTAGAGGGTGCCGGCACTGGCACCGTAGGTATGGCTGCCGGCAGCGCAGTACTGTCGTCGCTATAGCGCACCGAGGGCAGCACTGCCTCAGGTCGAACGTCCGCTGCCGCTGTCCACTTTCGCATCGTTGCCACTCCTAGAACTTGTGGTCTATCGAACTCTCGAACTATAGAACGCGCGTTCTCTCAGAAGGTTGCGGCCGCGATGCGGGGGCGTCTCCGCGCGCCGGCCAGGCATCGAGGCGGATGGCGTGCTATGCTGGCCCCGCTCTGTAACGAATGACGGTCGGCAAGCAACCTCGCGGAAAATCGGAAGAACACGCTACGGGGAGAGCACAGCATGAGCGATGACGGTGACTACAGAAAAGTGGATCCGAGCCGCCTGGAGCAGCTCGTAACCAAGCTCTTCAGTGCAGCCGGGGTCAGCGATGAGGACGCCCAATTCATGGGGCACGTCCTCACCGACGCCGACCTGCGCGGGGTCCATACTCACGGTACCCGGTTTGCGCCGCGCTACGTCGAAGGCTTGCGCGCGGACGGCACGAAGGCACGGCCGAACCGCCGGCTGGTGGTGGATGCCGGTGCGGTCGGTCTGTACGACGGGGACGGCGGCCTGGGCCACGTTGCCGCCGCTGAAGCCATGGAGATCGCCATTCGGAAAGCCAAGGAGCACGGGATGGGCAGCGTGAGTGTGCGGCGTAACGGACACTGCGGCGCCATCGCCTACTACGCGCAAATGGCGGTGGATGCCGGGTGTCTCGCGTTCGCCGCCACGACGGGGGGCACCGCTATTGCCCCGGTCGGCGGCATCGAGGCGCGCTGCGGCCTCAACCCGATCTCGTGGGCCGCGCCCACGCGCCGTGGCTGGGCATTCAACCTGGATATGGCGCCATCGGTCGTGGCCGGCTCCAAGGTAGACATGGTCCGGCAACGCGGCGAGCGCCTCCCCTGGGGCTGGGCCATTGACGCCAAGGGCGAGCCGACGGATGATCCGGTCGCTGCGCGGGAGGGGGGTACTCTGCTACCCATCGGCGGGTATAAGGGCGTGGGGTTGTCCATTGCTGCCGAAATCCTGTGCGGTGTCTTCTCCGGCAGCAAGTTCGGGGAGACCGGGGGTGGCTCCGGGCACCTGTTCCAGGCCATTGACATCGAACACGTCATGCCGCTCGACGAGTTCACCGCGCGGATGGAGCGGATGATCGAGTACGTGAAAAGCTCGGCGCTCGCGCCAGGGTCATCCGGCATCACGCTCCCTGGCGAGTTGGAGTGGCAGAAGCGGCAGGAGCACACGGCCCACGGCATCCCCCTCGACCGACCGACACGGCACGGCCTGCGGGAGGCGGCCGAGGAGGCCGGTGCTCCCTACGACATCGAGCTATAGTCGCGGGCCGAGAGGTGAGGGCCGGGCAGTCCGGCGCCGCGCAAGCCGGTACAATTGCCGGCCGTGGCTCTTTCATCCCGGCGGACCTCGGTCACTGCTCGCGCCGCTCCGACGCAGCATCGCCCGCTCACCGTCCCGGCAGCCCTTTTTGCGCTCTTGCTCGCCATTCTGTGGAGTGGCCTGCCCATCGCGACCAAGGTCGGTCTTGACTATGCCCCTCCCTTGCGCTTGAGCGCGATGCGGTTTGTCGTCGGCGGGGTCGTGGTCCTGTGCTGGGCACTGCTCACCAAGACGGACTTGCGCCTCCGCCCCGGCGAGTGGCGGCCCCTCGCCATGCTGGGCGCTCTGTTCTCGGTCCAGATCGCCTTTCTCAATATCGGCCTCGATTTGACTACCGCCGGGCACAACGTCGTCTTGACCGTCACCTTTCCGATCTGGGTCGCCGTCCTGGCCCACTTCTTTGTACCCGGCGACCGGCTCACCATGCCGAAGCTCCTCGGCGTGTTCATCGCCTACGGCGGGATGGTGCTGCTGTTCGCCGACAGCCTGGGAGGACATGCCACGGCGCTGCTGGGGGATGTCTTCTCGGCTATCTCCGGTCTCTTGCTCGGCGCGCGCCACGTCTACAACGCGCGTATGGTACAGAGTCTGCATCCGGCCAAACTGCTGTTGGCGCAAGCCGTCTGCGGCACGGTGTCGCTCATGACGGCAAGCCTGCTATTCGAAGACATAGCCGTCGAGTGGACGGCCCAGTTGGCCACCTCGGTGTTCTATCAAGGGGTGGTGGTCGCCGGCTTCTGCTTTATCGGCAGCCTGTGGCTCCTCAAGCGCTACTTTCCTTCGCAGGTGAGCGTCATCTCGCTGGCCCAGCCGCTCTTCAGCATCATCGCGGCCTGGATCATCCTGGGCGAGCCGTTAAGCTCGACGCTCTGGGTGAGCGCTGCGCTGGTGATACTGGGGGCCTGGCTAGTTCAGCGGCGCCCACGACGGGCCAGCAAAAACCCCGCCTGACAACTTCAGCATTTCTGCGGCGTACTCAAAACGAATTGGTATAACGTAACCGTCTGGTCCGTGTCGTCGAAGCATATCTACACCATCCCGTCTGATGGAGGACCGTCATGCGTTGCACCGTAGACGATACGTTACTCGCTGAGGCCCAGAAAATTCTGCGTACCGGCAGCGCCGAAGAGACGGTCGCAGCCAGCCTGAGAGAAACCATCCGCAGCCGAGCCGAGCCGATGGAGCTACCTCTGTACCTGAGCAGCGATGAAGACTTTGAGCGGTTTCGCCGCGCGCTCCACCACCCACGCACGCCGGCAGAGCTACAGCGCTGGCGTGAGGCCGTGGCGGCAGCGGACCGGCTGCGAGCGGAGTTAGGCGCTGATCCGGATTTTAACGCGGTGGACATCATCCGCGACATACGTGACCGCGCGGCTGCCGGACTACCCGAGGAAGAGTATGAGGAGTGATTCTCCTCTGCCCACCATCGTCCCTGACGCAAGTGTAGGGGCTAAATGGTACTTTGACGATGAGGAACACATAGCCTATGCTCGCGTACTCGTGGAGCAAGTCCTCGCCGGACAAATATCCTTGGTTGTACCTGACTGCTTCTTCTACGAACTGCTCTCGGTGATCCGCAGAGGAGAACGGCGCCGGCCGCCGCTACCACGCCAGCAAGAAGCGACGAGATCATCGCCAAACTAGCAACACTGCCTCTCGCTAGAGTGGACAGCGTTCGTCTGCTGCCAGGTGCTCTTCAGGCCTCGCGCACCTATGATATTGCGCCCTACGACGCACTCTCCCTGACCGCGGCTGAGCGGATCGGAGCGACGTTCATAACTGCCGATAGACGCCTTTACCAACGCATCCAGCAGTTGGCCTATGTGCGCTGGCTTGGTGATGTGTGACTTGCCGGCGGCGACCACAACGCTGACACGAAGCAGTTCATCACGTATGCTGTTGGCCAGAAAGCGCAGACAAGGCATGCGATGAGCGTGAGGGTCACTGTTGACGGTCGGCAGGTCGCGGTGGCAGAGACGGTCACCGTCCTCGACGCGGTACACGCGGCCGGTATCGAGATTCCTCATCTCTGCAAAGATGCCGACCAGCCGCCTATCGGCGCGTGTCGGACCTGCTTGGTTGAGGTCGAGGGCGGGCGCGGCTTCCCGGCCTCGTGCCACACACCGGTGCTAGACGATATGGTCGTCCGCACACGCGGCGCGGCGCTGGAACGTATCCGCAACGGTGTTCTCGCGCTTACGCGGGCGATGCAGCCGGCAGAGTTGGCTGCGCCGGCCGGCGGTGTGGGCCGGGAGCTTGGCGATACACTCGATCTCTTCCGGCTGGCCGAGCCGCTCGACAGCCTGTCCCCCAAGCCACGGCCGGAAGTGGACGACAGCAACCCCATCTTCCAGCTCAACCACGAAGCCTGCATCATGTGCGGGCGCTGCACCACGGCCTGCGAGGATATCCAGCACATCGGCGCCATCTCCATCGCCGGCACGGCCCAGCAGACCCACATCGCCCCCTTCATGGATCAAGAGTTGATTAACTCGATCTGCACGACGTGCGGGCAGTGCGTCTCGGTCTGTCCCACCGGGGCACTCCATCCCAAGCCGACGCGCCCCAAGGTGGCCCGCGAGGTCAAGAGCGTGTGCGCCTACTGTGGCGTCGGGTGCGGTATCACGATGCAGGTAGACGAAAATGACCGCCTCATCAACGTACACGACGACCCCACCAACGAGTCCAGCCAGGGGATGCTGTGTGTGAAGGGACGCTTTGGCCTCACCTTCATCCAGCACGAGGATCGCCTGACCACGCCGCTAATCCGCAAGAACGGCGTGCTCACCGAGGCGTCCTGGGATGAGGCGCTGGATTTGGTGGCGGAGAAATTTGCCGAGTACCGCGGCTCGTTCGCTTCGCTCGCCTCGGCCAAGGCCACCAACGAAGATGGCTACGTGCAGCAGAAGCTCGTCCGCTTGCTGATGGGTACCAATAACATTGACCACTGCACGCGGCTCTGCCACTCCCCTTCGGTCGAGGCGATGATCGCGCAGCTCGGCAGTGGGGCGACCAGCAACTCCTACGCCGACTACCGCAACGCCGGCTGCCTGATGGTCGTGGGCAGCGATACTAGCTCCAACCATCCGGTGATTGCTTCACAGCTGCGCCAGGCTATTGACGAGCGCGGTGCCAAGCTGATTGTGGTCAATCCCAAGCGCATTGACCTCTGCAACTACACCGACCTGTGGCTGCGGCCCAACCCCGGCACCGACGTGGCACTGTTCAACGGACTCGCGCGCGCGGTGCTCGACGCGGGACTGGCCGACGAGGACTTCATCCGCGAGCGGACGGAGGGATTCACGGCGCTGGAAACGGCCTTAGCGGATTACAGTCCCGGGGTGGTCGAGCAGATCACCGGCGTACCCGCCGCAGACATCCTTCGCGCGGCGACGCTCTTCGCGCAACCGCCGTTTGGCGGCTCCTGTCTCATCTGGGGCATGGGCATCACCCAACATACCAACGGCACCGATAATGCCTCGGCGCTGCTCAACCTGGCCCTCGTCACCGGCCAGATCGGGAAGCCGGCCACCGGCGTCTCGCCGCTGCGGGGCCAGAACAATGTCCAAGGCTGCGGCGACGCGGGCTGCATCCCCAACATGCTGCCCGGCTATCAGAGCCTGACCGACGATACACGGGGGCCGTTCGAGCAGTTCTGGGCGGGACCGTTACCCAGCGAGGAAGGTCTCGTCGTCACCGACATGATGGCGGCCGCAGCGCGGGGTGACCTCGCCTGTATGTATATCACCGGCGAGAACCCGTTACTCAGCGAGCCGTATCTGGCACACGCACAGCAGGCGCTGTCGAACTTGCAGTTTCTCGTGGTGCAGGACATCTTTCCCCACGAGACCTCCGAGTTGGCCGACGTGGTGCTCCCGGCCACCTCCTTTGCCGAGAAGGAGGGCACCTTTACCAACAGCGAACGGCGGGTGCAGCGGGTGCGGCCGGCCATCCCGCCCGTCGGCGACAGCCGGCCCGACTGGTGGATCGTTTGCGAGATTGGCAAACGACTGGCGCAGCGGCTGGGCATGGACCCGGGGCAGTTCGCGTACACCGGTCCGGCAGCCATCTTCGACGAGCTAGCCGCGCTCACACCGTTTATGGGCGGTTTGTCACATGAGCGGTTGGACCGCGAAGGTGGTATCCAGTGGCCCTGCCCAACATCCGATCACCCTGGCACGTCGCGGCTCTACACGGACTCCTTCCCGGTGGGCAAGGCCAAGTTCGTGCCCGTAATCCAAGGCCCACCGGCAGCCGAGCTCCCGTCGCGGCGGTTCCCGCTCATCCTCAACACCGGGCGGGTTCTCTATCACTGGCACGGGGGTACGATGACCCGCCGGGCCAAAGGACTGCTGGCACGGGCACCTTATCTGGAGGTGGCGATCAATCCCGAGGATGCCAAAGCAGCCGGCCTGAGCGACGGCGACGACGTGCGCGTGATCTCGCGGCGCGGGGAGCTGGACGGTAGGGTCGTCGTTACCGAGACTGTGCATCCCGGTGAAATCTTTGTCCCCTTCGTCAAGCTGCAAGAGTCGGCGGCCAACCTCCTCACCAACGCCGTCTTCGACCCCCAGTCGAAGATTCCCGAATATAAGGTCTGCGCCGTGCGGATCGAAAACCCGGCCGCCCCTGCGCGCTGGCGCCGCGGGCGCCGGCGCATGGGCCTGCCGGTCGGCACACGCCAATAAGCGCCCGCGCACCTATAGGGCGCCGGGTGCCTGCGGCAGGCGGAGCGTGAACCGGGCGCCGGGGTGGGTGTTCTCGGCTCCGACGGTGCCCCCGTGGGCCGCGGCGATGGCCTGCACAATCGCCAGCCCCAGGCCGTTGCCCGGCCGTGACGTGGCGTTACGACCGCGGTAGAAGCGGCTGAACAGGTGGGGCAGGTCAGCCTCAGGAATGCCACTGCCGTCGTCCGTCACGATGATCATTACCCATCCCGCTTTCAGTTGCAGCGCAACCTGCACCTTCCCGCCGGCCGGGGTGAACTTGATCGCGTTGTCCAGCAGGTTGCCCACCGCTTGCTGGAGCTGTCCGGCCTCCCCGCACACCGCCACCGGCTGCGGCGGTACCGCCAGCGCGAAGTCGAGTCCGGCCTGCTCCGCTTGCGAGGCGTACAACTCGGCTACCTCGCGGATCAAGACGACCGCATCAACCGATTCGTGCGCCACGTCGGCAGCGCCGGCCTCGATGCTGGAGAGATCCAAGAGGCTGGTTGTTAAGGTCTCCAGGCGGCTGACCTGGGACCGAGCGCGCGCTGTCAAAGTCTCCCGACGCTGCCGGGTTGCTTCCTGCCCCAATAGCTCCAGGTTGGTCTGGAGGGCGGTCAACGGCGTGTGCAGCTCATGGGCCGCATCGGCAACAAAGCGGCGCAAGGTCAGGACCGTGCCTTCGACGCGCTGGGCCATCTCGTTGAAGGCGGTGGCGAGCTGCCCTACCTCATCGCGGCGGCGCACATCGGCGCGCGTGCCGAGGTCACCGCTCGCCATCCGTTCGGTGACGCGCGTGAGATCGAGCAGGGGTCTGGTCAAGCGGAGGCTGATGAGCCAACCGACGGCCGCGGCAAGCACCACGGCTATGGCACTGGCTACCGCCCAGACCCAAGTAACACCGGTCAGCACTTCCCGGCCGATGTCCGGACCCTCCGACAACTCAAGAAAGCCGCGCAGTTCTCCTTGGGAGTCGTAGATCGGCTGGCGGAGCACCATGTCGGAGCGCGTAGCGCCCAATTGTGATTCCGGCACCAATCCAAAGCCGAGGCGGGTGGCAAGGCTTTCGCCAGCGTCCGACGAGCCGAGCTCCAGCACCTGGACACCGCCGCGCACCACAGCCGCGCGAGATTCGGCATCTCCGCCGAGGACGATGACCTGCCGCGCGACCCGTACCTCTTCGCGCACGCTGGTGAGCGCAGAGCCGGCGACGGCAATCTCCGTGCGGAACGTGCGCTGCTCCCTGGTCGCCTCCACAACCTGAGCAAAGACGTCGGACAGCCCGCCAGCCTCAAACGACAGGGAGGTGTTTGCCAATGCCCGCACCGCCTCCGGCGCTCCGGAGTCACCCAGCACCTCGCTCTCGCGGTTCAGCAACCGTACCCTGGTCTGAGACAGGAAGGACAGGCTTTTGAGCCGACTGTCCAGCGCCTCGGCCGATTGCAATGACACCAGCAGCAGGGGGACGAAGTCGTCCATCGCTTGGACGTTGGCGACGAGATAGCTCACCTCCTGGCGGCGATACGAGTCTCGCAGGATGACCAGGAGCACACCGCCAAGCGCCAAGGCGGTGAGCAGGGCGATACCGGCATAGGTGAGCGGCAAGCGCCAGCGAATGGAACCGGGTACCATGACGTTCTTCTTAGCCTCCTCCGGGCCGCCCCCAGCAGGTGCGTGGGCCGTTATTCCCGCTGACGCGGGAATAACGGCGGCGGACTAGCCGACCAGCCGGTAGCCGGTGCCGGGTACAGTGAGGATGAGTGCCGGATGGCCGGGATCACGCTCGACTTTCTCCCGCAACCGGCGCACGTGGACGTTGACGGTGCGCTGGCTCTCGACCTCGGCGCTGTAACCCCAGACCGCATCCAAGATTTGAGCGCGACTGAGCGCTTGGCCAGGATGCTGCGCCAGATATACCAACAGCCGGAACTCGGTAGGGGTCAGGTTGACCAAGTGCCGCCCACGCCACACCTGCGCTCGACTGCGATCAATCACGAGATCACCGGCGTAGAGCACCTCGGCACCGGCGACGGATAGCTCGCCATAGGCGCGGCGCAGTAGTGCCCGGACCCGCGAAAGCAGCTCGCTTAGGCTGTACGGTTTCGTGACATAGTCATCGGCGCCCATCTCCAGCCCGAGCACCTTCGCCGTCTCGTCCCGCCGGACGGTCAGCATCAGAATCGGTTGGCGCAGCTTAAGCTCGCGGAGCTGCCGGCAGAAGTCGAACCCCGAACCGTCGGGCAAACGCACGTCGAGGATGATGAGTTGCACCCGGCCGCTCTGCGCGTAGGCAACACCTTCACTCCCGGAGGAGCGCCAGATCACCTCGTAGCCTTCCTGTTCCAGCCCATCTTGCAAGCTCGTGGCTACCGCCGGGTCGTCCTCGATCACGAGAATGCGCGTGGATTGATTCATGGTTGCACATGCGCTGGCTACCATCACCAACCGCGTCCTACAGCAGCGCGAGCGCGCGGAGCGCCGCCAACGCATCGGCGGCCTCGCCGGTAGCGGGCCACAACCAGCCACGCTCGACAAAGAAGCCGGGCAGCACCTGGGAGTGATACCGCCCAGCCGCATCCGGGGCCAGCGGCTGGTACTTCCCCGCCGCATCCAGGACGTACACGTTGATCTGCTCCACGACCGGATTGAGCAGCCAATACTCCGGCACACCGTACTGCTCGTAGTCGCGCATCTTGCTGCCCCAGTCGCGGCCGGCCGTGCTCGGCGAGAGCACTTCCACGACCAGATCGGCGGCCCCGGCAATATGCGTCCCTTGCACGCGCTCGGAGTGCGAACTGGCTACGAACGCGACATCGGGCACGTACCGCTGCTCGCCGAGATGCATGCCGGCATTGCCGAACACCTCGCCGAGACCCCGCACCTCGACAAAGAAGCTCATCAGGCGTAGAAGCCTGTCGGACGTTCGGCTGTGCAAGAGAGTGGCTGGGGACATAATGATGATCTCCCCATCAATAAGCTCGGCCCTGGTCTCCTCATCCAGCGCCTCGTACAACTCCTCCGGTGTCGGTGTCTGCGGGGGAGCAACGGCCTCCAGCGGGGCGGGAGGCGCCGGTGCGGCTGCGACTGTCTCTACCATGGCAATCCCTCAACTCAGAGCGTTCGTCAGAAGCACTTTCCCGCCAAGAGTATAGACCGTTCGCGTGGGTGCGTGGTGCGGCCAATGGGCGTGCGACGAGGTCGCAGAGCGGACGCTTGAGACCGGTGCTTGTCAAGCCTCGCCTTGGGGCGGCGTGGCCGTTGCAGTGGTGGCAGTGGAGGTCGCGTGGTGCCCTTCCAACGGCTCCACATGCACCACCAACTCCGTAGCCGGCAGTGCTGCGCGGACGGCCTGCTCGATGTCGGTAGCGCGCCGGTGCGCATCGCGGACGCTGTGCTCGCCGGGAACCAAGATGTGGACATCCGCGAACTGGCGCGCGCCGCTGCGCCGCGTGCGTAGCTCATGGAAGGTCATCCCCGGCTCCAGACAATCCTCAATCGCCTGGACGATCACCGCCGTATCCGACGGGGGCAAGGCCGTGTCCATCAGCCCCTGGAAGGAGCGCCAGAGCAGGCGTCCCCCGGTACGCAAGATATGGAGGCCGACTGCCAGCGCCAAGAGCGGGTCCAGCCAGGTGAGGCCGGTCAGGAGCACCAGCCCCAGCCCGGCGACCACCCCCGCAGTCGTCCAGACATCGGTCAGCAGATGCTGGGCCTCCGCCTCCAGCGTGATTGAGCGGCTCCGGCGGGCAGCGCACCGGAGCACTTGCGACACGGCCAAGTTAATGGCCGCCGCACCGAGCGAGAGCGCCAGGCCGGTGCCGAGCGCCGTCAGCGGGGCAGGGTGGAGGAGACGAGAGCCGGCCGCAACGAGGATGCCACCACCCGCAACCAGGATCAGCACTCCTTCAATGCCGCTGGCAAAGTACTCGATCTTGCTGTGGCCATACGTGTGGTCGCGGTCGGGCGGATGCGCCGCATACCACAACGCGAACAGCGCCAGCAGCGCCGTGGCGAGGTTGACGAGCGATTCGCCAGCATCGGAGAGCAGCCCCACCGATCCCGTGAGCCGGACGGCCGCGAGTTTCAGGGCAATCGTGACCAAGGCCGCGGCCACGGAGAGCAGGGCATACCACGGCAGCGGCGTACCGCGACTACTCTCTACCGTCGCACTATGCCCTTGCATTGGGAAAATCGCTCTCTTTCTGTGCTATAGCGTACCAAATGTAGCTCTTAGGAGTCTATATTAGCGTAGAAAGCATTATTGCAAAGTAATAGCAACTGCGTTATGGTGATACCGCTGACGCGCGGCGCAGTCGAGCAGCGCGGAGTGCTAAGGGAAGGTGATGCCGAGCTTGATGGACTGCTCGGGGTGCCGGTCAATAGCGGCGTAGGCGGCGGCGCTCTCATCGAACGGCACAATCGGCGAGACAATACCCTCCGTCCGCACGCGACCATTAAGGAGCCAGCGTAGCCCCAGGTCGGCGAGGCGGTGCAGGTCCCAGGCTGGATAGTCGCGCGCCGGCAGGCTCTCGGCGCGCACCGACACCAGTGTAAGCTGGTTGAGGTGAAACTCGTAGCCTAGGTGAACACCGCTGGCGTCGCGGCCATAGAACGAGATGACGCAGACGGTGCCACTGAAACGGGTAGCGCGGATGGCCTCGTGCAGCGCGGCGGGATTGCCGCTGACCTCGACCGCAACATCCACCCCGCGTTGTCCCCATTCGGTAGAGCGGTCGGTGTAGCCGCCCACGACGTGCGGAAACGGCGCGGCCGGCTCGTGCTGCCGGCTCGCCGGGGCGGTCAATTCGCGGATGGCTTGCCCCACGTCGCCGGCCAGCGGGTCAAGGGCAGCGTCGGCGCCGAGCGCCAGCGCGAGGTCGCGCCGCGCCTTGATCGGGTCCACCGCGATCACTTGATCGGCGCCGGCCAGGCGGGCCAGCTGCACGGCCATTTGACCGATAGCGCCCAGCCCGAACACCGCCACCCGGTCGCCCAACCGGACGTTGCCCTCACGCAGTGGCAAGGCCATGACCAGCGGATCGAGGCAGACGGCCGCCGGCGGTGTCAGGCCAGCCGGCAGCAGGTCCACGCGGCCGGCCTCGACCGTGTGCGTCTCGCGGATGGGCAGGTGTCCGAAGACCCGATCACCCACGCTGAACTCGGTCACGGCCGCCCCGACTTCTGTCACAACACCGATGGCCATATTGCCCAGGGGAGCCGGCCGAAAGGTCTGCTCCGCTCCCGGCGACGGCGGCGCGGGCATAAAACAGCCCCACTCCGCGTCATAGCGCCGGTCGGGACGGGCATTACGGTCGGTGCGCCCGGCCCGGTAGCTGACCATCTCGGTACCGTGTTTGGGCGCGGCGAACTCGGTGCGGATGCGAATCTGCGTATCCCCCAGCGGCGGCTCGGCGTACTCGCGGAAGCCCGGTGTGCGGGGAGCGACGGTGACCAACTCGCGCGGCATCGGTTCCTACTCTCCAGCTGCGTGTCTGCCGACGATGGTGCCATACGCGCCATCTCCGGCGCGCCTAGCCCCAAGGAGTTCACGCGCATCGCTACCTGATCCATATGTAGAAGGCACGTGCTGCCGTCTGTTCAACCACCGATACAGCTTATACTGAAAGTAGAGACACGCACGGATGCGGAGGAAAGATGCTCCCGATTGGCGATGAAAACCTCGGCCGCCGCCGGCCGATTGTCAACTATGCGCTGATCGGGACGTGCATTGCGGTCTTTGCACTACAAGGGCTGGCGCTGGGCGATTCGGAGGCTTTCGTCCGTACCTGGGGGCTGGTGCCGGCGCGGTTGCTGGACGACGGACCGTTCGCCGCGTACACGCTCATCACCCACATGTTCCTCCACGGCAACCTCCTCCACATCGGCGGCAACATGCTCTTTCTCTGGGTCTTCGGTGACAACATCGAGGATGAGTTCGGGCACATTCCCTATCTGCTCTTCTATCTGGGCACCGGCGTCCTCGCCGGCCTGGCGTCGGTGGCGCTGCGCTCCACGTCCGACGTGCCGGGGATCGGGGCGTCGGGGGCCATCTCCGGGGTGCTCGGCGCGTACCTGGTGTTGTTCCCGCTCAACGAAGTCCGTGTGGTGATCCTGCATCCCTTCACTGTGCTGCTCTGGCTCGGCTCGATCTTTCTACAAAATCGCCCGGAGCTACCCAAGATCGGTATATCGGCGCTCTACGTGCTGCTGTTCTACGTCATCTACAACTTCATGGGGGCGCTCATGGGCATCATCAGTCCTTCCAGAGTGGACTCGGTGGCCCATTTGGGCGGCTTCCTAGGGGGGTATCTCATCGTGCTCATCCTGCGGAGTCGTTTTGGCCTGTGGCCGGATACGACGATGGAGACCGACGGGCCAACTGCGTCCTTACGCACCGGGATGGCCGACCGCCGGACCGAGGCGGAGCGGTTGCAGGAAGTGGGCAACTGGGCGGAAGCACGCGAGACGCTGGAAGCTGCATTGAAGCAGGATGAGCTGAATGAGGATGTACGTAGCAGCGTCTCTGCACACCTCCAACTGGCCGAAGTCTTGGCACATCAAGGAGAACTAGACGTTGCCGCAGAGCATGTCGCTGCCGGGCGAGCGTTAGCCCAGGCGCACGAGTACGGTGACTTGGTGGCGCACGCCGACCTCGCGGCCGGGCACGTGGCACGTCAAGCAAACGATGCCGCCGGTGCCGAGCGGCTCCTGCAGCGGGCGCTGGAATGGGCACGCGCCGAGACCATCCACGTCCTTCCGGCAGCGCAAACCGTGCTGGTGGCCGCCGAGCTTGCCGACCGGCTGAGGCCGGCCGAGCAAGGACTGGCGCTGCGCCGCGAGGCGGTGCAAATGCTCATTCAGGCCCGCGACCGGCGCAGCGCGGTTGACGTGTTGATAGAGATCGGTGAACGGCTGGCGGCAGCGGGCGATACCGCCGGCGCCTATGCCGCTCGGCGCGAAGGGTTGCGCCACGCGCGAGCAATCTACTATCTTGATGCCGTCGAACGCCTGAATGCTGAGCTAAAGGCGCGCCAGGCGAGTTCCAACCGCGAACCGCCGGAAGACCGGCGAGGGTAGCGGTCATCTCGGAGGAGCGAGGGATAGCGCGATGGAACAGTCATCTCAGCGGTACTCTGCCCCGTTTGTGGTCGTCGCCGCGGTATTTGCAACGACGCTCGTCGTCTCCAACATCATCGCCGTGAAGATAGCGGGCTTCGCCGGGCTAACCATCTCCGTGTCTTTCGTCCTCTTTCCGATCAGTTATATCTTCGGTGACATCCTCACCGAGGTGTACGGCTATGCCGCCGCGCGCCGGGTCATCTGGCTCGGCTTCGCATGCAATGTATTGGCGGTCATTGCTATTTGGTTGGGCCAAATCCTCCCCTCGGCCTCCTTCTGGGAGAATCAAGCGGCCTACGAAACCATCCTCGGCGCCACGCCGCGGCTCCTCGTCGCTTCATTTATTGCGTACCTGTGCGGCGAATTCTTGAACTCCTTTGTCCTGGCAAAGCTGAAGATCGCCACCGCCGGCCGCTGGCTTTGGCTACGGACGATCACCTCCACGGTAGTCGGCCAGGGCGTGGACAGTGCCGTCTTCTACACGTTGGCCTTCGCCATGCTGCCGGTCATTGGTGGAATTATGTCCGGAGGCGACCTCATCGTGACTATTATCACCGCGTGGCTGCTCAAGTCGGCGTATGAGGCGGCGGCAACCCCATTGACTTACGCGGCTGTGAGCTACCTCAAGCGGCTGGAGGGAGTTGACACCTACGACCGCGACACCAACTTCAACCCGCTTACCGTGTAGCCCCGAACCTCATCCCCGGTCCCCGCCCCACGGGTGGAGCGGGGGTGTACGGCGCGGCAGAGGCAGAATGAGACCAGGGGATAAGGCGCTAAGACGAAGAGGCGAGAACCGAGTGGTGGAGAAACTGGCGCTCATCGGCGGTGGCTTCATGGGTGAGGCGATTCTCTCGCGCCTCATCACCGCCGGCGTGGTGGCGCCGAGCGCCGTGTCCGTGGGCGAGCCGGTCGCCGAGCGTCGCGATACGCTGACCCGGCAGTACCAGGTCCAGACCGTCGCGGACAACCTCGAAGCGGTAGCGGACGCGGCCGTCGTGTTGCTGGCCATCAAGCCTCAGCAGACCGAATCGGTGCTGGCGGTGCTGCGCGGCAGCCTCGGTCCCGACACTCTGGTCGTCTCGATTATCGCCGGGACGGCGCTCTCGGCCCTGACAACCGCCCTCGATCACCAACAGGTGGTGCGGGCGATGCCGAACACGCCGGCGGCAGTTGGGGAGGCCATGACCGTCTGGACCGCGACGCCCGCAGTCTCGGCGGCGCAATTGGCCACGGTGCGGGCAATCTTCCAGTCCATCGGCCGCGAAATCCAGGTGGACGGGGACCGGTACGTAGATATGGCTACGGCCGTCAACGGGAGCGGGCCGGGCTACGTCTTCCTCGTGATCGAGGCGTTGATAGACGCGGCGGTGCAACTCGGCTTGGCGCGCCCGGCCGCGCATGAGTTGGTCGTTCAGACGGTGCTAGGCTCGGCCGCGCTGGCGCGAGATACCGGAGAGCATCCGGCGGAGCTGCGTAATCGGGTGACGACTCCCGGGGGGACGACGGCGGCCGGCCTGCTGGCCATGGAAGAGGACGGCCTCCGCGCGGCGCTGGCGCACGGGGTCATCGCCGCCTACGAGCGCAGTGTGGCGCTATGCGCCGGCGCCCAAACCGGCTCCCGATAAGGGGCGTGGCATTCCTCCACCGTACCGGCGGGCAGCGCCGACTGCTGAAGCCTGGCCGCCGCTGGTATACTGCCGGGCTAGGCACTACCCGATATTAGCTCAGTCCGAGGCGACCTGATAGCGCAGCTCACCGGTGCATTTCCGTGATCGTCTTGCATCACGTGTCCAAGGTCTATGCCAACGGGGCTACGGCGCTCACTGACGTGAGTCTGGAGATCCCGGACCGGGACTTTGTCTTTCTCGTCGGGCCATCGGGGGCCGGGAAATCCACCTTCATTCGCCTCCTGATCCGGGAAGAACTTCCAACATCTGGGCGCGTTTTTGTCGAGGGGCAGGATATTGCCCGCCTACGCAACGGGGCGGTCCCCTATTTGCGTCGGAAGGTGAGCGTGATCTTTCAGGATTTCCGCCTGCTGCCTGAGATGACCGTCTTCGAGAACGTGGCCTTTGCCCTGCGCGTAGCGGGGTATAAGCGCAAGCAGATTGATGAGCGTGTAACGGAGACGCTTGAGCTTGTCAAGATGGACAACTACCGGGACCGCTTCCCCTATCAACTATCGGGAGGTGAGCAGCAGCGCGTGGCTATCGCGCGGGCAATCGTCCATAAGCCACCGGTCCTGGTAGCCGACGAGCCGACCGGTAATCTCGACCCGGACACGGCGGCCGAAACGGTGCAGCTCTTAGTACGGATCAATGCATTGGGCACAACGCTGCTGATGGCCACGCACAACCGCGACCTGGTAGACACGATGCAGCGCCGGGTGGTAGCCCTGGAGGCTGGTCGGATCGTCCGTGACGAGCAGCGCGCCGGCTACGTCTAGCCGCAGCGCGGCGCTCCCCAGGCGCCCCGGTCGGGCCGATGCACGTGAACGGAATCAGCGCATGAATTGGATCGGCCGGGCGTGGGAGGTGTTCGACTACGCGGTGACGGCGGCGCTGGTAGGCCTCTGGCGCCACCGCTTTATGACGGGCGCCACGGTGCTGACGACCGCGCTGATGCTCCTGATGCTCAATGTCTTTGTCGTGCTGGTCACGCACCTGAACGTGGCCCTCGAAGCGTTGGAGCATCGCGTCAACGTCATTGCGTACATCCGCGAAGATGCCCCGCCTGGCAAGGTACGCGAATTACAAAGCAGCCTCCAGAACCGCTCGGACGTACTCGAAGTGATCTATGTGACGAAAGATGAGGCGCTGGCCCGGCTGCGCGAGCACTTCGCCGACCGGGCGGAGCTACTGGCAATGGTGTCGGATAATCCGCTGCCGGCGTCGCTGGAGATCCGTGCTCGCAATCCCGAGAGTCTCGAGAACATCGTCTCGCTACTGGAGACAAAGGTCGGACCGGAATCCGTGTTAGAAGAGGTGGCCTTACAAGAGGACATCGTGGAACGTCTGCTGAGTCTCACTACGGCGACGCGCGTCGCCGGTGTGGCGATGACCGCGGGGCTGGCGGTCGTCAGTCTGTTTATCGTCATCAACACTATTCGCATCGCTGTGTATTCCCGCCGGCAAGAGATCGAAGTGATGAAGCTGGTGGGTGCAACGGACTGGTTTGTACGCTGGCCCTTCGTCTTCGAGGGGATGCTCTACGGGCTGTTGGCGTCACTGCTGACGCTGCTGATCGTCGTCCCAGCCTACGATCCGGTCGTGGAGAACTTTTGGGCGCTCCTGTCGTTCTTACCGGTAGAGCGCGATCCGCAGTTCGTCACCAAGCTGGCGCTGATGACGATGGTGGTGGGAATTGCACTCGGCGCTGCGGGGAGCTACATCTCGGTGCGCCGCTTCTTGGAAGTGTAGGCCATGATCGTACTGCGTAACGTGTGGAAGTGGTACGACGACGACACGGTCGCCTTGCGCGGGGTCACCCTCACGGTGCCGCGCGACGATTTCGTCTTTCTCGTGGGCCCGAATGGGGCCGGCAAAACGACCCTACTGCGGCTCTTGAACCGCGCCGAGACACCAAGCGACGGCTGTATTCTCGTCAGCGGCCAGGACGTCCAAGACCTCGACGAACAGGAGGTCTCCCGGTTCCGCCAACGCATCGGGGTCGTGTTCCAGGACACCCGCCTCTTCCCGGACAAAACCGTGTACGAGAACGTCGCCGTCAGCCTGCGGGTGTCGGGGGACGGACGGGCGAGCGAGCTTGTTTGGGATGCGCTGGAAGTCGTGCAACTGGCCGATCATGCCGAACGCTTCCCGGGGCAGCTTTCGGGCGGCGAGGCCCAGCGGGCGGCCATTGCGCGGGCGATTGTCCGGCAGCCACAACTGCTGCTGGCCGATGAGCCGACCGCCAACCTCCCACCGGCGATGGCGTGGCAGGTGCTCCAGGTGCTCACTGACATCCATTATTACCATGGCGTGACCACCATCATCGCGACGCACGACCGGGAGGTCGTTGATCGGATGCGCCGGCGCGTTGTGGAGTTGTCGCACGGATACATCGTGCGCGATCAGCGCGGAGGTCGCTTTGCCGCCTAACTCGCCCCGGCTCTACACCAAGCATAGACGCCTGTCGTGGCCGCTGCGCGCCGCTACCGTCTTCCTACTGCTCACCGCTTTGATCGGTCCGGCTGCTGCGCCGGTTGCCGCTAACCCCATCGAGGACGCCCTCCAGGCCATTGAGAACGCCAAGAACCGGATACAGCAGCTGATCCAGCAACAGGATCAGACCCAACAGCAGCGCGAGCAGAAGAAAGAGGAGCTTGAGCAACTCCAACGAGAAGGAGAGTCGGCGCGCGATGCCCTCCAGCGCGTCGAGCGCGAGCTGTACGCGGCCATAGATCATCGGAAAGCGATCCAGACAAAACTGGACAAGATCGAGGTCCATATCCGCGACCTCGAAGCGCAACAGGAAGAGCACCGGGCGAAACTCGCCGAGCGTGTAGCCGTGTACGGTCAACGTCTGCGCGTGATCTACAAGCTGGCGCAGACCCCGCCGCTGATTCTGATCTTCGGCGCTACCGACCTCAACGACTTCTTGAAGCGGCTCAACGGTTTCGCCGCCATCGCCCGTGAAGACAGCCGGCAAGTCGCAGCCTGGCGGCGGGCACAGGATCAGGCGGAACGGATTCGGCAGGAGCTTGACGCGGAAAAGGCCGAGCAAACAAAACTGCGCGCGGAGGCGGCGGAGGTCGAGCAGATCCAGGTTAAAAAACGCGCCGAA
This sequence comes from Chloroflexota bacterium, assembly GCA_965207645.1. Lineage (GTDB taxonomy): Bacteria > Chloroflexota > UBA11872 > UBA12225 > JAJDUF01 > JAJDUF01. The sequence continues at coordinate 3,520,792 of OZ242293.1, read as the reverse complement.
CAGGAGCAATTGGTCGCACAGATCGAGGCGGATGAGGCACGCACGCAAGCCGAGCTCACCGAAATGGATCAGCACGACCGGTTCTTGACTGAGCAAATCCGGTACCTGCAGAACGACTTACCCAGGCTGCAAGAAATCCTCGCAGAGGTCCGGCGACGAGAAGAAGAACGGCAGCGCCGCGCGGCCGCCGCCGCTGCGGCGTTGAGCGAAGCCGACCGCCAGGTGACATTGCCGCCGAGCGGCCCCTTCATCTGGCCCGTTTCTGGGCGGATCACCGCCCGCTATGGGGTACGCACGTTTGCCCAGCGTTTTCACACGGGTCTTGACATTGCCGCCAACCTGCGGACGCCGATCCGGGCTGCCGCGACCGGCCACGTCCTGCACGTGGACTATGCCGTATCCGGTAACCGTCGGGCGTCGTATGGGATGTACGTCACCCTGTTGCATGGTGATGGCAAGGTGACCTTGTACGCGCACCTAGACGACCGCACCAGCCCGCCACAGGTCCAGAAAGGCGAGATTATTGACCAGGGTACGGTGGTGGGAACGATTGGCATGACCGGCATTACCAGCGGGCCGCACCTCCACTTCGAGGTGCGCGAACCGAACGGGGCCACGCGCAATCCGGAGGAGTTCCTACCCTAGCGACGCGCCAACATCGTGCTCGTCGGGTAGGCTTTGCCCCTACCACGCAGGCAGCCGAACGCCGGTCAGGACTCCGTGACGCTGCCGTGGAGCGGCACCGTCTCCACCCAAATCTTGCCCGGCTGCAAGGGTACCTCCCGGCCATAACGGTCACGGAACAGGGTGCGGGACCAGCGGTCCGTCTTCCGCCAGGTTCCCTCGATGACCTGCCCATTCTGAATGATCTTCGCCTGGCCGGTGCCGAGCGTGCCGTACAGCAAGCGCACGTTGCCGGGATAGCCGTCGTTCGCCGGCGACTCCTCCTGGAATTGCACCAGAATCGTGGCGGCGGTGATTTGCTGGCCGGTCTCGGGGTCCACGTGGGGCAACCCGCCCATGACCCGCCGGTACAGCCCCATAGCAGGATCGTAGCGCCACTCCACCTCGAATCCCGCTACGCTGGGCCAGAAGACGATCCGCACCTCCGTATGTGTCGCGTCGGCCGGCGGTCGTTGCGCCACATCTGCGAACTGCCAGGACCTGAACCGCTGTACCCAGCTTCTCCCGTCCGCGTCAATAGCGGTGAGGTCGCGTTGAGCCGCGACGCCCCATAGCTGCTGGGTGTCCGTGAACATCGTATGCTCGAGGGCGACGTTGCGGCTCAAGTCGCGCCAATACACCGGCGCGCCAATCTGGAACTCGTCGAGGTCGTTGTAGCCTGCCCAGCCGTAGCTCCTGATTTGTCCGAGCGCGTCCGCACGGGCGCCATTGCGGCAACCGATGCCTGTGCGCCGGTCACAATAGGCGGCGCCGACGTGGGCGTAGAGTGGGTAGCGGCCGTACTCGGATATCCAATCGAGAAAATATGTCCGGGCGCTGCGTACCGGCCCGGCGCGGACCGGCTCCATGGCACGGTCGCAATAGAACACGGCCAGAAAGCGCGTGATTCCGCCCTCGGCGACCGCCTCGTAGACCACGTCCGCCGAGGCAAGCCCGTATTGCGGCCGTGCATCAGGATGATTCTCGATCATGATGCCGAGGGGACGGCGTCCTTCCCACGCCGCGCGGTATTCCGGCGGATAGCGGAGGCCGTTCAGCGGACATTCGGCAGTCGGCCACACTTCGCGGACGGCCACGGTCGGTAGTGGTGTAGGACCACCATCCGCCGGGACGGAGAACGCCAGGTCGGACGGCAACCCGGGATCGGCGAACTCCGGTAGGAGCAGGAGCGCGGCCGGGTCGTCTGCCGATGGCTGGGTTAGGGGTGTCGAGGATTCTTCGGCGCAGAGGAGGCCGAGCAGGTCAGGGTCGAACAGGAGGTGCCCTGGTCCCAGATACGAACAGGCCATCGCGACGGCCGGCGGCCCAGCCGCTGCAAGGGCCAGCCAGATCAACACGAACGCTATACTCAGCCGCAGCCGTCGAGATTGCGTAGTCAACCCTGCTCCTTTATCGCTCCACCATACACCCCATAGTTAACGCAGCGGCCGCCATCCTGGATACAGCAGCCCTACGCGCCAGCCCTCCTATGACCCCCACTCCACGGGGGGGCGATAAGCCGACCTAGCGACCAACGGGATCATCGCCACTGCTGCCGACTGTGCGTGGACGGTATACTCCGGGTGCTCGGAGTCTCGGCGGCTTCCCGGCCAAAGAGGTGTGGCTGGGCCTCACCCACTCGCTGGAACGTCCCGTCGCCTGTTCTGAGGAGAATTCTTCCGATGGCCGCTGTTGAATCGCGCGCCCGCCTCCTAACGCTGAAAGATTACCTCGCACTCCCCGAGGACAATGGCCTGGAGCGCGAGATTATCCGGGGGAGGTTGTTCGTGCCCCCACGACCACGCATCCTGCACCAACACCTGCTTGGTGAACTGTTTGAACTGCTGAGGGGCTACATACGCCAACGTGGTGGACATACCATTCAGGTTATTCTGGATGCTGACCTGCTGATGGATACCCTGAATACATATCTCTCGCCCGACCTGATGTATTTCCCCGCCGAGGCTGTCCCAACGCTGCTGGACCTGATGGCGCGTGGCCACCGCATCCACCTCCTGGACGCTCGACCGGAGCTGGTCGTCGAGGTGCTCTCGCCCCGGAGCGAGGAGCGTGACCTCGTGGAGAAACGGGCGGTCTACGCCGAGGCCAGCATTCCCCACTACTGGGTCTTCGACCCACAGGAGCAAGCGTTCGGGGAGTTTGTGCTGGACCCGGAGCGAGGCGCCTATGTCGAGCACTGGCTCGAACACGGAGCAGTGCGGCCACGGCTCTTTGCCAACGCGCGGCCCCCGCTCACGCTGGAGTTGCCGGGCCTATGGCCAGGAAGCCTGTACCCGCCGGCTTGACCTGACGCGGGCAGCGCGCCGGTGGTACAATAGAAGAGTTGGCGCAGAACTCGCGGGCAGAGGAGGGATGGCTGAGTGGCCGAAAGCGGCGGTCTTGAAAACCGTTGGTCGAAAGACCCGGGGGTTCGAATCCCTCTCCCTCCGCCGGACGCCTAAGCCGGTTCACCAGATTAAATCGCGTTCCGCTTGCTTGTGGTTGGTGATGCACTAAATGGTATTGGCGACGGCAAATCTGTGCAGGGTAGCGTTCCTCCTTTCGCTAGGGAGGTGTCGGGTAAGTCTCGCCCGGCACTCTGGCCCAGAGATTTTACCGCCGAGTCGTACTAGGCCAGCACAGGGCTACATACGACATAGGAGAGGCTCGTCAGCACTTTGTCGTATCACCAACTACAAGCACGCGGAACCGAAATCGCGGCACCCGTGGCGATTATGAAGAACGCGCAATCCCGACAGCCTTACTTCGAGTTCTTGGCCGCCGCTCTCTGAGCACGCGCGGCAAAGCTACCCTTGGAAACTTTGCCACCGCCTGACTTAGCGGTCGAGCGCTGTATCCGGGATGCGGCTTTTGCAGACATGCTTCCCTTGCCTTTAGCCATGGTAACACCTCCCTAAATTGAGATCCGCTACCGGGACCTTAAGGTATCCTAACTGCTAGGACACCTGTTGTCAAGGAGGCATATGGCAAGAATGCCATGATCCAGAGGCGGGAGCACTCTTGTAGTTGTGTGGCGCTCGCTACGGTCCATCGCCAGAGCGTAGCGTGGCACAGGCGTATCTTGCTACAATCTGGGGTGGCAAGTCTCTAGGACACAGATAGTTCGGTTGATTGGCGGCACAGAGCAGAACCAACGATAAGGAAGGGTCGCATAGTTGGCCTAGTGCGGCGGTTTGCTAAACCGCTACAGGGGAAACCCTGTCGTGGGTTCGAATCCCACCCCTTCCGCCACCACGCCGATCAAGCACGTTCCCAGCAGGGGCGTGCTTCCTCGTTGGCCTAGTCCCCGGCCATGCCGCCGTGTACGCGCGAGGCTACGCAGCAGTAACTCCTTGCCGCCCACATGGATACATATGCTATTATATGTCTACCCGTGCGCTGGCAGCGGCAGCGCGCTCGCGGTCCCGTTGCCGCTGCACACGCGGCCCGACTACTACCGGCACACTGCTGGCTCGCCGATGACAGATTGCTGCCTATGAATCATCCTCCGGCACCCGACGACGAGCGGCGCTTTTGGCTGGCCCTCCATCGCTTGCCCGGCGTAGGACCGAAGCGGTTTCGCCAACTCCTCGACCACTTCGGCTCGATCCAGGCTGCCTGGAACGCGACCCCGACTCAGCTCGGCCAAGCCGGGATTGATCGTCGGACAACGGCGGCTATTGTCGAGGGACGCGGGCCGGTAGACCCGGGTCGAGAAGCCGAACGGCTGGCGGCAGCGGCGATCACGGCGTTGACCTGGATGGACGAAGAGTGCTATCCACCGCTGCTGCGTACCATTGCGGCGCCGCCGCCGGTGCTGTACGTCCGCGGTGAGCTTACCGCCCAGGATCGCAGCGCCATCGCCATCGTCGGCACCCGGCGACGCACGACCTACGGTCGCAGCGTCGCCACGAAACTGGCCGGTGACCTAGCGAGCGCCGGGCTGACCATCGTGAGTGGTCTGGCGCGGGGGATTGACGGCCACGCGCACCGGGCCGCCCTCAAGCACGGCGGGCGCACGTTGGCGGTGCTCGGTCACGGCCTCGACACCATCTATCCGGCCGAGCATCGCTCCCTCGCCGCGGAGGTAGCCGCGCAAGGGACGCTTCTGAGCGAGTATCCACTCGGGGTCGGACCGGCGGCCGAGCACTTCCCGATCCGCAACCGGATTATCAGTGGCTTGGCGCTGGCGACGGTAGTCATCGAGGCCGGTGAGTCCTCGGGAGCACTCATCACAGCACGCGCCGCAGCGGATGAAGGGCGCGACGTGTTCGCGGTGCCGGGGCCGATCACGTCACCCACCAGCCGGGGCTGTCACCAGCTCATCCAGGAAGGGGCCGGGCTGGTCAGCGCGGCGCAAGACATTCTGGATGCGCTCAATCTCCACATGGCGCCGGCGGCCCGTCAGTTGGCGATAGCCATGCCAGCCAACGACGAGGAAGCGCAGGTCCTCGCGGCCCTCCAGCGCACGCCAGGAGCGGCACGCCACATTGACGACATCATCCGCGACGCCCAGCTTCCGGCACACACGGTCGGCAGCACGCTGACGGTGCTGACGCTGAAAGGCTTGGCCCAGGAGCTTGGGAACCAGCACTACGCCAGCCTAAGCTGAGGGGAAGTGCTAAGCGTGGCCGAGTGGCACGTTAGCTAGTCAGATCACCCTTGCTCATGGCCGCCTACATGCCAGCGCTGGCATCGCGGGCGCGCTGCACCAATCGCCCCGCGGCCGCCACAGAGCCTTAGCAGTCACCAGCATGTCCCAGTCCCGGCCTCTTTCCATGCAGCAAGCTCGTTACCGGTGGAAGGATTGAACAGTCTGCTGGTGTGCCGTGTATTAACAAGTAGAGAGGAGGTGATGGGTGGGTGTCCGCGCCGAGCAGTCGCTACTCCGACAGGCTCGTAGCGGGGGGCCGGCGGCGTTCGCGCGGCTACAGGAAGAGCTAGTGCCAACAGTGCGACGGTTCATCTGGCGGCTGATCGGGCAGAACGAGGGCGAGGACGAGATTGTGCAGGACGTGTTTCTGGCGCTCTATATGAACTTGGAGCGCATTGATCCAGTCGAGAAGCTACGTCCTTTCCTCTTTCGGATTGTCCGCAATCGGTGCTACAACGAGTTGCGGCGTCAAGGGCGCTATAAGCTGGTGTCGCTCGATGGATTAGCCCGCAGTACCGGCGCTTCCGGCTACTTCACCGTGGACCGCAGTCCTCTACCCGACGAGGTGGTGCAATGGCATCTCTTGTTCGAGGAGGTGCGGACCACGCTGGAGCGGCTCCCTGAAGTACAGCGGCAGACAGTGATCCTCTATGCCGAGGAGAACTTTACCTACACGCAGATTGCCCAGGCGATGAACACCAATCTGGGCACCGTAAAGTCCCGCTTACACCACGCGCGCCGCATGCTGCGGCGGCTGGTCAGGCCGGAGAGCCTTGCCCTGCTCGGCATCGCCGACGAAGAGGAGGCAGCAACGTGATCGGTAACGGCGCCCAAATCGCTGCGAGAGCAGACCAGTCTCAGGAGGACACCATGACGACCGATGGTGACGGCACCCTGCGCGCCCTGATCCGGCTCATCCCCAATGCGCGCGCGCTGAAAGAAGACCTGGAGAACAGCATCAACCTGGAGCTACACGCCGGCAGTGGCGATCTGGCCGTGCGGATTCTGAATGGTCTGCAGGCCAGCGTCGCCAGAATCACCAACGATCCCTACGTCGAGACACTCGCCCTCGATCCTATCGAGGAGGCGGACGACAAGCAGAAAGTCTCACAAGCGCTCCTAGCCGTCGGTCAGTTCGTTGCCTATTTGGAAGGGCAAACCGGATTGGTAGGCACGGGCGAGCGCAGTGGGAGCTATCATGTCCAGACTGCTCCAACAACCAACATCAGCTTCATGGCTGGGAACACCAATCTCAACGGCGTGCCGCCGGAGACGATTGACAAGGCGATGAGCACTTTCGGGGAAGCCCTCAAGGGACAGCAGGTGGCTGAAGAGGAGGAAGAGGAGGTGGAGGAGTAGCAGCGGGTGGGAAACGTGGCCTAGGTCGTGTACTCGGCATTGATGTGGATGTATCCGACCGTGAGGTCGCAGCCCCAGGCGGTAGCAGTGCCGTTGCCGATGCCCAGGTCAACGCGGATGGCGACATCCGTGCCTTGCAGATAGCGTTCGAGTTGCGGGAGTAGCTCATCGCCCAGCGGTCGTCCCTGGTAGAGGGCGAGGTCGCCAAAGGCGATCGTCACGCGCTCCGGGTCAATGTCGGTCTCCTCGTGGCATTTGCCGATGGCCATGGCCACCCGGCCCCAGTTGGGGTCGGCACCGGCTACGGCCGTCTTCACGAGCGGCGAATCGGCGATGACCTTGGCGATGCGCTGGGCTTGGGCCTCGTCGCGAGCGCCCGTGACGGTCACTTCCAAGAGCTTGCTCGCGCCCTCGCCATCCCGGGCGATCTCCTGTGCCAGCTCAATGGCCATCGCCCGCAGCGTGGCGCCGAACTGCGCCGGGTCCACGTCGCCCGCTTGCCCATTTGCCAGGATCAGCGCGGTATCGCTGGTGCTCGTGTCGGTATCCACGCTCACCATGTTGAAGGACACGGCCACGGCCTCTCGTAGCAGGCGTTGCAGATCGGCCGCGTCTACGGCCGCGTCGGTATAGAAGAACGCCAGCATTGTCGCCATGTTGGGGGCAATCATCCCGGAGCCTTTGCACATCCCGACCAATACGGCGTCGCCGACGCGGGCACAGCGGTACTTCGGCCGGATATCCGTGGTCATGATGGCGCGAGCCGTCGTCTCCAGATCGCCGGTCCGCAGCTCTGCCCGCAGACCGGGGATACCGGCCTTGATCCTGTCCATGGGCAGCTGCCAGCCGATGACGCCGGTCGAGGACGGAAAGACCGCCTCCGGCCGGATACCCAACTCATCGGCCACGAGCCGACAGGTCTCGCGCGCCGCTGCAATGCCCGCCTCGCCGGTAGCGACATTGGCGTTCTTGCTGTTGACGACGACCGCCTGGAGGCGGTGGTCGGCGACGTGCTCGCGCCCCACGATGATGGGCGCGCCGGCAAATAGGCTCTGGGTGAACATGGCAGCGGCGGCGGCCGGGGTCGTGGAGAAGACCACCGTGAAGTCGAGTGTCTCATCGCGGATGCCCACATTCTTGGCGCAGCTCAGGAAGCCCTGCGGATGGTGCTCCAACGAGGCGAGGATCAAGGGAGCGGCCGTCAACTCAGTCATCACTTATCTCCGGGCGGCAGGTTTAGCGGCGGTGCAGTGGAGCGCGGCGGCGTATAGGACACTAATAGTAGCCCCGGAACCTGTGCGTTCTAGGCAGAGTCGGTGCCTGTGCGGCCGGGCTTCCAAGCCGGCACAAGCGCAGTCTAGCGCAGGTCGGCCAGGAAGAGTGCCGTCGTAGCGCAGTCACCGCGCCCTGTGCGAGGTGGTCACTTTGCACCGGCGAGGCGCGACAAGGGTATTGTATTCCCCCGGAGGGCATCGTATAATGACGGTCAATCCAGATAGGAACCACTGACGCGCACGTGCCGCTGCGGAGGAGGTCCCGCCATCCAACCTCCCCACTTCCTTGCTGTGGCGGGATTGCGGCCAGCGTCGTAACATCACCACTTGTGCGCTCTTCTTTCTACGGAGGACCCGAGTGCCTCGGCAGCAGTTAATCGCGGCTGTTGATGTCGGGACAACAAAAGCCTGTGCCTTACTCGGTGAGGTCACCGAGACAGGTACGGTCGTCGTCCTCGGGGCCGGTCTCTGCCCTTCGCGCGGGATGCGGCGCGGCGCCGTGGCCAACATGGCCGCTACGACCGAATGCATCGCCACCGCCGTCGCCGAGTTGGAGCAGTTGTGTAACCGCAACGTGCGATCCGCTTACGTCAGTATCGCGGGTGGACAGATAGAGTCGCAGAACAGCCGTGGTGTGACGGCGCTCCACCGGAATAGCTCCCAGGTGCAGGCTGAGGACGTGCAGCGTGCCATCATTACCGCCCAAGCGCTGGCCGTACCGGCCGGTCGCCGGGTGATTCACGCGGAGCCGCGACGGTACTGGATTGATGGTGTAGACGGCATTCAGGACCCCGGCGGCATGGCCGGCCAGCGGCTTGAAGTCGAGGCGCACGTGGTCACCGGCGCCGTCAGCTCCATGCAGAACCTGATCCACTGTGTTGAGAAAGCCGGCGTCAAGACGGAGCAGCTAGTCTTGCAGCCGTTGGCCTCCGGGGAAGCGCTTACGACCGAGTCCGAACGGCAGTTAGGCGTCGTCGTGCTGGACATCGGTGGGGGTACGACGGATTTGGCGGTTTACCTCGATGGTACCGTCTGGCACACCAAGTTGCTGCCGCTTGGCGGCCGGAACGTGACCAATGACATCGCTATCGGCCTCAACGTGCCGTTCGGGGTGGCCGAGCGGCTGAAGCTGATCTATGGCCATACCCTCCCGGAGGCGGTAGCGGGACTGGAGCCGGTGGAGGCACCGGGCTTCGAGTCGAGCCGGCCACAGCGAGTTTCCCAGGAGTTTCTGGCCGAGATCATCGAAGCTCGCATGGAAGAACTTCTGGGCTTAGTGGCCCGCGAGCTCCGCGACCTCGGATGTCAGGGACTCATCGGCAGTGGGGCCGTCCTAACCGGCGGGGTAGCCGATCAACGCGGCATCCGCGAGCTGGCTACGGACATCCTGGGGATGCCGGTACGCAAAGGGCAGCTCCACCGGGTCGAGGGGGTGAACGAGCGGTTGATGAACCCCACGTTTGCCACCGGTTTGGGCCTGCTGGTCTGGGGCAGCCGCCAAAACAACCGTCCCCCGGGACACTACGTCACCCGGCGCTACGGTCCATGGATGGAGCGCACCCAGCGCTTTCTCCGCGCTTTCTTCCCCTGAGCATCCGCCAATCCCGCAAGCCCCCACCCCAACCCTCTCCCGTTGCGACAGGGAAGGGAACACGCCGTCCCCCGGCGGAGCGGGGGGCCATAGGGGACCAGTAGCCACCGGCCGACTAGCCGACCCGTCGTGCCACGCAGAATACGTAAGCGCCGTCGCCGCGATCCACCTCGCTACAGAAGTCCACCAGCCGCGCCGCAATCCATCGTTCCCACGGCAGCGTGAGGCCGTTGCGCCGCCATACCCACCGCCCGGTCAGGCGCTTGGTCAGTAGTGTAGGGGCACCGTAGTAGTGGCTGAGGTCGAAGAAGCCCATCGCGCGGGGGCCGAGATAGTCCCGCGACTGCTCCACAACCAGGCCGTGCTCCGCCAGTCGCGCGGTCCACGACTCGGGAGTGAGTGTGTGATGATGCACGGAAATGCGGTTGAACCAGCGCCCGTAAGCGTCGGCAGTAGCGGGGCTGCCGAGCCGCCGCAGGACACGCGGCCAGAATAGCGACGTGGCAAACCGCTGGGTCGGTACGGTAATCGCCAGCCGACCACCCGGTCGAAGCACCCGGCCGATCTCGCCGAGCGCTTCGTCGAGGTGCTCAATGTGCTCTAGCACGCAATTGCTCACGACCGACGCGAACGCCGCGTCGGCATAGGGCAATTGCGTCGCGCTGGCTACCAACGGCAGCCGATACACGCCGCGTGCGGCGGCCTCACGCACTCTGGCGAGGTTAGGATCAACCCCGGAGTCGACCGGTCCCGCTGGCGCGAGCGCGACCGCGCCAAAGTGACCGTCGCCGCAGCCTACGTCGAGCAGTGGCCGGGGCAGGTCCACGGTCCGCATGAGCAGGCACTCCACCGCACGGATCATGGCCCGGTGGACCGGCAGCTCGCGCAGATGAGCAGCCACCACTGGGGGCGCCGCGGCCTTGAGTGCATCAACACTGTCGCCCAATGTCATTGCTGCACCGGTGGAATGAAATAGGTGCGGAAGATCACCTCGCCACTCACGGGCGAAAGATGGTCGCGTATGACGGCGTGGGGATACCAGAGCGCGAGGGCCGCCTGGGAATCGTGATCGTTGATACTTAGGACGTAGAGACGTGGTCCTGGGGCCGTATCGTGCTCGCGCGCGGTGGCAATAGTGTCTATGTGATTGCGCCAGAGCGGTTGACCGATCTGAATTGCCACGAGCCGTGTGTCTACCCAGTGCGGCCAGACTTTCAGCCAGGCGTCTTGCGTGTCGCCGGCACTGGCGGCAAAGCCGCTGATTGCCCGTGCCACTTCCAGGCTGTTCTGCGACGAGACCTTATAGGAACGTGCGAAATCCACGAAGTAGTGCTGGAAGTTAAGCTGCCCGGCGTGTGCCCCCAAGGGCAGGAGGGCCAACGTGAGCGCAGCGGCGGCAGCACCGGGTGGCAGTAGGCGGCGGGCAGCGCTCACGAGCAAGCCGACGGGGAGTACCGCGATCAAGACGGCCAAGGGCAGCGCCATACTGATGCGTGGGGTATTGGGGTTCTCTGCGGGAAAGGCGAGCGACAGTGCCGAGGGAAGCAAGGCCACAAAGAGGAGGATCAGCAGATACCCGTAGAACCGCTCACGATGCACCAGAAGACGATAGAGGGCGTAGATGGCACCCAGAAAGAAGCCGGCACCGGTCACATAGTCGAACATGGGGGCATGTGGCACATTCTGGACCCAGGCTATATCACCGCGGTAGTTGAACGTCAAGCCGGCATTTTTGACGTTGTCGAGAAAGATCGTGAGGGGATGCCCCGGCAGAGGCCGCTCGGCACTCGCTATCCGTGTCGCGCTGCGGCGCCAGAAGTCAGCGGGATGGTCCAACGCAAAACGGCCCAGTGGCAGGAAGACAAGCAGGGTGACCATGGCGGCGAGCAGCGCATTGATGAAGGTTCCGCGGACGCGCTCCCAGCCATCCGGGCGGCGAGTAATATCCAGCATCAACTCAATCCACAGACAGGCGACGACGGCGAGGGAATAATCCGGAAGGCGGTATAGGTGTACATTCCCACGCCCAGCACGAAGCCCAGGAGTAAGAAGTCGTTACGCCGGCGGTAGCGTAGCGCGCGCAGAAGAAACAGCCCGGTCAGCGCGGTCATCACCGGCGAAAAGGAATAGCGGAAGCCGCCCCGCGAGGCGATCAGGTACCAGCGCGAGACGGCCAGCAGGAACGTCGCGCTGAGGGCCACGGAGGTGCCGAACCACACCCGCGCGAGGGCATAGATCGCCGGGATCGCAAAGATGCCGATGAGGGCCGAACCCATCTTCAGGGTGATAAACGTGAGACCCAGCCCAGCCGCAGCCAGTATCGCAGACAGATAGAAGTACGATGCCTCACTGCCGCCAAACTCCCCGAAGTAGACCGGGTACCGTCCATCGAGTATATTCCGGACATCGTGGAGCTTATCGGCGTGGTCGCTAATCATCTCCGCCGGCACCGCGGGCAGCCGGTAGAAGAGCAGGCAGCAGCCGAGCAGCCAGATCGCCAAGAACGCGGCCAGCTCCCAAGAGAGCTGGAGGCGGGGACCGGATCGCCAAGCGTCGCGCACTGTCTGCAGGCGTGAGCGTAAGCCGCATGAGTCGAACCGGCGAAATTCGCCGAAGGCCAAGCCAAAGCTGCCGACCGCCAGCACCCAAGCCACCACGCCCAGCGGGCGAAACAGGTTGCCCCCGGCCTGCTCGAAAGCGACCACCGCCGACACCGCGGTCACTCCCAGCAGCAGGCGCCGCAGCCCCGGCCCGGCGCTCCACCGCTCGGCGGCGGCCTCCGGTTTGAACCGGGAGTCGTCCTGCCTATTGTCGTCGGGCGTGAGGAGCGATGCGGCGAGCGGCCCCGACCGGCTCAAGAGGATTAGCAGTAGCACACCTCCGGCCACCAGCAGCGCAACGCCATCGGCCCAGTACGTGCCTTCCGATAGCCAACGCTGTCCGACCAACGCGAGACCGGCGGCGACCAGGAAACCGAGTACGGCGACAAGGCTGCGGCGGGAGGCGCCCGTCGGCCGATGCTCCAGTGGTAGCTGGACCGCGCCACCCTGGCGGAGAAGGGGCGCCTGGGCACTGCGAGTCATCGCCGGTGTTCCTGACTTTGTGCTGTATCGCGGATCGTGCCACACCCAGCTACGACATACGCATACGTGCCCGGCTGCGCCGAATCAACTCACCGAGGCGGTAGTGTCCGAACCAGAGGAAGAAGAGCCCGGTCAGGCTCACCCCGCCGAACGAGAGCGCATGGATAGCTACCGCGTAACTCGCCGCCTGATCCTCGCTGACGGACGGAAAAAGGAGCAGCGTGAGCACCGATGCGCTGTGATAGACCCCAATATAGCCCGGCGCGGAGGGGATGGTCATACTGAGATTCGTGACCACCAGCAGGAGAAACGCCGCACTGAGCGGTACCGACAGTTGGTAGGCATACACGGCGACAGCCAGTGTGAGGCCGCCGCCCACCCACATCACCACCGAGAGCAGCAGCACTGCCGCGAGGAGGCGCGGTCGAGACAGACCATCGGCGGAGCCGAGCGCCGTTTGCACGAGGTGCGACGGACGCAGTCGTCCGAGCACGGGCAAGGGGTCCACCCACCGGCGGATCAGGGCCACAGCCTGCTGGCGTGCCCAGCTCATGACGACGAACGCCAGGGCAATGGAGCCAAAGGCGACGAGCACGCCAACGCCGGCGGCCTGCGCCCAGGTCGGGATCGCAATAGCGTTGGCAGCAGCCCAGCCGGGCAGCGGCGTGCCGGTGGCGCGCGCCCAATCGTGCCAGGCACTGAGGCCGAGGAGGCCGGCGAGCAGCACGAGGAGCATCGCAATATCCAGCAGCTTCTCGACAAAAATCGTCCCTAAGGAACGCCCCGGACTCACTGCCTCACTCTCTACAACCAGGAAGCCGCGGACCAGTTCACCGAGTCGGCCCGGCAAGAACGTGTTGAACAGATAGCTCAGGTGCGTGGCCGCATAGGCTTGGGGCAGACGGACCCGGTCTTGGGGAAGGAAGAGCAGCTTCCAGCGCCAGGCGCGCAGGGCAATGTTGAGCAGGTGGAGCAACAACGTCGGCAGGAACAACCAGAGATTCGCGGCCAGAAACGCTTGCCACACCTTATCGGGGCTGACGCTGATGCTGCGTAGCGTCAGCCAGATGGCAATGGCACTGATGGCAAGTCCCAGGGCGGCAGAACGCCAACTCATGCTACGTCATCTCTGTCCTGCGCTGGGAAGCCGGTTGGCGTGCGGTGCATCAGGTGGCGGAGGCGCATGGGAGTCGAACCCACCAACCGACGCGCTCGCGCCGGTTCTACGGTTTTGAAGACCGCGCCAGTCACCGGACCAGTCGCGCCTCCACGAGTGGTATTGCCGAGATAGAACCAGACATATCCCGACGCCGCCGTATGGAATGGCTGATGGGCGGCCGGGTAGCAACGATTCTAGCAGTCTGCCGGTAGAGCAGCCGAGGTGGGCGAGGAATACGCTACGACCTTGGTATCGGGGTCCGGTCTGTTGTCGGTAGCCCGGTCACCCCGGTACCGGGGTTGGGGTACCACAGGCCCCGGGATGCCAGAGACCCAACTGCTGGTTACGCGCCTGCAGCTCGGCGGCCTGGAACTGCCCCTGCCAGCGGTAGGCCGCAGCGCCAGAACGCTCGCGGGCGAAGCCTTCCGCGATCATCCGCGCGTTGTACATACTGCCGTCCTGCAACCAAACATAGGCCAGCAGATTCCCGGCGGCATCGCGCTCCCCTTGGCTCGCGTCCAGCTCCAAGCGCACCGACTGACCGGCGAGTAGCTCGCCGGCACGGCTGGTGGCCTCGGCGCCATAACACTGGAATGGCTCACCGGGGCCAACGACCTCTGGCGCGTCAATACCGATCAGCCGCACACGCGCGGCCCCGCCCGGCAGCGACACCTCTACCAACTCACCGTTCACAACGTTGGTAACCGTGGCATCGCGGTACGTCGCCGGCACGGCCGTCGGTTCGGCCGGGATCGGGGTAGGCGTCGCTGCGGCAGTCTGTGGGGTTGGCGCTGGCGTGACCGTGGGAACCGGCTGCTCCGACGTGTACTGGGCGGGCACATAGCCCTCCAGCCCATCGGGGGCCCGCACGTGCCGCCAGGAGCGGTCCTCGGCGCCTACGTCGGGGCCGATGACGGCGAGGCGCGTGTTATCCGGGTACGCCTTCAGCCGATCCGTAGCCTGGGGTGTCCTGCGTAGAAAGACGCCAATGCCACCGGTATTGCCCACATAGACGACGTCCGCCGTGGTCACGGGTGCCGCGCCAGCCCCAGCCAGCACCGTACCGGTGGCCGCTACCTTGGCCCTAGCCACGGCCGTGGCTACCGCGCTAGAGGATACGCGCGTCGAGGTAGGAAACGAGGAGACAACGGTGACCACCGCCGTCGGCGGAGCCGTAGGGGCCGCTGGCGGCGGTGGTGGCGTGGCCGTAGGTGCCGGCGCTGCCCGCGTGGGTGGCGGCGATGGTGGGGCCACGGGAGCGGTCGCGGTCGGTTCCGCAATTGGGCCAAGCTCAAGGTCACAGGCGGCGAGGGAAAGTGCCAAGAAGAAGACGACCAACACCGCTTGACACTTCATGGCTGTCCAGTCTACATCACTAGTGCCCCCGGTGCCATTCCAGGCGCGGCCGGCACTGTGCAGCAGGGAGATGGTCTACTATACTCGGAGTGCGGATGCGTGTACCGCCCCTCGCCCGACGCCAGCAGGGCAGGCGAGCCGGGCCGCAACGTGCCGCAGGAGGATGACGCTCGATGGCAACAACGGCACCCACCACCACGGCTCCACCGCGCCGGGCCAAGCGGCGCCGCGGCCCGGGGCCGCGGCGGGCGACCGGGTTAGTCAATCCAACCGGGTTGGTCGGGCTGCAAGCACCGGAAACGTCGCTGCCTAAGCCTAGCGCAGCCACGCTGGGAGACATCGAACGCAAGGTACATGCCGGCGAGCGGCTGTCGGCCGAGGACGGGCTGGCACTCTACGCCTGTGACGATCTCCCGTGGCTGGGGCAGCTGGCCCGCTTTGTCCAGCGCCGGAAGTCGGGCGATCATGTCTACTTCAATATCAACCGCCACATCAACCTGACGAATATCTGCAAGGCATATTGCCACTTCTGCTCCTTCCGACGCAGCGTTGGCAAGGAGGGCGGCTATACGATGACCCACGACGAGATCGTGAGCACGGCCGTCTCGGCAGCACCGAAGGGGATCACCGAGCTACACATCGTCAATGGGCTGCACCCCGAGTTGGACTTCGATTACTACCTGGAGGCGCTGCGCCGGCTGCAAGCAGCGCTGCCAGACGTGCATCTGAAGGCGTTTACGGCCGTCGAAATCTGGTGGTTTGCGCGGATCACCGGCCTGTCCTATGAGGAGGTGCTGCGGCAGTGCGTCGAGGCGGGACTCGGCTCGTTGCCGGGCGGCGGCGCCGAGATATTCGCTCCGCGCGTGCGCCGGCGCATCTGCGGCTATAAGTCCACCGCCGAGGATTGGCTGGAAATCCATCGCATTGCACACGGTATGGGCCTGCGGACCAACTCCACGATGCTCTATGGGCACATCGAAACGCCCGAGGAGCGGATTGACCACGTGTTGCGGCTGCGGGACTTGCAGGACGAGACGGGTGGCTTCCAGGTCTTCATCCCGCTGCGGTTCCACAACGAGCACAATCTGATGTCTCACCTGCCGATGGCGACACCATATGAAAGCCTCAAGGTCTTTACGGTCAGCCGACTGCTGCTCGACAACTTCGACCACATGAAGGCCTATTGGATCATGCTGGGGCTGCCGTTGGCGCAGATGTCGCTCCACTTCGGCGTGGACGACCTCGACGGTACCGTCGTGGAGGAGCGCATCTACCACATGGCCGGCGCCGAGACACCGCATGAAGTCTCCCAGGACGACCTGCTACGGCGCATCCGCCAGGCGGGCCGCATCCCGGTGCAGCGCGATACGGTCTATAACGTCGTGCAAATCTACGATAATTGATGCTCCGACGCTCCTTCCCCACGCACATCATGTTCGGACACCAGGCCGAGGCGCCGTTGGGCGTGGCTAGGCGGGCGCTATGAACCGGCCGCGGGTCGGGCATATCCAGTACCTCAACTGCCTGCCGCTGTACGACGGGCTGGTGCGGCACGACGCGCTGCTCGACATCGAACTGCATAAAGGCACGCCGACCGAGCTGAATCGCCTGCTCATCGGCGGGCAGCTCGACGTTTCGCCGATCTCCTCCATCGAGTACCTGCGGCACGCCGACGAGTTGCTGCTCATGCCGGACCTGACGGTCAGCTCGGACGGCGCCGTGAAGAGCATCGTCCTGGTCAGCAAAGTGCCGGCCGCCGCGCTCGACGGGCGGACCGTGGCGTTGACCAACACCTCCGCCACGTCGCACGTGCTCACGCAAATCCTGCTCGCCAACCGCTACGCGGCCCATCCGGCCTACTTTGACTGTCCTCCCGATCTGGGCCGGATGTTGGACGAAGCGGACGCCGCCCTACTGATCGGAGACCCGGCGCTGCGGGTACACATGCAACCGCCGGCCGGCCTGCACGTCTACGATCTGGGGACGGAGTGGAAAGCGCTGACCGGACATCCGATGGTCTATGCAGTCTGGGCGGTGCGCCGGCCGTTCGCCGCCGCAGCGCCGGCACTCGTCAACGTCGTCTACCGTGCCTTCCAGCAGTCGTTAGCCTATAGCCTCACCAACGTCGAGGCGATTGCCGCCGACGCGGCGCAGTGGGAGCCTTTCCCGGCGGCGGCGCTGGCGGCGTACTTCCACACCTTGCGGTTTACGTTTGACCGCGCCTATCGTGACGGATTGCACGCCTATGCGCGGCACGCGCAGGCGCTGGGGGCGCTCGACGCGGTGCCGGCGCTGGAGTTCGCGGCGGTGGCCGAGCAGCCTACTGACCGGTACGAGGCAGGATGATGAGCGCCGGAGAACAGGCAAGCATCCAGGAACTACTGGACCGCACCGTGGCCGGCGAGCGGTTGAGCGCCGCGGCCACGGCGGCACTGCTGGCGGACGGTGAGGCGCTGCTGGTGGTGGGACGGGCCGCCGCGGCGGTGCGGCGGGCGCGGCGGCCCACGGAACAGGTCACGTTCGCCCTGGGACATATCCTGGCCGTGCCCTCCCCCGGAGGCGAGGCCGACCTGGGCGAAACACTCGCCGCGGCGGTGACCGCCGGATGCAGCGAGGTCATGTTCCGCGCCGCGCCGCTCGCTGCCGTGACTCGCGCTGTGGCGGCAGCCAAGGCGCACACCCCGCAGCTGCGCTACGGCTTGGCCGTGGACGCTGCGGGGTGGGCAGCAGAAGGCGTCACTATGGAAGAGGCCCTTTCCGTACTGCGTGATGCCGGCCTGGGTTTTGTCGTGCGAGACAGCGATAGCCAGCCAGCGGTAGAAGCGCAGCATGCCGTGTCCGAAACGGGTTGGCTCGACGTGGTGGGCGCGGCGTATGACCTCGGGCTGGCTGCCGCCCCGACCATCGTCGTGCGTGCCCACGAGACGGTTGCCGAACGGGCCGCGCAGTTGGTGCAAGTACGCGACTGGCAAGACGGTCGCCGGCCTCGGCGCGGTGCGGCTGCGGCGCGCCGGTCGTGTGTCGTTACCGCGGCGCCGGGGGCCGGGGGCCGTGCGGTGTCACCGTTCGACTATCTCCGGACGCTCGCCGTGCTGCGCCTCTGCCTCGACACGACGACGCACGTCAGCGCCGCGTGGGGGCACGTCGGGGCCGAGGTAGCGCAGCTCAGTCTGTCCTTCGGGGCCGACGACCTCGGGACCGTTCAGCCGCCGACGCTAACCACGCAGACGTCCGACACAGGCAGCACAGGCGCGGCCGGGCAGTGGCTACCGCGATTTTCCCGCGATGAGCTGGTGCGGCTCATCTGTGCTGCCGGCTGGACACCGGTACAGCGCGACACCAGCTACCGCATACTGGAGAGCTTTTGAGTTTGGGAGGCAGTGGTGGGGTGGACCTACGTGACCGGTCGCCGCTCTTGCTGACGGCCGATTGGGTGCTGCCCGTCACGGCGCCACCGATCCGAGACGGCGCGGTGCTGGTCGTGGGGGAGCGGATCCGGGCGGTAGGACCGCGACGGACTATCGAGACGCCTCCCAACACCGTGCATCGGCACTACGACGGCGCCGCCATGCTGCCCGGCCTCGTCAATCTCCATACGCACCTGGAATACACGAACTTCGGCCCGCTCCCGGAACGGCAGCCCTTCCGGGAATGGATGCCGGCCCTCATTCGGCGCAGTCAACAGGCACCAGCGGACTTTTGGCCGGCATCGGCCAACGCCGGAGCGGAACGGCTGGTCGCGGCCGGGACAACCTGCGTCGGTGACATCGTGACGTTCGGGCCGGGGCTGGCGGCCGCTCAGACGCACAACCTCGCCGGGATCAGTTATGTCGAGGCGGTGGGGATGCGCGTGCGCGCGCGCTTGGATGAGCAGTTGGCCGAACTGACAGCAAGACTGGACCGGAGCGTGCGGCCGGCAGCCGGGGCGCGGCGACTGCGCGTGGGTCTTGGTCCGCACACCATCTACACGCTGTCCACAGTGGCGCTCGAACGACTGGGCGACCTGGCTCAGGCCCGCAAACTCCCGCTCACGATCCACCTGGCCGAAACCGTCGAAGAGGTAGAGTTTTCGCACTCCGGGCGGGGATCGCTTGCCGAGGGCTTGGCAACGAAGGGCGGACACGACCTCATCGAGAAGGGGGGCTGCGGCGTCGGGCCGGCGCTGCTGGCCGACCGCTGTGGCCTGTTCGAGGGTCTGTCGTCCCGGCGGCCGGCGGTCGTCGCTCATGGGGTCCACCTTGACGAGGAGGAGATCGCACGCTTGGCGGCGCGAGGCGTGGCCGTCGCGTTGTGTCCCCGGAGCAACGCAATGCTGGGCACTGGGGAGGCACCGATCCAGAGGCTCGTCGAGCAGGGCGTGCGGCTCGGATTGGGGACGGACAGCCTGGCGAGCAACGAAAGCCTGGACCTGTTTGCCGAGGCGGCGGCGGCCTACGCCCTGTGGCAGCGGCAAGCCGGCGCGGCCTTCGATCCGCGTGCAGCGGCGCGCCGCATCTTGCGCTGGCTGACTATCGAGGGCGCACAGGCGCTCGGTCTTGAGCGCGAGTTGGGCAGCATCACCGTCGGTAAGTATGCCGATCTCGCGGTCGTCGCCCTGCCGCACCCCGGTGATACCGACATTGCGAAGCAGCTTTGCACCGGCGTCCGTGCTACCGCTGTACGGTGTACAGTTGTGGCCGGCGCTACCACCCACAGCGCGGCCCCTTAACCGCCGCCGGCACAGCGATGAGTTTTGCTCCGGGAGGGGAGCATGGGAAGACAGCCGACCGACAACGAGCCTGAGCGCGACACGAGCAGCTACGTTGGCCTGGGGCTGTCGCTGGGAGCCGGAATCGGAGTCGCGTTCGGCGCAGCGCTCGGCGCGGCGACCGATAACATGGGGTTCTGGGTGGGAATGGGCGTCGCCATGGGCACGGCGATGGGGTTAGCATTTGGCGCCGGCTTGTCGCAGAAGGGCAAGAACTCCAGCGAGGAATAGGGGGGACGCTGGGCCTCACCCTTGGACGGACCTCACCCCCCGGCTCCCTCTCCACCTGGCGGAGAGGGGGCGCCTAGCAACGACGCGAGGTCGCATGGCCTGAGGTGAAGCAATGATCGAACAGATCGAGTATCGCGGGAAGCTGATCCACGAATGTAGCCTGCCCGGTGAAACTCGCGCTGATGACGTGTTTCCCGCGCATCCGAACGGCATCCAGGTCAGCGCGCGGCGCTTCCTGCTCGTGTACGCCACACGCACCTATCGCGGCGGCGATGACGACCTGAGTATCGTCTACCAGCTACGCGACGGCGCTTACGATGGCCCGGTGCTGGCGGAGGGGCTGCTGGCCAAGTCCATCAACGACTGGGACCCGTTCGACGACGGCAGCGCGTATGTGCGACAGCATGGGCATCCGGTGGCGTTCGGTGTGCCGCGCGGCGCATTGATCAAGGGGCGGCCGGCACCCAACGCTAATCTGTTCGTCGTCAAGTGGCGCGTCTGCGCCCGCGTCATTGACCCGGCCACGGGGTTTCTGGTGGCTTCGCGCACGCACCCCGACCTGAGCGAGCGCACCCAGGGAGTCGAGTGGGTACAACTCCGCTTGAACGAGGCCGAGGCCGACGTGGAGATCGTCCAGCCGGCGCAACCGCTCCGGCAACGCGGCACGGATGGTGCCAGGCGTGGTGCGGACCCGATTCTTCAGATGAATCAGTCGTTCGTGCAGGCGATCCCGTTCAACGCGGACGCCAGCGAGTGGGCCGACGTGAATCACTTCGACGGCCGCCGGCTGGCTGCCTTGAAGTACCGCTACAACCCACAGCGCGGCGTCTACGAATGGGTGGAAATTGGTCCGCTGATTGAGGAGCAGCTTTTCGAGGCGAGCCTCGCTCGCTATCGAGGTAGCTGGGCCATCAGCGGCCGGCCGCACGGTGGCGGCTCGATAGGCTGGTTTCGCACCGCGGACCCGTTCGGCGACGTGCCGGCGGCGGCGCGTCCCACGTCACCAGTGAACTCGTCGCCGCTGACCGCCTACACCTACGCCGACGGCAAGCTCCGCGTGCTCACGGGGGACAGCACGATCTCACCGTATGGCCTCAACCGCAATCCGCTCTACCTTTGGGACATTGACCCCGACAACGGCTTTGCGGCGTCGAAGCGGCGCACGGTATTCGACATCGTTGCCGCCGGGCTGCCCATTCCGGTGGAGAGCCGCCCGACCTGCGATATGGCCAAGCTCCTGCCGCACGCCGGGGGGCAAGAGCAGATCATCGTCTATCGGGTACGATGCGGCAACACCAACGATCCCAGCCACACGGGAACAGTCATCACGCCAGCGGAGAAGGAGATGGGCGGCATCTACTACGCCGCGGTGCAGTACGCGGAGTCTTACCCTGGAGTTTGGCAGTTTGCGACCTGATCGCACGGCGGCACGCTAGGGCAGCAGCCATGATCGAACGCATCGAGCACCGCGGTAGTCTGGTTCACGAATGCGCGCAGCCCGGCGACACCCGCACCGACGACGTGTACCCGGGACATCCGAACGGCATCCAGGTCAGTGCGCGGCGTTTTGTGCTGTTGTTCGCTACGCGCGGCTATCGCGGCGTGGATGATGCGCGCAGCATCATCTATCAAGTCCGTGACGGTGGTTTTGACGGCCCGGTGCTCAGGGAGGGCCGACTGGTTCGCTCGATCAACGATTGGGACCCTTTCAACGACGGGAGCGCGTATGTCCGCCAGCAGAGCCACGTCGCGGGCTTCGGGGTGCCCAAGGGGGCGCTGATCCGCGGGCAGCCGGTACCGCACGCCAATCTCTTCGTCGTCAAGTGGTATCGCACGATGCGGATTGTTGACCCGGCAACCGGGTTCCTGCGCTCGGCGCGAGACCACCCCGAGTTCACCGCGCGCACGCTGGGCGTCGAGTGGGTGCAGTTTCGTTTGAATGATGCCGAGGACGACATCGAGGTCGTTCAGCCGGTCCAGCAACTGCGCCAACGTGGGTATGAGGCGGGCACGGCGTTCTGTAGTGCCGCCGTGCCCTGGATGAATCAGAGCATGGTGCAGGCAGTGCGGTTTAACAATGATGCGAGCGAATGGGCCGATGTCAACCACTTCGGTGGACGGCTGGCGGCCCTGAAGTACCGCTACAGCCCGCAGCGCGGCGTCTACGAATGGGTCGAAACCGGCCCGTTGGTTGGAGATCAGCTTTCTGAGGCGAGCTTGGCCCGGTACCGAGGCGAATGGATCATCAGCGCGCGCACGGGAGGCGAGGTGGCCTGGATACGCGCGGACGACCCCTTCGGCCCGCTGCCGGCGGTGCAGTACGCTGCCCCGGACAACCACGCGCCGCTGACGGCGTATACCTGTGCCGACGGCGTGCTGCGTCTACTTGGAGGAGATTGGCAGGCCTCACCGTATGACAACCCCCGCAACCCCCTGTACCTCTGGGACATTGACCCGGAGCGCGGCTTCGCCGCCACCAACCGGCGGGAGGTCTACAACAGCGTCAAGGCCGGGCTACCGGCACCGCCGGACGGGCCGGCTACGGCCGGCAAGTCCCCTGGCTGGTGGTGGCGGCACGATATGGCCAAGCTGCTGCCGCACGCAGGAGGCCACGTACAACTCATTGCCCACCGGATCGTCCACCAGAGCATGAACGATCCCGACCATACCGGTCTGGAGGTCACGCCAGCGGAGAAAGACGTTCACGGCTTGTACTACGCCGCGATCCACTACAGCGAGGCGCAGCCAAGCCCCTGGCAGTTCACCACGGACGACTGAGCGGACGGGGGCAGGGCTTTCGGGAGGTGCCTGGGAATGACGATGGGGGTTAGTCGCTGTCGTCGTACTCCGGGCAGACGGCGTGCCAGCGGCGCACGCGATCGCGGTTAAGCTCCTCGTAAGAATAGATGGGCCGCACCCACAAGTTCTTCTCACAGCGCGCCATCGTGCTGCCGCGCTCGTCGGTAAATGTGACGGCGTGCCAGCAGTCGGCGCAATGCTGCGGCTCTTGCTCGGATTCGGACGAGGCGGCGGTTTTGCGCGACGAATCATCCTGCTCGCCGGCGAGCACGCGCTTGAGCAGTGAGCCAAGATTGGTCTCTTCTTCACCGAGACCGCTGCTCGCTGAGACGAAGGCATCCCGCGGCGCTCGTGAGCGCGACCGCCTCCGAGCAGACCTACGCCGGGCCAATGGATTCCTCCCGCATGGATACAGACGCAGCAATCATACCGTTGCACTCTCCGATTCGTCAAATCGTTTTCTTGATAGGACCAATGCCAGTACCTGCTCGGAGTCTCAGCACGAGCGACCTCACTTGCCGATGCAAAACGTGCTGAATATCTTGTCAAGCAGGTCCTCCGTGACCGTGTGCCCCGTGACCTCACCGAGGGCATCGAGGGCACCGCGGAGGTCAATCGTGACCATATCCAACGGATACGCCGAGTCGAGCGTCGCCTGCGCCGCGGCAAGGTGGTCGGCGGCGCGGCGCAGGGCCGCTACGTGGCGGACGTTCCCTAGCAGCAGATCGTCGCCGGCGGCGCCGGTGGTCGGCACGACGAGCTGCGTCAGGGTAGAGCGCAGCGCGGCGATACCGGTGCCGGTCAGCGCGGAGACGGTGCAGACCGGCGCGGCAGCGATCAGGTCCTGAGCGGCGGCGGGTGGGTACCGCGGCGGCAAGTCCGCTTTGTTCAGCACCACTACACCGGGACACTTGCCGATGGCGGCGGCAATGGCCGCGTCCTCCGACGATGGGCCGGCAGCGCCGTCGAGCACCAGCAGCACCACGTCGGCGCGGCCGATCTCCGCACGGCTACGCTCTACCCCGAGCCGCTCTACGGCATCGTCCGTCCGCTCGGCAATACCGGCCGTATCAACGAGGGTGACGGGGACGCCATCTAGGTTAAGGGATTCGGTCAAGACATCGCGGGTGGTGCCGGGAATCGGCGTGACGATGGCGCGGTCAGCTTCGAGCAGCGCATTGAGCAAGCTCGACTTGCCGGCATTTGGGCGGCCCACCAGCACCGCCCGCGCTCCCTCGTGGACGAGCAGCCCGTGCGCGGCGCCGGCGAGGATCGTTTGGAGGCGGGCTGCGGCCGCGGCGAGGGCGTCTCGTAGCGTCGCACGGGGCGGCAGCGGCACGTCCTCCTCGGCAAAGTCGAGCACCGCCTCGATACGGGCGAGCGGGTCGAAGAGCAGGGCGCGCACGGCCGCGATCTCGCCCGACAGCCGGCCATCCAGCTGTCCGAGCGCTTGCTGGACCCCAACTGGCGTGCGTGCGGTCACGAGGCTGGCTACGGCCTCGGCCTGTGCGAGGTCTATCCGGCCGTTTAGAAAGGCCCGCAGGGTGAATTCGCCGCGCTCGGCCGGTCGCGCTCCCAACCGCGTGAAGAGCGCCACGATGAGGCGCAGGGTTGCACTCCCGCCGTGGCCCTGCACTTCGACCATATCTTCACGGGTGTAGGTGTGGGGCGCGGCCATGTGGACGGCCAACACCTCGTCCAATGGCTGCCCGGTGGCGGGATCGGTGATCCAACCGTGATAGAGCTGATGGGAGCGCCAGGCCGGCGAGGCATCGGGAGAATGCTGCGAGCGGAAGACTTGCCGGAGGAACGGGAGTGCTTGCGGTCCGCTCAAGCGCACGATGCCGATAGCGCCATCGGCGGCCGGCGTCGCCGTGGCGACGATGGTGTCGGTGGTCGTCAGGGTGGGCATCGGTCAGTGCATTCACTGGTGGAGAGGGAAGTCGTAGCCCCCACCCTAGCCCTCCCCCGTCCCGACAGGGGAGGGAACACGCTGTTCCCCCGCCGCAGCAGGGGGGTAGGGGGACTATCGCTACGGATTGTATACTGCTGGGACTCGGCGCCGGAGCGCAGCGGGCGCTCGCTGCCGCCCCATACTGCCATGAGTGACGACCGGCTGACGCGGCAGCTCCGCTTTCTCTTGGAGCTAGACCGGCTCAAGAGCGTCTTCCGGCAGTCGCGGCTGATCCACACCGACCGGATGGAGAACAGCGCCGAGCACTCGTGGCACCTCGCCATGTTAGCGGTCGTGCTCGCCGAGTATGCTGCCGAGGACATAGACCTGGTGCGCGTCGTGAAGATGGCGCTGATCCACGATATTGTCGAGATTGACGCGGGCGATACCTACATTTACGACGAGCAAGCTAGGCAGGAGCAGGCGCGGATCGAGCAGAAAGCAGCGGAACGCATCTTTGGCTTGCTCCCCAAGCTGCAGGCGGCCGAGCTGCGTGACCTGTGGGAGGAGTTCGAGGCCAAGCAGACGCCGGAGGCGCGATTTGCCGGCGCCCTCGACCGCCTGCAGCCGCTGCTCCTGAACTATCATACCGAGGGCCAGATGTGGCGCCATCACGGCATCAGCAGCGAGCAAGTCATCAAGGTTAACCAGGTTATCGCAGCGGGCGCCCCGGACCTCTGGACCTACGCGAGGCAGCTTATTCGCGACGCGGTCGAGCGGGGATATCTGGCGCCGTAGGAGCTATTAGCCGTCAGCCGCCATCTACCAGCAGTCATTGCGGCGGAAGCCGCAACCGAGGCCGGTGCTCGTGTAGACTCCCTGCAGAGGACGAGCTACGCATGGCATACGTTGGCGGCCCGACCACTGCCCGGCGCGTCTTGATTGCGATGGCGCAACGCCGGCAGCAGCGGGGCACCGGGAGCGGCGCGGCCTTCGTGCGGGAGCGAACGGCGTGGCAGCAATGGCCCAACCTCGACGCGGTTTTGGCGCCGCTGGCTTGGGCCGTGGTGGGCGCGGTGGCGACGCGACAGTACATGCCGGAGCGAGCGACTGGAGACCTCGACGTCGTGGTCGCCAAGGCGGATGCGGCGGCGGCTCGCGCCAAGCTCCAGACTGCCGGGTACGCATTCCGTGGCGAGCTGCGTATTGGCGGCTCGACATGGCATAGCCCGGATGGGCAGGACGTAGATGTTATCGAAGGAGCCGACGCTTGGTGGCCGACTGCGCTCGGTGCTGCCCAAGCCAACCGCGACGGGCAGGGCCTTCCGGTACTACCGCTTCCGTACCTAGTCCTTATCAAGCTACAGGCCGGGCGGACGCAGGATATCGCCGACATTTCGCGGATGCTCGGGCTGGCAAACGCAGACGCGCGGGAGGCGGTGCGTAGGCTTGTTGCCCGCGAGGCCCCGGAGGACTGCGACGACCTGGAAAGCCTTATCCGGCTTGGCGAGCTGGAGTTTGGCGAAGGGTCTCCCTAGTGCGGCGTCATCAAGCTGGACCTACCCCCCTGGCCCCTTCCCTGGCAGGGAAGGGGCGTTTTGAGGCGCCTTGACCGTGCGGGTATGAGGCTATGACAGCGACCGACACGCTCGATATTACCGTCACGCACCATCAGCTGGCCGCAATTGCGGAGGAGATGGGCGCGGCGCTCATTCGGACGTCCTACTCGCCGAACATCAAGGAGCGCCAGGACCTCTCCTGCGCGGTCTTCGACCGGGCCGGGCGGATGGTGGCGCAAGCGGCGCATATTCCGGTCCACCTCGGCGCCATGCCGCTCGCCGTGCAGGCGGCCCGCGAGGCCGTCGCGGACGATAGGTGGCGGCCGGGCGACGTGGTGATTCTCAATGACCCGTATCTGGGTGGCACCCACCTGCCGGACGTGACGATGGTATCGCCCGTGTTCACGGCAGCCAGCCGGGGACGCCGGAGTCGCACGCTGATCGGCTTTGTGGCCAGCCGGGCGCACCAAGCCGACATCGGCGGCATGAGTCCTGGCTCAATGCCGCTGGCGCGAGAGCTGTTCCAGGAAGGGCTGATTATTCCGCCGATCAAGTGGGTGCGCGCCGGGCGGGTCCAGGAGGACATCCTGGCGCTGATCCTCCGCAACGTGCGGACACCCGACGAACGCCGCGGCGACCTGTTCGCCCAGCGGGCGGCTCACCGGGTCGGCGAGCGCCGCTACGTCGCGCTCGCGGAGGCCGTCGGGCCGGAGGCGCTCGGACAGCGCCAGGACGCGCTGCTGGACTACGGCGAGCAGTTGTGTCGGGCTACGCTGCGGCGCATCCCGGCCGGGACCTACAGCGCCGAGGACGTGCTCGACGACGACGGATTTGGCAATGAGCCGGTGCCCATTCGGGTGACAATCGTCGCCCGCGATGGCGAGCTACGGGTGGACTTCACCGGGAGCGCCGACGAGGTGATCGGCTCGGTCAACGCGGTGCGCGCCGTGACGGTCTCGGCGGTCTCCTATGTCGTGCGGTGTCTGGTGGGTGCCGATGATGCGGCTGCGGCGGCGCCACTGCCGCTGAATGCCGGTACCATGCGCCCAGTCACCGTCATTACTCCCGAGGGGTCGGTGGTCAGCGCGCGCTGGCCGCACGCGGTCTCCGCCGGCAACGTCGAGACGGCGCAGCGGATCGTGGACGTGGTGCTGGCGGCGCTGGCACCGGCGCTGCCGGAGGTGATCCCGGCGTCGAGCTATGGGACCATGAACAACGCGATCATCGGCGGCTACGATCCTGAACGACAGCGGTCCTTCACCTACTACGAGACTATCGGGGGTGGGCATGGCGGCGCACCGCAAGGCCCCGGCCTCTCCGGAGCGCAGGCGCACATGACGAACACCCTGAACACGCCGGCCGAGGCCTTGGAGTACGCCTATCCGCTGCGGGTGCAGGCGTACCGGCTACGGGAGGGGTCCGGAGGGGCCGGTCGTCACCGCGGGGGCGCTGGCCTGGTGCGGGAAGTCGCGCTGGACGTGCCGGCCACGATCACGCTGCTGTCCGAGCGGCGCGAGCGCGGCGCACCGGGGCTGGCAGGCGGCGCGCCGGGCGAACCGGGGGTGAACGCCGTGCGCCGCGCCGACGGCGGTATGGAGCGGCTGCCCGGCAAGTGCGAGCGTCACCTGGAGGCGGGCGACCTGTTGGTGGTCGAGACACCAGGCGGCGGCGGGTGGGGCACGCCCCCGGCCAGCGGCGAGGAGCCGGCGAGCGGTGGCTAGGAACGACGAGCCACGAGCCACGAGCTACGGGCCGGCGGCGCGGGTCGGCGTGGACGTGGGTGGCACATTCACCGACTTCGTGGTGCTGGAACCGGGACGGCTCATCGTCCGAAAGCGGCTGTCCACGCCGCACGATCCGGCAGAGGCAGTACTGAACGGCCTTGAGGACCTCGGCGTCGGCCCTGACGTACCCATCGCGCACGGCTCGACGGTCGCTACGAATGCCCTGCTAGAGCGGCGCGGGGCACGGGTAGCGCTCATCACGACGCGGGGCTTTGCCGACGTGCTGGAGATCGGCCGGCAGGCCCGGCCGCAACTGTATGACCTGCGTCCCACCCGGCCGCCGGCGCTCGTGCCGCGGGCGCTGCGCTTTGAGGTGGACGAGCGCATGGATCGGCACGGCCGGCCGCGGCGGGCGCTCTCCGACGAGCAGGTTGCGGCGGTCGTGGCGCGTGTGGTCGCGTCCGGGGCCACGGCGGCGGCGGTCTGTCTGCTCTTCTCCTTTGCGAACCCGGCCCACGAGCAGGCCATCGGCACAGCCTTGCAGCGGGCCGGGATAGACGTGTCGCTCTCCTCCGACATCTTGCCGGAGTTCCGCGAGTTTGAGCGTACCAGCACGACGGTAGCGAACGCCTACCTACGCCCGGTGGTGACGGCCTACCTGGAGCAGCTGACGGCGGTGCTTGGCTCGCGCTTGTGGGTGATGCAATCCGACGGCACGACGGTGCCTCCCGACCGGCTGGCCGTCCGGCCGGTACAAGCGGTCCTCAGCGGGCCGGCCGGCGGGATTGTCGGCGCGCTCGCCGTAGCACGGGCGGGGGGCCGGCGGAACATCCTGACGCTCGATATGGGCGGCACTTCGACCGACGTGGCGTTCTGTCCCGGCGCACCGGTCTTGGAGACGCAGCACGAGATCGGTGGCGTCGTGCTCAACCTGCCGATGCTCGCCATCCACACCGTCGGGGCCGGTGGCGGCTCCATCGCGCGACGCGACGTTGCCGGGGGGCTGCACGTCGGCCCGGCGAGCGCCGGTGCCAGTCCCGGCCCGGCCTGCTATGGCCGCGGCGGGACGGCGCCGACGGTGACTGACGCCAACCTGGTCCTAGGCCGGCTGCACCCGGACTGGCGCTTGGGGGGTGAGGTGCGGCTGGACCGGGCGGCGGCGCGGGCCGCCGTGCTGTCGCTGGGTGACGACACGCCCCGGTCGGAGCGGGCCGCCAACGCGGAGGCCGTCACGCTGGCCAACGCGATTATCCGGGTGGTCAACGCGCATATGGCCCGCGCCCTGCGCGTCATCTCCATCGAGCGCGGCTACGACCCGCGCCGGTGCGCGCTGGTCGCCTTTGGTGGCGCCGGCCCCTTGCACGCAGCGGCGCTGGCCGAGGCGTTGGACATCCAGGAGGTGATCGTGCCGCGCTACCCCGGCGTCCTGTCGGCAGTGGGGACCGCGTTGGCCGAGGTGGAGCGGTCGTATTCGCGCACCGTGATGCTCACCGTCGAGCGCGGTGCGGCAGCGCCGGCGGCAGTCGCTATGGCCCTGGCCGACGCTTACGCGGACCTGGAGCGCCAGGCGAGCAGCGAGCTACGGGCAGCCTTGGGGCCAGTGCGCCTGGAACTGCGGTGGTCATTGGACTGCCGCTATCAAGGCCAGTCGCACGAGCTATTGGTGACGACTGGCCGCACACGACGAGTCCGGGCGGGCGGGGCACCGACCAGTCAAGCGGGGAACAAGCCCGGGGCAGCACTCCAGGCGGCCGTGCGGTCGTTCGACCGCTTACACCACCGCCGGTACGGGTATGACCAAGCGGACCGAGCTGTCGAAATCGTCACAATCCGACTGCGCGCCCGCCACCTCCAACCGGGCGTGGCCTTGCCGGAGGCGCCGTGCGATCAGCCGGGCGGTGCGCCGGCACCAGCCGGGCAGACTGTGCTCTGGGACGACGCTCAAGCGGTGACGGCGCCCATCTTCGAGCGGGAGCAGTGTAGGTCGGGCACGCACCTGGTCGGGCCGGCCTTGATCGTCCAAGCGGATGCAACGACCGTGCTTCCCGCCGGATGGGCCGCCGAGGCGGACCGCTACGGCTCGCTGCTGCTGCGCCGGGACAATTAGGCGAAGTCACTGCAAGGGGTACATCGGTTGTGATACTCCGCATCTTCCTGCGTGGGCTGCTGACGCTGCCGCTAACCGTCCTGGTGTTTGCCCTGGCCGGCGTGTACGCCATACGCACGACGGTGCTCGCGCCGGAGTTCATCACGGGGCAGCTGACCGCCGTACAGTTGTACGACCGGCTCTACGACGAGATGGTGGACACCGTGCTGCGGAGCGAGGGGCTGGGTGCTTCCGAGGCGGTAGAGCCGCCCGTGGTGGCCATGCTGGAAGCCGGGCGGTACCCCGTCACCATCTATCTGTCCGACAAGATCGAGGGCTTCGTTACCGATCTGTACCACTGGCTGGAGGTAGCGGACGCGCCGGCGCCGGTGCTCGATCTGACGGACCTCGGACAGGTGAGCGAGCCTATCGAGGCCGAGTTGGCGCGACGTGACGCGCTCACACCCCAGGCACAGGCGCTCCTACGGCTCTTCATCAGTCGCGCCGTCCCGGAGGAAACCTTCTCGCTCACCTCACTTTGGGTTGACGCCCCGGATACGCTGCGGGAGGTCGAGCGGGTCCGCGCGGCCATGCGGCGACTGCCCATTCTCACGTGGCTGCTGGCCGCAGCCGTCTTCCTGACCGCCCTGCTGATCCTGACCTTGGGCAGCGGATGGGGCTCCCGGCTGCGCGGGCTTGGCCTGGCGCTGCTCCCGGCCGCGGTGGTAGTGGGCGTGGTGGGACTGATGCTGACCCTCTCGCTCGATGGATTGATCGAGACGCTGGCGCCAGCATGGCCACCGCCGGACGTCACGACGTCCGCCGGATTGACGCAGGCCAGCATGGCGCTCGGCGGCGGCATCATCAGCGGCGTCGGTGAGCAACTCCTGCGAGCCGCCATCGTTACATTCGCCGTCGCAATGGGGCTCATTGCCGCTAGCTTGGCGGATCTGCTCTGATGGTGGGGGGCGCGACTCACCCTGACAAGGGTGAGTTTTTGTCTGCATCAGGATTTTCAGGATGGATTGCGGCGCAAGCCGCAATGACGGGAGAGCAGCCAGGGCGCCCACAAGGGACGCCCCTACGGCTTAACCCGTATCTATCACAGCCAGGATGGTAGGTGACGGGACGGCGCCACCGTCTCGGCTTTGGCCGGTGGCTATGAGGCGAACGGTGCCAGCGGTGGCGTCCAGCTCGATAGTGGCCCCGTCGGGGATGCGGTCGGTTGCTTGGGGGACATTCACCACGGCCGGGATGCTGTACTCGCGGGCGACGATGGAGCCGTGCGAGAGCTGACCGCCGATCTCGACGACCAGACCACGGACCAAGGGGAAAAGCGGCGACCAGGCCGGGTCGGTGGCAGGGCAGACGAGGATGTCGCCCGGCTGCAAGCGCCCGAACTCCTCCGGTTGGCGGATTACTCGCGCCGTGCCCTGCGCTCGGCCGGCGCTGACGCCCAGCCCGCGCAAGGTCAGCGGCTCCGGAGGGGGCGGGATACGGTCCGGCGCGGATGGTGGGGCCGGCGCGGCTGCCGGCGGGCTGGGGCTGACTGCGCCAAAGCCGGTGAGGGTCGGC
The DNA here is from genome assembly GCA_965207645.1 of Chloroflexota bacterium. Classification (GTDB taxonomy): domain Bacteria; phylum Chloroflexota; class UBA11872; order UBA12225; family JAJDUF01; genus JAJDUF01. The sequence goes on along the minus strand of OZ242293.1, from coordinate 3,489,038 downwards.
GGAGGACGGCGGGCGGCGCCCGGCGGGGCGGGATCCCGGCCGCGGGCAAACCGTTCGAGCGCGTCGAGGTCGGTGCATTCGTCGGGCACGGTGATGGCACAGTAGCGGGCGTAGCGGGCACGGCGCGCGGCGATGACGGCCCGCAAATGGCCTGGCTCGCGGGCCGTCTCTCCCGGTGCGGCGACCCCACTGCGGTGCGGCAGCAGGCCCGCACGCACGCCGCCGGCCTGTGCCCGTAGCGGTGGGGCAGTGCCCGGCGCCACCACACGCCGAATCTCCGCAGTGGTGAGCCAGAAGTAGTCGTCCGAGTGGTCGAGCCAGCCGCGCTCCACCATCCGCCGCCCCAGTTCCAGCTCGCGCCGGCGCACTTGGGCGGCGATCCGCACGACCCGAAAGCGGTTGGCCTCGCGCAGGACGAGGACTTGGCGCAAGGCCCCGAGGCGCCAACTCACGTATGGCCAGCGACGGCCCACGGCTTGCTTGATGGTCGCTTGCACCTGCTGCGCCTGCCGCCGCTGGCGGGCAACCGCACCGTCGGCGTCGGGAGCCATCGGGGCGCGGACGTACCGCGCGATAACACTGAGCAGGTAGCCCGGGGACTCCCGATAGCGAGGGCTGGCGCTGTCGGACTCGAATAGCCCACGATCACCGAACCAGTCGAGGATACGCTCGAAGTGGGTGAGTGTGCGCGTGCCGCGGAGCGTCTCCCGGAAGTCGGCCGCCGGGTCACTGGCGGCTGCGAGGGCGCGCTGCGCTGGTGGCTCTGCGCGCGCGATGGCCGCCACGCGCATCAGTGTCAGCGGCAGGTCGGCGCTGACATTGCCCTCGCCAGCGACCGCTTGGTTGATCGCCGCCGCGGGTGCAGCGAGACGACCGTGCAAGACGCGGGCCAGCTCGTGAAAGTGCGTGGTGGCCGCGGCGGTTAGGTAGACGGTGTGGTAGAAGAAGCGTCCTAGCTCCGGCGCAATGCGCTCGAAATCCGAGAGCAACTCGGCATCCGTAGCGTGGCGCAGGACGCGGTCCGTGGCCAAGGACAGCTCGGCGAGGGTGCCTTCGACGCGACCGAACCAGTGCTCGGTCGCCGGCACCGCCCGGAGCTGGCGGACGAGGCTGCTGAGTACGACGGGCAAGCGCCGCGCGACACGGGGCCAATTCCATTGCAGGGCTGGCCGGTCCAGCTCCAGGCCGCGTCCGATAGCCTGGTCGTTCAGCTCCGGCGGCACGCCAAGATCGGCCAACATGCTCCGTAGCAGGCCAGCATTGAAGTAGGGACGCCCCGCGGCGGCGCGGAAGAGCATGGCGCCGTCGGGGAAGCGGTAGCCGCCGATCTCGAACGCCGCGAGCATCTGCGGCCCGCTGGAGGCTTCAAGCTGGGACATGAAGAGCGGCGACGGAAGCTCGGGCAAGATTTCCTTGACGTTAGCCCGGGACCATTGATCCCGTCTGTTGGACTGACGGATGGGCATCGTCGGTAGGTCGCCTTCGTGAAGCGGTGTCCGGTGCGTATGGGTGACAGTGTAGCGGGCTGGCCCCCCTATGGTCCCCCCGCTGGGGCGGGGAGACGTGGATTCCCATGTACGTGGGAATGACGGATGGGGCACAGGGCACTCGACGTTCATACCGGGTTGCAGGAGCGGGCAACATCCGGCAGTATCTCCGGCAAGCGAGCGGCGCGGGCAAGTAAAGGAGTGACGCGCATGAAGATGCACATCGGCAGTTCCTGGGTAGACAAAGACGAACGCATTGACGTGCTCAATCCCTACGATGGCACTGTCGTAGACACGGTTCCGAGAGCGGAGGCGAGCGACATTGACCGCGCCCTGGCGACAGCGGTGCGCGGCGCAGAGATCATGCGAGGGCTTACCGGCTACGAGCGGTACAAGATTTTGCACAAGGCCGCGGGCCTGATTAGCGAGCGGGCCGAGAGTTTTGCCGAGACGATCACGCTGGAGGGCGGCAAGGTCAAGGCGGAAGCGATGATCGAGGTGGAGCGGGCCGCCGAGATCATCTACCTGTCGGCAGAGGAGGCCAAGCGGCTGGGCGGCGAGGTCATTCCGCTCGACGGGGCGCCGGGGGTCACGGGCAAGTTCGGCTTCACCATCCGCGTGCCGTGCGGGGTGGTGGCAGCGATCTCGCCCTTCAACTTCCCGCTGCACCTGGTCTGTCACAAGGTCGGCCCCGGCATTGCCGCTGGGAATGCCGTCGTGCTGAAGCCGGCCACCGATACGCCGCTCTCGGGCTTGCGCGTAGTCGAGGTGATGCTGGAAGCCGGGTGTCCGCCGGAAGCACTTCAATGCTTAACCGGCTCCGGGGCCGAGATCGGGGATGCCTTGGTCAGCGATCCGCGCGTCCGCAAGATCACCTTCACCGGCAGCCGCGACGTGGGGGAGCACATCTGCCGCACGGCCGGGCTGAAGAAGGTGACGATGGAACTGGGGTCCAACTCGCCGGTCATCATCATGCCCGACGCGGACATGAACAAGGTCACGACGGCGCTGGCCTCCACGGGCTACGCGCACGCGGGGCAGGTCTGTATTTCCACGCAGCGGGTCTACGCCAACCGCGAGATTTACAGCGACTTTCTCGACGCTTTTACGGAGAGCGTGAAGGGGATCACGACCGGCGATCCGCGCCAGGAAGGCGTGCGGATGGGGCCGATGATCCGCGAAAGCGATGCCGTCCGTGTGGAGGAATGGGTGCAGGAAGCGGTGGACGGCGGGGCGCGCCTGGTGGCCGGCGGGCAGCGGAACGGTACGCTGATGGCGCCAACGCTGTTGGCCGACGTGAAGCCGGAGATGCGCATTTCGTGCGACGAGGTATTCGGGCCGGCCGTCGGGGTGACGCCGGTGGGCGACATTGACGAGGCGATTGCCCAGGCGAACAGCACGAACTACGGCCTGAGCACAGCGATCTTCACCGAGAACCTGGATTGGGCGATGAAGTTCGCGCTGGAGGCCGAGGCCGGCAACATCCATCTCAACTGGGGTACGCAATGGCGGGCCGACCTGATGCCCTACGGTGGTCTGAAGGACAGCGGGATGGGCAAGGAAGGGCCGAAGTACGCGGTGGAAGAGATGACCGAAACGAAGATGGTCGTCTTCCACATGCCGTAGGGGGTGAGAATTCGCCCCCTATGGTCCCCCCGCCGCTGCGGCAGAGGGACGGGTGCGTTCCCTCCCCCGTCGCGACGGGGGAGGGCTAGGATGGGGGCCGGAGCGTTAGCGCGCCGTTGGCGACTTCGAAGACCGTCGCTGCGGCGAGGAAGGCGGCGGTGAAGGGGCGTAGCTCGGTCGTGGTGAGGAGCACCTGCCCGCCGCGGTCAGTATCGCTGCGACTCCCGTCAGATGGTGCGGATGGTGCGGGCAGTCCTTCACTGGTGAGTATCTCCTGCAGCAGCAGGCGGCGCTGCGGGTCCAGCTCGGAGAGCACGTCGTCGAGGAGGAGGACCGGTCGTTCGCCGGTGCGCTGCTCCATTACAGTGGCCTCGGCCAGCTTGACGGCGAGGGCCGCGGTGCGCTGCTGGCCGCGGGAGCCGAAACGATTGAGGTCCACGCCGTCAACGGTGAAGGCTAGATCGTCGCGGTGGGGGCCGACGACGGTCATGCCCTGGCGCCGCTCGCGTTCCTGCTGGGCGTCAAGCTGGGCGGCGAACTGCACGGCAACGGCGGACCGCACGTCATCCGTGCGCGCGACCACACCCGACTCTTCCGCCAACGTGGACGGTAGCTCGGTGACGCTGCTGCGGTAGACGATGCCGAGGGAGGAGCGGTCATCCACCAGCCGCGGGTGGATGGCGGCCAGGGACGAGTTGATGGTGGTGACGGCCTGGCCGCGGCCGACGATCAACTCGCTGCCCAAGGCAACCACCTGCTCGGTCCAATACCCGAGCTGGTCGGGCGGCAACCGGCGGTCACGGAGCTGGCGCAAGAGGGCGTTGCGCTGGGTCAGGACGCGCTGGTACCGGCTGAGGACGCGCGCGTAGTGGGGATCAACCTGACAGAGCATGATGTCGAGGTAGCGGCGCCGCTGGGCCGGTGAGCCGGTGATTAGCTCGACATCCGCGGGCGTAAAGAGGACGCAATTGAACTGACCGAGCGCGTCCAGTGCCCGCCGGGGTTGCTGGTTGAGGCGGACGCGCTTCTGGATGGCGCGGGTACGGGCACCGGCCGCTGCGTTGGCCGCATTGCCACTTGCCGGCTCGACCAGGATAATATCGAGCCGCGACGTGCTCCCTCGGCGCTCGATCTCGGCGCTGACGCGGGCAAAGCGCTCGTCGGCGCCGGCGTGCCACGAAACCAACTCGCGCTCGCTGGTGGTCCGGAACGATTTGATCGTGGCGAGCATATAGAGAGCTTCGAGCAGGTTGGACTTGCCCTGGGCATTGTTCCCGCAGAGCACGGATACCCCAGGTGGCAGGTCCAGCTCAAGCCGACCGTAGGTGCGAAAATTCGTCAGGCTGAGGTGGCGACAACGCATGGTGCTCGGGACCGTGGCCGGATTCTACCGCGCCGGCCGACCACGGCTCATCGGTTAGTATGAACGCAACACCCCCGCCGCGCTGCGACAAACCGTGACACGAATTGAGGAAGACTCATGCCGCTGACGCATACCACACAGCCCACCCTGCGGCGCCCCATCCTGATCGGGGCGTTCGAGGGCTTGCCCGACGCCGGGCTGGCCGCTTCGCTGGCCATTCGCCATCTGGTCGCTGCGTTCGACGCCGAACCGCTGGCGGTCCAAGATTCGGACGACTACTACGACTACAGCGAGCTACGGCCCATCTCCCGACTGACCGGGTCCCAGGATCGGGTACTGGAGTGGCCGCACGGCGAGTTCTGGTACGCCCACCACCCGGAGGCGGACGAGACGACGCACGATCTGATCTTCTACTTGATCCCGGAACCACAGCTGCGGTGGCGGGCGTTCGCGGCGGAACTGGCGGAAGCGTGCGTGGAGTGGGGAATGGAAGCGGCGATTCTGATGGCGAGCGTGCCGGCGGACGTGCCGCACACGCGCAGCACCGTCCTGACCGGGTGGGCGACGGCGCCGGAGCTGCGCGTGGCGCTGAACCAACTGGGCATTCCGTTCTCGCAGTACGAGGGGCCATCCAGCGTTCACTCGGCGGTGATCGAGTCGCTGCGGGTTCACCAGGTACCGAGCGCGAGCCTGTTCGGCAGCGTGCCGCACTATCTCCAGGTGCCGAATCCGGCCGTGAGCGCGGCGCTGCTGGAGCAGGCGGCGCGGCTGGTCGGCTGGTCGTTTGACCTGGACCAGCTACGTCAGGCCGGGCGGCAGCTCCTGGAGCAAGCGGACGAGGCCGTCGCCGAGCGGCCGGAGCTAGCAGCCTACGTGCAGCAGCTCGAAGACCAGTACGACGAATCGAAGGCGCCCTTGGCGCCGGGCCAGACCGAGCCGGGCGAACCGGAGGCGGAATCGAGCGGTCCGCTGGCCGTAGACCCGGAGGAGCTGGTGGAGGAACTGGAGGACTTCCTGCGCCGGCGTCGGGAGGAGGGCGACCCGGACGGGGAAGAGGATCAACCGCCGCCCAGTAGCGTCTGAGGGACGAGGGTAGGAGCTATCGGTCGTAGGCAGCGCATGTTCTCTGGCCGGCAGCGGTGGGCCGGCGCCGTCATCGCTCCCCTTTTCGCAAAGGTCATAGGTAGAGCAGCACGATGACTGAAGCGCAGACTGAGCGGCAGACGATTGCCATTGTCGGCGGGACCGGCCCGATGGGGCACGGCCTGGCCTTGCGGTGGGCGCGGGCGGGCTACCGGATTGTGCTCGGCTCGCGCAATGCCGAGCGGGCCGCGGTGGCGGCGGCCGGCATCCGCGAAACGCTTGGCGACTCGGTGCAGGTCGAGGGCGCCACCAATGCCGAGGCCGTGGCTGCGGCGAGTACGGTTGCGCTCTGCGTGCCGTTCGCAGCGCACGCGAGGACGTTGCAGGGGCTACGGGCGGCGTGGCGAGAGGGCAGCGTGCTGGTGGACGTGACCGTGCCGCTGGCGGTGGCGGTCGGTGGTCGGCCGACCGACATGCTGGGGCTACCGGCCGGCTCGGCGGCCGAGCAGGCGGCCCAACTGACGCCGCAGCACGTCCGGGTTTGTGCTGCGTTTCATCACATCAGCGCGGCCCATTTGCGCGACCTCGATCACGCTTTGGAGGGCGACGTGCTGCTGTGCGGGAACGACCGGGCAGCGCGGGCGGTCGTGCAGGAATTGGTGGAGGCGATCCCGCGGCTGCGGCCGGTGGACGTGGGGCCGCTGCGGCGGGCGCGGCTGCTGGAGCCGCTGACCGCGCTGCTGATCGGGATCAATGTGCGGTACAAGGTGCCGGGGGCCGGTATCCGTATCACCGGGCTGCCGGGGGGCGAGTGACGGGGCACAGGGTTAGCGGCTGGCGGCGCGGCACCAGCGTGCGGCGGCCTCGACCACATCGCGCAGGCGCTGCCGCTCATCGTCCGACACACGGCTATCGGTGAGCACCTGCGCCACGAGCAGCAGTGTGGGATCGCCGGGGCCGAGGCGCGTGATAACGGAGGGCACAAATCCGCCAGCGGCGAGTAGCCGGTCGGTATCGTCGGGAGAGAGCCGGAGGCCGCGGGCGAGCGCTTCCACCAGCCCCGGGCTGCTCGGCGTGCGGTCACCGCTTTCCAGGCGGCTGACAATGCTGGCGTGAACCTGAGCGCGGCGGCCGAGCGCGCTCTGACTGAGGTCGGTCTGCTCGCGCAACTCCCGTAACGTTACCCCGAAGGCATTGGTAGGTCTGGTGCGTAAGGGGGATGCTGGCGGCTTGACCCGGCTCGTATCCGACACTTGTGCCATCGCTGATCCTACGGTCCAGCCGAAATCGCCGCCGCCGCCCACCTACTCGTGTCGAGCCTACGGTTCCTGTGCGGTTTTGTCAACGTTTGGCAGTGGTGAGCGGGGATATGCGACGATTGGACGTTGTCGAGCCGAGGGGCAGCAGGGAAGTGGCTTCCGCGAGGGAAGGACGTGAGGGAACAGCACCGCTCGCGCGCACAGCGCTGGCGCGAGCTGACGGCACAAGCCCGGCGGACCGGGGGCGCCATGGCCTACGTGAGTGGCCTGCTGTGGAACCATGCGCGTCTGCCGAGCGGCGGCCTCCTCGTGTTGGCGCTCATCGCCGGGGTCACCACACCGCTGCTCGTCGGCGCCTTGACCGGTCTCGTGGATGCGCTCGGCACCACTCCCGCCGATCCATGGGCCGCCATCACCCCCTGGCTGCTCGTGATGCTCGGTGCGCTCCTGTTCCGCAGCGTCGAGGACGCTGCGGGCAGCTACCTGTCCACGCTCATCCGCGAACGCGTCGAGCCAGTACTGCGGCACCAACTCGCCGCGCACGCCATCGCGGTGCCGCTCGCGTATTTCGAGCAATCCGAGTACTACCAGAAGCTCGAAACCGGACAGCGGGCCGCTGCTTCCGGCTTCAGCAATCTGCTGACCACCGGGACGCGCTGGGTCTCGGCCGGGATTGGGTTGGCCGGCCTGTTGCTCCTGTTCGCTCACGCACATATCGCGCTTGCGATCGTACTCGTGGCGACAGCCCTGGGGGCGACGGTCGTGCAGGCTCGGCTGGCCGGACGGTTTGTCGAGGTGAATTATCGCGCCTCGCCGCTACGTCGTGCTCTCGGCTATTGGGGCACGCAACTCTCCAGCCGGGACGCTGCGCCAGAACTGCGGCTGTTTGGGCTGGCGCAGCCGCTCCTCGGTCGCTGGCGACAGGCGTTTGAGCGGTTCCTGAGCGACATCACAGCCGCGCGTTGGCGGATGGCCTGGCAGGGGCTCGTGTCCCTAGCGCTGCAGGAAGTGGTGAGCTGGCTGGCCGTCCTCACGCTGCTGCTCCTAGCACTGCAAGGGGCGGTGACCATTGGGTCGCTCGTCGCGCTACTCTATGGACTGAATCGCTTTGGTGAACACGTCCGCACCCTCGGCTGGAGCACGGGAGATCTCGTCGAGCGCTGGTCTCGCGTGGAGCAGCTGCGGGCCTTCTTAGCACTGCCGGTGGAGCCACGTCCCAGCGTGCCAGGCGTCCCCGTCCCGCGACCGCTGCGCCAGGGTGTGCGGTTTCAAGGGGTCAGCTTCACCTATCCCGGGAGCGACCACCCGGCCCTCGCCGACATCACACTCGACCTGGGCCCCGAGGAACGAGTGGCCGTGGTCGGCGAGAACGGCTCCGGGAAGACCACGCTGGTCCGCCTGCTCCTCGGCCTCTATCGCCCCGACCAAGGGCAGATTACGGTGGACGGAGTGGATCTGCAGGACCTCGATCCGGCGGCGTGGCGTCAGCACGCTACGGCCATCTTCCAGGATTTCATGCAATATCCCACGAGCGTGGGTGAGAACATCGGCTACGCTGACATCGCCCTGCTTGGCGACGTGACCACTACGCCCCAGACCGTCCATCCCCGCATTGTCACGGCGGCCGCTCAGAGTGGGGCCACCGCCTTCATTCCCGATCTGCCGGCCGGTTATGCCACGCTCCTAGGGAAAGAGTTTGAGAGTGCCACGGAGCTATCGGCCGGTCAGTGGCAGCGGCTGGCACTGGCCCGGGCGTATCTCCGGGACGCCCAGATCGTTGTTTTGGACGAGCCGACGGCCGCCCTCGATCCCCGCGCCGAGGTCGCAGTGTACCGCCAGTTTCGGCAAGCCGCTGCGGGCCGCTGTGCAGTGTTTATTTCCCATCGCCTTGGCTCGGCCCGGCTCGCTGACCGGATCGTGGTGCTGCGCGCGGGGCACGTAGTCGAAGCCGGCGATCACGAGACGCTGTTGGGCCGTGATGGCGAATACGCTCGGATGTACCGCCTGCAGGCCCACTGGTATGGCAATGGGGACACGGGGGAGGCGGTGCGGTGACGCAGCAGCTTGAGGTCACCGGGGCGCTTAATCGTGGGCAACTGAGATACCTACCACGGGTCCTGCGACTCCTCTGGGAGGTCAGCCCAACGGCGACCATCCTGATCGGGTTACTCCAAATCGGCACCGGCCTCTTCCCAGTGGCGGAGGTGCATGTGCTGCGCCTGCTCGTTGAGACGGCGCAACAGGTGGTGCAAGGGACCGCGCCACTGGCCCACGGCCTCTGGTGGGGCGGCGCACTGGCGGCGCTGGCCGTGCTGCGAGGGGCGCTCTTCACGCTCGAGCGGGTGGTGGCTGACCGCCACCAAGAGAGGTTGCGCGGCGAGATCGAAGCGCGTTGCTATCGCCAGGCCCAGGCGATGCCGCTCGAACGGCTGGAGCAGGCCGAGCACTATGATCGTCTGCAGCGGGCGAGAGCGGGCGTCGAGCAACGTCTCTTCAGCACGATGGCGTTCTTCTGGCACAGTATCGCGCATGCGGTCACGCTGCTCTCCTTGCTGATCTACTTGGGTCAGTTTCACTGGGGACTCCCAGTGCTGCTGCTAGTGGGGACCGCGCCGGGCCTGTGGATCCGCGAACGCTTTCTCCGCCGGCGGTATCTGCTCACCCGCAGCCAGACTCCCGCAATGCGACGCTGGGAGGTCTTCACCAATCTGCTCATCGGCCGTCCCGCTGCGGCCGAGACACGCTTGTTCGGGTTCGGCGCGCGGCTGCTGGACCAGGCCGGCCAGCTGATGCGGCGCTTGCGGGGCGAGCGCCTGCAACTGGCCAACGATGAGTCGCGGGCAACACTTGCCGCTGATACGGTGAATGCGCTGGTCTATGTCGCCGCGGTAGTAGTGGGCATCTGGCTACTGATAACCGGTCAGGCCAGCCTTGGTGTCTACGCAGCCTTATTCACGGCGACCGAGACTTTCCAGCAGCGATTCTTCTCCCTAGTGTGGAATGCCTCGCTGGTGTTCTGGGACCTCCGCTACATCCAGGACTTCTTCGAGTTCACCGACGGTCCCCGGGTAGACCCCAACGCGGGCCGGCGGCTGCCCGGCCCGGTGGCGCAGGGGATCACGTTCGAGGACGTGTCGTTCACCTACCCGGGGAGTGAGGCACCGGCCATAGCTAACCTCAACTTAACTATCCGGCCGGGAGAACGACTGGCGCTAGTGGGGGAGAACGGGGCGGGCAAGTCCACGCTGGTCAAGCTGCTCATGGGGCTGTACCAGCCCACCGCGGGGCGGATTCTCGTGGACGGCGTTGATCTGCGCGACATGGCCCCGGCCGACTGGTACCGCCGGTTCGGGACGGTCTTTCAGGACTTCCTCCGCTACCAGAGCACCGTCCGGGACAACATCACCTTTGGCTGGGTGGATGGCGCCAGCGATGAGCCCGCCCTGAACGCGGCCGTTACCCGCAGCGGCGCTGACGAGGTGGTGCAGACATTGCCGCAGGGACTGGACACCCTGCTCGGCAAGCAGTTCCATGACGGACAGGAATTGTCCGTGGGGCAGTGGCAGAAGCTGGCGATTGCGCGGGCCTACTTCCGCCCGGCGGAAATACTGATCCTGGATGAGCCGGCCTCGGCGCTGGATGCCCAGGCGGAGGCGGCGGTATACGAGCACTTCGCGCGGATGGCCGCGGAGCGGACGGTGGTGCTGATCTCGCACCGGCTCGGGTCGTGCCGGATAGCGGATCGCGTGCTGGTCTTGCAGGCCGGGCAACTCATCGAAGCGGGCACGCACGGTGAACTGATGGCGCAGGGCGGCGCCTACGCCGAGCTGTACCGGCTCCAGGCGGCCTGGTATCGGTAGCGGAGCGGGCCTCACCCATTGACGGGCCAAAGCCGCACGGATAGTGCCAGGTGTGGTGCGCCTTTGGCCTGTCACCCGGCCCCCTCTCCACCATGTAGCGAGGGGGTGTAGGGTTAGCCCCCCTATGGTCTCCCCGCTGCGGCGGGGGGACGGGTGGGTCGCCGCGGTGGGAGGGAGTGCGAGGATGGGGGGAGTTCAGCCGAGGAGGAGTAGCGATGTACGATACCGCGCTCTATTATATGTCCGCTACCGAGCCAGCCACCCATATCCGCCAGCACGACTTCCTGCCCTACGCATGATGGACTAAGGTGCGATGCAAGTTCTCAAAGGAAAGGTCGCCGTTGTCGCGGGAGCTACGCGCGGTGCGGGACGCGGTATCGCCTGCATGTTAGGAGCGGCCGGGGCTACGGTCTACTGCACCGGGCGCAGTGTCCGGGGCCGGCTCTCGGCGATTGGACGCCCCGAAACGATTGAAGAGACCGCCGAGATGGTGTCGGCCCACGGCGGCACGGGGCTGTGGGCGCAGGTGGATCACACCCAGCCGGATCGGGTCAGGGCGCTGTTCGAGCGAGTGCGTCGGGAGCAACATGGCCGCCTCGACATCCTCGTCAACAACATATCCGGTAACTTCAGTCTCGGCGACGACGGCGTGCCTTTCTGGGAACACTCGCTGGAGCGCGGATTGGAGTCGCAAAGAGCCGCCATTCACGCCCACATCATCACGAGTCATTACGCGGTTCCGCTCATGCTCGCACACCGCCGGGGCTTGATCGTCGAAATCAACGATGGGAACGGCCTGGGCTACAACGTCAACCTGTACTATAGCCTCAACAAGAACTCCGCCATTCTGCTGGCCTATTTCATGTCCGTCGAGCTGCGTCAACACAACATCGCTGCTGTTGCGCTCACACCCGGGTACTTGCGATCCGAGGTAATGTTGGAGCACAAGGGGGTGACTGAGGAGACCTGGCAAGACGGTATCGGCGAGGACGAGGCTTGGGTGGATTCGGAGACCCCCTTTTATGTCGGTCGCGCCGTCGTGGCCCTCGCTGCTGACTCGAATGTGATGCAGAAAACCGGACGTGCCCTGAGCGCCGGGTGGTTGGCACGCGATTATGGCTTTACGGATGTAGACGGGAGACAGCCCCCAGGCTACTATCCCAAAGAAGGTATATTCGACCCCCTCCGTCGCGGTTTTGCCTTGCACGCCCAAGGTTTGTCCGCCGTTGAGTGCCTGCTCGGACACGAGCTGAAGAGTCTCGCCGAGGAACTAGGGATTACCGAGGCACAACGGATGTCTTTTGCTGAGGTGCTGGCCGCAGTCAAGAGTGTTGATCCCAAACGTGTGGAAAGAAAAGTGTCCGGCAGATTCGTGCGTTGAAGAGGCGCAAACGAGACTTCCGCAGGAGGACGACCCATTCCATTCCTTGCCGAATGGGACATCCACGTTTGATATACGTCGAGGCTCGGCATAGACTAGCGGAGGGGGAATAGCGATGTCTGATGCGACGCTGTGTTATCTGTCTGCGACGGAACTGGCGGAACGGATTCGGCGGCGCGAACTGTCGCCGGTGGCGGTGGTGCGCGCGTTCTTGGATCGGATTGCGGCCGTTGACGGCGATTTGGGGGCGTACTGCACCGTGACGGCGGAGCAGGCGCTTGATGAGGCGCGGGCGGCCGAGGCGGCGCTGGCGGCGGGGGAGCCGACGGGGCCGCTGCACGGGGTGCCGGTCTCGCTGAAGGACCTGGTCTATACGCGGGGGGTGCGGACGACGCGCGGCTCGGCGATCTATGCCGATCTGGTGCCGGACGAGGATGCACCGGTGGTGGAGCGGCTGCGGGCGGCGGGGGCGATCTCGCTGGGGAAGACGAATACGCCGGAGTTCGGCTGGAAGGGATTGACGGACAACCGGCTGTTCCCACCGACGCGCAATCCATGGGACGGCACGCGGACGGCCGGGGGATCGAGCGGGGGTGCGGCGGCGGCCGTGGCTGCCGGGCTGGGGCCAATCGGGATTGGCAGCGACGGGGGTGGGTCGGTGCGCATTCCGGGGTCGTTTTGCGGGGTGGTCGGGCTGAAGCCGTCGTTCGGGCGTATTCCGTACTATCCGGCGAGCGCGGCGGAAACGCTGTCGCACATCGGGCCGCTGACGCGCACGGTGGCCGACACCGCGCTGGCGCTGGACGTGCTGGCCGGGCCGGATGCGCGCGACCGGCTGACGTTGCCGGCGCCGCAGGTGCCGGAGGGCAGCTATCTGGCCGCGGCGGAGGCGGGTGCGCGTGAGGGGCTGGCGGGGCTGCGGGTGGGCTGGAGCCTGACGCTGGGCTACGCGGTCGTTGATGATGAGGTCGCTGCACTGACGAACGCGGCCGTCGAGCGGCTGGCGACGGCCGGTGGGAGCGTCGAGACGCTGGCGCTGGACTGGACCGATCCCGAGGGCCCGTGGTGGGCGGTGTTCTTCGGGGGGATTGGGGCGGCGCTGGCGGACTATCTGCCCGAATGGCGGGAGCAGATGGACCCGGGGCTGGTGGAGATCGTGGAGCGGGCCAAGGGGTTGACGGCGTTCGACTACACGCGGGCCGGCTTTCAGCGGGTGGAGTTCTGGCATCAAGTGCGGCGCTGTTTTGAGGATGTAGACATCCTGGCAACGCCGACGCTGGCGGTGCCGGCGCTGCCGCTGACCGGCGAGCTACCGACGCTGGGGCCGTCGGAGCGGGGGCATCTGCCGTCGTGGTCGCCGTTTTCGTATCCGTTCAACCTGACGGGGCAGCCGGCGATCACGGTGCCGTGTGGCTGGACGGCGGGGGGCCTGCCGGTGGGGCTGCAACTGGTGGGGCGGCGCTACGACGACGCGACGGTGCTGCGGGCGGCGGCGGCGTTCGAGGCGGTGGCGCCATGGGCGGACCGGCGGCCCATTGGCTGAGGGGCTGCTGCGCGGGTCAGGCGCTGGCCCACCTATGGTTCCCCCCGCCCAGCGGGGGGACGGGGCGATGGCGTCTCCGGCGGCGCTGCAGTAGCCGTTACACTAGAGAGCGCCGGGTGGCGTGCTACAGTGCGGCGGGCGGTTGGCACGCAGGGGAGACCATGACACAGGAAGAACCGGCGGTTGCGCCGGCCAGCGCCGGGAGCGAGCGGCTCCAGACGGTGTTGGCCAGCAAAGAGGCGCGGGTGGCCGTCGTGGGGCTGGGGTTTGCCGGGCTGCCGCAGGCGGTGGTCATCGCCGAGGCGGGGTTCACGGTCACCGGCATTGACGTGGACGGCGAGCGGGTGGCGCAGTTGGCGCGAGGCGAGAGCTACATCACCGACGTGACCGCCGGCCAGCTGCAAGCCTTGCGGCGCACGGGGCACTTTCACGCCACGACCGACGCGGCGGCGCTGACCGTCGCCGACTGCGTGGTGGTCTGCGTGCCCACCGGGATTACGGCCGAGCGACGCCCCGTGCTCGACGCGCTGGAGCGAGCGCTCGGCACCATCGCCGACATCCTATGCCCGCCGGCACTGGTGATTATCGAGAGCAGCGTGCCGCCGGGGACGACGCGGCGGGTGGCGCGGCTGCTGGATTCCCGCTTCCGCGGGAACGACGGGCCGGGAGAGCGGGTCTTTGTGGCACACGCGCCGGAACGGATTGATCCGGGGAACAAGCAGTATGGGCTGCGCGAGACGCCGCGGGTGGTGGGCGGCGAGACGGCGGCGGCGCTCGATCTGGCGAGGCAGTTTTACGCACAGTGCGGGGTGACGACGGTGCCGGTGGCCAGCGTCGAGGTCGCGGAGCTGACGAAGGTTTTCGAGAACACGTTCCGCTTTGTCAACATCTCGCTGGTGAACGAACTGGCGCAGATTGCCACGGCGTTGAACGTCAGCGCGTGGGGGGTGCTGGAAGCGGCGAGCACGAAACCGTATGGCTTCATGCCGCACGAGCCGGGACCGGGGGTGGGAGGAAGCTGTATTCCGGTGATCCCGTTCTTTCTGGCCGACGTGGCCGAGCGGCTGGGCACGCCCTCGCACTTGATCGCGGCGGCGGAGCGGGTGAACACGTTCATGCCGCAGCACGTGACGGACCGGGCGGCGGTGCTGGTCGGCCGGCGGGACGGCGACTTGGCGGGCTGCCAGATCCTGGTGCTGGGGGTGACGTACAAGCCGGACCAGAGCGACTGCCGCCACTCGCCGGCGGTGCCGGTGGTGGAGCGGCTGATCGCGGCCGGGGCGACGGTGCGGGTTCACGATCCGCTGGTGACGGAGGCCGCCGGTCTGCACCCGGACGCCAGCTTCGCGCCACTCACGGCGGAGGTGGTGGGCGCGGCTGATCTGGTCGTCGTCATCACGCCGCATCGCTCGCTCGACTATGGGCTGGTGCTGTCGCACGCGCGCTGCATCCTAGACACGCGGAATGCGTTGCGTGACCGGGCAGCGCCAAACGTGGTGCCGCTGTAGATACGATGCGACCTGGCGGCTACCCTCACCCCGGCTCTCGTTCACGGAGAGAGGGGGTGGATTCGCGCTTTCGCGGGAATGACGGATTCGGGGTATTTTTCGTAGGAATGACAGGAACCGATAGATACTGCTTGGAGGCCCGCTGATGAGTACAAGCCCTCGTCTGGATGGTCAGGTGGTGTTGATAACCGGATCGGCGACCGGTATTGGGCGCGAGACGGCGCTGGCGTTTGCGCGGGAGGGCGCCGCGGTGGCCATCAACTACTCGCGCTCGGAGGCGGAGGCACGACAGACGCAGGATGACGTGGCGGCGCTGGGTGTCCGCACACTGCTGTGCCGAGCGGACGTGAGCGATGACGCGGCGGTGCGCGAGATGGTCGGGCAAACGGTCGAGGCGTTCGGCCGACTGGACGTGCTCGTCAACAACGCCGGCACGACCCACTTCGTGCCGTTCGAGCAGTTGGACGATCTGACCGACGACATCTGGGACCGCATTTTCGCCGTGAACGTCAAGGGCGCATTCCATTGCACGCGGGCCGCGGCGCCGCACCTGCGTCGGAGCGGGGCGGGGCTAGTGGTCAACGTGGCATCGGTGGCGGCGTTCAGCGGGATCGGCAGCAGCATGCCGTATGCGGCCTCCAAGGGCGCGCTGATTACGTTGACGCGCTCCCTGGCGCACGGCTTGGCGCCGGACATCCGCGTCAACGTGGTCGCGCCGGGGGTGGTGAAGACACGCTGGGTGACGGGACACGAGGATCACGTCGAGCGGCTGGCGCAAGACGCGCTGATGCGCCGGCCAGCCGGCGCAGACGACGTGGCGAACGTGATCGTCAGCCTCGCCACGCACTCCACGTTCCTGACCGGCGAGACGATTGTCGTAGATGGTGGGCGGCTCCTGCGGTAGGGGCACCGTAGAGGCCCCGGCCTACGCTCACTGACGCGCCAATAGGCATACTGGTACAGGTAGGTCCATCTACCCCAAGGAGGCACCATGGCACGGACCCTGACGGCCGTCTTTGATGGGAGCGTGCTGCGGCCGGAGGCGCCGTTGGACCTCAAGCCGAACACGCGCTATCGGTTGCGAGTGGAGCAGGAGCTTGCCAGGGCCGAATCCGAGAACGCATGGGACACGCTGGAGGCCATGATCGGCACAGAGCAGCAGTCCGCGGACTGGGCCGCCGAGCACGATCACTACCTCTATGGCACGCCAAAGCGGGAAGAGGTCACCGACTCTTGAATAGCAAGCGTTTCTTGCTGGATACAGCTTACGTACCGGCGCTCCTCAATACCCGCGACCAATATCATCAAGAGGCAGTGGCTCTGTTTCCGCATGTGCGCGCAGCCAGTGAAGTGTGGATAACCGAGGCAATACTCGTTGAGGTAGGGAATGCCCTCGCCCGTTCACAGCGGGCAGGGGCCTCAACATTTATTGCCCAATGCTACGCTACTCCGAATATTCGGGTCGTCCCGGTTGATACATCACTGCTTCAGCGGGCCGTGGACCTCTACCGCAGTCGTGCTGACAAGTCGTGGGGGCTTACCGACTGCATCTCGTTCATCGTCATGCAGGACCACGGGTTGAGCGATGCATTTACCACCGACACACACTTCGAGCCGGCCGGATTTCGAGCCGTGCTTCGCAGATAGCCCAACCGGGTCAGCGGATGACCGAGCCGACGTGGGCAGCGCCGAGCGTATTGCGGCACGGCTGCGCGCGGTGGCGCGGGCAGGGCGGACAGTTACCTACAATGACCTGGCCGCAGTGGTCGGTTGGGACATGGGCGATTCTACGGCGGCCAGGGAAGTAGCCGGTATCCTGCGGGCCATCTCCACGGCCGAGCACGCGGCCGGCCGGCCGCTGCTGTCGGCGGTCGTCGTCGGGGCGAAGACGGAGCGGCCGGGCAAGGGGTTCTTCAAGCTGGCGCAGCGTCTCGGACGCTATGACGGCGGCGCTGACGGGGCCTTCTTTGCCCAGGAGCTACGGCGCGTATACGCGCATTGGCAGTGAGCCGGCGAACGCTAGGCGGTGTTGACATTGCCCAGTCATTGCCGCTGACCCCTTCCCTGGATGAAGACGGCCAACTTAATCGGGTAGTGGGATGTAGCCCCCCTATGGTCCCTCACCCTGGTAGCGCATTCCGGGGGAGGGCTAGGGCAGGGGCGCGGGGCCAGGATGGCCCTGACCAACAACGCCAAGCCGGTCGCTTCGGTTGCCCGTAACCAGGTGCCCGTCAGCGCGGTGAGCGTCGCGTGGACCCTCGTGGACCATGACATGCGGCCGCCGCCAGGCGGATGGGATGTGGTACAACCAGCTTAGCTCGGAGACTGCTTCCTGCCCGCTCGTATGTGGGTATCAGTCAGAGGGGAACGAACCGATGCAATATCGCAATCTAGGTCGCGCGGGTGTGAAGGTCTCGCCCTTGTGGCTGGGGACGGCGCAGTTCGGTGGGCGCGTCGAAGCCGCTACGGCGATAGACCTGGTTCACGCCACGCTCGACGCCGGGATCAACGTGCTCGACACCGCCAACATCTATACCCAGGGACGGTCGGAGGAGTTGGTCGGACAGGCCATCAAGGGCCGGCGCGGCCGGATCGTGCTGGCGTCGAAGGTCTACAACAAGGTGGGTGACGGTCCGAACGACCGGGGGAGCAGCCGCTATCACATCATGGCGCAGATCGAGGCCAGTCTGCGCCGGCTCCAGACCGATCATCTCGACCTCTATCAACTGCACCGACCCGACCCCACGACGCCGCTGGAGGAGACGTTGCGGGCACTGGACGATCTGCGACACCAGGGCAAGGTCCGCTATTTCGGCACCTCGATGTTCCCCGCTTGGCAGCTCTGCGCGGCGCTCTGGACCAGCGACCGGCTGGGTCTAGCGCCCATCGTGTCGGAGCAGCCGCGCTACAACCTGCTATACCGCGGCGTCGAGGCGGAGGTCCTGCCATTCTGCCGCGAGTATGGGATCGCCGTGCTGCCGTTCAGCCCACTGCAACGGGGCTGGCTGACCGGGAAGTACCGGCGTGGCCACCCGGCGCCGGCCGGGTCGCGCTTCGCGGCCGCGGGTTACGATCCCGACGACCCGGAGCACGGGGCGACGTTCGACGCGCTCGATGCCCTGGAGGAGATCGCCACGGCCAAGCGCGCTACGCTCAGTCAGTTGGCGCTGGCGTGGCTCACCGCACAGCCGGGCGTGACGGCGCCCATTCTCGGTCCGCGCAACCTCGACCAGCTGCACGATAACCTCGGGGCGCTGGAGGTGACGATCACCGCCGAGGACTGCGCCACGATTGATACGATTGTAGCGCCGGCTGTGAACTTGGCGTAGCGGGCAGCGTACACGGCGTAGCGGCACGGCGCCGGGGGCCGGCAAGGCTCTCGTGAAGCTGGCAGTAACGTGAGGGAGGAGACACTGTGCAATATCGCAATCTGGGCCGCGCCGGGGTCAAGGTAGCGCCGATCATCCTGGGGACAGCCTACTTCGGAACGCGGGTCGAAGTGGCGACGACGCGGTCACTGATTGATGCCGCACTCGACGCCGGGCTCAACGTCATAGACACGGCCAACTCGTACACCGATGGGCAGTCCGAGACGATCATCGGCGCGGCCCTCAAGGGGCGGCGGGACCGCGTAGTGCTGGCCTCCAAGGTCCATTTTCCCCGCGGCGACGGCCCCAACGACCGCGGCAACAGCCGCTACCACATCATGGCGCAGGTCGAGGGCAGTCTGCGGCGGCTCCAGACCGACCGCATAGACCTCTACCAGCTGCACCGGCCCGACCCGACCGTCCCCATCGAGGAGTCGCTACGGGCACTGGACGACCTGCGCCAGCAAGGGAAGGTCGTGTACTACGGCACTTCGATGTTTCCGGCCTGGCAACTCTGCGCGGCGCTGTGGGCCAGCGACCGGCTCGGGCTGGCGCCTATCGTGTCGGAGCAGCCGTCGTACAGCTTGCTGCGGCGGGAGGTCGAGACGGAGGTTTTGCCCGTCTGCCGCGAGTACGGCATCGCGACGATCTTGTACAGCCCGCTGGCCGGTGGCTGGCTCACCGGCAAGTACCGGCGTAACGAACCGGCGCCAGCGGATTCGCGCCTGAGCGCGAGCGGCGCGGACCTTGCGGCGGCCGAGCACGTTCGCACGTTCGACGCCGTCGAAGCCCTGCAAGCCATCGCCTACGCCAAAGGCGTTACGCTGAGCCAACTCGCGCTCGCCTGGCTGCACGCCCAACCGGGAGTCACCGCGACGATCATCGGGCCGCGCACGCCGGAGCAGTTCCAGGACAACCTCGGGGCGCTCGACGTGACCATCACCGACGAGGACCGCGCGACCATTGATGCCATCGTTCCGCCGGAGACAACGTTGGTATAGCTGTCAGCCGTCAGCTTATAGCCAGCAGCGAGGGTCGGATTACCGGGCGTGACATGGACGTGGCCAACACGGTGCTGATGCGGGGCGATCCCCAACTGGCCTTCACGCTGGCCGCTGCCGTCGAGGATTGGCCCCGCTTGCTGCCTCACTACCGCTCCGTCCGCATTCTGGAAGAGCAAGGCCAGCGCCGGCACGTGCGGATGGCGGCCTGGCGTACCGGCATCCCGGTCGCCTGGACGGCCTGGCAGGAGGTGTTGCCGGCCGAGTACCGCATCAACTATCTCCACACCGGCGGACGGCTGATCGGGATGGAGGTAGTGTGGTCGTTTCGGCCGGTACCCGACGGTGTGGAGGTGCAGATTACGCACCACTATACGCCGGAGTACCGCTGGCTGCCGCGGTCGTGGCAGCCGTGGTTGGCAGAGCACGTGGCGGGACGGTTCTTCGTGCAGCACATCGCCGGGCAAACCCTGCAGGTGCTGCGTGAGCACGTCGAGGCGGCGAACCGCTAACGGGCCGGCGGCTGCGTTTCCAGTGGGATTCTAGCGCTGGTGGCGGCTGATGAAGTCCTCGTCAAGCGTGAGGCCGAGGCCCGGCCGGTCGCTGAGGGTGATCCAGCCGTCGCGCACGTCCAACGGCTGCACATAAAGCCGCGACCAGATTTGATACGGCTCGCAGGCCGGGCAGGTAGAGACGGTCAATCCGTTGGGGGCCGCGGCTACCAGGTGGGCGTTCAGCTCCGGGAAGCTGGCGCCATGCGGAGCGACCTTGACGTGGAAGGCTTCTGCGACGGCAGCGTATTTGCGCCAAGCCGTGTACCCGCCACCGCCTAGGATGTCGAGCTGCAGCACGCGCACGGAGCCGCGCGCTACCAGGTCGCGGGCAGCATAGAGAGTGCGTTCGCCCTCGCCACCGGCAACCAAGAGGTGTGGGGCGGCACGGGCCACGACGGCCAGTCCTTCAACCTGGTCATCCCACTGGACCGGCTCCTCGAGCCAGTAGACGTTGTATTTCTGGCACTCCTGGGCCACGGTGGCGGCGGTCCACGGGTCCCAAGCGCGATGCGCGTCTACCATGAGCTGGGTATCGTCGCCGACGGCGGCTCGCACGGCGGCGACCTCGGAGAGCACCTCCACCGGGTCGTTGTTGAGCGTGTGGAACTTGACCTGGGTGAAGCCCTGGTCCCGGTAGTCGGCGAGGCGTTGGACCAGGTCGGCTGTTTCGCGCTCGAAGACCGTGCCGTCGGCGTAGGCGGGCACGCGGCGGCGGAAGCCGCCGAGCAGTCGCCAGACCGGCTGTCCCAATGCCTGGCCTTTGAGGTCCCACAGCGCGATATCGAGGGCACCGATTGCCCCGACAAGGCGAGAATCAGGGTGGCCGCGGCTCTGGGTCGTGGCGTACATCGCGTGCCAGAGGCGCTCCACATCGAGCGGACTCTGGTTCAGCAGAATGGGCGTTAAGGCTTCGATGACGGGGATGCTGGCCGGGCCGGTACGCGAGAGACCCGTAAGCCCCTCATCGGTGCGTACCAGGACTACGCTGTGATCGCGCTGAAAGGCATGTCCCCCGGCTTCACCGCTGATGTCGAGGGTGCATGTCTCCACGCCTGTAATCTTCATCCGCTTGCTCCTGCACGTGCTTATGCTACCGAGCGGCGAGGCGTCCGTATCGCTTTACCGTTCCTGATACGCGGAGGCAGGACACGGCCGCCGCGCGTTGTCCGGTCCGGTAGGAGAGATGGTACAGTTGGGTACGTTGAGTTGGCTGTGTCCAGGCTCAGCTGCGAGAGGGAGCACACTATGGCCATGATGCCAGATCGTATCCGGGCGGTGGGGGGTAGCGAGGAAACCGATGACGGGCCGGGGATGGCACCGGAGCTTGGTCAGTACGCGCTCATCAAGGTTGTCGGCGTTGGCGGCGGCGGTAGTAACGCCATTGACCGCATGATCGAGACGCAGATCGGGGGCGTTGACTTCATTACGGTGAATACCGACGCCCAGCAGTTGGTGCGCTCGGCCGCGCCGACGACCGTCCATATCGGCGACAAGAGCACCAAGGGCTTGGGCGCCGGCGGCAAGCCGGAGATCGGCGCCAAGGCCGCCGAGGAGAGCCTGGAAGACCTGGAAGCAGTGCTGCAAGGCGCCGACATGGTGTTCGTCGCTGCGGGGATGGGCGGCGGCACGGGTACCGGCGCCGCGCCAAAGATTGCCCAACTCGCCAAGAGCATGGGTGCCCTGACCATCGCCGTGGTCACGCGGCCGTTCAAGTTCGAGGGCGCTCGCCGGCGTCAGGTGGCCGAGGACGGTATTGCCGAGTTGCAAGCTGAAGTGGATACACTCATCACCATCCCGAACGACCGCTTGCTGAACGTGGCCGACAAGAACGCGACGCTCACGGATGCGTTCAAGCTGGCCGACGACGTGCTGCGGCAAGGGATTCAAGGCATCTCCGATCTGATTACGGTGCCTGGGCTGATTAATCTGGACTTTGCCGATGTCCGGGCCATCATGGCTAATGCGGGATCGGCACTGATGGCCATTGGGCACGGTTCCGGGGAGGACCGCGCCGTGGAGGCGGCCAAGGAGGCCGTGGCCAGCCCGCTGCTCGATATTGCGATCAATGGCGCGAGCGGCATCCTGTTCAACATCACCGGCGGCGAAGACCTGACCCTGGCGGAGGTCAACGAGGCGGCCGACGTGATCTCCAACGCGGCCGCTTCCGAAGCCAACATCATCTTCGGGGCAGTGATTGATCCGGAGAATGAAGGCTCGGTGAAGATCACCGTGATCGGCACCGGCTTCGAAGCGCAAACGGTCATGCCGACCGAGCGGATGCCTGTTATGCCACGGCAGCGCTCGGAGAATACTAGCTCCCGTGTTCGCTCGCGTGGTCTCCCGGAAGGCGCTGCTCCGCGCGGCCGGGATCCCTTGGATATCCCGGCTTTCCTGCGTCCCCGTCAGCGGCCGTAGCCTCTACGGAGACCATCCTGCTCCCGGTCCGGCCTCCGCCATTTCGGTGGAAGCCGCAATCCAGTGATCCAAAAGCTAGGCTGCGGCTTGTGCCGCAGCGACGAGACGGGAGGAGAGCAAGGCAAAGGTCAGAAGTGCAGTGGGACGGACTATTGGGTGGGAGATTTCACTATAGGCACTACAGGTTTGATAGAAGTTGGGGTCAACTCGTTTAGACCCCCCCAAAGCCCGACATAGTCGGAAGAATGGCGCAGCAACGTGTCGTGGCGACCCTGGGCCGCCAGGACCCCGTCATCAAGGAATGCCACCCGGTCCGCCCTTTGCGCTGTCGTCTCCCGGTGAGCGATGACGATGACCGTTCGTCCTTCCATCAGCCGCCGCATCGCTCGCTGAACCAGGGCTTCCGTTCCGGGGTCGACGTTGGAGAGGGCTTCGTCCAGGATGGCGACTTCGGGGTTGACCAGCACGACTCGGGCCAGCGAGACGAGTTGTCGCTCTCCCGCCGAGAGTCGCGTACCACCTCCGTCCACCTCGGTGAGCAGGCCATCGGAAAACCGACTGAACTGCTCGTCCAGCCCCAGGTCGCTGACCGTCCGAGCAATCTCCGCGTCGGAAGCCTCCGGCCGGGATAGCCGAATGTTGTCGGCCACGGTCCCGCTGAACAAGTGCCCTTCCTGCGGCAGCAACACGATGCGGCGTCGGACACTGGCCAGGCACCCGTCTTTGAGGTCCAGCCCACCGAAGGAAATACGGCCTTGGTCGGGGTCGTACAGCCTAGCCAGGAGGCGGGCCAGCGTGGACTTGCCGGCGCCCGTAGGCCCCACCAGCACCAGGGTCTCGCCGGGCTGCACGCACAGGCTGACGTCCGTAAGGACTGGTCTCCCCGGCGTATAGGAAAACGTGACGCCGCTGGCTTCCAAGTTACCCCTGGAAGCCAGCTCTACCGCACCGGGCCGCTCCCGGACGTCCAAGGGCACATCCAGCAGGGCAAAGATGCGCCCGAGGGCCGCTTTCGCCGACTGGGCATTGCCCAAGAGCCGGCTCAAGTTCTCCAGCGGCCCAAAAATCCGCGTCAGCGAAAGCACGAAGGCGGACACTACGCCAATGGTGACCATGCCCACGGAGTTCAGCCCAGCGCCAGCTCCGATAGTGGCTGCCGTGACGAAGACCCAGGTGAATTGTAGCCAGGGTAAGAAGCGATTTCTCGCCCTGACCCGCTGCATGCGCGCGCGGTACTGGTCGTCCAGGCGCCGGTCCACGGAGTCTGCCCACGCTCGCTGCCGGCGGTAGAGGTGCAGCAGCCGCGCACCCGAGAGACCCTGCTCGATGACGCTCAAGGCTGCGGCGTAACGCTCCAGGTATCGACGCTGCCTCGGCTCGGCTACGTGCAGAAAGCGCCGGGACAGCCACCAGAGCATGGGCACTACCACGAGGCTGACCGCCAGCAGAGGCAGCGAGAGGCTGGCCATGACCACGATCCCCAGAGCCAGGAGCAGTACCCCCGTCAGCAAACTGGACATGCCGGTGCGAACGAAGGCGGCGAGGGTTTGGACGTCGTCGCTGGCACGGGAGATAAGCTCCCCGGTACTGTGGGCATCGTAGAAGAACAGGGACAGGTCGGAAAGGTGCTCAAACACCCGATTCCTTAAGAGAGCCAAATACCGCTCTCCGACCCAGGCGAAGAGCCACAGGTGCCCGGCAGTCAGGACTGCCTCGGCAACCACGGCCCCGAGCAGGAGGAGCACGTTCGAGCGCAGGGCGTCCGTGTCGTTCTGGAGCACCCCGTGGTCAATGACCCAGGACACCAGCACCGGCTGGGCCAGAGTCGCCCCGACGGACCCAAGGAGCAGGAGCGATGCCGCGAGGGCCGGCCAGCGTAGGGAGGCACCAAAGTCAAAGCCTCGCCGCAGGGGACGCTGCGCGTG
Organism: Chloroflexota bacterium; assembly: GCA_965207645.1. Taxonomy (GTDB): domain Bacteria; phylum Chloroflexota; class UBA11872; order UBA12225; family JAJDUF01; genus JAJDUF01. The sequence goes on along the minus strand of OZ242293.1, from coordinate 3,464,665 downwards.
GGGAGCGATGGCGTATGGCGAGGCTCGCACCGTCGCGCTCATTCTCCGTCTCCTTGGCCCAGGACCCAGCGATAGAGGGGCGCCGTAGCCCACAACTCTTCGTCGGTGCCTTCCGCCACCACCCTTCCGGCGTCGAGCAGGACCACCCTGTCGGCCAGGGTGGCGATCCGCCGACGCTGGGTTGCTATCAAGAGCGTCCGGTGTCGAACATCGTTGGTCAGCCCTCTCCAGACCGCCGCATCCGTCGCGGGGTCCAATGAGGACGAAGCATCGTCCAGCAGCAGCACGCGAGCCCCGACCATGAAGGCCCGAGCGAGGGCGATGCGCTGGCGCTGGCCGCCGGAGAGGGTCAGGCCCCTTTCTCCAACTATCGATTCGTACTGACCCGGCAACTCCATGATGAACCGATGGGCCTGGGCCAGCCGCGCTGCGTGCTCGATTTCCGGCCGTGAAGCCTCCGGCGTGCCCAGGGCGATGTTGGCGGCAATCGTGTCTCGGAACAGCATGGCGTCGGCGGCGGCCAGGCAGGCCGCCATGCGTAAGTCATCCAAGGAGAGGTCGCGCACATCAACGCCGTCGAGGTAGACGGCGCCATCTTGCGGGTCATACAGTCGGGGTGGGAGGCTCAACAGCGTGCTCTTGCCGGACCCGGACACCCCCACCAGCACGACGACCTCGCCCACGCCTACCTCCAGGGAAACGCCATCCAGTATCCGCCTCTCGCCCACGGTAACGGTGACGTTGGAGAACCGCAGTGCCCCTCCAGCAGGAGGCAGAGCCGACGGACGCGGTGGGTCGGTGATGGCGGGCTTGACACCGAGGAGGGGATCAATGCGCCGCGCCGAAGCCCGGGCCTGCATGAACGACAAGAACCGCTCCACCTGTCCCTCGGTGCGACCGGTCAGCTGGAGCATCCACGCGCTATAGGCGAGCAGCATCCCAACGGTCACCTCGCCGGTGATTGCCCGCAACCCACCCCACCACAGGACCGCCACCATTGCCGCCGCCGGCAGGGACGCAAAGAGGACCGTATACGCCGTATCCAGCCGGGCCAGGGCCATGGCGCGGCCGACAATGGTGCTGCTGGCGGATTGGTAGCGTTCTCGTTGGTGCTGCTCGGCCCCGAAGCCTTTAATCACCCGGACGCCGGCGATGTTCTCGTGGAGAATGGTGGCAAGCCTGGCCGTAGCCTCCCGGAGGGCCGCCGTTCGAGCCTCATAGGGCCGCATCACCGCGCCCATGAGCACCAGCACCACCGGAATGAAGGCCGCACCGATCAGCCCCAGCTCCAGGTCCATCTGCAGCATCAGTAGAACTACGAGCACCACCGCCAGCGAATGGGCGGCCCATGTCACCATGAAGTCTATGAAGTCGCCAACCGTGTTGACGTCGGTGGTAATCCGGGTCAGCACGTCACCCCGGCCCGCCCGGTCGTGGAAGCCGGCATCCAGACCCAGGAGATGACGGACCAGCCGACCGCGTAGTCTCAGGGAGCTATGTGACCCGGCCTGGGTGGCGGCACGATGGCGCAGACCGTCGCAGATCGCGGTCAACAGGCCGGTGCCGAGCAGCAGCGTAAGCCAGAAGGTCAACTGCCACCAGTCCCCGGGCACCAGCCCCTCATCAATGGCGCGCTGTGCCAGGAACAGAACGACCACCACGGTAGCCTGCCACGCCATGCCGAAGGCGGCGCCGCGGAGCACAGCGCCGCGGCCCTTGCGAAAGGCATAGCCTAGCGCGCCCTCGAATTCGGCGTCGGACCGGGGCGCTCGGTCAACTGTTAGCGTCATCCGATGCGGTGGCTCCCGACTCATGCGAAGGATCAGGCAGTCCCTGATTAGCTTCACCGTAGTACTGTAGTTAGTATGGACTAATCTATGGTATTATCCCCAGTCATTATGCGTGCCTACACCAGGCTCGCCATGTCGCTGGGTTGTAGGCCGTAGCCACGAAGTTCCCGGGCGACCTGGTACGCTCCGCTCCCGAATACCGCATCAGTTGAAACCCGCCCGCCGACACTAATCCAGCGGTACGCACACGGCAAGCACGGGCTGGATGGTGACGTCTTCCGGATCGCCCCGCGGGAGGGACAGGTCAACACCATGCGGCGCGCGGACTGCAAAACAGAAAGCTCGTACAGCATGAGCTATCTGCGGTACAGGGACACCACCAACGTCACGATCCTTGCGCGCATCGTCGAGGAGGCTGGAGATGCCCGGCCTCCCATCGCCGCGGGAGTCGCAAGCCAGTGATTCAGGGCCATGGCTGCGGCTTGCACCGTAGTAACGGCACGGGACTGGAGTAGGGAGAGGACCTGAGGGGGCGTGTGGTGGGCAAGCAGGGATTTGAACCCTGACCCCTTGCGGGACTAGCTCCTAAGGCTAGCGCGTCTGCCGATTCCGCCACTTGCCCATATAGGCGTGGGTGACAGCGAGCACCGCTGCCGGGCCGCCACCTCTCACCAATCGCCGCTATCCAGTATAACAACGCGGGGAGCTTGCCCTCGGCTCACCGGCCGACCCAAGCTCGCCGCCGCTGATGGCGGTTGGCTCGCAGCAGGCAATCGGGTGGAGAGGAGGCAGGGCAGCACGGCACAGCGTTGCCTGGGATCACCTGCCACCGCTGGCTCCCTGCCGGGCACCGGGCGCTCAACAATGGCAGCAGCGCAAGAGAAGCGTATCGGGCTGGTGTACCAGCCGCGAAAACCGGAAGCGGTCGAGCTGGCCGCGGCGTTGTCCCAGCGGATTCGGGCCGCCGGTATCGAGACCTGGACGGAATCTGCCTGGGAAGAAGCGGCGGTGAGCGCCAGCCTACCCGGCACGGACTTGGTCCTTACCTTCGGCGGCGACGGGACCATCATCCGCACCCTGCGGCTGGCGGCGCCGTTGGGCGTAGCGGTGGCCGGCGTCAACTTCGGCAAGCTCGGATTCCTCGCCGAGGTCGAGGCGGACGAAGTATCGGCTGCGCTCCCGCGCTTGCTGGCAGCCGACTACTGGTGCGAGGAACGAGCGTTGCTTGCCATTACGCACCGGCGAGCAGGGGCAGTGGTGGGCGAATACCTCGCCGTGAACGAGGCGCTCATCAGCCGGGGGCGGGCCAACCGCGTCGTGCGGCTCCAGCTATGGATTCACGGCGAGTACGTCACGACCTACGCGGCCGACGGGCTAATCCTCGCTACACCCACCGGCTCGACCGGTTCCAACCTCGCCAACCTTGGGCCGGTGCTGCCGCCGGACATGCGGGCGCTCATCGTCAGCCCGGTGCTGCCGTTCGTGAGCTTCCCTAACCCCTTGATCGTTCCGGAGGGAGCGCCGTTGCGGGTGCGTGCTGTGTTCGATCATGAGGCGGTACTCGCCATTGACGGGCAGCGGACGATTGCGCTGCAGAACGAAGATGTGATCGAGGCGACCATCGCGCCGTATCCATGCTTGCTGGCCCGGTTGCGCGGCCGCCACTACTTCTATCGGGTGCTGGTGCCGGGCTTGCAACGCGCCCCGCTGCTCCCTTCGACACCGGAAGGCGGTTAGCTGACGACCGATAGCTGATGGCTGGCGGCTACCGAGGGCACCATGCTGCACGAGCTGACCATCGAGAACTTTGCGCTGATGGCTCACGTGCATATCCGGTTCGGCGCCGGCCTCAACGTGCTGACCGGCGAGACCGGCGCCGGCAAGTCCATCATCATTGACGCGATCAGCCGCGTGCTCGGCAGCCGCGGCGGCGCGGACGATGTCCGCACCGGGACCACGCACGCGCACGTCGAGGCGGTGTTCTCCCTCGCCGAGCCACCGGCGGCCCTGCATGCGCTCCTGGCGGAGCGAGGGCTGCTCGATGCCGACGAAGATGGGCCGGCGCCGGATACCGGCCCGCTGGAGATCATCCTGACGCGGGACATCCGCCCCAACGGGCGGAGCATCGGGAGGGTGAACGGTCGGGCCGTCCCGCTGCACACGGTAGCGGCGCTGGGTCGCTTTCTGCTGGACATTCACGGGCAGACCGAGCACCTGTCGCTGCTACAGCCAGCAACGCAACTCCAGCTCCTCGACCGCTTCGGCGGGCTGGAGGCGCTCGGCGCGGAGATACGCGACACGGCAGCGGCGCTGGGCGACGCGCGGCGACAGTGGCGCGCGATGCAGCAAGACGAGCGCGAGCTGGCGCGCCGCGTAGACCTGCTCCGCTATCAGGTAGACGAGATCGCCAGCGCCGACGTGCAGCCTGGCGAAGACGAGGCATTGCAGCAGGAGCGCCACCTGTTGCTCAACGCCGAGCAGCTTGCCAGCGCCACGGCCAGCGCCTACGCGCAGCTCACCGGCGCCGAGGGCGAGGCGGGGGCACTAGATCAGCTGGGCGATGCAGCCCGGCAGCTCAACGCGCTGACCGCCATTGATCCGACGCTCGCCGAAACTGAGGCGATGCTGACCGAGGCGACGGCGCTGGTCGAGGAGGTCGGTCGCTCGCTCCGTGCCTATGCCGAGGGTGTCGAGGCCGATCCGGCGCGACTGGCCGAGGTGGAAGAGCGGCTGGACCTGATCCGGTCGTTGCAGCGCAAGTACGGCGACACCATCGAGGCGGTCCTGGCCTACGGCGCAGCGGCAGCGGCAGAACTGGACGGTCTGACGCGGCGGGACGAGCGCTTGGCCGAACTGGCCGTGCAGGCCGCGGACCTGGCCGCGCAGCTGGGCCGGCACGCGACTCGCCTATCGCGGGCGCGTCGGCGGGCTGGCCGGCAGTTGGCGGCGGCGGTGGCCGAGGAATTAGCCGATCTGAACCTGTCGGCGGCGTTCGAGGTGGCGGTGGAGTGCCAGCCCGACTCGGACGGCGTGCCTTGGTCTCCCGATGAGGCGCCAGCGCTGGGTGAAGAGCCGGCGCCTGGGACCCTGCTCGCCTGGGACGACAGCGGTATGGATACGGTGGAGTTCCGGATTGCGCCCAACCCCGGCGAGCCGCTCAAACCGGTGGCGCGCATCGCGTCGGGCGGCGAGATGAGCCGCATCCTGCTCGCGCTGAAGTCCATCCTCTCCGGCGTGGATCGCACTCCCACGCTGATCTTCGACGAGATAGACGTGGGCATCGGGGGGCGGAGCGGCCGGGTGCTCGGTGAGAAGCTCGCCGAGTTGGCCGCCCAGCATCAGGTGTTGTGCGTGACCCACCTGCCGCAGCTCGCGGTCTATGGCCAGAGCCACTTTTTCATCGCCAAGCAGGAGCAGCAGAACCGCACCACGACGACGGTGCAAGAACTGGCCGGGCCAGCGCGGCTCTCCGAGATCGCGCAGATGCTCGGCGGCGCCACGGCCGCCAGTCTGAATCGCGCCCGCGAGATGCTGGAGCGGGTAGACCGGGGCGGGGTCGCGGCGTAGGTGTCCGCAAAATGCCAGGTGAGAGGGAGCAGCCGCCGGTCAAAAACTGTCCCCTGCCCTAGTCGGCTGGGCGCGCATCGCGCTGTGGCTTGGGAAACCCACTTCTCAGCCCATCTATATGTTCGAGCAGGTCAGGCGGCACATTTTGCCAGAGTGGATCAAGAATGAACGTGACACCCTCGCGCCGGGTCAACTTGGCCGCTGGCACGAAGTCGCTGTCATCGGAGACGAGGACGATGGTGTTTGCTTGTTTCTTCAGCGTGATCGAGGCGATGTCAAGTCCAATCCGCATGTCAACGCCCTTCTGGCGCAAGTGAGGCACGAAGTCCGAGTCCTTGAGATCGGACACTTTAATATCGCCGTTCAAGAGAAGTTTCTGCGACCGCGGCTTCAGAATCCACGACCTTTCATGGGCCCTTATGACTTGCCCTAGCCTCAAGGCGAAGTTAGGCCGCTCATGCAGAGCGCGGAAAAGGCGCTCCCTGAAGATGGCCGTATCCGAATTGGCATAGTTAATCGCACGGTTGCTTACTGGTTGGTGCATTCTATTGGTGTACGGCAACGCATCGTAGTAGAAACACCGATACAGAAGCCTGAAGGGGTTCGGAAACTGATAGACCTGGTTCAAGTATTCCAGGTGACGATAGATCAACTGCCCAATCGCTTTTACAACAGCTTGCGGGTCCGAAGTATCTATATCTCGCCGGACAGACGGCAAGCGTTTCAGGAAATAACCACCATCAATGAGTATCGCCGCTTTCATCGTCATGGAAACCGAACACCGTTCATAAAGAAAAAGCCCCAGGGGGTCGGCCGCACTCAGTGATCGCCAGCAATGCTGGGAGCGCGACGTACTACCAAGGGGCGGATGTAAGAACAAAGTATAGGGTAAAGGATGTGAGTGGTCAAGGGCTAGTCAACTAGGCGGTGACCAGGCCCAGTTCCAGGCGGCGGCCCATGGCAAACACGGCCATGAAGAGCACCGCGCAGATCGCCAGGCCGATTCCTAGCTCCGGCCAAACGTCGGCCAGCGACGCCCCCTTGACGGCGATCTCGAAGAGCGGCGCGAGGAAGTAGTACGTCGGGAACACCTTCGCAATCCACTGCGGGAGGTTGGGCCAGATAAAGAAGGCCACCGGCGCAAAGAGCAGGACGCCGCTGGCCTTCGCCGCCGTGAAAAGCATGTTCGTGTCCCGCGCCCACGAGCCGAACAGCAGGCCAATCCCGGCGGACATGAGCGCGGCGAGCGCCAGCGTTAGGATGAGCGCGGCCGGTTGCGATCCGAAAGCGTTGTTGATGGCCAGAGTGACTACTCCGGCGGCCAGGGCGAGCACGACCCCCAGTACTCCCTTGCTCACGAGCACGTCCGCTACCTGCGTCGGCGTGACGAGCAATGCCTGAAGCGTCCGGCGCTCCTTCTCCTCGACGAGGCTGGCGGCCGGCACGAATCCTCCGCCGATCCAGACGGCGTACAACATCAGCAACGGCAGCAGGCGACTGACGATGGGTACGGCGTCGCCCTCGCCCACGGTCGTCACAGCGACCTCGATAGGCGCCGGTGCTCCGGCCACTCCCCGGATCAGATCAACCGCGGTCACGCCCAAAATGATCCGATTGGCTGCCAGGCTCTCACCACCCACAAAGAACTGGAGGCTCGGCCGGTCGCCGGCCCGCAGGGCGGCGTCGAAGCCCGGCTGGAGGATCAGCCCGGCATCGAGATCGTTCGCCTCCACCAGCGTCTTCAGCCGGTCAGCCGATTCCGGGAAGGTGACCTCGATACCCTCGATGTCCCGCACGGCTTGGACGATGCTCGATTGCCCCTCGTCCACGATGCCGAGTCGCGGGGTAGGCTCGAACAGGTTGCCGAATACGCCCCGGATGAGCACCGTGAGCACCACGGGCACAACGAAGGCATAGAGGAACAGCGGGGATCGTGGCCCTAGCCGGAGGTCCTTGCGTAGCACGTTCCAGACGCGCACCCCGTTCATAGTGCCTCAACCTTTCTCTTCAGAACGTACCACCCCACGCCGAAGACGGCCACGCACCACGCCAGGAGCATCCCCAGGTACGGCAGCACGTCCGACCAGCCGGCGTCGTAGGAGCTTACGCCGACGATGGCCTGCACCAGCCCGTAGGAGGGCAGGACCTGCACCCAGATGGAGGCACTGCCCGGAAAGAGCGCTGCCACCGCGGGGATCAGCAGGGGGATCATGAAGATCATGCTGTAGAAGACCATGCCGATGAAGTCCTGGCCGGACGCTCCGGCGATCAGTCCGCAGCCGGTAACGAGTACTGCGCCGAGCAGCAGCGCGGTGAGCAGGATCAGCGGCTGGCGGGCGAACGAGCCGATCAACAGCATGACCAGCGTCGCCTCCACAAAGGCGAGGGCCGTGCCGAACAGGCCCTTGGCCATCAGGAAATCGGCCGTCCTAGTCGGTGTCACGAGGACCGCCTTCACCGTGCGGCTATGCACCTCGCTGGCGACGAGCGTGCCGAGCGCCATCACTTCGACCATCAGGATGAGGAAGGCGGCGAGCGGCCGCATCTTCTCGCGCAGCGGCACTTGGTTGCCGGCGCGGTCCTCGCCGAGGATCACCGTCTCCTGCGCCGGCGCAGCGACGGGCAGGGCATTGCCCGTCAGCGCATAGGCGATCTCGCGCACCAGGCTGGACATGGCGCGGCGGATGGCCGGCGGCACGCCCGCGTCAATGTAGACCTGCACGGTAGTCTGCTCGCCGGCGGCAACGCGCCGGAGGAAGTCGGCGGGAAAATCCAAGCCGATAGCAAGCTCCTCCTCAGCCTCACGCTCATCGAGGCCCAAGGCGGCCCGGAGCGCGCCCGAGGTCTCGAACATGACAAACTCGATGCCGGCCCCCTGCGTGGCAACGGCCTGCTCGAACACCTCATCCATCCCGGTCTGATGGACCCCAATCGTGATCGTCTCGTCTACGGAGTTGGGCAGCAGCCAGAAGACGACCACGTAGGCCACAATCCCCAAGGCCGTCACAAAGACAAAGAAGCGGTCGCGCGTGTGCGCCGCGAGGTCTTTACGCAGGATGGCCGCCACGATGGCCGCCCGCGATACGTGGCCATCCGTGTTCATGTGTCGAGACCGCGGCCGGTGACTTTGATGAAGATGGCTTCCAGGGTGGCCTCTTCCGTGTGGATGGTGAGCAAGTCCTGGGAGCCGAGTGCCTCCTTGAGCCGGTCCCCGGCACCCGGCGCGTCGAGCGAGATGATCTGCTCCCGCACATCTGCGGCCGCGCGCATCCGCACGCGCACCGAGCGCTGCCCGTGCGCGAGCTTCAGGTTCTCCGGCGTGTCCAGCGCGACAATGCGCCCCTCGTTGATAAACGCCACCCGGTCGGAGAGCTTATCGGCCTCGTCCATGTCGTGGGTGGTGAGTAGCACGGCTGCCCCGCGGTCCGCTTCCTCGCGGATCACCTGTCGGATGGCTTGTGCCGAGACCGGGTCCAGCCCGTCGGTCGGCTCGTCGAGGAAGAGCATGTCGGGGCCGTTCACCAGGCACCGGGCCATCATCAGGCGCTGCTGCATGCCCTTGGAGTAGCCCTTCACGCGGTCATCGGCACGGTCGGCAAGTCCGACTTTCTGCAACAGCTCATCCGCGTCGAATCCCTTGATCCCGAAGAGACGGGCAAAGAACTCCAAGTTCTCGCGACCCGACATATTGAGGTAGAGGTTCTTCTCCTCGAAGCACACGCCGATCCTGGATTGCACCTCGACGTGGTGCTTTGACACATCTTTATCGAGCACGGTGATGCTGCCGGCCTTTGGCCGCGCCTGACCGGTGAGCATCTTGATGGTGGTGGACTTGCCGGCGCCGTTGGGTCCCAGAAAGCCCAGGATTTCGCCGCGCCCGACCGCAAAGCTGATGTTGTCCACGGCAACAAGGTCGCCGTAGGTGTAGGTGATGCCATCCACGCGGATGGCTGCACTGGCCATGCGCTGCTCCTTTCGAGCCAACCCTGCATATCGGTCCGACAGGGATAGCTGCGGGCCAAGCCGTAGGGGCGTCCCTTGTGGGCGCCCTGGACTGCGGCTAGGTTCGAGGGCAACCACAAGGGTTGTCCCTACAGCGGCCTCCACCTCACTCCCCCACTCCACTAGCCACTGGCAGCGAGGGGGTCATCGCCGGCCAAGCGTTCGAGCGCGTCCAGGGTAAACACCGACGAGAGCGAGCAGCCGATAGCGCCGATATTTTCGGCGCCGCCCTGCTGCCGATCAATGACACACACCACGTTGTTCACGATGAGGCCGAGCGCCCGGACTTCTTCTACCGAGGCGACCACCTGCCCACCGCTGGTGATGACATCCTCGATGATGACGGCGGTTTCTCCACGGCGAAAGCCGCCCTCGACCAGGTTGCAGGTGCCGTAGGTTTTGGCTTCCTTCCGCACGTAGAGCGCCGGCTTGCCGGTACGCAGAGAGAGCGCAGTGGCGAGAGGGATGCCGCCTAGCTCCAGGCCCGCGAGTCGGTCATAGCCGGGCGGTAGCAACTCTTCCAGCGCCGCGGCGACGGTCTGTAGAAGGACGGGATCGCTCTCGAAGCGGTACTTGTCCCAGTAGAACGAACTGACTAACCCGGACCGCAGGGTAAACTCACCCGTCAGGTAGGCGGCCGCCTTGATCTGCCCCGCTAACTCCGTCCTCAGCACGCTCCACTCCCGTTGCGCCGTTGCTCTGAAAATAGGTTGCCCTGTGGCTCAAAATAACGGCATGAATTCCCCGCTCGTCACCGCGGCAGAAGTCGCAATGACGAGCGGCGGAGCAGCAGCCTGGTACCGCTGGGACTATTCCGCTTGCAAACGGCGCAGTCGCTCCCGCAGCCGCCGTAGCTCCGTTTCGACCGACAGACGAGCCGCCCGCTCCGTAGCTGCCCGATCCTCCGCCGTCAAGCGAGCCGCCCGCTCGGCCGCCGCTCGCTCCTCCGCACCGGTAGCGCGGGCTTCGGCAGCCAAACGCGCCGCCTGCTCGACCGCAGCACGGCTCTCCGCAGCAGCGTGCTGGGCGTGCAGCTCCGCCGGTATCGGCAGATACTCCCCGGCCACCGGGTCGTACATCCGTAGCTCACCCGCCTCCCAGCACAAGTCCAGCCCCAAGACCAGACTGTGGCCCCACCGCACACCATCCGGCTCCTCATGGATCGGCAGTGGCTCGTATTCCCCGTCCACCAGCCGATCCCCGGCCAGCGGCGCATCGTGGTACCGGCCGCCGGTGTGGTCGAACCGCCAGTATTCCCGTACCCCATAGCCGGCGTACCCGGCCCGCTTGACCGTATAGTCCCGCTGCCCGGTGCTCTGCGAGGCCACTTCCAACACGAAGTCCGGCGACTGGCCTACTTCACTGATGACGTAGCCGTTGCGCGCCACGACGGCGGCGGGGTTGACGCCGAACGCCACCACGCAGTCCGGCGCCAGCCGCTCCGCGTCGTTGCCGGCCTCGTGCCGGAGGTAGCCCTGGCCGGAGATTAGCACGTCGGTCCGCGCAGCAAAGTGGGCGCGGAGGATGCTGTCGAACGCCACGAGCCGGTCGTATTGCTGCATATCGGGTATCCGCGGCGGGTCGGGGAGCGGCTCCAAGTGAGCATACGCACCCGGCGAGGGGGGACGGAGGGCGGTTCTGGTTGCCATCGGAGACCTCGTGCCGGACAGCCGGTGCGCGCGGTAGCGAGGTAAGACGAGAGCCGGTAACAGTAGTATAGCCGACCGGCAGCCGCGGCAACGCCCCTGTCCTTGGCACGACTACATCGCCCAGCCGTCCTTCCGGTGGGAGCGGGAATGACCGGGAAACGTCAGCAGCAGCTGTCGGTAAACTTGATGCCGGCCTCTTGGACTTCTTGATACGGCAGCATCCAGACGAGCGACTCGTCGTGGAGATCGCCGACCTGAATGCGGTTGCCGAACGGGTCGCGGAAGTCGCAGCGGAAGCCCGGCTCGGTCTCCAGCCCGTACTTCGTGATGATCTTCTCGCGCACAGCGGCGAGCTGTGCTTCGTCGCGGACCATAATGCCAAAGTGTTTCGAGCGATCGGGGTGTAGTTCCTCGACCTCGAAGATCGCCAAGAACTGGTGCGCGCCGAGCTGACACCACGCCGCTCCTTCACCGCCATGCAACATCTCCAGGTTGAACACGTCGGAGTAGAAGGCCACCGCCTTCTGTACGTCATCCACCTCGATGGCGATGTGATTCACGCCATACACCTGCACGGTCATCGTTGGTTCCTCCTTGGACACCGATCAGAATCATAGCAGCAGCCAACGGCCGAACAGAGGGAGCGCCGGGAGCGATGGACGGAGGCGGCGGCCTCACGCCGACTCGCGTGCCAAGCGCGACCACGCCCGGCGCACTGCTGCTGCGATGGTCTCCGGCGACGCCATCGTCAGGGTGCCATCGGTGGCTACGGGATCGAGCATCGTGCAACCCCATTTCCGCAGCGTCGCTGCCGACTCCTGGGCACGGGGATGTGCCCACAGCGCAGCGTTGACGGCAATGGCGACGATCAGCGGGGCACGCCGGCCGATGGCCTGGGCAGCGATAGAGAGCGCCAGATTGTCGGTGATACCGGCGGCGAGCTTGTTCAGTGTATTGAAGGTGCAGGGTGCAATCACCACCACGCCCGGCGCTGGGCGTGGCAAGATCGCGGCGTCAAAGTAGCTCTCGATGATCCGGTGCCCCGGTACCAGCGCCAGTTCCCGCGGACTAACTACCCGCCGTGCCCCCGGCGTGAGCAGGGTGAGCAAGCGCCCCGTAACCGGCGCGAGCGCCCGCAGCACCTCCGGCGTGCGCCGGGCTACAGAGGCACCCGTCACGATGAGGTAGGTGGGCGCTGCCGACTCAGGCATGGTCCACGGCTCGGTGATCCTCGCTGTACTGATGGTACATGGTGAGGCTCTTGATCGGCCCCGGTAGCTCAATCCGGGAGTGCCAGGGAGGCGGCCTATATTGCGGCTGCCGCTCCCTCTCGCTACGTCCCCGACTCAGCTTGTCGCCGCGGACCCGACGGCGTAGCATGGGTAGGAGTAGGCGCAGCGCCAGCATGTGCAAGTGATTATGGAGGTTCCTCATGACCATGGGAGCTAATCCTTACGACGAAGCTGCAACCGAGTATGCAGAGCTTGTCGCTGCCGGAAGGGTCGGATCTACTTCGCCCATCCAGCCTCCCGTGCTCCCACGTCTGCTGGACTATGTGGGGGATGTGGCGGAACGAAGCATACTGGATGCAGGCTGCGGTGAAGGGCATATCTCTAGGAGGCTGGCACAGCAGGGAGCCCGAGTCACTGCCGTGGATCTGTCGCCTCGACTGATTGCCATCGCCCAAGAGCGAGACCCCGGGACGGGCACCACCTACCTAGTGCATGATCTGAGTATGCCACTGCCTCAGTACCGCACATCCTTCGATCTGGTGGTGAGCAATCTGGTCCTGCCCGACATGGACGACTACCGGGGCTACATCGCCACGCTTGGCGCTGTGCTGAAGCCCGGCGGTCGCGCGGTGCTTTCGCTCCTGAACCCGTACACAGCAGTATTCGATGAAAGGGTGAGGAACTATTTCGAGTCAGGCCGGGGCACCCGTGAGTACGGCGGTATGGCGAAGCTGGGTATCCACGCTTACTACTGCCACCGCACGCTCGAAGAGTACATCACGACCTTCCGAGAGAGTGGGCTATTGCTGAACGACCTTTCCGATGTCTGCCCAACGGACGAGATGCTAGAGAGTGGCCAGCCAATTGCCACGAAGAACTACCACTTACCCCTCTTCATGGTTCTGGCGTTCTTCAAGCAGTAGCTTTGCGGCCGGCGGTAGGTTCCGCGCCTCACCCCCAGGCCCCTCTCCATCGCCTAGAAGGATGATCCTCACTTATTCAGGGGAAGGCGAATGGTCACGGTGACACCCTGTCCAAGCCCGTCGCTTGCTACGGCAATCGTGCCCCCGTGAGCTTCGACTATAGCTCGGGTGATGGACAATCCCAGACCGGTGCCGCCTATCCCGCGACTACGAGACTGGTCAGTACGATAGAAGCGGTCGAAGACGTGGGGAAGGTCGGCGGCGTGAATGCCGATCCCGTCGTCGGTGATCGAGATAGCCAACATCTCGTCGCTTTCCAGCCCCGCCCTAAGCACGATATTCCCGCCGGCCTCGGTGCAGTGAATGGCGTTGCTCACGACGTTTCCCAATGCCTGGCTCATGTGCATCCGGTCGAAGTCCATGTCCGGGAGGTCAGCGGATACCTCCAGCGACAATTCAACCTGTCGAGCCTGAGCTTGTGGCTGCCAGCGATCTACCTCTGTGGTGAGTAGCTCGTAAATCGAACCTGCTTCGAGCGTGAGCCTCAACTCACCATAGTCTGTCTCCGCAAGCGAATTCAGATCAGTTACGAGACCGCGCAACCTGTCCACTTCCTGGATGATGTGGTCGGACGCGCTCTCAGACGTCTGAAGTCCATCGCGTAGCCCTTTCGCCTCCAGCTGGATGACGCTCAACGGCGTATTCAACTCATGAGAGACATCGTTTATCAGCCGCTTGCGGAGGTCGCGCTGAGTTTCCAAGGTGGAGGTCATCTGGTTAAAAGCCGCACTCATCTGCCCCAACTCATCCGAGGATGTGACGGGTAGCTGGGTCGTATCCCCCTGGGCAATTGCCTGGGTTGCCTCCGTCAAAGCCGTCACTGGCGCCGTGATCCGTTTGGATAACCAAACGGCCAGCAGTATGGCGACGCCAACTGTCAGCATTCCGCCGATAACCGTGATAAACAGGAGCGTGTTGAGGAACCCATGCGACTCGGCCGATAGGAACTCACGGTTTACGTCCACGTAGATGTGGCCTACGGGCTGGCTCGTAGTTAAATCGAACACTGTCTCGCGATGCCCGTCTAGGTCGGTTGCGGCGGTCCCGGGTAACAGATCGGATAGGTTGTCCTTCACCACCCGTCCGTCGCTGCCGACGATGACAACTCGTATCGGGTCTCTGTGGAAGAGCTCTGAGGATTCTCCCTCACTTTCTTCATGCCGCTCCCGCTCCCGAACTCCATCGTAGCTGTATCCGGCCTCGGACAGCGGTCGGTCCACTGTTCCCCAACCACCGGCAGCGGTATACTCCCGACTCAGATTCCGGGCTAACTGGACCGCCGCATCATCACCTATCTGGTCTACGAGCACACCCAGGCGGGACTGTGTCGCGTAATAGCCCACACTCACGCTGGCCAAGACGGTAAGAACGACGACAAAGACGGTCGAACCCATGATTCGCCAGCGTAGCGACATTATTCGTCCTCCACCACGAACCTATAGCCGGCACCGTAGACGGTCTGAATGGGCTGTCTACCATCTCGGTTGATCTGCTTTCGCAGGCGAGCGACCTGGCTGTCAATGGCGCGGTCGAACCCGTCGAATTCGTCGTTGAAGGTCAACGAGATTAGCTGGTCACGGGTGAGCACCTGGTTGGGATGGCGCATGAACGTTGATAGCAGAGCAATTTGCGCCTGACTCAACGTCACGGGTGCTCCATTGACCGTCACGCTCCGGATGGTCTCGTTCAGTGTGATGTTGCCGCGTGTGAGGACCTGCTGGACTTTGCCCTTGACGCGACGCAGCACGGCGTCGGCGCGCGCGATGACTTCCTCCGGATCGAAAGGCTTGACGATGTAATCGTCAGCCCCGCTATCCAGTCCGATGATTCGCTCGGCCGGGGCTTCCCTAGCCGTCAGCATGATTATTGGAACATCCGACTCTCGGCGCAGGATTCTGCACAGCTCCACGCCATCGAGACGGGGAAGCATCAGATCGAGGATTATCAGGTCCGGAGTCAGATCACGGGCCAGGGCCAGACCGGCTTCACCATCATGAGCAACCTCAGCGGAGAATCCGGCCCGCTCGAAGTACACCTTGACCCAGTTGGCGATCCTCGTATCGTCTTCGATTATCAATACCGTGCCGCTCATCGCCAGTCCCCTACAAGCAATCTTGGACGCGGTGTCTCATAGAGACACCGCGTCCATTGACGGGATACGCCCATGGTCAGCTTATCCGACTTGGCATCTTCCCGCGGCCGCCTCCGCGTGGCGCTAGCCGCCTCCTTTCCGCTCGCCGCCGGAGCCGTGCTCGCCGCCGCCCGACTCCCGGCTGCTGCCATGCTCTCCGCCCCCCTCGCTGCCGCCGCCAACCTCGGCATGGGCTATCCAGCCGGTGAACGAGGCCGGCGTCGCGGGCAGATTGACCGCCACCACTTGGCCCGGAGCCAAGTTCACCGGGGGCGTCGGCCCAAGCTCCGCTCCGTTCGATAGATGCACTTCGATCCTGACCTGGGTCAGGACATTGTTGGTCGTGTTCGCCACGGTGCCCTTGAAGGCATTGCTTGGGGCGTCGTAGCGCAAGATCAGCCGGGCGCCGCCGCGAACCGCATCGAAGGTCTCATCCAGCGCTAGATTGGCCCCGCTGCCATCTTCGCTGCCGGATGCACGGCCTTCACCACCGGAGCCTTCGCCACCGGGACCGTGTCCCTCGCCGCCGGCTCCCTCGCCACCGCCGCCCTCGCCACCGCCAGCGCCTTCTCCCCCCGTGTGAGGTACCGGGCCAGAGCCGCCGCAGTCGAACACTTCCAGGTGAACGACGTATCCATCGTAGGAGACGCCCGCGAGTTTCGGTTCACTGGCGACTGCCAGGCTGGACATTGCTTCCTGTCCGGGGCTTAGATGCCCCAGCATGTCGGGACCAAGCTCTCCTACGGTCTTCGTTCCCGACTTCAGGTGAGGTTCGGCCTGCACGTAGCAGAGCACCTGCGAGAGCGTGTTTTGCACCGTTGTGTGGACGGACCGGGTTGCCGCATCGTACCGCGCGGAGACGGCCAGTCCGCCGAGAACGCCGTTCCACGACTGTCCGAGAGGAATGATCGGGCTTGACATGGCGGCTTCACCGGCCTCAGAACCGGTACCGCCGCCTTCGCCACCGGACTCGCTGCCGGACTCTCCGCCACTTCCTTCACCGCCGCCGCCAACCTCGGCATGGGCTACCCAGGCGGTGAACGATGCCTGCGTCGAGGGCAGGCTAACCGGCAACACCTGGCCCGGAGCCAAGTCTACCGGAGGCGTCGGACCAAGCTCCGCCCCGTTCGAAAGATGCACTTCGATCCTGACCTGGGTCAGGACATTGTTGGTCGTGTTCGCCACGGTGCCCTTGAAGGAGTTGCTGGGAGCGTCGTAGCTCAGGATCAGCCGGGCGCCGCCGCGGACCATGTCGAAGGTCTCATCCGGCGCTAGATTAGCGCCGCTGCCCTCTTCACTGCCGCCTCCGGGTCCGGTGTCGCAGCCGATCAGTATTCCTGCGCCGAGTGCGGTCCCCAAGACCGGCCCAATCAGGAACCTCCTCGTCATCAGCTTCTTGTCAATCATCCTTGCACTCCTTTCTCTGTGCTACTGCTCACGATAGCGATGAAATGTCGCAGAAATATGTCGCCGGTAGTCCGGACTGACCAATGAAGAAAGCCAGCAGGCGCAGATGGGGAGAACCGCCGGACCAGTTGCTGGGGGTGGTGAGCTTCCGGCGTGCCAACGGGCGTGAGTCCCCCCACTCCGCAGGAGGACGGTACATTCCTTCCCCTGTTAGCTCAGTCCGGGGGAGGCTGGGGAAGGGATAGAATAAGTCGTCTACTCGATGTGCAGGGTGAAGAGCTTGGCCCGCTCCTGCACAACACGGAGCTTCAGCGAGTGGCCGGCGTGCGCCGCGAGGGACCGGGTGCCCCAAGTGGGTGTGTAGTACACCTCGTCGCCGGTGAAGACAGCCGATTCCGCAAGACTATAGCCGTCAAGCACCCGGCCAGCCTCATCTTGTACCTCCACGCGGAGGCTCCCGCCGACCTCGACCGGCGCGTTGAGCACCAACTTGGTGCCTGTGTCATGTAGTCGCGCTGGATGACCTGCACGGTCTAAGCCCCATCGGATGCGGGGGATCGGGACGCAGCCGCCCCGTCCTCACGCTCTCTCGCCGAGAGGTAGCTTTGGATAGCGGCGGCCGGTGCATTGACCACGACAACACCTGGCGGCAGGTCGGGTAGCAGTGCTTGCTGGTGCTCCGTAGTCTTGGCGATAAGAAACATTACCGCCGCATTCTTGCTCCGCGCCGCCGTAAAGAGCTTCATCGCCGCCTCAACGACAGACTCACCGTCTCGCTGGATGCGAACCGGAATGGGTGCCCCACCCCCCCGCTTAAGGATTGCATCCATCCCTTTGTTACGTTGCACAGGAACATGGTCAATCCCTTGTAGTAAGGAGAGAGCAGCCTCATCCACGCTACGATAAGATTCTCGTCCCCACTCCAACACGCTTGAGCTACTCTTGACAGGAGTATGAATCCGCTTGCGAGTTAGCTCAACGGCATCGCTCGAAATATCAATCCCAATTGCATGACGCCGCAGGATTTTCGCAGCAACCAAAGCAGTGCCACTGCCACAGAACGGATCAAGAACACAGTCACCTTCATTCGTTGCAAGAGTGATAATGCGCTCCAACAACAGAACCGGTTTCTGTGTAGGGTACCCAGTGCGCTCCTTTGCCTTCGGATTGAGGTAAGGGATATCCCACACGTCCCGTAGGGGCACCCCTCGCTTCTCTCCGTTTATAACCACTCTCCC
The DNA here is from genome assembly GCA_965207645.1 of Chloroflexota bacterium. GTDB lineage: Bacteria > Chloroflexota > UBA11872 > UBA12225 > JAJDUF01 > JAJDUF01. The sequence goes on along the minus strand of OZ242293.1, from coordinate 3,446,666 downwards.
ACGTTCGTCGCGTTGGTACACCGATTTGTTATGAGCATCCCTCGTTCTTCTCTGAAGAATCTGATCCACATTAGTCGCAGGAGAATAGTCTTCCCAGAGCATATTGAACGTATACTGCTTCGACTTCGTATAGTAGTAGATCGTCTGGTGTGTCGGGAGGAGACTTCTCTGCGAGTTCGACCAGCGGCGATAATGCCAGATGATCTCCGATCTGAAGAACCTGGACCCGAAGACCTCATCGAGCAGCGCACGCACCAAGTGATTCGCGTTACGGTCGCAATGGAAGAACACTGAGCCTGTTAGCGAGAGCACGCGGTGTATCTCAACGAGGCGCTGATACAGAAAGTCTGCATATTCTCGATGCGAAGACCATAAATCTGCGAACGAGAACTCCTGCGAGCGATCTCGTGTATGGAGCCGATGAGTCTTGTTGGTGAAGAAGGGAGGATCAACATAGGCGAGATCAACACTTTGCGTAGGAATACTCGGCAGCACGCTCAGGCAGTCACCGTGATAGACTTCGGCTCTAGTTTCCTGACGCATTCTCACGAGCCAACCCTTTCAGAATTGCCAAGAGATCAACCCCTGTCCGGCGGTGAACATACGTCCAGGCCTTGTCGCCGTAATAATACTGTCCGTTCAGTCCCCTGTAAACAGTTTCCAAAGTCTGCTGGATTCGGACTGCTTGATCCCGATTCGGGTAGTAGAACATGACGCGAATGGGAGTATATCCCGCCTCACAGACGGCCCTTATTCGTGTGTGCTCCTTCGTGACATGGTCACCGTCGGTTGTAGCGTCACGCCATTTCACCTCGATGGCATCCGAGCCGACAAGGCAATCAATCTCAAAAGTCCTTGGCCGTTGCCCCTGCGTGTTGGGGATTCGGGTTGCCTTCGAATCCGGGTACCGCTCTTGAAAACATAGTACGGTGGCCCTCTCCAGAAACGATCCGGCATACCGGTACAGAAAGCGTCCCTTATTCTGGTATTCGTCAATGAGGCGGCCCTCTTGACTACTGATCCCGAGCACTTCGTAGATTAGGAAATGCGATGTGTCATCAGCTTCCATATCCCTTATTCGCTGGTTGATCCGTTGTCTCAGACGCTCGGACCACTCTATCGCGAGGCTGCGAATACTATCTTCGATGGTCATCAGTCTCGCTCGGATTCTAGCCCCGGTTGCACAGCACTGTAACACGCGCGCGCGATGACCTGCACGGCCTAGCTCCCCGGCTGGACGGAAAACAGCTCGGCGTGCTCCAGGTGAATGTCCAGGGAGAGCCAGCGTCCGTAGAGGTCGGCGACCGAGTCGTGCTCGCGCCAGCGCAGCCGGTGGTCTATCGCGTCGGCTTGGATCGGCTCCATATCGGCGGGGGTGTAGCCGGCGACGGGAAACCCGGCTTCATCGAGCAGTCCTACGCGGCAGGAACCTTGGTCCGCATCCACGTTGATCCGCAGCTGCTCTCGTTCCATGAACAGCGGGCGGGTGCGAATGCGCCCACTCCCCGCCGCGTGCAGGCCGGCAAACCCGTCCACGCGCAACGTTGCCAAGCACAGGCCTCGGGGGCGCTCGGTGCCGGGCGGTAGCTCGCGCGGCGGAGCCGGGCTGTGGTACCACGCGCCCGACGTGTGATAGAAGTAGAGCCGATCACCTTCCTGGATCGGCGCCGACGGGAACATTGCCATCCGGCCACTGTCCCAGGTGTCGCCTACGCCGCGAGGCAGAATGCACCGCGCCGCCGGGGGCCGTATCCACTCCTCGCCGTCGCGCGAATAGGCCAGGTCTATATCCAAAGACCAATCGTCGTGCGCGTGCAGGATACGCGCAAAGCCCAGGTACATATCGTCGTAGACATAGCCGTTGTTCATGTAAATCTGGTCGTGAGGGCGGTCGTGCTCGTCAATCGGCAGGATCGGCACGAACGGCGACCAGGAAACGAAATCGGGACTCCAGGTTGTGTGCCGGAGGCGGATCCACATATCGCGCTCATGATCCCAATACATGCGCTTGCCGAAGAGCCGGTAGCCGCGACGCAGCGTGTCCACCATGAAGGTGTATGTGTCGCCAAAGCCATCGGCGAACGTATGCACCAGCCGCTCCCGGTCCGGCCAGTGGACGCCGTCGGGCGAGGTGGACGTATACAGGCCGTTCGGGTGCGAGGTGTCCTTGCGGTCATAGAGGCGCTGCCCCGTCTCGGGGTCGCGGGCGCGGTTATAGCGCCAGATGGCCATCTTGTAGCGGCCGTCAGGGTTGGGATCGAGCGGGTCGCGGGCTATGCACGGTCCGGTCAGCTCGTGCGGGCCGGGGTACACACCCGAGGCCGTGAAGTTCACGACACAGATGTTGTTGTCGCGGCTGCCGCGAAACTCGTGTATCCCCAGCGAGGGCATGTCCCAGTGGATGCCGTCGCGGGAACGCGCTTGGCAAACAAAGGCCGACTCGTGCATCCCCTCGGGATGATCGGGGCGCGTGTAGTACCAGAGGACAATTTCACCCGTCTGCGGATCGCGCTCGTAGCCGCCGTGGTCAACGCAGATGGGACCCCACGGATCGGTGAACACGTGGATGGGATTGTCGGGGTGCTGCTCCAGCCGGTGAAAGACCCGCTCGACCCCCTGGGAGGAGTGGATATGGTAGTCGTCTACAAAGAGCATGGTGGCTACGCTCCTTTGCCCTGGACACCGCCCCTAGCCCCCCTATGGTCCCCCCGCTGCGGCGGGGGGACAGGGCTTCCCGCGTGCGCGGGAATGACCGGGATGGGGCGGGGTTAGCTCACTACTCAACCGGGCGGGGTGGTGACTACGTTGGCGCGGATGAAGTCGAAGTTGATGTCCCAGCCCAGGCCCGGTTGCTGCGAGACGTGGACACACCCCGCCTCATCCATTGGATCAACGATGGAATTGAGCCATGGCGTCCGCTGCTCGTAGTCGAGGAACGGGTGGAGTAGCCCGCGCTCGTAAAACTCCCCGGGAATGCCCATCGCGCAGAGGGCGTGCAAGTTGCCCGGCCCGCCGCCATGCACTTCCATCCGCACGCCGAACGACTCGCAGAGATGCGCCGTCTTCATCAGCGGCGTGATCCCGCCCACGTCGCCGACGCCGCCGCGGCTCATGTCCGAGGCCCCGCGCACGATCCACTCGGCCCGCGTGAACATCTGTCCCTCGGCCGTCTCCGGCCCCAGCACCGGGATGGAAAGCTGCTCGGTCAACCAGACGTAGGAGGAGACGTTGTGCTCGTCCATCGGCTCCTCGAACCAATGGTAGTCCAGCTGCTCCAGCTCCTTGCCGATGTAGAGGGCTTCTTCCCGGCTGTAGTGGTGGAAGCAGTCAAGCATCAGCGCCATCTCGTCACCGACCCGCTCCCGCACGGCCCGACAGGCGGCAACGTCCTGCTTGGGGTCCGGCGCCCAGGGGATCGGCGGCATCCAGGTATGGAGCTTGAAGGCGGTATAGCCCTGTGCGCGGCACTGCGCGGCGAACTCTCCGTAGGCCTCCGGCGTATTCAGGCCGCCCGCGACCTCATCGCCACACATCGTGCTGGCATAGGCCGGTACTTTGTCGCGGGCGCCGCCGAGGAGCTTATAGACGGGCTGGCCAAGGGCACGACCGGCGAGGTCCCAGAGCGCCTGATCCACCACCCCGATGAGCCGGTCGGATAGCACTTCCCTCGAACCGCGCTGGGCCTGCTTGAGTATCTGCCAGAGCTTCTCGCGGTAGAAGGGGTCCTCGCCCACCAGCATCGGCTTGACGACCTGCCGAATGGCCCCGGCGGGATGGCCCCCGAAGCAGTAGCCACTGACACCCTCGTCGGTGCTGATCTCTACGAGGCACTCCGTGGCGTCGTACTCGGGAACCGGGTGGGAATGTCCCTCCGAATCGCGCGCGATCTGCGACCTGTACCTAAAGGGCTGCGCCGTCACATCCACAATCTTCATGCGCTACGTGCTCCTGCGCTGCGAGATCGAACTCAGGCCCCCCTATGGCCCCCCGCTGCGGCGGGGGGCCGGGCAGTTCCCTCCCCTGTCGCAACGGGGGAGGGTTAGGGAGGGGGCCAGGGTAGGTACTCAGTCCATCCTAGTACCAGCCGTGCTCGTAGGTGGCGACCTCGCCGGATTCCTGCGAGAACCAGCCGGGACCGCTACTCAGCCGCACCTCCTGGTTGGTGAGCGCCGACTCTTCGGCAGCAAACAGGATTTCCATGATGTGCCGGCCGTAGACGCCGGACGCCGGCGGCTCAATGTTTAGCTCGATAGCTTTAGCGAACGCTTCCCACTCGCGGGCAAAGTTGCTGCTCTCGTCCTCGACGGCGACCCGCTCCCACTTGTCGCCCTTGCCTACCCAGACGCCGGCCTCGACCAGGCCGCCACGCCCGATGTGTAGCGATCCTTCCGAGCATATGATGTTCAGATCGTGATTTGGCCCACCGTCCTTGTAGGCCACGGCTACGGCCAGACCGACCTGCCCGTTCTTGTAGCGGATCATGGCCGAGCCGTAGTCGTCGGCGGCCTGGTAGTACGAGCGGTTGCCGATGGCCGCCGACACGGAGAGCGCCTGCGAGGCCATGAACCAGGTCAAGCGGTCCACGACATGCACGCCGTTGGTGAGCCACATCCCCCCGCCGTGATAGCGACTGCGATACTGCGCCCGGCGGCGAGGGTAACCCCAGCGCTTGGACATGTAGTTGACGGCGGTGATGACCGGCCCCAACTCGCCCGAATCGAGGATTTCACGCGCCCGGCGGTTGGTCGGGGAGAAGTGGTTCGTCAGGCCCACCATCAGCTTCACGCCGTTTTCGCGCGCGGCAGCGACCATCTCATCACACTGCTCCATGCTAATGGCCATCGGCTTTTCCACCAGCACGTGCTTGCCGGCCCGGCAGGCATCCACGGTCAGCCGGTGGTGGAGCATGTGACCGAGCACCACGCCCACCGCGTCAATCTCCGGGTCCGCGAGCAGCTCCGTGTGTGTCGCGTAGCCTTTGGGGATGTCGTACTGCGCCATGAACTCGCGGCGCCGCTCCTCCATCAGATCGGCTACCGCTACGACCTTGACATGGTCAAGCGCGGCGATGCCCCGACAGTGCGAGTTGGCGATGCCTCCCAGACCGATGATTCCGACCCTCAGCATGGGTACCTCCTGCGGACATAGCTGATCGCAGTGTGCCAGCGGTGCGCTTGTTCGTCAATGGCGCCGCGCCTTGCCGGTCAGCGCCGGTCTTTCCGGCTGGGAGGCGGGGCACGCCGTCCGGCTCGCGTAAAGAGAGCGGTACGAACCATGTGGCTAAGGGCTTGCCAACCGGTAGCCGACTCCGGACTCCGTGAAGATGTATGAGGGACGCCGCGCGTCATCTCCGAGCTTGTGGCGGAGGTTCTTCACGAACGAGCGCAAGAGCCGCTGATCGGCCGGGTGCTCCTGACCCCAGACTCGCTCCAACAGTTGATCGTGCGTCACGACGCTACCCGCATTGGTGGAAAGCTCGTAGAGTAGCTTGTATTCGGTAGGGGTGAGCCGGACCGGAGCGCCGGCCATCGTGACGCTGCGCTCCACGTAGTTGATAGTGAGGTCTCCCATCCGGTAGGGTTCCAGGGCCTTGCTCTGCTGGTACATTACCCGCTTGTGCAGGGCGGCCCTGATTCTCGCCAGCAGTTCGGCCGGGGAGAACGGCTTGACGATGTAGTCGGCGACTCCCATGTCAAAGGCCTCGGCAATATCCTGACCCCGGCCGCGCCCGGACAGGATGATGACCGGCAGTTCGAGCACCGCAGGAAGGCGGTTCATCAGCTCGAATCCGTCGGTGCCGGGCAGGACCAGGTCCAGCAGGACGAGGTGGGGCTGCTCCCCGGCGAGGAGACGATCTACCTCATCCGGGTCATCGGTCACAATGGGCGTATATCCCGCTTCGGAGAGCGTGTTCCGGACGTACCGCAGGATTTGCGGGTCGTCATCAACGACAAGAATACGTTCCAGGTCCGTCGGCGCCCGTTCCGCATCGGTGGAGACCGGAGCGGGGTCGGTTGTTGCACTTGCACCGGACTCAGCGGCTGTCGGAATGGTAAAGGTAAAGCGGGCACCGCGTCCCGCCCCGTCGCTCTCGGCCCAGATGCGGCCCCCGTGCGCCTCCACAATGCCCCTGCAGATCGCCAGGCTCAACCCGTGTCCGCCGATCTGGCGACCGTTGTCGTCATCAATCCGAGAGAACTTGCTGAATAGGCGCGGCAAATGCTCGGCGGCAATCCCCCGGCCCTCATCCATGACGGAGACCGCAACGTACAGGTCTTCGCGTGCTGCGGTCACGCGGATGGTGGACCACTCGCGGGAGTACTTGGCAGCATTGGAGAAGAGGTTGTACAGGACTTGGACCACCCGCTGTTTATCCGCCCCGATGCGGGGCAGGTTCGGCAGCAAGTCCACCTCAATGTTATTCCGGTATCCACTGCTCAGGAATGCATCTCGTGCCTGGGCAATCACGGCCACCACATCCGTCGGTTCGGGGGCGACCGACATGGTCCCGGCCTCGATCCGCGTCAGATCGAGCAGGTTGTTGATGAGGTCACGCATATGGTCGGCCTGTTCTTCGATAATGCGGAAGAACTGGCGTGTCTCGGCCGGGTCGAGCGGGGACGAGGTGCCGAGCACGGTAGCGGCGGAGCCTTTGATCGAAGCTAACGGGGTCCGTAGCTCGTGGCTCACTATGCCGAGGAATTCGGCGCGCAGCCGCTCCAGCTCTTCCAGCGGCGTGATGTCCTGGATGGTGGCCACGACGGACACAAGCTCCCCGTCTTCCCCGTAGATGGGTGTGGTGTTGATGAGCGTGCTCACCGTTTCCCCATCCGGGAGGTGGATGACAATCTCTTCGGCGCGTACCGTCTCCCCGCTGCGGATCGCCCGCTCCAGCGGCAGCTCGGCGCGGGGAATCTCCTGCCCATCCATCCGCCGCCAGGTCATCGTCTTCAGGAGCTGCTCAAAAGCGCGGGGCTGCCCATCGGTGCCACCGACGATGCGGCGGGCCTCCTGGTTGAGCTTCACTACCTCCCGCGTGCGTGCATCGAAGACTAGAACCCCCACCGGGGAGGTGTTGACCAAGGCTTCCAGATCGGCCTTGGCCTGCTGTTCGTCTCCGTAGCGGCGGGCGTTCGTGATCGCCATGGCTGCCTGCGCGGCGAACATTTCGAGCGTCTCTTCATCTTCCCGCGTGAAGTCCAGGCCGCCTTCTTTATCACCGAGGTAGATGTTACCGACATGCTTATCCCCAACACGGATCTGCATCCCTAGAAAGGCGCCAAGCGGCAGGATGAATCTGGGAAAACCGGCCGACCTGATGTGGGCAACGAAGTTCTGGGTTCGCAGCGGCTCCTGGAACCCGGTCAGGTATTTGAAGAGGGCCACTCCCTCCGGCAACGCCAGGAGCGCCTGCTTCTCTTCGGGAGTGATGCCGGAGATGAGCAGGTCCTGGAGTTCTCCGGAGTCGTCCACGGTCGTAATCGCGCTGTACCGGGCATCCGTGAGCGACCGGGCACTATCCACGACTTCTTGCAGGACAGCATCGAGGTCAAGGTCCTCGCTGATACGGAGGATGGCCTCGGTCAGGCCGGCGAGCCGGGCGCGCAGCGTCTCATTCTCCGCCTTAAAGCGTTCGCCTTCTCTCAACTCAGCACCTCGTTGGGGCCACACATTGTCCCAAACAACTCACTGCACACAGGACAATATATCAACCGGGCCGGCTGTTGAGCACCGAACCGGAATATTCACGAATGTTCGCAGTTGCAGCCATGCTCTCTGCACCATACGCATACCGCCCATGGCTGCTGACCCTCGAATGTTGCCGGCGGCGGATTCACTACCTGCCAGCGCCCTCGGTTCAGCCGGTAGACCGCAGCGGCCGGCCCGCGAATCGGCTGCGAGTGGTGGCGGATTGACACCCATGAGTGAATACTTTATTATGTTCCGGCACCTCAGTGAGTAAAGATTTATACACTGAGACGCCTACCTGGTGAAAGCGGATGGAGTACCCCGGCGAGCCGGCAGCCCGGCGCGGTCCTCCTGGACCCATGCCGTGGCTGTAGGGCCACGATTGTCGCCGCGCAGCGGCTAGGGAGGAAGTGGACGCGCGTCATGCCCACCAAGCTCTACAGCATCACCGAGACTGCCCAGCAACTTGGTCTCGGCCGGGTGCGGGTCTGGCAACTCATCAAGCGGAGCAAGCTCCCGGCCCAACGGATCGGCCACCAGTGGGCCGTCAGCCACCAAGCGATAGCAGCCTTCAAGCGCCGGAAGCGGCAGCGGGGAGTACGCTGGCAGCGGCGGCAACGCTCTTGACCATAGGCGCCGTCCCACCTCCTCCTCACTCGAACCAGTAGGAGTAGAAGCGGGCGTGTCGCAGCGTGAAGCGCAAGACTACCGAGCAACCTTGCCACTGCTGCAGATCGCCTTCCGGCCAGCGTAGCGCGCCACGGAGGTGCTCGCCCTGCAAGCGCTCAGACGTGGCGAGCACGGTGCCATCCAGGTCTTGTAGCTCGGCGGATAGCTCGCCGCGCACCGCCGTGACGTTCGCGTGGAGGGTCCGCCCGGAGAGACGGAACGGCTGCGTCACCAGCACCCCGGCGGCGTTGCCGGCATCGAGCGACACAAAGCCGTCCCGGCGCAGCACCGCCAGGCAGACTGCCCCGCGGTCGGGATCGAGGGTATGGGCATCGGCCCAGTTCGCAGCGGCACGATACTTCACGCCGGTGTAGTAGAACCAGAGCGCGTCACCGTGGAGTACCGGCGCCGACGGACCGAGGATTTGGGTGATGTCATAAGCGCCGGCGCCGGCAGGCGATTGTCCAATGAAGGGCTGACGGTCGTCCATCCGGCTCCAGGTCTGCAAGTCGCGGCTCCAAGCCAGATGGACCAGGTGAAAGCCCTCGGTGTTGGGATAGTCGGGCCCGTGTGGTCCGACGGAGTGGAACATGGTCGGCAATCCGATGTACAGCCCCTCGTAGCGAAAGAGGCCCATGTTGTACACCTCGACGTTGTACAACGCCGGGTCGTGGGAGAACAGCCGCTGGAGCGTGGGGTCGGCCAGCCGCGCAGCGATCCGCTCGCGGCCGATCTCCTGGTCGCGGTCGTCGGCGTGAAACGTCAGCTGCGGCTCGGTCCAGTGGGCGAAATCCGGGCTGGTGGAGAGCCAAACCGCCCGACCGTAAGGACCGCGATGCTTGACCGTGTGCAGGAACAGGTGCGCTTGTCGGTCGAACGAGAGGTTGCTCTCGTCCTGGCTGGGCACCGGCGGCACGTCGAGCAGCGCCCAGGCTATGCCGTCGGGTGAGGCCAGGAAACCCTCATTGGTCATGGCTGCTTTATAGCGCCGCGCCGGATTCGGGTCGGTATCGTCATAGACGACGTGCGTAGGGGCACGGTATCCCTCGCCGGTGAGCGTGGTGATGTAGTTGTTCTGCCGCGAACCGCGGTACTCGACCTGACCGACGACCGGTTTCGCCCAGTGGAGACCGTCGGTACTCTCGTAGTAACCGGCGCAACGGATACCCTGTGCTGCCAGCGCCTCGGGGGTGGTGATCGTCCAGAGCTTGTAGACGCGCGCCTCCGGGTCCCACGCGGGCGCGGTCCGGATTTGGATGGACCCTTGCCCCGCATCATCCAGGTCCGTGCGGATGACCGCGCCTTTCTTGGCCGGCTGGTGCGCGGTCCTGGTCAGGCGCTCCAGCCGCGCGATGCCGGCATCGTCGAGGAAAAGCTGGCGTTCTCCCACCGGTACGGCGGCGAGCGTATCGTCAGTCATTATGCGTGCCTCCAGATTCTCGCACTAGGCCGGAATGCCGCCGCCGCGGGTGGGGGCGGGGTGATGCGGCAGGGGGCGTCCTTCATCGTGCAGCCACTGTTCCAGCGGGTGCGTGCGCTGGGGCAACGGGAGCGCCACCCGTGCCCCGTCCCGACGGTGCGACTCATAGATACCCATAATCATGTCCAGCGCCCAGCGGCCGTCGCGCACGTCCGAGCGGTGAGGCCGATCCTCGGCAATGGCGGCCCGTAGCTCCGTGAGCATGGCGACAAAGCTGCCCAGCCGGCCGGTCGCCAGCTCCGGCGCGAGACCGGCGGGCCGCGGCGGCTCCGCGTGCTGGGCGGCAGCCCCGGTGAGCGCCGGCTCGAACTGCACCGGCCCACCCCACGGGCCGCGGTGGATAAACAGGTCAGGCTCTCCACTGGTGCGTAAGGCCAGGACGCCCTCGATACCGATTAGCTCGATTTGATCCGGCCACGCCCGGCCCGGCGGCTGGTTGTAGGACACAAAGCTGGCCTCCAGGCCGTTATGGAGGCTCGCCGGACCAAAGCCGAAAACCGCCGTAGCGCGGCTGCCCAGCACTAGCCCACAGTCGCGGTCGGCCGGCCACGCCGTCTGGCTGTACATGATGTCGTCCACGGTGGAAGGGCGCCGACGGCCGTCCGGCTCCGGCTCGGCGTCGGTGAGGTGGGCGGAGACCCAGGCTGGGTCGCCGGCGTAGAGCCGCGTATGGTCGAAGAGATGGGTCGCCATCTCCATCAGGGAGTTGCCGGAGGGGCGCTGGCCCTTGTCAACGATCCGCACACCGACAAACTCGCCGATGGCGCCGGACCGGAGCAGTTCCTCCGCCCGGTACGTCGCCAGACTGACCCGCGTCTGGTGATTGATCGCCAGTTTCATGCCGGTGCGGTCGCAGGCCGCCACCATCGCATCCGCCTCGGCCAGCGACAGTGCAATCGGCTTCTCGCACAGCACGCCACGCACGCCGGCGGCGGCGCAGGCCAGGGTTGCCGGGGCGTGTTGGGGCGCCTGCGTGGCGATCGTGACGATGTCCAGGGCCTCGCGGTCGAGCATCTCCTGATACTCGGCATACCGATGCTCCGGGGCAACGCCGAACTGCGCGCCGCGTTCGTCGAGGGCTGGCCGGTAGGGATCGGCGAGCGCCACCAGCTCCATTCCCGGTGCGGCCATCAGCGCGGGGATATGGTGCCGGCTCATCCGTCCACAGCCGATCAGTCCGGCGCGATAAGGCCGCTCGCCCGATTCCATACCGTACTCTCCCTCCCGAGGTTGGCGTGTAGCGATCCCCCCGATGCGTCAGGATAGCCCCGGCGTGCCCGGACGGGGACCACACGAACGGCACCATGATAACGACTCGTCTCGGCCATCGTCATTTCCGCATGCACGGGACCACATCATCCCCTTCGGTATTGTGTCGGTGCCCTCTGCCTGGCACTATAGGCCTGATCCACCGTAGCCGCTATCGCTGACCGCCGAGGGAAAGGAACGACAGGCGATGGAATACCGGCGCATGGGCAGCTCGGACCTGGAGGTATCGGCCATCGGGTTCGGCTGTTGGGAGATGGGCGGTGGCTATGGCCCGTTTGCCGCCCAAGAGGTCATCGCGGCCATTCACCGCGCCCTCGACCTGGGTGTGACCCTCTTCGACACCGCCCGCTCCTACGGTCGGGGCGCTTCGGAAGAACTGCTGGCGCAGGGGCTAGGCGCCCGGCGCCAAGACGCCATCATCGTGACGAAAGGCGGTCTGGCGACCCGCCCCGGTCAACTCGACACCAAGCCGCGACTCCCTGGCCGGCGGCCATCGGGCCGGGACTCGCGCTACGACTCGCTGATGGCCGACTGCGAGGACTGCTTGCGGTCGCTGAACACCGATTACGTTGACCTCTTCCTGATCCACCATCCCGACGTCGAGACGCCGTTTGCCGAGAGTATGCGGGCGCTCAACGACCTCATGGCCGCGGGGAAGACCCGCTACGTCGGCGTGTCCAACTTCGAGGCGGCGCAATTGCGGGAGTCCCGCGCCTATGCGCCCTTGATTACCAATCAGGTCGGCTATAACCTCTTTGACCGACGCTGGGAGTACGAGATGTTCCCCACGGCCAAAGAGCTAGACGTGGGCATCATGGCCTATGGCCCGCTCTCGCACGGGCTACTGACCGGCACATTCAGCGCCGGCATGAGTTTCGAGGCCGACGACTGGCGCCGGGCCGGGAACATGAAGGGCCAGGAGTTGTTCACGCCGGAGAATGCTGCGGCCAATCTGGTGGTGGTGGAGCAGCTGCAGCAGGTTGCTCAGGGTCTCGGGGCCACGTTGCCCCAACTGGCAATCTCCTGGGTACTGTCGCACGAGCAGGTGGACGTGGCCCTGTGCGGCACGCGGCGGCCGGCAGAGATCGAAGACAGTGTCGCGGCCGTACACGTCACGCTCAGTCCTGAGACACACCAGGAGATTGACGACATCATGACCGGGGCAGTCGGTCTCGCCGAGACCCTCCCCAGCTCGGAGACGCGCGTACCTTATCCTGCACAGAGCGTGGCCTGATGGGCAATCAAGACACTTCATTGCGGCTAGTCCCGCAGCACAGTACGGGGCACGGTGCTCTACATCAGAAAAAGTCGGTATAGCTCCACCATTGTTGAGCAAAGCTGTAATCTCCGAAGAGATCTCCGTTCGTGCTCCACATAGCAAGGAGCAGCAGCACTACCGTGCCTATCCCAGCCAGTACTCGACTTCCGGATTTGATCCGCTCTGCTGACTGCGGCCATTTTCTGCTGCCAATCCGGGCTGTGGTATCAGCCAGCCAGCACGGCCCCTGCACTAGCGTAAGACCAGCACTGATGTACATAAAGGGATAACCGTTCATCGCCACCCAGGAAACCGGCTGGAAGTAGCCAGACACTAAGCCCAACACCGTTCCGGCGAATACGAGGATACGTAGCCTTGCAGAAGCAAAGATCAGACCAAGACCACTAAGTAAAACTATGAATGGATGATATGCTTTGATTAGTAATTCTGCCGATCCCCAGAATGGTTTCACCAATATCAGGGCACCACCCTCCACTCCCAGCGTCAGTCTCCCTCTGATCACAGCGAGTGGGTCATTAGAAAGAGAATGTACAGATAATCCAACTGCCGCCAGAGCTTGATACGTTAAGAATGTCATTACAGCGAACAGGAGAGCAGCAGCGAAGATAGAAATAATCCATTGATATCTTCGCTGCTCCACGATTGTGAGTGAAAGCAGGCACGGCACAATAATCCATTGATATTCGTAGGTCAGACTCGCTATATAGAGCACACTCGTTAAACCCACGACTTGCCAGCTATACGCTAGACGCTTATCGGTAAGCAGCAGTAGTGCTGCGAGGAAGCATGGAACGAGCGAAGCAGAATGCATCACATGCACTCCATTTCGCCACATATGGCCGATCAGTAACGGCGACACTGTCAGCAACACTGCTGCCGTTAGTGCGGACAAGTGGTCCACGTCCAGACGCCGTGCAAGATAGTAGAGCGCCCAGGCCCCGACCCACCATCCAAGCAAGTCAACCAGCGCAAATCCTTTATGGGGACTATCTAACCAGTAGGCAAAGATAGCCGAGACATAGGCGGGAAGTAGGGCACGATATTTTAAGTTATCATAGCGCCCCACCCCTCCCGCGTCAGACCGTAGCGTCGCACGGAGTACGTAGAAGATGTGGATCTGCTCCCACTGTACCGTATTGTCTTCACTCTCTCGCAGAGCAAACGGCGACTGAAATGTCGTCCACGACGGTCCAGTGAGGCGCGGCCAGGCGAGGAATACGATCAGCACTGCCAGGAACAAGCCCACGAATGCTGGCGACCGGACAACGTGCTGCCACTTTTTTACCGCTACCCAGGAACTCTGTGCAGGCTGCAGAGGCAAATGTGCTTTCATATGCTCAAGCCCCTTGATCCCACCAGACGTGCTCCAGCCAGATGTGGGGCAAGCCGGGCACGATGCGACCTGACAGCGCATGCACCACCCCACGATGCCATGTCATCCCATCGTAAAACCAGGCGGCGTCTGCGCCGAGAGTAGCACCAGCCCACTCCCGGTAGATCACAATGCGTAGCCTGCGATCCGGGCGGTCCTGACGCAGGATAATCTCCGCCACGCGTTGTCGTGCGAGGACCTCGCTGGGGATGGAGAGACCGAGTGTTCCGGCGCTGCTGTCCCAAGTTGTGGGATTCAGGGAGCCGAGGGCTACACCGTTGACCTCCACCAGTAACCTTGCCGGCCCCTCGTATCGGTCCTGTAAGCGCACAAGCAGTCGGTATTTCGCATCTTCTTCCGGCCAATTGTCGGGGAGGCGGATGTAGCGTCCGATTGCTTGATCCGGGTGCTGCAGGGTCATGGACCACAGCACGGGGGAGTCCAGGCGGGCGCGGACGGGAGCCGCAAAATCGCGCGACTCCGCGTAGACCGGTATCACGCAGACTACGCAGAGCACACTGAGCGCGAGGTTGATGGTCTGCGGTCGAGCCACGCGCCGCAGCACCCACCACACTGCCAGAAAGAGGACCGCAAAAGGGAGGAGATTGAGGACGAGCCGGACAGGCCACTGGAGCAAGGGTACAGCGATAAGCAATAAGCTCAGAAAGAGCAGTCCTAACAGTGCCCAAGGCGCATCCGCGACATAGCGCCAGGGTGGCTTTTTCTGCACTACACCCAGGCCCATCATCCCTGTTTCTTCCCCAGCCGATCTCTAGGGGGATTGTACGGCTGTCGGAGGCGGCTAGTCAGGTAGATGCTCCTAGCCCAATCTTTCGCGCAGCGTATTGCCAAGCCGCGTGAGCATCGCGTTTTCCCCTAGGTGCCATCCCTGAGGCAGCCACCGCCGATACCGCACCCATTCCAGCGTGAGCATTCCGGCGTGGAGTTCGTCGGTGCGGCTCTCGCCAAAACGGGGCAACTGGTTGAGATGCCCTTGCTCTGCCGCTGCTGACCACAATACTTGCTCGTCAACCGCCAGCGAAATGCGGCTTGATCTCCGTAGTACGCTCCAGTTGTGTGCTTGGGGCGGCTCCGGAAAGGCATATGGAACCTGGTGTCCCGCGAGCACGCCGGCTGCATTGGGGTAGGTGATGTGCAGACCGTAAGGTGTCCGCTGCACCAGGAGCATACCCCATGAGAGGATAATGAAATACTCCCGTTCGACTTGTGCCTCTCCTCGCCAAGTAAGCTCTTCTCCATATGGGGCATCGTACAGTCCTGCCGGCAGCCACGCTTGTCCACCGGGAAACGTAGGATTACTAGGGAGAAGGAGTTCTACGAAGGCTTGAGTTGCCGGCGGAGGAGCGAGGTACAGCGTTCCATCCCGCACCAGAACAGAGGTAGCTCCATCGCTCCACATCCTCCACCGGCCTTCGGCAATGACTGGTGTACTGAAATCGTCTGCAAGCTCGGCATACACCACTCCCCAGCGCGCAGGGTGCAGAAGTCGGAAACTATGTTGAAGTGCCAGCACGAGTGTTAAGCTCACTGCTACTGCCATTGCCAAGCGGCTCAGTGCAGCGTGTCTCCGCCTCCGCAGCCAATAGCTAAGAATGTAGAGAGCAACAACGAGGAGTGACTGCTTGACAAGCTGGGCAATATAGAACTGTAGAGGTCCATCGGCGAACGTATCATGAGTGATTGCCACACCCAAGAGCAGTAAGAGCGCAACGGCACCGCGATGCTCCCACAGGTTCGCGCTAACATGCCCGAGCACTCGTGCTACGCCCATCCGCCTATCCGTAACTATCTGCCCAACACAGCAACCATCCGGGAAGGGAGTCGGACTGGATGGCTCGGTCTGCCTCGCAGCGCCCCTCTAGCCCTGATGCAGCGGAGCCCAGAGCGCAGGTTGCTCCGCACGGTCATGGCTAGAGTGTACTCGATTGGGTGGTGGCGCCCTCGGACGCGGGGGCGGTCGGTGAGCCGGCGCCTGGGGTCAGGCCGCCGAAGTGGGCGGCCAGCCGCGCGCGTAGCTGCCGGCCACTGCTCGGCGCGACGAGCAGCGCGGCGAGCAGTCCGACTAGCACACCGAGGATGAGTCCGTGGCGGAAGTATTCGCCGTTCCGTGTTGCCATGGGTGTCATTCTCCTCCGTCTCCGGCTTAGGGTCGTCCGACCGCGTTTGCAAGGGCCAGGATCAGCCACGCGCCGATACTCCCGGTGAGCCAATACACGTCGCCGAGCATTCCCAGCGGGACATCGAGCACCAGCCCCACGAAATGCCCCGCGGCAAAGCCGACGAGCGCAAACGGCCAGAAATACAAGGCGCTGCGTTCCGGTCGGGCCGCCAGGATATGGAACAAGAACACGTTGACACTCGCGATCAGGAAGCCGAGCGTCAGCGCCGGCACCGCAAGCCACTCCGGCAGTGTGAACGGGAGCCAAGGAACAGTGATGTCTGCCACGGCCTTTACTACCGACTAGCTGTCCAGAGCAACGTCCCGGCACCGGCCACCACGGCGCCCAAGAGCCAGGCCGGCGTGAGCCAGGCCAGCGAACGCACCACCGGCCGGCCATGCCCGGCCACGCTGGCAGCCGCCAGCCAGGGCGCGAGCGCCAGCGGCCCGCCGCCGGTGAGCACCAGACCGACCGGTACCGGCTCCCACCCCAGCACGCTGCGGCCGGCAAGCGTCAGCAGCGCCGCCGCCACGAACAGTCCGCCCCCGCTACCCGCGACCAGCCCGGCCGCGCCCCACATGGGGCCGGTCCAAAACGAAAGCTGACGGACGTGCTGCAAGGCGAGCATGATGAGGCATGGGGCGCGGGCTGCTATCTGCTCTCATTGTACCCGTTTGCCGGGCGTGGGCGGAGCAACGGAACGTTTGCTAATCGTCATGCCGCGGCTGCGGCCGGGGGTTAGCCACGGATGCGCGCGTCTTCCGCTGCGGCCCACTCCCGATAAGGACGGGGCATCGGAGCCGGATCATCCAGCCCATGCTCGCCGCGCCAGCGCAGGAGCGGATGGTCGCGGTGGGGCTGGGGCAGATCAACTTGGCGGCGGTAGGCAACGGACTCGAAGACGCCCATCATGATCTCCATGATATGCACGGCGTTGTCACCGCCACACCAGTGGTCGCGGCCCTCGTCAAGGGCGCGCACGTATTCTTCGGCAAACGAGATATCGTCCGGCCAGACGCCGCTGTCCGGGTCGTAGCCGTCGGGATAGACCGGCTCCAGCCGCTGCCACTGATCGCGCTCACCATCAGGGACAAAGTGTGGGTGCGGCAGCCACCACGAAGTGGCCAGTTTGTAATTGTAGAGCAGCCTTCCTTCCGTACCATACCACTCGACCACATGGGCCATGGAGTCGTTGGCGGGTAAACGGTGCAGCAGGAGCGTTGCCGCGACGCTGTCGTCAAACTGCAACGTCGCGGTGATGTTCTCGGCGGCAATTGTGCCCATGCCCTGCGGCGACGTCACGACATCCTGCGGCGTCACCGGATGACCACCGGTAACACCGCTGGCCGCAATACTGCGGCACCGCCCGGTGAGCCGGCAGAGGTAGCTGATGACATGGAAGCCCATGTTCATCAGACCATATCCGGCGTAGTAGCCCTTGTCGCTCCCGGTGATGTAGCGCAGCCGCCCGATGCGACCCTCCTCGTAGGCTTGGATCACCGCTTGCATCGCCGGACCGACCGGCCCCTGGCTATGGACGGCGAACCGCACCCCCTGCTCTTGCGCTTTCGCCCTGATGGCGTCGGCCTCGGCCAGGTCCCAGCAGGGTGGCTTCTCGACCTCGATATTGACCCCGTGCTCCAGCACTCGCATCGCCAGCGGGTAGTGGAACTCGGTCGCTGTCGGAATGGCCACAATGTCCGGGCGCGTCTCCTCGATCATGAGATCAAGGTCGTTGTATCGGGCGGCAACACCCAGCTCCTCTCCGAGCGCATCCAACCGGGCCTGATCGAGATCGCAGAGAGCAACCAGATCGGTGCGGGGATGCGACCGATAGCCTGAGCCGGCCGCTCTACCACGACCGCCACAACCGAGTATTGCCACCCGATAGGTCTTCATAGCGCTGAACCTCCGCGATCTGCCGGCGAGCTAGGCCGGCTGGGGAACGGGTACGTCGGCCCCGGTCTCCGCCGGTGTCGCCGGCACTTGGAGCTGGGCACGAATGAGCTGGGCATAGGGGCCGCCCTGACGCAGCAATTCCTCGTGCGTGCCGATCCCCGCGACCCGACCGCGTTCGAGCACGACGATCCGGTCGGCGTCGCGCACCGTCGAGAGGCGATGGGCGATCACGATGGTGGTGCTGCCAGCCATCAGCTCGGCAATGGCCTCGCGCACGGTACGCTCATTCTCGGTATCCAAGTGCGAGGTAGCCTCATCGAGGATGAGCAGCTCAGAACGCTTGAGCAGAGCACGAGCGATAGCGAGGCGTTGTCGCTGACCGCCGGAAAGCGCAGTGCCCCGCTCGCCGATGACCGTGTCGTACTCGTCAGGCAGCGCCATGATGAAGTCGTGGGCACAGGCTCTTTTCGCGGCCGCCTCCACCTCGGCGTCGGTTGCCTGCGGGTTGCCCAGCCGGAGATTCTCTCGGATAGAGACGTTGAAGAGGTAGATGTCCTGCGAGACGAGGGACATGCGGCTCCGCAGGTCGTCCAGCGCGAACGCGCGCACGTCGTGTCCGTCGAGCGTGATGCGCCCTTGCTGGGGGTCCCAGAAGCGCATCAGTAGGTGCGCTGCCGTCGTCTTCCCGGCACCCGAGCGGCCGACAAACGCGATGGTCTGTCCGGCGTCGGCGCTGAAGGAGACATCGGTCAACGCCTGTGGCTCGCCGGGGCCATAGTTGAAGGAGACATGATCGAAACGCAGGGACGGGGCCAGTTCCGTCTCGGCCGGGACACCAGGACCGTCCTCCACGGCGGCCGGCTCATCGTGGATGGCAAAAATGCGACGGCCGGAGCCAAAGGCGTTGGCCAACTCCTTCGCTACCCGTGCAATCTCGGCCACCGGTGAGAAGCAGGTGAACGCCAGCATCGTGGCGATGGGCAATTGGGCCGCGGGAAAGTGGCCCTGCGATACCATGTAGGAACCGGCGAACAGCACCGAGATGCCGCCGAGCGCTTGCAGCGCATCTATCGTGCCGTGCTGGAACCCCAGCTGCCGCCCGTAGGCTACTTGCAGCCCGGTCAGCGCCTCGCTCTGGGCCGTCACCTGCTGGATACGCAAAGGACCGCGGGAAAAGGCCACCACCTCGCGCAGACCTTGGACATTGTCCGTCATGTGGGCATTGACTTCGCCGAGCTGTACCCGCAGCCGGTTGCCCAAGCGTTCGGTATGCCGGCCGATGTAGTTGGGACTGAGTGCCACCAGCACCAGGAACGGCAAGAGCACCAGCGCCAGCGGCCAAGCCACCCAGGCCAGCACGGCCAGGGCCACGCCCGGCACCAGGACCGCCACGATCAGCGGGGCGATGGCGTGGGCGAAGAACGACTCGACCAACTCCACGTCGGACGTGATGATGCTCGCCAGGTCGCCGCTGCGCCGGCCGAGCAGGTACGCCGGCGCCAGCGGGTCGAGCTTGCGGTACATGGCTATCCGCATGTCCGCCAGCAACAGGTAGGCCATGTCATGCGCGACGAACGACTCCAGCCAACTGAAGAAGGCCATCGAAAGGGCGATACCCAGCACGAGCGGGACCAACACCCCCGGATCGGCGGCGGTGGCGACGCGGCTAGCGAGCAGCGCGCTGGCCACTCCGAGTCCGATGATGGCCGCTTCCTTGAACAGCCCTCCGCCGAGCGCCACCGCCAGCCGCCGCCACTGGGTTTGGACCAAGTGAACGAGGCGGAGGCCGGTCTGCCAGGCACTCAAGTTGATCGGCTCGACGGGCTTGGCGCGCTGACGCGATGCGACGCCGCCCGCCTCGTCGTCAGCGGGATTACGAGAACCGTTTGGCTGGACCACCTGCCGTGCAGAGCCGCTGCCGAACCCACCCAACGCCGCCACGTCCGCACGGGCCTCTGCCGCCTCCTCGGCAGCGCGCGCCTGGACGGCGACCAAACGGGCATAGACGCCATTCTTGGCCAGCAGTTCCTGGTGCCGGCCGGCCTCCACACGTACCCCGCGATCCAATACGACGATCTGATCAGCCTTCGCCACCGTGGAGAGACGATGGGCGATGATGATCGTGGTGCGGTTCTCCATCAGCCGATCAAGCGCCTCTTGAATGACGGCCTCGCTCTCCGTATCCACGTGCGAGGTGGCCTCATCGAGAATCAGGATCGGCGCATCTTTCAGGATGGCGCGGGCAATCGCGAGGCGCTGCCGCTGCCCCCCGGACAGCTTCTGCCCTCGCTCGCCGATAATGGTGTCGTAGCCGGCGGCGAGATTGAGGATGAAGTCGTGGGCGTTGGCAGCCCTGGCAGCGGCTTCGATCTCCTCGCGCGTAGCATCCGGCTTGCCCAGCAGCAGGTTCTCGGTGACGGTGCCATGGAACAGGTAGGTATCTTGCGCGACTAGGGCGAACTGTGCCCGCAGTTCGTCCAGCGGTAGCGAACGCAAGTCGTGACCGCCGAGGCGAATGTTTCCATCCTGAGGATCGAAGAAGCGGAACAACAGGTTGACGACGGTGCTCTTGCCGGCTCCCGAGGGGCCGACAAGTCCCAGGGAGGTGCCGGCCGGCAGGTCGAACGAGACGTCGGCCAGCGCCGGTCGCTTGCCAGACTCATAGGCAAAGCGGACAGACTCAAAGCGGATTGTCGGTTTGAGCTCGGCCCCCGTGCCCAGCAGCCCATCCATCGTACCGGGTCCATTCGCGCTCGTCTTGGCCACGTCGGACTCAGCGACGGTGGGCAGTTGCACGGCTTGGCCATTGGTCCGTGGATCAACAACGTCGGGCTGCTCGTCGAGGAGTCCGAACATGCCGATAGCCGACGCCATCGCGGCGAGGCCACGATGGTAGAGCTGGTTCAGCTCGCGCAGCGGACGGAATACCTCCACCCCGAGGAACAGCACGGCCATTAGCGGGATCAAGTCCAAGGTGCCATTGCTGACTCGGATCGCGCCCCACGAGAGCGCCGTCGCGGCGCCCAAGGCCATGCAGGCGTTCGCGATACCGCTGGCGCCGATATTGAGCGCCAGGACCGCCATCGTGGCCCGATAGAGGTCGTAGGCTTTCCGCCCTAGCTCCCGGCCCCGCTGCTCGCTCTGGCCGAAGACTTTGAGTGTCGCCAGCCCTTGGACCGCATCCACGAACTCGGCGGCCAGAGCCGAGTAAGACCGTTGCCGCCAGCCGCTCGTGCCACGAATTGCCCGGCGAAAGAAGGTCGGCGTGAACAGAGTCAGCAGGGCAAAGAACAGGAAGATGACGGCCGAGTGGAGGTCGAGTACCGCCATGAAGATGAAAATGAAGATGGGCGCGATGCTAGAGACGATCAACTGCGGCAAGTACTGCCCGTAGAACGTCTCCAACTGCTCAACGGCGTCCACCGTGTTGATAAGCACGTCGCCCGTGCGCCGTTTCTGCAGGTAGCCGGGGCCGAGGGTGAGCAAGTGGGTGTAGAGCAAGCGGCGCAGCTTGATCTTCATCAGGGCGGCGGTACCGTGGCTGACCAACTCCTTGGCGGTCATAAAGACCGTCCGCACGAGGGGCAGGACGATCAGACCGATGAGCAGCGGCAGGATTTCGCCGAATGAACGGCCCTGAAAGACCATTGCGACGGCCGTGCCGGCAAAGGCCAGCCGCGAGACGCCAACGAGCGTCTGCCCCAAGCCGCAGGCAGCCGACAGCCCAATCCGCAGGCGCACTCCCTTGGTCAGACCGATCAGCCGCAGGTTAATGTCACGTTTCATGGCCAAGGCAGTTTGCCATCCTTCCCGATGAGCGGCTGCCCCATACGAGACTGCCGGGTGAGCTATTGCAACAAATTCCCAATAGTCACCATCGCAAGCCTAGCAGGAAGCCGCTGTCCGGGCAACGTGGCAGCCATAGCCGCGTCCTGGGAGTAGGTCAGAGTGTGAGGGGAGGGTTGTCCGTTAGCCGGCGGGAGGGGAGGCGGCCTCGGCTTGCTGGCGGACGTTGTTGAAGAACTGATCCATCATTGACTTGAGCACGTTGCCGATCAGCCGCTGGCCAACGCGGGCAATCAGGCCGCCGACTTGCACGTCGCCGTCTACCGTGACGCTGGTGCCGTCGCCGGCATCGGCGAAGATCAGCAGCCCGCCGCCCCGCGCCCAGCCGGGGCGCCCCCGCCCCTCGACGGTCATGCGGTACTGCTCGATTGGCTCCTCGTCGCCAATCGTAATGCTGCCCTGGTAGGTCCCCTTCACGGCGCTCACGCCGACCTTGAGCGTGGCGAGGTACTTGCCGTCACCTTGCGGCTCCAGCTTCTCCAAGCCGGGGATGCACTGCTGCAGGGTATCTATATCGAGCAAGAGGTCCCAGAGTTGCTGGCGCTCCGCAGCAAACGTGTACCGTGCGTGGACTTTCACCTTGCCTAATCCCCCCGTTTGCTCAGTATCAACGTGTCACGCGCAGGCGGTCGACTCACCGGCGCGCCTGGCGCATCGGCACGGCGCTGCCGCCGCGGCGCACCGCGATCATCTCCGCCAAGACGCTCACCGCCACTTCCTCGGCCGTTTGACTGCCCAAGTCGAGGCCGATGGGGCCGCGGACGCGGGCCACTTGCTCGGCGGAGATACCGTCCGCCTGCAAGCGAGCGACACGCTTGCGGTGCGTACGCCGGCTGCCGATAGCGCCGATGTAGCGGGCGGGACTGTTCAACGCCGCCGCTAACGCCGGCTCGTCGAACTTGTCGTCGTGTGTCAAGATGGCGATATAGGTCGAGGCGTTGATTTCGAGGCCCCCGGCTACCTCGTCGGGCCACGCGACAAGCAACTGCTCGGCATCGGGGAAGCGCTCTTTGGTGCAGAGCTGGGCACGGGCATCTACTACCCGTACCCGAAAACCGGCGGCCCGGGCGAACTTCGACAGCGGTATCGCGGTATGCACGGCGCCGAAAATGACGAGCGTCGGCGGGGCAGGATGAGCGTCTATGAATACGTGGGTCTCGCCCGCGGCCATGGTGGCTGCGACGTAGGCCGGCACACCCGCGCCATGCGGCCGCTCGTCGGACTCGACAATCGGGGTTGGGCCTTGCTCTGCGCCGCCGAGGGTGTAGGTCCGCAGCTCGCTCCGCTCTTGGCCAATGAGGGTGAGCGCGTCTTGGCAGACGGCGCTCTCGAGAGCTGCGCTGTGCAGGGTACCGTGCGTGGTCCCGTCGCCACGGATCAGGAACCGGGCGCCGGGCTGCGGCCCATCGTCGGACGGCGGCGCACGGACAACCGTCGCTACTGCGACCGGGCGCTCCGCTTGAAGCTCGCCGCGCAGCAGATCATAGAGGCGGTCCGGCATTCATCCCTCCCTGCCGCGCATCCAGACCGGAGAAACCATTGCACTGCGACCGGTATGCCGGCCAACGGGAACGAGGCGGCGCAAGAGAAAGCAACCGCCGGCCGCGGCGGCCAGATGCTAAGACTCGACGGTTTACTCAGGGCATTCCCCGTCCCGGCGTGCGCCGGCTCGAAAAGAATCCCTGAAAATGGTGCCGTGTAGGTACCCTTGAACGGGTCGAGGCGGCGCCGGTACGGCGGGGCTGCTTATCCCGCCCGGTAGCCAATCCCGCTACTGCGCGGCGCACGCTGCCCCTATCTTAACGTGCCGGCTGCCGGTCTGGCAATGCCGCGCCTGGCTTGGATAGCCCATACGAGCATGTCGTTACGGAAGATCGCCGGATCGCCGCGTCGCTGGCTGCTGGGGCTGGCCGCGTTGCTGCTGCTGGTCGTCGCTCTGGTGACGCTGCGGGCCGTCTGGCTGACGTTCTTGCTGCTCCCCGATCTGGTCCAGGCTGGACCGCGGCCGCTCACGTGGGTCGCGCGAGCACCGGAACGCACCACGGTCGAGCTACCCTACGCCGATGAACGTGTAGCAACGGCCGACCTCTACGTGCCGCGGGGCGGGCCACTCGACTGGCGCGCACTCACGCGGTCACCGCGGCCGGCGGTCGTGCTCTTCGTCGGCATTGACACGCCGCGAGACTACGGCCCGCTCGTCCGGCTGGCCGATGGGCTGGCCCGGGGCGGCGCCGTCGTGCTGGTGCCGGAAACGCCAAGACTGCTCGACTGGCGCTTTGATGCGCTGGAGGCCGACAGTCTCGTGGTGGCGTTCCAGTACCTGGCCCAGCTACCGGCGGTTGACGAGGAGCGGATCGGGTTTGCCGGGTTCTCGGTCGGCGGCTCGCTGGCCTTGCTCGCGGCCGCCGATCCGCGTATCCAGGACCGCTTGGCCTACGTCCATGCGTTCGGCGCTTACGCGGCCGCTGGCGAGCTACTCGCCGCTGCCGCGACCCAGCGCGTGCCGGCCACCGGCGAGCCGTGGGTGCCGGACAGCGTGACCCGCGCGGTGCTCCAACTGATGATGCTCGATTGGGTGACGAACGAGGATGACCGCGCGGCGCTTACGGCGGTCCTGCCGCCGCCGGGCGAGCCGTGGCAAGTGGCCGCCTGCCCGCCACTGGCTACCGCTGAGGCAGCGTTCTTCTGCCGTCTGGTGATGGGACCAGCCGCGGCGGCGCAAGTGATCGGGCGCGTGCCGGAGGAAGTGGAGCGCCGGCTCCGCGCGATCTCGCCGCTGGCGGTGCTCGACACGGTACAAGCGCCAGTGCTCCTGATGCACGACCAGAGCGATTCTTTCATCCCCTATACGGAGAGCCGCACCATCGCTGCGACCCTCGCGCAGGCGGGGCGGCCGCCGGTGCGCTATAGCGAGTTTCGCCTCTTTGCCCACGTGCTGCCCGGCCGGTCGCTGCCGCTACAGGAGCTGATCCCGGAGGTGTGGCGGCTCGTGCGGCACACCCACCATCTCGTCACCTACGTCCTGGTGTAGGCACCGGTCCCTGGTCCTCACCCCCGGCCCCCTCTCCATCGCGGAGCGATAGAGAGGGGAGCAGATTTCCGCCTTCGCGGAAATGACGGTTTTGCAACAGTCTTCTAGCGTGGGAGTGACCGGGCAATAGCAACCTAGTAGACTCACTGCGACTGGCCGATGAGCATACCGCGAGGATAAAAGGAGTGGCCGAGCGCCCGTTGCCCGCTGACCGGACCGCCGCGCCGTCTACCAGGCTGATGGGCGGCACGCTTTGGCGCCGGCTGGCGCTCGGGGTTGTCTTTGCCATCCTCGTGCTGGCCGGCCTCACGCTCTACGCCGACGCACCGGCGCTGGGACGGTCGCTGGCGGCGTTTCCCTGGCCGTGGCTGCTGCCGGTGCTCGCGCTCACGGCACTCAACTACGGGCTGCGCTTCGTCAAATGGCACTACTATCTCCAGTTACTGGAGATACGGGTGCAGCCGGGGTTGAGCCTGGCGATCTTTCTCAGCGGTTTCATGATGCTGCTCACCCCGGGCAAGGTCGGCGAGTTGGTCAAATCCCTCCTGCTGCGGGGCGCGGTGGGCACGCCCTTGACCCGTTCGGCGCCCATCGTCTTTGCCGAGCGGCTCAGTGACGGACTAGCCATGGTGGCCTTGGCGGCCATCGGGCTGCTGTCGTACCCGGCCGGGTGGCCGGCCGTGGTCGTCGTGCTGCTCGTGGGTTGTGCGGTCGTGGTCGTCTTGCAGTACCGGCGGCTGGCAGAAGCGATCTTCGAGCGGCTGGAGACCATTGGACCACTGCAAGGCCAAGTGCATCACCTCCACACGCTGTACCTCAGCGCCTATACGCTCCTGCGACCGCGACCGCTGGCGTTGGCCGTTGGGCTGGGCATCGTCTCTTGGGGCGCTGAATGTCTGGCCTTCTATCTGATTTTGCTTGGTGTAGGTGCCGAAGCGGGCTGGACGACGCTGCTGCAAGCCACCTTCATCCTGGCCTCGGCGACGATCATCGGCGCCGGGTCCATGCTGCCGGGCGGCCTGGGCGCCGCCGAGGGGAGCATCCTGGTGCTGCTACGCGGTACCCTGGCCGCCAGCGCCGCCGGCGCCGCGACTGTGCTGATCCGCTTCTGCACGCTCTGGTTTGGCGTCCTGCTCGGTGCGCTGGCCTTTTTCCTCACCGCGCGGCAGTACTTGCTGGCCGTGCCGCCCGGCGGCCCTCACCCTGGCCCTCTCCCAGGGGGAGAGGGTAAGCATCCCAGCCGACCACATTACCTTCCGGGAGAGCCGGTATGAGCGTTGCCAATCCCCCACAGCGGGGCTATCAAGCCGACCTGCACAGCCACACCTGGGACTCGTCCGACAGTCTCGCCAACCCCGAGGAGATCATCGCCGTTGCCTGCCGGCGCGGCGTAGACCTGCTCGCCATCACCGATCACAACGTCCTCCGCACGGCGCTGGAGCTGCGCGACCGCTATCCCGAGCTGATCGTCGCGGGCGAGGAGATTATGACCACCGAGGGCGAGATCATCGGCCTGTTCCTAGAGCGGGAAATCCCGCGTGGCCTCACCCCCGAGGAGACCATCGCGCGTATTCGCGACCAAGGCGGCCTCGTCACCGTGCCGCATCCGCTCGACCGGCTGCGCGGCTCGCGCTTGCAGGAGCCGGCGCTCCATCGCGTGGCGCACCTGGTGGACGCGATTGAGGTGGTCAACGCGCGGGTGACGTTTCCCGCCGACAATCGGCGGGCCGCCGCGTTTGCCGAGCAGCACGGTCTGGCGCTGACCGCCGGGAGCGATGCCCACGCGCCGCACGAGGTGGGCACCGCCTACGTACTGCTGGACGAGCCGCCGGCCCGTGACGCGGCCGGCCTGCTGGCGCAGCTCCGCCGCGCCCGGACGGGCGGTGGCCTCAGTTGGCCGACTGTCCACTTCCACAGCATCGCTGCCCGCTGGCGCAAGCGGCTGGGGCTTGCTCCCTAATACCAAATAGCAGCGATGCTGCTATACATGACCCTAGCCTGGCCCCCACCCTAACCCTCCGCCGTGCGGGGGAACCATAGGGGGCCGGAATGACAAGGGATGCTTTCAGAGCAGTTGCCGGCGGTGCTCTGCGGCGCGGTGGCAGTTGCGCTTGGCTAAGGTCGCGTATTCCGGCAGCAGGTCTATGCCGAGGTACTGCCGGCCCTCGCGGATTGCTGCGACCGGTGTGGCGCCGCTGCCGACAAAGCAGTCCAGTACCATCTCGCCCGGCGCGGAGAAGAGACGCACCACCCGGCGGGCCAGCTCAATAGGGAACTTGGCCGGGTGGTCGTCGTTGGCGCGCACCGACGGGATGTGCCAGACGCCGCGCGATCCCCACGCCTGCCACTCGTCCGGCGATAGCCGCTGGCGGTCTACGGTCGTGATGCCGGGCTTCCAGAAGACGTAGAGGTACTCGAACTCATCCACCGAGCGATAGGAGCTACTGTGCCACCGGCTGTTCTCCCAGGCCGGGTCCTTGGCCCACACCCGGCGGTCGTAGAGATACAAGCCGGCCTGCGCTCCCCACTGCTCGATCAGACCGCCGACTAAGCGGACCCGGGTCTGGGTCGCATATTTACCCCCGCGCACATTGTTGTGCTCCAGTCGCCGCTGGACGGTCTGCTCACTGATGCCCAACAGGGCGGCAAGCTGGTACCGGTTGTAGTGCGGATTGGCCCTCTGTGCGGCGAGTACGTCGGCACGAGTGACCTTGAGCCGCCTTTGGTTGACGGTATCGGCTTGGATGCGCGGCATCGTCGGATCGGGGAAGCAGAGGATGTCGGCGATGTTGATGACGAGGAAGCCGCCGGGTACGATGATCGAGAAATGCAGGCGCACTGTCGTCTCCAGCAGCGCGCACCACTCCTCGTAGGTCAAGTGCGCCTCATACGGTTTGCCGACAAAGTATGGCGGCGACCAGAAGCTCAGAGCGACGCTCTCCGGCTGCACTCTTGGGAGCAGTGACCGCACATCGCCGCAATGGATGCAGTTTGGGGCGAGATACGAGGACACGGAGGCCGCGCCGGTGGCTGCTGCCGGCCGCTCCTGCTGCTCAACGATAGCTGCCATTACCCTCACCACTCCGGACAACGAGCCGGGTAGCCCGGAGTCCCGCCGCTGTCGGGGGTGGATCTAACCCCGACACTCAAATACCTCCAATTGTGCGGGGATGTGGCTCCCCTATGGTCCCCCCGCAGTGCGGGGGGACGGGCGCAACATGTTGCGCCCCTACGGCTTACCCCGGACCTACCCCCACCCCCCTCCCTCCAGGGGAGGGGCCGGATTGCGGCTTGCGCCGCAATGACGGGGTGGTGGGGGAGGCTGGATTCCCGCTTTCGCGGGAATGACAGGTTACGCAAAGGTCTCCGGCGCGGGAATGACGGTTTTGCGCTTCAGCGAGACGACAGGAGGTAGTCGGCGATCTTGCGGATGATGTCCCAGTCTTGTCTTGTCGGTGTGAGGCGCTTGTCCACCTGCACGGTCCAGCCCTGAAACTCCTCCGCGTCCCGACGCACTTCCAGGTTGCCGGTCTTCTTGACCCAGCTCTTCACCGTGTAGTCGTTGGCAAGGGTCCTGAGTAGCCCGGTACCGTAGTCGTCTCCCTCCCAGGCTACATCAACCACCTTCCCGAATACTGGAAACGACTTCTTGCGGACTGTCTTGATCTTGACCTCTCGGCGCTTCGAGAACGGCCGCTCGTCCGGTATACAGAGCACAAGCCACCATTGTGGCGGACTATACTGCGACCCGTCCTGCCTGACGATATTGATGCATCTGATCGGTCCCTGCGGTATGTCTATGACGCCCAGGGAACGCTTGCCCCACGACTTCCGGATGCGCTCTTCGGGTCGTCCGCGCTCCGCCATCGCGGCGCCTACGCCCAAGGCATTCAGGGCATGCGTCAGTTTATCTCTGGTCTTGTCGCGGAGTTTTTCTTTCATCCGCAGCCTCCTGGCTATCGGCGTTGCGCGGCGGCCGGTGCTCCGACTCCAATCGCCCGGCCTGCCGCAGCGCGTCGCGGAGCAGGTATTCGATCTGGCCGTTCATGCTGCGGAATTCGTCATCGGCCCAGCGTCGCAGCGCCGCGTACAACTCGGCGTCAATGCGGAGCGGGAAGGCTTTCCTCTGGGGCATAGGGAGCACCTGCTCTGCGAACACCACCGCGCCTGGCGAGCGGACACCGCGGCTACCGGGACGGTGTCCCGGCACTCGGCGCCCTCCCGCTGCTCGTTACTGGTAGAGCGTGCCGGTGTTGACGACGGGCTGGGTGGCGTGCTCGCTGGTCAGGACGACGAGCAGGTTGCTCACCATCGCGGCCTTGCGCTCCTCGTCCAGCTCGATGACCCCGCGCTCGGACAGCATGGCGAGCGCGTTCTCGACCATCCCCACTGCCCCTTCGACGATCTTCTGGCGGGCAGCGATCACGGCGCTGGCTTGCTGGCGGCGCAGCATGGCGGCGGCGATCTCGGGGGCATAGGCGAGGTGGCTGACTCGCGCCTCCTGGACCTCGACGCCGGCCTGCGCCAGTCGGTCTTGAATCTCGGTTTTGAGCTGCTCGGAGATTTCGGCGGTATGGGTGGTCAGGCTGATTTCTCCCGCCTCATGGGCGTCGTAGGAGTAGCCGGTCGCCAGGTTGCGGACGGCTGCCTCGCTCTGCACGTGGACGTAGTTCTCGTAGTCGTCCACCTGAAAGGCCGCCTCGGCACTATCCACTACCCGCCAGACGACGACGGCCGCAATCTCGATCGGGTTACCCCGCCGGTCGTTGACCTTGACCCGGCCGGTCTCGAAGTTCCGCACGCGCAGTGAGATGCCCTCTTTGGTGTAGAAGGGATTGGTCCAGCGCAAGCCGGGTTGGCGGGCCGTGCCGCGGTAGGCGCCGAAAAGCTGAAAGACCTTGCCCTCGTTGGGGGCAACCTTGAAAAACCCAGGGAGCATGATGAAGAGCACGATGGCGACGATGATGGTGAAGATCGTCAGCGGCCACAGCGTCTCGATACCGAAGAATGACCAGACGAACCCGGCAATGTCGGCGAGGAACAGCAGGAGCCAGACGACCAAGAGGCCCAGGCCGGGGATTCCGTCGCGACGTGTCTCGTTCATGCTTGCAGTACCTCCACAGTACGCTAGAAGCCTATATCGGTATGGTATCACTCTGATATCACATTGTCAAGCGGTGGTATCGAATTTCGCCCCCTATGTCCTCCTGCTACAGCGGGAGGACGGGCGACGCCCTCACCTGTGCGGCGGCGGTGGTACCCTTGCGACTGAGCGAATATGGAGACGGTGGACAGCGGGCGGCGATCCGGGCTGGGGCTGGTGGCTCTGTGTGCCGGGCTATGGCTGGCCGTGTCGCTCGGCGCGTTTGCCTACTTCCGAGCCACCCACACGAGCGAGTCCCAGCCCATCTACTACATCACCGGCGACGAGCCGCACTACTTGGTCATTGCCACGTCGCTCCAGCGCGACGGCGACCTCGACGTGCTCAACAACTACCGCGAGAAGCACTACCTCCCCTTCTATCCGC
Source organism: Chloroflexota bacterium (assembly GCA_965207645.1). Taxonomy (GTDB): domain Bacteria; phylum Chloroflexota; class UBA11872; order UBA12225; family JAJDUF01; genus JAJDUF01. The sequence goes on along the minus strand of OZ242293.1, from coordinate 3,416,424 downwards.
ACCATCTCGGTGACCCCCGCGATCTGCACAATATGAACGCGATCTACGGCCGGGGCGGCGCCGTGTACTCGAAGCATCCGCTGGGCTTGCCGCTCATGGTGCTGCCGTTCTTCCGCAACGGCGACCCCTTTGGCATACACGTCTTGATGATGGCGTTGACCGGACTGCTCGGCGTGCAGGTGTTCCTGCTGGCCCGCGACCTCACCGGCGCGTTTTGGCCCTCGCTGGCAGCGTGGGCTGCGACCCTGTTCTCGACGCCACTCTTCCTCTACGCCGATCAAATCTATCCCGAAGTGCCCGGCGCACTGCTGCTCGTCCTCGCGGTGCGGGCCATACTCAATCGCCGGCCGTGCTGGTGGCGAGCACTGCTCATCGGCGGCTGCGTGGCGCTGCTACCATGGCTGCACCTGCGCTACGGGCCGACGGCTGCGCTGGTGACCGGAGCATGGCTCTTGACCGGCGGGTGGCGCCGGCGCTGGCAATGGCCCCTGCTGGCGCTGCCGGCCGGCGCGTCGCTAGTGGGGTTGCTCGTCTTCTACGACCGGCTGTTCGGAGGCATACCGGCCGTAGACGAGTTCGGGTCAGTCTCAGTAGCCAACATCGCTATCGGGGCCGCCGGCCTGCTGCTCGACCAGCAGTACGGCCTGCTGATCTACGCGCCGGTCTACGTGCTGGCGCTGTGGGGGCTGGCGCAACTGAACTGGCTACGGGTCCCGCGCGCCTGGGTACTGCTGCTCATCATTCTGACCTACTACGGGTTCCTGGCGAGCTTCAGCTACTGGTTTGGCGCCTGGAGTCCACCGGCGCGGATGCTGGTCTTCATCGCGCCGCTCCTAGCGGCGTTGATCGCCGTACCGCTGGCCCGCTGGAACAGCGCCGGGGTGTGGGGTGTGTTCTGCGTCCTGACGGCGGCGGGGTATTGGATCGTCTACCAGCTGCTGCTCACGCCGTCACTCCGCTACAACCTCTGGGACGGAACGAGCGTGTTGCTGGAGCACTTGTCGGAGCAGTGGGGGATCGAGCTGGTGACGCTCTTCCCCAGTTACATCGAGCCAAGCCCAGTGTCGGTGATCTGGGGGATCGCCGTGCCGGTCATGGTCGTCGCCGTCGGCCTGTGGCTGCGTCGTGGTGGATGGCGCACGCCCGCGCCCCTCCGGCGGCCAGACATACAGCCTCCCGACGAGGAGGCGCCGTCCCTGGCGACGGCCGGCTCGGCTGGACGGTCGGGTAGCTGAGGTGTTTCGGCAGCGCGTGGTCGCCGAGCGGCTGGTCGCGGCGCTGCTCCTGGCCGCGGCGCTGGCGCTGGACATCTGGGGCACCTGGCAGCTTGGCCACCGGCTCGGCGCCCAGACCGACCTGTTCCCACGCTGGTACGGGACGCGAGTGTGGCTGCTGGAGCAGCGTAGCGTCTACGACCCGGCGGTGAAGGCCGGCGTCTTCGCGGCGATGCACGGCCGGACCCCGCGGCGCGACGGCCCGGCGAGCGAGTTGGACGACTTTGCGTTCGGTTTTACCTACCCGCCGTATGTCGCACTGTTGATCGCGCCCTTGGCCGTACTGCCGCTGCCGGTAGCCACAACGCTCTGGCTGCTGATCGGACAAGCGTCGCTCCTGGCCGCCTGCCGGCTGCTGACCTGGTTTCCCGGCCCCCCCTCAGGCCCTGTCGCGCGACACTTCCGCTGGCTGGTGTTGGTGGCGGTGCTCTGGCCGCCGGCGCTTGCCAACCTGATCTTCGGGCAGTTTGCCGTGCTGGTACTGTTCCTGTTGGTAGCGGTGCGCTCATTGCTGCTGCGGGAGCGGCCGTTGCTGGCCGGCATGTGTCTCGCAGCGACGATAGTCAAACCCCAGCTGGTGGTCCTGGTCCTGCCGCTGCTGTTGGTCGCCGCTTGGGGACGACCGGGTTGGCGGCGCTTGTGGCTGGGGTGTCTGGGAAGCGTCGCGCTGCTGCTGGCCGCCGGCTTTGCCGTCGCACCCGATTGGGTGACAGCGTGGGGACAGGAGACAGCGACCTATGCACGGGTAGCAGCGCCGGTGAGCACGGTCGGGCTGTTGCTGCGGCTCGCGCCGGCTACCGACTGGACCTGGCTCGTGACGCTGCTCCTACAAGCGGGGGTGGTCGCAGCGGTGGGGTGGCTTGCGCTGCGATTGGTACGGCAGCGATCCGGCGGCGCGCTGCCGGAGGTGGCCGGCCTCGTCGCCCCGGTCATCATCGCCACGTCACTGGCAATCCCTCCGCTCTACGAGTGGAACTCGGTGCTGCTGCTCGTCCCGCTGGCCGAGGCGCTATTCACGATCCGGCAACGCTTGGCGTCGGCGCAACGGCCCTTCTGGCCGGTTATCGTGGTTGTCCTGCTACTCTCGGTAGTCACGGCGCCGCTGGCACTGGCCTATCCCAACCAATCGCGCGTCGTCTGGCCGCTGCTCGTGACCGCCGCCTGGCTCGGGACGCGCCGGCTGGTGCTTCGCAGTGGCTCTTGAACAGCCTGTATCATGCTTACTCTCCTAGCATGCCCTGTAGACCGACAGGGGAATCTCGTAGCAGTAGGATGCATAGTACGTTGTCACGCCCTTGACGTGTCCGGGTGGATAGCACGATGAAGGGCGTCTTGCGGCTGGCGGTGGTGGCGAGGTGGCCATGGCGGGAGCTGGTGGGGTGGCTGGCCGTGGCGCTGCTAGTGCGCGCGGCTACGCTGGCGGTGGTCACGCAGCCGGGCTACATGGATGCCTCCTACTACTACCACGTCGCCGAGAACCTCGTGGCCGGGCGCGGCTTGGTCACGGATGCGATCTGGAACTTCCTCGATCCGCGCACCGATCTGCCGCGTCCGAGCAATGCCTACTGGCCACCGGGCACGTCATTGGTTGCTGCGGTCGGTGGTTGGCTGTTTGGTCCCGGCTTTCGGAGTGCCCAGATACCGATGGTGCTGCTCTCGGCAGCCATCGTACCCATCGCCTACCTGTACGGTCGGCTGCTGCTCGGCACGCGACGCGGTGGTCACGGCGTCGCGGCGCTGATGTTGTGTAGCGCCGCCTACTATCCGTATTGGGTGACGACCGACACCTTCACCCCGTATGGCGTGCTCGGAATCGGCTGCTTTCTGCTCCTCGGCTGGGCGCTCCGGGCAGAGCCGGCGAGTCGCGCTCGGCTGGTCGCCGCGGTCGGCGGCGCCGGCATACTCGCCGGCTGGTCGCAGCTAGTGCGTCCTGACGGACTGGTGCTGGCGACTATTGTCGTCGGCACCGCCGCCGCGGTCGGCTGGGGGAGGCGGACCTACCCCCTAGCCCTCTCCCTAAAGGGAAGGGGAACCAGTGTGCCTCCACGCTCCCCGCCCCGCCAACGAGGTGGCCGGGAGCGGTGGCACGCCGCGGCGCTGTGGGCCGCTCTCGCCGCGGCCGGCTATCTGCTGGGCGCCCTGCCCTGGTACGTGCGGAACTGGCTCACCTGGGGTAGTCCGCTGCCGATGGCGGGGGGACAGACGATCTTCCTCCGCCGATTTGATGACATTTTCGCCTACGGCATCGAGCTTAGTCCGGCGGCGCTGGTAGCCGACGGTTGGGGACTGGTGCTGACCGGCCGCCTCGCCGGGCTAATCGGCAACTTGGTGCCCCTGTTTCAGATCGCCCTGTTTGCGCTGGCGCCGCTGGCGGCCCTCGGTGTGCGCCGCCTGTGGCGAGAGCCGGCGGCGCGACCGGCGCTGCTCTACGTCGGCATCCTCTATCTCGGCATGTCGCTCGCCTTCCCCACGACCAGCCCCCGCGGCAGCTTCTTCCACGGGCTGACCCCGGCCGTGCCGGTGCTGTATGCGGCGCTGATCCGCGGCCTCGACACGGCCGTCGGGTGGGTTGGCGCGTGGCGTCGCTGGGACTTGGCCGAGGCTCGTGCGATCTTTCTGGCGGCGGCGGTGGTGTTCCAGATCGGGGTGGCCGGCTACCTCGCCTGGCAATTCGTCCTAGTGCGGGGGTGGGAGGTACCGATTGCAGAGGCGGCTGCCGGCTGGCTGGACGAGCACGCGCCGCCAGGGGAGCCGGCGCTGTTCATTGATCCGCCGGCCTTTGCCGTGATCGCCCGGCGGCCGGCCGTGATGGTGCCGAGCAACAGCGTGGAGGCACTGCTCGAGGTCGCTCAGCGGTTTCGGGCGCCCTGGCTCATTCTGGGACCACGCGGGATGCGTATTTCGGGCCGCTTGTACCTCGACCGCGTACACGACGAGCACTTCGAGTGGATGGCCGACATCGGCGCGGCGCGGGTGTATCGCGTTCGGTCCGTCCCCTCCGCTGCCACACCGGTCCGTGGTTGAGCGCGAGGGAGCAGGCCCATCGCCGCCGGCGAGCCATCAGGGTATGATTTCGCAGAACATCTAGCGAGCGTGAAGGAGCAGGACGAATGGCTACTCCCCAAGTGGCGTGTCACCTGATCGTGTTTCGCGGGCGGCAGGACGAAGACCTGGTCGGTGTGCTGCAAGAGGTGCAGGCGGCGGGATTTGCCGGGGTCGAGGGCGGGAGGCTCGCCGGTGGCGACGGCGCGGCGGCCGGGCGTATCCTACGCGATCACGGCTTCATCCAGTGCAGTCTCTCGACGGGTTTCAATGACATTGACCGCCTCGACGACTCGATTGCGTATGCCCAGGCGGTCGGCGGCTCGTTCGTCATGGTATCGGGCGTCGGCAATCACGAGCGCGATGGTATTCGGGCCTACGAGACGGCGGCCGAGACGTTCAACCGGGCCGGAGAGCGGTGCAACGCTGCCGGATTGACCTTCTGCTACCACAACCACTCCTGGGAGTTCCAGGAATACAACGGCATCACGGGATTGGAGCGGCTGTACGAGTTGACGGACCCGGCACTGGTGCAGGCGTGCATTGACGTGTTCTGGGTACGGCACGGCGGCCGCGACCCGGTGAGCTTCCTGGAACGGTACCGGGAGCGGGTAGGCTACGTGCATCTCAAGGACTTGCAGTATCTCGGCGCCGAGCCACGGCCGACCGGCGTCTTGAGCCGCGATGATGCGGAGTTCGTCGAGCTTGGGCACGGTGAGGTGGACTTTCCCGGCATCTGGGAAGTGCTCCGGCCGCTCGATCTGCCGTGGCTGGTCTACGAGCAGGATCGGTCGTCACTGCCGCCAGGGGAAGCCGCAGCCGTCAGCCGGCGCTACCTCCGCGAGCGGCTGGGCCTCTGAGCCGGCAACCGCTGGCGGGATGCCACCCACCCGGCACCCACCGCTCGCCTGCACACTAGCGCAGCGCAGGCCAATGGCGGTATGCTTGCACGTGAGGGAGGTCCGGGCGCCGGCCCGGGGGAGGACGATGCCGAAGAACTATGAGGACGACATCCGCGACATCCTAGACGGGATGGACGACTTCCTGCCGGAGAACGGGCAGACCCGGCGGGAGCACCGCCATCGCTCATACGGCCAGCGATCGGCGGCCGGTGATACGTGGCGCAATTTCACCGCGCAGTTTCAGGGCGGGTCGCTGACGCCGCACAAGCTGATGGGCGGCAGCGTGCTCCTGATGTTGTTCGGGTGGCTGTTGGGCAGCTTCAGTCCGGGGCTGGCGCAGTTCTGCACGATTATCGCCATCGCCGGGTTCGTCATCGGCCTCATCTGGTCCATCCGCGCTCGCGGCGGCGGACATACCGTCTCTTCCTCCCAGCAGTATTGGCGGGGCCAGGTCATCGAGATGCCGGGCCGCTCGTGGCAAGACGGCGTGCGGGATTGGTGGCGCCGCGTCACCGGTCCCCGGCGTCGTCCCCCAGGCCGCTACGGTCGCCGGTAGCGTGGGCTAGGCGTTGGTCTCCCTATGGCCCCCCCGCTGCGGCGGGAGGACGGGGATTTCGGCTTCCGCCGAAATGACGAAATGGGGTTGGTGAGAGGTGTGCGGGTAGCTATGGCAATGAGCGAGCGCGATTCGGCACTTCCGGCTCCGGGGACCATCCCCCTGACGACGCAGCACGTGGAGGAAGCTCGGCGCGTACTGGCCAAGACGCTACCGCGGCCACCGCTCTACCATTACCCGGGTCTCAGTGCCTTGCTCGATGCGGAGGTCTACGTCAAGCACGAGAACCACAGCCCGATCGGCTCCTTCAAGGCGCGGGGCGCCCTCGTAGCCGTGACCAAGGCGCTGGAGGCGGCGCCGCAGGATACCGGCGCGGCGCTGCGTGGCGTTGTCGCCTCGTCCACCGGCAACCACGGGCTGGGCGTGGCCTATGCCGCACGGCAGCTCGGCGTTTCCGTCACCGTGTATGTGCCGGAGGGCGCTAACCCCGACAAGTGCCGCCTGATCGAGCAGCTTGGTGGCCACGTAGTTTTCCACGGCCCGGACCTGGTCAGCGCGGCGCTCGCTGCGCGTGAAGCCGCCATGGACAGCGGCCGGGCCTACATAGACGACGGCGAGGATTTCTGGCTGCAAGCCGGCACCGGCACCATCGGTGCGGAGATCGTCGAAGACCAACCCGGCATCGAGATCATCGTGCTGCCCACCGGCGGCGGGGCGCTGCTCGGCGGCGCCGGGCTGGGCGCCAAGAGCCTCAATCCCAACGTCCGCATCGTCGGCGCAGCGGCCGAACGGGCGCCGGGCGTCTATCTATCCTGGCGGGCCGGCGGCAAACCGGTACCGCCACCCTATAACGATACCTTTGCCGAGGGCCTCACCCAGCCGCTTCCTACGCCACGAGCAATGCAGCTTGTCGCGGCGGTCGCTGACGACATGGTGCTGGTCAGCGAAGAGGCGATCAAGCAGGCCATCGTCCTACTGCTCGAACATACCCACAACCTGGCCGAGGGCGCCGGCGCGGCCGCGCTCGCCGGGGCGTTGCAACTGGGGCCGGCGATCAAGGGCAAGAAGGTCGCCGTTGTGCTCACGGGGGGCAACATCACCCTGGAGACGCTGCGCGAGGTGCTCGCAGGATGAAGACGGGCAGCTACGACAAGGTACGGGCGGCGGCACCTTGGTCCGCGCGTGGCACGCGCCATCTGCCCGGCGGCCTGGCGGTCACGCGCTACGACGCGGACGCGCTGCTGATTCACCACTGGGAAACGGGACAGGCCGTGCTGCTCGAATCGCTGCCGGAGCTGGAAACGGTCTGGACCGCGACCACGCAGGCGCTCCAAGAGCGCCGCCAGCGGCGCGCGTAGCGGACGAGCTTCACCCCCGGCCCCTTCCCTGGAGGGGGTTGGGGATGGGTCCACCCCTCCACAAGAAAAACCCACCCCTGTCAACCGGCCCTCTCCCCATGGGAGCGGGAGTGGATTCCCGCTCATCCTTGCATCCTGCAAATCCTGATGCTAACAAAGAGGCCCAGGGAGTGAGGCGTCGTTAAAAGCGAACGGCCCCGGCGGTGGAACCGGGACCGTTCTGGGCGCGTGTGTGTCGGTTGGGAAAGACAGCCCTAGGCCGTCGAGCCGCTCGCGGGAGTTGCGCTCGGCGCCGGGTCCCCGTCCTGCTTCTTGAAACCGCCCCGCCCGCGGCCGCGCCGGCCGTGGTGGCCGCGGCCACCACGGCCGCCACGGCGCCCACCCCTGGAGCGGCCCCGGCCGGTGCGGCTCCAGGCGAGCCGTGCTAGGTACGAGTCGGCTTGCTCACGGGTGATCGTGCCGGCGCTCACCAGCTCGTCGAGTGCCGTCTGCGCCGCCTCCTGCTGCGCCGTCTGTAGCTGCTCCGGCGTCACGCCCTTCTCGATGGCCAGTGCCGCCAGGCTCTTGCCCTCCATGGCCTCTCCCAACGCCTCGACGCTATCGTAGCCGAGCGCCGTAGCGATGGCTTCTTTCATCGCCATGCTCACGGCCATCTTGGCCCGATCTTCCGCGGACGGCTCATGTACCTTTACGACCCGCTCCAGGAGTTGGTCGGCCTGCTCGCGGGTGAGCGTCTCGTCGTTGACCAGCCCATCGAGGATCGGCTGCGCCGCCGTGCGCCGCGCCTGTTCGAGCTGCTCGATGGTGACATTCTTCTCGGCGGCCAGATCGAACAGGAACTTGCCGCTGGCGGCCTCCTTGAGCGCGTCCACGTCGGCATAGCCGAGCGCCGTGGCCGTCGCTCCGTTCACCGCCTCCGTCAGTTCCGCCATCTTGCCACCGAGCGCCGACTTGGAGCCGTGCCACCCACGCCCACGCTTGCCCCGGTGGCCGCCGAAGCCTTTGCCACCGCGCCCACCAATGCCATCCGCCCGCGCTTGGTCGCGGGCCGACTGGATGGCGCTGTCGAGCTGGGAGCGCTCGATGCCGAGCGCCGCAGCCAGGCGGTCCAGGTAGCCGTCGCGGTTCCCACCGGGGCCATCGTGCGCCAACGCTGGCGCAGCCAGTATGGCGACACCTCCTAGTCCCGCTACGCCAACTCCTGCCAGAGCAGCCTTGCGACGATTGATCTTCACCATGGTTCCGTACCTCCTCATCGGGTGTTCGTTGCCGGGCTGGGTTCGTTCCCATTCGGCCTACATCGGCCGGTGCCCGCTACGTCAATAATTCTGCCGTCTCCTTGTAAACACACCTTCGGCTTGGCGTAAAGATGTAGTTAAATCTCGCAGCGGAGGGCTTTGGGCTATCAGCGGTCAGCTTTCAGCCCTCAGCGGAGGATTCGTCATTGCGCCGGTGGATGGGTCCCAACCACCGGCGAATAGCTGACGGCTGACGGCTGATAGCTGATAGCCGATACCCGTATAATGCGAGGGACACTAGCTCGACACACCTGGAGAGACGGTATGGAGATGCCGCGGCTTGCCCGTATACGACAACGCTTCCCGGCCGAGGCCATTGACGACGTGCCGGCGGCCGTCCACGCGGCCGTCGTGGAGAGCGGGGTGGCGACCCGCTTGCAGCCGGGCGCGCAGGTCGCGATCACGGCCGGTAGCCGGGGCATTGCCCGCATCCCCACGATCCTGGCTGCGCTGGTGAGCAGCCTGCGCGGTCTGGGCGCCGAGCCGTTCGTCGTGCCAGCGATGGGCAGTCACGGTGGCGCAACCGCTGAAGGCCAGCGGTCGGTCCTCGCCGGCTACGGCATCACCGAGGCCACCGTCGGCGCGCCGATCCGGGCCAAGATGGATGTAGTGCAGCTCGGGACCACGCCGCAGGGTGTGCCGGTCTATATGGATCGCTACGCGGCCCAGGCGGACGGCATTGTGGTGGCCGGTCGCGTCAAGCCGCACACCGGGTTTCGCGCGTCTATCGAGAGCGGGCTGTGCAAAATGCTCGCCATCGGACTGGGCAAGCAGCGCGGCGCCGAGACCATCCACGCCCGCGGTCTGGCCGAGCACATCCCGGACGTGGCCGCCGTCGCTATCGAAGCCGCGCCGGTAGCGATGGGGTTGGCCATCGTGGAGAACAGCTACGAGCAGCCCTACCGTATCGTCGGCACGCCGCCGGAGCAAATCCACGAGACCGACCGTGAGTTGCTCGTCGAGGCCAAGGCCCTGCTGCCGCGCATCCCCTTTGACGACCTCGACGTGCTGATCGTGGACTGGCTCGGCAAGAACATCTCCGGGAGCGGGATGGACCCCAACGTCATCGGCCTCTGGCGTCGGATGGGCGGCGAGCGGCGTCCCGACTATCGCCGCATCTTTGTCCGCGACATCACGCCGGAGTCGCACGGCAACGCCCTAGGCGTGGGCTGGGCCGACTTTACGACTCGCCGGCTCGTCGAGCAGATTGACTACGACGCGATGTATATGAACTGCCTGACCGCCAACGCGCCGGACGTGGGCCGCGTGCCCATCACACTGGACAACGACCGCGTGGCGGTGGCAGCGGCGCTGAAAACCGCCGGCGCCGCCGATACCCCGCGGCTCGCGCGCGTCCACTCGACGCTCCAGTTGGAGCACCTCTCCGTATCGGAGGCGCTGCTGCCGGAGGTCGCGGCCAACCCCCAAGTGGAGGTGCTGTCCGCGCCGGCGCCGATGGAGTTCGATACAGCCGGCAATCTGGTCGGTGACCTGTAGTGGCGCTGGGTGCCGGCCTGCGATCAACGCCGCACAATTACCCAAGGAGACGCAGCATGACCACTGCCGTAGCCGCCCCTGAGCCAACCGCCTCGCTCCGACTGGGCACACCGACCCGCGATGCCTTCGGGCGGGCGCTTCAAGCGCTGGGCCGCACCGACGAGCGCATTGTGGTAGTGGACGGCGACGTTGGCAACTCGACGCGGACCGAGTGGTTTGCCGCGGATTTCCCGGAGCGCTTCTTCAACGTCGGTATCGCCGAGTCGAACCTCGTCGGCGTGGCCGGCGGCTTGGCCGGCGCCGGCAAAATCCCGGTGGCGGCGAGCTTTGCCTGTTTTCTGATGTGCAATGCCTTCGATCAGCTTCGCATGGCGGTGGCCTTCCCCGGCCTGAACGTCAAGCTCGTCGGCTCTCACGCCGGGATTTCCATTGGCGAAGACGGCCCGTCGCAGATGGGTATTGAAGACGTGGCGTTGGCCTGCTCGCTGCCGGGCGTACAGGTGCTCGTGCCGGCCGACGAGGTAGCGACCCACCTCGCCTTGCAGGCGGCTATCGAGCACACCGGCCCGGTCTATATGCGCGTGGGTCGCGGGGACGTGCCGGTGGTCTACGAGTCGGCAGACGAGTGCCCGTTTGCGCTCGGCAAGGCCATCCGCGTGCGCGACGGCAGCGACGTGACCATCGTCGCCAACGGCCTCATGGTCGCGGCGGCGGTTGACGCTCACCGCAAGCTCGCGTCCCGCGGTATCTCCGCGCGCGTGCTGGACATGGCCTCGGTCAAGCCGCTCGATACCGCAGCCCTGCTGGACGCCGCCGAGGAGACCGGAGCGCTCGTCGTCGCCGAGGAGCACCTGGCCCACGGCGGACTGGGCAGCGTGGTAGCGATGGCGCTCGCGCAAGCGCGTCCCACCCCGCTGGAGTTCGTGAACGTAGGCGACCGCTACGCCGAAAGCGGCTCCGGCGACGCCCTCCTCGCCAAGTACGGCCTCACCGGCGACGACATCGTAGCCGCCGCCGAGCGCGCCCTCGCCCGCAAATAGGGCCGCCCGCGCCTGGCGCGGCGCCGCCTTGGTCAAGGATCGAGGCGGCGGAGCAGCCGCAGCTCCAGTGCCCGCAGTTCGGCCCGCAGCGTGCCGATGTCGCTTAGTAGCTCGGCGCGCAGGGCTGCCAGTTCGGCCGGCGGCGCAGCATGCCGCTCGGTCTCACTCGCCGGTGCTGCCATCGCGGCCCGGTCCGGCTGCTCCGGCTCCGGCTCCGTTGCGTCTGGCGCACAGTTGGCGCCACGAACGCTGAGTATGTTCTGGAGCCACCCCTGGAATGCGTCATCGAGCGGCGCGCAAAGACCCGTGTTGTCGAAATAAAACCTCCCCAGCGCCCGCAGCTCCGTCAGACTCGACGGCAGCGGTCCCGCCAGTCTGTTGTGTGCGAGGTCTAGCTCCATGAGGCGGCTCAGGTGGCCCCACTCGGCCGGCAGCGCGCCCCGCAGGTTGTTGCGGGCGAGGTCCAGCCGCTCAAGGTTGCTCAGGTGCCCCCATTCGGCCGGCAGCGCGCCCCGCAGGCTGTTGTCGGCGAGGTTCAGTACCCCCAGGCTGTCCAGGCGCCCCCACTCGCCCGGCAGTGGCCCGGTCAGGCGGTTGCGAGCGAGGTTGAGCAGCCGGAGACCGTTCAGCGCGCCCCACTGGGCGGGTAAAGACCCCGCCAGGTTGTTGCCGGCGAGGTTGAGGATCCCGAGACTGTCCAACTGGCCCCACTCCGCCGGCAACGGCCCTTGCAGATTGTTGCCACGCAGGTTCAGCATCTCCAGCTTGCCCAGCCGGCGCCACTCGGCCGGCAGTACGCCCCGCAGGTTGTTGCCGCGCAAGGACAGCGACGCGAGGTTGCTCAGGTGGCGCCACTCGGCGGGCAGCGGCCCACCGAGACTATTGCCGTGCAGCCACAGCGCCTCGAGGCGACCCAGCTCGCCCCACTCGGCCGGCAACAGACCGCGCAAGTTGTTGCCGTGCAGCCACAACCCCTCGAGGCGACCCAGCGCACCCCACTCGGCGGGCAGCACGCCGCGCAGGCCGTTGTCGGAGAGGTCCAGCCCCGCAAGACTGCTCAGGTGGCCCCACTGCGCCGGCAGCACGCCTTGGAGGTTGTTGCCGGAGAGGTTGAGTACCCGGATATAGGCCAGCTCGCCCCACTCCACCGGCAGCGGCCCACTCAGGCTGTTGCCGAAGAGCAGCAGCACCTCCAGGTTCGGTAAGTGGCCCCATTCGGCCGGCAGCGGCCCCATGAGGCCATTGTCGGACAGATTCAGCACCGTGAGGTTGTCCAACCGGCCCCACGCCGCCGGCAGTGGCCCGGTCAGGCTGTTATCGGAGAGATTGAGCACCCCGAGGTTGTCCAGTTGCCCCCATTCCGCTGGCAATACCCCACTCAGGCTGTTGCGGGAGAGGTCGAGCACGTCCAGACGCCGCAGGTGATGCCACTCGGTCGGCAGTGGCCCGCTCAGGTAGTTGCCGGTCAACTCCAGTACTTCCAGGCTGCCCAGGTGGTCCCACCCGGTGGGGAGTGTTCCGTCCAGGTGGTTGCCGGCCAACTCCAGCACTTGGAGGTTGCCCAAACTTCCCAACTCTGCCGGAAGCGATCCGGTCAGACTATTGCCGGCGAGGGACAACTCCAGGACGCGGCCGTCGGTATCGGTGGTGACGCCGTACCAGTCGCCGAGGGGCGCGGCGCTCGACCAGTTCGTGTTGTCATCCCAGTTTGCACCGTCCGTAGCCTCGTAGAGCGCGACCAGGGCGGCCCGGTCCCGCTGCACGGCCCCGCTTGCTGGCGATCCCATCGCTCTCTCCCTCTGCCCACGGCGTCAGCGAGCAAGAATGCCCCTAGCAGTTGTAGCAGTTGGCACCGCACACGTCCCTTATACCCCGGAGCCAGGTCTGGGAAGCACGGTCCTGCGACGCACAAAGCTCCGTGTCGTCGAAGTACAACCCCTCCAGTGCCACCAACCCCGTCAGGCAGTTTTCGGAGAGGTCCAGCCACTCGAGCTTACTCAGGTACCCCAACTCTGCCGGGAGCAGCCCCGCTAGGCAGTTGTTGGCGAGGAAGAGTACCGTGAGTTGGACCAGTTGGCCCCACTCTACCGGCAACGGTCCCTGTAGGTTATTGCCGGCGAGGTCCAGGGACGTGAGGTTAGTCAGGTTGTCCCACTCCGCCGGGAGTGGCCCCGCCAGGTTGTTGTCAGCGAGGTACAGTATAGAGACGCGGTTGTCGGTATCGGTGGTGACGCCGTACCAGTCGTCGAGGGGTGCATCGCTCAACCCGCTCGTGTTGTCCTTCCAGTTGGAGCCGTCCATTGCCTGGTAGAGCGCAACGAGCGCGGCCCGGCCCCGCGGCGCGGCCGCGCTTGCTGGCGCTTCCATGATGCTTCTTTAGCTGCTGGTCGGACCCTGCCCGGCGTGATACCTCCACAGATTTTACAGCACCAGGGAGTGAACATTCGTAAAGCGGATTGCTCATCGCGCGGTGGGGCGAGGGAGGCGCCGCGCGACGATGGCGCCGAGCAGGGCCGCGCCGGCCATTGAGAGGAAGGCGGGGATGAAGCCGGCCACGTCAATGAGTATGCCGGTGAGCGGGGCGGCCAGCGCGCCGACGGCAATGCCCACACCCCACATCATGCCAACCGCCGTGCCGCTGCGCCCACCGGGCGCCAGCTCGGCGGCATAGACCAGCGCGACCGGCGGCGTGAGGCTCGTGGCGAACTGCACTGCAAACGCACACGCCACCAGCGCGGCGATCTGCGCGGTGCCGGCGAACGGGGAGAGGTCGCTGCCGGCCGCGGCGAACAGAATGACGACGACCGTCAGCAGCAGGCAGGCCCAGACCAGCAGGTTGCGGCGCCCGAAACGGTCCGAGATCGCGCCGCCGAGCGGCTGGGCCGGTGTCCCGGCGGTCAGGGCTATCGCCGTGAGCAGGCCGGCGCCGGACAGACTCCGGCCCAAGTGGACGAAGTAGGTCGGCAGCCAGGTGAAGATGCCGATTCCCGCCGTGCCGATCAGCCCGTGGACCGCGGTCAACAGGATGAGCGGTCGGGTGATCCCGGCCAGCAGCCCCGGCTCGGAGCGGCCGCGCGGCTCTCGGACCAGCACCCAGATGTAGACGGCGCCAAACGCCGCCGGGAGCGCCAGCAGCAAACTGGCTTGCTGCCAGCCCAGCCGCTCGGCCAGCGTGGCGACGATGATCGGGGCCAGCGCAAAGCCGATGCTGTTGCCAATGCCGTGAATACCGGAGGCCCAGCCGCGCGCCTGCGGAAACCGGTGGGCGATGAGCGTCGTGGCCTGTGGGTGATAGGTCGTCGAGGCGAGTGCCAGCACCACTGCGGCGAGCAGCAGCCCGGTGTAGTTTCCGGCCAGGCTCAGGGCCAGCATCCCGACGGCATAGAGCAGAAATCCCAGCGCCAGCACCGGGCGCCGGGCACCGCGCCGGTCGGCAACGTATCCGACCACCGGCTGGAGGGCGGCCGAGATACCGCCGGCGGTGAAAGCTAAGATGCCGCCCTGGAAATAGCTGAAGCCGAACGCCGCGCGGAGGGCCGGCAGGAGCGGCGGCAGGACCTGTCCGTAGAGATCGTTGAGCGTGTGGCCGGCCGTGAGACCCAACAGCCAGAGACTCACCGGCCGCTTGGAGCCGGGGGCTGCCGGGGAGGCGGCAGTTGGCGAGGGCGCGACCCTGGCAGGCGATCCTGCGACCGGCGGCGGCTGATTCACGCTGGCAATAATAGCGGCCGGGCAACGGCGGCGTTGCTGTTGCCGGGGCTACGGCGGGAACGCTAGAATGGAGGTGAGTGATGAACGTGTACCCAACGTCTACCGTACCCTGGGGGTGAGTTGGCGGCTCCTCAAGCCGCCTTGTTATACGGCAGTGCTAACCATCTCGTCCGCTCGGCTACAGGACCTCTGGCGTTTCGGCGAGTTGAGCCGGTACGGCTCTTCCTTGGTGCGTCGTCCCTCGACTTGGTCTCCGTTGTGGGCCGCGGTCCGTTCCCATCCGCCGGTCGCCGGGCTGTGGCCGTCGCACACGCGCACCTTTGCGCTACGGGAGAACCAGCGCGTCAGCGGCTTTGCCCAGACATCCTTGCGCCGCGAGCCGGACCAGTGGGAGATCATGTACTTGGTGCTGGCGCCGGCCGGAAGTGCCGGGTCGCCGCCGGCTGTGGTCGAACGCCGCGTGGCGCAGCTCCTCAGCGGTGTCTGCGAGGCGGCGGAGGCGGAAGGGACCACCCGGCTTTTCGCGCGTCTGCCCGAGGGTGCGGCAACGGTCGAGTGCTTCCGGCGCTGGGGATTCGACAAGGTGCTCACGGAGCATACCTACGCAGCCCACATCCAGGCCCGCGGCGCACCGCCGCCGCGCCTGGGGCTACGCGCGCAGCGGCCGGCCGACGCCTACCCGCTCTGGCAGCTTTATCGTGCCTCCACACCGGCGGTCGTGCAGACTGCCGAGGCATTGAGCAGCCGGCAATGGGACCTGCCGTTACCCCTGCTGCCACGCTGGCTCCTGCTGCGTCGCCGTGTCAGGGGTTGGGTCGTCCCCGGCGCCGAGCGGCCTTTGGGCTGGGTACAGTTGGCACTGGACGGCCATAAGTCGGCCGTGGCCGAGGTCATGGTAGACCCGCAGGCCAGCGATCTCGCCGCCGACCTGCTCGACTACGTCGTCGCCCAAGTGGGTGGAAACATGCTTCTCACCTGCACCGTCCGCGAGCAGCAGACGGCCTTGCGGTTTGCTCTTGAGGACCGTGGGTTCGGATTGGCCGCATCGTCCGACTTGATGGTGAAGCGCCTCGCGATACCGGTGCTCCAGCGCGGCCTCGTCCCGATCTTGGAGAAGGTAGCCACATGAGCACTGCACCGGTGCCGACGCCGGAGCGACCCAACCCGCTGGACATCGAGCGCGCCGTGCTGCCGGACCACGACGGCGCAGCGGACGCGCCGGCTGCCCCGGTCTCCGTCCCCATGTCCGTCACCAACGACCTGCCGGAGTTGCTGGCCGCCCTCCCGCCGCGCATTCGTCAGCCGCTGGAGGCGCTGCCCGACGTGTCCGAGCTGCTGGAAGTGGTCCTGGACCTCGGCCGGTATCCCGAGGCGCGGTTCCCGGATCGCGACATCGTGCTCAGTACGCAGGAAGTCGGCGCGGCCGATCTCGACTATGCCCGCGAGCGGGTGGGGCGCTTCGGCGGCGACAATCGGGCCGGTATCGAGCGCACCCTGCACCGCATCTCTGCGATCCGCAATCGCGCGGGCACGATTGTCGGCCTGACCTGCCGCGTCGGTCGCGCCGTGTACGGCACCATTGACATCATCCGGGATATTGTCGAGACTGGCCAGAGCCTGCTGATCCTCGGACGGCCGGGGATCGGGAAGACTACGATGCTGCGTGAAGTGGCCCGCGTGCTCGCGGACGATCTCGGCAAACGAGTCATCGTCGTGGACACCTCCAACGAGATCGCCGGCGATGGTGACATCCCCCACCCGGGCATCGGCCGGGCCAGGCGGATGCAGGTGCCGACCCCGGCGCAGCAGCACGGGGTGATGATCGAGGCGGTGGAGAACCACATGCCCGAGGTCATCATCATTGACGAGATCGGCACCGAGCTGGAGGCGGCGGCGGCACGCACCATTGCCGAGCGGGGCGTGCAGCTGGTCGGCACCGCGCACGGCAACAGCCTCGACAACCTCCTGGTCAACCCGACGTTGAGCGATCTCATCGGCGGTATCCAGCCGGTGACGCTGGGTGACGAGGAGGCGCGCCGCCGGGGCACCCAGAAGACGGTGCTCGAACGGAAGGCGCCCCCGACGTTCGATGCGCTTGTCGAGATGCACCAGCGACAGCGGGTCCATGTTCACCATGACGTAGCGGCGACGGTTGACGCCTTGCTGCGCGACGTGCCGGTCCAGGTGGAGGTACGCGGGTGGAACGATGACGGCACGATGACCCGCGACTACGAGGAGCTGGCGCCGGCTGCCGAGGAGTACGATTGGCCGGTAGAGCAACAGCAACGTCCCTGGCGGGGCCGCCGGGCGAACGGATCGCGCGGGCGTGAGCGGCCCCCCGACCTGCTCGACCTGGAGCAGGACCACGACTGGCGAGCGGTGGTCGGCACGGTCGGGGCATTCGAGAGCCGGGACACGGACGATGGCGACGCGCCCGGCGCGCCGCCGTGGCGACCGGTGCGGCTGTATCCGTTCGGCATCAATCGTGATCGGTTGACCCAGGCCAGCCGCACGCTCAACATCCCGGTGCTGCTCACGGACGACCTCGATGAAGCCGACGCGCTGATGACCATCAAGAGCCATTTCCGTAAGCAGACCGGCTTGGTGCGGCAAGCGCAGGCCCGTGGGGTGCCGATTTACGTCCTCCGCAGCAACACGGTGGCGCAAATGCAACAGTCGCTCGCCGCCGCGTTCCAAGACGATTCCGAGCAGCCGCGCTCGCCGCGCCGGCAGGCGCTCAAGGAAACCTACGACGCGATCAAGCGCACCCTCTCGACGGCCGAGGCGATGGAGCTGTCGCCCCAAAACGCGCCGATCCGCCGCCTCCAGCACGAACTGGCGGCGCGAGCCAAGCTGATCTCCCGCAGTCTCGGTCAGGAGCCGAACCGCCGGGTGCGTATCTCGTCGCCACGCAGCGGCCGGCGTTAGCTACGGGACGGGCCGAGCGATAGCGCAGAGGGGATCAGGGTGCCCGCACCAATGCAGACTCCGGCTCACGCCAATCAGCGCGGCCTGTTCATCTCCTTCGAGGGGCCGGAGGGTGCCGGCAAGACGACTCAGATCGAGCTACTGGCGCAGCGTCTGCGCGCGGCGGAGCATGTGGTGCATACGACGCGCGAGCCGGGCGGCACCCCTTTGGGAGAACAGCTACGGGCCGTCCTGCTCGACCCGTCCGTCAGCGACCGGGACCCGGTCATCGAGGCGCTGTTGATGATGGCCGGCCGCCGCGACCATCTCCAGCAGGTGATCCGGCCACAACTGGCCACCGGCGCCGTCGTCATTACCGACCGCTACGTCGACTCGACCTACGCCTATCAGGGATACGGCTCCGGGGTTGACCGGCAGTGGATCGCGGCGACCATGAGCCTGGTGACGGATGGACTGCTCCCGGCACTGACGGTGTTGCTCGATCTCGACCCGGTGGTGGGGTTGGAGCGCAAGTATCGTCTTTTCGAGGGTGACGAAACCGCGTCCAGCTTCGAGCGCCGCGCCCTCGCGTATCACCGGCGCGTGCGTGACGGCTTCCGCGAGCTGGCGCGTGCCAGCCCGGAGCGATGGCTGGTGCTCGACGCGACGCAGCCCGTGACGCGGGTTGGCGAGCGCATCTGGGAGCGCCTAGAGCCGCTCTTGCGAGCGATGGCTACGCCGGAACGCGCCGAGAGCGTGGACGATAGGGCCGGGGCGTAAGTCGGCCGGAGCCGTGTCTCGGCTTCAGCCGGAGGCAGCCACGGAATCGGCCTGCTCCACGGCAGAACCTGGGAGATCACCCTCCACCCACTCCGCCCCGGAGCCGTAGATTTCCTTCTTCCAGATCGGCGCGGTGCTCTTCACCCGGTTGATGGCGTAGTGGCACGCCTCGAACGACTCGTGGCGGTGCGGCGAGGCCACTGCAATGACGACCGAGGCCTCACCGACCTGTAGGCGGCCGATGCGGTGGGCAATCGCGATCTTCTGCTCCGGCCACCGCTTGACTACCTCCGCCGCCACCTCGGCGAGCTTGGCTTCCGCCATTTCCGGATAGGCGTCGTATTCGAGTACCTGCACGCGGTCCGCCTCGCCGCCGGGACCGGGGTCGGCGCGGACCACCCCGGAGAACACGCACAAGGCCCCATCGGTAGGGGCTTGTACGGCAGCGATGAGCGCATCAACGTCAATCGGCTCACGAGTGATCCGGCAGAGTGCCATCCGTGCTACCTCCTGAGATCCTTGCATAAATTGTCATTCCCGCCTCCCCATCCGTCATGCCCGCGAAAGCGGGAATCCACCCCTCTCCACATGGTGGAGAGGGGGCCGGGGGGTGAGGCACATCCCGCGGTCTCGGCACGCCGCCGCTCACCGGTGGTATGAAGACCACCTCGTCGCCGTCCGCCAGCACCGTCTCCGGGGAAACGTACTCCTGGTTGACGGCCGCCGTGCAAGTCAGCTGCCGCAGGGGAGGATTGGCCGTGGCGAGGCGGCCCCACAGGTCGCCGACCGTGGCGCCCTCCGGTAGCTCCCACCGCGCCGCAGTGTCGCCGATAGTCTCGCGCACCGCAGCGAAATAACGCACTTGCACCCACATCGTAGCCGGAGTGTAGCACACGGCACGGGACGGACACGCGCCTCCGATTCCGCCCCCTCCCCCCTGCGTTGACGGTCGGGTGGCGCCGGGCTATCCTTAGCCTGGCCGCGCCAAGCTGTGAGAGTGGGGTACCGGCTTGTGCGCCCGCGGGCCATGCCGCCGCCATTCTTGTCGTGGTCACGTATCCTCCGGTTGTTCCAAGACGTTCCGGTATCGGCAACTATCCTGCTGCCTCCGAGTAGCCACACGCTGGCCGATGGATAGTGATGGCGGAGCGCAGCTTCCCGCACCGTGCAGACTTTTGCATAATCTCCAAGACGGAGTGCTATGGTGTAGTGAATCCATCCTCACCAACCGGGATTTGGATTCCCGCTTGCGCGGGCATGACGGGTTACGCAAAGGTCTCCACCGCGCAGGCATGTCGTGCCGGGACGCCGACGGTCTACACGCATGAGTGCCGACGACCAGCTGCATGGAGTTGATGAGCGCCGCTCGCCGGCCGGGGCCGACACCCGGGGCCGCCACCAGCCGCCAGACCGGAGCGACGACCACACCGCACCCGATACCGACGCCGACTGGGAGGGCCATGAGGAATGGCTCGCGTCGTCGGAAGTGGCTATAGACACGGTCGGCGACCCCGTTCCGGCTCCCGCACCGCCCCCCACGCGCCAGCGCCGGCACACCGAGTGGTGGCTGCTGGCACCACTTGCACTGGCCTTAATTGCGATCTTCCAGCTTGTGTGGGCCCAGCGTGGTCACCGGGATGCCGTCGTCGTCCTCGACACCAACTCGGAGGCGGTCGCGGCCCAGCCGACGGTGGCTGCCACGGCCACACCGGCACCGCTACCGACGCCGAGCATCCGCTATAGCGCGAACCGCCTGGCACAGGTGGCCGGAGGATCGCTCGGCGCGGCCCCGATTGGCGTTATCCCCGGTATCCCGGCGCTGGATGCCCAGGCCGCCGTGCTCGTGGACATGGATCGGCGCGAGGTGCTCTACGTGAAAAATCATCACCTGTCCCGCCCGATGGCGAGCACCGCCAAAATTGTCACGGCTATCGTTGCCCTGGAACATGCACCGTTGAACACGATCATCGAGGTGGATGCGGCGGTGGTGGCAGAAATGAGGCCAGACGCAAACCGCATGGGCTTGCAGGCCGGTGATCGTCTCACGCTCGAAGCGCTGCTCTACGGCTTGATGCTCGACTCGGGTAACGATGCTGCCGAGGTCATCGCGCGGGGGGTGTTTGGTGATCGCGCGCGCTTCATCCGCCGGATGAACGACCTGGTGACCAAACTGGGTTTGCAGAACACGCACTTTGCCAATCCGAGCGGGTTTGATGACCCGGCACAACACGCCTCGGCCTACGACCTCGCCGTATTGGCGACTTACGCGCTCCAAAACCCGACCTTCCGCGAGATCGTCGGTACGCGCCGCAAGGTTATTCACGCCAGCAGTGAGGCGGGACGAGCGCACGGCTGGTTCGGCCCGACTAACCTCAATCGCTTGATCGGCAGCTACCCCGGCGCATTCGGCGTGAAGCCCGGCTGGACCGGCGATGCCGGGTACACGCTGGTGGCGGCGGCGGAGCGCGGTGGTCGCTCGCTGCTGGCCGTCGTCCTCGGCAGCCGCAATCATTTCACCGACGCCGAACGCCTCCTGAACTACGGCTTTGCCACCCCGGCCGGGTAGCAGTCGGAGCAGGAGAAAAGCTCCCTCCCCTGGTAGCTCAATCCGGGGGAGGGCGAGGGAGAGGGCTAGGGTACCGGCCCCCTATGGCCCCCCTGCTGTGGCAGGGGGACGGCGCTGTCGGCTGATAGCTGACCACTGATAGCTAATAGTGTGAGCTTCGTTATGTCAACACCGAACATACGCGCTACCGGTGCAGTCGCTCTCGCCGGCCAACCGCTACATCGCTGGGATGTCTCACCGGCCGAGGCCCGCGCCATCCAGGACGAGCTGAGTAGCCGCGTGGGACGGCACACCGCGCTGGGGAGCGTGCGCCTCGTCGCCGGGGCCGACGTCCACCCCCTGGGGGCGCGCTCAACGGGTCGGAGCGGTGAGATGGTGGGTATCGTCTCGGTCCTGAGCTACCCGGAGTTGACTCCGGTCGAGACCGCCCATGCCGTTGTCCCAGCCGAGTTCCCCTATATCCCCGGCTTGCTCTCGTTCCGGGAGGCGCCAGCCGTCCTCGCCGCGATGGCCCGGCTGACCCGTGTACCCGATCTTCTCCTGGTAGACGGCCAAGGCTTGGCCCACCCGCGCCGGTTCGGCTTGGCCTGCCACCTCGGCGTGTTGCTCGACCTCCCGGCCATTGGCTGCGCCAAGTCCATCCTCGTCGGCCAGCACGGTCCCCTTGCACCAGAGCGCGGCGCTCGCGCGGCCCTGATCCACCAAGGAGACGCGGTGGGTGCCGCCGTGCGAACGCGAACCGGGGTACAGCCGGTATACGTGTCCGTGGGGCACTGCGTTGATCTCGCTGCCGCCGTCACCTGGACCCTGCAATGCACGTCCCGCTATCGGATCCCCGAGCCGCTGCGCCAGGCCCATCTGACGGCCCGCCGTGCTCGCACAACCCGGCAGCAGTCCCTGTTCGGCTAGGAGTACGCGCTCCCTCCGCTGCGAGGTCGTGCTGACATTTTCCCGGCCATTCCCGCGCCAGCGGGAATCCATGTCCACCCGCCGCAGCGGGGGGGCCTCAGCGGGGCTGGGGACTACCGCCCGCCGTTCACTTGCTGTCAACGGCGCGCCAATAGCGGTCGAAGAAGAGCGTATCGTAGAGCACCGAGCCGACCAGCATCAGCACCGCGAGCACCAAGACCGCCGCTGCGACCGGTCCCATCCACAGACTGAGGCTGGCCGGCCGGGGCAGGAAGGTGACGATGAAGTAGAGCACGACGACCAAAGCCACGCGGATGGCGAGGCGGCCGAGGAGGCGGTAGAGGTAGCGCTGCCGCTCGGTGGCTGCGGTGGCAGGCATCGTTCCGGTCCTTTCGCTGCCGCCGGAATCCGTTCTCCGGCTGCCGGTTCGTGCCCTCTTGACAGGAGCGCCGGCTGCTCCTATTATAGAACTAGAGGAGCATTGGCTCCCACATCCACAGCGGAAGGAGGCGAGACCGTGGTTGTTTTGCTTCGTAAGTATCCGTTGTCGGTCCTCGGGAGATGGCAAGTAGATTGTTAGTGCCCCTGTACCAGGGTGTACAGGGGCTTGCGACCCCGGACAGGCCCCCCACTTGACGGCTCCGCAAGGGTGCCGCTTGGGTGCCCGGAACGTCCGGCCTCGCTGAGGCGTGCGGGACGCCTCGTCCGGCTAGGTGACCAATACGAGGCAGGTATCATCGGTTGATGGTATCTGCCTCGCTTTCTTTGCCCGGCCGCCGGTCGCACGAATCAGCCGCCGCGGCCGCTTTTCGGATTGATGGTACTCGGCACCGATGAGCGAGTCTCCGCCCGCGCAGCAACTGCTCTGCCCCTATTGCTATAAGCAGTTGCGGGGGCGCACCGACTACTGCTCGCGCTGTCGGTTGCCGATTGAGCCTGGCGATGCCCACGTCACCACTAGCGGGCAGATACCTGGCGTGCAGCCACAACCGGGCCGTTGGTGGCGTCGGCTCCGGCGCCTCTGGCGCTGGTGGTGAGCACGGCCCGACTGGCGTGCGATGCGAGCACCTCGTGCGCCCTCGGACGACGGATGTTGTATAATAACCGGTGTAGCACGCGGGGGTAGCTCAGTCCGGTAGAGCTCCTGCCTTCCAAGCAGGTTGTCGCGGGTTCGAATCCCGTCTCCCGCTCCATTAGCTATCAGCCGTCAGCCGTCAGCGTCGTCTCCCCGCTCCCCCGCCCTGCCGTTCTTTCCCGACCGGATCATCCACAGGATGTTCAGTCCGGCGATCACCGCCGCAAGCAGCCAGAGGGCCGTGCCGCCGTTCCCATTGACCTGCAAGCCGACAAACAGCCCCACGTAGAACACCACAAACGCCAGCACGAACAACAGCACGTGCGCGGTTTTCTTCAGCGCCGGAGACATCATCATTCCTCCCTGGACCTAGGCAGATTGTCCACCAGCCGCCCGCAGCGCGTCAAGCAAGCGTGCCGGCAGCTACGTTGGCGCTACACGCCGGCATTGTCAATGCTACCGGTACGGGAACTGGCTCGATCTGCTCCGAGCAGGTATGGGACGGGACCGCGGATTAGGGCTATACTGTATCCCACTATGGGGATGCCGCCGATCGTCCTGGAAGGCGTGAGCATAGTATTCATTGGCTCCTTCAATCCAGCCATCTTTCATCCGTCCTGGTATGTGAAGGAGGGGCTGTGGAGCGAGACTGAGCTGGACAATGCTGAAGTCGGTGTCATTACGACCGACATATGCTCATTCCGCACAGAGCAATATGCGCTTCATGCTCTCAATAACAGATTTATGATTTCTACCACACAGGTGCCACTCTACGATTCACTGCGCGACCTTGCAGTCGGAACATTCAGGATTCTCAGACACACACCTCTTGCTAAACTGGGGCTAAACCGAGAAGTCCACTTTCGGCTGGATTCTGAGGAAGTCGGGCACGCTATCGGGCATAAGCTTGCCCCCAAGGAGCACTGGCAGCCCATCCTGAAAAATCCAGGAATGCGTGCCCTTACGATCGAGGGGGGGCGGCCCGATGGGTTGGCTGGTGCTGTGAATGTGCGTGTTGAGCCGTCGAATAGGATTGAGAACGGGCTGTTCGTTGAGGTCAACGATCACTTTGAGGTTGACGACACCTTAGCCAGGAGCGCGAACGCTATACTGAGCATAGCGGAAGAGCAGTGGGCTGAATCGCTGCGACGGTCGGATGAGATAATCCGGCACATAGGGGAGTTGTGCTAATGTCGCCAGTGCGGTCACCCCCACCATTGGTGAGCATCCTAGAGCCACGCGAAGGCACATCCGAACATACGAAGCCGCGTCCAGGAGATACGAGCAGGTCGGTTGAGTTCTTGCAGCGTCGTAAAGCGATGTACCCTCCAGAGTTGGGCGTAGGTGCCGCAAATATGCCCGATGTTCAGCCTTCCGCGCTGGGGGCTGTGGCAATGACGGCAGATACCTCCGTTACGGAGACACAGACCTCCGCGCCGCCAAGACACCAGAGACACCCTCCTCCTGCCGGTCCACGCGAACACTTCGATATCAAGGGCAAGTGGCAAGGACATGTCGTGTCCGTAGGCGAGGAGACCTTCACCGCGATCATCGAAGACGTGCTTGAGCAGTCGCCCGACGAGGAGGTGGAGATCTATCTTGAGGAGATATCCCCAGATGATCGCCCACTGGTGGTCCCGGGAGCGCACTTCTATTGGGCCATCGGCTACCGGGACGTGATTGGTGGTTATCGGATGCGTGCCTCCCTCATCAAGATGCAACGGCTACCTGGCTGGACCGCCGACGATTTGCGCGAGGCCCGAGGCTGGGCAACACGCATCCAGCAGTTAGTGGAGGATGCCTGATCTCGCCACACCACCTCGTGCCGACGAGGTGGAGGTCTCGCTATTCGGCCCAGGATTCGGTGAATGCATCCTCGTGCATTTGGGTTCCGGAAACTGGTTGCTGGTTGACTCGTGTCTCGACCAGCGGCGTCGCGTGCAGCCAGCCCTGGCATATTTGCGGCGAATAGGCCATGACCCGGCCTCTGCAGTGCGACTTATCGTCGCTACCCACTGGCACGATGACCATATCCGTGGACTGGCTGAGGTCGTTCGTACCTGTGAGGCCGCCGAATTCTATTGCTCGTCTGCGCTGCGTAACCCCGAAGTACTCACGGTGATTGGGACTCAGGCAGCATATACTCAGTCATCAGGTGCCCGTGAACTCCACGATGTCCTGACCGTCTTGGAACAACGATCAGCAGTTTCCGGGCCGCCGCTCATACGCTGGGCTAACGCCGAGCGGGCCCTGTTCCAGCAGCACCTGATGGGCGACCACACAGGGAGTACCGTGCTGTCACTGTCTCCATCAGACGCTTCTATCACACGGGCAATTCGAGCCATCGGTCGTCTTCTCCCAAAGCAGGGCGCCTCACCGCGGCACTTACCGGCACCCTCGCCCAACGACACTGCAGTTGTCCTCTGGATAAGGATTGGCTGCACAGCCATCTTGCTAGGGGCGGACTTGGAGAAAACGGCTAATCCTCATACTGGCTGGACGTGTGTCGTCAACGACCACGAGAACCGACGGCCTGGAGAGCGGGCAGAGGTGTTCAAGGTTGCACATCACGGTTCGTCCAATGCTCATGACGACCGTGTATGGGATGGCATGTTGATGGCGCCTCCGTTTGCGCTCCTAACACCCTTTGTTCGTGGGAATGTGCAGTTACCTTCTGCTGATGACTGTGCGCGGATCAACTCGGCAACGCCCCGCGCATACATTTCTGCGCCGCCGACTGTCCGGTCTGCGGTGAGACGGTCGGGAGTCGTCGAGAGGATGATGGCTGAGGTAACAAAGGAGCGCCACGAGCTAGACGGGGGATGCGGTCAGATTCGCTTACGCAAGGCCAATGCCCTGGAACGGGGCCAGAACTGGTCGGTGGATCTATTTGCCGGGGCTGGCCCGCTTGCCGCTGTGGCCCGCGCTCTGTAGTCGTACCTCACCATAGATTGCTTTCGACTGTGCTGGGGGCATGGCAGTCACATTGGTACCGCCCGGCACGGAGGAGCGGGACAAGGCGATGCAAGCACCCGACGAAATCCGAGCGCGGCTGCGCGGGCCGGTCAACTCCTTGCCGACGATCTTCACGCCCGACGGAGCGGTGGATTACGACGGTATCCGGTCAGCGATTGACTACACCATCGCCAACGGCGGCAACGTCATCATGCTGACCTGGGGCGATAGCCTCATCTCGCTCCTGACCGACGACGAGGTAGCGGCCGTGCATCGCGCGGTGATCGAGCACGTGGGCCGCCGGGCCCTGACCATCGCCTGCGACAACATGTGGGGGTTGAACAAGGCGCTGGAGTTCGGCCGCTACGTCCGCGAGCTGGGCTTCGATCTGTATATGGTCCGGCCCGCCGGGTGGCCGGGGGCGCTCGGCACTCCCGAATCGCTGGCGGACTACTATCGAGCCGTCGCCGCCGAGATGCGCGTGATGCTAGTGGGCGACGTGCCCCTGCGGACCTGCGAATTGATCGAGGACGAGCCGAACGTTCTCGCCTTCAAAGAGGACTTCGGGCTGGACTACGCGCACGAGGTATTGCTGCGCTGGGGCGACCGCTGGACGATGGTCGGCGGCGGCGCCACGAAGCGCCATCACCTCCTGTGGCCACACGGCTGCTACGCCTGGCTGGACGTCTTCATCCGCTGCCATGCCGGCCCATCCCTGGAGTATTGGCAGGCCATCCAACGCGGTGACAGCGCCGCTGCGTGGGCTACAATCAGGCGCTACGAGCAGCCGCTCTGGCAAGAGGCGCGCCGCGTGCGGTACGGCTTTGACGGGCTGATGGCCCATGCCCTGTTGGAAATCTACGGGGTGGCACTGCGCTGGCGGCGGTCGCCGGCGCCGAACGCCACCGATGACGAGATGGCCGATCTGCGAGCCTTCTTGCACGGCATCGGCTTGCTCTAACCCCGGCGCGCTGCCCACGAGCAGCAGCGGGCGCCTTGCGCTGTACCATATCAGTGGATCTATTCGCCGGAGCTAGCTCGCTTGCCGCTGTGGCCCGCGCTCTGTAGTCACACCTCGCTCACCGTACTCACGATACCTGCCTCTTGCACCTGCTGTTGACCTTGCCTCTGCCAAGCACATGGGAGCAGCGTGGTACCATCACCCAACCGGTGTGGAGGGGCGGGACAAGGCAATGCAAGCATCCGACGAAATCCGAGCGCGGCTGCGGGGGCCGGTCAACTCCTTGCCGACGATCTTCACGTGCGATGGCGAGCTGGACCATCACGGCATCCGGTCAACGATTGACTACACCATCGCCAACGGCGGCAACGTCATCATGCTGACCTGGGGCAATAGCCTCATCTCGCTCCTGACCGACGACGAGGTAGCAGCCGTGCATCGCACGGTCATCGAGCACGTCGGCGACCGGGCTGTGACGATTGCCTGCGACAACATGTGGGGACTGAACAAGGCCCTGCAGTTCGGCCGCTACGTCCGCGAGCTGGGCTTTGACCTGTATATGGTCCGGCCCGCAGCGTGGCCGGGGGCGCTCGGCACACCCGAGACGCTGGCGGACTATTATCGGGCCGTCGCCGCCGAGATGCGCGTGATGCTGGTGGGCGACGTGCCCCTGCGGACCTGCGAATTGATCGAGGACGAGCCGAATGTCCTGGCCTTCAA
Source organism: Chloroflexota bacterium (assembly GCA_965207645.1). Taxonomy (GTDB): domain Bacteria; phylum Chloroflexota; class UBA11872; order UBA12225; family JAJDUF01; genus JAJDUF01. Next base: position 3,388,873 of record OZ242293.1, on the reverse strand, counting down.
AGAGGACTTCGGGCTGGACTACGCGCACGAGGTGCTGCTGCGCTGGGGCGACCGCTGGACGATGGTCGGCGGCGGCGGGATGAAGCGTCACCATCTCCTCTGGCCCCACGGCTGCTACGCTTGGTTGGATGTCTTCATCCGCTGCCACGCCGAGCCGTGCCTGACGTACTGGGAGGCGATCCAGCGCCATGACAGCGCCGCCGCCTGGGCTACAATCAGGCGCTACGAGCAGCCGCTCAGGCAGGAGGCGCGCCGCGTGCGGTACGGCTCTGATGGGCTGATGGCTCATGCCTTGCTGGAAATCTACGGCGTGGCGCCGCGTTGGCGGCGGTCCCCGGCACCGAACGCCACCGATGACGAGATGGAGGCCCTGCGGGCTTTCTTGCACGAGGTCGGCTTGCTCTAGCTCCGGAATGGCCCATCATTCCCCTGTCCCTCCGCCGCAGCGGGGGGGCCATAGGGGGACACCCGCGAGATTCCCGCGGAAGCAACACACTGCCGGCTCAAGGCGAGGGCCGGAAGGGAGCACCAGGCATGACCACTCAGAGAACCCCGCGCGGTGTGCAGCGTTCGCTCGACCTCTACCAGCAGGCGCTCCACCTCATTCCCGGCGCCACGCAGCTCATCAGCCGGCGGCCGTCGCGCTTTGCCTACGGTGTCAGCCCCGTCTATGCGACCCGGGCCAAGGGCGCGCGGGTCTGGGACGTGGACGGCAACGAGTATCTCGATTGGATGAGCTCCGTCGGGGCCATCGTCCTGGGCTATGCCGATGACGTGGTGGACACGGCCGTCAAGGAGCGGATTGACGCCAGCCCCATCTATACCCTCAACCACGAGCGGGAGATCGAGCTGGCCGAGGAGCTGGTCCGCACGATCCCGAGTGCCGAGATGGTGCGCTATGCCAAGGGCGGTGGCGAGGCCTGCACCATCGCAGTACGCATCGCCCGCGGCACGACGGGGCGGGATAAGGTGCTGTTTTGCGGGTACCACGGCTGGCACGACTGGTATCTGGCCGCCAACCTGGCCCCGGACGACCGGCTCGACGACCACCTCTTCCCGGGGATCGAGCCGATCGGGGTACCGCAGGGGCTGGCCGGCACGAGCTACCCGTTCCCCTACGGCGACCTGCCCGCGCTGGAGCGGCTCCTGGAGCAGCACGCCGGCGAGGTCGCCGCCATCATCATGGAGCCGCTGCGCTCGGAGCGCCCGCCCGCCGGGTATCTGGAGCGCGTGCGCGATCTGGCGACGCGCGAGCGGGTGGTGCTCATCTTCGACGAGGTGACGTCGGGCTTTCGCCCCGCGCTCGGCGGCGTGCAGGAGTACGTCGGTGTCACCCCCGATATGACGGTGCTGGCCAAGGCGATGTCCAACGGCTACGCGATGGGTGCGGTGGTCGGCCAACGTTGGGTGATGGAGCCGGCCAGCCGGATGTTCATCTCCAGCACCTACTGGAGCGATACGCTCGGTATCACCGCGGCGCTGACGACCATCCGCGAGCTACGGCAACGCCAGGCGATTGCCCACATCCACCACATCGGCCGGCTGCTCAAAGCGGGGATCAATGCCGCCCTCGACGAGGCGGCGCTCAGTGGGGAATGCGCCGGGGCCGACTGGCACCCGTCACTGCACTTCCGGGTCGCCGACCCCACGCTCCGCCAGCAAGTCCTCACGCTCTACATCCAGGAGATGGCCAAGCGGGGCATCATCGCCCCCCACGCCTTCTACCTGAACGCGGCTCACTCAGAGGCGGACGTGGCGCGCACGGTGGCAGCGGCGCAGGAGGCCTTTGTCGTCATCCGCGTGGCCCTGGAAAGCAACCGCGTAGCCGAGCGACTAGAAGCGCCAATCGTCTCCGAGCCGTTCCGACGCCTCGTGACGTAGCCCCGTGACGCCGGGTGACACGGAGGAGAGTGTCATCATACAGGAGGTAAGCAACCACTATGATGACTACGGCTCCGCGTGTGTGGTCGGACCTGCCGATCCCGCCGGGCGAAGTCTTGGCAGAGGAACTCAATGCTCGCGGAATGACCCAGAAGGAGCTTGCGACACGGCTCGGCCGGCCGGCCCAGGCCATAAACGAGATCATCAAGGCGAAGAAGGCCATCACCCCGGAGACTGCCATTGGGCTGGAGCAGGTACTCGGGATTGATGCCCAGTTCTGGACCCACCTCGAAGCCGATTACCGCCTGACCCTGGCGCGGAATCGTGACCGGGAAGCACGCGCAGCATAGGGGGACCAGCTACAATCCTCCCGTCCCCCCGCAGGGCGGGGGGACCATAGGGGGGCTACTCACCGAGGGGGACTACCACGACGCGGCCTGAGCACGTACCCTTCCAACTCGTGCTTGGGGCCGCGGACCATCAGTCCTCAGCGGCCGCATAGCGCGGCGCGCGCGGTGCGCGATCACGGCACAGGCGCAGCCGGCAATCCTCTAGGGGCAGCGAGACCCGTGCCCCGCCGCGCCGGTGCGATTCGATGAAGCCGAAGATGATCTCCGTGTTCGCCCGCGCGACCCGCACACCCCCGCGCGTCGGCCCGCCGGTGTCCAGGGCCTGCACGAGGTCCCCGATCAGCCGCCGCGTGTTGCTGCCCGGCGTGTAGGCGAGCGGCGGCGCCTCTTCCAGCACGGCGCCGAAGGTGTGCAGGCGCTGCTCCAGGAACGATGCGCCGGCCGGCGGAGGCCCTCGGCGCTCGCGACGGCGCACCAGGAAATCAACGTCTTGGTTGCTGGCGGTGATGATCCCGTCCTCGCAGACGGCCTCGTAGTCCTGGCCGCGCGGTCCGCGCATGACGTGGACCGTCACCCCGTTGGCAAACCCGAACATGCCCTCCGCATTGGGGTCCTCGCGCACCTCGTCGCCGACGATGATCTCATCGCCGCGGTCCACCCACCCCTGCGCCCAGAGCACCGGCTCGTCGCCGTTGAGGAACTGCATCAGGTCGAAGTTGTGGCTGGAGGAGTTGAACAGGGCGCTATTGTTGTAGATCAGCAGCAGCTCGAGGTTGCCCAAGTCGCCGGAGGCGATCAAGTCTCGCATCTTGGCGTAGCCGGGGTGCCAGCGCCGGTTGGTGCCCATGTTGAAGACGACCCCGTGGCGCTCCACAGCCGCCTCTATCGCGTCGGCCTCCTGCAGCGAGGCGCACAGCGCCTTCTCGCAGTAGAGCGCCTTGACGCCGTGCTCGGCCGCGTAGATGGCGATCTCGGCACGCTGCTCCGGCTGGGTAGCGATGCTGACGATGTCCGGCTGCTCTTTGGCGAGCATTTCGCGGTAATCGGTGTAGAGGTGCGGCTCCGCCACGCCGTAGCGTTGCCCGAACTGCGCCAGGACGTCGGGCCGCATGTCCACACCGGCCACGAGCGCGGTGCGGTCGTGGGCTTCATAGCCCGCGGCGTGGGAGTGGGGGGCATAGCGGCCGGGTAAGCCGACGAACTCGTTGTCAATGAACGCGCCCATCCGGCTACAGCCCACGACGGCAGCACGATATATCGTACTCACTAGCTCTCTCTCCTCTTCTCTTCGCCGGGCAGCGCGTGGGTTGGACCTACCCTCCGGCCCTTTCCCTCATGAAGGTTGCGAACTTGATTAGGAAGTGTGTTGGCCCCCGCCCTCGCCCTCCCCTGGACTAAGCTACCAGGGTGAGGAAACATCCCCGTCCCCCCGCCGCAGCGGGGGGACCATAGGGGGGCTACATCCTACTACCCGATTAAGTTGTCAACTTTCATCGAGGAAGGGGGGCATCGCAGCAATTGGCTACTGCTGCCTGCAAGGGAAAGCGATCCGCCCGGCGACTGCCGGCCCCTTCCCTTTAGGGAGGGGGCCGGGGTAGGTCCGCCTCTCTCCACGAAAACCTACCCCTGTCAGCCTATGCCCCCCGTCCCGACGGGGGGCCGCGATTTCCTACACCGGCGGGTGCTGGTCGAGGAGCAACTGGGCGACGCGATGCTGTTCCGCCAGCCAGTCCTTGACCCCGATCTCTTTCCGCATCACCGGACCACAGTCGCGCACCTCCGGGTACGTCTTCGCCATGGAGGGGATCGGTGGCCAGCGCCAGCTGTAGGGCGAGAGATCAATGAAGCCCTTGAGTTGCGGATCGGTCTTGAGATATTCGACGAGCACCGGGTCCGTGAGCACCGACTTGCTGACCGGTGTGCCCGTGGACTTGATGACCATCTCGGTCTGTTGGGGCGTCGCGGTGATCCACTTGGCGACCAGCGCCGCCGCCTGCTGCCGTTCCGGCGGAATGCCCTTCGTCACGATGAGGTTGTGCCCACCGCTGTTGGCGAAAAGCTCCGTCTTGATCGGTGTATTGACTACCCCGAAGTCCGGTGCTTCGTTCTTCCGCAGTGTCGGAATGCGATACGGCCCCTGCTGCTCGAAGCCCACGTTGTTCAGGGCGGCCTTGTAGAAGTTGGCCTTCCCATCGGGGGGGCTGAGGCCACTTTCGACCAGGTGCAGCAAGAACTCCAGCACCTCCACGTTCTCCGGGCTATCGAGGAGCATCTTGCTCCCGTCGTCGTTGATGACGCGCCCACCGTTGGTGCCCACAAACCGGTACCAGCGGGTCCAGTACCAAGAAATGCCCCAGACCTCGTCGGGAACTGAGACCCTGGTGGCCATGTTGATGAGATCGTCCCAGGTCCAGCCCAGCTTGGGATGGGTAATACCCTTCTGGTCCAGCAGGCCCTTGTTGAAGATGAAGGCGTCGTTGTTGGCATACGCCGGAATGCTGACGAGTTTCCCGGCCCACATGGAGCTACCGAGCATCTTCTCGTAGAAGTCCGCGCGCTGCGCTGCCCAGTCCGGCTCGACCTTCAAGATCGGCTCCAGATCAATGGTGACGCCATCCACGAACAGGCCACCCACCTGGATATGGCTGTAGTGCCCCATATCGGGCGGCGTGCCAGCGGCAGCCAACAGCCTGATCTGCTGGTGGCTGACGTTCTTGCTCTGGTCGTCGAAGTTGACCGTGATCCCCAGGTCGGTCGTCTTGTTGAACATGTCCAGCAAACCGTAGCGAGCGATGCTCTCGGGGTGCGTGAAGTTGAGGTTGGACACGTAGCTGACGACCACGGCGTCCTTCCCGGCCGCGCCCGCAGCGCCCTGCACCCCCTGCGCCCCGGTGGCACCCTTCGCACCCGCCGGCCCCGCCGGACCGGCCGGCCCCGCTTGGGGCTGACCCACATAGCGCACCGTTGGCTCCCCGCAGGCTGCGGCCAACAGCCCGCCGAGCACGGCGACAGAACCGCCCAAGTACCGTCGGCGTATCATGCGCTCCATCCGGCTCCCTCCTTGCGACCACACTCCCTCTGGCGAGGGAGGCTCCACTCACCATTTACGTACCCAGCCCAGCATGTGGTGAGTGCCTGGCTACTATAATGCTTCTCTCCTCCATATGTCCAGCTCTAGCCCCTCGTCCCCCCGCCGCAGCGGGGGGACCTATAGGGGGCAAGCCCCCCTCACAGGGGTAGGTTTTTTGTAGGGGCGTGATTCATCGCGCCCGCGCCCCCGTCATTCCCGTTGTCTCATTCGTCATTCCCGCGAAAGCGGGAATCCCCGTCCCCCCGCCGCAGCGGGGGGACCTATAGGGGGGCTACTCACCCGCACACCGGGAGGTTTTTCGGTACGGAACTGCCTGCCTGCGCCCCGGCCCCTTGGCCGGAGCCGACCACTGGCTGAAAGCTAACAGCTAACGCAGTCGCGTTCGGGTATAATCTCGCTTCCCTGTCACCCGAGTCGCGCGAGGACCCCATGCGTCTGTATTGGGAAGTGGCCAAGCGCTCCTTTCAACGCCAGCTGGCGTATCGCGCCGCCGCGCTCGCCGGTCTCGTGACCAACTCCTTCTTCGGCTACCTGCGGGGGGCCGTATTCATGGCCCTGTTCGCCACGCGGCCGGAGGTCGCCGGTTGGGATGTCCGCGATGCCTTGACCTACACCTGGCTGACCCAGGCGCTGCTTATGACCGTGCAGCTTTTTGGCTGGTGGGAGGTCGCCTCCAATATCAAGAGCGGCGACGTGGCCTCGGACCTCGCCAAGCCCTTCGACTATTACAGCTTCTGGCTGGCCCGCGACCTCGGCCGCGCCGTCTACTACCTGCTGGCGCGGGGACTGCCCACATTCCTGATCGGCTTCCTGTTCTACGACCTGCTGCTCCCGCCGACGCCGCTCATCTGGCTCCTGCTCGCCGTGACGCTGACCTTCGCGGTGGTAATGAGCTTTGCGTTCCGGTTCATCATCAACGCCACGGCCTTCTGGGTGCTCGATGTCCGCGGCGTCGCTGCCGTGCTCGGCTTAGGGATGCTTTTCCTCTCCGGGTTCATGGTCCCGGTGGCCTTCTTCCCCGGCTGGCTCCAGGCGGTCGTGGGCTGGCTGCCTTTCACCGCCATCGTGATGCTGCCCATCGAGGTCTATCTCGGCAAAGTGACCGGCTTGGCACTGTTGGTTGAGCTAGGCCGCCTGGCGGTGTGGGCCGTCGTCCTGATCGCTGCCGGTCGGCTGGTCCTGGCGGTGGGCGAGCGCCGCCTCGTGGTGCAGGGAGGGTAGGGTGCCTCAGCGATGGTTGCTCCCGCGGCACAGCGCCCCGGCCCGGTTGCCGGTCTGGTCCGGCTGGCTCGCCGAGGCCCGCTTCCTCGGCAGCCTCTACCTCCGGCTCATCGGTATTCACGTGCGTTCCACCATGCAGTACAAGGCCTCCTTTCTCCTGCAGACCGCCGGGAGCTTCGGGTTCTTGCTTCTGGAGTTCGCCGTCATCGTGGTGCTGTTCCAACGCTTCCCCCATCTGGCCGGCTGGTCACTCGCCGAGGTCGCGCTGCTCTACGGTATCGCCTCGGCGGCGTTCGGCCTCTCGGAGTTGCTCTGTGGGGCGCTGAATACCGGCCTCTTTGCCGAGCTGATCGTCCGCGGCGATTTCGACCGTGTCCTCACCCGCCCCGTGAGCGCCCTGTTGCAGGTCATCGCCGGGGAGTTCTCCCTCCGCCGGCTGGGACGGATCGCGCAGGGCATGGGCGTGCTGGTCATCGCCAGCGGGATGCTGCCCGGGGTGTGGAGTTTCGGGAAAGTCGTGTTTCTAGCGGCGACCTTAATGTCGGGTACGGCCATCTTCATCGCCATCTGGCTGCTCGGCGCGGCCTTCTGCTTCTGGACGGTCCGCGCCACCGAGGCGGTCAATGTCTTCACCTATGGCGGCACGACTCTCGCCAGTTACCCGCTGGACATATTCGACCGCTGGGCGCGGCAGTTCGCCCTGTTCATCCTGCCGCTGGCCTGGGTCAGCTACGTCCCCGCGCTCTACCTGCTCGACCGCGCCCACCGGAGCGGGCTACCGACGTGGCTGCCGGCCCTGACGCCGTTGGCCGCAGTGATCGCGCTGGCGGTAGCCGGCCTGGTCTGGAGCATCGGCGTGCGCCACTACCAGAGCACCGGGAGCTAGTATGACCGCGTTGATCGAAGTCGAGGACCTACGCAAGACCTTTCGCGTAGCGCATCATCATCGCGGGGCGCTAGGGGCGCTGCGTAACCTGGTCGAGCGGCGCGGCCGCGTCGTCCCCGCCGTGGACGGGATCACCTTCCGTATCGAGCGGGGCGAGATGGTGGGCTGCATCGGTCCGAACGGCGCCGGCAAGTCCACCACGATCAAGATGCTCACCGGCATCCTCGTGCCGAGCAGCGGCCGGATTGAGGTGGCCGGGCTGGTTCCCCACCGGCGCCGGAAGACGCTTGCCCGGCGCATCGGCGTCGTGTTCGGCCAGCGCACGCAGCTGTGGTGGGATCTGCCGCTCATCGAGTCGCTGGAGCTACTGCGCTTCATCTACCGGGTGCCGGCCGACCGGCACCGGAACAATCTGGACTTCTGCACGGAGTTGCTGGAGCTGGCGCCATTCCTGGACACGCCGGTACGCCAGCTTTCGCTCGGCCAGCGCATGCGCGGCGATCTCACGGCCGCCTTGCTGCACGACCCCGAGATTCTCTACCTCGATGAGCCGACCATCGGCCTCGACGTGGTAGCCAAGCACCGCATCCGCGAGTTCCTCCGGCGGCTCAACCGCGAGCGCGCCGTCACGGTGCTGCTCACCACCCACGATATGGCCGACATCAGCCAGCTTTGCGAGCGCCTGCTGATTATTGATCGCGGACGATTGCTGTACGACGGGGCATTGGAGACGATTCGGGAGCGGTACGGGCAGGAGCGGATGCTTGTCGTGGATTTCGTGAGCGCCGGCGGCCCCGTTCAAGTGCCGCACGCGACCGTCGAGCGTGTAGACGGCCCCCGGCAATGGCTACGGTTCCGCCGGGAGGAGACCACCGCTGCGGACTTGATCGCGGCGCTCGCCTCGCGCTACGAGTTGCGGGACCTGACGATTGAGGAGCCGGAGATCGAGGCCATCATCCGCGATCTATACAGCGCCGGCCACGCCATCCCCCCGGCTGCCACCGCGCCGCCCACTCCCGAGACGCGCTCATAGCGAGCTTGACCGACGCGCCGAATTGGCCCTTGATGGCCTCCTCTCAACGCTTAAGGTGCTGGTCGAACCAGGCGAGCACACGCGCCACGACGTCACGGCGATTTACCTCGCCGTAGTCTGTGGGGTTATGCCCTTCGCCGCGATAGCGCAGGAGCGTGACTTCTTTCTCCAGGCGGCGTAGTCCGACGAACATCTCGCCCCCTTGCTCCACGCCGACGGCGTCATCCTCGGTGCCGTAGATCAGGAGTAGGGGCGTCTCCACACGGTCGAGGAAGAAAATCGGCGACGCTGCGACGTAGTCGTAGGGCCGTTCCCAGGGTGGTCCGCCCAGCGCGCCTTCCTCATTGTGCAGGCCGTACATATCCGGCAACCCATCGGGCCAGAGGCGCAGCTGTCCGAAGGAACTCGCGGCGTCGGATCGGCCGGCTGCGCTCACGGCCGCCTTGAAGCGGATGGTCTCGGTGATGAGCCGGTTTACCGCCGCGCCACCGCCGCTGTGGCCCATGACGCCGAGCCGGTCGGGATCGGCGATCCCCAGCCGCACTGCCTCGTTCACGGCCAGCAAGACGGCAGTGGTGAGGCGTGCATCCGGTACACCGAGTTGCTTGGCCGGGGCATCGGGCATCAGTACCGCATAGCCACGACTGGCCAGGAGTTGGAGATGCAGGATACCCGAATAGGGGTCCCATTCATGCAGTTCATTGGAGAGCGACGAGCCTGGATACACGTGGGTGATGAGCGGTACGCGCTGGCCATCACGATAGTCCGCCGGTAGCAGCACGGCTCCGCGCGCCTGTTCACCGGCGGTGGTCTGCCAGGAGATGAGCCGCGTATTGCCCAGCGCGACCTCTTCCAGGTGGGGATTGAGATGCGTGATCCGGCGCCGCTCTCGGAACGTGGGAGTAGTCACCCAGAAGTCCGGCGGATGCGCCTCAGCCTCCATCGCATACACCACCGTCCGGCCATCGGCAGAGACGTCGCCGAAGTAGCTGTCGTTGACGCCCACTGGTGCAATATGCAGGACGCGATCTTCGGCCAGCAGGCGCTCCGGTGGTGCCCCATCCAGTGGCACGCGCCAGACCTCCGATCGCCCGGTTGCCTTGTCCCGCGCACCCACGACGCAGGTATCGCCATCGGGACTCCAAAACCGGCCCGTCTCAATGCGGCGCATAACGCTCACGCGGCTCCGGCGTCCCGGCAGGTCGAGCGGGCGTGGCTCCGGTGATCCCGGTCCCTCGGTAGGGATGAGCCACAGACGACCGCCGCGGTCCCGCCCCAACAGTTGATTGCCAGCGGGATGCCAGAGCAGGAAGCGCACGTCTAACTCAACATCGAGCGGCAATTGGCGCGGCTCCCCGCCGCTGGCCGGGGCCAGCCACAACTGTCCGTCGCGGACATAGGCCAGTTGCCGCGAGTCTGGCGACCAAGCCGGGTCGTGCCGGCCAGTGCCGCTCCGGTCCAGACCTTCGGCCACCAGGCGCGGCGTACCGCCCGTGGCAGGCACGAGGTACAAGGGATGAGTGAATTGATACTGTGCCAAGCTCGGCTGGCTGGATTGTCCCACAACGGCGAGCCAGCGGCCATCGGGAGAGGGGTAGACCCCCATCGGCCCGAACTCCGTGGATAGCCGCTCGGTAGCGCCGGTGCGAATGTCAACGATCCCAACGTCGCACAGACGCTGCGAAGGTTCGTTTGCTCGCGCCTGCGGGTCTTGGGACGGTGGTGGCGGTGACACGAGCACGTCCACGGTTGGCCCGTCCATCGGGCCGGTCGGCGCTGCCGATGGGGCGGTTGCTACCGTCTGCCGCTGCTCCGGAAGCAGCAGCACGTGTACGCGGGAGCTGTCGGGACTCCAACGTGGTGTGTCCAGCCATGGAGCAGTGGTGAAGAGCGCTTGCTCGGATAGGACTTCTGCCGACCCTACTGCCGGTTGCCAGCTCCATAACTGCACGACGCCACCGTGGTCGGCGTAGAAGGCGAGGCGCGTACCATCGGGACTCCAGCTCGGCCGCCAACTCCGGCCCTCGTCGCCGAGCAGCGGCCACGACTCGCCGCGCTCGATATCCGTCACCCAGAGCTGGGCGCCGGCCACGTTGCTGCGTATCCCGGAGGGCAGGACGGACTGAGAATCATCGCTGCGAGCCTCCAGCCGCGCCGCGAAGGCCAAGTACCGCCCGTCCGGGCTGAGAGCAATCCGGTGCTGATTCCACGGCGTGCGTACCGCCAACAGGTCGTCGAGGGTAAGCGCTCGCCGTCGGGTCGTGGTTGTGCTCGCAGGTGTGTTCATGCGGCCAGCATACGCTGGTCACTTGAATGAGTCAAGTGTAGTCTTGGCAGCCGGCCGGCCTTGGGTACTAGACCACAGCCTACTGCACGTCGTTAATCTTGGCGGCGATAGCTGCCGTAATCTCCTCGGCCGTGCTCGTGCCGGACCAGAGCTTGCGGAACTCGGCACGAGCAACCGCCCTAACCTCGTCAATCCGCGAGATCAGATAGGGCGTGCGGGGTCGGACGAGCGCGCCGGGCACGGCCGCCCGCCGGTCGTGGGGCGGCTCCGGAGGTTGGAGGTAGGCTGCCTCGGCGAGCAAGGACGGCGCCTGCGGGTACCAGAGCCGATTTTCCCACTCCGCTTGCTGCACGTCGGGCGCGATCAAGAATTGGGCCAGCTCCCAGGCTTCCTCCGGCTGGCGACTACCCTTGAGGATGGCAGCGACGTCCGGCCGGTAGTGACCCTGCACGCCGAGATTACCCCGCGGCTGCGGCGCCATCCCCCAGTCGAACGACACTTCCTGCTGGGCCAAGGTCAACTCGGCCTCGGCCGGCGCATACCACATCGCCACGTCACCACTGGCAAAGGCGGCAAATCCGTTGCCCGAAAAGATGTTGGGCGCCGGCGCAACGCCGTGCTGCAAGTGCAGGTCGGCCAGCCACTGCAACGCCCCGACGGCCAGCGGCTCGTGGATCACCGGCGCACCGTTCCGGTTCAGTAGCTCGTCTCCGCCGTTGCCCCACAGCCAGGCGTGATACGCCTCGTCAATGCCGTGCAAGGTCGTACCCCAGCGCGCCGGAGTAGTGCCGTTCGCCTCCGTCGTCAGCTGTTGCGCTGCGGCGAAGAAATCTTGCCAGGTCCAGTTGGGAGGCGGAAACGGCACGGAGGCGTCCGTGAAGTGGCTGCGGTTGTAGAACACGACGTAGAGGCCGTTGTTGCCCCGCGGCAAGGCCACCCACTCACGTTCGTAGGTGCAGACATCGAACGGCGCCGTGAGGTCATCGGGACGAAACTCGTCGCGCCGCATATAGTCGCCGAGGGATAGGACGGCATCTTCCGCATAGAACGTCGGCGCCGACCAGGAGGGCAGGTGGACCAGATCGGGCAGGCTGCCACTCGCAAACAGGCTGACGAGGTTCGCCACGTGCTCGGCGGCGGTGGGTGCAGCGATGACGTTGACCGCGATGGCCGGATAGTTCCGTTGGAAGCTGAGCAGGGTCCAGTCTTCCTTCTGCACGCGCTCCGGTGAACCCCACGTCGTGTAGATCAGCTCCACCGGGTTTTCGGTGGTCAGTGGCACGTCCGAGAGGTCCTCGCCCAGATCGCAAGCGGCGACCAGCAGGGGCGTAGCCAGGGTCGCTGCGACCCGTTGCAGCACCGCGCGACGGCTCCGGCCGGCAGCCGCCGGAGCCGACCGTGTATGCATCGAATCGTTGCCAGAATTGCCCATCACCGCGCCGCCTTGTTCGACCGGCTGCGTGCCTGCTGCGCCGGAGTCCACCTACCTGCCAGTATAGAACACGCCGCCGGGGGGCTGTGCCGGCGACGCTGCGGCTGCTAGGATTCTGCCCAGTCCAGGCGCTGATGGGGAGATTGATGGCAGAGACGAGCAGTGATCGTACCTACCAGGTAGACCTGGCCGAGCGGCCGGCCTTGCGCCCGGTGGAGCCGCGCTGGATCACCTACCAAGGCGAGCAGCGCCTCTGGCTGCGCGATCCCCTCGCCTTGAGCGAGCGCATGGTCCTGGTACCCGCCGCCGTCGCGCCGCTGGTCGCGCTGCTCGATGGCGAGCGGACGCCGAGCGGGATCAAAGCGGCCTTCGAGGTGCGCTACGGCACGCGGCTGCCGCCGGGGTTTGTCGAGCAGTTCCTGGCGGCTCTACAGGAATCGGCGCTCCTATTCGGCCCGACCTACGAGGCGGCGCGGGAACGGGTACTCGCCGACTACCGCGCGGCCCCATTCCGTCCGCCGGCGCTCGCCGGCAACGGCTATCCGGCCGACCCGGAGTCCCTGCACCAGCTACTGGCCCGCTACGCGGCTGAGGCCGGCGTGAGCGGCACGGTGCATACGAACGGTCGGCTGCGGGGGCTGATTACGCCTCACATTGACTACGCCCGCGGCGGAGCCGAATACGCGCGTGCCTGGCTACCGGCCCGCGAGGCCGTCGCCGCGGCGGAGTTGGTCGTCATGTTCGGTACCGATCACGCCGGGAGCGCCGGTACGCTGACCCTCACCCGCCAGCGGTACGCTACGCCCTGGGGGCCGTTTCCGCAGGACCGGGCGGTCGTCGAGCAGTTAGTCGCGGCCCTCGGTGAGGAGGCAGCGTTTGCCGAGGAGCTGCACCATCGCAGCGAGCACTCCATCGAGCTGGCGACCGTCTGGCTGCACTGGCTGCTGCGCGAGGCCGGCCGCGCCGATGACCTTCCGCCGCTCGTCCCGATCCTCTGCGGTTCGTTCGCCCCCTTCACGCACGGTGCGGACGACCCGCTCGCCGACGGGGCGCGGGTGCAGGCGCTCGCGGCGCTGCGGGCGGCCACCGCCGGGCGGCGGGTGCTGGTCGTGGCGTCGGCCGACTTGGCTCACGTGGGACCGGCGTTTGGTGACGAGCGTGGCTGGGACGTGTTCGCGCGGGCCAGCCTCAAGGCGAGCGACGAGCGCCTGCTGGCGGTCGCCGCGACCGGCGATCCGGCCGACTTTCTGGCCACGCTGCGGGCCGATCAGGACGCGCACCGCGTCTGTGGCCTACCACCGATTTACTGGGCACTACACGCACTCGACGGCGCAGCGGGCGAAACGCTCGGCTACGACCAATGCCCAGCCGACGAGGCCGGCGCCTCCTGGGTCACCATCGCCGGCATGGCCTACACGTGAGCCTGGTGGGCCTCACCCCCCGCCCGTCATTGCCGCGCACGCGGCAATCCAACCCCTTCTCCCCCTGGGAGCGGACCCTGACTGGGGTAGGTACCGGTTAAGCCGTAGGGGCGCCACATGTTGCGCCCGTCCCCCCGCAATGCGGGGGGACCATAGGGGGGCTGCCCACCCGCACACCGGGAGATTTTTCGGTACGGAGCTGCACGCCTCCCCCCGACACAAACTCCCATCCTGTCCATCCTGTCCATCCATGTAAATACCTAACCTTGTGAGAGGAGCACAGGGGGGCCAGTTGAGACCCGACGCCAGCGCCCCCTGCTTGTGCCTCACCTCCGGCAGGCCGTATAATGGAGCGTACCGAGGGCGCGTAGCTCAGTTGGTTAGAGCGCGCGGTTCACATCCGCGAGGTCCGGGGTTCGAGTCCCTGCGCGCCCACCAGTGTGTTCGAACGGCGTTTCCCCTGTGGGGGCATACCCCCGCGAGGACCGGCTACTCTCGGGCTTGGATAACGACGCGGCCGCCGTCCACGACTTCGATGTGCAGGTTGTGGCGGTCCAGCAGCCGCATACCCACCAGAGGCGTAGTGTCCGACATATGGGCATCTACATCCTGGGGATGACCGTCCCACAGAACCGTAACGCTGTAGACATCGAAGGTTACCTCGCTGCCATCGGCCAAAAACGCCGGGTTGGTGGTCACGAAGGGCAATCCCAGTGACGAGGCCAACGCTGGCGGGAGCGTGAGGTAGCCGTTGTAGCCGGTATCAACAACGGCTTCTATCTCCCGCTTCTGTCCCGCCGGACCCTGCACTGTGAGGGGTATGACCGGTTCGTAGGCGGCGTTCACCACACCCTCGATCACTGGGCGCTCCGCAGGTACCCGCCCCCGAACTTGTATACCGCCCGATGGCCTACCCGCAAGGACCAGACATTGATAGCCGCCGGGCGTTGCGCCCGCAGTCGGCCTGCTGCGGTCAGAAGGTCGTCGCCGATGGCCCAATCGCCGGTGTCCACGTCAATGGAGACGATCTCTCCATCATGGTCCGCCTCGACCTGGGGCCGAATGTCCCGCTCGTATACCTCGTCGCCGAGGCGGGCGATCTCATCCCGCGGGCGGGTTGGCCCGGTGGGGCCGGGCGACTGCGCGGGCACCGGTATGTCCGTGTCCCTCATGTGTCCCCCTCAAAAAGGCCTTTCTCTATAGGTTACAGCCTAGTATCTTGCGGCCAACTGGGGCAACAAGCAGGACCCGGCACGCCGGCTCACCGGTGTATTCGAACGGCGATTTGACCTGCCCGCAATCATCCCCGCGAGGCGCGGCTACTCGCTGGCCTGGATGACGACGCGACCGCCCTCCACGACTTCGATGTTCAGATTGTGTCTATCCAGGAGCAGCATCCCCACAAGCGGGGTGCTGCCCGTCGCGTCGGCCTCGATGTCTCGCGGTTGACCGTCCCAGAGCACCGTGACGTAATGCACGTCGAAAGCGACCTGAGCGTCGTTGGCCAGAAACGCCTGGCCCATGTAAGCGAAGGGCAGCCCCAATTCGGTCACCAGCTCAGTCGGCAAGGTCAAGAAGCCGCTATAGCCGGTGTCCACCACGGCCTCGATGGCCCGGATCCGCCCCTGCGGTTCCTGTAAGTGAATGGTAACTACTGCTTCATGGGCGGCATTTACCACCCCCTCGATCACCGGGCCCTCCGCAGGGACCCGGCCCCGAAGCTGCGTAACGCCCGGTACCCGACGCGCTCACATAAGACATCAACGGCATCGGGGCGTTGCGCTCGCAGACGCTCCACCGCGATGCGGGTAGTGGCGGCAATGGCCCAGTCCCCGGTCTCGATGTCAACGGCGACGTACTCTCCGAAGTGGTCGGCTTCGACCTGCGGTAGGATGTCCCGCTCGTATATCTCCTTACCCAAGCGAACCGCCTCTTCGCGTGGGCGGCGTGGGGGCATGGCGGTTTCCCTTCCCTGAGTGGGCGCCGTCGTCTCCGCGTCTCTCATGCCTCCCCCTTGCAGAGGCATTCCTCTGAATGGGGCAGCCAGCTTGGCCGAACACGGACAGTCATTACACTGTCCGTGCCGGCCGATAGGTTGTGTTGAGTGCTACTCCTCTTCGGGGAGCAGGACGACGCGCACGTAGCGGTCGTCGGTGAGGTAGCGCTCCGCGGCAGCGGCCACCTCCTCCAGCGTTAGAGCTTCCAGCAATTCGTCGAAGGCGACTATCTGGTCGAATGACTCTCCGCGGCGCGCGGCGATGCGTATCTGATTGAGCCAGAAGCTGTTCTCGCGCAGGGCCTCCTCCCGCGTGGTCCTGAACAACTCCTTGGCGGTGTCCAGATACTTCTGCTCGCCGCCCATCTGCAGCCAGTCTATCTGGTCGAACACCTCGTCCCGGAGCTCCTCGACGCGGTCGGGGTCACTGCCGAAGAGGACGTAGATCTGGTACTCGGGGTCCGGGAGAGTCTGGGTGCCGGCGGTGTTGACATTGATGCTGTAGGTTCCGCCGAGAGCCTCGCGTACGCGCTCGCGCAGCCGGATGCCGAGAATCTCGCCAGCCACGTCGATGGTGAGCGCCTCCTGGCGGCTCCACTCCAAGTCTCCGGCGTACACCAGCAGCGTCTGGCTGCGCGGCTCGAGACCGCTGCGTACCACGTGGTCCTCCAGACCCGGCGGCGGGTCGACTCCGTGGTCCTGCCACTGCTCGGCGCGTCCGGCGGACGGCAGGGCGGCCAGGTAGTTCTCGGTCAGCGAGCGCAGGGTGTCCCAGTCGAAGGCGCCAACGAAGACGAACGTCGCGTCGCCGAGGTCGGCGAAGCGGTCGGCGTACACCGCTTCCGCGCGCTCCAGATTCAGTTCCTCCAGCACTTCGACGGAGAGGGGGCGCCCGCGGTGGTGTCCCTGGCTCAGCAGGGAGTTGGCGTAGTTGAAGAACACCCAGTCCGGATCTGCGGCGCGGAACTCGGCGACGCTGTGGAGCCTTGCCTCGTATCTTGTGAAGTAGTCGGGATCGAGCCGCGGCTCGGTTGCGTACAGCGTCACGAGCTGGAACAGGGTCTCCAGGTCCTCGGGAGAGGCGTTGCCGCTGAAGCCCTCGAACAACTCGCCGATATAGGGGGACACAGAGACTCTCTTGCCTGCGAGCAGTTTGTCCAGGGTCACGCTGTCGTGGGGGCCCGCTCCGCTGCCTGAGATGAGCTGGGCAGCGTAGGTGGCGGACTGGTGGTCTTCGTCCGTGACGAGCGAGTGCCCGCCGGGGCTGAAGGCCCGGAACAGCACCTCGTCATCTTTGAAGTCGGTCTGCTTGGCGATGACGGTGACGCCGTTGGACAGCGTCCACTTCACGGCGTCAATGGACTCGATCCGCTCTTCGGCGGTGATGGTCCCCGGCTCCGGCAGATTGGCCAGCAGCGGGACGTCGCCGACGTCGTCGGCGTAGGGCTCCACCGCCAGGGCGTGGGCCGTCTGTAGCTGGGTCAACAGGGCCGTGCCGAGCTCGTCGTCGGTGCCGGCGACGTCGGTCTCCTCGGGACGCACCACCAGCAGGGCCAGGTCCTTGGTCTGTGCCCAGGACCGCGCCACGTCAGCGAACTCGGCCAGGGTGATCTGCGGCAAGAGCCGCTGGTACAGCCCCCATTCGGCCTCGATGCCGGGGACGGGGTCTCCGAGGAAGAAGTGGTCGGCGTACGCGCCGGCGAGAGCCGTGGAGGGCGTCTGGTCCCGCTGCTTGTACCGGCTCTCGATCGAGCTGAGCAGATTGCTCTTCTCGCGCTCCAACTCGCCCTCGGTGAAGCCGTGCTGGTGGGCGCGCTGAATCTCCTCGAGCATGGCCGCGAGGCCGGCCTCGACGCCGTCGGTCTCGACCCAGGCCGAGAACGTGGCGATGTCAAGCGTGTAGACGTAGTTGTAGCTGGTCGCGCTGGCGGAGATGTACGGTGGTTCAGCGACTTGGCCGCGCTCGAACAGCCGCGCGTTGAGCATCATGAAGGCGAGCCTTCCAACGATAGCACGCCTGAAATCCCCCTCGTCCTCGACCGGTTCGGGGTCGTACTTGCGGATGAGCACGAACTGGGTGGCGGGAGACTCGGGGTCGGTGAATACCTCGATGAGCGGGGTCTCGTGGCCCGGAACGTCAATCTGCGGCCTGTCGGTGGATTGTCCGATGGCGGCGCGCTCCTGTGCGGCCTCGCCCTCGGGCGGGGGCGCGAAGTACTGCTTGATCTTGGCTTCGATCTCCTCCACGTCGAAGTCGCCCACGGCGACCACAGCCATCAAGTTGGGCCTGTACCAGCGCTCGTAGTAAGCCCGCAGGGCCTCGACGGGGGCGTTCTCGATGACCTCGGTGAGGCCGATGGGGGCGCGGCTGGCGTAGAGCGAGTCGCTGAAGAGGAGATCGAGCAGGTTCTGCTGGAGGCGCGAGTCGAATCCCTGGGAGAGGCGCCACTCCTCCAGCACGACGCCACGCTCAAGCTCGACCTCTTCCGGTTCGAGCGCTATGGAAAAGGCCCAGTCGCTGAGAATCTGGAACGCTCTCTCGGTTATCTCGGCATCGTCGGTCGGAATCTCAAAGAAGTACAGGGTGTCGTCGAAGCCGGTGCGGGCGTTCAGGTCAGGGCCGAACGTGCTGCCGATGGACTCGAGATACTCGATGATCTCATGCTTGGCGAAGCGCTCGGTGCCGTTGAAGGCCATGTGCTCCAGGAAGTGGGCCAGGCCTTGCTGGTCGTCCGTCTCCAGGACGGAGCCGGCCTTTACGGCGAGCGAGATCTGGGCCCGGCCGATAGGCTCCTCGTTGTGCCTGATGTAGTAGCTAAGGCCGTTGGAAAGCGTGCCGCGAATCACCAGTGGATCAAAGACCAGAAGAGCATCGGGCGCAGCTACCGGCACGACCGCTAAGTCGCGCTCCCAGTCGAATTGCGCGGTATTGAGCCGCTGCTGGAGCCCCAAGGGGCCCAGCACCCAGGTGCGGTAGCCATCGGTGAAGGCCGTGTGGTTGGTGGCCTTCTGCCAGACGAGCAGGCCATGCGTCGTCCGCTGCAACGTGACGCCCTGGTTGGGATGATGCTGCTCGTTCTCCACGCAGGTGCCCACCGTGTCGGGGATCAGGGCGTGCAAGGCCTGGAAGCCCAGCACGAACTTGCAGTCGGCCGCCGCCGCCGCCCGCCCGACGCTGCCAACGAGGGCGAAGAGCAGCGCGGCCAAGACGACGATGACGGCCATGGCGAGTGGCCAGACCACTGCCCGTGCGCCGATAGGTGTACGTAGAGTCATCGCTTCCTCCCTAAGTCACCGGTATTCTGTGCCTTTTCCTCAGCAGTTCCGCCGAAAGCCTGGCAGGCAGCAGAGTGCCTGACCACATGCCTTTGACAGGCCGGGCTACCGTCAGGGGCTTATCCGCCTAACTTGCAACTACCGGCGCGGCCGGCGCCGCTTGCTGGGAGACGGAGTAGCGGCTGACGCGGGCGGTGGTCATGTACGGTTCGTTTCGAAGTTTTACTCAGAAAAATGATAGCAGAATCCGATTTCATTTCCGCTCCAGCTCCCAGAGCCGCCGCCCACCACCGCGTCGGTGCGCGCGCTGCCGGTGTCGGGCGGTGGTCCCCAATCCTCTCTCACGGCGTTTATCGCGGCGGCAGTCAACTCCTTCTTGGAGGCGTATCGCCGGTAGATAGTGGTCTTTCCCACTCCGGCCGCGGACGCAACCTGCTCGACCGACATCCCGGCGTAACCCTGGTCCGTCAGCACTCGCCGGGTGGCTTGGAGCATGACCCGATCAGCCGCCGGGTCACGAGGCCTGCCGGGTTTGAGGCCTGCGTGTCTCGAAGTCTCCCTGGGCTTTGCCATCGCTTCGTCCCTGGCCTGGCCTTGAGCGCATGGAAGCCGTGGGGACGCCACCGGCTTCCATTGGAGAGGGAGAGTGTCGCCCCAGAATCCGGCTCCCCGTTGCGATAGGGGAAGGATGCGGGAGTTCTTGGGGATTAGGAACCTGCGTGCCCGGGAAGGCGGGCTGTCGCAGCGTTGATTTCCGATCCTTGCGACATTGAGGGAACGATTCGGACGCTACGCGCATAGTATTGGGTAGAGCGCGTACACACTCCGCGATGGGAGCCGCGGCCATGGAGCAGGCATGACCGAAGACGAAGCCATCCAGCGTTGCCAGGACGGTGAACGCGAGGCCTTCCGCCCGTTGGTGGAGCGGCATCAGGACGTGGTGTTCGGTACGGCCTACCACCTGACCGGTAACGCGGCGCTGGCCGAGGAGCTGGCACAGGAAGCGTTCCTGGCGGCGTGGCAGGGGATCCGCGGCTTCAGACAGGGAAGACCGTTCAAGCCCTGGCTCATGCGCATCCTGGTCAACACGGTGCTGGCTCAGCGCCGCAAACGGTCGGTTGAGACGACGCCCATGGCGGCATCTGGAGTGGCCGGCGGCGCGGACAACCCCGCGACCGTGGTCGAGGCCCAGGCGGAGCGGCAGCGGTTGCAACGGGCTATCAACGGATTGTCACCGGAGCATCGGCAGGTGGTGGTGTTGCGGTATTTCGCCGAATTGACCGTGCCAGAGGTGGCGCGGGCGTCCGGCGTGCCGGAGGGGACCGTGAAGTCGCGGCTGTACCGCGCGCATCAGGCGTTGCGGCAGCGCTTGGCCGACTCGCAGCAGGGGCAGAGGTGATCCATGACCGCGAATGATGCGCGCGACGGCGAGTTGGAGCAGCAGCTGGCGGCGCATTACGCCGCTGGGAATGGGAACGTGCCGCCGACGCCGGACTTGTGGGCGGCGCTGCATGACCAGTTGGGAGCGCAGAGACCACGGCCACTGTGGGCCAGGATCCTGGATTGGGGGACTGCAATGGGGCGGTTCAGAGGGACGTTGACGCTGGCGACGACGGCAGCGACGATGCTGGTGGTCGTGATCGCAGGTGCGGTGTGGTTGGCCGGCGGCGGGTTCGGCATGGGTGGGGAAGTCGAGGTGCGCTATGTCGAAGGCCCAGCGGGGCCGGCCGGCCCCGCTGGTACCCAGGGGGAGCGTGGTGCGACCGGGGCCACCGGGGCCAAGGGTGCTACCGGGGCGGCCGGTCAGACCATTGTGGTCGAGAAGGAGGTGCCGGTCGTCGTGGAGAAGACGGTGGTGCAGGAGAAGGTCGTCACCGTCGAGAAGCCGGTCGTCGTCGAGAAGGTCGTCGAGAAGATGGTAACAGCGCCGACACCAGCGCCGATGCGGCCGTCCGTCGTCGAGAAGAAGGTCGCGGCGCCGACGCGCCCAGCGGGCCAGCCGGGAACAACTACCTTCCAGGACACCGCGCGCCAACCGCTGATCGCGACGCGCGACGATGCCGTGTCCACCTTCAGCCTGGACACGGACCGCACCTCCTTCCAGTTGGCGCTGAATTGGGCCCGCGCCGGCTATCGCGTGGATCCCCAGTCGGTGCGGGCCGAGGAGTGGGTAAACGCCTTCGACTACGGCTACGCCGCGCCCCGCACCGGTGACCGCTTCGCCATTACCTCGGACCTGTTCGCGCACCCGCTGGACAACGGCAAGTACATGGCACGGGTGGCCTTCCAAGCGCCGGACGTGGTCACCACCGCCCCGCTGAACGTGACGCTGGTGCTCGATGCCTCCGGCTCGATGAGGGAGGGCAACCGGGTGGCCATCGCCCGCGCGGCGGCGGAGGCCATCCGGCGCAGTCTGGATGGCGACGACCGGATGGCGGTGGTGCATTTCACGACCAACGTGCTCCACGGCCTCACGGTCCAGGCCGCCGCGCCGGACGACCGAGCGGTGGCCGACTCCATCGCCCGGCTCGCGCCACACGACAGCACGAACGTGCAGGCCGGCTTGAACTTGGGCGTGCGGCTGGCGGATCGGCTACGGCGCGAGCGTCCGGAGGCGCTCAACTACATCATCCTGATGTCCGACGGCGTGGCAAACGTGGACGCCACCGATCCGTTCGCCATCCTGGAAGCGACGGCGGCGCCGCGTGGTAGCAACCCGCTGCGGCTAATCACCGTCGGGGTGGGGATTGCGAACTACAATGACCTGCTGCTGGAGCAACTGGCGCAGCACGGCAACGGCTGGTACCGCTACCTCTTCGATGTCGCGCAGGCGCGGGCGACGTTCCAGCGCGAGAACTGGCTGGCCCTGTCGTCACCGATTGCCGATCAGACGCGGGCGCAGGTGGTCTGGAACCCCGCAGCGGTGCGGACGTGGCGGATCGTGGGCTACGAAAATCGGGTGACCTCCGCCGAAGCGTTCACGCAGGATCGGGAGGAGTTCGCCGAGGTGTACGCCGGCGCGGCGACGACGGTCTTCTACGAGCTGGAGCTGCACGACGACTTCCGTGACCAGGGCGGGTTGGGGCAAGTGGAGCTACGCTGGGTGGGGCCGGAGAGCGGCCGGGCGTGGAGCCAGAGCAGCGACCTGGTGAGCAGCGGCGAGGTGGTGCAGCTACACGATCACCCGCTGCTGGCATTTGGCGCGGTGGTGGCGCTGACGGCGGACCGGTATAGCGCGCTGCGCGACGCCTCCGCGCCTGACCGCGCGATTGCCCGTGACCTGTGGGCCCTGCGGGAGCAGACGGTGGACCTGCAGGACGACCTGGGCCATCTGGCCGCGTACAAGGACTTCGCCTACGTTCAAGAATCGCTGCTGCTGCACGTGCCCCGCGTATCGCCGGACAACTCGGGATACAGTCGGTAGGCGGCAGACCACCGTTGGCCGACGGAGTAGCGACTGGCACGGGCACCGGTCATGTAAGGCTCATTCCCACCTCGTTCCCGCGCCAACTCCCGGTGGAGCCGCCTACCGCCGCCTGCTATGCTGCACCCACTCAGGAGCGCGGATGTATAGAGATGGTAGTCAGCGTTGCACGGCGCTGACTTGCGAGGCACTTTGACACCAGCGCACGTCAACGAACACATCCGCTACGAGCCGGACGAGCGGTGCCCCCCCCTCGTGTCGGTTGGCGTCGCCCTGCAGGGGGTCATGCTCACCCTGGCAACCACGGTGTTGATGGTGACCATCACCGTCCGGGCTGCCGATCAGGGCGAGCGCTACCTGTCGTGGGCCGTCTTCGCGGCGCTGATAATCAGTGGGGTGGTTACTGCGCTGCAGGCGGTTCGGTTCGGCCGGCTGGGCGCCGGGCACGTGCTCATGACGGGCGCCGGCCCCCACTTCATCGCGGTCTCTGTGCTGGCACTGACGGAAGGCGGGCTGTCCATGCTGGCGAGCCTCATCGTCGTGTCGTCGCTGTTTCAGTTCGCACTGGCCGCCTGGCTCCCGTTGCTGCGCCGGGTGATTACGCCGGTCGTCGCCGGCACGGCGCTCATGCTGATCGCGGCGACGGTCATACCGATCGCCTTCGGCCGGCTGACGGAGGTTCCCGAGGGCACGCCGCCGGCTGCCGGTATCGCCGTCGCAGCAGTAACGCTGGCCGTCGCCGCGGCGCTGGCGTTGCGCGCTTCCGGCGTTTGGCGGCTCTGGGCGCCGCTCATCGGAATCGCGTCGGGTTGCGTGGTCGCTGCATTCTTGGGCATGTACGATGTGCAGCGAGTGCTTGCAGCGCCCTGGTTTGACTTACCGGATATCGCAGCGTGGCCGGGCTTCGACCTGACACCGGGGGCAGAGTTCTGGGCGCTCCTGCCGGTGTTCGTGATTGTGACCCTCGTGGTCGCCGTCAAGACCAGTGGCGATGGCGTGGTTATTCAACAGGTCTCGCGGCGCCGGCCGCGGGCAATTGACTTTCGCATCGTCCAGGGCACACTCAACACCAACGGGGTGGGGATGCTGCTATCGGGCATTGCCGGGACGCCGCCCACGATAGCCTATTCGCCATCCAGCGTGTCGCTCATAAACCTCACTGGGGTCGCCGCGCGCAGCGTTGGGTATGTGATCGGGGTGATCCTACTTGGGCTGGCGTTACTGCCTAAGCTGGCGGCGGTCCTGCTCACAGCGCCCAGCCCCGTCATGGGGGTCTATCTACTGATCGTCATGGGGTTGCTCTTCGTGGAGGGGATGCGGACGGTCGTCCAGGACGGCCTCGATCATCGCAAGGCGATGGTGGTAGCCATAGCGCTCTCGATCGGCGTAGGCGTGGAGAATCAGAACATCTTCGCAGCCGTGCTGGGGGGAACGTGGGGCGCCTCACTCGGCAATGGCATGGCGGTCGGCGTGCTGGCGACGATCCTGATGACCTCATTTCTGGAGCTGACCAGCCCGCGGCGCAGACGCCTGGAGGTCCGGTTGGACCTCGCCATGCTCCCCAAGATTGACACCTTCCTCCGCGAGCTTGCGTCCAGGATCGGTTGGAACGATGCTTCGGCGGAGCGGCTGCGTGCCGCCGGTGAGGAGGCGCTGTCGAGTCTGTTACAGCTCGGTGCTGACTACGCGGCGGATACCGCGCCGCGCTTGATCCTCGTGGCCCGGCCCGGCGACGGGACCGTGGAGCTGGAGTTCTTGGCGGTCTTCCAGGAGGAGAACATCGAGGATCGGCTGGCGTACCTGAGTGAACAGGCCGAGGTGCCGGATGAGAGCGAGATATCGTTCCGCCTCTTGCGACATTACGCCACTTCCGTGCGCCACCGCAAATATCACGGCATAGACATCGTGACCGTACAAGTCGCCGGCTCGCGTTAGTCCCCTCGGGATAGTGAGCACCAGCCTAGATAAGTCCGGTGAGTTGCTAAGACACGCAGACTGTAGTAGTGTCTCTAATGAGCGCAAAGTCATCCTACCCGGCACCGACACAACATACGAAGGGGGAAAGAACCATGGCAGGGTACGTGATCGTAGACAACGAGATAACGGACGAGGCTCTCTACGCTCAATTCCGCGCGCGAGTAGCAGCGACCGTTGCGGCTCATGGCGGCAAGTACCTGGTGCGCGGCGGCGCCGCGGAGTCCATCGAGGGGGACTGGACCCCACACCGCATCGTCGTGGTGGAATTCGACAACGTCGAGCAGGCGCAGGCGTGGTTGAACTCGCCGGAATATGCCGAGCTTAGGGAGATTCGCCTCAAGTCCGCCAACGCCAGCGTGATCGTCGTCGAGGGTGTGTAGCTTCGGCTTTGCCACTGGCGTTAGCGCCGCCGGACCACCTTGAACTTGAAGGTTTTATCGGGCCGGGGTGTCGGTGCCGGATTGATCTGCAATTCGTAATCGGGTGGGTCGAGGACAAGCTCGACGTTATGCATGATGGTCGCCAGCGTCACGGCGATCTGCACTTCGGCAAAGCCGTTGCCTAGGCACCGGTGCGGCCCCAGGCCAAAGGGGGCAAACGCCCCCGGCTGGCGGTGCTCGTTGCGTTCCGGCAGGTACCGGTCAATGTCGAAACGCTCCGGCTGGGGGAAATACTCCGGTAGATAGTGTGGGACCGTCGTGGCCATGAGCACCCGTGTGCCCGCCGGGATCGTGTAGCCGGCAAACTCGAACGAGTTGGCTACCGTGCGGATCATTGCGGGGGCAATCGGATACATCCGGAGCGTTTCCAGCACCACGCGATGGGTGACATCCAGCTTCCGCAGAGCTTGCCCCGTTGGCGTCCCATCGGCAAAGAGCCGGTCTGCCTCGGCCTGCACCGGCGGCAGCAAATCGGGATGTTTCAGTAAGGCGTAGAGCGTGAATGCACTGGTACTGGCTGAAGTGTCGAGACCGGCAATGTACGGCCCCAGCACAGCGATCATCAGATCGGTTTCCGGCAAGAACTGGGGATCATCGTGATGGAGCTTGAGCACGTCGTCTATCAAGTCGGGATGGTGACCGGCGCGGCGTTCCGCCGTATGCGCGGCCATGACTTGCTCATACAGCGCGGCAATCCGCCGGCGGGCGCGTCGCACCCGCGGCGTGTGCAACAGCAGCCCGGGACGTTGGCGTGTGACCTTCGTGAGCAGCAGTGTTTCTATAAAGACGATCAGGTCGTCCAGGTATGCACGCGGCGAAGTATTGGCGGCCAACACGCCCAGTTGATCGGTGATGATGCGTTGGAGCATGTACAAACCGGGGAGCGGCGCGTCCAGCGGCCACGAGGCGATTTCGCGCTCGGCAATGGCGACGGCGGCTCCGAGGTGTTTTTCGATGTAGGCACGCGAATACCCATCCCGTAATGCTCTGCGGAGACGGAAATGCTCTTGCCCGTCCATGCTCACTATCGAGCGCGTTGCACCCAGCTCTGCATTGAACTCCTGCCACGATTCCAGCGAGCGCAGATACTTCTTGCCGTGGCGCAGCAGAAAAAGATTGGCCTCTGGGCCAGCCAGGACGATGAAGGTGTGCTGGAATGCCCGTACCTGGAACACGGGTCCTAGCTGGAGGTATTGTTCCGTGAGATAGGAACGCACATCTCCCGACATGCTGATGGCATTGCCAAGCAGGGGCAACCCGGACGCACGGGGCCAGGGGCGCTTTGCGCGTGGGGTGACCGGATGCGCCCGAGGCCCACCCGACGGCCTCGTTTTCCGAACGGCTCTGATGATTGATTGACCAATGGAGTTTATCCGACTCATGAACTCAATTCTCTCCGGTTGCTGCCTGCCCGGCGCTCACGGTTGCTACAGCACCGCCTACACCCTTAACAATTCTACCGCGCCGGACGAACCATGTGGAAGGCGGTCTGCTCGCGCTGTATGTTCTGAAGCAGTTGTTGCGCTGCTCTCCCGGAAAATCTGCTGGACCAGCGATTGCACCCGGCACCCGGCCGCAGTCTCTGGCAGCCTCACTACATCGCCGGAGGCTTTAAGAATCTACCAACAGGCCCACTTGGCCACTTACTATCTGCGACGCCGCAATCCGCCGTCCCCGCGTGTGCTACGGTATACGGTGCCTGCACGGCTAACGCATGAATGACGCGCCAGGTGGGCTGACGCAGTGCCGATGTCCGCTCCAACCAAGCCCCTGCAACGTATAATCTCGGTAGCGCCAGAGAAAGCCGGAGTACGACAGGGATGCCTCGTTACGCACAGATCGTCGGCTGGGGGAAGGCACTGCCGAGTCGCGTGATGACGAATGGCGAGTTGAGCCAAATCGTCTCCACCTCCGACGAGTGGATTCGCACGCGCACCGGCATTCGCGCCCGGCGCATCGCCGGCCCGCGCGAGACGACCGCCTCGCTGGCCGAGCAGGCGGCGCAGGCAGCCATCGAGACCGCGGACATTCACCCCGCGCACATTGACCTCGTGATCGTCTGCACGTTCAGCCCGGAGTTCGGCGGGATGCCGAGCGTCGCCAGCCTCGTGCAGGACGCCATCGGGGCCGAGCGGGCCGGCGCGTTCGACATCAACGCGGCCTGCGCCGGGTTCATGTATGGGCTGTCAGTCGCGCAGGGCATGATCGTCTCCGGCCAATGCGATACCGTGCTGTTGATCGGCTCGGAAACGCTTTCCCGGTTCCTCGATTGGTCGGACCGCACGACCTGCATCCTCTTCGGTGACGGCGCGGGCGCGCTGGTCTTGCAGGCCACCGAGGAGCGCACCGGCATCCTCAGCAGCGTGCTCGGCTCGGACGGCTCCGGCGCCGAGTTGCTCACCATTCCCGCCGGTGGCAGCCGGCTGCCGGCCTCGCCGCAGACCATCATGGATCGCCAGCACTACATCCGCATGAACGGGCGCGAGGTCTACAAGTTCGCCGTCAAAGTCATGGGCAACGTGGCGCAGGAAGCCTTGGTGCGGGCAGGCCTGTCGGCCAGCGACGTAGACCTCTTCATTCCGCATCAGGCCAACCTCCGGATCATCGAGTCGGCGGCGAGCGCGCTTGGCGTACCGAACGAGCGCGTGTTCGTCAATGTCCAGAGCTATGGCAATACGAGCTCGGCATCCATTCCGATCGCGCTGTGCGAGGCGATTGACGAGGGCCTGGTCAAGGCCGATGATCGCCTCGTGTTTGTCGGGTTTGGCGGCGGCTTGGCCTGGGGGGCGGCGGTCGTGCAGTGGGGGGTCCCGGCGACGGTGCAGCGCCGCGGCTGGCGCCTGCTCTGGCACGGCATGTGGTATAGCTGGGCACGGGGTCGGTCCGCCGCCCGCCGCATCGCTCGCAAGGTGGACGCCATCTTCTTGGACGGAACCTGGTCCCGCAACGGCCACAACGGTCCGCTGGCCAAGCACACCGCCCGGGATGGCCGGCCGACGGATCGCCTCCTCAATGCCCCCAAGGACAAGGCCAAAACGCTCGACCGCCAGCGGTAGCCCACGCGCACCCTTCCTCGTTGCGACAGGGGAGGAAACGTACTGTCCCCCTGCCGTAGCGGGGGGGCCATAGGCTCACAAGGGTAGGTTTTCTGTAGGGGCGTGATTCATCGCGCCCAGGCGCTGGTCATGCAGCGAAAGCCGCCGTCCAGGGGCATGCATCGGCCCCGGTCCGAGCGTTACACCCCCTCTCCAAATGTTGGAGAGGGGGCCGGGGGGTGAGGTCGGCCCCGCCCGCGGCTCCCCGCAGAAAAAACCTGCCGCAGCGGGGGGACCATAGGGGGGCCTAGTTGCTTGCCACTGGCACTGCCCGGTGCTCCGGGATAGTGATGACCTGACCGGCCGGCTGCCGGTAACACTCGTACCAGCGCATCATCGCCAGCGTGTCGTCGAGATTTGCGATCTGGGGCGGGCGGTTATCCAGCACGCACTCGCAGAAATACAGCACTTCCGCCACGTAGCCCAGTAGAAAGAGATTTTTGTTGTAGAGCTGGCCGAGCGAGAACTCCGGCTCCCAGACCACCGGACTCGCCTCGTCTGCCCCGATGTAGCTCGCCGCCCGTCCGTATCCACCCTGACCGCGCCGGGCGCCGGGCCGGAAATAGCGCAGGTTGACGCCGTTCTCCACGACGACAAACGCGCCCTCACCCACGATCTCCAACCGCTCCAACGGCCCCGACCACGAGTGGCTGCCGGCCAGGTGCATCGTGGCTACCGCGCCGCTGGCAAAGGTCATTGTGCTCACGCTGCCGCCGGTGCGGGGTTCCCGCTGATAGCTGACGGTCGTCACCGGCCCCATGATCGTCTGCACAATCGAGGCCGGGTGGAAGAAGTGGTCGAGGAAACCCTGCATGGCGCGGTCATCCGAGCGGGCCTCCAGTGGCGGGAGTTCCTGGGGATACCGGATCGCCAGCGAGGTGGGTTGCCCGAACTCGGGGCGTTGGCTGATCTCGCGGGCCTTGGCGATGGCCGGGAAGAACATCTTCTTGTACCCGACCGACACAAACCGGCCGGTAACCTGGCTGACGGCGTGCATCGCCTCGACCTCGGCGAGCGACGCGGCCGGCGGCTTCTCGATCCACACGTGTGCGCCGGCCTGCATCGCCTCCATTGCCAGTTGCGGATAGCGTGGCCGGTAGTGCTCGTCGTAGCCGGCGACGACGAACACGGCGTCGAGCTGCTCGCGGGCCAGCATCTCCCGGTGGTCCGTGTAGGACCGTCGGGCGCCGAACTGCCGCGCAAAGGCGGCGGCGCGCTCCGGCTGTAAGTCGCAGACGGCGATGAGGTCCACCGGCGCGTACTGGAACGTGGGGAAGATGTTGCGGTAGGCGTGGTCACCGCAGCCGATGAAGCCGGCCCGCACTTTGCGCTCATACTCGAAGTTGTACGTGATGGCGCGGTCGAGCAGCGGCGGTCGTTCGCTCAACGGTCCGTGTACTCCGATGTCGCTCTGCCACCGCGCACGCAGCGTCCATAGGGAGCCGCCGGCGGCAAGCTCGCGCTACTCTGCACGGGATGGAGCCGCCACACCGTACTCGAATAGGTCGCCCACGGGGAGCGCGAGGCCAGGCAGCAGCTCGCCCCCGTCGAGGGTATCGTCCGCGCCGTAGACTCGCGCTGCGCCACCCGGCCGGTAGACGGCTACGGTGCGCGTACCCGGCTCCACAATCCACACCTGCTGCGTACCGGCAGCGAGGTAGTCGGCGGTCTTCACCGCCAGATCGCTGGCCTTGTCGCTCGGCGAGACAACCTCGACGGCTAGGTCGGGCCCACCGCGAAAGTAGCCGCTGGGCAGACCATCCCCGGGCATCTGCGTCCTGGCCACGAATGAGACGTCAGGAATACGCACGGTAGACCGATCCTCCGACAGGACAAAGCCGCACTCGACGAGCACAATGCCCAAGCCGCCGGCTCGCACGTGGGACTCCAGCTCGCTGACGATGCGGGCGCTTGCGGCCCCATGCTCTGCGTTCGGCATTCCTTCCCCCTGCAACTCACTCCGGTCCTGTAGCTCGCCGTTGACCAACTCGTAGCGGGCGCCGTGCTCGGCTTCGAGTGCGAGTAGGTCGTCCGGGGTGAGCGGGGCCTGTACTGCGGGCGCTGGCGGCGCGATAAGAGTGACAGCCATGGTGCGGTCCTCCTGACCTCCTGAGTCGAGGCAACATGCCGGCGGGTCGTTTCACCATACCACGTTCGGGCGCGCCGCTAGTCGCGCTCGGCGCCGGCGGCTGTGAGATACCAGGTCCTGCCGACACGCACGCGCCGCAGCCATTGCCGATAGCTACCGCCGGTGGTCATCGCGGCCGACGCGCTGGCAGTCTCGGACTGCGGCTCCGGCGTAAGCCCGGTCTCTGCTGCGACCACTCCGGGCCGCAGTCCCTCGGTCAACACCCGACCATCCATCGTGGTCGGCACCGGCAAGCCCAGCATGGCGAGGATCGTTGGCGCAACGTCAATCAGCCCGGCCGGGATGTCGCTCGTCATCCCGCTACGCACGTCCGGACCAGCCAGGATCAGCGAATTACGCAGGTCCCGCGGCGAGGTCGAGCCGTGCCCCGCTCCAACCGGACCGGCAGCGTAGCCGGGCACGCCATATTCGTTCGCGTCGTCCCACCATACCGGTGAGCACTGAATGTCCGGACGACGGCGGTGCAGTTGACCTCCCCACGCCAACGAGAGCGGCATCGTACCGGGCCGCCCGGCTGCCGGGCCATCATCGGCAGCAAAGACGGCGCCGACCGCAGGGTGGTCTTGCAAGGTCTGGACGATAGCTGCTGCTCGGTCGGTGGACTCGCTCGTCAGATAGATGGCCCCGCTGCTAACGATCACATCATCGGATGCGAGCGCCGCTATGGGGTCTGTCTTGTACGGCGGCCGGCGCGTGGTGAAGCCATGGTCCGATGTGACGATGACGTTGGTGTAGTCCCGCCAGCCGAGACGGTCCAGCGACGCCAGCAGTCGGCCGAAGACGGCATCGCAGCCTCGGAGAGCCTCGAGTGACTGCGGCGCGCCCAAGCCGTAGTGGTGCTGCGTATGGTCCGGATCGGTCAGCCAGCAAATCGTCACGTCGGGACGCAGGGTTGGCCAGACGTGCTCGGTGCAAACCCGCGCTTGCCACTCAAGCCGGTCCGTCGCCGGAAACGAATCTGGCGGTACATCCCCGAATTGCGCCACGGCAGTCTGGGCCGCGGCCGGCCGCACCAGCGCTCGGTTGTACAGGTGGTCCTGGGGGCGGGGATTACTCAACCAGGCCGAACCGGGAGACCCACTGCTCACGACAACAACGGACTTGCCGGCCTCGGCGAGATAATCGCCTAGGCCGGGCACGGCGACGAGCGGCGGGTCGCGCTCGGCAATAGCCGTCAGCGTCGCGTCGTCACCGCTCACGACGGCACCGTGCGGGTCAACTTCCGGCACGTACAGGCTGTTCCCGACGATACCGTGCCGTCCCGGATAGCAGCCGGTTGCCAACGTCGTCGAATTAACCCGCGTCTCACTGGGGTAGGCGCAATAGCTGTTCTGGACCCACGCGCCGCGCGCAGCCAGTGCGGCGAGGGTAGGCGTTGCCTCTGGGCCGACCACGTCCGGCCGCAGGCCGTCCCACACGACGATGACCACACGTCGGTCACGCATTGGACTACTCCTGGGGACGCGGCGTGACGAGGGCCAAACAGGAACTTGCCCTCCAGTTCATGCGCGACATAGCGCCGCCGCGACGCCTCTCTGTTTTGCACAGCATAACAGTAGACGCAACCGTGCGGGCAGGCGTCATCGGCGCCGATGTCGCGGGAACTAGCTGTTGGCGCCGTGCATCCCCGTGCCGTAGCCGGCCGGGCCGTCCTCTCGCGTCACGTCAACCACGCCCTCGGTGATCTGTCCCAGCCGCCGTCCGTCTACGCTCACGTCGGCGGCAATGGCCAGTCGCGGATACGGCCAGGTGAAATCCGCCGGCACGTGGATGGCGAACCGAGCCACGCCGATGCTGCTCGCGGCTACGTCCAGTTGACGGGACTCTGCATCCAGCTCCCAGGACCGCGGCAGTTGGAGCGCGACGCTGGCGGACGTGGGTGCAGCACCGTAGTTTCGTAACCGCACCTCGATGGAGAAAGCCCCGCCCGGCGTCACCCGCGACTGGTATGGGTAGATCGCCGCCCAGGCCGGGTCCAGACCGTAGTTCGTCTCGCCGGCGATCAAGTCCTCCCAGTGCTCCTGCTGCGTCCGCATCCGCTGGGCGTAGTGCTCCAGGTCGCCGCGCGTCACGTCGAAGGCCGGGCCGTGACCGGGGGCGATCACCTCCGGCTCGAAACGCAGCAGCTTTTCGACCGCCCGCAGGTGGCTGTCCTTCTCGACGTGATTGCGGTAGATCACGTTATGCCGGATACGCACCGCGCCGTCGGGCAGCTGGCCCTTAAAGTAGTTGTCGCCGGTGAACGCCACTCGTTTGCCGTCAATCTCGGCCAGCAAGGCCATCTGGTACTCGGTGTGACCGGGTGAGTGGATGGCCGTCAGGCGAAAGTCCTCCCAGCGCACCTCCTCCCAGTCACCGACCGTGCGGTCAACGCGGATCGCCTCGGCGTTCGTGCAGCCGAGCAGGTGACCCTGTGGATGCTCCAAGATATCCTTCATATTCTCGTAGGCCCAGACCTGCGTGCCGTGATGCCGTTGCAGGTAGGGGAAGCCGTTGAGGTGGTCGTCGTGCATGTGCGAGGGCATCGCCACCGCGATGCGCTGCATGCCCCACTGCTCGCGCAGGGCATCCAGGCCGTGCTCGACGAAGCGCAGCCGGTCGCCGCCACCGTAGCCGGCATTGAGCTGCCCGAAGTAGTTGCCGCTCGCGCTGCCGTAGTCCACAAACAACGCCTGACCGCTATCCGCGATGATGGCGTAGAACTGGCTTGTCGAGGAGGTACATTCGACGATGTGGGGTGTCACCTCCAGGAACTGCTCCTCGAGCGTCGCGCCGGTCTGGCCGAAGCTGTAGAAGTCCAGCCAGCCGCGGAGCTTCGCCTGGAGCGCCGCCAAGCCCGCCTCCGGGTCCGCCATCACCTCGCCGTGCGAGGGGCATAGCAATTGGGGGCCTTGATTTCGTAGATGGTGGAGCGAGACCAGCGCAAAGTCCACGCCGTCCGTGGCGCCATACTGGTACTGGAGGTCGTGAAAGGTGGCGACCTTGCCGGGCGAGTGGATGAGGTCGCCGCTGAAGGCCACCTTGCGACCGTCTATCTCGGCCAGCAGCGTGACCGAGCCGAGCGTGTGCCCCGGCGTGGGCAGGACGAAGAACTCGTAGCCGCTGGCCGGAAACCGCTCGTAGTCGGTCAGCTCCGCCGCCACCGGCACGCTTTCCGTCAGCGTGAAGTACGTGTTGCGGACGTAGTACAGGTGAAAGATGCGCCGGTTCTGCCAGAAGTTCTCGACGTCATCGAACAGATGCCGCTCGTGGGAAGGTACCGCAATGGGGAGGCCGCGCTCGGCGGCGATCCGGTCGCCCTGGCATTGATCGCGGTGGTGGTGTGTATGCAGAATCCAGTCCACCTCCCGGACGCCGATCTCGCCGAGGTGCGCGAGGATGCTACCGGCCCCGAAGTCCACCAGCGTTGCATGATCCGGCTCATCGGGATTGATGACGACGTAGACCGCGCAGGTGTCCTCATAGCGGTACAGGTGCTCACTAATCCGCTCAAACGCTGCCATGCCCGCTGCCCTCCCATCGGCTATCGTACCGGGAGACACTGACCGAGCAGTCTAACAGTCCGTGTTGACAGCCCTCCTGCCTATTGTCACACTGAGGCGCAGCTAGTGGAACCGCGACCGATAGGAGGAGCACCATGCCGAAGTTTGTAGTCCTGCTCAACTACACGGAACAGGGCATCCGCAACGTCAAGGACGGTCCGCAGCGCGTGCGCGAGGCAATCCAAGGTGCCGAAGCAGCCGGCGCAAAGGTGGAGGCGTGGTATCTGACGATGGGTTCCTATGATGCCGTCGCCATTGCCGAGGCGCCCGATGACGAGACGGCGGCCGCCTTGCTACTCGCGCTCGGCCAGCTCGGCAACGCGCGCTCGGAAACCCTCCGCGCATTCTCGCTCGATGAGTTCGAGCGCATCCTGTCGAAATTGCCATAACCCGCACTTGGCTTGAGCAGCGCCGGGCGTGCCGGTAAGCCCGGACGCCCGGCCCGACGCCGGCCAAATCTCATCGAGGTGCTGTGTAGCGATGTTGGCGATCACGAACGCCCATATCTTGCCGATTGACGGCCCGGAGATCGCGGCGGGTACGATCCTGATAGATGGCTCGACCATCGCCGCCATCGGCAACGGGGTTGCCGTCCCCAGCGATGCCGAGGTCATAGACGCGGGCGGCCAGTTGGCTCTCCCGGGGATGCTCGATGCCCATACGCACCTCGGTATCCACGAGGAAGGTGTCGGCTGGGAAGGGAGCGACACCAACGAGAGTACCGACCCGGTAACGCCTCACGTGCGCGCGCTCGACGGGATCAACCCGGAGGAGCTAGGGCTGCTTGACACCGCAGCGCACGGCGTCACCACGGCCGTCGTGCTGCCTGGGAGCGCGAACGTCGTCGGTGGTCTTGGCGCTATCATCAAAACCTCCGGCCGGTTCGTTGACCGGATGGTCGTCAAGGCCGAGTGCGGCCTGAAGGTAGCGTTCGGCGAAAACCCCAAGCGCGTCTACGGAGACCGCAAGCAGCTGCCCTCGACCCGCATGGGTGTCGCGGCGGTGCTGCGCGAGACCCTGGTGCAGGCACAAGTCTACCTACAGAAGCTGGAGCGGGGCGCCCAAGACCCGGACAAAGCCCCCGACCGCGACCTCCGCCTGGAGACCGTCGGGCGCGTGCTCCAACGCGAAATCCCACTGCTGGCGCATTGCCACCGCGCCGACGACATTCTGACGGTGCTCCGTATTACCGCCGAGTTCGAGGTGGACGTGATCCTGGAGCACGCGACGGAAGCGCACCGCATTGTGGAGGAGATCGCCGCGCGGCAGACGCCCTGCGTGGTTGGTCCGACCTTCGGAGCGCGATCAAAGGTCGAGCTGCGCGAGAAGACGTTTGCCTCGCTCGGCATTCTGGCCGATGCCGGTGTCCCGGTGGCGATCTGCTCCGATCATCCAGTGCTGCCGAGCAAGTACCTGCGCCTCTACGCCGGCTTGGCCGTCGCCGAGGGCATGACGGAGCGAGATGCGCTGCGCTCGATCACGCTGACCCCGGCCGAGATCATGGGCGTCGCCGACCGCGTCGGCAGCCTGACACCCGGCAAAGACGCGGACATCGTGCTCTTCGACGGCCACCCCCTCGAGCTGCGCTCCCGCGCCACCACTGTCATCATCGACGGCCAGCGCGTCCCGGCCTGATAGTCGGCATCGGCCCTGGTCCGAGCGTTACACCCCCTCTCCACATGGTGGAGAGGGGGCCGGGGGGTGAGGGCACTCCCGTCCCCCCGCCGCAGCGGGGGGACCATAGGGGGGCCAGCCGCGTTGCCAGCGGGTGTCTATGCTACTATGGTTGCGACAGCGAGAGGCCCAATATGGCAGTACGAGATACCGACAACAGCGGCAGTCTGGGCGGGCAGCCAGGTGAGAGTGGTCAGCCGTTTGAGCATGGCCCGCGTGTGTATGAGGCTCCTAGTGGGCGGGTGAGCCGCGCGCGTACTGTGGAAGTTGAAGACGATCCACCACCGTCGAACGCTGAAATTGACGGAATGATTGACCAACTGGACGCAGCCGATATGCGGGAGGCGCTGCGTGACTTGGCACGTGGCATCGCCCTGGAATGGAATACCAACGGTGAGAGTGCTGCCAGGCAGGCGCTCAGTGATTGGCTGGCAACGGCAGAAGTGCTTGCTGACCCCGAGGCCCTAACTGCACTCCTTGCAGCCAAACAGAGTGTCGAGCGTGGCGAGGGTACCCCTTGGGAAGAGTTGCGGGCAGATCTCGGTCTGTAAATGGCAGCCAACTTTCCCTACCGTATAGGTGTCGTAGCACCTGAAGCCCGCCGGTTTATTGAACGTGCTGACGGTAAAACGCGGCGGAACATTGCTCGCCATTTCGAGGCAATTGCAGCCGATCCTATCAATAGGGAAAAAGCACCTGAAAGGGATAGCTCTCTGCAACCGCCAGGCTAGATTTGGGACGTTCCGCATTGAGTATACGATCAATCCGGATAATGCCATTGATATATTGACCATCGCTCCGCGCAAAGACCGCTGGCGCCGCAGTTCTCGATAACCCTCGTTCAGGCATCTCACGAACTCGCGTACGGAGACCCTTGCATAACCCGTCATTCCCGCGCAAGCGGGAATCCATGTCCCCCTACGGAGCGGGGGGACCATAGCTCACAAGGGTAGGTTTTGTAGGGGCGTGATTCATCGCGCCCAGTCGCTGGTCATGGCTGCGAAAGCCGCCGTCCAGGGCCATGCATCGGCCCCGCCCGCGGCTCCCCGCCGGAAAACCTACCCTTGTCAGGGGCGAGGGAGCGGGCCAGTCTCTCGCCACATCTTGCATATTCATTTGTATACTGGTCAACCGCCGCCCTCGTCGCGAGCGCCCGGTTGGGCGAGCACGAGGCAGGCGTTGATGCCGCCGAAGCCGAACGAATTGCACAGCGCGTAGTCCGTTGCGCGGTGTAGCCCGCCGGCCGGTACCAACGGCAACGCACACTGTGGATCAGGCTGCGCCAGGTTCGTGGTGGGCGGCAGCCAACTCGTTCGTAGCGCCTCGACCGTCAGGGCGGCCTCGATAGCGCCGCTCGCGCCCAGCGGATGCCCATACAGCCCCTTCGTCGCACTAACCAGTACCTGCGGAGTCAGATAGCGCCCAAAGCCCGTTCTGATCGCCTCCGCTTCCGCCGCATCACCCAGCACCGTACTGCTGCCGTGCGCGTTGACGTAGCCGATCCGATGCGCCTTGAGACCGGCGTCGGCCAGCGCCAGGCGGATGGTGCGAGCCGCTTGCCGTCCGTCCGGGCGCGGCGCCGTCATGTGGTGCGCGTCGTTCATCAGCGCATAGCCGACGACCTCGCCGAGCACGGCGGCGCCGCGGCGCCGCGCATGGACAAGGGATTCGAGCACGACGATACAGGCCCCCTCACCCATGACAAATCCGTCGCGGTCAGCATCGAACGGCCGGCTCGCCCGTGCGGGACAGTCGTTGCGCGTAGACATCGCCTTGATGAGCGCGAAAGCGCCGAAGGTCAAGGGCGCCAGCGGTGCTTCGACCCCACCGGCGAGCATCACGTTGGCGCCGCCCGCGCGGATCAGCCGAAATGCCTCGCCAATCGCCACCGCCCCGGAAGCGCAGCTATTGGCGTTGGTGAGATTGGGGCCGCGCCAGCCCAGGTCAATCGCGACGTTGGTAGCACTGGCGCCCCCGAAGACGGCCAGCGCCAGCGTCGGCGAGACGGCACGTGTCCCGCGTGCCAGGAAGGCGGCGTGCTGCTCCTCGGCGTAGGCCACGCCGCCGAGGGCGCTGCCCAGGTACACTCCGGCGCGGTTGCGGGGGCGTCCTTCCGGGACGTGCAGGCGGGCATCGTCCACGGCCAGCCGCGCGGTGACGAGGGCCAACTGCGCGTAGCGATCCAGGCGTCGCGCTTGGCGGGATTCCAGGTGCGCCAGTGGATCGAAGTCGTGGATCTCCGCTGCCAGGCGCGAGCGGAATGGCGTCGCGTCGAAGCGCGTCACCGGCCCCACGGCCGATTGCCCCCGCTTGACCCCCGCCCAGAGGCCCCGGCGGCCGGTTCCGATAGGAGTCACGGCGCCGATGCCGGTCACGACGACACGCTGGCGGCCGCGCTCTGTCATCGGCCTTCAGCATACCGCCGTTAGCCCTCAACCGGCACCGCCACCCGATGGCGCCGGACAGCAGCCAGCCTAATGCTATGTGCTATCCTAACCCCTGTGGCGGCGTGAGCGTGAGCCGGGTAATCCTGGGACAACCCGGTGACTCGGAGTGAGAGAGCGAGGCATGGTTGTGAAGACGAACAAGGACCATCCTAGCGCCGCCGCTACCCCTGCGAGTCAAATGCCCAAGGTTACGGCTACCGCCCCGCAGCCAGCTATGCAGCCTCCGTCACTTCCACTCACCGCTCCCCCGGCAGCCGTCTTCAGTGGTGCGCTCATCGGCGGCGTGCTATTGGGATACGCGGTAGGGCCACTGTGGACAATCGCTGGCACAGTGGCCGGCATTGCCGTAGGCGAGCTCTTCGCTCGCCGTACAGCCGCAAAGAGCGGACATTCAACAGTTCGCTAGGTAGTGCGGAGCCTGTATGCCGCTTCCTCTGATCTTTGCCGGGCTGTTTTTCCTTGTCCTGGCAGTAGCTTTGCTGCGGAGGATTGATTTTCCTGAGGCGCTTCGCCTCGCCCTTACGGTCGCGTCGGCGCTTGCGCTCGCCAGCTTTCCGGTGCTCTGGGCTTTGGTTTCCATGGAGCAACGCGGCGGCCCACTCGAGGAGAACTTGTACCCTGGCACGGATATGACGAGCATTAAGATCGCAATGCTGATTGGGGCAGTGTTCATTCCCTTTTGGGCCTTGCGAGAACTGTGGACACACCTGGCTACCGGTAGAGGCAGGGATAAGTCCTCTCCTGAGTAACGGTCAGGTCTAAGCTACTCCCGGCCCCTGCCCTCCGGGTGTGAGAAGCCATGGTGATACCCTTTAGCCCTTTCCCTTCAGGGATGGGGTTGGGGGCAGGTACGCCGCCCCATCCGGCTCTCCCGCCCCGCGGTCGCCTTGCCACAGCTTCTGTAGCTCCGTAGATGTCGCCAGCAGCTCGTCGAGGCTGCCGGCCGCGTCCACCTGGCCGTCCTTCAGCACGACGATGTGATCGGCCCGCTGCAACGCGGCCCGGCGGTGCGAAACCACCAAGCAGGTCGCATCGGAGCGGGCAAAGACGCGCTCCCAGAGTTGCCCTTCCGTCTCCACGTCGAGAGCGCTGGAGAGATCGTCGAAAACCAGCAGTTCGGGATCGCGGACGAACATCCGCGCCGCTGCCGCGCGCTGCGCTTGACCGCCGGAGAGCTTCACCCCGCGCGAGCCGACGAGCGTATCGAGACCGTTCTCCAACTGTGCTACGTCCGGCTCCAGTACGGCCGACCGCAGGGCTGCCGCGACGTTCACCCGCTCTTCCGGCAAGCCCAGCAGGATGTTGTCCTT
Organism: Chloroflexota bacterium; assembly: GCA_965207645.1. Lineage (GTDB taxonomy): Bacteria > Chloroflexota > UBA11872 > UBA12225 > JAJDUF01 > JAJDUF01. The sequence continues at coordinate 3,349,941 of OZ242293.1, read as the reverse complement.
CAGCGTCTCGCTGAATAGGCGAGGCACCTGCGCCGTGTACGCACAGCGCGGCGGGACAAAGAACGTGGCCGGCTCCGCCACGGTCGTCCCGTTCCACCGCACCTCCCCCGCGTCTTTCGGGACGAGACCCAGCAGGACGCGCAAGAGCGTGGACTTGCCGGCGCCGATCCGGCCGGTGATGACCGTGAACGACCCGCGCGGTAGCCGGAGATCAATGCCGGCGATGCCGCGTCCCGAATCGGGATAGCGATAGGTCAGCCCCGAGGCCTCCAAGCTCACTAGGCGGTCGTCAGCCCTCTTGGGCGTGAACGGTACCTCCGGCAGTGCGCCGCGCAGGTAGACCGGGCTACGCGCCACCAGCTTCTGTGGTGGTGCGTCTCGCAGCAGGGTGAGCAGGCGCCCGATGGACACTCCGATCTGCTTGTATTCGGCCCAAGCCGAGCCGATGTTGCGGTTGACCCACGTGATCTGCTGGAGATAGTAGACGAAGAGCGCGAAATCGCCGACGGTAAAAGTCCCCGCCTGCATGGACTGGCCGACCAGGATCAGGATGATGGCCGTGCCCAGGTTGGCGGAGTTATCGGAAATCGAGTTCAGGATGGCGCTCAACATGCGGTCTTTGATCGTCGTGTCCAGTCGTATGCCGTTGAGCTGATCGAATCGGCCCATGACGCGCGCCTCGGCGTTGGTGAGCTTGACCGCTTCGACCATGCGGAACAGCTCGCCGATGAACCCTGTGACCTGGCCGGTTGCCTCGCGATTGGCTTCGCGGTACCGCTGGAGCCGCGGCGAGGCGATCCTCACCGCCGTGACAATGACCAGCAACGGGAGAAACACGACGGTCGTGATGAGCGCGTTGACCTGGGCCATCACGAAGAGCGCCACCGGGATGTAGATCAGGTGCGCCAGCTTGAAGGGGGAAAAGACCATGAACTCCGAGATGGCATCTACGTCACCACGGAAGCGGCTGACCGCCTCGCCCGGCGACGCTGGCAACGCTTGCGAGCCGGGCTGGTCCAGGATGTGCGCCAGCAGGTTGCGGCGCAGCAATGTATCCATCGTGAACCTGGATAGGAAGAAGCAGATGATATCGCCAAAGATGGCCACCATCCGCGCCAGTGCAATCCCTACCAGCAGCGCGATGACCGTGTACGGCCCCCAGCCGACCTGTGCCTCACCGCTCAGGCTGTCGAAGAACTCCCGGTTCGCCACCGCCACCGCATTCGGCACGACCATGAAAGACAGCGTGCGGAGCACGAGCATGGCGCCGTAGAGTCCCGGCAGGAAGCGAATCAGTCCCCAGAGGTGCTGCCAGGTCTTCACGCCAGCACCTCCTCCAGCCCCGTGCGGAGCAGTCCGTGGAAGCGTGTACGCGGATCGCTCGCCAGGCGCTGCCGGTCGCCGTGCTCCTGGATCAAACCGTCCTCCAGGATCATGATCTCGTCCACGCGCTGCACGGTAGTCAGGCGGTGGGCAATGACGATCACCGTCCGGTCCGCTGCCAGCCTGTCGAGCGCCCGTTCGATCAGCCGTTCCGTGCCCCGGTCCAGGCGCGAGGAGGCTTCATCGAGAATCACCAGGCCCGCCGGTCGCAGGAAGACGCGGGCAAAGGCGAGCAGCTGCGCTTCACCCGCGGAGAGGCCACCGTCGTGCGCGAGTATGGTATCCAGTCCCTCGGGCAGCGCCGCGTACCACGACCCGAGACCAAGCTCGGCAATGACCTCCCGCAGGCGCTCGTCCGCTATGTCCGGATCGAACAGCGTCAGATTGTCGCGCACCGTGCCGTGAAACAGCTGCACGTTTTGCGTGACCATCCCAATGCGCTCGCGCAGGTCGGGGAGCGTGCTCCGGCGAATATCCTGCCCGCCCAGCCGGATCGTGCCGTCTTGGGGGTCGTAGAGTCGACACACGAGGCGCGTGAGGCTGGTCTTGCCGCTCCCCGTGCGTCCGAGCAGTCCCAGGGTCCGCCCCGGCGCCAGCCGAAACGAGATGTCGTGGAGCACCGTCTGCTCGCGGTGGTAGCCGAACGTCACCCTGTCGAATTCGACCGACAGCGCCCCGGCCGGGAAGGCCACCCCGGCCCCGTCGAGGATGGTGCTGCGGGATCGAAGCAGTTCCCCCAGTCGGAGGATGCTCGCCGAGGCGTGCTGCAATTGCTCCAGCTCCTGCGTCAGCCGGCTAATCGGCTGAACGACCATCGTTGCGTAGTGAAAGAGCATGTACACGGTGCCGAGCGTGATCGCCTCATCCAGAAAGAGGTACGCGCCCAGCGCCAAGGACGCCGCGCTCCCGACCGCCCAGATGGTCTCGTTCGTGTTCCAGAAGACGCCGATGGCCAGGCCGGCCCGCATCTCTTTGCTCATCCACTCGCGCGTCAGCTCGTAGAACCGGCGCAAGACGTAGGGCTGCGCGTTGGCAGCGCGGATGTCTTCCGTGCCCGCCAGCCGCTCTTCCAGAAAACCGAACATATTGGCGCGGACCTCGCTCCGCGCCCGCCAGTAGGGGACGGAGATGTTCCGCAACCGCACCAGGACGATCACGCTGAACAGCACAAACAGCGTGAACCCCAAGCCGGCGCGCCATTCCTCCCGATACAGCAGCACCAGAATGCCCACCAGCAGCAGGCAGCTCCCCACGATCTGGACCGTGAACGTGGAAAGGAAGTTCCCCAGATTGTTCACGTCGCCGTCAACGCGCTCGATCATTTCGCCCGGCGTGTGCTCGTGGTGGAACGACATGTCCAGCCCCAAGCAGTGCCGGGCCAGGTCCGAGCGCAGGGCATTGGTCGCGGTCCAGGCGACGCGCTCGGTGAAGTACGTGGCGAGCACCGAAACGACTTGCTGGCCGAGTGCCACCCCGCCGAAGAGCAGCGCCAGCGTCACCAGCGTGGCGAACCCCTGGCCCGTCTGAGCCGTGTCAATGAAGCTGCGGAGAATCTGCGGCGTGACCAGCAGCAGCCCGGTGTTGCCGAGAATGAACACGGCGAGGAGCGCGACGCGGCCACGCTGGGGCCACAGGTAGCTCGCCAACAGGTCGTGGTACTGCCGCAGCGATACGTTCATGCGCGAGGTATCCGTGGACTAAGTGCATGGTATCAGGGCGCGTATCCCCGTCCCCCCGCCGCAGCGGGGGGACCATAGGGGGGCTACGCACCCACCGAACGAGCCACCCGGCGATCTGCCCACCGACCCGTCTGCACCGCCCGACCCAACCACGCCGCCACCGCTCGACTCACCCCCGCAGTACGACCGCCCGCCCAGATACCCGCACGTCCTGATCCCACCCGCGCCACTCGACCCGCCGCGCTCCCTCCTACTCACCCGCAGCCTGCTCTCACCCCACGAGTACGACCTCTAACAAGCGCAGATTTGCCCGTAGCGGCGCGATTTATCGCGCCCACACCCCCGTCATCCCCGCGCAAGCATGACCCGTCCCCCGATACGGGGCCGCAATCCAGCCCCTTCCCTTGAGGGAGGGGGCCAGGGGGTAGGTCCGCCGCCCCCTCTCCCCCTGGGAGCGGGCCGGGGTGAGGGAAACAACCCCTTCCTCACAGCCGCCATCCAAGGCCATGCATCAGCCCCGGTCCAAGCCTTACACTCCCTCTCCACATGGTGGAGAGGGGGCCGGGGGGTGAGGTCTGCCCCGCCCGCGGCTCGATTGACAATCGAACCCATCGGTGCGATGATGAAGTGATGACCGGCGGGAATTCATCCGGCGAGCGAGGCGCTACGCCAGGAAGCACGGCTTGTCGGTCAATTTCGATCCACGGCGCGGCAAGGGGAGTCACGCCCGACTGCAAATCGGCCAGCGATTCACTATGGTCCCGTATGGCGAATTGAAACCCGGCACGTTCCGCAACTTGCTCAAGCAACTGGGGATCCACCAGGAGGATTTCTAAATGCGCTATGCCTATCCGTGTATCTTGGAGCCGGAAGCCGGTGGTGGCTTCTCGGTGTCGTTTCCTGATGTGCCTGGGGCCTTGACCTGCGCAGACAGTCGCTCCGAAGCCCTAGTCCGAGCGGAAGACGCGCTGGTGGGCGCGCTTGGTGCCCACTTTTCCCTGCGCGGCGCAATCCCGTTGCCCAGCCCCGTCCAGGATGGGCAAGAGTTGGTCGCCCTCCGGCCGGTGGCCGCGGCCAAAGTGGCGCTCTACACTGCCATGCGCGAACAAAGCCTGACGAACGTCGCGCTGGGGAAGCGGTTGGGGGTCAGTGAAGCCGCGATCCGCAAGCTCCTCGATCCCGATCACCGTTCCCATCTCAGCACCATCGAAAAGGCGCTCCATGCCGTGGGCCTGAGCCTCGTCGTCGAAACCGTGCCCTGGCCACTGCCTCCTGCACCGGCGGCAGGTGCAGACCTTCTCTCCACCTAGAGACCTCTGCATAACCCGTCATTCCCGCTTGCGCGGGAATCCATGTCCCCCCGCCGCAGCGGGGGGACCATAGGGGGGCTGCTCATCCGCACGACGGCAGACTATCCCGTAGCGGCGCGATTTATCGCGCCCACGCCCCCGTCATTGCAGCAAAAGCCGCCGCCCACGGCCATGCAATCGGCCCCGGTCCAAACGTTACACCCCCTCTCCAAATGTTGGAGAGGGGGCCGGGGGGTGAGGTGTGTGGTGAGGCCCGCAGGTGCCAAGGCCGAGCGCCTACTCCGCCCCTTGCCACTCGGTATGAAAGATGCCGGGCTTGTCGGTGCGCTGGTAGGTGTGTGCCCCGAAGTAGTCGCGCTGTGCCTGGATCAGGTTCGCGGGGAGCCGTTCCTGCCGGTAGCTCTCGTAATAGTCGAGCGACGCGCTCAGCGCCGGGCACGCGATTCCCTGCCCGCGGGCCTGCGCCACGACCTCCCGCAGCGCGCCGATCCGCGCCGTCACCTGCGCGGTCAGCGGCGGGTGCAGGAGCAGACTGGTCAGGTCGGGCGTCGCGAGGAAGGCGGACTTGATCTGATCCAGCAGGGCCGCGCGGATGATGCACCCACCCTTCCAGATGCGCGCCACCTCCGCGAGGTTCAAGCCGAAGCCGTACTCTTGCGAGGCCTCCCGAAGCAGCTTCATCCCCTGGGCATAGGTGATGATCTTGGCCGCGTAGAGCGCCGCCCGGACTTGCGCCGTGAAGTCCGAGCCGGCGGCCGCCGTCCCACCGTTCGACGGCCCGCCGAGCACCTGCGCGGCCCGCACCCGCTCGTCCTTGCGGGCGGAGATGTTCCGCGACCACACCGCCGCGTCAATCGTCGGGATCGGCACGCCGAGGTCGAGCGCATCCTGCGAGGTCCAGCGCCCGGTGCCCTTCTGCCCGGACGTATCGAGGATGAGGTCAACCAGCGGCTGTTGCGTCTCCGAGTCGGTGTAGCGCAGCACCGTTGCCGTGATCTCGACCAGATACGATTGCAGCTCGGTCTCGTTCCACTGCGCGAACACGGCCCCGATCTCCGGCGCCGTCCGACCCTCCAGCCGACGCAGCAGCTCATAGACTTCGGCGATGAGCTGCATGTCGCCGTACTCGATGCCGTTATGCACCATCTTGACGTAGTGACCGCCGCCACCCTCGCCGATATAGGACACGCACGCGCCATCGTCATCGGTCTGGGCCGCGATCTTGGTCAGGATCGGTGCCAGATGGTCATAGGCGGCGCGCGGCCCACCGGGCATCAGCGACGGCCCGTTGAGTGCGCCCTCTTCACCACCGCTCACGCCCATGCCCACGTAGTGCAGTCCGTCTGGCGCCAATTCGGTGCCGCGGCGGATGGTGTCCTGGTAGAGCGAGTTGCCCCCGTCAACCACAATGTCACCGGCGGTCAGCAGGGGACGGAGCTGCGCGAGCACGGCATCCACCGGCCGGCCCGCTTGCACCATGAGGATGATCGTCCGCGGTCGTTCGAGCGAGCCGACCAGTTCCTCCAACGTCTCGGCGCCGCGAATAGCCGCGCCCTGCGCCGGCCCGGCCAAAAACTCTTCGGTGCGCTCGGTCGTGCGGTTGTAGACCGTGACCGTCGCGAAACGCGCGATATTGCGAGCCAAGTTCTGGCCCATCACGGCCAATCCCAACAGCCCAATCCGACTCTTGCTCATCCCTGAGTCTCCTCCATGCGTTGATGCGCTCTTGACGTGCCGTTGACGCGGCCACAACACCGCCTCGTGCTGCACCGGCGCCTATCAGTGGACGGTATCAGCCGATCAGAGCGCGAGGCAAGGTGCGGGTTCAGCCACCCCCTAGGCCCCCCTGACTAGAGTGGGTACGGGTCAAGCCGTAGGGGCGCAACATGTTCCGCCCGTCCCCCCGCCGCAGCGGGGGAACCATAGGGGGGCCACTCAACCACACAACGGGAGGTCTTTTGTAGCGGCGCGATTCATCGCGCCCGCGCCCCCGTCACTCCCATTGTCTCATTCGTCATTCCCGCGCAAGCGGGAATCCAACCCCCCTCTCCCCCTGGGAGAGGGCCGGGGTGAGGGAAACACCCCCTTCTTCACAGCGGCCGGCATCTCCATCGCTCCCCTTCCCTGATGAAGGTTGCGAACTTGATTAGGTAGTGTGTTGCCTCCGGCCCTCGCCCTCCCCCGGACTGCGCTACCAGGGTGAGGGAACATCCCCGTCCCCCCGCCGCAGCGGGGGGACCATAGGGGGGCTGGACCTCGCCATTGCAGCGCAAGCCGCCGTCCAGGGCCATGCATTGGCCCCGGCCCGAGCGTTACACCCCCTCTCCAAATGTTGGAGAGGGGGCCGGGGGTGAGGTCGGCCCCGCCCCCCTTCAAGAACGCAAGCCGAATAGCTCCGCGTCCACCCCGGGGCAGTAGTGGGCCAACGGTTCCGTCCGCGGTACGTCCAATCCCGCAGCGCGGAGCATCGTCTCGTCCAGCGCCTCGACCGTAGCCCGGTAGAGCGCAAAGGGCGGGTGATGCACCTGACCCACGCGCATTCCCCGGTCGCCAAAATCCGCGTAGAGCAGGTACCGCTCTACTAGAAAGTGCTCCAGTGTCCCCGGTTGTGCTGCGTCGAGGGAGGCGCCGACGCGACAGCGCGCCGCAAACCGCGCCGTCCCCGGTCCCGGCAGCAACCGCCGGCTACGGAATGCGAGGGTCCGGCCCTCCCGCTGCCGCCGCACCGCTGACAAGTAGTAGGGCAGGCGCCAGCCGAGCCGCCCGGCGATCACCGCCAGCGGGTGCGTGGTATCGAGGCTGAAAAACCAGACGCCCGGCTCGCGACCGTCCCGATGCACGTAGGTCCGCAGGTTCAGCGTGTGCAGGCGCGTGAGTGCCGGCATGGACGGCAGCCAGCGGAGGCGCACCTCCGGCATCGTGAGCGCGATCAGACCCACATACGCGCGCGCTTGAAAGGTGTCCACGACCAGCGGCGCGGGCAGCCGCGCCTGGAGCGCCGCCGCCGGCACCTCCCAATGCAAGAAGAGCAACTGCCGCCACCGCTGCCCCGCCACGCTCGGCCCAGCCGGGCGGCGCGTTGGCGTCAGGCGGTCAATCTCCGCCGGGTCGCGCTGCGTTGCCGACACCATGCTCTCGACGGAGGCAGCAATCAGGGCGCGAAGCGGTAGACGACCGGCAGCTGCGCGACGTCGGTGATGCTGGAGTCCGTGTGGTGCGCGATTTGGACACTGCCGGTGCCGCAGTCGCCGAACTCGTCACAGGAGATGGTGCCGATAATTCCCTGAAAACCGGCGGTGTTGGTCAGTGTCGCCCGGAGCGCGGCGCGATCAATGGAGAGCGTCGCTCCGTCGGCCACCGCGACCGTCTCAATAGCTCGCAACAAAAGAGTAGTTGCATCGTAGGCGTGCGCCAGGTAGGCCGACAAGGGTGGCTCGCCGTAGCGATCCTGATAGTCGGCGACGAGCGCAGCGTTGCTCTTGGCGGTCGTCTCGTTGGTGTTGTCACCAAAGCGCAGGTCGGGGCCGGGCAAGTAGATGCCCGCCGACTCCGGGACGGCGAGGAACCTGGACACGAGCAGGGCCGCGCCGCCGATCAGCGTCACGTCCTCGAGGCCGGCGACCGCACCGACCTGCCGGACGATGTGTCCGCCCTCGGCCGGGAAGAGTGGGAAGAAGAGGCCGTCGGGAGTGCCGGCCGCGATCTCCGTGAGCACGGGGATCATGTCGGTGTCGCCTTTGGCGATGGCGGCCAAGACGGTTGCGCCACCGAGTTTCCGGAACTCGGTAGCGAAAGCGCCGGTGAGTCCGGAGGTGTACGGATCGCCGTCATGAATAGCGGCCACCTTGCGGAGGCCCAACTCGTTGTATGCGAACTGCGCGACTGCCTGCGCCTGGTACAGGTCGTTGTTGGCGGTCCGGTAGTAGCCGGGGTGATAGTTGGCGCCGGCGTGACCTTGGAGGTCGGAGGTGAGCGAGGGCGAGGTGGTGGAGGGTGCAATCATCACCAGCCCGGCCTTGCTGATGATCGGCGCCGCCGTAGCAGCCGCGACGGAGCAGGAAGTGCCGATGACCCCCACGACCTGTCGCTGATCGGCGACCACGGACTCGGCAGCGGCACGGCCGCCTGCCACGGAGCAGACGGAGTCGAGGCCGGCGCCCATTGAGACGGCGTGACCCTTGATCGGGCCGTAGTCCGCGATAGCGAGCGCCACGCCACGCTGGTTCGGAATGCCAATGCCCGATCCGCCGGTCAGGGCGTTCATGGAGCGTATGTGGATCGCCTCCCCGGGCGCGACTGTCACGGTCCCCAGGTCCGCCTGGCCCTCCCAGTCGAACTGCTCGGTGTTGAGGCGTGCTTGCAATCCTTGCGGCCCATTGATCCAGGTGCGGTAGCCATCGGTGAAGGCCGCCCGGTTATCGGCCGCGCGCTGCACGAGCAGACCACCCGTGGTCCGCTGCAGGACGTCGCCGTTCTCAGGATTGACGTGCTCGTTTTCCAGGCACGCGCCGACCTTGTCCGGCCCCTCCGCCGCCTCAATCAGAGCCTTGAGCGTGGCGAACCCGGCGGCCAGTTCGCAGTCGGCCGCCGCAGCCGCCGGCACCGCGAATAGGAGCAGCAATCCGGCGGCGATGAGTGCAGCAAACCACTGTCTCATGGTGTCCATTTCCCTGTCCGTAGATTCGGGCCGGCCCCACCCGTCCCCCTGCCGCAGCGGGGAGACCATAGGGGGGCCGTCATTGCTGTGTTCTGCGCCACATCCTGATCGCCGTGGAAACCGTCAGCAGCGGCACTGTCACATCAATCAGAATCCACACCAACGGATTGTCGTTTGCGGGGTCAACGAACTGGAAGCCGAACCAGTTGGAAAGCAACGCGATGAGCAGCGCCACCGAGTAGTAGAGGATGACGTTCGTTTCCAGGTAGTCACGGGTGATCGTCTGATCCTCCGACCCGGAGCCGAGCTGGCGCTTTCTGGCGATGGCCACAAGCAGGACGACGACCATGGCGACTACCATGAGCGGGTCCAGGATCATCCACACGGTAGCCCCAGCGCCGGCCAGCGTGGGATCGTAGAACTGGGTAAGCAGGAATTGCACGGGCACCGCCACGCCCACCACGAACACGTATACCGCCAGCAGCCGCACGATCAAAGCAACCATAGTCACCGTCCCCCATCGGCTCCGAGGATCCGGCGTGCTTGACGCCATGACGCCTGCGCGCCTCTCGACCTACGCAATGGATGGTACACGAAAGCAACCCGCTTGTTCGCGGCCGCACCTACCGCCCGCCGAGGTGCGTGACCTGTCCGGAGCCGGTGATGTCCCGGCTCACCTGCGGCTGCCCGTAGTAGCTGATCCGGCCGCTGCCGTTGAGCCGCGCCGCAAGCGTGTCGCTCGCCCAGACGGTGGCCGTTCCCGGCCCATTGACCCGCACGCGAGCGGTCTCGGACTCGGCTCCGGCGGCGTCATACGTGCCGGAGCCGTTCAGCGTGACGAACTGCTCCTCGACCTTCCCGGTCAGCCGGACCCGGCCGGAGCCGCTGATCTCCACCACCAGCCGCGGCGCATTGATTTCGGTCGCTTCGATGGTGCCGGCGCCGTCCAGTTCCAGGCCCCGGAGACGGGGCGCCGTGAGGCGGAACGTCAGCGGCTGTGTGGGGGCGTAGCCGCCGACGGTACCCGCAAACCCGAGGCGCAGGGCGAAGTCGTCTACCTCGCTACGCACGTATCCCAGCAGGTTGTCGTCCACCTCCACCACCAGCGACGGCCGATCTCCCTGGGTGATGTAGACTCGCGCGTCGCCGGAGACGACGACTTGGCCGAACCTCCCGATGTCCCTGGCCTCGGCGCGGATGATCCCCGAGCCGCGTAGCCCACCGAGACCGGCAACGTTGCACGCGGTCAGGGCACACGCGACGAAACCGCCGAGCACCACACCGCGACGTCTCATGGCCTGGGCATCTCCTTGAAGGATGTGGTTCCTGCCTCAACCTGCCTCAACCTGCTTCGGAGTGGACTCGGGGGGCCGTAGGGGGGGCCGAACCAATGAAAAACCGCCCGAGAGTGGTCACTTGGGACCAGTCCCGGGCGGTCTTGCTATGCACTAGGCAGCACGCGCCCACCCAGCGCCGGTATTCGCCCGTACCTTCCGGCTCGCCGTTGGTGTTGATCTAGGCGACAGGTACGAGGCGAATGCACATAGACAGGGCGTGCCGACTAGCGCTACTACTGTCCATAGGCATCACCTCCTTTTCACCTACCGCCTAGTCTACCATAGTGTCGCTCGCTGTCAACAGCGCGTCGGCCTGAGCGGCCGTCTGCCGCTATGCCGAAAGCCGCGGGAACAGAGGCGAGCCGCCGGGGACCGGCCGGCCCGATCCGTCTGGCTGCCACCGCAGGTCGCGCCACGCGCCCGGCGCAACACCGTCGAGGCCCAGTTGGGCGAGCATCCGGTCCGCTGTCCCCGGCATGAACGGGCCGAGCAGCACGGCCTGGAAGCGCAGGCTCTCGGCGCTGGTTGCCAGGACCGTCTCCAGCTCAGCGCGCTGGGCCGGGTCGCGGGCCAAGCGCCACGGCTGCGACTCGTCAATGTACTGGTTGCCCCGGCGCACCAACTGCCAGATCGCGTCGAGCGCCCGGCCGAACTCCCAGCCGTCGAGCGCCGCGGTCGCGTCCCGCAGCGCCGTCTCCGCCGCCCGCTGCACGGCCGTTTCCCGCTCGCCGGCGGCGCTGGCGGTACCGGCGGGCAGCCGGCCGTCGCAATAGCGGCCGATCATCGTCACCGTCCGGTTGAGTAGGTTGCCCAGGTCGTTGGCTAGCTCCGCATGGTAGCGCTGGATGAGGTTGGCCCGCGCGAAGTTGCCGTCCTGGAACCACGACCCCTCGCGCATGAGGTAGTAGCGCACCGGGTCGGTGCCGAACTCCGCGACGGCGTCGCGCGGGTCCAGCACGTTGCCGGCCGTCTTGGAGAACGGCTTGCCTTCCAAGTTCCACCAGCCATGCACCACGACCTGCCGCGGCAGCGGAACCCTCGCGCTCATCAGCATGGCCGGCCAGTACAGGCAGTGAAAGCGGGTGATGTCTTTGCCGATCACGTGTACATCGGCCGGCCAGTAGCGCGCGTACCGTTCATCGTCGTGCGCGAAACCGGACGACGTGAGGTAGTTCGTGAGCGCGTCATACCACACGTACATGACGTGGTCGTCGTCCCCAGGGACGGTGATCCCCCAACGCTCACCGGTGAGGTTCCGCACCAGCCGCGAGGTGGAGAAGTCCCGTAGCCCGTCCCGCAGCCAGCCCAACACCTCATTGCGCCGCGTCGTGGGCACGATGAAGTCCGGGTTGTCTGCGATGTGGCGCTCCAGCGGCTCCTGATAGCGGCTCAACGCGAAGAAGTAGTTCTCCTCGTCCAGCCACTCCGGCGTGAGCGTCGGATGGTTGGGACAGCGCTCATCCACCAACTCATCGTCGTCGTAGAACGTGTTGCAGTTCGGGCAATACCAGCCCGAGTAGGTGCCCTTGTAGATGTCGCCGCGCTCCAGCGAGCGGCGAAACAGCTCTACCGAGGCCGTGATGTGGACCTCCTCGGTGGTGCGGATAAAACGATCATAGGAGATGTTCAGGGATGCCCAGGCTTCCTGGAAGACCTCGTCCATCCGGTCCGCCCACGCCCGTGCCGATACGTTTGCCTCCTCGGCGGCGCGCAGCACGTGCTGGCTGTTCTCGTCGAGACCCATCGAGAAGAGCGTGTCCATCCCCTGCATTCGCCGGAACCTCGCCATCACGTCTGCCCCGACCTTCTCCAGGGCGGTCCCGATATGCGGAGCGGCATTCGGGTAGTCAATGGCGGTGGTGATGTAGAAACGCGGCGACTGCAGGGCTGATTCCACGGCCCGTACCTCCTGGGGCGGTTGAGTATGGAGCTATCCGCCCTCAATGCCAGTATACGTGCCAGGGCCGCCCGGCAACTAGGACCCCGGTCCGCTGCGCCGGCCCGCGGCCCATGCTGCCGTGCTGAGTCGGAATGGCTTTCACTGTTGATGACGACAGGGCCAGCCAGCCCTAGGGAACGCCATAGGTGCTGAGAAGAGCAAAGAGGGTGCAATGCCGTGAGCAAGCAGAATCGGAAGAGCCGCATCCCAGAGTTCAAGACTATCGAGGAAGAGGCCGAGTTCTGGGATACCCACGACACTACCGACTATGAGGACGAGTTCAAGCCGGTCAAGGCCCGGTTCGCGGACAAGCTCTTGGACCGCGTGACCATTCCCGTTGACGCCGACACGCTGGTGCAGTTGGAGGCCCTCGCTCGTGAGGAGGAGTTGAACGCCACGGCGCTGGCACGTAGATGGGTTCTGGAGCGCCTAGAGCAAGAAATCCGGGCGCGCGGCCAGGCAGCGTAGGCGTTCGATGCCCACCCTCACGTAGAGATGGGTGCTGCGGCATGTCCCGCCCGGCCACCAGGCTATTCCGCCTTGTGGCACGCCTGGCAGCGTTCATTGGGCAGACCGGTGTGGTCGGCGGGTATCTTCCGTGCTCCCTGCTCTCCCTGAGCGTGGCACGAGAGACAGTCTTGCCGCCCCTCGACCATATGCGGGATGGCCGGGGCGCCAACGCCACATGCCACCAGCAGGACGGAGAGGAGCACCACCCCGAGCAGGTGCCGCGCGCCGCGCCGGTTGCTCATCATTTCTCAGCCCTCGCCGTTGCTGCGCCGACAGTGGAGCGCGTCACGGCACCATTGCCTCCAGGCAGGCATCGGCGATGTCGCACAGCTCGTCAAGCTCTGCCGTCTCCATGACCAGTGGCGGCGCAAAACCGACAAAGTCGTTGCCGCAGCGCGCAATGAGGCCCCGCTCGCGCGCCAGCGCCTCGAACCGTTTGCCCGGTGGCGTGGCTGCCTCCGGCCACGTGTCGGCGTCAAGGTCAAAGCCCTGCAAGAGGCCGGCGCCACGCACGTCGCGGACGAACGGATAGGTCTCCGCCAACCCATCGAGGCGCGCGCGGAGGTGGCCGCCCATTCGGGCAGCGTGCGCGATCAGATCGCGCTCCTCGTACTCGGCGAGCGTTGCCAGCCCGGCCGCGCAGGCCACTGGATTGCCGGCGAACGTGTGGCCGTGGTGGAATTCGCGCCGGGAGTCCGGATCGCCGAGGAACGCCTGCCACACCCGGTCGGCGATGAGCACGCCGGCCAGGGGCACGTAGCCTCCGCTCATCCCCTTGCCGCAGGCCAGCAGGTCGGGCACCACGCCGTAGTAGTCGGCGCCAAACCACGTGCCCAAGCGACCGAACCCGGTGATGATCTCATCGAAAATGAGTAGGACGTTGTGCTTGTCGCAGGCCGCGCGCAGGATCGCGAAATACTCCGGCGGCGGCACGACGAACCCGGCCGAAGAGATGGACATTGGCTCCATGATGACGGCCGCCACCGTCTCCGGGTCCTCGGCCTCAATGGTGCGCTCGACCAAACGCGCGCAGGTGATCCCGCAAGCGCCGTGGTCGTAGGTCTTGTCGAAGGGGCAGCGGTGGCAGGCCGGCGGATGCGTGTGCAGCACGCCGGCGACGAGCGGCTCGAAGACGCTGCGCCGCTCCCAGCCACCGCTCGCCGCGAGCGCCCCCATCGTGCCCCCGTGATAGCCGCCGTACCGCGCGATGAGCTTGTACTTGCGGGGATGCCCCGATTGCTTGTGGTACTGGCGGGCCATTTTCAGCGCCGTCTCGGTCGCCTCGGAGCCGCCGGAGAGCAGCTTGACGGCCACCCCATGCTCGCCGCGCATCCCGGCCGGGGCGATCTCGCGCAGCCGCGCCGTCAGTTCGATGGCCGGGGGGCTGGTGCCGTGCAAGGGCGGCGCAAAGTGCAGGGCGTGGAGCTGATCGTTAGCCGCCTTGATGATGCGCTCGTTGCCGTAGCCCAGACCGGTCACGAAGACGCCCGAGAGACCGTCGAGATACCAGCGCCCCTCCTGATCCTGCAGCCGCACGCCTTCACCGCGCACGAACACCCACGGGTCCGCGGCGAAGGCGGTCATCTGGCGAAAGTCCAGTACCAGATGATCGAGCACGTCCGGCTGGTCAGAGCCGCACAATGAAATAGAATCGGTGGTGCGGCTCTGGCCAGCCGCCCGCTCCTCTACGCTCATCCCAGCCCTAGCTCCTGGGCGATGTCGCCGGCTGCGTCCGCGAGTATGCCCAAGTCAGTGCCGAGCGTGACCATCCGATAACCGTCGGCAGCCCGCTCGCGAGCCTGCTCAACCGTGCGGGCGGCGATGCCGGCCGCCTTGCCGGTGCGCTCGGCGGCGGTGACCGCGCCGTGAATGGCGCTCACAAAGTCGTCTCGTTGCCAGGCATCGGCCTCGGCATAGCCGAAGGACGCGGCCAGGTCGTTCGGTCCGACGGAGACCACGTCCACGCCGTCCACGCTCAGAATCTCTTCCGCCCGGAGGATGGCCTCGCGCGTTTCGAGCTGCACGCTCACCAGCGTCTCGTCGTTGGCGCGCTCGTAGTAGGTAGCGGCGTTAGTGTTGAAGGCGGCTGCGTGGAGCATCCCGCCCTTGCTGCGAATGCCGCGCGGCGGAAACTTGGCCGCCTGTACGACCGCCGCGGCTTCCTCGGGGGTATTGACCACCGGCACCATGACGCCGCCGGCGCCCGCGTCGAGCGCCCGCTGAATGTGGTCGAGGCCGAACCAAGGCACGCGCACAATCGGCGTGGCGCCGTTGGCCCACACAGCGGAGCACATCAGCGCCATCTGCTCGTAGGTCATTGGGTAGTGCTGGCCGTCAACGTAGAACCAGTCATAGCCCTGACGTGCGAGCGCCTCGGTGACTGGATAGGAAGGCAGGCCGAGGCCCAACCCGTAAGTCGTCTCTCCACCCCGTAGCTGGCGCAGTAGTCTGTTCTCGCGCATGAATCCTCCTTATATGCTGCTACCCGCACGGCCACTGTAACACCATCTGCCAGTAGTCGGTAGCCCGGCCCCCCTATAGTCCCCCCGTTGCGACGGGGGAGGGCTAGGGAGGGGGACCACCTCCTACCCCTTCACCAAGCGCCATTGGATCAGACCGGTCTCGTAGGTCTCGCAGCCCACCGTCCTGAAGCCGGAGCGCGTGGCGCCCGGCGCAAACAGGGGAATGCCACGGCCGAGCACGACCGGAAAGGCCGTCAGAATCAGCTCGTCAATGAGGCCGGCGTTGAGCATGATCGTATTGATCTGTCCGCCCCCGACCAGCCAGATGTCCCGGCCCGGTGCTTCCTTCAGCGCACGCACAAAGGCGGCAATCTCGCCGGAGATAAAGCGCACATGAGGCGTGTCCGGCGGCGGTGTGCTTCTGGTGAAGACGTAGTTGGTCTTCTCCGGGTACGGGAACGTGTCCACGGTGAGCGTCACCTGATAGGTGGCATTGCCCATCAGGGTCGTGTCTATGGACGCATAGAAGTCGTCGTAGCCATAGTCGAGATCGCCGGCGGCCTCCAGCCAGTCAAGCTCGCCGTTGGGACCGGCGATGTAGCCATCGAGCGACATGGCACTGTAGAGCTTGAGTTTCCTCACCGCGGTTGCCTTCCTAGCCCCCCTATGGTCTCCCGCTGCGGCGGGGGCCAGTCTATTCCCTCCCCCGTCGCAACGGGGGAGGGTGAGGGAGGGGGCTACCGCTCATGCCGTGCTCAACCCGTGGATCGGGAAGACGAGGCGTCGAATGGTCCGCACGCTGGACTCGGCAAACTCGCGGACCGCCGGCGGTGTGTCGGCTGATTGCGCCGCATCCGGTAGATCACGCAGCTTCTTGCCGCCGTAGGCCGCCACGTAGCCTGGCGGGGGTTCATTGGGCAGCTCTACCCCGGCCATCACCCCGAACGCCAGCGCCCATATCCGCGTGGTCGCGTCAATATCGTAGCCACCACCACCCACGGCGACCCAGCGCGGAGCGAGGTCGCGGAGGCGGCCGAGGACCGTCTCGTAGGCGTGCGTCGTCAGCCGGAGGTGGGCCAGCGGGTCGTCGTAGTAGCCGTCGGCGCCGAGCTGGGTCACGACAATATCCGGCTGAAAGGCGGCCAGCAGCGGTGGCACGATTTCCTCGAAGGCCCACAGCCACGTTGCGTCGTCGGTATACGGTGCAAACGGCACGTTGACCGCATAGCCACGGCCCGCCCCGGTGCCGATATGCTCCGCAAAGCCGCCCTGCGGCCCCGGGAAGAGAAAGAGCGTCGATTCGTGCAGCGAAATCGTCAGCACGTCGTCGCTCTCGACGAACGCCGCCTCCATGCCGTCACCCTGATGCACGTCAATGTCCACATACGCCACCCGTAACCCCTGGTCCCGCAGCCAGGCCAGCGCGATGGCGGCGTCGTTGAAGATGCCGAAGCCGCTCGCTTGGTCGGGCAGCGCGTGGTGATTGACACCACCGGCCGGGTTGAACGCTGCGTCAACCGTCCCTTCATGCACCAGCCGCGCCGCCGTGAGCGTCGCGCCGGACACCAGCAGTTGGAAGTCGAACATGCCCGGATACGGCGGATTGTCGCCGAACGCGCTGAAGCCGTGGCGCTGCGCCACCATCTCCGGCACCTGCTCGCCGGCACTCAAGCGCCGCACCGTCTCCACGTAACTCGGCGCATGAACGCTGCGCGCCGCCGCGACGGTCGCCGGCGTGGGCGCGACTTCGCGGACGCCGGGCGTCGCCAGCAGCCCAAAGGACTCGATAAGCGCCCGCACCTGCGCGGGGCGATCCAGCTTGAGCGGATGCTGGGCCGGGAGCGCCGCCTGGACCAGCGCCGGGCTGTAGATCAGCGCCGTGCGACGCTGCTCAGGGGGCACTGGATTCTCCTGGCTCATACTTGGCCTGCTGCTACCGCGTGGGCACAGTCTACCAAGAGGCTCCAGACAGCGAGCTAGAGCGCCGATGATGGCCGCGAGGCCCGTAGATACTCGCCCATTAGGAGCGGGAAGATCGGCCACGGATGCGCCAGGCGCGCATACGTGAACAGCGCCGGGTCGGGTAGGCGTCCCACCCGCGACTGCAACCACGTCATCAGCCGGAAATACGGCCGGCGCAACCGAAAGTAGCGCGTGTAGGCCCGCGCTGCGCTGACCCCCGTCCGTTCGCCCGCCAGCACCTCGCGCAGTAGCCGACCACAGCGCACGGCGAACGTGGCGGCCGAACGTATGCCCTCGCCCGTCAGTCCGAAGCACATCCCCGCCGCGTCGCCGGCGACAAAGACCGGACCGGCCATCACCGACCGCGCGACGAACGGCAGCTGGCCGCCGTGGTAGGGCGCCTCGGGGTCCGGGGGCAGTCCGAGACGGGTGAAGAAGCTCCGCATTGCCGGTCGCAGGCCGCCGGTCCGACCGAACGCCAGCACCCCGATGCGTGCCGTCTCGCCGCAGGGAAACACCCAGGCGTAGCCGCCGCGAATGATGTCCGAGCCGACCCAGAAGTGCAGCCCGTCCTCGCGGTAGGGCAGCTCCGCTTCAATACCCCCGCTCAACGTGGATCGCACCAGGAAGCCTGGCTGCACGGCTTCGGCAAGGACACTCCGCCAGCCGGTCGCGTCCACGACGTAGCGTGCCCGCAGCGGCCCGGCGCTCGTCAGCACCGTGATGCCGTCGGGATGTCCCGGTGGACATTGCACAACTGTGTTCCCGTCGGCGACGCTGAAGACCCGCGCCCGCTCGAACGTGGCGCCCGACTGCTCGAAGAGCGCCGCGCAGAATTGGCCGTACTCGAAGGTGCAGTAGGGATAGGGCAGCGGATAGGAGAGGGTGTGCTTGCCGATGTGCAGCACCAGCCGGTCGGCCGTCTGCTGGTGCGAGATCAGCAGGTCGAGCTGCCGCAGCACGTCCACGGTGGTCCCGCAGGCCGACGTTTGCCCGGCGCCGATGTCCTGGTGATCCAGGAGCAGCACCCGGCCGGCGCCGCGTAGCTCGCGGGCCACCGTGAGACCGGCAAAGCTGGCCCCGGCGATAATCACGTCGGCATCGAAGCCGTTGCTAGTTGAAGCGCCGGTCATAGTAGCTCCGGGCGAGGAGAGCTGCACGCCGTAGTATAGACGCCCTACGCCGGCCGTTGTAGGGGCAACGCTAGTGGCTGCCCTCGCCCCCCAAGGCGCTACGTTGCCGCCTTGACATTCTATACCATAGGGGGGTATAGTATGAACAACGGGAGCGATCAGTGATGGAAGAGAAGCACCGCAGCCAGTTGGGACGCCTCCGCAAGATCGAGGGACAGGTCCGCGGCGTGCAGCGGATGATCGAGGACGGCCGCTACTGCATGGATGTCCTCACCCAGATGCGTGCCATCCGCCGGGCGCTGGCGAAAGTCGAGGAGCAGGTGCTCGCGGAGCACGTCCGCTCGTGCGTCGCCGACGCCGTGCACAGCGGTGACGAGCGTGACCGCGACGAAAAGCTGCAAGAGCTGATGGACGTGTTCGCCAGTACGCGGTAGTGGGGGCACTCCTCACCCCCGGCCCCCTCTCCACATGTCTGGAGAGGGGGCCGGGGAGTGAGGCGCTGAGACTGCCCAAGGAGCTTGTGATGGCTGCGATACCGGAGATGGCTGTAGAGGAGGTGGCAGCGCCGACTGGACTCGTCACCGAGACGTTCCCCGTCGAGGGGATGACGTGTGCCTCCTGCGCCAACCGAGTTCAACGAGCGCTGAGTAAGGTCGAGGGCGTCGCCGACGCTACGGTCAATCTCGCTACCGAGCAGGCGACCGTGCGCTATGCCCCCGACCAAACCGGCCGCGACGACCTGTTCGCTGCCGTCGCGGCGGCCGGCTACAGCGCGCACGCGACAGCACCGCTGGAGCTTGCCATCACCGGCATGACCTGTGCGTCCTGCGCCCGCCGTGTCGAGCGGGCCATCGGCAATGTTGCCGGCGTGCAGTCGGTGGCGGTCAATCTCGCCACCGAATCGGCGACCGTGCAAGGCAGCGCGGCTGCCGCGGCCGTCGTCAGCGCCGTGGCGGCGGCCGGGTACGGCGCTGCGGAGCGTCGCGCCGAGCCGCCAGCCGCGACGACCGACCACCCGGAGCAGGAGATTGACACGCCACGGTCGGAAGCCTACGCGCAGTCGCAGCGGCGGCTATTCGTCGTCGCTGCGCTCCTCTCCGTGCCGGTGTTGGCGCTGAGTATGTTCATGCTGCGCTTTCCCGGCAGTGCCTTGGTCGAAATGGCGCTGACGACGATTGTCGTCTTCGCGTGCGGCTGGCAGTTCTTCGCGACGGCCGGGCGGCTGGCGCGCCACCTTGCCGCCAACATGGACACGCTGATTGCGCTCGGCGCGGCCGCTGCCTACGGCTACAGCGTCTACACGCTGGCGGTGGCCGTCGCCGAGCAGGGGCCGCTCGCAGCGCATCCCCCTTTGTATTTCGAGACCGCGGCGATCATCGTGACGCTGATCTTGCTTGGTCGCTGGCTGGAAGCGCGTGCCAAGGGCCAGGCCAGCGCCGCCATCAAGACGCTGATGGGGCTGCAGCCGAAGACCGCGCAGCTCCTCCGGGACGGTGAGCCGGAGGAGGTCCCGATTGCGTCGGTGCGCGTGGGCGATGTGGTGCTTGTGCGCCCTGGTGAGCAGGTCCCCGTAGACGGCGAGGTGGTCAGCGGGGAATCGAGGGTGGATGAAGCGATGCTCACCGGCGAGAGCATGACCGTCACCAAGCGCGAGGGCGACGAGGTGGCCGGCGCGACCCTCAACGGGCAGGGCACCCTCACGGTGCGGGCCACGCGCGTCGGCGCCGACACGGCGCTGGCGCAGATTGTCCGGCTGGTCGAGCAGGCCCAGGGGTCTAAAGCGCCCATCGAGCGGCTGGCCGACCGGGTGGCGGCGATCTTCGTTCCCGCAGTGCTGGTCATTGCCGCGCTCACGTTCCTGGCGTGGCTCGTGCTGGGACCGGCCACCGGCGAGGTGACCACGCCACTGCTGACGGCGGTCACGGTGCTCGTGATTGCGTGCCCCTGTGCCCTGGGGCTGGCTACTCCCACCGCGATTATGGTCGGGACGGGCCGCGGCGCCGAGCAAGGCATCCTAATCAAGGATGCGGCGAGCCTGGAGCGCGCCCATGCCCTTACCGCCATCGTCCTCGACAAGACCGGCACCGTCACGGAAGGCCGACCGCGCGTGCGGGAAGTGGTGCCGCTGCAAGGACAGGACGCGAACGACGTGTTGCGGCACGCCGCGGCCGTCGCGGCGCGCTCCGAGCATCCCATCGCCGCAGCAATCGCCGCCCACGCCCGTGCGGTCCTCGACCGTCATTCCCGCGAAAGCGGGAATCTGGCCGGTGACCATCGGCTACCTGAACCGACGGCGTTTGTCAGCACGTCGGGGCAAGGTGTTGCGGCGCAGGTCGAAGGGAGCGCGGTGCTCGTCGGCAATGCGCGGCTGCTCGCGGCACACGGCGTCGCTACCACCCGGCTGGCGCCGGTGGCCGAGCACCTGGAAGGAAACGGGCGCACCGTGTCGTTGGTCGCCATTGATGGTCAGCCGGCCGGGGTCATCGGGGTTGCCGATACGGTCAAGCCCACGTCCGCCGCGGCGGTTACCGCGCTCCGCCGGCTGGGTCTGGTGGTCTACCTGCTCACCGGCGACAACCGCCGCGTCGCCGCAGCCATCGGCCGCGAGGTCGGCATTGCCCCGGATCGTATCCGCGCTGAGGTCCGGCCGGAGGATAAGGCCGCGGAGGTCGCCCGGCTGCGTGATGAGGGGCACGTGGTCGGCATGGTCGGCGACGGTATCAACGACGCACCGGCGCTCGCCGCGGCCGATGTCGGGTTTGCGCTGGGGACCGGTACCGACATAGCGATGGAAACGGCCGCGATCACGCTATTGCGTGGCGACCTCCGCAGCGTGCCGGTCGCCATCCGCCTCTCGCGCCGGACCATGCGGACGATCAAGCAGAACCTGTTCTGGGCCTTCGGCTACAACACTGCGATGATTCCGCTGGCGGCACTGGGCCTGCTCGCCGCGCTTGGCGGTCCGATGCTGGCGGCCGCGGCGATGGCCTTCTCCAGCGTCTCCGTCGTCACCAACTCCCTCCGCCTCCGCCGCGCCCGGCTGGCGTGAGCCTGGCTCCTAGCCCCCACCATCGCCCTCCCCCGGAGCACTCTCCAGAGGAGGGAATCTAAGTCCCCCTACAGCGGGGGGCCATAAGGGGCCAGAACCACGGATGTGTGGACTGGCCCAGTCCTGCGCTATGCTCTAGGTGGAGGGAGGGTGTCTTAATGACCACAGCGTATGCCGGCCGAGTGCGGGCGCCGGAGTTCCCGGAGGGACGGGACTGGATCAATACCGATCGGCCGCTGCGGCTGGCCGACCTGGCCGGCCGGCTGGTGATCCTCGACTTCTGGACCTTCTGCTGAATTAACTGCTTGCATATCCTTCCGCAGTTGCGGGAGTTGGAGCAGCGTTACGCCGACACGCTCACCGTCGTTGGCGTCCACTCGGCCAAGTTTCCCCAAGAGCAGGCGACCGAGGCCGTCGCGCAGGCCGTGCGCCGCCACGCTATCCACCATCCCGTCGTCAATGACCACGACTTTGCCATCTGGCAGCAGTACGGCGTGCGCGCCTGGCCGACGCTAATGTTCGTTGACCCGTTGGGAAAGGTCATCGGCAAGCATGAAGGCGAGTTCGCGGCCGGTCAGCTGGCGCCGATCATTGACCGGATGCTGGACGAGTTCGGCTCCAACGGCTGGCTGAACCGCCGCGTACACGACTTCGGCGCCACCGGGCCGGCCGCGCAGACCGGGCCGGCCGCGGCGACCCTGGCCTTCCCCGGCAAGGTGGCGGCAGACGAGCGTGGCAACGGGCACGTCTACGTTGCCGACTCCAACCACCACCGCCTCGTCGTCACCGGGCTACGCACGCTCGATGGGAGCGTCCACCACCTCATCGGGTCCGGCGAGCCGGGGCTGCGCGATGGTCCGGCGCCAGAAGCGCAGTTCCACTGGCCCCAGGGGATGGCCGTTGATCCGGTCACCGGCACGGTCTACGTTGCCGACACCGAAAACCACGCCATCCGTCGGGTGAGCACGGCCACCGGCGCAGTCACGACGATCGCCGGAACGGGCAAGCAGGCGCGCTCGTTCGGTGGTGGTGGTCCGGCCCTCGACACCGACCTCTCCTCGCCGTGGGACCTGGCGCTGCTGCCCCACCCGGCGCGCGCGGTCACCGCCGGCGGTGGCGCCAACAGCGAGAAGCAGGACTACCCGGATCGTGGCCTGCTGTTCATTGCGATGGCCGGACTGCACCAAATCTGGGCGCTCGACCTGGCCAACGGCACCGTCGCACCGTTCGCCGGCAGCGGGCGGGAAGACATCCTCGATGGCCCGCGGCAGGAGGCCTGCTTCGCGCAACCGAGCGGGCTGGCGCTCGATCCGGCGGCGGACGTGCTCTACGTCGCAGATAGCGAGACGAGCGCGATCCGCGCGATCCACCTGGAGAGCGACCGTGTAGAGACGTTGGTCGGTACCGGGCTATTCGACTTCGGCGATACCGATGCCAGCGCCGAGCGCGTTCGGCTCCAGCATCCGCTCGCCGTCTGCCTCTGGCCTACGGCGCCCGATGGTCCGGCGCTCTTGGTGGCCGATACCTACAACCACAAGATCAAGCGGCTCGATCCCCGGACACGCGAGGCCAAGACGCTGCTCGGCGCACCCGGTACCGGCGCTCATACCGACGGTGTTGGTACGGCGGCGCGGTTCTCGGAGCCGGGTGGACTGGCGCTGGCCCGCGGCAAGCTCTTCGTCGCCGATACCAACAACCATGCGCTGCGCGTCGTAGACCTCGCTACCCTCGACACGACCACCATCTCGCTAGACGAGACCCGCCGCGCCCACCCGGAGCACGAGTAGCCGGGAAAGCTCAGTGCTCTCTGTGTGCTCTGTGGCAGCCTAATCGGGGTAGAGGTTGGTGCTGAGGTATTTGAGGCCGGTATCGGGGACCACCGTGACGATTACCGAGCCGGGCGGCGCCTCGCGGGCCAGCTGCAAGGCGCAGGAGACGTTGGCGCCGCCGGAGAAGCCGCCGAAAATGCCCTCGCGGGTGGCCAGCAGCCGCGCCGTTTCAATCGCGTCCTCATCGGTTGCCGTGACGTAGCCGGCGACGAGGTCCTCGTCCCACAGGCTGAGATCGTGGGCGTAGCCGGTACCCTGGATT
This sequence comes from Chloroflexota bacterium, assembly GCA_965207645.1. Classification (GTDB taxonomy): domain Bacteria; phylum Chloroflexota; class UBA11872; order UBA12225; family JAJDUF01; genus JAJDUF01. The sequence goes on along the minus strand of OZ242293.1, from coordinate 3,326,429 downwards.
TGGTGGCTGGTGTCCGTGACCGGCTTGCCGGCCAGGTAGGGCGCCGTCGCTGGCTCACCGCCGTAGCACCGCACCGCCGGATTGCGCTGCTTGAGCGCGCGCGCCACGCCGACGAGCGTGCCGCCGGTGCCGGCCATCGCCGTGAAGTGCGTCACCGTGCCGCCGGTCTGCTCCCAGATTTCGGCGCCGGTGGTCATTTCGTGCGCGGCGGCGTTATCGAGGTTCTCGAACTGGTCGGGCCAAAAGGCGCCTAGCTCCACGACAAGCTCCCGCGTGCGCTGCTCGACCAGCTCCAGGTCTTCCTTCGAGACTTGCCCGGGGCGTGCCCCGCCCGCCTGCGGTACCAGCTCGACCTGGGCGCCATACGCGGCCAACATGCGGCGGCGTTCCAGGCTGTTGCCCTCCGACATGACGGCGATCATCCGATAACCCTTGACCGCGCAGACAATCGCTAACCCCGTGCCCATATTGCCGCTGGTCAGCTCGATCACCGTCCCGCCGGGCCGCAGCCGGCCGTCGCGCTCGGCGGCCTCGATCATCCGCAAGGCCGCCCGGTCCTTGATGCTCCCGCCGGGGCTATAGAACTCCAGCTTGGCCAGCACCCGGCTCGGCAAGCCGGCGCCAAGCCGGTCCAAGGCGATCAGCGGCGTGTGGCCAATCGCGTCGAGTACGCTGTCGGAGGTGCTTGTCTGCGGCGCAGTATCACCCATCTATTCAAGGCCCCCTGCAACTCCCCTGAAGCGGGGATGATGATTGTTGGCACGGCCGGCGCGGCTCCGCGTCAGTCGTCTCCGGCGCTGCCCGCGAGTACCCCGGCTCGCCGGAGCGCCGCGCGTACCTCGGCGGCACAGGCGGCGTCGGGAATATCCGCAAGCGCGTCTGCGAGATCGGTGCCGGCAGCGGCCCAGTTCTCCGGCTGCTGCGGCACGAAAAAGAGATACCAGCCGCGCGCGCACTCGAACACGTCTACGCGCGTGATGCCGGCAATGCCGTCCAGCGTCGTGACGAGGCGCCCGGTGAACGTCAGGAGCGGGCCGTCCATCGCCGTGATGTCCGTGATGCCCTCCAGCTTACTGAGCATCTCCAGTCCCTCGATCATTTCGGGGCCAATACCCAGGTCGAGCGTCGTTTCGTCAGCTGCCATACGTCTTCCTTGTCGCTTATCGCCGCCCACGTTGCCGCCGGCGGGTGCGCTTGGGTTTGCGGCGCGTGGGCCGCCGGTTGAGCTTGGCCATCGCGGCCGCCAGCAAGCGGTCCGGCGCGTCGTCGTCCGGCAGGCGGGTCAGGATGTCGGGACCGTTCTCGGTAATCGCCACCGTATGCTCCCAGTGCGCCGATAACTTGCGGTCGGCGGTCCGCACCGTCCAGCCGTCCGGGTCTACTGAGGTGGTGTCGTCACCCAACAGGAGCATCGGCTCGATGGCGATAGCCATACCTGGCCGCAGCACGTCACCGCGACCAGGCTTGCCGTGGTTCAGGACGGCCGGCTCCTCGTGCATCTCGCGGCCGATGCCGTGCCCGCAGTATTCGCGCACCACCTTGTAGCCGTGCGCGCGGGCGTGTCGCTCGACCACGGCGCCAACGTCACCGAGCGTATTGCCGGCGCGGGCGAGCGCTATCGAGAGATACAGCGCCTCGCGCGTGATCTCCGACAGGCGCAGCGCCGCCGGGTCCACGTCGCCGATGGGGATAGTGATGGCCGCGTCGCCGTGCCAACCGTCAATGATCGCGCCAAAGTCAACACTGAGCAAATCACCCGATTGCAGCACACGGCGCCGGCTGGGAATGCCGTGGACGATCTCGTCGTTGATGCTGGCGCAAATACACGCCGGGAAGCCGTGATAGCCCTTGAACGACGGCGTGGCGCCGGCCTGGCGGGTCATGGTCTCGGCGATCTGATCGAGGTCGGCGGTGCTCACGCCCGGTCGCGCTTCAGCCGTCAGCCGCCGGTGGACCTGCGCCACCAGCGCCCCGGCCACGCGCATCTTCTCGAACTCAGCCGCAGACTTGATCGTGACGGCGCTTTGCTGCATCGTGCCCTCCACTGGGTTAGGCTGCCTTTCCGGCGGCAACGGCTAACTGTCGTGCCCACGCGCCTTGCCCGGCGTCGGGCGCGAGGTAGGGGACGGTCTGCGGTCCCTGCGGCAAGATGCAGGCGGTCGCGTCCGGCCCCGCCGCCCGCAGCAGCGCGGCAAGCCGCTCGGCGAGCGGCCCACACGGCTCCAAGTGCGTCCGGCGCACCGTGTCGTCGTCGAGCGACGAGTAGAGGTAGACCGCGGCGCGCAACTGTATTTGGGCCTGAATCTGTGCCTGCCACTGATCCGGTACCGCAAAACCGGGGGCGCAGATCTTCTGCAGTAGCTCGTCGAGACTCTCGGTGCTCTCCAGGAGCTCGCCGTACTGACCGTGGCTGGGAATACCGTCCCAGCATTCCGCGGCCAGGATGATCGCCCCGCCCTCGCGCACGACGCGGTTCGCCGCCGAGACACCTTTGATTGCCTGGTACACGTTGAGGTCGAGCGGATAGCCGCTGTTGGTGGTAACTACCACGTCGAACGGCTCCGGGACCGGCTGCATCGCGTGCTCGCCGACCCACTCGCAGCCGACGCGATGCGAGGCCAGCGTGTCGCCGGCAAACACAGCCGTGATTTCGCGCTCCTTGTTCAGCGCCACGTTGAGGCTGAAGGTCGGCTGGCCCATCATAGCCGCCGCGCGTAGGTCTTCCCACAGCGGGTTGCCCTCGCGGATGCCCCAGATCGCCTGCGGCTCGGCGATGAAGCGGGCGCCGTGGTTGGACATGACGGTCGCCAGTCCCGCCACCGCCGGTACGACCATCTTCGGGCCACCGCTGAACCCGGCGAACAGATGCGGCTCGATGAAGCCGGTGAGCAGGCGCACCGAGGCATTCAGAAAGTGCTTGTTGATCCACACCGGTGTCCCACGCGGCGTGGTGCCGACGTGGGCCAGCTCGTCCTCGTTGCGGGCGTCGTGCTGCACAATGCGATACTGCGCGACCAGCTCCGGGCCGAGCATCTCGCGTAGCTCGTCCGGCGTATTGGCGCGGTGGGTGCCCGTTCCATTGATGAGCACAATACGGTCGCGCCCCACGACCGTCTCGACTTCCTCCAATAGCACCGGCAGTACCCGGTCGCTCGGCATCGGCCGCGTGATGTCGCAGAAGACGACGGCTACCGTATCCGTTGGCGAGAGCATCTCGCGTAGCGGCGGCGTCCCAACCGGTTCGCGGAGCACCGCCCGCAGCGCGGCCGCCTCGTCGGGCACGCCGGGCACGTAGCGCGGCTCGACCAACGTCACACGATCGGCGAGGTCGTCGGGAACCGCCAAGTCCAATCCGGAGCGGCCATACGCGAGAGACACGATCATTGGCCCACCTCCGCCGCGGCGCCGATGCGCTGCCGGTAGTCCTCGACTGCCGCTCGCACCACGTCCTCGGCGAGCACCGAGCAGTGCAGCTTGTTGGCGGGCAGCCCGCCGAGCGCTGCGGACACGTCCTCGTTCGTCAGGTGCAGCGCCTCCGCAACGGTGCGCCCGATGAGCAACTCGGTCGTGACCGAGCTGGCGGCGATGGCGGCCGGGCAGCCCACGGCTCGAAAGCGGGCCGCGGCGATGCGGTCGTCGCGCACGCGGATCGTCAGCACCGTGCGGTCGCCGCAGACGGGATTTTCCACATCGCCAACCCCGTCAGGGTCGGCAAGCTCACCGAGATTCCGCGGCGAGCCGAAGTGGTCACGGACGAGATCGGAATACTTCATACGCCATGCCGAGCTGCCGACACGGAGACGCTGCCATCAGCCAAGACAGGGTAGCATACGCGGGGTAGGTAAGAGCCGAGTCGTAGGGGCGCAGCATGCTGCGCCTGCCCCCCTGCGTAGTGGCGGGGGGAGCCGAGGCCGGACCTAACCCCCGGCCCCTTCCCTCCAGGGAAGGGTAGTCCGTATCTCGCTGACTGCCCTCACCTGGCCTACCAGATGCCCAACTCCTCCTTGGCCTCCTCCGACATCATGTCCTTGTCCCAGGGCGGATTGAAGGTGAACTCGACGCTCCCTTTCGTCACGTCCGGGATGTTGCTCTTGAGGATTTGGTCAATCTGCGCCTTGATCTGCGGACCGACCGGGCAGAATGGTGTAGTGAGCGTCATCAGGACGTTGACCTCGGTGCCCTCGATAGCGACCTCGTAGACCAGGCCCAGATCAACAATGTTGATCCCCAGCTCCGGGTCATCAACCTGCTTCAGCGCGTCACGCACACTCGCTTCGGTCAGGGCAGGATTCTCCATCATCGGCGTTGCTCCTCTCCTCATCGCGCGGTCTCGTCTCGAAAAGCCCCTGGGAGAATTATACGAGAAACTTGACAGCCCAGTGATTTCATGCTCTTGTATATAATATGTATTTTCTATTGCTGGCGGGGACAGTCGCAGGGTGGGTCACTCCCTGCCTGCCCAGCCGAGAAGCCCTAGACGGGTGTCGTACCAGTCTTGTAGTATGGCGGTGTGAGGCACCATACCGTCCGCACACCGCTCTAGCAGCAGGCGGCTGCTAGAATCCAGAGGAAGGAAGCGGACCGATGGCAACAACCACCTTGCCGGCGCATGTAGACGCTTCGCAGCACTTCGCCACGAAGGCAGACTTGGCCAAGATCGAGGGCATCTTGTCCTACTTCGCCACGAAGGCGGACCTAGCACAGTTAGAGACACGGCTGATGCGCTGGTTCATCGGCATCCTGGTTGCCATCATCGTCAATGCCGTGGGGGTAATTATCAGTATCATCCTCGCCGCCCTGTAGGTGAGAGGACGATGGCAGGCAAGACGCAGCGCCAGACACTACTCCGTCGTGACGACGGCGTGCTGCTGCACAGCCGCGCCGCCGGCGAGCGCCTGCTGTAGCGCCACCCTCAGCGCCTCCCACGCCAGCAGCGCACACTTGATCCGCACCGGATACTGCCGTACACCTTCAAGCGCCTCCAGATCGCCCAGGTCGAGTTCCGCGTCCATCTCGTCGGGGTGGTTCGTCAGCAGCCCGTGGACGGTCCGGTACCAGCGCTGCACGTCCGCGACCGCTTTCCCCTCGACCGCCTCGGCCATCATGGACGCCGAGGCCTGACTGATAGCACAGCCCCGTCCGTCGAAGGCAACGGCCGCGACGTGGTCGTCGTCCAACGAGACGCACACGTCAACGCTGTCGCCACAGATCGGGTTGTCGCCGCCGGCGCACGTGCAGGTCGTGCTCTCGATGGAGCCTTTATTGCGGGGATATTCGTAGTGGTCGAGGATGATGTCCTTATAAAGCTCGTCCAATGGCACGGTGGAACACCTCCTTGACGCGATCCAGCCCGCTCACCAGCGCGTCCACGTCTGCCGGCGTGTTATAGAGGTAGAAACTGGCGCGCGTCGAGCCGGCCACGTCGAGCCACTCGTGGAGCGGCTGGGTGCAGTGGTGGCCGGCGCGCACGGCAATGGCCTGCTCGTCGAGGATCGTGCTGACGTCGTGCGAATGGACGCCACGCACGTTGAAGGAGATCACCCCGCCGCGCCGGTCGAGGTCCGTCGGACCGTATAGCTCAAGCTCCGGACGGTCCGCCAACTGCTCCAGCGCGTAGGCCAGCAGTTCGCGCTCGTGGGCGCGTACCGCCGCCATCTCAACCCGTTGCAGATACTCGATGGCGGTCCCGAAGGCCACCACGTCGGCGATGTTCGGCGTCCCGGCCTCCAGCTTGTACGGGAGCACGTTCCAGGTCACGCGGTCCAGCGTCACCCGGCCGATCATGCTGCCGCCGCCGAGAAAAGGCGGCATGGCCTCCAGGAGCTCCTGGCGCGCCCACAGCACGCCGACCCCGGTCGGGCCGAGCATCTTGTGCGCCGAGAAGGCGAGGAAGTCACAGCCTAGCTCCTGCACGTTGACCGGCTGGTGCGGCACGCTCTGCGCGGCGTCCACCAAGAGGCGCGCTCCGACGGCGTGTGCCCGCCGGGCCAACTCCTCCACCGGCGCGATGGTGCCCAACACGTTGGAGGCGTGCCCCACCGCCACCAGCTTTGTCCGCTCGGTCAGCAGTTCGTCGAGCGAGTCGAGGTCGAGCCGCCCGTCCGGGGTCAGCTCGATCACGCGCAGTGCGGCCTCGCGCTCCTGGGCCAGACGCAGCCACGGGACCAGATTGCTGTGGTGCTCCAGCCGCGTCACCACGATTTCGTCGCCCGGCCGCAGCGCCTCCAGCGCCCACGTGTAGGCGACGAGGTTGATCGCCTCGGTCGTGTTGCGCGTGAAGATGACCTCCTCGCTGCTCGCCGCTCCGATGAGGTCGGCGGCCAGCGTGCGGGTCCGCTCGTAGGCGCTGGTCGCTTCCGCGCCCAGCGTATGCACGCCGCGATGGATGTTGGCGTTGGAGTGCTCGTAAAAGTGGACGAGCGTGTCGAGGACTTGCCGCGGTTTTTGCGACGTTGCAGCGTTGTCCAGGTAGACCAAGGGCCGGCCGTTGATCCGGCGGCGGAGGATGGGGAAGTCCTCCCGCAGCGCAGCGAGATCGAGCATTGGCGCCGAGGGCGTCTCTACTACCACTGTCCTCGTCCTCGACTTTCCGCCGGACCTACCCCCCGGCCCCTTCCCTTCAGGGCAGGGGAGTCGGCGCGGCACCCCTACGCCGGCAGCCCGACAAGCACCTCGTCGTCCTCGATAACCACCGGATACGTGGCAACCGGCACGACCGCCGGCATCATGGTCGCTGCGCCGGTCCGCACGTTGAACCGCGCGCCGTGACGCGGACACTCGATCTCGTCGCCTTCCAACTGCCCTTGGTCGAGTGGCCCGCCGTCGTGCGTGCAAACGTCGTCAATCGCATAGTATGTGCCGTCCAGGTTGCACACCGCGATACGATAGTCGTCAATCTCGACGACCATCACCTGCCCGGATTCCAGGTCTCCGACCTCGCCAACGACAACGTATTCCAGAGCCATCCGTTACCCCGTGTCGCGCTCGATGCCGCCGATTTTGCGATCAATAGCTTGGCGCAGGTGATCTTGCAGGGCCGCCACGCCCATGCGCTCGACAATCGGTTCGAAGAACCCTTGGATAATCAGGCGCTCGGCCACGTCGCGCGGCAGTCCGCGGGTCCGCAGGTAGTACAGGTGCTCCGGCTCCACCGGCCCGGTGGCCGAGCCGTGCGTACACTTCACCTCGTTGTTCTCGATTTCGAGCATCGGGATCGAGTCGGCCTTTGCCGTCTTGCTGAGGAGCAGGTTGCGGTTGGCCTGGTAGCCATTCGAATCGCTCGCGGTGGGCTGGATGACCACCAACCCCTCGTAGACGAGCCGCGACCGGTCCTGCATCGCCGTCTTGTAGAGCTGATCGCTGTCGGTGTTCGGCGCCACGTGGTCTTGCAGCGTGTGGAAGTCGAAGACCTGCGTGCCGTCACCGAACCCCAAGCCCAGCATCTCGGCCGTGGCGCCGCGGCCGTTGAGCACCACGTCCGCCGTCGCCCGGGTATAGGCGCTCCCCATCCCGACCACGACCCAGTTGACATACGCATCGCGGCCCAGCCGACAACGCTGCGTGATGAAGGTATGCGCCTCCGTTGCTTGCTCGTGGAGTGACAGGAAGTTGAGCCGCGCGTTGTCCTCCACGTACAGTTCGGTGACTCCGCTGGTAAAGAGTGATGGGGCCGCCGCCGGCAAAGTGGGCGAGCGGACTTCCTCCACGCACGTCACGCTGCTATTGCGATCAGCGACGACGACGGTATGCGGAAAACTGCCCACGCCCGGCGTGCCGGTCCACTGGAGCATCCGCAGCGGTAGCTCGACCTCGGTGTTGGGTGGGACGTAGATAAACACGCCCCCCGACCACAAGGCGCCGTGCAGGGCCTCGAACTTCCCGGCATTGGACGGCTCGCCCGGCTGCCAGCCCACCGGCACGATGTTCATCAGATAGGGCCGCACCAGATCGGGATGCTCGCACACGGCCGCATGAATGTCCATGAACAGCACGCCCTGGCGCTCTAGCTCGTCGGCGAGGGTCCGGTGGACGGTGGTGGAGTCCTGCTGGATGACCAGCCCGCCCACCGGGAAGCGCACATCGAGCACCTCCTGTAGACCGGCGTCGAGGTCGCCCAGTTCTACATCGTGCCGGTCGCTGCGGGGTGCTGCCGGCTTGACGGTGTGCAGCCGTGACGTGATCGGCCGCAGGTCGGTGCGCCGCCACCCTTCCGTCGTCGCGGTCGGCAGCGGCAGGCGCTCCCACGCCGCAAAGCTGGCGCGGCGCAGGTCCTGCACCCACTCCGGGTCGCCGCGCGCCTCATTCAGCGCGGCGACTGCCTCGTCTGTGATGGTCGGCTTGCGTGCCACGGACCGGCGGCGTCGCCGCACGACCGTCCGCACCGGTGAGGCTACACTCACACGTACTCTCCTCAGGAAATGGGGGCGCCTACTCCCCTGCCGCCCTCTCCCTCAGGGTGGGGCGATTTCCCGCGCAAGCGGGAACGATGGATAGGCGTTATTTTCATCGCAACGGCGGGGCAGCAGCAGGACTTAAGGGCGCCTCAGCCGACGGCAGCGTCCATCTGGAGCTGGATGAGGCGGTTAAGCTCCACCGCGTATTCCATCGGCAGTTCCTTGCTAAACGGCTCCATAAACCCGTTCACCACCTGGGTGACCGCTTCCGCCTCCGAGAGTCCCCGGCTCTGCAAGTAGAACAGTTGCTCCTCTCCCACCTTCGAGACCGTCGCTTCGTGCCCGATGGACACGTCTTCCTCGTCAATCTCGATGGTTGGGTAGGTGTCGGAACGGCAGTCCGGCGTCAATAGCAAGGCGTCGCAGCGCATCTGCGAGGCCGACTTCTCGGCGCCCTTGTAAATCTTCAGCAGGCCACGGAACGACGCCTGGCCGGTTCCGAGCGTCACCGACTTCGAGTTGATGGTCGAAGAGGTTTCCGGCGCCGCGTGGTAAATCTTGCCACCGGCGTCCTGCACCTGGCCGGAGTTGGCCATCGCCACCGAGACGATCTCCGCCTTGGCCTTTGGCCCGGTGAGATAAACGCCCGGATACTTCATCGTCACCTTGCTGCCCAGGTTGCCGTCAATCCAGGCGACGGTCGCTTCCTCCTGGGCCACTGCCCGCTTCGTGACGAGGTTGTAGACGTTGTTCGACCAGTTCTGGATGGTCGTGTAGCGGATCGTCGCGCCCGGCTTGGCCATCAACTCGACGACCGCGCAGTGTAGGCTGTCCTCGGTGTAGATCGGTGCCGTACACCCTTCGATGTAATGCACGTAGCTGCCCTCCTCGGCAACGATCAAAGTCCGCTCGAACTGGCCGGCGGCCTCCGAGTTGATCCGGAAGTAGGCCTGCAACGGAATAGCGACGTGAACCCCCGCCGGGACGTAGACGAACGATCCACCCGACCACACCGCCGAGTTCAAGGCGGCGATCTTGTTGTCCTTGTAGGGGATAACCGTGGCCCAATACTCCTTCACCAGGTCCGGATACTCGCGCAGGCCACTATCCATATCGGTGAAGATGACGCCCTGCTGCGCCAGTTCTTCACGGACGCTGTGGTAGACCGCCTCCGAGTCGTATTGGGCGGTCACGCCGGCGAGGAACTTGCGCTCCGCCTCCGGGATGCCGAGCTTGTCGAACGTGTTCTTGATGTCGTCCGGCACCTCTTCCCACGTGCGCCCCTGCTTCTCGGTGGGCCGGATGTAGTAGTGGATGTTGTCGAAGTCCACGCCGCTGAGGTCCGCCCCCCACTGCGGCATCGGACGCGCCTCAAAATGCTCTAGCGCGTCCAAACGGAACTGGCGCATCCAATCCGGCTCACTCTTCATGGATGAGATTTCCTCGACGACCCGCCGGTTCAGCCCCCGCTCGGAGCGGTAGGTGTACTCCACGTCGTCGTGCCAGCCGGCCGAGTACTCGGTTGGCAGCTGCGCCGCTGCTTCCTGCATCAAGCGCAGCTTTTCCGGGTCGCGTGCTGCTACCGCTATCTCTGCTGCCATGCTCTTACTCCTTGAACGCTCACCTGCCTAGAGAGCAGTCCGACCATGTGACCGGAAGGGATCGTGCTCGTCCCCGCCGACCACACTATGCTCGCGCATCTCGGTCGCGCTTTCGATACCGGCGCCGTCGGCCGTGTCCGACACGGCTGCCTGATTCGTCGCGTGTAGCTCCTTGATGAGCGGATCGTAGCCGTGCTCCTCAAGATACAAGGCCAGCTCCGGCCCACCGGACCGTACCAAATGGCCGCCCAGCAACACATGCACGAAACCCGGCTTGATGTAGTTCAACAGCCGTTGGTAGTGCGTAATGACCAGCACACCGAGGTCGGGACTCATCTGGGCGTTCACGCCGTCGGCGACGACGCGCAGCGCGTCAATGTCCAGCCCCGAATCGGTCTCGTCAAGAATAGCGAACTCCGGCTCCAGCAGCGCCATCTGCAAGATTTCCGAGCGCTTCTTCTCGCCCCCGGAAAAACCGTCGTTGAGATACCGGCGCATGAAGGAGCGGTCCATCTTCAAGAGCTGGAGCTTCTCCGTGAGTAGCTTGCGGAACTGCCGTGCTTTCTCTTCGCCGAACCGCGCCTTCACCGCCAGGCGGAGGAAGTTGCCCATATTGATGCCTGGAATGGAGGTCGGGTACTGAAACGCCAGGAAGAGACCGGCCTTGGCCCGCTCGTCCGGCTCCATTTCCAGCAGGTCTTCACCCTTGAAGAACACGCGGCCTTGCGTAACCTCATAGGTCGGATGGCCCATCAGGGCGTAGGCCAGCGTGCTCTTGCCGGAGCCGTTCGGTCCCATGATGGCATGCACTTCGCCCTTATTCAGGGTTAAGTTGATCCCGTGCAAGATTTCCTGGCCACTAATGGCCGCGTGCAAATCCTCAATCACCAAGGTTGGCGACACAGCGCCATTTCCCGCCATGTATATCGCTCCTCCTGCCCTGCCGCCGTGTCAAGCACATCGCTGACAGCCATCTTAAGTATACGCGGACATATAAAAAAGCGACAAGGCGGCGTTGACCTTACCCCTTGATCACAATGACCGGCCGCGTGCGGACTACGGTCCGGGCGAGGCCGGCGCCGACTGCCGTGCCTACCACCTCGGAGGCATCCTTGTAGGCATCCGGTGCCTCTTCGGCCACGCCGCGGATAGAGCCGGCACGGACGACGATACCTTGCTCCCGCAGGGCTGCTACCAGCTCCTTGCCGGAGGTGGCCCGTTTGGCCGCTGCGCGGGACATCCGGCGACCGGCCCCGTGGCAGAGCGAGCCGAAGGTCTCGGTCATCGTCTGCGGCGTGCCCACGAGCACATACGAATAGCGGCCCATATCGCCCGGCACCAGCACCGGCTGCCCTACGGAGCGATAGGCGTCCGGTAGCTCGGCGTGCTCGGCGGGGAAGGCACGGGTGGCACCTTTGCGGTGAACGAGCACTTGCCGCGTCGGTCCCTGCTCGCCGGGAATACGATGCCGCTCGAACTTGGCGATGTTGTGCGCCACGTCGTAGACCGGGTGCATTCCCAGCGCCTCCGCCGACTGCTCGAACACCGCCGCAAAGCCCTCGCGGATCAACTGCGCCAGCACCTGCCGGTTGGCCCAGGCAAAGTTGGCCGCGCAGGTCATCGCGCTGAGATAGGCTCGGCCGGCCTCGGACCTGATCGGCATGCAGGCCAATTGCCGGTCCGGCAGTTCAATCCCATAGGCCGCGCCGGCGACCTGCGCCGTTTGCAAGTAATCGGTGCAAATCTGGTGCCCGAAGCCGCGCGAGCCGGTGTGAATCCAGATAACCACCTGCCCCAACGACAGGCCGAAGGCCGCGGCCGCCGCCTCGTCTTCTACGGCGTCAACGACACCGACCTCGGCAAAGTGGTTGCCGGCACCGAGCGAGCCGAGCTGTCCGCCGCCACGATCCGCCGATTGGATGCGGCCCAGTCCGCGCTCGAAAGCGCGGTGGCTCACGTCGTCCGGATTGGCACCCGGCAGTTGCCCCCCGGTCTCGCAATACTCCAGGTCCGCTTGCCAGCCCAGCCCCGCCCGGACCGCCCAGCGGGCGCCGTCGGTCAACGCCCGCTCACGCTTGCCCTGACCTTTGCCGAGGCCGCTACCTTTCCCCAAGCCGCTCGGTAGCTTCCTGAATAGCTCATCGGCCAGCCGGTCGAGCCGGCCGCGCAGGTCGCTCTCGCTCAGATCGGCGCAGAGCAGTCGCACCCCGCAGTTGATGTCGTACCCGCAGGCACCGGGCGAGACGACGCCGGTCGCCGCGTCGGTGGCAAAGACCCCGCCGACCGGCGCGCCGTAGCCCTGATGTACGTCGGGCATCGCCAAGGCGCGGCCGAGAATGCCCGGCAGCGTTGCCATGTTGGCCAGCTGGCGCACCGAGCCGTCGCCCTGGAGCAGCTCGCGCAGCGTGTCGTTGGCGTAGACTCGCCCCGGCACGCGCATCCCATCCTGGGCGCCCAACGGAATGTCCCAGCGCCAGTCGTCAACCGCGACCGGCCACGTGTCAGCCGGTGCGCTCGCCTGGGGCACAGGCGGTGGCGGGAATCCGACCACCGGCTCGAATTTCGCCGGGATGTCCATGGCGGGCTGCTGCTCGCGTCCGCGGCGCCGCCCCCGCCCGCGGCGGCGCGAGGAACGTCGGCTCATCGTCGTGCTCCTTCCTCCTCTGTGGAGACCTTTGCAAAGTCGTCATTCCCGCGAAAGCGGGAATCCACGTCCCCCCGCTGCGCGGGGGGACCATAGGGGGACATCCCCAGCTAGCGGATTGCGACTTCCGCTGCCATGACGGCCGCCATTGTCATGCCTCCGATGGCGCCGGTACTCGCCTCAGACGTCAAAGATGATATTCGTGCTCCACGTGCCAGCCTGCTGGCGTATTTGCAGTTGGTGGTAGGTCACCGCTTTGATGACGCCGCGATAGGGATGCCGCTGCGGGTCCGCCGGCTCGCCGTAAGCAGTAGCCGCCAGTCCTGTGTCGGAGAGAGACCCAATCGTGAAGCGCGCGAAGAGCAGGTCCTCGGCCTCGATGAGCCACAGCACCTCGCTCAACCACGCGACAAGCAGGCTCTCCCGGTCCGGGGCTGCCACCTCGACGCTCCGGGTCTCCCGTTCCAGAACGGTATCGGTATCGGTGACGAGCGAGCAGAGGCCCAAGGCCGCATGTGTGAACAACGCGGCGAGGTCGCGGCCATAGACCCGGATGCCCACGTCGGCTGGATGCTCGATAAGCTCGAAAGGTGGCCGGGCCGGGCCTCGCGCCGTCTCCCTATTCATGGCCGCCTGCCTGGTCCGGGTCACTATCCTCTCTTGGAGACACCACCGCTGTTGCTCGCACCCGTGACCGGTGGCTGCCGGGGGTAGTCCAAGTCGCGTGGAAGGTAGTATCCTACTATCTATTGGGCCGGGGCACTCACCCCCGGCGGTTCGGTATGCGTTTCTATCCGCAAGGAGACCGGCACAGACGAGCGCATACATTCATATTGTACGTCATGCTGTCAGGCGCCTGTGTACGGTGCAGCGAGGCTGCGGGGAGCAGTGCGGTTGGCAGGTGGTAGACTGCCTAGTGTGTGGGAGGAGTTGAAATGGGGCGTAAGGCGATTGGTGTGGAGTTGTTGGTGGTCGGGGCAATCGTGCTGGTCGTCTCGGTTGGTGCGGACTTGATGCCCTTCTCGGTTCCCGGCTTCGGCTGGAAACAGATCGTCGGGACCGTCGCCGGCGTGGTCCTCTTGGCCGGCGGGGGCTACGTCTATCGCGCCGCAGCCCGCAGCGCCTAGCCGCGCCGCTGGCTGAAAGCTGACTACTGACGGCTGATAGCTGATGGCTAGTTAGCCACCGATCTGCGACATCGAGCGCGAGGCCCGCTTGAAGGACGGGCCTTCGTTGATGTGATGCTTCAGTTCTTTGCGCCAGATGGCATGGCGCAGGAGCAACTCCAGTTCACTGTCGGCAGCACCGATCCGCATGGGGTCGCGCAGATTGGTCTCGTCAATGGAGAATAGGCAGGTCCGGAGTTGCCCGTCGGCGGTGAGGCGAATGCGGTCGCAGGAGGCGCAAAACGGCTGGCTCACGGGATTGATGAAGCCCATCTCGCCGCTGCCGTCGGCGAAGCGGAATACGCGAGCCGTGCTGCTCGCCCCGACCCGCACCGGCACGAGCGGATAGACCGCCTCGATAATGTCCCTGATTTCATCGCCGCTCAGGACCTGCATCCGGTCCCAATGGCCGTCGGCATCGAGGGGCATGAACTCGATGAAGCGGATGACATAGGGCTTGCGTCGGGCCAGCTCGGCAAAGGCGAGAATGTCGTCGGCAGTCGTGAAGCCCCGCACGGCGACCGCGTTGACCTTGATGGGGTGGATGCTTGGCACTTCCTCCAGTGCCTCCAGCCCGTCGAGCACCGCCTTGATGGCGTTCCGCCTCGTGATCGCCGCAAACTTATGCGCGTCGAGCGTGTCCAGACTGACGTTGATGCGCGTCAGACCGGCTGCGGCCAGGTCCGGGACCAGCTTGCGGAGCAAGAAGCCGTTAGTAGTCAGCGCCAGACTCTTCAGCCCGGGGATAGCCGAGAGGCGCGCAATCAGCTCCGGTAGCTGCGGCCGCAAGGTCGGCTCGCCGCCCGTAAGGCGGATCTCGTCAATACCCAGAGTTACGGCCAAGCTCACCAACCGTTCGATCTCATCAAACGTCAGGATTTCATCGCGCGGCAGCCATTCCAAACCCTCGGCCGGCATACAGTAGGTACAGCGAAAGTTACAGCGATCAATGAGCGATACCCGCAAATTGCGGATACGGCGCCCGAACGCATCCTCCAAGGGGCCTTCGAGCGGCATCGGACGCCGCATTTGAGCGCGCAGCTCTTGCGGTGCGCTGGGGCTAATCCACGGCTCGGCCGGCGCTGTTTCGATGACCATGGAGTATCAATGAGCTATCCAGGGGCTGCTCACGCTAGTAGTGTAGCCGACAACGCCGACGAATAGGTAGGTAGGCCGCCGAAATTGCCGCACAATCTGGCCGCCGCCGCCGCCAGGTATTGATCGGCCGGCCGGTATACTCGCCTCCGGCACCGCTCCCGGTGCTATCCATTGCTGTAGCACCTTACCTGCCGTCAGGTGTGAATCCGTAGGCGAGAGAATCTTCAACCCGCGCTCAACACACGGCACGTCCTCCATTAAGAGGCCCCTGGTATGAATGAGTCGCTGACCCAGCGCATCGAGGAAGCGCAGCCCGCGTGGCAACGCAGCGCGCTGCTGCAGTGGGTGAGCGTGCTGGTGCTCGTGTATGTGTTGATTCTCGCCGTCGGGCTTATCGGCGCAGGCTTCAAGGCCGTGGCCGGCGAGCGGGCGCAGGAGCTTTTTGCGTTTGCCACCAACCCTTTCCTGGGCTTGCTCGTGGGCATCATCGCCACCTCCCTCATTCAATCGTCCAGTACGGTCACTTCCATCATCGTCGGGCTGGTGGCGGGCGGCCTGCCCGTGGTGATTGCCGTGCCCATGGTCATGGGTGCCAACGTCGGCACGACGATTACTAATACACTGGTCAGTTTGGGGCACGTGGCCGAGAAACGGGAATTCAGAC
Organism: Chloroflexota bacterium; assembly: GCA_965207645.1. Lineage (GTDB taxonomy): Bacteria > Chloroflexota > UBA11872 > UBA12225 > JAJDUF01 > JAJDUF01. The sequence goes on along the minus strand of OZ242293.1, from coordinate 3,310,863 downwards.
GTGCCTTTGCCGCCGCGACCATTCACGACTGCTTCAATCTCCTCAATATCGTCATCTTTTTGCCGTTGGAAATCCTGTTTCACCCGCTCGAAAGGTTGGGATTATTCATTGGCAACCTCCTGGTCGGCGGCGGCTCCTACGCGCCGACCCATTTGAACGTCGTCAGCGGCGCCACCAAACCGGTGATCAAGCTATTTGCGGGGTGGACACACGTCCTGCCGCACCCTTTCGATGGCCTGCTGACGATTATCGTCGGGGTTATCCTGATCTTCATCTCCATCTCCCTCATCAGCAAGCTGCTCAAGGCGCTGATGGTCGGCCGCGCCAGGGAGATCATGCATTTCGCGATTGGGCGCGGCCCGTTGGCCGGCATTGCCGCTGGCACGGGCATTACCGTGCTTGTCCAGTCATCGTCCACCACCACGAGCCTGATCGTGCCCTTGGCCGGCGCGGGTGTATTCCGACTGACCCAGGTGTATCCGTTTACCCTGGGTGCCAACATCGGTACCACGGTCACGGCCTTGCTCGCCGCCACGGCGGTCTCGGGAGCGGAAGCGTTACCCGCGCTCCAGATCGCGCTCGTTCACTTGATCTACAACCTGTTCGGAGTGGTGGTGATTTACAGCATTCCGTGGCTGTCCCGCTTACCGCTGCTGGGGGCCGAACGTCTCGCAGCGATAGCCAGCGAGCGCAAACCCCTGGCGTTCGCCTACGTCGTCAGCGTGTTCTTCCTCGTCCCTGCCACGTTCTTGGGAATCACCACGCTCTACTGACACCGCGCCGCGGCGGTGGCAACGTACCCTTGGTGAATAATCCTTGCCATTCTGCTACATTAAGCACAAAAGCCTATGGTACTCGACGGTAGCGTACCATCCTGTACTAGAGTTGCTGCGAGGGGACAACCATGACGGCACCCGCACCCGATGCTGCCACCCCGGAGACTCTAAGTTCCGGTGCGGAGCGGCCGGTCGCGGTACACCCGGTACCAGACCACCGGCGAGCCAAGGCCGCCCAGGTCCGGGCAGAGATGGATGCGCTGGCCGCAGAGATTAGCACGGCTTGGCCGGCTGGGGTGACCGCGGCGGAGGCGGTGCAGGAGCAACGGCGAGAGTTGTAGCGTGTACGTCGTTGACGCCAGCGTCTGGGACAGCCGGTTCGTCCTCGATGATGTCCACCACCAGCCCAGTCGGCGCTGGCTTGATCTGCAGGTGGCACACGAGGAGGCCATCGTAGTACCGGCGCTGGCCTTGGCCGAGGTAGCAGGCGCGATCTCCCGACGTACGGGGCGCCCCGATCTAGGCACTCGTGCCATAGCATCCCTACAGCAACTCCCCAGCACTAGGCTCATCCCGGTGGATGTTGAGTTAGCGAGCCTGGGGGCCGAGTTGGCGGCTGGTCTGCGCCTGCGTGGTGCAGACGCGCTCTATGTCGCTCTGGCGCGCCGCTTGGGTGTGCCGCTGGTTACGTGGGATCGGGAGCAGCGGGAACGCGGCCAGCAGGCCATAGTTGCCCGGACCCCGACCGCGATGCTCGAATCCTAGGGCGCTCCTGCCTTATCGGGCAGTATGCGGCTCGGAATCTCGCATTTCCCTACTTGCTCAACGCACTCGCCCCGCCTCACCGGCCCGGCACATTGCTACTTCCGTATGATGATGGCTAGTGAGCTGGCCCCCGGCCACTGGCCACTAGCTCAGGTGCCGGCGCCGGTGCTGCTTGCGGCGCGGTATCGGTTGCCAAGCGGCGGTGCAGCGAGCGGTGGGCGCGTTGCAGGGCTTGCCGGATCGCTTGTTGGCTGACACCCCAGGCTGCCGCCAGCCGCGCGACCGGGACGTCGTGCCAGTAGCGCAGATACAGCAAGCGCCGCTGGCGCAGCGTGAGCTGCTGCATGGCGGCGAGTAGCTCCGTCCGTTGGGCGGCCATCACTGCCGGATCGGGGAACAGTGCGCGGCCCAGCCGCGCCGCTTGCTCCAACGTCCACTCATCGTCAATAGAGTGGCGCGCCCCCGGCCCGCGGCGTCGCTGTGCCCTGGACAGGAAGTTCCGGGCGCGCCAGCGGAGCATCGTGACGATGAAGGGGGTGAAGGAGCGTCCGCGCCGCAGCGTGTGCTCCTGGATCAGCTCCAGAAAGAGGCGCTTGGTCTCTTGCGTAAGGTCTTCCCGCTCGTAGATGTCGGTCAGCCGCGACCGGATCACGCCGCGCCAGAGCCAGGCCGCGGTGCCCCGGATCAACGGCTCGAACTGCCGGAGCAATGCCAGCCGGGCCGCCTCGTCGCCCTCCTGCGCGGCCGCCGCCCATGCGTTCAGGGTGCTTTCTGCCTGTTTCTCCCACTCCATTGGCCTCGCTGTCCTACGGACGCGCCCGCTCGTCCTCTGCGAATACTATACATTTGAGCAGTATTCGCGTCAAGGCAGCGCCCGAATGGCGTCGTTGGCAGTGTTCCTCAAGTTGTGAAAGGCCGGATGGCCACGCCGCGCGGTCCGACCAGCAGGCGCACGCCACCACCGGCAGAGAGCACCGGCCGCCCGGCGTGGAGCAGACCGAGCCGCTGCCCTTGCACGACGGTCAGCGCCGCGGAGTCGTCGGCGCCGGACCCCAGCGAGCGCACCATGACCGCGGTGTTCGTTCGTTGAGATGCGTGCGTGGAGGTATCACCTAGCCGCAACTTCCCGGCGGGTGTGTGGATGGCGAGGCCCAGCGCGGCGGCCGGGCTGCCGGTAGTGCGACTGCGGCTGGCGACAGGTAAGGGGTCCGCAGCCGTAATCTTCAACACGATGTCCTCGGTCAGCCGGATGCGGTCCCCGGGGCGCGCCTTCTGCCGTTGAAACCGCCGCTCGCCGATGATCTGCTCGTACCGGCGGTAGCGCGCCGACGAGTAGCGGCCGCCCGAGTCCAGCACGCGGCCGACTTGGTATCGCTCCAGTACCGGCAGCAGGCCGGTCAGGGTCGCGGCCCGTGGATCGGTTGCGATCACAATGTCCACGCGGCGCTGCCAGAAAGGCAACGCCCGGCCAAGTAGCTGCACTGCTGTCGTGTGGGTTGCGCCGCCGTCAATGAGCACCGTGGCGCCGGTTGGGAGCCGCAGGAGCGCCAGCCGCCCCTCCGTCACGGACGGCACCCACAACTCCGGTGCTGCCGGCGGCCGCGTCGCGATCAGGTTCCAGCCGACCACTCCGGCAACCAGGCACCCCACGAGTGCCAGCAGCGTCCAGCCGCCACTCCCTATGTTCAAGAGCGGCACTGCCCCCGGCCGGCGTCGCAGCCGCCAGGCCAGCCCCGCCAGGCCGAGATAGGCGGGCAGCGCCACGATGGGGGGCAACGGTGGCAGCGTCAGGGCGGCGCCGGGCACGCCGGAGAAAAGGCGTGCCGTTTCGATCAACACCGTCAGGTGTGCCCACAGGATCCAGCCGATCAGGTCGGTGGCGACGGTCAGCGCGTGCCCTAGCAGCGGCGCCAGCCCGCCTAGCGCCAGCAGCGCGAGACCGCTAACCATGATCGGCGCGAACAGCGGGGCGAGTATGACGTTCGGCACCGGGGAGATCAGGGACACGCGCCCGAACGTCACCATCAGCACGGGCAGCACGGCGATCTGCGCGGCCAGGGTGAGTGCCAGCGGCTCGCCGAGCCAGCCCGGCAGCCGGTGCAGCCGCGTCTGGAGGGCCGGCGCCAGGAACAGAATGCCGGCGGTAGCGAGGACGGAAAGCTGAAAGCCAACGTCCCACAGGGTCGTCGGCCGGACGGCAACCATCGCAACGGCTGCCCAGGTCAGCGACATCGGTGCGAACGAGCGGTGCTGGACCGTCGGCGCGGCCAGCACCAACGAGCTCATGACCGCCGCCCGCACGACCGAGGCGCCCCAGCCGACGAGCCAGGCGTAGGCCCAGATGGCGCTCAGGGCGATCAGCGCGACGACCGTTGCTTGCCAGGTCAGCGACAGTGCCGATGAGCGACCCAGCCGCCCGGTCAGCCCGGCGAGCGCACGGCCACTGCGCCGGATGACCAAGCTCAACAGCCCGGCGATGATGGTGAGGTTAGCGCCCGAGATGGCGATGATATGCGAGGTACCGGTGAGATGCATCTGCTCGTTCAGGCCGCGCGGAATGTCGGCGCGTTGGCCCAGCAAGATGCCGGCGGCGAGGGCGGCGTGTGGCTCCGGCAGATGCCTGTCAATGACGCCGCGCAGGTGCAGCCGCAGGCGGCTCATGCGCTCGTCCCAGCCGCCAGGTATTCCCGGACGCCGCACGTAGACGCGCGGAAACGACATCACCCCCTGCACGCCGCTGCGCTCCAAGTAGGCGGCGTACCCGGCCGGTAGCGCCGCCGCCGGCCGTTCCGGTACGCCCACCAGCGTCACGTTGTCACCGACGTGCAATGCCGGGTAAGGCCGCGCCCAGACCATCACCCGGCCGTCCACCGGCTGCCGGCCGCGTGCCGTTTCTACCGCCGTCGCGCCGACGGTGACTTGCTGGCTGCGCTGCCGCTGGATCGGAGCCGCCGTGACAATCCCGCGCACCACCTGCGCCGCCTCGACATGAAAGGCGAGGTCGGCCGGAGTGGGCGGTGGCGTATGGTGCAGCCACCGCGCGGCCCCACCCGCGCTCGCCAGCAGACACAGCCCGCCGATGAACCACCACGGCCGCTGCCACAGCCACACCGCCAGGACGATTCCTGCGATCCCGCTCAGAAGGAGCGCACCGGCAACGATGTTCCCCTGCGCCGCGCCTCCCACCCCGGCCAAGAATGACAGCGCCACCAGCAACGGCACCGACACCCGCCGGTGCTGCTCCAGCACCTCTCGCCACGTGGCGAGAGGATGTGCGAGCCGGGCCAGTCCCTCCGTCAGCGGCAGGGTGCGATAAGCTAGGATTCCATACATACATATGTATTATAGAGATTCCGAGCCAAGTGCTGCTATACTCTGTCGCGCCACCGCCTCGTCCCCCTGCCAAGCGGGGGGACCATAGGGGGGCCGGAAGCGCCTAGCCCATTCCGAGGAGCAGTCGCAGTGATTAGCCAAGCAGAGGTGGAGCACGTCGCGGAGCTGGCCCGCCTGGGTCTCAGTGCCGAAGAGAAGGAGCGGCTGGCAGCAGAGCTATCGCGCATCCTGGAGCACTTCCGCAGCCTCCAACAGCTCGATACCGCCCACATCTCCCCGACGGCCCAGGTCATCGGCGGCACGAACGTCATGCGTGCCGATACGGCGCGGCCCTCCCTGCCGGCGCAGGACGTGCTCCGCAACGCGCCGCGGCGCGACGGCGACTACTTCAAGGTCCAGGCTGTGCTGGAGGAATAACCGGTGGTCGGCAACCGGCCGTTGGCTCTCGGCAGTTGGCAAGGAGCGGTGACATGTATCTGATGGCGGCGAACCGCTCCCCTACCCCCTCCCTCGCCCTCCCCCGCCGCAGCGATGGAGGGAACACGTCGTCCCCCCGCCGCAGCGGGGGGGCCATAGGGGGGCCGGCCTTTCTCCGGGGCGGAGGCCAGCCGTGACCGCGCTCTGGGACCTCACTGCCCATGCGGCGCGAGAGCGCCTGCTCTGCCGTGACCTCTCGTCAACCGAACTCACCCAAGCCGTGCTCGACCGCATCGAAAGCGTCGAGCCGCAGGTCCGCGCCTACCTCACGGTCACGGCGGAGCGCGCGCTGGAGCAGGCCCGCGCGGCCGACGCCGTCATCGCTGGCGATGATCCGGCCACGACCCCGGCGTTGACCGGCATCCCGGTCGCCGTCAAGGACGTGCTCTGCACCCGCGGCACGCTCACTACCTGCGCCTCGCGCATCCTCGAAAACTTCATCCCCCCTTACGACGCGACGGCGGTGGCCCGCTTGCAGGCTGCCGGTGCCGTCATCGTCGGGAAGACCAATATGGACGAGTTCGCCATGGGCTCGTCAACCGAGAACTCCGGGTTCTTCCCCACCCATAACCCGTGGGACCTCGACCGCGTGCCCGGCGGGTCCAGCGGCGGGTCGGCGGCGGCCGTCGCCGCCGGAGAGTGCCTTGTCTCTCTGGGCACGGACACCGGCGGCTCGATCCGCCAGCCGGCGGCGCTGTGTGGTGTGGTTGGCCTCAAGCCTACCTACGGCCGCGTCTCGCGCTACGGCCTGGTCGCCTTTGCCTCATCGCTCGATCAGATCGGTCCGTTCGGCCGCGATGTCGAGGACTGCGCCCTGCTCTTGCAGGCCATCGCCGGTCACGATCCGCGCGACGCCACCGCCAGCACCGAGGCAGTACCCGACTTCCGCGCTGCCCTCACCGGCGACGTGCGCGGCGTGCGCGTCGGTGTGCCCCAGGAGTATTTCATTGCCGGGATGGAGCCGGATGTCAGCCGCCTCGTCCGGCAGGCCATTGCCGACCTCGCCGCGCTCGGCGCCGAGGTCGTGGACGTAACCCTGCCCCATACCGAGTACGCGCTGGCAACCTACTACATCATCGCGCCGGCCGAGTGCAGCGCCAATCTTGCCCGCTACAACGGCGTCAAATATGGCTTGGCCGCGACCGACGAGGCCGACATGTGGCATGCCATGGACCTGGCCCGCGAGCGCGGCTTTGGCGCCGAAGTCAAGCGCCGCATCATGCTCGGCACCTACGCGCTCTCGGCCGGCTACTACGACGCCTACTACCGCAAGGCACAGCAAGCGCGAACCCTCATCAAGCAGGACTTCGATACGGCCTTCGAGCAATGCGACGTGGTGGTCGGGCCGACGACCCCGACGACGGCGTTCCGGCTCGGTGAGAAGACCGCCGATCCGCTGGCGATGTACCTCTCGGACATCTTCACCATCCCCACGAATATCGCCGGCCTACCCGGCCTCAGCGTCCCCTGCGGCTTCGACTCAGTCGGTCTTCCCGTCGGCGTGCAGTTCATCGGCCGTCCGTTCGACGAGACGACCCTCCTGCGCGTTGCCCACGCCTACGAGCAGAGCCAGCCCCACACCCACGCCCGCCCCGCCCTCTAAGCGTGCCGTCTACGCCCGAGAGAAAGCGACGAGACAGAATGGCACAGAGGACGTTATCGCCGCGTATCACTCAGCCCTTGTAGTGCCGGAGAGAGGGTGCATCCGCCCGCAGCGGTGGCGTATCATAGGGGCTGAAGTGCGTTCGTCTGTCTCAGAGTGAGGAGGCAGCGATGACCAGTTCTCCCGGCGCCGCGCCGTCTCAGCTACAACTGCACTGGGCTTCGGGCCTGGACGCCCTTATCGCTGACCTGCCCGACGGGTGGCTCAAGACGCAAGCCCAGGAGCTACGCGCCGATGCCGACTGGCCCCCGGAGGCCCTGCCCGCCACCGTCCGATGCAGCGGTCGGGAGTTTGGCGCCCAGTGGGGCGAGTACGAGTTGGAAGCCATCGGTCCGCACTGGGCCGGGCGCAATGCCATGCACCTTCCCGAGCGGCTGACGTGGCCCGGCTGCCGCTTCGTGCGCCCGCTCGGGAACGAGCAGGTGGTGGCCGTGCTGCAAGCGTGGCGGCAGCGTAGCGCGTGTCCTGCGGCCGGGGTCGCCGTGGAGCTACGCTGGCGACCACTCAGCGGCGCGCGTGTCAGCACTGCGGGGCTGGACGACGCCGACGGGCTGGACGACGCCGACCAAGCACTCCAGGTGGCCCGCAGTTGTGTCGAGTTGCTCAGGCAGTTGCCGCTCGCGCCCCCGCTGGGGAGCCATGCCGGCTACGATCTGACCACCTGGCGCGAGCTGGTCGAGGGGATTATCCGCCTGCAACGGCTGGGCCTCCCCTGGCACATCATCGCGCGGCGCTACCCTCACGACGAGGCGACCCTGCGGGCCTGGGTCGAGGAGTACCAACACCGCCGGCCCTGAAACCTGGCCGGCCAAACCGCCGCGGGAGCGGCAACCTGCGCGGGCGTGTTGCGCCGACGCGCGGACTTTCCGACAATAGGACGGCGCAGCAATAGACACTCCCATTCTGGTTCGAGGGAACAAGACACGATGATTGCAACGACGGCTGACCCGGCGAGCGCCGCGCCGACCACCGATTACGAGGTGGTGATCGGCTTGGAAGTCCACGCGCAGCTGCTCACCGCCAGCAAGATGTTCTGTACGTGCGACGCGCAGTACGCCGACGCGTCCCCCAATACCCTGGTCTGCCCGGTGTGCCTCGGGTTGCCCGGCACGCTGCCGGTCATCAACGAGCAGGCGGTCGAGTTCACCGTGCGGACGGCCCTCGCGCTGAATTGCGACATACCGGAATACACCAAGTTCGACCGCAAGAACTACAACTACCCCGACCTGATGAAGGGCTACCAGATTTCGCAGTACGACCTGCCCCTCTCGCAGCATGGCTGGCTGGACATCGAGACCGATTCGGGCGCCAAGCGCATCGGCATCACCCGCGTCCACCTCGAAGAGGATGTCGCCAAGCTGTATCACCGCCGCGACGACCTCGGCGAAACCTACTCGCTGATGGATGTCAACCGGTCGGGTGTGCCGTTGATGGAGATTGTCGGTGAGCCGGACCTACGCTCGCCCGAGGATGCCGGTCACTTCCTCCAGACCTTGCGCTTGCTGTTGCGGCACCTCGTCGTCTCGACGGCCAACATGGAGGATGGCGCGTTCCGCTGCGACGCGAACATCAGCCTCCGTCCGCGTGGGTCGGACGAGCTTGGCGCCAAGGTCGAAGTGAAGAACATGAACTCGTTTCGCGCCGTGCAGCGGGCACTCGCCTTCGAGGCGGAGCGCCAGTCCGCCGCCCTCGCCGCCGGCGAGCGCATTGAGCAGGAGACCCGCGGCTGGGTGGAAGAGCGTGGCGTGACCGTCAGCCAGCGGAGCAAAGAGCAGGCACACGACTACCGCTACTTCCCGGAGCCGGACCTCCCGCCGCTCGTGTTGAGCCGCGAGTGGGTGGAGCAGGTCCGCGCACAGCTCCCGGAGTTGCCGGCGGCGCGACGGCGGCGGTTCATCGAGCAGTACGCGCTTTCCGCAGCCGACGCCGGCCTGCTGCTGAACAGCCGGTCGCTTGCCGACTACTACGAGCAGGCCGTCGCGGCCGCCGGCCCGGAGCAAGCACGGCCGATTGCCAACTGGCTCCTCCGCGACGTGGTGCGGCTCGCCGGCGGCGCCGCTGCCGTCGCCGACAGCAAACTCACGCCCGCCCATCTCGCCGCGGTGGTCAAGCTGGTGACAGCCGGCACGATCTCCGTCCGCAGTGTGCCCGAGGTCCTGGCGGCGTCGTTCGAATCGGGGGCGCCGCCAACGCAGATCGTCGAGCAGCGCGGCCTAGCCCAGGTGAGTGACACCGATGCGTTGGCGGCGATTGTCGCCGAGGCCCTCGACGCCAACCCCAAGAGCGTTGCCGACTACCTCGGTGGGAAGCCGGCGGCCGCGAAGTTCCTGGTCGGCCAGGTGATGCGTGCCACGCGCGGCAAGGCCAATCCCCGCACCGCCAACGAGCTAATCGTCGCGGCCCTGGAGTCCCGCCGGACAAGTTGACAAGCGCAGTCATCTATGGCTGCCGCATTCCCACTCGCCGCGCAATGGTATGCAATAGCCCTCACTCGGCACTGGACGAGAGTTATGCTACGATGGTACGCAGCCAGGTGGGGGTGGCCCGGTGTAGGGGGCTGGTAGGCCGTGCTCTACGACTTGCGCCTGCAACTAACCCAGCGATTGGCCGCGCTCGATGCGTGGGTTAATCACCTCATTCTCTGGTCGCGGCCCGGTCTGCATGTCAAGCGCTGGGTGCTCCTGCTGCTCATCGCCCTCACCGCCACCGCCCTCGGTATCGCCTTTTTCCTCGTTGACGTGTACCGCACGCAGCCGTTCCCGGACTTTGTCTACTATCTCACGTTGCAATTCATTGACCGGACGTGGCGCGGCGCCCTGTTCCTCTTCTGCGGTCTCGGCCTGAGTGGCTTCGCCGTCTTTCAGCTCAATCGCTCGCTTGTTAGCGCGGTGCAGGCGCCTTACAGTGATGAGCGCCTCGTTGATCTGGTCTACAACTACCGGCTCCCGCAGCGCCTCCCGACGGTCGTCACCTTTGCGGGGCACCGGGGGTTCGTGGCCCTCCAGGCCCGCAGTTTTGCCTTTGCTCATCGGCTGATCGCCATCTCCAGCGTCACGGAGCAGTCGGGGCTGGTCGTCCCCGGTCAGCTGCCGCCCCAGACCGGCGAGACGATGCTCATGCCCATTCGGGGTTCCGTCGAGCTGTGTGCCGAGCTACAACACGGCACCATCCTGGAGAGCGCGGACGCGATCCGGGCGCGGCGCAGTGGCGTGCCGATCAAGCGCGTGTTCCTCGTGCCGGACAACCAAGACAAGCAGCGGATCCTTTCCGATCCCGGCCCGTTCGTGCGTCGGCTATCCATGCCGGTCAATCCCGAGGTCTTGTCCGCCATCCGCGAGGCCGACATCCTGCTCTTCGGGCCGGGCAGCTTCTACCTCTCGGTCATCCCCAACCTGCTCTTGCAGCCGATTGTCGAGGCGTTGCAGGTCAATCGGGCGAAAAAAATTCTCATTGCCAACCTGATGACCGAGCCGGGGCAAACCGACGGCTTCACGGTCACCGACTTCGTGCGTGCCATCCACTTGTACGGTGGCTTTACGCTCGACTACGTGCTCGTCAACACCGCGACGGCCGACCGCAGCGTTCAGGAGCAGTATGCAGCCGTATTGGCCGAGCCGGTACTGCACGAGGCCGCGCCGCGATCCAACGGCCCGATCCTGTCGGCCGGCAGCCAGCTGCGCCGGTTAGCTATGACCGAAGGCGCCGTCGTCGTCGGCGCCGACTTGGTGACGAAGATGACCGAGCAGGTATCCGTAGCGCCCGGTTTGAGTAGACCGGTGGCCGGGGCCGAGCGCCTGGTTGTGCTGCGTCACGATCCCAACAAACTTGCCGCGGCGCTGGTTCGCCTGTTAGGGGTGTAGGCGCCCGCCCGTGTATCAGTCCCGTGACCGACTATCAGCCGCCTACCGATGCCGACGAGCCGCCGGCAGACCGCCTCGACATCATCATCGGGGTGGCGGTTATCGTCGTCGTTATCGTGGGTATCCTGTGGGCCGCTGGCGTCATTCGGTTGCCAGGAGCCTAAATCCGACCGGATTCTTGCTTTTCTGGCCGGGCTAGGCTACCCTATGTGGCAAGACGGCCTGGGGCTACGGCAGAATCCGGTGGTAGAGCGTTCGCTACGCGCACACCCCGTAGGTCCATATCATCCTGCTGGTGCAGGAATCGGATGGCCCGGCGGAGCGTTCATCGCGCTGTCTCGGTAGTGCAGTCAACACCGGATCGCCGGCAGCAAGCAGGTGGGGCCGACGCACCTCATCGCCATGTCGCTGCTACCCCGGCAAGATGTAGGAGGACACCGAGCGTGAATACGGGCACAATCGTGCGGCTCATTCGAGACCGCGGCTTTGGTTTTATCCGGATGGAAAATGGCGAAGAGATCTTCTTCCATGCTACGGGTATGAGCACCTTCCCCTTTGACAGCCTGGAAGAAGGACTTGCCGTCAGCTTTGAAATTGCTGACGACGTCCGAGGACGTGGGCAGCGGGCAGTGAACGTGGAGTTGGTCGGGTAAGCACAGCACGATCATCGCTATTAGTCACCGCTTGTCCTATCCCCCACGTAGGCAGCGCAGTCTCCGCAGTGCTGGCGAGTAATCGCCCCGCGCAGTGTTAGCAGGCCTCTGGTGGTGCGCTGGAGCCGGCTAACTGGCTGTGCGTGCGCGCAAGCCTCACCGGCCGGCGTGGTGTTGTAGTTCCCTGGGGATCGCCAGTTGTGGCCGGGCGGGGCATCCGTATGTCCCGCTCCCTGGGCTACGCAGCCGCGCCGTCTTGAAGAGCGGGTAGCAACGCCCGCCGCCGGCACCGATCCGGCAAGATTTAACCAACTCTTTACACGAGAGTGACAGCGCCTTGACGCAAGCCGGGCATAGTGACCGGGTAGCTTGCAACGCCACCGGCCGGTGTCAATACACCATCCGCGCATTGTAGAGGCAGCGACGCTCGCGTGCCAAGGCGTGCTGGTGCGAGCCGACGGTCTCGAAGAGGTGGACGAGCGCCGGATTGCGACCGACCATCCCCAGGGTCCTGACAATATCCAGTCCGTCGTCGGAGATGATGTGTAGCGGCCGGTTGGGGCCGGCGCCGGGGGCGCCACTGCTCCAATGGATTTCCGCCAAACGATCATCGAACCGTTTCAGGCTGCGGAGGAGCCACGCATAGCCGTCGTGGTCGTAGTCCACCGCCCGCCAGGCCAAACCGGTGTTGAGCACAAAGCGGAGATTCGGCGTAGCGTCGAGTAGCTCCAGAAAGACTCGCGGGCGGCCTAGAACCGACCCTGGTCCGTCGTTGATGATCGCTAGTGGCAGTCCTGGGTACAGTACGTCGAGGGCAGCGAGCGCTTGGCGCAAGCTCGCCAGATGCGTCTCTCCGGCGTACCGCGTTGCCCCGGCGTGGATGATATACAGGCCCATGGGGTGCTGGGCCTCAAAGAATTCGATTACATGGATCAGCCGGCGGAGAGCGAGACTGCGCGGATAGGGGCTGGGATCGCTCATCCCTAGTTCGCCCTCCCGGGGATCGAAGGGAAAGATATTCACGTGGAAGCGAGGTTTCGCCCGTTGCAACAGGTCCAGGAACTCGCCACCGAAGACCGTATCCAACGTGTAGTCGAAGATCATCCTACTGACGGAAAGCTCGATGACATCGAACTCCAGCCGCTCGGCCGCGAGCAGCGCCTCCCGCAGTTGGTGGACCATCCCCGCCCGCGACGTGGGCATGAACCGCGGATTAAAGCCAAAGCGCACTGTGTACACCTCCGAAAAGGGAGGATAGCCCGCATGTCGCAGCACGTCAACGGTACCGCTAGTCCCGCGCAGGAGAAACTGAAACGGCGCTCTTTCGTCGCGCTGGGCGCGGCGGGAGGGGCACTCGGCATCGCACAGTGGCTGGCGGGGGCGGCGCCAGCGTTCGCGGCGCCGCCGTTGCCCTCGCTGGCGCCGGTCGGACGTTCCGGTGTGCCGCGCGTCGGCCTGCAAGTGGGTCATTGGCAGGCGGCTGAACTACCCAACGAGTTGCGGCGTCTGCGCGGACAGACGGGGGCCTACGCCGCGGGAGTGACCGAGGTGGAGGTCAATCTCCTGGTCGCCGAGCAGGTGCGAGCGCTGCTTGCCCCCCTCGGCATCGCCGTTGATCTGCTCCCGGCAACAATACCCCCCGGGTATCTCGCCGATGCCTTTGTCAGTCTTCACGCCGACGGAGTCGCGAGTAGTCAGGTGGCCGGATACAAGGCCGCCCGTGCGGAGTGGCGGGACCGTTCCTGGCTGCTGCGCTGGCGGCGCGAAAATCCCACCGCCTCATCAAACCGTGCCCTCTGGCGCGATGTCTGGCGGCGCGCTCCGATCATTGACCGCAATCCGCTGGACGAGGCCCTACTACAACACATGCTCAATAACTACGGCGCGGTCACGGGACTGCCTCGCAGTCCCAATGTGAGCTACAACATGACCGGCTACTATGCCTTCAACAGCCGGCGCTATCGCCACACGGTCAGTCAAGATACCCCGGCGATCATCTTGGAAATGGGCTATCTTACCAACCCGTTCGAGCGTCGCTTCCTCACCCAGCGGCCGGAGGTGCCGGCCCGCGGCGTGGCGCTAGGGCTGCTGTCGTTCCTCGCTCTCGACCAAGGCTTCGCACTCGCCGACCAAGCGCTTCAGCAAGGATTCGCTACTGCTCCCTAGCCACTCGGCTACTGCGCCTCGTAGTGCGCTCGCTCGTAGTGCCCACCGGCGTGGACTCCGGCTTGTTGTCTGCGGCCGGCACTGCTACATTCTCTGGGGCTAAAAGGGGAACCAGCCTCGGGAGAAGGAGTGAATATGTCGGTCACGGCGGTTGTCGGTGCCCAATGGGGAGATGAAGGCAAGGGGCGTATTGTTGATCTCCTTGCCCAACAGGCCGACTTTGTCATCCGCTTTCAAGGCGGGAACAATGCCGGCCATACCATTGTCAACGACCATGGGGTCTTCAAACTCCACCTCGTCCCGGCCGGCATCTTCCAGCCTGGCGTGACGTGCCTCATCGGCAGCGGTACCGTCGTTGATCCGCAGGCGCTCCTGGGCGAGATGGACGAGCTAACCGAGCGCGGTATCTCGTTGGACGGCCTGCGGATTTCCGAGCGTGCCCAGCTCGTGCTGCCCTATCACATTGACCTGGACAAGCTCGACGAGGCCGCGCGCGGTGATCGCGCTATCGGCACGACGCATCGCGGCGTCGGCCCGGCCTACAGCGACAAAGTCGGCCGCATCGGGTTGCAGGTCGGTGATCTGCTCGATCCGCCCTACTTCCGGGAGCGCCTGGCGCAGGCGATTGCCGCGCGCGCGCCGCTGTTCGAGCACGTCTACCGTGCGCCGGTGCCCGACGCCGCGCAGATTACCGCCCAATACGGTGTGCTCGCGCAGCGGCTCGCCGACCGCATTGTGGATCCCGTGCCGCTCCTCCACGCGGCGCTAGAGCGCCAGGCCCGCATTGTCCTGGAGGGGCAGCTGGGCGTGATGCGCGACCTCGACTGGGGCATCTACCCGTGGGTCACCTCCTCGAACCCGCTGGCCAGCGGTGGCGCCACCGGGGCCGGGATTCCTCCTTGGGCCATCACCGACGTGGTCGGTGTGGTCAAGGCGTTTAGCACCTGCGTCGGCGCCGGCCCCTTCCCAACCGAGTTGGACGGCGAGCTGGCCGATGAGCTGCGTGGCGGCGGCCCGGAGGAGGGCTGGGAGTTTGGCGCCACGACCGGGCGCCCGCGCCGCTGCGGCTGGCTGGACCTCGTCGCCGTGCGCTACGGCGCCTTGCTGAACGGCTATAGCCGTCTGGCCGTGACCAAGCTCGACGTACTCGACCCGTTCCCGCTGCTCCGCATCTGCACCGCCTACCGCGATCCGCAGACCGGCCGGACCTACGACACGCTCCCGCCCACCCGTGTCGTGGAGCGGGTCGAGCCGGTCTACGAGGACTTGCCGGGTTGGCAGGAGCCAACCTCGGACATCCGCCATTTCGAGCGGCTCCCCGCAGCCGCCCGTGCCTACCTCGCCCGTATCGCCGAGTTTGTGGGTGTGCCCGTTGACATCGTTGCCGTTGGCCCGGTCCGCGATCAGGTCATTGTTGCCACCGACCGACGGTTTGCAGCCTAGCAGTCCTACCTCCTCCTGCCGCAGCGGCTGACTGGGGCAGGGGGGTAAGCCGTAGGGGAGCCGGAAGGGAGACGCCGCTTTCGGAGAGCACCCAAAGCGGCGGCCAATCGGCTATACTGTGTGCCAAGAGTAGGGCATCTTGTTGGGGCCCCGGCCAATGAGGGCCGGAATGCAGGAACGGGCCTACCGGGAGCGGTACCGAATCGCCCTCGCAACCTCCCAACGGTTGTCCTACGTTCATACCGAGAGACGATGCGGTCCACACACTCGGAGCTCCGCGAGGGAGTTAGGGGGGTGTTGGGCCGCTTTTCCGTCCTCTCGCGCCTAGGTAGTGGACCTGGGATGGAGTGCTGAACACACGGATGGATTCGCAAGAGAAACGGCGCCCCACGGGCATACCGTCTCGCAGACAACCGGTGCTCGACGCCGGGTTGCCGCCCCGGCGCGGGCTGTACGACCCGCAATCGGAGCATGACTCGTGCGGTGTCGGCTTCATTGCCGACCTCAGCGGCCGGCCGTCGCATCGCGTGCTGGGCCTGGCGCTGGAGAGCGTGATCAATCTCACTCATCGCGGCGCCGTGGATGCCGACGCCAAGACCGGTGACGGCGCCGGTGTGCTGACGCAAGTGCCCCGCCGGCTCTTCGCGCGCGAGGCGGCCCGGCTCGGACACGGCGATGTGCCACCGGAAGACATCGGCGTGGCGATGGTCTTCTTGCCACACGATGGATCGGACGTGAGGGCGCGCTGCCGGAGCATCATCGAGCGGGTCGTCGAGCGCCACGGCCTCCGCCGGATCGGTTGGCGCACCGTGCCGGTGCAGAGCGCGGTGCTAGGGGAAAAGGCCGCGGCCACCCAGCCGGACATTCGGCAGCTTCTGCTCGGCCGCCCCCTCGGCGCCTCGAACCTCGGGTTTGAGCGCACGCTGTATCTCGCCCGCAAGGAGATCGAGCGCCGCGTCGCCAACGAGGGGATCGGCAGCTTCTACATCCCCTCCATGTCTCATCGCACGATTGTCTACAAAGGGCTGTTCGTGGCGCCACAGCTCCGGGACTTCTACCTCGACTTCCACGACCCCACCTTCGAGACGGCGCTGGCGCTGTTCCACCAGCGGTATAGCACCAACACCTTCCCGACGTGGCCCCTGGCGCAGCCGTTCCGACAGTTGGGCCACAACGGCGAGATCAACACGCTGCAAGGCAACCGCAATTGGATGGCCGCCCGCGAGGCGGAGTTGGCCTCGCCGGTCTGGCGCGAGCAGGTGGAGTGGCTCAAGCCGATCTGCGTCCCTGGTGGCAGCGACTCCGCCAGTCTCGACAACGCCCTCGAAGCCATTGAGCTTTCGGGGCGCGACCTCCTGCACGCGATGCTGCTGTTGGTGCCGGAAGCCTGGGAAAACATGCCCGATATGGACCCCACGCGCCGGGCCTTCTACGAATACCACGCCGCGCTGACGGAGCCGTGGGACGGCCCGGCCGCCCTGGCGTTCACCGACGGCACCACGATAGCGGCCACGCTTGACCGCAATGGCCTCCGCCCCGCGCGCTACCAGGTGCTACGCGACGGCTTGGTCGTGATGGCCTCCGAGGTCGGCGTCATTGCCGTGGACGACGCCGAGGTGGTGGAAAAAGGCCGCCTCGGTCCCGGCGAGATGATCGCCGTAGATACCGCGCGGCAGGAATTGCTCCGCAACGACCAGATCAAGGATCGCGTTGCCCGCCACCGCCCCTACGGCGAGTGGGTCGCGCGGAACGTGATGCGGTTGGAGACCACCGCTGCGTCGAACGGCGAGCAGCTATCCGGCCCTACCGGCGCCACGTTAGCCCCAGCGGATGGTGCGGCCCCGGCGGGCAACGGACACGAGCCGGGCGATCAAGCCCTCGTCGCCGAAGACGCGCTGCCGCAGTTGTGGCGTGCGTTCGGCTACACCGCGGAGGACTTGCAGTTTTGCATTGAGGCCATGGGCGCCGACGGCAAGGACGCGGTCTGGTCCATGGGCGACGATACCCCACTGGCCGTGCTCTCCCAATGGTCACGTCCGCTCTATAACTATTTCCGCCAGCGTTTTGCCCAAGTCACCAACCCGCCCATTGACTCCCTGCGCGAGTCGTTGGTTATGTCCCTTGATACCTACGTCGGGCGGCGACGCAACCTGTTTGACGAGACCGAGGACCATGCCCGGCTCGTCCATCTCGACAGCCCGATCCTCCTCGATCACGAGGCGGCGCGTCTGCGTTCCGGGTACATGTCGTCGCGGGTGCTCTCGACCGTCTTCCCGCTGGCGGAAGGAGCCGCCGGCTTGTCGGCGGCGCTTGATCGGCTGCGCGCCGCGGCAGTGGCGGCGGTCGAGGACGGCGTCGAGCTACTCATCCTGAGCGACAAGGCGGTAGACGAGACCCACGCGCCGATCCCCGGACTACTCGCTTTGGGCGCGGTCCACCATCACCTTATCCGCGAAGAGCTGCGGATGCGGTGCGACCTAGTGGTGGAAACGGGCGATGCCTGGGACATCCACCACTATGCCTGCCTCCTCGGCTACGGCGCCGCGGCCATCTATCCCTATCTGGCGCTCGCGTCGGTACGCCGGCTGGTCCGCGACCGGCGCTACACGGAGGCCATCCCTGCCGAGCTGCTGGAGCACTTCCGCAAGGCCGTGGACCAAGGTCTGCTCAAGATCATGTCCAAGATGGGCATTTCGACGCTCAGTAGCTACCGCGGTGCCCAGATTTTCGAGGCCGTCGGCGTTTCCCAGGATCTGACCGATGAGTGCTTTACGGGCACACCGTCGCCGATCGGCGGCATTGGCCTGGCCGAGATTGCGGACGTGGTGCTGCGGCGTCACGCCGAGGCCTGGCCGCCACCGAGCGCGGCGCCAGCCAAGCCGCTGAACGAGCGCGCGCGGTGGCGGCTGCCCAACCGCGGCTTTGTCCGCTTCCGCCGCGATGGCGAGTACCACGGCTACAACCGCCTCGTCGTCCAGCAGATGCAGCAGGCCGCCACGACCGGCGATCCCGAAGACTACCGCCGCTACACCGAGCTTGTCTACGCCCGCCCGCCGGCGGCGCTGCGTGACCTGTTGGAGTTCCGCTCCGACCGTTCGGCGATCCCAGTGGATCAGGTCGAGCCGGTCAGCGCCATCATCAAGCGGTTCAACAGCACGGCGATGTCGCTCGGCTCGCTCTCTCCCGAAGCCCACCGCACGCTGGCGGTCGCCATGAACCGTCTCGGCACCCGCTCCAACACCGGCGAGGGCGGTGAGGACCCGGACTGGTGGCAGCCGTTCCCCAACGGCGACTGGGCCAACAGCAAGATCAAGCAGGTCGCCTCGGCACGCTTCGGCGTGACGCCGCAATACCTGTCGCTCGCCGAAGAGCTAGAGATCAAGATGGCGCAAGGCTCCAAGCCGGGCGAGGGCGGACAGATTCCCGCCCATAAGGTGACCAGGCTCATTGCCCGCCTGCGGCACGCCATCCCCGGCATCCCGCTCTTCTCACCGCCGCCCCACCACGATATCTATTCCATCGAGGACCTGGCACAGCTCATCTACGACTTGAAGATTGCCAATCCGCGGGCGCGGGTCGGCGTCAAGCTCGTTGCCGAAACGGGCGTCGGCACGATTGCGGCGGGCGTCGCGAAAGCCTACGCCGACTATGTCCTCATCAGTGGCCACGACGGCGGGACGGGTGCCTCACCCCTCAGCTCCATCAAGAACGCCGGCGTACCCTGGGAGATCGGCCTGTCCGAAACCCAGCAGGTGCTCGTGATGAACGACCTGCGGGGACGTATCCGCGTGCGGACCGACGGCGGCCTAAAGACTGGGCGCGACCTGATCGTAGCTGCCCTGCTCGGTGCCGAGGAATACGGCTTTGGCACCGCTGCCCTGGTGGCGATTGGCTGCGACATGGCGCGACAATGCCACCTGAATACGTGCCCCACCGGAGTCGCCACCCAGCGCGAGGACCTGCGTGCCAAGTTCCGCGGCACGCCGGAAATGGTCGTCAACTACTTCACGCTCGTCGCTACGGAAGTGCGCGAAATCCTGGCCTCGCTCGGCTACCGCTCGGTGGCAGAGATCGTCGGCCGCACTGACCTCCTGCGCCAGCGCCGCCTGACCGATGCCACGCAGGCGCTCATGCTCGACCTCAGTGAAGTCATGCAACAGCTCGATCCCGAAGGCACGCGCCCGCGGCGCTGTCTCCAGGAGCGGAACGACCGCGGCGACACGCCCTTGGACGACCGCCTGCTGAGCGATGCGAAATCGGCTATCGAAACCGGGCAGCCGTTCGAGGGCCACTACCCGATCCGCAACCATCACCGCACCGTGGGTGCGCGCCTCAGCGGTGCCGTCGCTGCCCGCTACGGCGACATCGGACTCCCGCCGGGGACGATGCGGCTCCACTTCAACGGCACCGCCGGACAGAGTTTCGGCGCGTTTCTCGCGCCCGGCGTGCAGCTCTCCCTCGCCGGGGAAGCCAACGATTACGTCGGCAAGGGCATGGGCGGTGGCGAGATCGTCATTCGCCCGGCGGAGCAGGCCGGCTTCGCGGCCGGTGAGAACACCATCGTCGGCAACACGGTCCTCTATGGCGCTACGAGCGGCGCGCTATTCGTCGCCGGCCGCGCCGGGGAGCGCTTCGCCGTGCGGAACAGCGGCGCGTCGGCCGTCGTCGAGGGTGTCGGTGACCACTGCTGCGAGTACATGACCGGCGGCATGGTCGTGGTGCTCGGCAAAACCGGGCGCAATTTCGCCGCCGGCATGTCGCACGGCGTCGCCTACGTGCTCGACGAGACGGGCCGCTTTCCCTCCCAAGTCAACCGCGAGATGGTAGACCTGGAGCGCGTGGAATCCGAAGACGACGAAGCGGCGCTACGCACCCTCATCTCGCGCCACTACCAGCGAACGGAGAGCCGCCGGGCCGCAGAAGTGCTGACCCGCTGGCCGGAGATGGTGCAACGCTTCTGGCGCGTGGTGCCGCGACCGGCGCAAGTCGAGACGGAGACGGCCGCCTCGCGGGTCACGTCAGTATCCGGCAGCGATGCCGTCGAGCTACAACGTCCGGTGCCGGCGCGCCGCACCTGATCGCCCCCCTATGGCCCCCCCGCTGCGGCGGGGGGACGGGTGTGTTCCCTCCCCTGGAGCTTGCTCCGGGGGAGGGTTAGGGTGGGGGCTGGAAAGGAGGCCATTTGTGGATTCGACAACAAAGGGCATCGCCACCCGCCCGTTCGGCCGCCACCGCGAGCCGGTCAGCATGATCGGCGTGGGCGGCGGCCATCTGGTGCGCCCGTCGGTCAGCGAGGCCGACGCCGTGTACCTCATCCGGACGGCGATTGACGAGGGAATCACCTTTCTCGATACCGCCTGGGACTACGGCGACGGCGCCAGCGAGCGCCGCTTCGGCAAAGCCCTCGCCGGTCGGCGCGATGGCGTCTTCCTGATGACCAAGGTCTGCGCCCGCGACCGCCGCACGGCCTTGGCGCAGCTGGAGGAGAGCCTGCAACGCCTCCGTACCGACCACGTGGACCTCTGGCAGTTCCACGAGTGCAACTACGACAACGACCCGGACTGGCTGTCCGCGTCCGGCGGCGCCCTGGAAGCGGGGCTGATCGCCCAGGAGACAGGCAAGACGCGCTACCTCGGCTTCACGGGCCACAAAAGCCCGCACATCCTCCGGGCAATGCTCGACATTGACTATCCCTGGGATTCCTGCCAACTCCCGATCAACGTCTTCGATAGCCTCTATCGCAGTTTCCAGCGCGAGGTGCTGCCGGAGCTGAACCGTCGGGGCATCGCCAGTTTGGGCATGAAATCGCTGGGCGGGGACGGGCAGTTCATCACCGCCGCCGGCCTCTCGCCTGAGGAGTGCCGCCGCTATGCGCTCTCCCAGCCCATCACCACGCTAGTCTGCGGCATGCAGACCCTCGACAACCTCGCCCAAGACCTCGCCATCGCGCGAAACTTTGTACCAATGACCACGACCGAGCAGGCCGCCTTACGCGAGCGGGTGCGCCGCGAGGCGACCGATGGCCGGCACGAGTGGTTCAAGAGCACGAACTTCTTCGACTCCCAATACCACCGCGACCAGCACGGCTTCCCCGCCCACGCCGCTGTCCCGCGCTAGGGCCTGGACCTAACCCCCGGCCCCTTCCCAGGATGAAGGTGGCCAACTTAATCGGGTAGTGGGATGTAGCCCCCTATGGCCCCCCCCGCCGCGGCGGGGGGACGGCGGCACGAGCAGTTGCGGCGGGGGAACGGGCCGGTTCCCTCCCCCGTGGCGACGGGGGAGGGTGAGGGTGGGGGCCATGCCGCCGGCAGTCAGATGCCGGCTTCTTGGGCGGCGGCGGAGCGGAACGTGAGGCGGCGGAAGAGGCGAGCCAGTTGGCCGTTTTCCCAGATCACGAGCGTCGTGCTGGCGGTGAATACCGAGGAGTAGGTGCCGGTCGCAGTACCAATCAGCAGCACGAGCACGAACTCGCGGATGGTCACGCCGCCGAGCAGCAGCAGCGCTGCCAGCGTGAAGATCACGGTCAGCGAGGTGTTGAGTGACCGGTCAAGGGTCTGGTTGACGCTGAAGTTCACCACGCGCTCGAACGACTCGCCGGGGAACCGACCGAAGTTCTCGCGGATGCGGTCGAACACCACAATCGTATCGTGAACCGAGTAGCCCACCACCGTCAGGATGGCGGTGACGAACAGAGCGTCCAACTCGAAGCCCAGGACCCGGCCCAGGATGGCCCACACCCCCAGGACCACCAGCACGTCGTGGGCCAGTGCGATGATCGCACACGTTCCGTACCGGTAGGCTTGGTCCACTTGCCGAAAGGCCCACCACAGATAGAGCAAGATCATCACGCACGCGGCGGCGACGGCGATCACCGCCTTGCTTGTCAACTCGCCGCCGACCACCGGCCCGACGACCTCGAAACGTAGCTCGGTAACTTCACCGAACCGCCCTCCCAGCGCCGCCTTGATCGCTTCCTTCTCCGCCGAGGCTATGTCGCGGGTGCGGACAATGAAGGTGGCGTCCCCGGTGGTCTGCACGCGCGCTTCCGGATACCCGGCCGCAGCGTAGACGGCCTTAATCTCCGCCGGCTGCGCTTGCTCACTCAAGCGCACCTCCAGCATGGAGCCGCCGGTGAAGTCAATGCCGAGCCGGAGGCCGAATATGGCGAGCACCATCAGGCCGGCGCCGATAATCACCGCCGAGAGCAGGAAAAACCAGTTCCGCCGGCCCATGAAGTCAAACATCGCTCGTGCTCAATATCCTAGGCATCGGTCCCTGAGGAAGGCATCTCGGCCGGAACCGGCGGACGCTCGTTCGCCTGCCCCACAGGTGTACTGATCCCGAAGGCCCAGGCTGGCCAGTCCCCGCGTACCCGCACCAGGAGGCGCAAAAGCGTCCGGGTGGCCGTGATCGCGGTGAACATGCTGACCAGCACTCCGATGGCCAGCGTCAAGGCAAAGCCCTTGATGATGCCGGTCCCGAACCAGAAGAGAATGGCGCAGGTGATAAGCGTGGCCAGGTTGGAGTCACGGATGGAGGTCCACGCCCGCGCGAAGCCGGCCTCCAGCGCCGTGCGTAGTGAGTGGCCGGCTCGTAGCTCCTCCTTGAGCCGCTCGAAAATCAGGATATTGGCGTCAACCGCCATGCCGATAGAAAGCACAAAGCCGGCAATCCCGGCCAACGTCAGCACGACGGGAATCAGCTTGAACAGCGCGAATACCACCACCGCATACATGGCCAGCGCCGCCACGGCCAAGAGGCCCGGCAAGCGATAGTAGATCAACATGAACGCTGCCACCAGTGCCAACCCGACCGAGCCGGCGACGATGCTCTTCTCCACCGAGTCCTGGCCCAAGATGGCGCCCACGCTGCGCTGCTGCACAATCTTCATCGGTATCGGCAGGGCACCGTACTTCAATTGGATCACGATGCGGCGGGCCTCTTCCAAGGAAAACTGGCCAGTGATCCGGCCACTGTCGGAAATCTGATCGTTGATGACCGGCGTAGAGAGCACCACCTTATCCATCGTGATGGCCAGAAACCGGCCGATGTTGTCCTTGGTATGCGCGGAGAAAATGCCCGCTCCTTCCGAGTCCCACTGGAAGTTGATCTGCGGGCGCCGGAACTCGTCAAAGCCGACCTCCGACGACCGGAGGTTTCTTCCCGTCAAGATGGTGGGGTATTGCCCCTCGGCGAGCCGAGTGCCCGCGGCCGGCGGTGTATCGCCAACGTCAATGAACTCCAGCAGTCCCGTCTCGCCGAACAGCTGGATGGCCGCCGCTTCGTCTTCGAGGCCCGGCAGCTCCACCACGATCCGCCGCTCGCCCTGGAGCTGAATGACCGGCTCGGCCACACCGAGGGCGTTGACGCGCTGGTCAATGATCGCTTTTGCCGCTTCCATGGCCTCCGGCGTCACCGCCTGGCCCTCGGGCGGATCGGCCTCCAGCAGCACCTGAATACCGCCTTGCAGGTCGAGTCCCTGCACCACGCGCACGTCACGCTCGATGACTGTTGTGCCCAACCGGAGGCTGATCCCCGGATTACCCGGCCACGCCACCCACCCCGCAAAGGCGGCAATGACCAGCACCAGAGCCAGAGTCAGCAATAGGCTACGGTTCCGCATGGTGAGCATTCACTCGGCGCGGCTCCCGGAGCACAGGGAGCCGGCGCTCACGGGGATAGGAAGTAGTCTCGCACCCCCGACACTCCTACAAGTATATCAACCGGCGGTGGGGACACCTGTCTCAGTAGAGGTACTGCCACCAGGGCTGGTGCTCTTGCTCCGCCCAGCCGTGCAGATCGAACTCCTCGTGCCAGCCGCGGTGACGCACCTTGAAGGCCCAGCGCATACGGTAGAGCAGGGAATAGAACTTCGCTTCCCGCGGCCCATTCGTGGCGGAATCCACCGCCAGATGCATGGTCCAAGCCACTGTGAGCACCACCACCAGTATCTCCCATGGTGGCCAGGGTACCCGACGTGCTGGCGCACCAGCCATTGCCGGCTGCGGCCAGCGCGCGACGGCACCGGAGGCCAGCAAGCCTAGCAGCGCGAGCGGGTACTCCCACCCGTGCAACGGCACGACCAACCGGTTGGCTTGGCGGGTGCGGCGGACGAGGGCGTAGTCGAGGAGATGGTCAATATCAATCCCCACTCCACCGACCAGCGCGGCGAACGCGGCGAGCGGTCCCCAGCGACGACCGGCCCACCAGGCCACCGGCAAGGTGCTCAGGACATGGTAGACTGGGCGAGCCATAGTAGGGGATGGTAGCAGGTGGCAGCGTGTCGCCCACTTGTGCATTATGCACAAGCGCCAGGCGCGGCACACTAGGCGGCCTGTACGTAGCCCGATCCGGCCGCCGCTCGGCAGCATTACCCTGTGCCGCCCGTCGTCGGGGGACGGCGAGCGGCTGCCGGCTGATCCACGGAGTACGGAAGGAGTAACACATGGCTGATGCCCAAGGAAACGGTAACGTAGCACCCTCTGCGGACCCCAAGGACCTCATTGCGTGGTCGCAAGAAAAGGGTCTGGCCATGGTGGATCTGAAGTTCATTGATCTACCGGGCCTCTGGCAGCACTTTTCGATGCCGATCAGTGAGTTGACGGAAGACTTGTTTGTGGACGGCGCCGGGTTCGACGGCTCCTCCATCCGCGGCTTCCAGCAGATTCACGAGAGCGACATGCTGCTCATACCAGACCCGGCGACCGCCATTGTGGACCCGGTCTACAAGGCGCCGACCTTGAGCCTGGTCTGCAACATCGTGGACCCGATTACCAAGGAGTTGTACTCGCGCGATCCCCGCTACGTGGCCCAAAAGGCGGAGCAGTATCTCCTGACCACCGGACTGGCCGACACGAGCTACTGGGGGCCGGAGGCGGAGTTCTTCATCTTCAAGTCCCTGCGCTTTGGCCAGACCGCCAACAGTGGGTTCTACTACATCGACTCGGAAGAGGGGATCTGGAATAGCGGCGCGGACGGGATGCACAGCTCCCCCGGCGGGGACAGCTCCCCCAACCTCGCCTACCGCCCCCGTTACAAGGGCGGCTACTTCCCGGTGCCACCGATGGACAAGCTCCAGGACCTCCGCACCGATATGGTGCTGAAGCTCATCGAGGCTGGCATTGAGATCGAGGTGCAGCACCACGAGGTCGCCACGGCCGGCCAGGCCGAGATTGACATGCGCTTCAAGACCCTGGTCCACATGGCCGACCAGGTGATGCTCTACAAGTACGTCATCAAGAACGTCGCCTATCAGAACGGCTACACCGTGACCTTCATGCCCAAGCCGCTGTTCGAGGACAACGGTTCCGGCATGCACGTCCACCAGTCGCTCTGGATGGATGGGGTCAACCAGTTCTTCGACAAGAGCGGCTACGCGCTGACCAGCGAGATGTGCCGCCACTACATCGGCGGGCTGCTGAAGCACGCGCCGGCCATCTTGGCGTTCGCCGCTCCGACGACGAATTCCTACCGCCGGCTGGTGCCCGGCTACGAAGCGCCGGTGAACCTCGTCTACTCTGCGCGCAACCGCTCGGCGTGCGCCCGCATCCCGGTCCTTTCCGAAAGCCCGGCGGCCAAGCGCGTCGAGTTCCGCTGCCCCGATCCGGCCTGCAATCCCTACCTCGCCTTTGCCGCCATGCTCATGGCCGGGCTGGACGGGGTCATCAACAAGATTGATCCCGGCGAGCCGATGGAAGTTGACATCTACGATTTGGATCCGGAAGAGGCGGCCAAGATCAGGTCCACACCCGGGAGCCTGGAAGAGGCCCTGGGTGCGCTGGAGGAAGACCAGGACTTCTTGCTGCGCGGTGGCGTCTTCACCCAGGACGTGATTGACACCTGGATCGCCTACAAGCGCGAGGCAGAGGTGGATGCGATCAACCTGCGCCCCCACCCCTACGAGTTCCACCTCTACTCCGACATCTAAGCCGCGCACGCGCGCCTATAACTGGCGGCCCCTCCGACTACCCGGAGGGGCCGCTCTTTTCTTGGCGTGGATTTGGGCCGTGCCGCTAGTAGGGTAGGCCCAGCGCGGTGGTCAAGAACTCGACCACCGGGGCAGCGGTGCGGTATGCCTGCGCCAACTGGTCCATGAAGTCGGGAGCGCAGGCAGCCGCCTCGGTGAATGAAGTCACCGTCACGAAATCCTTGCGCCGCAGGTCCTCAATCAGCGGGTGGTTGGGATCGAAGCCCTTGGGCGCACGCTTGAGCGAGTCTCCTCCTAGCTGCCAGCGCCGCTGAAACTCGTCATCGGACGTGAGCCGCTGCCAGCCGGCCGGATTGGCCACGATGGCGTCCCGAATTCTCGTCAACGACTTCATATCGGGGTGCCAGATGCCGGCCCCGGCAAACACATCGTCCGGCTCCAGGTGCAGGTAGAAGCCGGGCGCGTGTACGTCTTTGCCGCGCTCGTGACGGAAGTGTGCCGCTGCCTGCGTCTTGTACGGGCTTTTGTCCTTCGAGAACCGCACGTCGCGGTAAATCCGAAAGAGCGACCCACCGACGGGGCGGGGATCGGCGACAAAGTGTACGCTCAACTCGTGCAGCGGCAGCGCAAAGTCGGCGATGAACCGCAGCAGCGGGTCGCGCACATCTGCCTCGTAGCGCCCTTTATTGGCCTGGAACCACTCCCGGTTGTTGTTTTCGCGCAGTTCGCGCAAGAAAGTGAACAGTACCGGGGCGAAGTGCGGCTGTCCTGTCATCGCGGTGCTCCTGTTGAGCTTCGGTCTCGGCCCATGTGGTGGCGTTCGCTGGCAGGGAACGGCTGCTCACGCCGTCGTCTGCGCTCACACCCTGCACGGCCACCCGGCCCGTTCAACGTTGACAACGAGATTGCGCCGGTCCGGTTGCTCGCACGCCGGGTCAGGCGCTGCCCGCTGCTCCCGCTCCACACGAGGATAGGGCCGGGGTGAGGCGGACCGGCGGTTGAGAGGTGCTGTAGTGAGACAACCGCGCTAGTCGTTGGAACCACTAGGGAGAATGCTTGTGATGCCAGATTCATCCCCAACACAACCACCGGACGGACAGACTTTGCCGCTATTGGTCATCGTGAACGGTGCGCCGGCCAGCGGGAAGACAACATTAGCGCGGCGCCTAGCGAACGCGCTGCGACTGCCCCTCTTGGAGCGTGACGGCCTGAAAGAGGTGCTCGCGGACCATCTTGAGGTGGCCGACCTCGCGCAAAGCGAAGCGCTCACTCGCGCCGCGGTGGGGGTGTTCTACTCCCTCGCCGACGAGTTGCTCCGGGCGAAGGTAGGGATGGTGCTGGATCAAGCGTACCGGCGCGGTCAGGCCGAGGAGCAACTGCGCCCCTTGCTCGCTGCGTGTCAGGCTGTGATGATCCACTGTGTCGTCCCGCCGGAGGAGAACGTCCGACGCTATGTGGCCCGGTTCGAGCGCGGCGAGCGCCATCCGGCCCATTTCGACGGTGAGCGTATCGCGCGTGTGCGCTCCGGCGCACTACGCATAGACTGGCGCCAGTCGGAGCCGCTGGAGTTGGCGGTGCCCACGCTGCACGTAGATACCCTCGACGGCTACAAGCCCTCATTCGATGAGATCGTAGCGTTCATCAAACGGAATGCTCCCTGCTGATCGGGGTAGGTTGCTCGGCGGAAGGCCAACCGGCCTCCACCACACTCCCCCTCTCTATCGCTCGGCGATGGAGAGGGGGGCCGGGGGACGATGGCGGGCGGCTAGGTCAGCGCCGCGCGCGGGCCGAGCCGGACCGTCAAAGACTGCTGCTCACCCGTGGGGAGCGCCACCACGATCTCGACCTCATCACCCACCCCATACCGCATTATCAACTGGCGGAGGACGCGGAGATTGTCTACCCGTTGACCTGCCATCGAGATGATCACACTGCCCGCTTGCAGCCCAGCAGCTTGCGCGGGTGAGTTCGGCAGCACGGAGCGGACGTAAACACCATAGCTGATCCCGTGTCCGGTCTCTGCCGCTAATCCGCGACTCATATTGCGGATCTCGACGCCAATCTGCGGCCGCGGGAGCCCCTCCGGCGAGAGCAGCTGCGCGGCGATCTGCTGCACACGCGCCAACGGGATCGAAAAGCTGGTCAACGACCGCCCCCGGCGCGTCACCCGGATCGCTGCATTCAGACCGATCAGCTCGCCGCGCAGGTTGACGAGCGGCCCGCCGCTGTCGCCCGGAGAGAGAAACAGATCGGCCTCGATCATGCCGGTCTGGGGATAGTTATCCCGAATCTGGATGCTGCCCGCCATCGAGGCCACCTGGCCAACCTTCGCGCTAGGGAGCCCCGGCAATAACGGGGTATAGCCAACCGCCACAACCCAGTCGTCAGGCTGCACCGACCGCGAATCACCGATGGGAATGGTCGGGAGATTGTCACCCTCGATCTTCAGTACGGCGATGTCGGTCCAGTCGTCGCCAGCCAGCACCCGGACCGGGAAGGTCCGCCCGTCCGCCAGTTCGGCGTGTAGTTGGAACCGGGACCGCACCAAGGGGTAGACCACATGGTAGTTGGTGTAGATCAACCCGGAAGGGTCGTATAACACCCCCGAGCCGGCGCCCGTCCGGCCGTCAGTCAGCTTTACCACCGCGCTGCGGGCGCGTTCGACCACCCCGCGCAGCGTCGCCAGGAGCGTATCCTCGACGCGCACCGGCGGGCTGCTGGGCAGCCTTGCCAACGTCCGGCTCGCCGGCAGCGCCACCGTCGCCTCGGCCGGGATGAGGCCGGCCTCGACGGCGAGGGTGCCCGCGTCGAGCACCATCACCTCTCCGGGACGCGCGCTGTCCGTCCACACCCGCCACTCCTGGAGCACGGCTCGTTGCGTGCGGAGCACACGCACCGCTCCAAATTCGGCAATAGGGGCGGTCGGGAGACCGTAGCGTTCCAGGTGGTCGGGCGCGGCGAAGTACGCCCGCCGCAAGGCCGGGTACCCGTCGAGGTAGGACAGCCGCGCGGCGACAACCTCCTCGAAGATCAGCCCGGCCTCATCGTGGGGCACGTGCCGGGGAGGAACCTGCGCCTGCTGCTCCAGCCAGGAGTCCAGGCCGGCGTCGGCAAAGGCATCGAGCAGATTGATCAGTGCGGCACGGTTGGCCTGTGGCTGCCATTGCAGCACGGCCTGCTGCGTCGCTTGGGTGGTAAAGCCGTCCCACTCGAACCGGCGCGAGATCGGATAGCCGAGCGCCTCCACCCCGCCGAGCCGCTCGAACTCGCTGGCGAAGTTGACGCCGTTCTCGTCCGTGATGCGGAAGCCCGCGTCGCCGTCGGGGTCCCCGCCAGCCTGCGTGAAGTAGTGGCCGTTGACGACCTGGTAGTCCGCGAGTGCTTCCTCGCGGGACTGGGCCGTGGCAACCGCAGCGTTGAGCCAGACCAGCAGGAGCGCCGCGAACACTGCAGCCAGCCATGCCGCCAGCCGGCGAGCTGCGGGGAGTTGATCGCTCCGATGCCGTGTCACGAAGCTCACCATGACCAACCTACCCCTGAAAATCATAACGGACCGTGGCGTGCGACGGAGAACGCATCAACCGGCTGGCAGGGGCAGGCTGACCGTTGTCACCGGACGGCGGATCGCAACTTGGGGTAATGGAGCCGCCACGACTGGCGTTCGCCGATAGGGAGATACCGATGAGACGTGAACCGAGAGACTGGAGGAAGTATTGGCATTCGTATACGGCACACGTAGCGCAAGGGCTGGTCGTCGGCCTTGCGCTCCCAACGACCCTAGCCTCGGTGCTCGCGTTCGTGGGCTATCTCGTCTACCAGGTCGTTGAGTATGGCCGCTGCAGAGACATCGGCCGTGGGGTCAAGTGCAGCGATTGGCCGAGCCGAGACATCGCCGATTTCATGCTCGGTCTGTGGATTGGATGGCTGCTACGCATCGCGCAACGGCGCTGTCAACGTAGCGTAAAGAGTTGGTTAAATCCTGGCTGGCCTCGGCCGCCGGCTATACTCCGTCCGTGAACGTAATCCTGCACATTGCCTACCAGGCGCAGTGGCTGCGTGGACAGGCCGAGGGCGCGTACCGGGCCGAGAGCCTCGCCACCCAGGGCTTTATCCATAGCTCCAGACCGCACCAGTTGCTCCAAGTGGCCAACGCGCTCTTCCGGGGACAGCGCGATCTGGTTCTGTTGTACATTGATCCCCAGGCGGTCGGTGCCGAGATCAAGTACGAGGCACCGCCGGGTTCGCAGGAAGCGTTTCCGCATATCTACGGCCCGCTCAACACCAACGCCGTCATCAAGGTCGCGGATTTCCTCCCCGACGACGACGGCCTCTTCATGCTCCCCACGGACATAGCCCCTCCTGAGTAAGCCCCGGCCACTCGCACCCTACCGCCGTTGAGCGCGGTGAGCATTAGCGTGCAGCTACGGCAGGTCAATCTCTAGCCGGCAGTGATCGCTGGGACCCCACTGCTCGACCTCGTTGAGCGCGCGGACATGCACCGCATCGGCCATGCTCTCGGAGGCAAACACATAGTCCAACTGGCGCGTCGCCGTGGCCGGCGTCTGATAGGAGGAGTGAAACGTGGGGACGTTCCGGCTGTCGGGCGGTAGCTCGTCCGGCCATGGATCTGCCTGTCGTCCGTGCGGCGCTTGTGGCCCTACGAACGGCACCCCAAGTGCAGCCATCCGCGTGAACACCGTGCCGTACCGGCCGGCCCAGTAGGCATTGCCGCCCTCTCCGTGCCCGTGGAGGATATTGAGGTCTCCGGCGGCCAGAATGCGGTGATTACGCTCACTGCCGATGAGGGTGGATAGATCAGACACCGCGCGGTGGGCCGAGGCGTCCGAGATAATCCAACCGCTACCGGTGGTGGCGTGCGGCGACTCCCAGGGTGCATACATGGAGACAACCACCAGAGGCTCGCTGCCGGGCGCCGTCACGGTCGCGGCGGCCAGTGTGCCCGGGCGGCTGACCGCGAGGTCGCCAGGCCTGGCCGCTACGAGAGCTTTCGCCTCGATCCACTCTACGTTGACGCGCTCCGACAGTTTGACCACTGCGGTTCGCCAGCGCCGTGGCCGGTACACGTCTGCTCCGGCCGTCAGCCAAGGCGCACCGTCCGTTTCGATGCGCCCCGCCACCGCCGCGGGCGGTTCTCCCGCCTCCTGCAACAGGGCAATATCCGCATCCATGCCGAGCAGCCACGACCAGGGTTCACGGCGGTGAGCGATGTTCCAGGAAAAAATCTTCATTCCCGAAAAACCTGTCCCCATCTCACCATTCTGGGCTTATCCTGAGGCGGGGGTATGTCGGAGCAAGTCGGCAGCGTATTTCTTGCTGCTGTCTTTGGACATGTGCGCGCCGCCGGGCACGTGCTCGCTGCTGTGGAGGACACCGATATGCCCTTGGAGGAAATCCGCTAACGTTCCCGGTGCCTCCGTCGGCGCGTCCTGAGTTACGGTTGGCCCGAAACGCTCCCGCAGGCTGGCGAGGGCAAGCCGTTCGGGAGTGGTGCCCAGCTTACGGGCCTGCACAGCCAGCCGGCGCTCAATATCAGGTGTAAGCTCGATAATCATGGGTGTGTCCTTAGCGGCCAGTCGCCGCCGGTCCGGATCGCAGCGGCCCCAGCACGGCCGCCGTTCCATGCAAGGGAGGCACTAGCACGGGGTGACCCGGTTTCACCGCTAACTGCTGCTCTCTAACGCCAAGTAACGCTGTTCGAACTGCGAGAGCCACTGCCCGGCCAGCGGCTTCCAGGCCGACACCACTTGGGCCAAATCAAACGATGAGAATGTGGTCTCGTCGCGCAAGAGCGCTCGGTATCCGGCGACCGTGTCCCGACAGCGGTGATCCTCCGGGTGATACACAACCGACAACTCGCCTACCGCATACTTGGATTCGGGATGCCGCAGCAGCGACCACGCGAGCAAATGGTCACGCCAGAGTTGGTTGCGCTCCCGCTTCGCGACCTTACTGTTGGCATCGGCACGCCAAGGACTGTCTAGCGTCATCCAACGCCTGTATGCCGGCTGGTCATAGCGACGGGGAGAAAACGTTTCACTCAACTTCGTCTCGATCCCAATGAACCCAGCCCGGTCGTCCTGCGTTTCGTACTCAATGAACGCGTCGAAGGCCGTGCGGTCATGCAAATACTCAGCGGCCGGCATTGGTGCCCACTCGATGTGTACACCGGTAATGCGCGCGATGTGCCCTCCCCAAAGAACGCGAACCAACCGGATGGCAAGCTCGTGGTCGAGGGCCAACTCACCGAATAGATTGAAGCACATCGGCTGGCTCCCCAACATATTGTGCATGAGCCGAAAGGACTCCACCGTTCCGGTACCGGCGGCAACCCGCCGCTTGGCCAAATCAAATATGGCCGGGGTTAGGAAGTTGAGGCCGGCCTCCGCCGACTGCTCGGTCAGCATGTTCCCATACGGGGTTCGTGACCGTGGCCAAGGCCCGGTACCATACGGAACCTTGAGCACATGCGCCCGGTACCAACTCTGATGCCACCGCATCCTCCGGGCGAATGGGCTATCGCTCGCTGATTGCGGCCCAATCGCAATTCCCTCAGCAGACATTTCACCGTAATCGCGCAGTTCCCTGGCCGGGATTCCCATAGCCTGCCGAAACGAGCCTTCCTGATCTCCTGGGATCATCACCCAGTATCCTCGAGCCAAAAGGGAGCCGACTGGGAGAGTTCCTCGGTATCGTGGAGGTTCTCCCGTGCGGGGGAAGATGTCAAACACGTGGCCATCCGCAAAAGAGTCGCCTTCTGCACCTGGGTCTATGCCCATCAGTGCCGAATTCAGTTGGTGAAAGATAATGCGGAGGTAGCGGAGGTCCGGCATTTCGCCCCCCCTGTAACCTAAGCGCCAACTGGCGACTTGCGCTCAGGTGTCCTTTGCGATCGGTGGCCGGTGACGTCAATTCTAGCAGCGGATCTTGCCCTCTCTCGGCCAGCCCTGGACCGCGGCGCTCACCCGCCAGCGGTAGCCAACAGCCAGGCCACCGCCTGCACGACGAGCCGGCGGTAGGCCGGGTGCGTCAACGCTTGCCGGTCGTGTCCGAGGACGTTCGTGTGTATCCACCCGGCGCCGAGCCGCCTGGTGTACAGCACCGGCCAGTCACCCCGCGCGGCGCTCACCCCGTGGCGAGTCCGACGGTTGAGCGCGCAGTCGGAGTACGACGCGAGCACCCGCACGGCAGAGGGCACGAGCGGCGTCAGGCGGTACGGCTCGTCCTCGATAGTGAAGGACTCCACGCCAGCCGTAATCGGGTGCCCGCTATCCGCAATCCGCACGCTCAAGGGCTGCTGCCGGAGATGCGGCTCCTCGTATCTCGCGCCGATAGCCTCCGCTCCGCCCGGCACCTGCTGGACCGTGAACGCAGCGCCGTGCAGGCCGAGATACGGCGTGCCGGCCCGCACCGCCTCCCACAATGCTGCGAATGGCGCCGCCGCCGGCTCCCGGTCGGCACGATACATGGCGATGAGGTCATAGTCGCTCCGCGTCAACCGGGTGAGCGGTCCCAACTCATCGGTGACGTGCAGGTTCAGGCCGGCCGGTCCGGCCAGCAACCCCGCCAGCAGCTCGTAGTGCTCCGGCGTATCGTGGATCGGATCGCCGCCCATGACCAACAGCGCCGTGGGTCGACTCATGCCACACGCTCCTCTCCCGCCGCACAGGTAGTGGGTTGACAAGGATGGATTTTCGTGTGCTTCAGCATATCTGACTGCACACCTCCCTCTGAAGGGAAGGAACTGCCGGTTGCCGCGCGAACTCCCCTTCCCTTCAGGGAAGGGGCCGGGGGTTAGGTCCACCCCGGCTCAGTGGAGCCGCTCCATCTCGGCGGTTGGCTTGGCGCGCGGCGCTTGCTGGTACGTTGGCAGCCGGAAAGCGGGCAAGTCGGGCTGCTTCCCCTCGTCCAGAATCTCCCGAATCGCGATGATCTGGATATGCGGGTAGTCACGATTCCACAGCTCGGAGTGGTAGAGGCCCGCATTGACCGCTTCTTGGCGCATCCCGGCCGTCGGCTCCTCCAACGTCAGGAACACGCCAATGGCCGCCTGCTCGCGCTCTACGGTACCCCGCAGATCGCGTACCATGCCGGGGTTCACGTGGCCGCTCTTGACACTAACCAAGACCGTTTGCAGGCGACCGTTGGCTTCCGTAAAGGTGATCTTGCCGTCAATCCCGCGGTCGGCGCCCATTTTCTTGACCCCACCGACCGGCGTGGCCCCGATTAAGTCTATCGCCCACCATTGGAAGTCTGCGCGCCCTTTCGGCGTCGTCACCATCTGCCGTGCCCCGGCGACCTCCGTCGGACGATTGATGATCTCGAAGTCAACGTCGTCCTCGAACGTATCCCGCAGCCGGGTCCGGATGACAGGGATGGCCAGATAGGCAATATCAATCCCGATCCACCGCCGCCCGAGCTTCTGCGCCGCGACCAGCGCCGTGCCACAGCCACAGAAGGGATCGAGCACGGTATCCCCGGCGTTGCTGCTGGCTTCGATGATCCGCTCCAGTAGAGCCTCGGGCTTCTGGGTGGGGTAGCCGAGCCGTTCGGCGGATTGCGCCGAGAGTGGGTTGATGTCGGTCACTACGTCAATAATCGGCACACCGGCGGTGTCGTCGTAGTACCGTTTGAAGCCGGGAACTCTTCCCCTCGCCGGCCAGTAGATCAGTCCGGCCTCGTCGAGCGCGTCGAGCTTCCGTCGGACGGTCCAGTCGGCAGCCGCTTTCCCGAACAATGCTGCCAGCGCTTTGTTCGGAGTAGCCCAATGTCTTCCGACGGCCGTCGGATTGACTCCCCGCCACGGTTGCCCGGATTCGCCGCTCCGGGTGCCGGCACCGGTCAGATCGCCGACGCGGAAGCGTCCTTTCTCGTCCGAGTAGCGGTAGAACCGTTGGATATACTCCTCCGAATAATCCAGGAGCACGGTGTTCCACACGAAGCGATTCGTTTTCGTGTAGAACAGGATAGTATCGTGGACCGGCCCCCAGCGTTTGGAGCCGGAATGGGCACTCGTCCGCTTCCAGATGATCTCGCTACGGAAGTTCTCCGGCCCCAGAATCGTATCCATCAATATCTTGAGGTAGTGGCTGGCGCTCGGATCGCAGTGCAGATACAGGCTGCCGGTCGGTTTGAGGACGCGGTGTAGCTCGATCAGGCGCACGCTCATCTCGACCAAATACGCGGTCATCTGGTTCTTGCCCAACCCGGAGACCAGCGCGTCCAGCACGGTGCTGACGTTATCCGCCACCCGCCCGCCGTGCTGCGCGGTATTCGTGAGATAACCGTAGGCGCTCTCGGCGGACGGTCCCCAATGCCACGTGTCCTCGAACGCCACGATCTGCGCGTCGCTCGACTGCCCCGACTCGTCCTTGAAGATGATGTTGTAGTTGCGGTTGGAATTGAAGGGCGGATCGAGGTAGATCAGGTCAACGGACTCGTCCGGGACGTACTCGCGCAGAATAGCAAGGTTGTCCCCATAGTAGAGCTTGTTGTCAGCCATCGTTCCACCTGACCTTGGATTGGCGGCGCTAGGGCTAGTATGCCAAGACAGGACTCCGCGAGCATGAGCGAGGATTGAGGTATTGACGTTGCCGCATGCGGCAGGTATCCTATACATAGGCTACCCGTGGCGTCGTTTGGATAGTAAGGGTTAGGGTCTCCCCGGTGGGACTCGAACCCACGCCCCCCACCATGGCAAGGTAGTGCTCTGTCCAACTGAGCTACGGGGAGATAGCTACTAGGGCTTGTGTGCTGTCACACACAGGCCCTAGTTTCATTCCAAGAGGATCTGACACGGCTTACGCATCACTCCTCATCTCTTGCGGGGTGAAAATATCTCAGGTTGGTTGTGAAGACCTCCAGCCACTGCTCCTGTTCCTCCTCGGACCAGCTTCCCGCCCTCTTAGGTAAGTCCTCGAGCATTGCTACCAATGTGGCGTGCAGATCGAGTTGCAGCTTGGCAGCAGCTTGGGTATCTGCCCGCTCTTCAGTACTGACTGCCTCGGATTCAGCTGGCGGTGCATCTGACTTGCGTTGAGCGGCATTGCTCGGCTTACTAGCGGAGCGTCGCATCCGGGCTCGCTTCCTAATGGTTGCTGGTATGTCCAGGTCCATGTACTTCACACCGTTCACGAAAAAGCTAACCGCATGTCGCTTGCTCGCTTCGGTCGTCCCAACTGCTGCAATGTGCTCATCTACCATCCGCGGTGTCATGGAGGCGATATCATCTATAAGTTCCTCCCCATAGCTCTCGCGGAAAATCGCCTTGAGCAACTCCTTCCGAGTGTCTTGGTCGGCTTGAACCAGCCGCTCTAGCTTCTCTGTTGGCCTATCGCCTTCGAGGAGGCCTAGGAAGCGCAATGACCCTAACAGACGCGAGCCCGTTGAGCCTGAGAATTTCGCTTCCCATAGGCTCCGATCAAGTGCCTTCGGAACGGTAGGCTGTTCCTTCAGGAAATCGAGGAACGTCAGGAACGACGAGAAACTGACGTAAGCTGCTGTGGGCGTTGCGCTATCACTGCTTGCCATTTTCACTACCCCCTCCGCCTCTGAGCAGTATACCGGTATGGAAATCCTTGAGTCAAGTGGAATCTGTCCGGAAGTTTGTCCGATGTGGCATTATAGCGCATTACGGTATGAGTGTCAATATGCGTGTCCGGAGAGATATAGATAAGGGAGGACAGGATTTCTACACTGCCGCCGCCCCGCCCGCTACGCAGCGGCGAGCCGGTCGCGGAGCGCGGCCAGCGCCTGGCGCGTCGGTGGGTAGGCTTTGCGGGGTGCCGCGCCCGCCTCCTCGACAACCAGCGTCACGAATGTCGGGCCGGGTGCCGCCAGCACCTCGTCCACGCTCGCCTCCAACTCCGCCAACGTATCGAAGCGGTAGGCCGACCGGTAGCCGGCGGCGCGCGCCATCGTAGCGAAGTCGGCCAGTCCGGCGCCCGGCACCGGCTGGCCGCCCGTGACCTCGTAGACGCCGTTCTCCAGCAGCACGTGTATCAGGTTGGCGGGCGCTTGTTGGGCAATCGTCACCAGGCTGCCCAGGTTCATCACCAGCGACCCGTCGCCGTCGAGCACCCACACCCGCCGGTCCGGCCGGCCGAGCGCCAGCCCCAGCCCGAGCGACGACGCCTTGCCCATGCACCCGCCGAACGACACGTCAAGCTCCGGATGCTCCGAGAGGTACGCCCACACGCGCGAGCAGGTCATCGTCGTGACGACAACCTCATCCCGCCGCCGGCGCTCCAGCACCGCCAGCGCATCCAAATACGACATCCGCCCGCTATCACCCATCAGTCCTTATCCTCTATCTCGTCGGGCGGCCCTTTTGCTTGCCCGTCATTCCCGCGAAAGCGGGAATCCACGTCCCCCTGCCCTGCGGGGGGACCATAGGGGGGCGCCCAGGCGTGACGCCCGCCGCCTCTCAGCGATACTCTCGCCCGATCAGCACCGCGACCGGCTTGCTGCCCTCCTGCGCCTCCCGACTGGCCTGCTCGATGCGGTGCAGATCGCGGTCATCCTCCACCAGGTAGTACGGGATACCCCAGGCTTGCAGCACCGGCTCGGTGTAGATGCCGGCCGAATCGGTCATCGGCTCGCCGGCGTGCCAGCCCCGGTAACCGATCATCAGGAAGAAGGGAAAGCCCGTGTCGAGCATGGCGCCCCGCACCGAGTCGCCGGATTCGAGGAAGCCGGTGTTCTGGATCACGACCGCCGGGCGCTGACCGGCCACCATTAGGCCGAGCGCGACGGCCATCGCTTCCCCCTCACGACAGACGGGCACCAGATTCAGGTCCGGGTCCGTCGTGAGGGCGGCGTGCAGGAAACCAGCCTCGCTGTCCGGCAGCCAGACCAGATGCGTGAGGCCGCACCGCTTCAAGGTGGCCACCACCCCCGCGGCCGTCAACTCCTGCTCTATCGGTGCCGCCACCTCCATGCTCATTACCTCACGCTCCTCACGTCCTCGCGCCCCTATCGCCGGCCGGCGCCGCCCCCCACGATACCACAGGTTGTCGTTGCCAGTGCTGGCCCCCCTATGGTCCCCTCGCAGAGCAGGGGGACGGTTCGCTAGAGCCAGTTTGCAGACACGCCCTAGCTGGCGGTGGCTGCCTGCGCTGCGGCTTCGGCTTCGGCACGGGCGCGGCGCACGATGGCCGGGTCGTCGCCGCGCAGCGTCTCCAGCGAGCGGATGTGCAGCGAGCGGTCCGCCAGCGGCAGCGCCAGCGCAATCTCCAGCGCGTGCCGCCCGTCCTCACCGCTACAGTTCGGCTCCTTGCCGGTCTCGATGCACGCGATCAGGTCGCGCACGCACCGCACGTTCGCGTTCTCAGTCGAGGTTGGCAGCGGAAAGATATGCTGGGCCGGCTCCATCCCGCGTCCCTCCAAGCTGGACGGCACCAGCTTCCAGAACTCCGTTTGCTCGCCATTGTTGAGCGAGCGCAGCCGGCCCTTGGTACCGATCACCTCGATATCCCAGTCGGCCGCGCCGCACGGCATCGTCCGCACAAAGCCCTGCACGCTATTCGCGTACTGCAGATAGCCGTTGCCCTGCGGATCGTCGTCGCTGGCAGCCGCCTCGTCGCTCGTGATGTGGCCGAACACCCACTCGGCCCGCGCCCCGGCCAGGTAGTTGACCGTGGCGAGCAGGTGGCTGCCGTTGTGCGACAGCCCGCACTGGCCCAGACCAATCACTTGCAGCAGCTCGCCCAGTTCCCCGACCTCGATCAGCTCCCTCATGCGGTTGAAGCTGGCCTTCCAGGAGCGCGCGCAGCCAATCGCCAGCACGATCCCGGCCGCCCGGCACGCCGCGATCATGCGGTCGGCCTCCTCCAGCGAGAGCGCCATCGGCTTCTCGGCCCAGATCACCTTCAGCCCCCGCGAAGCGCCTATCTCCACCGCGTCCAGCAGAATGCGCGCCCGTGGCTTGGCCGTAGTGCAGACGCTCAGGATGTCCGGTCGCTCCCGCTCCAGCATCTCGCGGTAGTCGGCATAGAGCGATTCGATGCCCCACTTCTGCCGATAGGCCGCCCGCTGGCCGTCGTGCGGGTCCGCCCCCGCCACCACCGGCACCCCGGCGGCGAGATAGCTGGGCGTATGGGCGTGCGGCCCGCGCCACACGCTCCACGGTCCCTGCTCGTCGTCAAACGTGCTGGCAATCCGTCCCAACCCGATCACGGCGGCACGATATGTACTTCCCATCGCTTCTCCTCCCCTATGCAGCAGCACGAGCATCATACCGCCGCCCCTGCCGCCGAGCCATCCCCTAGAATGTACGGTGCGCGTCTACCGCCGCGGCGGACACGAGAGGATCACCCGATGAGCGCAGACCAGTCGGCTGACGAAAAGCGGGACGATGCCGCCAAGGGCATCACCGAGATCGCCGTCCAAGGCTTCAAGTCGCTCTACGACGAGCAGCGCATCGAGGTGCGCCCGCTGACGATCCTCGCCGGCGCGAATAACTCCGGCAAGTCGAGCATCATGCAGCCGCTCCTCATGATGAAGCAGACCCTCGATGCCACCTACGACCCCGGCCCCCTCAAGCTCGACGGCCCCAACGTGTACTTCACCTCCGCCGAGGAATTCTTGTCGTGGCGACGGAGCGACAGAGGAATACCCATACATCTCGACGGAGCGAAGTTTACTGTCGGACTGGAAGTGCAGGGTGATGAACGGATGACCACCACCTTCCAGTACCGGAAGGGAAGGGGCATTGACATCTTTGAGGTATGCACTTCTAACTGGAAGCCCTTTTCGCTTCGTCCGGAAATGAAGATTACTGATGACCAAATTGACGAGGAAGTGCGCGAAAGTGTACCATATTTCACGGCTCTCGTTCTCGGGGGAAAAGAGGAGATTACTAAAATAGAGACATATCGTGCGCGTTGCTTTCTTGGTCTTGAGTTACATTCTAGCAGTCGACCAATTAAGGAAAGCAGTCCATACCTTGCGTTCGAGCAATGCGTCGGATCGCTCGTTATTCATGTACCAGCGTTGAGAGGCAACCCCCGTGCTTACCCTAAGGTGGTTTCTGACTTTCGGCTTCGCCTTCGGTTTCCTGGCACATTTGAGAACTACATCGCCAGCATCATTGAATTCTGGCAGGACACGCAAAACTGCCGCCTAGAGAAGCTGGGACGGGCGCTCAAGAAGCTCGGCCTCACCTGGAAAGTGGAGGCCAGGCGGCTCAACGACGTAGAGATCGAGCTACGCGCTGCACGCCTGCCAGAGAGCCAGGAGGGTGGTGTAGAAGACTTGGTGAATATCGCCGACATGGGCGTTGGCGTGTCGCAGGTGCTGCCGGCGCTCGTGGCGCTGCTGACGGCCGTACCGGGTCAGTTGGTCTACCTGGAGCACCCGGAGCGCGACCTGCACCCCCGTGCGCAAGTCGCGCTGGCGCAGGTGTTGGCCGAGGCAGCGACGCGCGGCGTGCGCGTCGTCGTCGAGACCCACAGCTCGCTGCTACTGCTCGGTGTGCAAACGCTCGTAGCCGAAGGCAAGCTTCCCCCCGACCACGTAGCCCTCCACTGGTTCGAGCGCAACGACGACGGTGCAACAAAAGTCGAATCACGCGAGCTAGACGAGTTTGGCGCTTACGGCAACTGGCCCCAAGACTTTGCCGATGTCGAGCTTGGCACGCACCAGGACTACCTTGGTGCAGTCAGCAAACGGCGTTGGGGCAAGTAGATGGGCGACACTGCATCGAAACGTCTCGTGATTGATGTCTCGGTGGCAAATACCGCCGGTCCGCCACGTGAAGACCAACCCGATCAGTCGCGCGGTTGTGCCGCATTTCTCGATGCTGTCCGGCAATCGGAGCACCTTCTTGTTATGACCCAAGACATTGAGCGCGAGTGGATTGCGAGCGATGCTGACTATGCAACTCGATGGCGCAGTGCCATGGTCTCGCTTGGGAAAGTCTGCTTCTCAGGAGCAGCGGCAGACTCCGAGCTGCGAGCAAAGATCGGGAGTTCCCTGAGAGGCACGAGTGAGCAACGGGAGATGCTTAAGGATGCACATCTCATCGAGGCCGCCATAGACACGGACCGCCGGGTAGTTTCCTGCGATGAGACGGTGCGGCGCCTGTATCGTCGCGTTGCTCCAAGGGTTGATGAGTTGCGCGAGATCGTCTGGGTCAATCCGACGAAGACTGCGGACGACGAGCCAATCCCCTGGCTCCAAGATGGAGCACCAGTCCAGCCATATCGAATGCTCGGCTATAGACCGCCGCCTCACATCACGCCGCACTGATGCCGCTGCGCGCCGGGTCGAACGGCCCGAGCGAGAGCGCCGGCTCTTCGCCCCGCAGCGACTGTGCCAGGAGTGACCCGGCGGCCAGCGACAGCGTGATCCCGATTGGCCCGTGCCCCGCGATGATGCTGACGTTGCTCAGTCCCGGCAGCGGCCCCACCAGCGGTGGGCCGTCGTCCAACCGCAGCGGCCGGAAGCCGTACCAGACGTGCTT
This sequence comes from Chloroflexota bacterium, assembly GCA_965207645.1. Lineage (GTDB taxonomy): Bacteria > Chloroflexota > UBA11872 > UBA12225 > JAJDUF01 > JAJDUF01. Next base: position 3,269,319 of record OZ242293.1, on the reverse strand, counting down.
AACCGTGCTCTCGGCCAGCGCTGGCGCAAAGTGATGAGCCAGTTTGGCCAGAAAGCCCAGGCCGCCCGGTGTCAACCGGCCGTCCCAGCCGACTAGCTCCCGTGTCGCGCCGACCACTGCGGTTCCGTTCGGCTTGGGAACGATATAGCCGTCCTCGTGCGACAAGACCTGCCGAACGTGCGGCTGCGGTGGCCGCGTCTGCACGGCCATGATCTGGCCCCGCTGCGGTCCGATGGGTACGTCAAGTCCCAGCCAGGCGCCGACCATGCCCGTCCACGCGCCGGTAGCCAGCACAACGTGTCCCGCCTCGATCCACCCGTCCACCGTCTCGACCGCCACCACGCGATCCCCGCTGCGCCGCAGCCCGGTCACCGGAATGCCCTGGCGAACCACCGCTCCGTGCGCGGCGGCCCCGGCGGCCAGCGCGCGCACGTAGTGCGGAGCGTACAGGCTGTACGTCCCCGGCACGTAGACCCCTCCGCCGACGCGCGGCGAGACGCCCGGCTCGATGGCGCGGACCTCCTGCGCGTCCAGCCACTCTGCGTCGTAGCCCACGGCCGTGTACCGCTCGATGACGCTCTCCAACTCGGGGCGCTCCCGGTCGTCGAACGCCAGCCGCAGGCTGCCTGGCCGCGTGAGGCCGATGTCAATGCCCGTCCGCTCCTGTAGGTCCGCAGCCAGCTCCGGCAATAGTTGGTGCGTCAGCAGTGACTGGTGCAGCAGCGCGTCCGGCGCCGTGACGAGCAGGTTCACGATGGCTGCCGAGGCGCCCGACGCGGACGGGACGCTGCCAACCCGGCTCTGCTCCAGCAGCAGCACTTGCTCGCCGGCCCGTGCCAAGAAATACGCCAGCGCACACCCCATCACCCCTCCACCAATGATGGCGACTTCCGGTCGGCCTACTGCGTTCATCGCTACCCCTCTCTACTTCTGCTTGCTGTACGGCCCGGTGGCGGATTAATGATGACCCTGCCGCGATGATTTGTCACGCGAGCTTGTAGCAGCAAGGTACTAGTAAGCAGACCACCTCCCGCTCTGCCGGGGGACAGCACGTCCCCTCCCCTGGAGCTTGCTCCGGGGGAGGGTTAGGGAGGGGGCGAGAGACGGGAACGGCCAAAACGGTGCGGTACAGTTGCACGCCCATGCCGCCACCAGCATCGCTTCACTCCCGCCGCCGCCTGCGCCTCGCCGGCCCGCTTGGGCCGTGGATGGGCAATGTCGCGGCCCCCCTGGCCGTGCCGCAGTTCCGGCGGTTGTGGCTCTCCTCCTGCGCCTCCAACCTCTTCCGCTGGATGGAGTTGACCATCACCAGTTGGATCGCCTTGCAGCTGACCGGCTCACCGTGGCTCGTCGCCCTCGCCGGCGTCTGCCGCGCCGCCCCCTTACCGCTCGTCGGGCCGTTCAGCGGCATGCTCGCCGACCGCTACAACCGCGCCTCAATGATCCGCCTCGGCCTGTGGGGTCAGTTGATCCCGCTGGCTCTGCTCGCGGGCACCTTCCTCACCGGCTACGGGGCCTACTGGCAAATCCTGGTCGTGTCGGTGTGCTTCGGCGTGAGTTGGTCGGTGGAATGGCCCGCGCGCCGCTCGCTGCTCGGCGATCTGGTTAGACCGGACCTGCTGCTCCGTGCCGCCGTCCTCGATAGCGCCTCGATGTCCGGAACGCGCGTGCTCGGACCCTTGCTCGCCGGGCCGCTGCTCGCCGCTTGGGGCAGTGGCGCATTCGGAGCGCTGCTAGCGCTGCCCGTGCTCGCCCTCGTTGCTGCGAGCGGCCTTGCACCCCGCCCGGTCGCCCAACCGACCCAGATCCCCTCCGTGTGGCGGCAGTTGCGCGCGGGGTTCGACTATGTCCGCCGGGAGCAGATCATCTGGGCCGTGATCCTTATCACCGTGGCGATGAACTTCTTTATCTTTCCCGCCCAGCAGCTCTTCTCGGTGATGGCCGAACACGTCTTGCACGTCGGCCCGGTAGAGTTGGGCTGGCTCGGGGCGGCCAATGGGCTGGGCGGTGCCCTCGGCCTGCTCCTCCTGCCCCAGGTATCTCGCGCCCGTGGCTTGGGTTGGGTGTTTGTCGGCGGCTCATTCGTCGCTGCGGCCGCGCTCGGTCTCTTTGCGTCGTCCACGGTGCTCTGGCTGTCACTGGTGCTCCTCCTGCTGTCCGGGTTCGGGCATGCCGGCTTTTCCGTCATGCAGGCCACGCTCGTCCTCAGCCAGGCAACGCCGGCCATGCGTGGTCGTGCCATGGGCCTGGTCACGCTCGCGATTGGCAGTTCCCCCTTGGGCAACCTCGAACAAGGCTTGATCGCCGAGCGATGGGGCGCGCCAGTGGCCATCGGCGGCAGCGCGGTGCTCTGCGCCGTGATCGTCACGCTGGTCGCCTGGTGGTACCCCGGCTTGCTGCGCCTACAGTCCATCACCCAGCCGGCGCCGGCCAGGTGACAACCGGCCCGCTCGCCGGCTACGATGAGACCGTCCACCTGCGAAGCGAGGGGACCATAGGGCTGATAGGGGTAGGTTTTTTGTGTAGGGGCGCGATTCATCGCGCCTCCGTCATTCCCGCTTGCGCGGGAATCTACACCCCCTCTCTATCGCTCCGCGATGGAGAGGTGACTGGCCAAAGCCGCACCACACCTGGCCCTATCCGTGCGGCTTTGGCCGGTCAGGGGGGCCGGGGGGTGAGGCCCGAACCACCTACACAAAAACTACCCTTGTGAGGGACCGTAGGGGGGCCAGGAGAGCGCCGATGATCGTCGTGGATACGCATTGTCACGCCGGACGGAACTGGTTCGAGCCGATAGAGCTACTGCTCTATCAAATGAGTCTCAACGGCGTGGACAAAGCCGTGCTCATCGGCCATGGCGGCTCGTTCGACAATACCTACCTGTTGGAATGCATCCAGCGCTTTCCCGGCCGATTTGCCGTCGTGGTTGTCATAGACACCGACGCCCCCGACGCGCCCGCGACCCTGGAGCGCTGGGCCGCGGCCGGGGCTACCGGCGTGCGGCTCAGACCGACGGTGCGCTCTCCCGACACCGATCCGCTGGCGATCTGGCGGAAGGCGGCGGAGCTGGGCCTCGTCGTCAGCTCGCTCGGACAGCCGGACGGCTTTGCCAGCCGGGAGTTTGCGGAGGCCGTGGCCGCGTTCCCGCAAATGCCGATCATCGTCGAGCACCTCGCTGGCGTCGGTATCGGCGCCAAGCCACCTTACGCCACCTACAAAGAGGCGCTCGCCGTATCCCGCTACCCCAATACCTACATCAAGGTCGGCGGCTTGGGCGAGATCAGCGCCCGCCCACCCGGACTCGGGACCAAATTCGCGTTCGACCATGTCCCGCCCTTGCTGGAGTTGGCCTATGATGCGTTCGGGCCGCGGCGCATGATGTGGGGCAGTGACTATCCGCCGGTCAGCGAGCGGGAAGGCTATCGCAACGCCCTCCACGGCGTCATGGACCACCCGGCGCTGCGCGACCAGACCGACCGTGAGTGGATCATGGGGCAGACGGCACTTAACGTCTTCCGCTTTGCATAGCTCGCCGGCCGGGGAAGTGTCATTCCGGCCCCGCCGCCCTCGCGCGTGCTGCGCCGAATCTGCCGAGTTGGAGCACTACGGCAACGAACAGCGTTACTCCGACGTACAGCGGCCATGGATGTTCGGGGTATCTTGAGAGCAGTCCGATGAGCAGCCCCGAGAGGCTGAAATCCGTCGCGATGCTACCGGCGAATATCGTTCTGAGCAATATCTCGAACGCCACGTAGCACGACATCAGCACGGCCCTTGTTTTCGACGTCAGCGCTGCTATGAATGAACCGAGGGAGGCGCCGAGGAGCGCCGCGGTCAGTATGCGCCCCGTCATGGTCAGGCTGTCCTTTATGAAGCTCTCCGGGGTGGAAAAAAGAAGCGTGTCCGGGTTGATAGGAGCGCCCCACAGACTCCCAGCTATGGTCACGAGCGCCCATAGGGAGAGGTAGGCCGTTATAATCAGTCCGGCGGCGAGCGAAAAGCGTTTGAATATGACCCCGGCAGCACAGGCCAAGGGTATTCCCAATACAATTGACGCGAGGGTAAAGAGTGAGGTCAGCACAACCATGGACATGTGACTCCTGTGGTTTGTCTGTTCGGTAGTGTGCTGATTTCCGCCTTCTGGAATCAAGCGTTGGGAGGGAAACGATGGAGCGCGTGGGGTTTCTGCTGAAGGTGCGCCCGGAGCGGCTAGAGGAGTATAAGGAGAGACATCGAGAAGTGTGGCCGGATATGCTCCAAGCATTGCGCGAGACCGGCTGGCACAACTACTCGATCTTCCTCAGCGAGGACGGTCTTCTCTTCGGCTACGTCGAAACGCCGGACTTCGAGCAGGCGCTCGCCGGCATGGCCGAGCGCGAGGTCAATACCCGCTGGCAGGAGGAGATGGCCCCGTTCTTCGAGAACCTCGGCGGTGGTCACGCCGACGAAGGGCTAATCCGGCTGGAAGAGGCCTTCCACTTGGACTAGCAGTGGGCCGGCCCACTGCTCGAGCGTGTCCGGCGTCGCCTGGCCATTTGGTTGACACTTTCCAGGAGATAAGATACATTTTCATATCGTCAGTCCAGGGGCGAGACTGGCCCATGCCGGCTGCTGCACGCACCGGTTGGTTGAGTGGGGGACCATAGGCCAGCAATACCGAAAGGGAGGGGTGCAGGCACAGAAGATCAAGGCCTTGCGTACTCAGCAGCAGTTCAGGCGAATTCGTTAGGCCGAGTAGGCCAACGAACCAAGAAAGGGAAAACGATATGGCAGGTGTGATCCGTCGGAAATATCTCGGTGGTGCCGTCGCCGCGTTGGGCGGCCTCGTAGCCGCCGCGTGCGGTGAGCCGACCGTGCGCTACGTGGGTCAGCCACAAGCTGGCCCGGCCGGTCCGGCTGGCCCAGCCGGGGCCAAGGGCGCTACCGGCGCTCAGGGCGCCCAGGGCGCAGCGGGCGCAGCGGGTAAGTCGGCCGTGGTACTCCATTACTGGTCCAATCTGAGCGCCACCCACCCGGAGAGCATTGCTCGGGCCAAGAACTTCACGGAGTTCAACGAGACCCTGGGCAAGGAGCTTGGCATCCTGGTAGACCTCAGCAATGCCGAGGCGGGCGCCGGTGGTGGTACCGGTGGCAGCAACAAAGAGAAGATCTTGACCTTGGTCGCCGGTGGCACGCCGCCGGATATGTACTACACCGGCTATACCGGCGTTGCCGAGTACTACGCCTCCGGTGCGACCATTGACCTGGACGCGGAGTTGAAGACCGAGAAGGGCTGGGCCGAGCAGCGGGCCGACATCTTCGAGCCGATCATCGTCAGCAGTATGTGGGCGGGCAAGCTGGTCGGTATGCCCGGCTACACCAACAACAACGGCACCATCTGGAACAAGGGCCGGCTCCAGCAGGCCGGCGTCGAAGAACCGCAGTGGGACTGGACCTGGGACGATTTCATCGAGAAGGCGACGAAATTCACCAGTGACGAGAACATCCTGCCCTACTCGTTGCACTGGCACTACGTCTGGTGGACCAGCTATCTCGGCACCACCGGCATGCTGCCGATTGACCAGAGCACCTGGAAGATGCAGGTGGACACCCAGGAGTCGCTGGACGTGATGGAGTTCTGGCTGGGCCTGCTCAAGAACAACATCATCCGCGTCCGCGAAGACGGCAAGAATGGGCTGGGTGAGCAGTATCGCCAGGCCCGCAACGATGTCATCTTCGAGATTCAGGGCCCCTACCGCATCCCCACGATGCGTAAGAACAACGCGCCGCCCTTTGGGGTGATCCACAACCCGGTACACCCAACGGGGAAGAACGTGTTCGCCAATAACGGTGGGCACAACCTGATTGTCTTCAAGGACATCGAGCCGGAGGAGCGGAGTGCGGCCGCGCGGGTGGCCATGTGGATGAATGCGCCGAAGGCGCAGATCCAGATGATTATCAACGCCACTTCCATCCCCGTCAGCGGGGCGACGATGGAATCCGCCGAGCTGAACGACTACCTCAAGACCGATCCCGAGTTGGCCGGGTTCGTGGCCCTGGCGCCTTACGGGTACCGCTGGCCCAGCCTGCCGTCTCTGAGCAAGATCACCGGGCCGGTCCACCAGGCCCTGCCCAAGATCATGCTGGAGGAAGTCAGCCCGAAGGCCGGTCTGGAGGATGCCCAGCGCCTGTCCCAGATCGCGCTCGACGAAGACGTGAAGATGATGCAGGGCTAGGCGTTACGCCTACCCTCACCGCCAAGCGCGGGGTCCGGGTGTCCGGACCCCGCGCTTTTGCTTTGTTCTTCTACAGAACCCGGGCGCGGCCTATTCCCTCCCCTGGAGCTTACTCCGGGGGAGGGCTAGGGAAGGGGCTAGACAAGGACCGTGCGGCGAGGCATACCTACCGAGGTCAGGAGAGCATACAGGCCAGGGTGCCGAGCACACCTAGAACATGGACGGGCGCCCCTGGGCGCCGTCCACCGGAATGTGCGCGCCGTTAATCCAGCTAGCTCGCGGGGATAGCAGAAAGACGATCACGTCGGCAATCTCCTCTGCTGTGCCGAGCCGTCCCCATGGAAACTCCTGATGCTCGAACGCCCCAAAGCCCTCCGGGTCATCCACTTGCCGGCCGGCCCAGCCACCGCCGGGAAAGAGCGTCGAGCCGGGGCTGAGGGTGTTCACGCGGATCCGCTGTGGCCCAAGCTCCCACGCCAGCGCGCCGGCCAGGAATATCTCCCCGGCCTTGGTCGCCCCGTACTGCGCCCGCGGCGCCGGCTTCCACCCCGAAATGGAGGCCACGTTGACCACACTCCCGCCGCCACGCGCTGCCATGTGGGGCACGGCGGCGCGGATGGCCCGGACCGCGTGAAATAGGTTCAGGTCAAACGTCCGCTGCCAGTCCTCGATAGATGATTCCAGCAGCGTGCCGCCTGCCGACCCGCCCACGTTCGCCACCAGCGCATCAACGCCGCCGAGGGCCGCGGCGCTCTCTTCTACGAACCGCTCGACTTCCCCGCCCACGGTGACGTCGGCGACCACGCCATGCGCCGGCACATTCAGCTCGCGTAGCTCCCCGACCGTGTACTCCAGCGTCTCAACGGTCCGACCACAGATGCCGACCGCGCATCCCTCGGCAGCCAGCCGCAATGCAGTGGCGCGCCCGATCCCCCGGCTTCCACCGGTCACCAGGCCGACTTTGCCATGCAATTCCAAGTCCATCGCTCGGCCTACCCTCTCGCGCTCCTGCCGTGCCGTTGGCTACGGCGCGTAGATCAGGTTGATGGGCGTGTACTCCAGCGCGATGGTGTCGCTGACCCGCCGCTCTGCGACATCAATCACCGAGACCGTATCGGAGCCTTGATTCGCCACGTAGGCGCGCGCGCCGTCGGCGCTGAAGGCCAGTGCCCGCGGCGCTTGGCCCACCGGGATGAAATCCGCGACCTGCGCCGTTTCCAAGTCCACCAGTTGGATCATGCCGAGCGTCCGATTGGCGACGTAGAGGTGCTTGCCGTCTGGGTGGACCCGGATCGCCGCCACCCCCGGCCCAACCTCGAAGACTCGTGTCGGCTCGCCCGTTTCGGCACTGATCGCGACAATGCGCTCCTGGGTGCGATTTACGAAGAAAAGCTCCCGCTGATCGAGGGCGAACATGAACGTAGACCTGATAAAGCGCGAGACAGTCTGCTGCGTAGGATCGGGGGACTGTGATGGCGTGTTTTCCGGGATCGTGACCTCCAACGCCGTCTGGCCATCCTGTGGTTGGAAGAACATCACCCGGCCCGTGCGCCGGTGGAGCAAATACAGCATCTCCCCGTCCGCTCGCGCCATCATCGTGCTCACGGTGCGCGGAACGTGCATCCGGCGCACCACCTCGCCGAACGAGTCGGCGGCGGTTGACACTTCGAAAACCCGGCCGGTGTACTGATTATCCTCGTCCGCTTGCACGCCACCTACCCAGAGCCGCTGCCCCGCAGGCGGCTCGGCCAGCGCGGTGATGATGACGTTCTCGCCCAAGTCAATCTCGTCTGCCGCGGTCATCTCGGCCAGATCGAACGCGATGACTCGATTACTGCCCCGCGGCCCGATCCAGAGCCGCCCCGGACTGTGCGCTTGCGCCAGTAAGGGGAAGTGCTGCCAGCCCAGCGGCTCACTGGTGTGCAAGGCAAGATTGCTTGCCGGATCAATGGTCGTGAAACGCGCGTTGGGATGCGCCACGATCAGCTGCGGCACCGGCGCAGCTACCGCCGGTGGCGCGGCGGCTATGGTGTCGGCAGCCGCGGCCGTCGGTGTGCTCACGCTCGGCGCGGTCTGCGCTCCGCTGCTCACTGTCGGCGCGGCGCTGGCCACCTGAGATCCGCCTGCGCTGGATGTCGGCGCTGGCGCCGCCGCCTCGCTGCCGGCGGCCGGCGCAGCAGTGGCCGCCGGTGGTGCGGCGCTGGCCGCGCCCTGTGCCCGCTGCACGGTAACCGTATGTCGCGGCGTGTCCTGCTGCGCGACTACGAGATCGGGCAACCGCGCCACCTCATAGCCCGGTATACGCACCGCCACCGAATAGCCGGACCCCACCGTCACCAGTGCCTCGGCGCGTCCATCCTGATCCGTAAGCTGTGTCGCCACGACCTGATCCAGCCGATCGCGAAACTCCACCAAGGCAGCGGCAAACGGCTCGCCGGCTTCGTTCTGCACCAGCACACGCAGCCAATACTCCGGTCGCTCGCCCAGCGTAGGCGTGGGCTGCACCTCCGGTTCCGCCTCTCGCCCGCCATCGAGGGTGACGGTCCAGAAGCCGACCACGACCACAAACAGCCCCGCGAGCACCATCAGCCCAATGATGGCCACCTCGGCCACCCGGCCGCGGCGTTTGCGCGGCGGTGGAGACTGCCGCGACCCTGAGGATCGGGATCGGTAGGCACGGTAGGCGTCGGCTGGTCGTTGTCCTAGCATGAGTCCTTAGCCATCATAGCCGGGGACGCGAGCGCGAGGCCCGCAGCGGCGACAGTCCCCGCAGCGCCGCCCGCCATCCCGACGGTCGCAGCGCCCACACGCGCTGCGCGAGCGTGCCCAGCGCGGCGGGCAGATCGGTCGGCGTCAGCCGGAAGCGCCGCACCGCCACGTCCGCAATAAACAGTACCAGGGCCGCGGCAAAAAGATAGGGCCAGAGCGGTTGGGACTGCCATTCACGCACGGTGTCGCGCGAAAAGCTCGCCGCCGGGCTATCCAATCGCAGTCCCCCCGTCTCGGCCGCCAACCGCTCCAAGAGCACACGGTTGGCCCGCGCGGCAGCATACTCACGCGCATACGGGACGGCAAAGCCGGTGGTCGTCTGCGCGATCACCGTGCCGTCGGCCTGCGCTTGCGTCACCTGCACGGCATAGGGCCCGCGCTCTGCCGCCGTGAACGTGACCGCGTAGCTCCCCGGCGCCACCTGCGGCACGGCCAGCTGCCGCCCCTCACCGTCCGGCCCGACCACGTCGAGGCGCGTGACCGCCAGGTTCCGAAAGCTCCCGTCGTCATTGCGCGCCTCGACGCGCACCGTCGCCAGGTCGCCGTCGGTCTCGATAGCGACGTGCAGATCGGACGGCGCCGGCGGGGCCATCGCCCAGCGCACCGCCTGCGGCCACAGCCGCGCAAACGCCGGGTCGTTCCGCCACGCCGCCGCCCATTCATCGCCAGCGTCGGCCATCCACGCTACCGAGCGTCCTAGCCCCAGCTGCCACTGCGCCAGGATGGTATCGCCGAGATCGGACTGCATCAGGATTTCGGCACTGGGCTTGGCGTTGACCCGCATATACCCGGTCAGCTCCGGCCACTCTAGCGGGTCCATCCCTTTGACGGCGGGGGCCGAGGCTACCATGCGCGGCGTGAAGGTGCGCTCTTGCTCCTGCGACCGCGCCGCCAGGCGGGCTTCTTGCGTCATGATCTGCGGGATATTGTCGGGCGTCGAGGTGAAGTAGTAGCGTCCCTGCCCAGCCTGCGCGATACTCTCCAGGAGCGCGGTCCCGGCATCGCTACCCACCGCCACCGTGGATACCGTGATGCCTTCTTGCCGGATGCGCGAGAGGAGCGTACTGAAGCGGTCCTCGTTCGACTCGCCGTCGGAAAGCAGCACGATGTGCTTCACCTGCGCTTGCGTCCGCGCAATCGCCAGCCGCGCGTCCCGTAGCGCCTGGTAGATGTTTGTCCCGCCGTCCGCGCTAATCAGGCTGATGCGGATGACGGCATCCTGAATATCCTGCGCGGTCCGCAGCTGCCGCAGCGGCACGGCCCAATACGGCGTGAAGTCGAACGCCATCACGCCCACGTACTCTCCGAGCTGCACCGTCCGCACCGCCTGGATGGCGCCCTCCTTGGCGAGGTCAATGCGCGAGAGGTCGGTGCGAGGGTCCGCCATCGTCATGCTTCCCGACCGATCCAGCACCAGCAAGAGCGCCAGCGTCGCTACTTCATCGTCATCGGGAGTCGAGATCGAGACGGGCAATGCGTCCTCCAGCGGACTGTTGGCAAAATCCTCGCGCTGGTAGCTGGCCCGGCCACCGATGTTGACCAACCCCTTGCCGAGCTCTTCGACATAGCCTCGCAGCGTCTCCATCTGGCGCTCACTCATCGCCCCGGCGGCGACGTTGACGAGTACGACGCCATCGTACTGCTCCAGTTGCCCCGTGCTCGTGGGTAGCTCGCTCGGCCGCGTGCGCTGCGTGGTGATCTGGGCTGCGGTCAAGGCTTGCTGCACCGGTGCCCCCTCGCCCGGCTGCCCCTCGACCAGCAACACTTGGGCCGCCGGCGCGACCACGGTGAAGCCGGCCACCTCGTTATTCTGCTCCCGGCGGTCCTCGTCAACCTCCAGCGTGGCGCGTAGTCCGTAGAAGCCGACCGGCAGGCCCTCGCGGGTAACGACGTACTCGCGTGGCCCCGGCTCCAGGGTCACGGTGTCATCTGCGATCAGCTGGTCGTTGGCCCAGAGGCGCAGCCGCCCGGTGACCTCTTGCGCGGTCGAAGTGCCGATCCGCACTTCCAGCGGCTCACCCTCGCGCGCCGCTGGCGGTGCCGTCAGCGCCGTCAGCGCCGGGTCGAGCAGGGGTGGCGGGAGCAACCAGACGGCAATCTCGATCCCGCGTAGCTCCGGGCGCAGCAGGGCCGCCTCGGCCGAGCCTTGCGTCTCGTTCCCGTCGGTCAGCAGCACGATGCGCCGCAGCGGGCCGCTCCCCGCCGGGGGCAGCAGCGCGGCAGCCAAACGGAGCGCCGCTTCCAGGTCCGTCCCTTCACCGCCGTTGGGCGCCCGCCACGCGCTATGCTCGCGGTGCTTGCCCAGCGGTAGCTCCACCCGCGCCGCCTTGTCGAAGGTGACGATGGCGGCCAGATCGTCCGGCCCCGCCGTGCCGAGTGCCCCTTCCACCCAGCTCCGCGTTGCTGCTTGAATGTCGCCTGGAATGCTCGCCGACTGGTCTATCACGAACGCCGTCGCCGCGCTCTGGGGCGGCGCGGGCAGCTTGAGGCCGGCGACGGCGAGGATCAGCAGCAGGATCACCAGCAGCCGCGGCACCAGCGGTGTCCAGCGCTCCACGCGCCCGATAGTGTGGCCGCTGCGGCGCGCCGGCCGGCGGCGCAACAGCCAGACGAACAGCGGTACCACCGCCACCAGTCCGAGCCACTGCGGGTGCGTGAAGAGGTCAGGCACGGTGATACCACCACCATTCCACGGCCAGCAGCCCCAGCACCGCTAACGCCAGCCAGCGCCACCATTCCTGCTCGACCGGCTCGGCGGCCTGGGGCGCCACCACCGTCGTTGACGCGGCCGCCAGTTCGATGACTGCGTTCCGGGGCCGTAGGTCGGACTCCGCGGTGGGGATTTGACCAACCAGGTAACGCTCTTGGGCAATCAGCTCCCCATCGGCGAACTGCGATACGAGGTAGCCGCCCGGCGCAAAGGTGTCCACGAAGCGGAAGCGCTCGTGGCCGTCAAACTCGTAGATCCGCTCGCGCGGCGTGACGATGCGTACCCTCGTAGCGCGTGGTAAGGGGTCTATCAGCAGCGCCTCCCCGCCACTGATACCGGTGGTGCGCGTGCCGCTGGTGCCGCTCAACCAGTCCAGCACGTTGGCCATCAACACGGGAAACACGGAGCGATTGACCAGGTTGGTGCTGATCGGGTTCAACTCGAACGCGAAGACCACCGCCCGCTGCCCCTCGTTGCCGGGGTAGCCGGCGAGGATCAACGGCCCCTCGCGAGCGCCAGCGACCGGCTCCGCCCACGCCGGCACGCTCAGGCGCCGCGCGATGTAGACCTGCACCCCACTCAGCTCGACAAACCGGAGCAGCGGACTTGGCTGCGTGTAGGCGATGCGGGGTGCCTGGAGGTTCTCGCCGAGGGCGCTCCCGGACCCCAAGGCCCCGATGACCGGCACAACCTCCTGGCCGGTAGGCGGGTCAATGAGCAGCCAGTGTCCCGGCGGTGGCTCCGTGGGCATCCAGCCGTCCAGAACGTACAGATCGAATACCGCCGTCGGGTCATATTCCTCGACTGCAATGCTCGTCACCTCTACCTGGGGCAGCGAGCGCAGCACGCGCTCCAGAGACTCGCTCTGCGCGCCGACGAGCAGCAGCCGGCGCACGGGCCGCGCCGCTTCGACGAGCGCCACGCCTACATCGTCGAGCGGCAGCAGGTCGGGCTGATCCAGGCGCACCTCGATCCGCTCGGTTCCCGCTGGAAACCCCGTCATCACCGTCTCCCAGGCCGCGCCGGGGTCGAGCGGCACCGTTTGCCCTTCCAATAGCTCGTCGTTCCCGAACACGAGCACTTCCTGCGTAACCGGGCTATCGCCGTAGTTGCGTACCCGAATGAAGGCCTCTACGCTCCCGGCGGCGTCCCGGCGAGCATGAACGGTCTCGACCGCCTGGTTGTCGCTGCGCCCGGCGCCGCTGGGGACAATGTGCAGCCCCACCCCCGCTGGCGGCCGGAGCGCGCCCACCGCATAAGCAGCATCGGTGAATAGGTAGATGTCGCCGCGTCGCGCCCGCCCGATCAGCCCCTCTGCGACCGCTAACCCTTCCGCCAAGTTGGTCGTGGTCGGTGCCGGGCGCAGCCGCCGCACGGCGTCCCGCGCCGCCGCCCGGTCGCGGCTCCCTGGCAGCAGCACCTCGGCCCGGTTGGTGAGTTGCACCACCGACACCTGATGACTCCCCGGCAGCGCAGCCAAGAGTTCTTCGGCCTGGCTTTGCGCTTCCGCAAGCCGGGTCGGTGTCCCGTCGCTGGCGAGCATACTGGCGGAGGCATCCACCAGCAGCACCGCATGACCCGTCGTCGGCAGCAGCGCCGCGACCGCCGGCCGCGCCAGCGCCAGCGCGGCTAGAATGGCGGCCAGCAGTTGCAAGATCAGCAGCAGGTGGCGCCGCAGCCACTGCCACAGGCTGCGGATGCGCTCTTCTTCCCCCGACCGCTCCCACAGCCAGAGACTGGAGAACTCCACGCGGAACTGCCGCGGCTTGAACAGGTACAGCACGCCGATGGCGCCCGCTACCCCCAGCCACGCCAATCCCAACGGCCAGAGCACACTCACGTCGTTCCCGTCCTCGTCATAGCCCCCCTGTAGTCCCCCCGCTGCGGCGGGAGAACGGCACATTCCCTCCCCCGTCGCAACGGGGGAGGGTGAGGGTGGGGGCCAACGCTCTCACACCAACACCCGATGCAGTCGTAGCTGCCGAAAGAGCATGTCGTCGAGCGGCGTTGCCGAGCTTACCGGCACGTACTTCACCTGCCGCCGCCGGCAGAATGCCTCGGTTTCTTGCAGCCAAGCCGCCAGGTGTAGCTTGTAGTTCTCCAGCGTGACCGGATCAACGGTGACGGTCGTGCTGCGACCGGTCTCCCGATCAACCAGTTCCACCTCGCCCTCGACCTCGGGATCCATCTCCTGCGGATCGAGGACGTGCAGGACCACCGCCTCGAAGCCACGGTCGAGGATGGCCGTCAGCCCTTCCTGGCTGCCGGCGCTCATCAAGTCCGATAGGACAATCGCCAGCCCGCTGCGGCGGTGCAGCGCTGCGAAGGAGTAGAGCGCCTGCCGGATATTGGTCTCCCTCGCCGGGCCGATCTCGGCCACGTAGTCGAACAGCCGCCTGGCCTGGGCGCGGCCGCTCGTCAGCGGAAACGGGCTATGCAGCCGGTCGCTGAAGGCGTAGACGCCCACGCGGTCAAGCGAGTTCAGTCCCACGTAGCCCAGCGCCGCCACCACCCGGCGCGCGAACGCCAGCTTGTTAGCCTGTCCCCAATCCATTGAGCGGCTGCAATCGAGCAGCAGATAGATCGCCAGGCTTTCCTCGTCCTCACGCAGCTTCACGTACAGTCGTTCGGACCGACCGTAGATATTCCAGTCAATCTGCCGCAGGTCGTCGCCGGGCGTGTATTCCCGGTAGTCGGCGAACTCGACGGAGGTGCCCCGCTTGCGGCTCCGCCGTCCCCCGTGGCTGCCGGAGGCGTGCATGCGGTGCGACATCAGGCGCAGCCTGTCGAGCTTGCGGAGCAGCGCCTCGTCGAGATAGGGCCGCCGTGTGCTCGGCGCCTCGCGCTCCCCGGCTCCTGCCACTGTGACCGTGCTCATACCGCCAGCTCGTCCGGGATTATCGCCATGACCAGTTGGTCAATCACGTCGTCGGCCGTCACCCCCTCCGCTTCGGCCTCGAAGTTCAGAATAATGCGGTGCCGGAGCGCCTGATGCGCCACCGCCCGCACGTCGTCGAACGAGACGTTATAGCCGCCCTCGATCAGCGCGTTGACCTTCCCGGCCAGCACCAGCGCCTGCGCCCCGCGCGGGCTGGCACCGTAGCGCACGTACTCCTGCGTAATCCGTGGCGCATCGGGCTGCTGCGGATCGGTGGCCTGCACCAGCCGGGCGACGTACTGCAAGACGTGGTGGGCAATCGGCACCTCGCGGACCAGCTCCTGGAGCCGCAGCACTTGATCACCCGTGGCGACGCGCTGGACTTCATGCTCCTGCTCCGAAGTCGTGCGGGCCAGAATGGTGACAAGCTCCTCTTCGGATGGCACCGTCACCCGCAGCTTGAAGAGGAAGCGGTCAAGCTGCGCCTCCGGCAAAGGGTACGTGCCCTCCATCTCGATCGGATTCTGTGTCGCCAGTACCATGAACGGCGCCGACAGCCGATGGGCCTGGGTCGCAATAGTCACTTGCTGCTCCTGCATCGCTTCAAGCAGTGCCGATTGCGTTTTCGGCGTCGCACGATTGATCTCATCGGCCAAGAGCACGTTGGCGAAGAGCGGCCCCGGCTCGAACCGGAACCGCCGGCCGCCGCTGTCGTCTTCCGCGATGATGTTCGTGCCGGTGATGTCCGCCGGCATCAGGTCGGGCGTGAACTGAATACGCTGATAGCGCAGCGCCAACGTCCCGGCCAGCGTGCGGACCAGGCGCGTCTTACCGACCCCCGGCACCCCTTCGAGCAGTACGTGGCCGCCGGCGAACAGGGCGATTAGCACCCCGCGCAACACCTCGTCCTGCCCCACGATCACGGCGGCAACTTCGCTGGCAATGGACGCAGCAATCTGCTGAAAGCGTCCGACCGCTGCGTCGGATCGCGGATCGGTACGCGAACGAGAAGCAATCATGGCACAGTGACTCCGGTGCGTATGCTGTTCTAACGGTTCAGAGCCGGCGGGACGGTATCGGGTGTGGTGCTGCGCTGATCCGTCGCCGGCGGCGGTTGATCTGCCGGCGGTTGGCCCGCCGCCGGACTGAAGTAGCGTCGGAGCACGACCTCAAGCGTACCTGAGACGGTGCTGGCGATATTCGGGTCCCAGGCACGGGTGACGGCCTCTTCCAAGCCCCGGAACGGCAGCGGCGCCTCCGGCCCTCGCCTCGCTTGCTGGCTGTCCGGGCGCGGCGGCCGCCAGATGGTGCGCCCCTCGCCCACTTGGGCCGCCACCTGCACGCGCACGCCGGTCACGTTGAGCCGGTGCGGCCGGGACCGGTCCCGCCGGCCAACCGTCTGCCCGGGGGTACTGCCTTCCGCCGCGTCCTTCCCCTCCGCATCGCCCGGCCCGCCGGCCGGGTTGGTGGTGAATTCCCGTTGGCCGGCGTTCGCTGCGCCGGCCTCCTGCGCGCTGGACATCCCTTCCGTCGGATCACCCACCTCCGGTAGCGCCCGCCGCTCGCCTTGTTGGTTGCCGGGCGCCTGTACGCTTTCGCCCGGCAACCCAACCGCCTGATCCTCGCGCAGCTGCTCTGCCCGCTGCGCGAGCTGCTGCTGCTCCTGTGCCAGTTGCCCGGTCTGCGCGGTCTGTTGGGCCATTTCCATCAGCGCGGTACTGGCCGTCAGGTCTTGATATTGACGCAGCGCGTCGGCCGCGCGTTGGGTCGTATCGGCCAGGTTAGGATCTTGGGATGCCATTCTCTCGGCCGCCGCAGCGAGTTGTTCGGAGAGACCGTCCCGGTCGCTATCGTTGAGGTCGCGCACCGTGTTGGCCATCCCGACCATCTCCGTGGCCGCTGCCTCGTAGTCCTCGCGCAGCAGCATCGTGCCGGCGGAGCGCCCGGCCGACGAGTTGCGCAGGGCCTGCCCGAGGGTTTGCAAGGCTTGGCGACGCGCGCTGACCCGCTCGGACATCGTATCGGCCGCCTCTTGCGCCGCCTCCTGCGCTTGCGCCAGCGACTCCTGGCTGACCGTTTGCTCCGGCACGCTCAGGGCGCCCTCCTCACCCCCGGTATCGAGGCCTTGCTCGACCTGCCCGGCCTCCTGCGGTGGCGCCGTCAAGCCGCCCAGACTATCGCCAGGAATCGATTCGCTCTGCTCATCGGCCGTCTGCTCGTCAGTATTCAGCGGGTCGGTAAGCGACAGCACGTCGTCTCCGAAAGTGGGCGACGTCACGGACGGCCACACGATGAGCAGTGCCGCGATCAGCGCGAGGACGCCGGCGGCAATCAGGTGGCGCTGCTCAACGTGCCAAGGAAATGCTTGGGCCGGCCGGAAACCGACCATGGCGCTCCGGGCGTCGGCAAGCTGCAATGTCGCCACGGGGCCGGTGGCCCCCACCTCCAGCAACTCGACTGCCGTGGCGAGGCGCTCCCGCAGCCGCAAGCGCAGATCGCACGCCCGCGCCGCCTCCAGGACGGTAACCGGCCGGAGCGCGAGGCGCAGCCACAGCACGGCAAAGAGCGGCATCACCATAAGCACCAGCACGGCCATTGCCGGCAACGGCCCGGCGATGAGCCGCGCCAGCAGCGCCGGCCCCAAGGTCAGCCCGGTAGCCCACGCGAGCGCCCGGGGGAAGCTGGCGGCGCCACGGGTCAGCCGCAGGCGGGACGCAAACGGCACGAGGGCCGTTTCGATTGCCGACGCTTCCTCGGCGGCACGAAAGCGGCGCGCACCAGGACCGGACGGCGCCGCCGGCGCGCCCAGGTATCGCCAGCCGGCGCGCATGGCCGCGCGTAGCTCGCGCGGCCAACTCAGCACCGCCCGCGCGAGCCGGCTGAACGCTCCGTTCCTCATATAAAGGGCTGCCTTTTCATAGATCGCCGCTATTCCTCGGAGCACCAGTGGCGGAGCACGCTACGACCGCAAGCGCACGGGCCGGTGAGCTTCTTGAATGCCACGCCTGAATCCTGGTAGAAGATTAGCACGCCCGCCCGCTCCGTCATTCCCGCGCAAGCGGGAATCCATGTCCCCCCGCCACAGCGGGGGGACCATAGGGGGACGGCATCCCCACCGGATCGGGCTATCTTCCATTGTACGTTAGGTGGTGAAGGGAGATGTTAAAACCAGGTTTACCGCAGGTTAACCGCCTCCACTCGCGGTCGCGCCGGCGGTTGCGATGGGAGGCTTGAGGGATGGCGAGCAAGTCGAGGCCGCTACCGCCATCGCGCACTGACTGGCGGCATGTCGTCCCCCTGCTCGTCGTGGCACTCACCGCCGGTTTCGCCGCCCAGACCGTGCTGCGATTCTGGGCCTGGTGGCGCAACTGCACCGACACGCACGGCCGAGAGGAGCGCCGGTCAATGGACCACCAGGCGCCGCCCCGCTCCCCGACCCTGTAAGGTGTACAGAGTGAGGGGCCACCGGGGGTGCGGAGGCCGGGCGGGACGTAAGCGGTGAAGGGAAGGGAGACGAGCGTGACGGGCACCACGACGACCGCGCGGAGTCGTGACTTTCAGAAACGCGCCGCCAAGGTGTTTGGCGGCGGCACGCTTTCGATCTGGAGGCTGCCGGAAGACGTGCCGATCACTGTGTCGCGCGGGCAGGGGGCGCACGTCTGGGACGTGGATGGGCGCGAGTTTGTGGACTACCTCATGGGATCGGGCCCCATGCTGCTCGGTCACTGCCATCCGGGGGTCATGGCCGCAGTGCAGGCGCAGTTGGCACGCGGCACCCACTTCCACCTGAACAACGAGCGGGCCGTGGAGTTTGCGGAGCGGGTCGTGGCGGCCGTGCCGTGCGCCGAGGCGATCAAGTTCACGTCGAGCGGCACGGAGGCAACGTTCTATGCGCTGCGGCTGGCGCGCGTGGCGACCGGCCGGCAGTTGGTGCTGAAGTTCGAGGGCGCCTTGCATGGCAGTCACGACTACGCGGTCCAGAGCACCGCGCCGGCGGCGCTGAGTCCGTACCCGCGCGGCGTCCCCGACTCGGACGGTATTCCGACCGGGGCGAGCGCGAGCGTGCTAATCGGCGAGTTCAACGACCTCGGCGGCGCGCAACGGCTGATAGAACGTTACGGCGCGGACCTGGCGGCAATCATCGTCGAGCCGCTCCAGCGTGCGCTGCGGCCGGAGCCTGGCTTCCTGGGCGGTCTGCGGGCGCTCGCGGATTCGTGCGGCGCCTTGCTGATCTTCGACGAGATCGTGACGGGCTTTCGCCTGGCCTGGGGCGGCGCGCAAGAGCGGTATGGCGTGATTCCCGACCTCTGCACGCTGGGGAAGGCGTTTGCCGGCGGCTTTCCGGTGGGTGCCGTCTGCGGGCGGCGTGACGTGCTCGAATTGACGAACTCCAGCCGGCGGGGGCAGGCGGCCTATGCGTGGTTCGGTGGCACGTTCAACGGCAATCCCATCGGGGCGGCGGCAGGCCTGGCCGCGCTCGACGCGCTCGCTGCCGACGGAGTGTACGAGCGGCTGCACCGGATCGGGAACACCCTCCGCGCCGAGCTGAACGCCCTCGGACGGGAAGTAGGACTGCCGGTGCAGGCCATCGGCGACGGGCCGGTCTCGCAGGTGTTCTTTGGCGCGGGGCCGCTGCGCCGCTACCGCGACACGCTCGCCACCGACCAGACCCGCCGGATGCAGTTTGGGAACGAACTGCTGCGCCGGGGCATCCTGGTCAATCCCGGCGAGAAGCTCTACCTCTCGCTGGCCCACAGCGATGCCGACCTGGATCGGTTTCTGTCGGCCGCCCGTGGCGCGCTCCACGCGCTGCGGTAGCTGTGCTTCCGGCTACTCGCCCGAGCCGAGGCCGGGGCCGACCAGCACCTTGAGACTCCGGCCGCTGCGAGCAACGTCAAAGGCCGTGTTGATGTCGGCCAGCTCGAAGCGCCGGCCGATGAGCGGCTCGATGTCCAGGTGGGCAAGCCATTGCGCCGCTGCGGGGACATGGCCTCGGCCGCCATAGACGCCAACGAGGCTCAGATTGCGAGGATGGAAGTCGTCGAGGTGCAGCGAGAGGCGCGCCTCGGAGGGATGCACGCCGATCATCACCACCCGCCCACCGTTTGCGGCCGACTGCAAGCAATCGGCCAGGGCGGCCGGCACACCGGCGCTCTCGAAAGCGACTGCGGCGCCAGCGCCTCCGGTCGTAGCCATCACCGCGGCCTCGACCTGCCCGTCGCGCGGGTCAACGGCCTGGGCCGCGCCCAACCGCAGCGCCAACGCCCGCCGGTCGGGGTCCGGTTCCGAGACGATGACCCGCGCCGCACGGCTGCGATGGGCCAGTTGCAGCGTCAACAGCCCCATCGGTCCGGCACCCGTGAGGAGGGCAGTGGCGCCCATCGGCAACTCGGCGCTCTCGACGGCAGCGACAATGCACGCCAACGGCTCGACAAACGCGCCGTGCTGTACGGGCACACCGGCGGGTAGCGGAAAGAGTTGGCCTACGGAAACCACGACCTGCTCGCTATAGCCCCCACGCGCCAGACAGGCAACCGGCATCCCGATCTCAAGTCCGGTCACGTCGGGGCCTAGCGCGACGACCTCGCCGCTGAACTCATGCCCCATCATGCCGGGAATGTCCGACCGGGCCAGCGTGCCATCAATGGCATGAACCTCGGTCTGGCAGACGCCGCAGGCCCGGACCTGCACGCGGGCCTCGCCCGGCCCCGGCTGTGGTACCGGCTCGGTGCTGATCTCGAACCCTCGCCCGACACTCAACGTTGCCTTACGCATGAGTCACCACCTTTCGGACTGACAAGGGTAGGCTATCAGAACGGTGTCGGCCCGCTGCTGGTCGGTCCATAGCAGGAGGACGTTCTTGGGGCGCTCGGCCATCCTGCTTGCCCTCCCTATCCGGTCCAGTTGGATGGGTTACTCGTGTCTGATCACGTAGGTGAGGCGGGAGACCTCCTGGAATCCTAGCTTCCGAGCGACTCGCAGAGACGCCATGTTGTCTTCGCCGCAGCTCCAGACCGGGGTCCTACCCGTCTCCTGCACCCACCTGGCGACGATTGAGGCCGCCGCCGTGGCGAACCCTCGTCCGCGCCATCGCTCGTCTGTACCGACTCCGATTTCAGCGTAGCGGCCGGTTATGGCGGCCGTCTGAGCCGTTCCCACAACCCGGCCATCCACTACCGCGCCGGCGACTGCGCCGTCCTCAAGCAAGGCTGGGAGACCGCCGCGGAAATCCGCGCCGTCCACGCCCGCGGCCTCCAGCAGGCCCATATCGTCCCGGGTCAACTCTCGCACCGCCGTTTCGTCGATGACTGGTGCGGGTTTGGTCAACGTGTGGTAAACGTCACCGTAGTAGCAGACGCGCTTACCAGTGGCGTCCCTCATGAGGGACCCGAGCCAGGGCGCGACCGCGGGCGAGACGTCGACCACCTTCCAGTCGTCGAGATGCCGCAGCAGGGTCCATAGTCCCTCCGGGTCATTGCCGATGCCCATGGGCTCCTCGCGCAGGCTGTCGCTCTGCACGATCACGGCGCCAGAAGAAGCCGGGTCGCCGACCGCGTACGCCTTGCCGGTGCCCTGCATCAAGAGATGTATCGGGATTACGGTCTCAGGCGTTTCCTTGATGGACTCGACCAGCCGCCGAATCCCGTCAGGATCCAATGGTTTGGAATGACAGTTCATCGGGCGGTTCCTCGTTAAATTGCCTGTCATCGGTGCCCCTGTTCAGAGTATCGTCTTCAGATAGAGAGGACTGTTGACCTTTTGGTTCTACCCCGTTCTCCGCCGGATCAGCACCCGTCCACGGCACAGCCGGGCAACTCCCAAGCACGCTGCTCAAGCGTAGCGCCAAGCTACAGATCCAAGACAAACCGCAAAGTGAAAGTTCTTGATTTAGTCCAGTTGGGGCGGGGTAGAAATACCAAATTGCGAGCTAATTGCTAGAAGGACCCGCCTCCAGCACACGCGCTACGATCTAGCGCCGGCTGGAGGCGGCGTTTACAGCCAGTCAAAGCCCTGCCAGCCGGGGAGGGCGGCCGACTGGCGGACCCAGGTTTCCATCTGCGCCTCGTCAAGCTCGCCTTCGTAGATGTCCACCCAGCGCGCGTCCGGGTCCTTGCCGGAGCCGGGTGGGACAGGTTGCAGCGACGCGCCATTGAGGAAGGTCACTTTTACGTAGCGGGTGAAGACGTGGTAGCTCACGAACCACCCCTGGCCCTCGATGCCATACCAGGGCGAGTTCCACCGCACGGCCTTGCGGACGTTGGGCACGGTGCGAACGATGAGATCGTCGAGACGGCGGCCAAGATCGCTTTTCCAGCCGGGCATGGCCGCGATGTAGGTCTGCACGGGCGCGTCGCCGTCGGCCTTCGCGATCTGCGGGTTGCCGCCGGAGAGGAGGACCGGCTGTGCCCCGGCCTGCTTGGCGACCTGCGTTGACTGCTTGGACGTCTTGCGGGCCATGCGTGTACTCCAATCCGCGGTTCGCGCGGCTCAACTGGTCGGGGCGTATTCGGAGTTCGAGCTTCTCTTGACGGCCCGTTCTCTGGCGCGAGGATCTGCCCGCAGCCGCCGGTCAGGCGCGTGGTGGCGCGATGTACGGCTACTTGAGGTAACGCCGCATCAACTTGCGTAGTTCCGGCGGCATGCGGGCGGCGGTCTCGGGCCACAGTGGCTCTTCACCCTCCGTGACGAAACGGTTGAACCATGGCGGGTAGTAGGCAATGTTCAGGCCCATGCGGATTTCGTTGCTGACGTTCGCGCCGTTCATATGGAACATGCCACCATGCCAAAGGGCGACCGATCCCCGCCGCCCGGTGAGCGGGACGGTCAGCGGACTGTCGTTGGTCAAGTCGGGCGGCGGACGCTTCAGCCCGGACTTGTGGCTCATGGGCACAATGCGGGTGGCACCGTTTTCGGCGGTGAAATCGGAGAGCATCCACATGGAATTGATGAGCCAGGGGAAGTCGGGCAACTGGTGGAAGAAGCGGGCGTCATCGGCGTGCAGGTTGCCGGCCGGGCAGCCCGGCCACGACGGCTTCGAGCCACCGCCGGGCGCGCGTGGGTCGGGGCCGAGAAAGTGCTTGACTATCGCCAGCACGTCCGGGTGGGCCGTACATTCCCACACCCGGTCGTCAATGTTATGCAGGCCATACAGGGTCTCGTAGCGGTACTCGACGCTGTAGTGGATGGGATGCCCGCGAAAGGCCGCCTCGCGCTGCCGGGGGTCGGTGTGCAGCAGGAGGAACCGCGCAGCCATATCCTCGGCTTGGGCGGCCGGGATACGGTCTGCCAGAATGCAGTAGCCGTAGATATCCAGATGCTCGATGGCCGCCTTGATGCCTTGCTCCATGGCTGCCTCCCCCATGTGCAGTTGACGCCTCACGAGTACTGGAGCACCAGGATAGCACGGACTATCTCGGTACTCGCACTTGCCGTGCCGGCTCAATTGCTCGGAACAGGAGGAGCGGAGGGGTCGAACAGGCGAGCGTGGGGCCGCCGTTTTTGTTCGGAGGCAAGAAGCATGACCACCTCGTATTAGCGGAAGTGAAAACAACGGGGATTGTTGTTTTCGGAAGAGCGCCGATTCGCAAATAAGGATAGCAGCAATCCGGCCAAGCGCGGCGGCGACCGCGATCCGTAGGGCGGCGCGGCCTGCTGCGTGGCGGCTCAGGGTGTCTCGTCGTCCGAGGGCGGGTGGAGCGCTCGCTCGGCTTGCCGCGCGGCGCGTTGGCCGCTGGGGATATCCACGCGCGTCAGGAGTGCCATCCCGATGATGAAGAAGGCGATCACGGCGAGGATAGCGAGGCGGCTGGAGCCGGCCAGCACGGAGACCCACCCAAAGATCATCGGCCCCAGGATACCGGCGAACTTGTCGCCGACGGCGAAGAAGGAGAAGAATTCCGCGGACTTGTGGCGCGGGATCAAGCTGGCATAGACCGAGCGGCTGAGGCCCTGAGCGCCGCCTTGCACCATGCCCACGAGGATCGCCAGCGCGTAGAAGTGCAGCGCCTCCGACATGAAGTAGCCGAGCACACTGACCATGACATACACGGACAGACCGAGGTAGAGGGCACGCTTGGCGCCGATCCGACCGGCGAGCAGGCCAAAGAGGAAGGTGCAGGGGATGCCGACAAACTGCACCAGCAGCACCGCGCCAATGAGGTCGGTTTGCCCCAGACCGATCTCGGTGCCATAGACGGTGGCCATCCTGATGATCGTGCTGATCCCGTCGTTGTAGGCCAGGAAGGCCAGCAGGAACAGGAAGGCGTGCCGGTAGCCGCGGATTTCGTGAAAGGTCTCGACCAGCCGCGTCACGGCGACGCGCGCCGGGTTCAGGCTGGCAACCTCATCCGATTCCAGTTGCCGCGGCGGTTCGTGTACGCGCCGGAAGAGCGGAATCGAAAATCCCGCCCACCAGAGGGCGACGCTGACAAAGCTGAGGCGAGTGGCCATCTCCGCGTCGGCCAAGCCGAACGTGCCGGGGGCCAGAATCCAGGCCAGGTTGATCGCCAGCAGTAACCCCCCGCCGAGATAGCCCAAGGCGTAGCCGGCCGTGGAGACGCGGTCTATCTCGTCCTCGCGGGCAATGTGGGGGAGCAGGGAGTTATAGAAGACGTTCGCGCTGGAGAAGCCGACGTTGCCGAGCACGAACACCAGCGAGGCAAACAACCACGCGCCTTGGCCGATGAAGAACAGCGTGACCGTGGCCACCACGCCCAGAGCCAGGAACGTGCCGAGCAACCGCTTCTTGGCGCCGAGGTAGTCGGCAACGGCGCCCAGCACCGGCGTCAGGAGTGCCACCAGCGCCAGCGCGACGGAAGTCGTGAAGGCAAACCGCTGCGTCGCTTCGACTTCCGGCAGGTCGGCGGCTGCGACGCTGACGTAGAAGATGGGGAACACGGCAGTGACAATCGTGGTGACAAAAGCAGAGTTGGCCCAGTCGTAGAGCGCCCAGGCCCGCAACTCCCGCCGGTGTAGCCCGAGCGCGTGGAGCCAGCGAGGACCGCTCGCATCGGTCGCGCCGGCCGGACCGTCGCTCGGCGCCATTGCATCGGCTGACATGATCGCCTCCCCTCTCTGCACGGGCACCTAAATGGGCTTTAGGCCGCGTGAAACGCCCGGTCGGCTTGCTGCGCGTAGCGTTGGCCGGCCGGCACATCCACGCGGGTCAGGAGCGCCATCCCGACGATGAAGAAGGCCGCGATGGCGAGAATACTGAGGCGGCTGGAGCCGGCCAGCAACGAAACCCACCCGAAGATCGCCGGTCCCAGGATACCGGCAAACTTGCTGCCCACGGTCAGGAAGGAGAAGAACTCCGCGGATTTGTGGCGCGGGATCAGGCTGGCATAGAGCGAGCGGCTGAGGGCCTGACTGCCGCCAATCACCGCGCCGACGAGGATCGCCAGCGCGTAGAAGTGCAGGGCTGTCGTCATGAAGTAGGCCAGCGCGCTGATTACGACATACACCGCCAGGGCAAGGTAGAGGGTGCGCTTGGTGCCCAAGCGCCCGGCCAGAATACCGGCGAGAAAGGTGCAGGGCATACCGACAAACTGGACTACCAAAATAGCGCCGATGAGATGCGATCGCGCCAGACCGATCTCGGTGCCGTAGGCGGCGGCCATGCCGTTGATCGTGCCGATCCCGTCGTTGTAGGCCAGGAACGCCAGCAGGAACAGGAAGGCGTGCCGGTAGCCGCGAATTTCGTGGAACGTCTCTGTCAACCGCTTCACGCCCACTCGCACCGGATTCAGGCCGGTGACTTCTCCCTCTTCCAGCCGCCGCGGCGGCTCGGGCACACTCCGGAAGAGCGGAATCGAAAACCCCAGCCACCAGACGGCCACACTGACAAAGCACAGGCGGGTCGCCACCTCCCCGTCGGCCAGGCCGAATGCTCCCGGAAACACGATCCATGTCAGGTTGATCGTGAGCAGCAGTCCCCCGCCGAGGTAGCCCAAGGCGTAGCCGGCCGAGGAGACGCGATCCATCTCGTCCTCGCGGGCAATGTGCGGCAACAGGGAGTTGTAGAAAACGTTGGCGCCGGAGAGGCCGATGTTGCCGAGCACGAACAACAACGAGGCAAACAACCAGTCGCCGCGGCCGATGAAGAACATCGCGGCCGTGGCGACAGCGCCCAGAGCCAGGAACCTTCCTAGCAGCCGCTTCTTGGCGCCGAGGTAGTCGGCAATCGCACCCAGCACCGGCATCAGCAGCGCGATCAACGCCAGGGCAGTAGACGCCGTGAAGGCATAGCGCGCCGTTGCCTCGTTCGCCGGCAGGTCGGCAGCCGCCACGTTGGCGTAGAAGATGGGGAACACCGCGGCCCCGATCACGGTGGCAAAGGCCGAGTTGGCCCAGTCGTAGAGCGCCCAGGCCCGCAGCTCCCGCCGGTGCAGTCCGAGTGCTTGGAGCCAGCGCCGACCGCTCGCAGCGGTTACGCCGGCCGGACCGTCGCCCGGCGCCGCTGCCTCAGCTTGAGCAGCACTCATGAGGCGAAAATGGGGTTGCTCCACGCCGAGCGACGCTGCCAGTCGGTCGCCTGGACCCGCACGTACCACGACCGTCCGTTGCCGTCGGTCGGCGCCAGGGGCGGCGATACCGAGAGGGTGGCCTCGGTAATGGTGGCGCCAAGCTCGCCGCGGGCGATGGCGCCGGCGTTGTAGGCGGTGTCATTCTCACCGAAAGCCAGCAGATAGATCGCAGCGCAGGGCGACGTCTCGACGTGGATGCGGAGCGCGCCATCCTCTTCCCCGAGGACCCGCACCTCGCGCAGCTCCGGTCCGCTGGAGGCGTAGAAGTGGCCCTGAGCCAGCGCCGCAGCGATGGCCGCCGGCGTGGCTGAGGGCGCACGCACTACCACCCAGCCGAGGCCGCGGTCGAGCGTACCCCTGTGGGTATCATCGGTGGCGATGCCCCACCACTGGCAGCCCCGCGCCAGTGTCTCATCCCAGGCTGCGTGCGAGTCACCCTTCTGGGTCTCCAGATGAGAGGCCCCGTTGTAGATCTCCATGCCGAGGGCGCCGTCCTGGGGGTCGTCGCTCCACAGGGCCAGGAGGTCGGCCGACGTAAGGCCCGACCAGTAGGGGTGGGCGATGAACACCGTCGCGCCCACCGAGCGCAGGAAGGACACCGACTCGGTGGCCAGGGTATACGGGGGCGGCAGCGTCGTCCCCGGCGGCACGTTGATTCCCAGGAGATGATACGCTGCACCCAGCTCCCCACCGGCGGCGGTCAACTCCGTCGAAGGCACGAGACACAGTCCTTTGGGATCGAGGCCGGCCGGGTCCGTAACCCGGTCGTGGTCGGTGATGGCGAGGAACCCGTAGCCGTTGGCGGCGTGCCAGTCCACAGTCTGCTGGGGGGTGGGCTGACCATCGGACTCGGTAGTGTGGCAGTGGAGCGCGCCCCGGTACCATTGCCCCGGTATCTGCCAGGGGGTGGTGTGCGGCGTTGGTGGCGCGGCAAGGTCCGGATTTTGCATGATGCTCTCCTCGCTTGAAGGATAACGCACGCACCGCTCCCGGCCAAGCGGTGCCTCGATCTACAGGTGCATCGCGGCTAGCGGCGGCCGGTGGGGTGCTAGACTAACCATTTAGCAGCGAGATGCTACCTCCCTGCTTCATGCCTAATGCATCGACCCTGAATCGTTTGTAACGTGGCCGGAGATAGGATCACCGCGATGGGAAATGACTTGCTAAGGGGTGAAACAGACTTACAGGTCTTCATTAGTAGTGTTATGAGGGATGAATTGAATCGCGCTCGAAAGCTGACAGTACGTGCGTTTCGTAAACTTCAGTTCGCTCACCCATGGGCCTTTGAATATACCCCCGCAAGTTCCGATCCACCGGACGATGAATACCTACGGAAGGTGGCAGAGGCAGACTTCGTAGTGTGGCTGATCGGTCGAGAGACGACACAGCCGGTGGTCAAGGAAATCAACACCTGTATCAGCGCCGGACGCAGATTACTGGCATTTAAGTTGCCATCGGAGACTAGGGATGAATGCACACGGAACCTAATGGGCAATGTTAGTGATTACGTGAAATGGAAGAAAGTAGATGACATCGAAGAACTTCCCGAGCACATCAATGTTGCACTTTCCGACGAGATCGTAAAGGCCATCCGGGACCCGGCACCGCCAGCTCGTATACACAAACTTAGGGAACAATATCAGCATTCCGTGTCCAAATGTAAGCGGATGTGGATTGCGCTCGGTATACCTGATGGCATTGCTGTGGAGCTATCCGAGGACCAGTCTATCGGAGATATGTTGGAGTGGCCCAGCAAGGGTCTACATATGGTGGTCGGTGACCAAGGAGCCGGCAAGACTCTTGCCCTGGAGCGCTTATTCCAGCGGCTGGTCAAACGTGCGCTGGAGGATTTCTCTCAACCGTTCCCACTACTCGTTAGTGCGAGGGAATTAGGCGAGCCTATAATCGAATACGTTGACCGGATGAGCCAAGGCTACTCCCGACCTTCTGTTCAGGGAACGTCAATCCTCATAGACGGTCTTGACGAGATTGGCGTCACGGCCGCGAAGGCTTTGCTTGAACAGGCCGCTGCATACACCGACGCCAACTCTAGAGCAACGGTGATAGTAACTAGCAGACAGTTACCTGGACTGAAATGCACTGGCCAACGGTTTGAGATGCCCACAATGAATGATGAACAGGTCGCCAGCTTGATAAGCAGAATATCAGGGCGAGAGTTGCACATGCGCGATAGATTCGCATGGTCGGAATCTACTTGGGAAGCAGCAAGGCGCCCTCTATTCGCAGTGATGATCGGGTCGGAGTTACGTCAGAACTCCGGGCCCGGCATGCCACAGCCAAGCCAGTTAGTAAACCGTCTTGCTGAGCGTTCCTGCCGGGAAGCCGGTGACAGCGCAGAGGAAGTTCACAAACTGTTGCAGAAACTGGCCGTCAAGGCGATCAGCACCGGAACACGTGCGCGCCTATCAGACGTTGCCCCTCGACTGCCCAGTCAGAGAATTCTAGCCAACTCTCGTCTCATACACGAACAGGCCGGCAGGGTGGACTTCACAATCCCAATTATCAGGGAGTGGTACGCTGCCAGAGCGCTCATCGAACAGACCGTCTCGGTTGATGACATCCTACCGGCGTCGGATCGCTGGATCATTCCCCTGGCGATCGCCGTCGACTCTGAGAACGAGGAACTGGGACGTCGCCTGATGGCCAGGATTGCCTCAACAGACCCAGGACTGGCAAGTCTCCTGTTAAGGGAACTCGGAGATCCTTGGCATGGCGATAGGACAGATGAACCCTTCCTTGCAACGGCGAGAGAAGTCGGTGCAGAGATTCGGAATGCGATGGAGTCTTGGGGCCAGGGACTGGGCGATCTTTATCCCGTGATCGGTCCCGTTGACCGCGATGGCAAGACTGCCACTCTTGGTCTACAGTTGCATGATCGCCAAATCACGACAGCCTGGTACGCGGGTACCCGCAAGCTGTTACCGGTAGTTGATCTGCCACACACTGAATGGCAGAAACTCCATCCAGAATGGAAAGTTTTGTCATATTCACACGTGCCTTACACCAATTTTTGGCCTTGGGTGAAGACGAAACGTAAACTGTCTGACCATCTCACGAGACAACTCAAGTCTAAGTGTCTCGCGCTAGGATCAGCAGATGCGGTTCGCGAGCTCAGTTGGGCGTTTGCTCTCGCTGTGAAGAGACAGGGGGAGTTGAACCCAAGACCGATTGATGTCCGTGAGATCATTCGTTATATCGACGAAAGACTAATCAGGGTAAAATCGGCCCAATTCGGAACAAGTGCCTTTTCGGCCAAGGAGATCAGAATTGTCAAACTGCATCTGTCGACATTAGTGGTGGATGGCGATGAAATTCTCGCCGACCCCTGGCCCTCCGCGGATCAGTTGAAATCGTCCGGTTTGATATGGGGATACTATAGTGAACAGCAGCTACTTGAGCGCACCAGAGCGGTTTACGCGGCAGCCTTACGTATCTATAAGAAGATGGTAGATCAGTGGTTCATCCCCTTTGGTCACAGACTTACGCTCAATCGGCTTCTCCCGGTCAGATTGGAAGGTCGACTGGCAATGCCGCGTCCGCAAGATGCCGACAATTTCTGGGCTCCTCCCGTCCTAACTTGGCGACCTCGTTGCCTGCCGGTAGAAGCGAAATCCATAGTGGATTTTGGGCTAGGGCCGCGGGAGGAATTCCGCGATGATTTCGAGCACTATTGGAGAGAGGAGTTAAATGAACTGAAGAGGCTTCGGCCTGGAGACGGAGGAGTACCCCGTCTATTTCAAACGCACTCGGCCTTAGATTCACATGTATTCGGTTCTCGGCCCGCAACCGAATTGGCACATGATTGGCTGCAAAGCGAGCTGCGGGATTTAGACTGGGCTGAGCTTTGACCATCCTTACATTTTCAAAGTTGGTAGCTTCCGGCCAACAGGCAGGGCTGCGTTGGCGCCGCCGGCGGTGGGGTAGGATATAGGCTGCTTGCTCTGCTACTGCGGGGCGGTATCAGGTACATGAAGGAGTGCAGAGATGGAACCGGCGGTCATCAATCGGAAAACGCTCTTCTGGACCGGCGAGCACTGGATCAACTTCCTGCGGCGACCCGGCGAGGAAGCACATAGCGGCATGGTCAGCCTGTACCACACGCACTACAGCGCGGCCGGCGCCGGCATCGTGACGCTCGTTTACGTGGATGCGCCGCAGCGGTTCACGGCCATCTGCACGGATAATCGGGTGTTGGTGCCGTTTATCCAGGAGCACTGGCCGCGCGGACGCATTCCGCCCTTCGACGATCCGGACGTGCCCGTGCTCGATGCGACCTTCCGGCGCGGCGGGGACATCCGGCGCGATCCCTGCTGGATCATTACGGTGGCGGGGCACGAGATCGTCGCACGCTGGACGGTCACACAGCCCCCGCTGGTGATGACCAGAGCGGGGGCAGGTCAGGATGCGGACCTAGACATGCACTCCGCTCTGTTCTTCACCGACGAGGCCACGATTACGTTCGACGGGCAGCCGGCGGACGGACTACCCTACATGTCGCCGCACTGGGCGCCGCTGTTGGGCACGGCGCGTAGCTCGTGCGTGTTCGCCCTCGCGGAGACGATGATGCAGTAGGCGCAGCTACGCGCCGCCGTGGCAGCATCCGCAGCACTCTCCCGGCCTAGTGGAAGCAACGTGACAATGAGTGAAGAAGCGCAGTTCATCGCCGGCGACGGCATTCTGGATACCCTCGGTGACCACCTCCGCCGCGCCGGACTCGACGGCAAGGTGTACGTCGTCTCGGACCGGCAGGTGTGGTCGCACTGTGGACCAACGCTGGCAGCGGGCCTGACCGAGCGGGGCTTCGTGGTCCGCACCAAGACCATCACCGGCGGCGAGCACCGCAAGACGCTGCGGGAGGCCGAGGCGCTCTACACCTGGCTCGCGGCGGAACGAGCGGAACGGCGCGATACTATCGTGGCGCTCGGTGGCGGCGTGATCGGCGACCTCGCGGGTTTTGTCGCCGCCACCTATCTGCGCGGCGTCGCCTTGGTGCAGGTGCCCACGACCGTCCTCGCGCAGGTGGATAGCGCCATCGGCGGAAAGACGGCCGTAGACCTGCCAGCCGGCAAGAATCTCGTCGGCGCGTTCCACGAGGCGCGGATCACGCTCATTGACACCCGGACGCTCGACACCCTGCCGGTCCGCGACCTACGCGCCGGGTGGGCCGAAGTGCTGAAGACGACGCTGCTCTTCGACCCGCCGTTGTTCGAGCGGTTGGAGGGCTACGACGCCACGGACGTGCCGCCCGATCTGCGGCGCGAAGTGGTCGCACGCTGCGCCACCTGGAAGCAGCAGCTCGTGCGCGAAGACCCCAAGGAGCGCGGCCCACGCATGTTGCTCAACCTGGGACACACCATCGGCCACGCGCTGGAGGCCGCGACCGGCTACACGCGGTACGTCCACGGCGAGGCGGTCGCCATCGGCCTCGTCGGGGCGGCGTGGTTGAGTGCCACGGTTGGTGGTCTCCCCTCGACCGAAGCCGACCGGATTGAGGCGGCCCTGCAACGCTCGCAGCTCCCCGTGCGCTACGACGAGATCACGCCGGCGGCGGTGTGGCAGGCCGCGCAGTCGGACAAGAAGGTCAGCAAGTCCACCATGCGCTGGATTCTGCTGGAGGCGATTGGCCGCCCGGTCATTCGGCAAGACGTACCGGAGGCCGCCGTGCATCGGGTCCTGGCAGACCTGCAGGCGGCCTGATTCGCCGGCTCCCACCCTCACCCTCCCCCGTTGCGACGGGGGAGGGAACACGCCGTCCCCCCGCCGCAGCGGGGGGACCATAGGGGGGCTAGAGTACCGGCCACTAGGCACTACTCGCCGCACAGAAAGCGCCGCGGGTTGTCGGTGAGGATGCTGTCGAACGTCTCGGCTGACACACCCGCCTTGAGGAAGCGCGAGCGCAGCGTGCGGAGCAGGTGAGCGTAGCCGTGGCCGCCATAGCGCACCAGGTCCGTTCTGAAGCAGATGTCCTGGGCCAGGAGCAGGCGGTCGCCGTAGCCGGCCTCCAGGAGACCGAGCACGACCTGAATGCGCTGGGCGTCGGACGGAAACTGGATGTTGGCGTGCGGGTAGTACATCTCGCGGCCGAACGTATCGAGCGACAGCCAGTAGCCGCGCCGCGCAAGCTCCTTGTACGCGGGCAGGTCATCGAGAAACCGCACGTCGAGGTGGCTAATCATCGTCCGGCGCGGCTCGATGCCGGCGGCCTCTACCGCCTGCACGGCCGTCTCGGCGCCGGCGCGATACCAGGCGGGGTGAATGTTGATGGCGTAGTCCAGCTCGCGTTGCACCTGCGCGGCGGCGGCCAGCACCCGCAGTTCCACCGGCTCCGGCGGGTTGCTCACGCCAAGCTCGCCCATCAGCCCGGCGCGCACGTTCGTGCCGTGCATACCTTCCATCAGCGCGCCGCGCATCTCGTCGGCCAGCTCCTCGGTGGACTGATCCATAGCCGCGTGGTCGGCATAGGACGCGGCCAGGTAATAGCCGGTCCCGGCGACGATGTGCAGACCGGTGTGCTCGGACACCGCTACCAGCCCGGCCGGGTTCGGACTGATACCGACCGTCGTCACGTCAATGATGGTGGTCCCGCCACCGGCCTTGAACTGCTCCACCTCCCAGACTGCGGTGGCCAGGTCCTCTTGCACCAGGTTGACGCGGCTGTTGAAGGGATGCGAGCGCAGCCACCACAGGCGGTCCGGGGTAATCGGCCCCGTGGCAAACGTGCCGTCCGGGTCGTCCTCGGCCTGGGAGTAGTAGCAATCCAGGCGAAAGAAGAGATGCTCGTGGGCCAGCGTAATCCCTAGCTCGTCAGCGGGGACCGGCCCCCGCACGGTCATCACGGTCGGTTGTGCCACGACGGCCTCCTTCGGTCGGGGCGCAGTGTGTTACGCCCTTGTCGCCACTCGCGCTCGTTGCTGAAGCGCTGTCATCCTGCCGGCGGCTGGCGCATCGTGCGCGGTGGCTGTAGAGCTACCGTAACACGACTGCCGGGACACATTGGACACCACGAACGCGGTTTCTCATGGGCGGCGGGGTTGAGGATTAGGGCAGTTCTTCGGCGCGCACCGCGCCGCGTTCTCGGAGCCGGGCGGCGACGGTATCGTTCTCCTGCTCGATCGCGAAATCGAGGGCAGTCTTGCCGTCGTCGGAGAGCCTGTTGACGTCTGCGCCGTGCGCCAGGAGGAACTCGATGCCGGGGAGCGGGTCGCCGTAGCGCTCCACCCAGGACGGTGGATAGATCATCGCCTGCAGGGTGGTCTGTCCGCGGCCGGTCTTCTTGTTGACGTCGGCGCCGTGCCGGACAAGCAGGTCCGCTACCGCGATCTGGCCCTTGGTGACGAACTCTCCGAGGTGTGAGCGCCAGCGTCGTCCGCCGTTGGGGTCGGCACCGCCTGCGATCAGCACTTTCGCGACCTCCAGGGCAGTCTCCTCGGGCAGGTCAACTGCGAGCGGCAGGGGCATTGTCTGCCAAGCCCCTCGTCCATTCGGATCTGCGCCCACCGAGAGCAGGTATTTCAGCACCTCGATCTGGCCGGAACGGACCGCCCAGACCAATGGCGGATCGGGCCAGTCCGCGCCCAAGCGCCGATTGACGAACGCCGGATCGGCCTCGACGAACTCCCTGACTTTGTCGAGCATCCCCAAGCAGACGGCGACCTGCGGGGTGATCTCCTCGCCGACCGCGATGAGGTACTCGGCAGCCTCCTCCTGTCGGCGGAAGGCGGCCCATTCGAGGGCGGTGCGGTTGCGGTACATGTCTCGCCGGTTGATGAAGCCGTTGTAGTCGGGAAATTGCCGTCTGGCGTCCGCGTAGTGTCCGAACTGCTGCTTGAGCTCTTCGACATCGCCAACGACGGCGGCGGAGAACTGATCGTGCCTCGCGCCGTAGCGGAGGAGGAGTTCGATCTTCCTCGGGTCCCAGTGGTTGATGGCGGAGTGGAGGGCGGAGCTGCCATGAATGGCCGGGAGGTTGGGGTTGGCGCCCGCTTCGAGGAGGATGCGAACGGTCTCCCGCGACCCTTCCCAGCACGCGAGCACCAGCGGGGGAGACCACTGGTGGTTTCCCTCGTAGCCGTAGGCATTGACATCCGTGCCGTACTCGATCAAGAGGCGGAGGAGGTCGGCGTGTCCGTAGGCCGCGAAGTGAATTGCGCGTGTCGTGCGCCACTGGCCATTGTCACCTTGCTTCCCCTCACCCCAGTCGCCTCGAAGGGACGCGCTGCCGCGAACGTCCGCGTTGACCAGCGAGGGGTCCTGATCGAGGAGCTCGCGGACCCGGTCGAGGTCCAGCGCGCCGACGGTCCGGAAGAACTCGTGGTCGGGCGGGAGCGCGGCCTTGTCGGCGGCGGCCCGTGCCGTGTTCGTCGAGGCCGGTTCGATCGCGGAGCGGAGCGCGTCCCAGTCGTCGAACCGGCACTCGCGGGCGATCAGATTTCGAGCGTCTGCTACGGAGAGGGCAGCGCCGTCGTCCTTCGATTCCTGGTCGTTCACGAGGGCTTGGGCCCGGTTCCTGAACAGTCTGAGGTCAGGCTTAGGGGGAAGCGACTTGCGAGTGGACATAGTGGTTCCCTTCCCTCCCCGGCGATATGCCGGCACATTTGGGCCCAACGAGAGGCGCGGAGGGGGCAGGGGTGAGACTGCCGTAGCTGCCGGCCCGCCATTGGTGTAGGCCTACCCTACCTTGACCCCTGTGCTCAGGATCATCGGTATGGGAAGCGGGAAGTTGGCTGCACGCAACCCGTCCTACCTTGGAGGAACGGGCGAGTTGCCTTATGTGTCAGGCGGCCGCTGCGACAAGAGCGGTCTCAACACCGTGTTCCAAGTCCGCCAGGTGCAGCAGGTGATCTGCGAGGGGTTCCCAACTGCTCTGGCACGCGGCGGCGTGAGCGCGGGCTAGATGCCAGGCTTGCCGGCTCTTGAGGTCGGCCAGCTTTGGATTGATGTCGCCGAGGTACCAGGAGTAGTCCAGAGCACGCCGCACACCCAGAGGCAGTGCAAATCTCCGCAGGTGTTCCAGTCCGGGATCGCGTAGCTGCCGACTCTTGATGGCTGCTACCAGCGTCTCGATAGCCTCCGGACCGACGACAGTGCCTGGCTCGCACATAGCTCGCGATTCCCGATAGGCACGGCTGAAGGACTCAATCGCAGTTGCGGCGGTCTGCTTTGGCCCAAGCCTCTCGACGCGAATGGGAGAGTGCCACCTACGGTATGTGCCCCTCCGATACTCGATCAGGTCGGCGCGCCAAGCGCGGTCGAGCGCCTCGACGCCGAGGGGCATGGCGGGATAGCCCGCGGGATCATGCACAACCACGGCCCCGTCTTCTACGTGAAGCGCAAGCACGAAATGATCGGCACCGTTGGCCCCGCTGGCATTGGGGCGGTAGGGAAGCTCACCCATGTCGAGTGGACCGAGCAACACCGGCCCGTTGCCAAGTTGTAGTTCCAGTGCATCAATTGGAATGGCGTCGCCATCCGGTTCAGCTTCCTCGACCACTGCGAAACCCAGTAGCCTTAATGATCGCGTCAGTCCGACGTCGGGGGCGGACGCCAAGCCGCTCAGGAACAAGGTCTGGGAATCTGCGACCCAGATTGCGCCCAGCCCGACCCCCGACAAGACTTCGATTAGGCGCGGCTCGACGGACTCCCCGGCGCTCTCGAGCAGCATCGCAGCGGAGTTGGCGTAGCAGTAGGGGCCGTTGCCTACATAAGAAATCATGGGCGCTTCAACTCCCAACGTGGTCAAGCGTTACTGCTCCGCATTGCCGGTTGCCCGGAGCGCCGGGTCTAGGCCCTCCAGTCTTTCTCGCAGTGAAGAAACGCTTGCCTCGATCTGCTGTCCCGCCGTATCTATGACCAAATTGGCCTGCCAGGGTTCATACTCACGGGCGCACACCTGCTGCCACGTAGGTAATTGGTGCCCGACGATGTCAGCTACCCGTGACTCGACCCGGCGCCGATGCTCCGCCTGGTCGGAACAGACGATCTCGATCTCGATGCAACGCTTGCCTGCCCGTCGCGCGACGTTTCGCCAAGCGGCTCGCGTTACTTCCACCGGGTTCACAGAATCGGCTATTACGGTGCGGCCCAGTCTCAGGTTATCCTCAGCAATCGCATAAGCGACCACGTATCCCTCTGGCCCTGATATCGTTATATTGGAATTTCGCAGTGCCTGCTCTATGGAATCGATGCGTAGATGAACGGCCTTAATGTCCCGTGCTAGTCCAGTGGCAATTGCCGTCTTGCCCACCGCGGGAAGGCCTCCGAGGATCAATAACATCGGATACTTCGATCAAGGATGTCGGACCAGCTCTAGGGGGTCTACGGGCCCTCATCAGGCGTCGTGTCGGACGGCAGGGCACGCAGGACTTCGCTGACGAGTTGGCGCTCGGGGACGGCGCCCACAATCTCTACCCGGTCGTTGACGACGGTCTTGGGCACGTTCATCACGTCATACGCCTGCGAAAGGCGGGGAAACTCGTTGGCCTCGATCACGTCGGCCGTGATCTGCGCGCAGGCCAGCGCCATTTGGTGGGCCAGACTGGCCACCTGGGGACAGTGCGGTCAGGTGGGAGTGACGAACACTTGGAGGTGGAGCCGTTCGTCAGTGCCGGCCAGCGCCGTTTCGAGCCGCTCCAGGGTGGTGGCACGCAACGACGGCGTACCCTTGGAGACGGCGATGATCGAGTCCACCAGCGTGGCGAACTCGTAGCCGGACGGTAGCCCGAAGAACCGCAGGCGGCTGTCCGTCTGGCCGTTGGCGCCCCGCAGCACGAGCGCTGGCACCTTGTCCACACCGGCCGCGGCAGCCACCTCCGGTTCGGCGTAGAGATCGTGCTTGGTCAGCGTCAGCTGCGGCGACAGGGCGGCGACCTCGGTGAGCAGGGCCTCGGTATCGGCGCAGGTGACACACTCTTCACGGCCGGGAACATACAGCCCGTACCGCGGTGTCGTGAATAGCTGCAGCGTCACCGCATCCACCAACTCATCCTCAAAACGCTGCTCTAGCAGTGTGCGGTCCGCGTCTTGGATAAACGTCATCGTTGCGACCCTCCGGAAAACTGTCCCCCCGGCCCCACCCTAACCGTCCCCCCGTCGCAACGGGGGGGCCATAGGGGGGCACACAAAAACCTACGCTGGCAAAAGTATAGGCGACTGACAGCGTGCCGGCGCAAGGGCCGGCGCATGGCGGTGCGGGCACCGACGGTAGCATTGCGCGGGCAGCGGCGGTAGGCTGAGAGCCATGGATCCATTCCTGCCGCTCCAACTGCTCCTGTGGGCCGCTGCCGGAGCCGCGGTAGGCGGTGAAATCGTGGGCTGGCGCGCACGGCGGGTACAGCGCCGCTCGCGGTGGCAACGCCGGCTGCGTGGGGTTGCCGTCCTGTTTCTCGTGGCGGCGGTGCTCTGGTTTGGAATTGTGTTTCTTGATTTCCTAACTTTTGTGCGGTCGCCGGAGCCTTGATGCAGCGGTACGGACGCCCAGCACAGGTTACAATCGGCTCCGCTATCCGCAATCTCGCGGCCGCACCTATGGTCGGCCGCGCGGCGGCACGCTTGGTCCGCACCGACCACCCGGTCTGCATCATCAAAGCTCCATCGGACCGCGCAGACGGGTCATGCCAACGATCCATTGGGGTTTTATGACGCGCCAGGACGAGAGCGGCAACGGCTCGACAGGGCAGCCACCGCCATGGGTGGTACTCACCGCCGAAGAGTTCGCCACCTGTCAGTTGGAGTGGGCGGCCGACGAGCCACCACCGGCGCGGCGCGGCCGACCGTCCCCGCCGGCCGGTGAACGGAGCGCCGCCGGCCCGGCTGGGGCGCCGTGGAACATCGTCGCGCTCGGCGATTGCCGCGACGTGCTGCCGATGGTGCGCTCCGAATCGGTGGACACGATTTTCGCCGATCCGCCGTACAATCTCCAGCTCAAGAAGGCGCTGATCCGGCCGAACCGAACGCTGGTCGAGTCGGTGGACGCGGAGTGGGATCAGTTCAACACCTTTCAAGAGTACGACCAATTCACCTACCAGTGGCTCCAGGCGTGCCGGCGTGTGCTGAAGCCGACGGGCGCGATCTGGGTAATGGGCACCTACCACAATATCTATCGCATCGGGCGCCTTTTGCAGGACCTCGGGTTTTGGATTCTCAACGAAGTCTGCTGGATCAAGACCAACCCGATGCCCAACTTCCGCGGCTCGCGCTTCACGAACGCCCACGAGACGCTCATTTGGGCCAAGAAATCGGAGACGGCGAAAGGCTACACCTTCAACTATCAGGACATGAAGGCCGCCAACGGGGGCAAGCAGATGCGGAGCGACTGGGTGCTTCCGATCTGCACCGGCAAGGAACGACTGCGCGATGAGCACGGCCGGAAAGCGCATCCGACGCAGAAACCGGAAGGCGTGCTGGAGCGCGTGATTGCGGCGAGCACGGAGCCAGGGCAGTTGATCCTGGACCCGTTCGCCGGCACCGGCACGACCGCCGCCGTCGCTGCCCGTCTGAACCGGCGTTGGCTGATGATCGAGCGCGAGCCGGAATACATCGAGCTGATGCGCGCGCGGCTCACCGCACCGCTCGGCCCGCCACAGCCCCCGCCCCACCAGGGGAGGTGAGCGGGACGGATTGCGCTTCATCCCCGCCCCCCTACGGCCCCTCCGCTGTGCAAGAGGACACGGATTGCGGCCTATGCCGGGGAGGCGGGTGCGCTCGGCAGCCATACTTCGGTACAATAGACGCTGTTAACTTGCGATAAGCCGACGAGTAAGGAGTGTGTCTCACCCTGGGAGTAGCGCCCGTTAGCCCTGGGGGAGCACGTGCGAGGGAGTACACAGCATGGCCAATACCGAGGGTCCGCCGGCCGAGGGTGGTGCAACCGGCGAGTCGCCGGCACCGACGCCACCACCACAACGCCTGCACCCCTACATTGATCCACCGCGGTACGAGCAGCATCTCGAAGAAGTGCATGGTCTGGTGATCCGGCCCAAGGCCGGGGAGATTGTCGCTATTCCGGAGCACCAGATGTGGATGCTGACCGTGAAGGAGCAGTATCGAACCAAGAAGGGGAAGGTGCTGCCGGCAGACACGGTGCTGCGCGAGGTGCGGGGGAGACGCCCTTATGCGCTGGTGGAGTTGTATCGCTTCATTCACCCGGACGACAGCACCAAGGAGCAAAGCCCGATGCGTCGTGGCCGACGCCGGCCACCGCCGCGGCGCTGAGGCAGCCACGTAGGGAAGCCGGCCCTCTTGTGGTCCCCCCGCTGCGGCGGAGGGACGGTGAGGGTGGGGGCCACCAACGAGCTACCGGAGTGCTGGGCGCCGCGGCGCCGGCTCCCGGTCGGCTATACTACTGCTGCCGGGTACTCTCAACTCGATACCGCGCGCATCGGCTATCCGGCACGAGAACTGCGATGGCAACCAGAGCCGCCCTCCGCTCCCCCTCGCCCGGCCCGTATGCTCATCTGGAGCCGCTGCCCGATCCGCCCCGGATACGCGACATGCAGCAATACACCCGGATTGCGGCCTTTGATCGGTTCCTGCAAGCCCACTTCGGCCAGCGGGCCGACGTGCTCATCTGCGGTGGCGGCTACCTCCGCCACGAGGCCGGCAACGACGCGGAGCGACTGGCGCCCGACTGCATGGTGGTGTTTGGCGTCAATCCCGACGCCATCGTGGCGCGCAACGGCTATGTGATTAGCGAAGTAGGCCGGCCACCGGACTTTGTGCTGGAAGTAGCCTCGCGGAGCACGGGGCGGCGCGATTACACGGTCAAGCGGGCCGCCTACGCCGGCTATGGGGTGCGGGAATACTGGCGGTTCGATCACACTGGGGGGCGGTACCACGATGCGGCGCTGGCCGGGGATCGGCTGGTGGGTGGGGAGTATGAGCCGCTGCCGATCAATGAGGAGCCGGATGGTGTGAAATGGGGCCATAGTCCGGTCTTGGGCCTGGACCTGTGCTGGGAGGATGGCCAACTGCGGGTGTACGACCCGGGGGCCGGGGCGTATCTGCTGCCGCCGGAGGAGTTGGAAGCCCGGCGTGCTGCCGCCGAAGCTCGCGCTGCCGGTGCCGAAGACCGGGCCGCTGCCGAGCGGGCTGCCCGCCAGTTGGCCGAAGACCGGGCCGTAACCGCCGAAAGTGAGTTGCAGCGGCTGCAGGAGCGGCTGCGCCGTCTGCAAGCGGAATAATCCTCGCGGTGCCTGGTATTGTCGTGCTAATGGCAGGAGGGAAAGATGTTACTCGAGGGTCGCACCGGGCTGATTGTCGGGCTGTCTGATCGGCACGGGTTTGCCTGGTCTATCGCGCAGGCGCTGGCCGGCGCGGGCGCCGCGCTGGTCTTGAGCCACGAGCCGCGTCATGCCCGCCGCGCACCGGAGTTGGCTGCTGCCCTGCCGACGAGCGCGACCACGGTCCAACTCGATGTCACCGACGACGCCGGGATTGGCGCCGCCTTTGAGCAGATCGGCGCGGAGCACGGCGGGCTGGACTTTCTGGTGCATGCGGTCGCCTTTGCGCCACCCCAAGCGCTCTTGGGCCGCTTTGTGGATACGGAGCGGGAAGCGTTCCGTATTGCTCACGACATCAGCACCTACTCGCTCATCGCGCTGGCCCGCGCGGCCGAGCCGCTGTTCGCGCAGCGCGGCGGCGGCAGTATCGTGACGCTCACGTATTACGGCGCGGAGAAAGCCGTGCTCGGCTACAAGGTGATGGGAGTCGCCAAGGCGGCGCTGGAGGCCACGGTGCGCTACCTGGCGGCCGAGCTAGGGCCCGATAGTGTCCGCGTCAACGCGGTCTCGCCCGGACCACACCGCACGATCTCTGCGCGAGGCATCCCCGGCTTTATGGACATGTACCGGGCGTTCCCGGAGCGCGCGCCGCTGCGCCGGCACATCGAGGGGGCCGACGTAGGCAACACGGTCCTCTACCTCTGTAGCGATCTCGCCCGCAGCGTGACCGGCGAAGTGATCCACGTAGACTCCGGCTACCACGCGACGGGGATGTAGACTCTGCTGACCTTTCCCCTGTGAGGGGACCCTAGGGGGCCGGCCGAATGACGCAATGGGGGTTGGTAGAAGCGCCTCAGGCGTAAGTGGCGATCACGCGGTAGTGCGTGTCGCGCAGCGCCGGAATCCGCCCACACTCGCGGATCAGTTGCACCATCGCGTGGTCGGTCATGCGATGGCGCAGCCCGGTGGCCCGCACGACGTTCTCTTCCAGCATAATGCTCCCGAGGTCATCGGCGCCGTAGGTGAGGCTTGACCGCGCGGCCGTGGTGCCGGTGGTCAGCCACGACCCCTGGAGCGAGTAGAAGTTGTCGAGGAACAGCCGCGAGATGGCCAGAGTCCGCAAGTAGTCGGCGATAGACGTGGCCCGGCCGCCCAACTCGGTATTACCGGGCTGGTAGATGAACGGGATGAACGCCCGGAACCCCTGTCCGGGGGCGGCCTTGTCCTGCACGTCGCGGATGCGCTGGAAGTGCTCGACGCGCTCGGCAAACGTCTCGACCATGCCGAAGGTCATCGTTGCCGTGGTACGGATGTGCTGCCGGTGCGCTTCCTCCATCACCTCCAGCCACGAATCCGAGCTAGTCTTGAACGGACTCACCGCCTTGCGGACCCGTTCGACGAGGACCTCGGCCCCCGCGCCCGGGAGCGAGTCCAGACCGGCTCGCCGCAACCGCCGCAGCACCTCCGGCACCGTCAGCCGCGAGACCTTGGCGATATGCAGCACTTCCGGTGGCCCCAGCGAGTGCAGCGTCAGCGGATACCGCTGCTTGACGCTGGACAGCAGGTCCTCGTAGTAGTCAATCTTCAGTTGGGGATCGTGACCGCCCTGAAACATGACTTGGGTCGCGCCCATGTCCAAGGCTTCTTCGATCCGGCGGAAGATCTCCTCCTTGGAGCGCCGGTAGCCTTCCGCGTGGCGCGGGAGCCGGTAGAACGCACAGAACGAGCACCGCGCGACGCAGACGTTCGTGTAGTTGATATTGCGATCAATGATGAACGTCGCGCGGTTATCCGGGTGCATCCGCCGCCGCACCGCATCCGCCGCCGCCCCAATCCGCTCCAAGTCGCCGTATTCGAAGAGGTAGAGAGCACCCTGGGCGGACAGTCGCTCCCCATCCTCGACCACCGCAGCGAGAATGGCCTCATCCCGCCCTCTCTCGAAGCGGCGCGGCGCGGCTTCCAACCGTTCCGCGATAGTCGGCGCGGAGGGCTCCATCACTGCCGGGCGATGCACAGCCGTCATGCACGTCTCCTTCGCAGCGTCACCCACATTGTAGCCGATGGCTTGGGCTACCGCGAGCAACCCGCCGGCCATTCGACAGGCTATCATTCCTATCCTGGGATGATGACGGCCCGCTCCACTCCCCAACGCTTGCCCAATAGGCGCAGGTGACGGTATCGCCGGGCCGACCAGTTCCAGTCACTGGGAGCCTTCCATGAGTGTAGCCAAGCGTGACGTGTACGCGGCGGCACACACACTGGGCCTCTCCGGCCGCCCCCTGTGCGTGCATGTCTCTCTGCGTTCATTCGGCTGGGTCGCCGGCGGCGCGCCGACCATCATCGCCGGGCTGCGTGCAGCCGGCTGCACGCTCTTGGTTCCGACATTCTCCGGGGACGCTTTTGCGGTAGCGCCGCTCCCGCATCACCGCCTCGCGCAGAACGGCACGTCCCCAGGCTACTACGAGACCTTGCAGCACACACTGCCCGGCGCTGCGCGTATCTATGCGCCTGACGCGCCGGACATTGACCGCGCGGACATGGGCGCGATCCCGGCCGCCGTGCTCGCGATGCCCGGACGTGTCCGTGGCCACCATCCGCTCTGCTCCTTCACCGCGGTTGGCCAGCTCGCCGAGGAGCTGGTTGCCTCGCAGCAGCCATTGCACGTGTTCAGCCCGCTCCGAGCGCTGGCAGAGGCGGGTGGCTCCGTCGTATTGATGGGCGTAGGGTTGACAGGGATGACTCTGATCCATCTGGCCGAGCAGTTGGCGGGGCGGAACCTGTTTCGGCGCTGGGCCAACGGCTCCGATGGGCAGCCAATGGCCGTCGAGGTGGGGGGGTGCTCCGATGGTTTCGGCAAGTTCGAGCCGATTCTCGCACCCGTGATGCAGAGCACCGTTGTCGGTCAGAGCGGGTGGCGCGTCTATCCCGCCCAGGAGACGCTTGAGCGAGCAGCACAGGCTATCCGCAACGAGCCGATGATGACGCACTGCGGCCGCGCGGACTGCAACCGCTGCCACGACGCGGTGCTCGGCGGCCCCATCCTACCCGCCTCTGAACGATGATCGAGTGAGCAGCCAGTGGTGCAGGCAGGGCGTGCCGTGCGGCATCTCCCTGTGGAAGGGATACCTAGCTCGGCGCGGAACTAGACAGCCACCGGGCGACGCACTTTCTCCAGCGCCGCGAGTAGGGAGGTGGCAAAGATGGAGCTTGTCCGCAGTACGCGCTCAATGTGGCGCTGGGCCTTGGCGTAGTCAATCGGCTCGTTCGCGGCAGGCCTGGCCCTACCTTCCTGGTCGGCGAGCCAGTAGTCGAAAGGGCTGATGGTCAGACTCAGCGGCACACCCGTCTCTTCATCAATACGCAGGTAGAAGTCCCAGTCGGCCACATCAACCCAAACCCCGGATCGCCCCGCGCTGCCGGGCAAGACAACCTCCATCTCGCCCGTGTCGGAGTCATAGCGCCACTCCGCCGCCGGCAAGGACGCCGCAATGCGGTCAGCCATCTCTCGCACAGCACTTCGAACGCTCATCGTGGCCGCCTCCATACTAACTGAAGCTGGCTCCGCACATTGCTAGTCAGATAAGCAGTAGCCAGATAGCCCACTGGAGTACCGCCCGGACCATCCGGTAGCCACTTTACAGCGACACGGACGAAGTCTCCGGTCCGGGCACCGTAGGCTGAACGGACTCCAAAGTATGCCTGTATTGTAGCGGCCGGGTTGCGTGTTC
Source organism: Chloroflexota bacterium (assembly GCA_965207645.1). GTDB lineage: Bacteria > Chloroflexota > UBA11872 > UBA12225 > JAJDUF01 > JAJDUF01. Next base: position 3,225,257 of record OZ242293.1, on the reverse strand, counting down.
GAGCGGTGTGCTCAGGGTCATCATAGATGGCAACAGGATCGCGTATGGCGGCCCGCACTGCCCTTTCATGGCGAGCTAGCTCCGGATGACCAGCAAGCACATGCCGCCACTCGGCGTTGCCACACCGAACCGGACGGCCCAGAGGATCGGTCTCCGACCAGCGCCACCTAGTAGTCTCCATGTGCGTACTATTCTTACCCGGCGGACTGGTGACCGATCCCTCCGGAAGCACCACTTGGGGATGCGGTGCTCAAGCCGCGCGGTAGCGCTCGGCGACCTGATGGTTGAGAGCGGCGCCTAAGCCCGGCGCCGTAGTCAGCTGCACCGCCCCGTCATGCACGGCGAGTGGCACGGTGAGCAGGTCGTCAACCCAGGGGACATCGCCCAACTGGTACTCCAGCACCAGATTGTTGGGAATGCACGCGCAGAGATGGGCACTGGCCAGCGTGGCGACCGGACCGACCATGTTGTGCGGCGCCACCGGGATGTAGTAGGTATCGGCAGCGGCGGCAATTTTCTTCATTTCCATGATGCCGCCCGTGCGGGCCAAGTCCGGCATGATGATGTCCGCTGCCTGCCGCTCGAATAGCTCGCGGAACTCGTAGCGCGTGTTCAGCAATTCCCCGGTGCAAATGGGCGTGGTTGTGCCCTCAGTCACCTTTGCCAGTGCCCGCACATTGCCCGACGGCACCGGGTCCTCGATCCACATCAGTTCGTAGGGCGCCAGCGCCGCGCCCAAGCGCAGCGACGCCGCCACGTCGAAGGCGCCGTGACAGTCCACGGCCAGGTCAACGTCCGCGCCGACCGCCTCGCGCACGGCCGCCACCATCTGCGCCATCTGCCGGAGATCGGCCGGCGCGAGGGCGCGGTTGAAGCGCCGCGACGCCGGAATCGGCTCGTCCACGTCCATCTTGAGCGCCCGGAAGCCCTGCGCGACGGCCGCACACGCCATCGCAGCGTACTCCTCCTGGACGTACCGCGCGCCGCGGAAGAAGCCGTCTACATAGACCGGGATATCGGCGCGGCACTGCCCGCCGAGCAGGTTGTAGATCGGCTGGCCGGCCGCTTGACCGACGATATCCCACAGCGCCGTCTCGATCCCGCTCAGGGCCGCCGGGTACAGCCCGCTGCGGTACAGCGTCTCCCAGTGCAGCTCGATCCGAAACGGGTCCTTCCCGACAAGGTACTCGCCGGCCTGCTCGATACTCGCCAACACCCCCGTCGCCTTGTAGCAGAGCGACTCGCCGAGGCCGACGACCCCGGCATCGGTGTAGACCTCGACAAACAGCATCGGAAACCGCGGCCAATGCCGCCCCTGGACCGGCCACACCCGCACGTCCGTTACCCGCATCGCACTCCGTCCTCACCACCCGGCCGTCTGTCCTGAGTCAGCCCCTGCGATCCCTCGCCCCGCAAGGGGACACTACATCCCCCCTGTGCGCCAGCACGGGGCAGGGGGCAAGGGGTGGATTCTTCAAGCAACGAGAGAATTGCCCCCCAGGCCGTTGTCATCTCCCACCCCGGTCCGATATGCACCCATTGACGGGAGTGGTAGATGCAAGACTATCCTGGAGCGCCGGGCACCGCCCGGCCGGGGAACCCCGGCACCGCTGTGCCGGCCGCGTGCGGTGGCGCGGCCGTGCTGCCGTTGCCACCGGCACCGGACCCTCACCGGTCCTGTGCCACGCCCTTGCCCTTGCCCATGGCGCCGGACCGTACCCGGTCCCGTGCCACGTCCTTGCCCCAGGCGTCGGGTCATGTCCGACCCGGCGCCATGTCCATGGCGTCGCCAGGCCACGCTGACGCTGGCGGTGGCCCGGCAAGCGCCAGCCCAAGTGTGCCGCTGCCCACCGCCCCCGTGCCGGCTCATGCGAGCCGGCTGCTCCGGATAGTCTTGCTCCGCGTCACTGCCACTCCCCCCACGCTCACCAACCCGCCATCCCATCGTCTCAACCGTCATGCCCGCCTCACCCCTCGTCGTTCCCGCGCCAGCGGGCATCCCCGTCCCCCCGTCGCAACGGGGGAGCCACCGGGGGGCTGCGCACTGGCAACCCACGCCACCCCTCACCACGTGCATCCTGCCGTCCAAGTGCCGCCCCGCCCGCCGCTTGCCACCGCGAGCGCGGGCCTCCCACGCGCACCCCACTCGCGCGCCCCGCCTCTTCGTCACTGCGGCGGAAGCCGCAATCCAACTGCCAGCCTCCGCCGCACTCCCCCTCTCTACATGGTGGAGAGGGGGCCGGGGGGTGAGGCGGGCGGCTAATCGTCCCCCACGATCTTGCGCCGGTGCGCCTCGTGCGACTCGGCAGCCCGACTGAGCGCCGCCTCCGACACGACAATCCGCGGCAGCAGTTCCGGCCCCTCACGCACAAAGCCCTCGCCGTACAGCGTGCCGGCGAACCATCCGGTATTGCCCACCGAGACATCAATCCGCCGCCGCGCCCAGGCCGGGGTATGGCCCTGGCTCTCGAATAGCGCCTCCGCCTGCACCCGCTGCTCGAACCAATCGCTCACGTCCACCACGAAGTCAAGCTCGTCGCGCTGGTAGTAGACGCCCATGAAGTAGGTCGCCGCAATCCGGTGCGGCCGCGTGTGACGGACGTAGGCCGACGCCATCGTGCGGGCATCCATCAGCGCGCGCACGCTTTCCGTGTGGTCGTCGCGCGTGCCGGAGACGACCCGGCGCTGGCCGTCCGACGATGGGCTGGTCGTGATCAACACGTGCGGCCGCACGTCCAGAATCACGTCCCGCAGCGCCTCGATGGACTCCGGATAGTTTTCCAACCGAAACGGCTGCGGAAAGCCGAGAATCCGCACGTCCGTGATCCCGAAGATCGCGCACGCCTGTCGCAGCTCCGTTTCCTTCCCGGCGGCATAGTCCTCCGGCGTGCGGTTGATGATCGCCGGGTCGCGCTCGGCCTCCGGCTTCATTAGCTCGTCGTGCAGCTCCTCATTGTGCGTGAACGCGCCGCTCGTCACGCTCACGACCGTCACCGAGTCGCCGCGCGCGGTGTGGATACCGCACGTGCCCGCGCAGTGCGTGAAATCGTGCGGATGCGCCGACACCACCAGCAAACGCAGCGGTTCAGCTGTCATCGCGACCTCCTCCTCGAAATCCCCGTCCCCCCGCTGTGCGGGGGGACCATAGGGGGGCTGCGTGCCTCCCCACACCGTCATTGCGGCTTCCGCCGCAATCCAGGCATGATCCTCCCCGTCATTCCCGCGCATGCGGGAATCCACGTCCCCCCGCCGCAGCGGGGGGACCATAGGGGGGCCAGGCCCATCCCTAACCCTCCCCCGTGCTGATGCACAGGGGAGGGAGCGTGCCCTCCGCCGGACGGTACCTTGCAGACATACCCTAGTCTTCCTCGAACTGTAGCTGCACATGTGCCAAGCTGACGCCACATTCCCGTAGCAACACTTTGGCCAAGTTCACTGCCTCATGAGTTGTGAGCTTCCCATCAAGCACCAGTGGTGTTCCAGCAATCGGCTTTGGGCGCCTAAGCAGTATTCCCGACGGTCGCTCGCCTGTCGTGTCAACAAGGTGGGTTCCTCTGCTAGACGTCACCGGAATATCGTCCTCCGTCAGTAGCTTGTTCAACCACAGCCACCTGATTGTATGGTGCAATAGCTGCTTCCAAAACTCAACCTTGTAGGTGCTTTCGTCGGGAAATCTGATCGCTTCCGGGGCCCCGGGGTTTTGCCCGTTAGGATAGGTCAACTCCGATAGTAGTACCGACCCTCCCCCCATTGGCGACGGCTCAGGCGCTTGCTCCAGTGTTGCCGCTGGCGGCCCCTCGACCCTCGGCCCAGCGACCGGCCGGGGGGCAACTGACTCTGTCGGCGTCGTGAGTACCGGCTCATTTGCCTCCACCGGCTCACCTGCTGCGAGGTTGGGCTGCCAGAGCAGCAGCAGTTTCAGGGCTACTTCATGGGCCGGACGGTCTGCGATGGAAAGATTCAACAGGCGCCGGTCATCAATCGGCACCGGATCGAATACCTTATACAACTCCCAGTGATTACCGTCGGTCAGGCCGGCATACGGCACCCCGGATAGATTGGCGTAGTTGACGATCTGCATGCGGTGCGACACCAACTGCTCGCCTAGCTTCTTGGCCTCCACGAGGGCTACCGGCTTACCTGTACCGTCCAGCAGGGCATAGTCGGCGCGGTTGCCACGCAGATCGTACTCCGGCAGCACCAACGCCGGATCGGCGGTATCCCAGCCTAACGCCTGCAGGAGCGGGTCAATCAGCGCCATGCGGGTGCGTGTTTCATTGGCCTGCAACACTTGCCGGTGCGCGTGGAGGCGTGATTTGAGCGTCTCGATCACGCTCATCAAATCATCGAGTGGCACAACGTCCCTCCCGATAGCCCCTTTACGGAGCCACTGCGTAGCGTATGGTACACGATGCCCTCCCACCGAGCGCAGTTAGCAGCCCCCACCCTAACCCTCCCCCGCTGCGGCAGGGGAGGGAACACGCCGTCCCCCCGTTGCGACGGGGGGACCTATAGGGGGGCAAGCAGCCTCCCCGACAGGTACAATACCCAGCGCCGACCCCGGCCCCTAGGTGGCGAGGAACGCAGCCGACCGTCAGCAGCACAAGTAAGGAGAGTCGTATGCAGTACGGGTACTTCACGATGCCGTTGCATCCCCCCGGCTCGGACTTCACGCAGACGGTCGAAGCGGACTTGCAGCAGATCGTCACTCTGGACCAGCTGGGATTTCACGAAGCCTGGATTGGCGAGCACTTTACGGCGGTCTGGGAGAACATCCCGGCGCCGGACCTGTTTATCGCCAACGCGCTCGGCCGCACCAAGCAGATCAAGCTCGGCACCGGCGTCGCCTGCCTCCCGAACCACCACCCGCTGATGCTCGCCCAACGCATCGCGCAGCTCGACCACATGGCCCAGGGGCGCTTCTACTTCGGCATCGGCTCCGGCGGCTTCCCCGGTGACTTCGAGCTGTTCAAGGTGGACAACAAAGAGGGCGAGCACCGCGGCCTGACCATTGACATGATCGAGTTGGTGCTCAAGCTGTGGGACGACCCGGCGCCCGGTGACTACAACCACAAGTTCTGGCAGTTCACGGTGCCGGAGCCGCGCGAGGAGATTGGGCTGTGGCTGCACATGAAGCCCTACCAGCAGCCGCACCCGCCCATCGCCGTGGCCGGCGTGTCGCCCAAGTCCGAGACGCTGCTCATGGCCGGCGAGCGCGGCTGGATGCCCATGAGCATCAATATCGTGCCGTCCCGCATCCTCGCCAGCCACTGGGACGCGGTGGCCGAGGGCGCGCAGCGAATCGGCCGCACCGCCGACCGCGCCACGTGGCGCGTGGCCCGCGACGTGTACGTAGCCGAGAGCACCGAGCAGGCCCGGCGCGACGTGCTCGAAGGCGTGGTCGCCCGCGACTGGAACGGCTACTTCTTCCCGCTGCTGAAATACTCCCGGCTACTGGAGATACTGAAGGTTGACCCGGAGATGCCCGACGACGACCTGAACGTCGAGTACATGCTGGACAACATCTGGCTCGTCGGCGATCCCGATGAGGTCGCGCGCCAGGTGCGCCAGCTCTACGAGGACCTCGGCGGGTTTGGCGTGCTGCTGCTCATGGGGCACGAGTGGTCCCCGCCCGGCAAGTGGGAACGCTCCATGAACCTGTTCGTCAACGAGGTCATGCCCCAACTACAAGACCTCTAAGCGCAGCCACCGGTGGGGGGGCACCGGCCCCCCTGTGGCCCTCCCGCTGCGGCGGGGGGACAGCCTGTTCCCTCCCCCGTCGCAACGGGGGAGGGTTAGGGTGGGGGCCACGCTTGACCGCCGGATTCCGCTTTCGCGGGAATGACGGGCGGCGCACTCCCCATCTCTGTGCTCTCTATCGCAAATCAGGCGCAATTCACCACACCCCTACGCCTCCTGCTGCGGCACGGTCACGCGACCACCGTGCCAGGGGAAAGCGTAGGTCGGCTGGTTGACGAAGCGGCGTAGCCCCACGTCGAGCCGAACGCGCGTCGCCGGCGGGAGCCGGACCTGGAAATAGCTGCCGTCCACCGGCGCCGTGCGGTCCGTGTACCCACGCTCCTCCCGCATCCACGCTCGCGGATCACGCACCGGGCCAGGCCGATTCTCCTCCCGGTACCGCACCACCGTGAATTGATGCTCGCAGAAGGCCCCGGCCTGCACGATCACGGTGCGGGCGGCAGTCGTACCGACGTTCACCAGTTGGATACCCACCCGGTCGGGTGCGAGGTCATCCACCAGCGCGCTCACGTCCGGCGGTAAGCCCGGCCGAGCGCGCTCTGGGTCGAAGTAGCGGACGGTAGCACGGAGGAGACCACCGTTGTAGACCGACTCCGGCGCGCCCAGCGCCACCTGCGTCAGCCCCTTGGTGAGCACGGCATGGGGTGGCGAGCGGTTGTCGGCGATGATCGCCGCCGCGTCGCGCTCGTCGCGGCGCATCGCCTCCAGCGTCTCGACGGCAAGCTGATACTCGACCCGCAGGATGTCCTCCGGCCAGCTCGGATTCCGGCCGTCGTAATACTGAAACCGCGCAAATTCGGTATTGCCGGCGTTCTTCTCGCCCTCGCTCGGCACCTCGTTCCAGTCGCGTTCCCGCTCGCCGGCCCGGACCTGCGCGATGAGCGCATGGTCCTCCGACGACAGCGAAGCGTGATACAGGTGCGCCAGCTCCTGCATCCGCAGCGGGCAGAAGTCCTCCCAGCCCTGCGGCCCGTGCTTGTGCGGCACGAGCAGTTGTCCGTCGTCGCGCGTCCTCGCGTTCCGCAGCAGCAATTCAAGCTGCGAGCGCAGCAGCTCCAGGTAGCCGAAGTCACCACTGAGCAGCAGCGCGCACTCGGCAGCGACGGTCAGCGAGTGGAACATCACGTTGAAGCCGCCGAAGTGGTACCACCCGTACAGCCCACCCCACCATTGCCCGCCCCGCTGCTCGCCGATCTTGCCCGTCGGCCCCACGTTATCGGGCATGATCCCACCGTTCCGGCGCATCCGGTCCAGCCAGACGTCCACATACTCCAGCACCCACTGCTTGTACCGCTCGTCGCCGGTATACAGATAGGCGTTGGTCACGAGCGCCGTGGCACCGAGCGTATTCGGAATATCCCCGTTCAGCACGATGTCATCGAACAACTCGATGATCTCGTCCCGTCGCGCCGGGGTTTGCTCCCAATCCTGCTCCAAGTCCTTCACGACCGGATGGAGCGTCGCCCGCACGCCGTAGTAGCGGTAGCCGTCTCCCTTGCCGCCCTCCAACCAGGCAATTACCTCCTCGGCATTGGCGTGCAGGAAGGGGCCGGTACTGCCGTGGATGGGCGAGCGGACGATCTTGTAGCGCGGATCGTAGTTCGGCGCCTCCGGGTCATCGCCCATGAACATCGCCGCAAAACGCCGCGCCCGGCCCACGTTCTCCGCGCTGGTCGGCTCGGCCAGACCGAAGTGGTAGAAGGCCATATTGCCTTCACCCTGGTGGTGCCAATCCGAAATCCACCGCTGGCCGCCACGGTACGTTGGACGCTCGCCGGGCGGTACGGTCAGGCCGTAGTACTCGTTGTGCGTCTGTGGAAGCTGCCAGGGGAAATACGGGTTGCGCCGGCCGCTCCCGCACGCCCGCGTCATCGCGTTCCACGAGCGCAGAGCCAGGTCGTGTACGCGCCGGTCGGCGCCCAGCGCATAGAAAAGGCTCCAGTTGTAGACACGCTCATAGAGATCATCTATGTCGTCGGCGAAGTAGATGACGCCGTCGGGATCGGCGTACTTCGCCATCATCACCTCGGCCGCCTCTTCCATGAGCGCGATAAGCTCCCGCTGCAACAATGCCCACGCCGGCGGCGCTGCGACCTCGGTAGCCGTCACCGTCACCATGTCCGGCAGCGAGACGGCGTTTGGTAGGGCGTTCGTCGTAGTCATGCGAGTTACTCCTCGGTGATCTCATCACCTGGCGGCCGTAGGGGCACAGCATGCTGCGCCCGTCCCCCCGCTGTGCGGGGGGACCACAGGGGGGCTAGTACTCGATTGGCCCCTCCCCGGTGCTAACGCCCAGAGGAGGGAAGAAGTGCCTCACCACGCCGTCCACCCACCGTCCACGACGAGATTCTGCCCGGTAATCCAGGCCGAGGCCTCGGACCCCAGGAAGACCACCGCCCCCTTCAGGTCCGTGTCGTTGCCCATCCGACCGAGCGGCGTGCGGTAGTTGTAGCCGGGGACGAACGTCTCTTCGTAGTCGGGACGGTCCGTGAACGCGTTGTTGTAGAAGCCACCGGGCGCGATGGAGTTCACCCGGATGCTATCAGGTGCGAGGTAGGTCGCCAACCAGCGCGTGAACTGGATGATCCCCGCCTTGACCGCTCCGTATTCGGGCGGATTGTTGATGCCACTCCGGCCGTAGACCCGTTGGTCGGGGGAGATCACGCCAAAAAACGAGGCGATATTGACAATCGTGCCGCCGCCCTGCTCCTTCATCACCTTGCTCACGGATTGGGAGCACAGGAACGTACTGTGCAAGGCGCCCTGCGCGGCGGCCTCCCAATATTTCAGCGTCAGGTCCTCGAAGGTCACGCCCACCCCGGCCCCGCTATAGGCGTTGTTCACGAGCACGTCAATGCGCCCGAACTTGTCCATAACGGCTTCGGTCATGGCCTGGACCTGATCGGGTTCCGTCACGTCGGCCCGCACGGCGAGCGCCTCCGCGTGGGACGCGCTCAACGCCGCGGCCTTGCGCTGGCAGTTCTCCAGGTTGCGCGACGCGACGACGACGTGCGCGCCGGCCTCGGCCAAGGCATCGCACTGCTGCGAGCCGAGCTTACCGGCGCCCCCCGTCACGATAGCCACGCGGCCCTTGAGACTGAACATCTCCATCACGTTCATCGCTATCTCCTTCTCTACCCTCACCTACCATCGCAGCCGTCATTCCCGCGCACGCGAGAATCCCTGTCCCCCCGCTCCGCGGGGGGACCATAGGGGGGCTGGCCCCCCTGACAAGGGCAGGTTTTTTCTGTAGGGGCGCGATTCATCGCGCCCGCGCCCTCCGTCATTCCCGCGCCAGCGGGAATCCACCCCCCTCTCCCCCTCGGAGAGAGCCGGGGGCCCTTGGCTTCCTTGGCCGGGGTATAGGCCGCCCCTCTCCCCATCGGAGAGGGCCGGGGTGCAGGCAGCCCTCCTCTCTCTATCACTCCCCTTCCCTGCCAGGGAAGGGGACGGGGGTTAGGTCCAAACCGCCCCTCCACAAAAACCTACACCGCACGCTCTTCGAGCCAGTCCATGGTGATTTCCAGTCCAAAGCCCGGCGCGTCCGACGGCCGGACGTAGCCCCCTTCGACCGTCGGGGTGCCAGGCAGCAGGGTCATCTCGGCTAAGGGCACACCCGGCGGTGACACACCCTCGGAGCGCTCGCCCCACGCGATCACCGGCATCGCGTAGGCGAGGTGCTGGCCGTAGGGATAGTTCATGCCGCCGTGTCCGATCACCGTCAGTCCATGGGCCTCCGCGATATGGCAGATTCGCACGCTGGCGGTGACGCCGCCCACCCATTGGATATCCGGCTGCATGATATCTACCAGCCCCCGCCCGGCCGCCTCGGCGAACGGATGGATCGTGTACCAGTGCTCGCCGGTCGCCAGAGTTTGCCCCGGCACCCGGGAGCGCAGGTTGGCGTAGCTCTCCATGTCCTCCGGCAGCAGGTAGTCTTCCAGCCACTTGATCTGATACGGCTTCAGCGCCTCCACCACGCGCACCGCGTACTCCACGTTCAGCGACAGCCACGAGTCCACCGCCAGCTCGATGTCGGGCCCGACCTGCTCTCGCGCCTGCGCCACCAGCTCGACGTTCTTGTTCAGCCCGGCCAGCCCGGCGTCAGGCCCGTGGCGCAGGAAGACCTTGACCGCCTTGAAGCCCAGCTCCAGGTACCACTCCAGGTAGTCGCTGGTCTTGTAGTCGAGCATGGTGTTCGAGGCGTAACAGAAAATCCGGTCCTTGACCGGGCCGCCGAGCAACTCGTATACGGGTAGGCCCAGCAGCTTGCCTTTCAGGTCCCAGAGCGCGTTATCAACGGCGCTGATGGCGTAGCTGGCCACCCCGATTGCGCCGTATGGCGCGGCGGAGCGGCGCATCATGTCCCACAGTTTCTCAGTCGCCATGGGATTCTGCCCATCCAGCAGTTGGGCAAAATGATCGTTGATGATCGCGCAGACCGGCCCGGCCATGTGGGTAAATCCCAGCCCCCAGGTGCCGTCGTCCGCAGTGACGACGCAGGCCGTGCGTGGCCAGCGCTCACTCCAGCTGCGGCCGGGCTTGTCGTAGGCGTACCGGTCCATCGGGCTGACGAAGTGGCCACCGTCGGGGTCCTTGGCCACCCGCGGCGGGGTTGTCGGATTGGGTGCCAGGCGTACCGGTACCGCCCGGACTGATCTGATGTTCATGCGTCCATGTCTCTCCGGCGCGTGTTATGGCTGCTCCCGTCGGTCATTCCCGCACAAGCAGGAATGTAGCGGCCGCGGCCCGCCGGACTCCAGTGGAGACCGGCGTGACGATAGCCTAGGCCACCGTCATTTTCGTCGCTCACGGTGCTCGTTGCAACCCAGATGCATGGCTTCCGGGGCAAACCGGAAACACCGCCCCCCTATGGCCCCCCGTTGTGACGGGGGGCCGGCGAGGCAGCCATTGCGACGGAGGGACGGCCGCTTCCCTCCCCCGTCGGGACGGGGGAGGGCTAGGGAGGGGCCAGTCATCCGCTCCCTAGCCTTGCATCCTGTCCATCCATATGAATATCGCTCTCTCACCGGAATCGTGCGGTTGGCATTGACCGGAACCGGGGGCGTTGCTAGACTGTGGCGCTCGCGTGACGGTACGGCGAGCATACGCTCAAGCGGAGGCAGTGCGTGGACACTCACTGGAGCAGCTACCTACAGGTTGGCCTCGTTCACTTCATGATGTACCCGGAGACGATGGGCGGGGACGGCCCCATCGTCGAGTCCATTCAGCGGGTGGCCGCCGACCCGTTCTTCGACGTACTGGAAGTGACGCGAATGCAGGACCCGGCGGTGCGGCAGCAGGTCCGGGATATCATTGACATGGCCCACATGGACCTAGGGTTCGGCTCGCAGCCGGGCATCCTCGGCAACGAGTTGAATACGGCGGCGCTCGACGAAGACCTACGCCAACGCTCTGTGGCGGACATCAAAGCGTCCATAGACCAGGCCTATGAGCACGGCGTCCGCCTTCTCGCAATGATTGACGGGCTAGGCTCCTGGCCGGGCGAGGACCGCAAGGAGCAAGCCATCGAGCAGGTGACCAAGAGCCTGCGGGAAATCTGCCAGTACGCCCAAGACCAAGCCGGTGACTATTGCCTGACGATCTCGTTGGAGACGTTCGACCGCTCCATCGAGAAGAAATCCCTGCTCGGGCCAACGCGCGATGCGGTAGCAGTGGGAGAGCGCGTGCGCGAGACACACCCGAACTTCGGCCTGACCATTGACCTAAGCCATCTGCCGCTGTTGGGGGAAACCCCGGAGGAGTCCTTGACGCTGGCGCAGGACCTGCTGATCCACACTCATGTCGGCAACTGTCTCATGCGCGATCCCGACCACCCGGCCTACGGCGACAAGCATCCTCGCTTTGGTGCCGCCGGCACCGAGAACGACGTGAGCGACTTGGTGGAGTTCCTCCAGGTACTCCGGCGTATCGGCTTCTTCGACAAGGAGCTACCGACGCGCAAGCCGCTGGTCACGTTCGAGGTGCGCCCGATGGAAGGCGAATCCCAAGACGTGCTGCTTGCCAACTGCCGGCGCGTGTGGCAGGCGGCCTGGGCACAACTGTAAGTGAGCACCGACCACTCGGAAAAAGGAGAGCAGAACATGCCAACGGTCTACGTCACTCGCCGCATCCCGGAGAATGGCCCCGATCTATTGCGTGAGCATTTCACCGTGCGCCAGTGGGATAGCGATGACGTAATCCCGCGCGACGTGCTCCTACGGGAAGTGCAGGACGCGGACGGGCTACTCAGCCTGCTCACCGAGCCGATCAACGACGAGGTCCTGGACGCGGCGCCGAACCTCAAGGTCGTGGCCAACCTGGCCGTCGGTTTCGATAACTTCGACGTGCCCGCCCTGACCAAGCGCGGCGTGGTCGGCACCAACACCCCGGAAGTGCTCACCGACACGACCGCTGACCTCGCCTGGACTCTGTTGATGGCCGCTGCGCGCCGGATCGTGCCCGGCTACAAGTACGTCAAAGACGGCCACTGGAAGACGTGGGGGCCTCTGCTGCTCATGGGCCAGGACATTCACCACGCCACGCTCGGACTGATCGGCGTTGGGCGGATCGGCGCCGGCATGGCCCGTCGCGCGCAGGGCTTCTCGATGCGCGTCCTCTACTACGATGTCTTCCGCCGCGAGGACCTGGAAGAGGAGTTGGGGATTGAGTTCGCGGATCAGGAGACCGTTCTGCGCGAGTCCGATTTCGTCAGCCTGCATACCCCCTACATGCCAGCGACGCACCACCTCATCAGCCACGACCAGTTGAAGATGATGAAGAACACCGCGGTGCTCGTCAACTCCGCCCGCGGCCCGGTCGTTGACCCCGATGCCTTGTACGAGGCGCTACGCGATGGAGAGATCGACTCCGCCGGGTTGGACGTGACGGAGCCGGAGCCGCTGCCGGCCGATCACCGCCTGCTGACACTCGATAACTGCCTCGTCGTGCCGCACATCGCCAGCGCCAGCTACGAGACCCGCGCTGCGATGTCCCAGCTCGCCGCCGAGAATATCGTGGCCGTCCTGAGCGGCAAGAAGCCGCCCACGCCGGTCAACCCGGAAGTCGTGGAAGCGCAAGGTCTTCAGTAGGAACCGGTCAACACGCGCGGAGGGAGAGCGGACAGCGATGAACGCCGCGACCGAGCGCACCATCCGCATCCGCGCGGGCGACGTTGAAGCGCTCGCCGATCTCGATGCCAGCGACACGGCCGCTGCCATCTGGGACGCGCTCCCCTTCACAATCCCAGCCAACACCTGGGGTGACGAGATTTACTTTACGATCCCGGTCGGCTTGGAGGAAGACGACGCCCAACCGACGGTCGCCCTGGGTGACTTAGGCTATTGGCCGCCGGGACGAGCCTTCTGCATCTTCTTCGGCCCGACGCCGATGAGCAGCCCCGGCGAAATCCGCCCGGCCAGCCCGGTGAACCTCTTCGGCAAGCTGCGCGGCGACCCGACGGTATTCCGCAGCGTGCGCGCCGGTACGCCCGTAACCGTCGAGCGCGCGGCGTAGCGTCCTAGCCGTTAGCCTTCAACCCGCAGCCTTCAGCGGGCATTCCTGCCCGTCCTTGCGGCTTCCGCCGCAGTGACGAGACGACGGGAATAACGGGCGGCAGACTCCCCCTCTCCACACGGTGGAGAGGGAGCCGGGGGGTGAGGCGCAGTCCCAGCCTCAAAAGGTCCACCCCACCTCTTCCGGCTCCCCGAAATCGGCGACGACCTGCTCGTAGATCGCGCTCGGCGCGACAACGGCCGTCACCCGGCCCTGATGCCAGAGGAGTTGCGTGTCCGGGTAGAAGCCGAAGTACATGAGCGCCACCTCGGCGTCCAGCGGCCGGCCAAACACCAGACGGAAACGATCCTCGTCAACGCGCTCGATGCGGGCACGCCGGCTAGGCATGACACTCCTCCTGACCACCCTCCCGGGAAGGAAGAGGAAACGGTCGCCGCTCGGTCACTCCTGCCCTCGGGAAGGTATGGCCGCGCATCCCCATGCCTCCCCTTCCCTGGCAGGGGAGGGGCCGGGGGTTAGGTACCATCCCCTCGCCCGGCCGGATGCCGGCGCAAGTACGCGCAGAAGGCACCAATCTCTGCCGACAGTGTGCGGTGCGTGTCCCCAAGGGTATGCAGCAACCCGACCATGCGCGACCATTCGAGATCGGGGCCGTAAATGTTCCGAAAGCGATGACGAAACCCTAGATACCTGTCGAGATCATCGCGCACCGCTGCGGAGATGACTTGCGGACGCCGGTCCGGGTACGGCGCGGCCATCTGCGCGAGCAGCGTCCGGTGCCAATGCTCATCCGTGGGCACATGCTCGTCCACGATGCGGGCAATCCGCTCGAAAAAGCGCTCCATACCATTGTAGAAGTCGTGGAGGATACTGCCTCCCGCGCGCAGGTCAAGAGATGACGAGGGTGTGAACGCCGGATCAGCCAGCGGTCTGGCCTCCGCTACCAAGTCTCCCATCCTGCCAAGCTCGTGCTCGATCTCTCCCGCAAGCAAGCCCCATTGCTGTTGCTCCATCGCTGCTCCATCAGTCTTGTCTGCGGTGGCACCATCGCTGTAGGCGAGCAGCATCCCTCGCTCCAGCACCGCCTCCTTGATATACGGCCGCACGGACTCAAGCTCGGACACGTCTGCTGAGTGTCCGCGTGGCATGAGCGCATCCACGGCAACAAGCGCCTGCCAGAAGCCCTTTCCGGGCAGTCCCTCGACGGCGAGGTCTATGTCGGAGGCTGGGTGGAACGGCACCGAGCCGGTCCCGGCCAGCGAGCCGAACAGATACACGCGGCGCGCACCGTAGCGCCTGACGAGCAGGTCAGCTGCCCGCCGGGCCGCGGCCAGCGCCGCTGCGCGGTCGTTGGCAGCGTGCGATGCATCGGCCGGCGGGGCGCGACGATCAACGCTCGTGGTGGCAGCGACTCCGGTCCGAGCCATTGTTCCCTCGTAACGGCGTCCAAGACGGCGGTCCCTCATTCATGATACGCTGGCGTGAGCCTCGGAGCACGCTGGCGGCGCGTCGAGGCCGAGGAGCAGCGATGGATGCAGCACAAGAAGCGGTCGTGGCGGTCGAGCGGGATGGCCCGGTGGCAGTCGTGACGTTGAACCGCCCCAAAGCGCACAACGCGATGGACGACGCGCTGCTCCGTGCCCTGACCACGCGCCTGACCGCACTAGGAGACCAGCCAGAAGTCCGCGTGGTGGTTATCACCGGCAGCGGGCGCACGTTCTCGGCCGGCGCCGACATCAAGCAGATGGTGGGAATGGACGCGGCCGGTGGCCGGTCCTGGGCGCTGCTCGGTCAATCCGTCATGGACTTGGTCGAGGACCTTGAGCAGCCCGTCATCGCGGCCATCAACGGCGTCGCGGTTGGCGGTGGCTGCGAGTTGGCGCTCGCCTGCGACCTGCGCTACGCAGCGACGAGCGCCCGGCTGGCACAACCCGAGATCAACTTGGGGATTACACCGGGTTGGGGCGGCACGCACCGGCTCACGCGCTTGGTGGGGACCGGCCCCGCCAAGGAGTTGATCTTGACAGGCCGGCTCGTGCCGGCCGAAGAGGCGCTCCGGCTCGGCTTGGTGCATGGCGTATTCCCCGACGACGAGCTACTCGCCGGGGTGCTGGATGTTGCCCGCCAACTGGCGGCCAAGCCGCCGCGCGCATTGGCGCGCGCGAAACGGGCGCTCAACTTGGTAGCAGGGCTGGAGCGCCGCGCCGCCAACGCGCTGGAGGCGGAGCTTTTCGGCGAGATGTTCGGGACCGAGGACCGCGCCGAGGGCATGAGCGCGTTCCTGGAGAAACGCCGGCCGCACTTCACTGGCCGGTGATTGCCCTCGCCCCGGCGGAGCGAGAACCGATGATGACCGAGCGCAGCGCGACGACCACAGCCGGCGAAGCCCGACCATTGCGGGTGCTGATCGCCAAGCCGGGTCTCGATGGACACGACCGGGGCGCCAAGATCGTAGCGCGGGCACTACGCGACGCCGGCATGGAAGTCATCTACACCGGCATCCGCCAGACACCGGAGATGATCGCGGCGGCCGCCCTGCAAGAAGACGTGGACGTGGTCGGTCTGTCGTTGCACTCCGGCGCGCACCTGGAGTTGTTCCCGGCGGTGCTCGCGGCGCTCCGGGCGCAGGGCGTGGGCGACGTGCCGGTCGTTGCCGGGGGGATTATCCCCGATACCGACGTCCCGCCCCTGCGGGAAGCCGGCATCTACGCCGTCTTCGGCCCCGGCACGCCGCTTGCCGACGTGGTCGCCGCTGTGCGCGCAGCCGCATCGGCGCGCAGCACGGCCACGTTGAAATAGATCGTCCAGAGCCGGAGCGGCTGCGAAGGACACTCGCGGACTCTTAGTGATAAGCGCAGGAACGGGTACACTTTGCCCGTAAGAGCCACAACCCTGATAGGCGGCAACGCACATCGTCGTCCCCGGAGCGAGAGCAAGCGCAGCGAAAGGAGCAGCGGATGGCCGGACTGACCGCAGAGCAGAAGCAGCACTACGACGAGCAAGGCTACGTGTTCCTGCGCGGCCTCTTCGACCCGCAGGAGCTACAGCCCCTCATCGCCGAGGTCGAAGCCAAGGTGGACCAGGTTGCCCACGACTACCACGCCGATGGGCGGCTGACCTCGCTCTACGAGGAGCATGGATTCAAGCATCGCCTCCGCAAGCTGGTGGAAGACTGCGACGACGTGTATCAGGAAATCCCCGGCGGCCAGTTCTGCGGACCGGCGCTCTTCGAAATCCTCCGCCATCCCAAGCTGGTGGACATCGCCGAGTGCATCGTCGGGCCGGAGGTCCATTGCGAAGGACGCCACCGGCTGCGTCCGAAGCTACCCAACTACGGCCCGGCGGACTTCCGCTGGCACGAGGACACGCGCTACGGCATCCAGCGGATCACCTACAGTCAGCAGCAGTACGGTCTGGGGGCACACGACCCCGGCCAAGGCGACACCTTTATCTCCCGCATCGTGCCCGCGCCCGCGATGCCCGAACCGGGCTTCTGGATTCCCCTCGTGGACGTGGACGAGGAGAACGGTTGCCTGCACCTGATGCCGGGCGGCCACCGTCATACCGTCCCTTACACCGAGCAGTGGCGCCCCAGCCAATTTACCCCCCAGCTTGACGGCCTCGACGATGTGGCGTTCCCGATGCAGGTTGGCGACGCTTTGCTGATCCACCAGCACCTGCCGCACGTCTCGCCACCCAATCGGTCCGACCACGTCCGCTGGAGCGAGGACATTCGCTATCAGGACGCCCGCCTGCCGATCAAGTCGCAGCGCGAACCGGGCTTCTTGGCCAAGAGCCAGGAGCGGCCCGGCGACATCGTGACCACCTGGGACGAGTACCGGCGCATCCGCGAGGCCGCCGCGACCTACCAGCAGGCGACCAGGGAAGCGGCCGAGGCCTTCCGCCAGACCACCGGCATGGCCCTCTTCTAGGAGCGGCCCGTTCGGTCATTCCCGCGAACGCGGGAATCCCCGTCCCCCCGCCGCAGCGGGGGGACCATAGGGGGGCAGGAGGCCGGAATCTGGCAACGGGTATAGATTCCCGCTTGCGCCGGAACGAGTGCCGAGATTCACCGGCGCCTAGAGCTTGAATATCCGGCTGGCATTGCCGGACAGCACAAGCTCGCGCTCCTCCGGTGACAGCCCGAGATCGTAGTAGACGCCGACCTGCTTGCCGATGTCGCAGAGGTCGGCGTCGCTGCCGAACATCACCCGCCGCGGTCCCAGCACGTCCAGCGCCTGCCGGATGTCCTGCGGGCGGCCACCGGAGCCGCCGTACTCGAAGTAGATGTTCGGCACGTCGGCCACGACCTCCGCCATCCGACCGTTCCCGCCGTGCGCCTTGATGATGCTCCAATCCGGATACTCCACCGCCAGCTCGCGCAGCGCCCGCAGTGCGCCCACCGGGTCGCCCTCTTCCACGTGGATCTTCAGCGGCCTGCCGCGCTCCGCCACCGCGCGGAGCATCGCTTGTCCGCTACTCGAACGGGTGGTGTCCTGCGAGTAGTACATGTGGAGCTTCGTGCCGACGAAGTTGGGCAGCGCATAGTACCGATCCAGCTCCCGGCACGATTGCTCCAGGAAGTTGGGATTGACCACCACGTAGCCCAGCAGCTCCGGGTGCCCGGCAATGGCCTCCGAGAGCCACCGATTGCCGCCGCAGAGGTCGTACATGATGGCCTGGGCCGAGGAAATGACCGCCCGGCCCACTCCGGCCTGGCGCATCAGCGCCAACAGGCCCTCGGCGCCATCGTCAGGCAGCGGAAACTGCCACCGTCCGAGATGGCAGTGAACGTCAATGATCGGGCCGGGCAAGCGCACCATCTCTGCCGACGCCAGCCGCGGCCGGTCGGCGGCCAGCGCCGGGTCGAGCCGGAACAGTCGGAGGGCGTTCTGCCCCAGGATAGCCGCCTTCTCCTCGTCCGAAATATCCGCTTCCAGCACCTCGTTGAGCGCGCGCTGGACGGAATACTCCGGCGCCGCGGACCCGTAGAGCAGCCGGTGAGCACCGATCTCGCTCACCATGATGTCCACCGCCCGCGGCGAGGAAAGGTAGTTGGTTTCGATATAGAGGTGCGGATAGCGTCGCGCGGTGGCGATGACCTCGCCCATGTTGGCGTAGAACGTGTCAGTCAGGATCACCGGCAGCCCGTACTCGGCGGTGGCTTGGGCAATCGCCGTAGGTGCCCCCGCCGCTCCGCGCCCGGAGAGCATCACCACCGCGCCCGAACCGGCCAGCTTGGCCATCAGATCGGCAAAGGGCGTGCTGGCAATCGTCCACCGCTGCAACTCCGGGTAGAGGCGGAATAGCCGCACCCCGGCCTGCAAGCACCGCTCGACCTCCGCTTCCCAGTCCAGATACCGCCGCGGGTCCAGCGTCGCCGTTGGCAGCAGCCAGGGATAGCGCTCCGTCGCCTGGAGCGTTTCGCGGTTCCCGGCCTCGTGGTCGTGGCTGACAGCGCGCAGCGAGCCGGTAAAGGCCAGCGCGATCCGGTGGCTATCCAGCTCCTGCACCAACCTGGGCAGCGACAGATCGAGGTTCCCGCCGGCCTGCATCCCGAAGTGGGTATTTACGTCTATCACCAGCACGGCAACGTCTCCTTTTTGTTAGCTGTCAGCCGTTAGCCGTCAGCCATCAGCCTGCAACGGTGGTAGTGGCCTGGACAATGGTCCTCTTCATTGCTCCGAAAACAGCCTGGGCCCGTCCATTCCCGCGCAAGTGGGAATTCAGCCTCCCTCTCCCCGTGGGAGAGGGCCGGGGTGAGGGCAACCGCCACCCACAGACTGATAGCTGATAGCTGACGGCTGAAAGCTAATTGCGATAGTGCGCCACCACCTTCCGCACCGCTCGGGCAATGTCCTCCACGTCCTCTTGCGTGTGGAACGGACTGATGGGTAGGCCAAACCCGCGCCCCATCAGCTCCTCGCCGTTCGGACACTCCACCAGCCGGTAGTCCACGGGTCGCTCGCGTCCATAATCGAACGGAAAGCGGCTGGCGCCATAGCAATTCGGCTCGGCGAGGAACGGATTGCGGTACAGCGGCCCTTCCTGCCCCGACCCGATGTACGGTCCCACCGCCGGTACTCCCTCCGCACTCACTGCCGCGGCAAACTCGTCGGCCGAGCAGCCGAGGCGCGCGGTGTCGAGCGTGAACCGCAATCCCCAGTAGGTGTGCCGGTCACCCGGCCGCACGCGCTGCGGGGTGACCTCATCAATATCAGCGAGGTGCTCGAAAAGCTGGTGGGCAGCGTTGATCTTGCCCGCAATGTAGCCGTCCACTTTCTCCAGCTGCACCCGCAGCACGGCCGCCATCATCGCGTTCAGCTTGTAGTTGGGTGCCAGGAAGTAGTTGGCGTAGGGCCGGCCGGCGTAGGGGCCGGGGTCGCGCGGCAGCGCAGCGTCCGAGAAAAGGAGCGCACGCTCCCACAGCACTTCGTTGTCGGTCAGCACCGCGCCCCCGCCACCGGCCGACAGGTGCTTGCCACCAAAGCTGAACCCGGCAATATCGCCCATGCTGCCGACGACCTGGCCCTGGTAGCGGGCAAAGTGCGCCTGAGCGCAGTCCTCGATGAGGAAGAGGTTGTGCCGCCGGGCAATTTCTCGTAGCGCGTGCATGTCGCAGGGATTACCGAAGAGATGCACCGCGATGATCGCCCGGGTTCGCGGCCCGATCTTCGCCTCGACATCCTGGGGATCGAGCGTGAAGGTGTCATCAACGTCGGCGAAGATCGGCACGCAGTTGTGCAGCAAAGCGCCGATTATGCTGCCGCCGGCAGTCCAGGGCGTGACGATGATCTCGTCGCCCGGATCGGGGTTGATCGCCCCGACGCAGACATGCATGGCCGAGGTGCCGGAGTTGACCCCGATGGCGTGCTTTACGCCGTGCCGCGCGGCGAACTCCCGCTCGAAATCCCGGCCCGGATGCCGGCCGAAGCCGGAGCGCAGCACGTCCCCGACGGCGGCGATATCCTCGTCGCCAAACTCGTGCGACGGACCGAACGGCGCCGCCCGTATCGGTGTCCCACCCTCGATAGCTAGTCTCTCACCCATCTCTATCTCCTCACTGCTAGTAGCTCGGCCCCCACCCTCACCCTCACCCGTTGCGACGGGGGAGGGAACACGCCCGTCCCCCCGCCGCAGCGGGGGGACCATAGGGAGGCGGGGCCATCGGCCACCACCTATTACCTAATCCCCCCAGTCGAAGATGACCCCCAGCAAATCGCCGGGGCTGTCCCGCATGATGTCGTAGATGCACGGCGCCTCTGTCACCGGCAAGCGATGGCTCACGATTGGCTCGATGCTGATCGTGCCCAGCCGGATGAAGTGCAGCAGCATTTGCAGGTCCTCGACGGTAAAGTGCGAAGACGATTCGATAGAGGCGCTCAGGCTATGGATCATGCCGTGGTAGAAGGTGGCCTCCTGCCGCACGGCTAAGGCGCCGACGACGCCGTTCCGGGCGAGCAGCCGGTCCCGGTGAATGTCCAAAAAGAAGGACGGCACGCCGCAAGCGTCCACAATGCGGTCATACGGTCCGCCCTGCTTGAGGAGCACCGGGCCGTCCGGTGCAGCGACGTTGATAACCCGGTGCGCTCCCAGCTGCTGGGCAATCTCCAGGCGCCGCCGGTTGACATCCGTCACCGTCACGTAGGCGCCGAACACTCGCGCCGCCTGGGCCACGGCTTGACCGGCCGGTCCCAGGCCGGCCACCCAGACCTGCTGCCCCGGCCTAATGCGGATGCGCCGCGAGTGCCGCATACCCACGCCGGTAATGCCCAGCAGCGCACACCACTCATGCTCGATGTCGGCCGGCAGCTTGACACAGAGCCGTGCCCGTTCATTACTCGCTGCTTGGTCAATGCAATGCCAGGGACGGTGGCCGCCATGGTTCCCGATAAAGACCGTGTCGCCCGCAGCAAAACCCTCCACCTCGCCGCCGACCGCTTCCACCACGCTCACGTGCTGATAGCCGCAGCGGAAGGGATACCGTAACCGCCCGGAGTCGTTCATCAAGGCGTGCCGCTCGGTGCCGTTCGTTACGCCCGAGTAGCGTGTGCGCGTCACCATCTCCGTCGGGCCGGGCGCCGGCGGCGGCCCCACGTCGCAGAACCCCGCGGCGCCACGGTCCTTGAACTCGATGCCCCTATTCCCCATCGGTCGCAACCTCCCCCGCAGCGCCGGTTTCGGCTACCGCGAGCACCGTGTCAGGCACCAATCCCCGTCCCCCCGTCGCGACGGGGGGACCTATAGGGAGGCCACCTCCGTCCCCTACCCCGCCATCTCCACGGGTTGCCCGGTGGCCATGGACTCGAACACGGCATCAATGACCCGCATCTGCGCGATGCTGTTCTCCGGCGGGATACGGTGCGGCTGGCCGGTGCCGAGACAGTCGCATAGGTGACGCAGTTGGTTCGTGATCTGGTGCTGCGGGGCGAAACCGATCGTCTCTACACCTTCCGCCGTGTGGTGCTCCAACGTCACCGCCTGCCGCTCATTGTTCCACGCCAGCCTCGCGCGGAGTAGCCCCTCAGTCCCACTGACCTCGACCTCCTGCGACGGCCACTGGCTAAAACTCACGGTGAGTTGCGCGGTCCGCTCGTCAGGGAAAAGCAGCGTCACAGTCGCAGCCTCCTCAACTTCCACGCCAGCGCGGGCCGTCGCGAACACGCGGGTCGGCTCGTCGTCCAGGATGTAACGGGCATGGTGAATGGTGTAGCAGCCCAGGTCGAATATACTCCCCCCGCCTTGGGCACGGTTGAACCGCCAGTTCAGCTCCGGCCGGCGCCTCGCAGCCATGATCCCGGTGCAGAACGTGCTGCGAACGGTCCGCACCTCGCCAATCGCCCCGGCGTCTACCAGTGCTTTCGTCTTCAAGTGCAGCGGATGGTGGCGAAACTTGAACGCCTCCGCGAGCAGGACGCCGTGCTCCCGGGCGGCAGCGACCATCTGTTCGGCCTCGGCCGCATTGGCGGCAAAGGGCTTCTCGCAGAGGATGGCGCGCACGCGCCGGGACCGCGCCAGCCGAATCGTCGTGCTGGCGTGGGCGGTACCCCAGGTGCAGACAATGGCCACGTCCAGGCGCTCCGCGGCCAGCATCTCGTCCAAGTCCTGATACCGGTGCGGGACGTCATACTGGTCCCCGTAGCGATGCACCGCTGCCTCCGAGACGTCGCAGATCGCGCAGAGGTCTACGTCATCCAGCGCTTGGCAGGCCAGACCATGCGCGCGGGCAATGCCGCCGGTGCCGACGATGCCCACCCGGTACGTCGGCCGTACCCCTGGACTCTCCACACCCATCATCATCTCCCCGGAGCCGGCAACTTTGGAGTAGGTTATACCAAGTCGGCTGCAAGGCACCCGACCCTTTTTGGACTAGACTAATGGTAGTGGAACGCGGCCTAGCCAATGGAGGATGGCACCGATGAAGAGACACGATTCTCGGCCGGCGGGGCGGCTCCGACGCCGGGGCGTTGGCACGATGGCCGCCGCAGTAGCCCTGGCGTTGGCCGGCTGCGATAGCCAGTCGTCCGACGGCGACGCGGCGCCTCCTCGCGCGGCTACCGGTCAGAAACCGGTCGAAGAGACGGCCCCGGACTTCGCGTTCGTCGCGTACCAGGGTGAAGCAGTGCTCGGTGGGAAGGAGCTTGCTTTTTCCGGCATCCTGCAGCAGGACAAGCCGGTCGCGCTCAACTTCTGGGCCGGACTCTGCCCGCCCTGCCGACTGGAGATGCCGGAAATGCAGGAGGTCTACGACGAGTACCAGGACCGTATCCTGCTCCTCGGTGTGGACATCGGCCCGTTCGCCGGCCTTGGCTCGCGCGACGACGGCCAGGCGCTACTCCGGGAGCTTAAGATCACCTACCCCGCCGGCACGACGTTCGATGCCGGGGTCCCACAAGCCTACAAGCTGCTCGGTCTGCCGGTCACGGTGTTCATCACCCCGGACGGCGCCATCGTCAAGCGATGGACGGGCCTACTGACCAAGGCGAAGCTGATTGAGCTGGTGCAGGAGCTATTGGCCGCCTCCGGCTAATGACGATTGGAGAGAACCACCATGCTCGATATGGAGCACGGACACAGCGGCGGCAGAGCCAGCCTGCTCTTGTCCTACGTGATTCCCGCAGCCCTGGTGACCGGCGTCCTTCTCGCGCTGATCGCCGTACAGAGCCGGGCGGAGGCCTCAACCGCCAATGTCGCGGCGCTGCTGCCCGTCGGCTACGCTTTTGGCGCCGGCATGGTCGCCAGCGTCAATCCGTGCGGCTTCCTCATGCTGCCCTCGTACCTCGCCTACCACCTCGGCACGGAGGAGACTGGTTTCTACGAGGCGGCAGCGGCCCGCCGTGCCTTGAAGGCCCTTGCATTGGCCGCCGTCGCTACCGGCGGTTTCGTGGCGATCTTCGCCGCCGCCGGCACGGTCATCGCGGCCGGCGGGCAATGGCTCGTCAACGTTTTCCCCTATGCCGGCGTCGCCATCGGCGCGGCGATGAGTGTGCTCGGACTCTGGCTGCTCATCACGCGCCGGACCATCGGCATCATGGCCGCCGGCCGCGTGGGTATCTCACCACAGCGCAACCTGCGAAACGTCTTCCTGTTCGGCATCGCTTACGCGACCGGCTCCCTCAGCTGCACCCTGCCGATCTTCCTCGTCGTCGTCGGCACTGCGCTGACCGGCCAGGATGCGTTGCACGCCTTGAGCCAGTTCATCGGTTACGCGCTGGGCATGGGCACGATCCTCGTCGCCGTGACCATCGGCGCGGCGCTGTTCCGCGGGGCCGTAGCCCGCCTGCTCCGCGCGGTCGTCCCCTACGTCCACCGCACGAGCGCCCTGTTCCTGCTCGGAGCCGGCGTGTACCTCCTCTACTACTGGCTGTTCTACGCCAGCGCGTTCTTCTAGGGCACCGCCCCCCACCCTCGCCCTCCTACGTCCCGACAGGGGAGGGAATATCTCGTCCCCTCGCCGCAGCGGGGGGGCCTATAGGGGGGCCGGCGCACCGGCCCTCGCTTTTTCCGTCACTTGCTCGGTACCCTGATGCCGGTAGCAGTCAGGAGACCGATCATGGATACGGGTGAGCACGCCGAGGTGGTCGCCGCTATGCTCGCCGAGTTGGAGGAAGCCGAGCGCCTGCTCACGGCACTCCACGGCAAGGCGATGGAGCTTGGCGACGACGAGATCATCGAGTTTCTCGATAGCGAGCTATTCTGGAAGCTCCAAGCCGCCGGCAACCACTTGCGAGAACGCTTTGGCGTCGAGCAAATCTATGGCGAAGGGGTCTAGCAAGGCGAGGCATGGAGGGAGGACCGATGAATACAAACCCCACCGACCGCATCTCCGACCGTTGGCTGAATGGCCAGCCGATCTACCGCGCCGACTTGGACCGCTGCCAGCCGGCCGCCGCAGTGGCCGCGTCTCCCACGTACCACCACTGGCGCGCCATGCGCTACGAAACCGAGCAGTTTGCCGGCACCATGCTCCTCGCCGGCCCCGAGACCGCCGCTCCGGACATCACCTTTCCTCTCGACGCCGACGGCTGGCACGCCATCTCCATCGGTATGTATTGCGGCGGCCACCTCGCCGAAGGCTCCACCGTCCGCGTCCGGCTCAGTGGCCACCCGACGTTCAGCTACCTCACCGTCCTCGGCGACGAGATGCACACGCTGGGTGACGAGGTGATCGAGCGCTACTGGACGACGGCCGACGTGACCGGGCAGAACCTAGTCCTAGGGCAAGACATCGCGCGGCTGGGTAGCGGCGACGCGCCAAGCTCCTTCAACTGCTCCCCGGTTCGCATCGCCTACGTCAAGCTCGTGCCCCTGACCGCCGCAGAGGTCGCGGTCGTGAGCCAAGATCGGGCGCGGAGCGATACGCGGCGGCTGTTCGCCCACAACGACGCCCACGGCTTCATGTTCAGCCACGCCCCTATCACCGAGGAGGTGGTGCGACGGGAGTTGGAGCCGTTCCGCGACTCGGACTTCTCCCGGCTCTACTGGGAAGGGGGGCAGGGTGACCTGCTCTACTACCACTCCCGCATCGGCCGGATGCCCACCGCCGACGGTCTGACCGACTTCACCCGCGTGGGGGACCGTCTGCACGTCGAGAACTGGCGCGCCTGCCGCGAGTCGGGCCTGGAGCCGCTGCGTATCGCGGCCGAGTACGCCCACGAGCTTGGGATGGAGTTCCACGCCTCCTTCCGCGTGGCCGGCTTCCACTACCCACCGCCGATTGACCAGTGGAACCTGGACGCGATCTACCACCGCCATCCCGAATGGCGCGGCGTGGACCGCGCCGGCCGCCGCACGCCGCGCCTCGCCTACAGCTATCCCGAGGTGCGCGCGCTCGTCGTATCGCTGCTGCGGGAGATGGCGCAATTCCCGATTGACGGCGTGTGCCTGCTCTACAACCGGCGACCGCCGATGATCGAGTACGAACCGCCGCTCGTCGAGGGTTTCCAGCGCGAGTACGGCCAAGACCCTCGCCGGCTCGACCCTCAGGACCCGCAATGGCTGCACTACCGCGCGCGGGCGCTCACCCAGTTCATGCGCGAGGTGCGAACCGCCATGGACGAGGTCAGCCGCGAGCAGGGCCGCTCGACGCGCCTGGCGGTCGCGGCCATCGTGTTGAGCAGCGAGGCCGAGAACCTGTATTACGGCATGGACCTCCCCGTGTGGGTGCGCGAGGGGCTGGTGGACACGCTCATTCCCTACCGGCTGATGCCCGGGCTTGAAAGCGCCTACGACTCCTGGACCGATCCGCGAGACCTCGACTATTTTGTGGAGTTGGTGCGGGATTCGCCGGTCGTCCTCGCTCCGAACCTGATGCCGCGGGTGATGCCGCCCGACGAGCTACGGCGGCGCTCAGCGGGACTCTACGATGTCGGCGCCACGCACTTGTTCTTCTGGGACTGCGTGCCGGGCGGCCGCGCGAGCTACGCGCCGACGTGGGATGCGCTGCGCCGGCTGGGGCATCGCGAGGAGCTGACGGCCTGGCTGCAGGCGGGCCAACCGTCGCTGGCGTCAGCGTCTCTGCCCCTGCGGCAATTCGGCGACTGGGACCTGTCCTATGCGACACCCGGCTAACCTAGACTACGCACCGAGGACACGATGATAGAAGCACTGGTATTCGACTTCGACGGGGTCATCATTGACACGGAGATACCGTCCTACGAGACCTGGCAGGAGGTATATGCCGCACACGGCGCCCATTTGGATCGCGCCCTCTGGCAGCGCCAGATCGGCGGCGGCACCCATAAGTTCGACGCCATCCGGCACCTGGAGGAGTTAACGGGGGTGCGGCTGGACCGCGAGGCCGTCGAGAAATCCCGCAAGGAACGTCACGACGCCCGCGTGCGCTCCAGCCCATTGATGCCCGGCGTGCTGGAGTACATTCAAGAGTCCCGGCGGCTGGGGCTGAAGCTGGGAGTGGCTTCCAGTTCCTCGCTCGCCTGGGTGGAAGGACATCTCGCCGAGCGCGGCCTGTTTTCGCTCTTCCAGAGCGTCGCCACCCGGGAAGACGTCGCCCGCATCAAGCCGGACCCCGCCCTCTATCTGGTGGCGTTGCAGCGGCTGGGCGTGGCTCCCGACCGCGCCGTGGCCATCGAGGACTCGCTCAACGGGCTGACCGCCGCCAAACGGGCCGGCATGTTCTGCGTCGCGGTGCCCAACCCGATGACCGGCGACCTGCCGCTGGAGAGCGCCGATCTGCGGCTGGGCGCCCTCTCCGACATGCGCTTGCACACCCTGCTGGACACGCTCACCCGACCGCCCCCCCTATAGGCCCCCCCGCTGCGGCGGGGGGGCGCCGCGTTCCCTCCCCTGTCACAACGGGGGAGGGCGAGGGTGGGGGCTTTCGCCGCAATGACGGGCCGCGCCGCTTACGGCGTTGCGGCTGGCCGCGGCCACAGGCCATAGGGGTTGATCTCGACCCCTTCGACCTTGGGCCGCACCCCGTACACCATGATCCCCGGGCGGCCGAACGCCTGGCCCCCGAGCTGTTTGTTGCGCGGATTGCGGTAGCCCAAGCGCACGAGGCGCCGCCACTCTTTCGTGCGGTTGACCGCCGACCCGTGGATCGTGTTGATGCTGAACAGCACCACGTCGCCCGCATCCGCCGGCACCGACACCGCGTCCTCGATCGGGTACTGTTCGGTCGGCAGGTGATGCGATCCGTTCCGCAGGTGCTGGAGCGGTCCCAGCTTGTGGCTGCCCGGCAGGAACTTGATGCAGCCGTTCTCTTCCGTGCCCGCGTCAACATGTACGAGCGCGTCAATGAACCGGTCGTCCTCGTGGGGATAGAACGGGTGGTCCTGATGCATTGGGAACGGAGCGCCGTACTCCGGCCCCTTGGCGTGCAAGGTGACTTGCTGCAACTCCACTTCCGGGCCGATGAGGTCGGCGATGGAGGCCGCGAGCCGCTGGTTCAGAATAGCGTGCGCCCACGCCGGCGAGAAGTGCTGCAACTCCTTGATACCCGCCAGCATGGTCTTACTCTCTTCATCAGCGGAGAGGTACTGCGAGTCCTTCCGCCATGGCCCCTGCCAGCCCTTGGACGGCGTGACAAAGTTCTCGATGACGTGGTCCAGCTCGCGGCTCATCGCATCCACCTCGTCCGGTGAGTACACCGCCTTCATCCGTAGGTAGCTGTTCTCGTTGAAGAACGCGATCTCCTCCTTGTTCAACATGGTCATAGCCCTCCTCGGCGGTATTATAAAGCTTCCCGCCCCTCCGTGACCGCGCCGGAGCCGGCGCAGCAGCGGGATTGCCGGCCGCTTTTTCACCGGTTAGCGCGAAGGACTTGCATTTCTCGGAAAGTCAGCTATCATTGGGGTACTCTCACCGCAGGGGTGAGGTGTTGTGCGCTCGCACGTTCGGCGGGCGCCGAGGGACAGGCGGGGACCCCTCCCGGTGGGAGGGCAGATACAACCTATGAGGAGGGTTGGCATGGCATCCAGCGGACACCGGATGAGTCGACGCACAGTTGGGCTGACGATGGCCGCACTGGCGGGCAGTGTAGTCGCGGCAGCTTGCGGACCCGTAGGCAGCGGCGGCGGCGCTAGGGGAGCGCCATCGGACGTAGGCGAGACAGCGGCCACGTGGCAGGGCCAGCAGCAGATTGACATTTGGGTCACCGGGTATGAGCCGGTGGTCGAGGCCTACAAGACCCTGGTGACGCAATTCGAGGCAGAGAATCCCAACATCAAGGTCGCCAACCAGGGCCAGAAGTACCTGCGCACCACCGAGCTTGTCCCGGCTCTGGCCGGTGGCTTGCCGCCGGCGGCTGGCGAGATCAACCAGCCGAACACCTGGGATTTTGCCGGTGCGGGCCTCGTTGCCCCGCTCGACAACTTCATCAAGCGTGATAAGGAAACGGCGGATGCCGTTGCCAACGACTTCTATCCCGGCATCCTGGAATCCGTCACGTGGCGCGATCAGTTGCACTTCCTCCTGATCGGCGTCTCCATGGAAGTCTGGCACGTCAACAAGGACTTCTGGAATCGAGCCGGCCTCAGTCTGCCCACGAGCGGCTGGACCTGGGATGACCTGGCCGGCCCCATCGGTGACGGGCTCAAGTCCGCCGTAGGTGAGGATGGCTCGCCGTTCATGTGCGAGTTGAACGAGATGTACCGCATGATGCATTTCGTGCTGCAGAACGGCGGCGACATGGTGGATGACAGCGGGACCCAGCTCACCATCTCCTCGCCTGAGTTCATCGGCGCGGTAGAGTACGTTCGCAAGCTGGTGCTCGCCGAGGTCGCCCGCGAAAAGAACCCGAAGAAGGCCGAAGCCGGCCCGCAGCGCGGTGGTCGCCAGAACGTGATCGGTGCCAAGTACACCCACGGCGAGAACTACCGGCTGGAGCGCGGCGACGTGGCCCTTGAGTTGGAGGGCATGACCCGTATTCCGCGCTATCGTAAGTCGCTCGGTGACCTGATGGGCGTTGTGCCCGCCATCACCGGCAAGGAGCAGAAGGCGCTCTTCGATAGCTGGACCTTCGGTCTGGTCAACCAGGAAGACGGGGCCAAGATGGAGGCGGGCTACACGTTCATAGCCTGGCTCGCCAAGCCGCAGAACCTGTTGACTTACCTGAAGGCCCGCGCCAACCTGCCGCCGCGTAAGGCCATCGCTGGCCTGCCGAATGCCGGCGACCTGTGGGCCGCCGAGCCGCTGGTCAAGGACGCGATGGAGTACCTGGACTACGGGAAGACCTTCCCGTACACGCCGGCGACGGGGCCGCTGCGCCGCGGCATCAACTCGGTGCTCGCCAACATCACGCGGTACGGCGATCCGGCAGCCCAGACCCTCACGGAACTGGAGAAGGTCCTCAACGCCCAGTACGGCTTCCTGCTTCAGTAGTTCGTAGCCACGCAGCGCACATAGCCGCCGGTGGGGCCGGTCCCAAGCCTGGGATCGGCCCCCTTGCTTTCCCTCCGAGAGCCTTACCGCCAACCTTGTAGGGGCGTCCCTTGTGGGCACCCTGGCCCCCCGCGCACGCGGCAATGACGGATCGGGGGGCACGGCGGGGACGGCGTGTTCCCTCCCCCGTTGCAACGGGGGAGGGTTAGGGTGGGGGCCAAAACACTACCGGCATAAGGGAAGGGGCCGGGGGGTAGGTGCAATACCGGCCCCCCTATGGCCCCCCCGCTGCGGCGGGGGGACATGGATCTCCGCGCACGCGGGAATGATGGGCGGGGGGAGTGAGGCCGGCCAGCCCCCTACTCGCCCACTAGCTCGGCTGGAAGCTCCACCGCCTGCGGCCGGCCGCTACGCACCGACTCCAGGATATTCTCGACGACCAGGGTAGCGATGATGCCGTTGCGTGCCGGCACGTAGCTCTCGCCACCCTGTTGGATCGCCTCGATCAAGTACGGCATCCGCGCCACGGCCGGCGGCGACAGAGTTTCGACCTCCCGCGCGCCGCCGGGGCCGCTGTAAGCCAGCGTCCCGCAGTGGTTATAGAGTACCGCCGACTCCCCCGGGCCGTACAGCTCGAAGAACCACTTCGAGACAAAGGCATTGAAGTCGGCATCGGTCGCCAGCAGTGTGGCCACCGAGCCATCCGCAAACCGGAGCGTCGCTGCCGTCGTATCCACGATGTCGGTGCCGGCCAGCGCCTCGCGGTGCGTGAGCTGCCCGCCGGTCGCGTACACCTCGACCGGAGCGGCTTCATGGAACCAGCAGAGCAGATCAACCATGTGGACGCCGATGTCCCACAGCGGGCCGCCGCCGATCACCGGGTCCCAGCGCCACCGGCTGAGGTCGGCCGGCGCCATCAGACACTGAGCATGGCTCACCATCGGCCGCCCGAGCCGCCGCTTCGCCTCGCGAACCGCCCCGGAAAACCGGAAGCTGAAGTTGAGCATCAGCTGCGTCCCCGCGGCGCGCTGCGCGGCCGCGATCTGCAAGCATTCCTCCGTGGACATGGCCATCGGCTTTTCCAGCCATAGGTGCTTGCCAGCCGCAATCGCCGCTAGTGCCGGTTCGGTATGCATGCTGTGCGGCGTGGCGATGGAGACGATGTCCACGCTCGGATCGTCGAAAATGCGCTGCGGGTCCGACGTCACGTAGCCGCCATACTCGCTCTGCAGCCGCTCGGCCGACTCTGGCACCACGTCGCAGAACCCCCGCACCTCCACCTCAGGCGTCTCCGCCGCCCCGCGGGCGTGGCCGCTGCCGGCACCGCCGCACCCGATCAGCGCCCAGCCGTATGGTGGCCCCCCGGACCCTCCGTTGTTGCTCATGCTCATCCCTCCTACTTCCTCAAGCGCAATCAAGGCCCCTTTTCAGTCTTGGTTGTAGGGGCACCATTCATGGTGCCCAGGGAGCGATCAATCACGCCCCTACAAGCGTACCGGAACAGGCGACCGTTCCGCATTAGGCTCCCTTGTATAGTCATCCCCGGCTGCGCTAGAGCGCCCCGGAAGCGCGCAGCAGCGTCTCCTGCACGACGAAGTCATGCACCGGACCGAACGGTGGCATCCGCTCCCCGCGGATGGCCGCCGCAAGATCGTGCAGGTCCACGACGAAGCCGGTCCAGTCGCCGCCGTCCACGGTCTGCCAACCAGCCTCGAATCCTCCCGCGGCCGCCTCCAGATGCAGCCGAGCCTGCGTGCCGCCGGGTGGCTCGATCACTAGCGTCCCTTGGGTGCCGAGCACTTCCAGCCGCCGCTGGGCGCCAACCTCCATTCCGGCCGCCTCCACCACCGCCATCGCCCGGTCCCACTCCAGCACCGCCAGGCTATTGTCCACAAACGGCTGACCGGCCGCCTCATCGGGAATGCCGCGGACCGGCATCATGATCGGCCCGTCACCGCTCTCCGGCCGGCGGAAGTCGGAGCGCAGGAACGGCGAGACCCGCCGCGGCCGGCCGAGCACGGCCACCATCGGATCAATCAGGTGGCCACACATCTCGAACATGATATGCCCTGGGTACGGCATGGACTCCAGCCAGCGATCGTAGCTCGACTTCCCCTTGCCGATCCGGCCGCGGATGCTGAACACGTCGCCGAGTAGCCCCTCGCGCGTCAGCCGGTAGAGTAGCTGGAAGGGCGGGCTGTTGCGGAAGTGGTAGGCCATCAGCACGACAAGCTGTCGCGCGGCGGCAATGTCCAGCACTTCTCGATACGCCTCCAGCGAGGTCCCGGCCGGCTTCTCCAGGTACACGTGCTTCCCGGCCAGGAGGGACTGCTTGGCATCGTCGAGGAACTGCCAGATTTCCCCATCAATGATGATCCCTTGAATGGTGTCGTCGGCCAACAGGTCCTCGGCGCGGGGCACCCAACGAATGCCGTCGTAAATGGGATCGGCCTCCCGTTGGCTGCGGACTTCGGGATTCGCCTCGAACGCGCCCGCGATCTCCATGTCGCCGGCCGCGCCGCTGGTGATCGCGCGCACTTTGCCGGACAGGTGGCTGTGAACCGCGCCGAGGATACCGAGCCGGATAGTCATGAACGTCACTCTCCTTGCTGCGGTCGGTGGCCTTGCTGACCCCTATTTGGGCGTGGAACCGGCCAGCCGACGCCGTTGCCGTGCATACTATACCCTGCTCACTCCCGGCAATGACAACATGACCGGCCGTCGGTAGGACGGGCGCGACTGCAAAATACCGTTGCTCACGTTCACGCGGCCCCGGAGGGAACCCGGATGCGACTCCTCGGCTATAGCGACCGCCTCAGCGTAGCCCCGGGCGACACGATCCGCTTCATGGTCAGCTGCGAGCACCCCTCCTACCGGGCGGACCTGGTGCGCCTCATCCACGGCGACGAAAGCCCCCGAGGCCCCGGCTACAAGGAGCGCCTCGTCGCGTCCGCCGTCAACGGCGAGTACCCGGGGCGGGTCCAGCACATTCACAGCGGCTCCTACGTCATCGTGGAGGACAGCACGCCGCTACGGCAGATCGAGAGCTTCACGCTGGCCGCCTGGGTCTACCCCACCATGCCTCAGGCCGGCAGCCAAGGTTTGCTGACACGATGGTCGGCTGCTGACCGCGCCGGTTACGGCTTGTTTATCGGCGAGGCCGGCGACCTCGCGGTGTGGCTGGGTGACGGGACCGGCACCGTCGAGCGCCTCTCGACTGGCACGCCGCTCCGCGCTCACGACTGGTACTTCGTCGCCGCGACCTACGACGCCACCAGTGGCCGCGTGTGCCTGTACCAGGAGCCGGTGCGCCGCTGGCCGGTCGAGACCAGCCGCGCGGTGGTCGAGCGGATGGCAACAGTGCGGCCACGGAGCGCCGCCGGCAGCCCCTTCATCATGGCCGGTTACTTGACCGCCGATCCGGCGACGCGCGGCGCCGTGGACAGGCATTTCAACGGCAAGCTCGACCGGCCCTGTCTCTTTGGCCGGGCGCTGCGTCCGGCGGAAATGGCCGCGCTTCAAGCCGGCGGATCGCCCCACGACCACGGCGCCGCGCTCATCGCGACCTGGGATTTCAGCGCCGACATCGCCACGGATAAGGTCACGGATACCTCGGGTAACAAGCTCCACGGACGCGCGATCAACATGCCAACGCGGGCAGTGACCGGCTACAACTGGACCGGCACGGAAACGAGCTTTCGGCTCGCGCCGCACGAGTACGGCGCGATCTACTTCCACGACGACGACCTCGAAGACGCCGGCTGGAAAAGCGATTTTGCCCTCACCGTGCCATCGGACCTGCCGAGTGGCGTCTATGCCGCTCGCCTGCGCGCCAACGACGACGAGGACTACCTGCCCTTCTTTGTCCGCCCGCCGCCGGGCACGTGTACGGCCCCCATCGCCGTCCTGTTCCCCACGATCCACTATCTGGCCTACGCGAACTTCCGCGACATCAGCGGCGGCATCTGGGACCTGGAAAACCTCCCCAACGCGGACGTGAGCCTCCATCGCGCCGAGTACGCCTACGCCGCGCAGCACGGCTTACCAGGCCTATACGACCTCCATTCCGACGGGTCCGGCACCGTATACGTCTCTCGCTTACGTCCCATCCTGAATATGCGCCCGAAGTTCCGCTATCGGGTGTGGGGCGCACCCGCCCGCTTTCCTGCCGACCTGTACCTGATTGACTGGCTCGAAGCCATGGGCTTTGCCGCCGACATCATCACCGACGACGACCTCCACGCGGAAGGAGCGGGCCTACTCGCCCCCTACAAGGTGGTGCTGACCGGCTCCCACCACGAGTATTGGACGGCCCGCATGTTGGCGGCGCTGGACACGTACCTGCAAGACGGCGGGCGGCTCATGTACCTCGGCG
The DNA here is from genome assembly GCA_965207645.1 of Chloroflexota bacterium. Classification (GTDB taxonomy): domain Bacteria; phylum Chloroflexota; class UBA11872; order UBA12225; family JAJDUF01; genus JAJDUF01. The sequence goes on along the minus strand of OZ242293.1, from coordinate 3,191,263 downwards.
GCAACAGCCTCTTCGGAGTCACGTCGGTTGATCCCCAGCGGCCCCACGTGATCGAGGTCCGCCGCTGGGGAACAAGCTGGCCGTTCGAGATGCCTCCCGGCGAGCGCTACCACAGTACCACCGGCGAGCCGGGCGGCATCTGGCGCAACCGCGGCTGGGCGCCCAATCGGTTCGTGGGCGTCGGCTCGTCTGCGGCCGGGTTTGACCGCGGCGCGCCCTACGTGCGGCAGCCGGGCAGCCTCGACCCACGCGCGGCCCTCATCTTCGATGGTATCGGTCCCGACGAAGCCATCGGCGACTTCCCCTCGCTCATGGTGCAGCACGGCGCGGCCGGCTACGAGATGGATCGCCTCGACTTCAGTCTGGGCACGCCGCCGCACGCCCTCCTGCTGGCGTCGTCCGTCGGCCACTCGGACCGCTACAACGCCTTCATTGACGAACGCTTGCAGTTCACCAAAGGGATAGACGGCGTGCTCTCGACCACGCCGCCACAGGAGGGGGTGCTACACCCCTTCATTCGCGCCGATATGGTCTACTTCGAGACACCGCATGGAGGCGCGGTCTTCTCCGTCGGGTCCATCGCCTGGCGCGGCAGCCTCTCGTACAACGACTACGACAACAACGTCTCGCGCATCACCGAAAACGTCCTGCGCCGCTTCGCCGAGGTGGGGCCGGACTAATGGTGCCCATCCGTCATTCCGGCGAAAGCCGGAATCCACGTCCCCCCGTCGCAACGGGGGGACTATAGGGGGGCGATGCCCCGGCCCCTGACCGCTGACGATCCGGAAAGGACGGTGTAGAGCTGTGGCCCAGGAGTTCGAGCAGACGCACAAACGCCCATCGTACCCAATGCCCCCGCCGCTGCCGTTCCCCGAGACGGGCCTCTCCGCCGAGGCCACGCTCGACGGCGTGCGCGAGCGCCTCAGCCAAGACCCCTACGCGGTCGAGTGCAACTTCGGCGTCAGTTACGTCGGCCCACCCCATGCGATCACACAGCAAGCCGCCGAGCTGGCGGCCGGCACCTTCTTTACCGAGTGGGCGCGTGACATGAACCCGGGCACGCACCAGCTCGAAAAGGAAGCCGTGCGGATGATGGCCTCCCTGCTCGGGCACCCCGAGGCCGTCGGCTTTATCACCAGCGGGGGAACCGAATCGAACCTATCGGCGCTGCGCCTGGCCCGCAATCTGGCGCGGAAGGACAGCCCGGAAGTCATCATGCCCGAATCCGCACACTACAGCTTCCGGGTCGCTGCCGAGTTGATGGGCCTGCGGCTCCACGAAGTGCCGCTCGACGGCGCCTTCCGGCCACGCATGGACCAGGTCGAGACGCTGATAAATGAGCGAACCATCGCGCTGGTGTGCTCCGCGCCGGACGGCAGCCTGGGACAGCTGGACCCGGTGAGCGAGTTCGCGGACCTCGCCGCGCAGCACGGCCTCTACCTCCACGTAGACGCCGCGTTCGGTGGCTTCTTTCTCCCCTTCATGCGCGATCTGGGCTACGACGTGCCGCCCTTCGACTTCTCCCTGCCGGGCGTAAGCTCCATCATGACCGACGGGCACAAGCTCGGTCTCCTGCCCGTGGCGACCGGCTTCTTCCTCGTCCGCGACGAGGCCATGCTGCAAGCTATTCCCATTGAGACAACCGTCATCCACAATATTACGGCCACCAAGCCCGGCGATCACGCGGCCGCAGCCTGGGCGGTGATGCAGCGGCTCGGCCGTGCCGGATACCGGGAGTCCGCGCGCCGCATCCTGGAGGTAGTGGATACCATTGTCGCAGGGATCGAAGCGATTGAGGAACTGCGGCTCGTCGTCAAGCCGCTGATCCCCGTCGTGAACTTCACCTCGGACGTACTCGATGTCGAGCAGATTTACCGCGAGCTACGCGCCCGCGGCTGGGGGTCTACCTATGGCCGTCTGTACAATACGCCGCGGATCCGTTTCTCGATCCACCCACACCGCGACCTGGACCATGCCCACCAGCTTGTCACGGCCCTGGCCGAGTCAGTCGCGGCAGTGCGGAAGCGCAGCTAACCACCGGCCGCACCGCAGTGATCTCCGGAGCGTAAGGTCCCGTCCCCCCGCCGCAGCGGGGGGACCATAGGGGGACACCTCCAGGCATGGTAGCATGTGACCGCGAAGGAGAGTGCTATGCAAGTCAATCCCCAGCAGCTATTGGATGACGGCTTCATCATCCTGCGGCAGGTCGTCCCACCCGAGCAACTCGACAGCCTGCGCGCCAGCTACGAAACCATCGTCGAGCGCCAACATCGGCGCTGGGCCGGCGAGTTGGACTGGGACGTGCCGGTGGCGATGGACTACAAGTCCAAGCAGCCGCGCGTGGTGCTCAACGCCATTGTGGACGCCGCCACCGCCGCCACCGTGGACTTCAACCTGCACGATCACACGCTGGGCGTCAGTCGCCAATTGATGCAGGCGCCGGAGGCCGCCCCTACGGCCATGTTCTTCATGTCCAATCCAGCGACGGACTACGGCCCCGATCCCTGGCACCGCGACGCCGTCGGCCGCCGGCTCGCGCCGCTCCGGGGCCTACAGGCGGACATGCTGGCCAACGCGCCGGGCTACGTCCAGTGGAACATTCCTCTCTACGACGATGACGTGCTCTGGGTGGCCCCCGGCAGCCATCGGCGCCCCAACACGGCGGCGGAGGATCGTCAGTTGACGGCGAACCCGCGAGCGCCCTTGCCAGGCGGTGTGCAGGTGCGGCTCAAGGCCGGCGACGGCGTCGTGTACAGCAACCTGATCCTGCACTGGCCGAGTGACTACAGCACCAAGCACCGGCGCACCATTCACCTCGGCTACCGCTCATTCGGCGGCGCTATCTTCCCCTACAGCACCCACTTCTACTGGGACCTGGGCTTCACGAAGCACCTATCCCCGGCGTCGCGAGCGCAGTTCGAGCGCTTTGCGGCCCTGCACGCGCAGGAGCGCGACCATATCGAGGCCTTCTTCCGCGCGATCTTGGACCGCGATGAGTCGGCCTTCCAGTCGGAACTGGCCGTGCTGCATCCGGGCGAGGCAGAGCGACTGGTGTGCGTGACGCTGCTGTCCCGTCTGGTGACCAAGCTCCACGAGCTGACACGTCCGGAGATCGCCAGTTTGCCCCACAACGACCGGTCCAAGGCCGTCGGTGACCAGCGAACCAGCTTCTACCTGTTGCAAGACATGGCCGACCGCTTCTCGGCTGCGGAAACGGACCTCCTGTACCGCCGCTTTGCGCCCCTGGAGGCCCAGACCGACTCGGTCGTAGACATGCCGGACAACTACGACGTCGAAGACTTCATCGCCACCTGGCGCAACAGCGACTAACGCAGATCCATTGACGATCATCCGCAAGATTCAAAGCTACGGTTCCTGCTGTGTTCCATAATTGTCCTGTTTCCGAATGGGCAGCGGTGACAGCCCGGAGGTGCAGGCGGCCACTCTGCAGACGCCCAAACGCTATACTTCGGGCATGGCAGCCAAGAGCTTTACGGTCAGCTTGCCGGCCCATTTCCTGGCAACCTTTGGCTGGAACGAGTCCGAGGCGTCCCGCCGCATCTCTGAGATGCTGGTCATGGAACTGCTGCGCCTGAACCGTCTGACCGAAGCGGAGGCCGCAGCCATGCTCGGCCTAGACCGGTGGGCCTTGCTTGACGTTATGGCGGCACACCATGTCCCCGCAGTCAGTCTGTCTCTGGACGAGTGGAACGCGGAGCGCACAAGATCGCTCACTGGCGTAGAGCCACAGTGATAGTGGCGGACAGTGGGCCGCTTATCGCGTTTGCGAGAATCGGGCGCTTGGATCTCCTAGAGACACTCTTTCGCCGCGTCCTGATACCCGATGCCGTGTTTCACGAAGTTGTGGTGGCTGGCAGAGGGCGGCCGGGGTCTCAGAACGTGGCAGCCAGTTCGTGGCTTGAACGCCGGCCCCTCACCGACCGCGCCCCTTTGGCGCGGCTTCCGCCGAACATCCATGCTGGCGAGCGTGAGGCGATTCTCCTCGCCCACACTATGGGGCTGCCATTGCTCATAGATGAACGTCGCGGGCGCAGATTCGCAGAGGGTATCGGAGTTGAAGTGTTTGGTAGCCTTCGAGTACTGGTGGCAGCCTACCGGCGAGGTATTATTGACGACGCAGCAGTGGTCGCTGAGGAGATGGTCGCGTCCGGCTACTGGATCAGTCCGGCGCTACGTTCCACACTGACCAAAGAGAGCCTATCGGCTACTTCCTAGTGACCACAGGTCCGACCGCTCAGGAAGGGTACGTATGACCGGCAAGCAGCGACGCATAAAGTTCCGCCAGCCGGCGGCCACTGTCGCGCCACGAGAACTCCTCGCAAGCTCGCCGCCGCAGCAATGCGCCAAGCTCCCGACAGCGTGCAGGATCGGCCAGTAGTTCCGCAATCCGGTCGGCCAGTGCAAACGGGTTGCCGGGCGGCGCATACACCCCGTGCGGACCGAGTAGCTCCCACGCCACTGCCGTAGCAAACGCGACTGTGGGCAGCCCCATCGCCATGTAATTCAGGATTTTGCCGTTCCCCTCGGTTTCCGAGAGCTTAGGCGCGACCGCAACGTCACCCAAACCGAGATACTGCGGCGCCTGGCGGTACGGTACCCGCCCCGTGAACGTCACGTGGTCCAGCAGTTGGAGGTCGTAGGCCATGCGGTGATATTGCTCCAACCCCGGATAGCCCATGATGAGGAAGTGCGTAGATGGGTGCTGCCGCACGACCTGTACTGCGGCGTGCAGCAGTTGCGGGATACCTTGATAGTCCGCGAGTAGGCCCAAAAAGACGACGACGCGGCGGTCGTGCGGAATGCCGAGCGTCGTGCGGAGAGCAACAACCTCGGCGTCATCCCTGGGCCGGGGCCGAAAAAAATCCGGGTCCACGGCATCGGTCAGCGCGAACAGCGGCCTGTCCGCCCGGCCCGTCACCGCCAACTGCGCCTGTGCCTGCTCCGAGCTGGTGATGATGACGTCGGGGAGGCCGTTGATCCATCGCTCCAGACGGGTGAAGAGCCGGAGCAGCGGGCTACGCGCCGACAGGAAGCCGTGATCGAGCATCTCCGCGCTGAGACTGCCCTGGTAATCGAACACCAGCGGGCAACGGAGCAACCTCGCCACTACAGCGCCGATCAGCGCGCCTTCGTGCAGGTGTGCATGCACCACGTCCACGCGCTGACGGACGGCGGCCACAAGCGCGGTCGCGGTCAGCAGCAGGTCGAAGTAGGGCTTGTGCCAATGCGAGCCGATCCGCACCCGCCGCTGCCAGGGCAGACGGGGCATCCGCACAATGCGGATACCGGGCACGGGATCGCCGGTGTGATAGGTGCAGAGCGTGACGTGGTGGCCAAGCTGCTGGAGCGCGCGAATCTCCTCCAAGATACGGACGTGGCAGCCGTAGTCGGCGAAGAACGACGTCGGAGCAATGCTGAGTATGCGGTATGGCACTCGACCCCCTATGCCTCAACACGGCAACACCGGCTCCGACCGGCGCGATTGTAGTGGCCGCACTCGGCGCCCGTCAACCCACTGCCGATCGCTCGTTCTTGTATGCCGTCGGATCCATTCGCTATGCTTGCCCGTCAGGAGGTTCCGCCGCTCCAACTCAACGATGGCGGAGAGGAAACCAGCGTGGCAACGCAGGATACGCTCGACTTTATCAGCCACAGCGCCCGCCAGACCGGGCAATTCGGCGCCCGGCTCGGTGGCCTCTTGGCATCCGGCGATCTCATCTTGCTCGACGGTTCCGTCGGTGCCGGCAAGACCACCATGGCGCAGGGGATCGCCCGCGGGTTGGGGATCGGCGAGCCAGTCATCAGTCCCTCATTCACCATCGTCCGAGAATACGCCGGGCGGCTGCCGTTGTACCACATTGACCTCTACCGTCTGGCGCCCGGCAGCGCGCTCGAATCTATCGGTATCGAAGACTATCTGTATGGTGACGGCGCGGTAGTCATCGAATGGCCGGACCGCGCCGACGCCTTGCTGCCGGCAGACCACCTACAGGTACGTCTGCACGTTACCGGCGACACGCAGCGCAGCATCCGCCTGATGGCGACCGGCGACCGGAGCAGCCGGCTGATCGAAGAGTTCCGCCGGCAAGCCCTTGGCAACTGAAGCGTAGAAAACACATCATCATGCTCCGGACGAGCGAAGGCATCAGTCATCCATGTCGCTAGATGATTCTGCTCCGCAGCAGGCCGGTTCGGCCCTGTGGCCGGAACGGTTGGTAGCGCCAGCGCGGCTCTGGGAGATGCCGGCTGATGAGGACGGCGCGCTGTGGATAGGCATTGATACTGCCAGCCGGCTGGGTGGGATCGCCCTCTGGCGCAACGGCCAAGTGCTGGCAGAACGCACCTGGCGTGGCGGCCTCAACCACACGGCACAGATCGTGCCGGCACTGATTGACCTCCTCGCTGCCGTGGGCCTGCGGCAGAACCCCGCTACGCCCTTGCTTCCCGACCACGGCGACGCTGCTTTGGCCGGGGTGGTCGCCTCGACCGGCCCCGGCTCCTTCACCGGGCTGCGCGCCGGGTTGGCATGCGCCAAGGCGCTCGCCCTCGCTCGTGGCGTGCCGCTGGTCGGCGTGCCCGGCTTGGATGCCCTGGCCTATCAACTAGCGGCGGTGGCCGGCCTCCCCCGCGGCACAGAGGTATGCGCCGTATCCGACGCCGGACGCGGCAATCTCTATGCCGCTCGCTATCTCATGCATCGCGGCGAGCTGTGGCGCGTCTCACGCTATGCCGTCGTGAGTCCCGACGAGTTTGTAGCGCAACTCGGCGCTGCCGCCGTGCGGATGCTCGTGGGAGGCGAGTTGCCCCTGAAGACGGCCCGCGCTCTGATCGCAGACTGTGCGGATCGCATGACCGTCGTCACCCCGGCGGCTGCGCTGCGCCGGCCAGGGTATCTTGTGGCGCTGGGCAAGGAGCGCGCGGCCGCCGCCGGGGACCCGGCCAGCTTGGAGCCGCTCTACGTCCGCCGCACCGGCCCCGAGGCAGCCCGACTCGATTTTGTGCCACCGCCACGACGGCGGTCCGTAGCAGGGGCACACAAGCGGACATGATGACGACCCAAGTAAGCACCGGCACCTACACACTGGCGCCAATGCACGCCGACGACATTCCGGAGATCGTCGAGATCGAGCGCGAGTCGTTCGCCGTGATGTGGCCCGCGGGTGCGTATCGAAAAGAAATACAATCTAACCGTATGGCGCAGTATCTCGTGCTCCGCTATCATCCGGCGCCCGGCGAAATCGTAGCACCACTACCGGTGCGTCCGGAGCAGCGCCCCTTCCCGCTCTCGCTGCTGCCTTGGCTCCGTCCGGCGGTGCGGGAGCCGGACCCGACCGGCCCGTCCGTCGTGGGTTACGCCGGCCTGTGGTTGATGGTTGACGAGGCGCACATCACGACCGTTGCGGTGCGGCGGGTTTTCCGCGGATGCGGCCTCGGTAAGGTCCTGATGCTGGCGATGATGGGCCTCGCGCGCGACTTGGGCGCGCGCATGGTCACGCTCGAAGTCCGCAAGAGCAATGCCATCGCCATCAAGATGTACGAGGAGTTGGGCTTCCGGCAGCAGGGTATACGTCGCCGCTACTACACGGACAACGGCGAGGACGCACTCATCATGTGGAGCGAGAAGCTGTCTGCGCCTAACACCCGGCAACGGCTCGACGCGGCCAAACGGGCGCTCAGAGCGCGAGTGCGCTGGGAGCACGCGGACTCGTGACGGCGAGCAGTCAGCGATCAGCCGTCACCACCGCCGAACTGCCTTCACGCACGGCTAGTCCGCATCAGAAGTCGGCCCGATGAGCGCCATCCTCCACTTGGCTATCCCACATGGGCAGCGCATAGCATCGCTGTGGAGAACCCCGGCGCCCCTCGCCGCGACAGCACCGCCTTGGCTGCCGGGCCTGCTACTCGCGCTCGTGCTCACGGCCCCAGCGTGGCTCCCCATGCTACACCCCGATCTGAATATCTGGGAATTGCATGATGGTGGAAACCATCTAGTCCGAACGTACTCGGTTCAGCAACAGGTCATCAGTGGTGACTGGTATCCACGCTGGTTTGCGGAGCACTATGGCAGGTATGGCTACCCCGCCCTCAACTTCTATGCGCCGGTGGCCTATTACCTAACTGTCCTACTGGCGTGGCTCCTGCCAACTGTAGACCTGTATGGCAGCTTCCAACTCACGAGTATTATCGGAGCGCTAGGCATGATCTCCGGCATCTATACACTTTGCTGGCAGCTCTGGCGCCACGGGCCGGCGGCCCTCTTCGCCGCAGCCATCGTCGCGTACGCGCCGTATCCACTGCCGCCAAACCTCTTTTTGCGCGGTGCCCTCCCGGAGACACTGGGGTTGGGCTTACTCGCCTGGCTGCTCGTGGGCTGCACTGGCCTCTGGCTGGCCGCTATCGAGGGCCGCCGGCTCACCATGTGGTGGTGGTTCACGGGCGCCATCACCGTCGCCCTGCTGCTGACCCATAATATTTCAGCTCTCATCGGCGCCCTTATCACTCCGGCGTGGATCGTCTGCTTGTGGCTTTGGCGGCCAAACCGCCGCGCATTTCTCGTGCTCGGTGGCACTGCGCTGGGAGCTGCGGTACTGACGGCCTTCTTCTGGCTCCCGGCCCTGACGGAAACGGCACTCGTGCAAGTCGAGCGGATTCACGGCGGTGATCTAAACTACCGCCACTGGTTTCTTACCTGGCCCGGCTACCACTCGTCCCACTGGGGCCTCCAGGAGCGCAGCCCGCAGACGCGAGGTTTTCCGGTTGACCTCCACCTGATCTACCCTCACCCGTTACACGGCCCACCGCCGTTGAGCCTCTGGCAAGGGATGTTGTGGCTGGGCGCGCTCTTTGCCTTGGCTTTGACCACGACGCCCCTCAGGCGGATGCGTTCAGCCGCTCTGAACCGACTGCCAGCCAGCCCTCAGCAGTTGCGCTTGATCGTCCTGACGAGCGGCTTTGGTCTTATCCTGGCTTTGGCCTGCTATTCGCAGTCGTTCGACTGGGCACTGCCACTGTGGGAACGTCTACCACCACTGCGGGCGCTTCAGGCTCCCTTTCGCCTGTTCACCCCGGCGGCCTACGGTATAGGGTTGGCGGCCGGAGGGGTGTTGGCGCTGTGGGTAGCCCAGAACCGCCGCGCGTGGGTGGCGATCAGCTTGGCGGTAGTCGGCCTTGGCTTCGCCGGCGTTGGCGGCCGGGTCATGCCGCTCACTCCCGAGGTTCCACGGGCGGTGGACGAATACTTCTCAAATCGGATGAAGCACGGACTTCACTATGGTGAGAGCGGCGAGTTCGTGCCCAAGACTGCCCACTGGACTACCTGGCATGAAGATGAAGCCCGCGGCTTCTGGCTCTACGAGCGCATGTTCCCCGAAGCCGCCTGGCTCGGCGGCCGCGTCACCGTCTGGCACGGCACTCTGGCCATTCGACACCTATCCGGTGGCTCCCTCTGGACCAGCGCCGACGTCACCGTCGCGGGGGACGAGCCGGCGGTCCTCGCCTTCCACCAACTCGCCTTTGCCGGCTGGCGGGCCTGGGTGGATGACCAGCCCGTGCCGGCTATCCCCGCCCCCTGGATCGAGACCCAGGCCATCCAGCCAGGCTTCCTGCTCGTCGAAGTGCCCCCAGGGGACCATCGCGTCGCCATCCGGTTTGGCCCCAGCGGCCCGCGCCTGATCGGCGCCACCATCTCCTTGCTCGGCTGCCTCGCCCTCGCTGCCTGGGCGCTCACCGCCGCCCACCGCAGTACCACGTCCCGCCAACGGCTCATCCTCCGCGGCGCCAGCCTCATCACGGCGCTGGGCGTCATCGTGGTCAGCGCGCGGCTCCTGCTGCCGTTGGGGCCGCCTCCGACCGGTCAACCCCAGCAGCGCATTCTCGTGACCACCGTGATCGAAGACCTCCTTGCCGGGCGGGCGACCGTGCAGGCGCCAACGGGCGCTGCGTTGGGTCCCGACCGTTTCTTGGACGTGCGCTATCTCGCGGTGCTGGCGCAGGATCGCCCCTTGCGGGACGTGGGACCACGGGCGCGCCGCTGGCTGAAGCTGCATCCCCCCGCGGCGGTCACCATCACGCTCACGCTCCCCGAGAATGCCTACTTACAGACCGGTATCGTGCTCGATCCGGCGATGTGGGCGGCACCCTTGGGTGACGGAGTCCGCTTCATCGCCACCATCACGCCGGCCGGCGGACCGGAAACGACCTTGTTCGATCTGCCCAACCATCCCCGCGCGCAGGGCGAGCATCGGCGCTGGATAGATGTTGTGGCCGATCTGCGCCCCTGGGCTGGCCAGCACGTGCAGCTCACCCTGCGGACGGATGGCCGGCAGGACCCGGCCAACGACTGGTCCGGGTGGGGCGAGCCGGCGATCGTGCAGCTCGACCCGCTGACCGGCGCCCACCTGCTCCAAAGCAGTGCCGGTATCCAGGAGCGCACCTATCGGCCTTGACGGCTACCCGGTGCAGCCGCCAGCGCCCAGGCGCTGGCCACGGTAGGACAGGTGCTGTGCTCCTGTTACCATTACCTTATCCGATGCATCCTCAGAAGTCGGCCCGATGAGTGCCATCCTCCAGTTGACTATCTCACGCGGGCAGCGCATAGCGTCGCGCTGGAGAAACCCAATAGCCCTGGCTGCAACAGCGCCACCCTGGCTGCCGGGCCTGCTGCTTGCCCTAGCACTCACAGCGCCAGCTTGGCTCCTCTTCCTCCACCCCAACCTGAATCTCTGGAAACCGTATGACGGTTCTATCCACCTGGTCAGGTCGTACTCACTCCAGCAGCATATCGCCAATGGCGACTGGTACCCCCGTTGGTTCTCGGAGCACTATGGCGGCTACGGCTATCCATACCTCAACTTCTATGCGCCGGCAAGCTATTACCTGACCGTGCTGCTGGCCTCGCTCCTGCCAGGCGTGGGGATCTACGGCGGCTTACAGCTCGCGGGTATTATCGGGGTGCTGGGCATGATCTCCGGCGTCTATACGCTCGGCTGGCAGCTCTGGCGCCACGGACCAGCAGCCCTCTTCGCCGCAGCCATCGTCGCGTACGCGCCGCATCCACTGCCAATAAATCTCTTTCTGCGCGCCGCGGTCCCGGAAACACTGGGGCTGGGCTTACTCGCCTGGCTGCTCGTGGGTTGCACCGGCCTCTGGCTGGCCGCCGTTGAGGGCCGTCGCCTCACCCCTTGGTGGTGGTTCACGGGTGCCATCACCGTTGCCTTGCTGCTGACCCATAACATCTCGTCCATCCTCGGGGCCTTTATCGCCCCGACATGGGTAGGCTGCTTATGGCTCTGGCGGCCACACCGCCGGGCGCTGCTCCTGCTCGGTGGCGCCGCGCTAGGAGCCGCGCTGCTCACGATATTCTTCTGGTTCCCAGCCTTGACAGAAACGAAATTGGTGCAAGTCGAGCGGATTCACCACGGTCATGTGGACTACCGCCACTGGTTTCTCACCTGGCCTGGCTACCATTCGCCCCACTGGGGCCTCCAGGAGCGCAGCCTGAAGACACGGGGTTTTCCGGTTGACCTCCACCTGATCTACCCTCACCCGTTACACGGCCCACCGCCGTTAAGCCTCTGGCAAGGAGTGCTATTCCTCGGCGCGTTCTTTGCCCTGACCGCTACACTCCTCAGGCGGATGCGTTCGGCCGCTCTGAACCGACTGCCAGCCAGCCCTCAGCAGTTGCGCTTGATCGTCCTGACGAGCGGCTTTGGTCTTATCCTGGCTTTGGCCTGCTATTCGCAGTCGTTCGATTGGGCACTGCCACTGTGGGAACGTCTGCCACCACTGCGGGCGATTCAGTTTCCCTACCGCCTACTCGCCCCGGCCGGCTACGGTATAGGGTTGGCAGCCGGCGGGGCCTTGGCGCTGTGGGTAGCCCAGAACCGCCGCGCGTGGGTGGCGATCAGCTTAGCGGCAGTCGGCCTTGGGGTTGCCGGCGTTGGCGGCTATTTCACGCCGCTTCTCCCCGAGGCTCCACACCAGTACGGCCCCTTCATACCGCTCGAGTCCGAGTTCTCGCGCGTAGTGACACCCGATCCCAACCGGCTCTACGTCTCCACCGGCGAGTTCGTGCCCAAGACTGCCCACTGGACTACCTGGCATGAAGATGAAGCCCGCGGCTTCTGGCTCTACGAGCGCATGTTCCCCGAAGCCGCCTGGCTCGGCGGCCGCGTCGCTGTCTGGCACGGCACTCTGGCCATTCGACACCTATCCGGTGGCTCCCTCTGGACCAGCGCCGACGTCACCGTCGCGGGGGACGCGCCGGCGGTCCTCGCCTTCCACCAACTCGCCTTTGCCGGCTGGCGGGCCTGGGTGGATGACCGCCCCGTGCCAGCCACGCCCGCCCCCTGGATCGAGACCCAGGCCATCCAGCCAGGCTTCCTGCTCGTCGAAGTGCCCCCAGGGGACCACCGCGTCGCCATCCGGTTTGGCCCCAGCGGCCCGCGCCTGATCGGCGCCACCATCTCCTTGCTCGGCTGCCTCGCCCTCGCTGCCTGGGCGCTCACCGCCGCCCACCGCAGTCCCACGTCCCGCCAACGGCTCATCCTCCGCGGCGCCAGCCTCGTCACGGCACTGGGCGTCATCGTGGTCAGCGTGCGGCTCCTGCTCCCCCTGTGGCCACCGCCAACAGATCACCCCCCGCAGCGCATCATCGTGACCAACGTGATCGAAGACCTACTCGCCGAGCGCGCGACAGTACGCTCACCAACCGGCACTGACCTGGGCCCCGACCGCTTCCTGGATGTCCGCTATCTCTCGGTACTCGCCCAAGATCGTCCCTTGCGGGACGTGGGGCCACAGGCGCGCCGCTGGCTGAAAGTGCATCCCCCCGCGGCGGTCACCATTGCGCTCACGCTCCCCGAGAATGCCTACTTCCAGACCGGCATCGTGCTCGATCCGGCCATGTGGGCGGCACCCTTGGGGGACGGAGTCCGCTTCATCGCCACCATCACGCCGGCCGGCGGACCGGAAACGACCCTGTTCGATCTTCCCAACCATCCCCGCGCGCAGGGCGAGCACCGCCGCTGGATAGATGTTGTGGCCGACCTGCGCCCCTGGGCCGGCCAGCACGTGCAGCTCACGCTGCGGACGGAGGGCCGGCAGGACCCGGCCAACGACTGGTCCGGGTGGGGCGAGCCGGTGATTGTGCAACTCGACACACTGACCGGCGCCCGCCTGCTCCAAAGCAGCGCCCGTATCCAGGAGCGCACCTATCGCCCCTGACGGCCCATAAGCCGTCCTGCAACTCGGAATGCCGATGCCTGTCCCCGATATGTCACTGCGGCGGACGTGGTAGTGTTACTATCACTACGCTATGGACTTACTGCTCGCCCTGGAAACGTCGTGTGACGAGACGACAGCGGCCGTGATCGCCGGTGGTCGCCGCATTCTGAGCAACGTCGTCCTCACTCAGGAGGTACTGCACCAGCGTTTTGGCGGTGTCGTGCCCGAGCTGGCGGCCCGCGAGCATATTCGGGGGATCGTGCCGGTGGTCGAGCAGGCGCTGCGCGACGCCGCGGTTACGTGGTCCGACCTGACGGCGGTCGCCGTGGCGAACGGTCCGGGCCTGGCCCCCGCGCTCGTCGTGGGGGTGAACATGGCCAAGGGTATCGCCTTGGCCCACGGCCTGCCCCTGATCGCGGTCAATCACTTGGAGGGGCATATCTATGCGAATTGGCTCGTGAAGACTCCGCACCCTGGCGCCGATACGACGCAGCCACCGGAGCTACCGGCCGTGTGCTTGGTGGTCTCGGGAGGGCATACCGAGCTGGTCATCATGGAGGACCATTTGCAGTACCGGCTGCTCGGCCGTACTCGCGATGACGCCGCCGGGGAGGCCTTCGACAAGGTGGCACGGCTCTTGGGCTTGGGCTTTCCTGGTGGACCGCTCATCGAGCGTGCAGCCCAGCGTACCACCCCGGAGCAGGATCAGCCACCGCTGACGCGGCCTTGGCTCCGTGGCACCTACGACTTCAGCTTCAGCGGCGTCAAGACGGCGATGCTCCGGCACGTGGAAGCTGCCGGCGGCACCGCCGCGCTGACACCGGCAATGGTCAGCGCCTACGCCGCAGCGTTCCAGCAGACGGTCGTGGATGTCCTGGTTGGCAAGACCTGTCAGGCGGCGGATCAGTTTCGCGCTCGGTGCATCCTCCTCGCCGGTGGGGTCGCCGCCAACGGTGCGCTCCGCGAGACGCTGGCGAGTGCAGCGGCCGTGCCGGTGCAGATGCCCACCATTGATCTCTGCACGGACAACGCCGCGATGATTGGGGCTGCGGGCTACCGCCGCTGGCAGGCTAGCCACGTCGCCGACTGGGACCTCGAAATCTCCCCCTCCGCCCAGCTCGTCTCGACATCCTAGCCTAGACTAGCCGACCAAGCGGGCAGTAGCTCCCCGGCCTTGGGCAACCGGTCACGGACTAACGACCGCACTTGCGGCAGGTGAGCCGGCCTCAATACGATCTATCCACAGCGCTGGCTGTTTGATCTCGTCGAGCGTCGGCAGCATCTCCGGCCCCTCCCAGACACGATTCATGACCTCGATGCCGCGGGCTTCGACCACGGTGTTGACAAAATGCTCACCGAGGACATATTGCTCCAGCTTCAAGTCCAGTCCGGTCAGGCGGATGAAGAGTTGCTCGGCCGCGCCGCGCCGCCGCGCCCGCTCCTCGAAATGGCGCCGCAGCAGCCCATAGGACGGTAAGCATTGCTGCCCCACCTGCTGCATGACGTGGTTACTGTAGCCTTCCATCAGCGCCATCAACGCCTGCAAGGACCAGAAGATGCGGCGTTGTTTGTCCGACATCATCAACTCTAAAGGGTGCCGGCTTTGCACGAGGTTGGCCCGGAGACGCCCCAAAAACGCGGCCAACGGGAGGTCCTGGCGGCCGCCGAACAGGTCCAGGGCAAAACTGCCGAGGTAGACCGTGAGGAGATCGTTCAGGTACTCGCGTAGCCACGGGTGCGCCTCGAACTCGAATGCATGTGTGACCTCGTGCAGCGCGATCCAGAAGCGCAGGTCGTCGGAAGGCAGTGCATAACGCCGTTCAAGCCTGCCGATATTCGGCTCGACAAAGTACACCTGCCCACTACCGACCGGTTTGCGTCCCAAGAGGGAGATGTCATATTGACCCAGTACGCGCCGGGCGAGATAGCCGAGCAACAAGCCGACCTCAGCGCTGAGTGCGACCTGGCTCAGGCCGCTGAGCGCGCCCCCAGCCGACGTGCGTTTGAGGGCTGCCTGATACCCCTGCTCCAGCGAAGCGAACAGGAGACGGAAGTTGGCAATATTGGCCTCCACCCACTCCCGGCGGTCAAAAGTACGCACGTTTGTGAGCGGCTGGGGCAGCGTAACACCGGTATATTCCGCCACCAGATCGTGGCTGCGGCGCACAAAGTCGGCGTACTGCTGCTGTGCTTGCCGACGATCCCAGGGGGACTCCGGCGCACGCGACCGGCTCGCCGACGCTGCGACCTGTGCCGCCCATTCCCAGTTGACGAGGCGGTCACCGAAACGCTTGCTAATCAAACGTCCCGCTACCCAGGCCGTTCCCCCCATCACGCCGAGGGCGAGACCCAAGCGCCACATTCTCGGGTTGGTGAACAGTGATCGAATCAACGGTATCGCTCCTGCCGCCTTAGTTCCTCACCGCCGAGGCGCTCCGGTCGCCGGCGACCGGCCGCGGTGCGCGACTCACCGCCCGGAGCCACGACCTCCCCAGACCGAGCCGCCACACGTAGTACAGACCGAGCAACGTCACCGGCACGACGAGGGCGGCATGTACCAGCACAGCGTACACGGTAGCCTGACTCAGAGGGACACCGGCCTGAGTGAGCACCTGCTGCACGAGATAGTGAAACACGCCCACGTATCCCGGTGACGACGGCAACAGTGTGCCCAAGTTGGCGATGCTCGTGGCCAGGATGGCGAGAGGCACCAGCGGCGGACCCTCGATGGCCAGGGCATAGAGTAACGCGAGATACAACCCAGCCTCGCATAGCCAGGCCCCTACCGTCAATCCCAGCGCACAGAGCGTTGCCCGGACGCCGCCGAGCACCGACAGCCCCTGCACCACAGACTCTACGAGGCCACGCGCTCGCCCACGTAGCGTCCGTGGCAGCACCCGGATAATCGGCTCGGCCAGGATCACGGCAAGCATCGGCCGCGCTGCGATCACGACGAGGATGGCGGCAGCGCTGGCAAACAGGACGGCAGCGAGCAGCAACGGTCCCCGCCAATCACCGGTCAGTGCTACCAGCGGCAGGGTGACCGCGGCAAAGATGAGTAAGCACAAGCCGTCGAAGATACGCTCGATCAGCACCGTCGCCAAGGCTGCCGCGCGACTGACCCCCTCACAACGACGGAGCACGTCCACCCGGACTACTTCACCGAGTCGCGCCGGGAGGATATCGTTCGCCATATAGCCAATCACGACGATGGGGAAGAGGCGTCCCACCGCGACCTCCTGCAACGGTGCGAGCAAGACGCGCCAACGCGCTGCCCGCACGGCGACCCCAGCGAAATAGAGCGCCAGCGCGGGGACAAGGAGCGCATAGTTGGCTGTGCCGAACGCTGCGCCGACCTCCCGGAAGTCAATCGTCCGCAGTGCCAGCCACAACAGGAGCGCGCTGACGACGATCCCGAGGAGAGTGTACGAGTGACGGATCACAAGCGCTCATCCTCGGGGGATCGGAGTTGTTCCCTGATATAAGCCTGCCAGGGAGTCCCGCGACGCAACCTCCACACCCGCCAGAGCGCCTCCCAGGCAATCGGGAGGTCCATCTTCGATTCACCCACGCGCCGTTCACGGAAGAAGATCGGTGTTTCTACGATCCGGCA
The DNA here is from genome assembly GCA_965207645.1 of Chloroflexota bacterium. Lineage (GTDB taxonomy): Bacteria > Chloroflexota > UBA11872 > UBA12225 > JAJDUF01 > JAJDUF01. The sequence continues at coordinate 3,174,405 of OZ242293.1, read as the reverse complement.
ACCGGCAAGCTGGCAAGCCAGAAGCAGCTCGATCTGAAAGACGTAGCCTTGGGAGCGGATACCCGCGAGGGGCAGCTGCCGCAATGCGGACGCGCGGAAACAGCGAAAACCGGAGGTCGTATCGCGTATACGGAGACCGGTGACCCAGCGCGCGTACACGTTCCCGGCCCGGCTGAGGAAAAGACGCAGCGGGTGCCAGCGGGCATCTACGCCGCCACCGGCCACGTAGCGCGATCCGATCACGACATCGTACTCCCGACTGAGCTGCACCATGCGCGGAATAGCCTCGACAGGATGCGAGAAATCCGCATCCATCTCGAAAATGCGCTCGGCACCCAGCGCCAGTGCCCGCCGAAAGCCGGCAATATAGGCCGTTCCCAAGCCCTCTTTCTTGGCCCGGTGAAGCACGTAGACGCGCTCCGGCGCGGCAGCCTGGAGGCGGTCGGCAAGGACCCCGGTGCCATCGGGCGAGTTGTCGTCAACGATGAGGATACTGACGGGCGGCTCTAGCGCCAGGACCGTCTTGGTGAATGACTCAAGATTGCCGACCTCGTTGTAGGTGGGCAGCACAATGATTGTCTTCATAGCAGGGAGTGTGGGGGCGCCACTGGCCGCTCACCCCGCCGACGCACCGCCGCGGGGAAGCTGCGCGGGCACCCCGCTCTGCAGCGGACCACCGGACGCCACCTTGTAGACCGCAGTGTTGCCGGCACGAAATACCGCTTCCAGGCCAGCCTCGAACTTGGCACGCGCCGCGGCGCCGGAGTCTCGGTACTTGCTCGCTTCAAGATAGCCGTAGACGATGTACTCCACGTTGTAACGATCCAGGAGGTGCCACACCTCAGCCAGATTGCTCGCACGATAGATTGTATCAATGTCGCGCTCGCGCTCCGCGATGGCGCTCTCGGCGACCGCACCGCGCCAAAGGCGTTCGTGCTGGGGCCACCCCAGCACCGTGGGGAGACCGGTCTGGGTGGCAATCCGCGCATAGTGGCTGTACGGCCCACCCACCGCCTCCAGCACGACCGGACGACCCGGCACGTTCTCGATGAGCCACTGGGCCGCCTGATAGTCCTCCGGCTGGTGTTGCTTCAGGAATGCAAACCCGTCGAGCGTTGGCGTCTTGCGAAAGCCATCGGTGCGCTGCACCGCCGTCGCTGCCGGGTAGACAAGCCCCAACACGATCAGCGCGACACCCACCGCTGCTGCGCCGGCGGAGGTGAGCAGTGGAATGAGACGTAGATTCCCGCCCTCGCGGGAATGACGAGATGGCAACCGGCGAGACCGCACCGCCTCCCACAGGCTGCTCCCTACCACGTAGGCGCCAAACGCACCGACCATGGCGAGCAGCGTCCAGGACTGGTAGTAGAGCTTGAAGACAGTGTTCATCCGGCGCAGCGCAGCACCGTAGAAGTCTTGGACGTAGACCACCTCGCAGACTCCGATCAGGGCGGCGGCGAGACCGAGCAGCACCAGGGCAAACACCACCGCCGGCCGCTCGCGCTGTGCCCAGATCGCCCAGGCGGCGGCCAGACCGAGCAGAAAGCTCACGGCCAGCACACCGTTCCCCCGCACCGTCGCCAGCGCCGCCGTCAGCACAAAGACTGCGGCCCAGATTGCGCCGGCGGCGCGCCCCCAGCCGGTCGCAGGAGCCATCCCGGCCGCTTGCCTGGCCGACGCGAACGCACCGCGCGTCAGTCCGAGACTCCGCCACGGCAAGACGGTAGCCAGAAACGCTACGCTCGGCACCAGCAGCAGGCCCCAGAACACAACGAACTGGTCGAGGCGGCTCCTGATCGGTACGAGGCCCAGGCCGGAAGCCGGCGGCTCGAAATCGACATAGAACGGGAAGAACAGCACGACGGCTATCACCGCCGTTATCACCACACTCACGAGGGCGGCCCCGGCCCCGCGCATGGTCGGCGTGCGCCGGACCATGGCGCCGGCTATGGCCACGGCAGCAAGCACGAAGTAGGTCGGGAAATCCCAGCTGTTGAGGCTATAGAGCGCCCCGATCAGGCCAGCACCGACGAGCAACCGCCCAACCTCAGCGCGGTCGCGGCGCCACGCCGACCAACGCGGCACCGGCGGATGCAGCCACCAGCTGAACGCGACCTGGAGCGCCAGCAGCGTGAACGGCAGGGCAAGCACGTGCGGGTGTAAATCGCCCAGCAGAAAACTGAACGCCGGAAACTCGTTGATCGTGTAATCGAGGTCCCGTCCGGTGATCTCGCCGCAGGCGAGCGGCACAGCGGGAGAGCCCGGGAGGCGGATGGCGACGTGGAAGGCACCAGCGGTAAGCTCGGTCAGCGGGCGGCCCAAAGCCCCGGCGCCGGTGGCTCGGCCGCTTGAATCGGCCCGTAACGTGGCGAGCCGCTCGCCTTCCCCGCTTGGCTGTCCACACAGGCCGCGGCCCAGCAGGGCGCGGTACGCGCCATTTGGCTCCAAGCCGGCTACTTGCAGCGTGACCTCGGACCGATACAGGCCGGCATCGGTAAACGACACTACCCCGCTCACCGGCTGTCCCGTGCGCGGCTGCAACGTCGCTTCACCCGCTTTGATGACCAGGACGCGCGTGCTGTTCCAGCCCATGCCCTGCCAGAAGTCCTTGTCCAGGTAGCCAGGATCGCGCAGCAGTGTCAGCGGACCATGCAGATTGCCACCGATCAACAGCAAGTAGCCGGCGAGCAGCCCGGTTACCATTGCTGCCGGGATCGTGCCGAGCCGGCGCCACCAACTTCCCCCACCCACCCGATCCGTGCGCTGTCCGCGCCCATCGCGCCTGCGGCGTCCGCTCGGTTGTCTCGCGGGCGCCGGCTCGTTCGGTGTCCGGGATTGCCGGTGTACCAGCACCAGGTTGTAGGCCGCGCCAAACGCACCGAGCGCGGCGAGGCCGAACAGCAGCGCGAGGGCCAGGTTGAACGTCTCCGCCAGCGGCAAGCCCGAGAGGCGCGTGAGGATTGCTACCGTGAGGTGTCCGAAGTAGTAATAGTTGATCGTGCCGCCGGCAAACCACGGATCGAGCGGAGGGAAGCTCTCGCTCCGCCAGGCTCCGCTCATAAAGGCGAAGTCCATGAACTTCTCGGTGTTGACCACCTCTGGATTGAACATGCGGACAAAGCCGAAGCCCTGGTAGGCGGCGAGGAAGAGCGCCTCCTGGACGATCAGGAGCCGGCGATGCGACCACAAGTAAGAACGGAGATCGGCCGCCGAGCGCCGCCAGATCGCCACGGACAACGCGCCGAGGAGCACGAGCACCAAGGTGTACGAGAAGCGGCTGTTGTCGAGGAACCCGAGCGAGCCGAAAAACCACAGCGGATAGACGAAGACCAGGATGCCAACCGCCTTGGCGACACTGGTGCCGCGGTCCGGCAGAGGCCGCAAGACCTGCAAGCAAATCGGAAGTGCGATCAGCCACAGAACCTGGACGACGAGCCACCACCACAGCAGATGTAGCACGGCCACCGCTCATCGTCCTCCTGGTCGGACCTACCGCTTGTCGGCCGGGTAGCCTTGCCCATCCCCCGGCGTAGCGGGGGGCCATAGGCTGACAGGGGTAGGTTTTTCCTGTAGGGGCGCGATTCATCGCGTCCCGTCGCTCTTCATTGCGGCTTGCGCCGCAATCCAGCCCTTTCTCCCACAGGGAGCGGGCCGGGGTGAGGACCACCTCTCCATCCCGAAAACCTTGATGCCGACAAAAAACCACCCTTGTCAGGGGGCCATAGGGGTGCCACTCACCCTAGCAATCGCGGGAGACTCCCTACTCCACGTCGGGGAGCAGTTCGAAGATGCGTATCCGGCCGTTGAGCGTGTCGGCGACGTACAGCTTGTCCTCCCACACGGCGATGCCGCTGGGCAGGTTGAGTCCCTGGCCGCCGGCTATCGGCACCGTCCCGACGGCAAGCAGCGTGCCGTTCGGATCGAACTTCAGGATACGCTGACCGACCGAATCGGCGACGTAGAGGTTACCCTGCGGGTCGCTCGCCATGTACGACTCATTACGCACTTGATCCGACCAACCGAGCACCGGCCAGGAGGCGACGGCGTTGCCGTCCTTGTCAAATCGCTGGATGCGGCCGTTATGCGTGTCGGCGACGTAGAGGTCGCCAGCCGGTGTGATCGTCAGGCCGATAGGCTCATTGAGCTGACCGGCCGCCCCGATCTGCCCCAGCAGGTTGCCGTCCGGATCGAACTTCTGAATACGCTTGTTGCCGGTATCCGTCACGTAGAGCGCCCCGTCCGCCAGCGCCAGCCCCCGCGGGCCATAGAACTGGCCCGGCTCCTGGCTGATCTCCTGCCCCGGCGATCCCCACTGGCCCAAGAACTGCCCATTGGCGTCGAATTTCTGAATGCGGTGGTTCCAGGTGTCGGCGACGAACACCCGGTTGGTGCCCGGCTCCACCAGCACGTCGAGCGGCTCGGTGAACTGTCCGGCACCATGACCTTGCGTGCCCCACGCCACGAGCAACTGGCCACTGGGGTCGAACTTCTGAATGCGATGGTTCATCCCGTCGGCAACGTAGACGTTCCCCACGTCGTCCACCGCGATACCGCGCGGATCGGTTAGCTGCCCGCTGGCGCGGCCCGGCGCACCAATGGCGCCGACCTGCTCCAGCGGGACTGCCACCTCCGTGTAGCGCCGCGCCTGCTCGGCTGCTGCCGCCTGCGCCTCGACCGTCCGCGGCGAGGCCACTGCACCGACAAGCGGAGAAGTGAGTCCGTAGCCATCCTTGATGTAGACGTAGAAATCGTAGGAGCCGAGCGCACTGACCGTCTCACGCTGCCACAGCCAGCGCAGGAACGGGTCCCGGACCTCACTATTGCTGAATACCCCCCAGATGGTAGAAAGCGTGAGAGTGCGATAATCTTCCGGGAACCACCAGCGCATCCGATACCGTATCGGGCTGTAGCCGGCGAGGAAGGGACGATTCTGTTGGTCCTCGTCGAGTGACACCAACACCACCGGCTTGGTCGGCGCCGCTGTCAGCTTGGCGGGAAACTCGGCGTTCTTGAAGTCGCGCAGATACCAGGAAAACGGCCACCAGGTACCGGCCGTGCTCACGACACCGATGGCCTCGCTGTCGCCGGTCGCCTTGAGCGAGAGGTCCTCAAGGTCTTGCACGACCTTCGGCACGTCCGGCGCCGTCTGCGTATAGATCAAGAGGTCTTTCGGCACGTCACCACGCTCGAAGTTCAGGGGCCAGCTCGTGTGAACCGTGTAGAGACCCAGCACGACCAAGGCGCCTAGGGCGATCTTGGGGCCAAGGCGCCAGGGCCGCGGCTGGCTGAACAGCCGGCCGAGGAACCAGCCGGCCAGAATCGTGAGCGGGAGGGCAATGTGGATCGTGAGCCAAGGCATCTTCTCCCCGGCCCAGGTATAGATCACGAACGCCAGCACGAACCACCACGCCAAGAACCCGGTGAAGATCGTCGGACGACGCACCGCAGCCCCCAGCCCGATCAGCCCGAAGACGAGCGCGATAGTTTCATAGGCGCTCAGGGTCAGCACGTAGTAGAAAAGCGGCTGATTACCCCGTTGTACGTCGTGCTGTTCGAGCCAATAGGTCAAGGAAGCGGTGAAGCCGTCGCGTAGCCCGGCCGGGTTGGCGCCGAAGCTCGTGAACAGGAGCAGCAAGATCACCAGGATGATGATGATGGAGCCGGTAAACGCACCCGCGCCCCAGAAGGCGGTGTGGTCCTTGAATACGGCCCGCCACGCGGCCGTCATCGGACTGGCCGGCTCACTCCCGGCGCGCCGGCGTGCTCGGCGGCGGCGCCACCATTCCAGGGCCAGGTTAGCGAGGATGAACGTGCCGAAGATGAAGAGCGTGATGTATGTGGTTTCCTTGGTGGTGAAGGCAAATGCCGCCCCGACGGCTGCCGCATAGAGCCAGGCGCGCCGGTGCGTGGCGATGTAGTTCACCAGCCCCACGGCGAGCAGCATGGTCCACGTCGCCACGTAGGCGTCCTCCCGCAGGAACCGCGCAAAGTACGTGAAGGCGGGCGAGAAGGTGATGATCGCGACGGTAAAGAGCAGGCCCAGCGTGCCGAGCTGGCGCCGCCAGGCGAATACCAGCAGCACGAGCGCGACACCAAACGCCGCCGGCACCGCCCGCGCCGTGGCCTCGGTGGCGCCCAAGAGCCAGAACGACGCCGCGACGGCAAAGAACTGAAAGGGGCCATGAAGGAGGGGGTTGTATCGGTAGGGCGGACTCCAGCGGTACGTATCCCAGGCGTACTTCGCATGCATGCTCTCGTCGTGGTGCATCGCCCGCGTGCCCAGGTCCCAGAAGCGAGTGAGCAGCAGCACCAGCAGCAACCCGGCCAATACCAGCGCCTGCCCGTTATTCAGGCCGAGGAAGGCCGGGCGGCCCAACCACTCGCGCCACGTGAGCACCGTCGGCGCCAGCTCGGTAGCGCCATCGGCACTCATGTGCCCATGACCATCATCGCGAGCGGCCGAGCCGCGTGCTTTGCCAGTTGACCGACGGGTCGCGGCGCGCCGAGTCGCCATCGCGCTGTTACTCCTGTCCTCTCGCCCGGTATCGCTTCATTCGAGGAGTGCTTGTGTTCCTCACCCCCATGTCCCGACCGGATACCTGGCTGATGTAATTATACCAACGCTACGACGGGGTTTTCACTCAGTTAGTATCGCCCGTTAGCCATCATTTACCTCGTAGATGATGACATCATCCGCGTTATAGACTTGCTTGACGCTCCCGTTAGCCAGCATAGTCTCGAACTTCTGGATTCCAAGCGGATCATAGTAGGCTCGCTCAAGTCCGCCAACGTAAACGTACTTCACGTCGTAGCGTTGCAGCAACTCCAGCGCCACCTCGGAGCTGGGGTCATTGTAGATGGCCCGCACGTCACGTAGCCGCTTGTCAATCATCCAGGCAAAGTCGCCGCGCTGCTGCTTCTGGTGCCAATCCCAGCCCAAAACGGTGGGCAGCCCCGTGTACTTGGCAATCCGCGCACCCCAGCGGTAGGGCGGCACGCTCGCCTCCAGCACGACGGGCGATCCGGTGACGTTACGCAGTAGCCAGCCGATGGCAGCGCGGTCGGCGTCGGCACGGATGGCCCCGTCCCGCTCCGGATCGCGGACCTCGGCGTGCTCCATATAGGCCATGCCGTCCGCCGTCGGCGGCAGCGCCTTGAACCGGTCGGCAAGCCGCACCGGCGTTGCCCCGACCGGATAGATCAGCACCGCGCCGAGCAAGCCGACAAAGGCCAAGCTCCAGCCCCGCCGGAGCCAGCTAGACCCCACCAGGGCATTCCATCCGGCGCCTTTCGCAGCCGGGGCCGGAGCGCCGCCCCACCTCCACAGCCGGTTGAGCAGCCACGTTGCCGCCACCGCCGACACGAGTGCCCACAGCATCCAGACTTGCAGAAAGAGCTTGAACACCGTATTCATGCGGCCCACGTCGCCTCTGAGCGCATAGAACTCGACAAACATACTCAGCGCCGCGCCCGCACCGACGAGGACCAACAGGAACAGCGTATGAGTCGAGCGGCGCCGTTCCCATGCAACCAAGAGCACTAGGCCGATCAAGGCCGCGATGAACGCGACCAACGGCAGCTGCCGCCGGACGAGCGTCGCTACCACGACGACGACAATGGCCCCGGCGGTGAGTAGCGGGAGCGCGGGCAGCCGCTGGTCGCCGATCAGCGTGTGCTCCAGGCGGTCGAGGCGCTCCCACCGGCCCAAGTACCACAGCCGGGTGCCCAGATAGCGTCCCCAGCCACTCCGGCTCCAGCCCCGTGCGCCCTCGACCAGCAGGAAACTGCCGAGAATGAAGAGGAAGAGGCCATGGATGATGAGATAGTGGTCAAGGCGCGACTTGTCCGGGAACGGCGTGATCCCGGTGTAGAACAGCTCGAAGTGGCTCCAGAACGGCTGAAAAGCCAGCCGGCTGACCGCGTACACCGCCACGACGCTCACCCCGCACCGCACCGCGCCTTGCCAGGTCACTCCGGCGGCGCGCCACTCGGCCAGCGCCAGCGCGGCGACGATCACCAGCAGGTAGGTGGGGAAGTCCCAACTGTTGGTGATGGCAATGGCGCCGAGTAGCCAGCCCACTAGCAAGAGATGCCACAGCCGCCGACCACCGAGCGCCTGCCACGCCCAGCGCAGCGGTCGTCCGGCGAGCGGCCGTGGGTCGCGCCAGCCGCTTCCCAGCAGATTCAGGCCGAGGACCAGCATCGCCACCGTCAGCGGCATCACGATCATGTGGGCGTGCAGGTCGGCAAACAGGAAGGTGAAGAACGGAAACTCGTTGATCGTGTTGTTCGGGATGACGCGCGAGCTACGCCAGAAATCAATACCAGGTATTGCCTGTCCATCGAACAGGACCGCCTTGCCCCCAGCCAGCAGATTGGCCACCCCGGCCACGCCGGGCAAGCGGGTCTCGACGGACACTCCACCGGCCCGCGCCAGGCTTTCCTGTAACTGGTTGAGCGCATCGAGATTGCCCACGCCGGCCACGAAGAGCGCGGCGAGCAGACCGCCGCCGATGGCCCCCCGCACCGTGCCGCCCCACCGCGGCCGCAGACGCACGGCGTTGTAGCCGAACGTGAAGCACCCGGCAACCGTCAGGGCAAACACGGCCGCCACGGCGGCGTTGAACGAGACGGCGGGAACCACGCCGGTGAGCTTGGTCAGAGCACCGACGATCACATACCCGTAGTAGTAGTAATTCAGGTAGCCACCGGCAAACCAGGGGTCGTAGGGCGGGAAGTGGGTCGAGCGCACCACGGCGTTCAGATACGAGAACTCCATCGGCTTCTCACCACCCCGGAACAGGTGCCACAGGTCCGGGTTGTAGAGGCGCAGGAGCGCAAAGAGCACAAACGCGCCGGTGAACACCACCTCGTTGCACAAGATGAGCCAGCGGTACTGGCGCCAATAGGCCAGGAGGGTCTCGCGTCGCCACCACGCCAACCCCATGGCTCCCACCAGCAGGAAGAGCAACGCCAGCGCCAGCGTCCAGCGCGACCAGGGAGCCAGACGGAACGACGCAGCCAGCCAGGCCAGATAGCTGAAGGCCACGACACCGAGCGTCTTAGCCAGCCCATACCCGCGATCCGGCAGCCACCGCATGAGCAGCAACGTCGCCGGCAGCGCCGCGAGGCCGGCCAGCTCGATAGCCAGCCACCACGCCACAAACGGCAGTTGATTCGCCCAGTCCCCCGGCCGGAAAAGACGTGACCACGTCCCGCCGACCCGCTGCGCCGCCTGGAGCGCCGGGGACATAAGTAGCCCATTCGTGCCCACCTGCGCTGGCGACATGTGGACGACGGTGTCCAGGTCGGCGCGACTCAGGATCGCCCGCGCCTGGTCCGGCGAGAAGTCGGCGGTCTTCTTGAAGATCAGCACCTTGGGATGGTCATAGACGGTGAAGGCTTCCTCTGCGGAGTCGTCGTTGATAACCCAGCCGAGCAGCTCGGGGTAGGAGGTCCCCGCGTGGACCAGCTCAAAACCCAGCTCACCGGAGAACAGCGCGCGATAGTAGTCGCTTGTCATCGGGTAGCGCTGGGGCATACGTGGTATCGAGCCGTAGAGGCGGTTGCTCGATAGGAAGATGTAGTCCGTCTGGTTCAATTGGCCCAGGAGCTTCTCGCGCTTCTGCTCGTTGTCCGGGTCATAGAGCGTGAGGGTGAGGCCGCGATAGTTCTGCCCCTGCGCTGACCAGGGATCGGGATAGTCCGGGAGGCGTAGCGGCAGCGGATCGTCCCAGTGCTCGTTCGCCACGACGGCACCCTTGGGGACGTTCTCGTAAATCCACTCGCTGGCCTGGACGCGACTGACCGGCCGCGTATAGATGCGCGTGAAGGCATAGGCCCACAGAGTCGTCGCGGCGAGGACGCCGACGATCAACACCGGCCCCAGAGTTACCGCAAGCGCCCGCCATCGGGACCGCAGCCGGTCGTGGATAGTCCACAGCAGCCAACTGGCCATGATGACCAGGAAGGGATAGATCGGGAGCAAGTAGCGCATCGTCTTGTTCAGCACCGCCCCGAAATAGACGAAGCAGAGCAGAATCCAGGCCACGGTCAGGACGTGCTGCCACCGACCACGGAGCAGCAGCACGCCACCGGCCACGGCGACTCCGATCCAGGCCGCGCCGCCAAGTGCCCAGCCCAGCCCCCACTGCACCATGTGCCGCCAGGGAAAGAGCAGCGGCGTGGTATTGGCCCACTGCACCGACGGCGGCAGGTCCACCTTCCCGCTCTGTGCGTCCGCCTGATACCGGATGTTGTCTTCCCACAGCGGGTTGATCCGCAGTGCGAAGATGCTGGGGCCGGCGAAGGCGTAGGGTTGCGCGACGCGGAAGACCACCATAGCGACCAGCCCGGCCAAGGCCAGGCCGAGCACCGCCCTCTGGATGAGCGGCAGCGCTTCCCGCCAAGGCTGCCGCTCGTCCCCGGCAGCATCAGGCACCGCATCGGCCGGCAACGCCACCTCCCAGGAAGCACTCCCCAAGCCCGGATCGCTCGGCTCAGCGGCTTCCGCAGCGGCGTCATCAACGGCGCCGCTCCTCCGGTCGCTATAGGTACGCACCAGCCAGATGAGCGCGCCCAGGCCCACGATAGGCGCCAGCAGGAGCATGGAGAGCTTGGTCGCCATCGCCAGGCCCAGCGAGAGACCGGCCCACGCATAGTCGCGCCGCCGGCCCTGGCATGCAATCCGCACGATGAACCAGAACGTGAGCGCCACGAACGTCACGAGATAGCTGTCTACGACAAAGAAGTGGGCCTGCTGGATATGCATGACCGTGACCGCCAGGAACGCCGCCGCCAACAGACCGATCCGCCGGCCGTACAGCGCCGCCCCGATGCGATACGTCAGTACGACGGTGGCGAGGTCGAACAGCATCCCCACCACACGTCCCAGCATATGCACTTGGTCATAGGTATTGCGCCCCAGCCACTCCGCCAGATACCGCACCAAGAAGATCGGAAAGGTGCCGTAGACGAAGAAGCCGTGCCCCTTGTTGTGGGGGTTGAGGGGGGATTGAGCGGTATCGAAGTACGCGCCGACGGAGCCGGGCAGCTCCAGGGCGTTCTCCACCATCGTCAGGAAGCGCTCGTCCGGGTGGAGGTGGTGCCCGTCGTCCCAGTTCAGGCCGGTGAACCGGAAATAGACGGCAACCAGCAGAATGACGAGCAGCGCCGCACCCGTGGACCAAGGATGGTCAGGAAATCGAAAACGCCTGCCTCTGGGCATTGGCGCCATGTCCGACGCCTCGACTACCGACCGGTTATCCCTCATGACGAACTATTTCAGCGTGCCGTCCGTCTCCGGTGCCGGCCTGACAGAGGTAGATGCAGGCCGCGTCGTAGGAGCACGATTGATCACGCCCAGGGAGGACAGCGTGCTTCACTGGGCGCCATAATGAAGGTTGCGAGCTTGATTGGGTAATGTGTTGGCCCCCACCCTTGCCCTCCCCAGGACTGAGCTACCAGGGAAGGGAACATCCCCGTCCCCCCGCCGCAGCGGGGGGACCATAGGGGGGCTACGTCCCAACATCCCACTACCCGATTAAGTTCGCAACTTTCATAATGACGCCCCTACGTTACTTACCCTTGCGAGGCTGGGCTATCCCCAGCTACGACATGGGCTAACTAATGAGCATACCACGATCCCAAACGAGGCGTTCGCCAGCATCAGGTGCCAGCACGTGCCCTATCACGATGACTCTCGGCGCAGACGTAATTTCAGCGCGATGATCTCCTGGATTTCTTCGCGCTCCGCCGAGGTCAGTTGGTCTGCACCATGAAAGAAGGTCGTGCCTTGAGGCAGCGGTTTCGGATGGCCGGGCACTGGGTAGCCAGCCAGTTGCATCAGGGCACTGTAGTCCGCCCCATAGCACTTAGCCAGCGCCGCCAGGACGTTCGGCGAGGGCGACTTGATCCGGTCGTGTTCCAAGAGACTGAGGTAGCCATTGGAGATTTCCGTCAAGCCCTCCACCTCACGGAGGGAAAACCCCGCCAGTTCGCGCAGGCTTTTCAAATAGGCGCCCAACGTTAGCGTCATGGCATCCACCACTGTACCGCAGCCCGGTGGTTACGGCACAAGCCGGCCGATCTGCTCCCCATGAACAGCAACGCTTGACATATAAAGCGTCGCTCGGTAGAGTGAATGCAAGACCGCTGACCGTTGACGAATTCAAGCCCGGAGCATTCCTGCCCAGCGCTACCGGTGGGGAGGAGAAACGGAGCGATCCATGCAGCCACCGGAGTCAATCGTCCCCTATGTCATCGAAACGACCCCCCGCGGCGAACGCGGCATGGACATCTGGTCCCGCTTGCTCCGCGAGCGCATCATCTTCATCGGCACCCCCATTGACGATTCAGTCGCCAACTCGGTCGTCGCCCAGCTCCTCCTCCTCAAGACCGAAGACCCCGACAAAGAGATCCAGCTCTTCATCAACTCCCCCGGCGGGTCCATCTACGCCGGACTGGCCATCTACGACACCATGCAGTACATCCAGCAGGATTCCGGCCTCCGGTTGCGGACCACCTGCTTTGGGGCCGCAGGCAGCTTTGGGGCGGTACTGTTGATGGCCGGCAGCAAGGGGTCGCGTTATGCCCTGCCCAACTCGACCGTGATCATCCACCAGCCGATCAGTTCGGGACGGGGCGGCCAGGCCTCGGATATCGAGATCGAAGCGCGGGAAATCCTGCGGCTGCGGAGTCGGTCGAATGACATCATGGCCTTCCACACCGGCCAACCAGTGGACAAGATCGCCAAAGACGTGGACCGTGACTTCTTCATGACGGCGCAGCAGGCGCTCGAATACGGGATCATTGACGAGGTAATTCACCTGCCTGCACCAGGACCGGCGCCGACGACCGAGGCCAGTGCGGAGGGAGAACCAGACTCCGGGTTGCGTGAGGCACGCCAGCGGCTGCCGAAGGCTCGCCATGGCTAACGTCTTGATCCGCGATGCCCGTGTCGGAGATGGTGAGGGGATGACCACGTGCTGGCTCGACTTCGGACGGCACTACGCCACCATTAGCCCGGAGCACTTCCGCGTACCCGACGTAGACGGTCAAGCCGCGGAGTTCGATGCGGCAACTGCACGGCGCATTCACCAGGCCGATGCAGATAAGTGCATGCTTGTGGCCGAGACCGATAGCCGGGTCGTCGGTTTCATCGGCGCCCGTGTTGCACAGCCCTGGGACACCGCCTCCAGGCAGGTGATGCGCGAGCTGAGCCAGGTCCGGGTAGAGATTACGGTGCTTGCCGTCGCGGAGGCCTACCGGCGCCAGGGTATCGGCACCCGGCTGATGGCGGCAGCAGAGGAGTGGGCACGTGGCCGCGGTGCAGTCTTGGCGACGGTTGTCACTTATGTAGGGAGCTACCTCTCGGTCCCCTTCTATCTGAACCGCATGCGCTACGACATCCAGTCCCTGCGCTTCCTGAAGCGACTCAGCCAGCCGCTGCCGCCTGCTAGCCCCTCTGCCGATGTTATTGTCCGGGAGGAACGTATCGGGGACGGCGAGGGCATGGCGCAGTGCTGGCTAGACTTGGGGCGGTACTACGCCGCTCTCAATCCGGAACTCCTTCAGATCCCACAGGAAGAGGGCCTGGTTGAATGGTTCGAATCAGGGATCGCAGAGCATGTTCGCGACGCGGATGCGGATGTATATAGGCTCGTCGCTGAGGCTAACGGACAGGTCGTTGGCAACTTGGGAGCTTCCGTGGCAAAGCCTTGGGAGGACGATCACCGGGAGGTGATGCGCGAGCTAAGTCACACCCGGCTGACGATCTACGTACTTGCCGTAGCGGAGGCCTACCGGCACCAGGGTATCGGCACCCGGTTGATGGAGGTGGCAGAGGAGTGGGCACGTGGCCGCGGCGCAACCTTGGCAACGACCGACACGTATGTGGGCAGCCATCTCTCCGTGCCCTTCTACCGAAACCGTATGGGCTACAACATCCAGTCCCTTATGTTTCGGAAGCGTCTCTGATCTACTCGCTCCCGTAAGTGAAGTCACCGGACCGTGTGGTTGATTGGTTCTGCCAATGTCCCAGACGACGCAAGGCACACCCCGACCTTGGCCCTCCATCTTCCGAGGCGAGCTCTGGCACCATCCAGACTTCCTCAAGTACTGGGCCGGGTGGAGCGTGAGCGCGCTTGGGAAGCAAGTCACCGCGATCGCGCTTCCCACCGCGGCCATTCAACTGCTCAACGCCGGACCGGCCGAGATGGGCATGCTAACGGTTCTGGAGTATCTGCCCTTCCTGCTGCTGGCCGTGGTGGCCGGGGTCCTCGTTGACCGCTTCCCTCGCCGGACCGTCCTTGTCATCTGCGGAGCCGGCCGTTCCATCATCTTCATGCTCGTAACCGCCGCGTACATCCTCGGGACACTCAGCATCTACCACCTCTACGGCGCGGTCCTGCTTCTGGGAACCTTCTCTGTAGCCTCCCAGGTTGCTTCCCAGGCCTACCAGCGAGTCCTGCTTGCACGTTCCCAGCTCATGGAGGGCAACACCAAGCACGAGGTATCTGGCTCTGCCGCGTCCGCGGCCGGTCCAGCGCTTGCGGGGACCTTGATCGAGTGGATCAAGTCGGCTCCGGCCCTGCTCTTCGATGCCGCCATGTCTCTCATATCCGTAGCAATCCTCCTAACTATCCGCACACCGGAGCCTCCTTCCTCGATGTCTGGTGGGCAGGGCTTGCGAACGCTCTGGGGTGAGCTAGTGCAAGGACTGCGGGTCCTTTGGGGAAATGTCATTTTGGTGCTGTTCACGGGCAACAGCGCACAAATAAACCTCGCGGTGCGAATCGTGCTGACCGTATATCTCCTGTACGCCTACAACGAGTTGGAACTCACCCCTGCCGCCGTGGGAATAGCTCTGAGCATTGGGAGCGTGGGTGGCTTCCTCGGTGCCTTCGCTACCATGCCTCTGGCTCGGCGCATTGGGATGGGACCAGCGCTGGCTCTAGCCAGCGGCCTTATGCTTGCAGGCTACTTGATGCTCCCGCTGGCGAAGCTCGGCTATGCCGGGCCGCTCCTCGCAACCGCAAGCGTAGTTTTCTCTTTCTGTGCCAACATGCATGACATCATCATGAACACCGTCCGGCAGGCAATAGTGCCTCAGCAACTACAGGGCCGGGTCGTGGGTGTGGCGAGGACCGTCACCCGAGGGATGCACCCCTTGGGCGCCGCCATCGGCGGTTTGCTCGGCACCCACGTTGGACTAGCCCCAACGGTGCTCATCGGCGCGGTGCTGGGATTGCTATCCGTGTTATGGCTGCTGCCAAGCCCGGCCCGGCATGTTGGTCGGCAGATCACGCTAGAGGGCAAGTGATGAACGGGAGGATGGCCAGCGAGGGAGGGGTAGGCGTGTACCAGATACACCGCGCTGGCTATCACGCACGCCTAGCGCGAAGCGTCTGAACTGACAGTCGGTATAGTTCTCCGCTGTGAGGTGGCCTATGATGTCTGGTGAACCGCCTACGCTGACTTGGTGGGGCTGCGCCGCGTTCGAGCTGCGCGTCGAGCGCGACGAGGACAGCATCGCCTTCGATCCGTTCGTCAAGCCCGATCGGCCACGCTTCGGCTCTATCTTCTGCTCCCACGAGCACTACGACCACTACCACGAGCCGACACTCCGCCGGCTCTGTGTCGGCCAGGCGTTTCGCCGGCTCATCGTCAGCCACTGGTGCCTGCACGCCTCGCGCCTAAAATCGCCGATCTGGGACGATCCGCTACCTACCGATGGCGCCTTCCTCGAAACCGGCCAACCTATCGCCCTCTATCCCAAGTACGCCAAGGACCCGACGATCACGTGGCCCGGCCCGACCGCGCTGGACCTGGGACGCTGGCACGTGCAGGGTGTCGAGAGCAGCGAGAATCCCCGCGAGTACCTCGACGGCAGCCCGATCACCACGCCCTACCCGAACATGGGCTACGTGCTCACGGACACGGTGACGGGCACCGGCATCTACCACCCCGGCGATCTGTGGGACGCCTTCCCCGCCATGGCCGAGCTACGGGGGCAGGTGGACATCATGCTCTACCCGATCAGCAAGCTCCGTGATGTGGAAGCTGCCGTCGTGGACCTGATCCGCCCCCGCATTCTCGTCCCCATGCACTATCGGCCCCGGCACTCCGCCGCCTTCCCCATCCCGCTCAACCCGGCGGCCGGGTCCGTCTCGGTGGTGGACCCGATCACCGGCGCTCGCCTCCCCGGCGCAACCGACGAGGCCTATCAGCGCGACATCCGCACGCTCATCCGCCGCCACTGGTACCCCACGCCGGCCGATCCCGCCGCCAAAATCGCCGAGCTTCAGACGCTGATCGGCGACCTCGCCCGTTTCGTCACGGTCGAGGCCGGCCAGCCCTACTCCCTGTCCGACCTCCTAGCGGTATAAGGCCACAACGCGGCGCGGGCCTCACACCAGAGAAGCAGCAGCGGCCGGCTTGAGACACGAAAGATGTTGGCCGTCATTGCGGCGGAAGCCGCAATCCAGTGGCCGGAGGGCTAAACTGTGGCTTTCGCCGCAGTCACAAGACGGGAATTGAAGAGCGACAAACTCCCCCTCTCCACATGGTGGAGAGGGGGCCGGGGGGTGAGGCCTACCTACTCCCCGCTCTGCCAGCGTGCCAGCGGGTGCCGGCGATCAGCCAGCGGCAGCGCCACCCGCCCAGCTTGCCTATGCGACTCGTAGACGGCGAGAATCATCTCCAGCGCCGCGCGCGCATCGTGCCCGCTCGACATGACCGGCTCCCGGCCCTCCTCGACCGCCGCCAGCAGGTCACACACGACAAGCTGGTTCGCCGTGTGCATCCCGCCGCGTGAACTCTCCGGCCCCAGCGCCGCCGGCAGCGGCTCTACCTCTACTTGCTGCCACTCGGAGAGCCGGTCCGGTGGCGCAAACGGGCCGGGGAACATGTAGATCGGCGCATCGGGACTGCTCCAAAGGGTCAGTATGCCGTCAGTACCACAGACCTCTATCCGGAAGTACGGGGAGCCACCGCCGTCTCCCGCCTGCCCGCACTCGTACGTGCCCAGGACGCCATCATCGAAGCCGTATTGCGCGATCACATCGTCGCCAGCGATCAGTCCGCCTTCCTCATCAGCCACCTCGACATCCGCCACGGTGGCGTCGCGTCCATTCCGAGTGACGTGACCATGGCACCACCGCGCATCGCCGGCAAAGAACCGCATCAGATCGAGCAGGTGGGTACCGAGTACGAGCAAGTCCATCCCCCCGCCACGACGGTCTTGCTTCCCGTAGGCACGGATCACCCGCAGACGACCGAGCTTGCCGGCGGCGAGATACTCCCGCACGAGCGCCGGTCCGGGGTAGGCGCGGTTCTGGTGGGCGTAGGCGGTCTTCACGCCATGTCGGTCACAGGCCGCCAACATCCGGTCAGCCACCTCGAGCGACGGCGCCATCGGCTTCTCCGCATAGATGGCCTTCACGCCGGCCTCGGCGGCCGCAATGGTCATCGCCTCATGCTGGTCCAGCCACCGCGGCCCGATGGCGACTAGGTCGAGATTCTCCTGCGCGAGCATGTCGCGATAGTCCGCGTAGGCCCGCTCGGCGCCCGTGCGCTCCACCGCCTCCGCGCGCCCCGCGTCGTCCGCATCGGCTACGGCCACGAGCCGCACGTTCGGTAAGCCTACAAAGGCCACGTCCAACCCGTGACCGTAGTTCCCCCGGCCGGTGTGTCCAATGACTCCGGCGCGATAGCTGCCCTGATAGGTGGCCCGCTCGATACCCATGCTCATCGCCTTTCGTGTTCAAGCTCCGCAACGCCAGGCAGGATACCACTTTCAGCGATCAGCCAACAGCTATCAGCCGTCAGCCGTAGGGGCGCAACATGTTGCGCCCGTCCCCCCGTCACGGCGGCACCAGCCGCTATCCAGCCCCTTCCCTTTAGGGAGGGGGTTTGGGGGGTAGGTCCGCCACCCCCTCTCTATCGCTCTGCGCTGGAGAGGTGACCGGCCAAAGCCGCACCACACCTGGCACTATCCGTGCGGCTTTGGCCGGTCAGGGGGCCGGGGGGTGAGGCCCTCACAGGGGGCGGGCTACACCGGGGCCGGCGGCGCGAGAATGGTGTTGCGGGCCGAGACGATCCGCACGGCCGAGTAATCCGTCGTCTCCGTCGCCGGCTGCTCCGCCGATGGCACCGGTACCGGCCGGCGCAAAATGAACTCCGCCTGATCGAACTCCTGGTAGACGACATATCCCATGTCGAAACGCTCGATCTGCCGGTCCGCGGTCGAGCCGAAGTCCGGGACGATCAACGGGCCGGTGTCCACCTGAAACTGCGGCGGGTCGCGGTGTATACCCTCCGCCTGCACGGGCAGCACGTTCATCGTTCGCACCGGATATTCCAGCACCGCCCGTTGCCGCCCCCCCTCGTCGTGGAACTCCGTGCGGGCGATGAGCAGCCGGTTGGCAAGCGTCGCCGTCACGATAGCGCCCCGATCCGGCAGTTCCTCCGCCTGCTCAAAGTGGCGAATATCCAGATGCACGTCGTCCCAGTGCTCACGGATGACGCCATACATGCGGTTGTCGCGCTCGCTCACCCAATGCGTCCGAATGAGCAGGAATTCCTCCCGCGACCAGATACCCGAGAACTCGTAGTTGGGCATCGTAAACAGCGGATCAGCCGTGTAGCAGCGCTCGGACCGACACGGCGCGATCAGGTAAAAGGTCTCCTCCGTCCCTCCCTGCTCGTCAACGATGGTGCAGGCCGCGTCGAGTTGGATCCGCGCATGGTTCCCGGCGCCAAACCAGGTCATGTACGAGTTGGCGAAGTCAATCGCGGTCATGGCCCCTCCCTTCCATACCACATCGGCCCCCCTATGGTCCCCCCGCAGAGCAGGGGGACGGTAACGGTTGGCACCACTGAGACTGGGGCGGTGCTTCCCTCCCCTGTCGCAACGGGGGAGGGCTAGGGTGGGGGCTGTTAGCGCAGGCCCAGCTCGGCGAGGCGCGCCTCGTCACCCAAGTAGGCGCCTTGGCGCAGCAGTTCCCGCTGCAGCGTCTTCACGTCGAGCTGCTTGGGCGTGACCCCCAGCTTGGTGGAGAGCGCAGCGGCGATGCCGGTAGCCTCGCCCAAGGCCATGATGCTCGGCCGCGCGCGCATCCCCGTCGGGTCGTGGCCGCGGCGGATGTAGGCCGCGCCCCGGCCGGTCACCAGCAGGCCCTCCACCCCTTTCGGCTGGATCATGCGATACGGGGCATCGTGGCCCGATTTCTCCCCACCGTGCATGTCCTGCCCCTCGTGGATATTCCGGTACATCACGTCGCGGAACTTCTTGCCCTCGTAGGCCTCCATCGCCGTCACCGTGCGCTCCCCGTCAATGCACGGCCCGCCCCGCGCGCCGAAGTATGGCACCATGAACAGCATGTAGGCCTTCTCGAAGCCAGGCACGTGCTCCCGGTAGAAATGCAGGGTCTCTTGAGCGTGGACCCGCGCGGCCGTCTCGATCTTGGAGTGCTGCTTCATGTCCTCTCGGCGGATTTCGCCGCGCACGTTTAGCCGCGAAGAGCCGACGTGTCCGTCGAACGACGAAATCGCCGCGCTCTCGGTATGCACCGTCGGCTCGAGGTCGCGCATGTGGCGATACGACCCGTCATCCCAAGCCCGACGCAGCAGCGGCAGCATCGGCTGCGGAAAGCTACCCGGATTCCGTCCGCGCACCCACTCCCGATCCTCGGCGCTCAGGGGCACGCGGGTCGCCGCGAAAGCCTCGTAGGCCGCAAAGTCCACGCCGGCGACGAGATAGAACAGCGCCGTATCGTTCCACACGCGGTACGGCTCGCCACCGCGCCGTTCCCGGACCAGCGGCCCGTGCGCCGGATCGGGTGGCGAGGCCATGATGACCGGCGCACCGGCTCGCCGCGCGATGTCCACGTCGGCCGTAGCATCAATCACCACCTTGGCTTTGACCGCCACCCGACCCGACTTGCCTTCCACAAACAGCCCGGTCACCCGGTTGCCCTCCATGATCGGATCGCCGGCCCACACGGTCAGCAGCAACTCGATCCCCCACTCACCACTGAGCTTCGCGCCCAGATACGACACGAGGCTCGTCTCGTCCGCGTAGTTATTGGCCGTCCGCCGCTCCTCGACCATGTCAATGACCATCTTTGGGATTCCGGACAGCCCGCCGACCAACGTGCCGTCGGCCTCGTTATACAGACCGCCGGCCACAATCATGGCCGGGCCAATGTTCCCCCCGAGCGCGGCCATCCGGTCAATCACCAGTGTCTTGGCCCCTTGCTTGCCCGCCGCCAGCGCCGCGAACAATCCGCCAATGCCGGAACCCACCACCGCTACGTCCACGTCGTAGGCTACGGGCACCCGTTTCTGTGGCTCGACTACGTATTCCGCCGCTCCGTTCTCAGACATCTGTCTCTCCCTACGGTTGTGTGCTTGGCCGCCGCGCTCTGCGGGACTACTGTGCCAGCCTCTACCGTCGCCAGTCGAGCGCCGCGAGCGACCGGCCGCGCCGGAACGCTGCCGTGTCCGGCTTGCATACGCTCGCCGGGCACGTTACCTTAGCCTGGAAGTTGCGGACGATGGCCACGTTGGCCGGCACCGGTGAGGAGGCCGCTCGATGACAAGCAGTACGACCGCAGCAACACTCCCGCGCGCGACGCTGCTGACCATGTACGAGCGCATGGTGCTCATCCGCGCCTTCGAGGACCGCGTCAAGGCGCTGGTGGAGGGCGGCATTGCCTTCGGCGCCGCCCACTACTACGTCGGCGAAGAGGCCGTCGCGGTCGGCGTCTGTACCGCCCTGCAACCGGACGACTGGATTGCCTCCACCCACCGCGGCCACGGGCACTGCATCGCCAAGGGGATGGCGGTGGCGCCGATGATGGCCGAGTTGTATGGCAAGGCCAGCGGCGCCAACCGTGGCAAGGGCGGCTCCATGCACATCACCGACGTGCGCGTCGGCATGCTAGGCGTGAATCCCATCGTCGGCGCCGGTATTCCCCACGCGGTGGGCGCTGCCTTGAGCGCGAAGGTGCGCGGTACCGGTCAGGTGGCCGTGACCTTCTTCGGCGACGGCGGCTCGAATATCGGCGCTTGCCACGAGGCGATCAACCTGGCGGCGGTCTGGAACGTCCCCTGCGTATTCGTCTGCGAGAACAACGGCTACGCCCAGAGCACGCCGGTCGAGTACAGCACCGCCGGCGAGGTCTGGAAACGCGCCGCCGGCTACGGCCTCCCCGGCGAGAAGGTGGACGGCCAGAACGTGTTCGCCATGTATGAGGCGACGGCACGGGCAGTCGAGCGCGCCCGCTCCGGCGGCGGCCCGTCGCTGATCGAGGCGCGGACCTATCGCTACTACGGACACTCGGCCGGAGACGACGGGACAGCCTACCGGCTGGCATCCGAAATCGAAGCCGCCCGTGCCCGCGACTGCATCGCTCGCTTCCGCCAGGAGGTCATCGCGGCGGACCTACTGGACGCCGCCGACCTAGAGGCGATAGATGACCAAGTGGCAACGGCAGTGGACGAAGCCGTTGCCGCCGCCGAAGCCGCACCCTTCCCGGCGGCAAACGAGCTAACGACGGAGATAGTAGCAAGCTAGTATTTCCCCCTCTCCCCGTGGGAGAGGGCCGGGGTGAGGGCAGTCGGATGCGGGCAGTCGAGGCGGATCGAAAGGAAAGATCATGGTCACGATGACGGCAGCGCCGGTAGCGACCAAGACGGCTGAGACGGCCGAGGTCCTGACGTTCCCGGAAGCGCTGAACCGGGCCATCCGCCAGGAGATGCGCCGCGATCCGAGCATCGTGGTCATCGGCGAGGACGTCGCCGGCGCGGCCGGGCGCGAGCATCTCGGCTTCAAGGACGCCTGGGGCGGCCCCACCCGCTCAACCAAGGGGCTGGTCACCGAGTTCGGCTCTGGGCGCGTCCTGGATACGCCGATTGCGGAGATGGGGTTTGTCGGAGCAGCGGTTGGGGCCGCGATGAGCGGCTTGCGTCCAATCGTGGACCTGGGTTTCATTGACCTGATCGGCTGTTGCTACGACCAACTCATCAACCAAGCGGCGAAGATGCACTACATGATGGGCGGCCAGGTGCAGATTCCGATGACCGTGCGAATGTCGTATGGTGCCCGCCCTCCGAGCAGCCAGACCGCCGGCGGCGGCGCGGCCGCCACGCACTCCCAAACGCTCTACTCGGTCCTAGCCCACATCCCCGGCCTGAAATGCGTCGCACCGACCACCGCCTACAACGCCAAGGGCTTCATGATCTCCGCCATCCGCGACAACAACCCCGTGATCGTGCTCGAACACCGCTACCTGGGGCTGAATGCCCGCACACCGGTCCCGGAGGAAGCCTACACCCTGCCGTTCGGGAAGGCCGAGATCGTGCGCCAGGGCAGTGACCTCACCCTCTGCGGAATCGGCCGCATGACCTACGTGTGCCTCGACGCGGCCGCGGCGCTGGTCGCCGAGGGCCTGGAGGCCGAGGTCATTGACGTGCTCAGTCTGGCGCCCCTGGACGAGGAGACCATCCTCGAGTCCGTCGAGAAGACGCAGCGCTTGGTCGTCGTGGACGAGGACACGCCATCATGCTCACTGGGCCGCGACATCGCCGCCCGCGTCGCCGACGCCGGCTTCGACTTTCTCGACGCACCCATCAAGACCATCAACAGCGCCGACACGCCGGTGCCCTACAGCGCAGCCCTGGAGTCGATCTATACGCCATCGCCGCAACAGGTCGTAGACGCGGTCCACGAGATGCTCGGGACAGGATAAAAGCAGCCCCCGCCCCAACCGTCCCCCCGCCGCAGCGGGGGGACCACAGGGGGGCCAGTTGAAGAAGGCAAGTCATGGCCGTAGCAATCGCTATGCCCAACCTCGGCATGTACACCATCGAGGGTGAAGTCACGCGCTGGCTGGTGGAAGACGGTGCCTCGGTCGCAGCGGACCAGCCTGTGCTGGAGCTGACCACCGAAAAGACTACCGTCGAAATCCCCGCCCCGGCGGCCGGCATCCTCCACCAGGTCGTGCCCGTTGGCGGGCGCGTGCAGGTCGAAGGCATCCTCGGTCACATCCTCGCGCCGGGCGAGTCACCCCCCGCCGCCTCACCGACTGCCGCTCCGGCGGCCCCCCGTGCCGCGGCCGCCGCACCACCACGCACGCCGGCAAAGCCGCCACCAGCACGCGCCGGCAGCGGCCGCTTGCGGGCTACCCCGGTCGCCCGGCGCCGCGCGCGCGAGCTTGGCGTTGACCTAACCACCGTTACGGGCAGCGGTCCCGGCGGCCGCATCACCGAGGCCGACGTGCAGGCGGCCGCAGCGAGTACCGACTCCCCACCACCACAAGCGGAGAGCGAGGCCAGTGGGCCGCGCGTGCTCCGCCGCGTTCCGCTCACCGGGATGCGCGGCTTGATCGCCCAGCGGATGCAGCACAGTCTCACGTCCACCGCCCAGCTCACCCTGACTCGCGAAGTGGATGCTCGTCCCCTGGTGCAGGCCAGAGAGCAACTGGTCGCTAGCGCAGCCGATGAGGGCATGCGCGTCTCCTACGACGTGCTCCTAGCCAAGTCACTGGCCGCCGCCCTGCTGGCACACCCGGCACTCAACGCCACCATCGAAGGCGACGAGATCGTGCAGTTGGCGGAGGCGCACATCGGCGTCGCCGTCGCCGTGGAGGATGGCCTTGTCGTGCCGGTACTGCGCGATGCGGCCCACCGTCCAGCGCTCGACCTGGCCCGCGAGCTGACCGGGCTGACCGACCGGGCGCGGCAGGGACGGCTACAGCCCAGCGAGATGGCAGGCGGCACTGCCACGCTGACGAATCTCGGCGCCTACCACATTGACGCCTTCACGCCCATCATCAACCCGCCGCAGAGCGCCATTCTGGGCGTCGGCAGCATCGCGCCGCGGCCGGTGGTGGATGAAGACGGAGCATTGACCGTGCGACCGACGGTGCATCTTAGCCTCACGTTCGACCACCGTGTCGCGGACGGCGTGGCCGCCGCAACCCTCCTGGAAAGCATGGTATCGCAGTGGCAGCAAACGGAGCTTTGGGGCTAGGACAGGCCTCCATACGGCCCCCCCGCTGCGGCAGGGGGACGAACTGTTCCCTCCCCTGTCGGGACGGGGGAGGGTGAGGGTGAGGTGCGGAAAGGAGATAAGACGATGGAATATCGGCACATGGGAACCTCCGACCTCGAAGTATCGGTCATCGGCTTTGGCTGCTGGGAGATGGGGGGTGGCTACGGGCACTTCGAGACCTCGGAGGTCATCGCTGCCATTGACCGGGCGCTCGATTTGGGCATCACCTTATTCGATACTGCCCGCGGCTATGGCACCGGGGCCTCCGAGGAGTTGCTCGGCAGAGGGCTGGGCGCTCGTCGCCAGGAGGCAATAGTCGTCACCAAAGGCGCGCTGCCCACGCGCGAAGGGCAGCTGGACGACAAGCCCACCCGGCCCGGCCTACCGCGCTTCAACCCCAATCGCGACGCCCGCTACGCCTCGGTGATCGCGGACTGCGAGGCCAGTCTGAAGTCGCTCGGCACCGACTACGTGGATCTCTACCTCATCCACTGGCCGGACCCCGAGACCGCCTTCGAGGAAACGGCGCGTGCCCTGCAAGACCTGCTCGCGGCCGGCAAGGCCCGCTATGTCGGCGTATCGAACTACGAGGCCCGTCAGCTCCGCGAGGCCTGCGGGATGGCGCCACTGGTGGCGAACCAAGTGGGCTACAACCTCTTCGACCGGCGCTGGGAGTACGAGATGATGCCCACGGCCCGAGAGCTTGGTGTCGGCATCATGTCCTACGGGCCGCTCGCTCACGGGCTACTCACCGGCACCTTCAATGCCGAGACGACCTTCGAAGAGGGCGACTGGCGCCGCTCCCGGCCGATCTTCGGCCAAACGCTGTTTAGCGCCGACAACTTCGGGCCGAACTTGCAGGTCGTTGACCGGCTCAAGCAAGTCGCGGCCCAGCTTGAGACCACCCTGCCGCGTCTGGCGCTGGCTTGGGTCCTCAGCAACGAACTGGTGGCAGTGGCACTCTCCGGCACCCGGCGGCCGGCCGAGCTTGACGAGAACGTCGGGGCGCTCGACGTGGCGCTCACCCCGGAGGTTCACCGCGAGATCGCCGAGATCATGACCGGTGCAGCCGGGCTGGCGTCGCTCATGCCCTACTCCGAGACCGCCGTGCCGGCGCCACCGGACAGCTAGTCCGTACCCACCGGGCCAGCTCATCCGTTCACAGAGCAGGAGTACCCGTGCATTCGGCCTCGCGGCATTCGGCCGATACACTTGGCAACGCTGTGGGAGAGTGCTACAGTCGCAGTGACCTGGCGAGACTGACCTCAGACTGGGATTGGTAGTGCCTACTCGCAGGTATTTTCATCTGAAGGAGCCAAGGGGGGACCATGAAGCTGACGCTCTCGATCTTCAAGGCGGATATCGGTTCACCGGGGGGCCATACCCGCCCCTCGCAGTCCGTGCTGGCAGCGGTGCAGGAGACATTCGCCGCCGCCCAAGCGCGTGGCCTGCTCATTGACATGCTAGTGACACACACCGGCGATGACATCGCTATCACCTGTAGTCACACCGCCGGACCGGACAACACCGAGCTGCACCAGCTGGCCTGGCAAGCCTTCCTGAACGGGACGGCGGCCGCCCAGGTGCGCGGCGACTACGGCGCCGGGCAAGACCTCCTGGCGGACGCTCCCTCCGGAAACATTCGGGGCGCCGGTCCCGCTGTCGCCGAGTTGGAGTTCGACCACAATCCGGTCAAGGACAATAAGGTCCGCCCAGCCGAAACGGTGCTCTTCTTCTACGCGGACAAGTGTGCTCCCGGCGCCTTCAACTTGCCGTTCTTCCTGCCCCTCGCCGACCCGATGTACTGTGGCGGCCTGCTCCTCAAACCGGAGATGAGCAAGGGCTTCAGCTTCTCCCTGATGGACATGGACTATACGGAGGGAGACCGCGAGATCACCCTCCACGCGCCCGAGGACTACTACCGACTGGCAGCCCTCCTGCGCGACGAAGCCCGTTTCGCCATTCAGTCAGCCTCGTCGCGCGCCCATCCCGACCAGCAGTTGCTCGCGGCCAGCACGAGCCGGCTGCACAACATCGCCGGCACCTACGTCGGCAAGGATGACCCGGTGGCGATTTTCCGCACCCAGGGCATCTTCCCGGCGCCCGAAGAAGTGCTCCTCCCCTGGGCCATCTGCCCCTACGTCACCGGCGACGCCCGCGGTAGCCACGTGATGCCGATTACCCCCGTCCCCATCAATACTGAGGTGCGGTTCGTGTACTGCCAGCCTATCGTGTCCGCGATTGGCGTGTCAGTAGACGCCGCCGGCCACTTCACCGGCGAAATCGTGGACTTCTTCGCCGACAGCCTCTGGGATTCGGTCCGCACCGGTGCCGTCGAGAAGGGCCTCGCCATGCGCCGCCAGGGGTGGTTCGGCGCCGCGATGGCCTCCAACGCCGAGCTTGCCTACACCGGCCTGGTGGACATCGAGAACGAGTTGGAAGACCGCTTCACCGTCCGCAGCTAAGGGGCGGCTGCCCTCACTCCCCGTCCCCCCGCCGCAGCGGGGGGACCATAGGGGGGCGCGTCCCCCTGCTGGCTGGTACTTTGCGGACACGCCCTAGAGCCTAGGGTCAACCGGCTCGCTCTCCAGAGCCAGCACGCCGAAGACGCACTCATGCACCCGATACAGCGGCTCTCCCTCCGTAAACCGCTGGAGCGCCTCGACACCCAGCGCAAACTCCCGCAGTGCTAACGAGCGCTTCACGGAGACCTTGCGAGCGCGGAGCCGCTCCAAGTGCTCAGGAGCCGTATACTCCGGGCCATAGACCAGTCGCAAGTACTCGCGGCCCCGGCACTTCATGGCCGGCTGCACGAGGCCGCGGCTCCCGCGCATAATCCACTGAAGCGGCTTCACAACGATCCCCTCGCCGCCGGCAGCAGTCAGCTCTTCCCACCAGTTGATCCCGTCTGTCTCGCTGTCAGGATTGGTCAGATCAACAGTTTTGTAGGGAGTAGCAGCGAAGAGCGCCCCATCAGCTTGGCAGAGGGCCGCGACCGTCTCCATGTGCCAGATGTGATCCTTGTCTGTGTAGGTTCGTCCTTCCGTCGCCAGGAGGTGAAAGGGCGCCAGCTTCAGATCGGCCACACCCTTGACCGGCCAGCAGTAGCGACCATAGGCCGCGCGAAACCGGCTCACCATTTCCTGGCGCCTCCGGTAGCGAGTGAGCAGCGCCGCGCTCTCTTCTCCGTGGTCCGCGACCTTCTTCAGCAAGGAGACGGCGGCATCGAGCGTAGTGCTGGCCGCGGCCGCCGTAGCTGCATATTGATCCCGTAGCAGCCCTTGCGCCTTCACCGACCACGGCATCAGCTCGGCATCGAGGCAGAGCCAGTCCGTCTCGAAACGCTCCCAGAAGTCCGCCTGCGCCAAGGCGGCAGACATACGCGCGAGCAGTGCGCTCTCTACGTTAGTATCGGCAAAGAACGGGCGGCCCGTGCGCGTATAGACGATTCCGAGCCGGCCATCGTCTGCCAGGAATCGGCGCCGTGCCGCCTCCTGATCGCGGCAGAGCACGACGATAGCCCGTGACCCCATGTGCTTTTCCTCGCAGACTACCTCAGCCACTCCCTGCCCCCGGAAGTAGGTGTAGGCATCGCGTGGATGCTCCAGGTATGCGCCCTCTTTGCAGGTATCTGGAGGAGCCATGGTCGGTGGGAGGTAGATGAGCCACCGCGGGTCCACCGCAAACCGACTCATGACCTCCAGGGCCGCCAACGCATTCTCCTCGCGAATAGTGATATTGCGATGCAGGCGTGTGGTAATGATGCGCTTACCCAAGACATCGTTGATATCCAGTACATCGTCTTGGGGACGGCGGGACACCGCTGGCGCCTCTTGGCCTGGTGGTAGTAACGGTCGCACCGGGTCATAGTAGGTTCGGTGAGCCTGGACGTGGACCAGCTCCTTTTCCGGATAGCGTAACGCCGTCAGTTGCCCACCAAACACGCAACCGGTGTCAATACAGATTGTCCGGTTGTGCCACTCTGCGGCCGGTACCGGTGTGTGTCCGTAAACGACCGTGGCTGATCCCCGGTAGTCTTCCGCCCAGTTGTGACGAACCGGCAGTCCGAACTCATCGGTTTCGCCGGTGGTTTCGCCATAGAGCGCAAACTCCCGCACCTGGCCCGAGGCGCGCCCTTGCAGCTCCTGCTTCAAGCCGGCATGTGCAACGACTAACCGCCCATCGTCGAGCACGTAATGGCTCACCAGCCCGTCAAGAAACTCCAGCACGCGCTCTTTGAAGTCATCCGGCTCCCCGGTCAGCTGCGCCAGCGTTTCCGCGAGACCATGCGTGATCCGAACGTCTCTCCCCTTGAGTTTCCGCACGAGCTTGACGTCGTGATTGCCCGGCACACACAGCGCGGCCGCGTCAGCCACCATGGCCATCACCAACCGGAGCACCCCAGGCGAGTTCGGGCCTCGATCCACGAGGTCGCCAACAAACACCGCCCGCCGCCCCTCCGGGTGGTGCGCGGTGGGCCGGTCGGCCGGGCCGCCGACGTCATAGCCCAGCTTCTCCAGCAATGCGACAAGCTCATCGAAGCAGCCGTGGACATCACCGATGATGTCGAACGGGCCATGCTCCTGCCGCCGGTCGACCCACAAAGGCTGACGCTCAATACGCGCCGCGTCCACCATGTCCGGCGTGCTCAGGATCGTAATGTGTCGAAAGCCCTCCCGCCGCAGGCTGCGGAGCGAGCGCCTCAGCTGCTGACTGTGCTGCCGGACCACGTGGGGACCGAAGTCGCGGTTGGGCCGGTCGCGGTTGCGCTCCTGGCACAGCTTGGCCGGCAGATTGAAGACGATGGCTACCGGCAGCACATGGGCTTCCCGTGCCAGTTCCACCAATGGCTTGCGTGCCTCCGCCTGCACGTTGGTCGCATCTACCACGGTGAGCCGGCCAGCCGCGAGCCGCTTGCGGGCGATGAAGTGGAGCACCTCAAAGGCATCTTTCGTCGCGGCCTGGTCGTTTTCGTCATCGGACACCAGGCCGCGACAGTAGTCGGATGACAGCACCTCCGTCGGCTTGAAATGCTTGCCGGCAAACGTAGACTTGCCGCTGCCCGAAGGCCCGATCAGGACCACCAACGACAGCGCCGGGACCGTAATATTCATCGTGAAAATACCGCCATCTGCGTCGGAGCGCCTACGGCCGGGTCAACGGGACCAATCGGCAGCAACCGAAACGCATAGCCGGAGCGATTTGCTACCCGCGTTGCCCATCGTGAGAACTCCTCGCGGGTCCACTCGAAGCGATGATCGCCGTGGCGGAATCGACCGGCAGCAAGGTTCTCGAATCGCACATTGTACTCTGTGTTCGGCGTCGTAATCACGACGGTCGGCGGTCGCGCAAACTCGAAGAGCACCCGCTCGAAAGCGCCCAGCCGTGATGGTTCGAGATGCTCAATGACCTCCAGCGCACAGGCGGCATCGTAGCCAGTGAGTCGTTGATCCCGGTAGGTGAGCGCGCCCTGAAAGAGCTTGATGCGCGCTCGTTGCCTCGCCGGGAGCCGGTCGAGCCGCAAGCGCCTCTTTGCCAGCGCCAGAGCACGAGAGGACACGTCCATCCCGGCGATCCGCTCGCAGTCCGTGTTCTTGAGCAGCGTCTGGAGGAGCTTCCCCTCCCCACAGCCCAGGTCAATCACCCGCGTCGCGCCGGCACCCCTGAGCACGGCCAACACGGTCATCATGCGCTGCTCACTGAGGCTGATTCGGTCCTCCAATACCTCCTCTTCGCGGGCCTGCGCTGCCTCGGTAGCATCGGGATCAATATCGTCATCGCTCACCAGTCGGGCGAGTGCCTCGCGGGTGAGTAGGCGCCGGTACCGCAAGTAACGGGCGACGATCAAGTCGCGTTCCGGGTGGGTCGAGAGCCAGCCCTCGCCCTTTGCCAGCAGCTTCTCCAACTCGTCTTTACCGACCCAGTAATGCTTGTCGTCGTCCAGCACCGGCAGCAGGACGTACAGGTGGGTGAGCAGGTCATGCAGACAGTGGGTGGCACTGATCGTAACCGACCAATACGTGCTCGCCCCCCACCCCGGAAAGGCTGTATCGAGCGGTTGGCGCTCGGCGCTGACGTTGTAGCCGAGCGGCTCAAAGAGCGCCCGCAGCATACGCTCGTCATCGCGACATTGGACAGCGGTGATCTGCGCCTCCAGCGGAATAGCCGTAGCCGCGAGTGCCGGTCGCTCTTTACTCTGGCCACTCAACGCTGACTTGTACACGCGGGCCAGCGCCACGCTCAGAAAAGATGAGGCCACATACGGCCGGTCATTCACGTACTGGCCGAGTGTACGGTCTTGGCTCTGACGGCTCCGCCGCCGCACGAGACGGATCGGATCGAGGTCCACGAGCAATGCCGCCGTGCAAACACGGTCATCTGCTACCGGATAAAAGACATGGGCCTGACCGAAGGACAGAGAAAACGATTGACACCGGGCCGGATTCTTGGCTAATAGAAAGCCCAGATCGGTGGCCGGGTGGTGGGTTGTGGTAATCGTCAACAACATCGCAGCGACCCTGTAGGTGACGCATGGGTGTCCCTAGCGCTCGCCGTCGTCGTCGTGCTCGCGCATCAGCGCTGGATCGTTCCGCTGCGGATCCTGCGCCGCCGCCTGCATCTCCTCACCGTCCGCCATCAGCACCATCGGCATCGGCTCGTCACCCCGCTGGACGGCAGCGGGCGTTGGCCCGTTGGCCGCGCACGGTGTGCCAAAGCGGGGCATACCGAACGGCAGGTGCGTCCAGCCGCGCGCCAGAATCTGCCGATCGTTCGTCTGCTGCCGGTCCGAGCCGCCCCACATCGTGAACGAGCGGGCATTGGCGTAGTGGCTGACGAAGGCCCGGCGGGAGCGATCCGGGGAACGGTTGGTGTGTGAACGGTGGAGAATGTGTCCGGCGAAGAACACCACGTCGCCCGGCTCGGCGATGGCCGGCACCTCCCGCCCACGATACCGCGCCGCAATCCGGCTCAACGTGTTGACCGCCGTGTCCGTATCCGATACGTGCTCTACGGTTGTCAGCGCCAGGTTGGCGTGGTTTTGGGTGAGCCGGTCGGCGCTGGGGTAGATCGGCTCGTGTTGCGTGCCGCCCGTGAACCACACGCAGCCATTTTCCTCATCCGCCCGCTCCAGCGCCAGCCACGCGCCGCAGAGCGTATCGGGATAGGTCGGAATGTAGTAGCTGTCCTGATGATAGCCCTGGCCGGCGCCACCGGGCGGCTTGAAAAACAGCATCGTCTGCATCGCCATCACGTCCGGGCCGATCAGCGCTTCCAGCACATCGAGAATGCGTGGGTGGAGCAGATACCGCTCGTGTAGCTCCATGTGTTGGTGCAGCATATGGATGCGGAGATACCGGCGCTCGATCTCGTCCACGCTGGCGCCGGGCGGCGGTGGCTCCAAGCCCGGCACGTCCACCCGGCCGTACATCAGGTCCTCGGTGTGGTCTAGGAGTTCCCGCACCTCATCCGGACCAACCAGGCCGCGCACGATCAAGAACCCGTCCACCAGAAAGCGCACGTACTCCTCCACGCTCACGCGATAGCGCGACCGCACCGCCGAGAAATCGGTAGCGATGCATTTTGAGGACGATCCGTTGTGCGCGGCCGCGACGTTGGCGCCGTTAGCATGACCGGCATCCGACTGCCCCAGCCGCGTGATTCCGAGATTAACCCGCTGCCCAACGGCCGCCGCCGGCTCACTCCGCCTGCTCATCGCGTCGCCTCCTAACTGCCCACTACCGTTGTGCGCGGACCGGCCGGCCCCGGGCCGTCATTGCGGCGGAAGCCGCAATCCACGTCCCCCCGCTCGCGGGGGGGCCATAGGAGGGCCTTGCTGCACCTACCCCCCTCACAAGGACAGGTTTTTCTGTAGGGGCGCGATGAATCGCGCCCGCGCCCCCGCCATTCCCGTTGTCTCATTCGTCATTCCCGCTTACGCGGGAATCCATCCTGCTCATCCTTGCATCCTGAAAATCCTGATGCTGACCAGCGACGGACTGGAATCGCCATCGCTCCCCTTCCCTGGAGGGAAGGGGCCAAGGGTTAGGCCCAAATCGCTCCCGCACACCTCCAGCGGTTCAGCGGAAGGGAACGAAAGCCGGGATCTGCTTGCGTCCTAGCGCCGGCAGCGGGCCCACCATGCGCCGCATGCGCGGATCATCGCTCTGCGCGAACGAATCGAGCGGCCGGAAGATCGTGCCCCGCGAATAGTGGTCGAGCGATCCGATCTGCTTGTCCGTCTGCGGCATGGCAGCGTACTTCAGCGCAATGTAGCGGCGCCCGACCCACCCGTGGAAGACCCCATGCCAAAGGCTTTGGTTGAAGAAGAGCACGTCGCCAGGCCGCGACTCGAAAGCCACGCACGGCACCTCGGCGCCGGGTACACCGAACGGCGCCAGCGTCGGCCCGTGCTGGTGGCGCTGCTCACTCTCGATCTCCTCGTGCAGCGGCGCGCGATGCGAGCCGGGGATCAGCCGGATGGCCCCGGCATCTCTGGTCGTCTCGTCCAAGTACACCATCGTCTTGAGACGTATATACGAAATCTCCTCCTCGTCCCCCGGCCTATCGGGATGCCAGAGATGGTCGCCAACAGTGATGTTCCCCTCGGAGCTGGCCCAGACGAAGTCCGGCCCTAGCAGTTCCTCGACCGTGCCGTAGATGCGGTCATCCACCGCCAGCCGCGCCAGCGCCGGCCGCAGCTCGACGAACGGAGCACGATTCTCACCACTCTCTCCCGTAAACGGCTGACCATCGCGCAGCTCGGCCATCAGGTCGTCGAACTCGCGCGTAATCGCCTGCATCTCATCGGACGTGAACGCCTGGCGCTGCACAACGAAACCGAAGCTGCGGAAGTGCGCTCGCTTCTCCGCCGTGTTCATCGGGTTGCTCCTAGTGCGATGTCAGCCCCTCCGGGAGCGGGCAAGTGACCCCGTTCTCGAAGCGGAGCATCGCATGGTTCTGTCCGCGGACCTGAAAGCCCCAGCCCAGATGGCTGGTGCGGCCAGCGATCTGCACGTTGTCGGCCGCTCGGTACTGAATCACGAACGTGCGCCTGGCACGCTGCGAGTGGTTGGGGCCGGAGCTGTGCAACATCAGGCAATGGTGGAGCGAGATACCCCCCGCCGGCACCTCGACCGTCCGCCACCGCGATTCGTCCGCGTAGGCGTCCGGCTCCTGGCACACACCGCTGAAGGCGCCGTCCTTCATATGATTGCGTGGTCCTTCCCGATGGCTACCGGGAATGACCCGCATGCAGCCATTCTCCAGGTTGGTGTCATCGAGATAGATGGCGCACGCCGGCAGATCGTAGTTGGTGTGCGGGAAGAAGGCGTAATCCTGGTGCCACCCGATCTTCCACCCCTGGGTCGCCTGCTCCGGGGGCAGCGGCGGCTTCCAGTTCAGCTTGCTGTGATGATGCTGAATGTCCGGGCCGACCAGCGATTCGACGATGTCGAGCACCCCGGGGTGCGTGCAGGCCGCGAGGAACTGCGGATGCTGAAACACCGCTCCCTTCACAATGTCCACCACGCGGCGGCCGGACGGGAGAATGCGCGGATGGATGGCCGGAGTCCGTGCATTGAGGCCCTGCGCCATCTCCTCCACCTCGCTGCATGCTTGGCGCAGCGTCTCGACCTCCTCCGGCGTCAGCACCCCCTCCACCGTCAGACAACCGTCTACCTCAAACTGCTGCTTCTGTGCTGCCGTCAGCCCCGCCATAGTATCTCTTCCTCCTCGGTCGCCGGCCACTGGGTACGCTGGGCAGTCTACCACTTACCGGCACCATCGCCGGAATCCTGCGACGGCACGCGGTACGATAAGAGCCGGACGCGAGCGGCGGCCCCCCTATGGCCCCCCCGCTGCGGCAGGGGGACAGTAGTTCCCTCCCCCGTCGCAACGGGGGAGGGATAGGGTGGGGGAGACACAACCACTTAGGAGCGAGGACAACGGTGAAAACCTACAGAGCGGCGGTGATCGGCTGCGGGCGGATGGGTGGCTTCATTGACAATGAGGTTGTCGATGAACCGAAACACGAGCCGCCCTACGCCCACGGCGGCGGCTTCTACGTCTGCGACCGGACCGACCTCGTGGCCTGCTCCGACTTCCGCGCAGACCTGATGGCGCTCTTCGGGGAGCAGTACGCAGTTCCCAAGAGCGGCCAATACACCGACTATCAGGAGATGATCGCCAAGGAAAACCTCGACATCGTGAGCGTCGCCACCCACGTCGAGCACCACGCCGATATCGTGATCCACGCCGCCGAGCAGGGAGTCAAGGCCATCTTCTGCGAGAAGGGCATGGCCCCGTCCCTCGCAACCGCCAACGCCATGGCCGCCGCCTGCGAGCGCCACGGCACCGTTTTCAACATGGGCACTCAGCGCCGCTACCATCCGGGCTTCTGGCAGATGCGCGAGATCATCGCGCAGGGCGAGTTGGGTGCGCTGCAAAGCCTGGTGATGACCTACGGCGGCGGTCTCTTCGACCACGGCTGTCACACCATGGACCTGGCGCAGTTCCTCAACGGCGATACCCCCGCCGTTTGGGCGCAGGGCCACGCACCTCAATCGGAGCCGCTCCGCGACGGCCACGTCTACCGCGACGACCCCGGCGGCGACGGCGTGGTCCTTTTCGAGAACGGCATCACCCTGTACCTGCTCTGCACCAACCGCTACGAGTACCAGGCCAACTGTGAGCACGGCATGGTAGGCACCTTCAACGATTCCCTCGACTGGGTCCTGCGGAAGGGCGACGCCCGCAGCCTCCAACCGGCGGAATTCCCCGCCTTCCCCCGCCAAAGCCCCACGGTTAACGCGATCATGGACTTGGTCCGGGCACTCGACACCGGTGACCCGCCACTCGGCGGCGTGGAGTCGGCGCGGCACGGCGTCGAGATCATGGTGGCCATCCTGGAGTCCCACCTCCAAGGCGGTAAGCGGATCGCGCTCCCTCTCCGCGAGAGCAACCTGGTGATGCATCGCACCGACCGGGACGCCTGGCAGAAGGGACTCCGGTGGCGAGAGCCGAAGCTCACCGTCTAGTGCGTGTCTGCAACATACCGGTCGGTAGGGTACAGCTCCCCTCCCCTGGAGCTTGCTCCGGGGGAGGGTGAGGGAGGGGGCCAAGTAGCGTAACCGGCGTGGCAAAGAAGGGACGGAGTTGGAGGATATCGAGATGAAAGTCGTTGACATCAAGACCATGGTCGTCGAGAACATCCCGCCCTATCGAGGCGGCAGGTACCTGCTCTTCCTCGAAGTTGTCACCGACGAGGGCATCGTCGGCCTCGGCGAGCGTGTGACCGGCAACGTCTTTGCCGACAACCTCGCCGGCCTGAAGGCTCACATCAGTCTCATCGAAGAGATCGGTCGCCTGTTCGTGATCGGCGAAAACCCCTTCCACATCGAGAAAATCTGGCAGCGCGCCTATGGCTCCCGGCACGACTTCCGCCATCCGAGCCTACACGCCACCCCGGCGCTCAGTGCGATTGAAATGGCGTGCTGGGATATTGTCGGCAAAGCGGCCAATCAACCCATCTACAACCTGCTCGGCGGCCAATACCACGACAAGCTCCGCGCCTACGCCTACATGCCCCGGGCCGGCTTTGACGAAGACCCGGAGCGAGCCGGAGAGATCGCCATCGAGCTACTCGAGCAGGGCAACTCCGCCTGCAAGCTCGACCCGTTCCGGCCCATCTATCCCCAACCGCGCGACATCTCGCTAACGGAAATCACCTACGCCGAGCGCATCTTCGAGAGCATCCGCAATGCCGTCGGCAACCAGCTCGAGGTCGGCATCGGCACCCACGGACAGCTCACCACCTACAGCGCCATCCGCGCCGCGCAAGCACTGGAGAAATACCAGCCCTTCTGGTTTGAAGAGCCGGTGCCGCCGGAGAACGTTGACGAGATGGCGCGCGTCGCCGCCCACACCAGCATCCCCATCGCCAGCGGCGAGCGGCTCGTCACGAAGTACGAGTTCGCCGAACTGATCGAAAAGCAGGCCGCCCAGATCATCCAGCTCGACGTGGGGCAGTGCGGTGGCATTCTGGAATCAAAGAAGATCGCCAGCATCGCAGAGGCCCACTACGCGATGATCGCCCCACACATGGCCTGCGGCCCCATCGCTGCCGCGGCTGCCATCCAGCTCGATACCTGCTCTCCGAACTTCCTGATCCAGGAAGCCAACCAAGGTCCAATTCACCGCACGATATTCAAGGAGCCGCTCGTCTTCGAAAACGGCTATATCATTCCCCCGACCGGCCCCGGCCTCGGCATCGAGCTTGACATGGACCTAGTGCAGCACCGCCTCGTCACCTAACCGCACTCACTGCCTGATGATAACGACGGAGGGACATGCCACGAGTCGGAAGTCCCTAAATTCTTACGTCCATTTCTCTCAGCATCTCATGCAGCGTTAAGCAGCCCACTCCGAAATTTCCAGCAACATCCGGGATTTTGG
The DNA here is from genome assembly GCA_965207645.1 of Chloroflexota bacterium. Taxonomy (GTDB): domain Bacteria; phylum Chloroflexota; class UBA11872; order UBA12225; family JAJDUF01; genus JAJDUF01. The sequence continues at coordinate 3,137,894 of OZ242293.1, read as the reverse complement.
GCCTCGCCGATAGCGGCTGGGATACCTCGAACGTGACCACCCTGCCGCCACCGGCCAGAGCGTGCGCGATGACCCACGCATCAGCCTTGCCCAGAAACGTATCCACATGCTCTGGAGCATAGGCCTGATGCTGCGCTACATAGTCCGCGATTGCAGAGTAGGCGTGCTGGACGCTTTCGTCAGCGGGCACCCACAACCCGAAGTCTCCGCACTCCTCAGCCCATTCCGCTAAAGCGTCATCACCCTCTTTAAGCTCCTCGTAGACATACCCACTACTCGCAATGATTCCCTCTGCACCCTTCTCCCGCAGGATCGTCCAGAGACTCGGTAGCCAATCAAAGGTAAGCTCCCTATTCGGCCGAATCAGAGTATCCGAATCGAGCCAGTAGTCAGGCACTATTCGCCTGCCTGCGAGTGAACTTCTCTTGTGCCGACCTCAGCGTCTTGCGATTGGTGACACCTAACAGGGTTGCCGCCTCACGCTCGGAAACGCGGCCCTCTGCAGCAGAGGTAAGCACCGCATGCACCAAGGCACGACTATTGCCGGCAAGAAAATTGCTCCAGAAGTTACCACCCCGATTAGGTTCCTGACTCTCCCATTGTCGCAGTCGCTCCGGCTGAAGATAGTAAGCCTTGTCGGGCAGAAGCTCATGTTCATAGGCTCGTATCAGTACCGCCGTGCGACTCACGTGATAGAGCCTGGTCATTGCCGTTATGTTCTCTTCAATAGTCTTATCCTCTTGCCATTCGTTCATGAAACTGACAGTTGGCATGAGTAGCTCGGTCGCAACCTGATTGCAGAACTGATTGAGGTCACTGTCCTCCCGTAAGAACATCCCGATAGTGGTTGGGTTAGATATTCCGCTTTTCCCAATCCACACATGAGCAAGCTCATGACCCAGTGTAAAAACCCTTGCCGCCAATGTGTCCGCGCTGTTGATGAAAACTAGCGGTGCAAAGTCATCTATGAGCGCAAATCCGCGAAACTCATCAACGTCTAATCTGCGGTGTATGTTATGACCTACCTTTCCACTTCGCAACACAAGTATTCCTACTTCCTCTGCGGCTTCAGTAAGAAAACTGAGAAATCGAAGATGCGTCTTGGCTTTCTGCCGTGCATCATCTATGCCTATTACAGCTCTCATGTCGTCAGCAACGTCTATCACTCTGGGATTATCACTCAGAGGAAACCTGCCTACAAATGGCAGTGGCCCCATTCCGTCGTCCTGCACGTATTCCCGATACCATTGCTGTTTTCTACGTGCATCGTGCAGAACGTCTATGAAGTTGACGCTAGGTGGCTGGGCGATGACATTGCTCACAGTGCGTAGATCGGGTATTGGCACCTCAAGGGCTGGTGGCTTGCTGAGCCACAGGTAGCCCAATGGAACGTAGAGTTTGTCGGCGAGCTTGGTTGCCTGCCGTTGGGTAGGGTGTCTGTCGCCAGCCTCCCAGGCAATGAGCGTACGCACGTTGACGCCCACTCGCTTGGCGAGCTTCTCGTGGTCCCACTTGAGGCGGTCCCGCGCCCACGTGATGATTTCCGGTGTAACAAATGCCTCAGCCATCTCGCTTGCCTCTCCACCGCGCGAGGCGGAGCGCATCCCGGTTAGGTGAACCTATTCCCGACACTCCAGATGATAGCCTGTGTCAGCTTCCGACACCAAGGCCCCTACGCCTGCGTCAGCCGCCGCCGGCTCATCCGCGATTCGACGTAGGTCCGGACCCCTGGCCCCGGTCGGTTGGCATTCGGCCCCCCAGGATGCGCGCGCGCAACCGCCTCATTCAGCTCAATGCCAAGTCCGGGCCGGTCGGGCACGATGAAATGGCTGTCTTCCAGCGGGAACTCTTCGATCAACTCGTACCGCCACGGCACGTCGTCGGCCATGTGCTCCAAGATCAGGAAGTTGGGCAGCGTGGCCATCAGATGCACCGCTGCCGCCTCGGCTATCGGTCCCAGCGACCCGTCGTGGGGCGCGACCATGATGTGGTGCGCCTCCGCCTGAGCCGCCACCTTCTTCATCTGCAACAGCCCTCCGGCGCGCCCGGTATCGGGCTGGACAACATCCACGATGTCCCGCTCGATCAGTTCCCGAAAGCCGTACAGGGTGCTGGACCGTTCGCCGCAGGCCAGGGGCACGTCTATCGCGCGCGCCACCTTCGCCAGCGACTCGATGTTTTCGGGCGGCACCGGGTCCTCGTAGAACAGCAGACCGTACTCTTCGAGCGCCTGCCCAACTCGGATGGCATCCGGCACGCTGAACCACGGCGGCCCATGCACGTCAATGCACAGGTCAATGTCGTCCCCGACCGCCTCCCGTAGCGTCTTGACCGTCCTCACCGGGTGCTCCAAGCCGCCGCACTTGAAGCACGTGTAGCCGCGCTCGATCAATTCGTGCGCGCGCTCCGGCGTGCTGGCATGGACATAGACTCGCACGCGGTCCCGCAGGCGGCCGCCCAGCAGGTCGCACACCGGCACTCCGAGCTTCTTGCCCAGGATGTCCCAGAGGGCGATTTCGATTCCGGTCATCGCCCCACCGCCCACCACGCCGGTCATTCCGTGCCCCATCATGGCCAGCAGCATCTTCTGCCAGAGATACTCGATCCGCCCCGGATCCTCGCCGACCACGACTGGCGTGAGGTCCTCGATGGCCGTCTGGACAACCCGCGGCCAGCCGCTCGCCTCACCCAGTCCGTAGATACCGGCATCGGTTTCGACCTTGACAAACAGCCAGTTGCGCCCTCCACCGCTCCAGCCGCCCGGCGGCGACGCATCCACGAGAAACGTCTTGACATCCGTGATCTTCACTTGCAAGCTCCTTGGTGCCCAGCGCACCCTTACCCTGGCCCCTCCCTCACCCTCCCCCGTTGCGACGGGGAAGGAAATATACCCGTCCCCCCGCCGCAGCGGGGGGACCATAGGGGGGCTACATCCCACTACCCGATTAAGTTGGCAACCTTCATGGAGGGAAGGGACTGTAGATACTATCCCAGCATATCCGAAGCAGCCCTATAGAGTCGCCCAGGAGGTGGAGCACCCATGACCACCCAGCCCGCTACACGCCCGAACATCCTGATGATTATGACTGACCAGCAGCAGTACGCGACGGCCGGCCCGGCCGCGCCCGGCCGATCACCGGCGCTGGAGCGGCTGGCCGCGGAGGGCCTCTGGTTCCGCCGCGCCTATACCGCCACCACGCCCTGCTCACCAGCGCGCGCCTCCATCGTCACCGGCCTGTACCCGCACGCGAACGGCATGTTGAATAACTGCCACGTGCCCTATGCCATCGCCCGCGAAATCCGCCCCGAGTGCGCCACCTGGGGCAGTCACTTGTCAGAGGCGGGCTATAGGATGCGCTACGTCGGCAAGTGGCACGTCGGCTGGACGCAGGGGCCCGCCGACCTCGGTTTCGACAGCGAAAATCGGAAATTTGACGCGGCCGCGTACCGACGGCAGTTGGGACTGAGCACGAATGGCGGCGCCACCGCGGATGAGTGGGGCTTCACCGATGCCGGCGGCCTCTACTGGCGGCACTACGGTCGAGCAGCCGGCCCGCCCGATGCCACCGCCACGGCGGCGCAGGCCGCGGCAGGCTTGGAGCAGCTGCACGCACTGACCGACGAGGCGGACGAACGCCCCTGGTTTCTCTGGACCAACTTCAGCGGCCCGCACAACCCCTATCTGGTGCCGGAACCGTATGCCTCGCTCTACGACTGGCGCGACGTTCCTCTGCCGGCCAGTTACCACGACCCCGGTGAGGGCAAGCCGGCCTATGTGCGCCGCGTCCGCGATTCGTGGTTCGGTCAGATCACGGAGGAGCATACCCGTAAGGCTATCGCCCACTATTGGGGCTACTGCACGATGATTGACCACTATGTCGGCGAACTCTTGGCGTTCCTCGAAGAAACTGGGCAAGCCGAGCACACCCTGGTTGTGTTCACCTCCGACCACGGCGATATGATGGGCGCGCATGGCCTGTGGTTCAAGGACGTGTATCCCTACGAGGAGACCCACCGCATGCCCCTGTTGATGCGCTGGCCAGGGATGATCGCGCCCGGATCGGTATGCGATGCCTATGCCCGCACCCTCGACCTCGGTCCGACCTACCTGGAGATCGCCGGCGCCCGCCCGTTAGAACCGTCCCACGGCCGGTCGCTGCTGCCCATCCTGACCGATGCGCCGGATGCTGCTTCAACCCTGGAGCGGCGCGAGCTATTCATGGAAGATCACGGCAACATCTTCAACTTCACGCAGCGGCAGCTGCTCGACGGCCGATACAAGTTCGTGTTCAACGCCTTCGATTTCGATGAACTGTATGACTTGGAAACCGATCCCTACGAGCTGCACAACCTTGCCCAGGACCGGAGCCACCGCGACACCTACGAGCGGCTGGCAGACCGGCTGTGGGACTGGATGCTGATGCTCGAAGACCCGTATAGCGGGCGCCCCTACGCAGCCAACGTGCTGCTCACCCGCAGCTCCCCACCGCCGCTCCGACCCGACCCACAACCACCCACAACGGCCCGGCGCGGAGTGCTCTGAGCGGGAGGACGGGGCCCTGACAAGGGTATTTTTGTGTAGAGGCGTGATTCACCGCGCCCAGGCCCCCGTCATTCCCGCGCAAGCGGGCATCTCCCCCTCTCCCCCTAGGGGAGGGCTGGGGTGAGGGCCACAGCAGCCGGCCGCCGTCCGGCCTCGCGGCCATGCATCCTGCTCATCCGTCCATCCTGAAAATCCTGATGCAGACAAAAACCTACCCCAGCGTGCGCCCACCGTCGGCAACGAGCGTCGCGCCGGTCGTGAAGGCGGCGCTCGTCGCCAGGAAGTAGACCAGTTCGGCGATGTCCTCGGCCGTGCCGCCGCGCTGCAACGGCGTCGTCGCCGCCAGAGTCGGGCCGATGTCCTCTCGTCCGGTCCACCAGCGCGTGGCCACAAACCCCGGAGCGATGGCGTTCACGCGGATTTCCGGCGCCAGCGCCAAGGCCATCGTCTGGGTCACGGAGATGACGGCCGCCTTCGATGCGCAGTACGGGATGGAGCTTCCGACGGGCTTGAACGCGGAGACGGAGGAGATATTGATGATCGCGCCTTTCCCTTGCGCCTTCATCGGGGCAGCGACCGCTTTGGAGGCGAAGTACACCCCCTTCACGTTCACTGCCAGCACCCGGTCCCAGTCGGCTTCCGTCAGCGCATCGAGCTCTTCCAGGCTCGTATACGGCTTGAATACCGTCGTCCCGGCATTGTTGACCAGCACGTCCACCCGCCCCCAGTTGTCGAGCGTCTGCCGAACCATCGCGTCAACTTCCGCCGCGTTGGCGACATTGGCCTGGATCACCAGCGCCTCGCTGCCGGCGTCGCGCACCAGGTCCGCCGTCTCTTGCGCCTCGTCCGCGGACCGGCTGTAGTTGACGACCACCCGGGCGCCGGCGCGAGCGAACGCCAGCGCCGACGCGCGCCCAATCCCCGACGCGCTGCCCGTAACAATTGCGACCTGTCCCGCCATCTCTTGCGTTGCTGCCATTGTCTCCTCCTCAGGCCGGCTGCCTCAGTGCCCCGCCACTCATGACGAGCAGGAATATCCGGGCACTAGCGCCGCCCTGAGTCTAGCCTGGATTAGGCCGCAAGGCGAAAAGGGAGACCGGCACCCGTCATTCCCGCGCACGCGAGAATCCACGTCCCCCCGCCGCGGCGGGGGGACCATAGGGGGGGCATCCCCCGGCCACTACCCGCTCGCCACTCGCTGCGGCCGGCCCGTGCGCGCGGCCTCGTCAAGGGCGTTGCAGATGGCGACGGTCTGCACGCCATCATGCGCGTCGCACAGTGTCTCCCCGTCCGTGCGGATCGCCTCCACCAGATTGCGCAGCATGGAGGCCTTCCGCCGCTCCTCATCAGAGAGCTCCCGTGTTTCTAGGTAGCTGACCTCGCATCCACCGAAGTCCACCCGGCCGGTATGCGCGGTGAAGACGGCGCTGCGCTCGCCATCCCACATCTCGTGGAACCACTTGGAGACCCAGGGATTGGGGCTGATTCCTTGATCGGTGCTAATCACCGTGGAAAGCCCGCCGTTCCGCCACAGGATCGTCCCCACCAACCCGTCGGGATAGCCGGCCGTGCCCTTGTTCTTCGAGTCGAACAGCCGCCCCTCGGCGTACACCCGGTCGGCGGCGCTATCCATCAGGTAAGCGAGCAGGTCAACGGTATGTACCGCCGTGCTAATGAGCAGCCCGCCACCGTCGTCTTGGTCCCATATCCAGGTAGAGCCGCCGGCGCCCGGCGGTTTGAGCGCGTAGTTGGAAGTAGCCAACTGACCATGGCTAAGGCGGGGATGGGGAATCAGCTCTTTCGCCTTCTGCACCGTGGGTGCAATGCGGAACTTGCAGTTCACGATCAGCTTTACGCCGGCCTTGTCCACCGCCTCGGCCACCTCGATGGCCTGCTCACCGGTCTGGCACAGCGGCTTCTCCACGAGCAGATGCTTGCCGGCCTGCGCCCCGGCCAGCGCCAGCGGATGATGGGCGTCATGGTGCGTGGCAATGATAACCAGATCAATGCTGTCGTCACGCATAATCCGGCCGGCATCCGTCGTGGCGTAGCGACCGCCGAACTCTGCCCGCGCCCGCTCGGCAGCCGCCTCGATCACGTCGCAGAAGGCCACCACCTCAACGCCGTGCTCCGGGGCGCTCCGCGCATGGCCGCTCCCCATCCCGCCACAGCCGATCAATGCCGCTTTCATCGTGAAACACCTCCTTGTATGAGCGAACCAGTGGACAGTAGTGAATGGCCTCCGTCGCCGGAGGGCCGCTTGCGGAGACCTCTGCAAAACCGTCATCCCTGCGAAAGCGGAAACCCAAACCCCCTCTCCCCGTGGGAGAGGGCCGGGGTGAGGGCTGATAGTAGCTGACAGCCAAACAACGCGATACGCCACCAGAACAAACTGGTGGCGTATCGCACTCGCCCAATCGCCGGCCAGCGCTGCTACTAGCTGGTTCGCTGCTGGAAATCCTCGAGCTTGGCGTTGATGACCCGGGCCGCCTCGTCCAAGTCGTCCTTCACCGAGCGCAGCTCCTTCCAGCTCGGCCGCGATACCAGGCTTTGGAAGGTCCCATAGATCTCGGGGAACTCGGGGTGGAACGGCCGGTACCCGTAGTCCAGCGCATCCACGAAGGTCTTGAACTGCGGCACGTCCTTGAGATTCTGCGCGTACTCCGGCGTAGTAAGAACGGATTTGCGCGGTGGCAGGAAGAACGTCACGGCCGCGTAATGCGCCGCCGGTTCCGTGCTCGTGAGCCAGCGCATGACCTGCCAGGCAGCGTCTTGTTGCTGGCTGCTGGTCTTGAACATGGCCGTATTCTGGCCCAGGTTGGCGATGAACGGCTGCTTCTTGGTGGGTGAGGGCGCAACGTACATGTTCTCCAAGCCGCCAATCCGCTCGGCCCACTGCACGACACGATACGCGCTCGTTTCCCACTCCATGGCGATGGTGCCGCTGGGGAAGTTGGGGTTTTCCAACCCGGCGGCCTTGATGATGTCCGGGTGCGGCGCATGGACCTGGTGCTTATGCACCAAGTCCGCGGTGTACTGCATCGCCTCCACCCCCTCCGGGCTATTGAAGGCGACTTTCGTCCGGTCCTCGTTGAAGTATTCGCCGCCGTTCTCCTTCAGCAGATTGATGAAGCCCGAGGCCCGCTGTACCAAGCCGGTCATCGCCCATTTACCGGTCTCGATACCAGGGCCGAGGAACTGCTGGAGCTTCTTCAGGTACTCCACCCAGTCGTCCCAGGTGTAGCCCAGCTTCAGCGTGTCCAGGCCGGCTTCCCGCACGTAGGCGAGGTTCGTGTAGGGCAGGTTGGAGTTCGTTTCCTGGGGCAGACTCCACAGCTTGCCCTGCCAGTAGCTCGACTCCAACAGGTGGGGATAGAAGTCATCCATCGTGGCGGCATACTCCTTGTCCGACTTGATGAACGTCCCCTCCAGCTCCACCACCATGTCGCGGATGCCGTACACCCCCTTGTCCCAATAGGCGCTGTGCAGCAGATCGGGCGGTATGCCCGCCGCATAGCTGGCAATCACCTTGGCAGTATTCGTATTGCCCTGCCCGGAAAGCGGCTCCAGGCCCATCGTGATGTTCGTGCCCTGCGCGTTCCACTGGTTGGTCAAGTCCAAGAAGCCGGTACCGCGCTCGCTCATGTTGCCGCCGGCCCGCCAGAAGTAAGTCCACAGGACGACCCGCCGCAGTGGTGCCGCCTTGGCCGCCACCTCGACCACCTTCTCGACGATCACCGGCTTCTCGACCGTAACCACCTTCTCCTGCACGATAGTCTGCGTTTGCCCCGCTGCCCCGGCCGCCCCCTTGGCGCCCGCGGCCCCCGTCGCGCCACGCTCACCCTGCGCACCCGCTGGTCCCGCCGGCCCCGCCGGCCCTTGCACGTAGCGGACTTCGATCTCGCCACAAGCAGCAGCCAATAGACCACCCAACGCGGCTGCCGCGCCCCCCAGATACCGTCGGCGGATGACACTTGCCATTGGCTTCTCTCCCTCGCTACGCGCTCCCCCTGTGGAGCGGCTCATGCGCCCGCCCAGTCACGCAGCGCCCGGCGAGCTTCAGGCGCCCCCGCCCATGCCATGTACTCCCTGGCGGCAGAGGCAGTGACCTCAGCATACAGCGATGGGAAGCAGATTGCAAGAATCAATATTCGTAGAAGGCATGCAATATGCCAGCGTCAATTGTGGCCTCTGCCTCTGGTTCCTTCTCTAGCCAAGCCGGGGAGTCCGTGTTACCGAGGGCCGACGGCCGTAGGCGTGCGGCATGCTGCGCCGATCCCTTGCGAAGCGGGAGCCACAGGGGCGCGGAGAGCGCGGCACCGCCTACCTCGGTGACCACGAGCCACTGAACACCGGGCATTGGCTGCGGAGGGCCGGGGGTGAGGCGATCTGAAGGCGTAGCCACCTCAGATGCCATACAGGCGCTCGGCGTTGCCGGAGAACATTGCGATCTGCTCGTCTTGGCTGAAGTCCGCTACGATCTCCGTGTAGGCTTCGATCAGCACGTCGTAGGTACTGAAGAGCTTGTCCACCGGCCAGTTAGTGCCAAACATGCACCGCTCCGGCCCGAACGCCTCGATGCAGTACAGCACCCACGGCCGGATACTCTCAATCGTCCACTGCCAGTCACACATCCCCAGGCCGGAAATCTTGCACACCACGTTCTCGGACTCCGCCAACGCCGTCATCCCCTGCTTCCAGTGCTGGAAATACTCGTCCGTCCGCCGCTTCGGAAACCCGCAGTGATCCAGCACCACGACGACGTTCGGGTACTTGCGCGTCAGGTCGCGCAGCTTTTCCATGCCTTCCCACTCGACGTCCAGGCTGGCGACGAGATTGAACCGCTCCAAGAGTGCGTAGCCGCGCTGGAAGTCCGGATCAACCAGGTAGTCGCCGTCTGAGAAGTCACGAATGCCCTTGACCCGCGAGAATTCGCAGTGGCGGGCCAGTTCCTCGGCAACGTCGGCCTTCTTCAGGTTGCTGTAGGCCACGATGGCGTGCGGAAACCCGGTCCGCTCGGCGGCCTCCGTCAACCAGGCGCTCTCCTGCACCGGGTCCTCGATCCCCAGCGCCGCCTGTACGTGGATGGCTTTCGTCACCTTGGCGTCACGGGTTTCGGCGATGAAGTCCTCGGCCAGGTAGTTCTTGCCCTTCAGACCGTCGAGCTGCCCGCCGATCTGGGGATGCAAGAAATCGGGTTGGAGCCAGGAATAGGCGAGATCAGGATGCTGGAGGTCCCAGAAGTGTACGTGCGTGTCCACGAATGCGAGCCTGCTCACAGTCCCTCCTCAACTCGGTTGTGGCCGAATGTTCCTGGATCGCGCGGCCACTCAGCGGTCCCTGCGAGTATAATCCCGGCGAGCACTGCCCAAGATGGAAACCGGACGATGACACAGACCGCACCAACACCCCGGCGGGCGCTGATTACCGGCGGTGCGAGCGGCCTCGGCTTGGGAGTCGCCCGCGCGCTGCTCAATCAGGGCGCCAGCGTCGCTATCGGCGACGTCCACTCCGGCCGGCTCCGGGCGGCGGCTCAGGCACTCGCTGCCGGCAAGCAACTCCTCACCCTCGATCTCGACGTCACCGCGCCCGACTCCGTGCGCGCGGCGGTGAGCGCCTGCGAGACGGCCTTTGGCGGCCTCGATACGCTCGTCAACAGCGCCGGGGTCATCAGGATCACCGCGTTGGACGACATCAGCGAGCAGGAGTGGGATTGGGTCGTCGGCGTGGACCTCAAGGGCGTATTCCTCAGCTCGCAGGCCGCCGCCCCGCTGCTGCGGCAGAGCGGCCGCGGCCGGATCGTGAACCTCAGCTCGGACGCCGGCAAGGTCGGCTTCCCCAAGATCGCGCCCTACGTCGCCGCCAAGCACGGCGTAATCGGCCTGACCAAGTCCCTGGCCGCCGAGCTAGCTCCATTCAAGGTCACGGTCAACTGCATCTGCCCGGTGGGCACCCCGGAGACCACCATGGGCCAGGACGTGTTACGGATGAAGGTCAGTAGCACCGGGGCGAGCGCCGATCAACTCATGGCCGCCACCGCCGCCAACGTCCCCCTCGGACGCAGCGGCACCGTGGACGATGTGGCCCACGCCGTCATGTTTCTCCTGTCCGACGCGGCCGCCTTTCTCACCGGCGGCACCATTGACGTGGACGGCGGCCTCATCAACACCGCGCCCATCCGCGGCACTGCCGGCTAGTTGGCCTCTCGCTCGGCCAAGTGCGTCCAGCCCCACTTGTGCAGCGGCGCCACCAGTCGTTGCAACCGCGGTCGGTCGCTCTGCAGCACAGTGTCCTCGTGCAACCGGCCCTGGAGTCGGTCACCGACGGCGCTCCACTCCCGCCGGAACACAGCGACTGCCTCCGCCGTCTGCGGGGCCGTGTAGTAGTTGAGCGTGAACATCCGCCGCCCCACATGACCGCCATAGGAGCCGTGATAGAGGTGCTGATCAAACAGCACCACGTCACCTGGCCGGGATTCCGCCGCATACGCCGGGAGGTCTTCCGGCTGCACGCCAAATACCAGTTGGTCCACGTCAATTCCCTGCTCGCGGTACGGGTCGAGTATTCCCGGGTCGAGGACCCCATCGGCGATGTTCTGTTTCATTCTTGCGATTCTCAGGATTCCCAGCTCTCCGTGCAGGGGTTGGCGGTGTGAGCCAGGGATAAACCGTAAACAACCTGTCTCACGGGTCACCGGGTCCAGGTACAGAGCCACCTTGATCCGCCCACCCGTCACGAACTCGGTGGCGTCCGGGTGCCATTGCGTATCACCAACGTAGTAGTTCCCATCGGAAGCCCACCACATCACCTCCGGCCCGATGAGTTGCTCGACCGGCCCATAAATGCGGTCGTCGTCAATCAGTCTCCGCAGGGCCGGCCTCCGCTCAACACACCCGCCCACCGCGTAACGCTTATCGCCGCGGAAAGGCTTGCCGGCGAGGTCCTCGGTCATCACCGCCTCGAACTCGGCGTCAATGACGGCCATCTCCTCAACGGAGAACAACTGCCGAAACACGAGAAATCCGAACGTCTCGTAAAACGCGACCTGTTGTGCAGTTAGCATCTCACTGCTCCCGAAGGCATCTTAGGCTTCTTTCATTCTCGCCACAAGGGTGCGTTTTTCGTATGGAGAAGCGAGCCTACCCCTCCCTGAGAAAGGTTGCCTTAATCGGGTGGAGCACGAAGCGGCCGCCTATGTCGTCGTTCTCAGCCGAAGTTCGCATGGTTGGCTGCGAGCGCTTCCGGGTCTAACTCTAGGCCCCAGCCCGGCCCCTCCGGCACCAGTGCATAGCCCTGGCAATACTGGATTCGCTGGCACACCACATCTTGCTGATAGAGCAGGGGGCCGGCCGCGTCCCCTGCGTAGTCCAGGTTCGGCATCGCCGCCCCGAGGTGGAGCTGCGCGGCTGTCCCGATCGAGAGCTCCTGCGTAGTGCCGATCAGCGTCTTCGTGCCCGTAGCTTCGGCCAGGGCGTACAGCTTGCGAGCGGCTGCGAGACCGCCCATGGCAACCAGCGAGATGTTGAAGATATCCACCGCCTGCGCCGCTACAAATTCGTACCCCTGCTGCAGACTGGCCACGTGCTCGCTGACAGCCGCGCCAATCGTCTCCCGGACTGCGCGCATGTCAGCCAGATCCTCGCGCTGGCAAGGCGACTCGATGTGCGTGGGGCGGTAGCGTATCAGCCGGCGTAAGGCTGCAATGGCTTCATCGCGGGGCAGTTGGTTGCTCCCATCGAGCGACTTGATCTCGACCTGATCGCCGTACTCGTCGCGCACAGCGGCGAGGAACCGTTCATCGGCTTCGATGTCGGCTCCCCAATAGAGCCGAAACGCATCCTGTCCCCGCCGCATCAGGTCACGGACACGGCGGAGGTTGTCGGGTATCTCATCGCTTGTTCGCATGCGGAAGATGGGATAGCAAACCCGGTAGCGGTCGCGCACCTTGCCCCCGAGCAGCTGGTAGACCGGGACCTGTGCGTTACTCGCCACGGCATCCCACAAAGCGAGCTCTACGCCGCAGCGGATTTCATTGTGGAAGGGGCCACCCGGGAATGTCTGTGCGAGCCGAGCAGTAAGGTCCGTAATGTCGGCGGGATCCCGGCCGCGAAGGACCTCTAGCAGTGTCCCTCGCAGCCGCGACAGCGGTGGAAAATCCCGCAACGAGTAGTGGCCGAGATCGGACATCTCGCCTAGTCCGCTGATCCTCTCTCGTGTGTCCAGCGTTACGATGACGTGCGGCGTGATCGTACCGGTCTCGCGCCGGGTATGCACCGGGTGCAGTTGCAGATCAGTAATCTCCACGATGCTCATCCCTTCAATGTTGAAACACTAGATTGAGGAAGCGTCGCACCTCTTCAGAACGTTAGCACCCGGCGCGGATTGTCTACCAGGATCGTCCGCACCTCCGCCTCGGTCAGGCCCTCTTCCTGGAGCAGCGGGACAAACGTCCGCAGCAGATAGTCGTACCCATGCCCCCCGTTCCAGTGCAGCGCGGGTTTGCCGCAAATATCCATCGAAATCAGCAGTTGGTCGAGATGCCCGGCACACGCGATAGCCACCACGTTTCGCGCGCGCTGGCGCTCCGGCTGCGCCCCGGATCTGGGCTTGCGCCCCACATGGTCTATCTGGACGTAGACGCCGGCCTTGGCAATGGCCAACTCCAAGCTCACGTCGCGCCGCTCCCCGACGTGGCCGATGACGATTCGATCCGGACGCACCCCTTCTTCCAAGAGTAGCTCAACCTGCTCCAGCGCCAGATCACCGAAATGCGTCGTGTGGGTCGTGATCGCGGCGCCGATCTCCCGCTGCGCCCGCGCCCCGGCCCGAAACACCCGTTCCTCGGCCGGCGAAATGTGGAATCGCTCGGTACCCAGCTCACCGATGATCCCCGGCCGCACGCCCGTCCCGTCTGCACCGTCGGCAAACTCTCCGATCAGGCGGTCGGCAAGCCGGTTGGTACTCAACTCGTAGACCTCGCGCGAATACACCCGTTCGCGGTACCAGCCGGAACCCATAATCAGATGCAGGCCGGTCGCCTCGGCCAGCCGACGCATTCCGGCCGGGTTCCGTCCCGCCCCAATCGTCGTCACATCCACGAGCGCCGTGCCGCCGGCCTCGCGGTACCGTGCCAACTCCTCCGCTTGCAGCTCTTCGTCATCCAGGATGCCGTTGTACTCATACCCTCCACCCCACTCCCACAGATCGCACAACGTGTGCTCATGCATCAGCGTGGTACCGAGTGCCTCGGGAGCAATAGCGCCCGTCACCGTCTGAATTGGCATACGCCTCCTCACTCAATCCGAGGCAATATGATAATCGTCCAGGAAGAGCTGTCGTTCGCCGGGCGCAACCGTGAACGACGATTCCATGCTCATGCCGGAAGCGCCATCGCCCCTCAAATGTGGTAGGCATCAACCACCTTGCCGATCATCTCGGCGATGTCGTCAAGGTCCCGGTCCGTGTACTTGATCGGGAAACCCCATCGGACGGTGCGTTGCAGATGCGTCCTCGCATTGGTCAGCCGCGCGATGTCCACCTCCCGGTTGGCCAGGAAGTGGTGGCTATAGGGCACCAGATAGTACATCACCGACTCGGTAATCGTCGGCAGTCCTTCCGCTGCGAGCGCCCTGGAGATGTCCTCGATCCCCACCCGAAAGCGCTCCAGTTCGAAGTGCATGTGGTACAGCCAATAGACGTGCCCGCCCGGTCGTGGCACGCACGGCGGTTGGACGCCGTCAATGCCTGCGATCTTCTCCGAGAGCTTCTCGGCCAGCGCAATGCGCCGCCGGTTTTGCGCCGGGAGCAGCTTCAGCTGCGCCAGCGCCACCGCCGCTTCCATATTGCCCCAGCGAAAGTTGTAACCCGGCCGCAGATGCACCCGCCCATTGGGCGGATCCGGTCGGGAGCCGCGATCAATCCCGAACTCGGCGACCGCCCTGATGATCCCCGCGTCGTCGGAGAGAGCCATCCCCCCATGCTCGGCACACAGTAGCTTGCCTCCGTCGAACGTGAAGCAGCCCACGTCGCCCAGGCTGCCGGCCTTCCGTCCCTTGTACTCGGCGAAAATCGCCTGGCAGACATCCTCGATGACCACCAGGTTATGCCGGCGGGCTAGGGCTACGATGGGGTCCATATCGCACACCTGACCGTAGAAATGCACCGCGATGATCGCCTTGGTCCGCGGCGTAATCACCTCGGCCACGTGCTCGGCCGTAATCAACCCGGTGTCGGGGTCCACGTCGGGAAACACCGGCGTAGCGCCCTGGATGACTACACCGGCCAAAGAACCGTAATCTGTAATCGGGCTGACGATCACCTCGTCGCCGGGGCCGAGTTCCAGCGCGCCCACGACCGCATGGATCACCGAGGTGCAGTTCGACTGGGCCACGCCGTATCCAACACCGTTGGCAGCGGCGAATTCCCGTTCGAACTTGGTGATGAAGTCGGCCGTGAAGCCGCTATCCAGCACCTCTTTGACCAGGTCGTAGGCCTCGGGATGAATAATCCGCGGTGCCCGCATCGGCAGCGGGTTTTCGGGGCCGCGCACCGGCGTGCCACCATTGACCGCCAGCGTTCGCTCGGCCGGAAGCGCCATCACCATCGTAGCCATACTCTCTCCTATAGAGTGTAGAGGGGCAACCGGCGCCAGCCGGTCGCCCCTCCATCATGCACCGCCTCGCACCACCCAGCCACCGCCCGCCGCGTAGCCTACGGGCGTACCTTCGAGATCTTCCCCGTCGCGTTGAAGCTGTCGAGCAGCACGTTCATCTGACGCGCCGCCTCGTCGAGGTTGGTCTTGAACGCCACATTCGGCGTCTTGGTTACGTCGCCGAGGATCCCCCGCAGGACACTGTAGTGCTCGGGGAAGAACACGGGATGGTAGGGGCGGAACCCATAGTTGACGGCCTCCAGGAACGGGAGGTATTGCGGCACCTGCTCCATCCGCTGCACCCACAGCGGGTGTGTCAGGATGGACCTGCGCGCCGGCACGAACAGGGCAGCGGAACACCACACCGCCGCCGGACCGGTGGACGTGAGCCAGCGCAGTACCTGCCAGGCCGCCTCCATCTCGTCCGAGTTCTTCTTCAGCATGTGGACACCCGTGCCGAACGTTCCGATGAACGGTTGCTTCTTCGACGGTGGGGGTGAGATGTAGAAGTTCTCCAGGCCGCCAATCGCCTCCCCATGCGCAATGATCCGCACGTGGCTGGTCTCGTAGAACATGGTCACCTGGCCATTCGTGAAGCTCGGGCGGTCCTTGCCGTTCGCCTCGAACCACTCATCGTGGGGCCGGTGGAGCTGGTGCTTGTGGACCAGATCGGAAAGGAACTGCAACGCCTCCACCCCTTCCGAGCTGTTGAGGACAACCTTGGTCATGTCTTCGTTGTACAGTTCACCACCGGCTTGCTTGAGCAGATTGAGGAAGTTCACCCAGTTGTCAAAATGGGCGAAGGCCCAGATGTTCGTCTCTTTGCCGGGGCCGTGCAGCGTCTGGAGCGTCTTGCCGTACTCCACCAGATCGTCCCAGGTGTAGCCCAGCTCGAGCGGCTGCAAGCCCGCTTCCCGCACGTGGTTGAGGTTGGTATAGGGAAGATCGGCATCCAGGTTGAAGGGGATGGACCATAGCTGGTCTCGCCAATACATCGTCTCCTGGACGTGCGGGAAGTAGTCCTCGATCGAGTCCGCGAACTCTTTGTCCTTCGAGACGAACAACTCCTGCAGGTTCGGACTCATCCCATTCACGCCGTAGATCGTGGAGTTCCAGTAGTTCCCCTGCTGCAAGTGGGGATGAAGCCCTGCGGCATAGGAGCTGACGATCTTTTCCGTGACGTAGCCTTGACCGCCGATGGGCTGCAAGAGGAAGATGATGTCGTTGTTTTCCTCATTCCACTGCGTGCTCAACCGCTGCAGCGCCTGGGTCATCTCATTCATCGCCCGGCCCGGCTTGTAGTAGTTGGTCCAGATGAAGACCCTCTGGGGTACGATGGTCTTACCCGGCACCTCGACCGTCTTCTCGACGACCACCGGCCGGTCAACCGTGACTACCTTCTCGACGATCACCGGCTTTTCGACCGTAACCACCTTCTCCTGCACGATAGTCTGCGTTTGCCCCGCTGCCCCGGCCGCCCCCTTGGCGCCCGCGGCTCCGGTCGCGCCCCGCTCACCCTGAGCGCCCGCCGGCCCCGCCGGCCCCGCCGGTCCCTGCACGTAACGAACCTCGATCTCACCACAGGCAGCAGCCAGCAGACCGCCCAATGTAGCCGCCGCGCCCCCTAGATACCGTCGGCGGATCACGCTTGCCATTGGCCTCTACCTCTCACCCCGCGCTCCCCATGGGGAGCGGCTCATGCGCTCGCCCAGTGACACCGCGCCCGGCGAGCTTCAGGCGCTTCCGCCCCTGCCATGTACCCCCTGACGGCAGGGGCAGGGGCCTCAGCATACGGTGGGCAGGTCAGGGTGTCAAGGACATGCAAGCACTAGCAACATGCATAACCAACGTTTGCAGGGCATAGTACGCCACGTCTCCACCCTGCGACGGCTTTGACCGCGATGATTGCGTGCGTTACGCTAGAATACCGCCGGCTGCGAGCCGGTAGCTTCATCCCGAACCATACGCAGAGATACGCAGAGCCGTTCCACTGGCCCATCTCCCCAGCGGAGGCCTCCGAGCATGAACGTCATCATCCTGATGAATGACAGCCTGCGGCGCGATCACGTTGCTGCGTATGGCGATCCGGCGCCATGGACCCGGCTGGGCCGCGCGGCCGACGAGCCATTTATTCACACCCCCCACCTGGACCGCCTGGCCACGCAATCCGCGCTGTTCGACCGCTTCTACGTCTCGTCCTACCCGACCATTCCTTGTCGTACCGACATCTTCACCGGCCGCTACAGCTTTCCCCACCGGCCCTGGCAGCCGTTGGAGCCGGATGACGTGGTGTTGTCCGAGTTGGTCAGTGGCGCCGGCTACCTGCCGGTGCTGCTCTTCGATACGCCGGCCTTGGGCCACGACGACTACAACTTCACCCGTGGCTTTGCCGGTTGGGAGTGGATTCGCGGCCAGCACGCCGACCGCTACAACGTAGACGCCGTAGACATCCCGTTGCCCGCCGCCCCCTACAAGCTGCGACAATCCAGCTTCCAAGGCCCGGCAGCCACCCAACTCTACCTCCGCAACACCGCCGGCCGCGTCTACGAGCGAGACTGGATGTGCGCCCGCACCATCTCCGCGGCGACCGATTGGCTGGAGCGCAACCACCGACGGGGCCAGCCTGGCGGACCACCCGGATTTGTGCTCTACGTAGATATGTGGGACCCCCACGAGCCGTTTGATGCTCCCGCGTTCGACGTGGCTCGTTACGCCGATCCTTCCTTCTCAGGCGACCAAGTGATCTACCCCCAATATGGGCGCCCGGACTACCTGTCCCCGGATGAGCACAACCACGTCCGCGCCCTGTACGCCGCGCTGGTCACGCTGTCCGACCGCTGGGTGGGACACCTGCTGGACAAGCTGGATGTCCTCGGACTTTCGGACAATACCCTGGTCATCCACCTCACCGACCACGGCCACCTCTTTGGCGACCACGACTTGCAGGGCAAGCCGGGTGGCACGTTGGGCCGGCTCTACGAGCCGAGCATCCGCATCCCCCTGATGATCCGGCACCCGCAAGGCCTCGGCGCCGGCAAACGGATCGCCGGCCTCACCCAGCACGTAGACCTACTGTCCACCATCCTGGAGTTCCTGGACGTACCACCGCCCCCGGACGTGGAGGGCCGCTCTCTCTGGCCGCTCATTCGCGGCGAAACGGATCGCGTCCGCACACACGCCTTCAGTGGGCGCTACCCGATCGCGTTGCTGTCCGGTCAACGGGGGCAGGCCACCCAAGTCGCCACCTTCGACGGGGCCGCTGCGACCGACACGGACGCCACCCGGCTGGTCGAGGCTCTGACGGTCACGACCGAGGAGTGGGCGTTCATTGCCGGCCCCCGCGGCCACCCCTCCGAGCTATATCGCCTGGGCTACGACCCGGCGCAAGAGCGCAACGTGCTTGCCGAGCATCCCACCGTTGCCCGCGAATTGCACGCCGCGCTGCTCGGCTTCCTCGAGAACGTTGGCACGGCAGAGTCGCGGATCGCACCCTTCCGCGGGGACGTCACCGCGAGAGATGCCGAGCGGGCCCCGCCCGCGCTCGCTGCGGACACGCCCCTTTTCGTCGCCGAGGACGCGCAGGGCACAACTCTCACCTTCCGGTCCGAGGCCACCGCCCGGTTGATGGGTTTCACCAACGACGGTAGCGCGCTCCGTCAAACGACATTCGGTGCCCTCGCACGTACCAATCCCCGCGCACTATTCTGCACGCCCACCCAGTACTACCGGCTGAGCGATCTAGCCTAACGCCGGCCGGCTGGCTTACCAGGCTGCGGAAAGGAGCATCCGATGAGCCAATCCTCGCAGCGCCAACCGATCAGCCCCTGGGTCAACCCGGTCACCCGCGCCCTCCGCTCAGGCCGGGTTTGTGTCGGGGTGCTCAGTGTCACCTTTCCTGGTCCGGCGCTGGCACAGATCACCGGCCAAGCCGGGTTCAGCTTTCTCTACTTCGATATGGAACACTCCAGTCTCACGATGAGTGACGTGGACCCGATCTGCACCGCCGCCAAGCTCGCCGGCACGGTGCCCATTGCCGGGCCGAGCGGCATCGCCGATTTCCTGATCTCGCGGACCCTCGACAACGGCGCCATGGGCGTCATCGCCCCCCACGTCAGCACCCGCGCGGAGACCGAGTTGGTCGTCAACGCCTGCCGCTACGCGCCCGTTGGCACGCGCGGTCTGATAACTGTGGGTACCCACACCGGTTTCGAGCATCCCGACGCGCCTTCCTGGATCGAGGCCCAGAACCGCGAGGTACTGGTGGCCGTCAAGGTGGAGAGCGCCCAAGGCATCGAGAACATCGAGGGGATCGCGTCCGTGCCCGGTCTGGACGCCATCTTGGTCGGCCCCGGCGATCTGTCGGCCACCATGGGCGTCCCCGGCCAGATGGACCACCCCGATCTGGAGCAGGCTATCGAGCGGACGCTGACCGCCTGTCGGCAGAACGGCATTGCGGGCGGCCCCCATGTCGGCAGTGCCGAGGCCGCCCGCAAGTGGGCAGACCGCGGCGCCACGTTCATGACCTATGGCCTGGACAGTGCCATGCTGTTGGAGGCCTCCCAGCGCGCCGTCGCGGGCCTCAGCGATCTGCTCGGCGAACGCTTGGCGTGAAAAGTCCCATCGGCGGCGGCCCCCCGGCCCTGCTCCGCAAGCGATGAGTGCATTCCGTGTCCGGCTAACAACTCTTCTCCGCTCGTTACCGACCACCACCCACAGGGAAAGGAGCGCACGATGGCAAAATACCCATCGAGGAGAAAGCTCGGCACACGAAAGGTCGCGGTGCATGACGTGGAGCACCTCCGTGTCCACTACGACGACCACCTCTACCTGTATGCGCCCAACCGCGGCGGCCTCTGGAACTTCGGCGATGGCGA
This sequence comes from Chloroflexota bacterium, assembly GCA_965207645.1. Taxonomy (GTDB): domain Bacteria; phylum Chloroflexota; class UBA11872; order UBA12225; family JAJDUF01; genus JAJDUF01. Next base: position 3,117,826 of record OZ242293.1, on the reverse strand, counting down.
GCTGGCCGTCGCCTACCTGGCCGGGCCGGTGGACTACAAGGCCCCGCTCCCGCCCGGCAAGCCCGGGCCGTACCGCCACTGCCACCCGATCGCCGAGCGCGGCGCCCGCGCGGGCGGCGCGCTGCTCAGTCGCTCCTTCGACTACGGCCGGACCTGGCCCAACAACGAGCGCTCCTGGATCTGGCACAACGACCGCTCCGATAACGAGATACTGGACTGGCTGCGGCCGCGCGCACCCGAGCAACGGGAACAGATTGACCTCACGCAGCCGGACTCCATCATCCACTTCTGCCACGGCGAGTATCTACGGTTCCCCTTTGGTGGCCGCGACCTGCGGAACGACCCCCGGCTCCCACCGGGCATCAACTTCCACTTGGGCCGCCGCGAGCATCCCCCATCCTTTTCCCTCCGCAGCCGGGACCGCGGCCGCACCTGGGAGCGCCACGCCACGCTGATCGAGGGGCCATCCTGGGCACCCGAGGGCGGATTCCTCTGCGTAAACCTCGGTCACGTGCAGTTCGACAACGGCGTGCTCGGCATGGTGGGCGCTACCTATCGGCGCAACGTCGCCTGTTTCTATGCCAGCTACGATCACGGCCTCTCGTGGCAGTACGTCAGCGAGATTGCTCGCGCAGCCCGCACGCCCGATATGTACTACGGCTACAGCTATCTCGGGGTACACCGGCTGCCCGACGCCCGACTCTTATGCCTCATGCACCGGCTCCCCGAGAACTACCCCCACGTCGCCTTCTCCGAGGACGACGGCATGAGTTGGTCCGCGCCCCGTGCCATTGTCAGCCCCGCCACGTACAACCTGCCCCTGACCGGCCCACTCCCGGACCGGGCACCCGGGGACGACAGCGGTCCTCGGTACCGCTCGCCGCGCGGCTTGCTGCTCCGCGACGGGCGCATTCTGGTCCTGTTTGCCCGCCGCGATTATCCGGCGCGCGGAGGCCGCGGCATTCTGGGAGTGGTCAGCGACGATCTGGGCGAGACGTGGAGCGAGGAGTTCGTCGTCCGCGATGGCGCATACTGCTGGGACCTGGGGTATCCGGTTGTCACCGAGTTGCCGGATGGCCGGCTGTTCACAGCCTACTGGTTCACGACCAAGGATGGCGACGAGCCGGTGCATGAGCGCGAGCTAGTGCGCTACATCGCCGGCACCTTTTTCCGGCTCGACTAATCACCCGGCCTAACGGCTGATGCGGACGGAGGGTGCCTCGATTTCCTGGCGGATTTCTTCCTCGGTGAGCAGGGGGAAGTCGCCGGGAATCGAGTGCTTCAGGGCACCGGCTGCGCCGCCATAGGCCACCGCCTTCTCCCAGTCGCCGGTGAGTAGCCCGAACAGCAACCCGGCCGCATACGCATCACCGGCGCCCAGCCGCTCGACCACCTCGACTTCGCGCTCCCGATCTCGATACACCCGGTCGGCGACGACAATGCTGCCCACCGTGTTGTCATGCACGCCGCGCGCTTCACGCGTCGTCATCACCACCGCTTGCAGGCCAAAGCGCTCCCGCGCCTGCTGCGCCGCGCCAATCGCGTCATCGGCCGCGATGTCGTAGAAGTCCCGCAGCCCTTCATGCGAGCAGAACAGAATATCGAGCTGCGGGGCAATCGCCAGATAGACTTGCTTGGCTTCCGCGGTGCTCCAGAGCTTGCTGCGAAAATTGGGATCAAAGCTGACCAGCGCACCGGCAGCCTTGGCCGCCTCGATACCCTCGAACGTGGCCTGCCGGCAACCATTGCTCAACGCCGGCGTGATCCCCGTGACCTGGAACACCCGCGCGCCAGCCAGAATCGCATCCCAATCCAGTTCTCCCGGCCGGAGCCGCGCGCACGCCGAATCCGCACGGTCGTAGAGCACCGACGACGGCCGCGGGGCCGCGCCTTCCTCCAGAAAATACACCCCCGCCCGGTCCGTATCGGACCAGACCACGTGGGAAACGTCTACGCCGTGCTCCCTGGCACCGTTGACAATCAGCCGCCCCAGCGGGTTGCGCGGCAGACGGGACACCCAAGTCACGCGCATCCCCAGCCGCGCCAGACCGACGGCGGTGTTCAACTCGGCGCCACCGATGCTCCCGTGGAAGATGGTGGTTTGTTCGATCCGCTGGAAGTTCGGCGGCGTCAGCCGCAGCAGCGCCTCACCGAACGTGACAACATCATACGGGGGCATACACTGACCTCCAACGCGCGTGGTCCTGTCGGTAGGTCGAGTGTACCCGATTACCACTCCCGCTCCCCCTGCTGACTGAGGCAGGTACGGGGTAAGCCGTAGGGGGGCGGTACGGGGAGGCGGTACGCCACGCCACCGCGGGATACCCTTACTCTGTGTTCTCTGCGGCTAAAGAAGCCTTCCTCGAGGACCTATTCCCCGTGGACCACTGTATTGGGGAAATGGTCCTTCCAGCCAAACCAGAAGGAGGGCGTCGCCGGGATCGCCGTGAGCCGCTGGCCGGCCAGTTGACCTTCAAGCGCCACACCGGAGAGGCCGTGCCACTTCGTACCCGTCTCCTCATCGGTAATCAGCGGCGCCGTCTCGGTTTTCTCGGCCAGCTTGAAAGTCAGCGTCTTGCCCGCCACTTCGCGCGTAAAGATCGCTCCGCTGGCCGACCGATCATCGAACACCACCACGAGCGGCGTCTCGGCAAACGTCTCGTTCACGACCGGCTCCTCGCTGAGGCGCAGGTACGGGTACGCCTTGGGCTGGCCGTTGATCCGCACGCCGAGCACGAACTGCTTGGTCTTGAGCCGCTCGTCTTGGTACTTTTCGCCTAAGATGCCCGCATCGTTCGACTGCCAGTAGCCGCCATACGTCACGCGGCTCGGCTCCAGCTTCTTGAGCACCAGCCCATCGGGATGCTCGCGCCGCCACACGCCCCACGTGGTGAAGCTGGCAGCCAGCATTTCCAGCCTGGTGCCCTTCAGCGGACCGTCAACCGCGGCACCGAGCAATTGGCTCCAGAGCGACTTGGTCTGCCGGTCATACATAATCAGGACGTTGCGGAACAGCTTTCCGGAAACGCCGAACTCGTAGCGGTCGCCCTTGATCTCGCGGGCATACACGATGCCCGTGTAGCAGAGCGGTCACCACGTCGCCGCGATGGCCCGGCCGCCCACGACGTCGTTGACGATCTCGTGGCGGTCCAGCTGCAGGACGGAGTAGGCGTGTGCTTCGCCATTGTGCTCGAAGCCCAGCACCGGCTCCTCGTCCTCAAGACTCTGGCGCTGCTGAATCTCGTCAACCGTCATAAATTCCGGATCGAAGATCGCCGGGATGGCGTCGCGCGGCAGGACCGTGAGGATCTCGCTGGGATCGAAATCGGCCAGTCCCAGCGGCTCCGTCGTCGGCTGAGCTACGGTCGCTGTCGGGGCAGCGCTGGCCGGCGCATTCGTGCTCTCCGAAACGGTCCCGCCGCTCGTCGCCGGCGGCCCGCCAACCTCGTCAGCCCCGCAGGCGGCCAGCGCGAATGCACCGGCCAGCGCCAGCAAGCGCGTGGTCGTCTCACCAAATTGTCTACGGTTCACAGCTTCCTCCTCGCGTCAGTGCGGCCATGGAGTGCTCGTACCGACGCCGGCCAAGCACTAGCCCTGCCCATCTCATCATAGCCGGTTCGGCCCGACCGGTTCGGTAGTCTGGCCTACGCTCCGCCTGCGTAGCGCCTGCCCCCCCAGCCCGGCATCCACGGAAATGACCGGGGAAATGGCTGAAGAGTGGCACAATTGCACTCATTCGATATAGAATAGTGGACGCAGCCCACTACGAGGAGGAGAACATCATGGGTGATCGTCCCAATCCGTTAAGCCCACGCGAATTGCAAGCACTCGAACGGTTGGCTGATGGCCTTACCCGCGCCCAAATCGCCGCGGAGTGGGGCGTGAGTGTTGGGACTGTGCATAACCATCTGCGACTGGTCCACGCCAAGCTCGGCGTGCGTTCTACGTCGCAGGCCATCGCCGTCGCCTTTCGCAACGGCTGGCTGGAATAGCCGCCCGCCTTTCCCGTAGCCGCTATAAGCCCCTCGACCTCATCCCCGGTCGCCTCCACCGTACTCCCCCTCTCCACATGGCGGAGTGGGGGCCGGGTGATGGGCCAAAACCGCACCACACCTGGCACTATCCGTGCGGCTTTGGCCCATCAGTGGGTGAGGCCTGAGGCATAGCCCTCCAGCCTTACTTGGGATGCGCCTTCAGCACTTCGTAGGCCGGCGTCGTGCTGCCATCATTATTGACCAAGCCGAAGCCGTACTTCTCGTCCGTCGAGGGCACAATGTCGCGGAAGTTGAGATTCCACACGATCGCCACCTGCACGTAGGGGTACTGCTCCCAGAGCATCTGAAAAGCCTGGTCAAAGTACGCGGCCCGCTCTTCTTCGCTGTTGTCGCCGCAGTACTCGTAGTGCGGCACCCTGTTGTTCGGGTCGCACACGCTCCAGCCGAACTCCGTAAACCACATCGGCTTGTCATCCCCGTGCTTCAGCATCACTTCCCGTAGCTGCGTGAACCGCAGGAAGAAGAAGCTGTCGTGGTTGCGGAAACCGGAGCCAGGCGCCGTTGACCGACCAACCCCGTCACCGGGCGGGCTGTTATAGCCCGACGGGTGCGCGCCCATCACATCGAAGTAGTTCTTGATCTGCCCACCGGTGTCTCGGTAGAGCCGATCCAGGTACACCACGTCGTCGAGCGCCGCATTGCAGTCGCCGTGTCCTGTCGGTGTCAGTGCCGGGAACACCACCACAGCCTGGGGATTGCCGGCCTTCACGCCCTCGTAGGCGGCTTTCTGCAGCGCCAGGAACTCGGCCGGGAAGTTGCCACACAGCCGTCCTTGACCCCACTCGCCGGCCAAGTTCTGCTCGTTCCAGGTCTCGAACGCCTGCACCTTGCCCTGGTAGCGACTGGCGAGGAACCGGAAGAAGTCGCCGAGCTTCGTCGGATCGGCCGGCGAATGACCACCGGGCACCGCGTAGAAGTCGGGAGAGCTGACGATACTAAGCAGCACCTTCAGCCCCGCCGCCGCGGCGTCGTTGACTGAGCCGTCCAAGTAGCTCATCTCCTGCGGATCGTAGACGCCCGCTTCCTTTTCGACCTGGCTCCAGCGGACCTGCTGTTTGATCCAGGTGAAGCCGGCCTCCTGCGTCAGCCGAATGGAGTTCGCGCGCCGGTCAAAGCGAGTATCGAGTAGGTGAGCCTGGAAGCCGTACTCCAACCGGAAGGTCCGGCCCGCCGGCAAGGGTCGCACGGGTCGTGGCGTAGCGGTAGGCGGCGATACGGGCGTAGCCGGCGGCGGTGGCGCGGTCGCTGCCGGCGGTACCGTGGCGGGAGGTTGCGTGGGTGCGGGTGTGGAGGGTGTGGCGGCATCCGTGCCGCTCGATTTCAACGCCACCGTCGGCAGCGGCGGCACCGTGGGCGGCGGCGGTTCCGTCGGTTGCGGCGCCGGGACCGTTGCGGCGGCCGGTGCCGGTGCGACTGCCGTATCGGCCGGCGGCGGTGCCGCCCCGAGATCGCAACCGGCGAGCAGAGCGCCGACTAACAGTGTCGTGAGAGCTAAACGCAAACGTAGCATGATGACGTAATGGGGCAGCCGCCGCTGGCAGCCAGCGGCGGCCGCAGACCTCCTTCTGCGTTGTCAGGTCCCACGCCTACTTGGGGTGAGCCTTGAGCACTTCGTAGGCCGGGGTCGTGCTGCCATCATTATTGACCAAGCCGAAGCCGTACTTCTCGTCGGTCGCGGGCACAATGTCGCGGAAGTTGAGATTCCACACGATGGCCACTTGCACGTAGGGATACTGCTCCCACAACATCCGGAAGGCCTGGTCGAAGTACCTTGCCCGCTCCTCCTCGCTATTGTCACCGCAGTACTCATAGTGTGGTACGCGGTTGTTGGGATCACACACACTCCAGCCGAACTCCGTAAACCACATCGGCTTGTCGTCCCCGTACTTCAGCATCACTTCCCGTAGCTGCGTGAACCGCAGGAAGAAGAAGCTGTCGTGGTTGCGGAAGCCGGCACCGGGCGCCGTTGACCGACCAACCCCGTCACCCGGTGGGCTGTTGTAGCCGGACGGATGCGCACCCATCACATCGAAGTAGTTCTTGATCTGCCCACCGGTGTCTCGGTAGAGCCGATCCAGGTACACCACGTCGTCGAGCGCCGCATTGCAGTCGCCGTGTCCTGTCGGTGTCAGTGCCGGGAACACCACCACAGCCTGGGGATTGCCGGCCTTCACGCCCTCGTAGGCGGCTTTCTGCAGCGCCAGGAACTCGGCCGGGAAGTTGCCACACAGCCGTCCTTGACCCCACTCGCCGGCCAAGTTCTGCTCGTTCCAGGTCTCGAACGCCTGCACCTTACCCCGGTAGCGGCTGGCGAGGAACCGGAAGAAGTCGCCGAGCTTCGTCGGGTCGGCCGGCGAATGACCACCGGGCACGGCATAGAAGTCGGGAGACTTCACAATGCTCAACAGCACCTTGAGACCGGCCGCAGAGGCGTCGTTGACCGAGCCGTCCAGGTAGCTCATCTCCTGTGGGTCGTAGATGCCGGGCTGTTTCTCGATCTGGCTCCAGACCACCTGCTGCTTGATCCAGGTAAAGCCGGCCTCTTGCGTCAGCCGAATGGCGTTCGCGCGCCGGCCAAATCGGGTATCGAGCAGATGGGCCTGGAAGCCATACTCCAACCGGAAGGCCCGGCCCGCCGGCAAAGGCCGCAGGGGCCGTGGTGTAGCGGTAGGCGGCACGGGTGTCGCCGTCGGCGGTATGGGCGTGGCCGTTGGTGGGATTGGCACCGCCGTGGCCCGCGGCGCTTGGGTAGCGACCGGTGCCGGCGGCGCGACGGGACGCGGTTCCGGAGTAGGAATCTGCCTCACAGGCGGTGGCGGCAGCGGCGGCGGCGCTTTGCCGGGGACGGGTGGGAAGCTCGGTACGGACGGCAAGGCCGCGATCAGCGAGGCACCGGCACCGTGCGGCGTCGTCACCACGCCGCTGAGTACCCCCGTCTCCTTCAATAGATCGCCGCCGAGCACCGGCACCACACTGCCCGCGGCGAAGATGCCGGCCGGGTGGTCCACTTTCCAGCGCTGGAAGGCGATCCGCTGGAACCGCTGGGAAACGAACGGGCCGTAGTCCTCCGGTATGGACATCGGCAGACCATAGAGGTTGATCGCATCGTTAGCCGTCCAAGGATCCGCCGGCCCCACTCCGAGGGGCGGATTGTAGAACGCCGCCCGGATGGCATCATCCCATAGCCAACCCAAGCGAATAGCGACCGCCTCGTCGAACGAGCGGGAGCCGTCCGCACGCCCTCTGGGAATCTGCCGGGCCGACGCGAGGAAGGCATCCTGGACGGCCTCTTCCAGAATCTGGAACGTGTTGGCGAAGCGGATGCCGTGTCCCCGGCAGGCTTGCAAGGTGACGCGCTGTAGGACCTGGTACACACAGCCGTCGCGTCCGATGAAGGCGCGACTGGCCGGGTAGCCGAGCACCTCTACGCCACCCATTCTCTCGGCGTGTGTCCAGAACGGCACTGGACCCACCGGCGTGAATGGGAGGTCGCGCAGATCAAACCCGCGACCATCAGCCGTGCCGGAGGCCTGGCGATAGTGCCAGCCGCCGGGAATAGCTTCATCGGACACAGCTTGGCGCGGTGGTGCGGCCACCACGGCCGCTGCCGTCAGACCGATCGCACAGAGCGCCAGCACCAACGACTTGGTGACCCGGCGCAGACGCGGCAAAGTACGTATCGTAAGAAGCATGGTGATCCGGCGGCCTCCTCGGTCCAGCGGGTACTATACAGGTACAGCAATACAGTCTACCCTATAACGGTTGTGGCAGCGTTTTGATAGGGACGATGCGGAGGGACGCGCAGCACCGCCAGGGGCGAGAGGAGCATAGACACATGGCAAGTCCGGAAACGCGCAGTGCGGCGTTGCTCGCCGGCCTCCGAGAGATCGCTCCGGACTATGTATTCCACCTCCCCAGTAGTACGCTCAAGGATATTCTGGCCGGCCTGGACGAGCTGGGCACTGCGGTCCACCCCCTCACACGGGAGGAAGAGGGCATCGGCATCGCCTCGGGCCTGGCATTGGCCGGACGCAAACCGGTCCTCGTCATTCAGGACAACGGCCTCGGCAATGCACTGACGGCGCTCACCACCTTCCCGCAGGCGTACCACATCCCGATCTTCCTACTGGTCTCGCAGCGCGGTGGCCTGGGTGAATACAACTCGATGATCCATACGTTCTGCGAGCGGGTGGAGCCGATCCTGGACGCGGCCGGCATCCGCTACTTTAAGCTGGACGCCCGCATCCCGCTGGAGGAGTGGACGCCAACGGTGATACTGGCGCACCAGTATATGCAAACGACGCACAGACCGGTCGCCGTGCTGTGCAACCTGATGGCCGGGCAGTAGGAGCAGTAAGATACGATTCCAAGCAGGTGACCGGGCGAGGACAAGGACACGCATGACGACGACCACGCCGGCAGCGCAGCTCACGCGGCTTGCGGCGCTACGCGCCACCGCGGCCGCCTATCCGACGGAGCCGTTCGTCGTCGCCGTCGGCACGATGGTCCGCGAGATGTTGCTCGTCGGGCGGGCAGACAACCATCTGTACGTCCTGGACTCCATGGGGCTGCCGCCGGCTATCGGGCTGGGACTCTGCCTCGGCCTGGAAACAAGCGTGTACGAGAAGGTGGTGGTGATCGAGGGCGATGGCGGCATGTTGATGGGCATGTCTACGCTCGCCACCATTGGGCTGCTCCGCCCCCGCCAACTGCTGTTGATCGTCTTGGATAATGGCGTCTATGCCGCCACCGGCGACCAGCCCACGGCGGCAGCGGCCGTGGATTTCTGCGCGGCGGCCCGCTCCTGCGGCTTCGCCAGCACCTGGAGCGTTGCTACCGAGCCGGCATTACAGGCAGCGCTGGCTGCGGCGCGGCGCGAACCAGGACCAGCACTCCTGCACGTGCGAATCACGCTGGAGAACGCTCCCAGCACCTACTTCCTCCCCGATCCCGTCGAGCTGACCCTCACTTTCCAACGCTATCTGAACGACAAATGAGCAGAGCCACTCGGAACCACCTCCGTCCCCCCGCACAGCGGGGGGACCATAGGGGGGCAGGGGGGCCAGAGCAGCGGCCTCACGGCGGCGGTCTGGTAGAGGTGAAGTCGCTTCGACTACAATAGGGACAGCAACGGTCCGCTCGATGCCGTCGCGCGTGCCGGCTGCTTGGTTCTGCGGGACTGAGGCTCAATTGGAAGGAATACGATGCGCGTAGTTCGCGGAGAACGGTTTGTCGGCTTTTGTGGCGGAGTCAAGCGGGCGTGGAAGCTCGCCGTAGAGTCCTCCGAGAACGGTTCGGACGAGGAGGTCTTCATATCGGGCAAGCTGATCCATAACACGCCGGCCATGCAGGAACTGGAGACGATGGGCGTGCGCTCCCTGCCGGTCTCCCTCATGGATGATGACCTCCCGGCAACAGAGACGGCGCCACTGGCCGGCCGCACGGTCCTGATGCGCGCGCACGGCGAAAGCCCCGCGGCATTTGCGCGTGCCCAGAGTCTCGGTCTCAACGTCCTCGATGCGACCTGCCCCATCGTGACCGTGGTGCAAAAGATCGCCAAGCAGCTTGAGGACGAGGGGTATCAGGTGGTTGTCTTCGGGCACCGCGACCATCCCGAAGCCCGGGCCACCGTGGCCCACACAGAGCACGGCCTCATCATCGAATCGGTCGCAGAGGCAGCCGAGCTAGGCCACTACCCCAAGCTCGCCTCCATCGCGCAGACGACCATGCTCACCGCCGACTACGTGGAGTTGTGCAAGGTCCTGGAGACCAAGGCAGACGTATTCGACGACCGCGGCCGCATCTGCGGATGGACTCAGCGTGCCCAGGGTGAGGCAGTGGAGTTGGCGCGCACCGTGGATATGATGGTGGTCGTTGGTGGGCGGGATAGCTCCAATACGCACCAATTGGTTCGGGTGTGCTCCGAGGTCTGCCCCACGCGCCACATCGTCACGGCGGACGAGCTTGACGAAGCATGGTTCGACGGCGTAGAAACAGTCGGCCTCGCCGCCGGCGCCTCGACGCGCGAGCACGATATCACCGCGGTCATCTCCTGGCTCGAAGCCCACTGAAGTCGCGCTACTGGTAGTGCTCGGTTATTCCCGCGCAAGCGGGAATCCAACCCCCTCAACCCGTGGGAGAGGGCCGGGGTGAGGGCTGACGACCGAGCCAGGTTGGCAGGAGATGGGGATCGAGCGGCAGCGGCTCCAAGCGATCCTGAGCGGCGATCTCGACTTTCACGAGCAGAGCAGTACGTACAGCACCCACGCCTTACATGCCTTTGCCGCAAAGTTCCCTCCCCAGCTGCCCCGCACGTTCATCGAGCAGTTGACGCACCCTGGCGATACCGTGCTGGACCCGTTGATGGGATCGGGTACGGCAGTGTTGGAGGCCATGCTGCTGGGTCGCCGTGCGGTTGGCGTAGACATTGACCCCCTCGCCGTCCGCCTGTGCCGCGTCAAGACCTGGCCCGTTGACCTGGATCATGCTCGGCATGCGGGTCACGCTTGCGCGACGCACGCGGCGGCTCTACTGGAGCGGGACCCGGCCCGGCTCACAACGGAGTTGGCCCGGCGTTTTGATGCGGCAACACGGGACTTCCTCGACTACTGGTTCACTCCGGATACCCAACGTGAGCTTGTAGCGTTGCTCTTGCAGATCGAACGCGAGACAAACCCGGCTGTCCGGGAGTTGCTGGAGGTTGTGCTCTCCTCCACAATCATCACCAAGAGTGGCGGGATTTCACTCGCACGTGACCTCGCGCACACGCGGCCGCATCGCGCACACGCCAAACAGCCGCGTAGCGCCATCGCCCAGTTCACAATTCGACTGCGGAAGAGCCTTGCCGCGTTGCTGGCGCTCCCAGCCGATGCCTTGCCGGTTGCGCTCCACCATGCCGATGCCCGCCAACTGCCCCTTGCCGATGAGTCGGTTGATCTGGTGATTACCTCGCCGCCCTATGCCAACGCCATTGACTATATGCGCGCCCATAAGTTCTCGTTGGTCTGGTTTGGTGAGCCGATCAGTGAGCTTTCGGCGCTGCGCGCTACCTACATCGGGGCCGACAACAGCCGCGGCGTCATCGCCGACGACTTGCCGACCACAGCGGCGCGGTGTGTGTCGGAAGTGGCGCAGCGTGACCGGCGGAAGGCGCGGGTCCTGCAGAAGTATCTCGTTGAGATGCGCGCTGCCCTAGCCGAGATGTTGCGCGTGCTGCGGGCCGGGGCGGCTGCCGGCATTGTCGTCGGGCCATCTACGATGCGTGGTATCCGCGTGCAAACGCAGGAGCACCTCGCCGAGATCAGCACCCAGCTCGGATTCGATGTTGTCGGCATCGGCAAACGTGTGCTTGACCGGGATAGACGGATGATGCCGGCCCGCTGGGGCAACTCCGCAATGAAGGGGATCGAGTTACGCATGCACGAGGAGTTTGTGCTCGGTCTGGTGAAGCCGGGGTAGGCCGTCCGCTACTCCGGCTACCTCACCGGTGGAGTGAGCGCTGTTTCACGTGAAACGTCGCGGTGCCCGGCAACGATCAACCGCCCGGTGTTTCACGTGAAACAGCCCCCGCGGCCCTCGACCGTTCCCCGACCCAGCGGGGCTGACCATACACCCATCCCCCGCCGCTGTCCCTCTCCCCGCGGGCACGGGCCGCCATCCCCCTTCCCTTTAGGGAGAGGGCCAGGGGGTAGGTCCGCCCTGGAGCGAGGGGTGAGTCCCATCCTGCTCATCCCTACATCCTGAAAACCCCGATGCAGACAAAAAACCACCCTTGTAGCCGCCACCACTCGTCCGCCATCTGCGCTAGAATCAACCAGTCTTGCCAGAGGGGGTGAACCGTGCCGCGCAGACCAAAGAAAATGCACCGCGGCGGCCGCCAGCGCAAACCCAAGCGGCGCGCCACTCGCCAGCAAAAAGCCGCCCGGTCGGCAAGCCAGCCGGTAGCCGTGGCGCCGATGGCTGCCGGAGAAGGCACTGAGGCGCCACAACCGCTGCCCCGGCCGACCCCGGTTGCACCCCCCCGCGCACCACGCCGGCGTGCCCTCGCGCGCCCCCGTGTGTCGCCGCTCGACTTGGCGGCCGCTAATCTCCACTATCTGCCCGGAGACTTGAAACGGATCGGTCTCGTCTCCGCCCTGCTCCTGACCGTCCTCATCGTGCTGACGATAGTGCTACGCTAGAGCGTGTCCCAGGCCGGCGCCGCCGCCCGCTAACTGCGACGGCATCCGCAACGTCCTGGAAAGCAACGAGCCGCCGTTACCATTTCACCCTCATTCCCGCGAAAGGAGACCTTTGCATAACTCGTCATTCCCGCGAAAGCGGGAATCCACCCCCCCTCTCCCCCTGGGAGAGGGCCGGGGTGAGGGCTACCCGCTCGCACTCCATCTGGAGGTTATGCAAAAGTCTCCGCAAGCGGGAATCCAACCCCTCTCTCTGGGAGCGGGCCGGTCAGGGTGAGGGCTGCCCACAGGTTGGCGGGAACTAAGACTCCCCTTCCCTACAGGGAAGGGGCCGGGGGTTAGGTCTGCTCCCCCTCTCTATCGCTCCGCGATGGAGAGGGGGCCGGGGGGTGAGGACGGCCCCCAGGTGAGCGGGAATCTAGGCTGCGTGTGCGGATGCCGTCTCAAATGGGAGGTTCCTGCTGATGCGTCTTCTCATCACTGGATCGAGCGGGCAGATCGGCACCAATCTCGCCCTGCACTGTCTCGCCAACGGCCACGAGGTCGTGGGCATAGACCGGCGCCCCAATACCTGGACCGACCGCTTCGAGACAATCCTGATGGACCTCGCCGTAACGCAACCCGTCCAAGGATGGCGCCTCGGCAAGGTGGCACTTCCCCCCTGCGACGTAATCGTTCATCTCGCCGCTCACGCCAAGGTCCACGCGCTGGTCGAGCGGCCCCTCGGCGCGCTCGAAAATCATCTGATGGTGACCAATGCGCTAGAGCTAGCCCGTATCACCGGCACACCCATCGTCCTCGCCAGTTCGCGCGAGGTCTACGGCCAGCAGCCCCGAGATGGCGGCCCGGTGCCGGAGTCGGCCGCCGAGTTCGGCGCCTCGCCCAGCCCCTATGCGGCGGCCAAGCTCGCCAGCGAAGCGCTGGCCGCCGCCTACCGGGGCTGCTACGGGCTGCCGTATCTCGTCTTCCGGTTCAGCAACGTCTATGGCCGGTACGACAACGATCTGCACCGCTTGGACCGCGTCTTGTGGATCTTCGCCCGCGCCATCGAGCGCGGCGAGCCGATCACCGTGTACGGCGCGGAAAAGCTACTGGACTTTACCTACGTGGACGACGCCGTTGACGGCCTCTGGCGTGGCATCGAACGACTCGTCGGCGGCACACTCGCCGGGGAGACGTTCAACCTCGCCTACGGGGCCGGCAACCAGCTCACGACACTGGCAACGCTCATCGGCACCGTCCTGGAGCAGGAGCCACGCATGCAGATCGAGGCCTCTCGTCCGGGTGAAGTGACCTACTACGTCGCCGACATCACTCGCGCCCGGCAGCAGCTCGGGTACGAGCCACGGGTCAGCCTGCGGGCGGGGGTCCACCGCGCCCTCGTCTGGGCACAGGGCTGGGCAGCGGACAATCTCCACCGGGAGTAGGGAAGGAGTTCCCCTATACCCCCCGCCAGAGCGGGGGGCGACGCATTCCCTCCCCTGTCGCAACGGGGGATGGTTAGGGAGGGGGCAGAAGCCTAAAACATGCGTATTGAGTTGGAATACGAGCCGCTGGAGCTACCCCTCGCCGTGCCCTTCACGATTGCGCGCGGCACGCGGGCCGTCGCCGAGAACGTCCTCGTCCGCTTAACGTGGGAGGCGCCCGATGGCCGCCGGCTGATCGGGCTGGGTGAAGCCGCTCCCAATGCCTACTACGGCGAGAACATCGCCACCGTCCGGGCCGCGCTCGACGCCTACGCCCCGCTCCTCGGCGACGATCCGCTCGCGCTGGAGGCAACCTTGGCCCGGCTGGCGCAGGCGCTCGGCCACAACGCCGCCGCCCGCGCGGCCGTAGACATGGCACTGCACGATCTGGCCGGCCAGCTTACCGGCCTGCCCCTGTGGCGCTGGTGGGGGCTGGAGCGCAACGCCGGCCCACTGACCTCCTTCACCATCGGCATCGCCGAGCCGCCCGTGGTCGCGCAGCGGGCCAAGGCCGCCGCGGCGGCGGGGTTTCCACTGCTCAAGATCAAGCTCGGCAGCGGCGACTTGACCCAAGACCGGGCTATTCTGGCCGCCGTGCGGGAAGCGACGAGCGCGCGGCTGATGGTGGACGCCAACGCCGCGTGGTCGCCGCAAGAGGCTGTGCAGATCGCCCCCGATCTCGTCGCGGCCGGCGTCGAGCTATTGGAGCAGCCGGTAGCAGCGAGCGACCTCGCGGGGATGGCCTACGTTCATGCCCACGTGCCCCTGCCACTGATCGCCGACGAGAGTTGCGTTGTGGCGGAAGACATCCCCCGCATCGCCGCCGCCTGCGACGGCATCAATATCAAGCTGATGAAGTGCGGTGGGCTGCGCCCCGCCCGACGCCTCATCGAGGTCGCACGCGCACACGGGCTACAGGTAATGGTCGGCTGCATGGTGGAAAGCTCCCTGGCGATCACCGCCGCCACCCACCTACTGCCGTGGCTGGACTATGCCGACCTGGACGGCCACTTGCTCCTCGCAGCCGACCCGTTCAGCGGCGCCACCCATGAGCAGGGCTGCCTCACCCCCCCGGACCGTCCGGGCCTCGGCGTCGTGCCGCACCTCGTCTAGCGTCGCGCCGACGCTCACTCCCAGGTAGCCCAGATAGCACGCACCCGTTCCAGGTCCGCCGCCGCCAGTGGCGGGGCCGCCAGCGCCGCGACACCATCGGCCACCTGCTCCACGCTCATCATCCCCGGGACGACGCTGGACACTGCCGGATGTGCCAGGCAGAAGCGCAGCGCCGCCTGCGACGGCGTGCGGGCGTCCGTAGCGAGGAAGTCGAACGCAGCGGCCCGCGCCGCCTCGTGCTCACGCCGCTCGCGTGGCCACAGGCTACGATAGTCGCCCGGCCCGAACTGCGTCGCGGCGGTGACCGCGCCGGTGAGGAAACCCGAGGCCAGCGGTGTGCGCGCGACGACCCCCACGCCGTTGCGCTGCGCCAGCGGCAGGAGCTTGGCCTCCGGCTCCGGCGTGAGCAGGTTGTAGACGAACATCAGGCACTCCGCGCCGGTCTCCCGCAGCACGCGCAAACCCGTTTCGACACTGACCGACACACCGTAATGCCGGATTTTACCCACCCGCTTCAGGTCCTCCAGCGTGGCAAACGCCTCATCCCACTGCTCCGGCGGCGGTGCTTGGTGCAGCTGATAGAGGTCAATCGCCTCCCGCCGCAACCGCCGCAGCGAGCCTTCAACGGCCGTGGTGATATAGTCCCGGCTGCTATTGAATTGCGGCGCCGAGTCGCGCCGGACAAACCAGCCGTCCGACTCCAGCGGGTAGCCAACCTTGGTCGCAATCACCACGTCGGACTGCCCCTCGAACGCCGTGCCCAGCAGCCGCTCGCTGCGACCGCCACCGTACTGATCGGCGGTATCGAAGAACCTGACGCCTTGGTCGTAAGCGTGGCGCAGCACAGCCAGCGCGTCCTCGGTGCCGATCTCCCCCCATTCGCGCCCGCCCAGCTCCCACGTGCCGCAACCAATCGCGGACACGGTGAGACCGGTGCGTCCGAGCCGACGATATTCCATCAACTGCATCCTTCCTTGCCTGCGAAACAGGAGGCACATGCCTCGCCGCCATTACAGCCCAGTTGCACCGGCAGTCCTATATAGCCGGCCATTGTACCCTCAGCCCCTACAGCTGCCGCGACACCGCCGCCGTTTCAGTAATGTCGCCGCGCCAGCGCTTGATAGTCTTCTCCGCACGCCCTCTCTAACCCGGCAGGCGCGAATTCACCGTGCGCTGCCGCCTGCGGTTTCGACAGCCCGAACACGCCAATGAAGGAAGTCACCGTGAGCATCGAGCAGTTGAACCACTACCAGCGCAAGCTCGCCTATGAAATGGATTCGTGGGACCTCTACGAGGCTGTGGGCAAGAACGAACCCATCGTCGTCGTTGATGGCCGTTCTGCCGCTGCCTATGCCCAAGAGCATATCCCCGGCGCCCTCACCCTCCCCCACAAGGAGATCTGCTTCAACTCCACCGAGTCGCTCGACAAATCGAAGCTCTACGTCTGCTACTGCGATGGCATCGGCTGCAACGCCTCCACGAAAACCGCACTGAAGCTGCTGACGTTGGGCTTTCAGGTCCGCGAGTTGATCGGCGGCCTTGACTGGTGGAAGCGGGACGGCTACGCCACCGCCGGCCTCAAGGCACAGCCCGGCACCGAGATCACCTGCCCCTGTTGAGCCACCCTCGCCTCCCGCCCTTTCCCTAGCCCGCACCCCACCCGTCCCGTCATTCCCGCGAAAGCGGGAATCCACGTCCCCCCGCCGCAGCGGGGGGGCCATAGGGGGGCTAACTCTCCTCCCCCTCTCCAAATGTTGGAGAGGGGGCCGGGGGGTGAGGCCAGCCCACACTCCCCGCCACCATCCTCATCCCCTCATCTCGAAAATCCTGATTCTGAAATTGCGGTTCCTAGGCCGTTGTTTTCCCCAAATCCCCGCTGATATGTCTCCCTTGACGGGGATTGGCAGCTGCAAGTCCTTCCTGGAGCACCGGGCACCGCCCGGCAGGGACCCGCTCGCATTATCATGCTAGTCAACGACGGTGGCATCGCCACCCAGCCGAAGGCACCGGGTCATGACCGACCCTTCACCGCGTCACCAGGCGCGGCGAAGCATGGCCGCCTGAGTGCCGCTACGAGGGCACCGAGTGCTGACGTACCCCCGGCCACCACGGCCGAGGCGCCGGGTCAGTACCGTCTGAGTGCCGCCCTTCTGGCACCGGGTCATGACCGACCCCGCGCCGCCTTACGCGCGCCGCGGCATGGCCGTCCGAGTGCTGACGTACCCCCGGCCATTCCGGCCGAGGCGCCGGGTCAGTACTGTCTGTGTGCCGCCCTTCTGGCACCGGGTCATGACCGACCCCGCGCCGCCTTACGCGCGCCGCGGCATGGCCGTCCGAGTGCTGACGTACCCCCGGCCATTCCGGCCGAGGCGCCGGGTCAGTACTGTCTGTGTGCCGCCCTTCTGGCACCGGGTCATGACCGACCCCGCGCCGCCTTACGCGCGCCGCGGCATGGCCGTCCGAGTGCCGTGGCGATTGCCACCGTCGCCCTGCCGGCCAGCCAGCACCGGCCGCGCCAGGAAGGCTTGCCCCGCGTCCCTGCCAATCCCCGCACCCTAACTTACTCACCTGCCCACCAGGACTCCACCCACACCCGCACTACAGACTTCCGCGCTATCCCGTCCCCCCGCGGTGCGGGGGGACTACAGGGGGGCCAGTCCCAATCCAGCCCCCGCCCCGCTGCCCGTCGCAGCGCAGACTCCCCTCCCCTGGCAGGGAAGGGGCCGGGGGTTAGGTCTCCATCCCATCAAGTGCATCCTGCCATCCAAGTACCGCCCAAACCGCGGCCTTGCTCCACCACGGACACGGGCCTCCTACGCCAACACCCCTCCCGCGCACCCCCCACGACTGCCCGCCGCCCCTAGCGCGGCAAAGGCAGTCCCACCGTGCGCCCTTCGCGCGACGACCGATAGCCGGCCAGCACCATCTCCACGGCGGTGCGGGCCGTGCGTGCATCGGCCGGTGAGGGCACGCGCTCCACCAGCATCCTGATGAACGCTTCTGCCGTACCCTGCAACCGACTGCGCGGCAAGGCCACCTGCGGGTAATCCCAGTGGCCGGCCGGGTTTGGTTGGTCGGTCGCGGCCGGCCCCGCGCCGGCTGCCGGCCCGCTGGGATCATGGCGCCAGGTACGCAGCGGCGGCTCGTCGCCGGACATACTGCGCGCCGCCGTGATGTCGGTGCCCGTAGCGACGATGACGCCCCGGTCGCCACTGATCTCGACCGTGCTCGTCGAGGCCAGCTCCACCCAGCTACTCTGGTGTATGCCGATCATGCCCGAGGCGTAGCGATAGAGCAGCACGCCGCCGTCTTCCACGCCGGGCCGCTGCTCGGTCAGTGCCGTGTTCACGAACCCGGTCACGGCCTCCGGCATCCCGAACATCCACAGGAACCACAGCGCCACGTGCGCGCCCTCATCCATGAACGCGCCACCGCCACCCTGAACGGGGTCCCGCATCCAGTCCAGCACCGCTGGTTGCAGCAACGCGAAGGCGTGGGCATGGCGCCGCCGGACCGTGGCAATCCGTCCCACCTCCCCGGCCGCCACTAGCCGCTTGATCTCCTGATGCACTGGATCGAAGCGCAGGTTGTGTGACTGGTAGTACCGCACCCCCGCCGCCTCCACGGCCGCCACGATCCGGTCGCAGTCGGCCAGCATCGTCGCCATCGGCTTCTGCACCATGATGTCTTTGCCCGCTTGCGCCGCAGCGACCGCCAGATCAGCATGTGTATCATTCGTCGAGCAGATGGTGACTGCCTGCACGTCGTCCCGCCCGAGCGCGGCGTCGAGGTCTTCTTCGAACGGCACGCCGAGCGCCGCCGCGGCGGCCTCTCCCCGTTCCTGATCGTCGTCCCAGGCACAGGACACCTGCACCTGGTCCGATGCCTGGAAGCTCGCAGCCCAGCCGCGCTGATGCGGATGTGCGAAGCCGAGCAGCGCAATACCGATCGGATGCGCCGTTGCGTCGCTCACACAGTCCCTCCCTCCGGTCGTTCTCGTCACACCGGCCGCGCCCAGCGCCCTATCCCGCTGGCACGCCGTAGCCGGCGTCGGTATCGTACCCTACGGCAGCGGCAAGTGGGCGCGTGGTCAGTGCCCCCCGCCGCCGGGTTCCCGTTTTCGGAGACCTTTGCTCGAACCGTCATTCCCGCGAAAGCGGGAATCTAGGAGCCGGGCCGTCCAGGTTAGCGGGAGGCGATTCACTGCCATCCAGCACTCTATTCGGGTGGTTACGCAAAGGTACTCTTGCGCGGGATAACCCGCAGGCCGATAGCTGATAGCTGACGGCTAATAGCTGACAGCTTCCAAAAAGGAGAGATACCGATGGACCTTGATCTCATTATCCGTGGTGGAACCGTCGTTGACGGCTCCGGTCAACCGGGCCAGCCGGCCGACGTTGGAGTATCCGGCGACCGCATTAGCGCCGTCGGCGACCTCTCCGCAGCCACCGCGGCGCAAACCTTGGACGCGACCGGGCTGGTGGTCACGCCCGGCTTCATAGACATCCATACCCACTCCGAGTTCAGCTTGCTGCTCGATCCGCGCGGCGAGAGTAAGGTGCGCCAGGGCGTCACGACCGAGGTGGTCAGCAACTGCTCCTATGCGCCGTATCCGATGCGCCCCCAAGACATCGCCGATGCCAAGGCGCAGCGCATCATGCACGGCGCCGAGCTACTCGATTGGGACTGGAACGACCTGGAGGGCTACCGTCGCCGCTACAACCGCCAGGGCGCCGCGATCAACGTCGCGCCGCTCGCCGGACATGCCGCCATCCGGGTCATTGCGATGGACTACGACAAACGCGCCCCCACGCCCGACGAGTTGGCCACCATGCAGCGCCTCCTCGCCGAGACCATGGAGCAGGGCGCGTTCGGCTTCTCCGCCGGACTGACCTTGGCCCCCAGCGGCTACGCCGACACCGACGAGCTGGTGGCCCTGTGCGAAGTCGCCGCCCGCTACGGCGGCTACTACGCCGCCCATATGCGCGTCTACTCCGGACAGCAACTCAAGGCCCGCCACGAAACGCTCGAGATCGGCCGGCGCGCCGGCATCGCGCTGCAAATGTCCCACAACAACGTGATGTTCCGCCCCTACTGGCACTTTGTCCCCGAAATCCTGGACCTCCTCGATCAAGAGAGCGCCGCCGGCGTGGACGTGACCTACGATGTCTACCCGTACCTCGCCGGGATGTCCCACACCGATCAGCTCATGCCCGGTTGGTCCCAGGAAGGCGGCGTAGATGCCCTCCTCGCGCGCCTGCGGGACCCGGTATCGCGCCAGCGGATCTACGACGAGATGGCGCCCGGCTGGGGCGGGCCGGATGTGCCCTGGGATTGGGAATCCATCCTCCTGACCGATGTGGCCTCTCCCGAGCACAAGCACTGGGAGGGACTCACGGTCGGGCAGGTCGCCGCGGAGCTTGGCGTTGATGGCCTCGAGGCCTTTCTCACGCTCACGGAGTACCGCACCAGCGCCACCTACCACCACCTGAGCGAAGACAACACGCGCCTGCTCCTCCAGCATCCTCTGGGCATGGTCGGCTCCGACGGCGACGCCGTCACCATCGGCTCACCTTCCCTCCGCGGCAAGCCCCACCCCCGTTTCTTCGGCACCTTCCCCCGCGTGCTCGGAACCTACGTGCGCGATGAGGGCGTCCTGACTCTGGAAGAAGCCGTCCGCAAGATGACCTCCGCTCCCGCGCAACGGCTGAATCTGACCGACCGCGGCTTGCTGGCCGCCGGGCGCGTTGCCGACGTCACGATCTTCGATCCGCACACCATCGCCGACCACGCCACATTCGCCGAGCCAAACCAATACTCCACCGGCGTGGACTGCGTGATCGTCGCCGGTCAGCCGGTGCTGCAACACGGCGAGATGACGAGCGCCCTCCCCGGCCGGGCGCTGGCCCACTCGGCCTAGCGGCCAACGGGGCTACCCGGCCCGGCGCCATTTTGTGAGGACATGGATGCCACGATTCGTCAAGATCACTGGCATCATCGTGACCCACTTCGACTACCGGATTCCCGGACGCGCCATGGCCGGGCGTGCCAGGCTCGATATGCTCTATCAGCCCGGCAGCACCGTTTCCTCAGGCGGCCGCGGCGCCACCGGCGATCACATCTTGACCGTGGAGACTGATGCCGGCGTCCGCGCCGAGCTACCCGGCACGGTGGATGCGGCCACGGCCGAATACCTCCTGGGCCAAAATGCATTGGAGCGCGACACCATCTGGCATGACCTCAAGCGCATGTTGCGTGGACGAGGCAACGCCCCTCCCGGGCCTGTGGACATTGCCCTCTGGGATATTGCCGGCAAACTGTACGACGCACCGATCTACGAGTTGCTGGGTGGCTGGCGCGCCAATCTGCCGGTCTACGCCAGCACGTTTCACGGTGACGAGAACGGCGGTTTGACCCGACCCGAGGACTATGCCGAGTTCGCAGTGTACTGCAAGGAAGAGTTGGGCTATCGAGCCTTCAAGAGCCATCCGTGGGTTGACGGCCCCATTGAGCGCGAGGTCGCCACGGTCCTGGCGATGCGGAGCGCCGTCGGCGATAGCATGGACCTCATGCTCGATCCCGCTGGGGCGTATGCCACCTTCGATGACGTCCTGCGAGTCGGACGAGCCTGCGACGAGGCCCGGTTCTTCTGGCTGGAAGACGCCTTTCGCGGCGGCGGACTGTCAATGTTCGCCCATCGCAAGCTGAGGGACTTCATCAAGACTCCGCTGTTGATGGGTGAGCATATCCGGGGATTGGAAGCGAAAGCGGACATGATCTACGCTGGGGCTGCCGACTATGTCCGCGCCAGCGCTGGCGCGGATGGCGGCATCACCGGTGTGATGAAGCTGGCGGCGCTTGCCGAAGCCCATGGGCTTGACGTCGAGCTACACGGTGGTAGTCTGGCGCACCGACATTGTATGGCCGCCATCCGCAATACGCACTATCTCGAGTCCGGAGGCGTGCATCCGAAAGTGCCGCACACCAGAGCACCCATCTACGCCGAGCGCAAGTGGCTCCATGAGCTTGACTCGGTGGACGAGCATGGCTGCGTAGAGGTGCCCCAAGGACCGGGACTAGGAGTCCCCCTTGACTGGTCGTTCATCAACGCGCACAAGACCGGCGAGACGGTCTATCGGTAGAACTATGACTCAGGCACCTGGCAACTCAACATCGCCCGAGCACCACGCCCCGCGTGTCCGTTTCGGCAACACCGACCTCTACGTCTCGCGCCTCTGCCAGGGTACTGCCTTTCGCAATTTCCCGCGTATCCGTGACGAGCCTCGCGGTCAGCAGGTCTTGCGCCACTGCTTAGAGCAAGGCGTCAACTTCTTCGACTCCGCGGTCGCCTACGGCTGGGGCGGGGCCGAGGCAGCCCTCGGCCGGGCCATCCGCGGTCACCGTGACCGCGTCGTGATCTGCACCAAAGTCCCACCGTTCCTCCCTCTCGCACACGACGGCGACGACTTGCGACCGGCCCGGTTCACACGCGACTTCCTCCTCCGGCAGGCCGAGAGCAGCCTCCGTCGGCTCGGTACCGACTACCTCGATCTCTACCTGCTTCACCAGCCCGATCCCGAAACACCGGCCGAGGAGATCGTCGGCGCGATGGACGCGCTGGTCCAAAGCGGCAAGACCAGGTATTGGGGCACCTCCAATCACTCCGCCGCGCAGGTCCGCGAGTTCGTAGCCATCTCTACGCGGTCGGGCCAAGCTCCCGTCGCCGGCCTCGAAGAGTACTTCACCATCGCCGGCGAAGCGCTCTCGGATACCGGTCAACACCGCGTGCAGCAGCTTGAGCGCGAGCTGTTCCCAGTCGTGCGATCCGCCGGTCTCGGGCTGCTCACTTACAGCCCCCTCGATGCCGGCCACCTCGCGCCGGGACGCCCCGTCGAGCCGGGCAGCCCCCTCGCAAGACTGGTACGGGTACTCGACGAGGTAGCCTCCGGCCTGCGGGTGAGCCGCGCCGCCGTGTGCGTGGCCTGGGTACTGACCCACCCCGAAGTGACCAGCGTGCTCGGCGGCGCCGAAAGTCCCGCGCACGTGGACGAGCACCTCGCCGGCACTCGCCTCGCGCTCCCGGCCGAGGCCCTCGCCGCCCTGAATGCCGCCAGCGCCACCTACCGCCAGGAACTTACGGCCGAGGCCCACAGCGCATGAGCGCCGAGCTGGACGGCCGGATCGTAGACGCGCACGTCCACGTCTGGAGCGCCGACACCGACCGCTATCCCCTCGCTCCAGGGTTCGACCGGTCCGACCTCTGGCTCCCCTCGTGTACGCCCGAAGACCACGCGCGCTATAGTCGCGCCGTCGGACCCGTGCGGATGAACTTGGTCCAGATGACCTGGTACGGCCTGGACCACAGCTACGTCGTGGACCTGATCGCCCAAGACCCGCACACGTTCGTCGGCACCGGCATCGTCTCCGCCGGGAGCGATGTGCGGCTCCCCGCCCCGGACAAGGCGATGGTCGCGCTGGCCGCCCGCGGCATCTATGCCTTCCGCGTGCGCGGTCGCCGGGCTAGACCACCCCTCGGCAACGGTCCACGCTGGCTCGACCACCCCGGCTACGAGCGGATGTTTGCCGCCGGCGCCGACCACAGCCTCGCGTTGAGCTTCCTGATGGGCGTGGACGACATCCCGGAGCTGGAACGCATGTGTCGCCGCTTCCCGGAGACGCCGGTCATTATTGACCACGTCTGCGGCATCAGAATCAAGGACGGCCTCTTTCCCGAAACGGAGGTCCGTGCGCTGTCTGCGCTGGCCCGGCACAAGCGCGTGCTGGTGAAGCTCGGCCCGTTCCAAGCCCTCGGCGCCGGGC
Organism: Chloroflexota bacterium; assembly: GCA_965207645.1. Classification (GTDB taxonomy): domain Bacteria; phylum Chloroflexota; class UBA11872; order UBA12225; family JAJDUF01; genus JAJDUF01. The sequence continues at coordinate 3,094,192 of OZ242293.1, read as the reverse complement.
AAGCGCCCTACCTCGATCTCCTCCCGCTCATCCGCCGCGTCGTGGATGCCTTCGGCCCGGAGCGCTGTATGTGGGAAAGCGACAGCGGTGGCCCCATCCCGATGGCCAATCCCCGGACGGACTACCCGGCCGCCGTAGCACTAATCCGCGATCACGCGGACTTCCTCAGCCCCACGGACAAGCAGGCCCTCCTGTCCACGACCGCCGAGCGCTTCTTCTTCCACCGTTAGCCGGGCACCCCGCTCTGACCGGAGAATCCACCGCCGTAGGGGCGCAGCCCGCTGTGCCCGTCCCCCCGGTCTGTACATCCACTTGGTGGAGAGGGGGCCGGGGGGTGAGTTCTGTCCCGCACGCTCAGTCTTCGAGCACGGCCACCAAGTTTGTCGCCGCGTCGCAGACCCAAATCCGCCCCTCGGCGTCGCGCGTCATGCCATGGACCTCGAACCGGGGCGTCGTCTCGTCACCGTGCAACGCCCCGCTGACCAGATCGCACGGCCCGGTAATCCCATCCACGACCCACATTTCGCGTATCGTCCCATCGGTTGCGTCGAGTCGGTAGATATGGTTGTGGTTCGTCTCGACACAGACGATGCTCCCATCCGCCGCATCCCAATAGATCCCGTGCGAGCGCTCCTCCGGGAACGGAATAGTCCGCAGCAGCTCACCGGTCTCGGCATCAATCCACTGAATAATCCGCAGGCCCGGTCGCGTGACCCACAGCGTCCCGGCAGTGCCACGTTGGCCGATCAGTTCGCCACCGGGCGCCTCCCGCCGCAGTGGCGGGGGCGGCGGTTCGGCGGGCGGCAGCGTTGCCAGCGCCGCCGGGTCGGCGGGCGCCCATTCGATGCCGTGGACTCCCCCCCGGTCGGCATCTGGGAACACCAGGTCGGCCAGACAGTGCCCGGTCGTGGCATCGTGCCGGTAGGTGGCCGCCGGTATGCGGTTCGCCGCTGGCCACACCGACCCGGCGCCATGCGCGATGCCGCTCGCATTACGCACGGGGCTGGGAAACGCCGTGATCGTGGCGCCGGTGTCATAGCGCACCAGATAGCAGTGATCGTTCCGCTGGTCGCAAATCCACAGGCCCTCCGGCGCCGCAGCAAGTCCGTTGGCCTGCTGGCCGGGGGCCGTAAAGACCACCCGCGCCGTCAGCGTCCGTTGTGGCTGCTCCGTCGTCGTCATCGTACTGGCTACTCCCTCCGGCACCGCTCGTAACCGGGCCGCGGCATCGTTCGCTCCAGGCAGTCCCGGTAAGTGTAGGCGAGGCTCCGCCAACCCGCAGCCCCGGCCATTCCCGCTTTCGCGGTAATCCACGCCCCCCTAACGGAGCAGGGGAACGATAGGGCTGGCAAAAGGTATGCTATCCGCCAAGACATGCCGGCGTGTGCGCCGGCAACGCCGCTGCTCGCAGCACGAGCACGTCGGAGGGAGTAGAAGACCAATGGCCACAACCACACCGGACCTCCAGGAGATGCACACCGAGTTCGAGGCTGCCGCCGGTATGGACGGAGCGCCGGATTTTGTCCACCGTCCGTCCGTGCTGGGGCGCCGCTACATGATCTCAAGCGTGCATTACCACGCCACCATGGGCGGCCTGCGGATACTGGAGCAGGGTGGCAATGCCATTGACGCCGGCGTCGCCGCCGGTATCTGCCTGAACGTCGTCGAGCCGCAATCAGCGATGTTCGGTGGCGTGGCGCCCATCGTCGTCTTCCTCGCCAATGGCGCCGACGACGAGGCCGGTAGCACGACCGCCGGTTCCGGCCGCAGCCGCGTGTTCACGGTGAGCGGCCTCGGCCGCTGGCCGCAGGCCGCCTCGCTGGACGACTATCTCGCCCGCTACGGCGGCGACCTCCCGGCCGGCGTGCCACGGACCGTGACGCCGGGCGCTCCCGATGCCTGGCTCACGGCGCTGGCGCGGTTCGGCACGCTCACTCTGGCCGAGGTGCTCCAGCCCGCCCTGGAGTTGACGCGGGAGGGGTTCCCCATGTGGCCGGGGCTGCACGAATCCATCGCCAGCGCCGCGCGACCGGGCTACCCCTTGAGCGAATGGCCCTCATCGGCGGCCGTGTGGCTCCCCAACGGCCGGGTGCCAGCGGTGGGCGAGATTTTCCGCCAGCCCGACCTCGCCACGACGTTCCAGCGCCTCATCAACGCCGAAGCCCACGCCAGCGGCGACCGGGCGACGCGGATCATGGCCGCCCGCGATCTGCTCTACCGGGGCGAGCTTGCCCAGCAGATCGTGTCGTTCTACCAGGAAGAAGGCAGCATCCTCACCACCCAAGACCTTGCCGAGTTCGCGGTGAAAGTCGAGCCGCCCGCGCACACGACCTACCGCGGCTACGATGTCTATAGCTGCGGACCGTGGTGCCAGGGGCCGACGCTGCTCCAAGCCCTCAACCTCCTGGAGGGCTTCGACCTCCGGGCCATGGGCCGCGGCACAGCGGCCTACTTGCACACCGTTGCCAATGCGCTCGATCTGGCATTCGCCGACCGGGAGCGGTACTACGGAGACCCGGACCTGATTGACGTGCCGCTCGCCGGCCTGCTGTCCAAGGACTACGCGGCCGCACGCCGCGAGTTGATCCGCGAGGGCCGCACCTGGGGCGAGATGCCGCCCGCCGGCGACCCGTGGAGCTACCAGAACGGCCACGGCACCGCCGCTGCCGCCGGCTCTCCGCCGCGCCCGGACTACCGCGAGCCGGAGGCCGATACGGCCTATGTCTGCGTCGTGGATGCGGACGGCAACACCTTCTCGGCCACGCCCTCCGACGGCATCTTCGGCACCCCGATTGTCCCCGGGCTGGGCTTTGCCGTCTCCTCCCGGGGCACCCAGACGTGGCTCGACCCCCAGCACGCCTCGCGCCTCCAACCGTGGAAACGGCCGCGCCTGACCCCCAACCCGGCACTGGCGCTGCGTGACGGTCGCAGCTTCATGCCCTTCGGCTGTCCGGGTGGCGATCAGCAAGTGCAGGGGATGTTGCAGGTGTTCCTCAACGTCGTGGAGTTCGGTCTCGATCCCCAAGCCGCCATTGAGTCGCCACGCATTTGCAGCGACAACTTCCCCAACTCGTTCTGGCCGCACGTCTACCATCCGGGCCGGCTGAACGTCGAAACGCGGGTGCCGGCCGCCGTGCGCGAGCAGTTGGCCGCTTGGGGACACACGGTCCATGCCGACAATGCTTGGGGCGGCGTCTCCCGCGTCTGCGCGATTGTCGTAGACCCGGCAAGCGGCGCCCGTAGCGGTGGCGCCGATCCCCGCGCACCCGGCGGCCACGCCGCCGGCTGGTAGCTCGCGGTGGGTAGGCACTGTTGACCTCACCCAGTCATTCCCGCGAAAGCGGGAATCCACGCCCCCTGCGAAGCGGGAGACCAAAGAGGAGGCTTGCCGTGAAGTACTATGGACTCACCCTCTGCCTACGGGACAACCCAGAGACCATCGAGCAGTACAAGGAGTACCATCGCCACGTGTGGCCGGAAGTCACGGCCCGGCTCGGCGAGGTCGGCATCACCCAAATGAAAATCTTCCTGCTCGGCACGCGCCTATTCATGTATATGGAGACGACCGACGAGTTCGACCCGCTAGTGGACTTCCCGCGCTACACCGAAGACCTCAAGGCCCAAGAATGGGACGAGTTGATGCGAACGTTTCAGCAGCGCGCCCCGGAGGCAAGCCCCGACGAGTGGTGGGCGCTGATGGAGCCGGTCTTCGAGCTGTAACCACCGGCCTATCGCGCGCCGCAGGCTTGCAGACAGGCTTGCAGGTGGCCGCGCGCTTCCGCCGCTATCGCCACGCACGCCGGTAGCGCGTACTCCTTGGCCCCGATGATCTCCAGGTCCAGCGCACCGGTGTAGCCATGCTCGTGCAGCGCCCGGACGTAGCTGAGAAGGTCAATGTCCCCACGGCCGTTCGCCTGGAGCGGCGGACTCCCTGGGCCGTGCTGCCGGCCCTTGCAATCGCGGATGTGGACGTGCTTGATACGCTCAACCACCGCCCCCAGTGCCACGACGGGGTCCTCACCCGCGCGATAGATATGGCTGGGATCCATGTCCAGCCCGAACGCTGGCGAGGTGATCGCCTCGAGCACTTGCAACGAGGTCGGCGTGTTGTAGACGGCATGCCCGACGTGCGCCTTCACGCACAGCGTCACTCCGTAGTGCTCCGCGCGGTCGGCCAGCCGGCCAAGCGAATTGATGACCTCATCGAGCGACCCGGGATCGTCAGTCGTGCCCCCCGGCCCGCAATTGATGACCGGAATGCCCGCCCCGATAGCGGCCTGCATCGCCGCCTCCATCCGCTCCGGGTCACGCGAAGGCTGCTCCATCGCCAGCAACTCTAGGTCGTACTCCCGGGCGAGGCGCTTGATCTCCGGCACAATCTCGCGCCACCGCTCCAAGACCAGGTGCTCACTCATGCCCGATATGGCCGATACCTCGATACCGTCGTAGCCGCAGAGCGCCGCGTACTGAAAGGCGGTCTCCATCGGGTAGCCACCGAACAGGACCGAGTTGAAACCCAGCTTCATCGCCTCTACTCCGGTACGGTCACGACGCTATCGTTGGCCCAACTCTCGATGGCCGCCTCGATGATAAGCTGGACCTTCAGCGCGTCCTCCGCTTTCCCGTCCACCTGCTCCGGCGACACCCGGTTGTGCAGGTCCTCAACCCACTGATCTATACGACTCTGGAAAGTATCGTTGAAGCTCTCCATCCCGCCGGGGTGATGGTACGTCTCATGCTCCAAGCCGAAACGCGGCTGGAACTCCAGCACCTCGCACGCCTCCCGAATGATGATCCGCGCCTCACTGCCGATCAGCTCGCAGGTCTCCAGCCCCCACGGTCGGCCCGGCCCGCCGCCGTCGTAGCTGCCGAGCAAGTGGCCGATGACGCCACTCTCGAACAGGAGATTGACCTGGACGTTGGACCAGATCGTGCGGCCCTGACCCTTCTTGAAGAAGGCATGGACTTTCCGCACGTCGCCCGCGAAGTACCGCATCACGTCGAGCGAGTGCGGATGCAGCGCGCGCATGTGAAAGTGCTCGCTGCTTTCGTTCGGGTTACTGATCCACATCGCCATGTTGACAAAGTTCATCTCGCCCAAACGTCCGGCATCGAGCCACTCACGGGCACGCCGCGCGGCCGGCGTGAAGCGGTGGTTGAGGTTGATGCCGTAGGGCAGGCGCTTTTCCTTGGCCAAGGCGACCATCTCCCGCGCTTCAGGAATGCGGTTGGAGATCGGTTTCTCGCCGAGCACCGGAATACCGGCCCCCAAGAGCGCCATCGTCGGCGCGTAATGATCGCCGCCGTTCTCCTCCCCGGCCGTGCAGACGCTCGCTGCGTCAATCCGTATGCCCGACCTGACCAGCGCCTCAACGGAGGGAAAGGCCTGGCAATCGTACTCCTGCCCGGCCTGCTCGGCCTTCTCCGGGAGCGCATCGCAGACGGCGACGACCTGCGTATGGGGGTTCTGGCGATAGCAGCCGGCGTGTCGGTTGCCGATGCCACCCATGCCGACGACGGCGATATTGAGCATAGCTCCCTCCTGGCCGGCAGTACGGACAGCGCGACGGCGCCCGCTGCCGGCGGTGCAAGCTGCCGGAGTATAGCACCGCACCCTCCGCCTGGAATCCAGCGTGAGCAACGAGCGCCACCACCACGTCAAGCGTGGGTCAGGCGGCGCGGCAGCCGGTTGTCCGTCAGCACGAGACGATCCAGCAGCAGCGCCTGCAGGTCGCGGCGCAAGCCGGCGTACTCCCGCTGCCACCAGAGATTGTGCAGCTGTCCGGGGTCCTCCTGCGTGTCGAACAGCTCCCCGTAGGGCTGGCCCGGATACACCGTCAGTTGGTGGCGATCCGTCACCACGGTCCGCAGCCGCAGCCCCAGGTAGTCCTCGTCGTTCTCCACCACTACCGCCGGCTGGACCGACGTCACCCGTCCCGCCAGCAACGGCGTCAGGACCTGCCCCGGCCAGGGCGGCAGCATGGCCGCCGCTTCCGGCACGGGTGGTACTGTCCCCTCCGGGACCGGCACCCCGGCGAGGTCGAGGATCGTCGGTGCCACGTCGAGCAGGCTCACCAGCGCGTCGCTCTGCACGCCGGCCGGAAAACGGCCGGGCCAGCTCCAAATCAAAGGCACGCGCAGGATGCCATCGAAATGAAACGGGCCTTTGTTCAGCAGCCAGTGATCGCCCAGCATCTCGCCATGGTCCGCCAGGAACACGACGACGGTGTTTTCTCGCAATCCCAGGCGGCCCAGCGCCGCCATCACCCGCCCGACCTGCTCGTCCACAAAGCTGACCATTCCGTAGGTCAGGGCGGTGATCTCCCGCAGCTGCTCGTCGGGGATGTTCGTCGGCGCCACCCGGCCGCTTGTCGGCAGCCCCTCGGCAAACACCTGCCGGAAGTGCGGCGCCAGATCGTCCAGTTCGCCGGCGCGGCGGGTAGGTGGCGGCACGTCGTCGAGCGCGTAGGCGCGATCCCAGGGGCGCGGGGGGCAGTAGGGATGGTGTGGATCGGGAAACGAGCACCAGGCCACAAAGGGACGCCCGTCGCTGGCGTCCGCAGCCGCCGACTCGAGGAATGCAATCGTGCGGTCGGCGCACCAGGTGTTGTAGTGCAGGTCCGCCGGCAGAGCCATCGTCCAGGCCTGCTCGGCGCCGGTCCGTGATGGCTCCCCGGCGGATGGGTGCAGCAGTTCCTCCGCGCCGGGGTGCTCGGCCTGAAGCCACTGCAAGTAGTGACCGTAGATACCACCGCCATGACCGCCGGTGAAGTCCGCCGTCTCCAGCCCATAGTAAGGGGACGGCAGGTCGGTAATTCGTCCACTACGCCACAGGTCGCGGGCCTCGGGAAAGTCGGCCGGGTCAACGTCCTCCTCCGAGGCACGGGTCGGGAGTCCGTAGACCCGCAGATGAATCTTGCCGACACTGTGCGTGCGATAGCCGGCCCGGCGTAGCGCCTCGGTGAACGTCGGAATACCGGGGTCGAGGTCAATCCCGTTGGTGCGTACCCCGTGACCGCGCGGAGTCAGTCCCGTATACAGCGTGGAGCGCGACGGCATGCACAGCGGGTTGGTGACGTAGGCCCGCCTGCAATGAACGCCGCTGGCCGTCAAGGCATCGAGGTGCGGCGTCCGCAGGACGGAGTGACCGGCGCAGCCGAGATGATCGGCGCGGTGCTGGTCGGTCATCAGGAAGAGGAAGTTGGGCCGTGCAGCCATTGCCGACGCCCTCTCCCCAGCTAGACAATGCGTTCGGTGCGCTGCGCGACGATCTCCGGGTCGAGATCGAAACCCAGCCCCGGTCCGCTAGGCATATACAGAATGCCGTCCCGCACTTGGAGCGGATTCCGCACGATCGGATCGCGGTCGAGGTCCGCATTGTTCTCGTGAAAGGTGGTGTTCTTGATCGCGCCGTACAGGTTGGCGTGGGCAAACCCCCAGTTGGAGCCGAGAGACGTAATCTCCAAGTTGACGCCGAACGCCTCGGCAAGCTGGGCAATCTTCATATGATCGGTGATGCCACCGCGCCAGCCGTTGCTGGCCCGCACAATATCCGCCGAACGCAGCGCCAGCACCTGCGCCGTGCTGTAGATCGAGCCGGGGAGGAACTCCGTGGCCGCGATGGGTATCTCCAGCGTCGCGCAGAGCTTCCGCAGTCCGAGGTAGTCGAAGTCGCGCAGCGGCTCCTCAAACCAGGTGAACTGCTGCCGCTCCAGCTCGCGCCCCACCTTCACCGCCCCGTTGTATTCGTAAACCTGGACCGCATCATGCATCAGGTGGAAGTCGGGCCCGACCGCCTCGCGCAGTGCTCTGGCCACGTCAATCATCACTGCCGGGCCACGCCAGCAGTGGTCCTTGTAGCCCTTGAATCCGAGCGCCTGCACCCGCAGGGCATCTTCCACGTACTCGTCCACGGTCTCCAGATCGGGGCCGCTGCGATAGCACGGAATATGGTCCCGGTAGCCCCCCAACAGCTTCCACACCGGTATCCCGGCGGCCTTGCCGGCCAGGTCCCACAGCGCGTTGTCCACCACGGCCCGATACACGTTGGCAGGCGGATACCGCAGGCGCTCCAGGTGCATCAGGCGCTGCCAGATGACTTCACGGTGGTACGGGTCCTGGCCCAGTAGCTCCGGCCGGTACACCTGCTGGATGAACTCCGCGCAGGTCTCACCACAGCCGTCGCTCAGGCCCTCGATCCCGGCGTCGGTCTGGATACGCAGCAAGCCCAACGGCAGATGGACCTTGATGTCCGTAATCTTCATCAGCCTCTTCCCGCCTCCCCCATACTCCCCCTCTCCACATGGTGGAGAGGGGGCCGGGGGGTGAGATGCGTCCTGCCCCCGGCTCAATACTCCTCGACCAACCGGCTCCGGAATTGCTTCATGTCCCATTCGATGCCAAACCCAGGGCCATCCGGCGGCGCAATATAGCCGTCCTTGACCGTCGGCGCATTCATCGCGCCGAACTCTTCCGCCGTCCTGGCCACCCCCTGGCCGTCACCGCCGACCTCGTGGAAGGTCGTGTTGGTAATCGCCATCTGCATGTGGGTGTTCACGGCTCCGAATAGGCCGCCATGCCCGTTCAACTCGATGTTCGCCCCGTAGCACTGCGCAAAGTTGGCGCTCTTCATCGTCTGAGTCACACCATGGAGTCCAGTCGCGCGGATGAGATCGGTCGCCTTCAACAGCAGCCGCTGGCACGATCCTTCCATGTCGGCTTGCATCGGTTCGTGACCCATCACGGGCATGACCAACGCCGCGCAGAGTTCCTGGAGCTGGAGGATGTTCTCCTCGTGGATTGGCTCTTCCAGCCAAACGTAGTCCAACTCCTCCATCAGCCGACCGATCATGATCGCCTCTTCCAGCGTGTACGAGCGGACCGGATCGTTGATGAGGTCATAGTCCGGCCCGACGTAGTCGCGCAGGCCGCGGATGATGGGCACGTCCGCCTTGCCGCCCTTGTAGCTGTGAATCTTGTAGGCGAAGATGCCCGAGTTCTCCCGACCCGCCTCGATGTGCCGCTTGTAGCCGTCGAGGTCCGTGTCACCGCCCATCAGATAGACGGCGATGCGATCGCGCACCTTGCCCAACAGATTGTAGACCGGCTGGTTGGAGGCCTTCCCGGCAATGTCCCACAGGCAATGATCGAAAGCGCCCGCCCACGCATAGGGACGATACAGCCAGCGGCGCGCCACCTCGAACTTCTGGAAGAAGTGCTCGCGGCGGAACGGATCCTCGCCAATCGCCATCCCCCGCAGAAGATCAACCATGTCCTTGGCCTGGGCCGGGCCCTGGGTACACTGGACAATGCTCTCGATCCCGTCATCGGTGCGGACAATGAGGAAGGGATGATACTCCGGCCGGGAGGTGGGAAACCCCTTGTGGGTGTACTGGATGCGGCGCAGCCCCGGCACCTCGACCAGCCGATGCTCTCCGCCACCGGGTCGCTCGAGGATACTGAGCTTGATTTCCGCGATCTTCATGGCACTCTCCTCATCGTTCTCGGACTGCGAATACCGCACCGCCCCCCTATAGTCCCCCGCGCTCTGCGGGAGGACGGTATGTTCCCTCCCCCGTCGGAACGGGGGAGGGCGAGGGTGGGGGCTACAACGCCCTCTCCCCCTGCGCTAGCTTCCGGACCCTGCTGCCTCCACAGCCGACACGACACGCTCGGTCCGCGCCTGCACGCGGTCCCAATCCAACTCGAACCCGAGACCCGGCTGCGTCGGCATGTGCATGTGACCGTCCACGACCGGCAGGTGGTTGGTCACAATCGGGTCGGGCGTCCGCTCCCAATGCTCGCAAAAGGTCGTGTTGTGGATGGCGCCATAGCAGTTGGCATGCGCGAAGTACCAACACACGCCCCCGGACGTAATCTCGATCTTCATCCCGAACGCCTCGGCCAGCCGCGCCAGCTTGAGTACGTCGGTGATGCCCCCGCGCCACGTAATGCTCGCGCGGATGATGTCGCAGGCTTGCATGGTGACGACCTGCGCCGTAGACCAGATGCTACCGGGCAGGTATTCCGTGGCGAGAATGGGAATGTCCAGCTCGCCCGCCAGCCGTTGGAGGCCATGATAGTCGTAGTCGGACAGCGGCTCCTCGAACCAGGTGTAGTCCTGGCGCTCCAGCTCGCGCCCGACGCGGATGGCCTCGGTGTAGATGTAGATGGCGTTGGCGTCGTGCATCAGGTGGAAGTCGGGACCGACGGCCGACCGCGCTTCCCGCGCGACCGTCATCATGAACTCCGGACCGTTGTGGCAGTGGTCCTTGTAGCCCTTGAAGCCCTGCGCCTGATGGTGCAGCGCGTCGTGTATGTAGTCCTCGACGTTGGGTAGCTCGTGGCCGCTCCGATAGCACGGAATTCGGTCGCGCACCCCGCCGATCAGTTGCCACACGGGCACGCCGGCGGCCTTGCCCGCCAGGTCCCACAACGCCACGTCAATCAGGCCGCGAATGCGGTTTTCGGTGACGTAACGCTCACGGTCGAAGTTGTGGAGCCGCTGCCAAATCCACTCGCGGTCGAGTGGATCGCGCCCAATCAGCACCGGTCCGTAGATGTCGGGTATGACCCGCGCCGCTTCCTCGTTGGCGCCATCGCAGAGGCCTTCGATCCCGGCGTCGGTCTGGATGCGGACCAGCCCGAGCGGCTGATGCACCAGGATGTCCGTGATCCGCACGTCCACCTCCTTGGCGGTGCTCGACTGCTGGGAGTATACAGAAGGCGCCCGGCCGATACACGGCCGAGCGCCTCCACAGTTTTACCGCACCAGTCGCCGGGGGATTTCCCCGGCCACTCACCTACAGCGGATCCTTCGCCAGGACGATGTTGACCTGCTCCTCTGCCGAGATCAGCCCGTTCTCGAATCCGACCTTGCCTTGCAGCCACGGTCGGAGCGACTTGCTGATGGTCCCCTCGAAGTCGGGGCCACGGAAGTTGACCGGTACCACGTGCAGCATCGAGTTGTTGAAGTTCTCCAGGAACACCCGGAACCGTGGATCCGCAAACCACGGGTCGTCCATGATGTCCGGCCGCACCAGCGCCCCGTTCCGGCCAACCGTGTTGAAGGTCAGCGATCCGAACCGGCTGCTCAGGTGCTTGACGAACTCGTAGCCTTCCTCCGGATGCTTCGTACCCGACTTCGGCTCACCCACCTGCCACGTCCCACCCCGCAACTGCGACGGCCGCTTGCCATCCGTGCGCTTGGGGAACAGCGCCGACTTGAAGGTGAACAGCGGCGAATCATCCTTCTCCACCGTGCGAATTGCGCCGAACACGCTCAACGACCCGGCCTGCTGGATCGCAATCTTGCCGGTGTTGAAGCTCACGCCCTCCGGCAACGGCCGGGTGGCATGATCCTTGTCCACCGCCATCGCCCGCTCCTTGTTCGAGAGGTCGTACGCCCAGCGCATCCCTTCCCGCGCCTTGGTGTCGGAATAGACGATGAACTTCTTCCCGTCCGGTGTCAGGTTGTCCGAGTTGAACGCCCGGCAGATGATCGTCACACCGGCCGCCCCGGGCAGCGACGAGCGGATGCCATAGCCCCCGTTCCGCTGGTGGAACTGGTTGGCACTAACCGCCAGCTCGTACAGCGACTGCATCGTGTAGTCGGGCGACTTCACGTCCGGGAACTCCAGGCCGGCTTCCTGGAGCATCGACTCGTTGTAGAGGATGCCATCCACGCCGGTCCAGCCCCAGCTCGGTAGCCCCCAAATCTTGCCTTCCCACCGTTGATAGGTGATGAACGGCTCGAACCACTGGGTCAGGTCCAGCTTGTCGGTGGCCATGAAGTCGTCCAGCGGGCGCACCACCTCGCGCCGAATGGCGTTGTAGAACACCCAGTGCGACGGGTCCCAGGCAAACACATCACCCAGGTCCTCGGCCGCCACCAGCGCCCACATCTTGGGGTAGTTCCCGTGCTGCCCCTCCGCCGGCGCCTTGATGTCCTGCAGGTGACGCAGGTCCACCGTGATGTGGGGGAACTTCTCGCGGAAGCTGTTCTGCATCAGCGGGCCCCAGTCGCTCTTCGCCCGGAACGTCGTCCACGCGATGGTCACCGGGTTCTTCGACTTGAGGATGCCCTGCGAGGTATCCACGATCTTCTCGACCGTGACCACCTTCTCCTGCACGAACGTCTGCGCCTGCCCCGCCGCACCGGCCGCGCCGGCCGCGCCCTGCTGACCGGTCGCGCCCTGCGCACCGCGTGGGCCAGCCGGACCGGCCGGACCGGCCGGGCCTTGCACGTAGCGGACTTCGACCTCACCGCAGGCGGCGGCCAACAGACCTCCCAACGCCGCCGCGGCGCCACCCAAATAGCGTCTGCGAATGATCCCTGCCACGGAAACTGCCTCCTTCTATCCGCAAGTTTCCGGCAAATGCCGGTAGGTTTAACCAGACCGTCCCAAGTGACGGCCGCTCTCCGACCCAGCAATACTGCGCCGGATAAGCAACCGCCAATATACCATCATGTGCCGGTAGCGGCAATAAGTAGCACTGCATCCCAGTGGCGCTCGATCACCGGAAACCACGCAAAAGGCGCCCGGCCGATACACGGCCGAGCGCCTCCACAGCTTGACAACACTAGGCGGCGGGAGAAACAACGTCCCCCCGCCGCAGCGGGGGGACCATAGGGGGGCCGCCTACAGCGGATCCTTCGCCAGGACGATGTTCACCGCCTCTTCCGCCGAGATCAACCCGTTCTCGAACCCCACCTTGCCTTGCAGCCACGGCCGCATGGACTTGCTGACGGCTCCCTCGTAGTCGGCGCCGCGGAAGTTCACCGGCACGATGTGCAGCATCGAGTTGTTGAAGTTCTCCAGGAACACCCGGAACCGTGGGTCGGCAAAGTAGGGATCGTCCATGATGTCCGGCCGCACCAGCGCCCCATTCCGGCCCACCGTGTTGAAGGTCAGCGACCCGAACCGGCTGCTCAGGTGCTTGACGAACTCGTAGCCTTCTTCGGGGTGCTTCGTGCCGGACTTCGGCTCACCTACCTGCCACGTGCCACCACGCAGCTGCGACGGCCGCTTGCCATCCGTCCGGCGCGGGAACAACGCCGACTTGAAGCTGAACAGTGGCGCATCATCCTTCTCCACCGTGCGGATCGCCCCGAATACGCTCAACGATCCCGCCTGCTGGATCGCAATCTTCCCGCCGTTGAAACTGGTCCCTTCCGGCAACGGTCGGGTGGCGTGGTCCTTGTCCACCGCCATCGCCCGCTCCTTGTTCGACAGGTCATACACCCAGCGCATCCCCTCCCGCGCGTTCGCGTCCGAATGTACGATGAACTTCGTCCCGTCCGGTGTCAGGTTGTCCGAGTTGAACGCCCGGCAGATGATCGTTACCCCGATCGCCCCCGGCATCGTCGTGCGGATCCCAAAGCCGCCGTTCCGCTGGTGGAACTGGTTCGCCTGCACCGCCAGCTCGTACAGCGACTGCATCGTGTAGTCCGCCGACGTCACGTCCGGGAACTCCAGCCCCGCTTCCTGCAGCATACTCTCGTTGTAGAGCATCCCGTCATGGCCGGTCCAGCCCCAGCTCGGCAGGCCCCAGATCTTGCCTTCCCACCGCTGGTAGTTGATGAACGGCTCGAACCACTGGCTCAAGTCCAGCTTGTCGGTGGCCATGAAGTCGTCCAGTGGCCGCACCACCTCGCGCCGGATGGCGTTATAGAACACCCAGTGCGAGGGGTCCCAGGCAAACACATCGCCCAGGTCCTCGGCCGCCACCAGCGCCCACATCTTCGGGTAGTTGCCGGCCTGGCTCTCGGCCGGCGCCTTGATGTCCTGCAGGTGGCGCAGGTCCACCGTGATGTGGGGGAACTTCTCGCGGAAGCTGTTCTGCATCAGCGGACCCCAGTCACTCTTCGCCCGGAACGTCGTCCACGAGATCGTCACCGGGTTCTTCGACTTGAGGATGCCCTGCGAGGTATCCACGATCTTCTCGACCGTGACCACCTTCTCCTGCACGAAGGTCTGCGCCTGGCCCGCCGCACCGGCGGCGCCGGTAGCGCCCTGCGCGCCGGTGGCGCCCTGCTCACCGCGTGGGCCGGCCGCACCGGCCGGCCCGGCCGGGCCTTGCACGTAGCGGACTTCCACTTCACCGCAAGCGGCGGCCAACAGACCTCCCAACGCCGCCGCGGCGCCACCCAAATAGCGTCTACGAATTATCCCTGCCACCGCACCTGCCTCCTTCTGTCCACAAGTATCCGACACCTGCGGACAGTACCTATCGGACCGCCCCAAGTGACGGCCACTACTTGCCCCACCAGCACCATACCAGGTGAGTCGAGGCACAACATCATCGCCAATATACCATCGTGACTCGGCTGTGGCAATAATCGCGCTCCGACAGACGGGGCAAGTGCCCTGGAAAACGTGCCGGTGCCTTTGGCGCGGTGGGTACTGGTACAGTATGCGGCGTGACCGATGCGCGGCTGCGAACGCGCCAAAAGCGGCGCAGCCCGCCTCAAATCAGGAGGTTTGCGACATGCTCACGATTGCAGCCACGACGCGCTCCGTGTACCCACCGGCCTGGGCCGCGCTCCAACGCCAGCTTATCGCCACCATGAACGAGTCGGTCTACCCGATGCTGGAGAAGTACACCGACGACGATGGCACGCTGTTCTGGCGCGACGAGTTCATCACCCGCGACGGCGCTGACGACGGGTACGAGAGCTTCCACACCTGGCCGCTGCTCTACATCCTCGGCGGCGGGGATCACCTGCTGCCCCTCTCCATCAAGGAGTGGGACGCCGTCACGTGGCAGTTCACCGGCTACGGCCAAATCCACAAGGAGTTCGAGATCGGCTACGACTGGTTCCATCAGGGCGAGAGCTATATCTACTTCTACTACATGAGTCTGGCCGATCCAGCCGGACAGAAACAGGTAGCGCGTGCCCAGCGGTTTGCCGGGTTCTACCTCAATGAAGACCCGGAGGCACCCAACTACGACCCCGATCTGAAGCTGATCCGCGCACCGCACAACGGCAGCGGTGGCCCCCGCTGGGGCTTCTCGGACGAAGACCCGCCGAGCTACGGCTGGGGTGCCAGTATGCGGAGCTACGGGCTGCCCTTTCACGATGTGCCGGGCATTTCCCACTATGACGATCTGAAGGACCCGGCGCTGGCCCGCCGCATGGGGCAGGCCATGCACGAGCGTCTCGGGCGCGGCGACGTGCCGGCCAATCTGGCGGTGACCAGCCTGGTGACCAACGCCTACCTACATACCGGAGACGAGAAGTACAAGCGCTGGGTGCTGGACTACGTGGAGGCCTGGATCGAGCGTGCCCGGGAGAACGGCGGCCTCCTCCCGGACAACGTCGGTCTCTCCGGCAAGATCGGCGAATACAACAACGGTAAGTGGTGGGGCGGCCTCTACGGCTGGACGTGGCCGCACGGCTTCTACAACATCGGCATGGCCGCGATCATCGCCGCCTCCAACGCGCTGCTGCTCACCGGCGACCACGGCTACCTCGACCTGGCCCGCACGCAGATAGATCGCATTATCGAGCAGGGCATCATCGAGAACGGCACCCTCAAAGTGCCGTACCGCTACCGCGATGACGGCTGGTTCGAGTACCGCGAAATGGACCTGCTCTACCCCGTGGCCGTGTGGAACATGTCCATGGCCACGGCCGATTGGCAGCGTATCGAGCACCTCCGCGCGTCCAGCGCGAGCGATTGGCGGGAAGTACGCTCCTTCCGCAGCAAGCACGACGACGGGCACGAGGCGCCGTGGCTCCGGTTCCTCGTCGGCGACAATCCGACCTATCCGGAGGCCATCCTCAGCGAAAGCCTGGGGCAGGTCTACCACCGTATGCACCGGATCCGCGAAGACGAGGAAGACCTCTCGCAGGCCAACGTTCACCACTGGCAGCAGCTCAACCCCGTACTCACGGAGGGCCTCGTGCAGACCACCCTAGGCGCGCCGCAGGTCGTCTATAACGGTGGCCTACTGATGTCCCCGGTGCGGTACTTTGATCCGCAAGGTCGGCGGGCCGGGCTGCCGCCCGACGTGGCGGCACTCGTCCCGAAAGTCGAAGCCGGTCGAACATTGGTACATCTCGTCAACCTCAGCGCGGTGCATGACCGCGAGGTGGTGATCCAAGCCGGCGCCTTTGGCGAGCATCGCTTCACGACCGCCCGCGCCATTGATCCGGCGGAACCGGGCCCGGACGGCTCCGAGCGCGTCCAGTACTATCCGGGGCTGCTGGAAGCACGGCCCACCGACGACAGTAATGGTCAGGGCCACACCACGCGCGTAGAAGGCAATCAGCTCACCGTGCAGCTGCCGCCGGGCACCGAGATACAGTTGAGCCTGGGGATGGAGCGCTTCGTCAACCAGCCGACCGTGGCTTTCCCCTGGGCCTAACCTACCGCGCTGGCGTGAGGCCGGCCGCAGTGCTGCGGCGCTCAAGGCACCAGCGGGTTTGGCTCAGGGTAGGGAAGACAGTGCATATAAGGTGATGGCATGACCGAAGCGCTGAGTACGCAAACGGTACTAGGCCGCGTTGGGCAAATCTGCGAATTTGAAGGCTGGATGCATGATAATTCGACGGGGCGGAGGTACCAACCTCATACCCTGAAACTCCAAGGCGATAACTTCTCCCGCCCTCTCAGTAAGCACTATGACCAACCTCCCGCACTGCAGGGTTTCTTGGGCCAAGAGGTACGACTGGCCATAGTCCACGATGGCCATATCAATGGCAGCATTCTCAAGATTGAGCTACTACCGGGTCAGTCTGCTGCACGCCGCCGCGAGACCATCATCACCCGCCAGTGGTGTCTCCGCTCGGCGGCGGAGTTGCTCTCCGGCCGTAGGGATCAGGAGCCTGACCCCGACCTCGCGCTGCAGATCGCCGCGCGGTTCGAGGATTGGGTGCTGCGTCCGACCGAGGACGACGGCGAGTTCTCCAGACCGGGGGGCGAGGCATAGCCTCCAGAAACCTAGTAGATCACCTTGTTCAGGGGGTACTCGACCAGGCCCTCGGCGCCGGCACGCTTGAGCGAGGGCGCCAGATCACGGACGACCGCAGCGTCCACGATGACCTCAATAGCGATCCAGTCGCCGCCCAAGAGATGTGAGATCGTGGGGGTGTGCAGGGCCGGCAACTGCGCGGTGACTTGCTCCAGCTTGTCCGCCGGGAGGTTCATTTTCAGGCCCACTTTGCCGCTCGCTTGGAGCGCGCCCCGCAACAGGAGCGCTAGATTCTCCAGCTTCTCCCGTTTCCACACATCGGCCCACGCCGCCGCATGGGCCACCAGCCGCGGCGTCGACTCGAGCAGCGTGGCAACGATGCGGAGCCGGTTGGCGCGCAGCGAAGAGCCGGTCTCGGTCAGCTCCACGATAGCGTCGGCCAGCTCCGGCACCTTGACCTCGGTTGCCCCCCACGAGAACTCGACCTCGGCCTCCACGCCACGCTCGGCCAGATAGCGCCGGGTGAAGCGCACCAATTCGGTCGCAATCCGCTTGCCCTGGAGGTCCCCAGGCTTCTGTATGGGCGAGTCGTCCGGGACCGCCAAGACCCAGCGGGCCGGCCGATCCGTATGCCGGCTGTACGCCAGTTCAGCGACCTCGACCACCGCCGCATTGCGCTCTTTGATCCAGTCCAGCCCGGTGATGCCAGCATCGAGGACACCCGAGTCGACGTAGTGCGGAATTTCCTGAGCGCGGATCAGCAGCCCTTCCAGCTCGGAATCGTCAATATGGGGGACATAGGACCGGTCGTTGAGGGTGATCCGGTAGCCGGCCTGATGAAACAGTGCCAGGGTACGCTCTTGCAGACTGCCGGCCGGCAGCCCTAGTCGCAGCTTCTTCACAAACCATGCTCCTGCGGAGATGTTGCGTCAACGAGAGTGCGGAGAACAGAGTACTATAGAGCAGCGGCCGGCATGACGCTGGCCCCAGCGAGGACGGAAACGATGCTCCCGCTGCTCAATACTAGACCTCGGAGGTGAGAATTACCCACAGTCGCTTCGAAGGGAGAGTAGTCCTCAGCATACGGCGCAACCTCTCGGGCCACGCAACCGTTGCAGGTACAGAGCTCATCCGGGCGACATAACTTAACCAACCTCACACCCTACATCACACTACATAAGGAGCAACCGAAGGATGAAGCATGCCCTATTGCTCGGCGCGGGATTCTCCTCTTGGGCAGCCGACCTGCCTGTGGCTAAAGACCTATTTGACTTCAACATCAAAGTGTTTGGCCCGGTGGAGACACGCAAACTGAAGGTGGCTGAAGAATTGAAGCACAACTGGGATCAAGAGAATCCTGGTGCCTACGCAGAGAAGTTTGTAGCCCATGCCCTGGCCTTACCGGCTAGGAAGCGCGATCAGGTACTGTGGTACGTCGGACGGAGACTGACCGATCCATTCATTTGGTATTCGAAGAGCATCAGGACTCGTAGGTACCCTCTCTCAATCGACGAGCCAGAGATGTTAAGGAACCCGGCAGCCGCAACGGCGCGCGAGTTTCTGGATCCATTCTGTCAAGGTTGGGCACTCTCCGGAATAGTGACGACGAATTACGACCTCTTGCCTGAATACGCTCTGGGCAGCCGGAGATTCAACTATGGTAGGCCCAGAGAGAAGCTTGTGGGACGTGGAAGACATCACCTTGAAGGGCGCGTCGTACTACAGGGCCCCGTGAGGATCGCCAAAGTGCATGGCAGCGTCTCGTGGAACCCGGACGGGCTGCGTTATGCCGAATGTAGGCGAGGCATTACCGGAGGAGCGCTCATTGTTGCACCCGCACCAGAGAAGGAGATGCCCAAGGTGCTCGCTCCGGTATGGGGGTTGGCGGAGAGTATTCTTATGGATGCCAACCGCTTGCTAGTGTTCGGATACTCATTCAATGAGTATGACAAGGATATGCTACAACTCTTGAAGCGGGGAGGGAGAAACCTAAAGTCAGTGTTGATAATCGACATTGCACCAAATCTAACTAAAGCTCGCGAGCTTTGGCCCAACGCCTCCATCTTATCCTGCGACCCTCCGTCCGGTGGAGACGAGGATATTGCCCTGTGGGGCAATCTGGAAAGGCCTCAACTATTCCCTGATCGGCTTGCCACCAGCAGGCAGTAGCCGAGGAGGCCGTCGCGGGTGGCTTGGCGGGCGGCGCGCGCCATCGTGCGGGCGGTGCCGAGGTCTACGTCACCCAGATCAATCTTCCCTAGGCCGGCCAGAATCGAGACGCCCATGAGCTTGGTCTGGATGTCGGCGATCAGCTTCGCAATGGCGCCGTTGTGCTCCTCGGTAACGATGCGGGAAAGGCCGGCGGCGCTCAGGATTGCAGCATAGCGCCGCACCGGCTGGGCATCGGCCACACAGGCCACCCACGCCGCTACCCCCTGAAGCGCCTCCGGCAGGGGGCCGTTGACCGTGAGATCCGTGATACCGACCCGACCGCCTGGTGCCAGCACACGATACATCTCGGCTGCCGCCTGCACCTTGCTGGGAAAGGTGCAGAAGGCGCACTCGCAGATCACTGCCGTGAAGGTACCGTCGTCGAATGGCAGCGCCTCTGCATCGCCGACCTCAAACGCGGTTTGGTCAGAGGCACCGGCCGCTGCGGCTGCTGCGGTCGCTCGCTCGATCTGTGTAGCCCCGTAGTCTATGCCGGTAACATGGCACCCGAACTCCTGCGCCAGCAAAACGCTCGTCGTGCCGGTACCGCAGGCGATGTCGAGCACACGGTCCGCCGGGCCGAGTTGGAGCCGGTTGCCGAGGTGGCGCGTCAGTTCCAAGCCGCCGGGGTGTAGCGACTCTCCCACAAGCAGCGGGAGCCATTCCTGCCCGTAGACGGCGGCGCAGCAGGCCTTGAGTGCCGCCGCGTCACCGTCGGCGGCTGCCGTGAACGTTTCGGCAGTGACAACGCTCATCGTCCGTTGGTGAAGTGATCGTTGGCGAGCCGGGGATACCGCTCGACAATCCGCTCACGCAGCTCCGGCGGCGTGACGACCCCCCGGCCACCGGGGCCGGGCACGAAACGCAGCGGCTCCACATCACTGACAATGGTTCCGTCTCCATTGCCAGTGTGGCGTGCCCGTGCGCGGTCGCGCTCGCGGGCCGCAAGCTGCATCCGGGCCGCTTCACGGTAGCCCATGTTGTTGTAGGTGCAGAAGGGGATTTGCTTGCCGTCGGGTAGCAGGATTTCCTTGCAGCACTTCATCACGTTCTTCAGGCTGAACGTATAGGTATCGAGGAAGTCGGTGAGCATAATCATGAACACCCGGTCAGCCAGCTCACCAATGTCCATCATGGGTAAGTTGCAGGCAGCGCAGGCCAGCTGGAATTGGGTTGCCACGCTCGTCGAGCCGGCCACCGCCGACGTGGACCAGAGGTCCTCCAACACCTTTCTGATTTCGCCCTCGACGTCGGGCACGGTCCGGTTGGTGAGGTAGTCGAGGTAGTCCTCCACCTCTAACATGCGCGGCAGTGGTGCGACCAGATCGTCTTCGACATACGCATAAGTCACGGAGTTGCAGGTCGGGAAACAGCAGGGAATCGGCACAAAGTCGGACTTGACGAACAGTCCGTCGGTTTGCTCCTCGATGGCCTGCAATATGTCGGGATTCGTCACCCGTTGCAGCGGATCGTGCTCGGTGGTGTGTCGCCCGGAATGGAAGACCGGCTGGAAGTTGATACCCCGCACCGCCGGGTGCTCCAGGCCGAACTTGACGATTGCACCGACCTCATCGAGGTTCAAGTTGCGGTCAATGGCCGGGACGAGGATGACGCGCTTGCCAATAGAGTGCAGCCGGTCGAGAGCGAGCTTCTTCTCCGCCAGCAGATTGTCTTCCGCCCGCAGAGTTTGGTGCGTCCGCTCCTTGAAGCCGTCGAACTGCAAGTAGATGAAGATGTCCAGGTCGGCCAGCGCAGCCAAGAAGTCATCGTCGTGGGCAATGCGCCGGCCATTCGTGTTGAGCATCACGTTGACAATGCCCTTGTCCCTGGCAAGGTGCAGCATCTCTATGATCTGCGGATGGATGGACGGCTCACCGCCGGAGAACTGCACGACCTCCGGCTGGCCCTCCGTCTCGATGAAGCGGTCGAGAATGCGGTCTACCTCTTCGAGGGTCAGGTTGAACCCCGATTGCGCGTCGGCAAAGCACAAGGGACAATCGAAGTTGCAGGCCGAGTTGACCTCAATGATGCCGATGCAGGCGTGCTGCTTGTGCTCCGGGCAGAGGCCGCAGTCATAAGGACAGCCTTCGACGACCTCGGTGGAGAAGTCCAGCGGGATGGTGCCGGGCTTGTTGAACTTGACCGAGGCGGTGTAGGCCTCAGCATCGGCGTAGACCAGGCCCTCGAACCAGCCGTGCTCCGGGCAACGCTTCCGCATATAGACTTTGTTGTCGCGGATGATGACCTGCCCGTCAATGATGCGCCGGCACTCGGGACACATGCTCCGCGTCAACTCGTAGAAGACGTAATCGAGGTCTTGCTTCTCGGCGGTCTGCGCCGCGGTGTCTACCTGGGGTTGCTGGATAGTCTGAACCATGACGGAATGCTCCTCCTCGCGGTACGGCAGAGCACGGTGATACGGTCACCATAATAATGGACTACGGCCTCGTTTGTGGGCAATCGGCGTTATGCCTATACTGGGAATCGGGCCAGGTCGGCTAGGTTGTGCATTGGTCGTTCTCCGGGGAGGCTGGCCATGCGTAGGTACACGCTCGCCCGCGCTGCCGGGTGGTATAGCGTGGCGCCGCGGGCCGGATGGCTGCCGATAGTGCTGGTGCTCGCGCTACTTGGCGCCGGGTGTGATATCAATGTGACCGGCGGCCCGCCGCCCTCGCCACCACCCTCGGTGGCACTGCAACGTACTGACGCCGCGCCAACGCCACTGCCCACGGCCCAGCCATCGAGCAGCACGGCGGCCCAGGATTGTCCGGTTACCACGCCCGTCGAAGCCAACCCACCAACGGTTGTCCCTGATGGGCGTCCTATCATCGGACCCGGTCTGTTTTACGTGAGTCCAGATCGGAAAATCTGGGCACGAGTCGGCGGCTGGAATACCAGTACCCCTGGTGATATGGGAGTCCTCTGGCTCAAACCGCTCGGGATGACGCTCAAGGTGAGCGGGCGGCGCTTGGACGCCGTGGTGCCGCCGGTGGAGATTTTCGCCGGTGGAGATAACCTTCGAGACCTCCAAGTCGTGGTGGGCAGCCTGACCTTCCCGACCGAGGGGTGCTGGGTGATCGTGGCCCAGTCGGAGCAGAGCGTGCTGCGATTCGTCATCTACGCACATGCCGCACACGTCTACGGGATACGACGTGCAGACACCGCGCCGACGCCGCTGCCCACGGCCCAGCCGTCGAGCAGCACGGCGGCCCAGGACTGTCCGGTCACCGAGCCTACCATCGCCACGCCGCCAACCGCCGTGATTGGTGAGCGTGGCTTCCTCCCACGTGGTCCGTATTACGTGAGTGCGGACAGGCAGGTCTGGGCGCAGGATTGGGGGTGGACCAGCACGCCCGGTATGCGGAAGGTACTCTGGCTCAAACCGCTCGGGGCACCGCTAGAACTGCGTGGGCGGCGCCTAGACGCTGAGGCGCCGCCGCTGGGGATTGATACCGGTGGAGATAGTAGTGACGGTTTCCAGGCAAGCCATCTGACCTTCCCGACCGAGGGGTGCTGGGAGATTGTGGCTCAGTCGGGTGCCAGTGTGCTGCGGTTCATCATGGATATACGCACCGCAGCATCCCCATCGTGACGGGACGCGACGTGGCCCCCGCACCTCACCCCCTCTCTATCGCTCGGCGATGGAGAGGGGGCCGGGGGTGAGGACGATCACCCACCCGCCGCAGCCGCCAGATGGCTCCTGATGACGGCGGCGACGCGGGCCGGTGGCAAGGTATCCGTCTGGACCGTCAGGTGGGCGAGCGCGTAGATAGCCGCGCGCTCCGCCAACAGGGAGCGAATCCGCGCCAACGGGTCCGGCGTGTCGAGGAGCGGGCGTACGGCGCCAGCGGCCAACTGGCGCCGGAGCCGCCGCAGAATGGTCTCCGGTCGCGCTTGCAAGGCGACGACGAGGCTGGACCGGAACAGTAGCCGGCGGTTCTCTGCCGCGACCGGCGCACCCCCGCCGGTGGCAATGACGCGCCGCTCGCCCGCACACGCTTGTGCAACCGCCTCGCGCTCGACGGCGCGAAAGTGTGTCTCGCCATCCTCGGCAAAGATGCGTTCGATGGGCTTGCCGGCCAGTTCGACAATGAGGTCGTCGGTGTCTACCGGCTCCCAGCCTAGTTGCCGCGCCAGCAGCGAGCAGACGCGCGATTTGCCGGTGCAGCTGAAGCCGATGAGGACCACCCGACGCACCTCGGCCGGGCGAGAGGCGTCCTGACTCACGGCACCGTCCTACCCGGCCTACTCGCGCTCGGCCATCGCCTGCCGGCCGTGCGCCATCATCAGCTCGACCGGCGCCGGCTGCCCGGTCCACAGCTCGAAAGAGGCCGCTCCTTGATAAATCAGCATCGGCAGGCCGCCCTGCGTGCGGTAGCCCTGCGCCCGCGCTACCTGAAGCAGCGGAGTCTCGGCCGGGTTATACACTAGGTCGTAGACCAGTGCTCTCGATGGCAGCGTCGTCATGAGCGGGGTGTCCAGCGGCGAGGCCGCGGCGGCCGGACCGTGCGCCATCCCGACCGTGGTCGTGTTGACCACCAAGCCGGCGTCGCGGAGCGCCGGACGTACCGACTCCGCGTGGAGCGGGCCGGCGGCCAAGCGGGCGGCGTCGAAGCTGGTAGACAAGGTGGCGACTAGACGCTCCGCCCGGCTCACGGTGCGGTTGGCGACGGTCACGTGCCGCGCACCAGCTTGCAGGAGGGCCACCGCGACCGCCCGCGCCGCGCCACCTGCGCCCAGAATCAGCGCCGCCACCCCCTGCGGGTCGCACGCGGCGTCGGTGAGGCCGCGGAGGAAGCCGGCGGCGTCGGTGTTGTGTCCGATCAGCCGGTCGCCATCTTTCCGGACCGTGTTCACGGCACCGATCAACCGTGCTTCCGTGCTGAGTTCGTCAACAGCCGCGGCGACAGCCTCCTTGTGCGGCACCGTGACGTTGACTCCCAGCCACTGCGGCCCGCGCAACTCGGTCAGAAAGGCGGGTAGCTCCTCCGGCGGCGTTTCGCGGGCCACGTAGCGTACCGCGAGACCGAGGTGGTCGAACGCCGGCTGCTGGAAGCGCGGAGAGATGGAATGGGCGAGGGGATAGCCGATCACCGCCGTGAGTTGCACGGTGTCTGCGGGCCGGCGGGATGCCTCATCCCCCAGCCCTCGCTCCACGAGTGGAGCGGGGGAGTCTGCCAGCGGCGGTAGCTCAGAGGACACGGGCGGCTCCGGGTGCGAGGTGTTCGAGATCATGCCAGAAACCAGGATAGGAGACCTCAACCGTCTCCGCGCCGCCGACGAGTACCGGTCCGGCGCTGACCAGCCCAGCGATGCAGGCCATCATCGCCAGCCGATGGTCACCGTGTGCTTTGGTCTCGCCCCCGGCCAGACTGCGCGTTCCCCGAATAACCAGGCCGTCGGGCAACTCCTCCACCTGCCCGCCCAAGGTGGTCAGTTCGCCGGCGACGGCGGCCAAGCGGTCCGATTCCTTGACGCGCAGCTCGGCGGCGTCGTGGATGGTGGTCGTTCCTTCCGCCAGCGCGGCCGCCAGCGCCAGAACGGGAACCTCGTCAATGAGCCGGGGAATCAACTCACCACCGACACGCACGCCGCGCAGCCGGCTCGATTCGGCGGTGATGTCCGCGACCGGCTCCCCACCCGCCTGCCGCCGGTTGGTCAGCGTGAGACGGCCGCCCATCTCGGTCAGTACGTCGAGCAACCCTGTCCGGCCAGGATTGATGCCCACCCGTTCAATGGTGACGCTGGCCTGTGGGTGCAGCAGCGCCGCAACGAGCCAGAACGCGGCGGCGGAGAGATCGCCAGGCACGGCGACGTCAACGGCTGCCAGTGCGGCGTCTCCGGCAAGAGTCAGGTGCCGGCCCTCGACTCGCAGCGACGCGCCCTGCGCCCGGAGCATACGCTCGGTGTGATCCCGGCTGGCCGCCGGCTCGTGGAGCACAGTCGTCCCCGTGGCCTGCAAACTGGCGAGCAGCAAGCACGATTTGAGTTGGGCACTGGCGACGGGTAGCTCGTATTCGATGGCCCGTAGCTGCGCCGGGGACAGCGCCATGGGCAAGCAGCGGTTGTCATCGCGGCCCACAATGCGGGCACCCATCGCGGTGAGCGGCGCGATGACCCGGTCCATCGGCCGGCGCCGCAGCGAGGCGTCGCCGGTGAGGACCGAGAAAAAAGGCCGGCCGGCCAGGATGCCGCTCAACAACCGGGCCGTCGTCCCCGAATTCGCCGCGTCCAGCACGTCCTCCGGCTCGCGCAGCCCCGCGCCGCCGGCGCCCTCGATCACCAAGTCGGCCGCCCGATGAACGGCGTCATTGCCGACGACCGAATTCGGTACGGCCAGGGCCGGCGAGAGGCTACCGTCCGGCCAGCGCCGGCGCACGCTGGCGCCTAGGGCTTCGACGCTGGCGATAGATGCGCGGCAATCGGCACCGAGTCCGGCGCCGGTCACGCACGCGCTGCCCGTGGCAATCGCATTGAGCAGGATGGCACGATGGGAGATGGACTTATCGCCCGGCACCGCGATCCGGCCCGTCAAGCGTGTTGGCGCCTGCACGCTCCGCAATTCGACCGCCGCGGCAGCAGGGGAGGCGATCATCCCGCAGCAACCGGTACATCGTCTGGGAGCGCCGCCGGCCCGCGACCAATGGCACCGGCAATCTGCTGCACGCTCGCGGCCAAGTCGGCGAAGTTCTCGATGGTCAGGCTCTGGGCGCCGTCGCACAAGGCGGTGTCAGGGGCAGGATGTACCTCGATGAGCAGGCCGTCAGCGCCGGCGGCAACGGCAGCCATCGCCATCGGCTTGACCAGGTACCACTTGCCGGTCGCGTGGCTGGGGTCCACGATCACGGGCAGATGGGACAGGCGTTTGGCGACGGGAACGGCGCTCAGGTCGAGGGTATTGCGGGTATAGGTCTCGAAACTCCTGATCCCCCGCTCGCAGAGCATCACCTGCATGTTGCCCTGATCCATGATGTGCTCGGCCGCCTGCACCCACTCGTCAATCGAGCAGCCGAGACCACGCTTGAGCATCACCGGCTTGTCGGTGCGACCGACCTCGTGGAGCAGCGGGTAGTTCTGGCAGTTCCGCGCCCCGATCTGCAGCACGTCGGCGACCTCGTAGACCGCCGGTACTTTGCCTGGCTCCATCACCTCGGTAATGATCGGTAGACCGGTCTCGGCGCGCACTTCTGCGAGCAGCGCCAAGCCCTCATCCCTGAGTCCCTGAAAGCTATAGGGCGTAGTCCGCGGCTTGAAGGCCCCGCCGCGCAGGACATGCGCCCCGGCGGCCTGCACCCCACGCGCCGCCGTCAACAGTTGCTCGCGAGTCTCCACCGTACAAGGACCGGCCATCAGCGCCACGCCGGGGCCGCCGATGGCCACATCTCCGACCTCAATCACAGTGGGCGAGGCGGTGAACTCTCGCGCCGCCAGCTTGTAGGGCTTGGTAATCCGCGTCACGCGCTCGACTCCCGGCAGCAGCTCCATGCGGTCCAGCATCCCATAGGGAGGGGTACCGATAACGCCGATGACGGTCGTATCCACCCCGCCGGAACGGTGTGGCTGCAAGCCCTCACCTCGGATGCGCTCCTCGACGTGCAGGATTTCCTCCGTTGTGGCACCGTGCCTCATCACGATAATCATGCTGCTTTCCTCACCATCGCTTGCCGACTGACTCATGGCCCGTGTAGTTTGCTCTCGGTGCGGCCACCGCGGCCCAAACAAAAAGAGCAGGGCCTTGCCCCTGCTCTCTCCGATGCGACGCGGCGGGCTGCTCTCGCTAGCCCGGTGTCACACCGAACCGGCTAAAGTAATACGCGCCAGTGGCTGCAAGCGTGTTTCGGCACATCGTCATCGGGGAGTATACAAGTGCGCCGCCGGCCTGTCAATTGCCCGGCATAACCCGGCACAATCGGGGTAATCTGCCAACCGGAAGACCACAACAATGCCGCAGCATACCAGCCCGGCCCTGCCGGCCATTACGCTCCGCCAGCCCTGGGCATCCCTGGTTGCTCACGGCATCAAGAACGTCGAGACCCGTTCGTGGCCACCGCCCTACGGTACCATCGGCGAGCGCATCGCCATCCACGCTGGTCGCACCGTCGTCCTTAACCCCGGTCACGAGGCCGTCGAGGCCATAGCGGACATCTACGGCGCCGGGCAATGGCGCCGGGATATCCCCCGCGGAGCCGTCGTCGCCACCGCCATCCTGGCCGGAGCGCAAAAAGTTAGCTGCCTGCGGGACGGCATCGCCTACGTCGAACCCAGCGGGCAAGCGATACCGGCAGACCCTTACGGGGATTTCAGCCCCGGACGCTGGCTCTGGCTGCTGACCGACATCCGGGCGATAGAACCGGTACCGGCGCGCGGCCACCAGCGGCTCTGGCGCTGGACACCACCTGCCCCATAAGGGCACGGCGGACCTCGCCTCGCCAGTGATCTCCGCAGGTGTATGGAGCATACTTGGGTCGGCCGGTCTGGCACTTGACCGCTCCGAGCAACTGCCCTATACTGCCTTAAACCGCTTAAGCTCCTGGTGGGCGTGAGGATACACGCATATGTACCTGTCTCTGTTGGAAAACCAGCCAATCCACGGGTTGCGCTCGCTGTTCGTCGCTACCGGTATTGTCCTGTTCGTCGGTCTGTGCCTCGACTGGCCGCATTCGCCATCGTGGTATGTCGTGACCGTAGCGCCCTTCCTGGTCATCTTCATAGCGGCGATGGGGCTTGGGCGGCGGTGGCACCGCATTGCATGGGGCACCTTCAGTCGGGTGGGGCCGGCCGGCCGTGCTGGAGATGCGTTGCGCGGCCTGCTCGAATACCGGTTGATCTGGTCTCTCCGGCTCTGGCAGCGTCCGCACGCAGTGCTCGCACCCCACGCACAAGCCTCCGGCGCGGCTACCTTCGATGCTGCGCTGGCCCAGGCTGCACAAGCGTTGGATTCGGCTGCACGCGCGCTGCCGGCCACGCTCCGGCGGTCAGCGGTGCTGACCGCGCTCGATGTCATCCAGGCAGAGACGCAGGTTGCGGACGACGTGCCGGTCCTGACCCGGCGGCTCACCGAGGACATGCTGGCAACCGGAGTGCGCTCCCGGCTCCACCTCCCACCGGGCAGCTCACCGCTCCGGCGCCTGCTCGGTCCGCACGGCGCCGGCCTCCTGCTCGCGCTGGTGGCCGCGGGTAGCGTGACCGCGGTCGTGGGCGTTGGCGCCGCGGTCGGGCCGGGTCCCGCCCTCCTGTTCCTGCTGCTGGTCCTGCTCGCTATGGCCGGCGCCGCGCTCTGGCTTGTCGGCACGCTCATGAGCGATTAGCCGGAGCGGCCGTGTACCAGCGTGCGGAGCGGTCAATGACCACGATGGGTGTTCCCCATCCCGCCCAATCGTAGGATGATTCGTCGGCAAAGTCCGTCCGCAGCGTAAGCTCAACCGTTTGGCCGGCAAATGGCCGCAAGTCCACGCGCACCTCGTTCCATTGCCGCTCCCAGGAGTGAGCACGTGGGTTGAGGTGTCGCTGCCAGATGACCCGTGGCTCGGCATCTCTGGATCGCCTTACTGCAACGCTGTACTTTACACCGTCACCCACCGGTGTTTCCCAGGAGTCGGGGTGTAGAGCAAGCGCGGTCTCCAGCCAGGCTTGAGGCGGTATGGCCAAAGTGACTGTGACCTCTGAGGCCGGATGTGCATACAGCCAGCGGCGGTCTTGGCCTTGGAGTACAAGGCGCCGCAGGTCGAGATGCGTGCCGAGTGTTGGTCCACCTGAGCTGGCAAGCCGTGCCCGGCCAGCGCGAACTTCCTCGATCACGTCAAGCACCAGCAGGCTCGACGCCCCGGGTGGTTGGGCGGGCGGTGGACGCAAAGCCTGGATGCTGAGGACCATCACCAGCGCACCGGCGGACGAGAGGCCGATGCCAGCAGCCAAGGCGCCGGCCATGCGCCGTACCGGAGCTTGGCTGCTGGCTACCCGGCGCCACGTCAGCACCAGGAAAGTGACGCCGGCACCAGCCAAAGTGGCTGCCGTGATGAGCTGGGCAACAAGCCGCAGGGCCGTAGGTCGGAACTGGAGCCACACCCGATGCTGTCCAGGCGGCACATCCACAAGCAAGAAACCTAATCTCGCCTGTTCTCCTGGGTGATACGGCACCGGATAGGCGGTAGCTTTCCGACCGTCAACAAAGGCCTGCCACTCAGGAAAATCAATGCGGCGGAAAGCCAGCGTCGCCGGCGTTAGGGCCGCTATATCCGCAGCCAACCAGTTGGGGCCGCTGTAGAGGCCCTGCACGTCCAGCGTGCCGGCATGTGTACGGACAAGACCGCCGCCCCACTCGCGCTCGGGATAGGTTCGCTCGTAGATTGAATTACCGCGAGGACTGCCGGGTGTATACGTCGCCCACCAGACGGAGCGCGGCAGGAGGAAACCGCTGGCGGTAGTCGTCCCTAAGCTATAGGGATGGCTCTCCCCAAGGCGCAGCCGAGCACCGTCCACGACGTGATTCGCCGGTTGGTCGTCCCCCGGCCATGGCCGGGTGGCAAGCGCTTGCCAGCCTAATAGGAGCACGAGGATCGCTCCCAAAGGGAGGGAGAAGCGAGCCGAGCGGGGAAGCGCCGCTGCGCCTCCGAGCGCCACGCCCAGCGCGATGACGCTATGGAGCCGGAAAGGGAATTGGAGCGTGCGTAGCAGAGCTACCATTTCCCATACACCTTGCGACCACCTCGTTGTGAGCCACCAAGCGCCCGCTGCGACGACGAGAAAGAGGGCTATCAGGACGGCATGTCGGAGGCGCCGGCGCCATAGCAGGCTGGCAACGCCCAGTAATCCAATACCCCAGAGCACCGCCTGACCCGACGGCGGCTTGAGTGGGGCGTTATCGGTATACGGGTAAGCAGCATGCAGATCAACCGGACCAACCGGAGTCTGGTTGTAGGGAACACCAAAGGACCGGACGGGCTTCACGGGCAGCCAAGGATCATATAGCCATTTGCTCACTTCCTCATAGCTGGTCCAGGCAAGCTCGAATTGCACCAGTCCCCGCTCGCCAAGTGCCGGCAACCAGAAGAAGGCCGTGAGACCAAGCGCGACAGCCGCCGCGGCGACGACGGCACGGATGCCGGCAAAGTGGCGATCCATCGCTACCAAGACCGCCACCCACAGCAGCAGCAGTCCCACTCCGATGAGCGCGGACAGATTATGTAGCAGCACCAGCGCCGACAAGGCGAGGGTCAGCGCCACACTTGCCGCGAGGCTGGCCCGGCCATAGGCCCGCAGGCTGGCCCACAGTACCCAGGGCAGCAGCGCTACGCCCCACATTTGGGTTACGCTGCCGCCAAGGTAGAGGCTGGTAATGAACGGATAGGGGGCCAGAACATAGGCCGCGGCAGCGAACAATCCTCGCGGCGCCGTGCCCAATAGTGACATGGCGAGCGCGTACATGCCGGCCGTCCCGACGAGGACTGCCCCGATGGCCACCGCCTGCAAAGCACCGTAGGTATCCAGGCCGAGACGAATGAAGACGGTGCCCAAGTAGTAGGTGAGCGGTGCATAGAAGTTAAACAGCGGATAGCCAAATCCCATGAAGAGGTCAGGCAGCCAGCGGGGATACCACAGACCGGCTCGTAGGGAGTGGTCCACGAGGAAGAGCCGTAGGAGGTGATACTCGCCATCGGCGGTGGGTGCGAAGTCGAAGCTGGGCAGCGTCACCGGCCCCCAGACGGCAGCCGAGATAGCCAGGGCCGCGAGCAGTCCCAGCAGCCACGTCCGGTCCAGACGGGTGCCAGATAACGCATTCTTGCTATTGCTCATGCGCGCACCAGTAGTCGGACAGGGAGGTGGAGTGGTCAGCGCCGGGAGCGGTGGCGCAGGAATCGGAGCAGGCGGAGTGGCCAGAGGCGTTGGTAGCGGCGCAGTTCGGATTCGAGTGCCGCAATGTGCGCGTCCTTCTCCTGCACCATCTGGGCGAGCCGCGCGTCGCGCCCCTCAACTTGCGCTGCAAGCTGCCGCACGCGCTCTTCGGCAGCCTTGGCCTCGGCAGCAATCTTACCGGCAGACTCGCTCACCCAACCCTCGAAGCGGGATCGTAAATCACTACCGGTCACCGGCTCCGCCGCGGCCAGCGAGGCGGTCTCCTCAAGCAGCGCATCCTCGACACCGAGTATGAAGGCGTAGCGCAGCAGCGTGGTGTAGAACTGCTCGCGGAGGCGCACGTCGGCAACCGCGTCTATATCCAAGGCGCTACGCAGTTCCGGGTGGCGCGCCATAAGCTGTACCGCAGCGCGACCGGCACGCCGCTGCCGCTGGAGATAGGTGCGTAGCTCCAGCGGATGATGATGGTGGACGATGGCTTGGGGCCGGTAACGCATCTGCACTCCATGACGCGACAGACGATAGCCCAACTCGGTGTCTTCACCATACGGCGGCAGCCCCTCGTCAAACCCGCCCACTGCATCCAGGTCTGCGCGTGTCACGGAGGCATTGCAGGTATAAAAGCAAGAGAATGGCGCGGCATCGGGATCGGTGATGGCGCCAAGATTGAACTGGGCGCCGCGCGTCACCAAGTCCATAAACGGAGTCACGGTGAGACCCGGGTGCCAGACTGCGCGCCCGATGGTGACGGTGCCGGGCACGGTCGTTTCGGCGGCGTGTGTAGCCACGAGCGCTTGGTCGGCCTCACAGTCGTCGTCCATAAAGAGGATGACCGGCGCTAAGGCTTGCTCGATGCCGGTGTTCCGGGCGGCCCCCGGCCCGCGGTGCGGTGCGGCGATATAGCGGACCGGCAGCGGCGCAGGTAGCTCCGGGCGTAGCTGCTCGACAACCGTGCTTGTCGTGTCAGTGGAGCCATCATCTACGACGACCACCTCGAAAGACCCCGGCGGGGCGCTTTGGGCAGCGAGCGAGCGGAGCGCCTGGCGCAGCTTGGCCGCACGGTTGTAGGTAGGGATGACCACCGAAACGCGAAGGGCATTGCTCGTCACCGGCCACCTCCCGGGGTGGGTGCAGCCTGCCACAGGAGCGGCCAGCCATCCGCTTCGGCCGCCGCAAGCTGCTTCAGCCACCCGTCGCGGAGAGTGCTCCATGAGGCCGGCACCGAAGGATCAGATATCAGGAGTTGACACACCTGCGCCAGCGCGGCCGGCTCCTGAGCGGGCGGGGCGGCAGCCAGGAGGGCTACGGCGGCAGCGGGTATCCGCACCCGGTCACCGGCCCACGCGAACCACGTCCGGCAGAGCGTCGCCAGGGAAGAGCCTGGACGCTCCCAGCTCATGAGCCAGTCGCCGCAGAACTGTGCTACTTCCAGCACCGTCCGGCGTGCAAGCTGCCGGTAATCGCTGCCGCCGGCCGTCCCGAACGTGGCCGGGGCAGCATCGGCAGTCAGGAGTGCCGCGATGATATCCGGGCGTCCTTCATGTGCGGCGGCTAGGCCGCCGCGCCGCACAGCAGGATGGGCCCGATAGGCACCACGCGCCAAGAGCAGCCCTTCACTCGCCATGCTCACGCTCCGCGCGCACCGGGCGATTTCCGCTTGAGTGGGCAGCGTCCCGTGACCCGGCACCGGCCAAGCCTGCACGAGCACACCGGCAGCGGCAGCGACGCGCCAGAGGCCCTCGGCCGGCGGCAGGTGCGCGGGCGTGACCGCCGGCAGCAACGAGAGCAAGGCCGGATCGCCGGCGATGACGCGCCCTGCTACCCGCAAGTCCAGGACCCCGGCGCCCGGCGTCACCCAGCCGAGCGCATACACTGGAATATGCCACAGCGCAGGGGGCTCCCCGCCGCCGGCACGAGCGACAGCCGTGGCTACCTCCAACTGCCAACGCCCAGCGTCGCCGGGGGTGAGTAAATCGCGAGTGATAGCGAGCAGTTGCGGGGCCAGTTCGCCGGGGGTGAGCTCCGGCGAGTTGGCTAATGCCACGGCAGCCACCTCGTCGGAGCGTGTATGCGCCCACGATTCGATGGCCGCGACGAAACGGCCCTCCATGTCCGTATCGGCTGAAGCGACGCCAGCAGCAGTCTGCCCGGTGTCTTGAAACGAACTGCCGTCCGCTCGAATGCCTTTGTCCTCCGGCAGCCACTCGGCACTCACGACGCTCGCGGCAGCCGGCAAGTCTCGCCACAGATCGTAGTGCAGCTCGTCCAGAGCCAGCGTGACGGCTTCGAGCACCTCCAGGAGTAGGTCGGGCAGCGGCTCATCGCCGCTCGGTGCGTGTTGCGATTGCTCGTCTCGCGTGGGTGTCAGGAGCGCATCGAGATGCCTACCGAGCGTTGCCGGCAAACGGGCGTTGCGGGCCGCGACAATACCGAAAAGCTGGCGGCGCAGGCCGGCTTCAGCCGTAGCGGTGGTCACGGCAGCCGCCCGGCGTCCGTCGGCTGCACTGCACTGGCGGGCCATACGCAAATCTGCGAGGACCGTCCGCAGCAGCGCCAACACGGTGATGTAGGCCAGCGGCGCAGCGCCATTATCCTGATCTTGCTCTAAGGCCGTCCGTAGCTGCCGGACGGTTTCGAGCAACCTGCGCCTGAGGCCGGCTTCATGGCTACCGTCACCGTAGGACCCGCACGATGCTTGCAGCCAGGCGGCATAGGCAGTGATGATGCTCGCCACGCCATCTGAGCGCAGACATTCGACGCCGGCACTTGGCTCGTAGACGCTATCGTAACCGGCTACCTGGAGCCGGCGATATAGGTCGCAGTCGGCAAAAAGATAGTCCACGCCGCTGACAGCATCACCTTCGTCGTAGCCGCCCAGCTCCCGGATCAACTGAGTGCGGAACACACCATTGGTCGCCGGCAGCGGCGGCGGGTTCACCAAGCGATCAGGCCCCCGGTCTTGAGGCAAGTGGGCGACTCGCCAGCGGTCGACTACCCGTGTCGTGTTGCGCTCGCGCAGTCTCCCCAGCGCGGCACCAACTCGGTGGTCGTCAAAATGGTTCACCAGCCGGCCGAGCCACTCCGGCGAGACGACCACCCCATGCGCTACGGTGGCGAGCAACTCACCTTTGGCCTCAGCGAGCGCGACATTCCGCGCTGCGGGCAAACCACCGCTTTGATACGTAATGACGCGAGCGCCGTAGCGTTCGGCGACCTGGATGTTGTCATCCGTCGGCGTAGCGCTCAAGACAAATAGCTCGATTGGTTGGAGCGTCTGGCGACGAATAGCGGCCAAGCAATCACCGAGCCAAGGAGACTTGCCGGGGCAAGGCACGCACAGGGTCACGTCCACGCTCATCCCTCACTAGACACTGGCTGCCTGTCCGCACGCGCCGCCGCCGCACTGCCGCTCTTTCCGCCCCGGCAGGTAGTCTCCCCCCGATACGCGGCCAGGTAGGCACGCACCTGCCGGTCGAGCGTGAAGTGGTCCAGTACGCGCTGCCGGCCGGCGGCGCCCATCGCCTGGGCCAGCGCCCGGTCGGTGAGTACCGTGGCGAGGCGGTCGCCAAAGGCAGCTTCATCCCAGGGATCGGCGATGAAGCCGGTCTCGCCGTGGACCACGATCTCGGGCGCGCCGCCGTAGCAGGTAGCGACGACCGGCCGCCCGTGGGCCATGGCCTCGATGTTCATCAGGTTGAACGGATCGGGATAGACGGAGGGCGTCGCGATCACGTCGGCAGCGCCAAACGCTTGCCTGAGATCATCACCGGCGAGCCAGCCGAGGCCGTGGACCTGCCCGCCCACGCCCTCGTTGTCGGCAAGATTCTCGAGAAAGCGCAGATAGTTGGTATTGTCACCGAGGACGGCCAGTTGGGCATCCACCCGCTGGCGCACGACGGCCAGCGCCCGCACGAGTTGATCGCCGCCCTTGGTGCCACTGATGCGTCCTCCGAACAGGATTAGCGGGCGCTCGTCGAGACCGAACCGCCGCCGCCAGGCCTCGCTCTCTCCCGGCGCCGACCAGCACGTCGCCGGGTCAACGCCGTTGTGAATGGTTGTGAGCGGTGCGCGGTGGAAGCCGTTGGCCGCCAGCGCCGCGCGCTGCGCCGCGCTGATGCATACGAGCACCGCGACGTGGCGGTCAACCAGCCAGTGGATGAGCCGGTTGCGGACCGGGAAAAACCGCATCCGCGGCCCGCAGTAACGACAGGCAAACGGCTGTGCCGCCACGCTCCCGGTAGCTCGTTGACGCTCGCCACCAGCGTTCGTGTCCCCTGCACAGAGGAACTTGGTCAGACAGAACAGGCGGTAGTCGTGGGCTGTGAGGATGAGACGGGCGCCGGTGACACGCGCGGCGGCGAGCGCGGCCAGCGAAAGGTGCTCGTGCAGATTGTGGGCATGGACGACATCGGGCCGCAGCTTGCGGACCAGTTGCGTAATCTGGGCCACGAGCCAGGGATGGAGCAGGGAAAGATAGAGCCGCAGCCGGCGCGGCCACGGTGCGCGCAGCCGGTGGACCGTCAGGCCGTCCCGGCGAGATACGCTCCCGAAGCGATCAGCGGCACCGTAGGTCGCGACGACGATCTCATGTTCCCACTCCGCCAAGCGTTGGGCCACCGCGGCGGCCACTGCGCCCGCGCCGCCGGGGTTCGCCGGGGGGAAGTTGTCGGAGAGCACCAAGATA
The DNA here is from genome assembly GCA_965207645.1 of Chloroflexota bacterium. GTDB lineage: Bacteria > Chloroflexota > UBA11872 > UBA12225 > JAJDUF01 > JAJDUF01. Next base: position 3,058,524 of record OZ242293.1, on the reverse strand, counting down.
CGCATGACTGGCTCGCCTTGCCCTCGCAAGTGTACCGGGATACGCGGTTTCCCGATATGAAGTATGACGCCCTTATCGGGCGGAGGCTAGGGCACGTCTGACGAGGCTCCCTTATGGCCATCCGTGGCGGCGGGGGGACGTGGATTCTCGCTGGCGCGGGAATGACCGGGAGGGCGGGGAGCGTAGGCGTCCAGGCAAACTCGCGCCACGCGGTCCCAGGTGAAGTGCGCGAGCACATGCGCGCGGGCCTGTTGGCCGAGACGCGCGGCGAGCGCTGGATCGTCGAGGAGGCGCTCGACCTGCGCCCCCAACGCCGCCGCATCGCCTGGCGGCACATGTACACCGGTCTCGCCGTCTACGACCAGCTCAGGCATCCCTCCGATAGCCGAACAGACGACCGGCGTAGCGCAGGCCATCGCTTCCAGCAAGACCAGCCCCAGGATTTCGGACTTGGGATAGCGTTTGCCGTACAGGTCTACCTCCACCGATGGGAGCACCGAGACAGCCGCGGCCCGGTATTCGTCGGGCAAGGCATCGTGCGGCTGGGCCGGTACGAACGTGACGGAGCGACCGGCCGCCAGCCGGCGCAGATACTCGCCGTACTGCTCGTGATAGACCTCCCCGATGATACGGATGTCGGTGGTCGGCCGCGTGCCCTCGACCAAGTGGTGGATGGCTTTGTACGGGATGATCCGGCCCACGTAGAGGGCGCGGCGCGCCCGGGCCGCTTGCCCCGGCATGAAGCGCCGGTGGTCAATGCCGCCATAGATAATCGTGGTCTTGGCGGACCAACGGCCGTACCCGCGGGCGTTGTGCCGCGAGACGAGTAACAGGCCAGTGGCACGCTCGACGGTATGCAGGCGATGCGCGTAGTTCTTGCCAGCGCCGGCGTGGTCCGTGAGGAAAACCGGCTTACCCAAGGCGCGGCCAACAAGCACGCACAGATCGGTCAGGACGGTATGCACCTGATGGCAGTGAATGACGTCGGCCCAGAGCAGGTGGGGCAGAAAAGCTGCCGAGAGCGGGTTGACATTCTTGCCACCCAGGTAGTGCCGCGGACGCGCCACCACGATGTCCAACGCGCCGCGGCGCTCGCGGCGTGGGCGCCGCGCAAAGGAGAAAAGCCGCGTCGGCGTATGCTGGGCCATCGCCGTCGCCAGCTCCAGCGGATAGCGCTCGCCGCCCCCGACGACGCCGTCCGCGCCGAAAAACAGCGGCGAGACATGGAGTATCTTCATACGCTGACCGGTTGGTTGGCTGCGGCGGGGGGCCGGGCGCTGGTCTGCCAGAACCGGTTGGAGGCCAGCAGGCTGAGATAGGCCACGTACCCGACGCTGTAGGCCACTAGCATATAGAGTGCCGCTCCCTCTGCCCCCCACTGCATCACCAGCAGCGCACCGAGGGGCAAGCAGGCCAGATTGATCGGCGTCTTGATCGCGATATTGAGACCGATACGGTCCGTCAGGAGGAAGACGGAGCCAAAGCCCACGCCCAGGGCCATCAGCCCGGTATGCAGGGCAAAGATGATGACCAGGGTGAGTGATGGAAAAACCTCGCGCGTGAGGGCCAGGCGGAAGAGGGGCAAGCAGAGGACCAGGATCGCGGCCAGCGCCAGCGCCAGCGGCGTCCACAGGAGTGTCACGCGCCAGAAGACCGACCGCGCGGCGCCCAGTCCGGCTTGCCCCTTCCGCTCTCCCAGCGAAGCGCGCAGCTTGCGCGCGACGGCACCGTGAAAGACGGCGAGGAACGAGAGAACCTTGCGGGCGGCGTCGTAGAAGGCGGCTTGCTCCGGTGGCATGAAGCGGCCGAGGAGGAGCACGGGTGTCCGTTCGAAGAGCGCAGCGATGTTCTTGTCCACAAGAGCCAGGGCACTGAAGCGGAAGTAGGCCCGCCACGGCACGGTGATCGCCGTCGCCACCACGGCCGGGAGGGAGGCAAAGGCGTGGGAACGATGCAAGATGCGCTGGTAAGCCAGCAGTCCGATGGCACACCCGACGGCTTGGCTGATGACGGTCGCGCTGACCAGGCCCGTTAAGCCCAGCCCCGCCACCATAGCGCCCACACCGAGCAGGGTATGGGTCGTCTTGGCGCAGACTTCCACCAAAGCGATGCTATGCATCCGGCTGACGCTCTGGAGCGCGGTCGTCATTGCGAGCGTGAGCACGGCCAGCGGTGCGCCCAGCGCCAGGATTTTCACCGGCTCGCCATACAACGGCTCTCCATACCACCACACGGACAGCGGCGTTGCTACAAGCCACGTGAGGGCCGTTACCGGTAGCGCCCACGCGGCATTGATCTTGATGAGATAGCCCATGATGTGGCGTAGCTCATCGGGATCGTGCGCGGCGGCAGCCTCGGCCAGACGGGTGACGAGGCTGGGGCCGAGACTGAGATACCCGAGCAGATTGATCGTACCGAAGAAGGCCAGGACGTGGACATACTGCCCAATCTCTGCGGGACTGAGCAGCCGGTAGAGCACGACCCAGAAGACCGCCGCCAGCACCTTTTGCGCGGTGTTGGATACTTGCAGGGCGGCAACGTCGCGCGCGAACCGGGCGCGGATAGCTCGCTGAACCGTGTCCTTGACTTGGGGCAGCCAGCCGGTGCGGGGCGAGTTCGTATCCGGCGCACGTGGGGACGACATGGTGCTATAGCTTACCCGGTTCCGGTGGTGAGTGCCGAGGTTGACATAGTGCCTTCCGGCTGGTATCACCTGCCGCGCAGAGGTCTGTGCCCTATACGAATGTGAACGAGCGGCCGCGCCGCGCGATAGCGCCTTCGCTCGTAACGGCCAGGAGCCATGGCAGCCGGTCCGGGCATTAGGCCCGCAGCATAGGTCGATGCCTCAACCGCCCCCTGTCCTTGGGGCTAGCACAACAGACGGTACCGAGGAAGTATCCGTCGGGAGGAATAGTGTTATGCGACTCGTATCCAGGAAGTGGACGATCCTGTTCGGATTGCTGGCGATTCTCGCACTGACAACCACGGCCTGTGATCCCGGTGGGGACACCTACAAGATCGGAGTGATGGAGTCCGTCACCGGCCCCGGTGAGACCTACGGCACGGTCGCCGTGCAGGCCAAGCAGATGGCCGTGGACGAGATCAACGAAGCTGGCGGTATCAACGGTCGCATGTTGGAGCTGATCGTCGAAGACTCGAAGTGCAACGCGCAGGACGCGATTACCGCCTACAACAAGCTGACCGACGTGGACGGAGTGAAGATCATCCTGGGCACCTCCTGTAGCGGAGCGATGCTGGGCGCCGCACCGCTGGCCGAGGCAGACGGCGTGATCCTGTTCTCCGGGCTGGCCACCAACCCGGACATCGCTACTGCCGGGGACTACATCTTCCGGACCGCACTGAGTGATGCCCTGTTGGGCGTTGACACCGGCAACGTGCTGTGGGCTGACGGAGTGCGCCGGCTGGCGACAATCACCGAGACCACCGACTACGCCGAGGGCGTCAGACGAACCAGCGTGGCCCAGTTCGAGAAGCGCGGCGGCCAGGTGGTGGCGGAGGAGCGGTACGCTTCCGACGTGACCGACTTCCGGAGCCAGCTGACCAAGCTGCTCAGCGCCAACCCGGACGCCCTGCACATCGCCGCCCAGTCGGAGTTCAGTGGCGGCACCATCATCAAGCAGGTCCGCGAGCTGGGGTACACCGGCCCCATCTACTCCGACATCGTGCCGGTCGGGACCACGGCGCTGGAGATTGCCGGCGATGCCGCCACCGGGGTGAAGGCCGTCATACAGGACCTTGACCCAGCCAACGCCAAGGGGCAGGAGGTACTGGCGGACTTCAGGTCCCGCTACGATTACGTCACACTGCCCTGGTACCTCGGATCGGCCTACGACAACGTGTACATCACCGCTGAATGCCTCAGGCAGACGGAAGACGACCAGGATGCCGACGGGTTCCGGGACTGCTTGTACGACATCACCTGGAGCGGCGCCATCGGCGATGACTACAGCTTCGACGAAAACGGCGAGGTGGTCGGACTTGCCAACGTGGTCGTCGAGATTCTGCCGCCGGCCCAAAGGACCGAGGATAACCTCGGGTACAAGGTCTTGGGGTCTGCACCGACCGGGTAAGCCCGCTCGCGTAGCCGTCCAGCGCGTGGGGGTGGCCCCCGGCATCGTCAAACGAATAGTGGCGCTTCCACAGCATCTGGTCTAGGATACTGTGGGAGCGCTTCGGCGGCTCGATCAGGCGGTACGTCCCGACCGATCTAGTCCGCTTCGGGGGGCCGTTTGCTTAGATACCTTGAGGACCGGCGCCGGCTGCTGGCGATTGTCCTGACTCTCGCGGTCGTAGCGTACATCGGCTGGAAGATCAGCCAGTCCGCCGACCAAGCCTTGCAGTTTGCCTTCAACGGCCTAGCCGTCGGTGCCGTCTATGCCCTGTTGGCGATGGGCTTCACCCTCGTCTACAGCACCGTCTGGTTCTTCGATCTGTATTACGGCGCAGCCGCCGCGCTCGGCGCCTATGGCGTCTTCTACCTGCGTGCTCAAGAGGGTATCGGACGATTCGATGTCAACAACGTCTACGTCAACATCGTCTTTGCCGCGTTGACCGCTGGCGTCGTCGCTTGGGCCTTGCACGTGACCCTCGCCCCTCGTCTGCGGACGCGCTTCCATCCGACTGTGCTGCGTATAGTCGGCGGCCTCTTGGCCACCGGCGCCGGAGTCTACACCGGGCTGATCCTCACCTATCCGAAAAACATCAACGTCATGCTCAGTCCGGCGATTGGCGTGCTGGTTGCGCTGGTGGTGGGCTGGGTGCTCTATCGCGGCTACGGACACCTAGCGACTGGCGCCGGCCGCGTGCCGTTGCTCGCTGTTGGTACGGTCGTAGTGGTCGCGCTGGGAGCATACTTTGGCCTTGAGGTAGCGAATGCTCCGGGGTCTAGCCTCTATCTGAGCTGGGGCGTGTCGTGCCTGCTGGCCGGGGTCGTCGGCCTGGCACTCTACCGGGGGCTGTACATGCAGATGCGCGAACGGGCCAGGTCCCCGTTGGTGATGCTCGTCGCCTCGCTCGGTATTCTGCTGGCGATCACTGCCTTCATCATCGTCGTCTTCCAAAGCGCGCCCCGCCCGCTACCGGAGGCCTTCGGCAGCACTCCCTGGACCATCGGCGGGGCCAATATCAAGGGGTTCAACGTCTTCACCATCGGCGTCGCGTTCATCGGCTTCTTGGCCCTCTTGCTCCTGCTCAAGAAGACCTCTTTCGGGAAGGCGGTCCGGGCTATCGGCGACGACGAAGAGGTATCGAAGGTGGTCGGTATCAACACCACCGTCGTTATCGCCGTCGTGTTCTTCATCGGTGCCGTCTACGCTGCGCTGGCTGGCCTGCTGAGTGGCCACGATACCGCTATCCAGCCCCGGATGGGTCTGCTGCTCCTCTTGAAAGGCTGGATCGCTTCCGTTGTCGGCGGCATCGGGAACCTCTACGGCGCCATCGTCGGCGGGTTTGTCTTGGGACTGATCGAGCAGTTTGGCGTCTGGGACATAGCCGGCGAATGGAGTAACGCCATCTCCTTCATCCTCCTGATCCTCTTCCTATCCTTCTGGCCGCAGGGCTTGTTACCGAGGAAATAGACCCATGCTGATGGATTTGCAGGTCTTCAAGGACGTGGGCAGACTGGCGAGCAATCCCCGGAAGCTCTGGCGGCACGCCAAGGGCAACATTGAGTTGTGGGCCAACCTGTTCGTCATCACCTGGGCCGTGGTGTTCATGATTTGGCAAGGTACCGGATTTGCCATCGCCATCGGTACCGTCTTCGCTATCTGGGCGATATTGGCGGTCAGTCTGAACCTGGTGCTGGGATTCACCGGCCTGCTGTCGGTGGGGCATATCGGCTTCTTCGGCATCGGCGCATACACGATGGCCGTGCTCACCTCGAACCCCGCCTACGAACAGCTGCGCTCGGAAGCCATCCCCCTCTTGGCCTGGCCTTTCTTCGCGGCGCTGCCGGCCAGCGTCGTCTTGGCCGGTGTGGTGGCCTTTGTGGTGGGCGTCGCGTTCAATCGATTCAGAGACGATATCTATGTGCTGGTCTCCTTCGGATTCGCCGTCATCGCCTACAATGTCTTCCTGAATTGGCGCGGCGTGACCAGGGGGGCGTTCGGCATTCACGAGATCGCCAGGCCCGCCATTGGCGGCTGGGTGCTCGACGGTGCATTGGAGTTCATGCTCCTGGCCCTCGTATTCCTCGCCATTGTCGTCGTAATCTCGCGGTTCATTGTGACCTCTTCTTTCGGGCGGGTGCTGACCGCCATCCGCGAGGACGAGCAGGCCATCGAAGTGTTCGGCTACCGGGCCTCTCACTACAAACTCGCCATCTGGGTCATCTCGGCGATGATGGCGGGCCTGGCCGGCGGCCTGTTCAGTAGCTGGACCAGCTTCATAGACCCCAACTCCTTCATCCTGCTGGAGTCGATCCTCCTGGTATCCATCGTGATCCTCGGTGGACTGGCCACTATCTGGGGGTCGCTGCTCGGCGCGATGGCCTTCGTACTGCTCGAAGAGGGCATGCGCTTTCTTACCTTCCTACCGACCGAGTTTATCGGCCAATCCCGCCAGATCATCCTCGGTATTCTCCTCGTGCTGCTGATGATGTATCGGCCGCAGGGCTTGGTGGGGAGATACAAGCTATGAGCACTGCTCAAGCCGCCTCCGGGGGTGCTTACGCTCTGGAAACGGAGGCGATCTCGAAGCATTTCGGGGCCGTTCGGGCCGTGGACCGGCTCTCCATCTCCGTCCCTCGCCAGGGAATGACCAGTATCGTCGGACCCAACGGCTCCGGCAAGTCTACCCTCGTTAACCTGTTGAGCGGAGTATTGCCCCTCGACGAAGGGACCGTGATTGTAGATGGCGTCGGTCTCAAGGTCGTTCACGCTTACGAGACTCCCGATCATGGCATCACCAGGACGTTTCAGGAGGTCAGGCTCTTCGATCAGATGAGCGTGTGGGATAACATTATGGTGGCCTTGACCGACCGGCGTCTTTTCCCCGCACTGCTGGAACGGACACAGCCCCGCTATCGAGAGCAGGCCCAGCTCCTCCTGGAGAATGTCGGGATGTGGGAGAAGCGGCGGGACCTGGCCTCGAATCTATCCTATGGTCAGCGCAAGCTGCTGGAGATTGGCCGCGCCATGGCGTTGGATGTCAACACGTACCTGTTCGACGAGCCGTTTGCCGGCCTCTTTCCCCAGATGCTGGAGCGGGTCAAAGGCATTATGAAAGAGATGCGGGACCAGGGCCGCACTATCATCTTCATCTCCCACAATATGGACATCGTGCGCGAACTGTCGGATCACATCATCGTCCTGGACAGTGGCAGCCTCCTCGCCGAGGGGGAAGTGGAAGAGGTGCTGGGTAGAGCAGAGGTGATCGCGGCCTACCTGGGCGACTAGGCGGCGCTGACTTTGCTCGGACACTCGCAGCGGTGATGCAGCAATGAGCACTCCGGAAGAAGCTACCAAGGCACAGCACAGTGGGAACGGATCGTCCAGCGACGGGATGATCCTGCGGCTGGCCAATATATCCGTGCATTACGGGGCCGTCGTCGCCTTGGACAGCGTATCCTTGGGCGTGCGGAAGGGCGAGGTAGTGGCGGTAATGGGTCCCAACGGGGCCGGCAAATCCACCGTGCTCAGAGCCATCATGGGGCTGGCGCCGGTTGTCGCCGGGGAGGTCTACTGGCACCAACAGCGGCTGGCAGCGGCCACCCACGAGATTGTGAAGGAGGGCATCTCCTTCGTCCCGCAAGGCCGGCGGGTGTTCACCCACCTCACCATCGAAGAGAACTTGGAGATGGGCTGCCTCTACCTGAACGACAGGGCGGAGAAAGAGCGCCGCCTGGATGCGGTTATGGAGCTGTTCCCGATCCTGCATCAGAAGCGCCGCGACTTGGCCAGCCAGATGTCCGGGGGACAGCAGCAGATGTTGGCCCTAGGCCGTGGACTGATGGCCGGTCCGGAGGCGCTCCTACTCGACGAACCGACCCTGGGCCTCGCGCCCATCGTGGTCAAAGAGGTGTTTCAGAAGGTCTCCGAGATCAACGAGCGGCTCAAGACGACCATCTTCGTCGTCGAGCACAACATCAAGGGCGTACTGGACATCGTGCATCGCGCCTACGTCCTGGAAAAGGGCCGGGTCGTACACGACGGCACGCCTCAATCGGTCCGGGAAACCGACATCCTGACCCAAGTCTTCCTGGGCAGCTAGGCCAGCAGCGCCAGCAGCACCCGGCCCGCAGCATCGGCCGGCGAGCCACCTGATGCCGTTGCATCGCCAACGGTGCAGGCCCACCGGCCGTCGGCGCCGGTGAGCGTGACCGGCCCGTAGCGGTGGAGCGCCGCCAGCAGGTCATCGGGACGGGGCAGCCAGCACAATCCCAGCACGTGTCGCCGTTCGATCACCGCGCCGTTGTGGACCTCGACTCCGCCATCCTGGGCCGGCCCGTCGGCCAGCACGATCCAGTAGATACCCAGCCGATCCATGCAGCGGTCGCCACGGCGCGGTCGCCAGGGTAGCCCGGCGACCTTGAGAGCGCGGCCCAACTCCCCTTCAATCGCTTGGCTCATGCCTGACTACTGCCCCGCTCCCTGGCGCCGGGCGAGGGCGCTACTTGACCGGTACCTTGCCACGGCCCTTGCACTTGGGGCAGTCCCCTTCGACGTGATGAAAGCCGCTCGGCTCCGAGGGGTCGGGCCAATGCTCGTTGACCTCGCCCATACCCTGACAGCGGTTGCACTTCATCTCCGCCCGAAAGACCCGTGAGATGACGAACGAGGCCACGAGTAACAGGACGACGACAATCACGAGGGGCGGCAGAAAACTGAAGTCCAACTTCTCGTCCCTTGGCCGCTCATTACACCGGCGGCGCTGATGCTCGCCCCGATTGTAACGCTGTGCGCTCCATCGGCGCACGGCAGCCGTGGGCGCTCATCCAAACGGCCGCCTGCCGCCGCTGCCCGGCCGCCACTATACTAAGCGGTTACAGCCCTGCGGTCCGGCGCGGTGAGACGCTCGCGCCGGCTGTGGCTGTTGTCCTTCCAATCACAGCCATTCATCATACGCGGAAGGGAGCCACGCGATGTCCTCGGAATTCGTCCACCTCCACGTTCACTCCGAATACTCCATCCTCGACGGCCTGGCCGGCATCAACACCCTGATCGAGCGCACGCGCGAGCTGGGCATGTCGGCGCTGGCACTCACTGATCATGGCGCGCTGCACGGCGCCGTAGACTTCTACACCGCGGCGCAGGAGGCCGGGATTCAGCCGATCATCGGCTGCGAAGCCTACGTCGCGACGCGACGGATGGACCAGCGCGAGCCGAAAATTGACGACAAGCAGTATCACCTCACCCTGCTGGCCCAGGACGAAACCGGCTATGGCAACCTGCTGACGCTCTCCTCGCGCGCGCACCTCGACGGTTTCTATTACAAGCCACGCATTGACCGCGACTTGCTGGCACAGCACCATCGCGGGTTGATCTGCCTCTCGGGGTGTATGTCCGGCGAGGTGCCCCGCCTGCTGCTCGATGGACAGGAGGAGCAGGCGCGGTCGGTCGCGGCATGGTACCGCGATCTGCTCGGGCCGGAGCGCTACTTCATCGAGCTACAGGATCAAGGTCTTGAGAGGCAAGCCAAACTCAACCGCCAACTGGTCACACTGGCACGCGAGCTGGACCTGGACGTGGTCGCCACGAACGACGCGCACTACGTCCACTCGGAAGAGCACCGGGCGCACGACATTCTGCTGTGCGTGCAAACCGGCTCGACCGTCCACGACGAGAAGCGCATGCGGATGGGCACGCCGAACTTCTACCTGCGCTCGCCGGCAGAGATGGCGGCCCTGTTCGGCGAGCTACCACAGGCGCTGCAAAATACCGTGGCTATCGCCGAACGCTGCCGGCTCAAGCTGGAGTTTGACCGTATTCTGCTGCCCCAGTTCGACATCCCCTCCGGTCACTCCCCCGATAGCTACCTCAGGAAGCTCTGCGAGGAAGGTTTGGCGGCGCGCTACGAGACGGTCACGGAGGAGCACCGCCGGCGGCTCGATTACGAGCTAGGCGTGATCACCAAGACGGGCTACGCGCTCTACTTCCTGATCGTGGCGGATTTCGTCAGCCATGCCCGGTCGCGCGGCATCCTGGCCGACCCGCGCGGCTCGGTGGCGGGCAGCATCGTCATCTACTGCCTCGGCATCTCGAACATAGATCCGCTCAAGTACAACATCATGTTTGAGCGGTTCCTGCACGACGAGCGCCTGGGGATGCCCGACATTGACATGGACTTTGCCGATGACCGGCGCAGCGAGGTCATCCAATACGTGACCGAAAAGTACGGTCCCGATCACGTCGCGCAAGTCATCACTTTCGGCACGATGGCCGCGCGGGCTGCCGTCCGCGACGTGGGGCGGGTCTTGGGGATGAGCTATGGCGAGGTGGACCGGGTGGCCAAGGCGATCCCGTTCGGTGCGGACTTGGCCGCGGCGCGCAACGTGGCCGACGTGCAGAACCTCATGGCCGAGAAGCCGCAAGTCAAAGAGCTGGTCGAGTTGGCCGAGGCGCTGGAAGGCACGCCGCGCAACGCCTCCACCCACGCCGCAGCCGTCGTCATCTCGGCCGACCCGTTGATCGAGCACGTGCCGTTGCAGCGGGCGACGAAAGACAACAAGGAAGGGAGCCTGAGCAGCATTACCCAGTGGCCTTTCGGGATCATCGAAAAGGTCGGTTTGCTGAAGATGGACTTCCTCGGCCTCACGAACCTCACCATCCTCGACCGCGCCGTGCGGTTTGTGTATGAGCACCGGGGCGAGGAGCTTGATCTCAAAACGCTGCCGATGGACTATGCCGACACACGGGCCAAGCGAACGTATGACATGCTGGCGCAAGGGCAGACGACGGCCGTGTTCCAGCTTGAGTCCGGCGGCATGAGGCGGTGCCTCAAGCAGCTGCGGCCCAACCAGATTACCGACCTGATCGCCATTGTGGCCCTCTATCGGCCGGGGCCGATGGAGAGCATTCCCGATTTCGTAACCGCGAAGAACGGCACCAAGCAAATCTCCTATCTCCATCCCGACCTTAAGCCCCTACTGGAGGAGACCTACGGGATCATCGTCTACCAGGACCAAGTGCTCCAGATCGCCCGCCAGATTGCCGGGTTCTCGTGGGGCGAGGCCGACGTGCTCCGCAAAGCCATGGGCAAGAAGATCGCTGCGCTCATGGCCGAGCAGCAGGGGAAGTTCATCACTCGCGCCGTGCAGCGCGGCTACGACAAGGTATTTGCCGAGACGCTGTGGCAACTGATCGAACCGTTTGCCGGCTACGGTTTTCCCAAGGGGCACGCCGCCTACTACGCAGTGGTGGCCTATCAGACCGCCTATCTGAAGGCCAACTACCCGGTCGAATACCTGGCGGCGGTGTTGACGGCGGCCGCCGGTGACGCGACAAAAGTCGGTGAGGCCGCGGCCGAGTGCCGGCGCCTGGACGTGACACTGCATCCACCGAGCGTGAACCACAGCGGACTGGCGTTCCAGATCGCCGACGCTCCCGAGAGCGCTCACGGTGCGGCAATCCGGTTCGGGCTGGCGGCGGTCAAGAATCTCGGCGAAGCGGCGATCCGGAACCTCGTCCAGGCCCGTGAGGAAGGTGGTCCGTTCGCGGACCTCGCCGACCTGTGCCGGCGGGTAGACTTGCGGCAACTCAATCGCCGCGCACTCGAAAGCATGATTAAAGCCGGCGCCCTCGACGACCTCGGCGAGCGGGCCGCCCTCCTGGAAGGGCTGAACGGCGCGTTGGGCATGGCTCAGACCGAGCAACGTGCCCGGCAAGCCGGACAGCTCTCGCTGCTCGACCAGTTTGCCGATCCGACGGACTCCGCGGCGGCCGGCATGAGCTTTGCACTGCCGGAGACTGCGCCGGCCGAACGCAAGCAGCGGCTCGACTGGGAGAAGGAGCTGCTCGGTCTCTACGTCTCCGAGCATCCGCTGGCGAGCATCACCCAGCGCCTCGAAGCGGCCAGCACCCACCCGCTGGGAGACCTGAGCGAAGAACTGGCCGGCCAGAACGTGCGGATCGGGGGAGCGGTGGCCGCGGTACGTCAGATTCCGACGCGCAAGGGCGACCTCATGGCCGCAGTCCAGGTAGAAGACCTGGCGAGCAGTATCGAGATCGTCGTGTTTCCGCGCACCTTCAGCGAAACGCGCGATCTGTGGCAAGAAGACAACGTGGTGCTGGTCTCCGGCCGCGTGGACGTGCGCGCAGAGCAGGTACAGATCATTTGCGAGCGGGCAAGGCTGTTCGACGGGAGCGAGGAAGCAGCGCCTTCTAGCGAGCAGCACACCCAACTGGCCCACGCCGTGACGGCTGGCGAGGCGGCAGCCGTCGAGATGGCTGCCGCGGACGTGCCGCGTACCCCTACCGCAGCACCTACCAAGGCTGCTAAGGATGGAGGGCAGTCGCCGGATGGGACGCCGGACTGGTTCACGGGCGAGGAGCCGGCGGAAGCGGCACCACAGGCAGAGGCGGCGCTCCAGACTGATGCGGCGCCACGCGAGCAACCGGCACCACGCGAGGCGGCGGCCAGCCCGCAGCCCAGTGCGGAGGCCGAGGAGGCGAAGCAGCACCAGCCAGCGGCCGTCCAGCCGCACGCCGGCACGAACGGGCACAATGGGGCCGCCCATGCTCTGGCTCCGCAGCGGCTCGACATCGTGCTGCGGCGCACCGCGAACGATGCGGACGACGTGCAGCGGCTGGACGAGCTAGGCACCTTGCTCAAGCGCCACCCCGGCCTGGACCGCGTGCGGCTGACCATCTCGATGACCACGGCACAAGTAGCCTTGGCGCTACCCCACGAGGTAGACGCGAATCCGCAGATCGTGGACGCAGTGAGCCGGCTGCTCGGCTCGCACGGGCAGGCACGGATTCACCCGGACGTTGAGTCCGGCGCAGCAGTGCCAGCAGCCGCCCCGGAGCCGGTCGCAGCCGGATAGCGAGCGCACGGTCGCGGCCTACCGACCATTGCCAACCCGACGGTGCGCGGCGTATCCTCGGAAGAGGCAGCCCTCGCGACAATGAGGTGCCGGGGGCGAGAGGATGGTCCGATGACCGGCCGCACGGCGCGTCGCCTGTTGTATGTGCTGCTCTTGCTGATCGGGCTAGGCGGCGGCCTTGCTGCGCCCGGACTCGCCGCTATCGCCACGGCGGCTGAGACGGCCAGCCCGGCAGCACAGGCCCAACGGGTGCTCTACACCGCCGAGATTGACGGTGCCATCACGCCGATTACCGCCCAGTACCTCGGCCGCGCCATCAGTCTAGCCGAGCGCGACCGGGCAGCGGCGCTGCTCATCCGGCTCGATACGCCCGGTGGCCTGGAGAGCGCCATGCGGGACATCGCCCAAAGCCTGCTCGGCGCCCAAGTCCCGACGATTGTCTACGTGGCCCCGGCCGGCGCGCGCGCCGCGTCCGCCGGCCTGTTCGTGACGCTCGCCGCCCACGTCGCAGCGATGGCGCCCGGTACCAACATCGGCGCCGCCCATCCGGTGGCACTCGGTCAGGATGGGCAAGCGGCCGAAACGACACCAATGACCAAGGCCACCGAGGATGCCGCGGCGCTGGTGCGCTCGCTGGCCACCACCTATGGGCGCAATGCTACCTGGGCCGAGCAGGCGGTCCGCGAGAGCGTGGCGATCACCGCTGCCGAGGCGCTCGACCGGACCGTGATTGATTTCGTTGCGACCGACGTCGCCGATCTACTGCAACAGCTAGAGGGGCAAACCGTGTCCGTAGCCGGGCAGCCGGTCACGCTGCAACTGGCCGGCATACCCACGCAGGCCATTGCGATGACGTGGCTGGAGCAGCTGCTGGCCGTCCTGGCCAATCCCAATGTCGCGCTGATCTTGATGAGCCTCGGTACGCTGGGCCTGTTCGCCGAATTGCAGCATCCCGGCACGGTGCTCCCCGGCGTGCTGGGTGCCGGTGCGCTGATCCTCGGGCTGGTGGCCCTCGGCAACCTCCCCTTCAACTGGGCCGGCCTGGCGCTGCTGGCGCTGGCGGCGGTGCTATTGATAGCCGAGGTCTTCATCGCCGGCTTTGGTGCCTTTGGGATTGGCTCCATCATCGCTTTCGTATTGGGCGCCATCTTGCTCTTCTTCCCGCTCACCCCGCCGTCGCCAATCCAAATCACCGTGTCGGTCCATCCCGGCGTGATTGCCAGCATGACGGCCACGTTCGGCGCCTTTGTCTTCATCGTCGTGCGCGGTGTCTTGGGCGCACGCAACGCACCGATAGGCACGGGCAAGGAACGACTGATCGGTGCAACGGGAACAGTGCTCAAGCCGCTCCATGCCGACGGCATCGGACAGGCGCGGGTGGCAGACGACACCTGGAGCGCGCAACTCGAACCACTCTACCGCGAGTCGTCCGTCGCGGTCGGGGAGGCGATAGAGGTCGTGGAGGTCCGCGGGGTGACGCTGCTCGTGCGGCCCAGCCTCATCACTGCGCCACAGCCCTCAGCGCCCACACCACCGGTTGAGCAGGAGCGGCGGCCGGAGTCGACCGCTTGACACGGGACGGCGAGCCTGACGTACACTGGGATAGTCGCACAAGGAGATGTACTTATGGACGCCAATCTGATCGGCGCAGTCGTGGTTGCCGTGGTCGTCATTCTCGTGTTTCTGTGGGCCGCTCGGATTGTGCCGGCGTATCGGCGTCTCGTTGTGTTTCGGCTGGGGTACTCCATCGGCGCCCGCGGCCCCGGCTTGGTGCTACTCATTCCCTTCATTGATCGCCCGGTGGGCGTGGATCTGCGCGAGCGTTTCTTCGACGTGCCACCGCAGGCGGCGATCAGCTCGGACAACGCCTCGCTCTCTATTGACTTCATCGTCTACATGCGGGTCGTGGACCCGGTCAGCAGCGTGGTGGAGGTAGAAGACTTCACGGGGGCAGCACGCGGCATTGCGATCACCACACTGCGCGCCATCGTCGGTGACATGATGCTCGACGAGGTGCTCTCGCGACGCGATCAGATCAACGAGAGTATGCGGACCAAGCTGGACGAAGTGACCAACCGCTGGGGCGTCAAGATCAATGCGGTCGAGATTCGGGAGATTCTGCCGCCGAAGGATATTCAGGAGGCGATGACACGCCAGATGTCGGCCGAGCGCACCCGGCGCGCCGCGGTGACCGAGGCCCAGGGCAAGCGCGAGGCGACCATCAGCGTGGCCGAGGGCGATAAGCAGGCCGCCATCCTCAACGCCGAGGGCACCCGTCAAGCAACGATCCTGGAGGCTGAAGGCCACCGCCAGGAAGCCATCCTGACCGCCGAAGGCTACGCCGAGGCCTTGCAGCGTATTTACGCCATCGCCCAGCAGGTTGATCCGAAGACGATGAGCCTGCAATACCTGGAGGCGCTCAAGGCGCTTGGCGCCAGTCCGGCGACGAAGTTCATCTTCCCGATGGAGCTGACGACGCTGATGCGCTCCTTCAGCGACTTCGCCGCCCGCGCGACCGACGGCACGGACGGTGCCGAGGTGCAACCCGTTACCGTCGTTCCCGACGACAGAGACGACGGTTAGTCGTTAGCGGCCCCCACCCTCACTCTCTGACAAGGGCAGGTTTTCCTGTAGGGGCGCAACAGGTTGCGCCCGTCCCCCCATCACGCGTCATTCCGGCGCCGGGTGGGCCGGCTCAATGCCGTGCTTCTGGGCAAAGGCGATGGCCAACTCGGTGGCGCGCGCACGGTCGTCTTGGGCCAGCTCGCCATCCAGGACTAGGGCCAAGAGGTAGTCCTTGATCTCCTGAATCCAACGCCCCGGCTCGCCGCCGAAAAGGGTCATCAGATCGTGCCCGTCGAGCGGGCTGCTCATCTGCGCGATGTCCTCGGCGGCCTGAAGCTCGGCGCAGCGCCGCTCGAATTCATCGGCGCGCATGGCGGCGGCGCGCACCCGCTCCTCGCGGTAGCTCGTCACGTCGGCCCGCGACAGCGCGACCAACGGCGCTAGCTCGTCGCCGGCCTCGCGGACGAGCCGCCGGACCGCCCCGTCGGTCCAGGTCGAGGCGTAGGAGTTCACGCGCAGGTGCATCCGGACCAGCTTGGTCACGCGGCGGATAAAGCTATGGTCGAACCGCAAACCGTTGAGAATGCGCCGCGCCATGCGGGCGCCAACCTCGTCGTGCCCGAAGAAATGCACTTGCCCGTCGCGCACCGATTTGGTGCGCGGCTTGGCGATGTCGTGCAGCAGCGCCGCCCAACGGAGCAGTAGATCGGGCGGCGTATTCTCAATCACGCCCAACGTATGCTCGAACACGTCCTTGTGGTGCATCGGCCGCTGGCTGACGCCACTCAGCGTCAGCACCTCCGGGATGATGTGCCGCATCAGACCGAGGCTCACGGTGAGGCGGACGCCGAGTGCCGGGCGCGGCGACACCAGAATCTTGTTCAGCTCGTCGGCCACGCGCTCGCGGCTAATCGTCCGTAGCAGCCTGGCCTGCGTGTGGATGGCCCGCCGCGTCTCCGGGTGGAGCCGAAACCCCAACTGGGCCGCGAAGCGCACCGCCCGCAGTAGCCGCAGCGGGTCTTCGGCAAACCGCTCGCGGGGCACCCCAACGGCGCGAATCAGCCCAGCCCGCAGATCGGCCAGCCCGCCATACGGGTCTACCAGCTCGCCCGCGAGGCCCCGCGCCATGGCGTTGATGGTGAAGTCCCGCCGCGCCAGGTCCTCGGCGAGCGACACGCCGTATTGAACCCGTGGCTTGCGCGAGCCGCGCTCGTACTGCTCGCCACGGAAAGTCGTGATCTCGATGTTCCGGCCCGCGAAGACCAGACCAATCGTTCCGAACTTCTCGCCCACGCTATGCACGACATCTGGCTGCACGTCGCGGGCCAGCCGGCGCACGGTGGCCGGTACTGCGTCGGTCGTGAGGTCCAGGTCGGGGCTAGGGCGTCCCAAGAGCTGATCGCGCACGGCGCCACCCACCAGATAGAGCTGGTGGCCGGCCGCCGCGAAGGACGCCGCGAGCCGCGCCAACACCGGATCGAGACTATCGTCCGTCGTGCTGGCTGCTGGGGAAACATGATCCGCCAGGTCTGCACCGTCCACCGGAGTCTCAGGCGGTGCCGGCCTGGTCATCAACTGCTTGGTCATCATGGTGCTCAACGGCGATAGGGACTCGTCTCTGTTGACATTTCCCGGTCATTGCGGCGAAAGCCGCAATCTAGGCCAGCCGGGGGTAGGCGGAGCCCCCCTATGGTCCCCCCGCTGCGGCGGGGGGGACAGGGATTTCCGCTTTCGCGGGAATGACGGACCGGGGCGGTCAGGATGCCCGGCGCCGCACCATTTTTTGTCCCCCAGTGTCAACGAAACCTAGCAGATTATACCGCGCCTCGGTGCGCTCCTCGCGGTTGCTCCGCCCGGTAAGAGGCGCGAGGCACGGCGCTATGGCCCCTCGTCGGTGGGGTGGCGGATGCTCCGCGTCGGGAACTGCCGATAGGGATGCCGCGCGAGGGCGTCTTCGTTCAGGTCGAGACCGAGACCCGGGGCCGTTGGCAGGGCGATGTAGCCGTTCTCGACTACGAACGGCGGGGTGGCGATCTCCTGCCCTAGCGCCTCGAAGTTGACGAAGTACTCGGTGATGAGGAAATTGGGCATCACCACTGCGGCGTGGATGGTGGCAGCCAGGCCAACGGTGGTGCTGTTGTAGTTGTGGGGCGCTACCGCGACATGGTAGGCCTCGGCCATCGCGGCGATCTCTTTCAATTCGAGAATGCCACCGCAGTTGCAGACGTCGGGGTTGATGATGTCGGCTGCCTGTAGCTCGAAGGCGGGCCGGAACTCGGCTTTGGTGTATAGCTCTTCGCCCGTCACCACGGGCAATTGAATGTCCCGCCGCACCTCGGCCAGCGCCGTGAGGTCGCGCGCCGATACCGGTTCCTCGTACCAGAAGGGGTCGAACGCGTCGATCATGCGCGCGACACGCACGGCCGACAGTGGGGCAAGCCGGCGATGGACCTCGATGAGCAGGTCAATATCCGGGCCAACGGCCTCGCGGACCGCTCGCACGCTGGCGACGGCCGCTTGCTCCTCCGCACGGCTGATATAGGGACGCCAGGGGCCGGGAAAGGGGTCCCACTTCATCGCGGTGAAGCCCCGCTCGACCAGCGCGACGGCCTTGCGTGCCGTCTCCGCGGGCGTATCGTCGCCACTGGACCAGCCGTTGGCGTATACCCGAATCCGGTCGCGGCAGGGGCCGCCCAGCAAGTTGTAGACCGGTACGTCGAGCGCTTTGCCGGCAATGTCCCAGAGCGCCTGCTCCAGGCCACTCAACGCCGAGTAGAAATCCATCGCGCCGCGCTTGCCGGCAAAATCCAGGTACATGACCGTGGTGAAATGCTTGATCCGGAACGGATCGCGTCCGATCAGATACCGGCGCAGCTGCTCCACGTGGACCGCGACGGCGTGGTCGCGGTCGGCTTGCGTATACGCCTCGCCCCACCCGTGGATGCTGGCATCGGTCTCGACCTTCACAAACAGCCAGTTTTTGCCGGTCCCCGGATGGACGAGGAAGGTCTTTACGTCCGTTACCTTCATGCACTCCACTCCTCAGCGGTACTGTGCTTCCGCGCGCAATGCCGGCCTCCACTGTAGCACCCGACACCGGCGACGGGGAGCACAGAGGAGTAGAGAGCCGGAGGCTGACACGGGTGGGATGCCTAGAGACGCGATTCACCGCGCTCAGACGATAGACGATATGGGTTGCGGCTTGCGCCGCAATGACCAGGACCGGGGAAGTGAGGAACCGGGAAACCGCACGGCTCGTAAGACGAGGACTACCGAGGGCGCCACATACCCCCGGTACACGCGGCCGGCAGCACGAGGCTCACCCGGAGTTATGATGGTGGTTAGCAGGGGGACTCGACGGCCCCCCTGCTTGGTGCGCTACGGTTACACTACCTCTAGGGCGGCGAGGATGGCCCAGATACCGGCCAGCGCCACGATGATGTAGAGGATCCGAGAGACGATGTTGGTCTCACCAAACTTGAGGCCGCCGGAAATGAGGGCCACGAGGTCGAAATTGAGCAGACCCACCAGCCCCCAGTTGATTGCGCCAACTGCGGCCACAATCACCGCCACCATGTTGAGAACTTCCACGTCACCCTCCTCCCACTGCAAATGAGGTGTGGGATACAGACACCACACCGTTACGGTAATTAGTTTATGCATTCTCCAAGTTCTGTCAACTATCGCCACACCGGCTGAAGCTCCGGCACGCCGGCTGCGCCCGGCGCAGTGCCGATGGTTATGAAGCTGTGAGCGAGGACGCCTCGGAATCGCCGTGGGCCGGTTGACAGGTGATGCTCACTGCCCTTAGCGTTGTCTGGCCAGTTGCGAACCGGATTGGCCGCCAGGACACCAGCAGCGACGCCTGCTACTCCACAGGCTAGGTAGGAGGAACTTTGGATACGTCAGCCGGCAGCCGCGATGGCTTCTTGCTCATGAGTGGTGTCGAGTCGTCTTATCACGTCGTCCAGCGAGTGTGCGAGGCCCAGAAACACCCGAACAACCCAATACTTCCCCTCGGCGACATGCACGAGTGGGACGCCACCCAGGCTCGGCCGTGGTCATCCCCGACGGTCATCTGGGACGAGGAGGAGCGCATCTTCAAGGCCTGGTACTCTGGTTCCGACATCGCACCCGAACGGTGGACCGCGGTGGGCTATGCCACCAGCACCGACGGCGTGACGTGGGAGAAGCCGCGGCTGGGGCTACACGAGTTCCGCGGGTCGACCGCGAACAACATCGTCGTGATGGGCTACGGTCCGGTGCTCAAGGATGTTATCGAGCCGGACCCGGCCAAGCGCTACAAGATGGTCCTGCGGGGCCCGCGACCGCGCACCGATGGTGCGGTTGCCCCGGCAACGGGGCCGGGCCGCGGGATGCGGCTGAACTACTCGCCGGACGGTATTCATTGGACGGAGGGGCCAAGCCTACGCATGCCGCAGTGGCGAGATCAGTCACTCAGATACGGCGATCCCGGCGCGTTGATCCGCGATGACCAGGATCGCGACCCCTCACGCCGGTACAAGCTGGTGTGGCAGGCAGGGGTGCCGATGGACAAGCCGGACAAGCAAATGGGACGCGCAAAGTTCCTGTCGTATGGTCCGGATATCGAGCACCTGCGGGCAGCGGATCACAACCCGTTCCTCTCTCCCGACGACGGCTTCGAGTACGAGAACCATCACGTGCTGCTGGCCCCTTACGGGGGTGCTTGGGCGATGGCCTACGAGTACGGCTGGTACGTGCCGAACGGCTACGGCGTGTACGGCACCTACTATGCCGACGTGCGGCTGGCGGTCAGCGCCGATGGCGAGCGTTTCGAGCGCATTGACGTACATCAGCCGCTGATCCCGCGCGGTGACCATACGGAGTGGGACGGTGGCCTCCTGGTGGTCGCCGACAAGCCGGCCATCAAGGACGGGACGATCTACCTCTTCTACGGCGGCAACGGGGAGGAGTGGACCAGCTGGCCAGGCGAGAACACGCCGGAAGCCTACCCTTACGGTAGCACCGGCCAGGTCCGCCTGTCGCGGCTAGGGCTGGCAACCCTGCGGGAAGACGGGTGGACATGTCTAGAGTCGGCCGACCGGGAAGTGCCCGGTTGGGCGATCACTACGCCTATCGAGCGAACCGACCGGACGACGGAACTGACGGTGAACGTCGGGGAGGTGCGCCAGAACCGAAGCTGGGTGGAGGTCGAAGTGCTGGACGCGACGACTATGGAGCCGCTTGAGGGGTATCGGCGTGAAGATTGCCACGATCTGTGTACGGACGGGTGGCGGCAGGAGGTGCGCTGGCGCGGGGGCAGTATCCGGGACCTAGCCGGGCAGCAGTTCCGATTGAAGTTCTGGGTCTATGGCCGTGCCCGGCTCTATGCCTACGGCTTCGACGCCGTGGGAGGCTGATAATGCCCAGGCCGGTGGACGCCGTGCTCGTCGGGGCCGGGATGCGCGGCTACAACAGCCACGGCCGGTATGCGCGTGAGCACCCGGACACGCTGCGCTTCGTCGCGGTAGCGGAGCTTGATGCTGCGAAGCGGGAGCGCTTTGCTCGCGCCCACAACCTACCCCCGGAGCGCTGCTTTGCGTCATGGGAAGAACTGGTGGCCCACGAGCAACTAGCGCCCGTGCTCATCAACGCCACGAACGACGGCGTGCATTTTGCCTCGACCATGGGCGCGCTGACGGCCGGCTACGACGTACTGCTGGAGAAACCGATTGCCAGCACGTTAGCCGAGAGCGTTACCCTGGTGCAGACGGCGGCCAGGCTCCGGCGGTCCGTGTGGGTCACGCATACGCTACGCCATTCTCCTTTCTTTCAGACGATCCGGCAGCTGGTCCAATCGGGCCGTCTCGGCGACGTCGTGGTGGTGCGGCATTCCGAGAACGTCTCCTGGTTTCGCATGGCCCACTCTTTCGTGCGCGGCTTCTACTCCAACAGCAAGGTCGCCGCGCCCATGATCCTGAGTAAATGCTGCCACGATCTGGACCTGCTCTTCTGGATTCTCGGACGCCGGGTGGTGCGGCTGTCCTCGTTCGGCTCGCTGCTGCACTTCCGTCCCGACCAGGCACCGCACCCGGAGGTGCCGGAGCGCTGCACCGACGGCTGCCCGGTGGAAGAGGGGTGTGCCTACTATGCGCCGCGCATGTATGAGCCGGACTTCATGCAGTCCTTTGCCGGCCACTTCACGGTAGACCTGGACCGCGCCAGCATCCTCCAGGCGCTGCGTACCGGTCCGTTCGGCCGCTGCGTCTACCGCTGCTCGAACGACGTGGTGGATCACCAGACGGTGAACATGGAGTTCGAGGGCGGCACTACCGTCAACCTCGTTATGCACGGCCACTCCCATCATGACTCGCGCACCATGCGCTACGACGGCACTCGGGCTACGCTCGAAGGACGGTTTCGCGCGGACATCAAAGTCCACGACCACCGGCCTTCCCGGCCGGTGGAACGGATCGAGCCGCGGGCCGGCGGCGGACACGGCGGGGGCGACCGAGGCGTCTTGGAGAGCCTCGTGCGGGCGATCCGGGGCCAAGGCGCCGGCCTGTTGAGCACCGCCGAGGAGGCGCTGGAGAGTCACCTGATGGCCTTTGCCGCCGAGGAATCGCGTCTCGGCGGGGGCGTAGCGATAGACATGCGGGACTATCGGCGGGCGGCGCACGCACTGGGGCCGGCGGCATAAGCCGGGGTGAGCCACGCCGCACCTTTAGCCGCAGAGAACGCAGAGTGAGGGAAACACTGCTATGAAGATTACCGCCGTCCGCCCGGTTCTGGTGACGGTGCCGGAGCCGTGGGAGCACGGCATGAGACCTTCGACCTACGGGTTTGTGCGCGTCGAGACCGACGCCGGGATCGTCGGCTTCGGCGAGACATACATCGCGTGGTACAACCCGGAGGTGGTGCCGCCGCTCGTCGAGCACTACGGCAACGTCGTCATGGGCGAGAACCCGCTGGCGATCAACACCCTGTGGCGCAGGATGATGATCAAGTCGCTGCGCTGGGGGCCGATGGGTCCGGGCATCTCGGTGCTGGGCGCAATCGAGATGGCGCTGTGGGACATTCTGGGCAAGGTGGCTAACCTGCCCGTCTACCAGCTACTGGGGGGCCTCGCGCACGATTCCCTACGTTGCTATACGAGCATCGCACGCGCCGACCAAGAGGCTGCGGACAAGCTGCTCGGACAGGGCTATACGGCCCTCAAGGTGGCGCACATCGGCGAGATGCTCCAGGCGCCCTACATCACGATCCCGGACCTCATCAATCAGGAGTGCGCCAAGGTCGAGGAGATGCGGGAGGTGCTCGGTGACGGGGTGGACCTGATGCTCGATCCCGGTATGCCGTTCTATCGCCGGCCGTGGTCGGCGGACATTGCGCTGCGCGTCGTCAAGGCGCTGGATGCCTATAACCTGCTCTGGATGGAACAGCCGGTCCTGCAGACCAACGTTGACGACTACGTGCGGATTCGCCAACTCAGCACCACCGCGCTGGCGGCGGGGGAGAACGAAACGACGTTGCACGGCTATAAGCCGTTCTTCGAGAAACGGGCGATTGACATTGTGCAGCCCGATGCGACGTGGTGCGGCGGGATCAGCGAGGACATGAAGATCATGGCCGCGGCGGACGCGCACGACATGCGGACGGTGACCCACAGCTTCAGTGGCGCCATCGGTCTCGCCGCCAACTTCCACGTCGGGTTCGTGAACAGGAACTGCTTCATGGTGCGGTTCCCGACCAAGTACAATCCGTTCGGACTGGGCCTGATCGAACAAGCCTTCGAGTTCAAGGACGGCCATATTCACCCCACCGGGGCGCCCGGACTGGGCATAGACCTGCCGGACAGCCTGGTGGAGCAGTACCCGTTCATCCCAAACAGCGGCATCTCCCACGGCCGGTCGCCATTTCCGCGGCCGACGGATCCGGATTGGAGCCCGGCGGACAAGGATACGGTGTCGTGGTAGAGGCCAAGAAAGAGAGAGGCATGTCAGGAACGACCAAGCTGCTCGTAACGGTGCCGGAGCTGGAGGGGCGGGAGGACCTGCTGGCGGAGATCGCGGCCATATCGCCGCGCCTGGAGATAACACAGCGGGCCTGCCGGTCGCATGCGGAGGTCACGGCGGCGCTAGGGGACGAGGAGATCATCTACACGATGTGGTTTCCCGAGACCCTTGGGCCGGACTCGCAGCTGCGGTGGCTGCAAATGACCTCCACCGGCGTAGACAACAAGCTGTCGAG
This sequence comes from Chloroflexota bacterium, assembly GCA_965207645.1. Lineage (GTDB taxonomy): Bacteria > Chloroflexota > UBA11872 > UBA12225 > JAJDUF01 > JAJDUF01. The sequence goes on along the minus strand of OZ242293.1, from coordinate 3,034,724 downwards.
TCCGGTATTCGATCCGCCCAACGGCGTCGTCGTGACGTGCGCTGCCGGCTGCCACGCCATTCCCATCGCCGAATACTGCCTCTTTGCGATGGGTTTGCTGGTGCGCGGGCTGCTGGGTTTCTATCGTGACCAACAGCAGAAAGTGCGGGACCGGTCGCATAGCACACTTACCGATCTATGGGGGCAGACGGTCGGGATTGTCGGCTATGGACACATCGGCCGGGAGGTAGCGCGTCTCGCCAAGAGCTTCAACATGCGCGTGCTGGCCCTGAAGCGCCACCCGGAACGGCGGCAAGCCGAGGGATTCGAACTCACCGGGGTGGGCGATCCCGACGGGAGCATTCCAGAGACGATCTTCGGGCCGAGGGATCTAGCCGCGCTCCTGGCGGAGTCCGACTTCGTGGTCTCCACGGTGCCCATGACCACGGAGACGGCGCATATCTTCGACGATGGTGCGTTCGCGGCGATGCGGCGCGGCGCCTACTTCATCAACGTCAGCCGGGGCGGAGTCGTAGATCACGACGCGCTGGTCCGGGCGCTGGAGCAGGGGACTATTCAGGGCGCCTGCTTGGACGTGCTGCACACGGATCCGAGGCCGCTGCCCCCGGAGCATCCGCTCTGGTCGTTCGACAACGTGCTGTTGACGCCACACGTGTCCGGCAACCGCAACTCCCACTACATCCGCAGAGTGCAGGACCTGTTCCTCACCAACCTCAGGCGATACATGCGCGACGAGCCGCTGGTGAACGTGGTGACGAGAGCAAAGGGGTACTAAGGCAGAGGCTAGAGACGACCGCCTCACCCCCCGGCCCCCTTTCCATCGCGGAGCGGTAGATGGGGGGTGGCTACTGCCCTCACCCCGGCCCTCTCCCAGGGGGAGAGGGGGTGGATTCCCGCTTTCGCGGGAATGACGAATCGAGGGGACACCGGGAAAGACGGAAGGGCACGAGCATGAGCGCTCAGAAGCAACGGTTTGCGCGCGACGGCTATGCGATCTATCGGCAGGTCTTGGATACCGGGCTGGTCCAGGAAGCCAGGAACCATGTGGTCTGGCTGCTGAAACGCAATCCGGGGCTGCGGCCGGAGCACCTGCACGCCCATCTGATGCGGAACGATCCGTTCTGGGTGCGGTTGATCAGCGACGACCGGCTCTTGGACATCGCCGAGGAGTACGTTGGCCCGAATATCGCGCTCTTCGCCTCGCATTACATCTCGAAGCCACCGGAGGACGGACAGCCGGTGCTCTGGCACCAGGATGGCTCCTACTGGCCGCTGGAGCCGATGGAGGTGGTGACGCTGTGGCTGGCGGTGGATGACGCGACTCCGGAGAACGGCTGTCTGCGGGTCATTCCGGGGACGCAGGCGATGCAGCTGCACGAAATGGAGCGGCGCGAAGACGTGCCGAACGTGCTCAACTCGCAGATCGCTCCAGAGCTAGTGGAAGCGGACCGAGCCGTTGACCTCGTCCTCAGCGCGGGCGACGTGTCGGTGCATCATCCCAACATCATCCACGGATCGAACGCCAATACCTCGAGTAGGACGCGCACCGGTCTGACCATCCGCTACATTCCCACGACGACGCGCATCGTCAGCGACGAGCAGTGGCCATCGGCGTTTCTGCTGCGGGGGGAAGCGGTGGCCAACGTCAACGACTACTTGCCACCGCCCCGCTATCGGGCCGGGGAGCACATGGCGTTCGAGGGCTGCGAGCGGTGGAACTGAGCCGCCAGCGACGGGAGGAGTACCGATGGAGTTGAAGGGAAAGGTCGCGCTGGTCACGGGCGCCAGCCGGGGGATCGGCGAGGAGGTCGCGCTGGGCTATGCGCGCGCCGGCGCACACGTCGTCCTCACGGCGCGCGACGAGGAGCGGCTTCAGGCGGTCGCCGAGCAGATTTCGGCCGACGGCGGATCTACCAGTATCTACCGGCTGGACGTTACCGAGTATGCGGAGGTCGGCCGCGTCGTCAACCGGACGGTCGGGGAGCTGGGGCGGATTGACGTGCTGTGCAATAACGCCGGCGTCAACTTTGCGAACGGGCCGGTCGCCGAGATACCGCCGGAGCGGTTCGCCACCGTGTTCGCGGTTAACACCACGGGCCTGTACGCCTGTTGCTATGCCGTGCTGCCGCACATGATCGCGCAGGGATACGGGCGGATCGTGAACGTCAGCTCGGCCTCCGCCTTCATGTGCCAGGCCGGGAGCGCCGCCTACGCCGGCTCGAAGGCCGCGGTCAACGCCCTGACGGCTGTGCTGGCGAAAGAGGTGCGGGAGCATGACATTCTGGTCAATGCGATGAGTCCGGGCGCGGTACGCACGGATATGAACCCGACGGCAGACACCCACCCGGTCGAGGCGGTGCCGACGGCGGTCTGGCTGGCCGCGCTGCCGGCAGGCGGTCCAACAGGCCGGTTCTACCGCTTCATGGAAGAGCTGCCGATGCTGCCGCAGCACGATAGGGACTTCATGTCCGGCCCCAGCGGATCGCGTTAGTCTTGGTCGGCCGGTGCCCAGCGGTAGGAGTAGAGGCTGGCATTACGGAGATTGAACTTCAGGTGGACGCACCCGCCGGCCTGCGGAGGGACCACCTCGCCACCACGCCACGCTACGGACACCGCTACCCCGTCGGGCGCAGACAGCCGGCAATCCTCGGCGCTATACCCGGCGACCGGCTGACCATCGGGGCGCAGCACCTCGACGCTGGCGTCTCCCGTCTCCGCATCAAGATTGACCGTCAGGCGGCGGGGCACGGTAGCATCGAGGGCCGCGGTGAGTAGGAAGCCGGGGTCCATCCGCCCTTCGATGGAGACGAAACCGTCGCGCCGGATGGAGGCCACGCCCATCGCCCGGCGATGCCCGCCCTTGGAGCCATGGTGGGTGCTGCCGCCGGCATACCAGAAGCGCAAGCGGTCGCCGACGACCTCCGGCGCGTTGTTGGTCAACACCACCCAATGGGAGTCCCAACTGCCTTCGCCGCCTCGCGTGAGGATGGGATCGCGGTGGCCCACGCGCTGCCAGTGGCGACCATCGCGGCTGCAGCCGAGCTGCGTATCCATGCGCTCGACGGCGCGGTAGTAGACCTCCAGGAAGCCGAGCATACCGGGGCCGTAGCGCAGCGGGAGCATGCTGTAGAACTCGGTGTTGGGCCGGTCGTGCTCGTCGGCCCGCAGCAGGTGGCCCTGGTAGGACCACGACCGAAAATCGGCGCTCTCCCAGAGGGACACTTCCCGCTGGCGGAGTACGCCGGCGGCGCTGGCGCGGCGCGTAGTCAGCATCCACAGCTGGCGCACCGGGTCGTAGGCGATGGCGTAGCGGTCGCCGGCGCGCACTACCGGCTCGGCACTGACCGTCCAGTGGATGCCGTCGGGGGAGGCCGCCCGGTAGATGCCCCGGCGCTGCGGGCCGCCGCCCTGATAGAGCGTGGCTACAAAGCGCTCGCCCGGCGCTGCGCCCGGCAGGTCGAGGTAGGGGAAGAGCAGGCGCGCGCTGGTGCCGCGGGGCAGGCCCACGATATTGGTCGGCGATCCGTCCGCGTGGCGCACCACGTCGAGGGCCGGCTTCTCCCAGGTGAAGCCGTCGGGCGAGGTCGCATAGCCGATGCCGTAGCGATAGGGGGACGGGTCGTTGGTGGTCGCAGCCAGGTACCAGCACTTGTAGCGGCCGTCGGCCGGGTCGTAGAGGACGCGCCGGGGCACGACTTGGCCCATTTCCCAGGGCTGGTCGGGGCGCAGCACCGGCTCCAGTGAATCGCGGCGCAACTGGTTGATGAGCCGCGTGACGCCGACCAGAGAGTCGATCTCCTCGTCGTCGAGAAAGAGATGCAGGTGGGGATCGGCGAAGCCTGGCGACGTAGACATGACACGTCCTCCTTGCCGCAGACGCAAACGAGGGGCTGCTGCCGGTGGACCGGCAACAACCCCTCGATCTAGGTACTACCTAGCACTTAGAGCTTGGACTGGAGCACGTCCGAGGTCGGGTGCAGCGTCCGCAACTCGGCGATCAGCTTGTTGAGGCGGTCGGCTTCCGCCGCCGCATTGACATAAGACAGCTCGCCGGCCCACACCTTGTTGATGACGGGCCGCCACGCGCGGGCCATGGGGTACCACCACTCGTGCGCCTGATGCACGTAGCGGTAGTCGAAGCCGTGCATCAGGATGTCGCGCCGGAACGTGTCGGAGGGAATGTTGCGATCGGAGTCGAACAGCGCCCTCCAGGTCGGCGGCGTGTTCCCGTGGGTGAGGATGAGGTCGCTGGTCTCCGGGCCGGCCAGGTGGGCGGCCAGCTCGGCGCTCTCGGCGACAACGCCCCGCGTACCGGCCCACTTGGTGACCATGTGCGCCTGATCCTGCTGGGACACGGCCCGCTCGCCGTTCGCCGGCCACTTCGGCGCGTACATGAAATCGAACTCGAAGTTCGTGCCGACGGCCTTGCGGAACGCGGCGCTCGGATAGGTGATGAAGAACGCATAGTTGCCCGCGGTGGGACTGAGCTTTTTCTCCGACCTCACCTGGGGCGTCGGCGCAACTTGGTGCTTGTAGATGATGTCTTCCCAGAACTGGCCAGCCTCGATCCCGGCGGGCGAATTGAAGAGGTAGTACTCGCCGTTGTGGGCACCGTTCTCGCCGCCGATCTGGTACATGGTCATGACGTGGGCCCACCAACCGGGAGGGGGCATTCCGTAGATGTTGTTGTCCGGCTCCTGGACCCGCTTGGCGGCGTCGATCAAGTCGTCGAAGGTCCAGTCTTCGTTCGGCTCGATGCCGTGCCGGTCGAGGATGGACTTGTTGTACATCCAGTCACGGGTAATCACCTGGAAGGGCCAGCCGAAGATCTTCCCATTCGGATACGGGTAGACCTCGTGCTGCGGAATGCTGACGTAGTCATCCAGCGTGACCTGGAACTGCTTGAAATACGGGGTCAGGTCGGCAAAGAGACCACGCTTGGCCCAGTAGACGAAGACATACGCCGCCCACAGGAAGAGGTCGCCCATGTCGTCGGCCGCGATGAGCACCGCGGTCCGGGCGAACACTGTGCCACTCTTGGCCTGCTCCCGGCCGGCGCTGAAGCGCACGTCCACCGTGACTTCGGGGCGCTTCTCCTGGTAGAGCGCCAGGCTGCGCTTGACTACCTCACCGCGCGGTCCGTCCGGTCCCCAGTCGGTGTCGAAGAGGATGCGCTTCGGACCCGCCGTCGGGGCGACAACCTTCTCGACGATCTTCTCGACGACGACCGGCCGCTCGACCACGACCTCCTTCTCGACGATCTTCTCGACGACGACCGGCTTCTCCTTCTCGACCACAATGGTCTGACCGGCGGCCCCGGCCGCACCCTTGGCGCCGGCGGCGCCGGCAGCACCGCGCTCACCCTGCGCGCCAGCGGGGCCGGCCGGTCCCGCCGGACCTTGGACATAGCGAATCTCGACTTCGCCACAGGCAGCGGCGAGTACACCGCCGAGTGTTACGGCGGCGCCACCGAGATAGCGTCTGCGGATCACACGCGCCATGGAAAACCTCCTTCGGTTTTGCCTCGCTGCGTTCATGTCTCCTATGAGCGAGGGTCGCAGCTATCATAGACCATAGCCGGGCGGGGATGCAAACGATTACTGCGACTCCGGCAGGGGGTATAGTTGCGCCACACTGCTGCGTGGGGAACGTGTCGCGCTAGAGAGGGCAGTGGGATATGACGACCTGGGATGGGCCGACCTACGAGGGGTTGGAGGCAAAGCGAAAGCGACTCAAGGACGAGGGCAAGTTTGGTGAATTCTCGTCTGGCCTCGGACTTCGCCCTCGGCGTTGTACTAGCTGGCTGGAGCGCGCCGAGAAAGAGATGGGGAAAGACTGCCCCGACTACGACGCCGCGTTCATTTTCTACTGGATTGCGTTCAACGCCGCCTACGAGGAAGGCAATACGGAGCCGCGCTCGGACAGACGGAAACGGGACGATTTCCTTGGCAAGATCATCAAGCTAGATAGCGACTGGAGAATCTACGAAGCTATCTGGAGTAAGTTCCGTGGCCCAGTCATAGCACTTTTGAAGAATAAGTACGTCTTCCAACCCTTCTGGGACTATCAAAACGGCCTGCCGGAGTACGAGCGCTGGGAATCACGGTTTCAACGTGACCTGAATAGAGTGCATAGAGCACTTATGAACTGGGACACCAAGGATATTCTGCGCGTACTATTCTACCGCCTATATGTTCTGCGTAATCAATTCATTCATGGGGGCACGACCTGGAAAGGAAGAGTAAACCGCCGCCAGGTTGAGGATGGCACGATGATTATGGCCTTCCTAGTTCCGCTATTCATTGACCTGATGATGGATAACCCGGATGCCGACTGGGGGACCGCCTACTACCCCTTCGTTGAGGACTCCCGCGAGCAGCGACAGCGGTCGGCCACGCCGGCGGCGTGATCGTTGCCGCCGGGGCAGTGCAGTATAGTTGTGCCATGCTGCTACGGGGAGAGCGGGTGGTGCTGCGGGAGGCCCGGACGAGCGACCGGGCCGAGCTGGAGCGGCTGCGGTCGGACCCGGAGATTGACCGCTACATGGGGACGGACACCCCGCCGAAAGGGTCCGTCTTGAAGCGCGTGTTCGTGGGGTCTGCGAGCGGCGCGTTGGCCGACTTCGTGCTGCAAGGCCCCGGCGGGCGGGTCATGGGGCTGCTGTCGTTCTGGGAGCGGTCCGTGCCCCACCAGGCCGCCGAGCTATCCATCTGGGTGGCGCGGGACTACCGGGGCAACGGCTACGGCACGGATGCCGTGCTGCTGGGGGTGCGGCACGTCTTCAAGCGCTTCCGCCTGCACAAGATTTACCTGCGGGTGCTGTGGTACAACACGGCGGCGATTCGCTGCTACGAACGCTGCGGTTTTCGCAAAGAGGGTAGGCTGCGCGAGGAGATGTGCGTCGAGGGCGTGTGGCACGATCTGATCTACATGGGCGTGCTGCGGTCGGAGTTCCACATGCCGGCATCCGACGGGGCGGCGCGTGGGTGATTGGGTAAACCGGAAAAACGGGCAGAGTGCGTGGATGGAGAGACTGACCCCCCTGTAGTCCCCCCGCTGCGGCGGGGGGACGTGGATTCCCGCTTTCGCGGGAATGACGGTTCTGCAGAGGTCTCCTAGCAGGGGGTTCCATAGTGATGGTAGGCGAGCGCGATGCGCGTCCTGATGGTCTCGAAAGCGTGTATTCACGGCGCCTATCAGCGCAAGCTGGAGGAGTTGGCGCGGTGTGGCGCCGAACTGACCGTCGTCGTGCCGCCCTCGTGGCGCGATCACGGCGGGCAGGTGTTCCAACTCGACCGGCGGCACACGCGAGGCTATCGGCTGGTGGTCGAGCCGCTGGCGCTGAACGGCCATTTTCATACCCACTTCTACCCGCGGCTCGGTCGCCGCTTTCGCGGCCAGCGGTGGGACGTGGTCCACGCGGACGAGGAGCCGTATAACCTGGCGACGCTCCAGATCGTCGCGCTGGCGCAGCGGGCCGGTGCGCGCGCCCTATTCTTCACCTGGCAAAACCTGTTCCGCCGCTATCCGCTGCCGGTGCGGCTCATTGAGCGCTATTGCTACGGCCGGGTGGCCGGCGCGATTGCCGGCAATGCCGAGGCGCGGGAGGTGCTGCGCCGCAAGGGCTACGCGGGGCCGGCCTGGGTCATCCCGCAGTTCGGCGTTGATCCAGAACTGTTCGCTCCGTTCGAAGCGCCGCCGCCCACTTCCGATGACCTCTTCCGGGTCGGCTACGTTGGTCGCCTGGAGCACAAGAAGGGCGTGCAGGTGCTGGTGGCGGCGTGTGGAAAGCTGGGTCCGGGCGTGCAGCTCGATCTGCTGGGCTGGGGGCCGGAGGAGCGCCGGCTACGGGCACTGGCGGCAGCGTGCGGGCTGAAAGAACGGCTGCACATACACAGCGCCCGCGCTTCGACGGAGGTGCCGGCGTTTCTGCGGGAACTCGACGTGCTGGTGCTGCCGTCGCTGACCACGCCGCAATGGAAGGAACAGTTCGGGCGGGTGCTAGTCGAGGCGATGGCCTGTGAAACGGCGGTGATCGGCTCCGACTCGGGGGAAATCCGGCGCGTGATCGGCGACGCCGGCCTGCTCTTCCCGGAGGGCGATAGCGCGGCGCTCGTGGGGCAGCTGACCCGGCTGCGCGACGACCCGGCGCTACGGCGGGAGTTGGGGGTGCGGGGGCGGCAGCGCGTCCTGGCACACTACACGCAGCAGCGGATTGCCGAGCGGACCTGGCGGGTGTACGAGGCGATTGCCGAGCAGGGGGAATGACGGCCCCCCTATGGCCCCCCCCGCTGTGTGGGGGGGCCGTGGATTGCAGCTTTCTCCGGAATGACAGGAGGGGCTATGGTGGAAGATCGGTGCGTATGGCACAGTGGGACGGAGGGAGGCCGGGGATGAAACTGCTGTTGGCGGAGATGACACGCCTGGAAGCGCGAGAGGCATTCGACCGAGGGGCAACGGTCGTGATTCCGACCGGCTCGACGGAGCAGCACGGCCCGCACTTGCCGTTGATCGTGGATACCTGCACGGCGGAGCATATCGCTCGCAGCGCGGCGGCGCGCGCCGCCAGCGAGGGGCCGATTGTCGTGGCGCCGACGGTCACGTATGGCAGCTCGCATCACCACCTGCCCTGGGCCGGCTCGATGTCGCTCAGTGTGCGGACGTATATGGCGGTGATCGAGGACCTGATCCGGTGTGTGGCCCACCACGGGGGCAAGCGGGTGGCGCTGGTGAACGGGCACGGTGGCAACGTGGCGCCGCACGACGTGGTGACCTCCGCCCTGACCCTCGAACTCGACATTGCCGTGGCCGCTGTCTCCTACTGGACGCTGGCAGAGAAAGAGCTGGCTGCGGAGGGGCTGGATGGGCTTGGGGGCATCCCAGGCCACGCCGGTGGTTTCGAGACCTCCTTGATGCTGGCGCTGCGGCCGGACATCATCAACCTCGACCAGCGGGGGATTGGCGTGCCGGCAGCGCCACCGGACGCCAGTTGGGTTAACCCGCGGCTCGGTGGGCTGGTGCGGCAGCTGGGTGCTTTCGAGCAGGCCAGCGGGGTGAGCGACGACGCCAGCGGCGCTTCCGGTGAGCGGGGAGAGCGGCTGCTCGAAGTCGCCATCGAGGTGGTGCGGCGCTTTTTGGTGGACTTTGCGCGGGGCTAGGGTGTGCTGAGGCTGGCGATAGTCCCCCTATGGCCCCCCCACTGCGGCGGGGGGACGGGGATTCCGGCTTGTGCTGGAATGGTTGGGTAGAGAAAGGGAGCAGCGATGGATCGTGACCAGGCGATGGCGATTGTGGACGAGATGCTGACCGATCCCAATCTGAAGAAGCACTGCCTGGCCGTCGAGGCAATCATGCGGGCGCTGGCGCGCCATTTCGAGGCGGACGAGGACGAATGGGGGCTGGTGGGACTGCTCCATGATGCCGACTACGAGGTGACGGAAAAGGACCCGGACCGTCACATGCACGTCATCGTCGAACGGGTGCGGACGGAAGGGGTATCGGAGCGGATTGTGCAGGGCATCCTGGCGCACGGCGGTCAAGCCCCGCTGGACAACACGCTCAATGCGTCCATCTTTGCCTGCGATCACCTCTCCGGGCTGATTACGGCCTACGCGCTGCTGCATCCCAAGGGACTAGCCGGCGTCAAGACCAAAGGGGTGCTCAAACGCTTCCGGCAGACGGCCTTTGCTCGCGGCGTGGACCGCGACGACATCCTCACCTGTGAGCCAAATCTGGGGCTACCGCTGGCGGAGTTCGTGACGATCGGGGTCGAGGCGATGCAGGGCATCCGCGACGACCTCGGGCTGTGAGCGGATCCGTGAGCACCCGGACCGCGCCGCCCGGCTTAATTACCAGGCGCTAGGGCTGGAGTTGTAGGAGCCAGAGGCTGTGGTCGGTGGCGGAGGTGAAGACGACACGCTTGCCGTCGGTGGACAGCTCCCAACTGTTGTTGGTGATGGCAAAGGGGGTCTCGGCGGGGGCGGTTAGGGGTACGGGGAACTCGCCGTCTACATAGACGCTCCAGAAGCGGTCGCTGTCGGCGCCCTTGGGTCGCGGTGGCAGCACGATCAGGCTGGCCGAGTCGGGCGCCCAGCGATAGTCACCCCAGATGATGAGCCGGCGGGCTTCATCGCCATGCACGCGCTGGACCCAGAGGCCATCGCGCTGCAGATCGCCGGTGAAGGCAGCAATATAGGCGACCCATTCGCCATCCGGCGAGAGGCGGCCGGACAGTAGCCGGGGGGCCGTGGCTAGGAACGCCACTTCGCCCGTTTCCAGGTCGAGGAGGCCCAGCGACGTTTCCAGCTTACCGACGGTGCGCCACGTCACCAGGAGCGCGGAGCCGTCGGGTAGCCAGCCGTGAATGCGCGCACCGGGCAAGGTGGCAATGGCATTCGCCGCCGTGCCACGAACGTCCGCAATCCAGATTGCAATGGGGCCGAGGATGCGAGCAACACCTTGGGGCGAGCGGCCGCTCGGCGGGCCGCAGCGTGAACGCGATACGCTCGCCACGCGGGCCAAAGACGACCCGGCTCGGTAGGTTGGGGACTACCCACTCCTCGTCGGTAGTCAACTCCCGGAACCGCACCTGCCGGCTGTCCGGCTCCGGCACGGCAACCATTGACCGGTCGGGCGAGAAATAGCCATAGAGCGGTAGCAGCAGTGACTCCTCGCCGGTTTCCACGTTGACCAACCAGGTACCGGTGGCGTCGGGGTGGCGCCGGTCGTAATAGAGCACGTGGATGCTATCGTCGGCCCAGAGAAACGAGGCGCAGCAACCATCGGGGGTGAGCTTCGAGACCATTGGCCGGAACGGTGGGATCGCGGTCGGGATTGGGCCCGCGCTCCCGCTTCGCACCAGTTCCACTGTCGGCGTGCCGATGAGCGGACCTGCGCTCACGGTCGTCGTGCTGCCACGGTCCGGCGCGGACGTAGGAGTGGCGAGCATAGCGCCGGCTTGGAGTGTGTTCGGCAGCGGCTTGCTCCGTGAGGACGCAACGGCCGGGTTCTCCGGGGCGCGGCTCACAGGCTCGGTCGGGGTAACGGCCAGCACAGCCAGGGTGATTGCGCCCGGCGCTACCAACACGGCGACCGTCAGGGACAGCCAAGCGTACCGCCGGTCGAGCGCGCGGACAGCAACCGTGAGTGCCGGCAGCTTCCGTATACTCCGACGCCAGGAGCGCCGCAGGCGCGGCGGGAGCAGGCGGAGCTGCCGGCCGGTGTGGCTCAGGAGTGAAGCAAATGACACGATCCCGGCGCGATCAAGAGACACTGGCCACATCGAAATTGCTCGGTCTGGTTGACATGGGTGCGGGGCAGTGGGTATCCCGGGAAAGCATCGTCGCCGTCCTCAACCTGGCAACGGTTCCCGAGGCGCTGTGGCGCGGCTGGGCCGCCGCTCCTGAGGCTATCCAGAACACCGCCGAGCCGCGCTCCGCTATCGTGACGGCAAACGGCATTGTGCCCACAACGCTCCACGTGCAGACGTTGTACCGGCGCATCGCCGCCGCAGATCGTCCGGTCCGGGGGTATCTCCGGGAGAATGCGCCGGGTCTTGGCAGTTTAACCGGACCTGATGCCTAGGGCACGTGGACTCTCCTTCCCTGGCAGGGAAGGAGAGTCCACGCGGCGGCCGGCCGCTGCTGGCTCAGGAGGTATCGGCAGCGGGCTTGGGTTGAGCTTCGGCTTTTGCCGGATCGGGGGCCGGTAGCTCGCCGCGCATCCGCGCCTTCATATCCGCCAGCTGCAAGTCGAGATCGGTGTCCGTTTCCAACGAATCAAGCCGCTTGTCGAGGCTCAGTTCCGACACTTCGGCGTAGGCCGCCGTGCGCGCCTCTTCGCCGCGGATACGTGCCTCCATGCGGGCTAGTTCGGAGCTAGGGTCCATCAGGTTCAGGCGCGCAGACGACCGGGCGACCTGCTGCTGGGCCAGCACCGTGCGGTGACGAGCGACGAGCGCATCGCGGTTGCGGATCGCCTCATCGTACTTGGCTTCCAGCTGGGTGAGATCGCGCTTCAGCTTGGCGCTGATCTCTTGCTGCGCCGCCAGTTGCCGCCCGAGCATCTCCGCGTTCCGCTCGAAGTCAATTTTGCGCCGGAGCGCTTCACGGGCCAAGTCGTCGGAGCCGCGGGTCAAGGCTAGCTCCGTCTTGCGCTCCCACTCCTGGGCCAGGCGATGATTCTTGAGGTAATCGGCCTCGATCAGCTTCTCCTGGGCGATCACCTCGGCCGTTTGTCCGCGCGCTTGGGCGATAGCCTCCGCCATGTCGCGGATCACCTGTTCCAGCGTCCGCCGAGGGTCCTCGGAGGCATCAAGGAGCGCATTAACATTGGTCCGCAAGACAGTTGAGATTCGGTCCAGTATGCCCATGTTGCTGTACCCATTCCTTCCTGGCCGCTACCACCGGCCTGATGTGGCTCCCGGCACATTCCGATCGGATGACTCTAGCATTCCTGGCCGCCTCAGACGAGAACACCTACGCTTGTCATCCGTCCCCCTTACTTAAAAAAGACAGCCGCGCTGGCGTGTCGGTTTCAGGCCCGTTTCTCGGCCTTGCCTGTGGTGTCCCTCATACGGGTGGGGTTTTTGTGCAGGGGCGGTTTGGGCCTACCCCCGGCCCCCTCTCCACATGGTGGAGAGGGGGTGGAGCGCTCGGACCGGGGCCCACGAATGGCCCTGGACGGCGGCTTCCGCTGCAATGACCAGCGTCTGGGCGCGATGAATCGCGCCCCTACAAAAAACCTACCCTTGTAAGCCCAGGGGGAGGGGGTGGATTCCCGCGCACGCGGGAATGACGGACCTATGACGCTAGACGGCAACGTCGGAGGTGAGCCGGCGCGGCGTTTGCGTGTGCTGTTGGCGACGGGACGCAATCGCCTCATCGAAGACGGCGCGCACGTCGTGGGCCATGCGCTCGGCGTGGAAGTAGCGCGCGACGGCTTCGCGGCCGGCCTGGCCCATGCGCCGCGCCTCGGCCGGGTGCTCGTGCAGCCAGCGCAACTGATCGGCGAGCTGTCCCGTATCGTTGGTGCGGTAGAGGCGGCCGGCGGGGTGAGCCGTGCGGTGGAGGATTTCGGGCGCGGCGCCCGTGTCGGGAACGACGACGGGCAGGCCGGTCGCCATGGCCTCGAGCACGACCAAGCCGAACGGCTCGGAGCGAATGAAACAGCCCGCAAATACATCGCTGGTGTGGAGGAGTGCGATCTTGTCCCGCTTGTTGCGTACTAGGCCGATCAGGTCCACATAGCCCGTGAGATCGAGGAGCCGAATCTTGGCCTCGATCACGGAGCGAAAGGCGGCGCCATCCAGGGAATCGCCAATGAGCCGTAGCCGTGCCGGGACGCCAGCGCTGCGGAGAATGCGGATAGCGTGGAGGGCAAGGTCGGTGCCTTTTTCGATGTCCACCCGACTGAGGACGCTCACCACGAAATCCCGGTCGTTCGTGGAGGGCACGAACCGTTGCGTTCGCTCGTGGGCTTCGGCGGCGGATAGCTCGGTGAGGTAGTCGGTGGAGATGCCATACGGGACCACACGGGCCTTGGCGGCAAGGAACGGCACATCGGCGGCGATATTCTCGCGCACGTTCGCGGCGGAACCCGAGATGACCAAGTCTATCCGCTGGGCGTTCTGACGGATTTCGGGCGTAATGTCCACGCCCCGCCGTTTCATCACCTCGAAGCCTTGGGCGGCCACGACCAGCGGTACATCGAGATCGTCCAACAGACCAAAATAGCGGGCCATCGAAAGCTCGCAGGCGTAGTCCACGTCGGGGGCAAAGTCGCGCCGGAGGTGGTTGGCACGCTCGATATCGGCTGGGGAGGGGCGGTAGATCAGCTCGTGCGCGACCTGTCCCACGTCGAGGCCGGTCACGGCGTGTCCATTGCGGGCGGCGAACGGATCGCCGTGCGCGACGCGCCGCCGCGCGAACCAACCGGCCAGCCAGCGGAGCGGCAGCGGCTTCTGGCGCAGGGCGTAGTCGCCGACGTTGAAGCCTAGCTCGTAGTCCAACAGGTCGGGGGGGATTTCGTCGTTGTGGGGTGGCGCTACGGCCGCAAAGGGAAGCACCTCACAGCCGAGCCGGCGCAGGTGGCGGATCAGCAGGATGGACTGCTGGACCACGCCGCCATACCAGAGCTGGCCGGTCATGGCGAAGAAGACGCGCATCTGCTCTCCATTCGGACAAACGCATTTCGGCACCGCTCAAGTTGGTCGAGGCACCGTAGGCACGCCGCACAATCCATTTCGGCTGGTGTGGCGCAGAACGAGCGATCAATGGCAGCGAGCCGTGGCTGGCGCTGAGGGCGGCGCAACGGAACGAGGCCAGTGGCGGCGCTCATTGGCCGCTGTGCCGTCCTCCGGCGAGGCATGCCAATCTGTGATTCTATAACAGCTTGGGGCCGATAACCGGCCGGTCAAGCTGCGGGCGATTGTACCCTGCACAACTCATTGCTATAATCGCGGCGCAGTGGGCCGCATGTGCGCCGGGCACGCATCCGGCCGCAGGACAGGCCGGCGCTCGATCCGACGGAACGCAGGGATTTTTCCATAGCGCAGGAGGGGGAGTATGGGCATCTTAGACTGGCTGTTTGGGGGGAGCAAAGAGGAAGCGGCGCCCGAAACGCCGCCCATTACCTATAGCACCGGCTCCGGCGAGACGCTCCGGACCATCTCGCGGAAGTTCTACGGCAGTGAAACGCAGTGGGAGCGGCTCTACCGGCGCAATGCCCGTATCCTGGAGGATGCGGAAGGGGAGATTTACCCCGGCACCCAGTTGACCATTCCCGATCCCAAGTATGATCTGGAAGGGAATCCCATCAAGCCGGAAGACGCGGACAGCGACAGCGAGTAGCGGTCCAGCGGCACACCGCGATCAGCGGGTGAGACGCATTGGCGTTTTGCCGGCTGCGTAGCGCGTCCCACTGCCGCCCGAGGTATTGGCATTGCTGTCCACGCGCGCCCTGGGGCAACCGCACCGTGTATGGCGGTAGCTGTTGCCGCTGGTGATGACTTGAGCCGCTACTCCGTGGCGCAGGGCTGTAGCTCTTGAACCGATCTATCCTAATCCTCCTCAGCCTCGGCCACCTTGCGACGGACCTCGGCGCCGGGGCCATCCCGGCGCTGCTGCCGTTTTTCCAACGGAGCTTCGGCCTCAGCTACGGCAGTCTCGGTTTTCTGAATGGCGTCTTCCAATTCACGGCGTCGGTCACGCAGCCGCTCATCGGGCTGATCACCGACCGTATCCCCGGCCGGCTGCTGCTGCCGGCCGGCTGCATCGCGGCCGGCGTGATGGTGGGGTTGACCGGGTTTGCAACCGGCTATGGCGGCCTGCTCTTGCTGATCGCGCTGGCCGGCGTGGGCGTCGCTGCGTTCCATCCGCTGGGCTATCGTCTGGCCAGCCAGCACAGTGGCGCACGGCGGGGCACGGCGACGTCGGTGTTCAGTGTCGGAGGACTGCTCGGCGGCGCCATCGGTCCGCTGTTGGCGACGGCGCTGGTACTGCGGTTTGACTTGCCGGGCACGCTCGGCATCGCCGTACCCGGTCTCGTCGTCGCTGGCCTCATCTGGTGGCGCGTGCCCCGGCAACAGCCGGTCTCTTTGCGCCGCTTCGGTAGTGGTTTGGCGGCGCCACTGCGGGCGCGGCTGGCGCCAATGAGCCTGCTCACGCTGGTGGTGATCCTGCGCTCGGCCGCCACCGTCAGTCTGAACACGTTTATCCCATTGTATTACATTGACGTGGTGGGCGAGTCCGAAACGACGGCGAGCCGGATGCTCACGCTGCTGCTGGCTAGCGGCGCCATCGGCACCTTGCTGGGCGGTCCGATTTCTGATCGGATCGGTCGCCTGCGGGTGCTGGCGATAACGCTCGTGTTGATGATCCCGGCGCTGCTGGTCTTCCTGAACAGTCATGGCATCGTGGCGGCGACGGCGCTATCGCTCGTGGGCTTCTTCTTGGTGTCGTCGTTCGCCGTGACCGTCGTGATGGCACAGGATCTGTGGCCGGAGAACGTGAGCTTGGCGAGCGGCATGATGGTGGGGTTTGCGTTCGGCGTTGGCGGGCTGGTCGTCCCGCTGATCGGCCTGATCGCCGAGCGCTGGGGCCTGCTCACGGCACTGCAAGTGATCGTCGTGTTCCCGGTGAGCGCCGTGGTGCTGACCATCCTGCTCGCCGCGGCCATGCGCCGGCTCGACCGGGTGGGGGACTCGGCGGCAACGGGCCATGGGCGGCGTTTGACCTAACCGCTGACCGACCAAAGCCGCACGGATAGTGCCAGGTGTGGTGCGGCTTTGGCCTGTCACCCGGCCCCTTCCCCACATGAAGGGTGCCAACTTAATCGGGTAGTGGGATGAAGCCCCCCTATGGTCCCCCCGCTGCGGCGGGGGGACGGGTTTCGCCGGCCGGTGGCGGTCAGGAGGCGGCGACGGTGTTGCTCAGGATGCCGAGGCCGGTGATCTCAACGTCAACGACATCGCCGGCCTGGAGGTACACCTCTTGCACCGAGCCGACGCCGGCCGGGGTGCCGGTAGCGATGACATCGCCGGGCGCGAGGGTGATGAACTTGCTGATCCATTCGATGGTATCGGCGATGTAGAAGATCATGTCAGCGGTGGTGCCGTACTGGCGCCGCTGGCCGTTGACGCGGGTTTCGAGCATGAGGTCCTGCGGATCGGCAATCTCGTCCGCCGTGACGAGGTAGGGACCCATCGCCGCGAAAGTATCGAACCACTTGCCGATCAGCCAGTCGAAGAAGCCGCTCCGGGCGGTCTCTTCGCGCTCGATCCCCGGGGCCAACTCGCGGCCCGATACGTCGTTGAAGTTCACATAGCCGCCGACGTAGGAAAGGGCGTCCGCTTTGCTCACGTTGCGGGCCGACTTGCCGATGACGACGCCCAATTCGCCTTCGTAGTCCACCGTCGTGCAGATCGGTCCGGGCAGGAGGATGGCGTCCTCCGGGCCGATGACCGACGTGACGGGCTTCATAAAGACCTCGGGGACGGCTGCGACCTCGACCGGCCCGGTCTCGCCTTCCTCGCGGTGCGACATGTAGTTACCGGCGAGGAGGAAAATCTTGTCGGGGCGCGGGATGGGCGCCAGTAGGGACGCTTCGGACGCCGGAACCGCCCAGGCACCGCTCCGGCCGGCGGCAAAGTCGAGCGCCTGCTGTGCGGCCGCGTGGCCGGCGTCGCCAGCGCCCAACAGCGCCTTGACACTGTGGAGCTGGTGAAGGGCATCCGCGCCGAGACCGGCGGCCGCGCCGGCCGCGGCCAGATCAATGATGGAATCGCCGTGCGGCACACCGACGCGATTGCCGCCCGCTGCTCCGGAAAATGTGACCAGCTTCATGCTTCTGCTCCCCTCTCCGTTCGGTAGGTTGGGTTCCCGCCCGCGGTGGTACGACAGACACGCACCGCCACACAGTCTAGCCGAGGTGAATCTATCCGGCTAGTGTGGGGGATGTGGGGATATGAGGCGGGGAAGCGGCCAGGGCGCCCACAAGGGACGCCCCTGCGGCTTGGCCTATACCTCCCCAATCACCCAGCCCCCTCCCTAACCCTCCCCCGTGCTGACGCACAGGGGAGGGAAGTGAGGCAGGCTACCTGGTCCATTCGGGGGGATCGGTGAGGTCGGCCGAGGGTAGCTTGCGGCGCACGCGGCGGTACAGGGAGCGCATGCGCCGGCGGCCGAACGACCGACGTGGCTCGGAGGGTACTTCCGCTGGCGCTGGCTGGTCAGTGTGGTCGGGCGATGGGTCGGCCGGTGCCGGGGGGGCGGACTGGTCGGCTGGTGGGTCGGCCGGCGGCGGCTCGGCGGCGAGGTCGGCCGGAGGCTGGCGGCGCATCCAGCGGTAGAGATCGCGTAGCTGGCGCCGGACCTGCGCCTTTTCGGGGACGAGGTCGGATGGTGGTGGCTGCCGGAGCATTCGGTGGTACAAGTCGCGTAGCTGGCGCTGGCCGAGCGTCTTGCCACTGGCGAAGTATTCGATTGTGGCGCGGCCGAGCGCGTAGGTGCCGGCTGCGGCGACGCCGCCGGCCGCGGCCCAACCGACGACTGGCACCAAGCGGGCAACCTGCCTGGCCGCCGTGCGGACCAGCATCCCGCCCATGACCGCGCCGATGATCTCCTTGGCCCGCTCCGCATCGAGCGTCTCGCCGTAGATTGCGGCGACGCGGAGCACCATGCGTATCTGCGCTGCCAGCACGAGGGGAATGTCCACGAACGGGACCGGCTCGGCGCCGGCCGCGGCGGCCAGCCCGGCGGCTTCGCGCACGATGCGCTCGGCAGCCGTGCGGCGAAAGCCGGGTAGCGCGCGACCGAGCGCTACGGTGACGGTCGGCTCAAGGTCGAGGAGGGCGGGCATGAGCCGGTCGGGGACGTTGGTACCGCGCTCGGCCGAGATCGGGATGACCCTTGTGCCGAGCTGCTGCTCGACGTAGGAGACGGCGGCGGTGAGATCGTTGGCCCGCAGGAGGTCAATCTTGTTCAAGGTGACGAGCGCCGGGGAGTCGAGGGCGGCGATCGCTTGCCAGAGGGCCACGTCCGCTTGGCGGAGCCCGGCCGCTGCATCGAGCACCAAGACCACCACGCTGGCCGCGACGACGTGCTGCCACGCGGCGCCCCAGTGCTCGTCGTCGCCCGGCTCACCGGCACCCGGCGTATCTACCAGGCGGAGGGGGCCGACAAGCTCCTCGACGGCGGCCGTGGTCGTGCCCGGCAGCGGTGAGACCGCGGAGCGCTCGGCGCCGGCGATGGCATTGAACAGGGTGGACTTGCCGGCGTTCACCGGGCCAACGATGGCGAGGCGGGGCGGCGCCGCATCGTTAAACTCGGCACGCAGCTCGTCCACGCCGACCGCGTCCAGCAGGCGGCGCAGGTCATCCAGCCGCTTGGGGTACTTGGTAGACATGGCGGTTGCTCTAAATCGTTCCCTCACTCCAGCCCTCTCCCCCTGGGAGAGGGGGTGGATTCCCGCTTTCGCGGGAATGACGGGTTACGCACAGGTCTCCTAGTGGAATGGTGGGGCTAGGGCCAACTGTAGCTCCAGCAGCGTTGGGCCGGAACGCTGGAAGGCGGCGGTCATGGCGCCGGGTAGCTCGTCAATATGGGACAGCCGCTCGGCATGGGCGCCGAACGCCCGTCCGAGCGCGACGAAATCGGGGTTGCGGAGGTCGGTGTCGAGGACCTTGCCGTTGCGGCGCTGCTGGGCCGCCTTAATCATGCCGTAGGCGTTGTCGTTGACGACGAGCACGGCGATGGGTAGCTCGTACTGCACCGCGGTCGCCAACTCTTGCAGCGTAAAGAGGAGGCCGCCATCGCCGGCGAGCACGGCGACCGGCGTGTCGGGTTGGGCAATCTGGGCACCAATGCCGACCGGCAGGCCGAAACCGAGCGAGGCCGAGCCGGCGGGATAGAGGAAGCGGCGCGGTGCGAGGGTGGGCAGGTGGCGGACGCACCAGTAGCAGGCGATGGCTTGGTCGCAGGCGAGGATACCCGCCGGGGGTAGGCCGGCCCGCAGCGCCCGCACCAACTGGAGCGCCTCGGGGCAACGCTGCTCGCCGGCATCGTCATCGGCATCGCGGGCAGCGCGAACGTCATGGGGGTTCCAGCGACTGGCGCTATCGGTGTCTTCCAGGGCAGCCAGCAGCATTTCCAGGCCGAGCCGGGCGTCGCCGACCAGGCGTTCGGCGACCGGATAGCTCTTGCCCATCTCACTGGCGTCGAGGTCGAGGTGGGCGAGGGTGGGCGGCAAGGGCAAGCGCCAGGCACGGGTGGCCATGCCGGTCAAGCGGTTGCCGACCACTAGGCCGACATCGGCTTGACGCCAGAGGGCCGGGTAGCCGTCGGTCGGTCCGGACGAGGTGCGCCACGTGCAGCCGGCCGACCAGAGGCTGGTATCGGGAATGGCGCCCTTGCCGCTGATGGTGGTGAGCACCGGGGCGCGCAGGTGCTCGGCCAGCCGGAGCAGCACGTCGCTCGCGCCCGCGCGGGCCACGCCGCCGCCGGCGAAGAGCAGCGGGTGCTTGGCTCGACGCAGTAGCTCGGCCGTGCGGGCGACGGCTGCTTCGGACGGCGGTTGAGGCGGCGGAATGGGCGGCAACGGGGCGGCGGGCACGTCGGCGGTCTGTCCGAGCACGTCAATGGGCACTTCGAGGGCCGTCGGACGCGGGCGCCCGGTCTGCATCCGCGTCAGCTCCTCCAGCGTGGCCTGCTCCAAGTCTGCGACGTGGGTGACGAGGCGGGTGCCGGCGGCGGCGGCCATCACGCCGGATTGGTCCTTGAACTCGTGGAGGTAGCCCTTGTACTTGCCGAGCAGGGGCAGCTCCCCGGCGGTGCCGATGACCAGCAGCGGGACGGAGTCGGACCACGCTCCGGCGAGCGGCGTGACGGTATTGGTGAGGCCGGGACCGGTGGTGACGAGGGCGACGCCGGGGGTGCCGGAGGCACGAGCATAGCCGTCGGCCATGTAGGCGGCGCCCTGCTCGTGGCGGGTGGCAAAGCTGACGAGCGTATCTTGGTCGTGGATGGCATCGTAGATGGGCAAGTTGTGGACGCCGGCGATGCCGAAAGCGTGACGGACCCCCGCGCGCACGAGCGCATCAACGATCAGCTCACCGCCTGTCCGTGCCATCCGGTGCTCTCCTTTGTGGGGAATGCTTGGGTCTAGCCCCGGGACTGCGTCCCATCGTAGCACGGACCGGGGGTCCGGCGCGTCACTCCGGCGGAAGCCAGGGGCGGCCCAATGGCGGTCCGAATCAGGATTTGCAGGATGCAAGGATGAGCAGGATGGATTCCCGCTTGCGCGGGAATGACGGGGACGCGGGCGCGATGAATCGCGCCCCTACAGAAAAACCCACCGCTTTCAACCCCCTATGCCCCCCCCGCTGCGCGGGGGGACGGGCGCCGCGGTAGGCGGACCTACCCCCTGCCCCCTCCCTCAAGGGAAGGGGAATGGCGAGTGGCAGGTGTGGTGACGGCGGCTATGACTATAGTTACAGGGGCACCGCAACCGGCAGCGGGAGGGCAAGTATGGCACCGAGGAGAAGGACACTCCGTATATTCGTGAGCTTCGAGTTCGATAAGGACAGCGAACTCAAGGAGAATTTCTACGGACAGGCCAAACGCGAGACTAGGCACCGTGTCCGTAACTTTTCGCTCAGCGAGGCTTATCCTGATGCCGAGTGGGTGGAAAAGGCGAGGTCTAAAATCGAGGAATGCGATGTGGTGATCGTGCTCGTTGGCGCGGACACGCACAATGCTCCCGGCGTCAAGACGGAGGTTAAGATCGCGCGCCGTATTGGCAAGCCTATCCCATGGAAATGGAAGCGGATCAACAGAAAGCTGGATGAGATACAGGGCTAG
Source organism: Chloroflexota bacterium (assembly GCA_965207645.1). Lineage (GTDB taxonomy): Bacteria > Chloroflexota > UBA11872 > UBA12225 > JAJDUF01 > JAJDUF01. Next base: position 3,013,368 of record OZ242293.1, on the reverse strand, counting down.
TTGGGAGCAGTCGGGCGAGTACGCTTCCTACTGGCCCTCACCCCGGCCCTCTCCCAGGGGGAGAGGGGGCTGGATTCCCGCTTTCGCGGGAATGACGGAGGCGGCGGGTTGAGACTCGCCCCCCTGTGGCCCCCCCGCCTTGCGGGGGGACGGGGATGGCGGGTGACGCAATGTGCTTCTGGTGCGGGAAGCACTAGGGTCTGTGGTCTCGGGCACCTGGGCGCGATTCATCGCGCCCCTACACGAAAAACCTACCCCTGTGAGCCTCTGGCTCCCCGCTGCGGCGGGGGGACTGGATTGCGGCCTCCGCCGCAATGACGAGGCTGTGGGCAGTGGGAATGGGCGGGGAAAGGGAGGGACGCGATGGCATTGGTCGAGTATGAGGTGCGGGGGCGGGTGGCGACGATCACGATGAACCGGCCGGAGAAGCTGAACGCGATGAACCGGGAGATGCTGGAGGGCTTGTGGGAAGCCTTCACCAATCTGCGGGACGACCCGGAGGTGTGGCTTGGCATCGTCACCGGGACGGGGCGGGCTTTCTCGGTGGGCCATGACTTGGAGGAGATGGGCAGCGGTGGGAAGACGAGCGCCGGCAGCACCGACGAGCTGTATTTCATGGTGCAGCACATCTGGAAGCCGATCATCGCGGCGGTCAACGGCTATTGCCTGGCGCAAGGGGCCGGTATCGCCTTGGGCGCCGACATCCGGGTGGCAGCCGAGACGGCGCAATTCGGCTGGCCGCAGACGAAACGGGGGATTTCGTCCATCAGCGGACCGGTGATCCTGGGGCAGCGCGTGCCGCTGGGGCAGGCACTGGAGCTGCTGCTGACGGGCGACTTCCTGCCGGCATCCGAGGCCCTGTCGCTGGGACTGGTCAACTACGTGGTACCGGAGGGGGAGGTGCTCCCGAAAGTCGAGGCGCTGGCCGGCACGATATTGCAGAACGCGCCGCTGGCCGTGCGGGCGATGAAGGAGGCGACGGTGCGGGGACTGCACCTGTCGCTCCACGACCGCTTGAACGTGGCGACGACGATCTTCGAGCGGGTTGGCGCGACGGAAGACGCGCGAGAAGGACTGGCGGCCTTCCAGGAGAAGCGCGCGCCGCAATGGCAGGGACGGTAGGGCGGCTGGCCTCACCCCCGGCCCCTCTCCAAATGTTGGAGAGGGGAGAAAGGGCTGGCCCCCCCTATGGTCCCCCCGCAATGCAGAGGGACGGAGTGGGAAGCGGCGGTGCGCGGGAGGGGTGCTGGCGGAGGCCGCCCGTGGCTGCGGTGGAGCAAGACCGCAACTGGGGCGGAACCTGGATGGCAGGATGCACTTGATGGGTGGGGTTGGGGGAGGGGATGACCTCACCCCCGGCCCCTCTCCAACATTTGGAGAGGGGTGGATTTCCGCTATCGCGGGAAAGAGGATAGGGGAGGTCGGATCGGAGTTGGCCCCCCTGTAGTCCCCCCGCAGTGCAGGGGGACAGAGGAACTGGGGCCTGGGAATGGTCGGTACGGGCGTGGGTGGTGTCTCGGTGGGTCTGCGGGGAGGTCTGGGTGTTGGGAGTGGCAGGGGTGCGGGGCGAGTCTTCCTGGCGCAGCCGGTGCGGGCCGGCCGGCGAGGACACGGTGGCGATGGGTGCGGCACTCGGACGGTCACGACAAGACTTCCCCGCCGTGCTGGCGAGGGGCCGGCCATGACCCGGTGCCTGCTGGGCGGCACTCTGACAGTACTGACCCGGCGCCCGCGCTGAAGGAGCGCAGGGTATGTCAGCACCCGGTGCCGTAGAAGCGGCACTCAGACGGCCATGCCGCGCCGCGTCGGATGACGCGGCACGGGGTCGCTCATGACCCGGTGCCCTCGGCTGGGTGGCGTTGCCACCGTTGTAAGTTGACACGATGATGTGAACTTTCCTGCCGGGCGGTGCCCGGTGCTCCAGGGTGACTTGCATCTGCCACATCCCAACGGTAGGTCATATTGGGGGGAGGTGGGGGAAGACAACGGCCTAGGGGGCGGGATTTGCGGGATGAGGGGATGAGCAGGATGGGGCTGGCCCCCCTATGGTCCCCCCGCAGTGCAGGGGGACGGGCCGGGATGAGGGCGAGGACGTTGCTCTATACTGGGCGCGGAATATTGGCGACTGACGGGTGCCGGCTGGGATAGAGGAGCGGGAGATGAGTAACTCCGAGGGCGAGAGCGGCAGCGGGCCGGACCTGGGGGCCATCCAGAGGGAGGACGACCTCCGTAGTGTTTGGCCCAACGAAGCGGCGGACTTCACGCCATGGTTGGCGGAGAACATTGGGCGATTGGGTGAAGCTCTGGGCATGGACCTTGAAGTAGAGACCAAGGAGGCTCCCGTAGGTAGCTACTCGCTGGACATTCTGGCACGTGATCCGGAAAGCAACCGTCAGGTCGTCATCGAGAACCAACTGGGAGCTACCGACCATTCACATCTCGGTCAACTGCTCACCTATGCGGCCGGATTTGACGCCAACGTGATCGTCTGGATTGCGAGGAACTTCCGCGATGAGCACCGGGAAGCGTTGGACTTGCTCAACCGGCGTACCGGGGAAGAAACGGAGTTCTTTGGCATCGAGGTTGAGCTGTGGCGCATTGACGACTCGCGTCCAGCCCCCAATTTCAAGCTCGTCGCGACACCGAACGAGTGGCGCAAGCAGACGTTCAGACCATCATCAAGTGTGTCGGGAGAGAAAGAGAGATTGCGAGAGATTTCTCAGGAGTTTTGGCGGCCGCTTACTGATGCTCTCCGGGATGATCATGACTTCATAGAACCTGAGAGCACAGGCGCGACAGGCCGTCGCCGATTCTCAACAGGACACACCGAAGGGGTGATGTATGAGGCCAATTTCTATTCGAGAGGAAAGGCAGTAGTGAACCTGCAAATCGCTGGAGCCGACAGGGATTGGAATAAGGAGCTATTCGACCAACTGGAGGAGCACAGGGATGACCTTGAGACGGAGTTCGGAGAGACCTTCGAATGGGAACGCAGGAGTAGCGGAAAAACATCGGAGATTAGGGTTGTGCGAACAGGGAGCATTGATGATGACGAGGAGGCGCTGGCGGAGATCCGGGCGTGGATGGTGGAGCGGCTGCTGAAGTTCAAGCAGGTGTTCGGGCCGCGGTTGGATGAGCTGGTGGTGTAGGTGGGGTGTGCTGCGGGCCTCACCCCCCGGCCCCCACTCCACCATGATGGAATGGGGGGTATGGCGGAGGGACGTGTGTGGCGAGGCGTGCTCGGGTGGCTGGGGCCCAGCCCCCCTATGGTCCCCCCGCTGCGGCGGGGGGACGGAGATTCCCGCCTTCGCGGGAATGACGGGCATAGGCCCAGGGCTTGGATTGCGGCTTTCGCCGCAAGTACGGACGGGCGCTGATGAGGGATTGGTGCTGGTGGCAGGTGGGTGGTGATGGGTGAGTATCGGGCGCGGCTGTGGGAGCGGCAGAATGAGCAGCTGCCGCGGATGATGCGCTTGTGTGCGGTGGCGCATCCGCACTACCAGCGCGTGCTGCGGGAGCGGGGGCTGACGGCCGACGACTTTCGGACGGTCGAGGACCTGCGCCAACTGCCGATCCTGCATAAGCGGGAGTACGTGCGGGACCCGGAGCGGTTCCGGCTGCGGTTGGAGGGCGTCGCCGGGCTGGCGCCGGAGGAAACGACGCTGGCGGAGGTGATCTACACGTCGGGGTCTTCCGGCAAGCCGACGCCGTTCTACGATACGGTTCACGACCGCTTTGCCCGTATTCATCATCTGGGGCGGGTCGCCACGATTGCCGGGGTCGGGCCGCGCGACACGGTGATGAATCTCTTTCCGCTGAGTGCGGTGCCGCACCAGGGGTTTTTGAGCGCGATGTGGGGTGCGATGGCGGTCGGGAGCAAGCTGCTCACCGGCATGACCGGCAGCGCCTACGCCGACTATCCGGTGCATAAGCGGATGGACGACGCTATCGAGATGATCGAGCGGGAGCGGGCCACGGTGCTGTGGGGCATCACGACCTACGTCCGGCGGGTGGTGCTGCGCGCCGAGGCGCTGGGGAAGGACTTCAGCGCGGTGCGGCTGGCGATGGTGATGGGGGAGCCGTGCCCGCCGCCGATGCGCGAGGATCTGCGCCAGCGGTTGCGGGCGCTGGGCAGTCCGGCGCCGGTCATCAATAACGGATACGGGTTTACGGAAGTGCAGGGGCCGGCGATCGAGTGCGTGGAAGAAGGCGGTCGGCACCAAGCGGTGCCGGAGCAGTTCTACACGGAGATCGTGGACCCCGACACGGGCGATCCCGTTGCCGATGGCGAGCCGGGGCTGCTGCTGATTAGCCATCTCAACCGGCGGGGGACGGTGCTGCTGCGGTATGCGCCGGGTGACGTGGTAGCGCTGACACATGAGCCGTGTCCGCACTGTGGTCGCGGGGAGCCGCGGTTCTTGAGCGGGCCGCACCGCGCGGACGGTCTGACGAAAGTGCGGGGGACGTTGATTGATCCGATGGCGCTGCACGAGCAGCTGGCGCAGCTGTTGCGGCAAGGCATTGCGGAGTACCAGGTGGCAGTGACGCGGGAGGACGGGCAGGACCCGTTTTCGCAGGACGTGCTCGTGGTGCGCTTGGCCTGTGAGGAGGCGGCGCGGGAGAGGGCGGCCGTGGCGGTGCCGGGCCTGGTGAAACAGGCGGTGGAAGTGACGCCGAGCGTGGAGTTCCTGCCGGCGGACGGGTTTGCGGAGATTGCGGGGAGCTACAAGTTCAGCCGGTTCGTGGACGAGCGGTAGGTGGGACGGTGAGGTGCTGGCCCCCCTATGGTCCCCCCGCTGTGCAGGGGGACGGTTTCTTGCCTCGGAGGCGGACTGCTGGCCTATGGTGTCGGACGCTAGGGTAGGGTAGGTGGGAACACACGACGATGGCGAGTGGCTGAGGGCTATGATGGGTAGTAGACGGGCGGATGAGCTACGGGTGGGTGAGGAGTTTGCTCCGCTGGAGTTTCACGTATCGGAGGAGATGAACGAGAACTTTCTGCACGCGGTGGAGGACTTGCATCCGCGGTACATGGAGGGGACGGCGGACGGACCGGCGCTGGTGCATCCGGCGCTGCTGATCAACTTCAGCAACAACACCCGCAGCCCCTCGTTCTACCTGCCGGCGGGCATGGCGGCCATCCACACGCACGAGGACGTGGAGCACAGCGGCCCGGCGCGGGTGGGGAAGCGTTTTCGGGTGTCGTGGAAGGTGACGGACCGGTACGAGCGGCGGGGGCGGGAGTATCAGGTGGTGGAAGCGCCGATTGTTGACGAGGACGGCGTGCTGGTGCTCACGCGGCGGACGACGTACACGTACACGGGCGGGACGCACCGCGGGGCGGACGGACAGACAGAGTAGAGCGGAGCGGGGGGCATGGAACGATTCAGGCAAGACACGGCGGTGGGATGTGAGGTAGCCGGGCCGCCGAAAAAGATGACCTCGTACCGGACGTGGCTGTTCTCCGGCGGCTGGCCGCGGTTTGACGGCTGGCCAGCCAAGAACGTGCATACCGACCTGGCATCTGCCCAGCAGAGCGGGCTGCCGACGCGGGCGGCGTCCGGTGCGATGATGCAGGGCTATATATACGAGCTGATGATTGACCTCTTCGGGGAGGGCTGGCTGGGACGGGGTCAGTTGAGCCTGAAGTTCATCCGCATCGTGGACGTGGGCGATACGATCACGGCGCGGGCGCGGGTTTCCGGACGGCGCCCGGAGGCGGGCGCGACGAGGTTTGACATGGAGGTCTGGTGCGAGAACCAGCGCGGGGAGCACGTTGTGGTGGGCAGCGGGACGGGCTGGGTGTCATGAGTCTGCTTGTGCCTCACCCCCGGCCCCTCTCCACCATGTAGAGAGGGGAGTAGGGCGGTTGCCATTACGCCGGCGTCCACTCCACCATGTAGGGAGGGAGAGTACGGCGGTTGGTCGCTCCAGTGTCCCATTTGACCTGCGAGTAGATGCATGATATACATAGTAATGATAAACACCAACCCTGGGAGCAAGGCGTGTGGAGTATTGAGCGATGACGGTATCTGAGCATCTGCAAACGGCGGAGGATTTTCTCGTCGCGTCGGAGCGTGAGTTCGCTGCCGGCGACGACTTACAAGGGTCGGAGAAGCTATGGGGCGCCGCGAGCCATGCCATTGCGGCTATCGCGCTCACGCGGGGCTGGCCGTGCGGCAGTCATAGCGCCTTGCGGTCGGCAATCGGCCGACTGTCCGATGAAGCCGATAGCGGCAAACTGCGGCTGGGCTTTGGTGTGGCAGAGAAGTTCCATGCCAACTTCTATCACGGGTTTATGGAAGAGGGTGAGTTGGCGTTCAGCCGGCCATTGGTCGAGGAGTTTGTCCACGAAGTCCTCGCGCTGGCGCCTCAGCCTCCGGCTCGATCTGCGCAAGGCTAGGTACACCCCAACGCGGAGTGTGTACCGCGGTTAGGGCCGGGTGGTGAGCCAGAGGGGGCTGCTGTAGGCGGTGCCCTGATGAGATCGTGTGCCGTTGCACTCCGGCTGTTGGGTGACGCGGACCCAGTAGGCGTGCTCGCCAGCGGGCGCCGGTGCGGCTGTGTATTCGAGCTGCACTTGTGGCTCCGAGACGGTCGCGACGTGGAGCAGCCGGTCGTCGCGATAGAACTCCACTGTTTCCAGGGGGCGCGTGCCGCTGGCTGCGAGGCGCAGGTGCGGCGGTCCGGTCACGCTGCCCTGCTCGCCCATGACCAGCGACGTGTCGTGCGCATCGCCGGTTGCCGAGAGGAAGACGCTCATACGCGGGCCGTTGGTGGCGAACGTGCGGCGCGCCTGTAAGCCGGCCAACACGGCCTCGCGCGAGCGCTCGCCGGCGGGTAGCCAGAGGCCGGTCAGTGCCTGGACGAACGGCGCGGCGCGGGAATGGTCGCTGGCGCCGACGACGCCGACGCGCAATCCCTGATACCAGAGCGACTGCACCCATTGGGGGAATTCGCCGCGGGTTTGGATGATCTCCGCGACCGGCTCGTAGGCGGGGCCGTAGGTGCGGGCGAGACCGTCGCCGCGGTGGCCTTGGTGATGGCGAATGGCGACGACCTTCCCCGGTGGCAGCCAGGCATCGAGCTTTGGCCACAGAGCGGCCAGGTCCGGCGAGGAGAGGCACGCTACCCGCAGATCGTGCCCGATGGCCTGATCGGCGTAGAAGAAGTTCGTGTGTCCCGGGGGAATAGCCAGTTCGAAGCCGTACAGCGCGAGCACGCCGCCGGTGGCGAGCAGCGCAGCCAGGTCTTCGACGTGTCGCCATTCGGCGTAGCTCATGTATTCGAGGTGCTCGGTGAGCGCGTAGAAATCCAACTCGGCCACGTCCTGGACCCACTGCCAGTGATGCAGCGGGTCGCCGTCGTTGGCGGAGAGGCACTTGGAGTAGGCACTGTGGCGGTGGAGATCGCCGAAGAGCAGCGAGTAGGACTGGCCGTTCACCGTCGCGGTGCGAGCCGGGGCGGCGGCGGCCGGCCGAGCCGGGTGCTGGGATGACAGCACGGCGGGGGCGATAGTGGGCGGATTGTCGGTGGGAGGTGCCGAGGCCTGGCCGGTCAACCGGACCCGCTCCACGACGAGGCGGTGGTTTTCGACCGGGTGCGAGGAGTGCTGCGAGGGTGATCGGGTGTAGTCGCCGGCGTGGTAGGCGAGCAGCCAGGAGCCGCCGTCCGTGCCGGCGGGGACTACACCGTAGGGGCTATCCGGCGCGCCGCTGTGGGTGCTCAGACGCTCCGGCGCAGTCCAATCGTCGCCGGTATATCGCACCGCGCAAATGGTCCAGCCGAAATCCTTGAACGCGGCGCTACGGAACTGCCGGTAGAACACGACCGGTCCCTGCAGACCGAGGACAATGCGCGGTGATTGCGGGTTGATGAACTCATCCTCGGCCGAGTGCCGGAACGGGATTGCAGCCACCGGGAGGCGGCCAGGCTCGCCCAGCACCGGTTGGCCGGGGGCGGGGGCGACGCTGAGGTCGCCGGCTGCACCCGCAGTCACGGTGGCAGCGTGGAGGGAGCGAATGTGGTTGAAGCGGTGGTTCAACTCACCCCAGCGCGTGGTGCGGCTCCAGACCACCCAGGCGCAACCGTCGTCCACGGCGACAGCGGGTGTGAGATGGAACGAGCCGGTTGGCGCCGGTGAGACCAGGGCCGGTTCGCCCCAGGCCCCACCAGCGGGCACGTGGCAGACGACGACCTGATAGGCAGTGCCGTCCCACGCGGCCCAGGCGCACCACAACGAGCCGTCGGGGCCGGTGGCCAGGGTTGGTGACCAGGCAGACTGCCCAGCGGGGGAGAGCGATGTCGGTTCGGACCATTTGGGCGGGTTGTGTGTGGTCGTAGCAAGCGGCCGGTGGGCGGCCACGATGCGTGGGCGGGCCGCGGGACTGCTGTCGGCTTGCGGCCACTGCTGCCAGACTGCCCAGAGCCGCCCGGTGTGGTCTACGGCCGCTTGGGGGGCGAGGATGGCACCGGCCGCCGCATGGATGACCTCGGGCCGGCCGCCGGCTACGGCGGCCATCAGGTTACATCCGTCCTCCCGCCGCTCGGACCAGATGACCGCTGGCGTAGCCTGTTGCGGCAGCGACGCTAGGGCCGGCCCTTCGATGGCGTGCGGGCTGCTGGTCAATTCGCGGCCGATTGGCGCTGCCTGGTCGTCGAGGCGGGCCAGCGAGAGCGTGAACCGCGCTGCCGCCGAGCGGCGGCGCCACTCGGTGAGGGACCGGCCGGAGCGCAGGGGCCATTCCTGGCGGGCATAGGACAGCAGGTCCGGCTCCGGGTCGTGGCAGGCCGTCCACGCGAGCCAAGGAGCACTGTCGCTCCAGGCGAGAGTACCGGCCCAGCCGCCCGGTAGCGCCCGGCTATGCGGCCGTTTGGCACGGGGCGCACTCACTGAAGTCACTTCCATCGCTCGACCACCATCCACCGTCTCTGAGGATACACCGAGCGGTGGGCTGGAGGTGCGAGGGGAGCCAGCGGGAGAGTCAAGCCGGCCGGAGGCCATTGTCCCGCGGGTTAGGTTTCTAGGGCGGCCAAGGCGCGGGTGGCTGAGGCGGCCGAGTCGGGAGCGAACTGCACGCCATAGCGATAGTGCAGCGTCAGCTCGCCGGTAGCGTTCCGGGCCAGCAGCCCGCGCACCCGTACCAGCCGTCCCGTGATCGTCACGGTCTCCTCGCCACCGGCCGGCTGTGCCGGCCGAATGGTCAGCCGTACTTCTGCGCCCTCGGAGAGGTAGTGGGTGCTGGTGAACCGTAGCCCTTCGGCCGCTGCCGATGCTGGTGACTCGTCCGGACCGGAGCGCAACCCGGCGCCGCCGAGACTGAGGTCAACGGCTTGGACATCCGCCAAGGTAGTGACGGCGCCTGTGGTGGGGGATACTACGGCGAGTTGGGCACGACGCGCCTGATGTGCGCCGAGGGGCACGCGGACGTGCCGACGCCGCTGGCCGCCGGGGGGAAGGGTAGTGGGTTTGGTCATAGGAGGGCCTCCTGTCCCTGGCCGACAGGGCAGCGTCAGGAGCTACGGCGCGGCACGGGCATTGTACCTCAGGGGGCGACCTCATCTCACTACTATCTCACGCCCGGAGATCTGTCTGCATCAGGATTTGCAGGATGCAAGGATGGTCAGGATAGGGGCTTCCGCCGGAATGGCGAGCGTCGGGGCGTGATGGATCGCACCCCTGCACGAAATACCTCCAATTGTGCGGGTGAGTAGCCCCCCTATGGTCCCCCCGCCGTGCGGGGGGACGGGCGCAACATGTTGCGCCCCTACGGCTTAACCCGTACTTACCCCAGTCAAAGCCCTCCCCCGGAGCAAGCTCCAGGGGAGGGAACTTTCTTCGGCACTGAGGGGTGGATCAGGAGTGGCCGTACTTTTGCAGCGCGTCGGGGTTTAGCTCGATGCCGAAGCCGGGGCGGTCCGGCAGGGTGTACACGCCGTCCACGACTTCCGGACGGTTTAGGTAGAGCTCGTCCCAGAGGGGATCGCGCTGCTTGTTGGGGAACACTTCGAGCACGTGGCCATTGGGCACGGCCGCGACGAGGTGGCCGTGGATTTGCGGGTCGTGGTGCGGGGCCATGAGCACGCCGTGGGCAGCGGCATAGGCGGCCACGCGCAGCCACTCGGTTGCGCCACCGGCGCGGGTAGAGTCGAACTGCATGATCCGCACGCCACCGTGCAGGATGAGGTCGCGGCATGCCCAGCGGTGCATCTCGCTTTCGCCGGAGGCCACTGGAATGTCGGTGGCGCGGGCTACCTCCCCCAAACCGAACACGCTGTCGTACCAGCGCAGCGGCTCTTCCAGCCAGCGCGGCGCAAGCGGCTCGAATGCGCGGGCGGCGCGGATGGCCTCCGGTATGTCGTAGGCGCTGTTGGCGTCGAGCATGATGTCCACCGATGGACCGACGGCCTCGCGCACGGCGCGCACGCGGTCTACGTCTACGTTCAGTGGCTGGCCTCCCACCTTCATCTTGACGGCAGTGAAGCCCAGCGCAGTGTAGGAGGTCATTTCGGCGACAAGCCCATCAATGGCCGGCTCGCCCTCTGGCCCGTAGTAGCCACCGCTGGCGTAGGAGGGCACGTGCGGATTGGAGCCGCCCAGCAACCGATAGACCGGGACACCGAGGAGCTTGCCTTTGAGGTCCCACAGGGCCAGGTCTACGCCAGCGATGGCGGCCATGAGCTGTGGCCGAGCGCCGGCGCCGAAGTGGGGCTGTCCGTGACTGCCCGATAGGGCCGCGCCGCGGCGCGAGTGGGCGTAGAGGAACAGCTCCTCCCAGATGGCACTGTGCTCCAGAGGGTTACGCCCACGGAGCACCGGGGCGAATACGTCGGTCAGGATGGCGCTGATCTGCTCGAGGGGGCGGCCGTGGACCTCGCCGATCCCGACGACGCCGGTATCCGTCTCGATCTCGACGACGATTTCGGACGAGGTTTGATACGGCTCCAGGCTCATCCAGTACGGCCGCGCCAGCTTGGCTGAGATCAACTGCACGCGCAGGTCGGTGATCTTCATAGTGTTCTTCTTACTCGTCTCCTCGTTGTGTTTCGGCTCGCCGGTCCCCGGCCGGCCGCGCTCCAGCCCACTCCCACGGGGAGAGGGGGAACCACTATGATCTTACCCCCGGTAGCAGCGGCGATGTATGCTCATCACCAAGCACCGGGGCGGCGTAGCCCGGCCCTCGGTTTCTATACGGATTGAAGGGAGTAAGGCGATGTCCGAGAGTGCAGCAACAGGCGGTCTGGCAACGCGGCGCTGCGTGCCGTGCAGAGGGGGCGTACCACCACTCACACAGGCTGCCGCCGAACCGTACCTCGCCGAGATCGGAAGTGCGTGGTCGCTGGCCGATGATGGCACGGCAATCACCCGCTCAGTGACGTTCGGCAGCTTCGCGCGGGCGATGCGCTTCATCAACACGCTGGCCGACCTGGCGGAAGACGAGGGGCATCATCCCGATTTCTGCGTCTCGTACAAGCGCGTGGACTTGAGCGTGAGCACGCACGCTATTGGGGGCCTGTCCGAGAGCGATTTCATCCTGGCAGCTAAGACGAACCAACTGCTGAACGATCTTCGCAAACAGTAACACGCTTGGCCGGCAGCACAGCTTGCCGGCGGGTTTTTCGCCACGAGTATTGCTCGCGGTGTGTCCTAGATTCCATTGTTACATGTGATATAATAAGATGCTATGCCGTAGCGGCGTGCTAGACTGCGCGGCTAGAAGAGGGGATGGATGGTTGCTGAGACGATGGCTGCCGGGCCTGTGCCGGCCGAACAACACTTTGCCACGAAGGCGGAACTCGCGGAATCGAATGCGAAAACGCAGGCCGCGTTGGTGGAGATCGAGAGAAATCTTGGCGAAATCAAGGGCAGTCTTGGTGAGATCAAGGGTGCGTTGCCTCACCTCGCCACGAAAGCGGATATCTACCGAGTCACCGGGGGCGCTGTGGCCGTAATCATTGCTGCGGTCGCTGCGATCATCAGGTTTCTAGCCTAGGCATTCGCTGCGGATTCGTGTGGACTAGCGCGTTCGATCAGGGGGATCGCGCGGCTCGACCGCTAGCTCCTGCGCTAGGCGCTGGCGGTAGTGGGCGACATCGGCGTCCGAGAGGTCTGGTGGATCGTCGGGGGCGGCGTCCTGCGGAGACGCGGACAGCGTCGTTGGGGTTGGCTGCGCCGGCAGCGAGCGTCGGCGTTGCCGCCAGAAGCCGACTGCGCCGGCCGCGCCGACGAGCAGGACGAGAACCGGCACCCACCAGGCGAGCAGCGAGAAGCCGCGGCGCGGCGGCGCGTAGAGGATGGTGTCGCCGTACCGCTCGACGAAGAACTGGATGATCTCGCGGTCGGTGCGCCCGGCGGCTTGCTGCTCGCGGATGACGTCCCGCATTTGGGCCGCCAACTCGGCATTGGACTCGGCGACGGACTGGTGGTCGCAGACCACGCAGCGCAACTGACTGGCGACGCGGCGCACGTCGGCTTCGCTACTTTGGCCGGCAGCCGGCGGTGGGCAGGCCAGCCAGAGGGCAACGAACGCTGCCAAGGCAACCACCACCCGCCACCGACGCCAGCGTCGTTCGGAGAACGGGTGTTGAGCGCGGAGGGGCATCATGGTGCTGCCGGACCCTGCTGCGAACATGCGGTGCATACCTCGCTAGTGTAGCCAAGGTCTACCACGCCAGAGGGCGAGGAAGCTACTCAGCGGGCGGTAGTGTATCAGTTTGAAATCTAACCACGTTTGCGGTACGGACCACGCGGCCCTGGCGGTGGCGTCCGTGCTTCCACCAATGAAAGTTGACAACTTAATCGGGTAGTGGGATGTAGCCCCCTATGGCCCCCTCACAAGGGTAGGTTTTTCCGCGGGGAGCCGCGGGCGGGGCCGACCTCACCCCCGGACCGGGGCCGCTGCATAGCCCTGGACGGCGGCTTGCGCGGCAATGACCAGCGCCAGGGCACAATGAATCACGCCCCTACAAAAAACCTACCCCTGTCAGGGGATGATAGCCCCCCTATGGTCCCCCCGTTGCGACGGGGGGACGGAGATTCCCGCTTGCGCGGGAATGACGGGGTGGTGGGCGGCGTCAGCGATGGTCGGTGCGCCGGACCACTGCGATGATATGGGTGCCGCCGTCCAGCACCCCCGGCTCTCGGCTCACGGCAACTTCCCATTGCAGAAACGCCGACCACAGGTCGGTGTCGGCCATGAGCTCCTGTAAGGCGTCCTCATTGCGGATTGCCAGGAAGTTCGCCGCCGTCACCGCCGCGATGGTGCAAGGGTGCCGCTGGAGGAGGCGCTTTAGCTCGGCCCAGCGATAGTAGTGAAACCGATGACCTTCCGCGAGGGGGCCGGTCTGGTCGCCGGTAGCAATGATGTCGTGCAGGACCTCCGCGCCGTGGTCTCGCGCCAAGTCAAGGGCCTCCCGCAAGAACCGCCGCAGCGTCCCGGCGAGAGACATCACACTGAGTAGGATATAGCCGCCTGGCTTGGTGACGCGCAGCAGCTCACTCAGCGCGTCATCGGCCCGCTCGAACACGTAACTCAGCGGTCCGCCATAGCAGACCACGGCATCGAACCGGCCCGGAGGAAACCGCGAGAGATCGGCAACGTCCGCAAGGACGCGGTCCGCTACGCTGGATTCGTACCCAACTTCCCGAACCTTCACCCGGTTCAACTCAAGCTGTCGTGGTGAAATATCGGCGACGGTGACGGTTGCACCGAGCTTCGCCAACTCGATGGTAAAGCGGCCCGGACCAGCGCCGACATCGAGAACGTGATCGCTGGCCTGGATGTACCGCTCCAAGTAGCGACGGTGCATATAGAAGTTGACGCGATTGGCGGGGCTGAGGTCGAATCGCTCCCACTCCCGCTCGCCATAGGCGTCATAGAAGGCCCGGATTTGATCGGGATCGTATCGGGGGGTCATCATCACCTGCGTCTAGCCACGCCACCAAGCCGGCACAGACGGCATTCCGGGTCGCGGCCTCACGATGACCGTACCACGACGCTCGCGGCTGCACGGTCATAGATGGTACGGCGTGAGCCGACAAAGAGCGAGAGGAGGTACCAGCCGGCCCAGAGCAGGGAGAGGGCAAAGCCGAGCCAATGGATGGTGGTGGGCTGCGGCGCGTCCAGGGGCCAGCCTTCAACGCGCCACAGGACGGTATGCGCCAGCTCCCAAGGCGCGAACTTCAGCGCTGCGCGCAGCAGGGTGCGCCGGAGCGAGAGCCGACCGCCACCGCCGTGAGCCCCTACGCGGATGCTCAGGGCCCGTTTTCCCAGGGTGCCCTGCCATGGCGATGCCTCGCTGACGGCAAAGTACAGCACGACCGGCAGGGTCAGAGCAACAAAGGCAACAAGCTGGCCCAGTGCCGGGTTACCTGATAGGGCGAAATCAAGCCGCCGGCTCGCACCAGAGGCAAAGCTCGCGCCGGTGAGGAGCGCGACGTAGGCGGCGATGACCAGGTAATCAACGAGGTAGGCGGCGACACGCCGCCAGCCGGTTGCCGGAGTAGTTGCTTGCTTCGGCATCGTTTCAGGATATGTCGGCAGAGGCCATTAGCCGCTGATCGCGGTGGTGAGCAGTGGCTGGATGAACGGCCAGACAAATAGCAGCGCGGCGCTCCAGACCAGCGCCCACAAGATGACGAGCAGCTTCAGGGCGATATGCCAAGGTGAGAAGATGGCGAGGACGGCGCCGAGCGGCGGAAGAAACAGCAGGAGTAGGAGCACCAATCCACTGTTGCGCCACCAAGCGACGGGCTGCGGCGTGGACACCAGCACCTACTCCAGCCTATTGCGGTTGGGGGAGCATACGCGCCCCCCTATGGTCCCCCCGCTGCGGCGGGGGGACATAGATTGCGGCTTGCGCCGCAATGGCGGGGAGGCCGGCCACTGACAATTAGCACGGCGGGCCGCCGACGTTGCGGGCGATGCCGCCGCGATCCGCCGGCGCCGCTGCCGGCTCATGCTCTTCATGCCCGCCACCGTGCTGCTCGCGGTGGTCGCCGTGGTCCACATGACGGTCGTGACCGCCGTGCTGCTCACCGTGGCCCGCATGGCCAGTGTGGCCCTTGTGCCCGCCACTGCCCTCGGCGTGGGTGTCCTCGCCGCGCACGATTGGGACGGCGTGGGGAAGCACTTCGATGATGGCGTCCAGATTCTCCTGGATCGCCTTGGGATTGCCGGGCAAGTTGATGATGAGCGTCTTGCCGCGGACGCCGGCGGCGGCGCGGGTGAGCATGGCGTAGGGGGTGACGCGCAAGCTCTCGAACAGCATGGCCATGGAAAACGCCGGCACGGCGCGGTCAATGACCGCGTGGGTGGCTTCGGGCGTAACGTCGCTTGGCGCCAGCCCGGTGCCGCCGGTGGTGAGGATCAGATCGAGTCGTTCGTCGTCGGCCCAGGCGATCAAGGTGGACGAGATCTGCTCCCGGTCATCGGGGACGACCTTGTATTGGGTCACCTTGGCGCCGGGGATGCGGTCGAGCACCAGGTTGTGGACGGTGGGGCCGCCGACGTCGGCTCGTTCGCCGCGGGCGCCGCGATCACTACAGGTCAAGACGCCGACGGCAAAGCCGGAACGCTGCTCGCCGTGGCCGTGGCGGTGTCCCTTGTGGGCGTGTTTCTCAGCCATGCTTACTCTCTCCCTCCGTCGAGTGCCGTGCCGCGAATGAATAGCAGGATTGAGGGGCACGTAACATGATACCCTGCAAGCCTACCGCGTGCGATGATACGTCGCGTCTGTGCCGTGCGATAGAGTCCGATGAGGCACAGATCAAGCGGTCGAGGAGAACGCAGGGAGATGATTCGAGCGCAACTGGTCGGGGCGACGGGCTATGGTGGCCTGGGCATGGTGGAACTGCTGGTGGGGCACCCGGAGATCAGTCTGGTGTCGCTGCTGGCGAAGAACGACGTGGGGCAGCCCATCAGTGCCTTTTTCCCGCACCTACGCGGACTCTGTGACCTGCCTGTCGAGGAGGCCACGCCGGAGCGGGTCGGTCGGGACGTTGACCTGGTGATTTGTGCGACGCCGGACCGGATCGGCATGGGCTACGCACCGGCACTCGTGGACGCGGGGGTTGCGGTGCTCGACTACAGCGGCGACTTCCGCTTTCGTGACGCCGGCGAGTACGAACGCTACGCGAGTCGGCAGCCGTCGGTGGCCGGGCGGCCGCACACCTGCCCGGAACTGCTGTCGCGGGCGGCCTACGGCATTCCGGAGCTGTTCCGCGATGACGTGGCCGGCGCGCGGCTGGTGGGCAATCCTGGCTGCTTTGCGGTAGCGATCATCCTGGCTCTGGCGCCGGCGCTGCAAGGCGGGGTCATCGAGCCACAGTCGGTCATCTGTGACGGTAAGACGGGTATCTCCGGGGCCGGTAAGAAGCCAGGGGCGCTGTACCACTTTCCCGATGCCAACGATAACGTGACCGCCTACCGGATCGCGGCCCACCAGCACGCGGTAGAAGCGATGATCGCGTTGGAGCGGTGGTGTGGCAGCGCGAGCCGGATCACGTTCGTCCCGCATCTCGTCCCCATCACGCGCGGGATTCTTTGCACGACGTATGCGACGCTCAGTGGCGACCACACGCTCGAACGGATTCATGAGCTGTACGAGGCGATGTACGCCGACGAGCCGTTCGTGCGGGTGCTGCCGCTCGGTGTGGCGCCGGGCGTGAAGACGGTCGCCGGCAGCAACCTGTGCAACATCTCGCTGGCGTTGGACGGTGAGAATGGCCGGCTCATCGTGATCTCGGCGATTGACAATTTGCTCAAGGGGCAAGCCGGGATGGCGTTGCAAAACGCGAACGCGATGTTCGGCTTGCCGGAGACACTGGGCCTCGAACGGGTGCCGGTCTACCCGTGATCGGCACCGGCTAGTGAGCGGCGCAAGGCAGCGAATTTCGTGGTAGTGCAGGCAATCCAAGACGCTCGTGTCCGGGTGGTGATCTGCCGCGACGACCGGTTCGTCGTGGTGCGTAACGTGGGCGGCGACTATACGTGGTGGAGCTTGCCGGGCGGCGGTCTTGAAGCCGGGGAGACGCTGGGCGAGGCGGCGGTACGCGAAGTTTGGGAAGAAACGGGCTTGGAGGTGCGGTTAATCGGCGTGCTCCATCTCGCCGAAAGGAAAGCGGCTGAGGGCTACAACATCGGGATCATCTTTCGCGCCGAGGTGGTCGGGGGCCAGGAGTACATAGGAAATGACCCCAAGGGGACAGTGCGGGAAGTCCGCTGGGTAACATTAGCCGAGGCACTACCGCTTCTGGGAGACAGCCGCCTAAGGTTCGCGAGAGCTGCGCTGCAGCAAGACCAGCACCTCGCCGGCTATAGCCAGGCGCAGGCATAGTTGTGCCGCTTCCGTTCTAGGTTCCCGCTGGCATGGGAAACGCCTTGGCCTTGGCAAGGTCACCGCCGAGCGTGAAAATGACGGCCGTCATTGCAGCGGCAGCCGCAATCCCGTGGCTGGGACGGCCCCCCAATGGTCCCCCCGCTGTGCAGGGGGACGTGGATTCCCGCGCAAGCGGGAATGACGGGTGGGGGTGATTTCAGAGCAATGACCGGGAAATCTCAACTGGGACTAGGTAGGACGATAGATGTTCGATAGACCGCCGCGGGCCGTCCTGCTCGATGCCGGCGAAACGCTGCTCTACGCTCCACACGCGGACGCCATCATCGCCGCGTTGGTCGCTGGGGAAACGGAAGCGGCGCATACGACGACGGAGCTACGGGCGGCCTGGAATAGCGTCGAGCCGGCGGCACAAGCGCGGCTCGACGCCGGCGAGCGCCCGACGCTCTCGAAAGAGCAGTCACAGCGCTTCTGGTTCTGGTTCTACGGTCGGTTCCTGACCAGGCTCGGCGTACCGCCGGACCGCCACGCGACACTGGCGGCGGCGCTCTACGGGCGGTTCACTACGCTGGATGCCTGGGATCTGTACGACGATAGCCGCCCCTGCCTGGAGCAGCTGCGCCAGGCCGGCGTGACGCTGGTGCTGGTATCCAACTGGGAGAGTTGGTTGGAGCCGCTGCTGCACCATCGGCGGATTCACCACTACTTCGACGTCTTGGCAATCTCCGGGCAGGTCGGCGCCGAGAAGCCCGATGCGGCGATCTTCCATACGGCGCTGGAGCAGAGCGGCTCTAACGCGGAGGAAGCAGTCCACGTCGGCGACAGCATCACGAGCGACGTGGAGGGCGCGCAGGCCGTCGGTATCCGGCCGGTGCTGCTGGATCGTGCCGGCGCCCTCACGTCGCCGCCCGGCGTGCCGGTCCTACGCTCGCTCAGTGACCTCCCGGCCCTGCTGGGACTGGCATAGATGCCGATAGCTATGGCCCCATGAAACTATCGCTACGGGTGCTGGCCGCCGTTGGTATTGCCACCGTCTTGGGGTTGGTCGTGACCGCTGCGGCGGCCACCGCGGTATATTTGCGTAGGCGAAAGGCGCGGCTTGGGGGCGATCCGGGCCAAATGCAGGGCAATTGGGAGATAGGGGAGTTGTTTGTAGTATAACATATACATGCTAGAGACGAACCGGCGGCGTATCCAGCAGCGGTTAGTCCGTGAGGGCTGGTACCTGGACCGACACGGCGCCAGCCATGACATCTACCGCCATCCGCAGCAACGCGAAGCTCGGATTGTCCTTCCCCGTCACCGGACCGTTTCGCGGGGAGTAGCCCGCCAGATTGCCAGCGTTGCGGGCTGGGGAGAGCGCTAGGGAGGTCCTATGGTCCAATATCCAGCCCTACTTGATGGTGAAGCCGGCGCGTATGGCGTGGTCTTTCCTGACTTGCCAGGGTGTGTGGCGATGGGCACGACGGTAGATGAAGCGTTGCGCCATGCCGCCGCGGCATTGCACGACTATGTGGCCTCGTTAGCGGAAGATGGTATCCCGGTTGCTCCCCCGCGGGAGGCCGCCGAGGTTGCCATTGCGCCCGGCGAGAGCCTGGTGTTGGTGCCGTTGGTCCGGCGCCCGGCCATAGCCTGGTTAGCCCGGCAACTGGCACAGTTGGCGTGAACCGCCGGACCCGTGAGGAACGCGCCCGGAACTCAAACTGAGACACTACCACCCGATGACACTATCGCTACGGGTGCTGGCGGCAGTCGGTATTGCCACCGTCTTGGGGCTGGTCGTGACTGCTGCGGCTTGGTCAGGCGCTCCGAGCCAAGGCAGTCCGACAGCTACGCGGGCAGCGCCTTCCTCGCCAGCGCCGGGCATCACGCCAACGCCGACGGCCGGGCCGGCTGTCGCTACGGGCACGCCGGCGGCAACGAACACCGCCGTTGCGACGGTCGAAGTACCCAACGCCGTCACTTTGTCGAACGGCCGGTTTTTCCCGCTACCGGCAGGGACGCCGTACCAGGGCTTCGCCGTCCTCGATGAGCAGGGCGGTCCGGCGTTCGCCACGGCCTATCACCAGAATGGTGGGTATGTCGCCCTCGGCCGACCGGTCTCGCGGTCGTTCCAACTGACCGACGGCGCGATCTATCAACTCTTCGCCCACGGCTTGCTCCGCTGGCAACCCGGCACACCGGCCGCGGAAGTAACGCCGGTGGATTTGCTGGCGTTCGTCACGCTGCACGGTCTGGAGGGCCAACTCTGGTGGCTGGGTGTGCCGCGGCTCGCGCCGCCGTGGGACGAGCGCCTTACGCCGACACCCGCGCCGAGCGCGCGCCTCGAATGGCTGACCGAACCGACCATCGCCGCCCACTATCGCGGACCGGTGCCGGCCGACGGGCAGGAGAGCGCAGACGGCGAGCAGGCACCCGTACCGGCGGGGCTACCCCTCTACGGCTGGCCGGAGTCGCGGCCGGAGCATCTCGGCGCCTATATCGCCCAGCGATTTGAGCGCGCCGTCCTGATCGTGTGGGTGACGCCGCCGGCCGATGGCCCGGCCGCGGGGACGGTGGAGGTGCTGCCGCTCGGCCCGCTGGTGGCGCGCACCTCCGTCTTCCAGGGACTGGCCACCGCGCCGGATACGCTGGTCGGGGGACGGCTGGTCGCCCGCGCGCCGCGGCCGGCGCTCGATTGGCCGGTGCTGCCGACACCGACGCCGACGGCCGTGCCACCGACGGCAACGGCGACGTCAACACCGGAGCCGGCTGCGGTGACGGCGGGGGCTGTGCTGCGAATTGTCACGGTCTTCAACGAGGGACGGCGCGAGCACGTGGTCATTACCAACGAGGGCAGCCAGGCGCAGAACTTGCAGGGATGGGTGCTGGAGAGCGCACCAGGTGGAACGCAGCGCTATACCTTCCCGGACGTGACGCTCGGGCCGGGCGCAACGCTGCGCGTCCACAGTGGGCGGGGGAGCGCCGCGGCCGCCGCGCCGCCGACGGACTTGGCGTGGACCGGGCGTAACGTCTGGAATAATGCCGGCGACACGGCGATCTTGTACGACCCGACCGGGCGCGAGGTTAGCCGGTTCAGCTACTAGGTTAATTCTTGGATGATGAAGGGGTGAGGAAGCCCCCGCCCTCACCCCCCGGCCCCCTCTCCACCAAGTGGAGAGGGGGAGCGGATTTCCGCAGGCATGGAAATTACGGATGGGCAGTATTTTCGGGCAATGACCGGGGTTGGTGAATGCGATGCCTGCTCGTGAGCGCCTTGATCGGTTGCTGGTCTCTCGCGGCCTGGTGCCCAGCCGGGAGCAGGCGCAACGCTTGATTTACGCCGGTGAGGTGCGGGTTGGCGGCGCCGTCGGCCGGGCGCCGGCGCAGCTTGTATCGCCGACGGCCGATCTCGAGGTGCGGCGGCCGCCGCCGTTCGTCAGCCGGGGTGGCGAGAAGCTGGCGCACGCGCTCGACGTGTTCGCGGTGGACGTTGCCGGGTGGGTATGCCTGGACGTGGGCGCCTCGACCGGGGGGTTTACGGACGCGCTGCTCCAGCGTGGCGCCGCCCGCGTATACGCGCTCGACGTAGGACGCGCCCAACTGGCCTGGAAGCTGCGCCAGGATCAGCGGGTGGTGGTGATGGAGGGCGTGAACGCGCGGTACATGGAGCCGCTGCCGGAGCCGGTTGATCTCGTCACCGTTGACGTGGCTTTCATCTCGCTGGCGAAAGTGCTGCCGGCCGTGCTGAGGTCGCTGCGGCCAGAGGGACTCCTGCTGGCGCTGGTGAAACCGCAGTTCGAGGCCGGACCAGATTTGGTCGGGCGTGGTGGGGTGGTGCGCGACCCGGCCATTCACCGGGCGATACTCGCTGACGTGCTGGCGACGCTGCCGCAGCTCGGCCACACGCCGGTCGGGCTGACGCCCTCGCCGCTGCGCGGGCCGGCGGGCAACGTGGAATTCTTCGTGCTCGCCGAGGGGCCGGCGCCCGCAGCACCACGCCCGGCGCTCGCGGTGGACGACGCCATTGCCCGTGCCTTGGCGGCGGCGGCGCACGTGCCGGCTAGAAAGCGTGGATCAGCTCGGTCTCGTAATCGGTAAGCACGGCGTCGCGGTGCCGCTCGGCAAAGTCGGCGACCTTGGCCAGTACGGCATCGGCGTGCTGACCGTCCGACGAGACACAGACGCAGCCAAGGACCGCCGATCGCCAGAGGTCCTGATCTTCGATTTCCGCGACTGCGACGCTGAACTTCCGACGGAGCTGCTGGGCGAGGGAACGGATGATCCGGCGCTTCGCTTTGAGCGAGTCGCTGGCCGGGAGGTGGAATACGAGCCGCACGACACCGATAATCATGAGTCTATGTTGCGAACTGGTAGTTGGTATCCACTCCTCACCCCCCGGCTACCCTCACCCCAGCCCTCTCCCAGAGGGAGAGGGGGATGGCGGCAGAGACGGGTGGGGGTGAGGCAAGCGGAAACTGCTCAATCATAGCCGATCAGCCGGGCGCCGGAGATGCTATACTTGCCGTTTGGTGCGCGTTACCCCTCGCGTTGCTCGCACGGAGTGTCCGTGCCTCACCTCCCCCAGCCCCCTCTCCACCAAGTAGCGAGGGGGAGCGCGATGAGGACAAGCAGGGGTGGGGTGGTTGTCGTAGCGGAGTATTGAGAAGGACCGGAGCTTATGGCTACGAGTGTGGATGTGCTGTGCAAAGAGTATGAAAAGCCGGAAGTGCCGGAGTTCGGCGCCGGCGACACGGTGCGGGTTCACGTGCGGGTCGTGGAAGGCAACCGCGAGCGTATCCAGGTATTCGAGGGCGCCGTGATCCGCTATCGCGGTGGCGGCAGCGGGACCAACTTCACGGTGCGCCGGGTTGCGTCGCACGGTATCGGCGTCGAGCGCATGTTCCTGCTGCATTCGCCCCGTGTCGAGCGGATCGAAGTAGTGCGGAGGGGCAAGGTCCGCCGCGCCCAACTGTATTACCTGCGGGGGCGGACGGGACGCGCCGCGAGGATCAAGGAGCGCCGGCGCCCCGGCCAGCGGCAGCGCGCTGCGGCCGGATAATCCTCACCCGGCTCGCTCCGCCGTTTCCACGCCGACTGCCGCTTCTTGCCGCCCGGCCAACTGCGCGTATACGCGCGTGCTCGTGGGGCTGGCGTGTCCGAGGTCGGCCTGCACTTGGGTAAGGTCTTGGCTGCGGCGGACCATCCCGGTGGCAGCGGTGTGGCGGAGGGTGCGGGGGTTGACTACGGCCTCGACACCGGCGGCGCGGGCGATGGCCTTCACGATGAGCCAGAACCCCTGGCGGCTCAAGCGGCCGCCGCGATGATTGAGGAAGAGCGCCGTTTCGTCGGGATTCTGCGCCAGGCGTGGCCGCCCCTCATCAAGATAGAGGCGGAGGACGGCGGCAACGTCCTCGTCAAACCGTAACTGCGTATCCTTTCGCCGCGACCGCACGCAGGTGACGGTGTGGGTCTCCAAGTCAAGGTGCGTAACGTCCAGCGCGACCATCTCGGAGGCGCGGAGGCCGGCGGTGCAGAGCAGGGCCAGCATGGCCTGATCGCGGGAGGCCTCGGGGCCAGCACCGTCGCCGGCCGCGGCGAGGAGTGCCTGGAGGTCGGTGGCTGCCACCGTCTGCGGGGGGGTGTGGTCAACCTGCGGGCCGGTCAGGGCAGCCGCCGGGTTGCTGGGGATGACGCCTTCGCGGGCGAGGTAGCCGAAGAACGACTTGACCGCCGCGAGCTTGCGGGCCTGCGAGGCCAGCGCCAAGCCGCGCTCGCGTAGCCACTGGCGGAACTCCAGCAAGGTGGCCGGCTCGATGTCCCACGACGTAGCGCCTTGCTCGACGACAAAGCTGCGGAACTGGGCCAGGTCGCGGCGGTAGGCGGCCAAGGTGTTGCGCGAGAAGGGGCGGCCGTTGCGGCCCTCGACTTGGTTGAGGAACTGGGTAATGACTGTGTCCATCGTTGCTTCTCTATTCGGGCTGTGGTGGCCTGCTCGCGCGCCGCCGCGGCCCGGAGAGCGGCGGGCACACTACGGGACGATGAGCGCGACCAAGACCTGCGCGAGGCGCCGTAGCTCGGCGACCGCGATGTGCTCGTCGGTGCTGTGAATGGCCTCGTAGCCAACACCGAGGTTCACCGTCACGATCCCGCGCTCGTTGAAGACGCTGGCGTCACTGCCGCCGCCGGTCGCGTGCATGCTGGGTTCGAGACCGGTGCGACGAATGGCTGCCGCGAGCGACTGTACGAGCGCGTGGTCCTCCGGGATATTGAACGTTCGATACAGCGTGCTGACCTCGACATCGGTCTGGGCACCGGCGGCAGCCGCGGCGTCCTCCAGCGCGGTGACCATGTGGCGCACCTGGGCCTCCACCTTGGCGGAATCGTGGCTACGCGTTTCGCCGGTGAGGGTCACGCGCTCCGGGACGACGTTCATCGCCGAGCCGCCGGAGATGAGGCCGATGTTGGCCGTGGTTTCGGCGTCGAGGCGGCCGAGGCGCATGGCGGCGATGGCTTGCGAGGCTACGACGATGGCGCTGATGCCGGTTTCGGGGGCAACGCCGGCGTGGGCTGCCTTCCCGATGATGGTGGCGTCTATGCGGTCGTGCTGAGGGGCACTGTTGATGATGGTGCCCACCGCCCCGGCGCTGTCGAGGACGACCGCCGTGCTGCTACGTAGCGTGCTCATGTCTAGGGCGCGAGCGCCCATCAGCCCCACCTCTTCGCTGACGGTGAAAACGACTTCTATCGGGCGCATGGGCTGGCCGCTTGCGCGGGCGGTCCGGAGGGCTTCGAGAATGGCGGCGACGCCGGCCTTGTCATCGGCGCCGAGGACAGTGGTGCCGTCGCTGCGGATCACGCCGTCGTCCAGCTGCGGCCGGACGCCGCGGCCCGGCTCGACGGTGTCGAGGTGGGCGCTGAGGATGATCGGCTCGGTCGCGGCAGCGCCGGCCAGCCGGCCGATGACGTTGTGCTTGGCGTCGGTCGTGACCGTGCAGCCCAAGTCGCGCAGGCGCTGGGCGACGACTGCGCTGATCGCCGCCTCTTCGCCGGAGGGGCTATCAATGCTGGCGAGGGAGCAGAAGGTCTCGACGAGTCGCGCTTCGTGGACCGTGCTCGTCGGTTCTTGGTTAGCCATCGTGTTTCTCCTGTGGATGGTGGAGGCATTATAGCTGCGGCGGGGTGGGACTCACTCCCCCGGCCCCCTGACCGGCCAAAGCCGCACGGATAGGGCCAGATGTGGTACGGCTTTGGCCTGCCACCCGGCCCCTTACCTGATGAAGGTTGCCAACTTAATCGGGTAGTGGGATGTAGCCCCCCTATGGCTTCCCCCGGAACTACCACAGTCAGGAGAGGGACGGGGTGAGGGTTGCGGGGTGCGTGCTACGCGGTGTCTCCGCCCAAGCGGTCGTAGGCCCAGCCCAGCAACCGTGCGGTTTCTTCCCAGCCGATGCACGGGTCGGTGATGGAGACGCCGTATTGGAGCTGGGAGACGTCGCCGTTGATCTGCTGGTTGCCCGGGTTGATGTTGCTTTCGAGCATGACGCCAGTGATCTCGCTGTTGCCAGCGACTCGCTGGCCGACGACGCTCTCGAAGGCGACATGCATCTTGGTGTAGTCCTTGTCACAGTTACCGTGGCTACAGTCAACGACCAGATGAACGGGGGCACCGCCCTCCCGGAGCTGTTGCCGAGCCAAGGCAATGGACTCAGGATCGTAGTTCGAGCCGCCGTTGGCGCCGCGCAGCACGAGGTGGCCGTATGGGTTGCCCGTCGTATGCACCACGGCCGTTCTGCCCGACTGGTCAATGCCCAGGAATCCGTGCCTGGCTTGCGCTGATACGATCGCATCCACGGCGATCTTGGTGCTGCCGTCGGTACTGTTCTTGAACCCCACCGGCATACTCAGCCCGCTGGCCATCTGCCGATGCGTCTGGCTCTCGGTCGTGCGCGCGCCGATGGCAACCCAGCAGATGAGGTC
This sequence comes from Chloroflexota bacterium, assembly GCA_965207645.1. GTDB lineage: Bacteria > Chloroflexota > UBA11872 > UBA12225 > JAJDUF01 > JAJDUF01. Next base: position 2,988,072 of record OZ242293.1, on the reverse strand, counting down.
GGCGAGGTGCTGCGGGACAATCGGGTCGAGGAACTCGGTCGCCGTGGGCAGGCCCATCTCCGCGATGGCGAGCAACAGCCTCCTGCCGCGTTCAAGGCCGGTTGCGATATCGAAGCTGTCGTTGAGGTGGGGGTCGTAGAGGAGGCCCTTCCAGCCGACGGTCGTGCGCGGCTTTTCGAAGTAGACGCGCATGGCGATGAGCATTCTGTCGGCGTAGCGCCGGCTGACCTCGACCAGCCTTTCGGCGTACTCGAGGGCAGCGGCCTCGTCATGGATCGAGCACGGCCCGGTGATGACGAGGAAGCGCGAGTCCCGACCGTCGAGGACGGCCTGGATGTCCCGCCTACCCTCTACAATCGTCCGTTCCGCCGCGGGGGTTGATGGCAGCTTTTCGAGGAGGTCCGCAGGTGGTATCAACTGCTCCGTTCTGAGGACGTTCACGTCCCTGGTCTTGGTTTCCGGCATTCGCGTGCTCCTTCTGACAGAAGATTGCTCAGAGAGTTCCGTTGATGGCTCTGCTGGCTTACCGAACGCTATCGCTGCCCTCTGCTACTCACTCGTTGCGTCACGAAATGCGGTAGCGCTCAATGGCGGTTTCGTTTACGTCCAGGCCGAGGCCCGGGCCTTGGGGAATCTCTATCACCGTGCCCTCGATTTGGAACGGCGATCCGCCGTTGAGTAGCTGCTCCAGCGGCGCCCACTGCTCCCAGGGCAGCAGCGGCGGTACAGTGATGGCAAGCTCCAGCAGGCGGCAGTTGGGGAGGGCGCCGACGACTTGCAGCCAGCCGGCCAGGGCGAGGCCGTGTGTGCCGTGGGGGATACAGGGGATACCGGAACCCTCGGCCAGCGCGCTAATCTTGCGGAGGGTAAGGATACCGCCACAGTTATACGTATCGGGCTGCACGATGTCGAAGGAGCGGGCGGCGAGGTAGCGGGCAAACTTGCCCAAGCCGCGGTCCCCTTCGCCGCCGGTGATCGGAATGTCTACGGCGGCGGCCAGTCGCGCCGGAGATTCGACATCGCTGCGGTCGAAACACTCTTCCAGCCAGGTGCCGTCCGCCTGCTCGAAGGCGCGCGCGACATGGTAGGCGGTGTCGTAGTCCCAGACCGTTCCGGGCGCATTGGCGGTGCGGTCCAGCATCAACTCGACCGTCTCACGGCCGCCGACGCGCTGGCGGACCGCTTGCGCCACGGCTACGTCGTCGAGCGGGTCGGGACGCCAGACGCGGTATTTGATGGCGGTAAAGCCGTGCGCGACATAGCGGGCGATATCGTCTACCTGGCGCTCCGGGGGCACGTCGGATTGATCGGCCGCGCCGGGCCACACGCAGGTCAGGTAGACCGGGACGCGCTCACGCGCCCCGCCGAGCAGCTTGGATACCGGGAGGCCGGCGGCCTTGCCGGCGATGTCCCACAGCGCGTTCTCGACGGCCGGCCAATGCAAGAGGCTCGGATCGCGCTGGAGGTGCTGCTCGATGGCGAGAGGGTCTTGGCCGACGAGTGTAGGAGCGATGGTGTCGGTCGTGGCGGCCCCGGCGGCACCGACGCCATGAAAGGCGTAGCCGGTAATCCCCGCGTCCGTCCTCACGCGGGTCACGCCGGTGGTGGTGATGGCGCCCAGGGACCGCTCCTCTTCCGAGGCGGGCAGTTGCAGATCGAACGATTCGACGGCCGTAATCTTCATCGCTGTGACCTCACGGGGCTACGGCTGCGTCGCCGGCGTGCTCGCGTATCCACGCCCGGAGGGGTACGTCCTCGTCGCTCGGTGAGGTGTAGCCAAAGCCGCCGGTGCTGGCGCCGAGCAGCTGCCGGCGGATGGGATCGCAGCGGTCCATGAACCGGAGGGAAGCGGTCATATCGTCTCGGGGGCGGAGCCAACGGTAGCTATAGCCGTAGAACAGCACCTTGCGAGCAACATCGGAGACATTTTCGCTGGCCGAGTGCCAGATGCGCCGGTCGAAGAGGACCGCCGTGCCGGGCGCGACCTGCACGGCAACCGCTTCGTCATCGCTCATCTTCCCGGCGGTGCGGGTGCGAAGGTGGCTGCCCGGGGCGACGTAGAGGTTGGCCCGTCCCAGCTCGCGGGTGTCGGTGAGGAAGTAGGCGACCTTCAGCGAAATACGCGGCTGGGGGTCGGATTCCAACTCTTTGTTCAGGCGGTCGGAGTCTTGGTGCAGCCGCAGCTCGATCTCCGAGGGCCGCTCGTCCAGCGGCATCACCGGGGAGGTAGGCATGTGCGAGTGATAGAGCTGGATATTCCAGCCGAGCAGGCCCCAGACCTTGGGAAAGGTCGTGGGCCAATCCAGCAACTCCAGAAACAGTTCGTCGTAGCCCACAAAGTCAAGGATGTTGACCCGTTCATAAGGACCGTGCCCGTGCTCGGAGCGGTATTCCGCGTCAACCCGGTCTACCACCGCAGTGATCCGCTGCACGAGGTCGTCCGGTATGGCGTTTTCGACGATGAGATAGCCGTCACGTTCGAACGTGAGGCGTTCGTCGTCGGTGAGGCGGTATTGCAAGCTGGATGCGTCCATGCTTCTTCCTCCTCCGGGATCGCGCGAGCAGAGGTGTACCGTTCCTGAGCCGGGGATGCCACGCCGGGCGAAATACGCTGCTACAGGATAGCGCAGATCGGAACGGCTCGCATGGTCGTGGACAAGGGCTGGGGTAAGGCGGTTAGTGATGCTATTCGGTCACGGGAGGAGTTCCGGCACCCCTATGGCCCCCCCGCTGCGGCGGGGGGACGTGGATTTCCGCTTGCGCGGGAATGACGGGGACCGGGCCGGGGGTGAGGCGTGCGTGCAGAACGTGGCGGGAGGGGCTGCCGGGCGAGGGCTCGAACCTCGACTGCGTGATTCAAAGTCACGTGTCCTACCATTAGACGACCCGGCAGTGGGTGATAGGCAGTCTCTTTTCAGTCTAGCATCACCGGCGGGAACGGCGCATCTCCGGGGAGGGCTGTCGAGCCTTGGCCGGACCGGCACTGCCCGTTACACTGAGGGGCAGTCCGGCTCCCGGCCCGGTCCGGCGCCCGTGCAAGAAGGCGCGAGCTAGGGCGGGAGACCAGAGAGGAAGCAGTAGTAAAGCATCATGGCCGTGGCGACCGAAACGAATCGCGCTTCGCAGGCCGAGTCGAGGGAGGCTCAGGACCGGCGCTTTGAACTGATTACCCGTAACACCGCCGAGGTGCTGACGCCCGGCGACTTGCGCCGCCTCTTGGCGTCCGGTCAGCCGATCAAGCACTACATCGGCTTCGAGATCTCCGGCAAGATGCACCTGGGCACGGGCCTGATGTGCATGGGGAAGGTCAAGGACTTTCTCGATGCCGGGGTGGAATGCATTATTTTCCTCGCCGATTGGCACACCTGGATCAACGACAAGCTCGGTGGCGACCGGGAGGTCATCAAGGGTGTGGCGGCGGAGTACTTCAAGGAAGGCTTCAAGGCCTCGATCAAGTGCTTGGGCGGTGATCCGAGCAAGCTGCAATTCCTACTCGGCACGGACCTCTATGATGGGAATGACGATTACTGGGCAACGGTCATTGACGTGAGCAAGAACACGACCTTGGGCCGGATGCAGCGCAGTATCACCATTCTCGGCCGGCAGGAGGGGGAGAGCGTTGACTTTGCCAAGCTGATCTACCCACCGATGCAGGTGGCGGATATTTTCATTCAAGGCGTGCAGCTGGCGCACGCGGGGATGGATCAGCGGAAAGCGCACGTCATCGCGCGGGATACGGCGCGGAAGCTCAAGCTGCGGCCTTTGCTGGACGCGCGGGGACGCAAGCTGAAGCCGGTGGCGATCCACCACCCGCTGGTCATGGGGTTGGGCAAGCCGCCGTTCTGGCCGCCGCCGGAAGAGAACCGGCAGGAGTTCCTGGCGGCAATGAAGATGAGCAAGTCGGATCCGAACTCGGCGATCTTCATCCACGACAGTCCGGACGACATCCGGCGCAAGATTCGGAAGGCATTCTGTCCGCCGCAAGAGGTCGAGTTCAACCCGATCCTCGATTGGGCCAGACACTTCATCTTCCGCGATGCCGACGTGGAGCTGACGATCAACCGCACGCCGGCCAACGGCGGCTCAATCACCTACGCTTCGTTCGACGAACTCGCCACCGACTACACGTCGGGGGGGCTGCACCCGCTCGATCTGAAGGATGGCGTGGCCGCGCGGCTGACCGAACTGCTGGAACCGGCGCGTCAGCACTTCGATCAGCCCGGTCCGCGTGAGATGCTCGCCGAGCTTGAGGCACTTGTCGAAACGGGGTGATGACGATGGCTGGACTGACACCCGCACAGAAGCAGCAGTACGACGAGCAAGGCTACGTGGTGTTCAGGCAGCTCTTGGTACCGGAGGAACTCCAGCCGCTCATTGATGACATCAGCGCGGAGGTAGACCAACGGGCGCGCGCGTACTACGCCAAGGGACAGGTCAAGTCACTCTACGCCGAGCACGGTTTCGAGACGCGGCTGGCCAAACTGTGGGCCGAGTGCGAGGCGATCCATCAGCACTGGGTTGGTGGTCGCCATGCGGGACCGGGGCTGTTCAGCTTACTCACACACCCTAAGCTGCTCGATATCGCCGAAAGCATCGTCGGCCCGGAAGTGCATTGTCAAGGGCGGCATCGCCTGCGTCCTAAGGTCCCCGACTGGGACCAGGTGACCGTACCCTGGCACGATGATACGCCCTTCGGGGGACGACGCATCATCTACTTCCGGGAGCCTTACGGCTCGGACGCGCGGGACCCGCACTACAGACCCACGGCAGTGTCGCGGGTACTCCCGATGACCCAATCGCCCGAGCCGGGGTTCTGGCTCCCGCTGGTCGAGGCAAACGAGGCGAACGGCTGTCTCCGGCTGCTCCCCGGTGGGCACCGTCACGCCCCACCATCGGCGTCTGCATGGGCGCCGGAGAAGGTGGTGACGGAGCTTGACGGGCTGCAGACGGTCTCTCTGCCAATGCAAGTCGGGGACGTGCTCCTGTTCCACCAGCACCTCCCACATCACTCACCCTTCAACGGCTCCGATCATATTCGCTGGAGTGTGGACATCCGCTATCAGGACGGACACCAGCGGGTTAAGTCGGCGCGAGAGCCAGGTTTTCTCGCTCGGAGCAAGGAGCGCCCCGAGGATGTCGTCACGACGTTTGAGGGCTACCGGAGGATTCGAGATGCAGTACACGAGTTCATGGAGCAGACGGGACTACGGCTCTAACCGATGAGTGCCGACCAGCCGACACCAGATGCCGGGCCCGTGCGGATGAGCTATTTCGGCGGGCCAGGGTCGTTCACGTCAACGGCGGCGCATCAATACGCCGAGCGGACGTTTGGCGGTGGGCAATTCGTGCTCTACGAGGAAATCGCTGGCGTCGCCGCGAGCCACGGCGACGTGTGCCGGCACGTGCAACTGCGCGAGGCGGACTACGGCGTGCTGCCGATCGAGAATAACCTGGAAGGGGTCGTTGCGGAGACGCTGGATGCGCTGCGGGCCTCGGACCTGCGGATCTACGGCGAGGTCACCATTCCTATCGTCCACCACCTGCTCTCGCGGACCGAGGACGTGGACGCGATCAAGGCGATCTACTCGCATCCGCAGGCTCTTCGGCAGAGCCGGCGTTGGCTCGACCGGTTTCGCGCGGCGCACCCTGACGGGGAGATCGGGACCGAGGCGAGCACGGCGGTCGCGGCGCGGCGGGCGGCCGGCGAGGACGGGTCCGCTGCCATCGGTACGGAAGAGGCCGCCGAGCTACACGGCCTCAAGGTCATCGCACGCGACGTTGGCGACAGCCCGCTCAACGTGACGCGCTTCTGGGTGGTGGGACGCAACTTCGCGGACCCGACCGGCTTCGACAAGACGACGCTGCTGGTGGAGCTCCAGAACCGCCCCGGCACGCTGCGTAACCTGCTCGACATCTTCGCCGCCCGCAAGTTGAACATGCTGACTATCCATCAGCGACCATTGGAGTACAACGCCGAGCTAGAGCGGATGGAGTACTACTGGTTCCTCGACTATGAGGGTCACATCAACGAGCCGTCGCTCTACACGGCCTTCAACGAACTGGTGAGCCATCGTCCGCGGGTGTGCCGCGAAGCCAAGGTGCTCGGCTCCTACCCGCAATCCATCATCCCCGGCGGCGGGCGCTGGTAGGCGGGTGCGCTTGCCGGAGGCTGCTCAGTGGCCCCTCACTATTGGAATGGTGCTTGGCAAGGCTCGGCCGTAGTGGTACAACCTTCTGAGGCGTGTCTCAGTACCAGGGAGCAGGGGCAGCAATGAAAGAAATCACTCGCGCCGTCGGGGACAACGGCCAAGTCACACTCCCGACAGAAGTGCGGAAAGCACTGGGCATAACGGGTAACGGCCGGATTACGTTCGCCATAGACAATGGTGAAGTGAGACTACACCCCGCGGGGCCTTCGCTAGACGATGTATACCAATCGGTCCCCGCCCTCAAGCGCAAGTTGAGTGTGGAGCAGATGATTGAAATTGCCGCAGAGGAGCAGGCCCTTGAAGCGGCAAAGGAAGTCAGCCCGTCCGCCAGTGAGCTATGGGCTACCTACAATCCAGAGCAGGTTCGTCGTGCCCTGCAGGCGAGCGCCGGTGCGCTCGCCGGGGTGGATCGCGACGCACTCTTGGACGATCTCTACGCCGCTCGTAGCCAAGAAAGCAGTGGGCGGCCAGCTTGAGCCATGCCCTATCTGGTAGATACCGACTGGCTCATTGACCATCTGGCGCGAGCGCCCGCTGCCGAAGCACTGCTGTCCGCACTCGCTGCCGAGGGAGTCGCCATCAGCATCATCAGCTACATGGAGGTATACCAAGGAACTCTGCGTAGTCCCGACCCAGCCGGCGCACAGGCCAACCTACAGGCCCTCGCGAGCACTGTGCCGGTACTTCCTCTCTCAATTGCGGTTGCCCAACGATGCGCCCGGCTGCGAGAGTCGCTCAGAACACGAGGCCGGCGGGTGCGGCCGCGCGCACTAGACCTCTTGATTGCGGCGACAGCACTGGAATACCAACTCACGCTCGTCACCAGGAACGTTGACGACTACAGAGACATCCCTGATCTGGAGTTGTATCTCCGCGAAACAGGAGAAGGCGGCACCGGGGGCTAACCGGTCACAGCGGCTCCCATCGCATACTCCTTCCTTGGGTCAGTAAGGAAACCGCATCTCCAACGGGCCGCGATCCGCTTATACGGAGGTTGTCACCGGACCAGCCTCTCGGAGCAGCGCTTGGCAGGCTCCGGCCGCGGGAACAACCAGCGGGGGTAGGCCCTCGTTAAATAGGGAGAGGCCGCGAACACCTGAATCGCGGCTAACGAAACACCGAGAGGAACCGTAGATGACACTGGAATTCGCAACCAAGCAGCTCGATGCACAGCCCATCGTGGGAATCCGCACCGTGGTCACCCACGACAAGATCGGCGAAGCGATGGGGCCCCTGTTCGGGGAGGTATTCGGGTACATTCAGCAGAATGGACAGGCCCCAGCCGGGATGCCCTTTGCGATCTATTACCACATGGACAGTGGCCCGCTCGAAATGGAGGGCGAAGAGTGTGTGGACGGCGGCTCGATTGACATGGAGTGCGGGCTGCCCGTCGCCGCGCCGCTGGCCGGGAGTGGCCGCATCAAAGCCTCCGAGTTGCCCGCCGGCAAAATGGCAACCGTGACGCACATGGGGCCCTATAACAATCTCCCCCAGACGTGGTCGGCCCTGACGGAGTGGATGGAGGCGCAGGGACTCCAGGCCGCCGGAGCGCCTTGGGAGGTCTACGTGACCGACCCCGGCGCCGAGCCGGACCAGTCCAAGTGGCGCACCGACATCTTCTTCCCCGTGCGCTGATGCCGTGAGTCGTTGGCGCTCCTGGCTTGGCCGGTTCTGACAAGGGTAGGTATTTCGGCGGGGCCGACCATCCTCACCCCCCGGCCCCCTCTCCATCGCGGAGCGATAGAGAGGGGGTGTGGATTCCCGCGCACGCGGGAATGACGAGGGCCGGGGCACGGCGAACCGCGCCCCTACACAAAAACCTGCCCCTGTCAACTCCCTGGTTCTCCCGCTTTCCCAGGGGGATGGGTGGCCCCGCGAGGTGCCCTGAAGGTACACCGGTCAACAAGGCAGGGGGAGGGAGCGGCGATGCGAACCGACGCTACCGGGCCAGCGCTGGGGCAAGCACCAGAGAACCGGTGGCGGGCCGAGGCCGCCGCTGGCCTTGATGAGCTAGGCTTGCTTGTCTATCGCTCCAATCTGCTGGGCCGCGATCCGACGCTGGTCAATGCCGGCGGCGGGAACACGTCGGCCAAGCTGACCGAAACGGACTTCCGCGGCCGCGAGACAGACGTTCTGCGCGTCAAGGCGTCCGGTTTCGATCTCGCCACGATGGAGCGCGCGGGGTTTGTCGGCCTGCGCCTCGACGACATCCTCCCGCTCCAGTCGCGGGCAGCAATGACCGACGCGGAGATGGAGGCCTATCTCGCCCACACCATCACCGCACCGGAAGCGCCTAGGCCGTCCATCGAAACGCTGCTCCATGCCTTCACTCGCCATCGGCACATTGACCACACGCACCCCGACGTGGGGTTGGCGTTCTGTACCACCGCCGGCGGCGAGGCGCTGGCGCGGCGTGTCTTCGGGCCGGCGATGGTGTGGGTGCCGTACCGGCGCCCCGGCTTCGCGCTCGCCAAGCAGGTGGCGGCACTGGTCAACGCCGATGAGCGCGTGTGCGTAGCGTTTCTCGGCCACCATGGCGTGGTGACGTGGGGTGAAACGGCCCACGATTGTTACCGGAGCACCATCGCGGTGCTGGGCCGCTGTGCCGAGGCGGTGCGGGCTGCTGCGCGCGGGAAGCGGGTGTTCGGGCCGGTCGTGCAGCCGCCGTTGCCGCCGGATCGCCGGCGGGCGGTCGCGGCGGCGGTCGCGCCGACGTTGCGAGGGGCCGGCGGGGCCGGGCAGCACGTGATCGTCCACTTCGACGATTCGCCGGAGGTGCTAGAGTTTCTGGCCGGGCGGGAGGCCCGGGACCTGGCGGCCCGTGGGACGGCGTGCCCCGACCACATCATCCGCACCAAGGCTACCGCGCTGTGGGTCGAGTGGGACTCCCGGACAGGTGACCTGGCGGCCCTGAAGACGGCGATCAGTGCTGGCACGGCCGCCTTTGCCGAGCGCTACCGGGCCTATCTCCAAGCGCACCGGGCGCCGGGCGATCCGGAAGATGATCCGCAACCGCGGATCGTGCTCGTGCCCGGCGTTGGGCTGTTCGCTACCGGCAGCGACAAACGGGCGGCCAGAGTGGCAGCCGACACCTACCGCCGCGCCATTGCGGTCATGGGTGGAGCGACGGCGCTCGGCGAGTTCGTGCCGCTGGCGAAGCGAGACGCTTACGACATCGAGTATTGGCCCTTGGAGCGGTACAAGCTGTCGCTGGCGCCACCGCCGGCCGCGCTCTCCGGGCAGGTGGCGCTCGTGACGGGTGCGGCCAGCGGCATCGGGCGGGCTACCGCCAACCGCCTGGCTCACGCCGGCGCGCACGTGGTGGCTACCGACATCAATGCGGCCGGCGTGTTAGAAGTCGCAGAGGCCATCAACGACGCCCACGGCGAGGGCCGGGTGCTGGCCGTGCCGACCGACGTAACGGATGAGGCGCATGTCCAAAGGGTCTTCCGCGAGGCCGCGGTGACGTTCGGCGGCGTGGATATTGTGGTCAGCAACGCCGGGCTGTTGAGCGTGGGAGCCATCGCAGACACGACGCTTGCGGAATGGCATCGGCTCCATGACGTGCTCTCGACGGGCTATTTTCTGGTGGCGCGCGCGGCCTTTCGCCTGTGGCGGGAGCAGGGAACCGGCGGTAGCCTCATCTTTGTGGCCTCGAAAAACGCGCTTGCGGCCGGCACGGAGATCGCCGCCTATAGCGCGGCCAAAGCCGCCGAACTGCACTTGGCACGCTGCCTGGCGGAGGAAGGTGGACCGCACGGTATCCGCGTCAACTGCGTGTGTCCGGACGCAGTGATCGAGGGATCGGAACTGTGGTCGGCGTCGCGGCGCCGGGAGCGGGCGCGGACCTACGGCATCGCACCGGAGGAGTTGGAGGCGTATTATCGGGACCGTACAGCGCTCAAGGTGAACATTACGCCCGACGATGTGGCGGAGGCGATTCTGTTTTTTGCGTCGGCTCAAAGCGCCAAGACAACGGGCGCTGTGCTGACGGTGGACGGTGGTATTCGCGCCGCCTACGTGCGCTAACGTCCGCCGGTGGTGGCCGCTTGACGGGAGCCGCAGACTATGCTACAGTCACGGGTACACGGTGGCTGTTCGTATAGGCAGTCACCCACCTTCCCCAACGCACACCAGCGATAGCCAGCTTATTCCTACGCCACTTCGAGCCGGATCACGACTCACGGTCCGATCCTACGACACCGTTCAGGCAAGAGATTTGTCTCGATAGGGTGTCTTGTTCGCTGCCGATACCGTCCGGTTGTGTCCGAGAAGTATTGGAGCCGGCGCGCTCCGCCCACTTGAAAAGTGCGCTACCTCCTTGCGGTGAGACGCGAGCAAGGCCAGGAGAGCATCCGTGCCGAGTGTCGTGCAGCGACATTCGGTAGGCACGAAGCCTCGTTGACATCAGTTGCGTCGTAGCGTCCGGGGTTGGGCATAGGCCCGAGCGAGCGTAGAGAGCGGTGTCGTTGCTAACCGGAATGGCGGAGGCCGCTCCCGTGCCACCGCTGTGCCGCGTGCCAGTGAGTACCGTCATGCCTTGGGAACTCGTGCGCCGAGAGGCGCAGCGGGATACGGGTATGGGGCCAAGGGCGAATACCGGGTAGGCGCATGTCCGGTCCGTTCGTAAGTGCGCTTCCTGCCCGTGCCGGTGTGTTACGGACAAGGCGCTTGAGGCAGCAGCCTGTACAACCAGATTCCCGCTTTCGCGGGAATGACGGGTTCCGTGGGCACGACCGGTTCCGCGGGGATAACCGGTTTCGTGGGAATGACAGGGCCGGGGGCTGTCATCGCAACGACCGGGGCATATCAATAGCGCCTAGTCCAGCCAACTGAAGCGCGCAGCGGATCACTACCAACGCCGGGATTCTCGCCCAGGAGTGCAACAGTGCAATACGCTGAACTGGAAACCCGAACCATCACCGAATTGCGGGGCATGGCACGCGATATGGCGCTGCCTGGGCATTCCACGCTGAAAAAGCAGGAGTTGATCTTCCGGCTGCTGCAAGCACAGACCGAACGGCAGGGGCACCTCTTCAGCACCGGCGTTCTGGAGATCATGGACGAGGGTTACGGGATGCTGCGGCAAGGCAAGAGCTGGTTGCCGGGACAGGACGACATTTACGTCTCGCAGACCCAAATCCGGCGCTTCGGCTTGCGGACGGGTGATCAGGTCACCGGTCAGATCCGCCCACCGAAGGACAGCGAGAAGTTCTACGGTCTGCTGCGGATTGAGGCGGTCAACAATCAAGCGCCGGAGGAAGCCAAGCAGCGGCGGCGCTTCGACAGTCTGACAGCGATCTTCCCAAACAAGCTGTTCGACCTGGAGCTAGGCGCGGAGGCAACGACCCGCGAGCTGAAGCAGCACAATATGTCCAATCGGGTCATCAATCTGGTGGCACCGATTGGTCGCGGGCAGCGCGGGCTGATCGTGTCGCCGCCGAAGGCCGGCAAGACCCTGCTGCTCAAGGGGATTGCCCAGGGCATCACGACCAACTGTCCGGAAGCGCACGTGATGGTCGCGTTGATCGGCGAGCGGCCGGAGGAAGTGACCGACTGGGAACGGACGGTTAACGCGGAGGTCATCAGCTCGACGTTCGACGAGCCGCCCGACAACCATACGCGCGTCGCCGAGATGTGCCTGGAGCGGGCCAAACGGCTCGTCGAGGTGGGACAGGACGTGGTGATCCTGCTGGACAGCATCACCCGGCTGACGCGGGCGTACAACTTGGCGGTGCCCGCGAGCGGACGCACGCTCTCCGGCGGGGTGGACCCGGCGGCGCTCTACCCGTCCAAGGGCTTCTACGGCGCCGGGCGGAACATTGACGAGGGTGGCAGTCTCACGTTGCTGGCCACCTGCCTGGTGAACACGGAGAGCCGCATGGATGACGTCATCTATGAGGAGTTCAAGGGCACCGGCAACATGGAACTGATCCTCGACCGGCGGCTCGCGGACCGCCGGGTGTTTCCGGCCATTGACATTGCCCGCTCCGGCACCCGGCGCGAAGAGCTGCTACTGGATGACCAGACGCTCCGCAGCGTGATCACGATCCGCAGGATGCTCAACGCGATGGGCGGCAGCGACGCGGTAGAGGCCATGCTGGCGCAGATGAGCAAGGCGTCCACCAACCGCGAGTTCTTGACTACCATTGGTAAGGAAGTCGGCTGAACGTCGGGCGAGACACGGGACTCATCCCCGGCCCCCTCCCTCGCCCTCCCCCGGAGCAAGCTCCAGGGGAGGGGATAGATCGTTCCCCGGCTCCGCGGGGGACGAGGGCAGCCAACCGGCACCACCAACCTCGTAGGGTCGGTGCTTGGATTCCCGCTTTCGCGGGAATGACGAGCGCCTACGGAGCGGCCGATGAGTGAGGCTCCCTATCTTGACCCATCTCGCTCTGTTACTATCTCGCCATGTCTTCAGAGTCTGCGGTGCGGGTGATTACCTACGATGGTCCTGGCGCAGCGCCGGTGCTGCGGAGCGTGCCGCGGCCGGCGGTGCCGCCGCACGGTGCTCTGATCCGCATCAATGCCTGCGGTGTGTGCGGCACCGACCTGCATATCCTGCGCGGGCACTGGCCGGGTGAACTGCCGTGGCCGTTCACGCTCGGACACGAGCTGGCCGGCGTGATCGAGGAGATCGGGCCCGGGCTGACCAGTGACTACATGGGGCAGCCGCTGGCGGTTGGTACGCCGGTGATGCTGCCGCCGCTGATGGCGTGTGGCCGATGCTACTACTGCTTGCACTACCCGACGCGCGCGAATCGCTGCCGCAATCCGACCTACTACGGACGCAAGATCGGCTTTGCGCGGCCGCCGCATCTGTGGGGCGGGTGGGCCGAGATGGTCTACATTGATCTCGACGCCTTGCCGGCCACCAAAGTCTTCCGGCTCCCGGCCGACATGTCTATGCTCGTCGGCAGCCTCGTGGAGCCGTTCAGCTCCGTGACCCGTGCGCTCAATCGCGCCAGCGCATTGGGCGTGGAAGGCTTCCAGCCGGGCGCCACGGTCGTCATCCAGGGGTCGGGACCTATCGGCGTGCTGGCGGTCGTGGCTGCGCGGCAGCGGGGGGCCGGAAAGGTGGTCGTGGTCGGCGCCCCGGAGGTACCGCGCCTGGCGCTGTGCCGCACCTATGGCGCCGATGCGACGATCTCCCTAGAGGCGCATCCGACGCCGGAGGCGCGGGTGGATGCGGTGCATCAGGTCGTTGGCGGGTTCGGCGCCGACGTGGTGCTGGACTGTAGCGGCAGTCCCCTGGCCGGGCCGGAGGGGATTGAGATGCTCCGCGACGGGGGCACCTACGTGGAGATGGGGCAGTTCACCGACGCCGGGAGCCAGGACACCAACTGGCATCGGCTCTGCGTGAAAGAAGTGCAAGTGCTGGGAAGCTGGGCCTTTACGCCGGACGAGGTGGCGCAGGCCATCCAGCTGCTGTACGCCGTCCAGGATGACTACGACTGGACGAAAATGCAGCAGACGTTTCCGCTGACGGAGGCGGGAGTGGCTGAGGCGGTGGAGAGCGCACTGCGGATGGAGTGCGTCAAGGCGACCATCGTCCCCGCGCTGTGAGGCCGGCGAGGAAGAACGTTACCCCCTATGGTCCCCCCGCTGCGGCGGGGGGACGGGAATTGCGGCGCCAGCCGCAATGACGGGTCCGGGGGCTATTGCCATAGCGAGGAAGTAGAGGCTGTGCAACCGCGTGTGTTGTTGCTGGGTGATTCCATCTGTAGCTCGCCGGGATACTCCTTCGGCTCCGGCGGGTATGCGCCGCTGGTGGCAGCGCGGCTGCGCGACCGGGGTATTGCCGTGGACTACTACCGCGCGTCCGGGTGGACCACGCGGCACTTCTTGGAGTTGCTCGCGGCCGGAGAACTGCCTACGGGCACGGACATCATCCACTTCAACGTGGGGCTGCACGACATTGCTCGCCCAGATGAGGCGGGCGTGTGTAAGGTGCCGCGAGACGAGTACGCTGGCAATCTCCGGGCCATCGTCGAGTTGCTGCGGGCCGGGCCGCCGGTGGAGCTGGTCTGGGCCACCACAACGCCGGTGCTCGATGATCGGCACCGCCGGGAGAAGCGCTTTATTCGCCGGGATGCGGACGTGCGGGACTACAACCGGGCGGCGGCCGCGGTGATGCGGGAGCTGGACGTGGCCGAGCACGATCTCTACCAGACTGTTATGCGATCCGGTGTGCAGGAGGCCATCGGCCCGGACGGGGTGCATCCGACGGAGGCGGGGCGGGAGCTGCTTGCCGCCGCGGTGAGCGACCTAGTCGCAGAGAAGCTCGGCGGGCGCTAGTGACCGCCGCGGCGATCCCAGTTGAGTACGCCGCCGGCAAGGGCCGCGATGGCCAGCCCGCAGACGATCAGTAGCTCGCGCCAGCCTGGCAGCCAGACAGCGGCGATCCAGAGCACGACGGCGCCACACGCGAGCGCGACCGCCAGCCAGCGCGCATTCATCATCTCGGAAACATACTACAGCGGCATGGGCCGGCGCTTGACTGCCTATGTTGGCCTGGAGGCAGCCCCGACTAGGGTAGGTACACCGGGAAAACGGGCGGGGTGTGCTCCGTCAGTCACAGGTGCTGGCCCCCCATGGTTCGCCCGCTGTGCAGGGGGACGGGCGGCGCTGGGTTGATGTTGTCGGAGTGTATAGTTTCTGATGATGGACGGGGCATTTCGGCGCAGCACCGAGGGGCACCTCATTGTCGCCGGGTTCTTCATCGTCCTGGTGCTCGGTGGGGGTCTCGCGTGGCTGCTGTTTGGGCGGACGGTGGCACTGATCGCCGGCGGAATCTTGGTCGGTGGGATGGTCCTGCTGGCGGTGCTGTGGCTGGTGGTCCGGTTACTCGAAGCGTGGGCGCGGAGCGGCTAACGACCGTTACTCTCGCGCTGCAAGTCTCGTTGAGGTGGTGAGGTCAGCGATGGAAGTGAGCTGGCCCCCCTATGGTCCCCCCGCTGCGGCGGGGGGACATGGATTCCCGCTTTCGCGGGAATGACGGGTTACGCAAAGGTCTCCTTGCGGGGGAATGACGATGAGGGGAGCCAGCCGTCCGGCGACACGCTCGATATACTTTGGAAGCGGCTATGCGCGTCTGTCTGATTACCGACTATCTCTCGCCCACCTACGGCTGGGGCCGACACGCGCTGGGGGTCATTCGTGCCTTACGGGACCTCGGTGTGTCTATCCGGCTGGTCAGCCCGCAGCACCTGTGTGACCAGCCGGACCTCGCCGGCCTCCCCGACCACCGGTGCGTGCCGTCGTTTGTGCAGGAGGCACGGGGGCTGCTCCGTCTTACCGGGCGCGCGTTGCCGGCCATCCTCGCGGCGAGCCGGGGCTGCGACGTGCTCCACTGCCTGACCGAGCCATACGTCGTCCCGGCGGCGTTGGCCGCCGGGCGGCGGCCGCTGCTGGTGACGGCGCACGGCACGTATGCCATTCGGCCGCTGACGCGCCGGCCGGATCGCTGGTGGCTGGCGTGGGCCTACCGGCGGGCGGCGCGGGTCGTCTGCGTCAGCAGCTTTACCCGCGCCCAACTGCTCGCGCAGCTACCGGCGGCCAAGACCGCGGTGGTGCCGGAGGGGATTGAGGCGGAGCAGTTTCGGATCGCGCCACCGCCGCCGGCCGAACGACCATTTCTGCTGTCGGTGGCACCGATCAAGCGGCGCAAGGGCTACCACATCGCTATCGAGGCGTTTGCGCGTGTACATGCACGGCGTCCCGAGGTGGAGTATTGGATTGCGGGTGCAACCGATGATCCGGTCTTGCTGTCCGAGCTACGCGAGCGCGTGACCGCACTTGGCTTGGACGGAGCGGTCCGTTTTCTGGGGCGGGTTGACGACGAAACGCTGATCCGCTTGTATCACCAGTGCGCGCTGATGTGGCTGCTGCCGGTGATGGATCGGTATCAGTTCGAGGGTTTTGGCCTGGTGTATTGGGAGGCCAATGCCTGCGGCCGCCCCGTCGTCGGGACGACCGGCTGCGGCGCGGTGGATGCGATCCAAGACGGCGTGAATGGGTATCTGGTGTCGCCCGACGACCCCGAGGCGGCGGCGCGGGCGGCGCTGCGACTGCTCGCCGATCCGGCGGCGGCCAACGCTATGGGGCGGCGGGGCCGGGAGTTGGTGCTGCCCTGGCGGACGGCGGCCGAGCAACTGGTGGCGCTCTATGACTACCACTGCCAGCGGGCCGCCGGGTCGCCGGTCGTCGAGCCGGTGACGGGCTACCCCGGCGCTCCGCAGTAGTCTCCCCCGCGATCCGGCCGGATGCGGTAGAATCGGCGCAGAGGTTCGATTATCCAGCGCCAGCCGCCCGGCCGGGAGACCGCTTGGCGCTGCGATCAATGAGGAAGAGTGATGGCTGCTACGGAACAGGTCCCGTCCACCGAGGAGCGCCTGGAGACGCTGTACGAGAAGTGGGACTATTTCAAGGGCCTCTTCGACGAGGCGGTCGCCGCGCACGAGGAAATGCGGAAGGCGAACCTGCGCGGCAATCTCATCCTGATCGAACGCGCAATTCGGCAACTCGGTGGCACGGTGCCGGAGAGCGCGGGGCCGGCGGCACACTAGCGGCCGGGGCTACCCGGCGGGTGGGGATGGCCCCCTATAGTCCCCCCGCTGTGCAGGGGGACGTGGATTCCCGCGAAAGCGGGCATGACCGGGCGGCGGTGGCTTTGCTAGAATTGGCGGAGTAGAGCGAGGAGCGAGGGACACGCGATGGGACACGCGACATCCGAAGAATGCGCCCGCATCGTCTGCGGGGTGGTCGTCAGCGAAGCGATGAACCTGGTTTTCGTGCTGTTAGTGCTGGCCTTTGTCTGGGGCGGAATCTACTTCATCCAACGCTACACCGGCTGAGCACGGCCGGGCCGGAGGACGCATTATGCGCCGGGTGTCACGAGGGTGACGCGCCCGGCGCTTTGCTTTAGCCTACGAGAGTGCGGCCGTAGCCGTAAAGACGGCGCTACTCACGTCACCGAGCAGATCAAGTACCGGGTAGGGGTAGAGGCCGAGCACGAAGACGCCGGCCAACATGGCGGCGAGTGGCAGCTCAAATACCCCGAAAGCCAGGCCGACCAGTGTAGCGACGAGGCCACCGCTGCCGACGGCGATGGTGACGGGCAGAGTGGGGCCGTAGAAGTCGTAGATCCAGCCGCTGGCGCCGAGGCTGACCCAGACCGCGATGCCGGCCACGACTCCGGCCGCCAAGGAAATTCCGGTGAGCAGACCTTGCGGTCGTTGTAGCGAGAGGAGGCCGGGGCGCGCTTCGCCGACGTACATCTCCTTGACGACAATCAAGTAGTAGTAGAGGGAGATGGTCGAGTTGATGACGGCAATGGCTACGAGCCAGAGCAGATCGGCGCGGGCCGCCGCCGTGAAGAGGTAGAACTTGGTCACGAAGCCGGCGAACAGCGGCATACCGGCGAGCGAGAAGACCGAGACCATCAGGGTGAGGGCGATAAACGGCGACTGGCGTCCCACCCCCGCCAGGTCGCGGATGTCGGTGCGGCCGGTGCGCGACTCGAACGCAATGAGGGCACCAAAGGCGGCCAGGTTGGTGAAGACATAGCCGGCGAGGTGCAGCACGATGCCGCGCGTGGCCATGGCGCCGATGTCACCGTCTTGGAGCGCAGCGATCCCGACCAGCACGTAGCCGGCCTGGGAGATGCTGGAATAGGCGAGCAATCGCTTCAGGTTGCGCTGGTGGATGGCGACCAGGTTGCCGACGGTCATCGTCAGCACGGCCAGCACCGCAAACACGGGCAGCCAGGATTCCACGGCCGGGAGCAATCCGCCGACCAGAAAGCGCACGACCAGCGCGAACCCGGCGGCTTTGGAGCCGACGGCGAGGTAGGCCGCGATGGGGGTCGGTGCGCCCTCGTACACGTCCGGCGTCCACATATGGAAGGGCACCGCGGCGACCTTGAAGCCCAAGCCGACCGTAATCAGCGCCAGCGCCACGAGCAGGCCGGGGCTGTCGAGGGCGCCGGGCGCCTGAATAGCTTGGGCGATAGCCGGGAACTTGGTCGTGCCGGTGGCGCCGTAGAGCAGGCTGATCCCGTACAGCAGCAGGGCCGATGACAGTCCCCCGATAATCAAGTATTTGATGCCGGCTTCGTTGCTCTTCAGGTCGCGCTTGGCGTAGGAGACGAGGATATAGCTGCTGAAGCTCAATAGTTCCAAGGAGATGTAGGCGGTGAGTAGCTCGTCCGCCATCGCCATGATGACCATGCCCAACGTACCGGCCAGCACCAGGGCGTAGTACTCGCCCTGATGGGGTAGGAAGCGGGGCACGTAGGGCATGGAAACGAAGACGACTCCGAGCGCGACGACGGCGAACAGGACGCGGAAGAAGGAGGTGTACTCGTCAACGCGGAGCAGGTCGGCGAACGTCGCACGGATACCCCAGGTCCAGCCGCCAACGACGAGCACGACGAGCAGCCCCACGATCGTCACCCAGGGGATAAGCCACCGGCCGCGCTCGGCGAAGACCAGGTCCAGGAACAGCACGAGGAACATCAGGCCCAGGAGCATGAACTCCGGCGTGAGTAGTCCGTAATCGAGGGAAGCCATTCTCTGCCTTTACCTGAATTGCTCGATACGCTCCAGGAGCGGCACTATGGAGACAGTGCTGCGGTCCAGGAACGGTGCGGGATACAGTCCGACGAAGAGCATCGTCGCCGCGAGCAGCATGCTAGCCACCCAGACCGAGGGCCGCATGTCGCGCAAGTGGGACCAGGCCGGATTGGGCGGACCGAAGAACGCCTTGGCCATCAAGCGCAAGATGTAGGTCGCGGTGAGGGCAACGCCAATCACGCAGAACACGCCGATGATGGGGTAGCTCTGGAACGCGCCGATAAACACCAGGAGCTCGGCGATGAAACCGGAGAGGCCGGGCAGGCCGAGCGAGGCCAGCCCGGCGACGGCAAAAAAGCCGACAAACCAGGGCATCCGTCGCACCAAGCCGCCGAAGATGCCGATTTCGCGGGTGTGGGCCTGGTCGTAAATCACGCCGACGAGCGCAAAGAAGAGCGCCGTCATCACCCCGTGGGCGAACATCTGCAAGACGGCGCCGTTCACGCCGATAAGGGTCAGGGTGCAGAGACCGACGACGACGTAGCCCATATGGCTGACGGACGAATAGCCGATCACGAACTTCAAATCGCGCTGGGACATGGCCGAGAGCGCGCCGTAAACTACGTTGATCGTTCCGAGCACGATGAAGAAGGGCGCCCAGAAGACGGTGCCTTCGGGGAGCAGCCCGAAACCGACGCGCAGGATGCCGTAGGCGCCGAGCTTCATCAGCACACCGGCGTGGAGCATACTGACCGCCGTTGGCGCGGCCACGTGGCCGTCGGGCGACCAGGTATGGAAGGGCCACATACCGGCGAGGGTGCCAAAGCCGACGAAGAACATCGGCAGGAAGACAAGCTGGAAGGCCCGCGGGTATTCGTGCTGGGCCAGGGTGGCCAGGTCAAAGGTCTGGGCGCCGCTCTCGACAAACACGGCCAGCATTGCGACCCAGACGAGAATGCTGCCGGCGACCAGGAAAATGGTCAGCTTCATGGCGGCGTATTCTTTGCGGGTGCTGCCCCAGACGGCGATGAGCAGGTACATCGGCAGCACGGCGATCTCGTAAAAGAAGAAGAGGAAGAAGAGATCAAGGGCAACGAACACGCCGTACACACCGCTCACGAGCACGAGCAGCAGCGCGTAATACTCCTTGTTGCGGTCGGCGATATTCCAGGAGACGATGGCGCCGGTGAAGATCACCAGGCCGGTGAGGAGCACCATCGGCGCCGAGATGCCGTCAATGCCGAGGCGGATGGTGATGCCTAGCTCGGGCAGCCACTCGTACCACTCGACGAACTGATAGCCGTTCGTGGTGCCAAGGCCGGCTTTGCTCCAGTCGAAGCCGATAAACACCCACACCGACAGGATGAGCGTGAGCAGTCCGGCCAGGGTTGCCAGGATGCGGATGGTCCAGGCATGCTGACGCGGCACCAGCATAATCAGGATCGCCGTAACCAACGGGATCAGGACGATGGCTGCAAGAAACGGAAAGGCTATGGCAACTTCTCCTATTGGAAGAACTCGACGAGCGCCGGATAGGCCGTCATCATGAGCAGCACGAGGACGGCGCCGATCACAAAGCCGAGTGCGTAGTGATAGATGCGGCCGGTTTGGTGATAGCGGAGCAGGTCCCCGGACTTGATCGTGAGCCAGCCGGAGCCGTCAACGCCGAAGTTGTTGACGATCTTGCGGTCGAAGAGCGCGGTGAGGGCGGAGATACTCAAGAGGATGCGGCTGATGATCCAATCGTAGAGTTCATCGAAGTAGAACTTATTCAGCAAAAAGCGGTAGACGGTGGCAAAGCTCTCGCCCAAGATGGCCGCCGGGACAAGGCCGAAGTTGTAGACGGCGACCGCCACCAGAATACCGAGCAACGCCGCGGCGGAGCCGACGAGCGCGAGGACCAGGCTGAAGGCCTCCTTGTGGTGCTCCCCGAAATGCACCACGTCGCCAAAGCCGGTATAGAGGCCGGGAATGTTGATCCAGCCGGCAATCACGGCGAATACGGCAATGACGACCAGCGGCGCCCACATGGTCCAGGGGGCTTCGTGCGGCTCGTGGTGCTCATCAGCGTGTGTGTCGTGACCTTCGGCCTCTTCCTCGTGGGCGTCCTCGCCGGAGTTATCGGCCGCCATGGGCGCGAGGTGCCAGCGAGGGGAGCCACCGAACGTGAGCCAGGCGGCGCGGAACATGTAGAAGGCCGTCAGGGTGGCCGTCACGAGGGCCACCAGGAATGGCACCCAATGGCCACCGTGGAGGGTCCCGGCTAGGATTTCGTCCTTACTCCAGAATCCGGCCAGGGGGAATACGCCGGCGAGGGCGAGCGCGCCGATAACAAAGGTGGCGGCCGTAATGGGCATACGCCGGGCCAGCCCGCCCATGTAGTTCATGTCGTTGGGGCTGACGGCGCGGCCGTGGAGGACGGTTTCCATCGTGTGGATGACTGCTCCCGAACCGAGGAACAGGAGCGCCTTGAAGAAGGCGTGGGTATAGAGATGGAACAGCGCGGCGGTGTAGGCGCCGGCGCCGAGCGCCATCATCATGTAGCCGAGCTGGCTGACGGTCGAGTAGGCGAGCACCCGCTTAATGTCGGGCTGCACCAGCGCGATGACGCCGGCAAAGATGGCGGTAAAGGTACCAACGACGAGTACGACCTCCAGCGCGCCGGGGGCCGCGACGAAGAGCGGATAGGCCCGCGCGACGAGGAATACGCCGGCCGTGACCATCGTCGCGGCGTGGATCAGGGCGCTGACTGGTGTTGGGCCTTCCATGGCGTCGGGCAGCCACACGTGCAGCGGGAACTGCCCCGACTTGCCGACCGCGCCGAGGAACAGCAGGAGCACGCTCAAGGTGAGTAGGCCGGAACTGATCTCGCCGTTCGTGGCGGCATCGAAGATGACACCCATGTCGAACGTGCCGGTCTCGCTGAAGAGAATGAGGATGGCGATGAAGAAGCCGACGTCGCCGACACGGGTGGTGACGAAGGCTTTCTTGGAGGCCTCGGCTGCCGAGCGGCGCTCGTTGTAGAAGCCGATCAGCAGATAGGAGCACAGCCCGACCAACTCCCAGGCCATGTAGAGAATGAGGAAGTTGTAGGCGATGACGAGCGTGAGCATGGCCCCGGTGAATAGTGCGATGACCGAGAAGAACCACCAGAAGCGGTTGTGCCCGCTCATGTAGCCCACGGAGTAGAACTGGATGAGGAAGGAGAGGAAGCTGACCACGCCGAGCATCACGATGGCGGGCCAGTCCACCACCATGTTGACGGGGAAGGCAAACGAGTCGATTTGGAACCAGGACCAGGTGATGAGGTGGGCGTGCTCGGTCAAGTCCGGCGTGCCTACCGCGTCGGTGAAGACGATCAGGAAGACGATGAAGGCCGCGGCGGTCGCGGCCAAGGAGACAAATGCTCCGAGGGCCTGCTTCCGCGGGCCGAGCCAGCGGGTGATGATGATGTTGAAGAAGAAAGCACCCACGCAGAGGGTGGGTATGAGCCAAGCAAAGTCCATGCGTTCTCCGGTGCTGCTAACGGGCTAGGTTTGCACTATCGAAATGAGCGTCGGCGCGGGCAATGCTACCAGCGTAAGGTGTCCACCTCGTCAACGTTCACCGACGAGCGGAGGCGGTAGACCCGCAATACGATAGCAAGCCCCAACCCCAACTCGGCGGCGGCAATGGTGATGACAAAGATGGCGATGATGATCCCGGCCACGCGGCCCGGGTCCAAGTAGGTGGCAAAGGCCACCAAGTTGATCGCCACGGCGTTGAGCAGCAGCTCAATCGAGATCAGTACCAGGACGGCATTGCGCCGCGCCAGCAGGCCGTAGGTGCCGATGGCGAACAGCGCCGCGCTGAGGAGGAGGAAGTGCTCCAGGGGAATCACGATTCGCCCTCCGTGCGGCGCGCCAGGATCAGGGCACCGAGCAAGGCCACGAGCAGCACGACCGAGGCGATCTCGAACGGCACCGCCCATGGGCCGAAGAGCTGCTCACCGAGCACATCGGGGCCGGCACGCTCCAGGACCGGCGTGCGGCCGCCGAGCCAATCGGTCGCCAGGGCCTGGTATGCCAGGATGACAAACACCACAATGGCCGCGACGACTGCCAGCGGCCACTGCGTATGGGCGCGGACGCGGTACTGCTCCGGTCTGGTCAGCATCAAGGCGAAGAGCAAGAGCACGCTGACGGTGCCGCCGTAGATCAGGATTTGCACCAGGGCGAGGAAGTCGGCGTAGAGGTAGAGGTAGACCAGCCCGGTGAGGCTCAACGTGAGAATAAGCAGCAGGGCGCTGTAGACCACGTTGCGGACGACCACAACACCGAGGGCGGAGATAATGGTGACGGCAGCGAGCACGTAGAACGTGCCTTGTGCGAAGGTCATCGTGGACGCGGTTCCAACATGGCGTGATACGTCCCCAAGGTCGGTGTGGATTCGCCGGTGCTCGGTGCGGAGGCGCTGCGCCGAACGGACGCACGCGCTGCCGCAACGTTGGCGGTGCTTATGCTGCCATAGATGCTCGGAACATGCACGCGGCGACCCGTTACGCGGTCGCGCCGGGCCGTGTGGGCTCCGGCATCGGCGCCTCCTTCCCCAAGCGCCGATGCATCCCGTCGGCAATCTCGACGAGCTTATCCATGTCGTACACCAATTCCTGCCGGTCGTAGGTCGTCAGCTGCCAGTGGGGGGTCATCTCGTTGGCGTCAAACGGGCAGACCTCGACGCAGATGCCGCAATAGGAGCAGCGGCCGAGGTCAATCCAGTATTCGGTGACGATGTTCTTCTTGTTGCTCTTGTCGCCCTCGTACTTCGCCGCCGTCATCGAGATACAGTCGTCGGGGCAGGCGCGTTCGCAGATACGGCACGCCACGCAGACGATCTCGTCAATCTCCTTGTCCCAGAGCAGGCCCGGCGCGCCCATGAACCGCTCCTGCAGCGGGCGCTGCTCTTTGGGATAATGCCACGTGACGTTTTCCCGAAAGAAGGCTGTGCGAACCGTCTGCACCATTCCTTTGAGTGCCCCGAGCATGTCTCTTGCTCCTTTGGTCAATCGCCGCTACGGGCCAACCGATCAGGCCTCCGGCGCGAGCGGTCGCGCCGGCACCTGCGCCAACCGCACGGGAGCCGCCGGAGCGGCTGCCGGGCGTCGGCGGAGGATGAGATAGACGATGGTGAAGGCGAGGACCGTGACGGCGGTCGCAATGGCCGCGGGCCAGTTGCCGAACACCACGAGGATCGCCGTGAGCACCAGATTTGCCAAGGCCGCGGGTAGCAGCGCCTTCCACGCGAAAGTCATCAACTGGTCAATACGCAAGCGAGGCAGGGTCCCACGCAACCAGATGATGAAGAGAATGAGCACAGTAGTCTTGAGGAAGAAGAAGCCGAAGCCAACCAGAATCACCAACGTGCCGCCAAGCCCGGCCGACGCGGACAGACCGAAGGCTTCTATGATCGCTTCCGGCACACCGAAGAAGGTCCACCCACCGAGAAAGAGCGTGGCGGCAAGGACGGCGTTCAGGAAGACGGAGGCATACTCGGTCAGGAAGAACAGCGACCAGCGCATGCCGCTGTATTCGAGGAAGGGGCCGAACACCAACTCCGATTCCGCGATGCTGATGTCGAAGGGGGTGCGGTTGTTCTCGGCTAGGGCGGCGGTCACGAAAATGAAGAAGCCGAGGGGCTGAATGAAGATGAACCATAGCGGCGCCTGGGCCACCACGATGTCGGAAAGGGACATGCTCTGCGCCAAGATCGCCACACCGAGCAGAGCGACCACCAACGGTAGCTCGTAGGCGATGAGCTGGGCGACGGCCCGCGCGGCACCGAGCATCGAGTACTTGTTGCCGGACGACCAGCCGGACATCACCAGCCCGACGGTGGAGATGGCGGGGATGGCTACGACGTAGAGCAATCCGAGATCGAGCGCGCGCACCACCACGTCGCGGGACCACGGGACGACGAGGAAGACCAAGAAGACCGGGATGAACACCAGGTAAGGCGCCATCTTGAAAATGCGCTTGTCGGCAGCGGCCGGCGTGAGGTCTTCCTTGACCAGCAGCTTGATAGCGTCTGCCGGTGACTGCAACAGGCCGTGTGGCCCGTTGAGCGTCGGGCCGGGGCGCAACTGAATCTTGCCGAGCGTCTTGCGCTCCAGCCAGATCAGGCCCATGACGGTGAACAGGACAATGTTGAGGAGAATGAAGATACCGAGGAAAGAGAGCAGGTTGAGGCCTGGCACCCAATCGGCGGTGATGAAGCCGGGCAACAACGAGGTTACGGATTCGTAGTTGAAGTCAAGCATCTACCGATCCACCTCACCGAGCACAATGTCTACCGACCCGAGCGCCAGCACGGCGTCGGCAACGTAGTTTCCGATCATCAGGCGGCCCAGCGCCTGGAGGTTGCAGTAGGAAGGCGAGCGATACTTCACGCGGTACGGCTCCAGTTTGTTCTGCTCGCTGACGAGATAGACGCCGAAGTCGCCGCGGCTGTTCTCGATGCGCTGATAGGCTTCACCGGCCGGCGTGCGGAGGGACTTGGGCACATTGCCCAGGATGGGGCCGCCGGGCAAGTCCTTCAGCGCCTGCTCGATGATCCGGGTGCTCTGGCGCATCTCCTCGATGCGGATCAGGTACCGCTCGTAGCAGTCGCCCGTGGTACCGACGGGGATGTCGAAGTCGAAGCGGTCGTAGATCGAGTACGGCTCCGCGCGGCGCACGTCAATAGGCACGCCGGTGGAGCGCAGCATCGGCCCGGAAAGGCCCCAGTTGAGCGCTTCCTCGGCGGTAATCGTCGCCACACCGCGCGTGCGGGCGAGGAAGATCTCGTTCTCCGTCAAGAGGCGGTTGAAGTCGTCAATCGAGCGGTGGGCCAAGTCCAGCGTATCGCGGACCTTTTGCTCAAACCCGTCGGGGACCTCTTCCTTCAGGCCGCCGGGCCGGAAGTAGTTGGGGAACATGCGGGCGCCGCCGACGAACTCGAACAGTTGCTGGATTTCTTCGCGCAGGGCAAAGGCGTAGGCGAACGGGGTGGTCGCGCCGGCGTCGGCGCCAAAGGCACCGTAGAACATGCAGTGGGAGACCATGCGCGTGAACTCGGCGAGGATGATCCGAATGTACTCGGCGCGCTCCGGAACGTCCAAACTCGCCAGCTTCTCGACGGCCATGCAGTAGCACTGCTCACTGAGCAAGGCCGAGAGGTATTCGGTCCGGTCGAGGTGGATGATGACCTCTACGTAGCTGGCGGCCTCGCCCAGCTTCTCTGCGCCACGGTGCAGATAGCCGATGTGGGGAGTAACACCGCGAATGCGCTCCCCTTCGAGCTGCAAGACGATTCGAAAGACGCCGTGGGTGCTGGGGTGCTGCGGCCCCATGTTGATGGTCATCTCGACGGTGTCAAGCTCTTGGTCACCATCGGGAGCCGGCAGCGGCGCACCGGCCAGCAGGTCGGCGGTGCGGGCTGCGGTACTAATGGCCATCGTTGTCCTCGTTGCGTGTCACAGCGGTCATTCGTCAAGCTCGACAGGCGGCTCCGGCGGCCGGAGGGGAAAGCTCTTCAACAGGATATGGCCGGGAATGATACGTCCCTGCTCGTCGCGTTGGAGCAGCAGCGGCTCCGGGTAGGGGTGTCCGGCAAAGGTGATGCCGAACATCTCCGCCGTCTCCCGCTCGTGCCAGTTGGCGCCGCGCCACACGGTCGTCACCGTCGGGACCACCGGATTGTCGTTCGGCACCCGCACCTTGAACGTACACTTGTGAAACAGCTCGGTGGAGAACAGGTGGTAGACCACGTCTCGCCCTTGGGCCTGCCAGTCTACGCCGGACAGACAGCGCAGGTAATCGAATCGCAAGTCGGCGTGGCTACAAGCACGCCGACAGGCTTCGACGATGCGGTCCGACCGGAAGGTGGCAATCACTTCGTCGGCGGCGGTGGAGAACTCGGGCTGCAAATCACCGAGCACCCGCTCCAACCGCGCCTGCACTTCCGCGCGAGTCCGTAGCCCCGGCGCCTCGCGTGGCACCAGCGCGAGGGGCGCGCGGGCCGCGCGGGCCGCGGGACGGCCGCCGGCAGCCGGGCGGGCGGGCGCGGATTGCCCGTCAGCGGCGGCCGGGCGCTGCCGGCGCTCGCGCACCGGGGCGCTAAAGCCGCAGCCCTCGGCGCCGCAGGTGTTGTCTTGGGCTGTCCAACAGGCGGCGTGATCGGGGATGCGGCACTGCGAGCACACGACCACCGGCTCACCGACGGCGAGCGGCTGATTGCAGTGGGGGCACTCCTTGCCCAGCCACGGGCTGCGCTCGCTGGTGTTGATCGCGCGCACCGGCCGCGGAGCCGCACTATCCGCGCTCACGACCGGCGATCCTTACTGGCTTCACGCAGGATACGCTTCTGGAGATCAATGAAGCCTTGCATCAACGCCTCGGGGCGGGGTGGGCAGCCGCCGATGTAGACATCCACCGGGATGATCTGGTCCACACCCTGCACCACCGTTGGATAACGGTAGTACGGGCCACCGCAGGTGGCGCAACCGCCCATGGAGATCACCCACTTCGGCTCCGGCATCTGGTCGTAGAGCCGCTTGACCGCCGGCGCCATCTTCGTCGTGACCGTGCCGGAGACGATCATCACGTCCGACTGTCGCGGCGTCGGCGCCGGCATCGGGACGATCCCGAAGCGGTCCAGATCGTGGTGCGGCATGGAGGAGGCGATCATCTCGATGGCGCAGCAGGCCAGGCCGAACGTCATCGGCCAGAGGCTGGCTTTACGCCCCCAGTTGAGCAGCAGGTCGAGGTTGGTGGTGACTACTCCCTTGGGAAGCTGCGCGAACAGGTTTTCCGGCTTCAGGTCCTCGCCGGTGCGTGCCGTGAACACGTCCAAGCCGACCTCTTTGCCGAGGGCGGTCAGCCGTTCGTCGGTCGGTGCCGGTGACATCACTCCCATGCTAGTAACCCCTTGCGCCAGGCATAGGCAAGACCGAACAGAAGAATGCCCAGAAAGAGCATCATCTCGTAGAAGGCGACGGCGCTCAACTCCTTCAGCGTGACGGCCCACGGGAAGAGGAAGACGGCCTCGATCTCGAAGATGAGGAAGAGGATGGCAAAGAAATAGTAGCGGATGTTCATTTGTGCCCAGTTGGTACCGAGCGGGACCATGCCACATTCGTAGGTTTCGGCCTTTTTCTCGCTCTTGACGCGGGGAGCGAGCACGCTGGCCAGAAACAGCGTGATCGCAATGAAGGCAATCCCGAGAATAGTGGCCGCGATAATGGGCGGGTAGATCGTAGTGTAATCAGCCATGCATAGCTTCCTTCATAAGAAGATCGGCTCCGACGACGGTCACTGCTCGCCGGTGCAAGCACCTTACGGAGGCGCAACGCCACCCGGCAGCCACATGGGCGGCACGGGCAGTCCCGGGTGGGCGTAGGCGGAACCGGTAGGAGTATAACCGGTAGCCGCTACCCCAGCAAGGCAACGCGGCTGGCCGATACGCCCCGGCAAGCGAGCGGCGGCGGTCGCTGCGCCGGGCAGGGAGGAAGATACACGAGGGACAGCAGGGGAGGCGGCGAGCGGAATCGAACCGCTGAATAGGGGTTTTGCAGACCCCCGCCTTACCACTTGGCTACGCCGCCCGGACGGTGTCGCGCCTGCGCGGTGCCGCAGCAACAGGACTACGCGCACAGGCTGCCAGTGCGCCTACCCTCTCAAGTGTATGCCGCGCTGGCGCTGGCGTCAACCTGGGGCGCGGCCGGATCAATCCGGCTCGGGAGACCTTTGCACAACCACCCGGATGGAATGCTAGGGGGCAGGGACTCGCCTCACGCCAATCTCAGCGGCCTGGATTTTTAGATTCCCGCTTTCGCGGGAATGACGACTTCTGCAAAAGTCTCCCCGACGGGCCGAGTGCTACAATGGCCGCTGCGCCAACACCCGCGACCGTCAAGACGGAGCGCGACCCCCCGGCGATGAAGGGGCGATGACGACACCGCTACGTGACGAGCGCCGGGACATCGCCTCCAGCCAGGCAGCACCAAAGCCGGCCGCGGCGTCCCCTCAGGGGCAGATCGCCCATGCCCCCGACGCACCGGCGCGTTCGACGCCTGCTCCGGCCGTACACGACGACAATCGCTCGATCCGCCGCCTGGTGTTCGGCTTGGCCTGGCCGGTGATCGTCGAGAACCTGCTGCAAACCGCGGTGGGGATGGTGGATCTGCTCATGGTCTCCCGGTTGGGCGCGGCGGCCATCGCGGGCGTGGGGATCGGCACACAGATACTGTTCGTCATCTTCATGTCCATCGGCGCGCTGGCGGTGAGTACCACGGCATTGGTGGCACGGCGGACCGGCGAGCGGCGACCGGCGGAGGCCTCACGGGTGCTGAAACAGTCGGTGCTGCTGGCGCTGGGGGCAGGAGTCCTGCTGGCACTCTGCGGCGTACCGGCCGCGGAGCACATCGTCCGGCTGCTCGGCGCCGAATCCACGGTGGTCACGCTCGGCGGCAGCTACCTGCGGATCACGTTTCTCTTCTCGGGGTTCCTCATCGCGTCCTTTGTGCTCGGCGCCGGGCTACGCGGCGTCGGTGACAGCCGCAAACCGATGCTGGCGGCCATGCTCATCAACGTAGTCAACATCTCGCTGGACTACGTGCTGATCTTCGGGCACCTGGGCTTTCCGGCGCTCGGTGTGGAGGGGGCCGCGTGGGCAGCGGCCATCGGCCGCAGCGCTGGCGCCGCGGCGTTGGCAGTCTTCCTGCTGCGCGCCTCGTCGAGGCAGCGCCTGAGCCTGCTGGGGCGGGAGGGCTGGCGCCCTGACTTGGACATCATCAGACGGCTGGTGCAGATCGGGCTACCGTCGCTGATCGAGGGTTTGTCGCGGTCGCTGGGCTTCCTGATGTTCTCGACCATCGTAATCGGGCTGGGCACAACCGTCTTTGCCGCGCAGCGGGTGGTGTTCGCGCTGATGTCCCTCTCGTTCATGCCCGGCTTTGCGTTCGGTATCGCCGCGTCGGCGCTCACCGGTCAGGCGCTGGGCGCGGAGCGTCCGGATCGGGCGCGGCGAGTGACGTGGTTTGCGGTGCGCTCGGCTTTGTTCTGGATGGGGTCGCTGGCGGTGTTGTTCTTCTTCGGCGGACCGTGGCTAACCCGCTTGTTCACGAGCGATCCGGAGATTATCCGTATTGGCGCCGAGGGGCTGAAGGCGCTCGCCTTGGGCCAGCCCTTCTTTGCCTGCTCGATGGTGCTGGCCGGAGCGCTGCGGGGCGCCGGTGACACACGCTTTCCCATGCTGACATCCAGCGTGGGGATGTGGTTTGTCCGGCTCCCGACCGCGTGGTGGTTTGCGGTGGGGCTAGGATGGGGACTGCCAGGGGCCTTTGCGAGCTTTGCGCTGGGCAGTGCCATCGAAGCGGCGATCATAGCGTGGCGCTATCGCCGCGGGCACTGGGCCAGCATCAAGGTGTGACGGCTTCCGGTGGCGGCTCCGGCTCGTCCGAGCCGCCCTGGCGATAGGCAAGGCGCGTGAGGAGAATGCCGACCTCGTACAGGATCAGAATGGGGATCGCCACGAGCGCCTGGTTGAGCGGGTCCACCGTGGGGGTAATGATCGCGGCCAAGACGACGGCGATCACGACGACGTAGCGCCGCATGCGGACGAGCATCCGGGGATGGATCAGGCGCACACGGGCAAAGAAATACATGAAGAGCGGCAGCTCGAAGATAATCCCGATGGCGAGCAGCATCCGGGTGATGAACCGCACGTACTCGTCAATGGACAGGTTGATGGTGATGGACGGCGACCGGAAGATGGTACTCAACTCCCCACATTCGCCGGCCAAGACACAGAGCGCCAACGGCAAGACGAGGTAGTAGGCGAAGGACACCCCGGCCAACAGCGCCACCGTTGCGCCCGGCGCCAGCAGCACGATGTAGCGACGCTCCGTGTAGGTCAACCCCGGGGCAACAAAGGCCCAAATCTGCCAGACGATCAGGGGCATCGCCATGATGACGCCGGCGAAGATCACCAGTCGGAAAATGACGAAGATTTGCTCGGTCGGCCGGATGGCTTGGAAGAGGCAGCCCTGACAGGGATCCATCACGAAGTTGAGCAGGGGCTGCCAA
Source organism: Chloroflexota bacterium (assembly GCA_965207645.1). Lineage (GTDB taxonomy): Bacteria > Chloroflexota > UBA11872 > UBA12225 > JAJDUF01 > JAJDUF01. The sequence goes on along the minus strand of OZ242293.1, from coordinate 2,957,187 downwards.
AAGAAAAAGCATACCATCGCGGTCACGAGTACGCCGGCGGCGGAGATGACCAGACGATTGCGTAGCTCGATGAGATGCTCGCCGAGGGTCATTTCCTCGGTGGACACGCCACGCTCGTCCGTCGGCCGCGCGCGACGCGGCCGGCCCCAGGGGAGCCACGCGGGCCACTTGAGGACGAGGGATACGGCCAGCAGGATCAGGATGAGCAGCACTCCCATCGCCGGGAACACGATGTAGGGGGTCCAGCCCTCGAACAGGGAGAATCCCTGGAATAGCTCCTCGGCGCTCACCGGCGGCGGTGTGGGGGTAGGAGGGACCGGGGTGGGGGTGGGAGCATCCGCGGCCTGTAACGGATTCATCGCTTCAGCAATTCCTCACTCCCCCCGGTAGTGGCAGCGGCAGCTTCTTTCTCGGCCTGGATCGTGCCCAAGACACCGTTGACAAACCGTGCGGACGTGTCGTGGCCAAAGACCTTGGCTAGCTCAATGGCCTCGTTGATCGCGACTCGGTCGGGCACGTCGGCACCGTACAGCAACTCGTAGATTGCCAGACGCAGAATGCTCTTGTCTACGCGCGCCATCTGTGACAGCGGCCAGGCCGGGGCCGCGCTGGCCAACCGCGTATCAATCTCGGGCAAGCGCGCCCAGGTTCCCTTCACCAGGGCCTTCAGGTAGTCTGCGACCGGCTCGTTAATCTCCCCGGCTTCGGCTAGACGCTGGCGGATTGCCACGTCGGGCGCGAGGGGGTTCAGGTCGAGGCCGAATAGGGTCTGAAAGGCCAACATGCGTGCCTGCCGCCGGCCTGACCAGCGCCGCTGCCGGCGCCGGGGCCGCTCGATGGTGGTGACTGGGGCCGGAGCACTCACGGCGACGCTATCCTCTACTGCCATCAATCCGTCCCGGCCGGCTACGCGAGAAAGTACTCATCTACGGAGGTCGTCGAAAGCTCCCCACGCTCGAACAGCGGATCGCCGATGATCCGCCGCTGAAACGCCACCGTGGTCGCAACGCCTTCAATCGTCAGCTCGTCGAGCGCCCGCCGCATCACCGCTATGGCCTCGGCGCGGTCGTGGCCCCAGGTGATGACCTTTGCAGCGAGGGAATCGTAGTGGGGTGGGATATGATAGCCGGTGTAGAGGTGCGAATCGACGCGCACCTGCGGTCCACCGGGCGGCAGGTAGGCGGTGACCTGCCCGGCGCTCGGAGCAAACCCGTGCTCGGCATCCTCGACGTTGATGCGGCACTCCAGCGCATGACCGGACAGCACGATGTCCTCCTGGCGGCGCACCGACTGCTCGCCGCCGGCGATCAAGAGCTGCTCGCGCACCAGATCGAGGCCGGAAATCACCTCGGTGACGGTATGCTCGACCTGCAAGCGGGTATTGACTTCCATAAAGTAATAGTTTTCGGCGCGATCAACGAGGAACTCAAACGTTCCGGCGCTGGTATAGCCCACGGCCTCGGCGCCGACGACCGCAGCCTCGCGCAGCCGTTGCTGGAGCGCCGGAGAAAGCTGCGGGGAGGGGGCTTCCTCGACGATCTTCTGATGGCGACGCTGCAACGTACAGTCACGATCACCGACGTGGATCACGTTCCCGTGGCGATCTCCCAACACCTGCACCTCAACGTGCCGGGCGTCAACCAAGTGCTTTTCGACGTAGAGGTGATCGCTGCCGAACGAGGCCTCGGCTTCCGCTTGGGCGATAGGGAAAAAGCGGGACAGCTCGGCTTCGCTGGCGACGGACCGAATACCACGGCCGCCGCCGCCGCCCACCGCCTTGAGCATGACGGGGTAGCCAATCTCTGCCGCCGTATCGGCCGCCGCGGCCAAGTCCGGCGCAAACCCCTCGGATCCCGGCAATACCGGCAGCCCTACTTCCCGCATGGCCCGGCGCGCAGTTACCTTATCGGAGAGTCGCTCGATAACGGCCGGGTGTGGGCCGATGAAAGCGAGTTGATATTTCTCGCAGATTTCGGCGAAGTAGTGATTCTCGGCCAGAAAGCCGGCACCAGGATGAACAGCGTCAGCGCCGGTGATGAGCGCCGCGCTGACAATGTTGGGGATGTGGAGATAGCTTTGGGCCGTCGGGGCCGGGCCAATGCAGACGGCCTCATGGGCGAGGCGCACATGCAAGGCATCGCGGTCCGCTTCCGAGTAGACCGCAACCGTGGCGATGCCCAGGTCGCAGCAGGCGCGGATGATCCGCACGGCAATCTCGCCGCGGTTCGCAATGAGTACCTTGCGGAGCATAACGTGTTCGTCCTGAAGCGGGAGGTAATCCACGCTGCGCCGGAAGCTCGGCCGTTCCGCTCCGTCAGTCTACCTACCTGCAAGAATCTCGCTTGCGGCGACCTTTGCGTAACTACCCGGCTGGAGTGCGAGAGGGGTAACCCCTCACCCCGGCCCTCTCCCAGGGGGAGAGGGGGGGTGGGGTTCCCATTTTCGCGGGAATGACGAGTTATGCAAAGATCTCCAAACGTGCCGAAAGCCGACGGCCGAGAACTGCCCTAGGCCATGACCAGCCCGCCGTCTACGTTGAGTACCTGGCCCGTAATGTAGCCGGCATCGTCGCTGACCAGAAAGGCGGCGGCGGCGGCGGTCTCCGCCGGGTCACCCCAGCGGCCCATCGGGATTTGACTCATCACGAACTTCCGCATCTCCTCCGTGACGTCGGCGGTCATCCGGGTATGAAAGAATCCCGGCGCCAGGACGTTGACCGTAATCCCGCGCGTGGCGACCTCGCGGGCCGTCGCACGGGTCAAGCCGATGAGGCCGGCCTTCGCCGCGGCGTAGTTGGCCTGGCCGGCGTTCCCGGTGACTCCGACCACGGAGGCGACGTTGAGGATGCGGCCATAACGTTGGCGCACCATCGTTCTGAGCGCCGGACGGGTACAGAGGAAGGCAGCGGTGAGGTTGGTCGTCAGTACAGCCTGCCAATCCTGCTCCTTCATCCGCAAGATGAGCGCGTCCTGACGCATACCGGCGTTGTTCACCAGGATGTCGAGCCGCCCGAACTCCTGCACCGCACGAGCGATCAAGCCGTCGGCGGCCGCGCTCTGGGTGACGTCGGCCTGGTGAGCGACGGCCTGCCCTCCGTCGGCGCGGATTGCCGCAACGACGGCGGTGGCACCGGCTTCATTGCCGCGGTAGTTGACCACGACGCTGGCACCGGCGGCTGCAAACCGACGCGCCATCGCCTCGCCCAAGCCGCTGGACGCGCCCGTAATGACGGCCACACGATCACGTAAGTTCCCCATTTTCAACCCCAATGTGCCCGGAGAGCCGCCGTCGCGGTCGCTACCTCTTCCGGGGTAGCCGCTGCCCACGTCTCGGCAGTGGCGTTGCGACGGCGTACCGTATTGGTGAGTACCTGCCCCGGCCCACACTCCAGAAACAGTGTTACATCCTGTGCAAGCAGATAGCTTACCGTATCCGCCCAGCGCACCGGCTGGCGCACCTGCGCGGTCAGCGCGGTGCGGATCACGTTGGGATCGCGGGTCGGCTGCGCCGAGGTATTGAGCACCACGGGCGCTTGCGGCGGCCGGATTACCAATGATGCTACGTGGTCGGCCAACACCGCGGCGGCCGGTTGCATTGCTGCCGAGTGAAAGGCGGCGCTCACCGCTAGGCGCACGACTCGCCTGGCCCCGCGCTGCCGGGCGGCCGCGCCGGCGGCCGCAACTCCCGCCGGGTCGCCAGCGATGACGACCTGGGTCGGCTCGTTGTGCGTAGCGACCGTCACGTAGCTATCCGGCCTCTCGTTCCGCGCCGCAGTACACGCCGCGGCAACCTCGTCAATGGTCAATCCGAGCACCGCCGCCATCGTACCGGGGCGAGCAGCGCCGGCGGCCTGCATCGCTTGTGCGCGCGCTTGCACCAGGCGCAGACCATCCACCAAGGAGAGGACACCGGTAGCGATGAGGGCCGCAAGCTCCCCGACACTATGCCCGGCAACATAGGCCGGTGCCAACTCCCGGGGGAGGTGAGCACCAAACCACTCTTCCGGGGCGCCGGTCAAGTCCCCCTCGGCCAACGCCTCGACGCACGCAGCCAGCGAGGCCAAGCTCACCACCACGATGGCGGGCTGGGCGTGGAGGGTGAGGCGCAGCTCATCGGCCGGCCCGGTGAAGCAGCGCCGCAGCAGGTCGCCGCCGAGCGCGGCGTCGGCCACATCCATGAGGGAGCGCGCTGCCGGGGAGCGCTCGTAGAGAGTTTGTCCCATGCCGACGGCTTGGGTTCCCTGTCCGGGAAACAACCAGGCGAGGCGTTGCAGACCCATGTTCGAGGCTTGGCTTCCCAGTCAGGCGTAGTGTGCTCGCTCGGCTACGCGGACAAACTCGTCGGCACTAGAGGGCACTGGTCGCAAGCTCGTCGCTGGACAGGACCTCGCGGCCGCGGTACATACCGCAGCTGAGACAGGCATGGTGCGAAAGCCGGTACTCGCCGCAATTGCGGCAACGTACCAACTGGGGCGGCCGCAGCGCATGGTGCTGTCGCCGATTGTTACGTCTCCGTCTCGACACCTTTTTCTTGGGTAGAGCGCCCACAACTGGCCTCCTTCTCTATTGGCCGATTACGGCTCTTGCTTCATCAAGGGGGGCCGCCCCCCTATGTCCCCCCGCTGCGGCAGGAAGACATGGATTCTCGCTTTCGCGGGAACGACCCCGCTAGGCCCACTCACACCATCTCCCGGAGCGTATCGGGAGTGAGTAGTGCCCGCAAGGGAGCGAGGCGCGGATCAATCTCCGCCGCCTCGTGCTGGCACCGCTCGCGATTCCGGTTACGTCCACACGTCGCACACAGCCCGGCGCAGGTCGCGGCGCAGAGCGGCTGCATCGGCAGCGCCAACTCGATATGCTGCCGCGTGGCCTCGGTCAGATCAAGCTCGTGGTTGGCGCTCAGGTCGAAACCGAGGTCATCCTGGTGCGGCGCTACCGCGCGGCCGGTCACAACGTCTACCTGCGGATAGTAGGTGGCCTCGAACGCGAACGAGACCGGGAGCGCGACTGCCGCGAGGCACCGGCTGCATTCGACGGCTGCCGCCGTCGTAAGCTCGCCCAACGCGAGGATAGCACCGGCTTGATTGCGCCGCGGCACGACCCGCAGCAGCTTGACCTTCCCCTGGAGGGGGGCCATGAGCGTGCGGTCACCGATGGCCGTCGGTAGCACGCGGATGACCCGCTCCCGCGAGGCGCCGGTCGGCTCCTTGAGCAGGGCGGCAACGTTAAAGCGCAACTCGTTCATGGGTATTCACGTCCGCACAGAAGCAACACGGGACGACAAGCAGCAGCCGTCGGCAGCGTGCGTTAGGAGACCGGCTCCGGCTCGGCTACCGGCTCCTCTCCCTCTTCCAGCAGTGGCGCTGGCCGGCCGGAGATCGCCTCCATGCCGTGACGCACCTCGTCGAGGATAGACTCCAAGTGCTGGTCGAGCGCCTGGAGCACCTGGAGGGCATAGTCGTCGGCGCCCTCGCGGATATCGCGCGAATGGGTTTCGGCTTGGTGCAGCAACTCTGCCGACTGATCTTGGGCCGTTTGCAACAGACCACGTTCCGCAATGATCTCCTCAGCGCGCTGCTGCGCCCGCACTGTGATCCGCTCGGCCGCCTCGCGCGCCTGGGAGGTGATGCGGTCACGATCCTGGCTCACGCGGCGGGCCTGCTTGATCTCCTCCGGCACGACAATACGCATCTGATCCACGATGTCGAGACATTCGCGCTCGTCCACCATGATCTTGTTGGTGAACGGCATGCGCTGCCCCGCGTGAACGACGGCTTCCAACCGATCAACGAGATAGAGAATGTCCACGGCGGCTCACCCCCTTACGACCGGCCAATGCACGCACGTCATCCTTCATGCCTCCGGTGCCTTGCCTGCCACGCTCAAGCACGGTCAGCCGCTCGCGCTCGCAAGGCGGCGCTCCGCTCGGTGAGCGCCGCGGCAACCGGCACCGGTACCCATGGAGTCACGTCACCGCCGGCCCACACGATTTCCTTGACAATTGTCGAACTGAGATAGAAGTGGCGCGTTCCGGCCATCAGGAGCACCGTCTCGACATCGGGTGCCATCTGCTCGTTCATACTGGCGAGCTGGAACTCCCCTTCGAAGTCGGATACCGCCCGCATGCCCCGCACGATGGCAGCTGCGCCTACCTCGCGGGCCAGTGTCACCGTCAGCCCTTGATACGGGCACGCCTCGACGTTGTCCAAACCTTCCTGTTCGAGCGCCGCACGCAGCAGCATCACTCGCTCCTCCAAGCCGAACCAGACGTTCTTGCTCGGCTCGGCATATACCGCGGCAATCACTCGATCAAACAACCGCGCCGCTCGACGGGCAATGTCGAGATGACCGTTTGTCGGTGGATCGAAGGTCGCCGGGTAAAGCGCAATCCGCAAACGACCACTCACGCGGGGGATTATATCAGGTTGGGAGCGGTGTGCGGTATCGCAAGCGCAGAGTATACCCGGACGGACGGGGCTTACTCTTGGCGGGTACTCCCTCTATAGAGTAGCAGCGTAGGCGCGAGCATGCTCCCGGAAGCAACCAGCGCCGCTCGCAACGACAGCAATGTGCCGATGACACCAGTGGCTGGGCCGCCGACAAACTGACCTAGTGCATCAGCCTGCCCATTCATCGAGAGGACCGTCGCCCGCACCCGTGAGCTAACGTGTCGGTTCAACCAGGCGCGGTAGATTGGCCCGTAGAGCGTCTTCAGGACAGCCGTGGCCAGAAAGGCTCCCACCACGAGCCAGAAGCTGCCCGCCAGTCCGATAGTCACAACGCTACCGACGATGAGCGCATTGAGCAGGATGAGCCGTGGGACCATGCGCCTGCGGTCGTTGATGTCGAGCCGCCGCACGGCGACTTCTGCCACCAAGAGAGTCGCCAGGTTGGTAGTGACCTGCAGAATACCGAACCAGACGACAGGCTTGAACGTGCCGAGGCTGGGGAACCGGAAACTCGCGAGCAGGTGCGCTTCCCAGAGACGATCAATGCCCTCGCTGTGGGCACCGAAGAAAGCGGTGATCGCGAACAGCCGCAGCAGCGCCGGCTGCCGGCGCACCGCCGTTACACCGTCCCGGAAGGTGCCGCGTAACATCTGCCAGGAGGAGCGGTCTCTCCGAGAGGCGGGCCGGAACCCCTGTTCGGGCATGACCAACATGAGAACAAGCGCCAGCACAAGGATGAGCACGCCACCGACCAATATGGGGAGACCCAACTGGATGCTGGCGAGTGCGACGCCCACGCCTATGCCGGCAAAGAACCCAACGCGCCGGGCTTGGCCGTAGCGCAAATACGCCTGGGCCAGATGCTCCTCTCCCACCTCGTCGGCGATCCAGGCATCCAGCGCACCGCTGATGAAAGTGTCACCGACGCCACGGATGACCGCCGCCAGCAAGACCAGCGCGAAGCTCGGAAAGCTGCCCTGGATCACCCAACCGGTACCAATCAACACCTCGCCAACGATGACCGAGAGGCGGCGGCCGTAGGTGTCGGCGACTACACCGGTGGGTACCTCGAAGAGCAGGATCGTGGCTTCAAGCGTGGTGCCGACCAGCACAAGCTGCAGCGGATTCATCCCGATCTCCTGCACGTAGTACACGGGCAGGATCGGATAGATCATGCTGGTGCAGACCGTGTAGGCCAGGCCCAGAAACAGATAGACCAGATATGATCGGCGGTTTTTCACGGATGTAATGTGCTCCTTCTCTAGGTCCCGGGGTGAACGACCGGCTAAGGCGGCCCAACGCCACTACGGTAGGAAATGGCGGATAGCCGTGCTACAAACGGGGAGGGATGGGGCGAACCGCTCACGCCCAGGGATGGACGTACAGCGGACGGGCGGCACCGCGTCGGGCGGCCGGCGACGCGCGGCTACGTTGTAGCGGCCGGGGTGGCAACCAGCACAGCTACCTCGCAATGAGGCACGAACATTATAAGTCAACGCTCGGGCGGTTGGCGGCGGAAGATGGCATAGACGTTATCGCCGTGGCGGCGACCGCCGGTGCGTATCAACTCGCCGTAACGCTCGGCCAGCGTGCGCCGTTTCGTGTGCTCCACAGCCACCCAGGCCTCGTCCGCCAGCAGCGTGCCAGTGCCCAGCGCGGCCAGCACGGCATCAAGCTCCGGCGCCGCGTAGGGCGGATCAATGAGCACCAGGTCGTAGGGGCCGCGGCCCCGCTTGGCGAGGACGGCGAGCGCCCCCGGCAGGCGGTGCCGCCAGATGCGGCCTTGGGCGGTGAAGCCGGTATGCGTCAGGTTGCGGCCGATGGTTCGCCGCGCGAGGCGGCCGCTGTCCACGAAGTCGGCGTGGCTGGCGCCCCGACTGAGGGCCTCGATACCAAGCTGACCGCTACCGGCGTACAGGTCGAGTACGCGCTCCGCTTCGGCGGCTGGCCCTAGGGCCGCGAAGATAGCCTCTTTCATCATATTGAGGGTGGGCCGGGTTTCACGAGTGGGGGGCGCCGAGAGACGAGCGCCACGCGCCGCGCCGGCGATCACGCGCATGGTCGGTTCACGCGGCGGCTGCGCCGCGCTCCCAGAAGCTCTCCAGCTTGGCACGGAGCGCCTGATGCTCCGGCAGTAGCAGGTCGGGGTCCTCGTGGACGATCCGGTCCGCCGCCTCACGAGCCAGGGAGAGCACCTTCAGGTCGGAGAGGTTGGCCACGTGGAGGTCGGGCATACCACTCTGCCGCGTGCCGAAGAACTCACCGGGGCCGCGGAGTTTGAGGTCCTCTTCGGCCAAGCCAAACCCGTCGTGGATGTCCTCAATGGCCTTCAGGCGCGGGTTTTGCCCGGGGTCGGTCGTCTCGCTGAACAGGAGGCAGTACGAGCGGTGGGCACCACGCCCGACCCGTCCGCGGAACTGGTGTAGCTGCGCCAGTCCGAACCGCTCGGCGCCCTCGATGACCATGACCGTCGCGTTGGGTACGTCAATGCCGACCTCGACGACGGAGGTGGAGACCAGCAGGTCGAGTTGGCCGTCGCGGAAGTCGCGCATCACCTGCTCCTTCTCTTTCGGCTTCAGCTTGCCGTGCAGTAGCCCCAGCCGCAAGTCGGGAAACTGGCGTTGCAGACGTTCGAACTCGGCACGGGCGGCGCGGGCGACGACCTGCTCCGATTCTTCGATCAGCGGACAGATTACAAATGCTTGCCGGCCCAGCCGGACCTGCTTGCGGACAAACTCGTAGGCTCCGGAGCGGCCGAGCGGCGGGACCCACTTCGTCACGATGGTCTGGCGGCCGGGTGGTAGCTCGTCAATCACCGAAACGTCGAGATCACCATAGACGGTCAGCGCCAGCGTGCGCGGGATGGGCGTCGCGGTCATCACGAGCATGTCGGGGTTGTAGCCCTTGTCGCGTAGGGTGGTGCGCTGCCGGACACCGAACCGGTGCTGCTCATCCACAATCACCAGCCCGAGATTGTGAAAGCGGCCCTCGTCCTGAATGAGCGCGTGGGTGCCGACGAGCACATCCACCTCGCCGGCCGCCGTGGCCGCCCAGACCTCGCGCTTGGCGGTCCGCTTCATGCTGCCGATGAGTAGCTCGACGCGCAGATCGAACGGAGCCAACAGCGTCTCCAGCGTGCGGTGGTGCTGCTGGGCCAGGACTTCGGTCGGTGCCATGAGCGCGCCCTGGTAGCCGGCCGCAGTCGCGGCGACCAGCGTGCCGCCGGCGACGACGGTCTTGCCGGAGCCGACGTCACCCTGGAGCAGGCGGCTCATGGGGACCGGCTGCGCCATGTCGTTGAGCAACTGCGACAAGACGCGCTGCTGGGCGGCGGTCAGAGTGAAGGGAAGCTGGGCGGTGAAACGGTCCGTAAAGTCGGCCGGGATCGGAATAGCGATGCCCGGCACGGCGCCTTGCCACTCCCGTTTGCGGCGGAGCAGCCCGAGCTGGAGCAGGAACAGCTCGTCGAACGCCAGCCGGCGGACGGCCGCGGCGTAGGCGGCCGGCTCGGACGGGAAATGATACGCCGGCACGGCCGCCGCGTAGCGGGCGAGCCGGGCGGCTGACCGGACGGCTGGCGGGAGGTAGTCGGTAAGCTGCTCCTCGATCCGGTCGAGCGCGATCCTGACCCAGCGGCGCAGGGAGCGGTCGGTGATGCCGGCGGTTTTCGGATAGACGGGTACGAGCTGGCCGGTACGGAACTCGTCAGCGCCCCATTCGACCTCCGGTGAGGCCATTTCCAGCCCCCCCCCGTAGGACGATTGGGGCTTGCCAATGAGCAGTACGGCGCCCGGCCGCGAGAGCACTTGCTTCATGTGGGGCTGGTTGAACCAGGTCGCACGCAGCGCACCGGTCTCGTCCTGAATGAGCGCCTCGGTGATCGGGAAACGCTGTCTGGGGGTGCGTATGATCTGCACGTGCCGGACCGTAGCCTTGACAGCCACCTCGTCGTCCACCGTCAGCTCGGCGATGCGCTTGACCTCCGCGTGGCGGCGCGGGAAATGGAAGATCAAGTCCTCGATTGTGTGAATGTCCAGCTTCTCCAGCAGCTTGGCATTCTTGGCGCCGAGCCGCGGCAGGCGCTGCACCGGATCGTCCAATTGCAGGGCCGGTGGGCGCCGACGAGGGGCTGGGCGGTCCGACTGACGACGGGTTGCGGCCGGCGCCGCTGGCGGCGCGGAGGTAGTGGGAGCGGCGCGCGGCGCTGACTGCTGACGAGCCTGGACGGCGGTCGGCTTGGGCGCGGCTGTAGGGGAAGAGCGCGGCGTGGCCTGCCGACGACCTCGAACTGCGGCCGGCTTTTCCGCGGGGGGCGGGCGGCGCCTCTGTGTGCCGGCGGCGCGGACTGACTGATCCGCAGACGGCTCGGCAGTAACCAACTGCCCCGCGCGGCGGATGGCAGCCGGCCGTGCGTCGGCGGCCAAGTCTGCGTAGTCGGCCAGCAGGGCCTGGAGCCGTTGCAGACGGGCGTGTAGCTGACTGCCGGGAGAGGAGTCGTCCAGCCGCGCGGCGATGAAGGCGGCCAAGCCCCCTTGCGCGGACCGATCCCGGTAGGACTGGCGGGACTCCAACGCCAGTACCTTCCGCACCGTTTCGAGCACGCTCGCCCCCCCGTCCGGACGAGAGCGGGTGCGCCTCTGCGCTGGGCGAGCGACTGTCTCGGTCATCGGGCGGCGAGCGCCTCCGTACACCAGTGCCGGTAGTACAAGTCTACCTACTGCTGCGCCGGACGCGGCAGTGCGGGCCTTTTGTCGGCATCAGGATTTGCAGGATGCAAGGATGAGCAGGATGGATTCCGGCTGGCGCGGGAGTGACGAGCGCCCCTACACAAAAAACCTACCTCTGTCAGCCGCCATGGCTACCCCGTTCCGCAGGAGGACGGCTTGTTCTCGCCGCACTCCGTGCTGGTACAGTCGGCTATGCAGCTTCCGCTCTTCGATCCACCCGATGCCTCAGCGGCACAGCCGGCCGCTGCCTTTGCTGCGCTCGACGAGGCGCGTGCGGCGGCGCTTGACTGTACCCGGTGCGGGCTGGCGCGCACCCGGCAGCGGGTGGTCTTTGGCGCCGGGGCGGCCCCGGCGCGGCTGTTCGTGCTTGGCGAGGGTCCCTCGGAGGCCGACGACGCGAGCGGCGCGCCGTTCAGCGGGCCATCGGGACGAGTGCTCGACGCCTGGCTGCGGACCCTGGGCACGAGTCGGGCCGCGGTCTGGGTATCCAACGTGGTTCGCTGTCGCGCGGCGGAACTGTTCGGGCAACGCCCGCGCAACCGGCCACCGCGGCCGAGTGAGATCAAGGCCTGCCGGTACTGGCTGGACATCGAGTTGGCGTTCGTGGCCCCCGAGGTCGTGTTGTGCCTGGGCGCCACACCGGGGCGCGTGCTCCTGGGCCGCGGCTTCAAGCTGGACCGGGATCGGGGCCGGTGGACCACCGGGCCGGGCGGTATACTCGTCCTGCCTACCTACAACCCGGCCTACCTGCTGCGGCTCCGCAGCCAACAACGCGCCGCGGCGGAGGCGGCCGTGGCTGGCGATCTGGCCCTGGTGCGTACACGCCTCGCCCTGGCCGATACACCACCATGACGAGCGAGACCGCCGCCCAACTGGCAGCCCAATTCGCGCGCTACGTCGTGCCAACGCTGATGTCGGTTGCCGTGCGCGTCGTGCGGATTGCCGCCGTCGAGCCGCGCGATACGGTGCTGGACCTCGGCACGACGACGGGGTTAGCCGCGTTTCTGGCTGCCGCCCAAGCCGGGCGGGACGCCCCGGTCGTGGGGGTGGACGCCGCGGCCGCCATGCTCGCTATTGCCGAGCGGCGCTCGCGCTTGGCCGGGGCGCAGCACGTTCGCTGGCGCGTGGGCGACGCCACTGCGCTGGAATTCGCGCACGAGAGCTTTGACGCCGCGCTCTCCATCCACTTGCTGCACGATCTCGCCCGGCCGGATGAGGCGTTGGCGGAGGTGCATCGCGTCTTGGCACCGGGCGGTCGTCTTGCCTTGGCCGTGTGGGGGCGAGCGGCGCAGAATCCGTGGGCCGCGCTGGTCGCACGCGCAGCCGGGGCAATTGGGCAGTCCTTGGCCCGGCCGCGGCCGGACGTGTTCTCGCTCGGCAGCCCCGGCGCGGTCGAAATCCTGCTCCAACACGCCGGATTTGTGGGCATCGAGAGCGAGCGAGTGCGCGACAAGCTGCGCTGGCGCAACGCTTCGGACCTCTGGCAGTGGTATACGGCGTGGCCGCACATGGGCGCGGTGCTACGGGACTTGCCGGCGGCGACCCAAGACCGCTTACAAGAGCAGCTCACTCGACTGGCCGAGCCGTATCGAGAGGGAGATGGGCTGGTCTTCCCGCGCGAGGTGGTCTACGCGCGGGCGCTGGTGCCGCCGGATTGACGACAGCCGCCTCTTGGCCGGGTGGCCTATACTGTGTGCGAGGCAGTAAAAGATGATGGCGACCGGATCAGTGACCGCAACGCCCATACCGCGCCACGCGCCGCCACGCGCCGCCGTGTATTACCCCGACAGCGATGGGAAGCCGATGGCCGAAACCGATCTGCACCGTGACATTATGCTGGACGTGATTTTCATGCTCCAACGCTGGTTTGCGGGGCAAAGCGACGATGTATATGTATCGGGCAACATCCTCGTCTACTACGTCGAAGGCGATCCGCGCCGCTCCGTGTCACCGGATGCACTGGTCATCAAGGGCGTGCGCCAGTACCGGCGAGATGTGGTCAAGCTGTGGGAAGAAGGACGCGCGCCGCAGGTGGTCTTCGAGGTCACGTCAAGCTCGACCCGCCGGGAGGATACCGGCCGCAAACGTCTGCTTTACGCCCAGCTGGGGGTGCGCGAATACTACATGTACGATCCTACCGGCGATTACTTGGACCCCCGGCTCCAGGCCTGGGTGTTGGCGGATGATCCGACGAACGGACATGCTTACCGGGAGATGCCGCTCCTGACGGATGAGCCGGGCTACTTCAGCCCGGAGCTAGGGCTAGAGGTTCGCCTGCGGCGTGACGGGAGCTTGGGGCTGCGCGATCCCGAAGCCGGGCAATGGCTAGAAACCATCGCCGAGTTGCACACCGCACGCCAACAGGCCGAGACGGCGCGCCAGCAAGCCGAGACCAAGGTCGCTGCGGAGTCCCAGGCTCGCGCTCGCCTCGATCAGGAAGTCGCTCGGCTGCGCGCCCGCCTCGCAGAACTCGAGGAGGGGAGCGACTGAAGCACCGGCCGTCCAGCCGGCCTCTCTGGTAGGGTCGCCAGGCTGCTCCAGCGCTAACTTGCAGCGAACTCCGGGCTGGCCCGCAGCACATGCTCCAGGCACTTACGCGCAGCGGTATAGTCAATGGGCACGTTCGGCGCTGGGAGCACTCGGCCATCTTGCTCTGCCAGCCAGGAATCGCACGCCGGGATGATAACGCTGAGCGGCCCCCCGTTCTCGACATTGAGGCGCACGTAGAGGTCGTCACCGACGAGGTGAGCAACTCCCCCCCGACCGCCACCACCCGGCAAGATCACTTCCATCCAGCCGATGTCGGCGAGATAGTCCCAGGTAGCCTCGGCCAAGCCGGCGATGACCTGCTCGACTACATTGGTGACAGCGGTCGGAGTGCTCATGGACGGACGGTACTCCATTTGGTGCAGGCTCCATGGCTACGCCGCCGTGACGAGGTGGATAGCGGTGGCTTTGGCGGTGGCGATGACGGCCCGGCCGGGCGCCAAGTCCAGCTCGTCTACCGCGGCGCGGGTAACGAGGGCAATCACCGGAAAGCCGCAATCAACGGCAACCCGTGCCAACAGGCCGCGTGGCTCGACCTTTTGCACCTGTCCCGGCCAGGCGTTGCGCGCGCTCAGGCCGGCAAAAAGCCGGTGCTGGACATCCTCCAGCAGCCAGCGAGGGGTCTCCTGCTCATCCGACGCGGCCGTAGCCGCGCGGCCGGCACCGCTTGCGTCTGCATCAGATTGGGCCGAACTCGCGGTTAGGAGCGTCACGTCCTCCGGGCGGAGACACGCATAGACCTGGCTGCCAACGGGCCACGCGCCGGCGGCGGCCACGGTTACGGGCGGGGTCGTGCCGTCGAGGGCAACGGTGACGGTGCCTTGGTCGGCTGCGGTCACGTGGCCGCGCAGCACGGTCTCGACGCCAAGGAAGGCCGCCACCGCCGTGTTGGCCGGCTGACCGAAGACGCTCGCCGGCGTGCCCACTTGGCAGAGCCGGCCGTCGAGCAGGACGACCATGCGATGGCCGAGCGTGAGCGCTTCGTCGCGCTCGTGCGTCACCCACACGGCCGTGGTGTGCGTTTCGGCGAGGAGATCGCGCATCTCCGCCGTAAGGGCCGCTCTGGTGGGGGCATCGAGCGAGGCAAAGGGTTCATCGAGCAGGATTAGCTCCGGCTCGACGACGAACGCGCGGGCCAGACTGACCCGCTGGGCCTCACCACCGGAGAGGGTGTGTACGGAGCGCCGGGCCAGCGCGGCGATACCGAGGCGGTGCAGCCAGCGCTCCACCCGCGGCCGAATCTCCCGCCGGGGCACGCCCCGCAGGCGCAGCCCAGTCGCAACGTTATCCGCGACCGAGCCGTGGAGCAGGAGCGGCTCCTGAAAGACGGCCGCCAGGCGACGGCGGTAAGTCAACTCGTCGGAGCGGCGCAGCGGGGCACCGGCGTAGAACAGCTGCCCGGCGGCCGGTTGCTCCAATCGGCCGATCACGCGCAACAGCGTGCTCTTGCCGGCGCCGTTCGGGCCGACGACGACCAGCACCTCGCCGCGATACAACTCCAGGGCCGGCACATCGAGGACCACGTGCCCGGCGTGCTCGGCGCGGATACCGCGTAGCGCCAGGTGGCACTCCGGGTCCACATCACCAGCGGATTGGGCGGTCCCGGCGGTCGGGCGTGTTTCGGCCATGGGGGACACTGGGGAGGCGGTGGCACCATCACCGGCGCCTTTTTTGGGCCACAGCGAGGAGATCATGGTGGTCGTCCGGGTACGGTTGACACGCTATCGATTCTGCGGCTCATACACGCTGCGCCGGTGGCGAGACGACAGTGCAGCCGGAGCGGCGGATCAGGAGGTCCGGCCGCGCTGCTGTATCCAAGTGAGGATCACGTTGACAGTGTAGACCAGAACGAGCAGTAGCACGGAGAGGGCGATGGCACGGTCGAAGTTGCCCTGGCTCGTCTCCAGGACCGTCGCGGTCGTCAGGACCCGGGTTTGTCCGGCGATGTTGCCACCCACCATCATGCTGGCGCCCACCTCCGAAATCACCCCGCCGAAGCCGGCCATCGCGGCCGCCAGCAGCGGCAAGCGGGCCTCCTTAGCCAGCAGCCAGAGCACCTGGAGGCGCGAGGCGCCCAGTGCCAGGAGCTGGAGGCGGAGCCGGGGATCGAGCTGCTGGAGTGCGGCTGCGGACAGCGCGGTGACAATGGGAACGGCGATGGTCCATTGGGCCAGCACGATAGCTGCCGGCGTGTACAGGATGTTGAGCATACCCAGCGGGCCGCTGCGCCAGAGCAGAATGGTCACTACGAGGCCAGCGACGACCGGCGGTAGGCCCATGCCGGTATGGGCGGCACCGAGCGCCAGCCGGCGGCCCGGAAACCGACCGAACGCCAGGAGCGCGCCGAGCGGAATACCCACCACGAGACTGAGCACGGTCGCCGTGGCCGAGACTTGCAGTGACAGCAAGGTGATTTGCCCGACCTCACGGTCGCCACTCAGGATGATGGCGATGGCTTGTCGGAGACCGTCCCAGATTACTTCCATGCCGTTCCCTCTTAATTAGCTGTCAGCTATCAGCCGTCAGCCGGTGCTTGCTGCGGCAGCACGCTCCCTGAATCCCGTGCCCTAACTATGGAGACCGTATGGATAATACCCCGGCCGGAGTGCCATGCCTGCGCTGGTGACTCAGGCCAGGAATGGCAGTATCCACCTCCCGCCAACCTGGGCAATCCGGCTTTTGGATTCCCGCTTTCGCGGGAATGACGGCTTGTGCAAAGGTCTCCTATGGGAGATCGGCTACTTCACGGCCAGCGGCGGGAGTAAATACCGGCTCGCCATACTGCTCGGTGCCAAAGGAGGCGATCAGCGTTTGGGCCGCCGGTCCGACGATGTAGTCGGCGAACGCGCGGCCGCCGGCTGCGTTGACTCGTTCGCCGCGGGCCGGATTGACGGTCAGCACGTGATAGATATTCAGCAGCTCCGGGCCGGTGTGCTCGACCAACGGAACGAGTGCTAGGCGCTGGCGCTGGACCAAGTACGTGCCGCGATCGGTCAACACATAGCCGCGCTTCTCCGAGGCAATCTGGAGGGACTGACCCTGGCCGGTCCCGCTTTCCTGGTACCAACTCCCGGCCGGCACGATACCGGCTTGCTGCCAGAACTGGCGCTCGCGCGTATGGGTACCGGATTGATCGCCCCGCGAGATGAATAACGCCCGCTGCGAGGCCACGCGCTGCAGCGCGGTGCTGGTCGAGGGGCTATCCCGCAGTCCGGCCGGGTCGTCAGGGGGCCCGACGATGAGGTAATCGTTGAACATTACCAGCCGCCGCTCCAGCCCGTGGCCGGCGGCGAGCCACGCTGTCTCGGCTGCCGGTGAATGGGTCAGCAGCACGTCACCCGCTCCATTTGCGCCGAGCGTCAGGACCTGACCGGAGCCGGCGACGATAGGCTTGACGCGGTAGCCGGTCCGCCGCTGGAAATCGGCAACCAGGACATCGAGCAGGCCGCTGTCGCGGACGCTGGTCGTGGTCAGCAGGATCATGTCGGGGTGCACCGGCTGCGGGACGGCGGTGCCGGACGCCGTGGAGAGTGAGTCCGCTCCTGGCCGGCAACTGATGACCAAGAGCAACGCCAGCCCGGATACTACGGCAACCCACAGGCGCTGCATTGCTCTTACTCTACCGGCTCTAGGCGTGGCTCCCACCCTCATCCTCCCCCGTCGCGACGGGGGAGGGAACATCTGGGCGCTCCTGACACGTCGGCCATGAAGAGAGTAGAATACTGTAGGGGCAAGCCACGGTATGTCCCCCTGGAGGCGCTCACCATGAGTTCCGCCAGCCCAATGCCTGGACGCTCCCGCTCCGTATCGTGCCGAGACTGGCCCCCTCGGATCGTCTGTCGAGGACGCCTCATGTTGCGCGTCATAGCAATGCTCTCGCTGGTTGGAGGGACGTTCCTGACTATTGCGAGTCCCTTCTCCGCGGCTGCGGCCGGGCGGACCGTCGCCGTCATCGCGCTGGACGGCACCATAGACGCTCTGAGCACACAGCATCTGACTAGGGGGATCGCCAAAGCATCCCAGGACGGTGCCGAACTGGTGGTAATCACGCTTGATACTCCGGGGGGATTGTACAACTCCACCCGTGACATCGCCGGGGCTATCCTCGGCGCGAGCGTGCCGACCGCTGTCTTCGTGTCTCCAGCCGGGGCACAGGCTGCCTCGGCCGGCACCTTCATCGCAGCATCCGCCAGTTTTGCGGTCATGGCCCCGGGGACGACTATCGGCGCCGCTTCCCCCGTCCGGCCCGGAGGCGAGGCCACCTCGCAGTCCCTAGCCAAGAAGATCAACGAAGACACGAGGGCGTTTATCAGGAGCATCGCCGAACAGCGCGGCCGAAACGCCGCGGCCCTGGAGGAAACGGTCACACAGGCGCGGTCGTATTCGGCGAGCGAGGCGGTGACTCTTGGCGTCGTGGATTTCGTCGCCAACGACGTGCCCGATCTGCTGGCAAAGCTGGATGGACAGAGCGCCGAGACTGCCACCGGCACGGTTGTTCTGCGAACCGACGATGCCGAGGTCCGGGAGGTCAAGCCGACCCTCCTCAACAGTTTCCTCGGCATCTTGGCAAATCCGAACCTGGCATTCTTGCTCTTCGTGCTTGGTGCGGTCGGGTTGCTAGTGGAGGCGGTCAGCCCCGGCTTGATAGGGCCGGGCGTGATCGGCGCCCTCGCGCTGGCCCTGGCTCTCCTGGGCTTCGGCCATCTCCCGGTGAACTGGGTAGCCGTCGGCCTGCTCTTGCTGGCGCCAGTGTTGTTCTACTTGGAGACGATGGCGCCAGGAATCAGCATCGTTGGCATCGGAGGCATCGTCTGTTTGGGACTAGGCGGATTTCTGCTATTCGGAGGGTTTTTCAGTGCGCCGGATGTCCCGGAACCGAGCTTCATGGTCAATCCCTGGCTGATCGGTACACTCGCAATCAGCACGGCCGCCGCCTGGGTTGTCTTCATGCGACTGGTCAGAACGGAAGGGGGGACCTCCTCAGGCTATATCTCGGCGTCCGAAGCAGCCCTGGAAGGGGAATGGGGGGTGGCCGCATCGGACCTGGCACCTTCCGGGAAAGTGTGGGTGGGCAGCCAGGAGTGGACCGCGGCTGCCGATGCCAGCGACCCGATTAAGGCCGGAGAAGAGGTGAAAGTGATCGGCGTGTACGGCGACGTGCTGAAGGTGGAGCGGCCCTAGGCTGTGGGAATGATGGCCCCCCTATGGTCCCCCCGCTGCGGCAGGGGGACGGGCGCAGCATGCTGCGCCCCTACGGCTTGGACCGTACCTAATCCCGGTCAGAGGGGAGGGCGAGGTGATGGGCCGAATTACGGCTTCCACCGCAATGAAGGATGGGTGTTATTTTTCCTGCCAATGACGCAGTAGAGCGGTGTTGGTCATCACAGCGTGGTGCAGGCACAAGGAGGTGAACTGTGGCTGGCTTTCATACGGCAGGCCCGAACGAGGCGCTCATCGTTTCCGGTGGTGGGCAGCAACCGACCATCAAAGTGGGAGGTCGGAAGTTCGTGCTTCCCATTGTCCAAAAAGCGCAGTATCTCTCCCTGGAGGTGATGACGCTGACGGTAAACACCCCCAAAGTCTATACCTCGGAAGGCGTTGCAGTCTCCGTAGACGGAGTGGCCCAGGTGAAGGTTGGCCGTAGCGAGGAAGCCATCAGGACCGCAGCACAGCAGTTCCTCGGCAAGTCTCCCCAAGAGGTGGCGGACATTGCCCTGCAGACGCTGGAGGGCCAGCAGCGGGCCATTCTGGGCACGATGTCGGTGGAGGAAATCTACCAGGACCGCGTGGCCTTTGCGGAGCGCGTGCGCGAGGTCGCCGCCGCCGACATGACCAACATGGGGTTGGAGATCGTGAGCTTTGCGATTCGGGACATTCAGGATGAGCAAGGCTACCTGGAAGCGCTGGGGGTGCGCCGGACGGAAGAAGTCAAGCGCGATGCGGCCATCGGAGAAGCCCAGGCGCAGCGAGACGCCGGTATCAAGGAAGCGCAAGCGGAGCAGCAACGCCAAGCGGCCCGGTTCACAGCCGACACCAGTATCGCGGAGTCCCAGCGCGATTTCGAGAGCCAGAAAGCCACCTATGACCAGCAGGTGAATGCGCGCCGGGCGGAAGCCGAGTTGGCGTACTCGCTTCAGGAAGCAAAGACCCGGCAGCAGATCAGAGAAGAAGAACTGCAGATCGAGGTCGTGGAGCGGCAGAAGCAGATCGAGATTCAGGAGCAGGAAATCATACGCCGTGAGCGGGAGTTGGACGCGACGGTCAGGAGGCCCGTAGAAGCCGAGCGTTACCGCCTGCAAACCACTGCGGAGGGCGAAAAGGCGCGGATCCTCGCCGAGGCGGAGGCCGAGGCGGAGTCCACACGGCTCAAAGGGCAAGCCGAGGCCGATGCCATCAGGGCCCGGGGGTTGGCGGAGGCCGAGGCGATGCAGCAGAAGGCTGACGCTTGGAAGGAGTACGGCCAGGCGGCGCTGCTCCAACAACTGTTCGAGGCGCTCCCGTCGGTGGCCAATGCGGTGGCGCAGCCTTTGGCGAAAACGGACCGGATCGTGGTGATTAGTGGGGGTGGGGGTGCAGCGGACGGCGCCGGGACGAGCAAGGTGACGCGAGACGTGGCGAACACCGTTGCCCAGCTTCCTGAGCTTGTCGAGTCTCTGACCGGTATAGACCTGCTGGGCACCTTGAAGCACCTGCCTGGGGTGGTTACGTCAGACGGGGCTGGCACAGCGCAACCCGCCGCCGGAGCGGACACACCGGCCAATCCACCAAAGTCGGGGGCCGAGTAGGTCACCGGCTCCCCTATGGCCCCCCTGCGGTGCAGGGGGACGGCGGCATGGTCACTCGCCACTGGTCACGACCCCTGGAGGTACGTGTCGAACCATTGGACTACCCGCTCTGAAAAGTCACGGTGGCTGGGTTCCGACCAGATAGGAGGGGCGTGGTCCATGCCCTCGTATAAGCGGAGCTCTACCCGCTGGCCGAGCCGCCGCAGTGCGCTAAAGACCTCTCCCGCCTGCGCTGGCTCCTCAGCCTGCTGTGTCCCGCTGCCAATCAGTAGGGGTGTGGTCACCCGGTCGAGATAGAACAGGGGTGAGTTCTCGACGTAGGCGTCTCGCCGCTCCCACAGGGAGCCACCCAAACCGACCTGCCCACTCTCGCACCAGCCGATCCACTTGCTATGCCCATGCTCGTCCAACGCACCGTAGACGCTGGTGAGATTCGCGTAGACCGCACTGATCACGGCGGCCTGGAAGCGATCGGTCTGCGTCAGCAGGGATAGTGCGCAGTAGCTCCCAAAGCTGATTCCCATCAAGCCGAGGCGCTGCGGATCGGCAATACCCAAATCAATCAGCCGGTTAATGGCCGGCAGCACCAACCCCGGCAGTTGGCGGCGGGGATCGCGCTCTTCCATCGGCATATCCGGGTAGAAGACGGCGTAGCCGCGACTCGCCAGGAGTTGTCCATGCACGGGCGCCTCACTCACGCCAAAGACATGATAGTCCAATCCAGAGCCTTCGCTGCCGCCATACACCTCGACAATGGTCGGGAGCGGCTGACCTTCGACGTACTGGGACGGCACCAGCAGCGTGCCCTGCCGCTGTTCCCCGTCCGCTCCCCGCCACGTCACCAGCCGGCTCGTCCCCAGCGCGGTCTCGTCCAGGGCCGGATTGAGGGAGACGAGCCGCTGCGCCGTCCGGAAGCCATCCCGGAACTGCCAAAGCTCTGGGGGGTGTTCAGCGGCTTCCAGTAGCAGATAGACAGCAGCGCCGTCCGGGGATACTTCCATGCCATGGCGCCCAGTGGTGTATCCTTTCGCCGATTCTGCCAACACCTCGGCTTGCCCACTCGTCAGATTCAGTGCCGTGAGAAGCAGGTGCTTTGTCTGGGGTTGCTGGATGAGTTGCAAGACGGCGCCGTGTTCCGTCTGCCAGCAAACCCCACCCCGGGGTCGTTGCACCCAGCGCTGGAACTCTGCTTGCAGCGCTTCGTCCGTACTGGCCGCTATCCGGCGTCGGCTGCTGCCGTCGGCGGTACACTCCCAATAGCCACGCCAGGCCCGGCAGTAAATGCGCTCGCCATCGGCACTCCAGAGCGGAATATCGTAGTCGCCCGCGAGCCCGAGGTCTTCCCCGGCGGCGAGGTTCGTCGGCGCCGCTGACCCGTCGGCCGGTACCACCCACGGCTGGCGGGGGCGTCCAGTCTCCCGCGAGATATACGCCAGCGCGCGGCTGTCGGGCGACCAGGACAGCTTGATGCCGTACTCCTGCGGGATGCGCTGTGCCAGCACGGAGGGAGTGCTGGTGTTACCGTCCAGCGGCACGGTGGTCAGGTCGTAGAAGATCTCCTCCGTGGTTTGGTCATACCCGGTGTACCGCAACACGGCCACGGTATGGCCGTCCGGGGCGACTTCCCAGCCGATCAGGGGCCAGTCCGGCGCGAGCACGGTCACGTCCCCGGTATGAACCAGCACCTGTGCCAGGTCACAGCGATAGCGATCCGCCCAGCTTGGCAGGGTCGTTGGTGCTTCTGTCGTGTCCGGTGGAGTCTCCGCTGGCTCTGGTTGTGCCGGGTCAAAGGAGAACACCCGTATCGCTGACGCGTCGTCGGGAGCAATCGGCGCGGCCTCGTGCTCCCCGGCCGCCGCCGTTGCCACCTTCAGCTTCACGATCACGCTTTGGCTGTCCGGGGTCCAGCGCGGCACCTCAAACCCGAAGAACGGACGCACCGGGACCGGCAAGTGCCGCACCGCGCCCGTGTCACGGTGCCAGATACCCAGGCCAGGAGATTCCTCCTGCTGCTGCACGTAGGCGACAAGCATGGTGCCATCGGGGGACCACTGGCCGCCCCAACTGGTCCTGGCGGCCGAGAACGGCTCCTCGACTGCGCCCGTCTCCGTATTGACCACCAGGACCCGGCTGCCTTCGGCCGTGTCAGGCAGCCCCGAAGGCGTGAAGCCTTGCACGTCCCCCAACTCTGCGTCTGGTTCATCACGTCTCACGCTCACCGCGAGTTTGGCACCATCGGGCGAGACATGGAGGGGCACGTCGTAGGCAGGCTCCTCCAACCGGCGCAGCTGCGTGACGGTAAGGGTTCGCTGGTTCATTTGCCCCCCCCATGAGCGCAAAGAGTACTATGGTGCCGCCGGCCACGGTGACCGACGCCGCGGCTCAGACCACACTACTGATGAGGATTCGGCGGGATTCCTTACGAATCTCGACCGTATAAGGTTGAGGCTACCGCTCCCAGGTGTTTTGGCGTCCGGCCCCCTAGGTCTTGTCTCCCTTGAGGTGGGTGTCGAACCATTGGACGACCCGCTCTGCAAAGTCGCGGTGGCTGGGTTCCGACCACCGGCCAGGGGCGTGGTCCTCGCCCTTGTATAAGCGCAACTCTACGCGCTTGCCGAGTCGCCGCAGGGCGCTGAAGACTTCTCCAGCCTGTGCCGGCTCCTCGGCATGCACCGTCCCACTGGCCAGCAGCAAGGGCGTAGTTACCCGGTCGAGATAGAACAAGGGCGAGTTCTCGATGTAGGCGTCCCGCTGCTCCCACAAGCAGCCACCCAGACGAAACTGCCCGGTCTCACACCTGCCGAGCAAGGGATTGTGCCCGTGCTCGTCCAACGCGCCGTAGACGCTGGTGAGGTTCGCGTAGACCGCACTGACCACAGCCGCCTGGAAGCGATCGGTCTGCGTCAGCAGGGCCAGGGTGCAGTAGCTCCCATAACTGTTGCCCATCACGCCGAGGCGCTGCGGATCGGCAATGCCCAAGTCAATCAGCCGGTTGATCGCCGGCAGCACCAATCCCGGCAGCTTGCGAAGCGGGTCGCGTCGGCGCAGCGGGTCGTGCCGCTCCAGTGGCATACTCGGGTAGAAGACGGCATAGCCGTGGCTCGCCAGGAATTGCCCCGGCACCATCGCTTCGCTCCCGCCGAAGACGTGCTGGTACCTTGAGCCTTCCGCGCCGCCGTACACCTCGACAATCATCGGGAGCGCCTGTCCTTCCACGTACTGTGGTGGTAGCAGCAGCGTACCTTCCTGCCGTGTCCCGTCCGCTCCCCGCCACGTCACCAGCCGGCTCGTTCCCAGCGCGGTCTCGTCCAGGGCAGGATTGAAGGAAGCGAGCCGCTGTGCCGTCCGGAAGCCATCGCGGAACTGCCAAAGCTCCGGCGGATGGTCAGCGGCCTGCAACAGCAGGTAGACGGTGGCGCCGTCCGGGGCCACTTCCATCCCGTGGTAGCCGCCGGCTGTGCCCTTGGCCAGCTCTGCCAGTATCTCCGTCTGCCCGCTGGACAGGTGCAGGGTGGTGAGAAGCAGGTGTTTTGTTTGGGCGTGCCGGGCAAGCTGTAGCATGGCCCCGTGCTCCGGCTGCCAGCAAAGCGACCCCCGAGGGGATTGCACCCAGCGGAGCAACTGTTGCTGTTCCTCCTCCGAACTTGCTGCGATCCAGCGCCGGCTGCTGTCGTCGGCAGCGCACTCCCAATAGCCACCTTTGGCCCGGCAGTAAATGCGCTCGCCAGCGGCACTCCAGCGTGGCACCTCCTCCTCGCCCGCGAGCCGGAGGTCTTCCCCGCCAGCGAGGTCCGTCGGCTCTGCTGACCCGTCGGCTGGAACTACCCACAGCCGGCCGGGATGTCCGCGCCCCTCGGAGACATACGCGAGCGAACGGCTATCCGGTGACCAGGAACACTTGATGCCGTATTCCTGCGGGATGCGCTGCGCGAGCACGGTAGGGCTACTCCCGTCGAGGGGCACGGTGGTTAGATCGTAGTAGAACTGCTGCTTGGTCGGGTCGGCCGCGGTGTAGCGCAACACGGCGACAGCGTGGCCGTCCGGGGCCACCTCCCAGCCCATCAGGGACCAGTCCGACGCGAGCACGGTCACGTCCCCGGTATGGACCAGTACCTGCGCTAGGTCACAACGATAGCCGTCCGCCCAGCCGGGCAAGGGCGCCGGTACTTCTATCATGGCCGGCCGGGCCGACGGAGACTCCGGGACTTCCGGTGGCGCCGGGTCGAAGGAGAACACCCGTATCGGCGGCGGACCGTCGGGAGCGGCCGGGGCGGCCTCTTGCTGCGCGGCGAGCGACGCTACCGCCGTCAGCTTCACGATGACGCCGCGGCTATCCGGGGTCCAGCGCGGCACCTCGAACCCGAAGAAGGGACGCACCGGAACCGGCAGCTGCCGCACGGCACCCGTGTCCCGGTGCCAGATACCGAGGCCCGGTGGCTCCTCCTGCTGCTGCACGTAGGCGGCGAGCATGGTGCCATCGGGCGACCACTGGCCGCCCCAGCTGGTCCTGGCGGCCGAGAATGGCGCCTCGGTCTCGCCCGTCGCCGTATTGACTACGAGGACCCGGCTGCCTACAGCCTCGTCAGGCAGCCCCGAAGGCGTGAAGCCTTGCGCGTCCGGCACTTCTGCGCCCGGCTCATCACGCATCACGCTCACCGTGAGCCTAATGCCATCGGGCGAGACGTGGAGGGGTACCCGGTAGGTGGGTTTCCGCAGTTGGCGCAACTGTGTGACGGTAAGGGTACGTTGGCTCATATGACCTCCCCGCTCACGAATCCAACAAGCTGTCCTACTTATTAATGATGCCTTGGAAGACCGAATGATCTCTCTTGGCCGTAGTTGAGTCTACCGCGACCCGGCGCTCTGGCTGCCAGCTGTTGACAGAAAGGGCATCGGCCCCCCTATGTTCCCCCCGCTTCGCAGGGGGACATGGATTCCGGCCGGCTACCGACAGCCCACCACCTGATAGAATCCGATGGAAGAGACTTTTGACGAGAGGAGCACGCGCCATCGCCTCCACACCACAATCCGAGCCGGCAGATTCCACGCCGCCAGCAGCGGAGTCGGCTGAGGCGCCCGAACGTCCGGTCGCGTTTCGCTGGCGGGCGGTCGTGGCCGGCGCGATCTGTGCGTATCTCCTGTCCGTGGGGCTGGGGTACGCCGTCGCCAAGCTCGGACTCGGCGACAACCTGATCGTGCGGCCGCTGGTCACGTTTGCGGCGCTCTTCATCGGGGGCTGGCTGGCCGGGTGGATGGCCCGGGTTGCCGGCCCGATCAACGCCTGCGCCGTTGGCATCATCTACATCGTCGGCTGGGCCATACAGAACGCCATCTTCGAGAGCCAACTCGTCGAACAATTCGGCCCGTCCGTGCTCCCCCGCATGAACATCCTGGGTATTCTGCTCGGAGACTTCCTGATCCTAGTTGGCGCTGCGAGTGGCGGGTGGGTAGCCGAGCTGTGGCGGTACTGGCGGGGGCACGCGAGCCGGCCCAGGGCCAACGATGTAGCGAGGGAGTGAGGAGCATGGCCAGTGCGCTCGAACGGCAGGACCCGGCGGTCTACGCGGCCGTCGTCGGTGAGGAACGGCGGCTGCGCGAGCATATTCAACTGATCCCGTCCGAGAACTACCCCAGTGCGGCCGTGCTCGAAGCGAACGGGTCGGTGATGACCCAGAAGTATGCCGAGGGCTACCCCGGGTATCGGTTCTACCAGGGCTGTCGCTGGGTAGACGAGGTCGAGGACCTGGCCCGTAGACGAGCGCGGCGGCTGTTTAAGGCCGGACGCGCCAATGTCCAGCCACACTCCGGCAGCGCCGCCAATATGGCCGTGTACTTCGCCGCGCTGGAACCAGGCGACACCGTGCTGGCGCTGGACCTCGCCAGTGGCGGTCACCTCACACACGGCGATCCCGTGAACTTCTCTGCCCAGCTCTACAACTTCGTGCATTACGGGGTGGACCCTGAGACGGAGCAGATTGATTACAACCAGGTGGCCCGTTTGGCGCGGGAGCACCGGCCGAAGATGATCGTCACGGGAGCGACCGCCTACCCCCGATTCTGGGACTATGCACGCTTCAAGGAGATTGCCGACGACGTTGGGGCAGTACATCTGGCGGACATGGCACACGTCGCCGGCCTCGTGGCCGGTGGAGTACATCCATCGCCGGTGCCCTATGCCCAGTACGTGACTTCAACGACGCACAAGACCCTGCGCGGACCGCGTGGGGGACTCATTCTCTGTCGGCGCGAGCTACGGGCCGAAGTCAATCGGGCGCTCTTCCCCGGCATCCAGGGCGGGCCACTGGAGCATGTCATTGCCGCGAAGGCAGTGATGTTCCAGGAAGCGGCACAGCCGGCGTTCGCCGACTATGCGCGAGCGGTCGTGGACAACTGCGCGGTGCTGGCGGAGACGCTCCTGAGCGAGGGGCTGACGCTCGTCTCCGGGGGTACGGACAATCATCTCCTGCTGGTCCGCTTCCCCGAGGACGGACCTACCGGCAGAGTAGCCGCAGCGGCCCTGGAGGAAGCAGGCATCGTGGTCAACAAGAACAAGGTGCCATTCGATACCAAGTCCGCCATCGTGACCAGCGGTATCCGCATGGGCAGCCCGGCGGCTACGACATTCGGTTTCCGCGCCGACGAGTTCCGCACGATTGGCCGGCTGATTGCTCGCGTGCTCCGCAACCTCGGCGACGACGCGGTGCCGGCGGAGGTCGCTGCGGAGGTGCGGGAGCTGGCGGGCGCTGTGGCGGCGCGGCGCGAGCGCGAGGAGACGTGGCCGTCGCTCTTTACACCACACGAGGCGGCAACTCCGGCGCTGGTCTGACCGGGCGGGGGGAGGAGCCGAGCATGACCGGTGCTGTACGGAAGACCATCTATCTAGCGAACCCCTACGGCTTTTCGGCGCAACAGCGTGTGCTGCTGCTACCGCCGCTCATTGCGGCCCTGGAAGCGCTCGGATTGGAGGTGTGGGAGCCGTTCGAGCGCAACAACCAGGAGGACCCGGCACTGCCGGGGTGGGCCTATCGTATCGGCCAGGCCGATTTCCGTGACGTGCGGCAGGCAGACGCACTGTTCGCGGTGGTGAACGGTGTGCCACCAGATGAGGGCGTCATGGTCGAGCTCGGGATGGCGATAGCACTGGGCAAACCCACCTTTCTGTTTCGAGACGACTTCCGCAGCGCCACCGACAGCGAGGACTACCCGCTCAACCTGATGCTGTTCACCGGCCTCCCTCGACAAGGGTGGCAGCGTTACTACTACACCTCCATCGCCGAGATTCCCGCGCTCGACAAGGCCCTTGCGTCCTGGGCCAAGGGGCGGGCGGGCTGAGGCAAGCGGGGTAGGTCTTTCCTATGGAGCAGCGGACCTACCCCCACCCCCCTCCCTCAAGGGAAGGGGCTATCGGTCCCAGGCAGCGTATGCTCCCTGGCCGGCAGGGGCAGGATAATCCCATCTCCTATCATCTCACCTGACTCACGGTCAGACGGAGTGGGCCGGATAGCCCTGCCGGCCGTGCTATGATGGTGGTTTATGTTCACGGTGCTGGACCCGGCCACGCTGCCACATATCCGCCCCTACCGCGACGAGGACGCGGAGGGCGTCGCGACGATGTGGAACGACAGCGAGGGCGAGTGGCCCGGTGGCGGGGGTGGCACGCCCCACACCGCCGAGCGCGTGCGCCGCGAGCACGCGGAACAGCGGCTCATCGAGACGTACCTCGCTTTCGCCGACGGTCAGGTGGCCGGCTATTGCTCGTTGGGCAGCAACAACAATGACCCGGAGGCCGCCTGGATTCCCCTCCTGAACGTCAGTCCGCAGTTCCAGGGCCGCGGTCTCGGTCGTGATCTGCTCAAGCGCGCCCTGGCGCACACGTGCGAACTGGGCTACCAGCGGCTGAGTCTGGGCACGTGGGCCGGCAACTTGAAATCTATCCCGCTCTACAAGAAGACTGGGTTCTTTTGGGCGCCCGATACCAGCGTCACGATGCACAACTTTCTGCCACTGCTGTTCGCCCTCCAGCCGGTCCAGGAGTTCCTCGATGAAGCCGATTGGTACGCAACCCAGGTGCGGGACCTGTCAGCCAACCCCGACAAGGAAAAGCGGGGCAAGGTCGAGGTTTTCACCTATGTCTGGCGCCGGGATGGGCGCGAGCTACGCGCGACGATTGACCACCGCGCGCGGGGACTGCTGGCGCTGGAAACCGACCGGTGGGCCATTTCGTGCATGCTCGACGAGCCGGCGGTACCGCTCGGCGGGCGGCGCACGATCCGGTGGGAGGCGCAGCATAAGCAAGCCGGCGCACTGCCGGTGACGCTGGTAGCCGAAGCCGATACGGGCCTGAGCACATCGTTCCAAGTACGGGCCGAGGTGCATGAACGGCAGGTCTGGACGCAGCAAGTCGCCGCCGAGAGCACGGCCGACATGAAGAAGCGAGACGGCAAATCCCCACGGGTCCGCACGACGGCCATCATCGGCGAGGCCATCGTGCCGCTGGCCGTGGCCGCGCAACCAACCAAGCCGGTGGACATGGCGCTGGAAGAGCGGTTCTGGCTGGTGCCGGAGGTGCCGCGGCCGACCTGGCTGACCGTCACCAATCGGCTCGACGAGCCGGTGCGCGGGTCGGTGACGCTCGGAGCGACCGACGGTCTGACGCTGGCCCCGGAGGACACGGCTGCCCAGGCGTTTGACCTACCGGCCAAGGGCCGCACGGCGATCCGGGTCACGCCGCAGGCCACGCACACCGGCCTCCACCACCTGAGCGCGTACATCGAAACGTCCCTGGCGGCTGCCGGGGAGGACGATGATCCGGTCACGTTACCGCCGCGGGCCGAGCGCCTGACCGTGCCCGTGCTGGTGGCCGGGACGCTGCTGGTGCAGCGGGAGGACGACGCGACCTCCGTACATAGCGACCAGATGATGGTACGCACCGCGCCGAAGGGTAGCTGGGGCGAACAGTATTTCACCGTGACGGACCGGGCGACGGGCCGCGATCTGATCTGGCAATCGTGCGCGTTCGGTCCGCCCTTCTGGAACACGGAGTCGGGGCAGAAGACCTTTGAGGCCGAGGTGGTCGGCGGTGGGCCGGAGAGCGGTCGGGTGGTTATCACGCTGACAGCGCAGTCGGAGACCTGGCCGGGGGTGGTGTTTCGGCGTCAGCTCGCAATCGGCGGCTCGCCGGTCATCCACGCCTGGTACGGCATCACGAACAATGGGCGTATACCGCGCACCGTCCAGGTACAGGTGGAGAACGGCAACGACATCGCCCGCGCCCGTGTCGCGCTCCCGTTGCGCGAGGGGTTGGTCGTAGACGAGCGCATGCAGTTTCCGAACGTGGCCGAGTCCGAGTGGAGCACCCCCGACCAGTGGGCCGAGACGTGGACTGCCGAGTACGCCGACGGCCTCGTATCGGGGTGCGTCTGGCGCGATGCCCAGCGAATCGAGGCCTCCTGGTCGGTGCCGTCGCTGACTTTCGACCTCGGTGAGGTGGCACCCGGCGAGACGCGCGAAACACCGCCCGTCGTGGTCTATGCCGGGCGCGGGGACTGGAAGGTCGTGCGCGAGCTATGGCGCAGCCACACCGCCCCCACCGCCCCGAAGGAGCCACCACGTACCCATAAGGCGCTCACGGCCACCGTGGCGCCGCTGCTGTTCGACACCCCGACGGCGACGCCGCAGCTGACCTTGACGAGCTACCGGCAGCGGGTGCTCACCGGAGACGTGTACCTGTCCACCGGTGCCGGCGTTGACGTGACACCGGCGACGCTCCCGCTGGCCGATCTGTCGCGCGGCGCCGCTTGGAGCCGGGACCTCAGCGTGAGCTTTGCGGAAGACGCTGCCGGAGCGCATGACCTCACAGCAGCTATCGAGCACCAGCTTTGGGACGAGCGGCGCACGTTGAGCGTCATTCGCGGCGGAGACCGCCGGCAGCCGGTGGCGGTCACGGAAACCACCGATGACGACCGCGCCGCGATAGCCATTGACAATGGATTGATGCGGTTTCTCGTCGTACCAGAGTACCGGGGCGGCGTCGCCTCTTGGCAGGAGCGCCGGGCCGATGGTCGAGTGGTGGAGCACCTGCACGCGGCGCGGCCGGCCCCGGGCACGTTCGTCTGGTTCAATCCGTGGTACGGCGGGCTGAATCCCGGCATCGGCGGCCCGGGGACGCGGCGCTCAGATCATCCGTTCGACGAGACACAGTTCGCTTGGGAGGAGACGACTAGGGACGGTGCAGGAGGCGTGCGCTGGCGCGGGGTCCGGCTCACCGCCGACTTGGAGCACGAGTCGTGCCGCGGCAGCCGGTTGAGTATTTCCTATCTCACGCTGGGACGCTCCAATCTCCTCGCCGTCCACACGGAGTTCACCAATGGGCCGGTGCCTTTCGACGGCTACTTGAGGTTCCAGTCGTTCTTGCAGGTAGACGGTGATCGCAAGGTCGGACGCCTCTTCTACCGGCGCAACGGATTACGCCAAGCCAAGCGTGTCCATGGGGTTCATACCAGGGCCTCCGGGACGTGGATGGCAGTACGCAACGACGAGACGGGACGCACGCTCTGCGCCGTGGCCGGCCGCCACGACTTCAACATCGGGCCGTTGGACATGGGGTTGGAGGGCGCGCACATCGTCGTCCATCACCCGCTGCGGCTGGCGCCCGGCGAAACGGCGGAGGGGGTCAGCTTCTACGGACTGGCCGCAGACCTCGATGAGGCGCTACGCTACGCCGGCCTGACCGACGCCGGTGTGCTGTAGGTACGCCTCACCCTCTGACGGGCCAAAGCCGCACGGATGGTGCCAGGTGTGGTGCGGCTTTGGCCCGCCACCCGGCCCCCTCTCCATCGCCAAGCGATAGAGAGGGGGAGTACGTCGGGGGGCGGGCCGGGGTGTCTAGTTGGGCGCCATGAATGACGCCCCTACCCGGCTATCTACCCTTGTTAGGAGTCGGGGAAAGGGCAAGGCAAGAAGAGGAGATGAAGACGATGGTTGCGCCTATTCGCGCTGGTTTGCTGGGTACGGGACACGGCCATGCGGCCGGGAAGCTCAACGTGATGGAGCAGTCCGACGACTATGAGGTCGTGGGGGTGGCCGAGCCGGATGCGGGGTGGCGGGCCATCCGCGAGCAGGAGCCGGCGTATGCCAACGCGCGCTGGATTGACGCGGCCGACCTGCTCGGTGATCCCAGCGTGCAGTTGATTGCCGTCGAGAGCGACGTGCCGCCGAATCTGGCGCTGGCGCGGCGCGCCATCGAGGCCGGCAAGCACGTCCATCTCGATAAGCCGCCGGGTACTTCGCTGCCGGAGCTGCAATCCATCCTGGCGGAGGCCAACCGCCGGGGGTTGTTCGTTCAGATGGGCTACATGTTTCGATACAACGCCGGCTTCGAGTTGGTGTTTCGGGCCGCCCGCGAGGGCTGGCTGGGGGACGTGTACTACGTCCACGCGAGCATGTGCAGCAATATCCCCTTTGAGCAGGCGGAGGCGGTTACTCCCGGAATGCCGCTGCGCGGGCGGGCCGGGCTGGCCTTTCATCCGGGGGGTATGATGCTGGAGCTGGGCTGTCATATCATGGATCGCGTGGTCGAACTCCTCGGCCGGCCGAGCAAGGTGACACCGTTCCTGCGGCACGACAGCGAGTACGACGATACGCTCGCGGACAACACGGTGGCCATCTTCGAGTACGAACGGGCGGTGGCGGTCGTCGAGACGGCGGCAATGGAAGTCCAGCCCATGGTCCGGCGTCAGTTCGAGGTGGTGGGCACGCGAGGGAGCATCGTGCTCCAGCCGCTCGAACCACCGGCCATCCGGCTGTGTCTCCAGGAGCCACGGGGCGGCTACCAGGCCGGCTGGCAAGACGTGGAGGTCGCGCACATCCCGCGTTACGAGCGCGATCTGGCAAAGCTGGCACGGGTGATCCGCGGTGAGGAGCCGATTGACTACACCACGGAGCACGACCTCATCACCCAAGAGACCGTCCTGCGCGCCTGTGGCACGCCGCCGTAGGGACCGGCCCCCCCTATGGTCTGACAGGGGTAGGTGTTTCGGCGGGAGGCGGTTTGGACCTAACCCCTGGCAGGGAAGGGAAGTGCTAGCGGTGCCGGCCCACCGCTGGCGCGGGAATGACGGGGACGCGGACGCGATGAATCGCGCCCCTACAGAAAAACCTATCCTTGTCAGCCTATGGCCCCTCGCTGTGGCAGGGGGACGGTATTCTCTCCCTCGTGCGCCAGCATGGGTGAGGGAGAGGGCCGGCATTAGCACTCGCTGGCAACGAGTGCTAAATGCTGCTACAATGGGCTGCTGAGAGAGCCGCAGCCCGGTGTGGGCGTGGCCCAACCAAACAGTGTTTTTCGTGTGTTTCGGCGCAGTGCGTGAATGAGGAGGATACACGATGTCCAAGCAGCTGGTATTCGACGTCGAGGCCCGGCGTCACCTGAAAACGGGGGTGGATGTGCTGGCGGAGGCGGTCAAGACGACGCTCGGTCCGAAGGGGCGCAACGTGGCGCTGGACCAGAGCTTCGGCACCCCTACGGTCAGCCACGACGGGGTGACGGTGGCGAAGGAGATTGATCTCGAGGACCCGTTCGAGAACATGGGCGCGCAGCTTCTGAAGGAAGCGGCGACCAAGACGAACGACGTAGCAGGTGACGGGACCACGACGGCAACGGTGATTGCTCAGACGATCGTCACCGAGGGGCTGCGGAACCTGGCGGCGGGCGCCAACCCGATGATCCTGAAGCGGGGACTGGCGCGCGGGGTCGAGTCGGTCGTGCAAGCGGTGCGGGACATGGCCGTCGCCGTGCAGGGACGCGAGGACATTGCCAACATCGCCGCGATCTCCGCGAACGATCCAGAGATCGGACGGCTGATTGCCGACGTGATGGACCGCGTCGGCAAGGACGGGGTCATCACCGTCGAGGAATCGCGTGGGCTCCAGTTCGAGATTGATTACGTCGAGGGGATGGAGTTTGACCGCGGTTACATCTCCCCCTACTTCGTGACCAACCAGGACACCATGCGAGCCGAGTTGGAGGACCCCTATCTGCTCATCACCGAGCAGAAGCTCTCGTCGGTGCAAGAACTGGTCCCATTGCTGGAGAAGCTGATGCAGACCGGCAAGAAGGAGTTGGTCGTCATCGCCGAGGACGTGGAAGGCGAGGGGCTGGCAACGCTGGTCGTCAACAAGCTGCGGGGCATTGTGAACGTGGTGGCCATCAAGGCGCCGGGTTACGGCGACCGGCGCAAGGAGCTACTCAAGGACATTGCAACGCTCACCGGCGGTCAGGTCATCAGCGAGGAAGTGGGGCGCAAGCTCGACAGCGTGCAACTCTATGACCTGGGTCGTGCTCGTCGGGTCGTGGCCGACAAGGACAACACGACGATCATCGAAGGGCACGGCAAGCAAGAGGACATCCAGGGGCGCATGCAGCAGATTCGCACCCAACTGGACGAGACCACCTCGGAATACGACCGGGAGAAGCTGCAAGAGCGGCTGGCGAAGATGTCCGGCGGTGTGGCGGTGGTGAAGGTTGGGGCGGCGACCGAGACGGAGCTGAAGGAGAAGAAGCACCGCGTGGAAGATGCGCTGTCGGCCACGCGCGCGGCGGTCGAGGAAGGGATCGTCCCCGGCGGGGGCGTCATCCTGATCAACGCGGCACGCGCGCTGGACGACATCAAGCTGGAGGGCGATGAAGCGACCGGTATTGCCATCCTGCGTCGCGCCCTCGAAGAGCCGATGCGCCAGATCGCGCACAATGCCGGGCTGGACGGATCGGTCCTGGTGGACGCGGTGCGCGAGCGGCAGGTCAACGAGAACAACCGCAACTACGGGTTCGATGTGATCTCCGAGGAGCACGTCGAGATGGTGGATCAAGGCATTACAGACCCGGCGAAGGTCACGCGGTCGGCAATCGAGAATGCGGTCTCCATCGCATCCATGATCCTGACGACCGAGGCGCTCGTGACCCACGTGCCGGAGCCACCGGCACCACCGGCGCCGGACCCGGACGGCATGGGTGGTATGGGCGGCATGGGCGGTATGGGCGGCATGGGGGGCATGTACTAAACTCCCCGTAGACGCCACAGCACTTCGGCTAATGCCTTCAGGAGGCGACCCACGATTGGGTCGCCTCTTTTTTCTGTACGCTCGGCCGTCATTGCGGCTTCCGCCGCAATCCAGTGGCCGAGGGATAGATAGCCCCCCTATGGTCCCCCCGCTGCGGCGGGGGGACGTGGATTCCCGCGTGCGCGTGAATGACAAGGCGAGGACGACAGGGAGGCTAGAGCACGCCGCGCGGCCGGGGCCGCTGCTCAGGCGAGCGGTCCGATGGTGCCGCCGAGGAGACTGAAGATAACCAGCACTCCTAACCACAAGATGAGCAAGATGACCAAGGAGGCAATGGCACGGCGCGATAGCGATCCGCGGTCCGGGGACACCAGGACCTTGCGGTAGCGCCAGGGGTCGGCCATGCCAGGGGTGCTATTGTGCGGGCCATCTGTGTCAGCAGGCCCCTGCGTCGGCGTGGACATCGTGGTTTCATCCATAGCAGGTATCTCGGGACTAAGAATAGAAGGACCGCTGCCATCGTGTCAACCATGCCGGGTCAACACTCAGCCGATCAGGCTCCAGCCCCCCTACGACTTGGACCGTCCTACCTCTGTGAGCCATCACCGCGGGGACGGACCGCTGCGGGCCCGTCCGGCGGGTCCGGCGTGGTATGCTCCCTGGTGCGGAGGGTACTGCCTCGACGCGCCAACCCTCCAGCCACGACAGGGGAATAACCGAGAATGCCACCTCCGCCAAGTGACGCGCTGTTGCAGATCGGCCCGCTCGTGCTGCGCTGGTATCCCTTGCTGATTGCGCTGGGCATCTTCGTTGCCATGCATCTGACGGGCCGCGAACTGGAGCGCAAGGGCTACTCATATGATCTGTCCAGCGCCATGGCCATCGTCGTGGTACCGCTGGCGATCATCGGGGCACGCCTCTACCACGTCATTACGACGTATGAACACTACACTGACAACTGGGTTCGCGCCTTTCAGATTTGGCAGGGGGGTATTGGGATGCCCGGCGCTATCGCCGGCGGCGCGCTGGGCCTCTTTATCATGTCGCGCTACTATCGCCTGCCCTGGCAGGTTAGCTTCGACTCTATTGCGCCGGGGCTGATCCTGGCTCAGGCTATCGGCCGCTGGGGGAACTACTTCAACCAGGAGCTGTTCGGTGGCCCGACGATGCTCCCCTGGGGGCTGTACGTGGATGCTGCCTATCGGCCGGCGGCATTTGCGGGCGTAGAACAGTTTCACCCGACGTTTCTGTACGAGTGCCTATGGGACGTGGCCCTGTTCGCTTTGCTCTGGTATCTGCGGCCGCTCGACCGCTGGTGGCCGCGCGGAACGGCGACGCTGGTCTACCTGTCAGGTTACGGCTTGGTGCGCCTGTGGCTCGAAACGGTGCGGATTGATACGGCGCTACTCTTCGGCCCGATCCAGCTCGGCGAGGCCGTCTTAGGTCCCTGGCGGCACAACTTCCTGCTCGGTGGGTTGGCATTTCTGGTCTTTGGCGCATGGCTGGCCTATCGGCTGTACACGACGTGGCGTGAGCGCGGCCCACCACCCCTGCCGCCGCTCTTTGGCGCGACCACGCCGGCCGGCCGAACACGCAAACAACGAGGCTGAGGGTACACGTAGATGGCAGTAGCGACGGAGAATCCGCTCCTGGTGCGGGTGGCTCGCTACGAGTGGGGGGACTCCGAGGCAGTGATCGCGGTGCGGCGCTCGGTCGGTTGGTCGGGCGACACGGTACACGATCAGTTCCGCCGCGTTGCCGAAGGGAAGCGGCTCGTCCTGGTTGCCGAGTATGACGGTTACGCGGTCGGCACGGTGTCGCTGGAGTGGAACAGCACCCACTACCGTAACGTCCGTGGCCAGCGCTCGGCGCATATCAGCAATCTCGTGGTCCGGCCGGCGCATCAGCGCCAAGGCATCGGTCGGGCGCTGGTGGAAACGGCGGAAGAGGCGGCGTACTCGCGCGGGTACGGCGTCGTGACCATCGGCGTTGACCAGCCCAATCGCTACGCCCGGCGGCTGTACGAGCGTTGGGGCTATCAATGGCTGAAGGACACCCGCCAGCATTGGGGGACCGTCCATATCCTTGCTCGCCGCCTGCCGCCGCCGCGCTGGTAGGCGGCAGACGCCCGGGCGATCAGCGCGGTTGCCCGCGACGACATGGCACTGGTATGAAGGGTAGGTGAAGATGCAGCTAGGCGTGGTCTTCCCGCAAACCGAGATTGGCGCCGACCCGGGCGCCGTCCGCGCCTATACGCAAGCGGTCGAGGGGATCGGTTTCGAGCACCTGCTCGTGTACGATCATGTGCTCGGTGCATACCCGGAAGGTCGTCGCGCGGACTGGCGCGGGGCGTACACCCACGAGGATATGTTCCACGAGCCGTTCGTACTCTTCGGCTACCTGGCAGCTATCACGACACGCCTCGAGCTCGTTACCGGTATTATCATCCTCCCCCAGCGTCAGACGGCACTCGTCGCAAAGCAAACCGCCGAGGTGGATGTGCTAACGGAGGGCCGGCTGCGCTTGGGCATCGGTATCGGCTGGAACGACGTGGAGTACGAGGCGTTGAACGAGAGCTTCCGCAACCGCGGCCGCCGCTGCGAGGAGCAGATCGCCGTGCTACGGGCACTCTGGACGCAAGAGCTGGTGACTTACGAGGGGCGCTGGCACACGATACGCAACGCGGGACTCAACCCCTTACCCGTGCAGCGGCCGATCCCGCTCTGGTTTGGCGGCGGCGCAGAGCCGGTGCTCCGCCGTCTCGCGCGGCTTGGAGACGGGTGGTTTCCGCAGCTACAACCGGACGACACCGGGCGAGCGACGGTCGCGCGGCTCAGGGCTCTAACCCGGGAAGCGGGCCGCGATCCTGGGGAGATCGGCATCGAGCCGCGGCTGAACATCGCGCAGGGCAACGAGGGCTCGTGGCGTGCCGAGGTCGCTGCCTGGCAAGAGATCGGTATTACGCACCTGAGCCTGAATACGATGGGTGGGGGCTTGCGCTCGGTGGATGAGCACCTCGCCACGCTCCGCCGCGGCAAAGCGGCGCTGGAGGGCCTGGTTGCCGGCGGTGGTACGCCCTAACTTGCCACCTTGTTGGCGTAGAGGGGTTGATGGATTCCCGCTTTCGCGGGAATGACGGTGGCGAGGGACGCTACCACTGCGAATGTAATTGACATAACTATGATGCGTGGAGGATGAGGTTGGACGCGGCGAACGGCAGCAGCGCAAACCTGGGCAATGGGACGGCGACGGCAGCCCCGCCGGTGGTGGCCGTGGTGCGGACGCACCCGGAGGCAGTGCTGGACGACGTGGATCGGCTGATCGAGCTAGCGGGCGTGGAGCACTCCCTACAACCGAGCCTGACGACCATTCTCAAGGACAACATCTCCTGGCACTTCCCGTTTCCGGGTGCGAATACGACGCCTTGGCAGCTTGAGGGGGCCGTCCGGGCGTTGCGGGCGCGGGGCTACGACCATCAGGTCTGCGTGCAGAACCGGACAGTCGTTACCGATGCGTTCAAGGGTGAGGACCTCAACGGCTACGTGCCCATCTTTGAGCACTACGGTATCCCGGTGCGCTACAACTTCAAGGGCGAGGACATGCGCTGGGTGCGCTACGAGCCGCGCACGCCGATGCGTGTGCTCCATGACATCTACCCGGAGGGCATCTTCGTGCCCGACTACTTTATCGGGAAGAACATCGTCCATCTCCCGACGGTCAAGTGCCATATCTACACCACGACCACCGGGGCGATGAAAAATGCCTTTGGCGGTCTCCTGAATACGAAGCGCCACTACACCCATAGCTGGATTCACGAAACGCTGGTAGACCTGCTCGCTATCCAGCAGGAGATTCACCCCGGTATCTTCGCCGTGATGGACGGGACGACCGCCGGGGATGGGCCTGGTCCGCGGACGATGCGCCC
Source organism: Chloroflexota bacterium (assembly GCA_965207645.1). Lineage (GTDB taxonomy): Bacteria > Chloroflexota > UBA11872 > UBA12225 > JAJDUF01 > JAJDUF01. The sequence goes on along the minus strand of OZ242293.1, from coordinate 2,918,697 downwards.
ACGGCAGAAGGACGTGCTACTCGCCGCGGCGGATCAGGTGGCGATAGACGCCGTGGCGGCAAAGCTGATGGGCTTCGATCCGCTGTCCATTCCGTATATCCGCCTGGCACACGAGCAGGGCTTGGGCTGTGGTGACGTGCGGCGCATCGTGCTCGTCGGAGACGACGTGAGCACGGAACTGGGGCGTGGCTGGGGGTTCACCGTAGGCGATAACGCAGCGAGTATCATTGGCGATCTGCTGTGGTTCAGCCCGCTGAAGGCGCTCCAGCGTTTCTTTTTCCGCACCCCGCTCGTGCATCTGTTCATCATGGGGTCCGAGGCCTACCACGACTACTATCGTTGGCCGGCACGCGACCGGGCCGTTTTCGAGGCGTGGCAGCGCAATTCAGCCTGGGGAGCGCTGTTTACACGCTATCAGGAGCAGGGCCATCTTGCGGACGCGGAGCGGGTGCCGGCAGGGGTGTGAGGCCAGTGGCCGGTAGCCGGTGGTTAGTGGCTAATGACGGGAGCAGGCCGGGGAACGTCCCCCCTATGGCCCCCCCCGCTGCGGCAGGGGGACGTGGATTCCCGCTTGCGCGGGAATGACCGGGGCGCCATGAATGATGCTACTGACTTCTTGTCTTTTATGCACTGCCAGGGCTGGTTTTGCAGACCCGTCCCCGACCATTTGCGAACGTGAGTGACTACTTGCTATGCGACGGTGGCATCCTGATCCGGTCATCGTCCTGCTGACCCTGGCCGCCCTCGTGCTGCGGTTGTGGAACCTGCCGGGTCTCGGCGACCTGGAGTTCGACGAGATCGTCAGTGTCCGATATGCCGCCTTGTCACCGGCCGCCCTCATCGCCAGGGTCGCGCAAGCGCCGTTCGAGCACCCGCCCCTGTTCTATCTGGTGCTCGGCGCTTGGCAAAGCCTGTTCCGTGACCTGGTAGACGCTCGCACCGCCGAAGCGCTCACGCGCGCATTCTCGGCGCTCGTCGGCACGCTGCTGGTCCCGCTCGTCGCTGCATTGGCCCGGCGTGCCGGTGGACAGTCGGTCGGACGCTACGCCGCGCTCCTCGCTGCCGCCACGCCGCTGCTGGTGTTCTACGGGCGGGAAATACGGATGTATGCTCCGCTCACGACGCTCGTCGCCCTGAGCCTCTGGCTCTGGTGGCGGGCCTTGGAGCGTCCGTCCGTGCTGCGCTGGGCGCTGTTCGTCCTGGTGAGCTGGCTGGCGCTGTACACCCATGCGTTAGCACTCGCCGTCCCGCTGACACTGGCGGTGTGGCTGCTGCTGGCACGCTGGCGCCGGATCATGCTCCCGTGGCGTGCGGCTACCCTCGGCTGCCTCCTCGCGTTGCTCGGTCCGTTGCCGTGGGTACTGGCGGCGCCGGGAGTAGTAGCAAGTCTGCCGGCCGCCTCGGCCGCGCACCTGACCGGGGCGACGGTCCCGGACGCTGCGCGCACGGCAGCTCTGGCGCTCGCCGTCGGCCCCGTTGTCGCCTGGCCCTGGGCCATGGCCATTACTGCCGTCTGGCTGGTGCTCGTGGTGCTGGGGCTGCGGCCGCAGCCGGCGGACCGTCCCGGCGCAGTGGCCCTGCTTGCGATCGGGCTGACCGTCACGCTGGTTGGCGCCGGTGCAGTGCTGGTTATTGACAAGCCCTTCAGTCCCCGTTACATGCTGACCGCACTGCCCTTTGCCATGCTATTGGCAGCGCGAGGCGTGATGCTACTGCACCGACGGTGTGGGCGGCGCGGTGCGGCGCTGGGAATCGTTCCCCTCGGCGTCGGACTAGCTGCCTTCAGTGCCACGTATTACACCGGCTATACTCGCGCCGACTACAGTGCGATCACCACACACATTGCAGCGCTGGAACGCCACGGCGACGTGGACGTGGTGCTGCTCACGGGACCGTGGCAGGCCTGGTACTACGATTATTACTTCCGTGGAGAGATCTTTCATCATGTGCTGCCGACGACGGCTCCGCCGGCAGTGGATGAGGAGACTGTCGAGACCGTCCTCGCGGACCTCGCCGCGCCGCACGAACGGATCTGGCTCGTCCTGTCGGGGCTGGCGCAGAGCGACCCACAGCGGCTGGTCGAGCGCTGGCTACTGACCCATGCGTGGCAGGGGACCCGGCAGGCCTTCGACACCGCCGAGCTGAGTGTCTTCAAGCTGCATCCGCGCAAGTTGGAGGCGCCGCTGCGGCCGGCTCAGTTCGGTGCGGCCATCGAACTGACGGGCGGTCTGATGGAAGTAGACGAGATCGTCAGCGGCGACGTGGCACCGTTCATCCTGCGGTTTCGCGCCCGGCAGGAGTTGGACCGCGACTACCGCGCGTCGTTGCGCCTGGTCGGCTGGGACGGCCAGCGGATCGCCAAGGACTTCGATCTCCGCACGGCTCCGCTGGCCGGAGAGCCGACGAGCGGCTGGGCACCCGACCAAGAGGTCGAGATCCGCCAGGGCCTCTGGCTGCCGATTGGCCTCGCACCGGGAACGTATGAGGTGCAGCTTGTTGTTTACGACGGGGCAAACTTGCAGCCGCTTGCTCCTTCCTGGCCTGGCGATCCCGTGTCCGGGGCGGTTGCTATTGGGTTGCTCGATATCACGATGCCACCGAAACCCCGTCCGCTAGGGCCGGCTACCGTCTTGCAGCCCGTGCGGGTGACCATCGCTGACGACTGGGACCATTTCTTGCTGGAGGGTATTCGCATCCTCACCCCGGGGCCGTATGCACCCGGCGACGTACTGACGCTGGAAGTAGCGTGGCGTGCCAAGAGCCCCTACCGCGATGATCACTTCGTGGAGTGGTCGCTGGTGGATCGTAGCGGGAAGCAAGTCGGACGCTGGGAGCGACGCCCGCTGGCTTGGGCGACCCCGACCGGGTACTGGCGCTCGGCCGACCCGGTCTTCGACCGGCACACGCTGCGCCTACCCGCAGCATTGTCCCCCGGCACGTACCACCTCCGGCTACGCCTGCGGGTCGGTGGTCATGTGCTCCCGGCCCTTGGCACTCCTGATGACTGGGTGCCGGTCCTATCCCTCGACGTGCTGCCGCCACACGTGCGGCTGCGCCACTGGCTACGCGACCTCGTTGCGCCCTTGCGCGCCAAGCTCCGCTGAGGGGTTAACCAGGGGTGACCCACACCGCCACTCGTTTGGGAAGTAGGCCACTTGAGGGGTCAGGCTAGCTGTGGCGACTTGGCATGTCTGCTTGAGCTACTGCCGGCCCTCGATGTAGAGGCGCTGGAGCACGGGACTCTCGAACTCGGTGGCGAGGGCATCCATGTAGATCATGTCATGTCGCTCGTGGCCAAGTCGCAGTGCCTGGCGGCGACGGCCGATGACCTTGAAGCCGGCCTTTTCGTAGGCGCGCACACCGCGGTGATTGAAGTCGTAGACGGTGAGCCTGACATTGTGGAGGCCGAGCACATTGAAGGCGTAGTCGAGCACTAGGCGGGTTGCTTCCGTGCCGTACCCCTGATCCCAGCAGTCCTTTTCGCCGATCATGATGCCGAATCCAGCGACTCCATGCTGATGATCCATCTCATTAATTCCTGCCGTACCGATAGGTCGCCAGCCAGCGCGGACGTAGATTTGGAAAACCACGTCGTTCGTTGCCCCAACGCTGCGCTCGTACCACTGCTGCTCATCCTCCAATAGCAGCGGTCGCAGGTCTGCCCCGAGGGTGCGAACGACCGCCGGGTCATTCATCCAGCGTTGATAGAGCGGCAGGAGGTCGCGGCGCAATGGGCCGAGCGCGACCCGCTCGCCCTCAATCGTGACTATCGGCTGCTCCGGTGTTGCCGCGGGGTGTGCGCTCGTTTCGTCGTTGGGCATCCTGCCGGCTCCTAATCCGTTATATCCTCAAGGTAGAGTCAAGCATGCCGGTTGATGCGGAGAACGCGCCACTCACCGGAGCCAACGAGCGGGAGTCATCATGCCGATCCGCCAACTGTCGCCAGAGGTCGTGCGCTACATCGCTGCCGGTGAGATCGTCGAGCGTCCGGCAGCGGTCGTCAAGGAGCCATCCGGAGAGGCCATTGCGCAGGTGGGGGCCGATTTTGGGAAGTAGACCGCTTCGACGATTAGTCCTGATGTGGCGACTTGGTATAGATCCTTGGTCTACTGCCGGCCCTCGATGTAGAGGCGCTGGAGCACGGGACTCTCGAACTCCGTGGCGAGGGCATCCATGTAGATCATGTCATGTCGCTCGTGGCCGAGGCGCAGCGCCTGGCGGCGACGGCCGATGACCTTGAAGCCGGCCTTTTCATAGGCGCGAATGCCACGGAGGTTGAAGTCGTAGACGGAGAGCATGACGTTGTGGAGACCGAGCACACTGAAAGCATAATCCAGTATCAGGCGGGTCGCTTCGGTGCCATATCCCTGATCCCAACAGTCCTTTTCGCCGATCATGATGCCGAATTCAGCAACTCCATGCTGGTGGTCTAACTCCAAGAGTCCCGCATTGCCGATGGGTCGCCAGACGTCGCGGATGTAGACTTGAAAGAGCGCTGTGTCCGTCGCGCCGATCTTCTGGTCGTACCACTGCTGCTCATCTTCCAGCAGCAGTGGCCGCAGACTTGCCCAGACGGTGCGAACCACGGCCGGGTCATTCATCCAGCGCTGGTAGAGGGGCAATAGGTCGCGGCGCAGTGGACCGAGTGCTACCCGCTCGCCCTCAATTGTGACGATCGGCTGCTCCGGTGTTGCCGCGGGGTGTGAGCTCGTTTCGTCGTTGGGCATCCTGCCGCCTCCTGGCCCGTTATATCCTCTGGGTAGGACCAAGCCTGCCGGTTAACGCCGAGAACGCGCCACTCGCCGGAGCCAACGAGCGGAGTCATCATGCCGATTCGTCAATTGTCGCCAGAGGTCGTGCGCTACATTGCCGCCGGTGAGGTGGTCGAGCGTCCGGCATCGGTCGTCAAGGAGTTGGTCGAAAATGCCTTCGATGCCGGCGCGACCAGCGTGCGTGTAGCCATCCAGCGCGGCGGGCTGGGCGCGATCCGTGTGACCGACGATGGTGGCGGTATTCCGGCCGACGAGCTGGAGCTGGCCGTCACGCGCCATGCCACGAGCAAGCTGGCAACGGCGGACGACCTCGTCCACGTGGCCACGCTCGGCTTCCGCGGGGAGGCACTGGCGAGCATTGGCGCGGTTAGCCACCTGGAGATATTGAGCCGACCGCCGGCCGCCGCGACGGGCGCTCGTCTCCGCATGGTGGGCGGCGAAATCACCGACCAAGGCGCGACCGGCGGGCCGGCGGGCACTACGATCACCGTGCGTAACTTGTTCTATAACGTCCCAGCGCGGGCCGCCTTCCAGAAGTCGCCGACGACCGAGGCCCGGCACATCATTACCGCACTCGGCGCGCTCGCGCTCGTCCGCCCCGACGTCGCCCTGTCGCTGACGAACAACGGGCGCGACGCGCTCCAGGCGCCCGGCACCGGCGACTTGCTCGACGCGATTGCTGCCGTATACGGACCGGAGGTCGCCGGCCGGTTGGTCCCGTTGCCGGCGCTGGATGAGCGCGGCCGGGCCGTGTCCGGCTTCACGGCGCTGCCCGATGAGCACCGGGCGAACCGGCAGTACCTGGCGTTTCTCGTCAATGGTCGCTGGGTGCGTAGCCCGTTCCTGGCCCATGCGGTCGCTGAGGCCTACCGGGCGATGCTGCCTGGCGGCCGGCATCCGGTAGCGGTGATCCGGCTCGACGTGCCGCCCGAGGACGTGGATGTCAACGTCCATCCGACGAAAGCCGAGGTGCGGCTGCGTAACGAGCGCCTCGTCTACGGGTTGGTGCAGCGCGCCATCCGCGAGGCGCTGACTGCCCAGGACCGCGCGACGGTACCGCAGTGGTCAGACTGGTCACCGGACCCGGTGCCAACGGCCGGAGGAGGGAGTGCCTCACCCCCCGGCCCCCTCTCCCCCATGCAGAGAGGGGGTGAAGGTGCAGCCGCACCCTTTGGGGCGGCGCTCGCCTCGGCGGCCGGGGCCGTGCGAACGGAAGCAACGGCCGATGAGGAACCACCGCTGCTGCCGGATGAGGCGGCCCATCAGGATCGCCTGCAAGTGCTGGGCCAGATCGCCAAGACATACATCGTGGCAGTCGGCGGGACCGGCCTCTATCTCATTGACCAGCACAGCGCCCACGAGCGCGTGCTCTACGAGCAGCTATTGCGCGAGGCGGCCGATCCCGTCGCGTCCGGGGAGCGCAACCGGCAATTGCTGCTCGCGCCGGAAGTGGTCTCCATGTCTCCAACCCAGCACGCTTGGCTGGAGGAGCATGGGGAGGTGCTGGCGGAGCTAGGTTTCGGACTGGAACCGTTTGGGGGCCAATCGTGGCTCGTCCGGGCAGTACCGGCGACGCTGGCGCAAGTTTCACACACCGGTACCATTGCCGAGGTGATAGACGGTGCGCTCGGACGCGAGTACGGTGACGGGCCGATGGCCGACCGCACCCGCTGGTCAGTGGCGTGTCACGGCGCCGTGAAGGCCGGTGACATGCTCACCGCCGCGGAGATGGCGGAGATCATCCGGCAGCTCGAAGCCTGTGATCTGGGCCGCACCTGTCCGCACGGCCGACCAACCATGATCCACCTCAGCCAGGACCAACTCGCCCGCGAATTCGGCCGGCATTAGGGGGTAGGACCTACCCTCCGGCCCCTTCCCTTCAGAGAGGGAGTTGGGGGTAAGTATGCATCTCCAGCCTTAACCGGCGCCGTGTCGGGAGAGTACCTCAACGATGCCGGGCACTGCCCCCGGTTTCGCGGCCCCGATGGTAGCCATGTCCAGTACGCTGCGGTTGTAGTCGTCCCGGGCGTTGACAGCGGCCCCGTGCCGGAGGAGGACATTGCTGATGGCCAAGTGGGCGGCCGTCGGTGGGTAGCCGCGGGCGGCCAGCACGGCGAGGTGCAGTGGGGTAAATCCCCAGGCGTTGCGGGCATTCACATCAGCGCCTCGCTGGATAAGACGCCGCACGATCTCCGGGTGACCACACTCTGCCGCGCAATGCAGCGGCCGATAGCCGCCCAGGCGACGCTTGGCGTCGAGTAGCGCCGGGTCGTGCCGGAGCAGGGTTTCGACCTGCGCTTGCCGGCCGAGACTGGCGGCCGAGAAGATGTCCACCTCGGCCCCGGCCTGCACAAGCAGCGTCCCGATTTCCATGTGCCCGGCCTCGGCCGCGATCTCCAAGGGGGTCCCGCCCTCGTCAAAGAGCCGGTTGACCAGCGCCGGGTCGTCCTCCAGGTACCGTTTGACGTGCTCCGAGCTGCCAACGATGCAGGCCGCGAAAAAGCTCGGTCTGGCGCCGTACTCGAGGAGTAAACGGGCAACGGTGATCTGCTCGCCTTCCCAGATGTGGGTAACCGAAGTATCGAGTGGCGTTTGCCCGGCGCGACTTCGCACGTTCGGATCAGCCCCGGCCTGGAGCAGCTGTTCGACAACGACCGGATACCCGGTCCACGCGGCCACAAAGAGCGGCGTGCAGCCGATGCGGTCGCGGGCATTGGCCAGACCGGGATCGCGGCTGAGCAACTCGGTCACCCGCTGCACACGACCGAGCGCCGAAGCGTTGAAAATGTCATCGGGGGCGCCATGCGCCAGCACTAGGTCGGCGACGGCGAGCGCCGGCTTGCGCTTGTAGGGACCGGTGTGGGCGGCCGCATAGAGCGGGGTCCAAAAGCCATCGGTCGCAGTGGGATCGGCGCCGGCAGCAAGCAAGGCACGCGCCACGTCCGTCAGCCCCCGCTCGGCGGCCGCGATCAACGGCACCTGCCCCTCGTCGGTACGGGCATTTGCCAAGGCCGGGTCGGCCGCGAGGAGGGCAGTCGCCCGGTCTACATCGTTGGCGCTGATCGCGTCGAATAGCTCCTGTACGGAGGCTCCGTCACCATTGCCAGCCGGCCGGCCGGCATGTCCAGCGTCTGCGTCCATTGCCATCCTCAACCCCTGCCGCCCCGGATGTGTGGCAGTCGGCTAAATAATAGAACGCATGGCCTACGAAGTGGTTGCGCGGGCGCTGTGGTGAGACGCCCCGGGTAGCGCGGAGCTATCCGTCTTGCCCCAGGAAGAGGTCGCTCACGGGTATCTCAAGGGCGGGGAGCACCGCGCCCCCGGTGAGCACGTCGTCGGCACCGAGTATCCGTATCTGCCCGTCGGGGGAATACACCGTTACGCTGCGCGTGTCGGGGTTGACCACCCACACCAGGCGGGTGCCGGCATCCAGGTAATCTTGCACCTTCGCATCAAGCTGGGTCACCGCATCGCCCGGCGAGACCACTTCTGCGGCGATGTCGGGATAGCCGGGGTAGAAGCCGGCGCTCAAGGGCGTGGTGCGTAGCTGCTCCGCGGAGATGAACGACACGTCGGGCGCTCGCACGGTATCCGGGTCAGTAGTCAGGATGAATCCTAACTCCACGCCGACATGGCCTTGTGCGCGCCGTTGAGTATGGAGGCGCAGGTACATACCTAGCGCAAGCTGAGTATTACTGTGATACCCACCGACGGGCGCCATCTCTACGACCTCTCCTTGAACTAGCTCCGGCTTGTACAGGGACTCGGGAAAGGCAAGGAATTCCTCGGCCGTCAGCAGCGTGGTCGTTGCCATCGGTAATCCTCCCCTCTGGCTACCTAATTGATCCGGGCTGCGCCTCCGCCACACGAGACGACGATGACTCTGACGGAAACTCACCGCGCTGATGACATCCGGCCCTGGGCATCAAGAGTCAACAAGGACTCAAAGCGATAGCCACGCCGTCGGACTTCTGCGCTCCCACCACTCTGACGATCCATCAAGACGGCCACCATGGCAACGCGTAGGCCAGCACGCTCTACCGCGTCAATGCTGTGCAGTACCGCCTCACCCGTGTTGCAGGTATCGTCCAAGATCGCCACCTCCGAACCAGTCTCCGGCAATGGACCCTCAAGCATCTGTCCCATGCCGTAGTCCTTGGCCTCCTTGCGGACGATGAACGCCGGCAACGGGCAGCCGGCCTGCCAAGATGCTATGGCGACGGCCGTCACGATGGGATCGGCGCCCATCGTCGGACCACCGACCGCGGCAACGCCCGTATTCGCCAACAACGTCAGCATTTCCTTGCCAATCAGATGAGCGCCTTCGGGATGCAGGCTCAGCCGCCGGCCGTCGAAATAGTAACTTGTTCGCTGTCCATCCGATAGCAGAAAGTCGCCGAATTGCAGAGCGTTCAATTCCTCAGCCAACGCGATCAATCGGTCAAGCATCGTCCCTCCACGTGTAACGGCAAGGCTGCCTCGCAATCTTACTACGCGCGCCGCCGGCTCGCCGTGCGCGGCTGCGGTGGTGTGCAACGTTCGTGGGTGGTAAAAGCGTGCCGCTTGCCGCCTCCCGTTGGGTGTAGCATCCTTGCCAGCGACCGGGAAGCGCCGATGACACTCTATGCAGCGGTTGGTGGCGACGCGACGTTCGAGCGGATCGTGGAGTTGTTCTACGCGGGTGTCGAGCACGATCCGCTGCTGCGCCCGCTCTATCCCGACGATCTCGGTCCGGCCAAGCGCCACCTGACGCTCTTTCTCATTCAGCTCTTCGGCGGTCATCCCACCTACTCGCGGGTGCGGGGCCATCCCCGGCTCCGTGCCCGCCATCTGCCGTTTCCCATCACCCGCGCGGTCCGCGATGCCTGGGTACGCAACATGACGGCAGCGCTGGACCAAGTAGACCTACCGGCCGAGGCCCGGGCAGCCATGGATCAGTATTTCGATGACGCCGCCACCTTCCTCATCAACCGTCCGGAGTGAATGGGGGCCCTGACCCAGGCAGGCTATTCGGGTCGTCGTTACGGCCGCTATTCACAATGGTGGTGACCGCGTGCTCCTTGTAGGGGTGGCACGGAGCTCGCACACTACTAGCTAGAGCAGGCGCACCTCTTGGAGCGAGCAGTAGTCTCGCCCTAACACCCACCTCTGAAACACCTGCCGCCACGACTAACGCTGCATCGAAGAGTGGGGCGTCAACATCCTCTACTTGACCCTGGGAACACTCAACTGCTATGAAGTGGAGGTTGCGTGACATTCCACGAATGGGCCTGGGCCTCGTCCCCGTGGATTTGAAGCAGGCAAGCGTAAGGGCTGGCTTCAAGCTTCAATGTGAGAACGCGCTCGCCACGTCGAAGAGAGGAAATAGTGTCGCAATCGCTCTATAAGAAGCTAGCGGATCTGGCCACTGCTGGTCTGGGTATCCAGCCATCGCAGTTCGTTGAAATCCGAGGCGACATTGCCATGTGGGATTGTATCGAAGCCGTATCTCTCGCAGTAGAGAGAGCTGAGGCCGTACCGTGTCTCAACGTAACTTCGATTGCTCACGAGGTGGAACGAATTCGGACGTTGCCTCTTGAGTGGCTGCGACGTCCGTCCCCCTTTCTATCAGACATTGCCAGCAGGGTTGATGCCGTTATCGTTGTCCAGCGGCCCCGGCATCCATTGACCGCAACTTGTACTACCGAGCGATTGAAAGCATGGAACGAGGCTATAAGAGTGCTGGTAAACCAACAAGAATCCAGACACGTCCCCTATTGCTTGATCGCGCATCCGGACGCGGTACGACAGGAAGATTCCCTGCTTTCGCGGAGGGAGATTTGCAAGACAATCGAGAGCGCCATAAACGTGGATATACATGAAATAGATAAGCGCGTGCAAAGCGTCAAGCGGATCATAGAGACTGGAAGCGTACTGGACATTAGAACTTGCAATGGCAGTCGTCTGGAGTGTGAACTTGGCAACAGGCCAGTGTTCGAGACCGATAGTCTCCTCCGTGGCAGTCTCGTCCTAAACCTGCCATTCGGTGCGATATCGTTTACCGTGCCGGAAACCACCGTTCAGGGCTCCATCTGTTTTGAACGATGGAGGAACATACGTGATCTCACTATCACCTTTGTTGACGGTCGTATCTCAGACATTTCGGCGGCGACCAGCCCGAAATCCTTTATAGATTTTCTTGGCACACACTCCGGCGACAGTGACCGCATAAGTCACATCGGGGTGGGAGTTAATCCTTGCATCCAATCGCCAACAGGGCTTGTGAACGTAGATGAATGTAAGGCAGGGATGCTGTTCGTGGCTTTGGGAGAAAACAGATACATGGGTGGAGAAAATGAATCAACTCTGAACACTGATCTGTCATGTCCAAACGCGACAGTGTTGATAGGATCACAATGTATAGTCCGAAACGGGCGATTGGCACTGGACTGCTGAACGCGTCCAGCGACGGTAATGACCTAACAATGAACCCGCCAGGGGTAAGTATTTGAGCAGCCTTGTTGTTGCCTCCTTTGGAGTCATTGGGCAGTCCATCCCGGAAGGCCTGAGCGGGAGTTCCGCCCTCCATATTGAGTCCCTGGTGATTCCGTAACGGAAATTCCGGTGGGGGGGCAAGTGATTGAAAAAGCACTAGATACGGCAAGACCCCGAAGGGAGGCTCCCTCGGGGTCTTGCGTTAACTAACAGGTCGCCAAATCTCGCGGTTGGAAAAGTGGTGAGCCGCCTGGGAATCGAACCCAGAACCTACGGCTTAAAAGGCCGGTGCTCTGCCAATTGAGCTAGCGGCTCGGTGGCTCTGCGGTGGCTGGGCCGAGCCAGCGCCGTTTCGGGGCTATGCATCTCCTTGAATCATAGCACTTCCCGTTGGACCCAACCCCCTGCCCTGATGAAGGTTGCCAACTTGATCGGGTAGTGGGATGTAGCCCCCCTATGGTCCCCCCGCTGCAGCGGGGGGACGGGTAGGTTCCCTCCGTTTCGCTGAATTACTAGCTACCGTCGGTGCGGCCGTTGTTTCCCCGTCTCCCTCCCGTATATGAGCCACTGAACAGCACCCGCCGGCGCAGTGACGACGGGTTGGGAACGGGAGACAGGCACATGACATCAGCGACGGAACCGGCGAGGGAGCAGGCCACCGAGCAACAGGACCCGGTGGCCACGAGCAGGTGGTGGTGGCCATTCGGTGGCTCGGCGAAGCCGCGCACGCAGCAATCGGCTGACCCCGATGAGCCGCACGCGGGACAGCACGATGGACCGACACCCGTGCAGGAAGCGACTGCCCACACGGCCGAGGATCGCGGCTACCGAACGCTGCTCAGTCCGCAGACCGATCGGGACCTCCCACCGGCTGACCGTCGCGCGCTCCTGTTGGAGGTCTACGAAGCGTATCTCACCAACCCGCTGGCCCACGCCGTCATCGAGGTGGGCACGAACTTTGTGCTGGGCGGTGGGGTGCGGGTTGTCGCCGAGGACCATCGTGTCCAACGGATCATTGACGACTTCTGGCAGGACGCAGACAACCGCATGGACGAGCGGATCTATGCGCTGCTCACGGAGCTGGCGCTCTTTGGCGAGCAATTCGTGCGGTTCTTCGTTGATCCCCTGACCGGCCGGACGGTGGTGCGGCAGCTCGATCCGCTCTACGTCACTGAGATCGAAACTGACCCGGAAGACGTCGAGCGACCCTTGCGCTATCGGTACGCCCCGCCGCCCCTCAGCGGGCCGGGGCCGCTGCCGGCGGACGAAACGTGGATCGCGGCGGTCGAGATCGAAGCCGCCGCAGTGAACAAGGTCAGCAACGCGACGCGGGGCCGCTCGGATCTGTCCACGTTATTGCCGTGGCTGCGCCGCTACAAGGATTGGCTCACGGATCGCGTGCGGATCAACCGCTACAAAGGGGCCTTTCTCTACGACGTGACGCTTGCGGGGGCATCGCGGGCAGACTTGGAGCGGAAACAGGCCGAGATGGGCCGTCCGCCGGAGCCGGGCACCGTGTTGTTTCACAACGAATCCGAGCAGTGGCAGGCGGTCAACCCGCAGATCGGCGCCGACGACGTAGCCAGCGACGGGCGGGCACTCAAGCTGATGATCGCGGCCGGGGCGGGCGTGCCGGAGCACTTCCTCGGAGAAGGAGGGCACGTCAACCGCGCAACGGCGGCGGAAATGGGCCTACCGGCGCTCAAACGCTTCCAGCGACGACAGGAGTATCTGCGGCAGCTGTTGGTCCGCATCGTGCGCCGCGCCATTCAAGCACGGGTACGGGCCGGAGCGCTGGGGCCACGCATCAATCAAGCCTTCCGCGTGGAGTTCGACGAGCTGAGTGATACGGAGCGGAGCGTCGAACTGGGCCGGGCTGCCGCGACTTTCACGACGGCATTGGGCGCCGCGGTTGATCGGGGCTGGCTGGAGTCGGAGCAAGCCCGGCGGCTATTGCTGCGGTTTTTGGGCGAGGCCGCGCCGGAACGAATGGAGAGGAGAGGATAGACATGCGTAAGGGCGAGCAGGGCCGGGCTACGGACGGAGAACTGGTCGCTATCCACGAGGCGACGGGAAGCCTCGCCGGCACCGGCGCCGTGGATGCCGAGAGCCGGAACGTCCGCGTGGTGCTCATTCGGGCCGGCGAGGCCAAGTCGGGGCGGGTCTTCACGCAGCGGGCGCTCGAAGATATTGCAGCGGCTGCCGACGGACTGCGCTGCTTTGCCGATCACCCGACGGCGCTGGAAGATCGCCTGCGTCCCGCCCGCTCGGTGCGGGACATCGTGGGAGTCTTCCGTAGCCCTCGGCTGGTGGGAAACGGTGGAGAGGCAATGCGGGTCGAGGCTTCTCTGCATGTGCTGGAGCACGCCGATTGGCTCTGGCAACTCGTGAAGGAGGTCGTAGAGCTAGGAGAGAAAAACGTTATCGGACTGTCCATTGACGCGCTCTGCACGCTGGTCACCGAAAGTCGCGCCGGACGAACGGTGCAGATCGTGGAGTCGGTGCCGGTATTGAAGAGCTGCGACGTTGTCACGCGAGCCGGCGCCGGTGGCGAGTTCTTGGCCATCGAGGAGTCTACGACGGTGGGGAGCAGGAGGCGGCAGCGGCCGGACGCCCGCACGGCCGGTCGTCTCCTGCTCCCTACCGCGGAGACGGCGCACCAACACACTGCGAACAGCAGAGGAGGAAGTGAAGTGAACACACAAACTGCGGTTGCCGAACCTGGAACCCCGACCGAACGGCACGAGGACCATCATGCGGTACGCGAGGCGGCCGAGCAACTGGCCTGTGCCCGGATTCTCTATGACCGCCTGGCCACTGCCCGCTTGCCGGAGCCGGTCAACCAGAAGCTCCGCCGCTCCTTCGAGCCGCCCCTGGAACCGGATAGTGCGGGGAGCGGGCGGCCGTATTGGCAGACGCGGGAATCGTTTGCCCGTGACCTGGACAGCGCCATCATCCAAGAGGTCGAGGCGCTGGACGCGCTCCGCCAATACGATGCCGCTGCGGCCGGTGGGGCACCGCGCGGCTTGGTCAGTGGGCACGGGGCCGCCCGCGCGGAGATGGGCCACGATGGCGCCTCACGGGGCCTGGTGGCGCTCCAGACGGCGTGGGATCGCCTGTTCGGCGTCCGCGAATCGGAGCAGGACCGCACACAGTTGGAGCAGCTGGGTCTCGCGGCTACCAGCGCGGTGCCCCGCTGGACCTCGCTGCGCGAGGCGTATGTGCAGACGACCGGCGACAGCCTCGTATCCGGGGCATATCAGCCGCAACTGGCGCTGGTCCGGGAGGCGAACGAGGTCACCACCAGCACACTCAATCAGGTGGTGCTGAACTCGATGACCAAGCGGCTCATCCAAGACTATGCCGGTCAGCCGCAGGCGTGGCGGCAGTTCTGCACGATCTCGTCGGTGCGCGACTTCAAGGCGCAGGACCGGGTGAAGACGCATGACTTCGCCAGTCTCGCCACGGTCAACGAGGGCGCGGCGTATCAGAACCTGTCGTGGGACGACCGCAAGGAGAGCTACACGCCTGCCAAGCGCGGTAACCTCGTCGTGGTCACGCGGGAAACCACCCTCAACGACGACTTGGAAGCCGTGCGGAAGATCCCCACGCGCCTGGCGGTCTCGGCCGGCATCACGATGAACGAGTACGTCTACACCACGTTGATTATCGGCAACCCGGCGATGGCGGACGGCAAGAAGGTGTTCGATGGGAGCGGCCAAACCAGCCATGCCAATCGCGGCACGAGCGCACTCTCCGGCGACAGCGTGCAGGCGGGCATCCTGGCGATGCTGAAGCAGACGAACGAGGCCAACAAGCGCATCGGACAGCACCCACGGTTCCTGTTGGTGCCGCCGGACCTGCTCTTCACGGCGAAGATCGTCGTCGGATCGCCGTTGACGCCAGGCGGTAGCGACAACGACGTCAACCCCTTGCACAACCAACTGGAGGTGATCGCAGTACCGCAGTTCACCGACACGAACAACTGGTATCTGCTGACCGATCCGGCGGTGCTCCCGACCATCGAGCTGGGCTTTGTCGGCGGCCAGGAGACGCCGGAGCTGCTGCTCCAAGATGCGCCGACCGATGGGCAGGTCTTCACGAACGACCGGATCAGCTTCAAGGTGCGCTGGGAGTTCGGCGGTGGCTGGCTGGACTACCGCGGCGCCTACATCGGCGAGGTCGCCTAAGCACACGCAGCCCGCTATTCAGTCGAGGCCGGAGCGTGAAGATCGCGCTCCGGCCTCATGCCGCATGTAACGATCTCTAACCCCGACGCCGCGGCGCCCGGTACACTATTAGGAGCGGAGGGCGAGGGTTATGCGGCGGGTATTCCTGCTCGGCGGGCTGGGACTGGTCGGTGCGGTGCTGGCGCTGGTGATTGGAGCCTTCATCGTCTTCGCCATTATCGCGCGGCCCCGCAGCTTGCCGGAGCCGGGCATCGCCGCCAACAGCGCAGTGTTCGATACGGAGCGCGCGCCGCTCCGCCCCAGCGGCCCGGCCGGTGGCCCGGCGGCCGGGCCGCAGCCGCCGATCACGAGACGTGAAGCGCCGCCACTACCGAGTGGCCCGGTCGCGGCCTTTGCAGCGAAGGTGGCGCCGGCTGCCGGGGTGTACGCTCAGGCGCTGGCCGTATTGGACAACCTGGGGGCCGCGGCCGGGGAGGAGCCGAGCCTGCTGCGCGATCAGGAATGGCGCGCCCAAGCCACGTTTGTCCTGAGGATGATGGAGTTGGCAGCGCAGGACATGGCCTCGGTGGAGCCGGTACCACCAGAATTGACGCGCACCGGCGAGCTACTGCAGCAAGTTAACGCCGAAACGAAGCCGATGGTGGCAGACTACGCGAGCGCCATTGATACCGAGGATCAAGAGCGCATTGCCAAGGCTGCCGAGCGGTTGGACAAGATCAACGAGTACCTGCTGGAAGCCGCGGAGGAGCTACGGCAAGCGGCGGTCAGCGAGTCGTCCGGCGGCTAGGCCGTCTTGTTGAGCGTGCGGAGACAGCGGGTGCAGATGTGGACGCGCCGCCGCTCACCGCGCAGAAAGATGGTGGTGCGCTGGATGTTGGGCCGGAACACGCGCCGGGTCTTGGGGGCGCGATAGGTCCACTTCCCCTTGGCTTTGTGGCGGATATTGCGGCCGACCATCGGCCCCTTGCCGCAGAAGCTACATCGTTTCACGGTTCGTTGACCTCACCGGCGCTCACCGCCAAATACCCCACCAAGATGTGTCGGACACTATAATATGATCCACCTTGGCGATAGTTGACAATGCTAGACACGCCGCCTGCTAACGCAACCTCCAGTCCTGGAGCAGCGCCGGGCGGCTAGGCCACCTGATTACTATGGAGGGTATCGGTGATGGTAACACAGGAGCCGGCGTTGGCGCAACAGACCACCTGGGACGGCCGGCGCTGGCGGGCAGCACTCCTCGGCGGCACCGCGCGGCTAGAGCAGCACCGCGAGGCGGTCAACGACCTCAACGTGTTCCCGGTGCCGGATGGCGACACCGGCACCAATATGCTGCTCACCATGCAGGCTGCGCTGGCCGGGATTGACCCGGCTGCCGACGAGGCCGGCGCCATCGGGAAGCAGGCCGCGCGTGGCGCGCTGATGGGCGCACGCGGCAACTCCGGCGTCATCCTCTCGCAGATTATCGCCGGGATGGCGCGGGCGCTGGAGGGACACCGGGAGAGCGATGCCCAGACGATGGCACGGGCACTGACGGAAGCGGCCGAGGCCGCCTATGGCGCCGTCGCCCAGCCCGTCGAGGGAACGATGCTCACGGTCGCGCGGGAGGTTGGCCGCGCCGCCGAGCAGGCGGCGGCAGAGGCCCCTGATGTCGTCACTACGCTCCGGCACGCCACAACGGCGGCGGCCGAGGCCGTGCGGAAGACGCGCTACCAATTGCAGGTGCTCACGGAGGCCGGCGTGGTGGATGCCGGGGGTGAGGGCTACCGGCTCATTCTCGAAGGGATGCTGCTCGCGGAGACCGACGGGATCGAGGTAAGCCCCGGTGACGTAGCCACTCCGGTCATGCCGGCCATCGGCGACATGGCCGGCGGCACGGCGGGAGACGGCGATGCCGAGGGCGAGGGCTGGGGGTACTGCACCCAGTTCCTGATTACCGGCCGGGACCTCGACATGGACCACATCCGCCAGACGATCCAGTCGTTAGCCGACTGGTCCGTGGTCGTCGGCGACAGCGAGATCATCCGGGTCCACGGCCACACGGAAGACCCTGGCCAAATGCTCAGTGCGATGGTCGGAAACGGGCGGCTCGCGGACATTCATATCGAGGACATGGACCTGCAGGTGCTGGAGCGGGAGGCGCGACAGGCGCAGGGGCCGGCGGAGCCAGAAGTGGCGGACGAGACTGCGCCGCCGGTGCCGCTGGCCACGGTCGCCGTCGCTGCCGGTGAGGGGCTGGGAGCAGTGCTCCGCTCGCTCGGCGTGAGCGAGATCGTCAGGGGTGGGCAGACCATGAACCCCAGCACGGAGGAGTTGCTGGCAGCCTGCACGGCAGCCAACGCTACCCAGGTGCTCATCCTCCCGAATAACAAGAACGTAATCCTGGCTGCGGAGCAGGTCGCCCAGCTCGTTCCCGACGACGTGAGCGTGACCATTGTGCCCACCAAAACCGTCGTACAAGGCGTCGCCGCACAACTGGCGTTCAATAGTGAGGAATCACCGGACGAGAACGCGGCCGCGATGACCGAGGCGGCGGAGACCGTCTGCACGATTGAGCTGACCTACGCCGTCCGGGACTCGACGAGCGGCAACCTGGCGGTACGCGAGGGGGAGGCGATTGCTCTCGTTGACGACCTGCTGGTGGCACACGGCGCCGACCAGATCGCCGCGCTGCGCGGTGCGCTCGACACCTTGGAGACCGATGACTACGAGGTAGTCAGCGTGTACCCCGGTGCAGACGCGGAGCCGGACACCACCGATACACTGGTTGCCCAACTGGAGGAGTGGCTACCGCTGGCCGAGATCGAGGTCACCCCGGGGGGACAGCCGCACTATCACTACTTCATCGGCTTGGAATGAGGGCCAGCATTGGACCTACCCCCGGCCCCTTCCCTGGAGGGAAGGGGCGTCTGCGCCATAGCCGGCTGCCACTCCCTCTCCCCATGAGAGATAGTCGCGGGACGTGCCAGCGTCAGCCTTGGTCGTCGTTGCTGACGCTGGCGGCTTTGGCCTGGCGCTGCTGACGCTTCCACAGCATGTAGCCTACGGCGATAATGATGGCCGTGACGACGGTCGCTTGCGCCAAGGCACGCCAGATCAACTCCAGCAGGAGGCCGCCAGGATCGGAGCGCGACTTGGCCAATAGCTCGCTCACGCCAGCGGGGACTTGGGCACCCTCGGGTGTGGCGAGGCCAGGCCAAGAGGAGACGACCCAGATGAAGAGGGCCGTGCAGGCCAGGAACAGGCCCAGCACAACAAGGCCGACGTTGAGGTTGCCCAACAACTGCCCCACGGCGAAGGCCCAGCGTTTCCGCCGCCCGACGTGCGCGCCAATGCCGCCACAGAGCGGACAGACGCCTTCATCATCGAGGCGGCCGATGCGACAGCGAGAACAGTACGTAGCGGCGCTCATTGTTGCCCACTCCTCTATAAATCGCACCCCACACTCCAGTATATGATACCTTTTCTCGCCGGCCGGCTCCGCTATACTGGGGAGTCCTCTGGAAGTGCCGCTAGCGGCTGCCAGGGTAAGCAAGCATCAAGTATCCGATCCGATGGACAGGTGAGGAGAGGAATCGTGGCGTACACGCACACCAACAGCAAGGGACAGACCTACCACCTCCATTACAAGGACGTTGTGCTCCAGAACGGACGGGAGCAGCGCATCTACTATTTCGCCAAGCAGCCCCGGCCGGGGGCGACCCTCGATGACGTGCCGGCCGGGTACGTCATCATGGAGAATGAGCGCACCGGGCTACCGTTCTGCAAGAAAGCAAAGTAGCGGCGGCGTCCGGGATAGTATCCCCTCCTCCCCGTTCAGGACGGGCAAGCGACCCCGTCACCCACTGTGTCGCATACTATATACTATATCCTTGTTGCCCTTTAGCAATCCCTGCTCCCCCATGGGTGGATGCTGTTTAGCAGTCCGTCCTTGTCCGTCCTTGTATTGATCGTGGGTTTTGTACGGTATGACCGCCGGAACGGTCGTTGACAGCCTCATGCCGGCCACCTATACTCGTGAAGAGGACAACTTCATAGGTACAACAGCAGCGAACAAGAGGAGTAGGCTACGCCTGCACCGCGCAGAGAGAGATGGTCACCGGCTGCAAGCCATCTCCGGGAGCGGTAGCCGAAGGTCGCTTGGGAGTTGAGAGGCCGAGAGCGCGGACCACACATCACCGGCGGTAGCCGGTGGAGAGCGCCAATAAGTCTCTTCGGGTAAGCCCGTTAGCGCTGTAATTGAGAGTCCGACTGCGGGGTAGCACGTACCTACCCCCAATCCTCTCCCTGAAGGGAAGGTGGTACCGGTCGTCACAATGACCATCCTTCCCTGGAGGGAAGGGATCGGGGTGGCTTCCCGCTTTCGCGGGAATGACGGCTAGGGCTGGTAGTCGGGCTGAACCCGGGTGGTACCACGACACGCCATGTTCGTCCCGCGGGCACATGCCCCGCGGCGAATATGGCGCTTTTGTTTTAAGGAGCTGTGGCCCCACCCTCACCATCCGCCGTTGCGACAGGGGAGAGAACCTACCGTCCCCCTGCGGTGCGGATGGACGGTAGGGGGGCCGATAAGGAGGTGCAGATGACCACGACGCAACAGGCGGCACAGGAGGGCTGCGAGGCGGTGATGAGCCGCGCCTACGATCATCGTCTCACTGAGGACCGCGTCTATCGACAGTGGCTCGATGACGGTCACTTCACGCCGCGCGCGGATTGGACACGCCGGCCGTGGACGCTGATGATGCCGCCGCCCAACATCACCGGGGTACTGCATCACGGCCACGCCATGATGATCGCCTTCGAGGACGTGATGACCCGCTGGCGGCGTATGATGGGCGACAACACGCTCTACTTGCCCGGCACGGATCACGCCGGGATCGCGACGCAGAACGTGGTGGAGCGGGAGCTGGAAAAGGAGGGCCGGTCGCGCCAAGAGGTGGGGCGTGAGGCCTTTGTCGAGCGCGTGTGGGAGTGGCGCGAGCATCACGGCAACACCATCGAGCTTCAGTTTCGCAAGCTCGGCACCTCGTGTGATTGGTCACGGCTGCGGTTCACGCTCGACGACCAGCTCTCGCGTGCGGTGCGCGAGGCCTTCGTGCGTCTTTACCACAAGGGACTGATCTACCGCGGCCCGTACCTGGTGAACTGGTGTCCAAGGTGCGGCACCGTGATCTCCAACCTGGAAGTGGTGCATGAGGAGACGGCAGGCAAGCTGTGGACGGTGCGCTACGACCTCGAGGGCGGTGGACACATCGAGGTGGCCACGACCCGCCCGGAGACGATCCTCGGCGATACGGCCATCGCGGTGCATCCGGACGACGAACGCTATCGCGCCCTCATCGGTCGCCAGGCCATCCTGCCAGCGCTCGGCCGGCGCATCCCCATCATCGCCGACGCGGCGGTGGAGGCTGCGTTCGGCACCGGCGCGGTGAAGGTCACACCCGGCCACGATCCCAACGACTACGAGATGGGGCAACGCCACGACCTGCCGACCGTCAGCATCATGAACGACGATGCCACACTCAACGACGAGGCCGGCCCCTACGCCGGAATGGGCCGGTACGCGGCCCGCGCGGCGCTGCTCCGTGATCTCGAAGCCGAGCAGCGGGTACGCAACGTGGCTACGCACACGCACGCGGTCGGCACCTGTGATCGGTGCAGTACGGTGGTCGAGCCGCGGATCTCCGAGCAGTGGTTCGTGAAGCAAACGGTACTTGCCCAGCCCGCCATTCAGGCGGTCAAGGACGGGCGGATCAAATTCGTGCCGCAGCACTTCGAGCGGATTTACCTGAACTGGATGGAGAACGTCCACGATTGGGAGATTTCGCGCCAGCTGTGGTGGGGACACCGCATCCCGGTCTGGTACTGCCAGCAGTGCCCGGACCCGGTCGTGCCGCAGCCGGGCGCCGGTGACCCGGAGCAGTGTCCGACGTGCGGTGGCGCGCTGGAACAGGACCCGGACGTGCTCGATACCTGGTTCAGCTCGGCGCTGTGGCCGTTCTCGACGCTAGGCTGGCCCGACCGGACGGAGGACCTGGCCTATTTCTATCCTACCGACGTGCTGGAGACGGGCTACGAGATCATCTTCCTGTGGGTGGCGCGGATGATTATGACCGGGATCGAGTTCATGGGTGAACCGCCCTTCCATCACGTGTACATGCACGGCATCATCCGCCACCAGGACGGATCGAAGATCAGCAAGTCTAACCCGCAGCCCGGCGACGATCCGCTCGACGTGATCGAGGAGTACGGCGCCGACGCCCTGCGCTACTGGATTGTGACCGGCAGCACGCCGGGGCAGGACGTGCGCCTTTCGCTACCGAAGATCGCCAACGCGCGGAACTTCGCCAACAAACTGTGGAATGCCGCCCGCTTTGTCGTGCTCGCCCGTGATCGCAGCGACGACGGCAGCGCGAGCGCCGACGGCGGCTGGACCAATCTGGGGTTGGCAGAGCGGTGGATTCTCTCGCGCTGTCACGCGACCATCGCGGAAGTGACCAGGCAGATGGAGGCGTACCAGTTCGGTGAGGCCGGCCGCACGCTGGAGGACTTCCTGTGGGGCGAATTCTGCGATTGGTACATCGAGCTATCAAAGCTCTCGCTCTATGCCGGCGGACAAGGACCGTGGCAAGACGTGGCCCGCAACGGCACAACGAGCATCGCGCCGCGCGAAACGGCGCAGGCGGTGTTGCGTTACGTGCTCGACGCCAGCCTACGGCTGCTCCATCCGATCATGCCGTTTGTCACGGAGGAGGTGTGGTCGCAGCTACACGGCGACCGGCGGCCGGCGCCGGCCCTGATGGTGGCATCGTGGCCGCAGCCCGGCAAGCGTGATCCAGGGGTCGAGGCCGGGGTGGCCGCGATGATCGAGGTGGTACGCACGATCCGCAACGTGCGCGCAGAGGCGCAGCTAGGCGCCGGGCGGTGGATCCCGGCGACTATCGCCGGCCATGGGCACACGGCAACGCTGCGCGCGCTGGCACCACAGATCGAGGTGCTGGCCCGCGTGCGGCCGCTGCGGATCGTGGAGACGCTCACGGAGAAGCCGGTACACGCGCTGTCGGCGCGCGCCGGTGGCACCGAAATCTGGCTCTCGCCCGACGCGGCGGCAGACGCTGCGGAGAACCGCAAGCGGCTGGAAGCCGAACAGGCGGAGGCGCAGCAGCAGGTCGCACGCTTGGAGGCGCTGCTTGCCCGGACCGGTTTTGTGGAGAAGGCGCCGGCGGCCGTCGTCGAGCGCGAGCGTGGCCGCTTACAGGAGCAGCGCGACCGCCTCGCCAAGGTGGAGGCGCGCTTGGCGCAGCTTGCGCGGCAGTAGCGCGCCCGATGGCCTGCGGCAGGAGGCGGGTTGGACCTAACCCCCGGCCCCTTCCCTCCAGGAAATGGGAGTCAGCGCGGCGCCCGGCAGCCCTTTTCCTTCAGGGAGGGAGTTGTGGGTAGGTGAGCACACCTACCCGCTTCCACTCGGTAAGGAGTCGTCTCAATGGATTGGGTCTCGGCCCACGCACTCACGTTCGATGTCTTCGGTACCGTCGTGGACTGGCGCACCTCCATCATCCACGAAGGGACACGGCTCGCCGCGGCCAAGGGCATCACGCACGTGGACTGGGCCAAGTTTGCCATGGCCTGGCGGGCCGGCTACGGCCCGGCAATGGATCGCGTCCGGCGAGGCGATCTGCCGTGGACCCACATTGACGACTTGCATCGCCTGATCCTCGACCAGCTGCTGATCGAGTTTCGGATTGGTGGCTTGAGTGCAGACGAAAAAGAGTACTTCAATCGAGCGTGGCACCGACTCCGGCCCTGGCCGGACGCAGTGCCCGGCCTGCACCGCCTCAAGGCGCGCTACACTATCGCCACGCTCTCCAACGGCGACGTCGCGCTGCTCACCAATATGGCGAAGCATGCAGGCTTACCCTGGGATTGCATCTTGTCGGCGGAGCTATTCAGGCACTATAAGCCCGACGCGGCGGTCTATAAGGGCGCGGCCGCGTTGCTGGGACTGCCGCCGGAACGGGTGATAATGGTGGCGGCACACAAGGGCGATTTGCGGGCCGCCCGTGCCGTCGGGATGCGGACTGCGTTCGTGCCGCGGCCGCAAGAGTTCGGTCCGGGCCAGCAAGTGGATGCCGCGCCAGAGCCGTGGATTGACGTGCAGGCCGGCGACTTCGTAGACCTCGCGCGCCGCTTGGGCTCGTAGCAGCGCCACTGCCCGGGTATGGCTGCTCATGAAGCCTGGCTGTGCTCGTCAAGCTGTGCCTACCTATACTACGGCCCGGCCCTCCGCACAGCGGACCCCCTTCAGGCGGCCGGTGGCGCGTGTGTCCCACGTGCTCCGCAGCGGCGGCGGGTATGACATACTGCCCGCCAGGAGGCGGACTCGCGGTGGTTACATCCCCTGTACACACGCGCCGGCCGCACGGCGGAGTGACCGGCGTCGGGCCGACAACGCCAGTCGTCAGCAATGGCGCTGCCCCGGACGATGAGCTGGACCAACTGCTGGCAAGTATCGGCTTGGCGTCTCGGCCGGGTGAGGTTACGCCGGTTGTCGGGCCGGTAGCACTCAGCCCCGTGCAAGCAGCGGCCCGCCTCCTCGACCGGCGACAACTCGTGCTGCTGGACCACAGCTCCGGAGCTACTGCCACCAGCCGCTACTCGTATGTCAGCGCCGATCCGTTCCTCGTCTTACGCAGTCGTGGCCGGCGCAGCGAACTGGCCGGGCCGGACGGCACGGTGTCGGTCGCCATTGACCTTTCCCGCTTGCTCGAACGACTGCTGCGACGCTACGCCGTCCCGCGACAGCCGGGGTTGCCGCCACTACTCGGCGGCGCCATCGGTTACTTCGGGTACGACCTCGGGCGGCTGTTCGAACGCTGGCCGGCCAGCGCCAGGGACGAGGGTGTCCCCGACCTCCACGTGGGGTTCTACGATTGGGTACTCGCCGCCGATTACTTGACCGGGCAGCGGTGGCTCATCAGTACCGGGTTGCCGCACGGGAACACAGCGGCGGCCCGCGCGCGGTGGCGCGAACTGCAAGCCTCCCTGGAGCGGAGCCGGCCACCGCCACCCACCAACGGCGCCGTGGCCAGCGTCCGGCTGCGCTCCAATGTCGGACGCAGTGCCTACCTCGCACAGGTGCAGCGCGCCAAGGAGTACATCGCGGCGGGTGACATTTATCAGGTCAATCTCTCGCAGCGGCTGGAGGGAGAATGGACTGGGAGTACCTGGCCGTTGTACGAGCGCCTGCGCGCGGCCTCGCCGGTGCCGTATGGCGCCTACCTGGCCCTCGACGACTGCACGGTCCTCAGCGCCTCGCCGGAGCGATTCCTGCGCTGCGAGAGGCATCAGGTCGAGACGCGGCCGATCAAGGGCACCCGGCCACGCGGTGCGACCACGAGCCAAGATCGCTCCTTGGCTCGGCAACTGGCACACAGCGGGAAAGATCGCGCTGAAAACCTGATGATCGTGGACCTGCTGCGGAACGACCTCGGGAAGGTCTGCCAAGTGGGGACAATTCAGGTGCCGGAACTGTTCGAGCTGGAAGGATACGCGAGTGTATGGCACCTCGTGAGTACCGTGCGGGGAACGGTGCGCCCGGAGCTGACGGCGGTGGACCTGCTCCGGGCGTGCTTTCCGGGTGGATCGGTCACGGGTTGTCCGAAGATCAGGGCCATGGCGATCATCGAGGAGCTGGAGGCGGTACGGCGCGGCGTCTACTGCGGCGCCATCGGCTATCTCAGCTTCACGGGTGACATGGACACCAGCATTGCGATTCGCACGCTCGTCGTCCGCGAGGGGCGCATGTACCTGCAAGTCGGCGGCGCGGTCGTGGCCGACTCCGATCCAGAAGCGGAGTACCGGGAGACGTTGGCGAAGGGTGAGGCCGTCGTCCAGGCCATCGGCGCCGAGCTAGTCGAATGGTAGGGCCGGCCGGCTGCGCCAAATGCAGCGCCTAACGGGAAGGCGGCGGCGGGCGGATGGTGGGGCGAACCAGCCCAAAGGTCGCATCGGAACGGCAGTAACTGTTGGTTCCGAGGGCGCCGATGGCGCGCACTTGCATCTCGTCCAAGCGGCCCTCATGGTAGATGCCATCGCGAATGTGGAAAAGCACCGCCTCGCCCATGATGATGCTCACGAAAGAGTCCGAAATCTCGACGATCTGAGTCAGCCGGCACTCCATACTGACGGGCGATTCGGCGATCCACGGCGCCTTGACCTTCACGCCCGGCAGCGCGGTCAAGCCGGTCAGATCAATCTCGCTCACGTCCGCTGCAAAATCGCCGGAGGCCGTATTCATCGCATCGGCCAGCTCTTCACTGACGATATTGATGACGAAATCGCGGGTTGCTCTGATGTTCCGCAGCGTGTCCTTCTCCACGCCGCCGGGGGAGATGACGGAGAAGGCCAGCAGGGCCGGTCGCGCGTTGAGCGCCGTGAAGAAGCTGAAGGGCGCGGCATTAGTCAGCCCCTGGGGACTGACCGTGGACACAAAGGCGATGGGGCGCGGCACGATAGACGTAATCAGCAGTTGATACGCCTCGCGGGGCGATAAGGTCGCCGGATCGAGTTCCATCGTGCCCCCTCCCGGCCCGGAGCAGCGGCTCCAAGCCTAGACTGTCTCACTTCAGCCAAGTGCGTCCCGGTATCCGTATATCCAGTACGCCGCTCCTCCTGCCCTCATAGGTTGAGCCTCGCTATGCCGATAGTCGCAGCCGGGAGAGAGCACACTGAAAACTGCACGGCATCAGAGCTTTTGCCAGCGGTACTTGAGCAGCGCCCACAAGGCCGGGAGTCCATCGCGCCACGGCGACAGCTTCTTTGCCCCCCGCGGCTCGTAGCTGATGGGGACCTCGTGAATACGGTAGCCGCGGCGCAGCACCTTGGCCGTAATCTCCGGCTCCATGTCAAAGCGACTACACTCCAGATCGAGAGTGCGGAAAAGATCGCCGGGCAAGAGCTTATAGCAGGTCTCCATATCGTGGAGCCGGGTGCCGAAGAGCAGGTTTGTGACCCAGGTGAGGAATTGGTTGCCCCAGCGCAAGAGCGGCTTCTGCCCGGCAAACGACCGCACGCCATAGACGAGCTGCGCCTCGCCGGTGAGGATCGGCGCGAGGAGGCGGGGGTAGTCGGCGGGATCGTACTCCAGGTCGGCGTCTTGGATGACAACGTAGTCACCGCTGGAGACGGTCAATGCCGTGCGGATGGCGGCGCCTTTGCCCTGATTGCGCCGGTGGTGAACCACCTGAAAGTCCGGTAACGGCTCGCGTTCGAGCCGGGCCAGGATTTCCTGTGTGCCGTCGGTCGAGCAGTCGTTGACGACGATGATCTCCCGCTCGATGCACGCCGGCTCTGCTGCAGTAGCGCCGGCAGGGCTGTTGCCGGCCGGTGTGAGGTCAACGGCCGCCACACGGCGCAGCAGGGTCTCGATAGAGGCGCTCTCGTTGTAGACCGGGATCAGGACGGATAGTTTCACCGCAACTCCTTGGGCACGCTCAGGCCGGGCTAATAATAGCGGCTGCCGATACGCTCAACTACACAAGTCGGCCAACTGGGCTAGCTCTTCCGGCTGGCCCGCCACAATGATGAGGTCCCCGCTACGCAGCAACTGCGTGCCGCGCGGGTGCAGGATGATGTCCTTGCCCGAGGGCTTGACGGCCAAGACGGAAGGGCCACGGGTGTCCGGGTACTCGGCATCAATATGGGCGATGGGACGATTGCAGAGCTTGCCCGTCGCGGCCAGCTCGATCTCTTCAATGACGAAGGGCAAGGTCTCACCATCGTGGTCCAGCAGCGTATCGAGATATTCGACGACGGCTGGACGGGTGAGCATCTGCGCCATACGCTGACCGGCGCGGACCGTGGGCGACAGCACCCGGTTGGCACCGACGCGCAGCAGCTTGGACTCATTGGCCGGGTCTTCCACCCGCGTCACGATATTGACGTGCGGCGCCAGGCTGTGGGCCGAGACCACCACCAGGAGGTTGACCGCGTCGCTATCGGCCGCCACGACTAGGCCGCGCGCCCGCTCGATGCCGGCGCGTCGGAGGACATCCTCATCGGTAGCGTCGGCCACCTGATGTGGGATGTCCCAGGCTTTCAACTCGTCGAGATGCTCGTCGGTAATTTCGATGGTGCAGAAGGGATACTGCCCTTGCCGGAGCTGCAAGGCAATCTGCCAGCCAACTCGACCGAGACCGCACACAATGTAGTGATCGCGCAGCCGGTTCAAGCGCCGATTCAAGGTGCCCTCCCGCCACAAGCGTCCCAGCTCTCCGCTGGAGAGGTCCGCCGCAAAATACGAGGCTCCCGCCGCTACGATAATAAAGCCAAAGGCAATGACCACCAGGGTCCAGGCGCGACCGGCTGCAGTCAGGGGGTGTATCTCCTTGAAGCCAATCGTAAAGACCGTGATGGTGGTCATATAGAGCGAGTCGAACCAGGACCAGCCCTCAATGACCAGGTAGCCGAGCGTGCCGACGACGACCCAACCCAAAAGGAAGAAAAAGCCCCAGCGGAGGCGGTTCCACAGCCAAGCCGCGACCGGCAGCGAAATCATACCGCGCGCCTCATGCTGCCAGATCGCGCCGGCCAGGCGGCACCCTGACCACCCGGCCCGTCCGGCCGGATTCGAGGGCCGCGTTGACGGTCGCCACGATGGCGCGACCGGCGCGAGCATCCAACAGCGTTTCGCTGCCGGTGTCAATCGCACGCGCAAAGTCGTCCAGCAGCCGGCGCTCATAGTACACACCGATGCGCCGCTGGCGATAGTCGCTCGGCTGGAGGCCGCGCGTATACACGGCGACCTCCGGTCGTGGCTCGGAGACGACGAGGGCGCCAGCGGAACCCATGATGTGCAGCTTCAACTCGCCGAGGTTGGCGTGGCTGGCGCGCCCGATCCGGCCGATGCAGAGCGATCCGACGATCCCCCGCTCCAGCTCCAGGGTCACGGTCGCCAGGTCCTCCAGACCACGGTCGGCGTACTTGCGGAAGAAGTGCGACGTCGTCCGCGCGAACACGCGCCGCGCCTCGACGCCCAAGAGATGGCGGATGTACGCGAGCGGATAGATCCCCTCGACGGTCAACTCGCCGTGACCGCGCCAGTCGGCCGGTACCTCCTCCGGCTCGTCGGAGTCGAGCAGCACGCCGGCGTCCTTGGCGAAGTAGAAGTCTACGTGGATGGCCATCGGTTCGCCGATAGCGCCCGCCGTGAGCAGCCGGCGAGTGTGCTCAATGGCCGGAAACGTGTTGCGGTTCCACAACGCATAGCGCACCCCAGCCCGCTCGACGGCCGCGACGATCCGGTCACATTCCGCGACGCTCGACGCCATCGGTTTGTCTTGGATGATGTGGAGACCGGCGGTAGCGGCTCGCACACTGAGATCGGCGGCCCGCTCGATCTCCGGGGAGACACAGGCCACCTGCGGCCGGAACTGCCGGACAGCCGCGGTGACGTCGCGGCAGTAGGGAACGCCGAGGCTGCGGGCCATACTCTCGTTGCGCCGGTGCTGCTGATCGGGGCGGTCGTCATCGTCAGCGACCGCGACCACCTCGAACCGCGGGTGGATCGCCAACGTCTGCGCGATGACCCCGTGCCCACAACCGCTGAATACCACCACCCGCCACCGGTCTGCTGCACTCATCGCTGTCAACTCCCGCCAATTGATTCAGCCTAGCCACCGCCCCGATACCCGTGCAAACATTAAATCGGTCACTCTAAGCCAGCGCCACCATCCGACCGGCAACAATAGTAAGCTCAGAAGCACAGCTAATATACCGGCGATAGCCTGTAGCCAAGGCACCCAACTGGGTTCGTATCGGAAAGTCACCCGAGTCTCACCCGGTTGGAGAAGCACACCCCGAAACACCCCATTGATCCGAAGCAGCGGGCGTGGAGTGCCATGCACGTAGGCCCTCCAGTCCGGGTGGTGGCTATCTAGCAACACTGCAATCCCCGGTGACTGCACCGCCTCACTGACGCTTATCCGGACCTCCTCGGTCCCAAGCCGCATCACCTGAACCGGAAGGGGGGAATCATCAGGACTTGATACTTCGATGGCACCCGTAATGTAGTCGGTGTGGCTGTGAAACATTACATCCCTTACGGCAGCCAGTTGCGTTATCGCGGCAGTTATGTCACCGGGTACGCTCTCCCACCGTCGGGATAGATAGGCCATAGGGAAAGCATTCGGATTGTCATAGACGAGCAGGTTTCCGCGGCGTGCTAAGATCGTCCAGCCTAGAGTGTGCGCTTCATCCACGCGGCTGTCTGAAGACAGAACGCGCGAGATGCCCGCTGCATTGACCAAGTTCGGATGCGGCGTCGGATCGCCTCTTAGGTGCTGTGCCCACAACCCGCCAAGCCCCGAGGGGTAATCATAGCGCGTCGCTCCAGTAAGAGTGCGCCAGAAAAAGTAGAACTCCCTAGTTACAAAGCTGTCGTAGGTGTCAAGCCACCGCCCTGGCACTTCCAAGAACGCATTGGGTTTAGCCTGACCGTAGTCCAAAGCGAAGGACATCCAACGACCGTCCTGGTCGTTCTGGATACGGACTAAAGAAAGCATGTCCCGATATTGGGGCGGAGGGGCATCCACAACCGGCCGCCAACCAATGGCACGTCCCTCCCACAGAGCTAAGAAGCTCAGAATAAAGACCAAACCCACAAGGGGGAAGGACGGGCCGCGGGATTTGCGGTCGCGACGAGTATCGGCAAGATACAGAACTACGGCGATAATCAGGGCTTGGACGGAGGCCTGCCAGAACCCGAGACTTGGTACCAGACCAAGCTCCCGCAACCGTAGCAGCCAGTACACCAGGCTCATAGTCCCCACCGCCGCGACGACAACTACAGTGCCCTTTCTTCTCTGTGAATCAGCCAGCCAGTCGACCCCGAGTGCGGCGAGCATGGCCACAGGAAGGACAGTGATGAACGACACTCTCCGAACGTTGGAAAGCACATCCCAGCCCGGTACGAGGTGCCAAAGAGCATCCAAGAGTGGTGTCTTGAAGCCTACCAGGAGGGCAAGCACCAAAAGCAGAGGCAGGAAAGCTAATCGCATATGACGGACACTGACAGCAATTCCTACTAAGACAAGGAATGGAATCAACGGCCCCATATAGACATCATCGTGGAGGTTTCCAGCACCGGGATCAATGTATGTCAATAGTGAGTCACGATTCATTCCTCCCACGTACTCGTAGACCTTCTCTTGCCGCGTTGAGTTATCCTGTTCAGAGATGAATGGCACTAGGGCGGGCGCCATGATAACTAGCCCCAGTGCCAGAGCTGCTATCGAGAGTAGCAGGCGTCGTTGCCTTTCCCTAAACGGTACGGCAACAGTCACGAGGCGATAGAGGGTGAGGATGAGCACTGCTTGAGTTGACATATGTGTCATCTGCAGATGAGTGCCCAAACCGGATGCACCAAGGCTCAAAGCCATGAGTGGCACCCCGAGACGACTACGACCGCTCCAGATTAACTCCGTCCCCAGTATGGAAAGCGGGAATGTGGCGAAATGTATTGGGGCGTGGAGGAAGGGTGCCCAGCGGACAGGGAGGTGGCCGAGAGTAAAGAGAATACCCGCAAGGGCAGCAGACCAAGGACTGATTCGGTAGTGCCGAGCAAGAGCCAAGGCTGCCAGCGCCGCGATGACCGCGTGTCCCCAGATAAGCCAATCTGCTGCTTCCTCGGCACGAGAGGCAAGCCACAGCGATAGCCACCGCGGAAAGTAGAAGGTTCCATACTGTGGATTTAGGAGTTGAGACTGGCCGAGTCCGCGCCGGTCAGTCCAGCGGGGCATATCGCCAAGTTGGTGGACGTGCTCGAACTGCTCTAGCAGCGCTGGCCGAAACATGGTTTCGACATCTTCATCCGTGAAGGTAGCCTGTACGCCGAGGGGGGTGCCTAGAGCCTCGCTGTAGAAGACCGTGATGGCTGCGATCACGGCAAGTAGTGGGCCCAGTCGAGGTAACGTGTTCCTCAGCGGTCCTAAGTCTAGGGTCATCACAGCGGTTCCCTCTGCCTCAAGTACTGCAACGGCGGGCCATTTGAACGTATCTTGCTTCCGTCAAGGGGATCATCGGCGTACCGACGACAACACACCCAAGGACTGCCGAGCAGACCGTCACAGGAGGATTGCTCTCCGCCGGATGCGGATGAGGTGTCCTCTTTCCTCAGATGGATGGCGTGAGGTGGCGACGGTTCACAAATCGGCCTCGGTAACGGCGCCTGGTTACATAGGCAGGTAGTGCTCGCGGTCTTCCTCTACTTCGGCCGAGAGTTGGCAGATGCCGTCAATCATCTGCATTGTGCGGTGGGCGTCCGGGAGCGAGGCGGCGGGGAACGGCGGCTGCCGGCCGCTGCGTGCGCCCTCCAAGAACGCCGTCGCTTGCCGCCAGAAGCCGGCCTTGTACTGCCGGTCGCGCTCGTCCAATACAAACTGCTCGTCCGGCTGATCGCGCACGCTCACGGTGATGGTGTTGAACCCGTGGCCCGACACGGCCCGCGCCCCCACCGTCCGCAGCTCGAAGCGATGGTTGGCCGGCGCAAACCAGTCCACCAGGGCGCGGCCCTGTGCGCCGCTGGTGAAGCGCAGCACCGCGGAGAAGCTATCGGGGTAGTCGTAGTGATGGGTCGAGCGGATGGCGTGAATGTCCGCCACGTCGCCGCCGAAAAAGCGCAGCATGTCCAGCGCATGGATACCATTCGCATAGGCCCAGCGCCGCCGCACGAGCTGCGTGAACTTGGTCAGCCGGTCGGGCTGGTAGAGCCGCCACTGGTCCTCGTGGGCATCCACCGTGATCGTCGCGAGCGGCCCTAGCTCGGCCATCCGCGCGCGCACGGCCAGATTGTTGCTGTAGAAGCGCCGGTTCACGCCGACCATTGCCACCGTGCCGTGCTTCTCGGCCAACTCGGCGAGGCGGCCGGTATCGGCCGAGCAGATGCCGGGGGGCTTTTCCAGGAAGGTGGGCAGTCCGGCGGCGATGAACTTGCTCGCCACGCGCGCGACGTGTAGCACGCTGACCAAGACGTACACGGCGTCGAGATCGTCGCGGCGAAGCAGCGCGTCCGGGGATTCCTCCCGTTCGGCAATCCCGAAACGCTCGGCGGTTTCGGCCAGCATGGCGGGGTTGACGTCGCAGAGGACGGCCACCTCACACGCGGGATGGTTGGTCAGGACGGGGAGATGCTGCTGGGCAATGTTGCCGGCGCCGATCACCGCGACACGTAGACGACTCATTGTGGCCCTCCATCGAATGCTGGCCTATCCTACCGGCGCGTGTCACTTTGCGGCCAGGACGGGAGGCATCATCAGCTGGTGGATTTGCTGCGCCCCCCTATGGTCCCCCCGCTGCGGCGGGGGGACGGGGCTGCCTGCGGCGGTGGTTCTCCCGCTACGGCAGGGAAGCTTGCAAGAAGGTGACGGCCGCCGCTTCCAAGTCTTCACCAGGGTGCCTGGGCGGGCCGAGATGCTCCGGCCCAATGGTGCCCTGGTAGCCGGCGGCAGCGAGCCGGCGCAGAATGTCCGGGAAATCGAGGTCCCCGGTACCGAGGAAGACCTCCTCGGCGGCCGGCCAGCGGCCCCGCACGTCACGCATTTGCGAGTAGTACACCTTGCCGCGGAACGTGTCTACGAGGGCCGGAACGTCACCGCCCATGATATGCATTCCGGTACAGAAGCACACGCCGTTGTGCGTACTCGGTACCGCCGTGAGCAGGCGGATAATGTGCTCGTGCGAGTTCAGAAGATACGGTCCGCGCCACGGGTGCGGATGATACGCGCGGTAATCGGCCATGGTCACGCCATCGCGCAGCGCCGTCCCGCGGAGCGTGTCGGGCAGGCAGCGCCAGATCGCGTGGTTGGCCAGGCACACATCGCAGGCCTCGGCTTGGCGGACCAACTCCTGGAAGACGGCGAGCAGGCCGTCCCAGTAGCGGTCATCGTCGGCCGGGTCGGGCGACTGTGCGACATCCACATAGTGGAGCAGCGCGCCGATCCCGATATCGCTGAGGACTGCCAGTGTGTGTAGTTTGGCCGCGATAGTGTCCTGGTGCGCCGCCGGCCGGAGCACGAGGTCAGGGTCGTTACCGAACCAGGCGATTGCGACGGGTACCTCCACGCCAGCGTCCGCCAACCGGCGCAGGAAGCACCGGAGGTAGGCCCGGTCGGGCACGCCGGTGTCGGTGAAGCCGGGCACGGCACCCAAGCTCAGGCAGACGTGGCGCACCCCCAAGCGCCGGCAGCGGGCCGCCAGCGCAGCGGCGTCATCGGCCGGGGCGTGTAGCGCAACGTCCATAGTCAACTGCTCCTTGTAGCCGCCTGTCGGCATTCGTTCCTCTATGTTGACAGCGATGGCCCGCTCCACAGAGCCATTGTAGTGCCGCCGTGGTGATGGCGGCGTGACAGCGGGCGCGGCTCGGCCCATCGCGCGTGGGGTGGACACGGTTGTTCAGAATGACGATCACGGCTCCCGCCTCCGGGTCTACCGTGAGGGCCGGCCCGGTGAAGCCGAGCAGGCTATAGGCACGTGGCGAGGCGAACGAGCCGATGTAATTGCGGTCGTCCAGCCCCCAGCCGAGCGCAAAACGCTGGACCCGGAAGCCCGTAGTGCCAATGGCAGCGGGAAAATTGTCCTCGATGCTCGCGCGGATCAGGTCGCGCCGAATCAGGGGCTGCCCCCCGACCGTGCCCTCGTGCAGCCACAGGCGACCGAGCCTGAGCAGGTCCGCAGCGGTCGAGAATAGCCCGGCGTGACCGGCCACTCCGCCGAGGGCAAACGTGCTCTCGTCGTGCGGCATGCCGCACACCACCCCGCCCCGCCGGGGATCGTCTTCGGTCGGCGCAATACGCTTACGCCACGCCGCGGGAGGGTTAAAGGTGGTGGTACCCATACCGAGTGGGGTCAGAACGGTCGTCCGCAAGCAGTCGGCGAGTCGCTGCCCGGACACCGCTTCCAGCGCCTTGCCCAAGAGATAGTAGCCCTGGCTGGAGTAGTAGAACTGAGTTCCCGGTTTCGTCACCGGCCCGGCAGCGAGGATCGCGGCCTCAATCTCGGGGCGCGGCCGGTCCTTGAGACCGCTGAGGGACAGCCGCAGCCCGGCGGTGTGTGCCAACACCTGCCGCACGGTGACGTTACGGAAAGTAGCGCAGTCGAGCAGATCACCGAGCCGGTCGTCGAGACGCAGGCGACCGACACCGGCGAGAACCAGCGTGGCCGTGAGCGTGACAATCTTGGTGATTGACGCAATGTCGTAGATCGTGTGGGGGCCGACTGCCGGACTGTCGGGGGCGTAGGTGAGGCGGCCGGCAGTGACGATATTAGTGCGCCCGGCGCGGCCGGCTGCGGCCACGACCGCGCCGGGGAATATCCGGCGCCGTTCGGCTGCCACCAGCAGGGGCCGCAGGCGCGCAGCGAGGCTCTCCATGACCGACGGCTGTACGCGGGCTATGACTATGATGCGCCCCGGTACTGTCGGGCTGGGACCGGTGACTCGCCTTGGCTGGCGGGATAGAAGTTGCGGACAGCATCCGACCAGCGCACCTCGGACATGGGCATCAAGCCGCCATCCTCGAACTGCACGAGGGGCTGCTCGCCGCGGCCGTTGGCGGATCCGTCGGGCCAGATGACGTAGGCGCGGCTCTTGCTCAGGAAGTCCACGAGCCGCGCGCGGTGTGGCTCCGACGGCAGCCACGCCTCCCAGGCGCTCGGCACCGCCGGCGTGGCGTCCGAATCAGTCTCCGCTGCCGCGCCAGGTAGCGGCCAGGGCCGTCCGCCACGCGCGCGCTCGTAGCTCTCGACGAGGGCCAGCGCCACATCCATATGGGCACGCAGAATCTGCTCCAGGTGGCCGGCAACCGACCGGATTTGCTCGGCGTAGTCTACGATGGCGGCGGTCTCCGCTTCGCCCAACGGCTGGTCGTCCTCCAGCAGCGGCCGCAGCGCGGCGGCGGCCCGGTCGGCCTCGGGACGGCGGGACGAGTCAATAGCTTCTAGGGCGCGATGCAGCCGCGCCACATCGTCGCGCAACTGCCGGTAGTCCCGCAGCCGCAACTCCATCCGGTCCAGCATATAGAGCTGGTCCGTCACCAACTCGCGCAGGATGGCCGGCACGGCGGCAACGCGCTCCCGCTCCTCGTAGAGCAGCCGCTTCAACTCATCCGTCGTGCCACAGACATCGGAGAACCGCGTGGTCCGCGGCGGCGTATCGTGCTCGGTCTGCATCGGTCACTCCTCTTTACGTCCGCATACTCCCTGCCAAATGCTACATGAGCGGCCACAGATTGCCAGCGCCGACTCACTCTATAGTGAGAGGCTACCCGCCCCAATGCCGCCTTGTGATGAGGGAGCCGCCATGCAGCCGCCGCGGCCGCACCGGACCGACGACGCCGACACGTCACGCGACGAGTACCTGCGCGCAGCCGCTCGCCACGAGACTGCCTGGCGCCGAAAACCTTTCCACCTGCCGCCCCTGTTCTCGTGCTTGACGACCGACATCATGGGTGGTACAAGGACTGGCGGCAGGTCAGCCGACTCGAACAAAGGACGAGGTGAGTATGCAGTACGTCAGGTTCATCGCGGCATTTTTGGTATACACGATAATTGATGTGGGATGGAACCTCTCGCCCATCGCGCAGAACATGTACAACAGTCTCTATGAGGCGAGTGGCAATGACGCGCTCTTTGACCGTTTCGGAAAGCCGCCGGATACGTGGGGTGGAGCCGAGATTCTCGCTTTGCTTGCATTTCTCTTGCTCATCGCACTCGCCAATAGCTACCTGGCGATTGAACCGGCAGTCAAGGAGAACAACCTTCGCCGCGCGATGCAGAACAGTTTTGTGCTGGGCTGCGCGGCTTATGCCACGTACATCGTGCCGATCTTTCTGATGCTGTCCACCTGGCCCACTATTCTGGTGCCCGTAGATATTCTCATCGGCGGGCTTCTCAGCCTGATAACTTCGACGATTGTCACCTACGTGACTCTTCGCCGGAGGAGGGCCAGGGCCTAGCGTTCTGCACAACACGTTGACCTGCCGAGGACGGCTACGCCGGCCCTGTCATACGGGTAGGTATTGGTGTAGGTGATTCGGGCCGGATGGCCCGGCCCCCTATGGCCCCCCGCCGCGCGGGGGGACGAGGGCAACCGCAAGGGTTACCCCTACAACAAGCCGCCCCCGGCCAGGGGAGGGGGTAAGTGCGGGCACAGCGGCTCGTTAGCCCGCTGCGATCTGCTGGGCCGCGGCGAGCACGTCATCGTAGTCCGGCTCGGCGACAACTTCCGGCAGATAGTTCGCGTAGCGGATCACGTTGCCCCCGTCCAGGATGAGGACGGTGCGGCTGAGGAGGCGCAGATCCGCCATGGTCACGCCATAGTCAATGCCGAACTGAGGATTGCGATAGGCAGAGAGGAGCGTGTGGTTGCTCACGCCCTCGGCCTCGGCCCAGCGCTTGAGCGCAAAGGGCAGGTCAATGCTGACCGTAATGACATCAATGTCGTCCAGCTTGGCCGCTTCCTGGTCAAAGCGAACCGTCTCGGTGTGGCAGACCCCGGTGTCTATGGAAGGGACGAGGCTCAGAATCCGCACCTTCGACCCGGTATCGCCCAAGCTGACTTCCCCCATGTCGGTGTTCACCAAGAGGAAGTCCGGCGCTTGGTCGCCGACCTTCAACTCGTGCCCCAAGAGCGTGATCGGTGTACCGCCCCGCGTCACTGCGCCAACCCGTTCTGCTACGGCCATCAGTCTTCCTCCTCTAGTCGGTGGTCAGTCTTCGCACGTAAGGTATAGCACAACTACGCCGGCACGGTGGCAGCGGAGCGTTTGTGCAGCGATGCCCGCCATCCGGCCGCCGTCAGCCTGGAGCCTGGCGGAGGGCCGGTAATAACTCCCACGCTTCGTCCGCCAAGCCCAGCAGGAAACGCCGCCACTCGCCTTCACGATCCATGATCTCCTCAATGGGCCGGCCATGCCGCTGCTCCTGCAGGGCATGGCGATGCTCACGGAGCGCGGCACTCATCGTTCCTCCGGCAAAGGCCAGGAGATAGCGTAGCGCCGAGGCCGCCGTGTACCCGAACCGCACCACCCGTGGCTCACCCTGCCAGCCGGCCTCGTGCAGTCCGGCGAGGTAGCCGGCGAACACTAATTCGTCAAGCTCCCGTGCCGCGGCCAACTCGATCATGCCGCGCATCAGGCCCGACGACACAAGACTGACAATCTCCACACCGAGCGGCGCGACGCCTACACACGACCAGTCAATCGCCACCGTCTGCTCTTGCCCATCCGCTGCTCGCCGGGCGAACAGATTGGCCGGATTCGCATCCAGATGACATAAGGTCTGCGGTAGCTGATCGAGGGCATCGAACAGCGTGTCCTGGTCTCGCCAGAGACGTAGGACGCCCTCGGCGACGGCCGGCGGGAACGCGCGACACACCAGCGGGTGCTCGCCATAGCTGGAAAGTTTGGCTGCGGAGGTGGCACGTCGCTTGACCCACGCGCGCAAGAACCCGCGACTGAGCCACGGATCGGCGGGTAGGGGGCGACCAGCTAGGTAGGCGCCGTTAAACTGGCCGAGGTGGCGCGCGGCCAGCCGGTAGCGGGTCAACGGCCAGGGCTGCCCCACGTGGTCCGTGAGTTCCTCCAGCCACATCCACAGCAGATGTCCAGCCCACTCTTCCACGGCGAAACAGCGGGGGGCTGCCATACCCCCAGGCAAGTCGGCGAGTAGCTGCGACTGGTAGGCCCGGGCCTCGCGCGTGCCGCTGTCAAGCTCGGCGCGCCGCGACACGTGCTTGAGAATGATGGCCCAAGGTATCCGTTTCGTGGAGGCAGGATCGTGTGCGTTGCCAGTCCAGCGATACAACAGGCTATCACCAAAGCTGCCGCCAACGAGTGGGCCGTAGCGCCAGTCGGTGACCTCCAGGGCGTCGTTGCCCAACGCTTGCCGTACCAGCGGCGTGAGCCTCGTCCGATCAATAGCGCGCAGGCGCGCCTCAATTTCTATGGTGACTCTCCCGCAGTCCCGGTAGGCTCCGGCACCGCTTCCTTGTTGCCAAGATAGGCACTGGGAGGTGGCGCGTCAATTGACTGTCAGTCAGGCTGGGCACGGCGCCGCCACACCCCGGAGAATGCAGGAACGCGCGGACATCAAGCGATACGTGCAAGGGTACTGCGATTTCTATGGTGCCGCTCCCACAGTCCCCAGTGCCTCCTGGTGACGGTCTGCGGGTGAGGTCCAATACTCTGTGCTAAGGGCGCTTCCGCAGCACGAGCACCCAGTCGTCGTTGATCCGCTCTTTGCGCGGCACTTTGATGAAGTGGCGGATCACTTCCGAGCAGAAATACGTCTCCAACTCGAAGCCGACCGCCTCCGCGATTTCGGCCAGAAACTGATGCGTCGGCACAAGGCGCTTACGGATGATGTTGTTGCCGACGACGACAACATAGCGTCCACCCGGCCGCAGCACGCGCCGCACCTGCTCGAGATTGCGCCGCATGTCCTCGAAATACTTGTAGATGATGAACGAGCGCCGCCGATCCACCGCGTAAATGTCGGCGAGCAGCGCGTCGAGGTCTACAATGCCGGTCTGCCGGAGGTCCGCGTATTCCTTGGCGCGGACCACCTCGGTGCCGATGTGATGGCGCTTGAGGTTTGCCATCGGGCCATCCGGCCACAACTCCAGCCAGCTCATCTCCAGCTGGTGAGTGCGCGGATAGTCCACGGCGTTGATATACGGTGGTGAGGTGACGGCCAGCTCGACGGACTCGTCGGGGCGGGACAGTGCCCGCGCATCTTCATTTACGATCTCGACCGGGACATCGCGCGGACAGACCGCCTCGAACTCGGCCATGCGGGCAATGCTCTGCTCGGCAGCCTTACGGAACAGCTCCAGTGCCATGCCGGGGATAACGCGCTTGTTCAACCTGGCGCGCACCACGGTCCGGGTGCAGTTGTTGTCGGCGTTGGAGACGGCGCGGACGATGGACGACATTGCCACGAGGAAGAAGTCCCGGTACCGCTGCCGTTCGGCCCTGGGTACCCGAATCTGCCTTCCGAACGGGATGGCGAGGATAGCGCCGCGGATTAACCCCAACTCCTCCGAGATGTCCGGGCGAAACCATAGGGTATCTCGCCGGGGAAAGTCGGGAAGGGCCAACTGCACGGGCGGCGTGCGCTCCCAGATGGCGGCAACGAGCCAATCCCAGATTTTGGCCAGGGTTCGCGCCTTCAGCGGCGTGGTCTTGACGCCGGCCAGGAGGCGGGCAAAGGGGTCTACGTCCGCGCCAATCGAGGGTTGCCGGGTCAGCAACGCCTCGATATTGACGGTCCCGGAGCCGCACATGGGGTCAATGACCGGGCCTTCGCGGGCGTAACGGCGGACGGCCCAGCGCGGAAGCTCGGGGAAGAACTTGGCCGGGTACTTGTGGAGACCGTGCGTCAGGTACGACTGGTGGCGACTGATGATGAGCAGGCGCGAGCCGGTCTCGATCTCCCGGTCCGGTGCCAGGTCGCCCTCGACGACGCGGCGCGTGCCGTTGGCTTGAAGACGAATCGGCACGGGTAAAAGCGGCGCCGCAAGCGGCGCCGCGGCGGCACGTTGAGACTGCTGCGGCAATGTCCACACGGTATTCATGGCGGGGAATGTACAAGCTGTGCCGCCCGGCTGCAAACTGGGGCGATACTGGCCGGCAGAGCGCTTGCGGTGCGTTGCGCCAACGGGCATGATAGCGGGGCAGATATTAGCCATCAGCCGGCAGCTTTCGGCTTTGGTGCTCCGGGTTATCGAGATGTTTGCGCCGGAAACACTCATCGAGGACGTTCCGCTCGCCGTGGTGGACGTGGAGACGACGGGGCTGAACCCGCAGGCCGGTGATCGCGTGTGTGAGATCGCCGTGCTCCGCGTTGATCCGGGGGAGGAGCCGCGCCTGTGGGTGTCGCTGGTCAACCCCGGACGGCCTATCGGTGCGGGCGCTCAAGCCGTGAATGGTATCGCGGACGACGATGTTGCCGACGCCCCACCTTTCGGCAGGCTCATCACTCGGATCAACGCTGGCCTCGACGGGGCGGTACTGGTGGCGCACAACGTGCCGTTCGACGTGGGCTTTTTGCGGGCGGAGTATCGCCGCGCCGGGACGCGGTTCCCGACGATGCCGACCCTCGATACGCTGGCGTTGGCGCGCCGCTGCTTCCGGTTTGGGCGCAACGGCTTGGGTGATGTCGCCTGGCAGCTAGGGGTACAGGTGCGAGGCTTGCACCGGGCGACGGGTGATGTGTGGGCTACCTACTACGTGCTGCAACGCATGATCGAGGCGCTCCGCGAGCACGATTACCATACGCTCGGAGACTTCCTGGAAGCGCAGCACCCCTCCCCGCCGGGTCGCGCCACGAACGCGAGTGGCTTGCCGGAACCGTTAGCAACCGCCGTGCGCGACAGGAGTCCCGTCACTATGCGCTACGCTGGGCCACGCGGGACCAGCGAGCGGGTCATCAGTCCGCTCTACGTGGAAGGGCTGTACCTCGTCGCCTACTGCCACTTACGCGACGACGAGCGCACCTTTCGTCTCGACCGCATCGTAGCGACCTGGTGGCCGAATCGGAGCTAACGAGCTATTAGCCATCAGCTATCAGCCTGGATTTCCGCTTGCGCGGGAATGACGATTTTGCAAAGGTCTCATATCTCATATGAGGAGGAACCATGACCAGCCAGAGTGCGCTCATCGGTCAGCCGGTAGAGGAGTTGGATACACCGGCCCTGTTGGTTGACCTGGACATTATGGAAGCGAACATCAGCCACATGGCGAGCTTTATGGGTCGGCATGGCGTGAATTGGCGGCCGCATACCAAGGGCGTCAAGGTGCCGGCCATCGCCAAGCAAGAGCTGGCGGCCGGGGCGTTCGGCGTGACCTGCGCCAAGCTGGGCGATGCGGAGGCGATGGCCGCGGCCGGCGTGGACAATATCCTGATCGCCAACCAGGTGGTGGGAAGGCGCAAGATCGAGCGCCTGGTCGCGCTCGTGCAGCGCGGCACGACGGTCCTGGTGGCGGTAGAAAGTCCGGGCAATGCGCTGGCGCTCAGTGCCGCAGCCGCCGCTGCGGGCGTGAGTATCAACGTCCTCGTCGAGGTGAACGTCGGTATGGACCGCTGCGGCCTTCCGCCCCACGAGCCGGCGGTGGCCTTTGCCCGCCGGCTTCACGAGCTACCGGGCCTCACGTTGCGCGGGGTGATGGCTTGGGAGGGACACACTGGACGTATCGAGGACCCGGAGGAGAAAAAACGCGCGATCGAGGACGCGGTCGGGATGCTCGTGGCGACGGCCGAACAGTGTCGCGCGGCGGGGCTGCCGTGCGAGATCGTGAGCTGCGGAGGCACGCTCACCTACCACCACACGGCAACGCTCCCCGGCGTCACCGAGGTGCAGGCCGGCGGGGGCATCTTCTGCGACATGCAGTACCGGAGCCGGGGCGTGGATCACCCGATTGCGCTCAGTCTGCTGGCGACGGTCGTCAGCCGGCCGACGCCGCAGCGGATCATCACGGACAGCGGCTTCAAAGCCTTTGGGCAGCCGGTGGTCGACCCTCATCCCCGCGACATCGAAAATGTCACGAGTCTCAGCCTGTCGGCGGAGCACGGCAAGATCGAGCTGGATACGCCGAACGACTCCGTGCAGGTGGGAGACAAGGTCGTGATCTACGCCGGCTATGGGGACATGACCGTCTTCCTCCACGACGAGATGTACGGCATCCGCAACGGCCTGGTAGAGACGGTGTGGCCGGTGTTCCCACGCAGCAACTTCCGCTAGGAGCACGGGACTCACCCCCGGCTCCCCTATGGTCCCCCCGCTGCGGCGGGGGGACGGGTGCAACATGTTGCGCCCCTACGGCTTGGCCCATACCTACCTCAGTTAGCCGGTCCCCTCTCCAGCGCAGAGCAATAGGGAGGGGGGTAGATTCCCGCTTTCGCGGGAATGACGGAAGTGGGCACCACTAGACGGCGTTCGTGACGCCGACGCGGGGGCAGAGGTCGGCGACCGGGCATTCGCTACAGCGCGGCCGGCGAGCGGTGCAGACGGCGCGCCCGTGGGCAATGAGCAGGTCGGTCCAGGCGATCCGTGCCGCCGCCGGGACGACGGCGAGGAGGCCGCGCTCGACGCGGATCGGGTCGCGGTGGTCGGTCAGTCCGAGGCGGCGACTGAGCCGCATGCAATGCGTATCCACGACGATGCCCGGCGCTAACCCGAAGCCGTGTCCGAGCACGACGAGGGCCGTTTTGCGGCCGACACCGGGGAGCGCAGTCAGCGCTGCTAAGTCAGCCGGCACTTCCCCAGCGTGCTCCGCCACCAGCTGCCGGCACGTCCCCTGGATGTAGCGGGCCTTGACGCGGAAGAGGCCGAGGGTCCGCAGGTAGTACTCGATCTCGTCCGGCGGCGCCGCCGCGAGGTCTTGGGGCGAGGGAAACCGCGCGAACAGGGCCGGCGTGACACGGTTCACCTGCTGGTCGGTTTGCTGGGCAGACAAGATCGTAGCGATCAAGAGCTGCCAGTGGGCGCAATGGTCGAGCGTGACGGTGGCGCCGGGATAGGTTTGGCGCAGCCGCGCGAGCAGCCTGACGACGCGCTGGTCCGGGGCAGGGCTATCTTCGGCGGCGGCAGTGGTGTCGGTCACGTCCACCTATAGTGGCAGAAGCGACGACGGAAGCCTAATCGCCTCCACCCGGCCCCCTCTGGCCCCTGACAAGGGATGTTTTTGTCTGCATCAGGATTTTCGGGATGGAGTGATGATCAGGGATGACTGTATTGCACACGATATATATGATAGTATATGTTGTAATAAGATATGAATAACGAGCAACAGGGAGCAGCGGTGGTGGCGGCGGCCGCGGAAGCTGCGCCGACGACAAGGCGCTGGCGCATGGGCGCCGCGCTGGCGCTCGCGGCGATGTTTGCCGTCTTGATGGTCGCGCTGGGCTGCCAGCGTCGCCAGGAGCCGGTTTTTGAGGTGCTGTCGGCGCCGGCGGCGGCTGAGGACGCCAAAGTCTACGTCACCGGCGAGGTCGCGCAACCGGGGGTTTACCCGATTGCGCCGGGTGATCGGGTAGTAGACGTGGTTGCACGGGCGGGCGGCTTGAACCCGGAGGCCGATACCTTGCGGATCAACCTCGCCGTTCGCCTGCAAGACGAGATGCACGTCCACATCTCGACGCGCCCCAGCACGCCAGAGGACCGGCAAGTACCGCCAGCGTTGCCGCCAACTGCGGCGCCACGTAGCCCGGCCGCCGCAGGAGGGCCGCCAAGCGCGGTGCCGGCCGGGACCGCACGACGGGTCAATATCAACACCGCCACAATCGCCGAGCTGGAAGCACTGCCGGGCATCGGCATCGTCTCCGCTCGCAAGATCGTCGAGCACCGCACGCTGCACGGTCCCTACCGGACACTCGATGACGTGCGTCAGGCAGGAGTGGGCGCAGCGCTACTCCGGCGCGCCGCCCCGCACCTCGCTTTCGAGTAAGCGGATGACCCCATCCCCGGCCCCTTCCCTGCCAGGGAAGGGGAGTCGGGGCGGCGCACGCCGGGGCTAGGGCGCCCACAAGGGCACCTGCTCCAACTAATTCTGCACGCCTGGGAGTAGCACCGGCGGTAGGTGGCATCCTGTGGCCATGATGACCACTACGACCGCTCCCGTCGCCGCACTGCCCGCCCCGCCGGTGGTGGGCGAGATCGAAGCCTTCCTCCAAACGGCCATTGCCCAGATGCCACCCGATGCCATCGAAACCGCTCGGGCTGGGCCCGGGCGTCCGCGGATTCTGCCCTCGTTATGTTTGTGGGCTGGCCTGCTGGTGTGTGTGCTGCGGGGCTTTCCGCCGCCAATTGGCCCTCTGGCGCCTGCTCACCGGCGGCAACTTCTGGTTCTACCCGCGGTTCCCGGTGACCGACCAAGCCGTCTATGCGCGGCTGGCGCGGGCCGGCACGGCGCCCCTGGAGCG
The DNA here is from genome assembly GCA_965207645.1 of Chloroflexota bacterium. Lineage (GTDB taxonomy): Bacteria > Chloroflexota > UBA11872 > UBA12225 > JAJDUF01 > JAJDUF01. Next base: position 2,874,290 of record OZ242293.1, on the reverse strand, counting down.
GCTCTTTCACCAGATCAGTGCGGTCTTGGCCGTCCGCCTGGCCCCCTATCAGCAGACCAACTTGGCCCGCTTTGCCACTGAGGTGCTCGTGCTGGATGAGACGACCCTGGATCGGGTGGCCCGCCTGCTGCCGGCCTTGCGTCCCGTGCCCGCGGGTGATGTCCGGCTGTTGCCCGGCAAGCTCGCTGGCCGCTTCGACGTGCGTCGCCAGCAGTGGCAACACCTGCAGTACCAGCCCGCGGTGCGCCAAAACGAGAAGGTCGCGGCGCGGGAGTTGCTGGCGGGGGTGCCCACGGGCAGTCTGCTGCTGGCCGATCTGGGCTACTTCGCCTTTCCCTGGTTTGATGACCTCACCCACCGCGGGTATTGGTGGGTCGCGCGGCTGCGGGCCAAGACCAGTTACACGGTTATCCATTGCGCCTATCGCGATGCCACCACGTTCGATGGGCTGGTGTGGTTGGGGGCCTATCGGGCCGACCGGGCCGCGCAGGCGGTGCGCTTGGTGCAATTCCAGATGGGGCGGACGCGCTATCGGTATGTGACCAATGTGTTGGAGCCACAGCAACTCTCCCTGCGGGAGATCGCCGCGGTGTATGCACGCCGCTGGGATATCGAACTGGCCTTCCAGACCATCAAACAGCACTTGGGGCTGCACTTACTTTGGTCGGCCAAGCCGGTGGTGATCCAGCAGCAGGTCTGGGCGGTGCTGATCATTGCTCAAATCCTGCAAGCGCTGCGCCTAGAAATTGCGGGCCGGGCGGGGGTGGACCCCTTTGAGGTGTCGCTGGCCTTATTGGTGCAGTACCTGCCGGAGTATGCCTACACGGGACCGGATCCGGTCCCGGTCTTTGTGACTCAGGGCCGGGCCTTGGGATTCATTCGCCCCTCCCGGCGCACCCGGATCCGCGCGCCGGACCTGCGACCGGAGCACCTCGTCCCATGCCCGCCGGACCTGGTGTTGGTCCGTCCCGCGCGCACGGCCCGCCGCAAGTGTGGCCCCCGTCCCCGGAGACGCAATTAGTTGGAGCAGGTGCCACAAGGGACGCCCCTACAGGAGGCGGTTGCCCTCACCCCGGCCCTCCCCCCACGAGGAGATGGCGTTGGATTCCCGCTTGCGCGGGAATGACGGAGGGGAAGCGGGTATGACGACCGGGCAATCGCCCGTTGTGTCCGCTGGCGCGCAGTGGATATGGCTCGCTGAACCACCCTCGCGCCAACGGTGCTATCTGAGGCGCGAGGCAGGAGGGACACAGTATGGCGACGCTTACGACATTGCGGGCCGATCTTCGTCTGGATCTCAACGATCCGACCGGCGCTCAGGAGCGCTTTGCCGACGCCGACCTCGACCGCGGCATCGCGCGAGCGCTCATCGAGCTTTCGCGGGCGCTGCCCTACGTGCAAGAGGCGACGTTGCGTACCACCGCGGTCAGCCGCCGCGTTGACCTCTCCGGTCTGAGCGGCCTGTGGGACGTGGAGGCAGTAGAGTGGCCGACGGGAGCATATCCGCGCCGGTGGCGGCGCTTCGAGCTGGCGCCGGATATGCAGAGCTTGAACCTGCTGGTCACCGCTCCGCCGTCGGATGCAGAGGATGTCTTGGTGCAGTGGGCCAAGGGCCACACGATCAATGGTCTTGATGGCGCCACGCACACAACCGTGCCGGAGGAACTCGTCGAGCTTCTGCTGACCGGCGCCTACGGGTTCGCGGCGTGGGCTTATTCGACCCCGGCGGCCGATAACTTCCGCTATCAGGACGGGGCGCAGTTTGCCCAGGTTGACGACAGCATGATCGCGCCCGAATGGCGGGCGCGCGGTGAGCACGCGCTGACGAAATTCCGGGCGCGGCTGGCCGACTTGCAACGCAGCCGGGTGGTACAGGCGGCGTCCACCGTAGTGTGGAGCGAGCCGCGCCCGGCGCCACGCTGGCCCCGCACCGCTGCGGGCCGAGAGCCGTAGCGCGCAACGTAGTGTCCGCGAGGGGCTGGTCGAGGCCGGTGCGGACGGGATGATGATAGGAGCAGCGAGCGATGCCGTTGGATAGTCGCAAGGTCGCACACATCGAGGCCAATCGGGCCAAGATCAGGGAGGGACGCACTGAGACGGTGGTCTTGGTAAGCGGTACGGGGCCGGTGACCTATCAGGCCATCACGGACTGCCTCTGGCAGGACTTCGGCCAAGTACCGGCGGGCATTGCCAATCGCGCCGGTGCAGTCACCCGCAAACCGTGGGACGCCCTCCTGGTGCTACCCGGCAACACCAGTTTCCCGGCGCGTCTGACCTTGATTGCACGCACCTCCACGGCCACGGCAGCGGCGGTGCGGCAGGCGGAGCGGTACCGCGTGCTGGACCGCATTCGCATCGGCTTAGGCGTCGGCGCGACGGGGCCGGGCAATCGCTGGCAGGTCAAGCTGCGCCGCCTGAAGTGAGGGCGGCAGCGGCGCGGGCGAGCGCGGATTGGTGGCATAAGGAGGGAACGATGCCAGGAGCATTGCCGCTGGGGAGCGGCGACAGTGGTACCGAGCAAGGGGAGCTAGGCATAGGCTTTGGCGCCAACGGTCGGGACTTGGCGGCAGAGCTGGACCGGCTGCGAGTCTACACGCTCAGTCTGGGAGAGATTCTGGAAGACCTACGAGCGAAATACAACGCCCATACGCACGTGGAGAACACAGCGGCTCGGTACACCCGACGTGCGGCCACGCAATCGCCGCCGGCCGGCGCACGGAGCAACGTCGCGGCAACCCCGGAATAGCGGGCATCGGATCGAGGGAGTGCATAGCGCATGGCAACGATAGGTGTAGATTGCAACATTCGGTTGAGCAGCTTCAACGTCAACCTGGGGGAAGCGTTCGGCTTTTTCATCAAGCCGGATAGCTTTCGGACCTGGCTGCCGAAGGTGTGGTACACGGGCACAAACGTCAAGAGGCCTATTCCAACGTCGCCACTGGCGGCCGGCAAGCGAGTGTTCGAGTTCGTCGTCCTCTGCCGCGGCGGCCTGGTGGACGCGAACGGTGTGCCCATCGCGTACTCGGCAACCGATTACCACGACATGATCAGAGCCTATGCGGCCCGCGTCAACGAATCTATGGTTCTCGACGATCCCGAGGGCGACTCCTACACCGTGGCCATCGAGGAGATGGAGGATCGGTGGAGTCCACTGGGCGGTCAGTACCTGCTGGAATGGGAAACCCGCATCGTCGCGGTGGAGCAGTAGGTCGGCTGCCTCACCCCCCGGCCCCCTCTCCACCATGTAGAGAGGGAGGGCTGCCGCCCGTCGTCTCGCCTGCTATGCCTCCCTTCGCTACGCAGGGGGACGGGGCTACAGCACGCTGTAGCCCTCCACGACACGTTCTACCACAGCTACGCCTAGCCGGCCGCGCGCCGATACGGTATCCTACGGGGTGCTGCACGCTGCACTACTCCAGCTGCCTGGAGGGCTCTCCGTTGCAGCACGGAGGGCAAACGGGGGAAGTCCGGTGCAAGACCGGCGCTGTCCCGCAACTGTGAGGCGCGTGTGCCGACAGCCGGCCGGAGGCTGTCGAGCGGTGCGCCAAGCCAGATTACCCGTCTCCGGGTTGTGCCAGACCTTCGAGAGAAAGGAGACGGCATCCCCATGATGAAGCTCCATCGAGAGGCACTACCTCTCTCCACATGCCCGCCGCAGTGAATTCGTCCGCCGGGCGGATGCACTCCCCACCAACGCTAGGCCGCACCGCCGACTCTGGGCGCCGATACTGCTAACCGTCGCCGCCCGGTCACGTCCTGGCTTGGTCTCACTCCTCAGTCCCGGCCTCCTCTCCATACATGCGGAGAGGGGGAGTCTGCCCTCACCCCGGCCCTCTTCCAGCGGGAGAGGGGGTGGATTCCCGCTTTCGCGGGAATGACGGACGAGCAGGGAATGGTGAGTGAGGCGGTGGACATGGCGGGCGGCCTGTGTGTAGACAACCTCGCTAGGCGAGGATCAACGATCACAAAACAGGTAAGGAGAGCACACCGAATGAACAAACGCTTCCGTCACATCGTAGCGATCATTTCGACGCTGTGGGCGCTGGTGCTGGCATCCCTGGCAACGCCGCTGCTGGCGCAGTCGGCGCCGGATTGGCCGGTTGCCGCCGGTCGCTTCTATACCCAAGCCAGTGGCGTCCCCGATCCACAGCTGGGCTTCGCTGTCACCAACGGCGATGACGTACTGCTCTGGGACGAATACCAACGTTGGGGCGGCCCAGACGCGCTCGGCTACCCCATCACCAACCGCTTCCGGCAAGACGGCTTCTGGGTGCAGGCCACCGAGAAGTTCCTGTTGCAGTGGAATCCCCAGGCCAAGCGCGTGGACTTTGTCAACGTCATGGACCGGCTCTCGGACGAGGGCTACGACACGTTCCTGTTCCTAGCCCGGCAAGTCCCTGAGCCAGACGCCTGGCCGGAAGAGGCCGGCCTGACCGAGTGGGAGATCGTCCAGAATCGCCTCAGCGTCCTCGCGGACAACCCGGACATCAGCGCGGCGTATTGGTCAGGTCAGCCCAGCCCTTTGGTGGCGTTCGGCCTGCCGACGAGTCGCGTAGTGGACCAGGGTACCGTCGTGGCCTTGCGTACCCAGCGGGCCGTCTTGCAGCTATGGAAGGTCACGACGCCTTGGGCGCAGAAGGGTGAAGTAACCATCAACTGGGGTAGCCAGCTGGCGCGTGAAGCCGGCGCTATCCCCGGCTACGCCGCGCAGCCGTTGGACGACCAGGCCGCCCTCCGGCCCGCCGAGGCTCCGGTCACAGTGGAGGCCGGCACGTTCCCGCGGACCGTCGTGGATGCGACGGGTCAAGCGCATTACATCAGGGAGCGGCCGCAGCGGATCGTCTCGCTGATGCTGGGCGCCGACGAAATTCTGCTCTCGCTGGTGGACCGTGACCGTATTGCGGCGGTCACGTACTTGGCTGCGAACTCGATCTGGACCAACGTCGCCGAGCAGGCGCAGGGGGTGACGACGGTCGGCACGGACCCGGAGCAGATTGCCGCACTCCAGCCGGACATCGTGTTTGCTGCGACCTATACGAATCCGGACAGCGTCAAGCTGCTCAAGGGCCTCGGGTATCGCGTGATTACCATGCGGCTCTTCGACTCGGTGGACCGGATCAAGGACAACATCCGGTTTGTCGCTCAGGTGGTGGGCGAGGAGACGCGCGGCGAGACGCTCGTCGCGCAGATGGAAGCACGCCTCCAGGAGGTCGAGGCGGCGGTGGCGCGAGCCACGAGCAAGCCGCGGGTGCTGTTCTATAGCTCGTTCGGCACCACGGCGGGAATCGGCTCCACCGGGTCCGACATCATCGAGCGGGCCGGCGGGATCAACGTGGCGGCAGAGGCCGGGATTGGGCCGTTCGGCAGTATCTCGCTGGAGAAGGTCGTCGAGCTTAATCCCGATGTCATCATCATGGACGAGTACACTCCCGACAACCAGCCGCGGTGGCGGGAGGAGTTCGTCGGCCATCCGGCGCTCGCCACGGTCAACGCAGTGAAGAACAAGCAGACCTACGTCATCCCAGCCAAGCACATGACGGCCGTGTCGCAGTTCATCGCCGAGGCCGTCTACGATATGGCGCAGGTGCTGCATCCCGACTTGGTGCGAGACTTATGACCTATCTCCCGGCCCCTTCCCTGACAGGGAAGGGGAGTCTTCGATGCACCCGGTAGTCCCTTCCCTTCAGGGAGGGGCTGGGGGTAGGGGCAGAGGCATCGTCCTGCCGTAAGGAATAGTGAGCAGATACCGATGGCAACGCAAGCGCTGGCAGTGGCCAGAACGGTATGGCGGTTGCCTACCGACGTGCGTATTCCCCTGCCGGTGCGGCTGGCACTGGTAGTCGGGGCGCTCCTCGCCTTGCTGGCGCTGGCGTTGGTCGTGACCACGGCGCTGGGGGCGGTCGCCGTGCCGCTCGACGTCTCGGCCTCCGTGCTGCTGCGGCACGTCGGCATCGAGACCGGCGTACCAACGACGGAGGCCCAAACCCAGATCATCGGGCAGATTCGGCTACCCCGCGTGGTGGTCGCAGGGCTGGTCGGCGCGGCGCTGGCCGCCGCCGGGACGGCGATGCAGGGCCTATTTCGCAACCCACTGGCCGACCCCGGTATCATCGGCGTCTCTACCGGCGGGGCGCTCGGCGCGGTGCTGGCGATCTACCTCGGCCTCCACCAACTGCACTACCTGGCGCTACCCGGCCTAGCGTTCGTCGGGGCACTGGCCGTCGCGCTGCTCGTCTATGGCATCGCGGTGACGCGCGGCGTTGCGCCGCTGGCGACGATGATCCTGGCCGGGGCGGCGATCAGCGCCTTCGTCTCGGCCATCATCTCGGCCATCCTCACGCTGCTGGCCGATGCCAATGCTCTGCGCGAGATCATTTTCTGGCTCACCGGTAGCCTGACGGCCCGTAGCTGGACCCACGTGCAGCTAATCGCGCCGCCCATCTTGGTGGGGATCGGCCTGCTGTGCGTCTTTGCCCGCGACCTCAACATTATGCTCCTGGGCGAAGACTCGGCCCGCAGCCTGGGCGTCAACGTTGTCCGCACGCGCCTGATCCTGCTCGGTCTGTCGTCGCTCGTGACCGCCGTCGGCGTGGCAGTGAGCGGCGTCATCGGCTTTGTGGGACTGATTGTGCCCCACATCCTGCGCCTGCTCGTGGGACCGGACCACCGGCTGCTGTTTCCGGCCAGTATCCTGGGGGGCGCCACCTTCCTGATCTGGGCCGATTTCGCGTCGCGGATGCTATTCCGACCCCAGGAGCTGCGCGTGAGCCTGGTCACCGCTTTTCTGGGGGCGCCGTTCTTTCTGTTCCTGCTGTATCGCAACAAGCGACGGAGTACGACACTATGACTATCTTCCCGCCGCTCCGCTCGCGTCCGGCCGATCCCACCGAGTTGACCAACGGGGCGGCGGCGCCAAACGGCGTCGCAGGCGCAGAGATCGCCGCGCACCAAGTTGCCTACGAGATCGAGGGCCAAGCGTTGGTGGAGGCGGTGGACTTCCGGGCTAGGCCCGGGGAGTTCGTCGGGTTGATCGGGCCGAACGGCGCCGGCAAGACGACCCTACTACGGACGCTCAGTAAGTTGGTGGCGCCGAGCGCCGGCAAGGTCTACCTCGACCGCCAGGACCTGGCTCACCAGTCGGCGCGACGGATTGCCCAGCAGGTCGCGCTGGTGCCCCAGACGACGGTGCTGGATTTCGGGTTCACCTGCCTGGAGGTCGTGCTCATGGGGCGCAATCCTCACCTGCGCCGCTTCCAGGTCGAGACGCAGCGGGACCGGGCACTGGCCCACGCGGCGATGCAGCGCACCGCGGTCGAGCCGTTCGCTACGCGGCTCATCACCGAGCTATCCGGCGGCGAACGGCAGCGGGTGGTTGTGGCGCGTGCCCTGGCACAGGAACCGCGACTACTGCTACTGGACGAGCCGACCGCCAATCTGGATGTACATCATCAACTCCAGCTATTGGGGCTGGTCCGCGACCTCGCAGATCAAGGATTGACGGCAGTGGGCGCCATTCACGACCTGACGTTGGCGGCGCGCTACTGCGATCGGTTGGTGCTGCTGCACGAGGGGCGAGTGCTCGCGGCTGGTGCGGTCGCGGCGGTGCTGACCCCGGTCAACCTGGCACGCGCCTTCGGCGTGCGCGCGGTCGTCGAGCGCGACCCGTGGCTGGGGACGCTACGAGTCACGGTGCTGGGGGTGTTGGGAGAGGGAACAGCCTCCACCCCGGCCCTTGTATGTTAGGGGGTGGTAGTCAGGGTTGGCTACCCGGGCGTGCCATCCGTTCTGGCACGAGGTCTCCCAAGACCGTGGGAGAGCGTGGGTCGTCACGCTTGGCGGTTCCCCGGATCCCGAACAGTTGCTGGGCCCCCTGCCAGCGCGCAAGCCCGCATGGTACATGGTACAAGGTTGAGGCAGGACGAACCGGCAACACCACACCCGCCGGAGGGGAGCAGGTCGCAGCCAGCCGTGTATGTCGGCATTGATGTGGCCCAAGCCACCCTCGTTGTCGCTATGCGACCGGAAGACCACCGTTGGACGATCGCGAATGACGCCGCCGGGGTGGCCAACCTGCAGCGCCAACTCCAGCAGCGTGGCCCGGCACGGTGGTCAATCCGCGCCAGGTGCGGGACTTCGCCAAGGCCACCGGGCGCCGGGCCAGGACGGACGACCCTGGCCCGGGTGCGCCGGCGGATCCAGGTTCATGTGCGCTGTCCCGCCAGCAGGCCGTGCGGGCGGTCTTGTATATGGCGACGCTGACGGCCACGCGCTGCCCGGGGCCGATCCGGGCGTTTTACCAGCGGCTCTGTGTGGCGGGCAAAGCGAAGAAAGTGGCTCTCCCCCTGGGAGATGGTGGCTGGATTCCCGCGCACGTGGGAGTGACGGTTTTGCAAAGGTTCCCCTTGGGGCACTAAAAATCGGGGTTGGCGTGATCCTCAGCCGGGTATTGTGCCACGCGGAGAGGGTAGCGCAGGAGGACGGCCAGGGAGATGGCAACGCGGTCTAGTGCTACAGTCCAGTGGAGACAGGCGTGAGAGGGGGCCGGAGAAAGGCCATGAGTGCAGCGCAGCTGAGCTACCGACCGCGGGGTTTGTATATCGGCGGCGAGTGGTGTGCGAGCCGGGCCGGGAAGACTATGCGGACGATCAACCCCGCGACGGGGGAGATACTCGGCGAGGTGCCCTGGGCCGGGGAAGAGGACGTCGCCGCGGCAGTGGCGGCGGCGCAGCGCGGCGCTGCCGAGTGGCGGCGGGTGCCGCCGGCGGAGCGCGCGCGGAGTCTCGAGCGGCTTGCCGCGCGCATCACCGACCACGTGGACGAGCTGGCGCTGATGGATGCCGTTGATTCCGGGAACGCGATCAGCGGAATGCGGACCGACATGGAGCTGGCTGCGGCGACGCTGCGGTACTTCGCCGGGTTGGTCCGCGAGATCAAGGGCGAGACGATAGTCAACGGTCCGCACCACCTGAACTACACGCTCCGGCAGCCGTATGGCGTCGTGGGCAAGATCAACGCTTTCAACCACCCGTTCCGGTTCTGCGCCGAGAAGGCCGCGGCGCCGCTGGCAGCGGGGAACAGCGTGGTCATCAAGCAGCCGGAGCAGGCGCCGCTGTCCGGGCTGCGTTTCGGGGAGCTATGCGCCGATCTCTTCCCGCCGGGTGTGGTCAACGTGCTGACCGGGGATGCCGTCGCCGGCTCGGCGCTCGTGCGGCATCCCGAGGTGCGCCGCATTGCGTTTATCGGCTCGGTGGAGACGGGGCGGATCGTGGCCCGCGAGGCGGCCGAAACGATCAAGTACGTTTCCCTGGAGTTGGGCGGCAAGAATCCCATCATCATCTTCCCGGACGCCGACCCGGACGAAGCGGCGAGCTTGGCGATCCGGGGCATGAACATGAACCGCCAAGGCCAGTCGTGCAGTTCGACATCGCGGGTGTTCGTCCACGAGTCGCTGCACGAGCGGGTTGTCGAGGGTCTGGTGACCGCGGCCGAGGCACTGCCGGTGGGGCTGCCGTGGGAGGAAGGCGCGGAGGTCGGCCCGCTCATCTCGCAAGAGCAGCTCAACCGGGTGCAGGGCTACATCGCGGCGGGACAGGCGGAGGGCGCGCGGCTGCTGACGGGCGGTGGGCCACCGCAGGATGCGCGGCTCAACGGTGGGTTTTTCATCGAGCCGACGGTGTTCGATGCGGTGACGCCGGCGATGCGGATTGCCCGCGAGGAGATTTTCGGGCCGGTGATTTCGGTGCTGCGCTGGCACGACTACGAGCAACTGCTGGCCGAGGCGAACGCTCTGATCTATGGACTTACGGCAGCCATTGTGACCAACGATCTCAAGCTGGCGCTGGAAACCGCGGACCGGATCGAGGCCGGCTACGTATGGATCAACTCGGCCGGCCGGTACCTGGGAGCGCCCTATGGCGGGTGGAAGCAGAGCGGGATTGGCCGCGAGGAAAGCCTGGACGAGCTCCTCAGCTACACGCAGATCAAGAACGTCAACGTCGCGTGGTAGCGGTGGTGCCCCCCTATGGCCCCCCCGTTGCGACGGGGGGACGGGGCCAGCCCTACAGGCGGAAGAAGCTGCCGGCGATGTAGCGCGTGCCGTCGAAGCCGTTGCCGTCGGCTTCCATGTAATAGTAGGCGGTAAAGACACGCCCATCGTCGAGCTGCGTCGCGACCGGATAGCTCAAGTCCGAGCCGCTGGCGTCGTCACGGAGAATGGCCTCGGCCGACCAGGTGGCGCCGTCGTTCTCGCTGACGGTCAGGCCCATCCCGAACGGCGGCTTGCGTCGGCCGAACAGCACGACAATCCGCCCGTCGCGGAGGCGCATGGGCCAGGGAGCGCGATAGTGGACGCCGCGCCGGTTGGCGCCGGGAGCGCGACGGGCAGCCCACGGAGAGTGGCCCCAGCCGACGATGGGGCGACGCTCGCTCCAACTGTAGCCCCCGTCGTCGGAATGGCACATTTCGATGACGTTCCGGTGCTGGCCGTGCAGCATATAGCACTGCAACCGGCCGTCCGGCAGGAGGAGGAGGTCCGCGTAGCCGGGGGTGCCGATGCCGGTGGGGTCGCGGGTCACTTCCGCGAGGTACTCCCACGTCAAGCCGTGGTCGTCCGAGCCGTAAATGGACACACTGCTGGTAGGGGAGCTACCGTCCACGATGGTCACGGCCAGCAAGGTGCCGTCGGGGCACTGCACGAGGGGATGCGCGTCCCGGCGCACAATGGTGCGACCCGTTGGCGGGGCGACGCGGGTGGGCACGGTCTCCCAGGTGTGGCCGCGGTCGGCGGAGCGGAACGCAAAGCACTCCAGCAGCCGATTGCTCGCGCCGTGCTCCGAACCGTAGGCCGTGCCGGTGGCGGCGCGGGTGAAGTACACCGCGGCGTCGGGGCTGGTGAGGTCTATCTGCTCGCGCGGCACCGCCGGCTCGTCGGCGCGGTACAGGATTGCCCGCTTCTCCTCGAGGGGCAGCGACTCGTCCCAGACGGCGTTCGGCTCCTCCACGGACCAGGCTTCGCCGTGATCGTAAGAGCGCTGGAAGATGATGCGGGCGCGGCTGGCATAGCCGTTGGTGAAGGAGTGGCCGATGTCCTCCGGGACCTGGTAGCGGGACAGCGCGTGGCTGTGCCCGACCAATAGCTCGCCGGCGCCGTAGTTGAAGATGCCGGTCTGGCGGGGATGACCGCAGTAGGTGTGCTTGCTATAGCACAGCTTGATGTGGCGTACATCGGAGAGGACGGGCGCCGGACGCTTCACTTCCCTGCTCCTTTAGGGCCTCACCCCCGCCCCCTCGCCACCATGTGGCGAGGGAGGGTCCGCAACCGGCTACGCTGCGTGCTCAGAAACGCCGGCCGGTGAGCTGGCCGGGGAAGCCGAGGGGCTTGGTGTTGCGGTTGGCCGGCATGGGCCAGCCTTGCCCGCCCATGGACTGGAATTCGTCGTGCTTCCCGCACAGCCAGAAGAACATTTCCGCGGCGTCAATGCAGTCCCGGAACTGCTGGCGAGTCCCAGGGCCGGGGAACGTGTAGTCGGCCGTGACCACGTCGAAGTCCGGCTCGATAATCCAATCGCGCTCCGGCGGCACGGTCCGCCAGTAGTTGTACTTCAGCATGTTGCGAATGCCGCTCGCCGTCGAGTCGGAGCGCCGATGCCAGATGGAGTAGACGGTGATGATGATCGAGCCGGCCGGGACCGCCGCGTAGACCGAGCTTTTGATCTTCCCGTAGTGCGCCATCTGGCGTGAGAGGGAGAAGAGGTGGTGCGAGCCGGGCAGCAGTTCGGTCGGACCCATCTCGCGGGTGCAGGTCTCGGGGTAGTAGAAGACCTGGAGGTAGTACTGGCCGGGCCCGTACTGCGAGCCGCCGTCCCGGTGCCACTGCTGGCCGGCGAGCGGCATGTGCGTTCGGTGATTGCTCATCAGAATGGGGAGGACGAAATTGCGCCCGAGCAGGGAGCGCACCGCGCCGGCCGCCTCGGGCTGGCAGATCACCCCCTCGACAAACCAGTCTTCATCGAGAATCCCGGTCGGCTCGATGACCGGATTGTTGTCCACGAACTCCACGGTGCGCCGGTTGATCTCTTCGGGGACAACCCCCTCGAGGACGAGATACCCCTGCTTGCAGACGTCGAGCACCTGGGAATCGGTCAGCGTGGGTGGGCAGTCGTAGGTCTTCATCGCTCGTTACCGCCATTTCTCCAGGATGAACTCGTAGCCTAGGCCGTAGGTACGCGACTCATCCAAGGACAGCGCCAAGTCGGGGAACTGAATGACGCGCCAGCCGTCTTGCATGGCGGCCAGTACCGTCGGGTACGGCCACTCGTCCGGATCCGCGGGGCCTTCGGAGACCTCGCCATCCTGCACCAAGAGCATGCCCACCACGTCGCCGGTCACTGACGTGGTGCTGGCTTGTAGGTACAGCAAGGCCTGCCGCGGCGCGGGCTGCGCGTCGAGCGCGGCGATGATGCCCTGCAGGCTGGCCTCGGCAAGCCGTCCGGCGCGTAGGTCTGCGATGCAGCGTTCCACCTGCTGCTTGATCTTCTCAACTGACATGGCCGCCCCTCTCCGCCTGACAATAGACTGCCGGGAGGCACTCTGTCAATGGTGAGAGGGTCACACGCCTCACCCCCGGCCCCTCTCCAACATTTGGAGAGGGGGAGGAGGGCTGGCCTCACAGGGGTAGGTTTTATGTAGGGGCGTGATTCATCGCGCCCAGGCGCTGGTCATTGCCGTGAAAGCCGCCGCCCACGGCCATGCACCGGCCCCGGTCCCAGCGTTACACCCCCTCTCTACATGGTGGAGAGGGGGCCGGGGGGTGAGGCCGGCCCCGCCCGCGGCTCCCCGTAGAAAAACCTACCCCTGTCAGGGAGGGCTGGCCCCCCTATGGTCCCCCCGCAGTGCAGGGGGACGGGATTCGGTGTAGGTGTGGGGTAGGTCATTCGTGCTACGCTGCGCTCAGTCGGTCATCGAGAAGCGGAGGTCTCTGTGGGAGGTTCGTTTAGCACGCACCGGCAGCGGCTCATCTTCTCGGCAGTAGTCTTGCTGGGGTTACCCGGGATTGTGCTGTTCTTGTCGGGCCTGGAGCCTCACCCACTGGTCTCGACCTGCGTCTACGGAGGGGCCATTCTGGCCGGCGCGTTCGTGCTCGCCTGGGCTGCCGAGGTCGCCGAGCTAGACATGTCGGCGTCTTTGGCCATTGCGATACTGGCTCTGCTTACCGTCCTGCCTGAATACGCCATCGAAGCTGTGCTCGCCTGGGATGCCGGCGCTTCGTTCGACCCCGCAACGCGGGCCGCAACGGAGGAGACCCGCCGGGTGGCAGCCAATGTGACCGGTGCCAACCGGCTGCTGATTGGCTTTGGCTGGCCCGTGGTCATCCTCGTCTTCTGGCTGAGACGGAGGCAAGTCCTTGACCTTCGGGGCAGATTAGGCCCAGAGGTGACCTTCCTGGCGGTCGCAACGCTCCTGACTTTCGCCATCTTCTTTCTCGAGGGCATTCACCTGCTGATGGGCGCGGTACTGATCGGACTCTATGGGGCCTATCTGTGGGTAGGGTCGAGGAGCGGAGGAGAGGAGCCGGAACTGACCGGGATTCCGGCTTGGCTGGGGTCCTTGCCGGTGCGATGGCGGCGAACGGCGGTGGCGCTGCTATTCGTCTACGCCACGGTCCTCATTGTCGTAGCCGCAGACCCTTTTGTCGAGAGCCTGATCGAAACGGGGCGGCACCTGGGGATTGATGAATTCGTCCTGATCCAGTGGATTGCGCCGCTGGCATCAGAGCTTCCCGAGGTTACGGTGGCGGTCCTGTTCGCGCTGCGGGGGAATGCAGGGGCCGGAATTACCGTGCTCATCGCCTCCGAGGTCAACAAGTTCACCTTGCTGATCGGCAGCATGGTGGTCATCTTCAGCCTGTCGGCGGGGGAGCTGCTCACTTTCCCGCTGGACACCAGGCAGGCCGTGGAGTTCCTGCTGACCGCGGCGGTTGCCCTGTTCGGCCTCGTATTGATTGCCAGGCGCACGTTGGACTGGCGCGCTGGCGTGGTGTTGCTGGCGCTGTTCGTCGCCCACCTGTTCTTCCCCGGGGCGGAACAGCGCCTGTGGTTTACCTACGCCTATCTCGGCCTGGCGGGAGCGCTGATCGTCCTGGACTGGCGCCGGGTCACGTTCCTGTTCCGGGCAGGGGCTTGACCCCGCCGGTAGAAATCCTCACCCCCCGGCCCCCTCTCCAACATTTGGAGAGGGGGTGTAACGCTCGGACCGGGGCCGAGGGATGGCCCTGGATTGCGGCTTGTGCTGCAATGACCAGCGCCTGGGCGCGATGAATCACGCCCCTGCAATAAACCTATCCCTGTGAGCCTATGGCCGTCCCCCCGCGCGGCGGGGGGGCAGGCGCAGCAGCGCGCTGTGCCCCTGAGCTGAGTCCGTACCTACCCTCGTGCCGAGGGAGCGGGGCGCACTTAGTGGGGTGGGTCGGTGGGGTCCCAGGTGAAGTCGTCGAGGGGGTAGATGGGGCGGCCGATGCGTTGCCAGTTGAAGCGGTGCAGGTTGGGGCTGCTCACGCCGGGCGTGTCGAGCAGGATGATGTCTTGGGCGAACGGTCCGTAGGCGGCGCGGAAGAGGTTGGGTGATTTGACCACGACAATGCGCGCCGTGGCCGGCTCCAGCCCGGCCGCGCGGTAGATCTCGGGGTCATTGGTGGGGATGGTGCGGCTCATGAGCAGCAGGCGGATGGCGCCGATGGCGAGGACGGCGCTCGGCCCGGCGTCCATGACCATGCCGGTGTAGGCGGGGCCTTTGCGTAGCACGCGACCGTCGGTCAGGCGCTCGATGCGTCCAGTGACTGCGACCGACGCGCTGTGCGCCGGGTCGAGGGTGCCGCCCACGGTCGAGGTGAACGTCGCGCCGGCGCCGGTGGCATGGGCCGCTGCGGCTGCCGGCGGGTCCACGAGCGGCACGAGGCAGAGGCCCGCTGCGCCGTCCGGGTGGCCGCAGCCGGCGTCGAGGAGCGCCTGCAAGACGGCGACGGAGTCGCCCGGCGAGCCGGCGGAGGTGCCGTCAGCCGAATCGACGAGCAGCACCGGCCCTTTCTCGGCTGCCAATGCCTGCTGCACTGCGACGTCGGCGTCCACGAGCGGCACGTCGAACGCCTTGCGTCGCTGCCAGAACTGCCGCGCCAACTGCCGGGCGTGGGCGCGGGCGTCGTCAGGGTCCGTGCCGACGACGACGATACTGCCGCCGGCCTCCGGGAGGTCGAGCCACGGTTGCATCCCGAACACGGAGACGGCGAGCGCGGCGCCCTCGGCTTCCAGCCAATCGGCCTCGGCGCGCACCTCGTGCATGGGGCCATGCGTGGTCTGCATCGTCTCGGCCGGCACGATGAGCGGGACTTTCTGCACGACGGTGCGCGGACGCGGGCCGCCTTGTGCCGCGGCCAGCGCCGGGGCCGCCGCCCGCTCGCCGGTGCGGCGCTGGTCCACGTGGGGATAGGTCCGGTAGCCGACGAGCACGTCCGCTGCGGCGGCCATGCGCGCGGTGACGTTGGCGTGCAGGTCGAGCGAGGCGGCGATGGGCGCCTGCGGACCGACGATGTCGCGCACGGCCGCCAAGACGGCGCCTTCGGGGTCGTCCTCGCCCTCGGCGACCATCGCGCCGTGGAGCGCCAGCAGGACCACGTCGAGCGGCTGCGTGCGCTGTGCCCGTGCGAGGCGGTCGAGTAGCTCGTCGCGCAGGGCGACGTAGGTCGCGGCCTGGACCAGTCCCGCCGGGTTGGCATCGGCCGCCAGCAGCGGGATGATCTCGGCATCGGGTAGGGCAGCGCAGGAGTGCAGGAAGCCGGCTACCTCGGTATTGGTGTTGCGGAAGTGGTCGAGTAGGGCCGGGCCGCGGACGAGGGTGCCGGCGGCGAAGTCGTCAAGGGTGGTCTGCACGGGCGAAAAACTGTTCGCCTCGTACATGAAGGCGCCGATGGCGATACGCATAGCAGCGTTCTCCCTGGCCGCGCCGGTGGAGTTGGCGTCTGGGCCGAGACGCGGTAGAGTGCAGTGTCGGCAGAGAGGACGGTAGAAGCCGGGCACCGGTCTGTCAAGGGTGGCGCGAGGGCCAGCCCCCACCCTCGCCCTCCCCCGTCGGGACGGGGGAGGGGATGGACCGTCCCCCTGCGGAGCGGGGGGACCATAGGGGGGCGAGGTATGAAGGAGAGAGGACGATGGCGACCGTAACCAAGACGGCGGCTCCTGAGCGCGGGACGAGGACGGCGGCGGACCACTTTCGAGCGGCGGAGCGCGTGCTAGTCGGCGGCGTATCCGGGTCGGCGCGGGTCAATCCGGCGCTGGACCACCCGCTGTTGGCCGCCGGCGGCGATGGGGCGCGGTTGATTGCGACCGACGGGCGGCGGTATCTCGACTTCCATACGGGGTACGGGGCGACCATCTTGGGTCACAACCACCCGGCGGTGCGAGCGGCCATCGAGCAGGCGCTGGACATGGGCGTGGTGCTCGGGCCGGAGACCGTCTACCAGCGACAGCTGGCGGCGCGGCTGGTCGAGTTGATCCCGTGCGCCGAACAGGTGCGGTTTGCCAACTCCGGGTCGGAGGCGACGATGGCTGCGGTGCGCTTGGCCCGCGCCCACACCGGCCGCGCCAAGCTGCTGAAGTTCGAGGGGCACTTCCACGGGCTGCACGAGCACGTGCTCTACAGCACGCACCCGCCGGCCCGTCCGCCGGCGCCGGGCCAGCTGCTCCCGCCGACTATCGATTCCGGCGGTATTCCGGCGGCGTTTGCCGACCTCATCGTCGTCGTGCCCTGGAACGACCGCGCGGCCGTCGAGCGGGCCTTTGCGGAGCACGGTGACGACCTGGCGGGGGTCATTATGGAGCCGATCAACTACAACGCGGGCTGCCTGGTTGCGGACAACGACTATCTGCGGGCGGTACGGAGGATTACCGCCGAGCACGGCACGGTGCTGATCTTCGACGAGGTGCTATCCGGCTTCCGCACCGGGGTCTCCTGCGGGCAGGGGTACTACGGCGTGACGCCGGACGTGGCGCTGCTGGGCAAGGCGGTCGCCAACGGCGTGCCGCTGGCGGTGATCGCCGGGCGGCGGGGGGTGATGGAGACGCTGAGTCCGCTCGGCTCGGCGGCCCATAGCGGCACCTACTCCGGGCACCTGTTCGGCGTGTTGGCGGCCCTGGCGACCCTGGACGTGCTGACGGCGCCCGATTTCTACGACGGGCCGACCGGTATTGTGGCACTCGCCAACCGCTTCTATGGCGGGCTGGCCGACATCTTTGCCCGTCGTGGTATTCCCTGTCGCGTGCAGGGCTTGGGACCGCGCTTTGGTCTCTATTTCGGTCTGGACCCGGACCGGCCGGTCAACGTCTACCAAGACATCGTCGGTCACGACTCGGCGCTGCTCAAGCGCTTTGTGCGGGCGTGCTTTGCACAAGGGGTCTACTTCCACACCTACGACGTGGTGGTGGGTCACCACGGATTCTCCGCCGCGCACGGCGCCGCCGGCCTGGACGAGGCGCTGGAGCGCATTGACGCGGCCTGTGCGGGGCTGACCAGTGGCTAGTGGTTAGTGGCCAGTGGTCAGTAGCCCCCACCCTCGCTCTCCCCCGTTGCGACGTCGGCGGCCCGCCCCCACCCTGGCCCTCCCCCGTCCCGACGGGGGAGGGAATGCGCTGTCCCCCCGCCGCAGCGGGGGGACTATAGGGGGGCGGTGATGCCCTCGCCGTGTCAGCCCATGCCGTGGACGCGGTCGGGGCGAATCTTGTAGATGACGCGCGTGACGCCGGGCGCGACGGTGTAGGTGTCGCTGCCGGAGTAACGCTTGGAGAGGGCGGCTCCGTGCTCGACGGCGCCTTCGCTGGTGATCTCCGTGACCGGACCGCGGATGGACAGATAGCGGCCCGTGTTGTCCGGGTCAATCATGCAGATGGCCACGCGCGGGCGCGCGCGCATGTTGAGGTCTTTCTGCCGGCCCTGGGCCGAGTTGACCCACACAAGCTCACCGTCGTAGCTGGCCCACAGGGGTGTGACCTGCGGTGAGCCATCGGGCATGAGCGTGGCGAGGAAGCCCAGGCTCGGCTTCTCAAAGAGATCGAGATACTGCTCCGGTATCGGCTGCGCCTTGTGGTCCGTTGCCATTATGTACCTCCTACTCGGTTTACATAAGTCGTAGTCTGGGAACGCGCGCGGATCAAGGGGTGTCTGCATGAGCCTCTACGAAAACGGCGAAATCCTCAGTCAGTATCTTGCGTATGTGCTGTGGCTGCTGCGCCTGCCAGCGTCCTAGAGCGTCGCCAATGGCATCCCAGAGCGCCAGCCTCCGCGCGAAATCTGCGTCTAGGAAGAGTTGCACGACGGTATCGCTGAAGTCTTCTTCCCAACTGTGCTTCCTGAACACCCGCACGTTTCGGATACCTACCCCCATGCGGCGTGCCTGACTCAGGGACAAGCGCAGGATGGCCTCATACACGATGGCTGCATCGCCATCGAGATACGCCCGGATCTCCGGGGTAAGCTGCGGCGCGGGCAACTCCGCAAGCTCGCTGATCACCGTGCTCATCGGAGTTCCTCCACCGACTGACTATACCATCGCTACCTCGGCATCGCTGTGCAGGTCCGGCGTGCGTTAGTATCTTTCGTAGTGAGGCTGCCGAGAGTTGCAGCCAACGGTGTCGAGGGGGGAGGGGCGATGGGTACGATGACGGATTACGATGCCATCATCATTGGTGGCGGGCACAATGGCCTCGTCGCGGCGGCGTATCTGGCGCAGGCTGGGCAGTCGGTGCTGGTGTTGGAACGGCGCGACATGGTGGGCGGGGCGTGTGTCACCGAGGAGCTGTTTCCCGGCTATCGCGTCTCATCCTGTGCCTACATCTGCCATCTCTTGCAGGCCAAGGTGATTGATGACTTGCGCCTGCGCGAGCACGGGTTTGCGGTCTATCAGCTCGAACCGGCGCGCTTTCAGCCGTATCCCGACGGCAACGTGCTCGTGTTCTGGGACGACGCGGAACGCACGGCGGAGGGGATGCGCCACCTGTCGGTACACGATGCCGCGGCCTACCCGCGGTGGCTGGACTTCTGGCGCCGCGCGGCCGGGCTGATCCATCCCTATTTCCTCACCGCGCCGCCGTCGCTGTCGGAGCTGGTGGCGCGGGCACGGCGGACCGGAGACGAGGACGTGTTGGAGACGCTGCTGACCCGCAGCATGGCGGACCTCGTCCACAGCTATTTCGAGTCTCCGTGGCTCCAGGGCGCCACCATCCAGGCGCACGACGTGGGCGATCCGGCGGCGGTGGGCAGCGCGTTCTGCCAAAGCTACATCCGCTGCGACATGTACTCGCGGCCGGAGGACTGCGGGATCGTGCGCGGTGGCATGGGGACGATCACGCAGGCCATGCTGCGGTCTGCCGAGCAGTCGGGGGCTACCGTTCGGACGGGCGTGTCCGTGCGCCGGGTGCTGGTGGAGGACGGGGCGGCGCGCGGCGTGGAGCTGGCGGATGGCGAGGTGATTTCCAGCCGGGTGGTGTTGAGCAATGCCGACCCCAAGCGCACGTATCTGCGGCTCGTCGGCGCCGAGCATCTGGACAGCGGGTTCCGGCGGCAGGTAGGGCGGCTCAAGACCCGCGCCACGTATCTGAAGTTCCACGCCGCCTTGCGCGAGCTACCGGATTTCTCCCGCTATCTCGGCTCGGACTTCGATCCGCGCGCCCTCGCCTACATCAAGATTTGCCCCTCGGCGGACTACTTCGCGCAAAGTTGGGACGACGCGCTGCACGGCCGGCCGTCGCAGTCGCCGGTGATGGAGGTGCAAATCCCGACGGTCTACGATCCGACGCTCGCGCCGCCGGGCCAGCACGTCATGTCAATCTGGGTGAGCTATGCGCCGGTAGAGCCGCGCGACGGTACGTGGGACACGCTGCGGCAGCCCGTCGGCGAGCACTTGATTGATACGCTGGCGACCTATGCGCCTAACCTGCGCGAGGCCATCGTGGACTGGTCGCTGTTCACCCCCTGGGACCTGGAGCAGCGTGTCGGCCTGACCGACGGCAACATCCGCCACCTCGACATCGTGCCGAGCCAGTTCCTCACGCAGCGCCCGCTGCCCGGCTACGCCGATTACCACACGCCGATCAATGGCCTCTACTTGTGCGGAGCCGGGACACATCCCGGTGGGGAAGTGACCGGCGCTCCCGGCCATAATGCGGCAGCGGTGGTGCTGCGCGATTGGGCCGGGTGAGTGGCGGGGTGGTAGCCCCCCTATGGTCCCCCCGCAGTGCGGGAGGACGGGGAGCGATGACGGTGTGCTATAACGGGAGCGCGCGCCGTGCCGGGCGTCTCCCGGTGCAGCCTCGCGGAGCGCGATCTCGCAGTACGGGATACCGAGGATGACCACTGCTGCCTCGACCGAGCACGCCGCCGTCATCGGCACCGGCGCGTGGGGCCTGACGCTGGCCATGCTGCTGGCGCGTAACGGTGTGCTGACGACGCTGTGGGCGCGTACTGCGGACGAGGCGGCGGCGCTGCGGACCACCCGCTACCATCCCACGCGCCTGACCGACGTGCGGCTGCCCGACGATCTGCACGTGACGGATGACCTCGCGGCGGCGGTGGCGCCGGCGGCGGTCGTGCTGGTCGTGGTGCCTTCCCAGACGATGCGGGCGAATGCCGAGCGCCTGGCGCCGCACCTCTCGCGCGAGGCGATTGTGGTCAGTGCGAGCAAGGGCATCGAAATCGAGACGAGCCGGCGCATGACGGAAGTGCTCGCCGCGGCGCTGCCGATGATTCCGGTCGAGCGGATTGGCACGCTCTCCGGCCCCAACCTGGCCCGCGAGATCGCCGCCGGCCTCCCGGCGACGACGGTGGTGGCTGCGCCCGAGGAGGCGGTTGCCATGCGGGTGCAGCGCCTGCTGATGAGCGCTACTTTCCGAGTCTACACGCACACCGACGTGATCGGGGTCGAGCTGGGCGGGGTGCTGAAGAACATCGTGGCGCTCGGAGCGGGTCTCGGTGACGGCCTGGGGCTGGGCGACAATGCCAAGGCGGCGTTCATGACGCGGGGGCTGGCCGAGATCGCACGCCTCGGCGTGGCGGCCGGGGCGCAGGCGCTCACCTTTGCGGGCTTGGCCGGTGTGGGCGACGTGGTCGCAACCTGCTCCAGCCGGTTGAGTCGCAATCGGCGCACCGGGGAGCAGTTGGCGCGGGGCGTCCCGCTGGCGACGATTCAAGCGCAGCTCGGCGGCGTTGCGGAGGGAGTGCCGACCACGCGCGCGGCGCGGATTCTCGCGCGCCGGCTCGGCGTCGAAATGCCCATCGCCGAGCTGATGTATGAAGTGCTCTTCGAGGGCAAGGACCCGCGCGCTGCGAGCGTCGAGCTGATGGCCCGCGACCCCAAGCACGAGCTGGAAGGGTTACGTGCTCAGGCCGCCTCGCGGTAGTCCAGTCTCTCGCCCGCGCCCCTGAAGCACAGGAGATAATCCCAGCGCTTGGCGACCCCACTAAGGGACTGCGGCTTGGCATCCATACGCTGCGGTCGCTGCCTACGCCAGCGGCTTACCTCTTGCCATGCGGTAGCCGATGCGAGGCTCGGTGAAGATGTAGGTGGGGTTGTCGGCGGCGTCGTCTAGCTTGCGGCGGATGCTACTGACCACGGTCCGCATGGGTCGCAGGTCGCCAGTGCTCTCCTCCCCCCAGACCCGCCGCCACAGCCGGTCGTAGGGCAGCACACGCCCGGCGTTCGCCGCCAGCTCCACGAGCAGCCGGTACTCGATGGCGGTCAGCTGGACCGGCCTCCCGGCCACGGTCACGCTGTGGACAGCGTAGTCGATGAACAGGTCCCCCAGCACAAAGGGAGCTGCCGGCTCGGCAACTGCCCGGTTACGCAGGGCTGCCCTGATCCTGGCCACCAGTTCCGTCGGCGAGAAGGGCTTGACGATGTAGTCTACGGCGCCCTGCTCCAAGGCCTTGGCGACGATGTCATCCCGGCCGTAGGCGGACAGGAAGATGACCGGCACGTCGGCCCGCTCCAGAATCTCCGTCATCAGCTCGATCCCGTCGCTCCCCGGCAGGACCAGATCCAGCAAGACCAGGTGGGGCGCTTTGTCTACCACTAGGCGCAGCACCTCCTCCGGCTGCCCGGTCACCACCGGCACAAAGCCCGCCTTGGCGAGGCTGTCGCGGATGTACCGCAGCGCTTGCGGATCGTCCTCCACCACGAGTACGCGCACCTGGTCCCCCGCGGCCTGCCGCGAGGCACGAGCGGTGGGCGGAGCCGGGTCGTCGGTGGCACCGGTCCCTGGCTGGTCGGCCACCGGCAGGGTGAAGGTAAACCGGGCACCCCGGTCGGGACCGTCGCTTTCGGCCCAGATGCGGCCCCCATGGGCTTCGATTATCCCCTTGCAGATCGCCAAGCCCAGGCCCGTGTCCCCTCCCTGATCATCGGACTCTGCCCGGGAAAACTTGCGAAACAGGTGTGGCAGGCTCTCCACCGGGATGCCCCGTCCCTCGTCGGCCACCGAGATCGCCACATAAAGACCCTTCCGCACGGCGGTCACCTTGATGACGGACGACTCCGCGGAGTGGCGGGCCGCGTTGGCTAGCAGGTTGCCTAGCACCTGGACGATGCGCCGCCGGTCGGCCATCACGAGGGGTAGGGCCGGCTCGATGTCGATGGCGAGGTTGTTCCGGCCCCCGGCGCCGATGAAGGCGTTCCTGGCCCGGTCCACGAGCACAGGTGCTTCTGCGGGTTCGGGACTGACCGCCAGCGTGCCCGTCTCGATGCGCGCCACGTCGAGCAGGTCGGAGACCAGGTCGTGCATGTGGTCGGCCTGGTCCTCGATGATCCGGAAGAACTGGCGGGCCACTGCGGGATCGAGGTCCGCGTCCGAACCCAGCGCAGTGGCGGCGGAGCCTTTGATCGAGGTGAGGGGCGTGCGCAGCTCGTGGCTGACCGTGGCCAGGAACTCGGCGCGCAGTCGCTCCAGTTCTGCGACTGCTGCCATGTCCTGCATGGTCACGGCAAAGGACTGAACGGCCCCCTCCTCCGAAAGGACGGGCGTGGCGTTGAGGAGCACGGTGATGCTCCGGTCACCGGGGGCCTGCAGGACGATCTCCTCAGCCCGCACGGTCTCCCCGATGCTTAGCAACTCGGCCATCGAGACCTCCCTGAGCGAGACCTCCCGACTGTCGGCCCGCTTGATGCTCACCACGTGGAGGAGGTCCTCCGGCGATTGGTCGGGGGCCCGCAGGCTGTCGACGATCCGCCGGGCCTCCCGGTTGAGGGACTTGGGCAGTCCCGTCACGGCGTCGAAGACCACCACCCCCACCGGCGAGGTGTCGATCAGGGTCTCCAAATCGGCCCGCGCCTGCCGTTCCTCCCGATGGCGGCGGGCGTTGGCGATCACCAGCGCCGCCTGGGCCGCAAACAGCACCAGGGTCTCTTCATCTTCCGGCGTGAATGCCGGGCCGGCCTCCTTCTCGCCGAGGTAGAAGTTGCCGACCCGCTCCCCGCGGTGCAGGACCGGCGCCGCCAAGAAGGGCACCTTGGGGCTTACGGCAATTGGCGGTCGGATCTCGGGCAGGCCCAGCGACCGGAGGTGCCCGAACAGATCGGGGACGCGCAGCGGCTTGGACAGGCGGCGCAAATACGCGAAGAGTTGCTCCCCATCGGACAGCTCCTGACACCGCTGCGCCTCCGGTGCGGTCATGCCGGAAAAGAAGACGTCCTGCAGCCGCGCCGCGTCGTCCGACAGGGTGAGCACGCCATAGCGGGCGCCCGTCAATGACCGCGCAGAGTCGAGCACACCTTGCAGCACGGTATCGAAGTCGAGGCTGGCGTTGATGTGCAGGCTCGCCGCGCTGAGCCGCGACAGGCGGTGGCGCAGCGCCTCGACTTCTCGCAGCAGTTCGTCTTCGCGGCTCATTGCTCCCCCCTCGGCCGCACTGGCCGCTCCGCATGGCCGCACCGGTGCCCGGCGGGATTGGCGGCGCGCCAACCGCTACGGCGATTATGCCAACTCTAGCACCGAATCACAAAAACTAATGCTATCTACGCCGCTTCTCACGTAATTCTCATCTCATCCCGGTACCGTTCCTCACGTCTTTAGCCGAATCCGCCGTAGTCGCCGCCGCCGAAAGGAGAGCCTAGATGTCGAAACTGCCCAGGTTTCCCGGCACGTACCGGTACCTCCAGACGCTTTCTAACACTAAGGAGTATGCTATGCAGATTGCGCGGAAGCTTGTCGAAATAGCCAGCACTACTTGGGGCGGTGCTGGTCCACATCCCGCGAGCACATTTGCTCGGGGAGGCGAAGAGCGGCATCCCCCGGGACGGAGACGGCGCCGAGTAACCTCCCCCCACACCCTCGCCATTGCCTTGCTTTGTGCCGGGGTTATGGGACTGCTGACCCTCTCGGTTGTTGCAGCACAGAGTCCCGGGCCACCTGGCGAGCCGTCAAATGTGAAGGTCACGCGCGGCGCCGATGCTACGTCGCTGGGGGTGAGTTGGGGAGTGCCCGCGCTCACCAATGGGGCGACGATCACCGGCTACACCGTGCGGTGGAAGAAGTCCAGTGTTGCACACTACGACTCGGCGGATACTCAGAGCGGGATTCCCCTCCCGACCCCGACGTACACGCTCATGGGCCCGGCGGGCAGGACCCTGGAAGCCGGCGTCGAGTACACGGTGCAGGTGCGTGCTGAAGGAACCATCCCTGATGGGGATGATGTGGATACTCTCCCCGACGAAGTCATGGGCGCGTGGGCCACACAGACCGGGACACCGGCGGCCGCGCCCGACGTGCCGGGTAATGTGAAAGTCACGCGCGGCACCGATGGTACGTCGCTGGTGGTGAGTTGGGAAGCCCCCGGACAACTCAACGGGGCGACGATCAGCGGCTACACCGTGCGGTGGACCAGTGATACGACGAGTGATCCGGTGAATGATCCGCTCGTGTACGACTCAGCCAATATGGCCTCCGTGTCAGGCCTGACGCACACGATCACGGGCCTGACCAACGGCACCGCGTACACAGTGCAGGTGCGTGCTAACGCCACAGTCCCCGATGATGGGGATGATGCGGATACTCTCCCCGACGAGGTCAACAGCACGTGGTCTGATGAGCAGACCGGGACACCGGCGGCCGCGCCGGACGCGCCGGGTAATGTGAAAGTCACGCGCGGTAGCGATGGTACGTCGCTGGTGGTGAGTTGGGAGGCGCCCGAACTCAACGGGGCGACGCTCACCAGCAACCCCTACACCGTGCGCTGGCGGAAGTCCAGTGTTTCGTCCTACCACTTGGCGGATCAGCAATCCGAGACGACCACGTCCCACACGATCACGAGCCTGGAAGCCGGCGTGGAGTACACGGTGCAGGTGCGTGCTAACGCCACAGTCCCCGATGATGGGGATGATGCGGATACTCTCCCCGACGAGGTCAACAGCGGATGGGCTACGCAGACCGGGACGCCAGGGGCTAGCGCGCCGGACGCGCCGGGTGATGTGAAAGTCACGCGCGGCGCCGATGCTACGTCGCTGGTGGTGAGTTGGGAGATGCCCGAACTCAACGGGGCGACGCTCACCAGCAACCCCTACACCGTGCGCTGGCGGAAGTCCAGTGTCGCGCACTACGACTCGGCGGATCAGCAATCCGAGACGACCACGTCCCACACGATCACGAGCCTGGAAGCCGGCGTGGAGTACACGGTGCAGGTGCGTGCTAACGCCACGGTCCCTGATGGGGACGATGCGGATGACCTCGCCGACGAGGTCAACAGCGGATGGGCTACGCAGACCGGGACGCCAGGGGCTAGCGCGCCGGACGCGCCGGGTGATGTGAAAGTCACGCGCGGCGCCGATGCTACGTCGCTGGTGGTGAGTTGGGAGATGCCCGAACTCAACGGGGCGACGCTCACCAGCAACCCCTACACCGTGCGCTGGCGGAAGTCCAGTGTCGCGCACTACGACTCGGCGGATCAGCAATCCGAGACGACCACGTCCCACACGATCACGAGCCTGGAAGCCGGCGTGGAGTACACGGTGCAGGTGCGTGCTAACGCCACGGTCCCTGATGGGGACGATGCGGATGACCTCGCCGACGAGGTCAACAGCGGATGGGCTACGCAGACCGGTATTCCCGGTGCCGCGCCGGACATGCCGGGTAACGTGAGCGCCGAACCTGGCCACGAGCAGTTGCTGGTGAAGTGGGAAGCCCCCACGAACACCAACGGGGCGACGATCACTGGCTACACCGTGCGGTGGACCAGTGATACGACGAGTGATCCGGTGAATGATCCGCTCGTGTACGACTCAGCCAATATGGCCTCCGTGTCAGGCCTGACGTACACGATCACGGGCCTGACCAACGGCACCCCATACACGGTGCAGGTGCGTGCTGAAGCTACGCTCCCCGACGGGGATGATGCGGATACTCTCCCCGACGAGGTCAACAGCGGATGGGCCACGCAGACGACCAATACAACACCGGACAAGTCGGTCGCCGCCGCGCCGGGCACGCCGGTGGTGAGTATTGAGGCTGGCCACGAGCAACTGGTGGTGAGTTGGCAAGCCCCCGCTGACAACGGAGCTGCGATCACTGGCTACACGGTGCAGTGGAAGTCGGGTGATCAGGACTACGGTTCGGATCGCCAGGCCAACGCGGCCGCGGATGCCACGTCCCACACGATCCCCAACCTGACCAACGGCATGGAGTACATGGTGCAGGTGCGTGCCACCAACGCCATAGACGATGGCCCGTGGTCTGATGAGCAGTCCGGTACGCCAGCCTCCGTGCCCGACAAGCCAGAGAATGTGATGGTCACAGCCGGCAACAGCCAACTCATGGTGAGTTGGCAAGCCCCCGCCGCCAACCACGCGGATGGGATCACTGGCTACACGGTGCAGTGGAAGTCGGTGGATCAGAGCGACTATGTTCAGGCCAACGCGGCCGCGGATGCCACGTCCCACACGATCCCCAACCTGACCAACGGCATGGCGTACACGGTGCAGGTGCGTGCCACCAACGCCGAAGGCGCTGGCCCGTGGTCTGATGAGCAGTCCGGTACGCCAGCCTCCGTGCCCGGTATGCCGATGGTGTATATTGCGGCCGGCGACGGGCAGCTTGTGGTGAGTTGGACTACACCCGCCGCCAACCACGCGGATGGGATTACCGGCTACACGGTGCAGTGGAAGTCGGGTGATCAGGACTACGGTTCGGATCGCCAGGCCAACGCGGCCGCGGATGCCACGTCCCACACGATCATGGACCTGACCAACGGCATGGCGTACATGGTGCAGGTGCGTGCCACCAACGCCGTAGGCAGTGGCCTGTGGTCTGATGAGCAGTCCGGTACGCCAGCAGCATCGCCGCCGGTGGTGACAAAGACGGTGGACCGGGTGGTCTACCGGACGCGCTCCGCACCGGCGCCGGCGCCCGCACCGGCCGGCCCGTCCATTATCGGCGACAGTGGCTACGCCACGACCTATCTCGCCGTTGATGGACAGAGCATCGAGCTGCGGGTCCATCCGCAGGCCGGTGGTCCCGCCAGCCATACATTCGCCATTGGCAGCTTCATCCGCGACGCTGACCTCGGCCAGACGTACCAGATCGTCGCCGGTGGCAAGCGCCGCTGGATTGCCCCGACCAGCCCGCTGGTCTACCAGGTCCCCTGGGCCCAGGTGAACAGCATGTACACCTTCGCCTCCAACGTGGTGGCCGCGATCCCGCTCGACGAGTCCAACCCGCCACAAGGCTTCCTGGTGCGCGGAATGAACGGGCG
Source organism: Chloroflexota bacterium (assembly GCA_965207645.1). Lineage (GTDB taxonomy): Bacteria > Chloroflexota > UBA11872 > UBA12225 > JAJDUF01 > JAJDUF01. The sequence continues at coordinate 2,846,516 of OZ242293.1, read as the reverse complement.
GATCGTCAGCTACGACGCGGGCATGTGGCGCTGGGTGCCGAACATCCCGACGTTCCAGGCGCTCGGCTATCGTTGGTGTGACGTGAACAACGCTGACGCCGGTTTCTTTGGCCGGATCAGCGAAGGGAGCGCTCACCCACCGACGAGCCAGCCGGAGAACCCGAACTACCCCGTCTGCGGGTAGCACGTCCCTGGCGGGGGCCAGCAGATGTGGCCCCCGCCAGACCCCCTCTTTACGCCCAGCGCGTGAGGGAGTGCAGTCTGGCCGTCCTCTCCCGTTCTGGCTACGCTACACCTCAATGCCGGCGTACCAGAAAAGAAGACTTCTAGGCTGCACTCCCTGACCTGCTAGGAGAGCACCAATGGACTTCAGACACCAAGGCGGCACCCCCCTCGCTGGTGAGCACAATGGAGTTGTTGCGGACGAGGGCGCTGGCTACCCGAGCTTTACGGAGAGGTTGGCGAGCATGTCGTCCACCATGGCGTCGAGGTCGTAGGCCGGACGCCAGCCCCACTCGGCTCGCGCGACGGAGTCGTCCAGCGAGTCGGGCCAGGAATCCGCAATCCCCTGGCGCAGCGGGTCTATCTCGTAGTCAATCTCGAAGTCGGGCATCCGGCGCTGTATCGCGGCGGTCAGCTCGGACGGCGTAAAGCTGACGCCGGCCACGTTGAAGTCGGCATGGTGCTTCAACTGGGTCCCGTCCGCCTCGGCGAGACCGATGATCGCGTTGATGCAGTCCGGCATGTACATCATCGGCAGGCTGGTGTCCGGCCCGAGGTAGCAGGTGTAGCGCCCCTCGCGGAGTGCGTCGTAGAAGATGGCGACGGCGTAGTCGGTGGTGCCCGCCGTCGGCTCCGTCTTCCAGCTGATGATGCCCGGCAGCCGCAGGCCGCGCACGTCCAGACCGAGCTTGGTGGCATAGTAGTTGCCCCATAGCTCGCCCAGCACCTTGGAGATGCCGTAGAGCGTATTGGGTCGCTGGAGCGTCTCGTTGGGCGTGTCTACGGGCGGCGTGTCCGGGCCGAACGCGGCAATCGAGCTGGGGACGTTGACCTGCCGGACGCCGCCCGACACCGCCGCCTCCAGCACGTTGTACAGGCCGTTGACATTGACCGCGTGCGCGTTCTGGCGGTTGGCCTCCGCGAGCGCCGACAGGATGGAAGCCAGGTGGTAGATGACCTCGATATCGTGATCGCGTATTGCTGCCGCGACGTCCGCCTGGTTGGCGACATCGAGCGTGATATGCGGTCCACCGTCGCGTACCTCGTCCGGCAGTGGTGTCCGGTGCCCGGCGGCGATGACGCACTCATCGCCGTACCGCTCCCGCAACGCCGGGACCAGCTCGGTGCCGATCTGCCCCGCTGCTCCTGTGACCAGTATGTTCTTCTTCATCGTTCAGGCGGCACTCCCAGTAGGATTATTGGCGGCGCTATTGTATCTTCAACGGGCGGTAGATACCAGCGCAGCTATAATGGCAAACGGTGCGACTGTGGACAGCGGAGACTATGCGGGCGCCAGGAATCCAGTGCGGTCCATTGAGCCGCAGACGCGGAGGAGAAGACGGTCCAATGAGCGATTCCCGTTTCAAGTTGAGCATGTTCCTGCACGAGCTAGAACTGCCCTTCGATCAGGCGCTGGCTACGGCCAATGATATCGGTGCCGAGTACGTGTGGTTCGACCGGATAGATGACGAAAAACCGCTTGCCGAGATGAGTGACCGCGAGGCGGAGCGGATGGCGGCTCGCGTCGCCAAGCACGGACTCAAGCTCCACCTGCTGCGCGCCGGTAGCCCCTTCAAGCAGTTCCATCTCACCGATCTCGACCTGGCGACGATGGAAGATCAGCCGGCCTTCCGGCGGGACCTCGCCGCCGTCACGCGCTCGATACAACTGGCGGCGCATTTGGGCGTGGGGGCGGTCTGCACCTTTACGTTTGCCTGGCCGGGCGAATACACGGCCGGCAAACCCACCTGGCCGATGCGCTGGCTCACCCGTGGCGGGGTGATTTCCGACGGGGACATGGAGAAGCTGGTCAAGGCGTTCTCGCTGGTGCTGGAGCAGGCCGAGCGTTACGCTGTGGACGTGGCGGTCTCCATGATGCCGTGGAACTACACGAACACGACGAGCAATTTCCGTCGTCTGGCCGAGCGCCTCGGCTCGCCACGGCTCAAGGCGCTGTGGGGACCGGCGGACAACTTCAACTCCGGGGAAGCGGACGTGGCGACCGCCGGCTACCAGAATATACGACCTTATCTGCATGGGCTGCACCTGAAAGACCTTCGTGTCATTGACGGTCAGCAGCTGAACTTCCAATACTGCCCACTCGGGGCCGGCGACGTGGACTACGTGACCATCCTGCGCCAGCTCCGCGCCCAGTACGCGGACACGATCCTGGCCATGGCGACGCACTTCCGGCCGGCCAGCGGCTCGCCGGTCGAGGCGATGCGGACCAATTTCGCCCAGCTCGCGCGGCTCATCAGTCAGGCGGAGGCCGGGGAGTAAGCCAAGTGCTGCGGTGAGAGATGCCGTCGGGGGAGGGAATAGTGCAGTCCCCCACCCTGACCCTCCCCCGTTGCGACAGGGGAGGGAACATGCCCCTGCCGACCGCACTATTCCGGGATCCGCTTGATCTTGCCACCGAGTAGCACCTCGTAGAGGTTACCCTCCGGCCCGCCAATCCGCACCAGCCGGCCCGGTGGGACGTTGTGAACCCCCGAGGGGTCGGCGATGATGCCTGTAATCGCGACGCCGTGCTCGTCGTAGAAGACCCCATGCTCGTCGGTAGCGTTGCGCGGCGGTGGCTCATCGGTCGGCGCCAGGGTCGGGCGTGCCGCGGGCGCAGATGCCGCGGCCGCGGCCGGGGCCGGCGCTCCGGCCGGCTGTGGCGCCGGGGGAGTGACGGGCTTGGGAGCCGGCGCCGGTGCGGCGCTGCCGCTCCCGCTCGGCGGCACGATCTGAAGCGCCACGGCCCAATGGCCGGCGTACACCCGGACAACGAAGAGCAAGAAGAGCACGAACAGGGCGCTGATGAGCGCGAATTCGCGGCTGGTGCCGGTGTTCATGGGTGGAGAACGGAGGACCGCATCGAGCGGCGTCGTTGGCGCTGCCGTACGCTTATGCAATGCTCAGAGCCACAATCTTGTACCCTACCAAGATACCGTACATCCAGCGGCGGGCGGCACCGGCAGGCAAGCTCATACAGCGCCGGTTGACCCTCGGTAAGACAAGAGGAGGCAAGAGACGATGGTAGCTCCGATGGCGGCACCGGCCACTGTGGATCGGAACGGGGAGCGCATGAGCCGAGATTGGCAGGATTGGGCGGACATTGTGCAAGCGCCGGAGGCTCTGCCCACGCTGGGACAGTCCGTGAGCGAGGTGGAAACACCGGCCCTGATCGTTGACCTGGACCGCATGGAGCGGAGCATTCGGTTCGTCCAGGACTATTGCGACCGGATCGGGGTCCGCAATCGGCCGCACATCAAAACGCACAAAGTCCCGGCGATTGGCTGGCAGCAGGTCGCGGCCGGCGCGCAGGGTATCACCGTCCAGAAGCTGGGTGAAGCCGAAATCTTCGCCGAGGCCGGCTTCGACGACATCTACCTGCCGTACAACTTGCTCGGTCAAGCAAAGCTGGATCGCCTGCGGGCCTTCCTCGACCGCTTCGGGGACAGCGTCAAACTCAGCTTGACCTGCGATAGTGGACTGGTTGCCGAGGGGGTGAGCAAGGTCGCCGTCGAGGCCGGTCGCACATTGGAAGTTGGGGTGGAGTGCGAGACGGGGATGGGCCGCGCCGGGGTCCAGACGCCGCAACAAGCGTTCGACCTTGCCCTGTACATTGAGCGTCTGCCCAATCTCTCGTTCGGCGGCTTGATGAGCTACCCGGCGCCGCTGGATGAAGCGACACCGGTGGCCTTTATGGGTCAGGCGCTCCAGGTCTTCAAGCGTGCCGGTCACCCGGCACCGGAGATCAGCATGGGCGGGACGCCGCAGTTGCACTGGGCACAAAACGTGCCCGGCGTCACCGAGTACCGCCCCGGCACCTATATCTTTCACGACCGCCATACCGTCGAGCGTGGCAACCTGTGGACCATGGACGACGTGGCGCTCGCCATCCACGGCATGGTGGTCAGTCGGCCGACGCCGGACCGTGCCATTCTCGATGCCGGCTCGAAGGCCATCACGCCGGAAACCCTGGGATTGGACCTGCTGGGGCACGTGGTCGAGTTTCCCGAGGCGCGTCTCTACGCCATGTCCGAGGAGCACGGCTTCGTTGATCTGTCGGACTGCCCGCCGGATCAGCGGCCGCAGCTTGGCGACCGCGTTTCGGTCATCCCCGATCACGTCTGCGCGACCGTCAACATGAGCAACTTCCTCGTGGGTGCGCGCGACGGCAAGGTGGAGGTCGTCTGGCCGGTCGTAGCGCGGGGCCGCGTGCGCTAGTGCAGGCCCCCTCCCTAGCCCCTCACAAGGGTAGGTTTTTTGTAGGGGCGTGATTCATTGCGCCCAGGCGCTGGTCATTGCAGCGCCAGCCGCCGCCCAGGGCCATGCAGCGGCCCCCGAGCGTTACACCCCCTCGCCACATGGTGGAGAGGGGGCCGGGGGTGAGGTTTGCCCCGCCCGCGGCCCGGTCAGCCGGCTACGATCTCGACGGCACGGCCGAACGCGCGCTCGGCCAGGTCCGCCTTGCGCTCGGCACCCCATAGCTCGGCCTCACCGGCGCCGATGGCGATAAGCTGCCACCGGACCGGCGTGATGCGGCTGTGTGTCTGCCGGACCCGCTGCATGTGGGCGCGATCCAGGCCGTCGGCGATACGCAGCAGGGCAGCGAGGCGCTCGACGGTCAGCCGGGCCGGCGCCGAGAGGTCGCGGAACCCGACGTGCCGGGATTTCGGCAGCGCCTTCCGGTGGTAGCGGGCCACGCAGGCTGTCATCGTCGCCAGTTCGTCACCGACCAGCGGAAGCAGCCGCTTGTGCAGCAGGCGGAACGACTCTTTGTGGTGGCGTTTGTGAGAGCGTTGGTAGCCGATGTCGTGGCCGAGCGCCGCCGCCTGGAGCACCGGTCGCGCGGAATCCGGGAGGTCGTGCAAGGCTGCCGTCTGATCGAACAGCTGCACAGCGAGGCGTGCCACCTGCTGCACGTGTCCCCACGCCCAGCCCGATTCCTGGAGCAGCTCCTCGGCCACAGCGACGCCAAGCCGCAGCGTCTGTGGCGCTGCCCGCTCCGTGGGCCAGCGGGCACGCTCCGCAACGCGAGTGCTACTGGCAAGCTCCATATCCGGCGCTCCGTTGACTATACGCAATTCTGATTGCCCCCCTATGCCCCCCCCGCGGCGGCGGGGGGACGGCACGTTCCCTCTCCTGGAGCTTGCTCCGGGGGAGGGCTAGGGAGGGGGCAGGAGGCCCATCCTCCGCCCGGCTCAGGCGGCGGTTTCGACGACCGCCGGACCAGCCGGCGCTGCCGTGGCCCGACTGAGCTGCTGCGCCAGCAGCGCCGCCCCCAGCACGCCCGCGTCGTCGCCCAGTGTAGCCGTCACAATTGGCACGGCACGCGCCGTTTCGTCAACGATGTAGCGCCGAGCAATCCGCGCCACCCGCTTCACGTAGCGCGCGCCCAGGTTTTCGGCCACGCCACCGCCGAGCGCGACAATCGCGGGGTCCAGGACGTTGACGAGCGAGCCAACACCGATGCCGACGTAGCGGGCGGACTTGTCCACGACTTGGCGGGTGAGCTTGTCGCCGCCGGTGTACGCCTTGCGGAGCGCGCCGCCTTTGGCGTTCCGCACGTCGCCGCCGGACAGCTTGACCAGCTTGCTCGACTTGCCCGCCTTTACCCGCTGGGCGATCTCCCGAGTGATCGAAGTGCGGCTACCGAGCGCCTCCAGGCAGCCGCGACGGCCACAGGGACAGCGCGGCCCGCCGGCTTTGATGACCATGTGCCCAATCTCGGCGGCCGCCTGATGGACACCCCGATGCAGCCCGCCATCGAGCGCGAAGCCGCCACCGATACCGGTGCCGATGAAGACCCCCAGCAGCGAGGGCAGCCCCCGGCCCACGCCAAGACGGTGCTCGGCGAGCGCGGCCACGTTGACATCGTTGTCCACGATCACCGGCAACCCCAGAAGGTCGCTCAACGTGCTGCCGACCGGCACGTCGCGCCAGTCGAGGTTGGGCGCAATCCGCACGGCTCCGGCGTCTTGGTCCACGGTGCCTGGCACCCCGATACCGACCGCGGCGACCGTATCCAACGCGACGCCGGCCGCGTCGGCAGCCGACCGCGCGCTATCGGCGATCCGGGCCAGCAGCTCCTCGTAGCCGGACGTGCCACGCGATGACATTTTGTCCCGGCTCAGGATGTGCCCATCGGGAGCGACGACGGCCGTGAGCACCTTCGTGCCGCCCAAGTCAATACCGATCACCGTGCCCGGCGCGTCTGCGGCAGTCGGCGGTTCGCTCACGGTTGCGCTCCTTTTGGAGGGAGGTTCGGCGGTCGTGCGGACGGGCCGGCGGAGGCGCCAGCGCGCCCAGGCAAGCCACCGGCCCGGGTGCATGGCACTAGCTTACCGCCCCACCGGCGGCGATGCCGTTCCCGGTTGACACCGCCACGGGCGGCACGTCGTTCGCCCCTGGCGGCCGAGCGACGACCCGTTCCGGGTACTTGCTTTCCAGCAGTGTCCGCATCCGTCCCCGCAAGTCGAGCATGACGGCACGGGCGAGGCGGTTGCCGTTGACGATCTCGAATGGATACTTCCTCCGCAGCTCTCGATAGGCGCGCTGGAGCATCGTCTGGTACTTCACGAAGCTATCGAAGAGATCGGGACTGAGGCCCAGGTCCATCCCCGACTCCCAGTAGTCCAGCACACCCGTCTTGGCGAGTGCCCGCTGCACCAACCGCCGCGGCGTCACGCGCAGGTAGAACACCGCATCCGGGATGGGCGCCATGCCGTAAATGCCTTCGCCCCATTCCGGGTCAAGTCCCCGCACCATGTCCCGCGCCATGAGCGTGTAGATGTAGCGATCGGCGACCACGACGTTTCCGGCCCGCAGGGCGGGGATGATCTGGTGCTCCAACTGGTCGGCGAGGTCGGTCGCGTAGAACAGGCTCATCGTCTTGCGACCGAGCATGTGGCCCTGCTTAGCGTTGCTCAACTCGCGCGCGATCAGCGCCGAGCGGCGCAGGCCAACGGTCGTGACGGCGTGCCCCTGCTCCTCCAGCCAATCCTGCAACAGGCGCACGTGCGTGGAGCGCCCGGCCCCATCCTGACCCTCGACGACCACAAACGGCCCCGTCAGGTCTGCCGGGTCAACTCCCGGCAGCCCACTGCCGTAGAAGCGCCTCATACGCATCCTTTCCGCGGTCCGCGTGGACTTTCGCGTCGGGTCGTCTCACGCAGTCAAGCGCCGCTTGCTTGCCACAGGCCGCACCCCGGCCGGCACGGCGCTACAGTGCCACCGGCAGGTACTGACCGACCGGACGCGCCATATCCCGGGGCCACTTGAAGTCTGCGATATCGAAGTGGCTGGCCACGATGCGGCGCACTTGCTCCTGCTGTAGCTCGATCGGCTGGCTGGCATCAATCCGCGTGAAGCCGTATTCGACGACCATCCGCTCGTATTCCTGGGCGATCCGTCCCTGGAAGATGCGGAAGCTCTCGCGGGTGCTCGACGCCAGCCCCAGGTCCATGCCGGCCTCATAGTATTTGATCTTGGCCCGCCCGGTGAGCACCCGGCTCGCCGCCACGTCCTGCGCGACGTCGAAGTACAAGGTGATGTCCGGCAGGCGGGCAAAGCCATACAGATTACGTAACCACGCGCGGTCGCAGCCTCGCACCGCATCGCGCGCAAAGGCAGTGAACATATAGCGATCCGCCAGCACGACGTAGCCTTGCTTCAGCAGCGGCACCATCTCGTGCTCATAGCGATGGGCAAAGTCGGTGCAGTGGATGAGACTGAACGTCGTCGGCGTCAACAGTTGGCGCTTCTTACCCCGCTTGGTCGCACGTTTGACGAGCGTGGAAGAGTTCCACTCGGTGAACCACACCTGGACGTTGTTCAGCTCCAGCCAGCGCTTCAGCAGATAGACCTGCGTTGACTTGCCGGAGCCGTCTACGCCCTCGACGACAATCAGCTTGCCGGGAAAGGGCTTGGTCGTACTGGTATCCAGCTGTCTGCGAAAGCGAACCACGGGGTACCTCCAATGCTGCGCTATCGCCCCCTAAAACTCATCGCTCGCATGTCCCGGTCGTGGCCGCTCAACGCCCCGGTGCCGGAGCGACCGCTGGTGAGAAGCCACCGATGAGACCATCCTGCGGCCCACTGAACCACCGGGCGAGACGCTTGCGCCGCCACTGCCGCCGGCGCCCGGCGAACTCCCGCCACAAGCTGCGGAACTGCAGCAGCAGCGCATCGCGGCGGTCTGCCTGCCGGGCGAGCAGCCGGATCACCGCGGCCGTCGCCACCCCTGGGAGCACTACGCCGTTTTCGCTCCGCTCCGAGGCGCTCGCAACGAGATTACGCAGCATGTCGAGCATAACATCCCCGTCGTGCAACTCGCCAAGCACGTCTTGCAGCGCCGTCGCACTACGGATTAGCGGCTTCAGTCGGTTGCCCTCTGTGTAGGGCAACAGGAATTCGGCTGCGTAGCGCAGCCGCTTGAGTCGGATGCGGAGGTCGTGCAACTCCTCGGAGGTTGGCGCCAAGAGATCGGTTCCGTCGGCCAACACCCGCGCGGCGCGCCGGGCGAGCAGCCGTGGCCCGGCCGTGCGTATCGGTCGGTCGCGCTTGGCCGGGGGGCCGCTTGCCGGCTGGGTCAGCCCGTCGGCGACGTGGGCACGCAGGTTTGCCATCTCCCGGCCATCCAGAAAAGCGACTAGCTCGTCCCGGGCCACGGCACGGTCCTGGTCGAGCGCAGCGATGATAGCGTCAATCGTCGGCCGGTCGGCGCTCTCGATAGCCGCCTCATGCTCTAGGCGTTCGATCAATACGTCGAGGTCCCGCACGGCGCCCAGCCGCTGCGCGAGGACCCGCAGTCCGGCGATGATCTCGTCTTGGCGCACTAGCCCCATGTAGCCGCCGAAGAAGCGGAAGGCCGACCGCAGCCGCCGCGTGGCGACGCGCATCCGGTGTACGTCCTCGATGTCCGCGCCAGTGCGGGCGCCGGCCTCGTGGCGGAGTGCGCGCTGCCAGTGCTTGAGCAGGAGCGCGCGGCCGACCTGGCCCAACGTCACGGCGGCCGGTGCGGGTGCGGCCGGCGCACCGTTTGCAGCCGGGTGTTTGCCATTGGTCATGCCCAGGAGTTCTCCCGCACCATACTCGCAAGGGTGGGTCTCTCGTGCTGCGCCGCCTGGCCTCCCTATGGCCCCCCCGCTGTGCAGGGGGAAGGTTGACCAGTCGTGGCGGCGGCGGCCGCCTGGATGAATAGCTCGGCATAGCCGGCGGTCTCGACCTGATCGTCGGACAGCCCTAGTTGCTGCCCCAGCGCCAGAATCCGGGCATGTGGTCCTTCGATCTCGCAGAAGTTGCCGATTGACGTCACATCCAGTGCCACTTCCACGTTATCGAGGTGCCAGGTTTCACGCTGCTTCCGGTAGCTAGACACTGTCTTGTAGCCGATGGCGGCCAGCAGCACCTCGGCCGCGGCGGCATCGGCGACTGCCACCTCGATCTCTTCACGGGCCTTCACGCCGTTGGTCTGGGTCGGTGCGCCCTTATACGTCAGGGTACCGCCTGCGCCGCCGTTGATGCTGCGAATTCTCAAGATGGCCCGCCGCTGCCCGAGGTCGCCTCCCTCGCTATCGAACAGCACGTTCTCCTCGTGCCGTATCGGCGCTGGTCGCGCCCCCAAGGCGGCGAGGCGCTGGCGCAACCGCTCGTGGTCCGCCGCGTCCGGCAGCCGATACTTGATTTCTACTTCAAGCCTGTCCGCCGGGTCAGCCATCGCCCTCAGTCACCTACTTCCTATAGCATAAGCGGCGGCGCATGGAGCCTGGGGGCCGGCCAGAGGCGGCCCCATTAACTTGCTCATTGGGCGGCCGCTGCCCACGGGCGCGCCATTGCGACGAAATCCCGCCAACGCTACTATCGTCAACGTCTCTAAGACGCCTCCGTCGCGCGCCACGGCTGAGCCGGCCACCGGCCAACCGTGCGATACGAAGGACCGGGAACTTTTGCGCCGGGCAGCGCGTCTCTGTCAGTAGAGCGCCCGGATGGAGCGCAGCCAGCACCGCCGCTAAGGAGTGACCGATGCTGCCTCACCGTCTGCCGTTCATGCTGGGCCTGAGCTTACGCACTCTGCTTATCGGGGGCATTGTGCTGGCCGTAGCCATCGTTGCCGGTGTTCTATCCGCCGGTCGAGGCGGCGCGCTGCAACCGATGAGCGCCGGAGCGCAGGCACAGGCCTCGCCCACGCCGCAAGCCGCCGCCAATGCACAAGGGACGCCGACGCTACTCAACGTCGTCGGTCGCTCCGATCAACGCCACGCGCCGGATATCGCCGTCATCAGTCTCGGCGTGCAGACGACCGGCACCACCGCCGCGGAAGCGAGCACTGCGAATAGCGAGGCGATGGCGGCCGTCATCGCCGCAGTCAAGGACGCCGGGATCGAAGATGCGGACATCCAGTCAACGAGTATCCACCTGAACCCCGTGTTTTCCCGGCCTTCACGCGACGATCCCAACACGCCACCGACGATCACCGGCTACCAGGCCACGAACACGGTGTCCGTGCGCGTGCTCGATCTGGACCAAGTCGGCACCATCCTCAGCGCCGGTTTGGATGCGGGAGCCAATCAGTTCGGCGGGGTTAATTTTGCCCTGCAGGATAGGACACAGCCCTATCTCGACGCGCTGGCCGCGGCCACGCTCGATGCGCGCCGGAAGGCCGACGCCATCGCCATGGCCGCCGGCATGATCGTCAGCGGCATCGTCGAGATCACCGAGGAGTCCGCTGGCGCACCCCGGCCACTGGCGGCCAGCGTGCAGTTTGCCGAGCGGGGCTTTGGTGGCGCCGTCCCCGTCGAGGCTGGCGAGATCGTGGTGCAAGCGCGCGTTCACGTGCAGTTCCGGCTGGCGGCTGCGCCGGCGGCCTAGCGCCGGGGCCAATATTGCACCTAACCCCCGGCCCCTTCCCTGATGAAGGCTGCCAACTTAATCGGGTAGTGGGCTGGCCCCCTCCCTAGCCCTCCCCCGTCCCGACGGGGGAGGGAAGCGCCGTCCCCCCGCCGCAGCGGGGGACCATAGGGGCGCCAACTCCTGCCCGGCCGATTGACCGAGCCAACCGGGGCAGCGTATAGTGTCGGTGGAGGCGCTGACGACCGCGCTACTCTTGCCGGTGTCGGTAGCCTACTACACTTAACGGTCGTTGTGGACGCACTACGGATGCCTGTGCGCGCAGCCCTCGCCAGCGTGGTCGGTCGCTTCTTCCGGCGCGGCGCTCGTACTCGCGCCGTTGACTCGGCTGGCGTGCGCTCGATTGTCGTTATCAAGCCGTGCTGTCTCGGCGACCTGCTCTTGGCAACTCCGGCGCTGGCTGCCCTCCGTGCGGCCTACCCGCACGCCTCCATCGCCCTCGCCGTGAGCGCGTGGGCACGCCCGGCCATCGAGAATACCCCCCACATTGACGCTATCGTAGACTGCGAAAACTTCACCGGCCCGTACTGGCGGCGCTGGAGCGCGTGCCGGCGCTTGAGCGAGACCCTCCGCGCCGGCGCCTACGATCTGGCCGTCGTGCTGGACCGCTCGCTGTTTGCGGCGCTGGCTGCGTGGCGGGCCGGAATCCCGCTGCGCGTCGGGATAGATAGCGGGGGAAGAGGCTTCTCGCTCACGACGCGTGTGCCGTGGACCCAGGTGCGCCACGAAACGGACCTCTACCTCGACGTGGTCCAGGCGGCCGGCGCTCCGGTCGGCGTGGCCGCGCAGCCGCTCTATCACCCGGCGCCCGTTCACCGGACGTTCGCGGCACGAGTATTCGAGGAATGGGCACTCCAAGACCGTGGCCCGGTCGTGGTGATTCACCCCGGCGGCGGCAGCAATCCGGGGATGACGCTGGCAGCCAAGCGGTGGCCGGCGATGCGCTACGCGGCCTTAGCCGACCGGCTCGTGGACAGCATTGGCGCGCAGGTTGTGATCGTCGGACACGCTGAGGATGCGCCGGTGGCGCGACAGCTGCACATGGCGATGCAGCACGCAGCGCTGGACCTCGTCGGGCAGACCTCGTTCGGCCAGCTTGCCGCCGTGATCGAGCGCAGCGACCTCTATATCGGGAACGATGCCGGCGCCACGCACTTGGCCGCAGCGGTCGGCACGCCGGTCGTTGCGATCTTCGGCCCGACCAACCCGGCCGTGTACGGCCCACGCGCCGCAGCCGGCGTCGCGCTGTTCCACGCCGACGCCTGCCCGATGCGCGAGCGCCGCGCGCTGGGCGCCGTGCGTGCCTGTCCCGGCTGCCAGTGCGTCAAGGGCGTCACCGTTGATGAGGCGCGGGCGGCAGCGGTGCGCGTGTTGCAGTCACAGGTGCCGGTACGCCGTGCCCGGTCGGAGCACGACACTTTGAGGGGCGCAGATGCTGCTGGCAGTTGATATTGGCAACACCAATATCAAGCTCGGTCTGTTCCAGGGGGCAACGCTGGCCGGTCGGGCCAGGCTGAGTACCGATCCGCAACGCACCGCCGACGAGTATCTCATCGCGCTCGACGCCATCTTTGCGCGGCACCGGTTGGGCTGGTCCGACCTCGGCGGCGTCATCATCGGCAGCGTGGTGCCGGTGCTGACCGAGATTTTCCAGCAACTGCTCACGACCGCCGGCGCTGCTCCCGTCGTCTGGGTGGGGCCGCAGCTCGACCTGGGCGTGCGCCTCGACGTAGACAATCCGAACGAGGTGGGCACCGACCGGATCGCCAACGCGCTGGCGGCGCAAACCTACTTCGGTGTGCCGGCGATTGTGGTGGATTTCGGCACGGCCACCACCTTTGACGCGGTAGACCGCAGCGGTGCCTACGTCGGGGGCGCCATCTCGCCGGGCCTTGACGTGTGGGTAGACGCGCTGGTCGCGCGCACGGCGCAACTGCGGCGCATCACCATCAGCCGCCCCGAATCGGTGATCGGCGGCAGCACGGCTGCCGCGATGCAGGCCGGCGCGTTCTACGGTTACGTCGGGCTGGTGGACGGCATCACGCGCCGGATGGTTGCCGAGCTGGGGTCGCAGACCGCGGTGATTGCTACCGGCGGGCTGGCCCGGCTCATCACGCCGGAAGTCCCGCTCGTGCAGGCGATAGACGCCGAGTTGACCCTCAAGGGGCTGCACCTGATCTGGGAGCGCAACGCCCCGGCCGCCGGGCAGTAGCCCTGAATGGGTGCGGCCGGCGCACATGTAATCTCTTCGACAACGAACGGTTCTGTTCGGAATGAGAACTTAGTGGTTTGCGGCCCTTAACAGGCGCGATGATGGGTCAGGCGGGGGGCCTTGTTGACCATTAGGGCCGGATGATTCATAGTGTTACCTAGGCCATGGCCGCGGCCCTTGACAAAATCAGAACCATGGCGGCGGCATAGTACCGTACTATGTGCGACCGACGCGGCCGCACCCACTAGGAGGAGAAGCCCCCCATGACTGTCCGAACCTTCCATCGGACCATCTACCGGGCACAGACCTACCCACTCGCTACCACCAGTCGCTGTAGCCGCAGCTTCTCCTAGCACGCCATCAGTGACCGGCACGGCACGATGGTACTTCCAGCACAAACATCGCGGTCAGCGGCCGCCCGAAGCTGCGGCCGCCGGTCGCTCCGAGGAAGGAGGTAACCAGCGTGCCAGCAGAACCAAAGGAGGATTGGTGGGCACTGTGGAGCTTACCCCAACGCTGGCAAAAGCGTTACTCGGATGTGTTCAATGTGCTGTTCATCGCGGGCCTCGCCTATACACTGGTCTACGAAGGATGTCTGGAAGACTCTGCGGACAGCATTGCTAAGACGGCGATGGACGTAGTGCAGGGAATAGCAGCCATTGGGATCGGGGCAGCGACACTCGCTTTGGTCGGGATTGGAGGAAGTATGGCTATCGCAGAATGGATCGGACGGCGGAAGTTCGCCGCCGGCAAAGCCGAAGGCAAAGCCGAAACGAACGCTGCTTGGATTGCATGGAATGCACGCCGCGAGGAAGCGGCAAGGATGAAGAAGCCCTTCAACGAACCACCCCCGGCGGTGGAGAGCGACGGCGAATGAGAAGGGCATCTGAACCTCCGAGCGTTGAGACGAGAAAAGAGGGGGCGTCTGGCAGATTGAGAGTTGAGCCAACAGCCCGCCCGGGAGTCCATTTGGAGTGTCCGTAAGGAGTGCCTCACATAGTATTCCTGGCTCTTTCCCATGTTCTGGGTCTTGGGAATGATCTACTGCGAGAAGACCGGGGCCTACACTTGGGACGGAGGTTGGCAAACAGTAGGAAGTGTGTTGACCTTGACAGTAGAGAAGTCAGGGTTGACTGGCCTATCGGCGGCGGGGCTTCTGTCATTCCCGGATGGCCCCGCACCCGGCAGCCCGAGCCCGTCCGCCTTGGAAAGCGCCGGTAGTCTCAGCGCGCGGGTGGGCTCGTTCGCTCCTCACCTCGGCCCTAGCCTACACCTTCCCCGAAGGGGCCTGTCAAGCCCCGAACGTATCATTGCGTTCTCGTCCGCCCACCCATCCCCACGGGTAAGGGCAAGTTGGCCCGACAGATGGCACGCGATCCCGACTGACTGGGCCAAGGTCAAACCCGTTCTCGGCCTGAGTTAGCGGACGTGGATTGCGGCTTTCGCCGCAATGACGACTATTCCCGCTAATGGCTAACGGCTGACAACTGGCCGCTGCCACCTGATGGCCGGCGATAGCTGCTACAGTGGGTACAGGGCTGGAGAGCAGAGTCCCGGCGATCAGATGAAGCCACTCAGCGGCCGACGGGTAGTCCTCGGCGTCACCGGCAGCATCGCGACGTTCAAGGCCGCCGCGCTCACCAGCGAGTTGGTGCAGCTGGGGGCCGAGGTTGACGTGGTGCTGACGGCGTCTGCCGCCCGTTTCGTGACGCCACTCACCTTCCACAGCCTGACCCAACGGCGCGTCTACACCGACCTGTTCGACGTGCTGCCGGATGAGAGCAGTGCCCACGTCCGCTTGGGCGAGCAGGCCGAGTTACTGGCCATCGTGCCGGCCACGGCGACGACCCTGGCCCGGCTCGCGCACGGCCTGGCCGACGACCTGCTCGGCTGCGTGGCCCTGGCCACGACCGCGCCGGTGCTCGTCGCGCCGGCGATGGAGAGCCACATGTGGGCACATCCAGCGACGCAGGCGAACGTGACGACACTGCGCGAGCGCGGCGTGCATTTCGTCGGACCGGTCGCCGGGCGCTTGGCCTCGGGGCAGATCGGGCCGGGGAGGCTGGCGCCGCCGGCGGAGATTCTCGGCCGGATGCGGGCGCTCCTGGGCCGCGACGGGCCGTTGGCCGGCCGGCGCATCGTCGTCAGCGCCGGCGGCACGCAGGAGCCTATTGACCCGGTGCGGGTAATAACCAACCGCTCCACCGGCAAGATGGGATACGCCATCGCTCAAGTAGCGCGGGACCGGGGCGCAAGCGTGACCTTGGTCACCGCTCCCACGGCGCTGCACAGTCCCGCGGGTGTTGAGACGAGGCAGGCTACAACCGTCGCGGAGATGCGGGAGGCGGTGCTCGACGCCTGTACGGGTGCCGATGCCCTGGTCATGGCGGCGGCCATCAGCGACTTTCGTCCCGCCGCAGTGTCCGACCGGAAAATAAAGAAGGAGTCGGGCAGCGACGGGCTGGTGCTGCATCTGGTCAAGAACGACGACTTCTTCCTAGAGGTGCCCAAGGGTGTGCTCCGAATCGCCTTTGCCGCCGAAAGCGAGAACCTGCTGCACAATGCCGCGGAGAAGCTGGCGCGCAAAGGGGCGGACCTGATCGTGGCGAACGACATCACCGAGCCGGGCAGCGGCTTCGGCACGGACACCAACCGCGTGACGCTGCTCGCCCCGGACGCTGCGCCCGAAGCCTTGCCGCAGCTGCCCAAAGAGGCGGTCGCCGGCCACATCCTGGACCGGGTGCAGGCGCTGCTGGCCGGACGTTAGCGCGGCACCAGTCCTAGCTCCTCCAGCACGACCGCAATCCCGTCCTTGTCATTGCTTGCCGTGATCCGGTCCGCAACGGCGAGCGCCTCGGGGCTGCCGTTGGCCATTGCGACACCCAGGCCGGCAAACTCCAGCATCTCCACGTCGTTGACGTTGTCGCCGAAGGCCAGCACGTGCTCGCGCTCGATGCCGAACCGGCGGCAGAGCACGTCGAGCGCCAGCCCTTTGGAGACGGTAGGGTGCAGCACCTCGATAGCGGCCGTCGTGGCGAGCGCCGTGCGGGAGAAGATCACGTGCCACTGGTCGTGCGCGGCCGGGTCGCCGGTCAGCCGCTCGTTGACGGCGGTCAGCCGGCGCCAGTCGTCCATCATGTAGACCGCCAGCGGATCGTCGTGCAGCGCGGCCGGATCGTAGGGACGCACGTTTCCCCCGTTCCGCTGGGCATAGGCGCGCAGCCGGTCCGTCGCCGCCGTCAGTAGCGGCCGGATCGTGCGATCGGCGGGCTGGGCATAAGCCCACAGCCGGTCGGTCGCCGCCGTGGAGCCGGCGAGATACATGGCGTCGCCGCGATGGAGCGCCGGTACAACCAGCGCCGCAACGCCGGCTGCCAGACTCAGCTCGACCACGCGCCGCGCCGCCGCTGCCGCCAGCGGTTGGTGGAGCACAAGCTCGCCGTTGTCCCAGACCGTCGCGCCTTGCGTCGCCACCAGCACGAGCGGCTCACCGAGGCCGAGGCTATCAACGACCATGTGTGCCGAGCGGGGACCGCGCCCCGTGGCAATGACGACCATCATCCCGGCGTCGCGGGCGGCGAGGACGGCCGCTCGCGTGCGCGGAGTGATGACGCGCTCGCTATTCAGGAGCGTGCCGTCTATGTCGAGGGCCAGCAGCCGGTACTGTGGCACACCGCCCCTACAACGGCCGCAACCGCCAACGACCATAGGCGACGAAAGCGGCGATTAATGCGAGGATCACGTTCAGCACGATGTTCGGAAACTCTTCCCGTTGGGCGTGCCAGACTATGGCGCCGACCATCACCAGGATCAGCCCGGCGCTGGCCAATGGCGTGAGGCGGGTCTGGATGCCGGTCAAGCCCGGCAGGATCAGCCCCAACGCGGCCAGAATCTCGACCGCACCGATGAAGTACGGCACGCCAGCCGGCATCTCAGCCATTCCGCACGCCGACTCGGGTAGCGCTTCCGGCGGAAGGAAGTGGGCGACGCCGGCGAAGGCGAACACCACCGCCAGTAATACTTGTAGAATCCACAGTGTGACGTGCATGGCCGGTTGCCTCCTCGCTACTCATGGGCACAGATCGCCCGGATGAGCCGGCGCAGGCAGTATACCACCGGCGTCGTAGGGCCGGGCCAAGTCGTAGGGACGCAACATGTTGCGCCCATCCCCCCGCTACGCAGGGGAACGTGGATTCCCGCGTTCGCGGGAATGACGGAGTGGGAGCAGGCGGAGACCAGGAGGCCTAGTGTGACAGTGAAGCTAGTCGGGCCGGTCATGGTCCCGATGCGCGACGGGACGCGGCTGGCAACCGACGTCTATTTGCCGGACCGTTCCGGCGGCCCCTGGCCGGCGCTCCTGCTCCGCACCCCGTATGGCAGCGGTCCGGAATCGGCGTGTCACGAGGCGGCGCAGCAACTGGCCGCGTGGGGCTACGCCGTCGTCAACCAGGACGTGCGTGGTCGCTTCCGCTCCGCGGGGCACTTCGATGCGGAGAGCGAGGGCACGGACGGATACGATACGCTTGCCTGGCTCAGAGCGCAGCCGTGGTGCAACGGCCAGGTCGGCATGTATGGGCCATCGTACATGGCGTGGACCCAGTTCGCGGCGGCACGACAGCGTCCGCCCGGCTTGACCGCTCTGTTCGCCGTGGTCGGCGATCACTATTGGCGTGAGTTCGCCCACTGGGGACGGCAGGATGGTGTGCTGCGGCAGTTCGATCTGCAAAGCTGGTTCCTCGGGGTAGCGGTCGAGGACCCCCGGGTACATGCCGATGCAGGTGTGCTGGCGCAGTTTCAGGCCGCATTTACCCAACTGCCCGACCTGCAAGCGTGGCGGGACAATCCCCGCGAGGGCGCGTATCCGATCCTCGATAGCGTCATCGAGGTGCCGGCGTGGGCCGACGTGTGGCCGCTGCGCGAATGGCCGCTGCTCAAGTCTGTGCCCGACTACTCTGCTGCTTGGCAGCGCAACTTTGCCGCTCCCGGCCCACCAGCGCCGGCGCCGAGCAATCCAGAGAATATCGAGGTACCGACCTACCTCGTGGGGGGCTGGTTCGACCTACTGCTCGCCGGCACGATAGCAAGCTATCAGGCGCTCGTGGCGAATGCTCCCGACGAGCGGGCAGCGCGGGCACATCGCCTGCTCATCGGGCCGTGGGGGCATAGCTTGCACGCCGAGCTGAGCGGTGAGATCGGCGCGGGGCCGGAGGCGGACCTGGATCAGCTCGACGTACAGCGGCGCTGGTTCGACCACTGGCTACAGCAACCGGACCTGGACTTTGATCTGGAGCCGACGGTGCGCTACTACACGATGGGCGCGAACGCCTGGCGGACGTGCTGCAAGTGGCCGCCCGGCGGCATCACGTATACGCACTACTACCTCCACGGTCCCACCGACCGCGCGACGCACCGCCCCAACGCCGGCGGCACGCTGAGTCGCCGGTCTCCTACCTGGGACCGGCCGCAACGGTACACCTACGACCCGCACCGGCCCGTCCCGACGCGCGGGGGCAACACCATCGGGCTACCGTGGGGCAGCTACGATCAGCGGCCGGTGACCGGGGAGGCGCGCGATGACGTGTTGAGCTTTACCGGCGAGCCGCTCACGACGCCGCTGGAGGTGACCGGGCCGGTGCAGGCCATACTCTATGCCGCGTCGTCGGCTCCCGATACCGACTTCACGGTGAAACTGCTCGATGTCCGGCCCGACGGTCGGATGGTGAACGTCTGCGCGGGCATCATCCGCGCCCGCTACCGCCATGCCGGGCAGGACGGCTCGGCGCCGCTGCAACCGGAGCGCGTGTACCGCTTCGACGTTGATCTGCTCACCACGAGCTACCTGTTTCGGCCCGGCCACCGGCTGCGAGTGGACATCTCCTCCAGCAACTTCCCGCAGTTCGACCGCAACGCCAACACCGGACGGTCTCTCGGCACCGACCGCCGGGCAGATGCCCGGACGGCGCAGCAGACGATCTACCACGATGCCCTGCGCCCCTCGCACATCCTCCTGCCGGTGATATAGCCGGACCTTCAGCGGCGGCAGTCTTAATGGTTGGCACTAATAGTGCGATATACTATTAGCAGTGGTCACAGGGGGAAACGTGAGGGGTGATCAGAAGCTATCGAGACCGTGATACCCAGGCAGTCGCCGAACGTCGCCGGGGCTTGTCAAGTGAGCTTGATCGTCAAGCCGAAATTGAATCGAGCGCAAAAGTGAAGAAATACATTCTCTTTGACCATGATGGTGTTCTGGTGGATACCGAACTCTGGTATTACCTAGCAGACAAACGAGCGCTGGCATCTCTCGGAATTGATCTCCCACGAGACGCATATTTAGTGAATATGGCCAATGGAGTTTCTTCGTGGGAGGCGGCACGAGTTTCAGGAATATCCGAATCTGAAATTAAACGCGGCCGAGAACTAAGAAACCGATACTACCAGGAATACCTGATGACCGAAGACATCGAGATCGAGGGTGTCCTGCAAACACTAGCCGAACTCGCAGATACGTATAGGATGGGTATAGTTACTACATCCAAACCGGCTGACTTCGCCTTAATACACGAAAAGCGATCCATCCTGGATCATATGGAATTCTATTTAACTCGAGAGAATTACGAGCGAGCTAAACCACATCCCGAGCCTTATCTGAAAGGACTCCAACGTTTTGGTGCTACTGCCGCTGAAACGGTAGTTATTGAAGACTCGGCGAGAGGGTTGAAGTCTGCAATAGCGGCGGGTATTGACTGCATCGTGGTTGCAAACGAGTTCACTGCAACTCACGATTTTTCCAAAGCAACTGCCAAGGTCGCTACGTTTAGGGAATTGCCATCTACTATCAAGGGCTTAGCAAGTTTAGCCAGAAACCCATCCCGGAATCCTTGAGAGAGTGGTCATAGAGCAGGCGATAGGGGTGGATGCCCGCCGCATTCACGCCATCGTTCACGGGGAACGATCCATCACCGCCGAGACGGACCTGCTGTTCTCGCGCTTCTTTGGCAACAGCGCAGAGTTCTGGATGGGTCTGCAAAGCCAGTACGATCTGGAAACCGCAGCGGACCGCCTTTCCGAGCGGCTGGATTTGGTGACGGCGTACTCGAGCGCCTAGTCGTCGCCGTGGAGCGCGAAGTAGAGGCCGGCGTAGGTCTTGGGGTCAACCAGGCGTTCGGTGCCGGCCTGCTGCTCCAGCCACCGCGGCGCCGCGGCCAGCGGGACCTCATGCACCACGATGTCCTCGTACTCGTCCCCGCCGCCCGCCGAGATTTTGCGTAAGCCCCGCGCACGCATGAAGGTCGCTACTTCGCTGGTGCTGCCCGCCGAATGTGGACCGGCAACGAGCAGCTCCATCCGCGCGGCGCGATAGCCGGTCTCTTCCTCCAGCTCGCGGATGGCGCCGGCGGCGAGGTCTTCATCCTCCTGACCGGGCAGATCGCCGACCAGGCCGGCCGGCAGAGAGATGACGCGACGGTCCACGGAGGCGCGGTACTGCTCGACGAGCAGGAGGTTGGCGTCGTCCGTCACCGCTACGATCACGGCGATTCCACGCACGTTCGGCCGCTCGACGTACTCCCACCCGTCGCGTGAGAGTAGGCGCAGAAACCGGCCGGCGCCGATAGTCTCGATCTTGCTCATTGCTCTCCTAGCTGACGGCTGAAAGCCCGTATTACCACTCCACGATGATGCAGCTATGGATGTGGAGGCGCGGCACGGTAACGACCAGCCGGCCGTTCTCGCACACCCAACTCGGTGTACTACCCTCCGGCTCCTGCCGCACCACCCGCGGCGGCTCGTCGGCCCGCAGCGAAACCTGGATGTCGCGCACCTCCGGTACCCACTCCGTTACCGGCGGGCCGACGGGACGCAACGGCCGCTCGGCGTGGTAGTTCACCAAATGCGCGATGTAGCGCCAGCGGCCGCGGTCGGCCGGGCCACCGAGGATGCCCGGACCGGGCGGCGCGGCGTCGCCGGCCGCGGCGAGTGCCCCCGCCGCCCAGCCGGCGCGCTCCGGCGGCAGCGTAGCGGCCCGCACGGGCTGGACCGCTCGCTCGGTAGGCTCCTCCGCGTGGTCAATGCGCTGGCGGAACAGCGATAGCTCGACCGAGGGCGGCCCGTGCAGTGCCACTACTCGCTGCGTCAGCGGTGTCGCCAGGTCCAGGCAGCGCGCAACGACGCGGCGCAGATCGGGCGCGGTGTGCCGGCTGTAGGCGCTGAAGATCGGCCCGGCGATATACACCGCGCGACCGGCGCCAAAGTGATGGAACGTGATGCCCGCGTAGCCGGATTCGCCGCCCGGCGGCGACCACCCGGCTCGGTCCGCGCGGCCCTGCGGCTCTCCAGCCGGCGCCGCGACCGCCGGGTGCAGGCCGAGGTGGCGCGCCAACGGCTGCGCGCCGGCCGGCCGGACCGCTTGCCACCTCCCCGCTACGGGTAAAGCCATGTCCCGAATTTCGGTCCCGGCGAGGAAGGCGCTCCCCGGACGGAGATACCCGACAAGCCGGCGCTCGTCGTCTGCGCGGCGCACACCCAATACGTCGTCAAGGCCCGGCGCCGGCCGGCCGCGCTCGTCGCAGGCGGCCACACTGCCGGCGGCGACCAACCCACCGCCCCGCCGAACGAAATCGCGTAGCGCCGCTACCGTCGTTGCGGTCAGTGCCGCCTGTTCCGGCAGGACCACGGTGGCGAACTCGTCAATGCGCTGCTCCAGGGTCGCCTCGTCCACGATCAGCGCGTGCCAGCCGCTCTCCACCAGCATCTTATGCGCGGCCCGCACGCTTGCCAGGCTACCGCCGCCGCGCTGGTGGTCGGTATATCGCAGTGTGGCCGTGCTGTGCAGAATAGCGACGAGCGGCACGACAACGGCGTCACGGCACCAGTCCTCGCGCTCGATGATGAACTCGCAGGTGTCGGCAAGCGCCTCGATAACGGACGGCTCGTGCTGCCCGTCAGGATACGTTGGTGCGGCGAGCAGGCAGCGCCCGCCGACGGCCAGTGCCGTCGCGCACGCCAAATTGAGCGCCGCCGTCGAGGGCGGCGACCAGGAGCCAGCCGTCCCCGGCACGCGAGCGACGGCGGCATCGGAGGGCTGCCGTTGCGCGGTGAGCAGGCGGCCCGCGGAGCTTACCGCCAGCGGATCGAAGCGCCGCCACATGCCACTAGCGCCATATCGGCCGGCGCCGGATGGGCCGCGCCACCTTCCCCCCGGCCGGCCGGCCGCTGGGAGGCCGTAGCTACCGGGCGTGGCGCCAGCGGAGACAACGATGAGGCGTGGCTCGATAGCGTGCAGCAGCGCAGTTATCTCCGCTGCGATCTCCTCCTGCGTCGCTGCCCGCCACTGGCGGTAGCTGTCAGCGTGCGGCTCCGCGGGCGCGGGGATGGCATCGTGGCCGGTGGCTTGGCCGAACGCGGCTTGGCACCAGCGGCAGCCACACCACCGCGAGAGCTGCCAGCCCAGCCCGTCCAGCCAGAAACCGTCAACGGCGTAAGTGCGGGCGATTTCCGTCAGCTGGGGTAGTACGATCTCGCTGCGGTAGGGCGAGAGCAGGCAGAGCGGCCCATCGGTCGGGCTGCCGTCAGCACCGTCGAGCAGGCGCATCCGCCAGTCCGGGTGCCGCGCGTGGAGCGCCTCGCTGGCGCCGACGTTAAAGTGTGCCACCGCCCGCAGCCCCACCTGCCGCGCCGCCCGGACCGTCGTACCCAGATAATCGCCGGCCAGGTGTGGGTGCCGCTCCCCCCCGGGCACGTCGGTCGGGTAGAGCGCGTGGCCGTAGCGATCCTTGGCGACGACGTGAACTGCTTCGACGCCAATGGCCGCCAACTCTTCCATTTGGGCTGACGCAGTGTGCTCATCGAGCGCCGCGCCAAGGTCCGTGACCCACTCCGGGTAGTGGAAGTCCAGACAGAGCGTGCGGAACGTGTCGTAGTACCACTGCGCGTCGTCCGTCGGGCCGGGTGATAATCGTGCGGCGTGCTCTCCCATGCTCGCTCCACTAGGCGCTTCCCCTGGCGACTTGCAGCGAGGGGACGGGGGTGAGGCCAACCAGGTTAAGGTAGGCAGTGTAGGCCAAGCCGGTCAAGTTAGCCACAACTACACGGATGCCCAGGGCTATAATCGGGGCCGAGCACTGCGGCGTGAGGCAAGGGAGCGAACGATGGCAACACTCCGGGCCGGGATCATCGGGCTGAACGGGATCGCCGTCCGGCACGTCATGGACATCGAGGCACACGAAGAGCTACGGCTCGGCGCCGTCTGCGATACCGATACCGAGCTGGGTGTCCGCTGGCAAGGCGAGCACGACGCCCCCTGGTACAAGGACTACCGCGACATCAACCGCTCCGAGCATTGCGACTTCGTGATCGTGGCACTGCCGCACTATCTTCATGCCGAGGTCGCGTGTGACGCGCTGGAAGCGGGCAAACCGGTCATCATCCAGAAGCCGATGTGCATCACCGTGGAGGAGGCCGACCGCATTATTGCCACGGCCCAGCGCACCGGGACCAAAGTGGCGACCTTCCACACGGCGCACCTGGTCGAGCGCGATGCCCGTGACCTGATTGACCAAGGCGTCGTCGGCGACGTGCTGCGCGTCCACTACGCGCGGCACGAGGCCCGCAGCGTTGCCTATTACGGCACCGGCCCCTGGCGCGGCCATTGGGCGACCGAAGGCGGCGGGATGCTCACCAACCAGTACATCCACGACCTGAACAGGCTGCACTACCTGTGCGGTCCCGTCGTGGAGGTAGTCAGCTGCACGCTGGCGAACATCGGGCATCCGGGGATCGAGGTGGAAGACGCCTGCACGGCGGTCGTGCGGTTCGCCAACGGCGCCTATGGCGAGCTGTGTCTCGGCCTGTACAGCCAGCCGGGATTGAGCGGCTACGAGATCGTCGGTGATCGCGGCTGTATCGTGAAGCGGGGCGATGACCACCGTTACGCCCGGCTGGATATCCCCTTGACCGAGTACCTGCATAATCCGACGCCGGCGCCCCGCCAGCCCGGCTCGTCGCTCGCCGACGCCGCGCGACCGGAGGCAACCTGGCAGGCGATTCCCCCGGTTGCCGAGCACCGCGATCCGGTGGCGGAGTTCGCCCAGGCCATCAGAGAAGACACGCCGCCCTACGCGCCGCCGGAGTTCGCCCGGCGCGACATCGAGCTGATGTGCGCCATCTACATGGCCCATTTCCGGCGTCAAGCGGTGCAGATCCCCGTGCCTCGCGCGGCGTACACCGCCCTACTCCGCGATCTGGCCGCCGGCAAGTATCCCAGCCTCGCCTGGCCCGGCCCCGGCCATCGGATCAGTGGCCACTGACCAGCCCCCCGTCATTCCCGCGAAAGCAGGAATGACGGGGCGGGGGTAAGCCCGCTCCCTAGCGCCCGGACCGTGTTTCGAGCCAGGCGTTGGTCTCGCGCGTCGCCGCCTGCAGGGCTTCGGTGGGTGTGACTTCGCCCTGCCACGCGGTCAGCAGGTGCGGGGTGATCCTGCTCGTCACCGCTTCCCACTCCGGAACGGCTGGCTTGGGCCGATTGCCCTGGTGACGCACGAGGTCGCCGATGGTGCGCCAGTGGGGATCGTCGCGCAGCGGTGGCTGCTGCCAGAGGGCCGGGCGCACGGGAATCCACGTGCCCTCCACCGACCACCGCAGTTGCGTGTCGGCGCGGCTACGATAGCTGACCAGTTGGTACGCCTGGTCAGGATGCCGCGTGCCGTTCAGTACCGCCAGGCTATTGTGGTGGAGCATCGCCGCTGCCCGCCGCTGCCAGGGTAGGTGTCCAAAGCCGAAGTCGAGGTCGGGAGCGCGGCGGGGATAGGCCAACGCTTCCGGCGCCGTCGTCATCCACATGCCCACCCGACCCTGATGGGCATTGTTGATGAGTTCGGAAACCGGCGTCCCCGGCTTCACGGCCGTCCGGTCCTCGTGCAGGAGGGCTACTTGAAACTCAAGTGCAGCCAGTGCTTCGGGCTGATCGAGCGTGACACGCGTGCGGTCTGCGTTCCACACGTCGCCGCCGGCGCGCCAGACCCACTCGATGAACCAGGCGTAGGCTTGCTCGCGCGTGGACATTTCATAGAACTGGAAGCCCCAGGGGAGCAGCACCGTTCTGATTTCGACCTTGGTGCGTACCCTATGCGCTGCGTCGCGCAGGTCATCCCACGTCGCTGGCGGTGCCTCCGGGTCGAGGCCGGCGCGAGCGAGTAGGTTCTTGTTCCAGAACATCACGACGACTTGATGACTATCGGGTACGCCCACTAGCTGTCGGCGAACGTGCGACCCACGGACCGATTGCGGCGTGAAATCACGCAGATTGACGGCCGAGTCCTGGCTGACACGGTCTTCAAGGGGTAGCAAATTGCCCACTGCCGCGAGGTCGGTGACTTGATACTCCTTGAGGCGGACCACGTCGGGCGCCGTACCGGCCACGATGGCCGCGGTCAGCTTGGGCATCACGTCGCGCTTCGCCACCAACTGCGTCCGCACCGCCGTGACGGAGGGCGTCCGGGCGACAAACTCGACGTGGAACGGCTCCAGCGGCGCCTCGTCACCGGCGCGTCCCGGCAGCCAGAACTCCAGGGCTACCGGCGGACCACTCACGGTGGGCGTTGGCATACTCCGCCGCGCACAGGCCACTAAGCCGGCCGCAGCCAGCGCACTGCCGGCCTGGAGCAGGCTGCGCCGGGACCGCCGGTCAACGCGCGCTGCTCGCTTTTCCGTAGACACGGTGTCACCCTCCCCCCTGGTTGCACGCTACAGACACTGAGCGCAGACACCATAGTACCGGCAATGGCCGCGCACGGCACGGCGGACCAGCCGGGGTGGGAGGCGGTGCGGACCTAACCCCCGGCCCCTTCCCTGGCAGGGAAGGGGAGTCTAGATTCCCGCGCAAGCGGGAATGACAGGGGGACGGGGTACTTCTGCTACCTAGCCGAGGTCGTTGACGGCATGGGGGGGGCACTCGCCGCGCATGACCGCCAAGACATCCTCGGCGTTCATCGCGCAGGCGCGCACGTTGGCTTCGTGGACGCTGCCGGCGACGTGCGGCGTGACGATGACCTGGGGCAGTTCGATCAAGGTGCGGTCGGTCGGCGGCTCCATGTCCAGCACGTCGAGGCCGGCCCCGGCGACGTGCCCGCTCCGCAGGGCCTCGGCCAGTGCCGGCTCGTCAATGGCGCCGCCCCGCGAGGTATTGATGATGTACACACCGCGCTTCATCTTTGCGATCCGCTCGGCATTGATGAGACCGCGGGCGCTGGCGGTGAGCGCGAGGTTCAGCGTGACGAAGTCGGACTGCGCCAGGAGATCGTCGAGACTGGCGTAGGTCACGCCGAGCGCGGCAGCAGCGGCGGGGTCCTCCATGATGTCGTGCGCGACAATCCGCATCCCGAACCCGGCGGCCCGACGCGCCACCTGACGACCGATGCTCCCGAAACCGATGATTCCCAGTGTCTTGCCGTCCAACTCGACCCCCGGCGGCCGGTCCCACCCACCCGCCTCCACCATGTTGACGAGCGGCACGACTTGCCGCGCGACGGCTAGGAGCAGTGCCAGCGTGTGGTCGGCGACGGCCAAGTGATTGATGCCGGGAGTAATGGTGACCCACACGCCGTGCTTGGTGGCCGCCTCCACGTCAATGGTGTCGTAGCCGACACCAAAGCGCGAGACGATCTTCAGCCGCGGCGCCGCTGCGAACACGCGCTCCGTGAACTGGTCCGTGGTGCAGAGGACGGCATCGCAATCGGTGACGGATTCGAGTAGCTCTTCCTCGGTTGACCAGCGGATGAAGGGACCGGGCACCAACTCGCAACCGGCCTCGGCATACGCAGCGCGGTGGGGACCATCCGTCTGCAAGGTGGTGTAGCTGGTGACGACAATGCGAAACATCGGTTGCTCCTCGTACTGTGTAGTTTGGATCGGTCAGGATGCCACGTCCACCCAGCGCCCCGCTGCGGACGATTCCGCCAGCGCCGCGGCCAGCCGATGGGCGGCGACGGCCTCGCCAAAGCCCGGAAACGGCGCCTCGCCGCGGGCCGCAGCCACGAGGCGATCCATATGATAGGCGGGGAATCGAGCATCGTCCGCCTGGAGATCGGCCGGCACCGACACAGGTTGCCAGACGCCTTGCGGCCGCTCGGCGCCGCGCCGCGCCGTTCGCACCTCGGTGCGGTCGGAGTCCAGTTCGACAGTCAGCGCCGCCGCGTCGCCGTACAGCGACCAGCGGAGGCCGTTGTTCCAGCCGAGCGAGCGGCGGCTGAAGGCGGCCGAGACGATAGCGCCGGTAGTCATGCGGAGCGTGAAGGCCCAGCCGTAATCGAGGCCGCCGGCGCCAGGCATCGGCGCCGCGCACACCGCGCCGACCGCGCCGAACCCGGCGGCCTGCGTGAGACCCAGTAGCGTATCGTAGAGATGCACGCCACTCTCGAGCAGAGCGCTGCGTGCCGGATAGTCGGGGAAGAAGTCGTGGCCTTGCAGCAGCGCAAACTCGGCGTGAACCGGCCGGCCGATACCGCGCTGGCGGAGTAGCCGCTCCGTGAGCCGGTAGCCGGGCATGGACCGATAGGTGAAGTTCACCACGTGGGACACTCCGGCGTCCGTAGTGGCCTGCCTTAACTGCTGCGCCGCGGCGGTACTCGTAGCCAGCGGCTTTTCGCAGATCACCGAGCAACCGGCGCGAATGGCCGCCAGGCAGAAGTCGTAGTGCGTCTCGGCCGGTGTATTGACGTAGAGCGCGTCAACGGCGCCACTGTCTACCATCGCCGCGACCGAGGCGAACGGACGGACGGACGGACCGAGCGCCGCGGCGTTCTGCGCTGCCTTGGCCGGATCACGGCTGCACACCGCCGCGATCACTGCTCGCGGGGAGGCCATGAGGCCGGGCAGGAGTAGCCGCTGCGCCCGCCGGTTAACTCCTACAAACCCGACGCGAGTCGGTCGCTGGGTAATCACAGCGCCAATGATAATATAGGAAGTCCGAGGGAGGCGCGGGGCTGTGGCGAACGTGTTGATTACCGGTGGCGCCGGGTACGTCGGGGCCGTAGTGACGGGCGCGTTTCTCGATGCCGGGCACACCGTCACTGTGCTCGACCGCCTCGATGACGGCGGTCAAGGGCTGTTGGGCTACGTGCCGCAGACCCGCTTCCGCTTTCTGGCCGGCGACGTGCGGGATCAGCGCGTGGTCGCCGAGGCCGTGCGCGGTCAAGATGTGCTCCTGCACTTGGCGGCCATCGTCGGCTTTGGCGAGTGTAATGCCGATCCGCGGCACGCCGAGTCCGTGAACGTTGGCGGCACGCAGACACTGCTCGCTGCCCGCGACCCCGGACAGCAGGTGCTCTACGCCTCGACGGGGAGCGTCTATGGCGCCGTCCCCGCCGGTCTCTGCCACGAGGGGCTGGAACCGACGCCGCTCTCGCAGTACGGCAGCACCAAACTCACCGCCGAGCGGCTGATCGTCGAGAGCGGCAACGCGGTGGCCTTCCGCTTTGCGACCGCCTTCGGCATGTCGCCCAGTATGCGGATTGATCTGCTGGTCAACGGCTTTGTGTATTCGGCCAAGCGGCGGGGCTACCTCGTGGTGTACGACAAGAATGCGCGACGCACCTTCATCCACGTCCGGGACATGGCGCGCGCCTTTCTGTTCGCGCTGGATCACTGCGCTGCGATGGGCGGTCAGGTCTACAACGCCGGCTCGGAGGCTCTCAACCATACGAAAGACGAGATTGCCCGGCTGATCCTGGCCCGCCACCGGTATTTCCTCACCTACGGGCCGGTCGGCGTGGACGAGGACCAGCGCGACTACGCCGTGTCCTACCAAAAGCTCGGGGCGTTGGGTTTCACGACGGAGATTTCCCTGGAGGAG
Source organism: Chloroflexota bacterium (assembly GCA_965207645.1). Classification (GTDB taxonomy): domain Bacteria; phylum Chloroflexota; class UBA11872; order UBA12225; family JAJDUF01; genus JAJDUF01. Next base: position 2,817,333 of record OZ242293.1, on the reverse strand, counting down.
GGCATTGACGAGCTGCTCCGGGGCATGGACCTGCTGCATTACCGCGCGCCGTATGGCGACGCCTAGGCCGCGAGCAGTTTTGGCTAGGAATCGGGAGTCAGGCTAGAGTCCTGTATGGATGATCTGGACGTGGGTGAGCAAACCCAATGGTGACAGAGAACTACGCTAGGTGACGAGGTCAGTTATGAGTTGGATACGGGCCGGGATCACGAGCCTGGTGGCGACCGCGCTGGCCATGGGCCTGATGTTCTGGGCACGCAGCGCATTCCAAGTCCGCACGCTGCCGGAACGGCTGATGGAGTGGCTGCTGCTGTTCGTGCCGCTGGATGCGTTCGCGCAAGGCATCCAGGATTTCGGCCCCCAGGCCAAGGTCTTTGCCCTCTACGGCGGTATCGGCATCATGTCCGCCGCGCTGTTCGGTCTAGGACTGCTGGCCTTGCGGCGGCGGTGGCCAGGCACCGCTATCCTGGGCTTGGCGCTGGCACTCTTTGTGGTGGCGATGGCCGGGATTATGCCACTGACCGGCGGAGGATTCTTTGCCTCCGACCTCTTCCAGCATCCCGCGCTGGTGAATGGCGTCTATCTGGGCATGGCACTGGCCTATGCGACCGTGCTGCTGCTCGGACAGACCATCGAAAGTATCCTGGGTGGTGACGCCGCCGCCGGGGACGGCTTGACCCGCCGCTATGCGCTGATTACCAGCGCCGTCGGCATGATCGGCGCCTACGCGCTCGCCATTCGCCAGTCCGCGACCGGCGGGGGGACGGTGACGAGCGACTTACCGCTGGCACAGTTGCCCACAGAGTTCTCGCAGCCGCCAACGCCAGCACCACCACCGCCACCGGCGCCCACGCCCACGCAGCATCCCGGCATGGCTGCGGTACAGGCCACCTTGCCACCCGCAACCGCGGTGCCGGCGGTAGCGACTCCGGTACCAGCCGCCGCGGTGGCGACTACGGCGCCGGTGGCGGCCGCGACCCAGGCGCCGGCCGCAACGGCTGTGCCGACGGTCGCGTCACTGGCCGCCACGCCGACGACGCGCATCCCCACCGCGACGGTCGCCGCGGTCGCCGCGGCGCCAACCCGTCCACCGCCGCAGGTAACGGCTGCCGTAGCCACGACAGCGGCCGAACCGACGGCAACGACCGCCAGCGCGGCAGAACCAACGGCGCCACCAGCCCCGGCGACCGCCGCGCCGCCCACTCCGGTGCCCCCCACCGCCGTGCCACCGACGCCCGTCCCGCCAACTCCGGTGCCGCCGACTGCCGTACCACCAACTCCCGTCCCGCCAACGCCCACCGCGCCACCGCCAGCACCGGCTCAAGTCGGTCCGTTCCCTACCCCGCAAGAGGCGCGGAAGCTCGTCCGCGACAAGGACGGGGCGCTGACCGCGGCGACGCGGGCCAAGGGCGAGCTATCCTCGTTGGTGACGCCGACCGCGGCGCACTACGTGGTCTCGAAGAACGCCGTCGCCGATCCGGTGCTCGACGCCAATTCGTGGCGGCTGATCTTGGACGGCGAGGTGAACCGGCCGGTCCAGTTGGACTACAACATCCTCCGCCGCCTGCCATCCGTCGAGGCCCACAAGACTCTGGAGTGCATCAGCAACTTCACCGCCCAGTGCCATCTCGCCTTCTTCGGCTGCGATCTCATCAGTACGGCTCGCTGGCGGGGCGCTCGTCTACGGGACGTGCTGCAATTGGCAGGTGGACTGAAGCCGGGGGTTGTGAGCTTGGAGGTGCGATCCGCCGACGAGTATTCGAGCAGCATTCCCCCGGAGTTGGCGCTCGATCCCGACAGTCTGCTGGTGTACGAGATGAACGGGCAGATTTTGCCCCGCGTCCACGGCTACCCGGCCCGGCTGCTGGTGCCGGGGCGGTACGGGATGAAGAACGCCAAGTGGGTTGTCGGTATCCGTGGACATCGCCAAGAACACGTGGACTGGTACGGTCAACGGGGCTGGAGCAAGACCGGGTTCGTGCGGACGATGTCGCGCATTGACATACCCGCCGAAGGCGTGCAACTGCCGGCGGGGCGGCACCGCATCGCCGGTATCGCCTACGCCGGCGACCGCGGCGTCAGCGGCGTCGAGTTCAGTAGCGACGACAGTCAGACCTGGCATCCGACGATCTTTCTCGATCCGCCGCTCGGCCGGGATACCTGGGTACGGTGGCAGGCCGAGTTCGACATCGCAGCCGGACAAACCCTCACGCTCACGAGCCGGGCTATTGACGGCACCGGCGCCGTGCAGACGGACGTGTTCAACCTTCCGCAGCCGAACGGCGGCAGCGGGCGGCATTCGATCCAAGTGAAAGGGGCATAGGGGTCTTAATCCTCACCCCCTGCCCCTCTCCACAATGTGGAGAGGATGAGCACGGCGGAGGTGGTGTGGGCCTGCTCCCCGGCCCGCCGCTGCCGGCCCGGGGAGCAGGCCGGAGTGAGGGCCGCAAGCAAGGCAAGGAGGCTGCCTCGATGGGCTGGTGGCAGCGGCTGTTCGGTGGCGGCAAGTGGGCCGACGGCGACGAGGACCGCCTCGCGCTGATCCAACGCCTGCTGGCGGCAGCACAGGCCGCCACCAATGCCGAGGCGACGACGACCACGGCAGACGTGCTGGACAACGTCCTCGCGGAGATTCGGGCGGCGTTTGCCACGCAGCAAGCGTGCATCCACTTCGTCCGCGAAGGAGCCGTCCACCCGGACAACATCTTTCATGGCGTGCAAACCTGTCCGGTCATGCTGAGTGCTACGGAGGACACCCTCGCGCACTTCGCCGCGCTGGAAAAGGCGGCGATGCAGCGCGCCCGCGAGGTAGGTGGCCCGGTGCAGGTGAGCGAGGTCCGGGATGAGCTGCTGACCGACTTGGCCGCGGCCGCCGACTTTGTGGACGGCCTGATCGTGCCCGTCGCCTACCAAGGCGATGCTTTCGCCTGGATCAACGTCTACCTGCGCCGGCCGCGCCGGTTCGACGCGATTGACCGGAGCTTGCTGCGGACCGTCGGCGGCGTGCTGTACGGAGCCATCAAGAAAGAGGCCTTTATCGCGGCGCTCCAGCGTATTAGGGCCATGTTGGAAACCCACTTCTCGCCGCAGGTGGTGGATAAGCTGGTCAGCGACCCGGAGAGCTTTGCCGAGCAGCGGAGCGAGCGCCTCGACGTGTCGGTGCTGTTCTCGGATATACGCGGCTTCACGACTCTCTCCGAGCGACTGGAGGCGGACGAGGTAGCGGCTATGATGAGCGTCCACCTCAACGCGATGGCCGAGGTGGTCTTCAAGTACGGCGGAATCGTAGACAAGTACATCGGCGACGCGGTGATGGCCGTCTTCGGTTCACCCTTCCCGCAGGGTGACCATCCACAGCGCGCAGTGGCGGCGGCATTGGAAATGCTGGCGGTGCAGCGGAAACTCGGGGAGCAGTGGGGCGAGCGGGCAGATAGCCCGCTGGCGATAGGCGTCGGGGTGAATACCGGAGAGGCGGTGGCCGGCAGTATCGGCGGCGCGCGGCGCGAGTTCACGCACCTCGGCGATACGGTCAACTTGGCGAGCCGGCTCAAAGACGTGGCCAAGCCCTGGCAGGTGCTGATCGGCGAGACCACGTTCGAGCGCGCCAAGGAGGTGATCGCTGCTGAGGCCGTGGCGCCGTTCACGGTCAAAGGCAAGCAAGAACCGATCCAAGCCTACGCGACCACGCGCTATACCGGTGACCTCAATGCAGTCACCGCCAAGGACGCCGCGGGGGAAGACAGTGCGCCGGTAGCCTTGGTCGAGGCTGATGGGGGCGATGCTATGGCCGCAAAACGTGCTATGATGGAGGAAGAGGCGCATTAGAATCACTTCCTCGCTCCACGGTGGAGTGAGGGCCGGAGGGTAGGAGACCCTCACCGCAGGAGCGGAAGCAGGAGTTGTGCAATGACGACGACAGCACCGCCGAGCCAAACCTCACCGTTGTCTCTGCGCTGGTGGCGCGCCCATCCGATCTTGTCCGTGCTGGCGCTCGTGGTGATCGTGGCCGGGGCGGCCGTTGCCTGGTGGCTGGGATCGCCATTGTTCATCACCACGCGCTTGGTGGAAACGGAGCTGCCCGGCGGGGCCGCCCCCGCTCAGTTGACCGTAGTATCCCAGGGCAACTTCATGGATGCCGATGATTTCCACAAAGGCACCGGCGTCGCCAGTATCGTCCGCACGCCGGATGGCATGGCCATTGTGCGGTTCGAGAACTTCAAGGTAACGAACGGTCCGCAGCTCGAAGTCTTCCTGGCACCCCACCCGCAACCGAGCAACCACGACCAGGTCTATGCCGACTCGCTGGGGCTGGGGGCGCTGAAAGCCTCCGAAGGCGCCTTCAGCTACGAGTTGCCGGCGGGCGACGACGGCGCTCGGTACCAATCGGTCGTGATCTACTGCGTGCCCTTCCGCGTGATCTTCTCCGTGGCCTCGCTGACAGCGCAGTAAAGTGCCGGCCCCGACCAGCGCGGCGGTTGACGGCGCCCGTAACCACGTTGGGCCGGCCACGCCCTCTCTAAGTGCCGCCGCGCCCAACGGCCGCCGCCCGCTCGCATCCTATGCTGCGGGCCTGCTGCTCCTCGTACTCATCGCCTTCTACGCGGTGACTGCGGGCCGGTTGGCGCTCTATCGGCACTGGAACCTAGAGAGCCAAGCCCTCGACATGGGCTACGCCGATCAGATCACCTGGAATAACCTGCACGGCAACTTCTTCCGCTTCACGGTCTTCCGCGGCGCCGTCGGCCACGAGCAGGGCCGCCCGCTGGCCTTCGGGGAAGGCGCGGACCCGGACTCGCTACTGGCGTTCCACGTCGAGCTGCTCTTCCTACCGCTGGCGGCGCTCTATCTGATCTACGCCGGGCCGGAGACGCTGATCGTGCTGCTCACGGCGGTACTGGCGCTCGGCGCGCTGCCGGCCTATTGGATCGCGCACCGCCGGCTCGACCATCGTGGCGCCGCGCTGGCGTTTGCCGCGATGTACCTGCTCTCCCCGGCGATCCAAGCCGCCAATCTCGCCGACTTCCACATTGTCTCGATGACCGGCGCCCTGCTGCTGTTTGCCTGGCACTTCCTGCTGCGGGGACACACCTGGGCGTTCGTGCTCATGGCTGGCCTCTGCACCTTGGCCAAGGAAGAGGTCGGGCTGATTGTGGGCCTGATGGGCGTCTATGCGGCGCTGGTGCTGCGAAGACGGCTGCTGGGCATCACGGTCGCTGTCCTGGCGTTCACGTGGGTGGCTCTGTCGTTTGGGGTCATCATCCCGTATTTCAGCGGTGGCAGAGCGTCGCTCTTCATCACGCGCTACGCCGAGGCCATTGCTCTCCTCCGGGCCTACCCCGGCGAGCTGCTGGCCGGCAACCTCGGCTGGCCAGTACCTGGGACGACCGTGACCTACCTCCAACACCTGCTCGCCAGCAGCGGAGTCCTCGCCCTGCTGGGACCACTTCAGTTGGCCGTTTCCGCGCCGGCCCTCGCCATCAACGGATTGTCGAGCTCCACCTGGCAGCATGGCGGCGGCGCCCACTACTCGGCCGAAGCGATTCCCGCCTTGCTCGTCGCGGCGATCTTCGGCACCGGCTGGCTGGCGGCGCGGGCGCAGCGCGGGCTGCGGCTGCCCCGCGCCGATGTGGTGCTCGCGCTCGCCCTCATCGCGTTGAGCATGGCCGTGATCGAAAGCCGCCAGGAAGGTATCCTGCCACCGGCCAAGCGGTTCGCGTGGCCCGGCGGCGCTGTCCGCGCGGACCGTCTGGCGCCGCTCCGGGAGCGGATTCCGGCGGACGCGGTCGTGTCGGCGCAATCCAACGTGTTCCCACACCTCTCGGGGCGCGAGAAGATTTACGTCTTCCCGACCATTGACGACGCCGAATACGTGCTGCTCGACGTGGCCGGCACCTCGGACCCCTTGCAGATAGACGAACTCTACGCTGAAGCGAACGCCCTGCTGGACAATCCGCAGGTCGCGCTCCTGGCCGGGGACGACGGGCTGTTGCTCTTCAAGCAGCGTGCCGAGGGTAGCAACCCGTCTGGTGCAGCACCGGATGCTGCGCCGCCGGCCTTCTACTCCTTCACCCGCGCCGCCAAGCACGAGCCGTACACGCAGGTCGCGGTGTCCTTCGAGGGGCTATTCGAGATCGTGGGCTACCGGCTGGAGCTACTGCCCGAGGTGCGCTATAGCATCCGCCGCGTGATACCGACGTTGTACGTCCGTCCGCGGGCCGACATCAGCCGGAACTATCGGCTGACGCTGCTCGTCGTGGGCTATGACAACTTCTTGCGCGAGGTTGACAGTGGCAACCCCACGCAGTTGTGGCATCCCACAAGCCAGTGGTCGGTCGGTGAGCTTATCCGCCTCCGCTATCCGCCCCTCACCTACCATCCCGGTGCGCGGCTGGGCATCCGCGTCCAGACCGGGACAGGTGCTGCCGATGGACGCTGGCGCGTGACCCAGGCTACCGTGCCGCTGCTCGACCAGGACCGGGTCGCAGTGCTCGGCAACTTGCCGTGAGTACCGCCCGGTCCCCCTATGGTCCTCTCACTTTGCAGGTGGACGTGGACAAACACCAGGGTTGCCCCTACAGCAGCCGATCCAGCCTCTCCCGTGTCACGCTTGCTACTATAAGACCCGTGCCGGAACACCACCATGCAGCATCGTGGAGGTAGGGACCATGTCAGTCATCGCGCCAACGGCTCCGCACCTTGCACCGAGCGCAGCAGCGGCTCCGGTGACAGTGCCGATTGACCAGGGATCGGTCACGTTCGACCTTCCGGCCGACTGGGAGGTCCATCGCGCCTCGATCAACAACCGGCCACCACTGACGGCGGACCAAATCCGTACCGCCCTGCGCGAGACCGTCGGCACGCCGGCGCTGCGTGAGCTGGCGCGCGGCCGACGGACCGCCGTGCTGATCGTGGACGACCTCACCCGCCCTACACCGACGGCGGACTTCATTCCCTACGTGCTGGAGGAAATACACGCCGGCGGCATTCCCCCCGAACGGACGGTGATTCTCGGCGGCTTCGCCACCCACCGTCCGATGACGCGGCCGGAGTACGTCCGCAAAGTGGGCGCGGAGGTGGTGGCACGTTACGAATACATGAACCACAACCCGTTCGAGCACCTGACCGACGTGGGCACCACCTCGCGGGGCACCAAGGTCGCGGTCAACAAGTATTACGCCGACGCCGACCTGCGGATCAGCCTGAGCAGTGTCATTCCACACGCCTCCGCCGGCTTTGGCGGCGGCGCCAAGCTCGTGCTCCCCGGCGTGTGCAGTATCGAGACGATTGCCTATCACCACGGCACGTTCGATGGCGAGCGCGTGCAGATCGAGGGCAACGTCTTCCGGGCCGACTGCGAGGAGGCCGCCCGCTTGGCCGACCACGACTTCAGCGTCAACGTGGTGGTGAACCGGGACATGAAAGTCGCCGGCTTGTTTGCCGGCGATCTGGTCGCAGCGCATCGGGCGGCGGTGCGGTTGGCGCGTGACCTCTACGTGGTGCCCGCGGCGCCCGACGCCGACCTGACCATCGTCAGCGGCCATCCCCAAGACTCCGAGTTCCTGCAAGCGGGCAAGGCACTCGGCGAGTACGGCGCGCCCGCCACCGCGCGGCCCGACGGTGTGGTCCTGTTCGCTGCCGCGGCCACGCTCGGTTTCGGCGTCCACTACCTCGGCGAGCGACGCCGCCGGGACTTGCCCCTCGGCGAGCCGGGCACCGGCCCACGTGCATCGGAGCTAGGCGACCGGGAGATCGTCGTCTATTCGCCCGGCGTCACCCAAATGGAGGCCGGTCTGCGCCTGCCGGGGGCGCCCGTCTTTGCCGAGCCGGCCGCGGCGGTCGAGGCCGTCCGGGAAGCCGTGGCCCGGCGCCGGAACGGCCGGCACACGCCCATTGTCAACGTCATCCCCGAAGGCCCGGTCGCCATCTTCGGCAACCCACCGGCGTAGCGGCCGCTCTGCCGGCCGGCGGGTGTGGCTGGAGAGTGTAGCGCAGGTGGTCATATACTGGTTAACCATGCAAGGAGCGGGCCATGGCAGCGGAAAGTAAGCAAGCAACCAGCACCAGAACGATCAACGCCGCCGAGTTCAAGGCCACGTGTCTGGAGCTGCTGGACGAGGTGGCAGAGAGCGGTGAGGAGCTTGTCATCACCAAGAACGGCCGCCCGGTCTCGCGGCTGGTGCCGTACCGCGAGCCGAGGCTGGCTTTCGGTCGCAACCGGGACAATATCCGCATTCTCGGCGATATCGTCTCGCCCATGCCGCCCGAGTGGTACGAGGACTCCGAGGATGCTGATAAGGACCTGTTTTGATTCTCCTCGACACGCATGTCCTCCTCTGGCAGGAGCGAGGTGACCGCAGGCTGGGGTTGCAAGCTCGCCGCACGCTTGAGCGGGCATTGCAAGCAGGCGACGCCGCGATCTCCGCCATATCCTTCTGGGAAATCGGTATGCTCATCCGGAAGGGCCGGCTTGATTTCCGCCTCGATCTGGATGCTTGGCATCAGGACCTGCTAGACCAGGGCCTCGTCGAGATAGCCGTTGACGGCAGAACTGCTGCCCGCGCCGGACTTCTTCCCAATATGCACGGCGATCCCGCTGACCGGATCATCGTCGCTACCGCGTTGGTAGGCGGCCATCAGTTGGTGACTGCCGACCGCCTTATTCTGGCGAGGTCCGGCCCGTTGCGCCGCTTGGACGCGACCCACTGAGCGCGAGCGGGCGTGGGCTGCTGCGCGACAGGCATCAGGTGCTGGCTGGCTGGTGATGCGGCTGGAAGATATAGCGCAGGTGGTCATATACTGGTTAACCATGCAAGGAGCGGATCATGGCAACGGAAAGTAAGCAGGCGACTGGCACCCGGACGATCAACGCCGCCGAGTTCAAGGCTACGTGTCTGGAGCTGCTGGACGAGGTGGCAGAGAGCGGCGAGGAGCTTGTCATCACCAAAAACGGCCGCCCGGTCTCGCGGCTGGTGCCGTACCGCGAGCAGCGGAGAGCGCCTTTCGGCCGGGACCGGGACATCATCCTGATTCACGGCGACATTGGCCAGCCTCTCGACGTGGAATGGGAAGCGGAGGTTAATCCGGACCGGGTATTGAATCCATGACCCTGCTCGATACGCAGGTCATTAACTGCTTGCAGTCCCATAACTGCCCACTCCGGCCTCGCACCGATCGCCAGGTTGACCGCAGGCAGAAGCATGATGACCAAGACCGACACAACCGTCCAGCATTGCACAACCCGTCACCTCAGTGTATGATTGCCCATAGGCGGAGCCATCCATGATAAGCACACCACTCCGTGTGTTCTACGCATATCCTGACAGACCACCAGATCTCACGGAAACCCTCGAGGGCACCATTCGTGAGTTCAACCAAAGCGGGCTTATGCACATCACGAGTTGGCGCAATTTGCCAACCACCGGCAAAATAGTAATTGACGCAATTCTCAAGGAAATCCGGAACTCGGCAATCTTTGCCTGCGACCTCACATACATCAACCACAACGTTCTATTCGAGCTCGGTTACGCTATCGGTTGCAAGAAAAAAGTATGGATCACCCTTAACCCTGCCATAAGCAATGCAGAGCGCAACTATAGGAAACTCAATAACACATTAGTGCCAATTGGCTACTCGCCCTATGCCAATAAGGGCGAAGTTTTAGCTAGCATCTACAAGGAGCAACTCTGGGAAGACACAACATCGACTCTTCTTGGAAGCTATAACGAACCATCAAGGCATGTCACCCGCCCTAATCTTTTGTTCCTCAGAAGCAATATTTCAACGGACGCATCAATCAGACTAGCAGATTTCCTCTACAAGAGCTCTCTATTCCCCGAACGCATCATTGACGATCCCAATGAGACGCCGTCGGAAGGCTTGCAGTGGTATATTAACAGCATCCATCAGACCGATGCTATAATCGCCCACCTGGCAAGTAATATTCATGAAGGCGGGCTTTGGCATAACGCCAAATGCTCTTTTGTATGTGGTCTGGCTTTGGGCATGGAAAACAATGTCTTCATGCTTGCACACGAACCCTTCGAGTGTCCATTCGACTATCAACAGCTACTGCGAACTCACGACAGCGCCGCAACGTGTCGACGATTGGCTGCCGATTGGCTTGACCAAATCCGGTCTCCCTTAACAAGCTACTCGCGCGATTTAGCTGGCTACAGAGGGGAAGAAGCCGCCTCTGTAGCACTCCAAGAGTTATCGGCTGGTCAATTCCTAGCCGAAAACGAGTACGGCGATGCTGAACAATACTTCGTTTCGACGAGTGCCTACCAAGAAGCCCTCTCTGGCCGCACCGCGATTTTTGTCGGTAGGAAAGGGGCCGGCAAAACAGCAAGCCTATATGCTCTCGAGAGGGAGCTACGCCGAGATAGCAGGAATCATGTCTGCGTTATCAAGCCAGTCGAGTACGAGATCGATGGCATTGTCCGAGTACCCAAGCAAAGTATAGCCCGGTCGGAGAAAGGATTCCTGGTCGAGAGTCTGTGGAAGCTTCTAATCTATGGTGAACTTGCTCGCAGTCTTGTTAACGATATCTTAAATCGCCCTCAGCATCATCCAACTAGCCCTGACGAGGATGAGCTTATAAAGTTCATGGAAATGAATGACGAGTTGATGGAGGAATCATTCTCGATCAAGCTACAGCAGGCAATCGATCCGCTGTATGAATTGGAACGAGAGTCACCAGGAGTGGAACAGCGACGTACAATTAGTGAATTTCTGCACGTGAATTTATTGGGGCGTTTGCGCACATTACTCGGAAACGTTCTTCACAGGAGCAATCGCGTTGCAATTCTCGTAGACAACTTGGACAAAGCCTGGAGAGATGGGGATGATATGGTTGTGTTATCTGATCTTATCTTCGGATTATTGTCCGTATGCAATCGGATAATTAGGGAATTTAGGAACGAGAGTGTGCGTAATAAACCCGTTGATTTTTCTCTGACGGTCTTCTTACGTAGTGACATTTTTTTCTCACATTCAGGACCAATCTGGAGAGAAGGACAAGTTGGAGTTTGCGAGGATTCTCTGGGAAGATCCCGAACTATTGATGAGGGTTGTGAACGAGAGGCTGACCTTCTCTTTTGGTAAGACATACACGCCTCGAAAAATATGGAGGGATTTCATTACGCCGACAGTTGAAGGCGTGAATGCACAAGAATTCTTTGTTAGAGAGATTATGCCACGGCCAAGAGATGCGATCAAATTCATGAATGCTGCTATTGAAGAGGCAGTCAACCGAGGTCACAAACGCATTGAGGAAGATGATTTCGCCTCGGCAGCAATCAAGTACTCACAATTTGCGTTCGATTCGCTGATTTCCGAAGATAATCCCACCAAAGGCAAGCTTGAAGCAATTCTGTACGAATTTGCAGGAGCACCTGCTACCTTACGAAGGAGTGAAGTGGAAGAGCGACTTGCGAGAGCAGAGATAAGAGGGTCTGATGCCACCTATTACCTGGACCTGTTATGCGATCTGAGCTTTCTTGGGATCGAGACGAGGAATGGTGCTTACGAGTATCCTGCTGATGAGAGGCGGCGTAAGGTCCTTCGAAAGGCGGCCCAATCGCGGGGGCAGTCGGAGGAGACCTACGAAGTGAATCGGCCATTCCGTGCGTTCTTGGAGATCGAGGGTTAACTTGGTGCGTCGAAAGGGAAGATGCCGGCAGATAGCCCCTCTCACCCAGGAAGCCGACTGAACATATAGTCCTGTCCCCAGCCGGTGTCTTCCAGGGTCATGGTTTCGACTTCGCCCCTGCTGTTCAGCGCAAACGTCGCAAAGCTGCGGTCGAGATGGCGTTGGCGCCAGGTGACTAGGAACGTACCGTAGTGCCAGTGGGTGAGATCGCCGCATTGTGACTGTCCGTAGCGGAGGACGAGCGCCCCGTCCTCGTGGGTTACGGTCAGGCGCCCGCAGTAAGCGTCCTCGTAGACGCCGGCGTACTGCTCTAGGGGAAGGGACGGCGTCGTGTCCCGCGCTCGCTCCTTCCCGCGCGCCGCCCACTTCCGCGCCGCCCGCTCGTCGGACGCTCTGGCCTCTGCCAGCCATTTCGCCAACGAGTCCCAAGGCGGGACACCGAGGTAGGCATCCAGCACCTTGAACATTAGGGCGGGTGCGAGGTTCTCGAAGTTCCGGTTGGTCAGTACGACTACGCCGAGCCGCTCCTCGGGCACCAGACCAAGGGCCGCTCTCATGCCGTCAATGGCGCCGGTATGCGACGCGATCTTGCGGCCGCGGTAGTCGTAGAGCATCCAGCCCAGCCCGTAGGCCACGAAGTGCGTGTGCCCACGGAGCTGCGGCTCATACGCCTTGACCTCCGGCGCCTCCAGGCCCATGACGGTCTGGGGTGTGAATAGCTCGGTCATAACGTCATCGCTGAGGAGCCGGCTGTCCCCATACCGGCCATCGGCCAGCAGCATCCTGATCCACTGCGTCATCTCGGCGACGTTGGCGTTGATCGCGCCCGCCGGGGCGATGCAGTCAATGTTGCGGTAGGGAACGGGCCGTATCTGTCCATCAACGTCGGCGTGCGGCGCCGCCACGTTGCCGGCATCCGCCAGCGCCGTGACCGAGGTCGAGCTATTAGTCATACCGAGCGGCGCGAAGATGCGCTCGCGGATGAAGGCATCCCAGCTTTGGCCCGTTACCGCGGCCACAACCTGACCGGCCGCGAGATACAGGATGTTCTGATAACCGTAGTGACTGCGGAAGCTCCAGCGGGGCGGCAGGTAGCGCAACCGCCGCAGGATTTCTGCGCGATCAAAGTCGGAGCCGATCCAGATGAGGTCGCCGCGTGGAAGACCGCTGCGGTGGGTGAGTAGATCGCGCAGGGTGATCTCTCGTGTGACATAGGGGTCGTAGAGCCGGAAGTCGGGAAGGTGCGCGGTCACGGGATCGTCCCAGCCCACCTTTCCCTCGTCTACGAGCATCCCCAGCGCTGCCGCGGTAAACGCCTTGGTGACCGAGCCAATCGCAAACACGGTCCGCTCGTCTACGGGCGTCAGTTGGCCAAGCTCGCGGACGCCGTAGCCCTTCGAGAGCACCACGGCGTCGTCCTTGACGATAGCGAGCGCCAGCCCCGGCATCCGCCAATCCTCCAAGGCCTGCTCGACGACGGCGTCCAGTCCTTGCAGTGGGTTCGGCTCTGCACCCTTCCTGTCTGCCACGAACCAGTCCCTCCTCACCGCTATAATGGCGTTGACCTACTCTGCACTAGCGTAGTACATCAAACCGCTGCTGCCGATGCCCAACCTGTCGGCTATAGCCGCGCGGCTACGGGCCGCTCGTTGAGATGTCGGCGGTAACGCACGTGAGCGCCGTCCCGCCCTGCCCGCAGTCAAGTGTCCACTGCGGGCAGGGCGACGAGCGTAGGAGGAACAATGAGCTTTAGCACTACCCACCGGCCCACCATCAACCCGCTGATCTTCCGCGAGTACGACATTCGCGGGCTGGTGGACGATGACCTCTCGCCGCCCGTCCTGACCGCCCTGGGGGCGGGATTTGGCCGCTTTCTCGCCGGTCTCGACCGGCCGACGGAGCAGACCGGCCCGCACACCGCCGTAGTCGGACACGATGCGCGCCTCACCTCCCCCGGCTACGCGCGCGCTCTCTCCGCAGGGTTAGCGGTACAGGGCGTGGCGGTGACCTGGATTGGCGAAGTGCCGACTCCGGTGCTGTACTTCGCCGTCAATACGCTGCACACCGACGGCGGCGCAGCGGTGACGGCCAGCCACAATCCGCCGCAGTTCAACGGGCTGAAGGTGCGGAAGCGCGGCCCGGTGGCCGACGGCCCCGGCATCCCGTTGGCGAGCAGCGAACTGCAGGACCTGCGCGTGTTAGCCGAGGAGCATCAAGAGGGTACGGAGCGGGGAGTAAGCGGAACGCCGCTGTCCGAGAAGCTCGACATTCTCGACGATTACGTCTCCTACGTCACAACGCGCGTTCGCCAGGAGCGGCCGCTCAAGGTCGTCATTGATGCCGGCAACGGCGTCGCCGGGCCGACTTGCGTGCGGCTCTTGACGGCCCTGGGCAACGAGGTGGTCCCGCTGTATTGCGACCCCGACGGCTCGTTTCCCAACCACGTCCCCGATCCGCTCAAGCCGGAAAACCTCGCCGACCTCCAGCAGAAGGTTGTCGAGGTAGGCGCGGACGTGGGCGTGGCCCTCGACGGCGACGGGGACCGGCTCGGGGTCGTGGACGACCAGGGGCGCATTCTCTGGCCCGACCAATATCTCATGATCCTCGCCCGCGGCGTCCTCGCCGACGGTCCGCAGCGGATCGTTTTCGACGTGAAGTGCTCACTGGCGCTCATCGAGGAGATCGAGCGGCTCGGCGGCACGCCGGTCATGTGGCGCACGGGGTACCCCAACATCATGGCCAAGCGGCGCGAGCAGGGCGCGGCGCTCGCCGGCGAGTACAGCGGGCATCTCTTCTTCAACGACCCGGTCATTGACTTCGACGACGGCTCGTTCGCCGCCAGTCAGCTGCTCGCCACGCTCGCCGCCCAGCCGGAGCCGCTCTCCGCCCTCGTGGATCGGCTGCCCCGCTACCACAGCACGGCCGAGGAGCGCTACTTCTGCGCCGACGACGCCAAGTTCGGGGTGATCGAGCGGCTGCACGCGCATTACGAAGGGCGCTACCCGCTCGTGGCCCTCGACGGCATCCGCGTGACCTTCGATGGCGGCTGGGGGCTGGTGCGCGCCTCGAACACCGAGCCGGCACTGACCACCCGTTTCGAAGCCCAGACGCCGGAGCGGGTGCAGGAGATTCGGGCGCACATGCTCCACGACCTCGCCCAGCTTCCCGACGTAGACCTCAGCCGCAGCGGCGGGCACTAGATGGCGCTGGCCGAAGCCTTGCCGCCTACCGGTACCAGGCGGCCTGCGTTTCGTAGAAGTCGGCGTAGGTGCCTCCGGCGACCATCAATTCGGCGTGGCTGCCTGCCTCTAGTAGCCGGCCCTCGTGCAGCACCAGGATGCGGTCGGCGATCCGGCACGACCCCAGCCGGTGCGAGATCAGCACCACGGTCCGCTCGGCCGCCATCGCGGTGAAGTGCTCGTAGACGGCGGCTTCCGACTTCGCGTCGAGCGCCGAGGCCGGCTCATCGAGGATCAGGATGTCGGCCGGGCGGAAGTACGCGCGGGCAATCGCCAGCTTCTGCCACTGCCCCACCGACAACTCGGTCCCCGCGTGGAACTCCTTCCCCAGCAGCGTACCCAGGCCATCCGGCAGCGTTGCTGCCACCTCGTCGGCGCCACTGCGGACGACCGCCGCGGCCAGGGCCACATCGCGCTCGTCGCCTCCACTCCAACCGACCGTAATGTTGTCGCGGACGGTGGTCTGGTAGCGCAAGAAGTCCTGGAACACGGCCCCAAAGCGGCGGTGCCACTCGGCCGCGGCCATGTCGCGGAGGTCAACACCATCTACGACGATGCGGCCAGCGGTCGGTCGATACAGACCCATGAGCAGCTTGACGAGGGTAGTCTTACCCGCACCGTTCTCACCGACGAGCGCGAGGCGCTCACCGGGCCGGATCGCCAGGTTGACGTTGGCGACGGCCGGTTGCTCACTGCCGGGGTAGATAAAGGAGACGTTCTCGAACACAATGCCTTCGCGCAGAGGACCTGACGTCCGCCGTCCCGCTTCCAGATCGAGGCGCGGTCCCGCGAGGAACTCGAAGAAGTCCTGGATATAGCGCAGGTCCCAGAAGACGATCGAGGCGGTATGGACCAACGTGGAGTAGCTGTGTTGGAAGCTCTCGATAGCTACAAAGAGGGCCGCGAGCGCGCCAAGATCGGCCTGCCCCGTGGCCAGCAGCCAGATACTGAGGGCCAATGCTACGACATAGGTGATGGCGTTCAGACCCTCGGAGATGACCGACGCCCGGGCCTCGCGGGTTGTCAGCGCCATGCGCTCACCACGCAAGCGATGCCACAGACGATCTACCTGCCCAATCAGCCAGGCACCAAAGCCGAACAGCCTGATCTCGGCAGCGGCCCCGCGGCCGGTAAGCAGGTTTCCGAATACTGCAAAGCGCCGTTCGTCGTGGGTGTGCCGGCGAAACAGATAATTCCGTTCCCGGACGCGGCGCTCGTTCGCCAGCACGCCGGGCGTGGCGCCGAGGGCCAAGATCAGCGGCAGCCCCCAATGAAATTGACCCAGGTACAGCAAGAGCGAGGCCAGCACGACGCAGAGTTCGAGCATGTTCCAGAGGAAGGACGTGGTGTTGATAAAGCGCCGTTCCATGCCGTAGCGTGCGCGATGCAGCCGGTCGTAGTGTGCAGACCGCTCAAACTGCTCCAGAGGCATCACCTGCACTTGCCGGAAACAGCGCTCCTCGATGACGCCCCGCAGCACCTCTTGATGGCGGTCCTTGACCGTGCGCTGGAGCGCATCAAGGGTGGCTTGAAGTAGTCCCAGTCCAGCGAAAGCGCCACCCCACAGCAGACCGGCGATTAGCGGCGCGTTGCCCTCTACCACCGCCTGGGCCGTGCTCACCAGTTGACGCAGCAGATGTACCTGCGCCACGGCAAAGAGGCCGAGTCCCCCGGTCAACATGGCGAGCAGCACGGTGACGAATGGGTTGACGGACCAGAGCAAGCGCAGCAGCGGGAGCAGATACCTCAACTGGCCCCGGTTCAGCCGGCCGGTCACGAGCAGCT
Source organism: Chloroflexota bacterium (assembly GCA_965207645.1). GTDB lineage: Bacteria > Chloroflexota > UBA11872 > UBA12225 > JAJDUF01 > JAJDUF01. Next base: position 2,800,659 of record OZ242293.1, on the reverse strand, counting down.
CACTGTGCCGTTGCGCTACCATGCTTGCGCCTCCCCGTCTGCGCCGTCGCCATACCAGCTCGCCTGAAGCCGGTACATCCGCGCATACTCGCCGCCCCGCGCCAGCAATACCTCGTGACTGCCCTCCTCGACGACCCGACCCGCCCGCAGCACGATGATGCGGGCGGCCAGTCGCGCCGAGCCGAGCCGGTGGGAGATGAAGACCGCGCACCGACCGGCCGCGGCCGCGCGGAACCGCCGGTAGACGGCGACCTCGGCGCGCGGATCGAGCGCCGCCGTCGGCTCATCGAGCACCACGATCTGGGCATCACGCAAGTAGGCACGGGCGATGGCGAGCCGCTGCCACTGCCCGGCCGACAGCTCGACGCCGGCCTCGAACTCCTTTCCCAGCGGCGTACCATAGCCGGCCGGCAGGTCCGCAACGAACGTCGCCGCGCCGCTCTGTTCAGCCGCAGCCACGATCCGCGGATGCACCGCTGTTGATAGGTCCGCGTCGTCACCGAGCAGCGCCACGTCGGCGTAGGCGATGTTCTCGGCCACGCTCGTCGGATAGCGCATGAAGTCTTGGAAGATCGCCGTCGCGCGGCGGCGCCACTGCGCCGGGTCGAGGTCAGTCAAGTCGGTCCCGTCTACGGTGATGCGCCCGGCGTCCGGGCGGTAGAGGCCGAGCAGCAGGCGCACGAGCGTCGTCTTGCCGGCGCCGTTCTCGCCCACCAACGCCACCCGCTCCTGAGGCCGCAGCGTTAGGGTGACGTTAGCCAGCGCCGGCCGGTCCGCGCCCGGGTAGGTGAAGCCGACGTTATGGAACCGCACCCCCTCACGCAGGGACGGCACTCCCTTCACCCTAGCGTGCCTTGATCGCGGTTCCGGTTCCAACGCCAGGAACTCGCGCAGGTGCGCCAAGCGCGACACATTCTCCACCAGTCCATAGGTTCCCCATGACAGGGAGTCCGTCAGGCTGCGAAACCGGCTCAACCCATACAGCAGCGCCACCAGGTTCCCAATGCTCACGGCGCCCTGGAGGGCGAACAGCAAGAGCGCCAGGATGACCACCCAGCCGACCGCTTCCTGGAGGGCGCTGGTCGCCAGGTTTGCGCGGGCTACCCGCTGCCGCGCCGCCGTGGCCGCACTGAGATAGCGCTCGAAGGCATGTCGCCAGCGTGCGAGGAGCACGGATGCTACCCCGAACAGGCGCAGCTCCGGTGCCGCCTCGCGGCTGGATAGCTGCGTTGCCCAATAGCCCATCTCTCGCCGCTCCGGGGAGGTGCGGTAGGTGACCTCGATCCAACGCTTGGACTGCCACGCGCCTACTCCGGCACGTAGGGCCGTAGTCACTACAAGCACGACGGCGAGCAGCCAGTGCGCTTGGGCAAAGAGCAGCAGCAAACCGGCCAAGCCGATGAGCACGCTGATCTGCCCTGTCAATGCAGTTACCACCCCGCCGGGAGGACGACCGAGCGCACGCTGCCCATTCTCCAATTTCTGGTAGTAGTCTGGCCGCTCGAAGCTGGCGAGGGGCAGTGCAACGGCCTGCTCAAAGACCTGACGCTGTAGCACGGCCTGCAGACGCTCGTGGACGAATACCGCGATGTAGGCAGCTAGCGCGAACTGTGCGCCGCGGGCGAAGAAGACCACGAGCAGCAGCGCCAGCCACGGTATAGCGACCGGCCAGAAGTCGGATGCTCCGCTGGCGGCAGTGACCAGCCCGTCAACGAGGCCGGTCATCGCCCAGACGGCGAGCGGCGTTGCGACCCCGCTCACGATGCTCTGAACGCAGAGCGCGCAGCCCGGGAGCCGGGCATGGGTCCCGATGAGACCGACGAGGTAGGCTATCGCTCCAGCGGCCGATTGTACCCAGACGGTGAGCCGTTTCCAGAAGTGTGTAGGGAGTGGGACATACTGCATCTAGCCTCCTTTCTCCTACAAACTTGACTCTTCACCGCCGCTATGGTATGATTAAAGGGTAAGCTGCTCTTGCGGCGGTAAAGCTCAAGAGTAGGCACGGAAAACACCGGCAATCTTGCGGTGAGATGCGGTTGCCGGTGATTCCTTTAATGTACTACTAAATAGTCTATTTGTCAACCCCCCTTCCTTTACACGTGTAAAGGAAGGGGGGTTCGTTTCTTCAATGACGATGATATGCACCTAAAGCGCGCGCTATCCCCTTCTTCCCTGAGCGCCCGGCACCTACGGCCGGCGGTGTGGCGGGAGCGTGCGTCGTTACTCGGTGTCGGTGAGGAGGTGGTCGCAGAGGGCCGTGAGCTTCCCAACATAGACCTCAGCCGCAGCGGCGGCCACTAAGGGTGTGTGCAGGGTCAAGCCTCCTCTTCATCGAGTGCTTGAAACTGATCCAGGAGGTCGGCGTCGCCAATGTGGACGACGGCTTCACCGGCAGCCAGATCAAAGACGAGTATGAGATGATCTCCCGGCTCACCCCCTCGACGCCTGAAGAACGGGCCGAGACCCCATGCTCCGCTCTCCTGGACAACCGCGGTTCCTATTGACGAGCCATCCTCTCCCTTGAGCGGAAACTCACCACTCACGAATGTCTTCATAGCTGCGGGTACCGTGAAGACGCCACTGGATATCATTGCCTCCGAGAGTTGGAACCCCAGCCAGACACTCCCGTCCGTTGTCCACCCATAGTCCTTGAGCACTCTGCCCCACCGGCGCGGGGAGATCAGCGACTCGACCAGACCCGGCTCCACATCTGCGCCGCGTAGTCCGTAAACACCGGGGGCATATCGAGCGATGATGGGCGAGTGTCCTAGGTAGACGGAGAAGGTCGAGCGATTCATACCCAAGTCAATGCATAGCTCCTCTAACTCCTTCCTCTGCATGACAGGTCCATGCTCTCCCAAGGCCAGTAGCAGGATTTGCTCGGTCTCGGCGAGAGCATCCCCCCAAGCCACTGGTGAGGCAGTGCTAACCGTGCGACCATCCACTAGGTAGCCGTCCGTCTGGCGGCACAGTTCCAGGATTACACGCTGCGGAGGGACGAAACCACTCATCCTGCGGTCTCTGGATACACCAGCGCGCAACTCTGCCACGTTGATCCTGGGACTAACGGACAGGACCTTGTTGATTCGATTCAGCAGGCGATTCCTAGTCACAGAGCTTAACCAGAACCAGCCTCCTGCCTCGTCGAGCCACTGAAAATCCTCGTTGCTCTGAAGAACTTGTGTCACGAATTCCGGGTGGGCTGGTTCCGTCAACTGTTCCGTGATTTGTGCAGTGATGTCTTCAACAGTTGCCACGCCCCAGTGCTCAACGGATTTGCGAGCGCACTGCATAACCTTATTTCCTACAGCAAGCATCTGGGGCGGGAGCACCATTCGACGCCCTGGTGCCCCTGTGATTACGAAGGGCAACTGACGCCCCAAGATCATCGGGTGCATTGCGAACGTCGCCCCGGTTGATGACTGGGAAGGTATTGTTTCGGCGGACTTTATCAGCCCTTCTAGGGAGAACAGGGCTGCCGTTAGGCCCTCGGCCACTAGGGTTTCCTCAATGGCGGGGACCGGGGCAGGAGTCAGTTCTGCTACGACACTCAAAACGCGGTCGAGTACCGGCGCAAAGGGTTTCGTTGCCGCGAGCGTATTAGCTACGGGAGCACATATCTGACGCACACGCTCGCGGGACATCCCAAACTCGTCACCCACAGCCTTCAAGGTCGCTCCCCCTTGCCCATCCCAGCCAAGATACCGCGCCACGATACGGCGATTCCGATCCGAATGGCTCTCCAAACTAGCTACCAAATCTCGCAACTCTTCCTCCAACGTCATTGTTCCCTTCGCTTGGACTGCCTCCCTCAGACGGCGGAGCCGCACAGCAACCTCAGGGCCGGGTAGAGCCTGCGAACGTTTAGTCACGCGATCTAAAAGCTCCTGTACCGTCGCTGCTCCGAGGCCAACCTGTTGAAGGAGGTCTCCGAGTCGAGGATCAAACTCACTGACTGCCTCTGCACCTGGGATATTGTGTAGGGGCCTGATCTCATCGTCGAGCAAGACCACTACCGACCAGTGGGTCAGGATACCCGCCAACTCGCGAGCGGTCCGGGCATCAAGTGGAGGCTGTGAGGGGGCACCGATCGGGTTACGTACAAAACGGAAGAGGAACCGATCATTGTCTAGCCGCTCCACATGCACCTGGTCACCGGGACAGGCTTGGTGACGCTCTATGAGCCATTCACCGAGCATTCGGGCTGGCCGACTACGCAAGTTCTTGGGGATTTGTGAACCATCATGTCCTGCATTCCCACTGAGCTTTGCTGGGAACTCCAGGCTATCATCGGTAACAATAGTGATGTCACGCACACCGAAGAAGGCAGCTTTGACACGGTTTATATTCAGATAGGCTTCTTGTCGCCGTTGCCGGCCTCCTTCATTGAGATTGTTTGCGGTGATGTGAAAAGTGATAGTCTCCGGCACTTTTCCAGAGTATGTTGTTTGCACGGGCTGGGTCCGCTCCTCAGGACTTAGGGTCGCCTCGATCGAAGTAAGGAGATCAACCAGGGCACGAGCACCGATCCACCAGAGGCCGGCAACTTGCCCAACTGTCTGAGCAGATGGAATCTGCTCCTGTTGCCTAATCAGTGCGTAGTAAGTCCGCCGCTCGAGCTCCAACGTCTGAAGCTCCACCTCCTTCAGTAGCCTGGGCAGTCTGCGATTCCTTAGCGAACGTGGTGCTGAGTTGAGCCGCCGCTGAACCGCACTGACCACCGCCGCGCCGAGTTGCCGACACACTTCAGGGGCAAAGTGTGACCAAGTGGTCTCGTCAAGATCACTGAGCTTACGCATGTGGGAAGGACAACTGTGGGCCGGCAGATGATGCGGGAGCGGCGCGTCCAGGATTTCGCGCAGCGCGAGCGGCGCAATCCGATGCCCGGGCCGCGGGTATCGGGAAATCCCCATTGGCTGCTGCCTCCCGGTGGCCCCTACTTCGCGTATAAGCTGGCACCCTTGCGAGCGACCCGATTGATCGTCTCACGGATGTCTACAATCGAGTCTGAAGGGTCAAGGTACTCGTCGCGTGCAGCAAGCTCGGAGGCAAGCGCTACCGCATACTCCGCAAAGGAGACTTCATAGGCAAGACGCTTGAAGGTCGGATCGTCAATCGAGCTTGAGCCTTTCGCGGCGGCCAGTTGAGGATGATCCAGATTGATGTAGATCGCGCGTTCCTCCGGCACGTATTTGGCCCGGAATTCGGCCACCCCCATATAGTCAAACTTCACCTGAAAGCCGCCACGCGGACGACGCCGGTTGCCAGCGCCGCCAGCACGCTGACCCTGCTTCTCTGATTCAGGAGTGCCAGGTACCACCTGTGGTGTAGGCTCCGGCGTCTCTGCATCGCTACTTCCGGAGCCACCCTGCGACCCCGACTCGCCAGGCTCAGAGACTATTTCGGCCGGAAGGTCGGCTCCATAGATGAGATCGTCCTGGGCGTGGCCACCGGCTGGTGTATGGTAGGGATCCGAACCACCGGCAGCCTTGGCTCTCGCTTTGGCAACACGCTCCCGGAAATCCCGGAAGTCCTCGTTGATTACCTTTGCGATCTCAGCCGCCTGCTTGCCGAGCCTCTTAGCCTCCGCACTCGCTCGGCGCTTTCTCTCGTCTGTCAGCAACTCGCGCCGCAGTTGGTCAATCTTCGGCCCAATGAAGACGTAAATCGCTTGCACAAGCGGATTATTGCGATTCAACTGGAGTGACCGACTCAAGTCGAAGGGTCGCATTGGTGAGGTGTCATCATCTAATCTAGGTACATCAATCTCGCCAAAGATGTACTGGGCCATCTCCCGGCCCTCGAAGCCGGCCAGCGTCGTCTCGTGCATCACGCCGTTCGAGTAGATGGACACGCCGCGCAGGTCCTCATCCAAGGGGGCTCTTGCAACCTTCAGGATCAACTCAACGTCACCCAGCTTGGTTCGCAGGGGTTCGTCCGGTTGAAACCGTACCTCCCGTGCCACCGCCGGTTCGGAAAACTCACATTCATGATTATTAACAAATACCGTAGCACCCTTGGGCCACTTCGTAAGATGCCTCTCGATATAGCGAATAATGCCAGCCTGGTCCAGTTTCCTCAGGTGGATGCCTTCGATCTCAATGTTGGTCCCGTTCGAGGCACTGGTCGGTGCTTCTCGCTCAATCGTGCGTACCGGAATGGGATCCTCCGAACTCCAGCCATCAACATCCTTGCGCCACAATTCCACCCGAGACCGCTTGCCATTCCGGGTGGTATCTATCCGCAGCACGTCACCGATTCCGAATGCGGCCGATTTGCCCGTGCCGAAACGACCGCGCCCCGGCCGTCCCTTCTTCCGATCAACGTTCTCACCATGCATCACAAAGAAGTTCTGCAGGCCGCGCCAGTCCATCCCGCGACCGTTGTCCGAAATCGAAATCTGCTTCTTGCGGCTCCTGAGCACAACCTTCACGCGTGGGCTAGTCCCAGCATCAACGTACTGGAGACTGTTCGACACGTATTCCCAAACGACGAGCTTGTCCGTTTTGAAAACCGCCGCATTCTGCAACAGATCCCTGGCAACATGCGTCTTCACCAAGAGTTGGTTCTCTGCATTCACCATCGTCCCTACCTCCGCCGAACTCTGGCAGCCAACTGCCTCACTACCTGACCAAGCTCCGGGTCATCTCCGAAGGTATTGAGGATACGGGTTAGCTTACGCTCACGCGCTCTGCCAGTAACGTAGTCATTCACTCTAAAGAATGACTCCGCCTCCTGGGATGTAACGGATTCTATCCCCAGAGATTGAGACTTAAGGAAGGCAGCTTCGGAAAGCATATGTATACGCTCATTCCGACGCCAACTCCGCTCCTTGGGAGAAAGGGCCTCTCGTGCAAGATCAGTTTGACTTAGGTCTTGAGCACGTTCCTCTGCGAATGCAAGGCCCTGCTCCGTGAGCAACCAGCCTTCCTTGCTAGAGCCAAGTAGCAAGCTCCCATTCCTCGGCTTCTTGGCCTCCCGAAGTGCGGAGCCAACGTGGTCAATATTAATCTGATTAGGATATTTACGCCATGCAAAACGACCAGGTGCAATCTCGTTGGCCTTGATCGCGATGTCTTCAACATCCACAACCAGGCTGCTACCACCGAGAAGGTAGACGGCCAGCGTGACGATCTCATAATTGGATAAGGACTTGCTCACTTAGACACCTGTAGTCCACTCGCTGAAGGCTGAGGTGATTTCACCACTCGTTTGTGCGCTGCCGTTAGTTGGCGTCGTCGAGGAGGTGATCGCAGAGGGCAGTGAGCTGCTCGTCCGAGAAGTAGTGGAAGACCAGCCGGCCGCCCTGCCGGCCGCCCCGCCGCTGGACGATCTCGACGCGCGTTCCGAGGATTTGTTCGAGGCGTCCTTCGAGGTCGGTCAGCTCCGGTGATTTCGACGGGGCCGGGTGCGCGCGCGACCGGCGGCCCGCCGCTTCCCGCAAGCGCCGGACCAACTCTTCGACTTGGCGCACGCTCAACCCCTCGGCAATCACCCGCTCGGCTAGGTCGCGCTGGTCGGCCGGGCTAGGCGCACCGAGCAGCGCCCGCGCGTGCCCTTCGGTCAGTTGGCCCTGGACCAGGTAATCCTTGATCTCGGCGGAGAGGTTGAGCAGCCGTATCGTGTTCGACACCGCCATCCGGCTGCGTCCCGTCTGGCGGGCGACATCTTCCTGGGTCAGCCCAAAATCGTGGATGAGCTGTCGGAAGGCCGCGGCGGCTTCGAGCGGGTTCAGGTCGGTGCGCTGGAGGTTCTCGACGAGGGCCAGGATCAGGTACTCGTCTCTCGTCACCTCCCGAACGACGGCCGGGACCTGCGCGAGGTTGGCGCGCCGGGCCGCCTGCCAGCGCCGCTCGCCGGCAATGAGTTGGTACCGTGATGAGCCGGGCACCCGGGCGACGAGCACAGGCTGCAGGACGCCGTGCTCGGCGATGGAGTCTTGCAGCTCTTGCAGCTCCTCCTCGTCAAAGGTCCGGCGGGGTTGCTGGGGGTTGGGATCAATCGCGTCTACATCCAGGAGCTGCACCGCTGCATCGTCGGCAGCCGTGTCCGTCTCCGGCGGCGCAGCCGGCAACAGCGCCTCCAAGCCACGTCCCAGCCCGCCCTTAGGTCGCGGCATCTGTGAATGCCTCCTCTAGCTCGGCTCCGAGTGCTCGGTACGCCGCGGCGGCGCGTCCGGTCGGGTCATACGCTAGTACCGACTGACCGTAGCTGGGCGCCTCGCCCAGCCGCACCGTGCGCGGGATGACCGTTTGCAGCAACTCCCTGGGGAAATGACGCTGTACTTCGGCGCTGACCTGCCGGGAGAGGTTGGTCCGTAGGTCGTACATCGTCAACACCAGATGGACGGCACGCAACTCCGGGTTCAGGCGCTCGTGGACGCTCTGCAGCGTCCGCAGCACCTCGGTCAGCCCTTCCAGCGCCAGGTATTCGCACTGTACCGGTACGAGCAGCGTATCGGCGACGGCCAGCGCGTTGATCGTCAGCAAGCCGAGCGCCGGCGGACAGTCAATCAGCGCGTAGTCGTAGGTAGCGTGGACTGCGGCGAGGTGATCTGCCAGCCGCCGGTCCCGGTCGGTCAGCTCCACTAGCTCAATGGTGGCGCCGGCCAGGTCCATGCTCGACGGCACGAGATCGAAGTGCGCTGCGCCGTCGGCACCGCTTCCCGCTGCACCGGCGCGGCCGCCGGCGAGTCCCACCGGGACGGCGGCCTCACGCAGCGACACCGTCCCCAGTAGCACATCATACGCAGATCGCCCGTCGAGTGACAGCCCCAGGCTGGCCGTCGCGTTGGCTTGGGGATCGAGGTCTATCAGCAGCACCCGACGGCGGCGCTCGGCCCATGCCGCGGCCAGGTTGACAGCGGTGGTGGTCTTGCCCACGCCGCCTTTCTGACTGGCGATGGCAATAATCCGTCCCATGACCTGGCTCGCGCCATTCTACCAATCGCTTTGCGGTGATTGGCGCCTCACCCTCCAGCCCCCCTCCAGCGCCGAGGGATAGAGAGGAGGAGAGCAGCCGCATCCTCCCCCACCGGCTGCGGGCCGGGCGCTGTGGTGCGATACACTTTCTCCGGTGCAGCTCTGCCGCTGGCGGTTGGTCCGTGGAGACTGCGGGCCGGGTGTGGCGGTCGAGGGTTGCCGGAAGGGGAGGGAGTACGCCGCGATGACCACTGTGTGGCAGAAGGGCAGTCTCTATCTCATCGTGTTCATGGCCAGCGCCGGCACGCTGATCCTGGAGATCGTGGCCGGACGCTTGCTCGCCCCGCACCTGGGCGTCTCCCTCTATACCTGGACCACGATCATCGGCATCGTGCTCGCCGGCATCAGCATCGGCAACTTCTTGGGCGGCCGGGTGGCCGACCGCTTTCCGGCGCCGAGCACGCTGGGCCTCTGCTTGCTCGCCGGGAGCGTGGTCAGCTCTGCTCCTTTGGCCGTGGTGACCGCCCTGCACGAATGGACGTTCGATCTTTCTCCGCTCCCCAGAATCCTGCTGATGACGACCAGCCTGCTGTTCTTGCCGAGCTGCGTGCTGGGCATGGTGACACCCATCGTCGTCAAACGGGCGCTCACCAGCCTCACGCACACCGGCAGCATCGTCGGCCAGCTCTATGCCGTCTCGACGGCGGGGAGCATCGTCGGCGTCTACTTGGCAGGCTTTGTCCTGATCGCGTTACTCGGCACACGCACCGTCGTTTTGCTGGTCGCGGTGGTACTCCTGATCTTGGCCCTGCTGTTCGGCCAACTGCACCGGGCGCGCTGGCCGGCGGCCGTGCTGCTGGTGGGTGCGCTGGCCCTGGCCGGCAATGCCGCGCGGCCGTCGGTACGCGCCGACAACTGCACGCTGGAGACCAACTATTTCTGCATTCGCGTGACAGAGGTCCAGCGCCGCGGCCAGGATGTCGTGCGGCTCCAGCTCGATCAATTGGTGCATAGCTTCAACTCGATCACCAATCCGCAGGTGATTATCTACGGGTACGTCGAGATCGCCGCCGAAACGGCGCAGTACGTGGCCGAGCGCCAGCCGCGTATGCACACGCTCTTCCTGGGTGGCGGAGGCTACACCATGCCGCGGGCGCTCGAAGCACGCTATCCCGAGGTCACCGTTGAGGTCATCGAGATAGACCCGGCAGTGACGCAAGTCGCGCACATGCACATGGGGCTGCCCTGGGACACCCGGGTCATCACCTACAACGATGACGCGCGGATGGCCGTGCGCGACCTGCCCCTAAACAGCTATCACCTGATTTTTGGAGACACCTTCAACGACTTCTCGGTGCCGTACCATCTCACCACGCTGGAGTTCTCGCAGCAAATGCGCGATCTGCTTACCGAGGACGGCATTTACGTGACGAACATCGTGGACAAGCTCGTTGACGGCCGGTTCCTCAAAGCCTTCGTGCGTACCCTCCAACAGGTCTTCCCCTACGTCTACGTCCTCGGCGAGAACGACGGGATCATCGAGGCGACGATCCGGTCACGGGGCACCTATGTCGTGGCGGCGGCAGCGCAGCCGATTGAGTTCGAGCGGTTCAACGCCTATCCCAGTCCCGCCGCGGTACCTGCGACCACGCACGTGATGCGGCAGTCAGCCATGGAGGCGTGGCTCAACACCGGGCCACAGGAAATCCTGACCGACGATTACGTGCCGGTAGACACCATGCTCGCCCCGCTCTTCCTCGAACGGTAGGCCCGATTGTGCGCTCTCCTTAACGAGCCGACTTGCCGATCCACGGCAGGCGGCGACCCCGGCCGCAGCGCCATCGCCTGGATGCGTCGCACGCGGTACACTGGCTCATCTCAGCAGCAGGGAGCAGATCCACATGGCGGCATCAGAGCGAACCGGTACTCCTGCGGCGGCAGCTTCCGACGGACAGCAACCCAAAGTGGTGGTCGTGGATACGGGCGGCACCTTTGGCGCCGCCGGCGAGCGCGAAATCCTGGCCCAGGCCGGCTGTCGGCTAGTCACCGTTCCTAGCGACGACGATGCGACGGTGCTCGCCGAGGCCCGCGATGCCGACGCGATCATCGGCAAGCGTCGCGTCTCGCGGTCCTTCATCCAGGCGCTTGCCCGCTGCAAGATCATCACCATGGGCGGCATCGGGATGGATCGGTTCGAGGACGTGGACTGTGCCACCGAGCAGGGCATCATCGTCACGAACGTGCCCGATGTCTTTGTTGACGAGGTCGCCAACCATACCGTGGCGCTGCTCCTCGCCTGTGTGCGCTGGATTGTGCCGGCGGCGCAGCAGATACGCGCGGGCGGCTGGGGCGGTGAGCGGGGCATGATCCATCGCCTGACCGGGAACACGCTCGGCTTGCTCGGTTTCGGCAACGTCGCGCGGGGCGTGGCACAGCGCATGGCCGGCTTTGCCCTCCGCGAGATCATCGCCTACGACCCCTACGTGGACCCGGCAGTCTTCGCCGCGCACGGAGTACGGTCGGTGCCGATGGCCGAGGTATTGCAGGATGCCGATTTCATCTCCTGCCACGTACCGCTGCTGCCGGACACCTTTCACCTGATCGGCGCACCCGAGTTCGCGCTGGTGCAGCGCCACGCCATCTTCATCAACACCGCGCGCGGCCGGGTGGTGGATGAGGTCGCGCTGGTCGCGGCGCTCCAAGAAGGCCGGCTGCTGGCTGCCGGGTTGGACGTGACCGAACAGGAGCCGCTCGCGCCCGATAGCCCGCTGCGGATGATGCCCAACGTCGTGGTTACGCCACACATGGCCTCGGCCAGCGACTGGGCGTCCCGCGAGCGCCGCCGGCGCCCGGCACTTGAAATCGCCGCCGTCCTCACCGGCCACCGCCCCCGTGGCGTCGTCAACCGGGAGGTACTCGACCGGCTCGACCTCAAGTGAGCGGTGCCGGGTGGTACCGCCCCCTATGCCCTCCCCGCTGACGCGGGAATGACGGGTGAGACGGCGGGAATGGCGGGAGGCGATGTATCCTGAGCGGTAGGCAGACAGTGAGGAGGATGCTGATGGCCACGGAAATACGGCCGGTCCCGCTGCCGGAAGACTGCCTGGACCTTTTCGAGAAGCGGAGCTTCGCCTACCTGGCGACACTCATGCCCAGCGGCTCGCCCCAAGTGACGCCGGTGTGGGTGGACTACGACGGCACCCACGTGCTGGTCAACTCGGCACGCGGGCGGCAAAAGGACCACAACATGCGGAACCGGCCCCAGGTGGCGCTCTGTATTGCCGATCCCGACAACCCGTATCGCTACCTCGCCGTGCGTGGTACCGTCGTCGCGGTGACGGAAGAGGGCGCTACGGAGCATATTGACCAACTGGCCGGACGCTACACCGGGCGGGCGCGCTACGTGGGGCCGCCCGGTACACGGGTGCTCTATAAAGTCCGCCCGGAGCGCGTCTCGACGATGGGCTGACCACACGCACGCCAGGCGACCGGCAGCATACTCGCGCTATCCGCTATCCTTAACGAGGATCGCAGCGGTACGCGAACGCGCCATGCCTCCTGCGCTGAGAGGTCATGTCCTGCTAGGCCATGCCGCACATCACGAGTAACGGCGCACTGCCCTGCACACCAAAGCTAACACTACCGAGAAAGAAGAGAGCGTAAGCGATGAGAGTTATCCTGGTTGAACCGGTGGCGGATTTGGGCCGGGCGGGCGACGTCAAAGAGGTCGCGCCGGGCTATGCACGCAACTACCTCCTGCCCCGCGGCCTCGCCGTACCCGGCACGCGGCATCAGATGAAGCGGCTGCAACGGCTGCGCGCCGAGGCCGAGGTCGCCGCCGAGCGCGAGGCCGCCGCGGCCCGTAGCCTGGCCCAACGACTGCGCGAGCTGACTGTAACCATCCCGGCCCAGATCGGTGAAGGCGGCCGCCTGCACGGCAGCGTGACCTCCCCGCAGATCGCCGCCGCACTGGACGAGCAACATCAGATTCGGATTGACCGCCGGGACGTGGTGCTCCGCGAGCCGCTGCGCCACCTGGGCAGTCACCAAGTCACCCTGCGCTTGCCGGCGCGGGAGACGGGCATCGTCAACGTGGAGGTCGTGCCGGAAGTGGAGGAAGATCCGGAGCCGGAAACGGCCGAGGAGCCAGCGACTGACGAGGAACCGGCAGCGGAAACGGAGGCAGCGGCCACGGCAGAGGCCGCGGAAGCCCAGCCCGAGGCCGCCGCGGCGGCCGCGGCGGCCTCGTGAGCCGGGGTTGGGTCTAACCTCTGGCCGCCGTACGCCCCCTCTCTATCGCTCGGCGATGGAGAGGGGCCGGGGGTGAGGCCCAAGGGTCGCCTCACCTCACTGCCGCTATAATCCATCCCCGGCTGCCAAGCGTTATGATTCTGTTATGGCAGTAAATGGAGCAACGGCCGACAGAGCAGTCGTTGAGAGACCGGATACCGAGGAGCGTCTGCCGCCGCAGAATATCGAGGCCGAGCAGTCGGTCCTCGGGAGTATTCTGATTGACCGCGACGCCATCACGCGCGTCGCCTCCTTCCTGCAACCCGCAGACTTCTATCGGCAGCAACACCGGACCATTTACAGCGCGGCACTGGACCTCTTCGAGCGCCGCGAGCCGGCGGACCTCGTCACGCTCACCGACGAGTTGCAACGCCGTGAGCGGCTGGATGAGGTCGGTGGTGCAGCCTATCTATCGTCCTTGACCGCCCTCGTACCAACCGCGGTGCATGTCGAGTATTACGGCCGCATCGTCGAACGCTGTGCGATGCTGCGGCGCTTGATCCAAGCCTCCGGGCAGATCGCGGCGCTGGCCTACGGCTCGGCCGACGCCGAGGAGGCAGTTGATCAGGCCGAAGCGATCCTCTTCCAACTCACGCAACGGCGTCGCTTTCAAGAGTTCCTGCCGCTCAAGACTATCCTGGAAGAATACTTCGACCAGATTGACTCTATCTCCCAGCACCGCGGGCAGACGCTGGGCGTGCCGACCGGCTTCCGCGACCTCGATGCCTTGACCGGCGGACTCCAGCGGTCCGATCTCGTCATCGTGGCGGCGCGGCCATCCATGGGCAAGACCAGTCTGGCGCTGAACATCGCCCAGAACGCCGCGGCGCCGCCGCACAACGTCCCGGTCGCCGTCTTCTCCCTGGAGATGTCCAAGGAGCAGTTGGTGCAGCGGTTGATCTGCACAGAGGCCCGGATCGACTCGCATCGCCTGCGCCGCGGTGTCATTGACGATGAGGAGCTACAGCAGATCGCTAAGGCCATCGGCCGTCTCTCCGAGGTGCCGGTCTACATTGACGACACGGCCGGCATCCCGATCATGGAGCTACGCACGAAAGCGCGGCGCTTGCAGGCCGAGCACAATATCGGCTTAATTCTGGTTGATTACCTCCAGCTGATGCAGGGGCAGGGGCGCTACATGGAGAACCGCGTGCAGGAAGTCTCCGAGATTACTCGCTCGCTCAAGGGCCTCGCCCGCGAGCTGAACATCCCCATCGTGGCGATGTCGCAGCTTTCGCGCGCCGTGGAGCAGCGCCCGTCGCACACGCCGATGCTTTCCGATCTGCGCGAGAGCGGTTCCATCGAGCAGGATGCCGACGTGGTAATGTTCATTTATCGTGAAGACTACTACGACAAGGACACCCCCAAGAAAAACGTGGCTGACATTCTGGTCGCCAAGCACCGCAACGGTCCCACCGGCGACATCCAGCTCCGCTTCTTCGGCCAGCAAACCCGTTTCGTTGACCTCGAAACCCGCCAGCAAGCCTACTCATCGTAGGCCGCTTCTCTTCAGGGAAGTGGAGTCACGGCTGCGACCGGCTGCCGCATTGCCCAACTCTATCCCTCGGCGCTGGACAGGAGTGCGGCGTGTCGGGTAACGGGGCGCCGGTGATCGAGGCGCACAGTCTCGCGCGACGGTACGGCCGGACCGTTGCGCTGCGCCCGCTGACGTTCGCGGTTCGTGCCGGCGAGCGTATCGGCGTCGTCGGACCAAACGGTGCGGGCAAATCCACCCTCCTGAACCTGCTCGGCCGGCAGCTCCGCCCGACGCACGGCTCGCTGGCGCTCTTCGGCCGGCCTACCAGCCGCGCGGACCAGAACACACGCGCCGAGATCGGCTACGTGGGGCACCGAACCTGGCTGTACGACGAGCTGACGCCGCTTGAGAACCTGACCTTCTTCCGGCGCCTGTACGGCCTGTCCCCAGACGCGAGTACCGTGACGGCAGCCGTGGAGCGAGTAGGGCTGGCCGGGGCCGCGACGACACCGGTCGGCCAACTGTCGCGCGGCCAGCAGCAGCGCCTGGCACTGGCCCGCGCGACACTGCACCGGCCGCGCTTGCTCCTACTCGACGAGCCGGACGCCTCGCTCGATCCGCTGGCTATCGCCGCCCTCCCGGCGCTCCTCGGCCTCGGCTCCGGGCAGCCACACCCGGAGGACGGTTGGTGCCCGACCATCGTGCTGGCCACTCACGATCTCGACCTGGCACTGCATTTCTGTCAGCGTCTCATTGTGCTGGTGGAGGGACGGTGCGTGCTGGACGCGGCCACAGAGACGCTTACGGCGGCGCGTCTGCAGGCGCTGTATGCCGGTGGGGATGGGGGCCAGCCCCCCTATGGTCCCCCCGCTGCAGCGGGGGGACGAGCAGTTCCCTCCCCCGTCGCGACGGGGGAGGACCAGGGATGGGGCGAGACGCCGGTGCCCCGGCCGACGGGCTGGGGGACGCTGACCGCCATCATCGGCAAAGACCTGCGGATCGAAGGACGGAGGCGCGACAACGTGGCGGCGGCGGCGATGTATGCCATCGTCTGCCTGTTGATCTTCAACTTTGCTCTCGATGCGCCGGGCACGGACGCCACGCGCTTGGTCCCCGGCTTGATCTGGGTCACGATCACCTACGGCGCCACGGTGGGCTTTGGGCGCACCTTTGCCCAGGAGCACGAGCGGGGCAATCTCGATGCGCTGCTCGCCGCGCCGCTGGATCGCTCGATCCTGTACGCCGCCAAGCTGCTCGGTAACCTCGCGCTGACCGCCGTCCTGATCGTGCTGACGGTCGCGCTCACCATCGTCTTCTTCACGGTCGCGTTCGACCCGCTGGCCCTGCTCCTGTCGTTGGTCCTGGGTACGCTGGGCCTCGCGGCAGCCGGGACGCTGCTCAGTGCGTTGGCCGCCCAGACCCGCGCCCGCGAGGTGCTGCTGCCCGTGCTGCTGTTTCCGATCACCGTCCCGGCGCTCCTCGCGGCCGTTCACAGCACGGCGGCGGCGCTCCAGGGGCGTATGGCGTGGGGCGGCGCCGGCGATGCCCCCTGGCTCCACCTGCTGATTGCTTTCGACCTTATCTACGTCGTGTTATCCTGGTTAGTGTTCGAGTTCGCGCTTGAGGAGTGAACCGGTGGAGTTCGTGTTTGCCGGCTATGCGGTGGTCGTGGTGGGACTGGGCGTCTATCTACTCTGGCTGGCGCAGCGGCAGCGCGACGTCGCCGCCGAGCTGGCGACCCTCGAAGCGGAAATCGCCATGCGCCAAGAGACAGCCACCTCCGAGGAGACGCCAACATAGTGGCGGCCGCCGACCCTCCCCCGCCACCCGCAGCCGGCTCCGCGCGGCCGCCGGCCGCACTCACCCCGCGGGCATCACTGGCGTTCTGGCTCTCGGTCGGGGGCGTCGTCCTGCTGCTGGCCCTGCTCGGCTACGCGATGATCCGAGCCAGTGACCGCGAGGCGACGACCTTCGCCGTGCAGTCGGCGCTACGGAACATCCCGGTCACGGCGCGGCCGGCCCCGGACTTCACGCTACCGCTGTTCGACGGCACGTCGCTTCGGCTCGCCGACCTGCGCGGCCGCCCGGTGCTGGTGGACTTCTGGGCCTCGTGGTGTGTGCCCTGCCGCGAAGAGGCCGCGACCCTGGAGCGGGTGTGGCAGTCGTACCGCGCGACCGACCTGCTCTTTATCGGCGTGGGTGTGCAGGATCGTGAGGTCGCAGCGCGGGCCTTTCTGGACGAATTCGCAATTACCTACCCCAACGGCCGCGATACCGACGGCAAAATCTCGATTGACTACGGCCTGATGGGGGTCCCGGAGAAGTTCCTGATTAATCGGCAGGGTCAGATCGTGCGTAAGCTGGTCGGGCCGGTACCGGCGGCGGTGCTCGCGGAGTTGCTCGACGAATTGGTCAGCGGCGACTACGACTGACGCTGGGCCGCCGGCTGCCTCCCGATGCCCCCCCGCGGCGACGGGGGGACGAGGTTTCCTCTCCCCCGTCGCCGCGGGGGATGGTTAGGGTGGGAGTGAAGCACACCAATACAAACGCCCGCCCAGCAAGGCTGGACAGGCGCTCTTCGTGAGCCGACGTATTGCGGGGCTACCACCGACCGTTAGCCGACGGTGCTGGCCGCTGCCGGAGAGTAGCTGGCCGGCACCCGGCGGGAGTGGGGTGGCCCCGGAGTTCGGTCTATCGGTTAGCCGCCCAAGACGGCCAGGATGTCGCGCTCGCTGAGGATGAGCAGGTCCTCACCCTCGTGCTTCACCTCGGTACCGGCATACTTCGCGTAGAGGATATTCTGACCTGCCTCTACTTCGAGGGCTACCCGCTCGCCGTTGTCGAGCACCCGCCCGGAGCCAACCGCAACGATGACCCCTTCCTGGGGCTTCTCTTTTGCGGTATCGGGAAGCACAATCCCGCTCTTGGTGGTCTCCTCACCCGCCTCCGGACGGACGATCACCTTATCACCAAGCGGACGTAGCGTCACTGCCATAGCTGCTCTGCCTCCTTCAATTAGTCCTGTTCGGGTCTATTCCCGGCGTGGCGTGTGCGAACGCCACCGCCGACTACGCTCAACGCCGCTCGCTGTGGCGGCTCGTTGACACACGCCCATTGTAGCACCTCTTAGCACTCGCCGCCAACGAGTGCTAACGGTCGGCCGGGCGAGGGGAGGGAACACCGGAGCACGCCGCGGCAACCCTCAGAGAATCTGGGAGAGGAAGGTCTTGGTCCGCTCCTGCTGCGGGTTGTTGAGGAGCTGTTGCGGCGCACCGGCCTCGACGATGTTGCCCTCATCGAACATAACCATGCGGTCGGACACCTCGGCGGCAAACCCCATTTCGTGGCTCACGACGACCATCGTCATCCCGGAGGCGGCCAGCTCGCGCATAGCGTCGAGCACTTCCTTAATCATCTCCGGGTCCAGGGCCGAGGTCGGCTCGTCGAACAGCATGACCTTGGGCTGCATCGCCAAAGCACGGGCGATGGCGACCCGCTGCTGCTGTCCGCCGGAGATTTCGGCCGGATACTTGCCGGCTTGCTCCGGGATGCCTACCCGCTCCAGTAGGCTCATCGCCACTTCCTCAGCACGGGAGGCCGGCCACTTCCTGACCCGCATTGGGGCCAGCGTAATGTTCTGGAGCACGGTCAGGTGGGGGAAGAGGTTGAAGGATTGAAAGACCATCCCGACTTCGCTGCGAATCGCTTCGATGTTGCGGATGTCGTGGGTCAGCGCGATGCCGTCTACGATGATATCGCCGCGCTGGTGCTCTTCCAGGCGGTTGATCGCGCGGATGAAGGTGGACTTGCCCGACCCCGAGGGGCCGAAAATGACGACCACCTCCCCCTTTTTCACGGTCATGGTGACGCCCCGCAGGACGTGGAAGGAGCCAAACCACTTGTGTACGTCGCGGCAGATAATCATGTCGTCGTCTGCTTGCATCGCAATCCCCTTGCCTTAGCGGGTCCCTATGCCGAGCGTGGACTCCAGCCGGCGGCTCGCGTAGGACATGCCGAAGGTAAACACCCAGAATACCGCCGCCAGGAACACGTACACCTCGCGCTGCGAGAGCAGCCACTCCGGGTTGGCCGACAGGATGTTCCGGCCAATACCGACAATATCGTGCAGTCCGACGATGACGACCAAGCTGGTGTCCTTGAAGAGGCCGATGAACTGGCCCACGATGGCAGGAATCACGGCCCGCAGAGCTTGCGGCATGACGATGAAGGTCGTCGTGTTTATACCGCCAAGCCCTAACGCTTTGGCGGCCTCGATCTGGCCCGTCGGCACCGACTGTAGCCCCGCGCGGATGTTCTCGGCCGTGTACGCGGCACTGAAGATGGTGATAGCCAGGAAAGCGCGCGTGATGCGGTCAATGGGCAGATTTTCGGGGAGAATGAGCGGGAGAATCACTTGCCCCATAAAGAGGAGTGTCACCAGCGGCACGCCGCGGACTCCTTCGATGAATATGGTGCATAGCACGCTCAGGACGGGAAGATTGCTGCGGCGGCCCAGAGCCAGCAGCACGCCCAGCGGGAAGGAGGCCACAATACCCAAGACGGCCAAGAGGAAGGTCAGCAGCAACCCGCCCCAAGCGTTCGTCTCGACGAGGGGCAGCCAACTGACGCCCTCGAACCCGCGCAGCAGCACGAGGATGGCGGCGAAAGACAGCACCCAGGCCAGCACGAACCAGCGTGTCTGCAGTGAGCGCCCTCGAAACAGGTAATACCCGACGACGACGGCCACCGAGACAGCCACAAGCTGGTTGCAAGCCGCGATGGATACGATACCCAAGGATAAAACGATCTCCAAGAAAAGGAATACCAGCGCCGCGAGGCCGAACCCAATGGCGATGATGCGAGCAAAAATACTCATCACGCTGCTGGCCCCGGTACCCCAGGCGACCCCGAACAGGAAGGCAAGCCACACGACTCCCAGGCTGACGCGCCACACCTGCTCCGGGGGATATTGGCCCACGGAAAAGAGCTTCAGGTTTTCGGTGATGACCGACCAGTCGGCATCCACGAAAACCCAGCCTAGCCCCGTCCACAAAGCGAGGCCGATCAAGCCGAAGGCCAGTACCGAGAGCAACGTGTTGTACCAGGTGCTCAGGAGGTTGCCGCGCACCCAGCCCAGCACCCCTACACTGGTCCTCGGCGGGTCGAGGACGGCCGTTGCGGCACTCACGCTAACGCTCCTCAAACCGCACGCGGCGGTTATAGATGTTCCCGATCAGGGCATAGGTCAGGCTCATCGCTAAGTAGGAGATCATCAGCAGCAGGAAGATGGGCACGGCGCGACCGGCCTGGTTGACCATGATTCTGCCCACACTGAACAGATCCGGGTAGCCGATAGCAATAGCCAGGCTGGAATTCTTGGTGAGGTTGAGATACTGGCTAATCAGCGGCGGGATGATGACGCGCAGCGCCTGGGGGAAAACCACGAACCGGAGCGTTTGCAGGGCGGTCAACCCGAGCGCCCTGGAGGCCTCGGTCTGCCCGCGCCGCACCGAGTTAATCCCGCCCCGGACGACCTCCGCGATGAACGCGGCCGTGTAGACGACCAGTCCGATCAGCAGGGACGCGAACTCCGGGGTCAGGCGCAGCCCGCCCTCGTAGTTGAAGCGGCCCAGCTCCGGAGCATCGCGCATTAAGGGACTGTCCGGCATGAGTATCCACGCCAGGGCCGGGACCACCACTACGATGGCGACGGCTACCGATAACGGGTAGGTAGACCTACCGACACGCGACTCGACGCGCGACAGGACGACGGCCACGACCACGGCTACCACCACAGCGATCAGCAGGAGCACCAGCCACGGAACAAAAGCAGCCGTGGGATCGCCCCATACCATGTAGATGCCCCGGTTATTGAGGATGATCGGACCGGGCCATTGGATGCTCTCCTGCACGCTCGGCAGGAGCTGGAAGACGCCGAAGTACCAGAAGAAGAGCTGGACCAGGAGTGGAACGTTCCGGAAGATCTCGACGTACACCATGGCGATCCGGCGCACCAGCCAGTTGGTGGATACGCCACAGACACCGACAAAGATGCCGAGGATGGTGGCCAGGATGACCCCCGAGATGGCCACCTTGAGCGTGTTCAGTATCCCGACACCAAAGGCATACAGAAAGGTGTCGGACTCCTCGTACTCGATGACCGACTCCGCGATGGGGAATCCGGCCTCCTCCTGCAGGAAGTCGAATCCGAGCTTGAAGCCGCGTGCATCGGCAGCAGCCAGTACCTGCGTAACGATGAAGACGACGAGACCCACCACTAGGATGGCGGAGACAACCTGCGACACTGCGCGGAGCACGCGCACGTCGCGCCAGAAGGGGGTATCGCCAAAGGAGAGCATCAGGGAAAAACGCTTACCACTCACGTATAGCCACCCCCAACCGCAGTCATTCCGGGCAATCCCCGCGGTACTTTGCCGCCGCCGTGACTAGCAGAGCGGCGGCCGCATAGAGCGAGGCCGCACACGGCTGGTGCGTAATGGGAAATCCCGCCGCTGCCGCACCACTGCCATCAATAGACCTGTCCGGGCAAGGCCTACGAACATGCTCGTAGGCCCACCCGGACAGGATATACGTCAGCCGGTGAACGCGCCAACCGCTTTCGTCACGGTTGGTCAGGCACTAGCGCAGCGGCGGAGCGTAGATCAGCCCGCCGTTGGTCCACAGCTCGTTGATCCCCCGCTCCAGGTCCAGGCCCTCCGGCCCCATGTAGCGGTCGTAGATCTCGCCGTAGTTCCCTACCGCCTTGAGTACGTCTGCGGCAAACGTCGGCTTGAGACCCAAGTCGGACTGGCCGAACTCGCCTTCCGTCCCCAGCATCCGCCGAATCTGGATGTTCTCGTGGCTCATCATCTGGTCCACGTTCGCCTGCGTGACCCCGAACTCCTCGGCGTTGATCAGGACGTACAGCACCGTCTTGACCAGGTCCAGCCACTGGTCATCCCCATGCGGGACAACCGTCGTCAGCGGCTCCTTGGAGATCGTTTCGGGCAGGACGACGTGGTCGGCCGGGTTCTGCAGTCCACTCTTGAGCGCCGCCAACTGCGACTTGTCGTTCGTGAAGGCATCGCAGCGGCCCTGCTCGTAGGCGCTGACGACGGCCGCCGTGTTCTCGAAGACAACGGCTTCCAGCTCCATGTTGTTCTGCCGGAAGTAGTCGGCCAGGTTCAACTCGGTCGTCGTACCACTGGTCACGCAGACGGACGTGCCACCCAGCTTCAGGGCGCTGTCAATGTTCTTGTCCTTGCGGACCATGAAGCCCTGGCCGTCGTAGAAGGTGATGACGGTGTAGTTGCCCCACTGCGAATCGCGCGTGGTGGTCCACGTCACCGTGCGGGCCAGCATGTCTACGTCGCCCGACTGGATGGTGGGGCCACGCTCGGCGGCCGAGATGGGAATGACTTCCACGGCATCACCGTTACCAAAGACCGCCGCGGCTACCGCCCGGCACAGGTCAATGTCAAACCCGACGTTACGACCGCTGGCGTCCAGAAAGCCATAGCCGGGTACGTCGGTGCGGCTGGCGCACACGAGCCGCCCGCGGGCCATCACGGTCTCCAGCCGACTACGGGTCTCTGGCGCGGCCGCGGCCTGCTGTCCACCCTGAGCGGAAAGCTGCGCTTGGAGCGAGGCGATCTGAGCATCCTTACTGGCCAACTGTTCTTCCATCGCGGACATGTCCCCATCACCACCAAGCTCGCACCCCAGCAGGGCGAAAGCGAAGACAGCAATGAGCATCAAGCGGATACTGTGCTTCAACACGGTCGTCTCTCCTTCTCTACCTATCCCTATGTGGTTACTGCGGCCGGTAAACTTGTCTTCACTCAGCGGCGCGGCCGGCCGCAGGTGAGCGCCTCGATTGTAGTAGAGCAACAATCCCCAGTGCAACCCACGCCGGCAACGAAACGACCACGGCGTAGACGAGTACGCCTATGTGCCCCAGCAAGCCGCCCAGAATGAACGCCAGCACGGAGAACGGCGCCAACACGACAGCGCAGACATACGCCAGCAACCGGACGCGGCGGTGCAGGAGCAGGACAGCGAGTGTCAGCGGGATACCGCTCGGCCACCCGAGGACCACCAGCTGCACGAACGCCGTGGCATCCATCGTGACCATGCCCTCGACGCCGAACCTCAGCAACGATACGAGCAGCACCACGACCGGCAGCCACAGCGCGAACAAGATCGCGCGAACCAGAACCCCAGCAAACCCTGATGTACCCATGAGCACCCCCTTTCCTGGCACAAAGTGCTAGGACCTTGCTAGTCAGACCGGTGTTGGTGCGAGTGTGGCGCTAGCGGCAGTGTAGCAAGCGCACTGGCCGCTGGCAAAACGCCGGTGTAGTCAGGGTGAAGCAGTTGAACCGGATCGAAGCCGTGGTGAGTTCCGTTCGCTTCGATTTACCTGCCGGATGGCTGGGTCGTAGCCTAAAGCACTGAATCGTTCCCCGCAACCCAATACTATAGTCCCGGGTCGTGTCCCCTCGACCGACGACGGCAGCCCACTGTCATGCCGGTCCTACGGTGCAGGTTCAGCGATCGAGACGGCGGAGGGCAGCCCGGGCGGCATAGTAACCGCACATGCCATGCACACCGCCCCCGGGCGGCGTTGACGAGGAGCAGATGAAGATGTCGGTCGAGGGGACGGTGTAGGGGCTGAACAGGCGGGCGGGACGGGAGAAGAGTTGGCCGAAATCCTGCACACCACCGTTGATGTCTCCACCGACGCAGTTCGGATTGTACGCCTCCAATGCTGCTGGCGGCCGGGCGCTCCGCTTTAGGATCCGCTCGCGAAACCCCGGCGCGAACCGCTCCACTTGGGCCTCAATCCTCCCAGTCATGTCGAAGTCGGACCCGTTGGGCACGTGGCAGTAGGCCCACGCGGTGTGCCGGCCCCCGGGCGCCCGGGACGGATCGAAGAGACTTGGCTGGGAGAGCAGCACGAAGGGCCGGTCCGGATGACGCCCACTCCAGACCTCACGTTCGGCCTGGGCGACCTCGGCCATCGGGCCGCCCAGGTGCAGCGTGCCCGCCCGCGCACACTCCGGTGCCCGCCATGGCACCGGACCGCTCAACGCCCAGTCCATCTTGAAGGCCCCAGGTCCGTAGCGGTACGCCTCCAGCCGGCGTAAGTAGGCGCAGGGCAGGCGTCGCCCGGCAATCGTGATGACCTGCCGAGGCGTCACGTCGAGGAGGGTAACCGTTGCGGCGGGCAGGTCCTCCAGGCACTCCACGGGCACGCCCGTCTCGATCCGACCACCGAGGGAGGCCAGATGGGAGGCCAAGGCCTCGGCTATGTGCTGTGCCCCGCCGCGTGGCATCGGCCAGCCGACGGCATGACCGGCGGCGCCCAGCACGAGGCCGAACGCGGCACTGAGGGGCCGCTCCAGAGGCAGCACCGAATGGGCGGCCA
Source organism: Chloroflexota bacterium (assembly GCA_965207645.1). GTDB lineage: Bacteria > Chloroflexota > UBA11872 > UBA12225 > JAJDUF01 > JAJDUF01. The sequence goes on along the minus strand of OZ242293.1, from coordinate 2,776,541 downwards.
ATCCGGCGAACAGCGCCCTGGCACGTTCGCCGCTGAAGCGGGCTTGCGCCACCGACAGGGCAGACCGCAGTCCGTTCAGCCCGAAACGGGCGGTCAGCAGCGGGTGACGCGGCACGCGCAGCGGTCCCAGGAGATCCGCGGCGAGCTTGCGCCAGTCCCTCACGAGCGGGGCAAACAGGCTGCTATACGCCGCCGCATCGCAGCCCAGGCCTTCGGCGGTCGCCTCGACCGAGTGCTCCAGCATGACCGCCGTGCCGTCGTCCAACGGATGGGCCAGCGGCGCGGGAGGCTGCACCCAGGCTAAACCGTGGTCGGACAGCGGCAACGTGGAGAAGAAGGGCGAGCCTACTGCCAGTGGGTGAACCGCCGAACATACGTCGTGGAGGAATCCCGGCAGAGTCAGGGCAGCGGACCGGGCACCCCCGCCAATCGTGTCCCGCCCCTCCAGGACCAGCACCGAGCGTCCCGTCTGCGCGATAGTTATTGCGGCCGATAGGCCGTTGGGCCCCGCGCCGACCACGAGTGCGTCGTAACTGCCGGTCTGCGGCACCAGACTCTTACCCTCGAACAATCACCTCCATAGTACACGGGGAGGGCAGACGGTTCCCTACAGAAGCTCCTTGTTGGTCAGGTGCCGCTCGATACCCCACTTGCGACTCCCAAGGACACCGATGATGGCTGCACAGAGGAAGAACAGGATCGGAACCTCGCCACCATGCGCCACGAACGCATTGCCCCCGTCGGGAGGATTGGGGTACAGATGCGGCCAGGGCCATACCGGGCTGAGGGGGGCGTGTACGCCAAAGTAAGCGACAATCATCGTTACGACCATCGCGCCCGCGCCCAGTCGGGTCAGAACGCCCAGCCCGATGAGGAATGCCGAGATAAGCTCTACCCAGGCCGCAATATCCACCAGTGCGCCCATCCCGTTCGGATTTGCGTCAGCGGGAAAGTCCCACAGCAGGAACGCTTTCTGCGCGCCGTGCAGCCCAAGCAGGACGGCGAAGGCCAGTCTGAAGAGCAAATAGAACTCATCGGTGTGTGGCTGCAAGAACCGCCCGAAGATTCCGGACCCCTGCACACTCTCTTCTGTCATAGTCCCACCTTCCTCCTTCCGTTTGGATTCCCACACTGGCAGTCTTCAGATTCAGAAGACATCCCCAAACACGATGATGGCATCATAAACAGCTTTGTGTAGGCCTGTCAATCCACGGACTGCCTGGTATGCAACACCGCTCCAGCCGTATTCCTCTTTCGCTTGCCCGTTCCTGTCGCCGTGGCTGCCCAGTCCGGCGACGTGCGGGCGCTCCGCACTCACTTGAGGAGCCTTCGTCGCAAGCTGGGTAAGGACGCCGGAAGGCCCACCCACACCTTGGCCGAGCCTCTGGTGGGCACATGGGGCCAAGTTGACACCCTAGCGCACTCAGCCTATGCTCGACTCGACTCCACACGGGTACTACCATGACCCGTGTGGAGTCGAGGGATCGTTGAGAGGAGGCCGTCATGTACCTGGGAACGCAGTTTCGAGCACGCCACGAAACGGATATCAGGCAGCTTGTGCAGTTGGGTGTAGAGCACGTAGACGTAACGCCCGAGGAGCACTGGACCGAGTGGACGGTCGAACTTCTGGCATCAATTCGGGAGCAGTATGCACAGTATGGGATTACCGTGGAGTCCATGCATATCCCCCTCGGTTCAAGAGATGCGTTCCACAACGGCATGCCGCACGTGTTCTTGGTCCCCAGCGATGAGCGGGAGCGGGAGCTGGACGGTCTCTGCGAGATCATCCGCATGGCGTCGGAGGTTGGTCTCAGGGCGCTGCTCTACAACATCACCATCCTGGGACACCTGCGTACCGGGCCACGGTACGGCCGCGGTGGCGCACGGCTGTCGTCCTTCAACTACGCTGACCTGGACCAGTCCTTGCCGGAGTTTGAGGGCGGTCCAGCGGATGCCGACACGATGTGGGAACGGATTGATTACTTCCTGGCGCGCGTCGTTCCCGTGGCGAGCGAGTACAAGGTGCAGCTGGCCTGCCACCCGCAGGACCCCGGCATCAAGGACCACGAGTACCGGGGGGTGGCGCGGGTCATGGGCACGGTGGCCGGACTCAAGAAGCTCGTCGCCATGCACGAGAATCCCTATCACGGCCTCAACTTCTGCCAGGGCACCGTCTCGGAGATGCTCGAAAGGCCGGGTGAGGAGATCTATGACGTGATCCGCTACTTTGGCAGTCGCAAGAAGATCTTCAACGTACACTTCCGCAACATCAAGGGCGGGGTCCTGGACTTTGTGGAAGTCTTCCCTGATGAGGGCGACGTGGACATGCTGCGGGCCGTCCGCACCTACAAGGAGGTTGGCTACCCGTACATGCTCATGCCGGATCATGTCCCAGGTATAGACGGGGACGAGGCCCATCAGGTGGGATTCGCCTACTGCTACGGGTACATCCACGCCATGATCCAGGCGGCGAATGAAGTGACGACGAGTTGATGGGCATTGCAACCCGCAATGGTCAAGTGCCCAGGATGAACCGCAGCGTGGCGATTCTCGATTTTGCCCAGTCTTGGTATGGCGCGGCGCTCAGGCCAGCGCCTGCTGCTCTAGCTCCAGGTCCGCCTCGACCATCAGCTTGACCAAGCCCTCGAACGTCACCTCGGGCTGCCAGTTCAGGCAGCGTCGCGCCTTGGACGGGTCGCCCACGAGGAGGTCCACGTCCGCCGGTCGGAGCAGCGCCTTGTCTACCTTCACGTACCGCCGCCAGTCGTCAATGCCGACGTGCCGAAAGGCCAGCTCGCAGAACTCGGCCACACTATGCGTCTCTCCCGTGGCAATCACGTAGTCGTCGGGAGTATCCTGCTGGAGCATCAGCCACATCGCCCGCACGTAGTCTCCGGCGTAACCCCAGTCGCGCTGCGAATCGAGATTGCCGAGCCGTAGCTCCTGCTGGCGGCCAAGCTCGATGCGCGCTACGGCCTGTGTGATCTTGCGGGTGACGAACTCGCCGCCTCGCCGTGGTCCTTCGTGGTTGAAGAGGATGCCGGAGCAGGCGAAGAGGTCGTAGCTCTCCCGATAGTTCACCGTGATCCAGTGGCCGTACACCTTGGCCGCCCCGTAGGGACTGCGCGGATAGAACGGCGTCCGCTCGGTCTGCGGCACCTCTTGCACCTTGCCGAACATCTCGCTGCTCGACGCTTGGTAGAAGCGGATCGGCCAGTCGGCCAAACGCACGGCTTCGAGTAGCTTGGTGACGCCGAGGGCGGTGTATTCGCCGGTGAGCACCGGCTGCGTAAACGAGGTGGGGACGAAGGACATCGCGGCCAGGTTGTAGATTTCGTCGGGCCGCGCCTGCCGAATGGCCTTAATCAGCGAGAGCTGATCCAGCAAATCGCCATCCAGCAGCTCCACGTCGTCGAGCAGGTGCCGTATGCGCGCATCGGTGACGACACTCGTGCGCCGCTTCAGGCCATAGACCTTGTAGCCCTTCTCCAGCAAGAACTCGGCGAGGTGGCTCCCGTCCTGTCCCGTAATACCGGTGATGAGCGCAGTGGGCATAAACCAGTCCTCCCATTGGCCGGTGTGCCGCGCACCCGGCGCCGACGAGTGTGGCTAGTGGTTAAGTGATTAAACGGGAAAGTCAGGCCGGCGTAAGCCTTGTCGGATCCGAAAAGGCCCCCCTATGTTCCCCCCGCTGCGGCGGGGGGACGGCGTGTTCTCTCCCTTGTCGCAACGGGGGAGAGTTGGGTTGAGGGCCAATCAGCAACGCGCCGGCAAGTGTAGCACGGGTAGCAGCCAGCGATCAGCCGTCAGCCGCCAGCCGCGTGCGGACAAGCTCATAGAGCAGCACGCCGGCGGCCACCCCCACGTTTAAAGACGACTGACCGGGCGCCATCGGGATGCGGACCCGGTCCGTACAGGCGGCGAGGATCGCGGGCCGAATCCCGGTGCTCTCGTTGCCGACTACCAGTGCGACCGGCGGTCGGAGCGCAAGACTATACAGGTCCGCCGACGCTTCTACCGTCGCGCCGACCAGCGCAAACCCGGCCTTCTTCAGCCGGTCGAAGAACCTGGGTGGGTCGGCGCAGGTGTAGAGCGGCAGCCGCCCCATGGCGCCCCGCGCAGCTCGCACGCAATGCTTGTGAAAGGGGCTGGCGCTATCCGCTCCCAACAAGATCACGGCTTCAACCCCGGCCGCGTCGGCCGTGCGTAAGATCATGCCGAGATTGGCCGGGTTGGCGACACAATCGGCAATCAGCAGGGCGGCGCGCGACGAGCAGTGCAGCTGCGCGGCGTCGCGCACGTCCACATGCACGGCTGCGACCACCCACGGCAAGGGCCGCGTGGCTGTCACCGTGCCCATGATGCCTTTACTGACCCGCTGATGAGTAACGTGCTCTCCCTCGGCCTGCTCCAAGAGGGCCGGCCCCTCGGGCTGGGTCAGCAACTCCTCGGTATACAAGAGGCCCAATATAGGCAATCCGTCGGCGAGTGCCCGCCGCACCAGCAGCGGCTCCTCAATGCTCAAGCACTGCCGTTCGGAACGGCCCTTGATGGTCAGCAGGTCCCGGAAGGAAGCGACGGCCGGGTCACGGCGCTTCCGGCGGGGCCGCGGCGCGGCGGGCACCTGCGCGCTCCAGTCCACCGCCGCGGCAGCGGCCGGGCGTTGGTCGCGAGTTGGGGATACCGCGGCGGGAGCCTGCTCAATGCGGCCGCTGCCGCGCTTGATCCCCCGGTAGGCTGTTTGGCCGGGCAGCGCATCACCGTCGAGCATCTCTGCCAGCGTTGGGAGCATCCACGCCGCCGCGTAGGACAAATGGCCGACGTGGCCGCGCGGAAACGCCAGCAACAACTCACGCAGGGCACGCTCGTTCGTGGCCGCGATGCTCGCCCGGAGATCGGCATCAGCGCCGGCAGCCGGCGCGAGAATCAGCACTCCTTCCAGCTCGGCCCAGCCGGTGGCAAACACGCGGTAGGACCGGTGCCACCGACCGGTCCGGTGGTACTCGGCATAGGCGGCGGCGAGACCGGCATCGAGCGCGCTGCTCTCCGGCCGGGTACGCAACTGCTCCGGCAGCGCCGGATCGGCAGGGAGGCAATCGCGCTGCTCGACCTCCCGGACGAACGCCAGCACCGCAGCGTAGTCGGTCGTCTCCGTAGCCATCGTGCCCAGTGTAGCGCAGCGCCCATCTGTCCATTCCCACGAACACGGGAACGAAGGCTGACTGCTAATGGCAGCGAGGCGTGCTACAATGTCGCTCGGTTGTGTCCCCGGTGGTGCATGGTTCGGTCGCCTGCTCCGATGCAGAAATAGAGTACGCTGTGGCACGCATCATCGCGGTGGCCAATCAAAAAGGGGGGGTGGGAAAGACCACAACCACCCTCAGCTTGGGCTCCGCGCTGGCGCATTGCAACCTGCGGGTGCTGCTGGTGGACCTGGACCCGCAGGGCAACCTCACCAGTGCCGTCGGCCAGCAGCCCGCGGAAGATCAGACGGTCGCCGCGTCCCTCCTTAATCTCCGGGTGCCGTTTCCGGCAGTGCCCTTCGAGGAAAACGGCCGGGTCCTGTTCGATATTGCGCCGACCACCGCGGCGCTGGCGGCGGCCGAAGCGGCGCTCAGTGTGCGTATTGGTCGTGAGCTGCGTTTGCGGGACCAGCTTGCGCCTCTCGCCAACCGCTACGACTACATCCTGATTGACACGCCACCGTCCCTGGGCCTGCTGACGATCAACGCCTTGGTGGCAGCGCAGGAAGTGATCCTCCCCACCGAAGCACGCTACTTCTCGCTCCAAGGGTTGCAGCTACTGAAGGCGCGGATCGAAGAAGTGCAGTACCTGAACGCCAAGCTGCACCTGAGCGGCATCCTGCTCTCTAAGCTCGACCGCCGTTTAAGGGAAGAGAAGGCGGTGGCGGCCTATCTCCGTGAGGAGTGGGGCGAGGCGGTGTTCACCACCGAGATTCGGTCCAACAGTAAAATCCTGGAGGCCGCCTCGGCGGGCCAGACTGTCTTTGCCGCGCCGCAAGCGCGACCGGCAGCGGAAATGTATCGGGCGCTCGCACAAGAGGTCATTGCGCGCGGCTAACGCCGTGGCGGGGGCAGGATCGCACCCCACCCACCGGGAGCGAGGGGCAATACGGGAGGTAAGAATGCCGGAAAAGCGACGCGCCGCCTTTCGTCCCGAACGCCTCCAATCTGCCAGGTCGCCCGATCCGATCATCCCGCAGATCCTCGGTAGTCCCGACCCGGAGATGGCCGGGGAAGGGTTCACGGAGGTCCGGATCGTCGGCGTCGGGGGCGCCGGTATCAACGCCGTTGGGCGCATGATCGAAGCCGGGGTGAGCGGCGTGCGCTTCATCGCGGTCAATACCGATGCCCAAGCCCTCGGCCAGAGCGAGGCACTGATTCAGGTGCAGATCGGGCGGCGCGCCACAGGCGCCAGGGGGACCGGCGGTGATCCGGACCTGGGCCAGCGGGCTGCCGAGGAAAGCGAAGCCAGTCTCCAAGCGGTGCTGCGCGGCGCCCATCTGGTGTTCATCGCCGCCGGTCTCGGCGGCGGCACCGGCACCGGCGCCGCTCCGGTGATCGCCGACCTGGCGCAGCAGGCGGCGGCGCTCACCGTGGCGGTAGTGACGCTGCCGTTCACTTTCGAAGGCACCCGCCGCCGGCGAGTGGCCGAAGAGGGCCTCGAAGCGCTGCGCGAGCAGGTGGATGCACTGATTGTCATTCCCAACGAGCGCCTGCATCAGGTGGCCGACGCCAACATGTCCATCAAGGAGGCCTTCAGCCTCGCCGACAACATGCTCCGCCACGGAGTCCAGGGTATCGCCGATTTGGTCACTGTGCCGGGGCTGATCAACCTCGACTTCAGCGACGTGCGCGCGGTGATGGAGCAGGCCGGCAACACAATGATGTCCATTGGCGAGCGCACTGGCAGCCGCCGGGCCGTCGAGGCGGCTCAAGCGGCCACCGAAAGCCCTCTGCTCGACGCCTCCATGCGCGGCGCGCGGGCGGCCCTCTTGAACATCACGGGCGGTCCCGACCTCACGCTCGCGGAAGTGAACGAGGCGGCGCAGCTCGTGACCGATCTCGCCGATCCTCAAGCGAACATCATTTTCGGTGCCGTGATTGATCCACGCCTCCAGGACACCGTCCGGGTCACGCTGATCGCTACCGGCATCGAGCAGGAGCCGCCACTATCACCAGTAGCGCCCCGTTCAACAGCGCCGCGCGCGGCGCTGCCCTCTACCCGGACCGAGCGCGAACCGCAGGCAATCGCCACCGACAGCGTGGAAGTACCTTCGTTCCTGCGCCGGCGGGCACGTCCGCGTCACGAGGGCCGCTGAGGCCGTTCAACGTGGAGCGGCGCACTACCCTCCGCCGCTATCCGGACCCCGACACCGTTGCCGAAGGAGCAGTGATGACCCACCCACCGACCGACACAGCGCGGCCCGTGCGCCGGCTGCGCCTCGGGCACAGCCCCGATTCCGACGACGCCTTCATGTTCTACGCCCTCGCTTCGGGCGCGGTCAGCCACGCCAACGTGCAGTTCGACACCGTACACCGGGACATCCAGACCCTAAACCGGCTCGCGCTGCACGGCGAGTTGGAAATTACGGCGCTCTCCGCCCACGCCTACGCGCACGTGTGGCATCACTACGCGCTGTTCACCCACGGCGCCAGTATGGGGCAGCAATACGGCCCGGTCGTCGTCGCGCCGGAGCCGCTGGAGCTTGACGCGCTGCTTGGACAGCGTGTTGCGATCCCCGGCTTCCTCACGAGCGCCTACCTCGCCTTGCGCCTGCGCCTGGCGCGCTTCGAGCCGGTGTTCATGCCGTTCGACCAGATCATGGCGGTGGTCGCCGCCGGTGAGGTGCCGGCTGGCCTGCTCATCCACGAAGGCCAGCTGACTCATAGCTCAGCGGGACTGCATCCGGTGTGCGACTTGGGCGTGTGGTGGCACCAGGAGACCGGGCTGCCGCTCCCACTCGGCGTCAACGCCATCCGCCGCGATCTTGGACCGAAACTCCTCGCCCAGGCCTCGGCCCTGCTCAAGGAGAGCATCCGCTTCGGCCTCGCCCACCGCGACGAAGCACTGGCTTACGCGATGGGGTTCGCCGACGACGTGCCCCGCGACCTCACCGACCGGTTCGTGGCGATGTACGTCAACGACCTCACCCTGGACCTCGGCCCGACCGGCCGCGCCAGCGTGGAGCTATTCCTCCGGCGCGGCTACGAAGCCGGCATCATCCCCGACCTACCACAAGTAGAGTGGATTCCCTAGGCGCCGCTGACATTGCTCGGCCATTTCCATCCCGGCCCCGTCATTCCCGCGAACGGAGACCCTTGCATAACCCCCAGATGGAGTGCGAGAGGGACACTGCTCCACTCCTCGCTCACCGGGGAGGACCAGTTTGGGTTCCCTGGACTCACAAACGAAGTGCAACACCAAGCTCAGGTGTTGCCATGGGACAAGCATACCCGCAACTCAACCTTGAAGCCCGGTGGACACTGGCCCGTCTCCAGGCCCAAGGCTTCTCGCCGTCCGCCCCCCGCGGAAATCTTCCGGCGCGCAGTGTTGCACTTCAAAGGTGGATGGGAGAGAGACGCCCTAGCCTGGCTCGCGGACGAACGAGAGCGCCGCTGCCAGTGCGGCCTGCGGCGTCGAAAAGGTGCCGATATTGCGGTAGTCACCGTCGCTCTGGTGTCCGACGACCGTGTACTCGACCTCGCTCAACTGGGATACCTCCGCCGCTTGGCCCGGTTGAGCGCCCTCGGTGCGGATGTCGTGTCCCAGCGTCACGTAGTCGCCCGTGCGAGCGATCCGGCAGCGCACTTCCAGGGTGCGGGCTGTCGCTGCGAGGGCCGTCTCTTCCGGCATGGTGCTCCCCCTCTGCGATGGAGGAAGGATACACGATCCCCCCCTATGGCCCCCCCGCGCGGCGGGGGGCCAGCACTTCCCTCCCCTGGTGCTTGCTCCGGGGGAGGTTAGGGTGGGGGCTAATGGAGCGATCGGATCAGCGGACGGTATGCATCGGCATGATGACGTGGAGATAGTCAGGCAAGCCGCCGCCCCGGACGACTCCCGGACTTAACGGGCCGGTGATCTCGATAACCACTTCATCAATCGTCTTCTGTTCGTCCGTGTCGGGGTCAATCGTACCCTTTTCGAGGGCGCTGGCGAACTCGTTCAGATACGCGGCGTTGAAGGCGAGGTGGGTGCTCTCGCCCTCAATACTGGCATCTAGCTCGTCGTGGCTTTCACCCAGGTCCTGGGCCTGCGCCTCAACCATCAGACGCCCCGGTGCCAAGCCCTCGCCATTCTCGCCGGCGGTGACCTCCAAGCGCACGACGTTCGCGCTTTCCGCCGCAAAGAGCGTAACCCGCCCCATCGCAGCGGCGAAGTCTTCGCGGGGGACAACCACCTTGGTCGCCCAGCTCTTCGGGATAAAGTTCCGCACGTTCGGGAACTGCCCCTCGATCAGGCGTGAGACCAGGTAGACATCCCCAGCGCGGAACAACACCTGACTGCGGTTGGGGGTCACCGTCATCTCGACCTTTGCATCCTCGTCATCGCCGAGAACATGTCCCAACTCTTCCAAAGCCCGCGCCGGGACAATGACCTTCACCGGCTCGGTGATCTCCTGCTCCAGGGTCGCGTCCCGCATGACCAAGCGGAAACCGTCGCTTGCCGCCAGGGTGATGCGATCATCTTCCAACTCCAAACTCACGCCAGCGAGCACCGGCCGGGTATCGTCGCGGGCGGCGCCAAACGCGACCTGATTAATCAATTCCTTGCAAAGCGCCTGGTCTATGCTTACCGTCGCTTGGTCCTCGGCTGTTGGGATCGGAGGAAACTCCTCCGGGTCAATGCCCCGAACCTCCGCGCGGCTCCGCTGACACTTCACTGTCAGCGTGCGAGTTTTCTCCTCCTCACGCAACTCTACGCCTTTGCCCGGGGGCATCTTGCTAACGAGGTTGGTGATGAGATTCGCCGGGACGGTAACGGTGCCCTCTTCCTCGATATTGGCCGTGACCCAGGTCGTAATCCCGAGGTCGAGGTTGGTGGCCGAGAGCTTGAGGCGGCTCCCGTCGGTGGCCAGGAGAACGTTCGCCAACACGGGCATTGTTGGCCGGCTGCCCACTGCCCGGTTTACCGTAGAAAGCGCCCGACTCAGGTCCCCTTGGTTGCAAGTGATACGCATTCCCGTACTCCCTCTGTTTGGCTTGCTGATTCGAGTCTCGATTCCTCACTGCCGCCGTCTTCGGGGTGTGGATTGTGCGGATACTGGGGATACCTGGCTCACTGTATCCACACCCTCGGTTACAACTCTGGTCTCAGCCCTCTCCCAAGTCTGCTTGGGAGTGTGGATAAGCTGGTGACAGTGTGGGAATAACGAGCGCGGCGGCTTCGGTTCCTCTGAATGTTCTCCACCGGTGGCGCCGTGTCTGGCCGTACCGCTCTGGTTATCCCCAGTCTTGGCCGGTTGTCCACACCAGCACGGCAGTTATCCACACTCTGCCGGTCAAAATGTCCTGTCCTGTTGCTACCCGGCGATCATCGCCCGCACCGCCTGGACCTGCTCGCGGACCGTTGCGTTCCGCTCCAACTCGCGGCCGATCTTCCCGACGCCATGCAGCACGGTGCTGTGATCGCGGCCGCCGAGCAGACGTCCGATCTCGACGAGCGATGCGCCGGCGTCTTCGCGGAGCAGGTACATGGCGACCTGTCGCGGCAGCACAACCTGTTTGGCGCGGCCCTTGCCCCGTAGTGCTTCACCCGTAACACCGGAGAAGCTGATGATGGCCTGGATGATCCGCTCCGGAGAGATCGTCTTCGTGGCCGGCGGGCTGACGACGCCGTTCAAGGCTGCGGACGCCTGGTCCAACGTCAACGGCCCGGCCTGCAAGCCGGCGGTCGCTACCACGCGCGTCAGGGCACCCTCCAACTCGCGGATGTTGCTCGTGACGCGCTGGGCGATGAAGTCCAACACCTCCGGCGGCACTTGTGCCGCCAGCGCCGCGGCCTTGGTCCGCAGGATGGCGACGCGGGTCTCGAAGTCCGGTGGCTGGATGTCAGCGATTAGGCCCATTGCAAACCGCGAGCGCAAGCGATCCTCCAGCGCGGCGATTGCTGCCGGCGGCCGGTCGCTGGTGAGGACGATCTGCCGGCTCTCGCCGTGGAGCGTGTTGAAGGTGTGGAAGAACTCCTCTTGCGTTTGCTCCTTGCCACTCAGGAACTGGATGTCGTCAATCAGCAGGATGTCCGTAGTGCGATACTTGTTGCGGAAAGCGTCGGCACGACCGCGCCGGACATGGTTGATGAAATCGTTGGTGAACGTCTCCGAGGTGACGTAGAGCACTTGCGTCCCGGTATGGCGACGCAGAACGTGGTGTCCGATGGCGTGGAGCAGATGGGTCTTGCCCAGACCGACGCCGCCATAGAGAAAGAGCGGATTATAGGCTCCGGCCGGGGTGTCGGCGACTGCCCGCGCTGCGGCGTGTGCGAGTTGGCTGTGCTTGCCGACGATGAACTCGCGGAAGGTGTAGCGCGGATGGAGACCCGCATACGGCGACTCGTCGGCGGACTCGGCGAGGCGTGGGAGCGGCACTGATCCTGCCGGCGGTTGCTTGGCCTTTTTGCTGCGCCGCTTGGCACTCGTCCGCGCCGGCCGCTTGCGCGGAGCCGCGGCGGCGGGTGCTGGCGTGCCGTTGTGCCGGGCCGGGCCGGGTGAACCGACCGGGTCGGGTGGCACCACGTTATTTTCTGCTACCACGAACTGCACTTCGCCCGGCACTTGCCCGACGACCGACTGCAAGGCTTCCTCTACCAGCGGCCGGAAGCGCTGCTCCAGCTTGTCGCGGGCAAAGACGTGCGGAGCGCCGACGACGAAGCGGCCGTCATCGTGGGTTACCAAGTGGCTCTGCGCCAGGCAGGTAGCGAACATGGCGCGGCTGACCTCGGAATGGGCGGCCAGCGAGGCTAGGACTTGCTCCCACGTTGCGTCTGTGTTCATCGTGCCGGTACGTGTAACCCCTAGAATTGGGAGGCGGCGCCGGGCGGGCAAGCCGCGGGCCCACGCCTCTTTTCCCCTAACGCGCGGCCTGGCCGCTGGGTGCGCCCCGCTGGTATTGGCGGCGCTGGTGCCGTACAAGGAGGGCATTTGTGCCGGATGTGCGACCACCCCGGGTGCTGCGGATCAAGCGGAAGGTGCCGAGGCGCATTTCGCTCGGCGATGCGGCCACGTTGGAGGACGGGCCGGAACTGCTTCAGCGCCTACTGCGCCCGGAGCCGGGGCAGGCGTTCGCGCTCGGTCGCGGCATTCACCCGATGACGACCGTGCCGCTGGGCCTGGCGATTGAGGCGGCGATCACGGCGATCAACGGCACCGTGCTTGACGTGGCCGTGCTGCGCTACTGCTCGTGCAGCATGGAGCACTTCACGTCCAACCGCCGGCCGCTGCGGGCGGTGGCGCGGGTAGCGGAGTTGGGTGCCCGGCACGTCGAGTGCGCCGTCGAGGTGTGGGAGCGCGACCGGCTGATCTGCACGGCGCGGATTGGGCTGTGCCAGGTGCGTGGCGGTCGAGCGGCGCCGCTTGCAGCATTGTATGCGCCTCGGCCCCCACCCTAACTCTCCCCCGTTGCGACAGGGGAGGGAATAATTCGTCCCCCTGCGGAGCGAGGGGACCATAGGGGGGCGAAAGGAAGGGAAGAGAAGATGGCGGCAGCCTCGGAAGTGCGCCGGCCGCAGGTGATCTCGGAGCGGCGGCGCGTGGCGGACCGGATTGCGCTCGGTGATACTGCGACGCTGGAGGACGGTCCGGCATTGCTGCAGCACCTCCGAGCGCCGGTCCCCGGGGAGACCTTTGCGCTGGGGACGGCGATTCACCCGCTCACGACGGTGCCGCTGGGTCTGGCGATTGACGCCGCCATCGTCGCCGCGAACGGCCGGGTGCTCTCGATCTCCCACCTGCGCTACTGCTCCTTCAGCATGGAGCGGATCATCTCGACCGACCCACCCCGGCCGTTGCGTGCGATAGCGCGGGTCGCGGAGCTGGGCGCGCACCACCTCGAATGCGTGGTCGAGGTCCGCGAGGATGAGCACCTCATCTGCCAAGCGAGGATCGGGCTGTGCCAGGTGCGCGAGGGCCGGGCCGCGCCGCTGGGTCAGCTCTACGTGTTCGACGGCGAGAGCGCTCCCGTCGGCTGACTGAGGCGGCGGGGAAAGGTGTCCCTTGTGATCCTTTTTACTATCCTTGTCAAGGCCGCTGCCGGGATTGACGGGGGACGTGCCCCCCTATGACTCCCCGCACGGCAGGGGGACGGGGATTCCCACGTGCGCGGAAATGACGAAGGCTGGAGCGGGTGAGGACGGCGGAAACGATGGATGCAACGGTGGTGGTGGAGCGCGATGTCCCGGCGGCGATGCGCGACGGCACGTTGCTGCGAGCGGACGTGTATCGCCCGGTCGGTGTCAGCGAGCCGCTGCCGGCGCTGGTTGCCCGCACGCCCTACAACAAGGCGGGCATGGAGGAGGTCTGCCGCACGATGGCGGCGCGGAGCTACATCGCCATCGTCCAAGACATTCGCGGTCGCTATGCCTCGGACGGCGAGTGGCGGCCGATGTACGACAACACCAACCTGGAGCCGACCGACGGCTACGACACCGTGGAATGGGCGGCGCGGCTGCCGGGCTGTACCGGGGACGTGGGCACGTTCGGCGGCTCCTACGTCGCGCTGACCCAGTGGCGTCTGGCACCGACGCGGCCGCCGCACCTCCGGGCGATGTATACCTCCGGCTTTCCGCGCTTCGCCTATGACCGCTGGCCGGGCATCTTCCGCACCGACCGGCACCTCCAGTGGCATATCACGACCACAGTACCCGACTACCGCCGGCGGCAGGGTTTACCGGGGCCGACGACGGTGGAGGAGGCGCGGGCGCACTGGGAGCAGCACGAGCGGCACAAATGGGTCTGGTTCCTGCCATTCGACGAAATCCCGGCGGAGGTGCTCGGCGGCCTGCGTCCGCAGTTCCGCTCGTATCTCCGCAAACATGCCGAGGACTGGAGCGGAGTCGCGCACGTTCACCCCGAAATCGAGGTGCCGGTTTACCATCAGACCGGCTGGTACGACCGGTTGATCGGCGCCATTGACCACCACACGGCGATGGTCGCGCAGGGGCGTACCGAGTACGCGCGGCGCAATCAGAAGCTCATTATCGGACCGTGGACCCACAGCAGCGGCGGTACACGCCAGCAGGGCGACCGGGACTTCGGCCCCGATGCGGAGGTCCACGTCGCCGACCTGATGACACCGTGGTTCGACTATTGGCTGAAGGGCCGCGCCACCGGGGTGATGGATGAGCCGCCCGTGCGCTACTTCGTGATGGGTGCTAATCGGTGGGAGACGGCAGCGCAATGGCCTCCCGCTGGCGTGCAGCCCACGCCGTTCTACTGCCACGCGGAGATGGCGGCCAATCGCTTTGGCGGCGGGGGGCGTCTGAATCGTGAGCGGCCGGGCGCCGAGCAACCGGATCGCTTTGTCTACGATCCGCGCGACCCGGTGATGTCCGTCTTGCCGCCGGTGGCGCAGGACGCGCCGGGCGACCATCGCGTGCTGTTCGACCGGCAGGATGTTCTGTACTACACGAGTGCGCCGCTCGCCGCGCCGCTCAAGATCGTCGGCCCGGTCGAGGCGCGGCTCTTCATCGCCTCCAGCGCGCCCGACACCGATTTCACGGCGATCCTGCTGGACGTTGCGCCGGGTGAAGCCGGGGAAGCGCCGGGCTATGCCCAAAACCTGTGCAGTGGTATCCTGCGCTGTCGCTACCGCCGCGGCGTAGACCGGCCGGCGCTCCTGCGGCCGGGGGAGAGCGAGGCGATCACCATTCCCCTGACGCCGGTGGCGCACGTCTTCCGCCCCGGTCACCGGATTGCGGTGGCGGTCTCGTCGAGCAACTTTCCGCTCTTCGACCGCAATCACAACACCGGCCGCGACTACTGGAGCGACGCCGAGCTGCGCGTGGCCGACCAAACCGTCTTCCACGATAGCGAGCGACCATCGCAGATTGTCCTGCCGGTAGTGGGGTAGCGGCCGTGGATGGTGGTGGATAGGTGAGAGGAGTTGAGGAGTGGTGAGTGAGGCGGAGCGCGATGAGCGCCGGCGCCGTGCCGGTGAGCGTGCGGCCAAGTTCGTCGAGGATGGCATGGTGGTGGGCCTGGGGACCGGGCGAACCGCGGACCATGCTACGCGCGCCTTGGCAGCGCGAGTCGCGGCGGGCTTGCGGATCGTCGGTGTGCCCACGTCGCACCGCACCGCGCTATTGGCGTCGTCGCACGGCATCACCGTCGGGTCACCGGAGGAGCACCCGCGCCTCGACATCGCGATTGATGGCGCCGACGAGGTGGACCCGCAGCTGCGGCTGATTAAGGGCCTGGGCGGCGCCCTGCTGCGCGAGAAGATCGTCGCGGCGGCCAGCGGCCGCTTTGTCGTGGTCGTTGACGACGGGAAGCTGGTATCCCGACTGGGCGAGACCGCGCCGGTGCCGGTGGAGGTACTGCCGTTCGGTTGCACACCGGCTGCGGAGCGCCTCCGGGCGCTAGGCGCGGAGGTAGTGCTGCGTGAGGCGGCGGCGGGACCGTTCGTGACCGACAATGCTCACTACCTGCTCGACTGCCGGTTCGGGCCGCTGGCCGACCCTGAGCGGGTGGAGCGTGAACTCCGGAGCATTCCCGGCGTGCTGGGTACCGGCCTCTTCCTCGGCATGACCGATACGGTGATTGTCGGTACGGTCGACGGAATCGAGGAGCGGCCGGCGGCGCCACCATCCCCGACCGGGGCCGCGCCGCGCTAGGTGACGGCCTTGGCGCTCTCGTCGTTGCTGGACCTGGCCTTGTTCGCCGCGCTGGGGTTTGTCGCCGGAGGGCTGAACGGTCTGCTGGGGATCGGTGGCGGTATCCTGCTCATCCCCTTGCTGATCTACATCGGGCGCGTGGACATCCACCTCGCGGCGGGGATGACGGCCGCGCAGGGAGTGGTCAGCGGCGCGACGGGAGCGGTCGTTCACGGCCGGCGCACGCCGATTGACGTGGCGGTGGGCCTGGTCATCGGAGCTACCGGCATCGTCGTAGCCGCCACCACAGCGCTGTTCTCCGAGCACATTCCGGCGCTCGTCCTCACGCTGTTCTATTTGGCGATGGTCGTCGGTGCTCTCGTGCTGGTCTTGCTCCCCCGCACGAGGGAAGACGAGAACCGAGAACAGTTGCGCGGTCTCGGCCGCTGGCTCTGGTGCGTCGTCATTGGGGTCGTGGGGGGCGTCTTTACCGGGCTGGTGGGTGCGGGCGCCGGTTTTGTCGCGGTGCCGCTGATGCTCCGCCTGCTGGCTATGCCGCTGCGCGTGGTCATCGGCACCTCGCTGGTCATCATCCTGATCGCCTCGGGCGCTGCAGCGGTCGGCAAGGCGCTGACGGGCCAGGTGCCGCTGCTGGGCACGCTGGGCGTGATGGCCGGCAGCCTGGTCGGCGCTCACGCCGGATCGCGGCTCAGCCAGCGCACCAGTCGCCGGCTGCTCCACTGGCTACTGGTCGCGGTCCTGGTCCTCATCCTGGTGCGCGTGCTCTGGGACATTGTCCTGCTGCCCTGGGCGTAGGCGGCGTGTATGAGCAGAGATAATCCGAAAGGGAGATAGGTATGAAGCGTGTCTTGACGGCGAGCGTGTGGCGAGAGGGGGGGTGTAGCGCAGTGCTTGGAGGTGGACGTTGCGAGTCAGGGTGAGAGTGAAGAGGGGGCGCTGATGAACCTGCGGGAGGCGCTGGACCTGCACTTCGAGCCGCCCGTAGCTACCATCGCGCAGGACTGACTCCCGGTGAGTTCGAGGCGTTCTGAGCACTTTCCCCGGCTAATCCACCGGAAGTTGGTACGCTTAGATGGGAACTCAAGCCCACTGGCATCTTTCGCACCGGAGGAGTGACCGGGCCGATGAGCCTGACGGCCGACGAGCGGACGTGGCTGCAATGCTATAAGGCGGCGTTGGACGAGCAGTTTCCCGGCCTGATCGAGGAGCTGCTGCTCTACGGCTCCAAGGCGCGCGGCGACGATCACCCCGAGAGCGATCTCGATATCCTCATCATCACCGGCGACACGGACTTCAAGACCCAGCATTCGATGCGTTGGGTCGGCTATATGCTGGCCGCGATGTCGAGTGCCTTGCCGTCCATCATGGTGTACACGCGCGCTGACTGGGAGCGCTCGGCGGCTATCGGCTCGCCCTTTGTGCGCGAAGTCGAGCAGGATGCAGTACCACTGTGAACCAGGAGCTTATTGCCGCAGAATGGCGGCGGGGGATTTCCGCGCTGCACGCCGCGCGGCTGATGCAAGCGGAAGGGCTGTACGAGGACTCTGTTTCTCGGGCGTATTACTCCATCTTTCACGCTGCCAGGACAGCGCTGCATCTGCATAGTGTCACGACAAGGAGCTACAGAGGTATTCGCCGCTTGTTTGGGTTGCACCTGATTAAACCCGGTCACATTGAGTCCCAGTGGGCCCCCTACCTAGCGGGCAGTCTCGATGAGCGCATAGCGGCTGACTATAACGTGGCCGTTACTTTTGGCGAGCAGGAGACGCAGGAGGCCTGTGAGCGCGCCGAGGCGTTCCTGCGGCGCATCCGCGAGTACCTGCTGAAGCAAGGCGTAGCCCCGGCTGACCTGCCGCTGACTTCTCCTAAGCAGTAGTTGCCCTTTAGGCGGTGCCGCGTCACGTTGGCAGGTAGCGGGCCATGAAGTCGTAGGCCAGCCGGCCGCTCCACTCGTGGCCAGCATCGAACTCGTCGCGCCAGAGATGCTCCCCCACGCCCAGCAGCGCGTAGGCGCGTTCGAGGGTCGCGTGCGCGGTGCGACTGGCGGCGATGGGAAAGGTCTCGTCCTGGATACCGGCCTCGATCAGCAGCGGGCGTGGCGCGATCAGCGCGGTCACGTCGGGAAGATCGGCCCAAGGCAGCAAGCCGGGGATGAACTGGGCACCGCAAAGCTGCCGATCCAGGGCGTAGACCTTGTAGGTATTGAGGTAGCCGCTGATGACCGTAGCCTTGATGCGGTCGTCGAGGGCGGACAGGAACGTAGACCGGGTGCCGCCGTAGGACAGCCCGGCGCAGCCGATGCGCTCCGGGTCCACGTCGGCCCGTGACCGCAATAGGTCAACGCCGCGTTGGTCGTCGTAGACCGTGAGGGCGAGCAGCGTCTGGCCGAGGAGCGCCGTCTTGTTGCCACCCCGGTCACACTGGTCCGCGCCGGCACTGTCGGGCGGCAGGCCGGGACCGCCGCGGCGTTCGCCAAAGAGACGCGCGTCGGGACAGAGCACCACGTAGCCGCGCCGGGCGAATTCCAGCCCGTAGGCGTAGTTGAGGCGGGTAATGGATGCGCGTATCTGCGGATTGCCGTGATCCACGTCGGCAACGAGGTCTTTGCCGTAGCGGCTGCCGTGACCGTGCAGAGCCAGAACGGCCGGTAATCGCTGCTGCGCTGGGCTGCTGGGGCGGAAGAGCCAGGCCGGGACCCACGTTTCCGGCTCCGACTGATAGACCACCTTCTCGCGGATGAGGCCATCGTCCGGTAGCTCTACCGTCTCAAGCACCTCCGGCGCCAAGGGGCAGGGATCGGGGCGCGGCCCGGCCAGTTCGACAATCTTCGCTCGCAACCGCTTCTGCCAGTCGCGCCAGTTCGCCTCGTCGGTCGCGCGAAACCGAAGTGGCGCCGCCGGGAGCGCGGCATACTGCCGGTCTATCCAGTCGGCCAGCGAGAAGTCGTAGGTGCGGCCGCTGGGTCCGGTGACGGTCGTGGCCGGTGTCATAGCGCCTCCTTAAAGCCGCGAGCATGGTGCGGTCCCGCAGTGTGGCACGGCCGCGGCCCGTAAGCCAAGTCCGAGGGGGTGATGGGGTGTGCGGCGGGGAGGCCGGCGGCCGCTTGCCGGTGTTATACTATTCAGAGAGGTGGATGGCAGTGTCGGTCTGCGCCTTATGCATCGCGGCATGGCTGGGCCGGACGGTTGAGGCGTAGTCGGCTGAAAGGAGTGCCCGGGTGCAGTCAAGTCTGATCGGGAAGGTGCTGAAGGCGAGGCAGTACGCGCAAGAGCCGAAGCGGATTGAGATCGAGAACCTGAGTCTTCAATTTCGCGGTGAGAACGGCGACCACACGGTAACGTACAGCGATCGTGCATGGCACTGCACCTGTCATTTCTTTACCGGCTGGGGATTTTGCTGTCACACGATGGCCCTCGAACGCATCCTCGGTGTGATGGTGCCGGTGAAGTCCGACTACCCCGAATCGCTCCAGGGCGCCGAGGTGCTGATCCAGACACCCTGAGCATGAACACAGCCCCTTGATACCGCGCTAACGCTGCCGGCGCCGGTGGCTGTCACTGTCTTTCTTCTGTGTCTGCCGTAACCCTGTTCGCATCCTCCGATAAGTGCCACGTCGGTCTCTCCCCACCTCCGCAGTGCGCCTCGATTGGCTGGCCGGTTCGGTGTGGGTATTCTCTACGCAATGCCAAACCCGGACGGTGCGCTTCACCCCACTTGCCCGCCGCTGCCGCCCGTAGCCGCCCTGGCAGTGTCCGAGGCGCCAGCGCCGATTGCCGACGTGCAGGTCGTGCGCTCGGCCCGCCGCAAGCGGACGGTCAGCGCGCGGCTGGTGGGGACACGCCTCGAAGTGCGTATTCCGGCGACGATGAGCGCGGTCGAGGAGCGGGATGTCGTCGAACGCTTTGTCCGGCGATTTCGGGCGCAGGCCAAGCAGCGCGACAGCCTTGATTCCGACGCGCTGGCGCGACGGGCGGACGCGCTCAACCAACGCTATTTCGATGGCAAGCTGCGGATCGCCTCCGTTCGCTATGTTACGAACCAGCGGCGGCGGTTTGGTAGCTGTAGCGTGAAAACGGGGCGTATTCGGATTGCGGATCGCGTCGCCAGGCTGCCAGCGTGGGTGCGGGACTACGTGCTGCTGCACGAGCTGGCGCACCTCGTGCAGCCGAACCACTCTCCGGCCTTCTGGCGGATCGTGAATCGCTATCCGCTCACCGAACGCGCACGCGGGTATCTCATGGCCGTCGGGATGGAGGCCAGCGAGGGGCAACTACCCGACGACGGGAGACCGGATCAATGAGCGCAGCGCGACAGCGAAAAAAGTCGGATAGCCGGGATGGCAACGCGCTCATCGCCAGGAATCGGCGGGCCTTCCACGACTATGCGTTCAGCGACCGGTACGAGGCCGGTATCGCGCTCCAGGGAACCGAGATCAAATCCATTCGCGCGGGGCAGGTCAGCCTGCGCGAGGGCTACGTGCGGCTCGTAGACGGCGAGGCGTGGCTGGAGGGCGTGCATATTCCCCCGTACCTGCAAGGTAGCTACTACAATCACGAGCCGACCCGCCCCCGACGACTGCTGCTGCACAAGTCGGAGCTGCGCCAGTTGAAGCAACAGACCGACACACAGGGCTACACGATTATCCCGCTGCGCCTGTACTACAAGCGGGGCCGGGTCAAGGTCGAGCTGGGCGTCGGTCGCGGCAAGCGCCAGTACGAGAAGCGCCAGACGCTGGCGGCCCGTGAAGCCCAGCGCGAGATGGACCGCGCCGTGCGGTCGCACGGTCGGTAGCTGGTATTAGCCGTCAGCCGGGTGTACATACAGCGGTTGGCAGGTGGAGCCCTTGACAAGCGGGGCCGGACGGGTACACTGGGATATAGATACTATGTTCTAGCCCCCCCCATCCCAAAGCCACACAGGCAAATCGTGCGGCGCGTTTGCGGCTATGCCCGGTATGCTTGTGACCGGGAGGAGGTATGGCAATGATTGGCGTCACACCCGCAGCCTATGCCGGTATCTACCTGCCGACGGAAGCAGCCTCCTACCTGCGTGCGACGTTTGAACAGTCCGAGCGGCCACCGACCAGCCGGCGCATTCATTCGTGGATTACCTCCGGCTTACTTGCCCGCCACTTGGCCGACGTTCATGGGCGCGAGCGGGTGATTGACTTCGCCGATCTCATCTCGTGCCAAGCGATAGCGAGCTTCAGAGCCGCTGGCATCAGCTTGCAGAAGATACGCAAGGCCGAGCAGTACTTTCACACGCTCTATCGCGTAGACAAACCGTTTGCCCGCCGGGCGTTCTGGTACTCCCGTCGCGACATCTTCGCCAAGCTGGGGGAGGTGTTGGTCGCTGGCACTCGTGCTGGCCAGCTTACACTAGGCGGCCTCAGCGACTGGGTAGATCATTTGCGGGTGAACATCTCCTTCGCTGGCGAGGACGATCTTGCCCAGGCGAACGAATGGAAACCTGCTCCCCGAGTCAGCTTGCGGCCCAACGTGCAGTTTGGCCAGCCCTGTTTGGTAGGCACACGTATTCCTACGTGGTCGCTCTGGAGTTACGTCACGGCCGGCGACCCGATCGAGGCGGTTGCCGCCGCCTATAATCTCACGGTGGCCGACATTGAACAGGCAATCGCGTGGGAGAACCGACTTCGGGCCGCGGTTTGAGCCGCAGCACCGCTATCTCCTAGACAACCCGATCAGTCCTCGTCTCGCACTCGCGCTCCGGCAGGCACACTGGGACATCGTCTCGGTGACCGAGCTTTTTGGCGTTGAGCCTAATGAGTCGGTTGCCGATGAAGAGATCATCCCGCGCTGTGCCCAAGAGGGCCGGGCCTGGGTCACGCTCGATATGCGGGCACGCTCACAGCACGCGGAGTCCCTGCAGCAGCACCTCGTAAGCACGCTCTGGATAGGTCTGCCTAGTAAGGGCGGTATGTCGGCAGCGTACCAGCTAGCCGTTCTGTCCCGGGCCTTACCGAAATTCGACGAGTTGCTCACTCGCCGGCGCCACTATGCTATCCACTATGTGATCGGGTGGGGGTTGGGAGCGCAACCGAAGAAGGTGTGGGAGCAGCGCCGCCCTAGGGACTGACCATGGTGCCGGCGGGTTCTTACTGACGTGGGCAGACGGGACTCACATCCCCTTATTGATCGTCGTTGCTGGGGGGCGTGGACTCGTCGGGTGCTGGGAGGAGGTCGGGACGGCGGGCGCGGGTGCGGGCTAGGGCTTGCTCGCGGCGCCAGGCGGCGATAGCGGCGTGGTGGCCACTGAGCAGCACGTCCGGCACGCGCCAGCCGCGAAACTCGGCCGGGCGCGTGTAGTGGGGGTATTCCAGCACGCCGGCGCGGAACGATTCTTCGTCGAGTGATTCGGCGCTGCCCAGTACGCCGGGGAGCAGCCGCGTGACCGCATCGAGCACCACCAGCGCCGGAAGCTCCCCGCCACTGAGCACGTAATCGCCGATGGAGATTTCCTGGTCCACGGCGTGCTCCCGTACCCGCTCGTCAACCCCTTCATAGTGACCGCAGACCAGAACGAGGTGCGGACGTTGGGCAAGCTCGTCGGCGAGCGGCTGGCGCAGCGGCGTTCCTTGCGGCGTGAGCAGGATGACGTGCCCGGCCGGATCGCCCACCGCTTCAATGGCGGCGAATAGCGGCTCTGGTTTCAGCACCATGCCCGCGCCACCGCCGTAGGGATAGTCGTCTACGACGCGGTGGCGGTCGGTAGTCCAGTCGCGGATGTTGTGTACGGCGACGGTGAGCGCCCCGCTCTCGATAGCCCGCTGGATGCGGCCGGCGCCGAGCACGCTGGTGAACAGGTCGGGGAAGAGGGTGAGGATGTCTACGCGCATGGCGTCTCACCTCCCGGTCCGGCGCCGCCGCCGGCGTATCGCGGGCTGTTTGGCCGTCGCGAGCAGCCCCGGTGGAAGCTTGACGATCAGCTGTCCGGCGGCGAGGTCTATCGTGCGGATCACCGTCTTCAAGGCCGGGATGAGCACTTCACCGCGTGGCCCGGGCACGACGTACACGTCGTTCGCACCAGTGCTCAGGACCTCTTCGACCGAGCCTAGGTGCTCTCCGGCGGTAGTGTGTACCTGCAAGCCCACGATCTGATGCACGAAGTATTCGCCGGGCGGTAGCTCGACCGCCTCGGATTCGGGTACGTACACGTAGACGTATCGCTGGGCTACAGCTGCCTCGCGGGTATCTATCCCTTTGAGCTTGAGCAGGGCATCGGTGCGGCGCACCTGGCACTGCTCGACCTCGTAGCGATCATGGGATTCGCCGACGTAGAGCCGCTCCAGTTGCCGGAAGCGTTCCGGGGAGTTTCCCGTCGGGACGACCTTGAGTTGCCCGCGAACGCCGAACGCGCCGATAATCCGCCCTATAGCGATCCAGCCGGCGGCCGGTTCGTCTGCCACCCCTATGGCCCCCCCGCTCCGCAGGGGGACGGCAGGTTCCCTCCCCTGTGGCGACGGGGGATGGTCAGGGTGGGGGCCACGACGGACTGCAGTGCGCTCAGGCAATTTCGAGGATGACGCGCTGATGTTGGCGGTTGGCCGGGACGCCGAGGAGCGTGCGGATCGCGCGGGCGATGCGCCCCTGCTTGCCGATGACTTTGCCTTTGTCATCAGGATGCACGCGCAACTCCAGGATGACTGCGCGTGGCACTCTCCGTTCCTGCACCTCGACCGAGTCGGGGTGGTCCACCAGCGAGCGGGCGATGTAGAGGATCAACTCCCGCACGTTCCCCTCACTCCGCAGCGGTGGCCGCCGCGGCGGCGGGGTCCGGCGAGGCGGTAATCCGGTCGTGCTCATCGAGAACTCCGACGATCTTCAGTAGCTTGCGGACCCGGTCGGTCGGCTGGGCGCCTTTGCGGAGCCAATCGCGTGCCCGCTCGGGGTCAATCTGCACGGTTGATTTGCCGGTTTCGGGGTCCTTGACCACCGGACTGTAGTAGCCGACCGCTTGCAGGTAGCGGCCGTCGCGGGGCGCGCGCGAATCGGCGACGACCACGCGATAATGGGGTTTCTTCTTCTTTCCCATGCGGGTCAAACGCATACGTACTGGCAAGATGCACTCTCTCCTTAGATTGCCGACCGTTCGCTGTGCGATCAAGCGCGGTCGCCGGCTCCAACGCTGCTCATCGGCAGCGGCCTCGCCAGTAAGTCTACCGGCCGGCGCGCCCGGCCAGCAACTACCAGTGGTCAGTGGTGTGCCTCACCCCCCGGCCTCATCTCCACATTGTGGAGAGGGGGAGGCTGCCGGCGGTGGATCAGCCATCATCCGGGCGGAGCAGGGACTTGATCTCGGCCCGCAGGCGAGCATCCTTGAGCCAGGGCTGCTCTAGGGACCATTGCAGCCATTCCGCTGGCGTTTTGCCGAAGCAGTCCACGTCAATTTCTGCACCGTGTGCCCGTAACAGCCTCACGACATCGAGGTGTAGCCATGTTACGGCCCGACACAACGGCGTGGCGCCGCCCTCATCGTGCTCTTGGATAAGCGCCTCGCCGCCATGGGCCAACAGCACCTCGGCAACGGACAGGTCCCCGTGTTCTGCGGCGTAGTGCAGCAGGGTCCATCCGGCATGGCCGTGCGTATGAATCAGGTCGGGGTCGCGCTGGAGCATCGCCGCGAGGCGGTCCGATTGTGCTCGGAAGATGACCAGGAATAGGCCCCGGATCCGTTGATTGGGTGGCCGGACATAGGCATCGAAGGCGCCGTGCTCGATCAATAGCTCCATGATGTCCTTGTGGCGCCGCTGCATGGTGTAGTGCAGCACTTGGCCGCGATCAATCGTGGCGTCGGCGCCATGCGCTAATAGAAGCTCGACCAACTGCTTGTGGCCGTAGTGGCCGGCATGAAAGAGCGGCACCCAGCCGTGCTCATCTCTGGTGTTCGCTAACGCTGGTGTGGCGGCCAGCAACGCCTGGGCCGTGGCTAGATCGCCCTGTGTTGCTGCCTCATGGATGGACTGGGCTGTGGTCATATATGGCCTCCTTCCGGGCGCAATGCCTAGCTAGGGTTCATCTGCTGGATCGGCCTGTTTAGGCTGCGTGCTGGCGCAGCAGCGCGACTATCTCGGCGTGGCCCTTGCGCGCGGCGACCGTGAGTGGGGTGCGCCCACGGGTGTCTTGGGCCGCAGGGTTGGCGCCGTGGATGAGCAGCAGCTTGGCGATGGCGTGGTCGTTGTCCCGTGCTACCTTGTGCAACGGGGTTTCGCTGCCCATCCGCACGTTTGGATCGGAACCTCCGGCGAGCAGAGCTTCGATAGCCGCTGCTCGCTGCTGGGACTTGCGCCGCAGGGTCGCGATGAGCGGCGTCGTGCCGGCTTCGTCCGCGACATTCGCATCCGCGCCGTATGTAAGCAAGACGGCAATCAGGTCGAGGTTGCCCGACTGCGCGGCGAGGTGGAGCGCGGCGCGGCCGTCGGGTCCACGGGCGTTAGAATCGGCACCATATTCGAGCAGTGCCCGCACCACCTCCGGCCCCCCGCCGGTATCGGCGCGGGAATGCTCGAAGGCCATCGGCCGGCGTTGGAGGTCGAAGCCGTGGGCGATGAGCGCGTCGGCGATGGCTTGGTCCTTGCCGCTGCCCAGCGGTCCCAGAATGAGCGATTCGCGGGCGTCGGCGCCGTGCGCGAGCAGCTGCTGCACGAGATCGAGACGGTTCCGCACCGCGGCGTAGGTGAGTAGCCAGCGACTATGCCGCGCCACCTCCGCGCCGCGCGCCAGCAGCAGCTCGGCCACCGCCAACTGACCGCCACTGACGGCGTGATGCAGCGGCGTTCTGGGCAGGAAGTCCTCGGCCGGGTCCTCCGCGTTCACCAACTCCGGGCTGGCGTCCAGCAGCGCAGTGACGCGCGGGACGTCGCCCAGGAAGGCGGCGGTGTAGATGTCTATGATCGCGCCGTGGGCCAGGAGGTAGGCGGCGAGGTCGTCGTACCCGCGCCACATAGCGAGGCAGTAGGGCGTAATCATCACCAGCGTCGAACCGGCGCGAGCGTAGGGGAAGTGGAACATCTGGTCGCAGCCGGGGGCGTTGATATCCGCACCCTGCTCCACCAGGAGCTCGACGACCGAACGGCGTCCCCGCCGCGTGGCCTCCCACAACAGGGTGCGGCCGGCGATGGAGCGCAGCGTCACCAGGCCCGGGTCGCGCTCGATCAGCGGTCGCAAGCCGTCCCGGTCGCCGCGGGCGGCAAGCTTCCAGGCCGTGGCTATCCGCGTCTGCCGCTGCCGCATTGGATTAGCGCCGCTGGGCATCCGTTCCTCTTCGTTCACCATGCACCGGGCCATTGGTGCCAGCCGGCTCATGATCTCGCTCACGATGTCCGGCCCGATCCCGCACTCGCGCAGCGACGCGCTCATGTGGTGCAGCCAGCGCCCGGCCGACTGCGCCGTGATGGGAAAGGGGTAGTGGCGGCGCTGCAATCCCTGCATGAGCGGTCGTGGTTCGTCGTTTGTGTAGCGGGCGGCGCCGCCCAGCCACTCCTCGAAGAAGTGCCGCTGCCGGTCGCGGGCGACGACGTTGTGTCGTTCGGAATGGTTGAACAGCGGTCCCAGCAGCGGATCGGCCTGGACGCGGTCGTAGAAGGTGTCAATGATCTGTGCTACGACCGCCCGGCCGCCGATCCGCGCGAAGAGCGTCGGGTGGGGACGCAGCCGTGCCGGATCGTCCGCCAGACCGCCGCGGTGCAAGTTGTGCCGCGGTAGCTGACTGGCTCCTGGAGGGGTACTCATTGGTTTGTCACAGAGCGGAGCATGATACTGGCCCTCCCTATTGTCCCCCGCTACGCAGGGGGACGTGGATTCCCGCGTGCGCGGGAATGATGGGCCGGGGCGGGTGGCTAGACGCCGCCGGGAACGTCCAGGCCGCTGATACGCAGGTACTCGGGCTGGGGGGACTCGCCGGTGTAGTGCGATTCGGTGGCCATGTAGCTCATCGTGATCGCCCGCCGCGGCAGCGCCGAGCGATTCTCGGCCGTGCCGTGCAACAGCAGGCTGTGGAAGAACAGTCCGCTCCCCGGCTCCATCGGGATTGCGACCACGTCGTCGGGTTCGTAGTGCTCCGCGGGAATAATGTAGTCGTCGGTCACGCGAACGTGGGGCAGCGGGCCGCGCTTGTGGCTGCCGGGGATAGCGGTCATGCAGCCGTTCTCCAGCAGCGAGGGGTCAAAGGGTAGCCAGCACGACCAGAGCGCCATCGGCTCGATGGGCCAGTAGGGCGAGTCTTGGTGCATCCCCTTGGCCGAGCCGACCCCGGCCGGCTTCATCAGCACGTCCGCGCGGAACAGCTTCACGTTCGGGCTGGTCAATTCCTGGATGATCCGCACGATCTCCGGCTGGACCACCAACGCGCCGAACAAATCGTCGCCACGCGCTACGCCGCTGATCTTGCGTACATCTTCACCCGGCGCTGCTTGCAGCGTACCCCGCGCCACACGCGGTTCGCGCTGGATTGCCAGCCCGGTGGGAACCGGCCGCCGTGTGTGGGCGTAGTCGTCAAGACGTTGAATAAAACGCTGGCACGCTGCCGGCGAAACCAGCCCCTCGACCACAAAGTAGCCGTCCTCCTCGGCAGCGCGCCGTTGGCTCTCCGTCAGTACCGGCTGCGTGGTCTGGACCATGAGTGCTCCTCCTGCTCTGCCCGGCCCTCGCTGGTGCGCCGCCGTGCGGCGGCACTCTCCCAAGTACGTTAGCAGACGCGCTGACCGCCCTAGTCCGGTCGCTTGACGCCGTGGGTGAGGCGGCCGTCAAAGCTGTAGAAAGGATCGCACTTGTCCAGTGGCAGCGTCACCGGCCGGTGCTCCTCGGCCGACTTGTAGATGGCCCGTACCACCTCCACGTGATGGCGGGGTACCTCGATGGGGACCACCGGGTCCGATCCGCTGGCGATGCTCTCCAGGAAGAGGCGGCTCTGGTATTCCTCGCTCGCCTGTTCCGGTACGTCGGCCACCTCCGCGCGCAGTGCCTCGAGGTCTTGCACCGCGGACGGCGTGTCGTTGGAACCGAAGGAGGTCTCTGCTTGCCAGTAGTTGGACCGGGGGACGGCCCCGCCCAACTGCCCTTTGTAGTATGCCTCCCCGACCAGCAGGGAGGCATCGTGGCCGAGAATCTCGATCCGGCCTTTCGGCGTGTGCGGCTGCTCATGGTTGAGCAGGGAGGCGTGGATACTCCCGGTGGCGCCGTTGGCAAAGCGGACCACTGCTTGGCTCAGGCTCTCATGCTCGATCCGGCGCAGCATTGGCCCCGCGTAGGCAAAGATCTCAACGATGGGCGAGCCGATCACCCATAGGAAGGGGTCTATGATGTACCGACCGTGGTGGAAGGCGGCGCCCCCGCCTTCTCCCTCCCATGTACCGGTCCAGCGCCGGTAGTAGGTTTGGGGACGGTACCAGTTCAGCTCGACGCGGGCGCTGCCGAGCGTGCCCAGCTTGCCGCTGGCCACTGCCCGGCGCGCCAGGACCATACCGCGGGGGTAGCGCGCACCGCATTGGGAGTGAAACTTTACGCCGGCCTTGCGAACGGCAGCCACCATCGCGTCGGCCTCCGCCACGCTGCGGGCCATCGGTCCTTGGGTGAAGATGTGCCGCCCGGCCTCGGCCGCCGCTATCGTCGGTTCGCCGCGCACCGACGGGGCGGTGAGCAGCACCATCGCCTGGACCTCTTCGTCCCTGAGCAGTTCCTCGTGGCTGTGGTATTTCCTGATCGGCGTCGCGGCGGCAGCTGCGGCCGCCTCGGCCCGACGCTGTTGTGCCTCCCGCGTCTCGGCGTCGCGGGCCTCGGCGGCTGCGACGCGGGCGGTGTGGGCTTCCGCAGCGTAGGCGTCGGTCAGCACTTGGCGCCGGTGCTCGGCCAGCTCATCTACCAGGTCGGCCACCGCGACCACCTGGGCGATGTCCACCAGCCCGGCATAGATGCTGGTGTACAGGCTCGAGATACCGCCGCAGCCTACTAGCCCCACCCTGATGCGTTCGTCGGCCATCGCTTCCCTCCTGGCACGCTGCCGGCAATGTAGCTACCAGCGGCAGATGCAGATCATGAAAGAGCATACGCCATGGGCACGTGTTCGGGCGGTGGTGTCACGAACTCTGAGCCTCGTGCCAGTCCCCAAAGCGAGCGGATGCCTGTGCTAGGCTACCGGGGGTGTATGCAGGGGAGCATGGGTAGTGCCGGGGTGCCTCGCAGACACTCCCGGAAAAGGGAAGGCAGATTATGACCGTGCGAATCGGGATGCTCGGTAGCGGATTCGTAGCCAACTTCTATATGCAGGGGCTACGAGACGTGCCCAATCAAGAGGTCGTGGTCAACCAATCACGCTCCGCCCAGCGTGCCCGCGACTTTGCCGGCCGCTGGGGTATCCCGGCACACACGACGCGCATCGCCGATGTCTTACAACGCGCCGATGTTGACCTGGTTGTGATTGGGTTGCCCAATCATCTGCACCGTGATGTCGTAATCGCGGCAGCGGAAGCTGGCAAGGCGATGGTCATCACGAAGCCGCTGGGCCGCTCGGCCGCGGAGGCCCGGGAGATGTTGGACGCGGTACGTCGAGCCGGCGTCTGGCACGGCTATGCCGAGACGGAGGTCTTTTGTCCAGCCGTGATGCACGCGCGGCAGATGATCGTTGACGGTGCCATCGGTGATGTCCTGACCATGCGGCTGCGGGAGGCGCACAGTGGATCGCATTCCCCCTATAACTGGCGCCGGGAGACGGCCGGAGGCGGCGTGCTGCTGACCATGGGCAGTCACACGGTGGAGGCGGCGCGGTATCTGGTGGGCAAGGAGGTGCCGGTCGTGGAGGTGATGGCCTGGGGTGATCGTCTCTTGCATCGTGAGAAGATGGACGCGGAGGATACCGCGTTGGCGCTGCTCCGCTTCGAGGGTGGACAGCTCGCCTACACGGATGTCGCTTTCAGTGCCCGGGGCGGGTTGGACCTGCGCAACGAAGTGTATGGAACCAAGGGCGCGATCTTTACCGATGTGACGCGCGGCACACCCGTGCGTGCCTTCACGCTGGAGGGCGCCGGCTACGTGCTAGAGAAGGCAGAGGCAGACGCCGGGTGGGTGTTTCCGGTCCCGGACGAGGCCCGCGTCTACGGCTATCACGAAGAGCTGCGTCATTTCGTGGAGTGCCTCAGCCTCGGAGTACCGGCGCGCGAAGACTTCGCCGATGGCTACGCCGTGAACGTCATCATTGACGCGGCCTATCGCTCGATGGAGAGCAAGCGCTGGGAGCCTGTTTCGTACTGAGGTTCCTGAGTCCTCTCCTGCGGCTGCACTCTTCCTGCGGCCGACGCAGGCGCACCGCCGGCGAGTGCCCCGATAGCCGGCCTAGCTCTTCGCCTCCGCGGCGGCTTTGAGCGCCATGATGTAGCCCATCTCCCAGGCAAACCCGATCCGCCCGTCGTCATCACCGGTGATCCCGACCGCGTGATCGGGGTCCACCGAGCCTTGGTAGTTGTGCGTGTGGAGCAGGCGCATCAGCTCCAGCATGTCAATGTCGCCGCGGTCGAGGAAGTCCTCCTGGTAGTAGCCGCCCGGCACGGTGCCGCGCGGGTTGCGGAAGTGGCAGCTGAAGATCTTCTCGCGTTCCAGGAAGTAGTCAATGGCGCCGAGCGTATCGCCACCCATCTCGTGGAGGGTGCCGAAGCAGAGCAGCAACCCACTGCGCGGGCTGGGCACCAGCTCGGTGAGCCGCTTCAGCCCCTCGAAGTTGTTGAGGATCTGCTCCACGCCGCGATAGTGCCGTTCCGGCGGGTCGTCGGGATGCGCGCCCACGTTCACGCCTGCTTCCTCGGCGACGGGAATGACGCGCTCGTAGAAGTACTGCACCCGCTCCCACATCTCGTCGGCGCTGATCTGCCCGTAGGGGGCGACGACCTCCGCTGGCGAGTTTGCCGTGTCATCGGCTGCACGTGCTCTGCTGTGGGTCAAGAGCACTGCACCCCCGCGCCCGACGGGCCGGCGGTAACGGCCGGGACCGGAGCCGTTGTCCAGATCGCCGGGGCCGGGGCCGGGCACGCCGGAATAGTTGCCCCAGGAGGTACCCAGGCTGCGCCAGACCGTGAGGTTGTAGAACACGGTGGGGATACCGACCGCGCCGGCGGCCCGCACCGTGTTGCAGATGCGTTCTATCGCTGCGTCGCGGTCCGGCCGATCCTGGAGAATGGGCGCGGTATCCGTGGCATCGGTGCGGAGGTTCAGGATTTCCAGCTCGTAGGCCGCGGCCGTCTGCTTGGCGGCGGCCAGCTCATCCACGGTCGCGTAGCCACGCTCCCGGTAGCCGGGCAAGATTCCGGCATCCAAGAAGATTCCATCGCTACCCAGCTGCTTGATATACCGCAGGCGCTCTTCCGACAGGTCTTGGCCGCTCATTCCCAGTTTCATGGTGTTGCCCTCCTCTTAGGAAAAGAACACGCGCCGGCCCCCGGGGAGGCCGGCGCGCTCATTCCACGACGTGTGTCGCCATCGCGTCATGGGAACACAGTCCTGCTGGCGATCAGGATGTCTCGCGGGGCTTGTCCATGATGGCCTGAATCTGATTCGAGATGTTCTCGAAGAAGCCCGTGTCGTAGGCGACCTCTTGGCGCAGGGCCTTGAGCAGTGCCGGGTTGATGACTTGCTCGATAGCCGAGGCCATGAAGTTGGAAGCAAAGGAGAACGGCTCGTCCAACGCCATGGAGCGACCGACGGCCTCCATCACCCCATCCGGCATCCCCGGCGCCGCGAGGAAGCGTGGGTCGGCGTAGGCATCCATGCGCGGCCCCATGTGGGAGGCATTGCGCGCGCCTGGCGGGGCGGTGCCCATCACCACGGCGCTCTCCTTGTTGGCGAAGAACTTCAGCAGCTCCCAGGCCTCATCCGGCACCTTGGAGACGCGGGCGATCCCCGTCGGAGAGTTGAAGAAGGCGCCACCGCGTCGGCCGCCCGGCCCCTTGGGCGCGAGCACCAGCCCCCAGCGCGCGCCAGCCGGGTTCATAGCGCTCGCCACGGCGAGACGGTCGCCGGGGTTGTAGCCCACGGCGAAGGCCGACTGGCCTTGCTCCATTGCGGCGCGTGGATGCAGCGGCTTATTGTCAACCAGGTCTATTGCCAGGACCTGATCCTTCAGGCGGCGGTCGAACCACCAGGTAATAGCCTCTTGGGACTCTTTCATGCCGATGAGCGTCTTGGTGCCGTCATCGTTGTAGAGGTCCCCGCCGAACGCCCGCAGGACCGCCATGAGGGCCAGGTCGCCGCCGAACTTCCGGCCACCACCCCAGTTCACGACATCGGACCCTTGGCGGACGGTGAACTTCTCGGCCGTCTCCCGCATCTGGTCGTAGGTCCAGTCATCGGTCGGCAGCGGGATGGCCTTCTCCTCGAACTTGCCGATGTTGTAGAACAGCCCGCAGCGGGCCATGAACGCCATGTAGGGGAATCCCCAATACTTGCCGTCCACGATCTTGAGCGAGTGCAGCACCTGCGGGAAGAACACGCTCATATCGTATTGATCCCGCGAGATGTAGGAATCGAGCTGCGTCAGCACGCCCTTTGCAGCCCAGAAGGCGTACATCGCGGCGTCGTCGGCCTCAAAGACGTGAATGTCGGCTGGGGTATCGGCCGCAAAGACCACCGCCAGCTTCGAGTGATAGTCGGGGGTTGGCTCGAAGATGGGGGCGATGGAGGGATTTTCCTGCTCGAACACCGGCAGCCGCTGCTCCATCGTGTAGTTGGCCCAGCCGTCGGGGAAGGAAATCCTGACCGCCTTGGATGCAGCTCCGGTGGCGCCCTGCGCGCCCTGAGCGCCTTGGGCGCCGGTCTCCCCCTTTGCCCCCGCTGGGCCGGCCGGGCCGGCCGGGCCGGCCTGGGGCTGGCCGACGTAGCGCACGGTCGGTTCACCGCAGGCGGTTGCCAATAGCCCGCCCACTAGGGCAGCGGCCCCGCCCAAGTACCTTCGGCGTATTACTCTCGCCATTGCAGTGCCCTCCTTGTGCTGACGCTCCCCGATGGATGGGGAGGCTCCGGCCCACTTCCTCCGCACGATGCCTCTGCATCTTTGTGGGCTTGTAAACGCCATATTACTCTGCTCCGGTATATTTGTCTAGGCTATGGACGGCGGGGTATGGGCGCGGGAACGCACGTGGGGAGGCGATCTGCGCCGCTACGTGGAGTGGGCCGGCGCACGCGGCAGTTCGGTGTGGGCCGATGGCCGCCCGCGGTGATAAGGCTGGCCGTGTGCCGTGGCACGGCGTCACCACACCAATAAGAGGGTACCTCCGTAGTACGGGCGTCCAGAGCTGACTACTGCTACTGTCCGCTCACCCGACGATGTTGCGGCGGCGGGCGCAAGAAAAGGGAGCTTGAGGAATGACAACGGAAGCGTTTTCGCTGCGTGACGCTCTCCCCGGTACGGCGCCAGGCGCTTTCGGCCGGGCGCTGGCTCCGGGGCCAGGCATTGCGTTTAGTGCCGAGGGAGCACCACCCGACGATGTTATGTCTGGCATGCTGCCACCGGAGGTGACAGCCCTGGATGGCGGTGGCCGAAGGGCTATCTACCGCCACCCGCAGCTGCCACTCGAACTCGCTGTGACACACCAACCCCTGAGTGGTACCGGTGCGCTCCGCGTGGCCGCCGCCCTGAAGAACGTGGGGACACGGCCGATAACCCATGTGCGCGACCTCCAGAGCCTGAGGCTGGACTTCGATTGGGGAGTGATCGGTGCGCCGACAGTGCGCGGCCTCAACGGTGGGGTGAATCACTACTTCTTTCCGCCACAGGCGTATGCGGTCTCTGAGCGCACGGTGCTCGGTTATAACCCACGCGGGGTGAGCCTCGACTCGGGCTTCCACGGCCGCTCCTCGCAGGGCCACATCCCCTTGTTCCTGGTGAGTGACGAGGCCAACCGGTCCGGCATCTTCGGGGGCCTGGAGTGGTCGGGTGACTGGCAGGTGCGGTTCTCTCGCGAGGGCCAGACGGCGTTGATGCGCGGTGGCAGTTGGGGGATTGACCTCACGCTGCGGGAGGGCGAGGAAATCCCCTTTGCTCCTGTGCTGCTCGGCTTCTACGAGGGGGACCGTGAGCAGGGCGCAAACGCGCTGCGCCGCTGCCTGCTGGAGCACTTTGTGCCGCGCCTTGGTGAGGAGCGGCATCTGCCCCCCACCTACTACCACCAGTTTCACTATTTCACAAACCTCTTCGACGAGGACATCATGCGTGCCCAGGTAGACGTGGCAGCGGAGCTAGGTCTCGAGTACTTCGAGATCGACGCCGGCTGGTTCGTTGGCATCCGTGACCTCGATCCCTCGTTGCCCCCAGGTTCACCGGCGGAAGGCGGCTTCTCGGCTGGGGTCGGGAACTGGCTGGAGGTGGACCCGGCTGTCTTTCCCTCCGGTCTTCCCGCGTTCGCCGACTACGTGCGTTCCAAGGGGATGCACTTCGGTCTCTGGTTCGAGCCGGAGCGAGCGTCGCTCACCTCGACGCTGGCCCGCGAGCATCCCGAGTGGGTGCTGCGGATTGAGCCGACCGAGGCCAATCAACACCTGAAGGCGATGGCCACGCCCGAACAGCGGGCGCCCATGGCCACGCATGGGTTGGTTGACTTTGGAAACCCGGAAGTGATCCAGTGGATGCAAGGGATGTTTACGCATATGCTGGAAACCCATGACATCCGCTGGATCCGGTGGGACTTCAACATGGATCCGCGCTTATACTGGGAAATACGCGATGGGCCTGACCGCCGGGGGATCAGCCAGATCAGGCACATTGAGGGCTTGTATGCCTTGCTGGACTGGCTACGGGAACGCTACCCGCTGCTGTTTATTGACGCCTGCTCGTCGGGTGGGCGGCGCGCTGATCTGGGCTGCCTGCGCCGGGCGCACTCCTGTTTCAGCAGCGACCATACCCAGGACACAGACATTTCCCGCAACCACCTCTCTGGTGGGAGCCGCTTTCTGCCGGCCAACTGGCTTGAAATGAACATCCGCCGGCCTTGTCGCGAAGGTAACCCGTGGGGTGCCATCCCCTACGACGAGGCAGACTATCCCGATAGCGCCTTTCAGTCCCGCTTCGGCGCCACCTTCGGCCTGAGCGACAACCTGGTTCAATGGTCACCGGGACACCGCGAACGAGCGCGAAAGCACTTCGAGGTCTACAAGCAGGCCCGCCATCTGCTGTGGGGTGACTTCTACCCCCTGTTCCCGCTACCCTCCTCCCTGGATGCCTGGGATGGCTGGCAGTACCACGATCCAGCCACAGGTGAGGGGCTGCTTGTCGTCTTCCGACTGCGGGCCGACGATGGGGTCCGGCGGGTGGCGCTGCGCGGGCTGGGGGATTCACAGCGCTATATCTTCACTGACCCTTACAGTGCGGAGCAGTACGCGGCGCACACCGGTGTCGAACTGGCTACCCAAGGCCTTCCCATCGCTCTGCCGCGCAATGGCTCGACGTTGCTGACCTACCGGCCGGCCTGATCCTGGTCGGCTCCGGCGTGCGGGCTGTGTCACCACTCCCTTCGCCAGTCGGCCCGCAGGCGGCTAACTCCCCGGCTAGCGCAGTGCCGTCGGCCCCTGCTCATCCTGACCGACCTCGGCCGCGCGGTCGTGCTCACCTCCATTCACCACCCGAATAGGCGACCTGTTGAGGCGAGTCAATGCGTGTTTTGCCAGATCACGGTATGCATGTGTGTCAGTGAGAGCAGTGAGCCAGGATTGAAGGAGAAAACGCACCGGCCACCACGTCTAGGGCGGTGGCCGGTGCTCGCAACCTCCGGCTAGAGGGCCTTGAGCGGCCCTTTGTCTCCCGCTCTAGTTCCCGCCCTAACGTACCTCCCAGAGTTGCTGGATGCGGGCCATCATCTCTTTGGGGGTGATCTCTTGCCTGAGCACCCCCATCACGCCGGGCCAGAACGCCGCATGCACCTTCGATGGCAAGATCACGTCCAAGGACCAGCCGAAGCCCGTTTCCCTCGCGTCATGGATGATTTCGAGCGCCCTGCGCTGGCCTGGCGAGATGTTGTAGTCCCCGACCCGGAACGGAACGGGCGGAATCTGGAACGTGGTCTCGATCCAGACCTTCTGCGGCTCGGGGGCGAACAGGAAATCAAGGAAGGTCACCGCCTCGTCGTGCAACCGACTCTGCGACCAGACGCTGTGGCCGCCGCCCGAGCCCCCGGCCAGGTTGGATTCGAGCGGCTGGGTGCCAGTGGGTGAGGGCATCCCGGAGAACTCGAAGGCGAACTCCCCCTGCGACTCGTTCGCCTGCTGCTGCATCCACCCAACGCTCCAGGTACCGGTAGCCCACATCCCCACTTTGCCCGAGACGAAGGAGGCGCCCATCGGATAGTTGGGATCGCCCTCATCAGTGGGGTTGGGAGGCAGGTAGCCACGACGCTGCAGGTCCAGTATGACCTCAGCCGCCTTGATCGGATCAGCGCTATCCCACCGCTTGTTGCCAGCGACGATATCATCCACAATCTCCTTGCCGCCGATGGCGGCCAGGGTCAGGCTATAGAGGTGCCCGTAGTTCCAATGCGCTTGCTCCGCAATCGGCATGACCTTGGCGTTCAGGAGCGTCTGCGCGGCCGCGATGAGGTCGTCCCACGTCGAGGGAATCTCCAACCCATGCTTCTCGAACACCTTCGTGTTGTACCAGAAGGCGATAAACTCCATCTCGTGCGGCACGCCGTAGAGCCTTCCGTTGAAGCGCGCCTGTTCCCTCATCCAGCGGTAGATCCGCTTGAGATTGGGCATCGACGAGTAGTAGCGGTCCAGGGCCAGCGGCAGTCCCAGCTCGACCAATCGCGCCTGCTGCCAGGCGGTCACATTGACTGAGTAGACATCCGGTGCGATGCCGGCAGCAGCAGCAGCGATCAGCACATCATCGTTGCTCTTCCCCTCCGGGCGCGCCGGTCGGCTCCGCGTGAGCTGGATCTCGGGGTGCATATCTGCGAACAGTGCATCGAGCTTGGCCCACAAGTCTGCGCCGCGACCAACGCTCCCGATGGTTGGCCCGGTCCAGGCCACCAACCTGGACGATGCCCTCTCGACCACCTTCTCGACCACCTTCTCGACGACGACCGGCTTCTCGACAGTGACCACCTTCTCCTGCACGACCGTCTGCGACTGTCCCGCCGCCCCGGTCGCACCCTTAGCGCCGGTCGCGCCGGTCGCGCCACGCTCACCCTGCGCGCCCGCTGGCCCCGTTGGCCCCGCCGGCCCTTGGACGTAGCGGATTTCCACCTCGCCACAGGCTGCGGCCAGAAGCCCGCCGACGACGGCGGCAGCACCTCCGAGATACGTGCGACGAACTACACGTGCCATTAGGGGCCCCTCCTCTGCTCGCCCGTGGGGGTAAGCCATGAGCGGCTCACCACGTGGACAGCGCCCGGCGAGCCTTCAGGCGCATTGCACCCTCATCTTCCTTTCATGCTGGTGAGGACTGATGAGGACGCCGCCAATGTACATAATCGGGGGGGGGGAGTCAAGGATATTTGATATATGTAATTTGATATACTGTATTCTCATCATATGATGATGTGTAGGATTGCGGCCTTGCAACTCCAAGTAGAGGTGGCGGCCCATGGCTCAACGGGTGTATCGTCACGACCTGCGCTGCCCCCACTGCGGTTCCAACCGGCTATCCATGAAGCTGCTGCCGGCACCCTTGCCAAACGCGGTGGCCTCTTGCTGCCGCTGCGCCCGGACGATGACCCGGATCGGTACTGCTGGATGCGTTGCCAAAGTGGACGGCGGGTCAGGCCGGCGGCACTATCACGGCGGGCGGCGGGGAGCCGTGGCGGCCGCCTGGAAAGAAGATAAGACGATGCGACTGATCTTGGTCGGGTGCGAGTACGCGGGCAAGACCACGCTGGCAGATGCCCTGCATACCTGGGGTCTGGAGCAGGGGCGGCGCTTTCATATGGACGATCATTTCACCATTCCCGATGAACTGCACGGCGAGGAAGAGCAAGAGGCCATGCTAGCTCTGCCCGCAGCCATCAAAGAACGCTTCCAGCGGTTTCAGGTCCAGTATCATGTGCATGTGCTGGATATTAATGATGACATTATCCTGGTTGGGTTCCATATCGAAGAGGTCATCTATGGTCCCCGTTACTATTATCCTGGCCTGAAGGTGACCTATCCTCGTCTGATTGAGAGGCAATTGCCGACCGATGCCATCCTGGTGTTACTTACGGCTCGTCCCGAAGTGATCCGGGAGCGGATGGCGGCGGCGCCGCATCGCCATCCAGTAGTGCAGCCGGCCGATGTCGAGGAGGTGCAGCAACAGTTTGAGGCGGAGTTCGCCGCGTCGTGGATTCGCCGTAAAGTGCGGTTGGATACCTCCGAACTTGCACCCGACCAGATCCTGGATCGCTTCCTGGCAGTCGTGCGCCCTCAACTGGCTGTCCGTGACCTGCTGCTCCTGTCGTAGATGAAACCGCCAATGCACGCTTGACCGTGCCCAACACCAGCCGCAATAGATCGCCGGTGATGGTTTCCCATCCATTCCTGGAGGGGAGGAACCCCTTCACTTCCTTATAGAATGATCCTGAGGGGGCTGGTGAGGCTTGGGGGAGCGGCTTCCGGCCAGGAAGGAGCGGGCACGATGAGCACACCATACTGCGAGAAGGCTGACGTGTTCCTCCCCGGGCAGGGCGATTCGTTGCTGGCAGCACCCGACTATCACTGGGAGCGTGCCGAGGGCATGGTGGGGATGTTCTTCCTCAGCACCCGTGACCCCAACACGGTGCTCATCACCCCGGCCAACGCGACGCGCGAGCAAAAGCGACGGTTGGCACAGGCGCAGGTCGTCGTGGATCATACGAATCAGCAGTTCCACGACCTCGACGGGTTTGGGGTGCATATTCCGGGCCTGCTCGTCACCGCCCACGGCACTGCGATTGCGGTGTGCCAGCGACGGCACGACTCGACCAGCGACGGTCGCACTGCCAAGGACATCTTGCTATCGCGGAGCGAGGACGGCGGCCGGACCTGGTCCCGGCAGGAGGTGCTCTACGCGGACCCGGCGAGCCATTGCTGTCCCAGTGCTCTCGTCGAGGACCGCAGCACCGGGGCGCTGTTCCTGGCGTTCTGGAAGGTACCGGCGCAGATAGTGGATATTCTCGACTACTTCCGCAGCTCCGGCGAGCGGTGCGCCGAGTTCTGGCTGCTCAAGAGCACGGATGAAGGCCGCACGTGGTCGGCACCGGTCCATGTCCGGCCGGCGCCGAATGCCGATGGCTGGGTGGGCTGGTCGAATAACGGCGTCCACGGCATCCAGCTGACCAAGGGGGCACACGCGGGCCGGCTGGTGATCCCGGCCTTCCTCTATAAGGAGGGCGAGCCGGGACAGGTGCCCGGTATCCGTGGGGGACTGCTCTACAGCGACGACCACGGGGAAAGCTGGCGCACCGGCGCCGTCCTACCCGATGGCTCCGATGAGGCCAGCCTCGTGGAGACGATAACCGGCGACATTTACGTCAGTTATCGCAAGAACACCCGGCGCACCGGCTACCGGCATTACGCCCGCAGCACCGATGGTGGCGAGAGCGTTGCCGAGCTGGGACAGCATGAAGACCTGCCCGGTCCGGGCGTGGACGCCGGCTTGGTGCGCTACACCAGCTCCACAGATGGGCAGCCGCCGACCCTGCTCTATTCCCATCCGCCGAGCCGTTCCCAGGCCACGGACACGCCAGCCCCGCGCATGGGCGGATCGGACATGACCGTCTACCTGAGCCGCGACGAGGGTCGGACGTGGCCGATCTCGCGGCTGGTCGAGCCGGGGCCGGCGCGGTACTCCGACCTAGCCGTGACCGACGACGGGACGATTCTCTGCCTCTACAGCAATGGTAAGCGCAGAGACCTCGAAAAGATCAGCCTGGTGCGCTTCAATTTGGCCTGGCTGCTGGACGGTCAACCGGGACCCGCCAACGGCACGCCCGAGCGGCACTAGGCCGCTTGCTCGAGGCAGCGCCGGAGGTAGTGGGCGGTCTCCTGGAGCGTTTGGTCGCGCGGCTCGGCGAGACTGCACTCTAGGGCGCCGTAGCCCTCGTAGCCCATGGCGCGGAGCGCCCGGAAGCCGCTGACGAAATCGGTATGCCCGCGCCCGGGGACCTGGCGGTTGCTGTCGGCGAGGTGGATGTGGCGGACGTGCCGCGCGGCGGCCGTGAGGCTGGCTGCGATGTCGGCTTCCTCGACGTTCATATGAAAGAAGTCGGCCATCAGCTTCAGGCCGGGGCTGTCCACCTCATCGCAGATCGCAGCGGCCTCGGCCAAGTCCTGGGGGAAGTTAGATTCGTAGCGGACCAGCGGCTCGATCAGGATGCACACGCCCAGATCGGCCGCCTCCTGTGCCAGGGGGCGCAGCAACGTCACCAGCAGGTCGCGTTGGAGCTGCTCGGTGGTGGCGTAGGGTTCGAGACTGAGCACCCGCGGGTCGCGATTGAACAGCGGCACCATGATACAGCCGATAGCCCCGACCGCGGCGGTCAGGCGGAGTGCCGCGCGCAACTGCCGTACCGAGGCGTCGCGGTTGGCCTGATCGCGGTGGATGAACTGGTTGGTTTGGCCGCCGCAGATCGTGCTCGCTTGGATCGGACTATCGGCCAAGTCCGACTTGATCTCGTCCTCGCGAGCGAGCAGGCGACCGTCGCCGCCGGTCAACTCCACGCCCTCGTAGCCCCATGCTGCTAGGTTGGCCAAGCGGTCGGCGAACGTGTCGCCGGGGACTAAGTGCTCCTGACAGGACAGCTTCATCGGTGGCTCCTCTCTGTGCTAGGTCGTACTGGTGGACCGGCGAGTGCGGGCGTCGCTCGCGGCATAGCCTCACGAGTGTACCGCTGCGACGGCGGGACTTGGCAAGCTGTGCCGCCGGCTGGCGGCACAGCCTCGCCGATAATTGATAATGATACACTCACTTATCTTGACAGATTGAAAATAAGATGTTATGCTCTCTACTGTCACCACGATGACGGGTGGCAACCATACACTACGAGGTGGCGGGACGCGGTAGTCCCGCTAAGGAGGTACGAGCGATGGCGACGATAGTGCGGTATGACCCGTTTGTAGTGGCGCGCCCCTTCGGTGGGCTGTCCGACCGACCGTTCCGCGACGGGAGCTTCATGCCACGGCCGTGGCATGGTCGGGCGGCAGCGGGCAGCTATCCGGCTGCCAGCCTCTACGAGACGGCCGAGGGCTACGAGCTACAGGTGCCGCTCCCGGGCGTGCCGGCCGATGACCTGGAGGTCTCGATCCACGAGGACGTGGTGACGATCAAGGGCCAGCGCACGGTGACTGTGCCGGAGCAGGCCACGCGGCTGTGGTGGGGCGTGCAGTCCGGCGATTTCCACTTTGCCTGGCGGCTGCCGGGTGAAGTGGACGCCGACGAGGTGCAGGCGCACTTGGCGGACGGTATGCTGCGCCTCACCCTGCCCAAGGCGCAGCATCAGCGCCCGCACCGCATCGCAGTCGCGGCGTAGGGTGTCGCTCCTCATCCCCAAGCCCCCTCTCCGCCATGGTGGAGAGGGGGTGTTTGTTGGGGCAGGGGGTGGGCCGCACGGCTGCTATACTAGGATTGTAGGAGGCTATGGCAGGAGGGTATTAGCATGTTCTTCTTTGACCCGATGTACTTTGTCTTTGCCGGTCCAGC
This sequence comes from Chloroflexota bacterium, assembly GCA_965207645.1. GTDB lineage: Bacteria > Chloroflexota > UBA11872 > UBA12225 > JAJDUF01 > JAJDUF01. The sequence continues at coordinate 2,735,054 of OZ242293.1, read as the reverse complement.
GCTGCTGCTGGCGTTCTATGCATCGTATAAGGTCAAGAGTACCTATGCGAAGTATGCGGAAGTCGCCAGTTATGCTGGCCGACCGGGCATTGACGTTGCCCGCCGTTTGCTCGATTCCCAGGGTCTCTATCACGTCCAAATCGAGCGGGTGCCGGGTGACCTCAGTGACCATTACGACCCCAGTAGCAAGGTGCTGCGGCTTTCCGACTCCAACTACGACAACTACTCGGTCGCGGCGGTGGGCGTGGTCGCACACGAGGTCGGTCATGCGGTGCAAGATGCCCAGAACTACGCGCCGCTGCGGTGGCGGGCCGGGTTGGTGCCGGTCGTCAACATCGGCAGCACTTTGGGCTACATCTTGTTCTTCGTGGGTCTGTTCATCATTCCGCAGCTTGCGTGGCTGGGCGTAGCGTTCTTCAGCACTGCGGCCATTTTTGCGCTGGTCACGCTGCCGGTAGAGTTCAACGCCAGCAACCGCGCCCTCCAGCTCCTCTCGAACAATGGCTTGGTGACTTCCGAGGAGCGCGGTCAGGCCAAGGCGGTACTCAACGCCGCTGCGCTGACCTACGTGGCGGCGCTGGCCCAGGCGCTCTCGACGCTGCTCTACTTCCTCTTCATCCTGATGGGACGCAGCGACGAGTAGGTGCTGTCCCCCCGACGGCCCCCGCACTGCGGGGGGGACGGGCAACGCCCTTCCCCGTTGCGACGGGGGAGGGGTAGGGTGGGGGCCAGGCTGTGTGCCAGCCTTGACCGACTGAGACCGCATCCGATGGCTACGCTCGCAGCAGCGCCCCCGACCGAGCACGTTGCCGCGGCCGCAACCGGGCGCCCCAATCCCCCGATCACCGGCCTGTCTTGGGCCGCGTTGCAGGAGGTCTTGGCCTCGCGCGGCGAGCGGCCGTTCCGCACCGAGCAGGTGGTGCGCTGGGTCTACCGCAGCGCGATCACCGACTTCGCGCCGATGCTCAACGTCCCCCAAGCACTGCGGACGTGGCTGGCCGAGACCTACGCTTTCAGCGCGGCCGAGGTCGTCACGCAAGTCGCCTCGGCCGACGGGGACACCGTCAAAGCGGTACTGCGTTTGGCCGACGGCGCCCTGATCGAGACGGTGCTGATGCAGTACCACCGGCGCAGCGACGGCACCGGCGCCGACCGCAGCACGGTCTGCGTGAGTACGCAGGTGGGCTGCGCGCTTCAATGCTCGTTCTGTGCCACGGGGCTGATGGGTCTGACGCGCAATCTGACCGCCGCCGAGATCATTGACCAGGCGCTCCACTTCCTGCGCCGCACGCGCCAGCGCCCGCCGGTCGTGCGTAACGTGGTCTTCATGGGGATGGGCGAGCCGCTGCTGAACTACGCGGCCTGTCTGGAAGCGGTCGCGCGGCTGTGCGATCCGCTCGGCGCCGGACTAGGCCCCCCGCGGCTGACGATCTCGACCTCGGGCTGGCTGCCAGGGATCGCGCGGCTGGCCGACGAGCCATGGCCGGTGCGCTTGGCAGTCTCACTGCACGCCCCGACCAACGCTGTCCGCGACGAGCTGGTGCCTCTCAATCGCCGCTACCCGGTGGAAGACCTGCTCGCGGCGTGCCGGGCGTACCAGGCACAGACGGGCCGGCGGGTTACGTTCGAGTATACGCTGCTGGCCGGGGTGAACGATTCGCCCGCGTTGGCGCGGGCGTTGGTCGAGTTGGTGCGGGGCCTCGACTGCCATATCAACCTTATCCCGATGAACCCGGTGGCCGAGCTGCCGTATGCGCCCTCGTCGGACGAGGCGGTGCAGACGTTCCATCGGACGCTGCGCCAAGCCGGTCTCATCGCGACAATTCGCCGCGAGATGGGCCGCGATATTCAGGCGGCGTGTGGCCAACTGCAAACTACCGTGCGGCGGCAGCCGCTCGTACAGGAGCACAACCCGTGAGCTATTCCGACACTGGTGAAGTTTCCGCTTCCCCATCCATCCCCATCGGCCTGTCGCTGCTGGCGGCGGATTGGACCGCACTGGGGACGGCCGTAGAGGTCGTGACCGACGGAGGGGCCGACGCCATCCACATAGATGTGATGGATGGCCACTTTGTGCCTGAGCTGACTTTTGGCCGGCAAATGGTCGCGGCGATCCGTGCCCGCACGCCGCTGCCGCTCGACGTGCATTTGATGGTGCTCAACCCCGACCGGCACATTGAGCCGATGATTGAGGCGGGGGCCGGCCTGATAACGGTGCATCTCGAAGCCACGCCGGAGCCGGACTCGCTGCGGCGCGTGCTGGCCATGATCCGCGCCGGCGGCGCCCGCGCCGGGGTGGCCCTGCGGCCGCTCACCCCGGCGCAGCTCCTCACCGGGCTGTGGGATGCCCTGGATATGGTGTTGGTAATGACTGTCGAGCCGGGCTATAGCGGTCAGCCCTTCCGAGCCGAGCTGCTGCCCAAGGTCCGCGAGTTGGCGCGGCAGGCGGCCGCGCAGCCGGCGCCGCTGATCATCGGTGTTGACGGGGGCATAGATAGCCACACGGCGGCGGCGGCAACGGCGGCTGGTGCTACCTACCTCGTCGCCGGGACCTCGGTGTTTGGCGCGGCCGATCCGGCGGCGGCGCTGGCGGCCCTGCGCGCCGCCGCCGGGCGCGGCGCGGCGGTCACAACCAACCCCGGCGCTTGAAGGCCAGATAGTACTGTAGGCCAGGGAAAGGCGGATAGTACCGCCGGCCGATTCTTGGTGGGCCGCTTGACACATTCCGGCCCGGCGCGGTATAGTAGCTTTTTGCCGAGAGATGAATGGGCTTGGCTGGGATACGGCCAGCGCGGTTATCTCTCCGTGGTGGCGGGAACGCCACCGGGCGCACCTTCACAACTGAAGAAGAGCGAGAATCTGCAATACGGGTTCAGCTTCAAAATTGCCGATCGAGAACATCCTGAGACGGGATAAGAGCGTGTGGTGGATGCCTCGGGGGTGATGGCCGATGAAGGGCGTGGTAGGCCGCGAAAGGCTGTGGGGAGCTGTCAGCAAGCGTTGATCCACAGATGCCCGAATGGGGAAACCCGCTTCGAGTCATATCGGAGCACGGTCGGTGCAGCCTATGGTTGTGCCGGCTGGGGGAACCGGGGGAACTGAAACATCTCAGTACCCCGAGGAAAAGAAATCAACCGTATGAGATCCCCCAAGTAGTGGCGAGCGAACGGGGGAGAGCCCAAACCGCGGATCCGATCATGGTCGGCCGGCCGATGGATCCGGCGGGGTTGTGGGTGTAGCAGGGAGGCGGCGGCCGCTGCCTCGGAAGGTATGCACGAGCGTGGACCGAACGGCCTGGAAAGGCCGGTCCGAGAGGGTGAGAACCCCGTAGGAAAGTGCGCGTGCTCTTCTGCTGCTACTACCCGAGTACCGCGGGACACGTGAAACCCTGCGGGAAACTGGGGGGCCCACCCTCCAAGGCTCAATACCATCACCCACCGATAGCGCAGAGTACCGTGAGGGAACGGTGAAAAGTACCCCGGCGAGGGGAGTGAAAGAGTACACTGAAACCACATGCTTACAGTCAGCGAGAGGGGAATCGCACTTCGTGCTCCCATAGGGCGTCGGCCGCGCTTCGGCGCGAATGGCGCTTGGTAACACGCGGTGTGCTCCCTGATCGTGTGCCTCTTGAAGTATGAGCCGGCGAGTGGCCTGGCGTGGCTTGGTTAACCTGCACGGAAATGCGGGGGAGCCGGAGCGAAAGCGAGTCCGAAGAGGGCGCCCGTCCTTCTTTCGAGAAGGACCCGGTCGCGTAGGGCCGACCCGAAACCGAGTGAGCTACCCATGGCTAGGGGGAAGGTCCGGTGACACGGACTGGACGCCCGCACCAACTCAAGTTACAAATTGGGTGGATAAGCTGTGGGTAGAGGTGAAATGCCAATCGAACTCGGAGATAGCTGGTTCTCCCCGAAATGGATTGAGGTTCAGCCTGCTCGGTCTGCTGGCGGCGGTAAGGCTCTGGTAGTGTGCGGGAGCACAGCGCTTACCAAACACCGCTAAACCGCGAACGTCGTCAGCTCTTGCGAGCAGAGTGAGACGGTGGGGGCTAAGCTCCATCGTCGAGAGGGAAACAGCCCAGACCCGCGGCTAAGGTCCCCAAGTTCTGACTGAAGTGGCAAAGGCGGTCGGGATGCGTAGACAGCCAGGAGGTTGGCTTAGAAGCAGCCATCCTCGAACGAAAGCGTAACAGCTCACTGGTCGAGTAGCCTGGCGCCGACAATGTAACGGGGCTAAGTCAGACACCGAAGCCCGGGGTCTCAGCAGCATACTGCTGGGGCGGTAGGGGAGCGTGCATCTCCGGAGGGCCAGCGCGTCCTCCGCGTGCGGCAGTGAAGCGACGGCGTGAGCCGTCGTGGAGCGGGGTGCAGTGCGAATGCCGGCATGAGTAGCGATAACGTCTGTGTGAACCGGACGCGCCGAAAGCCTAAGGTTTCCGGAGGAAGGCCAATCCGCTCCGGGTTAGGCGGGCCTAAGTCTTAGCTGCCGCGCAGGTGACAGCGAAGGCGATGGACAACGGGTTGATATTCCCGTCCCACGGTGCGACATTTGAGCGATGAGGGGACCCGGCGGGCTCCCACGAGCGGTTTGCTGGCCATAGCCGTCCAAACCGGTAGCGGGGGGTGTCAGGCAAATCCGACACCCTGTTATCCGTGAGAGGTGATGGAAAGGTGGCGGGGCAACCCAAAACCAATTCGTGGTACGCCGTACCGGCAAGAAAAGCCTCTAGCGAGTCACATCGTGTCCGTACCGCAAACCGACACAGGTAGGCAGGGGAGTAAGACCCCCAGGCGTTCGGGAGAGTCTCGGCTAAGGAACTCGGCAAATTGACCCCGTACGTTCGCAAGAAGGGGTCCTCGTGGCTTTGAAGGGACATGCGCCCGGAGGAGCCGCGAGGCGCAGCGCAGCGGCTCAAGCGACTGTTTAACAAAAACACAGGTCTCCGCAAACCCGTAAGGGGAAGTATGGGGGCTGACGCCTGCCCAGTGCCGGAAGGTTAAGGGGAGGGGTTTTCTGCCCTGAACCGAAGCCCCGGTGAACGGCGGCCGTAACTCTAACGGTCCTAAGGTAGCGAAATTCCTTGTCGGGTAAGTTCCGACCCGCACGAATGGCGTAACGACTTGAGCACTGTCTCGGCCGAGACCCCGGCGAAATTGAAGTGTCCGTGCAGATTCGGACGACCCGCAGCAGGACAAAAAGACCCCGTGGAGCTTTACTCTAGCTTGGCATGGGCTCGAGTTACGTTTTGCGTAGCATAGGTGGGAGCCTGGGAACCCATCCTCGTGGGGGTGGGGGAGGCAGCAGTGAAATACCACTCTGAACGTCGCTTAGGTCTAACCGGTGTACACCCCGATGGGATAGTGTGCCCGGGACAGTGCCAGGTGGGGAGTTTAACTGGGGCGGTTGCCTCCTAAAGTGTAACGGAGGCGCCCAATGGTCCCCTCAGCGCGCAGGGAAACCGCGCTCGTGAGTGTAAGGGCACAAGGGGGCTTGACTGTGAGGCAGACACGCCGAACAGATGGGAAACCAGGGCCTAGTGACCCTACGTCTCCAAGTGGCAGGGGCGTAGATTATCGGATATAAGCTACCCCGGGGATAACAGGCTAATATTGCCCAAGCGTTCATAGCGACGGCAGTGTTTGGCACCTCGATGTCGGCTCGTCGCATCCTGGGGCTGGAGCAGGTCCCAAGGGTTGGGCTGTTCGCCCATTAAAGCGGCACGCGAGCTGGGTTCAGAACGTCGTGAGACAGTTCGGTCTCTATCCGCTGCGGGCGCCGGACGGGTGCGGGGAGCGACCCCTAGTACGAGAGGACCGGGGCCGACTGACCGCTAGTGTGCCAGTTGGGCTGCCAAGTCCACCGCTGGGTAGCTACGTCAGGACCGGAGAAGCGCTGACAGCATCTAAGTGCGAAACCGCCCCCAAGATGACCCGTCCCGCCGCGCGCCGGTAACGGTGCGCGGGAGAGTCCCCTCCGAGATGAGGAGGTGTGAGGTGGTACCTGGAAGCCGGGCGACCGGTGTAGGGGAGCCATCCTCCTGGACGACGCCGTCTCAATACGATGCCTCGATCGGCATTTTTGGATCTGAACTCCGCAGGTCACTCGCTCTTCTTCGCCCGGCTTTCCGCCCGGAAGGCCGGGGCCTCATGCGTGGCTATCTTGAGATGGTCTTGGTGACTCTAGCGAGGCTGCCCCACCCGTTCCCATCCCGAACACGGTAGTGAACTGCCTCAGCGCCGACGATACTGCTAGCGAGAGCGAGTGGGACAATAGGTCGTTGCCAGGGCCATTTCTTTTTGTCTTCCGTTGCTAGTTGTAGTGCCTCACCTCCCACCCTCTCTCCACACGTGGCGGGAGGCGCGCGCGGCGGCGTGTCGGCCTCCAGTGCCGACCGGCTGTTTGCAACCATATCCTCGTCCGCACCATGCGGCTGATGGAGCAACCCGATGCATATGGATCCGGCGATGCCCGTCGTCGTCGGTATCGTATTTACGATCCTGATCTTGGGCCTCGTGCTGCGGGGGCTGCGACAGCCGGCGGCGGTTGCTTATCTGATCGCCGGCGTGGTGATCGGCCCACAGGGACTAGGGCTGGTCAGCGACACCAACGTAATCATCCGCTTGGGTGAAATGGGCGTGGTGCTGCTGCTCTTCTTTGTCGGCATGGAAATCTCGCTGCCGCGCCTATTGGAGCGCTGGCAGGCACCGCTATTCGGGATGTTGCTCAAGGCCATGGTGGGCATCGGCTGCGCGTGGCTGATCGGCAGCCGCCTGGATTGGCCGACGGAGCGCATCATCCTACTCGGGTTCGTGCTTAGCCTCAACAGTACGGCCGTCGTGCTCAAGATGCTCCGCGACTGGGATGAGATGGATACCCGGGTCGGCCGCGACGTGACCGGCGTACTGCTGATCCAGGACCTCGCCTTAATCCCCATGCTAATCACGCTGGACTTCTTGGGTGGGAAGTCCCCCACTGCATCGGCAGTCGGCCTCCAGGTCCTCGGCGGTGTGCTCCTGATCGCGCTGCTCACGTGGGTGACCAGGCGCGGCGAATTCCACCTGCCATTTGCGCGTCTTTTGCGGGCAGACCACGAGCTACAGGTCTTCGCTGCCTTGATCGTCTGCTTTGGCCTCGCTTTCACCATCGGCTTACTAGGTTTGTCGGTCGCTATTGGCGCGTTTGTCGCCGGCATCCTGATTGCCGCTACGCCCGAGGAGCACTGGGTCACCAAGAGCATGGAGCCGTTCTATATCGTATTCGTCGCCCTTTTCTTCGTCTCGATTGGTATGTCCATTGACCTCACCTTTGCCCGCGACAACTGGCAGGTGATCCTGCTCTTGGTCGGCGCGGTGTTCCTGATTAATACCCCCATCAGCACCCTGATTATGCGGATGCTGGGTGATGACTGGCGCGAGAGCCTGTACGCCGGAGCGTTGCTGTCGCAGATCGGCGAGTTCAGCCTGGTACTCGCTGCCGTCGGGTTGCAAGCGCAACTGATCATGGGCTTCGCCTATCAGACGACCGTCGCGGTGATCGCGTTGACGTTGTTGATTAGTCCGACCTGGGTTGCTGCCGTCAAGCGGCTGCGTCGTCCGCCGGCCAGTGCCGCGCGGCTGCCCGTTGAGCCGTAGCGCCGACGATACTGCTGGCGAGAGCGAGTGGGGCCATAGGGCGTTGCCAGGGCCCTTGCTTTTTTTGCCCGCCGTGGGCCAGGCTAGTAGGGAAACTGCGTGTCGGGATGCTCCCGGAGGTACTGGCCCAGGCGGACGCTCAGGTTCTCTTGGAGCTGGATGCTCAACCCACCGTCAACTACCAGCGCGTGGCCGGTGATGAAGGCGGCCTCATCCGAGCAGAGGAAGACGACCGTGTTGGCAATGTCCACGGGCCGGCCGCAGCGGCGCAGGGGATACTGCTGCTCGAAGAACCGTCGTCCGCTGGGGTTCTCATCCCACATGCGCTCCTGAATCCGGCCGGTCACCATATGTCCGGGGCAGATCGCGTTCACGCGAATATTCCAGGGACCAAACTCTGTGGCCAGTTGCCGCGTCAGCCCGATCACGGCCGCCTTGCCGGCCTCATAGACCATGTGGCCCGGGGCCATGAGCAAGCCATGCACGGAGGAGATGTTGACGATGCTGCCGCCACCGGCCTCCTGCATTGCCGGGATGGCGTACTTCGACGCCAGGAAGATGGACTTGGTGAGCACGGCCATGCCCCGATCCCACCCTTCCGCACTGACCTCCAACGCACTGCCGGTACCCTCCGGGTCAATGACCGCATAGGCGTTGTTGACGAGGATGTCGAGCCGCTGCCAGCGCTCCAAGGTGTACGCCACCATTGCCTGAACGTCCTGGTGAATTCCGACGTCGGCGTGAAAGGCCGCGGCCACGCCCCCGGCCGCTGTGATGCTGGCTACCCGTCGCTCGGCAGCCGCATCATCAATATCGGTGATGAGCACGGTGGCGCCCTCCTCGGCGAGCCGGCGCGCGGTGGCGCCACCAAGCCCCTGCGCGCCGCCGGTCACCAGCGCGACCTTGTTGGCCAGTCGTTCCATACCTCATCTCCTCTGCGCTCGGAGCGCCTTGCGTTGCTGCAATGATAGGGTAGCCACCGCCGGCTTGCTGTCAAGACCGCCGGGATGACTCCAGTGCCGTGTTCAGCATCATGGCTCGTCCGGTGATGTCCGGTCGGGTATCATTGCTAACTACCCCTGTGAGTACGTCGTTAACTTCACGCCGGTAAGCGCTGGTCTGTCTCCCACCATACATGGCTGCGACTAGCCCATGATCGGTTGATATGAATGTGCGTATAATGAACCCCCTTGGTCGTGCTCTGCTGCTGGGGCTGTTCCTGGTCCTGCTGTCCCCCGGCATGTCAGGGGCAGAGGACGCCACGCCGGGCATCCTCATCACCGAGGTCCTGGCAGCGAATACGCGCACGGTGACTGACGACCGGGGCCGCTACTCCGACTGGCTAGAGCTGCACAACCCGACGGACAGGCCCATCTCTCTCGCTGGCTACACCCTGACTGATGACCCCGCCGCGCCGGACAAATGGCGCTTGCCTGTCACGACCCTGGCGCCGGAGGCTTTCCTGGTGGTGTGGGCCTCCGGGGACAACCGGGTGACATCGGCCGGCTGGCACACGAATTTCCGGCTGAACGCCGGTGGGGAGTACGTCGGCTTGTTCGGCCCGGACGGGCAGGTAGTTGATGCGGTGACGTTCGAGAAGCAAGAGACGGATGTCTCGCTCGGGCGGCTGGGAACGGTGTCCGACCGATGGGTGACCTTCCCAATCCCGACTCCTTGGACAGCAAACACTACCCGTCCGCAGGCAGCGGCAGACGCACTGCCGGTGCTGCTTAGGCCGGGTAGTGGACGCTTCGCCGCCCCCGTGACGGTGCAGCTAGAGACACCGGTCGGGAGAGCTACGGTGTACTACACCCTAGATGGATCTGATCCAACACTAGGGGGACAGGCGTACACGGCGCCCCTGGAAATAGCGGAAACGACGGTGCTGCGGGCAGTGGCGCTGCGCGACGGCGTACCGGTGAGTGCCGTAACTACGGCGACCTACTTGGTCGGTGAGAACACTGACCTGCCGGTGGTGTCGCTGGTGACGGAGCCAGCCCATCTGTGGGACGCGACGACGGGAATCTACGTCAACGCGGAGGCACGCGGGCGGGCCTGGGAGCGGCCGGTGACGGTGGAGTGGCTGTCGCCGAAGGGCGAGCCGGGCTTCAGCGTGGGAGCCGGCCTCCGCATCCATGGGAATATCAGCCGGCGCACATCCAAGCAGTCGTTCCGGCTGTACTTCCGGGGGGAGTACGGGCCACGCGAGTTAGCGTACCCGCTGTTTGGGACTGAGTTGGGGCAGCGGTATGCCCGGCTGGTGTTGCGGGCAGGAGCCAACGACAGTTGGTCGTGCCATGAAGGACCAAGCTGTTCTTTTGGGGATGTGGTGTACGTGCGAGATCAGTTGGTCCGGGAGTTGCACGGGGCAATGGGACAGGTAGCGGCCCGGGGACGCTGGGTAGAGTTGTATCTGAACGGGGCCTACTGGGGGTTGTACAACCTGACCGAGCGCATTGATGAGACCTTCCTAGCCACGCACTTCGACCATGATTCCTGGGACTTGCTACGCAGTGAGGAGCATAGCGGGTGGGATGCGTTTGTAGACTGGATTACCAGTGCGGACTTGAGCGCGGCAGCGCAGTATGAGCAAGCGGCCCAACAGCTCGATATCGAGAACTTCACCTCCTTCATCATCCTCGAGCTATGGGCTGGAGATACCGATTGGGGGAGCGGCAACTGGTATGTGGCACGGATGCAGTATGGGCCTGATGCGCGGTGGCGACTGTTCGCGTGGGACGCTGAGGCGACCTTTGGCTTGATTTACGGAATTGATGCTATTGAGGACTTTTCTTTCAGTCAAGTAGTAATTAACAGTGGCGCGCATGGACCACTCATCCCGATCTTGACCAGCCTCTTGGCCAGTCCCCAGTATCAAGCCTACTTCACTGCACAGATTGAGCGGCATCTTGCCGGAGCGCTGGCCACCGAATCCGTGCGGAGCCGCATCGCCGCACTCGTCGCTGAGTTGCGCCCGGCCATCGCGGCGGAAGCGGCTCGTTGGCTGCCTGATCGGGAGCCGGCGGGAATGGTGGCGCAGTGGGAAGCGGCCATGCAACGGATTTCGGATTCGCTGGAGTCCAGTGAGCAGCGACTGCGTCAGTTGAGTGACCTAGAGACATTCCGGCAGTTGCTCCCGCAGCTCTCGGTGTCGGATACTCCGGTGCCGGCGCCGATCCTGCCGCCACTGCTGCCAGCGCCGCTGCCACCGGGTACCCGGATCGCCCTGCTGGTGCATCACCTTGACGAGTTATCGGAAGGCGATGCGGCCGTAGCGACGCGACTCGCCAGGCGGGGCGCGTCGGTCAACGTGATCAGTACCCACGATGAAAGCACTCTTGACCCGGCATTGGTCCCCGCCGCTATTATTGATCCAGTGTTGGTCGCCTCCGGCTACGATCTGCTCCTGATCAGTTCCAGCATCCGCGTGCTCGAAACAGCCGCACAGTTTGCTCAAGCGACAACGCCGGTGATCTTCTGGGAGCCGCTGCTGCTGGCGGTGGGTGCATCGCTGTCCCCGTGGGGTGGCACGCGCTCGGAGCAAACCGACATTCGGATTGTGGACATGGACCATCCGATCACCACGGGGCTGTCCACTGACCAGCCGTTACGGGTGGTGCGTCAGCCGGATACGTTCAGTGTGGCCTACCCGCCGAGCGGCCCCGGGGTACAGGTGCTGGCAAGACACTTGACGGGTGACGACGCGGCGCTCATGGTAGCAGAGGCGGGCGCCGAATTAGCCAATGGGCAGCCGGCGGCGGCCCGGACCGTCTTCTGGTTCGGGCATGACGACACGTTTCACCAGAGTACGGCCAACGCAATGCGGCTCTTTGACCGGGTGGTGGATTGGGCGCTTGGTCTCACACCTAGTGATGGCGCTTGAGTGAGTGATGAGGGCCTTTCCCGCCCTGTGCGTGATGATGATGAAGTTCCTGAAGCTGCCGGCCGTGGTAGCTCAGTTGATCATCTTTGGCCGTGCCCTGGTGCTGGGACTGCTCCTGGTCGGGCTGACTACCGCCGCGCCAAGAGCACAGGCCACTGCGCCGGGCATCCTCATCACCGAGGTCCTGGCAGCGAATACGCGCACGGTGACTGACGACCGGGGCCGCTACTCCGACTGGATCGAGTTGCATAACCCCACGGACACGCCCATCTCTCTCGCCAGCTACACCCTGACTGATGACCCCGACCAGCCGGACAAGTGGCGGCTGCCCTTCACGACGCTGGCTCCCGGCGCCTTTCTGGTGTTATGGGCCTCCGGGGACAACCGGGTGACATCGGCCGGCTGGCACACGAACTTCCGTCTGAGCGGCGGCGGGGAGTACGTCGGCTTGTTCGGTCCGGATGGACAGGTGGTGGACGCGGTGACATTCGGGACACAGGAGGCGGATGTCTCGCTGGGACGGCTGGACACGGTGTCTGACCAATGGTTGGCTTTCCCCCTCCCAACTCCCGGCGCGGCGAATATGACTGGTGCGCGCGCGATAAATCTTCCACCGCCAGTGCTAATCACGCCGGACATTGGGCGCTTCTCCGGTCCTGTGACGGTGCATTTGGAGTTGCCGGTACCAGAGAGCGTCGTGTACTACTCGCTGGATGGATCCGATCCGACCGTGGATGGGCACGAATACATGGCACCCCTGGCGGTCACGGAGACGACGGTGCTGCGGGCAGTGGCACTGCAGGACGGCGTGCCGGTGAGTGCCGTGACCATGGCGACGTATCTCGTGAGGGCGGGGACCGGCCTCCCGGTTGTGTCGCTGGTGACGGAGCCGGCCCACCTGTGGGACGCGACGACGGGAATCTTCACCCACCCGGAGGAGCGAGGGCGGTTCTGGGAGCGGCCGGTGACGGTGCAGTGGCTCGCGCCGGAAGGCGAGCCGGGCTTCAGTGTGGGAGCGGGGTTACGCATCCATGGGAATACTAGCCGGACTGCTAGCAAGCAGTCGTTCCGGTTGTACTTCCGAGGGGGGTATGGGCCGCGCCAGCTGGCCTATCCGCTGTTCGGAGCGGAGCCGGGACAGACCTATGACCAGTTGGTGTTGCGGGCCGGACCTACCGGCCGTTGGTCGTGCCATGAAGGACAAAGCTGCTCTTTCGGGGAGGTGGTGTACGTGCGGGACCAGTTGGTGCGGGACCTGCATGGAGCGATGGGGCACGTGGCGGCGCGGGGACGCTGGGTAGAGGTGTATCTGAACGGGACCTACTGGGGACTGTACAACCTGACCGAACGCATTGACGAATCTTTCCTGGCTACGCACTTCGACCATGATTACTGGGACTTGCCGCACACTGAGGAGCATGTCCCCTGGGCTGCGTTTGTCGACTGGATTACCAGTACGGACTTGAGCGAGGCAACGCAGTATGAGCAGGCGGTCCAGCAGCTCGATATCGAGAACTTTACCTCCTTCATCATCCTCGCGCTCTGGGCTGGAAATACCGATTGGGGAAGCGGGAACTCGTATATAGCGCAGATGCAGTATGGTCCTGATGTCCGGTGGCGACTGTTCGTGTGGGATGCTGAGATAACCTTTGGATTGATTGACGGAATTGCTGCTACTGAGGCAGTGATTAACAGTGGTGGTTCGTTCTCCCGGATCCTGGCCAGTCTCATGGCCAGTCCCCAGTATCAAGCCTACTTCACCGAGCAGATTGAGCGCCATCTTGCCGGGCCGTTGGCCACTGAGTCTGTGCGGGAGCGTCTTGCTACGCTCGTCGAGCAACTGCGCCCGGCCATCGCGGCGGAAGCGGCCCGCTGGCTCCCGGATCGGGAGCCAGCGGTGCTGGTGGCGCAGTGGGAAACGACCATGCAGCGGATTGCGGACTCGCTGGCGGCCAGTGAGCAGCGGCTGCGCCAGTTGAGCGATCCAGAGACGCTGCGGCCGCTGCTCCCGCAACTCCCGGTGTCGGATAGCCCGGCGGCGCTGCCGCCACTGCCACCGGGTACCCGGATTGCCCTCTTGGTGCATCATCCCGCGGAGTTGACGGTAGGAGACACGGCCGTCATAGCGCACCTCGCGACGCGGGGCGTGACGGTCACTGTGGTTGGGTCCCACGAGGACAGTCTGCACAATCCGGCGCTGGTTGCCGCCGGCCACGATCTGCTCTTGGTGAGTTCCAGTGTCCGGCTGCTCGACCGGGCAGTGCCCTATACCCAGGCGACTACGCCCGTGATCTTCTGGGAGCCGCTGCTGTTGGAATCGACACGCGTACCGTTATCCCCATGGGGCGGCACGCGCTCGGAGCAAACCGATATCCGTATTGCCGATGCGGACCATCCGATCACCACGGGGCTGTCCACTGACCAGCCGTTGCAGGTGGTGCGTCAGCCCGATACGTTCAGCGTGGCCTACCCGCCGAGCGGCCCCGGGGTACAGGTGTTGGCAAGACACCTGATCGGTGACGACGCGGCGCTCATGGTAGCGGAGGTAGGTGCCCGATTAGCCAATGGGCAGCCGGCGCGAGCCAGGATGGTCTTCTGGTTCGGGCATCACGACACGTTCCGCCGGAGCACGGGCGAGGCGGTCCGGCTCTTTGACCGAGCGGTGGATTGGGCGCTTAGTCTCCCCCTTGATGCTGGTACCTGAGCGAACGAGTGAGAAGGCCATGGAGCCATGTTGATCCTGCTCTACAAAAAGGGATTTGGGCAGCCATACTACGAGACCAAGTTCGTGCTGCCGGTGGAGGCCGGTCCGGCTCTCGCCGCGTTTCTGCGGCGGGTCTATCCGAGTAGCTCGCCGTACTGGCAGAGCAAGCTCACGACGACTTACTACGACGATCTGGCCCTCAGTTCCTATTGGGAATCACGGGACGGCCTGCTGAACAAGATGAAATACCGCTTTCGCCAATACTTCAACCCCAGCAGGGTGGGTGCCGACTACGGTATCGAGATCAAGCGACGGGAAGGCCCACTGGTCAACAAGACCAAGATTCTCCTGAAGGCTGCCGGGACGCGGCTCTCCCCAATGGCCGACTTTGGTAGCTTGCTTGACCGACTTCGGAGCGTGCCGGGCGCGTCAGCGGCTGTGTTGCGAACCCACGTGCGCCACTGCCTACGGCCGACGTTGGCGATTTCGTGTGAGCGCCTGCGCTTTGTGAACCAGCGTGCCCAGGAACGGTATAGTCTCGACCAGAACATCGCTTGCGTGGCTATGCCGGGGTTATCGGGCTGGATTCGGCGCCGGGTGGCGTTTCCCTATACTATCTTCGAGATTAAGTCGGCCGCAGCGGTACCGGAAGCGCCTTTCCTCAGGATGTTTTCGCTGGAGCCGGCGTCGTTCTCGAAGTACGCCTACGGCATCTCCTCGCTGTTGGAAGAAGTTGACCGGGATGGAAGGTATCAATAGCCTCACGAGCTTGCTCGACGGCTCCGCCGTTGCCGGCGTAGGTCAGCGCGGGATCCTCGAGTTTGTTTTGGTGCTGCTGGCGAGTATGGTGCTGGGTGGTGGCTATACCTTGATCTACCAGCGCTATTTCACTGGCAGTGAGGTGGTCAACGAAAGTCTGTATCGCAGCTTTGTGCTGCTCTCGCCGGCTGTGACGACGATCTTCTGGGTCATCCAGTTTTCGATCCCGCTCTCGTTGGGCTTGATCGGCGCGCTCTCGTTTGTCCGTTTCCGCACGCCGATCAAGCGGTCCGAAGACATCGCCTTCATCCTGCTGGTGATTGCCACCGGCTTGGCCTGCGCGATCTACCAGTTCGCTGTTGCCGTCGGGCTGTTGCTGGCAGTCGGAGTCTACACCCTGCTCAAGAGTCGCTTGGTGCTGCGCTGGCTCCAGCCGGCCCAACAGTCCAGCCTCGTCGTCAGTGCCAAGACTCCGGCCGGCGTGGATGAGCGCCTCCTCGCCGATATTGTCGCCACGATCCGTGAGACGTCCGGCACTGATCCCGAGATCGTCAGTGCCGGGAGCTATGAAGGCGAGTTCAATGTCTACCTCACCATCACCACCCCGCGGAACGGGAGCCAGGCACAAATCCTGCGGTCCTTGGGCCAAATCGAAGGAGTCGAAAAGGTTGACATCTATTACTCCTAGCCTGGAAATGGCCACGGTCGCGTAACGAGGATGTCGCTATGCGCCGGTTGATTCCTCTGGGTCGGGGCTTGCTGCTGGCGTTACTGCTGGTCGTGCTGAACACCGGCGGGTCCGCTGCACAGGACGCCACTCCGGGCATCCTCATCACCGAGGTGCTGGCGGCGAATACGCGCACGGTAGCCGATGACCAAGGCCGCTACTCCGACTGGATCGAGTTGCACAACCCGACAGATACGCCCGTCTCCCTCGCCGGCTACACCCTGACCGACGATCCCGCCGCGCCAGCCAAGTGGTCCTGGCCGGCCGCCACGCTATCGCCGGGTGCTTTTCTGGTCGTCTGGGCCTCCGGCATGGACCAGGTGACCCCGGAAGGCTGGCACACGAGCTTCCGGTTGAGCCGCGGCGGGGAGTATGTGGGCCTGTTCGGTCCGGGCGGGCAATTGGTGGATGCGGTGACGTTCGGAGCGCAAGAAACGGATGTCTCGCTGGGACGGCTAGGGACGGTGTCCGGTGCATGGGTGTCCTTCCCGAACCCGACGCCCAGCGCGGCGAATGCGACTACCCCGCGAGCGGCGGCGGATGCGCCGCCTGTGCTCGTCATCCCGGGCGGTGGGCGCTTTGCCGGCTCGGTGATGGTGCAACTGGCGTCACCGCTGCCGGAGAGCGCGGTGTACTACACGCTGGACGGGTCCGATCCGACGGTGGGCGGCGCGGCGTACACGGCGCCCTTGGAGATAGCGGAGACGACGGTGCTGCGAGCGGTAGCGCTGGATGAGGACGTGCCGGTGAGTGCCGTGACCACGGCGACCTATCTGGTGGGGGAGCACACTGGGCTGCCGGTGCTGTCGCTGGTGACGGAGCCGGCGCACCTGTGGGATGAGGCGAAAGGAATCGACGCTAACCCTAGGGAGCGTGGCCGGGACTGGGAGCGGCCGGTGACGGTGGAATGGTTATCACCGGAAGGCGAACTGGGCTTCAGCGTGTCAGCCGGGCTCCGCATCCATGGGGGCGGAAGCCGGAGGGAATCGACCAAGCAGTCTTTCCGGCTGTACTTCCGGGGGGAGTATGGGCCGCGGGAGCTGGCGTACCCGCTGTTTGGGGCGGAGCCGGTGACTGGCCCAAGCCGCACCACACCTGGCCCTATCCGTGCGGCTTTGGCCGGTCAGGGCCAGACGTATGACCGACTGGTGCTGCGGGCGGGAGCCGATGATAGTTGGCAGTGTCGAGGTGGATCGCGGTGTGTGGAAGAGGCGGTGTACGTGCGGGATCAATTGGTCCGGGAGCTGCACGAGGCGATGGGCCAGGTGGCAGCCCGCGGGCGCTGGGTGGCGCTCTACCTGAACGGGGTGTATTGGGGGCTATACAACCTGACCGAGCGTATTGACGATGCCTTCTTGTCCACACACTTTGGCTATGACGACTGGGAGTTGGTGGATGCTGCCACTGAGGGGTACCCGGATGAGCACGCCGCGTGGGAGGAGCTCGCGGACTGGCTGACCAGTACGAACTTGAGCGCGGCGTCTGCATACGAGCAAGCTGTGCAGCAGCTTGATATCGAGAACTTCACTGCCACCCTCATCCTCTGGTTGTGGGCCGGAGGGCCTCATTGGGAGGGCGGCGACTGGTATGCCGCCCGCAGCCGGAGTGGGCCTGATACCCGGTGGCGGCTCTTCATGTGGGACACCGAGGCGGCCTTTGACTTGGGTGGGATCCCCGATGTCACCGGGGAAGCTCCCTTCCGCCCGGTAGTGATTAGCAATGTGGTGCAGAGTTTTCTGGCCAGCCTGCTGGCCAGTCCCCAGTATCAAACCTACTTCACCGCCCAGGCCGAGCGGCACCTCGCCGGGGTATTGGCCACCGAGTCCGTGCGGCGGCGTCTTACCGTGCTCGCCGCCGAACTGCGCCCGGACATGGCGCCGGAAGCGGTCCGCTGGTGGCCTGAGCAGGAGCCAGCGGCAGCGGTGACGCAGTGGGAAGCGGCCCTGCAACGGATTTCGGATGCGCTGGGTGCCAACGCCCAGCGGCTGCGCCGGTTGAGCGACCCGGCGACGCTGCGGCCGTTGCTCCCGCAGCTCCCGGTTCCGGAGGCCCCAGCGCCGGCACCGTCACTGCTTCCAGACACCCGGATTGCCCTCTTGGTGCATCGCCCCAGCGAGTTGACGAAGGGTGATGCTGCCATCGTAGCGCACCTGCAGGCGCGAGGTGCAACGGTCACCGTGATCGGCACTGAAGAAGGCAGCACGCATGATCCGGCACAGGTCGCTGCCAGCCACGATCTGCTCTTGCTCAACTCCAGTGTCCGAGTGCTCGACACAGCGGCGCGCTATGCTCAAACCACTACGCCGCTCATCTTCTGGGGACCGCAGTTGCTGGAGCCGACCAAACTGGCGCGCCAGGGTAGCACGCGCGATCACGAAACCTACGTTCGGATTGTAGCCACTGATCATCCGATCACTGCGGGGCTATCCACGGACCAGCCTCTCTTTGCGGTGCGACGACCTGATACGTTCAGTATCTCCTGGCCACGCAAAGGGCCAGGGGTCCAGGCGCTGGTGATGCATCGGTTTGGTGGTGACTATGGGGTCCTGGCGGCGGAGATGGGGGCCGAGTTGGTGAACGGGCAGCCGGCGCCGGCCCGGAGGGTCTTCCTCTACTGGTATCACAACACGTTTCACCGGAGCACGGGCGAGGCGGTGCGGCTCTTTGATCGGGCGGTGGATTGGGTGCTCGGCCTCCCCTCGGGCGATGGCCCTTGAGTACGCGGTGCATACCTCCCTTTAGACTTGGTGATAGTCAAACTCCTGAAGCCGCCGGCCGTGGTAGCGAGGATGTCTCTTTGCGTCAATTGATCTCCCTTGGCCGTGTACTGGTGCTAGGGCTGCTCCTGGTCGGACTGACGAGTAGCCTGCCGGCGGTGCAAGCCGCCTCCCCCGGTGTCCTCATCACCGAGTTCCAGGCGGCGAATACGAGCACGGTGGCCGACGACCGGGGCAGCTATTCCGACTGGCTGGAGCTACACAACCCGACGGACAGGCTCATCACGCTCGCTGGCTACACCCTCTCCGACGATCCTACCGTGCCGACCAAGTGGTCCCTGCCCGCCGCCACGCTGGCGCCGGGGGACTTTCTGGTGGTCTGGGCCTCCGGCCTCGACCAAGTGACGCCGGAAGGCTGGCACACGAGCTTCCGGTTGCGCCGCGACGGGGAGTACATCGGCGTGTTCGGTCCGGACGGTCAGGTGGTGGACGAGGTGACGTTCGGAGCACAGGAGGCGGATGTCTCGCTGGGGCGGCTAGGGACGGTGTCCGAGCAGTGGGTGGCCTTCTCAGTCCCAACTCCCGCGGCAGCGAATACGACCTGGCACCGCCTACTGGTACCAGCGGACGCACCGCCGGTCGAGATCACGCCGGGTAGTGGACGCTTTGCCGGCTCGGTGACGGTGCATCTGGAGGCACCGGTGCCGGAGAGCGCGGTGTACTACACACTGGACGGGTCCGATCCGACGGTGGGCGGCGCGGCGTACACGGCGCCCTTGGAGATAGCGGAAACGACGGTGTTGCGAGCGGTAGCGCTGGATGACGGCGTGCCGGTGAGTGCCGTAACCACGGCGACGTACTTGGTAGGGGAGAGCACCGGTCTGCCGGTGCTGTCGCTGGTGACTGATCCGGCTCATCTATGGGACGAGGAGCAGGGCATCCACGTCAACGCAGAGGCGCGTGGCCGGGACTCGGAGCGGCCGGTGGCAGTGGAATGGCTGTCGCCGGAAGGCGAGCTTGGCTTCAGTGTGAGAGCCGGACTACGCATCCATGGGAATATCAGCCGGCTGCGTGTGCCCAAGCGGTCCTTCCGGCTGTACTTCCGGGGGGAGTATGGGCCGCGGGAGCTGGCGTACCCGCTGTTTGGGGCGGAGCCGGTGACTGGCCCAAGCCGCACCACACCTGGCCCTATCCGTGCGGCTTTGGCCGGTCAGGGCCAGACGTATGACCGGCTGGTATTGCGGGCAGGAGTGGATGACGGTTGGCTTTGGCCGTGCGAGGACAAACCGGGTTGTTACAGAGAGTATGCGGTGTTTCTACGGGACCAGTTGGTGCGGGACCTGCACGCGGCAATGGAGCAAGTGGCGCCGCGGGGACGCTGGGTGGCGCTCTACCTGAACGGGGTCTATTGGGGGCTATACAATCTCACCGAGCGCGTTGACGACACCTTCCTGACCTCGCATTTCGATGCCAGCACGTGGTATGCCCACTCGAAGTCAGGTGAGTTGATCCCCGGGAGCGCGGGCCGCTGGTACCGGTTTGCGGACTGGCTGGCCGGGACGGACTTGCGCGGGGCGGCGCAATATGAGCAGGCAGTGCAGTATTTCGATATCGAGAACTTCACCGGATACTACCTACTGAACATCTGGGCACGGAACACGGACTGGCCACACAATAATTGGGTCGTGGCCCGCCCGCGGGAGGGGCCGGACACGCGCTGGCGCTTCATCGTTTGGGATGCCGAGTCGACGTTCGAGCGCGATGAGGATACGTTCGAGCGCGTCGTGTTGGATAAGAGTCGGCTTGGCGGGATGCTGGCCAGCCTGCTGCAAAACGCGCAATATCGCACCTATTTCGCCGCGCAGGTCGAGCGTCATCTGGCCGGAGCGCTGGACACCGCCTCCGTGCGCGCACGCCTCGACGCGCTCGCCGCCGAGCTGCGACCGGAAATGACGGCTGAAGCGGCACGCTGGCTACCGGAGCATGAGGCGGCTGTGCCGGTGGCGCAATGGGAAGCGGAGCTACAGCGAATCTCGGATACCTTTGACGCCGATGCCCAGCGGCTGCGCCAGTTGAGCGACCCGGAGGCGCTGCTGCTGCATCTCCCGCAGCTGGCGGCACCGGCGCCGACCGACCTGCCGGCTGATCCGCCGGGTGTTCGCATCAACGAGGTGCTCGTAGCGAATACGCACACGGCGTTCGATGACCGGGGTGCCTATTCCGACTGGCTGGAGTTGCACAACCCCACGGACACCCCCCTCACCCTCCTCGGCTACAGTCTGACCGACGACCCCACCCAGCCGACCAAGTGGCCCGTGCCCGTCACGACATTGCAGCCGGGAGCCTATCGGGTGATCTGGGCTTCCGGCGTAGACCGGGTAACCGGGAATGGCTGGCACGCGAACATCGGGCTGAACCGCGTGGGCGGCTACGTGGGCTTGTTCGGCCCGGACGGCCAAGTGGTGGATGCAGTCACTTTCGATGAGCAGGAAGCGGATGTCTCGCTGGGGCGACTGCCCGGTTCTGACCGGTGGGTAGCATTTCCGACTCCGACGCCCGGTGAGGCGAATACGACCCCGCATCGTCTACGAGCGGCGCCGGGTGTGCCGGCAGTGGTTATCACACCGGGCAGTGGCCTCTTCACCGGCCCGGTGGCTGTGCATCTGGAAGCGCCGCTACCGGACGGCGCGGTGTACTACACACTGGATGGATCCGATCCGACGGTGGGCGGCGCGGCGTACACGGCACCCTTGGAAGTGGATGAGACGACGGTGGTACGGGCGGTGGCGCTGCGCGACGGCGTGCCGGTGAGCGCCGTAACCACGGCGACCTACCTGGTGGGTGAGCGCACTGACCTACCGGTCGTGTCACTGGTCACGGACCCGGATCATCTGTGGGACGCGGCGACGGTGCAAGGGCTGTCGCCGGCAGGTGAGTTGGATTTCAGTGTGGCAGCGAGACTCCGCATCCGCAGCGGGGCGGGCTGGTCGGAATCAGGCAAGCGGTCGTTCGAGCTGTACTTTCGGACGGAGCATGGGCCACGCGAATTGGCCTACCCGCTGTTTGGGCTACAACCGGGGCAGACGTATGACCGGCTGGTGCTGCCGGCCGAGTCCCAGGATAGTTGGCAGTGCGGCGAAGGGCCGCAGTGTGTGGGGAATGCGGTATACGTGCGAGACCAGTTGGCCCGGGACTTGCATGGGGCGATGGGGCAGGTAGCGGCCCGGGGCCGCTGGGTAGCACTGTACCTGAATGGGGCCTACTGGGGGGTGTACCACCTCACCGAGCACGTTGACGACACCTTCCTGGAAACGCACTTCGGCACCAGTGAATGGTATACCCACTCGGCCGGTAGCTCGCATCGCTGGCACCTCTTTGTGGACTGGCTGCGGGGTACGGACTTGAGTGCAGAAGCGGAGTACGAGCGGGCGGTACAGCTGCTCGATATCGAGAGCTTCACCTCCTTCATCATTCTGCGCTTGTGGAGTGGAGATACCGCTTGGGGCAGCCACAACTGGTATGCGGCCCGCCGGCGCAGTGGAACTGATACCCGCTGGCGGCTGTTCCTGCGGGATGCCGATGTGCCTCCGGGTGTGTATGGGCTGCCCTCCCGCCGGGCCGTGACTGGCAATGAGGCGCGTGGCTCCCTTATCCCGATTCTGGCCAACCTCCTAGCCAATCCCCAGTATCAAGCCTACTTCACGGCAGAGGTCGAGCGGCACCTCGCCGGGGCATTGGACACCACGTCCGTGCAACGTCGGCTCGCCGCGCTGGCGGCCGAGTTGCGCCCGGCCATGGCGGCGGAAGCGGCCCGCTGGTTGCCGGAGCAGGAGCCGGTAGCAGCAGTGGCGCAGTGGGAAGCAGCGCTGCAACGATTCGTGGTTTCACTGGACACCAATGCCCAGCGATTGCGCGACCTCAGCGACCCGCAGGCGCTCCAGCAGCAACTCCCGCAGCTCGCGGCCGCGGCTGCTCTGGCGCCGCTGCCACCACTGCCACCGAACACCCGGATTGCGCTACTGGTGCATCACCCTGCGGAGCTTACAGAGGGCGATGCCGCCGTCGTGGCGCACCTGGAAGCACGCGGCGCCACCGTCACCGTGGTCGGAACCTATGAAGAAAGTCCGCATGATCCGGCGCAGGTCGCCGCCGACCACGACCTACTCTTGCTTAGTGTCAGCCTGCGGCTGATCGACGCGGCGGCGCGCTATGTCCGGACGGCGACACCGCTCATCTTCTGGGAGCCACAACTACTGGATGCGACCAAGTTCGGACGCTGGGGGGGCTGGGGGAGTAGCAGGCGCCACAGGCAGTATATCCGGATTGTGGTCGCGGATCATCCAATCACCGCAGGAATCCCTGTTAACCAGAAGTTCCGGGTGGTGTATCAGCCCGATACGTTCAATGTTGCCCACCGTCCCAGCGGCCCAGGAGTGCAAGTGCTGGCAAAACATCTGTTCGGTGACGACGCGGCGCTCCTGGTGGCGGAGGTGGGAGCCGAGTTGGCGAATGGGCAACCGGCAAAGGCCAGGACCGTCTTCTTGTTCTGGAATCACGATACGTTCCACCTGAGCACAGGTGAGGCGATCCGCCTCTTCGACCGGGCAGTGGACTGGGCACTCGGCCTCCTCCCTGACGATGGCGCTTGAGCGATCCGGAAGGGCCGTATAGCCACGATGCCTCGGCTCGACGGCAGTGATTTCGGCCACTGCGGCGGGGATTGACGCCATCAGTGGGTGGTGCTATTGTCCAACGTATCTTGATGCGACCGGCTTTTCGGCTACGTGTAGGGGGGTGTGGCGCTTGCCGGTACCCGCAGAGGACTCATGATAGCGATCAAGGTGTTATTCCGGCTTGGACGCCGCCTGCGGTGGGCCTTGCTCATCCTTGTAACGTGGGTGGGGACTGCAACCACCGGCTATCGGGTCATCGAGGGGTGGTCTTGGTTCGACTCCTTCTATATGACCATCATCACTATCTTCACCATCGGCTATCAAGAGGTACACCCATTGACAATGGCCGGTCGCATTTGGAGCATTGTAGTGATCGGTGCCGGGTTCCTCATCGTCGCCTCGGTCGCGGCGGAGTTGGCGAGTGGCCCCCTGGCACGCCTGTGGGGAGAAAACAAATTGGAACGAGAGCTTAGTGACCTACACGACCACTACATCATCTGCGGCCTGGGCCGAGTAGGTTGGCAGGTCGCCCTGACGCTGCACCAACAGGGTGCGGTCTTTGGTGTGGTTGATCCCGAGAAAAGGCATGCGGATGATCTGCAGATCTGGAACGTGCCGTATCTGGCCGGCGACGCGACCGAAGACGCGGTACTCCAGCGAATGCGGATTGATCGCGCTCGCGGCTTGGTCGCTGCCGCAAGTACCGACGCCATCAACATCTATGTGACGCTCACGGCGCGTGGCCTGAACTCGGACCTCGTCATCGCCGCCCGTGCGGAAGAGCCGAGCGCCGAGCGCAAGCTGTATCGAGCCGGCGCCAACTACGTGCTGGCGCCTACGGCAGTCGGTGGGCGGAAGCTCGCCACGCTGCTTACGCGCCCGGTGGTGGCCGAGTACATCGACTCCGTGCTCTACGGCGATGACTTGCCCTTCTTCACGGAGCAAGTGGAGATGGCCCCGACCTCCCCGCTGTGTACGCTCACCATTGCCGAGATGCAAGCGCGGATTGCGCCAGAACACCAGGGGCCGGCCGTGATCGCCCTCAAGCCGGCTGGAGAAGGTCTGTTTGCCCCCCATCCCCCTGGGACGAGAAAGTTGGTAGCCGGCGACGTGCTCGTGGTTGCCGGGACAGAAGAGGAGATCGCGCCGCTCCGCGACCTGAGCCACTAGCGCGGGCCACTCCTCACCCTCCGGCTCCGCTTGAGCTTCGCTTTTCCCCTGCTTGGCAATGGCGGGAGTCCGCGACGCTTCCTGGATGGTTCCTGTCACCCTGCCGTTGCACTTGGAAAAGTAGTGTCCTATATGCTACTACTGAGACATGGATCGGCAGCGGCTGCGCGAGCGGATTGCCCAACGGCCCAACGCGGTGCGGTTCCGCGAGATCAAGCAATTGCTGGAAGCCTATGGTTGGGAGCACCGTCATGGGAAGGGGAGCCATGAGGTCTTCACCCGCGCGGGCGAGCGGTTCGTGGTTCCGTTCCGCCGCCGGCACGTGAGCGCGGTCTATGTACGGCAGGCGTTGCAGCGTTGCAAGGAGTGAGGCGGATGCGCGAGAGCAAGCCCAGACTTTCCATCCCACCCGAAGTTGCTGTCGAGGTGGAAAAGTATCTGCAACAGCCCTATCACAAGGTGGTCTCCGGCAATGCAGTGGAGGGGTTCCTCGTGGAGGTGATGGAGCTACCCGGCTGCATGACTGATGGACTGACCGAGGCCGAAGCCCTCGCCAATGTACCCGAAGCAATGGCAGCGTGGTTGGAGACGGCGCTCCTCGATGGTGCCCCTATCCCGGACCCCTTCCCGGAGCGCACCTATAGCGGCAAGGTGATCGTGCGGATGGCCAGTTCCTTGCACGAGCGTCTCGCGCAGCAGGCAGAGCGGGAGGGAGTCAGCCTCAATCAGTGGCTTGTGACCTTGCTGGCACAAGGGGCCGGGGCGGCGCGCTGAAGGCCAGCGCTCCCTTCTGGGGGAAGAGTGGTCGGGGTGCCCGGATTCGAACCGGGGACCTCCTGGCCCCAAACCAGGCGCTCTACCAAGCTGAGCCACACCCCGTCGGTGCTACGACCACAGCGGATTTCGTGCCCCCGCCGCGCTGCCGGCCATGCCGGGCCGCACGTGGACGCGCGGTGGGCCGGTGTGTGCGTGTGAAAACGAGCGGGCTAGTCGGCGCACTTCTGCGCGGTCTCGGCGTTGCCGCCGGTGTCGAATGACGATCCGCACGCGCACGCCTTGACGGCATTGGGGTTGTGGACCGTGAAGCCGGCCCCCATCAGCCCCTTCACGTAGTCAATCTGCGCCCCGCGAATGAAGTTGGCCGTGAACTCGTCTACGAAGACCGTCAGCCCGTCTTGCTTGATCACTTCGTCGCCGTCATCGGACCGGTCTTCGAGGCTCATGCCATACGATAGCCCGGAGCAGCCCCCCGGGCTGACGAACACGCGCAACCCCAGGTCCGGATCGCCTTCCTCGGTCACAATACGCCGTAGCTCACCAGTCGCCTCGGCGGTGAGCATCACCGTCGGCTCGGCTACGAGCGGTTCTGTGGCTACCATAACTATGCAGACTCCCTCGCGCGTCCCTCACGCCGCTCTCCCAGCCCACGCCAACCAGGCATAGGCGAAGCAGCGAACACCTCAAATTGATGGTAGCACCGCCCCCCTAGCCAGTCAAGGTGCAACCGGCCTCCGGAGCGGCCGCCTTTTGGTCAGCGCAGCAACAAGGGTGTCCGAAAACGCCACCGGATGGTCAGGAGCTTGGTGTTGCTGAGGTCATCCGGCGTGCTGCGATGACGATCTGTGGGGCGTTGTCGGTACAGACTCGCCTGATGCCCAGGTCGAGCATGTGAGCGAGCGTCGCGTCGTCGTTCACATCCCAGACATGGATGTCAAACCCGTGCGCGCAGATAGCCGAGACCACTGCCGGAGAGAGCTTCGTGGCCTGCAGATGCACCGCCTTAGCTCCGGCCAGGCGGCCGCGCTGGATGGCCTCATACGCCAGCACGTCCTGTCGCATCCAATCCGGGGACTGCGGCAGGAGCAGGTCGGTGGTCAAGCCTGGGCACCGCTGCTGCATGTCCCGCAGGATCATTGGCTCAAACGACGTGACCTCGATCCCATCCCACAGCTGCCGGTACCGCGCGAGGACCTCGGCCACGATGCCAGGCGCCTCCGGATCCGGCCCTTTGATTTCGATCTCCAATCCGATCTTCCCACCGATGACATCCAGTACCTCGGTCAGCGTGGGAATTCGCCAGTCGTCGGTGCTCGCCGCCTCGGTGCTGTCGCCAGTGGAGAGAAACCGAGCGGCTTGCAGCTGGTCCAGCGTGTAGTCATAGATTGGACCATGGAGCGTGGTGATCTCATCGAGATAGTAGTAGTGGTACACCACCGGCACCCGGTCGCGCGTGAGCCGCACGTCAAGCTCTACGGCGTCTGCGCCGACGGCAACTGCTCGGAGGAAGGCCGGCAGCGTATTCTCGGGCGCATGATCGGCAACGCCACGATGGGCCACAACTTCCATGGTTGTCGCACGAACCACTATGCGCTTCTCCAAACCGCTCGTGCCATGCTTGCCTCCCTCTAGCGTGTGGGTGCTCCATTCCCGGTTGCTGTCGAGTCTACTGCAGAAACATGCAGCGGGCGGCCAAGTTCCCCGGGCAATCATTCGATATCTGTACGGGCAGCCTGCCCAAGCGACAACCGCAGGCCCGCACCGCACCGCCTTGACAGCGCCGTAGCCGGCTTGCTACCATCTTGGTTGTCGGTAAAGTTGACTAACTTTATCAACTAATCGGAGTATAGGGGGCCAAGCCCCTACGGAGAGCATCGAGGTATGTACCAAGCGCCGCCGGCGGTCGGGCATTCCCGCGAAGCTCCGCCCCCGGCCGGCAAGATCGAGCTGACCGATGCCACGAAGGTGTACGCCGCGCACGGGCAGTCCGCGGCAATGCAGCCTACTGCGCCGGCCGGGACACCCGGCAACGGTGCGGACGAGGCCGGGGCGGTCGTGGCTTTCGACGGCATCTCCCTCACCGTATCCGAGGGCGAGCTACTCTGCCTACTCGGTCGGAGCGGCTGTGGCAAGTCTACGCTGCTCCACATCATCGCCGGGTTGGAGGAGCTGAGTGCCGGCTCGCTGACCGTAGACGGCCGGCCCGTGGACGGCCCCAGCCACCGCCGGGGCCTCGTCTTCCAGCAGTATGCCCTATTTCCCTGGCTCGACGTGTACCGGAACGTCCGCTTCGGTCTCGAAGCACGGAGTACCGGCATGGACGGCCGCGTCAAGGACCGGGCCGTGCGCGATCTCCTGGCGCTCGTCGGCTTGGAAGGGTTCGAGGGTGCGCGGCCCCACGAGCTATCGGGCGGCATGGCGCAGCGGGTGGCCATTGCGCGGGCGCTCGTCAACGAGCCGGAAATTTTGCTCTTGGACGAGCCGTTCAATGCGCTCGACGCCTTCACCCGCATGACAATGCAGGATGAGTTGGTGCGGATCGTCAAGCAGCGCGGGATGACCGCGATCTTTGTCACGCACGACATTGACGAGGCGCTCTACCTCGGCGACCGCGTAGCGATCCTCACCCCCCGACCCGGCCGGATCAGGGAGATCGTCCCGGTGCCCATCGCCCGTCCCCGTGACCGCAACGACCCGACGCTGCTGCGCCTGCGCGATCACGTCTATCGGGAGTTCGGGCTGGCCGTGCGCCAGGAAGGACACTACAGCATCTAAGAGCACAGGGACAGGCCCCCACCCCATCCCTCCCCCGTAGCAAGCTACAGGGGAGGGAGCTACTGTCCCCCTGCACAGCGGGGGGACCATAGGGGGGCCACCACAAAGACGCAGTGAAGGAGACAGGAATCATGGAGCGAGCCGAGCACTCACAGGATCACCCGCTACCGCATCTCACGCGCCGCGGTCACATCCGTACCGTCGGGTTG
Source organism: Chloroflexota bacterium (assembly GCA_965207645.1). Lineage (GTDB taxonomy): Bacteria > Chloroflexota > UBA11872 > UBA12225 > JAJDUF01 > JAJDUF01. The sequence continues at coordinate 2,707,032 of OZ242293.1, read as the reverse complement.
GCGTTTGCGGGCGCCCTCCTAGGGCCGCTGCTGGCCGCCTGCGGCCCGACCGAGGAGGAGTCCGCCCCCGCAGCACCGGCCCAGTCGGCCCCCATCAGCAGCGAACTGGAGACACCCGTCAAGATCGGCTATCTCCCCATCACCGACGCGACGCCGCTGCTCATCGGCCACGCCAACGACTTCTTCAAGGCCGAGGGCCTGACGGTAGAGCAGCCGACGCTCTTCCGCGGCTGGAACGCGCTGGCGGAAGCCTTCTTCGCGGGCAGTGTCAATCTGGCGCACTTCCTCATGCCGATGACCGTCTGGATGCGCTACAGCTTGCAGCAGCAGGTGAAGGTAGTCGCGTGGGACCATACGAACGGTTCCGCGCTCACCGTCGCGGGGGAGGGCATCAACGACATCGAGGACTTGGCCGGCAAGCAGATCGCCGTCCCCTTCTGGTACTCGATCCACAACGTCGTCCTCCAGATGCTGCTCCGCAACGCCGGGCTGACGGCCGTCGCCAAGGACCGGGGCGCCACCCTGAAGCCGTCCGAGGTCAATCTGTTCGTCATGCCGCCCCCCGACATGCCCACCGCCTTGGGCACCGGCGGCATTGACGGCTACATCGTCGCCGAGCCGTTCAACGCCGCGGGCGAACTGAAAGCCCAAGGCAAGATCATCCGCTTCACCGGCGACGTGTGGCGGGACCACGCCTGCTGCGTGGCCGTGCTGCACGAGGAGAGCATCAAGGAGCGGCCGGAGTGGTCGCAGCGCGTGCTCAACGGGCTGGTGGCCGCGCAGTTGTGGGCACACCAAAATACGACCCAGGTACCCGGCGTGCTCTCGAAGGGCGGGAAGGGATACCTGCCGCTCGAAACACCGGTCATCAATCGGGCGATGAACAAGTACGACCTGGACACCTACGGCCCGCAAGGCACCAACGCGATCCGCAACGACGAGTGGGGCGTCGGGCGGATCGGCTTCCAGCCGTATCCGTACCCGTCGTACACGATGGAGCTGGTCACGCAGTTGAAGCAGACGATGGTGCAGGGAGATCGGTCGTTCCTGGGCGCCCTAGACCCCGACTTCGCGGCAAATGACTTAATCGAGTATGATTTAGTCAAGAATGCCTACGAGAAGGCCGGCGGGCCGGAGGCCTTCGGCGTGGACCCCAAGCAAGCCTTCGAACGCCAAGAGGTCATCTCACTCTCGTAGCACGCCGTCGAGCCGCGGGGAAGGAGCAATGGTGGCGGAAACCACCGACGAGTTGGCGCGACCGCTCGCTGCTGAGGAGCCGGCGGCGGTCGCGCGCCCCACGCCCCGCTGGCTGCGGGCCGTCAGGCAGCGGGCCGGCAGTTGGATGTGGCCCGTCGTCGGCCTGTTGGTCGGCCTGGTCATCTGGCACATCGGAGCGACGATCTGGGCCACGCGCTTCCCCATTGCGGAGTCCTTTCTGCCCCAGCGCACCTTCGCGGACGCCGTGCGGCTCCTGAGCACTGGCGTGCTGTGGCCGCATATCACGGCATCGCTACTCCGCGTGGGTATCGGCTTGGCGTTGGCTATTGCCATTGGCGTGCCGGTGGGGCTGATGATCGGCTACTGGCGCCGGCTGGAGTTGGGCACGTCAGCCCTGTTTCAGTTCATTCGCATGATCTCGCCGCTGGCGTGGATGCCCGTCGCGATCATGCTCTTCGGCGTCGGCGACCGGCCCATCTACTTTCTACTCGCCGTCGCCGCGGTCTGGCCCATTCTCATCAATACCGCGACCGGCGTGAGTCACGTAGATCGCCAGTGGATTCGCGCGGCCCGCGCCCTCGGCGCAAATGAGTGGGCGGTGCTGCGGCGCGTGGTCATTCCGGCCATCATCCCCGACGTGCTCACCGGCCTACGGCTGGCGGTCGGGGTGGCGTGGCTGGTGCTGGTGCCGGCCGAGATGCTCGGCGTCAACAACGGCTTGGGCTACTACATCCTGGATACTCGTGACCGCTTCAGCTACGGCGAGCTGATGACGATCATCTTGATTATCGGCGTGATCGGCTACACGCTGGACGCCATCATCCAGCGGCTGCGCTACCGCTTCTCCTGGACGTTAGGTATTCGCGACGCATGAGCGACACCACGCCGTCTCGACGGTCAAGACCCACCGCAGCGCCACGCCCGCGCCGGCGAGATGTCGGTGCGGATGGCACGGAGCGCCTCACGACCGACGTACTCGTCATCGGCGGTGGGCTGGCCGGCCTCTGGGCCGCGATCCGCGCACGCGAGCAGGGGCAGCGGGTCTTGCTCGTAGAGAAGGGGTTTGCCGGCGCCAGCGGATGTAGCGTGTTCGCCGGGGCCGTCGTCCTCTGCCTCACCCCGGACGACGACCTGGACACCTTCATCGCCGAAGAGGCCCTGGACGCCGACTATCTGCTCGATCCCGAATGGGCCGAGTTCGTCGTCTGCGACAACTACGAGCGCCTGCGGGAGATCGTAGCCTGGGGCGGCCCCATCCCGGTGGACGCGGACGGGCAACTCATCCGCCGCCGCGGCCAAGTCCACGGGCGTCATACCGTTGCACGGGTAGCTTTCGATAGCGCCGAGCTGATGAAGTTCATGCGGAAGGTGGCTATCGGCAAGCGTAAGGCCAAGACGCTGGACCAAACGGTCGTGACCAACCTGCTGGTCGAGGACGGGCGGCTGGTGGGCGCCGTCGCCCTGCGCCGCCAGGAAGAGCGCGTCACGGTCATCAGCGCCCAGGCGGTCGTGCTCGCGGCCGGCGGGTGTAGCTGGCGGGGTACGCACTTCGGCCACGACATGGTCTGCGGCGAGGCGTACAAGCTGGCGTGGGACGTTGGCGCCGAGTTGATGAGCATGGAGTTCGGCAACGGCTACATGGCCACCTATCGCCACGCCGATACGCACGGGCAGTGCCTCTTGGCGGCGATTGGCGGCAAGTTCATCAACAAGCACGGCGAGACGTTCATCCATCGCTACTCGCCGCGCGACCCGGCGCCGACGCACCTCATCCCCCGCGCGATGGCCGGGGAAGTACGCGCCGGCCGCGGCCCGATCCGGTTCGATCTCACCGGTATTCCGCCGTCCGTCCGCGAGCAGTGGAAGCGGGACTTTGCCCTGATCTGGCGCGGCATGGAGCGCACCGGCATTGATGCGTTCGACGAGCCGCGCGAGTGGTTCCCCGGCTTCAACGGCACCGTCTCGGCCAGCGCCGGCGTGCGCTTGCTCGACCGCAGCGGCGCGACGACCGTGCCCGGCCTCTACGCTGCCGGGGACGCCGCGAGCCGCAGTCCGCTGATCGGCGCCGGCAGCGGCATCACCTTCTTGAACCTGGCGTGGGCCGGCGTGAGCGGTGCCCAGGCCGGCATTGCCGCCGCGCAGTTCGCCGAACAACATGACGCCCCGGCGCCCGACGAGGCGAGCATCGCCGCGGCCGTGGCTGCCGCGGTAGCGCCGCAGCAGCGCAACACGGGTGCCACACCCGATGGCATCTACATGCGCCTGCAAGAGCAGGTCATTGGCATGGACGCGAACATCTACCGGCACGGCGACCGCCTGCGCGCCGTGCTGGCGGCCACCGAGCGCGTGCGCGACCGGCTGCTGCCGGTAATCCACGCCGCCGACTGGCATGAGCTGGTCAAGTGTCACGAGACAATCGCTACCTGCTTTACGACCGAGCTGATGTATCGCGCGGCGCTCGTGCGCGAGGAGAGCCGCGGCTGGCACTACCGCGAGGACTTTCCGGCCCGCGACGACGAGCGGTGGCGGGTGTGGCTCGTCGCCGCGCCGCAGGGTAGCCCCAGCGAACCGGCGCTCTGGGCGGCGCCGGAGTTTCGGCGCCTGCCCGTGCCGCTGGAGGCCTACACGGCCCGCGGCATCGCCCCGACGCCGGCAATGCCGCTCCCGGCCGCCGCCGGCTGACACCGCGACACATATGAACCGCTGAGAAGGTAGGAAGCGCGATCTATGGCCGTTGAAGTCGTCTCGGATAAGCTGTGTATCGGGTGCAATCTGTGCGTGCGCGTGTGCCCGGTTGATGTCTTTCGCCTCCAGGGACCGGAGAAGGGGAAGAAAGCCTATATCGCCTACCAGGAAGATTGCCAGTCGTGCTTCATCTGCGAGGAGTACTGCCCGACCGACGCGATCTACGTCGCACCGGAGAACCCCCGGCCCATCCCGATGCCCTACTGACAGCGTGTATCGGGGAGCGGCGCGTGCTTGAGACTGGCTGAATTTCGAGCAACCTGCTATACCTCACCCCATACCTACCCACAGAAGGAGAGTCGTATGCCGAAGTTCATGGTGGAGTGGAACCTACCCAAGGACCTCACCAAAGACAAGTACATGGCCAAGAAGGTGAAGTCGTTGGACATCTACCCCAAGATTCCCGAGTGCAAGTGGGAATCCACCTTCCTGGCCGACGATATGAGCAAGTGCTACTGCGTCTACGACGCGCCGGACGAAGAGACCGTGCGGAAGGCGCGCGAGATGGTGCAAGCCAAGGTGGACTTGCTGGCCACGGTGGACGAGATCACCCCGGACTCCTTGGAGGAGGAACGCGACGCGGAAAGCGCCGAGTAGCCCCCCTCCCTAACCCTCCCCCGTCCCGACGGGGGAGGGAACATGCTGCCCCCAGCACCGCAGCGGTCCCCATCACCGTCCCCCCGCCGCAGCGGGGGGACCATAGGGGGGCTACAAATACCCCTGGACGGCGGCTTGCGCTGCAATGACGGGGAACTCGCGGTCACAATTCGATCCCGGTGGCGATGATTTCCGTGGTGAAGGGGTCGCGGCGCTCAAGCCGCTCCTGCGGCTCTTCCGGCGTCAACATGAGTGGCGAAATAGGCAGGCTGTATCGGAGGTCGCGCACGCTGCGGCGAGCGGTCGCAAGACGTTGGTAGAGCGGCTTGACAGTCGCGGCCACGACCAGGATGTCAATATCGCTATCCGAAGTTGCCTCGCCGCGCGCAACTGAGCCGAACAGAATCACCCGTTCGGCCTGCAGCACTGTCCGCCACCGTTCAGCTATCCCCCGCAAACGAGTCAATAAGGCAACGGGTAGGCCGCTGTCTGCTGGCGAGGTGGGGACTGGACCGCAGTTGACGGCATAGCTTACGCGCTCCCTGTGCCGAGCATAGCAGAGTGAGTGCTCGGCGGAGAACGCTATCCCAGCGCGTCGGTGAGCAACTGCGGGATGTCCGAGGGCAACTCGGCAACCGGGATTCCTGCGGCTTGCAACGCTTCGATCTTGCCGGCGGCGGTGCCGGCGCCGCCGGAGATGATCGCGCCGGCGTGTCCCATCCGCTTCTCCGGGGGCGCCGTCCGCCCGGCGATGAAGCTGACCACCGGCTTGCCGACGTGCTGCCGCGCGTACTCCGCCGCCTGCTCCTCCTCGTCGCCGCCGATCTCGCCGATGAGCACGATCCCCTCGGTCGCCGGGTCGGACTCGAAGAGCGCCAGCATATCAATGAAGGAGCTACCGACAATCGGATCGCCGCCGATACCGACGCAGGTGCTCTGGCCCAAGCCGGCGTTCGTGAGATGCTGAATGACCTCATAGGTCAGTGTGCCGGAACGTGACACCAAGCCAATCGGCCCCGGCGTGACGATAGCGCCCTGGATAATGCCGATCTTCGCTTGGCCGGGGCTAATCAGCCCCGGACCGTTCGGCCCGATCAGCCGGGCGCCGCGCTGTCTGACGGTGTGGTACACGCGCAGCATGTCCAGCACCGGAATGCCCTCGGTGATCGCCACGATGGGGTCCAGCCCGGCGTCGGCCGCCTCCAGGATCGCGTCGGCCCCGAACGGCGCCGGAACGAAGATGCAGGACGCCGTAGCGCCCGTCGCTTGCACCGCCGCCTGCACCGTGTTGAAGACCGGCACTCCGAGATGCTCCTGCCCCCCGCGGCCGGGCGTGACGCCGGCCACGACCTGCGTCCCATACTCGATCATCTGCTGCGTGTGGAACGATCCCTCGCGGCCGGTAATGCCCTGTACCAGCAGCCGCGTATCCTGATCGGCGAGAATGCTCATCGCGCCGCCTCCACCACCGCGCGAGCCGCCTCGGCCATCGAAGTCACGGCCGTAATGCCCTCCGCACGCAGTATTTGATGTCCTTCCGCCTCGTTGACGCCGACCAAGCGCACGGTCAGCGGCACCGGCCGCGGCAGGCTGGAGAGTGCCGCAACAATGCCGCGCGCGACCTCATCGCAGCGCGTAATCCCGCCGAAGATGTTGAACAGCACGGCCCGCACGCGCTCGTCTGCCAGGATGATCCGCAGCGCCGCGATCACGCGGTCGGACTGCGCGCCGCCGCCGATGTCGAGGAAGTTGGCCGGCTGACCGCCGGCGGCCTGCACGAGGTCCATAGTCGCCATCGCCAGCCCCGCGCCGTTGACGCAGCAGCCGATGGTGCCGTCGAGCTGGACATACGACAGACCGTGCTCGCGCGCCTCCCGCTCCGCGGCGGTTTCCTCCTGCGGATCGCGTAGCTCCACCAGGTCGGCATGGCGATAGAGCGCGTTGTCGTCCAGGTTGATCTTGGCGTCAATCGCTTGCAGCGCGCCCTTGGTGTTGACGATCAGCGGGTTGATCTCGGCGAGCGAGCAATCGTAGTCCATGAACGCCTGGTAGAGGCCGCGGGCGATGGCGCCAAACGGCCGCAGCAGCCCACCGGGCAGGTCCAGCGCAAAGGCCGCCTGGCGCATCTGGAAGTCTTGCAGCCCCAGCAGCGGATCGGCGCCGACCTTGATAATCTTCTCCGGTGCCGTCGCAGCGACTTCCTCGATGTCCACGCCGCCCTCGCTGCTGGCCATCAGGGTCACGCGCCGGGTAGCGCGGTCCAGCACCAGGCCGAGATAGATTTCTCGCGCGATGTCCACCGCTTGCGTCACCAACACTTGCTCGACCCGGTTCCCCTTGATGTCCATACCCAGGATCGCGGCGGCCTTCTCGCGGGCCTCGGCGGGCGTATCCGCCAGCTTGACACCCCCGGCCTTGCCTCGCCCACCGACCAGCACCTGCGCCTTGACGACGACCTGCCCTCCCAAGCGAGCCGCGATGGCGGCAGCTTCATCTGGCGTGCTCGCCACCTCACCCGGGGGAATGGGCAGGCCGTAGGGTCGCAATAGCTCCTTCGCCTGATACTCGTGGATCTTCATGGTTTCTGTCCTGGTATAGCCCCCACCCTCGCCCTCCCCCGTTGCGACGGGGGAGGGAACAACCCGTCCCCCCGCACTGCGGGGGGACCATAGGGGGGTAACTCCTTCGCCCCCCTTAGCCTCCCGCGTGCAGCGCCGCGATGATGGCGTCGCCCACCTGAGAGGTCCCGGCCGCCGTGGGGTCGTTGCGGTCGGCCTTGAGGTCGTAGGTCACGCTCTTCCCTTCGGCAATCACCGCGGCCACGGCTCGTTCGAGCCGGTCGGCCGTCTCCGTCTCGCCCAAGTGATGCAGCATCAAGACGCCAGAGAGGATCATCGCCATGGGGTTGACCTTGTTCTGACCGGCGTACCGCGGTGCGCTCCCATGCGTCGGCTCGAACACGGCGACCTCGGTGCCGATATTGGCGCCGGGCGCCAGCCCCACGCCGCCGATGATCCCGGCACACAGGTCCGACACTACGTCGCCGTACAGATTGGGCAGCACCAGCACGTCGAAGTCGTGCGGTCGTGTGATGAGTAGCTGCGTCATGATGTCCACGATCCAGTCGTCGAACTCGACGTCGGGATACTCCGTGGCCACGCGCCGGGCTACCTCCAGGTAGAGGCCGTCGGAGAACTTCATGATGTTGGCCTTGTGGACCGCCGTCACCTTCTGGCGTCCGTTCGCCCGCGCATAGTCCAGCGCAAACCGCACAATCCGCTCGGTCCCGCTAATCGAGATCGGCTTGATGCTGATACCCGAGTCGGGCCGGATGGTGCCACCGCCAATCTCGCCGATGAACTCGATCAGCCGTGCTGCCTCGTCCGTGCCTTCCTCAAACTCGACTCCCGCGTACAGGTCCTCCGTATTCTCGCGGACGACCACCACGTCGAAGTCGGGGAACTTCGAGGGCGCGCCGGCATAGGTCCGACAGGGACGCAGGCAGGCGTAGAGGTCCAACTCCTTGCGGAGCGCGACGTTGACGCTCCGAAAGCCCTTGCCGACCGGCGTGGTCAGCGGGCCTTTGATGGCGACCTTGTTGGTGCGGATCGATTCGAGCACGTGCTCCGGCAGCACCTCCCCGGTGCGCTCGCCGACCTCGGCACCGGCGTATTGCACGTCCCAATCGAACGCGAACCCACCAACGTCGGCAGCGGCATCCAGCACGCGACGGGTGGCCTCGGCGATCTCCGGCCCGGTGCCATCACCAGGAATGAACGTCACGGTATGCGTAGACGGCATGAAGATAGACTCCCTTGCTTGCGGTAGGGTGGGGGATTCGTAGTCGCCGGTGCGGCGCTCACCTCTGAACAGGTGAAGAAAGTGCCGGCCAATGCCGTGAGATTGTAGCCGCCGGCGTTGCCACCAGCAAGCCTCGACAGGGCGCGCCATTGACATTTTCCCGGTCATTCCCGCATAGGAGACCTTTGCGTAACCCGTCCCCCCGCACTGCGGGGGGACCACAGGGGGGCATCCTGACTGACGGTCAGTTGACGCGCCACCTCCCAGCGCCTACCTTGCTGCCAAGGGAGCAATGCTGACGGCTATCTGGATGACAGCGAGGAGCATCGTGGATATCGAGGCAGGGCTACAAGCAATTGACCGAGAGACCCTAAACCCCCTTGTCCGGAAATTCCTCAACAGCGAAGCGGTCGAGGTCACCGATTGGAAGATCGGTCCCTTGACCGCCGAAAAACGCAACGTATTCCGTGCTGCCGGGCAGGGTCGCAGTAAAGGTGAGGCTGTCACCTGGTCGCTCGTTCTGAAGGTTGTGGGGCATGGACCTGATGGCACGCGGGAGGCGCGGGCCAATGCCTCGGGACGGCTCTCCGATCTCCCCACAGGAATCGTGGCGCCCCGTTGTTTCGGTGTTGAGGAGCACAAGTACGGTTTCTGGATTTGGCTAGAGGATGTCGTGGACGAGGTGGGCCAGCCGTGGCCTTTGGACCGCTATAGCCTGGCCGCTCGCCACCTCGGCCAGTTCAACGGTGCCTACCTAGTCAGCCGACTCCTCCCCACTGAGCCGTGGCTCAGTAGAGGCTGGCTACGGGAGGTGGTGGCAAGCTGCGCTGCTCTCATTGCCCAACTACATAGTCTCCTCGATCACCCCCGGCTACCACACGCCTTCCCGGGCAGCAGTGCCGATGACCTACTCCGCCTCTGGGAGGACCGTGAGGTTCTTCTGGATGCGCTCGATCAGTTGCCCAAGACCTTCGGTCATCTCGACGCCGCGCCCTCGAACCTATTCGCCCGCCGCGATGCCAATGGAGCGGAACAGACCGTGGTGATCGACTGGCAGGGGGCGGGAGTTGCGGAACTTGGTCACGAGCTTGCTCCACTGATCTTTTTTATCCTCGATTGGGCAAGAGTGGACAGAACCGAGGATGGTGAACTAGACGAGTGTGTCTTCGACGGGTACCTGAGAGGATTGCGGGACGCTGGCTGGCAGGGTGATCCAAGAACCGTGCGTTTTGGCTACGCGGCGAGCTTAGCACTGCGCTTTGGCCTGCGCTCCATAGGTCGCATGCTGAGTTTTGTGCTCGACGAGCACCAGCGCTCCTGGACCGGTCCAGCTGGAGAAATGACCACCGAGGAACTCACGGAGCACTCTGCCAGAGTGCAGCGCTTTCTCCTGGACCGCGCCGACGAGGCGCGGAGACTGCTTGCAGTCATCCACTAGCCCCACGCCGACGGCACTGTGCCCAACCTGACTAACGGTCAGTTGACACGCCACCCCCTTGCGCCTACCTTGACAACGAGGAGATAGCCGCATAGTGAGTCCTGATTTCGAGCCGGCTGTGCGCGAGGCGGTCGAGTGCTACCGCGAGGTCTATGGCGCGACCCTAGTGGCCGTGTACTATATCGGCAGTGTTCACCGTGGGGAAGCGGTGCTTGGGCTATCCGATATTGACATCCGCGCCTTTGTCAGTAAGCCCCCACCGCCGGAAGCACGCGAATGCCTCTACACGATCTCGGATACCCGGCTCGCTCCGTGGCCGCATGCCTCCGACGCCATGACACAGGCCCGCACACTGGAGGAGCGGTTTGCAGGAGCACGGCCAGATGCATCCGCGCAGGAGCGCCGACTCTACCGCCTTCTTACCTTTAGCCTGCGCTACGATAGCACCCGGGCATATGGCGAAGATGTGCTCGTAGGTCAGCCTGTTTCTGTCCCCGATTCAGCCTTTGCCCGACAGTTTCTTTGCAGTGCCTTGCTGGACACCATCCGGCTCGCCAAGGTGGGCAAGCGGCACCGGGAGTTTCCTCTACCGCGAGAACCTGTCGCCCGTTTGCGGAAACTGGGGCGGCTCGCAGTGCTCTGCGGTGCGAGTGTGCTCATAGCGCGCGGCCAGTTTCGCTCGCTGCGCGGAGTCGATGTATTGCCGACCCTCGAATCAACTGATCCACGCTGGACCGCGTTCCTCCAAGATACCACCCGCTGCTACATCGAGGTGCAGCCGGAGGCACCCGCTTACGAATCGTACCTCCACACACTCGCAGACTTCGCCGAGTGGTGTCGGCAGGAAGTGCAGGCGAACTTGTAGGCGCATAGTCCGTCTGAGGCGGATGCCCCTACGCCCCTTCTTCCCACGGTTCTTGCGCCAGCGCCTCTTGCCCGGCCACGTGTGTTAGCATCCTGGGCACTATTCTACCGGCCTCTGGCTCCCACCCTCGCCCTCCCCCGTTGCGACGGGGGAGGGAAATGACCGTCTCCCCGCCGCAGCGGGGGGACCATAGGGGGGCCAGCGCCCTACCGGCGGAGCACGCCTGCCGACTGTTTCCCGGTTTACCTACCTCTGTAGGAGGCTACCGGGAGCGTGGTGAGGAGCACCGTGGCGATAGAGACGGCGCTACAAGCAATTGACCGGGAGACCCTGAATCCCCCGGTCCGGAAACTTATCGGCAGCGAAGCGGCCACGGTCACCGACTGGCAGGTGGCGCCCCTCCCCGCCGAACGACGGAACGTGTTCCGCTTCACCGGACATGCTCACACGGCGGGCAAGACCGTCGCGTGGTCGCTGGTCCTGAAGGTTGTCGGTCGGCAGCGTACCTCGGGCAGGCGGGAGGCGCAGGCCAATGCCTCCGGGTTACTACATGACCTACCCGGCGGACTCGTAGCAGCGCGCTGTTTCGGCGTTGATGAGCACGGGGATACATTTCGGATTTGGCAGGAAGAGGTCGTGGACGAGGTGGGCCAGCCCTGGCCTTTGGACCGCTATGGCCTGGCCGCTCGCCACCTCGGCCAGTTCAACGGCGCCTATCTGGTCGGCCGCCCCCTCCCCACCGGCCCATGGGTGCTACGCGAGTGGATCCGTAGCGAGGTTGCGGAAGAAGAAGAGGCTCTCGAAGTCGCGCGACTGCAACGCCTCCCGGACCACCCGCTGTCGCGCCGCGCGTTCCCTGGGCGGAGCGTGGAAGACCTGCTCCGTTTCTGGGCAGACCGCGAGCTATTCCTAGCGGCCCTTGACCGGCTGCCCAAGACTTTCGGCCATCTCGACGCCAATGAATCAAACGTCTTTGCACGTCATGACCCGTCCGGGCAGGCGCAAACCATCGCGATTGACTGGTCCCATGTGGGGGTAGCAGAGGTCGGAAACGACATCGCGCCGCTGGTCTTCTGTAGCCTCCTGGATGATAGGTTGGACCCAGCCCGGGTAGCGGACTGGGCAGAGGCGCTGGACAAGCATGTATTCGCCGGATACGTGCGCGGATTGCAGGAGGCCGGCTGGCAGGGCGACCCCAAAGCCGCGCGTTTCACTTACGCCGCAAGCTTGGCGCTCCGCTATGGGACTTCCTGCCTCCGCAGACCCCTGAGCTATGGCCTCGACAAGGGCAGACAAGCCTGGGTGGAGCAGGTGCGGGGCCGCCCCATCGGGGAAGTGCTAGACCGCTTTGCGGCGGTGCATCGCTTTGTCCTGAACCGCGCCGACGAGGCCCGGGAACTGCTTGCAGTCATCCACTAGCCCCACGCCGACAACCTGAAGAGATTGGTTAGCGATCAAGGGGATGTTGGTGGAAATTCAGGATCATCGGCCGCACCGCGATGCTCACCATTAGTCTGACCTCTGTCTTCCGCAGGGGCAGTCAATCCGAGTGCGAAGCGTATGGAAGCGTTAACTGCGCGGAGCTTTACCGGCCTCAAATGCGCGATGTACTCCAGCAGATTCGCCTTTGAGATCGTAGTGATCGTGTCGAGATTTACAACACAGCGCCTAGGCAAGCCGTCCTCGGGACCAAGGATAACCTCAACCGGGATGTTTCGGATGCGCGTGGTTACCGGAGCAACAGTCACGAGAGCGCGGGCCGCGTAGGCCTCATCGCGTGAGAGTAGAACCACTGGGCGGCGGCCACTAGGCGGAGCAAGGTTGGCCCACCACACGTCGCCACGCTGCATGCTGCTTTATTCCCAAGGTTCCTGTGCTAGGGCTGCCTGTCCGGCTGCATTTGCCGCCTCAATCTCCGCGTCCGTTTCCGGGAATTCGCGGTACCCTTGCACGTACCGTTCGATGTCCGCTTGTTCCTGTATCTCCCTTAGAAGGTTTTGCACGGCAGCACGGAAAAATTCGCTACGTGTTTCTCCTCGGGCCAAACGTTCCCGATCCGCAGCCGCGAGCATCTCCTTAGAGAGGCTGATTGTCACCTTAGCAGCCTTGCCCGTCATCTTGGCCTCCATTACTCATTCCAAAATCATACCAAAGTATGAATATTCCCGCAATCGCGGCGTATGGTAGCATCCTGAGCACCATTGGATGGGCTTACCGGGACAACTCCACCATGGTCGTGGCCTCGCCCGCTATGACTCTCGGTGTACTCCCCCCGACGGAGGAAAAAGACGCATGGATGTGCCGCGGCAACTCCCCTGGCTCGCGCCGCTCGCCGGCGGAGAGCCGGTCTCGCAACCGCTCGCCGGACAAGTCGCGCTGGTCACGGGCGCCGGGACGGGTATCGGCGCGGCCGCAGCCCGTGCGCTGGCTCACGCGGGCGCCGGCGTCGGCTTGCTGGGCCGCCGGCCGCAGCCCCTGGAGCAGGTCGCCGCGGAGATCGTGCAGGCCGGCGGGCAAGGCTGGGCGCTCCCCGCCGATGTGGCCGACCTGGCAGCGGTCGAGGCGGCCGTGGCGCGCTGTCAGGCGTTGGGCGCAGGCCGTCTCGACCTGCTCGTCAATAACGCCGGCATCAACACCAAGTATCGGAGCCTCGACAACATTTCGGCCGCCGACTGGTCGCGGGTGGTTGACATCAACCTGAACGGCGCTTACTGGTGTGTGCGGGCGGTGCTGCCGGTGATGCGCCGGCAGGGTTCCGGCCTCATCGTCAACGTCTCCTCCGGCGCTGGACTCCGTCCCTCGCACGTGTCCGGTGTGGCCTACAGCGCCACGAAGACCGCGCTGGCCTCGCTCAACGGCTCGATCAATCAAGAGGAGCGGCGACACGGCATTCGTGCCTGCGTGATCTACCCCGGCGAGGTGGATACCCCCATGATTGACGATCGGACGGTGGTCCCCTCGGCCGCGGCACGCGCCACGATGATGCGGCCCGAGGACGTGGCGCAGGCGATTCTCTTCATCGCTACGATGCCCGCGCGGGTCATTGTCGAGGAGCTTGTCATCCGTCCCACGACCGTCCGCGACCGCAGCAACGAGCTACCGGCGTAGCCAGCGACCCTGCTCAGTCGAACGCCGCAGCATGGAAGCACGACCGTCTATCCGGCGGGAACCAGCGCGCTATCGAGCACGGTCCGGAGGTCCTGCTTGACCTCGATTTCGGTCATGGCGCCGTCGTCCATGAGCGCCAGGTCGTGCTCGATAGCGCCCATGAGCTGGCGCGCCAAGGCGGTATCCGGGAGCAGTGGGAGAAGATGGATGTGCCGGTCCGATACGTCTGCTAGAGTGACAATGTCAAGCTCGCCCCGGATGTAGCGGTGCGTTGCTTGCACGAGTTCTTCGGTAGCGTCTGCAATAACATCCATGTCAGCCTCCAGACCAATCGAGCCACCGATCCGGCGGTACGTTGGCACAACAAGTATAGGCCAACTCTTCAATGACCTGCGTATCTGGGAACGGACCAAGGCGGGTGAATACCAGCGGCGGCTATTAAGAGACAGTCCCTGCCCTTTCCCTGATGAGCCTCCTGGGACCCGTGCCCAGACGTGGGAGGTCCTGGATGGCAATCGCTTGGTCGCGCTGATACATGGCTATTGGCGTCCCGATGGCACACTCGGAGCCAGCGGTAAGCCCGATCCGAAGAAAGTGGTACATCGCGGAGTAGTCTATTGTCTTCAGCGCCCGGGGCTTGGATCAGATTGAGCACACCCGATGGCTAGGACGCAGCCCGAGTTCGACATCACCGTCGTCGGCGCCGGCTCCGGCGGGCTTGCCGCTGCCATCACCGGCGCTACGCTCGGCCTGCGGGTGGCCCTCGTCGAGCGGGAGCGGCTCGGTGGCGAGTGCCTCTGGACCGGCTGTGTGCCGAGCAAAGCCTTGTTACACGCGGCAGGCTTGGCCCAATCAGCGCGTGAGGCGGCGCGCTGGAACGGCAGCGACGCCAGCGCGCCACCGCTCGACTTCCAGGCGGTCGTCCGGCACGTACATGCGGCGCGGACGACGATTGAGGCCTCCGAAAATCAGGAAGCCTTGGAGCGGCAGGGCATCACCGTCGTTCGAGGCGCGGCCCGCATCGCCGCGCCGGGGGTCGTTGCCGTTCCAGCGCGGCGGCTCCGGTCACGTCACATCGTGATTGCCACCGGCTCGCGACCGGCGGTCCCGGCACTGTCTGGACTAGAAGCCGCCAGCTACCTCACCAATGAGACCGTCTTCGATCAGCTCCAGGAGCTACCGGCTCGACTGGCGATCATCGGCGGCGGACCCGTCGGTGTCGAGCTGGCCCAGGCGTTTGCGCGGCTGGGGTCGCGCGTCACGGTGCTCTCGCGCTCCCCACGCCTGTTACCGCGCGAGGAGCCGGAGGTATCGCCGGCGCTGCAGAGCTTCCTGGAGCGTGAGGGCGTCGTTGTCATCAAAGGGGTGACCGCTCAGGAGGTGGTACCCGACCCAGCCTCCGGTGCGCACCGCGTGATCTATCAAACGGCGGACGGCGAGCGCGGCGCGGTCGTGGCCGACCGGATTGTCGTCGCCACCGGGCGCCGTCCCAACCTCGAGGGGCTGGGGCTGACCGAGGTCAGCGGCGCGGTCGGCGCGCATGGTATCCGCGTAGATTCCTACCTGCGGACGACGGTGCCCGGCATCTGGGCCTGTGGTGATGTCAGCAGCCGGTATCGCTTCACCCACGTTGCCGAGGCCGAGGGGCGCCTCATCATCCGCAACATCATGTTCCCCTGGATCAAGGAGAAAATGAACTACGCAGTCGTGCCGTGGACGATCTTCACCGAGCCGGAGATAGGCCGCGTCGGCTGCACCGAACAGGAAGCTCGCGAGCGTCACGGCAGCAAGGTCACGGTGGAGCACTTCCCCCTCAGTCATACCGACCGCGCCGTCACCGATGCCGCGACCGACGGCTTCATCAAGTTCGTGTTGCGAGGGCAGCGTATCCTCGGCGCACACATCGTCGGCCCGCGCGCAGGCGAGCTCATCCAGCAGGTCGCCGTGCTGATGCAGCACAAGCTGCCGGTGAGCGCGCTGACGATGATCCATACCTATCCCACGTACAGCTACGCGCTGCACCAGGCCAATGATGCCTACACGATCAACCGGCTGTCCCGCTCGCGGGTGCAGCGCCAGTTCTACGCGGCGCTGCGGCTGCTCGCGCGGCACCTGCCGGCACCACACTAGGGGTCCGAAATGGCGAAGCGCTTGCCGAGCGGCTATAGCGCAGTAGCCCAGTGGACGCTCATTCAAACGCCGGTCTGGTTCTCGGTAGTGCTTTCCGGCCTCTCGTTCCTTGCGTTCTTCCTCACGTTGTCCGCGACCCTTGCTCTCGCATCCCTGGCGACCGGCGTAGACACGATCAGCCTAGGCATAGGTGGGATACTGCTCGGCCTAGTGCTGGGATTGGTGCTCCATGAGGCCACCCACGCCGTCGTCTACCTCGCCTTCGGCGCCCACCCGACGTTCGGAATCAAGCCATGGACGAGGTTTGGACCGGTCTTCTACGTGACCGCCCCCGGCAGCTACCTCCGCCGGGCCGGCTACCTCGCAGTGGGCCTGGCGCCGTTGGTATTGCTGACGCCGATCCTGCTGCTCGCCGCCATGCTGCTGCCCGCGGGCAGCATTACTGCCACGCTGTTTGCCATCAGCTTCAATGTTGCCGGGTCGGTGGGTGACGTGCTCATGGCCTGGAAGGTGCTGGCCTACCCCAGTGAGACCTACTTCCAAGACACGACTACGGCCGACGGCTTTATCGCCTATGGCCAGGCACCGAGGTAGCGTACCTGCTCTCGCTCACTGCGCGCTCTGTGGCTAACAAACCTATCTCTGTCAGGGGGCCAGGTGGTCATCTGCGGTAGCATCACAGCAAGTCGCAATACTAGGAGGCCGAGTTGGCGAAGAGCTTGCCAAGCGACTATGTCGAAGTAGCTCGGTGGATGCTCGGTCAGACCCCGGTCCGGACCGCTATAGCGATTGCCGGTCTCACGCTGGCGCTGTTCCTCGCCGCACTGTTCGTTGCCATCGCGTTCGTGGCGATGACGACCGACATGCGAGAACTCGACACGAGCCTCCCCATGATGGTCGTTGGCTTGGTGCTGGTATTGGCGATCCATGAGCTTACCCACGCCCTGGCCTTCCGCGCGTTCGGCGTCCGTCCGAAGTTCAGAATCAGGCGGCGGATGAAGATTGGCACGGTCTTCTACGTGAGCGCCCCCGGGAGCTACCTCCGCCGGGACGAATATCTCGCCGTGGGCCTGGCGCCGCTGGTGTTGCTGACGCTGATCCTGCTGGCCGCTGCCGTGCTGATCGCCGTGGGTAGTGCGTTCACCGCCACGGTGCTGGCCGCCGTAGCCCTCAACGTGGCGGCGGCAGTGGACGATATGTTCATCGCCTACGAGGTGCTGTCCTACCCCGGCGAGACCTACTTCGCGGACACCGGCTACGGCTTCATCGCCTACGCCCGCGCCGGAACGTAGTGAGCCAGGCCGTGTCTCACTCCCGGCCTCGCTACTCTGTGCTCTCTGCGGCGCCGAAGCCTACCGAGAGAGGGACGGTCAGCAGCAGGCCGCATCCCGCTGCTCGGCGCCGTTGCCGGCGGTCCCCGTCTGGGACTTCCGAATGCTGTCGCCGAGCCGGGCCACGCCTTCCATAATGTCGGCTTGGTCAATGTAGCCGAATGCCAGCCGCAGGTAGGCGATGTCGCGGTCCTGCGCGTCGAAGGAGCGGCCCGAGCCGCAAGCGATGCCCTGTCGGGCGACCAGGGTTTGTAGCTGATCGGTGTCCACGTCGTCCGGCAGCTTGAGCCACTGGAAGAGCCCGCCCGTTGGCCGGGTCCAGGAGCAGATGTCGCCCACGCACTCGTCGAGGGCGCCGTGGAGCGTCATCAGTTTCGACGCCATCAGCGCCTTCACCTCGCCGATATGACTCCACATGTGCCCTTGCAGGTATTCGGCCACGATCATCGCTGCCAGGGAAGACGTGCCCCCGTCGCTCCGGTGGGCCAGGAGCTGATCGCGCAAGCCCGGTGGGGCAATGAAGTACCCGAGCCGGGCACCGGGACCGAGAATCTTCGAGAACGACCCGATATAGAGGACTTGTCCCGGCTCGGCCAGCGCGTAGATCGAGGGCACCTCCTCGCCGCGATAGCGCAGGTCGGCGTAGCAGTCGTCCTCGACGATCACGACCTCGTGTTTTGTGGCCACTTCCAGCAACTCGCGCCGGCGCTCGACCGGCAGCGTCGTGCCGCTCGGATTCTGGTGACTGGCGATGGTGTAGATGAACTGCGCCGGTGTCCCGGCTTGACGGAGGCGGTCCAGCGCCGCGTCGAGCGCGTCGGTCCGCATCCCCTGTTCGTCCAACGGTATCGAGACCAGGTCCACCTGATGATGCCGAAAGACGCCCAGGGTGCCGGAGTAGGTGAATTCCTCCACGACGACCGGTGCGCCGGCTTTGGCCCACGCCGCGGCGACAAGGTTGATGGGCTGCATCGAGCCATTGCCCAGCACGATGTCGTCAATGCCGACCTCAACGCCGTGGTTCCGATGAAAGCGCTCGCGCGCCACCTCTCGCAGGCCGGGATAGCCCCAGTTGCCGGGGTAGCGGACCAGTGAGCTGCCTTCGCGCTCGATCACCCGCGCGGCCGCGACGGC
Organism: Chloroflexota bacterium; assembly: GCA_965207645.1. Classification (GTDB taxonomy): domain Bacteria; phylum Chloroflexota; class UBA11872; order UBA12225; family JAJDUF01; genus JAJDUF01. Next base: position 2,688,665 of record OZ242293.1, on the reverse strand, counting down.
TAAGTCCCGCGATGGAAACGTCTTGGGGTCCGGCATACCGGCGCCGAAGTTGAATCTCGGTTCGTCGTCCTTGGCCTGTGTAGCCATTGATGCTGCCTCTCTCTGCTGGCTGGCGACGGCACCCCGCGAAAAGCGGCACACTCGCCGTGGTGCGGCTCGCCGGAACGCCCGTCGCTGGCGTCATAGTGTACATCCTCGCGTACACTACACGTCGAAGATCGCAGCCACCGCCACCCGGAACCCCGGCAGCACGTCGTAGCCGTCCAAGTAGCCTTCAGATGCCAACTCTACCGGCGACCGATCTGGGCGATACACTGTCACGGTCCGGCTATCAGGATCAACAATCCAGACGAGGCGCGTACCGGCGGCGAGGTACCCTTCAGCCTTGGTGTCCATCTCCGGATGCGATTGGCTCGGCGAGCGCACCTCCACCGCGAGGTCGGGGGCGCCGCGAAAGAAGCCCGGCTGCGGGGGCTGTGTCATCCGTTCCTGGCTCACAAATGCCACGTCAGGCGCCAGTACCCGCTGACGCACCTCGTCGAGTATGAAGCCTGTCTCGGCTGCGTAGGTGCGCCCCAGATTACGGGGATAGACGTGGTTGCCTAACCGCCACGCTAACTTCGCCGCAATTGCTCCGTGCGCGTCTCCTGCTGGGGCCATCTCGATCACCTCACCGTCCCAGAGGTCGTAGCGGTGGGCATCGTCCCACGACAGTTGCCACAGCTCGAACTCGGCGACGGTCATCTGCTTGGGTGTGACTACCATGCCCTGCCTCCAGACCCACTGGCGTCCCAGCGAGGTCAACCGCCTACGAGTCCTATGCTACACGTCGAAGATCGCTGCCACTGCCACCCGGAACCCCGGCAGCACGTCGTATCCGTCCAAGTAGCCATCTACCGCCAACTCTTCTGGTGTCTGATTGGGGCGATACACCGTCGCGGTTCGGCTGTCCGGATCAACAATCCAGACGAGGCGCGTGCCGGCGTCGAGGTACCCTGCGGCCTTTGTGTCCATCTCCCGCGCCGACTGGCTCGGCGAGCGCACCTCCACCGCGAGGTCGGGAGCGCCGCGGAAGAAGCCCGGCTGCGGTGGCTGTGTCGTCCGTTCCTGGCTCACAAATGCCACGTCAGGCCCCAGCACCCGCTGGCGCACCTCGTCGAGTATGAAGCCGGTCTCAACCATATAGGTGCGCCCCAGTCGGCGTTCGCGGCCGTAGTTGGCCACTAAGCGCCCTATCTCCGTTCCAATTGCTCCGTGCGCGTCTCCTGCTGGCGCCATCTCGATCACCTCACCATCCCAGAGGTCGTAGCGGGAGGCATCGTCCCAGGACAGCTGCCACTGCTCGAACTCGGCGACGGTCATCCGCCTAGTTGCGACTACCATGATCTCTTCCTTAACTCTGTCCACACACACCGGTCAACGGTACCGGGAAGCCTGCTTTTCATACATTGCTGCGTAGATGCCCTGCGCCGCTATGAGATCCTCGTGCGGACCTTGCTCCACGAGCCGGCCGTCCTGCAACACCAGGATGCGGTCAGCCATGCGTACTGTCGAGAAGCGGTGGCTGATGATGAGTGTCGTGCGACCATGGGTTAGGTCACGGAAGCGGCGATACACCGCGTATTCCGTCTCCGCGTCGAGCGCCGCAGTTGGCTCATCGAGGATCAGCAGGGGCGCATCCCGGAAGAACGCCCGGGCAAGTGCGATCTTCTGCCACTGCCCGATGGACAACTCGACACCGTGCTCGAACTGTCGCCCCAATAGAGTATCAGGTCCCCGCGGGAGCGCGGCGATCACATCGTCGGCCGCCGCCGCTCTGGCTGCTGCGCTGATCGCTGCACGGTCATTGATGCGGTCAAGGTCGGCGAGACCGATGTTCTGACTGGCCGTGAGGTGATACTTGGCGTAGTCCTGAAAGACGACCGCGATAGTGCGCCGCCAGTCGGCCAGATCGTACTCCCGCAGGTCCCGCCCGTCGAGCAGGATGTGTCCGGCCGTCGGGTCGTACAGGCGGCAGAGCAGCTTTACGAGCGTGGTCTTCCCGGCGCCATTGTGGCCCACCAGCGCCAGTCTTTCTCCAGGACGGATCGTAAAGCTGACCTGGTTCAGCACCGGCCGGTCCATGCCCGGGTACCGGAAACTCACTGCGCGCACCTCCAGCCGCTCACGCCAGGCCAGCGGGACCACCTGTCCGTTGACTGGAGACTGCATTGGCGCCTCAAGCGCTAGGAACTCAACGATATTTGACGTGTGCAACTGGGCTTCGTAGAGCGTGCCGAAGTTGTCCAAGACGCTGCGGACCGTGTCCTGAATGAGGAAGATTGCGCCCAAGTAGAGTACGAGATCGCCGACACTCACGTGGCCGAGGCTGGCCTGCCAGACAAGATAGACGAGCACCCCGCCGGCACCGACGGAGCCAATCGAGGGAAAGCCGATCATGGGCAGCGCCTGCCGGCGGCGAAATGCCTCAGTGCGCCCCAACACCTGCCGGTACGTCCGGCGATAAAGCCCCAGGAACCAGTCGCTCAGGCCAAAGAGCCTGATTTCCTTTGCCGCAGCTTCCGTCGTCAGAAGCTGGAAAAAGTAGTCCAGTCGCCGCACGTGTGGCGCTTGCCCCCGGTAGACCTGCCAGTACCCATGACCGAAACGTAACCGTGCCAGATAGCTAGGGAGCGTCGAAACCACGACGATGGCTGCGGCCAATGGGTGGAGCGATACCAGCATGCCGACCAGCGTCAGAAAGACCAGGACGATGGAGAACCCGGTAATGACAGTGGCGATGAGGCGCTGGGCCTCGTCCATCGCCCGGCGGGCGTTCTGGAGCTTGTCGTAAAAAGCTGGTGTCTCGAAGAGGCTCAGATCGGGCATCGAGCTGGCCTTCTGCATGAGACGACTCTGGAGGTGGAAGACGAAGCGATCCCGAAAGCCGGCGTAGACCGGCTCATAGAGCCAGCCGGCCGCCGTACCTACGATTCGCAAGCCGGTGTACAGGACTGCGAGTGTGATGGCGAGAGCGGCCTGCTGCGCTACCAGCGCGTCAACCAGTAGCTTAGAAAACCAGACTCCGGCCGGTCCCACGGCGCTGAAGATGACGTAGATCAGCACCAGCGCAAGCACCCGTAACGGTGCAGCTTCGGCAATGAGCCAAACGCTGCGTGGCACGCCGCGATACACTGCAAGTACCTGCAGCGCCCGGCGTATGGACTCCCTCATGATTCCCCCCGGTTTACGATAATGGGTATCGCGTCTCCTACCGGTCACTATTCTATGGTTTAACTCTATCGCGCCCGTTGATCGCTTGCAATACGTTGAAGAGGCCAGCCCAGTGCCTACGGGAAACGGCCCATATCACCGGAGCGGGCCGCCGGTGCCGCCGCGGTTGCCGGTGGTGACGGCGATAGGTAGGCTCACAGCGGCTCTGCGCTACACCTGGAATGAAGGAGCGAACCACGATGACGGATAAGTTGCGGGTGGGCATCATCGGCAGCGGTGGTATCGCCGAGGGGGCACATGCGCCGGGGTACATGGCGATCCCCGACGACTGTGAGCTGGTGGCCTGCTGCGATGTGCGACCCGAGCGCGCCAAAGCCTTTGCCGAGCGCTTTGACCTGGCGCATTGGTATACCGACTACCGTGAGTTGCTGACCCTCCCTGAGCTTGACGCGGTCTCGATATGCACGCCCCCGTTCATGCACCGCGATGCAACGGTGGCGGCGCTCGACGCCGGCCTGCACGTGCTGTGCGAGAAGCCGATGGCCATGAACGTCGCAGAAGCGCAGGACATGGTGGCGACTGCCGAACGCGCCGGCAAGGTCCTCACCATCGGTCATCAGCAGCGCTTCTCACCGGCGGCGCAGGCGGCCAAGCGGGCCGTAGACGCCGGCGAGCTAGGGGACATCTACTACGCCAAGACGGCCGCGCTCCGCAACCGCGGCGTGCCCACGTGGGGCGTGTTCCATATCAAGCAGCTCAACGGCGGCGGTCCGCTGATTGACATTGGCGTCCACGCCCTCGACGTGACGATGTGGTTGATGGGCAGTCCCCGCCCGGTCGCCGTCTTCGGCGCAACCTATATGGCGTTGGCGCACCGGCCGGGCTTGAAGAACCGGATGGGCACGATCAATGTCGAAGAGTACGACGTGGAAGACCTCGCGGCCGCCCTCGTCCGCTTCGATAACGGCGCCACGCTCATGCTGGAGACGAGCTGGCTGCTGCAAATGACCGAGCGCGGCAACGCGTACACCCAGCTCTTTGGCACCGAGGGCAGCGCGCGCCTCGACCCGTTCCAGATCGTGCGCGACGTGGACGGGACGCCCGAGGACGTCACCCCGGAGCTACCTCCGCCGACACCGGACCCACCACCGCAGCAGCCCAAGCCGCCGGCGCCCACCGCTGAGGATGCCTCCGCCGGTGCGGAAGCCGCTCCCGCCGAGGAAGCGGTCACGTGGCGTCGGCAGCCGTCCGTGGAGCGCTTTGTGCAGGCGGCGTTGGGCCGGACCGAGCCGCTGGTCAAACCGGAGGAGACGCTGAACGTGCAGCGCGTGATGGATGCCCTCTACCAGTCGGCCGCAACCGGCCAACTCGTCGAGATCACTGACTGAGCGGCAGAAAACGGCTTTCGCACCACTCGGTCAGCCGGCTGCTCCCGACCCTTGTGCCAGCAAAGTCACGAGCCATTGGTTGAGGCTGACTCCCTCACGCTCGGCCTGCTTGGCCAGCCGCTCATGGAGGCTCTTCGGCATCCGCAGCGCGTATTTGCCGCTATACGTCGTTTCGTCGAGCGGCGCAGGAACCGATTGTCCGGCAAGTAACACCGATTCAAGCCAACCGGTCATCGCATCAGGGAGCAACTGAAGGGCCTCGGCAGGTGTTTCTCCGGCCGTTGCACAACCGGGGAGCTCCTCCACTTCGGCAATGTAACCTTCCTCCGCATCACCATAGACCCGTGTATGGTAGGGACGGCGTAGGTACTCCCGCACCTTAGCGGCGATCTCCGGGGGCGCTGGGGCGCAAGGATCGAGTCTTGTCATGGTTCCTCCTCACGACAATACTTCAGTGTAAGGCGCACATAGGCGGCGAGTACATGTGGACGGCGGAATGGGATAGAGATGTGCTGCCCGCTGCGCTGGAAGATGTGGTGACTGCCGGTGCTACGGGTCAACTCCCAGCCGTAGGCTTCCAGTAACCGGCGCAACTCCCGGAACCGCACTGCCGAGTGGTTAGTGATCTCCCTGAGTCCCCGCTTCGCTTGCGAAGGGAGATGTGAATTCCCACGCACGGAAATGACGATTCAGGGGTGTGCCCTAGGCCGTCTGCGTCAGCACGTCGTACACGCCCAGCTCGGCCTTGACCGGACTATCGGGGTTGGTGCGTGCGTGGGCTTGCTGGAAGGCATCGCTGGCTCGCCAGGCTTCATAGGAATCGCGAGTATCCCACCTGGTTACGACCAGATATTCTCCGCCGCTCCCGTTGCGTAGCAGCTCGAACCCAAGGCAGCCAGACACCTCATCCATGCGGCGCGTGTTGCCAAAGGCGCGCTCCAGATGGCTTGCGTAGTCGGCCGGGACGTGCAGGCGGTTGATGACGACGATCATTCCTCCGCTCCCTCGTGTAGGCGTGGCGCATCCGTAGGTCAAACGCGCATGATACCAGCGCGACGGTAGCCAGGGGCCAACGTGCTACCCTGGACCGCATCCCACGCCGCACCACACCCACCGACGAACGGGCACAATCGGGCTATGTCCGCGATCCAGCTAGGCCGCCGCCGGCTCGGCTTACTTGGCGGGACCTTTGATCCGGTACACAATGGTCATCTCGCGCTCGCCGACCAAGTGGCTGCGATGAGCAACCTGGACGAGGTCTGGTTTATTCCGGCGCAACGCTCGCCCCTGAAAGCCCACCGACCGACCAGCAATCGCCATCGGCTGGCTATGCTCGATCTGGCCCTGCAAGACCGTCCCCGGTTTGCCGTCTCCCGTGTGGACTTGGACCGGCCGGCTCCCTCCTACACAACCGACACGGTTGCAGCGGTACGTGCCCAGGTTGGCTCCGCCCCGGCCCTCTTCCTCATTGCCGGCGCCGACATGCTGCTCGACCTCCCGAACTGGCGCGACCCCGCCCGGCTCTTGTCGCTCTGCCGGGTACACGTTGCGTGGCGGCCAGGCTACCCGCGGGAAGTACCGTCCGGCTTGATTGCGGCCCTCCCGGCCGCGCAGTCGCGGATGACCATCCTGCCGATCACGATGCAGGATGTTTCCTCGACGCTGGTCCGCGACCGGATCGCCGCCGGCCGTTCGATCCAGGCGCTGGTGCCGCCGGCTGTTGCAGCGTACATCCGCAAGCATCGCTTGTACGTTAGACCATAAGAGGGTGCCCATCGCTGCCGGCTCTCGGTTAACGGCGCGGGGGTGCTATACTCGCTAGTAGATGGCCAGCGAACATTCCTTGCTTGAGCCGAATGAAGCGGCGGTCGGCTCCCACGACCGCCGTGCCGGCGTGGCTACTGAAGTACCCGCGCCGCTCACGCTGGCCCAAGACATCGTTGACTGTGCCGCCGACCGCAATGCCGCCGACCTCATGCTGCTCGACATCCAGCAAACTTCGGTCGTGGCCGACTATTTCGTCATCTGTAGTGGCAATAGCGACCGCCACCTCAAGGCGCTGGTCAGCGCTATCGTGGACGGCATCCGGGAGAAATGGCAGGAAAAGCCGCTCCGTACCGAGGGTATGACCGGCGGTGGCTCCGGGTGGCTCTTGCTCGACTACGGAAGTGTCGTTGTGCATGTCTTCTCGCCGGAAGCGCGTGACTACTATCGGTTGGAGCGGCTCTGGGAGGAGGCGACGATGCTCCTCCACATGCCGTAGTGGTGGCCGGATGATGAAGGAGAACCGCAGTGTTGTACGCGCGTGTTGATGACCGGGTGTTCTTCACCGGTGTCCTGGTAGGGACGGCCTGCGGCCTCCTGCTCGGCTCGGCACTCGGCTTGCAGCTCCGCCCGGAGCGGCGCCGGGCCGCGCGGCGTCTTCTCCGCCATCTCCTCCGCCGCGATGATGATGGCGTGCGGTTCGACCTCCTCGTGTAGCCCGATCTCTACGGGTGGAATCTATGTCCCCTGCGGAGCGGGGGGGCCATAGGGGGGCCGGACGCCTCCGCTCGGTAGCCCTAGGCGTTGCGGCGCTGATCCAAGTAGGCCACGAAGCGATCCCGCTCCGTCTTGAGCCGCTCGAAGTACGCCAGGAGTTCCTCGTCGTCCCCCTCGCGGATGAGCGTTGCCAACGCATCTAGCCGCTCCCTGAAGCGGTCGAGCTGTTGCAGGATAGCGGCGCGGTTGGAGACGCAGATGTCGCGGTGCATCAGCGCGTTGCCGCTCGCCAAGCGCGTGGTATCGCGCAAGCCGGTGCTCGCCAGCGGTTGAATGCGCGGCCAGTCCGGTTGCATCAACACGGCCTCAGCCAATGCCTTTGCGGCCAGAAACGGGACGTGGCTCGTGGCCGCGACGGCCGCGTCGTGGGTTGCGGCGTCGAAGGCGAGGGGCAGTGCGCCGGTCGCGGTCGCCAGTGCGGTCACGGACTCAACGGCTGCCGGCGGGGCCTCCTCCGGGGCGACGATACACCAGGTCCGGCCGCGGAAGAGGGTGGCCTCCGCGTGCTCGATCCCAGCCGTTTCCCGGCCGGCCATCGGATGCCCCCCGACAAAATGGACGGTCGCCGGCAGCAACTCGGCCGCCCAGCCCAATATCCGGGCTTTCGTGCTGGCTACGTCCGTCACGATAGTGCCAGGTGAGAGCTGCGGCGCAAGCCGCCGGAAAACCGCTTGCGTCGCCAGCACCGGTACGGCGAGGACGATGATTTCGGCGTCTGCCGTCTCCCGGAGGTCGCTCGTCGCCACGTCTACGGCATTAAGCGCCAGTGCCCGGCGGCGCACGGCCGGTCTGCGGGCAAAACCGGTGACGTGGTAGCCGGCCGCTCGCAGGGCGAGGCTGAGCGAGCCGCCGATCAGCCCCAGACCGACAATGGCTACGCTTGTGCCGGGCTGTCGCTGGCTCACGACCGTCCTCCACCACTGGTCCGCGCGCCTGCTGCTGGCGCCGCCGGGCGCCGGCCTGCCTGATAGGTGCCAATGGACTGACGATGACTCGTCGGCCGGGCCATAGACGGCGCAGGATAGGCGCAACGCACCTACCCGCCGGATGCCCTACCGGCGAGGCCGGCGCGGTAGCTACTCGGCGACGGGAGGGTCCGGGATCGTCGCCGGCTCGTTCGCCTGTATCCAGGCAATCGTCCCGCCTTCGAGATTGTAGAGCTGCTCCAGCCCCATAGCCGCGGCCATCTCACACGCGATGGCGCTGCGTTGTCCCACTGCGCACACGAAGACGATGTTGTCCTGCTCGATGTAGTTCCCCGGCGCCATCATGAACTGCTGGAGTGGCGCCAGCTTCGCCACGGGGATGTGTCCTTTGTTCCACTCGTCCGGCTCGCGCACGTCAATCACGGCGGCGCCGTCGGCGATCAATTCCTTGGTGCGTTCCACGTCAATCCGAGCAAACGGCTCATCCGGATTGCGGATTTCTGCTCCTGCCATTGTCTCCCTCGTCTATGCCTTGCTTCCGACCTACCCCCGGCCCTTTCCGTTCAGGGAGGGGGATAGGCCCGCCTCTACACCCAACCGTCCTCCGGCGGGTACTCTCAGTATACGCAGTAGGGCGAGCACTGCCCAAGCCGCCCTCGTGTTCTGCGGGCCAGGTGCCGGCCGCCGCATACTCCCTGACAAAGATAGTTTTTCCTGCTACTGGCAAATCGGGGGCGAACCGTCCCTCCGTCATTCTCCCCCGTCATCGGGCAGCTATCCTGAGCACCTTTGCCTCCTGAAAATCTTGATTCAGACACTCATCAGGCCGCTGACCGGTGCCTTGGGCTATCCTCGATATGAGGAGCAGGCAGAGGAAGGAGCGGCCACGCCATGATGACGGAATTGAGCACGGCCAGCGGCGCGGCCGGCGCCGGGATTGCGCTGCACGGCGACTGGCAGCAGGCGCTCGCACAAGCGATCGAGCGGGCGCGCACCCAATTGGAGGACGTAGCTGCGCCCCCTGACGAGGCGGCCGAGCAGCCACCCGTTGACCTGGCCTTGCTGTTCGCCAGTGCCCACTATGCGGACGACTTCCCCGACATCGTGACCGCGGCGCGGGCGGCGGCGCACGCTCGCCTGCTGGTGGGCTGTAGCGGTACCGGCGTCATTGGGCCAAAGCGCGAGATCGAGCAGCAGCCGGCGCTTTCCGTGCTCTTGCTGCGACTGCCGGGCGTGCGGTTGACGCCGCGCTACATCACCCAGGACGCACTCGACGCTGCCGGCGATGCAGCTGACGGAGAGAGCCAACTCGCCCCGGCGCTGCAAGAGACACTCGGCCCCGACGCGGAGGCGGCGCGCGCCTGGCTCCTGTTCGCCGATCCGTTTCGGCTGGACGTCGAGTCCCTTGTCGTGGGAATGGCGCAGACGTTTCCTGACGCGGCGGTCGTCGGAGGCCTGGCCTCCGGCCACCAGTGGCAGCGCAAGACCCACCTGTTCATTGACGACGGCGACCAGCCGGTACCCGTCCGCGACGAGGGCGCCTTGCTCATTGGGCTGGGCGGGGACTGGACGGTGCGGACGCTGGTTGCCCAGGGCTGCATTCCCATCGGTGAGCCGTGGACCATCACCGAGAGCGAGGGGCCGATCATCCACACCATCGCCGGCCGGCCGGCGCTCGACGTGCTGGTGGACACGTTGGAGGCGCTGCCGCCGGAGGTCCAGCGCCGTGCCCAGCGCGGCGGCCCGTTCGTCGGGCTTGCGGTGGACGAGCATCGCACCACGCTCGGCCCCGGCGATTTTCTCGTGCGTAACCTGCTGGGATTCGACCGCGAGCGCGGGGTAATCGCCGTCGGCGCGCACCCGCAGGTGGGCCAAACCCTCCAGTTTCACCTCCGCGACCGGGCAGCCGCCGACGAAGAGCTGCACTCGATGCTATCCGCGGTGGAAACGGAGGATGCCGCTGCCCCGCCGCTGGCCGCGCTGCTCTGCTCTTGCACGGGCCGGGGCGCCGGACTGTTCGGCACACCCGACCACGACGCCGACGCCGTGGCGCGCGCCCTCGGCCCCCTGCCGCTGGCCGGTTTTTTCTGCAATGGCGAGATCGGCCCGGTCGGCCAGCGCAGCTACGTCCACGGCTACACCGCCAGCCTCGCGCTCCTCGTACACGCCCCGCCGGAATGAGCCGGCAGTCTCTGATCTGTCGTATCATGGGCCGGGAGGGATTGGCATGGCATCGGCTACCGTGCCACAGGTAGACGGTCGGCAAGATTCGACTGCGACGTGGAGCGCCGAGAAGATTGTGCGCTTGGGTCGCGGCATCTACGAGCGTGATCTCAGGGCCTATCTGGAGCCAAAAGAGTTGGGCCGCCACATCGCCATCAACGTGCTCACTGGTGAGTACGCGCCGGCCTGGTGGAGTGTTCTATGCGATATGGATTGGACACCCTGCAACTGCTCGCATTGGGTAAGCCCTGATGTCCCTACATACGGCCCTCCTAGCCGACGGTGCGCCTCGTCTCCCAGCCCCCCCTCGTAAGATCGGGAGAGTATCGCCTAGACCTGCATAGCCGCTAAACTATGCAGTGGTTCTCCCGGCTCGTCGCAGTCCGCAGCACAGGAGGCCGGTTTGGCTGAGTCCAGGGGCGGTACCGAGGTACAAGCACCATCCGGCGAGCACCGCGCGGCGGATGGAGTGCATCCTGAGGCGTTGGCCCGCGCGCGCGCGCAGCTCCGACTGGATGAAGACTACACAGACCTGGCCGCGATGTTTCGTGCCTTGGGGGACACCAGTCGTGCGAAAATCCTGCACGCGCTGCTCGGCGACGAGTTGTGTGTCTCCGATCTGGCAGCGCTCATCCACATTTCCGAGTCTGCCGTCTCCCAGCACTTGCGCCTCCTCCGCGCCCTGCGGATTGTCCGCAACCGCAAGGTAGGGCGGCTCGTCTACTACTCCCTCGAAGATGCGTGCATCCGGGCGCTGCTCACTATTGCCCTGACACACCTAGATGACCAGGCTGCCACCGCCATCACCCATCCTGCGTTGGTTCGCGGCGTGACTGATTGATTGTTTGCTCCGACAATATCATCATACTTGCGCATACACTAAACTATTTGCTATCCTCCCGGTCAGCACAAGATTTGCGTGCTGGGGAGGAAATGCGGAGATGGCCCAGCCTCGTCTGGAGTCGCCGCCGGCCACCGAGCATGGCGACCGTGACCACATGGCGGGGACTGGGCATGGCAACCACGAACACAAGCACGATGGCCACTTAGCTGCGGCCGAGTACGGCGATCATGACCACGACCACGCGGCCGAACACGAGCACGATCTAGCCGTTGAGCATGGCGCCAGGATTGCACGCTGGCTGCCCGCCGGCCAGCGACGCGAGCTGCTGCTGCTCGGTGTCTCCGGTGTCTGTCTCGGCGTGGGGCTGGCTGCGGCGCTGCTCGGCTGGCCGCAGCCGCTGCGGATTGGCCTCTTTCTCGTCGCAATCCTGGCCGGGGCGGTCGAGATCGTTCCCCGCGGGCTGCGCGGTGTGTGGCTGGAGCGCTCCCTGGACATCAACTTCCTGGTGACGGTGGCGGTGGCCGGGGCGATTGGGCTGGAGCAGTGGGCCGAGGGCGCGACGGTCGTCTTTCTGTTCAGTCTGGGTGAAACGCTGGAAAGTCTGACCCTGGCACGCACCCGGCGCTCGATCCAGGCGCTCATGGCGATGGCGCCGGATACCGCCCAGGTGCAGCGCCCCGACGGGAGCGAGGTAACGCAGCCGGTCGAGCAAGTGGCGGTTGGCGCCATCGTCGTCGTGCGCCCCGGGGACCGTATTCCGCTCGACGGGGTGGTGGTCGCCGGTCATTCGGCCGTAGACCAGGCACCCATCACCGGCGAGTCGGTGCCGCTCGAGAAGGCGCCGGGCGCGACCGTCTACGCCGGGACGATCAACCGGCACGGATACCTGGAGATTCGCACGACCAAGCCGCTCGCCGAGAACACGCTGGCGAAGATCATCCACTTGGTCGAAGCGGCGCAGAGCGAGAAGGCGCCGAGTCAGCGGTTTGTCGAGCGCTTTGCGCGTATCTATACGCCCGCTGTCGTCGTTGGTGCCGTCCTCCTCACCATCATTCCCCCGCTGGTCTTTGGCGAGCCGCTCGTACCGTGGTTCAATCGCTCGCTGGTGCTGCTGCTGGTGGCCTGCCCCTGTGCGCTCGTGATCTCCACGCCGGTCACGGTCGTCGCCGCGATTGGCAACGCCTCCCGGCGCGGTGTGCTCATCAAGGGGGGCGCGTACCTCGAACGCGCCGGCACGGTGCGCGTCGTCGCCTTCGACAAGACCGGAACGCTGACGCGCGGGGTCCCGGAGGTCGTCACGGTGACCCCCTGCGCCGACCTGTCGGCCGCCGATCTCGTGCGCGTTGTAGCCGCGGCGGAGGCGCGTTCGGAGCACCCCCTTGCTCAGGCTGTCGTCCGCGCCGGACGGCGGCTGTCGGCGGAAACTCCCGTCGAATCGACCGCCACGGCGTTCACCCTTACCATCTCACACATCAGCCTGCGCTTTACAGCCGATGAGACCTTTAGCGCCAGCGACTTCCGGGCCTTCCCGGGACAGGGCATCCGCGCCGTCGTGGGCGGCCGCCTGCTCTGGGTGGGTAGTCTCGATTGGCTCCGCGCCAACGGCTTCGATCCGACCGAAGTCACCGCCCGGCTGGCCGCTATCACTGCCGTCGGGCAGACACCGATCCTCGTTGGACAACAAGATGACTGGGCGGGTGAGCCGACGGAGTGCCGGCGGTGGCTGGGGATCATCGCTGTGGCGGATCAGGTCCGGCCGCAGGCCGCCGAGACCGTCGCCGCCTTACGTGCTCAGGGTGTGCGCCGGGTGGCACTGGTGAGCGGCGATAACCGCCTGACGGCGCAGGCCGTCGCAGAGCAGGTGGGCATCGCGCCCGAAGACGTGCGTGCCGAGCTACTGCCGGATCAGAAGCTCGCGACCATCCAGGAGTACGCCCGCAACGAGGGTCACGTGGCGATGGTCGGCGACGGCGTGAACGATGCCCCGGCGCTGGCCGCCGCGACCATCGGCATCGCCCTGGGCACCGGCGGCAGCGACGCGGCCTTGGAAGCGGCCGACATGGCGCTGGTGGCCGACGACCTCAATCGGCTGCCCTGGGTGCTCCAGCTGTCCCGTCGCGCCGCCCGCACCATCCGCTTCAACGTCGGGTTTGCTCTGCTCACCAAGCTGCTGGTCCTCGGCCTGGGCGCGGTGGGAATCGCCAACCTGTGGGTCGCTATTGCAGCCGACACCGGTGCCTCCATCATTGTCATCCTCAACGGCATGAGACTCCTCGGCAAGGCCCCCTCCGCCGCCGAGAGCGTGGCCTCCGACGCGGCCCCCCGGCGCCGCTTCGGTCTGTCCGCGCGCACCGACCACCACGGCCATAGCCACTAGCGCGACCCTCCCTCGTGCCGGTGCCTCGGCGGTGGCATCGCTGACGGCAAGCTGCTAGAGTGGCTGCCAACCCTTTCGTTAGGGTGTCGAGTGCGCCGGTTCATGTGGAGGTCCTCAGGATGGCTTGGCGTCAGCGCATCATGCGGCGCAGTACTTGGATCACCTTCCATCTTTGTGTCGCCTCTTTCTTTGCCCCGATATTGCTGTTGATGGCGATTTCCGGCGGTCTCCGCCTGCTAGGGTTTGAAGGAAGCGTGAAAGAAACACCGGTGACTGTGCCGTCCGGTGCTTCTCTCAATCCCGGCTCACACCACCTGGAGGATGAGGTACGGGAACTGCTCATGGACGCTGGCATAGATCATCGTTTCGAATATGTCGGGGGAGCCGGACACGACCATAGTGCCGGCGGACACGACCATAGTGCCGGCGGGCACGGCCATAACGAAAACAAAGAGGGCGAGGCCGTAACCCTGACTACCTACCCGACATCACGAGTGTATTACGTGCTGCAAATCGGCGAGGGCGGTGTACAGGTGACGCGCCACGAGCCTGATTTTCAGGAGCGCTTAATCCAACTGCATACGGGGAATGGCCCCGGTGCCTTCAAGTACCTGCAAAGGTTCATGGCCGTGGGGCTGATTCTGATGGTGCTGAGTGGTTTCTCAATCGGCTTGTCCGCCGTCAGGCTGCGTACCCTAGCCTTGTCGCTCGGTGGTGTGGGACTCCTACTCTTTGTAGTGCTCGCGTTTATCGTGTGAGCGAGGTCGAGATGAGCACCCGGCCGGTGACACGGCGCCTCGCAGTCTCCCAGCACCGGCCGTGGAGCATGAGCGGTGGCTGAGTATTCCGTCGAACGGGACGACTTCGCCGGCTACGACGCCTATGTCCTCCGCGCAGGAGGCACGGGCGCCGCCGCCCAGATCGTGCCGGCGTTGGGCGCCAACTGCATCGCCTTCCGCGCGCCACCCGTCGGCGCCGCCGGCCCGCTGGTGGACCTGCTGCCACCGCTCTCCGGTATTGACGCCATCGGTCCGACCGGCTATATGTCCGGCAATCCCATCCTCTTCCCGTTTCCGAGCCGGATGCGCCAGGGGCGCTTCACGTTCGAGGGACGGACCAATCAATTTGACGTGGACCCGGGAAATGGCCACCACATTCACGGGCTGGTCGCCACGCAACCTTGGGCCGTGGAGCATGCCGAGAGCAGTAGCGCCGGGGCGGTGCTCCGCACGAGCCTCGATCTGGGCGCCAACGCGGACGTCCGCCGGCAGTACGACTACGCCTGTCGGCTCACCGTGACCTTCACCTTGCACGCAGCCACCCTAACACTGCACAGTGAGGTCTGCAACACCGGTGACCGCACCCTGCCGATGGGTCTCGGCTTCCATCCCTGGTTTCCGGCCGCGTTTGCCGCCGGCGGATCGCGCGACCAAGCGGAGGTGCAGGTACCGGGCCGGCGCACATGGCAGCTAACGGATGAGCTACTGCCGACCGGGCACATCCGGCCGGTGCAGGGTCGCTTGGACCTCCGGCAGCCGCGTTCGCTGGCCGGACACGCCTACGACCATATCTACACCGACCTCGTTGCCAACGCGCCGGACACGCTCGTAGACTGGAGCGAGGCGACGCTCCGTAATCCCTGGGCGGGGCTGGAGATCGCGGTGCAGGCCGATGCCAGCTTTCTCCAGTGGGTGCTGTATGCGCCGCTCGACCGGCCGATTGTCTGTCTGGAGCCGTACACCTGCACCGGGGACGCCGCCAACCTCGCCGCCCGCGGTATCGAAAGTGGCCTGATTACCCTGCCGCCCGGTCTCACCTGGCAGAGCACGATCCGTATGCTCGTCCGCCAGCTGTGAGCCAGGTGCTCGTCGGTGTGCCGGAAGCCGCACTCCTGGAGCAGCCGATGACAGCGACAGAGATAGCCACCGCCCATCGCCTGCTACTGGCTATCGTGCAGCTCGACGATGCGGCGGCGCTGCTCAAGGCGATCACGTCGCGCAGCCTGCGTGCCACCCGCATCGATTCCGTGGGTAGCTTCCTGCTCGAAGGCAACGCGACCATCCTGTCTATTGTCGCGTCGGAGCGGGTGCCGGAGGTGCTGGCGGCGATCCGCGAAACCTGCCAGCCGCGCACCCGCTACCTGCTGCCCGTGGACGAGCTTTCCTTCCTCGGTGGTCGCAGCCGCGACATAGAGTCGGTCCAGGTCGGCGGCGCCACCATCTTCGAGCTGCCCGTGCTGCGGTTCGAGGGGTTGGCCGATCCCGACACCCCCGACCGGCCGACGCTGCCCGACGCAGTAGCGGTGGACTCACCGCACATGCTCGTGGCCGCCATCGTGCATTCCGCCAGCGCCGGCACGTGCCTCCAAGCCTTGCTCGAAGCCGGCTACCGCGTCACGCGCATCAATACCGTCGGCGGCTTCCTCCGGCGCGGCTACCCCACGCTACTGACCGGTGTCACACCTGACCAAGTGGATCACGCCGTCGGCCTGCTCCGACAAGCCGGTCGCCAGCGCACCACCGATGCCATGCCGGGCATCGTCTTCGTGCTCCCCGGCGCCCCCTTCCTCCAAGTCTAGCCATCAGCTATCAGCCGTCAGCTATTCCCAGGCCCCCGTCATTGCTATGAAAATACCCCGGATCCGTCGTTCCCGCGCACGCGGGAATCCACGTCCCCCTGCGTAGCGGGGGGCCATAGGGGTCCGGAGCTTGGTCCCGCCACACCGGCGCGATGCCTCTGTGTTGAGGACGCTACCGCGCCATGGCCGTTAACTACAGAGCTATCCCACAAGAAGGTGGGCCTGGTCGAGGTCACGCCTATATCCGAGTAGACCGGGGGAGTGATGCGGCGTTGGTGGTGGGTGTTGCTGGCAGCGGCGTTGTGCGCGCTGCCGCCAACGTCGGTGGGTGCTACTGCCCACTGCGAGTTTATACTGGGCTTTGCCGTGCTTAAAGCCGCCATTGACCAGGTGGCCGGGCCAGAAAAAGTCGGCGCTTGCTTGGAAAACGAGCACGTTGTCGCGAACGGGAACGTCGAACAGCACACCACCGGCGGCTTGTTGGTCTGGCGTCAGGCGGATAACTGGACTGCCTTCACCGATGGCTACCGCACGTGGATCAATGGACCGTATGGTCTGCAAGTCCGGCTCAATATCGAGCGTTTCGAGTGGGAGCCGCCCACATCCTATCGGGGCGTCTCCTACGGTGGCCGTGAAGATCACCCGGACCTGCGGGAATGGATAGCCCGGTTTGGCGAGCTGGGCATCGGACTACGGAGTTACGACCATTGGGTCGTCAGTGGAAAGCCCCGGGATGCCCAGGGGCGCCCTACCCGTCCCCCACGCCCCATCCGCTATTCGGGTACTTCTTGGGGCTACGCGAGCAGCAGTCGTTCGGAGGCCTCCGAAACGACGATCACCGAGAGTGGCCTGCGCTTGCGTGTGTTCAAGCTAGGTTGGCAATCATGGAAGCACTTGAGCCGGACGGACAGTCATTTTGTGTTCCGCGCGACCGGCGTGCAGACCGAGGGCGATGGGGGCGCTATTCTACTCACCATCGGCAGCGAGAGGGAATCCGGCTTCCTTGAGTTCTATATCAGCCTTACGTCCGGATGGGCTGCATTGCAGCGACGTGACCCGGGCGTGGACGAGTGGCGCTGGCTTACCAGCCTCTCAAACCTCCAAAACCTCCCGCAGCGCGGCGACCCCTTCACCCTGGAAGTGCGCGTATGGGGCCAGCGGATCAAGGCCAGCCTGAACGGGACCGCCATCCTCGAAGTCATTGATCCGCTCTATATGCCAGGCTTCATTGGCCTTGGGGCCGCGGCCCATCGTTCATCAGGGCCGGTCACCGTGGAGTGGCAGTCTGCCGAGGTGCAGTACCTTACGTTAGATAGGCCACCGCTGGTCCCGGGGGACATCCTCGCTCGCTGGGCCGTGCATAATGGCGCTGAAGGGCGCATCCTCCGCGCCCTGGAATTGCTCTGGGTGCATAACGTAGACGATTGGCGCTCCAAGTTTGGCCGTCCCATCGCCGACCGGGGTACCGAGATCGTGTGGGGCACCCTCCCGGAGAGGGTCAACGGGCGGTATTCCCGGAACATCAACCGCATCACCATCAACGAGTCCCAACAGTCCGAGCCACTCTCCGTGCTGGCAGCGATACTGGCCCATGAGGTGTACCATGCCGTGAGCGGCCGCGCCTCCTCGGATGCGGCGGACTGCCTGGAAGAAGAAATGATCGCCTTTTCCTGGCAAGCCGGCGTGTGGAAGCCGTTCCGGTCGGCACTGGGCTGGATCGGCAACGATGACGACCTCACTGCTGGCGAGCGTTCGCAGGAGGCAATCTATCGAGCCTGGCAGAACCGTGAGCTACGCGACATCGTGCTCACCTCCGAGGGCTACCAGTTGCAGTGCCTGGGCCGCGTCCTCCCCGACTTCTAACCACTGTTGACAACGCGGCTAGCGCGGCCCCAGCGCGAGGCCCTCCGGGACGCGCAGACCGCCAGTGGCCCGCGTCACCACGTCTTCCACCTGGGAGCCGTCCAGGTTGGCTCGCTGGATCGTGTATCGGTCCCAGTCGGCCCAATACAGCTTGCCCGCCGCCACGTCCAACGCAAGGCTGCCGGGATCATCCAAGCCGGTCACCACGTCTTCCGCTTGCGAACCGTCCAAGTTGGCTCGCTGGATCAGGCGTGTGCCCGCGTCAATCCAGTACAGCTTGCCCGCCGCCACGTCCAACGCGAGGCCGTAGGGCTGACCCCGGTCGGTGGCCACCACGTCTTCTATGTGCGAGCCGTCCAAGTTGGCTCGCTGGATCAGGCGCGTGCCCGCATCCACCCAGTACAGCTTGCCCGCCCTCACGTCCAACGCGAGGCCGTAGAGCGCGGACAGGCCGGTGGTCACCAGGTCTTCCACTTGCGAGCCGTCGAGGTTCGCTCGCTGGATTTTCCCCGTGCCCGTATCGCTCCAGAAGCCCGCGTGGGTCCAGTACAGCTTACCCGCTGCTACGTCCAGCGCGAGGCCGACGGGACCGTCCAGGCCGGTCACTACGTCTTCTACTTGCGAGCCGTCCAGGTTGGCCCGCTGGATCTTCCCTGTGCCCCGGTCGGTCCAGTACAGCTTGCCGGCCCTCACGTCCAGCGTGAGGTAGCAGGGTACGGACAGACCGGTCAGCACGTCTTCCACCTGGGAGCCGTCCAGGTTGGCCCGCTGGATTTTGCGCGTGCGCGCGTCGGTCCAGTACAGCGTGGTCGGCGCCGGCCGTTCCCACTGGAACTCCTCCGTGTTGAGCCGGCGCTGCAAGCCGTATGGTCCGTTGGCCCAGGTGCGGTAGCCGTTGGTAAAGGCCGTCCAGTTGTCCGCCTTCCGCCAGACCAGTAAGCCACCGGTCGTTTGCTGCAGGGTCTCACCTTTCGCCGGGTTGTGGCGCTCGTTCTCCAGGCACTCCCCCACCTTCTCCGGCCCTTCAGCCGCATCAATCAGCGCCTTGAGCGTGGCAAAGCCGAGGAAGAACTGGCAGTCCGCGGCGGCGGCCGGGGCGAAGGTGCCCTGTGCCTGGATCGGCGTCACCTGGCCGATGAGCAAGACCGCGACGATTCCGGCGAGGCGCCACAACCTTCCACGCTTCATGGGGCAGTCCGCCTTTGCAGTGCCGGACTCTACCCTATACATGACTCTGCGACCGATCCGCAGCCCAGGCCCACCCCAATCGCAACGGGGATCCACAGGGGGCCAGAGGTGAGGCCTGACAAGGGTAGGTCTTTTGTAGGGGCGTGATTCATCGCGCCTAGCCCACGTCATTGCGGCTTCCGCCGCAATCCAGGGCAAGGCCTCGGCCCCGGCCCGAGCGTTACACCCCCTCTCCAAATGTTGGAGAGGGGGCCGGGGGGAGGTTTGCCCCAACCGCGGCTCCCCACAGAAAGACCTACCCCTGTGAGAGCGGTGCTGCCGCTACTCGCCCTCGTCCGGCTTGTCGTCCGTACCCGCGACGTAGCGGTGGATCAACTCTTGAGCCTCCTCGCGCAAGCGCCGAATCTCGGCTGTCTTTGCCTGCACCTGCTCGAACAGCGACCGATTAGCTTCGATCCCGGACTTGATGAGCCAGGCGGCCGCCTCGCTCCGCGTCTTCAGCACGCCGGCCTCGACGAGGGCGTCAATGGCCGCTACATCACTGTTGTCCACCCGGATACTCAGCACGTTATCGCGCGGTCCACTGAAGAACTTACGCAACGACTGTTCGACCCGGGTACGGAGACTCGCCGGCTCTGCGGAAGCCTCTAGCAGTAGCCGTTGCTGTACCGCCCTATGCACCTGTTCGGCCAGCACGTCCAGGCTGCTCAGTATGCTCGCTGCGAGGCCTGCTTCTTCACGCATAAGGCCCAGCAGGAGATGCTCGGTGCCGACGTAGTCATGGCCCAGCCGGCGTGCCTCCACAACGGCCAGTTCGATGGTCTGCGTCGCTTGTGGGGTCAGCCGCATCTCCCCGGCCGTCGGTCGGTCGCCCCGATGAACGACAGATTCCACCGCGCTGCGTATCTTGCCGAGATCAACACCGAGATCGGCGAGCACGACACTCCCCGTTCCTTTGCCCTCCCGCACCAGTCCCAGCAGCAGATGCTCCGTTCCGATGTAGTTATGGCTGAGGCGCCGCGCCTCCTCCGCCGCGAGGACAAGCACCTTCTTGACCCGCGCCGTGAGTAGGTCGAAGCGACCGCCCGGCACGGTCGAGTTGTCAGCCTGCTCCCACCAAGGAGTGCTGCCAGCAGCACCGTCGTCCTCTTGCTCCTCCCGGTGCTGCTCACTCTTGGCATCTTCCGGGAGCGACTCGATGGCCTCACGCAGCACATCGAGCTTGGCCCCCAGACTCTCCAACACCCCGGCGGCAACACCTTGACCTTCGAGCACGAGACCCAAGAGCAAGTGCGGCGTATCCACGACCTCCCGGCCGAGGCGCTGCGCCTCTCCGGCAGCCAACGCGAGCACCTTGTTTGCACGCGGCGTGGCGTGCATCGTGCCCGTAGCCGGCTGATCGCCGCGACCGATGATGGACTCGATGGCGCTCCGCACCTTGACCAGTTCCACCTCCAAGCTGGTGAGCAATTGCGCGGTGACTTCATCCTCGACGTGCAGCAACCCGAGCAGGAGGTGCTCGGTGCCGATGTAGCCGTGTTGCAGGCGCCGCGCCTCCTCCTCGGCGCCTCGCAGGGCGTGCCCGGTCGCCGCAGTGAGCGTGCGTTGCACCTTCCGCTGACGGAATAGCTTTGCCATTGTTCCCTCCCCTCCGACTCAACTGACGTAATCGAATTACGTGTAACTCATCACAGTATATACCTGCCGCCATGCCTGGTCAAGCCCGAGCGGTTGTCTCCCTCCCGGCCGCGCTGCTTACACCGATGCCGTACACTGAGACGGTGATGCCAGGTCTGACCTTCAAGTCGGGGCAGCGCACCACGGCGCCAATCTCCCTGGCCGTCGCCGGCCGGCCGGAGGAGCATGTGACAGTCGTGGCGCGTGTCGCGGCCATCGGTGTGCGAGCGGCGGGGGGAAGGCTTGCCTTTGGCGTGGCCTGGGCCGCTCCGGTCAGCGTCCTGGTGACTCACGCAGTTGGCCCGGACGAGGCGTTTCCTATCCCGATGCTCGCTCGCTGGAAGTGGCCGGGACCGCTGTTGGCGATGGCGCGTGTCGGAGCGGCGCTCACGGGCGCCGGTGAGGACATAGATGCGAGGGCGAAAGGAAAGCAAGCTATGAGCGATATGGGCAATGATGGCACTGGGACGTCAGCGCCGGATGGTGGTCAGGCGGCCATATTCGCGGCCCATGATCGGCTAGTCGGTCGCATCGAGGGGATGTTCGACCGGCTGTTAGCAGCGGCCCGCGCCGAAGCGTGCGTTGGCGCGGGCCAGGCGCAGGGTGACCGCATGGTGATTCCGCTTGCTGAGGTCTTCGCGGCCGGTGGCTGTGGCGGTGGGTTTGGCTCCGCTCAAGCCGGCGCTCAGACCGAAGCTGGAAGCGAAGGCGGCGGGGGTGGCGGAGGTGGTGGCGGCACCTCCCGTTCGCGCCCGGTCGCCGTCATCGAGATCGGACCGGAAGGCGTCCATGTCCGCCCTGTCGTGGATTGGACGGCCATTGCGCTGGCCGCCGTCACCGC
Organism: Chloroflexota bacterium; assembly: GCA_965207645.1. Classification (GTDB taxonomy): domain Bacteria; phylum Chloroflexota; class UBA11872; order UBA12225; family JAJDUF01; genus JAJDUF01. The sequence goes on along the minus strand of OZ242293.1, from coordinate 2,667,006 downwards.
CTGGGGCGCCATGTCGCTGGCGCTGGGCCGGATGCGTAAAGCGCAGCGCCACTAGACCCTCATGTCTACCGCGACTGCCCCACCCCGCCGCACCTGTATCGTCGCCACCATCGGTCCCGCCTGCGAGGACGAGGCCACCCTGCGGGCGATGCTCGGCGCCGGCATGGACGTGGCGCGGCTCAACTTCTCCCACGGCACGCATGCCACCCACGCCCTGGTGATCGAGCGGCTGCGGCGAATCGCCGGCGAGTCCGACCGACCGCTGGCCATCCTCCAGGATTTACAGGGCCCCAAGATGCGTCTGGGGCCAGTACCCGGTACCGGTCGTCCCATCGCTCCCGGCGATACGCTCCTGCTCACCGTTGACCCGGCCGTTACTTCCCCGGCCCCGTCATTCCCGCGCAAGCGGGAATCTAGCGGCGGTGACGCGCTGCCGGTGCAGTATGCGCCGCTGGCCCGTGAGGTCCGACCGGGCGGCACGATCCTGATTGACGACGGCCGGATCGAAGTGCGGGTGCGTGCTACCGACGATCCCCTCATCACCTGTGAAGTCGTTCGCGGTGGCATCCTCCGCAGCTTCAAGGGCCTCAACCTGCCCGGCGCTACCCTGTCCGCCCCGACGCTGACCGCCAAGGATCGCGCCGACGCGGCCTGGGGAATAGCGCACGGCGTTGACGCGATCGCCCTCAGCTTTGTCCGCAGCCCCAGCGACATTGCCGCGCTCCGAGCGCTGGTCCGTTCGCAGCCGGCCCCCGCCGGGGAACCCCTCATCCTCGCCAAGCTCGAAAAGCATGAGGCGGTCGAGTCCTTCGCAGATGTCTTGGCGATAGCCGACGGCATCATGGTGGCTCGCGGCGACCTCGGCGTCGAGTTGCCGGCCCCGCAGGTACCACTCCTACAAAAGCGCTTCATCGCCGCGGCCAACGCGGCCGGTAAGTCGGTCATCACCGCCACACAGATGCTCGAATCCATGACCGAGGAGCCGCAGCCCACGCGGGCCGAGGTCAGCGACGTGGCCAACGCCGTCTTTGACGGCACCGACGCGATCATGCTCAGTGGGGAAACCGCCGTCGGGCGCTACCCGGTGGAAGCCGTCCGCATGATGGACGCGATTGCCCGGACCGCCGAGCAGCCCCGCAGCGGCCGGGAACGGCGCCGGTGGTCCACACCGGGTGTGACCGACGCGATTGCCGGGGTCAGCGTGGAGTTGGCCGAGGAGCTGGCGGCCAGCGCAATCATCTGCGCGACCACCTCGGGGCACACGGCCCGCATGGTGGCCCGCTACCGTCCGGCAACCCGGATTGTCGCCGCCACGCACGACGCGACCGTGTGGCGACAGCTCACGTTCACCTGGGGCGTGACCCAGCTACTGGGCGCAGAGATCGATTCGACCGACGAGCTTATCGAGGCGCGGATCGCGTTAGCGCAGCAGGCCGGCGTGGTGACGACCGGCGATCTGGTAGTCATCGTCGCCGGCGTGCCGGTCAGCCAGCCGGGCACGACCAACATGGTCAAGGTCCATCGCGTCGGCGACCCGGTCCGCCTCGGCTAAGGACGTTAGCGCCTCTATGGCCCCTCCGCTGCAGCGAACTGTTCACGATCTCTTCGGACGGTAATCCATAGGGTCGTGACAGGCGTCGTAGGTTGCCTTGTCTATGGGAACCCATGTCGTTCCAGGCACGCCTCTATTCGAGAAGCTCCCAGGCCCAACAGGATAAGCGGACTCAAAAACGAGGGAGCGATTCTGCGCCTGAGCGATTTCTTTGGCCAAGCGTACTGCAGGACCAAAATCCCAGTCTTGGCTCACGATGATCGCAGCGTCGTAGCGGTGGTCGTATGTAGCCCTTACCAAGTCTAGGGCTAAACTGACATCCACCCCCTTCTCCTGCCCTCCGGCATTCACTCTGCCCCGATAGACGTATACTCCACTGCTTCTCAGACGCCTAAGCTTGTTGGTCCAGAAGCTATGCCAGAATCGCTCTCTAGGCCCGGCGTCCGGGTTCGGGATGCCCGTATAGAAGCGGATTTGAGTAAGCGTGCGGCCAGGTACCCTGCAGACCAGCGCATTTGCCAGTTTGCCAACGTCGTAGCTCGGCCACGTATACGGCGACGATGGGTGCGAGGGTTGTGCCCCCCAAGCCCTTCGTGCGAGGTGAAATAGATTCTGGCCGTCAATCAAGACGATGGTACGCATAAAAAACACCCGCCCGGGGATCATAGCCGCAGCTAGACCCAGCGGGCGGGGACGAAGTTATCCTTACACTACCACCGAGTCGGCCGCTCGTCAAGCTCCCGTCCTGCGGGGGGATGTGGGTTCCGGCGCAAGCCGAAACGACGGAGGTGGGCCGAGGGCCGGCTGTTTCCTCACCCACCCAGTTCGGCCGGGCGGTCAACGATCACGAACCGGATTTCGCCCTCGGCCAGCAGCTCGCCGTCGCTAGTGGCCTTGCAGCGCCCGATACCGAACCGGCCGCGCATCCGCACCAGCTCCGCTTCGAGGCGCACCGACATGCCCGGCCGAGCCGGGCTACGGAAGCGCCAGCTGTCCAGGCCGGCGAGAAAGGCGAGCTTGCCCTGGTGCGCTCCCTGTCCCAGCGCCGCCACGCCGCCGACCTCCGCCAGCGCCTCGACGAGCAGCGCCCCCGGCATGATCGGATAGCCAGGAAAGTGTCCCTGGAACCGGTCGGCGTAGTCCGCCACGTCGTCAATCACGCCCACGGCCCGCTGCCCGTACTCGACCTCTTCGATGCGGTCGAGGAAGAGGAACGGCTTGCGGTGCGGCAGGATGGCCTGAATCGCGTCCTGGTCTAACGTACTCACTGCTTCTCGATCCTTCTCTGCCAAGGCAGTCCGGCTACGGGATCAGCTCGCCGACACGGCAGACAAAGCCGGGGAGCACCTCAGCTCCGGTCAGTTTGTCAGTGGCCACGAGCGTGGTCCCGTCGTGTACGGAGCGGTAGACGGTAATCGTCCGCTGTGCCGGATCAATCTCCCACACGAGCCGCGTCCCGGCAGCGAAGTAGTCCCGCATCTTCTCGCGGCGCGCGCCCGGCCGCTCGGACGGTGAAAGCACCTCGACGGCGAGGTCCGGTGCCAGCGTGGGGTAGCTATGCGGAAACCCATCGGGAGGCAGCCGCTCTGCGGAGATAAACGACACATCCGGCGCCCGCACCGTGTCCGGGTCCCACTCCAGGTGATAACCGCTCTCGGCGAGCACTATGCCCAATTGCCGCTCGTCAACGAACCGGTCCAACCGGCTCGCTACGCGGACGACGGTCCGGCCGTGGCGCCATCCTGGCGGCGGCATCCGAATCAGCTTTCCCCGCACCAACTCGTAGCGGTAGTCATCGTCCGGCAACGCCAGCAGGTCTGCCGCCGTCAGCAGCGAGGCGGGGGCCGTGGGCGCCGCCGGCTGTGTCGTCACCATCGTCGGTCTCTCGTCCCAAGCGACCACCGCCGCGAAGAGTCGTAGCCCCCTCCCTTGCCCTCCCCCCGTTGCGACAGGGGAGGGAATACACCGTCCCCCTGCCGCAGCGGGGGGACACAGGGGTGCTAGTCCCTACGCCACCGGCTCTTCGTACTCGGCCTCTTCATCGGGCGCAAAGGAGCTGGCCCAGTCCTCATAGCGCCGCCACAGCATCCCCAGCGGAAAGAGCATCGCCACCGACCCCGCGACGAGGCCAAAGCCGGCCACCGCCGACGGCATGAGCGTGAAGAGAGGGCCGAGGGCGAGGACGCCCAAAGCGACAAACCCCGACTCCCACAGGATGCCCCACCGCTGCTCGCGCAGCGACGGCAAGATGCCCAGCGCCATCCCCAGCACCAGCAGCTCGATAACTATGACGTACAACCCAGTCGGCACGTACAGCGCGAATGCTTCTAAAGTCTCCATGTGCGGCAGTCCCTACCGTTTCCTCGCTCCGCCTTACTCTGCCCTGAAGTATACGCATTGCTGGCGTACTGTGGCGTCCCGGAGCGGCGCACGGACTCTCCCTTCCCTGCTAGGGAAGGGGCCGGGGGTTAGGTCCGCCCCGCCCCTACTCCGGCCGCAGGACCAGCCCGCGAGTGCCGTCCACGGTAATAAGCTGGCCTTCTTCCAGCACGGCCGTTGCTTCCTTCGTTTGGAGCACCCCCGGAATACCGTATTCGCGCGCGGCCCCCATCGCGTGCTGGAAAAGCGCCCCCTCATCCAGCACGATGGCCGCCACCGTCGGAAAGACCGGCGTCCAGATTGGCCCGGCATTGTTGCTCACCAAAATCTCGCCCGGCGCCACGTCCGGCACGGTGACCGTCCGCGGGATCAGGCGCACGCGGCCTGTGGCGACTCCCGCCGAGCCGGCCTCGCCACGCACCAGCAGCCGCGCCTCTTCTTCGCTCGTCAACGCTGGTTGCTCGGCCTCGTCTTGCTGCTCTGGCCGCGTTTCCCGCTCTTCTTCTGCCGGCGGCGGTGCCCCGATGGTCGGCGGCGGGCGCAATGCCTGCTGCCGCCGGTGCTCTGCCCGGCGTGCCGCGACCAACGCCCGCCAATCGCGCCGCGCGTCAGGCGGCCCCGCCAGCTCCCGTAGAGCCGTCCCGACCTCAGTGAGGTGCAGCGTCCAGATGTCCTGGGAATCCGCGAGCGCTCCGGCGGCGGTCAGGCGCTTGCCACAGGCCACTACGGCGAGATGCACCAGGGCATACGAGACCGAGTCGATGTCGTAGTTGTGGTCCTCGAAGTTGCGAGCCGCCCGCTGCGCCGCCGCGTACCAGAACGTGAAGCGCTCCCGCCGCGCCGGGTCCTCGCCGATAGCATCCAGTGTCTTGGCGAGCAGCGTCGCCCGCTCCTCGGCGGTCCGCCGCTGCGGCGCCGTGATGCGCTCCAGGTCCTGCCCGACGTAGCGCCGCAGAATGGCGATCACCAGCGTCGGGTCCTCGCGCCAGCAGACCAGGTCCGGCGAACGATTCGTGCCGAATCCCATGCCGGAGCGCAGACCCCAGCGAGCCAAGAATTCGTCGAACTGCTCCCGGAAGCGGTCATCGCCCTGGAGCGCCGGCAGCCGGGCGAGAAAGTCAGCCGGCTGATCGCTTTCGATTGTCTGCTGCAGTGCGGGAACGGCTTGCAGCGTGCGGGCCAATGCGAGCAGCCCATCCACCGTCTCCGTGAACTTGTTCGGGATACCCGCCAGCAGTTTCTTGGGGATTTTCTCCCCCTCGTCTCCCGTCAGCTCCTTGTAGACCGCCTCGAACCGCTCCCGCGGCCCGCCGCGCCCCCAGAGCCAGTGCAGCGTCCAGTGCCGTTCCAGCATCGCTGCCGCCTTGGCCAGGTGGTCGGCCAGCTCCGCCGGCGCCAACGCGGCGAGGTCCACGGCATCGAGCGCGGCGTTACGGGCCAGCACTTCCGGCTCCACGACGGCCTGATAGTAGTTGTCTCCCCGTTCCGTGCAGGCGTCCACCGCCGCCTGAAACTCCCGTTCGCGGCGGGCGCGCTCCTCCTCGCTCTGCGTGTTCTTCACGGTGCGCGAGTAGCGATAGCCCTGCACCCAGAGCGTTACGTCGTAGGTCTCCTGTCCCTTGATCCGGGCCGCGTGCAACCGTCCGCGCCCGAACCGCGACGAGATGTCCTGCTCCAGGGACCGCCAGGCTTCGGGCGGTCCCTGCCGTTGCGAGAGCTTCCAGTGATAGTTCGCTGCCTCCGGGGTTGGCCAGACGACCTCGAAAGGCGGCGCCTCGTCACTCTCTGCGGCGGGACCCTGCGGTTCCGTTGTCGCGGTGCCGGCAATACCGGTCGCCGGACGCGACTGGAGCAGCCAGACCTGCCCGTTCGCCAACGCCCACTCGATGTCCACCGGCTGCTCCCACAGCGCCTCGGCCCGCAGCGCGAGTTCCGCAATGGCGCTGATCGTCGGATCGTCCAGCGTAGGCTGCCGCCGCTGCTCGGCCGGCACGGCCTCGCGCGGGGCGGTGGGCGTGGCGCCGGCGCGAGTGGCTTTGTCGCCAATCGCCCGGCTCACGATCCTGAGATCGTTCCGCTCCACGACGAACGTGTCCGGCTCGACCAGCCCGTCCACCACCGAGGCGCCCAGTCCCCAAGCCGCATTGAGCACGACGCGATCACGCTGGCCGCTGACCGGGTCCACCGTAAAGGCCACGCCAGCGACCTCCGCCGGTATCAGGCGTTGCACGATGACGCCCATCGCGGCGCGCGCCTCGGCGAAGCCGTGCTCGCGGCGATAGACCACTGCGGCCGGGTCGTAGAGCGATGCCCAGCAACGCTGCACCCACAGCAGCATCTCGTTCACGCCGTGGATACCCGTGCCCGTCGCGTAGAGGCCGGCAAACGCTGCGTCCGGCAAGTCCTCGAGCGTGGCGGAGGAGCGGACCGCGACCGCCGGTTGCTCCGCGTCGTGCGGCCCGACCAAGCGTTCGTAGGCCGTCCCAATGGCGCCGACCAACGCCGGCGGCAGCGGCCAAGCGTCCGCGCTATCCCGCCGGTCGGCCGCCACGGCTCCGGCCGCGCGCCGGTACGCTGCGGTGGTGACGACGAACCCCGGCGGCACGGGCAAGCCGTCACATATCAGCCGCTGCAAGCCCCCCGCCTTGCTCCCGACGAGATCAACGGCCGCATATTGGTCGAGCGGGACGACAAGCGGATGCTCGGTCATAGCGAAACTACCTCCGGCGGTGCCGACTCCGGGCCGGGATGCAGTGCTGGAATACGGTCAGCAGCGTGGAAACTTGCGCTATCGCCGTGCAAGATGCCCCCACATCCTGCACCGACCCCACCTAGCTTAAAAGAAACAGCCCTAAGAAACCTTGCGGCCTCTTAGGACGTGTCTCCGACCGACGATCCCGGTCGAAGCCGGTAGCTACCCGCACTTCGGACAGGACACCGGGTTACCCTCTCACCGGCACACTGGCCCTGCTTCATGTACCGGATCGGTCTGCCGGCTTGACCACTCTGCTCGCACAACTCCCGATGCATGGATGCCCATCCACCGGGAGCCACTACCGAGGTAGCGGAGTGGCTCGCTAGCTCCACCGCCCTACTTGCATAGCTCCCGGCAGGAAGTCACCTCCCGGCCAAGAGTTCCCCCCTCGCCCTTGACCGCCAGTTGCCCGGCCGCTCAGGGTTCGGTACCGAACGCGGTGTAGTGTCTATGATGACACAGCGGCCGCAGCCGGCACAAGCGGCGTCCGGGGGCGCATAGCCACGTATCATCGCGATTGCGCCATTTCCTCTCACGACCAGAAGTGTAGCCACGTAGAATCTTGGTGAATTTCCCCGATCATCCCCTCCTGTCCTCCGTCATTCCCGCGAAAGCGGGAATCCCTGGCCCCCCCCGCCGCAGCGGGGGGGCATAGGGGGGACACAAGGCGGCCGGGGGCGGTGGGAACGCTCACGCTCCCTTTGCGCCGGCAATATCCCGGCGCTGGAGGAGCGCAAAGGTGGCGCCGCCGAGGATGATGATATACGCCGCCAGCACCAGAAAGGCACGGAGCACGCTCGCTTCTCCGTTCGTGTCACCGAGCGAGAACTCCGGGCCCAGCCAGATCGAGACGTTGGTGGCGGGCAGATAGTCGGCGATGTTCTGGAACCAGTCTAGGAACCTCACCAGGAGGGGGACGAAGGCCCGCTCGACCACGTAGTAGGTGAGCGTGATGGCGATGGCCGTGGCCGCCGACGAGGTGAGTACCGCGCAGCACAGCGCCAGCATCATGTACGGGAGGAAGACGTAGAGCAACTTTCCGAACATCCTACCGATCGTTAGCGCGGCCTCTAACTGGTCTTCCCCACTGTCAGCAAGTGCGGCTCCTTCAATCGGCGGGGGTGCGGGCAGCGTCAGCGCGGCAATCAGGCTGCCGATGGACACCGTGGCCGCCACGATCACCAACCCGGCAGCACCCATTAGCACCAGCGCGAGAATTTTCCCCGTGAAGAATTGCCAGCGCCCGGTACCCTTGGTCAGCACCATCCGTAGCGTGCCCCACCCGTATTCGACCCCCATCGCCGATGCAGCCAAGATGATGATGACGATGACCCAGAGCAACTGGGATAGCCCGAGGCTGAAGCCAATACTATTCGGGAACATCAAGCCCGTTCGCATGGCCTCGCGGTTCCCCTCATAGCCGGCGCAGGAATCAGTACGGAAGACCTCGATCTGCTCCAGCACGTGCTTTCGCCCCTGCTCGTCGAGCTGCGCGACTTCCGGCGGAACGCTCCCCCCTCGAATGTCGGAACACTTGAAGCTGATGTCAACCTTCTCGTCATCGTCGCCGATGGAGGTGTGGAAACTGGGGCTGAAGGCTTCGGTACGATACCCGACGTAGGCGCCCCAGAAGACGACCTGGCTGAAGAGCACCATGATGCCCAGCAGGACCCACGGCATCCAACGCCGCTGCAGCTTGTACCATTCCCATCCGGTGAGCCGTAGGATATGAGCAATCATGCTGAATCTCCTTCATCCTCGCCCGTCACGTTGAGGAAGTATTCCTCCAGGGAAGCCTGCACGGGCGTCATCTCCGTGACGTAGATCGCGGCCTTGCTCAGGGCGGCGGTCAGCTCGCCGGAGCGCGCGGTCGGGGCCGCCACCATCAGCGCCCCCGCCTCCGGCGCCACGGCCTCGACCCAATCCAGTGCCGCGATGATGCCGACGGCTGCGTCGTCGTCGGTCGTCCGCACGCGAATCTGCTCCCGCGACTGTCGCACCAGGTCGGCCACCTTGCCCTGGGCGATCAGCTTGCCTTTCGAGAGGATGGCCACGCTGTCGCACACCTCCTCGACCTCGTGCAGCAGGTGACTCGACAGCAGCACCGTCCGCTCGTCGGTGCCGAGACTGCGGATCAGCTCGCGCACCTCGGCCATGCCCGCCGGGTCCATCCCGTTGGTCGGCTCATCCAGAAACAGCAGCTCCGGATTGCCGAGCAGCGCGTAAGCCAGTCCCAAACGCTGCTTCATGCCGAGCGAGTAGGTGTGGAAGCGGTCGTTGCCCCGATCCGCCAGCCCGACTTGCTCCAGCAGATCGTCCAGCTCCGCCGCCGTGCCCACGCCCAAGATGCCCTGGAAGTAGGCCAGGTTCTGACGCCCGGAGAGGTACGGATAGAAGGCAGGCGTCTCGATGATGGCTCCGACCCGATGTAGGGCGCTTTGATGTTGGCCCGGCGTGCCGAACAGGCTGAAGCTGCCCGCCGTGGGCCGCACCAGACCGAGCAGCATACTCATGGTCGTGGTCTTGCCCGATCCGTTCGGTCCGAGCAGCCCGAAGACGTGGCCGCGCGGCACCTCCAGCGAGAGACCGTCTACGGCGACGATCTTGCCGTACCGTTTTGTGAGCGACGTGGTTGCTATGACCAGGTTATTGGCCATCGTACCTCCCTCATATCGCCGTGCTCGCGCTCGCGCCGTGTGCGGAACGCTTGCAGTGCGTCTGCCCTGCGCCGGGCCGCCCACACCGCACTCACGTTTTATGACCGGGCTATCGGCCGCCGTGTTTCAATGCGCCCCCGGCTATCACGCCAGAGCGGAGACCGAGCCGGAAGCAGAGTCACCCACTCCCCTGCAAAGCGGGAGACCATAGGGGAGCCGGAGTGCGGCAGCAGATGCCCCTCTCTACATGGTGGAGAGGGGGCCGGCTCATAGGGGCAGGTTTTTTCCTGTGGAGGGGCGGGGGTAGGTCCAAACCGCTCCTACACAAAAAACCTACTCTTGTCAGGAGGGGGCCGGGGGGAGGCTCAGGGGGAATGATGCCCAGTCCAGGAACTCAGTAGAGTCGGTCGCGGTTGGCCACCGCCTCGGCGTCGTCAATCTCCTCGGCGTCCGCTCCGGCGATCTGGTCGGCCAGCACTTGCCCATAGGTGGGGAAGCAGGAGCGATCAACCTGGACCTCGGGGTCCCACAGCCGCGACCGGATCAGGGCACGGCCGCAATGCAAGAATGCCTCTTTGACGGTGACGCGCAGCCCGGAGATCGGCGGTTTGCCCCCCATGGACAAGGACGCCAGTAGCTCCGGGTCGGTGACAATCTCCGCCGTGCCTTTCACACGCAGCGTTTCGTTCATGCCCGGCACGAAAAAGAGCAGCCCCACGTGGCGCTGCTCGGTGATATTCTGGAGCGAGTCGATCTGATTATTGCCGGGACGGTCAGGCAGGAGCAGTGTCCGCCTGTCCAGCACCGCCACAAATCCCGGTGGATCGCCCCGTGGCGAGGAGTCCGTGCGACCGTCCGCGTCGGCGGTGGCGAGTACGCAAAAGGGCGAGAGAGCGATAAAGTGCCGGCAGTGCTTGTCCAGGTGGTCGAGCACTTTGAGCCCGGCCCGCTCGTTCGGCTCGCGGTAGACGGTGCGGAGCGCAGCTTTGCCTGCGATGGCCATGGCGATGCCTCCTTGTTCAACGCTGAACCGGGAAGGACCGTTTCCCTCACCGCCACCATAATGCCACCGGCCGGCAGTCAAGTCAACGTGCTATCCTTAGCCCGTATAGCGCCTCGACCGAGAGCAACGTGGCTACACCAGAGTTGATCCAACTGCAACGCCGCCGACCGGAGGCCGCCCGCCTCCCCAAGCGCATTCGTCTCCCGGCGGACGACCCGCCGCGCCCGGACTGGATGAAGGTCCGCATGCACATGGGGACGGAGTTCCAGGATGTCTCCCAGCTGATGCGCGGTCTCTCGCTGCACACCATCTGCGAAGAGGCCCACTGCCCCAATATCTACGAATGCTGGGACCAGCGCACGGCAACCTTCCTGATCTTGGGGCGCGTGTGTACCCGGGCTTGCCGCTTTTGCGCCGTCGAGACCGGTGTGCCGGACGATGTGGACACCGACGAGCCGGAGCGCCTGGCCGAGGCCGTTGCGACCCTCCGGCTGCGGCACGCTGTCGTGACCTCGGTGGCTCGCGATGACCTATCGGATGGCGGCGCGCACGTCTTCGCGCGGACCATCCGCGCCATCCGCCAGCGAGCGCCGGACTGTGCTATTGAAGTCTTGGTGCCCGATTTTCAAGGCGATGAAGCATCCGTCCGCACAGTGGCCGCAGCGCGGCCGGACGTGTTCAACCACAATGTCGAGACGGTCGAGCGGTTGCAGCGCCGCGTGCGCGCCAAGGCGTTCTATGCCCGGTCACTATGGGTGCTGCAACGCGCCAAGGAGTTGGACGGCGGCGTGACCACCAAGTCGGGCCTAATGCTCGGCGTGGGTGAGCGCCCCGCTGAGGTCGTGCAGACGCTGCGCGATCTGCGTGCGGTAGGCTGCGACGTGTTGACCATCGGCCAATACCTACGGCCGATGGCCACTAAGCTGCCGGTCGAGCGTTACGTCGCACCGGAGGAGTTCGCGCAGTACCGCGAGGAAGGCCTGGCGCTAGGCTTCAAGCACGTGGAAGCCGGACCGCTCGTGCGTAGCTCCTACCATGCACGCCGCCACGTCGAAAAAGTCCGCACCGCGCCCACGACGGCGCCCCTGTAGGGGCACGATTGATCGCGCCCAGGAGTAAAGCACCGGCCGTGACCACCATGCGCGCCGCCCCCAGCCTGCCGGTTGCTGAGACGGCGCAGTCAGCCGCCCACCCTCCCCAACTGGAGCCGGGCCAGAGAACCATTCCCTCCCCTGGAGTTGGCTCCGGGGGAGGGTTAGGGAGGGGGCCATTCCTCCCGGCGCCATCCCCCGACGTATCCTGCCCGGCCTGGCTGGTCCGCTTGGGCGTTACGCCCTACCGCGCGGCCTGGGCCTATCAGGAGCAACTCGCGGCGGCGCTGCGCGCTGGCGATAGCCGCGAGGCGTTCATCCTGCTGGAGCACCCGCACACCTATACGCTGGGCCGCGCCCGTGGCGCCGACCACCTGCTCCGCACGCCGGGGCAGTACGCCGCCTTGGGCGCCGACGTGATCCGGATTGACCGCGGGGGAGACGTGACGTATCACGGTCCAGGCCAGCTGGTGGGCTATCCGATCATTGATCTGAGCCGCCGTCAGCGCGACCTCCACGCCTACGTCCGCACCCTGGAAGCCATCGTGACGGACGCGCTGGCCGCGTGGGGGCTGCGTGGCGAGGTCATTGCCGGGCTGACCGGCGTCTGGGTGGATGGCGAGAAGGTGGCTGCGATTGGCATTAAGGCGGCCCGTTGGGTGACGACGCACGGTTTCTCGCTCAACGTTGACCCTGCCCTCGCCTATTTCCGACATATCGTTCCCTGCGGAATCAGTGGCCGTGGCGTGACCTCGGTTGCGCGGCTGCTGGGTCGGCGCGTGTCCATGGACGAGGCCGCCGAGCACGTGACCGCGGCGGTCGCGCAGCGCCTCGCGCTGGCCCTCGACCCCATCCCGGTGGACATGCTCCCGTGCGAGCTACAGAAGAGCCTTTTGCCGGGACGCACAGGGAGGAACCCATCCGTCCCCCCGCCGCAGCGGGGGGGCCATAGGGGGGCAGCCGGGGGGTAGGTCCTCCGCCCCACAACTACGACCTAAACAAGAGGAAGACGTGACTACAACGAGTGCTAACGGCCAATATCACCGTGTCGTGCTCCCCAACGGCCTGCGTATCCTGGTCGCCCCCATGCCCCATACCCGCTCGGCCACCGTCGGCTTGTTTTTCGGTACGGGGAGCCGCTACGAGTCCTACGAGCAAGCCGGCATCGCCCATTTCTTCGAGCACATGCTCTTCAAAGGCTCGGCGCAATATCCCTCGGCTCAAGTCATCGCCGAGACCATCGAAGGCGTCGGCGGCATCCTCAACGCCGGCACCGACAAGGAGCTGACCGTCTATTGGGCCAAGGTGGCGAGCGCGCACCTGCCCAAAGCGTTCGATCTTCTGACGGACATGGTGCGGGCGCCGCTCTTTGCCGAGGAAGAAGTGGTCAAGGAGCGGCGCGTGGTCCTCGAAGAGCTGAACGCGATTGTAGACAGCCCCGGCGACTGGGCTGGCGTGCAGCTCGAGGCATTGCTCTGGCCGGATGATCCGTTGGGGTGGGAAACGGTCGGACGTCGCGACACGATCATGGCCTTTACTCGCGCCGACCTCCAAGACTACCTCGCGCGGTCCTGTGGCCGGCGTAATCTCGTCGTCTCCGTCGCCGGCGATGTGGACGTGGACTGGGTGGTAGAGCAGTCCGCAGCGGAGCTGAACCAGAACGGCAGCCCACCGCCGCAGTGGTCACGGGCCAACCTGGCCAACGGGCAACCCCTCGTGGCGCTCGACGAGCGGCCGACCGAGCAATGCTATCTCTTGCTGGGCGGACACGCCCTGGACCACGCCGACCCCGACCGCTTCACCTTGGCGCTGGCCAACGCGATCCTCGGCGAAGGCATGAGCTCGCGGCTCTTCTTGGAGGTGCGGGAGCGGCAAGGGCTGGCGTACGATGTCCATTCGGGCATCAGCCAGTTTCACGATACCGGCGCGGCCATCGTCAGCGCGGGTGTTGACCCGGCACGAGCACCGGCGGCCATTGCGGCAATCTTGCGCGAAGTAGATCGGCTGCGGCAGGAAGCTGTACCCGCCGGTGAGCTACGCAAGATCAAGGAGTTCGTGAAAGGACGGCTGTGGCTCGGCCTGGAAGACAGCCGCAGCGTGGCCGGCTGGTACGCTGCCCAAGAGTTGCTGCGCGGCGAGATTCTGACGGCCGATGAGGTCGTCGAGCGCGTGGAGGCCGTCACCGCCGCCGACATCCTGCGGGTCGCACAGCGCGTCTACGGCCCCGGCTGGCTCAACCTCTCGGTCGTCGGCCCCTTCAACGATCCCGACCATTTCCGTGACCTGCTGCGCTTCAGCTAGGAAGTATCCAAGAGCACAGAGAGAATGAGCACCATGAAGCTGACCTATGACCCTCGCTACAATATCGCCTACCTACGACTACACGCAAAAACTGTGGCGGTAGAGACCGTTCGCGTCAACGATGCAATCCACGTGGACGTGGCGCCGGACGGGACGGTGTATGGGATTGAGCTGCTGAATGCGAATGAACAGCTGTGGGCCGAGGATGAAGGGGGCCTGGTCGTGGTCAACGAGGCGTTAGGCGAGCGCCGGACACTCGCCCTCGGACAAAGGCCCTGAGAGTTGAGGCTGGTAATCCGGTGAAGGTCCGAGAAGTAATCAGACTGCTACAGCAGGACGGCTGGTATCTTGTCCGTACACGTGGGAGTCACCGTCAGTACAAGCACCCTGCTAAACCTGGCCTAGTGACCGTTGCCGGCAAGCCGTCGGATGATGTTCCGGCCGGTACACTCAATAGCATCTTGAAGCAGGCTCAACCAGGCAGACAGAACTAGGAGGCCGCCATGAAGGAATACCTCGTGATCTACGAATCAGCTGAGGATAACTGGGCAGCGTATGCGCCGGATGTGCCCGGTTGTATTGCTACCGGCAAGACCCGGGCAGAGGTCGAGCGCACCTTTCGGGAAGCTATTGCTTTTCACTTCGAAGGTCTGCGCCAAGAAGGTTTGCCGATTCCAGAGCCATCCGCGGAGGTCGGCCGCGTCGCCGTCGCCTGACGAGCAATACACGAGACCTGAGCGCATAGAGCACCATGAAGAACCTGCCGCTACTCACACCGGACCGGACGGAGGGCTTGATCCACGATGTCGTCCTGCGGCCGCTGCGGGTGAACGCCGACCCGCGGGGCATCTTGGTCGAGACCCTGCGTACCGATTGGCCGGATGTCTACGACCCGGACACTCGGCCGTTCGCGCAGTGCTACTACTCGCGGACGGAGCCAGGCGTGGCCCGCGACGAGGCGCAATGGCACGTCCATCAGCACCAAGAGGATCGGTTTCTGTGTATTGCCGGGCAGTTAGTGGTAGCCATCTACGACTGGCGGCGCGAATCACCCACGGCCGGTCGCCTCAACCTCTTTCACATCGGACCGGACGCGCCCGGCGACGGTCAGTTCATCGTGCTCATTCCGCGCCAAACACTGCACGGCTTCCTGGTCACCGGGCCGGCGCCGGGCACGCTGTTGAACTATCCCACCCGCCTCTACAACCCGGACGACGAGGGACGCATCCCCTTTGCCGCTGCCAGCGCTGCGTTACCGGATGGCACCCCCTTCTCCTGGCAGCTGGTCCGCGATGTGTTGGGGTAATGGGTGCCCGGCTAGGCACTGTTGACGCCCCCAGGAATCCACGTCCCCCCGTCGCAACGGGGGGACTACAGGGGAGCGCGGTGGTCGTGCCAGGGCCATGGCGTGCCCCGTGAAAGCGGAAATCCAGGCGAGCCGGCGGCTTTAGAGTCAGAGTGGAGGGCCAATGAGCGCCAACGCCAAAAAAGCGCGCCGCGAAAATCCGCTGCTGAATATCGGGCTGAACATCGCCCTCCCGGCCATCGTCCTGATGCAGCTCAGCCGCGAGGACCGGTTGGGGCCGGTGTACGGGCTGCTCCTGGCCCTGGCATTCCCGGTCGGCTACGGGCTATACGATTTCGCGGCGCGGCGGGGGTTCAATTTCTACTCGGCGCTAGGATTTGTCAGCGTGCTGCTCACCGGCGGCATCGGCCTGCTCAAGCTGCCGGTCGAGTGGCTGGCGATCAAGGAGGCGGCCGTGCCGTTCATCGCCGGTATCGCGGTGCTGGTCTCGCTCCGTACCCGCTATCCGCTTATTAAGACGATCATCCATCAAGTCATCGCCGTCGAACGAGTCTACGCGGCGCTGCGGCAGCGGGGCCGGGTCCAAGCCTACGAGCGCCGGTTGGTCGTCGCCACGTACATGGTAGCGTTCGGGCTGCTCGTCTCGACTGTGCTGAACTATGTTCTGGCGCGCGTCGTCGTCGTCAGTGCGCCGGGTAGCGCCGCCTTCAACGAGGAGCTAGGGCGCATGACCGCCCTGAGCTTCCCGGTCATCACCGTCCCCTCGATCATCATTCTCGTCATCGCGCTCTACTACCTCGTCAACGGCATCACCAAGGAAACGGGTCTGGACTTACAGGACGTGTTTGAGAACGCGCCGGACAACAGCTGAGCCGCACCCTCGCAGATATACCTATGTGCCTCTGACGGGCATAGCGAGTGCGAGGGCACGATCGGCCAGGTCCTGACCTTCGACAATCAACGTAGTGTCCTGGGCAGTCTCGCGTACCAAGGAGAAGGTGGCTACGGCGGGGACTCCGTATTGCTCGATAGTTTCACGTACTACCGCGAGCGCCTCTTCCTCGGTGGCGTAGTCGTTGATGATATTCCCCGACCGAGTTTCCCAGAGTGCAAAGATCGTAGCCATACGGCATTCACCTTCCTTCTAGTCTAGCTTATTCCAGTAGGATAACGGTGACTACACAGCGCAACAGTACTGACGGTGGTCCCCAGAGTGTATGGTGGCCGGGTGTGCGAGTGGTCCGCTCGTAGTGGATCGGACCACCAACTGGTATTTCAAGGACAGCGATAGCATCTCCCAGCTGGGGTAGTTGGCGTCGTCGTCGCCTAGCCTGAGCTTCTGTGGCCTGGACGGAGATGCCCCGGCTCAGACGGCGCGTTTCCGGATCATCAGCGCCCACACGGATACCGAGGGCGGCATAAGACAGGAAGTCTTCTAGCGAAGGTGGATTGTTCCGCACCAAACGGTAGAACCGCCGTGTCACCGGCGCCGCGGCAACATCATTGGTCATTAGTAGTACCTAGCTATCGGTATACAGCATAGCTATAGAGGTTGGCTCTTCTGTGACAGTTACAAGGTTTCTCGCCGGTGACCGTCAGCCACCGCCTTGCTCTGGCTGACCCGCCTCACGTCCGGCACCGCGCCGCGACCAAAGCCACTCCACGAGCTTGACCACCCCCACCGCTGCGAATAAGAGCAAGATCGGCTCGATCCGCATGCGGAGGCGGATGCCGGCGAAGACCAGGATGCCACTCGCGCTCCCCATCACTACCCACAACAGCAACGGCCAGGTCAGCGGCCAGCGCCGCAGGCTGAGGATGGCGCCGATGACCATGAACGGGACGAGCACCCCATACGACAGCAGGCTAACCAGGGCATAACGTCGGTTGATCTCGTTGCTTGGCGTGAGCTTGAACAGCAGTCCGGCCTTGGCCACCATGAACCGCGCCGTCCGCCCCGGATCGTCGGTCATAAAGCCTAGCCCCTCGCTCAACAGGCGATCCTCGCGCTCCGGCTCCGACAGCCCGGTCAAGTCCGGCAGTGGAATGTCGTCGCTACGCACGCGCTGATCGGCAGTCATGCGCGGGTGGTAATACTTGTAGAGGTTGTAGCCGAGCTTGGTGGTAACAAAGAGGCGGTCGAACCGGGCGTAGTTGAACCCGACCCAGGGCGACAACGTGGCCCCAAACACCACCACGAGTGCGATGAGCGAGATGACCCGCGCTCGCCAACCCGGCATGCCGCCGGTCCGCAAGGGTGCCGACCACCAGCCCAGCACGACGATCAGTATTACGGCGAAGTACAGCGCCTCGGCACGAGTGAGCACCGCCAGACCGGCGGTGATGCCCAGCGTGAGGACTGCCAGCGCACCCCTGATACGCCGCTGTGCGACTGCGCGGGCGAGCGTCAGGAGGGCCAGCATGAGGAAGATAAAGAGCGTCTCGGTCAGTATCTGCCCGGTGTAATAGATGAAGAAGGGATAAATAGCGGCAAACCCGGCACCCAGCAGCCCAATCCGGGGTCCAAAGATGGAGCGTCCGAGCACATACAGCAAGCCACAGGAAGCCACGCCCAGCACGACGTGGGCCAGACGTACCGCGAGGAAGTCGTGTCCCACCAGCGCGTAGATGCCGGCGAGGAACAGCGGGTAGAGCGGGTCCCAGAGCGCCGTAGGGTTCTCGGTGCCGGCCGGAAAGTAAAAGCTGGCCCCGACGTAAGGCCGGCCGGCCAGGAGATTGCGGGCTAGTTGATCGTAGGTAAGCGGATCGGCTTCAAACGTGACGTTGAGTGCATTCTCCAGCGTCAGGACGTAGCCGAGCCGTACCACGCCGGCCGCTGCCAACACCAGCGCCAGCGCCGGCCAGGCCGTATCGAGGAGCTTCGTGAGCCGCACCTGCACCATTGCCTATTTCCCCCCGCCGCAACCATGTCCCCCCCGTCGGTTCCCTCCCCTGGAGCTTGCTCCGGGGGAGGGTTAGGGTGGGGGCTGGCCGCCCCCTTCCCTACGGCCAGCGTGATGCCGCCAGGAACGGCGCCAGTGCCGCTGCCGCCGACTGTACCACCGTAGCCACCGGTGCGTGACCGTCCAATGCCGGTCCCAGCTCGCGGTTGAGCACTCGCTCTGCCTCCGGCCAGCGGCTCGGATAGGGTGGCACCGCGCCATAGGTCCCCGTCTCGATAAAGGTCCGCAGCGCCCGTACCAGGCGCGGTGTCTCCCGCCATTGCTCCCATAGCGTCCGCCCGGCCAGTGTCGCTCGCCACACGGGAAAGCCGGCGCCGTCCGCAGCGACGATCTCCTGTCCCGCATCCGTCGCCAAGGCGACCAGCGCCCGCCGCGCCGCATCCGGCTGCGCCGCCGCGCCCGTCAGCAGTAGGGCCTCCGAGCGTAGCAGGGTCGTGCGCCACACGCCGCGAGGCAGCGGATACGCCACCTGGCCGGCTTTCAGCGCCTGACCCACTGTGCGCCAAGTCGGCTCCACCATGACGATAGCACCGGCATTGCCCGGAGCCGGCCGCGGCGTCGTGCGCCACTCGGCATAGCTCTGCAGCGCGGTTACGGCAGCCGGCTCGGTGAGCGCCGTGGCCGTAGCGCCGTGCTGCCAGAGCGCGGCGCCGTTCAGCCAGAGCCACGGTAGCCAATCCGACCAGCGTGTCCCGCCCCGGAAGGGTGGTGGCCCTGGATCATCTGCCGCTGCCAACTCCTGAAACCGCGCGAGAGCGGTCTCCATCGCCGCCAGCGACCAGCGGTCGTCTCGCCAGTGGTCGGGCGGCAGCTCCAACTCGGCCCGTTGCCAGGCCGCGCTGTCGAGCAGCAACGCGACTCCGCGCCAGCGCCAAGGTAAGCCGTACAGCACTCCTTCGAGGCTCAACGCCCCGAACAGACGATGGACGAATTTGTCGCGGGTAGGCGCGTTCCTGCCGCGCAAGAGATCGGCCGTTGTTGCCAGACTACCCGTCGCCGCCAACTGCGTCACACGGGAGTCCGGCACCGCCAGCAGGCTGGCCGCCTCGCCGCCGGCGAGTCTCGGAGCAACGTCATTGAGCCGGATCACCTCCGGCGCCAGTTGCACGGCCGGCTCCTGCTCGGCCAGCCGCGCTGCCAGCTTGGGCCAGAGCTGGCGGTCGGTGGGCTGCGTCGCCACAGCGTTCAGCGGTGCCGGGGTTGGCGGGCCGCTCGGCGCCGCTTGCTCCGAGCGGATGAAGCTACCCCACAGCGCCGCCCCCACCGCGCCACCGCCGGCGATGATGACCGCGATCCCCGCTCCGAGCAGCGCCCGCCGCCCGCGGCGGCGCGTCAGCGGCGCGAAAGCCGGCCGGTTGCTCATGCGCCGTCGGTTCCCGGTGCTGGAGATGCGCCAAGCTGCTCGATGACTGCGGCCCAGCGCGCCCGATGGTCGTCCCCCGGTGCCGCATCGGGTGGGTAGAGCGGCTCCAGCCCCAACGACAGGTAGGCGCGGATGGCCGAGCGCCGCCAATCGTCGGTCCGCAAGCGCGCCGACCGAAAGCCATGCTGCCGCATGTAGCGCAGCACAGCGAGCGTCACCACTCGCCCCAGACCGTGGCCGCGGTGCTCCGGGAGCACACAGACCATGTGGACCAGGCCCTCGTCCCGCTCATCCGGGTGCTCGGTCCAGGCACAGGCCGAGCCAATCGCCGGCCCGGCCGTGTCGCCTACCGTGGTGAAGAACAGACCGTCGGCGCGGAATTGCGGCTGCCCGGTCAGGTACTCGACGCAGCGCTCCGCCGTCCAATCACTACCGATACCGGTATTCATAATCGCCGCCCACGCCGCCTCGTCGCCGCGGCGATAGGAGCGCAGAGCATACCCGGACGGCACGACGAGCCGGGGCAGTCCGTCGAGATTGGGCCGGCGCATCATCAACTGCTGGCGCTCGGTTGCCGGCGGCATTTTCTCCTCGGTTGGCGTTGCTTGCACAGGCGCAGCGGGCGGTTCCCTCCCCCGTCGCAACGGGGGAGGGTGAGGGTGGGGGCCAAAACGCTACCGCATCAAGGTAGCAGCCTTTATGATCGCGTCGCTACGGCGAATGTTCACGCAGCCCGCTGAAGATGCCTGCGCCAAGATGGTAGCAAGCGGCGCGCGGCTGACAGATTGGCAGGGCTGCGCTAGATTTAGGCGGACGACGACACGGTGAAGGGATAGCCGCATGGCTCGCACCGACTATGCCACGGTCCTGGCCGACCTGCCGCGCGAGCGCACCCAGCTCTTGCCGGCGCTGCGGGCCATCCACGCGGCCGAATCCTATCTCTCGGCCGATGGGTTACGGGCCGTGGCCCGGCACCTCTTTATGCCGGAAAGCACCGTTTATGGCATTGCGACCAGCTACAACGAGCTGCGCTTGGAGCAGCCGCACGGCCGGGTCGTCGGTGTCTGCACCTGCCTCAGCTGTCGCCAGCACGGGGCGCACGAGCTACTGGCCGCGGCCCGCAGCCTCGCCGACGAGGTCGGTGGCTGCACCGTGGTCGAGCACGAGTGTCTGTTCATCTGCGACGCCGGCCCCGTGGCCGAGGTGGACGGCCGCTGCATTACCGGCGCCACGCCGGAGCGGCTGCGCGCCGCCCTGGCGTCGCCGGAGCCACCGCCGCATCCCGTCCGCCCGGTCCGCGACCCACGGCCGCCGGAAGTGCGCCGCGTGCTGCGCCGCTGCGACACGGTTGACCCCCTCTCCCTGGAGTCCGCCCGCGCCGCCGGCGGCTATCAGGCCCTCGCGCGGGCGCAGGCGTTGGGGCCGCTGGCCGTCATCCGGCTGCTTGATACGTCGCGCCTGCGTGGTCGTGGCGGTGCCTATTTCCCGCTGGACATCAAGCTGCAAACGGCGCGTCGGTACGCCGGTCCGCGCTACTACGTGGTCAACGCCGAAGAGGGCGAGCCGGGCGTCTCCAAAGATCGGTACCTAATGGAATACGATCCGCACCTGCTCGTGGAAGGCATGCAGATTGCGGCCCTCGCCCTCGAAGCTGCGCGCGTCTACCTCTACATCAACGGGCAGGCCGATCTCGCTGCCGAACGGATGGAGCTTGCGCTGGCGCAGGCCCACGCCAGCGGCCTTCTGCCGGTCCCGGTCGAGGTGCGGCGCGGCGCCGGCGGCTACGTGTGCGGCGAGGAGTCGGTCATCCTCAACAGCATCGAGGGCCACCGGGCCGAGCCACGGCTGAAGCCACCACTGCCCGTCGAGCAAGGGCTATGGGGCCAGCCGACCGTCATCAGCAACGTCGAGACCCTGTGCAACGTACCGCTGATCGTCCAGCACGGCCGCCGGTGGTATCGCACCGTCGGTACCAAGGACTTCTCCGGCACCAAAGTCATCAGTCTCGGTGGGGCCGTGCGCCGGCCGGGCACCTACGAGGTGCCGTTCGGTACGACCATCCGTACCGTCATCGAAGACCTCGGCGGCGGTGCCCACGAGGGCCGGCAGCTCCGGGCCGTGCTGTGTGGCGGTCCCTCGGGCGGCTTGATCCCGGCCGACCGGCTGGATATTCCCATCGCCGGTGGTCCGCTCGCCGATACCCACGCCATGCTCGGCGCCGGCGGCATGGTGGTCGTTGACGACCGCCTGCCCATCATCGAGGCCGTCGAGCACCTGTCGGCCTACAACGCCCGCGAATCGTGCGGGAAGTGTACCCCCTGCCGCGAAGGCATGGCCCACATGACCCGCCTCATCGGCGCGGTGCGCCGCGGCAAAGCCGACGCGACAGAGCTTGCCCAGCTGGACGCGCTGCCCGAAGTCATCACCGGGGCCTCGCTATGTGGCCTCGGCCAAGCCGCCCCGATGCCGTACCTCAGCCTCCGCCGCAACTTCCCCGACGAGCTACCCCGCCCCTAGCCCAATGGTCCACCCGTAAGCACCCCGCAGAGCTTGACTCTGGTGGCGAACGGGGTTATACTTGAATATATAATATGCAAATATTCGCCGCCATCAGAAGTCACGCCAGCACCGTAGCCCGGACCGTGCCCCCCACCGGGCGGTACTGGTCCGTTCGGGAGTGCTGAGGGCCGAGGTCCTCGTCATATAGCGGACGAGGACGGACGCGGCCACGGCGTGCTAGGCTAGAGCGGCGCAAAGGAGTGTGGAGCATGGCGACCACAGCAGCCCCATCCGCACCGCCGGAGGGCCTTAGTCAGCGCGTGAGTCGGCTGGAGGGTGCCTATGAGCACCTGGCAACGAAAGCGGACCTCGCGCAGTTAGAGTTGCGCCTAGCGGAGAAGTTCGGCCAGCTTGAGACGAAGTTCGGCCAGCTTGAGACGAAGTTCAGCCAACTTGAGACGAAGTTCAGTCAGCTTGAGACGCGGCTCTACCGGTCGTTCTGGTGGATGACCGTGACGCTAATGGCCGGCATCATCGCGGCCATTAGCGTAGCCACGTGGGTCATCCTGAGCGCGCTACCTGCATAGCAGGAGCGGCAGACGACCATGAAGCACGCTCCACAATATGCATTGTCCCACCGCCTCAGCCAAGCCGCCCCCACACCCTACCTCAGCCTCCGCCACAGCTTCCCGAATGTGCTAAGGCCGCACCACTCTTACCGAAACGACTGAGTTCAGCTATGAAGTCTGCCTTGAGATCTCGCTGTTGGGCCGCCAGCGATCTAGCCTGGGAGATCAGAGATGGCTACGTTGCAGACATCAGTACGCTATACTTCAGGCATGGCTGACAAGAGTTTCACGGTCAGCTTGCCAGCCCACATCCTGGCAACCTTCGGCTGGAACGAGTCCGAGGCTCCCCGGCGCATCAGCGAGACGCTGGTAATGGAACTGCTGCGCCTGAACCGCCTCACCGAAGCGGAGGCCGCAGCCATGCTCGGCCTGGACCGGTGGGCCCTGCTCGATGTGATGGCGGCGCACCACGTCCCCGCAGTCAGTCTATCTCCCGACGAATGGCGCGAGGAGCTTGCAAAGCCTCTTGAGGGCGCAGAGCCGCGGTGATAGTGTCCGACAGCGGGCCGCTTATCGCGTTTGGGAACATCGGGCGCTTGGATCTCCTAGAGACGCTCTTTCGCCGCGTCCTGATACCAGATGCTGTATTCCACGAGGTTGTGGTGGCCGGCAGAGGGCGACCGGGCTATCAGAACGTGGCAGCGAGTTCGTGGCTTGAACACCGGCCCCTCACTGACCGCGCCGCTTTGGCACGGTTTCCGTCGAACATCCACGCGGGCGAGCGTGAGGCTATTCTCCTCGCCCATACCTTGGGGCTGCCGTTACTCATAGACGAACGTCGCGGGCGCAGATTCGCAGGAAGTATCGGAGTTGAAGTGTTCGGCAGCCTGCGGGTGCTTGTGGAAGCCCACCGGCAA
The DNA here is from genome assembly GCA_965207645.1 of Chloroflexota bacterium. GTDB lineage: Bacteria > Chloroflexota > UBA11872 > UBA12225 > JAJDUF01 > JAJDUF01. The sequence continues at coordinate 2,643,651 of OZ242293.1, read as the reverse complement.
GGCATCATTGACGACGCGGCGGCGCTCGCGGAGCAGATGGTTGCATCCGGCTACTGGATCAGTCCTGCGCTGCTCTCAACACTAACCAATTAGAGCCTCTTTCCCTAAATCAACTCACCCGCGCCCGGGAGAGCGAGGCCGCCCCGGGCAGGTCATCCATGAGCGCCGGCTCGATCCCCACAATGCCGTCGCGGACCAGGATCAGCCGCTCGCCGTGCATGAGGAAGATCGCCGGCGCTTCCTCCGTGAGCAGATGCTGCGCGGTGTGGTACAGGCGCAGCCGCTCCTCCTCCGTCGGCGCCCCTTCCGCCGCCCGCCAGAGCCGGTCGAACACCCGGTTCGACCAGCCGGTGCGGTTGGCCAGCTTCCCCTCGCCGAACGTCAGCCAGAACCACGCCTCCGGGTCGGGGTAGGTGCTGGTCCAGCCGCTCAACGCCAGCTCGAAGTCTTTCGTCTCCAGCGCGTGCGCGTACTGGAGCGGGTCGAGTGGGTCGAGCCTGATCCAGATACCGAGCGCATAGGCCAGCTGGTCACGAATAGCGAATGCCAGCCGCGTCGGCTGCGGCAGCGCCGGGTAGCGGAGCGTAAACCGTGGCAGATTATTGCCGCCAAAGCCGTCACCCCATGGCACGTTCCAATCCGCTGCCGCCAGCATCAGCAGGGCGGTGGTCGCATTGGCCTCGCGTCCCACTCCCGCGCCGGGATTGTGCCCCGGTACGCCCGGCGGGAGCAGTCCGTAGGCCGGTTGTCCTACCCCGCCGCGCGCGTTCCGAATGATCGCCCGGCGATCCAGCGCATACGACAGCGCCCGCCGCACCTCGACCGTATCGAACGGCTCCCTAGTGACGTTCAGACTGAGCCACGTCGTCTGCGGCAGCGGCTGGCGTAGCACGCGCGCGCCCGCCGGCCTGTCGGCGAGGACCTCGGCCGCCCGCTCCGGCGGCACCACGACGATGTCCCGGCGGCCGGCGCGGAAGCGGGTCAGCGCGTCCTCGCCGTTCGCCGGCAGTGCGCTATACGGCAGGTAAATCTCTAGCGCGACCGCTGGCGGTCCGCCCCAGTAGTACGGATTCGGTTCGAGGCGCAAGACCTCGCCCGGATGCCAGGCGGTGAGCCGGAAGGGGCCGTTCCCGACGTGCAGCGGGTTCCCGGCCGTCCCCGCCGCCCGCTCGCCGCGCGGCCCCGGCGCATCGCTGCGGTAGGGCACGGCGCCCGGCAGCGCGGCGACCATCGGCAGTTGGGGCGCCGGATTTTCCGTCGTCACCTGCAACGTGCGGTCATCGAGTGCCTGAACACCTACGGCCGCCGGATTAACGATGAGGTTGACGCGAAAGAAGCGGGCATTTTCTATGACTTGGAAGGGCCGACTCAGTTCGTCGGGAATCTCCCGCGTCATCATGCGGAGCCAGCCGTCGCGGACCTGCGCCGCCGTGACTGGCTCCCCGTCACTCCACCGCGCGTTGGCCCGCAGCGTGAAGGTCCAGACCGTATTGTCGGCGTTGCTCTGCACGCGCTCGGCCAGAGCCGGCTGCGGCCGCAGCTCCGTATCGAACCGCAGCAGCGGCTCATAGAGTTGGCGCACGACGGCGATCTCGTCCGGCCCCACCGCCCGCTGCGGGTCGAGCGTCTGCGGTTCTGCGGCCAGTTCCAGGCGCAGCACCGGCAGCGCCGTCGCGGCAGTGCTCTCCGCAAGCACCGCTGGCGCAGGCAGCAGTAAGCCCACCAGCGCCGCGATGACGCCGAGGTGCAGCCACCAATGCACCACCGGCCGGCGGCGCGCGGCCCGGCGACTACGCTTCTTGTGTGCGAGCGGCATCCCAGTGCCAACCATCACTGCTAGTATAGGGCCATGCCGCAATCTCGACTGCACCTCTCCCAAGGAGGACGAGCCGATTCCCTCCCCCGTCGTAACGGGGGAGGGCTAGGGAGGGGGTGCCGCCTCCCCCTCCGGCTGCTCGTCGCGTTGCTGGCAACCGTACTGGCCGGTCTCTGGCCGGGTCCGGCCGCCCTTCACGCCGAGAGCGGCGCTCCGGCCGATACTTCAGCGGCAGCGGCCCGGCCGCAGGTCGTGAAAGTACCCGACCGAGCAGCACTGTGGCTCATTGAGGCGGATGGGCAACGGCACTGGCTTGCTGACCGGCAGAGCCTCCTGGCACAGGGACTTAGTGCCGACGATGTAGTGATCGTCAGCCCGTCCTGGTTGCGGCAGTGGCCGGTCGGGCCGGCGCTGCTCACCGGGTCACTCTGGCAGGACCGGCAATCGGGCCGCGTCTACCTTGTCGCCGACGGGCGGCGACGCTGGATTCCGGACCTCTTGACCTTCAGCCGGCTAGGCTTGGCGTGGTCGCAGGTGCGTCCGGCCACGGTCGCCGAGCTACAAGGTGTGCCGGCCGGCCCCGCCCTCCCCTGGATTGTCACCGGCTGGGCCTCGCCGTCCGAAACCGCCGGACCGTTGCCGTACCTCGGCGCCGCGCCGCACCGCTTCGCGCCGGAGCCGGAACCGGAGCAGCGCACCGTTGACCCCCGGTTCCTCCCGGCGCTGGAGCTGATGCGCTCCTTTGCGCCGACTAGCCGGTGGCCCGACTTCCTGGAGCGTGCCGGCGTATCGCTGATCGTCGAGGAAGACGATCGGTCCCTCTTGCCCCAATACAGCGAATCGAATAACGTCATTGCCTTTGGCGCCGGGTTCGTCGAGGGCGAATCGGATGACAGCCTCGCCGCGGCCCTGATTAAGCAGACGGTCCACGCGATCTCTTTTCACCGCTACTGGCACGAGATCAGTGGTCGCTCCTGTATCCGAGAGCAGGCCATTGCCTTCGGCTGGGAGGCGATCTTCTGGGCGAGCCGGTATGGGCTGGCGGGGCAGCCCGGCGAGGCGACGGCACTTGCCGATCTGCACAACCTGACGCTGGAATGGGCACTCGACGACCGGCTCGATGGCGCCTTGCTCGCGCACTTCGGCTACCAGGTCAACTGCTACTTCCCCGGCGCCTTCCAGTCCATTGACGAAGAAGGCTCCGACTACGGCACGCTGTACTAGCGAGACTTGATCGCCCAGCCGCAAGAAACGGATAGCCCCCGCAGACGTACCCTGCGAGGGGCTATCGGGGACGGCCGCGTGCGCTGGCTGTGACCGGGTTACTCGTCTTCTTCGTCTTCATCCTTCATGAATGGTGGATCGAGAAACTGCTGTCCGTTCTGACGTTCTCGCTCATACCACTCCCGCGCTGCCGCGTTAGCCTCGGCGCGACCCTCGGCGCGAGCCTCAGCACGGACCTCAGCACGGACCTCGGCGCGCAGTTGCTCGCGTTCCCGTTCCCGTTGTCTGAGATAGCGCGAAAGTATCACCACGATTGCACTCCCTCCTTCCATGCTACACAGCGTCGTCAGCCCTGACGCGACTGCCAATGAGCCTATTACTATCCACAAGTTGACCAATGCCAAAAGGAATGGCTGTTCGGTCGGCCAAGCGTACCAAACCCAGATAGCACTGCCGCCGATCAGTTGAACGGCGAACAGCACGAGATACAGATTCCTGGCCCACCGGTATAGCTGCCAACCACTCACGCTGCCGCCTGCGGCATCGGCGCCCACGGAGGGCTAGTGCTCATCATCTCTTCCCTCCTAGCATAACCGACGCACCGACCAGCGTCCAAGGCGCTACGCCCCCACCCCGCTAATCCACCTCCCGCGCATTCAGCTCGACCGCAGCGCCGTTGATGCCCGATCCCTCCGCAGAAGCCAGGAAGACCAGCGCGTTGGCGAACTCCTGCGGCGTGGCCGCCGCGGCAAAGTCGGCTGCGCTGAGATACTGCCGCGCTGCCTCCGTACCGATCCCCCCGGCCACCAGGCAGTTGGCCACGATACCCCGGTGCTTATAATCGCGCGCAATCCCCTTGGTCAGCGTCACGACGGCCGCCTTCGTCGCACCGAACAGCGCCCGCCCCGGCGCCGGGTCCACCGCGCTCCCGCCGGCGATGGTCACGATATGTCCACCCCCGGCCGCCAGCATCGCCGGCAGCACCGCGCGTGCCAGGTTGTAGGTCGTGTATAGCCCGCCAATGACAAGCGCCTCGAAATCGGCCAGGCTGGTCTCGGCAAAGGGCCGTTGCAGAAAGGCCGCTTGCACCAGCGTGGTCATAGCATCCACCCGGCCCCACCGCTCCAGCGTCGCCGCGACGGCCCGCTCGGCATCAGCCGGATCGACCAAATCCGCGATGACGGCATGCACCGTCTCACCACCCGGGATCGCCGCCAGCGCCGCGTGCAGGCGGTCCGGATCACGCCCGGTCACTGTCACCCCATAGCCGGCCGCAAGAAAGGCACCGATCACCGCCGGCGCCGTGCGAGCCGTCCCTCCACCGATCAGCACAATACGTCGTGGAGCCATCCCCCCTCCTTTGTCGCGCACCTACTCTCATCATACGGCACAGGAGGGGCCGGCCACTCGTCATTCCCGCGCAAGCGGGAATCTAGACTCCCCTTCCCTTCAGGGAAGGGGTCGGGGGGTAGGTCCCACACCTACCGTGCATTGAGCACGGCGCACGCCGCTTGACCGGTGATGACTTCCGCGCCCACCGCTCCCAAGTCGGTTGGCCAGTAGGCACGCGCGCTGCGGCCGTGGCTGGACAGCAGGAAGTTGCGCTCCACCCACAGGGTCTCCTCCAAGCGCAGCGTCACCTTGAGCCGCCGGCCCAGCACCTCCCCGTCCACGGGCCAGTACGCGGAGCGGTCCGCCGACTGATACCAGCCGACGAGTTCTTGCTGATCCTGCCAGAGGTGCAGCGTCCAAGCGCCTGGCCCCGGCGTGTTGCCCAACCGCGCGCCGCCGGTCGGCCAATACACGCCCCACTGACCGGTCACGTCCCAGGCCAGGCAGGAAGCGTCCGCCGGTCCGGGCGCGGGCGATGCCACTGCGGCCGGCGTTTGCGCGCAGGTTGCCTCGCCCCGTGCCCAGAACTCTCCGCCGTCGGTGCCCGGTTCCGTCCAGCGCCCGCCGATCCGCGTGCCGTCGCTGGCCACGGCCAGCACCATATAGCGCGGCGCGTCCGCCTTGAGGAAGGTCAGCCGCGCAATGCCGGCGGCGATGCTCCCTTCGACCACCACCTCCCTGCCTTCGAGCGGCGTCCAACGCCCGACTAGCAAGCTTCCCCGCTGCACGAGGTGCAGCGACGTGTTGACGAGGCTCCTGTTCCTGCCGGCTTCCGTCGTCGCGGCCGACCAGCGTCCTGTCAACTGCCAGTTATCGCACCGGCTCGGCGGCCCGGCCTCCTGCGCCGCCACCGGCCCCGCCTGTGCGTGGGCCAACAGAGCTAAGAGCACGGCGATAACCCAGGTCGCGCGTCTCACCCGTCCCCCCGCCACAGCGGGGGAGCCATAGGGGGGCCGGCACAGGGAGTGGCGCCAGCGCGTAGCGCCAGTGAGTGCTGCCGCCCAACGTCGGCCGTTCATAGCCCGCGACCTCCGGCTACTGCGAGAGTAGGATGATTACTCCCCCGGCGAGGGGCAGCATCGCGATCACGGTCAGCGCCATCCCGATCCGCCGGACAGCACGCGCCAAGACCCGCCGCTGCCGGCGAGCGGTAGTCTGGCTCTCGATCAACGCCTCCATCCGGTCGTGGCTCGTGCCGCCGCGCGCCACCGGCGTCAGCTCCGGCCGGTTGCCGGCCGTTGCCAAGCGAGCCGCCACCGCCTCTGCCAGCAGCAGCGCCACCAATCCCAACGCAAACGCGACCACGCCGACAACGATCAGCCAGATTGCCATAGCTCATCCTGAAAAAGGTTGGGTACGTGCCAAGCCGTAGGTATGCAACATGCTGCGTCCGTCCCCCCGCATGGCGGGGGGACCATAGGGGGGCCACCTCCCGTTGTCATCCTCTGTCATTCCCGCGCAAGCGGGAATCCACTCCCCTCTCTATCGCTCCGCGATGGAGAGGGGCCGGGGGGGTGAGGCCCGCCAACCCACACTACACCTGCGGCCCGATGCGGTACAGCGCGAACTCCGTGTGCCCGATGATCTCGGCGCGGGTCGGCTCACCGCTGGCGACGCGCAGCATCAGCTCGAACAGCTCCCGCCCCAGCGTCTCTTTATCCGTCGCGCCGGCGATCATACCCGCAGCCGAGAAGTCCATGTTATCCGCCATCCGCGCCGCCGTCTGCGGGTTTGCCGTCACCTTGATAACCGGCCCCAGCGCGTTGCCCACCGGCGAGCCGCGGCCCGTCGTGAAAATGCACACCTGTGCGCCCCCGGCAAGCTCGCCGGAAACCGAAATGGGATCGTGCCCCGGCGTGTCCATCACCACCAAGCCCCGCCGCGTGGGCCGGTCGGCATAGCCGATGACCTCCTCGACGGTGGTCGTCCCGCCCTTGTAGATACAGCCGAGCGATTTCTCCTCGATAGTGGTCAAGCCGCCGGCGATATTCCCCGGCGTCGGATTGCCGCCGGCTACCGTCGCGCCGACGTGCTGCGCCTCTTTCTCTACGTTGGCCACGATCTCGAATAGCTGCCGGGACACCTGCTCGTTGCGGGCGCGCCGCGCCAAAATATGCTCGGCCCCCATCAACTCCGGTGTCTCCGCCAGGATGGACGTGCCGCCCTGCTCGATCAGCAGGTCCGAGACCACGCCGACCGTCGGATTCGACGCCATGCCCGAGGTAGAATCCGACCCGCCGCATTGGGTCGCCAGGATCAGCTCGCCAATCGGCACCGCACTCCGATCATCGTCCGCCACGTGGCGCAGCAGGTCCTTGGCGATAGCGCAGCCACGGCGGATCGCCTTGATCGAGCCGCCCTCGTCTTGAATCGCAAGGGCCTCGTAGCGCTTGCCGGGCGAGCGTTGCGCCGCCAGCGTGCGGACCCGCTCCGCCTCGCCCTGCTCACCGTCCAGCCCGACCAGCAGCGCCGCGCCGATGTTGGGATTGGCCGCGGCGCCGGCCAGCGTCCACTCGGTCAGCCGCGTATCCTCGCCCAACTGCGCCGCCCCGTGCGGATGCGTGAGCGCAATCACCCCCGGCACGAGGCGGGCAATCCGCTCGGCAACGGTACTGGCATACGCATTCGCCGGAATGACCAGTACGTGGTTGCGGATGCCCACCTGCCCATCCGCCCGCCGATAGCCCAAAAACGTCCGCACCTACCTACGCTCCCTCGCCCCCATTGACCTCAGCCACCGCCGCGCCCCGTACCTCCGGTACCGGAAGGGCATCCCGGCCACCCCGGTCCGTCATTCCCGCGAAAGCGGGGGACCATAGGGGGCCACTGCCCCTACACCTGCGGCCCGATACGGTACAGCGCGAACTCCTCGTGCCCGATGATCTCCGCGGCGGTCAGCTCGCCCCGCGCCACCTCGACCGTCAGCGCGGTCAGTTCCGCTGCGAGTGCGTCCGGCGTATCCGTTCCCTCGACGATGCCGGCCAGCGACAAATCTATATTGTCGCCCATCCGCGCGGCCGTGCGTGGATTGGCGGTCACGTTGATGACCGGTGCCAGTGCGTTGCCGACCGGCGAGCCGCGGCCCGTCGTGGCAATACACAACTGCGCTCCCCCGGTGACCATCCCGGTCAGTGCCACCGTGTCGTGGCTGGGCGTATCCATCACCACCAGCCCGGCGCGGGTGGGCCGGTCGGAGAAGCCCACCACCTCCTGCACCTCCGTCGTCCCACCCTTGCGAATACAACCCAGCGCCGCCTCAGTGCGCCCACCGGAGTCGTCCCCGGGGGCGGTCACTGTCGCGGTCCCGGCGACGCTTTCGCCGACGTATTGCGCCTCGGACTCCAGACGCGCCACGATCTCGTAGAGCCGCTGAGCCGTCTCCTTGTCCCGGGCGCGGCGGGCCAACGTCTGCTCGGCGCCGAAAAACTCCGCCGTCTCGCCCAACAGCACGGTCGCGCCCTGTGCCACGAGCCAGTCCGCGACGATCCCTACGGTCGGGTTGGCCGCCGCGCCCGAGGTGGCGTCGTAGCCCCCGCACTCGGTCCCCACGATCAACTCGTTCAGCGGCGTCGGCTCCGGCTGCTGCGTCGCGACCTCGGAGACGAGTGTCCGGGCCGTCTCCACCCCGCGCTGGATGGCCTTGATCGAGCCGCCGGCCTCTTGGATCGAGAAGCGCTCCAGATGCTTATCGGGGGTCCGCTCCTGCGCCAGTTCGAGTACGTCAGTGGACTGGCACGTTTCGCACCCCAGCCCCACGATCAGCGCGGCCGCCACGTTTGGGTTGGCCGCCGCCCCGGCCAGGCTCCACATCGTCATCTGCACGTCGTCGCCGATCTGGGCACAGCCATGGGGATGCGGCAGCGCCACCGTCCCCGGCACCAGCTGCGCGATCCGCTGCACGACCGTATTCGCACAGACCACCGCCGGAATGATCGCCACGTGGTTCCGCACCCCCACCGCCCCATCGGGGCGCCGATACCCGAGAAATGTCTCCACCACTCCATCTCCTCCGTTCAGTGAGGGTAGCGTCTGCTTCCCCCGCCGTCAATCCCCGTCCCTCCCCGTCGCCCGATGCACCACTGCTACAATCAGCAGCCGCGCCATATGGGCATGGGGTGAGACTGGATGGGCAGTGGCGAGCATTGGGCAGCGATCCTGGCAGCAATCAGGAGTCCGCAGGTACTCCTGGGCTGGTTTGCCTTGGTGCTGGGTGTCGTCGCCATTGCAGTGATTGCCACTGCCGGGCTAAATGAGACTGCCAAGCTCCTGGTCTTGGGTGGGCTAGGGGCACTCTTCCTGATCCTGATAGTGAGTACCGTAGTGATTACCTTCTTCCGACCAGCCCACCTCGGTGAGCAATTGGCAGCAGTGAGGGAGACGCTTGACAGTGATGCATTCACTGATATGATTCGAGATATGGTTCGGGAAGAGCTACACTCCGCCGGGCCGGAATCCGGGTAGGTGAGGCGTCGCTGCAAGGGCCAGAGGAGTCGCAGAAGTGGTTAGGCAAATTGAGTGGCGAGAGGAACGGCAGCACGACCTCGGTGCGACCATCGCCATCGCTTTCAGTATCCGTGGAGAACAGTCGCGGTGGCGGACTATCGGGGGCATTGCCAGAGATACGGGACTGCGCGAGGAAACGGTACGCCGGCATATCGAAACGCACCCCGAGGTATACAAGCAATCAATCATAAGACTTGGTGGCACTCCGATCTACGGCCTCAGAAAGCCGGTCGCCTAACCCCACCCGTCATTCCCGCGCCAGCGGGAATCCACGTCCCCCCGCCGCAGCGGGGGGACCATAGAGGGGGCGCCCTAGACCGACGCCACAAAGCAGCCGGCGTCCTTGGGCACGCGGAACACCCCTTCCCGCGCGATAATTGCCTCAATCCGCGCTGCCATGAGCGGGAGCAGCTTCCCCCGGTGGCTGCCGTCTGCGTCCCGTTCCGTAATCCCGTCCACCGGCCCCGAGGCGTAATAGGCGAGAGCCGCCTCCGCAGTCGGGAAGACGAAAGCGTTGCGGACGACGTGCCGCTCGGCAGCCTCAAACACCCGCTGCACCAGCGGCAGATCATCGAGCGTGAACCGGCCGGCCGCGTTGCCGGTCGGCGTGTAACCCAACTCACCGGCAATCTCGTCGTGCAGCTCACGGAAGCGCCGGCCATGATCCGCGGCGTTGGTCGCCATGACGATGCGACCGCCCGGCTTGAGCACGCGGCGTAGCTCGCGCAGCGCCCGCTCCTGATCGGGCACGTGGTACAGCATGTGGTTCGCCATCACGCGATCACAGCTCCCGGCCGCGAAAGGCAGCGCCTCGATGTCGGCCTGACAGGCGCCTACCGGCAGCCGGTACTGCGCCGCCTGCGCCAGCACCTCTTGCACCATCCCCGGAGACCGGTCGCAGCCGATGACACGTACATCGTGCTGACCCAAGGCCCGGTGGAACGCGCCGGAGCCGCAGCCCACGTCCAGTACCGTCAGCCCCGGCGCGAGGTCGAGCCACTGGAGCACCCAAGCGCGAAAGTCCAGCGCCCGCTCGCTATAGCGCTCGTGGCTCGCAATCCGGACGTTCAACTTCTCCGCCGTACCGTACTGATACCGCAGATATGCCGGATCAACCGATCGCCCACTCATCACACCCTCCACCCTTACCGCTTTCGCCGGAATCCCCGTCCCCCGCCGCAGCGGGGGGGCCATAGGGGGGCCAATGCCCACCCTAGTCATCGCCTGCTCTTTCGGAAACGAATGTCTGGACGAGATGACGGCGGGGTCTACGCCCTTCAATCTCCTCGCGGTAGGTTTCCTCATAGTGACCGCCCGTGTACTCGCCGATCACCTGGCGCCAGAACGCAATGGCCCCGCTATTGGTCGTGTCTTGGTGGACCGACCACTGTCCCGGCAGCCGGCCGAACACCTCGCGGGCGACCGTTCGCCCGACCCCGCGGCGCCGGAAGCCCCGCATGATGAAGAACTCGGCCATGCTGTAGCGCGCGCCATTGTCGGCGTCCGCTTCCAAGGTGCGTACCAGCGCAAAGCCGGCGAGCTTGCCCTCCACGCGCACCAAGAACGAATAGCGGCCCGGCTCTACCCAGTAGTGGTCGAGATAGTTGTAGTTGAAGAGACCGTGGTCATCGAGATCGTCCGGCTCGAACTCGGTGTAGTCGTAGCGGTAGAGCTGCATAAGATTGCGGAGGATGACCTTATCTCCGACTGCGGCCCGGTCCACCTTGATCTTCATTCGTGTCTCCACCCGCCTGGACCCTACCCCGCAATATCAAAATCCACGCCCGCCGCCACGTCTTCCGCCCGCGCCACCATGTAGAGTAGTAACGAGAGCCGGTTGATATAGGTCAGCAGGTACGGGTTGGGCGCCCCCTCCGCGTGGGCGACTTCCACCACCCGCCGTTCCGCCCGGCGCACCACCGCGCGAGCATAGTCCACGCCGGCCGACGCCGTACACGCGCCCGGCAACACGAACTTGGCCGGAATGGTCACGGCGGCCTCCAACTCATCTAGGGCTTGCTCGACCCACTCCACCCGGTCGGCGGTCACGCGCTCCCGCTTGGGATGCTCCGGCGGCATCGCCAGCTCGGCCATGAGTTGATACAGGTCGCGCTGCGCTTGCCGCAGCACCTCCCCGGCTTGCGGCCGCTGTACGACCTGGCGCGCCACGCCGAGCGCGCTCGTGGCCTCATCGAGCGCGCCCAACGCCTCGATCCTCGCGTCCGACTTGGCGACCCGGCGCCCGCCGAGCATATCGGTCTCTCCGCTATCACCCCCATGCTCACGCCTAGCCATCTTCCCTCCTCACACCCCGCCCTGTCCGTCATGTCCGCACCCGCGATAATCCCCCCCTCTCCATCGCGGAGCGATAGAGAGGGAGCCGGAGGGTGAAGCCCATCCCCCGGCCGCCATACTGACTCACCTTCCCTGCTAGGGTGTATAGACTGGGGACATGGGTAACACCTGTTCGGGGACCTAGATTACACCTTGAGGCACGACAAAGCTGCACAGGAGCGTGCCTATGCCATGGAAGGTGGCAACCGTCATGTCTCCGGTCTATACACAGGGGAGAGGCCGGGGGGTAGGCCCAATGCCGCCCGCCTGCCCCACGCAGCCGTGCTAGGTATAGTAGGCGCGTGCCAACACCTCGTATTGCCCTGGTAATCCCGGCCTGGAATGAAGCCGAGTCTATCGGTGCGGTGCTGTCCGAAGTGCCGCCCGACGTGGTGGGCCGTGTCTTTGTCGTCACTGGCGACAGTACCGACGGCACGGATGAGATCGCTACCGGCCTGGGAGCCGCCGCCCTGCCCCAAGCGCGGCCCGGATATGGCGCGGCCTGTTGGGCGGGTGTCTGCGCCGCCGAGCAAGCCGGGGCGGAGATCGTCGTCTTTCTTGATGGCGATTATGCCGACCCGCCCGCCGAGCTACCGCGTGTGCTCGCCCCGCTCCTGACCGGGCAAGCCGACGTTGTGCTTGGCCCCCGCGACCTCGCCCACCACCCGGAGGCCCAGCGCCTCCATGCGCGGTTCGGCAACTGGTTGGTGCTGACCATCCTGAGTCTGCTGCTGCGGCAACGACTGCGCGATCTCCCGTCGTTCAAGGCCATCCGCATGGACTGTCTGCGGCAGCTCGCGATGTCCGAGATGACCTATGGCTGGACGACCGAGTTGGTGGTCAAGTCCGTGCGGGCCGGCCTGCGGATTGTCGAAGTGCCCGTGGCGTACCGCCCGCGCCTGGCCGGCCAATCGAAAGTATCGGGCACGGTGCGGGGCACGATAGGCGCGGCCTGGAAGCTCTGTACCTGTGCTCTGCGCTATGCCCGCTGGCGACCGGCGGCCGTCCCCGCCGTCAGCGCCGCCGGGGACACGGAGCGCGCCTGATGCCGGGGCAGAGCGCCGTCTACGTGGTGGCGAAAGCTCCGCGTGCGGGTGTTAGCAAGACGCGCCTGTGTCCCCCTCTCACACCGGCAGCCGCGGCACAGCTGGCTACGGCCTTCCTGTTGGATTCGGTGCATATCGTTCATCAGGCCGGCCTGGACGCGCGGATCATCTGCCGTGACGCTGGCGAGCGGAGGGACTTGGCGCGCCTCGTCGGCGACCAAGCGACGGTCGCGGTCCAATCCGGTCGCGGCCTCGGTGCCGCCTTGGAGTCCGCTTTTCGGCTCGGTTTCGCCTCCGGATGTACCACCGTCGGTGTCCTGGGCAGCGACAATCCCACCTTGCCGCCGGCGGCGCTCACCGCGGCCTATGCTGCGCTCGCGGCCGGCAGCGATGTATCCATCGGGCCGAGCGAGGACGGTGGGTACTATCTCCTGGCAGCGCGTGCCCTCTACCCCGACCTATTTCGCAACATGGTCTGGAGCACAAGCGAGGTAGTGGCAGACACGTTGCAGCGGTGTGCAGCGGCCAACCTGCGCGTCCATCGCGTTGCCGAGTGGTACGATGTGGACGAGGCCGCCGACCTCGACCGCCTCCGCGCCGACCTTACCGGCGCCGATTCTCCTCCTGCCCCCGCCACCCGCGCCGCGCTCGCTACGGTACTCGGTCAGTAGCCGATGGCCGGCGGAGGGAAAGGGCCAACATCGAACCGCCGGGGTGAGCGCCTGCCCCGGCGCTAATCCCCGGTCAGTCCCCGCGCCACTGGACATACCGTGCCGCGCGGCGTCCTTTATCTATCAGTGCCCCGTAGGAAACATGCCCGGTGGCGAGACGAGCGACCTCGTCCAATTCTCTTTGCGGCCAATTGGCGACCTCATCAGCGTGGCGGATGCCGAAGAGCAAGACCGCGATGCCAGCTTCACGCCGGCGCCAACCGCGCTCATACATCTCCCGCAGGATACGCACCGCTTCTTGCTCGGTCATGGCCCCAACGGCGGCTTCCCCTTGCTCCCCATGCCGCCGCAATCCTCTGGCCTTGTCAACTCGCCTTGACACGCCCGCTGGTGTTTCCGCTGCCGTCAAGTTAGGAATATAATCCCCATGTATTTCCCTAGAAGAGTTGGTCCAGGTTAGCGGTGAAGCCGGGCAGCGTAGGTGAGGTCAATGTCTGCCCAGGGCCATAGCGGGCTGCCACATCAAAGACGCCGGCATCGAGCAGCAGAATCGTGATGGTCCTGGCGTCCGGATCCACGAGCCAGTATTCGGGTACGCCATACCGGGCATACAGCGCGCGCTTGAATGTCTGGTCCCGCTCGGCGGTGGAAGGCGAGAGGATTTCGACGACCAGGTCCGGGGCGCCCTGAACGTTATCACCACTGAAGAGGATATGCGCCCGGGCGTTGGCGACAAACAGCAGGTCGGGCTGCACGACATCGGTGTCCGACAGCACCACGTCACAGGGAGCATGGAAGACCTCCCCCAATCCCCTCTCCTGCACAAACATGTGGAGCAGTGCCCCTAGCCTGGTGTCAAATCGCTGGTGGCCTAGACTCGGTGCCGGTACCATAACCAACGCTCCGTCTAATAGCTCGTAGCGTTCATCGTCCGGGGTGTGGCAGTAGTCCTCGTAGGTGAGCTTAATTGTGGGCGTGGCGCTGATGACCATAGCCATCCTCCCATTCCCTAGTGTCAACCGTTAGCACCCTACTGTCAACCATCAGCCCGCCGGCACCAGCCGGATTTCGGCCTCAAGGTTGGCGCGCACCGTGACCTCGTCCATCCAAAGCGGCAGCCGCCGATCCTCGAGCCACAGCTGCACCTGGTCCCGGTAGTGCGGGCTGTCGGGATGCGCCGACTGGCCGGTGGTGCTGGTGGCCTCGGCGTACCCCGATTGCGAGAGATCGGCGAGGAAGCGGTAGGTCGAGCCGCTCGCCGCCTGAAACGGCTGCTCGAACGAGGGCCCGGCGGCGCGCACGGTGCCGTTGCCGCCGCTGGTCGGGAATGGACCGAGATCGAACCGCTGCGCTAGATCAGGTGAGTGCTCGCCGAGCGGGTGCGGGAAGGTGACTTGGTGCAAGTTCCCCCAGCGCCAGTCTTCCGGATCGGGGCCGGCCACCTCGACCAGCCACTCGACTGCGGATACATAGGCAGCGCGCGCCTCTTCGCGGTAGTCCGTGTCGGAAAACCAACCCATATCGTCGCCGAGCAGTAGGCGGCGGGCGACGGCCCCGGCTTGGCCGGCGGCGAGTGGCGCAAGCTGCTCCGGGAAGTGCGCGGCGGCGATGCGCTCCAGCCAGCGTTGCCAGAACGCCGTGAAAACACTAGCGCCTATCGCCTCGGTATCGAACGAGCCGTTCCATTCCGCGAGGTGGCGGTAAGCGGCGCGCGGCCGTTCGCCGGGGACCGTGCGGAGGAGCGCGAGGAGCGCCGGCAGCAGGTCCACCGCGCGGGCGTGGAGCACGTCGCCATGGATGGCGGCGATCTCGTCGGGTGAGTGCCGCGCCGCCCCTTCCAGCCGCTCGCGGATGCGCCGGAACCGGTACCCGTCGGCCCAGCCGCCCAAGCCGAGGTACGGCAGGTCCGGCGGATCCTCGGCCCACGGCGGATTGTTCGCGGTCGCTACCCACCCGCGCGGCGGGTCAATCAACTGCGGTAGCCGGTCGAAGGGCAGTGTCCCCTGCCAAGCATGGTCCGGATCGTTGGCCGGGCGCAGGCCCCGGAGCGCGATCTCGCGCCGCGGGATGTGGCTGGCAACGTGGTAGCCGATGCGCCCATCACGGTCGGCAAACACGAAGTTCAACACCGGGCCGGGCCACTGTTCCAGCGCCGCGAGCGTCTCGTCCGCGTTCCGGGCGCAGTTGATCGCCAGCATGGCTTCCAGCCCGGACGCCACGCCGTCTTCCAGCCCACGCCAGCGCAGGCTGATCGGCGCCGCTGCGCCGCCAGCAGCCGTCGGCGTCCAGGGCAGCAGGTCATTGACGATTGGTCCACGCACCGTGCGCCGCACGACCAACGTCTCATCCGCCGCGCCGCGCACCTTGATCGTGTGCCGCTCGGTCTCGAATGGACGCCAGGTGGCGCCGTCGCGGTAGCGGTTGCCGTCGGGAGCATCGGTCTCCTCGATATAGAGATCGCGGATGGGCGCTACGTGGTTGGTCACGCCCCAGGCCGTGTGGCGATTGCGGCCGATATACGCGCTGGCCGTGCCGACGTAGACCGCACCGATAGAGTCCAGGCCGATGGCCGGGCACGTCAGCTGCGCCTGAAACCACTGGCTCGGCTGATCGAAGGTGTTGTGCGGGTCGCTGCACAGTACGGGGAAGCCGGTCGTCGTGCGCGAGCCGGCTACCGCCCAGTTGTTGCTGCCCTCGCCGCTGGCATCGCCGCCCGGGATGGGGCCAGGTGTGCCGCCGGCCGCCCCCGGCACAATGGTCTCCTCGCCGGCCTCGACCTCCAGAAAGGATGCGAGCAAGTCGGCCGGCAGCGTCCGGCGGGCCGCTTCGATGAGCGCGACCGGCTCCAGTCGCCCGGTCAGCATCCACCAGCGCCAGCGCCACAGCGCGACCGAGTCGGCTGGTGTCCACGGCGCCGGCTGATAGTCGAGAATACCGAACTCCTCGGGCAGTGCATCGGTCTCGATGGCGGTCCGGCGCCAAGCGTTGATCCCGGCCGCCACGCCTGCCAGCAGTGTCGCGGTCGGGCCGCTGATCGTCTGCGCGACGGTATCGGCTGCGGCCGCGATGCCGACGGTCAGCATCTCGCGGTCGTTCGCCAGCGCCTCCGGCCCCATGATCGCGGCCAGCTCGCCACGCACCCGGCGCCGCATGTAGTCCAGCTGCCAGAGCCGCTCGCGGGCAACCGCGTAGCCCAGTCCCGCGCCCAGGTCATGCGGCTCGTCGGCGCTGATGTGGGCGATGCCCCACCGATCCCACAAAATCGTCGCCGCCGTGCCAACGGGGCCAGGCACCACCTGTGACTCGATCTGTTCCATACGTGGCCGCTCCCTCCTGCTTGCCGGGTAGGGTTAGGATGACACTATTCGAGGCTGGGCTTCCAGTGACCGGCCACGCTCGGCACAGACGGACAAATAGTCATCTACCGAGTAGCGGAACTCTCGATGCAACTGTTCGACCGAGGTGCCCTCAAACACGATCACATCGCGGGTGTCTACGACCTCGCCGTGGAACACACCGGCCTCGTCATCGAAGGTTACCGTTGCCCGGTAGCCCTTGTACTCCATCATGGCTCTATCCCGAGGTTAGGGAAGGTCAACGCCGCCCCGCGGCGACGGCCGCCACAAAGTCCTTGGCGCGGGCGGTAATGGTGGCGAAGTCCCGTTGATCCACGAGATCACGATGGACCAGATCGCTGCCCACCCCCAGAGCGGCTGCCCCGGCGCGTATGAAGTCGGCGGCGTTGTCCAGGTTCACGCCGCCCGTCGGAACGAACGGAATGTCGCCGAGCGGTCCGCCTAGGTCGCGGAGATAGCGCGGCCCCAGCCCACCGGCCGGGAAAATCTTCACCAGATCGGCGCCCTGCTGCCAGGCGGTCACTACCTCGGTCGGCGTCAACGCGCCGGGCACGACGGGCACATCACGCTGGCCGCAATACTCGATGACGTGCCGGTCCGTGTTCGGAGCGACGATGAAAGTTGCCCCGGCGCTTAACGCCTGCTGGGCGCTGGAAACGGTCAGCACGGTTCCCGCGCCCAGCAGCACGTCATCCCGGTAGGCGTCCGCCAACTCGCGGAGCATGTCGGAGGCGCCTGCGCTGTTCATCGTGACTTCGATCACCTGCACACCGCCGGCGCTCAGGGCCTCCACCGTCTGCCGCGCCAACGCCGGGGCCGTATGGCGCATGATGGCGATAATGCCGGCCTCCGTCATGCGCTCGACGAACACGGCTTTGGGTGTCCGCTCTACTACACTGACCATAGCTACCTACGCTGCCCCCGTCCGCTCGCCGCGAATAATACCAGGCTGGCCCCCCTATGGTCCCCTGCCGCGGCGGGGGGACGGCCTCTTCCCTCCCCCGTCGCAACGGGGAAGGGCGAGGGTGGGGGCTATTGACCCGGCGGTCGCCGCTCCCTTCATGGGGTAGGATTCAAAGGCTCTGGGGAGTGAAGGAAGACAATCGTGTCCGTGCCGGAAGACAGCGCCGACATCCTGGCCGATCTCAATAAAGCGCAGCGCGAGGCGGTCACGGCGCCGGCCGGGCCGCTGCTGATCCTCGCCGGCGCCGGTTCGGGCAAGACGCGGGTCATCGCGCACCGCATCGCCTATCTCATCCGCGATCAGGGTGTACCGCCGCACCGCTTGGTGGCCGTCACGTTCACGAACAAGGCTGCCGGTGAGATGCGTCGGCGCATTGCGGCGCTCGTCGGCGACGCGGGGAGCGTGGTGACGTGCGGCACGTTCCACTCCGTCTGCGCCCGCTGGCTCCGCCGCGACATCCGTCATCTCGACCGCGACGGCAGCTTCACGATCTACGACGACGACGACCAGCTCCGGGTCATCAAACGGATCATGACCGATGCCGGCATTAACCAGCGGATGGTCACGCCGCCGGAAATCCGCTCCGCCATCTCGCGGGCGAAAGACGAGTTGCTCCTCCCCGAGGAGTACGCGGCGCAGGCGGCCGACCGCCCCTACGAGCAGGCCGTCGCGCAGGTCTATCGGCGGTATCAAGCGGCGTTGGAGGAGGCGAACGCCCTCGACTTCGCCGACCTGCTCTTGACCACGCTCCGGCTCTTCGAGGAGGCGCCGGAGGTGCTCGGGTACTACCAGCGGCGGTATCAGCACGTGCTGGTGGACGAGTACCAGGACACGAACCGCGTGCAATATGAGATTATCCGCCTCCTGGCCACCGTGCATCGCAATATCACCGTCGTCGGCGATGATGACCAGAGTATCTACTCCTGGCGGGGTGCCGACATCCGCAACATCTTGGCGTTCGAGGACGAGTACCCCGACGCGACGGTGGTGAAGCTCGAACGCAACTACCGCTCCACCCAGCATATCCTCGATAGCGCCCATGGCGTCGTTCGGAGCCTGCGCTCACGGAAGCCCAAACGGCTGTGGACCGAGCGAGCACCCGGCGACACGGTGGTTATCTGCCAGGCACTCGACGAGCACGATGAAGCCGGCTTTGTCGCCAACGAGGTCGAGCGCCTGGTCGGCGCCGGCCGGCGGCGCTATAGGGACTGTGCGGTGATGTACCGCATGAATGCCCAATCGCGGAGCCTGGAAGAAGCCTTTGTCCGCCGCCGTATCCCGTATCAGCTGGTCGGCGGCACCAAGTTCTATGCTCGCCGCGAGATCAAGGACCTGCTCTGCTACCTGCGGCTGGCCTACAACCCGGCGGACGAAGCGAGCCTGCGGCGTGTCATCAACGTGCCGACCCGCGGCATCGGCGCCCGCACCGTGGCAGTGCTGGATGATTGGGCTGCCGGGCGCGGCGAGGCACCGCTGGTCGCACTGCTGGCCCTGTACGCGGCCGAGCAGCACGATACGGAGCTAACGCACCCGTTTCAAGGCCGCGCCCGCACGGCGTTGCTGGGATTTGCGCGGTTGATGGCTGATCTGAGCACCGCCGCGCGGGAGATTCCCCTTGAGGACCTCTTCGATCAAATGCTTGCCGGCACCGACTATCGCGCCGCGCTCGAAAAAGGTGATCGGTTCGACGAACGGTGGGAGAACGTCCTGGAGCTACGCAACGTCGTCAGCGAATACACGGAGCTGGAGCCGCCGACCGGCCTGCTGGCCTTCTTGGAAGAGACGGCCCTGCATGCCGACCTCGATACGCTGCGTGACGACCGCGATGCCGTCACCCTGATGACGCTCCACAGCGCCAAGGGGCTTGAGTACCCGGTTGTCTTCATCACCGGCTTGGAAGAAAATATCCTCCCCCATAGCCGGTCCAAAGATACCCTTGAGGAGTTGGATGAAGAGCGGCGCCTCTGCTACGTGGGAATCACTCGCGCGATGGAGCGGCTCTATCTACTCCATGCCCGCCAACGCGCCCTGTGGGGTGCGCCGCGCGAAGCCGACCCTTCCCGCTTTCTCACTGCGATCCCGGCGCGCAGCGCCAAGCAAATGCAGACGGCCGCGCTCCGCATTCGGGCCGGCGGGAGCCAACCGGCCGCCTCGGCGGCAGTTCGCCCCTGGAGTGGCCGGGTTTCCTCGACCGGCTGGACTCCGGTGTCACGCGCCAGTGCGCCGGCCCAAGCGCATCCGCCGCCGGCGACGCGGCCGGCCAGCGGCGACCCCGATTGGCGTCGGCTCGGTATCCGCTCGGCCGCCGAGCTACCGCAACAGAGTACCGGTGCCGGACCGCCCACTTATGAAGTTGGCGACCGGGTGCGGCATGGCGCGTTCGGTGAGGGCAGCGTCGTAGAGTGTGTGCTCAACCGGCGTGGTGAGCAGGAAGTGCGGGTGCGCTTCGACACGGCTGGCGTCAAGCTACTGCTCGGCAGCGTTGCCCCCATGACCAAGCTCGACGAGGCATAGGCCATGGGTGGGCAAACGCGCGAGGCTGCCGGGCAGGAAGGCCGACTGATTCCCCGTGCTAGAATCCGGTTGCAGCCCCACAGGAGCCTTGCCAATTGAAGTTGTATAAGCTGTCCTTCGTCATGCACGGTCCGGGTGAAGAAACCGAGGACAAGTTCATGGCTGAGATACCTGCTCTACCTGGGTGTAGAGCGTGGGGCGATAGCACTGACCAAGCGTTGGAGAGTCTTCAGAGCGTGGCTGCAGCCTGCATAGAATCCTATAGAGAGAGTGGGGATGAATTACCGTCGGAGGTTAAAGAGGAAGCAGTCGAAATCAATGAATCTGCTGTCGAGAATTCGATGGTGTGGAAGCGCATTATACACACATCCATGGCGATCCCAGGCGCGAAAGTTGATCGCCGTAGTTTTCTCTATTCCCGACTACGCAACTATTGCGACGAGCGACAAGTTCATAAGGCAATCGAGAGCCGGCCTGCTAACGCGGGTATTGCGTCAGAACTGATAGATAAGTTGGCTGATTCCTGCATCAAGTCGCATGTAATCAAAGCCACTGCGATAGCATTTGCAGCCGGCTTGCCCGGCGGTTGGTTCATGGCTGCAGCAATCCCCGCCGATGTGGCCCAATTCTATTGGCATGCAATCGTCTTGTCTCAGAAGTTGGCATACTTGTACGGCTGGCCTGACATCCTTGAAGAAGGCGAGATTGACGAAGAGACCGAGTTGAAAATCACCCTGCTCATCGGGGCAATGATGGGTGCTCACGGCGCTCACATTGCACTGGCTGAGGTGGCTAAACGACTCGCCGAGCAGGTCGCGCGTCGTCTCCCGATGATGGCCCTCACAAAGACTGCGTGGTATCCGGTAATCAAGGGGATTGGCAAATGGATTGGTATTCAGGTCACTAAGGCCTCGTTCGCTCGTGGTGTAGCGAAAGTGATCCCGGTTGTTGGAGGGGCCGCTTCAGCCGGGCTGACTGTGGTAGCGATGCGCCCAATGGGCACACAGTTGAAGGATCACTTGAGATGTCTGGAGCTGGCCAAGCCTGACAATGAGCTGGACAAGTATATTGTGGTAGAGGTGAACGAGCATGGCAGCTGAATACATAGACATCCTGCGTACCGAGCTAGAACGGCAGCGCCAGTTTCTGTCCGAGGAAGAGGAGCAGGTGCTGCTGAAACCGGCGTCATACGAGAGCGATGACGACCTCGCCCTCGACTCGGTGAAGCGCCGGCAGCATACCTTTGTCCCCATCCTCCGCGACCGCTTCGTCCGCGACGGGCGGCCGCTAGAGCAGTGGTGGGACGTGCTGGCTGAAGAAGAGCGGCTGCCAGAGGACCGCACGATGATCGGGAACATGGTGGTGCAGGTACTCGATTGGTCGGCCCGCACCAGCGATCAGAAAGCCATGATGGGAGGCTTCGCCAGCAAGCTGTTGCTGGTCGCGGCGGTACTGATCGGCTTTTTTGGCACCTTCACGCTGGCGGTGGGCGCCTGGCCGGCCGGGATGGTGCTGTTGGTCGTCGCGGCCGCCCTCTGGATCGGCGCGCGGGTGCTCGGCCAGCTGACCGCCGAGCGCGTCGGCGAGCTTGTGGAAGAGTACAAGCGAGAGCCGGAGCCGGAGGAAGACGCCGCCGAAGACGATGAACCGTCCGAGCCGGCAACAGACGACCCCAATCGCGCGACGGAGTAGGGCCGCGATGCGAGGGACTGGCCCCCCTATGGCCCCCCCGCTGTGGCAGGGGGACGAGGTGTTCCCTCCCCTGTCGGGACGGGGGAGGGTTAGGGTGGGGGCCGGCATGCCCCCCGCTGGGCCTACTTCGGCTCCGGCAGAAACTTCCGCCACCCATTGGCGGCGCCGTTGAGTCCCTGCTGCTGCCACCAGAAGTAGTGCAGCGGCGAGGGGCGACGCGGCTGCCGGATAAGGCTCATATGCGCGTCGGCGGGCGTTCTGGCGCCCTTCCGATGGTTGCAGCGGCGACACGCGGTCACGACGTTATCCCACGTGTGGCGCCCGCCCCGCTGTCGGGGAACCACATGGTCAACGGTCATGTCGCGGCTTTCATACCCACAGTACTGGCACGTGTAGTTATCGCGCATGAAGACCTCGCGGCGACTGAGCCGCACCATGAGCCGTGGCCGCTTGACCATGTACATCAGCTTGATGACCGACGGTCGCGGATAGACTTGGCTGACGCCCACCAGCGGCTCCGCCAGCAGCTCCAGCACTTCCGCCTTGCCGCGGAACACCAGCACAAACGCCCGCCGAACATTGCAGATGTTCAGCGGCTCGTAGTTCTGATTGAGGACGAGGACGCGCGAGTTCATCCTGCTCTCGCTCGCTACTACCGTGATCTCGTAGCTCCGACCCTACGCACTGCCCGAGAACAACACGTTCTCGCTGCTACCACTGATCGATTCTAACACAGTGACCGCCGCCCACCGTCCATCCGGTTGCCCTGCTATCATTCACCGCCGGTTCACCAAGCAACGCGAGGTCGAGAGAGCAGATGAATGCGCCAGCCCCGGCCGCCGACCAGCAGGCGGACGACGCCGGCGAGTGGATCGTAGCGCCTCCTGCGCTGGCGCAGTGGACGGCGGGCCTGCTCGCGGCGCTGGGAGTATCCGCGTCGGACGCCGAGCTTGTCGCCGATACGCTGGTACAGGCCGACCTGCGCGGTGTCCATTCGCACGGTGTCCAGCGCATGCCCGGCTACGTCCAGCAGCTACAAGCCGGCACCATCGTCGCGGACGCGCAGCCCGAGGTCGTGCATCGCACCGTCTCCACGGCGGTACTCGACGCGCATCACGCGATGGGACAGGTGGCCGCCCACGCCGCCATGCGACTGGCACTGGAGAGCGCAGCGGAGGTCGGCCAAGGCGCGGTCGCTATTCGCAACAGCACGCACTGCGGCGCCCTGGCCTACTTTGCCATGATGGCGCCGCCGGCCGGCTGTATCGGCTTTGCCGCCACCAATGCCGGCATGAACATGCTGCCCTGGGGTGGGCAGGTCAAGATGGTCGGCAACAACCCGCTGGCCTACGCCGTACCGACCGGCCGCGGCTTTCCGCTGGTGCTCGATATGGCCACCAGTGTTGTCGCGGGCGGCAAGCTCGACGTAGCGATCCTCCGCGGGGAAGCCATTCCCGTCGGCTGGGCGCTGGGACCGGACGGCCAACCGGCCACCGATCCGGCCGTTGCCCGCGCTGGCTCGCTGCTCCCCATCGGCGGACCGAAAGGCTACGGGCTGGCCGTCGTGCTGGACATCCTCTCCGGCGTGCTCGCCGGCGGCCGGTTCGGGGGGAGACTGGGGGCTGCCGGTTCGAGCCACTTCGTACAGGCACTGCGGATTGATGCCTTCACCCCCGCCACCGAGTTCTTGGAACGGATGGGCGCTTTGGTGGATCAAATTCATGACTGCCCGCGCGCGCCGGGAGTGGATCGCATTTATCTACCGGGCGAAATCGAGCACGAGCTGAGTGCGCGGCGCCAACAGGAAGGCATTCCGCTACCTACGACGCTCACCAACGAGCTAACCGCGTTGAGCGACACGCTGGGTGTTGCCCCTCTGCCTACCGCTCCCCAGGCCTGAGGCATATTCCCGATGGTATCCAACCGCGTGTGGCGCGTGGCGGGCCGCTGGCTGCTCACTACTCTCGCTACGGCCGTTATCGCGCGCTGGCTGCGCTGTGCGCTCGAAGACCGACCCCGCATGCGTCGTGCCCACGCGACCGAAGAAGAGGTGGGACTCTCGGCGACGCGGTATGCCTGCTTCATGCGATATTCGCCGATGATGCTGGTCTACCGCCGGATTGTGCGCCTGGCCGGCCAGCGCCTCGCGGCGGCCGGGAGCGATTCCGGCCGGCCGTTACGGGTGCTGGACGTTGGCTGCGGGCCGGGGACGCTGGCCGCCGCCATCGCGGCGTCGCGACCGGACGCCACGGTGCTGGCCCTGGACCGCTCGGCCGATATGCTGCACACCGCCCGCCGCCAGCGGCGCAGTAGCCGCGTCTGCCTTATTCAGGGTGACGGCGCGGCCCTGCCGCTGCGGGAGGAGTCCGTTGATCTCGTCGTCGCCACGCTGGCGCTGCACCATTGGCGCGATGGCGAAGCGGTGCTGCGCGAGGTGCGGCGGGTGTTGCCCGCGACCGGACAGGTGCTGCTCTTCGACCTGCGGCGCGACATGGCGCTGCCCATCTGGTTACTGATACATCTGGTCACGCTGTTCCTTGGGCAAGTGGCGCGGCTGCCGGGGGATGATCCCGCAGCGTCGGTGGCATCGGCTTATACACCGGCAGAGGCCGAATGGCTGGCCGGCCGGGCGGGACTGCGCGGCGTGTTCGCGCGCAGCGGGTTCGCCTGGCTGTGGCTCGACGGAACGCGCGCCCGGCTCCCACCCTCACCCGTCCCGACGGAGGAGGGAATGCGCCGTCCCCCTGCCGCAGCGGGGGGACCATAGGGGGGCTGGCACCACCAATTGACGGTGTTTCCGAGCGGCAGTAGGATTCCGAGCGTCAGGGCGGCTGCCATGCGCCGATACGAGCAGGCCAGGAGGAGCATATGATTTTCGCCAGCGATCTCAGCGTCCCGGAAGGGCCGCTCCTACTTGCCGACGGCAGTTGGCTCGTCGTCGAAATGGGGCCGGATCGGGGCTGCGTGACACACGTCAGCGCGGACGGCCAGACCAAGCGCCGGCTGGCCAGAACGGGACGCCCCAACGGCTTGGCAGTGGACAAGGATGGGGTTATCTGGGTGGCCGAATCGCAGGACCCTGCCCTGCTACGCATGACGATGGACGGCGCGGTCGAAGTCGTGCTGACCGCCTGTGGCGACGAGCCGTTCCTGTGGCCCAACGACGTGGCCTTTGGGCCGGACGGCGCGCTGTACATGACCGATTCGGGCATTCGCTTTGCGGACTTCATGCAGGGCACCGAGGTCCGACCGGACTTTCTGGAAGTACCCATGTACGGGCGCGTCTACAAGATTGATACCGCGACGCGAGCCATCGAGATGCTCGACTCCGGGCTGCGGTTTCCCAACGGCATCGCCTTCGGGCCGGACCAGGACCTGTACGTCAGCGAAACCATGACCGGCATGGTCTATCGCTACCACTGGCAAGACGGGACGGTCGGCGAGCGGCAGGATTTCGGGAACACGATAGACCCGCAGAATCCGGCGCCCTTCAAGGGGCCTGACGGGATGAAGTTCGGCACCGATGGCCGGCTCTACGTGACCGTTTTCGGGCAGGGCGACGTCACCGTGCTGGCGCCCGACGGTGCCGTGGCCGAGCGCATCGCGCTGGCCGGCTTGATGCCGACCAACCTCGCCTTTGGCCCGCCCGGCTCCCAGCAAATCTACGTCACGGAAGACGAACACGGCACGCTGGAAGTCTGCGACGTCGCCACCGACGGCCTGCCTCTGTATACCTAACCCGGCTTCCCGTGACCCTCCCCATCCCCAAGCGATAGCAAGAGGCTGTGCCGGTGCCTGTTACCACGAGAATCCGCCGATAGCGGATGGCTGACGGCAAGGGAGGCGACGTGACCGAGACGGCGCCCGTGCTGGAGGTGTGCGACGTGGTGAAGGACTTCGGCGGAGTCCGCGCCGTGGACCACTGCTCCCTGGAGATCATGCCGGGCACCATCACAGGACTGATCGGTCCCAACGGCGCGGGAAAGACGACGCTCTTCAACCTGGTGTCCGGGGCGCTGGCGCCCACCGGCGGCCGGATTGTCTTCCGCGGCCGGCGCATTGACGGGCTGAAGATGCACCGCACCTTCGGGCTGGGCCTCATGCGTACCTTCCAGATTCCCCGGGAGATGAAGCGCATGACAGTGCTGGAGAACCTGATGCTCGTTCCCGCGCCGCAGCTCGGCGAGCATGTCTGGGCCTCGTGGCTGCTGCCCTGGCAGGTAGCGCGTCAGGAGCGCCGCATCGAGGCGCAGGCGCTGGAGGTGCTCGATTTCGTCAAGCTCGCGCCCCTGGCGAATGAGGACGCCGGCAACCTGTCCACCGGCCAGAAGAAGCTGCTGGAGCTGGCCCGCACCCTGATGGCCGAGCCGTCGCTGGTGCTGTTGGACGAGCCTGGCGCCGGCGTCAACCGCACCTTGCTGCGCGATCTGACGGCCAGCATCCTTCAGGCCAGCGTAGAGCGCAATGTCACCTTCCTGATTATCGAGCACGACATGGACCTGATTATGACCCTGTGTGACCCCATCATCGTCATGGCCAACGGTGCGGTCATCGCGCAGGGGACACCGCAGCAGGTGCAGCAAGACCCGCAGGTGTTGGCGGCTTACTTGGGAGGCACGGCCGATGGCGCTGCTTGAGGTCTCCGACGTGGTGGCCGGGTACGGTGAGACCGACATTCTCCACGGCGTCTCCATCGCCGTGGACGAGGGCGAGATCGTCACGATCATCGGGCCAAACGGCTGCGGCAAGTCCACCCTGATGAAGGCCGTCGTGGGCCTGGTCCGGGTCAAGGCCGGCGCCGTGACGTTCCGGGGCACGGACATCTCCTCCCAGCCGCCGGAGCGGATCGTGCGTACCGGACTGTGCTACGTGCCCCAGTCCGCCAACGTCTTCCCGTCGTTGAGCATCCGCGAGAACCTGGAGATGGGCGGCTTTGTCCGCAACGACGACTACCGGGGGCGGATCGAGGAGCTGTTCGCGCTGTTCCCGGACCTGGCGCGACGGCCCACGCAGCAAGCGGGCAGCTTGTCGGGTGGGCAGCGGCAGATGTTGGCCATTGCCCGAGCCCTGATGCTGGATCCGGTGCTATTGCTGCTGGACGAGCCGTCGGCCGGGCTGTCCCCGGCGATCATGGGCTTGGTGTTCGAGCGCATTCGGGGCATCAACCGGGCCGGCGTCGCCTTACTGCTCGTGGAGCAGAACGCCCGCGAGTCACTGCGGATGTCGGATCGGGGCTACGTGCTGGCTGCGGGGCGGAACCGCTTGGAGGACAGCGGCCCGGCGCTGCTGGACAACCCGGAGGTGGCGCGCCTCTATCTAGGTGGTCGCAGGTGATGAGCACACTACAACACGCCGCAAAGCGCATCAGGCTGGCGTGGACGCCGGGGCACACCGCCATCGCCATTGTGATCGTGGCGCTGGCCGCCGGCCTCCTACCCTTCGTGAAGATGGGCCTGGTGGTCAACGGCATCTTCCTGGGTGCCATCATCGCCCTGGGTGCCGTCGGCTTGACCCTGATCTACGGCATCCTGAACTTCGCCAATGTTGCCCACGGCGACTACATGACGATGGGCGCCTACCTGGCCTTGTTTATGGTCGGCAGCGTGCTGTCGGCGGTGGGGATCGAGGGCCAGGGGTTGGGGCCGTTCACCTTCGGCTATCCCTTGCTGCTCGCGTTGCCGGTGGCGGTAGCGGTAGTGGCGGTCGGGGCTATCGTGCTGGACATGGCCATCTACCGCCGGCTCCGGGATCGGGGCGTATCTCCCGTGGTGCTGGCGATGGCCTCCTTGGGCGTGGCCATCGCGCTGCGGGGACTGGTGCAGATCATCTGGAGCGGAGAAACGCAGCACTATCCGCGGGAGTTTCGGGAGGTCATCCGCCTACCCATGGACGTGCGTGTGCCCCCGGACGGCATCTTTATCGCCATCGTGACAATCATCCTGGTCGTGGGCGTGTACCTCGTGCTGACCCGTACCAAAATGGGCAAGGCCATGCGTGCCACGGCGGACAACCCGGAGCTGGCCTTGGTCAGCGGGATCAACACCCAGCGCGTCGTCTGGTGGACGTGGGGCATGGGCGCGGTGCTGGCTGCGACCGCCGGCGTGTTGCTGGCGGTGTTCCAAGCGCAGCTACTGCCCATTATGGGGTGGAAGTTCCTGATTCCCCTGTTTGCCGCCGTGATCCTGGGGGGTATTGGCAACCCCTACGGTGCGCTGGTGGGCGCTTTCGTCATTGGGGTGACCTCCGAGGTCTCGACCCAGTGGATCAATCCCAGCTACAAACCGGCGGTGGCCTTCGCCATCATGATCGCGGTGCTGCTGGTGCGGCCACGCGGGATATTCGGCGGCTCAGAATGAAGAGGCGCGCGGCATGGACGTGAGCGGCATTCTCAGCTACTTGGCCGGCTTCGTCATCATGGCGGGCATCTACGCAGTGTTCGCGTTGGGGCTGAACGTCCACTGGGGCTTCACCGGCCTGTTCAACATCGGCATTGCCGGCTTCTTCGCGCTGGGGGCGTACACGACGGCATTACTGACCACGCAGCCCCCGGACCCGCAGCTCTTCGAGGATTTCAAGTTCGGTGGCAACTGGTCGGGCCTGCCGTTCCTGGACCTGGGAATTGACCTGTGGTTCTTCCTGGGGCTGGGAGCGGCCGCGGCGGTATGTGGGATCATTGCCCTGCTCATCGGCTACGTCACCCTGCGGCTGCGCGACGATTACCTGGCGATAGCGACCCTGGGAATCGCGGAGACGGTCCGGCTGCTCTTCCTCAACGAGAAGTGGCTCGCCAACGGATCCAAGGGCTTGTACCGGATACCCAAGTTCCTCGGCGAGTGGGTGGCACCGGAGCACTATGATTACCTCTACCTGATCGTGGTCCTGGTTATCCTGGTGCTCCTCTTTCTGGCGGTGGAACGAGCGGTCAAGTCCCCTTGGGGCCGCGTGCTGCGGGCAATCCGCGAGGATGAGGTCGCGGCTGAGGCCAGTGGCAAGAACGTGTTCACCTTCAAGCTCCAAGCATTCACTTTGGGCGCAGTCATCATGGGTGTTGGTGGGGCGCTCTTCGCCCACAATGTCCGCTTCCTCTCGCCGCTCACCTTTGATCCGCTCCTGGCGACCTTCATCGTCTGGGCCATGCTGATGGTGGGCGGCGCCGGCAACAACCTGGGCGCTATCCTAGGGGCCTTCATCGTTTGGGGCATCTGGACGGGGACGCAGTTCCTGCCCGGTGTCTTCTCCGACCCCAACTTCCGCTTTTTTATGATCGGCGTGCTCATCGTGGCGGTGATCCTGGTCCGCCCCGGCGGTATTCTGGGGGAGGAGCGCCGCGTGGCACGGGCTGGCGACACGTAGCGGAGCGCACCGAGCGGCTCGCAGCAGCGCTTTCTGTTGCCGCTAGAAAATGTCATCCAGGTTGACGGTGAAGCCGGCCAGCGTGGGGGAAGTGAGCGTTTGCCCGGCGCCATAGCGGGCGATCTCCACAAAAGCGCCCTCATCGAGCAGCAGAACCGTCACGGTCCGGGTATCCGGGTCCACCAGCCAGTATTCACGCACGCCGTGCCGCGCGTACAGCGCCCGCTTGAACGTCCGGTCCCGCTCGGCGGTGGAGGGAGACAAAATCTCCACCACCAGGTCCGGTGCGCCGCGGGCGTTCGCCGGAGTGATGATATAGGAGCGCTCATTGGAGACGAATAGCAAGTCCGGCTGTACTACGTCCGTCTCCGACAGTACCACGTCGTAGGGAGCGAAAAAGACCTGTCCTAAGCCCCGCTGCTCCACGAATTGGGCAAGACGCCATCCCAATTTCGCGTCAACTCGTTGGTGGGCGCTATTCGGTGCTGGAGCCACGATCAACTCTCCGTCCAACAGTTCGTAGCGTTCATCGTCTGGGGTGCGGCAGTAGTCGGCGTAGGTGCGCTTGATGGCGGGCTGTGCAGTGACCATAGTTACCCTCCGATCTTGCTGCGCGGACCGTATGTGTAACCGCCGACTATCCTATCGTACACCAATCCGGAGCCGAGACTGGCCGCTAGCAGGTGGCGGAGCGAGCACAAAGCAAGGGGACGGCTCTTTCGAGCCGCCCCCCGGTACGTTGGCCTGCGGTCACGCGGTCGCTAGGGTGACTCGAACCGGCCGGTGGACTTGATCTGCCCGCCCTCGACTTTCCAAATCTCGATGGGGCCGACGACGTCGCCATTCTCGTCGAAGTCTACGGGGCCGGCTGCGCCCTCGTAGTTGATGTCATCGCCATTGGCGATCAACTCCAGGGCCATCCTGATGTCATCCACGCCGGGACCGACCACAGTGCCGGGTGGGTTGGCCACTGCACGGATGGCGTCACGGATAGCGGTGGAGTCGGTGGTCGAGTTGGACTTGGCGGCGGCCAGAGCGATCAGGACCGCGGCATCGTATGTCTCGTTGACGAAGGGATACTCAGGCGCTTGCCCGCCATGGGCAGCAGCGTAAGCGCTAAGGAACGCCTGTAGCTGGGGGCTGTCGGGAGCGCCGGGCGCAGTACCCAGCGAGCCTTCGAGCCGCTCCCAACCAACGGCCTCCATCATCTCCGGGGACTTGGTCCCGTCAACGAACAGGAACTTGTCGGAGTAGCCGCCTTCCAAGGACTCGCGGAGGTAGATTTCCGCCTGTCCGGGGTAGCTCATGGCGATCAGCACGTCGGGATCATCCGCGGTGGCCTTCTCCAGTTCGGATTTGAAGCTGGGCTGGCTGTCCTCGTGGGGCACCTTGCCGGTGACTCTCCCGCCCAAGGAGGTGAAGGTCTGCTCGAACTGATTGGCCAGCCCCTCGCCGTAAGCGTTGTTGATGTACATGATCCCGGCGTTCGCGTAGCCTTCCTCCTGGGCCAGGCGAGCCAGCACAGCGCCCTGGGCAGCATCCGAGACTGCCGTGCGGAAGAGGTAATCGTCGTCTTCCAGCACTGTGATAGCCGGGGACGTGGAGGCGCCGCTGATCTGCAACCGCTTCTTGGGGACGGTGACCGACGTTGCCACGGGCAGGGTCACGCCGCTAGCCAGAGCGCCGATGATGGCCACGGCGTTCTCTACGTCCACGAGGGCACGGGCGGCGTCAACGCCCTGGACCGGATTCACCCCGGTATCACCACTGAGGATAATCATGGAAGCGCCGCGAATCCCCCCGGCCCGATTGACGTGGTCGGCGGCCAGCGCAGCAGCGTTGCGGTGGGCGGGGCCGAAGTAGGAGAGCGAGCCGGTAAAAGCGTTGAGCTGTCCGACAATCAGCGCGGGCAGTGATGCCTTCTCGACGACCTTCTCGACGACCTTCTCGACGACGACGGGCCTGTCAACGGTGACCACCTTCTCGACGACCACCGGCTTTTCGACGGTGACCACCTTCTCCTGCACGATGGTCTGCGTCTGCCCTGCTGCCCCGGCCGCGCCGGTTGCGCCAGCGGCCCCGGTTGCGCCGCGCTCACCCTGCGCGCCCGCTGGCCCCGCCGGCCCCGCCGGCCCTTGCACGTAGCGGACCTCGATCTCGCCACAAGCGGCGGCGAGCAGGCCACCCAAGGCCGCGGCTCCTCCCGCCAGATACCGTCTACGGATGATGCTTGCCATCGGCTTACCTCCTTACTACCTCATGCCCTCGGCTGGGTCGCGGTGGAGAGACTCTGGCACTCAGCCAGTGAGCATTCACTTCTGCTGAA
Source organism: Chloroflexota bacterium (assembly GCA_965207645.1). Classification (GTDB taxonomy): domain Bacteria; phylum Chloroflexota; class UBA11872; order UBA12225; family JAJDUF01; genus JAJDUF01. Next base: position 2,612,460 of record OZ242293.1, on the reverse strand, counting down.
CATGCCTCCACATCTAGGACAGCAGACCTGCACTAACCTGCACTATAGGATTGTTGGGTGAGCTTGGCTATCATATCACCGCATCGCGGCCGTGCGCCAGAGACGGAATCCGGTCACGCCCACGACCAGCACGAATAGGGGATCAACGAGCGTCCACATCTCCAGGTGGATCAGCCCGACCGCCGCCGATTCGGTCTCGGGGAAGAGGCTGCCGAAGAAGTTCCAGTAGTACCACAGCGCCAGTACGATGGAGGCGTAGAACGCCAGATTGACCTCGAAGTACTGCCTGTTGAGCGACCCGTCTGATTCCGCACGGTCCAGGGCACGCTTGGATAGAAAGTTCACGATCAGCGCGATCAACACCGCCACGGCCATGAAGTAGTTCAAGAATATCCACACCGGATAGTAGTCCGACCCGTCGTGATACAGTGGGGTGGCTATCCAGTTCAGGCCCACCGCAAAAGCCAGCACGATATGGACGCCCCCGAGCACCCGTTTCAGCATCCCCATGGAATACCCCCCCCTTCGGCTATCGTGCATGGTGGCCCGCGATACACCAAACGTTGTCATACCGGCAACGATAAAAACCATGGGATGCGGGATCAGGAGGCGTGCGATCCTGTGAGGGTGGGCGAGAAGGGTCTCGAACCCCTGACCTCGACGATGTCAACGTCGCGCTCTAACCAACTGAGCTACCCGCCCCGGTTGCCTAGACAGTGTAGCAGGAGGACCGTTGCTCCTTCAACAAGCGTGGCCGGCGCAACCGCCGGGGTGACATGTAGCGGCACACGTCCCACCCATGCCAGCGGCCGCGCTCCGGTGCGACCGGGCCGGAGCGGCTGGCGCTTGGCAGCCTCGGCCGGCTCCGCTACTCTATGGTGACCAAGCCGTTACGAGCGTTGTCGGGGTGGCAATGCGACAATGGTGCCGCGCCAGCGATATCCATGTCCGAATGCCGACAGTTATGTAAGAGTGCTCATCATGAGCGATCTTCCGCCGCACTCAGGCCTCAGCCGCGGCGCCGGGCACATGCTGCGCGCCCTCACCATGCGTGTGCTGACGCCGGTCGTCACCCGCGCACTCCTGACATGGGAGTTTTGCGAAGCGGGCGTCGCCTACAATCCAACGTCCGCGCAAGTTAGGAAAAACCCCTATCCGATTTATGACCGGTTACGTCGCAAAGACCCCGCTCACCGCATGAGGTTGGGAGGGGCATGGGTACTCAGCCGCTACGAAGACTGCAATGTCGTGCTGCGCGATCACAAGCGCTTCCGCAGTTACGACCCCGACTATGGGGGAGCCAGTCACCGGGTCCAGGTCATGCTGGACCTCGATCCGCCCGACCACACCAGACTCCGCGCCCTCGTGTCGCTGGCCTTCACTCCACGGACCATCGCCCGCCTCACACCGCGGATCCGCTGCATCGCTGACGAGCTCCTGGACGCCCTGGCCGAGACGCCACGCTTCGATCTGATGGCCGACTTTGCCTATCCCTTGCCTATCACCGTGATTGCCGAGTTGATTGGTGTCCCCCCGTCCGACATGGATGTCTTCAAGGGCTGGTCACGTGACCTGGCCCTCAGTATCGAGCCGCTTATCAATGATGAGCAACTGCGGCGCGTCGAACGCTCCAATAAAGAGCTGTATGCATATTTCGAGCGCATGATCGAACGGCGACGCCATGACCCGGGGGACGACTTCATCACCTCCTTGCTCGCTGCCGAAGAAGAAGGCGACCGCCTCACCCGCGACGAGTTGATTGGCACCCTCATGCTCCTCCTCGTGGCCGGCCATGAAACAACCCAAAACCTCATCGGCAACGGCCTGTTGGCACTGCTACGACACCCCGACCAACTCCAACGTCTCAGAGACCATCCTGATCAGATCGAGTTGGCCGTCAACGAGCTACTCCGGTATGACAGCCCTGTGCAGTTCGTCCGCCGCTATGTCGCCGAAGAGGTCGAGATCGGCGGCAAGCGCATTTTGGCCGGCCAAAGCCTCCTTTGCCTCGTCGGCGCCGCGAACCACGACCCCTCCGTCTTCACCGATCCTCACCTACTCGACATCGGCCGCCGCGAGCAGAGCCACCTGTCCTTCGGACGCGGCGTCCATTACTGTCTCGGCTCGGCCCTGGCCACTCTCGAAGCGCGCATCGCCTTCACCGCACTCCTCCGGCACTTCTCTGCCATCCGCCTGGCCGCCGAGCCGCGCTACCGTAAGCAGATCGTCCTCCGCGGCCCCGAAGAGTTATGGCTCGCGGTGGAGCGTGCGCCTCAACCTGCCCTCGCTCCGCGCTAGGCTGCCCACAGCCACCGGACCAAGGGCAGCGCCATCCCGCTCGCATGTCCGGCGAGCCGCGCCCCCCCCCGCCGGATGTAGGGCCCAAGGGCACGCTGCCGAGGGGGTGAGCGCTGGCTACTCCGTCGGCCGTAGTCGTGACACCACTACCTCGATGACAGTGCCGGCCAGTCGCAGGGCACGAGTGCTATCGTTGGCAACGTAGCAGTGCGCCGGGATACTGCCGACGGGCAAGCCGTTGGGATAGCGGGTGGGGATGTAGTACTGGTCTAGTGGTGCTGCCTGCGTAGTCAATGGCGCGAGAGAAGCGTCGAATTGCACAGTCTGCCGTGACAATGCTTCGACCGAGTGTCCACGCACCTGTTCGATACCTTGCGCGTAGAGAAAGGCTTTGAGCGCCTTCTCCGCCGCTTGCTGGGCCAGGAAACACGCGACGTTATGCCGCTTGCCGCTGGCATTGAACGTGGCATCATCCAGGTCTTGCCTGGCCTGTTGGAGCCAGGCACTCGCCACTTCCCCAGGTGATGGACGCATCAGCGCTTACTTTCCAGTTCCGGTACTGCTGCGGGCGTATAGCACCTGCCCCTCGGCAAGCGCCGTCCGTATGAAGGGCCAGTGCCGCTGGCGGGCAAACTCTGCTGGCGTGTAAACCAGGAAGTCTACCGGTACCGTCGGTTGCAGCACTTCCGCGAGCCACACGCCGCGTGCTACAAAGCGACGCCGTGTCGCCAACACCACGAGCAGATCGAGGTCGCTCGTCTCCCCAACGGCATCACGGACGACCGAGCCGAACAGCACCACCAGCTCGGCGCCCAGCCCGGCCAAGTCCTTGGCCAGCCGCGCGGCTTCCTGCCGCAGCGTCGCGGCGTGCTGTTGCGAGGTGGGTGTCGGGAGCCAGCGATCTACGGCCTTGACAGACTGCATACTGTCTCAGGATACCAGCATGATGGTGATGGTTCGTCAGAGCCGGGGTGCCAGCTTCTAGGCCGCTGCCTAGCGCCATGTTATGATGCCCCCGCGTACCCAGACGAGCTATAGCCGAGGGAGGCCGGGCGATGCGGGCGAATTACGACGACATTGTGATGATCTCGGTGGTGGGCGAGGTGCATGCGCCGGCCATGCCCCGCTCGCCCTTTCGGGTCGGCGCCGATGGCAGCATCCTGGTCGCGCCGGGGTCGGGAGGCGTCGCCTACAACGTGCGAGTCGGCGACCGCGCGCTGGGCTGGGCCGGCGATCACGTCGAGCCGGGCGCCTCCATCCAAAACCCGGACGAAGCTGCCAATGGTGCCCTCAATACCCTGGCCTGTGTGGGTAACGAGGCGCGCGTTGTCTCCGGTGAGGCCAAAGGCAAGACGGGGACGGTCACAGGCAAGCACGGCGGCATCGAGCACGTGCTTGTGGACTTCGACGATGAGACGCTCGACGCGCTAATCCCCGGCGATAAGGTCTTGGTCAAAGCCTACGGTCGCGGCCTGCAGCTCCGCGACCATCCCGCGGTCAAGCTCTTGAACGTGTCGGTCCAGCTGCTCCGGGCGCTGCCGCTGTCCACCGCTGACGACGGAACGCTGGTTGTGCCGGTCGTCGGTAGTGCCCCGGCCCAACTGATGGGATCGGGACTTGGCTCGCCAGCCGACCGCGGCGACTACGACATTCAGACCGCCGACCGGGAAACGTTCGATGCCCTCGGGCTGGCGCAGCTCCGGCTCGGTGACTTGGTGGCGCTACCCGATGCGGATCATAGCTACGGGCGGGGCTATCGGAAAGGAGCAATGACCATTGCGGTGGTGGCCCACTGCGATAGCATCTCGGCCGGTCACGGGCCGGGTGTCACCTCGCTGCTGACCAGCGCCACGGGCGCAATCCGTCTCCGCACCGACCCCGCGGCGAATATCGCCAACTACCTCAAGCTCCGCGAGTAGCCGCCGGGTGAACGACTCCCGTCCCCCCGCCGCAGCGGGGGGACCATAGGGGGGCTGGCCCTCACCCCTGGCCTCTACCTCTGTGATGGCGGCGGACCGGGCCATTGTTGCCAACCGACGAGCGTGCTAGACTGGAACGACCGGGCGGTTAGCTCAGTTGGTTAGAGCGCGACGTTTACACCGTCGAGGTCGGAGGTTCGAGACCTCCACCGCCCACCATTCCAACCGACGTGTGCTGTACGAACAGCTATCCACGGCGGCGCGGCCGTTGCTCTTCTCCTGGGCAGCGTGCCCGGCCGAGGCAGCGATCACGCCTCGGCCCGTAGAAAGTCCTGCGAGGGCGATTCGATGCGGCTAGCGATACTGACCTTCTTGGCGCTTGCCGGCATGATGCTTGCCGCCTGTACCGTGAGCACTGCCCCGGCTTGTCCTGAGGGCGCCGATCAGTGGGTGAAGTACCAGCTCTTCATGGGCCGCAGCAACCAGACCGGCGAGGTCGTGGATGACGCAGCCTGGGCTACGTTCCTCGGAGATACGGTGACTCCCCGCTTCCCGGACGGTCTCACCGTCTTCGATGCGCGGGGCCAGTGGCGCGACCCTGAGGGCCAGATCAAGAAGGAGCGCACGAAGGTACTCGTCATCTTGGCGCCGCCGGGTGAAGACGGGCTGCGCCTGATCGGCGAAATCTCGGACGAGTACAAGCGTCGCTTCAGCCAGCAGTCCGTGCTCCAAGTCATCTACGACACCTGCGTCACCTTCACCTGATACCTCCCCCACGTCCCAGCCGGGTTTGGCCTATCCCTGTGGCCGTGTCAGTTGAGGCGGGTGGCGCAGCCGGGCCGCTCGCACCCCACCGGCGTACACTCGTAGGGATCGCCCTCGGCCACCGCCGCCTGACCGCTCCCGGCACGGCCGATGACGGCAAACGTGGGCAGTTGGCGCTGTACGGATGCGGACGCGCAGGCCGGACAGTCGGCCGCGTGCTCATCCCAGCCGTGGCGCTGCTCGAATAGGTGACCACACTCCTGGCAACGGTAGTCGTACAGCGGCATCATAGCCCCCTGCTGACGTGGTAGCGGCCGGTACTCCCTCTCATAGTACCTCACCGGGGCCGCGGCCGGGTACCGGCCCTGGCGCTGGCGTGCTGCTGCCGGAGTGCGAGCGGTATGTTAGACTGCGAGCTTGTAGCGCTTGAGACTACCGGACGGCATGTGTGCCACGGTCCCGGCAGGCTGCGCGATACTCAGCAAATTGCGCGATACTCAGCACATTTGGTGAAAGGAGAGACGGCATGACTTCGAATCAAGACTGGTGGCCGGAGCAGCTGAACCTGAAGGCCCTTCGTCAGAACTCCCCGGTGTCAGACCCAATGGGCCAGGGCTTCAACTATGCGGCGGCGGTCAAGACCCTCGACGTCGCTGCGCTGAAGCAGGACATTGAGGCGGTGATGACCACGTCGCAAGACTGGTGGCCAGCCGACTACGGCCACTATGGGCCGCTCTTCATCCGGATGACGTGGCACGCCGCCGGCACCTACCGCATCACCGATGGCCGCGGCGGTGGCGGCGCCGGCTACCAACGCTTTGCGCCCCTCAACAGTTGGCCCGACAATGCGAACTTGGACAAGGCGCGCCGCTTGCTCTGGCCGGTCAAACAGAAGTACGGACAGAAGATCTCGTGGGCCGATCTGATCATCTTCGCCGGCAACTGCGCCCTGGAGTCAATGGGGTTCAAGACGTTCGGTTTCGCTTTCGGTCGCCCGGATGTCTGGGAGGCTGACGAGACCTACTGGGGGCCTGAGGGCACGTGGCTTGAAGACGAGCGCCACAGCGCCGACGGAGAGCTCCAGGAGCCACTGGGCGCCGATCACATGGGTCTGATCTATGTGAACCCGGAGGGGCCGAACGGCAATCCGGACCCGGTTGCCGCGGCAAAGTACATTCGCCAAACGTTCAGCCGCATGGCGATGAATGACGAAGAGACGATTGCGCTTATCGCCGGCGGACACACCTTCGGTAAAGCACATGGTGCCGTCTCCGAGGAATCCGTCGGCCCCGACCCGGAGGGCGCCAGCATGGAGGAGCAAGGCCTCGGCTGGAAGAATAGCTCCGGCAGCGGCAAGGGCAGCGATTCGTTCACGAGCGGCTTGGAAGGCGCTTGGACCACCAACCCGGTGCAGTGGGACAACAACTTCTTCGAGAACCTGCACCGCTACGAGTGGGAGTTGACCAAGAGTCCGGCCGGTAAATCGCAGTATGCCCCCCAGAACGCCGCTGAAGTAGCCACCGTGCCGGACGCCCACGATCCGTCGAAGAAGCACGCTCCCATGATGCTCACTACGGACCTTTCCCTGCGGATGGACTCGGACTATGCGCCTATCTCACGGCGCTTCCTCGAGAACCCAGCGGAGCTTGAAGACGCCTTCGCTAGGGCATGGTTCAAGCTGCTCCACCGTGACATGGGGCCTCGCAGTCGGTACCTCGGGCCGCTGGTTCCTAGTGAGCCGCTGTTGTGGCAAGACCCTGTCCCCGACGTCGAGCATCAGTTGATCGGGGATCAAGAGATCGCGGAGCTCAAAGCCCAGGTCCTCGCCTCGGGATTGTCCGTTTCCCAACTGGTCTCGACCGCCTGGGCTTCGGCGGCATCGTTCCGCGGCACCGACAAACGCGGCGGAGCGAACGGGGCACGCCTCCGCCTCGCGCCGCAGAAGGACTGGGCAGTGAACAACCCGGCCGAGTTGGCGCCGGTGCTGCAGACACTGGAGCAGGTCCAGTCGGAGTTCAACGGCGCGCAGACCGACGGGACGAGAGTCTCCTTGGCCGACCTCATCGTCTTGGCCGGATGCGCGGGCGTGGAACAGGCCGCACGGGACGCCGGGCAAGACGTGCAGGTGCCCTTTGCGCCGGGGCGCACCGACGCATCGCCGGAGTGGACCGACGTCGAGTCGTTCGCCGTGCTCGAACCTACTGCCGATGGGTTTCGCAACTACCTCCAGGCCGGACACCAGGGATCCGCAGAGGAACAACTGGTGGAGCGGGCATACATGCTCACGCTGACTCCTCCTGAGATGACGGTGCTCGTTGGCGGCCTGCGCGTTCTGAACGCGAACACTGGGCAATCCGAGCACGGTGTCTTCACCAATCGGCCAGGGGCGCTGACCAATGACTTCTTCGTAAACCTGCTCGACATGAACACCGAGTGGCAAGCGTCCTCCACGTCTGCGGGGGTGTTTGAGGGACGTGAGCGCCGCAGCGGTGCGCTCAAGTGGACCGGAACCAGGGTAGACCTCATCTTCGGTTCGAACTCCGAGCTTCGAGCCATCGCGGAGGCCTACGGATGTGACGATGCACAGCAGGAGTTTGTGCGCGACTTTGTGGCCGCGTGGGACAAGGTGATGAACCTGGATCGCTTCGACCTAGCGTGATCTCAGCGTAGTGCTCATAGCAATCCCACTGCTCCTAGTCGGAGTGCCTGGCTGAGGCAGCGGCCACGCCCCTGTCCGTAGCAGGTCCTGCGCGGCCGGAGGTTCGAGCCCTCCACCGCCCACCGCTGTTTCCCATACTCAATAACTCCGCCGTTGAGGACGCCCTCTGCGGTGTCCCTGCCCGGCCTGACCTCGATTCACGGTATGGTAAAATAGCTTTCAGGCTCCCTGGCCGGAGTCTGACTGCCCCACTGACCTCTCTCAGCAGCAGGGTGCTCCGTGAGCCAAGCTGAACTCGACCGCCGCATTCACCAGTTGCTCGCCGAGTTCGAGGCGCATGGCCCTTTTTTTGCGGGCTATCAGGTCAATCAGGACTTCGATTACTCCGCGCTCTACCCCCTGTTGGGCTTCGCCGCGAACAACGTGGGCGACCCGTTCGGTCACTCGCGCTACAAGTCGAACACGCATGAGACCGAACGCGAGGTCGTCCGCACCATCGCAGAGTTGGTGCGGCTGCCGGCCACCGAGGCTTGGGGGTACGTCACGGCGGGCGGCACTGAAGGCAACATGTATGGCATCTACGTCGGCCGCGAGATGCTGCGCGAGCCTATCGCCTACTTCTCCCAGGATACGCACTATTCGGTGCTCAAGATTCTGCACGTCTTGAACATCCGCAACATCATGATCCGCAGTCAGGAGAACGGCGAAATAGACTACGATGACCTGCGCGAGTCGATTCGGATCAACCGCGATGCGCCAGCGCTGATCGTGGCCAACATCGGCACGACGATGAAGGGCGCGGTCGACGATCTTAACTGCATCCGGGACATCATTGAAGAGCTGGTGCTTCCCCGCTCCTACATCCATGCCGACGCGGCTCTGAGCGGGATGATCCTGCCCTTCGTCGACGATCCGCAGCCGTTCGGCTTCGACAGTGGGATCGACAGCATTGCGATCTCGGGCCACAAGCTGATCGGATCACCTCTGCCCTGCGGCGTGGTCGTGACGCGGCGAGAGTACACGGCACAGATCGGACGCGCCATCGAGTACGTAGGTGCTCTGGACACGACATTGCTCGGCTCACGCAACGCCATCACGCCGGTGATTATCTGGTATTCGCTGACCAAACACGGACGGGACGGCTTTCGCCGGATCGTGGCCCGGATGCTCGATACCGCCGAATACGCGGTGCAACAATTCAACGCGAACGGAATTCGTGCTTGGCGGGCCAAGAACAGTGCCACGGTCGTCTTCCCGCGCCCATCGCCGTATGTACTCTTCCAGTGGCAGCTCGCGCCGCAGGATGACTTCGCGCACCTGATCACCATGCCCCACGTCACCCGAGAGATGATTGATCGGATCATCGCCGATTGCCTTGAGTGGCCGCCAGCCGATACATGAGCCAACCTACCATGGACGACCAAGCACGCAGTAGCCGCATTATTGTGATTGTGCCCCACGGGCCGGAGTCTCTGGTGCGTGTGACGGAGGCGCTCGTCGAGGCGGAGATCAACATCGAAACGATCAACGGGCGCTTGATCGGGGGGATGGACGTGATCACCCTCAGCACCAGCGACGATGATGCGGCGCTGCTTGCCCTCCTCAAGGCTGACCTGCGCGCGGTAACGTCGGATGCCGTCGTCTTCCACCTGCCCGATCGGCCCGGCGCGCTCGCCGTCGTCGCGCGCCTCTTCAGCCGCCACCGCATCAGTGTGCGTACCATCCATATCGTGCGTCGGCTGGCAGGACACACCATTGTCGCAGTCACGACCGACGACGACGACAAAGCACGCGCTCTGCTCGATAGCGACTCCCTGCTCTAATCAGCGCTCACGAGAGGGACGGACGCGGGTGGATGCGCTGATCGAGGGTATCTACGCCCGTTGATCCTGGTCTTGACGTGGCCGCACTCCTGGCAACGATAGTCGTACAACGGCGTCATATCCCCCTACCGGCCTCATAGCGGCCGGTACTCCCTTATAGTCCCCCACAGCACCGCGGTCGGGTCCCGGCGCCGGCGAGTTGCTGACGGGGTGCCAGCGGTATGGTAGACTGCGAGCATTCCGCTGCTGCGTTTGCGCGGGCCGGTCGGTCCGCGCGAGTTGCACCACTATCCTGACGAGTAGTGAGGAGGGCACCGATGCTCGGCGTGAGTCAGACCGGATGGATGTTTGTCGCGGGCCTCACCTTCCTGGCCTTTTTCTTTCTCATCATGTTCATGAATAAGTATGCTATCGTCGTGGCCCTGGGCACGTTTCCGGTGGCCCCCGTGGTCGGCTTCGTGATCGCGCGATTCACCCCCATCTTGCGCGTGGAATAACGGCACCCATCGGAGCGCCGCCGCTACCTCCCCCGCAGACCACGCGGCGGCCGGCTTGAACGGTGGGTGTGGTCTGTCCAGGGAGTGCCTAGGTGTCGAACGCGGCCCTACGGCTCTACAATCACCACTTCGCAGACAAGGGCTTCGAGCGAGTTGACCTCTTCGCACTGCTCGTCGCGCATTTCGGAGTCCGACGCGCCCTCTATCCGGGGAGCTTTGTCCACGTCAGTCCGTCGTTCGTGATCCCGTCGGTCATCTATGTTGACACTGACCGGCGCTGCCCCTCCTTCTTCGCGGCCCCGGCGATCCGGCGTCTGGTCAAGGAGCGGCAGCGTTACCACAGCGATCCGGAGGTCGTGTTTCACCATGCGAACTACTGGGCGCCATTGGACGAGCCTGACTCCAGCTTCGATCTGCTTATTTCCCAATGGGCCGGCCCGGTTTCACAGGCCTGCAAGCGCTACCTGCAGGTCGGTGGTGTCCTGGTTGCCAATGACAGCCACGGTGATGCCAGCGTCGCTGCCCTCGACGACGAATACGCCCTCATCGCAGTGATCGTGCGGCGCGGCGGCAGACATCGGCTGACCGACCAAGACCTGCTCACCTACTTTGTGCCCCGGTCCGGAAAGCAAGCCACTCGTGCCGCTATCGAGCGAACGGGCCGTGGCCTCGCCTATACCAAGTCGCCCGCGGCCTACGTGTTCCGGCGCGTGATTTAGGGCCGGCAGTCTGAACGACTGCCAATGGCCTCGTCCACCGCGGCGCCCGCCTGTGGACAGGTGGCCCGGACAGGGTACACTTCAGCAGACCTGCGGCTGGACACATCAGGAGACCGGCCGAGAGCGGGCGGTACGGTACACTTGCCGCGACCGTCACCGCGGGGTGGAGCCGTAGTAAGGAGATGGGAAGCATGGTTATGGTCAATACGCACCAGCCGGATGATGTCGAGATCCTGGTCGCCGGGGCGCCCATAGACGCGGAGACCGGCCTGCCGAGCTTCGAGATCGTGGCCGAGCCGTTGACGCCGGAGGTGTTCGCACCCTACGGTCGGGCCTATGTGCCACCGACCTCCCTCGACCCACTGACGGCCCTCTGGCCGAACAAGAGCGAGCTAGGAGGCATTGACCATCTGTGGACCAACGATACCGACAGCATCCACGAGGAGATCAGCCTGGTCGGCCCGTTGCCGCAGCCGGTCTTCCGCACCAACCGACACCTGAATTTCGGCCAGGTATTTCGGTGCCTCCAGGGCTGGTTTGGCGTGGTCGTTGCCGATCCCAAGATGTCGCACACGGCGTTCGACCCGGGCGGTCACGCGCTCTTCGTGGCCCCGCCAGGCTCGGTCGTGCAGCTTGACCGCAATACCTGGCACGTCGAGCCGTGCGCCCTGACGCCCGGCGGCATTTTGAGCATTTCGCAAAGCTCCGGCATGTACGACCACAACAACACCGTCGCCATCGAAGATTTGGGCCAGCACGCGCTCATTCGCCTGACCGTGCCGCCGGAGTTAGTGCCGGCGGACGTGCGGCCGCACCTCACCCCGTTCCTGCCTGTGACCGCAGTTGCCGCCGGCTAACGCCGACTGGTGCCGCAGCGCCACAGCGTACTGACCGCGCGGCCGGTCGCCATACCTGCCATTTGACCACGGGCCACCGGCCACGAGTCGTTGACCTCCCGGAAGGAGCGGGTCCGATGTTGAGCACGACCAAGGGCAACACGCTGACGATCACCGACATCAAGACCGCCATCCTGGAGGCGCCTTGGGGTCCATGGACCCGCCGGTGGCTGCTGGTTCGGATAGATACCGCCGAGGGCCTCCAAGGGTATGGTGATACCGCGGCCACCCCCCAAGTCAAGGCCCACGTGCTGACGCTGCGGGACATGCTGCTGGGGCAGGACCCGACAAACGTGGAGGTGCTCCACCGCAGCATGGTCTCGCAAGCCTACGCCGGCACCACCGCCTCGCACTTTGACAGCGGCCTGTCCGTACATGCGGTCAGTGCCATCGAGACGGCGCTCTGGGACTTGGCGGGCAAAGCGGCGGGCGTGCCCGTCTACAAGCTGCTGGGCGGCAAGCACCGGGACCGCGTCCGCCTCTACAACTGCGTCGGCTCGCTGGAGACCTATCGCAAAATGGAAGCGGTCTACCAGGACATGGGGACGACCATCCTTAAGTTCGATGCCACCCCACGGGCGGCGCGCGCGATCCCCGGCGGCATGATGGGCGAGCACCTGACCCGCAAGGGGCTGGCCCACCTCGTCGAGCAAGTGGACGAAATCCGGCAGTACGTTGGCAGTGACATCGAGGTTGCCGTCGAGGGCCGCTGCGGAACCTTAGTAAACGCCCTGCGCTTCTTGCGGGCGATGGAGCCTTACGACCTCACTTGGGTCGAGGACCTGCTACCGCCCACCGACGTGGACGCTTGGGCTACGCTCACGGCCTCCTCGCCGGTCCCCACCCTCACCGGCGAGGGCCTGCACCTCCGCCACGAGTTCCTGGAATATTATCGCAAGGAGGCAACACGCCTCGTCGCGCCCGACTTCCAGATCAGCGGTGGGCTGTCCGAGGGGAAGAAAATCTGCGAGATGGCCGACCTGTACCACCTACTGGCCTGCCCTCACATGGCGGCCAGCGCCATTGGGGTCGCAGCAGCCGTCCATACCTGCGCCGCCATTCCCAACCTGCTGGCCTTGGAGTTTCACGCCATGCCGGGCTGGGACCGAATTCTGGCCGGCTACCGGCCACAGATCGCCGATGGCCACATCGAGGTGCCGGAGGGGCCGGGGCTGGGCGTGGAGTTGGATATGCACGAGACCCGCAAGTATGCGGTCGCCGGCGAGCCGTTCTTTGCCTAGCACAACGGCTACCAACTGGCCCGCTGACACTACCGGCGGTGTGCCCAGGGGCCTGCGTTGAGCGTGCTGTGTGTCTGGGCAGCGCGGCCCGTCCCCCCGCCGCAGCGGGGGGGCCATAGGCTCACAGGGGTAGGTTTTTTGTAGGGGCGTGATTCATCGCGCCCAAGCGCTGGTCATGGCAGCGCAAGCCGCCGTCCAGAGCCATGTATTGGCCCCCGTCCGAGCGTTACACCCCCTCTCCAAATATTGGAGAGGGGGCCGGGGGGTGAGGCGCGCCGGAAAAAACCTACCCTTGTGAGGGGACCATAGGGGGGGCCGGGGTGAACTACGATAGCCGGCCGATTCGCCTTGCCCGTCACGATTAGCGTATGATAGGGGCACTCTGAGCAGACGGTCTGCTCGTGGAGCACGCGCCTGACGGCTCGCCGGGCGCAGAGAATAGGGTGAGCCATCCATCTCCGGCCGACGTGGTACGGAGCGAGAGCCTAAGAGGGAGGAAGCCCGATGGCAAGCGTAGTCCGACGAACGTATCTGCGTGGTGGGATAGCCATGCTCGGTGGAGTGTTGGCCGTGGCGTGTGGTGAGCCAACGGTGCGCTACGTAGGGCAGCCGCAGGCCGGGCCGGCCGGCCCGGCCGGCCCCGCAGGGGCGAAGGGTGAGGCCGGCGCCCAAGGCGCAACGGGTGCCCAAGGCGCAGCGGGTGCAGCCGCTAAGGTGCCGGTCAATGTGGAAGATTGGATTGGCTTGCCCCGCACGCATCCGTCCGGCGAGGCCAACCATGCCGCCGTCGAGCGCGCCGCTGAGGAGTTGCTGGATAAGTACAACATCGTCGTGAGCGTGCTCAGTGTTTCCGGTGTGACCCAGAAGACCGTGGTCGCCGCTGCCGGGGGCCAGCCCCCGACGAACGCGCATATTGCCTTCTGGGATGGCGCTGTGCTGTACGCACCCGGCCTTGCCGTCAGCCCCGATGACCAGTTGAAGCACGTCAAGGAGTGGGCGGCGCACCGCGAAGACATTTTCCCGGGCATGAGTGGTACGGTCATGTGGCGGGGGAAGCTCACCTCACTGCCGACCGACACGAACAACCGCGGCATCTACTTCGACAAGGGCGTACTCCAGAAGGCCGGAGTCGCGGAGCCTACGCCCAACTGGTCGTTCAAGGAGTTTGAGGAGAAGATCGAGAAGGCATCCAATCCCCCGGACTACTGGGGCTTCACCTACCGCTCCGGCTCGCTGGACTTCCTCATCTTCTACGGCGGCTGGGGCGGCGAGTTGATGAACAGCGACCAGACGAAGTGGACGGTGGACAACGACGTGGCCCTCACGACGATGCAGTGGCTCTACGACCTCTCCTGGAAGCATCAGATCGTCCCGTCCCCGCCACCCGGGGAGATGATGCGTTCAGGTGAAGGCAAAGTGGCTTTCGACATCACCGGCAACTTCCGCCATCCTACGCTGGTCAAGGTCGGCGTGGACTCCGGGGCAGCGCCGATGCCCCGGCACAACGTTCCCTATACCATGGCCCACGGCTGGGTCAACAGCATTCTCAAGGTGACGGACGATGCTGTTCAGGAGGGGGCCGCGCTGTATGCCATGTGGAAGAGCGGGCCGGGCTGGGGCGTGCCGTTCTGCCTCGAAGGCTCCAATGTTCCCATCTGCGGGGCAACGCTCAACCACCCCACCTTGCAGGCCGGCCTCAAGGAAGACCCGATCCTGAAGACCTTCATTGACCAAGCTCCCTATGCCTGGCGCGTGCCGACGTTCCCCTCCGGCCGCAAGTCGGAGGGCGAGTTGAGCGGGTTTGTCAAGAAGGGCTTGGACAACGAGCTTGGTCTCAAGGAAGCGCTGGAGCAGGGCCAGCGTGCCGCGCAGATCGTGCTCGATAACGACCTCAAGCAGTACGGCTAGCCGCCGGCGCCGGCAGGCCTGGCCCCCACCCTAACCCTCCCCCGTCCCGACGGGGGAGGGAACGCATCCTGTCCCCCCGCCGTGTCGGGGTGCCGGGCCAGGCACAATCCCGTCCCCCCGCCATGCGGGGGGACCATAGGGGGGCGCGGCCGGTGTGGAGTTGGTCTATCTTCTCTGGTAGACGTATAATGTGGCGTCCGGGCGGCTTGCTGGCAGGAGCAAGCTCGCCATGCCGAGAACGACCCGTCGGCAGTCGGCGGAGTATTGTATTGCCCATACAGGAGGTTTGAGCGATGGGCTACGGTATGCGGAGACGAATCACGCGACGTAACTCAGGAGTGCTGCTCGCCGGAGCCGCAGCGGCCGTGCTGGCGGCATGCGGTGAGCCGACGGTACGCTACGTGGGTCAGCCTCAGGCCGGGCCGGCCGGGCCCGCCGGACCCGCCGGGGCGAAGGGTGAGACCGGTGCCCAAGGCGCAACGGGTGCCCAAGGCGCAGCGGGCGCAGCGGCCAAGGCGCCGGTCCCGGTGGTCTTCTACCAGGGTCTTCCGGAGTCGCATCCTTCCGGCGCTGCTCGTTTGCGGACCCTGGAGATCTACAACGAAACCATGGGGCCGGAGCAGGGCATCTATGTGGACCTCAGCAACTCCACTGCCAGTGCTCCCAACAAGGGGGGCAATAACGTAGACAAGATCAAGACGCTGGTCGCCGCCGGCACCCCGCCGGACATGTATGTGCTCGCCTACCGCATCAGCCAGGAGTTCTACGTCACCGGGGCGACCGTGGACTTCGATCAGGAGTTGAGGGCGGAGCCGCGGTGGGCCGCACAGCGGACCGACATCTTCCCGCATATGTTGGAGAGCAGCATGTGGACGGGTAAGGTAGTCGGGATGCCGGTGTCCACGAATAACGTGGCGTTCATCTACAACGTCGGCCTGCTCCAGCAGCACGGCGTGGAAGCGCCCAAGGAAGATTGGACGCTGGACGACTTCGAACTGAAGGCGGAGAAGTTCGTGACGCCGGCGCGGGAGAACCCCTTGGAGGGGCTGATTCCCCTCTCGATGGGTTGGTACTTCTACCTGGACTTCGTGCGGAGCGCGGGCAAGAACCCGATCAGCGACGATGCCACGAAGATGCAGGTGGACACGGCCGAGTTCCTGGAGACGATGACGCTCTGGCTCAGGTGGCTCGACAACCGGATCATCTTCGATCATCCCGCCGAGAATCAGACGTGGGGCGTGCGGGAAGAATACCGCCATGCGAAGAACAACGTGGCCTTCGAGCACCAGGGGGTCTATCGTATTCCCACCATCCGCCAACAGCAGGCGCCGCCGTTCGAGGTGGTCCACGTGCCGCTGCACCCGGTCAAGAAGGTGAAGTCGGCCATCAACGGCGGCTGGAACTCCGTCGTCTTCAAGACCACTCCGGAGCGACAGCAGGCTGCGTCCCAGGTGACGCTCTGGTTGAGCGAGCCGGATGCCCAGGTCGAGCACATGATCCGGGCGATTACTATCCCCATCAGCCAGAAGGGGCTCGACCATCCCAAGCTCCGCGAGACGCTCAGTCAAGATCCGCAGTTCCGCGGCTTCGTTGACCTGGCTCCTTACGGCTGGCGGTGGCCCGGCTTGCCGTCCTACAGCAAGATCACCGGCAGGATCGGCCAGGCCGTCAAGGACATCATGACGAAGAAGGTCGCGCCGAAGGCCGGTCTGGAGAGCGCCCAGCGCGAAACGCAGGTCATGCTCGACGACGATATCAAGATGATGCAGTAAGCCCCGAGCACCAGTCGCTCGGAGTCTGTACCGCTGCTGAGGCCGAGGGGCGTTTGCTCCTCGGCCTTGCTGTATCCTGGATCAACGGTCTAACCGCCTGGCCCTCACCCTCCCCCGTGCTGACGCACAGGGGAGGGAACCCACCGTCCCCCCGCCATGCGGGGGGACCATAGGGGGGCGCAGCCGGTGTGGAGTTTGTCTATCTTCTCTGGTAGACGTATAATGTGGCGTCCGGGCGGCTTGCTGGCAGGAGCAAGCTCGCCATGCCGAGAACGACCCGTCGGCAGTCGGCGGAGTATCGCATTGCCCATACAGGAGGTTTGAGCGATGGGCTACGGGCTAGGGAAGCGGATCACACGACGTAACTCAGGAGTGCTGCTCGCCGGAGCCGCAGCGGCTGTGCTGGCGGCGTGCGGTGAGCCGACGGTACGCTACGTGGGTCAGCCTCAGGCCGGGCCGGCCGGGCCGGCCGGGCCCCAAGGGGCAAAGGGTGAAACCGGTGCCCAAGGCGCAGCGGGTGCCCAAGGTGCCCAAGGCGCCGCGGCCAAGGCGCCGACCCAGGTGGTCTTCTACCAGGGTCTTCCGGAGTCGCATCCTTCCGGTGCTGCTCGTTTGCGGACCCTGGAGATCTACAACGAAACCATGGGGCCGGAGCAGGGCATCTATGTGGACCTCAGCAACTCCACTGCCAGCGCCCCCAACAAGGGCGGTAATAACATAGACAAGATCAAGACGCTGGTCGCCGCCGGTACCCCGCCGGACATGTACGTGCTCGGCTACACGAGAGCCATGGAGTTCTACGTCACCGGCGCGACCATGGACTTCGACCAGGAGCTGAGGGCGGAGCCGCGGTGGGCCGCACAGCGGGCCGACATCTTCCCGCACCTGCTGGAGAGCAGCATGTGGACGGGCAAGGTGGTCGGGATGCCGGTGTCCACGAATAACGTGGCGTTCATCTACAATGTCGGCCTGCTCCAGCAGCACGGCGTGGAAGCGCCCAAGGAAGACTGGACGCTGGACGACTTCGAGGAGAAGGCGCAGAAGTTCGTGACGCCGCCGCGGGAGGACCCCTTGGAGGGGCTGATTCCCCTCTCGATGGGTTGGTACTTCTACCTGGACTTCGTGCGGAGCACGGGCAAGAACCCGATCAGCGATGATGCCATGAAGATGCAGGTGGACACGGCCGAGTTCCTGGAGACGATGACGCTCTGGCTCAAGTGGCTCGACAACCGGATCATCTTCGATCATCCCGCCGAGAATCAGACGTGGGGCGTGCGGGAAGAGTATCGCCACGCGAAGAACAACGTGGCCTTCGAGCACCAGGGGGTCTACCGTATTCCGACCATGCGGCAGAACGAGGCGCCAGAGTTCCAGGTGGTCCACGTGCCGCTGCACCCGGTCAAGAAGGTGAAGTCGGCCATCAACGGCGGCTGGAACTCCGTCGTCTTCAAGACCACTCCGGAGCGCCAGCAAGCCGCGTCCCAGGTGACGCTCTGGTTGAGCGAGCCGGATGCCCAGGTCGAGCACATGATCCGGGCGATTACTATCCCCATCAGCCAGAAGGGTCTCGACCATCCCAAGCTCCGGGAAGCGCTCAAGGATGACGCGCAGTTCCGCGGCTTCGTTGACCTGGCTCCTTACGGCTGGCGGTGGCCCGGCTTGCCGTCCCACAGCAAGATCACCGGCAGGATTGGTACCGCCGTCAAGGAGATCATGACCAAGAAGGTCGCGCCGAAGGCCGGTCTGGAGAGCGCCCAGCGCGAAACGCAGGTCATGCTCGACGACGATATCAAGATGATGCAGTAAGCCCTGAGCACGAGTCGCTCGGAGTCTGTACCGCTGCTGAGGCCGAGGGGCGTTTGCTCCTCGGCCTTGCTGTATCCTGGATCAGCACCGGCCATTCCCGCGTTAGGGCATAAACATGCCGTCTCGTCATTGCGGCGAAAGCCGCAATCCAGAGTCCGAGGATCACATGCCCCTCGGCCTTGCCATTCCAGAAAGGAAGGAGTGGTATGGTCACAAAGCACAGCAAGGTCTTGAGAGAAGCCGCTAAGGTGAAGACTTTGGCCTCCGGTGCCTTGCCTGGCGCAGTGCTTGGTGGTGGCGCAACAGCAATGGCAACTAAACTGGGGGGAGTAGGGATAGCTTTTGCTGGTACTGCCGTCGGTCTCGGTCCTGTTACGGCCATAGCAGTAGGGGCTGTAGTCGGAGCTTCCGTAGGATACTCCTCCTACAGAGTGATAGGCAGGTTAAGGGAATCACGCAGGGAGGTGATTCATGGAACTGAACGAGGTGCAGCACGCCGATTTCCGCGAGAACGGGTTCATGGTCGTCCGCAACGTGCTGTCCCCGGACGAGGTCGCGACGCTGCGGCGGCGCGCCGATGAGATCATCAGCGACGTCGAAACGTACCGACAGCGCGACACGGCCGAGCGACAGCGGCTGCAGGAGCTACACAAGCAGGATGTGGAGGAGCAGCCGAGATACAACACCTTCGCGGAGCAACCGGAAGAGCGGATCATCGGGCGCTACGCGCGCCGCGGCGACCGCGTGTACCCGGTACGCCAGCGTCCGGTTGACGAGGCCGCCGTCGCCGCCGCACAGGGCTCCGACAATCCGTGGCAGCGTTTCGGCGGCACCCTCGATCACCTGGCCGACAACGACGCGGTGTTCCGCAAGTTCGCCGCGCACCCCAACGTGGTCAAGGTGCTCCAGGAGCTTCTCGCCCCCAACCTCAAGCTGTGGTTCGACCACCTCTACAACAAACCGCCGTACAACAATTCCGGGCCGTATGGCGGCGCCAACCGCTTCCATCAGGACGGCTTCTTCCAGTTCAGCCGGCGCAGCGTGACCTGCTGGATCGCGCTGGATGAAGTCACGGAGGCGAACGGCTGTTTCCACTACGTGCCCATCACTGCCGACTATGGCCAGGTGCAGTTCGACGAGGGGGTCGCGGAAGAGCTGACGGCCGAGCGGCTGGAGCAAACGGTGCTGGTCACCCTGAAACCCGGCGATGCGGCCTTCCACGACCGCTGGACCATGCACGCCACCGGACCGAACGAGACCGGCCAGCATCGCCGCGGCTGGGCGATGCACTACTGCGACGCGGAATCGCAGTTTGGCAACTTCGCCAACGACGACCCCTATTGGGAGCACGCCTACTACCAGAGTCCCGACGGAGTGCATATCCGGGACAATATCGTCGCGGGCAACCGCCACTACCTACTCGTCGCCGGCCAAGAATTCCCCGGCTGCGTCTAGGCTCTATCGGCCTCACCCCCGGCTCTCTCTCTGACTGGGGTAGATACGGTTTAAGCCGTAGGGGCGCAACATGTTGCGCCCGTCCCCCCACCATTCCCCCGCCCCGTCATTCCCACACCAGCAGGAATCCCCGTCCCCCTGCACTGCGGGGGGACCATAGGGGGGCGAGGACCACCCCCCCGTTGTCTTTCCCCCACCCCCAGCCGATATGCACCTATTGAAGGGAGTGGTGGATGCAAGACCATCCGAGAGCACCGGGCACCGCCCGGCAGGGGACCCTTGGCACCGACGGGCCGGCTGCGTGCGGTGGCGCGGCCGCGCAGTCGCCGGCGCTGGGTCCTACCCGACCCCGCGCCACGCCCACGCCCATGCCGCCGGCGCCGGACCACAACCGGTCCCGCGCCACGTCCATGCCCATGCCGCCGGCGCTGGATCACAGCCGATCCCGCGCCACGCCCATGCCGAACGTGCCGGGCCACGCAGACCGTGGCCCGGCACGGGCCGGCCCCAGTGTGCCGCTGCCCACTATCCCCTGGCCGGCTGGGGTGCGCCGGCTGCTCCCGGAGGTCTTGCACCGCGCCGCTGCCACTCCCTGCACCCGCCCTTTCCCGCAATCCTCCCGCGCCGCTGCGCCAATCCGCGCAGTGGCGTCTCATCTGCCCACCGCCCGGTTATCGCGCTCCGCCGCCGATCCTGGGCATCCTGCCCGCCAGATGCCGACCCGCCCACCGCCCACCACCGCGGGCACGGGCTACCCCCGGCACTGCCAATCGCGCGCCCCGCCCCGGCCCGCCCCCGAAAACCGCCCCCTCTCCCCCTGGGAGAGGACCCTGACTGGGGTAGGCACAGGTTAAGCTGTAGGGGCGCAACCTGTTGCGCCCGTCCCCCCGCACTGCGGGGGGACCATAGGGGGGCTACTCACTCGCCCAACGGGAGGTATTGCGTGTCGGGACACGATTCACCGCGCCCCGACGCTCGCCATTCCGGCGGCAGCCGCTATCCTGACCATCCCTGCATCCTGAAAATCCTGATGCAGACAAAAACCTACCCCTGTGAGGGGAGAGGGCCGGGGTGAGGGTAGACTCTCCCTCTCCCCCTGGTGGAGAGGGGGCCGGGGGGTGAGGACAACCGGCCAGCCTCACCGCCGGGACAGGTAGTCGCGCTTGGCCCGATCCATCGCCAGCTTTTGCTTGGCCTTGATCTCGGCGAGCTTGTCGGTGGCCCACGCTTGCGAGGTCGTGAGGTTGACCAGCGAGCCTTGGAACTGCGGCTTGACATAACGCGCCAATAGCTCATAGCTGTGGTAGGTCTGCTCGCGCGTGGCCCACTCGTGCGCGAGCAGCAGCAAGCCTCCGAATCCGCCGCTCGCCTGACTGAGCCGGTTGATCTTGCCAACGAGATCGTCCGGCGTGCCGACGCACCACACGTCCTTTTCGTTTGCCGCCTCGACAATCTTCTCCGGGGGGCCATCGGCGAGCGCGTCCTGTCCCAGCGTCTGCTCGAAATAGCTGTGCTGGAACGCCGCCGCTCCCTCGCGCACCTGCTCGATGGCTTCCTTCCGTGACTCGGCCAGGTGGACGTGGAGCACCAGCCGCCACTCGTCGCGGCTCACCGCTTGGCCGTGCCGGGCGGCGCTCTCCTCGGCAATCTTCCAGAACTCGTTCAGGTCCGTAGTCATCTGACCCCGCGGGTTCACCGAACTGACCGACAGCACCCACAGCCCATGCCTGCCGGCCAGCTCCATGCCCGACGGCGAGCCGGAGGCCGCGACCGCGACGGGGAAGTGCGGCTGTGTGTAGGGCCGCAGGTGCAGCAGCGCGTCGTGCAGCTGGAACCAATCCGACTCGTAGGTGACCGGCTCCGTCTCCGTGAGCAGCCGCATGATGATGTCCAGCGATTCGTGCATCCGCTGGCGCTGGCTCACCAGGTCAACGCCGAGCATGACCGCATCCGGCGACAGCGCACCCGGCCCCACGCCCATCATCACGCGCCCCCGCGTCAGGTGGTCGAGCAGCACCATGCGATTGGCGACCATCAGCGGATGGTGGTACGCCAGGCTGATGACCCCGGTGCCGAGCTTGATGTGCCTGGTCCGCTCGGCGGCGGTGGCCATAAACACCTCAGGCGAGGCAATGGTCTCCCAGCCACCGCTATGGTGCTCGCCGATCCAGGCCTCGTCGAACCCCAGATAGTCGAGCCACTGGAGCAGCTCCAGATCGCGCTCCAGGCCGAGGGTGGGGTCCTCTCCGAGCCGGTGAAACGGCGCCAGAAAAATCCCGAACTTCATCCGTGCGGGCAGGGCCATAACATGCTCTCCTTTCTGGGCCTATCCCCCGCACTCACGCACAGGAGAGGGAACTACCGTCCCCCTGCGGAGCGGGGGGCCATAGGTTGACAAGGATAGGTTTGGTTTCTCTGTAGGGGCGCGATTCATCGCGCCCGTCCCCCGTCATTCCCGCGTGAGGCCGCTACCTCTGTAGGGGCGTCCCTTGCGGGTGCCCTGGCCGCTCTCCCGTCATTGCGGCGCAAGCCGCAATCCATCCTACTCATCCTTCTATCCTGAAAATCCTGATTCAGACAAAAACCACCTCTGTCAGAGTGGCCATAGGGGAGCGCGGTCAACTGCGCCAGCTGGCGATGAACGCCTCGATGTGTACGCTCTCGGGTAGGGTGTTGACCAGGTAAGGTGTGTGTTCCCGCTTGAACCCGGGATCGTCCTGCTCCTCGTCCGCTTGGAGCTGCGCGTCCAGCACCGCAAACCGACGCCACAGCGCCTCCCCTTCCTCCGCCGTGAACCGCTTCGAGAACCCCGGCCCCCAGTTCAAGGTCAAGGGATGGGATCCCCCCGCGAATGAGCGAGCCAGGTCGTGGGCCTCGAACGTCGAATCTTGCAATATCTTGATCTGCCGGGCGGCCTTGCAGAGGAAGATGGTGAACAGCGTCTTCCCCTGCTCCCCGATGCCCGGCTCCAGCGTCTCCAGCCCGGCATGGTAGGCGGCAGCATCCCCAGCAATAACCGCCCGCAGCGCCGCCTCGGTCGCCTCTTGCAGCGCCTTGCTCTGCCCTGACCAGCGCTCAAAGGTAGCCCGGCTACGCCGCGATAGCCCCTCCGCAAACGACAAATCTTCGAATTTCGCCAGCGTGACGTGCCCGCCGTGAAGCGTGCGGCGCAGCCTGGTTGTGTAGTTACTGCCCCAATGCAGCAGGTAGTGCGAGTACACGGCAGCGTCCCCGGCCCGTAGCTCGACCGCTACGCCGCCGGGCACCGGCTCCTTGGTGCTGCGGCGCAGCGAGGCGTCTTCCTCCGGCGTATTCAGACGCCGATGACTGCCGGGCACGATCCACAGGACGTTGTCGTCGTAGAGCGGGGCGTTCCACTGCGTATACCGCGGCCCGTTCTCGATCAGGTCCGCTTGCAGCGCCGCCAGCGGCGCCGTTCTAAGGGCGCTGAAGTCCCGGTGCCAGCCCGTGCCGCCCGGATGATCTTCCACCGGCGGACTGCACATCATCATCATGCTATGAATCATCGGCTCGCCAAGAATCAGTTGGCCGACGACTTCTAAGGTCGCGTCGTCAATCCAGAAGTCCTCGACCACATTCGCGGTTTGCTCATCAATGATCCCCGGCAGCTCCATCATCACGCGCGGCTGCTGCGCCGTCTCCCACTCACCGCCGGGCGGATCGCCGGGCTTCCGCTCGCGTCTCCAGATTTCCTTCTGCCGTTCCAGCATAATCTCGGCACTCGCGCGGATGGCGTCGAGCTTGTCCCTCGGGATGAAATCACGCAGGATCAGAAACCCCTGCTCCATGAATAGATCACGGTCAACCTGCATGAACTGCTCCTTCCCACGCACACCCGGCGCCAGAGGCGGCAGCGCCGTCGAATACCGTCATTCGGTGTGCGAGGCGCCGTAACCCGCCGCCCGGAGTGTACACCGTCGCGGGCAGCCGTTCCAGACCGTCGCCGTCGCCGTCCCCCGCCGCAGCGGGGGGACCATAGGGGGGCTGACATGGTACAGTCCGCTCGCAGACCACGGCAGCACCGCGTGGCGCGGCTGCCGCCAGGCTACGGCGCGAGGGAGGCAGAAGGCAACATGACTACCGACTCCAACGGCAAGCTGCGGGCGACATTGCTTATCGCAGCGGTGCATACGCAGGACCTCGATGCCCGCGCGGCACTCGTCCGGTTCCTCTGGTCACTGGACTGGCTCGACCTGACGATCACCCAAGATCACGATGCGCTCACCGCAGAGCGGCTGGCGCAAGCGCCGTGCTTGCTCGTCTTCGGTAGCCCCGGCGAGTTGACGGATGCCCAGATGGATGGCCTGAGTGACTGGGTGCATGGCGGCGGCGCGCTGGTAGGTATCCACAGCGCCACGATCAACGTCAACGGTCGTCCCGAGTACCACGAGCTGGTCGGCGGGCGGTTTATCGGCCATCCACCCTTCAGCCCCATGTCGAGCCGCGTGGCCGACCCCGACCACTTCATCGCCCAAGGCATTAGCGATTTCGACCTAGAGGACGAGTGCTACGTCAACGAGTATCCCGACCGCTCCTCCCTCCATGTCGTGATGACCGGGCACCACGAGGCCGAGAACCTCGCCGAGCCATCTTCGTATGTCAAGGACATCGGGAGTGGCCGGCTCTTCATCACCTGCCTCGGCCACGTCGGCGCCGTGTTCGAGCACGAAATGGTCCAGCGTCTGATCTCCCGCGGAATCGCCTGGGCCGCCCGCCGCGAAGGCGTAGTAGCGGAATGAGCGATCCAAAGCCGTCTACCGAGGATGTCCAGCAGCACTTTACCGCCCGCGCGGCCACTTACCAGGGCGCCGGAGATGAGACCCTGGCGGCGATGGTCGAGTTTGCGGCGCTGGCCCCCACGACAGTCGCGCTCGACGTAGCCACGGGGACCGGGGCTGTGGCCTTTGAGTTGGCGCCGGGCGTCGGCCAACAGGGGCGCGTCGTCGGCGTGGACCTCACCTTGGCGATGTTGCAGCGCGCCGCCGAGCGCCGCCGGGCGAGCGCGGCCCACGCGCCGGAGCGCCGCGTGCAGCTTGCCAGCGCCGACACCACGCGGCTGCCGTTCCGGGACGCCTCTTTCGCCGTCGTGACCTGCCGCTTCAGCGTCCATCACTTCACGGAAGCCGTGCCCGGCCTGATCGAGATGGCCCGCGTCCTCCGGCCCGGCGGCCGGCTGGTGATCGGCGAGTTCTGCCTGCCCGAGGACCCGGACCAAGCAGCGCGGTTCAACCATCTGGAGCGGCTGCGTAGCCCTTCGCACGTCGAGGCGTTCAGCGAGTCGCGCTTGCGGGCGCTCATGGCAGATGTAGGCTGCCCGGTGCGCGCCGTCCGGCATTTCACCCGGCAGATGACCGCGAGCGACTGGGCCTCGACGGCCAACACCTCGCCGGAGGATGAGGCCGAAATCCGTCGCCTGCTCCGGGCCTCGCTCGACGACGATCAAATTGGCCTAGCCCCCGTGCGTGACGGCGACGACATCCGCCTCACGCGCCAGGACATCGTACTCTGGGGCGAACGCGCCGGCTAATCCGTTTGCGCCTCACCACCCGCCCCCCTCCTGACTAGGGTAGGTACGGGTTAAGCCGTAGGGGCGCAACATGGTGCGCCCGTCCCCCCGCACGGCGGGGGGACCATAGGGGGGCCACGCACCCGCACAACTGAAGGTATTTCCTGTAGGAGCGCGATTCATCGCGCCCGGCCCCTCGTCATTGCGGCGCAGGCCGCAATCCACGTCCCTCTGCGGAGCGGTGGGCCGTAGGAGGGGCCTAGTCAGTGGATAGCGGTGAGCGGAGGAGGACCGGGAGGAAACACGTCAGAACAGTGGTGCCGAAGGTGGGACTCGAACCCACACGAGGGGGTACCTCACTACGCCCTGAACGTAGCGCGTCTTCCAATTCCGCCACTTCGGCCGGCGCTGACGGGAGCGATCCCGTCCCTCCGAGTATAGGGCTGGCCCTCCCACCACGTCAAGTCAGCCCAGGAAGCTCTCGCTCTGCTGACCCTAGCGCGGTATGCTGCGTAACGCATGGCGCCATCTAGGCAGATTACCTATAGTGTGAGGCACCACAGCTATTGAGCTTGTGTCGATGAAGACCATCATCGTATCCGTTGACGAAGAGCTCTACCGGCTCTCCCGCGTCAAGGCGGCGGAGGCCGGGACCTCGGTCGCGGTCCTGGTTCGCTCTTATTTGGTCGAGTTTGTTCAGGGCCGGACTGCTAAGTCCCGCTTCGACCACCTGCGTAAACTTCAAGACGAGACGCTGGCGGCTATCCGTGCCCGTGGTGGCGGCCTGCGTGCCGCTGATAACCTTCCGCGTGGCGAGTTGCACCAGCACCGCCCGCTTTGCTGAAGCAAGGTGACTACATGACCGATTGGCAAACGTGCCCGGCCGTCGAACGCCATCCGGACAAGGTCAGCGGGGTGTGGGTGTTTCGTGGAACTAGGGTACCCGTAGCTACCCTCTTCGAAAACCTCAAGGACGGCGCCTCAATAGAACAGTTCCTGGAGTGGTTTCCCGGCGTGGATGGAGCGGCGGTAGAAGCCGTCCTTGAGCACGAAGCGCAGAGCTTGGCGCCGGATATACCGGCACTCCATGTCGACACATGGCCGGCGCAGCTCTCGCTCCGACGCGAGGACCTGTATGGCGACGATGGACGATGATCCGGTGTTTCTTGAGACCAATCGCAAAGCGGGTCGGCGCTTCCACCGCGTCAAGGGCAGCCAAGGCAAACCTGGATAGCTCAGTTTGCGCTACAGCGCATCGAAGCTGATAGCGCCCGGCTGTGGTTTGAGTTCCACCTCCGGGGCCTCGACGAGCCACACTAGCAGCGTGTTGCTCCTCACGCCCTCGTGCATACGCTTCCATTCGGTGCAGACCTCTAGCCTGGGGACACGTGCCCCTTCAGATACAACCTCTCCGGCCTCATTCGTTGTCGGAACATACAGGACGACATGCCACACCAAATGCAAGTCGTCCAGTGCCACTTGTAGCCAGCGATTTACATCACTACGCCGGCTGGTGAAGATATCATGCGTAATCTCGTTCACCACCACTCTTTCCGGATCATGCGGACGGTTTGCATAGTTCTCTAGCACCTTGGGAATCAGTTTGACAAACTTCTGTCTGGTCTCTCCGATCGTAGCGAATACTTCCATTCCGTTCAGCACAGCAAAGGTGCGCTTGCCTTCCTTGGATTGTAAGGAGAGCCCAAGGCGATCGGTACTTTTGGGATGCCACCTCAGGGAGGGGTCTCGGCGATGAAGAATCCTGCCGATCTCCCGGTCGGTGTCTGCTGAGGCCTCGCCAGCGTCCGGTGTAGCCTTCTGACCACGATAGGCTTGCCGAATACGATTGAGTAGTTCCTTATCGTCAATGAGAGTAATACCGTGGCGTTCGGCTAAGTTTCGTGCTGGCGTAGTGAACTCGGAAGTGGTCACGAACATCCCGCGATCAGCCCCGTGGTGAACTCGTTGCATCCCAATGAAAGTCTGAATATCCTTCGAGCCTATCCGTACTCCAGCATATTGCTTGCACTGGACGACCACGGAGCGGCCCTCGTTGTCTTGGCACGTAATGTCTACGCCCAAGTCGCCGCTACCACCTACCCGCCGCACGGAGCGATAGCCGAGACGCTGCAAGAGGTCAGCGACACCTTCCTCGAATTGCGCCGGTGACAGCTTCGATACTTCATCAAGCGTTCCCGGCAGACGGCGCGTGTGATCTAGCCAGCTCGCCGACGGTTTGGCGGCTGCTGTTTTCTTGGCGCGACGCTTACGCCTACGGCGCTTGGCCATCGAACGCTCCCACCATGACCACTACCAGGTAGCAGTAATACTGCCACATATAACCCATCTAGGTTCCGGCGTACACCGGAATGACGGGCGGCGAGATGCACATTCCCTCCCCTGTGCGTCAACACGGGGGAGGGTTAGGGTGCTCACAAGGGTAGGTTTTTTGTAGGGGCGTGATTCATCGCGCCCAGGCGCTGGTCATTGCAGCAAAAGCCGCCGTCCAGGGACATGCATTGGCCCCGGTCCGAGCGTTACACCCCCTCTCCAACATTTGGAGAGGGGGCCGGGGGGTGAGGCGCGGTGCCAGCCGCGGTCCACTGACCACTGACCACTAGCCACTGCTCAGCCGCCTCGGCCGGAGAAGCTGTACTCCTCGTGAGTGATGCACTCCAAGAGCGCCGGCTGGCCATCGGCAATGGCGGACAGCGCGCGCTGAATGGCCGGCTTGATGTCCGCTGGCTGCTCCACTCGCTCGGAGTAAGCGCCCAAGCCCTTTGCCACCGTCGCGTAGTCCCCGGAGAGGTACTTGGTCCGATACTTCTCCGTCGCGTAGGGCATGGATTTCTCGTAGCCACCGAGCGCGCTGTTATTGATGAGCACGGCGAGGATGGGGATGCGCTCGCGCACGGCGGTCTCGTAATCCAGCCCGCACATGCCGAACGCGCCGTCGCCGAGGAAGTGAATGGCCAGCTTCTCCGGCGCCGCCAGCTTCGCGCCCAGGACCAGCGGTAGGCCGTAGCCAAGCTGCGTGGATTTGCCCCAGCCCAGGTAGCCGCGCGGGATCTCCGACTGCCAGAAGGGCGCAATCGCGTCGCGTGGATTGCCCGAGTCGTGAGTGACGATGGTCTGCGTGAGGTCTACGGAGTGCATCAAGTCCCAGATCACGCGATAGGAGCTCATCGGCACGTCATCGGAGGTGAGATGCGGCTGCCACTTGGCGAGCCAGTCCGCCTTGAGTTGCCCCACGGTCGCCGCAGCGTCCGACTGCGCCCCCCGGCCGTCCGCGCCAAGCTGCTCCTTGACCGCGGCGCTAAGTTGACGGAGCACCAGCTGCGCGTCACCGAGCAGCGTATGGTCCACGGCGTATTCCTTGTTCAGGTCGGCCGGATCTATCGTCTGCTGCACCAGCACCTTGCCCCCCGGAATCGGTGTGGAGAGCGGCATCTTCGAGAAGCTGGCGCCAATACCGAAGACGAGGTCGGCCTCGTCCAGCAATTGGATGGCCGGATCGGCGCTCGTGTTCGCCAGTGTACCGGCAGCAAGTGGGTGATCTTCGGGGAAGGCGCTCTTGCCGGCCAGGGTCGTCACGACGGGTACCTGCACCAGCTCCGCAAACTCACGTAGCTCCTCCCACGCCTGTGCCCAAAGCACCCCTTGCCCGACGTGCAGCACCGGCTTGTCCGCGGCCAGCAGCGCCTCGACCGCAGCGGCCACGTCGTCGGGATCGGCCGCCGACCGGGCGCCCCGTACCGGTTGATAGTCGGACGGCGCCCCGCCGAACTCCTCGTCCATCACGTCGTGCGCCATCTCCAGCAGCACCGGGCTGGGCCGCCCGGAGCGGAGGTGCATGAACGCGCGGCGCGTCAGCTCGGGAATACGGTCCACCAGATTGATCTGCGCCAGCCATTTGGTCACCCCACCATAGTTGGGCAGCGCCTCGAAGTTGGGGTGCATGGCCAGCCGGTTGCGTCCCGTCTGTCCGGGCAGCACGAGGATGGGCACCGAGTCGCCGTAGGCTTGAGCGACGCCGGCATACATATTCTCGGTTCCCGGCCCGGCTTGGACGCAGCACACCCCAATCCGCTCGCCGTTGGTGTAGCGGCTATACCCGTCGGCCATGCCGACCACGGTCCGCTCGGTGCGAGCGAGGATCGGACGGATGCCCGCCCGCGCCGCTACGTCAATGAGGGGATTGCTGGGGAAGCAGAACAGGTAGTCCACTCCCTCCCGCCGCAAGATGTCCGCCAGCGCCTCCCAGCCATTCATGTCCGCTTGCTCCTTCCGAGTAGTCGTCGGTTCCGGCGGCCGCCGGCCGCCACGTTCCGCTGTAGCGGAGCTACTGTACCGCGTCCGCGCAGATCACGAGCAGCGACAAACGGCAGCGCCGCCACAAAAGCCACCCTCCGCCACCCATGCTACGCTTATGCTCGCCGGCCATGACACACTCCGCTCGGAGATAGTACATGCCACACGTCATCGTCCTGCAGCACGTTGCGCCCGAAGGTCCTGGTGCCATCGCAGATTCGCTGGCCGACCACGGTATCGAGACCCGGCCGGTGCGGATAGATCAGGGGCAGGCCGTACCCCGCGCGCTCGACGGCGCCGCTGGTCTCGTGGTCATGGGCGGACCGATGGGCGTCTACGAGGCGGATCGCTATGCCCACCTACGCGACGAGTTGCGATTGATCGAAGCTGCCTTGCACGCGCAAGTTCCGATTATCGGCGTCTGCCTCGGGAGTCAGCTGCTCGCGGCCGCGCTCGGTGCCCGCGTCTACCCGGCGCCGCAGAAGGAAATCGGCTGGTATGACGTGTGCCTGCGGGAAGCCGCCCACACGGATCGGCTGTGGCAGGGCGTCGCGCAGACCTTCACGCCGCTGCACTGGCACGGCGATGTCTTCGACCTGCCAGCCGGGGCGGCGGCCTTGGCGTCGTCGGCGCTGACCGAGCACCAAGCCTTCCGCTACGGCGACAGCGCCTACGGACTGCTCTTTCACCTCGAAATGGGGCGCCGCCAGATCGCGGCGATGGTAAAGACGTTTCGCGATGAGGTCGTAGGCGCTGGCGTAGCGCCGGAGACGATCCTCGCCGACACGGCCGCCTGTCAGCCGCGAGCCAAGACGGTCGGCGCGGTCGTGTTCGAGCGCTGGGCCGCAGCCGTCCTCGACAGTGTAGCGCCAGCCGAGCAGTGAACATCGGCCTCTGCCGCCCCGTCATTGCTCTGAAAATAGCCAGAACCCGTCATTCCCGCGATAGCCGTCCGCACAGGGCTGGTCGAGTGACCGTCATTCCCGCGTGCGGGAGGGGCCACAGGGGAGCGAGGGTGAGGTGCCCGCCCCCTGGACGGCCTAGATTCCCACCTGCCATCCCGGTCGTTTTCATCTCCTCCGGTGTCCTGGCCAAGGCCATGGTGATTGCGGCGGAAGCCGCAATCCAGCCCCTTCCCAGGGGGAGAGGGGCTAGGAGGTGAGGCACCTCGCCCTATTCGTCATTCGTCCGGCGGCGCACGCCGCAACTGCTTGAGTTGGGCGCGGTGCCGCTTGGCATCTAGTCGCTTGCGCTTCTCGCTGCGGGGCACGGTCGTCGGAATACGGCGCGGTGGCGGCCGATTCAGCGCCTCCAGCTGCTCCCGTAGGCGCGTAAAGGCCGCCTCACGGTTGCGGGCCTGCGAGCGGCGGCGCGCTTCCTTCACCGCCACGCCCGATGGGCGGTGGCGCAGCCGCACCCCCGTCTCCACCTTGTTGCGGTGCTGACCGCCGGGGCCGGAGTCACGGATGAACTCGATGTCCGTGTCCCGCGCTAACGATTCGTCGTCGGTCGGATATGGTGTCATGGTCATCAACATCATACCCTCCCGGCCGGCGCGTGCGCCCCGCCCCTCGCCGCTGGCGTAGTGGCGCCGGAGGGGCGCCGAGGGTATTGTAAGGAGCGTCGGCAGCGGTAGTGCCGCGGCCAAAACGCGCTACCACAGGGAGTAGAGGCTATGTCTTCAGCAGTCAAGATCACGCGGATCGTCATCACCCACTACGAGCACGAAGTCACCAACCTGAGCATGGAAGCACAGTTTGGCTTCGACATGGTCTATGAGGAAGGCAGCCGTTTCACCTCGGGCGGCAGCATCATGACCATCGAGACCGACGCCGGCGTCTGTGGCCAAGTACCGGGTGGGAACCTTCAGCCGCGCTGGGTGCAGTATCTCCTCGGGCGGAACGCTCTGGAGCGCGAGGTCATCTGGCACGATCTCAAGCGCACCCAACGCGGCGCCGGGGGCTCGCCGCCCGGCGCAGTTGACGTGGCCCTGTGGGACATTGCCGGCAAGCTGCACGGCGTCCCGATCTACGCCCTCCTCGGCGGTTGGCGCAAGAAGCTCCCGTGCTACGCCAGCACCTATCACGGCGACGAAAACGGCGGTCTGACTCGTCCCGAAGACTACGGTGAGTTTGCATTGCGGTGCAAAGAGGAGTTCGGCTACCCGGCCTTCAAGATCCACGGCTGGATTGACGTGCCCATCGAGCGCGAAGTCGCGGCGGTGCTCGCTATCCGCGCGGCCGTCGGCGACGATATGGACATCATGCTCGACCCCGCCGGCGCCTACAACACGTTCGACGACGTGCTGCGCGTGGGCCGGGCGTGCGACGAGGCCCGCTACTTCTGGTACGAGGATGCGTTCCGGGGCGGTGGCTTTTCCAGCTTTGCCCACACCAAGCTGCGCCAATTCATCAAGACCCCCCTGCTGCTCGGTGAGCACGTGCGCGGCTTGGAGCAGAAGGCCGATACCATCCATTCCGGTGCTGCCGACTATATTCGCGCCGGGGACGGTGAGGATGGCGGCATTACCGGCGTGATGAAGATTGCCGTGCTCGCGGAGGCCCATGGCTTGGACGTGGAGCTACACGGCGGTGGCCTGGCGCACCGGCACTGCATGGCCTCCATCCGCAACACCAACTACTACGAGTTGGGGCTGGTCCACCCCAACATTCAGAATACGAAGGCGCCTATCTATGCCGACCGCCGTTGGCTGGACGAGTTGGATTCGGTGGACGAAAACGGATGTGTGGACGTGCCCGAAGGACCAGGGCTGGGCGTGGAGTTCGACTGGGACTTCATCAACGCGCACAAGACCGGCGAGACGGTCTACGAGTAGCACTCGCGGCTCATAGTCGCGCGGGTTGCGGTAAGGTGCGGTAAGGAGGGGAGACGATGACACCGGATGGCAAGCTGGGCGTGGGCATTGTCGGTATCGGCTGGGTCGCTGGCGAGCACATCAAGGCGTTCGAGGCCAACCCGCACGCCAGCGTCATCGCGCTGTGCAGCAGCAGCCGCGAGAACGCCGAGAACGTGCGTCAGACGCATGGGCTGGGGCCGGCCCGCGTGTACACCGACTACGAGCAGTTCCTCCAGGACCCGGAGGTTGATATCGTTGCGGTCTGCTCGATGAACAACCTCCACGTGGAGCAGGGTGTGGCCGCGGCGCAGGCCGGCAAGCATCTCCTGCTCGAAAAGCCGGTAGCGATTGATCTCCCCGGGCTACGCCAGTTGAATGCGGCTATCGAAACGGCCGGCGTCAAGACGCAGGTCGGCTTTGTGCTGCACTGGAACCCCTATATCGAGAGCGTCAAGGCAATGGTTGCCGGCGATTTCTTCGGCTCGATCTACTACGGCGAATGCGACTACTTCAGCGGCAACTGGGAAAAGTGGTATCCCGGCTATCACTGGGCGCGGCAACGGTCGAAGGCCGGTGGAGCGCTGATCTGCGCGGGCTGTCACGCCGTAGACACCCTGCGCTGGTTCATGCCGGGCGAGGCCGTCGAGGTCTTCGGCTATGAGGGCCGGTTTACCGACGTGATGGAGTGGGAGCCGACCACCGTGACCGTCGTGAAGTTTGATAGTGGCGCCATCGGCAAGATCGGCTGCATCCTGGAAGGTAACCTCAAGTACCAGTTCAACCTCCGCCTGCACGGCGCGAAAGGGACGCTGGACAACGAGTATTTCCTCTCCGACCATCTGCCCGGGCAGACCGGCTGGGCCAGTTTCCCGACGATCATGCCCGACACCCCCGAAGTCACCCACCACCCCTTCCCAGGCGAGGTGAACGACTTCGTTGACGCTATCCGCGAAGACCGCGAGGCCCTAATCCCGATGAGCGACGCGGTGAAGACCCACGAGCTGATCTTCGCCGCCGAAATCTCCGCCCGCGAAGGCCGCCCCGTCTCCCTCCCCCTCCCCGACTAAGCACCATCGGTGTGTGGGCTGTCGGCTAACGTGGGGTATACTGCGGCTATCGGCGTAGCATCCGATCGCGCATCTTGGTGATGATTGAAGCCGGCATGGTAGTGGTCCCGGAACTACTGCCACAGGGAAACGGATAGGGAGGGGAGCAATGGGCGATACGCTTGCTTTTCCCCCTTATCTGATCTCGCCGCGCTACGGCTTTGCAGACGCGGACTACCTCGCCAACGTGACCCGTGGCACCGCAAAGCGCTGGCTAGTGGGGCATGCCTATGAAGATAACCACGGCCAGCGGGTTGTCCAACCACCCATCACGCCCGGTGTCCACAGGGAAGAAGGCGTCTCGTTTGCTGATCTCGTGGAGATTGCCGCTATCGGACGCCTGAAAGAGGCTGAATTTTCGCTGCGCATGATTCGCGAGATAGTCCGCAATTGCCAAGAGATTCTCGGAGTGCCACGTCCGCTCACGACCTTGCGGTTCAAGACAGGCGGGGGCGAGATATTCGTTGATCGTGGTGATGTCCTGCTCGAAGTTGGTCGGAAGAAGCGGATGCAGGCGTGGAAAGAAGTGCTGGAGCCATTCCTTCAGGAGTTGGATTACGACACTCACCAGCTTGCAGTGCGTTGGTGGCCCCTAGGCCGCAGCACTCCCGTGGTCATTGATCCGGAGTACGGTTTCGGCTTTCCGGTCGTGGCCAAGTCCGGAGTACGTACCGAGATTATCCTGGAGCGGTTCAGAGCGGGCGACCTCAATGAGCAGATTTCGGCCGACTTCAACATCGAGCCAGTTGATGTGGAGCGGGCCCTCCAATTCGAGTTGCAACGTGCTGCATGATTCTCATAGACCGATCAATCCCGAAGAGCGTGGCTATTGCACTCAAGGCAGTCCGAGATGATGTGCGCTGGCTAGATGACTGGTTCGCACACGACACCAAAGATGCTGATTGGCTACCGGTGGCGGGCAAGCATGGCTGGCTCGTCATCACCCGCGACAAGAAGATCAGGACCCGCCCAGGGGAGCGGCTTGCCATCCTGGAAAACAACGTCGGTTGCTTCTGCCTTATCCAAAAGAAAGACCCGACCCGCTGGCAATACCTGAAGCTCCTTGTCCTGACACTCGAAAAGATGGAGCACAGCTTCGCTACGACACCACGACCGTTCATCTATGGTGTTGACCAGTCGGGCAAGCTCAACCTTATCACCCCGCCTAGTCCCACGAGCCAAGTCTGACGAGTTTACACTGGCGGATGCCCTCGGCATCCTGTCACATCCGACCACTGATATGCCTGCCCATTTCAACCGGGGCTGACCAAGCGGAGAACATGAGAAGGGCGCTAGGAGGATGACCGCGGACACCTGGGCCGCCCATCTCGACCAGGCCAATGACCTGCACCGCCGCCTGCCGGTCTTCCTCGGCTACGTGGACTACGACGACGAGGCCCTGGCCCCGGACGGCGGCACTTACATTGACCTCGCCAAACTGCAAGCGGCCGGCGTGCATACGCTGGTCGCCTCAATCGGCTTCGGCTGCTACTTCCAGACCGGCCCACGCGACTACCACCTCGCCGGCCCCGCTACCTGGGTGCTGGAGCACCAGCTACGCCGTATCGCCCACGTGGTGAACGCGGTGCGCCGCTGCCCGGCGGCCCGCCTCGTAGAGCAGCGCGGCGACCTGGATGCTCCTGCCGACGATGACCGCGTGGGCGTGATCGTGCATCTCACCGGCAACGCCCACACGGTAGACCTGGACACGGTGGATCGCTTGTTCGGACATGGTGTGCGCGCCACCCACCCGGCCATGCAGTACCACAACCGCTGGTGTACGGGGATGGATGGCCTCCCCGGCCCGGCGCTGACCGACTTCGGCCGGGACGTGATAGCGCGTCTGAACGAACTAGGCGTGCTGCTCGACGTGGCGCACGCCTCCGAAGAATCCGCGCGCGCCATCATCGAGACTTCGTCCAAGCCGCCGATAGATAGCCACACCACCAGCCGTGATCTCGTACCGTCGTCGCGTGGTCTGCGTGATACCATCCTGCGGTTGATCGCCGACCGCGGCGGCGTCATCGGCGTGCATTTTGCCGACCACATGCTGCGCCAGGATGTTTGGCCCCGGAAGTACGCGCCGGCGGCAGCGCATGGACGACCGCCGCGACTCTGGTGCTACAACCAGCATCTCTTGGACACATACCAGGACCCCGACGAGCGCATGCGCTGGCGGCCAGGACCACCGCCGCCCTGGGACCGCAAGGTCGTCCTGACCGGCAATCCGGCGTGGGAGCTGGACCCCGCAGAGCGCTGGGAAGCCGAACAGTCCTTCTATCGTGACCACAACCTACCGCCGGACCCCGCTCCGCCACACGGCCGGATCGCCACCATCGCCCACCTCGCCGATCTCGTGGACTACCTCGTCAACCTGGTAGGCCACGAGCACGTGGGACTGGGCGGTGATATTGGTGGCATCGGCGCGGACCAGTGGCCGCTCGGCATGGATCACACCGGCCACCTGCCACGCCTCACCGCCGAGCTACTCGGCCGCGGCTACGACGAAGACTCGCTGCGCTGCATCCTCAGCGACAATTGGCGCCGCGTCTACCGCGAATGCCTGCCCCCGGCCCCCCTATGGCCACCTCGCGGCGGCGGGGGGACGGGATATGTCCCCTCCCCTGTCGCAACGGGGGAGGGTCAGGGTGGGGGCCGGCCTCGCCTCACCCCGGAATAATCGGCAGCAGGGCGTGCGAGGGGTGGTCCGGGTCGTGGTAGATCAGCTGGCGGGCGACGACGTGGTGCGTATGAGCATTGAGCGGCTCGCCGGTGTTGGGGTTGACATCGAACCGCGGAAAGTTCGAGCTGGCAATGTCTACACGGATGCGATGCCCGCGCTCGAATAGATTGCTCGTCGGATACAGCAGGATGGACAGCTTGACCGGCTGCCCCGGTTCGAGAAAGCGGGGCTGATCGTAGCCCTCCCGATACCGCGCCCGTACAACGCTATCCCCGAGGTTGAGCGCAAACCCGTCCGGCCAATCGGTTGACGGCGGGTAGACATCAATGAGCTTCGCCGTGAAGTCGGTATCAACGGCCGACGATGATGCCCACAGCTCAACCACGACCGAGCCGGTCACTTCGACCGGCTGCTCCAGCGGCGGCGTCTGGAAGGTGAGTACATCCGCCCGCGCCGCCAGCGGCAGCGTGTGCTGGTAGTCCGGCCCCAGCCAGCCGTGCAGTCCCGGACGGTTGCGTTGATCGAACCCACCCGGCGGCATCAGCGGATCGGCAGCCGAGATATTCCCGCCGGTCGTCGGCACCGGATACCGCGGATCGAAGCTGTAGCCGGAGGGCGCCCGCGCCGCCGGTGGCGCCGCGGAGAGACTACCACCCGCGTGCAGGTAGTACGGCGTCGGCTCGGTCTCCGGCAGCGGCCAGTCCTGCGCCGTGCGCCACGATCCGCCCCGCAAGAGCCGGTCGCCCGTCGTCATGCGCCCGTCGTCATCACCACCG
Source organism: Chloroflexota bacterium (assembly GCA_965207645.1). Taxonomy (GTDB): domain Bacteria; phylum Chloroflexota; class UBA11872; order UBA12225; family JAJDUF01; genus JAJDUF01. The sequence goes on along the minus strand of OZ242293.1, from coordinate 2,575,442 downwards.
CCCATCAGGAAGAGCTTGACCGGCGGCTCACTGTCTACGCCGCTGTCCAGCCCCTTGAGCCACCGATCAAACCAAAGCAGGCGCACGTCGTCCCACGAATCCTGCGCCGCCTCGACGTCGAACTCCACCTCACCCGCGTAGTTCTCCTCGCCCGCACCATGGACCCACGGCCCCATAATCAGGCGTTGCGGCGAGCGGCTGCGCCGCGTGAACTCCATGAAGTTCGTCACCGTGCTCGTCCCATACGAGTCGTACCAGCCACCCTGGTAGATCGTCGGCACGTCGGCATGCTGATCGTAGTAGCGCCGCGGGCCAAAACCGGGCCGTGCCCAGTGTTCGTCGTCCTCGCCGCGCGACAGCAGGTCCAGGACGTACCGCTCGACGCTGGGATAGTGCTGTAAGGGCGAGGTCCCCGCGCGGAACGGTCCATCCAACAGCCGGCGCACCCACCAGTGGATGTGCTCGTGCGAATCCCGAAAGGCGTCGGTCACGCCGGGCGGCATGGTGTCGCCCCACTCGTTCGTGTGCAGCATCCGAAACGAGTAGATGAAAAAGCGCAGCTCGGCTGTCCCGTGATGGCGCATCGAGTTCTCGAAGTAGTCGTGCGGCCCCACCGAGATCGCCATGGCTCGCAGATGCGGCGGATTGAGCGAGGCCAGGGCGCTCTGCGTTGCTCCGGCATACGAGCCGCCAATCGTGCCAATGGCACCGTCGCACCACTCCTGGGCCGCCAGCCACTCCACCGCGTCGTAGCCGTCCTCGCCCTCGCCCTGCGTACCCGTCCCGTCACCGGCGAACGGATACCACGTGCCGCCCGAGGCATACCGCCCCCGCACGTCCTGCACCGCCCCGACGTAGCCGCGGCGCGCAAAAAAGTAGCCGGCGTCGCGGGCGCCCAAGCGCAGCTTGTTGTACGGCGTCCGCTCCAGGATCACCGGAAACTGCCCCGCCGCGCGCTCACCCCCAATGGCGGGAAAGTACAGGTCGGTCGCCAGCGGTATTCCGTCACGAGCCGGCACCATCACGTCGCGCTCGTACACCACGTCGTAGAGCGCAGCAGAACCTTGGCGGGCGGTCGCAGCGTCTGTGGATTCCATCGTTCGCTCCTCACCGCGGCCGAACAACGCGCAGCCGCCGGCCGTCAGCCATACACCTGAGACAGCAATCCTAACACCTCCCACGCCCCCACGAGCACCCGACCGCGCCGAGAGAGGCCGGAATCCAGCCGTAGGGGCGTCCCTTGTGGGCGCCCTCACCCCGGCCCGTCATTCCCGCGCAAGCGAGAATCTAGCCTCCCGATGCCTTACCCGCTACGCAGGGGGACGAGGGCAACCACAAGGATTGCCCCTACAACAGCCGCCTCCGCCGCACCCCCTCTCTATCGCTCCGCGATGGAGAGGGGGCCAGGGGGTGAGGACCGATCCCAGCGAATTGGTATAAGATGTGCGTTGTCCCCCAACCTGTAGGAGACGAGAGAGATGGCTACCACCCACGCGGCCGGCGCCATGGATACGCCGGCCGACACGAAAGCGCTCCGGAACTACGTCGGTGGCGAGTGGATCACGCCCCAAACGACCGAGTACCTCGACGTGACCAATCCGGCCACCGGCGATCTGCTCGGCCGCGTGCCTCTGTCGAACCGCGCTGACGTGGATCAGGCTGTCGCGGCGGCGCAGGCGGCTTTCCCCGCCTGGCGCGCGACGCCGCCCCTCGACCGCGCCCGCTACCTCTTCTCCGTCCGCGAGCAGATGGAAGCGCAGTTCGAGACCTTGGCGCGGCAGGTCACGTTGGAGCACGGCAAGGCGCTCGAAGATGCCCGCGGCTCGGTGCGGCGCGCTATCGAAAACGTCGAGGTCGCCAGCGGCATTCCCTCCCTGCTCATGGGCTACGGGCTGGAGGACGGCGCGGCCAGCGGCATTGACGAGGACGTCGTGCGCCAGCCGCTAGGGGTCTTTGCCGCCATCTGCCCCTTCAACTTCCCGCTGATGGTCCCCTTCTGGTTCTGGCCGTACGCCGTCGCCTGCGGCAACACCTTCATCATCAAGCCTTCCGAGCAGGTGCCCACCAGCATGCAGCTCATCTTCGAGATGCTCGACAATGCGGGATTCCCGCCGGGCGTCATCAACCTCGTCAACGGCGCCAAAGACACCGTGAACGGATTGCTCGACCATCCCGATGTCAAGGGCCTCTCGTTTGTAGGCTCCACCCCGGTAGCCAAGTACATCTATGCGCGAGGCGCCGAGCGCGGCAAGCGCGTGCAGGCGCAGGGCGGCGCCAAGAACGTCCTCGTCGTCATGCCCGACGCGGTCCTGGATAGCTCGGTCTCCAATATCATCAACTCGGCCTTTGGCTCCGCCGGCCAGCGTTGCCTCGCCGGCTCCGTTCTAGTGACTGTCGGCGCCGGCCACGAGCAGGTGCGCGATGCGGTGTCACAGGCCGCGGCGGCGCTGAAGGTCGGCAACGGCTTGGACGACGACGTGGAGCTGGGGCCGGTGATCTCCCGGGCGGCCCAGGAGCGCATTCTGGACTATATCGAGCAAGGCCAGCGCGAAGGGGCAACGCTGGTACTGGACGGCCGCCAGGTCGCGGTCGCCGGCGGCGGCGACGGCTGCTACGTTGGCCCCACCATCTTCGATAGCGTCACGCCCGACATGACCATCGCCTGTGACGAGATTTTCGGCCCGGTCCTGAGCATCATGCACGTGGACACGCTCGACGCGGCAATCAAGATTATCGAGCAGCAGCGGTTCGGCAATGCGGCGTCCATCTTCACGCAGGACGGCGCTGCCGCGCGTGAGTTCCGCTATCGCGTCCCCACCGGCAACGTGGGGATCAACGTCGGTGTCGCCGCGCCAATGGCCTATTTCCCCTTCAGCGGCGCCAAGGAGTCCTTTTTCGGCACGCTGCACGGCCAAGGCCGCGACGCCATTGACTTCTTCACCGACCGCAAGGTGGTCATCACGCGCTGGTTCTAGCGTGTACCTGCTCGGTGCCGGTCGGTAGGCGGTGAGTCCCCTCTCCTGCGCGTCAGCGCGGGGGAGGGTTAGGGAGGGGCCGAGTCGGGAACAGCCCCCCGCTCCGCAGGGGGACGGGGCTGCGGGGGCCGCTGTGTCGGGATGACGAGGCGTAGCCCCTCCCCCGTCCCGACGGGGGAGGGCTAGGGAGGGGGCAGTACGGACATGAATATCGGCACCCACAAGCAGCTGTTCATTGACGAGCGATTCTTCGACTCTACCGACGGGGTGCGCTTGTGCATGAATCCACCCGTCCAGCACTTGGAGCCGGTGCTGCGCGCGGACCGGCCGTGGGAGGCGCTCGGCATCGGCAGCTATAACACCGTCCTGCGCGAGTCCGACGGGCGCTTTCGTATGTGGTACGACGCGCTGCTCGAAGGTGGCTTGCCCCACGAAGGGGCGCGGCGGCTCTGCTATGCCGAGTCCACCGACGGCCTGTCCTGGGAGAAGCCGGAGCTTGGCCTGATCCCGTTCCGCGGCTCGACCGCCAACAACGTCGTCGCCCCGCCCTTGGAGCGCCAGAGCCAGCAGGGAGCGACGGTGTTCCGCGACGACCGGGCCGCCCCGGCGGAGCGTTACAAGCTCTGGACCAAGTTCCAGCCCACCGACCGGCAGGTCGCCGCCGGCGTAGAGCCGGGCTTGTGGGCAATGTACTCTGCCGACGGCATCCACTGGCAAACCTATCCCGGTCAGCCGAATCCGCCCGATACGATGTGCGATACCCAGAATATGCTGTTCTGGGATGACCGGCTGGAGCTGTACGTGGGCTATACCCGTGTGCGCGAGACCCAAGCCTACGGCGAGGCCGCCACGATGGGCGTCGAGCTGAACGCCGCCGGTCAGGGGCGCTATCGAGCCGTAGGGCGCATTACCTCCCCGGACCTACGCGCTTGGTCCCCGCTGGAGATCGTCTTTGAGGCCGATGCCACCGACTTGGCCATTCCGGTGCCCGACCGCAGCGACGACCCGCGCCCGGTGATTGACTTCTACACCAGTTGCGCCCTGAAATACCCCGACGCCCAGGATGTCTATCTCATGCTGCCAGCGGCGTACTACCACTGGGGCGAGAACGAGTTCCCGGCCACGTTCGATGTGCAGCTCCTCACCAGCCGCGACGGCATCCGCTGGCAGCGAGCCGGCGACCGCCGGCCCTTCCTCCGCCAAGGGCCCGACGGCACCGCGACCGCTGGCATCATCGTCGCCAACCCCTGGCTGGTGCCGGTCGGCGATGAGCTGTGGCTCTACTATAGTGGCCGCGGCGGGAGCCACGCGGAGAAAGAGCGCGACGGACGCAATACCGGCCTCTTCCGCGCCACGCTGCGCCGGGACGGCTTCATCTCCGCCGACGCCGGCTATAGTGGCGGCGAGTTCACCACCCCGCCGCTATGCTTTGGCGGCAACTGTCTGGAGTTGAACCTCGATGGCAGCGCCGGGGGCTGGCTCAAGGTGGAAGTCCAGGATGCACAGGGCCGGCCGTTGCCGGGGTACGGCCTTGGTGAGGCCGACGCGGTACTGGGCAATGCCATCCGCAAATCCGTCACATGGCAAGGCCGGACGGACGTTGCAGAGTTGGTCGGTCAGTCAGTTCGGCTCCGCTTCGTGATGCGGGACATGAAGCTCTACGCCTTCCAATTCCCGCAGCGCGGAAGATAACACTCCCGATCCACCGCTAGAGAGTACACTTGCAACCGCTATGAATGCGAAAAAGCCGGATGTCATTGTCGTTGGTGGCGGGATCATTGGCGGCTCCATTGCCTGGGAGTTGGCCGGACACGGGTTGCAGGTCACGCTCATCGAGCGTGACCGTCCGGGTGCCGGTGCCTCCTCGGCTGCCGCTGGCATCCTGATCCCTGAAGCCGACCCGGCCCGCCCGCCGGCAATCCTGGACCTCTACCAGCGGAGCTTGCGCCTCTACGGCGACTTCATGGCCCGCTTGCTCGCGGACACCGGCCTGCCCGTAGAGTACCGCGTGACCGGCCGGCTCCTGCTGGCCCTCGATGCAGCCGAAGCGGCCACCCTAGAGCAGGACCGGCAGGTCCAGCACGCCGCCGGCGTCCGCGCCGAGGTATGGGACGCAGCCGCCGTGCGCGCTGCGGAACCGGCCCTCACCGCCGCGACCGGTGCGCTCTTCTTTCCCGACCATGCGCTCGTTGACAACGCCCGGCTGACGGCGAATGTGGCGATGGCGGCGGCACGTCGCGGCGTGACCATCCTCACCGGCCGTCCGGCCCTGGGACTGCACGTCCGTCACGACCGCGTGCTAGGCGTGGAGCTTGCCGGCGAGCGGCTCACAGCGGACGTGGTAGTCAACGCGGCCGGGAGTTGGGCCGGCCTGCTCGATGCCCGCGTTTGGCTCCCCGTCGGACCGGCCAAAGGGCAGATGCTGGCGTTCGAGACCCGCCCACCCCCCGTTCAACACATTATCGGCTCTCGTCATGGCGTGCTGGTGCCACGTGCCGATGGCCGGCTGCTGTGTGGTGCCACGGTAGAAGACGTCGGCTACGATGCGACGGTGACGGCCGGCGCGATTGAGGGGCTACTGCGGGGCGCATTCGCAGTCCTGCCGGCGCTACGCAACTGCCGGCTGGAGTCGACCTGGGCCGGACTACGCCCGCGCTGCACCGCCGACGAGCTGCCGATCATCGGGCCGGACCACCGGCTACGCGGCCTCTACCACGCCACAGGGCACTTCAAGATGGGCATTATCTCCGCCCCGATCACCGCCCAAGCCATCGCCGCCGTGGTCATGGGCCGGGAGTCGCCGCTGCCGCTGGCCCCCTTTGCTCCCGGCCGCTTCGCTACCGGGGCAGCCGAACACTAGGAGATTCCCTCCCCTGTGCGTCAGCACGGGGGAGGGTTAGGGAGGGGGCCAAAATTCCGTCTAAGGCAGCCAGGAACACTCCTATGGACGACGCCCGCAGTATTGCCATCCCCGATCTGGAAGAGTTTTGCACCCAAGTTTTCATTGCCCAGGGTGTTGCGCCTGAGCAGGCCAGCAGTCTGGCCTCAATTGCCGTGGAGGCGGACCTGCGCGGCCACGACAGTCATGGCGTCCGCCTGCTACTCGCCTACAAGACCACCACCCACGGCGGCTCGGTCAACGCCCAAGCTGCCATCCGCGTCATCCGCGAAACCCCGGTGAGCGTGCTCGTTGACGCCGACAACGGCTACGGCCCGGTGGCGATGACGCTCGGCTTGGAGCGTTGTCTACAAAAGGTGTCTACTACCGGTGTAGCCCTGGCCGGGGTGCGGAACTCCAACCATCTCTTTATTCCGGCGCATTACGTCCTGCGGGCAGCGCGAGCCGGCTATCTCGCCCTCTGTACCGCTGTCGCCAAACCGATCCTGGCGCCGACCGGTGGTCTGGGGCGCGTGCTGGGCAACAATCCGTGGGCCTTTGGCATTCCCGCCGGCCAGCGTGCCCCCATCGTGCTGGACATCGCGCCGTCCGCCTCGTTCGCCAAGGTCAGAATGTACGCCGAAGAGGACCGGCCGTTGCCGGCAGGCTGGGCGCTCGACCAGCACGACAATCCCACGACGGAGGCAGAGGCGGCACTACTCGGCTCACTGCTGCCCCTCGGCGAGCACAAGGGCTACGGGCTGGCGATGGTCTCGGAAATCCTGGGCGCTGTGCTCACCGGCGCCGGCTACGGGCCAGCGAGCGGCGCCGATGGGCAAGTGGGTCATTTCCTGCTTGTGTTCGATCCCGGCTTGCTCATGCCGCCAGCCGAATTTGCCCAGCGCACAGAAGACCATATCCGCCGGATTAAGGCCACCCCCAGGAAGGCCGGAGTCGCGGAAATCTTCTATCCTGGGGAGCGAGCCGCTCGGTTGGAGCAAGCGGCCCGCGCGCAAGGTACCCACCGGCTCGTTCGATCCGTCTGGGAGCCGCTGCAAGCCCTCGCCCAAACCCTGAACCTGCCGCTGCCCCTGCATCAGGTCTGAGACAGGACGCGGCGGCTGGTATGAGAGGATGGAATGCTGAGGATTGCGGGGTGGTTGTTCCTCTGGTGGCTCCTTGCATTCTGTGTTGCCTGTGAGTCGGCCGGTCCTGACACCACGACGACCGACCCAGATGAAACTGCCACACCAGTTGCCGATAGTGGGTCGGCAACCGCGACTTCTGCCGCTAGCCCAACAAAGGATGCGTCCTCGGTAGCGGACTCAAGGCTGCCGCGCCCGGCCGACTACACGCTTGTGACTGTGGCGGAGGGGTTCGATATTCCGGTGTACCTTACGTCTGCCCCTGGCGATCAAAGCGGTCGGTTGTTCGTTGTCGAGAAAGCGGGGACAATTGCAATTCTGCAGGATGGTGTTCGCCGCCCCCGGCTGTTTCTCGACCTGCGTCACAAAGTCGGTGCCGAAGGAAGAGAGCAAGGCTTGCTCAGTATGGCATTCAGCCCGTCATTCACGAGCGATGACTACTTCTATGTGTATTACACGGATACGGCGGGTGATACAGTGGTTGCCCGCTATCGAGTGACCAATAATCCCAACATCGCTGATCCTGCGAGCGAGGCAATAATCCTCAAAGTCGACCAGCCTACGCCGGATCACAATGGAGGCCTGCTCGTGTTTGGCCCCGACGGCTATCTCTACATCGGTCTTGGGGATGGTGGGCCGGTATATGGAGACGAATCCGGCAATAGCCAGAACACTATGTCCTTGCTCGGCACAATTCTGCGCCTCGACGTACTTAATGACTTCCCCTACACGATCCCACCGAGCAATCCGTTTGTTGGTCAAGCCGGGGGACGGGAAGAAATCTGGGTCTACGGTCTACGCAATCCCTGGCGGTTCGCCTTTGATCCGCTAACCGACGACCTCTTTATCGCTGATGTGGGGTTGTACAAGCGAGAGGAGATCAACCTTCAGGTCGCATCGAGCCGTGGTGGGGAGAACTACGGCTGGAATTTCTACGAAGGAACGTACCTTCTCGCCCCAGATGAAGGCGGTAAGCGGATAGCCGGCATAGATAAGTCGCAGCTCGTGTTTCCGATTGCGGAGTATCCACACACGGAGGGGTGTGCGATCATCGGGGGATACGTCTATCGAGGGAATAGTCTGCCTGGCCTGGTCGGGAGCTATGTATTCGGCGATCATTGCTTCGGCAGTATCCGTGTCCTCACGCCAACCGGTGATGGCTCCTGGCAGCAGACGGAACTATCCCGGGACCCGGGGCGAAAGGTGATCACCTCTTTCGGCCAGGGTCCGGACGGAGAGTTGTACGTGCTCGATTGGAATGGTCGGATTTTTCTCTTGTCAGCAGCCGGGACTCAGGCTCCATAAAGGCCCGCGCCCGGAGCTTGCATCTACTCATGCGGGCGGTCTGGGCGTTGCTCCGAGCACTGGCCCAAACCCTGAACTTGCCGCTGCCTCTCCACCCCGCCTGAGGCCAGCCCACCGCTGCGGCCCGGGGGACTGCATGTTCCCTCCCCTGTCGCAATGGGGGAGGGTTAGGGTGGGGGCGGGAATTATCATTCCTCGGGGCGCTCGCGCACGTACTGTGCAATCCGTCCGGCGAGGTCGTCTTGGAGCTGCGCCGTCAGGCCACCGTCAATGACCAGCGCGTGTCCGCTCACAAAGCTCGACTCGTCCGCTGCCAAATAGACCGCCCCGTAGGCGATGTCGTCGGGGTTGCCGTAGCGCCGCACCGGATAGATTTCGGCCGCAAAGCGAGCGTGCGCGCTGGTCGGATCGTGGTGACCATGCCCCTCGTGGACGATCATCCCCGGACAGATCGCATTGACCCGGATACCCTGCGGACCGAAGTCGCTCGCCATCTCCTTCGTCATCAGGATCAACCCGCCCTTCAGACTCTCGTAGACCAGCGAATCGCGCGCCGCGAGCAGCCCATGCACCGAGGAGATGTTGATGATGCTGCCACCGCCGCGCCGCGCCATCGCCGGGACGGCGTACTTGGCACCGAGGTAGCACGCCTTCAGCCCCACGGCGATTGCCCGATCCCAGTCCGCCTCCTCTAATGTGACCGCGGTGCCCCCCTTGCTCCAGATCGCATCGTTGACCAGTATATCCAGGCCACCGAACTGTCCCACCGCCGTCTGCACCATCCGTTCCAAGTCGCTGGCAACCGCGACGTCGGTGTGGATGAACGCGGCGCGGCCGCCGGCGGCGCTGATCTCGGCTACTACCGCTGCTCCCTTGTCGTCCTGAATATCGCCAATCACCACGGCGGCGCCTTCACGGGCAAACATCCGCGCGATGCCGCGCCCGATACCCTGCGCTGCTCCGGTAATCGCAGCCACCTTGCTCGCCAGTCGCATCGCCGGTTGCCTCCCGTCGTGTCTTTAATGTGCCGTGCGCCGTGTCAAGGGTAGCAGGAACGGCCGGGAGAGAGCACCTAGCCCCCCTACCGTTCCCCCGCTGCGGCAGGAGGACGGTAGTTCCCTCCCCTGGAGCTTGCTCCGGGGGATGGTTAGGGTGGGGGCAGGAACGCCGCGCAAGCACGGTTGGCGGGCCGCGAGGTAGAGTAGGGTAGCAACGCCGCTGGCCGCTATAGTGTGGACCTGACGGGAGAAGAGCAATGGCCACCAAACAGGCAACGCCGACCGTCGCCCCGGCAGACGAGCCGGTCTTCGACCGCTATATCTGGCATGAGTACCCGGAGCACCTGTTCAGCTTCGACAACATCGCCTCCGGTATCGAGGGGTACGCCAGCTTTACCGAGGACCACGTGTACTACTACCGCGAGACCGGATTCCTCGCCATCAACGACTTCTTTACCGAGAGTGAAATCGCGAGTGCGCTCGCCGGATTGATGGACATCATTGACGGCAGGAATCCCGATGCGCCTTCGGCTGTCGTGCAGTATGAAGCCAGCACACGCGACCGCCTGAGTGCGAGCAGTCTGGAGGCGCGGCGCGATATGGTCCGCAAGCTCCAGAACTATGTGGGCCACGAGCCACGCCTACGTGCCATCGCCGATCACCCCCGGCTGCGGGAGGTCGTCGGCCGGCTGCTCGGCACGACCGATCCGGAGTTGTTCCAGGATCAGGCCTTGCTCAAGCCCCGGGGCATTGGCCGTGAGAAACCATGGCACCAGGACCATGCCTTCTTCAACCTGCCTCTCGGCACGCCGATTATCGGCTGCTGGATTGCGCTCGATGAAGCGAGACCCGAAAACGGCTGCATGCACGTGAAGCCCGGCACCCATAAAGAGGGACCGGTCGTGCATTTCGAGCGCCGCGACTGGCAGATCTGCGACGAGCACCTCGACCTCACGCGGGATGTCATGGTGCCCCTCAAGCCGGGTGGTATCCTCTTCTTCAACGGCCTCACGCATCACGGCACCCCCGCGAACCGCACTGCCGAGCGTCGCCGGGCGCTCCAATTGCACTACATCCCGGCCGGCATCTCCCGCACCTCCACAGAGGCGCGGATGAGCGTTTTTGGCACCGAAGGCAAAGACGTCACCTGCTGAGGCCCACCCGTCGTCACAACATTGCTTGTCTGCTCGGCATCGGTTATCATGTCTCCGCTCGGCGCGCGCTTCCTTCGGCTTAGGAAACGGGAGCGGTCGTCCCTGCACACACGGTCATGTTATAATGCATCCTGCGGATGCTATAGATGTCAATATTTGAACGCACCGACGTCGTATCCGGCCGGAGCCTGGCTGAGTGTCGTATCTTCCCAACGTGGGAGAACGGGCGGCGAGCTACCGTCCTCCGCACCCTGGCTATGGCCCTCGTCTACGTGGGGCTTGTCGGCCTGCTGAGTATCCAGAGTGTGGCCGCCCAAGGCATAGATCCTATTGACGACATTGATGATGTACTCAAGGAGGCCGTATTCGAGGACGTCAAGGATTTCCAGATTCCCGTAGCTGTCCCCAAGAGTCGCCAGAAGTATCCGCGCTTGGACTCCACCCTCAGCGGCCTGGTCGCAGGCTATGAGCAGGGGCAGGCGAATCCCGGGGATATCGCGAGCCAGGCGCCAATCCATGACAATTCTAGCGTCGCGGTGACGGTCTACCTCAGCGCCAACGTCTCCGCCATCCGCAGCTTCCTCGAAAGCAACGGCGCCGACGTCCGGAACGTCGGTGCGGACTACATCGAAGCCTACGTACCCGTGACGCTGCTCGGGCAATTATCCCAGCAGTCCGGCGTGACCCGCGTCGAGACCATCTTCGGGCCGAGGGCGGTAGGGCCCCTGCCGCTGAAGCCGGCGCAGCCCCTGCCGCTGAAGATCACACAGATCACCTCGGCGTCGGACCCCTGCCTGACGGATTTGGGCACTCTTGCAGCGCCAAGGGAGACGCACACGGGGAGTTGGAGTAGCGCCTGTACGTCCGACCGCCGCGGGGAACGCGCGGCGCGCTATTACAGCTTTACGCTCAACCAGAGCGCGTCCGTGACTCTTATCCTGAGATCTTCCGATGCGGATGCCTACCTCTACCTGCTGTCGGGTGGGCGGGACGGCACGGTGCTCAGGAGTGATAACGACTATGTTCCCATCACCTCGAATGCCGTGATAGAGGCCGGTCTTCAGCCCGGCACCTACACGGTGGAGGCGACCACCAACGCCCGCGGTGAACGGGGCAACTTCGAACTGCTAATCTTCTACTCGCCGCTAAATGTGTCGGGCGCGTGTGAGACCGCGCTGGGGACGCTTTCCGCGGGCAGAACCATAACTCGCTCCTCCGAGACGTGGGTTGATACCTGCGATTCCGCCAATCGGCCGAACCGCTATGCGCGCTACTACACCTTCACGCTCAGTCAGACAGTAGCCGTGACCATTGACCTCACCGCTCCCGACAGTGATGGCGATGGCAGCCCGGATACGGATACCATTCTCTACCTGCTGCCGGACGACTGGACCGGCGATTTCATCACGGTCAATAACAACAAGGATGACGACACCACCAACTCCCGGATACGGATTGGCCTGACGCCCGGCACCTATACAGTCGAGGCAACGACCCGTGCCCCCGCAATCACGGGTGATTTCGCTCTGGCAATAACTGCCGCAACGGCGCCGCTTCCTGTGGCATCGCACGGCGCGACCACGTGGCACCAAGCTGGCATCAAAGGGCAGGGCGTCAAGGTCGGTGTAATAGATGTTGGATTCGATGGCTTTGGCGCCCTCATGGGTACCGAGCTACCGGCAACGGTTCACATGCGCTGCTACACCGACATCGGCGAATTCACGCAAAATATCGTGGACTGCGAAGTGGATTCAGCGCACGGCACGGCCGTCGCCGAGACGATCATTGACATTGCGCCGGACGTGGACCTGTACATAGCCAACCCCGTTTCTCGGGCGGATCTGCGCGCCGCCACCGAATGGATGCTCGCGCAGGGCGTGCAGGTGATCAATTACTCGGTCGGCTGGGTCTGGGACGGCCCCGGCGATGGTACCTCCCCAAACTCGAACAGTCCCAACCGGACCGTGGATGCGGCCGTGGCCGGCGGTATCCTCTGGGTCAATGCCGCCGGCAACGACGCCGAGAACACCTATTTCGAGTCGTCATACCATGACGAGGAGCGCGCTAACGGGCTGATCGAGTTCCGTACGACGGAAGGAATTCGTGTTCCTTACAACACGATCGCACTGTTTTGGGGCTACCCGTTAATAGCCCAACTCCGGTGGGACGATAGTTGGGGTGGTGCCAGCAGCGACCTTGACCTTTATCTGTATGACGCCTTTGGTGCGCTTGTCGCCTCAAGTACGGACTTTCAGACTGGAGGGCCGGAGCATATTCCATATGAGGTATTGTATTACGTCCCACCGGATTCTGGAGTTTATTTCTTGGAAGTATCAAACGGGGACGTCGCTAATCTCGGCTGGCTGCAGGTACAGGACTTCTTCGGTGTTTCTAGCATGGCGCCGGTCACCCTGTACGGCAGCATCGGGAACCCGGCCGAGAGTGCCAACCCGGGGCTGCTCGCCGCCGGCGCCGCTCCTTGGGCATTCAACAGTGAAATCGAACTGTTCAGCAGCCGCGGCCCAACGCCGGACGGCCGCACCAAGCCCGACCTCGTCGGCGCGGATCGCGCCGATACGGTCGCGTATGGGCCGGCTGGCTTCCCCGGGACAAGCCAGGGGGCACCGCACGTCGCCGGCCTGGCTGCCCTGGTACTCCAGCATTACCCGGCCCTCACTCCTGCCGAGGTCGCCCGCTACCTGCAAGACCGCGCGCAGCAGCGCGCCGAGCCAAGCCCGGACAACAGGGATCCCAACAACATTTGGGGTCACGGGTATGCCAGGCTCCCGGCGGTGCCCCGCACGCCCGCTGGCCCGATGGTTACCGGAGCGACTCCGGGTGATGAAGCCATCACCATCTCCTGGGAAGAACCATCGTACACCGGCAGCAGTACCATTACCGCCTACGACGTCCGCTACCGGGAGACCGGCACCACCGACTGGGCCCAGCAGGACAACGCCTGGCGGACCAGGGGCGGCGCCCTGGAATACACCATCAGCGGACTGACCGCCAACACGGAGTACGACGTGCAGGTGCGCGCGGTCAACGGCAACGGTGACGGTGCGTGGTCCCGCATTGCCTCGCACTCGACGCTCACGGCCACGGCGACGGGGACGAACCCGCTGCGTGCCACGGCGACGGACACGGTAGTGTTGAGTACGACCGCGCCGGCTACGATGCAGATCGGTCCGGATGACGTGCTGGTCTTCGCGCCGACGACTGCGACGGAAGCCGGGTTGGTGGTCAGGAAGACTATGGAGGCGAAGCTGGAGATCACGACGGACGCCACGACGACCGTGTCGAAGACGACCGCGACGACTACGCTGGAGTTCGGGCCGGATGATCCGTTGACGATCACGTTGCCACGGCAGGGCGAAGCGGCTACGTTGACGTTCTTGACGGTGGACGGGACGAACGTGGAGCGCGTGGTGACGCACTCACTCAAGCAGATACCCTTGCCACCGCCGCCGTCGAGTGGTGACAGCAGTAGTAGCCGCCGCACGAGCAGGAGCAGCGCGCGGACCCCGGCGCCCACGCCAACTCCTGAGCCGCTGTTCTCCGCCAGCAACAGCACCGCGACGGTCAACGAGCGGAAAGACGGCCCGGGCCAGAGCAGTCTGGTGTTCCAGCGCCACGACCGCCCGGAGGCCTCGTTCGACCTGCCAATCGGCTGGATCAGCCGGGACGGCACGCAGCAGATCCCCCTCGGATTCGTGCGCGACGAGACCTTGGGGCAGACGTATGCCATTCTCCGGCGAGAATCTGACGGTCAGATCGTGCGCTGGTGGATTGCAGGGAACAGCCCGTGGGTCTATTCGATTCCCTGGGCCGAGGTGAACAGCCGCTACACCGTACCCTTGGCGGTGCTTGCGCTTATCCCGCTGGACGACCAATACCCGCAGCCCAACCAGCTCGTGCGACGCTTCGATGGGGGAGACGGGCGTATCGTGGCCTACGATGCCGGCCTGGGCCAGTGGCGGCACATACCGGACCTGGCGACGTTCCAGGCGCTCAACTTCTATTGGTGCGACGTGACGGCGGCGGACGGCGCGTTCTTCGAGCGGATCACCTTGGGGCCACCCTACCCGGCTAGCAGCACACCCGCCCGCTCCGACTACCCCAGTTGCCGGACGTAGCGCAGCCAACCAGTAGTCAGTCACCAGTGCAGCGACGCCGTCTACCGCCCGGCCATTCCCGCGCCAGGAAGCGGTCCCCGTCCCACCGCACTGCGGGGGGGCCATAGGGGGGCCAGCCTCCGCCGTACTCCCCACCTCTACATCGTGGAGAGAGGGCCGCGGAGTGCGGCCTGAACCGCTTGCTCGGTGAGCCGCAGCGTGTTCCGATAGTTGATCCGCATCGCATCCGCCTGTGTCCCGCCGGGCGGCTGGAAATGCGTGCCCACCCCGATCACGATGTCGGTGTGGTCGCGCGCAAACGTGCGGAACAGACCGGGATAATCCACGTCCCCGGTGCCGACCGCACAATACTCGAACTCGCACGCAGGGCCGTCGAGCGTGCGGAGGTCCTTCAGGTGCAGGCTCGTTAGGTACGGCTTCAGGTTTTCGTACCCGGTCGTGACCGTATCCAGCTCCCCGCAGTTGTACGCATCGCCCGGCCCCCATTTGGCCCGCAGGCGTGGTGAGTTGACCCGCTCGACGATGCGGCGGTAGTTGCGGCTCGTGTTGGCGTACTCCCAAGGGTGTACGCTGATCGCAACGTGCATGTCCTGGCGTTCCGCAAGCTCGGCGATGATCGTGAACGCCTTGGCCAGCTTGTCAAGCTCCGCCGGCGGAATAACGCCGCCGCCGGTCGCGTATCGTTGCGGCCACGTGGGGCTGACCCGCTCGCCGTTCTGGAACTCGCCCGGCCAAGCAAACCCGGAGACAAGCACGTTGGGCGCCCCGACGACCTGCGCGAACTCCATCGAACGGCGCACGAGGTCCAGATCGTGGACAAACTCCGGATTCGTCGGCAACTCGTCCAGCGCGATCTGGTCAATATGTATCTGCTTGAAGGGGTTGGGCGCGCTGCCCATGGCGTGCGCTTGCAGACCGGCATCGTCCAGCACCCGCCGGCAGTGCGCTGCGTACTGCGCGGTCAGCCGGTCCGGGTGGACAAAAAACTCCGCATAGCGTGCCCCTAGCTCCTGGCTGAGGGCCGCCGCTTGGTCGAACGGCAGCCCCGTTTCGTCGAAGAACACTCCCATCTTGAACGCATACGCGCTTGGCATCGTTTTCCTTCTCTCCCTGCACTCGTTATGCGCGGTGCCCGGCTACCGCAAGCCCAGCCGCGCCGCAAAGCGCTCCACAAAGCGGTCACCGTCGAGCTTGAGCGCCACCTGGCAGTTCGGCCGCACTGTTTCCACCCCTACCACGTCGCTCTGTCCGTCTCTGTTCTCCAGCCGCTCGCGCCGGCCCTCGGGCGCCGCGACCGTCTGCCCGCGTGTCAGTTCGCTCGCTAGCTCTACCGAGACGTGTCGCGGCTCCAGCATGAAGAGCTCCGGCCACAGGGCTGCCGCCACTGCGACCGGGTCGTGCAGCGGGCTACCGGCGAGTCCCGCGGCGAGATCGGCCCGCAGATACCAGTCCAGCAAGTCTACCGCCAGTCGCGCCACCGGGTCCGGCGCCGACGGCCCCTGCACTCGCTGGCGCGCGGCCTCCTGCTCGGCCGGCCGCCACAGCCCCTGGATGGTCACGTCCAGCCCGATGAGCAGCG
The DNA here is from genome assembly GCA_965207645.1 of Chloroflexota bacterium. GTDB lineage: Bacteria > Chloroflexota > UBA11872 > UBA12225 > JAJDUF01 > JAJDUF01. The sequence continues at coordinate 2,559,272 of OZ242293.1, read as the reverse complement.
GCATCGCGCCGCTCGCCAGGACCATGTGTGCCGCCTCCGGGTCGTTGTAGACGTTCGCTTCCGCCACCGGCGTCACGTTGCCCGGCACCGTCACGGCGCCACCCATCACGACCAATTGCCGCAGGTTGCCGGCAAACTCGGGGTCCAAGCGGCTGGCCAGCGCGATATTCGTCCAAGGCCCCGTCGCAATGACGGTCAGATGCCCCCGGTATTCCGCCGCAAGCCGGCACAGCAGTTGCGCCGCCGGCTCCGCCATCGGCGCCCGCGTCGGCCCCGGCACGACAACGTCGCCCAGCCCGTGCGGTCCGTGGAAGAAGGTGGCCGTCGTCAGCGGACGCACCAGCGGCGCCGCTGCGCCCGCCGCGACCGGTACGCTCGTCGCGCCAGCGGTATCGAGCACGTGCCGGGTATTCCGCAGCACGTCCGGGAGCGCCACGTTGCCAGCGACGGTGGTCACGCCGACCACGTCGAGTTCCGGCGAGCGAACGGCCAGGAGCAGCGCCAGCGCGTCATCGAGGCCGGTGTCAACGTCCAGGACAGTCGGCTGCGGGAGCGCCAAGGCTCACGACTCCCGCTCGTGCCGCCGACGCTCGGTGTCAATCTGCTCGTCGAGGGCGGCGAGCGCTTCGTACTCTTCGTTGCACAGCTTGAACGACCGATCCAGCAGCAGCGCCGCCAGTCGCCGGCTGTGCTCACCAGAGGCTTGGACCAGGGCGGTGTAGTCGCGCAGGTTGTAGCTCTCCGGCAACAGCCCGACAATGCGCTCCACTGCCGTTGCAGTCTCTTCGGCCAGGCGCGTGTCCTGCCCATCCACCGCGTAGCGCAGTTGTCCGGTCAGCCGCGCCAGTTCTTCCAGGCGGCCAAGCTCGCTCATCAGCAGCAACTGCACCGTTTCGGTGTCCGGCTCCTCCACCGACTCCACTGCCCAGTGATCGGCCGCCGCGCGGTAGAGCTGCTCATAGGCTTGGGTCATCTCATGCACCATGTAGATGAGCCGCTCGACTTCATCGGTGTCTATCGTGCCCCCATCGAGCACGTCATCGCCGCGATGCCGGGCGATAGCTCGCAGTTGGTCCAGGTTGTCTACCGGCTCGGGGATCGGCGGCAGCGCCGTTGCATTGACGGTAGTCAGTTCGCGTGACGCCCGGCCCGCGAGCGCCTGCGGCACGTAGCGGGACGGATCAATCGCCACCGGCAGGATCACGAGGTAGGTGACGAGGTGCCGGTCCGGGTCGGCCCGGTCACGGAAGTAGACCAGCGCATGCCCCTTGGGGGTCTCGCGCTCGCCGGCATCGAAGATCAAGTTCACGAAACAGCAACCCTCTATGTTATTCTACCGATTGGTTGGCCGGCAGGAAAACTGCACTGAGGCCGGGCCGGCCGTCCCGCGACAGTGGTCGTGGCGCTCCTCGGCAGAGGCACGAGCACTGTGCCATAGGAGTAATCGCGGACTTAGCCCTGAGGTATGGTGATGAGCTTACGAGAACAGGTCGTAGCCGACTTACGCGCAGCGATGCGCGCCCGCAACGAGCACGCGGTGTCGGCAATTCGCATGTTGCGCGCTGCCATCGTCAACTATGAGATCTCGCAGCGCGGCCCGAACGACCCGGAGGGCAAGGCCGTCCCCGATGAGGAGGTGCTCAACGTTGTGCGGAAGGAGATCGGCGCGCACCGCGAGGCGCTCGAATACGCCGAGAAAGCCGGCCGGACCGAGTTGATCGCCAAAGAGCAGGCCATGATCGCGGTACTCGAACAGTACATGCCGGCCCAGCTCTCCGAGGACGACATTCGCAGTACGGTCGAGCAGTTGATCGCCGAGCACGGTCCTGAATTCCGCAAAGTGATGCCGCAGGCCGCCCGTGCCCTCCGTGGCCGCGCCGACCTCGGCCAGGTCAACAAGCTCGTCCGCGAGCTAACCGGCCGCTAGCCGGGGACTGCGGCGGGAGCGAGGCAGTGCTGACCCCGGAAATCCTGACGATCTTAGGTGTAGGGGTGGCATTGGCGGCCGTCTTGGTCGCCTCTGCCCAGCGAACCGACAAACGATTCGAGCAATTGGAAGGGCGCCTCAATACGCGCTTCCAGCAGGTTGAGACGCGCTTGGATCGGATGGAAGACCGCTTCGAGCGACTGGAAAACCGCATGTCGGCCTTGGAGCAGCGCCAAGCGCGGCTGGAAGGGCTGTTGGACGGCCTGCGCGAAGCCTTGTTCGAGCGAGCCGCGCGCGTGTAGCGCCGGCCAGCGGCCGGGCGGCCTGGCCACTATGCCATGCCTTCCCTGTTAGGGAAATAGCTGGAGACTAGGCGTGGTCCCAGGGAAAGGCCAACGTCGGCTGGTTGGCGTACCGCTGCATCGTGAGCGTCAAGCGCGCCCCGCAACCCGGCTCCAGACGCACCGAGAACGAGCTACCCTCCACCGGAACGGTCTGCCCGCCCAGCGTGACCTGCTCGATCCGGTGCTCGCCATACGCGCCGCCCTGCACCACGACCGTTCTCGCTTCCACCTGATTGACGTTGACCAAGTGCAGCGTCGTCTCGTCGGCGGTCATACTCTCGACCAACGCCGCCACGTCTTCCGGGATGCCGGCCCGCTGCCGCGCCGGGTCGAAATAGCGCACCCGGCAGTGCAGCGGATGCCCGTGATGCTGCGTTGGCAGGCCACCGAGCATCAGTTGGATCAGCGTCCCCACCATCGCCGGATTGTTCCCGTTCGGATCATCCGACATGCGCGTGTCCGGGGTCGCCGTGTCCGCCCTCACCCGCGCCATCCGCTCGCGCACCGCCTCCAGGTCGTGCCGCAGCGCCGTCTCCGGATAGTCGGGATTCTGCCCATCCAAGAAGCCTACCCAGCCCTCTCTGGGGATGAGCAAGCGGTCCAAGTCCGCCGTCTGCATGGACCAGTAGTAGACCTCCAATGCGCCAACACTGAACGGATCCGGCGTGTAGTCGTACCAGCCGTCGTCACCATGCATGTGGGGGTACAATCGCTGTCCGCCGCTCTCCTTGGCGTTGGCATTGACCGCCTCGATCACGCCGCGCCAGACATCCACGTAGCGCTGATCGCCGGTGAGCAGCAGCGCATTGCCAAATCCATAGGGGCAACGGTGGAAATAGGGACGATGCGCCAGCGCGCCTGTCTGCGGCACGATGACCGTGAAGCCCCACCCGTACACCCCGCCATACCACTTCCCGTCGCAGGCGCCCCCGATGGTGCCGTCCAGCCCCACGTTGCTGGGGATGATCCCGCCGTTGGCTTGCGTCCGCTCCGCCCAAGCGTCCACGTACTCCAGCAGCCAATTCCGGTATTTCTCTTCGCCGGTGTGGGCATAGGCGTTGAAGGCCAGCACGGTCGTTGCCAGGTTGGTCGGGTTGTCGCCAACCACGTCGTTGTAATCCTTGAAGTGCGCGATCATCTCCTCGTAGTTGCGCTCGCCGTGGAGCGGTAGAAACCGGCCCTCAACCTCGATCGGATCGCCGGCCCAGTCGAGACCGGTCGTCTTGCGCAGCAGTGGCCCCCGGCTGCCGTTGAACATGCTGCGAATGAGCCGGTGCTCCGGGTCGTAGTTCTTGGCCAGCGCGTCCTCGTCCATATAGAAGCCGGCAAAGCGCCTGGTCCGGTCGAGCAGTGCGCGGTCATAGGGATCGGATAGCCCCTGCAGGAAGAAGGCCGTAAACCCCTCGCCGTTGTGCATCCAATCGAAGTACGTCGGAAACTCCCTGAAGTACATCCCCTCCCGCGCCAGCGGCACCTCTACCGTCTTGGCCTCGGTGTATTGGCGCAGATGACCTTCCCAGCCCCGCTTGTACAACTCCAAGACGGTGTCCGGCGCGCCGAGGGCGTGCAGCTCCGGCCAGTTCGCGAAGTTCTCCGCGGCGTCATCGGGGCCGTCGTTCCCACCCCAGCGCGGCACGCAGAGCAGGTAGCCGCGCTCGTCGAAGTAGTGTTCGTAGAAGGCCGAGACCGCCTCCGCAGTGGTACGGATCAGCTCGCGTTCCAGCAACGCCCAGGCTGGCGGCGACGTCGGAGTAGCGATAGTGAGCATGTCCGGGGTTCCTTCCTTACGTAGTCGTCCTGGCGCCACGGCGGTCGGCGCCAGTGCGTCGTCAGTTCTGGCGAGCGGCGCGCTCGAACAGTGCCTCCCGCAGGCCATCCAGGACACCTTCCAGCCGCGCCTGACGTTGCTCCAGGCGAGCCATCCGTTCTCCTAGCCGCTCATCGAGCCGATCAATGCGTCCTTCCAGATGGATAAAGCGGGCATCTATCTGGGCAAATCGTGCTTCTTGTCGCTCTTCCAGTTGAGCGAAGCGACTATCTACCTGCTCGAAGCGCTTATCGGTGCGTTGCGCCATGGCCACCAAGATGGCCAGGATCGCCACCCCCACGCCTAAGATCGTCACCCCCATGGCGAGGATCGCCACTAACTCCGGGGTCATCATTCCCTCCGTGCCCGCGCGCTCGTTGCAGCGCGGCCCTGCACGCAGCAGTCCAGGCTGCTCGCCTTGATGCCAAGTCTACCGCACTGGCCGGGCGCCCGCAGCGTGGCGTGGGGCGCCTCTCGTGAGCGCCGGTAGCACGATTCCTGGTAGAATGAGATGGTTTCGTCGCCGAGGCGAGACGCCTCGTCACCCAGGGTAGCTCAGTTGGTTTAGAGCGGCGGTCTGTAAAACCGTTGGTCGCTGGTTCGAGTCCAGCCCCTGGGACCACTCTCCACCAAGTGAGCTTATCCCCTAGCCCCTTCCATACGAATTAGGGAGACTAGGCGCGGCTACCCGTAGTCCCTTCCCTTTAGGGAGGGGTTGGGGGTAGGTCCGCCTCCCGCCCCACCCCCCAGCCGCTACACTGCATCCTTGAATCACCCGCCGTAACGGGGTGGTCCGAGCGGCACACCGGCCGCAGCGCAAGCCTTGGGAAGGGAGCGCGGAGCAATGGACCTAGTCAGAAAGCTGTTGGCAGTCTTCCTCAGTGTGGCGGCGCTCGTCGTCGCAGTGCATTTCATGTTCAGTTCGTTCTACCGTGAGTTGGTAGACACCGGCGCGATATGGGATGTCTTGAACTGGTTCTTGGCCGTTGGATTGGTGATTGCGCTGGTTGTGAGCTTCTACCACAAGCGCGCGCTCGACCGGCGCGGCGCCGCTGTGTCCGTCACCCGTGAATACCTGGAAATCAATCTGATGTTCTACGTAACCGTCGTGTTGGTCCTCTGGTTCTTCTGGAATTGGTCCAACGACCTGGTTTCGGTGGAGCCGCAAGGGCAAACCCACCGCAACATCTGGGTGTGGATCAACCCGTTGTTCGTACCAATCGCTGCCGCTACCGCCCTGCGTCTCTGGCGCTCACCCTCCCGCGACTAAGGCGCCGCGAACACACGGGAGGCACCCATGAACGACAGGCTCCTGCCGTGCGACCACGTGATCTTCCTGATCCACCCGTGTCTCTACGAGCAGCAGGCCGCCGAGACGGTACGCCAGGGCAACTGGCAGCTCTACGTCGAGCGAGAGCGGCAGGTCAAGCAACGCTGGCTCGCAGACCTGGCCGCCCGGCCGCCCGGCACGCTGTACGTCCAGCTCGGCGGCCCCACCTACCTGCTTGACATCGCGCGCAGCCATCTCGGCGCGACCTACGTCTGCTTCCCAGAGGCCGAAAATACCGGCGACCTGCACAGGCTCTATGTTGCCTTGGCGGATTGTGTGCGCCATCACGTCGGTGTCCACAAGCTCCGGTTCGATCCCCGTATCGTGACCTCCGAGGTGTGGGGCGAATCGTTCGAGGGCTGCGTGCCGGGGTACGGCGGCGCGTTCGCGCAGTATCTCCGCCTCGAGCACCCGCCACGGCTGCGCTTCGAGATGACCGTCTACGACTCACGGTTTCTGTATGGCGCCCGGCCGCCGGAGACCATCGCGCTGCCCGGCAGCGACGTACAAGCGTGGCTCTTTGCCTGTCACGACACGACCGCCGCCGCGATGTTCCTGTCTCCCCGGACAGCGCAGTGGATTGACCGGCGGCGCCTCCACCTGGAGCTACATACGCAGTCGCTCCAAGTCTGCACCAAGTCCGGGCACACCGTGTGGCCCGCCAAGCCCTGGCAGAAGGGCGACCCGGCGCAGACCTGCCCCTACAGCATGACGCTGTCGGACTGCAACTGGCACTGGATCCGCTCGGTCGGCATGGCCTATGACGACTTCCGGGCCGTCATCGCCGCGGCCACAGTCGAAGATACACCCGGCGCAGTCCCGACACCGGCTGAAAGCTGATAGCTGCCGGCTAACAGCTAGTGATTGTGCCCGTGGGCGTGCTGGTGGTGCGTACCGACAGTGTGCATCCGCGCGTGGAGACTCTGATGGGCCTGCTCGAAGACGCCCCGCACGCGCTGATGGGTCTGCGGATCGGCCGGGATGGATAGCGTGTCCACCCAGGTCATGCCCCCCTCCAGCAAGGTCAGCATGTACGTTGCCGAGCTGGGGTTGTAGAGTTCGGCGCCGTCTACGACGACGTAGACCGGTGAAGCGTGCGCGGCGACCCCCCGCGTGGAGAGTGCCCACCCCGACTGATCGCTCGTGCAACGCGCCGCAATCCAGCCACTCCCTGCTACCGGCACCTGCGCCCGCATTGTCGTGCTCAACGCGCCAGGCTCCGGCTGCGCTGTCGCCACGACCTGACCGTTGACGATGACCTCAATGGTCGCCAGCGGCGCCAGCGACTCGGCGACCACCTCCACCGCCAGCGTGCCACCGCCCGTAGGCAGGTCAATCACGTCGCCGGGCCGCCGGCCTTCTACCCGCAGATCGAGTAGCGGGCCGGTCGAGGCAAAGGTGCGCCCCGCCTTGATCGCCTCGCCCCAGGCGTCGAACGTGAACGGCGCATCACCCAGATAGGCGTAAGTCCGAATGGACCCCATGACCATCGCAGCGGACATCTTGTCGGTGCCGCCGACGCAGGGCACCCGATAGCCACAGTTGAGGAACTTGTACCACTCGGTGACGTTCACGCCGTCGAACGCCGGCGTGAAGTTCGTCATCTCCAGCGCATCGGTCTTGCCCAGAATGACATCGGCGACAACCTCCGAATAGGGATTCGGGAAGTGCGGCGTCACCACCACCCCGCCGCGCTCGTGGTTTGCGTCGGCCCAGCCGCTCAGACTGGACCACGTCGGATCGCCCAGGTAGCTCTCGCCGGGGCCACTCGCGGTCATCGGGTAGACCGGATCACCCTGCGTCCCCAACATGCTGATATGGCCGAGGAGATGCTGGCGATTCTCGGTACCTACCCAGACAATCGTCTCCTTGTCGCTGACCTTCGACATATCACCCGTAATGTCGCCAACGTTGGTGAATAGATCACCCCACTGCGACGCCAGGAGATTGACCAAGTTCAGCCCCTCGGCTTGCCCCTGGAGCCAGGCCGTAGTCGGCGAGAGGAAGTGGACGTGCGTATCGGCCGTCATCCAGCCCCGGCTCCGCCAGTCGAGCGGCCGCTCGAGCGCCAGAGACAGTTCGCGCTGTCCCGGCTTGATCGTCACCTTTTGGCGGATCGGCCGGTACTCGAACCCCTTACTCAGCTCCACGTACACGTCACCGACCGGCAGTTCGCCCTGGAACGTGCCATCCACGTAGGCGTATTCCGTATCGCCGATCTTGAGATCGTTCCCGTAGTCCTGGAACCAGTACTCGTTCACCTCATGGCGGTGTCCGTAGGGCGGGAAGTAGCGTCCGTCCGGGGCGCGAAAGTGGACGCGGACCGGTGTGGGCTGGCCCGTCGCGGCGTCACGCACCACCGTATGCACCCACGTCTTGTCCGGGGTGAGCAGCTCGACGCGCACGGAGCCGTCGGTGGACTGGCTCGTCCCGTCCTCATACGCCGGCCGCAGCGGTACGTCCTTATCACCGACGGTCAAAGTGGCGTCCGCGCTGGCGGTCATGTCCACGATCAGTTGCCGGGGATCTGGCTCGCTGTCGTCGCCGGAAGGCCCGCCCATCGGGTCACTGGTCGGTCCGGTCGGCTCGGCCAGCGGATCACCCGTCCAAGCGGCCGGATCAAACGGCCGCACCTGATAGCGCCGCGCCAAAATGCCCAGGTCCACGGCCAGCGCCACGTCCTCGGCGGTGGTACCGTTGGCCGCGAGCGTGATGCGAAAGCTCTCCAGCCGGTTGCGCTTCAACGGGTGCTCCTGGCCGTGATAGAGCGTCATGCCGGCGATGGCTACCACGCTGTCGCCCGTTGCCTCCAAGCGCACGCCGCGTAGCTCGGCCTCCGGCCGCGGGTTGGGCAGCGCATACACCCAGTACTGGCCGCTCCCCTGGCTGGCCGACATCTGCGCGCGTCCCCAAGCCTCGCCAGGATGCGTGGCGCGGAAGTCAATGTAGTCGTCCTGGCCGTCCGGCCGCGCAGCAAAGGCCTTTTGGCCCCGCACCGTCCCCGAATCGTTGATCTCGAACCGCACCCGTATCTCTCGACTCTCCTCGCTGCCGTCGCCATACGTCAGCACGTAGTTGGCGACGTGTGCCCCCGGCTGCGTCAGGTTCCCGCCGCGATAGTCATTCGGCTGCGGGCCGGCATCGGGATCGTAGGTGTCATCGCAGAAGTGCAGGAAGACGATGTGGCTGGCCTGCGTCCCGGCCGGCATCTCAACCAGCACGTTCTCTGGATGGCTCCTACCCAGCAGCAGCCAGCGCGGTGGGTCCTCCCCCTCCGCCCCCGCCGCTGCCGGCGTGAACGGGATGCCCCAGCACGTCATCGGCTCGATGGGCAGCCCCGCCAACGACTCGGCCACCGCCGGATGCCAATGCGGCGCGCTCGCCTGCGTCCCGCCGTTGACGTGACCTTGCAGATCAACTGGTGTGTTCAGAGCCATCGGGCACTCCTTTCGCCGGCCGGTCCGTGCTCGCGCTTGCCACAACGCCGCCACGGCTGCGGGCAGCCGGCAACCGGCCGCAAGACCGCCTCTTGGTCCCGGTTACCCGCCTCGCCCTCACGGCGGCGAAACACTATAGCGTGCCACCGCCCGTCCGTGCCTCAATCCCCTCACCAACTCTCCCTGGAGCACGCTCCACGGGAGGAAAAAGACCGTCCCCCCGCACTGCGGGGTGAGGGCTGGCCGGGAGTGAGGCGGCAAGCCAGGTGCTACACTATATGTTTCAGCGCTGGTTCAACCATTGCCACGAGAGGAGTACAGTCCGATGTCAGCTGCGACCGGAGCCGCCCTTGCTACCACCGCACCCCGGTGGCAGCGCACCAATACGTGCGGGAGCCTCCGTGACGCTGACGCCAATCGCACGGTGGTGCTCAACGGCTGGGTGCATCGCCGGCGCGATCACGGTGGGCTGATCTTCATTGACCTCCGTGACCGCTACGGCCTCACCCAAGTCGTATGCAACCCGGAGACCTCCCCCCAGGCGCACCAGGTCGTCGCGGACGCCCGACCGGAATACGTGCTGGCCGTCGAGGGCACCGTCGCCTTGCGACCGGAAGGTACGGTGAACCCCAACCTGGAAACCGGCGCCATTGAAGTGCTGGCCAGCGCCGTCGAGGTGCTCAGTGCAGCGCAGACGCCTCCCTTTTATCTGCATGAAGAAGGGAGCGTGGACGAGTCGTTGCGGCTGCGCTACCGCTACCTCGATCTGCGCCGTCCGCGTATGCGCGATAACCTCGTGCTCCGCCATCGCATCGTCAAGCACATGCGCGACTTCCTCGACGCCCGCGACTTTCTCGACATTGAGACGCCCATCGTCACCGCCGCGACGCCGGAGGGTGCGCGCGACTACATCGTTCCGAGCCGTCTGTACCCCGGGCAGTTCTATGCCCTGCCGCAGTCGCCGCAGCAGTTCAAGCAGTTGCTGATGGTGTCCGGCTTGGATCGCTACTTCCAGATTGCCCGCTGCTTCCGGGACGAGGACCAGCGAGCCGACCGGCAGCCGGAGTTCACGCAGCTTGACCTGGAGATGTCCTTCGTGCAGCGCGAAGACGTGCTAGCGCTCATCGAAGCGCTGTATATCGAGCTTTGCCAGCAGCACTCCGACATGCGCTTGCTGTACAAACCCTTCCGCCAGCTAACCTATGCCGAGGCGCTGGAGCGTTACGGCAGCGACCGGCCGGACCTGCGCTTCGAGCTTCCCTTGACGGACATCTCCGAGCTTGCCGGCGCGACCGAGGTGCGGGTGTTCCGCACGGTCCTGGCCAACGGCGGTGTGGTCAAGGCACTGCGTGTGCCCGGCTGTGGCGACTACACCCGCCGCCGGCTCGACGAGTTGGTTGACCTCGCCAAGCAGTTCGGCGCCAAGGGGCTGGTGTGGCTCGTCGTCGGAGAGCAGGACGTGCGCGCTTCTATTCGCCGTTACCTGCGCGACGGCGAGGTCGCCGCGCTACTCGAGGCCACGGAAGCGGTGCCCGGCGACCTCATCCTCGCCGTCGCGGACCAGCCAAGCGTGGCGAACGAGGTGCTCGCCCGGCTGCGGGATGAGTTCGGTGCGCGGCTGGGCCTCGCGGACCCGAATGTGCTCGCGTTTTGCTGGATCGTGGACTTTCCCCTCTTGGAGTGGGAGGCAGACGCGGGCCACTGGACGTTCTCGCACAACCCGTTCTGCTCGCCGCGCCCCGGCGAGGCGCAGTGGCTGGACACTGACCCCGGTCGGGCCGTCTCCAACCAGTACGATCTCGTGCTGAACGGTCACGAGATTGGTGGGGGGAGCATCCGCATCCACCGGCGCGCGCTCCAAGAGCGTGTCTTCGAGTTGATGGGCTATAGCGCCGAACAGATCGAGCGCCAATTTGGGCACATGCTCACGGCGTTCGAGTACGGCGTGCCGCCACACGGCGGCATCGCGATGGGCATAGACCGGTTTATCGCCGTGCTCGCCGGCGAGGACTCCATCCGCGAGGTGATCGCGTTCCCCAAGAACCAAGCCGCCGCCGACCTGCTCATGCAAGCGCCCGGACCGGTGTCCCAGGGGCAGCTCGACGAGGTCCACATCGCCGTCCGCCTACCGCCGGCCGAAGAGCAGCCGTGATCCGACATGAGCCGTGAGCGCCGGGCATGGCCCGTCCCCCCGCCGCAGCGGGGGGGCCCGTGGCGTTCATCGGCATTACGGCGGCGCCGGCCCCGTCCCCCCGCCGCAGCGGGGGGGCCATAGGGGCCTCAACGCCCACTGCGTGCTCCGACTTGGCCGGTGAATCTTTTGCTGCCTGCTACGCTATAGATACACGCCGTCGCCTCGTGAAGGAGTGCTCACATGTCGTCATTAGCCGCTCGCCTCATTACTCTCGTGGTCGCCATCGGCCTGGCCACCGCCGCCCTCGTTGGCGGCACCGGTCGGACGGCCGCCGCGGCGGACTGCCGGTTCGTGCTGGGGTTTGAGACGCTGCACGCCATGATCCCCGACACGGTAGGCGCCTGTTTGGAGAATGAGCAGCATCATCCCGGCCAGGGCGTCACCCACCAGCGGACGACGAATGGTCTACTCGTCTGGCAGAAAGCCAGCAACCACACGGCTTTCACCGATGGCTACCGCACGTGGATCAGCGGCCCACTCGGTCTGCAGCAGCGCCTGAATAGCGAGCAGTTCGACTGGGAGCGTGAGTCCCATGCGGCCTTCACCCAGGCTTATGTGGCGCAGGCCATCGCCATGTACGATGAGCAGGGGCGCGAAGCAACCTTCGAATACTACAGCAGCCCGGAAAGCGCAGTGGGCCGCTGGTACCTCTTCATCGTCGACCTGGCGGTAGACGAGCTTGTCTTGCATCCGAACTCGTCGCTCCTGGGGGCAAAGTCGGCGACGCGGCGCGATCCGCGTGGCTACGCCTACGGCGTGGAGATGCTGAAGGCGACGGAGGCCGGCCTCTGGGTGAGCTATTACTACCGCACCTACGATGGCGAGACGGCCGTCGAGGCGGGCCAAAAGCACACCTGGCTGGTGCGCCACGATGGATTGCTCTTCGCCTCGGGATGGTATGAGAACGTAGTCCCACTGCCCAACAAGCAAGACGATCCGGCGGGCTACACGCAGTGGTTTGTGCAGGACGCCGTGGACGTCTACGACGTGGGCGGGCTTGATGCGCTGCTCGAACGGTACAACGACCCCGAGAGCGTGGATGGCGACTGGTACGTGTACGTGCTCGACCTGGAGGGCACGATCATCGCGCACTCGACCCTGCCTGAGCTGCTGGGACAGAGCGTGCTCGGACCGGTCGGCGTTGATATCACGGGCGCGCGCTTCGGCCCGGATCTCCTGCAGGTCACCGAGGCAGGCGACTGGATTACCTACTACTTCCGCAACCCCAACGGCGCCAGCTGTGAGCTGAAACACACCTGGGCCGTCCGCCGCCGGGAGGTCATCATCGCTTCCGGCTGGTACGAGGACGCCGTTCCGCAGCCGCCGCTGCCTTCGAAGTGCGAGTTGGCCGCCTACACGGTGGCGACGGTGGAGCAGGCCGTGGCCCGCTACCACACGGAGGGCCGCGAGGCATCCATCGCCTACCATAACTCGATGGAGAGCGTGGACGGGCGCTGGTACGTCTTCATCCTCGAGGCGGCGACCGGCACCGTACTCGCGCATCCGGCCAACGTCTATGTCGGCCAGGACCTGACGGTCGGCTCCGAGGCCTACGGTGACGCCGGCTACTACTACGCTGGCGACCTCATCAAAGCGACGCCGGAGGGGATATTCGTCCGCGATGTGCTGGGCGTGCCCACGAGAGATGAGCAGAACCCCTTCCACACGATTGAGGAAGTGAAGCACTACTACGCCGTGCTGGAGGATGGCCTCATCTTCGCCAGTGGCTGGTATACGCCGGCCCCGACCAAGGAGGACCCGGCCGAGTACGCGCGGTTGCTGGTGGGGCGCGCCCTCACGCGCTACGACGACACGGGGCGCGCGGCCACGCTCGCCCACTACAACGACCCCGCCAGCGCCGACGGTCCCTGGTATGTCTTCATCCTCGAAGAGCGAGACGACGGCCGGATCTACACCATCGCGCACTCCACCCGCCCCGATCTGGTGGGCACGACGCGGGAGCGCATAGACGCCAACGGCTTCAACTACGGCGAGGCCTTTGCCGCCGTCACAGAAACGGGAGGGGGAGAGTGGGTGAGCTACCTCTTCACCCACCCCGAAACGCGCGAGGATGCGCTCAAACACAGTTGGGTCGTGCGGCGTGGCAATCTACTCTTCGGCGTCGGCTGGTACGAAGGGATCGAGTAGCACCTCGCGCCCGTGGCACTCGCCGCCGCCATCACGACGGCGGTGATGGCGCGGACGACGTGTGTGCGGCGTCCCGTAGCGCGCTCTTCTCCGGCACTTTGATCGCGTAGCCCTCTTTCGATGCAAAGACCGACGGAAGCTTCTCGGTCGTCGTCGTGATGCACGTTGGGCAAGTGGCCGGGTCTGCCGACTGGCTCATCGGCCGCATCAACTCGAACTCTTGCTTGCAGTTACCGCACCAATACTCGTAGATCGCCATAACACCTCAATACCTCCTCACCCGGTAGCTCCATTAGAGCTACCGGGCAGTATTTTACCGTTGATTGGCCCTGAGTTGGTAGCGCCGGCACATCCCACAGCGTGCCGGCTGACCGCTGATAGCTGACGGCTAATGGCTAACCGCTGATAGCTCCCCGCTACCGATACTCTTCGCGCGGTGGGCTGAAGATGTCCATGCAGCACAGCGGCCCGGCCAGTTGGCGCACGCTGTGCGGCACGCCACCGGGGATCAGGTAGTAGTCGCCCGTCCGCAGCACCTGCGTTTCGCCCCCGACCGTAAACTCGGCCTCACCCGACACGACGAAACCGGCCTGCTCATGGGGATGGCTGTGCTCCGGCACCATGCCCTCCGGCCCGAAATCAACGCGCGAGAACATGATCTTCTCGCCCGACACAATGGTCAGCGTCACGCCCGGAAAGACCTCTTTCGCCGGCGCCGCATCCCAATCTATGTATCCTTGCTGCTCAACGCTGGTCATGTCTCCGCCCCTTTACCTTTCGGTCGGCTCGTCTGCTGCGGCAGAGAGTCTACCAGGGCATCTACCCGGACTCGCCGAAGACCGCGCGGCGCAGCGTGTCGTTCAACCGCGTCTGCCAGCCGGGCCCGCTGGCGCGAAAGTGCGCCGCGAGGTCCGCATCGAGGCGAATGGAGATGTGCTCCTTGGTCGGTGCTTTCTGCTTGCCGCGCGTGCGTCGCCAACGCTTCACGAATTCAGGATACACTTCGCTTGCGGGGTGCATCTGCGCGAAGTCCTCCCTGGTAAGCTCCCATGTGTCGGGATCGGCGGCGATGCCAGCGTTGATCGCCGTCTCCTCGCCGTACTTCGCGGCGATCTCGTCAAACGTCATCGTAGTGAGATCATCTTTGCTCGTGGAGTTGGACATAGTCTCTCACCTCCCGAGGGTTAGCCCTATGTAGACGCATAGTTCACTGCTAGGAGGCCACCCGCTCCTCCAAAACCTGCTTGATCCAGCCGTTGATGCTCATGCCACTCTGGATAGCCGAGACAGCGACACGCTGGTGCAGGTCGGCTCCCAGCCGCAGCTGGAGCTTTCCTGAAAAGGGCTGCCGTGGCTCTACGCCGTCCTCCTCGCAAGAAGCGAGGTATTCGTCAATGGACCGGTGAAACTCCGCACGCAGGCTCTCTACGTCGGTGGCCTCGAACGTGGCAATGGGATACTTACCACTATTGACCACTCTGCCGTGCAGCATTCCCACCGAGTCGTCGTACTCGACGGTAGCAACGTAGCCTCTATATGTGTATGCCATATATGACCTCACTTGACTTCAAGGGTCTGCTCTACATGGACATATCAGGTAGTGGTGACGTAGCATTCATGCCATCAGGGTCTCACTCCTAGCGCATCAAGGAAGGCGGCGATGTCGCGGACGGTCGCGCTGCCGGTCTCCGGTCTAGGGTGCGGCCGATGCACGACCATTCGGTCTGCTCCCTTTTTCAGTAACACCCGCGAACCTGAACGCTCCGAGACTTCTACACCCACAGCCCAGAGCATAGACTCGATGTCCGCCCATCTGATGGTTGCCGGTGTGGGCCTAGCGAAGATACGCTCCAGGGTGTGCCGGTGCTTCCTCCTCATGAATCCATAGTATCACGAAATGGTACCACACTGCTAATGCCGACTAGGTCAGTCGCTTGATGTGGGCAGCAACCCGCTATCCCGTGCCCCCTACGGCTAAGGGGAGCCTTTCGAGTGCGAGCCGGGAGTCCCGGTGCGTCCAGTTGGGATGTACGGGTCGAGCGCCGCGAGAAAGTTCAGATACACTCGCTGCTGCTCCCACACGATCCGCTCGGCTCCCAGCGCCCACCACTCGCGGGGCGTGAAGTAGGCCGAGACCTCGGCCTCCGGTCCCCAGTGCCCGTACCATTGCAGCCAGTGCAGGTTGTCCGACTGGAGCAGCCACAGCGCCAGGTCAACGAGCTGCTCGTTGCCCGTCAGCCGCGCCTTGTTATACGCGGCCAGCATCAGCTGGAAGAGTGCTTGTTGGGCTTTGTTACCCAGAAAGAACTCCCAGTTGCCATCGCCGGCCCAGGTGGTTGCGAACTGGGGCAGCGGTAGGTGATGCGACCGGTCCCGAAACCGCGCCACGATCTCCGAAGGTGAGAGGCACCGGACGCGGTGCGCGTCGAGCGCCTGCGGGAGCGCCGCCAGGAACTCGAAGATGCCACTATCGCGCGTATGGTGCGCGCCAAACGTCTCGAAGTCCCACGATACGCACACAAAGTCCCCGGCGGCTTGGGCCACCCAAGCCGCCCACGTCGGCGCCCGCAGCGGGAACTGGTCCCAGGCGTGGTTGGAAAAGCGATAGCCAACGTCGTCGCTCAAGTCGCGGTGCCGGGTCAGCAGGTGCGGCCCGGCGGCACCTCCGCCGTGATACAGATGCGTGGGCTGCCGCCATCCGAGCACCCATTCCCGCCCGTCGAGGAACGCCGCCTCGTAGCCGGCAGCGCCCAGCGTCGTGTAAATGGCATCCGACATCAGCATCTCGGTAGTGTCGGCAACCCGCGGACGGGCGCCCAGCAAGGACTCCACGTAAGCATCGCCCCAGCTCATGCGTTGTTGGAAGTGCGGCAGGTCAATCAGGGGCAGGAAGCTGTGATACGGCTCGACGGCCACCAACTCACACCGTGGATGGGCTGCCAGTTGTCGTAGCCGGTCGAGCAGGCGCTCGTCCCAGGCTTCGGCCTGTTTCAGAAACGACACCGAGACGCCGAGACCGAGTGCCAGCCCGGCGTCGAGCAGTCGGCGCCACAGTTGCATCGCCGGGTGGTAGCAGTAGGTTGCTACCTCCTGGAAGTAGAAGCGGTTGGCTGCTTCGTCGAAGAGCGCCGCCTCGATGGCCGCCGGCGCCGCGCCCGGCTCGATGCCCTCGGCCGGCAGCTTAATCCGCCGCGGTTGGTGACAAAGCGCGTAGATGGTCAGGTATTGCGCCACCGCTACGCTCCGTAACCTCCGCGATCACTGAAGACCGCCTGCTGCGCCGCGGCCAGATAGTTGAGTCTACTGACCAAATTGCCGATGACGTGGTCCCACGTGAACAGCGCCGCCGTCTTCCGGGCCTCGGTCCGTATGTTCGTGAGCAGGGCCGGCTGCATTCGCAATGTAGTCACGTACCCGACGATCTCCTCCGGGTCGTCGGTCTCGGCAACCAGGCAGTTCTCGAACGGAATGGCGTAGTCCTCGCCGGTGCCTCCCAGCACGACAATACCCCCGGCGCCCATGACCTCCAGTCCGACAATACCGAACGGCTCGTGGCCGCTATTGGCGAGTACGATGTCGGCGGCGCGGTAGCAGACGCGCTTGAAGTCGTCGCTGATGAACGAGCGCAGGTTGATGATGTCGGCGTCCGCCGCGGCAGCAATCGCCTCGCACAGCGTCTCGAAATCCTGGTCCGGCGCCACCACGTCATGCACGGCCAGCCCTTGGCTGTAGGCGTGATGGATGACCTCGCCACCGTGCGGCTCCATCCCCCCGCGCATGAGCAGCTTGACGTGCTGCCCCCGCTGCTTCAGGCGCACTGCCGCGTCTACGGCCATCAACCAGCGCTTGCTGGGGTCGAAGCGCCCGATCTTGAAGAGGAAGGGGCTGCCCCCCACGGCCTCCCGCAGCGCCGCGACCTGCTTGGAGTCGGGTGGCGCTAGAAAACTCTCCGGAATGCCGTTGGGGATGACGAGCGGATTGATCCCTATCTTCCACAGGACGTGCTTCATGTAGCGGCTCACGGTCGTCAGCGTGGCCACGTAGCCCAGGCGGCCCCAGTTGATGTGGCCGAATGAGAAGTCGTTGTTCGCGTTCCACAGGAGCAAGGCGCGGTCACGGAGATCGAAATAGGCGAGCAGGTCACTGAGATGGCACAGCGCGTCTGCCGTTTGCCAGTCCTCGGCCAGCACGACCAGCAAGCGGTTGGCCGCCGCGGCGGGCCGGGCAAGCTCGTCGAGCACAAAGTAGGGCACTGAGCCGCTGTAGTCGGCAACTTTGGCCGCCTCGCCGTCGTAGACGCCGCCAGGATGATGCTGACTCAGCCACTGTCCCCAGCGCCGCAATGTCAGGCGGTCGTGAACGCGCTGCTCGACCGACGGCAGCGCCGGATCACCGATGAAGACGAGGGTGGTGCGAAAGCCGGCCTCGGCGAGCGCCTGCGATAGCTCGGTCACACGCACACCGAGGCCGCCCGCCTGTGAGTACGGTTGGTCAGGACCCTCGAACGAAAGGATGACAAACTCGGTCGTTGCGGGGGTGATCCCGCGCCGGCCGACATGTGTTGGCGGTGACGCTGACATACTTGCTGCGCTCTATCAACCGGGTGTGCGATGTACTCAGTGTAGCACCGGCCGTCCCTACCCCGGCGCGGCGCGCCGTTTGCACGGTAGAATGCAGCCGTGTCGCGTCGCCTCGCCGCTCATCCCGCTGGCACCGAGGACCCCGGCGCCCCAGTTGAGGCCGCTGGCGTCTCCTTCTTACGGCCGGCGGTCATCCTCACGGGCGCCTTCATCGCCAGCCGCTTGGTCGGGCTGGCGCGTGACATCGCCATTGGTGCCCAGTTCGGCACCTCGCTCGACAACGACCTCTACGTGGCGGCCTTTCGGCTGCCCGATACGATCTTCAGCCTCTTGGCCGGTGGCGCGCTCGGCTCTGCCCTGATCCCGGTCTTCGCGCGCACGTTGGCGCAGGACCAGCGCGCCGCGCTCTGGCGCTTGGCCTCCGCCGTTGGCTCACTCATTGTGCTGGCGTGCGGCCTGGCGGCGCTGGCGCTGGTGGTGTTGGCGCCCTGGTTGGTGGTCGTCGTTTTCCCCGGTTTCACCGGCGCCGCGGCCGAACGGCTGGTCGTCCTCGTGCGTATCCTGGCGCTCTCGCCGGTCCTGTTTGCCTTGGGCGAGGTCACGCGGCGCGCGCTGAACACGCTCGACCACTTTCTCGCGCCGGCGCTCGGCTTGGTGTTGTACAACGCGGCCATCCTCACCGCGGCGTTGACTGTCGCGCGCGGCGAGGCCGGTGTGACCGGCCTGGCGGTCGGCGCCGTTTGCGGAGCCGGGCTGTACGTGCTCATCCAGCTGCCCTCGCTCATCAGCCGCGGCGTGCGTTACACACCGCGACTGGGGCTGCACGATGCATCCGTGCGCGACATCGCGCGGCTAATGGGGCCGCGCTTGATCGGGCAGGGCGTCGTTCACCTCAACGTCCTACTGACGACGAGCATCGCTTCCGTGCTGCCCGAGGGGCGGGTCGCTGCGTTGAACTATGCGTGGCTCGTGATGATGTTGCCCCTCGGCGTCTTTGGGATGAGCATTGGCGATGCCATTTTCCCGACCTTTGCCAACCTGGCGGCGCGAGGACGTACCCAGGCGCTGGCCTGGACCAGCAGCCGAATGCTCGGCCTCGTACTCTTCCTGACCGTCCCGTCCGCCGTCCTGATCGCCATTGCCGGCCGCCCGTTCGTCGCCGCGCTGCTCGAACGCAATGCCTTTACCGCCGAGTCCACCGCCATCACCGTTGCGGCCCTCTCTTGGTACGCGCTGGGGCTACCGGCCCACGCGGCGCTCGAAATCCTGACGCGCAGCTTCTTTGCGCTCTACGACACCCGCACTCCGGTGGTGGCCGGGGCGCTCGCGATGGTGAGCTACGTGGCACTAGCCCTGCTCCTCGTGGGCCGGCTGGAGCACGTGGCGTTGGCAATGGCGCTCTCCGCCGTCACAACGGTCGAGGCCGTGGTGTTGTTCTTCCTGCTCCGGCGCCGCTTGCCCAGCCTCGCTCGAACCGATCTGCCGGCCTCGCTCCTCCGCACGGCGCTCGCCGCTGCCGTGCTGGTGAGCGTGCTCGTGCTCGTGGGTGTCATCGGCTGGCTCGACCCGCCGCCGGTCACGACGCCCTTGGCGACGCTCGCGCGCCGCGTGGGGCACGCCTTGGCGCTCGCCGGACTGGGGGTGCTCGTCTACGGCTTGGTCGCGTGGCTGCTGGGTGCGCCGGAGCTGGCGCAGCTCCGAGCACGGTTGCCGGGCGGACGTGACAGCGCGGCACAATCCGATTAGAGTAGGTGGCGCATTTCCGGTAGCGTCCGATGAACGTTCTCGTCACTGGTGGTGCCGGCTACGTCGGCAGCGTGATCGTCGAAGAGCTAACGCACGCTGGCCACCAAGTCACTGTCCTCGACAACCTCAGCAACGGCCACCGCGCAGCGGTCACGCCGGCGGCCCGCCTCGTCGCCGGCGACTTGGCTGATCGCACCGGCCTCGCGCCGCTCCTGCGCGAGCAGCGCATCGAGGCGGTCGTCCACATGGCCGGGTCCATCCTTGTGTCGGAGTCGATGCGGCAGCCCGACCGCTACTACCGCAACAACGTCATCAATGGCTTGCACCTGGTCGAGGCCATGCTCGCCGCCGACGTGCGCCTGCTCGTCTTCTCCTCGACCGCCGGTGTCTACGGCGAGCCGGCGTGCGCGCCACTGGCGGAGACCCAGCCGCTCGCGCCGGTGAGCGTCTATGGCGAGACCAAGGCGACGTTCGAGCGCGCCCTCGGCTGGTTTGCCCGCACCTCCGGCCTGCGCTCGATCTCGCTGCGCTATTTCAACGCCGCCGGTGCCAGCGCGCGGCTCGGCGAGGCCCACCACCCCGAGACGCATCTCATCCCTCTCGTCTTGCAGGTCCCCTTGGGCCAACGACCGGCTGTGCAGGTGTTCGGCACCGACTATCCCACGCCGGACGGCACCGCCGTTCGTGACTATGTCCACGTGGTTGACCTCGCCCAGGCGCACGTCCTGGCGTTACAGGCGCTCGCAGCGGGCCGCCCGGCCGCCGCCGCCTATAACGTCGGCACCGGGACCGGCGCCTCGGTCCACGAGGTCGTGGCAGCGGTACGAAGCGTCACGGGCCATCCGCTCCCGGTAATCGAGCAGCCGGCCCGACCCGGTGACCCGGCCGTGCTCGTGGCCGACTCCGCTCGCCTGACGGCCGACCTCGGCTGGCGACCGCGCTATGCGTCCCTCGAAGCGATAGTGGCGAGCGCCTGGGAATGGCATCGCCGCCACCCACACGGCTACGCGGAGTAGCTATCGGCTATCAGCCGGGGGCGCCTGTCGGCTACGGGTGGCGCGTAGCACCAAAGATATGTATGTGCCATACTTGATTTGATGGATAGAAATATGCTAAATATTCTTGACGGTCCGCTGCACGGAGCGGCGGCTGGTTGGCTTGGGAGAGGCAAATGGTGGCACTAGCCCACGACGAGCATCCGCAGTTGCTCGTGAACGGCGAGCAGCGCGAGTCCATCTGGAGTGTTGGGAAGGGTGTCAAGCACTTCTACTTCGCGCTCTTCATCCTGCAATTCAGTGCGGGCACAATATGGGCCATTGCACGGGGTGTAGAATCGTTAGTAGTGCTCTGGCAGGTCTTGGCGTCGCTCGCAATCACCGCGGCGGCTGTGTCCCTCGTGGTGACGGAGACAGGGAGGTATCTGATGGTCTTGGCAGCAGCGTTCGAGGAATGGCGCGAGAAGCGGCGGCAAGAGCAGATCGCCAGAGCGTTAGCGGAAGGGAGGCGTGGAGCCGATGCCGAGTGGGATGCCTGGAATGAACGGCGAACGCAGGCCGAGCAGCACGGTGAACCTTTCGATGAGCCGCCCCCCTCGGCGCAGCGCCGAGCTACCGATTCCACTGTGCAGCAATGAGGGCCCCGTAGGCTGCTAGCCGCTACTCCCTCCACTAGCGCCGCTGTGCGTGTGCTCGTCGGCTGACCCTATCCACTCACCACTAGCCACTGGCCAGGGGGCGGGGGGTGAGGTCAGTAGGGCAACTGCTCGCTTTGGCCGGCGTACAGACGCCGGTAGCTCTCCAGCCGGCGCCGGTCAATCGCACTGGACTCGACGGCCGCCGCGATGGCGCAGCCGACTTCGCCGGTGTGGGCGCAGTTGCCGAACTTGCAGGTGCCGAGCAGCGGGCGGAACTCGCGGAAGCACCACTCCACCTCTTCCGGGCTGACCTCCCACAGACTGAGCTGGCGCAGCCCCGGCGTATCGGCGACGAAACCGCCACTCTCCAGCGGAATCAGGCGGGCGTGGCGGGTCGTGTGCTTCCCCTTGCCGGTTGCCTCGCTCACCGCGCCGACCCGCAGGGCCAGTTCCGGCTGCAGGGCATTGAGCAGGGTGGACTTGCCCACTCCCGAGGCGCCGACAAACGCCGATACGTGATCGCGTAGCTGCTCGCGGAGCACGTCAATCCCCTGGCCGCTCGTGGCGCTCGTGCGTACCACCGGATAGCCAATGTCCTCGAACACCTGTAGCTCGGCGTCGAGGTCCGGGGAGAGACCGAGGTCGAGCTTGTTGACGCAGACGAGCGCGGCCAGCTCGGCGGCCTCGGCCGCGGCCAGAAAGCGGTCAATCAGCCCGACGCGCGGCTCCGGCCGGCGGGACGAGATCACCACGATGAGTTGGTCGAGATTGGCAATGATCGTCTGACCCGCCGTGTGGATGCCGCGGTCGTGGCCGAGCACCGCCTGTCTGGTGAATTCCCTGGTGCGCGGCAGGATTTCCTCGATGGTGCCAATCGGCTCGGTGCCGCTTTGCGCGGCGGTGGGTGGGGCAATCCGCACCCGGTCCCCGGCCACCACCGGCTCGACGATCTCCTGTTTGCGTACCGCCTGCACCCGCTTGCGCCGGCCCCGGCTCTCCGGGTAGACGAGATTCTTGCGGAGCCGCTCGCGTAGCACGCAGCGGACGATCCCATGCGCGGTCTGCACGTCGTAGAAGCCGCCACTCACCCACAGCACCGTCCCCGACCACGCAGTAGAAGACGCTGTGCTTGGGAACTCATCGTGTACGGCCGTGCGACCGGTCATTGCCCCGCGCTCTCCGAATGCGATCCCACGCGGCTACTCCTGCCGACTGAATGCCCAGATCGCGGCACTCATCAACACGACCCCCAGCAGCGCCATGACCAGCAGGTCTTCACCGGCGCTCATCGTGTGGTCGAAGAGCGTCACGCCGAGCGCGACCCCCTCGCGGCCGGGGACTACCGGCGCCGCTGCCAGCGCATCGCCGAGAAAAATCTGGCGAATCGCATCCACGCCGTAGGTCAACGGGTTGATCTTGGAGATCACCTGGAGCCAGTCGGGGGTGCTGCTAATCGGGAAGAACACCCCGGCCAGGAAGATCAGGGGGAAGATCAGCGCCTGGATCACCACCTGGAAGCCTTGCTGCGAGCGCATCCGTGAGGCCACCAGAATGCCCAGGCTGGAGAGACACAGCGAGACGATAGCGACAGTGGGGATGAGCTTGAGTAGTAGCAGCGGCGTCACGGTCAGGCCCATGAACGGCGCGAGCGCCAACAACACGATGGTCTGCCCCAAGGCGACCATTGAGCCGCCGAGGGCCTTGCCCAGGACCACCCCCGTCCGACTGATGGGCGCGACCAGCACCTCTTTCAGGAATCCGAACTCACGGTCCCAGACGATGGAAACACCCGCAAAGAGGGAGTTCGTGAGCACCGACATGGCAATGATGCCGGGGTACATGAACATCATGAACTCTACGCCGGGCGTGAGCGTCCCGATGATGTTGCTGAACCCGGCGCCGAAGATCAGCAGGAACATCAGCGGAAAGGCAAACGACGAGACCATGCGCGGCCGATCCTGCGTGAAGCGCAGCAGCTCACGGTAGGCGACAACCCATAGCCCGCGGTATACCTCGGCCACGATCAGCGCCCTCCCCAGCGCCGCGCTACCGTCTCGATCATCTGCTGCCGGGTGCTCGGCTCATCATTGCGAATAGCGTGGCCGGTGAGCTTGAGGAACACGTCGTCCAGCGTCGGCCGTCGCAGCCCAATGGACACGATGCGTTGGCTGAAGCTGCGGAGTAGGTTGGGCAGGAACTCGTCGCCTTGCGGCACGGCGAACTGCACGCTGCCGTCCTCGATGTGTGGTTGAACCTGGTACTGCTCGTGCAGCTCCCGCTGGGCCGCCGCGTTGTCCTCCGTCTTGAGCGTGATGAGGTCGCCACCGACGGCGTCCTTCAGCCGGTCGGGCGTATCGAGGGCCACGATCTCACCATTGTCTATGATCCCGATACGCTCGCAGTGCTCCGCCTCGTCCATGTAGTGGGTGGTGAGGAAAATAGTCAGCCGTTCCCGCTCACGCAGGTCGAGGATGTAGTCCCAGATACGGCGGCGCGTTTGGGGATCGAGTCCCAGCGTCGGCTCGTCGAGGAACAGCACGTCGGGGTGGTGCAGGAGTCCTCGCGCCAGCTCCAGCCGCCGCCGCATACCCCCGGAGTAGGTGCGGATTTTCTGCTTGCGCTTGTCCCATAGCTCCACGAGCGTCAATAGCTCGCGCATCCGCTCTTTCCGGACCGCCCGTGGCACGCCATAGGCATACGCATGAAAGAGCAAGTTCTGCTCTGCGGTGAGGTAGTCGTCGAGCGTCGGTTCCTGGAAGACTAGACCAATCGAGCGCCGCACCTCGTTGCGCTGGGTGTGTACGTCGTAGCCGTTGACCGTCGCCGCCCCGGCGGTTGGCTTGATGAGCGTGCAGAGCACGTTGATGGTCGTCGTTTTCCCGGCCCCGTTCGGGCCGAGAAAGCCGAAAATCTCGCCTTTGGGCACGGCAAACGTGATCCCGTTGACGGCTATGTAGTCGCCATAGTGTTTGACCAGATCGGTCACGGTGATGCTATCCATCGCTCGCTCGCAGGGCTACCTCACTATGATACCTGTAAGGCACCGGGGGCTAGTGGTCAGTGAAGAGGGGATAGTCGCTTCCCTCCCCTGGAGCTTGCTCCGGGGGAGGGCTAGGGAGGGGGCCAGGCGGCGGCCGTCAAGACGCCCCTTCCCGGTGAGGGAAAGGGCCGGGTGACAGGTCAAAGCCGCACCACACCTGGCGCTTTCCGTGCGGCTTTGGCCTGTCAGTCGTTAGGTCAAAAACCACAGGAGCACGCAGGAGCGCTATGACGTGCGCTCCTGGTACATCTGGCTGAGACGGCGGCGGTAGGGCCACGCCACGGGAGGCCAGCGGAGGATAAGGAGGTTCCTACTGAAGCTCTCCCATGCCCACGTCCCGATGTCCTTCACCGAAAGACTTAAGCTGCCGTCGGGATTGGTAAAGCCGACCAATATCGCGTAGGCGACCAGCATTTCTTCGCCATAGGTCTGGTCCGCGCCGGCTTCCAGGTCCGTGGCAAGCTGGCTGATGATGGACCTCCGTCGCAAATCGTCTATCTCTTTGTTGTAGCGCTGGAGCAGCGCCAATACACTACTCTCATGGTATCGCCAGAGGTTCTCGGCGTGTTCTCGTGTAGCGGAGGTAGCCATGCCTAGTCTCCTTTGGGTCAATGATGGGTCGGCTCAACGTATACGACCATCGTTGCCGGCGATCTTCCCTCGGCTTCTCTCGAATGGAGAGTATACACCTCGCGCTGGCGTGTCACCCCTCGCCGGTCAGCTTGTAAAAGGTCGCCGCGTTGCGTCCGAACACCTTGGCGTGCGCGTCGTCGCTCAACGGTCCGACCGTCGTGTGTGCAGCGTCCCAGACCTGCCGATAGTTCCCGGCCAGCAGACACACCGGCCAGTCGCTACCGAACATTAGGCGGTCGTAGCCGAACTGCTCCACCACCACCTCACCATAGGGGCGCAGGTCCGCAGGCGTCCAGGACTCCCAATCGGACTCGGTAACCATGCCCGACACCTTGCAGTAGATGTGCGGGATGGCGGCGACTCGCTCCATGTCGCGTGCCCACTCGTCAATCGTGCCCTCGGCGATCTCCGGCTTGGCGATGTGGTCTACGACCAGCGGGAGGTTCGGCAGCCGGTCCACCACTCGCGGCACGTACTTCAGGTGCGGGGGACGCAGCAGCAGGTCGTAGGGAATGTCGCGCTTGGCCAGTTCGCGGAGGCCGCGTAGCACGTCATCACGGACCATCCACGCCTCGTCCGGCTCGTCGTGGACTTGGTGCCGCACGCCCTTGAACTTGGGATGGCCGAGCAGGTGGTCGAGCACTCGCGGCAAGTTCGGGTCGAGCAAGTCCACCCAGCCGACGACGCCGGCAATGAAGTCGTACTCCGTGGCCAGCTCCAGAAACCAGGTCGTTTCCTCCAACGCGCTCCGCGCTTGCACGAGCACTGTCTGGTCTATCCCCAGCTCCGCCAAGGTCGGTGCGAGGTCGGGCGGCATGAACGTCTTGGCGATGGGTGCCACCTCTGGTCCCATCCACGGGTACTCGAAGCGCGTAATGTCCCAGAAGTGCTGGTGCGAGTCAACCACCAAGTCTGCCATCACCATCATCTCCTCACCAGAGTCGGTAAACCGGAAGAACAATCGCAATGAGTGCCGGTAGGAGCGTAGCATGTTACCAGGGAAGACAACACACCGTCCCTACAGAGCGAGTCGCAGACTTGCCCTCTCCATACTTCAGAGAAGGCGCCGGGGAGTGAGGCATGGTCCCCTGATAGCTGACGGCTGATAGCTGAAAGCTTCCCGCCGAAACCGGCCCTCCTTTTGACTCGTGCCTACGGACGGGCTACAGTGAGCACATGAACGACCGGCCAGATGAGTTACCGCTCTTCCTCCTCCAGTCCGTCGTGCTCTTCCCGCACACGGCCGTGCCCCTGCGCGTCTTCGAGCCACGTTATAAGCAGTTGGTC
Organism: Chloroflexota bacterium; assembly: GCA_965207645.1. Classification (GTDB taxonomy): domain Bacteria; phylum Chloroflexota; class UBA11872; order UBA12225; family JAJDUF01; genus JAJDUF01. The sequence goes on along the minus strand of OZ242293.1, from coordinate 2,533,166 downwards.
TCGCGCTGTCTGGCCATGCCGACGCCGGCCTTTGGCGTGGTGCTCATCAAAGGTGGTCCGGAGGTCGAATCGGCCGCCTCGGTCCAGACAGTTACCGCCGTGCCCCACAGCGTCGGCACTCTCGGTCGGATCGTCGAAGTGGATCAGCGTGACGATGGAACGATCCACCTGGTCGTGCTGGGAGATGCCCGTTTTCGGATCGAGGAGGTGGTGCAGCCGGGGCCGTACCTAGTCGCGCGCGTGACCTATCTCGATGATCGCCCCGGCACCGACGCCGCGACGTTGGGTGAGCTATCGGCAGCGGCCCGCACGCTCGGCCAGCGCTACCTGCGTCTGCTCGCCGCCGCCCTGTCGCGCGATGACGATGACGGCAGCCAGCTACTGGAGCGGGTGTGGAAGCGAGCACCCACCGACCCCAGCGCCTTCTCCTTCTTCCTCGGGGCGCTCATCCAGACGGTACACAGCGACCGGCAGCGGTTGCTCCGCACCGAGACGACGGCGGATCGACTCCAGGATGCGGTAACCCTGCTGCGCCGCGAGAACGAGATTTTGCGTACCTCGCTGCGCTATCGAGAGGACCCCTCCAAGCCCCGGCTCAACTGAGCGGGTACCGGGGAAGATGGTCCCCCATGGCCCCCCCCCGCTGCGGCAGGGGGACGAGGCTGCTGTCGCCGCTGTCGTGGGGCCAGTGGTTCCCTCCCCTGTCGCAACGGGGGAGGGTTAGGGCGGGGGGCCGATGCAGCGCGACCGCTCACACGCCGGTCTTCCGCAGCACCACCGCGCCCTGATCCCGTGGCTGGACCACGGCTGGCTGTGCCGGATACCCGGCCGCCTCACAGGACGCCACCATCGCCGCCGCGACCGTGTGGGCAACGCTCGTACCCTCCGGGACGATTGCGAGCAGCGTCGAGCCGGCGCCGCTGAGACAAGCACCGGCAGCCCCGTCCTCCAGCGCGGCGGCCATGACCGGCACGAGCGGCGGGAACACCGTGGCCCGCGGCGGCTGGTGCAAGCGGTCGTCCATTGCTTGGCGCAGGTGGGTGTAGTCGCCGGTGGCCAGCGCGGCGACCAGCAGGGCCACCCGACCGAGGTTATGCACCGCTGTACCGAGCGAGACGCGCTGCGGCAGCACTCGCCGCGCAGCCTCCGTCGCCAAGGGTTGCTCGGGGATGCACAGCGCAATCGCGGCCGGCGGTGGCGCCAGCCGGTGCGTGAGAATGCGCCGCCCATCGCGGGCCTCGGCCACGGCGGAGATCACCAACCCGCCCAGGAGAGCCGGTGCGACATTGTCCGGGTGGCCTTCGAGGTCGGTGGCCAGCGCGAGCAGACCCGCCTCATCGAGGCGCTCCCCCGTCAGGATATTCGCTGCTACCAAACCGCCGATAGCGGCCGCACCGCTGCTCCCCAGCCCCCTCGCCAGCGGAATGCGGTTGTGCAGCGTGGCTCGCAGTGGTGGTGGCGTCTGTCCCAGCTTGCGGTACAGCGCGGTGGCGGCGCGGAGCACTAAGTTGCTCCCGTCGGTGGCGAGGCTGTCTGCACCCGCGCCCTTGATGTGATCTACCCCGCTGGCGTCGCCGATACGCCCAACCCGCAGCGTCACCTCGTTGCACAGATCGAGAGCCATGCCGAGCGTGTCAAAGCCCGGCCCCAGATTGGAGGTGGATGCCGGCACTTCCAATGTGACCGCTTGCTCGTTGCCGCTGGCGGTCGTCTTCCCTGTGTTCGCCATCTGTCTTGCTCTCTGTGGCTGATCGTCGGTTATCCAGCGCGACGAAATCGCGCGGCCAATGGCAGTAGCGCCGCCGGTGCGAAGTCGTAGCGCCGCCGGTGTCCGTAGAGGCGCACGCTCTGGACGAGACCCAGCGCCAGGAAATTGGCCAGCAGAGCCGAGCGCCCGTAGGACAGGAAGGGCAACGGTATGCCGGCCACCGGCACGAGGCCCAAGTTCACCCCCACGTTGACGAATATCTCGAAGAGCAGCATGGTCGCGACCCCGGTCGTCAAGAGCCGGCCGAAGACATCTGTGGTGCTGGTAACGGCGGCCAGGCAGCGGAGGATCAGCCAAGCGTAGGCCACCAGCACGCCGACGGCGCCGAAGAAGCCCAACTCCTCGCCGACAACGGCGAAGATGAAGTCCGTATGCCGCACGCGCAGGAAGTTCAGTTGCGTCTGCGTACCTTCCCCCAGCCCGCGCCCCCACCAGCCGCCGGAGCCAATGCTGATACGTGCCTGGATCATGTTATAGCCGGCACCCAACGGGTCACTGTCCGGGGATAGGAACAGCATGATCCGCTGCCGCATGTAGTCTTTGAGAAATCGCCAGATCAACGGCCACGCGACGACCGGGGCAAGGAGCGACGCTATAAGCATCCACAGCGGTACGCCGGCGACCAGCGTCATGCCCAGCCAAATCGCGGCCAGCACCAGCGCCGTCGCCAGGTCCGGTTGCTGGTAGATGAGCAGCAGCAGCGGCAGTAGCAGGATGAGCGAAAGCACAAAGCCGCGGAAATGACGACCGTCTCGCGCGTGGTCGGCGAGGACCCGTGCCAGGGCAATAATGCACGCCAGCTTGACGAACTCCGACGGCTGGAAGGGAATTCCGGCAATACCAACCCAGCGTTGCGCGCCGTAGCGTGTCTCACCGCTCACGATCACGAACACGAGGAACGCAATGGCTACCAGATAGGCGAGCCACCAGAGCGACCGCCACCACCGGTAGTCAATCAACATCACGACGACCATGAGCACCACGCCGATGAGCGCTGCGACGGCGTGCGCCCCCACCTCCGGCGCCAGTTCGACTCCGGGTACGTTGGTGGCGCTGAGAATCATGACCACGCCCAGGCCGCTCAGTCCTACCGGCAGGAGCAGCAGCCACGGGTCGAGATTGCGCCAGCGTCGCTCTTCCACTGCGTTCTTCCTCGTGGCTCAGGTTGCCAGATCGCGCACGTATACGTTCATGATGTCGGCTGCTACGGGCGCGGCGACCCGCGAGCCTTCGCCCCCATGCTGGACGAAGACGACCACGCTAATCACCGGGTTGTGTGCCGGTGCATACCCTGCGAACCACGCATGTGGCCTGACGGTCTGGCTCACCTCGGAGGTGCCGGTCTTCCCGGCGATAGCCAGCGTGTGCTCCTTGAGGGCTGCATACGTGGTCCCATCGGGAGATGTAATGGACTGGCGCAGTCCTTGTTGGATGAGCGCCAGGTTTCGCGCCGTCACCGGCACTCGGCGGATGGCGTCCGGCTCGAAGGATTGGCGCGGATGTCCCTCGGCATCGCGCACTTCCAGCACCAGCTGTGGGCGGTACAGGGTGCCGCCATTGGCGATGACGTTCATCGCGTTGAGTACCTGCAACGGGGTCGCCAAGAGGTCTCCTTGCCCGATGCTGATGTTGTAGGTGTCGCCTAAGTACCAAGGCTCGTCTTTGATGTGTTCCTTCCAGGCCGGCGTAGGTATCAGGCCCGGCTCCTCCCCCGGTAGTCCCAGGCCAACCGGTGTACCGAAGCCGAAGAGTTGCGCGTAACTCCCCAGCTTCTCCGTACTGAGGCCGCGAATGCCGGCCGGTTCCCAGCCACCACCCACGGAATAGAAATACACGTCGCACGATTGCGCCAACGCGTCAACCATCGCCAGCGGCCCGTGCCCGCTGGGGAGCCAATCGCGAAAGACGTGCCCGGCGGGCAGGTCTATGCGTCCGCGGCAGATAACCTTCTGGTCAGGATGGACGACACGCTCTTCGAGAGCCGCGGCAGCGACGACGATCTTGAACGTCGAGCCGGGGGGATACTGACCGGCAATAGCCGTGTTGACCAGCGGCCGCCGCGGGTCTTCATTCAGGCGCCGGTAGTCGCTGGGAGAGATACCGCGCGCAAACAGATTGTTGTCGTAGCTCGGCAAGCTCACCAGCGCCAGGATTTCACCCGTCTGCGGCACCATCGCAATGGCCGCGCCGTTGAGTGCGCCGGTCCGATCGAGCGCCTGTTGCAGGAAGCGCGTGGCAGCCTCTTGCAACCGCGTATCCACCGTGAGAATAACCGTGTGACCCGGCTGCGCTTCGACGAGCGTGTCGAGCACGTTGACGGTTCGCCCCACGGCGTCAACCTCCACCTGCATCCGCCCCGGACTCCCGCGTAGATCTGCCTCGGCAACGGCTTCCAACCCCGACCGGCCGATCACGTCGTCACGCTCGTACTGCTGCAGCAACAAACTCTCAAGGCGATCGGCCGGGATCAGGCTGGTGTAGCCGATGAGGTGTCCCAACAGCGCGCCGTCGGGGTAGTGCCGAATCGGTGTGGGCAGGATGGTGACGCCGGGCAGGAGGTGGCGCTGTTCTTCTAGCATGAGCGCGGCTCTTCGCCCGATATATGACTGTACCCGCAACGGCTCATAGGGATGTGCGCGCCCAGCCTCGATGCGTTCGGCCAGCGTCTCGGTGCCGAGGTCCAAAGCCAAGCTCAATCGCTGCAACATATCGTCGAGCGCCTGTCCTCCCTCCGGCAAGTCGGCCGGCCGAATCACCACGCTGAAGTTGGGGACGTTTCGCACGAGCTGGTGCCCGTTGCGGTCGTAGGCCAGGCCGCGCAGCGGCTTGGTTGTTATCTGGCGCAGGCGATTGTGCTCGGCACGCTGCCGGTAGCCTGGCCCGTTGGCGATTTGCAGATTCCAGAGTTGATACCCCAGCACGCCGAAGGATGCCAGGGCTGCCCCGCGCAGCATGACAACTCGCCGCGTGTCAGCTTCCGGTCCGCGCAACAGCCTCATGGCGCCGACCTCCGGAGTGGGGCACCGCCGGCAAAGCGGGCCAGCAGCCAGAACACCGGAATTGCCACCAAGGCGTTGGTGACCGCCGCCGGCAGGGCGTGTGACTGCCAAACGGCTAACCACGATTCACCACCGACCAGTTGCCGCGTGCGGAGCAGGAAAAAGTAGCTGAACGTGTAGAGCAGGGTTCCCCCCGCGGTCACGGCCACCGCGATCAACCCGGTGGACGTGAGCCAAGGAATGACGCCTATCGTGCAGGCGTAGGCGACGAGACTGAGCGCGAGCATGGCGGTACCCAACGGCACGCCGGACAGCAGATCCAGCCACAGTCCGCCGACCACGGCCCAGATCAGCGCGGACTTCAGCCCGCGCAGCAGCGCCCAGCCGATCACCAGCACCAGCACCAGATTGACGGGTACACGGCTGCCGATGATGAACGGCAGCATTGACCCTTGTACCAGTGCCGCGATCAGGAGCACCCCGGCGCCGATCCATACGGACTTACTCATTGCTTTTCCTAGCCTTGGGCCTATCCCCGGACCATCCCTCCCAGGGAAGTGGAGTCCGCACGACGACTTGTAGCTCCTTCCCTTCAGGGAGGGGGTGGGGGGGGTAGGTCTACTCAGTTCTCTGCTCCTGGCCAGGTGGATAAAAGTTGGTCATGATGAGCACTCGTTCCAGCCCCACCATTGCCACCAGTGGCTCGACTTCGGCCTCTTGGAACATCTCGATGTCGCGGGACCGGACAAACGTCACTCGGCCGATGGCCACGTCTCGTGGAAAGGCCCCGCCCAAGCCACTGGTCACGACCGTATCGCCAACCTCGATAGCCTCGTGCTGCGGGAGATAGCGCAGCACCAGCCGTCCGTTAGCCGTGCCGTTAGCGATTCCGGTGGCGCCGACGCTTCCCAGGACCTTGGCATTGACCGCGCTGGTCGGCTGCGTGATCGGGAGAATGGTGGCGCTGTGGTCCGCGACCGCGATGACGCGGCCGATGAGTCCCGCTGGCGCCATGACGACCATCCCGACCTCTATCCCCGCTGTCCGGCCCTGATCTACCACGATGCGCCCCAGGAGATTGCTCCGGTCCTGCCCAATCACCTCCGCCGGGACGAATGTGAACTGGCGGTGGGACTCCACGTACCGCAGCTGCTGGCGGAGTTGCTGATTTTCCAGTTCGGCCGCGTGCATCCGGACCAACTCCAGGCGCAGCGCGTCCACCATGCTTCGCAGCTCTTCGTTCTCGGCTTGCAGCCGGCCGACCTCCCCGCGCTGCGTGATCGCCCGCACCCCGTCGCGCGTCGCCGTGGCTAGGCGTTGCTGCACGGGAGCGAGGACGCCGGACACAACGTTGCGCGGCCACACCAGCCACTGGCGCTGGTCGGCAATGATGACGGCAACGCAGAGGACTACCACTGCTCCCAGCCAGAGCAAGGCCGACTGGCTGAAGAAGAGGGCTTCCAGTGGTCGCCTCACGGTGTCTCTCGTTCTGCTCTGTGGGGTTTGGGGCGCGGAGGAGCGCCCCTGGCGGGTGCCTGGCGGTGCTTCTCGCACGTCCTGGCAGCGAAGGCCAGCCGAATACGCGCCGGCCGCAGTATGCCACAGTGGCCTCCGTGCCGGTATTGCCGCCCGTATGCTCAGGACGCAGCGACGGTCCGGCGCCGACGGTCCCCTCACTATTCAGTATAGGCTACGGCCGTCGTTAGAGACGGAGGCGCGGGGCCCTCTCGGAGGTGAAGAGAGGACGATAAATGTCCATCTCCTCCAGACAGATGGCGGCACCGTGGACGACGCAGAGGAGCGGATCACGCGCCACATGCACCGCAATATCGGTATCCGTGGCCAGTCGGCGATCCATACCGTTCAGTAGCGCCCCGCCGCCGGCGAGTGTAATCCCGTGCTCCATGATGTCGGCGAGTAGCTCCGGAGGTGTTTCCTCCAGTGACAGTTTCACGGCCTCCACGATGAGGTTGATGGGGCCGGCAATGGCAGCCCGCAGTTCGCGGCTACCCACCTCGACGGACTTGGGCAGGCCGGTCATCAGATCGCGCCCGCGCATCGTGGTGCGCTGGTTGTCGCCCGCTTGCGCTGCCGAACCGACGGCGATCTTGGTCGCTTCCGCCGTCCGCTCGCCGATGTAAAGGTCGTGGGCCTGCCGGGCGTACTGGATGACTTGCGTATCCATCTCATCGCCACCGACGCGGAGCGAGCGGCTGAGTACCACGCCACCCAGCGCGATGACAGCCACCTCCGTCGTGCCACCACCGATGTCCACGATCATGCTGCCGGTCGGTTCGTGGATGGCCAAGTCGGCGCCTATCGCTGCGGCCATCGGCTCTTCGATGAGATAGGCTTCTCGCGCCCCCGCGTTCAGCGCGGCGTCGTGTACCGCGCGCTTCTCCACCTCCGTCACCCCGGAGGGAATACCGATCACCACCCGCGGTCGCGTGCTTCTTCCCACCTGCTCTTGGGCCTTGTGGAAGAAGTGCTGCAGCATCAGCTCAACCGTATCGAAGTCGGCGATGACCCCGTCCCGCAGCGGACGGATGACCGCGATGTGGCTCGGCGCTCGACCGAGCATTTGCCGGGCCTCGGCGCCCACGGCCAGCGGTTGGTTGGTGGAGCGATCTATGGCCACGACGGACGGCTCGGAGACCACCACCCCCTGCTCCTCGACATGCACGAGCGTCGAGGCGGTACCGAGATCAACCGCCAGGTCCGCCGAGAAGAGGCCGAGCATGGCGCTCAACATGCCGGCCATGACCCCTCCACTCCGGTGCTGCTGCCGACCACCGGATGGCGCCTAGGCAAACCTGTATGGCACACCATAAATAACCTTGCTGGGCGGATTAACGTGCGCGCAACCGGCGGGGACGTTCTCTCGGGATACCGAACAGACGACAGGCGGCACTGGAAGCCTCCGGCGCCGTAGCCAGCTTTGCTAGGTCGGCGCGCTATCAGCCGGGAAGACTCGCTGCCGCGCCTCTGCGTAGTCGGCCGGGGTGTTGAGGTTGACCAGCACCACTGCATCGTTAAACGAGATACGCTGGATCATGGTCCGGTGCCGCCGGACCACTGCCCGTAGCCCCTCGGTTGCCTCTTCGACGGCCAGCAGCTCGTCGCGGAGCCGAGCGGCGAAGATCGGCGGGTGTCCCGGCCGTCCCTCGTAGTGCGGCACGGTAATGAGTGCCTCCGCCGACTGCCGGGCAGCTAGGAGCCGGCGGATCAGCCATGCCGGCCGCGGCTGGTCCACGTTGATGAGCAGGATGTCGCAGCCGACCGGGCAGACCGCGACGCCCGCAATGACGGAAGTGCTCCGTCCCAGCCGATAGTCGTCATTCACGATGACCTCTGTGTATGCCAGACAGCCATGCTCCGCCAGCGCCGCCCGTAACTGCTCCGCCTCGTGGCCGAGCACGACGCGGGGATGGCCGATGCCGGCTTCCCGCAGTGCCCGCACCTGCGCGACGAGGATCGGTGGCGCGGTGGGATCATCGGGCGGTCCCCAGGGCAGGAGTGCCTTCAGTTGCCCCATCCGCCGCGATTCTCCCGCCGCGAGCACCACGCCGGAGACCGGGGCCCGGTCTGCCTGGGGTGGTGTCTTGGTATTCATGCCGTCTCCGGTCAAGGTTGGATGCTCCCCTATGAACCGAGCGAGTGCGCCCCGACTCCCTGGTAGAATGGCGCGATTGGGAACTAGTCCCACCACCTCGCGCCGGATTACCCCTACTGCACTATGCCGGAGTCCAGTGACCAGTGACCAGTGACCAGCGGCCGGTAGAAACCTCCCCGGTCGGTGCCTGCGCGGCGGCCGGTGATCCGGGCGAATGCATACCGCCGCTCTCCGTGGTCATCGTCAGTTATAACACCGTTGCACTGCTGGCCCGGTGCGTGCGGAGCGTGCTGGCCGATGCGCCCCCGCGCACCGAAGTCTACGTCGTGGACAATGCGTCGAGCGACGGCAGTGCCGACATGGTACGTCGCGCGTTTCCGACGGTCCGGCTGATCGCTAATAGTGACAACCACGGCTTTGCGGCTGCGACCAACCAAGCCTTGCGGCAGGCACAGGGGCGATACGTCATGCTGCTCAATCCCGATGCGGAGCTACGCCGGGGCTCGCTGCCGCGTGTGGTGGCCTTTTTCGACGCCCGCCCGCAAGTCGGCGTGGCCGGGGCGCGCCTCAGCTACCAAGACGGGCGGTTTCAGCATTCGGCGTTTCGCTTTCCCTCCCTCCCGATGGCCTTCTTGGAGTTCTATCCAATTAATCACCGCCTCGCCAACTCCCGTCTGAACGGGCGCTTTCCGGTTGACGACTACCATTGTGCGTTCGCCATAGACCACCCCTTGGGAGCCTGCATGACGGTGCGACGCGCTGCCCTCCCGGCGGTTGGCCTGCTTGACGAATCGTTCTTCCTCTACTGTGAGGAGGTGGATTGGTGCTGGCGGTTCAAGCAAGCCGGTTGGCACGTTGTCCACTGCCCGGTGGTACTGGCCGTCCATCACGAGGCGCAAAGCACGCGCCAACGTCGCGGCCCGATGCTGGTCCAGCTCTACCGCAGCCGCTACCGGCTCTACGCCAAGCACCGCCCCGGCTGGCAGCAGGGGGTGTTGCGCTGGTTGGTGCGTCTTGGTGCCGCCAGCAAGGTCGTTACCTTGCTGCTCTCCACCGTCGGTGCAGCCACGGCCACGCAGCGATGTAAGCTACGTGAGGAAGCGGCTGCGTACCGCGCGGTGATCCGTTTATAAGGGCTAGGGCGCATGAGCGAGCCACTGACGGCCATCATCCTGACCTACAACGAGGCCGCCCATATCGTCCCCTGCTTGCGTGCCGTGCAGTGGGCCGATCACCGGCTGGTCATCCACTCCGGCGACGACGAAGACATTCCCGCGTTGGCCGCGGCGCATGGGGCACGGGTGCTCTCACGGCCCTTCACCAACTGGCCGGAGCAGCGCAACTACGCCCTCGATCAGGCGACGACCGACTGGGTGCTGTTCGTTGACGTTGACGAGCGCGTGACGCTCGACCTGGCGCAGGCGATCCGAGCCGTGCTTACCGGCCACCGGCCACCGGCCACCGACGACCGGCCGCCGGTCGGCTATTGGATCCCTCGCCAGAACGTGATCCTGGGGCGGTGGATCCGCCATGCCGGCTGGTACCCCGACTACCAACTCCGCCTCTTCCGTCGGTCCTGCGGTCGCTACGATCCCGACCGCCCGGTACATGAGTTGGTGCAGCTTGCCGGCGAGGCCGGCAGACTTGCCCCCCCGCTGGTCCACCTGAACTACAGCTCTTGGGGACAGTTCTGGGCCAAGCAGCGCCGCTACGCGCGGTTGGAGGCCGAGCGGCTGCAAGGCGAGGGCATCCGGCCGAAACCGCACAGTCTCATTCTCCAACCGTTGCGGGAGCTACGCCGGCGCTACTGGGAGTTGCAAGGCCACCGCGATGGGCTATTGGGGTTGCAGTTGAGCTTGGCCCTGAGCTGGTTTACGTTTGTGACGTACCGCCACCTGTGGCAGCTCCAGCGGCAGCGCCAGCCGCGCCCGACTGGCGACGCGCCGATGAGGTAGCGGCCGATGTGACGGGTCAAGGGGGAGTCTTGGATCGCCCGGAGTGCTCTGCGATTGTGGTGAGCTACAACGTAGCGCCGCAGCTCGCTCGTTGCCTGCACTCCATCACCGCCGAGTACGAGCGCAGTGGTACCGCCGGTGAGATCATCGTCGTGGACAACGCCTCCCACGACGGGAGCGCCGCCATGGTCCGCGCTGCATTTCCTCACGTGTACCTCATTGAGGCGCCACGCAACGAGGGCTTCACGGCCGGCTGCCGGCAGGGGATGGCGGTAGCGCGTGGAGAACGGCTCCTATTCATCAACCCCGACGCCGAGCTACTCCCCGGTGCCCTGGCGGCCCTCCTGGCCTGTCTGCGCGACCACCCGGCGGCGGCCGTGGCCGTCCCGATGCTGGTTGACGGTGACGCCCGGCCGCAACGGTCGCTGCGGCGCTTTCCGCGCCTCGCCACCCTGTTTGTCGAGAGTACAGTGGTGCAGTGGTGGTGGCCGGGTTACCCTTTGCTGCGCGGTTACTATGAGGAAGATCGGTCGCACGCCCTGCCGCGCGCCGTAGATTGGGCGGAGGGCGCATGCTGGCTGGTCCGGCGCATCCCGTTTACCCAAATGGGCGGTTTCGACACACGCTTCTTTATGTATTTCGAGGAGCTTGACGCCGCGCTGCGCTTGCATCGCGCCGGCTGGGAGATGCGCTATACACCGGAAGCACGGGTCATACACCACGGCAGCCAAAGCGCCGACCAGAACCTGCTGGCGCGGGACTTCTACTTTCACCAGAGCAAGTATCAATTCGTCCGTAAGTGGTGGGGCACCGGCGCCGTGGTCACGCTGCGCGGCTTTATTGCGCTGACGGTGGTCGTTCAGTTGGTCGAGCAGGCGCTCAAGTGGCTGCTGCGGGGTGTGTCTCGACCGCCCGTCACCGTCTCGCCCGCCCGCCGCCACGCGCGACGCCTGGCAATCCTGTGGCCGATGCTGATTTGGCACGTCTCCGGCCGCTCGCCGCTCGCACCGGAGCGCGACCGGCCGGGGGCTACATCGGTCTCGACAACGAGGGAGTGAAGGGCCGTCATGGTGCGTGTGGGGATGATTACCGGCGAGTACCCGCCGTTGCGGGGAGGTGTCGCCGACTACACGCAGCGGCTGGTGGGAGCACTGCGTGCTCTCGACGTGGTGCCGTCGGTGCTCACCAGCCAGCGCGCCGCGACCGAGCCGCAGGACCCCTCGGTGCTCCCCCGCGTCCGGCGCTGGGACCGGTCCATCTGGCGCCTGGTAGCGCAATTGGCACAGCGGCAGCGCTGGGACCTCGTCCACATCCAGTACCAGCCGGCTGCCTACGAGCTACGCGCCACGATTAACCTCTTGCCGCTGGCTCTGCACCGCAGCCTGCCGCACCTGAAGGTCGTTACGACGTTCCACGACCTGCGAGTACCTTACCTGTTCCCGAAGTCCGGTCCGTTGCGGCAGCTAATGGTGCGGTTGCTGGCCAACCGCAGCGACGCGGTGATTGCCGTCGCTGCCGAGGACGTTCCGTTGCTGTGGCGCTGGCATACCCGCGGCGCCAGGCTCGTGTTCCGCAGCCGGCCCGCCGCGCCGGCTACTCTGGCCCATATCGCCGTTGGGAATAATCTCGATGCGCCGCCCCCGGTCGGGTTTGACCGCGATCTGTGGCGGGCACGCATTGGAGCCACGACGGATACCCTTGTCGTTGGGCATATCGGCTTTATCAATCGCAGCAAAGGGGTTGACGTGCTCGTCCGCGCCCTTGCCCGGCTGCTCTCCCAGGGGCTTGACGTCCGTGTGCTGATGATTGGCGAGCAAGTCGGTTCGAGCGATACGGAAAACGTGCGCTATCTCGCCGAGGTAATGGTGCTCATCGAGCGGCTGCGCCTCCAGCCCTATGTCCACTGGACCGGATTTCAGCGGCCGGAGGCCTTGGCGGCGTGGCTCCGCTGTACGGACGTGGCCGCGCTCCCCTTTCTCGATGGTGCCTCCCAGCGGCGCACGTCGTTGCTGGGCTGCCTAGCGCACGGCGTACCCACGATCACGGTGGCCCCGCCGTGTCCGGTCATCAGCGGTCAGTCTCCGGCGGCCGGCACCGACCACTGGCCCCTGGCCCATGGGGAGGCCATCTGGTACGTGCCGGCGGCCGATGCGCTGGCGCTGGCCGACGCTATTGCGGAACTGCGGCGCGACCCCGATCGGCGTGCCCGGCTATCGGAGGGAGCGTGGGCCTATGCGCGGCGCTTGTCGTGGCCGGAGATTGCGCGGCGGACCCGCGCCCACTACGAACAGGCCCTCGCCGGCCGGTAGCCAGGGGCCAGTGACCAGTGACCAGCGATTATCGACCACCACTCCCCCGTCATTCCCGTGAAAACGGGAATCTCCATGCCGATCCACTCGTCTCCCGCGCGGTACGCTCTGTCAGCGCAGTGGTAACGAAACGGCCTTCACCCCACCTCACCGCCGCCCTCGGTCTCGGCCTCCTGCTGGTCTGGGCTACCTGGCCGGTGATCGTCGGCCGCCTGCCGGGAAATCTCGATCTCCTGCTCCAGTTCGCCCCCAACGCTACGTTCCTGCAGCGGGAACTCACCGCCGGCCGGCTGCCGCTCTGGACCCCCTACGTCGGCGCCGGGGTTCCCTTTCTGGCCGATCCCGGCACCGCCGGCTGGTATCTGCCGAGTTGGCTCGCACTGCTGGTCCTGAGCACGGCCGACGCTATCCGGCTGCTGCTCATTGCCCATCTGGCCTGGGCAGCGGCCGGGATGTACTGGTGCGCTCGTCGCGCGCTGGGGACTGGTCTCCCCGGTGCCTTCGTTGCGGCGGCGGTGTACGCCGGCGGCCCCTTTGCCACCGGCGGCCTCGCCGGCACCCTGCCAGCGCCCTTGGCGACGGCCTGGCTACCATGGGTGCTGCTCGCCTGGCACCGCTGCCTCGACCGGCCGGGAGCGATTGGCCGCTGCGTCGTCGTGGCCGTACTCCTGGTGATCCAGCTATCGGCCGGCTGGCCCCCCGGCTCGGCCCTAACGATCCTGGCGCTGGCCGCGATGGGGCTGTGGCGCCTGGCCCGTGACCTGTGGCCGGCGGCCAGTGTTCCCTGGCCCGCGCGCGCTGCGCTCGCCGTATCCGGGCACCGAATCGCAGTTGGGCTATTGGCGGCCGTACTCACGGCACTTCTGAGCGCCTTGATCGTCGTCCCGGCCCTGGAGTTCATTGCCCAGACGCACTACGCCGAAAGCCGCACGCTGGCCGAGGCCGCACGGGCCGACTATGTGACGGTGCTCTCGGTCTTTGGAGCCGCCGGCGGCACTGGTGTACAAGAAAGCAACCAGTTCTATAGCAGCGTGGTGGTGCTCGGGCTGGCGCTGGTCGGTGCATTGGCACCCCTGAACCGGCGCCTGCTCTCCGCCGGCCTGCTGCTCGGCACGGCGCTGATGTGGTGCCTCGGGACGGGCCCGCGCTTCCCGCTATTCGGCCTCCTCTACGAGTGGCTGCCCGGCTTCCAGGTGATCCACGTACCGTCGCGCTGTGCCTTGCTCGTCGTCTGCGGCCTCGCCCTGCTCGCCGGGCGGGGGGTGGATCGCGCCACAAGCGTCACCTGGCGTGTCGCGGTGCTGGCGAGCACGGCCCCGGTGCTGCTGGGGCTGCTGGTATGGTGGTCCGATGGCTACGATCCGTTCCGGCGCTTCCTGACTAATGTGGGCCGGTTTGCCGATGGACCGTATCTGGCACCCATTCAGGCGGTACATCTTGTCGGCTTCGGACTGGCGGCGGCGGCGCTCTGGCTCGCCGCTTGTGGTCCGTGGCCCCGGTTTGCTCGCCTCCGCCGCAGTCCCGTCTCAGTCTCCGTGCTCTTTGTGGCAAAAACCCTCCCGCTTGCCCTTGCCGTGCTGGTGATCCTGGACTTGCTAGTGTGGCACGGCCACCAGCGGCTATCCACGGTGCCGCCCGCCGCGTGGCTCCCCCCGCCGCGACCGTCGCTGCCGCAGGGAGACCCGGCCTATCGCGTGCTGGGGTTCGCAATACACGGCGACTCGCATTTCCTCAACGCCTTCCCCCAGCACGTCCGAACGGCGCAGCTTCCCCCCAACATGCCCGGTCTGGTGGGGTTACGCGACGCCCAGGCGTATGGTCCGCTGCTGCTCCGCCGCTACACTGCCTACGCGGCGGCAGCGAACGAGGCCGAGCCGGACACCCACTGGGGGCTATTTGGAAACCTCCGCTCGCCGTTGCTGGACCATCTGGCGGTGCGCTGGGTCCTGTCCGCGGCGCCGCGCTGGCAGGTCTATGGGCAGCCCTACGTCATCGAGCGGGCGCTACCGACCGACGGCCAGCCGGTCGTGTTAATGCAACCGGCAGAAAGGCCACCGGCTCGTGTGGTGCGGCTCGTGACCTTCCTCGGCGAGGCCACCGCGGTACCGGACAACACGCCCGTCGCCGAGGTCGAGGTGATCGGACGCCCCGTTGCTCCCGGCGGCGCGCCTGTCCGCCACACAATGGTCCTGCGCGCCGGCGTGGACACAGCGGAATGGGCCTATGGGCGTCCTGACGTGGCGACCACCGTACAGCATCGGCAAGCGCCGGTGGTCCGGCGCACGCGGCTGCTCTCGGTCGAGGCTGGCAACGTCACGGTGTTCCAGTACGTCGCCACGCTGCGGCTGCCGGACATCCTGCGGATCGAGCGGATCGCCGCCCGCGCGCTGCCTACGGAGACGAGGGCCATGGTCCACGTCGAGGCGGTGTGGCTGGATGAGGAGGCAATTGCACACCTCGATGACACCCCTTCCCTTCAGGGAGGGGGCCGGGGGGTAGGTGCCGCCAACCAGGCAACATCGGGCATGCAGGTGTACGAGCGTGCCGCCAGCGTGCCGCGCGCCCGGTGGGTCCCGGCGGCGCAGCCGGTAGCCGACGCGGACACGGCGTTGGCCGGAGTACGCGCGGCCGGGGCCGACAGCCGCGCGACAACCTTCATCGAGGCGCCTCCGGCGGCGGTGGCAGCGGTTTCGGGAGACATGGCCGCGGGCGGGAGCGCGGCTGAGGCGGTGGTGCAGTGGCAGCAGGACTCGCCGACGCGCATCGTCTTGCGGGTGGATGCCCCCGCTGCCGGCTGGCTGGTGCTCGCCGATGCGTTCTATCCGGGCTGGGAAGCCCGCCTGGACGGCCAGCCTACGCCGATCTACCCGGCCGACGGGCTGTTCCGCGCCGTCGCCGTCCCGCCGGGGCCGCACCAGATTACCTTCGACTTCCGACCGCGCTCGCTTTGGCTGGGCGCTGCATTGTCAGCAGTCGGTGTCGTGCTGGCGGCTGCGGTGCTATGGCTCGCCGGCAGAGGCCGGAGGTCACTGGTCACGAGCCGCTCGTCGAAACGGCGCCGTCCGTCAGTTCGTCGAGCAGTGCAATCAGGCGCGAGCGAAAGGCATCGTCGCTGAACGTCGTCGCACGCGCTTTGGACCCGGCTCGCAGGCGCGCTGCCAGCGCCGGGTCGTCTATGATCTCGCGGGACCGTCTGACCAGTTCGCCAATGCTGCGCCACAGAAACCCGCTCTTCCCATCCTCGACCGTCTCTGTCAGCGCGCCCTTGGCCAGCACCCCCGGAATACAGCCCGTGGCCATCGCCTCGACCGGCGTAATGCCGAAGTGCTCGAAGCGGATCGGGTTGCGGTCCTCGCGCTCGCCGTAGCCGGTCGCATGCCAGTAAAGCGAGGCCTCCTCGTACAGCTTCCGCAGCTCCGCAAATGGCAGATCCACGTGAAAGTGGATCGGCCAGCCCCGCGCCATGCGTTGCAGCCGCTCGAAGTAGCGAGCGTGCTGGCGCCCCGGCTCGATGGAGCCGACCAAATGGAGCTCCCAATCTTCCGGGACCTGCCGACTCAGTTTCTGAAAAGCGCGAATGAGTATGTCGTGACGCTTGTTGTGGCTGCGGTCGAAGAAGCGTCCAACGCCGAGAATGAGTGGTCGTTTCGGCCGCTCCACCACGTCGTCAACGTAGACCGGCGGATAGAGAATCTGTCCCGGCAATCCCCAGTATCGCTGGAGCCAGTGCTGCGAAAACTCCGAGATCGGCAGGATCAAGTCGTAGGTCCGGATGTAGGTCATTGCCCGCAGGTCCGGCAGGCCGTGCAGCCGTGCCCCGAGCTCCGGCACCAGCCGCTCGAACACCAGCTCGTAGAGCCAGTGGCGCGGATGTGGCACCATCACCCGCGCCACGGCCACGCCCGCGTCGCGGAAGTCGTCGGGATCGTCGAGCGCTTCGTGCGGTCGAAATGTCGGCGAGTCGACCCGCAGCCGGAGTTGGCCGGAAGTTGTGGCCTCGGCCGGAGCGGTACAGTCCAACGTGACATAATTCCCCGGCGTCGTGGCCACCTGGAACTCGCCAATCAGCTGCCAGTGCCGCGCCGATTCCATGCCGCATTGCGCGTAGACCTGCACCGGCACCGGCGGCGCGCCCGCTGGCCGGAAGCTGCCCAGGACCAGGCGCACCGGGCACGGCCGGCCGCGCCGCAGGGCCGGCAGGATGACCTCCCCCTCGCCGGCGGTCCAGCGAAAGCGACTGCCGCCCAGCTCCTCCGGTCCGAAAAAGCCCTCGACGTACTTGGGAATCAGCAGCTCGCGGCGCAGATGGCCCGCCAGCCAGCGCTTGAACTGGCCCTGGGGTGAGGTGTCGAGTGGGAACGGGAAGAGTATGAACAGCACGCTCCACCGCGCCCGCGAGGGCACGACCGAGAGAAACGATCCGTTGATGAAGAGATCGTAATCGGCAGAGTAGTCAGCAAGCTGATTCCAGGGCAGCAGCGGCACCACGCGGGTACCCACGCCGTCGAGATTCAGATTCAGCTTCCGCGCCAGCGCGTCACGGCTTACCGGGCGATGGGTGATGAACTCGACCGCGTGGCCGAGGCTGGCCAAGACCTCCGCCGCCTTGCCCATGTGGCGCTCGCCGCCACCCATCGTGTGCAGCCACTGGTTATAGATGCCGACCTTCACGATGCTCGGAAGTCCCTATGCCGCGACCATGCGGGGAATCAGGTCCTGTAACGCGATCACCGGATTTTCGGGCTGCTCGAAGAGTTGGCTGGCATGGAGTATCTCGATACCCACAAGCTTTTCCCCGGCGGCGAAGTCCAAGGCGATGTCATCGTTAAGCCGGACGACACGACACTGGTAGTCCCCTTCTAGTAGGCGGAAGTAGAGCGCGTCCGCCGCCTTATCGTAGGTGATCTTCACAACTGTGCTCCCCTCAAAAGTAGAACGTATATACGGTCACGACTACGAATCTGTCCTTCTCCTCGTCTACAACCGGTGCCACCTGCTGCACAGCGTAGTACTGGCCGTCCCACTCTCGATTGTACTCTAGGTTCAGACGGTAGAGATACAGTCCGCGCCGGGCGGATTCCCGCTGACCATGTCGTATTGCTTCGCGGACGTCTTCCTCTTGAGTTCCACGTTCCTGCATCCTTTGGTACGCATGGAAAGTGAACGCGACAGGTTTCGATAGGGCCTCTTGCTCGGCCATCGCAATAACACCATGAGGAAGTGACTAGGTGGTCGACTGTCGTTGTTGGCCGATCACCGCTATTCTCGCACCAGCCACCGGCGTAGCGTGGCGTCGTCCACCGTGCGCCCGGCCTGAATCGTGCGCCGCTGCCGCCACGCCCGCGGTACGGCCCGAGTCCACGATGCTAACACGCGAGTTTGCAGCCACAGCCGCCGCGCCGCCGCGCCGCCGTCCTGCCGGGTACCGATAGCTCGCACCAGTCGCAGAGCGGTGAGTCCGGCGTCGGCCATATAGCGGGCCAGCTCCCGGACAGCCAGCCGCCGCGGCCCGTTCTTGGCGAGCATCAACGGACGGTTGCGGTCCACATAGTAGGTAAAGAGCGGCGACCACTCGCCGCTCGTGGCCGCGTGGGAGTGCCATACGACCGATTGCGGCACGTACCGGACCGTCCAGCCGCGCAGCCGTAGTCGCCAGCTCAGATCGAGGTCCTCATAGTAGAGAAAGAAGCTCGGATCGAAGTAGCCCACCTCGTCCAAGGCACTTTTCCGGAGCAGACAGGCTGCGCCGCAAAAGCCGAAGACCTCCTCCGGCTCGTCGTATTGCCCCTCGTCCGGCTCGTAGGCCGGCTGGCCGTGGCGTAGTACGGTACCCCGGTCACGGCCGGCGCCGTTCGCCAACAGCAGCGTCCCGGCGTTCTGGATAATCGGCCGCGCGGCGGTTGTCAGCGCCCCCGGCAGGGAGACGTGGTAGTCGGAGAAGGTGGCCCCGGCGCTGCTCCGCGCGACCGTTTCGTCGCCGACCATCACTGAGAACGGCACGGTCGCATCGTCCAGGCGGGGGGCGGCCAGACGCAAGTAAAGCTCCGTCTGCTCACCCGGCTCGGCAGCGACCTCCAGCGTGCCGGCGCCGCTTGTCCAGCGGAAGGGGCCGTAGGGGCCGGTTTCCGGCGCAAAGCAGCCCGTTCCCCAGTGGGCCGCGACGCGCTGACCACCGACGAGCGATGTCGCATCCTGCACTTGCAGCCCCAACAGCCGCGTGTCGCCGGCCCCGGCGTGCGCCGGGACGAACCCGGCCGTTTGCAGCCGCACCGGCAGACGGCGGTGCCGAAACAGGAGCTTGGCGGTGTAAGCGCCGGCTTCCGGGTGGGCCTCGGCATCCTGCACGAGCGCCGTGAGCCACCCCGGCTCCACCTCGGTATCGGAGTTCAGCAGCGCCGCGTAGGGTCCCGGCGCCGACTGGAGTCCGGCGTTGTTACCGGCCGCGAAGCCGAGATTACGGCCCAGCCGCCGCACCTCCAGCCAAGGATGCGCCCGCTCGGCTCGCTCGGCGGAGCCGTCCCGCGACCCGTTATCAAGCACAACCGCCTGCCAGCGGTCCTGCGGGTAGTCGGTGTGGCGCAGTGCCTCCAGGCACGCCGGCAGCACCTCCAGCCCGTTGTAGTTGAGCACAAAGACCGAGACGTAGGGGGCCGGGTTGCTGGCGGTCACTCGAACCATACCTCCTGCACTGCGACACCCAAGGCGCGCGTATCGTCGCCGAGACCGAGGTCGGCCGGCACCAGCGGCTCGTCCACCTCGATCTTCACTTCGACCGGGCGCGGCGCCGCTACTCCCGGCACGGGATAGCTGAACCGCTCCAGCCCCGGCGACGCGAGCATAAACGTCCCCGCCACCCGATCATCCACCAGCACGCGCCCCGTCGCCGGGCGCGGCCCGTGATGCGGCCGGACAATGGCAATCCCGACACTTTGCGCGAGGTCGTCTTGGGTAAGAAAGACCGACGCTGACATCCCCATCCAGCGCACCGGCGGCGGCCAGTCTTCCGTTGGGTACCAGCCGTGACCCAAGAACGGCTCTTCTCCCTCTCCCATCACTACGCGCGCTGGCGGCGGTTGCCAGCACACGGGAATATCGTCAACTGCGGGCGGCTTGTTCTCCTGCGGCGCGTCGGGCAGGCGTAGCCAGCGTGGCGCCAGCGCCAGCAATGTCGTGCCGGGCGCGTGGCGCGGCTCCAGGGCAAAGCGGGTAGCGCGAAAGCGGCGCTCGCCGGTCCCGCGCCAGTCGGCGCCCAGCCACACGCCGCCGGAGACCGAGTACTCGCCCGGTCCGAGCGGCAGCACGCCCAGGTTGCACAGCACTTCGCCCTCTCCCGCCGGCACCGTCAGTCCGCCTTGCGCGCGGGTCGTGACCGTGTGCAGCGCACTCCCGTCCGGGCGATGCAGGCCCACCGCAAAGGTCACGTCCTCACAGTCCACACGCGCCCGATACGACAGTCGCACCGTCACCGGCACACCGGGAAAGAAATGGGTCGTCGGCTTACCGGATGGATCAATCGTCTCCACCAGCCGGAGCGAGATCGGCGGCGCAGCATCGGCCTCCGTGACGGTGTGGTCGCGGTCGGTGCTGATCCCGCTGTTCCGCCGGCCGGCTTGCGCCTCGGCCAGATAGGCCCGTGTCACCCGTTCGGGATCGCCGATCTCGCGCACGCGACCCGCCTCGATCCAGAGCGCCTCGTCGCAGAAGCGCCGCACGGCCACCGCGTCGTGCGAGACGAAGATGATCGTCTTCCCCTCGCGCTTGAAGTCGGACAGCGTGGCAAAGCACTTCTGGCGAAATGAGGCATCCCCAACGGCCAGCACCTCGTCAATCACCACGATGTCGGGGTCAACGTGCGCCGCGATGGCGAACCCGAGCCTCATCTGCATCCCCGAGGAATAGTGTTTGAGCGGCGTGTCAATAAAAGTTTCCAACTCGGCAAAGCGCAGGATGGAATCGTAGTGCCGCGCCATCTCCCGACGACTCAACCCCAGGAACGATCCGTTCAGAAAGATGTTCTCGCGTCCTGTCAGATCGGGGTGGAAGCCGGCGCCTAGCTCCAGCAGCGCGAAGACTCGTCCGTTGGTCTGCACGGTGCCGGATGTAGGGCGCAGCGTCCCCGCAATGAGCTTCAGGATCGTGCTCTTGCCCGATCCGTTCTGGCCGACGATACCCAGCGTTTGGCCCCGCGCGGCGCGAAAGGAGACCTCGCGCAGCGCCCAGAACTCCTCCGGGGCCTCGCGCCGCTGGAGCAGGAAACCGAGCACGGTTTCTTGCAAGGTGCGGCTCTGCTCGTGCCGGATGGTGAACGACTTGGAGACGTTCGAGAGGGTGACAGTATCCATGCGTTTTCGGGGGATGGGCCAGGTGCGAGGGCCAACCCATCAGCGATTCGTCAGTGTGTCAGATCTCCTCGGCAAAGCGATGGGCGTTGCGGCGGAAGAAATACCACCCCGCCACCAGACAGACCAGCCCGATGGCGAGAGGTACAACGGTGTGCCGGATAATGCCGTAGTCGTAGAGCAGAATATAGCGATAGTCCGTGACGAGCGATGCCATCGGGTTCAGACGGTACTCCAGCAGCCAGATGTCTATGCCGCCGCCCCACGGCAATGGGAGCTTGTTGGGCAGTAGCTCCAACTGCCAGAAAATCGGCGTCAAGAAGAACCACGCCAAAAGCCCCACGTCCAGCACGTGCTCGACGTCGCGGTAGAACACGTTGAGCGCCGCCACGATCAATGCCAGACCGACGACGAGCACGAACTGCACGGCGATGATTATTGGGAGGCTCAGAACCCACCAGGACAGCGGGACTCGAAACAGCAGCAGCAAGACAAAGAAGACGATGAGGCTCAAGATAAAGTTGATCAGGTTGGAGAATACGACCGAGATCGGCAGTAGCTCGCGCGGGAAGTACACCTTGTCAATCAGATGCGCGTTGCCGACGATGCTGCGCGCTGCCCCGGAGACCGATCCGGCGAGGAAGTTCCACGCCAACAGGCCGCACAAGGCGAACAATGGGTAGTTCGGGACGTTCTGCGCTCTGGCGATCACGGTGAAGACCACCGTGAAGATCATCACCATGAACAGGGGATTGAGAAACGACCAGGCAAACCCCAGCACCGACCGCTTGTAGCGAGTCTTCAGGTCGCGCACCACGAGGTTCCGCAACAGATCGCGGTACGCCCAGGTCTCACGCAGGACATTGATGGTGGCTGACAGGAAACGCACAGGAGCTTGCCTTGTTAGCGTGGGCAGCAACCGGCCCGGCACCATAGCAGACGCCCGAACCGGGCGATTGTAGCACGCTGCGGCGTCGGACTGCTGCCGACCGGAGGCCTCCGGTCACGCTCCAATGCTGGAACGAGCCGACAACCCGGACGGCTACCCGTCTAGCTGTCGGCTGCGATGTCGCTACCGTTGTTGCCGGCGGGCTGCTCACCTGCCGCGGTCCCGTCCGGCTCACCCTCTTGGATAGCCTCCTTCAGGTGAGCGGCAATATCGGGCGGAAACCACTCGTCAATCGTCGCTTCCAGCTCGTGTATCCGCATGAGGCTGTATTGGGCTTCCAGCGCCTCACGATCCACGATACCCTGACTGATGAGCAGCTCGACCAAGGCCCGAACCTGGATATGGCTGGTGATCGCATGGCCGGCAACGGCTATCATCATCCGGGCTATCGGGCCGAGGTGCGCGAGTTCGCTGTCCGGCTCTGATGCTGCCAATGTCGTTACTCCCTGCTACTGAGGCGATTGTACCCTACGGCTCGATCACCATGACTCCGCTCGTCACCGTCGTCGTCGTGAATTGGAACGGCCTGCCTCTGTTGCGCCGCTGCTTGCCGCCGGTGCTCGCGCAGCGCGGCGTACCGTATGAGGTCATCGTCGTTGACAACGGCTCCAGCGACGGCAGCCTGGCCTGGCTCCGGCGCCTCTCTGCCACCATGGCCGCCTCGCCGACGGCGCCGCCCCTGCGGATTCTGGCCAGCGAGCGCAATCTGGGCTTTGCCGCCGGGAACAATCTAGCCATCCGCGAGTCTCAGGCGCCGTTCATAGCCACGCTGAACAACGACGCCTGGCCCGAGCCGGACTGCTTGGCGGCGCTCGTCGCGGCCGCTGAATCCGATCCGAGCATCGGCAGTTGCGCCGCCCAGCTAGTCTTTGCCAGCCGGCCCGAAGTCGTCAACTCCGCCGGCATCGCCCTCGACCGGGCCGGCATCGCCTGGGACCGCGAAGTAGGCGCGGCGCGTCATCCACCCGGTCCGGCGACGGAAGTCTTTGGCGCCTCGGCCGGCGCGGCGCTCTATCGCCGCGCGATGCTCGATGACGTGGGCCTCTTTGCCGAGTCGTTTTTCATGTACCTGGAGGATGTTGATCTCGCCTGGCGTGCCCGCCTCCGGCAGTGGCAGTGCGTGTACGTACCGGCGGCGGTGGTACGTCATCTCCATTCGGCCAGCGCGGGTGAAGGCTCGCCGTTCAAGCTGTGGCACCTGGGGCGCAACAAGCTCGCCGTACTCGTCCGCTGTCTGCCGGGCCGCCCCTTGCTGCGCTATGGCGGCGCGATCGTCGGCTACGACCTCGCGGCGACGCTCCTAGCGCTGCTTGCCCGCCAAGACGCCAGCGGCGTGCGCGGTCGTTGGGCCGCCCTGCGCCGCTGGCGGGAACTGGCCACCGAGCGGCGGCAAATCCAGAGCCAGCGCACCGCAACGTGGAACGACGTGAGCGCGTGGATAGAACCGGTCCCCACGCCGGTAGAGGTGTGGCGACGCTTTCGCCACCTGCGCGCGGTGCTGGCGAGCGTGTGACTGCCGACAAGCCACTATGACCGACACACCTGCCGAGGGCACGATCACCGCGCTGATAGCGGTTCCGGGCAAAGCCGGCCGCTTACAGCTTTACTTGGACGGTCGCCTAGCCCGCGAAATCAGCGCGTTCGCGGCCGCCGCGCAGCAGCTCAATCCGGGGCAGTACCTCTCGGCCGACGCCCTAGCCACGCTGGCGGGTGCCGAGGAACGCGAGGCGGCCATGGCGGCTGCGCTACGGCTCATCGGCCAGCGCGCCCGCAGCGTGGCCGAGCTACGCACGCGGCTCCTGCGCCGGGACTATCCCCCGGCAATTGTCGAGCGGGTCATCGCCCGGCTCAAAGAGCTGCGCTACCTTGATGACGCCGCGTTCGCACAGCGCTGGGTCGAAACTCGCCAGCGAACCAGCCCTCGCGGTGCCGCTCTATTGCAGCGCGAGCTACGCCAGCACGGCATTGCCGGTCACGTGGCCGAGCAGGCGGTGGCGTCGGCAGCCGGCGATTCCTACGCCCAGGCTCGCCGCGCGGCCGCGCCGCGGCTGGCCCGCCTCGCCCGCGCCGACTTCGAGACCTTCGCTCGCCGGCTGGGCGGCTTCCTCACCCGCCGTGGCTTCCCCGCCAGCGTCGTGTACGCCGTCGTCCGCGACCTCTGGCAAGAGCGTGGCGATCCCGTCCCCGAAGGCTACGACGACCCCTAGGCTCTACAAAATACCCGATTGGGTATGATTAACTGTTCATGAGCGGACCGTTAGCCTCGGAGCCATCTTCTCTTGATGGCGGACAGGCTCTAGGGCCATCCATGTATGACTGGTAGTGAAGATGTCCCCACGTGTCGGCTGATCCTCCTTTGTCAAGCTCTTGTGCTGGGGTTGCTCCTGCTCCTGTTGACTATCGGCCCACTGGCGGCACAGGCATCCACGCCGGGCATCCTCATCACCGAGGTCATGGCGGCGAATACGCGCACGGCGCTCGATGACCAGGGTGGTTACTCCGACTGGATCGAGTTGCACAACCCCACGGACATGCCCATCCCCCTGATCGGCTACACCCTCACCGACGATCCCGACACGCCGGCCAAGTGGTCCTTGCCGGCCGCCGCGCTGGCGTCGGAGGCCTTTCTGCTGGTGTGGGCCTCCGGCCTAGACCGAGTAGCTCCGGATGGTTGGCACGCGAGCTTCCGGTTGAGCCGCGCCGGAGACTATGTGGGTTTGTTCGGTCCGGACGGACAGCTAGTAGATGAGGTGACGTTTGGGGCACAGGAGACGGATGTCTCGCTCGGACGGCTGAGGACAGTATCCGACCAATGGGTGGCTTTCTCCTTCCCGACACCCGGTGCGGCCAATACGACCCGGCACCGCCTGCGGGCGCCGCCGGGCGCACCATCGGTGATAGTCACGCCGGGTAGTGGGCTCTTCACCGGCCCGGTGACGGTGCAGCTCTATACGCCGGTACCAGGAAGCGTGGTGTATTACACGCTGGATGGATCCGATCCGACGGTGGAAGGGCAAGAATACACGGCACCCCTGGCGGTGACGGAGACGACGGTGCTGCGGGCGGTGGCACTGGACGACGGTGTGCCGGTGAGTACCGTGACCACGGCCACCTACCTGGTGGGTGAAAGTGCCGGTCTGCCGGTGCTGTCGCTGGTCACCGCCCCGGCTCATCTGTGGGATGAGGAGATGGGGATCCATGTCAACGCGGAGCGGCGGGGACGGGCCTGGGAGCG
This sequence comes from Chloroflexota bacterium, assembly GCA_965207645.1. Taxonomy (GTDB): domain Bacteria; phylum Chloroflexota; class UBA11872; order UBA12225; family JAJDUF01; genus JAJDUF01. Next base: position 2,507,999 of record OZ242293.1, on the reverse strand, counting down.
GCCGGTGACCGTGGAGTGGTTATCACCGGAGGGGGAGGTCGGCTTCAGTGTGAGCGCAGGCTTGCGCATCCATGGTAGTTCTAGCCGGGTCTTGCCCAAGAAGTCGTTCCGATTGTACTTCCGGGGAGAGTATGGTCCAACCGAACTGGCGTATCCGTTGTTTGGTCCGGAGCCGGGGCAGACGTATGACCGGCTGGTCCTGCGCTCGAGAGGCGGAGTGCGGGACCAACTGGTGCGGGACCTGCACGGGGCGATGGGGCAAGTGGCGGCGCGGGGTCGCTGGGTGGTGCTCTACTTGAACGGGGCCTATTGGGGGCTATACAACCTCACCGAGCGCATTGACGAGGCCTTCTTGGCGGCACACTTCGACGCTAGCGCGTGGCGTGTCCACCCGCCATCAGAAGAGCTTACACGCCAAAACGCGTACCGCTGGCTCCTGCTTCAGGAGTGGCTCGCCAGTGCAGACTTGCGCGATGCGGCCCAATATGAACGGGCAGCGCAGCGGCTCGATATCGAGAACTTCACCACGTACATCATCCTGAACATCTGGGCGCGGAACACGGACTGGCCACAGAATAATTTTACTATGGCGCGCCCGCGTGAAGGGTCGGACACGCGCTGGCGGTTCTTCGTCTGGGACGCCGATGCGACGTTCGCGAGCACGGAGAACGCGTTCGAGCGCGTGGTGACCGGTGGGAGCCCCCCCGGACGGATACTTGCCAGCTTGCTGCAAAACGACCAGTATCGCACGTATTTCGCCGCGCAGGCCGAGCGCTACCTAGCCGGGGTGCTGGCTACCGTATCCGTGCGCGAACGCCTTGACGCGCTCGCCGCCGAGCTACGCCCGGCCATCGCGGCGGAAGCGGCGCTGCAACGGCTCGCGGATTCATTGGACGACAGCGCAGAGCAGTTGCGCCTGTTGACCGCCCCGGAAACGCTGCGGCAGCAATTCCCGCGGCGTGGAGTGCCGGCTGCACCGCCGCCGCTGCCACCGTTGCCATCCGGTACCCGGATTGCCCTGCTGGTGCATAATCCCGACGAGCTAACGCCGGGCGATGCGGCCGTCGTGGCGCGCCTGGCGACGCGGGGCATACGGGTCACTGTCATCAGGACCGATGAAGACAGTCGGCATGATCCGGCACAAGTTGCTGAGAGCCACGATCTGCTCTTGCTCAGCTCCAGCATCCGGCTGCTCGACACGGCGACGCGCTATGCTCAGACCACTACGCCGCTGATCTTCTGGGAGCCGCTGCTGTTGGCAGCTGGCGCACCGCTGTCGCCGTGGGGCGGCACACGCGAAGAGCAAACCGACATTCGGATTGTCGACGCGGACCACCCGATCACCGCCGGACTTCCCGCAGACCGGTCGCTGCGGATGGCCCGCCGGCTCGAAACGTTTAGTGTGGCCTATCCGCCCAGTGGTCCCGGGGTACAAGTGCTGGCAAAACACCTGACGGGTGGCGACGCGGCACTCATGGTCGCGGAGGCGGGCGCCGAATTAGCCAATGGGCAACCGGCGCGAGCCAGAACCGTCTTCTTGTTCTGGCATCACGACACGTTTCACTGGAGCACGAGCAACGCGGTACACCTCTTTGACCGGGCGGTAGATTGGGCGCTCGGCCTCCCGCCGCCCGGAGGGAATTAGGAAGCCTTTCCCTGGCGCGAAATCTGTCCTCACCCCGGCTCGACTCTCCCGATACTCGACCCTATGCCCGTTGGTAGCTCGTGCGAATAGCCGTCGTGATCCCCCCGCGCACGTTGAACGTGGCCGTGACGGTGAGCCGCACCGGGTCGAGGGCGGCGACCAGATCATCGCTCACGATGTTGGTCACGTCCTCGTGATAGTGTCCTTCGTCGCGGAAGGACCACAGATAGAGTTTCAGCGATTTCAACTCAACGCACCGCGGCCCCGGCACGTACACGATCCGGAAGGTCGCAAAGTCTGGCTGCCCCGTCATCGGACACAGACAAGTGAACTCCGGGAGCGTCAGGTCAACCTCGTACTCGCGCTCGGGGTAGCTATTGGGAATCGTTTCGATCTGCTTGCTCGGCTGTGCCGTCATGCACGTACCTCACTCCCGACAAGCCCCCACCCTGCCATCCCCGTTGCGACAGAAGGGCACACACTGTCCCCCTGCCGCAGCGGGGGGACCACAGGGGGGCTGGATCGTCCCTGCTTAGTGTACCCCGCCACTCAGGCCGGGGGACTGCGTTGCTTCGTTAGTTTGATTCGGAGAGCGTCCTGCGGCTAAGGTTGCAGTATCGTCATGGGAGATCGTAGGTGGTTCCGGGTGGAGAGGCAGCGCCGCCGCGTCTGGCTGGGCCAATCGCTCGGTAGCGTGGGCAGCGTGCTCCTCGCGGCGTGTGCTGGTCCTAGCCTGCAACCGACTGGGTCGGATCAGCGTTCCGAGCCGGTGGGCCCGGCCGGCGGCGAATCCCGCGATCAGCCGGCTGGTCGGATTGCCTTTGTCAGCAAGGGCAATATCCATATCTGGGCCAACGGGGCGACAACGCCGCTCACGACCGATGGCGCCTCGCGCCAACCGTCTTGGTCACCCGATGGACTATTCGTCGCCCACGTCAAGGTGCAAGACAGTAGCTCGGACATCTGGGTGATGGAGGCGGCCGGCCCCAAGCTATGGCGCTTGACCTACTACGGTCAGCAGCCGCTTGAGCATCGTCGCTGGGCGTTCCGGCCACGCTATTGGCCGAACGGGGATCGGCTGCTGTTCCTCTCCGATGATGGGACCTACGACCTGCGAGTGTGGCAGCTTGACTTGGATGGTCGGCCCGGCCGTCCCTTGCTGCGCGCACCGGACGGCCAGGGTGGCCTGGACCATCCCTCCGTCTCGCCGGATGAGCGCCGCCTGCTGGTCACGTCCTACCGGGAGGAGCAGCCCCAAGTCTGGACCTGGGGGCTGCCCGACGGCCCGTGGCAGCAGCTAACACAGGCGGCCGAAGGTGCTTATGACCCTGCTTGGTCGCCGGATGGCACGCGCATCGCGTACACACAGCGCCAAGCGGGCGGGCACGACATCTGGATCATGGCCGCCGACGGCAGCGGCGCGGTGGCCATCACGACCACCGGCCGCGCACGCTCGCCGTGCTGGTCACCGGCCGGTGACGCGGTGGCTTATCTGACCGATGATGGCGCCGGGTTCGACGTGTGGGTTACACCGCCGCCAGTGCCCGGCGCCGCGACGGGAGACGGCACGGCGCGCGATGAGCCACGCCAGTTGACGAGGGGGGCTGCCGTGGATGCCGTCTCGGGTCTCTCTTGGGCTGGATAGACGCTCGTGAAATGGCCATTGAGCTTCTCGCCGCGTCTCGCCCCGGTACTCATCGGGGGCGTGGTCTTGGTGCTGCTCTATCTCCTGGTGCGCTTCTATGACACGAGCATCGAGAGCTATCGCCTGGAGCAGCGTGCCGAGGTCGTGCGGCAGGAGATTGCTCGCCTCGAAAGCGACAACCAAGCCCTGGCTACGCAAGTTGCTCAGGCACGAACCGATGAGTACGTCGAGTTGATTGCCCGCGAGCGCCTTAACATGATCCGACCGGGTGATCGGCCGCTCGTCATGCTGCGCGAGCAGCCACCGGCGGCGCGCCCACAGCCCTTGCCGGCGCCGGCCGCCGCACCCCAGCCAGCGGTGGCGCCGCCCCTGCCGCGCGCCGGGTTCGGGCATGTCGGTGAGTGGCTGAATCTCTTCTTTGGATCGGCATAGATAGTGGCAGAGGAACGATGCCTACCACGGAGACGGTGCCGTGACTGAAGACCTGCGGCCGGCGCCAGTGTCGGAGCCGCTCACCGTCCATATCCGCCGCGTTGACCCGTCGTTGCCATTGCCGCGCTATGAGAGCGCCGGTGCCGTCGGCTTCGATCTGGCCTCGCGGGTTGCTGCCGATATTGCGCCCGGCGAGTTGGCGCGTATCCCGGCGAACGTGATCGTCGAGGTGCCGCCGGGCTATGCCCTGCTCGTCACCAGTCGCAGCAGCACCCCGGCGCGTTGGGGGCTGCTGGTACCGCACGGTATCGGGGTGATAGATCAAGACTACTGTGGCCCGGACGATGAGATTCACATTCAGCTCTTGAACTTTCGCTCCAAGCCGGTGCATGTGCCGCGCGGTACCCGCCTAGCGCAGGGGCTTATCGTCGGGATTGCACGCGCCCGCTGGCTTGAAGCTGACCGCACTGCTCGTCCGAGCCGCGGCGGCTACGGCAGTACCGGCGTCGCGGTCTCGGAGGCACCGGTTGAAGATGTGGAGGGAGCGGCACCGTGACGGCGGCGACGGCTGTGAGCCAGGAGCCACCGGCCCTCGCCGGTGAGCTGATTAGCGCGGCGGCCATCCGGCAGCGCGTGGCCGAGTTGGCCCGGCAGGTCCGCGCCGATTACGAGGGCGTGGACTTGCTCCTCGTGGGCGTGCTCAAAGCGGCGGTAACGTTCATGGTGGACCTCGCCCGCGAACTGGCCTTGCCGCTGGAGATGGATTTCATGGCCGTGTCGAGTTACGGCCCGGGCACGGAGTCCAGCGGCATCGTGCGGATTATCAAGGACCTGGACGTGAGTATCGAAGGCCGGCACGTGCTGGTCGTCGAGGACATTGTTGACACCGGGGCCACGCTGCGCTACCTGCTGCGGACATTGCAAGCCCGGAGACCGGCGAGCCTGCGTGTCTGCACGCTGCTGAACAAGCGCAAGGCACGCAAAGTGGACGTGGCGTTGTCCTACGTGGGTTTCGAAATTCCCGACTGCTTCGTTGTCGGCTATGGGCTGGACTACGAGGAGCAGTACCGGAACATGCCCCACCTCGCGCTCCTAGCCGACGACACACAGCCCGCCGAGTGATGCTGGCCAGGATAGATGTTCGTGTGGGGGGCGCGTCATTCCCGCGCAGGGAGACCTTTGCATAACTCGCCATTCCGGCGGAAACCGCTATCTTGACTATCCTTGCGTCCTGAAAATCCTGATGCAGACAAAAAACTACCCCTGTGAGGGCCGGGGTGAGCGCGGAGTGGTTTATCCTCCTTGTGGCTCGGTGCTATAATGATCTTTAGGTGCTGCACCACTGCTCGCGTTCCCGGCTTGCGCCGTAGGCTCGGGACCAGCCGCGGCGGTGTATTGCATGTACTTTCCACGGAAGGACGGCGGCTCGATGGACACTCGCTGGCTGCGGAATAGTTTCGTTTATCTCGTGATTATGGTCGCTGTCCTGGCGATCTTCTTCACGCTGGTCAACCCCTCACCGCGGGAAGATAAGATTCCCATCACCGAGCTAATGACGGTTGTGCAGCGCGATGCCGGGAATGGCCGCGTAGATACCATCGTCGTTGACGGCAACACCCTGATTGCCGATACCAGTGACGGCAAGAAGACGGCCATCAAGCCGGAGCGCTCCGACATCATGGAGATGCTGCAAGCGCGCGGCATCAAGGACGAGCAGGTCAACGTCGAGGTGCGTCAGCCCGGCCGGCTCGGCCCGTGGCTCGGTCTGATCGGCTCCTTCCTCCCGGTCATCATCTTCGGTGCGCTGTTGCTGTTCATGATGCGTCAGGCCCAGGGCAGCAATAATCAAGCACTCTCTTTCGGGAAGAGCCGGGCGCGTCTGTTCATGCGTGACAAGCCCACCATCACCTTCGCCGATGTCGCCGGAGTGGAAGAGGCCAAGCAAGAGTTGGCCGAGGTGGTGGAGTTCCTGAAGTACCCGGAGAAGTTCTCCGCCTTGGGCGCTCGTATTCCGCGCGGCGTGCTCTTGGTCGGCCCACCCGGTACCGGCAAGACCTACCTCTCCCGCGCCTGTGCCGGGGAAGCCGGCGTGCCGTTCTTCTCGATCAGCGGCTCCGAGTTTGTCGAGATGTTTGTCGGCGTTGGTGCCAGTCGCGTGCGCGACCTGTTCGAGCAAGCCAAGCGGAACGCCCCCGCCATCGTGTTCGTAGACGAGATTGATGCCGTCGGGCGCCAGCGCGGCGCCGGCCTCGGTGGTAGCCACGACGAGCGCGAGCAGACCCTCAACCAAATCCTGGTGGAGATGGACGGGTTTGATACCAACACGAACGTGATCGTCCTGGCCGCGACCAACCGCCCCGACGTGTTGGACCCGGCACTACTGCGCCCTGGACGGTTTGATCGCCGCGTGGTGATTGATAACCCCGACGTGCGCGGGCGGCAGGCCATTCTGGAGATTCACGCCCGCGGCAAGCCGCTGGCCCCCGATGTCGGCCTCGACCGGCTGGCCAAGCAGACGCCCGGGTTTTCCGGCGCAGACCTGAACAACCTCCTCAATGAAGCGGCCATTCTCGCCGCACGGCGCGACAAGCAATCCATCATGATGTCGGAGCTAGAGGAGGCCATTGACCGCGTGATCCTCGGCCCGGAACGCAAGAGCCGCGTCATCAGTGACCGCGAGCGCCAGTTGAAGGCCTACCACGAGGTCGGTCATGCGCTCGTGGCGAAGATGCTGCCCGAAGAAGACACCGTCTACAAGCTCACGATCGTCGCGCGCGGTATTGCCGGCGGCTACACGGCGTTGCTCCCCGAAGAGGACCGCACGCTCACCAGTCGCGTGCAAGCCGAGGCGCGGTTAGCCTTCTCGTTGGGTGGCCGCACCGCCGAAGAGATCGTCTTTGGAGAAGTGACCACCGGCGCCACCGACGACCTCGAGCGAGCGACCGAGCTGGCGCGCCGCATGGTGACCCAATGGGGCATGAGCAGCAAGCTGGGGCCGCGTACCTTCGGGAAGAAGGAGGAGCTTGTCTTCCTCGGTCGGGACATCAGCGAAACGCGGAACTACAGCGAGGCGACCGCCCTGCTGATTGACCAGGAGATCAGCGACCTCATTGACGTGGCCCACGAGCGCGCGCGCGGCATTATCGCGGAGCATCGCGACAAGCTCGACGAAATAGCCGCCAAGCTGCTGGAAGTCGAAACGATCGATGCCGAGGCCTTCCACGCCATGTTCGACGGAGAAGCGCCGGTCTCGGACCAGACGGACGAGTCCGAACCTGCGGACGAGGCCTCCGAGGCCGAGGAGGCGGAGCCGGAAGAGCAGCCCAAGCAGCAGCCGCGACCAATACCGGCGCCGTCCTGAGCGATCAGCAGCTACCTTGGTTGAACGACCCGACGTGGCCCCGTAGCTCAGGGGTTAGAGCGCGTGTCTTATAAACACGTGGTCGGTGGTTCAAATCCACCCGGGGCCACCATCCACCCTCGCCACCCCGTACCGACTAGCCGCCCTGCTACTTGCTCGGCGATGGGAGACGCTTCCAGTACTTCCTCTTCCAACCGTCAGCTTCCCGGTATCTGGCGAACTCATAGCCCCACTCCGGCGCGACCAGGCGTTTGTGCTGTTCATCCTCGGCCACCGTCTCGGCTGTGCCTGGACAGTGGATGACGTACCCGCCTGGGCAAGCCACGCGCTCGAACTCAGGTAGCTCGGCTTCGAGGTGCCATCCGAGCGCATGAGAAGTGATCACCACGTCCGCAAACCCATCAGGTAGGGGGATGTCGTGGCAGAACCCGTCTACGACGTGAACGTTGTCACGCCCATCACAGGCAACTCTTTCGCGGATGAACCGCCTGAGCCGCGCGACCGGCTCGACCGCAAACACGGTCTCGGCCATCTTGGCAGCCTCCAAGGCCACGCGACCGGTTCCCGCGCCAACGTCCACGACCACCTTGCCATCGAGGGGTGTGATACTCGTCACCTCCGCAAAGTCCCAGGCGTGGAATTGCAGGCGGTCATAGAACTCGGGGCACTTGTTGTAGACGATCAGGTCGGCAATTGTCCATACGACTGCCTCCTCCGCGCTTGCCAGATCGTGCCGGCCAGCCGCCGGCCCATATAGTGCTTTCACACTATCCAGAAAAGGGGAGACGGCCGGGATCTTCGCTCTGAGAAAGCGTTCGATGGTCGGATGCGCCCAGAGCACGTAGGCAAGCTCTCGCTCCGGGACCCAGCCGGGTAGATACTCGACCTGGAACGACTCGAGTAGGTAGAGATCCTCGATTTGCAGGTCGGCGCCCGCAAACGGCTTCCGTAGTCCCAAGTCAGGTAACTCCCACCTTCTCGGTCCTGGAAGACGCGAGTTGCTCGATAGCCACAGCGGAGGCATGCACAGCAGTGCCCAGCCGCTCGCGAGCGTCGAGCATCTCCAGACTGACAATGTGGACGTCCTCGTCTACCAGGGCCGACACCCCCTCCTCAATGTCAATCGTATCCCGCGCCGGCACCGCCCGTAGCTCAATATTGAACACATCGGCTTCCGCGTCGTAGGTGATCTGCATGACTAGCTCATCTAAGCCGCGACCTCGGGTATCGGGTCGCACATTTGACGCGGTGCCGCGGCTGGCGCGCTCCACACATCGGTCATCCAGGGTACAATGACAGCACCTCACAGAACTAGCGAGTGACAGCGACCAAGAGGGAGGATTGACATGTACGGCAGCCGCGGACGCATTGGCTTGCTCGTGCCCTCGGCCAACACGGTCGTCGAGCCGGAAGGGCGCCTGATCCTGCCGGAGGGCTATGAGACCTACGCCACCCGCATGCGTAACCAGGAAGTGGGCGCCGAGGACCTCGCCCGCATGAACGTCCACATTGACCGCGGCGTTGACGAGCTACTGAGCACGCACGTGGATGTCATTGCCTTTGCCTGCACTTCCGGCAGCTTTTTCGAGGGCGACGCCGGCGAGCGCGCCTTGGGCGAGCGGCTACGCGGCGGCAGCAACGTGCCCACGGTCACCACCGCCGGGGCCGTCGCCGCTGCGCTCCACGCTGTCGGCGCGCGGCGTATCTCCATGGTGACCCCCTACGACCCCCACCTCAACGAGCTCGAGGTGCAGTTCCTCGCTGGACACGGCTTCGAGATCGTCAGCGACGCCTGCATGGACATCGAGCAAGCCTTCGACATTGGCGTGGTCCCGGCGGCCGAAGTGCAACGCTATGCGCTGGAGCACTTCGACCCGCGTGCCGACGCCTTGTTCCTCAGTTGCACCAACCTTCCCACCTTCCCGGTGATCGCAGCGTTGGAGCAGGAGACCGGCGTCCCCGTCGTGACCAGTAATCAGGCCACCTATTGGGAATGCCTGCGGGTGCTGGGATTTGCCGGGACCATCGAGGGCTATGGTCAGTTGCTGACCCAGTTCCAGCCTACAGTGGTACCCGTAGCGGCTGGATGACGACCATTACCACTGCCGGGCCACTGCGCGTCGGCGTAGACATCGGCGGCACCTTCACCGACGTGGTCCTCATGGGGCCGGCCGGGCTGCGTGCCTGGACCAAGGTCTCCTCGACCACCGCCGACTACTCCCGCGGCATCATTCAGGGCTTGGAGTCACTGTTGGCCCCCATGGGGCCGCCCGCCCCGGTCCTGAGTGATATTGTCCACGCCACCACCGTTGCCACGAACGCTATTCTCGAAGGCAAGGGCGCCCGCACCGGCCTCATCACGACCGCCGGCTTCCGCGACGTGCTCGAAATCCGGCGCCTGCGGATGGCCCGCCTCTACGACCTCCGCTGGCAGCCACCGCCACCGCTGGTGCCGCGGGCGCTGCGGATGGAAGTGGACGAGCGCCTCGACGTGCAGGGGCAGGTGATCCGGCCGCTCGACGAGGCCAGCGCCCGCCGCGCCATCGCCCGGCTGGTAGATGCAGGCGTGCAGACCGTCGCGGTCGTCCTCCTGCACTCCTACCGCAACCCCAGCCACGAAACGCGCCTCGGCGAGCTACTGCGCGAGTTGGCGCCGCACGTCACCGTCTCGCTGTCCTCGCGCGTCCTCGCCGAGATCGGTGAGTACGAGCGCACCAGCACGACGGCGATCAATGCGTTCATCGCGCCCGTGATCCGCACCTATCTCGCCTCCTTGCAGCGCGCGCTGGCGCAGCGCGGACTAGGCGCCCCGGTATTCGTGATGCAGTCCGCCGGCGGCATGATGACCGCCGCGCAGGCTGCCGAGCGACCGGTTCACGTGATCGAGTCCGGACCGGCGGCCGGGGTCATGGGAGCCGCCTCGCTGGCCGCGACCATGGAGGTGCCCAATGTCATTACCCTTGACATGGGCGGCACGACGGCCAAGGCGTCGGTGATCGAGGACGGTCGCATCACGCGCACCCACGACTACGAGGTCGGCGGCGGCATCAGCCACAGCGCCCGGTTGCAGAGCGGCGGCGGCTATGCGCTGCGTGCCCCGGCCGTGGACCTGGCGGAAGTGGGTGCCGGCGGCGGCAGCATCGCCTGGATTGATCCTGCCGGCGCGCTCCGCGTCGGTCCGCAGAGTGCCGGTGCCGAGCCGGGACCCGCCTGCTACGATCTCGGCGGCGCTGACCCGACGTTGACCGACGCGAACGTCGCGCTCGGCTACCTCCACCCTACCCACCTCCTCGGCGGCAGCCTCCCGATCAAAGCGGACCTCGCCCACCGCGCGATCACCGACCGGATTGCCCGGCCGCTGGGCGTCTCCCTCCGGGAGGCCTCCTACGGCATCTACCGGCTGGCGGTCTCGCATATGAGCCGCGCCGTGCGTGCCGTGACGGTCGAGCGCGGGCGCACGCCGGCCGACTTCACGCTCTTCGCCTTCGGCGGCAGCGGGCCGCTCTTGGGCGCCGACCTGGCGCGGGAGTTGGGCATTCGGCAGGTGGTCATCCCGCCCTTTCCGGGCCTATTCAGCTCCCTGGGCCTGCTTTGTGTGGACATGACCCAGCACGATGTCCGCACGGTGCTGTTGCCACTCTCCGAGGTCACAGCGCATGAGCTATCCGACCACTTCGCGCAGCTCGAAGCGCGCTTGCTCCCCAATATGGCCAGCGGTGCGGCGGATCGGGACTTGGCGCGTATCAATCGGTCCGCCGACGTGCGGTACAAGGGGCAGTCCTTTGCCTTGAGCATCCCCGTGGACAAACCCGACCCGACCGCAATTAGCGCCGCGTTCGCCGCCGAGCACGAGCGCACCTACGGCCACCGCGCCGAGCACGATCCCGTGGAGTTGGTCAATGTGCGCGTAGAGATCGCCGTGCCCCAAGAGGCGACGCTGCGCTGGGGACAGTCGGTACGCCCGTCGGCACAGCATGACGGCGCAACCCCGCGCTCGGCTTACTTCGGGGCAGCTGTCGGCGAGCTGCCGGTTCCGGTGCTGGACCGGCGCGACCTCACCGCGCAGGCGCAGTCCGGACCGCTGATTGTGGAGGAGTACGATACCACCATCGTCGTGCCGCCGGGCTGTACCGCCCGACGCGATACGCGGCAGAATGTGGTGCTCGAGGTAGGAGCGGCAGCATGAAACGGCGCTTTGACCCTCTGGGAACCGAGATTCTCAAGAATGCCCTCGAGTCCCTGGTTGACGAGATGGCGATGACCGTCTTGCGCACGGCCTACTCCAACAACCTCAAGAACAGCATGGACTTCTCCACCGCGCTGTGCCAGCCCTCCGGCGAGTTGGTCGCGCAGGGTTTGACCCTCCCGCTACATCTCGGCTCCGTGCCCCACGCCATGCAGTCCATTCGCGCCGCCTACGGCGACGATACCCACCCCGGCGATGTCTTCATCCTCAACGACCCCTACGCCGGCGGCACCCACCTCCCCGACATCTACGTCGTCAAGCCGATCTTCTGGCAGGGCACATTGGCGTGCTACCTCGTCACCATCGCCCACCATGCCGATGTCGGCGGCAAGGTCGCCGGGGGCAACGGCTGCGATGCCACCGAGATTTACCAGGAAGGCATCCGTATCCCGCCGCTGAAGCTCTACCACGCCGGCCAGCCGAACGAGAGCCTCTTTGCCCTCATCGAAGCCAACGTCCGCGTGCCCCGCCTGGTACTCGGCGACCTGCGGGCACAGCTCGCCGCCTGCCACATGGGCGAGCGGCGCGTGACCACGCTGTTCGAGCGCTACGGCCTGCCCGAGTTGCTGGAGCGGTTCGACGCCCTGCTCGACTACACCGAGCGACTGGCCCGGCAGGCGATTGCGGCCCTCCCCGACGGCGAATACACGTTTACCGACTACCTCGACGACGACGGCTTCGATCCGGGCCCCATCCCGATCACCGTCGCCGTGCGTGTGCATGGCGATTCGATCACCGCCGATTTCACCGGCACCGCGCCGCAGGTCCGCGGTGGCATCAACTCACCCATCCCCTTCTCGCGCTCCGCCGTGTATGCCTGCGTGCGCTGCCTGTTGGGCGAAGAGGTCCCCAATAACGAGGGCTACTTTCGCCCCATCGAGGTCATCGCCCCGCCCGGCACGATTGTCAATCCCCTCATGCCCGCCCCGGTGGCGGCGCGGGGACTGACCGGCTTCCGCGTTGCCAACGCCGTGCTCGGGGCGCTGGCGCAGTTGGCCCCGGAGCGCATTCCCGCCTGCGAGATGGGCGGCGACACCGGCGTGAGTATCGGCGGCTACGATGCCTCCGGTACCCCGTTCGTCTACCTAGAGTTCCTGTACGGCTCCTCGGGTGGCCGGCCCTGGGGCGACGGCACCGATGGCCTGACCAGCATCGTCGTAAACTTCTCCAATAACCCGGTCGAGGTGGTGGAGAGCGAGCTACCGTTGCGCCTGGAACGCTATGGCTACGTCCCCGATAGCGAGGGCGCCGGCCAGTACCGCGGCGGGCTGTCACTCGTGCGCGAGTACCGCTTGTTGGAGGAGACGGCCACGCTCCAGCTCCGCACCGACCGCCACAAGCACCTCCCCTACGGCTTGGCCGGTGGACAGGCCGGCACCCCGACGGAGAACATCCTCAACCCCGACGGTGCCGCCCAGGTCCTGTCTAGCAAGCCCACGCTTACCATCCACCGCGACGACGTGTTTCGCCACGCCGAGGCCGGCGCCGGCGGCTGGGGCAACCCCTTGGAGCGCGACCCGGCGCTGGTCCTGGCCGATGTCCGCAACGAAAAGGTCTCCCGCCAACGCGCGCGCAACGTCTACGGCGTCGCGATCACCCCCGCCGGCAACATCGACTGGCCCACCACCAAGCACTTGCGCCGCCAGTAGTGCGCCTCACCCCTCGTCCCCCTGCACCGCGGGGGGACCATAGGGGGGCCGGTACCCTCCGCGGCTTTCAACGCCGGGATGCCTTTCTCTACCGCCGCGATCCACGGCACGGTGCGGCCGGTATAATGCCTAGAGCCGGAGCAAGGGGCTGAAACAATGACTACGGAGCTGAAACGAGTATCGCTCGGCGATTTCGCCGCGAACCTCACCGCCATTATCGAGCGCGTGGCCAGCGCCGGTGAGAGCGTCGTCGTCGAGAACGACGGGCAGGACGTGGTCGTCGTCAACCCGGCTGTCCCCCAGCGCCCCCGGAAGCGTATGCCCACCCGCTATAGCTATCGGGGGCCAGGTGGTGTCTACGAAGAGTTCGACAGCATTGAGGCGCTCAAGGAGCGTCTGGACCGTCCCCGCACTCCGGCCGAGCAAGCAAGACTCAGTGCCGTGGTGGAGCAAATCCTGGCCAACAGGAAGGAACGTAACATCGCTCCGATGACTACGGCCGAACGAGCAAGACGCCGCGCGCTTCTGGACCAAATCTCATCCGATAGTAAGGAACGTAACAACGCTCCGATGAACTCGGCCGAACTGGTGAGAAAAGGTAGGGAGCGGGGACTCTGAACGCATGACACCGGCTGTTCCGACCCTGGTTGTGGACGCATCGGTTGCCGTCAAATGGTACTTGCCGGATGAGGACTATGCCGACCAGGCCAGTGCGTTGCTCGGCCAATTCCGCCAAGGCGAGATCAAGCTGGTAGCCCCTGAGCAAATCCGCTACGAAGTTCCATCAGCGATCACCGCCGCCACGCGAGGCCGTGCGCCGCGTCTTACTGTGGAGCAGGGCTGGCGAGCGATTGAAGCGTTTCTGTCTCTGGACTTGGAGATCGCGGGTGAAGACGAGTTGGTCTACCTCGCCTACGGCCTCGCGCACGAATACGGCTGCGCCTTCTACGATGCGCTATACCTGGCGCTGGCGCAAGATTTGGATTTATCTTTCATCACCGCCGACGGCCGGCTCTATCGGCGGGTTTGGGAGTTGCCGGCTGTGCTCTGGATAAGTGATTTCCCGGCTGTGATTGCGTAAGTGCGCGATGCTTGCGCCGCCTGGCGCTACCTCATCCTGCCTGCCTCGTAGACGCTTTGGCCCACGCCAGCCCCCTCACCCCGCCGCCCCGATGAGCGCCGCGACCTTCGTCTTGCCGTCGCCGATCAAGCCGAGGCCATGTGCCGGGAACAGGTTCCGAAACTCATAGTCGAGCAGGTGGCCGAGAATCTCGGCGGGACTGAGCGTCGTTCTGGGCGGCAACCCTCGCGGATGCAAGCCCAGCGGAATGCCGCCGGGCGCCCACTTCCCGGTCGTTCCCAGCGCATCTCCCACGATCAGCGTCCCGCCGTGTAGCTCGGATAGCAGCGCGCATTCGTCCAACACCCAGATAGCCCGCAGGCCGCCCGGCAGCGCATCGCCATCGCGGTAGGTGTGGTAGGTCTCGGCCAGCTCCAGCCGATCCGTATGGCCCTCCGGCACGTAGATCGGGGCGCCCGTCCGCTTCGCAAACAGCAGTGCCGACCGCTCGTGCCAGTGACTCGTGATAATCACCGCCCGACAATCACCCGCTTGCTCGATCTCATCGAGACCGATTCCCTCCAGCGGATCAATCAGGACGCTCCCGTCCTCGGTGCGTAGCCAGTAGCACTCCAGCCGGTACTCCGGCCACACCACGTACCAGTGGAACAGGCCGGGCAGCACTTCCGTCATCATCTCAGCACCCCTTCTGCCGCCCCGTCAGGCCGCCCCATTGCGTCATTAGCACCGAACAAACACTCCACCCCATCATTGCGGCGCAAGCCGCAATCCACGTCCCCCTGCCGAGCGGGGGCCATAGGGGGGCCAGCAACAAGCAACGCCACCACTAGCGATAGCGGGGGTGCCACTCGCCACCCTGCCAGGATTGCATCTTGTATGGCCGGATGCGGATTAAGTAGCGCGGTCGGTCGAGCGTCGGGATGAGATACCGGGGTCCGTCCTCGGCGCCCAGATAGCGCGCGGCCATCCGGCGGCCCATGGGCACCCACTGGCCCTCGGTCGTTGGCCCCTCCACGATCTCGGCCCGACCCTCGAATTGCACGCGCCGGTTGCCGGCCGAGTCGTCGGCGATGGATACCGCCACCCGCGGCTCGTGTTTGATATGCTCGACGTAGGCGGACCGCCCACGAGCGATAATGTACAAGCAGCCCTCATCTGGGTCGTACTCGTACCACAGCGGCACGACGTAGGGCGCTCCGTTCGGCTGCACCGTTGCCAACCGGCACGTCCACGGATGCGCCAAGAACTCCCGTATCTCGTCGTTGGTCAGTCCGCGGAGCGGAATCCCGCTCCGATCACGCAGCCCCTCATCATTCGCCATCGTCGCTTGCTCCTTCATGCCCCGTTACCGGGCCGCTATCCCTGCGGCTCCGGCTGTACAATCTGCCTTGAGGGTAACAAGGTCCACCCTGCGTAACCATCAGCGGGCCTGGCCTGGCCCCCCTATGCCCCCCCATTGCGACAGGGGGATGAAGCTGGCCCTGCGGGGAGAAGACGGGTGTGTTCCCTCCCCTGTCGCAACGGGGAAGGGCGAGGGTGGGGGCCAGGCCAGTTCAGACCCGCACAGGAGGCGATATGTCCAGCCAAACACACAGGCAGCAGCTTTCCCTAGAGGCATTGCTCCCGGCCGCCCATGAAGCGGCGGAGCTACTACGCGCCGCCGGAGCAACCGTCGTGGTGGCGGAATCGTCGTCCGGCGGCCTCATTGCCGCGGCCCTGTTAGCCGTCCCCGGGGCCTCGGCCTACTTCCGTGGCGGCGGTGTCGTGTATACCGGCGATGCCAAGGCGCGCTTGCTCGACGAAACACCGGCGCGACTGACGGATCCCCGCGCGGCTACGCCCGCCCATGCCGTGGTGCTCGCCAGCGCCGTGCGCCGCCGGCTGGATGCTACCTGGGGCATCGGCGAAACCGGCGCCGCCGGCCCCACCGGCAACCGCTACGGTGATCTCCCCGGTCACTCCTGCGTGGCGGTCGTTGGCCCCGCCGGGCAAGAGACCACCAGCACCGTTGCTACCGGCGAGAGCGACCGGGCCGCCAACATGACCGCCTTTGCGCTCGCCGCCTTGCAGTTGTTGGCACAGACGGTAGCGGCAGCATGACCGGCCGGCCGCGCGATCACTGCGGGAGCGGTTGATCCATCAAGTCAACGATCTGCTGCTCGACCGCGGCCGAGAAGATCCCTACCTGTCCGTCACCGTACCGCTGCGCCTCGTCGAGCAGCGTGTCGAAGTACCGGTCCCGCACGGCGCGGTAGGCCGGGTCGTAGAAGCGGTTCGTCAGTTCGTGCGGGTCCTCCTGCAGGTCGTACAGCTCGCACAGGTCGCCCAAGTTCCAGACCACTTTCCACCTACCGTCGGTGACGAACCGCGAGGAATAGTGCCCAAACCAGTCGCCGTGGAACTCGGCGTAATGCACCGACTTGTACCAATCACCGCCTTGCAGCAGTGGTAGCAGGGACTTGCCGTGTAGCTGCTGCGGCCCCATCCGTTCCTGTTCCTCGCCCGCCATCAGGTGCAGCAGCGTCGCCGTCACATCCATATGGTTGGCCGGTGCGCTTACCTGCCGTCGTCCGGCCAGCCGGCTCTCACTTGACGCTGGCAGCTTGAAGAGCATCGGCAGGTGGTAAATCTCCTGGTACGGGTAGCCGCCCTTGCTGATGTAGCCGTGCGACTTGGCCATATCCCCATGATCGGTCGTGAAGACGATAGCCGTTTGGTCGTAGAGTCCTTCCTCCTTGAGCGTCGCCACCACCTCACCGACCATGTCGTCAATCAGCTCCAAGTACGAGAAGCAGCAGGCCAGCAATGCCTGCAAGTCCGCCTCGGCAACGGTATGGGGATTCTTCAAGTCGTCGAGCAACCGTAGCTTGCGCTGGTAGAGCGGCTTCCCCTCGAACCGGTCGTAGCGGTTGGGCCAGATTGGAATGTCCTCGGGCTTATAGCGAATACCAAACTCGTCCGGCACCATCCACGGCGAATGCGGCCCCGGAAACGCGCAGAACAGCGCAAACGGCCGGTCGGTGTCGCGGCTGCGGAGGAAGTCCTGCGACAACCGCGCCGCCACCACGTCGGGAAAGCCCTCCATCGGCACGTCGAGCGTCCCCGCCTTGCCGTCGCCAACGCTCTTCACTAGCGGGCCGAGCGACGTGTTCGGGTGCCAGTGTGAGTTGTTCAGCGCGGCCGGACGGCTGGGATCGGGTTGCTGCGTGTGCTCGAAACGCGAGTTGTACAGGTCCTCGGCCGGTCCAATGTGCCACTTCCCGAAATAGGCGGATTCGTAGTTCGTCTCGGCGGCGATCCAGTCGGGTAGCATCCATACTCCGGGGCGCAGGTGCTCGCAGTACGAGTACCTCGGTGAGGAGTTATTGAACATATGGTGCTCGTGCGGATACAGACCGGTCATCAGGCTGGCGCGCGCCGGGGAGCAGATCGGTGTAGGTGTGTAGTATTGGTCGAAGACCACCGCTTCCGATGCCAGCGCGTCAATGTGTGGCGTGCGTACCAGCGTGTCGCCGTAGCAATCCAGCAAGTCGCGCCGCAGCTGATCGCAAAAGAAGACCAGCACGTTCGGCCGGTCTGCCAATGTCCCATCCCTGCC
The DNA here is from genome assembly GCA_965207645.1 of Chloroflexota bacterium. GTDB lineage: Bacteria > Chloroflexota > UBA11872 > UBA12225 > JAJDUF01 > JAJDUF01. The sequence continues at coordinate 2,490,342 of OZ242293.1, read as the reverse complement.
CATCTGGCCCTCCGTACCTCGTAGTCGGTCGTCATTCCGGCAGGCTCAGTGTGCCACAGAGCGATCAGCGCAGCCGGCCTGGATTCCCCCGCCGGCGGGACAAGACCGGCCGCGCCTCCCGGCGACGCGCGGCGCCTGTACTATAATCACCCTATATCCGCGCACTACTCCGAGACCCACCATGACGACCACAGTGCCTACGCCCGCCACCACCATCCGGCCCTACCACGCGCAGGGCGTCATTGACTACGCTCGCCTCGACTTCGATCCCAACGAACCAGTCCTGAAGCCTGACGCGATGGAACAGAACATTCCGCTGTACGAAATCTTCGGCCTGCTCGCCAGTCGGTTCACCGACTTCCAGCAGCGGCCCGATGTCTTCCTCGACTCCAACACGATCATCTGCTATGACCCCCGCAACCTCAACGTCCGCGTCTCCCCGGACGTGTATTTGGCCTTCGGCGTGGACGCGCACGCCATCCGGCAGCGCAAGCTGTATCTGCCCTGGGAGGTGGGTAAGCCGCCGGATTGGGTGCTGGAGGTGGCCTCGTCCAGCACCGGACGGGAGGATGTAAGCCGGAAGCGGGACCTCTATGCCCGCATTGGTGTCCCGGAATACTGGCGGTTCGATCCGCATGATGGCGAGTATCACGGGCAGCGGCTAGCCGGGGACCGTCTAGTGGCCGGGGTGTATGAGCCTATCGAGCTGACCACAGCGCCGGATGGCATCCTGAAGGGCTACAGTGAGATACTAGGGCTGAGTCTGTGCTGGGCCGGTGGCTGGCCGCGGCTCTACGACCCGGCCACTGAGACCTACCTGACCAACTGGCGGCAGGAACGGGCTGATCGCCAGGCGGAGCGCAACGCCTATGAAGCCCAGGTGGCCATCGAGCAGGCAGGCCGTCTGGCGGAGCGGGCGGCCCGCCGGGCCGCCGAGGCGCGCATACGGCAGCTTGAAGCAGAGCTACGCCGTCGGCAAGCGAACCGTTAGCCTTACACCGAAATGACAGGCGGCAGACGCCCCCTCTCTACATGTGGAGAGGGGGCCGGGGGGTGATGCCCGGCCCTGCCCCTATCAGGGAAGGTCGTCGGCGTGGTACTTCACCACCGCACAGTGCGGTCCTAATGTGCCTTCCCCATGATGCCAGCCGTAGCTGCCGGGCCAGAAGCCCCGACTCTCCACTGCGTAGTAGGCCGTCAGGATGCTCCCGTCGTCCAACTGAACCGAGCTAGGGTACCCGCAATCCCTGGTCACGCTGTCGGTGACCAAGACGAGCTTCTCGTCGGTGCGCCATGACCGCCCCTGATCGTGGCTGACCATCCCCCGCACGCCGCAGGGCGACAACCGGCGGCCATAGGTGAGCAGCAACCGCCCGTCCGCCAGCAGCAGCAGATCGGGCGGATGCTCATTCCGTCCGCTGACTTGCTGCGGTGCCGTCCATGTCGCGCCACCGTCGGTCGACTCCGCGAGGGCCGTGTGCGCATCGTCGTTCGAGCGCATGGCCACCAGCAGCCGGCCGTCTGGGAACGGCAGGATTGAGCTTTCGTTGTACTCGACTGCGATGGAGCGAAATCCGGACCAAGTGCGGCCGTTGTCTTGCGATTGCAGAAACCCGGTTTCGCGATGTGGCGCCTCGGTAGGGTGATACTTGTAGTAGGGCATCAAGAGATCACCGTCGGCGGTGATGGTGATCCGCCCGAAGACACCCCCGCTCTCGCCGACGACCGAGGCAATCGGCTCGGCGCTGGACCACGTCTCCCCACCGTCCTCGGACCGGCTCAGCACCACGGGAAAAGGCCGCCTCGTCTCGCTGCGATAGACGCCGTTCTCATAGCAGTCCGCTCGATAGTAGGCACACAGCAGTACCCCGTCGGGCGTCACGCCGAAGGCCGGATTGCGGTCGTCCGGACCACGGGGGTCAATATAAAACGGGTAACTCCACGATTCGCCGCCATCGTCCGAGACGAACGATGCCAACCGCCCCCGTTGCCCCAGATGGAAGTCATCGGTCCGGGCTACGATGACCACCCGGCCGTTTCCCAGGACGTTCATCACGGGCCAATACCCACCGGCATTGACCACCAGAAAGCGCTCCACCGCCCGCTCACGGTGGATTTCCAGCGTTCCCGGCGCCACTTGCCGAAAGCGCGACTTCATCCAAGCATCTGTCCCCGCTGCGGCAGCCTGCGAGCTTGTCATCATTCCTCTCCTCCCTTGTGCCGTGCGACTGAACGGCAGTGTACAGGCCGGCCAGGATCGGTGACACCCCGGTCGGCCTCATACCCGGTTACCCCCCATGTGGTGATGTCGTGTATATTAGCGTACTATCGTGTGCCGGGTTGTTGGAAATAGCACACCATTCCACTTCCATCATCCCGCTCGGGACGCTTCTACCAGTTGAATCGAGATGCGTTACGAACCGGCAGAGCAGTGCCCGCCGCTGCTGGCGCTGGGTGCGGCGCTTCAGATATTCGTCCCTAATACAATTAGCATCATCCTGCTCACCACGCTCGTTGTCCGCGCGTCCGGTCAATCCGAGCGTTACTTGGGCTGGGTCGTCTTTACCGCATTGGCGATCTCCGGCCTCAGCATCATCTTGCATGCGTTTCCGTTTCGGTACCTGGGGTCCGGCCGTCTCGTTGTGACGAATTTCAATATCCCGCTGTTAGCCATTTCCGTGCTCGCGCTCGAAAAGGGCGGCCCAAGCCTGTTAGCGAGTTTGATCGTCGCTGCGACCCTCCTACAGTTCTTGCTGATCGTGCGCCTCGCCTCACTCCGCCGGGTCTTCACGCCGACGGTCAGCGGCATCGTCATCATGCTGGTCGCAGTCTCGGCCGTGCCGTTTATCGTGGATCGAACCATCGGCCAATCATTCGATACGTCGCCGCGTATTCTCGTGCCCGGCATCGTCGCGCTGGGTGTCGGCCTTTGGGGCGCCTTGCAATCTTCACCGGTTGTGCGTCTCTGGACCTTGCCGCTCACCGTTGCCGCCGGTCTGGCCGTCGCCGTGCCCATGGGTATGTACGATACGAGCGAGGTGACTGCGGCCCCCTGGCTCAGTTTTCCCGAGTGGGCCTGGCCCGGCTTCGATCTCACATTCGGCATCCATTTTTGGTCACTGCTCCCGGCCTTTCTATTCGTGAAATTGACCGCGTTCTTGAAAGCGGTTGGTGACCTCTCGGTCATTTATCGCGCCTCGTACCGCCAGCCGACGGCCCTCGATTTCCGGGTGATCCAGAGTGGCCTGAACGTGTATGGCGTCACTACCCTGCTGACCGGCATCCTGGGCACCTTGCCCGTCTCTGCGCCGTGGTCGTCCACTGCGGTATACATCAGCTTCACCGGAATCGCAGCGCGAATTGCTGGAATATACCTGGGTCTATTGACCATAGCCATAGCGCCCCTGTCAAAGCTATTAGCCCTCCTGATGGCAACGCCAAGCTCGGTGGTGAGTGCCGTCTATATCATCATTTTCGGGCTCCTTTTCGTCGAGGGTGCCAAGACGGTGTTCGCTGGCCAAATTGATAACAAGAAGGCTGCGATCACCGGCGTGTCACTGGTCCTGGGAATATCCGCCGGGAGCTTTACCGGACTGCTGGCGGGGATCGCGGGTGAGCTAATCGGCAGTGCGATCATCGTCGGCAGCGTAGCTGCCATCAGCATGACGCTGTATACGGAGTTTGTCGGCTACCGGCGCAGGAAGCTACAAATTGAGTTGACGCCGTCATCATTGCCGGCAGTGGACGGCTTTCTAGGCGAGTTCGCGTCGCGGCATGGGTGGTCGGAGGCTGCCAGAGACCGGCTGCGGTTGGTCGGCGAGGAAGTGCTGTTGAGCCTCTTGGATCAGGATGACGGTGCAGAATCGGCTCAAGAGCGGAAGCTAATGGCCACAATCCATTCCGACGGCCAAGCTGCTGAGATCGAAATGATAGTCGTTTCGGACCCCCCAATTCCGGGGAACATCGAAGACCGGTTAGCCTACTTGAATGACGATCTTGTGTTGGAAGATGCGGAACAACTGTCCATGCGCCTCTTGCGCCACTACGCCTCGTCGGTGCATCACCGAAAATACCACGGGATAGACATCATCACCTGTCGCGTGGATAAGTAGGCCGGCGAGGGAAGAAACAGCAAGGGGCCGCGCCGGCGATGTGTACCACCGGCGCGGCCCCGCAGCGTTCACCGCCTGTTTAGCGACCTTCCGGCCCTACTCCTCCTCGTAGTACGCCGAGCTGAAGGTTAGCCCGTCGTGCCGGACCACCCACTGGTGCCTCTGCACCGTCCCCGTGGCCCGCGGGTTGGGCACCTGGTATCGAACCCACTGCCCTTCTGCCGTCGCTCCCAATAGTGCTCTACGGACATCGCTGCTGAGAATGCGTTCCCCGACCCTCTTGATGTCCTTACCGACCAACACCGGGAGGAGCGGATGCACCAGATAGATGTCGTTCTCGTCGAGCAGCGTCAGGTGCCACTGACCGTCTACGCTCTCCAAGCTGTTGTAGTACGCCACCGTCGCCTTGGCGATCTCCTTGCCCAGCTCATAGCCGTCCGACCCGACCACGTCCTTGATGTCCGTGCCACGCAGCCGTGGGAACAGCGGATGGACGAAGTAGATGTCGTTCGCGTCCATCGCGAACAGGTAGAACTGCCCTTCGAAGCTGGCCACGCTGTTGTAGTACGCGGCCATCGCCTCCAAACCGTCACGGTCATACCGCTCGATCGCCCGCTGCACGTACTCCACGGTGTATTCCCGCGGATCGGCGGTCTTCCACGCCGGCTCTCCCGCCTCCGTATCGGCGGTGTAATATCCCGACGCGAAGATCAGCCCGGCGTGCCGAATCACCCACGTCGTCTTCGCCTCTTCGACCTCGGTAACCGGGTTGGGCCACAGGTATTCGACCCAGTGTCCGGCCTCCGTCGCCTTGGCGATCTCTTTACCCAGTTCGTAGCCGTTCGACCCGACCACGTCCTTGATGTCGGTCCCGATCAGATGCGGGAAGATCGGGTGGACGAGGTAGATGTCGGTCGCGTCCATCAAGAACAGGTACAGCGGCCCGTCCACGCTCTCCTGGCTGTTGTAGAAAGCGACGGTTGCATCCAGGCCTTCGCGCTCGTAGTGGGCGATAGCATTGTTGACATAATCCACCACCACGTCCGCCAGATTCTCCCGCAGGACGGAATGGCCGGCCCCGAAGATCAAGCCATCATGGCGCAGATAATAGAAGCGCCGCGGCTCTTTCTGGCTGGTAACTGGGCTGGTCGCCAACCGATCAGTCCATAGCCCCTCTTCGGTCACCTTACCGATCAGTGCTCCCAACACGGTGCGCGGCCCAACCGGATTGCCCGCCAGACTCGGGAAAAGCGCCGCTGCCAATACGGTCCGTTCACCCTCGCTGACGATGACCATCGCTCGATCACCCTCAATACTCGCTGGGCTGTTGTAGTAGGCGGCGGTCGCCGCCAAGCCATCTTGCTCGTACCGCGCGATGGCCGCCTTCACATACGCAATCGTCTGTGCCTCCGCCTCCGTGACCGCCTCAGGAACGGCCGCTAAGTCACGCTCCCAGTCGAAACGCTCGGTATTGAGCCGCTGCTGGAGGCCAAGCGGGCCAACCACCCAAGTGTGGGTGCCATCGGTGAAGGACGTATGGTTGGTAGCCTTCTGCCAGGTCAGCACCCCGTTCTTCGTCCGCTGCAGCGTGACACCCTTACCGGGATGATGCTGCTCGTTCTCCAGGCAGGCGCCGACTGTGTCGGGGATCATGGCGTGCAATGCCTTGAAGCCCAGCACGAACTGGCAGTCCGCCGCGGCCGCCGCCCGCCCGGCGCCAACGAGTGCGAAGAGCAGCGCAGCAAAGACGACGATGGCGGCCATAACGAGCGGCCAGACCACCCCCCGGGTGCCAACAGGTGTATGCAAGGTCATCGCTTCCTCCTCATTCACCGGCATTCTGTGCCTCTTCCCTCGGCAGATCTGCCAGAGACACACAGCAAAATGCACGAACACATACCTTTGACAAGCCAGGCTATCGTAACGAGGGGGATCAGTGCTGTCAAGTGACTGCCGGGTGGATAATGTCAACCGATCCGCGTAGCCGCAGCGAAGGGAGGAATGCACCGTGACCCACACGCTGTCGTGGCAGGTCATATTCGCCGATCCGCTGGCTGCGGTGGACACACCGCCGCAACCCCAACATGCCTGGAGATCGCCCGTCACTACCGCGGAGCCATTGTGATACTTAGTCTAACCTGATATATTGCTACAGTATAGACAAACTCTAGCTCTGTGTCTCGACTAATCATAAGCGACTGGCATTGCGCGACGCGAGCCGGTAGCCACCATTCCGTCAGTGAGCGGAGGCCAGTTCAAGCCGGCTTGCTTCTGTTTCTTTCGGTGCCGGACTCGCTAGCTCGGACACTGTCGGAGTAAACCGTGGACTGTCAGGAGTGACCCCGACTCTACGCGGGTTTCTGTCTCAGTAATCGGGATGGGAAGCGTATGGCTGCTACGAGCGTTTCAATCGAAGTCGCGCAGAGCGGCTCTCAAAAGACACAATCGGCCATGAGCCGCTTGGTCGCACCCTTGCGTCGCACCCTGATCGTAGCCTGCCTGTTACAGGCGATTTCATCTGTGGCGGGTGTTGGCCCCTATATCGCCGTGGCGGAGTTGGGGCGCCTCCTTCTGGCGCCGGGACCAGTGGATGAATCGCGCGCCTGGCTCATCGCGCTGTTTGGCGTCGGCTCGCTCGCCGTACAGTTCATCTTCATGATGGCCAGCGGGGCGATTACTCACCTCGCCGACGTTGACTTCCAGTACCAACTGCGGCGCGACATGTCCAGGCGGCTAACCGCCGTTCCGCTGGGTTGGTTCACCGAGCGCAACGCCGGGGCCGTCAAGAAAGCCCTTGAGGAGGACGTCTCGACGTTACACCACGTCGTTGGGCACTCATACACCAACATGACCGCAGCAGCCGTCACACCGGTAGTGGCGCTCGTCTATCTGTTCTGGGCCAACTGGCAATTGGCCCTCGTGACGCTCATTCCGGTTTTCCTGGGAATTGGCTTCTACGGTCTCATGAGTTTCGGTCACGGAGATAAGATGATCGCCTACGACCGAGCACTCGAAGAGGTGAACAGCTCGGCCGTAGCGTTCGTGCAGGGGATCGCCGTCGTCAAGACGTTTGGTCAGGTACGCCGGGCCTATGACCGTTTCATAGAGCGGGCCCATGCCTTCGTCACCCTCTTCTGGGAATGGGTGAAGGGCCTGATTCCCGCCATGTCGGCGGCCATGACTGTGCTGTCACCCATCTTTATGCTCACGGTGTTATTTGCCGTGGGACTGGTTTTCGTGGTGACCGGACTGGCTACACCGGTTGATCTGCTGCCCTTCGTGGTACTCGGTCCGGGCCTGGTGACCCCGCTTCTCACTCTTATCGTATGCCCAGAACGATCTGATGCTCGCGCGGAAAGCGGCCGACCGCATCGCAGCGCTTCTCGATACTCCGACCCTTCCCCAGGCTGCCAATCCCCGGAAACCGCAGGACACCCGCGTGGTATTCGAGGACGTCAGCTTCTCCTACGATGGGCAGACCGAGGCGGTGAGGAACATTGATCTTGCCCTTGAACCCGGGACCGTTACCGCCCTCGTCGGTGCTTCCGGCTCTGGAAAGAGCACCCTTGGCCGGCTACTGCCGAGATTCTGGGATCCGACCGCAGGACGCATCACCATCGGCGGCGTCTCGGTGGACGAAATTAACAGCGACGATCTCTACCAGCTGGTCGGCCTGGTCTTTCAGGATGTCCAACTGCTCCGCGCTTCGATTCGCGAGAACATCGCGCTGTCAAAGCCGGACGCCCCCATGGAGCAGATCGAGCAAGCCGCTCGTGCCGCTCAGATCCACGACCGTATCGTTGCACTGGATCGCGGCTACGATGCCGTCGTTGGAGAAGATGCACAGTTGTCGGGAGGTGAGGCGCAGCGCGTTTCGATCGCCCGCGCAATACTGGCAGACACACCGATCCTTGTGCTGGATGAAGCCACCGCCTTCGCCGATCCTGAGGCGGAGGCAACGATCCAGGATGCCCTCTCAGAGCTGATAGTCGGGCGTACTCTCCTGGTAATTGCACATCGCCTCCGCACGATTGTGGGGGCCGATCAGATCTGTGTTCTCGAAAACGGCCAAATCGTCCAGCGAGGCACCCACTCTCAACTCATTGCCTCGGATGGCAACTACAAGCAGTTGTGGGAAGCCAGCGAGGCATCACCATGATTCGCTCTCTCTTGGAGGTCGCTCCTGCCGCCGCATTGCGTCCACTGCGTTGGAATCTCGTGGGCCTCGCCGCCGAATCGATTCTCATGGGCGTCGGATTTGCTTTCCTCGTCCCGATACTGCGATCTCTGTTCGCCGGTGATCCCGATGGCGCCTGGGTTTGGCTCGGCGCCATGGCCGGGGTGCTCGCCGCCTATGCGCCCGTGCGTTTCAGCACGGAGATCTTGGGTTTCCGGACGGCCATCGGGATGGCCGACGGGCTGTTCAGGCGGCTCGGAAACCACATCGCCCAGCTTCCACTCGGTTGGTTCGATGCTACCCGCGTCGGCAGCTTGGGACAGCTCACGAGTCAGGGCGTCATTGATGTGATGGGCGTGCCCGCTCACCTACTTCGTCCGGTGGTCAATGCCTTTCTTACCCCGATCACCGTGATCGTGGTGATGTTCGCCTTCGACTGGCGCCTCGCCTTGGCGGCCCTAGTCACCGCACCGATCGTCTGGCTCGTCTACCGCTGGTCGGGCAACCTGGTCGCGCTCACTGATCATCGCACCCATGCGGCTGCCGTCGAGGCGTCGGGAAGAATCGTCGAGTTTGTGCAAGCGCAGCCCGTCCTCCGCGCCTTCGGCAGCTCCGCCGACAGTTACCGGCAGCTGGAAGACGCGCTGCGCGAACAGCGCGACGCGGCTCGCGCCCAGCTCCTCACGGCGGCGCCGGGCCTCGCGTGTTTCATCCTGGTGGTCCAACTCGCGTTCACCATCCTGGTGCTGTTCGGACTCAATCTGGCGCTGGGCGGAACCATTGATATTGCAGAGTTGCTCGCCATACTGGCGTTGGCCGTGCGCTATGTTCAGCCCCTCCTTGAAGCCGCCGATCTCGGAGGGGCGCTGCGGATTAGTCAGAACAGTCTCGCCCGCATGGACGAGCTGATGGCGACCCGGCCATTGCCCGAACCCACCGAGTCAGCCGAACCGCAAGAGCCGACCATCGAGTTTGATTCGGTCAGCTTTGGCTACGATGAAACGCCTGTCCTCGATGCTGTGACCTTCAGCGTCCCACAGCGCAGTATGACCGCCATTGTTGGTCCGTCCGGTGCCGGCAAGACCACTATCCTGAGACTCATAGCGCGCTTCTGGGACGTCGGTGGCGGCGTCGTCCGAGTCGGTGGGGTGGACGTGCGCCACCTCTCGACAGAGGCGCTCATGGGCCAGATTTCGGTTGTTTTTCAGGATGTGTACCTATTCGACGGCACGATAGACGAGAACATCCGCATCGGGAAACCCGACGCTTCAGCGGATGCGGTCCGCGCCGCTGCCGAGCTCGCCAGGGTTGACGAGATCGCTGCCCGGTTGCCGGACGGCTGGGACACCCGCGTCGGCGAGGGAGGCGTCCGCCTCTCCGGCGGCGAGCGCCAGCGGGTCTCTATCGCGCGGGCGATCCTCAAAGACGCCCCGATCGTGCTCCTCGATGAAGCAACCGCCGCACTCGATCCGATCAACGACCAGTGGATTCAGCAGGCGCTCCGTTCGCTCACCAACGATAAGACGATCGTGGTCGTTGCTCATCGTCTACAGACGGTCCAGGGCGCCGACAACATTCTGGTGTTGGAGCAAGGTCGAATAGTCGAGCGGGGAACACACAACCGGTTACTCGAGCACGAGGGCCTCTATGCTACCTTCTGGCACGAGCGTGTCCGCGCCGCCGGTTGGCGTCTGGCGCCCGGCCATGCGGTCTCGGCCAACTGACGACCGGACCGGATGGCCTCCAACTGCCCAGTCTGGTTCCCAACCGCCTTGCGCCACTGAATGCGTCCTCCCTGCTGTCCAATCTGTCGCTTACGCCGACCAAGCCGGGGGCTGCTGCGGCACGACCGGCGTCGCCAGCGAGGGCGAGGGGTAGCGCGGCAAGGTCGCTGCTGTCAAGTGGCTGCTGAGCACATAATCTCAGCCGAGCCGCGTGGCCGCAGTGAGGGGGGTAATGCACCGTGACCGACACGCTGTCGTGGCAGGTCATGTACGCCGATGAGCGCTTCTCGTGGTTCTGGCCGCCGGCCTTTGACCCGGAGCAGGAGCCGCTCCACGTGGAGCATATCGTCACCCTGCTCGGAGCGCAGCCTGGCACGCGCCTGCTCGACATCGCCTGTGGTCGCGGCTGGCTTACGGTGCCCTTGGCGCAGCGCGGCTTCATCGTCACCGGCTGCGACCTGAGCCAGGCGATGCTGGCACAAGCACAAGAAGCCGCGGCGCAGGCCAGCGTCACCATCGCCTGGCAACGCGCCGACATGCGTCATCTGCCCGCCGTCTGGACCGGGCGCTTTGACTACGTGATCCACACCCTCAGCGAGTTCGGCTGCTTCGCCGAGGAATTCGAGAACCAGCGTGTGCTGGCGGAGGTCGCGCGGGTGCTCACACCGGGCGGACGGTATCTCCTCGATGTCGTCGTCAACCGCGACGGCTGGCTGGTACGGGGATGGTCGAGTGGGTGGCTGGAGGGCGCCGGCTTTCGCGTCCGTGAAGAATACTCCTACGACTTGGTGCGCGGCATCCAGAGCAGACACTATCGGTGGGATGCCGGCCAAGGCCCCCAGGAATGCGAGTGGCAGACCCGCATGTACACCCCCACCGAGGTCGTGCGGATGCTTGAGACCGCCGGCCTGCGTCTGGTCGCCGCCTACGGCAGTCTGGCCGGCGCCGAGCTAACCCGCGAAAGCACGGGCATCACCCTCATCGCAGAAAAGTGAGACCACCTTGGCGCCTCACCCACCATGTGGAGGGGAGGCGAAATGCACGGTCCGTCCCCATGTTCATGCCCGGCAGTGGCGTTGTCAAGGCCCTGGTGTTTCCTGAACAAGCGGGTAGTCAGCCAGACCGTCATTTTGGTAGTATAGTAGTATATAAATATATAGTCCCCCGATGTGCGAGCGCCATTGATCCCTGGAGATGCAGCGCCTGTATTCCCCAAACGGCGATACCGAAAGCAGTAATGATGCCAGTTCTTTCTGGAGTTGTGGTCATATAGCAAGACGCCTAATATATAAAATATTCAATAATGAATATGCTAGTATCCCTGCACAACGGATTGAAGCCGGCGGGATTGATCTATCTGCCGGGTGTGCCCTGCTGCTGGGGCTACTCCTGGTCCTGCTGACCACCGGCGTTGCATCGGCACAGTACGCTATGTCTGGCATCCTCATCACCGAGGTCATGGCGGCGAATACGTTCACGGCTCTCGACGACCAAGGTCGCTACTCCGACTGGATCGAACTGCACAATCCCACCGATACGCCCGTCTCCCTCGCCGGCTACACCCTCACCGACGATCCCACTGAACCGACCAAGTGGCCCCTCCCCGTCACAACCCTGGCGCCGGGGGACTTTCTGGTGATCTGGGCGTCCGGCAGAGACCAAGTAACACCGGAAGACTGGCACACGAGCTTCCGGTTGAGTCGCGGCGGGGAGTACGTGGGCCTGTTCGGGCCGGATGGGCAGCTCGTGGATGAGGTGGCGTTCGGCCCGCAGTTGGCGGATGTCTCGCTGGGGCGCCTGGGGACGGTGTTCGCCCGGTGGGTGTCCTTCCCCATCCCGACGCCCGGGGCGGCGAATACGACCCAACACCGTCTACGGTCACCGCCGGACGCGCCGCCGGTGACAGTCACGCCGGGAAGTGGGCGCTTTGCCGGCCCGGTGACGGTGCTGCTCTACACGCCGGTACCGGGCAGCGGTGTCTACTACACGCTGGATGGGTCCGACCCGACAGTGGACGGCGAGGTGTTTACGGCACCCCTGGAAGTGACGGAGACGACCGTGCTGCGGGCGGTGGCACTGGACGACGGCGTGCCGGTGAGTGCAGTAACCACGGCGACATACCTGATAGGGGAGAACACCGGTCTGCCAGTGCTGTCACTGGTGACAGAGCCGGCGCATCTGTGGGACGAAGAGACGGGCATCTACGCCAACGCGGAAGAGCGCGGACGGAACTGGGAGCGGCCGGTGACGGCAGAGTGGCTGTCGTCAGAAGGAGAGTTGGACTTCAGCGTCGGAGCAGGGTTGCGAATCCATGGCGGTACTAGCCGGGGGTTGGCCAAGCAGTCGTTCCGGCTGTACTTCCGGGGCGAATATGGGCCACGCGAGTTGGCGTATCCGCTGTTCGGGACGGAGCCGGGGCAGAGGTATGACCGACTGGTGTTGCGGTCCGGGAGCCATGACAGTTGGTTGTGGTATGCGGAGGAAGCGGTGTACCTGCGGGACCAGTTGGTCCGGGATCTGCATGGGGCGATGGGGCAGGTAGCAGCGCGGGGACGCTGGGTGGAGGTCTACCTGAACGGGGTCTACTGGGGGTTGTACAACCTGACCGAGCGCATTGACGAATCCTTCTTGGCCACGCACTTCGATCATGACGACTGGGACCTGGTTCTCATTGAGGAGCATGGAGCCTGGAATGCGTTTGTGGACTGGATCACCGGCACAGACTTGAGTGAGGCCATTCAGTATGAACAGGCAGTTCAGCAGCTTGATATCGAGAACTTCACCTCTTTCGTCAGTCTTCAACTGTGGGCCGGAAACACCGACTGGGCGAGCAACAATTGGTATGCGGCCCGGATGCGCGATGGCCCCGATACTCGGTGGCGGCTGTTCGTGTGGGATGCCGAGACGACCTTGGGCTTGGGACAGGAAATCGATGCCTCCGAGGACGTTTCCTTCAGTCAAGCAGTGATTTACGGTGGTTTGGATGCTTCACTGATCCTGGCCAGCCTCTTGGCGAGTTCGCAGTACCAAGCCTACTTCACTGCACAAGTCGAGCGCCATCTCGCCGGGGCGTTGGCCACCGAGACCGTGCGCGGCCGTCTCGCGGCGCTTGTGACGAAGCTGCGACCGGACATCGCGGCGGAAGCGGTCCGCTGGTTGCCGGAGCAGGAGCCGGCGGCGGCGGTGGCCCAGTGGGAAGCGGCGTTGCAACGGGTTTCGGGTTTGCTGGAGGCCAATACCCAGCGGCTGCGCCGGTTGAGTGACCCGGAGACGTTGCGGCCGCTGCTCCCCGTAATTCCGTTACCAGTATCGGACGAGTTACCACCTGTGTCGCCGCTGCCTCCGGGTACCCGGATTGCCTTACTGGTGCATAACTCTGCCGAGTTGGCGCCGGGCGACGCAGCCGTCGTTACGCACCTCGCGGCCCGAGTCGCGACGGTCAACGTGCTCGGGACCGATGAAGACAGTCAGCATGATCCGGTGCAGGTCGCCGCAAGCCATGATCTGCTCTTAGTCAGTTCCAGCATCCGGCTGCTTGACACGGCGGCGCACTACACCCAGACCACGACGCCGCTCATCTTCTGGGAGCCACTGCTGCTGGAGCCGTCCCAGTTGTCGCGCTGGGGAGGCATACGCTCCGGGGGAATCTGGATTCGGCTTGTAGACCCGGACCATCCAATCATCGCCGGGCTAACTGCCGGACTTCCCCCTGGCCGGCCGCTCCGTGTGATGCGCCAGCCCGATGTGTTCAGCGTCTCCTATAAGACCATCGGTCCAGGGGTACACGTGCTGGCAAAGCATTTGACAGGTGGTGACGTGGCGCTCATGGTGGCGGAGGCGGGCGCCGAGTTATTGAATGGGCAAACGGCAAAGGCCCGGACTGTCTTCTTGTATTGGCATCACGACACTTTTCACTGGAGCACCGGCGCGGCCGTGCGTATCTTTGACCGGGCAGTGGATTGGGCACTTGGTCTCCCCTCAGTGAGCGGGGTAGGCTGAGGGTGCCGGGGGGCGCGGCGTGCCGTTTCCTCCACCCACAACCCTCTCTTGCCGGGAAAGGGTTGTGCCCGGCTCACTCCAGCAGGTCGTGGCAGATGGCGCCGATGTTCTGCGCCGGTGGGCGCAGCCCGGCCAGATGCGCCAACGTCGGCGCCACGTCGGTCATCCGCATCAGCCCGTGGCGCTGCCAGTCGCGCTCGTATCCCGCCTTGACGCCCGGTCCGGCCAGAATCCAGCAGCCCATGTTCGTGAAGTACGGCGTCTCGGCGTGGGGCACCTGCGAGCCGTGTAACGCGCCCCGCCCCTGGCCGATAGAGCCACCGTCGAGCGGCGGCCCCCAGCCGAAGCCGCGGTTGAACGTGAACACCACGTCGCCGCAGATGTCGCCCCAAAAGCCGATCAGTTGCCCGTCCTCCAGCTTGAGCGCCAACGCGACGGCGCGCTTGTCCGTCAGCGGGTCGCGCCAGTCGAGCAGCGCGTCAATAATCGCCTCCTGCACCCGCGCGTAGTCCGCTGCCGGCACAATGCCCATCGGCTCGCGTCCGCGCAGGTTGACAAACACCTCCGAGCCGCGGTCGGCCTGCGTGTAGACCTGGGACCGCGAGAAGTCAATCGCGCCCCCCGGCTTCAGCACCAGTAGCCCCGCCTCCTCCAACCGCGCATTGAGGTGCGCCCAGCGATGCGCTGGCGCCATCGCGTGGTCCGAAATGACGCAGACCAGCGTCTCGTCGTCCGCCAGTTCCAAGAACTGCTTTAGCACCGCGTCCCCGATGATGTAGGTCTGGCGCTGTGCCTCGATCATCCACGCGCCGCGTTCGGGGTCGTAGTCGGGACCGTCGGGATCGGCCGGGTTCACGGTGGGGTGATTGATGTGATCGAACAGATGCCAGTGACAGTAGTGATGATCCCAGCCGCCGTGATCGGCGACGTAGCGCGCGACCTTGACCTCCCATTCGCCTTGGTAGCGGATGTCGCCCATGAAGGCTCGCAACTCGGCCTCACCGTCTACCGGATTGATTGAGAACGTGTCGAAGAAGGGACCGCAGTGCTCCACGATCTCCTCGCTCAGGCCGGCGGGCGAGGCAATCCCCTCGGTGCGGTACACCTGCGACGTGACGAAACGGACGGTCAACTGCTCGTGGTCCACGGCGAGCAGATGGCACCGGATCGAGCCGGCACGAGCCGCGCCGCCGCGGCCCCAGTTGGCGCTGCCGAACGCCGACCACTCACCCAAGGTCAGCTCGGCCAACGGCGCTTGCGCAGCATCGGCAGTGCGGTAGACCGCGCTCCGACCCAGATCACCGTCGTCGCCCCGCTCGACCAGGAGATACAGCGTGTCCTCGCTGCCGTCGTGCAGCGGCAGCGGGCAGCGTGCGGCCAGGGCACCGGTCGGCGCGTGCCGCCAGCCTTGCTCGGCGGCGGGTGCCAGCCGCACCGTCGAGCTGCCGGGCGGCGCACCTTCCTCGGCCAAATCAGTCGTTGCTCCGCTCCGTCCGCCCATGCCGGCTGCGTCCTCGCCCGTGCCCTCGGCCGCGGCGCGCGGCGTGCAGTAGAACTGCACCGGCGGCGCAATCGGCAGCTCGGAATCGTGGAAACCGGGCGCCACGACGTAGCCGTGTTCCATGCGGCTCGGCCACACCCCCGACGGATAGAACGTCACCAGTACGCGCTGCCCGGCCTGATCCGCCACTTCCCAGATCGTCTCGGCGGTCATCGCCTCCGACTGCCACGAGTCCAGCCGCGGCGCCGACCATGGGGCGGTTTTTTCCCGCACACTCCACCCGGCCAGACCATGCGTGCCGGCCGGCACCCCGGTCATCATCGTGGCCCAGTTCGTCGGCGTCCACGCGGGGATCGCGCACAGCAAGCGGTTGGTCGAGCCACGCGCCATCAGCGCCGAGAACGTCGGCAAGCATCCTTCGGCCGCAAAGCGTTGCAGCAGCGGCAGGTTCATGCCGTCCAGCCCAATGTGCAGTACCTTCCTCGCGCCCCCATACCCCGGAATCGCCATACTTCCCTCCACTCGCTTGCGGCCGACTCCTGCAGCGCCGCCCTCTCCCCTAAATCATACGTGCAACCACCACTACCCTGCGTCCACTGTAGGGGGGCAGGGCTGATATACTGGTGCCGGACCAGGCTACAGAGGGGCTGCTGGGTGAGGTTGTTGACAGAGGGCAGCATATGACATTGAAACAAGGTTGTCAGATTATCAAGACTCGAGATGATTATGCTCCAGTTCGCATACAGCGCGATGCTAACCCGTGCGATCCGGAGAAGCCTTTCTACTTACCAGAGGACGCAGAGTGCTCTTGGGCGAAGGACAACAAGCGTTTTGGTTCGGAGACGCTCCGGCCCAGGATTGAGCCGTGGCTGACCGCACTCGTTCAGTCCGAACACCTGTCCCTTTTAATCGGCTCAGGCCTCACGCACGCCATTCATGGAATAGCAACTGGCAAGGAACTGTCAGGAATGGATTCAATCACGTTTGACGTTTTCGGCGATGAAATCTCGGCTGAAGCAAAACGAGTTGCTGAGTCCGCAGGACGGAAGAACGGAAATTTCGAGGACCAGATTCGGGTTGCGAGCGAACTGCTCCGTGGATTGGAGATTATGCCCCCTAGAGATGCTGATATTACGCATGGTAGTGCGGCAGTCTCAGCCTTACGCGAAGCCCTGAAAGACAATCTCAATTCATTTGCCGCCTCGATACTGCTCGGAGAGCGCAACCTTGCGTCAGCGAGTTCTAGCGAGCGTGAGCAGGCCTTCAACTATCTCGTCAGCTTTCTAATGAGTTTTGCAAGCAGAACAGGGACACGTGATCGTCTTCATATCTTCACCACGAATTATGACCGGTATATTGAGGCAGGCGCGGATGTGGCGGGCCTAAGGATGATCGATCGGTTTGCTGGAACACTGGCGCCGGTGTTCCGCTCCTCACGCCTTGATGTCGATCTGCACTACAATCCTCCCGGTATCCGTGGCGAGCCACGTTACCTAGAGGGAGTAGCTCGTTTCACGAAGCTGCACGGAGCCGTCGACTGGGTTGACAACGACGGGACGATCCATCGTATCGGTCTTCCATTTGGAGCGGAGAAAATCGAATCCTATCTAAATGCTCCGGGGATCCAAAACGCTGATGCGCTTCGGCTCATGATATACCCAAATGCTGCTAAAGACAGGGAGACGACATCTTATCCATATGTCGAGCTGTTTCGGGACTTCGCTGCGGCGACTTGTCGGCCTAACAGCACGCTGGTATGTTACGGTTACAGTTTTGGCGACGAACACATAAATCGGGTCATTGAAGATATGCTGACAATCCCTTCCGCGCATCTCGTGATCATCGCATATGGTGATCCGCTTGAACGGATTATGCATACATACACGAAACTAGGCCGTCACGCCCAAGTCACCTTGATGGTCGGCGATTACCTTGGTGACCTGAAGAGCTTGGTAGACCACTACTTGCCAAAACCGGCGATCGACCGCACGACTATTCGCATGGCGGAGCTATTGAAGGCTCGGTGGGGCACCGGAAAGGACGCCGACGATACGAGTGATGTCGACTCAGCAGACGAAGATGGATCCGTGTCATGAGTCAGACGCCTTTCGAACAGGCTTGGGGGCTACGTATCGGCACAGTGGAGTTTACATCTCCCGATAGAATTGAAGTTTCCCTCGATATTGAAGCACCTGAGACTGTGGCTCTCAATGCTGTTCTTCCAAGACCATTTCCCCGAGTCAACGATTATCTCTTGATTCCTGTCGATGACGGGTTTTTGGCAGGACAAATTGAGTGGTTAACTGTCGAACGGTCCGCATTTCCAAAGCGACGCGGTATGCGGGACTTTGGGCTCATAGACCTGCCTTATCCACTTCGGAAGCTGCGCCTCAACCCGCTCGGTATACTTCGAGAGACGGAACAAGGGTGCTTTGTCTTCAGACGGGGTGCGGATGCGCTCCCATCAGTTGGCGAGGCTGTGCTGATTCCGACGTTGCCCCAACTTCAATCAATTGTTGAGTCAGGCGAGCAAAGGCACGTAAAAATCGGTACCAGTCCGATTGCCGCTGATGCGGAGGTGCGCGTTGACCCCAACCGTTTGTTTGGTCGGCACCTTGCCGTTCTGGGTAGCACTGGCAGTGGAAAGTCCTGTTCCGTCGCCGGGTTGATCCGCTGGAGTATTGAGGAAGCACAGAAGGTCTCCGCATCCATTTCCAACAGTCCGAAATCCCAAGATACAGATAGAAGCTCCTGTAATGCTCGATTTCTTATTTTGGATCCAAATGGTGAGTATTCGAAGGCCTTTAATGATCGCAGTGAATCCACAGTGCAGGCGCGAGTATTCAAAGTGAAACCTGCGGATGATGAAGTGGCCTTGAAAGTTCCCTTGTGGTTCTGGAACAGCACCGAGTGGTCTTCTTTCACTCAGGCGAGTGCAAGGGCGCAGCGGCCGCTACTCAGACGTGCGCTACGCGAAATCAAAGCTGGAGGCACGATAGTCTCCGAATCGGCCGCCAACGAGAGGAGGCTTGAGTTACGCAGGTATCTTTCGTCCCGACTCATGAATATCCAGAGCGCGTTCCGTTCAGGTGCTATTCAGACAGAGGAGAGCAGGTTTGGCTATCGATTGAGAGCCATACATGATGACCTTGAGTCGAAGCACGTGGAATTTCCTGATGATGGTCTCGATGCGATAAGGATCAAAATCAAAGCAGCATTACAGGCGACATTCCACAGTTTCCTTAACAATAGTGGTGAAGAAGTTAAGTACTATAGAGCATTCACTGAGAGCCAAGTCGGCACGATCATTGATGCATTTCGGGAATCCATTGAAAGGCTGGGTGGCATTATCTACCACGAAGGGTCTAACGAAGAGAGTCCATTGCCATTCAAGGGAGCGGAGCTTGCAGACCACCTTGACACTCTGGCCTACCAGGAGGACGCAAGTCAGTATCTGGACTTCCTGATCGCCCGGATCCGCACGTTCCTGTCAGATCCGAATATGAGGGTCATTATTGACGATAATGACAGCATTACCCTTGAAGATTGGCTGAAGGACTACATTGGCGGTATTAGTAGCGGTAGAGAGTGTGTGTCAGTAATCGACCTTTCCCTGGTACCGACTGAAGTAATCCATATTGTAACGGCGGTGATTGCTCGCATGGTATTCGAAGCGCTTCAGCGCTATGTCAAGTTATACGGCGTCTCACTCCCGACGGTACTGGTGATGGAAGAAGCACATACTTTCATCAAGCGCTACCGCGAAGATCCTGAGAACCAAGACGCTGCAACAGTCTGCTGCCAAGTCTTTGAACGAATCGCCCGTGAGGGGCGGAAGTTTGGACTTGGCTTGGTCGTATCTTCTCAAAGACCGTCTGAGCTTTCCCCGGCCGTTCTGTCTCAATGCAATACGTTTCTCCTCCATCAGATTAGTAACGACCATGACCAAAACCTCGTCCACCGGCTTGTTCCTGACAATCTGAGAGGGCTTCTCCGCGAGTTGCCTTCACTCCCCTCTCAGAGTGCCATACTGCTTGGCTGGGCATCGGAACTACCGGTCCTTGTCAAGATGAACGACTTGCCCAAAGAGCAGCAACCCGACTCGGAAGACCCGGAGTTCTGGAAGGTTTGGACAGGAGTTGAGAAACGGAAGATTGATTGGGGCACTATCGCAAGGGACTGGCAAGAAAAAACGCGGGACGATAACGAAGAAACGGTAGACGCGGGAATCGAGTATAGCGGCGACTCTACTGAAACGGGGATGCAAACGAATCAATCAGATGATCTTACCTTCTGACCCTTATCTCGACTGCGCCTCTCGCGTGTGGAGCAGCTCCGCGATGTACCGGTGCGTTGAGATGGGACGTGGGCTCTCCTCGCTGCTACCGTGACGCTGCACCACTCTACGCCCGCTCCGCAGCCAGCCGGTCCGCCAGTTCTGCCAGGGTCTGCACCACGGCGTCGGGTGGATAGCCCAAGCCGTCCGGCGTGGCGTCTTGGCGGTTGACCCAGAACGTTCGCAGGCCGAACGCTTTCGCGCCCGCGATGTCGAAGGCGTTGGACGACACGAACCCAATCGCCTCCGCTGGCATCCCCAGTCGCTGCGGCAGCAGGGCATACACGCGCGGACTGGGCTTGTAGACACCCACCGCCTCGACGCTGATCAGCTCGTCGAAGACCTCCGTCAGCCCCGCGGCCCGCGTCACTTCCGCGAGCATCCGCGGCGTCCCGTTCGAGAGGATCACTAGCCGGTGATTGACCGCCAGGCGAGCGAGCGCGGCCGGCACCTCTGGATACGCCGCCAAGTGGTAGTAGCTCTCCAGCAGGCGCGTGTGCGTAGCCGCGTCGCACACCAGCCCCAAGTGTTGACAAGCGTAGCACAGCGCCTTCTCGGTCACCGACCAGAAGTCCTCGTACCGGCCCATCAGGCTGAGCAGCCATGTGTATTCCAGTTGCTTGTCCCGCCACAGCCGGCTCAACGCCTCGCCGCGCGTCGGAAAGGCCGCCTCGCACGCGGCAACGACCGAATGCACGTCAAACAAGGTGCCGTAGGCATCGAAGGCCAGCGCGCCGAGATTGACATTACCGGGCCTCTCGGTCATAGTCGCTTACCTCAGAGAGTGGGACTCACCCCCGCCCGCCTCCCCGACCGAGGTAGATACGGGTCAAGCCGTAGGGGCGTAACATGTTGCGCCCGTCCCCCCGCATTGCGGGGGGACCATAGGGGGGTCGGAGCGCTTTCCTTCGCCGGGGGGTGAGGCACGCCCCGGCCACCCTACAAATAAGCATCGCCTCCCTCGCGCTTCAGCCGCTCGACGACCTCGCGCACGTCCTGCGTGCGGTCTCGGTGACACACCAGCAGCGTGTCGCCGGCATCCACGATGACCAGGTCCTCCACGCCGATCGTCGCGACGAGCCGATCGCCGGTGCGGATCAAACAGCCTTCGGTAGCCACCGGGATATGGCGGCCCGCGCCGATCACCGTGTTCGTGCCCTCCGTCGCCGGCGTGATCTCTTGGATCGCCGCCCAATCGCCCACGTCACTCCAGGGGAACTCCCCCGGCACCATCAGCACGTTGGTTGCCTGCTCGAACACGCCGGTGTCAATCGCAATCGGCTCCAGATCGGCGTAGACGCCCGCCAGCGTTGCGTCCTGCTGCGCTGTGCCCCAATCCGCCTGGATGGTCTCGACGCCGCGCGCTAACGCCGGCATAAAGGTGCGGAGCGCAGTCAGAAAGTGGCGGGACTGAAACCCGAAGTAGCCAGCGTTCCAGAAATACTCCCCCGATTCCATGAACCGACGCGCCGTGGCCGCGTCGGGCTTCTCGACAAACCGCTCCACCGCGTAGACGGCGGCCCCGTCCACGCTGAACGCCCGCTGCTCGCGGTGGATATAGCCGTAGCCGGTCGCCGGCCCGGCCGGCTGGATACCAATCGTGACCAGGTAGTCACCGCGTTGCGCCGCCAGCAGCGCCGTCCGCAAGACGCGCCGGAAGGCGTCGGGGTTTTGGATCGCATGGTCCGCATGTAGCGAGACAACCGTCGCCTGCGGATCGTGCGCCGCGATCACCCCCGTCGCCAAGCCCACCGCCGCCGCCGTATTCCGGGCCTGCGGCTCAGCCAGAATGTTGCCGGCGGGCAGCGTGGGCAGCTGGACACCAACCTCTGCGGCGTGCTCCGCTGCGGTGACGATGTAGATGCGCTCCGGCGGCACCAGTCCGTCCAAGCGAGCCACCGTCTGCGCCAGCAGACTGTCGTCACCGATGATCGGTAGTAGCTGTTTCGGGCGGCTGGCGCGGGACAGCGGCCACAGCCGCGTGCCCTGCCCACCCGCCAAGATGACGGCGTAGGAATGGTCGAGTTCCCTAGACATTCACGCTCCTCTGCGCGACGAGCCACGGCTCCCGTTCCGTCGACTGCAAGCTGCCCTGGTAAGCGGCCCGTCAAGTTAGTTTCTGTAGGGGCGCAGCATGCTGCGCCCGTCCTCCCGCTGCCCAGGGGGATGGGTCTATCCCCTCCCCTGGAGCTTGCTCCGGGGGAGGGCTAGGGAGGGGGCCGGGGAAGGATTCCGTATGGAGAAGCCTATCTACCCCGGTCAGAGTCACCCTACCAGCCTCCGCCGGCCTCACCCATCCTGCTCATCCGCTCATCCCGTAAATCCTGATGCTGACAATCCCCTCACCCCCGCCCTCCTGTGCTCGACTCCCTCTCCCCACATGTGGGGAGAGGGTCCCGGGGGGTGAGGCAAGCCCCTCCCCAGACATGATACCTTGCAGGGCGCGAGGTGAACGATGGCACTGTATGGGGCGGTAGAAGGCGGCGGCACGAAGTTTGTCTGCGCGGTGGGCAGCGGTCCATCGGACCGCCTCGCCACCGCCCGCATCCCGACGATGACACCCGCGGAGACCCTCCCCCGGGTGCGCCGGTTCCTGCTCGACACCGCCGAGCAGGCGGGGCAGGAGTTGGCAGCCATTGGCATCGCCACGTTCGGACCGATCGAGTTGGACCGCCAGTCACCGCGCTACGGGTACATGCTGCCAACACCGAAGCCGGGGTGGAGCGGTGCGCCGGTCGTCCCTGCGATCACGGACGGGCTGGACCTACCCGTAGCCGTGGATACCGATGTCAACGGCGCCGCCCTCGCCGAGTACCGCTGGGGCGCCGCGCAGGGCTACGATCCGACCCTCTACGTCACGGTCGGTACCGGGATCGGCGGCGGAGTCGTCATCGGCGGCGCGCCGCTCCATGGCCTGCTCCATCCCGAAATGGGCCACATCGCTGTCCCGCGTGCCCGCGATGCCGCCGGCAACCGCGACGAGTTCGCCGGGACTTGCCCCTTCCACGGCGACTGCATGGAAGGCATGGCCGCCGGCGGGGCGCTCGCCGCCCGCGCCGGCCGACCGGCGGACGATTTGGCGCCCGATGATCCGGTCTGGGAGCTTGAGGCGCACTATCTGGCAGCCGGCCTGGCCCAGCACGTGCTCATGCTCTCGCCGCAACGCATTGTGCTCGGCGGCGGCGTCCTGCAACAGGAGCACCTGCTCCCCCGCATCCACGCCGCCTTGCGGTCGCAGCTCCGCTCCTATATCGCGCGGCCGCAGGTGGATACGGACGTGTGCAGCTACGTCGTGAAGCCACACTTTGGCGACGAGGCGGGATTGGCCGGCGCCTTTGCGCTGGCGATGTCGGCCGCCGGCATCGCGTGACGGTCCGCCGGCGCCGTCAGAGTTGGAAACCGAGCAGGCCGATGTAGACGGCGTACCCCACGAGCAGCAGTCCGGCCTCCAAGCGCCGGAGCTTGAAGCCCGTCCGCAGGAAGAGCAGCAGCACCAGGCTGCCGATAGCCAGCACCGGCAAGCCCGGATTCACCACCGCCGCCGGCAGCGGATCGCTCGTTATCAGCCCGACCGTACCACCGATCAAGAGCAGGTTGAAGACGTTCGACCCAAGCACGTTGCCGACGACTAGGTCGGTTTCCCGCCGCACAGCCGCGATGATCCCCGTCACCAGTTCGGGCAGCGACGTGCCAATCCCCACCACGGTCAGGCCGACGAACCCCTCGTCCACCCCGGCGGCCAGCGCCAGCGACACCGCCCCCCGCACCGTCAGTTCGGCGCCGAGCAAGACGAGTCCCAGCCCGACGAGCGCCCGCAGCCCCTCGCGCAGCTTGGCGCCGCCCCCGGTTTGCGTGCCGACCAGCCCCTCGACCTCCTCAGCCATGATGGCCGTGTCCTGCCGCTCGCGCAACGCCAGCCACAGCAGCCAGCCCATCGCCGCGATGAAGACCACGAGGAGCACGCCACCTTCAAGCGCATCGAGACTCCCGTTCAATGCCAGGCCGATGAAGAGCAGCGCCGCGACCGTCGAGATCAGCGCCTCCCGCCGGACAATGGTCACGTTGACGATGGCCGGCTGCACCATCGCCGCCGCGCCCAGCACCAGCCCGATATTGGAGATGTTGCTCCCAACCAGGTTGCCGAAGGCCACGCCGGAGCGCCCCTGCGCGGCCGCCAGCACGCTCGCCACCATCTCCGGCGCGGAGGTGCCGAAGCCGATCACGATGACACCGACCACAATCGGCGAGATGCCGAACGCCTGCGCCACCCGGGCCGAGCCGGTGACGAACAACTGCCCGCCTCCCGTCAGCAGCGCAATCCCGATCACCAGCATCAGCACGTCAACGAACATGCACAATCTCCTCCGCTCCGAGCCTCACCCCTACCGTCATTGCGGCGCAAGCCGCAAGGTGGGTCATTCATACCGCCCGGTCGTCGCCATCACCCCCCTTCCCGCGCCGGGAAGGGGCCGGGGGTTAGGTCCAGCCCGGCATCCCGTCAAAACGTCGCCCCGTCGAATTCGATGGTCTTGGCCAGCCCGCGCTGGAACTCCATGTACTCGCTGCGGCTCAACCGCGGCTTGTACTCGCCCAGGAGTTCCCGTGCCTGCCGTGCATCATCGGCAAGCAGGTCAATCACCGTCATCGCCATCACTTTCGCCGGCAGCAGCACGGCGTTCTCGTAGTCCGTGATGTAGTAGTTATTGCCGTGCCCGGTCCCCGTCGCGCCGGCGGCGTAAGGGTGGATCCCCGGCATGATCTGCGTCAGGTCGCCCATATCGGTCGAGCCGCCGCGCGTCTCCACCTCGCGCACTTCGTTCGCCCCCACCAGCGTCACCGCGTTGTCCTTGTAGAGCGACGTAAGCTCCGGGTCGTTGCACAGCGGCAGGTAGCCCGGCAGCGTCTCGATCCGCACTTTGGCCCCCACGCCCAGCGCGCCGGCTTGCAGCGCCCGGTCCACCTTGCGGTTCGCGTCGGTGATAGCCTTCAGCGTCCGACCACGCACATACGTCTCCATCCGCACCTCGGCCGGCACCGCGTTCACGATGTCCCCGCCGCGCGTGATGATCGGATGTACGCGGATCATGTCCTGATCGCGGAACGTCTCCCGGTTGGCGTGGATCGCCTGTAAGGCCAGCGTCGCCGCGTTGAGCGCGTTGATACCGCGATGCGGCGCGCCCCCGGCGTGGGCCGCGTGGCCTAGATAGGTGATTTGCTTAACCACGCACCCATTCGAGGAATCGCTGATCCCGGTGAGACCATCGGCGCGGTTGGAGCTGGTATGCACCATCATCGCCATGTCCACGTCATCGAACGCCCCCACCCGCAACAGCTCCGGCTTGCCGCCGAGGAACTCGATCTTCCCGGCCTTCCGCAGACCCAACCGGAAACCGACCTCGACGTATTCCTCGGCCGGCACCGCCATACACGCCACGCGCCCGGACAGCTCCGACAGCACGCCCGACTTGAGCAGGCCGGTCGTCGTGCCGACCATCGTGGCAATCTGCGCGTTGTGCCCGCAGGCGTGGACGGCGCCGGTCGTCCGATCCGCCGCCGGATGATCCGCCACGATGAGCGAGTCCAACTCGCCCAGCACGGCCACCGTGGGGCCGGGCGCGCCGCCCGTGAGCATCCCTTTCACCCCCGTCAGCGCCAGGTCCGTCTCGAAAGGGATTTCGAGCGCTCGGAACCGCGCCGCCACCTGCCCGGCCGTGCGCGTCTCTTTGTAGCCCAGCTCCGGGTGCCGGAAGATATCCTCGGCCAAGGCAACCAAGCTATCCGCGTGCTGATCAATCTCCCGACACACCCGCTCCTTCAGCTCGGCAATCGGCGTCGTACTGGCTGTCACTCTCACCCTCCTCACCGGTCCATGATCGTCGAACGTCACCGGACCGCGGTTGCATTCCCTTGCCGCTCGCGTCTCCCGGCGGCGGTCCCCGTCGCGGGACTCCCCGCCGCCGAAGCGCAGCCACAGTGTAGCGGCACCTCCGCCCGCACGTGTACCGAGCAGTTTCTGTAGGGGCGCAACATGTTGCGCCCGTCCCCCCGCCGCAGCGGGGGGACCATAGGGGGGCCAGTCTTAACCATCCGCACATTCGGCGTGACGCTGCCCAGGGTTATACACTAACGGCCAGTGGCCGAAGTTCCGATTTGGCGGTGCTACGAAGGCGGTGTGCAGTTGGACGGCCCAGCGGTTGACGTTTCGAGCCTCACCAAGCGATATCGCGATGGGACATTGGCCAACCGCGACATCTCCTTTACCGTCCAGCCTGGGGAGTTCCTCGGCATCCTCGGCCCTAACGGCGCCGGCAAGACCACACTCGTTCGCCAGATCACCACCGAGTTGATCCCAACGGCGGGTCACGTGCGGGTGTTCGGCATTGATGCCGTATCGCACCCCAACGAGGTGAAGCGGTACATGGGCGTTATGCCGCAAGAAGCCGGTCTGTCCTTCGGCTTGTCGGTCAGGCATCACCTCCGCATCTTCGGCAAGCTGCGGGGTCTCCCGGCGAAGCTGGCCTCACGCCGCGCCGCAGAGTTGGTCTCCACCCTCGGCTTGCAGGAGCATCGGGACAAGTCAGCCGACCACTTGTCGGTCGGGCTGCGGCGTCGCGTGCTTCTCGGCATCGCCTTGCTCGCCGATCCCCCGCTCATGGTCCTGGACGAGCCGAGCGCGGGCCTCGACCCCGCAGCCCGCCATGATCTTTGGAACCTCCTCCGCGACGCGCATCGGAGCGGCACGACCATTCTGTTGACCACACACAACATGGAGGAGGCCGAGGTGCTTTGTGATCGAGTGGGCATCATCCAGGACGGCTCCCTGCTCACCCTCGACACGGTGGAGAGCCTGAAAGCCGCTTACGGCTATCAATACAAGATCATCTTCGACGCATCCGCCGGCGCCGAGACCGTCTACGGCAGCGACGATCGGGCGTTGGTCCAACAGGTGCAGGCCAGGGGCATTCGCCAATACACCGTGGCGCGAACCACCCTTGAGGATGTCTATCTCAGCCTCACCAGAGAGCGGGAAGAACTCAACCACGGTGATGACTGATGGCTGATACGAGTTCTGCGAACCGGGACGTAACGAGCCGGAACCTCGCAGTCGCCGACCGTCTCTACCGAACAAGCGGTGTCGGCAAGTTCCTATCGGACGCGGCCAGCGTCTTTGAGATCAGCTTCATCCCCTTTCTCAAGCAGTGGTACATTTCCGTCCTGCTCGCGTCCGGGACCGCCCTGCCCTGGTTCTACGTCACCAGGGCCATTGCCCCGGACGATCCGCAAGTTGTCCGCCGGCTGATGGCCGGCACGCTCGTATTCGGCGTGACCTTCTCCGTCGGGATGCTTGTTGGGCAGAACGCCGTGGCCCAGCGCTTCCTGGGCAATCTCCGGCTACTCATCTCCATGCCGATGTCCAAGGGCGCCTATGTGCTCGGTTCACTGGCATTCTCCTCGATATCGGGCACGGTAACCGTCCTGGTGCTGCTGGGTTTCGGGCTGGTGGCCGGCGTAGGCATCAACCCGACGTGGGGCCTGGCGCCTTCGCTGATCCTGGCCGTCCTCACCGTGGCGGGCCTGACCATGTTCGTGGTGAGCTTTGCCCCGTCACTCCAAGTCGGGAACCTCACGACGGGCTTGCTGTCGCTCGTCCTGGCCGCCCTGTCGCCGGTCTACTTCACCATCGAACAGGCGCCGTTACTGCTGAAGTTCCTGGGCTACGTCTCGCCCCTCCGCTACGCAGCCGACGCAATCGAGAAGTCGCTCTCCGGGCAGCACGACATCTGGATCGAGTTGGCCGTCCTGACCGGATTCGCAGTAGTCACCATGTCCCTCGGTCTGTGGCGCCTACCCTGGCGAGAACGATAACCTCGGTGTGCCCTCACGCCGGAAGGTCGTTCACCCTCGGCCCCCCGCCGCAGCGGGGGGCCATAGGGGGGCCAGCCCTCACGCCCTCCGCGCCACCCAGATTTGCTCGCCGCCATGCCGGAACGGTCCGCGCTCAAAACTGCCGTACAGCGCCTCGACCGCAAGCCCACTCAACTCCAGCAAGTACTGCATCTCGTACCGATACACCCACCGTAGCCTGAGCGGCGCATACGTCTTCACCACCACCCGCCCGTCAGCGTCCAGCTCCTCGAAGATACGCTCCTCCTCGAGGATCTGCTGCACTGGGTCGTAGTGGCGGGCTTCCCAGACGACCACCCGGCGCCCCGTTTCGGGATGCGTGAATTCACGGAACCTCTTTAGGGCGGTGCCAAGCGTCCCGATATGGGCGGCAATCGTCTCCAATCGGGGATCGAAGATGTTGAGCACGAGCCGCCCATCGTCGGCCAAATGGTCACGAATACAACCCAGCGCCTGGCGCTGGTCCGCCGGGGTCATCAGGTGCAGGAACGAACGAGCCGGGATCATGATGAGCTTGAAACGCCGATCCAGCGAGAACGACCGCATGTCCCCTTCAACGAGTTCGATCCGTTGCTGCGCGGCGTCAGGGAGCCTGGCAATCTTTTCCCGCGCAATCGAGAGCATCGCCGTTGCGCTATCCAGCCCCACGACCGACAGGCCGGCCTCGGCGACCGGTATCAGGACCCGACCAGTGCCGCAGGCAAGCTCCAGGACCGGCGCCCCGGCCCGCCGCGCCTCCTCCACGTAGAAGGCCACATCGCTATGCACACCCTCCGGCCCCGCTTTCCCAAAGGTGGGATCATAAAGCGCCGCGGTCGCCTGGTAGAAGTCCATAGCTCATCCCCATTCGTCATTGCTCTGAAAATAACATCCATCCGTCATTCCCGCACCAGCCGAAAGCCCCGGCCCCCTGGTTACGGGCGACCGAAGCGACCAGCTTGGCGTTGTTGGCTAGGGCTATCCTGGCCCCGCGCTCCCTTGCCCCCGCCGGTCGATCAGCCCCAGGGGCAGTCCTCCAGGTAGGTCTACCGAGGCTCCTGCGGCCAAAACCGCTCGTAGAGTTGGGCGCGGTTGAGCGCGGCGATCTCACGCGCTGCGGTGTCGGCGAGCGGCACCGTGCGAATCTGCGAAGGGAGCAAGCCGTTCACCGTGCAGTCGTGTACGGCCAGCCAGCGGCGGTGCTCGCTGTCGGGGAGCCGGCTGGCACGAGCCAGATACGGCCCCAGTCGCTCTCGCAACTCGCCGGGCACCGCCGCCCCGTCGCCGGGCAGCAGCAGGAGCCCCACCTCCGGGCCATCCGGCACGGCGTAACCGCGCGTTCCCTCCGGCAGCAGACCGTCGGCCACCAGTAGTGGCACGGCCCGGTCGAGGCAATACATCTGCCAGAAGAGCCGCTGGTGGTAGCGGCGCTGGGCCTTGCCGGGGCCGGTGTAGCGGAAGAAGCCCTGTTCGCCCCGCGGCGAGAGTAGCACCAGTTGCTTGGGTCGCTGCTGCGGACCCAACGCAGCCACGTAGTCCTGCAGCGCCCGCTCCGGCAGCGCGGCCTCCGGACTGACGACGGCGAACGCGCCGACCTCCTCGGAATGCTCCGGGTCGGGAAATCCCACCGTCTGGGCAAAGATGACCGCCGGGTGCTTCATCAGGTAGTTGTCCACCTCTTGCGGATAGATGTTCTCGCCCGACCGGATGATGGTTTCCTTCGATCGGCCGACGATATAGACGTGACCTTCGGCGGTGATCTCGGCAATGTCGCCCGTGTCGTGGTAGCCGCCCGCAAAGGCTCCCGCGTTGTCTTCCGGCCGGTCGTAGGCCACGAGGATGTTCCCCCGCTGCACCAGCCGGCCGCGCCCGGTGCGCCGGGGCCGCCCCGCCTCATCCAGCACGCGCAACTCAAGATAGCGGTTCGTCGGGCCGGTGGAGCTGAGGCGCTCCCGGTAGTAGTCGAGCGGGTAGCCGGGGCGCATGTTCGTGCTGCCCAGGTAGTTCTCCGACATGCCCCAGCGAAACAGGACGAGCACTCTGCGGTCGAGCAGCCGCTCCTGCACTTCCGGCGCCAGCGGCCCGCTGCCGACGGCAATCCACTTGAGCGTGCCCCCCTCGCGCAACCGCTCGAACAAGGCCGCGTTGCGCTGATCGCCGGGACTGACCGGATCGAGCATCGGCGTCAGATGGCGCTGCACCATCGAGCTGGTCGTGATCCGGTCCCGCACCGCCACGTCCCAGTGGAAGCCGAACGGTGGCACGACGATGCGTGCGCCGACACCGAGCAGTGCGAGCGAGAACGCAATCGAGTTGATGTGATAGAGCGGGTTGACCAGCAGAAAGCGGTCGGCGGCTGCGAGTGCGAAGCCCTCTTGCAGCGCCAATGATCCGGTCAGCAGGCCCGCTGCGGAGAGCATCGCCCCCTTGGGGCGGCCCGTGGTGCCGGAGGTGGACAGGATCAGCACCGGGTCGTCGAATACCGGGGGCTGCGCCAGCGTCACGGTAGCGGGTTGTGCCGCGACAGCTGCCCGAAACCGCTCCGCGTGTACGTCTACGACGCGCCCGGCGCCTACTCCGAACTCGGTAGCAAACGCCGCCGGCTCACGATCAACAAAAATACGATGGTAGGCGGTACCTTGCAGGAGCACGCGCGCCCGGTCCCGTTGCGCCATGTTGATGGGTGTAACCAGCGCGCCAATGGCCCATGCCGCGTACTGGAGTGCCAGCACCTCGCGACTATTGGGCAGGCAGAGCGCGAGCCGCTGCCACGGCCCCACCCCCTGCGTCCGCAGCCACGCAGCACGCCTTTGGATCAGCGCCGCCAGTTCGCTATAGGTGGTCAGGATCGGCGGCGTGTCGGGAGCGGCGCCATAGCCGGCAAACTTCACCCGGCTGTAGTCGGCGAGTGCGACGCGCGGCCCGTACCGCTCACCGAGCCACTGCACAAAGCGCAGGAACGACTGACCAGGCGGCCCGGTCGCGTCGCTCGCGGTTTCTGCCCAAGGGAAGACGGGCATGACCACGCGGCCGTGCTCATCGCGTGCCGTATGTGCCTGCCGCCACTCGTCGGTAGCCCGCAATGCCGTCAGCCACGCCGGAGCCTGCGCGGGGTGCGATGCGACCATCGTGCCGCGAGTATATGAAAATAACGCCTATCCGTCATTCCCGCCGCCCCGTCATTGCGGCGCAAGCCGCGATCCAGCCCCTTCCCTGGATGGCTGGCGTGAGGGCTATCCCCAGGTGAGCGGGAGATGGGAGGGGAACGACGCAACGGGCTTAGGGAGGTCACCGGTATCAGGGGCTGCACTCAGAACTGCCCTCACGGGACAGTCACGTTACCTAATTTAACGGTCAGGTTTCCCCGAGCTGAGGGGCGATGTATAAGACCTTTCCGCTCTCCCTTTCAACGTATAAGATCTCTCCGCTCGCTGTTTCGACCTTGGTCACCAGTTCCGTTGGCGTCACTACGTCGGGGGCTGGGATGACGGCCTTTGCCACGCCCAAGCCGCCGACGGTCGTCACCGGCTGGCCGATCTGCACCTCGGACCCTAGTACCGCCGTAGCGCCGGTCTCGCGCTCTGGTGTTTGCGCGGCGCAGGCGGCGAGGGCCAGGGTCACGCCCACGAGGGCAATCACCCCAAATGCACGACTCAGAATTCTTGTCATGTGATGTACCCTCCCGCAACCCCCGTCGCCACTTGCACTATCAAGTGGCGGACACGCCACACTCCCACCATACGCCCCTTCCCAAGTGCCGTCAAGAGACTTGGGACGACGACGCAGGGCATCCCATTCTGAAGGGTCCCTCGTCACTCCGTCTTGGAGGTTATGCAATGGTCGCCGTTCGCGGGAACGACAACAGGGGAGCGGAATGACGCAGTGGTGTTGGTCAGACCGCCGGTGCGAGGGATTGTGCCCAGAACTGTCCTCACGGGACAGTTACTTATTGAACGGTCAGGTTGCTCCGAGTGGAGCGGCATGTTCGGTGGCAGGAGTGTGTCCGGTGACGTATACGACTTCTCTACCTGCCGTTGTAATCTTGGTGACCTTGGTCATCAGCCCGAGGGCGACGTATAAGGCCTCCCCGCTTTCCGTTTCGACTTTGGTCATCTTGTGCATCTGTTGCGCTGGCGTCACCAGGTCGGGGGCTGGGAAGACCACTCGTGTCACGCCCGAGCCGGCGATGGTCGTCGCCGGCTGACCAATCTGCACAGAGCTGGTCTCGCGCTCCGGCGTTTGCGCGGCGCAGGCAGCGAGGGCCAAGGTCGCGCCCACGAGGGCAACCACCCAAAATGCACGACTCAGCATTCTTGTCATGTGATGTACCCTCCCGCAGCCCCCGTCACCACTTGCACTATCAAGTGGTGGACACGCCACACTCCCACCATACGCCCCTCCCCAGGTACTGTCAAGAGGCTCGGCACGACGACGGGTGGCTATCTCTACGGGCCAGCGATCATTGGCCGCCGCTGAGGCGCGGAAGACGACCCACCAGCCGGTTGGCCATCCGGATGCTGTAGTTCTGTCCCCGATCTTGCGGGTAGACCTGGAACATGTTCGCCAGATAGAGACCCGGCAGCGGCGTTTCGTGCGGTGGGATGTGCTGCACGAAGTCGGTGGTGACGATGGGCTGGGCAAAGGGCGCTTTCCACACCCACTGCTCCTGCACCCAGCGCGGCTCGAAGTCGGGATTGATTTGCTTCAGGTAGGGATAGAACTGCGCCAGCGTCTCGGTGTCGTCCTGCGCGAACAGCGGATGCTCCATCGGCAGATAGTTGCCGAGGTAGAGCAGCCGCCGGCCGCCATAGTCGGCCGGGTCCACGTAGTTTGTGTGCTCGACGGCCGCCAGAAACGGGTAGCCGGGGTCGTTGACACTGAGCCAGTAGACGGGCGGCATGAAGGGGCGGTCGAGCGCCAAGATGACGCAGTGCGCTCCATACGCCTGTCCCCAGTCGAACTGCCGGGCAAACGCCGCCGGGAGCTGCGGCGTGAGGCGCAGGGTGATCCGGGTCGGCAGCGTGGAGACAACGGCGCCGAAACGATGGGTAGTCGGCGGCGCGGTGCCCGCGGTCGGCCGGTTCTCGACCCGATACGTGCCGTCCGACCGCTTTTCGATAGCGTGGACCTCGTGCCCCAGCAGCACGCGGCCACCGTGCCGCTCAATCTCCCGCACCAGCGTGTCGTAGACGTGCTGGAAGCCGCCGCGCACGTAGCCGAGCGATTGGCTGCGGAAATGCACCCGTGCCCAGAACCACGACAGCGCGATCTGCTCGGCATAGGTGCCGAACTTGCTGACCAGCTGTGGCCCCCACACAAGGTCGTAGACGCGCCGCCCCATCGTGCGGCGAATCCAGGGCGCCGCCGTGCGCCCCTCCAGGCGTTGATGTTGCCGCTCCAGTTTCAAGTAGGCGATGGCGGCGCCCAGCCGTAGGCGGTCGAGCGGCGAGAGCGGCCCGAAGCCCAGTACCCGCCGGGCCGAGTCGAGCGGCCAAGCGCGTCCGTGGACGAGACACGCGGTCGTCGGGCGCGGCCACACCAGCCGCGCCTGAAGCCCCAGCTCGTCTATCAGCGCAATGGCGTCGCGGTCCGAGCGGAAGAGGTGGTGGTAGAACTTCTCCAGGTAGGTATCAGGCGAGCCGGGAAATGGAAAGCCGGCAGCCAAGCCCCCCGCTGCCGGCTCCCGCTCCAGCACGGTCACCGGCTCGCCCCGCTGGGCCAGCCGCAGCGCCACGGTGAGACCCAGCGCACCGGCGCCCAACACCCCCCAGCCGGCGGAGTCGTCCTCGCGCTGATCGCCGCTCACCTTGACCTCTCTTCTTCCTGGACGAGAGGATACCGCGTGATGCCTCAGATTTGGCTCCGCATGAGGAAGGACTACCGACTGGCGCGCTGCTGTTATGGGGATTTGTGCTGTGCGGCTGAGGAGCGTGTCATACTATAGCCTATAGCGGAGCAGCGATGGCCGTAGTAGATATTGATGAATATCTGAAGCTGGTGCCGATGGTGAAGCACTCGCCGCGGCGGTATCTCTGGTCGTCCTACGACGCAGAGGCGGACACGCTCTATGTCAGTTTCAAGCAGCCTAGCTACGCGACGGACAGTGAGCTTACTGACGATGATGTCATTCTCCGCTATGAGGGTGATGAGATCATCGGCGTTACTATACTTCGTGCCAGCAAGCGTTAGCTGTGACCATACCCATGTAACACTGCCGGACCGTGGCCGGCTGTTCATTCTACTCCCGGCTCCTGGATAGACCCACAACACCGCCAACATGGATCATGCCTCTGGCCTCATGTCGTTCGGATACGGCGATGAAGCCGCCGACCGGATGTGCTAACGTATCGCGGCCGTAGACCGTCGCGGGATAAGAGGCCTGTTTCGGCACCCGCGCGTGCTGGTCGGCGTCTCCAGAGTTAGCGCAAGAGAGTAGTAGGTTGTCGCGTCACCTGTGGTTCGTGCTGAAGCGATTGGTGCTGCTGGGCGTGGCCCTTGTGGTGCTGGCGCAGCCGGCGCTGGTTGGTGCGGCCGATCCGAGTAGTGAAGCCAGCGCCCTGCAAGAGCAGCTCCGCCTGATCGTGCCGCCCTATCGGGATGAAGTGGATCTCGCCCGCCGCTTTCGCTTTCCCTGCGGTGCGTCGGTACCGGAGGCGGTCGCCTGGGACATTGATGAAGAGGTCGGCACCGAGCGCGAGTTTTGGGTCATTGACGAGCCGAAGCGGACCCACTTCAAAGCCGCGGCAACCCTCCGCCACGCCAGCGAGCACCTCCTGCTGTACGTCCAGAACGGCGCCTCCGTTTCGTCGCGTGCCCTCGACAGATCGGCTCGCATCTTCGAGGCCAACACCTTGCCGTTGCTGGAGCACACCTTCGGCGACTTGCCGGATGGGTTGCGGATCACGATCTTCAACGGCCGGATTCCAGGGGTAGGTGGGTACTTCGCGTCGAGTGATCTGCTTCCTACCGCCGTCAATCGGTTCAGCAACGAACGGCCCATGCTCTACATGAACACCAACGTGTTCCGAGCGGGAACGTTTGCTTACGACGCGGTCCTGGCGCACGAGCTACAACACATGATCCATTTCTTCGTACACCCACAGCAAGATGCGTGGATCAATGAGGGGGCCTCGGAGGTAGCGATGGCCGTCACCGGCCACCTCCCGCTGGGTGCGGCCGACGCATTTGTGCGCCGACCCGCGACGCAGCTCGATAGCTGGGCCAGCAGTCCTAGCGCATCTGTCGCCCACTATGGCGCCGCGTACCTCTTCATGAGCTATTTGGCGGAACGGCTGGGGTTGCTCGACAGCCAAGCCGGTGATGGCTTGACCTTCACCGGCCTGCGCGACCTTATCGCCACCCCAGGGATCGGCACCGTGTTCCTGGACACCTACCTCGGTCAACACGGCGACGGGCTGACCTTTGCAAGCCTCTTCCAGGATTGGGTCGTCGCCAACGTGTTGAACGACAAAGACATCGGGGACGACGGACGCTACGGCTACGACGATTGGGATGGCCGGATGGAGCCGTCAGTGGTGTGGCGGAGTTATCCCCAGCAGCTCTCGACCGATGTCACCCAGCACGCCGCCCACTACATCGAGCTGCATCCACCCGCTGGAGACTCGGGTACACTGGAGATCACCTTTCGCGGCGAGCCAACGGTGCGCTTGGTCGGGACCGACGCCCACCAAGGCAGCGGGATGTGGTGGAGCCGGCCCGCCGACAACAGCGAGAGTACCCTCACCCGTCGCGTAGACCTCAGCAGCGTATCGAGTGCCCAGCTAGAGTTCGCCACGTGGTACGATCTCGAGGAAGGGTACGACTACGCCTTCGTCGGCGTCTCGACCGACAATGGCTGCACGTGGACAACCCTAGAAGGCCAGCACACGACGACTGACGATCCGGTAGGACACAACCTCGGGCACGGCTACAACGGCCGCAGCGGCGGCGCCGCCGAGCCACAGTGGCTAGAAGAGACCATTGATCTCACCGCCTACGCCGGCCGCGAGGTGCTGCTCCGCATCCACCACATCACCGACCA
The DNA here is from genome assembly GCA_965207645.1 of Chloroflexota bacterium. GTDB lineage: Bacteria > Chloroflexota > UBA11872 > UBA12225 > JAJDUF01 > JAJDUF01. Next base: position 2,454,568 of record OZ242293.1, on the reverse strand, counting down.
GGCCTATCATGGCGCCGGTATACTGCTGGACAACATCCGCATCGCCGCCATTGACTTCACCGACGATGCCGAGGCGGCGAGCGATTATTGGACCGTCGCTGGATTCGTGCGCTCGACGAACGTCGTGCCGCAGCAGTGGTCCGTACAGGCGGTGCTGTTCGATGAGGATGACGAGGGGAGCTTGGTGGCACCGCTGTCGCTCGACACCACGGACACCGCGGTCACCGGTGCCTTGCAGGTCTCGACCGACGAGATCGACCGCCTCATCCTGGTGATCGCGCCGATGACCTCGACACAAGGGCAGCCGGCTGTGGTGACCATCGCGGCCAGCTTCACGCCCAATGACCCATTTGACACCGATCTCCCGCTTGAGCTTGACTTTCCCTAAGCCGCGTCCTAGGGCCCGGGGGGCCGCTCGCTAGGCCAGCCGCCCGCAGCCTCGCTGCCGCGGCTCCCTAGCCGGGACAACCGCGCGGCGGCACAATCCGGCGTGGAGGCGAATAGTATGGCCAGCGACCGCCCCAATCTGCTGTACCTACACTCAGACCAGCACAGCCCGGTCGTGATGGGCTGCACCGGTGATCCCCTCGTCCGGACCCCGCATCTCGACTCCCTGGCGGCGCAAGGCGTCGTGCTGGAGAACGTGTACTGCCCATCGCCGCTCTGCGTCCCTGCACGCATGGCCATGTTGACGGGGCGTCACCCTCACGAGAACGAGGTCTGGACCAATGACCACAGCCTCGGCGCCGGCGCCCCGACGTTTGCACACTCGATGGGTGCCGCCGGCTATCACCCGGCCGTGATTGGGCGGATGCATGCCATCGGCCCGGACCAGTTGCAAGGCTTCGCCGAGCGGCGGGTCGGCGACCACGGCCCCAACTACCTCGGCGGCGGTGGCGTAGGCCACGGCATGCTCAATGGCACGGCGGGACCGGCCCGCGTGAGTTTGGAATTGTCCGGTCACGGGCAGAGCGCCTACGAAGTCCACGATGAAGCGGTCACGGCCGCCGCGGTCGAGTACCTGAATGAAGTCGGCGCCCGCTGGCGAGCGGAACCCGACGCGGAGCCGTTCTCTCTCACGGTCGGATTGATGTTGCCTCACCAGCCCTTTGTGTCCCGCCGCGCGGACTACGATCTCTACCGCGGGGCGATGACGATGCCGGAGTACCCGGAGCCGTTCTCCGACTCGTTGCATCCGTATCTCCGCTGGTGGCGGGAGCGCTGCGGCATCGTCGAGGTGACGGACGCGGAGATACTGCGAGCGCGGACCGCCTATTGGGCGCTCGTCACGCGGTTGGATTCGATGATCGGCGAGATTCTGACGGCGCTGCGCGAGAACGGCTTGGCCGACAACACCCTGATCGTCTATAGCTCGGACCACGGGGAGCAAGTGGGCGAGCACGGCTTATGGTGGAAACAGACCTTCTACGAGCGCTCGGTGGGTGTGCCGGGCATTATCGCTTGGCCGGGAGTGCTGCCGGCGGGGGAGCGCTGCAACCGCGTGGTCAGCGGCCTCGATCTCCCGGCGACGATGCTCGACGCGCTCGGCGCACCATCGTTGCCGCGCGCCCGTGGCCGCAGCCTGTTGCCGTTGCTGCGCGGCGAGACTGACGAGTGGGAAGACGTTGCCTTCGCCGAGTTGAGTATTGATGAGGGCTGGTACATGCGGATGATCCGCGGCGGTGATTGGAAGCTCTGCTACTACCACGGCCATCCGTCACAGCTGTTCAACCTGGCCGAGGATCCCCAAGAGTTGCATGACCGAGCGCAGGACCCTGCCTGTCGAGAGGTACGGGAGCAGCTTACCGCCCGGGTACTGGACGGCTGGGACCCGGAGTGGGTCGGGGAGCAGTTGGCCATCAAGCGCCGCGAGCGAGACATCCTACGCACGTGGGGGCAGCAAGTCCGGCCGCCAGACCGCTACCGGTGGGCGATGCGCCCCGAGATGTCCTATCTCGACGCCGACTCATCATAAGGAATGGCACCCCTCGACCCGGGGTTGCACCAGTGGCGCTGGGCGTGTCCGTCCCCCCGCACTGCGGGGGGGCCTATAGGGGGGCGAAGTCAATCCCGGCGTTACGCCGCCACGGCCGGCGGCGTGGGCGGGAACACGGGCGGCTGCTCGGGCGGCCATTCGACCCGCCCCTCCGGCGTGCCGACAATCGAAATCCGGTTCAGCCACGGCTGTACGACGAGCGCCGGGCGGTAGCCGCGCACGTAAGGCTTCACCAGCCGGAACTCCTTGCCGTGCCACAGCGGCACCCAAGCTGCGTCTGTGACGATCCGCTGCTCGATCTCCTGATAGAGCCGCAGGCGGGTGGCCCGGTCCTGCTCCGTCCGGGCATCCAGCAGCATCCGGTCTACTTCGGCGTTGGCGTAGCGACTATTGTTCTCGTTGCTTTCGCTATGGAACAACACGTCCAGGAAGTTCTGCGGGTCGGCGTAGTCTGCTATCCAGCCCAGGGAGAACAGCTGCACCTCCTCTGGCCGCTCGGTCAGCAGCGTCAGGAAGGAGGCAAAATCGGTCTGTCTGATCTTCACGTCCACGCCCAGATTCTGCCGGTACATCTCGATGATCGCCGTAATGTGGGGGGCAGGCTGCGCGCCGCCGCCGGCGGTGTGCAGCACGACCGGCGGCAGATTCTGGACGTCCTGGTAGCTGGACTGGGATAGGAGTTGGCGGGCCAGACCGGCGTCGAACTCTAACCCCTGCACGTGCTCGTTGTGCCCAGGCAACTCCGGAGGCAAGATGCCTCGCGCCGGCACGGCCATCCCTCGCAACGTGACGTTGACGAGCTTCTCCCGGTCCAGGGCGTGGTTGAACGCCTGCCGAATCTTCATGTCGTCGAAGGGCTTGACGTTCGGATTGAGGCCCAGATAGAACACACTCAGGTCCGGAGATACTTGCAGTTCTTCGTGCAGCGGCTGGCTGGGGTCACTGAGTCGCTCCACGTAGTTGAGGCCGACGTAAGCAATATCGAGGATGCCCTGCTCGTAGGCGGGCACTTCCGGCAAACCGCCGAGGAACTGCACCTCCTGGAGCTGGGCCTTTTCTCCGTAGTATTGATCGTTGCGCGCCAGGACCAGTAGCTCGTCCGGTTGCCACTCACTGAGCATGAACGGGCCGGAGCCGTTGGGACTGTTGGCCCAGTCCGGGCTGGCCTCGACGTTCTCGCGATCCACGACATACGCCGTCGGGTAGGTCAGCTTGGCCAGGAAGTAGGCTTTCGGCTGGTCAATCGTAATCTCGATGGTGTAGTCGCCGCGTACTCGCACGCCGACAATCTCATTGGCGGTCCCTTGCAGTTTCTCGCGCACGCCGACAATATCGCCCAAATACGTCGCGGCCACCGGGGAAGCCGTGTCGGGATCGGCTGCGCGCTCCAAGCTGTACTTGATGTCCTCCGCGCGGATCAGCCGGCCGTTGTGGAAGGTCGCGTTCTGGCGCAATTCGAAGGTATACACCCGGCCATCGGGACTCACCTCCCAGCGTTCGGCCAGATCGGGAACCACCTCGAACTCCTCGTCGAGGCGGACCAGCCCGCTGAACAGGTGGGTAATGTAGAACGCCGACGAAGCATCTTGTACCTTGGCCGGATCGAGCGTGATGATGCCATCAAGCCCCAGACGGATGAACTGCTCGCTCTCTTCGGCAGTCCGTTCGCAGGCGCTCAACGGCCCGGCAACACCAATCACGAGCAAGAGCGCCACGACGATCCAGCGACCGGCGGCTGGCAGCTGCCATCGCCCCCCACCTGTCCGCGGGGAGGTCCTGCCGCAGGCGGCATTGCGGCGCGGCGGGACGTGTGCGTGAGCGGCTAGTCCGGTAGTCATATCCATATCCATCTGTGCTGTCACCTTGTAGAGATAGCGTAACGTTGCCGGCAATCGAGGCGCAACTGGCGCGACAATTAGGACGCCTCGGCCCGCCAGCGCAGGTCCTCGCGCGCCACGACGTCTGCGGCCTTCCGGCGGTCCGTAGGCGACGCGAGTAGGTCAAGCCAGTTGCGGTAGGCGTACTGCCAAGTGACGAGCACGAACCACGCCACGGCCAGCGTCATCAGCGGCACGACCGTCACGATCACGCGCCAGGCTACCGGCTCCGGATACACGCTGCGAAACAAGCCGAAGTATAGGAGTCCGCCGAGAGTCAAGACGTAGCATAGGGCGAACAGCGGCAGCTGCGGGCGCGGCGTGTGGACGGACTTGGTCACCGCGCGGCGGCGATTTTGCCAGCGTCGAAACAGCGCCAGCGCCATCCCCGACGCGACGGCATAGATCAAGAGCGGCGCTTCGGTGAAGATGGGTGCGAACACGGAGCGGAAGTTGCCGGCGTCTAGCGCCGGCACGGCCTCCGTCAGCTCCGGTAGATAGGTGAAGTAGTTGATGATGGCGCCCACGCTCGTGAGGAGCAGCGCCAGGATGATGGCCAGCGCGTGCAGCACTAGGGGAGCGACAAATACGCTAAGTCCCGCCAGCCCTCCACAGAGCAGCACCCGGCGCTGGCTCGTGACGGTTGCCAGCACCTCGTGCTGATAGCGTCGTAGCGCGAGGGCACGGTATGCGGCGATCTTCGCCTTGGACATACTCGACATCTGAGCGGTTCAACCTCGCCCGGGGTCAGCTATAGCAGGTCGCCGCGCCATCCCGGAGCACTGCCTACTCCTAAATACTCGCCGACGATACGATTCGCCTGCCCTGATTATAGTCACGATGGGATGACACAGACACTCCGGCGAGACGCAGTTGCAGCCTCGGTTACGATACGGATACACTTCGGTTACACTCTTCGAGAGAGCACGGCGTGCCATGTAGGACCGGCTACGGTCGTCCCGGTATTGGCCCGGGTGGGGCGATCACAACGGACAAGGCACATGTTGTAGCCTTGAGGGGCGTGTGTGGTAGACTAGGTTGCCTAAGTCCGACCGCCCTAACATATTGGTTGCAGGACTGCGTTAGGGAGGTCGCCCGGCACTCTGCCGGGGCACACTGAGAGCGTGCTGCACTAGACACGGGCGCGTTTAACTGATACAATCGTCACCACAGCGGCTTGCGGCGTGGCCTGTGGATTTGGTGACATTGTGGCCGGCGGCGTATACTGCCCGTACAGACGGCACTATGCGTGGTCTGCCGGAGTAGATTGTCAGCGTAGCGGGCCTACTGACCGTAGCCGTGATTAGAGCGGGAGGTAGAAGAGGCATGTGGAACCGAAGTCGAAACAGCCGCCGGCAAGGTGCTGGGCGGTCGAGACGCCGCCGACGCGGCCTGCACGTGCTCATTCCCGTGCTGCTCGTGCTCTCGCTGCTGGTGCCCTTGGTGCCGGTTGTGCAGGCGAGCGGTGGGAATGCCACGCCGAGCGAGCATCAGGTATCGGCGCCCCCGGCGCAGTTCGGTGATCGGCGCAGCGAAGAGGACATCTTCCTGCCGGAGGAAGGCTTCGGTGAGCCGCTGTATCAGAGCGTCCTGGAAGGCTGGCTGCGGGAAGGGATCACGCCCGCGCCGCCGGAGTTCGAGTTGGTTGTCCGTGGCGCCGACTGGACGAACATCAGCGATCCGCGCCACGTCCAGGTGGGCGATGCGTCCGCCACCAATATGATGCAGCGCTATGCTGACTTGTGGGAACAGAGCCAAGCACTGACCCGTCAGGACCCGGTGCGATATCCGGTAAACCAGAACATCCGCAACCTTACGACTGCCTATAACCAGCCGGAAGTGGCCCAGACGTATCAGCGTTTGGGCGACCGCAGTGGTCCGGTCGCCCTGTGGGTGGACGATCTCGGCTTCATCGAGTGGGAGGTCGAAGTCCCGCAGACGGCGCTGTACAACATCACGACCGAATACTTCCCCATTCTTGGCAAGCGCTCTTCGATCCAGCGCGAAATACAGGTCAATGGCGAGTTGCCCTTCCGCGAAGCCAAGCGGATCGTGCAGCGCCGCGTGTGGGTCGAGCAGCGGAACTTCGAGGACCCCGACTGTGCCCAACATGGTGGCGTGTGCCGCGACAACCAGGGCAATGACATTCGGCCGACCCAAGCAGAGGCGCCACGGTGGGAGACCTTCACCTTCGAGGATGCCGACGGTCGCTACCAAGACCCCTTCATGTTCAAGCTGAATGCCGGCAAGAACATCATCCGCTTGACGGTAGTGCGGGAGACCGTGGCCATTGGTAAGCTCATCATCCACGGTCCGCGCCCCAACCCGTCCTACGAGACGTACTTGGCGCAGGCCCGCGCCGCCGGCTTCCGTGAAGTGCCGAGCACCGTGCCGCTGACGCGCGGCCGCGGGAAGATGCTGGTCCAGGCTGAGGACGCCGACTACAAGAGCAGCCCCACCATCCGCGGCGATTCGTGGGAAGATGCGTTCAGCATTCCGCAGTCGTATGGTGCGTTCCGCCTCAACACCCTGGGCGGCTGGCGCTGGCGGCTGCCCGGTGATTGGATCGAGTGGGAAATCGAGGCGCCGCAGGACGGCCTCTATGCCATCACGATGAAGGCTTGGCAGGGTTGGCGCGGACGCTTCCCCCGCTACCGCAGCCTCACCATTGACGGCCAGATTCCGTTCCGCGAGGCCGAACACCTGCTCTTCCGACCCGACAACGAGTGGCAGTACTACGAAGTCGGCAAGGAAGAGTCCGACCAGCCGTTCTTGTTCGCCCTCAAGAAAGGGAAGCACGTCATCAGGCTGCAGGTGACCGTGGGTAAGCTCAGCCAGACCCTGCGGACCTTGGATGTCGTCGTCACCGAGATGTCCAACCTCAACCGCGAGATGCTCATGATTACGGGGGTGAATCCCGACCCCAACATGGAGTGGGACCTCCACCTCAAGATTCCCGACCTCCAGGACCGCTTCCGCTCGATCCGTGATCGTCTCCTTGAGCAGGCCACGATTGTCGAGGAAGCGGCCGGCGGGGCCAGCCTGTCGTCCGGGGCGTTCCGTATCGTCGTCGAGCAGATTGACGGCATGCTGTCACGTCCGCACGAAATCCACAAGCGGATTGACGAGTTTGCCCGCAACCAGAACCTGCTCAGTTCCTGGCTGCTGAACCTCCAGAACCACCCAGTCTATCTGGACTGGATCGCGGTGCATCCGCCCGACTATCCGGCCGTGCCGAACATGACCATCCTGGAACGAATCAAGATCTGGTTGGGTCAAACTCCGCGCGACGTCATCGGCCCGGCCCGCGGCAATGCCATTGAGGAGGCGTGGGCGGCCTTCAACGCCTTCCTGCTCTCCTTCCGCAAGAACTTCACCGGGGTCGGCAGCATCTACGACACCGCCCTCGCCGAAGCCTTCCGCGACGCCGGTACCGTTCCCCCCGCCTTCGCTGATCGTCCCGAGGATTGGGCCGTCATCCGCAAGGAGCTAGAGGCTGATCCTTCCCCACTCCAGGTCTGGATCGGACGTGGTATCGAGTGGGGCATGATTATGAAGGAGATGGCGGAGACGCAGTTCACGCCGGAAACCGGTATCCGCGTGAACATCAACATCATCCCGGCCGGTCAGTTGGGCGCGTCTCAGGGTAGTCTGCTTATCTTGGCGCAGACGGCCGGCGAGGCGCCGGACGTCGGGGTCGGCGTGACCGCCGACGTGCCGGTTGAGTTCGCCATCCGCAACGGTCTGGTCAACCTCAACACCCTGCCCGGCTACGACGAGGTCAAGACGTGGTTCCGGCCCGGCGGGCTGATCCCCTTCCGCTACTGCGATGCGAACAAGGTGTGCGGTGACTACGCCTTGCCGGAGACGCAGGACTTCTCCATGCTCTTCTATCGCAAAGACATCCTGCACGAGTTGGGTATGCAGCCACCCGACACGTGGGATGATGTCTACGAGATTCTGCCTCAGCTGCAGCAGCGTGGAATGGACTTCTTCTACCCGCCGCCCACCTTCGGCGGTGGCACCGTGGCTATCCGCACGGCCGTGCAGGGCGCCGTAGGTGTGGTGCCGTTCCTCTACCAGAACGGCGGCGAGTTCTATACCTGCAGCAAGGACAACGCTGCCGACTGCACCGACGATGACATCCTCTCGCGGTCGTCGCTCGACACACCGGAGAGCCTCACCGGCTTCCAGGAATGGACCGAGCTATACACCAACTTCAAGCTCTCGCGGGAAGCGAACTTCTTTACCCGCTTCCGCACTGGTGAGATGCCGGTCGGCGTGGCATCTTACTACTACTATGTGTCGTTCGCGGTGGCTGCACCGGAGCTGACGGGCCGCTGGGAAATGCAGCCCATGCCGGGCAAGCTGCGCGCAGATGGTACGATTGATCGCACGAGCGGCGGTATCGGTGAGGCAGTGACGATCTTCAAGCTGTCGGAGCGTCCGCGTGCCGCTTGGGAGTTTGTCAAGTGGTGGTTGAAGGCCCCCACGCAGCAGCAGTACGGCTTCGAGTTGGAGGCGCTCATTGGCGCGGAGGCCCGCTGGCCGACGGCAAACGTGATTGCCTTGCAGTCGCTGCCATGGCCACGGCGTGATATTCAGTCGGTCCTGAATCAGTGGGAGTGGTTCAAGGAAGTGCCGGTTGTCTTGGGCGGGTACTTCTCCGCCCGGCATATCCTCAACGCCTGGAACCGCGTGGTGCTGCAAGGCTGGAATATCCGCGAAGCGCTCGAAGAGGCGACCTACGAGATCAACAAGGAGCTAGCCAGGAAGCAGGAAGAGTTCGGCTTTGAGGTGGACCCGCGGCTCTACTCGCGCGGCGGGTTCCTGCGCTATCGGTCCACGCCCACGCCCAGCGTTGGCGGCTGATCGGTGTGAGCACACAGCCGATCATCGAGGCAACATTAGGGGGCGGCGGAGAGAGCCGCCGCCCCAGTGAACAGTGAGGGTTGAGGAGGCAAGGGAAACATGGCCACGACAGGCACCACCCCGGAGACGCTGGTCTCGGCGCAAGAGCAGCTTGCGGCGCGCGCAGCGGAGAGCCAATTTTCGCGGTTTTTCAAGCGCTGGTGGCTCGCCTATGCGATGATGATACCGCTCTTCGCCTTCTACTTCGTGTTTGTCATCGTCCCGGTGATCGCCTCCTTCTTCCTCAGCTTCACCTACTACAACATTCTCGAGGCCCCCGCTTGGATCGGCTGGAACAACTACCGGCTGCTCTTCCTCGAGGATGACGTCTTTCTCATCGCGATCGGCAACACGCTGAAGTTTGCCCTCGTCACGGGCCCGGTCGGTTTCTTCCTCTCCTTCCTCTTTGCTTGGGTCATCAAGCCGATGAAGGCGCGGACGATCCTCGCTCTGGCGTTCTATACCCCCTCCATCACCGCGGCCGTGGCGATGAGCGTCGTCTGGAAGATCGTGTTTGCCGGCGACCGCTACGGCTACCTCAACCACTTCCTGTTGAGCTTGGGTATTCTCGAGGAGCCGTATCTGTGGTTGAGCAACATTGACACGATGATGCCGATTGTCATGTTCGTCGCCCTGTGGATGAGCATGGGCAACGGCTTCCTCGTCTTCCTCGCCGGGTTGATGGGCGTCAACCAGGAGTTGTACGAGGCCGGCAAGGTGGACGGTGTAGCGAATCCGATCCAGGAGATCTGGCACATCACCCTGCCGATGATGAAGCCCCAGTTACTGTTCGGCTCGGTCATGGCCATTGTCGCTGGCTTCGGCGTGTTCGGTATTGCTACCGCGCTCACCGGCCTGCCCAGTCCGCTCTACGCAGCGCATACGATCGTGACGCACCTCTACGACTTCGCCTTCATCCGGTTCGAGATGGGCTACGCAGCGACCGTAGCGGTGATCTTGTTCATCTGGACGTTCGGCCTGAGCCGTATCCTGTTTCGAGTGCTCTCGTCCAAGGACATCTATTGATGGGACGAGCAGCGTGGCATCAGCAAGTCACCAGAGTACGTGCTAGAGGGAAGAGGGGATAATGGCATCAGCAGTCGCACAACCACCGTCGGTCTTGACCCGCGGCCGCGCCCGGCGCCGCTTCCGCATCCGCTTGCGGATTTCGCCGCGCTACTTCATCACGATCCCGCTCGCTGCGTTCGCGATCCTACCCATCGTCTACATCATCTCGACGGCCTTCAAGCCGCTTGAAGAGCTGCTGCTCTTCCCTCCGCCGTTCTTCGTGCGGAACCCCACGCTCGACAACTTTACGGACCTGCTGTTGAGTTTCGGCTCACTGTCGGTGCCATTCACCCGCTACCTCTTCAATAGTCTGTTCGTCGTGATTGTCCTGACCTTTGCCGGCGCAATGCTGGCCGCCTTGGCCGCGTATCCGCTGGCCAAGCTCAATCCTCCACTCGGCAACGCCCTGTTTGCCCTGGTCGTGGCCGGGTTGATGTTCCCGCCGGAAGTGCTCGCCATTCCGCGCTACATCGTGGTGGCGAACATGGGGATCATTGACACCTACTGGGCGCTGATCCTGCCGAACATCGCAGTTCCGCTGGGGATGTTCCTGATGAAGCAGTTCATGGACCAGTTACCCTCCGAAATCTTGGAGGCGGCGCGTGTGGACGGCGCCAGCGAGTGGACCGTCTTCTGGCGGATTGCCATGCCGATGGTCTCTCCGGCCTGGAACACCGTCATTATTCTGAGCTTCATCGCGTTCTGGAACGACTCCTTCAGCCCGGTTGTGTTCACCCGTTCCGAGGCGATGAAGACGGTGCCTTACGCGATGATTACCATCCAAGCTGGTGCGAACTTCATCGCGCGGCAAGGCGCGGCGGCGGCGGCGGTGTTTATCATGACTACGCCGACTATCCTGGTCTTCATCCTGCGTCAGGCCAAGGTCGTCCAGACCTTCGCACACGCCGGTATCAAGTCCTAGCTCGTTCGGTTCGGTCGGTGTCCGCTCCTCGATGCTGAGGGCTGCGGAAAGGGAGACTATGTACGTCCCCCACCAACAGTTGCTAACTGGTAATCAGGCGTTGCCCGGGCGAAGCGCCGGGTAGCGGGATGGCCACCGAGTCATCGGGGAGGTACGGAGTATGCAGAGGCACAGAGGACGCCGAAAGGGGCACGTGCTGCTCTCGGTGGTCGTCTTGGCGGCGTTGCTCTTTGGGTTGATTGCTGCCCCAGTGGCGGCCGAGCGCGAGCGCTCGTGGGTGCTCGACAAAGACGGGCAACCTCTCACGGCGCCCGTCGCCTACGTGTTCGATACCGAGATTGACGGCCTCTATAAAGAATCCGGTACCTTCCGCAATCCATCCGATCTGTTCCTCGATCACGAGGAGAACATCTGGATTGCCGACTCCGGGAACAACCGCCTGGTGAAGTTCACCAAGGACGGCACCTTCCTCGGCGAATACGGCACCGAGCCTGGCCCCAGCAAGCTGAACGCACCGGAAGGCGTCTTCATCACCCTCGATGGCAACATCTGGGTAGCGGACCGCGGCAATAGCCGCGTCGTGGCGCTCGATCCGAACGGCAAGTTCATCCGCGACTTCCCGAAGCCGGCCTCCAAGCTACTCGCTGCCGACCAGGTCTACCAGCCCTCCAAGCTTGTCGTGGATCGCCGTGGTCAGTTGTACGTGCTGAACGGTGGTGGTGACTACCGTGGGATGTTCCTGCTCGACGGGCAGGGCATTTTCCGTGGCTTCTTCGCCGCCAACCGCCTACCCTTCAACCTGATCCGGCTCGTCATCCAATGGGTGACGACCGAGGCTCAGAAACGCCAGATCTCCAAGATTCTGCCCACCCACCACGCAAACATGCATCTCGATGAGCGCGGCTTCATCTGGGCCGTGTCTCCGCTCGGCGCCGACGAGCAGATCAAGAAGCTCAGTGCCGTCGGCATCAACGTCTACAAGCTGGACTTCTCCTTCGGTGAGGAGGTCCGGCGGGGCACGCAAACTGTCAAAGCCCAGTTCGTTGACATCACGGTAGATCAGCAGGAGATCGTCTCCGCCCTCGACTTCAACTCCGGCCGCGTGTACCAATACGACCAGCTCGGGAACCTGCTGGCGATCTTCGGTGGTCGTGGCCCGCAGCGCGGTAAGTTCGAGCTACCGGCGAGCATCGCCACCGACCAGAATAGCCGTGTCTACGTCTTGGATGCGAACCGGAACAATATCCAGCGCTTCCGCCCGACCGGCTACGCGCAGCTGGTGCATGAAGCCAGCAAGCTCTACTACGACGGCTACTACCCCGAGTCGGCCGACCTCTGGCGGGAAGTGCTGCGGCGCAACTCGAACTTCGAATTCGGCCACGTTGGCGTAGCCAAGTCCCACTTCAAGCTGGGGAACTACCTCGATGCAATGCGTGAATATGCCGTCGCCCGCGATACCGAAGGCTATTCACTGGCCTTCGGCGAGTATCGGCATGGCTTCTTGCGCGAGAACTTCGGCTGGGTGATGCCCCTGTTGATCCTGGCCATCTGGCTGGGATGGACCTTGATCTCGCGTTCCGTGAAGCGCATCATGGCTCTGAACCTTGAGGTGGAGGACGAGTACGTATGAGCGTCGCAACTCAGCCGAGGGCACGCGGCATTCGCGCTGCCCGTAGTATCGCCTACGCGCCGGTCCGGCGCACGCGCCGCGAGGTCTTTGGGCAGTGGGTGCGCGACATCCTGTGGTGGCTGAACAAGATAGCCAAACAAGGGTTGAGTGTGTTGGCGCATCCATCCGACGCTTTCTGGGACCTCAAGCGTACCGGCGATTGGATGGCTGTGCCGGTCATGCTGCTCTTGGTTATCACGGCGCGAATGCTTACCCTTGCCTTGACGAATTTCCAGTACGTGTTCACGAAGCCGGGCCAGTTGGAGCTTGGCACAACCGAATTCAACTTGGAGCAAGCTCTGAACTGGGCCTCGCAGTCGGCGACCTTGGGCATGACCAACTTCTTCTACGATTCCAGCCCGGAGCGCGTCAGCGTCATCCTGGAGTTCGTCCGTATTCTCATCCCCTTCGGAACCTGGTGTCTGGCGCACTATGCCGTCGCCTCCATTTTCTTTGGCGAGGGCAAGTTCAAGGACGTCGTCGTTGCTTCCAGCTTCTGTTTCATGCCGTACATCCTCTTCTCCTGGCCGATTACGGCCTTTATGACGAACATCACCACCCTGAAGGAGAAGGATGTCTACTTCACTGCCACGTTCGCCGTCGGTTTCTGGGCAGCGTACCTGTATTTCATTCAGATACGCACCATACACGACTTCTCGAATAAACAGACCTGGTCCTGTTGGATCATAAGTTTGATCACTGTCATTCTGATCTGGGCGTTGTTCATCGTGCTCTTCGTCTTGACGAGCCAGGTCACTGAGTTCTTCCGCGACGTGACCTACGAGTTGTTTACATCAGGTCAGACGATTGGGGATGTGTTCCGGTCGCCATTCGTCCGCTTCGCGCTCGTGACTTTGCTGGCGCTCATATTCGTTACGGTGGCCACGTTAAGCGCCAAGAAGCCCAGTGAGGACGACTTGGTCGAGGAAGAGTTGTAGCTGTGGGTTGGTCACGCTGGCATGACAATGATCCGGGCCGCCTGAGTGCCCATACTTGTCATGAGTGCGTCCAGTCCGTCGGGAGGTGAAGAAACCGATGAATCGCATCGCTAAGTCCCGTGTTACGCGCCGCACGCTGCTCATCGCCGGGAGCAGCAGCATGGTGGCCGCCGGAGTACTGGGCGCCTGCGCCCCATTTGGCTCGGACGAGACGGCCCCGGAGTTTACGGAAACCACCAGCGCGGTGGGTTTGTCCGAAAGGGCCGCTCGGGAGCCGGTGTGGACTTCTACCGGCGAGGCGTTCTCTGGGCCACCGGCGGCCCAGACCAATCCGGAGGTGGGCGAAGAGTTTCAGCTTGCCCAGGAAACGGGCGCGTTGCGCCTCTATGTTGATCCTGGACTGGGGAAGATTGTCGTCGAAGACAAGCGCAGCGGGAAGCTCTGGCGGAGCAACCCTGTCGAACCGGCCGAGCGCAAGACCTTGCTCCAGAACGCCGTCTTCCTCCTCAACTTCACGAACGACCGCCTCCAGATGACCAACCTGGCAAGCTCCGCGTCTGAGAACCCGGAACTACGCATCGAGAAGCTCGACGGTGGCGGCATACGTGGGATTTTCAACCTCACGAAGCGCAAGATCACGTTGGCGCTCGATCTGCGGCTCACCGACGACTACCTCGAAGTCTCCATCCCCGACGATCAGATCGAAGAGCGCGGCTCCTTCCGAGTTGTGTCTATCGAAGTGCTCCCCCTCTTCGGCTCCGCCAAGGTCGGCTCCGAAGGCTATGTGATGATCCCGGACGGGTCCGGGGCGCTCGTCACGTTCAAGCCGGAGTTTCCCCAGTATCGGCAGCGTTATTCGGGAGTGATTTATGGCGAGGACGGCGGCGGCCGCGCTTTCCGCCGCCTGACTGGTTCAGTGCGCCGCCGATCGTACTCTGAGCAGCCGTGGCTGCCCATCTGGGGTCTGAAGGATGGCGACCATGCCTACGTCGGCATGGTGACCCAGGGTGATTTCGAAGCCAATGTCAACGCCTACCTCAGTGGCTACATTACCAATCGCAACCGTGCCTCCGCTGAGTTCTTGTATCGTCGCCAGGCGTCCATTCCGCGCCGGCGCACGTTGTTTGTCAACCGCATTGAGGAACGACGGCTGCTGGGGCCACGTAAGCTCCGCTATGTCCTGCTCAACGGTGACCAAGCCAACTACGTCGGCATGGCGAAAGCGTATCGCCGCTACCTGACGGAGACGCGCGGTGTGCAGCGCATCACCGAACAACCGCGTCCCTACCTGCAGCTCTTCATGGGCATCACGCGCCGGATCGGCTTCTTTGACGAGTTTGTCCAGATGACCACATTCCCGCAAGCCCAAGAGATCTTACAGGCGTTCCTGGACAAGGGTCTCAAGGACTTCGATGTTACGCTCCTCGGCTGGAACGACGATGGTTTTCGGGGCCGCTTCCCCCGGCGCTATCCGGCCGAGTCGGACCTGGGCGGTGACGGTGAGCTACGCAAGCTGATCAGCTTTGCCCACGGCAATGGCCTGCGCGTCATCTTCAACGATGACTACCTGTACGGGTACACACGGTACAACGGTGGCATCATCGGTCAGATCCCGGGCATCCGCAACATTTGGAAGAACTTTGCCTACGGGTTCAACACCCGCTTCGATGTGATGCGCGGGGTCAATAAGCTGGCCATCAACTCAGGAAGCGACGACGTGTATCTCATTAATCCGCGCATTGCCCGGACGCGCTATGCCGAGAAGGACTTGCCGCTGCATCAGCGCATGAAGGCCGATGGCGTGGAGTTTCGCTACTTTGGCCGGTTTGTACTCTCCGATACGAATGAGCTACATCCGCTGCGCCGTGAGGCCGTGGCAGCGGAGTGGATGCAAATCGTGGACCAAGCGAAGGAAGTGTTGGGCGGCTCAGTCACCGTCGAGGGCGCGAACGGCTATACCCTGGGGCACACGGACCGGATCGTCGAAACGCCGATGGACAGCACCGATGCTTTTGCCGACCTGCCCGTACCGGTCTATCAGATCGCTACGCACGGCTTGGTGAACTTGATTGCGCCCCTCGCCAACTTGCGTAACGACCCGCGGCGTGAGTTTCTCCGCCAGATCGAGTGGGGCGCGCAGCCGGTCTACCAGCTTACTTTCCAGCCATCGGCCGACTTGATCCGCACCCGCCACCACGAGCTATTCAGTTCGGAGTACACGGACTGGGTGGATGAAGCGGCGGCTGAGTACAAGGTCTTCCACGAGCAGCTCGGCCACTTGGCGACCCAGTTCATCGAGAACCACGAGCAGCTCATGGACGAAGTCTTTCGCACGACCTTCGAGGACGGTACGCGCGTCGTGGTCAACTACCGGGACGAGGCCGTGACCGTTGACGGCCAGCGCATCGGGCCGAAGGACTATCTTGTTCAATGAGCACTGCTCGCAGAGCAGCCGGAGTAATCCAGTCGGGAGGATGAGGCCATGAGGATGAACCTGCGGCCCCGCCAGCCGCGCAATGAGGGGCAGGCTCCCGCCGGCACCATGCCAATGGGTACACGACAGTCCCTCTTGGGTGTGACCGTGCTGGGTCTGCTCACCGCCGCCCTTATCATGTTGGCTCCGGGGATCACCTTCATCACCAACACGCCGCTCATGGACACCTGGAAGGAAGCGACCGAGGCCGGTGAGTTGACCTGGGACTTGGGGTTTCGCTCGCTTACGATCCTCGAGATTCCCGGCTTGATCGTCTTGGTCGGTTGGCTCAGCTCCTTCGTCTGTCTGGTGCTGCTGGAGCCGTTCAGCCGTAGCATCAGGATGAAGATGGGCACGCGGCAGAGCTTCTTGGGCATCTGGTTTGTCGCCCCATGGATTAGCGGCTTCGCGGCCTTCATGCTCCTGCCGCTGCTCCAATCGCTCCGCCTGAGCTTCCACGAGCTAACGGCCACGAGCCTCAGCGACCTGAAGTTCAGAGGGCTGGAGAACTACAAGGAGGCCTTCTTTATTGACGCGGAGTTCCCTCCGGCGCTGATCAAGACCTTGTCGCTCAATGCTTTCGACTTCCCGATCATCGTCATTTTCGCGCTCTTCGCGGCCATCCTCGCCAACCAAAAGATCAAGGGCGTGATGACCTTCCGGGCAATCTTCTTCCTGCCCTTGATTATCGGATCGGCGCAGGTCATCCGCGAGCTTGCGGCGCAGGAAGTGGGCGGGTTCGCGCTTTCGCAGGGCGTGGACTGGCAGCAGATCGTCTACACCTACTTGGGTGCGGGCGCGGCCGAGCAAGTCAGCGCCATCCTCGACCGGATCATCTTCGTGCTCTGGAATACCAGCGTGCAGATGCTGGTGTTCCTGGCCGGGTTGAACTCGATCCCCGGCACGCTCTACGAAGCGGCCCGGGTGGACGGAGCGAACGACTGGGATCGCTTCTGGAAGATCACCCTCCCGCTCATGACCCCGGTCGTCCTCGTCAACATCGTCTATACCATCGTGAACTCCTTCACCGATACCTTCAACCTGGTCCTGAGCTACGTGCAGGAGGTAGCGTTTGCCGGTGGGTTCCGCTTGGGCTACGCGGCGGCGTTGGGCTGGGTCTACTTCCTGGTCGTGGGTATCATGCTCGGTATCGTCATCTACTTGGCCAGTCGCTTTACCTTCTATGTCGGGGAGCAGCAGGAATGATAAGCTGCGGTTCGACACACGAGACTGAGGCCGGATCACGGGGGAATGAGGTAGCTATATGTCGCCGTTGAGTGTTGCGCTCGAGTGGGTGGTTGAGTACCGACCGGTCTGGCTCCGTGACCGGCAAATCTTCCGCCGCCGATCTATTGCCCTTGTGCAGCGCCTCCTCACCTACGTAGTACTCATAGACATCTGCTTTGTCTTCCTCATTCCCGTCTTCTATATCCTCTCGACCAGTCTGAAGACGGCCCAGGA
Source organism: Chloroflexota bacterium (assembly GCA_965207645.1). Taxonomy (GTDB): domain Bacteria; phylum Chloroflexota; class UBA11872; order UBA12225; family JAJDUF01; genus JAJDUF01. Next base: position 2,437,253 of record OZ242293.1, on the reverse strand, counting down.
CCTTACGGATCCAACCATCTACTGGATTCCGCACAGCTTCCACTGGTTCACCTACCCGCTGGCATTCCTTTCGATGGCCTACATCCGCTCCCTGAGCAATAGCTTGTGGATTTCGGTGGGGTCTGCTATCGGTCAGACCATCGCCTGCGGGTTCATCGGCTACGGCTTCGCCCGGCTAAAGTTCCCCGGCCGCGACATCCTGTTTGGACTCGTGCTCTTTACCTTCATGGTCCCGCCCCAAACCATCATCGTGCCATTGTTCATCCTGTACAAGAATCTCGGCTGGATCAACACCTTCAACCCCTTCCTCGGGCCAGCCTTCTATGGCCACGGGCTGCGTGGGGCGATCTTCGTGGTGATCTTCCGCCAGTTCTACCGCACCTTACCCTGGGAGTTGGAAGAGGCCGCCCGCGTTGACGGGGCCAGCGCCTTTGGCATCTGGTGGCGGATCATGCTGCCGCTCGCCGTGCCCGCTATCGTCGTGGTGTTCCTCTTCTCGGTCGTGTGGCACTGGAACGACTTCTTCGAGCCGTTCATCTACCTCAACCGTATCGAGCACTTCACGCTGCCCATGCGGCTCTCGGTGCTGTCGCCCACGCTCAACCAAGTCACGGGTGGCCAATCCAGCGAGCTGTTCAACGAAGCCTTAGTCATGGCGGCAGTATTCCTTGTCATATTGCCGCCCTTATCCATCTACCTCTTCACGCAACGCTACTTCATCGAGTCGGTAGACCGAACCGGCTTGGTGGAATAGCGTCCTCGGCCAACCGCCTCCGTCCGCCGGAGCCGGTTGGCCGCTCGCCTTGGGTCGCCGCTGAGACGGGATACCGCGGTTCGGGCCGCGGTGGCCCGCGCGGCTATGGCGGGTGAGGAGCCGCGGGAGTTCCCCTTCTCTGGGTGAAAGTTGCTCACTTAATCGGGTAGTGAGGAGATAGCCACTAGGGTCCCCCGTTGCGACGGGGGCGGGTGAGGGTGGGGGACATCGGCCATTACCATTGCCTCCCATAGTTGCGGATGTGTTCTCGCTCAGTGGTTCATGGTGGTGCTTGCTGCCTTCCACAAGGCCAGCGCTTCCTCTGGAGTGCTGCGAACTTCCACGCGGACCACGATTCCCGGCCCCTCATCCTCCTCTGGACACTCCCACTCGTAGGCCTCAACCCCAGTCACGGCAACCATGCGCCGCTCGGCCTCGTCGAGCGCGGCAGCGGCGACCGACTCAATCGTTGAGCGTAACGGACGCTCGCTCTGTGGTCGTGCGCTGTTTCGGCAAGGGTGCCTCCTCATCTTCAGGTGTCAACAGTGACCTTCTTCATCATACCGTGCAGCCGGCCACTATGGCCGTATGAGAGGCCGCGGCGGGCAGGCAATCGTTTTTCGATGTAGGAGTCGAAATATGTCCGCTGCCCGTCAAGCCCGTCGTGGCAAGGCGCCGGCCACCCCCCGTCGTGACTGGAGCGACTGGGTTGGTGACCGGCTGACCACGCGCTTTCCCTATGGACTGGCCGTGTTGGCCCTCGGTGCCTTTACGCTGCTCAGTCTCCTCTCGCCGAACGGTTCCGTCACCCGGCCCTGGGCCGACCGCGCCATTGAGGTTGTCGGCTGGGGGACGGTGCCCCTCTCGTTGCTGCTCATGATCGCCAGCGTGGCGATCTTGCGCGGCCCCGGCGTCGGTACCTGGCTGCTTACCGGTCGGTTGCTGGCAGCCCTCAGCAGCGGCATCGCCCTGACGGCGCTCGTGGCCGTGTCGGTCGGCGCGGACGCAGAGTACCCCTGGCGGTGGCTCGCGGCCCTGGCCACGTTCGGCGAGGTGCCCGCAACGGCGGTTGAGCAGGCGTTTGGGCGGTTCGGCGGGCTGCTCATGCTCTGTGTGGTTGCGCTGCTCGGCGGCGGTGCCTCGCTCGGTATTAGCGTGGAGCGGTGGAGACAAGTAGGCCGTGCATTGGTCATCGGTGCCATCAGCTTCGCCCGGCTGGCTGCCTGGGGACTGTGGTATCTCGGCCGTGGAGTCTTGATAGTGCTAAATCTCGTGGGTGTTGCCGCCCTGGCAGCCGGTCGCGGCTTCCAGGCTTGGGCGGCTGCGCGTGTTGCCGAACGAGAACGGATGGCGGCAGAAGTGGAGCCGCAGGGGCAGCTTGTCGCCGCTGACCCACTCCCATCGCAGTCGCGCCAAGTCGTCTTCGAGCCGGCGGAAGCACCAGCGCCATCGCCGACAGTTGAGGCGGATCCCGTCGCAGAGGCGCCGGTCGCCCCACCCGATTATGTGGAGGAGGCGCTACCGCCCAGGTGGCAGTTGCCCTCTACGGCCACGCTCGCCAGCGCCAGTGCTCAACAAATCAGCGCCGCAGAAACGGACACGAAAGCCCGGGTGATTGAGGAAACGCTGGCCGCCTTCAACGTCCCGGTGCAGGTGGTGGAGACCCGCGTCGGGCCGACGGTCAGTCAGTTTGGCCTGCGGCCGGCCCCAGGCATCACCGTCCAGCGCATCAAGCGCCTCCAGGACGACCTGATGCTCGCCCTCGCGGCGCCCTCCCTGCGCGTCGAGACACCCGTGCCGGGGCGTCCCGTCGTCGGCATCGAGATACCGAACTCCGGTATCGCGGTCGTGGGCCTACGCGAAGTGCTCGAATCCAAGCGGTTCGCGGGGGACAAGGGGCTGCTGAAGATCGCGCTGGGACGCGACGTGGAGGGCAACCCGCGCCTCGGTGATCTGGCGAAAATGCCCCACCTGCTCATTGCCGGTCAAACCGGCTCCGGAAAATCGGTCTGCATCAACACGATTGTCGCTTCCTTGCTCTACCAGGGAACGCCGGACACGCTCCAGTTGCTGATGATTGATCCCAAGATGGTCGAGCTGGTGGAGTACGAGGGCATCCCCCACCTCCGCTACCCCGTCGTTGTCGAGCTTACGGAGGCGGCCAAGGTCTTGCTGTGGGCGGTAGAGGAGATGGAGCGCCGCTACCGTCTGCTCAAAGAGGCCGGCTACCGCAATATCCAGACCTACAACCACGCCCTCGCCGACCGTGATGACGGCGACGAGAGTGACGAGGACGGTCCGCAGCCGCTGCCCTATCTCGTACTCATCATTGACGAGTTGGCCGACCTCATGATGTTTGCGCCCGACGACGTGGAGCCGGCGATCTGTCGCCTGACGGCCAAATCGCGGGCCGTCGGCATCCATCTGGTCGTCGCCACGCAGCGCCCGTCCGTGGACGTTGTGACCGGCCTCATCAAGGCCAATATGCCAAGCCGAATCGCCTTTGCCGTCAGCAGCCAGACCGACTCGCGCGTCATTCTCGATACCGGCGGCGCCGAAAATCTGCTCGGCCGCGGCGATATGCTGTATCTCCCTTACGACTCCGGTCGCGCGGTGCGCGTACAATGCGCCTACGTCTCCGACGAAGAGATCACCGGCTTGGTTGAGTTCTGGAAGGCACAAGGTGCCCCGGACTACGTAGATGAAGCAGAGATCGCCCACTTGCAGCTCAAGGAGGACGAGGCTCCGGAGATGGCCCGGGAGAATCCCGAGCTTGACATGGCCTTGGGCGCCATCGAAGAGTTGGACTATACCTCGGTCTCGTGGCTCCAGCGCAAGCTCGGCATCGGCTATCCCAAAGCTGCCCGCCTCATGGACGATCTCGTCGAGCGCGGGATTGTCGTGAAGGAAGATAGCCCGGGGCGCTCCTACCGCGTGGTCCCCGGTGCCCCCTTTGCGGCCCTGCGGGGCGAGTGGGAAACACCGGGCCAGGACGATGACAACGAAGAGCCGTTCTAAGCCCCCACCCTTATCCTCCACCGTTGCGACTGGGGAGGGAAAAGGCCCGTCCCCCTGCCACAGCGGGGGGACCATAGGGGGGCTTTCATCTCCCGGTTCCGCTCCATCTATGACGGTGGTTGCCGATCTTGTCGGCGCCGTGGCCACGCTACTCATCGCTGGCGACCAGACCTTGGGCGTGGCCGAATCTTCAACGGGTGGATTGCTCGGCCACTGGCTGACCGACCGGCCGGGCGCCTCGCGCTGGTTTCTCGGCGGCGTCATCGCCTATCACAATCGGCTCAAGATCGAGTTGCTGCACGCCCCGGCAGCGCTCTTCACCCGCAGCGACACGAGCGCCGGCGGCACGGTCAGCGCCGAAACGGCGCGGGCCTTGGCGCTCGGTGCTCGGCAGCGGCTCTGCTGCGATTGGGCCGTCGCTGAAACCGGCTTGGCCGGTGTCCATCCCGGCCGATCACGCAAGCCGGTTGGTCTGAGCTACGTCGCAGTGGCCGGCCCCGGCGCGGCTGCCGACGATCAGCCGCGGGTGTGGGCAGCGGAGCATCGGTTCGAGGGCGACCGCAGTGCCAACAAAGCCGCCGCGGCTCACGCCGCCCTCCACCTCCTGCATCAAGCGCTGGTCGAGGCAGCCGGCTCGTCGAACAAGCCGGGCTGATAGGCGTTGTCGGGGAGGTGGTACGCCGGAATCCCCTGGCGCCGCAGGATGCCGGCGAACGTGCCGTCCCCATGTACCGTGTAGACCACCCGCGGCTGCACCTGCTCGACATAACTGAGTAGATCAGTGTAGTCGGCATGGTCGCTCAACGGGAGTAGATAGTCGGCGCCGAACCGATAGCGCGCGCTTGGGTCTGCCGCCCAACCGCTCAGGAAGAAGCTCTGCACCCCCTTCAGCCGACCGACCAACGGATCGGAGCGGCGCCGGTGGGGCGGTGCCAGGATCACTTTGTCGCGCACATTCCGGGCGGTTTCCGGTGTGAGCAGCGCGTAGTTGCCTAGTGGGACGCCGAGCCGTTCGTACTGTTGGGCTACCGTGTAGATTTGCTCCTGCACCAGCACCTCGAAGCCGGCGTTGGTCAGCAGCGCCAGCGCCTCCTGCCCTTTGCCCAACGCATAGGCGAGTACCAGCGGCGTCCGGCCGCTTTCGAGACAGCGTGAAACGCAGTCGTGTAGCTCGTCGGCCACCGCCTCAACCGCCGGGAACCGGTAGTGCGGTTGGCCGTAAGTACACTCCATCACCAGCACGTCACAGCGCCGCACCTCGCACGGTTCCACCGCCGGCCCGTGTTTCAGGCGAAAGTCGCCGGTATAGACGACCGTCTGCCCATCGGGACCGCGGACCTGCGCTTGCGCCGACCCCAAAATGTGCCCGGCCGGGAACAGCTCCAACTCGTATTGACCGAATTGGTGCGGCTGCCCGAACGGTAGCTCGATCACGTCGCGCCGCCGGGTGCGCTGGCGGTAGAAAACGGCCGTCGCGGGCGTGGCCACCGCCTGACGATGGGGGCGGCAGTGGTCGCTGTGCCCGTGCGAGACGAACGCGAGCGGCTTGCGTAGCTCTGGGTCGAGCCACAGGTCGGGCGCCGGCCAGTGCAGGCCGCGTTCATAGCGAAAGTGCGTCGGCCGGGACCCGGCAGCGGCTACACCGGACATCTGTTATCTCACGCTTCCTATCGGCGGAGTGTACCGGTTCTTCTAACGCCGCCGGCCGCCCTCACGCCTCTGCGCTACACTGATAGTGAAAAACGCGAAGCTGGGATGTGCTGTGGACACCACGCGAGAGATTCAGCAGCACCTGGACCGCTTGTATACTGAGCTTGCCGTGCTCAAGCGGTACGTGCTGCTCCACCTACCCGGTGATCGCACCCAAGACCAGCGGGCTTGGAGCGATCTTATGGAGGCTTCCAAGGCCGTCTCCGCTCAGTGGGCCGGACCTAGTGCGGTAGAAGAAATCCGTACCCAGCGCGAGAAGTAACGACGCCATGCTACTCACCTTGGACAGTTCCGTCATTGTGGCTGCGCTACGGAATCAAGAAGCCTTTCACGATGAGTGCTTGCAGATTCTTGAACAGGTAAGTGCCGGGCAGCATGTAGCAGTCCAACCATTGACAGTCTTGGTTGAGGTCGTTGCTGCCATTCGTCGTAGGACCGGCTCACAGGGGCTTGCAGCCCAGGTAGAGCGGGCCTTGCAAGGTCTCACCTCACTGCATTTCGTGGAATTGGACATGAGTCGCGCGCGTCGTGCTAGCCGGATTGCACAGCACTCCGGTATGCGAGGGATGGATGCTATTGTGGTAGCTGCGGCTCAGGAAGTCGGGAGTGTCCTGGTATCACTGGACCTTGAAATGTTTCACCGGGCGGACGACCTCGTGCAGACTCTCGCTGTAACGGACTTCTAGGCGGTGAAGGACCGTGAGTAACGGCGCAGCGCCGAGCCGGACGGGTCCGTCGTCCTGGCTTGGGGGCGCGGGCGCAGTCACGCCCGACCTGACGGTCAACATCGCCCCGTCGCACCCGACGGGTCTGATGCTCGGGAACCCCGTCCTGGCCGCGAGCGGCACGTTCGGCTACGGCGTCGAGTTTGCCGGGCTGGTGGACATCCAACGCCTCGGCGCCATCGTCTGCAAAGGCACCACGTTGCAGCCACGTGTGGGCAACCCACCGCCGCGCACGGTCGAGACGGCGGCCGGGATGCTCAACTCCATCGGCCTACAGAATGTGGGCGTCCAGGCGGTCATCGAGCAGTACGCGCCCCAGTGGGCCGCCTGGACCGTACCGGTGCTGGTCAATATCGCTGGGGAGTCGGTGGACGACTTCGCCCGGTTGGCCGATTTGCTCGACGGTGTGCCCGGTGTTGCCGCCCTGGAAATCAACATCTCCTGCCCGAACAGCGACGCCGGTGGCATCTACTTTGGTCAGGACCCCGACATGGCCGCGGCCGTCACCCGCGCCGTGCGTGGCGCCACCGATCTACCAACGGTCGTCAAGCTCACGCCCAACGTCACCGACATCCAGCCGGTGGCACTGGCCGCAGAAGCAGCCGGCGCCCACGCCCTGTCACTCGTCAATACGTTCAACGGCCTGGCGATAGACGTGCGTCAGCAGGTGCCACAGTTGGGTCAAGGCGCCGGGGGGCTTTCCGGCCCCGCCATCAAGCCGCTGGCCGTCGCGCTAGTCGCGCGCGTGGCCGAGGTCGCTACCGTGCCGATCATCGGCATCGGCGGGATCAGCAATGGTGAGGATGCCCTGGAGTTCATCCTTGCCGGTGCCAGCGCCGTGCAGGTCGGTACGATGCACTTTGTCACCCCGCGAGCGAGCTTGGACGTTCTGAAAGACATGGAGGCTTGGCTCCGGCGCCATCGGATTGCATCCGTCGCGGAGCTTATCGGCCGCGGCCATCCCACGCCGGCCGTGCGCGAGCGGGCAATAGTGGACGCTACGGCCACCGGCTTGCGATAATGCATGAGCTTGTCGGCCGATCAGTCCCGCGAACTTACTACCTCACCAAGCCGGCCAGTTCATACCGGCGGCTGCCACGCGAATAACCCCACCACTATGAAATTTAAGGATTCTCTGAGGCGGCTGAGGCCGCCAGTGGCCTGGCGGCGGCCGTGGGAAGCACTCACCCCAACTGAGCGGAGGCGGATATATTTCGCTTCTCTCCTGTCACTGCCGGTCGTCCTCGTAGCCGTGGTGCTGGTCGTCGTGTGGCAGCAGCTGCAACCCCGGTCGGCGGCGGTCCCGCCCGGTGACGTTGCTGTGCCGGCGGCCAGCGAGGCGGCCCCGCCACTCACTGCGGTGGTCGAGCAGGGCAAGGACCTGGCCCGCCGCGGTGTCCAGGCCGTTGTGCCCTCCTGGACCGACGAGCAGCCACTCACCTTCTTGATCTTGGGCGTGGACCGGCGTGGGGAGGAGGTACCGCGCAGCGACGCCATTATCGTAGTCAACATTCATCCGGTCGAGCGGCGTGCCACGCTCATCTCTATCCCCCGTGACCTCTATGTGGACATTGCCGGCCACGGCGTCATGCGGATCAATCAGACCTTTGTCCAAGGTGGCACGGAGTTGACGCGGCAGACGGTAGCGGCGGTACTCGGCCTGCCGGTTAACTATGTCGTCAAGCTAGAGTTCGATGGCTTTGAGCGCATTATTGACACGCTTGGCGGCGTAGAGATTGAGTTAGCGCAGCCGCTCTATGACCCCTACTACCCCGATGAGGCCTATGGGTTCAAGCCACTGCGGATTCCGGCCGGCCGGCAGCGCCTCAACGGTGAGCAGGCGCTCGGCTACGCCCGCTCCCGGCTGACCGACCCGGAGGCCGACTTCGGACGCATTAAGCGCCAGCAGCAGCTCTTGTTGGCGATGCGCGACCAGTTCCTCACCGTTGACATCCTGCCACGGCTGCCGGCCTTGATCCAACAGTTGAGCGACGCGGTGACAACCGACTTTCCGCTCACAAAGATGCCGGCGTTGGCCAACCTGGGTACGTCCATTCCCGCTGAACGGATCACCCGCCTCGCCATCAACTACGATCAGGGGCTGGTCACGAGCACGGTTACCGCAAACGGCGCCGAGGTGCTCATCCCCGACTTGCCGCGCATTCGCCAGGTCGTCCGGCAAGCCGTCAACGGCAGCGCAGAGACAACCGCCGGAGCCGCGGCCCCCACCGCAGTGGCCGGCTAACCGACGTGGGGCCGGATCGCGTCTGCCAGTTCCGCGATCAATTCGGGTTTGGCGCGTTCGGCTGCCGGTAGCGCCTTGACCAGGCCGACGACCTCGGCGCCGGTGATCACCGGGAACACCGGATGACTTGCCTCCGTGTCCTGGCGCAGGAAGCGCGAGCGCACGATGGCCGGTTCGGCCAGTGCCAAGTCCAGCAAACGCTCCGCGGCCGCCGTAACGCGGTCGGCGTTGCCCGGAGCGCCGTCCGCACCGTTCTCCATGTACTCACCTGCCGGTGCGGCCATCGAGCCGGAGGCCAACACCACGGCCGCACCGACCGGAAACCCGCTCACCACGTGCTCCCGCACCAGGCGCCGCGCGCTCTTCCACGGCCGCGTCAGGTCCCACGTCGGACTGCGGTCCCAGAGTTGCGGCTCGCCGTCGTCCGCCAGCCGGTACCAGCGATGCTCCCGCTGCACATAAGTACCGTCGAGGGCCTGGAGCGAGAGCACCAACGCGCCGTGCGGTCCGAGCAAGATCACGTCGGCGAACGCGCCGTTGGGCGGCAATGTGACCTGACGCAGCAGCACGTAGTCGTCGCCCAAGCCGTCAGCGAGGTCACGGACCACGGCGCGCACCGCCGCCGGCGTGGCCGTCATCGTCAGCGCGCGACGCACTGAGCTAACACCCCACACCGCCGCGAGAATGCCGCTAAACCCGACGAGGAAGTAGACGGAGGTGGTGCCGATGTCCAGGGAGCGGAGCACCAGCCACGTCAACAGCAGTACAGTACCGAGCGACAGTACGGCCGCACCCCGCGCCAGCCGGCGGCGAGCACGCTGGCGAATATCCCGAGCCGTCCCGATAACACGCACGCTACTTCCGACCAACGACGCACTGTCCGGTTGGCAGCTTCGAGCGCAAGCTGCCAGGCTGCGCCGCCTGTCCACCTCCAGCGATGAATGGATTCGTCCCTCGACATGCTAACACGGCCCCGCGCCCCCGTCATCACGACGCCCGCCGCCGCACTGGGGTAAGCACGGGCCAAGCCGTAGGGGCGCAACATGTTGCGCCCGTCCCCCCGCCGCAGCGGGGGGACCATAGGGGGGCCAGCGGGTGAACGGTCATGACTCCGCCGCCCACGCGCGGCTGCGCCGGACGGCGCGCTGCCACTGCGCGCGAGCGCGATCCGTGCTCTCGGCATCGGCCACTGGTTGGAAACGGCGTTCGGACTGCCACGTGCGGGCGATCTCGTCGGTGGAGCCGTACCAACCAATACCCAGCCCGGCCAGGAAGGCCGCGCCGAGCGCCGTCGTCTCCAGTACCGCCGGGCGAATGACCGGCAGGCCCAGCAGGTCGGCCTGGAGTTGCATCAGAAAGTCGTTGGCCGCCGCCCCGCCGTCCACGCGCACCTCCGGGATGCTAATAGCGGCGTCGGCGACCATCGCTTCCAGCACGTCCGCGACTTGGTGGGCAATCCCCTCCAGCACCGCCCGGACGACGTGATCGCGCGTCGTGCTCCGCGTGAGGCCGATGAGCATACCCCGCGCGTGCGGGTCCCAGTAGGGCGCGCCGAGGCCGGCGAACGCCGGCACACAGACCACACCGCTGGTATCGGGAACCCGGCGAGCGGCCGCCTCGGACTCGGCAGCCGAATCCAACAAGCCCATTTCATCCCGCAGCCACTGCACCGCCGCGCCGCCAATGAAGACGCTCCCCTCCAGGGCGTAGTCCACGCGGTCGGGAAGCTGCCAGGCGATAGTAGTCAGTAGACCGTGCTCCGATTGCGCCGGGCGGTCACCGGTCTGCATCAGCAGGAAGCAGCCGGTACCGTAGGTCGTCTTGGCCGTACCACTATCGAAACACGCCTGCCCGAAGAGCGCCGCCTGCTGATCCCCGGCAATGCCCGCGATAGGCACTTCCGCCGGTATCGGGCCGACCGCGCGCGTCCGCGCCCACACCCCGGCCGACGACAGCACCCGTGGCAGCATCGCTGCGGGTACGTCAAGCGCAGCCAGCAACTCGTCGTCCCACGAGAGGCTGTGCAGATTGAAGAGGAGGGTCCGCGATGCGTTGGTGGCGTCGGTGGCATGGAGCCGCCCGCCCGTCAGTTGCCACACCAGCCACGTGTCTACCGTGCCGAAGGCGATCTCGCCGGCCGCGGCGCGCCGCCGCAGCTGCGGGTCCTGGTTGAGTAGCCACGCGATCTTCGTACCGGAGAAGTAGGCATCGAGCACTAGGCCGGTCCGCTCGCGGAACAGCGGGCCAAGCCCCGCCTCCTCCAGCGCCGCGCAATCGGCCGCCGTGCGCCGGCACTGCCAGACAATCGCCGACGCCACCGGCCGGCCGGTCGCCCGCTCCCACAGGATCGTCGTCTCGCGTTGGTTCGTGATCCCCACCGCGGCGAGACGCGCCGCGGCCTCGTCTGGGGCGATCTGCGCCGCCGCCAGCGCCTCACCGGTCGCTGCGAGCACCGTCTCCCAGAGCTGGTCCGGGTCGTGCTCCACCCAGCCGGGACGGGGATACCCCTGTCGAACGGCCGCCGTCCCCCGTCCGACGACGGTCCCGGACCGGTCAACGACCAGCACCGTCGTCGCCGTCGTACCCTGATCAATCGCCAGAATGTACTCGCCGCTCATCGCGCCATCCACCCGCCGAAATAGGACCTCCTGTGGGATTGAAGCTATCTGCCGGAATGGGCAACGTGCGCCGAGCATAGCACACCGTACAGTCAGGCCGGGCGCATGATTGCCGACAGCCCCACACTTGCTACTATTCCAGTGAGCTTGCCGGGAATAGAAGGAGCATCATGGCTGCGACGAGAGAGAACATTGGTGTGGTCGGCTTGGGGCGCATGGGCGCCAACATCGCCCGCCATCTGCGCGACGAGGGCTTTGCTGTGGTGGCCGTGTACGATACGGACCGACCGCGGGCCACGGAGTTGGCCCGCGAGCTAGGCGCTACCGCCTGCGCCACGCTCGCCGACGTGTCGGCACAGGCCGACACGATCCTGACCGTCGTCACCGACGACCCGGCGATGGATGCGATCTTCGCCGAGAGCGGCGACAGCCTGCTCGTCGGCGCCGACGGGCGGCTCTTCATCAACTGCGCGACGGTCACGCCGGCGATCCACGTGACCATCGAAGCCCGCGCCAAGCGTGCCGGCGCCCAGAGCCTCGAAGCGTGCATGGCCAGCAGCATTCCCCAGGCCCGCGACGGCACACTCTACCTCATGTGTGCCGGCCACCGCGCCGCGTTCGAGCGCGCCCAGCCGCTGCTCACCGCCATGAGTGCGTCGCTGCGCTACGTCGGCACGGCTGGCCGCGCCGCGCAAGTCAAGGCGCTCGTCAACATGGTCATGAACATCAACACCGCCGGGCTGGCGGAAGGCCTGGGTCTCGGTCAAGCCCTGGGCCTCGACGTGGCGATGCTCCGCGAGGTTTTTGCCCAAACCGGTGCCAACTCCCGCGTGCTGGAAACCGACGGCGAGGACATGGAGTACCGCGACCACGAATGCTATTTCTCGGCCGCGCACGCCGCCAAGGACTCCGGTATCGCCCTGAGCCTGGCCCACGCAGCGGAGGTCGCGCTGCCCTTGGCCGAAGCGACCAAGCGCCAGTTTGACCAGATGGTCGCGCGAGGGTTGGGCGAATTGGACAAGTCCGGCGTCGCCGAGTTGACGTTCCCAGGTCGCGGATCAGGAGACGCTGTGGGATAGAGGTCCCCTATGTCCCCCCGCTGCGGCGGGGGACAGCGCGTTCCCTCCCCCGTCGCAACGGGGGAGGGTGAGGGTGGGGGTCAAGCCGGGGCGGCCGGTCGCCGCGATGACTCCCCTTCCCTGCCAGGGAAGGAGCCGGGGGGTGAGTCCCGCCACCCACTACGGAAGGACACCTGACAAATGACTACGAAAACTGCGCCCACGCTGGCCACTGCCCCCCTCGGAAAGACCGGGCACGCCGTCACTCGGCTCGGCCTGGGTGCCGCACACATCGTCGGTGGCCAAGGCGGCGACCTGAGTGACGATGCAGCCATCGCAACCGTCCATCGCGCCCTGGACGTGGGCATCACCTACCTCGATACCGCGCCGCTGTACGGCGAGAGCGAGCGCTGCATCGGCCTCGCTCTCCGCGACCATCCGCGGGCCAGCGACTTGTTCATTGCCACCAAGATCGGCTTGCTGCCGGGACATCTCCCCGATTACAGCTACGCCGGGGTGATGCGGAACATCGAGACGAGCTTGGAGCGGTTCGGTCAGCCCATGCTGCACTTGGCCCAGATTCACGAAATCCAAGACGACAACTGGGAGCAGGTATGGCGTCCCGACGGTGCCGTCGCGGCACTGCAGAAGGCCAAAGAGCAGCATCTCATCGGCCACATTGGCATCACCGGCTCGGACCCCCGCGCAGTCGCCCGCGCTATCGAGACCGACGTGTTCGAGACCGTGCTGATCTGGCGGACTTTCCACCTCCTGGACCAGACCATCGCCTCAGCTACGCTCCAGCTCGCGGCCGAACGCAACATGGGCGTCATCGTCGGCACACCGTTTGCCGGCTCCATCCTGGCCACCGGCGCGCAGACCGGCCCGCTGCCCGGTGATGCGCCACAGTTCATGTACCAGGATGCCCCGGCCGATTTGGTCGCGCGTGTCCGGGCCATCGAGGCGGTGTGCGCGCGCCACAAGGTGCCCCTCCGCGCGGCAGCATTGCAGTTCATTCTGCGCGACGACCGCGTGAGCACCATCATCCCCGGCGCGTTCAGCCCCGCCCACGTAGACGACCTACTCGCAGCCGTCACGACCGACATCCCGGCCACCTGCTGGGACGAGCTTGCCCCCTTGACCGGCGATCAGGGTATGTCAGCGCAGTGAGCATGACGACTCGGGTGGCAGGCTTCCCTACGGCTCCCTCGCTCGGCAGGGCGACAGCGTGTTCCCTCCCCCGTCGGGACGGGGGAGGGCCAGGGAGGGGGCCAGTCCATCTGCAAGGAGGGAAGCACAATGACTAGTCCACAGGCCCTAACCACCGTTGAGCGCGGCAGCCGGGCCTGGACCCGTGAGACCATTGACGACCCCACTACCTGGTACTACACCCTTTCCCCCGCGTGCCTCGCCCCGCTCGATGCGTTCGTCGAGTGTCACCGCAGTAATTCCCAACCGGCCACCGAGATTCGCGTCGGCGATTCGGAGTTGGCAGACTGCGGCGAGTGCCTACGCCCCGTCCTCCCGGCGCTCGAATCGGGACGCGGCTTTGCCATCATTGACCGCGTGCCGCTGGACCGGTACACCGCCGATGAAGCCACCTTGATCTACTGGGCAATCGGCCAGTTGCTCGGCATCCCGACCGGGCAGGATCGGATCGGCACCCTGCTCTACGACGTCCGCGATACCGGCCAGAGCGTCACGCAGGGGGCACGCTTCTCGGTGACAAACGCCGAAAGCTCCTTCCACATTGACGGCACGATGGGTCCCGACCTCCCCGATCTGCTGGGACTACTCTGCCTCAATGGCGCCAAGTCGGGCGGGCAGAGCCAATTCATCAGCGCCTATGCCCTGCATAACGACCTGCTCGAAAACGATCCCGACGCGCTGCACACGCTCTATCGGACGTTCTTCTTCGACCGTCGCAGCCAGCAAGAAGACGGCGAGCTGCCCTACCTCTCCGCCCCCGTCTTTCGCTGGGACGGCAGCGAGCTACACATCCGCTATCTCCACTACTACACGCAAGTTGGCCATGCGCGGGCCAGCCAACCGCTGACCGCAGCCCAGCAGCACGCGCTGGCCGCAGTAGAGGATCGGCTGGAGCGGCCGGACCTCCGCGTGGAGTTCACCTTGCAGCCGGGCCAGATGATCTTCTGGAACAACCACTGGCTGTTGCACAACCGCACCGCCTTTGAGGACTATCCCGAAGTCGAGCGCCGCCGTCACCTGAAGCGCCTCTGGCTCCGCCAGCGGGCCAGTTGAGGCGCTGCCCCCCGCTGCTGCGGCAGTGCGGCACAGCAGGACGGCGTGTTCCCTCCCCCGTCGCGACGGGGAGGGTTAGGGTGGGGGCACTCTATACTCACATATCAGCAGCGCCTAGCCGATAAGGAGGGACGCCATGCAAGCAGCGGTGCTCTTCGAGCAGGGACAGCCGATGCGGACCGAGGAGATCGAGTTATCGCCGCCGCAATACGGCGAGGTCAGAGTCCGCATGGTCGCCGGTGGTATCTGCCATAGCTGCCTCCACGCGGCCGATGGGAGTTGGGAGGGTATCCCCGTCCCGATTGTGCTTGGCGACGAGGGCGCCGGCATAGTCGAAGAGTTGGGGCCGGGCGTGCGTGATCTGCAAGTAGGCGACCACGTGATTCTCTCCTGGTCCCCGACGTGCGGCAGTTGCTACTACTGCGCCACCGGGCGGCCCGTGCTGTGTGAGCGCAAAGCGCCGCAGACCGGCACGCTGCTCGATGGCACGACCCGCATCTCCTTGGGCCACCAGCCCGTCTATCAATTTGCTAACGTCGCCACCTACGCCTCCCATTCGGTAGTGCCCGCCTCGTGCGCCATTCCTATCCGCAAGGACATGCCGCTCGACAAGGCGGCCTTGATCGGCTGCTCGGTGATGACCGGCGTCGGCTCCGTCATCAACACCGCCGGCGTGCGGCCCGGCGAGAGCATGGCCGTATTCGGCGTAGGTGGCATCGGCCTCAACGCTATCCAAGGCGGCGGCCTCGTGTCCGCTCACCCGATCATCGCCGTTGACGTGAACCAGCAGAAGCTCGATTACGCGCAGGCGTTGGGTGCCTCCCATCTCGTTGACGCCTCCCGCGAGGACCCGGTAAGCGCCATCCAGCGCATCACCGGCCGCGGCGCGGAGTATACGTTCGTGGCCGTGGGTGAGAGCAGCGTCTTTGCCCAGGGCCGCGAGGCGCTCGCCCCCGGTGGGACCTGCGTGCTCATCGGCGCACCGCCCAGCGACCAGGACTTTACCTTCAAGGCTGGGCTGCTCGGTCGCGAGGAGCGGGTCATCCGCGGCTCCACCTACGGGAGCGCGCGCACCCGTGCCGATTTCCCTCGCATGGTCGAGCTCTACATGGCCGGTAAGCTCAAGATTGACGAGCTTATCACCGACCGCTACGGCCTCGACGAGGCCAACGAAGCCTTCCGCGCCCTCGCCGCCGGCGAAGTCGCCCGCGGCCTCATCGTCTTCTAACTGCCATCCCCCGCGCCTCACCCCCGTCATTCCCGCGAAAGCGGGAATCCACGTCCCCCTGGGCAGCGGGGGGACCATAGGGGGGCCGCAGCCGGTCCGGGTGTATCCGCACGGTGACGGCGATGGCATGAACCTAGAGGCCGCAACTTCACTCTTGGGCCGCTACCGCACCGTCTCGCCCGTGGCCAGCACGAGCGATGTGACCTCGTGGAGTTCTACCGTCTGCCCGGCGAACCGGTGCTCCAGACGCACCAGAATACCTGTTGCCACATCGTAACGTGCCTCTGTCTACTCAAAACCACGTACAACCGTGACCACGTCATCACGCCCGCTGCGCTCAGTCGTTACCGTTGCACTCTTGGGGATACCGCTGCGACCAATGAATTCTCCTTTGCTCAAGAACCACAGCCCCGGAATGTGATTTCCCGATCCTTTCTGGACCAGCCTACCGCTCACCGACGTCTCCCGCCACGCCCCATTCTTGTCGTAGACGAATCGGTAGACATCTGTGCCGTCACCGCGCGTTACCTCACGCACCATCGTGAAGGCCGGGTAGTCGGTCGGCTGCTGCACACCCCGCACCGCAGCGATCCCGATCAGGATCACGAGACAGCCCACGACAGCCAGCGCTCCCAGGTGCCACGTACGGCTCATATCCGTATGCTGCCGCCACGGCTAGGGTGTGTCAAGGCGGTCTCCCACGCCGCCGCTAATGAACCGGATACACTACTAGCGCCCCCGTGGGGGCAAGCGGCTGGTTTCCAGGCGGACGCCCTTTCCCCGCGGGGAAGGGGCCGGGGGTTAGGTCTAAACCACTCCGCGACCGATTGACCCTATCCTCCAGGGAGACCGGGGCACGTCCGACCTACCGCTCTGCCCACGCCGGGGTCGGATAGAGCAGTTCGGCCACGGCGGCGTTGCTCGGCGCGATGACCAGAATCTCGCCGTTCTGCACCTGAATCGTCCCCATCGGCTTGGCCGTGTTCTTGCCGGTCTCGTCGAAGCTGATCGGACCATAGAACGTGGCGATGTCCAAGTTACGCAAAGCTGCCCGCACGGCGTCGGTGTCCAGGGAGCCGGCCGCCTCGATCGCCAGGTGCAGCGCCAGCGCTGCCGCCGTCGAACCCGCCGCCTGGTAGGTAGGCGCTTCACCCCACATGTCCTGGTAGCGCGCTGCGTAGTCGGCCGCCGAGCCGAAGTGCTCGCCGCGGTAGCTCATTGACGCTTCCCACTGCGTCGGGCCAATCGCGTAGTCCGCGTCGGTGCCGACCTCGGCGATCAACTGCGGATTGCTCGGCCCGACGGTCAGCACCAGCGCCTTCGGATTGAAGTCCAGTTCCCTCGCCGTGCGGATGAACAGCAGCGCGTCGTTGAAGTGGCCGCCGCCGATGAATACGTCCGGATTCAGCCCCTTGAACTCGGAAATGATCTCGCTGACGTCCTCCACGCCCTGCGGGTAGGCGTCAACGCCCAGCACCTCCAGGCCATATTCCTGCGCCCAACGCTGCGCCCCCGCCGCGACACTCGTCGCAAATGCCGTGTCCGAGTGTGCAATGGCCACCGTCTTGGCGCCCTTCGCGGCCAGCAGTTCCAGCGCCGACTGCGTGTAGTCTCCGGCCGGTGTCAGCACGGCAAACAGGTTGTGGAACCCCTGGGCGAACAGGCTTTCGGCGCTACCGTTGGCCTCGACCATGATCGTGCCGTGTTTCTCGGCCACCTCAATGGCGCGCTGGGTCAGGCCGGAGGTGTACGGCCCCAGTAGGAAGTCCACTCCGTCCTCGACAATCAGCTTCTCCACCAGCCGCGCCGTTGTATCGGCATCCCCCTCGTCGTCGTACAGCACCAACTCGACCTTGTAACGGTCCCCACCGACCTTAATTCCCCCGCGCTCGCTGTGTACCCAGTCCGCCCACAGGCGATAGCCCTGACGCACGTCGTTGCCTTCTGTGGTGTACCTGCCCGTTGCGCTGACGGCAGCGCCGATGCGGATCACCTTTTCCGCGTCGCGCTCCCAGTCGAGCTGCTCGGTATTGAGCCGCTTCTGAAGGCCGAGCGGGCCCAGCACCCACGTGCGGTAACCATCCGTAAAGGCCGTGTGGTTGGTGGCCTTCTGCCAGACGAGCAGCCCGTTCTTCGTCCGTTGGAGCGTGACCCCCTTGCCGGGATGATGCTGCTCGTTCTCCAAGCAGTCGCCAACCGTCTCCGGGATCATGGCGTGCAGCGCCTCGAAGCCCAGCACGAACTTGCAGTCCGCCGCAGCCGCGGCCCGCCCGCCGCCGCTCGCGAAGATTATGAGCAGCGCAGCCAAAGCCGCAGCAAGCACCCACCCGATGCTCAGACTAGGGGAAGAAAGCCTCGCCACCTGTCTCATCGCTGTCCTCTCATTACCTAGGATCACTGATAAACACCATACTCCGCCGCGGTTGTCAAGCCGCCGGAAGCGCGCCATGCCCACCCACGCGGAATACCATCTAACCCTCCCCCGAATCGAGCTCGCAGGGAAAGGAAGAGACCGTCCCCCTACACACTGGGGGGGCCATAGGGGAGCCAGCGCCCGAACCCAGGCCGCCTCGAAAACTGGCCCTTGGCCCGCACCGTCAGCCCGTGGAGAGCCGGGGCCGATATTGCAGCGCCTCCGCCACGTGCTCCGTGCCAATCGAGTCGCTCCCGGCCAGATCGGCAACGGTGCGCGCCACCTTCAGAATGCGGTGGTAACCGCGCGCCGAGACCTGCAACTGCTGCATCGCCGTGCGGAGCAGTGCCAGCGCATCGTCAGTACAGGCCGCCTGACAATGCTCCTGCACGCCGCGCGGTCCCAGATCGGCATTACAGGTGAGCCGCTGGCGACCGGCCGTCGCTGCCGGTGGTCGAGTATCGCGGCCGGCTCGCCGCACCGGCCGGCCGTTGCCGGCGCTGCCGTTCGCGGACTGCTTGCCCTGCGTGTCCGAGGCACTCCCCCGAGTCGCTCCCGCCCGGTCCGACTGTGCCTCGGCAAAGCGCCGCTGTTGCCGCTCGCGGGCTGCACTCACGCGCTCACGCACGGCGGCCGACGGCTCCAGGTCGGTCAGGCCGGTGAGCTTGTCGTAGTCCACGCGCGGCACCTCGACGCTCAGGTCAATGCGGTCCAGCAGCGGCCCGGAGAGCCGGCGCTGGTAGCGCGCGACCTGGCCGGGCGAGCAGCGACACGGCTGCGCCTGATCCCCCAGCCACCCGCACGGGCACGGGTTCATCGCCGCTGCCAGCATCAGCGCCGCCGGGAACGTCGCGCTGCCCGCCACCCGGCTCACCGTGATGGTGCGATCTTCCAGCGGCTGCCGCAGCATTTGGAGAATGTTGGGATTGAACTCCAGCAACTCGTCGAGGAAGAGCACGCCGCGATGCGCCAGCGAGACCTCGCCGGGCCGCGGCCAGCGGCCCCCGCCCAGCAGACCGGCGTAGCTCGTCGTGTGGTGCGGCGCCCGGAACGGCCGCTGCTGCACGAGCGGCTGCTCCGTGGAGAGCAGGCCACAGACGCTATAGACCTTACTCAGCTCCAGCGCCTCATCCGGCTGCAAGGGCGGCAAGATCGAAGGGAGACACCGCGCCAAGAGCGTCTTGCCGGCGCCCGGCGGTCCGACGAATAGCACGTTATGACCGCCCGCAGCGGCGACCTCCAGCGCCCGCTTGGCGTGCTCCTGTCCTTTCACGTCCCGCAGGTCGTGCGTATAGTCGCTGGCTGCTTGGAGTGTGGCCCGGCCCCCGGCGGCGTGCGGGGCAATAGGTGCCTCGCCCGTCAGGTGGCGCACGACCTCACCCAAATTGGCCGCCGGCAGCACCGTGACCCCCTCGACCAGTGCTGCCTCCGCACCATCTACCGCCGGCACGAACACAACCGGGATCCCATGCTCGCGCGCCGCGCCAACCATCGGCAGCATCCCGTCCGTGTGCCGCACCGACCCGTCCAGCGCCAGCTCGCCCAGGAACATCGCTGTGGCCAGCAGCGATTCCTCGCCCTTATCCTCATCGGGAACGAGGTCGCCGAGCAGCGCCTCCAGCTCCGCCACCACGGCCGCATCCTGCAGCGCCTCGGTGACCGGCGGTGCCGCGGCCGGCGCGCCGCCGGCTGCTGTCTCATTCTGCGCCGGGAGTGCCGCGGCGGCGCGGGCCGGTTTCGCGGCCGCCGCTCCGTTGGGCGCGGCCATTCCGGCCGGCTTGGCTGCCGGTCGCCAGGACTCCGGGACCTGGCCGGAAGCCGCGAGAATGCCAATGGCAATCGGCAGGTCATAGCTCGGACCGACCTTCTTCAGGTCCGCCGGCGCCAGGTTGACCGTGATCCGCTTCATCGGAAACTGATAGCCCGTATTTCGAATAGCGGCGCGCACCCGGTCCTTGGCCTCCTGGACGGCGGCATCCGGCAGCCCCACGATGGTAAAGGCCGGTAGGCCGGGCGCAATATCCACCTCCACCTCGATCAGCGCACCATCCAACCCCACAATTGCACACGACAACACTCGCGCCAGCATCGTAGCTCCTCCTCCCGCCTCTCCGTGCCGCACCGCCTTGGACCGGTACGGCCGACTGGTTGCGTTCATTCCACTTCAACATATCACATGTATAAATAGCAGCGCAAGCACCGGGCAGCGGTCACTTCTGCGCGGCTGTGCCTCCGCGATGTACCATGTTCCCGACCCCATTGCGTCATTCCCGCGAAAGCGGGAATCTATCCTTAGCGGGCAGGACAAGGGAGACAGCGACCGTGTGCGGGATCGTCGGCTATCTCGATAAGACCGACCCGGCAGCGCCGATAGGCCAGGTTGTGCTCACCATGCTCAATGCCCTGGACCGGCGCGGTCCCGATTCGGCCGGCGTGGCGCTCTACCCGGGCGTGCGCAACGGAGCACTCGCCGCCGACACCATCGTGCTGAGGATCAAGCTGGGTGACGAGGGCGACCTCGCCGACCGCGCTGAGCATGTCGTCGAGCGGGTGCGTCAGCTCGGTACCGTGACCGCCGCCACCACGACGGCGGAGTACCTGCGGCTGGAGTTGGTCTACGCTGGCGAGCCGCAGCGCCTCGAACGAGAGATCGAGGCGGTCGCCGACGGTATCGAGGTCGTCAGCATGGGGCGCGCCCTGGAGATCATCAAGCAGGTTGGCTCCCCGCAAAACCTCGACGCCACCTATGGCGTCTCCGCCCTGACCGGCTCGCACGGCATCGGGCACACGCGGCTGTCCACCGAATCGCGCGTGGACCTGAGCCACTCCCAGCCCTTCTGGGCGCACGGTTACCCCGATGTAGCCGTGGTCCACAACGGGCATATCACCAACTATCACACGCTCCGGCGCCTGTACGAGCAGCGCGGCGTCAAGTTCTATACCGACAACGACTCCGAAGTGATCGGCGTGTACCTCGCCGAGCGGCTGTCTCAGGGAATGGAGTTGGCGGAAGCACTCACAGCGTCGGTCGCCGACCTGGACGGCTCGTTCAGCTATCTCGCCGCGACGGCCGATGCCATCGGCTTTGCCAAGGACCGCTACGCCTTCAAGCCGCTGCTCGTTACCGAAACCGAGCGCTTTGTCGCCGTTGCTACGGAAGAGTTGGCGCTCCACAGCGCCTTCCGCGGTGAATGCGACGTGCGCGAGGCCCAAGCCGAGGAGGTCCGTGCATGGCAGCGGTAGCCGGCGCCGGCAAGACCACGCGCCAGATCAACGCCGAGATCAAACGACTCATCGCTCAGGGCGCCAACGACGTGTGCGTGGCAGACCCCGCTGCCCGGCACAATCTCGGTGTAGCGCTCCTGGACCCAGTACAGGTCACGTTCGATGGCAGCGTCGGCTACTACTGCGCCGGCATGATTGATGGCCCCACCGTGCAGATCAACGGCAGCGCCGGCTGGGGCCTGGCCGAGTCCATGCTGACCGGCACGGTGATCGTCCGCGGCAGCGCCGGCAATGGCGCGGCCGCCACCATACGCGGCGGAACCGTCGTGATCCACGGCGACGCGGCGGCACGCGCTGGCGTCTCCATGAAGGGCGGCGTGGTGCTCATCGCCGGTAACTGCGGCTACATGGCCGGCTTCATGGCGCAGAAGGGAACGCTGATCGTCTGTGGCGATGCGGGCGCGGCATTCTGCGATTCGATGTACGAGTGCGTGGGCTTTGTCGGCGGCAATATCACCGACTTGGGCAACGATGCGGTCATCGAAGAGCCGACCGCCGCGGACCGCGCCTTCTTGGAAACCACGCTGTCGCAACATTTAGGCAACGACCGCCCGGACCTCCTGTCGCGCCTACCCCGGTTCAAGAAAGTTGTCGCCGGGCGGCGCCTCTGGAATTTCGACAAGCGCGAATGGGCCACCTGGCGGGAGGCGCTATAGCCCATAGCTATCAACTCCTTCCTAGGGAGCCATAAGTCCCCTCCCCCGTCGGAACGGGGGAGGGCTAGGGAGGGGGCGGCCCAAGGAGCATGAAGAGTGATTGACAACGGTGGTGACCGCCTCCAACCGAGCGGGACGTATACGCCCGAGGTCATCGAGGATATTCAAGTCAAAGCCGAGCTGGGCCGCTACCGGATGCGCGGATTCGGTACCCTGCGCGAGCGGCGCTGGGCCACCTTCGACGACCTCACGTTCATCCCCTGCACCCTCACGCGCATCCCCCTCGAAGGGTACCGCGAGCAATGCACGACCAAAACCGTCCTCGGGTCACGCTTCGCTGAGAAACCGATTGAGCTTGACATCCCGATCATGATTACCGGCATGAGTTGGGGTGCGCTCTCCTACAACGCGAAAGTGGCCCTAGCCGAGGGCGCCGCGCGCGTCGGCTCATCCAACACCACCGGCGACGGCGGCATGTTGCAAGCCGAGCGTGAGCACAGCAAGACCCTCGTCTACGAGGTGCTGCCCTCGCGCTATGGAATGAACATCCACGACGCCCGCAGCGCCGACGCCATCGAGCTAACCATCGGACAGGGCGCCAAGCCCGGCACTGGCGGTCTGCTCCTCGGCTCCAAGGTCTCGAATACTATCGCTGAGCAGCGCGACCTGCCGATTGGCGTAGACCAGCGCAGCCCGGCGCGGCACCCCGATTTCCTCGGTCCCGACGACATGATTATCAAGATCGAGGAGTTGCGCGAGGCCACCGATTGGCAGGTACCCATTTTCGTCAAGATGGGCGCCACCAGGGTCTTCGACGACGTGCGCCTCGCGGCCAAGGCCGGTGCTGACGTGGTCGTCGTTGACGGCATGGAGGGCGGCACCGGAGCCTCCCCGGAGATTTTGCAGGAGCACACCGGCATCCCCACCCTCGCCGCCGTCTGCGAGGCCCGCGCTGCCCTGGAAGACCTCGGCCTGTACGGCGAGGTGCAGCTCATCATCGCCGGCGGCATCCGCAACGGCGTTGACGTAGCCAAGGCGCTCGCCCTCGGCGCCGATGCCGTCTATATCGGCACAGCGGGCCTGATCGCCCTCAACTGCAATAAGGCGCTCTACGTCGAGGACTATGAGCAGCTCGGCACCAAGCCGGGCTTCTGCCATCATTGCCACACCGGGCGTTGCCCGGTCGGGATCACCACCCAGGACCCCGAGTTGATGAAGCGCCTCGACATTGACGAGGGCGCCGAGCGCGTGGCCAGCTTCCTACTCACGATGGTCTCCGAGGTACAGATGCTCGCCCGCGCGTGCGGTAAGGCCGACATCCACGACCTCGATCCGGAAGACCTCCGGGCACTCACCTTGGAGTCGTCCATGATCTGCGGTATCCCGCTCGTCGGCACCAACCGCGTCTACGGTGGCGGGCCCGGCTGGAAGGAGAGCCGGCACTAGCCTAGTCGGAGACTCAGGAACCCTATGATGGTAAATGGTCAACCTGTCCTGAGCCGCGCACGCCCGCAGATACAGGTATCGCCTGCTTACGGGCGGATCGAGCATCTGCTGGCCGCGGACACCTGCGTCATCCTCGACGGCGGCGTATCCACCGAGCTACAACGCGCCAACCTCCAGGGCCATCAGCTCGACGACGAGGGCCTCTGGGGCACCTGGGGCCTCTACAACGCGCCGCACGCCGTCCTGGAAGTCCATCGCTCGTTTGTCGCCGCCGGCTGCGACCTTATCTCGACCGATACGTGGGCCATCCTGGAAGCGCCGGAGCGAGAAGCCCACGGTGTCGCCGGTGCGACCCTCCGGCCGCATTGGATGGACGTGGCGCGCCTCGGCGTGCGGTTGGCTCGCCAGGCCGTCGAGGAGGCCGGCAAGAGCGACGATTGCGCCGTCGCCTTCACGCTCAATGGCGATGTCACCCATCCCCAGCAGCTCGATACGTTGCGTCTGCTGCTCCGGGTGCTGGCCGAGAATCCGCCCGACCTGATCTTCATGGAAACAATGTCGCTACTCCGCGACGACCTCACCGTGCCGGCAGTAGAGATCATGCTGGAGACCGGGCTGCCTGTCTGGCTCAGCTTCCGCCGCTGCCGCGACGGCGTGTGTGGCATCCACGGCCAGCACTGGGGCGGCCCGGAAGGTGACCTCTTCGGACGCGCGGCCCGGCAATTCGAAGCCCTCGGTGTCGGCGCGCTGCTCATCAACTGCCTGCCTACGGACCACGTGCCGGGTATGCTGCCCTGGCTGCGCGACTTCACGGACCTACCCCTGGGTGTGTATCCCAACCTCGGCCGCTATGCCGACCCGGGCTGGAAGTTCGATGAGCGCGTGGGGCCGGAGGACTATGCTGATCTTGCCGCCGGATGGCGCCGGGAGGGCGCTCAGATCGTCGGCGGCTGCTGCGGCGTGTCCCCAGACCATCTCGTTGCCACCCGCCGGCGACTCGCCGGCACCAAGCCGGGCCACCCCCAAGCCGTAGCGAGCCATGGCGCGGCCCTACCCGTGGCCGTCTCCGCCGACACGCCGAGCACCCCCGCGGTGGCCGAGCCGTGGGCAGACACGCAAGGCCGCCCGCTCTATCCCCTGCAATTCCCCGAGATCGTCTGCGACGACGGCGTTTTCCAGCCCACCCAAGGCAGCTTCCTGCTCTGGAAGCATCTCTATCGTTCCGCCGAGGGCCAGGGCCAGCGCTGCCTGGACATCGGTTGCGGCAGCGGCATCCTCACGGTCCAGTTGGCCTTGAACGGCGCCACCCGCGTGGACGCCTTCGACATTCAGCGCGAGGCCGTAGCCAATACCATGGCCAACGCCTTCCGCAACGGGGTTGCGGATCGCGTCCATGGGGAGGTCGTGGACCTCTATACCTATCAACCGACAGGGCAATACGATGTCATTGTCGCCAGCCTCTATCAGATGCCGGTAGACCCCTTCACGGAGACGAGCAGCCACCGCCCCGCCGACTTCTGGGGCCGCAACCTGCTCGACCACTTGCTCACGCTCTTGCCCGACATGCTCGCCGCGAACGGCCGGGCCTACATCATGCAAATCTCGATCTTGGGTCAGCTCCGCACCGCCGAGCTACTCGGTCAGGTCGGGCTGTCGTCCCGCGTGCTCGACTTCAGCTTCTTTCCCTTCAGTCCGATCTTCCAAGCCAATCGCGAGCAGATCACTCGCGTCGAACAGCTTTCCGACGCCTATCACCTGGAGCTTGGCGACGACGACATCATGGTGATGTACCTCCTGGAGGTCACCCATGCTCACTGACCTTGAACTCATGGAGATTCAGGTCAAGACTCTCTTTACACACGATGAGCATGGACAACTCCGGTACGTCAATGAACCGAACGGTGCTCGTGCGCCGCGCTTCTTTTGGGGTCGGACGAAAGAAGGGAGCATTTGGCACTTCCGTTCTGACCTCCCCAAGGAGTTGGTCAGTAGGCTCGCGGCGTTGTGTCTCGCGGAGCCTGTCGCGACCAACCTTCGAGAAAACCCGGCTCACCTCGCTGCTTGCACGGACATCCTCCGGGCGCATGCAGAGATTGTGCGGATATGGGCAGGACCCGCGTATCGGTTCCCTGATCGTATTGGGTGGCCCACGAGCTTGACGAACATCACCGAGCAGAACGCAGACCTTCTGCGAGACTTCTTTACAGATTGGGTGCCTGGGATCGGTTCGATTCAGCCTTGTGTTGCTGTGGTAGCCGGTGGCAGCGCGGTATCCGTTTGTTGCAGTGTACGCATTTCCCCTCGGGCGCACGAGGCGGGAGTTGAGACTGCTGAAGGGTATCGAGGGAGAGGATACGCGCCCGCGGTCGTGGCTGGCTGGGCTACTGCGGTCCGCGAGCTTGGTCGCATTCCTCTCTACAGCACATCGTGGGGGAATGCTGCGTCCCAGCGCGTAGCGAGCAAGTTAGGATTGATCCTCTACGGGAGCGATCTTCACGTTACATGACCGAAGGAGACGATAGGTAAGCGCATGTCCTTTCTGTTGCCCTGTCCGAGCTGCGGCGAGCGCAGCGTGTACGAGTTTCGGTTTGGTGGCGAAACCAAGGCGCGACCATCGCCGGACGCGCCCGATGACGCCTGGCCGCGCTATAGCTATGCCACCGCAAACGTCGCCGGCGTCCACCAAGAGTGGTGGTATCACACGATGGGCTGTCGTCAGTGGTTCGTGGCGCAGCGCAACACCTTGACCAACGAGGTGCTGGAAACCGCTCTCCCCGGAGCCGCCCCGTGACGGAGGCTGACAGGGATCGGTTATTGTGTAGGGGCGCGATTCATCGCGTCCACGTGGTCGTCAGTGCTCTGAAAAGAACCCAGGCCCGTCATTCCCGCGCAAGCGGGAATCCACGTCCCTCCGTTGCGACGGGGGGACCATAGGGGGGGTACGCAGTACCATGAGCGAGAGGAACAACCCGTCTAGGCGATCCGCATGAATGACGAGCCAGCGACCACGATCTTTTTCAACGGCCAGCCGACGGCCGCCCAGTCCGGCGATACCGTCGCCTCCGCGCTCTATCGCGCCGGGCAGCGTATCTTCAGCCGCAGCTTCAAGTACCATCGGCCGCGCGGCCTGCTCTGCGCCGCTGGCCGCTGCCCCAACTGCTTGGTCAACGTGGACGGCACGCCGAACGTCCGCGCCTGCACCGAGCCGGTCCGTGCCGGGATGCAGGTGCGGCATCAGAACGCCTCGCCCTCGCTCGAACGTGACTGGCTGGCCGCCGCCGAGCGGTTCGACTGGCTGATGCCCGTCGGCTTCTACTACAAGACCTTCACCCACCCGACCGCTTGGCGCTTTGTCGAGCCACTCATCCGCCGCGTGGCCGGCCTCGGCGAAGTGGCCGGCCACCCGCCGGCCGCCTCGGACGATGCACCGGGCTACGAGCACCTCTACCTCCATACCGATATGGCGGTTATCGGTGGCGGCCCGGCCGGCATCGCGGCCGCCATCGCCGCCGCACAGCAGGGACGCCGCGTCACACTCGTTGACGATCAGCCGGCGCTGGGCGGCCACCTCCGCTACGCCGGCCGCCGTGCAGATGGAGCAGCGACCGAGACGGTGCAAGAGCTGACCACCCACCTCGCCGCGCTACCGAACGTGCAGGCACTCACGTCCGCGACCTGCCTCGGCCTCTACGAGGGCCACCTGCTCGGCATTGTCCAGCAAGATCGCGCCCCGCAGTCCCCCGTGCGGGAGCGGCTCGTGCAGCTTCGAGCCGCGGAGGTTGTCGTCGCTACCGGCGCCTACGAAACGCCACTCGTCTTCGAGAATAATGATCTCCCCGGCGTCATGTTGAGCAGCGCCGTGCTGCGCCTCGTCAACATGCACGGCATCAAGCCGGGCGACCAGGCGGTCGTCGTCGGCAACGAGGCCCGCGCTGCCCCCATTGTGGCCTGTCTGCAAGCAGCCGGAACCCGCATTGCAGCCGTCGTTCCCGTTACTGATGTCATCGCGGCGCGCGGCGCCAAGCAGGCGACCGGAATACGCACCACCTCTCAGGACATCCCCTGCGATCTCCTCGTCGTCTGCGGTGACCGCGTGCCGGACGCCGGGTTGGTGATGCAAGCCGGCGGCACCGTCAAATGGGACGAGCAGCGCGCGGCCTATGTCGTAGCATCCTTGCCCCACCACGTCACCGCCGTCGGGGACGTGACCGGCAGCACGGTTGAAGCGCCAGCGGCAGCGTTGGCCGGACGCGGCACGGGCAGACCCAAGCGCTCGTTCGTCTGCCTGTGCGAGGACGTGACCACCAAGGACATAGACGCTGCCATCGCCGAGGGCTTTGACCAGATCGAGACCCTGAAGCGCTACACCACGGTCACGATGGGACCGTGCCAGGGCAAGATGTGCCAACTGGCCTCCATCGCCGTCTGTGCCCAACGCACCGGCAAGACCATCGGCCAGACCGGCAGAACCACGTCCCGCCCCCCGACGGCGCCCGTGTCCCTAGGTGCACTCGCCGGTGCCCGCCATCACCCGGTCAAGCGCACGCCCATGCATCACAAGCACGACGAGCTAGGCTGCGTCTGGATGGACATGAGCGACTGGCAGCGCCCCCTCTACTACGGCCCACCCGACGCCAAGCAGCAGTCCGTCGAAGAGGAGTATTGGGCGGTCCGCAAGCGCGTCGGCGTCATTGACTTGAGCACGCTCGGCAAGCTGGAGGTGCGCGGGGCGGACGCCCCCAAGTTGCTCGACAAAGTCTACACCAATCGTCTCTCCGACCTGCGCGTCGGCGCGTCGCGCTACTCCGTCATCTGCGACGACGCCGGGATTATCTTGGACGACGGCACCATCTCCCGCCTCGCCGCCGACCGTTTCTTCATCACCACCACCACCGGCAACATCGAGTTTGTGCAGCAGTGGCTCGAATGGTGGCTCGCCGTGAGCGACTGGCAAGTCCACATCGCCAACGTCACCGGGGGTCTGGCCGCCGTCAACGTAGCCGGTCCGCGAGCGCGCGACACGTTGGCCAAGCTGACGGAGCGCAACCTGGGCCGGCGCGCCTTCCGCTATATGCGCTGTCGCCGGGCCGAGGTGGCCGGCGTGCCGAGTATCATGCTGAGGATCGGCTTTGTCGGCGAGACCGGCTGGGAGTTGCACTTCCCCGCCGAATACGGCGAGCACATGTGGGATGCCATCCTCGACGCCGGACAAGAGTTCGACATCCGCCCGTTCGGCGTGGAGACCCAACGCCTGCTCCGCCTCGAAAAACGGCACCTGATCGTCGGCGTGGACACCGACGCCACCAGCAACGTGCTCGAATCCGACATGGCCTGGGTGGCCAAGCTGGACAAAGAAGACTTCATCGGCAAAGCGGCAACGCTCCAAGCGCAGCAGCGCGCCCCGCGCGAGCAACTGGTGGGCTTCGAGATGCGCGACGACGTTGTGCCGGACGACGGCACCGCGCTCGTCCTCGACGGTCGGCCGGTCGGCCGCGTCACCAGCGCCCGCTACTCACCCGTGAACGGGAAAGCCGTAGGGCTGGCCTGGGTGTCGCAGGACTTGGCCGCCCCCGGTCAGGTACTCACGATGCCCCTGCACGGCCGGTTGGCGCAGGCGGAAATCGTGCCCGACCCCTTCTACGACCCGGCCGGCAAGAGACTGAGAGCCTGATGACCGCAACCATCCAGCCGGTCAAGCGCACCCCCCTCTACCGCACCGCCCTGGCGCTGGGCGCGACGCTGACCGACCACGCCGGCTGGCAGATCGCGGCCCGCTTTCGCTCCCCGGATGAAGAAATGCACCAGGCGCAAGCCGGCGTCGTGCTGGCGGACGCCAGTTGGCTAGGCAAGCTGGAGACCCGAGGCCGGCGCCTCGCCCCGACGACCTGGCAGATCCCCGGCGCCACCGTCTGGCCCCTGGCCGACAATGACCTGCTCGTGACCTGCGAGCCGCACGACACGCCTGCAGTGCTGCAAGCGCTCAAGGAGCGCGCGGCGTCCGCCTTGGAATCGCTGCCATCGTCGCCCTTATACGTGACCGATGTCACCTCCGTCTACACGGCCCTCGTCCTCGCGGGACCGCACAGCCGCGCCGTCTTGCAACGGCTCACGGCGCTCGATGTATCCGACCCGGCCCTCCCCGACTTGGCGTGTGCCCGCACCGGCCTGGCCCACGTCCACGCCACCCTCCTCCGCCAAGACCTCGGCCCCGTGCCGGCGTACTGGCTGCTGGTCTGCTGGGAGTACGGCGCCTACGTCTGGGACGCCGCACTGCACGCTGGCGAGTCGTTCGGTATCGCGCCCATCGGCCTCGAAGCCCTACAGCAACTGCGAGGCGCACTATGAGATCAGAGGCTAGGCGGTCGTGGCCCCCTCCCTGGTCTCCCCCGTGGCAAGACACAGTGGAGGGGACGTGCCGTCCCCCTGCGGAGCGGGGGGAACTCTAGCGGGGCCTACAACACAACCTCTAGCAAGGACCGGCGATAGATGCTCCAACTGTTTCGCCATGAGCGGGTGCTGCCCCAGGCACACGACCTCCGGCACACCTACGACGTCGTCATCATCGGCGCCGGCGTGCATGGGCTGGCCACCGCCTACTACCTGGGCAAAGAGCACGGGATCACCAATGTCGCCGTGCTGGAGAAAAGCTACCTCGGTGCCGGCAATAGCGGCCGCAACACGGCCATCCTACGTGCCAACTACCGCACGCCGGAAGGCATCCCCTTCTTCGCGGCGTCGCTGGAGCTATACGAGCAATTGTCCCAGGAGTTGGGCTGGAACGTGCTCTTCAGCCAGTGCGGCCACCTCACCCTCGCCCACAACGATTCTGCTGTCGCTGGCCTTCGCCTCCGCGCCGAGACCAATAACCTCTTCGATGTCGAGAACTGCGTGATTGACAGCGAGGAGCTACAGCGACTCGTTCCGGCCCTCGACTGCTCCGACCACGCGCGCTATCCCATCCTCGCCGCCCTCTACAACCCGCCGGGCGGCATCATCCGCCACGACGCGGTCGTCTGGGGCTACACTCGCGCCTGTGAACGCATGGGCATCGAGATTCATCCCTTCACCGAGGCCACCGCGATCAACGTCAACGGCTCCACGCAGCAAGCGCAGCCGCACGGCAATGTCCCCTCCCCTGTGCATCAGCACGGGGGAGGGCTAGGGTGGGGGCCTGCCGACGGGAGCACGCCCGGCGCCATCACCGGTGTCGTCACCAACCGCGGCGCAATCGCGACGCCAGCGGTCGTGAACTGCACGGCCGGCTGGGCCACCGTCGTCGCCAACATGGCCGGCGTGTTGCTCCCCATCGTCACCCAGCCCCTCCAGGCCTGCGTGACCGAGCCGCTGAAGCCGTTCTTGGATAAGGTCATCGTCTCCGCCAACCTCCACGTCTACATCAACCAGACCGACCGCGGCGAGCTGGTCATCGGCGCGGAGGTGGACCCGTATCAGTCGTATAGCATGGCCGGCACGCTACCCACGCTGGAGCAGATGGCCAGCTACACCCTGGAGCTATTCCCGCAACTTCACAACGTCAAAGTGCTCCGGCAGTGGGCCGGCATCTGCGACATGACCCCCGACTTCTCGCCCATCATCGGCGGCGTCGAGGGCCTCGCCGGCTTCTACCAGGATGTCGGCTGGGGCACCTACGGCTTCAAAGCTGGGCCCATCGCCGGCAAGTGCCTCGCCGAGCTAATCGCCACCGGCCGGACCCCGGACCTGATCGCGCCGTTCGCCCTCTCCCGCTTCCGCGACGGCCTCCTCGTCGGCGAAAAAGCCGCCGCCTCCGTCTCACATTGAAGCCCACGGGCCGTTGAGTACGCCGTCCCCCCGCATTGCGGGGGGACCCATAGGGGGGCCAGACAGCCGCCACCCCTGCACTCCCCACCGTCCCTGCGGTATCTTTGGGAGTGCGTAAAGGGGGAGAGCGATGGCACGGACACTCGCAGACGCGCAGCGGCTGGTTGATGAGCAGGGCATCAAGTTCTTCCTGTGCTCCTATGTCGAGATGAGCGGTGCCCCGAAGGCCAAGCTGGTCCCGGCCACCAACCTCGCAGAAATGGCTGAAGAAGGCGCCGGCTTTGCCGGCTTTGCGGCCGGCGAGATCGGGCAGGGACCCCACGACCCCGATATGGCCTGCATCCCCGATTTCAGTTCCCTCCAAATCGTGCCCTGGCGCCCCGAGATCGCCTGGGTCGCCGGCAACATCCACGTCAACGAGCAGCAGTGGCCCTACTGCCCCCGCACCATCTTCCAGCGCCAGTTGGACAAGGTCCGGCAGCAGGGCTACACCTTCAACACCGGTACCGAAGCCGAGTTCATGCTCTTGAAGCAGGACGAGCACGGCGCCTACGCGCCCTGGGACGCCCTCGACACGCTCGGTAAGCCCTGCTACGACCTGCGCGCCCTGCATCGCAACCTCGACATCATCACCACCATCGTCACCTACATGCAGGAGCTAGGCTGGGGACCCTATGCCGCCGACCACGAGGACGCCACCTGTCAGTTCGAGTTGAACTGGCTCTACGGGGATGGCGCCACCACCCCCGACCGCCACACCTTCTTCAAGTGGATGGTCAAGACCGTCGCCGAGCAGCACGGCCTGCTGGCCACCTTCATGCCCAAGCCGTTCGCTCACCTCACCGGCAACGGTGCCCACCACCACATCAGCCTCTGGGACGCCGACAACGAGACCAACCTGTTCGAGGACGAGTCCGACGCCAACGGCCTCTCCCAGTTGGCCTACTGGTTTATGGGCGGCATCCTCCACCACGCGCCCGCCCTCACCGCCGTCACCTGCCCCATCGTCAACAGCTACAAGCGCCTCATCCGCGGTGCCCCCCGCTCCGGCGCCACCTGGGCGCCCGTCTACGTCACCTACGGCGGCTCCAACCGCACGCAGATGATCCGCATCCCCGGCCCGGGCCGCATCGAAAACCGCATAGTGGACGGCGCCGCCAACCCCTACCTCGCCTGCACCGCCATGCTCGCCGCCGGCCTCGATGGCATCGAACGCCAGCTTGACCCCGGCCCCCGCAACGACGACAACCTCTACGAAGTGCCCGAAGACGAGCTACGCGCCCGCGGCATCGGCTTCCTGCCCACCAACCTCAGCGAGGCCGTAGACGCCCTGGAGCAGGACGACGTGATCCGCACCGCCCTCGGCGACGACTACGCCCCCTACTACATCGCAGTCAAGCGCCGCGAATGGCAGCAATACCACACCAGCGTCAGCCAATGGGAAACCGACACCTACCTCGGCCTCTACTAACCCACCACCCGCCCACTCACCCCGTCATTCCCGCGAAAGCGGGAATCTGTGCCCCCTTGTCCGCCGCAGGCTGCGGCGAGCGGGCACTTGCCGTGGTCGGCTGGACCGGAACGCTGGATAGGGCACCCCGCAACCTCTTGTGCGAACGCGCGTTCTATATTCAGATCCAAGTGACAAGGGTGCATCCTGCACCTGGCCGGGCGTGCTGGACTTGGCCCATCACCTCCAACTACGATTCTGAGCGCATAGGCAGAGTGAAGAGAGAGCAGATGGCCGGAAAGCGCGAGGAAATACGACTGCCCAACTGGCAGGATGTTCAAGATGACTTAGCGTATGTTCGACGTTCGATCACTGGATTGAGAAACCAACTACACTTAGACTCACAAGAGTTGAATTCCGAGAAGAGACGAATGTGGGCAAAGTTCCTTCGCAACGTTTTATCGAGAGGAGAAGTCTGTAGTGACAGCATAGTGACACTCTGCTACCACTCCAGGATTTTCGATGCAGATGTACTTATGCGTACTCTATTTGAGTTATCGGTTACAATCGACTACACTTTCAAGAACGACAATTTGGATGGGTACCGTTATTGGTCTGCCCGTCAGAGGGCGAAGTTGGCATCGAAGTTACTGAGTGACTCAAACCTCAGGAGAACTATGACAAAGATGCATATTGAAGAGCAGAACAGGTGGAAGATAAACTTTCAGAAGATGCCCCAACCTGAACGCGACTGGAAAAAGCCAAGGGATCAGGAAAGGAAGGCGTGTTTTGAGGAATTATCAGATGTTTATCATTCTCTATACCTTCAGTGCTACGATGCTCCAAGTGCAGAATTAGTTCATCCCTTGTTTGACACAGGAACAGGGGATTTCTTCATGCTCACAGGATCGGTGGAAGTGACACAGCAGAATAAACTAGAGTTGTTGAATAGCTTATACTTACTTCTTCATCTTCTGCTATACATATCAGCGAGAGTTGCCTGCGAGTTCGTAGGGGAGCATTATACGAAGCACATGGAGCAGCACCTGTCGAGGCCGAACTGACCCGCGCGATGTGGTCCAGCCGGCGGCATCATACCACCGCACTCCGTAGCAGGCGGCCACCGTTAGCCCCTTCCCTGAAGGGAGGGGGCCAGGGGGTAGGTCCGCCCAACTCCCCCCCTCCACCATGTGGAGAGGGGCCCGGGGGGTGAGGATCATCCTGCCCATCCCCTCATCCCGCAAATCCTGATTCTGACCAACCTGCCCCCCAGACCGTTGTCTCTCCCCCACCTCCCGCCGATATGCTCCCCTGACGGGAGTGGCAGATGATGCAAGACTATCCTGGAGCGCCGGGCACCGCCCGGCCGGGGAACGCTGGCACCGCCGAGCCGGCCGCGTGCGGTGGCGCGGCCGTGCAGCCGTTGCCGCCGGCACCGGACCATACCCGGTCCCGTGCCATGCCCATGCCCTTGGCGCCGGATCACAACCGATCTCGCGCCGTGCCCATGCCCATGCCCCAGGCGCCGGGCCAGCAACGGCCCGCCGCCGCGTCCATGGCGTCGCCAGGCCACACTGCCTGTGGCCCGGTGACCGCCGGCCGTAGTGTGCCTATGGCCACCGCCCCCGTGCCGGCTCAAGCGAGCCGGCGGCTCCAGGCAGTCTTGCCCCGCGTCCCTGCCACTCCCGACACCCTCATCTATACGCAAGCCCATCGTCTCAACCGGCATTCCCGCGCCAGCGGGAATCCACGTCCCCCCGTTGCCACAGGTGGACTACAGGGAGACGATGCACTGGCAACCCGCGCTGCGTATTCCGAAACTCGCGCCGACCACTTATCCCACTCTGTCACCCATCAAGGGCATCCTGCCATCCAAGTACCCAGCCGCCCGCCGCCTGCCACCGCCGGCACGGGCGTCCCGCCCCAGCCCCCCTCCCGCGCCCCACCCGCCATTCCCCTTCCCTTTAGGTAGGGGGCCAGGGGGTAGGTCCGTCCTCGTCCCTTCCCCTGGAGCTTGCTCCGGGGGAGGGCTAGGGAGGGGGCGAGGGATCGCCGCGTGGACTCCCCTTTCCTTTAGGAAAGGGGCCGGGGGATAGGTCCGCCGCCCCCACTCACCGAATCACCGGCAAGATCACCCGCGACGGCCGCGCGGCGTCGTGAAACACCGTCTGCCGCGCCGTGACGAGCGTCGCCTCGGCGTAGTCGTTGCCGCCCGTATTGTGGTTGCGGTCGAAGTTCGGAAAATCGCTGCTCGTCACGTGGATCTCCAGCCGGTGACCACGCCGGAACAGGTTGCTCGTTGGGTTCACCGCGATACTGTACTCGTAGACCCGGCCCGGCTCCAGCAGCGTCGGCTGCGTCAGCGAGTCGCGGTAGCGCGCCCGCACGATCCCGTGGCATAGCTCCTGCGCGAACCCGTCCGGCCGCCGGTCCACCACCTTCACCACGAAGTCGGTGTCCCTCGCCGTCGAGGCCGCCCACAGCCGCACCGTTATCGGCCCGGTCACTTCCAGCGGCTTCGCCAGCGGCGGCGTGCGATACACCAGCACGTCGCGCCGCCAGTCCAACGGACGCTGGTCGTGCGGCTTCTGCTGCCCGTCCGCCGTATACAGCGTCATCACCGGATCGCGCGGGTCGTACACGTACTCGTCCGGCGGCTCGTCTCGTGGCGCCCGCCGCGACAGCGACCCGTCACCGCCCGCCGTGTTCGCAGCCCCGCCGCTGTGCAAGAAGAGCTCGGTGTACTGCGTCCGCGCCAGCGGCCACTCGTGCTCGTCCCGCCAGCGATTCGCACCCATCACGAACAGGCGGATCGGCGGCCAGTCTTCCACCTCGTTCCGCTCGCCCCGCAGCCAGTAGCGAAACCACTGATCGGCTACCTCGTAGTAGTCCTGCTCCGCCGCCGGCCCGAAGTCCACGTCGCCGAGCCGTTGCTCCCAGTCCGTGCTCGTGTGCGTCCACGGCCCGATGATGAGATGCTGATGCTCCCTGGCCCGTGCCGTCATGCCGTGCTCGCGCATCCCGGTGAACTGCTTGATCGTCCCGATCTGCTGGTCGTACCAGCCCGTAATACTGAGCGCGGGCACCGCCACTCGCGCGTGCTTCTCCTCGAACCCGAAGAAGTCGGACGTATGGTCGGCCAGCCAAGCCCGCCAGTGTTCCCCCATGCCGTACATCACCGCATCGGGAATCTCCGCCAGCGGCAGGTGCCACAGCCACTTGCTGCGATCCCGCTCCTCCCACAGCCGGTCCGCCTCTTCGTGCGTGTGCGGCCCCGACGTATCACCGGCCCGCCGCCGTTCGTCCGGCGCCAGCGTATTAACACTCCACCAGAGCACCCGCCCCAGCCGCAGCACGCCCGATAGCTCGCGGTCCAGCAGGTTCGCCGCGATCCCCTGCGGCACCATCGTCACCAGATGCGGCGGCCGCGTGTGCGCCAGCTCCCACTGCGTCCACCCACAATAGGAGTTGCCGAACGTGCCCACCTTCCCATCCGACCACGGCAGCTCGGCCGCCCACTCCACGGTGTCGTAGCCGTCCTCCGCGTCGCAGTGGTCTGCGCTATAGAAGCCGGGCCGAAACGTCCCGTCCGAGGCGTACCGCCCCCGCACGTCCTGGACGATGGCCAGATACCCTCGCTCCGCGAACTGCTCCGCCATCTCGACGTGAACGTCGCGCTCTTTGCTGTACGGCGTCCGACACAGCACCGTCGGGAACGGACCGCTGCCCCACGGCACATAGGCGTCTGCGCGCAGCCGCGTACCATCACGCATCCGCGCCTCGACGTTCCGCCTCACCGTAAATGCGCCGCTTGACATGGCCCCTCGCCTCTCGTCTAGCCCTCGCCCCCCTGCCGTCATTGCGGCGCAAGCCGCAATCCATACGCGCAGCCGCCACCCCTGTAGGGGCGTCCCTTGTGGGCGCCCTGGTCTCTCTCGCCTCACGCCCCCTCTCTACATGGTGGAGAGGGGGCGTGAGGCCTGCACCTCCGTCCCCCCGCCGCAGCGGGGGGGCCATAGGGGGGCAACGCCCCTCGTACCGATCAGCTCAACAGCGCCGACGACAGGTGCTCCACCCGGTTGAAATACTGCATATAGGTTGTTCCGTCGTCGTAAAAGTCGAGCCGCGTGATCGCCGTATTGCGATGCGACAATATCACCTTCCCCGGCTTCACGTGCCTGAACAGGGCATAGAGCAACATGGCAGCAAACCCCCCGTGCGTCACGAGGCCGATTCGCTCATCGGTCCCGGCATACTGGTTCCGTAGCTCCGCTGCTACCCGCGCCGCCCGCTCCAGCCACTCTTCCTCCGTCTCCCGCTGCCGGTTCCACCAGCCCTCCTCGGTCACCTCCGCCGACAACCGGATCATCGGGAACTGCGCTGCCAGCTCGGCCCGCTTCAAGCCCGGCAGCCCGCGTCCCTCGTGATCGTCGAGGAACACGCCGCCTATCTCGTGGATGTCCACCCACACTTCCGGTTGCGGCCCGATCGCCTCGCCGATGGGCGCGGCCGTCTGCAGCGAGCGGCGCATTGCGCTAGTGAACAGCCGCGTGAACCGGAACCCCGTGCGATTGACGTACTCCGCGCCCGGCCCGGGCTGCTCGGCAGCGTCCGGCGTACTGGCTAGGTACTCGGCCAGCCGGGCCGCTTGCCGCTCACCCAACTCCGTGAGCGGCGGGTCGGACACCCGTTCCGTCCAGTCGGTGAGCGCATTGTTGTACGACTGCGCGTGGCGGATGATATACAACTTCATGGATGCTCCGTACCGGCGACATGCGACTACTGCGGGAAGTGCTCCATAGTAGCATCTGCAAGGAGCGCCGCGCCTCACCCCCGTCATTCCCGTGCGCGCGGGAAGCCACACCCCTCTCTATCACTCCCCTTCCCTGCAGGGAAGGGGCCGGGGGTTAGGTCCAAAGGGGGATACTCCAAGCACCTCTCAGCTCAGGAGTGCCGACGGCAGGTGCTCCACCCGATTGAAATACTGCATGTAGATGGCCCCGTCGTCGCAAAAGTCGAGCCGCGTGATCGCCGTATTGCGATGGGGCAGGATCACTCTCGGCGGCATCGTGTGTCCAAACAGCGTATGGAGCAGCTTGTCGGCGAATCCCCCGTGCGTCACCAGGCCAATTCGCTCGTCGCTCGTGGCATACCGTTCCCGTAGCTCCGCTGCGACCCGCGCGGCCCGCTCCAGCCACTCTTCCTTGCTCTCCTGCCCGCGATTCCACCAGCCGTCCTCAGTTACTTCTGGCGACAGCCGGAAGGTCGGGAACTGCGCTGCCATCTCGGCCCGCTTCAAGCCCGGCAGCCCGCGTCCCTCGTGATAGTCGAGGAAGACGCCACCCGTTTCGTGGATGTCCACCCACACTTCCGGTTGCAGCCCGATCGCCTCGCCGATAGGCGCGGCCGTCTGCAGCGAGCGGCGCATCGCGCTAGTGAACAGCCGCGTGAACCGGAACCCCGTGCGATTGACGTAGTGCGCACCCGACCCGGGCTCATCGGTTTCCTCCGGTGTGCTGGCCAGGTATTCGGCCAGCCGGTCCGCCTGCCGCTCACCCAACTCCGTGAGCGGCGGGTCGGACACCCGTTCCGTCCAATCGGTGAGCGCATTGTTGTACGACTGCGCGTGGCGGATGATATACAACTGCATGGATGCTCCGTGTCGGCGAACGTGCGACTACCCCAAAAGGTGCTCCATAGTAACAGTTCCCCAGTTCCAGGGAAGTTCGCGCGTCACCCCCTCTCTACATGGTGGAGAGGGGGCCGGGGGGTGAGGCCTGCACCGCCGTCCCCCCGCACTGCGGGGGGACCATAGGGGGGCTAGGCCGCCGCCTCGACGGTCAGTCGCAGCAGAATGGTGTTGTCCACCTCCAGGTCGCTGCCCCAAACCAGTCGTGCCGCGCCGTCCCACTTGATCTTGTTGTAGCCGTCCTTGGGGCGCACGTCGGCCGCCGTCCACTCGGTAGCGGTGCTCCAGTTCCCATCGTCGAAATCGGCACTGGCCCAGCCCGGCGGCGCCTCTGTGCGCTCGAACCGACAGGCGGTGTCCGGGTCGCGGGCCTTCTCGCACTCGGGGTTCAGGGGCGCGCGGTGGATCACCTTCAGTCTCCAGCCGCTATTCGTGACCGCCACGACCTTCCCGGTGCGGACATCGGTGATCTGGGCAATGAGTCCGCCGTCGCCCATCTGCTGGTTACGCTCGCCGATGTACTCGATCCCCGAATCGGTCTCCTTGAAGTCCTTGGCCTCAATCGCGATGGTCAGGGGATAGGTGGCGGTGAAGGTGATCGTCTCGGCGTTGAAGGACCGCTCCGTCGTGATCGGCGTCGAGTCCTCACCAACCAACTCCCCATTGACGTACAGCGCGAACCAGTTGTCGGCCCACACCTCAGCCACAAACTCCGACGCTCCATCTTGCCCCGGCGCGGCTCCCGTCGCCGCGGTTTCCGGGACGGCAACCCCCGTTGCGGTATCCCCATTGCCGGGGCCGCAGCCGGCGGCCAACAGCATCAGGATGAGCACTGGTCCCACCCACCGGGGGATGGCTCTTGGCATCCGCGTACCTCCTTCTCACTCCGCCGGAACTTCTTCCATACGGACTCGCTGTCCGATTAGTTTGCCGTCTCCCTGTAAACACACGCTCGGCTCGGCGTTAAGATGTGGTTAAAGCTGGGAGTGTGGGACTTTCGGCAGCCCCGCTCCTCGACGGGAGGGCCTGCTGACTGGGGTAGGTCCGCCGCCCCCTCTCCCCGTGGGAGAGGGCCGGGGTGAGGGCAGCCCCCCCATCACTCCCGTGCAAGCATGTTCCGTACCCCAATACGGGGCGGGAACCCATCCTGCTCATCCTTGCATCCTGACCATCCTGATTCTGACAAAAGGGGGGCCGGGGGTAGGTTGCCACCACGGCACGAACATGCTATAGTATCAGAACTATAGTTCTATAGCTGAGGTAAGGAGGGAGATGGCAATGACCACGAACGAGCAGCCGATGACCGGTGACCAGGGATCCGGGTCGAGCGTAGACTGGCCGCAGATCGGCCCCCGGCTTACCGAGCCGGTCTGTACGCCGAAGTGGCGCGTGCAGCGGACGAGCAAAGAGCGTGTCCAGGGCAAGTACCCGGAAGGTACTCGTGGCCTCGTCGTCGCCTACATTGATGCCCGCCAGGTGTTCAGTCGCCTGGATGAGCTTTTCGGCACCGACGGTTGGCAGACCGGCTATCGCGTGCTCGATGCCGCCAGCGGCGCGATAGAATGTACCCTCACCATCGCGGGCATCAGCAAGTCCGACGTGGGCTACCCCAATCGCAGTGGAGACGAGGAGCCACTGAAGGCGGCGTACTCCGATGCCACCAAGCGGGCGGCGGTCCAGTGGGGCATCGGCCGCTGGCTGTACGAGTTGCCGAGCCGCTGGAGCGCGCTTGACGAGCGTGGACGGCCCATAGATGGTGAGCGGCGGCCCGTGGCGAGTGGTCCGCAGCCGATAGCTGGTGAGCAAAACCGGCGACCGACCACGGAGCAGAAGCCACCGCCCAATGGCAACAGCAGCGGCAACGGTGAAGCGACCCCAAAGCAGCGGGCCTTCATCGAGCGGCTGTGTGCGGCCAAAGGCGAAAACGCCGCGGCCTGGCCAGCCCACTCCAAACAGGAAGCCTCCGAGTCCATCAAGAAGCTGATGGCGCTCCCGGATCCGCACGCCGCGGCCGCCGCGGCGTGACCTCCCGGTGGGTAGCATGGTCCCTCACCACTACAAGCAGTTTGTCCGATGACTGAGATCATCTTTGTAACCCACAGTACCTCCCTCGACAACGAGCGCCGGCTGGCCTCGGGACACGCCGATACGCCGCTGTCGCCGCTGGGCCGCCGGCAGGCAGCGGCGCTGGGAGGCCTCTACCGCGACACCTGCCTCGCTGCCGTCGTCTGCTCCGATCTGCAGCGGTCGTACTGCACCGCGGAGATTGCGTTCGCGCACCGCAATATCCCCATCATCAAGGACCCTCGGCTGCGGGAATGCGACTATGGCGAGTTCACGAGACACTCCACCGACCTTGTGGAGCGGGAGCGTCTCCACAGAGTCACCGTGCCGTTTCCGGGCGGGGAGAGCTATGCACAGGCCGCCGCTAGGGTACGCAGCCTGTTAGAAGACCTGATGGGGCGTTATTCCGGCCAGCGCATCATGCTGGTCGGACATCGTGCCACGCAGTACGCCCTGGAGCATTGGCTCAACGGCGTCCCACTGGAGGAAGTTGTCGTTGCGCCGTTCCAATGGCAGCCCGGCTGGGCCTACCGCCTAGTCAGCTTGCCTGTGTCGTCGCCGTAGGGCCATGCCGTAGGTGCATTCGGTAGCCGCGCGCGCCATCGTTGGCGTATGATTGCCAGCGTTGAGAGCACACAGGGGGAGGCAGCCAGTGAATCCGGAGTTGATCGCCAACTACGAGGAAGAAGCCGGCGAAGGCCCGC
This sequence comes from Chloroflexota bacterium, assembly GCA_965207645.1. Classification (GTDB taxonomy): domain Bacteria; phylum Chloroflexota; class UBA11872; order UBA12225; family JAJDUF01; genus JAJDUF01. Next base: position 2,396,128 of record OZ242293.1, on the reverse strand, counting down.
TCTGGCACGTCGCCGAGCAGCGCGTCTATTGGGTAGACATCACCACCAGCCGCATCTTCCGCTACCATCCCGCCTCGGGACACCACGAGTTGTTCTACCAGGGCGAGGAAGACATCGGTGGCTTTACCTTTCAAGCGGACGGCTCGCTCTTGCTCTTCATGGCTCGTGGCGCCATCAAGGTCCTACGCGACGGCCAGCTCACGACGATCATAGATGAGATTCCGGCCGAGCGTCGGACGCGGTTCAACGATGTAATCACCGATCCCGCCGGCCGCGTCTATTGCGGCACCATGCCGACCGACGGCGACGACGCGCGTCTCTACCGCCTCGACACCGACGGCACGCTGACGGTCCTGCTCGATGGCATCGGCCTCTCGAACGGCATGGGCTACACCCTCGACCACCAACAGATGTACTTCACCGATACGTTCCAGCGCAAGATTTACCTGTTCGACTACGACCAGGCCACGGGCGCCCTCTCCGGACAGCGCGTGTTCCTAGACGTGCCCGAGGACGATGACGTGCTCGGCCCCGACGGCATGACCGTGGACGCCGAGGGCCATGTCTGGACCGCCCTGTGGGGCATCGGCTGCGTCGCCCGCTACCGGCCGGACGGCACCGAGGAGCGCCGCGTGTACTTCCCCGGCGTCAAGCGGGCCTCCAGCCTGATCTTCGGCGGTCCGAACATGGACGACATCTACGTCACCACCCAGGGCGCCGACGACAAACCCGCCGCCGGCCCCGATGCCGGCGCCTTCTTCCGCGCCCACGTTGGCATCCGCGGCCTCCCCGAGTTCCACTCGCGCATCGGGCTATAGCGCCAGCCCCGCATTCCCATGACCGCACCGCCCGGCACCCAGGTCACTCCCGCCGAGCTACGGGCACTCGACGCCCGGTATCGGCCGTTTCCCGACTTCCAGTCCTTCAGTGCCGCGGTTGAGCTAGATACCGACCTCTGGGAGCGGGTGGCCGCCGGCCTCCAGCAGAAGCGGGCCGAAGCCTCGGCCGACTTCGACCGCGCCGTCGAGGTGGCCCTCCGCGCCGCCGCCGTTGACACCGGTGCCCTTGAAGGCGAATACACCGTAGATCGCGGCTTCACGATGACCGTCGCAACCCAGGCCGAGGGCTGGGAAGAGCAGGTCGCAGCCAGGGGCGAGCGTGTGCGCCGCCTCTTCGAGGCGCAGTTGCGTGGCTATGAGTTGGCGCGAGACCTCGCGCAGTCAGATGTGCCGATTACGGAGGCGTGGATTCGCCAGCTTCATACCGAGTTGGCGGAGGGTGCCGAGACCTACCAGGTGCTGACCCCTCAGGGCTGGCAGGAGCAAGCCTTGCCCAAGGGCACCTACAAGCAGTTGCCTAACCATGTTCTACAGCAAGATGGCACGAGGCATGCCTACGCCCCGGTGGATCGCGTGCCCGACGAAATGCGGCGGTTGGTGGCCGAACTGAGGACACCCGATTTCGAGCAGGCGCACCCCGTCCTCCAAGCGGCCTACGCGCACTATGCCCTGGTGGTGGTTCATCCGTTCGCCGACCTGAATGGCCGCGCGGCGCGTGCTCTCGCCTCTACCTTCCTGCTGCAAGCGCAGCAAGTCCCGCTGGTCATCTACGCCGACCAGCGCAACGAGTACCTCGACACACTAGGCGCTGCCGACCGATGCAACTACCAATTGTTCGTTGCCTTCATGTTCCACTGTGCAATCCAAGCCGCCCGACTCATTTCTAGTTATCTAGTGCCCCCGATAGGCCAACAGACAGTGAAACTTGAGGAGGCTCTTACGTTGCTCGCTGAGCCTTCTGAGCAGGAGCTCTGGAGCCTAGGCGGCGAGCTATTGGCTTCCTTGGAACATAGAGTTCGGTCTATTCTGAGTGAATTGACACTGCCCGTGGGTGTGGATTCCGAGGTCGACTGGGGCATGCCTGGATCCACAACTCGGGCTACTATCAAAGGGTATCGTGCGGTGACTCCTGAGCACAATACCCGCGATGTAGGCCCCACACTGGAAGTCAGTCTGCGCTGCGCGACGCCATACGACAGACACATCGCTAGAGTCACCCTTCAGGTACTCGCCAGCATAGGGTCAACGGCACCCTACCCGATACTCATTGCTAGTCGTGTACACATCGTGCTTAGTTTCGGCCGTGGGTCCCAGGACGAATTCCCAGTACGCTTGGCTGATATACGTCCCAAGGCAACTACCAGCCTTACGCGGGGATTGGATACTTGGCTACGAAGCCTCGTCAGTGAAGCCGTTGGCATGCTGAATGAAGATGTTCTGCGATCACTACATAAGGCTGGACTCTAGATTTTGGTCGCTGCCTCGCCCCCTCCTGCCCGAATCCCCATCCGCGCGCTACACTCTAGGCATGACCTCATGCTGTTGGCTTGCGCCGCTGCGGCGTGTCTTATGGCCGCTGCCGCTGTTGGTGGCCCTGCTCCTACTCGCCGCCTGCGACCTAGGGGAATCCCAGCCGGAGCCTGCGCCGCCCGCCCCGGCGGCGACACAGCCACCGCCTCCGACCGCCCCACCGCCTGCGCCCACGACGCCTCCGCCCCCGACACTGGTGCCACCGACGGCTACGACGCCACCACCGACAGCCGTACCGCCCACAGCGACCACACCACCACCACCGACAGCCGTGCCGCCGACAGCCACCACGCCACCACCGCCGACACCCGTGCCGCCCACGGCCACGACTCCACCACCGCCGACTCCGGTACCGCCGACGGCAACTACGCCGCCACCACCGACACCCATGCCACCCACCGCGACCAGTCCTCCCGCCCAGACCGCGTCCCTCTACAAGGGCGTCGCACAAGGCCTCACCCCGGAAGGGTTTGCGCTTTTGGGCGCGCCCAATGCGCCGGTGACGCTGACCGACTACTCGGACTTCTTGTGACCGCTCTGTGCCCGCTACGTGTTAGCGGTAGAGCCGATCATCATAGATAAGTACGTGCGCCAGGGACAGGTGAATCTCGTCTTCCGCGCGGTGCTCAACCATGGCGAGCGCAGCATCCGCACCTCCGAGGCCGCCGCCTGCGCGGGCTTGCAGGGCCAGTTCTGGCAGATGCACGAGTTGCTCTTCCAGCGTCAGCGGGATGTTCCCCGCGGCGATGGAAACGCGCTCATTGCGGGGATGCAGCAGTTCGCGTCGGCCCTGCCGGGCCTCGATCAAGCCGCCTTCTCCACTTGCATGACCGAGCGCACGACCCTCGAACACGTGCAGGCTACCGATGCCGAGCAACGCACGCGCGGCATCGTTCGACAGCCGATCTTCGACATCAGTGGGCCGGGTGGCTCGCAACGCCTGGTCGGCCTGCCGCCCGTCGAGGCGCTCTCAGCAGCGATAGATAAGGCTGCGGGGTAGCGGCTGTCAGACCGACCGCCTATCGCCGTCCGAGGAGGTGTACAGGAAACATGGCCCCGAACACTTGGATAAGATCGCTGCGGCGCGTGTTGTGGCTGCCCCTGCTGGTGCTGCCACTCTTCCTGCTCGCGGCGTGCAATGGAACGGAAACGCAGCCCGAAACGGCCGCGCCAACTACGGCTGACACGGCGCCGGCCACCCAGCCCACTGCCGCTGCGCCCGCACCGACCGCCGCAGCGCCGAGCGAGGCGCCAGCGGGAACGCCCTACAACGGCGTTGCCCAGGGCCTCACGGCCGATGGCTTCCCCTTCTTGGGCGCAGCCAATGCCCCCGTGACGCTCACCGAGTACTCGGACTTCCGGTGACCGGCCTGTGCCCGCTACGTGTTAGCGGTAGAGCCGGAAATCATTGACAAATACGTGCGCCAGGGGCAGGTGAAGCTCGTCTTCCGCGCCGTGCTCAACCTCGGCGAGGGCAGTGTCCGCGCCGCCGAAGCCGCGGCGTGCGCCGGGCAGCAGGGCCAGTTCTGGCAAATGCACCAGTTGCTCTTCCAGCGCCAACGCGAAATCCCCCGCGGCGACGCCGTAGTGGCCGGATTGCAGCAGTTCGCTACGGCGCTGCCGGGCCTCGACCAAGCTGCGTTCGGTACCTGCCTGAAAGAGCGACAGACGCTCGAGCACGTGCAGGCCACCGATGCCGAGCAGCGCCAACGAGGGATTACCAGCCAGCCGTCCTTCGAGATCACCGGGCCCGGCGGTATGGCGCGCCAGGTCGGCTTGCCGTCAGTGTCGGCGCTCTCCGCGGCGTTGGACAAAGCACGCGGTTAGTGAAAGGTCATCGCAATGGCCCAAACCGGTCTTGCATCCCGCATCGCCCATAGCCGCCTGGGGCTGGTCGCTGCCGCCGCGCTCATCGTGGCTTTCGTGCTGGCCCTCGCCATCGGCATCGGCGGCAGCAGCACCGTCGGCAGCGACCCGCTCGCCGCCGGAGCTGTCCTCGCCCTGGCGCCGGCCGCCTTTCTCTCCGGCCTGCTCAGCCTGCTCTCACCCTGTACGCTGCCGATCTTGCCGGCCTATTTCGCCTTCAGCTTTCAGGCGCAGCGCCAGCACGCGACGCTGATGAGCGTCGCCTTCTTCCTGGGGCTGGCGACGACAATGACGCTTCTCGGTGCCAGCGCCACCGCGTTGGGCAGCCTACTGCTCCAATACCTGGATCGGGTGACCTTGATCGGCGGCTCGGTGATTATCGTGTTCGGCGTAATGAGCCTGCTCGGCAAGGGCTTTGCCGGCATGCAGGTTCAGGACCGCCCGTCCGCCACCGTCGCCGGCTCGTACCTTCTGGGCGCAACGTTTGCCCTCGGCTGGACCACCTGCATCGGCCCCATCCTCGGCGCCCTCCTCACGCTGCTCGCGGCTCAGGGCTTGGCAATTATCCAGGGCGCCGTGCTCGCCTTTATCTATACGCTCGGCCTGGGGCTGCCGCTCATTCTGCTCTCGTCCTTTTTCCGCCGCCTCGACACCACGGGCGGAATCTGGAACGTGCTGCGCGGCCGGGGCTACATGGTTTCCCTGGGCCGCTTCACCCTGCACCTACACACCACCAGCGCGGTGAGCGGCCTACTGCTCATCGGCCTCGGCTACCTGCTCGCCTCCGGCCAACTCACCGCCTTCACCGAAGTCGCCGCCAGCGGCGACCTCTCGCTGCTCGTCCTCGACTTGGACGAGCGCCTCCGCCAACTCTTCGGCCTACAGTAGCCCCACCCCGCGAGGCAACCTCACCGCCGCCGGGGATGCCGTGCGCCGCGGCCCGTCCCCCTGCACGGCGGGGGGACCATAGGGGGGCTGACCGGAGGTGGATTTCCCTGTAGGGGCGCGATTCATCGCGCCCGCGGCCCTGTCATTCCCGCGCGCGGGAATTCACCCCCTCTCCCCCTGGGAGAGGGCCGGGGTGAGGGTAGCCCCCTCTTCACCAAGCAGAGATGGGGCCGGGAGGTGAGGTTATCCTTCAGCCACCACGTGGTTGCGGAGCATGCCGATGCCCTCGATCTCGATCTCCACGGAGTCGCCCGGCCCCATGTCGCCAACGCCGGAGGGCGTGCCCGTCGAGATCACGTCCCCCGGCAGTAGCGTGAAGTAGCGCGTCATGAAGGAGATCAGGTGCGGCACGGAGAAGAGCAGATCGGAGGTGTTCGTCTGCTGCCGCCGCTCGCCGTTCAGCCGCGTTTCGAGCATCAGGTTGCCCGGGTCGAGTCCCGTCGCAATCACCGGGCCCAGCGGACAGAAGCTGTCATACCCCTTACCCAACAGCAAGACGCCCATTGCCATCTCCGCCAGCTGCACTTCCCGGTGGCTGACGTCGTTGCCGCAGGTGTAGCCGAGCACGTAGTCGAGTGCGTCCTCCTCGGACACGTGGCGAGCGGTCTTGCCCATCACGACGACCAGCTCCCCCTCGAATTGCACCGACTCGGCGCCGGTGGGGTAGACAATCGGCTCGTCCGGCCCCACGACCGCCGTTGGCGGCTTCGTGAACAGCATCGGCACCTCGGGGACCGAGCCGCTCCCCTCTTCGATGTGCAGCTTGTAGTTCGCGCCCACGCCGATCACCTTCGACGGCGCCACCGGCGCCAGCAGCTTCAACGAATCCACGCTGCCGACCGCCTGTCCCACGTCGTAGTCACCGAACGGCGAGCCAACCAGCTGGCGTACTGTCGCGTTCCCCTCCAGCACCCCGTACTGTGCCCCCGTGTCGCTCTGATAGCGCAGGATTTTCACCATCTGTCTCCTCCCCCGTCCCTACCTACTACGGCCAATACGTTCGCCGTACTGCCCCATCCCTACCGCAAGTCAAGGGTACCACGTAGCCGCCCGCTCCACATCGTGACCGGGCCGTGAGCCGGCTACAACGGAGGTTAGTGATCGGGGCAGCCGCTCAGGTCCTAGCTTGCTCGGCAAGGACTTGCAGGGTCCGCGTCACGTGCTGACGGGCAACCGGGTAGTCAATCGGGGCGTCGGGAGCCGGTATCGGCTGCTTTTCTTGGTGGGCAAGCCATACTGTGAATGATGGCATGACGAGGCTCAGTGGCTCTCCCGTCTCCGCATCTAGGCGCACGAGGATGTCATCGCCGACCAGAGTCCAGGGTACCTCTGCCTCCCGCCCTTCACCGCCCGCGAACACGATGTCCATGTCACCGGATGGCGCATGGTAGTGCCATGTCGCGCCCGGCAGCATGGTCAGGAGGGTTTCGATGTCTACGGCGGTTTCGGTGATCTTGGTGATCATGATGCACCCTCCCGTCTTACCCAACGCCGGAGTAAACGGTTGGTCGTGTATGCTGTCAGAACATAGCCCATCGTCTCGGCCCCAGGCAAGTCGTGCTCCCACAGGACGATAACCACCAGCCAGTTGCCCGCCTCGCGTCCGCGCGTGTAGCCTAGCGCCAGGTAGCAGACAACGGTGGCCTCAGGCATGGTCGGCGTGCGCCGCTGGCTCGTGGAGTAGGGATCATCGTAGATGCGATCCGGGCTGCGTAGCGTGGCTCGCACCGCAGCTTCATACTGGCTCATTTCCTCATGGTGCTGCACGATGTGGTTCCACGCGCCGGGATGACAGTGGATAGTGCGTCCCTGGGGATCAGTCTCGGTCCAGCGCCAGTGTCCATTGGTGGTCATTCAGGATGGCTCCATGGTGAGGAATATGCTCCCGGCTGATCGTAGTAGAACTGTGACCCGGACTGAATAATATCGTGTGCATGAAGGACTGACATGGAGAAACAGACGGTAGTCGTGAAGGTGGGCGGCAGCACCCTGCCCCACCGCGAAGCGGTGCTGGCTGACCTCGCCGAGCTACATAGCGCCGGCCTGGAGGTCGTGATCGCCCACGGCGGCGGCGCCGCGCTCACCGACTGGCTGGCGCGCGTGGACAAACAGCCCACGTTCGTCAACGGCCTGCGCGTCACCGACGACGAGACCCTGGAGTTGGCCGTCATGGTGTTTGCCGGTGCCGTCAATAAGCAGCTTGTGGCCCTGCTCAACGCCGCCGGCATTCCGGCCGTCGGCATCAGCGGCGTGGACGGCGGCCTGGTGCGCGCCCGCCGCCAGACCGACCCGGATATTGGGCTGGTCGGGCAGGCGGAGCAGGTTGACACGACCCCGCTGCGAGCGCTCCTCGACCACGGCCTGATCCCGGTCGTCGCCTGCATCGTCCTCGGCCCGGACGGCCAGATACTCAACATCAACGCCGACACTCTCGCCGGTGACTTGGCGCGGGCGCTACACGCGAGCCGCGTCGTCTTCCTGACCGACGTACCGGGCGTGCGCGGCGCCGACGGGGCCGTCATCCCGACGCTCTCGGCCGGCAAAACGGATCGCCTGATTGCCGATGGTGTCATCACGGGCGGCATGATCCCCAAGGTCGAGGCCTGTCTGCGCTGCCTCGATGGCGTGCCCGAAGCGGTCATCCTCGATGGCAGCGTCTCTCACGTCCTCCGTGACCACGTGCTCGGCTCCGCCACCGCCGGCACGGTCTTCTGCAGCCGCTCCCTCACCGCCTAGGCCCTGTTGAAGTTGTCTGGTCATTCCCGCGTGCGCGGGAATCGCCGTCCCCCCGCCGCAGCGGGGGGACCATAGGGGGGCCGGCAACTCTCCCTAGTCCGCCACTCTGCTATGGTGTATCTTTACGCTCGCGCGTAATGTCGCGCCGGGGCGGCCGGTTGTCCCCCCGGCGTGATTATCTGAGAGGAGGCCCCTGATGGCGGCAGCAGCCCCGATCTCCCCAGCCACCGGCGACTTAGCGGAACGGGAATCCCAGCTCTACATGCGGACCTTCATCCGTATCCCGGTGGCCTTGGCCCGAGGCGAGGGCGTGCGTGTGTGGGATGTCGCGGGCAACGAATATCTCGATTTCTTTGGCGGTATCGCCGTCAATGTGCTCGGCCACTGCCACCCGGCCGTGGTCAACGCGGTCACGGAGCAGGTGCAGACGCTCATCCATACCACCTGTCTCTACTACACCTCGCCGCAGCTTGAGCTAGGGCAGCTGCTGATCGAGAACTCCTGCCTCGACCGCGTGTTCTACGTGAACAGCGGCGCCGAGGCTGCCGAGACCGCGATCAAGCTGGCCCGTAAGTGGGGTAAGCACCACCACAACGGCGCCTACCGGATCATCACCGCCGAGAACTCGTTTCATGGCCGGACGCTCGGCTCCCTCGCCGCCACCGGCCAGCCCCACTACCACCACGACTTTGCGCCGCTGCCGGCCGGCTTCTCCTACGTCCCGTACAACGATCTCGATGCCTTGCAGGCGGCTGTCACCGATGAGACGGTGGCGATCATGCTGGAGCCGGTGATGGGTGAAGCCGGCGTCTACCCGGCCACCGCCGAATATCTCCAAGGTGCCCGCCAACTGTGCGACGACCACGGCATCCTGCTCATCCTGGACGAGATTCAGTCCGGGATGGGGCGCAGTGGTCGCCTGTGGGCCTACGAGACCTACGGCGTCGAGCCGGACATCATGACCCTGGCCAAAGGGCTGGCCGGCGGCATGCCGATTGGCGCCTGCCTCGCCAAAGATTCGGCGGCAGCGTTCGAGCCGGGCGATCACGGCTCGACGTTCGGCGGTCATCTCGTCAGTTGTGCCGCCGGCGTGGCCACGCTGCGGACCATCATCGAGGAGGACCTCCCCGCCAATGTGCGCCAGGTCGGCGCGGTGTTGGGAGAGCGCTTGGCGGCGCTCGCGGCCGAGACCGGCGCCATCCAGGAAATCAGGCAGGCGGGCCTGCTGATCGGCATCGAGCTACACGAGCCGGTTGCCGGCGGCGTGCTCACGCACTGCCTGGAGCACGGCCTGCTCGTGAACAAGACCTCCGATACCACTATCCGGCTCGCCCCGCCACTCACCATCAACGAGGAGCACGTAGACCAAGCCGTTGCTATTCTCGGCACGGCAATCAAGGCCGCGACGGCCGACTAACCCGGCGGAGCTCCGGTCTGCGCCCTCATCCCTCTTTGCGTCATTCCGGATGCCTAGGGCAGCAAACTGCGGAGATGCCGCACCAAAGGTAGATGACAGATGGCTAGAGAGCGCTTAGTCCTCGCGTATTCCGGTGGATTGGACACATCGGTAGCGATCCGCTGGATTCAAGAAAAGTACGACATGGACGTGATCGCCATGACGGTTGACGTGGGCCATCAGGGTGACCTCGCAGGGATCCAACAGCGTGCTAGGGACATTGGCGCGGTGGATGCCGTCGTTTCGGACGCCAAGGACCTGTTCGTCAAGTATTTCGTCTGGCCTGCGCTCCAGGGCGGTGCAATCTACGAAGGCGACTACCTCCTCGCCACCGCCCTGGCGCGGCCGCTCCAGGCCTGGCTGCTGGTCGAAACCGCCGAGGAATTCGGTGCGACCGCCGTGGCGCACGGCTGCACGGGCAAAGGCAACGACCAGGTCCGTTTCGACGTCTCCATCAAGGCGCTCAACCCCGACCTGCGGATCGTCGCGCCCGTGCGCGAATGGCGGCTGACGCGCGACGAGGAGATTAGGTGGGCCGAGGAGCGCGGCATCCCCATTCCCGTCACCAAGGAAAGCTCCTATAGCGTGGACCAGAACCTCTGGGGCCGCTCTGTGGAAGCGGGCATCCTCGAAGACCCCTGGGCCGAGCCGCCCGACGACGTGTGGGAATGGACGGCCGATCCGCTCACCGCCCCACAGGAGCCGGCCTACGTCGAGATCGAGTTCGAGCAGGGCATTCCCGTCGCCCTCGACGGCGAGCGCCTCGACGGCGTGACCCTCATCGAACGCCTGAGCAAGCTGGCCGGCGCGCACGGCGTCGGGCGCGTGGACCACATTGAGAACCGGCTGGTGGGCATCAAGTCGCGCGAGGTGTACGAGGCCCCCGCCGGCGTAGTGCTCTACCAGGCCCACCGCCAGCTGGAGAAGATGGTGCTCTCCAAGGAGCAGGCCCGCTTTAAGGAGACCGTCGCCAGCGAGTACGCCTCACTCGTCTACAACGGCCAGTGGTTTACCTCCCTACACCAGGACCTCGCCGCCTTCATCACCAGTAGCCAGCGCCACGTCACCGGCGCCGTGCGCGCGCGCCTGCACAAGGGCACCTGCCGCGTCGTCGGCCGGTCCGCGCCCGACGCGCTCTACAGCCACCAGCTCGCCACCTACGACACCGGCGACCAGTTCGACCACGCCGCCGCCGAGGGCTTCATCGCCCTCTGGGGCCTGCCGATCCGCACGCAAGCCGAGCGCCAGCAGTTGCACCGCCCCGCCGAGCGCCCCCGCCTCACCGGCAGCACCTCCGTCGAATAGCCGTCAGCCGACTGCCAATAACCGGTGGTGGAGGCCATCGTCCGCCCGCACCCTCACCCGGCCCCCAGCCCCCGATCACCCGCTAACTCGGCTGATTGCAAGGTTTAACCTCGGCTAATCGAAAGGTTTGCCCTTAGTGACTCATTCCTGTTCCGCGTTGTCGAGTGCTTGCATACGCTGCTCGATGTCGGCCTTGAGGCTGTCGTTGCCGGCCTTTTGAGCTAGAGTCAATGCAGTCTCGAAATCGGACCGCGCCTCTGCAAAGCGGCTCAAGGCGGCCTTAGAAATGCCCCGATTGTTGTGAGCTTTGGCATAATCCGGCCGGAGGCGGATGGCCTGATCAAAGTCGGCGATGGCGGAGTCGTATCGGTCGAGTTTATTCTTTGTATGCCCCCGGCTGTTGTAGGAAACGGCAGCACCCGGTTGGAGGCGGATGGCCTGATCAAAGTCGGCGATGGCCTCGTCGTGGCGGCCTAGTTCAGTCTTTGCGTTGCCCCGATTGACGTAGGCTGCGGCATAATTCGGGTGGAGGTCAATGGCCTGATCGCAGTCAGCAATGGCCTCGCGATGTCGGCCTAGGCTACTCTTGGCAGCGCCCCGATTGTTGTAGGCTGGTGCCAAATTCGGTTGGAGACGGATGGCCTGATCATAGTCGGCGATGGCATCGACGTAGCGGTTGAGCCTGTTCTTCACATTGCCCCGATTGACGTAGGCTCCGGCCAAGTCTGGCTGGAGGCGGACGGCCTGATCGTAGTCAGCGAGGGCCTCGTCGTGGCGGCCTAGGTTGCTCTTTGCAGTACCCCGATTGGCGTAGGCCCCGGCCAGACCTGGCCGGAGGCGGAGCGCTTGGTCATAGTCTGCTATGGCCTCCTTGTGCCGGCCTAGCCTGCCCTTTTCATTGCCTCGGTTGACATAGGCCTTTGCGTAGTCAGGCTTAAGGAAGATTGCCTGATCGTAAGCGTGAATCGCTTCCTGTACTCTATCTTCCACTGCCTTCTCCATGCCTTCCCTCCTCTTGGAGATATCCAACGGAGAACCAAGCGTGAGCAGCAAGCTCGTTGTCAATCCCTTCCGCAACACGGGCGATTGCACGCCATTTCTCGATAGCCTCTTCGATTCTACCTTCTCGTTGGAGTGATTGGGCTTCAGAGACGGCATTCTCTAGCGGAGAAATAACACTACTTTTATAAACTCTTTCTACGAGCCACAAGAGAGGTGTATTAGAAGCAGGAGAATCTACTGAAGCTACCCCAGAATACTGTCGGATGCCTTGTTCTATCTCTCCCTGCGCTAAAGATTCTTCTAGCTCATCCTCAGCGTCCTTTACTTCAAACAAAATCGAGAAGATCCAGAGCGAAGCTTTTCGCGCTATCTCAAGGACCTTCATCTCAGGTATACCTTTACTGCCACTATGGTATTGCTCGTTCCGGTGATCGTGTATCCAGATGATATCGGGCTTTTCTACAGACCATGAAAGTCCACGTTCTCTAATCGCGAATCCAAGGAAATCAATTTTCGTGTGATAGTTATTAAGCCATCTATCGACTTTATCGTTCTCATACTGGCGGCCTCCGCGTTGGATCGGCTTCAGCGTGAGATAGGTTGTGATTGCCACTTCGATGGCGTTGTCAAAGCTGATAAGGGCGATACGCCTGTCGAAGTCCTGCCCGTTGCGAAGGTGGCCCTCCGCATGCACTATCAATTCAAAGGGACCGCTAGCCCAGATCGGAATCCCGCTCATATGCTCATCCTCTCCATAAGGCAGCCGGCGTTCCCCGCCCCCACCTCACCCGAAATGAGCCTAGGCGATAGTGTATCACGGTGGGTGGTGCTCTGGCGGCGCAGCGTCGGGACCAGATGACAAACTGTGCAAACGTACAGTATAATCACCATACGAGGGCAGAATTGTGGCGCGGGGATTGACCAACCGGCAGCGCGAGGTGTTGACGCACATTCGCGCCGCGTTGGAGCGCACCGGCCGCCCGCCGACCCTGCGGGAGTTGGGCGCGCGGCTGGGTATTCGCTCGACCAACGGCGTGCGCGATCACCTCGAGGCGCTCGTCGCCAAGGGCTATCTGGCTCGCGATCCCCATAGCGCCCGCGGCCTGCGCCTGCTCCAAGCACCGCCGCCCGCAACGCCGGGCGTGCGGCGCGTGCCGCTGCTCGGTGGCGTCGCCGCCGGCCAGCCGCTCTTTGCCGACCAGGAGTTGGGCGATGCCTTGCTTCTCGACGAGCGCGTCGTGCCGAACGGTGGGGCGGTGTTTGCCTTGCGCGTCCGCGGCGACAGCATGCGCGACGCCGCCATCCACGATGGCGATTACGTAGTTGTGCGCGAACAGCGCAGCGCCGAGCCGGGCGACATCGTCGTCGCGCTCCTCGAGGACGAGGCGACCGTCAAGCGCTTCTTCCCCGAGCACGACATCGTGCGCCTCCAGCCCGAAAATAGCCGCCATGCGCCCGTCATCGTGCGCCGGGACGACCGCAGCATGCGCCTGCTCGGCAAGGTAACCGCCGTGATCTCCCACCGACCCTAGCGAGCCAGTGACGATCCTTGTAGTGACGACTATCGGTATGCCCCCGGTGGCAAACTCCCCCTCTCTATCGTTCAACGATGGAGAGGGGCCGGGGGGTGAGGAGTGACAATATGCTTACAGTTGGCACGGAAGCACCGGATTTCGCGGCGCTGACCGATACCGGGCAGACCTTCCGGCTCTCGGCTTGGCGCGGCCACCGGCCGGTTGTCCTGTTCTTCTACCTCCGCGCCTTCACGTTCAGCTGAAGCAACGAAGTACGGGCGTTCGGCGAACGCTACGCGGAGTTCCGACGAGCCGGCGCCGTTGTCGTCGGTATCAGCGCCGATAGCGCCGAACGCCAGCGCGCGTTTCGCGAATCGCTCGGCGTGAGCATGCCCCTCATCGCCGATACCGACAAAGCCATCGCCACACTCTACGACGCCAAGGAGTTCATCGGCTTCATCCCGGCCCGCCTCACCTACGTGATTGACACGGCCGGCATCATCCGCTCCGTCGGCACCCACCGTGTCCACATGGGCCGCCACAGCAGCGAGGCCCTGACAATCGTCCAGGAGCTTGCCACAGCCGCCGAAACGCAAGAGCCGTAACCCTGACCGCCGCCCTCCCTCGCCCTAGCCTCCTGGACTGGGCTACCAGGGGAGCGAATGAACCGTCCCCCCGCTGGGCGGGGGGACCATAGGGGGGCCAGTACTTGAAAGGCAGCACCCCTCCGCCACACTCCCCCTCTCTATCGCTCCGCGATGGAGAGGGGGCCGGGTGATGGGCCAAAGGCGCACCACACCTGGCCCTATCCGTGCGGCTTTGGCCCGTCAGTGGGTGAGGCTTGGGTAAGCCACCCCTACTCCCGCGGGAGCGGGAATGTGACCTTGCGGTTGCCCTCGTGCTGTGACCGGAGTATCCCCAGCAGGATTTCGACCGTGTGCAGCGCGTCGGTGGCCGGCGAGATCAGCGGGGCGGGCGGCTCCCGGCCGGCTGCCCGTGCATCGAGGTGCTGCACTAACTCCTCGATGCCGGCAAGTTGTGCCTCGTAGGTGTGCGTCGGCGCGTCGAGCGGCCGCTGACCGGCCTCGTCCCACACCTCCATACCGCCATCGTTGGCGCGGATGCGGCCGCGCTCACAGAGCAGATCAATGACCCAACCTCGTGACTCCGGCGTTTTCGTCAGGCTGATGTGCGACCGGACACCGTTGCGAAAGCGGATGTACACGTCGGCGCCCGGGTCCGTGTCCGGGTTCCTCCCACCATCCCCGGCGTAGGCCGGTCCGTAGTCGTGGTGCATGTCCGCCAGTTCGGCCACAAGCCACTCCGGTCCCGAGCCGGCCAGGAAACAGACCATGTCAATGAGGTGTGTGCCGTTGCGGAACATCATCGCTCGCTGACCGGTCATCGTGGCCACCACCTGTCGCAGCGCGCCCAACTCCTCGCTAACCAGGAAGTCACGCAGGTGAATCCACGACCCGCGCAGCCGCCGCGTGTGATCCACCGATAGCGGCACCCCCTGCTCCGCGCACGCCGCGATCATCCGGTCGGCATCGGCCAGCGTCGTAGCCAGCGGCTTTTCGCAGAAAATGCCCTTGACTCCGGCTGCAACCGCGTCCACCACCATGTCGGCGTGCAGATGGTCGGACGTGGCAACCGAGAGCAGGTCCAGCCCCTCTTCGCGCAGCATCGCTTTGTAGTCCGTGTAAATATTGACCTCCGGCCACACGTCACCCCACGTCGTGCGAAATCCGTCCAGCAATTCGGTCTTCAGTTCACACACCGCCACCACGTCCACGCCCGGTACCTGCGCGTAGGCCGCGGCGTGACTTCCCCCCTGCGGCACGCCGAGCGCCGGGTGGGCTGGGGCCGCTGCCCGCCCGGCCGCTATGCCCGACAACCCGATGATCCCCGCGCGATAGTTCCCCGCTGAGGCCGTCGCTGTATTCATGTCTACCCTTTCTCGTAGTGCCGGTCGCCCTACGCTACGACGTTCGCTCGATCCACACCGGCGTAGACCACGCCATCGGCACGCGGCCGCGAATGCGGTCCCGCTGACGCACCCGGAGATAATACAGCGCAGCCGCCGGTGGATCGCGGTCCTCCCACTCCAGCCGCAGGTCCAGCTCGCCCTGCCCGGTGAGCGTATGCATGACCTGGAAAGCGGCGTCCGCATCGCCGTTCCGAGCCGCCGCGCCGCTCAGATCGCCACGGATCACTTCCAACCGGTCCAGCGCGGCCGTACCAGCCACAGATGCGGCTACCCGGACCGGCCCGTCCACCGGCACCCGCGCCCCCGGCTTCGCTCCCGCCACTGACCAGTCGAGCAGCATACGCTCCCCGGTCGTCCCGTATGTCCGGCGCGTGCGGAGACCATCAAAGATCGCCTCGCGCGTGAGCCGCGGCGCCTGGACTGCCGCCAAGCCGGTCTGTCGCAGTCCGGGCTGCGCCTGATGGTTGTCCGACGAGCAGATGACGCCAAGCCGCTGCCTCGTCAGCCAGACGTCCCAGGCATAGTGCCGCCCCGGCGCCGACGTGTTGAGCGAGAAGTCGCAGCGTTCGTAGGCCAGTGGATGGTCCGCATCCAGGCACTCGCACTGGCCATGGCCGGAATAAATCTCGATCACTGGACGGTACGGGTTTTCGCCTTGCTCCGGATGCTGCCAGTCGGGGTTCGGCCCCGTCCCGCCCGGCACAGCCCCCTGCGCCAGTGGCGAAAACATCACGCCCGTATGGTGGGGGATGGTCAGCACCGTGTCGCTTCCGCCTACTTCCTGTTCCAAGTGGCGCCAGAGGTCGGGAAGCGTGCCGCGATTGGCGCCGAACAGCGGTCCGCGCGCCTCGCGGTAATACACGTTATGGTGCGCCCACGGGCTGCTGAACGTCCCCTCGTAGCCCAGGATTGTCACAAACTGCCCCGGCACATGGTGCCGTGCGACGTCCTCGGTGATGCGCTGCCACTGCTCGTCGGTCAGCGTTTCCGCGTGGTCGCTCAAGCAGTAGAAGTCGAGCGCCGCCACCTCGCGGGCGTAGCTGAACGGTCGCCGGCCGGTCGCATCGAAGCTGTGCAGCGAGTGTGAGTGCAGATCACCCCAGTAGACCGGTCGCGCCGCATCCTCCGTTGCCGTGACGCGCACCGGGTTGCTCACCGCTTCAAGGCCGCCGGCCGGCCCACCGACAATCCGGGCCGTCAGCCGTAGGATACCGTCCGCGCGGGGAGTGATCGGAACGCGGAGCACGCCCTCATTCTCGGCCGGCAGTGCCACCCGCGCCGGATACTCTGCTTTCCCGGTCACGGTGCCGAGGACGACCGTACCGCTCGCCGCAGGAACCGCATTCTGCCAGCCGTCGAGCACGGCCAGGTGCAGCATCCCGGTCTCGCCAACGACCAACTGCGATGGCAGCAGCACCGTCAGCTCCACCGGCTCGCCGGCCCGCCCGGTCAGAGTGCCGGTTGCTTCACGTGGGAGGGCGGTAAAGTGCCCACTCCCGTCCGTGTCTACGGCCGTCCGCAGCGCCTCCGTCCCATGAGGATGCAGCGGAGCGGCGAAGCCCCGGCTGCCGCCCCGCTGGTCACCAAAGACAATCTCGATTTCATCTCCTGCTTCAAGATGACCGCGTTGCACCCGCACTTCCGTCACGAAAGCGTAGCGATGCTCGCGGCCGTCCAGTCCACGCCGGTTCGCCTTGACGTACTCGTCGGTCGTGCCGCCGATCACCGTGCAGGTCAACTCGACACCCGGCTTGGCGCAGCGGGCGGTCACGTAGTTGTCGGCGGCCGGGTCCGTGCTCTGCGTGCCGTGCGAGGAGTTCCGGTACCACACGTGCCACGTTTCGGGCAGCTGGACTCGCACCGCCGCTCCCGCCGCCAACCCCGGTGCGCCGACCCGATAGCTGACCACCCACGTACCCCACTCCCCAGCCACCCCGGTCGCCGGCGTGACCTTGACTTGACCTAGCGCCCCATCCCTCGCCATGCGCTACGCTCCTCTCGTCGCAATGGCGTGGAGTCTCGCCTGTAGTGGCGCTCGCTGTCCACCATCTGGGGGATGCCGCTGAAGGAACCGCGTACAATGAGATGGCTATAGTGGGTGTCCTACGCAGCACGGCCGGCTGGCGGAGCACACCACCGGCGGAAAGGAAGTGCCGTATGGAGCAGCGGCGTCTCGGGCGCACGGAGCATCGCAGCACGGTCGTGATCTTGGGTGCGGTCGCGTTCGGGCGCGTGCCGCAGGGGGTGGCCGACCGCTCTATCGAGTTGGCCATGCAGCACGGCGTCAATCACATTGACGTGGCGCCCACCTACGGCGAGGCCGAATTGCGGTTGGGGCCGTGGCTCGCTCGCTACCGCGACGACTTCTTCCTCGCCTGCAAGACCACCAAACGCAGCCGGGAGGCAGCGCGGGAAGAGTTGCACCGCTCCCTCGACCGCCTGCGCGTCTCTACGCTGGACCTCTATCAGTTGCACGCCGTGAAGACCGTGGACGAGCTTGACGCGGCGCTGGCGCCGGGCGGTGCTATCGAGGCGCTTGTCGAGGCCCGCGACACTGGCTTGGTCCGCTTCCTCGGCATCACCGGCCATGGCCTCACGGCCCCGGCTACGCACGCCGAGGCGCTGCGTCGCTTCGATTTCGATACCGTGATGTTCCCCCTCAACCACGTCCTGTGGTCCGATCCGGCCTACCGGCATAGCGCCGAAAACCTGCTGGCGCTGGCCCACAGCAAAGATGTCGGCGTCCAGATCATCAAATCCATCGGACGGAGCGGTTGGGGCGATGGACCACGCATCCACCGCACTTGGTACGCTCCGTTCATGGAGCAAGCGGACATTGATCGCGCCCTCTGGTTTGCCCTCTCGCAGCCGGTAACTGCCGCGCCGTCGGTCGGTGATGTCCACCTCCTGCCCAAGGTGCTCGACGCTGCCGAGCGGTTCCGACCGCTCGACCCCCAGGAGCAGGAGGCGCTGGTGCGTGCCGGCCGCGCCCTCGCCGCGGCGGCGCCAGAGCCGCTGTTCGCCGCCTGATAGAACGCCTGTTGCGGACTGCCGGTCCTAGAAGTGGTCCAACTCCCACATGTGGGGATAGCCGGCCGGGAACAGGGCGCGGATCGCCGCGAGGTCGCCAGCGTCGTCTCCGCCGCGCTCGCGCCAAAGCTCGTCAATACCTCGGTAGCCCATCAGCAGTTGGAGCAGCTGTTGCTGGGGCAGCCGAATCGTGAGTACCGAGCCGCTCCCAAACTCCAAGTGGGCCTGCCCGGTGTCCGGGCAGTCGAGCTCCACCCGGCCGGGCCGCGCCTCCACCGGCAGCGCCCGTACACGGTCAGCGATGGCTGGCTCGACGGCCGTTGCCAATGCGGCCAGGCCCACGATCCGGCCCATGCCGCCATAGTTGGCCGGGTACGTGGTCTCGACCTTGCAGCCGATTCCGCAGAGCAGCCCCACCAGCGGTTCGTCCGGAGGCACCGGCAGCCGCAGCCGCTCCCGGCGTCGCGCCAGCGCCTCTTGCCCCAGCCAGGCGATCAGGCTGGCGCCGGCAGTGGTCACGTGCTCGGCCGGCACGATCACATCCATGACCGACAAGGTTGCTGGGTCGCCTTCGAGCAGCATATACCCGGTCAGGTGCCCCGCCTCTCCCGTCACCAGTATCCGAGTCGGATGTCCCCACCACACCTCGTCCGCCAGCGCCTCGTAGAAGACGCGCGTGCGTCGGACGGCGCCGCTGCGACTCGCGTTGACGCGCGTATACAGGTCGAGTAGCCCGGCGTGGTCCTCCTGCCGCGCCTCGCGGACGGTCGTCGTGGCCGCTAGCTGCTCGGTATCGCGCACGGCTACCGAGACGTTGTACTCGGGTATCACTGGCACGTAGTCGAAGAGGTGGTAGAAGTCGGGAATGCCGAACAGGATCGAGACCGCGTAACCCTCGCGCTCCATGTACGATACGGCCTCGCGCATAAGGCGACTGGCGTACCCCTTGCCACGGTGCTGCGACTGCACCACCACGTTGGCGATGCCCCCCATCCGCACCCAGGTGCCGGAGAGGCGCATTCTTAGGTCATTGATCTCGGCTCTGCCGACCGTCTCGCCGGCCACATCCAGGCTCAGTTTGCACTTCTTACCCCGAGGTCGGTCCACCTGCTCAAATCGAATCTCCGCTTCCATCTAGCTCCACTCCTCGCATCGCCCAAACTCCCGAAAAGAGGTGGGCGGCGCCACGTTCACTATACTTGTCTACCATGACCACACCCGAACCGCCCTACTTTCTCGGCATTGATATGGGCACAACGGGCATTCGTGCCGTTGTCTTCGACGCCGAGGCCCAGGTCATCGCGGCAGCGCGACAGGATTGCCGCCTCTACGCGCCCCACGCCGGCTGGGCCGAGCAGAATCCAGACGAGGTACTGGCCGCGACGAACGCCGTCGTCCGCGCGGCGGCAGCGCAGGCAGCCGAGACGCTCGGCGTGCGCCGGCCGCCCATCGCCGCCATCTCCTTCAGCGCCATCCTGCACACGATCATCCCCGTGGATGATCGTGGCATCGCGCTGGGACGCGCCATCATCTGGGCCGATACGCGCGGCCTGCCCTTTGCGGACGAGATCAAGCGCGAGTACGACGCGCACGGCCTCTACTCCCGCACCGGCTGCCCCGTGCATCCGATGTACTCGCCGGCCAAGCTGCGCTGGTACCGTGCCCACCAAGCCGATGTTTTCCGGCAAGCGGCTCGATTCATCACGATCAAAGAGTACGTCCAAGCCGACTGGCTGGGTCCCGTTCCTGTGGACTACTCGCTGGCCTCCGGTAGCGGGCTGCTGGACCTGTCCACCTGCGAGTGGGATGCCGAGTCGTTGGAGACCGCCGGCATCGGCCCAGAGCGGCTGGCCCCACTCGTGGACACCACGGCGGTCATCGGGGCCCTCCCCGCGGCGACCGCCGAGCGCCTGGGACTGACGCCGGGCTGTCCCGTCGTCTCCGGCGCCGGTGACGGCCCCCTCTCCACGCTGGGCACCGGCTGCGTCGAGCCGGGGCAATATACGGCGATGGTGGCGACCAGCGGCGCCGTGCGTGCCGTCGCGGACCAACCCGTGACCGATCCGCAAGGACGCAACTGGTGCTACTACCTCGCCGAGGGCCGCTGGATCGCCGGCTGCGCGATCAATAACGCCGGACTCGCGGTGCGCTGGCTGCGCGACCAAGTGCTCGCAGCGCCACCGCCCCCCGGCGAGGCCGAGGCCGGCGACCCGACGCTGGACGCCGACGAGATGGGCCGCTGGGCCGCCGCCGTGCCCGCCGGTTCCGATGGCCTCATCATCCTCCCCTTTCTTACCGGGGAGCGCAGCCCGTATTGGAACGCGGCCGCCCGCGGTGTCGTGTTTGGCTTGTCGCTGGCGCATCATCGCGGGCATCTGGTGCGCGCGATGCTGGAGGGCGTCGGCTACCGGATGCGGAGCATTCTCGACGCCCTGACCGAGGTCGCCGGTCCGGTATCCGAGGTGCGGGCGGCCGGTGGATTTGTCGGCTCGCCCGTCTGGATGCAGATTGTGGCCGACGTGCTCGACCAGCCGCTGCATCTGCCGGTGACACAGGAAGCGTCGGCGCTCGGCGCTGCCATGCTGGCGATGCGTGCTACCGGCCACGTGGAGCGGTTCGCAGAGCTACTACGGTTTGTGCAGGTCGAGGGCGCCTGCCACCCGCAGACGGCGAACGTGGAGACCTATCGCCGCCTCTACGACCTCTATATGCGCCTCTACTGGCGGCTCCAAGACGACTTCCGGGAGATCGCCGACTTCCAGGCCGCCGCCATCACCCCCTGAGTACCCACCCCATTGCACAGGAGGACAGCCTATACCCTCCCCTGGAGCTTGCTCCGGGGGAGGGTTGGGGAGGGGGTAGGTCTGCACCGAGCGCGTCAGTCGTCGTTCTCGCCCGATTTGCGGCGCCGGCGGCCGCTGCGGAACCCCAGGATAGTGATAATCAGGGCTGCTACGACGAGGCCGATCAGTATGGGTCGACCGAGCACGCCAAGGTTCTCGTTCCAGAAGCCCATGGTGCGGGCCAACCAGCCTTCCGCTGCGTCGTCGGTTGCTTGGCCAACCCGCGGCGCGGTGCTTGGGCTGGCTTGATCCCCACGTTGCAAGGACTCGCGCCAACGCTGATCTAGCTCACCCACCGTCACGCCCAAGGCTTGCACGAACGCATCGTCCGTGGCATTGCCCTCGCTAATGGCTGCCAGCAGCGCCTTTAGCTTCTGGGTCCCGAACTCCTCGATGATGTACCGCAGCGCAGAGTAGCTTTCCAAATAGGCAATGGCCCGCTCCCGATCCGTGCTTGGAAAGCCCCCGTTCAACGATCTGAGCGAGAAGAGCTGTCCCTCGCTGTCGAGCTGACGCAGAATGTCAATATTCTCCGGCGGAATCTCTTCACCGGACAGGAACATTGAGAATCCCTCGGTGAGCCAGCGCGGCGGATCGTTGAAGGCATTCTCCGTGCGCTGGAGGAATACTGCATGGAGTACCTCGTGCCGAATAGCGGCGATGCTGTCTTCCGGCAGCACTGCCAGCAACATGAAGATGCGGTCCGTGCCGACCGTCACGGCCGTGCTGGATACCTGGAGCGGCCCGAAAGCAGTGAGGTAGTCCTGCTCATCCGCGTAGACAAAGACTTTGACCTCTTTCTTGAGGATCAGGCCGTATTCCCGCTCCATGAGGTCCAGCACGTCCCGGGCCTCTTGCAGCAGCCCTTGACTCGCCGCCTCGCCGGAGCCATACGAGTACAGCGTGATGAACCCGTCGCGGGCCTGGCGCCAGTTGAAGCGCGTGTCGTCGTAGTTGACCTGCTGTGGCTCGGTCGTCCAGTGATTGCCGCTGGCCGTCTGTACTCGCCAGTAGTAGCTGATCTCGCTGCCCGGCACGAGCAGTTGTCGGACCATCCAATGGTACTCAGCCTCGACGGTCCGCCCCGGGCGGACCGTCGGGGTGGCTTCCTGCAGCACCGGGGAATCGTCCACCGAGTAGAACAACTGGACCCGCTCGATGGTACTGGCCGGATCGCTGGCGACGAGCCGGAAGCGGACTTCGGCCGGGAAGCTCACTTCCGCCGTGTTCGCCGTGACGTTCAGCTCGGCCGGCGGGCGCGGCAGCGCCGGCCCGGCCGCGAGCGCCGACCAGCCCAGCGCGAGCACCAGGCCGAGCACGGGGAGCACGTAGCGGAGCGCGCCGAGCAGCGCGCGGCTCAATGGATGGTGCGAAGCCACTCTCATGATGCAATGTCAGGGCCAAGACCGCGCCCCTTGCCGGGCGTCGGCTGCCGCGGCCCGGTCTATAGTATAGGCCACATCCGAGGGCCGGGGCAGGCCTCGCTGCCGAGCGATGGTCACCAGGCGGGCCAGCCGCCGGTGTTCGCCGCGGCCCGGTAGCCGTCGCTCGGCCAGTCCTGCTATACTCGAAAGACAGACGTACTTGTACAGGAAGTGAGGTGCCGAGCGGTGAAAGTGGGTTAGCCCCACTTTCGTTGTTTCTGGCGCCCTGAACGAAGGTTACTCGGTCGTGCCAGGCACTGTGGCCGAGCACCAAAATATGAGGCAATGCCGTGAGGAACGATTTTTCTGCGGCCATCGCGCAGATCACGGCGGAGAAGGGGCTGCCCCGCGACGAGATCTTGAACATGATCGAAGGGGCGATGGTCAGCGCCTACAAGCGCGACTTCGGGGGTGAAGAGGAGTTGGTCGCCGAGCTTTCTCCCCAGACCGGCAGGCCGCGCGTGTTCGCCATCAAGCTCGTCGTCGCGGAGGGAGCGGTCGTTGACCCGGTGCTGGAGATCGCGCTCCCGGAGGCGCTGGCGATTGACCCCGAGGCCAGCGTCGGCACCTCGGTCCGCATTGACATCACGCCCCCGAGCTTTGGGCGTATCGGCGCGCAGGCGGCCAAGCAGGCGATGCTGCAGCGCCTCCGCGAGGCCGAGCGCGATCATGTCTATCACGACTACATTGATCGTGAAGGCGACATTGTCAGCGGCATCTTCCGCCGGGCCGAGCCACGGGGCATGATCGTTGACCTGGGCCGCGTCGAGGCACTCTTGCCGCCCGGCGAGCAGGTGACGAGCGAGCGCTTCCGCATCGGCGACCGAATCCGGTCGCTGCTTCTGGAGGTCAATCGGGCGCCACGCGGGTACCTGTTGATTGCCTCCCGCGCCCACAAGGATTTCGTGCGGCGCTTGTTGGAGTTGGAGATTCCCGAAATCTACAACGGTAGCGTCGAAATCCGCTCCATCGCTCGTGAGCCAGGCTCGCGGACCAAAGTCGCCGTGCAGAGCCGTCAAGTCGGCCTGGACCCGGTGGGTGCCTGCGTCGGGCAGCGCGGCATCCGCATCCAGACCGTCGTCAACGAGATCGGCGGCGAGAAGATTGACGTTGTGCAGTGGCACAACGAGACCACCACGATGGTAGCGAGTGCCCTCGGCCCGGCGCGCGTCCACAGCGTCGAGTTGAGCGAAGAGGACAAGACCGCATATGTGACGGTGCCGCACGCACAGCTCTCGCTCGCTATCGGCAAAGAAGGGCAGAATGCACGCTTGGCCGCGCGGCTGACCGGCTGGCGCATTGACATCAAGAGCGATCAGCCCTCTGCCGATGGCGAGGCCGTCGCCGGTGCCGTCGCTTCACCCTCCGATGATGGGGCCGAGGTGCCGGGAAGCCTGGGCGCAGGGGTATGAGCAGCGGCCAGCGTCGCTCCCGGCCGCGCCACGTGCCCCAGCGCACCTGCATCGGCTGCCGCCGAACCACGGCCAAGAAAGAGTTGATCCGCATCGTGCGTACCCCGGAAGGCCACGTCGAGGTAGACGAGACGGGCAAGCGCAACGGTCGCGGTGCCTATGTCCATCGAGATCGTGCCTGCTGGTCCCAGGCCTTGCGCCGCGGCGCGGTGGAGCGTGCCCTGAAGACGACGCTGACCGAGGCGGATTCTCGCCACCTCGCCGCCCATGAGTCGTCCCTATCGCCGGTTGCCGCTCCTGATTCGGTCGGCGCGGTGGCCAGCAGTAGCGCGTAGAGGCAACCCTAGTGGTTGCCCCTCGTCCCCCTGCGGAGCGGGGGGCCAATAGGGAGGCCGGAATTGCACCTCACCACCGGCCGCCTTCCCGAAGGGAGGCCACTGCTATGATGGCCGACTCGAGCTGGTCGGAAGCAAAACGGGCGCGCGTTGCCGCCGCTCGGGCGCGGCGACGCATCATCTTCAACGATGACTCGCACGACCTGGCGCAGGCGGACGCCAACACGCCGGAAGGATTTCTCGGCCACCGCATTGCGCCCCTGGTGGGCACCCAGGTGGACACGATCTCCTGGTCCGTGCTGTGTGGGCAATTTGATGCCCCCGCTTACGACAGCAAGGTCCAGCCCATCTACGGCGACGCGCACGGCGGGCCGATGCACTACTGGCCGCGCGTGACGACCAACGTCAAGGCCCTGGCGCAAGCCGGTCACTGCCCCCTGCAACTGGTCGTGGATTTCGCCCACGAGCATGGCATGGAAGCCTTCGCGTCCGTCCGCATGAACGATGTCCACGACAGCTTCATGGGTCCCAACGCCATGACCGTTTGGAAGCTCACCCACCAGGAGCTGCTCGTTAACACCCGTGGCACACTCCCGGAGTTCGAGCTGTACACGACCGCGCAGGACTTCTCCCACCGCGCGGTCCGCGACCGCAAGCTGGAGATCATTGCAGAGATTTGCGACGGCTACGACGTGGACGGCTTCGAATTGGACTATATCCGCCATCCCGTCTTGTTCAGCCGCCGGCTGCGCGGCGAGCCGTGTACGCCGGACGAGACCGAGATTGTCACGTCGTTGATGCAGGAGATTCGCGCCCTCACCGACGCGGCGGCCGCGCGACGGGGCCGGCCGCTGCTCATTGCCGTGCGCGTGCCGGACACGTTCGGCCGCTGCCTCGACAACGGCATGGACGTGCGGGCGTGGCTAGAGCACGACCTGACCGACATCGTCATCGCCGGCGGCGGGTACTCGCCATGGCGCCTGCCGGCCGCGGCCTGGGTAGCAGCGGCGCAGCCGCACGGCGTACCGGTCTATCCATGTGCCAACGTCGGCTGGGGGCCGCCGCTGCCGGTGGCCCGTGGCCTGGCTGCTAACTGGTATCGCGCCGGCGCCGATGGGCTGTACTTCTGGAACCTGGCTACCCCGTTCGAGTTCATGACTGGTGATGAGCTCATCGCGACGCGCCGCCGCTGCTATGCGTGTCTCTACGAGGTCGGCGATCCCGAGGCACTACGGGGCAAGGACAAGCAGTTCGGCGTCGGCGACGCGGCCGATGCGCCCGGCGGGGTCCTCCCCTACTATGCCCACGTCTCCAGTCCACGGCCGCTGCCACTGCAATCGAAGCGCGGTCCGCTGCGTACCGGCGTGATCGGCCGCGTGCCCTTGCTGGTCGGCGACGACGTAGCGTGTACCCTGCCCACAACGGCCGCACTCACGGTCGGGTTCGACGATCCGGCCTGGCGTGAGGCGCTGGTGGTACGCCTGAACGGCCACGAGCTGACGCCCGGCGAGAGAGCGGCCGACGGCGTGCTGACGTTCGACGCGCTGGTGCCTCTGCGGTCCGGCCGGAACTTCGCGGAGATCGCCGCTCATCACGGTCCGCTGCCGGAGAGCACCGTGCGGATCACCACGCTCGCGCTGACCGTCAGCTACGAGGCGTAAGCGGCGCCGGCCGGGTCGCTGGCAAGGAGCAAGCAGATGCTCTCGACAGAGTTCATGGGCGGTGTGACCGTGCAGCCGGAGGACTTGGCGGCCATGCAGGCCGGCGACTACGTCCTCCATGCCCGCGCCGGCCGCCTAAACCGCGTGCCGGTCGAGAAAACCCGTCTCCCGCGCGATCCCCAAGGGCACGTCCAGCGCCTCTGTCTGGTGCAGGCGCCGAACGGCACCATCTATGCGGCCCAGCACACGCTGCTCCACCGCTCGACCGACGGCGGCGCCACCTGGGAGCATCTGGAGCGCGATCCCAGCGTGTGCGGCGGCTGGCGCCTCCAGTTCGACAACGACGGGACGATGCTAAACGTCGGCCTTGCCGGCCCCGGCCAGCCGCCGGTCGTGTGGGCGTCACCCGATGAGGGCGTGACATGGCAGCAGCGCGGATGCATTGACACCGGCACCCCGGACGTGCTCTCGCTCGGCTTCAGCATGACCCGTCTCGACGACGGCACGCTGTTGATGCCCGTACTGGTCGGGGCGGACCGCGTTGGCAATCGCGCGGCGGCGGAGGCGGCCCCGGCCGTCGGTCGTCTCTACCGTTCGCAGGACGGCGGCCGCACGTGGCCGGAGTACGCAGTGCTCGGCGAGTGGTGTTGCGAGGTCAACGTGTACCCGCTACCGACCGGCCGGTTGGTCGCAGCAATGCGCTACCAGCGCCCCCTCCTCCCCGACGACCCGGCCGATCTGCTGGAGCGGACCGGCGCCAGCGCAGTCGGGGCCGATAACCCCTATAAGCACGTCTTTGTCGCCCACTCCGACGACCGGGGACACACGTGGACACCGCCGCGGCAGTTGGCCACGGTGTTCGGTCAGTGCTATGGCGCTGGCGTTGGCCTCCTGCGGAACCGCGCAGTCGTCACTACCGACTACCGCTATCCCCGGAATATGGGCAGCGCCCGCGCCTTGGTCAGCTTGGACGGCAGCGAGACGTGGCAGGACGAGGTGTACTATCTGACCCACGGCCGCGCCGCGGGCTACGCGACGACCATCTCACCGTATGATGAAGAGATGCTCACCCTGTCCGGCTCCTGCTACGGCGATGTCAGCGCCTGGGACAACTGTATCGGGCGCACCGACTTCGCAATTATCCGCTGGCGGCTGGTGTAGCTGTTATCAGCTATCGGCTATCAGCCATTAGCCGTCAGCCGGTGGGCGTCTCGGCCACCCCGGCCCGTCATTCCCGCCTCCCCTCCGTCATTCCCGCGCCAGCGGGAGTCTACTCCCCCTCTCTACCGCTCCGTGCTGGAGAGGGGGCCGGCTGACTGGGGTAGATATGAGCCAAGCCGTAGGGGCGCGATTCATCGCGCCCAAGCGCTCGCTATTCCGGCGGAAGCCGCTATCCTGCTCATCCTTGCATCCCCAGAATCCTGATGCAGACAAGAACCTACCCCTGTGATGGGTACCATAGGGGAGTCAGACTAGCCTTCCTACCGGCATTTCAGGTATGGTCATAGGGGGCATGTCGCTTGTTGGCGCCCTGACCAAACGCACTGGTTATGTAGGGACACCCGAGGAGGCACGAAGCGTTTATGGCACCACCCCGCGGAGGTAGGAGACGACGTTCATTTCGACCGGCGGGCCGCCCGCGCCCGCGCTCGCGCGGCGGGTCGCGCGGCCCGCGCCGGCCCGCGCCGGCTCCCGACGCGACGGCCGCCGAGCGCAGCGCCGTAGCAACTGCGGTCATCCCGCGCACTGTAGCTGTCCCGGAGCGGGTCAGTGTTCGCGAGCTTGCCGAGCTGCTGCGGGTCGGCCCCCCGGTGGTGCTCAAAGAGCTGTTGGGCGCCGGCTTGGTAGCCACCGTCAATCGCGAGCTGGACCGCGCGGCGGCCTCGCTCGTGGCCCGCAACCTTGGCTTCCGGGTCGAGGAAGCCGACGCCGCCAACGGCGCGGCCACTGCGGCTACCACCGCCCCAGCGGAGGCGCCGCCGGAGCCGGCCGAGCCGGAGCCGGATACGGATACGGACCTCCCGCCGCGGCCGCCGGTCGTGGCCGTGATGGGGCACGTGGATCACGGCAAGACCTCCATCCTCGACGCCCTGCGCGAGTCCCAGGTCGCTACCGGTGAAGCCGGGGGCATCACGCAGCATATCGGCGCCTATCAGGTCGAGCACGATGACCGGACGATCACGTTCCTCGACACGCCGGGTCACGAGGCGTTCACGGCGCTGCGCGCGCGCGGCGCGGCCGTTACCGACTTGGCGATCTTGGTCGTGGCTGCCGACGACGGCGTACAGCCGCAGACCGTGGAGGCGATTTCGCACCTCCGGGCTGCCAAGACCCCCTTCCTCATCGCCATGAACAAGATTGACCTGCCCAGCGCCGACCCGGACCGCCTGCGGCAACAGCTCACGGAGCATGAGGTGGTGGTCGAGGACTATGGCGGTGACGTGGTGGCTGTGCCGGTGTCGGCCACCACCCATGAGGGTCTCGATGACCTCTTGGAGATGGTGAACTTGGTCGCCGAGTTGGAGGAGTTGCGTGCCACCCCGGACGGGCCGGCCGAGGGCACCGTCATCGAGACGCGGCTGGACCGCAGCCAAGGTCCGGTGGCCACCGTCATCATCGCCAGCGGGACCCTGCACGTCGGCGACCATGCCGTCGCCGGCGAGGCCGGTGGCCGCGTCCGGGCTCTGCTCGATGAGCATGGTCGCCGCCTGCGCTCCGCCGACCCCGCGCAGCCGGTGGAGGTCCTGGGATGGAACGAGCTACCCAATCCGGGTGATCGCCTGGAGATCATCGAGAATGATCGCGCGGTCCGGGCCGTCACTGCGGCTCGCAAGGAGGCGCGACAGCAGCGAGCGCCCGAGGCCCCCCGGCGCAGTATCGAAGACCTCTTGGCGCAGTTAAGCCCCGACCAGGCGCAGGAGCTGCCGGTGGTGCTCAAGGCCGACGTTCACGGCTCGCTCGAAGCGATCCAAGCCGCCCTGGCCAAGCTCGAAACGGACGAGGCGAAAGTCCACATCCTCTACGGCGCCGTCGGGAGAATCACCGAGGGCGATGTCAACCTCGCCGCGGCCTCCGACGGCGTTATTCTCGCCTTCAATACCCAGACCCCGGCACCGGTCCGGCGGTTGGCGGACCAGCAAGACGTGCTGGTCCGCTCGTACAACGTGATCTACAACTTACTTGAAGATGTGGAGCAGACCTTGCGGGCCTTGGTCGAGCCGGAAGTGCGCGAGGTCGTCCTCGGCCACGCCGAAATCCGCGCCATCTTCCGCGCCAGCCGTGCCCGTTCCGTCGTCGGTTGCTACGTCCAAGACGGCCTCATCCGGCAGGGTGCCCGCGCGCGCGTCGTGCGTCGGGATGCGGAAGTGTACAACGGACGGGTCGCCTCGCTGCGGCGCTTCAAGGACGACGTGGACACTGTGGAAGAGGGGTACGAGTGCGGTATCGGCCTCGAGAACTTCGCCGATCCACAGAACGGCGACGTGATCGAGATTTACGGCCGTGCCGCCGCCTGAGTACGCCACGGACAACGACCATGCCCCGACCATATCGCCGCCAGCGGCTCGCCTCGCTCCTCGTCGAGTTCTTGAGCGACCTGCTCCGCAACGAGGCCCGCGACCCGCGCCTCGGCTTCGTGTCCATCACGCGCGTTGATGTCTCGTCCGATCTGCGTTACGCGACGGTCCGCGTGAGTGTGCTGGGCGACGAGGAAGAGCAGCGCGAGACGATGGCCATGCTCACCCACGCCGCCGGCTGGCTGCGGAGCGAATGCGCCACTCGCCTGCCCCTGCGCTATGCGCCGGAGCTACGCTTTGCGCTGGATCACTCGCTCGCGGAGGGCGACCGGGTCTTGCAGTTGATCCGGGAGGTCGCGCCGCCGCCCGCTGCTGGAGACGGTGAGCCGGCAGCGGAGCGGCCGGAGTAGAGCACACTTGCCGGACCCGACGCCGGTCGCCGGCTTCCTCAACCTCGCCAAGCCGCGCGGCCCGACCTCCCACGACGTCGTAGCGCGGGCCCGCCGGCTGACCGGCGTGCGGCGCGTCGGTCACGCCGGCACGCTCGATCCCCTGGCCACCGGCGTGCTCGTGCTCGCGCTCGGTCCGGCCACCCGCTTGCTGGAATATGTCGCCAGCGGGGAGAAGGTCTACCGGGCCACGATCCGTCTGGGCAGCACGACGACCACGGACGATGCCGAGGGCACCGTGACGGCAACCCGGCCGCTCGCCGTCGGCCGGGCCGACATCGCGGCGACGCTGCCGCAGTTCGTCGGCGAGATCGCGCAGCGTCCGCCGGCGTTTTCGGCGGTGCAGGTCGGCGGCCGGCGTGCCTACGATCTGGCCCGCCGGGGCGCTGCGGTCGAGCTGCCGGCGCGACAAGTGCGGATTGCCCGTCTTACCGTCCTGGGCTGGCAAGCGCCGGACCTCACGCTGGAGGTTACCTGCGGTCCGGGGACGTATATCCGCTCGCTCGCCCGCGATTTGGGGGCGGCGCTCGGCTGCGGCGGGCACCTCACCGGCCTCGTTCGCACCCGGTCCGGCGGTTTCTCCCTCGCCGCGGCGACCGCGCTGGCAGACTTGGAGCACCATGCCGCCCGCTGCACCTGGCACTCACTCCTGGTGGCACCGACCGCCGCGTTGGCGCACCTCCCGGCCCTGACCGTCACCCCGCAAGGTGGCACCCTGCTGCGGCAGGGCCAGCCTGTCGCCTCGGCCCACCTGCTTCCAGACGTACCAGCGGCAGCCCGCACCGACGACCCCGTGTGTGTACTCGATGCCGAGGGCCGGCTGATTGCCATTGCGGCCTACGATCCGCAGCGGGATTGCTGGCGCCCGCGCAAGGTTGTGGGGTAAGGTCCGCACGATCACCTCGCAACGTCTCTGTAGATGCAAGTCATACACCTCGATCCCCTCGCGCCGCCGGCACCGTCGTCGGACGCGCCGGAGGTAGTGGTCACCATCGGCAAGTTCGATGGGGTGCATCTCGGCCACTATGCGCTGCTTGACGCGGTTATCGCGTCTGCCCAGCGGCGCGGCCTCGTGCCCGCCGTGGTGCTGCTCGACCCGCACCCCCTCACGATCCTGCGCCCGGAAGTGCGCCTCAGCCAGCTCACGACCCTACCGGAGAAGCTCTGGCTGCTCGCCCGCGCGGGAACGGAGCTTGCGGTGGTATGGCGCTTCAGCAGCACGAGCGCCCGGCTGACACCTGAGGCGTTCTTCCGATCCCTGGCGTCGGTGCTGCGCGTCCGCGCCGTCGTCATCGGCCCCGGCTTTGTGCTGGGCCGGGATCGCACCGGCGACGAGGCCAGGCTGCGAACCATCGGGCAAGAACAGGGATTCGCCGTAGAGAGTATTCAGCCCGCGCACGTCGCCGGCCAAGCCGTGCGGAGCACCGAAATACGCGCCTTGCTCGCGGCGGGTGAGGTCTCGCGGGCGGCGGGATTGCTGGGACGGCCGCCGTCACTGCATGGGCGGGTGGCCGAAGGCGACCGGCGCGGCCGGTTGCTGGGATTCCCGACGATCAACCTGGCTCCGCTGGCCGCTCGCCCCGCCCTGCCGGCCGATGGCGTCTGCGCCGGTTGGGTCGAGCTACAGCCATTGAGCACCCGGCGCACGTGGTATCCGGCGGCTGCCAACTTGGGCGTGCGCCCCACCTTCGCTGGCCGTCGCCACGTCATCGAGGCCCACCTGCTCGACTTTGCCGGCGACCTCTACGGCCAGGAGGTGCGCCTGCACTTCGTCGCGTACCTGCGCGGTGAGCGGCCATTCGCCGGCCCGGAAGAGCTACGACGGCAGATTAGCGCGGACGTGGCCGCCACGCGCAAGCTCCTAGCCGCTCAACCGCCACCGGAACGCACCAGCTAACACTTGTTAGCCGGGAGCACATCCCCTCCCCCGTCGCAACGGGGGAGGGCTAGGGAGGGGGCCAGATAGAGTACCCGCCACTGTGCCGACGTGCGCTACGCCGGCACGAGGGATAGCTCTTCCATCAGCTCGACGTTCTCGTCAATCTCGTCGAGGCTTTCCATGCCGAGCACGATAGCGTCCACGCAGCCAAGCTCCAGCACGTAGCATAGAGCCCCGCGCACGTCGTGGGCAAGCTGGCCGCAGCCGACGACCTTCATGCCGTACACGCCCTTGCCGGCGGCGTGCATCTGCTCGATGACGGGCACCACGTCCGGCGGTGGCGCGTCCATCTGCAAGCCGGCGTAGTTGATGCGTGCCAGCACCACCTCCACCCAGGGGCTAACAGCCGCGGTGCGGAAGGCACCAAAATCGTGGCACGACACGCCGACGGCCCGCACCAGACCGCGCTCCTGAGCACGACTCAACGCCTCCATCGAGTCGGCATACCGGCTCGTCCAATCCGCTTCCGTCAGGCAGTGCAGCAGCACGATGTCCACGTAGTCCGTGTCCAGCTCGCGGCAGAAGCGCTCGATGTCGGCCGTCACGGTGGGGCCGGTGCGGGAGGTGGTCTTGCTGGTGACGACAACATTCTCGCGCCCGACGTCACGGAGCGCAGCGGCAGTCTGCGGATGCGAGCCATACTGATCGGCCACGTCCCAGAAGGCCACGCCGCGGTCGTAGGCATAGCACAGCAGCTCGACGCACTCATCGAAGCCGAGCCGGGTCTGGTTTGAGCTACCGGCCCAGCCGACCGTACCCGTGCCGATGGCCAGTTGCGATGTCCGTATCCCGCTGTCGCCGAGCATAATCTCTCGCATACGGTGCTCCTTCCTGGGCACACCATCCTAGCACAGCCGCGCACCTCGGCTATCAGCCGTCAGCCAGAGAGCGTCATTGCGGCGGAAGCCAGCACCGTCATTCCAGGACGCCGGACAGCCTACCTTCATAGCAATCACGACCACCTGGTACGCTGCAGTGCTCCATCTGTGTGCTCTCTGTGTGCTCTGTGGCTAAAAAACCGGCCATAGGCCGCTGGCTACAGCGAGACCCCGATACGCTCGGCAATCGTGGTCATATCCTTGTCGCCGCGACCGGAGAGATTGACCACGAGCGCGTCGGCGGGGTCACGCTCGCGGGCGAGCTGTATGGCGTAGTGGATCGCGTGCGCCGGCTCTAGCGCCGGAATGATCCCCTCGCTCCGGGAAAGCTGCTGCACGCCCTCCATGGCCTCGGCATCGGTCACCCCCACGTAGCGCGCGCGGCCCGTATCGCGGTACAGGCTGTGCTCCGGGCCGACGCCGGGGTAGTCGAGTCCCGCCGAGATGCTGTGCGCTTCCTCCACCTGCCCGTGCTCGTCCTGCAAGAGATAGCTGTACGAGCCGTGCAAGACGCCCGGCCGGCCGGCCGTGAGCGAGGCGGCGAATTCGCCGGTATCCAGGCCCCGGCCGGCGGCCTCAACACCGATCAACTCCACCGCGGAGTCTCCGACGAACGGATGGAAGATGCCGATGGCGTTCGAGCCGCCACCGACGCAGGCCAGCACCGCCTGCGGCAGCCGCCCCATCCGTTCGAGGCACTGGGCGCGCGCTTCTTTGCCGATCACGCTCTGGAAATCGCGTACCATCGTCGGATAGGGGTGGGGACCGACCACCGAGCCGATCAGATAGTGCGTGGTCCGCACGTTCGTGACCCAATCCCGGATGGCCTCGTTAATCGCGTCCTTGAGGGTCTTGCTGCCGGTGGTCACGGTACGCACCTCAGCGCCCAGCAGCTTCATTCGGAAGACGTTCAGCGCCTGCCGGTGGATGTCCACCTCGCCCATGTACACCACGCACTCCAGGCCGAGCATCGCGCACACCGTCGCGGTGGCCACCCCGTGCTGCCCGGCGCCCGTCTCACAGATAATGCGGGGCTTGCCCATGCGCTGGGCCAGCAGTCCCTGCGCCAGCGCGCTATTGATCTTGTGTGCGCCCGTGTGCGCCAGGTCCTCGCGCTTGAGCCAAATCTGCGCGCCGCCGATACTGGCGGAAAGCCGCTCGGCGTGATACAGAGTCGTCGGCCGGCCGACGTAGTGGTGCAGGAGGTCGTCGAGGGTCGCGTTGAACGTGTCGTCTTGCTGAATCCCCTCGTAGGCTGCCGTCAGCTCCTCGAGCGCCGGCATCAGCGTCTCCGGCACAAACTGCCCGCCGTAAGGGCCGAAACGCCCCGCTGATCCGGTCTCGGTCCGCGCTATCTCCGCCGCCACTGCCGTCATTGCCATCGTACCCTTCCTCGGCCCCCTATGGCCCCACCGCTCCGCAGGGAGGCGGTGCTCTCCTCCCCTGTGCGTCAGCACGGGGGAGGCCGGGTGGGGGCCAGTCACCCCGCCGCTCGCGCCGCGGCGACAAAGGCCCTGATCTTTGCCGGATCTTCCCGTCCGTCCGTCTCGATTCCGCTCGCTACGTCCACGCCCGCCGGCCGCACCGCGCGGATGGCCGCCGCCACGTTGCCGGCATGGAGACCGCCGGCCAGCAACAGCCGGCGCCGCTGCGCTAACCGCCCCGCCGCCTGCCAGTCGCTGACCTCGCCACTGCCACCCCACGAGCCGGGCACGGCGGCGTCGGCAAGAAGCAGGTCTACATCGTACTCGCTGGGGCGCGCCTCGCTCGCCGGTGGCCGCTCCGACAGCCGCACGGTCTTGATGACCGGCTGCGCTACCGCCGCGCAGAACTCCGGTGTTTCGGTGCCGCTGAGCTGGACCCAATCGAGGCCGCTGCACTGGAACGTCGCCTGCACCTGCGCCAAGGTCGGATTGACGAAGATGCCGACCGTTTGCACGCGCCCCGGGAGCGCCCCGATAATATCCCGTGCCGCCTCCGGGCTGATGCAGCGGTGCGAAGAAGGCACGAAGTTGAACCCCAGCAGGTCGGCGCCGGCCTCGACCGCCGCCGTCGCCGCTGGCAGAGTGCGCAGGCCGCAGATTTTGACGATCATCCTAGAAGCTCGCGGATTTTCGCCGCTGGATCAACGCGCTTGGCCAGCAGCGCCTCACCGACGAGAATGGCGTCGGCGCCGGAGTCATAGACCCTCTGCACGTCGGCGGCCGTGTGGATACCGCTCTCGCTGACAATGATCGTCTCCGGCGGGACCATCGCCGCCAGCTCGGCCGTCGTAGCTAGGTCCACGCGGAACGTTTGCAGGTCGCGGTTGTTGATGCCGATGATCTTTGCGCCGGCCCGCCGCGCCACCCTCAGCTCGTCTGCGGTGTGGACCTCCACGATGGTGTCCATACCGAGCCCCTCGGCGCATTCGACATAATTGGTGATGTCGGCTTCATCCGTGGCTGCCACGATCACGAGAATCGCATCGGCCCCGGTCGCCCGGGCCTCGAAAACCTGATACGTGCTGACGGTGAAGTCTTTGCGGAGGATCGGCAGCCTGGTCGCCGCGTGGGCGGCAGCGAGGTCACCGAGCGAGCCACCGAAGAATTGCTCATCGGTGAGCACGGAGATTGCCGCCGCCCCGGCCTGCTCGTAAGCCCGCACGGTCGTCGCCACGTCGAGGTTCTCCACAATCGCTCCGGCGGATGGCGACCGGCGCTTGATCTCGGCGATCAGCCTGGGCTTCCTGGCGGCCGGCGCTTGCGGCGGTCGCAGCGCCGCCGCGAGCGACCGGGCCTGCGGCGCGCGCGCAGCCTGCGCCATCAGTTCCTGCCGGGGCAGTTCCTGCTCCCGTGCCTGCACTTCGCGCCGCTTCTCCGCAATAATCGTGTCCAGGATACTCGCCATCGTGCTGTCGTCTCCTCCGCCTCGGCGCACCTTCTGACGGCGATAGGTAAGGGCCGAGTCGCAGTGGCCCACAGTCTGCCGCGCCCGTCCCCCTGCGCAGCGGGAGGACCATAGGGGGGCCGGTCCCGGCGCTACCCCGCCTCCCCACCCACGCGCTGGCTCACGGCGATGTAGTTGTCGAGCGCAACATTGGCCGCGCCGCTGTCAATCGAGGTGGCCGCGAGCGCGACGCCCTCGCGCAAGTCCGCCGCGCGATCCGCCGCGACCAACGCCGCCGCGCTGTTGAGCAGCACAATGTCCCGCTTCGGGCCAGAATCACCCATGAGCACCTGCCGCAAGACGGCGGCGTTTTCTTGCGGATTGCCGCCCCGGATCGCCGCCAGCGGTGCCCCCTCAAGGCCCACCTCCTCCGGCTCGATGCGGTACGTCTCGACGGACGACCCTGACAACTCGTGGACGGTCGAAGGCCCGCTGATGCTCAACTCGTCCAGTCCGTCGTCGCCATGCACGACGAGCGCGTGCTCGATACCGAGCCGACCGAGAGCCGCCGCCATCCGCTCGGCGATGCCCGCGTCTCCGACGCCGAGCACCTGCGCGCGCGCCCCGGCCGGGTTGGTGAGCGGACCGAGGATATTGAAGACGGTCCGAATACCGATCTCGCGGCGCAGCGGCGTCGCAAACTTCATTGCCGGATGATAGGCCGGTGCAAACATAAAGCCGAAACCGGCCTCCTCCAGGCACTGCGCCACCGCCGCCGGCGGCAGCTCGATCGGCGTGCCGAGCGCATCCAGCACGTCGGCGCTGCCGCATTCCCTGGTCACGCCGCGGTTGCCGTGCTTGGCGACCGCCTGACCGGCCCCGGCGACGACAAACGCCGCCGCCGTTGACACGTTGAAGTGACCGGCCCCCACGCCACCGGTCCCGCAGGTGTCAATCACCGGCACCGACGGCGTGACCTGCCGGGCGCGCTCCCGCATGATGGACGCGCAGCCGGCAATCTCATCTACGGTTTCACCCTTGAGCCGCAGCACCGTGACAAACGCGCCGAACTGCGCCGGCGTCGGCGTGCCGTCCATGATCTCGGTCATGGCCGCGGCCGCCTCTTCCTGGGATAGCGATTCGCCCGCCACCAGGCGGGAGATGGCCTCTTGAATCATCGCTTTTCGTCTCCTTCACGTTGCTGCCATGCTTCCTCCCCGTCATTCCCGCGAAAGCGGGAATCTACTCCCCATCTCTATCGCTCGGCGATGGAGAGGGGGCCGGGGGTGAGGACTGCCAAGCTCGCGCCTGCGCCAGGAAGTTGCGGAGCAAGTCTTTGCCAACGGCCGTCATGATCGATTCGGGGTGGAACTGTACTCCCTCGATGGGGTGCTCGCGGTGGCGCACGCCCATAATCAGCCCGTTCTTGGTCTCGGCCGTGATGGCCAGGCTCGCCGGCACCGTGTCGCGCTCGATCACCAGCGAATGGTAGCGAATCGCCTCGAACGGATTCGGCAGGTCCAGGAACACACCATGCCCGTCGTGATGGATGTCGGACGACTTGCCGTGCATCAGCTCACCGGCGCGCACGATGTTCCCGCCGAAGGCCGCGCCGATGGCTTGGTGGCCGAGGCAGACGCCGAGCAGCGGAATGCGCGGCCCCAGTTCCCGGACGAGCGGCGTCGAGATGCCCGCCTCGTGCGGCGTGCAAGGTCCCGGCGAGACCACGATGGCCTCCGGTTGTAGCGCCGCCACCTCGTCAACGGTGATTGCGTCGTTGCGGTAGACCTCGACCGTTTCCCCTAGCTCGCCGAGATATTGCACGAGGTTGTACGTGAACGAATCGTAGTTATCGAGTACCAGGATCATGCTACCCCACCGTCCTGTTCGAGGTCGTCTGCGAGGTCGAGTGCCCGCAGCAGCGCCGCTGCCTTGTTCAGCGACTCCTGATATTCCAGCGCCGGCACCGAGTCCGCGACCACGCCGCTGCCGGCTTGAACGTAGGCGATCCCATCCTTAATCAGCAAGGTACGGATGGCAATAGCGGTATCCAGGTTGCCATCGTAGCCGAAGTAGCCGACCGCTCCCGCGTAGGGGCCGCGGTGCGTCGGCTCTAGCTCGGCGATGATCTCCATGGCCCGGATTTTCGGGGCGCCCGAAACGGTGCCGTGCGGAAAGCACGACCGCAGCGCGTCCAGCCCGGACTTACCCGCCGCAAGCTCGCCCTCCACGCGGGAGACGATATGCATGACGTGGGAGTACCGCTCGATGAACATCAGATCGGGCACATGTACCGACCCGATGCGGCAGACACGCCCAAGGTCGTTGCGGAAGAGGTCCACCAGCATGATGTGCTCGGCGCGCTCCTTCTCGTCACCCAGTAGCTCCTCAGCGAGCGCTTGATCTTCCTCCGGCGTTGCGCCGCGCGCACGGGTGCCGGCAATCGGTCGCGTCCGCACGTAGCCGTCCTCCACCTGCACCATGGTCTCCGGCGATGCCCCCACGAGGTACATGTCGTCTAGGTGGAGGTAGTACATGTACGAGGAGGGATTCACCATCCGTAAAGCGCGGTAGACGTTGAACGGCGTAGCGTCCAGCCGCCGCGAGAGCCGCTGGCTAGGCACCACTTGGATGATGTCGCCCGCCGCCACGTACTCCTTTCCCCGGGCAACGATGTCGAGGAAGTCCATCTCCGACATGTTGGCCACAACGCGGGGGGCGCTGGCCAGCGGCACACCGGGCAGCGGGGGTGAGGGGCGGGCCTCACCCCCCTGCCCCCTCTCCACTTGTGGAGAGGGGGGGACTGGGAGCGGCGGCGCCGGGCCGTGGAGTCGGCTGATAAGCGTCTCGATCCGGTCCGTGGCCTGCCGGTAGGCGGCGCGCACGTCGCCGTCGGTCCGCTCGGTGTCGGCCAGCGCGATCACGTGCATAGCGTGTTGAACGTGGTCGAAGGCCACCAGGCTGTCTACGCCCAGCAGCAGGCCGTTCGGAACCTGGAGATCGTCCGTCGGAGCCACCGGCAGCCGCTCGAAGGCGCAGACGGTCTCATAGCCAATGTAGCCGACCAGACCACCGACAAAGCGCGGCAGCCCCGGCACTGTGACCTGCGTGCGGTCGTGCAGCAGGTCGCGGATCAGATCGAGCGGGTCGGTATAGGACCGCTTCTCTGTGGCGCTGCCCCCCAGGGAGTCGAACCGGCGCATGTGCGCTTGGCCTTCATGGAAGCGCAGCGCAAACGAGGGGTCGCAGCCGATGAATGAGTAGCGCCCGACGCGCTCCCCGCCCTCCACGCTCTCCAGCAGGAAGGAATAGCGGCCGCGGGCAATCTTGCGATACGCCGAAACCGGTGTCTCCATGTCCGCCAAGATCGTGCGGCCAACCGGAATGAGATTCCCGCGCCGCGCCATCTCCTGCGCCGCGGCCAGCGTCGGCGTATAGTGCGGCCGGCGCACGCGCTGGCGCTCGGCCTGTGGTGGCGGCTCAACCGTTGCTATGCTCATCGTCTCGCTTCGCCTCGACCTTCCTCCGGCCGGCCAACAAAAAAACCTCCCGTCCCTCTGGGACGAGAGGCCTACAACCTCCGTGGTGCCACCCAGCTTGAGCGCCTCACGTCATCAGCGCAGACGCTCCACTCACTGGGCACGGAGCCGTTGGTCTCGGCTCGATGCCCGGCGCCCGTGGTAACGGAGGCGCATTCCGTCGCTGCCTACTGCCGCCGGCCCACTCCACGGGCCGACAGGTTCGGGGCGCAGCTCCCAGGCCCATTCCGCTCCGGCTCGATCACCGCCGTCACACCGGCAGGCGGCTCGCTGACATCGCGCCCTAGAGCGTACTCGCCCTGTTCGCAGCCTTTGCGACTATTCAACTCTCCCCGCAGTATACCAGAGCAGCGATCAGCTATCAGCCGTCAGCCGGGGGGCCGGTATTGTCCGTCACTCTCGGCCGCTTAAACAAAGAACCTGGTGCAGTCACCTGCACCAGGCCCGCGCTTCTCCGATACGTCGTGCTCCGGTATTGCTCGGTGCGGGGTATCCCCGCGCCCGGTTACCCGGTCAGCTCGACGTTGACCGCACGCATGCCGCGGCCGCGGCTGTCCTCTTCCAGGTCAAAGCTCACGCCCACTCCCTCCTGCAAGCTGTCGAAGGGAGTGGAAGCCATCCCGGAGGCGTGGAAGAAGACTTCCTCGCCATCCTCCTGACGGATGAAGCCAAACCCGCGGTCGTAAATGATGCGGACGATAGTTCCAGTGTTCAAGTGCAGTATCCTCCTGCTGGTCTCTCGTGCCAGCTACTTAATGGTCCGGGCACTGGGCGCTCCCAATCGAGGCACACAGCGCGGACTCGTCTTGGCGATGTCGGTCGGGGGTCAGTGCGCGCGTGGCTGCCCTAGAGCGGGGGTCTCATCGTTGGGCCGGCGTGCGCGGTGCGCGGGCAGTAAGAAGAGACTCTGCTGAGGACTGTACGAATGCTCTGAACCAAGACCACACACACCAGTGTACCATACCTGCCCTGCTCGTGACCATTCGCTTCCCTACGGTACCTACCTCCGCGCGACCGGGATCAGGTCCTTGGGTGCCGGCCGGTCTGTACAGGCAACGCCATCTCTATTCCCGTCGAGCCGGTTGGGATCGGAGAGATCGGCGCGGAGCACCGCCTGTGCCTGCGCCTGCGTCGCAAAATCGCCGCAGTTGTAGGCATCGCCCTGGCCAAGATAGTCCGCCGGCTCGATGGTGGGGATAGCGGTTGCCGTAAGAGCCGGCGTTGGTATAGGAACCGCTGTCGCCGTGGGGGCTGGCGTAATGATAGGGGCCAGCGTGGCGGTAGGAACAGGAATTGGCGGCACCGTAGGAGCCGCCAGGCGGGCTATCATCGTTGTCGCCGCCGGGGTGGGCGCCGGAGGTGGCTCCCCCGGCCTAGCGAATACCACGAGGCTCCAAGCCAGCGCGGCGAGTGCCGCCGCGCCGCCGAGCGCCGCTGCCCAGCGGGGAGGACGTGCCGACCACCACCGGCGCGGCGCGGCCGGGGCAACCGCTGCTTGCTGCCGCGGCGCCAGCGCCGCAATCGCCTCCAGATCGCTGACGAAGGCAGCCATGCTCGCATAGCGCGCCGCCGGGTCGGGCTGCGTAGCACAATCCACCGCCGCTCGCAGCCGGTCCGCCACGACCGAGGGCGCCGGCAGGTCGGGCAAGACGACGGCTGACGACGATACGGCCTCCGGCTGCGCCGTCAGGAGCGCTTCCCAGGGGTGCTCTCCGAGCAGCATCTCCGCGAGCACCAGGCCCAAGGCGAAGACGTCGGTCCGGCCGTCAACCGGTGCGCCCTGGCGCTGCTCCGGGGCCATGTAGCGACCGGTCCCGGCGATGGTGCTGCCCGTCGCTCCGCTGACCAGGTCCTTGGCCACGCCGAAGTCGGTGAGCGCCACGCGCCGGTCCCGGCCGAGAAGAATGTTGGCCGGCTTCACGTCGCGGTGGATCAGCCACTGGTGGGCATACGTCAACCCCCGGCCAACGGCCAGCGCAACGTCAACGGCCGCCTCCCAGCCCAGTGCGCCGTCGCGGGCCAGGCGCGACGCGAGCGATTCGCCCGCGACGTACTCCAGCGCGAGGAACAGGCTCCGCGAGGGCGCGTCGTCATAGAGGCCGTAGAAGCGAACGATGTGCGGCGTGTCCAGCCGTTCGAGCAGCCCGGCTTCGCGCTCCCAGCGGGCCGCGATCTCCGGCCCAGCGCGGCCCGGCTCGTAGCTCGCCACCTTGAGCGCCACCACCGCGCCGCGCCGCCGGTCCCAGGCGCGATAGACGGTCGCGGTGCTGCCCCGACCGATCAGCGCGCGTAGCTCGAACTGCTCCGCAAGCACGGCGCCCGGTTGCAATGGCGGCGGAATGGAAGTGTTCACGCGCCGTCAGTCTTGCGACGCTCACCCGGTGGCGCGGCGGCGGGCCACGATCGCAGCTCGAACCGGAAGCTGGCGGCGTTGCCCAAGCGAATGAGATCACCGGCGAGCAAGCGCGTGGGCTTGAGCAGCAGCGCACCATTGAGCCAGGTGCCGGTGCGGCTGCCGAGATCGCGCAGGACCCAGGTGTAGTCCGGCCGCCGGTCAATGGCGGCGTGCCGGCGACCCACCGACAGCTCGGCAATGGATACTTCCACGTCGCGCCCCCGGCCGAGCACGGTTGTCGGCGCTGCCAGCACGTAGCTCGCCTCCACCACCCCCTGTTCGAGGGCTAACAAGACTCCGATAGTCGGCTGTGTGCGGCGCGACCCGCTCACCGTGGTCAACTGGGACAGGTCCAGCCGGCCGTGGGCAGTGCCCGTATCGGCTTGCGCGAGCTGGAGGATCGCTTCGGCGTCGGCCGGTCCCGCAAAGGCGTCCAGGTCGGCGAGTGCCGCGACGACGGCCCGAATGTGGGCCGGGCGCGGCCGGTGCTGGCCGGACTCCCAGCGAGCCACCGTCGAGCCGTCCAGCTCCAGGCCGGAGCGATAGGCGACGTAGGCCACGAGATCGTCGCGGGCGATACCCCGCCGTCCCACCGACCGCCGGCGCGGTGCCGCCCACTCGGCCTGATCGGGAATCCGCGCGCGGGCACGGGCTGCCCGCAACCGCTCGCCCAGTGCGACGAGCATCGAGTTGGCACTGCCTCTCGTACCGTGCGCCATGCCCATCACACGCTCCGCGGCCACCGCCCCTAGTATGGAGCCTTCATCTTGAGTTCGCAAGATTTGCTCGCTCTGAGCCGCCCACCCCGCCGCTTCTATCTGGTAGCCGGTCGAGCAACGCCAACGTCGGCTCCGGCTGGGCGCTCTTTTTTGCGTATGGATACTGAAGCTGAGGCCAGCGTCGCAGCACAAGTAACGAAAGCCGGATACCCCCGGAGGCGGTGCGTCTCCGCGAGCGCGACGCTCTGTGCCGAGAAGGGAGGATCGCGCCATGCGCGTGATGACAATGCCGGAAGTCGGAGCCAACGGATACATGCCCCTGACCAAGACACAGCTGGCGGTACTGGCGGAGCGAGCCGCCGGGTGGTCTACCGGCGATGTGGCTGTGCGGCTGGAAATCCCCCGCTCTCAGGTCGAGGAGCTGCTGGACGAGGCGCGGGGTGTCCTCGGCGCTACCCACACACCGCATGCCGTTGCCGAAGCCTTCCGTGCCGGTTATCTGGCCTGATCCAGTGTCCGGGTCGGGTGTCGAGCGCGGCAACGCTGCCGCCACTATGATGAGGGGCGAACACCCGTTCGCCCCTCTCTGACTTCCCTGGCTTCTCCCTCCACGTATACTCAGTATGCGAGGTGAGGAGACTCCCGACGTGTTCAGTGACGAGGCCC
The DNA here is from genome assembly GCA_965207645.1 of Chloroflexota bacterium. Taxonomy (GTDB): domain Bacteria; phylum Chloroflexota; class UBA11872; order UBA12225; family JAJDUF01; genus JAJDUF01. The sequence goes on along the minus strand of OZ242293.1, from coordinate 2,353,269 downwards.
GGCTATGGGTCAAGGCCGGCGATGGCGGCGACGGCTCCATGCATTTTCGGCGCGAGAAGTACGTGCCGCGCGGCGGCCCCGACGGCGGCGACGGCGGGCGCGGCGGCAGCGTGTACCTGGTGGCTGATACCAGCCTCAATACCCTCTGGTCGCTGCGTCGTCGCCACTACAAGGCAGCGGCGGGCGGCCGCGGCAGCAAGCAGCGACAGCACGGCGCCGCCGGTCCCGATCTGACCATCAAGGTGCCGGTCGGCACGCTCGTCCGACCGGTCGGTAGCAAGGACGCGATAGCCGACCTCGCCGAGCCGGCGCAGCGGGTAATGGTTGCCCGCGGCGGCCGCGGTGGCTTGGGCAACACCCACTTCGCCACCGCCACCAACCAGGCGCCGCGCTTTGCCCAAAAAGGCGAGCCTGGCGAGGAGCGGGAGCTATATCTGGAGCTTAAGCTCTTGGCCGACGTTGGTCTGGTCGGCAAGCCCAATGCCGGTAAGTCCACCCTCCTCTCGGTCATTAGCGCCGCGCGGCCGAAAGTCGCCGCCTATGCCTTCACGACCCTGGAGCCGCTGCTGGGCATTGTGACCGTGGACGAGACGAGCATTGTCGTCGCCGACCTCCCGGGGCTGATCGAGGGCGCGCATCGCGGCGTCGGGCTAGGGCACGAGTTCCTGCGCCACGTGGAGCGCACGCGGCTGCTGATTCACGTCGTTGACGCTTCCGGTTGGAGCGGCAGCGATCCCGTCGCGGACTTCCGGGAAATCAACGAGGAACTGGCGGCCTACAACCCCGCGCTTGCCCAGCGGCCGCAGATCGTGGCGGCCAATAAGCTCGACTTGCCCATGGCCACGGAGCACGTACCGCGGCTGGCGGCTGCCGCGGCGGACCTGGGCGCACCGTTCTTCGCCATCTCCGGGGCCACACGGCAAGGCCTCCGGCCCATGCTGCAAACGGTCGCGGCGCGCCTCCACGAGCTATGGCAAGCGCCGGCCCCCACGACGGTCGTGCTCCCGGAGGTTACCGGGCCGGGCCTGGACGACGTGAGTGACGTCAGCCGCGACCCGGACGGTGCCTGGCGCGTCGCCGGTCGCTCGGTCGAACGGACGGTGGCGATGACCGACCTGGAGAACGACGAGGCCTTGCAGTGGCTCCAGCGGCGCTTCGATCAACTCGGCGTGACTACGGCCCTCAACAAGGCCGGCGTGCAGCAGGGTGACACGGTCCGCGTCGGCTCCGCCGAGTTGGAGTGGGCCGGTCCGGTATGATAGAGCCGCGCCCCCCGGGCGACTTACCGCCGCCGCGAATTGAGCAGTGGAGTTGCAACGTAAGCTATGTTGCCCTCCCCAGATCATACTAATGTGGCCCCCCCAAGCGACCGGGCCTTCGGCCTGACTGTCGGCGGCGTCCTCGCCGCGCTGGGCTGCATTAGGGTCGCCCATTCGCTCTGGGATGGCGTATCGCCGGCTGTTGACACGTTTTCCGCAATATTCTGGGTGGTTGGAGGTGGGCTGATTGCGTTGGCTCTGGCCCGGCCGGCTTGGCTCGCACTGCCCAACCTGCTGTGGTTCAGGCTCGGGTTGCTCCTCTCCCGGGTCGTGAATCCGATCGTCCTGTTCCTGCTCTACGTGACCTGTATCGTGCCCACCGGCGTGGTGATGCGGCTGTTCGGCTACGATCCGTTGCAGCTGAAACGCGACGCGGACGCGACCACCTACTGGGTAGCGCACAAGCCGTCGCCTCTTGAGCAACCCATGCGGCACCAGTTCTGAACCGACTAGGAGCACGCATGGATTTCTTGAAGGAATTCTGGCTCTTTCTCAGAGTCCGCAAGAAGTACTGGTTATTGCCGATCCTGATCATGGCACTCTTGCTCGGCGGCCTCATCCTGCTGACCGAGAGCACCGCCATCGCTCCGTTCATCTATACGCTTTTCTAGGCCGCATCGGTCACGGCTTCATGCTGATTCTTGGTCTCTCTGCCTACTACCATGACAGCGCCGCCGCTTTGCTGCGCGACGGTGAGATCGTCGCCGCGGCGCAGGAGGAGCGCTTCTCGCGCCTCAAGCACGATGCGCGGTTTCCCGCCCACGCGGTGCAGTATTGCCTGGATGAGGCCGGCGCCGAGCTTGATGACCTCACCAGCATCGTCTTCTACGAGAAACCGTTTCTGAAGTTCGAGCGTCTGCTGGAGACCTACATCGGTACCGCGCCGCGCGGCTTCCGTTCCTTCCGCATCGCCATGCCACTCTGGATCAAGCAGAAGCTGTTTCAGAAGCGGATGCTACGCAAGGAGCTCGAGCGACTCGGTGCTCGGGAGGTTGTCCCCAGGCTACTGTTCGCTGAGCACCACCAGAGCCATGCGGCGAGCGCGTTCTTTCCGTCGCCGTTCGCGCAGGCGGTCGTCGTCACCATGGACGGCGTCGGTGAGTGGGCAACGACCAGCGTGAGCATCGGCGACGGAAACCGGCTGAAGATGCAGAAGGAGATCCACTTCCCCCACTCTCTCGGCCTGCTCTATTCCGCCTTTACGTACTACACCGGTTTCAAGGTCAACTCCGGCGAGTATAAGGTGATGGGTCTCGCACCTTACGGGGAGCCGAAGTACGCGCAACGCATCTTCGATAACCTGGTTGATGTGAAGGCTGATGGTAGCTTCCGGATTGATCAGAGTTACTTCGATTACGCCACCGGTCTTGCCATGACCAACGGGCGTTTCGCGGACCTGTTCGGCGGTCCGCCGCGGGACCCCGAAAGTCTGCTGACCCAGCGGGATATGGACCTCGCTGCCTCCGTGCAGATGGTCATCGAAGAGATCGTCGGTCGGCTGACGACGACTGCGGCCAGAGAGGCGGAGCTGCGTCAACTCTGTCTCGCGGGAGGCGTGGCGCTCAACTGTGTCGCCAACGGCAAGCTCTTGAGGTCGGGCGCGTTCGACGACATCTGGGTCCAGCCGGCCGCGGGGGATGCCGGCGGGGCACTCGGCGCCGCGCTGGCTGCCTGGCACGGGCACCATGGGGCCGACCGGGTGCTGGACAATGGGCGGGACGCGATGCGCGGCGCCTACCTCGGCCCCGAATTCGATGATGACACCATTGCGGCGCGCCTCAAGCGCGCCGGCGCCGCCTTTAGCCGGTTGACCGACGAGGCGGCGATTGCAGCGACCGCCGCTGCCCTCGCCGATGGTCAGGCGGTCGGCTGGTTCCAGGGACGCATGGAATTCGGGCCGCGGGCGCTCGGTGCGCGCTCCATCCTCGCCGACCCGCGTTCCCCCGAGATGCAGAAGACGCTCAATCTCAAGGTCAAGTACCGCGAGAGCTTCAGGCCGTTCGCGCCATCAGTACTGCGCGAGGACGCTACGGACTGGTTCGAGCTTGATACCGATAGCCCCTACATGCTACTGGTCGCCGATGTCGCGTTAGACAAGCGCATCTCGATGACTGACGAGCAGCAGGCGTTGTTCGGAATCGACAAGCTCAACGTGCCGCGCTCGACCATCCCGGCCGTCACGCATGTAGACTATTCAGCGCGCGTCCAGACCGTTCACGCGGACACCAACCCGCGCTACCATGCGCTGCTCTCCGCCTTCAAGTCGCTCACTGGCTGTCCTGTGCTCGTCAACACTAGCTTCAACGTGCGCGGTGAGCCAATCGTCTGCACGCCGGAGGATGCGTTCCGCTGTTTAATGGGCACGGAGCTTGATCTATTGGTTGCGGGCAACGTCATCGTCCGCAAGGCGGACCAGGATCCGGCACTGCGGCTTGATTACAAGGGCACCTTTGAACCGGATTAACGCAACGGAGGGTAGTTGGCATGGCGGCAAGAAAGATAATAACCAATCTCTCACTTCTGCTTGCCTCCTGTCTTCTTACCCTACTATTGTGCGAAATCTTCCTGCGATTTTTCTACCCTAAATACCAACATGTTGCCGAATCTCACTACGACTATAACACTATGAGAATCTGGTCTACCATTGAAAATTATCGCCGTATGACGAGACATCCGGATAGCGGATTGTACCACAGTTATTACTGGAACAATCTTGGCATGAGGCAACACAGAGATTTCAGTGAGATAGTTCTTGAATCTGCGAACAATATTGGTTTTTTCGGAGATTCCTTCACCGAGAATGTCCGCGTATCATCGCAATATGCATTTAGCGAACCATTAGATTATCTGTTGAATTTGAGCCAGAAACCATTCAATACCTTGAACCTTGGAGTAGATGGATACGGTACGGGACAGTCTTTTCTTCACTATAAGAGCTTCCGATATGCTGAGAAACTAGACTACGTCTTTTACGTGTATAATAGCAACGATCTGCGAAACATCTATGAAACGAACCTTTTTTCCCTAGACGACAAAGGGGAGTTGATGAGGAATGAAGCGATTCAGCCTTCATGGTGGATTCGATTCTCTTCCAGGCTGCATGTTGTGTATCTGCTCCTGGACGTTGGACAGCGCCTCCCATTCCTAGTAGGAAACTTTCTCCAGAATTTGGAGAAGGAATTTGTGGAATGGCGCCTAGAAATGGAATATGATAAGAGAGTTCATTCTCCGAGAGCCGATGGCATTGAAAGCGACTTCAATGAGGGACGTGTGGACAGCGAAGATGTAGCAAATGCCGTTGTCGTTTTCCAACAGTTAATTCACCTCTGGAAGGAATCGGTCGAGGAAAACGGGGGAAAATTCTATATTGTGATATTACCTCGACTAGATGATGTGCGTGTAACCAATATCCTGGGCGAAGAATTCGATGTGATAAATCTTTATGAGTGCTTTAGTGACTATGTCAAGGAATATCACCAACGGGAGTACCTCTATCAGCCGCCATATAGATTCAAGAAAGACGGCCACTGGACCGAAGCGGGAAATCAGTTGGCCGCGGTCTGTCTGTATCGGTTCCTTGAACAGGAAGTGGGATTACCGGTGCTGTCCGATACGGCCCTTCGGGAAGCATTCTTCACCTATTATTCGTCCTTCGAGGGCTGGATACCGGATGAGAGATGGATCAAGCAGGTACCCGTGCCTCCGCATGTACAGGAAGGCATTCGGGATAAATATCTTGCACTTGAGAAACCTGAATCTGAAGCAGATTGAGGGCCTCAGGTGGCCGGGGAGGGGAGTGGTTGACGATGGTGGACAGCGAGGGAGAGGCTGCAGCGGTTTGGGATTGCCGACACGACGACCATATTTCGAAACTGGCGGAAACTTGGTCAGCGGTCGGCCGGTCTAACGGAGTAGGTGCGGCCGGGCAGTGCGCGAGCAGCCGGCCGCGCGCGACGAACGCCCGCTGAGTGAATGAGGAGGTCACGATGTCACTGGGGCAGATCATCATCATTGTCGTTGCTGTTTTGATCGGTCTTGTCGTTCTCGCGCCAATCATTGGGCTGACGATTGGCTTGGCGCTCACGTTGCTGGTGGCCGGACTGATCGGCTGGCTGGCCGACCGGATCATGCCGGGCGAGTTGCCCTACGGCAAGGCCGGCGCTGTTGGCGCCGGTATCGTCGGCGCCGTCATCGGTTCCCTCATCCCGGTGATCAACGACTTGGGGCCGGCACTGTTCGGTATCCGCGTGGTCCCGGCCTTCGTCGGTGCTCTGATCGTCGTGGCTCTGGTCGAGTTCTTCGCCAGCCGCCGCCGGACGCCCGGCTACTACAAGTAGCCTCACCTTCCCACTTGCCACGATCCACCATATACTTCCCATATATTCGCTGCATGGGGGTTGCGCCGATGGAACGTGGCAAGGTGCCGGACCCTGCGGCCCGCCGGGCCGGGTTGCTGCTCATAATCACCGCGGTCGCTACCGTTGTCGCGGTTGTTGGGCGCGTTGCCGCTGCCGCCGACCACCCTACGCTCGCCAAATCGCTCATCGCCATCTCGGACAGTAGTGGCCTCTACGCTATCGGCGGTGCCGCGCGATTCATCGCCGGGGTCACGTTGATCGCCGGCGCCTGGTTCTTGCTCCGAACATGGATCATTCGCCAGCGGCTAGGCACGCCACTGGTGCCGCTCCTCTTCGTTGCCTCGGGACTCTTCACGGCCGTGTCCGGTGCCGGTGCTGTCGCCTTGGCGGCATTTGCACCCGACGTAGGCCCGGCGACGGAAACGGCAGCCGCTCTCCGGGAGCTTACCGGCAAGGCCGGTTTCGCCCTGGGCGGGTTAGCGTTGATCGTTGCCGCCCGCTATCAATGGAAGGTCGGCGCTACATTGAAACGCATTGCCCCGGTAACGGCGATCATCGGTATCGCGCTGCAGCTCATCTGGATAGACGCCATCATCATGCTGCACACGGTCACTGGGGCCTCCTTCCTCGTCTGGCTGGTCGTGATCGGGACCATGCTGTTCACCGGTCGGGTCGAACGGCACTTCGTTGCCTTCCTCGCCTCAGCCTCGCCGCAACACTAGGCTGCCGCCTTGCGGGGCTGTTCCCCTGCCGACTGCCGGGAGACGGCTGTCCTGGCCCGGCCCCGAGAAAAAATCCTTGACTCTCCTGACGAGTCTTGCTAGGAGTCAGGCGGTATTTTCTCAACTGCCCCCTGTTGTCGTCTGCTCGTCCTGGCGCGATTGTTCTTGTTCTCTTATCATTGATCGTGCCTGACTCTGTAACATAGGAGTTGACCTTGAGTTCTGGTGACGCGGCCGGGTCCCTCGTTGTCATTGCTATCATGTCCGCGGTGCAGCATCGAGGGAGGAGCGGCAGGCGGCTTGGTCGAGCGGCTCGCGGCCGCCACCTGCCAAGCGAGCGCCGGCAGTCCGCCCCGACCATCCAAGACATGGGCCGGTGCAGTACTGTCCGAGGAGATCGGGTAAGTAGCGCCTTGTGAGGAGGTGTGCGCTATCTGCCTGTTCATGGTTTGGCCGGCTCACCGTGAACGGTGACCACAGGAGTGCTCCACACACCATCCTGGCTTTGGCGATAAGGAGGCGAGACCGATGGGACTGAGCAACGAGTGGGAATGGCAAGACGAGGCCTTGATTGCAAAGGCCGACGGGCGCATTGATGGCACCAACGCCCGTGAGTTCCAGGATGCCTTGGAAACCGTCATCAAGGCGAGCGATAAGGTGATGATCCTGGACCTCGAGCGCCTCTCCTACATCAGCAGTGCCGGCCTACGGGTCATTCTGCTGGCCGCCAAGGAGCTTCGCCAACAGGACACGAAGTTTGCGGTCTGCTCGCTTTCCAACTCGATCCGCGAGGTCTTCGAGATCAGCGGTTTCGACCAGATTATCCCAGTGCATGCTTCTCTGGCCGAGGCAATCGCCGCCCTCAAAGACTGAGCGGCACTACCCCTCGCTCGGCCCCGGAGCGGCTCCGCGGGAGCCCTCGAGTGGGCCGCCTGTAGCAGCGTTGGGATGAGCATGATGGCCCAGCCTTACAAGATCCTGGTTGTTGACGACGAGCCGGACCTCCAGCCGCTCATGCTGCAACGCATGCGGCGCAACATTCGATCCGGCCGCTATACGTTCGTCTTCGCCCAAAACGGCGTGGAAGCGCTCGAACGGCTCCGCCAGGAAGATGATGTGGATATGGTCCTCTCGGACATCAACATGCCACAGATGGACGGCCTCACCCTCCTGGAGCAGATCCCCAAGGTCGATCCCAACATCCGCTCCGTCATCATCTCTGCCTACGGCGACATGGAGAACATCCGCACGGCGATGAATCGTGGCGCCTTCGACTTCGTGACCAAGCCGGTTGACTTCAAGGACCTGCGGATCACCATTGACCGGACGCTGCGCCATCTCGAGGAATGGCGCACGGCGCTCGCTGCACGTGACCAGTTGGTTGCGTTGCAGAACGAGCTTGATGTTGCCAGTAAGATACAGCAGTCCATTCTCCCTACCCGGTTTCCCGCGGCTCCCGGCTACCAGGTTTTCGGCCACATGGTCCCGGCCCGGAACGTAGGCGGCGATTTCTTCGACGTGCTGCGTTTGGAGGGCGGTCAGATCGGCCTCGCCGTCGCAGATGTTTCGGACAAAGGGGTGCCCGCCGCGCTCTTCATGATGTCCAGCCGCACCTTGTTGAAGGGTGCGGCTATTGGCCTGGGCGCGCCCGGTGCCGTGCTGCATGAGGTCAATGACCTACTCTGTGAGGACAACGAGACCGCGATGTTCGTTACCATCCTCTATGCCGTGTACGATCCGGCGACCGGCGAGTTGACCTATGCCAACGGGGGACATAACACTCCCCTGATCGTCCATGCTGACGGAAGCTCCACGCTGCTCCCCCTGACCGGTGGGATTGCCCTCGGGGTCATGGACGACCTCCCCTATCAGCAGCGCACCATCACCCTCGCACCGGGCGACACCGTCATTCTCTACACGGACGGAGTCACCGAGGCCATGAACGGCGCTGGTGAAGAGTTCGGTGTCGAGCGCCTGTGCGAAATCTTTGCGACGACTCCTCTCAAGGATTCCCAGGAAGCGGTTATGGCGATCTTTGAGGCGGTCAACGCTTTCGCCGGCGAAACTCCGCAGTCTGATGACATCACCTGCCTGACGTTCCGGCGCAGTGAGAATGATGCATGAGCGCACAGGTGTCGCTGAAGCTCAAGACCAGTCTCGATGAGTTGGAGCGCATCACTGCTGCCGTCGAAGACCTGGGGGAGCAGGAGGACTGGCCGCCGGCTTTCACCTTCCGGGTCAACTTGGTGCTTGAGGAGCTGGGCATCAATATCATCAATCATGGCTACGATGAAGGCATCCATGAGTTCGATATCACCCTGACCTCGGACGCGAATACCCTCACCGTCGAAATCTCGGACGATGGTCGGCCCTTTGACCCGCTGCACGATGCTCCCGCCCCCGACACGGCAGCGTCGCTCGAAGAGCGATCCGTGGGGGGCCTCGGCATCCACTTGGTGCGTACGATGATGGACGAGCTGCACTACCGGCGGGAGCAGGGGCGAAACTATTTGACCCTGACCACGCACATCGAATGAGTTGGTATGAAGGCCGCACTCCGTCTGCCGACCGTCCTGCTGCTCGTACTCGGTGTCGGGGGCGCCATTGCGCTCATCGTCGCCGCCACCCTGGCCGGCTGGCTCCCGTTCGCCGGTCTCGGCGACGCTATCCCGGCTACTGAGGTGACGCCATCGGCCACCCCGGCTGCGCCCACGACCGCTTCTCGCTCCACCGCCCCCAACGCCCAATCCCAGCTCGAGTGGGGGCCGGGCGTCTCGGCCGAGCGCATTCTCTTTGGCCAGTCCGCTGCCTTCAGCGGCCCGGCCCAGGAGCTGGGCAAGAACATGAACCTCGGTATTTTGGCCGCTTTCCAGGAAGCCAACCAACGCGGCGGCGTCCACGGCCGGCAGTTGGAGCTAGTGTACCGCGATGATGCCTACGAACCGGAAGCCGCCATCAAGAACACCCAGGAGTTGATTAAGCAGGAAGGGGTCTTTGCGCTGATCGGCGCCGTCGGCACCCCCACCTCCCGCTCCGCCACGCCTGTCGCCGCGGAGACCGGCGTGCCCTATGTGGCCCCGTTCACCGGCGCCGCCTTCCTGCGCGACCCCGAGTGGCGCAACATCATCAACCTACGGGCCTCCTATTATCAAGAGACCGAGGAAATGGTCGCGCGCTTGACCACAGACCTGGGTATCGAACGCATCGCCGTCATCTACCAGGACGACTCCTACGGTCGCGCCGGCTACCGCGGCGTGCTCCGTGCGCTGGAGCGGCGCCGCGGCACCAGCGTGGAGCTGGTGGCGATTGGGGTGTATCCACGCAATACCACGGCCGTCAAGGCCGCGCTGCTCGACCTGCGCCGCGGCAACCCCGAAGCCGTGATTATCATTGGCGCCTACGAGCCGGTGGCGGCGCTGATCGCCTGGACACGGAATACCGGACTGAATCCGGTCTTCCTGACCGTCTCGTTCGTGGGCAGCAACGCCTTGGCGCGGGAGCTGGGCACCGCCGGCGCCGGAGTCTTAGTGACCCAGGTCGTGCCTTTCCCGACCGATAGCTCGATCCCCGTCGTCGCCGCCTACCACCGCGCCCTCGCGGCCTACCATCCCGACGCCGTGCCCGGGTTTGTCTCCCTCGAAGGCTATCTGGCCGGCCGCTTGGCCATCGCCAGTCTCGAACGCTGCGGCCGCGAGGTCAGCCGCGCCTGCTTCCTCGACAGCCTCCGCCGCACCGACGTCATTGACCTTGACGAGTTCGAGCTACGCTACGGGGACGATGACAACCAAGGCTCGGATGCCGTCTTCCTGACCGTGATCGGCCGCGACGGCCGCTATCACGCCATCGAAACGCTGCGGGATATGGCGCAGTGATCAGCTGGATCAAGCGGCTGCTGGAGACCCGCTACCGCCTCTCTGTGCAGCTCTACGCGGGCATCGGCGGGGCTGTCGCCCTCACTATCGCTGCCAGCCTTGTCGGCTGGTTTTCGTTCAGCCGCGTCGGTGACGCTCAGAGCCGGGTCAATGAAGGCAGTATCCCCGAGCTGGCAGCCGCGTTCGGTGTGGCGCAGCACAGCAGCACCCTCGTGGCCGCCGCACCGCGCCTCACGGCCGCCGGATCACCCGCGCAGCTTTCCTTTGTCTCTGCCAGCATTGGCGAGGCCTATGCGGGCCTCGAAAAAGAGCTATCCATCTTGGGAATCGGCATCGGGGCGCGGGCGCAAGAGGCGATGATGCGCCGCGGCCAGGAGCAAGGCGAACGCTTCCAGCGTATCCGTGCCAACGTGAACGCGCTCGTGCTCAACATTGATGCCGTCGAGGACGAGATGCAGGCGCTTTTCGAGTTGACCGCCCACCGGGAAGCGCTGCGGACGGAGCTGGAGGCCTTGCGTATCAGCCTCGACGAAGTCGTGATCCCGGCCGTGGACGATCAGCTCTTCTACACCGTCACCGGCTACCGCGATCTCGGTGCCCCGCCGGCGCCACGCGACGAGCATTTCTCGGAGCGCGAGTTTGAGCACTACCGCCACATGGCCGAGCTGCAAGCCGACGCCAACATTGCCATCCACCTCCTGGAGAGTGCCTTCGCCATCTCGGAGGCGCCCTTTGTCGAGCCACTGCGCGAACGTTTCGAGGCCGCTATCGGCCGTATCGAGCGCAACCTGCTCGCGCTCGAAGATTCGCCACTCCATGCGGAGGTTGCTCCGCTCATCACCCAACTGTCCGCATTTGGCATCGGCGATGGGGACGGGTTCGATCTGCTCGAACAGGAGCTGCGCCTGATCCGGCTTCAGGAAGAGCTTGTCGCCCGCAACCGCGACATTGCCCTCACCCTCGTCGCCGAGGTGAATGGGCTGGTGAACGTAACCAGTGCCAGTGTTCAGGAGGCCACCGCTGCCTCTACCGAGGCCATCCTGACCGGGCGCACGCTCCTACTGGCCATCAGTGCCGTCAGTGTCGGCGGTGCCCTCCTCATTGCCTGGCTCTTCGTCGGCCGCGTGCTGCTCCGCCGGCTCCAGATGCTCTCCGACTGGATGCGTCGCATGGCCGGCGGCGACCTGGAGGCCAGAGTGGAGATCGGCGGACGCGATGAAGTCGCCGATATGGCCGCCGCCCTGGAGGTGTTCCGCCGCCACGCCTTGGAAGTCCAACGCCTCAACCTGGTCGAAAAGCTGGCCGAAGAGCTTCAGGGCAAGAACAACCAGCTGGAGAGCACCCTGGCCGACCTCCACCGAGCGCAGGAGCAGATCGTCCTGCGCGAGAAGCTGGCGGCGCTCGGTGAGTTGACCGCCGGTGTGGCCCACGAGATCAAGAATCCCCTGAACTTCGTCAAGAACTTCTCCGAAGCCTCGGAAGAACTGCTCGAAGAGCTGCAAGAAGTCCTCGATGAAGAGAGCGAGAAGCTCGACGAGGATCAGCAAGACTACATCCAGGAAATCTCCGGCGACCTGACCGGCAACCTAGAGCGTATCCGCACCCACGGCGAGCGCGCCAACAGCATCGTGCAGGGCATGTTGACCATGGGCCGGGGTGGTGGCGATCAGCAACCCACCGATCTCAACCACCTGCTCGACGAGTACGTCCGCCTCGCCTACCACAGCGCCCGCGCCACCGATTCGGACTTCCAGCTCGACATCCAGCAGGACCTCGACCCGGCGATGGGCGAAATCTCGGTCGTCCCCCAGGACTTGGGGCGCGTCTTCCTCAATATCGTCAGCAATGCCTGCGATGCCACCGACGAGAAGCGGCGGGCCACCGCCGCCGCCTCCGACGAGCACTACTCCCCAACGCTATGGATCGCCACCCGGCGCACCCCGGACCACGCCGAAATCCGCATCCGCGACAACGGCGACGGCATCCCGCCCGATATTGCCGAGAAAATCTTCAACCCCTTCTTCACCACCAAGCCCACCGACCGCGGCACCGGCCTCGGCCTCGCCATCACCAGCGACATCGTGCGCCAGCACGGCGGCACCATCCGCGTCGACTCCGCACCCGGCCAGTTCACCGAGATGGTCGTCGAGCTACCCCTCACCACCGGGTACTCCGTAAGCCCGGCTGCCTTAAGCGCGGCGGAAGCAGTTGATGCGTGAGCCGCTCGGTGCTATAGCTGCTGCTCCGTCATTACGTTGAGCATACCCCTCCCCTCTCCCCCGTCATTCCCGCGCCCGCGGGAATCCAATCCCCTCGCCCTCTGGGAGAGGGCCAGGGTGAGGGGCCATCCCCGTCCCCCCGCCGCAGCGGGGCGGCCATAGGGGGGCTACATCCCGCTACCTAATCAAGTTGTCAACTTTCATTAGTGGAGCGGGGCCGAGGGTGAGCCTGTCCCCGCTAGTAAGCACCTTGGCCGCGGAATACGACCCACACCGTTTTCCACAGAATCTTCAGGTCCAGCAGTGGTGAGTAGTTCTGGATGTAGAAGAGATCGTATTCGACGTTCAGGTGCAGCGGATTGTCGCTGCGCCCGTTCACCTGCCACCAGCCGGTAATACCGGGCAGCACCGCCAGCCGCTGGCGCTGCCACGGCTCGTATCGCTCGACGATCCACGGTTGCTCCGGCCGTGGACCGACTAGGCTCATCTCGCCGCGTAGCACGTTGAACAGGTTCGGGAGTTCGTCGAGGCTCCAGCGCCGCAGCCACCGTCCTACGGGTGTCACCCGCGGATCTCTGGACTGTTTATAGCGTCGGTCGCGCTCGGCGCCCATCGTCATCGTCCGGAACTTCCACATCGAGAACAGCCGGCCATTCTCGCCAACGCGCTCCAAGCGCACCAGAATAGGGCCGCTTGAGAACAGCCGAATAATGATGGCGATCACGGCGATGGCCGGGAGCAGCAGCGGCAGCGCGATGATCGTCAGCACCAGATCGAACGTCCGCTTCACGGCCCGATCAAAGCCGCTGATGACCGGGTCGCGGAGACCAATGAGCGGAATACCCCAGAAATCCTCTACCCGCGCCCGCACGGACACAATCTCGAACAGGTCGGGCACAATCCGCACCCGCACGGGCGCCGCTGCCAGCGCCAACGCTACCCGCAGAATCCGCGCATGGGCACGCCCCGGCAGCGCAATGATGATCTCGTCAGCCTGCTCCGACTCCACGAGCTCGACAATATCGTCGGTCGTGCCTAGCACCGGATGACCGGCGACGGTACTGTGCGACTTGGCCGGATCGTCGTCCACGAAACCGGCGACGCGCAGCCCGGTCCAGGCGTTCTCCTGTACGAGGCGCACCACTTCCTGCCCCACCGGTCCGGCTCCGACCACGAGCAAGCGTCGGGTCGCTACTCCCGATGAGGTGAGGGCATTGAGCAAGAGGCGTCCGACCACGCGGAGGTTGAGCAAGAAGAGGAGATTGAGCAGGAAGAAATAGCCGACCAATAGGCGCGAGATGAACTGAAACTTGAACGCGAAGAAGAATGCCGGCAGCAGGGCCGTGGCGATAATCACGGCCGGTACGATGGCCCGCACCTCGTCGCCGAACCCGCGCATCCGGCGGGGGTCGTAGGCGCCGAGCAGGCGCAGGAAGAACGGCCAGATCAGTACCGCGGCCAGGTAAATGGGCCACTCCAGAAAGTAGCCGGGCGCAACGGGGGCACCGAAAGGCAGTCGGTGTCGCGCTTCGTCCGCCAGCCACAGTGCCAAAGCCGTCAGCCCGGCATCGGCGAGTACCAGTACGCCAAGATAACGGTTGGCGATGTGGCCCAACATGGTCAGTGGCCGTCCGTACTACTCTACTCTTTGTCTAGCACGTCACCGGCATTGTAGCAACTGCTCGTACAACGCACGAGTGCGGGCAACCATCCGCTCCTTGGTGAACCGCGCCGTGATGGTGGCACGAGCACGGGCGCCCAGCGCGGCGCCGCGATCCGGTTGATCCAACATTGCTCGCAGCCGAGCCGCCAGCGCCTGCGGCTCCCCCGGCGGAGCCAGCAGCCCGTTCTTGCCGTGTTCGATCACGTCCCGCGTGCCGAGCACGTCCGTAGCGACGACCGGCTTGCCGAGGCCCATGGCTTCAAGTACCACGTAGGACAATCCCTCGAAGCGCGACGACAGCATCAGCACGTCGAAGCCGGCCATTAGCCGCGAGGCATTCGGCACGTAGGGCAGGAACATCATCCGCTCACCCAGGCCCAGCGTCTGCGCCAGTCGTTTACTCGCCGCCAATAGCTCGCCGCCGTTGACCCAGACGAAACGCACCTTGTCATGGGTCCGGGCCACGGCGGCGGCGGTACGGAGCCAGGTGAACGGGTCCTTCTGCGCCATCTGACGGGCGACGGTCCCGACGACCAAGGCATCATCTTCCCAGCCGTATTCGGCGCGGACTTTGGCACGCTCTGCCGGCCCCGGTAGCTCGTCCGGATCGAGGCCGTTCTCGATCACGGCGACGTGGTCCGCCGGCACAATCCCGCGCCGGACGGCCTCCGTCCCTTCCGATGGCGAGACGGCAATGAGCCGGTCCGTGAATCGGCCCAAGACACGCTCGATGGTCAGGTAGAGCCAGCGTCGGCTACTCGCTCCGGGGATCAGATACGAAAATCCGTGCGGCGTGTAGCAGACGCGCGGCGCGCCGGCGAGGCGAGCCGCAACCCGGCCGATCACCCCGGCCTTCGAACTGTGGCAGTGGACGATGTCGTAGTGGCCGCGGCGCATCAGGCGGGCCAGGCGCAGCGTTGCCAGCAGGTCCGCCCCAGGCGAGACGGCCCGGCGCATTGGGATCGGGTGGACCGGTATGCCGGCATCCGCTACGTCGCTGACGAAAGAGGTGTCCCCGAACGCCTCGGCCCGCACCGGCGGGCAGGCTACCTCGATCCGGTAGCCCGCACGGTGCAACCCGATGCTCAACTCCGTGAGGTGGCGTTTCGTGCCACCGATGGTCGCCTCCATCACCTGCAACACTCGTGGTCGCCGGCCGTCGGAGGTGCTCACGACGCCCTCGCCTCGGCATATACCGCGAGCGTTTCGCGCACCATGCGCTCGGCCGTGAAGTGGGCTTGCACGCGAGCGGCTCCCGCCGCTCCCAGCCGCGCCCGCCGCTCCGGATCGCCGCAGAGCTGGAGCAGCGCACGGGCGAGGGCGTGTGGATCGTGCGGCGGCACGAGCAGTCCCGTCTCGCCGTCGCGGACGACCTCCGGAATGGCGCTAACCGCCGTCGCCACCACCGGCCGTTGCGCGGCCATGGCTTCTACGAGCACCAAACCGAACCCCTCCCAATGCGATGGCTGCACCACGATGTCACAGGCGGCTAGGAGCGCCGGGACGTCGTCGCGATGCCCGGCCCAGTGAACACGCGCCGCCAGCTCCGGCGCGGCGGCCGCTGCGCGGAGGGCTTGCTCGTAGTCTGCGGACGCTTGCTGCGGTGCCCCGGCGACGATGAGCTGGACGGTTGGTAGCGCCGCCGCCGCCTGCCGCAGCGCGGCGAGCAGATCGAGGTGCCCCTTCTGCGGGTCCAAGCGCCCAATCGTGAGCAGTAGCGACGCCTCCGCCGGCACGCCGAACTCGGCGCGGACCGCCGCGCGCGCCGCTGCCGTGGCCGCTCCGGTATCGGGAGTGATGCCGTAGTAGACGCGGCGGAGACGCCCGGACGGGACGTGACCACGATCACGCATGTAGCGACCGACGTGATCCGAGAGTACGATCACGCGGTCGGTCAGCCGGGCCAACCGGCCGTGGATCGTCCCGACGAGCGGTCGGCGCAGCACGGCCTCGTCATTGTGTTTCGACGAGATCAGGACCGCCCCGCCGGCCAGACGCGCCGCGACGGCGCCATAGGCATCGGCTTTGAGCAGATGGGTATGGATCACGTCATAGTGCCCGGCGCGAATCAGTCGGATGAGGCGCGGGATCACCAAGGGACTGACCGTCGCCTGGGCGTGCAGGTCAATCACGCGCTCGGCCACGCTCTGGAATTGATTAACGAGATAGGGGTCCTTGAGGTAGGCAAGGTCAACGCTCCAGCCCGCGGCGCGCTGGCCGGCCATCAGGATGTGCAGATGACGCTGTGCCCCACCGTGGTGGAGGGAGGTGATGACGTGCAGCACCCGGCCGACGATAAGAACCTCTTTGCCCACCGGCACCGTCCGCCGCCGCCGCGCCTCCCTTCACCCAAATGCTGCGTTGAAGGGATAGGTGCGGGGCGCGACACTCTAGCCAGCATTCTAGCAAAGCCCCGCCACCGTCCCCTGCAATCATTCCCTCACCTGAACCCTCGCACCTGATACGGGTAGGCATGAGCCAAGTCGTAGGGTCACAGCACGCTGCCCCCTGTCCCCCTGCGAAGCGGGGAGCCTAGGAGTCCGGGGGATGAGGTACGCCGGACGTTAGGCCAGGCGCCGCACGGTCGGGCTGAACAGCGCGAAGACGAGTACCAGCAGCACCACGAGCACGCCGGTCCCCGCCATCATCAGCCGGGCACCCATCAGGTCGGCCAATGCGCCCCCCGGGAGCGCCGAAAGCGGCGTTAGCCCCATCGTGACCAGCCAGATGCTCATCACCCGCCCTGACATGGCCCGATCCGCCTGGCGCAGCAGCAACGCGCTATACAGCGTTTGGAGCGCCGCATAGGCAACCCCGACGAGCACGAGCAGCGCCGTAGCCAGCAGGAATGCCGGCGCCAGCGCAAAGCCGGCCAATGCTGCACCGAGCAGCGCACCCAAGACGAGTAGCAGTCGTCCGAGGGCACGAGCACCGCTCATCGCAGCAATAATCCCGGTGCCGACCAGAGCGCCAATTCCTTCAGCAGCCGCCATGAACCCCAGCCCCTCCGGCCCGGAATCGAACACACGCAAGGCGAACACCGGCAGCAACCGCTGATGGGAGGCGGCCACGCACAAGATCAGTGTGGCGATGACAACCAGGGTCCGCAGCGACGGCGTAGACCACACGTAGCGCAGCCCGGCGATAGCCTGCTGGCGGGCCGAGGCTTTCGTCGGCGCTGGCGGGCTGTAGGGCAGACCGATCACGCTGAACACGACCACGGCGTACCCCACAGCCATCAAGAGACAGATTCCACCGATCCCCACGGTCGGCAGGCCGATGAGTAGCCCGGCCAGAGCCGGACCCGCAACGCGGCTAGCGTTCATACCGAAGCTGCGGAGGGCCAGCGCGTTCACCAGATCGTCTTTGTGTACCAGCTCCGTCAAGAATGACTGCCGGGCCGGGACGTTGAACGCGAAGAGCGCACCTTGGAGGACCGCAAAGGCAAAGAGGTGCCACACCTGCACGATCCCGGTCAGCACCAGCAAGGCCAATATGCCACCGACCAAGGCCAATCCGCCCTGAGTCAGCGCGAGCAAGGTCCGGCGGGCGATCCGGTCCGCGACCACCCCGCCCAGCAGGGCAAAGCTCACCACGGGCAGGGCGAGAGCGAGGCCCATGACACCCAGCATGGTCGCGGAGCCGGTCAACTCGAAGACGAGGTACCCGATCGCGATGTCCGCCATGCGCCAGGCCAGCATGGATGGCAGCATGGCCAGCCACAGGCGGCGAAAGTGCCGGTTCCGCAGGGCGCGGAAGGATTGCCGCCAGTCTACGCCGCGGACGCGCGGAACTCGCTTCAGCGGCTTGCTGCGCTCCTCGGAAACGGCAATGCTAATGCGTCACCAGCCTATCGCGGGCATCGGCCGGGCGGACCACCAGTCAAGCGGGGTATGTCGAGCGTACCACCGCGTCACCATCCTGACCAGAGCGCCTTGCCGGCGTTGGTGTGCCGGCTAGATCGCCACATCGCCTGAATCCGCTGATCGAATCACCGGCGAGTACGCTGCCAGCTCTGCCAAAGGGATGTGGCAGCGGATGGTATGACCGTCGCCGGCCCCGACCGTCGGTGGTGACGTGTCCTCGCAGATAGCGCCGAGCTTGCGCGGGCAGCGCGTATGGAAGGGGCAGCCGCGCGGTCGCTCCATGTCGCTGGGCACCGGGCCTTGCAGCCGGATGTGCTGACGCCTGACGCCGGGATCGGGCACCGGCACCGCCGAGAGCAGCGCCTCCGTGTAGGGGTGGTAGGGTGGCCGAAACAGCGCCTCCGTGCTGCCTTGCTCCATGACCTCGCCGAGGTACATCACCACGATGTGGTCGGCAAGGTGGCGGACCACGGCGAGGTCGTGAGACACGAACAGATAGGCGGTACCCTGCTCGGCCTGCAAATCCTGGAGCAGATTGAGCACCGCAGCTTGCACCGATACGTCCAGCGCCGACACCGGCTCGTCGCAGATCACCAGCTTGCGCTCCCCGGCAAAGGCGCGGGCAATGGCGACGCGCTGCTTCTCGCCGCCGCTCAGTTGACTGGGGTAGCGATCGTAGTAGCTGGCATTCAGTTGCACCGATTCCAGCAGCGCCTCGACCTGCCGGCGCGCCGCGGTGCCCTGCACACCGCTGACCAACGCGAGCGGGCGCGTGAGAATCCGGCCGACCGTATGGCGTGGATTGAGCGAGGCTTCCGGGTTCTGGAAGACCATCTGCAGGTGGCGCTGCAACGCCGGGTCGCGCTGCCGCACGGTGACGGAGAGGTCCTGCCCCTCGAAAGCAACGGTGCCGAACGTCGGCGCCAGTAGGCCGGCCACCACGTTTCCCAACGTGCTTTTGCCACAGCCGCTTTCGCCGACCAGCGCCACGGTCTCGCCGGCCCGCACCCGTAGCGATACCCGCTCGACGGCTTTGACCGGCCGTGGCCGGCGCCGCCAAATCGTCTGCCACCAGCGCCCGAACCGCGAGCCGCTAGACTGCCGGTAGTTGTAGTAGTGGCTCACCCTCCGTACTTCGAGCAGCGGCGGCCCGTTCGCCGCGGCGGCTGGCCCGGCAGCTACCACGGCCGGCGATTCGGCCGCCGGCCGCCTCAGCAGCGTGGGTGTCTCCTCCCAGAAATGACAGCGGCTGCCGTGGTCGTCGCTCACCGCTGCCAGCTTGGGCTGCACCTCGACGCACTGCACCCGCGCCAGTTGGCAACGCGGTGCGAACGTACAGCCCGGTAGCCGCACGTGCGGTGGCGGTAGAGAGCCGGGGATGGCATCGAGCCGCGCACCTGCACCGCCGCTGATGCGCGGCACGCAGCCCAAGAGACCGGCAGTGTATGGGTGGCGGGGCTGGTGGAACAGCGCGCCGACGGTGCCGGTCTCGACCACTTCCCCCGCGTACATCACCGCCACCCGGTCGCAGACCTGGGCGATTACGCCCAGGTTGTGGCTGATGAACAGCACGGCAGAGTCGAACTCGCGCTTGAGATCGTTCACCAGGTCGAGGATTGTTGCCTCGGTTGTCACGTCGAGGCCCGTCGTCGGCTCGTCGAGGATCAGTAGCTCCGGCTCGCACACCAGTCCCAAGGCGATCACCACGCGCTGCTGCTGGCCGCCCGATAGTTGGTGGGGATACCGCCGGGCGATGCGCTTCGGATCAGGCAGCCCCACGCGCCGAAATAGCTCCAGCGCCCGCGCCCAGGCGCTATCGCGCCCGACGCGCTCGTGCTCGCGGTAGGCCTCGGCCACCTGCTCGCCCACAATGATGGCCGGGTTGAGCGCGGTCTGCGGGTCCTGGTAGACCATTGCGAGGCGCTTGCCGCGCAGCCCCCGTAGCTGGGACTCCGATAAGCCGAGCAGGCTTTCCCCGCCGAGCCGGATGTCGCCGCGCGCGATGCGGCCGGCAGCGCCCAAGTAGCGCATGATGGCGAAGGCCAGGGTGCTCTTGCCACAGCCGGACTCGCCCACGATTCCCAACGTCTCGCCGCGGCGAATGTGCAAAGAGACGCCACGCACCGCCCGGACGGCGTGCTCGCCCTCCCCGTACCGGATATGGAGGTCCTCCACCTCCAATACGGGCGTCCGGTCGTTGCGCCGAGTATCGTGGACTGCCAACTCACCCCTCCCTAGCGCCGGCCCGGCTCCAGCACACGAGTCAGGCCGTCGGCGCAGAGATTGGTGCCGATGACGAGCGACGCGATCCCTAACGAGGGAAACAACACCATCCACGGCGCAAATCCGATGAAGTGCCGCGCCTCGCTCACCATCAGTCCCCAATCGGGGTGCGGGGGCTGGAGGCCGAGGCCCAGAAAGCCGAGCGACGCCGCGAGGAGTATGGCGTAGCTCACGCGGATGGCGCCCTCGACGACAATCGGCGCAATGGCGTTGGGTAGCACCTCACGGGTCATAATGTAGAAGCTGGATTCGCCGCGCACCCGCGCCGCGTCCACGTACTGCATCGTCCGCAGGCTCAACGCCACGCTGCGGACGACGCGAGCTACGTTCGGCATGAACACCAGGCCAATGGCCAGCACGACGTTCTGGGTCGCCGGCCCCAGCATCGTGAGCACCAGAAGCGCAAGCAGCAATGCCGGGAACGCCATCAGCGCATCCATGAGCCGCATCAGTAGCTCGTCGAGCCGCCCGCCAGCGTAGCCGGCGACCAGGCCCACCGAAACGCCCAGGAACAGCCCGAAAGCGGTGGAGGCGGTTGACAGGAGCAAGATACTCCGCGCGCCGATCAGCACCCGACTGAAAATGTCGCGTCCGAACTGATCGGTCCCGAAGAAGTAGCTGGCCGATGGCCCTTGCAGCTTGTCCTCCAGGTGAAAGTCCGTCGCCGGGTAAGGCGCTACGAGCGGCCCGAGGATCGCTATGAGCACGTGGATACCGAGGATCACCAGCCCGATGACGGCCAGAGGTTGGGAGCCGAGCAACCGCATGACTCTCAGGAGCCGCCGCCAGACGTTTCGACGCCAGTCAGCGCCAGCCGCTGAGTATTCGGGATCGTATATGCCTATCATGCCTCCGGTACTCTCGTTCCCCGCCTCGTCCCGTTGGGTTAGCTGTAGCGGATACGCGGGTTGAGACGCGCGTAGAGCAGATCGGCGAGCAGATTTGCGCCGGCGTAGCTGAGCGCGATCAGCATGGCGACGCCTTGCAGCAGTGGGACGTCGCGGTTCTCCACCGCTTCGAGCAGCAGCTTGCCGATGCCGGGGTAGCTGAACACGTTCTCGACGATAATCAGGCCGCCGACGAGCCAGCCGACGTTCAAGGCAATCACCGTAATCGCCGGCAGCAGGGCATTCCGCAGCGCGTGCTTGACGACCACCGTCCGCCAGCGCAGGCCCTTGAGCACAGCGGTGCGGATGTAGTTGCTCTCCAGCACTTGGATCATCCCCGTCCGTGTCTGGCGAGCCGTGTGTGCCAGCATCACGGCCACCAACGTCGCCGCCGGCAGGACCAGCACTGTCCACTGCTCCAGCAATCGCACGCCGGGCGTCAGGATGCTGGTTGTCGGGAGCCATTGCAGCCAGACACCGAAAATGAGGATCAGTACCATGCCGCTGACGAACTCCGGCACCGACACGGCGGCCAACATGCCGGCGGAGAGCGCACCGTCGAGCAGCCGGCCGCGGCGCAGCGCGGCGGCCACGCCGAGCGCCAGCGAGAGCGGCACGCCTACCAGCAAGGTCAGCAGCGCCAGCGTGACCGAGTTCCCCAACCGCCCGGCGATTTTCAGGCTCACGCTACAATCCTTGCCGGTGGTCTCCAGGCAATGACAGGACTCACCGAGATCGCCGCGCACAGCGCCGCCGACCCATTCCACGTAGCGCACCAGCCGCGGCCGGTCGAGGCCACACCGCTCGCGTATACGTGCCAAGTCCTCCGCGGTTGCCTCCTGGCCCATGATGGCCGTGGCCACGTCGCCGGGCAACACCTCAGTGACGACGAAGATCACCACCGAAATGAGCCAGAGTGTGAGGGCCATGAACAGCACACGGCGCAGCAGAAAGCGAGCCATCGGGTGTCCCAATCCAAGCTGAACGGCGCCGGAGTGAGCGGAGCCGCGCAAATCCTGCCCCCGAGTGTAGCCCCTGGCGCAGCAACTCGACAGGAGACCGTTGCAAAATCGTCTTCCCGCCTCCCCCGTCATTCCCGCTTTCGCGGGGAAATCCCCGTCCCCCTGCCCTGCGGGGGGACCACAGGGGGGCCGGGGGTGAGTCCCGCAGCGCCTCACAAAATACCCACCCCAGTCCGATGGGGGTGTGGGGGCTGAACGCTGAAAGCTAATGACTGGCGGTGCCTTGGGCACTGTGGTACGCTAAGAGCGCCTCCCGCGAGCGCCGGCGGTGCGACTTTGCAGATACAGAGGTGACGTAATGCTGTGGCTTTCGGTCCTCATCTTCCTCACGTGGTTCGTCTTCTGGCAGGCGCCCGGCTTCGATACGGACGTGGATTGGCGGAAGCACCTCCTGCTCATCCCCTCCGCCTTTCTGTTCATCTACCACTTTTGGCTCAAAGGCAAAATCATCCCGAAGCGAGAACAGCGCTTCTAAGCGGTGGCGCTACCACAACGCAACCGTGCAGCGGCCCTGGCCCCGAATTTGTCCGACGTTACGGCTGGAGCGGTACGCGCGGCCATGACCATTCCGGTACTGTCGTCGGCTGAGCAAAGCCGTTGCCCAACCCCGTGCCCGTGTACCTCCCTTAACACGCAATGGACGACTCCACAAGACGCCCCATCCGTATCGTCCGCGTGATTGCGCGGCTCAACGTGGGCGGGCCGGCGGTCTACACGATCTCCCTCACTGCCGGACTCGACCCGGCGCAGTTCCAACAGTGGCTCGTGGCCGGGGTCGCGGCGCCCTACGAGGGCGACATGCTGTCGGATGCCGAGGCGCGCGGCGTGACACCCATCGTCGTCCCGTATCTGGGCCGCGCGGTAGACGCGCGCGACGACCTGCGCGCCTTCATGATGCTCGTGCGCTTGTTCCGGCAGCTACGCCCGGATATTGTCGAGACGCACACGGCGAAGGCCGGCGTGGTCGGCCGGCTCGCCGCCTGGACCGCCGGCGTTCCCGTCACGGTGCATACCTTCCACGGCCACGTCTTTCACAGCTACTTCAGCCCGGCCCGCAGTGCCCTCGTCCGGTGGATCGAACGGCTGCTCGCGCTGCGGACGACCCGCATCATCGCCCTCGGCCCGGCCCAGCGGGCCGAGATTCTGGGCTACGGCGTGGGGCGACCCAAGCAGATAGTGTCGCTACCTATCGGCCTCGACCTGGAGCCGTATCACACCAGCAAGCGCCACCGCGGCCGGCTGCGAGCCGAGCTAGAGGTTGGGCCGGATACTAAGCTCGTGGGAATCGTCGCGCGCCTGACGGCGATCAAGGCCCACGAGGTCTTTCTGCAAGCAGCCGCTACCGTGCGCCGGCAGCATCCCGACGCGCAGTTCGTCGTGGTCGGTGCCGGCGAGCGCCGGGAGGAGTTAGCGCAGTTGGCCAAGGAGTACGGCATCGCCCCGGCCGTGCATTGGCTCGGCTGGCGACGCGACCTGCCGGTGGTCTATGCCGACCTCGACGTTGTAGCCCTCACTTCTCGCAACGAGGGCCTGCCCACGACGTTGGTAGAAGCAATGGCTGCCGGGCGCCCGGTAGTGGCGACGCGAGTAGGTGGCGTGCCGACGTTGGTGACACACGGTGAGACCGGACTGCTGGCTCCTACCGGCGACGCGAATGCCATCGCGGCCGCGATGCTCACCGTGCTGAACAATCGGCAGTACGCCGAGCGGCTGGGGGCGGCGGCGCGCGCGTCCGTTTATCCGGCCTATGACCTTTCGGCATTCATCCCGCGCATGGCTGACTTCTACCGCCGCCTTGTGGCACAATGACGCCGCTCCGCTGATCCACTGGAAGAGAGTTGTGCGGATTTGGCGAGGTTCGGCCTGCGTTGACGGTGCGCTTGGACGAGAGAAGCTGGCAAGAACGTGAGTGGCAACGGGCCGGACCTCTGGGCGCTGTACCTAGCGGTCTTCTCCAGTGCATTGGCAGTCGTGCTGCTTGCGACGCCGTGGGCCATGTCCGCGGCCCGCCGCCTCGGCGTGCTCGACGTGCCCAGCGCCCGCAAGGTGCATCTCCAGCCAACACCGTTGCTGGGTGGTGTGGCCATTTATGCGTCCATCTGGATTGCCCTCCTGCTCATCTCTCGCCTGGAATTGGCCCGGCAGTATGTCTTTCTGCCGGACACGACCGGCGAGTTGGCGCTCATTTTCCTGAGTACGGTCGTGCTCATCCTGGTCGGCATTTTCGATGACCGCACGACCGGCGGCATCCCGCCGTGGGCCAAGCTGCTCGGTCAACTCCTCGCCGCGGCTATCGTGCTGACTGCGGGAGTCCGCTTCCAAATCTTCGGCCTGCTTCCCCTCGACCTGGCCCTGACGCTCGTCTGGCTCGTCGGCATTAGCAATGCCGTGAACTTCCTGGACAACATAGACGGTCTTTCCGCCGGGGCAACGGCCATCGCCGCGGCCTTCTTTTTCTTATTGGCGTCGGCAAACGGACAGTACCTCGTCGCGATCATGGCCCTGGCGGTGGCGGGAGGCTGCCTCGGCTTCCTGCGCTACAACTTCAACCCCGCCGTGATCTTCATGGGCGACGCCGGCACGCTCTTCCTCGGCTTTCTGCTCGCCATCATCGGCGCCAAGCTACAACTGGGGCCGACCGGCTGGTGGGGCTTGCTCGCAGCCGTCCTCATCCTCATTCTGCCGATCTTCGACACAACGTTCGTCACCTTGAATCGTCTACGCACCGGGCGCCGCGTCACCCAAGGCGGCAAGGACCACACCAGCCATCTGCTGGTGCGCCGCGGCCTGCCGCACCGGCAGGCGGTCCTCGTGCTCTATACAGTGGCGTTGGCCGGGGGCGGCGCGGCCCTGGCCTTGACCTGGATTAGCTAGCGCCGGAGCAGCGTGCCGGCCCACCCACGGACCAGAACCTTTCCCCGCCTACAACCGTCCCTAGGATAGTGGCTCATGCCGCCGGGCGGCGGTCTTGGCTGTGGACGGGCCATGCGTGCGCCGCGCCGCTGCTCAGAACGCACCGGGAGCGCCAAGCACTATTGCGAGTGTGGCATAAGGTATTGAAACCGATCCGCGGCTGGTACATAATAATGATGGTGGGCCCAATGCAGTGCGTGACTGCTATCGGTGCCCAGGGGGGTATACCATGGAGGAAGGAACACAGACTGGGACTGTGCCGTGGCCGTGGATACGACGACTGTGGTTGATGAAAAGGCACCCGGAGGAGGTCCGTCAGGCATGGCTACGGACGCCCAAGGCCCGCGGTCTTGCCGCAGCCCAGGAAGGGCGGTTGCCCGCGGCTATTCGCTTGCTGGAACAGGCACGCCGGGAGAACACCTGGGCCGACCCTGACCTCGATGCTCACATCTCCGAGTTGCGGGCCATTCGCCGCTACCGGCGGCGCCTCCAAAATCGCCCGAACGACCCCGAGGCCATGGTGGAGCTTGGCAAAGCCTTGATGGCGCAGGAGTTGGCCGACGAAGCCCTGGCCTGCTTCCGTAAGGCAACCGTATTGGCGCCCACGTATGCCGAGGCCTACACCATGGTCGGCCTGGAGTTGCAATATCGCGGCGACTTAACCGGCGCCGAGGAGGCGTACCGGCAATCGCTGCGGTACGACCCTAGTCAGTTGGCGGTGCGGAAGTACCTGCGTAGCGTGCAGCAAGGCCACGACGGGCAGTTCGCCGACGATGTAGATGTGGCCCTCGCTGCCGGAGCCTAGCCGCCGCTCGTCATTCCCGCACACGCGGGAACCCACGTCGCCTGCGGGGCGAGGTGCGGACTATCAGTGAGATCATCCCCGGCGTTGCCGCGCGGGGGTAAGCACCTCCTTCAGTTCGCGGAGCGGCTTCACGGCCAACGCGCGGAATGCTTGCCGCGCGTGGTCCCGCACCCCTACGGCAGCGGCTGCCTCGCCCCAGCGAGCACGTACCGTGCCCGCTCGCAGCGCACTTGCCAGGTCGGCCGGCGTCGAGCCTGGGAACTCGGTCAAGCCGCTCCCGATCTGGGCGAGATGGTGAGCATCGCTGCTCCCTAGCTCCGGGAGCCGCCAATGCTCGTCGTTGAGCCGGCGAATGCGCGGCACCAGGCCGCGCGCTGCGACGCTGGCGTTGCAGGCCTCGATTCCGGCGATGGGCACCGCTTGCGCCAGCAATCGCGTCAGCGCGCGTTGCCCGACGCTCGGCGTCCAGCGGCAGAGCGGATGTGGAATGACCACGATCCCCCCATAGTCATGGACCAGCGCAGCGGTGTAGCCCAGTGAGCGGTGCCGCGGGAAGGGCTTGGTCGGGAACGGTGGCTCGAAGAAGTAGGCCAGGAGGTGCCGTCCCCAGGAAGCGCTAATCTCCGTGCCGAACACTACCTCCAAGCGGGTGCTCGGTCGGGCCGCCACCCAGTCCAGGGCTGCCAGCGCGCCGCGCACCTGATCGTGGTCGGCAATAGCGACGACATCGAGCGCGGTGTGATATTCGGCGTAATCCAGCACGGCCTCGACGGAGGCCATGCCATCGCTGTGCGTGGTGTGGATGTGTAGATCGGCAAGACCCATGACGTTTCCCCGGCATTGGGAGCAATGGCGCCGACGTTGCTCCTGTTATCCAGTATACGTACTGCGTATCGTCTGCGGCACCGGCCACTTCTCGGCGGCGCCGCCTTGCCGGTAAGCGAGCGAGACGACTGCTACAATCGGCTCGCAGCAAAGCATGGGCGCTCCATCCGGTCTTCACCCGAGCTTAGGACCGCCCGGATATACCATACCTGACGGTGCCTCCGAGCACACGGGCGTCGGAGCGGAAGATGTGGCCACGAGTGTCCGCTGCTCGGGGTAGCGGGAGTACGAGTTGTGCCGCGCGGACGTAGCCATTGGTCGCTGCTGGGCAGTCTGCGCGATGCCTTGGCCACTGCTGCTCCGGTAGCGCATACCCTGATTACCACGCAGCCGGCCACCTATTTTGCCGGCGGCATCCTCCCGGATGCACTCCGGCTCTTTGCCGGGATGGACAAGGACAGTACCCACTTCTACGACGATCAGCGTCCGGCGACGTGGGATCAGGCCATAGCCACCCTCTGCGCTCACCACCCGGCCGTAGCCAACCCGGACCGACTCGACTCAGCCGGCACCGCCTGGATGCTCGGAGTTATCGCGCACATTACGGCGGACCTTGCTTACTGGGAGCACATCATCTCTGTGCTTCCCCCTGGGCCACCATGGGACGAGCATCACTACGGCGCATGGCTGCTCGTGGATCGGCTCCCGATCCCGGCCGCTGACCGGCGCTTGCAGTGGCGCGACGTGGCCCTCGACGCCCTACCACCCTTCGGCAATGTAGACGCGCTGCGCCGCCTCTGGGACCAGTTGGTGGAGCGTGTCTTACCACCGGATGATCCCTGGGTGGTGGAGAGCGGCTACCGTTGGTCCGGGTATAGCCCTAGCCTGCGCCGCAACGAGGCACATCCTGCACGCTCACTCGACGCGCTGGTGCAGCAGCACCGCGGGGAGTGGGCCGCGCACGTGTCCCTCGTGTATGACTTACTGGTCCCGGAGCACCGCGATGCCTTCGTCGCCGGAGCCATAGCACGTGGCACGCGCCAGATCGAGCGCTACCTACGCGGCGACTTTGTACCGGACGAGTAGCGACACACCGATGTACGCTGCATCTCCTACCGGTCGGGAATCCACGGTGCTGATAGGTCGGGGGCCGGGCCGGGCGGCGGGAGGTCCTCAGCAGCCACGAACCTGACAGGCACGACGCGCACGGACGCCTGCACGGCCTCCCGGATCGCCGCGGCGGTCCGCACCACGTCCACCGGGCGCCGGCGCCCGTCAGCCGTCTGCGGACCAAGCGCACGCTGCCTGGCCTCGACCGCAATGGCCGTCACGTACGTATCGAGCCGGTCCGGATCGAGATACGGCTCGGGACCGTCCGCATCCTGCCGAAAGCGTAGCATCTTCGCTATGTCCGCCGGTGCGATGGGCCAGGTATACGCACCGTAGCGCACCTCCACCGGCCGGCCGGCCAACTGCTCGGCTTGCTGGCGCAACGGTTCCAGCAGCACCGCGATCTCTGCCGGGTGAGCCGGGCGCACCTGCACGCCTCCTACACGCGCCTCCCGGTCCTGACTCACGAATGCCGCCGCTAGGGCGTCATATGTCGCCGGACCATCCGGCATGAGACCGCTGCTCCCGCCGCTGACCTCAGTACGACCGTCACGCAGAGCAAAGCGAGCCAGCTCGACCCTCACTGCCACCGGAGCGGCCACTTCCGCCCCGATGAACGCCTCCACCTGCGCTCGGTCCAGGGCTACTTCCAAGTCTGGCAGTGTTGCTGGTGCTATGGGCGCCATCGCGGACTCGATAGGCTGGAGAACCACCAAATCCAGCAGCGCCTGTCCCTCCAGAACCCATTCCCGGCTCGCGTGGCGCAGCACGAGCGGCTGCGTGAGACGTTGGCCGGCCTGCCGCAGAAGCAAGTCCAGCGCTGCCTCGGACAGCGTCGCTTGCACGGTCATCATGGGCAGTGTGAGCAGTCGTTGCTCGGTGAGCGCTTGCCCCATGATGAGACGCACCGCCGCCGGTTCGTCGAGCGCCGCGCCGGCCCGCCCCGGTTGCAGCGCAATCGCGCTGTCGGTCAGTTCCAGCGAGGGGGCACCCGGTGGGTCGTTTGCGTCGGCAGCGACGCTCGCTACGAAAGCGCGCACCTTGGCCTCGCGCAGTCGTGCCACCGGAGCGGCCTGCTCGGTGGCCAGTGCCTCGGTGTCCAGCATTGAGAAGAGCACGTCCGGTTCGAGGTCCCAGGTCTTGTCACCGGCCCGGAGCACCAGCGGGGATTGGAGTAAGTGGTCTACCGCGGCACGTGGTCGCTCAAGGTCGGCTTCGGTGACGCGAACGGGCAACTCCTCGAGCACCAGGTCGAGGGTCGAGGGCAGTTGGCCGGCCAAGCTCCGCTGCAAGCGCAACAGCGTCTCCTCGACTTTGAGCCGCCGACCTGGCTGAGAGCGTTCAATCAAGCTGACGAACCCCGCGTCGGAATTGGTTACCCGGAGCGTCGCGCTGACCGGCTCACGACTAAGCTGCTCGGCGAGCTGTTGTAGCACCTCTCTCGCCTGCTCGCTATCGAGCGTCAGCGCGCCGGGCACGGCATAGCCGCGGGTGAGCAGCCTGAACTGGCTCATGAGCCAGTTCCCCAGGGGCAGATCGCGGCCTACCCACCAGGCATCGTCCACCAATCGCAGAATCTCCCCATCTGCCGCGTCCAGCCCCAGCGCCATCAACGTGATCGGTGGTACCTCGTCCGGCACACGGACCCGCAGCGGTTGCTGCCGAACGTTGTGGACGTAGGCGCGTAGCGCCATCTCGGCCTCAGCACGGGTAGCGCGTCCGACCGATAGCCCCAACACGGTCACGCCGGGGTAGATGCGGTTCTGGTGTGCCTGGCGATAGGCGTACACGCCGCCGATACCGAGCACGAGAAAGAAGACCAGCGCCAGAAGCACTGTAGGTAAGCACGACCACGCCGGGGACGGGGACCGCTCCGTCGGGAGGAGAATCTGCCGGTCATAGACGGACATGCGCTCACTATAACGCTCGGAGAGCGTTTGGCCGGCCGCTTCTCGTGTCAGGAGTGCATCAGGAGTTCGCCAGCCGCCGGACGATGCCGGCACCACCGTCAACGAGGACATGCTCACCGTTACGGAAGGCATTGGTCACGCCGGGAATGGCCACGACGCAGGGTAGACCGTACTCGCGGGCGACAATGGCGGCGTGCGACATCGTTGCGCCGGTTTCGGTCACTACCGCCGCGGCCGTGCGAAAGAGCGGTGTCCAGGCCGGACCGGTCGCCGGGGCAATGAGTACCTCGCCGGGCCGGAGTTGTCCGAAACCGGCCGGGTCGAGAATGATCCGGGCGGCCCCCTCGGCGCGTCCTGGACTGGCGCCCACGCCGCGCAGGTCGTCGCCAATCGGCGTTGCGATGGTCTGCCACTCGCGCCAGCGTCGCCGGACCGCCGCCCAGACCGGCCGCCGCGCTTCCACCGTCGCCGCCACGTCCAAGTCACCGCGCACTGCCGCCGCGATCTCCGCCAACCGCAGCAAGAAAATCTCGTCGTCGCTCTTCAGCCGGCCCGCTTGCTGCCAACGCCGGCCCAGCTCGACCAGGCTACGCCGCGCCACACCGATCAGGGCAAAGATGTAGTAGTGGCTATCTTCACGTAGGCGGAACGCGGTGCGTAGCGCCGGTAGCGACCGTCGGAGAGGAGCGCGCAGCGGTGCCGGCACCGTCGCCGCGGCCCGCTCGATGGCTTTCTGGGCACGCTGGCGCAGCGCATAGACTTCCGTTGGCGGCGCGGGCACCGGACCGGCCGCGAGTGCCCCGATCAGCACGACGACACGCTCCGGCTGTGCCTCCCACGGTGGCAGCCGCACACTCAGTCCCCGGCTCTCCCGCAAGCCCCAGCGCCGCAGAAACGACACCAGCCGGTCACCAAACGCCCGGACCCCCGGCTCCGGGTGCGTCGCAAGCGCCTCCGGGAGTGCTGCCGCACCAGTGGTCGCCCAAAGCTGCTGGAGAGCGGGCGTCTCCTGCACGTCGGCGGCGAGGTCCGCCAGCTCCGCATTGATCCGGTTGGTGACGGTGGGCAGGCCCGCCAAGAGGTCGGAGCCGATGCGCTGCCAGTCCGGGTGCCGGCCCGTCCACCTGATCCACATGAGCGCCGGCAGTGCCCGCAGTAGTGCCCCGGTGAGCGCGAACCAGCGCGGCGCGGCGGCGCGGTACAGCGCGGCGACGATGGCTTGGACGTGAGCGACAAGGGCAGCGTCATCCAGCGCGGCCGGCTCCACGCGCCCGAACCGCTCGATCTCGTTCTGTATTCGCGGCAACTCGCGGCCATACCAGTCGTTCGGATGGTGTGCGAGGCCCCGCAGCAGCACCGCCAACCGCAGCGGTAGCTGCCAGAGAACGCGCCGCACGTCCGGCGTCAGCGGCACCTGCTCGTAACGGATGAGCGGTAGCGACAGGCGCAGGCGTTCGGGCACGGGATTGGCCGCTGCCACCACCACGCCGCCGATGTCCATGTCCAGCGGCGCAATCCCCTCGGGAAACACCTCGAAGAGCAGGGCAGCCACGCGCTCTGGTGGTCGCTGCACGGTGGGCAGCGCGGCTTCCGGTTCGAGGGTGGTGATCGGTCGTGCTTGCAGGAGCCATAGCGTGCCGGCCGCGTCTACCGCCCATTCGAGGTCTTGCGGCTGGCCAAAATGCGTCTCCGCGCGCCGCGCGAGCGCGTGGAGCGCCCGCACCTGCCCGGCGTCGAGCAGCGGTCCGCTGGCCGGATCGGCCGATAGCTCCTCGCGCACGTGGCCGGAGAAGTGGTCCACGACATAGCGGTCAGGCGTGCGGCTGCCCTGGACCAGCGCCTCACCCCGTCCCGGCACCGCCTCAATCACCATGCGGCTGCGGTCGCTGTTCACCGGGTCAGCCGTGAAGAGCACGCCGGCAGCGGCCGGCTCGACCATGCGCTGCACGACGACCGCCATCGCCACACGGACCGCCGCGCTGCCTTGCTGCTGGCGATAGGCGATGGCCCGGCCCGCCCAGAGGGAGCGCCAGCACTGCCGTACCGCCGCGACCACCGCCGCCGCGCCCGTGACACCGAGCAGCGTTTCTTGCTGGCCGGCAAAACTGGCACCGGGCAGGTCCTCGGCCGTGGCCGACGACCGCACTGCCACGGCCGGTAGTGACGTTCCACCGTCCGCGAGGCCCTCGTAGGCGGCCCCAATGGCCGCGACGGCCACGGGATCAAGCGCCGCCCGGTCGAAGGCGGCAGTGATGGTCGCCTCGGCGGCGGCCAGCGCCGCCGGGTCCGACCCGTCGAGGGCAGCCGTGGCGCTGGTGATGGTCTCGTCCAGGCCGGCGGCGGCGACAAAAGCGTCATAGACCGCAGTGGTCACGACAAAGCCGGCGGGAACCGGCAGCCTCGCGCCGAGCAACTCGCCGAGGTTGGCCCCCTTGCCGCCGGCAGCGGGCAGATCGGCGGCGCCAAGCGCCGTCAGCGGCACAATCGGACGCGGCACGGCGGCTTGCACAGCTTCCCATCCCCCAGGGTCCTGGCCAACGGCAACGTCCCCCACGCTGCCCAAGTGATTGTAGCGGTGAAGAGTCGGCCGCCGTCCGCCAGACATCCGTGCAGCCGCTAGAATCGGTGTGGTACGCAGCGAGCAATTGCCATGATCGTGGTCCTGTACGGCACGGACGACTTCTCCATTGGCGAGGCGGCGCAGCGTCTCGCTGCCGAGGCGATGCCCCCGGATATGGCCGACCTCAATACAACCCGGCTGGCGGCCGACGCCTCCGTAGACGACGTGCGCGCCGCGGCGACGACGGCGCCGTTCTTGGCGCCGCACCGAGTCGCGCGAGTGGATGGCCTACTCTCACGGCTCACGCAGCCGCCGCGGCGCGCGAGCGGTACGTCGGCCGGCCGGCCGCGCCAGCACAAGAACACGGCCACCAAGCGCGCCGTGGACGCGCTCGCCGCGTTCCTGCCCACGGTGCCGGCGGAGAACCGGCTGATCTTCACCGAGCCTATCGCTGCCGACCGCTCCAACCGCCGCCGGTCTTCCCCCGCCTTTCTGCGCGGGCCGTTGGGCAAGGCGCTGAAGGATCATGCGACGGTCAAGGAGCTGCTGCTCCCCCAGGGGCCGGGCTTGGTGCGATGGCTGCGGGAGCGTGCCCGGCGGCTCGGCGGCAGCATCATGCCGGACGCTGCCGACCTGCTCGCGCAGGTGAGCGACGGCGATCCGCGGAGCTTGGACCAAGAAGTACGCAAGCTCCTGACCTATGCCGGCCCCGGCCGCGCCGTCAACACCGAGGACGTGCGCTTGCTGGTCCATGCGGCCGGGCAGACGGACGTGTTTGCCTTTGTGGATGCCCTCGCAACGGGGCAGCAACGGCAGGCGCTCACGCAGCTCGCGCAATTTTACGCCCAGGGCGCGCAGCCACACTTCCTCGTGGGCATGATCGCTCGACAGGTGCGCCTGCTCAACCAGGCAAAAGCGCTCGCCCAAGCCGGAACGTCAGCAGCAGCACTGCCGGCGGCGCTGGGCATGCATCCGTTTGTAGCCCGCAAGGCCGCCGGACAGGCGCGGCGCTTCAGCGCGGCGGCCCTGGTGGCGATGCACCACGCCGTCCTCGATGCGGACCTCAGCATCAAGACCGGTCAGGCCGACCCACAGCTTGCGCTGGAGCTTCTGGCCGTGCAACTCGCCGCCTACGGGCCACCGAGCACGTCCGCAGGACGCCAAAGGACACGCCGAGGTACTTGGCAACGGTGAGGGGGAACGCGGACCGGGCCGGCCGGCGGCTAGCTCGCCGCCACCTCGGCCTCAGCCACAAGATTGTTGAGGCGGAGCATCAGGCGGGACTTACGGCGGGCAGCCGCATTGCGATGAATAGCGCCCTTGCGGGCGGTACGGTCAAGGACGCTGATCGCCATTTGTAGCTCGGCGCGCGCTTCCTCGAGGTCTACCTCCGGCGATTCCATCGCAGTCAACGCCCGCTTCACAAACGTCCTGGCCCGCGAGCGGTTCGAGCGGTTGCGAAGCCGACGCTCCTCTTGTTTGCGAATGCGCTTGAGATCAACACGCTTCTTGGGCACGATAGCTCCTTCAAGTCCAATACAGCACAAACTATAGCAATTCACCCCTCAAGGGAGCAACAGCCGGCCGGGCACTCCGGCGAGGCCGCCGCCGCGGCGCGGACGTGCCGCGCATCACCCGGTATACTGGTACACGGTCGTCCCATTCATTGCACGCAACGTTGTCAAGAGGATGACCCAGGCCAGGATACGCCGCCAGGACACCGCAGAGTCGACGGGGCCGGTGGCCCTGCTCGACCCTGCCGACGTGAGCTTCGCGCACCCCAGCGAGGCCGAGTTTGCCCGTATTCTCGACTTCTACCGCATTGCTTGGCAGTATGAGCCGCACACCTTCACGTTGCGCTGGCACCCGGACGGCTCACCGGCCGAGCGCTTCACGCCCGACTTTTACCTGCCCGAACTGGAACTCTATGTGGAGTTGACTACGCTCAGGCAAAGCCTAGTGACCCGGAAAAATCGCAAGATGCGCCGGCTCAAGGAGCTATATCCCGACATCAAGATCAAGCTGCTGTATGGCCGCGACTACCGCAGCTTGCTGTTCAAGTACGGTCTGCAGCCGCGGGAAACGGCGGCGGCCGGCACGCCGCCGCCTGACGGAGAGCCAACCGATGCCGAGTAGTCGCTACGCCTCCTGGGATCGCCGCCATGACTGATGTCGCCGCGGTCGCGCGTAAGATTGTGCTACCTCCGCTGGTGTCTGACGGCCCGGTTGCCGGGAGCGTGGCAGCCGGCGAGCAGCCATCCATGATGGACTCGCCGGGCGAGGTGCTGTTCGGCACGGAGGCCATCCAACAGCGCGTCCGCGCCCTCGGCGCGACGATTGACGCCGACTACGCCGACGAACGCCCCATCCTCGTCGGCATTCTGCGCGGGTCGGTCGCGTTTCTGGCCGACTTGATCCGCGCCATCACCGTCCCCATCGAGGTGGACTGGCTGGCCATCAGCAGCTACACGGGCCACAGTTCATCGGGAGTGGTCCGGCTGCTGAAAGACCTCGATAGCAACATCCGGGGCCGGCACGTCCTCCTGATCGAGGACATTGTAGACACCGGGCTGACCATCAACTACGTAATGCGCCTCTTACAGGAGCGGCAGCCGGCCTCCCTCAAGCTCTGCACGCTCCTAAATAAGCCTGCCCGCCGGATCGCGGATCGGCCGATTGATTACGTAGGTTTCGACGTGCCCGATGCGTTCGTCGTGGGCTATGGCCTGGACTACGAGCAGCGCTACCGCAATCTCCCCTACATCGCCGTCCTTGACCCGGCACTCCTGCCATAGCGGGTCGTCACGGTGTCGGCACGACGGTGCTCCCTAGCCGCGGTCCAGCAGGCCGTCGAAGTAGGCTGCAATAGCCGCGTCGTACTCGGCAACGTGTCGGAAGGCCAGGGTCGCCAAGCGTAAGCGCAGCGTCTCGCCGACGCTGCCCTGCTCACGCAGCGCCGCCAGCACCTCCTTGTAATCCTGGGGCCGACACAGCGGCACGACGTGCCGGTAGTTCTTGGCGGCGGCCCGCAGCAAGGTCACGCCGCCAATATCAATGTTCTCGAGGATGTCGGCGTGGGTGGCATCCGGTGAAGCGACCGTCGCGGCAAACGGGTAGAGGTTATTCGCCACGAGGTCCAGCGTCGTCAGGCCGTGCTTTCGTAGCTCGGCCCGATCCGAGTCCATGTCGCGCCGGGCCAGAATGCCACCGTGGACTGCCGGATGGAGCGTCTTGACTCGCCCTCCCAGAATCTCCGGAAATCCGGTCAGTGCTTCGAGGCTCTGCACCGGCACGCCGGCCGCCGCGAGCGCCGCCCCGGTGCCGCCGGTCGAATAGACCTCCCAGCCAAGCTCGACGAGGCCGTGTGCCAGGCCCACGACGCCTGTCCTGTCGGCCACGCTCAACAGTGCCTTCACTACCGATACTCCTTTGCTAGGTAGGACACGAGTGCCTATCTATCGTCATTGCGGTTGCCGCCGCAATCCAGGCGCCTAGTCCCCGACCGTCGCTTGTCTGCTCGTAGTAGTCAACGCCTCGCTCACGTCCCACAGGCGCCGCGCCACCTCCGTATCGTAGGAGAGAGGCGACGACCGGACCGGTTTGCGTTTCTCGAAATAGTGCCCGGTCACCTCCGCCACCTCGGGAGCGGTGGCGAGATAGAGCACCGTGTCGGCGCCCTGTGCGGACCCCAGGATGAATGGGCGAGCCAATGTAAGTCCAACCCGCAGCCACAGCGGCGTATCTCGGAAGATGCCCGTGGCGACGACGCCGGGGTGCAGACAGTTGGCCGTGACTCCGGTTCCCTCCAGACGGCGCGCCAGCTCATAGGTGAAGAGGACGTTCGCCAGTTTCGACTGACTGTAAGCGCCAAAGCCGAACGTAGCGTAGCTCTGCTCACCCTGCAAGTCGGCAAAGTTGATCTCGGCATCCTTGTGTGCTGCCGAGCTGACGGTGACGACCCGCGCCGGGGCGCTCGCCTTGAGCCGATCCAGCAGGAGATTGGTGAGCAGGAACGGCGCTAGGTGGTTCACCGCCAGCGTCAACTCTACGCCGTCCTCAGTGACCGCGCGGTGGCGCCGAGATAGGGCTGCGTTGTTGACCAGCACGTCGAGCCGGTCGAACTGCTGCCGGTACGCCGCAGCTACCCGCCGCACCTGCCGCTGGGAGCTGAAGTCCGCCACGAGCAGACTGACGGAGTCGTTCTCGCTCTGCTGCTCGATCTCCGCCAGCGCGGCGGCGCCGCGTTCCTGGCTGCGGCACACCAGCACGACCGTCGCACCCAGCCGCGCGAGGCCCAGCGCCGTCTCCTTGCCGATACCGGAGTTGGCGCCCGTGACCACACAAACCTTGCCCTGCATGTCTGCTGCCATCGGGTAGCTTACTCCAGTCTGAAAAGCGGCGTAAGACCAATCAGAGACCGGCTCGCAGCACCAACAGGACGATAATCAGCCAGACCAGCACTGCCAGCAGAATCAGTCCGCGGCTCGGCGCTTGCAGCCACTCCCAGAGTCTTCGAGTCCAGGGACGACGAATCCGCATGGGCGGGAAGTGGTCCGGGTACCGTGCCTCCAGCTGCCGCGAATCGTCAATCCGTTCGAGCCGCGGCCTGCCCTCATCGGAGCAATCCAGCACGTAGTAGGCCGCGGTCGGAGCGGTAGAGAGCGGCTGCCCGCCAGCGACCATGGCGGCTCCGGCCTGCCAGTGGATCAGCGCCAGGCCTGTATCGTGCCGCGACCGTGCGACCAGCGCAATACTGCACGCGCCGAAGCACGTGTCGAGATAGGCACGCTCGGCCGCCGCAAAAGCACCGCTATAGCTGGGCTGGCGAGCTTGGGTTTCGTGCCGGTCGCCGCTTACCCTATCGGCCACGGTTCAGCCTTGCCGCCGGCGCTACCCAGTTGCCCTCTCCAGTGGATTGAGCGCCGCCGCCGTCCTCCAGCTGAGTATAGCCCTCGCGCTGTGTATGGCCGATACC
This sequence comes from Chloroflexota bacterium, assembly GCA_965207645.1. Taxonomy (GTDB): domain Bacteria; phylum Chloroflexota; class UBA11872; order UBA12225; family JAJDUF01; genus JAJDUF01. The sequence goes on along the minus strand of OZ242293.1, from coordinate 2,315,960 downwards.
CCTGAGCAGCCCAGCGCGGCCCACTGGGAGCACCAATATAACCTTACACGCCGCCGCTTGGGCCGATGTTAGAATGCGACTGACGATCACAAGCTAACCGGCCCCAGGGAATGTATAAAGAAATGCAAGAAATACATGGCGAGAATGGATTATTGCAGGACCTACGGGCAGCCTCGCTTCACGATGCAGCGCAGAGGGCTATCGCGCAAGGAATCCGTACTGCGCGGGCCACGAAAAGACCCTACCGTATATACCGCCCGTGCAAGGATTGCGGCAGAACTGATCAATGGGACGCAACATACGGGCTAGTTGACGTTAGGACGGAATGCCCGGTGGCCCCTGGTACACGAGCCGACATTGTGCTCGACTATGAAAATGCTCCCCAAGTCGTAATCGAGGTCGTTGTCACCAATGACTTGAGCGCTGAGAAACGGCAGGTCTACAGCGATGCCGGTATCCTTTGCCTCCGAGTCTTTCCCACCGCTGAAGACCTCGACAAGCTGCTGACGGAGGTCACCGTTGATGCCGAGGGAGTGAACCCCGATACCTTCAGATGCGCCGACTGTGCCGCTCTCGATGCCGTTGGGGAGTCTACGCGCGCCGTAAGCGAATCTCTTCAGCCGCATTGCGTCGGCTGCGGTGAGGTACTGGCCTATCTGTCTGTCTATGTGGTGGAAATATCCTGCTGGCAATGCAAAGAGCCAATGCCTTTGGTGTTTGGGCAAATCGGAAAAGCCCCCAATGCCTCATTTGTCAGTACCTCGGAACTCCCAGAGGTTGCCATTGTCGCGGCGGCGGAGGTCGGCGCGATTCTCAGAGTCCATTACAGCCGCACTATGGAGGAGGCGTACAGGGCAAACACCTGCGGTAGCTGCGGCACTTTTGTAGGGGAACACTACGTGTTCAACGAGGCAGTAGACGCGCTGTACGAGATCAGTGAGTCGCATTCCACCATTAGGCCCGTCCAGACCTTCGGCTTCTGTCCCACTTGTTCCCCGCCTAATCCGATGATGCCAACGGATGTGGAGATTCAGAGTGCTCGGAAGGAAGCCGCCGGCAGGTTTCGTGCTTGGCAGCAGGAGCAGAAAAGGAAAATCCTTTGATTGGTGATGTAATTTTGCCTGGCCCGGCGGTTTGCTTTGCAGGCGGACCGTAGGCAATCATTAAGGATGATGAAACAGAGTAGCGTCGAGGTTCCGGTCATCAGTTCGCCGGTCTACGTGCTGCCGGTGGTGCAGCTGAAGGATGCCGGGGGCGGCCAGACGCGCGCGCACCTGCTCGCCGAGCTGTGGTCGCAGTACGACGCCACCGGACGGCTGCATCCTATCGCCTCCCGGACCGGCCTCGCCCGTCCCCATACGCCCGATGCCGAGGCACGTTTGCGGGCGTGGCTGGCCCGTTACCCGTCCGCACGGATCCGCCGACGTGCGCTCCCCGCAGCCAGCTCGGCAGCACCCCCAGCGCCAAGGACCCCGTCCTCGACCTAGCCCTTGCCAGCATGTGCTGCCTTGGGCCGAGGCGCGTGAGCACATAGCGCCAATATCTCAGGCGCGATTGCGTTTGGGATGGCGCTATGCTACAACCGCCCTACCGGAACGCGCCGACTGCCGTGCCGCACGTGGCCGGTACCAGGCTACATGGCCGCACGGTTCTGCCGAGAGGAGAGAGCAGATGTCCGATACTGACAGCGCCACCATCTACGAGGAGCTTGGAGTCACACCGGTCATCAATGCCCGGGGCAATCAGACCGTCCTCGGTGGCTCCATGTTCGCGCCCGCAGTACAAGCGGCCATGGACGCCGCCAACCGCTATTTCGTGGACATGGGTGCCTTGCAGGAGCGCGGCGGCGAGATTATCGCCGAGCTAGTGGGCTGCGAGGCAGCCTTTGTCACGCCCGGCTGCGCGGCGGCGCTGGCACTGGGGACGGCGGCCTGCATCGCCGGGGACGACCAGGAGAAGATGGCCCGCCTGCCCGATACGGCCGGGATGAAGCGGCACGTGCTCATCCAAGCCAGTCAGCGCTACCACTACGAGCGCGCCACTACCATCGTTGGCGCTCGTCTCGTCGAGGTAGGCGATGTCGATGGCACCTCGGCCGAGCAGCTTGCGGCTGCCATGGACGACGAGACGGCCGTCGTGCTCGTCCCGGCCCACCTCGATGGGCAAGACGGAGCATTGCCCCTGACGGAGGTCATCGCCATTGCCCACGAGCACGATGTTCCCGTTCTGGTGGACGCCGCATCGCAGATCTATCCTGTCGAGCGGCTGCGAAGCTGGACGGCCATGGGCGCTGATCTCGTCGGATTTGGCGCGAAGTATTTCGGTGGCGGGAACTCCGCCGGGCTGCTCTGCGGCCGCAAGGACCTGGTGGCCTCCGCTGCTATGCAAGGCTTCATCGGCTTCGAGCTAGGCCCGGCCCGTGGTCGCGTCTTCGGACGCCCGCTCAAGCTCGACCGCCAAGAGATTATGGGGACTGTGGTCGCGGTGCGCGAATGGGTGACGATGGACCACGAAGTACGCATCCAGCAGGTCCAGCGGCGCATTGATGCCCTCGTCAGCGACCTCGATACGGTGGCAGCGGCGCAGACCAGCATCCACATTGGAGCACGCTTCGGCGCACCGGCACTGTCTGTCCACATTGATCCTGCTTCCGGCCACACCGGCGCCAGCGTGCGCGCGGCGTTGCAGTCCGGTAATCCGAGCATCGTCGTGGGCGGCAGCGATGACGAGCTTGACCTCAATCTCGGCACCATCGCCGACGGAGACGTAGCAGTGATCGCCGCGCGCCTGCGCGAGATTCTGGCCTCCTAGCCACCTAAACGCGTCTGCCGGCGGCGACTGACGCCGGCAGACGCGAGAGAAGATTCCGATGTACGGGTACCGGGAACAAACAAGGTCTCCCGTATGCCCCGAGTGCGGCCAGCGCATGATCCTTCGGACCGCCCGGCGGGGCAAGAACGCCGGCGGCCAGTTTTGGGGCTGCTCGATGTATCCCCAGTGCAGAGGCTTGATTCCTTTGGGCGAGGAGCAAGTGGCGCCGCAGCGTACACCTATGATGGTGCCCGTTAGCTGGACTGAGGGCGTATCTCGCAGGAGGTACAACTACGAGTACGTGTCCATAGGCTCTGTCCCTGGCGTTTTAATGGATCAAGTTAGTGGAGACGATACTCTCAAACGTCTGCTTAGTCATACCTTGCTCCTTAGCTCCAAAGGCCGCGAATACGGAGGCGCGACAGATCACGCCCGGCTTACATCCGGATTACTTGCGAAATTGCTCCAACGCGGCTACGCGCCATTGTCAACCCTCGAAATAGAGCGAACTGCTCTGAAACGGTACGGTCTGATTGACGCAGCAGAAGACCTAGCAGACGGCAAAGTTGAAATAGGATGGCAGCTATCTCCGGAAAAGGTCAGGGGAGACCTCTCTGACGCACTCACGGCGGAGTTGATCGGTAGAGAACCGTTTGTCCTTGACAGTGAGTTGCAACAATCCCTGCTACATAACGAGAGCGGTACCAGCGACACCGAGGTAGAGTTCCTAACGGAATGGGTACCATCTAACCTCGGCTTGTCTGCCGGGCACTGGTTCACACCACAGGCTCCGCTCGATACGTTGCTCGAATCCGCCACACTCGAACAAGGATCCGCACGCCGAATCGACTTCCTGGTTTGCCATCCGGGCGGTAATCCGTTCGCAATCGAAATCGACGGTCCCGAACACCGCGCCGCGCAGTCAATAGATGACGACCGGGACAAGGACTTGCGCTCTATCGGAATCGACGTGATCCGCGTGAGCAATGCCGAAGTGACTACCGGTGAAGGCTCCCAACTTAAAGAGATAAAGTGCCGATTCAAAGCGATCCAAGAGCCGTCCCATTTACTTAGTAGTGAGTGTGATATTGCGAAACTCGCCGTTGATTGCTCCATCGCCTCCAAAGTACAGTTTGCGCTCGCCCGCGCTGTCAGTTCCGGTTGGCTGAAGGGCAACGAATGGGAGATTGATCTCTCCGGGGCAGGTGAAGTTGAGACGGCTGGTTTCCTAGACGCCCTTCGGCTTCTATCTTGCTTCGACACGCTTTACGGCGGACAGTCCGTTCCTGAGCGATGCACCGTCAGGAACATCGGGGGGACATCAGTCACTTGGACATTGATTGATGGAAACTGGAAAGAGGATGGTGGCCCGGAGGCGAAGGGCGACCACATAAGCATACTTGTCGAACGCAGCTCAAGTCCATTCAACGAGATCACGTGTGATGCCAGGCACGACTTCATCATCCGTCCCGCGTTTTTGCCGGTCAAGCTCGCGGTCGAGCAGCGGTTTGAACCCAGCCGGCGGCCCATCTCACCGGAAAGCTATGAGCACGCCGAGCCTGCTCTCACGATGTTCCTGCACACTATCTTCCGCAAGTACGAATTCAGGCCGCAGCAAGGGGAGGCTGTCTTTAACACCCTTCGACAAAACGACTCGGTCGTACTCCTTCCCACTGGCGTTGGAAAGAGCATCATCTACCAACTCGCCGGCCTACTGATGCCCGGCATGACAATTGTGGTAGACCCCATAATCGCTCTCATCGAGGACCAGGTCGAGGGATTGCAGAGACATGGAATCGACCGCGCTGCCGGTATCGTGTCCGGTATGGAAGGGCGAGAAGACCGCGATCGGTTGCTACGGCAGATCGAACATGGAGAGTATCAGTTCGTCCTGCATTCCCCGGAGCGGCTGCAAACGCCGGGTTTCAGAAGGACGCTACAAGCCCTGCGCGAAATCTCGCTCGTCAATCTCGCAGTCATCGACGAGGCCCATTGCGTATCCGAGTGGGGTCATGACTTCAGACCAGCCTATCTCAAACTGGCTCACAACTTGCGAAAGTTTGCCGCCGATTCGAGAGGCAGCGCACCTCCATTGCTTGCCCTAACGGGAACCGCTTCCCGTGCCGTCTTGCGTGACATGCTCACCGATCTTGAAATTGACACATCCGATAGCAGTGCTTTGATCCGTCCAGAATCGTTTGATCGCAAAGAACTCAGTTTTGATATTAGACGGACAGAGGTTGCACAAGAGGCCCAGGCTACATTGCGTGGCGTTCTGAACGCGATGCCCAATCGATTCGGTATGGGGAGCGCCCAGTTCTACAGTCCTAACGGTAGGGACACGGCTTCAGGGATCGTCTTTACCCGCACTATTAACTCCCGCTTTACAGGGCTGGCCCCCACGATGGAAGAGGTGCGAAAGACGACCAAAGCCCAAACCGTCATTTACTCCGGCAGCTCACCCCAGGGTTATGATCCTCATAGGTGGGAGCGTCAGAAGCGAGACAATGCTGCTGCATTCAAGGCTAATAAAGCACCAGTCTTAGTGGCCACTAAAGCATTCGGAATGGGTATTGACAAACCAAACATCCGATACATTGTTCACTTTGGAATGCCGGGTTCGCTAGAAAGTTTCTACCAGGAAGCAGGACGTGCCGGGCGCGATCAGAAACCAGCCTGTTGCATAACGGTGCTTACAGAATATGATGCAGACCGTTCCGATAGTCTGCTTGATCCGGGCATTGGACTTACCGATCTACGGAAACGCTTCGATACCGCGAGTCATGACACGTCAACCCGAGACGACGTCACCAGCGCTCTATATTTCCACACCAATACCTTCATCGGGGCCCAGCGCGAGATCCAGGTAATGGAGAGTGTTCTCAATAGGATCGGCGACCTTAGCTCTCGGCAACGCTATCCATTATCATGGGGGAATGATGCCGACAAGCAGCGCAAAGAACATGCAATTGTGCGACTGTTGAGATTAGGTGTGTTCAGCGACTACGAGGTGGAGTTCGGGTCCAAGAAATTGACTGTCCAATCCGATCCTTTTGACTTTGATCGGTGCCGTCAAAAGCTGCTCGCTTATGTTCAAGCGGCGCAACCGCATAGAAGCAATGAGTTTGCGGAGAAGGTAAGTACAATCGTGCCCGGCGATGCACACAAGGACGCTCTTGAGCTTGCTCGGCTGTTGATAGAGTTCACATATGACGTGATTGAGAGATCACGCCGGCGCATGATTCAAGAATCGGTGTTGCTTGCTCGCTCGGCGCGAACCGATGCTGAAATCCGAGCTCGCCTAATGGACTATCTTCAAGAGGGCCTTGGCTCCGAACAAATCAGTCGGATCTTGGGCCAACAGGACGTTCAGCTGGGAGAGTGGTGGAAACTGATCGAAGCCGTCCAGACTCCTTTAGACGCAGGTGAATTGCGGGGGCTGTGCGTTCGATCATTGGAGTCATACCCGGATCATCCTGGGCTTCTCTTGACGCGAGCAGTGGCGGAGACGATGTGCTCCGATCATAACGATAGCGCAAGCTGGCAAGGCATTAAGGCTGCGATCGAGTCTTGTTCAAAATATCGCGTTCCAGAACACGATACGCGGGATGTTATCGAGAGATTGTATACCCTTGCTCAGGTACCTGGACGCGCTGGTAAACTGGGAGTACCCCTTACAATGGCTTTGCTTGATGTAGGTGAGACCGGTCCTGAGTTTGCCTTTTGCGCGGAAATCGCAGAAAAAGTGGCGCCCGAGCTATCCAACAGTCAAGAGGACGTTGAAGTGATACTTGATGTCTACGGGTTGCTGGGGGATGCAGGCATCGCGGAGGCGGAAGCAGTGACCGAAACGATCGTCCGACGGTATGATCGCCCCGGTGTTGTGGAGCTATTGGGAGGTTACAGGAAATGAGCTTGACCGATGACTTGAGAGGTAAGGTTGAAGCAGCCGCGGACAAACTTGTCAACCTAGCCAAAAAGCTTGATGAAATCGAGAGTCTTGAAGAAGACTTACGCGAAGCCAATAGTGGCCTCGTCCAAGTGAGTTCCAACATCTCCGAATTGGCAGGATCGGCACGGGTAGCGCAGGAATCGCTCGATGCCACGCTAAAGTCCCTAGAGCGAGCCACTGACGCCATGATGCAACTCGAACCTGGCACTATCTCTTCAGCTATTCAGGCTACTAACACGTCGATTAAGGCAGCAGTCGAAGGTAGCTCGAAAGACCTCTCGGAACTGGTATCCAAGCAAGCTCAGGCGGTCACCCAGTCAGTTAGGACCAACCACGAAACGACTCGGCGGCAGCTACGGGAGCAGGCGGAGCACCAGGCCGAGCAAGCCCAAGCGATTACCCAGTTAGTTAGCACCAACCACGAAGCGACTCAGCAGCAGGTACGGGAGCAGGCAGCACAGCAGGCCGAGCGACAGGCAAAGGCTGTTAAAGTCTTCAAGTGGATCGGATCATTACTCGTTACTCTCCTGATTGTATTAGTCATTCTGGCAACTCTCACTTTTATCAACATTCAATGATTTTAAGTAGCGGCCGCTCAGTTGGCCGCAGCCAGAGCCTCGGTCCGGTGCTCGCCGTTGCTGATCGCCGCGGGGACGGCGGCCTCTCCGGCGTCGTGTGTCGTCCCGTTGGTGCTACCCCGACCGATGCCGTGATAGATGAATCCTAGCGCGCGCATCGTGTCGGGATCGTAGATGTTGCGCCCGTCAATGATGATGGGATGCTTCATCGCCGCGTGGAGCCGCGGCAGATCGAGGTGCTTGAATTCGTTCCAGTCGGTCACTACGATGGTCGCATCGGCGGTCTCAGCCGCGGCATAGGGGTCGTCCTGATAGTCGAGGTGTGGCAGCAAGCGGCGAGCACTCGGCATAGCGACCGGATCGTAGGCTCGCACGACGGCGCCCTCGGCCTCCAGCAGCTGCGCCAGCGATACCGCCGGCGCGTCGCGCAAATCGTCCGTATTGGGCTTGAACGAGAGGCCCAGTAGCGCCAGCGTGCGGTTTTCCAGCGTGCCGAAGAGGTCAATGAGCTTCTGGATCACTCGTAGCCGCTGGTCCTGATTAATCTCAATGACCGTGCGGAGCAGCTGCGGGTGGCAGCCGTGGACCGCCGCGACGTGCGCCAATGCGCTGACGTCCTTGGGGAAGCAACTCCCGCCCCAGCCGAGGCCCGCATCCAAGAAGGCTCGCCCAATCCGCTGGTCCAGCCCCATGCCGTCGGCCACCACGCGAACGTCCGCCCCGGTCCGCTCGCAGATCAGGGCCACCTCGTTGATGAAGCTGATCTTCGTGGCCAGGAACGCATTCGAGGCGTACTTAATCATCTCGGCGCTCCGCAGGTCGGTGATGAGAATGGGGCAGCCGAGTGGCCGATAGAGGACGGCGGCGTGCTCCGCGGCCGCGCGGCGATCTGCGCCGAGCACTATCCGGTCGGGGTGCAGGAAGTCGGCGACCGCCGAGCCTTCGCGCAGGAACTCCGGATTGGCCACCACGTCGAAGGACACCTTGTCCGCCAGTTCGCGGGCCAGAATATGATCCACGCGATCACCGGTCCCAATCGGCACGGTGCTCTTGGTGATGATGGTGGCCGGATGCCGCAGGACCTTGCCGATGCTGGCGGCTGCCTGCCGCACGTAACGGAGGTCCGCTTCACCCGTCGGGCCGGCCGGGGTGTTGACGGCAATAAAGATAAACTCGCTGCCGCGCAGCGCGTCGGCGTAGGACGTGGTAAACGAGAGCCTACCGGCGCCGGCGTTGCGTCGGACCAACTCCTCAAGACTTGGCTCGTAGAGCGGCAGCACACCACGGTTCAAATCGGCGATCTTCGTGGTGTCTACGTCGAGGCACACCACTTGATTGCCAAGCTCGGCAAAGCATGTGCCGGTCACCAAGCCAACGTAGCCGGCGCCAATAACCGTAATGCGGTTCATCCTCGGACCACCTCATTGGGCGATTGATTGCTGCCGACGACCGCCCACGCAGAGAGCGGCCGGAACCGCCACTCTCCATCAGCGTACCAGGCGAGCGGATCATCCATACGGCTCCGGGGACGGTTGGGGGTAGAGCAGAAACGGACCACAACGACAGTGGCCCCGGTGGTTAGGGCGTCGTCGCACCCAGCTCCGGCCACGGTAAGGGGCGCGGCAAGTCTCGCACCTCGGCACTGGGACGGTGGCGGGAGAGCGACACCGCCCAGCGGCGCGCCGATTCGGCCGACGGCAGCCCCGCGACTTCCCGCCGGCCGTCAACGTAGAGGGCATACAAGTCCTGGCCGCCTGGCCCCACATAGGAGGCCAAGGACCAACCCGATGGGAGATCATCTACTGCCGGCGTGAAACGGTCTTCCACTGTCATCATCACCGCCCCTCATGCGACGGCACTATGGGCCGAGTCGTTCTCACTACGACTCCTGAACGAGTCACTGCGGCCCATGTTGCAGCGGCTGGTAGCCTGTCGGCCACGGTTCACTCCTGGCGCTTACAGAGAGCGCATCACTGGCGCAGTACTCCACATAGCTGGCAGAGACCCGGCCCATCGCCATAGCCGCGTCGGCGGCTGGCTGGTAGACTGGAGCCGCCTGCCCGCAGCAGTGCGTAGATGTGCCTCAGCCGATCCGGGTGACACCCTCCGAAAGCACGCCCCCGGACCCGGTGACCGCTCTTTCCTTGGGGGCCGATCCCGGCAGCCGCGCTTTCCAGGTCGGCATGGTGACAAGCTCTCGCGTGCTCCTTCGTGGCGTCGCAGTGACCTACGAGCATGTAGGAGACGGGGCGCCTATTATGGTGCTCCATGGCTGGGGCGGCCAGGCGGCCGCTGTACGACCAATCGTTGACTGTCTGGGAGATCGCTGGCACGTCTGCGCCCCCGACCTGCCGGGCTTCGGCGCCAGCATGGCTCCACCGGAAGCCTGGAGCGTCCGTGACTATGCCGCTGTCGTCCGGGCGCTGATGGAGCACTTGGACATGAGTGCAGCACACGTCATCGGCCACTCTTTCGGGGGCCGCATTGGGATTGAGCTGGCCGCGAAATCTCCGGCACTGGTACGGCGATTGATCCTGGTGAATAGCGCCGGCGTCAGGCACCCGCACGGCTGGAAAGATCGGCTGCGGGCCGCTGCTATGCATGGCGGCCGACGAGCGTTCGCGGCCACCGGCGGCGACCCGGCCGGTGGCTGGCGGTCCCGGCTGCGGGCCTGGGCCGCGGAGCGCTTCGGATCGGACGACTACCGCGCTGCCGGGCGGCTGCGCCCCACCTTTCTCCGGGTAGTGAATGAAGACTTGCGCTCGCTGCTGCCGGCGATCCAGGCGCCTACGCTCCTGATCTGGGGAGACCAGGATCGAGAGACGCCGCTGGCACAGGGGCAGTTGATGGCACAGGCTATTCCGGGGGCCAGTCTGGAGGTTTTCCCCGGTGCGGGACATTATTCGTATCTCGATCAACCGACCGCGTTCTGCGCCCTGGTACGATCTTTTCTGAGCTAATAGCGACTTATGAGCAGCATCAGCTTGCCCGCCGCGCTCTGGCTCGCCGCTGGCGTGGCATCCGCGGTGTGGCTGGCGGCCGGCTGGCGGTGGCTCGCGCGCCTGCTCCACATGCTCCAAGGCGAGGGCTACTACCAGCGCTACTTTGTCCGCTGGCTGCTCCAAGCTGGCCGACGCCACCAGATTATCTTCACCGCGGCGCTGCTCCTGCCACTGCTGACCGTTGGTCTCCGGGCAGCGCTGTGGCCGGCTTGGCTGCCGCTGCTTGGTCTTGTCGCCTGGGGGCTTGTGGGACTGCTCTGGCTGCTGCGGTTCCGAGCACCCCCGGCCAAGCATCCACTCCGCTGGACGAAGAAGGCGCTGGCGCTGGCAGTGCTGGTCTGCCTGCAGACCCTGCTGGTGGCGGGGGCACTCGCAGTCGTCGGCTTTCAGGTGGGCGGCCCGGGAGGTGGCGCAGTGGGCCTGAGCCTGGGGCTTGCCGCCGGCCTGGCCCTGCTCCCGGCGCTGCTGACGGTGGCGACGCTCATCGTGTGGCCGGGGCAGGCGATCGGGGCGGCGCTGCTCTTACAGGCGGCGCGACGCAAGCTACGGGCGAGCAACGCTCGCGTCATCGGGATCACCGGCAGCTACGGCAAGACCAGCACCAAGGAGTTCGTGAGCACGCTGCTCGCCGCCCGCTATCGTGTGTTGAAGACACCGGAGAGCTACAATACCGCGCTGGGTATCGCGCGAGTGCTGCTGCGCGACCTACGCTCCGACCACGACTACATAGTGGTCGAGCTGGGCGCGTACAAACCGGGCGAAATCCGCCGCCTGTGCCAACTGGTCAGACCACGCATCGGGGTCCTGACGGCCATCGGGCCGCAGCATCTGGAGCGATTCGGCTCTATCGAGCGCATTGCGGCCGCCAAGTACGAGTTGATCGAGTCGCTGCCCGTGGACGGCGTGGCGGTGTTCAACGCGGACGACCCACGTTGCCGGGCCTTGGCGGATCAGACGGCGGGGCAGGTCGTCCGCTACAGTGTGCAAGAGCCGCCAGGACCGGACGTACACCTGGCGGCCGGGCAGGTCACGCACAGTCAGCGGTGCGCCAGCTTTACGCTTCAGGACAGCGACGGCGCCACGCAGCCCGTTACCGTCGCGCTGCTGGGGCTGACGAACGTGAGCAACGTGCTGGCGGCGGCGGCGGTGGCCCGGCTCTGTGGGCTGTCCCTGGCCGAGATCGCCAGCGCAGCCCGCGACATCGAGCCGGTGCCGCATCGCTTGCAGCCGATTGACGGCGCCGGCGGCGTGCTGGTCATTGACGATGCCTACAACTCCAATCCGGTCGGGGCCGCGGCGGCGCTCGACGTGTTGGCAGCTGTGCCCGGCCGACGCAAGGTGCTGGTGACACCTGGGATGGTAGAACTCGGCGAGCGCCACGCGGTCGAGCACGAGACGCTCGGCCGGCGCGCCGCCGCCGTTTGCGACACCGTGGTGCTGGTCGGCCCGGCCCGCACCGCGCCGATCCTCGCCGGGCTACGGGCCGCGGCGTTCCCGGCCGAACACGTTATCGTGGTGGCGAGCCTAGCCGAGGCCACGGCACGCCTGTCCACCCTGCTCGGTCCTGGTGATGTCGTGCTGTTCGAGAACGATCTGCCGGACACCTATGACGAAGCCGCGTGACGGTGTACGTAGGGCAGGTAGTGTTGGCATTTCCTCGTGCTATCCCCTGGATTGCGGTTTGCGCTGCAGTGACGAGACGAGGGGAGCGGTGAGACGGTTCCGAGGTTGGCCATGACCGAAGCGTTAACCACAACCTTGCTGGTGTACGTGGCCGCGCTGGTTGCGGCGCCGGGATTGATCCGCGGCCTACAGAGTCTCGGTCTCCGCACGTTGCACCGCCTGAAGACAGACAGCGACAACCGAGCGTTTTTCCGGCTCCACGAGCACAAGAGCGGTACGCCGGTGGGCGGCGGCTTGCTGATGATCGTCGCCGGGGTCGCCGCCGCTGCGCTCGCCCTTGAAGGCTGGTCACAGCTGGTAGTGCTGGCTGCGCTGCTCGCCTTTGCCGCGCTTGGGCTGGCCGACGACGTATCCAAAGGCCTGGCGCGCGCCGGTATCTGGCGAGACGACCTGCCGGCGCTGCCGCGCTTCGCGGTCCAGTGGCTCATCGGCGGAGCGATAGCCGTGGCCCTCTGGCGTGGGCTGGGCATACACACCGTCCACGTGCCCTGGCTCGGCAATCTCGATCTGGGCTTCGGCTACGTCGTGCTGGCAGCGTTCGCCATCGTGACCACGGTCAACGCTGTTGGTGTGACGGACGGACTCGACGGCCTGGCCGGTGGCCTGCTGGCCATCGCCTTCGGCGCGCTCCTGACAGTCTCGCTGCTGCGCGGCCGTACCGACCTCGCCCTGGTCTGCGGCGCGCTGATCGGCAGCACGCTGGCCTTTCTGTTCTTCAACGCCCATCCGGCGCGGATCTTTATGGGCGACGTTGGCTCACAGGCGCTCGGCGCGGCGCTCGTGGTCATCGCCCTGCTGCTCGACGTGCTGATTCCGTTTGTCCTCTTGGCCGGTGTATTTGCCGTCGAGCTAAGTACGAGCCTCATCCAGATCGTGGCCCTGCGGCTGGGGCGCCGCGTGTTCCGGATTGCGCCGCTGCACCATCACTTCGAGGCCCTCGGCTGGCCGGAGACGCAGATCACGCATCGTTTCTGGCTGGCGGGTGTCGTGCTTGCGCTGGGTGCCCTGCTCTTAGCGAGCAACTAAGCGCTCGCACCAGAGGCGCGGCCGCGGTGCCGGAGGGGCGGTAGTTCCCTCCCCTGTGCGTCAGCACGGGGGATGGCTAGGGTGGGGGCCGAGGTAGGTTCCGGCAGCTATCCAGTCGTAGTAATCACGACCACGATCAAGGCCGCAAGGAAGGCCGCGTACCCGATCAGCATCATGCCAACGAGGGCCAAGATAGCGTGCCGGAGAGCGCGTTCCATCTCCCACTTGGCAGCCGCGATGCTGGCCTCAGTGCTGGACTGCAACCCGCCAAGCTCGGCCTTGGTGGCGTAGTGCTCGCTTGCGTCTACGGCTTCTACCGGCGTTGCCACCATGATGGTTCACCTCGTTGGCCGCTTGCTGACTCTAGCACGCGCGGCGGGAATCTCGATACCTGCTTGATACTATCTCAAGAGGTCGCCTCGGACGCCGAGGGTGAGACGCACCGTTTGCTATAACTACCCGGCGGTCCCCGGACCCAGCGGCCCCGGCCGGTTTTGGCCCTGCCCCACGCTTTCAAGCTACGTATGATGGCAGTTCAACGCTTACGTGTCGGCGTGCTCTTTGGCAGCCGGTCGGTAGAGCACGATGTCTCTATCGTGACGGCGGTGCAGGCGATGGCAGCCATGGACCGTGCCAAGTACGAGGTCATCCCGATCTACGTCACCAAAGAAGGGCGATGGCTGACCGGGGAGGCGCTGGCCCACCTCGACACCTACCGTGACCCCCAGGGCCTGAAGCCGGCCCTCCGGGCCTACCTCAGCCCGGAGCCACAGGATGGTGTGCTGGTGCAACCCCGTAGCTGGGAGCGACGCCTCCTGCGTCAGGTGCAGGAGTTGCGGCTCGATGTCACCTTCCCCTGCCTGCACGGCACGCACGGCGAAGACGGCACGCTCCAGGGCTTGCTGGAGCTTGCCAACGTGCCCTATGTCGGCACCGGAGTCGTCGGCTCGGCGGTGGGTATGGACAAGATCATCATGAAGGCCGCCTTCGCCGCCGCCGGCCTGCCACTCCTGCCGTATTGCTGGTTCCGGCGGTCGCAGTGGGAGCGTGAGCCGGCAACGGTGCTCGCGGAGATCGAGCGCGACCTGACCTATCCACTGTTCGTCAAGCCGGCCAACCTGGGATCGAGTATCGGCATCTCGCAGGCGCGGAACCGCGATGAGCTTGAGGCGGCCCTGGCCATCGCAGCGCAATACGACCGGCGGCTCTTGGTCGAGCAGGCGCTGGAGCGTGCCATCGAGATCAACTGCTCCGTCCTAGGCAACGACGACCCGCAACCGTCAGTCTGCGAGCAGCCTGTCCCCTGGGCGGAGTTCCTGAGCTATGAGGACAAGTACCTGCGCGGTGGGGGCAAGGCAGCCGGCATGGCCAGCATTGACCGGCGCATCCCGGCGCCCATCCCAGACGAGCTCGCCCAACGCATTCAGGCGGCGGCCGTGACCGCCTTTCGCGCGACGGACTGCGCCGGCGTGGCCCGCGTGGACCTGCTGGTGGATGACCCAGCCAGAGCCGCACCATCCGCTGAGAACTCCAAGCGTGCGGCTCTGGCTGCGGAGGCCAGCGGAGCATTCTACGTCAACGAGATCAATACGATCCCCGGCTCGTTGAGCTTCTACTTGTGGGAAGCGAGTGGATTGAGCTATCCAGAGCTAATTGACCGCCTTATTGCACTCGCGCTGGAGCGCCACCGAGACAAGCAGCGCACCATCACGACGTTCGAGTCGACCGTCCTGGCACACGCTGCCGGCAGTAGCCTCAAGCAAGGTGGCCCACAACCCAGTCGGCCGGATGAGCCAAGCCGCTAAGAACGGCGCGGGCGATGCTCACTCGTCGTCCCCTTCACGGTGACGATCAAAAAGGCGACGGCAGCGACCAAGACAGTCGCGCCTTGCAGAATGTCGGCAGTAAACATACGCGGTGTACCTCTCTTTTCTTGAACGAGGGGTGGCTCGTTTGGTGTTGGCCGCTCTCGATTTTGGTAGGCGTACATGTCACTCCGATGCAGACCGGAGATGAGGAAGGTACTTTGCAGCGATGAACGGTATGAATGCTGCCGGCGAACGTACCGGCTTGGGACCTGCGGACATCGCAGTGCTCGGTTCCGGCTTCCCAACCCTGCACGACCCGCGGCTGCGCGAGGTGCGCCACAGCGACGAGACCTACACGCTGCCGGCCTACGCTAGCCGGGCGGCGTGGCTCACGCGGGCAGCTCAATTGCGTCGGCGCATTTTGGTGACTGCGGGCTTGTGGCCGGAGCCGCCGCGCACTCCGCTCCGGGCAAAGGTGTGGGGGCGGCTGGAGCGCGATGGCTACACCGTCGAGAAGGTGGCCTTTCAGAGCTCCCCCGGCTTCTACGTGACGGGCAACCTCTACCGGCCGCGGGCGCAAGCGTCCGGCCAGCGCTACCCGGCGGTGCTCAACCCACACGGCCATTGGCCGCAGGGCCGGCTGGCCGAGGAGGCCCGCGGCAGCGTCCCGGCGCGGTGCATTACGTTCGCTCGCCAGGGCTTTGTTGCCTTCTCCTATGACATGGTGGGCTACCTGGACAGTCGTCAGGTGGACCATCGTACCTTTGGCGGCTGGCGCGAATGGCTGTGGGGCATCCACTCACTTGGCTTGCAGCTCTGGAACTCGATCCGGTCGCTGGATTTTCTGACCGAGTTACCGGACGTTGACCCCGCACGGCTCGCCTGCACGGGCGCCTCCGGCGGCGGCACCCAGACGTTCTTGCTGACCGCCGTTGACGACCGCGTGCAGGTGGCAGCGCCGGTCAACATGATCTCGGCGCACATGCAGGGCGGCTGTGTCTGCGAGAACGCACCCGGCCTGCGGCTGGACACCTTCAACGTGGAGATCGCGGCGCTGACCGCCCCCCGCCCCCTGCTCCTCGTCTCCGCAACCGGCGACTGGACCGCGCATACGCCCACGGTGGAGTTTCCGGCAATCCAATCCATCTACCGATTATTCGGCGCGGAGGATCGCGTGGAGAGCGTGCAGATTGATGCCGGCCACAACTACAATCGTGCCAGCCGAGAGGCGGTGTATGCCTTCTTCGCGCGCTGGCTGGGCGGCGCTCCGGCAGGAACCCGTGTGCCGGAAGAACCGTATCCGGTGGAACAGGACGCCGACCTGCGGGTCTTCCCGGATGGTGAGCCGCTGCCGGCCGACGCGCTTGACGCTGCGGGCATCACCACGGCCCTCGTGCGCCAAGCTCGGACTGCGGTCCGCGACCGTTGGCCCCGCAATGCCCGGCAAGTGGAGCAGCTCCGGGCGCAATTCGGCGCGGCCTTTGCCGACGTGCTCGCCGCCGGTTCGCCACAGCCGGAGGCGCTTGCCATCGAACGGCGCACGAGCGAACAGTTGACGAGCATCGAGGGAATAACTTACCGACTGGAGCGGCTCCTCATCGGCCGCCAAGCCGACGGCGGTACTCCTGCTACCACCTTCCCAGCCCTCCACCTCACACCGCTGGGCCGGGCGGCCAGCGGGTCCGAGGCCATACCGCCGGTGCTCTTGGTTCACGGAGCGGGGAAAGCGGCCAACTTCCGGCGGGAGGGAGAGACGGTGCAGCTGGGACAGTTGGCGGCCACGTTGCTCGGTGCGGGCCGCCCGGTGCTCACCTGCGACGTGTTTCTCACCGGGGAATATCTCAGCCCATTCGGTAGCACGGGGCGTCCCGTGCTGGAAGCGCACTTCACGACCTTCAACCGCACCGACGCGCAGTGGCGCGTCTATGATGTGGTCACGGCCGTCGCGGTGCTCCGACAACTCGCCGGAGCGGCAGCCGTTGACCTCGTGGGCGCTGGCGATGCCGGCCTCTGGTGCCTGCTCGCTCGTGCCATTGCCGGGGAGAGCATCCGTAAGCTGGCCGTGGAGATGACCGACTTTGGCTGGGATCGGGATGAGCACTACCGGGACCGGCTCTACATCCCCGGACTACGGCGGCTCGGCGACATGCCCACTGCGGTTGCCCTCGCGGCGCCGGCGTCGCTGCTGCTGCACGGGGCCACTGACGGCAGTGTTTCCCCACCGTTGACACGCCGCCTCCACCGGCTCTATGCAGCACTCGGCCGCCCGGCCGCGCTCACCACCCGGCAAGACACCGCCGACGCGGCCGAACTCTGTGCCTGGCTGATGGCTGATAGCTAACGGCTGACAGCTACGTATAAATGATCCGCATGGCTTCACGGACTTCCTGCATCGTCTGCTCGGCGGTCCGCCTCGCGCGTTCGGTGCCGTCGAGCAGGGCAGCGCGCACGTCGTCGGGGCGGGCAGCGTAGGCCGCGCGGCGCTCGCGGATGGGATCGAGGAAGTCGTTGAGCGCCTTAATCAGCCGTTCCTTCACCTCGCTATCGCTCACCCGGCCAGCGCGGTACCTCTCCTTGAGGTCGGCCACCTCGGCCGCGTCCGGGTTGAAAGCGTCGTGATACTCGAACACCGGGTTGTACTCGACCACGCCGGGATCGGTAGGGCGCAGGCGCGGGTGCGTGCCGGTAATGTCCGTCACCATGCGCTTGACCTTGCGCTCGACTGTGCCCGCATCGTCCGCGAGATTGATCGCATTGTCGAGGCTCTTGCTCATCTTGGCCTTCCCGTCAATGCCAACGAGCCGCGGCACCCGCCCAATCAGCGCCCGAGGGATAGGAAAGACATTTCCATAGGCGCGATTGAACCGCCGTGCAATCTGCCGGGTGTACTCAATGTGCGGCACCTGATCTTCACCGACGGGAACGACGTGCGCTTTCGGCAGGATGATGTCGGCAATCTGGCTGGCCGGGTAGTTGAAAAAGCCCAGACTCAACTCGGCGTGCTCCTCTTCAAGCTGTGCCATCTCCGCCTTGAGCGTGGGGTTACGCTGATGGCGGTTGAGCGGCACCAGCATACTCAGCAGCATTGTTAGCTCGGCGTGCTCCGGGATATAGCTCTGGATCACAAAGGCGCTCCGCTGCGGGTCCAGCCCCACCGCGAGCCAGTCCAGCGTGACCTCGGTCACCGACTCGCGGATGCGCTCGATCTCCCCGAGATGGTCGCTCAACGCCTGATAGTCGGCAATCAGGAAAAAGCACTCGTATTCGTCCTGCAGGCGCACCCAGTTCTCCAAGGCGCCGGCGTAGTGGCCGAGATGCAATGACCCGGTGGGTCGCATCCCGGTCAAGATGCGCTGTTTGGGCATCGGAACACGCTCTCCTTCGCGTTTACGGTCACTGACCACCTCCCTCGCCCTCCCCCGTCGCGACGGGAGAGGGAAACACGCCGCCCCCCCGCCGCAGCGGGGGGACCATAGGGGGGCCAGCCCGCCTGGCGGCTCATCATAGCAGAGCACTCCCAGATAGAGGGAGATTCATCCGGCTACCGGAGCCGTGCTCCCACTCACAATCTCGTCAATCCGCTGCGTCGTCTCCGGCGCCAGCGCCGTCCGGCGGTCACGGTGCGCCGCCAACTGCTCTACGAGACGGTCGGCGGTACGCGCTTTGCAGTCTCGGCAGAGCAGCTGCCCGGCGCGGCACGCCTGTTGGATCGCCGCGTACTCGTCGGGCGCGGGGACGGCTTGGAGCGCCATCAGGCTCGATACGGAGCAGACGCGCGGATCGGGGTTGCCGCCCAGCCGGCGGTGCTCTGCCACCGTTGCCCGCCCACCCGTGACCGCGGTCATCACCTTGCGGCGAATGATCGCTGGATCGTCCCGGTAGAAGAGCGCCCCTTGGGGCAGCCCGCCGTGCATGACGTCCACAGAAGCGTTCGTGCGCGGATCAACATACGTGGTGAGGCTCTTGGCCGCGCGGACGTACAGGCCCGCCGGCCGGTAGAAGCCGCAGCTCTCGGCGAGACTACGGGCCAGACGGACGTAGACATCGCGCTCCAGCCCACCGATCACCTGGGTACGGCACCGCCCGCCACCGCCCGACCGCTGTGGGTACAAGATGTCGGCGACGTAGATCAGCGGCAAAAACGTCGCGCTGACACTGTCGCTCAGACGCAGGCCAAGCGCGGAGTTGATGATATTCACCCGCAGCTCCGCCCCGACCTCGTAGGCCAGTTGCGCGACGGCACTGCGTTGGGATTGGGCATATACATCGGCAGTGCCCACGTCGAGGCCGAGGGCCGCGCAATCCCGCAGGATGTCCCGCATGGCCGCCGCGGCGTCGGCGCGTTGTTGCCCCCGCAGCGTGACGGTTTCCATGTCGTTAAAGGTGAGCACGACCTGGGCACCCAGGCGTTGATAGTGCGCGAGTAGATCAATCAGCGCACCCTGCCCCACGTGCAGCGGCCCGGTCGGCGCCAGGCTCGCCATGACCACGCAGCGGTCGCCACCGAGCAGCGCCTGCAAGAAAAGATCGTTGTCCCGCGAGCCGGCCAGCATCCCCTTGGCCGCCAGGGACGGTGGCGTCTCGAACCAGTCCAAGAACGCACGCTGCTGGTCGGGATACTCGTGGCTGAGGCCGGTGAGGCGGAACTCCTTGATGAGCGCGGTCTCACGGGCGAGCGGCTGGTCGCCGGTACGCACAACCCGCGAGGGTATTTCGATGTCGGCCTCGGCCGGCTGCACACGCTCGGCGTCGAGAATCTCGCCGTGTAGCTGCGAGAGCCGCGCCGCGATGTCGTTGAGCGTACGCTCTTGAATCTCCCGGGCCTTGGCGAGCACGAGTCGGGTCACGTCCTCCGCAGTTTCCGGGGGGAAGCCGACCTGCCTGGCCTGGCGCCGGGCACGGTTGAAGAGGCGGTCTTCCACGAACGGCTTGTGGATCGTGTCACCGGCGAGATACTTCTCGACGGCGACCCGCTGTGCAGCAGCGATCCGCTGCTGCAGCAGCGCCAGAATGCTGTCGTGCCTCGCGGCGATGATGTCTCGCTGCGTAGCGAGGTACTGTTCAAAGACCGCCGGAGGCAAGTCTAGTCCCGCTCTGACCTCTTTTGGATCGGCGCCGGCGAGGATCGCCGCAATCGCCTCTTCGATGCGAGCGAGGTCCGAGGAGGGCTGCGATTGAGCCACGCCTCACCCCCTGCTCCCATACCCGTCATTCCCGCGAAAGCGGGAACCCAGCGCCGTCGGGACGTGGAGAATTGCAGCAGTCCCCCTCATCAACTTTCCCCGCCGCCTGGAATTGCCGTAACCGTCGGCAGCCCAGTACCCGCCGCTCCTACCCCCCACGCAGCCAACTGCGTGTGCTCCACAGCATACGGGCAAGACACGACCTGTCAAGATTGCACCACCAGCGCCAGCATGACGGATGGTCGTTCGTCATGCCCACGTCAGTGAGAATCTACTCTCCCTCGCTATCGCTCGGCACTGGAGAGGGGCCGAGGTGAAGCGCATTTGTTAACGAATGTTTAATCTGGTGCGAACGTCCACTTGAGACAAGGCTGTTAGACTGCATTGCATCGAGTTCCCAACGGCACGACAAGGCACGCGAGCGCAACGGAAGAGGGGTAGTGATGAGTAGACTGCGGCAGATTCTCGGCTTGGTCGTTGTTCTGGCAGTAGCCGGTTTCGTCGGCTATGCCGGGTACGAGCGCTTCGGCCCGGAGCCGGTCGAGGCCATCATTCCGACGACCCTGCCTGTGGAGCGCGGCAACCTGACGGCCACCGTGAGCGCCACGGGCAACGTCGAGGCCGCCACCCTCTCGGAGCTGAGTTTCCGGGTCAACGGCACACTCCAGGAGTTGCTCGTTGACGTCGGTACCGAGGTGCAGCTCGGGCAGGTGCTGGCACGGCTGGAGACCAGCACCTTGGAGAGTGCCCTCCGCCAAGCGCGGGCCAGCCTCCGCAGCGCCACCACCAGGCTTACCGAGCTTCAGGCCGGCCTCTCAGCCAAGGACATCCGACTGAGTGAGGCCTCCGTCGTCTCCGCCGAGTTGAAGCTCGCTCAGGCGCGTGCCAGTACCACCGACGTCCGCAACGCCGAGGGCAGCCTCGAATCGGCCCAGATCAGGCTCCAGGAGTTGAAGGCCGGCGGCACCGCGCAGGAGATCGCCACGGCCGAGCTACAGTTCGCCGCGGCAGAGGCGAAGCTGCTGACCCTGCGGGAGCCGGCCGAACGCGATATTCAAGCCGCTAGGGCGTCCGTGGCCTCAGCGCAGGCCAGATACGACCAGCTGCTCCAACCCCGCGCCCAAGACGTCCAGATAGCCGAAACGTCCTTGGCTTCTGTGCAGGCCAAGCTCGACCGCTTGCTTCAGCCCTCGGCCGAAGACATCCGCAACGCTGAAGCAGCCGTAGCTTCCGCCCAGGCGAGATACGACCAGCTGCTCCAACCCCGCGCGGAAGATATCCAGAATGCTGAAGCTGCGCTGGCCTCGGCAGAGGCCAGACTCGCCAAGCTGCTCAATCCGACCCCGGCGGATCTCGCCTCGGCGCGGGTTTCCCTCGATCAGGCGCAGACTCGCCTGTCCGAGCTGACTGATTCTGCTCCTGTCAGCGCGCAAGACCGCGCCAACGCCGAGCTCTCCGTCCGGACCGCGCAGCTCAACCTCGACCAAGCCCGCGCCGACAACATCTCGGATACGGCCATCCAGAAGGCCCAAATCGCGCTGGAGACAGCGCAGAACAACCTGCAAAAGCTCCTGAGCCAGGGGCCGAGCGAGTGGGCGCTGCGCTTGCAGCAGCTTTCCTTGCAGTCCGCCCAGGACAACCTGGACCGGTTGCTGAACCCCAGCGCCGCCGACATTACGGCCGCGCAGGTGTCGGTACAGCAAGCCCAGACCTCCCTGCAAAAGCTGCTCAATCCGAGCGCCGCCGACATCGCCAGCAGTCAGTCCTCTTTGTTTCAGGCTCAGACCAGCCTACAGCAGTTGCTGATTCCGAGCGCCGCCGACATCGCCGCGGCGCGGGTCTCGGTCCAACAAGCCCAAGCCTCCCTGCAGAATCTGCTCAATCCGAGCGCCGCCGATGTCGCCAGTGCCCAGATGTCGCTGCTGCAAGCTCAGAACAACCTGGACAATCTGCTCAACCCCAGCGCTGCCGACCTGGCAAATGCCCAGGTGGCAGTGCAGCAAGCGCAGCAAGCCCTGGACAACCTGCTCAATCCTGACGAGGTGGCCATTGCCCAGCAGGAACTGACCGTGGCGCAGGCCCAGCGCCAGCTGGAACGCGCCCAGGCGAGCTATGAGGACGCAGTCGCCACCGCGGAGCTGTCCCTGGAGCAGGCGCAGTTGCAGCACGAGTTGAGCATCGCCCCGGCCAGCGAACAGGAGATCGCCACGGCCGAAGCCTCGGTGGAGAGCGCACGGGTGCAGTTGGAGGGGGCGCAGACCAATCTGGACAATGCCACGCTGCGCGCACCCTTCGCCGGTCTTGTAGCGAGCTTGAGCACCAGTATCGGTGAGCAGATTGGCACCAACAGCGCGATCCTGGAACTGTTCGACCCGACGAAGATCAGGATCGAAGCGTTGGTGGACGAGACCGATGTCGCCCGCGTGCGCGCCGGGCAAGAAGCGACTGTGACGTTCGAGGGGTTGCAGGACCAGCGTGTGCCCGGTCGTGTACTTGTCATCGCCCCGACCGGCACTATCAATCAGGGTGTCGTGAGCTACCAGGCCATCATCGAAGTGGACCGCACTGAGGCCGGCGGGGTGCGTCCCGGCATGACGGCCACCGCGAGCATCGTCACCGAGGCCCGTGAAAACGTCATCGTGGTGCCCAATCGGGCTATCCGGCGCCAGGGCCGGCAGCAGACGGTGCAAGTCATGACGGCCAGCGGCGAGACCGAGACGCGCATCGTGCAGGTCGGCTTGGCCAACGACCAGTCGAGCGAGATTATCAGCGGCTTGGAGGTCGGTGATACGGTCGTGATCTCCGCGACGACGACCGGCCAGGCGCGCATTCCGGGCCTGACCGGTGGCGGTGGCGGCTTCCGGGGGCGGCAGCCCTTCTAGGACGCCGTTACTGGTTCACGAGCAGCGAACGGTGCGAACGTAAGTAAGCCGGAGGTAGAAGATGGCTACAGCTGTGGCAACCGTCGAGGCCCAGATAGGTGAGGCGGCGGCGGTGGCCGCCGACACGGACACGGTAATTCGGTTCCGTGACATCACCAAGACCTACTACATCGGGGATATCACCGTACCGGCGTTGCGCGGGGTATCGCTGGATATCAAGCGCGGTGAGTTGGTGGCGATCATGGGTCCGTCCGGTTCCGGCAAGTCCACCCTGATGAACATTATCGGCTGCCTCGACCAACCGACCTCGGGCGACTATGCGCTGGACGGGGAGCAGATCGGTGAGTTGGGGGACGATGAGCTGGCCGAGATTCGCAACAAGAAAATCGGCTTCGTGTTCCAGCAGTTCAACCTGCTCGCGCGCACCAATGCGCTGGAGCAAGTAGAGCTACCGCTGGTCTACGCCGGCGTCGGGGACCGCCGCGAGCGGGCACAGGCGGCCTTGGAGGCCGTCGGCCTCGGCGACCGCCTCGACCACAAGCCGACCGAGTTGTCGGGTGGCCAGCAGCAGCGCGTCGCCATCGCACGGGCGCTCGTCAACGACCCGGCCATCTTGCTCGCTGACGAGCCGACGGGCGCCCTCGATACGACGACCGCCGGCGAGATCATGGCCATTCTCCAACGCCTGAACCGCGAGCAGGACCTGACGGTGATCCTCGTGACCCACGAACAGGAGATCGCCGAATACACCAAACGGATCGTCCATATGCGCGATGGGGTCATCAGCGCCGACGAGGTGGTGGCGAACCAGCGCCTCGCGCAGGCATCACCGGCAGCGGCCTCCGAGTAACCGGCGGGTCTTGTGAGACCCGCCCGGTTACTCTCGCTACACGGCGAGTGTGTAGCGTAGGGAGCCAGCCCTCACTGCGGAGGGAGTAGCAAGGAGAATCCGATGGATATGACCGGCAGCGTGCGGATCGCTCTGCGAGCACTCGGCGCGAACAAGCTCCGCTCGTCCCTGACGATGCTCGGTGTGATTATCGGTGTCGGCGCCGTGATCGCGCTCATGTCCATCGGCACCGGTATGCAGCAGCAAATCACGTCACAGGTGCGGGGACTGGGCACGAACCTGCTCTTCATCACGCCTGGCGCCCAGCAGACTGGCGGCGTGAGTGCCGCGGCCGGCACCCGGCCCACGCTGACGCTCGACGACAACGAGGCGCTCGTGAATGCCGGCTTTCCCTACCTCGTGGATACGGCGCCACAGCAAGACAGCGGCGCCCAGTTGATCGCCGGCGGTCAGAACTGGCGGTCGCGCGTGAGTGGAGTCACGCCGTCGTTCCAGTACGTGCGTAACATCGAGGTCGCGCTGGGCGAGTTCTTCAACGACGATCACATGCAGGGCCGCTCGCGCGTGATGGTGCTCGGCGCGAACGTGGCCCAACAACTGTTCGGCGAGGGCGATCCCGTCGGCGAGACCATCCGCGCGAATAATCAGAGCTTCCGGGTCATTGGCGTGCTGGAGAGCAAGGGGGGCAACGCGCTCGGCAACCAAGATGACGTGGTGTACATTCCCCTCACGACGATGCAGACGCGGTTCACCCGCTCGTTCGGTCGTGGCGGTGGTCTGACCATTAGCAGCATTGCAATCCAGTTGACCGATGAGCAGTACGTAGACACCGCTGTCCAGGAGATCTCGGCTGTCTTGCGCGAGGAGCACGAGGTCTTTGAGGACGATTTCACCATCCTGAGCCAAGAAGACATGGTAGAAACCGTGAGCCAGATCACCGCCGGGATCACGCTGTTCTTGGGGGCGGTCGCCGGTATCTCCCTGCTGGTTGGTGGCATCGGGATTATGAACATCATGCTGGTGTCCGTCACGGAGCGCACGCGAGAGATCGGTATTCGCAAGGCGCTCGGTGCCAAGCGCAGCAATATCCT
This sequence comes from Chloroflexota bacterium, assembly GCA_965207645.1. Lineage (GTDB taxonomy): Bacteria > Chloroflexota > UBA11872 > UBA12225 > JAJDUF01 > JAJDUF01. Next base: position 2,291,094 of record OZ242293.1, on the reverse strand, counting down.
GTCGCAGTTCCTGACCGAGGCCACCGTCGTCAGCCTGCTCGGCGGCGGCTTGGGGATCGTGATTGGCCTCGGTGCATCGCGGCTGCTCAGTGGCTTCGAGTTGAGTGGCCTCGGCGTTGCCGGCGGCCAAGCATTTCAGACGGTCGTGCCACCGGATGCCATCATCTTGGCCTTCGTCGTCTCGGCGGCCATCGGGCTGTTCTTCGGCAGCTATCCGGCCCTGCGTGCGGCGCAGTTGAACCCGATAGAAGCATTGCGGTACGAGTAGCGTGTGGCGAGCTATATGTGGGGCGTGATGGGATACGCTCCCTGGGGGATGCTCGCTCCTAGTCGGCGGATTGGCGGTGTGGGGAGGGAGTCATGAACGCGACGGTCAGCATACGGATTGCACTGCGGGCGCTCGGCGCGAATAAGCTGCGCTCCGCACTGACGATGCTGGGGGTCATCATCGGCGTGAGTGCCGTGATTTCACTGATGTCCATTGGGACCGGCCTGCGGGAGCAGGTCTCGGCGCAGATCCGCGGGCTGGGTACCAACCTGCTGTTCATCACGCCGGGTGCCCAGCAAACGGGCGGGGTCCGCGCCGCGGCCGGCACCCGACCGACGCTCACGCTTGACGACAGCGAGTCCCTGGTCACGTCCGGCTTCGCTTATGTCGTGGATGCTGCCCCGCAACAAGACAGCGGGGCGCAGTTGGTCGCTGGCGGTCAGAACTGGCGCTCGCGGGTGAGCGGAGTCACGCCATCGTTCCCCTACGTGCGTAATTTCCAAGTCGCCCTTGGTGAATTCATCAACGACCAGCATATGCAGAGCCGCTCGCGCGTAATGGTACTCGGTGCGGGCGTTGCCGAACAGCTGTTCGGGGACAGCGATCCCGTCGGAGAGACCATCCGTGCCAACCGGCAAAACTTCCGCGTCATCGGCGTGCTGGAGAGTAAGGGTGCCTCTGCGTTCCGCAATCAAGACGACGTAGTCTTCATGCCGCTGACGACCATGCAGACGCGGTTCAATCGCTTCCGCGGCCGGGGCGGTGCGACCAACGTGAGCAGCATCGCCGTACAGTTGACCAACGAGGATGCCGTGGACGGGGCGGTGCAAGAGATCGCGGCGCTGTTACGTGAGCGTCACGACGTTGCCCAGGATGACTTCACGATCTTGAGCCAGAAGGACATTCTGGAGACCGTCGGTCAAGTGACTGCCGGGATCACGCTCTTCTTGGGGGCGGTGGCCGGTATCTCTCTGCTGGTCGGCGGTATCGGGATCATGAACATCATGCTGGTGTCGGTGACCGAGCGCACGCGCGAAATCGGTATCCGCAAGGCGCTCGGCGCCAAACGAAGCGATATCCTGATGCAGTTTCTCATTGAGGCCACCGTGGTGAGCCTGCTCGGCGGCGGTGTTGGTGTTGCTATCGGGATTGGTGGATCGCGCTTGCTCAGTGGTGTGGAGCTGCCCACCCCAGGTAGTGCCGGCCAGGCCCTCCAGACGGTCGTCGCGCCAGAGGCCATCGTCTTGGCCTTCGTCGTCTCGGCGGCCATTGGGCTGTTCTTTGGCATCTATCCCGCACTGCGCGCCGCCCGCCTCAATCCGATTGAGGCGCTGCGCTACGAGTAATCCCGTCGGCCGGAGCAACCGGACACACGTCAGGAAGGACATGACGCCATGCCTCGTTTCAAGTTCAAGTATCGTACCTGGGTCACTATCGCCGCTATCATCGGCCTTATCGGAGGGGCCGGTTTTGGCGCCTTCCGCACGTGGTCGGCGGAGTTGTTTCCCAGCGACGAGCCGGCGCAGACCCAGGCGGCCGGTGCTCGTGCAGCGGCCGGCGGCGGGCAATTCGCTGCCGGCGGCCAAGCGGGACGGCGGGGTGCCGGAGGGCAAACAGCGCAGCAAGGAGCCGGCGGCCAAGCCGGGCAAGGCGCCGGCGCGGCAACCACCGGCGGCGCGGCGGCCGGGGCAAGACAGGGTGGCGGTGCCGGTGGTGCAGGCGGTCAGGCTGGGGGCGGCCGCACCGTTGGGGCGGTCGAGTCCTTGACCGGCGACACGCTGACGGTCACCACCCAGAGCGGCGCCGTCACAGTCCAGCTCTCCGAGCAGACCAATATTCAGAAGCGGACTCCGGGTAGCCGCGAGACCACGCCCGGCACTCGCGCGGACCTCACGGCCGGGACGCGGGTGATGGTGCAGGGACCGGCCGGCGAGGACGGTACCGTCACCGCGCAAACGATTCAAGTGCTCCCGGCCGGCGCCGGAGGTGGCCAGCGCGGTGGGGGCGGCCAACGCGGCGGCGGTCAGGGTGGTGGAGGTGGTGGCGGTTAGACCGCATCTCGACCCAAAGCGCATCGAATGAGCCGGCTAAAGCGTGACCACGTCCACCGAATCGTCTCGCGCCGCGACCTGTACCGGCTGGCCGTCGCGGCAGCGCTGGCTAGTCCCTTGGTCGTCCCTCGCTTCGCCGTGGCCACCCAGGAAGAGCCATTCGACCCGGGTCTGCCGGAAGAACCGGCACCGACACCAACGCCATCACTGCCCCCGCTCTACCGCCCCCCGTTTGGCGGCGATCCCGGACCGTCCACCTGGTATGTCTCCCAGTGGTATGGCAATACCGTCTTCGGGTATCGCTCGCGGCGGGGGCTGTACGTGGAAGGGCAAGGTATCCACTTCGGCGTGGACTTCTCGGCTCCGTGCGGCACGCCCGTCCTGGCCATTGGGCCGGGGCAAGTGATCGCCGTTGACGGGGGCTACGGCTCCCCACCGCACAATGTCGTGGTGCGCCATCCCGACGGCAATCTATCGCTGTATGGACATCTCGTCGAGCGTTCGCAGGACGTTTCGTATGGTCAGGAAGTCGAGGCCGGGGATGTGGTGGGCCGCTCCGGGGACTCGACGGCACGAACAACCTGTGACGGCAATCCGCATCTACACCTGGAAATCCGCAAGGGCGGCCGGCGCGTAGCCACCAATCCGGTGCCGTTGATTGACCTGAACTGGGAAGCCGCCGCCTTGGGCCATTTACCCTTCGCGATTGACCTCACCAACCCCCGCCAGTGGCAAAGCATCTATCACCAGCCGGACATCACGTTTGGCGGCCCGATCATCAACGACTACGCTCGCGCCTGGCCGCCATAGCCACACTGCCTCCCACCTACTCCCGGTCGCCCCACGCCCTGATTGTTAGGCGAACGTTAGCCGTTAGTCAGGTTTCCTGGCGTCACTCCCGGCACAATGCCTGTGGTGCTGCTGAGGTGAGCCGGCACCCGCATCGTCCGAACGTGAAAGGAAACCGCTGATGACTACCATCGCTGCGACCATGCCCCGCTATAGCACAGCCCTCTCTCCCGACAATCTCGCCGAGCGCTTCGCCGCGATCTTCGAGCAGTACGAGCAGCCGCTCTATCACTACGTGCTGCGGATGATGAGCGGTAACACCGAGGAAGCGCAGGACCTGACCCAGGATGCCTTTGTCAAGGCGTACACTGCCCTGCCGAAGATGCCGGCCGACCTCAAGGTGAAGCCCTGGCTCTACCGCATTGCCACCAACGTGTGCATTGACTCCCTGCGTCGCAAGCGCCTCATCAAGTGGCAGCCGTGGGATCGCTTCCTGGCCCTGTTTCACCCATTACAGGTGTCCCCGGACAGTCCGGAGCGACAGGCGCTGCAACAGGAAGAGCGGGAGCAAGTCCGCCAGGTCTTCGCGCGGCTGACGCCCAAGCACCGGCGGTGTCTGGCCCTACGCGAGTATCAAGGGCTGTCATACGCGGAGATTGCCCGCGAGCTAGAGACCACGCCCAACACCGTCAAGACGCTGCTCTACCGCGCCCGCGAAGCCTTCCGGCGCCACTACCGCCAGCTCTACCCTGCCAGCGCGCTGGCCTAAGCTGCCGGCGAGGCTATATCAGGCCGAGGTGCTCGTCAATCTCGCGCTGGTAGGCGTCTACTGCGCCGGCTTCAACCTCGTCGAGCGTCACGGCGCGTCCGGCGAGACCCGACTCGAACAGTGCATTGACCAGCGCGACCGTGCGCCGACCGACCTCGCCGGTTACTTCAGGTCTGGCGCCGGTGAGCACACACGCCGCAAACTCGTGGTACTCCTGGGCGAGAATCTTCCAGTCAATCTCGTTGAACGGTCCGTCGTAGCGCCAGACGCGCTCGCCGCCGAACAGCGCCGCTTCCAAGGGGGGTAAGCGGTAGCTCGGCGCCAGGTCGAGCATCGCTCCGTCCGTGATCGTGCGACCGTCCACGTACACGGTCAACGGTGCGCCTTGGCGGTCGCCCGGCGACGACAGCGAGCCGTTGCTCCCGTACACCGTCCGCTGCCCCTGCGAATGGCCGATGGCGCCGCGATGGGCAATCCACGTGCCTAGGGCGCCGGAGGCGAAGTGCAGCGAACCAAAGAGCGCGTCTTCACCGGTCGCCTCGAACTGCTCCGGGAAGTCTTTTGCCCACTTGGCATAGAAGCCGCCCGGGCCGCCCGCCTCCGCTGCGCGGTAGCGGATCGGCTGCGTAATGCGTCCCTCGCCATAGGCCGTCACGACATCCCCCAGGTAATACATCATAATGTCGGCGTTGTGGATGCCGGCATCCGTCACGATGGTGCCCGTGAGCTTGTGATGGCGCCACGGCGTAATGGCGATCTGCCTCCCGCCACCGATCCCCACCTCCAGCATAAACTGCGGTGTGCCGATAGCGCCGTCCGCCAGCAGCGCCCGCGCCAGCCGGTTGATCGGGTCCCGCCGGTAGTTCTCCGCCACCGAGAGCACCAGGCCCCGTTCCCGGGCGGCCGCGATGATCGCGTCGCAGCCGCGGATGGTCAATGACAGCGGCTTCTCGACCTGCACGTGGAGACCGGCCTCCAAACACTGCACCGCGACGCGGTGATGACTCCCGGCGTCGGTCGTGATGTCGCAGCCGCGCAAGCCGTCCACGGCCGCTAGGTCTGCAATCCGCTCACACACCTGTGGTCGTGTTCCCAGTAGCCGCTCGGCCTCGTCCGCCAGGTCCTCGGCGTTCGGCCGATGGAGGTCGCAAACCGCGGCGAGCGAGACGTTATTGAAATCCGACGCCTGCAGCGTCGCCAGTCCGCGCAGGTGGCGTCGTCCCATCCCCCCGCAGCCGATAATCGCAATCGGTACCACATCCATAGCGTAGTTGCTCCTTGTCCCGGCCGCGCGTCCGCACTGCACTCACTGTAGAGCCTCGACTACCGCGCTGTCGAACGGGAGTAGCGCTTGCAGTGGGCGCAATCCCGTACAATCAACCTGCTATGAATGACCTCACCTTCCGACAGTCCCAGCAGTTGGTGGACCAGTGGGTCCGCGAGCAAGGAACCGACTACTGGCAGCCTCTCGCGCAGTTGGCGCGGCTCACCGAAGAGTTAGGCGAAACGGCACGGCTCGTCAATCACCTGTACGGTGAAAAACCGAAGCGCCCCGACGAGAGCGAGCAGGATTTGGGCCTCGAGTTGGCCGACTTGCTCTACACGATCATCTGTCTCGCCAACTCCCAAGGCATTGACCTCCAAGACAGCTTCGAGCGCGTGCTGGCCAAGTACCGCCAGCGCGACGCTGCGCGCTACCGTCCGGCAACCGCTCCCACTCCGGGACGGGCTGACCGGCAGGACGGCTCCTAGCCGGTAGGCTGCGCGGCGCCAACATTCTATGAACACGCGCACGCCGCTGCGAACCCTCTACGGCCTCGTCGCTTGGCTCCACGTTATCGTCGGGGCCGCCCTCGCCATACCAGGCCCAGCGCTACCGCACATTCGCGCCACGTTTGGCCTCAGTCTTTTCGGTGTGAGCTGGCTCTTTCCGGCTATGTCGCTGGGCCATCTGCTCGGAGTGCTCGGCAGCGGCGTGCCTAGCGTCACCCATCGTCGCCGCCTCATGACCGTGTTTGGCACTGTAATGCTCACTGTCGGCTTCACCGCCCTGGGTGGCGCACCCTACTGGGGCGTGGCTCTTGCTGGCGGCCTGGTGCTCGGATTGGGCTTTGGTTGCCTCGACGTGGTGCTCAACGCCGCCATTGGAGACGGTATTCCAGAGCCACGGCGCAAGGCCCGCGTCCTCAACGTGCTGCACACGTTCTTCTCTGTGGGCACGTTGCTCGGACCGCTCCTGTGGGCGTGGGGGCTGGAGTACGGTGCCACGTGGCGGCAGGCATTCCTGCTCGGTGCCCTCCTGCTGGCACCAAGCCTGCTCGCGGCGTTGACCGCCTGGTACCCGGCTGCCCCACCGCAGCGTGCTGCCCGGCCGCCGGCCTGGCGCCTCCTCCTCGCCGACTCCTCGCTGCGCTGGCTCGCGCTCATGATGCTGCTGTACGTGGGGGTGGAAGTCGGCATTGCCGCCTGGCTGACCACCTACATGATCGAGCTGCACGGTGCCACTGCTGCGGCCGGCGCGCGCGCAACGGCCGCCTTCTGGGCCGCGCTCCTGGTTGGCCGGCTCGCCGCCGCCGGCCTCACCGGGCGGTGGAGCGTCCGGCGAGTGCTGCTCACCAGCATGAGTGGGGCAGTCGGAGCAATTGTCGTGGCCGTCACCACCACGAGCAGCGGGATAGCCACCGCTGCATTTGCGCTCGCCGGGTGCTGCATCGGCGGTATCTTCCCCACCCTTGTGGCCGTAGCGCAAGCACGGCTGCCGCTGCACAGCGGGCCAACCACCGCCTTGATGATGGGGAGTGCCTCGGTCGGCTGGCTCGTCCTGCCACTGCTGATGGGGGTAGTCGGCGAGTTGTGGGGTGTCGGCGCCACCATGATCGGCGCGGCGGTAACGGCAAGCGCGATGCTGGCAACCGGTTTTCGCGCTCTCGCGCCGTCGTCGGCCGGAGGCGAGCGCCGCTATTCGAGGTAATCGCGTAACCGTTGGCTGCGGCTGGGGTGGCGTAGCTTGCGGAGCGCCTTCGCTTCGATCTGGCGAATGCGCTCGCGCGTCACCTTGAAGGCTTTGCCGACCTCTTCGAGCGTGCGGTTGCGCCCATCGTCGAGGCCGTACCGCAGACGCAGCACCTCCCGCTCGCGCGCAGTGAGCGAGTCGAGCACGCTCTCCACTTGATCTTGGAGGGCATGGCGCGTGGCCTCGTCGGCCGGCACCACCGCCGCCTCGTCGGGGATGAGGTTGCCGAGCGTGTTGCTGTTTTCTTCCCCGACCGGCGTTTCCAGGGAGACCGGCTCCTTGGCAATGTTGAGTAGCTCTTCGACTCGCTCCGGCGCTATGTCCAGAGCACGCGCCAACTCCTCGGGCGTGGCCTCGCGCCCATGCTCTTGCTGATACTGGCGCGAAATACGTACTAGCTTGTTGATAAGCTCCACCACATGCACGGGAATGCGGATTGTGCGAGCCTGATCTGCAATCGCCCGCGTAACGGCCTGCCTGATCCACCAGGTCGCATACGTGGAAAACTTGAAGCCGCGCGTATAGTCGAACCGCTCGACGGCCTTGATGAGGCCGATATTCCCTTCCTGCACGAGGTCGAGCAGGGTCAGCCCGCGGCCCTGATACCGCTTGGCGACGGAGACGGCCAGCCGTAGATTGGCTTCGATCAGATGGCGCCGGGCACCCTCGTCACCCTCGGTCATCCGCCGGGCGATCTCCACCTCTTCCGCCGCGGTCAACAGCGGGACTTTGCCGATCTCGTGGAGGTAGAGGCGCACCGGATCGTCAATGGCGACCTCGGACAGGTCCTCGAAGGCCCGCGCCAGCTCCTCGGAGCTTGGTGGCGCCGCCTCGTCCCGCTCGGCCTGCGCCGAATCCTCGTCGGTGACGATCTCAATACCGGCTTCCTGAATGCGCTCGTACAGCGGGTCCAGGTTGGCCGGAGCAGCGGCCGGTAGCTCGGCCGCCGCGTCAGCAACGTCCCGGTGCGTGAGGTACTGCTGCCGGCGGCCCTTCGCCACCAGCTGCGCGACAACCGTAGCCCGCTCCGAGGAGTTTTCTCCCACCATCGAGGTACACACCCGGCAGGCCGTGGAATCCTGCCGCCATAGCAATGAAGCACAGATAACCCGCCCTCTAGGCAGGTGCCGCAGTATACAAGGGTGGTCGGCTGCGGGCAAGCTGGACGCGGTTGAGGTCATTGTGCAGTTCGACTTGCCGCTGGAGCAGCTCGCTCAGGTCGTCTGGCTGTTCAGCGGCGGCCAATTGGGACTGCACGCGCCGCTGCATCTCCTTCAGTGCCTCCTCGCGTAGGCGCAGCGTCACTTGAATGAGGTCGGCCTGGCGCTGCGAGCTTGTGGTTGGCGGACTCTTGGCAATGTGCTCGACGAGCTTGTCGAAGTGGAGCCGGAGGCTCTCGTCGAGCGTCGCGCGAATGGCGGCGGCCGTTAGCTCTCCGGCAGCCGGCTGCACGGCACTAGAGGGCCGGGTCGTGGCTTGCTCCACCGCACGATAGATCTCACGATATTCCGGCCGCTGGAAGTCGGCCTCGGTTGGTCGGTAGACGAGGTCCGCCAGCAGGTCGGGCGCAGACAGTAGCGCGATGAGGCAGTGCCGCTCCAGTTTCTCCAGGGCTTCCGGTGATCCTGCCCTTGGCCGCTCCAACAAGACTGGTGCGCCGGCCTCGTCGAATGGCGGCGGCTCGTCCCGGCGCGTGGATCGCCGGGGCGTCCTCCGGCGCGATGCAGCCATCGCCGCCTGGACGGTCTGCTCGTCCACGCCCAAGCGCTCCGCCAACATTGCGACATAGGGCGCGCGGGCGATGGGGTCGCCGACCGCGCGGATGAGCGGGAAGACGCGGGACGCCACGGCGGACTTCTCGCGCGCGTTGCTGAGATCGGCCCCGGCGACGGCCGCGTCAATCGCAAACTCGACGAACGGCTTGGCCTGCTCGATCAACGCTTCCCACTGCTGCGGGTCGGCGCGGATCACATCGTCCGGGTCGCGGCCGGCCGGCAGCGTGGCAACGCGAACCTCGCCTTGGATGCCAGGCGCCGCGCCTGAAGCCAGCGCCTCATGCAGGACATCCAATCCACGAAGGGTCGCCGCTTGGCCGGCGCTATCGGCATCGAGCGCCAGCACGAGGTTTTGGCTGTAGCGACGCAGTTGGCGTACTTGCTGCGCGGTCAGCGCCGTCCCCAAGGCGGCCACGACGTTGGTGTAGCCGTGCTGGTGCGCGATCACCGCATCCGTGTAGCCCTCGACAATGATGGCCTGCTCTTCGCGCCGGATGGCCTGCCGTGCCTGATCGAGACCGTAGAGCACGGTGCTCTTGTCGAACAGCGGCGTTTGCGGCGAGTTGAGATACTTTGGCTGACCGTCGCCGAGAATCCGGCCCCCAAACCCGATCACCGCGCCGCCGGCATCGCGGATAGGAAAGAGTAGCCGCCCCCGGAACAGGTCGTACCGGCTGCCGTCACGCTCGCCTTCGCGTAGCAGGCCGGCCTCAACTGCAAGCTCCGGGGCGTGGCGCCGCTGCCGCAAGTATTTCAGGAGCACGTCCCAGCGGTCGGGAGCGTAGCCGAGACCAAAGCGCTCGACGGTAGCCGCCGTCAGGCCGCGCGATTCTACGTACTTGCGGGCGGCTTGCGCTTCGGGCGTGCGCGCTTCCAGCAGTTGCCGGTGGTAGAAGGCTGCCGCTTCATTCAGCGCCGCGAGCAGCCGCTGGCGTTTCTCCGTGGCCTGGGGGTCCCGGCGGCGCTCCGGCAGGTCCACACCGGCGCGTTGGGCCAATTGCCGGAGCGCCTCCCCGAAATCGAGGTGCTCGGTCTCCTGTAGCCAGGTGAACGCATCGCCGCTCTTGCCGCAGCCAAAGCAGTGGTACGAGCCTTGATCGGGATAGACGACGAACGACGGCGTCTTCTCATCGTGGAACGGGCACAATCCCTTGAGGGTGCGCCCGGCCTTCTTGAGCGCTACGCGGCTGCCGACGAGGTCGGCGATGTCCACCCGCTGCTTGATTTCGTCAATGACTGGATCGGCCATGATGAATGCCGGGGTAACGGCGTCATGCCCAAGGCGGCAACCGCCCCCGCCTCCGATACAACGGCGGCGGGGACGCTCCGGTTGCCCAATGTAGACCAGTCAACGCGCCGCGTTACACGTCGCGCGGGCCGCTGTGTGCCAGCGCCGCCTGCGCGGCGGCCAAGCGGGCGACGGGCACGCGGAACGGCGAGCAACTGACGTAGTCCAGACCGATATCGTGACAATAAGTAACCGACGCCGGATCGCCGCCGTGCTCGCCACAAATCCCGATTTCCAGATCAGGTCGGGTCGAGCGCCCTAGCTCCACACCCATCTTGATGAGCTTCCCCACGCCGTTGCGGTCCAGCGTCTGGAAGGGGTTTTCGGGCAGGACGCCCTGCTCCATATAGGGCATCAGGAACTTGCTCTCGGCGTCGTCGCGGGAGTATCCGAAGGTCGTCTGGGTCAAGTCGTTGGTGCCGTAGCTGAAGAACTCGGCGTGCTCGGCGATCTCGTCGGCCGTGAGTGCCGCCCGCGGCAGCTCGATCATGGTGCCGAACTTGTAGTGCAGGTCCTGGCCGGTATCCCGCTCGATTTCGGCCGCGACCTCCTCCAACTGGTCGCGGACCATCTTCAACTCGTTGACGTGCCCGACCAACGGAATCATGATCTCCGGCCGGATATCCACCCCGTTCTGGGCCAGGTCACTCGCGGCGCTGAGGATCGCCCGCACCTGCATGGCGTAGATGGCGGGATAGAGCAGCCCCAGCCGGCAGCCACGCATACCGAGCATCGGGTTAGCCTCGGTCATCTGGCCAACGGCCTGTAGCAGGAGCTCGGTTTCGTCCCGGTCGGCGGGAGAGACGCCCCGATGCGTAAGCTCCAGGAGCTGGACCCGCAATTCTTCATAGTTGGGTAGAAACTCGTGGAGCGGTGGGTCGAGTAGCCGGATAATCACCGGTCGGCCGGCCATCGTGCCGAGCACGCCGCGGAAGTCCTCGGCCTGAACCTCCTGCAGCCGTTCGAGCGCTTCACGGTAGTCCTTTACCGCGGACGACGATGCAACCGCGGCTTCCTGCACATCCACCTGCCGTCTAGCCGCTACCCGTGCGCGGCGACCTTCCGCCGCGGCGAGCGCCGCCTGGCGCTGCGCCAGCTCGTTCTCCAGCGCCGTGGCTTCACCGGCCGCCAAGATCATCTGCTGCACGATGGACAGGCGATCTTCCTCGAAGAACATATGCTCGGTGCGACAGAGGCCGATCCCCTCGGCGCCGAAGCGCAGTGCTCGTTGAGCGTCCCGGGGATAGTCCGCGTTGGCCCACACGCCGAGTTGTCGGTACTCGTCGGCCCAGGACAGCAGCACCTGGAGCTCCCGCTCATCTTCCAGGTGCGTCTCAACCGTCGGGATGACGCCTGTGAACACCTCACCGGTCGTCCCGTCAATGCTGATCGCGTCATCCTCGCGCACGACTTGTCCATTGACGGTGAACTGGCGCCGCTCCGTGTCCACCAGAATGGACTCCGCACCGGCCACACACGACTTGCCCAAGCCCCGAGCGACCACGGCAGCATGGCTCGTGGCGCCGCCGCGCGCGGTCAGAATGCCCTGGGCAACCAGCATCCCATGCACGTCGTCGGGGTTTGTTTCCGGCCGCACCAGAATGACCGCCTCGCCGGCGCCGCCCAATTCGGCGGCCCGGTCGGCATTGAAGACGGCCTTGCCGGTGGCCGCGCCCGGCGAGGCGTTCAAGCCGGTAGTCAGCCAGCGGCCGGCGGAAGAAGCCTCCGCTTTGGCCTCTTCATCGAAGTGCGGGAGGAGCAATTGGTAAATTTGATCCGGCTCCACTCGTTGGACCGCTTCTTCCCGGCTAATGAGTCCTTCCTGCGCCATGTCTACGGCGATCTTTACGGCGGCGGCGGCGGTCCGCTTGGCCGAGCGGGTCTGGAGCATGTACAGCGTGCCGCGCTCGATAGTGAACTCCAGGTCCTGCGTATCGCGATAGTGCTGCTCCAACCGCTCGGCGATGGCCTCGAACTCCCGGTACACTCCGGGCATGTCCCGTGCCAACTGCGCGATGGGGCGTGGGGTCCGAATGCCCGCAACAACGTCTTCGCCCTGCGCGTTCGTCAGGAATTCGCCGAAGAGCTGCTGCTCCCCGGTCGCCGGGTCGCGGGTGAAGGCCACCCCCGTCCCCGAATCCCCGCCCATGTTGCCGAACACCATCGTCACGATGTTGACGGCCGTGCCCAAATCGTGGGGTAACTTGTGGAAGTCGCGGTAGGCATGGGCACGCGGATTGTCCCAGGAGGCGAACACTGCTTCTATCGCTTGCCGTAGCTGCTCATACGGATCGTCCGGAAAATCCTGCCCCGCCTCCTCCCGCACGAGCGCCTTGAAGCGCTCAACCACGTCCATCAGTTGATCGGCCGTCAGGTCGGTATCCTGTATTGCGCCAACTTCCTGTTTGACCTCATCGAGGAGCTCCTCGAAGTGCTCGCCGGGCACACCCATCACGATCTTGCCGAACATCTGGATAAAGCGGCGGTAGGCGTCGTTGGCAAAGCGCTCGTTGCCCGTCAACTCTGCGAGGCCCTGGAGCGTCTCGGAGTTCAGGCCAAGGTTGAGCACCGTGTCCATCATGCCGGGCATCGAGAACTTGGCCCCGGAGCGCACCGAGACGAGCAGGGGATTTTGCGGATCGCCAAACCGCTTGCCGGTCGCAACCTCGACCTCTTGCATCGCAGCGAGCGTCTGGTCCCATAGCGCCGCGGGAAACTGCTTCCCGGCAGCGTTGTAGGCGTTGCAGGCTTCCGTCGTGATCGTGAAGCCCGGTGGCACCGGCAGCTGGGCATTGGTCATTTCCGACAGACCAGCGCCTTTGCCCCCCAGGAGATCGCGCATCTCCGCATTTCCGTCCGCGAAACGATAGACCCATTTCGTTTCCGTTGCCGTACTCATCGTGTCGGTGTCCTTCTTCCTTGACTGGAAAGTGATCGTCTCCACCGGACCGGCGTCACGCCGGTCCGGAGCTACAGCATTATACTACTAGCCGGCATGTCCTGTAAAAACAGCGCCTCCTATCCTCCGGAGGTACCGTTAGCAGGAGACTGCGCCGCACTTCTGGGGGAATCGGGGTGCCTGCTGGGGTTCTGAGTGGCATTTTTGCTTCGAAAACGGCATTATGTGACAGATAGGTGACAATACAGCGGGGGTGGATTCCCGCTTGCGCGGGAATGACGGACCTGAGACCGGATGGCCACCGTAGGGGCAACCACGAGGGTTGCCCTCGTTTCCCCGCCGCCGCGGGGACAAAAATGAAGTCGCCGGGGCCAGTACCAAAATGCTTCGCCCCATCCAGGCCCGCGTCTCGTTAAGCCCATCAATCCCGATCTACGTGTACTGTATTCATGGCTCGTGTGGGAAAGCGTCCGGCTGAGTTGCCAACAGCCGGGGATGCCGCCACCATAAGAGGCGAAACAAGAAACCTATGGAGGTGCTATGACCAGACTGTTTGAAGCCGCATATCCGTTTGCCAACGACGTACTGGCATTACCAGTGACCGATCTGGACGAGACGGTTGCCTGGTATGGGCGCTGTTTCGGCTTGTCCGAGGTCGAACGCCAGGATGAGCCGGTACCCACGGTGATTATGGAGCGCGACGGTGTTCGGATCGGTTTCGCGATAAACGGCGGCGATGCTTCCCAGGACGGCGCGGCCATCAAAGTGACCGACATCCGCCGCGCTCGGGAGGAGCTCGAACGCCGCGGCGTTCAGTGCGGTGACCGGCAGGTGGACGAGCGGGACGGGCAGGCACTCCACGTGTTTTTTGTCGCTGCGCCCGATGGCCTCTGTTATTACTTCCATCAGCCGGTTGGAGCTTGACCCGTTCCCTTGGCCGGCCCGTTCATGGCGGCTACCTCGCGACTGCCTCGTTGTAGACCAATTCGTCATCGGTGACGGTGCGGCAGACTATCGCCACAACCGGCTCGGTTTGGCTCAGGTTGATCTCCTGGTGCAGCGCCCACGCGGGGACAAAGATGAAGTCGCCGGGGCCGGCGTCCGCTTGCTCCGACAAGTCCGGTCCCGAACGGAAGCGAGCCTGCCCGGAGATGATGTAAATGCCGGATTCGCAGGCGCCATGGTGATGCACGCCGGATTCTACGCCCGGCGCAACGGTCACGTGTCCCATCCAGAGTTGCTCTGCGCCGGTGGTTTCCAGCGATACGCCGGCCTCGCGCTGCATCCCCGGCGTCTGAGTCGTGCCACAATCTCGATTCGTCGGTCGCAGCACCTGCAGCGGAGCGGTGCCGGCGCGTGTAGCGATCTGCGCGGTTTCGGTAGTCATTGCTGCCTCCGTATCTCCCATGGCGCCGGATAGCGCCGGTCCTCGCTCCTACTGCTCCGGCGGCGTCCACGGCTCGCGCAAGCGGCGCTGCAACTCGGGCAGCAGGTCGTCAACAGGATGACGCTCCTGCGTCATCGAATCGCGCTCGCGGACCGTCACGGTACGGTCTTCCAGGCTTTGCCGATCTACCGTGATGCACCACGGCGTCCCGATCTCGTCTTGCCGCCGGTACCGCCGACCGACGGCGGCGCTCTCGTCGTAGATCGTCGGAAACTCCGGTCCCAGCGTGGCATAGATTTCCTGGGCGAGCGCAACTAACCCGGCATCGCGGCGCACCAGGGGGAAGACCGCCGCCTTGACCGGCGCCAGTTGCGGATGGAGCCGGAGTACAACTCGCTTGTTGCCCTTCGCGTCTACCTCTTCGGCGTAGGCCGCCACGAGGAACGCCAGTAGTGGGCGATCCACGCCGGCCGACGGCTCGATGGTATACGGGATGACGTGCTCCTGAGACTGGTCGTCGAAGTAGTCAAGCTCCTTCCCACTCGCCGCAGCGTGCTGCTGCAGGTCGTAGTCGCCGCGGTTGGCGATGCCTTCCAGTTCTTCCAAGCCAAAGGGGTACCGGAACTTGATGTCCACCGTGCGGAGCGAGTAGTGTGCCCGCTCCCCATCGGGAACCTCGTACCGCTCCAGCAAGCCAGGCGGTATCCCGTACCGCACGTACCACGCCAGCCGCTCCTCCACCCAGCGGTCGAACCACTCCGCCGCCGTATCTGGCTTGACGAAATACTCCAGCTCCATCTGCTCGAACTCGCGCGTGCGGAAGATGAAGTTGCCGGGTGTGATCTCGTTGCGGAAGGCTTTGCCGATTTGGGCAATACCGAACGGCAGCTTCATGCGGGCTGCCAGTTGCACGTTGCGGAAGTTGAGATAGATCATCTGGCACGTTTCGGGCCGCAGGTACGCCACCGCAGCATCATCCTCGACTGGCCCGACGAACGTCTTGAACATCGTATTGAACTGCCGCGTGTCCGTGAAGTCGCTGGCGCCGCAGTGGGAGCAGTTGGCGCCAAGCTCGTCGGCCTTGAACCGCCGATGGCACGAGCGGCACTCGACGAGCGCATCGGTGAAGTGCTCGACATGACCCGACGCCCGCCACACGTCGGGCGCGGCGAGGATCGCGCCGTCGAGGCCCACGACGTCGGGCCGTGCCCACACCATATCTCGCCACCAAGCCCGCTTGATGTTGTTCTTCAGCTCCACCCCCAAGGGGCCATAATCCCAGGTGCTCCCGAAACCACCGTAGATCTCGCTATTGGGGAAGACGATGCCGCGCCGCTTACACAACGAGACTAGGGTGTCCATGCTGACCGTCGGCTGTGTGCTCATGGCTGCCTATCTGCTCCAGTAGCGTGTTGGCGTAGTGGTCCTCACCCCCGGGCCGCCTACCTTGCCCCTATCTTAGCGGCTACGCACCGCTGCCGGGGCCAGACCGTCGGCCTTGAGCCGACCAAGAAACTCTGCGGCGCGTGGCCGTCGCTCCAAGATGTACGTCACGGACGCTTGCAGTAGCTCCTCGACCTCAACTGCCGTGGACGCGCCGACCTGCAAGCGCGTGGTGTAGCCCAGCGACTTCTGCGCCAGCAAACGGAGTGTCTTGATCGCGCGCACCGACACCGGCCGCGCACGCTGCTGCCCCGGACCACAGTCGCTGCACAGCGCGCCACCGCTGGCCTCACTATAGTAGAGGCGACCGGGCTGCAAGCGCTCACTACATGCGGTGCAGCGGTACAGCTCCGGCAGGTAGCCGAGCAGCCCCAAGAGCTGCGTCTCGAAACGGCGCATAACCAACGCCTCAGCCGGCCCACCCTCGTCCAGGTAGCCGAGCGTGTCGCGCAGGAGCACAAACAATGGTGGATTGGGCTGCTGCACCTCATTGAGCCGATCAATCAGCTCGGCGGCATAGCAGGCGAGGCTGGTGCGCCAGAGGTCGTCGCGGAGGTGATGGTAGGCCCGGACGATCTCGGCCTGGGTGATGATGTCGAGGTCGCGTCCCCTAGCAAGCTGCGCTTCGGTATGGGAAAACAGCTCCAGGCTGCCCCCCAGCTTGCTGCGCGGGCGCCGCACGCCCCGCGCGACCGCCCGCACCTTGCCGTAAGCCGCCGTGTAGAGCGTCACGATGCGGTCGGCTTCCCCGAAGTCGGTGCGCCGCACGATGATCGCCTCGGTGCGATAGGTACGCGCCGTTGTCGCCATATCGGCCTCGGACTGCTGTACGCTGATAAGTCCCGCCAGCTTAAGCGGGTAGGTCGTCCAGCCCTCGCCCTCGCCCTCCCCCGTTGCGACAGGGGAGGGAACATATCCGTCCCCCTGCGGAGCGGGGGGACCATAGGGGGATAACTCGCTCAGGCGGCCGGCTCCGTGGGGATCGTGCTCTCCGGGGACGGGACCGGCCGCAGAATACGGACCTTCTTGATCCGGTTGCCGTCAATGGCCACGACGGTGAGCCGCACGCCGTCCGCAACCACCTCGTCGCCCGGTTCCGGCACGCGACCGAGCCTGTCGTAGACGAAGCCGCCGATGGTGTCCACGTCGTCGGCGTCGAGGCGCAGGGAGAGGAGCTCGTTCACTTGCCCGAGAGGTGCGAGGGCATCTACGATTGCTTCGCGCTCGCTGAGGTGGCGCACCGGGGCTTCCTCGGTATCGTACTCGTCCTGAATCTCGCCGACGATCTCCTCCAAAATGTCCTCAATCGTCACTAGCCCCGCAGTGCCGCCATACTCGTCTACGACGATGGCCAAGTGCGTCTTGCTCTGGCGCATGTCCCGCAGCAGTTCGGCGACCCTTTTCGTCTCCGGGACGAAATGCACCGGCCGCAGGACCTGCCGCAGGCCCACCTCCTGCCCACTGTCCTGGCGCAGCGCGCGCACGGCGTCCTTGACATAAAAGACGCCAAGGATGTGATCCATGTCGTCTGCGTAGACGGGCATCCGCGAGAGACCCGCGGCGAGGGCGCGGTCGAGCACCTCCTGCACCGTCCTGTTGCTACTCGCAGCCACCACGTAGACGCGCGGCACCATGATTTCGCGCACCAACGTATCATCCAGCTCGAAGATGCTGTGGATCATCTCGCGCTCGGTCTCGGCGAGCACCCCACCTTGCTCCGCCGCGTCAACTTGGAACTTGAGGTCCTCCTCGGTCACGACTGGCATGGTATCGAGCACGCTCGCGCCACCAAGCGGGCGAAACAGCAGGCGAGCGAGGGTATCGAGCAGCCACACCAGCGGCCAGCACAGCCACGCCGTGACGCGGAGGGGGCGGGCGAAGATCAGCACCGTCGTCTCGCCCATGTGTGCAGCCGCAATACGCGGAACGTACTTCGCCAAGAGGACGACCAGCAGCGTCGCAATCGTGGTCACGATCACGACGGCGATCCACTGCCTGCCACCGAGCAGCGGGGCCAGCCAATCGCCGTATTGCCAAACGATCAGCGTTGTGGCAAAGAGGATTGGCGCCGTCAATGCCAGCTTGACCGTGGCGAGGAAGCGGTTACCCTGGTTGGTCAGCCACAGCAGATCGGTGGCTGCGCGCTGACCTTCGCCCGCCAACTGCCGGAGGCGGCCTGGCGGCACCGTAAGCACCGCGGTTTCGGCGGCGCTAAAGAAGGCGGCCAGCGCCGTGAGTAGCAGAAAACCTAACCCCGTCAGTACAAGACTGACGGGCGATATACTGGAGGGGTCCAAACGGCTATAACTCCTGGCTGGCGGTGCAGAGGCTTGCCCTACATCCTAGACGCGCTGCCTGCTGCGGGATGTGCGTTGCCAGCCCACGTGCCTCCATCCACTATCATACCATCCCGTGCAAGTGCCGCTCCACCAGCGCAGCGGCCGGCAGGCTTCTCTTCTGTATATATGGTGGCGCGGGGACGGATGCTGTAGGGGCAACCACAAGGGGTTGCTCCTTCCAGCATCCCGCCGGGACTTGGGCTCCCACAAGGGACGCCCTTACAGGACTGGATTAGGTTCAACCCCTACCTATCAGCCCCTAGAATTTCCAGGTGGAACGGCACTGCCCACACAATATACTCGCGTCCGCTCCCGACCGCCGCCGCCATCCGCCGCGCTGCCGTCTCGCTCGCGCAGAGCGCAAAGACCGTCGGCCCACTCCCACTCACCTGCACGTGGCACGCTCCCGCGTCGTGCAGCCGGTTGCGGATGGTGCCGATGGTAGGGCAAAGCCGGGCGGCGGTCGCCGCGAGTCCGTTGGTCAGGCCGGTGGCCCAGTCCGGGGCGCGGCCCTGCCGCAGGGCCGCGGCGAGCTGGCGTGTCCGGCGGCCGTCGCTGTAGCTATCGGGACGCAACGCCCCATAGACGACAGCGGTGGACAACGGTTGGCGGGGACGCACGAGGACGACCCAGCCGAGTGGCGGGGGCGGCAGTAGCTCTACCCGTTCGCCGCGGCCACTCACGACCGCCGTCGGTCCGGTCAAAAAGAAGGGAATGTCCGAGCCGAGGGTGGCGCCAATGCGAGACAGCTCACCTAGCGTCAGGCCCAAATGCCAGTGCCGGTTCAGCAGCACGAGCGCCGCCGCGGCATCGCTACTGCCGCCACCGAGTCCCGCCGCGACGGGGATACCCTTGCACAGCCGCAGCTCCGCGCCCCGGCGGCAGCCAGTGGCGTCCTGCAACGCCCGCGCCGCCCGGACCACTAGGTTGTCTGCGCCGGCGAGTGCGCTCCGGTCGCAGGTGAAGCGGAGGGTTTCGGCCGGGGCGACGCGCAGCTCGTCATAAAGACCAACCGCCTGGATCACCGAGGCTATCTCGTGGAAGCCGTCCGGCCGGCGGCCAAGGATTTCGAGCGCCAGGTTGATCTTTGCCGGGGCGCGACACAACTCCATCAGCCCGACCACTGACCGACCAGACGCACGACCCGCG
Source organism: Chloroflexota bacterium (assembly GCA_965207645.1). Lineage (GTDB taxonomy): Bacteria > Chloroflexota > UBA11872 > UBA12225 > JAJDUF01 > JAJDUF01. Next base: position 2,271,924 of record OZ242293.1, on the reverse strand, counting down.
GCAGGAAGATCGCCAGCCCGACCAGCACCGCGCCGCCGGCGCTCACCAAGACGGCGCCGGCGGCCACGTCCTTGGCAATTTGGGCCAGCGGGTGCGTCTCCGGTGACACCAGATCAACGATCGCCTCGGCAGCCGTATTGAACAGCTCGGCCGTCAGGACAAGGGTGATCGTCACGAGCAGCACCGCCAACTCCACAGGAGTGACCCCGCCCAGGACCGCCGCCGCCAGCACCACAACGGCGGCGCAGAGGTGCCAGCGCACATGGCGCTGGCTCCGTACCGCGTGATACACGCCGGACCAGGCGTAGCGCAGACTGCTGCGAAAGCGCTTCCGGCTAGTGGTCGTCGGTAAGGCCGAGCTGTCCAAGAATGCGCTCCTCCTGCTCACGCATCGCCGCGAAGTCCTCGTCCCGGTAGTGATCGTACCCAACCAGGTGCAGCACGCCATGAATCAGCAGGTAGGCCAACTCGTGCTGCTCGGTATGCCCGTAGGTGCGCGCTTGCCGCTGCACTCGGGGATAGCAGATCACCACGTCGCCCAACTGCCGGGCGGCCGCTGCCAGCGTCACGAACGGCTCCCGGTCCTCAGGCACGTGCATCGGGAACGCCAGCACGTCGGTGGGACGGTCAACGCCACGATAGCGTTTGTTCAGATCATGCAAGAGCGCTTCATTCCCCACCGTCACCGACACCTCAGCCGCCGGAGGGGGGCGAGAATGCAACGCGGCCAGGGCCGCAGTCACCACCTGCTCCACCCACGCCGGGTCTACGTCGGCCGCATACGACGGGTCAACCGCCAGCGACACGCTCGGCGTTGGGACTGGGCAGTCTGGCCGGGTCGGTGGTCGTCTTAGGGTATTCGATGCGCGGATGGTAGATACCCTGTAACTGCTGCGTCAACGACAACTTAATGCTCTTGAGGTCCCGGAGTGTCAGCGTCGAATCGTCGAGCTGCCCCTCCAATATCCGTTCGTCCACCACACGAGTGACCAGCGCCTCGATACTCTGAGCCGACTGCCGAGTCGCCGAGGGGGCCGTCGTCGCCGAGCGGACCGCGGCTTCGGTGCTATCCGCCAGCATCACCAAAGCCGTTTCCTTGGTCTGCGGCTTGGGGCCAGGGTAGCGGAACTGGTCCTCGCTCACGGGCTGCTGGCCGTTCTCCTCGATCGCCCGTCGATAGAAATACCGCATGCACATGTCGCCGTGGTGCTCGGCGATGAAGCTCTGAATCCGGCGCGGCAGGCGGTGCTGGCGCCCGAGGGCCAGGCCCTTGGTCGTGTGCTCGATGATGGCGAGTGCGCTTTCCTGCGGGCCAAGATGGTCGTGGATGTTTTCCCCGTCCATCTGATTCTCGATGAAGTAGTAAGGCCGGTGGAGTTTGCCGATATCGTGGTAGTAAGCGCCTACGCGCGCCAAGAGTGGGTTTCCCCCGATCCGTTCGGCAGCCTGTTCCGCGAGATTGGCAACCAACATGCTGTGGTGGAACGTGCCGGGCGCTTCGAGCGCCAGCCGGCGGAGCAACGTCTGCCCCGGGTGTGCCCACTCCAGCAATTGCATCGTCGTCGTAGCACCAAACAGGATGCCGGCCAGTCCGGAGATACCCAGCGTGAGCACCGCTGCCAGTGCTCCGTTGCCGAGCGTTGCCAGGACCAACGGCGTCATGGCGACCAGGTCGTAATCTTGGTGCAGCAATCGGAAGGCAACCACGATCATGAGACCGGCGACAGCTACGAGCAGGCCAGCCACGAAGAACGTATGCATCCGCTCGATCCGCCGCGCCCCAAGCGCCCCGGCCGCGGTAGTGGCGAAGCTGAAGGCGATAAGCTCGAGGTTGCCGTTATAGAGCGGTGCCAGGAGCAACACCGTGACAACACACCACGCGAAGGCCAACCGGGGGGCGAGCAAGCTGCTGAGGACCATCGCCCCGGTGGCCAACGGGATCGCGTACACTGCCCAATGCGTCGTCGGCAGGATCAGCTTGGTCACGAACAGCGGGATGACGATGGAGACCAGCAGCCCGGTCAACTGCAGTGGACGGGTGAGTGTGACCGGCTGAAAAATGCTGACGTAGTACAGGAACAGGCCAACCAAGAGGCCAACGTAGAGCGCAGTCCCAAGTAGCAGCTCGAGTCGCAGCGTTCGCCTCGACAATCCCAATGCCTTGAGTGCCTCAATGTCGTCCTCGGTCAGGGTTTCACCGGCTCGCACGATCACCTCACTAAGCTCCACGGTCGCGGTGACGGGCTGCACCGCGTCGCGGGCCTGTTGTCGTGCCTGCTCGGTCGCCACGGCATTGTAGATCAAGTTCTCCTGAATGTACTCGCGGACGAGCGCAGAGACGACCGCTATTTGGTCGCTACTCAGCGACTGATTAATCGAGGCGATGGCTTGGCCGTGAACGTCCGCCAGCTCGTCTTCGTGGATATGCTGCGCGATGTGATTGTCCAGAATACGCGAGGTTTCGGCAGTAACCGCCAGCCAGTCGGCGTCGGGCAGCTCTGCCATGAGTGCCACGCTCCGCGCCGGGAGGTTGGGGATAATCGCGGCAATCTGCCGCTGCCGCTCCGCAGTTGCAGTATCGCCGGCTTTGCGGACCTCGCCGATGGCGTTCAGTGCCTCGGTGGCGTTCGTGCGGAGACGTCGCAGCAGGCTGGCATCGTAGTCGGAGTAGTCGCCTACCTGCCCTGCCGCCTCCGCGCGCAGCGCCCGCGTCTGCACTTGACTCACATATGTCGCGCGGCGCGGCGCAAGTATCGTCGTCTCGGCTACCTCGCCGGCCAACAGCGCCGGCCGATCCGTCCCGAGGTCCAGCGTGAGGATGGTGGTAGCAGCGGCAACCAGCACCAGCCCCCCCACGACGGCCGCCGCGATAGGGAGCCACCGCCGTGAGGCTATGGCTGGGAGTCGCGGGAGGCTCCCGCTCCCGGTATTCGTTTCGGCCGACGCTGAAGAGGCCATGATTACCCTGAGAACGACCGACTGAGCACACCCGCTGTACCGCCGAGTCTACCCTGGCGGCCACGTCATCGGGCGACCACCCAAGAGATGGATGTGCAGGTGACCGACGGACTGCCCACCGTCTGCGCCGTGATTGATGACCAGTCGGTAGCCGGATTGATCCAGCCCCTCGGCAGCAGCGACTTCGACCGCAGCTGCCAGTACGGCGCCCAGCACGCCGGTATCGGAGCGGTCCGTGTCGGCGACGGAGGCAATGTGGCGCCGCGGTATGACCAGTATGTGCGTCGGCGCTTGCGGGTTGAGATCACGGAAGGCGACGGTGTCCCTATCCTGGCGCACGGGCGTCGCCGGGATATGACCACCCGCAATGCCACAGAACACACAATCCGCCATCAGTGCCTCCCGCCGGGATACGGCAGCGCCTATCACTCCCCCCAGTTGGGGCCTGCCCTGCCTGCCCCCGGTGCCGACCGGCAGTCGATTCTACCACGACACCCCCCACGACACCCCCCTCTACCAGAGAGCGGCCACCGAAACCGTTTCTGCTGCACGTGCTATCGGTGGGGCGGGGAGCCTGCCCCTCAGTCGCGCCGCATGAGCTGCAAGGCAACCCAGTCCCGGCGGGTGCGTCGCGCGGCGGGTGCAAACCCCGCCTGTGTCAGCGCGTCAACGGCGATTGCTTCCCGCTCGGCCAGGATGCCACTTGCGATAAGCTGCCCACCCGGCCGCACGGCGCCGGCCAGTTGATGCGCGTGCTCACTGATGACTCGCGCGACGATATTGGCGATAGCGAGGTCGAACTGTGCCGCTGGAGCAAGGCAACTGGGCGTCGTGCCATCCGCAGTCGCCGGTACCGGTATGCCGAGCGTCCCGTGGCGCACGGTCACGATGTCGGCCACCCCATTCACGCCGACGTTCTCGCCGGCCGTGCGCGCCGCTGTTGCGTCTACGTCGAGCGCCAGCACCCGCGCCGTACCCAGCCGCGCGGCAGCGATGGCCAGAATACCGGAGCCGGTCCCGAGGTCCAGCACATGGGCGCCTTGCACGGGCAGCGTCTCCAGCAGCTCGAGGCAAAGCTGGGTGCTCGGGTGGAGTCCCGTGCCGAACGCCAGCCCCGGATCGAGCGTGATCACGAGATCGTCGGACCGGGGCGCATAGTCGAGCCACGAGGGGGTGACGACCCACTGCCGGCCCACCCGGAGCGTGTGATAGTGCTTCCGCCAAGCAATCTCCCAGTCTTCCTCCGCCGTCCACCGCATGTCCAGCGTGCCGAGCGGCGCTAGGTCGAAGGCACGCAAAATGCCGACGGCCTGGGCAATCTCCTGCTCCGCCCGCTGCCAGTCGGCATCCTCGGAGACATAGGTGCGGATCGTCCGCAGCGCCTCGGACGGCGTGTCGTACTCGTCGGCGTCACCGGTCTGGATCAGCGGATGCTCGACCAGCACGTCGCCGCCCCAGCGGCGGAAGAGCGCCGCGACGGCTTCCGCCGCTTCCGCGCTTGCCTGAATGCGGAACTCGCGCCAACGCATAAAGAACCGGGCTGCACAATCTACGCCAGCGACTATTTTACTGCTTCCGAGCCGGCCGGCGGCGGACCTGGTAGGCTTGAGCGCGCAGCTGCGTCACCTGGCGCGGCCGAGCACCGCCTTGCGCCGGGACACGCAGTTACGCGCGATCCGATTTCCTGCGCCGCGAAAGGAGCTATCGTGAGAGAGAACAAACTACGCACGCTGTTGAATACCGGGCAGCCGTCGCTCGGCACGCACGTCCACAGCGCCTGGCCCTCGATCATCGAGGTTGTCGGCCATACCGGCGTCTACGACTACGTTGAGTTTGTCGCCGAGTACGCCCCGTTCGATCTTCACGACTTGGACCATCTGTGCCGCGCAGCCGAAATCTTCGACCTCGGTACGATGATCAAGGTTGACCAGGAGCCGCGCAACTTCACGGCCCAGCGGGCCATCGGCTCCGGCTTCCAAAGCGTCCTCTTTGCCGACTGCCGCAGTGCCGCCGACGCACGGGAGTGCGTGCAAGCCGTCCGGCCGGAAACGCCCTCCGACGGTGGTCTCCACGGCGTCGGGATGCGCCGGGCGTTCTACATGGGCTACGGCGGCACGCCGGACTACGTACAGGCGCTCAACGACATCGTGGTCGTGCTCATGATCGAGAAGCGGGGAGCGGTAGAGCAACTGGACGAGATTCTGGCAGTAGACGGGGTAGACATGGTCCAGTGGGGACCGTCGGACTACTCGATGAGCATCGGTCGAGCCGGTCAGCCCCAGCATCCCGAGGTGCAAGCCGCGAAGCGCAAGGTCTTCGAGACCTGCCAGCGCATGGGCATTCCGGCGCGGGCCGAGATCAGCAGTCCCGACGAGGCCGCGCCGTACCTGGAAATGGGTGTCCGCCACTTCTGTATTGGTACCGATGTTTCGATCTTGCACAACTGGTTCAAGCAGAACGGCGGCGAGTTGCGCGACGCCATCGAGCGAGCGTAGCGGGGCCAGGGCGCCCACAAGGGACGCCCCTACGGCGCTGGTGGCGGCACGCCGGGAAGGAGACGACTATGGCGATCACAGCGACGAAGCTGCTGACTGCTGACGACCTCCTGCGGCTGGATAGCCAGGGTGTGCGCGGCGAGCTGATCCGGGGAGTGCTGCACGAGACCACGCCATCGGCGGGACTGGAGCACAGCAAGATCGCAGCGAAGCTGACCTTTCTCTTGGGCCTCTCCATCATACCTCGGCGTCTGGGAACCTTGGCGACCTCGGACCTTGGCGTCTGGCTGGAACGCGACCCGGATACCGTCCGCGAGCCGGACATCGCCTACTTCTCGGCGGCGCGGCTGCCAACGGATGTGCGGGTTACGGGCTACGCCGAGGTGCCTCCCGACCTAGTGGTGGAGATCGTCTCTCCCAGCGACACTCGGCGCGCGGTCCGCGACAAGGCCCGGATGTGGCTGCGGTACGGCGTGGCGCTGGTCTGGGTCGTGCAGCCCGATACGCGCACGGTGGAGGTGTATGAGCCGGGCCGTGCGGTGGTGACGCACACCGGCACCGACACGCTCGACGGTTCGGAGGTGCTCCCCGGCTTCACCTGCCCAATCAGCGACATCTTCGATACGTAGGTCCTGACCGGTGGCCGGTGGGCAGCGGTCAGGACCATGTGCTGGCGGTCCGGAGGGCGGCTGCCGCACCATTCGGTCACTATTTGCGCCAATCCTGGTTAAAACAGGTACAATGTAGGCGTCAACCAGAGAAGCGTAGTTTACGAGGCTTGTTGAGGCGTAGTCCCGCATGGGGGGCCGGGGGTGCGAAGTGACTAGCCCAACGAGCAAAGCCGATACCTTCCTACGTTCGGAGGAACCGGTATGCCTAGGCCCAGTTCTGCTCGCGTTGCCGATCCGCGTGCTCCACATCTAGCCAAGCCTGAAGACGAGCGCTACCCACCTCCACCCGACGTTGATCCCTACGGCGTCGTGTTGAGCCGCGATGCACGTGCGAATATCAAGCGCGGCTTCGATACCATGGCCACCACGCTTCGGGTAACCCTCGGCCCCGTTGCCCGCACGGTCGTGATGGAGTCGCTCTCCACCGCCCGCCCGCCGGAAGTGCTGGCCGACGCGGCCACCATCGCCCGGCGCATCATTGGCATCCCCAACCACTGGGAAGACATGGGCGCCATGATGATTCGCCACATGGTCTGGCAGGTGCGGGAGAACGTCGGCGACGGGGCCGCCACTACTGCCGTCCTCGCGCAAGCCCTCCTAGACGAGGCCACCAGAGTCGTCGCGTCCGGCACGAACGCGATGATGGTGCGCCGGGGGGTGGAAGTGGGTCTCGCCGAGTGCGTCAAGGTGCTCGAAGACCTGGCGATACCCATGGAGACGGAAGAACAGATCGAGGCTCTTGCAGTGGCAGCTGCCGGGCATGATAGGATCGGCGCCTACATCGCCGAGATTCTCGACATCCTCGGCACCGATGCCGTCATCCTGGTCCAAGAGCACGTCGGCTTGGAGATAGATCGCGAGTATATCGAAGGCTTGCAATGGGACAGCGGCTACTGGTCGGCCTACTTCTGCGACGACCCCAGCCGGATGGAAGCCACAATTGAGAACCCCATCATCATCTCGACCGACACGAACCTGGAGAAGGTCGAGGATGTCCTTCCCCTCCTGGAACAAGTCATGGAGGTGAAGGACGAACTACAGGCCGGCGGGCTGGTCATCTTCGCCAACGACATTCGCGGTCCGGCGTTGGCGCTGATGGTGTCCAATAACCAGAAGGGCACTCTGCGCTGCCTGGGGGTCAAAGCCCCCGGCGCCGGCGACCGGCGTATTCGCATCCTCGAAGACATCGCCGTCCTAACGGGGGCACGGTTCATTTCCGAAGATGCCGGCGAGCGCCTCCGTGAAGCGACGCTCGCCGACCTGGGACGCGCGCGGCGCGTTTGGGCCAACCGCGACTTCCACAGCATCATCGGCGGAGCCGGGAGCCACGCAGCGATCCAACAACGCACGGCGGAAATCCAGGAGACGATTCCCGACGCCGAGAACGAGTTCGAGCGCACCAAGCTGCGCGAGCGGATCGCCAAGCTCACCGGCGGCTGCGGCATCCTGCGGGTTGCGGCCCCCACCGAGCGCGAGCGCGACGAGCTAAAGCAGCGCGCGCAAGAGGCTGTGTCTGCAGCCCGCGCCGCGGCGGAGGAAGGCGTGGTACCCGGCGGGGGCGCAGCCTATATGGCCTGCATTCCCGCCCTGGAATCGCTGGCCACCGAGCATGAGACCTCTAGCCCGGATGGTGTCGCCGCCGGCATCCGGGTCCTGGCACGGGCGCTCGAAGCACCGGCCTACTGGATCGCCGAGAACGCCGCTCACGACGGCCGCGCCGCCATCGCCGCAGCCAGAGAGGCTGGGCCGGGCTACGCGCTCGATGCCACCACCGGTGAGATCAGCGACATGCGGCAGTCACAGGCGCTCGATCCGCTCAAGATCGTCCGCATCGCCCTGGAGACGGCCACCAGCGGCGCCGTCATGGCGCTGACCACCGACGCCCAGGTACGCACCAAGAACCAGGAGCCAGAGGTCAATCCTTAGGAGAGAGGTAGGCGCAACGTATGCAATCAGGGGAGCCGCAGATCGTCCAATTCCCTACCGAGCGTGCCCGTCAGCGCGCCGGCAGCGCGCCCGCCGCGGCGCCGGCGGAGCCGCTCCCACCACCGGGTGACCGCTGGGATCTGGTCTCGCCCGCCGGCGGCTGGGGTGGCACGGTGCTCGCGTTGAGCACACCAGCCCCCCTTGCGGAGGACGAGACACAACCGCTCTTCGCCGGGACGACGTCCGGCTGCTTCATTTCGCTGGACAACGGCCAGACCTGGGAGCCACAGAACGAGGGGTTGAGCAGCCCCTATGTGCAGGCGATCACCGTCTCGCCGCAATACGACCGGGAGCCTACGGTCTTTGCCGGCTCTCTCGGCGGCGGCGTCATGCGCTCCCGCGACGGCGGTTACACGTGGGCGCGCATGGAGTTCTGGCAGGCCGCCGCGCCGGTCACGGCCATCGCCCTCTCCCCCCGCTTTCCCAGCGATGGCACGATCCTGGCCGCCACCCAATACGAAGGTATCCAGCGTTCTACGAACGCCGGGAACACGTGGTCTACGGCGAACTTCGGCCTCGCCGATCTGTCCATCATGGCGTTGGCCGTCTCGCCGGCCTTCGACGAGGACGAAATCGTCTTCTGCGCCGCCACGGACGGCCTCTACCGCTCGACCAACGGCGCCCGCGCCTGGCGGCGGGTTCGCGGCCTGCCCACCGAAGCGGTGCAGGCCATTGCCTTCTCCCCCGAGTTCCCGGACGACGGCACAATCTTCGTTGGCACCGAAGACGCCGGAATCTTTTGCTCTACCAACCGTGGCATGCGCTGGCGGCCTGTGAATGACGGACTGGCGGACGCCGAGGGAGGCGAGCCGCCGCCGGTGAATGCGCTCTGGGTCTCACCGGATTTTGGGCATGACCACACCATCTTCGCCGGCACCGCGGGGGGGGGAGTCTTCCGCTCCACCGACGGCGGTAAGACCTGGCAGGCGCACGGCGCCGATGGCGAGGCCGTGATGGCGCTGCTCGGTCAGCCGGACGGCGCGATTCTCGCCGGTTGTCACCAAAACGGGATTATGCGCGTCAGTGCCGACGGCACCACCACTCCGGCCAATCAGGGCCTCGCCGCCCGCTCGATGTCTGCGCTGGCGCTCTCACCGAACTTTGACCGCGACGGCGTACTCTACACGGCCGGCATCGAAGACGGTGTGCTGCGGTCCGCTGACCGGGGCGCCACCTGGCAGCCGGTCGGGGCGCTGCCGACGAATCAGGTGCTCTCGTTGGCCGTCGTGCCGCGCCCGCTTCCAGAGCATGTCCTTCTTGCGGCGACAGACGACGGCCTCTATCGCTCGACCGATTCCGGGGCACAGTGGGAACGCGCGGAGTTCCCCGAGGGCGATGAGGATGAGGATGAGTCTGTTATCGCCGGCCTAGACAAGGACGCGGTACGCATGGTGACGTGCGCTGGCGGCACGTCGCAGGAGGAGAGCGTCTGTGCAGCGGTCGTCGGGCAGCGACTGATGCTCTCGATGGACAGCGGCGCCACGTGGTCGGCGGTCCAGCCACCCACCAGCGAGGAAATGCTGATCGGTGTGGCGCTTTCGCCGCAGTATCGCCGTGACCGCACGGTCCTCGTCGGCACGTATTCGCAAGTTGGCGCCGCTCGCCTGGGCCGCGTGCGCGCTCCTGGTGCCCGTGCCGCGTGGCGCCAGGACCTCCTGGCCAGCACCGTGACGATTTGGCGGTCGCTCGACGGCGGCGAGAAATGGACGCCCATCATCGAGCAGTTGAGCGGCTCCCGCTGGGCCGCGTTTGGGCTACCGGACGACTATCGCGGTGATCAGGAGGACGCGCGTAACCGGTTCTTTGTCGGGCTTGGGACGCTGGTGCTGCGGCCGATGTTTGGCGGGAAAGCCCTGTGGATCGCCGAGCGTGTCGGCCGGCCTTCCAGCGGCGTCCTATCCATCGCCCTCACGAGCGGTGGAGTCTGGGGCCGGGCACTCTTCATTGGCTCCAGCGAGGGCGTGTATCGTTCCGACGACGAGGGGTTGACCTGGCAGGCGGTGAACGCCGGGTTGGAGTCGCGTACCGTAGTATCGGTGGCCCTCTCCCCCGGCTTCAACGAGGATGGCCAGGCGTATGCACTGACTCTTGGCGGCACGCTCTGGCGACTGGCGGCCGGCAACTAACTGGCATTCCCAATTGTCCGCGAAGCGGTCCACCCGGCGCGGGCCTGTGAGGTGAGAAGGAGGAAAGCGATGGCACACTACCTATATCAGGTCGCCTATAGCCAGGAGTCCTGGGCGGTACAGCTTCAGAACCCCCGGAACGTCACGGAACGCATCGCGGGGCCAGTAGCAGAGCTTGGCGGCAACGTCGTTGGCGCCTGGTATGCCTTCGGTGAGTACGACCTAATCATCATCCTGGAGATGCCTGACAACGTCAGTATGGCTGCGCTTGCCCTAGCCTTTGCCGCCGGCGGCGCGGTGGATACGGCCAAGACGACCGTGCTCATGCCCCTCGAGGATGGGTTGGCGGCGATGGGCAAAGCGGCCGGCTCCAGCTACCGACCACCCGCCAGCTGATCTCGCCGCCTGCACCTCACTGCACCCAACCGGCGCCGTCTAGTCCCCGCGCAGCGCCCTCGCTCGATTGAGGTCCTGCACAGTTCGGGGTACCGTCGGCCCACCGTACCGGCTACCTGGTGCGGGCCTGCGAGAAGGAGGATTGCGATGGCGTACTATCTGTACCAGGCTACATATACACGCGAAGCGTGGGCGGCGCAGTTGCAGAATCCCCAGAACGTCGCTGATCGCGCACGCGCCAGCGTCGAGGAGCTCGGCGGCACCATCGTCGGGGTCTGGTACGCTTTTGGCGAGTCCGACCTAATCGGCGTCGTGGAGATGCCGGACAACGTGAGCATGGCCGCTCTAGCGATGGCGTTCGCCGCGGGCGGAGCCGTGAGCGCCGCCAAGACGACTGTGCTCATGCCTCTCGAGGATGGGCTGGCGGCGATGAGCAAGGCGGCCGCCTCCAGCTACCGACCACCCAAGAGTTGAACCGACTACCGCGCTAGAGCCGGACGACCTCGCCTTTCGCCAAGAGCGCGGCGGCGCCGAGGCCACGCACCGCTAGGACGCGGCTGTTCGCAAAGTAGGGGAAGTCGAAAGCCGTGCGGTCACCGGCGCTCGCGCCGGGCACCGGGAACAGCCGTGCCGTCAGCGGTTTGTCGAGGCGGGCGGCCAGCGTTGCCATGTCCAGGATGATCGCCGCCAGCTCATCGCTGCCCGTATCGCCAGGCAAGGGCACGGTATCGAGACCGAGGCCGCAGACCGCCGCATAGAGCAGCAAGTTATCTACGCTGACCAGCCCCTCGCTGGCACGCTGTGCCAAGCGGGAGTCCTCCAGTACCGGCAGCATCAGGCCGGAATACCCCGTCCGCGGCATGTGTACGGAGCCGAGCGCGCTGGTCAGCACGGCAGCGGCAAAGAGCGTACCGGAGGCACCGAACTGCGCTACACCCAGCCGTTCGAGCGCCACGGCAATGCTCCGCTCATCGTCCGGGAACGGCGCCAGCGACAGGTCTACGCCGCCAAACGCCACGGACGAACCACCCGCCGCCCCGTCCACCGCTGCCCCAAAGAACGACTGCTCGGGGCTTAGGATGCGCTCTAGGCGCTGCCAGTGCCCGTCCAGCGCGGCAATCAAGCGCCGTCGGGCTTCATCCAAGCTCGCCGCATTCGTGAAGGCCTCGACCGCCACGTCCGCTGCCTCCAACGCGAGGGCATATCGTGGGTGACTGCCCTCATGGTAGGCCGCCGGGAAGAACGGGATGTGCGGCGGGCAGTTGGCGAGCGCCGCGAAACGCAGGTTGCCGAAGCCGTCGGGAGTGGTCCGCGCGATGTCGGCGATAGCCGCGGCCGTCCGCTCGACGGCCGGCAAGTGTACGCCCCCGTTGTGGCTGGCCACCAGCACGGAGCAGAAGGTCACTTCGGTGGTCCGCACGATCTCCGGGAGCATGTTGATGAGGTCGAGCGCGGCGTGGCGATGCCGAGGGGACGGCGCGTCGAGAATGCGGACCGGGCCGACCGACACGTACTCGAATCCGCGCTCGCGGGCCGCCGTTTCGAGCGCGCGGGCGTAGGCCAGCGCCTCCCCGCCATCAGTCCCGGCCAAGACGGTACTCAGTGGTGGGCCGGCCAGGCGCACCGTTTGGACCTCGTAGCCACCGTCCGTGAGCCGCGCCCGCAGTTCTCGCGCAAACGTGCCTACGTTGTCCAGGGCTGTCGGCGCGAAGGGCCACTGCAGTGGCGCACCGACCGTGAGCGAGCGAATCTTCATAACTTGCTTTGCCTTCCGGCCGGAACCAAGCCCACCTCACCACCGCGGGTCAACCCCGCTTGCCGGTTCCGACCTGGTAGTGTTCCAATGCACGATACCTTCAGAATAGGGTATTATTAGCCAGTAAAACAACGTGCGGCCCGCTAGTGGCCGTGCCGGGGCCGCCTGGTCTCGCTGTGTTCCTCATCCATGTACATAGAACATGCCTCGATAGCCAGCCGCGCGCCCTTCACAAGGGAGCACGGCGCCAGCGATACTCCTAGTGGTATCCCTTCCCCACCCCCGGCGAGTTCTTCATCTCGTCGCATGGAACTACACATCTACTCCCCAGCCCCCGTCACTGCAGCCTACGCCGCAATCCAGCCCGGCCGGAGGGCACGACGCCCCGCCATAACTGGCAACGACTACGATCCCAATGACTCGGAGGAGGTCAACAAGTCCGATGACAATAACCCAGGAAAGCACAGGCAGCTTGGCCACGGAGCCACCGGCCCTACCGGCAGCTATACGGCACGATCTGGACCGAGGCCAGGCGCTATTGGTCACTACGCCACAGGCCGGTACCGCCGCCGGCATTGCCGAGTACGCTATCGGTCGCGCGCGGCGAGACGGCCGGGGTGCCTTCTACGCCAGTCCGAACGAAGCGTTGGCCTTGCGCCGCTACCGGCAGTGGCAGGCAGCCCTGGGAACGGATGAAGTCGGCCTGCTCACCAAGGCCGTGCGCTACCAACCCCACGCACCACTCGTGGTCGGCACTCCGGCCACGCTGCGCTCGGTGCTCTTCACCGCTCCCGACCGGCTCCGAGACGCCGGCTACGTCATCTTCGACGATATAGACCTCCTGACCGATCCCGAGCAAGAGACGGCGTGGGAAGAGTTGATAATTCAACTGCCCGCGGCACTCCCGCTCCTCTGCCTATCGGCCCCGGTGGGCAACGCCGCAGAGTTGGCGGCGTGGCTGACGCGGGTCCGCGGCTCGACGCGCCTGCGGCGTCACGAAGCGCGGGACGTGCCCTTGGAACACCTCTACCTCTGGGACAATCGGCTGCATCCGCTGGTGGGCACGAACGGCACGGCCGCAACGAAGGTACCGTCGGTCGGTGGCGAATCGCGGCGGTCTAACGGCCGATCATCCAGCAGACAGCCGGCGGACATGCCCGACGCGGCCGACGTGCTCCGGGCGCTGCGCCGAGCGGAGCTACTGCCGGCGCTCTACTATGTCTCCGGTCAGCGGAGTTGCGAGCAACGGGCTGCGGAGTGTGCCCCGGCGGCGCGGCGCGGCTCCCGCTCGCTGCAACGCAAGCGCCGCTCAGTGGTCACATCCTACCTGCACACGCTGCCCGCCGATGATCGGGACCTGCCCCAAGTCGGACGACTGACCGCGCTTATTGAGCAGGGCATAGCCGTCTATCACGCCGGGCTGCTTCCGGCATTGCAGCGTCTTGTCGAGGCGCTGCTGGACGCCGACCTGCTCGATATCGTCTTTGCGACCGACGCCCTGGCCAACGAAAGCACCGTCACGGCCCGTTCCGTCGTGGTCGGCGAGCCGGCGGCACTTGACCGCGGCACGCGGCGGAGTCTGAGCACCGCGGACTATGCTCGCCTGGCGCGCACGGCCGGTCGGCCCGGCGACGCGCTGGCTTCCGTCGTCAACGTCTACTCGCCCTGGGTGTCGGCACATGAAGTCCAAGCGCTCGCCACGGCGCCCCCGGAGCCGTTCCGGAGCGTCTTTCAGCCGCGCTTGCAGTCTGCCGTCGTGCTCGCCGATCACAACGGCGCCGCGAACGAGCAGGTACGCCGGCTGCTGCAAGCCACTCTCCGCCGCCACCAGACGGATCACGCCGTGCGCCACGCCATCGCCGCTGCCGACGGCTTGCGGCGGAGCGCCGCGGCCCATACCTTCGACTGCCCGCTGCCGGGGGTCGAGGCAACCGTGCTGGACGAATATCGGCAGCTACGACTGGATGCCGGTCGGTTGCGCCGTGTAGCCAGCCAGCAAGCCTTCCGCGCTTTGCGGCTGCGCGGCGTGATGGCTGGTTCCGCCAACGGCACGAATGCAACGGCGGCCGAGGTCGCCGCGGCCGAGCGGGCTGCACAGGAGTCCGAGGCGGTGGCCAAACAGGCCGCGCTGGAGTCGCACGCCTCCCCGTGCCATTCCTGTACCTCCCGCCGGGAGCACGAGCAGGTCTGGCGGCGCCGGGCAGCGGTCGAGAAGGACTTGCCGGCTGCGCTCGCCCAGGTAGAGCGCCTGGAAGCGGAGGCTACGGCGCAAGGCGAGGCACTGGCCGCTGACATCCTGGCAACGCTGCAACGCTACGGCCGCAACAACGGCTCCTCCCCTCAGACGGCGCTGCTGGCGCGGATAGATCATCCGGCCGGGTTAGTCTTGGCGGAGGCTACGTGGCGGGGCATCTTGGACGACCTACCCGCCAGCGATCTGATGGAGGCACTCTCCTGGTTTTGCAACGACCGCGACGTGCCGGGCTACAATCGGTATTTCGTCTCGGCCCGGCTCTTGGCTACACGCGAGCGCCTGCAAGCACTCGCCACCGAGATCGCGGACCAGGCCGACCAAGCCGGCGCTGCTCTGGCGCAAGGCCCGAATCCGATGTTTCACGGACCTGTCCTTGACTGGAGCCGGGGCGCCTCGCTTGGCAGTATCCTAGAGAAGATGGACATCGCGGCTGGCGACCTCGTGCTGACCTTGCACCGGACGCTCGACTTGGCGCAGCAACTTCATCAGGCGCTCGCCGGAGCGGCCGGCGACGGCGATGACGACTGGTCGGAGCGCGCCCAGTGCCTCCGATACACCCTTGCACAGGGAACGACGCTCGTCCGCCGCGGTCTTGTCGCGCAAGGCACCGCCGACCTAGCAGGAGTGACATGACCAACGCTGACCGGCCTCTGGCGCCGACAGCCGGCGTGGACCTCCACCTCCACACGCTGGTCTCCGACGGCCGCTGGACGCCGGAAGAGTTGACCGATGCCGTCGTCGCGGCCGGTGTGGCCGTCTGTGCCGTCACCGACCACGACTCGACCGAGGCGATTGCCCCCGTGACGTACCGCGGAGCGCCGCACGGCCTCCGGGTCGTGCCAGGCATTGAGTTCACGGCGGATTATCGCGGCGAGCTACTCCATCTCCTGGCGTACAACATCAATCCAGACGACGCGCAGCTCAACGCGCTATTGCGCGACGTACAGACTCGCGAGCATGAGCGTGCCTGGGGCCTCGTCGAGCGCCTGCGGGCGCAGCAGGTCGTCCGGCTTTCCTCTGACGACGTAGACCAACTGGCAGCCGAGCCGCGCTTGACGCAGGCCAAGCTGGTGCGCCTGCTCCAAGATCAGGGCTACCGCGACCCGGCCGCCTACCGGCCGCTGCTGCTGCGCGTCATGGAAGCGCCGTTCTGCACCACGCCCGTTGAGACCATCGCCGAGACGCTTCATCCGCAGGGCTGCCCGCTGATCGTGGCGCACCCGGGGTCGGGAATGCCGGAATACGCGCCGGTCATCAAGAGCCTCACGCACGAATCGTTGCTGGTGATGCTGGAGAGCGGCCTCGTTGACGGACTGGAAGTCCACCATCCTCGCCACCCGCCGGCAATGCAAGCCACCTACGCGGAGGTCGCCACCCGCTACGGCGCCCTGGTCAGCGCCGGCTCCGACTCCCACGACGCCAAGAACCCGCCCCGCCCCCACCCGGCTGCCTGGTGCCAAGACCTACTCACCCGCCTCGGTTTCACCACCGAGTAATGGCCCAGTCCTAGGAGGGACCCCTGCCGGCACTGTAGACTCTAGCCGCGTTGGCTGGGGAACTAGCACCGGCAGTACAAACGACGAGATGCCAGTGGGTGAGACATTACAGGCGGCGCTCTTGGGCCTGGTGCAGGGCCTGACCGAGTTCCTGCCGATCAGCAGCTCCGGGCACCTGCTTGTCGTGCCGTGGCTACTCGGCTGGACCTCGCCCCTGCTGAACAGCCTCACGTTCGACGTGGCCCTGCATCTGGGTACGCTCGGCGCCGTCATCGTCTACTTCCGTCACGAGTGGCGGGCGCTCGGCCGCGCCCTGCTTACGCCCGCACCGCACCGCACCGCCGAGGTCGCCGCGCAGCGCCGCCTGGCCTGGGTGCTCGTGCTCGGCTCCGTACCGGCCGGCCTCGCGGGGCTGCTGATGGACGACGTGATCGAGACGCTCTTTCGCCATCCCATCGTGGTGGCGGCGATGCTTGTCACCGTGGGCGTACTGATGTGGGTAGCCGAGCTACACTATGCGCCGAGTGAGCGCACCCGCGGCTCGCTTACCGCCTTGACGATGCGCGACGCCGTCGTAGTGGGCATGGCGCAGGCCACCGCGCTGATCCCCGGCGTCTCCCGCTCCGGCATCACCATCGTCGCCGGCCTCACGACCGGACTGAGTCGGGAGACGGCGGCGCGCTTCTCCTTCTTGCTGGGAGCACCGGTGATTGCCGGCGCCGGTCTATTGAAGGCGGGCCAACTCCTCGGCGCCGGCCTCGACGCCGCGCAGATCGCCCCCTTCCTGGTAGGGATGGTCGTGGCGTTTGCCGTCGGGTATGGCGCGATAGCGCTCTTTCTCGCCTATGTCCGCGAGCGACCACTGCACATCTTCGTCATCTACCGCCTGGCTCTGGCCGCGCTCATCGGCGCTGGCTGGTACTTAGGCCGCCCCTGGCCGCCGGCCTGACCGCGCCTCCCTCCCGGCCACGGGTAGGTTTTCGGTGGGTGGTCCTGGGAGGGGCGCGCGCCTGGCGGTGCCGGCGGCCGCCCATGCTCGCGGTGGTGGGCAGCGGGCGGGTCAGCACCGGCCAGGCGGCATAGGCCGGATCGGCGACCGGCGCGACCCGGGCGGTGGACAGGTGGGCAGGGCGGGTGCCGGGAGTGGCAGCGACGCGGGACAAGACGGCCGAGAGCAGCCGGCGCACCCAGGCCGGCCAGGGGATGGTGAGCAGCAGCACAGACGGGCCGGTACGCGCCGGGCCACGGTTCGCGTGATCCGGCACGTTCGGCATGGGCATGGGCGTGGTGCCGGACCGCGTGTGGTCCGACGCCGTGGGCATGGGCATGGGCGTGGCGCGGGGTCGGGTCTGACCCGGCGCCGGCGACTGCGCGGCCGCGCCACCGCACGCAGCCGGCCCGTCGGTGCCAAGGGTCCCCTGCCGGGCGATGCCCGGTGCTCTCGGATGGTCTTGCATTTGCCACTCCCGTCTAGGAACACATATCCGCCGGGGGTGGGGGAATGACAACGGCTTGCGGGGCGGTTTTCGCCTTGCTGAAAATAACCTACTCTTGTGAGGGTGCTCTCCTCCCTCCGCGCGGCCCGTCATTGCGGCACAAGCTGCAATCTAGGAGACAGTTATTCCCGCGCAAGCGGGAAGCTGCCGGCTGCGAGAGACCATAGGGGAGTACTATGAGGCAGGAGGGGAGCCGATGGGCGGATTCGAACCGCCGGCCTGCTGTTTACGAAACAGCTGCTCTGCCACTGAGCTACATCGGCCAGGACCGGCCACCTACCTGGGGGCCTCTATTCAGTCTACCAACGCGCCGTCCCTCTCTGCCAGGCCGGTGCTACGGTGTAGCGCAAAGATCGGCCCCAATCAGGCCGGAGACAAGCGCCCGTCACCATCCGACGGCGGCTCAAATCCCTCACACAGGAGGTCGGTATGGGGACCCAGCCAATGTCGGGCCGCGCTGGCCATCGCGGCGGCATATCGCGCCTCGTTGTCAATCAGGACAAAGCGCCGCCCCAGCTGCGCCGCCGCCTGACCGGTCGTGCCGCTGCCGGCAAAGGGGTCCAGCACGACATCGCCCATGAATGAGTAGTAGCGGATAACCCGTTCGGCCAGCTCCACCGGAAAGACGGCCGGATGCTGCTTGGAGTGGCTCGGCTTGATCCGCCAGACGTTTGTCCTTTCGTAGCCGTCCTCAATTCGTGAGGCACCGACTGCCTCCGGATCGGGATGGCTCCTGATATTCCAGTCCAGCAGCCGCTCCGTATGCTTGCGATAGACCAGCACGTATTCGGTCACAGGCACCGGCTTGTATTGCAGCGGCTGGCGATCCGCCGCAAATCGGCGCCCGCGCCCCGTCGCCCAGCCGGCTCCCTCCGGCTTGACCCAGATGATGTCATCCATGAAGTCGTACCCCTCCTCGACGAACAGGTGGTGGACATCGAATGGGACGGCAATCCGCCTTGAGGACCGGTTTCGATGCGCGCGACGGATGAGCACCGGCGAGACGTTGATGACAAAGAACCGCCCCTCCGCGAGGACGCGATGCGCGTGCCGAATCACCTTCCGCAGCTTGAGGAGGTAGTTCTCGTAGGTCACATAGTCGGTATATTCCGGGCGGGCATTGTAATAAGGTGGCGAGGTGAACACGAGACCGACAGACTCCGCCGGCAGCCGCGCCAGGACCTGCTCGCTATCGCCGCAGACAATGGTATTTCGGGACAGACCTTCGAATGGAGGACCGTTCCGGTTGACCGCAGTGGCATCCTCCTGCGCCGCTCTCCCTCGCAGCCGCGTCTCCAGCACCGCCCGGCCAGTGGTGCGCTCGCCCACGATCATCTTGGTGTAGGCGTCAATAACGACCTCGCCCACCAACTGCTGGGTCGCTTCGGCGAGCAGCGGCACCCGCCAAATGTGATACCGGTCGTCCACCTCGGGCAGCCCGAATACGACCGCTCGCGCGAGGCCCGTCTGCGCCAGCCACTCCTGCGCGATACGCTTGGCATCCACCACCGTGCGCGCAGCATAGTGGCGCTGGTCGGCCACGCGGGACTCTCCCATCAAGCCGGTCTCCTCTTGCTTATCCTAACAATGTGGCCTTAGCCCTCGATAGCGGCATATCGCAGCCGGTTGCCTAGCCCGGAGTAGAGCGCTACCGCCCAGGCTACAGTCGCCGCGACGCGGTATCATCACGGGTAAGCTCCGCTGCGCGAGGCGCGGCGTCCGAGGAGGCTCTATCCATGCCTATGCTGCCGTTTCGAGGCCAGTGGCCGCGCCTGGGAGATCGTGTCTTTATCGCCAACGGCGCCCAGGTGGTCGGCGACGTGACCATCGGTGACACGACGAATATCTGGTACAATGCCGTCCTGCGCGGCGACATGGCCGCCATCAGCGTCGGTGCCGGCTGTAGTATCCAGGATGGCTGCGTGGTCCACGTGGACCACGACATGCCCACCTTCATCGGCAATCACGTCGTCGTCGGCCACAACGCCATCATCCACGGCGCCACGGTAGGCGATCACGTGCTCGTGGGCATGAACGCCACCGTGCTCTCCGAGGCCAACATCGGCGCCGGCAGCATCATCGGCGCTGGCGCCGTGGTCCCGGAGCGCCGCACGATCCCGCCGCGGTCACTCGTGCTAGGCATCCCCGGCAAGGTGGTGCGCGCAGTGACCGACGCCGAGCATCAGGCCGTCGTCACGCTCGCCCGGCATTACGTCGGCTACGGCGCCGAGCATCGCGCCACCCAGGAAGAGCACGGATAGTGCCAGGTGTGGTGCGGCTTTGACCCGTCAGGGGGCTGCGGCCCGGCCCTACAGCCGCTTGGCAAACTGGTACAGCACCCGGCTGACCACGGCCTGCACGGTCTTGGCGTAGAACGCGATGGGCCCCACGCTGTAGATTTCGCCCTGCTCGAAACCGTCGGCCCGCAAGTCACGCAAGCACCGCTTGAGCAGCACCGCGCCCACTCCGCGTCCCCGGGCGCGTTCCGCCACGCCCATCGGGCCAAGCACCCCCCACCGCGCCACGTGTGTCGCGCCAAACCCGAGGAAAGCGTCACTCGCCGCCTCTTCCGCCACCTGCACGGCCGCCGGCGGGTGCCCTAGACCGAGCGTCGCCAGATAGGCCCAGCGCCGCCCCAGGTGCGACCCCGGCGCCGGATAGGCCAGCTCGCGGGCCACGCCCTCGTGCAGCCAGTCGCGGTCCGCCGCCGTCGCCCGCCGAAACCGTATGCCGGCCGCGGCGGCGGCGGCCTCTGCGGTCGCGGTCCCCAGATCGGTGCGCTCCAGGTCAACCATCATGTCCTGCGTCACGCCGGTCCGCTCGTACCCGCGCGCCGCCAAGAAGCACAGCGCCGCTGTGTAGCGCACATCAAGACCCTGCGTGAGCCGGTTGTTGCCCGCGGCCATCGCCACCGCTCGCCCGGCCCCGGTGGCCCGCAGCCGTGCCTCCAACTCGTCAAACAGGCGCGTGGCCAGCCCCCACTGGCGCCATTCCGGCGCGACGGCGAATAGCTTGACCCCCGCCGGGCACTGCAGCTGCGCGTTGGCCGGCGCCCCGGCCACAAACCCGACCACCTCCTTGCCTTCGGTGGCGATAATGTTGAGCGCCGGGTCGAAATCGGGGTCCCGCAGGATGCGGTCGGCAAAGACCGCCTCGTCCATTCGGTCATACGTCAGGCAGCCTGCCAGCAGCCGCACGACCGGCGCTCGATCCCTCTCCTCATACGCCCGAATCACCACCGCCGGCCCCTTCACCATAACCCCCCTCGCCGCCCATCATTGCGGCGTCCGCCGCAATCCGCGTCCCCCTGTGCAGCGGGGGACCATAGGAGGGCCGGGGGGTGAGACCTGACAGCAGCGGCCCGTCGCCGCGTTGACTCCCCTTCCCTGCCAGGGAAGGGGCCGGGGGTTAGGTCCGCCCCCACGGCCCGCCCGCCTGCTTTGGCACCTCCCGGTCCGGCACCGGCACCTCCGGCCAGGCATCGCCCGTCCGCTCCAGCCACGCCGCCAGCGCCGCCCGCAGCTGCCCCCGCGCCGCCGCCGCTGCCGGGTCCTCGCTGAGGTTGTGCCGCTCCAACGGGTCCGCGCGCAGATCGTACAGTTCGTCATCGCCGCCGTCGGTCGCCACGTACTTCCAATCCTCGGTCCGCCACGCTCGCAACGGCGCCGGCCGCTCTCCCCAGTTGGAGGAGTGATACTCCAGGGCAATCCCGGCGTGGACCGGCTCGTCACCGCCGCGCGCCAGCGCGCCGATGTCCGCACCTTGCAGCTCCCCCGGCACCGGCGCGCCGCACCAGTTGAGAATGGTCGGCACCAGGTCCACGTGCGTCACCAGCCGATCGGTGCTATGCGCCGCCGTCAGCCCTCCCGGCGGGCGGATCAACAGCGGGATGTTCATCAACTCCTCATACAGCACCGCTCCCTTGGCCAGCAGACCGTGACTGCCCAGCATCTCCCCATGATCTGAGGTGAAGATGAACAGCGTCTCGTCAAACTGATCCGACTCGATGAGCGCTGCCAGAATCACCCCGACCAGGTGGTCCACAAAGCTCACCGCCCCGTAGTACCCGGCCCACATCGCCCGCAGGTCGTCATCGTCAAACGGGTCGGACGGCCTCAGCTGCCAGTCCGCCCGATTTCGTAGCAGCCGCGGCCCCACGTTGTCGTGGCGGGTTTCCGGCAGCGGCATGTCGGCCGGGTCGTACATCCGGTCGAACGGGCGCGGGCTGACAAACGGCGGATGCGGCTCGTGGCAGGAATACACCAGACAGAACGGTCGTTCGTCCGTTGCCATCCCGTGAATGAATCGCGCCGCGGCACGGGCGTCGAGCATCGAGGGGTGATAGGCCAGCGGCAGCAGGGAGGGTCCGATCTTCGTCCGGCGGTCGAACTGCGCCGGGTCGGCATCGTGGCCGCCTTGCTTACCGCCGATTGTGACGCCGATCCGCTCCGTAAACCGCAGGATGTCATTCTGCTCCGGCCCGTCCACATCGTAGTCACTCGCTCGCGTGACGAAATCGCGAAAGCCCCGCCGGTCGCTGCCGGTTCCCAGATGCCACTTGCCGGTGTAAGCACAGGCGTAGTCCAGCGGTTGCAGGTAGTCGGCGAGCAGACGCACGTCCGGCGACAGGTGCAGCTCGTTCGAGATGGGTCGCTCCTGGTGGTTGGAAACCATGCCCGTCGAGTGCGGATACAGGCCGGACAGCAGCGACGCCCGCGCCGGCGAGCACATCGGCGTCACGCAGTAGGCCCGGCGAAACAGCGTGCCTTGCGCCGCCAGCCATTCCAGGTGCGGCGTAGATACATCGGCTGCCCGCACGCCGGGCATCGTGTCGGCCCGCTGCTGGTCACTGATAATCAGCACCACGTTGGGTGCGCGTTTTGGCATCGCTGCTCTCCTTCCCACCTAGCCGCCTCGACCGTCCTGCCCCCTTCTCGCCTCACCCCCACCGACGATCCGGCCCATGGGGCAACTCGCGGGCGGGCCGGGGCACTTCCGGCCAGGCATCACCCGTCCGCTCCAGCCACGCGGCCAGGTCCGCCCGCATCCTCTCCCGCGCGCCTGCCGCTGCCGGGTCATCGCTGAGGTTGTGCCGCTCTAGCGGGTCCGCCCGCAGATCGTACAGTTCGTCGTCACCGCCGATCGTCTCCACATACTTCCAGTTCTCCGTGCGCCAGCCCCGCAAGGGCGTTGGCCGCTGGCCCCAATTGCAGGAGTGGTATTCCAGGGTGATGCCGTCGTGTACACGCTCGTTGCCTCCCCTCGCGAGCGCGCCGATGTCCGCACCCTGCAACTCCCCCGGCACCGGCGCCCCGCACCAATTAAGTATGGTCGGCACCAGGTCTACGTGCGTCACCAGCCGGTCGGTGCGGTGCGCCGCCGTCAGCCCTCCCGGCGGGCGGATCAGTAGCGGTATGTTGACGAGTTCTTCATACAGCACGGCTCCCTTATACAGCAGTCCATGGCTGCCCAACATCTCCCCATGATCCGAGGTGAAGATGAACAGCGTCTCGTCAAATTGATCCGTCTCAATGAGCGCCGCCAGAATCACCCCGACCAGGTGGTCCACAAAGCTCACCGCCCCGTAGTAGGCGGCCCACATTGCCCGCAGGTCGTCATCGTCGAGCGCGTCGGCCGACTTCAGCTGTCTGTCGTCGCGGTTCCGCAGCAGCCGCGGCCCCACATTGTCGCGGCGCGTCTCCGGCAGCGGCATGTCGGCCGGGTCGTACATCCGGTCGAACGGGCGCGGGCTGACAAAGTCCGGATGCGGCTCGTGGCACGAGTACACGAGGTAAAACGGCCGCTCGTTTGCCGCCATCCCATGTATGAAGCGCGCCGCCGCGCGGGCGTTGAGCATCGAGGGGTGATAGGCCAGCGGCAATAGCGATGAGCCTACCCTGGTGCGAGCACAGAAGCGCGCCGGGTCGGCGTCATGGCCGGCCCTCTTCCCGCCCAGTGTGACGCCGACCCGTTCAGCGAAGCGGAGGATATCGTTTTGCTCGGGACCGTCCACGTCGTAGTCGCTGATACGGGTGACGAAGTCGCGAAAGCCCCGCCGATCACCGCCCGTTCCCAGATGCCACTTGCCGGTGTAGCCGCAGGCATACCCCAACGGTTGCAGGTAATCGGCCAAGAGGCGCACATCGGGTGATAGGTGCATTTCGTTCGAGATTGGCCGTTCCTGGTGGTTGGCAACCATGCCCGACGTGTGCGGATACAGTCCGGACAGCAGCGCCGCCCGTGCCGGCGAGCAAATCGGCGTGACGCAGTAGGCATTGCGGAACAGCGTGCCTTGCGCCGCCAGCCATTCCAGGTGCGGCGTCGCAACGTCCGCCGTCCGCACGCCCGGCATCGTATCCGCCCGCTGCTGGTCACTGATAATCAGCACCACGTTCGGCCCGCGTTCCGCCATCGCTGCTCTCTTCCTCCGTCCAAGCCGGTTCTCTCAGCGAAGGGAACAGACCGATGGCCCCTCCGTTCCACGCTTATCATACCCGCAAGGTTGCTGCCCCTGTCCGAACATCGCCAAACGCCGACCGAAACGGGTACACTGACGGCAGGTGCGCTAACTCCCGACGCTACGACAAGGAGTGAGGCCAATGTTGAGATTTGCCGAAGAGATCATGCTTCTCCTACTCCACGACGAAAACGGAGATTTTGCGCCCGTTTCCGAGTTGTCGTTGCAGTGTGCGCTCGCCGGTGCCGTCCTAATGGACTTGGCCTTGGAAAACCGCATTGACACCGACACCGAACGGCTCATTCTGCTCGACAAAACCCCCACCGGGGACGACTTGCTCGACCCCACTCTCGCCAATATCGCCGAATCGACCCCCGTCGGCGAGTCCAGCCACGACGCCCGCTATTGGGTCGAGTACGTCGCCGAGTACGCCTACGAGATTCGCGCCCGCGCCCTCGACCGCCTCATTGAGGCCGGCATTCTCCAGCAGCGGGACGATCGCTTCATGTGGGTGTTCCGCGCGCGACGCTACCCCATCATTGACGGGAAGGCCGAGCGGGAAGTCAAGCTGCGGATTATGGGCGTGCTGTTCAGCGACGAAATCCCCGATCCGCGCGATATTGTCATCATCGCCCTCGCCGATGTCTGCGGCCTCTTCAGGGAGCTGCTGTCCAGGCGCGAGTTGGAACGCGCCGCCACCCGCATTGACCAGGTGCGGAAGCTGGACTTGATCGGCCAGGCCGTCTCGCAAGCCGTCTGGGACATCGAGGCCTCCCTCGCCGTCGCCATGCCCCCCATGATGTAGCACCCAACCGCCGTCATTCCCGCGAAAGCGGGAATCCCCGTCCCCCCGCCTCGCGGGGGGGCCATAGGGGGGGCGAGCGCCTGAACACCCTTCAACCAGCCGCCGCCGCCCGTCGTACCCGCACGTCCACCGCCGCCAGCCCCTCGATCTCCGCCCTGACCGCCACCCCGTCGGCCAGTCCCTCGGCTGGGAGTGTGACCGCCGGGCCGAGCGGTCCGAGACCGATCACGTCGCCCGGCAGCAGCGTCAGCGCCCGACTGAGATGCTGCACCACTGCCGCCGGTGTGTGCCGATACCCGTCCGTCGTCGCCGCGTACTCCCGGTCGCCGACGCGGAGCACCACCGCCCGTCCTTCCTCCCCGGCTGGTGCCCCTAGATCGCTCACCGCCGTCGCTGGTGCCAGCGCGTGGTGCCCGGCGCCGCAATACCCGAAAAACGTTGCAAACCGTCGCTCGTAGTCTGTCGTCGGCAATTCCAGCCGCTCCTCCACTCCCGCGTCGTGGACGGACAGCAACGTCGCGTAGCCGGCCACCCGTTGCGACGCCGACTCTGCTGGCTCCGCATACGCCGGTTCCGGCCCGATCACCATTGCCAGGTGGCAGGTGACCCGGACCACGCCGGCATCCGGCAACACCTCCATGACCGCCGCCTCGCCGTCATTGCCCGTCGCGGCCGGCAGGAGGCGCAGTGTCGCGGTCGGATACGCCACCGCCGATGGCAGTTCCGGAGAGTCCGTCTGCTCGATCTCGTTCTCTGCGGCCTCTCGCTGGTTGCCGAACAGCGTCCAGAATCCCCGCGGCGCCGGCAGGCCTGCCAGCGCCGTCGCGCTACCGTCGTCGTCGGCCCAGCGCTCCAGCGGCGTCGTCCCGTCTACGGTGCCCACGAAGATGTAGGGGCTGCCACCCTCCCGCGCGGCCTGCTCCTCGGCATCCGGGTAGATCAACGGCGTCCGCAGCACCCCAATCCGCTCCGCCTCCACCTCCAGCACCGAGCGACCCGACGAGCGGTCCACCGGCTCGTCGCTGATTCCGTCCCAGCCGGCCGCGCCCAGCGAGACAATCGTCCCTGGCAGCAGCGGGAACCGGTGTGAGAGCCGCTCCACCGCTGCCTCCACCCCCACGATGTACGCACCCGAATGGGACCGGTTTCGCAGCAGTCCGTCTTGCCGTGTCAGCAATATCAGATCGTGCGGATCACCGACCTCCTCGGCTGTGGCAATCCACGGCCCGACCGGCCCACACCCGTCCGTCGCCTTATCGCCGATCTGCATCGTGCTGTTGATGCGCGTTGGTGCGTCCGCGGCCAACTGGGCATACACGTTGCTGTAGCAGTCGTTCGTGCAGACGTACCCGGCGACATACCGGTAGGCGTCCTCCGCCCGCACGTCCCGCGCCTCCTGACCGATCACAAAGCCCAGCTCATTGCCAAAACTGAGCTTGGCGCTGGCCGGCAGATACAGCGGCTCGTCATGCCCCAGCAGCGCGTTCACCGTCCGTATCCGCATTGCCGGTATGCGCGTCATCACGTGCTGGGTGGGGTCCATCTCCGCTTGCCGGCACCAGACGGTCGCCGCGTTGCCGTGCAGGACGTAGCACAGCGGCGCATCGGGAACGGGCGTCCGCAGCCGAGCCACGCCCGCCGGCACCAGCGCCGGCGCTGCCAGGATGCCGTCCCCGCGTTCCGCCAGCAGCCGCACCGCTTCCACCAGGTCGCCCAGCACCGCCAACGCGCCCGGCCCCCCGGCCAGCAGCCGCCGCATCCGCAGCGGCTCCCCCTCCCCGCCGAGCGCCGCCGTCTCCGCGAACGTCAGCCCCGTCGGCCATAGCAGGCGCGACTGATTCGCCGCCAGCAGGTCCCGCGCCCGCCCCACGTCGAGGTAGTAGCGGTCGTAGCCCGCCGCCGGCGGATTCGGATCACCGCCGCCCTCCGCACCCGCGCCTCCATCCCAGCCCACCGGCAGGTCCACCACCACCGCCGCCCGGTCCTGCCCTTCCCGCACAATCGTCGTCAGTTTCAAAATCCCGTCCTTCCCACACAGCTACCCCCGACTGAGACCTTTGCACAACCCGTCCTTCCCGCGAAAGCAGGAATCCAACCCCCTCTCCCGCCGCCCCGTCATTGCGGCTTCCGCCGCAATCCAGCCCCTTCCCTTTTTGGCATGTCAACGCTCGCACACGATACCGTCTTGGTCATGGTCAGTCTGACCGTAGACTGCGGCGATGGGAAAGCCCATGCCGTCGCCGAACTCCCCCTTGTATCGGGGTACGACACCTTCGGCCGCTGCACAAGTGTCGAAAGTTCTCCAGCCCTTCGGCAAACCTTGCGCCTCCTTGGCTGCTTCCCACAGGTCACGTTCCAGGCGGCGGAACTCTGCGCTGTGGTGTTCGCTGGCGATGGCGTGTGCCAACTCATGCCACAACACGATCGTCCTGGCGTCCCTGGCGATCTCCGTGAAGAGTGCGATGTACGCCTGGCCGGTGTCAGGATCGACCTTGTACCCGCCATGTAGCCGGTGCTGCCAGATGTCATCTCTGGTGAACTCGGCCTGAAGACGCGGGCTGAAACGGTAATCCAACACAATAACGTCGGGCAGGTCGTAGCCCAGACGGTCACAGACCTGCACCATAAGGTCGTGGTAGTGAGCTGTGATGTCTCCAGGTTCTCGTGGTGCAGGCGGTGTCTCCGGTTCGGTCTCGGTGCCGTTACAGCCGACGGCGAGTAGGGTGGCTGCGGCGAGGAAGGTTCGCTTGTTCATCTGCTAACTCCTCCTTATGCTAGGGAGGGGGCCAGGGGGTAGGTCCGCCCTACACCCCCTCTCCATCATGGTGGAGAGGGGGCCGGGGGGTGAGGTCAGTCCCCATCCACCCAGCAGAAGCCATACAGACTCGCGTCGCGCAGATCAAACCGCAAGCGCACCGGCCGCCCTGTCCAGCCGTCGTCACCGTGATGGTCTCCCCACCGCACCGCGTGCCGCAGCGAATCCCCCGTCACCGGCGTACAATCGCCACCGCCAAACCCCGGCAGGTCCCGCCCCTGCTCATCCTGCACCGCCACCGTCAGCGTCCCTCCGGGCGCCACCGTCGCGTTCACCTCCAGCCGGCCCCCGCCCGGCTGCATCAGCCGCGTCGTCAGCGTGCCGCCCGCCGCCCCGGCGTCGCGCGAGACAAATCCGTCCCGCCGCACTTTCGCCAACCCAATCGCCGGAAAGTGCCGCCGCCCGGCTCTGATCTCGGCCCAATACTGATCCCGCAGCGCCTTGTCGTACAGCGCTTTGGCCGCGTGGCCCTCATTGAATCCCACGTAGTACACCCACCACTCGTCCCCCACGACCAGCGGGCGCGAATGGTAGAAGATCATGTGGCTGTCGAACGTGCCCGGCGCACCCCGCGCGATCACCGGCTGCCGGTTGCCCACCCGCCGCCAGTGGATCAGGTTGCGGCTCGCAATCAGCTGCACTTCCACGATGGCGTACTCGCTGCCGCCGCCGATCCGGCTCAACTCGAACGCCGCGTCATACACCCACAGCATCCCCAAAAATGTATCGCCGCTCCGCCACACCACCAGTCCGTAGAACTCGCACCGGTAGTCGTCGGGATGCTGCTGCCGCAGCAATGGCCGCGCCCCCTCCAACCGCTCGACGGCCATATCGTCATCGCGCTGATCCGGCGCCAGCACCAGCATCGGCTCCGTCCACTTGGTGAACGGCAGACCCTCGCCGTCGTCAACCGACGTGCAGACCGACCAGCACCGCCGCCGCCACGGCACATCGTGCGACTGCTGCCCGATCTCGACGTGCATCTTCGGAAAAATCGCGTATCGCGCCCGTGGAAAGTCGGCCGGGCCTTCCGGCGTCGGCCCGAATTGCAGCATCGCGGCGCTCGAAGCGTCGCCCCGCTGGAACCCACTCAGGATCGGATTGCCCTCGTAGGGCCGCCATCGCACCCCGTCCGCTGAGAACGACACGCCATGCGTGATCCGCCCCTCGGCATCGCGCGCCTCGCACCCCACCGACTTGTACTGCACCTCCGGCGGCTCGTCCGCCGCCATCGCGGCGCAGTCCAGCATCCCGTGCGCCGGCCCATACCCCCGGCTGCTCGCGCCGATGATGTTGTTCGCCGTCGAGCCGTCGTAGTCGAACAAACCCAGGTTCGGCCGCTCCCAGTGCAACCCATCGGCCGACTCGACGTAGCACTGGTACCCCGGGTCTGCCGGCGGCAAGGCCGGGAACGCTCCGAGGCTCTGGTACCACATCCGAAATCGGCCCCGCTCGGTATCGTAGAGCGCGTTCAGCGCCCCCCACAGCCCCCCAACCGCCGGCCGCTCCCACGGCGCCGCCGCCTGCAGCACCGGCTCCGGCAGCCGCGTCATCGCATGCAGCCGCTCGCTGATCCCCTCGCTCTCCGCAATCAGGAAATCATCAACGAACAACTGCGTCCGCATCCCCACCGCCACCACCCGCCTACTCATGCCCGCTCCTTCACAAGACCGTCATTCCGGCGAAAGCCGGAATCCCCGTCCCCCCGCCGCAGCGGGGGGACCATAGGGGGGCTACATCCCACTACCCGATTAAGTTGTCAACTTTCGTCCAAGGAAGGGGCCGGGGGTTAGGTCCGTCCCACCCGCTTCCCCAGCGGATGCCGCCGATCCTCCATCGGCAGCGCCACCCGCGCGCCCGTGAAGTGCGACTCATACACCGCGCTCACGCACTCCAGCGACGTCAGCGCCCGTGCCCCGCCCAGCTCCGGTTTGCGACCGCTACGCACCGCCTCGACCATATCTCGCACGCTCCAGATCGAATGCCGCGTCGGCCACGCCACCCCGTCTATGTCGCACGCCGCCTGATCGGCGCGGGCCACCCGCTCCCAAGGCGGCGTATGCGCCGCGAACGACACGTCCGACGGGCAGTACCACAGTTCATCCACGCCGCGGTGCGGCTTTATCATCAGCTGCCCCTCGCTGCCGAGCAGGTGCGGCCCCATCAGCCAGTCATGCACCGATCCCCGCACGTACAACTCCATCAGCCCGTAGGCCCCCTGCGGCGCGCCGAGATGCACCAGCATCGTGTCCCCGGCCACCAGCCCGTTGTCGCGCCGATCCGTCGGACACAACTGCCGACTCGGCATGATGTCCCCGACCACCGCCGCCCTTCCCTCATAG
This sequence comes from Chloroflexota bacterium, assembly GCA_965207645.1. GTDB lineage: Bacteria > Chloroflexota > UBA11872 > UBA12225 > JAJDUF01 > JAJDUF01. Next base: position 2,241,871 of record OZ242293.1, on the reverse strand, counting down.
CTGACCTGGGCATGGACCCACTCGATACCGTCCAGAAAGAACTCCATCTCGTCAAAGTAGTGGACACCCATCTCCATCAACTCAAACCCCGCCGGGCGCCCCTTCCCCACCTCGCGGATCGCACGCAGCTCGCCGATCCGTCCCGCCGCAATCCACTCCTTGGCCTGCCGAAACAGCGGCGTGAACCGGAACTGATGACTGACTGCCAACTGCACCCCCGCCGACTCGCACGCCGCCCGCATCCGGTCAGCATGCTCCAGATCAAGCGCCAGCGGCTTCTCGCACAGCACGTGGACCGCGGCCCGCGCCGCCGCCCGCGTGACCGGCGTGTGCAGCGGCGCGTGCGTGCAGACGCTCACGATGTCGAGCCGTTCCCGCTCGAACATCTCCTCGTATTCGCCGTAGCGACCGGCCACGCCGTGCTCGTTCGCCCGCTCGTCGAGCGCCGCCGGGTTGATGTCGCACAACGCCACCAACTCCACCCCATCGAGATGTGCGTAGGCCGCCGCATGACTGCGACTGATCCCCCCACATCCCACGATCCCCGCCCGCAGCCTCATCACCCTCGCCCCACTACTCCGTCATTGCGGCGGAAGCCGCAATCCACAGCCCCGCCCGCCGTGCTGCTCCCCTTCCCTGCAGGGAAGGGGCCGGGGGTTAGGTCCGTGCCCCGTCCCCCCGCACTGCGGGGGGGCCACAGGGGGGCCAGGGCCACCCCCTACTCCCCCTCGCCGAACCGGAAGGCATACAGACTGGCATCCTGCAACTGAAACCGCAACCGCACCGGCCGCTCCCTCCAGCCGTCATCACCGCGCCGGTCGCCCCACGCCACCGCGTGCCGCAGCGAATCGCCCGTGACCGGCGTGCAGTCGGCCGCGCCAAACCCCGGCAGCGCCGTCCCCCGCTCGTCCTGCACCTCTACCGTCAGCGACCCACCATCCGCCACCGCCGCGTTCACCTTCAGCCGGCTCCCACCCGGCTGTATCAGCCGCGTCGTCAGCGTGCCGCCATCGGCGCCCGCGTCGCGCGAGATGTACCCCTCGCGCCGCACCTTGGCCAACCCAATCGCCGGGAAGTGCCGCCGCCCCGCCTTAACGTCGGCATGGTACTGCTGCCGCATCGCCTCGTCATAGCACGAGCGCGCCGTGTGCCCCTCGTTGAACCCCACGTAGTACACCCACCACTCGTCCCCCACCGCCAGCGGATACGAATGGTAGAAGATCATGTGGCTGTCGAAGGCGTCCGGGGCGCCCCGTGCGATCACCGGCTGCCGCCCCCCCAGCCGCTCCCAGTGCAGCAGGTCGCGGCTCGCCGCCAGTTGCACGTCCACGATCGCGTACTGATTGCCGCTGCCAAACCGCGAGAACTCGTAGGAGGCATCGTAAATCCAGATCAGCCCCAGGAAGGTATCCCCGCTGCGAAATACCACTACCCCGTAGAACTCGCACCGGTGATCCTCCGGATGGTCCAAGAGCAGGATGGACTTGGCCGCCGCCAGCCGCTCCTCCGCCATCTCGTCATCGCGCAGGTCCGGCGCCAGCACCAATTGCGGCTCTGTCCATTGCGTAAAGGGATTGCCGCCCAGATCGTCCTCCGACGTACACATCGCAAACGAGCGTCGCTTGAACCGCCCTAGTTGCGGATGCACCTTCGGGAACAGCGCATACTTGGCCCGCGGTAGCCCCGGAATGTCCTCAGGGAATGTCGCCTCCCGCAGCTTGGCGCCGGTAATCACGTCGCCCCGATCGAATCCCCGAATCACCGGGTTGCCCTCGTACCGCTCCCAGTGGATACCGTCCGCCGAGAAGCTCACCCCGTGACCACCCTGCCCGCTGTCGTCCCGGCCCACCCAGCCACACGTCTTGAACCGCCGCTCCGCCGGCTCCAGCCCCACCATCTCCAGGCTGTCCAGCACCCCGCCGTTCGGCGACGCGGCCCCGAACGCCCCCACGATGTTGTTCGTCTTGGAGCCTTCATGCGCGAACAGCCCCAACTCCGGCCGCTCCCAGTTCACCCCGTCAGTGGAAGTGACGTAACAGCTATAGGCCGGCTCTCGCTGCTGGTTGCGCCCCGGATACGTGCCCAGGCTGTTGTACCACAGCTTGAACAAACCGTCCTCCGGGTCGTAGATGGCATTGGGAATACCCCACAGGCCCCCCGTCTCCGGCCGCTCCCACGGCGCCGCTGCTTGCAGCACCGGCTCCGGCAGCTTGCTCATCGGGTGGAGCGTCGTCACCAGGCCCTCACTCGCCACGATCAGATAGTCGTCCACCAGCAATTGCACGCGCGTCCCCACCGGCACCGGTCGCTGCATCATCGCCTCCCCCTTCTGAGACCTCTATGCATCGTCATTCTCCCGCCCGAATCCCCGTCCCCCCGCCGCAGCGGGGGGGCCATCGGGGGGCTGGATGCTGTCTGTCCGCGCCGCCGCCCCTGAAGTATGCCACCGCCCGCCCTCCAACCCCGCCGTCTAGCCCGTCATTGCGACTTGCGCCGCAATCCAACCCCCTCTCCCCCTGGGAGAGGACCGGGGTGAGGGTAAACGCGGCCCCACCCCGGTAGGGGCGTCCCTTGTAGGCGCCCTGGCCTCTCCTGTCATTCCCCCTCCCCTCCGTCATTCCCGCGAAAGTGGGAATCCATGTCCCCCCGCCGCAGCGGGGGGACCATAGGGGGCCAAGACGTGGTAGCATGGTAGGCGTGGATCAACCACGTCTACCGGTGGCCCGTGATACGTACCAGTTCAGCCTGGCTTGATGGCACCTGGCGGCTCTATCTGATCGTCTTCCTCGCCAGCGCCGCCAGCCTGTCGCTGGAGTTGGTCGCCGGGCGCATGCTCGCACCCCAGCTTGGCGTCAACATCTATACCTGGACCAGCATTATCGGCGTCGTGCTGGCCGGCATCAGCTTCGGCAACTTCCTCGGCGGCCAGTTGGCCGACCGCTTCCCGGCGCCTAGCACCATCGGCGTCGTGCTCCTCGCCGCCAGCGGCGCCTGCTTTGCCAGCCTGGCCCTCCTCCCCTGGCTCTCCGACCAGCTACGCTACCTCCCCCTCATTCCCCAAACCCTCGCCCTGAACGCCGGCCTGTTCTTCCTCCCCAGCTGTCTCCTCGGCATGATCACGCCGCTCGCCAGCAAACAAGTCCTCACCACCCTCGGCACCGCCGGCGGTGTCGTCGGCCGGCTCTACGCCGTCTCGACTGCCGGCAGCATCCTCGGCGTCTACCTCACTGGCTTTGTCCTCGTCGCCCTCCTCGGCAGCCGCCACGTCGTGCTGCTCGCCGGACTCATCCTGCTGGCGCTGGCGCTCCTCTTGGGCCACGCCCACCGGGCGCGCTGGTGGGCGGCGCTGGCCCTCATCCCCACCGTCGGGCTACTCGCCTATGCCCTGCAACCCCACCTCCGCCTCGGCACCTGCACCGTAGAGTCCCAGTACTACTGCGTCCAGGTCGAGCAGGTCGAGTTCCCCGCCGGCCCCGTCAAGTTCATCAGGCTCGACCACCTCGTCCACGGCCTCACCGTCGTCGGCGAACCCGATGTGCTCGTCTACAGCTACACCCAGATCCTCGCCGAAGCCGCCCAGTATCGAGCACAGGACCGGCCCGACTTCCGGGCGCTCTTTCTCGGCGGCGGCGGCTACTCCGTGCCCATCCACCTCGAACGCAAGTACCCCCAAGCCTCCATCGAGGTCGTCGAGATAGACCCGGCCGTGACCCGGATCGCCCAGACCGAGCTAGGTCTGGACCCGACCTCCCGTATCGTGACCTATAACGAGGACGCCCGCATGGCCGTGCGGGAGCTTCCCGCCGGACAGTACGACCTCATCGTCTCCGACGTGTTCAACGACATGGCCGTCCCTTATCACCTCACCACTCGCGAGTTCAATGCCCATCTCCAGCGCCTACTCAACCCGGAAGGCATCTACTTGGTCAACCTCATCGTCAAGGTCTCCAAAGGGCGCTTCCTACGTTCCTTTGTCCACACGCTCCAAACGCTCTATCCCCACGTGTACGTCTTGAGCGAAGCCGGCAACTACCAAGCCGCCGCCCTCGTCGGTGGCCGCGCCCTGCCTGTTGCCGACCGCACGACCGTCATCGTCGCCGCGGCGCGCCAGCCCATTGACTTCAGCCGCTTCCGGTCCTATCGCACCGGCACCGAGGCCCCAACGGCCTCGGTAGTGGCATCGAGTGACGGCGGGCAGCCCCTCGCCCCCGGCTCCCGCGTGCTCCTGACCGACGACTACGCCCCCGTAGACACCATGGTTGCCGAGTTGTTCACCGACGACGTAAAACAGTGGGACTGGCAGCTACTGGTCCCCCCCGCCTGGCGCCGCTGGCTCCTCTAGCACCCCATCCGTGATTCCCGCGTGCGCGGGAATACACGTGGGCGGTCGTTTTGGTAATGTAGCGTACTGATGCACAAGCACCCTATTCCCTAGAGACGCAGAGCGTGTATTGCTCAAACTGTGGTGCCGAAAGCGATGAAGGCACCGGGTTCTGCCGTAACTGTGGTCATGCCCTCTCCAGCGCACAATACCCGGTCAGGGATCATTTTTGATCACCCACGACCAGGCCGTTGACTCTACGCCTGGAGCCTCGACCTGGCTCCTCATCATACATAGCTGCGGTTACTGTACTGGTCAAGCTGATGTACAGTTGTCTGTATGTGTCGGCCGAGGCTCCAGGCATGTGCCCTGCTATTCGGACTGCTCCTCGCCCTGCCGATGAGCGGCACATTGGTAGCGCAGGCCACTGCGCCGGGTGTCCTCATCACTGAGGTTCAGGCCGCCAATACGCGCACGGTGGCCGATGACCAAGGTGGCTACTCCGACTGGATCGAGCTGCACAACCCCACCGCTATGCCCATTGCCCTCCTCGGCTACACCCTCACCGACGATCCCGCCACGCTAGCCAAGTGGCCCCTGCCGGTCAGCACCCTGGCGCCGGGCGCCTTTCTGGTGGTCTGGGCCTCCGGCCTGGATCAGGTCACCCCGGAAGGCTGGCACACCAGCTTCCGACTGAACCGCGCCGGGGAGTACGTCGGCTTGTTCGGTCCGGACGGACAACTGGTAGACGAAGTGACGTTCTGGGAGCAGGAAGCGGATGTCTCGCTGGGGCGGCTGGACACGGTATCCAACCGGTGGGTGCCTTTCCTCTTCCCCACGCCCGGCGCAGCCAATACGACCCGGCACCGTCTACGAGCACCACCGGGCGCGCCAGCGGTCGAGACCTCTCCGGGGAGCGGACGCTATGCCGGTCCGGTGACGGTGCAGCTCTACCCGCCGGTCCCGGGCAGCCTGCTGTACTACACGCTCGATGGGTCCGACCCGACGGTGGATGGGCAGGCGTACACAGCGCCCTTGGAGGTGACGGAGACGACGGTGCTGCGAGCAGTGGCCTTGGACAACGGTGTGCCGGTCAGTGCTGTGACCACCGCGACGTACCTGGTGAACGAGCGCACCAGTCTACCGGTCGTGTCGCTGGTCACGGCCCCGGCCCATCTGTGGGACGAGACGACGGGGATCTACGCCAACCCGGGGAAGCGGGGACAGAACTGGGAGCGGCCGGTGACCATGGAGTGGCTGTCGCCGGAGGGAGCGCCGGGCTTCAGCGTGGGAGCGGGACTCCGCATCCATGGCGGCGGGAGCCGGGATAATTCAGCCAAGAAATCGCTCCGGCTGTACTTCCGGAGGGAGTATGGGCCGCGCGAGTTGGCACATCCGCTGTTTGGGACGGCGCCGGGACAGACGTATGACCGGCTAGTGCTGCGGGCCGGGTACAACGACAGCTGGTCCGCTGCCGGGGAAGCCTGGTCCGCCGGAGGGGTCGTGACATACGTGCGGGACCCGCTGGTCCGGGACCTGCACGGGGCGATGGGCCAGGTGGCGGTGCAGGGCCGCTGGGTAGTGCTCTACCTGAACGGGGTCTACTGGGGACTGTATGACCTCACCGAGCGGATTGACGATACCTTCCTGGCCATCCACTTCGCTGCCAGCGCCTGGTACGTCAACTTGGCTTCAGGAGGGCAGGACCCCGGGAGCGCGCAGCGCTGGTACCGGTTTGTGGACTGGCTGACCAGCGCCGACTTGCGCGCGCCGGCACAGTATGAGCAGGTAGCGCGGCAACTCGATATCGAGAACTTCACCAGCTACGTTCTGCTGAACATCTGGGCACAGAACGTGGACTGGCCCCACAACAATCGGGTCATGGCCCGCCCGCGAGCGGGAATGGACGGGCGGTGGCGATTTATCGTCTGGGATGCCGAGACGACATTCATGAACACGGAGAACACGCTCGAGCGAGTGGTGATCGGTGGCACTCGGATCGGACAGGTGCTCACCAGCCTGCTGCAAAACGACCAGTATCGTGCCTACTTCACGGCGCAGATCGAGCACCACCTGGCCAGTGTGCTGGACACCCAGTCCGTGCGTGAACGCCTCACCGCGCTGGCCGCCGAGCTGCGTCCGGAGATGGCAGCGGAGGCGGCCCGCTGGCTGCCTGATCAAGAGCCGGCAGCGGCGGTGGCACAGTGGGGAACGGCACTGCAACAGGTCGCGGATTCACTGGCCGCCAGCGAGCAGCACCTGCGCCAACTAAGCGATCCAGAGACGCTGCGACAACTGCTCCCGCCACGCTCGGCGTCGGAGGTCCCAGCAGCACCGGCGGGCCTACCAGGCGTCCGCATCACCGAAGTCCAGGCCGCGAATACGCACACGGTACTCGATGACCAGGGCGGCTACGCCGACTGGCTGGAGTTGCACAACCCCACGAATACGCCCATCAGCCTCCTGGGCTTCACCCTCACCGACGACCCCGTCGTGCCGGCCAAGTGGCCCGTCCCCGTCACGACGTTGAAGCCGGGTGGCTTTCAGGTGATCTGGGCCTCCGGTATGGACCAGGTGACAGCGGATGACTGGCACACGAGCTTCCGGCTCAACCGCACGGGCGGCTACGTGGGCTTGTTTGCGCCGGACGGGCAGGTGGTGGACGAGGTGACCTTCGGCTCACAGGTCGCCGATGTCTCGCTGGGGCGGTTGGGAACGGCCTCCGACCAGTGGGTATTCTTCCCATCACCCACGCCCGGTAAGGCAAACACCACTCCGCCACGGGCACCTCCAGACACGCCGCCGGTGGTGGTCACGCCGGGCAGTGGACACTTTGCTGGCCCGGTGACTGTGCATCTGGCGTCACCGGTGGCTGGGAGCGCGGTGTACTACACGCTGGATGGAGCCGATCCGACGGTGGACGGGCCGGCGTACACGGCGCCCCTGGAGGTGACGGAGACGACGGTGCTGCGGACGGTGGCACTACGCGACGGTGTGCCGGTGAGTGCCGTGACCACGGCGACCTATCTGGTGGGTGAGCCGCAGACCTTGCCGGTCATTTCACTGGTCACGGACCCGGTGCATCTGTGGGACGAGAATACCGGTATCTTCACCAACGCACCAGCGTGGGCTGCCTGGGGACAGGCTCACGAGCGGCTGGTGACCGTGCAAGGGCTGTCCCCGGCCGGTGCGCTGGACTTCAGTGTCAGCGCGGGACTCCGCGTCCGCGGCGGAGCAGACCGACCGGCTACCGCCAAGCAGTCGTTCGAGTTGTACTTCCGGGAAGCATATGGGTCACAGGAGCTGGCCTATCCGCTGTTTGGGTCACGACCGGGGCAGACCCATGCCCGGCTGGTCCTGCGCGCCGAAGACCAGGACAGTTGGCAATGCCGCCCAGCACCCCAGTGTGTGACCGAGGCGGTGTACGTGCGGGATCAACTGGTCCGGGAGCTACATGGGGCGATGGGCCAGGTGGCAACCCGGGGGCGCTGGGTAGCACTGTACCTGAACGGGGCCTACTGGGGACTGTATCACCTCACCGAGCACCTCAACGATACCTTCCTGACCACCCACTTCAACGACAGCTCCTGGTATACCAGCAACACACCAACGGGAGCACAGGCCTCCGACAACGCCCACCGCTGGCGCCTGGTTGCGGACTGGCTGACCGGCGCGGACTTGAGCACAGTGGCGCAGTACGAGCAGGCCATACGGCAACTCGATATCGAAAGCTTCACCGCTTTCATCATCCTCCGCCTGTGGAACAGCGACACCGCTTGGGATCGCCACGACTGGCTGGCGGCCCGGAGGCGTGACGGTGCCGATCCCCGCTGGCGGTTGTTCCTGGGGGATGCCGCTGCGTCCCCTGACGGGTATGGCCGGCCCGGTCGTGCGGCGCGTAGCACCCTCATCCCGATTCTGGCCAGTCTCCTCGCCAGCCCGCAGTATCAAGCCTACTTCACCACCCAGGTCGAGCGACACCTCGCCGGAGCGTTGGCCACCGCGGCCGTGCGGGATCGCTTCACCGCGCTAGCCGCCGAGTTGCGTCCGGAGATGGCAGCGGAGGCGGCCCGCTGGCTGCCCGAACAAGAGCCGGCAGCGGCGGTGGCACAGTGGGAAACGGCACTGCAACGGTTCGCCGATACGTTGGACTCCAATGCCCGGCGCCTGCGCGACCTGAGCGCCCCGGCAACGCTGCGGCAGCACCTCCCGCAGCTCGCAGCACCGGCAACACCGGCAGTCCCGCCGCCGCTACCGCCGGACACCCGGATCGCCCTGCTGGTGCATCACCCCGCGGAGCTGGCATTGGGTGACACGGCCGTCGTGGCGCACCTGGAAGCACGGGGCGCGACGGTCACCGTGGTCGGGACCCACGAGGACAGTCAACATGATCCGGTGCAGGTCGCCGCGGCCCACGATCTGCTCTTGCTCAGCTCCAGCCTGCGGCTGATCGAGGCAGCGGCGGGCTATGCCCAGACGACAACACCGCTGATCTTCTGGGAACGGCTGCTGCTGGAGGCGACGCAGTTGGCGCGCTGGGGCGGCACGCGCTCGGAGCAACTCTATATTCGGATTGTAGACGCGGACCATCCGATCACCGCGGGACTACTCGTTGACGAGCGGCTGCGGGTGGTGCGCCGGTCCGATACGTTCAGCGTCGCTTACCCGCCCCGCGGCCCAGGGGTGCAAGTGCTGGCGAATCATCTGTTCGGGGACGACGCGGCGCTTTTGGTGGCGGAGGTAGGTGCCGAGCTATCGAATGGACAACCGGCGCGGGCCAGGACCGTCTTCTTGTACTGGTATCACGACACGTTTCACCTGGGTACGGATGAGGCGGTCCGGCTCTTTGACCGGGCAGTGAACTGGGCGCTCGGCCTCCCATCCAGCGATGGCGCTTGAGCGAGCCACGGCCCCCTGCCGCGCGCCGACGCTGCCCCTTTCCTGGAGGGAAGGTCCAACCCCTGTCAGCCGCCGGCCGTCTCCAGCGCGAACTTGATGCTCACCGCCTCGAACGGCAGCTGCACCGGCACGGGGTAGTCGCCGGTCCAGCAGGCGGTACACAGGCGGTTCTCCGCCACCTCCACCGCCTTGACCAGCCCATCCAGACTCAGATAGCCCAGCGAGTCCGCCCCGACGTCGCGCCGAATCGCCTCCACGTCGGTCGGTGCCCTCCGCAGTCCCTCTGCAGCGGCGACGCTCCCATGGCCGTTCGAGCCACCGGCCGCGTCCGCTGGCGTTCCTATGCCTTCGCTGTGGGTCTCGTCACCACGACCATGACCATTGCCGTTCCGCCCCTCCCACTCGGCCGCGGTGATCCGGTGGGCAATCAGTTCGCCATGGGTGGCCATGTCCACGCCGAGCACACATGGATGGCGCAGCGGCGGACAGTGAATCCGCAGATGAACCTCCCGCGCCCCGGCGCTCCGCAGTAGCTTGATGAACTTCTCCTGCGAGTTGCCCCGCACCAGACTGTCGTCCACCACCACCACTCGCTTATCGCCGACGATCTCGGGGATCGCGTTGTACTTCAGGTCGGCCGTCGTCTGCCGCTGTCGTAGCTCCGGCTGGATGAACGTGCGATGGATATACCGATTGTGGATCAGGCCGTCCCGATACGGCAGTCCGCTGGCCTCGGCATACCCTTGCGCCGCCGTCAACGCGCACAGCGGTACACCGATCACCACGTCGGCCTCGGCCGGATGCTCCTGTGCCAGTTGCCGCCCCATCTCCCAGCGCGCCTCGTATACCCGCTTGTCCTCGATGACGCTGTCCGCACGGGCCAAGTAGACGTACTCGAACAGGCAGAGCGCCCGCCGCCGCGACTGCTGGCCTTGGATGCTTTGCACACCCTCGGCCGTGATGAAGACGATCTCCCCAGGGTCCACCTCGCGCTCAAACGCCGCCCCGACCGTCTCCAACGCGCACGACTCGCTTGCCAGCACCCAGGCGCCATTCACTCGCCCTAAGCACAGCGGACGATTGCCCAGCGGATCGCGTACCCCGATCAGCGCGTCCGGTGTGAGGAAGACCAGACTGTACGAGCCTTCCAGGTGCGGCATTGCGGCCTGAATATTGGCGACGACACTCTCTTGCCCACCCCGCGCTGCCAGCGCCGCGATCAGCTCGCTATCGGTCGTCGTCAGGAACGAGTGCCCCTGCGCTTCCAACTCCCGGCGGATCGCGGCCGTGTTGGTGATGTTTCCGTTATGTGCCACCATCACCTTGCCCAGTGGCCCCTCGTACAGGATCGGCTGGGCGTTCTCCAAGCGGCTCGATCCCGTCGTCGAATAGCGCGTGTGCCCGATGGCAATGTGCCCTTCGAGCTGCCGCAGGATGTCCTCCGTGAACACCTGCGACACCAGGCCCATATTCTTGTAGAAGCGGATTTCCTCGCCGTCGGAGACTGCGATCCCCGCGCTCTCCTGGCCGCGATGTTGCAGCGCATAGAGGCCGAAGTAGGTCGTGCGAGCAACGTCCTCGTCGGTACTGTAGATGCCGAACACGCCGCAGGCTTCGCGCGGCGGCCGCTCCCCGCCACCAGGATCGGACAAGTGGTTCTGAAGCTGGCACCGGGCGGAGTGCTCAGTGGTCACGATTCGCTCTCCCCACGGAGCGTCGCTGGAGCCGACATTCGGCCATCACAAGCGCGGCATGGCGTGCGCCGCCTCACCCAGTCATCGAGCCGCGCGTGCCCAGTGTACCACGACCGCGCCGCCCCACGACCGGCGGCTGTCCTGCCGCACCATCCGCAGACAAGAACGGCGCCGGGAGCGCCGGGGATGCGCTGCCAGCGGCAACGCTGGCAAACGCGATGTCCCCGTCCCCCCGCCGCAGCGGGGGGCCATAGGGGGGCGTCCGTGCTACGATGAAGCCCGGCCCGTCCCCCCGCACTGCGGGGGGACCATAGGGGGGCCAGCACTACCCCTCTCTGGAAGCAGCCATGGGTTCGGCTCTCACGACTGACCTCTACCACCAGGATGCCGCCTACGTCGCTTGGCGCACCGGCCGCACCGGTCCGGCGACCTTCGACTTGTATATCCGGCACGCCCCGTTCGGCGGCGCCTATGTGCTCACCGCTGGCCTGGAAGCGGCCCTCACCCACGCCACCGGCTTTCGCTACACGGACGAAGACCTCCGCTACCTCGCCCAGGTGCGCGCCTACGACCCGGCCTTCCTCGACTTTCTCCGCACCCTGCGCTTCACCGGCGACGTCGCGGCCATTCCCGAGGGCACCATCGCGTTCCCTCACGAGCCGCTGCTGCGGGTACGGGCGCCGTTCATCGAGGCGCTGCTGCTGGAAGCGGGCCTCATCCAGACGATCAATCTCGCCACGCTGATTGCCACCAAAGCCGCCCGCATCGTCACCGCCGCCGCCGGCCGGCCGGTCGCGGAGTTCGCGCTGCGCCGCGCCCATGCGCCCTACGCAGTGACCCGCGCCGCCTACATTGGCGGCTGCGCCACGACCTCATTCGTCGCAGCCGCCCAGCGGTTCGGCCTCCAGCCGACCGGCACGATCCCCCATGCGCTCGTGCAGTTGTACGACACCGAGCGGGAGGCGTTCGAGGCGGTCGCCACCACCCTGCCGCAGTACACCTTGCTGCTCGACACCTACGATGTGCGCCAAGCCGTCCACACCGCCGTCGCGGTCGCCCGCCAAGCGCGGCAGCAGTTCGGACACGAGCTGGTAGCCGTCCGCCTGGACAGCGGCGACCTCGTAGCCGACAGCCGCTACGTCCGGCGCGTGCTGGACGCCGCTGGCCTGCAATCCGTGCGTATCGTCGCCTCCGGCGATCTCGACGAGTTCACGATTGCCGACCTAGTCGCTGCCGACACGCCGCTAGACGGCTTCGGGATCGGTACAAAAATAGGCAGCGGCGCCGGCTCGCTGCAACACCAAGTCGCCGGTGGCACGCTCGGCGCCGTCTACAAGCTCGCCGAATACGAGGACCCGGCCGGGACAGCAAAGGCCAGCCTCAAGCTCGCCGGCATCAAGAGCAGCTGGCCGGGGCACAAAGCGGTCTACCGCGTCGGCCATTACGCCTACGACGTGATCCAGTTGGCCTCCGAAACCCCACCTCCCGATGCCGTGCCGCTGCTGCGCCCGGTAATCCGCAGCGGCACGCTGCTACCGGACAGCCAGCCGCCCCTGCCCGAAATCGCCGCCGCCGCGGCCGCGCGGCTCCGCGCCTTGCCGAAGCAGTGGCAGCGTCTCACCGTCGAGCACCCCTACCCCGTCCGCTTCAGCAGGGAGCTACGCGCCCTCCGGGATCATCTGGTCCGAGCAGCCCAAGCCGGCAGGACGGCCGGATGACAGGCCAAGCCGTAGGGGCGCAGTATGCTGCGCCCGTCCCCCTGCGAAGCGGGGGGACCATAGGGGGGCGGGAGCATCCACCCCCCGGCCTTTGCGGCGACCTTGCACGATCCCGAGGGCCGGATGACCGGCTAGTGGTTACACCCGATCCAGGGGCCACTGGAAGAAGTCAATCGGGAACAGGTCGGGGGCAAAGTCGGGGAATCGCTCCGGTCCGAAGACGAGCTTGACCAACTGCTGCGGCGTCAGGTCAAGCGTGTTTCCGTCGTGCCGCACCAGCCAGCCGTCGTCGCTGGGCGTGAGCGCCACGTCGTCGAGGCGCAAGGCCGCGAACAGCCCCGGCGCGTCGAAAATGGCGAGCATTCCCAGGTAGCCCAGCGTATGCGGGATACCGGCTTGGGCCAGCAGCGCGGGCAGGCCGGTCCGATGCACGGGCGTCGTCACGGTCAGTTCGATGGTCGCCCGCTGGCCCGGCGGACGCTCGGACGTGGGGGTGTCCGGGTCGTCGAGCCGGTGGAACACTGCCCGGATCAGGGCGGCCACCGCTCGCGGATCGCCACCGTATTCCCGCACGGCGGTCCCGCTGACGCCGGCGTAGGCGACGGGGCGGCCGGCGCGCCGCGCAACGAACAGGTGACCGAGCTTGCGCTCGGCCAGCAGCCGGAACGTGGACTCGCTCCGTTGCGCTCCGAGGCCGTCGCTATTGTGCAGCGCGACAAGCTCCGGTAGGTGCGGGTGCCAGTCTTCCGTCACCGTCAGATCGGCGGGATCGGGCAGCAGGGCAACGTTGCCGCGATCAAAACCCCACGTCTGCTGGCGCCCGGCGCTCTCCCAGCCGAACTTGCGGTAGTAGTCCTGGATGCGCGTGCTCAGTAAGCCGCTGTGTAGGCCGCTGGCCCGCATCTGGGTATGCGCGTCGCGCAAGACGGCCGCGCCGAGACCCTGACGCCGGTGGTCCGGATGCGTGACAAAGGCGTTGATCCCCCCGACCGAGATCGTGCCGCGCGGGGTCCGCACTTCGGTCGGATAGATTCCGACCGAGGACACGACCCGGCCGCGGTGGGTGACGACGCGAACGTTGGGCAGGTTGTTGCCATTGTAGATGTGGCCGTAGTCGCCGCCGATAGTCGGCCAGCGTGGCGGTGCGCCCGGCGGCGCGCCGAGCACCCGCAGCACGAGGTTGGCCAGGTCCACGGCGCTGGCCAACTCGTGCCACGCGCAAGCCCGCGGCCCGTCGTAGCCGGCGGGCACCGATTGAGCGTCTGTTGCCGTCTCAGTCATCGCGTTTTCTCTCCCTCTTGGGCAGTTGTAGCCCCTCACCCCCCGGCCCCCTCTCCATCGCCAAGCGATAGAGAGGGGGAGTCGGCCGTGCCTTAGGAGCACGATTCATCGTGCCTAGTGAGGGTAGTGTAGGACAGGGCAGGGCAGCGTGGCGAGAGGGGGCGCCATGAATGACGCCCCTGCGGCGCGACCGACGGATTAAACAATCCTCCCCTCGATTCGTACTACTGGGCAGATGGGAGACGGCAGTGCCTGATCGCACCGAGCAAGAGCTGCTGCGCCGCGCGAGAGGAGGTGACAACGCCGCGTTCGGGCACTTGCAAGCCGGGTTGGAGTGGACGGTGCGGCGCTACGTCTGGCGTCTGATCGGACAGAGCGATGATGAAGATGAGGTGGTGCAGGATGCGTTCTTCGCCCTGTACATGAGCCTGGAGCGCATCACTCCAGCCGAGAATCTGCGCCCTTTTCTGTTTCGTATCGTCCGCAATCGGTGCTATGACGAGCTACGCAAGCAGGGCCGCTTCCAGTCGGTCTCGCTCGATGGTGGGCTAGTCGGCGCACCGGCACGAATCTCTTGGCCGACCGACCAGGCGCACCGGCCCGATGAGCAGGTCGTGCGGCGGCTCATGTGGGCCGAGGTGCAGGAAGCGATTGATCGTCTCCCGGAGCTTCAGCGGCAGACGATGATCCTCTACTGTGACGAGGACTACTCCTATGCCCAGATCGCAGTGGCGATGGAGACAAGCCTCAACACGGTCAAGTCTCGGCTGCACCATGCGCGGCGCAATCTGCGCCGGCTGATCGGGCCGGAGACGCTTGAAGCGTTAGGTATTCAACCCGATAAGGGAGGGGAAGGATGAACACAGACAGTCGTGCAAACGCTGGGACGGCCCGCGTCGAGCAGAACGGTCCGGAGGGCGCCGTTGGCGGTGATCCGCTGCGGGCGCTCATCCGCTTGATCCCGCCGGCCTGGGCACTGAGAGACGAGCTACAAAGGAGCATTGATCTGCAACTGTACGAAGGTACCGGTGACCTAGCGATGCAGAGCTATGAGGGTCTCCGGACAAGCGTGGTTCGGCTCACGAATGACCCATACGTGGCGGCGCTCTCGCCGCAGCCGCGCGAGGATGCGAACGACAAGCAGAAGATCGCGCTGGTGCTCATGGCGGTCGGTCAGCTTGTTGCTTATCTGGAAGGTCAGACGGGCTGGGGCTGGTCTGGGAAGCCCGGGAGCCGGAGTGGTGATCGGGCGGTGAACAACCGGCCGGTCGGCATCACCATTCACGGGCCGGTGCTCGGCTTGTCACCGGAGATGACGGACAAGCTCGTCAACTTCGCCGACAAGCTCGCGGACAGGATTATTGACGTCGGGAGCAAGACCGCGAAGGGAAGAGAGGCCATGGAGCAGGTCGCCGGCGCAGTCAGCCGGGCCGTCGCGGGCCAAAATGAGGCAGCAGAAAAGCCGCTGGAAGGCGAGACGTCGGTAGAACGACAGTAGTACAGCCCGCTCTGCCGCCTACTGCTGCCGCCGTGCCTGGTCCTCCGGCGAGGGCCGGACGACCTCGGGCCACGTGTCGCCGGTATCGCGCTGCCAGGCTTGGAGGCCGCGCCGCATGGCGGTCAGCGTGTCGC
The DNA here is from genome assembly GCA_965207645.1 of Chloroflexota bacterium. Lineage (GTDB taxonomy): Bacteria > Chloroflexota > UBA11872 > UBA12225 > JAJDUF01 > JAJDUF01. The sequence continues at coordinate 2,226,326 of OZ242293.1, read as the reverse complement.
GGTGCGCCGAGTCGGCGACGAGATTGGTCGTTTCGAGCGGGTCTGCGGTGAGGTCGTACAACTCGTCGGTACCGTCCAGGGTGGCGACGTACTTCCACTCTTCCGTTACCCAGGCACGCATCGGCGTGATCGGGTCGGTCCAGTTGGCGGAGTGATAGGAGCCGACTACGCCATCGTGGATCGGCGCGGAGCCGCCCCGGAGCAGCTCGCCGGCGTCGGCACCTTGCGCGTCGGCGGGCGGCTCGCCGCCGCACCAGCGGACGATGGTCGGCACGAGGTCCACGTGCGAGATCAGGCGGTCGCTGTGGTGTGGTCGGCCTAGCCCGCCGGGGGGCCGGGCGATCAGCGGGATGCGGATGACATCGTCATACAGCGCGGCGTACTGCCCGAACAGACCGTGGTGTCCCAGCATCTCGCCGTGGTCGGACGTATAGATGAAGAGGGTGTTTTCCCATTGATCGGTGTCCAGCAGTGCCGTCATCAAGCGGCCGACCAGGTGATCCACGTAGGAGACGGCATCCCAGTAGGCGGCGCGCACAACCTGGAGCTGCTCATCGGTCAGCGTGGAGACGTTGCGCCGCAGAAACGGGTCGTCACGCCTCACCGCCCACTCTGCCCCGGCCGGGTCGCGGCGCGTGGGTGAGAGCGGCATGTCTGCCGGCCGGTGGCTGCCGTGGAAGGGGTCCGGGGCGCCAAACGGCGGGTGTGGCTCGCGGCACGAATAGACCAGCAGGAACGGCTCCGGCTCGCTCGCCCGCTGGCGTACCCAGGCGGTTGCACGATCCATGAAGAGGTGGGACGGATGGTGGGCCATTGGGAGTAGCTGTGGGCCGGCGTTGGTCGCGCGGTCAAAACGGGCGCGGTCAACGTCGTTGCCGCTCTGCTTGCCGCCGATGGTGATTCCCAAACGGTCCGTGAGCCGGAGGATGTCGTTTTGCGCCGGCGTATCCACGTCGTAGTCGCTGCCGGCTCCCAAGACGGTATCAAAGCCCGGCCGCGCGGCTCCGCTGCCCAGGTGCCATTTGCCGGAATAGGCGCTGATGTAGCCGAGGGCGCCGAGATACTCGGCCAGATTCGTTACGCCAGCGGGATAGCGCAGCCGGTCGGAGCCGGGCCGCTGCTGGTGGTTGGCCACCATCCCGTTGTCGTGCGGGTAGCGTCCGGAAAGGAGGGCCATCCGCGCCGGCGAGCAGATCGGCGAGGTCGTATAGGCCCGCTGGAACAGCACACCGTCGCTCGCCAGTCGGTCGAGGTGTGGCGTGGCGATGCCGGCCGTGCCGCCGGCGTGGATGGTATCCGCGTGCTGACGATCACTGACGAAGAGCACAACGTTGGGCCGAGTTGTTGCCATAGCGGAAGCTCCTGACGGTTGTGGAGGGCGGCGGGAGTATGATACCTAACCCCCGGCCCCTACCCTGGCAAGGAAGGGGAGTCAGGGTAGCGACCGGGGCCTAGCCCCCCTATGGTCCCCCCGCCATGCGGGGGACATGGGCAACCACAAGGGTTGCCCCTACGGCGGTCTCCACCGCACCCCCGGCTACAGTAGCTCGACGTTCTCGCCGCGGAGCGGGTCGTGGAGGATGATCGAGTCGGCGGCGAGGGAAGCCGTTGCGACGGCCGGTGCGCCGGCCTCGATGTGCTCCCAGTTGCGTTGCAGGACGGCTCTGGCGGCGTGGACGACGACGGTGGGCCACCGCTGCGAGGCCGCGTCGGGATAGGTGCCGGCCATCTCACTTACCGGCGTGCCCAAGACCTTGTGGCGGAAGACCCTTTCCAGGCAATCCACAATGCTGTCTTTCCCGTAGCCGAGCGAGCCGAGCGAGCCGTCCGGTCGGCGCACCTTGCGGAAGAAGTGCAGGTTGGAGGTGCGCGAGCCTTTGTTCTCGATCCAATAGCGCAGACCGCGATACTGACTGTCGGACTCGACCTTGCCGTAGTAGCCGACAAGCTGACTGTCTTGGTTCACCGGACCCTCGAAATCGGCGGGCGTGAGCCAGTTGTTCTCGTAAGTGATAGCGGTGCCGCCTTGGTGCGTGACGACCACCTGCACGGCGTCGAAGGTGTCTTTGCCGAACTCGCTGCGGAGGCGCCCCTTCTGGCCGACGGCGTACACGCTCACCGGCGTCAGTCGGAGGAAGTGTAGGAAGAGATCGAGCCAGTGGATGCCGACGTAGGTGAACGGGTCGCTGTCCTCCACCCACTTGAAGATGTCCGTCGAGACTTCGAGCGGCTCTTCGAGCACGCCACGGGCATAGAGCGGCTGGCCGAGCTGCGGAGCCAAGTCCTCGAAAATGCGTAGGTGATCCGGGTCGTACCGCTTGTGCATGTCGGCGCCGACAATCAGGTTGCGCGCCTCGGCCTCGCGGATGATCTCGTCCGCTTCATGTACGTCCAAGCACATCGGCTTCTCGACGATCACGTGGACGCCGCGCCGCAGGGCCGCAAGTACCGGCGCGGTGTGCAGATGATCTGGCGTCGAAACGAGCACCACGTCGAGGTCGGGATAGTCGCGCAGGATGTCCTCCCAGGGCGTCTCGCCCCAGTAGCCGCGCACGGTGCCGCCGGTGGCCGCGGCCATCTCGCGTTCGGCGCGCCGTGCCGACGCCTCGCTGCGCGTGCCGACGGCGACCAGCTCGAAGCGCACGTCCTGGTAGGCGCGGCTGAAGTCGTCCAGCCCGACGCGGTCGAGATACGGCGCAATGCCGTTGCGGTGCAGGTCCCAGAGGGAGCCGACGACAACGTCGGCCCCGAACATCCCATATCCCAACAGCGCCGCGCGGATAACCGGTTGACTCATACGTCGTGTGTTCCTTTCGTGCTGAACTTGCGGCGGAGGGTATCAGTGCCCTTGCAGCGCCGCCAATGCTGCCGGTAGCTGGCTCAATGCGGTCAACTGCTGCGCAAGCGTCTCGTCGAGATTGAAGCGGACTGCCCGGATGGTCATGGGGCCGAGCTATGCCGCCCGCTGATACACCAGCTTGCCGGCTGCCACCGTTGCTTCGACGGTCATGGTGCCAGCCGCCTGGTCCCAGCGGAGCACCACCATGTCCGCTACCTGCCCGACCGTCGGTGAGGGGGCCGGAGCACTAAGCCCCAACGCGCGAGCCGGTGTCGCAGTAGCCATATGGACAGCCTCACTGAGCGAGGCGTCCGTATAACGGACCATGTTTGCCAAGCCCTGCACGAGCGGCAGCGCCGCGCCGGCCAGGTAGGGGGTCCCGACCAGTTGTAGCCGTCCCTCCGGAGTCAACTCCACTTCCTGATCGCCGCCCCAGTGCGAGTAGACGCCTGGCGCCAGGCCGGCTAAGTGCGCGGCATCACTGACCAGGATGATCTGCTCGATACCCTTGATCCGCACGAAGCACTTGAGCACCGCTGGCGGGAGGTGATGACCGTCGGGGATGATGCCCGCCGTCAGTTCGTCGCGGGCCAGCTGCTCCCAAATGTAGTTCGGATGCCGGGGGAGCTGGGCATGGGCGCCGTTGCCGAGGTGGGTACACAAGGTTGCTCCGGCGGCGATGGCGGCGTCAATGTCCTCGGCAGACGCTGCATGGTGACCCAGCGAGACCTTGACGCCGGAACCGACCAGCCGCTCGATGAAGTCAGCTGTCCCGGGCCATTCCGGGGCCAACGTCACGAGGCCGATCTTGCCCTGCGCCGCCTCTTGGAGGTAGCAGAATTCGTCCCAGTCCGGTGGGCGGGTCCACGCTTGATTGTGCGCCCCGCGCGGTCCTTCCTCCGGCGAGATGTACGGCCCCTCGATATGGATCATGGCCACGGTGGCGGCGATGGCGGCGTCCTCGTCGCAGGCCGCGACAATCGCTGCAAGCGAGCGACGTAGGCTGCCGAACGAACCGGTCACGACCGTCGGACAGCAGCGCGTCACGCCGACGGCCCAGAGCGCCTCGATCATCCCGCGCACGGTCGCCGGAGTCACGTCCTCGGCAGACAGGTGATACCCGGCGAAGCCGTTCACCTGCATGTCGAACAGGCCCGGCGCCAGCCAGTAGTCGCCGTCCCCGATGGCCGGCCGGCCGCTCTCGCTGGCCGCGCCTGGTTCTGCGGCTGTCAGCGGACGAACGGCCTGGATTTTGGTATCGGCAACTTCGACTTCGACCGCTTGCTCAGTGACGACATCACGACCACGCAGCAGCATCACTTCCCTACCTCGGTGCGTTCCGACATTGCCTCTCGGTGCCATCGAGAGGCTGGCTGTCGAGGGATGCTATCATAGCACGGCACGTCCTCGGCCGGTCACTCGACCGGCGCCAGCCAGGTGTACTGCCCATGAGCGTTGCCTACTTCCGCGGAGCCGTCGTGACCCTTGTGACCCGGCGGGCAAGGGTGCGGTGAGTAGCCGGAGCGGCGGTCACGAGGCATCCCAGGCGTCCGGTGGCGCCGAGGCTGTGCCACCGCTGTGGACGACGCGCACCATCGTCTTCATCGGCCTCGTCTTTGCCGCCGGCGTCGCCGCGTCGCCAACCCAGGCGCTCCTCGCGGCCTACGTGGACGGGTTTCTCCGGCAGCCGCCACGCCTCACGGCAGCGGTGAACGCGATCAAGATGGCGTGCAGCGCCATCTTTGCCCTGGTTGGCGGGGTGGTGGCGGACCGCGTCGGGCGTCGGGCGGCGCTCGTGATCGGCCTCATCCTGGCGATCAGCGGCGCGTTCTTGCTCGTTGCCGAGACGCCGTGGCACCTGCTGGCGCTGGCGGTCATCGCCGGAACGTCCGCCGGCTTCGTCTCCACCGGCGGCCAGAGCTACCTGCTCGCGGTCAGCCCGGCACAACGGCTGGGCACGGCCACGGCCGCGTATTTCCTGGGCCGCACGGCCAGCCAGGCGCTCGGAGCGTATGCCGCCGGCCTCGCGGCTGCGTTCGCCGGCTTTCATGCCGTTGGTTGGATATCGGGCGGACTACTGCTGGTGGTGGCACTCGCCGCCCTGCGGTGGCTGCCGCGCGAGCCGGCCACGCAGCGCAAGCCGGCACCGGCCCAAGCTGGATGGCGCCGCTGGGACATTGCCGGGTATAGCCGGCTAATGCGCCGCGCCGACGTGCTGGCGTTGGGCGCCATCCGATACTTTCCGACTACGGCGTGGGGTACCGCCAGCCTGATGTTCCCCTTGCTGGTCTACCGCCTGACGCAGAGCGAGGCGACCGTGGGTCTGTACGGCACGGTCAGCCTCATCGCCGCGACCGGAGCGCAGCTGGCCACCGGCCGCGCCGTAGACCGCGTGGGGGCGCGAGTGCTGGTCGTCCCAATGTGTATAGCGATCCTACTGTGCTCGATACTGGCGGCGCTGCTCCACACGGCGACCGTCGGACTGTTCGTGACCGGCACGCTCTGGTCCATGTTCGCCTGGGGACTGTCCACAACGGTCCCGCCGCTGATGCGCCAGCTCGGTCGCGGGGTAGATGACGGCCGGGTGGTGGCGCTGATGCACACGCTCTGGAGCATGGGGATGCTCAGTGGCATGGTCGCTGCCGGCGAGCTGATCGAGCTGACGCCCCTGGCGCCATTCCTGTTCGCAAGCGGCTGCCTCGTCCTGACCTGCATCTCGGCGGTCTGGTTTTGGCGCCTCACCGCGACACCGGAGGCGGCGTAGGGGAACGCGGGCCTCACCCCCCGGCCCCCTCTCCATCGCCAAGCGATAGAGAGGGGGAGTGTAGGCCTCTCGTCTCATCATTCCCGCTGATTGGTGGGCGCAACTGCGGGATTAGGTCAGGCGTTCTATACTGTAGATGACGAGCGGGATGGCCGCCGTGTGCGCGGTGCCCGCTCAGGAGGAGAGTCAGGTGATTCGACACGTATCCGGGATTGCCGAGATTGTGGACGACGTTGATGCCGCCGCGCAGTTCTACCGCGAGGTCTTGGGCTTGGATGTTGACCATAAGCCGGGCGGTGGCTACTCGGTGGTCAAGGTGCCGGGCGTACTCCACTTCGGCCTGTGGTCGCGCGCCGCGGCGGCGGAAGCGACCTTTGGCGACAAGAATGCCGTGGAGCGTGTTCCGCTCGGTTTCGCCGTCGAGTTCGAGGTGGACTCGGTCGGCCCGGCGGCGGAGGCCATCGGTGAGCGCGGCTGGCAGATCGCCCAAGCGCCGAAGACAGAGCCGTGGGGCCAGGCATCGAGCCGGTTTTTCCTGCCCAGCGGGATGCTCGGCGGCATCACCGAGACGCCGTGGGCGCGCCGCCTCAGCCAAGAGCAGCAGGCCGAGGGCGAGACATAGTGACGTCCGCACCTACGATTGGACCATGAGGCCAGTTCTTGCACGAGTCCGGGAATCCCGAATCCTAGCTGCTTTGGTAGGAGTTCTTCGAAAATGAGTACCACGACTGACAGTGACTCTTCTGAAACGACGAGAAACATAGAGCGACCAGGATTCTGCTTCGGTGATGACTGTTTTCCGCGAGAGGCTGTGCGGAGTTCACAGATCACTCGTCATCAGGAAGGAAGCCATCTGTTCACTACAGCTCTTGCGACCGTAGTTCCACCCGACAACTCCCGATGGGACTACCATGCCGAGACGGCGCTGTCAGAAGACGGGGAGTTGATTCAAGCTGGTATCTGCCTGAAGTCAAAGCGCAAAGCTGATGGATCGGTGGAGTTTTCATTGCATGATCTTTCATGGGAATTTGGGCGAGCATTCTTGAAAAACATAAGATTCTTCGGAATGTCTAGTCAGGAGATCAGGTACTGGCTCCCACAGCTGACGGGGCTTGTCAGAGGTGCTCACGTATCAGGCCTGAAGCTAGATACAGAGCTTCGACCGTTCTTGTATGCTGTCCCATTGAAGGGACTATCGTCTAAAGGTCGCTCGATATCCTTCGCAGTGCATGATCTCGGAGTCACCTCGGGTAAGCACGACGACATCTTTGAGCCGCTCCTCGCGCAGATGGGATCGGAAGGGCCAGAATCAGTCTGGCATGCAAGCGTCCCAAAGGCATTTGGCGTCGTGTTTGCCCGTGATATGTTGCAAGCAGAGAGCTATGCGCTCGACAGAGCGCGTTTCGCCGCTGACCTAATCGGCTTTGCTCTCCGTGCGGGCATCAGTCATTTCGAAACACGATACGAGTCCAAGCCCCTTATGTGGGATGCTGAAATGGGTAGGTCTGTGATTTCGCTACATCCATGCATCCTATTGCGCGAGGCCAAAACAGTCAAGGGTTGGATCAGATCAATTCCTCTCATTGAGAATCAGTCAGAAATTGGTCTTGAGGACACTTACAAGAGAATTAATTCCTTCGGTGAGCATTTTCTTAGTGCGTCACGTGCAGGAGACATCGAAGATCAGACTGGTCAAAGGGCATTGAGCGGAAGAGAACGGAAGCTCTCAACTGGCATTCAGCGCTCGCTTAGATGGTTGGGTATCGCTTCGGATGAAGGCAATATCAATGATCGGTTCATCGCCACTTGGATTGCGTTGGAGTCGATATTAGATTCTATCGAATACCCCGGCGTCTTCGAGGGAGACCGGAAGCCTGTAAGGGATATTATCCGGCAGAAAATCAGAGAGATATCTCTTCCGAACACGACTGAGGAATTGTTGACAATCTCAGCAGACCTTCTCGAAGGAAGGTTATTGCAGAATCAATGGCCTTTGCGGAAGAAGCTTGATATGTTCGCGAAAGCCTGCGGAATCGAGCTTAGACGTGATGACTCGCTACTCGTCCGCGACCTTCAGTATAGACGAGGAAAAATCCTCCATGCCGGGCGAGATGACTCTCCAGTCTCCAGTAAACAACTGAGACAACTTGAACACCTAGTTGAGCGTCTCGTGGCCGCCGCTTCCGTTGGTGGCTACGAGGATTTGGAAGACGGCGTTCGACATCAACTTCAAATCGGTCAGATAGGCTCAGAAGGAGGGGCCGCGCCTCTATTCTTGGATGGCCGCCGGGTGCCATACAGTCTTCGTCTTGTCCGGGATCAGAAAGGCCTGTACATTCGGGAGTATATCGTGGATGGCAAAATCTATAGTGAGAAGAATGCAGATATGAGTCGTGTAGACGATGGCTAATACCGAGTTGACAGTGGCCGCTCTGCAGAGGTAGAGGACGGCTGCGATGAAGAACGCCATCATTGCGTTGGATGGACTGACGAAGCACTACCAGGTCGGCGAGCGCGCCGGGGGGTTGCGCGCGGCTGCTAGGAGCGTCTTTCGGCGTCGGATGCGGACGGTGCGCGCCGTCGAGGCCGTGTCCTTTGCGATTGCCCCCGGCGAGGTCGTCGGCTTTCTGGGCCCGAACGGCGCCGGCAAGACGACCACCCTCAAGATGCTGTCCGGTCTCCTGCACCCGACGACCGGTACCGCCCGCGTGCTGGGCTATGTGCCGTGGCGGCGTGACCGCGACTATCTCCGCCGGATGACCCTGGTGATCGGCAATCGCAACCAACTCTACTGGGACCTGCCGGCGATGGATACGCTGCTGGTCAACCAGGCGATCTACCGCATTCCCGAGGACCAGTTCCGGGCCACCGTGCGGGAGCTGACCGACCTACTCGACCTGACGCCGCTGCTGACCAAGCAGGTGCGCCAGCTCTCGCTTGGTGAGCGGATGAAATGCGAGATCGCGGCAGCGCTCGTACATCGGCCGTCGGTGCTGTTCCTGGACGAGCCGACGCTCGGCTTGGACGTGACGATGCAGACGCGCATTCGCCAGTTCATCCGCGACTACAACGAGCGCACGGGCGCGACGGTATTGCTAACCAGTCACTACATGGCCGACGTGGAGGCGCTGTGCCGGCGGGTCGTCGTGATACATGAGGGACGGCTGCTGTACGACGGCGATCTGCGTGGCCTGGCGGAGCGTCTGGCGCCCTTCAAGATACTCGGTATCGCCCTGGAGGCGGGCGCCGCCGCACCGGACTGGGCACGCTACGGCGAGCGCACGCCGGCCCCGAACGGCGATGACGGCCGGGTGCAGCTGCGCGTGCCCAAAGGGGAGGCCGCGCGGATTACAGGACAGTTGCTCTCCGAGTACGCCATCGCCGACCTCACGGTAGAGGACCCACCTATCGAGGCGGTCATTGACCAAATCTTCCAGCGCGGCCTCGCCGCCGACTCATAGGAGTGTGAGTGAGCCGGTGATTCAGCACGATACCGCGCAGCCGGCGCCGGAAGACGGCGCCGGCCTTGAGGCACCCACACCGGGCGGCGGGTTGGCGGCCGGGCCGCAGCCGCTGGCCGTCACGAATCGTCGTTGGCGGCTAGTCGGGATGGTCGGGGTCTACCGCGCCATCTTCCGGGCCAGCATCGCGGTGATGCTGCAATACCGCATCGCCCTGCTGATCTGGATGCTGGCCCACATCACGGAGCCGTTGATCCATCTGGTGGTCTGGACTACGGTCGCGGGCAGCGGGAGCGTGGCCGGCTACGCAGCCGCCGATTTCGCCGCCTACTATATCGCGCTCTTCGTCGTGAACCACGCGACGTTCACCTGGATCATCTACGAGTATGAATTCGAGATCCGGGATGGACGGCTCTCGGCCAAGCTGTTGAAGCCGCTCACCCCCATGCACATGTACCTGGCCGACAATATCAGCTGGAAGCTGCTGTCAACGACCGTGACTCTGCCGGTCGCAGCCTTGCTGACCTGGCACTTCCAGCCCGCTCTACACTTCGGCGGGCTACAAATCGCGCTATTCGTGCCGGCCCTGGCGCTGGCCTTTGCCGTGCGCTGGCTACTGGAGTACACGCTGGCGCTCGCCGCCTTCTGGACGACGCGCGTCGCGGCCTGCAACTCGGTCTATCACCTGGTGTTCTGGTTCTTGGCCGGGATGGTTGCCCCGAACGCGCTGCTCCCCGACTGGCTACAAGCCGTTGCCGCGGTACTGCCGTTTCGCTGGATGCTGGCCTTCCCTATCGAAGTCCTGCTCGGCCGGCTGGAAACTGCCGCCATCGTGCAAGGACTACTCATCCAATGCCTGTGGCTCGGCCTGGCCTATGGACTGCACCGGTTCGTCTGGGCGATTGGCGTGCGGCGCTATAGCGCTGTGGGGGCCTGAGGCGGCGTCATGCTCTATCTGCGCCTGTTGCAGGTCTTCTTCAAGGTGAGCTTGCTCAACGAGTTGGCCTACCGCGCCAACTTCTGGGTACAGCTTTTCGAGACCCTGATCTCCTTTGGGACGGCCGCCGGCGGCCTGCTGGTCATTTTCAGCCACACCGACGAATTGGGCGGCTGGCGTCCCGCAGAGCTGGTGATGCTGCTGGGCGTGTACTTCATCATGGTCGGACTGATCCGCGTGACCGTCAGGCCCAGTCTGGAGCGGCTCATGGCCGACGTGCGCGAAGGCACGCTGGACTACCAGCTGACGAAGCCGGCATCGTCCCAGTTCTTGGTCAGCGTTCGGGAGATGCACATCTGGCGAGTGACCGACCTGCTCCTGGGGATCGGCCTGCTCGTCGCCGGTGCCACGCGCCTCGGCGTGCTCGTCGAACCGGCGCAGCTGCTGGCCTTTCCCGTCGCGCTGATCGCCGGGGCCGCCATCATCTACAGTGTGCATTTGATCTTGGCGACGCTGACGTTCTGGGTCATCCGGACCGAGAACATCATGGTGATCTTCACTAGTCTGTTCCAAGCGGGCCGCTACCCGGTTGGCCTCTATCCGACCTGGCTACGCGCCATCCTCACCTTCATCGTGCCGGTCGCCTTCGCCACGACGGTACCGACGGAAGCGCTGGCTGGCCGGCTGTCGCTGGGCACGCTGCTGACCGCGCTGGGGGTAGCGGTGGCGCTGCTCGTCGTATCGGCGGTCTTTTGGCGCTTCGGCCTGCGCCACTACACCGGCGCGTCCGCATAGCCAGCCTCAGAATGACGGGTCACCCACCTCTGCCATAATAGGTGTGACCGGCCGGCCGTGGTAGAGGAGATACACGCCGATGACGAAACAGCCGCCCCATCAGACTGCAAGCATCTTGGCCCGGAGCGACCAGCCTCTCATCGGCATCATCACGGAGCAGGATGGCCAAGAGATGGTCCACTATTTCTTTCGCTGACGAGCAAGCGGCGGACGCTGCTGCGAGCAAGGACAATGTCCGAAGGGTACTTGAGCTTATTGGCGCGTGGAGAAATCTCATGGACTGGGAGGATGTTGAGCGGGACCTCGACCGCATCCGCCATGAGAGCGAGCCAACTCCGCCGGTTGAGCTATGAAGCGGGACCTGCTTGTCCAGAAAAACCAGTCTTCCCACTAGCTTAGGGGCGAGGTGAGCCGATGTACGAAGACCGTATTGTCGCCGATCCGCAGATTATGGTGGGTAAGCCCGTTGTCAGGGGTACGCGCATCCCGGTTGCGTTAGTCCTGGAGTATCTCGCTGCAAACCCGAACCTTGAGCACCTCTTTGCCGCCTTCCCTCGGCTCACGGAGGCCGATGTGAGGGCCTGCCTGGCCTACGCACAGGCGCTCGTCGAGGCCGAGTATCGTCAGCGCGGTACTCCCCAGCCGGCCGCGCCCGCTCGCGTGCCCGCATGAGATTCCTACTGGATGAGAATGTAGATACACGCCTTGCTCTATTTCTACGGCAACAGGGGCATGATGCAACTGCTATTGTGCAGGATTACGTGCGTGCGCTGGGGGACCGCGAGGTCCTCGCCATCGCTGCGCTGGAGCAGCGTGTACTCATCACCGACGATCTTGACTTCGGTGAGCTTGTCGTTCGTGAGCGTCTACCGCACGCTGGCGTCTTGCTCTTTCGCCTGGGAGGTGCTGATCCCAAAACCAAACAGGATTGGCTTCAGTTCGTACTTACGAACCATGCCCAGGACTTGATGTCGTTGGTAGTCGTCACTGCGCGTGGTGTGCGCGTGCGTCACATAGAAGGCCGGGAGTTCAGCCCGTAACGGTCGGCATTGTAGTGCTAGACATTTTGGGGCCGTAGTTGCGGCGGTAGTATTCGCGGAAGGCGCCGGACTTGATCGGTCGCCACCAGCTCTCGTGCTCCTCGTACCAGCGGACGGTGGCCTCGACGGTGGCGTCGAGGTCGTAGCACCGCTGCCAGCCCAGCGCGTGCAGCCGGTCGCTGTCCATGCTGTAGCGGTAGTCGTGGCCGGGGCGGTCGCCGACGTGCTGCATCAGCGTTGGCGGCTTGCCGAGCAGTTCGAGGATGCGGGTCGCAAGCTCGACAGTGTTCACTTCCTCGTTCGCCCCGACGTTGTAGACCTCGCCGGCGACTCCTTCATGCAGGACGAGCGCAATCGCTGCACAGTGATCGTCCACGTAGAGATAGTCGCGCACGGCCGTCCCTTGGCCGTAGATCGGCAGCGGCTGATCGTCGAGGGCGTTGGTGACAAAGAGGGACGTGACCTTCTCCGGGTACTGGTGCGGCCCAATCGTATTGGCGCCGCGGGTGAGCACCACCGGCAGCCCGTGACTGTGCCAGTACGACTGCACCAAAAGGTCACCGCCGGCCTTGCTCGCCGAGTACGGATTGCGCGGCGCGAGCGGGGCGCACTCGTCCGCCAGCCCGGCCGGCACGTGGCCGTACACCTCGTCGGTGCTCACCTGCAAGAACCGCTGCACGCCGGCTTGGCGCGCCGCCTCCAAGAGTACGTGTAGCCCGACGACGTTGGTGCGGATGAAGGCGTCCGGGTCCAGCAGCGAGCGGTCCACGTGCGACTCGGCGGCAAAGTTGACGACCGCGTCCACCTCTTGTGTCAACGCCCCGACCGCATCGCGATCCGCGATGTCGGCCTGGACGAAACGGAAACGCGGGTCGTTGTCGGCGTGGGCCAGGTTGGCGCGATTGCCGGCGTAGGTCAGCTTGTCCAGGCCGATGATGCTGTCGTCGGGGTGCTGCCGCAGGTAGTAGCGCACGAAATTGCTGCCGATAAAGCCGGCACAGCCGGTTACGAGCAGGCGCATGTTCTTGCTCCTTGCTGGACTGGCCCCCCATGTGGTCCCTCGCTGTGGCCGGGGGACGGTATGTTCCCTCCCTCGTCGCAACGGTGGAGGACCAGGGTGGGGGCCGGGGCATCAGCCGGACGCAGCGTAGTAGTCGCGGAAGTCGCGGGCGTCGTAAGGGGCATTGCTGACGACCACGCCCAGGATGCGCGCCGACACGTTTTCCAGCAGGGTCTTGGCTTTGCGGGCCATCTCGCGCCTGACCTTCCCCAGCGACAGCACGAGCAGCACGCCGTCTACCTGGGTAGCGAGCACGGCGGCATCGGTCACGAGCACGGTCGGCGGCGAATCGATCACGACATAGTCGGTCTGTTCGTGGAGAGTGCCGAGCACCGCGCTCATGCGCGCCGAACCGAGCAGCTCGGCTGGATTCGGCGGCAGCGGCCCACTGGCCAGCAGCGAGAGCTTGGGCACCGCCGTTGCTTGGAGCGGCGCGGCGCCCAGGCCGCCGCCGGCGAGCATGTCGGCCAAGCCCGGTTGGCTTTCGAGGCCGAAAAGCCGGTGCTGGACCGGCCGGCGCAGATCGCTGTCCACCAGGATGACCGAGTGGTCGGCCTGGGCCAACGCGATCGCCAGGTTGGCGGCGGCAGCGGACTTCCCTTCGTCCGGGCCGGCGCTCGTAATCAGCATGGTCCGCACGGCCTGCTCGCCGCCGGCGAACTGCACGTTGGTCCGCAGGGTCCGATAGGCCTCGGCTGCGGGCGACCGCGGGTGTGTGAGCGTGACCAGGGTTGGATCAGTGTCGGTCACTGGTGGCTCCTGTCTGCGGTGTGAGCGCGGCGGCAGCGCGGCGGGGCAGCCAGCGTCGCCAGCCGGTGGAGGGCGGCTCTACGGCGGGCAGCATCCCGATTACGGTGAGACCGAGCAGGTCCGGCACCTCCTCGGCCCCCTGCACGGTGTCGCGCCAGTATTCCAGCAACACTCCGGCCAGCAGGCCCACCATGGCGCCCAGGATGAGGCCGGCCGCGGCGTTCCGGCGCGGGCGGGGGCTGAACGGCGCCGCCGGGATGCCAGCACGGTCAAGTAACATGATCTCGATGTCGCGTTTCTCGCGGGCGTAGTTCTCGAACTCCATTTCGTAGACAAAGCGCTCGGCGACGGCGTTGGCGATAGCCTGGGCGCGCTGCGCGTCGGCGTCATGCACCTGAATAGTGATGCGGAACTCGCCACCGGAGGCGATGGCCTGCACCTTGCCGGCCACTTCGCCCGGTGCAATCGGCTGCTGCTGCGCGGCGAGGTCCTGGGCAACGCGCTCCAGGAAGGCGCCTGACTTGAGGCGCAAGGTGTAGTTGTTGAGCAGGCGCTCGACGGCCTGGCCGGTCCAATACTCAATCACGCTGGGCGTTACCGATAGCGCGGCCGTCGCGCGGTAGGTGCGGGGCGTCTGGATACTGTAGGTGTACGCGCCGGCCAACCCGACCAGTCCGCACAGCACCATCAGCGGCCAGCTACGAAGGATGATGCCGATATAGCGCCGGAATTCCACGCTCTTGCCTCTACTGCGTTGTTTGCTCGCCGTCATCGGCCGCGTGATCCGCTGCCGCCCGGTTACCCGCCGGATCGCCCGGCTTGCCGTGCGGAACGGCGGCCAAGACGGGCCAGCCCAAGTCCCGTTCTACCTCGTCCGCTGTACGCACCCGATCATCGAACGTATCCAGCAGGAACGCCAAAGCGACGCCGACGGCCAAGGCCACCGAGACGTGCAGCACGACCGTCAGGAGCCTGAACAGGAGGGTCGGCGCTGCCGGCTCTTGCGGCGGATCAATGACCTGCACCTCCACCTGGGGACGGTCCTCTGGCGATACGTACTGCCAACCGACGGTCTGGAGCACCTCCGCCGCAGCCTCTCCGATCCGCTTGGTATGACGTGAGTTGAGCGTGGCAACCATGATCCGCACGACGCGATGCTCCTTGCGGGTCTCGAACGCCGCTGCGATCTCCTCGATCCCCGGCGCTGCTCCGTAGCGCGTCTGGATCTGCTCGGCGACATCCTCGGCGAACTGGTGGCTCTTGATGACCTCGGACAAGTCGTCCTGTGCGTACTCCACATACAGGGTCCGGTAGTACTCGCGGGAATAGTAGTCCGTGTCCGGCGCGTCGGGCAGGATCGGTTTGACGAGAATGCGTAGCTCGGTCTCGTAGGTCGCCGGACGGCCATAAGTTAGCACGACACTGACGACAAGTGTGACCAGCAGCAGCGCGCCGATCATCAGCCGCCGCGACCAGATAATGTGCCAGTATTCCCGCAGCTCCATACGAGTACCGTTGAGGCCGCCTCCTCACCTCCCGGCCGCCTCTCCACCGGTGAAGTACGCCGGAAGCGGGCAGGCGCGTTTCCCTGGCGCTAAGGGTAACGTCTCCCATGCTGGCCGGCCAGTAACTCACTCGCTGAAACGGACGGCAGCGGCTACTGACCTCCTTCCGGACCGGATGTGCCGGCCGGACCCGCCGGGGTTTTAGGCTGCGGCGCAGCCGGGAATTCGGTACGGTGCGCCGCCCAACGCTCGGCAACGAACTGTCGCAGGCGCCGCTTGAAGTGGCTCGTATCGAACCGGACCGCGTGACGGCGGATGGTGCGCGCGTCGAAGTCCGCATCGCGCAAGCCGGTGAGCGCCGTCGCCAGCGCAGCTACGGTCGGTTCCGGGAAGAGCCGCCCGGTCACACCGTCCACGACCGTTTCGAGCGCGCCGCCGCGCCCCAGCGCAATCACCGGTCGGCCCGAGGCCTGCGCCTCCAGCGGGGTGAGGCCGAAATCTTCTTCGCCGGGGAAGAGGAAGGCGCGACACCGCGCCATCAGCTCGCGGATCGTCGCGTCCGGCAGCCGCCCGAGGAACTCGACCGTCGGACCGGCGACCGTTTCGAGCCGCGCCCGGTCGCGCCCGGCGCCCACCACCTTGAGCGGCAAGCCCAGCTCGGTACAGGCGCGCACGGCCAGATCAATGCGCTTGTAGGGAACGAGGCGCGAGACGACAAGGAAGTAGTCGTCGTGGCTGTCGGCCGGTGCATAGTGCTGGGTATCCACCGGCGGATGGATCACGGTGGCCGACCGCCGGTAAAACTTGTATATCCGCTGGGCTACGGCGCGGGAGATGGCGACAAAGGCATCCACCCGCTGGGCGGTGGTCACGTCCCACGTCCGCAGCCAGGTCAGGACGTGGGGCAGCAGCCAGCCGGCCCACCGGGGGATGCGTTCCTGCGCGGCGTAGGCGTGCGCCTGCCAGGCGAAGCGCATTGGCGTGAGGCAGTAGCACACGTGACACGTCTCCGGCGGCGTGACCACACCCTTGGACCAGGCGCTACTCATGGAGAGCACCACGTCGTAGCCGGAGAGATCGAACTGCTCGAACGCCGCCGGGTAGAACGGGAGAAAGGCCTGGTGACGGCGCGTGGCGAACGGCAGGCGCTGCATAAAGGAGGTATGCACCTCCATGCGCCGGAACGCGGGCGACACGAGCGTCGGCGCATACATGGAGGTATAGATGGGCGCTGCGGGAAAGACCTCGTGGAGCACTTCCAGGACGCGCTCGGCGCCGCCCATTTGGTTGAGGTAGTCGTGAACGATGGCGATGCGGGCGCCGGCCAGCGGGTCTTGGCGCCGCCGGCGACGCGCCGCCCTGCGGGTGACGGCGCCGCTGTCCGTTGACGATTGCTCCACTGACATAAGACTAGTATGCGCCGCGGCCGGTCAACACGGCGGGAACGGTGCGGAGTAGGATTTTCACGTCAAGGCCGATGGACCAGTTCTCGATGTAGTAGAAGTCCAGCATCACCATCTCGTCGAAACTCAGCTCGCTGCGACCACTGACCTGCCAGAGTCCCGTCAGTCCCGGTGTCACGGCGAGTCGTCTGGTCTGCCAGGCGTCGTACTGCTCCACCTCGCCGGCCAGCGGCGCGCGTGGTCCGACCAAGCTCATGTCTCCCCGCAGCACGTTCCAGAGCTGCGGCAGCTCATCGAGACTGAACCGCCGCATGATCTTGCCAACCTTCGTGATCCGCGGGTCGTCACGTATCTTGAAGAGCGGCCCTTCTGCCTCGTTGAGATGCTCCAGCGCGCCGCGCTGCCGCTCGGCGTCCCGATACATCGAGCGCAACTTGAACATACGGAAGGGCTTCGTGTCCCGGCCGATACGATGCTGCGGCAGCAGGAACGGCCCGGCGCTCTCCAGGCGGATCGCAATAATCAGGATTAGCGAGAGCGGGAGTGTGAGGAGCAAGGCCAGGCCGGCGATGACGATGTCCAGCGCACGTTTGACGCCGAGATTGAGACCCGTCAGCAGGGAATCGCGCACGCCGATCAGGGGAATGCCGGCCAGGTTGTCAACTTCCACGTCCCCCAACGTCAGCTCGAAGAGGTCGGGCACGAGCTTGAAGCCGATGTTGCTCTTCGCGCAATAGTCGAGGGTGCCCAGAATGGTCTCGTGGGACTCGCCCGGCAGCGCCACGATCACCTCGTCTATCTGCTGCGCTGCGGCGACCTGTGGCAAGTCTGCGACCGCGCCCAGGACGCGGAAGCGCCCGAAATCGGCGCGTTGTGCCCAGGAAACGTCGTCGAGGAAGCCGACGGGACGGTACCCGAGGCCGGGATGCTGCTCGATCTGCTGCATTACCATCTTGCCGCGAGTGCCGGCGCCAACGACGAGCACGCGCCGCACATCGCGGCCGCGCCGCCGCCGCCAGGCGATGACGGTCCGCACGACCAGTCGAAAGGCGGAGAGCAGCACCACGACGCCCAGCCAGGGATACAGGATCATCGTGCGCGAGTAAATGCCGATCTCCGGCCGGAGGATGAAGAACAGCACGATCAGCGTGGAGAAGCCGAAGGTACTGCCCGTCACGATGCTGGCCACTTCATCGAGCCACTGCCGGCTGCGCCGCTGGCGATAGAGCCCCCGCCAGAGGAACACGGCGATGAGGATGGCGGTGACGAGGATTTGCGGTCCCGTGTAGTTGGAAAGTGGGACATCTACGAACTCGCTGCCGACCGGTGGCGCCCAGCGCAAGTCGTAGCGTATCCAGTAGGAGAGCACGAAGGCGAGGTTGGCCAAGGCGACATCGCCGATGAGCAGCCCGAGGACGGGCAGCAGGCGTGTCGAGACGCGGCGCGGCGCTTGCGGCGGCCGGGGCGGTGCCGGGGACGTCATAGCCTGGCTCAGGGTGCGCGCCATGGTTGTTGTCCCCCCGCTCCGAGGCGTTCGTACACGGCGAGGCAGGCCGCCGCGGTCCGGTCCCAGGTGAACCGGGCCGCTTGGGCCGTGCCGGCAGCGCCCAGCGCCGCGGCCTCCTCCGGCCGCGACAGGAGCCCGGCCATCGCCGCTGTGAGGGCCGCCTCGTCGGAGGGAGGCACTAAACACCCGGCGGCACCGACCACCTCCGGCAGAGACGAGGCTTGCGTCGTGATGACCGGCACCCCGCAAGCCATCGCTTCCAGCACCGGAAAGCCGAACCCCTCGTACTCGGACGGGTAGACAAACAGGTCGGCGGCATTGTACCAGAGGGGCTGCTCCGCTCTGGGTACGTAGCCAGGTGTGAGCACGCGATCCTCCACGCCCTCCCTTTCGATAGCGCGAAAAATGGCCTGGTAGTCCCAGCCCTTGCCACCCGCCAGCACCAGTCGGTGCCGGAAGTTCGGCCCGCCGGCGGCCGCGAGCGCGGCAAAAGCCCGCACCAGGCGATCAACGTTCTTCCGTGGCTCCAACGTGCCGAGATAGAGAATGTACGGCGCTTCCAGACCGTGCCGGCGCCGAAAGTCGGCGAGCACCTGGGGATCGCGGATCGGGGTGAAGTCCGCGTCTACTCCTGGGTACACAACGGTCATGCGCTCCGGCGGGATACCGTAGAAGCGTGTCACATCGTCCCGCGTACTGGCCGAGTCGGTCAGGATGTGGGCGGCGCGCCGCGCCGAGAGGCGAGTGAAGGCGGCCAGGTACCGCTGCTTGGCCGGATGGAACCGATCCGGGAAACGCTCAAAGGAGAGGTCGTGGATGGTCAGCACGCACGGCACGGTCGTGGCGAGGGGCCGGATATTGAGCGGGCAGTGCAACACGTCGAGCCGGTGATGCCAGGCCGCCCAGGGCAGCACCAACTGCTCCCAGAGCACTCGCACCGCCGGCCGGCTCGTGGGCAAGACGGAGGCGTGCAGCGCCATGTGTGCTGCGCCCCAGCCCTCCCAGTGGCGGAGCTGCTCGTTGGCAAAGACCACGAAACGGTGCTTCGTCCGGGGGGCAAGATGGCTCAGTAGCTGGCCGATATACCGGCTAATGCCCGCGTTGCGATAGTCCTGCGAGTGGTAGAGCTTTTGGGCGTTCATGCCGATAATCATCGTCGTGCCCATAGGAGGAGCGACCGGCCGTGTGTCGCTGCGGTGTCAGGCGGCAGTGTCTCAGTCCAAATCCTTTTCGATCACCCCGACGTACTGGGCACCTTCAGGTTCTATGAACTTGCGAACTACCCATCCGGTCCCAGCGACGATCTCTTGCATCTCATCCCTCGATACGAACAGCCAGTCATACCAGGGACCCTTGAGATTGCGGTAGCGAGCACGATGGCGGTACTGCCCGCTCATCCTGCCTCGTGCTCGGTTCCGCTTCTGATAGGCAAGATGGACCGGATCATCAGTAGCGTAGGGGTCCGTGGTCTCGGCTAGGATTCGCCCGCGCTCCGTTGTCATCCGGTGAAAGCGCCGTAGGAGCCAGCGTGCCCGCTGAGGACTCTCCAACACCCCGAAGTTGTTACCCATCATCACGATGCTGTCGAACATGCCCAGCTTGTTGGCGCTGACTTGGGTAACGGAGAGCAGCCTAACGTCGTTAACCCCCCGCTCTCGGCATATTCGGACGGCCAGGGGTGATTGATCAATGCCGACAACATCCGCACCGTTCTGTTGGAGGGGGAGAGCTATACGGCCGGCGCCGCAGCCGATGTCGAGGGTCCGTCCCCGAATATACGCCATCGCCTTCTGGAGGTGAGGGGCCCACTCGTCGAACGGAGTGAAGTACCATCGCGGATGATCGTAGACCTGCAGGTAGCCGTCGTCGCGCTCACCGACCTCACGGAAGTCGTCCGCTATGAGGCCGCGGTGCTGGTCATAAAGCTTCTGTCCGAAAACGTCCATGATCCTGCCACTCTGCCCGGCTCCGCTCGTTACTCGTTACAAGAGTGGTCCGGACCGGCTGCGTACCATTGTCGCAGCTACCGGCGGTGGGGCGGCGCACCGGCCCGGCGGATTGCTCCTCGCGCCGCGGGTTGGGTAAGATGCAGCGACTCCGAGCCGGCAATCCGGCGGGACCGTCTACCTCTGCGAACGGCGGCAGCGTAGGGCCGGCCTCGCATTACGCCCCCAATTAAGTAAGCTGCCGGCTAGACGGTCGCGGTGGCAGCCGCTGGGCAGCCACGTGTGGGGAAGAGTTTGGCATCTGAGATTGCAGCCGACCGGGTTGCCGACCAATATACGGCGTCTTGCGAGCGGGCACGCCGGCTCTTGGCGCGTGGTCGTCCGGCGGATGCGTTGCATACTTGCGCCCGTGCTGCGGCGCTCGTGAAGGAGGGGTGGGAAGTCCATCTCCTGACGGGCGTGGCCCACGCGGCCATTGGCGCAGTAGAGGAAGCGCGCTCCGAGTTCGAGTCGGTCTTGCGCCTAGAGCCGGGCTGTGCGCCGGCCGCGCGGGGGGTAGCGAGCGCCGTGACGACTCTGGATGGTGATGCAGCGGCCGCGTCCTACTGGCAGTGGGCTGCCGATCTGCGCGAATACTGGGGGCCGGACGACTCTCTGACCAGCGGGGTGGCGGGACCGCCCCGGCCGCCGTTGAGCCGGGCCGGGCTGGCGCACCGCTTCCTGCGCGGAGGTCTCTGGGAACATGCCGTGCAGGAGGCGCGGGCGTGTCTGGACCTGGAGCCGGGACGCAGCGACCTCGTGATGGTGCTGATTCGGGCGCTGTGGCGCTCGCACCAAGTCGCCGAGGCCCGGGTGGCGCTGGCCGCGCTCCTGAGGCGGCAGCCGTTGTCCTTCCCGGCGAACCTGCTGGCGGCGCTGGATGCCGAGGTCAACGGCGGCGATAGTAGTCGGCCCCTGGCGCTGGCGCGACGGGTGGACCCGCTTTTGCGCGGCGCGTTCCGGGTGCTCGATACCAGCGAGCTGGCGCTGCTCGACCCCGACCCGGAGACGCCCGGCCGGGCCGAACCGCCGACAGTACCCCCACAACCGCCACCGGCCGCTCCCCATGAGGCGCTATCGCCGGCGGCGGGGCGGTAGAATCGGATTCAGCAAGCAACTGTGAGGTAGGGTGGCAGCATGACGACAGCAGCAGCACCACACCGCGAGCGCACGCTGATCCTGGTCAAGCCGGACGGCGTGCAGCGCGCGCTGGTCGGAGCACTCCTGGGACGGTTCGAGCGCCGCGGCCTGAAGATTGTCGGCCTCAAGATGGTGGCCGTGGCGCGAGCACTGGCCGAGCGGCACTACGCGGAGCATCAGGGCAAGTTCTTCTTCGCCGGCCTCGTGGACCACCTGACCGCCGCGCCGGTGGTAGCGGCGGTGCTGGAGGGGCCGGAGGCCATCCAGGTGGTGCGGGCGATGGTAGGGAGCACCCGTCCCTGGGAGGCCGCGCCGGGGACAATCCGCGGCGACCTCGCGCTCCACGGGCTGCGTAATCTGATCCACGCCTCCGACGCGCCGGAGACGGCGGCGGCGGAGATCGCGCTGTGGTTCGATCCCGCAGAGGTATGCGCCTACACCCGCGAACTGGACCGCTGGGTGCTTGAAGACTGACCGGGGAGCGCGCACGCGGCCGGTACGAGGCACAGCCGGCTCGTGTGCGGCGCCAACTGATCGCGGCCGTACCACCGGCAACCGGCGGCGCGCTCCCGGGTATTGCCGGGTCGCTCTGAGTTGCCAACCGTCAGCGGCTGTGGATGGCTAGGCGGTTTCCTTCTCGGTAGGCTTGGCTTCCTCAGCCGGCTTGGCTGCGCTCGCCGGAGACTTGGTGGCGCCAGCTTCAGCAGTGCTGGTGGCGGCCGGCTTCTTCTCGGCGGCCGCGGGGGCCTCCTCGGGTTCGCCCTCGTCCTCTTCGTCCTCTTCCATGGCCTGCTTCTGGGAAATTCTGAACTCGCGGATGCCCTTGCCGAGCGCACCGCCGACCTGCGGCAGTTTGCCGGCCCCAAAGACGATCAAGATGATGATCAGAATGACCCAGACTTCCGGTCCGCTTGGGAGAAAGCCCATCCTACCTCCTTATTGGTAATGCTTGGTGCTGCGCCGCCGTGCATGAGCACGAGCGGGCTGCAATCTTTGACGTGTGCTTCAAGCGGTCTTCTTCTCGGCAGTGGCCGCCGGTTGCTCCGGGGCAGCTTCCACCTGCTCTTCGACCTGGGCGGTGGCCGGCATGTCCTCCATTTCGTCTTCTTCTTCACTGGCTTGCTTCTGCGAAGACCGGAATTCGCGGATGCCCTTACCGAGCGCGCCGCCGATCTCCGGCAGCTTGCCGGCACCGAAGACGATGAGGATGATGACGAGAATAACCCACACCTCTGGTCCGCTGGGAACGAAGCCCATACTACCTCCTAGCCCCCCGCTGCTAGCTACCTCCTAGATGATACGGCACAGCACGCCTCCCGGACAAGAAAGTGACACCTCCCGGCCGCCAAGTCACGATTTCGGTATGGCATCCTCGGTGCCATCGGGAGGCGCACGCGGCCTCGCCCGTGCAGCGCGTGCGGCCAAGCGGCGGGCAGGAGCGCCCGCAGCGTGTGGAGGAGGAGTGACCAATGGCAGCGATAGCCCCGCCCATCGCCCGTGCCGTCGCCGTCCGACCGGGCCGGCAGCCCGGCAAGATTGCCGACGACGAGCTGGGGGTAACGCAGATGGCGCACGCTGGCATACCGCAGCAGGTGGAGGTCTACGCGGTCGAGCACCGCGAGTACGAGGCACCCTTCAACTACCCGAACTTCTACGTCGAACTGGGGCGGGAGGCCAGGAAGAAGGAGGGCGGCGCCGAGTACAACCCCGACGGGGTGGAGATTGACGTGCCGCCGTTCGGAGCGATCACGTTCGTGGAAGAGGAGCCGATTATTGGCGTGACGGTCATCGGGAGCGCGTGCTCGCCGCCCGGCACGGTGCTCATCCACGCCGAGCCGCTGGAGTGGAAGTATCCGCGGACGGGCGTGAAGATGAAGGCCAGCAACCTCTGGGGCGAGCACGTCAACGGCCTGCCGTGGGGGCGCGGCGTGACGGAAGACTGGCGAGAAGCGGGCCTCAGCAGCGCCGAGTTTCACTTGCCGGCCTGCCGCAAAGTGACGGTGATGGGCTGGAGCCAGCTGGAGATCGGCCAACGCGACATCATGCTTGGCAACGGTCACGACGGCCACTACTGCGTGCGGATCATCCGCGTGACGGTGAAGCGGCCGGCCGGGGCTGGTGGCTGCTAACGCTCGCGGGGCGGGGCGGGCACGTCCAAGTCGGCGCAGAGGCGGCCTAGCTCGTTCCAACTGACGGTCGGGAGCGGTACCGTGCCGCTCCGGTAGAGCTGGCGCCGGCGCCGTTGGCTGCGCTCGCCGGGTATGCGGATTTCGCTGACACCGGGCGCGCGGCGGGACCGTTTGATCTGGTCAAGCTGCTCGTCAACGCGGGTCAGGAATTGATGCAGCGGCATGTAGGCCTCGATATTGAGCGCCCAGAAGAAGTGTCCCGATTGGCCGTGCGTGATGCCGCCGGTGAGCGCGAACCCGGCGCCGGTCAACACCCCGGCCAGGCAGTCAACGACCATCGCCAAGCCGAACCCCTTGTAGCCGCCGGTTGGCAGCATCAGCCCGCCGTTGCCCAAGGCGCGCGGGTCGGTCGTCGGATTGCCGGCGGCGTCGGTGAGCAGGCCCGGCTCGATGGGGTGTCCGAGCTGCGCCGCGAGGCTGATCTTGGCTCCGGCGCTGGCAGTGGTAGCCATGTCGAGGATGACGGGATCGTGGCGCCGGGCGGGATAGGCGTAGCCGAGCGGATTAGTGCCGAGGATAGCCGTCAGCCCGCCGGGCGGGGGCATGGCCTGGCCGGCAGAGCCGCAGGCAAAGCCGATCATGCCAGCGCGGGCCGCCAGCTCGACGTAGAAGGCGCAGCCGATGAAGTGGCTGGAGTTGGTGACGCCAGCACTGGCGAGGCCCTGTTTACGCGCGGCCGCGATGCACCACTCCATTGCCTGCCGGGACGCGATGATGCCGCAGCCCTGGTCGGCGTCCAGGAGCATAGCCGCCGGTGCCTCGCGCACGATCCGGGGCCGAGGATTCGGGTTGACGGCGCCGGTCCGGCAGCGGTCTACCAGGCGGCCCAAGCTGAGGATGCCGTGGTCGCTGTACCCCCGTAGCTCGGTGTCAATCAGGACTTCCGCGATCTGCTCGGCGTGGTCCGGTGGCACGCGCACCTGCCGGAGTAGCACAACGGCGGTGGCCCGCAATGCGCCAATGGGGACGACGTGAACATCCTCCGAAGTGGCGGCGGGCGCCGGCTCTGGGGCAGGCGTAGTCATACGCATAGCTCCTTGGCGAGTGGTGGATGGCGAACCGTGTGCGACTACTGGGGACGGCAACTCTTTACGTGTTACCGGGACCGCCGCCAGTCATCGCCGGGCATGATCCGCAGCATAAATTCGTTAAACATCGGAACGGTGAAGGCGGTATCTCCATGACTCGGACTCCAGATCATGCCTTTATCGATCAGTTGGCTGCGAGTAGTACCTAAAGAGGTCACGGGACGACCCAGTACCTGGGCAATGCCACCGGAACGATGCGGTCCCACGCCCAGATGGGCCATCGCTCGCAGGTAGCGTTTCTCCGTAGGCGTAAGTCGGTCGAACCTGACCCCGAAGAAACTCCCATCGAGGGCGGCAATAGCCTGACCGGAGGCGACCTCAACACTGGAAGCCGTGATGGGAGAGCGTTCGGCGACATCCCATACATGCTTGCCCCACTCTTGCAGAAAGTAGGGGTAGCATTGAGTTCGAGCAACGATGGCATTGAGGGCGGAGGCTTTTATCTCCACGCCTTCGTCTTGCGCGGGCTTGGCAATCGCCAGCTTGGCGTCTTCGGTTGACAGCGATCCGATTTCGGTGAAATCGAAAAGTCGCTCGGCGTAGGTCTTCGCTTTCCCCATGCGACCGCGCACCTGGGGGAGACCGGCCCCGACCATGGTCACGGGGAGCCGCCGCTGCGCTGTCCGGTGCAATGCAGTGATTAAGGCCGCAAGCTCATCCTCTTGCACATATTGGAGCTCGTCAACGAAGAGCGCCAGGCAACTGCTTCCAGCCCTGGCAGCGTCGCCAACGGCTTCGAATAGGTCCTGTAAGTCGGTCTCCAAGTCTCCGTTGTCCGCCAGTCCGGGTTCGGGATCGAAGTCCAAACCGACCTCGATGTCCTCGTACTTCACCTTGAGTGCGCTGGCAAACCCCGCCAGCCTTCGCAGAGCTCGTTGCGCCAGTCGTTTTGCATTCCATCTATTCGAGAGCCGCAGCAAAGCCAGATGCAGTTGCGGTGTCAGAATGGAGGGAAGCGAACGATTTTCGGGCGCTTCGATCCGCAACGTGTAGATGCCGTTCGCCTCGGCGTCCTCGCGAATGCGGTCCAGCAGTACGGTTTTGCCTACCCCCCGCAATCCGAGCATCAGCATGCTCTTGCTGGGGCGCCCGATCTTGGTGCGCTCCAAGACAATCCGCGCGGTCTCGCGGACCTCGTCGCGGCCGGCCAACTCCGGCGGCTGGGTGCCCGCTCCGGGCGCGTAGGGGTTGCGGATGGGGTCCATGCGAACAGTTTATAGCAAGTTTACCCTAGTTTACAAGAAAATCATAAACTGCCTAATTTCACTATAATTGCGACCAGTCCCATTTGCCAGGCTTTGGCGCACCAAGCTCTCGGCGCATTGGCGCTTGACGGCAGCGGTTTCATCGAATAAGTAGATGAGGATATTCGTATCTAAGAAGACTTCAGCGCTCATTCATTTCGTTCCGGGTGAACTTGCGCCCGCCGGTAGAAATGCGGCCGCGCAACGCGCGGATGGTCGCGACGGCGGACTCCGCTTGTTGCTTGCGTCCGACATAGTCCGCAAGCCACCGCCGAAACTGCGCGTTGAGGGTCGTTCGCTCGGCCGCGGCGTGCCGACGTGCCGCGGCTATCAAGCTCTCGTCGGCGCTCAACGTGATGTTCTTCATGCTGGCCCCTCGTCAGCCGCTCTCCAAGAATACAGCCTACACTATTCTCGTGTTAAGAAGCGGCCCCGCGGGTCTCAGCATCGTCACTGACCAAGGTTACATGGTGGGTGGCTGCTTGACGTGCCGGGGTGGCTGCCATAGACTCCGGGCCGTCGGTTGGAGATCGTGTCGGTGGCAAGGAGGTATCCGATGGCCCTCACTGCCGAGCAGAGAGAGTTTTTCGCCGAGCACGGCTACTTGCGGTATGGGCGGGTGCTCACCGATGACGAGTTGGCCGCCTTGCGGCAGCGCAGCGCGGACATCGTCGAAGGCCGGGCGGAGCATGTGCCGGCGGCCTACGTCCAGCGGGAGCGGCAGTTCCGGGGCGAGAACGATACCGATGACGTCCCGGTGCTCGACCGGACCCGCAAGATGACGCACCTGGCCTACTTTGACAAGCTCTTCGAGTCTATGGCGCGCAAGCCCGAGATCGTGGATGTGGTCGAGGCGCTGATGGGCCCGAACATCAAGCTGTATCACGACCAGCTGATGATGAAGCCGCGCTATCACGGTACCGTGACCGACTGGCACCAGGACTCGCCGGCGTGGCCGTGGCTGATCCCACAGATGGCCGTGAGTGCTTGGGTGGCCTTGGACGACGCCACCGTCGAGAACGGCTGCATGACCGTCATCCCCGGCAGCCACAAGTGGGGGCCGGTGCCTAATGAACAGAAGGATGCCTTCCTTGCCATGCCGGAGCTAGCTGATCCGGTGCCGGTGGAGCTCCCGGCCGGGCACTGCATGTTCCATCACGGACAGAATATGCATCGGACCGGCGCCAACCAGACGCCGCACCGCCGGCGAGGCCTCGCGCTGCACTACATTCCCGCGGAGACCAAGTATCTCGGCGCCCGGGATGAGGACCATCGCATTAAGCTGGAGGCGGAGCAGCCGCCGGGGGTATTCCGCTTCATGCTCATCCGCGGGCAGGAGTTTCCGGGGCGGGCGTGACGGTGGCGCCTCACTCGCCCCAGACGGCCGTGTTGGGGAAGTGATCCTTCCAGCCGAACCAGAACGAATCGGTTGCGGGAAGCTGCCGGAGGCGCTGGCCGGCGAGCGGTCCCTCCGAGGCGTCGCCGGTGAGACCGTGCCAGAGCGTGCCGGTTTCCTCGTCCGTGAGCAGGACGGTCGTCTCCGTCGTCCGCTGGAGTGCGAAGGTCAGGGTGCGGTCCTGGACCTGGCGCGAGAAGACAATCCCCGCCCCGCCATGCGCCTCATCGAATACGACAACGAGCGGTGTGCCGCCGAGCGTGTCGTTCACCACGGGCTGCGTGCTCAACCGCGCATACGGATAGGCTTTGGGCTGGTCGGCTACACGCACGCCGACGACGTACTGTTTGGCGAGGAGCCGGGAGTCCTTGAGGGTCTCGCCGGCGACGCCGACCGTCCCGGAGTTCCAGTAGGAGGCGTAGGTAGCTTTGCTTGGCTCTTCCTTGCGGAGCAGGAGGCCGTCGGGATGCTCACGCCGCCACGCACCCCAAGTTATGACGGTGGCGGGGAGCATGGTCAGGCGCGTGCCTGTGAGCGGGCCGACGATGGCCTGGCCGAGCAACTGGCTCCATAGGCTGCCGGTCTGGCGGTCGAACATGACCAGGACGTTGCGGTACAGCTTGCCGGAGACGCCGAAATCCAGCACCTGGCCGTTGACCTCGCGGGCATACACGATGCCCGTGAAACAGAGCGGTCACCAGGTCGCCGCGATGGGCAGACCGGCGACGACATCGTTGACGATCTCGTGGTGGTCGAGCTGGAATACCGAGTAGGCGTGCCAGACGCCCTGGTGGCCGAACGAGAGCACCGGCTCGCTGTCTTCCATGACGCCGCGATTGACTGTTTCCTGGATGGACATGAACTCGGGGTTGTCAATGGCCGGGATGGCGCCCGGGGGCAGCAGAGTGACGATCTCCTCCGGGTCAACCGACTCGATGGGTAGGGGGCGCGGTGTCGGTGTAGGGGCGACGGGACTTGCTTTCGGTGCCGCGGTGTCGCCGCCGAGTTGGCAGGCGGCCAGTGCCGACAGGCCGGCAAGGGGCGCCAGTCGGAGGAGTCCGCCGCCCAGGCGCCGCCGATTCATCATGGATTTGTCGTTCCTCTGCTAGGACATTCTACGCGCCGGGTAGCGCGACGGCCGTAGTCTGCCGTACACATGGCGCCGACGGGCGGTGCGCTCAGAAACAGTGGTAGGATTGGCGCTGACCGACACCACGCGCGGAGGCATGCGGCATGAACTACGAGAAGATCAGGCGGCTGGTTGAGTTCGATTCGCCAACGGTGGCCAACGGCTTGGAGCTGCTGGAGGTGCAGGACCCGACGGTCGGGTACACCGGGCCGGACGTCCGTGCCCTGATGCCGGAGCTAGGGCCACGGGTGGGCATTGCCGTGACCGCTCGGATGGATAGCACGACTGCGGGGACCGAGAAGGTGGGGAGCTTGTTCAACGACTGGCTGCGCTCGATCCAGCAGGCGGCGCGGAGTGCCGGGGCGGAAGGACTGCCGGTCTTCGCCGTCATGGAGTCGGTCGGTCCCAAGCCACGCTATACCGTCACGATTGGTGATGGGATGGGCACGCGGATGATGCTGGCTGGCGCGGTCGGGTTCTTGACGAACGGGAGCATCCGGGACCTGGCCGGCGTACGCGACGTGCCGCTGCCCTGCTGGGGGGCGGGTGTGTCGCCGATGCACGGCCGGCTGCGCTGGCTCGACATCAATAGCCCGGTGGTGATTGACGGCATGACGGTGCGGACGGGCGACTTCATCCACGCCGACGAAAATGGCGCCTTGGTGATTCCGCCAGCCGTGGCGGATCAGGTACACGACAAGGCGCTAGAGGTGCAGGAGAAAGAGGCGGCGATGTTCGCCGAGCTACGCAGCCCGGACTACAGCCTGGACGACTACCTGGCAGCGCAGGGCTAGGGCTAGGTAGAGCCTTAGTTTGAAATGTCGAATCTCACGACGTGGGTTCCCAAAGTTCGATTGCGTTTCCTTCGGGGTCGTGGATGCGGGCGAAGCGGCCTATGCCCTCCATCTCGCTTTCGTGGCTGACCTCGATACCCGCAGACTTCAGTTGTGCGACCATCGCGTCCAAATCGGCCACGCGGAAATTCAGCATGAAAGTCTTGTCCGCTGCGAAATAGTCCGTGTTAGCATCGAATGGGGAGAAAATCGTGACTCCGGACTCGGTCACCCAGGGCTCCATCTCCATGTTCGTCGGAGCAGGATTGATGCCAAGGTGATCCTGATACCATTTCGCGAGTCTATCCGGGTTCTTTGCCCGAAAGAAGAACCCGCCGAATCCCTGAACGCTTTGCATGCTACACCTCTCTTTGCGCGGAAGTTGCTAGAGGCCGATTTCGCCCTCGACCGGAGGGAGTCCAGGAGCGGGCCTTACTTGCCAGCATTCTACATGAGGCTGTCCGAAACCCTAACGGGCGGATATCGTGTTAGGGAATCCTGCTCATGCTCACGAGCGCGGCGGCCTGCCGGAGTAACATTCGATGTAATCCCAGCAACGAAAATCCGTTATTTCAAACTAAGACACTACCTAGGGCTACGCTAGTCGCATACGTGTTCTGTTCAGCCTTCGCACGCTATCGCCGATATGGTGTGTTGTCAGTCTAACGCTTGATATTCGGACTTTGCTGCCCCATACTTAAGGTGTGAAGGGGAGGGAGCTCATCGCCAGGGTGTTCGAGCTTGGGCGGCAGCGCGGAGTCTCTGTCCGTACCGACGCCAAGCGTGGCAAGGGGAGCCACATCACGCTGTACTACGCTGTACTACGGGGTACGCAAGACTATCGTAAAGGACCGCCGCAAGGAAATCGGCACCGGCTTGCTGTCAAGTATGCTTCGCCAGTTGGGGCTGGAACGGGCCGATTTTCGCTGATGATTTTCGTGTGAGGAAGCTATGCGGTTTCTCTATCCGGCGCTCTTGCAACGCACTGGGGAGGGTGAGATCGTCGTCTCTTTCCGCGACTTGCCGGAGTGTCTCACTTCCGGTGTGGATGAGGTGGAGGCGCTCGCTGAAGCCCAGGACGCGCTGGAAGAAGCGATCGCCGGACGGATTGATGACGGGGAGCCGATCCCGGTGCCAAGCGCGCGGCAAGCCGGTGAGCGCTATGTCGTGGTGCCTCCTGACATGGCAGCGAAGGCCGCCCTGGCCCTGGTTTTCCGTGAGCGCGGTCTGACGCGCGTAGCATTTGCCCAACAGCTTGGTACAGACGAGCAAGCGGTGGGGCGCCTGCTCGATCCCCGGCACGGCACGGACGCAAGCCGGATCAATAGCGCGCTCCGCGTCTTGGGCCGCGAGCTCGTGGTCGGCGTGCAGGAGGCCGCGCCACTGCGGGGAGTCTCAGGCTAGCTCCCGGAGGGATGCTGCCGTGCCCCTACCGGGCGGGCATAGCAGCGGTGAGTGGTGATGCCTAGCCCGGCCGCGGAGTATGACGGGAGGGTGTGATGCTGACTGAAGCGGAGGTGCAGCGGTTCGAGGCGGACGGGTATCTGCCCTTGGGCCAGGTGGCGTCGGATGCACAGGTGGCCAAGCTCCAGGAGCACTTGGACGATCTGACGTTGGGATCGAAGCCTAACAAGCAAATCCAGTACCAGATCGAGCCGGCCCTGCGGGACAAGCTGGGCGCGGCGGCGGGGTATGACTACATCGGGCCGTCGCCGCACTACCGCAAGCTCACCATGCTCGATCGGGACCCGGTGTTCCTGGAGTATTTCTGCCACCCGACGTTTTTGTCTCTGCTCGAGCAGCTGCTCGGGCCGGAGGTGACAATCTCGCGGGCGTTTGCCCTGCTCAAACCGGCCTTTGACGGCTCGCCGCTGAAGTGGCATCAGGACGCCGGCCCCGGACACCCCGCCGAGCCGGGGCAGTTCGTGACCATCTGGACGGCGATGGACGAGGCGCAGGTGGAGAATGGCGCGCTGGAGATTCTGCCTGGCACGCAAGAGCTAGGCCTGCTGCAGCATCGCGTCCAAGACGGCGGCAATCAACTGGAGGATGAAGCGGACAAGCGCGTGGGGCAGGAAGTCCCGCTGCCGGCCAAGCCGGGCGAAGCCTACCTGCTGAACAACTATGTGCTGCACCGCTCCGGCCCCAACCCCACGCCGCACCGGCGCCGGGCGTTGACGCTCTGCTACAAGCACGCCGATTGCCCGATGATGGACCAGCCCCCCGACTACCACGCGAACTATACGCGCCTACCGATCGGCGAATAGTGGCCAGAGAGCGGCCTGGGGGCAGGATCAACAACATGGGTGCGGACACGGCGCCGGCTGAACCTCAAAGGCCACCAGCGGACGCGGAGACGGTGCGGGTGGCGGCGGTGGCGATGCACTGCGCCATGGGCGAGCCGGCCGTCAACCTGGACCGTGTAGAGAAGTGGCTGCGGCGGGCCAGGCAGGCCGGGGCGCGGTTTGCGGTGTTCCCGGAGGAGTGCATCACCGGGTCCGTCAACAAATCGGAGTTGGCCGATGACGCGGTGCTGGCGGCTATGGACACTGCCGCTGAGTTGGCGGTGCCGCGGCTGGAGGTGATCTGCCGGGAGCTGGAGATGACGGCCGTCGTTGGCATGGTGGAGCGGCGGGGCGACCGGCGCTTCAACAGCGCGCTGATCGTCGGGCCGGACGGCTACCTCGCCACCTACGACAAGATGTGGCTGCCCGGCGGTGAGCGCGAGTATTTCGAGCCGGGGGCGACGCTGCCGGTGATCCATTCGCAGGGCTGGCGCTTCGCGGTCGGTATCTGCGCCGACCTTCAGCGGGGCGACTACTTTCGGCTGGCGGCGGAGGCGGGCGCCGAGTTTTTCCTGCTCTGCGTGGCCGGGAGCGGGATGCCGGACCTGGTCGGGCCGGACGGGGACCAGACCAAGCAGGCCGAGGCACACCGGGCGCTGCACGTCAAGCTATTGCGGCGGTGGTCGGAGCAGAGCGGGCTGTACATCTTCTACGCCAACCAGGCCGGTAAGAGCGGGCCGGCGTGGTTTCCGGGCCTTGTGCTCGTCACCGACCCGTATGGCAGGCTGATTGCCGAGCACCTGCCGACCGAGGGGATGGTCGTGACCGAGGTATCGCGGGGCGTGCTGGCAGCGGCCTGTCCTACCGGGCCGGAGGAGGACACAGCCGAGGGGCCGGTCAACTCAGCGGGGAGGAGCGTGGCGGTGCGGGCGGTGGCAGGCGATAGTGTGCTTGCAGATGGCTCTGTGGTCAGTTGATGACGCTATCCGGCCGGCAGAGGATGGCCTGCCCGGCAGGGGAGTGGCGGTGGATCAACACATCACGGTTTGGTAAATCGCAAGGTGCGTTTCACGAATCCCAAGAGTTCACCGTCGTTGATCTCCTCACTCTCCCATGCGTGGTTCGTATCGTGGTGAAATCTGTTAGCGTATTCCTTGATCTCTTCAAGATCCTGGACTCTGTGATTCTCAAGGATCTTATCCCTCTGGCTGAGATGTTGCTCACACTTTGTGAGGAATGCTCCAAGCAAGGTTCCTGGTGGGAAGTGCTCTGGATAAGCAACACGCAGGAATCCCTCTAAGTGAGGTCGCATGGACTGAGCTACTTCCCTCTTATTCTGTAGGCCGCCGGAAACATAGTCTCTTAAGAGCTTATCACGCCTATCATGCTCTGTGATCAAATCATCATTCACATTCCACTTGCACAGACTTGAACCGTTACTATCCCTAACGATCTCCAACGCTACGCGCGACTCGCGGTCAACTGCTTCCCACATACGACATAGGAACTGCTTATTGTGGGAGAGCACGATTACCTGCCCGGCGCTATCAACGAGCCGCCGGACTTCACGCTCTGTAGCCCAGGAACGATGCTCATCCAGGCTTGAGATTGGGTCATCAATCACGACAATCGTATCACCGATACTATGATGCTGATCGAGAGACTCAAGGAAGAAAGCAAGAGCTATCGTGCTGCGGTCTCCAGCACTCAGCGTATTGCTAAAGGAAGGCTTTCCTGGACGCGGTCTGCCGCCCGCAACGCGAACGAGCGCATTGTTGATTTCCAGGTCATAATTCCCGGTGGGGCCACCGCTACTATCTCTGGAAGTCAAAGTTTCTAGTCGAAAGCCGGTATTGAACTTCTCTAGGTATTTGTTGACTCCATCCCGGTATCTTGGAAATACCCTCCTTCTGTACTTTCTTAATTCTATCTTTACCTGGTCACGCTCATCTTCAGTGGCAGCTTTCGCAATTTTCTCCGCTACGTAGTCTTCGCAAAGCGGCGCGATAGCTGGCGAGTAACGCAATTTCGCGGCCCGCAGATAAGAAAGTTCATTCTCGATAGCTTCGAGATTCCCCGCTTTGACTTTATTCTGGACTTGGTAGATTCTCCGGTTAGAAGCGATGATCTCCTCGTTGATAAGAGATATTCTCCTGCGGTGCATTTCATAGACTGCAAGAGCATTACGAGTTCTTCGATCAAGCATCATTCGGTCCAATGGAGCCGCCTGTTTAGTGCTGAGACAATTAATTATGGCTCGACCAGCAGCAATCCAGTCGGAGGCTATAGACGCTGTATCGATCTCGATTTCGCAAACGTCGCAGAACTTGGACCAAAAATGATATTGCTCAACATTGAACCTCACCGAACGCTCGAAGTCGGCTTGGGTGCTACCATCGCATATAGCAGTGACGTCGGAAGTTATTTGATTTATCTTTCGTTTCAAGCCTTCATAGGCTTGACTGAAGTATGCGCGGTAGTGGGTTATTAATGACGAGCCATCAAGATTCTGAGCACAAAAGGGGCAAGTACCGTCAGAGCCTGGCGGTGGCAGCAGCTCAATTCCGTCGCTAATCCATTTCTCTCCACCCTCCCCTAATTCTGCTATGTGTCCCCTGACTCGGTTGGCAGCCTCAGTATCGAGATCGGGTAAGCCCTTTTGGAGAATTCCGTCTATAGTCGCGGTGTCGAAAACGGGAAGGTTGATTTCCTCGAAATGAGGTCTTGTTAAGACATCTGCTTGTTCACGTATCGCTGCAAGCATACGTTCTTTGTCTTGAATCTCGGCACCGATGCGCGCTCGTTTGGGAAGGGCGCAAAAGCTGTCCACGGTTAAACTGCCTCGCGCGGTGGTTGGTATTAGACCACCCTTATATCTCAGGGATTTATTATGTTCTTGGATGCGCTCCACGAGAAGTCCAAGTCTCTGGCTCAATTCAACCCCACGAATACCGAGCACCAGTTCGTGCAGATTTTTCCTATGGGATACGTCTACGGCTAGGCCAGAGCAGACGTTTTGGTCTACGAATGCATCATCAAATACGACCAGTTCTGGCAGCGCTCCATTCCACCTGCTATTCTGAAATACCAGATTATGCGGTTCCTCAGTGAGACACAGAACAACATGTGGGGAATCCTCCACGCCAAGCCGTGTCCGTTCTATGATGGGGGTTGGCTCGCCCGTAGCGAGCGAACGCAGGATAGCGGCAAGAGTAGTTTTGCCCCTGCCGTTCTCGGCATAGATTAACGTTAGCCGCTCAAGCGGGAGGGAGTTACCGCTACTGACTGATGCGAATTTTCCAACGTTCTTGAGCAGATTTATCCTATCTATCATGCTGTTGGCACATCCGCCTCCCTCGAACACATTTCTCCTGGCACGAGCCTCGCCAACAGTATATCACGCGGCGCAGTTGCGGTGTTAGCAGACTCCGTTGCGATTTCGCCGATAGCCCCATTCCGTCTGCGTTGGTTGTTCTGTGGAATGATGGGGAGGGTAGGGAGCAGGGGCCGGGTGTGAAGGGAGCGTGGGGGTGGCGTGGTAGGATGGTGCGAGGACGATGAGGTGTTGGGGTTGATGGAGATTGCGAGTGTCGAGTGCATTTTGTTGAGCGCGCCGTATCGCCACGCGGACTATCTGCGGAGCGCGAGCTTTGTGCGGATTACGACGGATGGCGGGGCGGTGGGGATTGGCGAGACGTATGCCGGGGTGAAGGCGCCGTTGGTGGCAAGAGCGATCATTGACGTGCTGGCGCCGACGATCATCGGCGAGGACGCGCTGGCGATCCAGCGGCTATGGCGCAAGCTGGTGGACGCGACGCATTGGACGCAGAATGGCATCGGCATGGGGGTCATCAGCGGGATCGAGATGGCGCTCTGGGACCTGAAGGGCAAGCATCTCGGCGTGCCGGTATACGAGCTGCTGGGGGGGCTGGCGCAACCGTCGGTGCGGCTGTACGCGAGCACGTGCCCCGGCTACTGGCCGCTGCCGGCGGTGCGTGACGAGATAGAGCGGTGCCTGGACCTGGGGTACGACGCGATCAAGGTGCGGCTGGGGTTCGGGACGTTCGCGGAGGACGTGGCGCGGGCGGAGGCGGTGCATACGATGCTCGACGGGCGCATGGACGTGGCGTTCGACGCCGGGCGCACGCCGCTGCTGGAGCACGCTTGGTCGGCGGACTACGCGGCACGGATGCTACAGGCGTTGGAGCCGTTCGATCCGTTGTTCTTCGAGGAGCCGACCTACTTCGAGGACCTGGACGGCTATCGCGCCATTCGGCAGGCGACGAGTGTACCGGTGGCGATGGGCGAGCGGTTTACGAATGTGGCGGAGTTCGAGCGGGCGCTGGACGCCGGGGCAATGGACATCGCGCAGCCGGATACGGCGTGGCTGGGCGGGATCATGCCGTTCCTGGAGGTGGCGCGGCGCTGCGAGCGCCGGCGGGTGCCGGTGGCGGCGCACGGCTTTGCGACGGGCGTGTCGCTGGCGGCCAACTTCCACGCCTGTCTGGCCAACCCGACGTGTACGATTGCCGAGTTCCCGGAGCTGCTCGATCCGCTGCGGGACGAGGTGCTGGTTGAGCCGCGGCGGATGGAGGGTGGCCGTCAACTGCCACCAACGGCGCCGGGGCTGGGCGTGGAGCTGAGTGAGGCGCTGATCGAGCGGTATCCCTACGTCTCGGGGACCAGCCTACCGACAGCAGCGGAGTTCCGGCAGGCGTGGGGCGGCAAGGGTGGGTGATCGTTTGGTGCAGAGGGCGGACGTGGGGAGCGTTTGACCCCCTCCCTAGCCCTCCCCCGGAGCAAGCTCCAGGGGAGGGAACTGGCTTCCACGGGTGCGATGTCTTTGTCGGTACGCCGGGGCCATGTTATGGTCGTTGTATGGCTACGCTGCAAGTGAAGAACGTACCGGAGGGCCTGCACGAGCGCCTGCGCCGTCATGCCCGCGAGCGCAGCTGCACTATGAGTGCAGCTGTGCTCACTGCGGTAGAGCGTGAGTTGGCGCGGTGGGAGTGGCGGGCGCGTTTGGACCAGCGCCCTGAGACGGACCTCGGCGTAGAGGCAGCCGCGCTGCTCCAGGAAGAACGCTCGGCACGCGATATGGAGCTTGAGTGACGGGGTACGTTGTTGATGCCTCGGTCGCAGTCGAGTACCTCCTGAGGACATCGCTGGGACTGGCGGCTGCCGACCTCATTGATGACGCCTTGTTGGTCGCTCCCGAACTGTTGGACGCCGAGGTGTTGTCGGTGCTGCGCCGTGCGGTGCTGCACGGGCGTCTTGCAGAGGCACGAGCACTCATGGCGCTCGATGATCTGGCCGCCTGGCCGGTTGAGCGTATTTCTCACCAGAGGCTGACCAGATTGGCCTGGCAGCACCATCAAAACGTCAGCGCGTATGACGCCTTCTACATCGCCGCTGCACGTACCCACGGTCTGCCATTGCTCACTGCCGACGGCCGGCTGTCACGGGCAGCGGGGCTTGGTGTCGAAGTACAGCACATTCGCGTGTGATGGGACGGCGGCCCTCACCCCGGCCCTCTCCCGCGGGGAGAGGGGGCGTATCGCACCTAACCCCCGGCCCCTTCCCTTCAGGTGGAGAGGGGGGTCGGAGCGGCGACGGCCAACCACGATCAGGTGGCTGTGCGGCCGAGGCGGTGGTCTTCGGCGGCGAGCCAGTCGTAGTAGGGGCGGGGCATGGGGGCGGGGTCGCCCAGGCCGTGCTCGCGCCGCCAGCGGACGAGCGGATGGTCGCGCTGGGTCTGCGGGAGGTGGATGCGCTGGCCGTAGGCGGCGGACTCGAACACCCCCATCATGATCTCCATGACGTGCCGGCCTTCGATCCCGCTGGCTTCGTGATCGCGGCCCTCGTCCAGCGCCCGGACCCACTCCTCGGCAAACCAGTAATCGTCCAGGTTGGCCGGGCCGTCGGGGTCGTAATGATCGGGGGCCTCTTCCTCGAGCGCTTGCCAATTGCCGTGCTCTTCATCAGGGAGAAAGTGTGGCGTCGGCAGCCACCAGATCCCCGGACTGCGCCAGATCATGCGGCCCTCGGTCCCGAAGAGTTGGATGCCGGAGGCGGTGGAGTCCACGACGGGGAAGCGGTGCAGCAGCAGGTTGGTCGTCACGTTGTCGTCGTGCTGGAGCGTGGCCGTGATGTTTTCGCCGGCGATAGTGCCCATGCCGTTCGCCGAGGGGATCACGTCGTCGGGAGTAATGAGGCGGCCGTCGGTGAGAGCGGTGGCGGTCAGGCTGCGGCAGTGGCCGGCGAACTTGATGATGTAGTTGAGCAGGTGGACACCGATGTTCATCAGGCCGTAGCCGCCATAGTAGCCCTTGTCGCTGGCGTAGATGTAGCGCAGCTTGCCGATGCGCCCCTCGGCGTAGGCCCGCGCCATGGTACGCATCGAGCCGCCGACGCGCCCCTGATGGTGGACGGCGACGCGGACGCCCTGCGCTTTGGCCTTGGCAAGTACCTCGTCGGCCTCGGCGAGGTCGGTACACATCGGTTTTTCGACCTCGATGTTGACGCCGTGCTCCAGCACGCGCATGGCCAGCGGATAGTGGAACTCGGTGCCGGTGGGAATGGCCACCAGGTCCGGCTGCGTCTGCTGGATCATCTTATCGAGGTCGCTGAACCGCGCCGAAACGCCTAGCTCGTCGCCGAGGGTGTCCAGGCGCTCTTGCACGAGGTCGCACAGGCCGACGACTTCGATCCGGGGATTGGCGTGGTAGGCCCGCGCCGCCGACGTGCCGCGCGACCGACAGCCCAGCATCGCTACTCGGTAGGTCTTCATCGCATCCTCCCTGCGTGAGGCATGGCCGCGCAAATGGCGGCTGCGGCTCTCAGCATAGCATTCGCTGGGCGGTGGTGGAGCAGGGCGGGCCTCACCCCCCGGCCCCCTCTCCACCATGTGGAGAGGGGGCGTAGGGCGCGGGAATGGGCTGCGCCGATATGCGATGTGGGTCGGGATTGCAGCTACATGTCCAGTAATTCCGCGCACTGCGAGTCCTCGAAGGCCGACATGCCACACTCTAGCTGTGCCCACCATTCATAGGCAGGCACGCTGAGTGCCCAGAACTGGGCCGGAAACGTCAGACTGCCGACGATTGACAGGCGGTAGTCTTCCCAGCACGCAGACCAGTCGTAGGCCGTGACGCCAAAGCGCAGGAGTTCGCGGTGGTAGGTCCTGACGAGGCGTGCTTCCAGCCGCCGGCGCTGCTCCGGGTAGTAGTGCAAGGCGAGCATGTAGGCGAGGTCGTTCGTGCCGACGCCGATGCGCCAGCTACCCCAGTCGAGGATGCGCGTCGTGTCGGATTCGGGATTGAGGGGATAGAGGAAGTTCCACCAGTGGGCATCGCCGTGCAGGAGCGTCTGCGGACGGCTTTCTTGCCGCTCGCGCAGTGCCGGTTCGAGGGCGAGCAGGCGTTCGTACACTTGACGCCGCTGCGGGGAGAGGCGATCACCAAGGTAGTCAATGAAGTCGGCTACCATGTCCAGCAGGGACTGCTGGCTGTTCCTGTGCGCTTCCCGAAGCTCCCAGGCGCGGCGTTCGGCGATGTCGCCGGAGCCTATGAGCCGATCGTTCTGCCACCAGGCAGCATGGAGGCATGCCAGACACCGTACCGCCTGCTCACACAGCGGTTCGTATGGGGGCAGCGCGAGCGGTGGTTGCCAGTGGGTGTGGGATAGGTCCTCGACCAGGATGTGGGATCCCTGTTGCTTGGACGAATGGGTGCTATGGAAGCAGCGAATAATCGGCACGTTTGCCATCGCAGGGGCTGCGGCGATGTTGGTGTAGAAGAACACTTCTTTCCCGCTGGCGAGGGCCTAGAAGCGCGTATCGCCGTGTTGACCGGTGCGCTTGGACAGCTTCAGGATCAGGTGCTCCGGTGCTGATGGTGGTGCATCGGCGGAGTAGCGCACTTGCAGGTGGGAGAGCTTCCAAACGGATGTTGGCTCAGTAGAAGTGACTTGGACGTCGGTCACGTGGCCGCTAGGTAACTGTCCATCTTGGCGGAGCACCGTCGTCAGCCACTCCGGGGTTGCTTGTTCCGGGGCGGCGAGCAATTGGGACATGGTAGCCGCTTCCCACGCAACTCTTCATACCTGGCAGTTGCGGTCATCAGGATAGCAGGAGCGGCCGGAGTGAGGGGATTGTCAGCATCAGGATTTGCAGGATGCAAGGATGATTAAGATGGATTTCCGCTTGCGCGGAAATGAAGATATTTGTAAATATCTCCGGGCGCGGCGCAGAGCTGCGATGCTCGCGGGCGCAAACGACAGGTAGGGAGGAGTCACGGTGAGGCAGAGGCTTACAGCCCTCATCATTGCCGGGTTGCTCGTGCTGCTGGCGCTGCCGGCGGCAACGACGGCGGCCGAATGTCAATTCATTCTCGGCTTTGCCACGCTCAAGGCGCTGATTGACGCGGCGGAAGGGCCGGACAAGGTCGGAGACTGCCTGGAAAACCAGCGCTTCAATCCAGAGAACGGCGATGCCCTCCAGCAAACCACCGGTGGCCTGCTGGTGTGGCGCAAGGCCGACAACTGGACCGCCTTCACCGACGGCTATCGCACCTGGATCAACGGGCCATACGGCTTGCAAGCTCGCCTCAACACCGAGACGTTCGACTGGGAAGCGCCGCCGGAGGCCGGGCCGGCCCTGACCGTAGAGCAACTCAAGAACGCCGAGTACCGATTTGGCAAGCTGACCGATGGTGTCCACGAGAAGCAGGAGATAGGGCTCGGTAGTCCCGTCCGGACCGAGTTGCTCCATGTTGAATTTGGCGACCTGAATGGCGACGGTATTGACGATGCTGCGGCCCTCTTGATTCGCAGCGGGGGCGGCGGAACATACCGTTTCCTATCGTACTTGGCTGCCGTTGTCAACGAGCAAGGCCGACCGCGACATGTCGCATTAATCAGTTTTGGCTCTGGTGAGCCGGTGCAGTCTATGCTGATCCGGGATGGCAGGATCGTCGTGCAACTGCTCATTCGGGCCCCGAATGAAGGGAATGCCGCTTTTCCAAGCCACGAAGTGATTCGTGCGTACCGACTTGAAGGTGACACCCTTACACTCCTTGCACGGGAGGTGGACGAGAACGAGAACACCGGTGCCTGGGTACAGTATCAGCATACCGATCCGCTGACCGATGAACAGATTATCGGTATCGCACTACGGTCATTCGACTACGCCCAAGCAGTTCTTCATTTCCGCTGCCGCTACAATCGGGCGGATGGGGAAAGCAACGAGTTGGAGGTATTTATAGATTGGGATTCCTACCTCGGCTCTGGTGAACTGACCGTCTTGAGACGATTCGATAAGTACGAGAGGCAACAAACTCGGTGGATAGTATCAACGGACCGTCGGGCAACATTCGCACCCGAATGGGAGGTATCTATGCTCCTCTGGTACATGGAGAACACTGGTGGTCTCGTCGTTCCTGTCAGTAACTTCACCGCTCGTGTCGTGAAGCATGACGATACCTGGATTACCGCGCAATGGCATGTCGCCGGGTTTACAGCAGCCTCCAGTCCCCTAGCCGAGCATTGTAGCTTTCCTGAGCCTTGAGAGCGGTGCGGCGGCTACCGAGAGCATTGTTGACGCTGTGCTCGGAAACCCAAAGGAGAGTTGAAGATGGCTGAACGAATGACCATGGAACACATCAAGTTGCTCTTGGAGGATGACTATGATCCTATCAACGGACATTTGGAGATCATTGCCAGGTTTTACACAGGTGGGCCATTGGAATTGATTATCAAGATGCATCATCCTGTGGAGCTATCCAGGGAAATCACAGTAGAGAACTATAATCCTTCCCAAAGAGAGTTAGATTTACTGTATGGAGGTTATGCGCCCGAAAAGGTAGAGTTGGAGCAGATCGTCGCTGGGCTACTAGGATCACATTCGGGAGTGAGAGAGGTAGCGGAGATAGCGAGAGAGCTAACGGCCTTTTTCGAGGCGCTAGAAAAATCTCGACTATCGCCTAAACTACTGGAACATATCTCCAGGGCGCTTAGTTAAGGCAATGGATAGGATGAGCCATGACACAGGAGCAGGAATGGTGCGCCTTGGTAGCATGCTGGCAGCGAACGTTTTCGGAGCACCAGGACGATATCCGAGGCGAGTACGATCCGGCGCTGGATACCTACTACCTGATGATAGGAGAGCCGCGGCCGGCCGGGACCATTGAGCTTGCAGACGTGCTGCTGCGTATTGACCTCCAAACCGGTGATCTGGTGGGCTTCGAGTTCCCTAATGCGAGTCGTCTTCTGAAGCAACGACCGCTCGCCAGCGATGACCTGCCCATGATTCACCAGGTATCTCAGCACAACCTGCGGGTGCAGACGCTTCAACGAGCGGAGGCGGCCTTGAGCGCCTCGGACTCGTTGGCCTTGGAAGTGCTGGCCTAGCGCCCTCGCGCCGACGCTTCCTCGGCGAGCCGCCTCTGCCGGCTGTGACTGCACGTGGTACTTCAATTGACAGCAACAGCGATGGTGTATACAGTTTATGCCGCCCCGGAATGTAGTGTTTACCAAGACATAGGGACATGTTTTCCGAGGAATGGAAGCAAGCCTTGATAGTAGGAGAGGAGCTCCGTCACATGCTTACTGTGGCGCAGAAACCCGCATGACCGATCCGGCAATCGTTCGTGCCGCTTTGACTGCGTATGGCCTCAATGGTGCCTCAATCGAGGTGCTACAAGACTTTGTCAATGCGTCCTTCCGCGTCGCGGTTGGTGACCAGGCCTACTCCCTGCGCGTCTACGCACAGGATCGCCGTGAGCGCCCGGAAGTGGAGTCGGAAATGCGTTGGCTGGCGGCGGTCGCCGCGGACAGCGTGATCCCATGCCCCCGGCCGCTGCGTCTGGCGGATGGTCACTACGCTTGGGAAGCTCCCGGCGCATGCTTCGTGACCGTGGCCTCCTGGGTTGAAGGCGGCCTGATCCCCAATGCCGAGCGGACACCGGAGCACTTTGGGCTTGTCGGGGCGATGCTTGCAAAGCTCCACCTCTTCTCCGGGCGGTGGCAGACGCCGGCCGGATTCACGCGACTACGCTGTGACGCCGACGGTATCTTCGCCGGGGGTCATCAGGAGCTCGACGCCAAGCTGAGGTGTGACCTGGCGCGGGCCAAGCAAGAACTGCGGCAGGCAGAGGATGCAATCGGCCGAGGCACCGCAGCATACGGCCTCGTCCACGGTGACCCGAGCTTCAGCAACATCCTGTTCGACGGTGACCGGCCGGCCCTCATTGACTTTGACGACTGCGGTTTCGGGCACTACGCCTTCGACCTCGCGGTGGTGCTGGCAGGGGCGTGGGGCAAGCCGAGGTACGCTGTAAATCGAGCCGCGCTTCTCGACGGTTACCAGGAGATCCGCAGACTTTCGGGAGCGGAACTCGCGGCCTTCCCCGCTCTGATGGCCGCACGTGCAGCGTCCCTCATCTTCTGGGCAGCGGTCCAGTCACCACCTGAACGCGACTGGATATCCGCCCAGTGGAAGCGGCTACGGGAGTACCTGGAGGGCGCGGCTCCAACGCCGCTCAACTCACCTCAGGAGGCTGCACGACTTGGCCGGCACGGACGGTGAGGAGCGGCTCCCAGCAGCCGCCGGGGCGGGTGGCGCCGCCGACGTCGGCGAGCGGTAGCGCGGTGTCATTGAAGTGGAGGACGGCGAGGTCGGCGCAGGCGCCGGGCGCCAGGGTGCCGATTTCGCCGGCGAGGCCGAGCGCGGTGGCGGGACGCGCGGTGGCTGCCTCGAACGCGGCGGTCTCGGCCATGCCGGCGGCGATCAGCTTGGAGATTGTGCGCGGCAGGTCGTGCTGGGGCATGGCGCCGAGGTGGCGCTGGTAGACATCGGTGGAGATCGTGTCGGGCGGGAAACCGTCGGCCAGGGCGGCCTCGGCGGTGCCGAAGTCGAGGGAGGCCATGCCGTGTCCGACGTCGAACAGGGTGCCGCGCTCGCGCGCGGCGCGGACCTCGTCGAGCACGCGCCCGTCCCGCACGATGCAGCCGGCGCCGCCTTCGATGCCGGGATGGAAGCAATACGTCACCACGTCGCCGGCGCGCAGCTGCGCTAGTTGGTCGGCCAGCGACCAATGCGGCCAGTCGGTCGTCTCGCGGCGCAGGCCGTAGAGCAAGGGGCGGTTGGTAAGCTCCGCAACCGTGATCG
Source organism: Chloroflexota bacterium (assembly GCA_965207645.1). Lineage (GTDB taxonomy): Bacteria > Chloroflexota > UBA11872 > UBA12225 > JAJDUF01 > JAJDUF01. Next base: position 2,182,810 of record OZ242293.1, on the reverse strand, counting down.
CGTCGCGCAGCACGTCGCGCGGGTCGAGGCCGACACAGCCGGCCGTGCTGAGGTTGACGGAGATGCCCCAGATCGCCTCGCCGCCGGCCTCAATCGCCGCGACGCAGGCGTCCACGTCCACGTCGTCGGCGCGCTGAAAGCACGGGCCGGGTCGAGACTCGCCGAGGCGCGCGAGGTTGATTGCCAGCCGGATGCGCGTTTGGGCCGGCGCGATGATCTCCGCCTCGTACTGCGGCCACGTGACCGCGCCGGCATCGCCCTGCGAGAGCACGGTGGTCGCGCCACGCGCGAGCATGTTTTGGTCGGCGTCAATGCCGTACTTCCAGTCGGCGGGTCCCGGGTGGGTGTGGAGGTCCACCAACCCTGGTAGCAGCAGGCCCTCCGGGAAGTTGAGGGTTTCTCGAGCCGTGCCGGCAACGTCGGGACCGGCGGCCACGATCCGGTCGCCGTGGACCGCCACCGCACCCGGTCCGTCCAGGCCCGTGGCGGCGCAGAAGAGGTGCCCGGCCCGAATGAGCAGATCGTAGTCACAGGCAGCCATTCCTATACTCCTGTCCCGTATTCGTTGGTGGGATTGCGGTAGATGGAATGATAGTGGCCGGCATCGCTACCCAGGTTGCCCTGGATGCCGAACTCGAGAATCAGGTTAGGTCCCTGGATACGATAGTAAATCGAACCGCTGCCATCTACCGGACCGAACCAGGCAAAATGCGTGTTGCCGAGGTCGGCACGGATTTCGGCCAGCCGGGCTTGGCTGCTGGGGGCGTCGAGCAGGCTGACCCAAAGCATGATCGCGTCGAGCAGCAATTGCTGTTGCGCCGCGCTCCAATCGGCCACCTTGGCGCCTTCGAGGGGCGGGATCGTGCCGTCCTTGCCGGCGCCGGCCCACAGTTCACGCGGGCGGTTGGTGACTGTCGCCGCCGACCGCGCCTGGTTATCGAGGGCATTGATGAGGGCGAGGCCGGCTTGGAGGTGGGCGTCGAGGGGTGCGACGGTAGCGCCGCCGGACGTGAACGAGGCTGGCTCAATACCGAGGAACGTGGGAGAGAGATAGTTCCGGCCAGCGACGACCGTAACGTTCACGGCGAGGTGATGACCTCCGAACTGCCAGGCCCACTTGCTACCCCCCGATGGTTCGCCGAAGAAGGCGAGCCAGTAGTTGTCGGCGCTCCACTGACGGCCGGCCGCGCCCGGCGTTTGGGCCAGCGCGCCTTCGGCGCCGACTATGCCAACGACGGTGGCGTAGCCGTCGGCGCTCAAGGCCGTTGACAGGAATTGATGCATGGCCGCGGCTTGGGCGTCGTTCAAGTCGCCAATCCGCACACCGTTGCGCCGCAAGGAGCCAGCCGGCAGGTTCGACCAATTGGGCCGCGCCGGATCATCGAGCGCCAGCAGGGCCATGGCGCGCTGCTCGGCGGTCAGGGCATTGAGGAAGGATTGCGCCGCCGCCACTGAGTCGGTCGCATCCGCTACCTTCTCTGCCGGTGCGGGTGTCGTGGCGGGAGTGGTGGCCGGAGCCGGCGCGGGTTGACCAGTTGGGGCGATATCGTCGGCGCAGGCGGCCGAGGTGAGTGCCGCAAAGATGATGGCCGTTGCCGTGAGGAGGAGCAGGAGCAACGTTCGCAACTTGTCACGTGTCGTCATGCTTCTTTCCTACCTGGCCCCCCTATGGCCCCCCCGCTGCGGCGGGGGGACGGTGTGTTCCCTCTCCCGTCGCCACGGGGGAGGGCGAGGGTGGGGGCTGGACGCGCCCTAGCGCACCGTGAGCCAGATGGGGGCCGTGTAGCCGATGATCGGGCCTTTGGGATAGCTTGCCGGTTGCTCGGTTTGGGCGCGGACAATGTAGTAATGGTCGCCGGGGCCGGCGTCTGTGTCGGTAAACGTGTGCTGAATCTGCGAATCCAAGCCATGCAACTCTTGGATCCACTGGCCGTCCCGCCAGAGTGACAGGCGCTCGATAGGTAGTGGCGCGGCGGCCGAGACGGTGAGCGTGCAGGGAGCTTGCACCGTGCCTTCCTGGCCCATGGCTACGCCGTCGCTGTGCAGCCACAGCGCGAGCTTGCCGTTGGCGCAGGCAACGGTCCGCCGGTTCCGCAGGGCATCGAACACGGCCTCGCCGGTCAGCTCCGAGACCCAGAAGCCGGTGACGCAGGACCCCAGCAGCGACATGTGGTGGTCCGAGCCGCCGATGAGGGCGAGCTTGGCGCCCTCGGTCTCGATGAAGTTGGCCGGGAAGGGGAAGGCTGAGGTGTGGCCGGCCATATCCGGCTCGGTAGCCATTTCATCGCCGCGTCCGTGCAGCACCTCCATGCCCCACTCCACGCGCTGGTCGTAGCAGAAGGTGTGGGTATCGCCGTGCCAGTGGCGGATGGCCGCGACCGTGTTGGGCGGTAGCTCGGTCGCGACGGTCTCGCAAATCTCGCTGTAGTCCAGGGAGGCGAGGACGATCTGCCGAAGGCGCTTCATCACCTGCTTGTCATAGGTGAAGAAGTTCGAGTGGTGCCAGGGCGGCCGTGCCCACTCCAGGCTATAGAGCGGCACCCGCTCGGCGGTGTGCTCGCGTTCCAGCGCGTCGAGGCGCTGCCGATAGTCGGCGTCCGACAGGCGCATGTGGTCGGTGATGCAGAGCACTTCGTGGCCGAGGATGTCTTTCTGCCAGCGGAAGTTGTCGTCGGGGATGCCATCGAGCGCCGGGTAGCAGGACGAGTAGTTGGTGTGGTTGTGGAGATCGCCAAACACCAAGCGGAGACCATCAGGAGCACCCGGCAAGGCGGGCGTATGGGTGATCGGGGTGGTGGGCTGGATCGGCACGGGGGCGAAGGTCCGGTGGCGGTCATGCATTGGTGGCAAAGCACCGTTGGCTTGAAGCACCTCGATGCGATGGTCGCGCGGCGGGAACTTGGTGTGCTCGAAGCAGTGGACGGCGGCCAGGAGTTGCCCGTCCGAGTCGGCCGCACCATAGGGATGGTGCGAGAAGCCGGCGGTGTCGGTGATGCGCTGCGGGGCGGACCATGCATCGTCGCGGCAGCGCATGACGCACAGGTCCCAGGCGTCTCTTGTGCCCAGTGCCTTCGCCCCCGAATGTACCTCCTGCAGCGGAGCAAACATACGGAAGGTGCAGAACAAGTCATCGCCGGAGCGGAAGAGGTGGACGTTCGAGGGGTTCATGTTGAGGTACATGCCGCGACCGCCAGCACGTCCCTTGCGCCGGTCGTAAGCACGGGGAGGGATGGGGAGGATGCCGTCATCCGTCCCCGGCCCGGGGTGAACTTGCCCGCTGGTTGGGTCGAACTGCTTTAGCTCGATTTCGCGGAGCTGCTCGACGCGCGTGTCGAAGCCCCAGGCCGGGGAAGTTTCCCAGGCCACCACCACGCGGCCGTCCGCGGCGGTCGTGCAGCGCGGCTGAAAGTTGAGTGGCTGCCGCGACGATAGCTGGGCCGGGTCGTGGAGCGTGCCGCCAGCGCAGATTGCGCCGTAGACGTCGATGGCATCACCGTCGGGGCGCTCGAAACAGACCGCCACACCGCCGTCTACCGGCGTGAGGCTCGGCAAGCGCCCCGGCAAGGTGATGGTGTCCGATGATCCTTCGTGCGTGAGGTGGATGGTGTCGGTTGTGCCGGCACGGCTGGTCCAGGCGTACCAGAGGGTGCCGGAGTCGTCGCGCACGAGGGCCGGGCCGAGGGCAACGGCCGCGCCGCGATAGAGCACTCGTTGCTCGTCGCCCCGTCGGAGGGTGACGCTCCACTGCTCGCCGTCATAGGCGGTCCAGAGGTAGGCCGGGTCGGTGCCGCCGACCACTGCGACGCCGGAGAACTGCTCGGCCGCCTCGGTGGCCACAGTCGTGGTCCGGCCGTCGCGCTGCACAGTGAGCTGCAAGGTGGCCGCGGTACCCGCTACGGCCGCACCCCACTCGGCATAGCTGCGGCCTGGGTGCAACCTAGCGCGAATGTGCTCCCATTCCCGGCTGCGGTCCATGTTGCGGACGAACCGATCGTCTACGGCGGGCAGCCCTACCGCTGCCAAGACCCAGCCGTCCGGTGTTGCCGCGAGGTCGCAAGCGTAGCCGTCCGTGCAGCGGAATATGGTCCGTGCTGGCATGTGGCCCTCCTCAAAAAAAATGCTTGTCGTGCGGACCTGGGCGCGATTAATCACGCCCCCAAGATGCCCCTAACGACGGTACTTCGACGGGGCGGCCGGTTTGCCCGGACTCGATAGCGGCGAGGACGGTGGCGGCGATAGCGCGGCTGTCGCGGGCCGTGAGCATTGTGTCCGCGCCGGTGTCAACGGCCGCGGCAAAGTTGTCGAGGAGCCGCCGCTCGTAGTCCAGGCCCACGCGCCGCTGGCGATAGTCGCCCGGCTTGAGGCCGCGGGCATACACCGATACTTCCGGTCGCGGCTCGGCGACGACGAACGCGCCTTTCGTGCCCAGGATGTGCAGCCGCAGCTCGCCGATGTTGGGATGGCTCGGCTCACCGATGCGTCCGATGCACAGCGAGCCGACGATCCCATTGTCCAACTCCAGCGTCACCGAGCCTAAGTCCTCCACGCCGCGGTCCGCGTGTCGCTGGAAGAAGTGCGCGGTGGTGCGGGCAAAAACCCGCCGGACGGTGACGCCAAGCAACTCGTGAAGGTAGGCCAGCGGGTAAATGCCTTCGAGAGTCAATTCTCCGAGACCGTCCCAACTGACCTCGATCTTTTCCGGCTCGCCGGAGCCGAGCAGGGCGCCGGCGTCCTTGGCGAAATAGAAGTCCACGTGGATGGCGCGCGGCTGACCGATGTTGCCGCTGGCGAGCACCGCCTTCGCCTGGCGAATGGCGGGAAATGTATTCCGGCTCCACATCAGGAACCGCACGCCGGCGCGCTCGACGGCAGCGACAATCCGGTCGCAGTCGGCGAGACTGAGCGCGAGCGGCTTGTCCTGGACGATGTGCAGGCCAGCCTCGGCAGCCTGCACGGTAAGGTCGGCGTGGCGGGGCACTTCCGGGGTGACGCACGCGACCTGCGGTTGGAAGCGGTCCAGCGCGGCCGATACGCCAGGGAGATACGAGAGGCCGAGGGCGGCGGCGGTAGCCGCGTTGCGCTCGTGTGCCCAATCGGGCGCGGCTTCATCGTCGGTCACGGCGAGTAGCTCGTAGCGCGGGTGCGCCGCCATGCCGTGCAGGATGTAGTCGTGCTTCACTGCCCCCATGACGAGGACGCGCAGTGGCTCAGGCGCGCTCATAGCGCCCCTCCGTTAGCGACATGGTCGTCGCCGTGGCCAACGACGATTCCACGGCGGCGGCGACCAGCAGCGCGGCGTGTCCGTCCGCGCCTGTCACTGCCGGCTCCCGCTGCTCCGCGATGGCTGCGGCGAACTCAGCCAGCACCAGTGCGGCCACCGATTCGTCCGGCTCGGTCCGCACCGCCTGGGCATGGCCGCCGCCGTACAGTAGCTGCACGTTGTGGTGCGTGTCGGCGTAGGCGGCGCCGAGCGATCCGATCAGCGTCAGCGAGTCGTAGCCATCGCCGGTGGGCAGCGTGTGGGCCAGGTCAATGAGCGTCATGCCGCCGCTGGCGAATCCGAGGTGGACTTGCACGTACTCGGCAGCGGCGAGGCCGGTCGTCTGAGACGGTCGCCCGACGGCGTAGACGTGAGTCGGGAGGTCACCGAACATCCACAGCGCCAGGTCGAGCGCCGCGAGGCCGGCGTGGGCCGCCCGCTCACCGCCGTCCGTAGCGGCCAACCACTGGTGGATGCGGAGTAGCCCCGGCCGGCCTAGCTCGCCGTCGTCGAGGCTGTCCTTGACGGCGCGGTGATCGGCCTGAAAGCGGGCCGGGTGTGCCAGCATCAGCCGCACCCCGGCCGCGCGGCTGGCGGCGGTGACCTGCTGCGCTTCACCGGCGGTAGGGGCCAGCGGTGGCTCGACCAGCGCGTGCTTGCCGGCCTGTGCGGCGCGCTGCACGAGGGCGGCGTGAGTCGCGGCCGGTGTGGTGATAATGACCGCGTCGAACGTCTCGGCGGCGCCGTTGAGTAGCTCGTCGAGGGTACCGGCGCGGGTTGCGGCGCCGGCGGTGCGGGCGGCGCGTTCAACCTGGGCGGAGTCCGCGTCGGCGACGGCCGTAATCGCTGTCTCCGGGAGTTGCTGCGCGGCCGCCAGGTAGGGCGCGGCGTTCACACCGCAACCGATCAGGGCCATCCGAACCATAGCTCCTCCTGTTGGGCGTCGGACTGCTGCGCTGGCGCGGCGTGCTGCGTTTGGGTCCAGTCTCTGTCGGCAGTTGTGGCTTGCGCGAGTGAGTTAAGCGTATCATCATACGGTTTTGCGTGGCGATCAGCACTGGCCTATCTATGGTCCCCCCGCTGCGGCGGGGGGACGGCGTGTTCCCTCCCCTGTTGCAACGGGGGAGGGTCAGGGTGGGGACAGTCCGCAGACTATCTCGCAGCAAGAGGACGGTACATGACGATTGCGCTAGACACAGCCAGTTCACGGCGGGTGCTTTTCGTGGACCTTCAGGAAGTAATGGCGCTGGATGGTGCCGAACAGGTCGTCAACACGGCGACCAAGTGCCCGCACAACCCGATCCTGGCGCTGGGGCAGCTCGACGAGTGGGACTCCATGCAGGCGCGGCCGTGGCCCGGCGGGGTGATGTACGACCCGGCGGATGGGCTGTTCAAGATGATCTACTCGGGGATCGGGCACATTCGGGAGCGCAACTGGCAGGAGGGCTACGCCGAGAGCGCCGACGGAATCAACTGGACAAAGCCGCGCGTCGGCCGCTACGAGTGGCTGGGGAGCACGGACAACAATATCGTCTTGGGCAACACGCGCGGCAGGAAAGACAGCCACTCGACCAAGATGCGGCCGATGCTGGACCTGGCCGAGACGGACCCGGACAAGCGGTTCAAGGCGGCGACCAAGGGCGCTCCGCCGATGCGGTACAAGGTGATGTACTCGCCGGATGCGAAGTGGTGGAGCGATCCGGTGGACGTGGACCCCGACCATGGGCTGTACGGTGGCCACGGCATTGACCCGTGCCAGCCGCTCCGTGACGATCAGGACCCCGACCCCAACCGCCGCTACAAGTGGTACGGCCAGCTCATCCAGCCGACGCACGACGGCCGGGAGCACGTCCGCAAGATAGGGCTGGCCTGCGGTCCGACGCTCGAAGACCTTACGCCGAGCACGCTGAATCCGGTGCTGGACACGGACACCGGCCCGGAGGACGAGCTGCACTTCTGCTCGGTGCTGCCCTACGAGGGGCACTATCTGATGCTCTACGAGTTCGGGCGCTACGACGACTGGTTTCACGCGCTGACCGGCGAGTTGCGGCTGGCGGTCAGCCGGAATGGCGAGCAGTTTGAGCGGTTGCAGCCGCACCGGCCGATTGTGGCGCGGGGCGAGGCCAACGAGTGGGACGCGGGCTGGATTGCATCCAGCAGCCAGACCATCGTCCACGACGACAAGATTTGGATTTTCTACTCCGGCAACGGGAGCGAGTGGAAAGGCTGGCCGGCCCAGAATACGCCGCGCAAGTTCACGGAGGACCTGGGCGTGCCTAGCAGTGGGATTGTCTACCCGTCGCGGGCGGGTTTGGCGACGCTGCGCCTGGACGGCTTTGTGGACGTGCGCTCGATTGACCGGCTGGTGCCGGCTACCGTTACGACGGTGCCTATCGCCGTGCGTGAGTCCCAGGAGCGCGCTCTGGTCGTGAACGTCGGCGATCCGGAGCCGTACCGCAGTTGGGTGACGGTGGAGATCGTAGACGCCGCGACCGGGGAGCCGCTGCCCGGTTATGGCGCGGACGACTGCCAGCGGGTACTCACGGACGGTGTGCGGCTGCCGGTGCGCTGGCGGGAGCACCGCACGCTCGCCGGCGTGGAGGTGGAGCGGATTCAGTTGCGCTTCCGGCTCTACGGACAGGCCAAGCTGTATAGCTTTGCGTTCGAGCGTGCGAGTTAGCTCCCACCCTAGCCCTCCCCCGTTGCGACGGGGGAGGGAAAATGCGGCCCCCCGGCGCGGCGGTCGCCTTGCACCTCGTCCCTCTGCGGAGCGGGGGGGCCATAGGGGGGCGGACAAGACAGAAAGGAGCAGGACGACGTGACGATGTTGAATGGTGTGATGCCGGTACTGGTCAGCCCGATGCACGAGGACGGCAGCCCGGATCGAGAGGGCTACGCGCGGCTGCTGGACTATCTTTTCGAGAATCCGCTGGCCGGTCTATGGGTGCTCGGTTCGGGGAGCGAGAACTTCACGATGCCGCACGCGCATCGAGTTGAAGCCACCAAAATCATCGCCGAGCACATGCAGGGGCGGACGACGCTGATCGTAGGATGCAGCGACCCGGTGATGTCCGAAGTGTACCGGTTCTTCGACGAGACGGCGCACCTACCAATCCAGGGCTATCATCTGCTGCCGACCGACCGCAAGATGAGTACGAGCATGAGCGTGGATTACTGGTCGGCGATGGCGGATCGGTCGCCGCTACCGTTGTGGCTCTACAGCAACCCGGCGCGGGCGCTGGAGCCGACGGTAGAGGCCGTCGCCGAGCTGTCGCAGCATCCGAATATCTCCGGCATGAAGATCGGCGGCTACGACCTCACCCAGATGACCGGCATTGCGATGCTGAACAGCGAATCGTTCCAGGTGCTCGGCGCCGGGGGCGGCAATCACCTGGCCTACCTGGCGCTCGGCGTGCAGTGCTGCACAATGAGCACGGCCTCCAGCTTCCCCAAGCAGCACAGCGAGGTCCACACGCTCTGGCAGGAGGGGCGGATTACAGAGGCCCGCGAGAAGGCCTTTGCGCTCATCAAGATCATCAAGCAGTTCCCGCCGCGGCGCAACACGGAGACCTCCGCGGAAGAAAAGGCGGTGCTGGAGTTGCTCGGTATCTGCAAGCGGTGGGTACATCCGCCGTTCGAGCCGCTCTCCGACGAGGCGATGGCGCAGCTACGCCAGGTCTTGGCGGACAACGGCATCCTGCCGAACTAGCTCGATGGTGGGAGAAGTTGCCATCCCCTCTTCGGCCGCTCCGTTATGCAGCGGCACGTCGCTATCTAGTGATAGCGGACTCTGGGGAATGCCTTAGGTGAGCATTGCGTCGGAGTGCCTAGGTTTAGGGTGGCAAAGAGGTGAGTGACGATGACGTTTGTGAAGGTGGCGGTGGTGGGGTGCGGCGGGATGGGGACAATCCATGCTCGCAATCTGACGGCGCTTGGTCTGGGTGAGGTGGTCACGTTTGCCGATACGGCGCCGGAGAAGGCCGCCGCGCTCCAAGCGGCGGTGGGCACCGGCACCGTGAGCACCGACATCCGCGGGGCCATCGAGGACCCGCGGATCCAAGCCGTCGTCATTGCGACGCACCACGACTCGCACCCCGAGTATGCCGTCATGGCGGCCAACGCGGGCAAGCATATTCTCATCGAGAAGCCGCTGGCGCTGACGGTGGCGGCGGCGCAGCGGATAGTCGAGGCCGTCGCGGCGAACGACGTGCAGCTGATGGTCGGCTTTCAGGCGCGCCTTGCCCCGCTCGTGACGCGGGCGAAAGCCTTTATCCCGCAATCGCTGGTTTCGACCGGGCAGATGATTGATCCGCGCTGGGGCGATGCGTTGTGGGCGCAGTCGCCGGACCGGGGCGGAGCTAACGTCCTCTCCCAAGGGGTGCATACGTTCGACCTGCTCTCGTACTTTCATGATGCAGAGCCGGTCGCTATCGCCGCCGGTGGTGGGGCGTTCACCCACGCGGGTTCCGACCTGATTGATAGCACCGTCTGCACGATCTACTACGCGAACGGCAGCACGGCATCCGCCGTGATCGGCGACTTCGGCCCGGCGCACCACGTCAAGAAGTCGTTCTACCAGCTTTTTGACGGCCAGGGAAAAAGCGCGACGATCTACGGCTATTTCGCGGGACTGACCTTGGGGGACGGCAAAGAGACCCGAGAGTCAACGACGGTCGAGCAGCTTGCGCCGGAGGAGCAAGAGGACTACACCGGCTACCGCGCGCTGATGCGGGAGTTTGCAGCCAGCGTCGGCGAGGGTCGGCCGATCAGGACGGGCGCAACGGCGCAGGATGGCCTGCTGGCCACGGCGCTCGCTATCGGTGCATTCACTTCCATCCGCGAGCGCCGGATCGTAGACCTGGCGGACCTCGGCTAGAGTTACGGCGAGGTTGCCCTCACCCCCGGCACTCTTCCCGCGTGGAGAGGGGCTGGATTCCCGCTTACGCGCGAGCGACCAGGAGTAGCGCCCGACACCATCGGGGATCGGTTCCGCCGTGGTCGCGGTGTTTGTGGCGGAGATCGGAGGGGGCATGATGAGCCTGACGGGGATGCTGGAAGACTGGCGCGTGCAGCGGCTCGAACAGGCCCGGCAGGAAGGTCGGCAAGAAGGCCGACAAGAAGCCGGCGAGCGCCTGGGACAGGCGGTAGACGATTGGCTGGCACGGCGGGATGCGGCTCGCGCTGCCGGCCGGGACTTTGACGAGCCGCGCCCAACGCTGGAGAGTCTCGAATTCCGATAAGCCGGTCCGCACCCGCCGCCGGGATCAGAGCTGTGGGACGCCGGGGACGAGGAAGGGGCGCGGCTGGCCGGCGATCAGCCGCTGGCCGTCGGTGAAGCCTTCCGGCCGGTCGCGGAGCTGCTCGATCAGCCGCTGCCGCCACGGCCCTACCCGCGCCTCGGCGCCGTCCTCGTGTAGCAAGTTGTGCTGTTCCAGCGGGTCGCGGTCCAGGTCGAACAGTAGCTCCTCGCCGGTCTGGTCGTGCCACACGTACTTGGTGTGGCCGTCCACCAAATAGTGATTGGCGTCGTCGGGATCGTACTGACCGGCGTGCTCGCCATGCAGCGCCGCGCGCCACGCCACGTCCTCGCCACGCATCAACGGCAGCACGCTGCGGCCGGTGACCGACTGTGGGATGGGCAGGCCCGCGGCGTCGAGAAGAGTCGGCATCACGTCCTGCAAGCCGACGGGGCGATCCGTCACGATTCCGCGTGGGTAGCTCATGTTCATCGGGGCGCGGGCGAGGAACGGCACCCGCGCCGACGACTCGAAGGGTCGGGTCTTGGCGAACATGTTGTGGTCGCCAAGCATTTCACCGTGGTCCGAGGTGAACAGGATGAAGGTTTCCTCCAGCAGCTTTTCGTCCCGCAGGTACATCAGCAGGCGACCGATCTGCGTATCCACGTGGTTGATGAGACCGAAGTAGCCGGCGCGGCAGTAGTGCATGGTGTCGTCGTCGAGGCGTAGCTGCTGGCGCCGGGGCATCCGGCCCTCGGGATCGAAGCCCTTTTGCGGTGCGGGGAACTGCGGCGCCCAATCGCCGATGGCCGGCTGGCCGAGGTCGCGGCCGGCGTAGCGGTCGTAGTAGAACTGCGGCGGGGTGAAGGGCGGGTGTGGGTCGATGAACGACACGTTGAGGAAGTAGGGCACCGTAGGGTCGCGCTTGGACAGGAACTCGATAGCCTGGGAGATGCACCAGAAGGTGTGCGTCTGCTCTTCCGGCAGGTGGTTGGGGCGGGCTTGCCAGCCGTTGGGCGAGACGCCGTGGGCCATCGCCCAGCGCTCGATGGGCACGGCGCCGCCCAGCCAGTCGAGGTAGTCGTTGACCTTGCCGCGCGTGCTATCGGCGAGCAGCATGTGGTGGAAGCCGAAGCGCTTGCGGTTGGGCCAGAGGTGCAGCTTGCCGATCATCTCGCACTGATAGCCGGCAGCGGACAACTCGCCGGCGAGGGTCGCGGCCGGCTGCCAGTCCACGCCGCCGGTCATGCCGACCATGCCGTGCGTGGCGGGCGCTTGGCCGGACATGACCGTGCGCCGGGCGGGGATGCAGCTCGGCGTCTCGGAATAACCGTGTCGGAAGAGGGTGCCGGAGTGTGCCAGGTAGTCGAGATTGGGCGTATTGAGGACGGGATGACCGTCGAGGCCGAGGCAGTCGCCGCGCTGCTGGTCGGTCATGATGAAAAGGATGTTGGGCCGTTCGTTTGCCACGTTGACCTCCTCGCCGTTCACCGTGGTACGGACTCACTGAATGCTGTGCCCCGTGTGGACAAATACACTGCCAGTGATTATGTTACTGGTAGCTTCGGTCACATGGGGAGGGAATCATGAGGAGGATAGCTGTCTCCAGGATGGGCGCATGGTCGTTCTTCACCGGGCCGGTGGTGGCGCTCGGGTTCTTCCTGCTCGTGCCGGGCGGGTTGCTGATCGACAGCGCGCCTTCAGTCGATGCCGTAGCCTCGATTAGCGCCTTGGCCTCGAACGCTGCGTGGAGCAAGAGCGCATTGCTGCTCGTCACGCTCGGCCTATGCATAGCCCTGTACGGATTGTTCGCGCTCCAAGCGGTCATCCGGGACGATGGGTTTGGAGATGCGCTCGCCCGCTACGGCGTGCTGTTCTTGATGATTACGGTCATCGGCTGGATATTCTCGCAAGGAATCAGCATTATGCTGGCCGATACGGCGTATCAGTCGCCGCAGGCGCTCCAGTCCATGGTCCCGGTGTATACGGCGGAGTTGGGGATAAGCCTGATCTGCACGTTTACGGCTGCCCTGGGCTACCTCACGCTGAGCGTTGGGCTGGCGACCAGCGGCGACTACAATCGGCCTGCCTGCGTCGTCGCGGCACTCGCGGCAGTCGTCGCGCTGGGAGCACTCATTGTCCGGGTCGCTAGCGGCAGTGACCTGGACCTCGCAGAGACGGCGATGACGGTGGTGCGGTACTGCTACTTCCTCTGGGTCCTGTGGAACGTCATCATCGGCATCAACATCCTGAAGAACCGTCCGATGTGACCATGGACCGGCGTGGGTTGGGGCCGAGGGATTCAGAGCCGCTCGCGGACGGCTGTCAGCGCCTCGCGCAAGGAAGTGACAACCTGATCCACCTCGTCGGCGGTCATTATCAGGGGCGGTGTCAGCATGATGACGTCGCCGAATGCGCTGGCCCGCACGAGTACGCCCCGCTCGGCCGCTTCCCGGTAGACCTGCCGGGCGACGCCAAGATCGCGTTCGAACGGCGCGCCGGTGGCCGGGTTCTGGACCAGCTCCACGCCGGCGAGTAGCCCGATCCCGCGAACGTCGCCGACGATGCCCGTGTCGCGCAGGGTCTCCAGCCCGGCCAGCAGGCGCTTTCCGACGGCCGCGACGTGCTGCACCAGCCCGCGTCGCTCCAGTAGCTCGATGGCTTTCAGGCCGACCGCGCAGGCGACCGGGTTCCCGAAGAACGTATGGGTGTGGTAGAAGACGTGTCCGGCGCCTGCGCGCGCTGCGGCGAGCAGGCGCTCGAAGAGCGATTCGCGGAACGCGAGGGCGCCGACCGGGAAGTGCCCGGCAGCCAGGCCCTTCGCCATCGAGACCATATCGGGCATGGCGTCGAAGTGCTCCAGGCCGAAGAGCTTGCCGGTGCGTCCGAAGCCGGTCACCACCTCGTCGTAGATCAGGAGGATGCCGTAGCGGTCACAGAGGCGGCGCACGGCCGGGAAGTACTCCGGCGGCGGAACGAGCGCCCCGGCGGCTTGCAGCACCGGCTCGGCGACAATCGCGGCGACGGTATCCGGCCCCTCGCGTTGGATGAGCGCTTCGAGGGCCTCGATCCCGAGCAGGCAGCAGTGGTCGTTGCGACGGCCGACATCCCAGGGGCAGCGATAGCAGAACGGCGGCTCGACGTGCAGGAAGCCCGGCGGGAGCGGCGCGCCGACCGACCACTGCACGGACATCCCGGTCGCGGCCGTGGTGGCCAGCGTATTGCCGTGGAAACTCTGGAGCAGACTGATGATCTTGTGCTTCTCCGGGCGTCCTTCGAGATGATTGACCCAACGGGCCAGCTTGAAGGCGGCTTCGTTCGCGTCCGAGCCGGTCGTCGTCATGAAGACGCGGGAGAGGTCGGCGGGAAGCAGGCCGGCGATGCGCTGCGCCAGCATGACGTAGGGCGGATTGGCCATCCCCCCAGTGCTAGGAGCGAAGGACAGTTGGGCGAGTTGGTCGGCGGCCGCTTGGATCAGCTCCGGTTCGCCGTAGCCGAGGTTGCAGTTCGCCAGGCCGGAGGTGGCATCCAGATACTCGCGCCCGTCGGCGTCCCACAGCCGCACGCCTTCTCCGCGGACGAACACGAGCGGGCCGCGCTCCAGGTGATCGAGCAGGTTGGTGCCGTTGTGCAAGACGTGGCGCAGGTCCGCCTCGCGCCAGGCAGCGGCAGCCTGTTGGTCGTCGGCCATGTCGCGGACTCCTCTCGCGTTCCACACCCGGCGTGCTCTTTGGCGGCGGCCGCCACGATGATTGGCTATTCGGGTGTGGGTCCGTGCGCGACGCGGGCGTGTAGCCGCGCGAACGCCGCGCTCCCGTCGTCCTCGATGCTCTCCAGCGTGACGCCTCGCTCGAAGATCGGTAGCTGACCGGCGTCGAACATGCGCCGGTACTCGCGGTCGTCGCCGAACAGCCAGGAAGTGCCGTCGGCCCAGCGAATGCGGAGCACGCGGCGCTGGGCAAAGTAGTCGTCTACCAGCGAGGAGGCGTCGGCGGGTACTTGGTCACGGCGGATTGCCGCCTCGTCAATCTGCACGCCGAGTCCGGGTGCCTCCGGCACGCGGACGAACCCGTTCCGCACGGTCAGCGGCGTGCAGAGATAGTCTTCGGGGCGCAGGGCGGCGAGGGCGATGCTGGGCCAACTGGCTCCCGGAAGCGCAGCGATCAAGTGGCACGTAAAGGCCATGCCGATGCCGGTCGCGGCGAACTGAAACCAGAAGGGCATCCCGGCGGTGTGGGCGGTGGCGGCGCGGGCGAGCATCTCCGAGAGGCCGCCGCCCATCACGAACCCATCGCAGAGGTCGTCGCGGATGACCGTCATCACCGGCGGTGTGCCGATGTGGAGCGCCATCGTGCGGGAAATGTGGCGGCGAATCTGGCGATAGCCCTCGGCGTCCTCCTGGGGGATAGGACTCTCGAACATCGCCAGGCGCTCGAACTGCTCCAGCTCCCGCAGCACGATAATGGCCCGCCCCGGCTCGATAAGCTGGCCGTTGAAGTCCACTTCCAGCGTGAAGCCCGGCGGCGCGGCCGCGTCGAGCGCCGCGATTTGAGCAATGATGTCGCGCCAGGCGCGGGCTTTCAGCTTGACCGAGCGGTAGCCCTGGCCGGCAGCGTACTGCACCTGTGCCACCCAATCCTCGGCCGGCATGTCTATGCACCACCAGGAAAAGGGACACCACTCGCGGGCCTTGGGTCCCAGCAGCCGGTACGCCGGCACACCTAATTCTTGGCCTGCCAGATCAAAGCAGGCCATCTGGATACCCATACCCACGGAGTCGTCGAACAGGTGCGCGGCCGGGTTGGTGCCGACAAGCTGATCGGCGGAGGCCACGGATTGCCCGGCGTTGGACTCGCCCCAGCCGACCAGCCCGCCGTCCGTCTCGACGCGCTGGATGAAGGAGCGCGACCAGTTCCCCGTCGAGCGGTGCATATGGGGGGCCACGTCGGGCAGGAAGCTGACCTGGAGCGGAATGCTCTCGACGCGCGTGATCTTCATTGCTCCCCGGCCTCCTTGATCCGTTTGGCTGGATCATAACAGTCGCCGCACGGCGAGCCGACCCACTGGCACGGCACGCGCCCGGTGGCGTAGATTAGCGAGGGCTGGCCCCCACCCTATCCCTCCCCCGTGCTGTGGCACAGAGGAGGGAACACACCGTCCCCCTGCCGCAGCGGGGGGGCCATAGGGGGGCGAGTGAGGCGGAGTTGTGCGTGGACGACTGCGGACGGCTGGGCTGTGGCTGGTCGGCTGCGTGGCCGTGTTGGTCGTGACGAGCCTGGTGGCGAGCATCGGGGCACCGCCACGGGACGCGGCACCGGCGCCCGTGCAGCCGGCGGCGGACCGGCCGGCGGCGACGCTCCAGCAGCAGGATGCCGGGGCGGCACCCGCTCCCCGGCTCAAGAGCCTGCTCGAACACTACGATTTGGAGCGTCTGCACGAGGCCGGCGCCTCAACGTTGACCTCCAGCGGGCTAGGCACCATGGACCCGAGCGGCTACGCCGCTGCCCGCGAGGTGCTGCGCGGCTACGGCGAGGCGTTGCAGCAGCACATCGAGTTGACCGGGGTGCTGCGGCCGCGCTCGGCGGCCTTGCAGCGGCTCGACGCGCTGGACCAGGTCAGCGCGTCCCTGCAAAACCTGCCACCGGCAGTGCTGGCGACGGTTGGCAGTGAGGTGGCGCTGCAACTGGTGGAGTTGGAGACGATTGCCCTGGCACGGCGGGTTAGAGTGCTCGGCGAGGCGGCGAGTAGCGATGATCGGACGGTCATCGCCCTCACTAACCGCCTGGAGCGGCTGGTGCGGCGGGCCGAGGGTGCGCTCATCAACCTACGTCGCGCCGCTGGTACTGGCTGAGGGCCGGCTACGGCAGAGCGCGGTGCAGGTGGGCCACGGCGGCCGGGACGTCGGCCTCGTCCAAGCTGTGCATGATGAGCGCGCCGCGGTAGCCGCTCTCGCGCAGGAGCCGGAGGTAGAGCGGGTAGTCGAGCCGCCCTTGGCCAGCGGCTGCATAGCGGCAGTGACCCTCGCCCGGCCCCGGCGGGAGCACGTCCTTGGCGTGGGCCAAGTCGATGGCCGGCCCCAAGCGCCGCAGCCCGTCTGTAAGCACCTCGCGCATCCGGGGCAGGTCGGCGGGCCGGAAGAAGTTCGCCGGATCGAGCGTAATGCCCAGGTGCGGCGAATTGATCGTCTCCAGGAGACGTTTCTCCAGGAGACGTTGCGCTTTGGCCGGGCTGCTCGCCACGTTGGCCGTTTCCGGCTCGAACGCCATGGTGACGCCAGCGCGGGCAGCCATGCCGACCATCGTGCCCGTCTGCTCGACTAGCTCATCCCAGGCCGCCGGCTCGCCGTTCGCAGGATGGGGCGCCCACATCGAGTGCGGATCGCGCGTGCCGGTGCAGGTGGTCACGACGGAGGCGCCCAGCCAAGGCAGCGCGTCGCACAGCCGGGCAAAGCGGTCCAGGTAGTCACGGCGCCGCGCAATGTCGGGGTCGAGCACGTTGAAGGTGCCCGACACGGCCGCGACGGTCAGCCCGGCGTCGCGCAGCGTGGCCCCGATGCGCTGGGCCGTGGGCCGGTCGAGCGTGGTGGGGATTGGCTCCAGGCCGGCCGATTCGAGCGTCAGCTGCGCCGCCGTCAGCCCATAGCCGGCGATGGCCGCGGCGACCTCCGCCAGCGAGTCCCGCTCGACGTGGCGGGTCATGATTCCGAGAGCTAGTGTGGACATTGCGATCTTGCTTCTTCAAGAACGGTTGAGCCGGCACGGCTGGTCAGCCTCTAGGATGGCCAGGACCAGTGGGCCAGGTCGTCGCTCCAGGCCAGCCCCAGACTCGATTCTCCGAACGGTTCGTTCTCCGCTACACCGGCGCGGGTAGAACCGTGGAAGAACATCACATACTTGCCGACCTCGGGCCGGTCGCGGAGGTCGAGCACGTGGGGGGCGGATAGGCGCCCTTGCGCCCAAGGCCAATCCGCCTGGCCCAATGTCCACACCCCGCAGGGTCGCCAGTGCGCCACGTCCTTGGCGCGCCGCACGCCGATGCCGTTGCGCGGGGAATGGAGCAAGAAGTACTCATCTCCATCCACTAGGACGCATACGTTCTCCCAGGCGCGGAAGCAGCCGTGGTAGCGCCAGGTCCGAAAATCGTAGGTATAGGCCGTGCCGACGACACCCCGCAGCGGCCGTTTCCGGCCATCGGGTGCGATACCGGGCCGGTCGGCACGCCCCTTGTCCTTGTAGAAGCACCACCACTTGCGGTCATCGTCCTTGTCCTGGAAGAGGTAGGCATCAATCATGCGGTCCATCGCGGCCACCGGCACATCCGGGCCTTCGACCAGCATGATCTCCGGGTCGCGCCAGTGGATCAGATCGTCGCTGGCCATCGTGGCGATGCGCGGTGAGCGGCCGCTCGGCTCGTGATCGAGCGAGTAGACCTGGAGGCAGATAAGCCAACGTCCGTTGTGCCGGATGACATTGCCCGGACTGGCGTACTCATCGGCGCTACCATGGGGAGTAATCACGCGCGGCTCGGTCCAGTCAACGAGATTGCGGCTCTCGGTGACGGCTACGCGCCAATCGTAGCGGTCCGGTGTCAACCGGATGACCCGGGAGTGAAAGACGCGGAACACGCCGTCGTGATAGTGGCCGGCCGGGTCACGATAGGCGACACGACGATCCCCGCGGAGAAAGTCGGGACGAGGGATGGCACTCCAATCAATCATCGCTGTCTCCTGGGCGGTACATCATCGTACTCGGTGGCAGTCTCGGCCGCTCTGTCGGTATGGAGCGCAAGGTAGCTGGGTTATGTTGACATTTCACGGTCTTTCCCGCTTGCGCCGGAATGACGCCCCCCTACGGCTTGGCCCGGACCTACCCTTGCCAGGGCACCCGCCGGGGATGCTCCCGCCTGGATTGCGGCCGGCGCCGCAATGACGAGTGGGAACGATTATGACACGGGGCGGCGCCGGCCGATGCCTTCACGGCGGGCGATCTGGGCGAGCAGGTGCGTCGGTGGTGGCCGTTCGCCGCCGCTGATGATGCGGGGTTGGTCGCCGTGCAAGGTCTCGGAGGAGCGCAAGACCTGGTTGCGGTCGGTGAGGGGCAGGTCAATACGCACGTTGCCGCGGCGGTGGGACTCGCGGATGGCAATGGCGATCTCCAAGAGATGGACGGCCATCTCGCCAGAGCAGTTGGGTGTCTTGCCGGTTTCGATACAGGCGATGGCGTCCTTCACCTGCCCGACGCCGGCGCTCCAGATGCGCTGTGGTCGGGGAAAGACGTGGCGCACCGGGGTTGGCCGCTCCCCTTCGACCGCGGGTGCCATGCGCCATACCTCCCACTCGTAGCCTGCGTCCACGTTGCGGACGTGAATACGCCCGGTCTCGCCGATGGCGTCAATCATCCAGTTGGCCGGGCCGCTGGGCAACATGCGACAGAAGCCGCGGACACCGTTCTCGAAGGCGAGGTAGACGTTGGCGGCGAAGTCCACGTCGCCGGCGGCTTTTTCGTCGCTCTCGACCTCGCCGACGATCCAGGAGACCCGCTCGCTGCCACCGGCGAGGAGGCACATGGCGCCCAATATGTGGGTGCCCATGTGGGACACGTTGCCACCGGAGTGGGTGGTGATCTGGAGCATCTTGCCGAGGGCGCCGGCGTCAATGAGCGCCCGCGCCCGGCGGTAGTAGACGTCGGAGGCGCGCATGGCGTTCATCAGCAGGACGATGCCGGCCTCGCGGCAGGCGGCGACCATGGCGTCGGCGTCGGCGAGGGAGTTGGCGATGGGCTTTTCGACCCACAGGCACTTGACGCTCGTGCGTCCCTCGCGCACCATGCGGGCGATGTCGAGCACCACCTTGGCGCGCGGTGCTGCCGACGTACAGACGCTCACGATGTCGGGGCGCTCACGTTCGAGGAGCTCCTCGTAGCTTTCGTAGAGGTGGGCCGGGCCCATCCCCCAGCGCTCACCGAACCAGGCGCGCTGCTGGGGGTGGAGGTCCGCACCACCGACAACCTGCACCTCGGGCACGTCCATGTAGCTGCCCATGTGGCTGAAGGGCACGAACCAGCCGGTGCCGGTCACCTCGTCGTCAATGGTGTCGGCAATCCGTCCCAAACCGATCAGGGCTGCACGATACCGTTCGCGTACCATCCGACGCTCCTTCTTTTCTTGCCACAGAGAGCACAGAGAACACGGAGTAGGGGGCTGTCGTACCGGGAAAGGCGACTGACCGGCAGACTACCGCACCCGGTAGCGGTCTAGCAACTCGCGCAGGCGCTCTCCGTTCCGGCAGGGGGACGTGGATTCCCGTGTGCCCGGGAGTGACTGTCTTGCAAAGTCTCCTGCGGACCAGCCTCCGGTCCGAACTCACCGAAACTGTTGTGGGACGATACGGCGCTTCAATTCATCCATGGTGAAGTGTTCGCTTTCGAGGAAGGCAAAGTAGTCGGCCTCCTCCTGGCGCACGGCTGCGGCGCGCTCGACCAACTCCTCGGCAATGTTGAGCGGGATGGAGACTAGCCCGCTGGCGTCACCGTGGAGCAGATCGCCTGGCGCGATGGTCATGCCGCAGATCGAGACGGTCGTCCCGAATTCAAGGTAGGCGGGATACCCGTGCGAGACGACCCAGCCGGTGGTGAAGAGGTGAAAGTCGGGGGTCCGTTGGCGGATTCCGGCGCGGTCGCGTGCGCTGGCGTCCGTAACGACACCGACGGCGCCGAACCGCTGCGCGATGGTGCAGAACATATCGCCCACCTTGCAGGCCCGCCGGCGGTCGGGTCCGACGTGCTGGATGACGAGGACGGTCGGTTTGGGCGCCGCGGCGATTCGCACCATGCATTCGTCAACGCGCGACGGCCTGGTGTCACCGGGTGTGGTGCCGTCGGCGGTAGCAGTGAGCGCGTAGCCGACCATCGGCACGGCAATTTCGGGTGTTTGGCAGCGCAGCTCGTTATTGGCATAGCCGGCTGTCGGATCGCGCACGCCGAAGTACTCGATGGCGTTGGCAATCGTGGGGCTATCGAAGCCGCGCAGCGCCTCGATAACCTGCGGCGGGAGCGGTTGCTTCATCCTCGCACCTCCAACCCACCGCTACAGTACCAAACCTTGACAATCCGCAAGCGAATGGCTAATCTCACGGACTAATCGTTATTGGCTCCACGGGGGTCTGCATAGCGTCTGGGGGAGGCCTATGCCCTACGAATATCGCGAGCACCCGACATTCTCTTGGTCGTACAGCCGACATAGGATGTTCCGGGAATGTCCGCGTAAATACTACTATCATTATTATGCCTCCCACAACGGCTGGGATATTGCTGCGCCAGAGAGCGCCCGCCAAGCGTATCGACTCAAGAACCTCATCAGTCTCCCAATGGAGGTCGGTGCTGTCGTCCACCAGGCTGCTTCCGCCGCGATACTCCGGGCACGGTCCGGCGGAGAAGTGCCCACGGCCGAGGACCTATACGGTATTGTACGCAGGCGTCTGAGGCGAGTCTGGGAACGGTCGCAGGACATTGATAGATCAGAGTGGGAGCGTTCGCCCAAGCGGTGGCAGATATTCCGCGAGTTCTACTACGGCAATGGTATTGGGAAGGACGAGGCTGCCGAGGCAGCAGATCAGATAAAGACGTGCCTCGGAAACTTACTTAGTTCCGAGAGCTTTCGAGAGGCAGTAACAGCCCGCGAAACTGAGGTCGGGGACATTGAATATTCTACCCCCTTCAGCATTGATGGCACCAAGACCTACGCTGTGCCTGACCTGATCTACCGAAAGGCTGATGAAACCTGGATGGTCGTTGATTGGAAGACTGGCAAAAAGCACGATGATGATGTTGATCAGGCTCGGGTATATGCCCTGTATATGCGAGAAGTTTATGGAGTAAGCGAGTCGGATATCACAGTGCGAATCGAGTATCTTGATAGCGGTGAAATGCAAGAGATCTCTTTCACTCAAGAAGATTTTGAAAACAATATCACAGCCATTCGCGATAGCATTTCGTCAATGAGGGACTATCTTAGCGATGTAGCCGCGAATGCGCCGCTTGAGAAAGCAGATTTCCCGTTACAGGTCTCATATCTATGCCGATTTTGCGAATTCTACGAGTTAGACAGAGACGAGATTGAGAATAAGCCGGCAGCAGTCAGTGAATCCCGTATTGAGGGGCCCGAGCAAGCGGTAGCTGCGGCCAAGGATGAGGCGGCCGCTACTGAGGAGTTGACTGCACATGATTCTTGTATTGAGGAACTTAATCAGAAGTTGGGTGCTGCCCAAGAGCAACATGAGCAAGCATTGGCTGCTGCCAAGAAAAACCATGATATGGAACTCGAAGCCGAGAAGCGTGAAGTAAAGCGCCAGCGAAAAAGAGCGAATACTGCCAATGAAAAGCAGCGTGCCACCGTTGAAAAACACAAGAAGGCAGAAGATGAGTTGAAGGGTGCCAATGAGACGATTAAGCAACTTAGGTCGCAAATCGGCGAAAATAAAAAGCAACATCGCTATGAAGTTCAGGAGGCTCGTCGAGTAGCCCATGAAGAAGCAAAGGAAGATAGCGAGAAAACGATAGATAGATTGCACAGGGAGGTGGCAAAGCTCGGATTGTATCTGGAAGATGAACAAGATGGGCGTAAATCTGATAATGACAGACTTGCAAAACAGTTAGGTGACGTGGTGCCCGAGGTCATGGGCGACGCCTGGCGCAATATTCATAAGGGGGAACCGCTCTCTGCCTATAGAGAGGCCGTGACTGCCTTGGAGACCGCATTGAGGAGAATCCTGGGAAATCCGCTGAAGCCAAACAACTATCAGAAATTAGACCTATACCCCTTGATGGAGATGGCTGCTGGGAAAGACTACATCAGCAGGAAACAGTTCGATCACCTGGACCGCATGCGCGAGCGGAGAAGAAATATATTTATGCACGAGTCCGAAGAAGAAGTGAGAAATAGCGATAACCCGTTGACGGAGAGTGAAGCACGCGCCGCAGTGGCCTACTTGGGGCAGGTCATTGCTCTGCTAGGAGCCTAGCCGCTTAATCCTCGCACCTCACCTCAAGCTGGATTATCGTATTCCGCGGCGGCGAACACTCGATGGACAATGAGCGGGTCGGCGGTGGTGGTCGCGTCTGCCTGGCACCAGATGGTGAGTTGGTTGGACCCCGAACGGAGCACGTCGGGCGGCACCGACAGACGGAACCACTGGCCCTCGCGTGTCGGGTCCGGCAGGAGCGTGTGGTTGAGCCGCACCCAGACCGGCGCGATGTCGCTGCCGCCGGTGGTCAGGAGGTGGAGGGTCCACTGGGCGTTTGGATCACCACCATCGGGGCCGACGTGCAAGGGGAGCTTTCGTTCGACCTGATCCAAAACGATGGGCAGCGGGGCGGCCTCCGAGCCTTGCTGGCAGAAGCCGCTGTCGGCGGTGGGCTGGATGGCGTAGAGCTTGTCGAGGCCGACGAGCAGGCTGGGATCGCCAATTTCCTTGAGCGGGCGGTAGAGATCGTTGGCTGACATCGGCCCTAACCGGCGATCTTCCTGGCAGAACAGATTGAAGAGATAGAGGCCATCGGCTCCCTGTTGCCAGAAGTGCGCGGAACTGGCTCGCACGGCTTGCTGGAAGGCTGCAACGCTTTGGAAATGCTCCTTCCACCAGCCGGTGTAGGTGTTCGTGTTGACCGAGGGATAGACGGGGACGCCGTAGCGCCGGCCCAGGGCCAGCCACTCGTCGAGGCGCAGCACGTAGGGCATGTAACCAAGCCCCACGACGAGCACGTCTATCAGCCCCTCCTGGAGCCAGGCTTCCACGTCCAGCCCGAGGTTGAGCGACACCTCCGGCGAGTCCAGCACATGCACGGCGAAGGTATAGGGGCGCTGCCGGCGGGTGCCGATGGCATCCAGCCGTACACGCGCTTGGCGGATCAGGTCGGTCATCAGCGGCGCACACTCGCGCTCCTGGCCGGGAGGGAAGCACCAGACAAAGCGGGTGAAATCAAGCTCGTAGCCGTCGAAGTCGTGGGCCGCGGCGTTGCGCTCGATGTAGTCCAGCCGATAGCGGCGCACCTCGGGCCGGGCAAAGTTCAGCGCCGACCAGAGATGCTGCTCGATCAGCTCGCGGGGTAGGTCGCGGTTGCGCTCCGGGGCGAGGAGGTATTCGGGGTGCTCGGCCTTGATCGGCTCGGAGGTCTCCGCGAGCGACGCGGCCTTGAAGGAGTCGTGGATGTCGTTCATCCTGAGTGATCCCCAGACCTCCATCCCCTGGGCGTGGCAGGCTTCGACGATCAGGTCGGCCGCACGCTCGTTGGAGCCGAGGCACGGGTGGACGTTGTGCCCCGCTGCTGCCCATGGCGGGTCGGCGCCGTTGCCGACGCACCAGACGTAGGTGTCAACGTGGGTATTGAAGGTCGGCGTGGTCCGTGCGTTGACGAAGGATTGCTCGTCGGTAATGTCGTAGCCGTAGGAGGCCGAGAATTGCGAGTAGCGTTGGTCGGCGTCGTCGTTGTAGATCACCCGCCGCTGCCGGTGCTTATCGAACATAGCCGTACCCTCCTCACCGGAGACTGCCGCCGGCTGGCCCGCGCCGGCCTGTCCGGCCCTGAGTGTACATCGGGCCGGCTGCCTCGCGGCGAGGTGATACAGCAACGGTGGTCATCCTCTGGTACTCTGTGGTGCGGCTCCGGCGCGTCACGTGCCGGTCGCTGCGGCCTCGCGCTGAAATCATCGTCGGAGACGCAAGCCATGCCAACCAAGACGGCCGATGAACTGTCGGCGCTCACCCGCGCGTTGCTATTGGCTGCGGGCGCGGACGAGCGCAATGCCAGCCGGATGGCCGAGGCGTTAGTCGCGTCCAATCTGTGCGGCGTGGAGACCCATGGCGTCGTCCACCTGCCCCGGTACGTCGAGGCGATCAACGCCGGTTGGATCGTGCCTACGGAATGGCCATCTCTGCTGCGCGAGACGCCAACGAGTGCGCTCGTGACCGGCAACTGGACGTTCGGTCACGTCGCGGCAAAGTATGCAATGGAAGTCGCCATCGAGAAGGCGCGCACGCAGAACGTCGCCGTCGCCGGAATCGTGCAGGCAAACCACATTGGGCGACTGGGGGAGTACGTAGAGCTGGCGGCGGCCAACGGCATGATCGGGATGGTCTGGGCCGGGGGGTACGGCGCCGAGGAGCCGGCGGCCGTACCGTTCGGCGGGCGCGAGTTAGCATTGCATACCAACCCGCTCTCCATCGGGTTTCCGAGCGACGATGGGGCGCCGGTGATGTTTGACTTCGCCACGACAACGTGGTCCGGCAGCAAGGCCCGGTTGGCGCAAGAACGGCATGAAGCGATGCCGCCGGGCAGCGCCGTTGACCGGGACGGCAATCCGACGACCGACCCCAACGATCTGCTCGCCGGCGGTGGACACGTCCCTTTCGGCGGGCACAAGGGCTATGCGGTGATGGTGGCGGTAGAGCTACTCGGTCGCATGTTCACCGGCACGGACGCCTACGCGGACGAGGCCCGCGGTGGCCCGATCATGCGGCGCCAGGGCGTGACGATGGTCGCCATGCGGGCCGATCTCTTCCAGCCCTTGACCGACTTCACCGGGCGGACCAGCGAGTTGGCGGGCCGGCTGCGGGCCGTGCCGCCGGCGCCGGGGTTCAGCGAAGTGCTGGCGCCGGGCGACCCGGAGCGGCGCACCCGTGCAGCGCGCCTGCGGGACGGCATTCCGGTGGCCGACGACATTTGGGAATCGCTGGTCGAGCTGGCCACATCGCTCAACGTAGCAATCGAATAGGTAAGGAGTAACGAGCAACAGATGGACGCTATGCAGCTATCGCTGTCGGTGCGGGTTGCGGAGACGCCGATGCGGAAGGATCGCGCGGCGATGGCTTTCGAGCCGCTGATGCAGCTGGCCGCGACGTTGGGCTACAAGGGCATCTCGATGCGGGCCTCGCAGGCCAATGTTGACACACCGGCCGCGCGGGTGGCCGAGATGAAGCAATTGATGGACGATCTCGGCCTTGCCGTCTCGATGTGTACGGGCACGGTGGGACTCGCTGCGAACGACGATCAGGCGACAGTGCCGCTGCGCGACATCGGCCCGCATCTCGACTTGGCCGAGCGATTCGGGTGCGATCTCGTGCGGGTCATGATTAAGGAAGCGGACGATATTCCCTGGACCCAGCGCGCCGCGGACATCGCCCGCGAGCGGGGGATGCGGCTGGTGCATCAGACCCACATCCGCACGATGTGCGAGACGGTCGCCGAGACGTTGGACGTGGTGCTGCAGGTGAACCGCCCGAACTTTGGCGTGACCTACGAGCCATCCAACCTGGCGATCTGCGGTGACGACTACGGCCCGGAGGCGCTCCGGCAACTGGCCCCGCACCTTTTCAACGTGTATCTCCAGAACTGGTACATCCATCCCGGGGGCAAGATGACGATTGGCACCAATCGCGGGGAGGTACGCGCCGACCAACCACCGCTCTCGGACAAACGCGGGCTGGACCTGGACCGGGTGTTTGCCGGGCTGCGGGAGGGCGGCTACAGAGGCTGGGTGACGGTTCATCAGGCGATGGGGCCGGGCGAGACGGTCGAGCAGGCCGCCCGCGCCAGCTACGACACTCTGCGGCCGTATGTGGAGTAGGTCTGGGAGCCTCCAGGCGCGCTAGGCCCCGCTAACCGATACCGTCCGAGTGCCTTCCGGGCTGACCAGGATTGCCTCGCCCGTTGTAGTCTGCTCGAATGGGCAAATGACCGAAAGCACGGCAGCGGCGACTTGCGCCGGCGGCAGCGCGTGAGGGAAGCGCTCGCCGGTTTGGTCGGTGATGCTTTGCGTCAGGTCGGTGTCCACGGCTCCGGGGCAGATAGCGTTGGCCTCCACCTGGAAGGGGGCCAACTCCGCGGCCGCCACATGCGTCAGGGCGATGACTGCCGTCTTGGAGATGGAATAGGCGCTCCACGCGGACGACGGATTGAGGCCGGCCGCCGAGGCGATGGTGACGATCTTGCCGCGCCGTTGAGCTTTCAGGATGGGCGCGACTGCCTGGATGCCGAATAGCACGCCTTTCAGGTTCACGGCAAAGACCCGGTCCCACTCGCGTTCCGGCACCTCAGTCAGTAGCCCGTGGCTCCATACCCCGGCGTTGGCGACGAACACGTCCAGTTGACCGAACACCGCGAGCGTGGTCGCCACCGCACGGTCCATCTGTACCTTCACACGCACGTCGGCGGGGACGGCCAAGGTGCGCTGGCCGGTTTGGTCGGATATTGCTTGGCTGGTGGCTGCCACCGCAGCGGCGTCGCTATCCAGCAAGGCCACGCTTGCGCCGGCTTTGGCCAGTGCGATGGCTACCGCTTTGCCGATGCCACGGGCGGCGCCGGTTACGAGGGCCGCCCGTCCGTGTAGCTCCACGCCGCTCACCCGTCGGGCGTGCTCAATCGCCGAAGTGCGCGATGCTGGCCGGGAGCTCGCCGTCGGGTAGATAGAACTCCTCGCGCACATCAACCGGCACCGGCCGATGGGCGCGCATCGACTCGACGGCCTTCTCGAAGATCAGCGTCGGAATGCAGGCCTCCCAGGCGTCCATCGGGCTGGGACCGCCGTGCAGGCACAGGCGCGCAAACATGCCCATCTCTTCATCGAAGCCGTTGTGGTAGTCGTTGTGCTCGATGCCCGGCTCGTCGGTGCCTTCGAAGACGAGGTTGCCGAAGCGCAGCGTGGCGGCGCTGACCCCGCCGGCCAGCACCTCGGCGTAGTGCTTGGGCAGGATGCCGCCGGCGCCCACGACGCTGTAGATCGAGGTACCGATACCGCCGTTGGCGAAGCGGATGGTGATGGTACTGGTGTTCGTGGGTACGCCTTCGTAGCCCGTGGCCGTGACCTCGACCGGCTGGGAGCGCATGACGTGCCAAATCCAGTGCAGGTTGTAGCCGGCCGCGTCGAGGATGCCGTTGCGGCCATACGGTCCTTCGGGGTCGTTCGGCCGGGCATTGTCGTAGCGGTCACTCGCAAGGCGGCAGGTGAAGAGGATGAAGTAGGGTTGGCGGATGACCTCGCGCAGTCGCTTGGTGACGGGCGAGTGCTTGAACCACCAACCGCTCATCAACTGCAACCCGGACTCGTGGACGGCCTGTTGGAGGCGCCGCGCTTCATCGAGGGTCATCGCCAGCGGCTTTTCGGAGTAGACGTGCTTGCCGGCGGCCAGGGCGTCGAGGGCCAGGGCCGTGTGGGTATCGTGGGTCGAGCACAGCAGCACCGCCTCGATGCCGTCATCGTCGAGGATGCGTTGCCAGTCAGTCGTGTAGTACGTGGCGTTGATCTCCTCGGCGCGGCGTTGGGCCGCCGCCGCGACGACATCCATCGTGGCGACGAGGCGCATTTCGGGTGTGTTGCGGATGTTGGGCAGGTGAGCGCCGCTGATGCCGCCGCAGCCGACGAGGGCCGTGTGCAGTTGGTTTGCCATCGGTGCGCTCCTTTGTCTCTTGATGCTCAGTCGCGGACCCGGCTGATAAGTTGCTGCAACTGGGCATAGTTGGTGCGCATCGCCTCTTCGCGGGAGCCGCTCGGCGGCCGGAAGTGGGTGGCGACGGCGAGGATGGCGTCGGAGCGGTCGGCGTAGAGCTGGCGCAAGATCGTGAGATAGTCCACGTCGCCGGTACCGAGGGGCCGGTACTCGAAATCGAGCTGCACGCCGTTGTTAACGTGCAGGTCCTTGATGTGGAGGCCGTGGATATGGGGGCGCACGTTCCGGTAGCCGGCCGTCGCGACGTCGGCCTCCCCGCTGTTGAAGCAGTCGGCTGGTCCCCACATGACTTTGAGGCGTGGGGAACCGACCCGCTCGACCACCCGCCGGAAGTTGCCGGTGGTGTTGGTGTAGTTCCAGGGCATCATGGAGAGCGACACGTCAACGTCGTAGCGCTCGGCCTGCTCGGCGACCAGGGAAAACGCCTTGTGCAGCTTCTCCATGTCCACCTCGGCGATGACCCCGCCGCGCGTGAGCCAGCGCATCGGCCAGGTGGGCTTGGCGGCGCTATATTCGCCGGGCCAGGCGAACGTGAAGGTGTTGACGGTCTTGATGCCCAGGTGGACGGCAATCTGCATCGAGCGCACGAGGTCGTCAAGCTCTTTGCGGAAGGCCGGGTCGTCCTGCAAGGTGTCGAGATCGAGGTCGGCCAGGTGAAGCTGCTTGAAGGGCGCGCCGGCCGCGATGACGTGTAGCTCCAGCCCGTGTTTGGCGACGCGCGCAGCCATGCGGCTTGCATCGGCATCGCTCATCTCGGCGATCGGCGGCTCGTCGGCGATGCTGGTGAACCAGACGGAGTCGGCACCGATGTCCTTGGCGAGGGCGAGACCTTCGTCAAACGGCAGCCCCAACTCGGGCATGAACATCCCTAGCTTGAAGTTGTAGTCAGTCATACGCCTGCCTTTCTCCCTACGACGCGATACGCGCGAACTCGGATGAAGGGTACCAGTGACGGGACGAGTTGTCGGCATGGTGGCGAGATGCAGGCTGGGGAACCGCTGCCCCCCTCCCTCACCCTCCCCCGTCCCGACAGGGGAGGGAGCACGCCCATCCCACCGCCGCAGCGGTCTCCTTGCGCCTCGTCCCCCCGCTGCAGCGGGGGGGGCCACAGGGGGCCAGCCAACCATGTATGCTCTGTGGCAAGCGGGAGGAGGGGTGAGATGAATCAGACGACTGCCGCACTGGAGATCGCTGGGCGCCGCCAACTGTTTATTGACGACTGGCTCGTGGCGGAGACGCAGGGCGTTGCCCGTGTGATGCACCAACCGACCAAATACGTCGGCAACCCCGTCATCCACCCGACTTACCCACTGGAGCGCGCCATCACCATCTACGGCGCCATCCTGTATGACCCGGTGGAGAGCCTGTTCCGCATGTGGTATCAGGGGCATGGCCCGATTGGCTACGTCGCGTCGTATGCCACCTCGCGGGACGGCATCTTCTGGGAGAAGCCGGCGCTGGGGGTCGTCGAGGTTGCCGGGAACACGGACAACAACGTGGTGCTGGACGAGGTCTGCTTGCCGAACGTGATCGAAGAGCCGCACGACCCGGACCCGGAGCGCCGCTACAAGATGCTCTACTGGGACCGCACGGTGAAGCGGGACGCCGGCATTGCTCACGTCTCGGTGGCATTCTCGCCCGATGGCTTGCACTGGACCAGATACGCCGGGAACCCGGTGATCTCCAGGACGGGCGATACGCACAACCTGCTCGGATGGGATGAGGCGCTGGGTCAGTACGTGGCCTATCCGAGGGCCGCCGCAAAGGTAGGCGGCGGGGTGGTGCGGCTGGTTGGGCGCTCAGTGAGCGACGACTTCGTGCATTGGAGTACGCCGGAGGTGGTGTTCGCGCCGGACGGCGAGGACCCGCCGGGCCTGGAGATCTACGGCATGTCGGTGTTCAAGCACGAGGGGCTGTACCTGGGCCTGCCGTGGACGTTCCACACCTACCCGGAGGAGCCGATTATCCGTGGGGGTGGGACGATTGATGTGCAACTGGCGGCCAGCCGCGACGGGCGGCGGTGGGAGCGCGTCGGCGACCGGCAGCCGTTCATCCCGCTGGGGCCGCCGGGCAGCGTGGATCGCGCGATGATCTTCACGGCCAAAGAGCCGGTCGTCGTGGGTGACGAGCTGTGGTTCTACTATGGCGCCTACGACGGCGAGCACGGAGTGGCGGCACGCACCGGCACCATCTGCCTGGCCAAGCTGCGCCAGGACGGGTATGTGTCCCTCGACGCCGACGAGTCCGGTGGCACGGTGCTGACCAAGCCGTTCATCTGCGCTGGCGAACAACTGACCGTCAATGCCGACGCACGCGGGGGTGAGGTGGCGGTGGCGGTGCTGGACGCGCAGGGCCGTGAGCTTGCGGGCTACCGCAAGCTCGAATGTGCGCGGATGGATAGCGACGCGGTGCGCCAGCGCGTGACGTGGCGCGAGCGCCAGACGCTGGGGGCACTCCAAGGGCAACCGATCCGGCTCAAGTTCTATCTACGCTCGGCGAGCCTCTACTCGTTTAGCATTGGCTAGGGCTGGCCCCTCACAGAAGACCTTCTCTAGCCACAGAGAACACAGAGAGCACAGAGAGGGCGCTGGCGGATGAGGCGTGAGCCGTGAGCAACAGGCGGGTCATTTCTTGCGCTGCCTGTGCCCGCCGGTGGCGCGAATCTTTAGTACACTCTGGGTAGTAGACTGAGTGCAACGGCTGTCTAGGGAGCAGCGAGGAAGATGGCCAAGACCATGGCGAAACGGACGGCAGATCGGGAGGCATATGCCCGCCCGGCTGCCCGTGTGCCCCTCCCGGAGCACCTGCGAGACATGGAGAAAAAGGGGCTGCTCAAGCGCGGGAAACGGCCCTTGCCAGCCGACTTCTGGGACCTACCGCGTCCCGCCGACCCTCAGGCGGCTGTGCGCTCGACCGTCCTCCGTGAGCGAGAAGCCGACTGGTGAACTTCTGGGATACATCGGCGATTGTGCCGCTCTGTGTGCAGGAGCCTACCTCAGCCCTGGTAACAGATGTCCTCATTCGGGATGAGGACATGGTCGTGTGGTGGGGTACCCGCACCGAGTGTATTTCGGCCCTGACGCGACAGGTGCGCGAGGGCAACCTGACACCCCTTGACGAGCGCAACGCTCGCTACGTGTTGCACACCCTGACGCAAAGCTGGATAGAGATGCAGCCGAGTGAGGCGTTACGCGGTACAGCCGAACGATTGGTGGCCGTGCATCCGTTACGGGCTGCGGATGCATTGCAGCTTGGTGCCGCCATCGTGTGGTGTCGGGGTATCGCAGCCGGGCAGGGGTTTGTGACGTTTGATCGGCGCCTGCGTGAGGCGGGCTATCGAGAAGGCTTCACTGTTCTACCCGAGGTAGTCTAAGCATGTCCGGCTGCGTGGTCTCCATGCGCCTGGCCAGTTGCACTCCGCCAGCCTCTACTCCTTCCACAGCTTCTAGCACTTCGACCAAGTAATACTCGGCCGAGCAGTGGGTACTATGGTGTGAGATGGAACGCACAGTGAGGTCACAGCGTGGAGCCGAGGCCAGCGCAGCCCGATCACCGAGACGCGCAAGCCAACGGTGCGCCGGTTTCCCGGCGCACTCTACGAGCTAGGGATATACGCGATCCAGACGTCACACGGCTTGTTTGCCACCCGGTGGGACGAGACCGGTGGCAGGACTTGCAGCGGCTGTTCGAAGGTCCAGACGGCCCCAAGCACTGCTGGTGCATGATATGGCGTCCGCTGCCGCGCGAAGCCAGCCACAGCGACAGTTCAACCTTGCGGGACGCCCTCATGCAGCGCGTGCAGCAAGGTGAAGCCATCGGCATCCTTGGTTACCTCGACGGAGAGCCGGTGGCATGGACTTCGATTGCGCCGCGCAGCACATACCTTGACCTAGGCGGTAAGCAGGACTCTGCCGATGCACCGGAGTGCGTGTGGTCGCTCGTCTGCTTTTTCGTCCTGCAGAGGCTACAGGGTCTGGGCATCACGAAACACCTCATTCAGGCCGCAGTCGCCTACGCTCGGCAGAATGGAGCGACGGTGGTCGAGGCTTATCCAGTGGACCCAGACTCTCCAAGCCTGCGCTCCATGGGGCGCTTCATGGGGATCATCAGTTCCTTCGCAGCCGCTGGCTTTCAGGAGGTGGGTATTGCCGGCTCCGATCAGCATGTGCGACATGTGATGCGCCTGAAGCTCTAGAGCAACCGGCTGGCAGTGGACAGGGATGCGGATGTAGCTCTATGCTGCGGGCGCGAACGCGGCGCCCGCTGCGGCGCTCGAAAGGGGTCTCTGCATGGCACTACGTGACGACGTTGCTTACCTTGACGCGACGGCACAGGCGGCGCTGGTGCGGCAGCGCGAGCTCCAGCCGAGCGAGCTGGTGGAAGCGGCTATCGAGCGGATCGAACGGCTGAATCCGGCACTCAACGCCGTCATCCTGCCGATGTATGAGGAGGCGCGGGCCGCGGCGGTGGGTGAGATACCGGCGGGACCGTTCGCCGGGGTGCCGTTTCTGCTCAAGGACTTCCTGGCCGAGTACGCCGGGGTGCGCTTCACGGAGGCGAGCGCGTTTCTGGGCGACTACGTATCCACCGAGGACAGCGAGCTGATGCGGCGATTCAAGGGGGCGGGGCTGCTCACGGTGGGCAAGACGAACGCACCAGAGCTGGCGCTGGGGGCGATCACCGAACCGGAACGGTTTGGGCCGACGCACAATCCGTGGGATACGACGCGGACGCCAGGCGGCTCCAGCGGCGGGGCGGGGGCGGCCGTGGCGGCGCGGATGGTGCCGATCGCACATGGCAACGACGCCGGCGGCTCGATCCGCATTCCGGCGGCCTGCTGCGGCGTATTCGGGCTGAAGCCGACGCGGGCGCGGGTGCCGCTCGGCCCGCACTACGGCGATCTGTTCAGCGGCTTGGTGGCCGAGCACGCGCTGACGATCTCGGTGCGCGACAGCGCGACGCTGCTGGACGCGACGGCGGGACCGATGGTGGGCGATCCGTACTGGGCACCGCCGGCCAGGCGTCCGTTTGTCGAGGAGGTCGGCTTCGATCCGGGGCCGCTACGGATTGGCGTGATGGAGACGGCGCCGCTGGGGACGGAAATACATGAGGACTGTGTGGCTGCGGTTCAAGACGCGGCGGCCCTCTGCGCGGAGCTAGGGCACTTCGTTGAGGAGGCGGCGCCGAGCTACAGTGAGCGGGGCCTGTGGCTGTCGTTTACGAAGGTGATGGCGGCCGGGTTTGCTTGGAGCATCGCCGACTTGGGCCGGCGGATGGGCCGCACGCCGACTGAGGAGGACTTCGAGCCGCTGGTTTGGGACTTTGCGGAACGCGGTCGGCGGCTCAACGCGGCGGAGTATCTGCTCGCGTTGCAAGACCTCCAGCGGCACACGCGCGACGTGGCGGAGTTCTTCGATCGCTACGACGTCTGGCTAACGCCCACCTTGGGCCGACCGCCGGTGCCGACGGGCGAACTGCGCTATACGGAGGGGGACCCGTTTGCCTTGCGCCTACGAAGCGCGGCGTTTGTCCCGTTCACCTACGTGAGCAATGGCACCGGCCAGCCGGCGATGTCCGTGCCGCTGTTCTGGAACGATTCCGGCCTACCCATCGGCACGCACTTCGTGGCGCGATTTGGCGATGAAGCGACCTTGTTCCGGCTCGCGGGGCAGTTGGAGGCAGCACGGCCGTGGGCGGGGCGACGCCCGCCGATCTCGGCCTGAGTAGGCGCGGCACTAGCGGTCGTCCGCTTGCCGACGGCGTAGCTCCGCCTCAAGCTGGCGGATGCGCGCCTCGGCAGCCTGCCGGGCGGCCCGTTCCGCCAGCCGGCCAGCCTGCTCGACGGCGACTTGCGCTTCGGCGGCTTCGCGGGCCTCCCGCTCCGCCTCCCGCGCGTCCCATGCCTCCTGCCAACTCTCCAGGTAGGTGTTCGTCGCCGGATCGTAGAACCGCGGCCAGCCGTCATCCCAGCACAGGCTCAGCCCCAGTACCTCGCTGTAGCCCTTCAGGATGCCGTCGGGCGCCGTGGTCAACTCAATTGGCTCATACGACCCGGCTACCAGCCGGTCACCAGCTAGCCGCTGCCCGTGATACTTTCCCTGCTCGGTCGGATCGAAGCGCCAGTATTCCGGGACACCAATGCGAGCGTAGATGTCGCGCTTCCGAACGACATCCTCGCGCCCCGTGCTAGACGAGGCAATCTCCAGGACCCAGTCGGGCGGCTTGCCCACTTCCCAGGGGAGATACAGCTTGCGTGGCCGGATGGCCTGTGCATCCACGCCGAAGGCCAGGTACACGTCCGGGGAGACGCGGACGTTGAGGTCACGCCGGTCGTAGCAGATGATCGTGTTGGCATCGAGGAAGACATCGGGCCGGCGGTTGAAGTCGGTGACGTGGGCACGGAGGAGGCCAAAGATTTCTTGCAACTGGAGGTTTTGTTCCATCGCGTCAGGCTTGAGGACGGGTTCGTTGGGGTCGTAATCGAGGCGGGCGTAGTCAATGGTGCCCTGCTCGTGGTAGGGCAGCATGGTGGTCGCGGGGGCGGGCACCGTGGTCGCCATGGTGAGTCTCGGGGCAGCGGGTGGGTGTAGGCGGATTATAGCGCACGCACCGTATACCGCCCGACGGCGCGGCACGCTTATCCTTGTCGAGGCGAGGCAGTATCATAGTGGTCAGCCTGGCGGAGGAATGGCGAGGGTGGACGAGTCACTTGAGAGTCGCGTGCGTGCTGCCACGCCAGCGTCGGCGGCGGAGGCCGGGCGTGCCGTCTGTGTCTCTGTGGGACTGCCAATCTCGTGGTTCTACGTTTGACTGTTGCTGGCGGAGTTGGGCGCAGTTGAACGCGGTGAGGAGGGAGAATGGAAATCCTGCCCGGCATTCACGAGCTACGCGAGACTTTGGCGCCGGTCTTCCCCGATCCGCGTATCTGGACCTCCGTCTACCTGCTGGTCGGGGACCACTGTGCGGTCGTTGATAGCGCCGTGCCGCGCTCGGCCGATAGGCTGATCCTGCCGTACCTGGACAAGGTGGGCATTCCAGCCGACCGCCTGCACACTATTGTCAATACGCACGGGCACAACGATCACGTTGGATCGAATGTGCGGTTGCGCGAGGTGTGCGGCGCCAAGATCATGCTGCACGAAGCCGACGCGCACTGGCTCGACGAGGGGCACATGTTCGGTGACGACCAGGTACCGGTGCATCAGCCCGATCAGACCCTGCGGGCCGGCGATCAGGTCGAGCTAGGCGCGGCGACGTATGAGGTGCTCTCATTGGCCGGACACACGGCCGGCTCGCTGGGCCTCTGGGACTCACGGGCGCGGGTGCTATTCTGCGGCGATAGCTTGCAGGGAGAAGGAGTCGTTTCGGCCGGCCTCGCCTTCTACCTTGATCCGGACGCCTATGCGGCCTCGGTCGAGTGGGCGCTGAGCTTGGGAGTAGAGCACCTCTGCACGGCGCACCCCTATGCGCCGGCAACGACCAGCCACACGCATGGCGCGGCCGAAGTGCGGGACTTTCTGGAGCGTTCCCGGGACTTTGTTCGCAACTACGACAGCGAGATCGTGGAGACCCTAGAGGCGGCCGGCGAGCCGCAATCGGCAAGGCGGATTGCTACGGCTGCCTGCGCTCGGCGCGGGCTACCCACATCCAACTTCATGGCCGACGGGGTGACGCAGGCACACCTGGAGCGCTTGGAGGCGCGCGGTACCGTGCGTCAGATGGCGGCCGAGCCAAGACCACTCTGGCGACTGGTCTGATTGGATGTGCAGCAGCGGCCTGGCCCCCACCCTAACCCTCCCCCGTTGCGACAGGGGAGGGAACTACCGTCCTCCGGCCCTGCTACCGCCGCACAAATGGCCAGCTAGGCTGCGACGGGGACAGGTAGCTGGATGGCTTGGACGAATTCGGCGACGCGCTGCTCGTCGTCGGCGCTTGGCGAGCGAAGGGGCGCGGCCATGGTGGCGTGCTTGATCACGCCCAGAACCTTGAGCGCGAGCTTGATGCTACCGATGGAGTTCGCATTTCCTGAGCCGCCGGCGACGAGATTCAGGAGCGGGAGCGCGGTGAGCAGACGCTCCTGCCACTGTGCAGCGGTGGCAAAGTCGCCCTGCGCCGCGGCCTCGTAGGCGGCGACGGACCAGGCCGGGGTGACATTGGCCGTGCCCGGAATGGCCCCACAGGCGCCGAGCAGCACGCCGGCATCAATCAGCGAGCGGGTGCCCAAGAAGAGGCGAAATGGGACATCTCGCTCGCGCAGGCCGGCGATGAGCGTGCGATCCCAGTCGAGGTCGTTCTGGCTGTCCTTCATGCCCACGACGGTGCCTTCCTCGGCCAGGGAGAGCACCGTCGCGACCTCAAACTGGGTCTTGACGGTCTGCGGGATGTTGTAGACGAGCAGCGGCAGGTCTACCGCCGTCCGCACGGCGCGGAAGTGATCCATCAACTCACCCTGGCTATTCGGATAGTAGTAGGGTGGCGTCAGGGCGAGGGCGTCGGTGCCGGCCGCGGCCGCGTGCCGGGCATGGTCCACGGCCAGCTTGGTGCTGCAATCGCCGACGTTGGCAACCACGGGGACGCGCCCGCCGGCCGCTGCGACGCACGTCTGCACGATCTCGGCGCGCTCACCGGCGGTAAAGCAAGGGAACTCGCCCGTTGTCCCGGCGGCCCAGATGCCATGCACCCCGCTGGCGAGCAGGAAGCGGCAGGCTGAGGTCAGGGAACGGTGGTCAACCTCCCCGTCCGGGGTGAGTGGCGTGACGATGGGGGGGACGATGCCGTGAAGTGCGCTTGGTTCCAACATGGCTCCCTACTTCCACTTGATGGTGCAGCCGACGGGGGCCGTATCGGCCACCGGCACATCGTCACCGGCAACGACGGCTGCGAGCGCGTCGCGGAAATAGGTGGACTGCACGGCGCTCTCGTCCTCATAGTTGTCGTCTATCGTGCCGTGGTACCGGAGCTTGCCGGCGGCGTCGAACAGGAAAATCTCCGGGGTGCGCTCTGCCCCGTAAGCCCGCGCCACGTCCTGGGCTTCATCGTACAGGTACGGGTAGGGCATCCCCAGCTCCTGCGCCCGCTCCTGCATGTGCGCGAAGTCGTCGGTGGGATATTGGGCGGGATCGTTGGAGCTGATCGCGCCAAACCCGACCCCTTGTCCCATGTACTCGCTGCCTAGGTCCACCAGTCGTTCGTCCCAGGCGCGCACGAACGGGCAGTGGTTGCAGGTGAAGATGAGCGCAGTGCCCTTCTCGCCGGCAATGTCGGTGAGTCCGTAGGTCTGCCCATCGGTAGCCGGTAGTGAAAAGTCGAGGACTCGGGTGGCGATACTCATGGTGTAGCTCCTTCTCTGCACGCTGTTGCTGCATTGACGGTCGTCGTAGCTCCGGCTAGTCGGCCGCCGCTGGGCGCGCCTGGACGGTTGTGTGCCGCTGGATGGCAGCCCGGATTTGGTCGAGAGTCGGCAGCGGCGTAATCCGGCCGCCCTCGTGGAAGTACATCCGGCACGTCAGACTGTACGGACCGACCGCACCACGCGGTTGGAGGTCCTGACCGTTGATGCGGATAGTAGGCGAGCCGGGGAATTGGGCTTCCTGTGCCTCTTCCTCCGTCCGTATCTCGCGGACGGTCAGCGCGGCCGGGGCCGCCTCCCGTTGCAACGCTTCCCGGAGGCGTGCCAACGCCGTGTCGTGGGAGGGACAGTCGGCGTAGAAGAGGAACTCCACCGCTAACTGCTCAGGGCCAGCCATTTCCACTGCTCTCTCAGGACACTGCCAGCCGACGGGAGATCGAGGACCAACCGCCTCGGCCGGAACGTAGCTTACCATAGGGGTGGTCTGCATCAGGATTTGCAGGATGCAAGGGTGGGCAGGATGGATAACCGCGGGGGGGTGAGTCTCACCCCCGGTGCGACCGGGGAGTAGGTAAGGTGCAATGCCGGCCCCCCTGTAGCTCCCCCGCTGCGCGGGGGGACGTGGATTCCCGCGTGCGCGGGAATGACGGAGGGGAGGCGGGGGTGGCGATTTTTGAAGGGTCTCTAGGAGGCAAGCGTGACGACGAAACAGGCGAGTCCGACGGCGCCGGGGCAGCGGATTGTGGCGCTGGACGTGTTGCGCGGCTTTGCCTTGCTCGGCATCCTGGTGATGAATATCCAGCTCTTTGCCATGCCGGTACAGTTCATCACTTTCAACCCCCTCGCCTACGGCGACCTGACCGGCATCAATCTCGTGGTGTGGAGCTTGAGTCACATTTTTGCCGACCAGAAGTTTATGACGATTTTCTCGCCGCTGTTCGGCGCCGGCATCCTGCTCTTGGCGGAGCGGCTGGAAGCGCGGGGGCAATCGGCGCGCGGCATTCACTACCGCCGCAACGCCTGGCTGCTGCTCTTCGGCCTGGCACACGGTTTTCTGCTCTGGAACGGTGACATTTTGGCGCCCTACGCATTAGCGGGGTTTGTCGTATTCTTGTTTCGGCACATGCGGCCGCGGCGCCTAGTCATTTTCGGACTGGTGTTGCTCTTGGTGCCGGCAGTGCTGACCCTGTTGGGGTCACTGTCTCCGGCGGATTCGGTCGCTGCGGTGCGTTCCGACTGGTCGCCAAGCGCGAGCGCGATTGACGAGAAGGTAGCGGCCTATCGAGGCGGTTGGTTGGAGCAGATGTCAGCGCGGGTGCCGGGCGAGATCGAGGTACTAACGGGCGTATTGCTGACGTGGGCGATCTGGCGAGCGGGTGGGCTGATGCTGCTCGGCATGGCCGGCTACAAGTGGGGCATCCTCACGGCGCAGCGTAGCGGGCGTTTCTATGCGTGGATGGCGCTGATCGGCCTGAGCATCGGCCTGCCTTTGGCCACGTTGAGCGCCTGGACCAACTATGCGAACGGTTTCGAACCGACGTATTCGCTGTTTGGAGTGGGGTATCAACTCAACTACTGGGGCAGTATCTTTGTGAGTAGTGGGTATATTGGTCTGGTGATGCTGGCCACGCAGCGCGGATGGTTCGGCCGGGTCGAGCACAGACTCGCCGCCGTCGGACGGACCGCACTGACCAACTACCTGCTGCATACCGTCATCTGCACGACCATCTTCTACGGTCACGGCCTGGGCCTGTACGGCTCGGTGGAGCGCTGGCAACAGTTGTTGATTGTGGTGGGCATCTGGGTGGTGCAGCTGGCGGTGACGCCGCTGTGGCTGGCGCGGTTCCGTTTTGGCCCCGTCGGGTGGCTGTGGCGGGCCTTGACGTATGCGCCAGGGTGGAAGGTCCTGGCTTGGCGAGGGCAAGGGCCGTGACGCGACCGGCCTTTGCCGCGACCTTGCACGATCCCGAGGGCCGCATGGTGGCGCCGGCGCGCGCGGCCGGGGAGGCGCTGCAGCGGCTGTATCGCAGCACCCACGTCATCGCCACACCCCAGACAGATGTGCGGCTGATTGTGCTGCTCCGCGCAGCCGGGGCCGCGGTCAGCACCGGGGCCGACAGTCGCATTGGTGTTGGCCGGCGGCAGGCTATCCTCGACGCGGTGCAAGCCGGCGCCGGTACCGTCCACTACTGCGACTTCGACCGCCTGCTGCACTGGCTCCGGGTGGCGCCAGCCGAGCTACACGGGGTCCTCGACCGGCTCACGGCGCCATGCACGTTCGACTACTTGATCCTGGGCCGCACCGCTGCCGCCTTTGCCACCCACCCGCGCGTCCAGCGAGAGACGGAAACCGTGACCAACCACGCCTTCTCGGCCTGGTTCGGGCAGCCGGCCGACGTTGGGGCCGGCTCCTGTGGAGTCACCGCTCACGGCGCCGCACTGATCGCCCAGCACTCGCACGAGCCGACGAACGCGACCGACGCCGAATGGCCGGCCATCGTGCAATGCCTCGCGCCCGGTCGGGTCCGCTACCGGGCCACGGAGGGCCTCTCGTTCGAGACCGCCGACTACTACCCGGCGGAAATCGCGCAGGCCGGCGGCGAGTCCCAATGGCGCGAGCAAGTATATGAGCGACCGGAGATGTGGCTCCAGCGTCTTGAACTGAGCCACAACTCGGTGCGCGCTATGCTCTCCGCCGCCCAACGCCTCGGCCGCGCCTGACAGCCTAGCCCCCACCCTCGCCCTCCCCCGTTGCGACGGGGGAGGGAACAGACCGTCCCCCTGCACAGCGGGGGGACGGGGGACTATAGGGGGGCTGCTAGCCGCCCGCCTGCGCCACCCGTTTCTGGATAGCCGCCTCGTGCCAGACGAGGCCCAGCCCGGGGCGCTCGGACATGTAGATGTACCCGTCGCGGAAGTCAATCGGCGCCAGGAACTCGTGCAGGTAGGCTTGGAGACGGGTGTAGCTCTCGGTGATGAGGCCGTTGTGGACGGCGGCCACGCACGTCGAGCCGAGATGGGCGCCGCCGTGTGGGGCCATCGTCAGGTGCTCGGCGCTGGCAAGCGCCGCAATCTTCATCCACTCGCTAATCCCGCCACAGATCACCGGATCGGCCTGGATAATATCGGCGGCCTGCGCCCCGATTAGGTCCCGGAAACCCCAGCGCGTGTACTCGTTCTCGCCGCTCGCCACCGGCATGTCCAGCGCCGCCGCCACCTGGGCGCCACCGCGAAAATCGTCGGCGTGGACCGGCTCCTCGAACCAGTACGGATCGTAGCGCTCGACCAGCCGCCCGAACTTGATCGCCGTGACGGCATCCCACCCATTGTTCGCGTCAATCATCACGTCCACGTCCGGTCCGACGGCATCGCGGACGGCGCGCACGCGCTCCGCATCTTCACGCAAGGTCACGCCGGGCCAGCCTATCTTCATTTTGACCGCCCGGTAGCCCTCACCTACGTAGTCTTCCATCTCGGCGCACAGTTCGCGTAGCCCCTTGCCCTCGGCATAGTAGCCACCGGCTGCATACGCCCGCACCCTCGACTGCGCGCCCCCGAGCAACCGCCACACGGGCTGACCGAGCACCTTCCCCTTGAGGTCCCAGAGCGCATTGTCCACGTCGCTCATCGCCCGGATGTGCTCGCCCTTCGATACCGGCTTGCGCCAGCCGCCCATGTACATCTTCTGCCACAGATACTCGGTCCGCAGCGGGTCTTCACCCAATAGCACCGGCTTGAGCGGCCCTTCGACAATCGGCACCGAGCCGCCCATCGTGGTGCCGACTACACCATCGTCCGTGTATATTTCGAGCCGGGAGAAGCCCCGGCTCGTCGTCTTGATGATCGAGTTCCAGTACGGCTCGTCCAGCGGACCGAGCGAAAACCTGGTCACTTTGATGTCGGTAATCTTCATCCTCTCGTCCTCCTATGCGCTGATGGTCGCAGCGGCACGGCCACTGCCAGCGCAGTGAGCATAGCGATTCGGGTAGGCGTGCGCCGAAGTGCAGGAGCGGCCAGCGGGTGCAGTCCCCGGCCTCTAGGAAGCGAGCAGCGGGGTGCTGCTCTCCGCAGCGGCCAACGCCGGGTTGTGCGGCGCCACGCCGGCCGTGCCATCGCGGATCGCCCGGTCCAGATAGAGCTCGTTGCCAGGTTTGAAGCCGGGCACGGTGACGATATGCGCGAACACGTCACAGCCGCGATGCCCCGTGTCGGCCGGGATCAGCGCAATGGTGCCGGGCGTGAGGTCCGTCACCTCGTAGTCGGACCAGGCGCCGATAGTGGGAAACGTGTACAGGTGCGCCGCCCGTCCCGCCGTGCCCAGCCGCCATTGGGCCGGGTCGAGGGCAAAGTACAGCTCGAACTGCGGCCGTCCACCGCCGATTGGCGCCTGCGGGTGGTAGTGGGTCCGCGATAGCTCTGCGCCAATGTGCAGCGCGTGGCAGTTCACCCGGTTGAGGCCGTCCGCACTCGCCGGCCCAGCGGCGCCGAGGCCGGCGTGCCAGGTGAGCGGCAGCCGACGAAAGGCGTCGAACCCTGGCGCGCAGCCACCGGCCGTGTCCTTGAGGTAGCGCAAGCGGCGGACCGCTGCTTCAGGTCGGTCTGTCGGGTCTAGGTCCTCGATCCACCAGTAGCGCAGCGATCCGCGGAGACGGAGCGGCGCCTCGGCGCTTACGACCAGTTGATCGCCGACGCCGACCGGCTCCCAGGAGTCTTCCTGCTTGGTGGACCAACCGAGCGTGTCCGTGCGTGCGGCGAGCCAGCGCAGCACCGCACCCGGCGGCCCGTCCAGCCACCGCTCCGGCGCAATACCGCTCTCCAGCAGCCGCCAGACCTCGCCATCCACGTTCCCGACGAAGGCTGCGGGCTGCCGCCAACGCTCCATGATCGCAGTCAGCGGGACGCGCACTCCCTCCGGGATGGCGCCGTCGGCCGTGGCCAGCGCTGCACGGAGCGTTGCGAGGGCATCACAGACCTGCGGGTCTAGCGGGTCGGGACGATACGCTGGCGGCAGCCCTGCGCCGTCGCCTTCTTGGGTGCGGTAGCCGGCCGGGAGCCAGACCTCGCCGCGGCCGTCGAAGAGCCAGCAGTACCGCACCGCGCCCGGCGTCGCCGTCAACAGCGCTTCGGCAGCGCCGCCGGCGCCCTGGCCCAACGTGTAGCCGGGGTTCCACTCGCGGAACGCCTGCACGGTTGCCGTCCACGATGGCGGATCGTCTACCTGGCCGACGATCACCTCCGGCATCACCCCTCCCCTCTGTCTCCACAACGATGGTCTAGCCGCCGGCCTACCCCCGCACAGATCATACCCTAGTGGAAGGGCTATTTACGTACAAGGACAGGGCAGGCAGGAGCGCCCCGGCACCGGTGTCAACCTGCTCGCCGGACCGCTACAGTAGCCGGTACTGGTGCCGATTTGACGCAGCGGCCGCCGATTTGACACACTTTGACGCGCTCGGAGGGTGGTCCGGTGGGGGTAATGGCAGTGCGTAGGATGCGAATGTGGCTTCTCATAGGTGCCTTGGTCGCGGTCGTTGGGCTGCTCTGGACAGCGGCGCCACCGGGAGCAGTCGCCCAGGGCGTCCTGCCAACACCAACCTTGCCGTTCTTCTTCTTCGAAGACAACGACCCCTATCTGACCTACGGCGGCAACTGGTCCACGGTCGCCAACCCCTCCGCGTCCGGGGGCACCGAGCACGAGGCCCGCACGCCGGAGGCCTACGTCACGTTCATCTTCAACGGCCCCTACATGAAGTGGTACAGCACCAAGGGGCGAAATCGCGGCCGCGCCCGGGTCTACTTGAACGGTAATGAAATAAGCAGCTCGCCGATTGATCTGTTCGCCTCTTCGGTCCAGCCGCAGCAGGTCGTCGTCTGGATTCAGAACCTGGATACCTCCCGCTCCCATACGCTACACATCGAGGTGACAGGCGAGCGCAACGGCAGCGCCACGGACAGTCTCGTGGGCATTGATGCGTTCGAGGTCTTCTCAGCGCCCACACGGCCGGCCCCGCCGGTACTCACCCCGACGCCGCTCCCCACGGCCGTACCCACACAGCCGCCCCTGCCGACGGCTACGCCAACTCCATCACTCCAACCGGGGGCTTGGGGGATTGACTTGCGCTTCCTAGCGTACTACGCCGAGCACGACGGGCCGCGCCTGCTGGGCAGAACCATCGGCGCGCAGGCGGTGTTGGGTGGCAACGTCGTGCAGTATTTCGAGAAGGGCCGGATGGAAGACCACTCCGGTCGCATCCAATATGGCCTGCTGGTGGATGAGCTGCACCAAGCGCGGGTCACGCTCCCCGTCGGCGGCGATACTTCCACCGTCACCTATGCGACGATCAACGATCTGGCATCGCCACAGCGCCGGATCACCGCCCCGGCCGGGTTCGAAGCGGGCGTGAGCTTCAACGACGACGGCTCGGTCTTCATCCCGTTCAGCGCCGATCTGTCGTCCGCTTCCGGACACAACGTGAGCCGGGTGTTCTGGGACTACATGCAGCGCGAGGACTTTTTCCCGGCCGGCTGGCTGCACGACAT
The DNA here is from genome assembly GCA_965207645.1 of Chloroflexota bacterium. Taxonomy (GTDB): domain Bacteria; phylum Chloroflexota; class UBA11872; order UBA12225; family JAJDUF01; genus JAJDUF01. The sequence goes on along the minus strand of OZ242293.1, from coordinate 2,138,927 downwards.
CGGCCTCCCGCTCACCGAGGCCATTCCCGCCACGGTAGACAAGGGGCCGCTGCGGGGCCGGCAAATCCTGGTCCAAGCCTTCCAGCGCACCATCCTGACCTACGACGCCCTCAATCCCGTCGAATTTCAGGTCGAGCGCGCCAACGTCGGCACCGACTACCGCAGTGCCTTCCCCGACCGGATACCTGGATAGCGCCAAGTGGACACCACCCCATACAGCACGCTGACGCACCTCGAATGCTCGGCGTGCGGTGAGTACCACGACGCCGACGTCCTGCAAACCACGTGCCGCTGGTGTGGACTGGTCCTGTTTGCACGCTACGACCTCGATGCCGTGCGGCGCGCGCTCACGCCGGCGACGCTGGCGCAGCGCCCGGCGACGCTGTGGCGGTATCACGAGGTTCTGCCGGTGCGTGCGCCGGAGCATGTGCCGTCGCTCGGCGAGGGATATACCCCGCTGCTCCCGGCGCGACGGCTCGGCGCGGCGCTTGGGTGTCGCGCCATCTACGTGAAGGACGAGGGAGCGAATCCCACCGGCACGTTCAAGGCGCGCGGCCTCGTCATGGCCGTCGCGCGGGCCGCCGAGCTCGGCGCACAGGCGCTCGCCATCCCCACCGCCGGCAACGCCGGCGGCGCCCTAGCCGCCTACGCGGCCGCCGCGGGCCTACCGGCGCACGTCTTCATGCCCGTGGACGCGCCCGACGCGACCAAGCGCGAGTGCCGCCACTATGGCGCCCAGCTGACGCTCGTAGACGGGCTGATCGGCGACGCCGGGGCCGTCGTCCGCGCGCGCTCTGCGGACGCCGGCTGGTTCGACGTCTCGACGCTGCGCGAGCCGTACCGCGCCGAAGGCAAGAAGACGATGGGGTACGAGGTCGCCGAGCAAATGGGCTGGCAGCTCCCCGACGTGATCGTCTACCCCACCGGCGGCGGGACGGGCATCGTCGGGATGTGGAAGGCGTTTGCCGAACTGGAAGCCCTCGGCTGGATCGGCAGCAAACGGCCGCGTATGGTCGTCGTGCAGTCCGAGGGCTGCGCGCCGATTGTCCGCGCCTTCCAGCAAGGCGCCACCACCGCCGAGCCGTGGGCAGCGGCGCAGACGATTGCCGGCGGGATGCGCGTGCCCAGCGCTATCGGCGACTACCTGATCATGCAAGCCTTGTACGAGAGCAACGGCACGGCCGTGATGGTCAGCGACGACGAGCTACTCGCAGCGATGGGCGAGCTGGCGCGCACCGAGGGCCTCAACGCCTGCCCGGAAGGGGCAGCAACGCTCGCCGGCCTGCGGAAGCTGCTGGCGAACGGCGCGGTGAGCGGCGACGAATCGGTCGTGCTCTTCAACACCGGCTCCGGCCTGAAATACCAGGACCTGCTCCCCGCAGCGGATGATGCCCCCATCGTGACCCCACCGGCCGCCTAGCGGCTGCGTCCCACCATCCGTCATTCCCGCGTACGCGGGAATCCACGCACCCCCGCCGGCGCGTGGTACAGTCGAGGGCGGCGGGAAGGCGGCGCTGGACATGCAGTACCGGCGGTTTGGGCGGACTGACCTCCAGGTGTCGGTGGTCGGGCTGGGCAGCGGCGGTCCGAGCCAACTGGGGCAGAAGAGCGGCGTGCCCGCGGCCGCTGCCATTCGCGTGGTGCGACGGGCGCTGGACCTCGGCATCAATCTGCTGGATACCTCCGCCTCCTACGGCGAGAGCGAGGCCATTCTGGGCCGCGCGCTCCGGGACGTACCCCGCGACCACTACGTCCTGGCGACCAAGTTCCATCCCGCCGTGCATGAGGCGGGCAAATTGACGCTACGTCCGGCCGGCGCGCTGACCAAATCATTGGAGCGCAGCTTGCAGCGACTCGGCGTAGACTACGTAGATGTCTTCCAGTTTCACGGCGTCGCGCCCGAAGCGTACCGGCCGGCTATGGAGCGATTCTTGCCCGAAGTGCGGCGTGCTCAAGAGCAGGGGAAGTTTCGCTTTCTGGGCATTTCGGAGGTGTACGTCAACGACGGTCCCCACGCCATGCTCCGCGCGGCCCTCGCCGACAACCACTTCGATACGATCATGGTCGGCTACAATCTGCTCGCGCCCGGTGCCGAGCGCGTCGTTTTCCCGGCAGCGCAGCGCCAAGACGTCGGCGTGATGATTATGTTTGCCGTGCGCCGTGCGCTCTCACGGCTGGACTATCTGGTGGAGATCATCGCCGCGCTCAAGGATCGTGGGCTGCTTGCTGCGGACGCCTTGCCGCATGACGATCCGTTGGGATGGCTGATCCACGATGGCGTCGAGTCGGTGACGAGCGCCGCGTATAAGTTCGCGGCCGCCCACCCCGCCGTCTCGTCGGTGTTGAGCGGCACAGCCAACCTTAGTCACCTGGAAGAAAACGTGCGCTCGATCCTCGATAGTCCCCTGCCGGCAGCCGATCGGGCGCGCGTGCTCGACCTCTTCGGACACATCGAGGAGTGTGTCGTCGAGTGATCCTGCCGCAGGCACGGAAGGAGGAGAAATGTCATGGCTGCTGACCTGAAGGTGGCCGTCATCGGCGCCGGAAGCCACGCCCAATCGCATTTCGGCATGATCGCGGCCGAGCCGGCAATGCGGCTCGTCGGCGTCGCCGAGCTTGACCCGGAGCGGCTGGCGCGCGCCAAAGCCGACCACGGACCCGAGGTGGCCAGCACCGACTATCGGGAGATGCTGGATCGCACCCGGCCGGACGTGGTATATGTCATCACCCTGCCAGGCCACCAGCTACCGATCGTGCTGGACTGCATCGCGCGCGACATCCATACCTCGATCGAGAAGTCGCCGGGCATGGACTCCGGCGAGACGGCGCAGATGCTCGCCGCCGCCCGGCGAAGCACGGCGAAAATCCTCGTCTCCTTCAATCGCCGCTATTTCCCGCAGGTGCTGGCGGTCAAGCAGATGGTCCTGGAACGCGGCGGCGCCATACATTGCGCGGCCACCTACAACAAACCCCACTGGGATGGGCGGAATGCACCGCGTGAGGCCATCCCGGATCTGATCATTGGCGACGGCATCCACCTCGTGGATTTGCTCCGCTGGGTCGCCGGCGACGACATGGAGCAGGCAGCCGACGCAGCAACGGTCTACGCCGACCGCTGGCACAACGGTCCGGGCAGGGACCGGCACAACGCCATCATCACGTTTGCCAACGGTCGCCGCGCCGTGATGATGAGCCACTATGGCGTCGGGTTCCGTATCCAGCGGTCGGAGGTCCACGCCGAGGAATTCTCTGCCTACCTGGACACGACCGTATCCCCGAGGGGCAAACGGCCGCCGGGTTTCACCCTCTACGCAGACGGCGCGCCCTACGAGCAGCCACTGGACCTCGCCGCCGGCGGCGGTCCCGACTTCAACGAGGTGCGGCACCTGGTAGAGTGCATCGAGCAGGATCGCCAGCCGTGGAGCCACCTGGCCGATGCCCTGGAGACGATGCGCCTCTGCGAGGCGATTGGGGCAGCCCATAAGGGCCACCTACCACCGGCAGCGGGGTAGGAGCGCGGCCTTCTCTCCGGATGCATGAAAAAGGGGGAGCACGGCAGCTGTCAATGCGCCAGCAATCACGCCCTCTCCACTAGGTGGAGAGGGCCAGGGTGAGGATCGACGGAGTAATACCATGAAGATCACGCAGATCGAGACCCACGCCGCGCCACTCACCGGGCGGGATTCGCTCATCGTGCGGGTCCACACCGATGAGGGGTTGGTCGGGTTGGGCGAGGCCTATCCAGTCGGGCCGAATGAGGCGGTGGCGGCGACCATCCGCGACTTCCAAAGCTGGATTGCCGGGCGCGATCCCCGCGACGTCAACGGCATCTGGTACCACCTCTACGCGCACTCGCGCTTTCCGGGCGGCTCGGTCGTCAACGCGGCCATCAGCGGGATCGAGCACGCGCTCTGGGACATCGCGGGCAAGGCGGCCGGCGTGCCGGTATATCGGCTGCTCGGCGGCAAGTGCCGCGACCGCATCCGCGTCTACCAGAGTTGCGGCGGCGCCACCCCGGAAGCCATCGCCGCCCACGCCCGCCAGTTGGTGGACCAATGCGGCTACACCGCCTTGAAGATGTCGCCCCATCCGCCCAACAGCAGCGAGTTGCCGTGGGCAGCCGTCGTCGCGGGGGCCGCCGAGCGCCTGGCGGCCGTCCGCGAGGCGGTTGGGCCGGACGTAGACATCGGGCTTGACCCCCACGCCCGCATCTTCGAGCCAATGCGGGCGCTCGAAATGGCCGCCGCGGTACAGCCGTACCGGCCCTTCTTCTTCGAGGAGCCGTTGCGGCCGGAGAACATAGACGCCCTCGCCTGGCTGGCGCAGAAGAGCGACGTGCCCATCGCCACGGGTGAGATGCTGTACACCACATTCGGCTTCCGCGAACTCCTCGCCAAGCAAGCCGCCACGATCATCCAGCCGGACATCTGCATCTGCGGTGGCATGTCGGAGATGAAGAAGATCGCTGCCCTAGCCGAGGCTCACTACGTCTCCGTCGCGCCGCACAACCCGCTCGGACCACTAGCCACCGCCGTCAACGTGCATTTCGCCGCGACCACCCACAACTTCCTGATTCTCGAATATCACTCCGACGACGAGTCGCCGCGCCGCGACGTGCTGCACAATCCGATGCAGCTCCGCGACGGTTACCTGGAGCTGCCGGAAGGTCCGGGCTGGGGTGTCGAGTTGAATGAAGCGGCCCTCAGCACGGAGCTACGCTCCTGGCATCGGCCGTTCGACACGCAGCCCGACGGCGCTACCGCCTTCATCTAGCGGCAGTGTCGCCGCGGCAGCCGCCTTGCCGTAGACGACCCCGACGAAAAACAACGGTGCTGCTCTATGTCACGTGACGGAAACGAATCGGTAGACGGCTCCCGCGCCGCTCGGCTCGCCGTATGCCCGGCCACACCCGACGATCTCCCCGAGATTGTGCGGGTGTACCTGGCGGCCTACGCACAACCGCCATGGTGCGAGCGGAACGATCCGACCCACAGCCGCATGTACCTGGAATGGCTACTCGGTATCCCCGATTCGCAGTGTCTCGTCGTGACCGACGCGGCGGCCGGCAACGGCACGGGCCGTGTGTACGGCCTGGTGATGAGCGCCCCGCGCACGCCGGCCGAGTTCTACGAGGACTGGGAGCGCATCTGTCACCCGCTGCCACAGGGGTGGCCCCGCCTGCCAACGGCCACCAACGCCATCGGCTACCTCTACGAGTTGGCCGTTGACCCGCCGTGGCAAGGGCACGGGCTAGGGGGCCGGCTCCTCGACGCAGTCCTGCAAGCACTGACCGGGCTGGGCACCGAGCTGATCGCCTTGCGGTCCAGCGAGCGAGCGTCGGTCGCGGTCGGCCTCTACGAGCAGCGCGGCTTCACGCGGTGGCCGCTACGCGAGAGACGGCAACCCGACGCGCGGTGGTGGCAGCGCCGCACCACATCCCCCGCCCGCGATTAGCACTCGCCTTGACAGAGTGCTAACCGGAACGATATACTCGGCGCAGTAGGGAGCAGGGGCCAAAGCCACCTGCCGAAGCGACAGCGCGTGTGGATCAGGCACACGGAGAACCTGTTGTGGATCAGCACAGGACGGTACCGGAAGCGGAGGCGTCGCCGGACGCCACCGTGCTGACCGGCGCCGACCTGTGCGAGCTAGGATTCACCGCGGAGGAGGTCGCGCAGTTGTCCACCGTGCGACAGAGCCGGCACCGACGAGAGTTGGACCTCTCCGGCAGTGAAGTGCAGCGGTTGCAGTTTCTGCGCTGGCTCATCGAGCAGCGGCGGGTTGGCGAGGACGAGATCTCCTGAAGCGGCCGTGCGGTCGTGAGCCACGCAGCGTAGATTAGGTAGGCAGGCCTGTCTCGGTTCGCACCACCATGCGGCGGTACCAAATCCCTGGCACCCCAGAATTGGGGCTTGAAGCGTAGAGGAGGAACGATCTATGGCAAAGCAGCTCGCGTTTAGCGAAGAGGCGCGGAATCACCTCACGGAAGGCATCGAAACCCTCGCCGCAGCGGTCAAGGGCACACTCGGCCCCAAGGGGCGCAACGTGGCGCTCGGCAAGAAGTTCGGCGGTCCGACGGTGACACACGACGGTGTGACCGTCGCCAAGGAGATCGAGCTACCGGAATCGTTCGAAGACATGGGCGCGCAACTGCTCAAGGAAGCAGCCAGCAAGACCAACGACATCTGCGGTGACGGCACCACGACGGCCACGGTGCTCGCCGAGAAGCTGGTCATGGAGGGGCTACGCAACGTGGTTGCGGGCACCAACCCGATGATTATCAAGCGCGGTCTGGAGAAGGGACTCACGACCGTCGTGGACGAGATCAAGCAGCAGGCCGTCGCCATCCAGGGCCAGCAGGACATCTCCTACGTGGCGGCCATCTCCGCCAACGACCCGGAGATCGGCCGGCTGATCGGCGAGGTAATGGACAAGGTTGGCAAGGATGGGGTCATCACCGTCGAGGAATCGCGTGGTCTCCAGTTCGAGGTGGACTACGTCGAGGGGATGGACTTCGACCGTGGCTACATCTCGCCCTACTTCGTCAATAACCAGGACCGGATGGAAGCCGAGCTGGACGAGCCGTATCTGCTCATCACCGAGAAGAAGCTCTCCTCCGTGCAGGACTTGGTCCCGCTGCTGGAGAAGCTGATGCAGACCGGCAAGAAGGAACTGGTCGTCATCGCCGAGGACGTGGAAGGCGAGGGCCTGGCGACGCTGGTCGTCAACAAGCTGCGCGGCATCCTCAACGTGCTGGCCGTCAAGGCACCGGGCTATGGCGACCGTCGCAAGGAGCAGCTTGAGGACATCGCCATCCTGACCGGCGGTACCGTCATCAGCGACGACTTGGGCCGGAAGCTCGACAGCGTGCAGCTTTCCGACTTGGGTCGCGCGCGCCGGGTCGTGTCCGACAAGGACAACACCACCATCGTCGAGGGCTACGGCGACAACGACCAGATTCAGGGTCGCGTCAAGCAGATCAAGGCGCAGGTGGAAGAGACCACCTCCGACTACGACCGTGAGAAGCTGCAAGAGCGGCTGGCGAAGCTGTCCGGTGGCGTAGCGGTGGTGCGCGTCGGCGCTGCAACCGAGACGGAGCTAAAGGAGAAGAAGCACCGCGTGGAGGATGCGCTGTCGGCCACTCGCGCGGCGATTGAGGAAGGCATCGTCGCCGGCGGCGGCGCGGCGCTGCTTGCGGCGCAGTCCGTGCTCGACGACGTGAACCTGGACTCGCACGATGAGCAGGTGGGCATCACCATCCTCCAGCGATCCCTCGAAGAGCCGGTTCGTCAGATCGCGGTCAACGCCGGACACGAAGGCTCGGTGATCGCGGAGGCCGTGCGGCGGCGGCAGGGCGAGAGCAGCAGCAATCGCGTCGGCTTCGACGTGATTACCGAGGAGTACGGCGACATGATTGAGCGCGGGATCGTTGATCCGGCCAAGGTGACTCGCTCCGCGCTGGAGAACGCCGTCTCCATCGCCGCGATGATCCTGACAACGGAAGCGCTGATTACCGACCTCCCCGAGCAGGAAGCGCCCGCACCGGCGATGCCGGACTACTAGGCCACGACAGAGCCACGGCACGGAACTCGGATCCCCGGTGCTTCATGCGAGCACCGGGGATCACGCTGTTAAGGCCCTCCCAGCGTGCTAGGGCGCAGAAGGTGTCCCGTGCCGCCGTCAGCCGGATTGACATTGCCGAGAAATCTGTGCGAACATGGCAGCAGGCAGCCCGCTCCGGATTCCCGTGCAGGCGGGAATGACAGGGGCGGCGGCGGCACGGCGGGGCCGGGGCTGACCCGGAAACGGCAGCAGCGCCTCGTCTTGCGGTGAGCGTAGCGTAGGGAAGCGTAGATACCCATGCACCCAACGCGCCGGGCGATTCTGGACGTGCTGAAGCGCCGTGGCTCGGCCTCGCTCAAAGAGCTGGCCAGCGATCTCAACCTCGTGCCCGTCACGGTGCGGGCGCACGTGCAGGCCCTGGAGAGCGCCGCCTTGATCGCAAGCTCCGATGTTCGCGGACAGCGCGGCCGGCCGTACCGGGTCTACTCGCTCACCCTCAAAGCGGAAGAGCAATTCTTCCCCAAGCAGTACGACGACTTGGCGCTCCAACTGTTGAGCGGCGTCGCTCAGATCGAGGGCAAGGAAGCGTTGCAGCTCCTCGTGGACCGCGTCGCGGAGAACATGGCGGCGGCACAGCGCCCGCGAGTCGAGGGGAAGCCCATCGAGCAGCGCGTCGCCGAGGTCACGCGCATGTTCGAGGAGACCGGCGGCGCCGCCGACCTGACGGAGACGGACGAGGGCTACATCGTCCAGGAATACAACTGCCCGTACCTGCGGGTCTCGCGCCAGTCGGCACACGTCTGCGAGATTGACCGCCGGCTCGTGTCCAAGCTCGTCGGCGCTCCGGTCGAGTTGAGTCCCTCCCGCTTGCGCGATGGCGCCCCGAGCTGCGCCTTCATCATCCCGGCCCGCGATCCGTCGCTTGCCTGAGTGCCGGGCCGGCAGACGTCCGTGACAGGAGCCGCGCGTGCCTCAGAGGCGCGATACTGACCACCTGCCGCTCGGCGTCGTAGCGACTACGCTCGCCGGCGTCGTTATCGCCGGCCACCTGCTGCTCATTGCCGGCTATATCTTCGACGACGCGGCCCGCCGGCAGGCCATCCTCAGCACGCTCCTCCCGAGCGCGCGGCCAGCCTTCCAGCCGCTGTCGAGCGACGTCAGTGGCTACTGGCTCTTCATCGTCGCCGGTCTGCTGTGCGCCCTCGGCGTCACCTGGCTTTGGCAGCGAACGGTCCGGCAGCACAGTCTCGCGACGACGACAGCTACGGTCCTCGCGGCCCAATGGCTCATCCTTTCAATCGCCGGCCTCGGCGTCGGCTGGTCGCTCGCGAGCCTGGCAGTTGCCGGGCACGTCGGACTATTCGGCACCGAGCCACGCCAGGCAGCGGCCGCGCTCACCCTCGGCAGCCTTGCGGTCAGCCTCGCCATCTGCGCTCTATTGTTGCTGCGGACGCGCGCCGGCAGCGCCGTTGCCGAGCGCTGGCTGGCCCGTTTGACGCCCCCCGCCGGGCCAGGCACCATGCTGCTGCTAGGGTCCGCGTTGCTGATCCCCTTCCTCGCACCCGCCTACCTCCAAAGCATCGTCCAATGCGGCGAGCGGTGCGCGCCGGAGTGGTCACCGGTCAACATCCTGATTGGCGTGGTCGTGGCCGTCACGCTCATCGCCGGCGTCGGACTGTGGCGTACCCAGAGCCACCGCTGGCGCGGACCGCCCATCCTGCGGCTACCGGCACGGGCCGGGAGCGTTGGCGAGCCAGCGGCGCTCGGCGCGTGGCCGGCGGCGGCGACATTCGCGGCGGGCAGCGCCGTCGCACTGTTCCTGCTCTGGCTGCCGGACCCCTGGTGCCCGGTGGGCGACGCATTCGGCTGGGACCGGCTCTTCCACTGGAGTTACACTGTGCTCGGCCCCACGCTCGGCATCCTGCACGGCGGCACACCTGGCGTGGATGTTGTTGCCCACCACGGCCTGGGCCTTCCCATTGGGATCGCGTCGCTCACGCAACTCGGACTGGAACTGACCTACGCCAACTTGGTGCGCGTCCAACTGATCGGAACCGTCCTAGTCTTCGGGCTGCTTGCCGTCCTGGCGCGCCTGCTCTTCGGCAGCATCCTGTGGGCCAGCGCCGCCTTCGTCCTCGCGCTAGGGCTGCAATTCGGCGGCGGCTGGGCGGCCGGCACCTTCACTTGGTGGCACCCGCAGCTCGGCTTCCTGCGCAATCCCCTGGAGCTTGCCCTACTGCTCGCCATCGTGCAGCACTGGCGCACCAGGGCCGGCCGCTGGCTCGTCATCGCGGTGCTGCTCGCTGCTACGTCGCTCTGGTGGGTCACCGACACGGGGCTGGTCAATACCCTAGTCCTAGCAATCTACGTTGCCAGCCGCGCGGCGCTCGCCAGCGCGAACGTTGTCGCTGCGCTGGTCCAGGCAGCCGGCGCCGCGGCTGCCGTGGTTGGCGTCGTGTCCGTTGGCTTCCTCATGCTGACCCTGGCGACGGTCGGACTGGCGGTGTTCGACCCGCACTTCTGGTCGGCGTTCGCGGAAGGACCGTGGCTCTACGGCAGCGCGGGGCTGTATGCCCGTACCGTGGACCCGTTCGGCCTCACCACGGCCCATCTCTACCTGACGCCGGCGCTGTACGTGGCTTTCGCCGCGGGAGTCCTGGCACTAGCGCTCTATCGTCGGGCACTAGCCTCAGCACCGCTGCTCCTGGCGCTCGCGGCGTGGGGACTGCTGCTCTACCAGCATTTCATCCGCGGCTCCGAGCCGAGCTATTGGTTTCGCCACTCGCTGCCCTGGGTGCTGATCGTGACCTATCTGCTGGCCCAGGCCGCCAGCCGGCTCCTTAGGCGACTGCCCCGCCAGACCGGCCAGGACGCGCCGGCCGCCGGTGGGCCGGCCATCGCGCTGCTCCTGACCGGCTGCGTGGTGCTGGTCGGCAGCTTTCTGAGCTATCCGCACGCCCTGTGGGGGCGCGAGCGCGGAGCGGTGGAATGCTGGTCGCTGCCGAAAGCGCCCTGGTGCATTGACAGCGCACGGGCCAGACCGGACCTCCCCCAGCCGGAGGCGGTTGCGGCCGGCGTGGCGGCCATCCAACGCCTGGTGCCGGCCGGCGAGTCGGCCGCCGTGATCTCCCCGCTCGACGTGCTGTATCTCCATTTGGCAGAGCGAGGGCCGCTCTGGCGTCACTTGCCCCTCGACCACCAGCCACCCACGCCGGCTGCGGTCGAGCGCGCGGTGCAGCGTCTCGCCGACCGGGCGCCGGCGTATGTCTTCTTCGACCGCGCCTTCCCGCTCGGCTCCAACACGGCGCTGCTCGGCGCCGAGGAACTCGCCGCCGCCTTGCGCGATGCGCTGGCACGCGACTACACGCTCACCGCGCAGGCTGGTGCGCTCGAAATCTGGCGCCGGGCGGCGTAGCACCGACCATCGCCGCAGCCGGGAAGGCCGGAATGGTACCCTGAGTGCCACACCTCGCCGGTCGCTGGCGCACCGACTGACGTAGCCCCCGCCGCGCGCGGCCGGGCCAGATCACCTAGCGGCTCCACGACGAGGAAACTACAGTTCACGGAGCAGCCCGCTGTCCACGCTACGGCGTCTCTTCCTCCCCGTCTACATCCCGACGCTGCTGCTGGCGATCAGCTCGGGCGTCCTCATCCCGACGCTGCCGATTCACCTGCAATCATTCGACATATCGTTCAGCCTGATCGGACTGGCCATCGGCGCGGCCGGCTTGGGCACGATTGCGATGGATCTGCCGGCCGGCATGGTCCTCTCGATATTCGGGCGGAAACGGGTCATGGTGGCCGGGGCCGCCGCCGTCGGTCTCGCGACGCTGGCGCTCGGCTTCGCGCCGTGGTACCCGCTCCTGGTCGTGCTGCGCCTAGCCGCCGGGATCGGCACGGCGTTCTGGAACCTCTCGCGCCTGGCCTACCTCGCCGACATGGTGCCGGTCCACGACCGGGGTCGGGCGATCTCGGCCTTCGGCGGGACGTCCCGCATCGGCATGTTCATCGGCCCGGCGCTCGGCGGACTGGTCGGCCGCGAGTTCGGACTGGAAACGGCCTTCATCGTCGCGGGAGCGCTCGACCTGACCGCCGCGCTGATTACCCTCCTCTGGGTGATCGAGCCACCGGCGCCCGTCGGAGCGGTCCACCGTACCTCGCATCTTGGACACGTCGCCGATCTCGTGCGGCAGCACCGCCGCAGCTTCGCAACGGCCGGAACCGCGCAGATTTGCGCGCAGATGATCCGGCAGGGCCGGCAGGTCATCGTACCTCTCTATGGCGCCAGCGTCCTTGGCCTCGACGTCGCAGCGGTAGGGACGATTGTCAGCATCTCTTCGGCGATTGACATGTCGCTATTTATACCGGCTGGTCTGGTGATGGATCGTTTCGGTCGCAAGTTCGCCTCCGTCCCGTCGTTCGTCGTGATGGGGCTGGGGATGGCGGTCTTGCCCCTGGCAACCGACTACCTCGGCCTGCTGGCCGCGACGGCCATCCTCGGCTTCGGCAACGGTCTTGGCTCCGGCGCGATGATGACACTCGGCGCCGACCTCGCGCCGCCCGGCTCATCGGGCGAGTTCCTCGGCGTGTGGCGGCTGATTGGCGATGTCGGCAACGCCGGCGCGCCGCTGGTCGTCGGCAATCTGGCTGACTTGCTCGGGCTATCCGTCGGCGCGTGGGTGCTGGCCGGCGTCGGCCTGGCCTCAGCCGGCGTCCTCACCTTCCTCGTGCCGGAGACCCTGTCGAAACGAGGGGCCTCGGCCGCCAGCCCCGCGAAGAGTTAGCGGCTGAGACCTAGCAGCGCCTGCTACGCCGGCTTGTTGTGCGGCCAGATGGCGTGCTGGCGGTTGATCCGACCGAGCGGCAGCTGTTCATACGGATAGGCGCGCAGCCCGCTACTCACGTCGTCGAGCGCGCTACGATGCCCGGCCGCGTGGAAATACTGCACCAGGCGCTCTCGCGCCTCGCTGCACAGTGCCGGATGCTGGCCAGCCCGGTCATCTAGCTCGTGCGGATCGTCGCGCAGGTTGAAAAGCTGCTGACGCCCGCCGTTGGCAAAGTAGCAGTATTTCCAGTCGTCCCAGCGCAGCATCAACTTCATTAGCCGACCGCTGGAGAACTGGCCCACGAGCGACTCGTGGCCCGGCGTCGTCCCGTCCGCGCAGATCGGCAGCAGGTTTTGCCCCTCGACGTTGGCCGGGACGGCATCGGCGGCGCCGACCGCGGTCAGAAACGTCGGTAGCAGATCGCACCCGGAGACCAAGTGCTCGCGTGTCTGGCCGGCCGGCAGTCGCCCCGGCCAACTCACCAGAAACGGCACCCGCGCCGATCCCTCGTAGAATGAGCGTTTGCCCCAAGCGTAATGGTCGCCGAGCATGTCGCCGTGGTCGGAGATGAACACGATGAGCGTGCGCTCGGTGAGACCATGCTCATCGAGGGCATTGATGATCTTGCCCACGTTGCGGTCAATGTGGCTGATGAGACCGTAGTAGCGGGCGCGGATCAGCCGGATCAGGTCGTCATCCGGGTCGTCCACGCCCTTGCCATGGTTCTGGACCAGCAGGTGAGTGTCCACCGGCTCCCGCTCGGACGCCCGGCGCACCGGCATGGGCACCGTGGCCGGGTCGTACATCGTTGCGTAGGGATGCGGTGGATCCCAGGGCGGGTGCGGCTTGATGAACGAGGTGAAGCAAAAGAACGGGCGATTGCGGTTGCGGGCGATGAAGTCCACCGTTCGGTCGGCCGTCCAGGCGGTGGTGTGGTGCTCCTCCGGCAGAACGGACACCTGGGGCTGGTAGTACAGCTCGTGGCGCTGGCCGTGCGGCTCCTCGACGTGTCCGTAGCCCTGCTCATGCAGGTATTGCAGAAACTCGTCGTCTTGGCGGTATGGGGGTATCTCCTCCGACAGCCACATTCGCTGAAACCCGCCGTGGTTGCGTGGCGGCTTGAAGTGCATCTTGCCGATGGCTTGCGTGAAGTAGCCCTGCTCGGTCAGCAGGGTGCCGAGCGTCGGGACGGTGTGCGGAGGAGACGGGCCATTGTCATAGGCGCCGACCTGCCACGAGTGCAGCCCGGTGAGCGCATTGATCCGGGCCGGAACACACACCGGCGACTCGGTGTACGCGCGGGTGAACTGCACGCCGCTGGCCGCCAAGCGGTCAATGTTCGGCGTCCGGACCAGCGGATGCCCGGCAGCGCCAAAGCTGTCGGCCCGCAGTTGGTCGCACATCAGCAGCAGGATGTTCGGCCGCTCTTCGTTCATGGCGATTTAGCTATCAGCTATCAGCTGCCGGATTGTACGGACCTGGTGGCCGGATGACCGCACCACTCGCGGCGTTGACGCCGATACCGCAGCGGATCGTCTCGTATTCGATAACTCGATCCGGCAAGACATTCGCCACGTTCACCTCCGGGCCGACCGCATCGAGCAATTGGCGATAGATACGTGGTGGATCGGAGTAGGTGGTGCCCGGTATCCAGTGACCGGGCAACTCGAAGATAGCCTCGTCCGGCTGGAGGCCCTGAGCCAGCAAATCCTGCACGGCGGCCTGTGGCTCCTGACCGGCGGGAAACACGTCGGCCGCCTCCAGCATCACCTTCCAGGCCCCGGCGTCCAGGCAGGCGCGCGCGTCGTCCACCAGCGGTACGGTGTGCGCCAGCTCTTCTTTCTTGCCCGCTTCACCGAGCACCCGCAAGCCGAACTCCTGCACGGCCCGTGCGATCAAGGCCGTCTTGTCGTCCAGGCTGATCTCGATGAGGTTGTCCGAGACCTCGATAGCCTCGTAGCCGGCGGCGCGTGCTTCCGACAAGAAGGTGTCAGTCGCGCCGTGCGCCAACGCATATTCCAGGAACTGACCGCCGGGGAAGGCCACCACCGCGTGCTGCCGATAGAGGGCAATCTTTTCGCGGAGCAGACCGGCATCGAGGAGCCGCGACACACCGACGGCGATCTTGGCCAGGTCAATGTACTCACCGGCGACGCGCAAGAGGTCCGCCTGCTCCGCCAGGCCCAAGCCCCAGTCAATCGTCACGACCAAGCCGCGCTCTCGGGGCTTGGGCGGCCGCGCTGCAATCGGGAGCGCCGCGAACCCCTTAGGCACCGGACACTGCCTCCCCGTCCGCATCCGTTGCTCCGACGCGGTCCGTGAACCGCCAGCCCCAAGCAGTGCGTTCCAGGTCGCCGGCGGCGAGTGCGGCGTCGAAGCGAGCGCGAGCTGCGGCGAACGTTCCGTCATCCGCAAGCACAATCCCGTCGGCCAGCACGTCCCAAGTGAGCGATCGCTTGAGGCGCAGTAGCTCTTCCGGCGCGAACGTCACGACTTCCAGATCAATGTTCGCCCCCAGCCTAAACCAGTTGTCCGGCTGATAGGCGCGCTCCAAGCGCTCGAACGGACCCAGTGCTGCAAATGCGGGAGAGACTATGGCGAGGTCGGCATCGCTGGTACGCAGCGAATTGCCCCGCGCCCGTGAGCCGAACAGCGCTGCTGCGGCGATGGGTAGCTCGGCGGCCAGGGCCTCGACATAGGCCCGCGCCCACTGGAGCACGGTCGTATCGTCCGCGCCAGACCAGACCTCCGCAAGTGGCAGTGGTGACAGCTTTGGTGTGCTCATGGTTCGAGTTGCCCGGCGACGAACGTTAGCACTATCTCAAAGTATGGCCGGCATTTGCTGGGCAACCAAGCTTGATGCCTCTCCGGCGGCGTCAACTGCTTGCCTAGCTACGACTTGACCGACTTCGACGAAGCTGACGTTCTGAGTCACCCTTTGCGTTAGCACACCGGCGACCAGACTGGCGAGTAAGCCCACACTTGCTGGGCCGCCGGCCACTCCCACGAGACCGACTGCCGCCAACGCTGCCCCTGAGCTAAGGCCTCCCTTGAACAGACCATCGGTGAGCGCCGCGTATTCGCCGGTCAGATGAGCCTTGTGAAATGCACGGCCCAGCGCCACGACCGACACTATCAACAGCAACGGGTTGGCACCCACCGTAGCGGCCAGCCCCATGCTGCCGACGAGCCTGGTGAAGGCCTCCGTGTCAGCGCTATTCCACTGAAAGATCAGCGAGACGGCTCCTACGGTACTTCCTAGTAAATCGGCAACATCGTAGGCGGCCAGATCAGTAAACCAGCTCTTTGGTATGTGGTAGTCCGATTCCAGGGCTCCGGCTACCTGGTCAAAAGTCTCTTTGTCCCAGGTCACGAGCGGGAGTCCCTTGGGTGTACTCACGTCTCTGAGGAGTCCTTGGACGGTGCCCAGTGCCTCCTGGATAATGTTGTCGTCGGGCGACGCTTCACGTGCAGCAGTGAAGGCACCCCAAATGGTGTGTCCCCCGTCAAATAGACGATGGTTGGCGCCACCAATGCCGGTCTCTATGTATCTGGCGTCCATCGCCTTGTCGTAGATGGTCGGGACACCCTTGACCATTTCTTGCACCAGATCATTTGTGGCTCCGGCGAGGTTGCTCGCCAATAGTCCCTGAGTAGTCGAAAGCAGTGCATTGGCGGCGGAGGCTGTTGCTTCCAAGATTGCCTTGGGGTCAGTCTTCACGCTATCCACAGCCACTATCGCCACGACTGGCGCCTTTTGAGCAGCGTCCTGAAAGGCACCCGTCGTTGCCCCAACGGCCCCCTTGGCCCCACTTGTCACCTGCTCCGCTGCCGCCGTCGCGACATCCGGCACCCTTTGCGCCGCCCCGTGAACTGCTGCCGTCGTCGCCCCGGCGGCGCCCTTTGCACCACCTGCTATCTGATTCGCGGTGGCGGTCGCCACGTCCGGCACCTTCTCAACGCTGTCCCGGGCAGAACCTGCGGCCGAAGCAGTGGTGTCGGTCACCTTCTCTGATGCTTCCTGCAGGGCATCCTGAGTAGTCCACAGGGCAGAAGCTGCCGCGTCTGTAGTGTTCACTGCCGCCTTTTGGGAAGCGTCCTGGACCGCACTTGCGGCAGAGGCAGCCGTTTCCGTCAGTTTCTCCGACGCCTCTTGCAGTGCGTCTTGGGTGGACCACAGGGCGGAGGCAGCCACATCTGTCGTCTTCACCGCTGCCTTTTGGGAAGCATCCTGGACAGCACCTGTGACTGACGACGCCGTGTCCGTCACTTTCTCCGATGTCTTCTGAAGAGTGTCCTGGGCCGAATCGGCGACGGAGGCGGCCGAATCCGCCACCTTATCTTTGAACCCCTTGATGCGTTTGAGGTCAGGCATCTTGTGTCCCCTCCTCGAAGTAGCGGGCGATCTCGTCGCGGTCAATGGTCGGCAATGGACGGCTCGCTCCTTCAGGCGAGCGCAGCCGCAGCCCGGCGGTCGCGGCGGCGATGTCTCCGAGGCGAAACACGGGTATGCCGGCATCGCGCCAGGCGGCGGCCACCCGGTCGGCGTGGGCCGGCGCAACGGCGGCGAGCAGCGCGCCGGACGCGAGTAGGCCGAGCGGGTCAAGCTCTAGCGCAGTACAGATGGCCCGGCATTCCGGCAGCACCGCCGCGGCTAGGGCCTTTTCCTGCACTTCCAGCCCCGCATCGGCCGCCGCCGCCAACTCGGCGAGGCCGGTCAGCAGGCCGCCTTCGGTGGGATCGTGGAGCGCGTGGACGTGCGGCCCGGCGGTGTCGAGCGCCAGTTTGGCCGCCGGGACGACACTGATGCCCGGCTCGTCCAGAAACGCCTTGGCACTCCGTTGGACGGCAGCGGACACGCCGCGGGCGGCGAGCGCTGCGCCGGCCTCGTGCGCGAGCACCGCGCAGCCCTCAACCGCCACCCCGCCCGCGAGCAGGATCGTGTCGCCCGGCCGGGCGCCGCCGGGGCGCACCAGACGCTCGCGGTTCACTTCTCCGAGCAGACAGGCCGACACGATGGGCCGGTCCAGCCCGCCGGTGATCTCGGTATGCCCGCCGACCAGGGTGACACCGAGCGCGGCGCAGGTTGTGCCGAGGTCATCAAACAGCCCTCGCACGTTGGCTTCCTCCCACTGCTCCGGCAAGAGGGCCGTCGCCAGCAGCCAACGCGGCGTCGCGCCCAAGCACGCCAGGTCGTTGGCGTTGACGTGGACGGTGTACCAGCCGATGCGGTCGGTGGCGAACGTAATCGGATCGCTCTTGGCAACGAGCAATCGTCCGTCGCCGGCCGCACCGTGTACGTCTATGACGGCGGCATCGGCCCCGACCCCCGGGCCGACGACGACACGCGGATCGTCCTGCGGCAGGTCTGCCAGGAGCGAGGCCAAGAGTGCGGGCGGGAGCTTGCCGAGACGCATCGGCACCGTTCTAGCAGGCTTCCGCGCCTGTGTCGAGGGCCGAGGCCTTCCTGCTCAGGGACCTGTTGATGCGACGTTCGAGACCGTCCAGGAATCGTTGGAGTCCCGTGTCTTGGGCCATGGCACGGGCTTGTATCAATCTTTGGATGGCGTCGTGCGGGCGATCGGTCTTGTAAAGGCTACTCGCCAACCAAGCGAGAGCCTCCGCATTTCTCTTCTTGCCAAGCCCCAGGCTTATCGCAGCCTCATAGTGCGGGACAGCCTCCGCTTCACGACCGTTATTGTCGTGGAAGAGCGCCAATTCGAAGTGCGCGAGGGCGCGGCTATCATCGGTAGCAGCCTCTTCAACCGCTCTGAGCAGAGCGACAAGGCTTCTTCGCTTCCTCATACCGATGCTCCGACACCCTAGATACCGAAGGCAGTAGTACGGACTCGTCAGGACGCAAGCCTACCACCTCGCGGCCCAGCTTTGATACCGCTGGCCGGTTGCGTTGCGTCCGCTGCCCTCGGCATCATGGCGCTATGCCGGCAATGTCCGCTCCTGGCAGATGGCCGCGGATCGGCTGGCGACCGGTCCGCGAAACCGAGCGGCGGGAGCTGCTCGACGAGGCGCCAGCCAGCGCGTCTTTGGCCGGCAACCTCGCCGACTTGCGCCGCGCCAATCATTGGTTCGGGGGCCGGGCGCTGGTCCGACGCTACTTGCAGCCGCGCTTGCACGCGCCCCCGCCGCACAGCCGCGTCACGCTGCTCGATATTGGCACCGGCGGCGCCGACCTCCCGGCCGCCTTTCTCACGTGGGCTACCGCAAGCGGGCACCAGGGCTGGGCGGTCGGCGTAGACCCCAGCGCCGGCGTCATCGAGACGACGGCGGCTTGGCTTGACATAAACGTGGGTGTGCCGACGGCACTCAGTCTGGTCCAAGGCGATGGCCGCGCGCTGCCTTTCGCCGCGCAGTCGTTCGACTTCGTGCTCTGCGCGCTAACGGTTCACCACCTGGATGCTGCCGGCGTGGTGGCGCTGCTGCGCGAAATGGGGCGCGTGGCGCGGCGCGCCGTCGTGGTCACTGACTTGGAACGCTCGTGGCCGGCGCTGGTGGGCGTGTGGCTCGTCGCCCACGTCGCTATCCGCAGCCGCCTGACCCGGCACGACGGACCGCTGTCGGTGCGGCGCGCTTACACGGTGGCCGAGCTGGCGGCGCTGGCGCAGCAGGCGGGGCTGCACGGCGCCGTCGTCCGCGCTCACGCTCCCTTTCGCCTCGCCCTCAGCTGGGATCGTCCGAGAGCGTAGGGTACCGGGCAATGAGCCGGGATCAGGCGTGGGACGTCGTGGTGGTCGGCGGTGGGCCGGCGGGTGCGGCGACGGCAGCGCTGCTGGCGGCGCGCCAGTGGCGCGTGCTGGTGATTGACAAAGCGCGATTTCCGCGGGATAAGCCGTGCGCCGAGTTCGCCAGCCCCGGCGTCGAGATCGTGCTGCGCCGCATCGGCGCGTGGGAGGCAGTGCAGGCGCTTCGGCCGCGACGATTGCGCGGGATGCAGCTCATCGGACCGGCCGGCGAGCGGTTTGCCGGTACATATCCCCGCGGGCAGGCGCTGGCACTGCCGCGACCACAGCTCGATCAGGCCTTGCTCGATGTCGCGCGACGGCGGGGGGCGACCGTCTGGGAGGGCACGCGCGTTCACGAACTGCTACGCGAGGGGCGGCGGGTCAGCGGCGTCAGCGCGGCGGCCGGTCGTGGTCCGGCGCGGCACGTCGCGGCGCGGCTGGTCGTCGGCGCCGACGGACAACACTCCACGGTGGCGCGGCACACCGGCGCTATCCGGCCGGGCTGGTGGCCGCGCCGGACCGGGCTGGTGACACACTGCGAGCACGTTGATGGCCTAGGTGCGCTCGCGGGCTACGGCGAGATGCACGTGCGGCCCGGTGCCTACGTGGGGTTGGCGCCGCTGCCGGGTGGCCGGGTGAACGTCGCGCTGGTGCTGCCCGGTCGGGCGGTGCGGCAACGGGGCAAGGACATCGAGGCCTTGTTCTGGCACGAGTTGGCGCAATTCCCCGCGTTGGGGAGTCGTCTGGCTCGCGTGCGACGCACAAAGCCGCTCCTGGGGACCGGCCCGCTGCGCCGCCGGGTGCCGGTCGCCGCCGGCCCGGGGTATCTGCTCGTCGGAGACGCGGCCGGATTCCTCGACCCGTTCACCGGCGAAGGGATTTACCGCGCGCTACGCGGGGCCGAGCTTGCGGCCGCGGCGGCAGATGCCGCGCTGCGGACTCCGGCCGCAGCCGACGCCGCGCTCATCGCCTACTGTCGAGCGCGGCAACGCGCGTTCCGCTCCAAAGAGGCGCTCTGTCTGTTGGTGCAGGCGTTCATCGCCTACCCGCCTCTGCTGGAGTACGCGCTCCGACGCTTGCGCCGTCGGCCGGAACTGGGGCAGAGGCTGATGGGGGCGCTCGGTGACACCCACTCGCCCTGGGACGCCCTGGCACCGACCACCCTCGCCGCGCTACTGCGACCGTAGGGCAAGGGAGAAGACGTGCCTCACCCCCCGGCCCCCTCTCCATCGCGGAGCGATAGAGAGGGGAGCACGGCGGAGGCGGGCGCTGATAGGGGGGCAGGACGGGGATAGGAAGTGTTGCCCTCACCCCGGCCCTCTCCTAGGGGGAGAGGGAGCAGCGGACCTACCCCCAATCCCCGCCCTGACCCTCCCCCGTCCCGACAGGGGAGGGAACACACCCGTCCCCCCGCCGCAGCGGGGGGGCCATAGGGGGGCTACATCCCACTACCTGATTAAGTTGTCAACTTTCATGAGGGAAGGGGGCGGGGGCAGGTCCGGGTGGCAGCCCCACGAAGACCCGGCTGTTGACATCGGTTAGCGGGTCAGTCTCCTCGGTCGCGGCTGCATGGGCGAAGACCGGCCCCGGCCACGTAGCGCGCATGGCCCGCGCCAGCACCGTAAAGCCCAGCGAGTCTTTGTAGGTCTCGCGTAAGTGGGCGTGACTACCCGTGTACAAGTCTGCCCAGTTCCAGCTGCTCGCCACGCGCCCGATCCCTTCGAGCTGCTCGGCGGCAAGAGCGTACCCCTCTGCCGGCGTCAGCCCCTCCGCGAGACCATGCCGGATTGCCGTGGCCTGGCCGCTGACCGCAGTCACACTGCCGGGGGAGCCGACGAGCCGCCCCAATTGCGCCATACCCCCGCCCGTGCCGCTCTTGACGGCCAACAGCTGCGGGCCGAGGTGGTCATCCTCGTAATCGCAACTACCGGCCAGACGCTCTTGCAGCGCCTCGGCGTAGCGATCCCACGACTCGCTGGCGTCATCTGTCGGGGCCGGCGGACGCGCAATACTCGCACCGATGAATGGATTGACTGAAGCGCCCGACGCCCCCGCGACCGCAAACCCGCGCTGCATCAGGCGTTCGAGTGAATCGAGGGTCTGAGCAACGCCTCGCTGCTCCAGCACCGTCCGCATGGTTGCCAGCAACGCCTCGCGCGTAATGATGCCTTCGGGCGCTGCAACGTCCGCGCCGGTCAGCCGGGAGATTTCGTCCCGTCCCTCCGCTGAACGGCTGAGGTCGGCCAGGCCCCACAGCGCCGCCTGCGTCGGCAACAGCGATTCGAGCACCGCCGGATCACGCGCCAGGTGAGCGGCAACCGACAGACGCTCGCCTGCTTCACGCTGGGCCGCCGTCGTGATTGGCAGGAACACCGAAGCGGTATCTCCGTCAAAATCGGCGTTGATGAGCGGACACACTAGGGGATGCAGGCGAATCACCGGGTCCGGAATTCGTACCGGGTGGAAGGCGAGCAGACAGGTAGGCGTCAACGTAGGCGCTCGATTAATGATGACCCAGGACTGCTCCATGAGGGCATCGAGCGCCTCGGCCGCGCGCGCCGTGCGGGCGTGTACGTCACCACTATTCCCCAACTCGCGGGTCACTAGGGGGCCGAACAGCGTCCAGGCGATCTCAGCGGGGAGACCGACCTGATCCAGACGGAGATCGGCGCCCGGCGCGATGACAGCGCGGCCGCTGAACAGGGGGCGGCCATTGATCCAGAGGTGCCGGTTGGTGAGCAGGTCATCGAAGTAGGTGGCGACCTGGCCGGCAAGCTGCGCCACAGCCCGGCCCATGAGACGTTCCGGCACGCCATCCGCCACAAACCGGGCGACGCGGCTATTCGTTTCGGCCAGCGTCCGATAGCTCGGCCGATCGGGACGGGTGCCAACGGCGGACAGCGTTCGCTCCGGCCACCACGGATGCGGGAGCGGCTGGGCCAGGGTCAGCACCTCTCCCTCGGGTTGGGCGAAGGCGAAGTGCAGCCGGCCAGCCTGAAGCTCCACGCGGATGCCCGCGGCAGATAGCCGCTGGGCAAGCTGAGTAAACAGCGGGCTGGGTGGACCGGACTGTGGGACATCTCCGGCCGTGACGCGGGCTGCCAGCGATGTAGCATCGTCCCGCGCCGCCGACCGCGTGTTGTAGCATTCGGCGATGTTCTCGAAAGCGCCGGCATCGCGGTAGGCCCAATACTCCATCTCGCCTTGTCGCTGCGGACGGGAGGGGAGTTCTCCATCTGTCGGTGGCGGTTGATCGCTGCTCCGGGCCTCCGAGCCGTCTGCCACGGCGGCGAGCTTGCCAGCGGCTAGGTGGATGAGCCGGCCCCAGTAGACCCAGCCGACCGTGCTCGGACGAGCCAACGGTGGGCCGTCCTTGCCGCGCGTCAGGGTCTCCATACCGGAGGGTGGGAGGCCCACCGCAGCTAGGCGGTCGCGCAGCTCCTGTTCGCTCGGCGCCTGATAGGGTGGGACAACGACCGGAGCGCCGGCAGCGCGGGCAACGCGACTCAACATCGCTTCGCGGATATCGCCGAACTCCAACGTGGTGTGGCTGCGGAGGAAGCTGTAGACCAGCTCGACGGGAGTACCGTCGGCGAGGTGCGGCATGTCAGCGTCCGGGAGGATGCGAGCGACGACGCCTTTCGTGCCGTGCCGATTGCTCAACTTGTCTCCCGGCTCCACCGGGCCGGGGTATCCGAGCCGCCGGGCAGCAGACGCACTGAGTGCAATGCCGTAGGCGTGCGTATCCGGCCCCCACGAGACGTAGGCAGTAAGGAGATTGCGCCCCAGCCACGCCTCGCCGTCCACCGGTTCGTTCCCGGTCTGCACCAGGGCGGGTTCGGAATCGGGAGGCGGAATCCACTGGCGCAGCATGTTACTGCCCATGAGCAGCCGGCTAGGATCGTTGTGCTCCAGGAAGGGGATGAGCGCAGTTACCGTGCTCAGACCGGCTTCCGGCCGTTCATCCACCACGACGAGGCGGCCGTCATGGACCGCTGCACCCTTAGCGATGGTGCGGAGGCGGTAGATGTTCGGGCCTTCCGGCATCATGAATGGACAGGTACGGCCCGCATCGCCCGGGGCAAAGACGTGCTCGTGCTGCGGAATAGCCAGGCGGCGCAGTACTGCCCAGCGCTCAAGCCAGTTCACCTCGTCGAACGGGGGCGTAGGCGGCGCATACGGCCAGGAGCGCAGGAACTCAGTTACCCAACTGTTGAGCGGGAACCAGGTCGCCAGCAGCGCTTCATCCCACACGAGATCATCCGGCGCCTGTCCTAACCGGGCGGCAATGAAGTCGAAGAGCTGATCGCCGACACACTTGATCCGGGCGGTAGCGAGGTCGCGGTCCGTCGCCACCGGCATGACCACCCGCCGGGTACCGTCAATCGGGATTACCCCTTGGGCATTCGGTCCGGGAACGTCTCGATACTTCCCCTGGACCACGCCCGACGATCCGGCCAGTGCAACGTGGACGGTGTACGCAGCTTCGCCGGTGGCCTCGGCGCTGTAGGCGACGAGCGGCAGGCGCTCGCCGAGCAGCTTAGGCAAGCGCTCGTGCATGAGGGTTTCGAATGACTCCTTGTGCCAGGGGGCATCTCCCAACAGCTTGGCCAGTGTTTGCATCATCGCTACTCCTCCCAGTCATCGCCGTCTAGCTCGCGCCAGGCCTGCGCGAGTTGTTTGCGTGCGTAGTACAGGCGCGACTTCACGGTGCCGACCGGTATCCCCAAGACCTCGGCTACGGTGGCGAGGTCCATGTCGGCGATATGGACAAGCTCCAGCACCCGGCGCTTGTCATCAGGCAACCCGGTGAGGAGCTGCCGCAGCCGGTCACGGTCAACGCCGCGCTCGGCCGCGTCGCTCGGATCCACGGCCGCCGGGTCTACCAGCCACGCCTCGGAAGGCTCGTCAGTCGGCACGCCAGACTCCACTTCCCGTCGAGTCAGCGGCTCCTGGGGGCGCCGTCGCCGCGAGCGCAGCTGGTTGAGCGCCAGGTTGGTAGCTACGCGGAACAGCCAGGCCTGGAACGTGCCGCGCCCGTTCCACTGTCCGGCACGGGTCCAGACTCGCTCGAACACCTCCTGAGTGAGGTCTTCGGCAGCGGCCGGGTCCCGGACGACCCGACGCACATGCCGGCGG
Source organism: Chloroflexota bacterium (assembly GCA_965207645.1). Lineage (GTDB taxonomy): Bacteria > Chloroflexota > UBA11872 > UBA12225 > JAJDUF01 > JAJDUF01. The sequence continues at coordinate 2,114,659 of OZ242293.1, read as the reverse complement.
ATGGTCCCGTGATAGTGAGCGAAAAGCGCTTCAAAAGCGCGCACATCGCCGGCCCCAACCCTGCGGACCACTTCACGCTCGTCCTGCATCACGCACGCTCTACCTGTTAGGACACTGCAACCACTAACCGGCAAGGACTCCCATTGTGAACGGACCATGCAATGGGGCAGGACAAGGGGATGAGATGCCTATCATCTCAAAACGTAGCCGGGATAGAAGGAGCCCTACCGATACCAGCCCGCCTGCAACTCGTACAGGCTAGCGTACTCGCCCCCAGCAGCTACCAGCTCCGAGTGGGTGCCTTCCTCCACCAACCGGCCCTGGTGCAGTACTAGGATGCGATCCGCAAGCTGGCACGACCCAAGCCGGTGTGAGATCATCACGACGGTGCGGTCCTCAGCCATCTGTGCAAAGTGCTCGTATACGGCGGCTTCGGCCTTCGCGTCCAGCGCCGCGGCCGGTTCATCCAGGATGAGGATCTCAGCGGGCCGGCAGTACGCGCGGGCAATCGCCAGCTTTTGCCACTGGCCCACCGACAGCTCGGTGCCGTCGTGAAACTCCTTGCCCAGCAGGGTGTCCCAGCCGTCAGGAAGTGTGGCGACCACCTCATCGGCCCCACTGCGGGCAGCAGCAGCCAGCAACGCCAACTCATTGCCAGCGCCTTCCACCCAGCCAGCGTTGATGTTTTCTCGTACTGTCGTCTGGTAGCGGAGGAAGTCCTGGAAGATCGTGCCGAAGCGCCGGTACCAATCATTGGAGGCCAGTTCCTGTAGCTCGATGCCATCCACCAGAATACGGCCGGACGTGGGTCGGTAGAGCCCCATCAGCAGCTTGACCAATGTCGTCTTGCCCGCCCCGTTCTCGCCAACCAGCGCCACCCGCTGGCCCGGTTGGATCGTCAAGTTCAGGTCCGACAAGGCGGACTGCTCGCTGCCGGGGTAGGTGAAGGAAACGTCGTCGAATACGATACCTTGCATGATGGGTTCCGGTGGGCGACGACCCTTGTTCAGATCCAGCCTCGGACCGTCAACAAACTCGAGAAAGTCACGAATGTAGAGTAAATCGTTGTAGAGCGTGCTGGAGACGCGAAGGGCTACTTGCTGATAGCGGGACTGGAAGGTCTCGATCGCAAGGAAGAAGGCCGCATACGCATCAATTCCCGCCTGACCAGTCGTCAACAGCCAGATCCCAAACACAATCGTGGCCACGTAGGCCAAGACATTCAAGCCGTCGGATAGGCTAGTGACCCGCGCCTCGGCCCCAGCCAGGTGCAGCCGTTCCGTAGTCAACCGGTGCCACACGCGCTCGGCCTGCTCAATTAACCAATCGCCGAATCCGAAGAGGCGAAGCTCGGAGGCAGCCTCACGGCTGGTTAATACGCGGCCAAGCATCGTATGGCGGCGTTGTTGGAGCGTCTGCTGCTTTGCCAACAAATACTCCTGCCTGCTGTGGCGTGCCAGCCCGAACACGCCCAGTGTCGTCCCGGACGCCACTATGATGGGCAAGCCCCAGTGGAACTGACTGAGGTAGATCCCGATCGCCACCAGCGCCACGATACTTGAGATACTCTCCCAAAAGAAGCGGTGCGTGCTAAATAGGCGACCCTCAATACCTTGCCGTGCCCGTGCCACTCTATCGTAGTGCTCGGGCCGCTCGAACTGCTCCAAAGGCATCTGCTGGCCCTGCCGGTAGCAGCGCTCTTCAATGTACCTCCTGAGCGTTTCCTGGTGACGATCAGCAACCAGATTATGGAGCTCGCGCGCCGCAGCAATGAGGAAAGCTAGGCCGCCAAGCGCACCACCCCAGATCATGCCGGTGATGATCGGTGCATTACCGGCTACGACCTCCTGGACAGACCCGACCAGCTGTCGCAGCAGATGCACTTCTACCGCAGCGAGCAGGCCAATACTGATACTCAAGAAGGCAATAAGCAACACCGCAGGGCGATTGACCAGCCACATGAGCGCCAGTATGCGGGGCAGGTAGCGCAGGCGATGCTGGTGGTGCTCGGCAGCCAAGTTGGCGCCAGTCACGCGACTACCTCCGCTTCATCGTCATACCAACTAGCTTGGAGTCGATACATGCGTGCGTATTCGCCGGCCCGGCCCAGAAGCGTGTCGTGATCACCCTCCTCTGCAATTCCACCGGCGCGCAACACGATGATCCGGTCTGCCAGCCGAGCCACCCCGAGGCGATGGGAGATGAGCACTGCACTACGGCCCGTCGCGGCCCGCTGGAATTGTTGGTAGACCGCTAGCTCGGCACGCGCATCGAGCGCCGCAGTAGGCTCATCCAAGACAACGATCTGGGCATTGCGCAGATAGGCTCGCGCGAGCGCCAGCCGTTGCCACTGCCCCGCAGACAGCTCCACGCCCGCTGCAAATTCCTTACCCAGCTGCGTGGCGTATCCAACCGGAAGTCTGCGGATGAACGCGTCTGCGCCACTCTTCGCACTGGCAGCCAGGACCGGAGAGGGCACGGATGAGTCACTGGTGGCTCCATCTCGCAGCAGAGATACATCGGCGTAGGCGATGTTCTCGTACACGGTGGTCGGGTAGCGACCGAAGTCTTGGAACACGGCGGTCACTTCCCGCCGCCACTGCCGCGGATCGATACCGGCTAGGTCAACGCCGTCCACGCTGATCTTTCCGTGAGTGGGCCGGTACAATCCCAGCAGCAACTTGGCCAGCGTCGTCTTACCGGCCCCATTCTCTCCCACCAACGCCAGCGACTCGCCGGGCGACAACTTAAAGTTGATCCCCGCCAAGGCCGGACGGTCCGCGCCGGGGTACGTAAAGCTGACATCGTGGAATTGCACACCCTGGCGCAACGGCCGCAACTGCCTGGCGCTTCCGTGTTGCGGCTTCAACTCCGCCTCCAGTGCAAGAAACTCTCGGAGCCGCGCTACGTCAGCGCCGTATCCGGTCAACTCTGATATCCCATAGGAGATTGACTGGACCAGCAGGCGAACGCTGACCAATGCATACAGCAGCGCTACCAACATGCCAAGGCTTATGACCCCTTGTAGGGCCAGGAGGATGAGGAAGAGGAGCGCGACCAAGCCGGTCAGTTCCTGGAGCGCTGCGTTCAGAAGCCGGTACAGGCCAACTTGCAGCCGCGCGCTCGTTACGTCGGCCAGATACCTGTCGAAGACACCTCGCCACCTGTTCAAGAGGGAGCGTCCAAGGCCAAAGACCCGCAGCTCTGGGGCCGCCTCGCGGCCAGAGAGGAGCGTTGCCCAATAACTCAGCTCACGCCGCAGGGGTGAGCGATTGTAGTTGACTTGTAGGAACCTGAGATTGGCGCGCGTGCTTAATACAGAGCGCACAATAGTCGTAGCCAGGATGAGGAGGGGGAGGAGCCAGTGCGCCTGCGCGAACAACAGCATCACTCCGGCGCCACCGACGGCGGCGCTGATCAATGTTCCGATGGCCCGAAGCATGAAGACGAGAGTGCCATCGAGTATCCGCTGACTGTTCTCGAGCTTGTGATAGTATTCCGGTCGTTCAAAGACCGCAAGTGGGAGGGCAATGGCCTGTTCGTAGACCTGGCGCTGGATACCGGTATGGAGCCGGTGTCGTAGCACGGTGGCAATGTAAGTGCCAGCGACCTTGTCGGTGCTACGAAGAATGAAGCCCATCGCTATCCCAACGAGCCATGGGAGGACAGCCAGCCAGGTATTATCTGGAGTCTGCGCGAGCACATCAATGAGGTTGCCTAGCGACCACACAATGAGGGGGCTTGCTGCACCCGAACACGCTGCTTGCAAGAGGAAAAGGATGCCGGTGATGCATGCGTTATTCCATAACAGGGAAGCTATGTAGACCACTGCCTCCCAAATTATCCGTATCTGTCGGGAAGCAGGTATCGCCCATTGAATCATACTGTTCTCTTCTCTAGCGAAACTGCGGCAAGAGCCGCTGCACGTCAGGGCCTGCTTAAATAAGACACTGCAACCACGCGGGAGGTTCACCTTACATGCCGGTGGCCGGCTGGGGCGCTGGCAAGGCGGACCGGAAAATGACTTAATGCGGGCGGAGGCACCGGGATATGGGTATAGCGCTGCTGGCGGCGGTCGCAGCGGGCCTGAACCCCTACGCGACGCTCTTTCTGGTGGCGGCGCTGGCGACGTATCTGGGCTTCTCCCTGCCCGGGTTGGGTACGCCGTCACCACCGATACTGATCGCCGTGGTCGCGGTTGCGGGCCTGGCGCTGCCCTTGGACCTGGTGCTAGGGAAACTCATCAGGCGACGCTCCCGGAATCCCGCCCCGGCACCGCCCCCGCCATCTCCAGCCGCGCTGCGGAAAGCACGTGGCCTGGCGCGAGCGCATAAGCGCGTGGCCCGCGTGCATATCGTCGGACTAGCGATCTGGCTGCTGCTGGCCGGTGGCAGTAGCGCGCTCTCTAGGGCCGGCGTGAGCCTGCCAGCCCTGGCGCTGCCGGTGTTGCTCCTGGCGGCGACCGGCCACAGCCTCCTGCTCCTGCTGCATACCACGCTCTCGCACCGCGCCCGGCGCCGGGGCGGCGACCCGGCCGGCCGGCGCCGCCTACCACTCGTATCACTCGTTCGTCGCGTAGATCTCCTGGTCGGTGCGCCCACGGGCGCCTTCGTGGCCGTAGGGCTGGCCGGGCCGGGAGTATCGCCCCTCCTCGCTGGCGTCGTCGGTGGCGGCGTAGCACTGCTCACTGGCGCCTTACTGACCAGCTGCGCGGAGCGGATGCGGCGCGACCCCTCTTGGCGTGGGCTGGGACACATCCCCGTGCTCATCGCCGCAACCACGACGGCGGTGATCGTCATCCCGCTGGCGCTGATTGCGCTGGGGCTGGGCGTGGCCCTCGCGCTGCTGGCCCTGGCCCTGCTCGGTGCCGGAGCACTCGGCCGCCAGCGCCTCCTGCTGCGAGCATCCTCGCCGGAACCGACACCGCAATCCGATGCACCCGTCTCTTGACGCCGCCGCTAGTCTTGGGGAACAGGCCTCACGATGAGTAGTCTGGAGCAGCGGCCCTTTGGGCGGACCGGCGAGCAGGTGACGGCCATCAGCTTGGGCGGCGTGGGCCTGCCGCGCGTGTCCTTTGCCGATGGTGTGGCCACGGTCCATCGGGCGTTGGAGCTGGGAATCAACTACTTCGACACCGCCCCGCTCTATAGCCGGGGGCTGGCGCAGGCCATTCTCGGTGTTGCCTTGGAGGGACGTCAGGAGCCACACCTACTGGCAACCAAGCTGGGCCATCTGGCGCAGCCAAGTCGTTTTCGTTCGCCCGACGCCCTACACACGCAGTTCGAGGAAACCTGCGGCTTTTGCGCCGCGTCGTGCGTCTGGCTGCGCTGCAGCAGGAGAGTGGGCTGTCGCTCGTCACGCTGACTCTGCGCTACCTAGTGGCGGACCGGAGCATTGCCACCATCCTGGTCGGGGCGGCGACACCGGCCGAGATCGAAGAAAGCGTGGCGGCCGTCCAAGCGGGACCGCTGGCAGCCGATCTGCACCAGGCAGTGGAGGCGTTGGGCCTGTCCTGATGGCGGCGGGGCCGTTTGTGCTTCACCCCCCGGCCCCCTCTCCACTTGGTGGAGAGGGGGCGTGCAGCGGAGGTGGTCGGCTGCCGGAGGTAGGTGGGGAACGGCTGGCGGTATACTAGGACATGGAGGGAGGAGTTAGGGCAATGACGCGCCAAGACTGGCTGCTGCTGATGCTGGCCGCTGCCGGCAGGAAGCCGTTGTCGCCCTTGCAACTCCAGAAGTCGCTCTTTCTGGTGGGTTACGACCTGGCCAAGCTCGTGGGGCCCGACTTTTATACCTTCCGGCCCTTCGACTACGGTCCGTTCGACGCGACGGTCTATCGGGATGCCGAGGAGCAGGCTGCTCAGGGCCTCGTCACCATTCGCAGCCATCCGGTGACGAGGCGGGTATTCTCCCTGACCATGAGGGGGATGACTCGGGCACGAGCGCTGGAGCCGGGGTTGCCCACCGAGGCGGCGCGCCACTGCCGCTATATCGTGCAGTGGGCACAGAGTCAGACTTTCCAAGAATTGACCCAGGCAATCTACGAGCATTTCCCGGCGTATGCGGAGCGGAGTGTCCTGCCTGGCGCCCGGACCACCGCCCGAGCCGCCAAGCGACGCCCCCGGGAGCGCCGCGGCCGCTGGTCAGCAGCCCTGACCGGCGCAGCCCGCCTACTGGATTTCGGCACGACCCTGCACACCCGTCCGGCGGCGCGGCGGCACCGGGCAGTGCGGCCGCGTGGTCGGCGGCTGTCCGACGAGGCGGCGCGACCGCGTGGTCAGCGCCCGTCCGACGGGGCGGCGCTGCGCTCCGACTGGGATGCCATCGGCGGCGACCTGCGCGCGGCTCTATCCTCATTCGAGGCGGCGGAGCCAGCGACGCACGAGGGGCATGTGGGCAGCTAAATGGAGTCTAATGCCCTCCCCTCACCACCCGACCTCCGCATATTAGCGGCACCTCGCGGAACGGGGACAGTGTGCCTCACCGGACCGTGCAGGCGCTGAGATAGGCGGAACGGCACTGAAAGACACGCGCAGTTCGGAGGCGGCAGAATCGTAACTCAGCGAACGGTGCAAGCGGCGGCAGTGACTGGCTCCATCGGAAGTTCGGTGACCTGGCACGTGATTAGACGGCTGGCCGTGCTGGGCTTGGCTATTGGTCTGGTCGTGGCGGCGGCCTTGCTGGCTATACCGGCGCACGCGCAGGAAGCCAAGACATTGCACTGGGGCTTCCCGGAGGGACAACTGCTGCGTGCCCAAAACTCTCCCGACGTGTATGTGCTGGAGGGGCGCTACAAGCGTCTCATCACGTCGTTGCAAGTGTTCGAGGATTACGGTTATCGCTGGGAGGACATAGAGACGCTCTCTCCAGACGAACTGATGGTTATTCCGCGCAGCAACGACGTACGCGCCGGGCCGGTCTACCGCGATCCCGACGGTACGGAGTGGATCGTCTATGAGGGCGCCCGGCGGCGCGTCATCGGTGACGATGCCTATGGAGCGCTGTTCCTGCGCCCCAGCGACGCGCAACCCATCGGAGCAGCGGAGCTTGCCGCCATCCCCGAAGGCTGGCCCGTGGGCAATCCGCTCCGGCCTTGGCTCTTGCCGATCGTGTTGCTCCCGCTTTTGGGCGGTGTGCTGCTATGGCTGTGGGATACCGGCCGGCGGTCCCGGCACACCTATGACTGGAGCCTCCTGGCCCTGATCCTGATCATAACCGTCGTCCTCAAAGCCTACTACGTGCTGCTCTTTCCCTGGGTACCCGATGGCTGGGATGCTCAGCTTTACCACACAGCAGCCCGCGCGTTGGTCGAGGAGGGCTTGCTGACCCGAGACGGCTACGTCATCACGGCAACAGCTTCCGCGTACTCTTTTCTCATCGCGGCGGTGTACGCTGTGACCCGTCATCTGCCCTCCGCCTCGCGCTGCGGAAACTTCACCGCTTGTGGGGTGTGGTCGAACCCGACGTGATGGGAGAGCACGTCGAACGGCGCATGGTGGCCTTCTTGGGCGGTTGGCTCGATGAAGAGGCCCTTAAGAGTGTGTCCGCCTTACTGCAGATGATCTCGCTCCTGACGCTGACGGTTGGAGCTTTTGCCGCCTGCTGGCCAGTCGGGATCGCTCAACAGCAGAGCTCCTCCGGCACCATACGCGCTGGCCGCTGGCTGGTTCTGCTGACGATAGTGGTCCTTTGGCTGTCGCACGCACCATTTCTTGGCGAGGCACGCTACCGCATCCCCATCATGCCCATGGTGCATATCTTACAGGGCGTGGGGTTGGCGCTCTTGCGCGACTTGCCCCCCTGGCCGAAGAGCACCCGTCGTGCCACGCGGGAGGTCCGCTAAAACTGGGCGGTATAAAGTAGGATGGGCAAGACCTTGCAATTCACTGGCCTTGAGCGTCAGCAGAATAGGCCTGCTAGAGTAGCTAGGGGTGGATGCGGTGCTACGGCTGTGCTTTCTGTGGGGGTACTGTAGAGGTTCTTTCGGCCCGGTGTAGCCCCGCGCTCAATTATCTCCCTGTAGCTCAGATGGATAGAGCAGCGGTTTCCTAAACCGTGTGTCGCAGGTTCGAGTCCTGCCAGGGGGACCGTGGCTAATGCTGGATCCCGCAGCGTAACCACCTTTAGCGGCCGGGGCCTCCGCATGATGGCACAGCAGACGACCGCTGGCGTGGCCGAGGCATCCCTTCCCCGGATCAACGCGGCGCTTGAAACCTTTTGGCTCGCGGCCGGTCTAAGGAGGCAGTGCAGAGCGGCCGCAGGTGTTCCGAGTGGCTGATCGGGGTTGATCGGGGCCGAGGCGGCGCGCTTGGGCCGGGAGGCTCTGGATTGTCTGTCGTAGAAGTGCGCGAGCTACGCAAAGCCTATGGCCCCATCGTGGCCGTGGACGGCATCTCGTTCTCGGTAGCGGAGAATGAGGTCTTTGGCTTGGTAGGCCCGAACGGTGCGGGCAAGACCACGACCATCGAGTGCCTGGAGGGCCTGCGAGATCGGGATGGGGGCGCGGTCAGCGTGCTGGGCCTGGACCCCGGAGACGCCGGAGCGGACCTGCGGCGCCGCATCGGCGTCCAGCTACAGGAATCCAGCTTGTTCGACCGGATCAGGGTGCAGGAAGCCCTGGATCTATTTGCATCCTTCTACCCGCAGTCCATTGATTGGCGTCCCCTCATCGCCCAACTGGGCTTAGGTGAACGGCTCAAGGCGCCCTTTGTCAAGTTGTCCGGCGGACAGAAGCAGCGGCTCTTCATCGCGTTGGCCCTGGTCAACGACCCGGAGCTGGTGTTTCTCGACGAGCTATCCACGGGCCTCGACCCGCAGGCCCGGCGGACGATGTGGGACCTGGTGCGGTCCCTCCGCGACAAAGGCAAGACCGTCTTCCTTTCCACGCACTTCATGGAGGAGGCCGAGCGGCTTTGCGACCGGGTGGCCATCATGGACCAGGGCAAGATCGTAGCCCTCGACACCCCGGAGAACCTCATTGGCGGCCTCGGCGTCGAGACGCGGGTGGTGTTCACCGCCGAGGACACGATAGACGCCAAGCAGTTGGAGTCGTTGGCGAACGTCACACGGGTTGAGGCGAGCGGGGACCGGGTGATCGTCCACGGCCAGGGAGATCGGCTCGTCAGTGAGGTCGTGCGGTCGGTCGAGGACCACGGCTGGCGTTTCCGGGACCTGCGGAGCGAGCAGCCGACGTTGGACGATGTCTTTCTCGCTCTGACGGGAAGAGCGCTGCGCGAATAGAGGTGCGCCATGCGGGGAATGGCCCAGTTGATCGTCGTGCAATTCAAACTGTTCTACCGCGAGCCGGCGGCGTTCTTCTTCACATTGGTATTTCCCGTGCTTCTCCTGGTGGTATTTGGCTCGATCTTCGGCGACATAGAAATCGAGGAGCTGCCCGGTTTCAAGGTCGTGGATGCCATGATTCCGGCCTACACCGCCTTGATTATCGGTAGCTCGGCGTTCATGGGCATCCCGAACAACACCGCGTCAGCCAGGGAGACCAAGGTGCTCCGGCGCTTCCGGGCCACGCCAATCAGCCCGATTACCTACCTCACTGCCGAAGTTGTCGTGTTCTTTGTGATGAATCTGGTCGGCATGGCGCTGTTGATCCTGGTCGGGATCGTCGTCTACGATCTGAGTTTCGGAGGCTTCTGGCTCAGTGTGCTCGGCGCGTTCGTCCTGAGCACCGGCGCCTTCTTTGCCGTGGGCTACATGGTGGCGAGTATCTCACCGACGGTGCGAGTGGCGACCGTCGTGGGGATGGTGCTCTTCTTCCCACAGATATTTCTCTCCGGCGTGATATATCCGGTCCAGCAGATGCCCACCTGGATGCAGCAGATCAGCCAGGCACTCCCCATGACCTATGCCGTGGAATTGCTGCAAGGGCTGTGGTTCGGCTTTGGTTGGGAAGAACAGTTGGATTCGGTGGCGATCCTCGGCGGGATGCTCGTGATCGGCACGGCCCTGGCGGTGAGGACCTTCCGCTGGGAGTAGGTATCGGGACCATCATCACCGGAGCAGCTTGATTTGGGTCTCATGGTCGAACGGGAAGGCTCCCGCACGCGCCAGCCGGAGCATCTCGTCTCGAGCGGCCAATGCGTGTTCGACTACCTCATCGGAATAGCCCAGTTCGACCCGGTGTTGCGCGAACTCATCTTCATCGAGCACTTCCAGCGAGCCATCTAAGTAGCAGCGAATATCAATATCCAGATCAACCCAGCGGATCGTTGCGCCGTCGAATCCGGCGGGCATCGCCACGTTGGCATACCAGAGGTTGGGAGCAACGACGTGCTCGCGTAAGTGCCAGACGTTGTACCAACGGTCCTCGAAGTAGCAGTGGAGAGCCGTATCACCGCTCGGTACCCAGCGCGCTTCCCTGGTCACGTAGACCGGGGTGGCCGCTGGCACTTTGACGCGGAGCAGCGGACCGCTGTGGTCCAGCAACTGACCATCACAGAAGCGCCGGACCGTGCCGTCGTACTTGGTTTTCTCGAGGCGTACTTGTCGCGGAGGTGCCATCTACTCATTATCCCTCGCTGGCGTACCCCATGCTTACGAGGACGGCCCGACGGGTATACCGGGCAGCGCCACGCGCACACGATAGACGCTGGTCTGGGCGGTGAGAAATAGTGTCTTGCGGTCGGATTCGCCGAACGCTGCGTTGCACGGCTGCTCGGGGGTGATGATGTGCCCCAGCAGCGTCGCATCGGGCGCATACACCCAGGTCCCGCCCGGCCCGGTGCAATAGAGGTGGCCCTCGACGTCCACCTTCATCCCGTCGGGGGCGCCCTCATCCGGCGATTGCATATCGGCAAAGATACGACCGTCGGCCAGCGTACCGTCTGTCCGCACGACAAAGACGCGCACGTGCCGGCGGATCGAATCGTCTATGTATAGCAGCCGCTCGTCCGGCGAGAAGGCCAACCCGTTCGGCAGCGCGAAGTCGTCCACCAGCAGAGTCAACCGGCCGTCGGTATCGAGGCGATACACGCCCTGGAACGGTAGCTCCTGCGCCGCCCCAGCCTCGGCGATTCCCCTGGAGACCAGGTCCGGCATTACCGCCCCGAGGCCGGCCGGTGGATCGGTGAAGTAGATGCTCCTGTCCGACTGCACCACCACGTCGTTGGGGCTGTTGAGGCGCTTCCCCTGGTACCGATCCGCGAGCGTGGTGACAGCGCCGTCGCGCGCTACCCGGCTGACGCGGCGTCCCTGGTGCTCGCAGCGGATGAGGTCTCCTTGCGCGTCGAGCGTCAGGCCGTTGGCCTTGCCGCTCGGTGTTTGGAACGTCGTCACCTCCGGGCCTTCCGGCAGCCGCCGCCAGCGCACGGTGCGGTTGGCCGGAATATCGCTGAAGAGCAGCGCACCGTCTCGCCAGACCGGGCCTTCGGTGAAGGAGAAGCCGCCGGCGACCCGCTCGATGGTGCTGTCCGCAGGCACCAGCCGGTGGAAGGCCGGATGATGCACTTCGAATGGCTCGCTCACGGGATCACCTCCGATTGGGCTTGGTAAGGGGCAATGTCGGCCCCCTATGATCCCCCCGTGCTGCGGGGGGACAGCCGCCGCGAGAATGGGTCCCCCTCATTGCGGGGGGACGGCACGCGCCGCGGCGTCGCTAGATGAGCATGGCCCCCGGCGCCGGTGCCTCAGGGACCACTTTGGTACCCGGCGGCACGATCTCATCTATGGCCGCCAGTTCCGCGGGTGTGACTGTCGCCGCCAGCGCCCCCAGGTTGTCGTGCAGTTGCTCCACGGTGCGTGGTCCGATGAGCGCAGTGGTGACTCCGGGCTGCGCGAGTAGCCAACCCAGTGCCAACTGACTGAGCGTGATGCCTCTGTCTGCTGCCAGCGGCGCCAGCCGTTCCAGTACGTCAAATGCCCGCGCCTCGTCCGCGGCGCCGACCATCGTGCCTCGAACGGCCAACCGCGAATCGGGTGGGGGAGACTGGTCGCGGCGGTACCGGCCGCTGAGCCACCCGCCGGCCAGCGGCCCGTAGGCGATGACTGCGATGCCATAGGTCCGGCAGAACGGCAAGACCTCGGCCTCGAGCGCGCGGTCGAACAGGCTGTAGGAGGCTTGCTCCGAGACGATGGGCGCGATGCGGAGCCGGTCGCTGGCCCACAGGGTCTCGCAGAGCCGCCAGGCCACGGAGTTGGAAGTGCCGAAGTAGTGGACTTTTCCCTGCTGCTGCAAGTCGTCCAGGGCGCGGAGGGTTTCCTCCAGCGGCGTGGTCAGGTCGCGGGAGTGCAACTGGTAGAGGTCAATGTGGTCGGTCCCGAGCCGGCGCAGACTGGTCTCCACTTGGGCCATGATGTGGTCGCGGGAGCCGCCGGAGTCGTTCGGCCCATGACCCATGGGGGCGCTGACTTTGGTCGCCAGCACTACCGCGTTGCGCCGGCCCTTGATGCCTTGGCCCAGGTATTCCTCGGATCGTCCTAGTGCGTAGGCATTGGCAGTGTCGAAGAAGTTGATACCGGCATCGAGGGCGGCGTGGACCAGGCGGACGGATTCGTCCTCGTCCAGCCGTATCCCGAAGTAGGCGCAGCCCACACAGAAGGGGGATACCTTTACTCCGGTGCGCCCCAGGTTGCGGTACTGCATCCCACTCACGCTCGGCGAGGATAGCCGGTACTGCACCTCACGCCCGGCCTTTCCCCTGATGAAAGCTGACAACTTAATCGGATAGTAGGGTCCCCCCTATGGTCCCCCCGCTGCGGCGGGGGGACGCGGATTCTCCGCTGGCGCGGGAATGACAGGTGGCAGACTCCCACTCCCTACGCTTGGGATGGAGATGAGGCCGGGGGTGAGGACCGAGCATTCCTCTGCGGGCCTCACTCCGGCAGTTGCTCCCATTGCACAAGCTCGACGGTATGCCCTTCGGGGTCGGTCAGCCATGCGCCGCTGAACCGCTGGCCCTTCTCCGGGTTGTCGGTGGATTCCACCGGCTTGTCCACGGTAAATCCGGAAGCCTCGACGTGAGCACAGATCTCGTGAATATTGTTCACCGAGATGCCGATATGATCCAACTCCCCTTGCGGTCCCGGCGGGTCGTCGGTATGCACGAGCTGGAGGCCGGGGTACCAGACCTTCTCCGGGTTGTCGGGGTCGCCGGCGAAATTGCGCCGCGGCAGCCCCATCACCCGCTCGTAGAAATCTATAAGGAGTTTCATGTCGCGGCACCGAATCGCCGCATGGTGATGCTCCCCGGCCTCCGGCCTGACCTGCGCTCGGAAGCCGTCGTTGTTATCGCTACCCATCGCTCTGATCCTCCTCTGTCTGGTTCTCAATCGGTTGCCACCACTACCGGCTCACCGCGCTGGATACTGTCCAGCAACGCCTCGCACACGCGCAGGGCCTGATAGGCGTCTCGCAGCGTGGGCGAAGCCGGGATACCCGTCTGCACCGCGCGGGCAAAGGCCGCCATCTGTCCCCAATAGCCGCCCCGGCGCTCCGCGTTATCGCGTGTGGCCGGATGCCAGTAGTGACCCGGAATGCCGGGCACCGGCTGATAGCCGCTCTCTGCCGTGTGCTGCTCGAAATGCAGCGTATGGAGGTTTTCTAGCCGCACGTGCGCCCTGGCGTCCCCCTCCGCCTCCAGCTTACAGGTCCAGTTCGGAGTGTTGCCCGTCAGCGTCAGCGTCCCGGTCGCGCCGCTCCGAAAATGAGCCACCGCCGCAATGGCGAACCGCCCCTCCTTGCCCATCGAGAGGTCCGCAAAGACCGTTTCGATCTCGCCGCCGATACACCGTGCCAAGTCCACCGCATGGGTAGCCTGAAAGATCATATACGTCCAGCCGGCGCGGTAGTCGCCGGTATCGTGCCACATCGGGCCGGGCATGAAGTAACGACTCTCCAGAAACAGCAGGCGGCCGAAAGCCGGTGTCTGCATCAACTCGCGGAGCTTCACCACGCCCGGCGCGTGGCGCATGTTGTGGCCAATCTGGGTCACAATCCCCTGCGCCTCCGCCAGCTCCACCAGCTCGCGAGCCTGTTCGGTGCGGGGTGCCGGCGGTTTTTCCATCATCAGCGGCAACCCGGCCGCCAGCACCGCTTTGCCGCAGGCATAGTGCATCGCTGGCGGCCCTATCACCATCACCGCGTCCAGGTCCTCCGCATCAAGCATACGGGCCAGGCCGGTGTACCACCGCCTGGCGCCGTAGAACCGCGCATTGCGCTCGGCCAGGTCGGCTTGCAGATCGCAGCACGCTACCAGGTCCAGCGCCGGGATCGTGGCGAAGTTGGGGTACCAGGCCGCGCTGGCCTGCCGGCCACACCCGACAAAGCCGATCCGCACCGGTGCATCGGTCATATCAGCATCACTCTCCAGCCAAGTATGCGCCTGGTTGTGCCACCGGTCGTCGGCTTTCGCGCTGCTCAGGCCTCATACGCCCGCAACGTCGCAGCGGCGATCTCGTCCCAGTCGAACCGGCGCACCGAGGCTAGGGCGGCCGACGATGCTGCTGCGAGGTCAAGCTCCCTAGCCTCCAGCATGGCAGCATACAGCGGATCGTCGTCGCTGGGATCGAACAGCTTACCCGCTGCCGGAAGCACCGTTGCCGGCAGGCACCCGAGCGCGGGAGCAATGACCGGTTTACCCCAGGAGAGTGCCAGGATCAGCGAGCCGGAAGTCATCGTATCCACGAACGGCAAGGTGATGACATCGGCTGCGCGCATGATGAGCGCAATATCCGAGCTTGGCGCCCGGTCGTAGGCACGAAGGACGATCCGCGGATGCTGGGCGGCCCGCCGGCGAATGGCCTCCCGGAACTCCGGTTGGCGGGCGTTCCCACCGGCGATCAGCAGCCACGAGTCTTCGCTTGGCAGGCGCCGAAAGCGCTCCATCAGGTTCTCCAAGCCCTTGTAGGGCAGGAGGCCGCCGAAAAATCCATAGGCGAAGGCGGCGAGGGGCACACCGAGGGCAGCGCGGGCCTGCTCGCGCGTCACCGTGTCGGGATAGATCCCGATGAAGTGGGGATGCGGGATAACAAAGAGATTCCGGGTGCGCTTGAATATCGTCCGCACGTTGCTCGCGGCCATGTCGCAGTGCGCGATGATCGCCGTTGCCAGGCGGCAGATCGCCAGGCGGCACTCGTGGTCAATCGCTTGGTGGCGACGGTTGTGCGGGTAGATGTTGTGGGCGGTCCAGACCAGCTTGTAGCCTAGCTCGCGTGCCAGCTCCATGGAGGACACGAAGGAGCGCATCTGCTGCCGCATGATGCCGGCATCGTCGTCATAGTAGTCGTGGTGCGGCCAGTGGTGGTGCAGCACGTCGAGGTGCCCCCGGTTCCGGTACAGGAACCCCTCGCTGAAGTCGTTGACGAACGTGACCTCGACCCCTAGCCGCTCCAGCCCCTCGGCCAGGATCGCCCCGTAGGGATTGTTGCGGGAATGGTCGCGTGGCAGCCGCGGCACCTGGTGGTAGTAGAACCCGACGCGCACGATGCCTCCTTCGTCCTCGTCATTCCCGCTTGCACGGGAATCTCTCGGCCCACTGGATTGCGGCTGCCGCCGCAGCGACGAGCGGCGAGGCTGGAGTGCCGGACAAATCCCGAGTGTACCCCGCTCTTCACGACTCGATAGGGCGTATGGCACCCCCGCGCTACCGCACTGCCGTCAGGCTAGCTGCACCAGGCGCCCGCTCCGGCCGGCCTCGTACACCGCCTCGACGACGCGCATGGCGGCGATGCCGTCACTGGCCGTGATTGCCGGTGTGCGCTCCTCGGCAACGGTCACGGCGAAATCTTCCAAGACGGCATAGTGTGTGCTCTGCTCGAACTCGTAGACCTCTTCTCCCTGCGCGGTGGCGACGGTCAGTGTGCCACGGGAGAACTTCTCATGCAGCGGCGCGGAGATGATCGTACCCTCGGTGCCCTGGATTTCCAGCAGCGAATTGCGGTACTCGTCCGGGTCGCCGGTGCTCCAATAGCTGGTGACGACGGCGTGGGCCCCGTTGGCCAGGCGGAGCAGGGAGGAGGCCGAGTCCTCGACGGTATAGCGCGCCGCGAGGGTGTCTACGAAGGCGGTGGCAGCCGTGATGTCGCCGAAGAGAAAACGCAGCAGGTCAATGCAGTGCGAGGCATTGTCCATATAGCAACCACCGCCAGCCTGGGCCGGATCGTGCCGCCAGCGTGCCGGCACGTCGGGGCTGCGGCCGGAGAAGTTGGCGCGTACCGCCGTCACCGGCCCAATTGCACCCTCCGCCAGGAGTTGCTTGATCTTGCGGTGCCGGGCGTTGAAGCGCTGGTAGAAGCACATCATGAAGCGGATACCGGCGCGCTCGCCGGCAGCACGCATCTGCTCACCCTCCTGCGAGCTGAGGGCCATGGGCTTCTCGCAGAGGATGTGCTTGCCCTGTGCTGCCGCAGCGAGCGTGTCCGGAAGGTGGCGGTCTACCGGCGTGGCGACGTAGATGGCCTGGATGTCGGGGTCGGCAACGATGTCCTCGACGCTGCCGTAGACCCGGGGCACGTCATGCCGGCGGGCAAAGTCCGCGGCGGCCGAGCGGTCGCGGCGCATGATCGCCACCAGCTCCGCGTGTGGCGCTGCACGCATCGCCGGGGCCATCACCCGGTCGGCGATGTCGCCGGCGCCGATAATCCCCCAGCGAATGACGGGTCCTGTGCTGGTCATCGCCCGTTCCCCCCTCCATCCGGCCGCCGGCCGCCGCAGCACCGTGCCAAGCTGCGGGTCACTGCGGCCCGGTCCGCTGCACCTGCTGCTGCCTAGTTTACCGGGCGTGCCGGGCCGGGGACAGCACTAGCCACAGCCCGCCACCTGCCATCAGGACCGCCCCTACGGCCAGCGCTCCCCTGAGGCCTAGCGCCTCGGCCAGCACGCCGGCCAGTAGCGACCCGGCCAGCCGCGCGCCAAGCTCGACGACCTCCAGGCTGGCGTGTACCCGCCCCAACATCCGCTGTGCGGTAATCCCCTGACGGAGGCTGACTTCGTTGATCTCGTAGACCGCCAGCGCGAAGTCGGCCAGTTGTTGCGCTGCCAGCAACACCCCGGCCAGCAGCAACGGTCCGCGCGCCAGCGGAATCAGGAACGACGAGAGGCCGTACAGCAGGAATCCGGCCGCCAACGTCTTGCCCAATCCAAAGCGGCGTGTTAGCTTGCCGGCGCTCAACGCGCCCAGGATAGAGGTCGCGCCGCCGATGGCAAAGATGGTCCCCAGCACACCGGGCGCAAAGCCCAGCGTCTCGATGCCGTAAAGCACGATGAGCGTCCCGATGATGCCCCCGCCGAGACCCAAACCAACGGCCTTGCTCACACCGATAGCCCGCAGAATCGGATTGGCGACGACCAGCCGGAGGCCCGCGATAATCTCCCGGCGCAGGCTGGCTTGGGCAGCGGGTGGCGGCGGGGCCGGCTCGGACGTGCGAATCGAGGTCAGCAGCAGGGCAGAGACGAGAAACGTCACGGCGTCCACCGCCGCGACGACAATGGCGGAAGAAAGCTGCGCTATCCAGCCGCCCACACTGAAGGCGCCGACCTCCGCGACGGACGCGCTGGCCGACAGGCGGCTGTTGGCCGCCACCAGTTGCTCGCGGCGCACCAAGGAGGGGAGGTAGGAACGGTAGGCCACATTGAAGAAGATGGTCAGGAGGCCGTGGATGAAGGCAATCAGGTACAGCTGCTCGATTCGCAAAGCGCCGACAAACCAGGCGCCTGGGATGGAGCCGAGCAGTGCAGCCCGGAGCAGATCGGCGGCGATGAGCACCGGACGCCGGTGCAAACGGTCTACCCACGCCCCGACAACGAACCCGCAGAGCAGCGCTGGCAACACGCCGGCGGCGGCCAGCAGCGACAACTGGAACGGCGTGGCCGCCAGGGCCAGGATCGCCGTGAGCTGGAGTGCCCCCAGCAGCGAGCCGGTGACGGAGACGGTCTGGGCGGACCAGAGCTTGAGAAAGTCGCCGTTGCGCCACAGGCTGTCCTGACCGGAGGACGGTTGTGGTATCTGGAGAGGCATCGCAGGAGCTATCTATCACACGGATGCACGCTCACTGTCCACCCGGCGCCTCACGCTCACGGGTACAATCGGGCGTGACCGCCACCCAATGCCGTCATTGGGCAGCGAGCGTGGATCACGATCGGGCTAACGACCACGCTGGGAGAGGGCTGAGGAGCAGGAACGATGACGCTGCGCTTGGGAGTGGTGGACTGCGACGGCATTCACTCGGTGGCCTTTACCCAACGCCTCAATCACGTTGACGTGGCTCCGGATCACTGGGTAGACGGCGCTCGTGTCGTTGCCGCCTGCCCCGGCACGTCGGTTGCAGAGCCGGAGAATATCGTGCGGTTCAGCCGGCAGCTGCACAGCTACGGGGTGCCGCTGGTGGACGAGCCGACCGATCTGCTGGGACGGGTTGATGCCGTCCTGATTACCTCCCACGATGGGACGGTCCATCGGGAGCGAGCCTGGCCTTTCATCGAGGCGGGCGTACCGCTGTTCGTGGACAAGCCGTTCACCTGCTCGCTGGGCGATGCCCGCAGCCTCCTAGCGGCCGCCGAACGACACAATACCCTCCTCTGGTCGGCCTCGTCGTTGCGCTATGCGCCGGAAGTGGCGGCCATCGCAGCCCGCGCCGACGAGATCGGCGCCCTGGTCGGCGCCGCCACGCACGGCCCGGCGATCCGGCATCCCCGCAATCCCGGGCTGTTTCACTACGGGGTACACGCGGTCGAGATGTTGTTCCAGTTGCTCGGTACGGGGTGTGCCACCGTGCGGATGACCGGCAACGACAGTACGGACGTGGCGATTGGGCAGTGGGCGGACGGCCGGATTGGCACCGTCCGTGGCACCCGCACCGGCGCGCACGGGTTCGGGTTTACGGCCTTCGGCGAGCGGCAGTCGGTGTGTACGGCGGTCGGTGGGACGGACCGCTACCTATACCGCGAGCTACTCAAGCAGGTGGTCGTGGCCTTCCAGAGTGGGAGCGCGCCGCTCAGTGCGGCCGAACTATTGGAGCCGGTTGCCTTTCAGGAAGCGGCCGGGCACTCGGCGCAGCTCGGTGGTGTTGAAGTGCCACTGGCTACGGCGACCTGAGTCCCGTGGGGTCCTGGCCATTTGCCGACGCGCCGCCTGGTACCCTGCCGAGGGGAGCAGGAGACAAGCGATGGATAGCCGCGCATCCGACAAGGAAGCGCTGGTGGGTGTATCCACCGGCTCGCTGGCACGCTATCCCAACGGCGGCGACCCGGTGGTGATCGCCGGCTACCTCTCCGACATTGAGGCCGATGCCGTCGAAGTGCTGTTCTATCGCGGTTTCCACGAGGACCTAGCCCGGGCGGCAAAGGCTTTCCGCTCCTGCGGCCGGCCGATCCGGGTGGTCCACGCGGAGAAGAACCTGGGGACCGCCTTTGGCAGCCCAGATCCGGCGCAGGTTGCCGATGGACAGCGCCGCTTTCTGGAGGCACTCTGGCTGGCGCAGCAAGTTGGTGCCCAATTAGTTACCCTGCACCTGTGGGACCGTCCCGAAAGCGACCGGAATCTGGCGCGGAACTTCGATGCTTTGGAGCCGCTGCTGCCGCGCGTCCGAGACGCCGGCATGGCGGTCGGGCTGGAGACCATCCCCTGCACCGTACACAACCCGGTAGACAACGTACGTAGCGCCTTGGCACACTTTGGCGGTCTCGCCGCCGGCTGTGCCGTCACGCTCGATCTGGAGTTTCTGGGCTGGCACGACTGCGTGGAGCGCGGCGTGAATGGCGCGTTTGCCGATCTGGCGGGTAACGACACGTCCCTGCCGTACAATCCAGTGGCGGCGGCGCGGGAAGAGCAGTCAATGGTGCTGGACGTGCATGTACGCGACTACGATGGCCAGCCGTTCACTGCGGAAGGCCGGCGTCGCTATCTGGACCCCGGTGAAGGGCAGCTTGACTTCCCGGCCATCTTTGGCGCGCTCGTAGCCGACGGTTTCCGCGGCCCGTTCATGTATGAAGGCTCGCACACGCCGGTCGGCGGCGCCGGGGATGTCAGCGCGATCAATGCGGTGCTGGCGAACATGCGGCGCTGGCTGGCCGACGCCGACCGCGCCGCGGCGCCGGCGGCACCCGGAGCGACACTACCTACGGTAACGTTCTAGCGAGACCTGGAGGGAGATAGCGACCATGGAGCAGCTCGCAATCTTGGGCGGAGAACCGGCAGTGCGGACCGACCCCGGCGATATTTTCGATTGGCCGATCATCACGGAGGAGGACGAGGCGGCGGCGCTGGACGTGCTGCGCCGCGGCGCGATGTCCGGCACGGACGTGACCGTGGAGTTCGAGCGCGACTTCGCCGAATGGCACGGCGTGAAGTACGCGCTCGGCCACAACACCGGCACGGCCTCGCTGCACTCGGCGATGTTCGGGTGCGGGCTGGGCGTGGGGGACGAGATCATCTGCCAGAGCATGACCTTCTGGGCATCCGTGCTCCAGGCCATGAACCTCGGCGCCACCATCGTCTTCGCCGACATGGACCCGGAGACGATCACGCTCGATCCCGACGATGTTGAGCGAAAGATCACCCCGCGGACGAAAGTGATTATGGCGGTGCATTACATGGGGTATCCGACGGACATGGGCCCCATCATGGAGCTGGCCAACGCGCGGGGTATCAAGGTGATCGAGGACGTGTCACACGCCCACGGCGCCCGGTACAAGGGGCAGCTCGCCGGCACCATCGGCCACGTGGGCGCCATGTCCTGCATGTCGGGCAAGGCGCTGGCCATCGGTGAGGCCGGGATGCTGATTACCGACGACCAGGAAATCTACGAGCGGGCCATTGCGTTCGGGCACTACGAACGCACGCGACAGATCGAGCACCCGGAGCTACAGAAACTCGCCGGCCTCCCGCTCGGTGGCTTCAAGTATCGCATGAACCAACTGTCATCGGCGGTCGGCCGGGTGCAGCTGAAGCACTACCAGGAGCGCATGGAGGAAATCCAGCGGGCGATGAACTACTTCTGGGACCTGCTGGAAGGGGCACCGGGTATTCAGGCGCATCGCCCGCCGCCGGACTCGGACAGCACGATGGGTGGCTGGTATTCGCCGCACGGCCTCTACGTGCCGGAGGAGCTAGGTGGGTTGAGCGTGGAAGACTTCTGCGCTGCCGTCCGTGCCGAAGGGGCGCGGACCAGCCCCGGAGCGAATTTCTTGCTCCACCAGCATCCTGTTCTGAACGAGGCGGACGTGTACGGCGACGGCACACCGACGCGCATCGCCCACGCCGACCGAGATGTGCGCCAGGATGCGGATAGCCTGCCTAAGAGCGACTCCCTACCGGAGCGGGTGTATTCCATTCCCTGGTTCAAGCACTACCGGCCGGAGATCATCCGGGAGCACGCGGCGGCGTTCCGCAAGGTGGTTGCCCAGGCGGGAGCACTGCTGGATCGGAGCTGATGCTTGTCCTGGCCCCCCTATGGTCCCCCCGCTGCAGCGGGGGGACCGGCGTGTTCCCTCCCCTGTCGCAACGGGGGAGGGTTAGGGTGGGGGCCTAGAGGTGGTCAATCCCCATGGCCGCCGGCTATACTCTGCCCTTGTGAAAACCTTCACAAGGAGAGGAGCGGCCGCTCGCGCACCCTGAAACCCGCTGGCCGAATCTGTTATACTTCGCGCTGCTCTTTGCTGCCCGGCGATGAAGACAAGGGTAGGCAATGGGAAGCGGCTGGCAGGTACTCGGACTGGCGGCGCAATTCGGGTTCACAGTTGCTGCTCTGTTGCTGGGTGGCGCTTGGGTAGGTTATCTCATTGACCAGTGGGTCGGGAGCCGAGGGCTTTTCTTGCTCCTGGGGATATTGGTTGGGCTAGGTTGCAGTCTCTACCTGATTTACCTCCTGTACCGGCTACAGGTACGGCGGTAAGCCAGGGTACGGAGCCGGCAGGAAAGCCTCTGCATATAGTGATGCGGGCAGCAGGGTAGGGAGATGGAGGGTTTACACGTCAGCCTCGCTGGCGAGGGCATCTTGGAGATTGCCGGATTCACCATCACCAACTCACTCTTGACTACCTGGATTGTAATGGCGGTCCTGCTGATCCTGGCTTGGGCCGGTACGCGCAACATCACCCTGGTGCCGAGTGGGTTGCAGAACCTCTGGGAAATGATCCTGGAATTCCTGCTCGGACTCTGCTCGAGTACGGCACCCACCTATGCCCGGACGATCTTCCCGCTGTTTGCCACTTTGTTCATTTTCATCGTCACCGCAAACTGGATGGCCCTGCTTCCCGGTGTCAACAGTATCACCGTCCAGCCCCCCGAGGCACACGCCGCGCTCTCGCTGGGTGATCTGGTGCCCGCCGCGCACGCTGCGCCACTGGATGCGCCAGCGGCGGCGGAAGAGGGACATGCATCGCCGATACCGCTCTTCCGCGCTGCCAACGCGGATATGAACACAACGCTGGCGATGGCGGTGATCGCGTTCATAATGATCCACGCTTCGGGTATCCGCATTCATGGCGTCCTTGGCTACGCCAAGGAGATTGCCACTCCGATCTTCCTCACACCGGTGAAGGTCGTAATTGAATGTTTCGTTCCGGTCTCGCTCTCGTTCCGTCTCTTCGGTAATGTCTTTGGCGGGGAGATGCTGCTCACCGTGATGGGCTTTCCCGTTGTGGCAGTCCTCTTCATGCTGTTGGAGTTGCTATTCGGCCTGATCCAGGCGGTGATCTTCTCAATGCTCACCTTGGTCTTCACCGCGCTGGCTGTAACAGTACCGGAGGGCCATGGTGCCTCCGACCACGAGGAAAACCATGGGGCCGAAGGCGCGGTAGCCCACTAACGGAGTAGTCCAAGCGAATCACGCTGAACTCAAGGGAGGCAGAGGAATATGGAAGGGGATGTTTCCAAGCTCGCGGCCGGACTGGCAATCGGAATCGGCGGCGCCGGTCCAGGGATCGCAATTGGCCTCGGCGCACGTGCAGCGTTCGAAGCCATTGGCCGTAATCCCGAAGCCGAGGGTGCGATCCGGGGCGCAATGATTATTGGTCTCGGCCTGGCTGAGGCCGTGGCGATCTATGCGTTCGTGGTCGCGCTCGTCCTAGCGCTGGTCGTCTAGTCGTTCGCCAGCGCTTGGTCGTCCTCCGGCAGTTGCACGGTGGGGACTGTCGCACCCTGGGTACGCCAGTCCCGGGAGCGTGTGTACACGCCGCAGCGGGCAGCGTTGCCGGACGGCTTCCGGTGGTGTTGGCGCGTTTGGCGAGCGGTCTAATGGAGGGTCGGGCTGCGTCGGTAGCACATGCGTCTTGAGGTGCATGGATGTTTGAAGCGTTGGGAGTGAATTGGCAGTTGCTGATATTCCAGGTCTTTAACTTTCTCCTTCTCTTGTTCTTGCTGCACCGCATCCTGTATCGCCCGATCTTGCGGATGATGGACCAGCGGCGCGAGCGGATCAGTACGGATTTGGAAGAAGCTCGGCAACTACGCGACGCGGCGGCGCGGGACCGCGCCGAATATCAGCGTCAATTGGAGCAAGTCCGCGACGAGTCGCGCGCCATTCTCGATGAGGCGTCGAGCGTGGCCGAGCGTATCCGCACGGAGGCCCGCCAGCAGGCCGACGAGGAGCGTGCTCGGGCGATAGAACGTGCTCGCGAGGCCATCCAACGGGAGCGCGACCATGCCATCACCGAGCTACGGCGCGAGGTGGCCGATCTGGCCATTGACGCCGCGGGCCAAGTGATCCGGCGCAATCTCGACAGCGTCGAGCAGCGGCGCCTGGTTGAGGAAGTCTTGGCCGAGGTGGAGAGCCGATGACTCAGCAGACCGTCGGCGTAGCACCGGAAGACAGGCGCCGGGAGGGATGGGCGTAGATGCCGGCCGGGAGCACGGGCAAGCGGTACGCCCAAGCGGCCGCCCAGATCGCGCGGCAGGCCGGGAGCTGGGCACACTGGCGGCGAGACCTCGCCGCTATCGCGGAGGTGCTCCAGGACGAAGCGCTCCTGGCCATCCTCCAGGCGCCGCGGGTTGGCCTGACCCAAAAGCTGGAGCTGGTGGAGAGCGTCTTCAGGGACACCTTGACCGCCGAAGCGATGAACCTGGTGCAACTGCTCATACGGCGACGGCGTATCGGCCTGTTCGCCGACGTACAGCGCTGGTTCCTGGAGTTGGCAGACGCGGCGGAAGGAATCGAACGTTACACGATCACCACCGCCGAGCCGCTGACCGACGACCTGCGCGGGGCCGTGCGGCAGCGGCTCCAACGCGACGGCCGGCAGGCGGTCCTGACTGAGCACGTGAACCCGGACATTATCGGCGGGTTGATGATCCGGCACAACGACCTCATCCAAGACTTCAGTGTGCGTGGTCAGTTGGAGGTGCTGCGCGAGCAGCTGGCGGGCGGCTCCTAGCCGCTGCCACACCGGCTACACCGGGGAACACACAAGAAGAGGGAGCCAATGGGCATTCGCTCTGAAGAGATCGTCAAGGTTCTACAAGACCAAATCCAAGCCTTCGACCACCCGATCCAGACGACGAACGTCGGGACGGTGGTCGAAGTCGGCGACGGCATCGCCCGGGTCTACGGCTTGTCGCAGGCCCTCGCCGGTGAGTTGCTGGCTTTTCCCGGCGGCACCACGGGCATGGCCCTCAACCTCGAAGAGGACGCCGTCGGCGCCATCATCCTCGGCGATTACAGCCACATCAAGGAAGGCGACGAGGTCCAGACCACCGGGCGCATCGCCGAGGTGCCGGTCGGTGAGGCGCTGCTTGGTCGTGTCGTCAACGCCATCGGCGAGCCGGTGGACGGCAAGGGGCCGCTGGGAACGACCGAAACGCGCCGGGTGGAGTTGATTGCGCCGGGCGTCATTCGGCGCGAGTCGGTGGATACCCCGCTGCAAACCGGGATCAAGGCTGTCGACTCGATGATCCCGATTGGCCGCGGCCAGCGCGAGCTTATCATCGGTGACCGCGGTACCGGCAAGACCGCCATCATCGTGGACACGATCATCAGCCAACGCGAGACCGGTGTCGTCTGTATCTACGTGGCCATTGGCCAAAAAGAAGGCCAGATCGCCCAGCTCGTGAATATCCTCGAAGAGCACGGCGCGCTGGACCACACCATCATCGTCGTCGCGTCCGCGTCGGACCCGGCGCCGATGCAGTATTTGGCGCCGTATAGCGGTTGCTCGATGGGCGAGTATTTCCGCGACAGTGGCCGCGATGCCTTCATCGCCTACGACGACCTCACGAAGCACGCTTGGGCCTACCGCCAGGTGTCGCTGCTGTTGCGCCGGCCGCCGGGCCGCGAAGCGTATCCCGGCGACGTGTTCTACCTGCACTCTCGCCTCTTGGAACGGGCCGCCAAGCTGTCGCCGGAGTACGGCGGTGGCTCGCTGACGGCCTTGCCCGTGATCGAGACGCAGCTAGGTGACGTGACCACGTACATCCCGACCAACGTGATCTCTATTACGGATGGGCAAATCTTTCTCGAAACCGACCTGTTCATGGGCGGTACACGCCCGGCCATCAGTGTGGGCTTGTCCGTCTCCCGCGTCGGTGGCGATGCCCAAACGCGGGCGATGAAATCCGTAGCCGGCAGCCTGCGTCTGGACCTGGCCCGCTTCCGCGACCTGGCCGCTTTCGCGCAGTTCGGCTCCGACCTCGACCGCGCCACCCAGCGCGAGCTGGACCGGGGTTACCGGCTGACCGAGCTACTCAAGCAGGGCCAGTACGTGCCGATCCCGTTCGAGGAGCAGGTGATGTCCCTCTTCGCCGGGGTGAACGGCTACCTCGACGCGGTGCCGGTCGAGGAAGTCGGCCGCTTCGAGCAAGAGTTCATCCAATACATGCGGACCGGTCATGCGGCGGTCGGCGAGGCCATCCGCAACGACTTGGACATCAGCGAGACCACGGAGCCGGCGCTCCGTGAAGCGCTGGAGCAGTTCGCCGAGAATATCTGGAAGTCCGCAGCCGAGGCAGCGCCGGAACCGGTAGCGGCCGGCTAAGAGAGTAACGGGGCCAATCTACGCTCGCCCTCGCCGGCAGCTGTCGGGGAGAGGCAAAGCACCGAGGCAACGAGGTCGTCAACTGTGGCAACGCTGCGCGATATTCGCCGTCGCATTCGATCCATCGGCAACACGAGCCAGATCACCCGCGCGATGGAGCTGGTCGCAGCATCGCGGATGCGTCGTGCCCAGCAACAGTTGGCGGCGACGCGGCCCTACGCGGAGAAGATCAGGGAGTTGCTGGCCGGCTTGACCGGACAGATCAGTGGCGACGAGGACTCCGTACCCCACCCCTTGCTGGAGCAGCGCCCCATCCAACGCAGCGTCGTCATCGTGTTCACCACCGACCGCGGGCTGTGCGGTGCGCTGAACAGCAACCTCGTGCGCCGCACCCTCCAACTGGCCGGGGAAGCACGAGCGCAAGGGCGCGAGCTGGATGTCGTGACCATCGGGCGCAAAGGCCCCCAGCGCCTACGCAATGAGCCGGTACGGATCGTCTCGCAGTTCCACGACATTGGCTATCAGCCGACGCTGGACGACACCGCCGATATTGCTCGCTTCGCTATCCAGAGCTATCTGGAGCACACCTACGACGAGGTGCGCTTCCTCTATCCGCGGTTCGTCTCGATGCTGCGCCAGGACCCGACGGACTACACGCTCCTGCCGATTGCGCCGCCGCCAGCCGAGACGGCTGACGCGGACAACGGCGAAGCAGAACTGTCCCGGCGCGATATTTCGCTGATCTACGAGCCGTCGGCGCCGGAAGTCCTGGCCCAGCTATTGCCCCGCTACGTCGGGGTGGTAGTCTACGAGACCATTCTGGAATCGCTGGCCAGCGAGCTGAGCGCCCGCATGGTGGCGATGCGTAACGCGACGGAGAATGCCACCGAGCTACTCCGCGACCTCCAGTTGAACTACAACAAGGCGCGGCAGGCGGCGATCACCCGCGAGATGATTGACGTTACCTCGGGAATGCTCACGGCGTGAGCCGGCCGGCGACGATGAACGCGAGCTAGTAGCTATCGAGGAGAGGCAAGAGTATGACTGCGGCAGCTACCGGAGCCACAGGTAAGGTCGTCCAGGTCATTGGCGCCGTCGTGGACTGCGAGTTCCCGGCGGAGCAGCTTCCGGCGGTGTTCAACGCGCTGGAGATCAAACAATCTACGACGAACGGCGCCGGCGATGATCCATCCAACCTCGTGCTTGAGGTCGAGCAGCATCTCGGGAACAACTGGGTCCGCTGCGTGGCCATGGACTCCACCGACGGGCTGGGGCGTGGCGCGGAGGTCGTGGATACCGGCTCGCCGATTACGGTACCCGTCGGCTCGTCCACGCTCGGCCGCATCTTCAACGTCCTCGGCGACGTGATAGACGAGGGCGATCCGGTCACCGTCGAGCAACGCTATCCCATCCACCGGTCGCCGCCCTCGTTCGAAGATCAGAGCGTTCAACGCGAGATGTTCGAGACGGGTATCAAGGTGGTTGACCTGATTGCCCCCTTCACCCGTGGCGGGAAAACCGGCCTCTTCGGTGGGGCCGGCGTGGGTAAGACCATCACCATGCAGGAGTTGATCCGCAATGCCGCCGCCGAGCATGGCGGCTACTCCGTCTTCTGCGGCGTGGGCGAGCGCAGCCGCGAAGGCAACGACATGTACCGCGAGATGCAGGAGCGCGGTGTGCTTGACAAGACGGTCCTGGTGTACGGGCAGATGAACGAGCCGCCGGGGGTGCGGCTGCGGGTCGGGCTGTCGGGTTTGGCGATGGCCGAATACTTCCGCGATGAGGAAGGCCAGGACCTACTGCTGTTCATTGACAACATCTTCCGCTTCACGCAGGCGGGGTCCGAGGTGTCGGCGCTGCTCGGGCGGATGCCGTCGGCCGTCGGCTATCAGCCGACGCTCGGTACCGAGATGGGCGAGCTGCAGGAACGCATTACCTCCACGACGAGCGGCTCGATCACCTCGATCCAAGCGATCTTCGTGCCGGCCGACGACTACAGCGACCCAGCGCCGGTGACGACCTTTGCCCACCTCGACGCGAACGTGGTGCTGGAACGCTCGATCTTCGAGCGCGCCATCTTCCCGGCGATGGACCCCTTGGCCTCGACCTCGCGGCTGCTCGACCCGCAGGTTGTCGGCCAGGAGCACTACGACGTGGCCCGCGGCGTGCAGCAGCTGCTCCAGCGGTACAAGGACCTCCAAGATATCATCGCCATTCTCGGCATCGAGGAACTGTCGGACGAGGACCGGGTCGTGGTCCATCGCGCGCGCCGCATCGAGCAGTTTTTCTGCCAGCCGATGTTCGTGGCCGAGGCCTTTACCGGTCAGGAGGGGCGATACGTCCCCGTCGCCGAGACCGTGCGCGGGTTCCGCGAGATCCTCGACGGGCAGCACGACGACCTGCCGGAGCAAGCGTTCCGCATGGTGGGGACTATGGACGAGGCCATCGAGAAGGGCCGCGAACTCGCTAGCGACGAGGAGTAGGCAGCCGTGGCTACTACACAGCTCGCAATCGTGGCGGCGGAGCGCAACGTCTTTGCCGGCGAGGTGGACATGGTCTTGGCACCCAGCGCCGTCGGCCAGTTGGGTGTCTTGCCCCGCCACGCGCCAATCCTGACTCTGCTAGTTCCCGGGACCCTGCATATTCGGCAGGGTGATTCCGAGCGCCTGCTCGCCATCGGTGGTGGCTTCCTGGAGGCCGACCAAAATCACATCACCGCCTTGGTGAACTCGGCGGAGTGGGCCGAGGAAGTAGATGTCACACGCGCGGAATCCGCCGGCGAACGGGCGCGACAACGCCTCCGCGCTCGCGATCCGGGCACTGACATGGTCCGCGCAGAGGCGGCGCTACGCCGTTCAGCGGCCCGCCTCAAGACCGTCGAGCGTGTCGGTCGGACCGGCCCACGCGACCTCAGCCAACCCTAGCGCTCGACCAACGCACGAGCTCCCCCTTCCCTGCCAGGTGTTACCCCTGTCCCCGGTCTGTACAAGTGAGGGGAGTAGGTGTCGCGCCCCTACCCCTAGTAGCGGCTGGGGGCGTAGATGTCCTCGCCGCGGTGCAGGCGGAGCGCAATGTCGTAGGTCTGCGTGGTGGCGCGGCGCGTGGGGCTGTGGGCCGCCTGCCAGCGGGCAATCGCTACCAGCACCTGCCAGCTTTCCTCGCGGCGTCCGACTGCGACCAAGTCGTGGTAGAGCCGCAAGCCCTCTTCTAACATCTGGAAGTCGTGGAAGTTGGCATCCTCCCGCAGTACCGACCGGCCGAGGGCGGCCAGCAACGGCGGCGGCTCGTGGCCGAGCGTGAGATAGCGGTAGACGACGGCGCCGGCTTCGTCCACCTGCGATTGCCGGTCACAGAGTGCGAGCAGCTTCGCGGTCAGCGCCTCCGGGTCGGTCGGCTCGGCGGCCAAGTCGCGCTCGCTCGGTAGGCGGGCCGGCGGGATATTGAGGAAGCGGCCCAGGTAGACCACCATCGCACCGTGCAGCACGCCGCGCGCCAGCTCCGGCGAGGGCGCCCGCTTGGCCATCTGGACCACCGACTGGCAGTAGGTGAAGTGGTGCAGCACCGTGTCCCAATCGCCGAACTCATTGCTCGTCGGGAAGCGTGTCAGCCGCAGCGCCGAGGCGTAGGCGACGGCTTGGGCTGCGTCGGCCAGCGCCATCCCATCGCGGAACGCGGCCATGAGCGCGTCAATGGACGCTGCTGGGTCATCCTCCAACAGAGTGTCAACCAGGGCGGTCTCCCATTGCCCGGTCGGGGTAGCGTCGAGATCGAGCACTGCCGGGAGCTGCGCGGTGGCCGGTTCGACGAGATCAACCAGATTGACCGGATGCTGCCAGGAGTTGCGCTCCTCCTCGCGGGAAGAGGAGGCGATCTGCGGGACGATGTTGGGCAGCACCTCCGTCGCCTGTTCCCAGCCGACGAGATCGAGTAGCTCGTAGGCTTTTGCAATCGTGTCCAGCACGTGGCTGAAGTCGCGGTAGTAGTGGTCGGTGCCGGCAGCGCATAGCATCGTCGCCACTTGCTGCGGCGTCGCCCCCTCGGCGATGGCAGTACGCAGCGTGCGCTCGGCCGCATCCGTGCTCCGCACCTCGATAAACTCGCGGAACCACGCCTGCAAGCGCTCAATGGATACCTGGTGTACCGACAGCGGCTCCAGGTCGAAGGTCGTGCGCTGGCCACTCGCGTCGGCGCCAACGCGGCGGACGCCGTGGTAGAGGGCCAGGCACCGATCATCCGGCTCCAGGTCAGCGAGGACGTGCGCCATAGCGGTGAGGATCGTCAGGCCGTCGCCCCAGCCGTTGGCGTTGCGACTAGAGCCGAAACGGAGGCCGTGACGGGCCGCGCGGCCCACGATCTCGGCCGGCGGTGTGTCCAAGTCGTGCAGTCCCAGCACGGCCTTTGCCTGCACCAGGGAGATGTTCTGCTCCAGACCCTCGTCGAGCCGCCCGAACCAGCGCTCGCGCTCCTCGTCCGCATCGGCGCCGTTGGGGTAGACCCAGACCTGGCCGTCCTCGATCTCTACCGGGTAAGCACGCACGTTGTCGGCGAACAGATCGAACGTCCCGCCACTCTGGAGATCGAAGCGGGCGTAGTGCCAGTTACAGGTGAGGACACCATCCTTGCAGGTACCGCGGGCGAGGGGGAAGCCCATATGGGGGCAGCGGTTATCCACCGCATAGGCCTGATCTTCATGCCAGAACACAGCAATGCCATGTCGAGCGCCGATGGCAGTGCCGGAGACGGTGAGCACCCCGGCAGCCTGGAGCTTGGCAACGGTACCGGCGGCGACCCTGGCGGCCGTGTCAACGGCCGGCGACGCAACGGCAACCATGATTCTTCTCCTTTACTCGTCCGGCAGCCCCGCGCTCGGAGACCTTTGCAAAAGTCGTCATTCCCGCGTTCGCGGGAATCCACCTGCCCTCGCTACACCGTACCAATCAGCGTGACCGCGTGTCATCCGCCAGAGGTTGCCTCGGCCGCTTGCAATAAGCCGGGAAGTATAGTAGTCTGCCTGCAAAGCGAGGGGATATGGCTAGTGAGGGAGCGGGCGGCCCGGCTGCGAAATACTGTCGGAACTGCGGGCAGGTCAACCCACGTGCCGCGGCGTTATGCTCGCGCTGCGGCGGCACGACCTTCAGCGACGTGCCGGCCGACGAGGGCGTACAGCAGGTTGCGGAAGAAGAACGAGAGCAGCAAGTCTGGGGTACCTTTGGTACGGTCGTCCGCGTCATCGCTATCCTCGTTTGGATCGCGTTACTCAGTTTCTGGGGAACGCTGTGGATGATCGGACCGGTCTGGAAGCTTGCGGGCTGGGCCCTCATCGGTGGTATCTATTTCTTCGTCCTGCACGATAGGGTGGTCGAGTTGATCGCCCGCCTGCTCGGTCGCAAACCTGAAGAGGTCTAGGGCCACGCTCCCGCCGCCGGCGTCACAAGAACAGGACCGGTCGAGCTTCCTGCGGAAGCGGGCCAGGAGCACCTGCTCCGGTATGCCCCTCTCGTTCACCTACTCTGGCCAGTCTACCCTTCCCCGGCGCCCTCGCTCGTCCCGCATCGCAGGTAGCAGACGTTATAGACGAGGGATACACGTCCCGCTCGTACTGACACCCCACTGGAAATTGTATGACGCACGGAGCGCTGACTTCCCCGAGAGTCTGGGCCATCGGTGCCGTTGCGCTGGCAACGGTCCTGACGAGCATCCCCTATGTCTACGGTGTGCTCTATGCGGACGCCGACCACCAGTTCACCGGCGTCGTCGCCTGGCACGGCGACGTGTTCTACTACCTGGCTCAGATGCGCCAATTCGGCACGGCGCTGCTCATTGCCATTCCGGTCACGCCCGAAGTCCACGCCCCGGTGCTGTTCAATGGGCTGTTAGGACCACTTGGCTGGCTCGCGCAGTGGACGGGAACGCCACCGCATTTCTGGTACCTGCACGTGCTCCGCGTCGGCGCCTTGGTGGCGATAGCGCTGGCGGTGCTGGCGCTGGCGGCGACGGCCGGTCTCACGCGGCGCGCGCGTATTGTCGCGCTGCTGCTCGCGCTGTTTGCCAGCGGATGGCGCTGGCTCGTCTGGGTGGCGCCGCCCGGCTCGCTGCTGGACGGACTGCCGTACTGGCGCAAGATTCACGAGGGGAGCACGCTCCAGCAGGCGATGACGCTGCCCCACTTGGCCCTGGCGAGCGCCTTGGTCTGTGCGGTCCTACACTTCTTTTTGCGGGGCTGCCAAACCGGCTCCCGGCGCTCCTTTATCGCTGCCGGCGCAGCGTTGGCCTACTTGTGCAGCTTTCACCCGTTCGAATTCCTGCCGCTGTGGATTACGTTGGGTGTCCTGACCGTACTGCTGGCGTTGGGCACGAGAAGGTCAGTCGCCGCGGCCGGGGGCGGCGGCGCTGTAGTCGGCGCACCGCGCCTCCTGGAGGGCCTCTGTTGGCTGGTGCTGTTGCCCCTGCCGGTCCTGGCCTTCTTTGCCATCGTGTCCCGATCCAGTCCAATCCTTCAGCAGGTCAGCACTCAAATGAGTGGTGCCGCCGCAGAGGGCTTGTTCCTGCTGGTGTACTATGGTCCGTTGCTCCCCCTGACGCTGCTGATCCCCTTGCTGGTGCCAGGTTTGCACAATCATCCGGCAGCCAATGGTGTGGACCTGAAGACATCGGAGCCGCACGATCCGACGAACAGCGGTGAGGTAACTCCGGCGCGTCATTTGCAGAACGTCCACGTTGGCATTGGGCCACGTATAGCCCGCGCAACGCTGGTTGGGTGGGTCGTGGTGGTGGTGCCGCTGGAGGTGTTCCGGGTTGTGCCTGTGCCGTCACACTTCCGGGAGGGGCTCCATTTGGTGTGCGCTGTTCTGGTCGCCTGGCTGCTCGTTGACGCTTGGGCCGCGGCGCGCGCGCGTCGGTGGCTCGGCCTGCTCGCGCCGCTGCTGCTGCTCCTGCTGTCGGTCCCGGCCTCGGCGCTCTACTTCGAGCAGTTGATTGGCGACATTCGGCTGTACGCACCAACCTTCTACCTGACCCGCAACGAGCAGGCAGCGTTGTCGTGGCTAGAGACCACTGGGGCCGCACCCAATCCGGCGAGAGCTTTGGCGACACAGACCGAGTGGCCGGTAGTGCTGGCGGACAACCCCGCCTTCAATCTCTATATCGCGCCTTACACGGGTACACGACCGTTCCGCGGCGCAAATCTGATGACCGTGCGCGTGCGCGAGAAGGACGGTGCAATCAGACGCTTTTTCGACCCGAACACGCCTCAGGAAGAGCGCCGCGCCATCGCTGCTCACGGGGGTATTACGCATGTCGTCGTGACTGCGGAGCGGCCTATACTGCGCCGGATGATGGAGAAGGAGTGGCCGCTCGCCTTCCAGAGTGGAGGGATCGGCATCTACGAGGTCCGCGGCGATGCCACCAGGTGAGCCGCGTGGCGGCGCCGGGCTTGCGCGTTTGGACCGGCTCCCGCCGTTCATCAGCGACCGTTGGCCGCTGTACCTCGCGCTCTGGCTGGTGCTGGTCGCAGCGGCGCTGTTTCCGGTCGTCGCAGATCGTCTCGCCGCACCGGACGAGCCACCGCTCGCCCCACTACTTGCCCGTCTTCCGAGCCTCACCGGTGAAGCCGGCGCAATTCGGCTGGCGTGGAGCCACGACCTCGCCCGCTCACCCCTCGTCACCAACCGTGCCTCACCCCTACCCCAACACCCCACGCTCTTGCATCCCTGGTGGTGGGGCTTGGCGCAGGTTGGGCGCGGTCTCGAACATGCAGCGCCGGACCTCCGTTGGGCCACGTTTACCATCCTGTTCGCAGCAGTATTGATCCTGGGGCTGAAAGCTCTGCTGCGTGCGACCCTACCAGACGGCGGCACGCGCGCGCTCGCTGCCGTCTTGATTGTGCTCGGTAGCGGCTGGCGCTGGCTCCACTTTACCGGCGACGCGCTCGACCTCGTTGGCCAACAGTGGTTCTATGCACAGTTCTGGAGTCCGCCACTGGCTGCGCTGAAGCAGGGGACTGCCTTCGGTAGCCCCGTCGTGGACACGTGGATTGCACCGGAGCGGCTGGCGATTGTGGCCACACAGGCCGTGCTACTCGCGTGCGCGGCCTATGCACTGCGGGCCAGATCGTGGCGCATTGCCATCGTCGGCTGGCTGGGTGCCGGCATCGCGCTCGCAGCCTCCCAGCCGCTCACCCCGGCCACCTTCCACATCGCAGCGCCGGCCACCATCCTGGCAATTCTGGTGGCGGCTGGCTCTGGCGTGCCGACAATAAGACAGCGGTTGCAGATCGTCGCTGGCATCCCCCTGGTACTCGGCCTGGCCTGGCCGGTGTACCGCTGGTACCTGGAACTGCCGCCGGCAGAGCCGGCGTGGGCTTACCTCTGGGGCCATCCTCTCGGAGGGAATCCTAACGATTTCTTGGTGTTACCAGGTTTTGTGCTGATGACCTTGGGCACGGCGGCTGCCGGCGGGCTGGCGTGGGCTATCGCGCGTGTCGCCGGTGCCCACACGCGCCTGCATCCACACACCGCCGCCCTGCTCTACTGCTGGGCACTCTGCGGCGTCTTCCTCCTCGCGGTGCCGCTGGGTTACTCCGCCGTGCGTCCTCTCGACATGGCGACGCTGGCCGGCCTGCCGCTGGCCTTGCTCACCGCCGATCTCCTGGCGATAGGCTTGGCCGGCCTGCTGTCGCGGCGCAGCCACTTGGTCGTCGTGGGTCTGGCGCTCCTCGCCGGTGTGCCGAGTATTGGATTTTACGCCGCGGCTGTCCACTACGAGGCGAACGCCGGTGGCCTGGGACTATCCGGGACGGACGCCACCGTCATAGCAGAACTGCACCGGCGCGGCTCGCTCGGCGATCTGGCCTTCAGCAACGATGAGCAACTGGATCGTCTCATCCTGTCAGCGACCAATAAGCGTATCGCCAGCGGCTGGCTCACCGAGCTGCGGGGCCATATGAAGGCGCTGCGCCGGCAATTCTTCGTCGAGCCGGCGACACCGCAACGCCAAAGCGAGCTGCTTGAGGGGCTTGGCGTGCGGTTTGTCCTATACCGTCCGGGCCGCGGCCGGCCGCCGCATCCCTCTCCCCTGCTAAGACAGGTCGCCGCCGGAGACACCCTGACCCTATGGGAGGTGCAGCCGCCGCCATTCGAGCCGCTCGGGTTGGCAGCCGGCGATCTCGTGCGCGGCCCATTCGGCCAAATCTACGTCTATGACGGTCGCCACCGGCGCTGGATACGCGACATTGCCACCTTCACCGCTCGCGGCTACCGGTGGGAGGAGGTCCAACAGGTCAGCGGCTGGCAACTCGCGACCATTCCGGAAGGCTACCCGCTGCCCAAAGCCACGCCCGCTCCTGCCTAGCGCCGGGAGAGTGGCGGCCCGGTCGTCAACGCGCCGGGAGTCGCACTACCGAGCGGGTGTCCGAGGCCTCATAGATGGCGAGCGCCACGTCTACGGCCGTGCGTCCCGATGCGCCCGTGATCCCCGGCTCGCGATCATCGTCAATGGCCTGAATGAGGTCGGCGACATGTGCCGCGTGGCCAACTGGCTGATCCGCTCCGTCCGCCAGCGGCACTGGCTCGCCGCCGATCTCGACCAGCACCTCTCCGCGGCGGTCATCGAGGTGAATGTTGCCGTCCGTGCCGTGAATACCGATGTGGGAGGGGAGGCCGCGGCGCGAGAGCGAGGTGGTGTACGACACCGTGGCGAGCGCACCGTTGGCAAAGCGCAGGGTGGCCGCGAGGGTGTCCTCGGACTCGATATCGTGCCGGAGCGTATCCCAGAACCCGGCCACCTCGACGACTGGCTCGCCCATCAGCCAGAGCAGCAGGTCCAGGTAGTGGACCCCCTGATTCATCAGACAGCCCCGGTCGAAGGCGATCGTTCCCCGCCAGCCGGCGCTCCGGTAATACTCCGGGGCGCGATAGTCTTTGCCGACAAGGTCAGCGAAGACGATCTTGCCAAACTTGCCTTCCTGGATCAATTGCCGGAGTTGCCGGTTGACCGGCTCGGTGCGGCGCTGGAACACGCAGCCGAGCTTTACTCCGGCCTGCTGTGCCGCCGCGATCGCAGCGTCGAGCTGGGCGTGGGTGATGCCGAGCGGCTTCTCGCAGAGGATATGCTTGCCGGCCTGCGCCGCCGCAATCACCCCGTCGCTGTGCGCGCCGCTGGGCGTGCAGATGCTCACCACGTCAATATCGTCGCGCGCGAGAAAGGCGTCAATATCATCCGTCGCAAATGGGATGTCCAGTTCGGCCTGGCGCTCCTCGGCGCGGTCCAGGATCAGGTCATACAGCCCGACGACCTCGGCACGCGCGTCGTTCGCTCGCACGCCGTTGATGTGGCTGGGAGCAATCACCCCACAGCCAATGATGCCCCAGCCGTACCGCTTCACCATGCAATCGCTCCCCTCAGACTCGATTTCCCCGGCACCCGTGCCGCACGTTCGGTAACCGTCCACACGGTTCCGGCGTTACGAACTCAGCGATACCCGCGCACTATGATACACCCCTCGGTGCCGCTCTCAGTGTCCGGGCACGCGCCGGAGCCGGCCGTCGCGAGTCGGGCCCGCCGCGCTACACTGATGAGATTGCCTGCAGACCGAGAAACGGCGCGATGGGAAAACACAGTCAGCGGCGCACGCCGCCCACCGGCAGGACGGTCCGCTTCCGCGGCGAGCCTGTCTACAACGTGAGCGACGGCCTCATCCAGTGAGAAACGATGTACCTCGACCTCGCCACTCTATTCGTCGAACTGGGCATCGAGCCGTGAGCGCCCCGGCGACTCCGAAAAACCTCGGTCGTGCGGACGTCGCAATGGAGGTCGTGACGTCCGGCCTGAGCGAGCGCCGCGCCCGCAGCACCATCCTGCTCCTCGCCGCCAGTGTGGGGATCGTGATGACCGGTTACGGCATCATCATGCCCGTATTTGCGCGCCGGCTGGGCGAGTTCGGCTCGGGCGTGGAGGCGCTGGGGCTGATGACGATGTCCTTTGCGCTGGCGCAGTTCTTGGCAGCGCCGTTCATGGGCACCCTGGCCGACCGCTTCGGCCGCCGTCCGCTCGTTCTCACCGCCCTGGCCGCCTACGTCGTCGCCAATATCGGATTCCTCCTGGCACCGACGGTAGCAGTGTTCACCGCAATACGGGCGCTCGAAGGGGCGTTGACAGCGGGGCTGTTCCCGGCGGCGATGGGCGTCGTGGGCGATGTCGTGCCGGATCGGCAGCGGGCGCAGTGGGTCGGCATCGTCATGGGCAGCTACGGCGCCGGGTTCATATTCGGCCCGGTGATCGGCGGCGTGCTCTACGACGGCTGGGGATTTGCCGCTCCGTTCGTGGCCTCGGCCGTGCTGGCGGCCGTCGCGTTGGCCGCGGCGAGCGTGTTGGTGCCGGAGACACATCCGCCCACGGCACGACGACGGGATGCACTGCGGCGCCAGCGGGCTGCCGATCCGGGATTGGCAGAGAGCGGATCCGTCTGGTCGTCCCTGCCCAGGCCGCTTACGTTCTTCGGCACGCTGCTCGCGCTCGACTTCGGCGGGGTGTTCGCCTTCGCCTACGTGGAGCCGCAGATGGTCTTCTACTTCTATGAAGAGCTGGGCTGGAGCACCGTGCGGTTTGGTGTGGTCGCTGGCGTCTACGGCCTGGCAATGGTCATCGGTCAAGCCGGCTTAGGGAAAGCAAGCGACCGCTTTGGTCGGAAGCCGATCATCCTCGTCGGACTGCTGCTCACGACGACCTTCTACTTTGGCGTCGGCTTCATTACCTCGTTCCCGCTGATGCTCTTGGTGGCGTTGGCGGCTGGATTGGGCGGCGCGCTGATGGCCCCGGCGTTGAGCGCCTTGTATCTCGACATCACCGCCGCGCAGCACCGCTCGCGGGTGGTCGGGATCAAGGAATCGTCAGCGTCCCTGGGTGGCGTGGCCGGCCCGCTACTCGTCGCGCTGTTGAGCGGCTTGATCACGCCCCAAGGCATCTTCATCAGCGCTGGCGTGTTGGTGCTGGCCTTGGCTGTGCTCGCCGCTGTCGGGCTGCGCTCGCCACGCGGCGCCGTCGCAGCGCCGCAG
Source organism: Chloroflexota bacterium (assembly GCA_965207645.1). Classification (GTDB taxonomy): domain Bacteria; phylum Chloroflexota; class UBA11872; order UBA12225; family JAJDUF01; genus JAJDUF01. The sequence goes on along the minus strand of OZ242293.1, from coordinate 2,076,692 downwards.
GGCATAGCTGGGGATGGCACTAGGCACTAGATGGGAGATGACGATGGTCGTAGGGCGCTTCCTAGCAATGATAGCCATGCTGGTATGGCGTCGTGACGACGGAAGGTATCTTCTGCTTCGCAGAGCGTCGAACAGAGACTATGCCCCCGGGCAGTGGGAGACCGGCTCCGGCAGACTTGAACAGGGAGAGGGGTTCATTGACGCGCTACGTCGAGAGTCCAGGGAGGAGCTGGGACGGGAAGTGCGCCTTGAGTGCATCTTGGGCACCACTCATTTTTACAGGGGTGACGCGGTACCGGAGAACGAGATGGTCGGTCTGAGCTTCGGCTGTTCGATTCCCGACGCCGCCGGACTCAGAGTAAGCGACGAACATTCGGAGTACAGGTGGGTCACGGCGGACGATGCGAAGGCTCTCTTCCCAGCCGACCATTGGCTGCCGGCGCTGATAGCCCGGGCCGAGGCGGTACGGAGTCTAATGCCGGAAGAGTTGTGCAGGCTGCACTGGGAGGGCGATCTCGAGTTCTAACGCTGGGGGGATTGGGGCTGCGGACAAATCCGGCGAAGTGGATGAACTGCTGGCCAGCACCCCTGCAGCCCCCTCCCGGCGGCGTAGCGGCGTGGTCGCCCGGTCAGGGCACGGCTACGGACTTGGCAGCCGCGGGGATCGCTACGCCGTTGCGATGGATGGCGGCTGGCTCGGTGCTGCTGTGGAGCGTCTCTTGCTGGTAGGCGAAGGCATTGTGGGCATGGATCGATTCGGCGGCCTCGCATTCCGCAGCAAACCAGGCGATGTCCGGCGCTTGCCGCAACGCGACGACGGCGTCGCGTAGCACGTCTTCGACGAACTTGGGATTGTGGTACGCGCGCTCGGTCACGTACTTTTCGTCCGGCCGCTTGAGCAGCGGGTACACCTCACAGCTCCCATGCGTCTCCAAGTCGGTGATGAGGTCCTCCAGCCAGAGCGACGCGCCCGGCACCGGCCGCACCTTAACACGCAACCAGGACCGCTGGCTATGGGCACCCGCCGTCGAGATTTCTTTGCTGCACGGGCAGAGCGTGGTCATCGGCACCTCAACGCCGGTGACGAGATCAACGCCGGCCGTCGTCAGACTGCCCGTGAACCGGCAGGCATAGGGCATGGCGCTGCGCTGCCCGGTCACGGGCGCATCCTTGTCCAGGAAGAACTGAAAACGCACGTCTACGTGGGCACTGTGAGTCTCCAGCCGGCGGCGCGCGTCGGCCAACAAGCGCTCTATAGCCCGCGCCGACCACCCCTGCTCCCGCCATTCCTCCAGTAGCTCGACAAAGCGGCTCATGTGGGTGCCCTTGTCGTGCGGCGAGAGATCCACGCTCAGGGCAATCGTGGCGGTGACCGGCTGGGTGCGCCCGTCTTGCTGTAGCACACGGATGGGCAGGTGGAGGTCCTTGATACCAACCCGTTGAACGGGGACCTGTCGCGCGTCAGGTAGTGCTTGTACGTCTTGCATCGTGATACTCGTGTCGTGTGGAGAAAGCATCCCGGCGAAATTTGGTTAGACGGGACTGTAGCACGGCCTAGCCCACTTTCACAATCCAGGCTCACGTAAGCTGGCCGGGATCACGGCACTGCCGGCCAGCCCACAGTCGCACGGATCAGCGGCTAGCGAATGTATCCCAGCTGCCTCAGTGCAGCACGCAGATCACCCTCGAACCGCCGGTAGGCCGGCACCGCCCTGAGCCGCGCGAGACCGACCCGCTCCCCAATAGCGTTCAGGTACGTTGTCACTTGGTGGCGGCGTCTCCTGCTTCCGCCGATAGCTTCCCGCAGGGCATGATCGAGTACCTGCTTTGGCGCAGTGAGGCGCTCGACTTCCTGCGGCCGGGCGGGAATACCCAGACCCTCGTCGTCGAGTGTTGTTCCGAAAGCGCCTCGCAGGGCGTCTCCGTCCGCAAGCGCCCAGGCTTCAGTCTCTCGGACCGGTACGACGGCAACGTTGTGAGTGTTGGTCAACTCCTCCTTTTGCCGGATCAGCCGAATCGCTGGCTCTATGCGCTCCTGCCGCGCTCTGCCGGCATCGCCGTTCGCGTCGGCATGAATGAAGAGGATATGGAAGGCGCCAATGTCTTGACGTGCAGCTTCGAGAATCCGGGTTGCCCGGCTACCGTCTTGATACGCTTTGGGAGCATCGAGTTCTCGAACATCCCCGATCTCTACTACGTCATTGGCGTGAAATACACAAAGGTTCTCCACTGTGCGATACAAAATGCGTCCAAGTAGTCGGTAGTCCGTTGATCCTTCCGCGAACAGGGCTAATCCAAGGTAACGCACGTAACCTAACCATCTCGATCAACCGTAGCCAAATACTTTTTCACCTCAGCAGCCGTCACATACATCTGGCCTGTTGTGTCTAGCAATAATTCCTTCTCCCACTGACTCATGGGTTTCTTTATCGGTAGTATTGATGTCTTACGGCTCACGGACTTAGTACTTGGGTCAACGCTGCTTCTAACGTCGGAGAAATGCATCTCGTAATCCTTGAGCGCAGCAAGCAGGACCGGAGAGTGGCTGTTCACGAGAAGTTGAGCAAGTGGATCGTCTCGATCCACCTCAGCGCTCGCCGGATCGGTGGCGAGGTCACGCAGCCGCGCGATCAAAGACTTCAGGCGAAAGGGATGCACACCGTTCTCCGGCTCCTCGAAGCAGACCAGCCCGCGCTGCCGGGGATCATGCATCAAGGTCAGCAGCGCCAGTACGCGCAGGGTACCGTCCGACACGACCCGCGAGCTAAACGGTTGCCGGTCGCGCATCGAAAGATCAACCCGATACTCCTGACTCCGCTCGTCTTCCACCACGTCCAGGTCCACCACGCTAGGGATGATGTCCGCGAGGTCTGCCGAGATGTCGGCAAGGGCGCCTGAAGACCTCCTGTCGGTTTGCGTCTCGCCCTTGATTCGGGCTAACACTCTAGCTAGGTTCCTCCCGTCTGCGTCCAGTTCCTCAGGGCCAATCGCCGGGCTAGGTTCCCGCAGTGCCGCAGGATCGAGTTGCAGGAATCGCCAAGAGCGCAACTCCTCGCGCAAGGCATAGAGATGGGGGAACTCGGCACTGGTGATGCTGGAGAGGACCGTTGCCTCGGCCGCATCGGCCGGCCGCTGGCGGCCAGATCGTGCATCCTGATGGATCTCAAAGCGCGTACCGCCTTGTGATTCGACCGTAGACAACCAGGGGGCCCTGCGGCTGTATCGCATGAAAGCTCCCTTGAAATCTGCTGACGGCCTCTTGCCGCCGGGCCGCCAGCGGTCTTTAGAAGCGAGAATCGGTGCCGCCTTCTCCCATGTTGCGATCAACCGCTCAATTCCCCGGACATCCCTCCGCCGCTCAATTCGGACCTCGTAACGAACACGAGTGTGCTTGAGCTGTACCGTGGCGCCCCACTGGTCGCGCACCTCGGGCGCCAGCAACACCTCGACGGCAAAAGCCATCACCTCTCCGGGAGAGCTATCGGAATGTCTCCGAAACAGCTCGTGCGGCTCGCCGCGCAAGTCGGTGACGGCCGTTCGGAGGTCCGTATCGGCCATACGGGAGAGCAAGCGAATGGCATCGAAGAGGTTGGACTTCCCAGAGGCATTTGGTCCCAGGATCACGGTCAAGGGTCCAACATCCATGCCAAAGTTCTCGAACGACTTGAACCCGTCAATCTCGATGCGCGTGAGCATCGTTCTTTCTCCCGGCCGCTACTCTACGGGATGCCAGGCGCGATTGCTGCGCTGCAGCAGCATGTCGGCGGCGGCCGGCCCCCACGAGCCGGCGGTGTAATTGGGGAAGTCGCGCGGCGGCAGCGCCCTCCACACGTCGAGGATCGGCGTCACCACCGACCACGAGGCCTCCACCATGTCGGCGCGATTGTAGAGCGTGGAGTCGCCGTTCATGCAGTCGTAGAGCAGGGTCTCGTAGCCGGTGCTGGGCGAGGCCTCACCCAAGGTCTCATACTGAAACTCCATCTGCACCGGCACCACCGTCACGGTCGTCCCCGGTCGCTTGGCCTGAATACGCAGCGTGATCTTCTCGTCGGGCTGCACGTGGATGACCAGGACGTTCGACTCCAGATCGTGGACCGCCGTATCGGCGAACAGGCGCAGCGGCGCGCGGCGGAAGGTAATGACAATCTGCGTATCGCGCTTGGTCAGTCGCTTGCCCGAACGGAGGTAGAAGGGCACCCCGGCCCAGCGCCAATTGTCAATCGAAAGCTCCAGCGCCGCGTAGGTTTCGGTCCAGGAGTTCGGGGAGACGCCAGGCTCTTGCTGGTAGCCGGGCACCACCGCGCCGTCAATCGTGCCCGCCCCATACTGGCCTCGCACGGTCTGCTGGAGTACCTGCTCCGGGGTCATCGGCCGGACGGCTTTCAGGACCTTGACCTTCTCGTTGCGGACCGAGGCCGGATCGAATGCCGCCGGCGGCTCCATGGCAATGAGCGTGAGCAGTTGGAAGAGGTGGTTCTGGAGCATGTCGCGGAGCGCCCCGGCCGTCTCATAATAGCCGCCCCGGCCCTCGACCCCGAGACTTTCGGCGACGGTGATCTGCACGTTGTCTATGTAGCGTCGGTTCCACACCGGCTCGAAAATACCGTTGCCGAGGCGGAAGACCAAGATATTCTGGACGGTCTCCTTGCCGAGGTAGTGGTCAATCCGGTAAATCTGCTCTTCGTCAAAGACCTGGCTCATCCGGGCGACCAGTGCTTGGGCGGAATCCAGATCGTGACCGAACGGCTTTTCCACAATGACTCGGCGCCACCCGGCCGCCCCCGGCGCGGCCTTGGCCAGCTCCGCCGGCCCAAGATGGTCCACAATGACCTCGAACAAGCCCGGCGGTACGGCCAAATAGTAGATGTAGTTGCCCTCGGTCTCCCATTCGGCATCAATCTCGGCCAGCAGCGTGCGGAGGCCGGTGTACGTGGCGGGATCTTTGATGTCACCACGCACGTGATAGAGGCGCGGCAGCAGGGATTCCAGGACGCCCGGATCAAGAGTACCGACGTTGAAGGTTCGCACTGCATCCGCCATCACCTGGCGAAAGTCGTCGTGTCCCCACGGCTGGCGCGTCACGCCGACGATGACTAGGCGCTGGCCGACCAAGCCGTGCTCGACGAGATTGACGACCGTCGGCAGGAGCAGGCGCTTCGTGAGGTCCCCGGCGGCGCCAAAGATGACCAACACGCACGGCGGCGCGAGTCTCCCGGTTGGCTCAACCATGCTTGCCTCCATCGGCGGGCCACGCTACGGCACCCGGCGCCTGCCGCCGCCGGCCTTCTCACGTTAGCGCGGCGTGCTCGTCATGCCACTGGGCGGGATCGGATCGGCAATGACAATGCCGCCGGGCGCCGGGACGCGCGAGAGCACCTGGCTGCCCGGGGGCACGATCTCGTCAATGGCGGCGAGGTCCTCGTCGGTCAGTTCCACCGACAGCGCGCCCAAGTCCTCGCGGAGTTGGTGGGGTGTGCGTGGGCCGAAGTTGGCGGCGGTGACGCCGGGCTGGGCCAGCAGCCACGCGAGCGCCAGCTGGCTCAGGGACAGCTGCTTGGCCTGCGCGATGGCTTCCAGCGCCTCCAGAACATCGTAAGCCCGCTCGTGCTCGGCCGGGTCTACGAGCGTACCGCGCCGGGCAAACCGCGAGTCGGGGGGCATGGGCTGGTCGCGGCGGTACTTGCCGCTGAGCCAGCCGCCACCGAGCGGGCTGTAGCACACGACGCCCAGGCCATAGGCCTGGCAAAACTCAAGCACGTCCCCCTCGACCTCGCGGTTGAACAGGCTGTAGGCCGGCGCTTCGGTGACGAAGGAGGCAAACCCCAGGCGGTCACTGGTCCAGAGTCCCTCACACAGCCGCCAGGCCGGAAAGTTGGAGGTGCCGAAGTAGCGCACCTTGCCTTGCCGGCGCAGGTCGTCGAGGGCACGCAGCGTCTCCTCCAGCGGCGTGGTCGGATCGTGGAGATGGAGCTGGTAGAGATCAATGTAGTCGGTGCCCAGCCGGCGCAAGCTCGCCTCGACCTGGGACATGATGTGATAGCGGCTGTGGCCCCAGTCGTTGGGGCCGTAGTCCATCTGCCGGCCGACTTTGGTCGCCAGCACCACCTGATCGCGCTGGCCGGCCACCGCGCGGCCGAGCAACTCCTCGCAGCGACCGAGACTGTAGGCGTTGGCGGCGTCGAAGAAGTTGATGCCCACGTCGAGGGCCGTGCGGACCAGCCGTTGCGCCTCGTCAGCGTCGAGCAAAGCGCCAAAGTAAGCGCAGCCCAAACAGAGCCGCGATACTTTGACCCCGGCCGTCCCTAGATTGACATACTCCATGCTCGTAGCTCCTCGGACTGCATGATCGGCGGACCTGCCCCCACTCCCCTTCAGGGAAGGGGCTGCAAAGTGCCGCGCGCACTTCCCTTCCCTGGAGGAAGGGGCCAGGGGTTAGGTCTGACCAGCATCTTCACCGGACGGCGCCGTGCGTTCACTGGGAAATACCGTAGGCCGCGAGGGTCAGGCGGGCGATGCCGTCCCAGCCCAAGCCTTCCGCGCGCTCCCGCGCTTGTTGTCCGGCGCGACGCAGGTCGAGCGAGCGCGCCAACCGGAGCGCGTGCAGCAAGCCGTGCTCCTCGTGCGGCTCGTAGACGATGCCGCAGCCGTGACCGCTCAACAGTTCCGGCAGGCAGCCCACCGCCGGCGCAATGACGGGCCGTCCGAAACCCAGCGCCAGGATCGCGGAGCCGGAGGTGAGCGTGTCCAGGAACGGGAGCACCACCACGTCGCTGGCGTTGAGGTAAATCTGCATATCGTCGGCGGGGATGGCATCGTCGTAGGACTTCACCCGCAGCACTACCCGGCTGTCCTCCGTGGCGCTGTCCGGCAACCCACCGTGGTAGGTCCGGTGAATCCGCCCGGCGATCAGCAGGCGGGCATCCGGCGCGTCGAGCGTCGCGAACGTCTCGATCAGCGGCGACACGCCCTTGTAGGCGCGGATGTTGCCGACAAAGAGGTAGACAAAATCGTCCGGGGCCAATCCCAACGACTCGCGCGCTTCCGCCGGGCTGATCTCATTGCGGTACGGCGTGATGAACTCCCCGTGGGGAATGATATGGACGCCATGCGTGCGCCCGAAGTATTGCTCCAGCAGCGTTGCCGCCTGTTGGCAGTGGGCGATGACCGCGTGCGCCAGCCGGCACGTCAGCAGGCGGATGGCGTGGTCAATCCAGGGGAAAGCCATCTCGTGGGGATACAGGTTGTGCATCGTCCACACAATCCGATAGCCCCGCACATACGCGACGATCAGCGCAGCGCAGAAGCTGACGAATTTCAGCAGCGCCGCGGGTAAGCGCTCGGCCGCATAGTGCGGCGCAATCCAGTTGAAGTGCATTGCCTGGATGTCGCTGCGAAACACGTGGTGCCAGAGGTTGAGCGACTTGGCCACCTCCAGTGTGACGTCGTGCTCCTCCAGCGCCTCAGCGAGCAGCCGGGCATACGGATTCCCGAACTGCCGGTCCATGTTGCCGGGGCCACCCCAGAAGAAGAGGACCTTCATCACCGTTCCCCCTTGGTCCTGCGCCCGGTCATCACGTCGGCACCTACCTCATTCATCCGTAGGGAGCGCCACCGTCCGGCCGTTCTGCGATGATTCGTAGGCCCCGGAGATGACCTGCGTCGCCAGCAGCCCGATCTCACCAGGGTACGCCAATGGTTCGCCGGCGAGGAGCCGGCGCGTCACGTCGTCAACCAAGGGCATGTGAACGTTGTCGGGTGGGGTGAGGACCAGCCGCTCTTCACACCGGTCCGTCTTGAGCAGCAGGTGCCCGGCGGCGAGCGGCCCGGCGACGATGCTGCCGGCGGTGCCGTGAAGCTCGATCTCAATGTCGTCGTGCCGCCGGTCGGCATGTACGTTCCAGTTACCGGTGAGCACTGCATGGCACGAGCCGCCGGCGCCCGTCGGATCGGGAAAGCGCACGAGCAGGGAGGCTGAGTCTTCGACGTCCCAGGTCCGCGCCAGCGTGTCGGTCATGGCGCTAACGGCGCTGGGACGGCCGAGGAAGTAACAGAGCAGGTCGAGGTAGTGACTGCCGAGGTCCATCAGCGGGCCGCCCCCCGACCGTGCCTTGATCGTCCGCCAATACTTCGTATCGGTGGGCTGGAGGTCAACCCAAGAGGACATATTCACGCGGGCCAGAACCACCTGCCCAATGGCCGCTTCGTCTAGCCACTGCTTGATGCGCCGGATTTGCGGGAGATACCGACGGTAGTAGGCCACGGCGAACTGCACGCCGGCCGCCCGGCACGCGGTGACCATCCGGGCGCCTTCACCAGCGTCGAGCGCCATCGGTTTCTCGCAGAGCACGTGCTTGCCGGCGCCGGCTGCCGCGAGCGTTTCGGGCAGGTGACGATCTACCGGGCTGGCCACGTAGACGGCGTCAATCTCCGGGTCCGCGACAAAGGCGTCGAGGTCGGTATGGGCGCGTTGCGCGCCGAACTCCTCCGCAAAGCGCCGGCCACGCTCCGCGTCGGTGCTGTAGAACGCGGTGAGTGCGGCGAGCGGATGATCCCGGATGGCCGGCGCAACGCGCTTGCTCGTGATGTCGCTACAGCCGGCAATGCCCCATCGGAGCGGCATACCTCCTCCTCCATGCGCCGAGGCGGCGCAACGCAGGGCAATGATAGCAGCGTCAAGCGGCGTCGTGGCACCGGCCGTCCCCCCGGCCGCCAATCCTGTAGGGGCGTCCCTTGTGGGCGCCCTCGCCTCGCCCCCGCCGGAATCCCCGTCCCCCTGCGTAGCGGGGGGACTATGGGGGGGCGATACTCACTTCCCCCCACCTCGTGCAGACGGGACCGGGAGGTGAGGCCTCGCCCTCGCCCCCCTACAACCCCAGCAGCCGCCGCGCGTTCTCGCTCAGGATCAGCCGCTTCGCCGCGTCCGAGATGTCCGCCGTGATAATCTTGCCGATCTGTGACCGCGGATCCATCAAAGGCGTATCCGACCCGAACACCACCCGCTCCGCCCCCGCCCCCGCCACCAGCTCCTCGGTCACGCCCGGCGTGCGGTACGTCGAGGCTGTCTCCAGGTAGTAGTTCGGCAGCTCCCGCGCCGCCGCAATCGCCAGCTTTCGCGCCGGCGGCGTATTCCCGCTATGCGCCGCCACAAACCGCGCGTTCGGAAACCGCCGCGCCGCCTCCGCCAAGTGCGCTGGCGAGCACCGCTCGTCCGTATGGTGCAGCACCGCCAGCCCCCGCGAGTCCGCAAAATCGTAGATCGGGTCCCACTCCCGGTCACTGATCTTGTACGGCGTGTGCGGCGCGTACAGCTTCAGCGCCCGGAATCCCAGCCGATCCACCGCCCGCGTCAGCTCGTCCAGCATCGTGTCCGGCATCAACGGCGACACGTAGGCAAACCCAATAAACCGCTCCGGCCGCGCCGCGATGATCGCCGCCGCCCGGTCGTTCCCCCGGCGCCCGTCCAGGTGGAAAATACCGAACACGCACGAGCGATCCACGCCTACCGCGTCCATCGCCGCGACCATGGTGTCTACGTCGTCCACCATCCCCGTCCCGTCCCACAAGCCCGCGTGCCCGTGGAAGTCAATCACCTCGATCCCGCCGATCACGCTGCCCCCTCCCCGACCAGCAGCCGCGCCGCGTTGCCCCCGCACACCGCTGCCAGCTCCGTCTCCGTCAGCGACGTGTGGTGCAAGTAGTACAGGATCGGCCCCAGCTCATAGCGCGGATACCACGACCCGTACAACAGCCGCGCCGCGCCGAACTCCGCGCACAGCGCCTCCACGTCGCCCAGCGTCTCGTAGCGACTCAGCTCCAGGTGTAGCTGCGGCAGCAAGCGCATCAACGGCCGCACCAGCAGCACGTGCTGGTAATGCACCCCCGCCAGCACTACCCGCAAGTCCGGGAACCCGCGCAATGTCGTCGCCAGCTGGTGCGTGTCCACCTCCGGTAGCGGCACGCACAGCGCAATCCCCTGTTCCTGCAGCCACGCCAGCGCCTCGCCATACACCCAGTCGGCAAACGGCACACCCTGCCTGGTCAGATCGTGCAGCCGCACGCTGCGGAGTAGCCCCTGCCCGTGCAGCTCCCGCAGTTGCGCCAGCGACGCATCCGTCGGCGACACTACGCACTGCGGAATCAGCCGCCCCTCGTGCCCCGCAAGCGCCTCGAACAGCAGTTCGTTTCCCTCGACCGTGCTCTTCGTCTGTGCGTAGACGTGATGTACCACCGCCTGCTCGATCCCGTGCCGGTCCAGCGCCGCCAGCAGCGCCGGCGCGTCCGCCGCCGGCGACGGCTGATCGTGCCAGTGCCCCAGCGCCACGTTCGCATCCACCACCGCCACCCGCGGCCGAAACCGCAACCCCTCGTCACTCATGCCCCAACCTTACCACCCAAACCCCTTCTAACCGGGCCAGCTACGAGCCAGGCCGTAGGGTCGCAACATGTTGCACCCGTCCCCCCGCCTCGTTATTGCGGCGCAGGCCGCAATCCAGCCGAGCGGCCGCCAACCCTGTAGGGGCGTCCCTGGTCGACACCCTGGCCTCCCCCTCTCCACCAAGTGGAGAGGGGGCCGGGGGTGAGGCCCACCTTCGTCCCTCAACCCCTGCACACTCGGAACTTACCTTTTCGCCGTTTGCCCCGGTCGTCGTGCTCCTCACCCTACCGATAGGCTCGTGACTGCAAGCGATACAGTTCGGCGTAGAGTTGCTCGTTCCGCATCAGCTCGTCGTGGCTGCCCTGTTCGAGAATGCGCCCGTTGTCGAGCACCACAATATGGTCCGCCATCCGCACCGTCGAGAAGCGGTGCGATACCAGCAACGTCACCGTTCCTTGGCGTTCGCCGGCGCGGGCAGTGGCCGTGAACCGTTCGAACAACTCGTGCTCAGTCATTGCATCCAGTGAGGCTGTGGGTTCATCGAGTACTACCAGCAACGGCGTAGTGCGCATGAGGGCGCGCCCGAGGGCCAGCTTCTGCCACTGGCCCCCAGAGAGATCAATCCCGTCCTCCCAGGCTCTCCCTAGTTGCGTCTCCAGCCCCGCCGGCAGGGTCGTGAGGACATCGTGCCCACCGGCCCGGCGCAGGGCCGCCTGCACAGTTGGAGCATCCTCGATCTGCGGCAAGTGGCCTACCCCCACCGTTTCGCGAGCCAGGAACTCAAAGCGGCTGAAGTCTTGGTAGGCGGCACTCACTCGTTCTCGCCACGCATCTACCTCAAAGCACCGGAGGTCGGCGCCATCACCGAGAATCCTCCCGCCAACTGGTTCGTAGAACCGGCACAGGAGCTTGACCAGCGTCGTCTTCCCGGCGCCATTCTCGCCCACGAGCGCCACCACGCCGCCCGCCGGCAGCGCCAGCGAGATGTCACGCAGCACCGGCTTCTCCGTTCCGGGATAGTGGAACGAAACGTTCTCGAATGCGATCCCTTGATGGAGTTGGCTTGGGATCGGTGCATGATCGGGCACGTCGAGCCGCGTTGCCTCCGCATGATCCACCAGCCACAAGTATCGTCTCGCACTCTTGACTGCCCGGAGCACATAGCTGCTATCACTCACGACGGCGGTGATGAGGCTATTCGTCTGTGCGGCGATCGTGATTACTAGCAGCACATCCCCGGGTGTGGCGTCGCCTCGCACGGCATGTCCCAGAACGAGAACGATGGACCCCACGTACCCGACTATGAAGAGCAGCGATCCGAGCAGCTTGTAGGCGAGACCCTTCCAGAGGGCTCGAGTCTGAGTTCCGACTACCTGCTGCCACGCGGTATCATGGCCACACGTCAGGAGTTCCTGACCGGTGTGGAAGATGCGCAGTTCTTTCCCGGCTGCGGCCGAGGTGGCCAGCCCATACAAGTGGTCCTTGCAGCGGGAGTCCTCAGCCGTGGCCTCGCGAGCCGCCTGCTCTAGGGCATGGGTCCGCTTGATAGCCAGGAATGATGCTACTCCAAGGCCGGGCAACAAGATGAGCACTGGATCCAGCCGAGCCAAAACCAGCGATGTTCCTGCCAACTGAATCAGCGCCCGGAAAAGCCGGTAGGTCGCGTTGACCATATGGCCAAAGACGGGCCGATCCGCGCGTAGGAGCTCAAGTTCCCGGAGGAACTCTGGCAGCTCAAAGTGTGCCAGCCCGGCAATCCCGGTCGTCAGCGCCATGAGATGTCGGTCGATCGTTGCCGATGCTTTCTCAATGACCATCACCGTCAGTTCGAGGGTGCCGCGGTTGGCAAGATCCATAATCGCGACAGAGCCGACGAGCACTACTATCGCGATGACGCTATCACGCAGGCTCTGCAGTATCACCGCGTCGACCAGCAACTTAACGCCGACGATTGATGCCAGCCCGGCACCGACGCTGACAGCACAGAGAAGGAAGAGCAGCATTGCTTGCCACGGGGCGGCCCGGAACCCGTGCGCTAACATGACCCGGAAAGGACGAAGCCACTGCTGGTGCATTTACCGGTTGCTCCTCGTCGGTCTGTGCGCCACTTCCTCGGCAAAGCGGGCGGCCTGTAGCGCATACATGTCGGCATATTGGCCGCCTGCGGCGACTAACTCGTCGTGTGTGCCCTGCTCCGCTACCCGGCCTTCGGCGAGCAGGAAAATATAGGTGGCGCGCCGCACGGTAGAAAACCGGTGTGAAACCAGGATGGTGGTGAGCCCCCGAGTGACCTGTAGCATCTGCCGGTTGAGGTCAGCCTCAGCGCGCACGTCTAGGTGTGCTGTAGGCTCATCAAGGATCAGGACTCGGGCCCCACATTCGGTGGCATACAGCGCGCGCGCCAGCGCAATGCGCTGCCATTCTCCCCCGGAGAGCTCAACCCCTCCGGAGTACTCCCGTGACAGCAGGGTCTCCCAGCCCTGTGGGAGCGCCTCAGCTAGGGCAAGGCAGCCAGCTTTCCGTGCCGCCTCCCGTAGTTCCTGCCGCCCAGCCTCCCCTGCTGAACCCAAACTGAGACTGACGTTGTCCCGAGCAGACAGGTGGTAGCGCACATAGTCTTGGAAGAGGGCGGCAATCTGGCGCTGCCAAGCCCGCGGGTCAACCTTACGCAGGTCCATTCCGTCAACCACGATCCGGCCAGCAGTGGGTTCGTAGAGCCGGCAGAGCAGCTTCACGAGCGTAGTCTTGCCCGCTCCATTGGGTCCTACGATGGCCACCGACTCACCGGCCGGGATGAACAACTCAAGATTGGAAAGGGTGTCAGATTCCTGACCTGGATAACGGAACGTGATGCCCTCGAACTGGATCCCCTGGCGAGGACTGCGCTTGGGTAGCAGAAGCCCCTGACCCACCCCACTAGCCGTGGTCCCGAGAGGCTGGAGGGACACCACCGCTCGTATCGCCTCCGTACCTTGGTTCAGGCGAAAGTCGGCGTGGCTCATACTGCTCAACGCGGCGCTACCGCGGATGGCACCAGCATAGACTGCCAGAGTACCGAGCCCGATTTCACCCTCAAGGGCGGCCAGGGCAACTAGCATGACGGCCAAGCCGTAGGCGGCTGCCAGAGTGAGCACGATGGAGATCATTGTCCACCGTCCCCGTGCCCGCTCGCGCCATGCCTCGCTCATCACCCGTCGCCACTCCCCGTCGCAGCGGTCGGTTAACCACTCCAGCAACCCCCACAGACGCAACTCCTTGGCCGCTCCCGCCGAGAAGGCCAGATCGCGAAAGTACTCGCTCCGCCGAATGGCGCTGGCTCGGTCGGAAACGAGTGCTATTGAGCGAAAGTACTCGCGCCGCACCAGTCGCCAGGCCACTAACTGGATGATCAGGAGGGCGAGTGCCAGCCACCAGTGAAAGGGGACCAGCAGAAGGACCGAGCCTAACCCTCTAACGCGCGTTGGGACGACGCTCGTGAACGCGCTAAGAGCATCACCAGGGCCAAAGAAAGTCGTCCCGATCCCCTGCGCTACCTTAACCCTGTCCAAAACCTTGGGATCTTCGAGATGCGCGATCCCAGCGGGAGTACCAACGGCGTGCATCACTCGTTTCTGCAGGTGGCGGTCAAACCTTAGCCCGAGAATCGTGGCCAGCGACTCGCGCGGGGGCTCAATCATTTGCGTCACGCCAAAGAGGGCACTCGCCACAGCAAGTAGGACTAACGTGGAGCGACCAGCTGATGAGTCAAACCCATGTTGCACAGTTGCTGGAACGGAGCCGACGAGGAGACCCGAGACCACGGTGAAGGCCACTGGAAATACGGCACTGGCGAGCACGGTCGCAGCAAGCGCGGCCATGAGCGGCGGACTCACGGCAGGCGCGAGGCGCAGCATCCACAGCAAACCTGCCGTAGAGGGTGATGACCAGAATTCTTGTACGAGTCTCCCAACGACCTTCATCCTCTACCCACCAAACTGGATAAAATCCAGCCCCTTCGTGTGACGGGTTCAGTTGGCGCTTTGGGTTATTGCCAATCCGACCGGAGGCACCCGGCCCGCCACCCTACCGATAGGCTCGTGACTGCAAGCGATACAGTTCGGCGTAGAGTTGCTCGTTCCGCATCAGGTCGTCGTGGCTGCCCTGCTCGAGTATGCGCCCTTTGTCGAGCACCACAATATGGTCCGCCATCCGCACCGTCGAAAATCGGTGCGAAACCAGGATCGTCACCGTCCCCCGGCGCTCGTCCCGCCGCGCCTCGGCAGCAATCCTCTCGAAGAGTACGTGCTCCGTCTGTGCATCAATGGCCGCCGTCGGCTCGTCCAGGATCACCAGCAGCGGGTCCAGCCGCATGAAGGCTCGCCCCAGCGCGAGCTTCTGCCACTCACCGCCCGAGAGATCCACTCCGCCATCCCAGTCACGGCCGAGCTGCGTCTCCAAGCCGGCGGGCAGCGTGCCCGGCACGTCGTCGGCCCCGGCCCGCCCCAGCGCCGCCTCGACCGCCGGAACGTCATCAATGGCCGGCAGTTTGCCCACCCCCACCGTTTCGCGGGCGACGAACTCGAAGCGGCTGAAGTCCTGAAATCCCGTGCTCAACCGCGGTCGCCACTCGTCCACCTGGAAGCGGCGCAGGTCAATGCCGTCGGCCGCGATCCGGCCCGCATCCGGCTCGTAGAAGCGCGACAGCAGCTTGACCAGAGTCGTCTTCCCGGCCCCGTTCTCGCCGACGAGTGCCACCACGCCGCCCGCCGGCAGCGCCAATGAGACGTCGCCCAGCACCAGTGCATCCGTACCGGGATACCGGAACGTCAGGTCCCGGACTGTGATCCCCTGCGTCAGCCGCGCCGGGACCGGCGCCGGCTCCCCAATGACCTCCTGCTTGCGCTGGGCGTAGTCCTCCAACCAGAGATAGCGCCGCGCAACACTCAAGGACCACACGAGCCCGGAGCCGTAGGCGATCACCTGCGACAGGACCCCGTGCGTCTGCGAGGCTAAGCTGATGGCGAGCAGCACGTCGCCCGGCGTGGCCAGACCCTGGATCGCGCGGACCAGCACCAGGGCGATGGCGCCGATGTAGCCGACGGCGAAGAGGAGTGACCCCGCGGTCTGCAGCCCCATGATCTGCCAGTCGCCCCGCTCGCGATCGCGCATCTGCGCCTCGTAGACGGCGCGGTGCCTGGTGAACAGTTCATCCCGCAAGCCGAAGATCCGCACTTCCTTGCCGGCCTCGGCCGAGGTCGCAATGCCGAAGATTTGCTCGCGGAGACGCACCCGCTCGGCAGTGATCTGGTCCGTCCGTCGCTTGATCGCCAGGCCGCGTCGTTCGGCCAGCGTCGAGCCAACTCCGAACAGGGGCAACAGCAGCAGCAGCGGGTGCAGACCGGCGAGCAGGATGGCACTCCCCACCAGTTGCACCACAATCTGAATCACCTGCCCCGCCGCATTCGTCATCCAGGCCAGACTGCCCCGTCGCTCGCGCAGGATGGCCATCTCGTCGAGGTAAGCGGGCCGTTCGTGATGCTCCAGGCCGGCAATACCGGTGGTCAGCTCCATCAGCCGCTTGTCAATCAGCGCCCCCGCGCGCTCCACGACGGTGAAGATCAAGGTCACGTAGAACTGCAAGTTGACGACGGCGAGCCCCGCGGTCGCCGCGATGATGAATGCAGCGACGAGGCCAGCGCGCAGGTCCAGCGCCACCGCCGCGTCGGCGAGGAGCTTCAATCCCACCGGGACCACCAGCCCCTCCAGGGACATGATGAAGGCCGACACCAAGAAGACCACCGCTTGCCAGGGCGCGGCCCGCAGCCCAAAGACCATGAGCACTCGAAAACCGCGCCAATGCTCGCGCATGACCCTATGCCCCGGCCCCTTCACTTAACTGAAGCGCCGCCTCGTTGGTGTCCCCGCGCCCGTTCTCCCCGGCATCGAGCGGCGCGCTGGGGTCATCGCGAAACCGGCTCGCTTGCAGGCTGTACATCTGCGCGTACTGCCCAGCCAACGCCATCAGCTCGTCGTGGGTGCCCTGCTCGGTGATCCGGCCGTCAGCGAGCACGCAGATGCGGTCCGCCCGCCGCACCGTGGAAAAGCGGTGCGAAATGATGACCGTGGTCAACCCGGCCGTGATCTCCAGAAAACGGTCGTAGAGCGCGGCTTCCGCCCGCACGTCCAGATTCGCCGTCGGCTCGTCGAGGATCAACAGCCGCGCCCCGCTCTCGACCGCGAACAGCGCCCGCGCCAGCGCCACCCGCTGCCACTGCCCGCCGGAGAGGTCGGTCCCGTCCGTATAGCGCCGGGACAAGATCGTGTCCCACCCCCGCGGCAGCGCCTCGATCAGCTCCAGCGCCCCGGCCTTGCGCGCCGCGGCCGTGAGCGCGGCCGGATCGGGCGCGGCATTCGGCGCCCCGAGCCGGATGTTCTCGCGCGCCGAGAGCGGGTACTGCACAAAGTCTTGGAAAATGGCGGCGACTTGCGCCTGCCAGGCATCCGCATCCATCGCTTGCAGGTCATTGCCATCCACCACGATGCTGCCCGCTCCCGGGTCATAGAGCCGGCACAGCAGCTTGATCAGCGTCGTCTTGCCGGCGCCGTTGGCGCCCACGATCGCCAGCGACTGCCCGGCCGGAATGGAAAGGTCGAGCCGGTCCAGCACCTCCTCGGTCTGGCCGGGATAGCGGAAGCTCAGCCCCCGGCACTCGATGCCCTCGTGCGGGCTGCCCACGGCCGGGCGGTAGCCGCTCCCGCGCTGGCTCCGGTCGGAGAAGCGTCGTTCCAGCTCCAACACCGGCAGCAGGGAGACCACCGCGTAGGCCAGCCGCGTGTTCTGGTCCCCGAAGTTGAACGCAATGCTGTCCAGCACGGCCCGCGCGTACACGGCCAGCGCCGCCAGGCCAATGTTGCCCTGCGTGGCCGCCCACGCCAGCAGCACGAGCGCCCCCAGGTTAGCCGCGGCGTAGGTGAGCGTCATCAGCCAGATGATCGGCCGCCCCAGCCGGTTCTCGTGCCACAGCGGCACCATCGCCCGCTGAAACTCCCGCTGAAAATGGCCCACCAGCCACTTTCCCAAACCCCAGATGCGCACCTCTTTCGCCGGCTCCGGAGTCAGCGCCAGATTGCGGAAGTAGTCGGCCCGGCGCACGGCAGCCGACTGCCCGAGGCCGACGTTGGCCACCCGGACGATCTCCTTCTGGCTGAAATACGTGATAGCGACCGACAGAAGCAGCATCACCAGCGCCAACGCCCAGTGAAACGCGAAGAGAATCAGCGCCGAGCCGGCCGCCACAAACCACACCGGCACCAGTGTCGCCAGCGCCCGCACCGCCTGCTTCGGACGGTAGTAGGACATGCCGACCCCTTGCGCCGCCTGAATCTGGTCGAGGTTGACCGGGTCTTCGAGGTGGGCAATCCCGTGTGGCCGGCCGACCGCCAGGATCACGCGCTCCTGCAAGTAGAGGTCCAGGTAGCGGCCAAGGGCCAAGCCGAGCACTTCCTGGGCCGGGCCGATCACCTCCAGCGCAACAAAGACCGCGGCGGCGACCACCAGCCAGGTCAGCGTGAGCCGCGAGGCCGGCGAGTCGAGCCCTCCCTCCACCGCCGCCGGAATGGAGCCGATCAGCAGCCCCGTGACCACGGTCAGCGCGATCGGCAGGAGCATATCGAGCGCGACGACGAACGCGAGGCTGATCGTGCGCGCCAGATGCACCCGCGGCAGCAGGCGCAGGAGCGCCAGGGTGCCCGCCAGCGCCGGCGGCACCGACCGGCGCCAGCGCAGCCAACGCATCACCATCCGCCGCAGCGAGGGTCGTTCCATTGGCCGATGATACCAGCCGTGCTCCCCCCACTCTGTGCTCTCTGTGTACTCTGTGGCTAGAGAAGCCTTCCGGGAGGGGGCCACCGGCCACCGACCACTAACTCACCGCCCGTTCCAACGCCGCCAGTACCGCCGCCACGTGCGAGCGGTCCATCGGCAGCGACAGCGCGCACATGCCCAGGCCCGACGACAGCATTACGCCCTGCGCCAACAGCTGCAAGTACGCCCGGTACGCCTGTTCGCCGTCGGCCGTCGCCAGCGAGCGGTAATCGCGCAGCGGCTCCGCCGTGAAGTGGATGCCGAACAGCGATCCATCGCCCACGGCCTGCGCCGCCACGCCACGCCGCTCGAACAGCGCGTTCGCTTCCGTCCGTAGCTCGTCGCCCAGCGCCGTCAGGTGCTCGTATGACGCCGGCGTCAGCGTCCGCAGCGTCGCCAGTCCCGCGGCCAGCGCGACCGGATGGCCGTGGAATGTGCCGCTGTGCATGTAGCCCGTGCCGCCGCGCGCGTCGTCCAGCAGGTCCATCAGATCGGCCCGCCCTCCGAACGCGCCAATCGGAAAGCCGCCGCCGATGATCTTGCCGAACGTGGTCAGGTCGGGCCGAATACCGCACTGTTCTTGCAGTCCGCCCCGCCCCACCCGGAACGCCACCACCTCGTCCATCACCAGTAGCAGGTCGAGCTCTTCGGTTATCAGCCGCATATGCCGGATGAACTCCCGGTCGGCGTCCAGGACGCCCCCGCGCGGATCGAGCCATACCGCCGCCAGCTCGTCACGGTGCTGCACCAACAGCCGCTCCACCGCCTCCGGGTGGCTGTACGGCAGGATCACCGTGTCCTCCGCTGCCCCGCGCTCGAATCCCCGCCCCTGCGGCACCGCCCGCGGCGCGGACTGCGGTCCCGCCTCGTCTAGCGGCGGGCCGACGCTGACCTCTAGCGCGTCCACTCGCCCGTGAAACGCCCCCTCGAACTTGGCGATCTTCTGCCGCCCCGTCCATCCGCGCACCAGCCGCAGCACGTTTTGCGCCGCCTCACCCCCCGACCCGGCAAACCGCACCCGCTCCAGCGACGGCACCCGCCCCGTCATCTCTCGCGCCAGCTCATACTCCACCGTCGTCGGCCCGCCCAGCGCAAACCCCTGCGCCAACTGCTCCTGCACCGCCTCCAGCACCGCCGGATGCCGGTGTCCGAGCACCCCCGCCGTGTGGTGGTTGGCGCAGTCCAGCAACTGCTGCCCGTCCAGTGTCGTGACGTAGCATCCCTCGCCCGAGACCAGGAACAGCGGGTACGGCTTGCTGAAGTACGCCCCTTTCGCCACCCCGCCCGGCATCACCGTCCGCCCCAGCTCATACTGTCGCCGTGACCGCGGATTCCGCGCCGCGTAATCCGCTTCCAGCGCCTCGATAGACACCGCCCCCCCGCTCGCCAGCGCAGCCCCCGTCGTCATAGTCATCGCCAGCCTCCTCCCAACATGAGACCTCTGCAAAATCGTCATTCCCGCGAAAGCGGGAATCCAAGAGAGGGAACATCCCCGTCCCCCCGCCGCAGCGGGGGGACCATAGGGGGGCTACATCCCACTACCCGATTAAGTTGGCAACCTTCATCACCAGGTGCTCGCTGGGCTACTTGGACATCCGCACGTGCAGCCGACCGCTGTACCTTGGCTCGGGGTCCGGCTCCGGGATGGGATTGCCGTCCAAGAGCATCGTCTCTAGCCACAGGGACATGGCCTCCGGTAGCTGTGCGAGGGCCTCGGCTTCCGTCTCGGCAGCCGTCATGCAGCCCGGCAGTTCGGCAACCTGCACCAGGAACCCGTCGTCACTATCACCGGAGATGACCTTGTGGTACGGCTTTTCTATGTAGGCCTCTACCCGGGCGGCGCTGGCCGGAGGCACGGCGGGACTCTCTACCGCGAGTGGGGCATCCACCTTACTCATCCTTCTCGACCTTACGCGCCGCATCACAGCTGCTCGATGAACGCCAGTTCGTCCCGCAACTCTTCGACCGTGCTCTTGTGCTCCAGGTGCTTCACCGCCGCCAGCCGCTTCACCTGCGCGTGGAACGGGCGCGGCAACGTTCCCTGCCCCACGTGCAGGTGCGAGTCGTTCCGACCGCGATGCCCCCCGAGATAGTTGTCCGACCAGTGGACGTGCGTAATCAGCTCCCCGCCAACGTCGAGGAACTCTTGCACCCGCCGCGCCTGTTCCGCCAGGTCGCTCGTCGCCACCGCGCACGTCGTCGCGTGACTCGTATCCAGGCACAGCCGCACGTTATCGCGGTCAATCGCCGCCCACAGCTGCCGCCACTCCTGCGGGTCCCTCCCCAGTTGATACAAACACTGGCTGCGATCCGCCCGCTCTGCCGGAATGTGCTCCGGCACGGGCGGCCAGTAGTACACCACGTTCTCCAGCACCAGCTCGAAGTCCTTCGGCCGCGCGTGGTCCGCGATCCGCTGCAGTCCCGCCACCGTCCGATCCCAGTCGCCGACCTCTTCCCCCTCGAACGACACAATGCCCATCGAGTGGATCACGCCGCGCACAGCCCCCGTGTCGCACGCCACGTCAATCGCGCGCTGCACGGACTCGATGCTCACTTCCCGGCGCGCCGCGTCGAACGCCCCGACGTTCAGCCGCCCGGCGTCGTCACCCGCCGGCAGATGCACGCTGAACAGGTGGGGCGCATGGCTGGGCGGCAGCCCCACCTCCCCCGCCGCGCTCACGGACACCTCCACACCGAAGCCCAGCTCGGCCACCGTCTCAGCCGGCGTAGCGACCGTCGTCAGGTACTCGGGTTGGCTCGCAGTTCTGTTCATCCTTCCCCTCCTTCTCCTTAGCAAGGCAACTCCCATCGCGCACCCTACGCAGGTGAACTGGCAGTAAGAGTAGGGTGCCAGCCATCTCTCGTCAATCCTGCTAATAAGATGGGTGGAATCCGTCGAGCAGTAGCATCGGTTACAGCTGTCCTCACCAAGAGGTGGTGGCAGGGTGTCTCTGTGAGTAGAGGCTCGGCTATCAAATAGCCATCAAATAAGAGACTAGCTCCTGCAGGGGGCGCTACCAGGGAAGAGTGCGTTCTGGAGGATGAATCTGGGAGCCCTGGTTCCGCGGGTGAGGGGATTTCATCAAATAGCCGTCAAATAAGATTCAGGCCCAGAAGGGAAGGTACTTCGCGTACTTCCTACCCTGGTTAGGGTCGCATGGCTTTATCCGCCCTGCTTGCAGAGCGTCGCTGATGATACGGGAGGCAGTGGCGATGTTGCGCTGCGCTATGCCGAACCGTTTTCGGAGGCTGGCGTTCGTCATCGGCTCGCGCTCTACATAGCGCAGACAGGCATGAAGGATGCTGGTTAAGCTACCGACACTCGGGCTTATCTTTACGCCCCCTCGATCGCGCCCTACTGGCAAGCCTCCAGGCCGAGTTCGTCGAGGTCGTTGTCCGCCACATCCAGCAACCCAGCCGGCACGCAGCCGGTAAACTCGTTGCTGGAGAGGTACAGCAACGCTAGTTCAGGCAGATTGACCAACTCAGCAGGGATCACGCCGCTCAGTTGGTTGTTGTCCAAGTGCAGTTGCTCCAGTTTTGTCAGATTGACCAACTCAAGCGGGATCTGCCCGGTGAACCCGTTGTTGTCCAACCGCAATTGCTCAAGGTTGCCCAGATTTCCCAACTCGGGTGGGATCTCGCCAGTCAACTGGTTGCGGTTCACGCTCAGGTACTTCAACTCGGCCAGGTTGCCGAACTCCGGCGGGATCGCACCGGTCAACATATTTTGGTCAAGAATCAGGTATTCGAGGCTGGCCAGGTTGCCGAACGTCGACGGTATCTCTCCGCTCAGGCGATTCCTGTGGAGGTACAGCCCCTCCAGATTGGCCAGATTGCCCAACTCAGCCGGTATCTCTCCGGTCAGCCGGTTGCCGTAGAGGTAGAGGAGCTCGAGCTCGGACAAGTTGCCCAGTTCGGCTGGTACTTCGCCGATGAGGTCGTTGTCATAGAGATACAGGCGCTCCAGTCGAGCGAAACTGCCGAACCCTGCCGGAATCTCGCCAGTCAACTGGTTGCCGTCCAGTCCCAGGACGACCAGATTGGAGAGGTTGTTCAGCTCAACCGGAATCTCGCCAGTGAACTGGTTCTGTCTGAGCCACAGGAACTTCAGATTGGTCAGATTGCCCAGTTCAACGGGAATGGTCCCGGTTAGCTGGTTCTCATCGACGTCAAGGGTCCTGATGTTGACGAGGTTGCTCAGTTCGGTTGGAAGTTCGCCGGTCAATTCGTTTTGCCACAGTTCCAGATTGGTGAGATTGGTCATGGTGCCGAGCTCAGCGGGTATCGGCCCGCTCAACATGTTGCGGTTCAACGACAGCACGCGAAGTTCGGTGAGATTAGTCAACTCGAGCGGTATGGGGCCAGTCAGTTCGTTGCCGTCGAGGTCCAGAACACTGAGTCTGGCCATGTTGCCCAACTCACTCGGGATCTCGCTGCTGAGATCGTTGTCTACCAGCCTGAGCACACGCAGATCGTCCAGCCCGGCCAGATCCGGCAGGATCGCCCCGGTCAGGTCGTTGTTCCCTAGGTGCAAGGAGCGTAGTCTGGACAGAGCGGCCAACCCGGCGGGAATCGTCCCGGCGAGGTCGTTGCTGTCCAGGTACAGGACAAGCACGCAGCCGTCGGCGTCGGTGGATACGCCGAACCACTCGTCGATGGGAGCGGTATCGCTGAGCCAGTTGACGCTGTTTCGCCAATTAGGACCGTCCGTAGCGTCGTAGAGAGCCGTCAGCGCGTCACGGTCACCGGCACAGGCCGCCGGGCCACCAGGCAGGGTCACCAGTTCGGACCATAGCGACCACCTGGGGTTGCCATAGCGATGATCACTGCTGCCGACGATGAACCAGTACGACGCGCCCGGCGTCAAATGCGCAATCGTGTGCGACACCTGACCACTGTTGGCTACGCTCACGGAGGTGAATGCATTAAGCCAATCTTCGCTGGCCTCCACGGCGGCCTCGTAGTCCTCCTTGGAAACCCAACCGATCCGGTAGTAGCCCGCATCTTGAACGGCGTTCCAATGGACGACCACCTCACTAGTTACAGGCCCCACGACGACCCGTGGCTTGTCCTGGGGGCTTGGGGGGGATTGGGCCGCCACCGTCGTGACGCTGGCCGCAAATGTGGCGAACAGAATGGCTGCCAATACTGCTGAGGTCGCCACCCGCTGGCCTCTTTGGGTGTGGGATGCGGTGTTCACGATGCTCTCCTGCTGGTGCGTGGAGGATTATGGGGCCGGGCCCGCTGGTGGGCCGCCGGCCTCATCATCCCGCAGTTCCTTATGGGCGAACAGCACGGCGCGCGTCGCGGTTTCCGTCATTTCGAAGAACGGCGCAGGTAATTGATAGAGTTCAGTCAGAAACACGACCTTGTCAATGCCACTGCCGCGCTCCTCGCAAATCCCGGCTCGGCGCATGAATGATGCTAGGGCCTCATTGCGTGATCGGGGTGGAGTATCCAAGCAGCGGTCCGTACTTACCAGCGGCTGGCCCGGATTCGTGATTTCCATGCGGTCATCAAAGACCTCGATCATCGGTCCCGCTCGATTTCCGGGTGATCGCGCAAGTTTTTCTTGTGGGAGCCGACACGAATAAACTCTTGTCCTCGGAACCGGATCGGATTGGTCGCCGCACGCGGTATCTCAAGCAGTACAACCGGCTGTTCCTCGTAGATCAGTTCAAGGAAGCGAAAACGCAATTGGGAGTCTAGCAGGGGCAGCAGCCAGTTTTCTAGGTTCTCATTGCCCTTCTTAGTCTGCGTCGGCTGGAAGCTGGTGCCCACTACCTCGTGTGTACCGTCTTGGATGCCCCAGGCTAGATAGGCGCTTGGCTTACCTTCCAATGCCGCAGTGTTACTCAGTGCTGAGATGTACTCACCGATCTCATTGGGATCGGCAAAGTTCTCCTTGAACTCCACCCACCCAGCCTCAGCAGGGAATCCACGCAATTCAGAGACCAGTCCGGTTAGGTGTTCGGGTGTATGCTCTGCGCTCATGCTGTGCGGTACTCCGGGCCCCAGCCTCACCATGATAGGCATACCAGCGCCAGTGTGCCATCATTGTCGCTGGCTTTGCATCCTTCTGTGGGGCAGAACACGAGCGCTCGCCCTCCGGCGCTCCCTACCACGGCAACTCCCATCGCGTTGCAGCGACGTGCGTGACGCCACCGATGGTCATGTAATAGACCGTGAAGATGCTGTCGTCCGGCAGTTGCACCGAGATCGGATAGCCCAAATCCGTCGTCTCCCCGTCACCGCGCAGGATCGCCCGGTGATCCAGGTCCCAGCTCCGCCCGCCATCGGCGCTGATGACCGCTTGCACCCCGAGCGGGTCGCGCCGGTGGCCGTAGGCGCACAGAATCCGTCCGTCGCGCAGCTTCAGCAGGTGTGGCGGAAAGCCCCAAATGTCCGTATAGATCGCCTCCGACCACGTCCGCCCACCATCGTCCGACCACACCTCGGCCAGTCGCTGCGGTGCCTGCCGGATCAGGGCGAGCACGCGCCCCGGCTCCGTTTCCACCAGCGCCGATTCGTCGCCGTTGCCTCCGCTCGCCCCGCTGCCCACCAGCCGCAGGTTCCACGTTGCCCCGTGGTCCGTCGAGCGATACACCAGTACCCGCAAGCGGTCAGGCGCAATGTCTCCACAATTGTAGAGCGGCGCGAGGATGGTCCCGTCCGCCAACACGGTGCAGCGTGGAAAGCCGTTCATCCGGTGTGCGCCCGGCACCTCCCACTCCTGGCGATTCCAGGTCCGGCCCCCGTCGTGCGACCGCTGCACGAACACGCGATTGCCACCGAGCAGCACCGTTGAGTCGTCCCGCAGCGGATGTTCCGAGACGGACCGCCCCGCCGCGCTCGCCTCCTCCGCCCGGTCCGCCGGCGCCTCCTCGAACCCGACCCCGCCCGCCGCGACCAGCGTGCCGTCCGGCATGCGCCCGGCGAAGCGATCATAGCGTTCGCGCGGGGAGGTCCCCGACCAGTTGAACGGAACGCTCATGTCGTCTGGTGCGGTGGGGGTAAAGGTCGCACCGCCGTCGGACGAGGTGACGACGGTCCAGTCGCCAAACCCGTAGTGATCCCTGATGTTGGCGTCATTCGACAGGTAGGCCACCGCCAGGCGACCGTCGGCCAGCAGCTCGATCACCGGAAAGGCAGCGTACGTGCCCTCCTGCTTCCGCAGAACGCTATGCTCCATCTGGGGCGGTTGCATTCCCATGCTCTCCTCCCTCCTTCAACATCGTGAGATAGTGGGTCCAGCCGATTCGTGCAACCACTGGTTGCACTTTCGGATGGTCCCGACCGTCATTGCCGCGTCCGCGGCAATCCATCCTGAATCATCCTTGCATCCTGAAGATCCTGATTCAGACCATCATCGGACCGAGAGGCCCATCCCTTTAGGGAGAGGGTTGGGGGTAGGTCCGCCGCTCCCAGTTCCGCAGCGCCGCGAGGTTCGCCGGCTCGAACACCTTCTGCACCGCGCACACGTGCTGGTCAACCAGTTCGCGCAGGTCCCCGCGCCAGGCCGGTGCCGTCATGCCGAGCAAGTCAAGCTCCTCCACGGCGCAGCGTTGCTCGGCCACTGGACAGTCTCCGGCGCGGTAGGCCACCGCGTCGGCACCTCGACCGCTGGGATGGGCCGCCCACGGATACTGCCGTCCAAAGAAGTACGCTCGGTCCTGGAACCGCGCCCGCAGGTGGATCGGCTGCCGCACGTAGCCCAGGTTGGCCGGCACGCCTTCCGCCTCCAGCGCCGCCACGATGGTCGCGCGGTCCACCCCGCCCACCTCATCCGGGACTATGGTCGGGCTGTGGCGATGGTAGACGTGCTCGCCGCCGGCCGTCTCCACCACCGGCCGCAGCCCGCGCACCCCGGCCAGCCCCTCCGACAGCCGCTCGTGATTGATCCGCCGCTCGGCATTCCAGTCATCCATGTGCCGGAGTTGCTCCCGGATGATGACCGCCGCCAGCGGATGAATGCGGTAGGTGTACGTCAGGCTGTCAATGTAGGGCGTCAGCGCCGGGTCCTGGATGTCGCGCTCCTGCCGTGCCGGGTGCGAGCCAATCGCGCACGCTCGCTCGTAGATTCCCGCATCGTTGGTCAGCACCATCCCGCCGTCGCCGCCGATGATCTGCTTGCCGTCACCGAAGCTGAAGCAGCCCACGTCCCCGATCGTACCCACGTACTGCCCCCGGTACCGCCCGCCCGTCGCCTGGGCGCAATCCTCGATCACAGGCAGCCCGTGCCGCCGCGCGACCGCCAGAAGCCCGTCCATATCGGCCGGCTGACCGAAGATGTGGACCACCAGAATCGCCTTCGTATATGGAGTGATCCGCGCCTCGACCGCCTCTGGATCGAGTGTATACGTCGCCGGCTCGATGTCCGCGAATACCGGGATCGCGCCCTGGTTGAGTATTGGCGAGACCGTCTGCCCCCACGTGTACGGCGAGACGATCACCTCGTCCCCGGCTTCCACTCCGACCGCGTAGAGCGCCATGTGCAGCGAGGCCGCGCCGGAAGCCGACGCGATGGCGTAGCGCACGCCGAAATGCCCGGCGAAGTCCTCTTCCAGCGCCGCGACCGGCCCACCACCCGGCATGGAGTTGAGGTACTGCACGTCGCTCCGCGACTGGTGCAGCGCCGCCACCACGGCGTCAATCTCGCCATCACCAACCGCCGGCCACAGCGGGATCGGGCGCGTCACCTCCGGCGTACCACCGAGCAGCGCCAGCTCACCGCTCATCGTCACCATCGCCGCACTCCCTTCCGCCTCACCCTCCGGCCCACCATTCTGCCTCACCCTTGAGCCGTCATTCCCGCGAAAGCGGGAATCTACGTCTCCCTGCGTAGCGGGGGGCCTAGGGGCAGGCACGCCCCGTCTACCGGAACCAGTCGTACACCATGCCGAGCGAGCGGTCCGCCAGTGGCAGCGCCACCCTCGTGTTGCCAGCCCGGTGCGATTCGCGCAGTCCGATCTCGATCTCCATCGCGTCCCGCACTCGCCGCCCGCTCACCCGCGGCTCGCCGCCTTGCTCGTAGCAGCGGATCACGTCCTCGACGCCGTACAGGATTGACCACTGCCCCAACACTTGCGGCTCTGGAAACGTCATCTCCGCGCGTGTCGTGCCCCCCGGACCATCCACGTCCAGCCACAGCCGAAAGTGCTTCCAATCGAAGATCAACTCCCCGCGCTCGCCGGTGATGCGGAGTTGCGGCGCGCCCGGCCGCAGGAACCCCGGCACGCCGTTGGCGAACTGGATGATCCCGGCCCCCACGAACTCCCCATTCCGCCGCACGGATTCCTCGTCGTCGCTCACGCCGATGACCCATTCCCCGGGACTGTCCATCAGGTAGATCCAAGGATTGTGTTGCGCCATCGCCCGCGAGGTCTCCATGCTCAGGATCGTGCCGAGCGTGCCGTCGGTGAGCAGCTTCTTCGCCTGCACAAAACCCGGGTGGTTGACGCTGATCGCGCCGCACGCCAGCGGAACTCCCGCTTGCTCGCACACCTCCACCATCCTATCGGCCTCGACCAAGGTCAGCGTCATCGGCTTCTCGGTCATCACCGCCTTGGCGCCACACTCGACCGCCAGTGCCGTCGCGTCCGGCCGCAGGGCCGCATGGCTGGCTATGGCGACCAGGTCCAGCCGCTCTTTGGTCAAGAACTCCCGGTAGTCGGTATACAGTGCCTTTACCCCGTGATGCTTCCCAAAGGCCGCCAGCCGCTCCTCGCTCGGATCGCAGCCGGCCACCAACTCCGTCCGCGGATGCCGCTGCAGCGCCGCGGCATAGCTCGTCGGCAGCCCCTCTTTCCCCGGGTGCTCCGTCGGCGGGATGTCGGAGTGGTCGCGTAATGGCGGCAGCTCGTTCAGCGTGCCGTCCTCTTCACGCACCGAGGGCGGATATGGCAGCGAAGCGTCGTAGAGCCACCCCATCCGGCCCAGCCCGATCACCCCGGCACGGTACGTCGTCATGGCGCTTCCTCCTCGTCACGCTTCATACAACCAGCTTGTCGGCACGGCGCGCAGCCGGCGCTCCTGGCTCTGCACCACCCCATCGGCGGTCGGCGTGTAGTAGCCCGCGTTGTAGAGCAGGTAGGCCGTGTTCCCGGCAAACGCGACATCGGGATAGTGATACAGGGTGTAGCCGTCCGGCAGATCGCCCAAGCTGTCGGCTGCCCGGACCATCCGCAGCGCGGGGTCCGGCCGCACCCGCGCCACGTCCGCCAGCCCCGGGCTGAGGGCCAGCGTGCGGTGGTGCTCCCACGTGCGGCTATCGTCCTTGGAGATGGCCGTGGACAGCCGTCCGCGCCGGTAGCCCCGCCGAATCTCCTCGCCGGACACTTGATTCCAGATCACCAGCAGATCGTCGGTTCCGGGCACACGCGCCAGTCGGCACGGTGAATAGGAGCTTGGTAGCTCCGTCGCCTCGACGGTGCTCCAGTTGACGCCGTCGTCGCGGCTGATGGACTTGACAATGCGGCCCACCGTCGAGCGGCCGAACAGCAATACGCTCCCGTCGCGTAGCTCGGCCGCGACCGGCTCATCTACCGGCGTAACCCCCTCATACCCATCGTTGAACCAGCCCATCAGCTCGTCGCGGCTGCGCTGCCAGGTCTGCCCCTCGTCATCGGAGTAGTACACAAACGTGATATCCATCTCCGGCCGGTGGGCATGGCCCTCCACCGCGAAACGCTGCCCACCCAGCCGGCCCCAAGCGTGGGTCCGGCCGCCGCGGTCAGGGTGACTGCCGGTGAAGATCCACCGCACCGGCAGCAGCAGCCGTCCGCTGCTCAACTGGATCATCGCGTTGTGGTAGCTGGGCGCATAGACCCCCGGCAGATTGATACGGACTTCCGGCAGCCAGGTTTGCCCCTCGTCGCGAGACAGCCGGATGAACATGCCGAAGTCGTCGTGTGGTCCGGTCGTCGTCTCCAACCGGGCATAGGTGATGGCGAGCGCCCCCGATTGCAGCCGCAGTAGCC
The DNA here is from genome assembly GCA_965207645.1 of Chloroflexota bacterium. Classification (GTDB taxonomy): domain Bacteria; phylum Chloroflexota; class UBA11872; order UBA12225; family JAJDUF01; genus JAJDUF01. Next base: position 2,047,492 of record OZ242293.1, on the reverse strand, counting down.
CCGTCGAGTGCGCGCCGCCATTCAGCGCCGCCCCGTGCTCGTCCGCGGCCGGCGTGAAGTCGCTCCAGGTCCGGCCGCCGTCTGCCGAGCGGGAGAGCTGCAAGCGGGTACTCAGCAGCAGCAGTTCCCCCGTCGTCAGCTCGACCAGGCTACAGTGGCCTCCGCCAATGCTGATGTCAAACGGCTCTGTGACCGCGCTCGTAGCCATCGTGCTCCCCCCTTCAACTCTCGGCAGCGAATGCCTCCGCGAGCGCAAAGGCGTCGTCCTGCGGCTCGTAGCCAAGCAGCCGCCGCGTGGAGTCCAGGTCCATCGCCGGATACCGATTATTCGATAGGCCATGCACCACGGCGAAGTCGAGGTCGTCCGGCGCCGCCAAGCAGCAATCGAACAGCCGGCTGAGGTCCGCCGCCGTCACCACCCACGAGAGCGTCCGGTGGGCGTCCGGATTGTTGGGATCGAGCCGCTCGCGCAGTCGCTCCGGGGGTGTAAATCCGCCGATCCGCACCGCGATGCAGGACAGGCCGTGCTGGGACGAGAAAGACGCGGCCAACGCCTCACCCCAGGCTTTGGTCGCGCCGTACACGTTGCCCGGCCGCGCGACCATGTGCGTATGCGCTTGCACGCCGGGCGGATAGCCGATCACCGCGTTCACACTGCTGGCGAAGATCACCCGGTGCGCGCCGCCCTCGGCCGCAGCGGCATAGATGTTGTACGTGGCCTTGATATTGCGGTCCAGCAGCGTCGCGTAGAAGTCGGCCGCCGGGTCCGGGTCGGCCGCCAGGTGGAGGACGGCGTGCGCCCCAGCCACCGCCCGCCGGGCCGCGTTCATGTCCGCCAAGTCGCTGGTTTGCACCTCGGCATCACCCGCATCGTCAATCGCCCGCAGGTCCTGGAGGCGGAGCCGCCACGGTGCGCCGTGCGTGGCCAAGTGTCCTCGGTAGTACGTGCCAATCCGCCCAGCGGCTCCGGTGATGAGCAGGAGCGGTTGCTCCCCCGCCCCCCGTCCACCCGGCGCTTGCGTCGTGCTCATCCCTTCCGGCCCTCCTCCGGCGCGGCGTGTACGCCCCCCCGGCTCGTATGCTACTACGCGGCGCCTGGCCGCGCCCCCGTCATTGCCACGCAAGCAGGAATCCAATCCCCTCTCCCCCTGGGAGAGGGCCGGGGTGAGGGCAGGAGAAACCCTACAGCCAGTGCGCCAGCGACCACATCACCGCCGACCGCGTGAAGGTCGTGTCCAGCAGTTGCTCCGTCTCCTCGATGGGGTCATGCCCGTAGCGCCGCACGTAGGCGGCCTCAAGTTGGCGCTCCAGCGCCGTCGGCTCCTGCAAGGGCAACTCCACCCAGGTATTGCCCCGGTCGGCACTCTCGCGTGTCGCCAGGCACAGCTCCCAGTCCCGCAGCGCATTGTCCACTCCGTAGGCCGGGGCGCCGCCGCCGGTGATCGCCGCGTGGAAGCTGGTCAGGATCGCGGCTTTGGCTACGTCGTCCGGGCTGCCGATCCGGTATTTCTGGAAGGGATTCTCCCAAACGACCGGCGGCTCGGTATCCACCCGGACCTGCCGGAGCACCCGCTCACCGTCGTCCTCGTCGTACACTTCCTCGATCTCATAGGTCCGCTCTTCTGCACCCCGCCACTGCACACACCGGGTATATTCCAGCACCCCTTCGGTGCATTCGATCTGCCATCCCTGTGGATAGGTACGGAGCGGAAAGGGGCGCGGCGCTTTCTCGAACAGGCACGTCACGCCGTTGGCGAACTCGATGAACGCGCCGTCCCACCGCACCGTCGTTTCCCGTTCGTCGCCGTAGGCCGTGTACGGCGCAGTCGGAACGGTCCTGCTGTGGCCCAGTACGCGCGTCGCCTCTGCGCCAATTAACGGGCGCACGCCGCTGAAGCCGTGATACTGCCCCGTCTGGTACCACAGCCGCGCGTGCGTCACCTGCCCGATGTGCCCCGCCGCCAACAGACGTTGCTTGAGTTGCTCCTGCGGCCACACCCAGACCTGCTCCGCCACCTCCCACAGCACGCCGTTATCGCGGCACGCCTGCGCGATGGCCGCGGCGTACCGCCGCGTATGCGCCACCGGAATCTCCGTCAGCACGTTGATGCCGAGGCGCGCCGCCGTCAGCGCAATCACGATATGCGAGTCTTTCGGCGCCAGACTGAGCACCACGTCGGGCCGCTTGGCCGTGAACAGTTCCCGCACGTCGCTGTAATGAGCCTGGGCGCCATAGGTGGCGGCCGCCTGTCGGCTGACCTCCGCGTTGCGGTCACACACCGCCGCGAGGATATAGTGGTCCGGCAGGCGGGCGATGGTAGCGAGGTACTGCCGTGCCCGCGAGCCAGGCTCCGCGCCAGCGCCGATCACGGCAATCCGTAGTGGGGGCATGTGACCTCTCCCTTCCGCTGGTAGGGGCAGCGCACTCCCTATCCTACCGTAGCGGGAGACAGCATACGGGAGTAGGCACAAGCCATGCTGTAGGGGTGCAGCGCTCGTCCTCCCGCAGTGCGGGGGACCGTAGGGGGGCCAGCCCGTTCGCCGCGCGGACTCCCCTTCCCTGCCAGGGAAGGGGCCGGGTGGCAGGTCAGAGCCGCACCACACCTGGCACTATCCGTGCGGCTTTGGCCTGTCAGTGGTTAGGTCCAATCCACCCCTACGACTCCGAGCGCGGAAAGAAGATGGAGAAGACCGCTTCCGCCCGGCCGTCGTAGTAGTGGTCCTTGAGCACGACCTCCTTCTCCATCCCGACCTTGCGGTAGAGCGCGTGCGCGGCATAGTTGTCGTCGTGCGTCATCAGGAACAGCTTGCGGAGTCGCTCGCCATGCTGGGCGTAGAAGTGCTGGGCGTCCGCGACCAGGCTGTGAAATAGCTCGCCCCCGGCGCCATTCATCCGGTATTTTGGCAGCACGGCAATCCGGTCCAACTCGGCCAGCCCATGGTGGGGAACGCCGTGCAGGTACCAGGAGCTAACGCCGACGATCTCGCCCGCTGCCTCGGCCACCAGGTACCGATGGCCCACCTCGATTTCGCGCCGATAGGCCGCTTGTGCCTCGGGCAGATCGGCCATGTTGTAGGCGGCGAGCAAGACGCGCGCCGCCTGCTCCGTATCGGCTGCGGTGCCCAAGCGAATGGTGACCTTCATACCAGCCCACCTCTTCTACTCCCCGTCCTCCGTGTACCCCATACGGAATACATAACGCGCATCTGGACGGTCGGTGTCGGCAAAGGCCGGCCTCTTGCTACCAGCCAGCCACGTTTGGCTTGAACGGGCAGTATCAACCGAGCCAACCGAGCCTAGCGCAGCGGGGGCGCGTAGATCAGTCCGCCGTTGGTCCACAACTCGTTGGCGTGGCGTGGCAGCGTGAAGGACATCCCTTCCGGACCCAGGTACCGGTCGTAGATCTCGCCGTAGTTCCCCACCGCCTTGAGCACGTCCACGGCAAACGTCGGGCTGAGACCCAAGTCGCCCTGGCCGAACTCGCCTTCCGTGCCCAGCATCCGCCGAATCTGGATGTTCTCGTGCTGCTTCATCTGCTCCACGTTGGCCTGCGTGACCCCGAACTCTTCGGCGTTGATCAGGACGTACAGCACCGTCTTCACTAAGTCCAGCCACTGGTCGTCGCCGTGCGGCACGACCGGCGTCAGCGGCTCCTTGGAGATCGTCTCCGGCAGGATGACATGGTCCTCCGGGTTCTCCAGCCCGCTGCGGGTGGCTGCCAGCGCCGACTTATCACTGGTGATCACGTCGCAGCGCCCCTGGACATAGGCACTGTCAACGGTGGCGGAGTCCTCGAAGACGACGGCCTCCGCCTGCAAATTATGCTGCCGGAGGAAATCCGCCAAGTTCAGCTCAGTCGTCGTCCCGCTGGTCACGCAGACGGTCGTGCCCCCCAGCTTCAGCGCGCTATCAATGCCCTTGTCTTTCGGGATCATGAAGCCCTGGCCGTCGTAGAACGTGATCGTGGTGAAGTTGCCCCACTGCGAGTCGCGCGTGGTGGTCCACGTCGTGGTCATGGACATCAGGTCCAGATCGCCAGCCTGCAGGGCGGAGCCGCGCTCGGACCAGGCGAGGGAGATAATCTCCACCGCCTCGCCGTTGCCGAAGATGGCCGCGGCCACCGCACGACACAGGTCCACGTCGAACCCGAGGTTACGCCCCTCGGAGTCGAGGTAGCCCAAACCGGGGACGTCGTTCGGAGCGGCGCAGGTGAGCCGCCCCCTCGCCTTGACCTTCTCCAACCGGCTGCGTTCCTGCGGCGCGGCGGCTGCCGCCCCCCCTTGGGCCGTGACCTGCGCCTGCAACGAGGCGATCTGCGCGTCCTTGCTAGCCAGCTGCTCCCGCAGCGTGGCCGTGTCCGCACTGCTCTCGCCACCAAGCTCGCACCCCGCCAGGACCAACGCCATACCGATCAACAGAACTGCCCGCGTGATGCTTCTTACCATCGCTTGCACCTCCTTCATTGGCTACCTTCACATGATCTTAACGCAGCGGGGGTGCATAGATCAGTCCGTCGTTGCTCCACAGTTCGTTCGGCCCGCGCGGCAGCGTGAAGGAGTCTCCCTCCGGCCCCATGTAGCGGTCGTAGATTTCGCCGTAGTTCCCCACCGCCTTGAGCACGTCCACGGCAAACGCCGGATTGAGACCCAAGTCGGATTGGCCGAACTCACCTTCCGTGCCCAGCATCCGCCGAATCTGGATGTTCTCGTGCTGCTTCATCTGCTCTACATTGGCTTGCGTCACCCCAAATTCCTCGGCGTTGATCAGGACGTACAGCACCGTCTTGACCAGGTCCAGCCACTGGTCATCCCCATGCGGGACGACCGTGGTCAGCGGCTCCTTGGAGATCGTCTCCGGCAGGATGACGTGTGCGTCCGGGTCTTTAAGCGCGCTCCGCACCGCTGCCAGCGCCGCCTTGTCGCTGGTGCGGACGTCGCACCGGCCTTGCTCGTAGGCGCTTTGGACGGACGTAGTGTCTTCGAAGATGACGGCCTCCAGCTTCAGGCCGTGCTGCCGGGAGAAGTCCGCCAGGTTCAGCTCGGTGGTGGTCCCACTGGTCACGCAGACGGTCGTGCCGCCCAGCTTCAACGCACTATCAATGCCCTTGTCTTTCGGGACCATGAAACCCTGGCCGTCGTAGAACGTGATCGTGGTGAAGTTGCCCCACTGCGAGTCCCGTGTACTGGTCCACGTGACGTTGCGTGCCATGAGGTCTACATCTCCCGACTGGATGGTGGGGCCGCGCTCGGCCGACGTGACGGGAATAATCTCCACCGCCTCGCCGGTGCCTAAGATGGCCGCGGCCACGGCCCGGCACAAGTCCACGTCGAACCCCACGTTGCGCCCCGTGGCGTCCAGGTATCCGAAACCGGGCAAGTCAACCCGGCCAGCGCAGACGAGGCGCCCCCGTGCCCTGACCGTTTCCAGCCGGCTCCGGGTCTCCGGCACGGCAGCGGCCGGCTGCTTCCCTTGGGCGGCGACTTGCGCCTGGAGTGCAGCGATCTGGGTGTCCTTGCTGGCCAGTTGCTCTCGCAGTGCGGCCGTGTCCGCACTGCTCTCGCCACCAAGCTCGCACGCCGCGAACACCAACGCCATGCCCACCAACAGAGCTACCCGGGCGATGCTACCTATCATCGCTGACTACCTACACACTCTCTCAACGCAGCGGCGGGGCATACAGCAGCCCGCCGTTCGTCCACAGCTCGTTCGGCCCGCGCGGGAACACGAACGATATCCCTTCCGGCCCCATATAGCGGTCGTAGATCTCGCCGTAGTTCCCCACCGCCTTGAGCACGTCTACGGCAAACGCCGGATTGAGACCCAAGTCGGATTGGCCGAACTCACCTTCCGTGCCCAGCATCCGCCGAATCTGGATGTTCTCGTGCTGCTTCATCTGCTCTACATTGGCTTGCGTCACCCCAAATTCCTCGGCGTTGATGAGCACGTACAGCACCGTCTTGACCAGGTCCAGCCACTGGTCATCCCCGTGCGGCACGATCGGCGTGCCCGGCTCCTTGGAGATCGTCTCGGGCAGGATGATGTGTGCATCGGGATCGTGGAACCCGCTCCGCACCGATGCCAGCTGCGACTTGTTGCTCGTGGTGGCATCGCACCGGCCCTGCTCGTAGGCCTTGTAGACGGAGGCCGTATCCTCGAACACCACCGGCTCCAGCTCCAGCTTATTCTGCCGGAAAAAGTCCGCCAGGTTCAGCTCGGTCGTCGTGCCGCTAGTCACGCACACGGACGCGCCACCCAACTGCTTGGCGCTGGTGATGCCTTTATCCTTGCGGGTCATAAACCCCTGGCCATCGTAGAACGTCACGGTAGTGAAGTTCCCCCACTGCGCGTCGCGCGTGGTGGTCCACGTTGCCGTGCGTAGCAGGATGTCCACCTCTCCCGACTGGATGGCGGGGCCGCGCTCGGCTGCCGAGACGGGAATGAACTCGATGGCCTCGCCATTACCGAAGATGGCAGCAGCCACCGCGCGGCACAGGTCCGGGTCAATCCCGATGTTGCGCCCATTGGCGTCGAGATAGCCGAGACCGGGCAGGTCAACGCGGCCGGCGCAGACCAGCTTCCCTCTGCTCCTCACCCGCTCCAGCCGACTATGTGCCCGCCCGCCATGGGCGGCGACTTGCGCCTGGAGCGCGGCAATCTGGACGTCCCTTTCGGCCAACCGCTCTCGCAGCACGGCCGTGTCACCGCTCTCGCCGCCAAGTTCGCACGCGGCGAGTGCCAGGGCGCAGGCGATGGCGAGTATCGCCCGGATAGTGTGCTTGAACACGGTCGCTTCATTTCCTCCAAATCGTCGTCACGGCTAGTGAAGGTTTCGAACTTAGCGAGGTAGTGGGGCACCACCCCCTTGCTAGTCCTACCCCTGCTCCGTAGGGACAGGGAACAGGCTCCCTCCCCTGGAGCTTGCTCCGGGGGAGGGCTAGGGAGGGGGCCAAAACATTACCCTATCAAGTTAGCATTCATGAGCGGTTCGGGCGCGACGGCTTCACCCGTCGCCGCGCTCTCGACGGCCGCGTAGGCAAGGCGGATCGAGTGTAGGTTGTCCCGTCCGCTCGTCTCCGGCTCGCGCCCGGCGTCGAGCGCCCACATCAACTCACCCATCGAGCCGCCGAACGCATCCGGGAACCAGTTCCCCTGGATGCCGAAGACCCGCTGCTGGCGGGGGTTGTCCTTGCGACCAACGATCACCGTATCGCGTGAGGCCATCGCGCTCGCCTCGGTGCCGTCAATGAACCACTCGTAGCGGTGCAGCTGCGGAGCGCGGATGACGTTGTTGAAGTAGCTTACCGCCATCACCTGCGCTTCCGGCGGGAACTCCAACAGAATGGTATGGCACATCGGCGTGATTGCCAGCTGGCCGGGCTGCATCGTAGCGGTTGCCTTCACCCGGACCGGCTCCAGTTGCGTGAAATAGCGGCACAGGTCAATGTAGTGGATGCCGTGATCTATGAAGTTGAAGTGCTCCAGCTCGACAAACCACGAGCCGGGGTGGTCCTGAAATGAGCGGTGGAAGTGCGTCACGCAATAGACGTGCCCGAACACCCCGCGATCAATGAGCACCCGCAGCGCCCGATGCGCCGACACCCAGCGGGCCTGCTGATTCACCATCAGCGGCAATCCGGCCGCCCGGCACAGCTCCACCATACGGACGGCGTCCGGCCAACTCATCGCCAACGGCTTCTGGCTGAGTACGCCGAGCAGGTGCGGTGGTCGTGCGGCGCAGATTTGCTCGATCAGTGGGAGTCGTTGCTTCCCGTGTACCGCGAGGTCAATGATTTGCACCGTCTCGTCATTGAGTAAGTCCTCGACCTGGGCGGTGCCATGACGGATACCGAACTCCGCTTGCACCCGTTCGACGTTCGCCTCCACCAGATCGCACGCTGCAACGACGTTGTATCCGCATTGCCGATAGGCGGGCAGGTGGGCCGAGCGGGCGATCCGGCCGCAGCCGATCAGCCCGATCCCGTAGTCCTTGCGGAGCGGAGCGGTGGGGAGATAGTCCGCCGGCTGGAGGTCTATCGTGCTCACAAGCACCGCCGGTCGTCTCAGCCGAACTCTGGACGCACCACCGCGCCCATGGCGACCGACTCATATCCCGCCAGGAGCGTCGCCACGTGGGCGCGGCCCGCTTCCACGTCCGCCCAGGCCGGTTCATCGCCGTCCAGCACGCGCACAAAATGGTTGACCAGCGCGTCGCTGGCGTCGTCACGGCTAATAAAGGTGGGCCCTTGCTGCCCGGTTACCCCGCTGCACAACTCCGCCGTCTGCCGCCGCAGATCGAGCAGCAGCGTCCCCTGGGTACCGATAATCGTAAGGTGGTTGGACCCATTCGTCGGATGGCTCGCCTGCCCTATCCGCCCGCACGTGATGGTTGCGATGGCGCCCCCGGCCAGCGTCAGCTCCATGGTGGCGAAGTCCTCGACACCCCGCTCCGCGTGCGCGTCGAAGAAATGCGCTCCCGTCCGGGCGAAGACCCCCTCTATCGGCAGGCCCGACAGGTAGCGGATATGCACCACGGCGTAGTACCCGACCTCGTACAGCTCGCGCTTGGCGATCACGCTGTGGCCCGACTGGGTCGGATCGCTTATGCCGTCCGGCGTTCGGTACGTCCAGCGGCCGAGCGGCGCCGCCGGCGCCGGCGGGGTGTCGCTGCGATCCGGCTGCCCCTTGGCAAAGTGTACGTCGGCGTGAATGGCGAGGATGTCGCCGATTCTCCCCTCTGCAATCCACCCCCGCGCCTGCTGGATATGGTCGTAGCCGAGATGACTCACAATCGAGGTCTTCTGCCCGGTCATCTGCACCATGTCCACGATCGCCGTGCAGTCGGCGACGGTGGGCGCCAGCGGTTTGTCCAGCCAGAGGTGCTTGCCCGAGGCCGCGGCCCGCCGCACCAGGTCGCCGCGGCGCTCGATCTGCGGACATACGCTGAGGACCTCCACGCCCGGCCAGTGCAGCGCCGCGTCCACGTCCTCGATATACGAAACCCCCAGCTCATCGGCCAGTTCCCGGTTGCGCTGTACCACCAGCGGCTCCTGCCCCGGATCGTCGGCCAGCACCAGCACGCGCAGCCGCGGGTGCCGTGCCATGCCGGGCGCATAGCCGCTCTGATGCATGGCGTTGCTCAACAGCGCGACGCCGTAGACGTGATCGCTATTCATCGTCCTCGTCCTCTTCCACGTCGCGCACGACCACCGGTTCACCTCGCTCGACCACTTGCTCGATGTGCTTCATCAACTCCAGCACCTCGCGTGCCTGCTCCACCGAGACCGGTGGGTCGGCGCTGCCCGCGGCGGCTTGGGCACACCGGTCTGCCCAGCGTGCCAGCGCCGGCCCGGCGTCCTCCTCCTGATAGGCGCCGCTTGCGCCCTCACCCGCCGGGAGCATGACCAGCGCCGTGGCAGCCATGGTGTCGTAGAAGGCGCCGCGGTTGCCCAGCACCATCAGCTCGCTCACTGGCGGCGTGCCCGGCGCCGCGCCGAGCGCCAGCAGCGCCGTTGCCCCTCCGACGTAGGACAGGCTGACACTCAGATGGCGTTTGCCGGCGCTCTGGGCGTAGACGGTAGCAACCATGTCGTCGGCGAGGCTATTGGCCAGCGCCAGTTGCTCGGCCAACGGCCAACGGGCGTGCGGGTCGCTGCCGAGCTGCAAGGACCGGAGACAGACGAGCCGCCCCAAAGCGCCGCTGGTCAGCGCGTCGGCAGCCAGGCGCACGCCGCCGGTGTAGCCGGCAGCGCCACCGCAGACCAGCGTCACGTTGGCCGCTGCCGCCTGCGCCGCGACCGACTCCAGCGCGTCGGCCTCCGCAGTCAGCGGTCCGGCGCACCACACGTGGAGACCGGCTGCAATACTCTGCTTGGCCAACGCGACCGAGTTGACCTCCTCATCGAGAAAGCACACGGCATCCGCCACAGCGGTCGGTTCGCCGTCCAGCCAATCTTCCACCGCCGACAGATCGCCGTCATCGGCGGCACACTCGGAGGTCACTCGAAAACTCGCAAATTCGCCGCTCCGCCGCGCCAGCTGCCGCACGCTGGTGGCACTACCGACGACAGCAAGCCGCAGCGGCCCTTGCTCATCCATACTTTTACTCCCAGAGCAAGGATATACGACTGGGTACTCCCGCGTCAGTGGTAAGTCCCAGGCGGCGTGATGCTCTCCGTACCCCCGCCGCAGCGGGGGAGCATAGGGGGCCGGACACCACAGCAAGTACACTCTACGGGCAATGGTAGCTATCGAAGCCGATGTCGTCGTGGTCGGTGGCGGGATGGGCGGCCTGACCGCTGCGTGCAGCGCGCAGGAGGCCGGCACCCGCACCGTGCTGCTCGAAAAAGCGCCGCGCATTGGCGGCTCTGCGGCCGTGTCCGGGGGCACGATCTGGTGCGCGACCGACCTGGAAGGCTGGCTCTCGGTCCAGCCGGGCGGTGATCCGGCGTTGGGCCGGGCGCTCATCAAGAGCTTCCACGAGGGCATCCCTTGGCTCCGGCGGCAGGGCGTGGACCTGGAAGAGCGTTCCGCGGACACCCCCTACCGCTTCCGCCGCATCATCTACGCCTGCCAGCCCGACGCTGCGACTGCCATGACGGCGCTCGCGGATCGCTTCACCGCCATCGGCGGCACAATCATCGCTGGGACCGGGCTGCGCGACCTCCTACTCGACGACCGCGGCGCCATCTGCGGCGTCCGCGCGCTGGGGCCCGCGGGCTTTGCCACTGTGACGGCCCGGGCCGTGATCTTGGCCACCGGCGGCTTTCAGGGTAGCCCGGAGCTACGCGCCCGCTATCTGGGCCGCTGGGCCGACCAAATGGTGCTGCGCGCCAATGCCTTCAGCACCGGAGACGGATTTCAGGCCGCCCTGCGTGCCGGCGCTGCCACCGCCGGACCGTTCAGCCGCTTCTATGGCCACATGGTACCCGCGCCGCCGGCCAACGTGGGCCTGCACAACTTCGCCGCCGTCAAGCCGGACTTCAGCGAGTACGCCGTCTTCGTCAACCTGCGCGGTGAGCGCTTTGACGACGAGTTCCTGGGCGACGAGGTGACGGTTCACGCGGCCGCGCAGCAGGAGCAGGCCCTCGTGTTCCTCGTGTACGACGAGGCCATTCGTGCCACCCATGCCGCCCCCCGTTCCGACGGCCGCGATGTTCGGGCGGATCGCCTCCAACATATCCGCGACGCCGGCGGTGAGATTTTGGAGGCACCCTCGCTGGCCGCATTGGCGCATGAGATGGCCACGCGCTGGGGTGTGGCCCGCGACCGCCTGCTGTCCACCCTGGCGCAATACAACGCCGCCGCCCGCGCCGGGGACGGCGCCGCCCTGCCCATCCCCAAATCGGGCGGCTTGCTGCCCATCGAGACGCCGCCCTTCTACGCCCTGCGTTGCCTACCCGGCATCACCTTCACCTATGGCGGCGCCCGCGTAAACGAGCAGGCGCAGGTGCTCGATACCGGCGGACAGCCCATCCCCGGCCTCTATGCGGCCGGCGCCGACGTGGGCGGCATCTACACGCGCGGCTACACCGGCGGCTTGGTGCTCGGCCTGGCGTTCGGCCGCATCGCCGGCCGCGCCGCCGCAGCCTCCGTGTAGCTCCGGGGTCAATCGCCCGTGGTATCCACCTCCCCGGTCACCATGAAGGCCAAGTCACCGGGCGAGACCGACGGCGTCGTCCGCATAAAGATCAGCACCCCGTCGCTATTGGCACGTAGCTCCTCTTGTACCTCGCCGGCCAGCCCGAGCACCTGACCCAGCAAGTCGCCGCGCCGGACCCGGTCCAGTATCTGGACCGCCGGCAGCAGAAACCCGCTGCTCCGCACCGCCAGCGCGTCTTCGATACGACCGCTGCCGTAGAGGTGATAGTGCGGCGGCTCGTACTCCGGCTCACCCGGCAACATCCCCAGCTGACGCATCACGTTAGTCACGCCTCGCCCGTAGAGCGCGGCCGTATCCTGGTGCAGCCAGCCGCCACCCGGACATTCGGTATAGAGCCAGGGGATTCGCCGCTCCGTCGCCTCGCTCACCGTGCGCCCCTGCGCCACGCTTGAGTGCCCCCACACCACTGGTGCTCCAAAGGCGAACGCTGCCGCCCGCGACCGCCGGCCGACCTCGCCGTCGTGTGCGTAGTACCCCACGAGCGTCGGCATCGCCGCGTGCGTGCCGGAGCTATGCAAGTCAATGAGCAGGTCGCAACGACCGATCAGGTGGTTGCCGACTTGATGCGCGATGCGCTCCGTCGGTGTACTGGTGCGGCTGCCGGGAAACACGCGGGCGAGATTGAGGCCGTCGAGCGGGCTGCTGCGGGTCCCGGCCTCGAACGCCGGCACGTTGGTCACCGGCACGCCCATGAACGTGCCCCGCAGTTGGTCCGCAGCGAGTTCCCGAAAGACGGTCCGTACCGCGTGCGGCCCCTCGTATTCATCGCCGTGGACGCCTCCCAACACGAGCAGAGTCGGCCCCTCCGCCTGACCCTGCGCCACGAGCACGGCGAGTCGCAGCGCATCCCCTTTGGGCAGCGGCGCGACGTCCAAGTACAAGGCTTCTTTCGCGCCGGCCGGCACCGCCTCTGGCCGAAACTCATCAAGCCTCACTGTTTACCTCCCACGTAGCTGGCGCCATTGTAGCGCGAGGCTGGATTCCCACGTGCGGAGACCTTTAGCCCCTTCCCTTCAGGGAGGGGGTTGGGGGTAGGTCGCGCCCCCTAGACAGCCAGCCGCTGCTGACGGCGCACGACGACAAGCGACCAGGCGATGATCGCCAGCTCGGCACCGATCACCGCGACGATAGCGATGTAGGTGGCCGGCTCCAGCCAGGGAGGTAGCCCGGCTTCCCGACCGGGTTCGGGGCTGACGACGACCGCCAGCGATTCCGGCACCGGTCCTTCCGGGAACTCATCGCTTCCGAAGACCCAGAATGCGGTCCTCAGCGCCAGGCGTCCTTCCGGTCCTTCCAGGTAAATGTTGATCCACCGGCGCCCCGGTTGCGTGTAGGTCAGTCTCGTGATGTATTCGCCGGTACGACCGGTCGGCATGAACAGGCCAACGACGGTATCGCCGCCCCGCGGGCTCTCGTAGGGCAGCGGCAAGAGCGGCGGATTTTCCAGGTTGAATAGCACGGTTCTCATCTGCACCGACTCACCGACCCGTGGCACCTGCGGGTCTAGCCAGAGTCGACCGGCTACGGGCTGGTCCTGCTCGCTCAACTGCCGCTGCGGTCCGAAACCGGCCATGACCGTGAGGCCCAGCACGAGGATGGTGACGACCGCGAGGCTACGCATCGCTTGCCAAGTCCTCCGGCACCTCATGCACCGGCCGCAGGGTGCTCCCGACCAGCCAGCCCAAGGCCGCACCCGCTGCCGAAAGGCCCAGCATCCACAGCGCGGCGACGGCCAGCATCTCCGGCTCCCATTGCACCCAGCCATACGCCTGTAGGTACGGCAGTTGCACCGCTACCAAGGCCCCGGCAAAGCCGGCGCCCGCCAGCGCGGCGCGTAGCCACAGTGGACGCAGCGGCAACCCAACCAGCACGAGATCAATGATCGGCGCCGCGGCGAGGACGAGCGGAATCTGCGGTCGAATGCCGTCGAGCAGTACCAATTCGGCGTGGGCGGCGAGCCGCATCGCCGTGTAGGCCAGCGCAGCCAGCGTGGCGGCGCCAATCCGTCCGCTCGCTCGCGCCGCAGCGACCAGGATGAACGCGCTCAAAGACGACAAAATGATCGGGTGGTAGACCAACCCATAGATCGGCAGATCGAAGTCGTACTCGGTCAGCACGGCCAGCGCGATCGCCAGTATCATCCCGCCGGCTGCAATCGCCGTGATTTCGCTGCGCGGCAGCCGCCACAGTTGCCCGGTGTCGTGCCACATGCGCCGCAGCCGTACCGGCAACTGGTGGTTCGTCTCCAACGTGAGGCCGATGAGCGCCCCGAACGGGGCGATGACCATACCGGCGACCAGCATGATGTGCGGCGGGCTCCAAACCGTCACGTCCAGCCCGTAGAGCCGGTGCCAGGTGTCGTCAATCGGCGCCGAGGCCAGGCTCATCCCAGCCCCGACCAGCGTGACCAAGATACCTGGTGGCAGACGCAAGCCGAACGGCAGCGGGACCAGCGGCCCCGGCAGCGCCGGTCCCCGCCCACGCGCCGCCGCCGCGGCTTGAGCGACCGCCGAGCCGCAGGCCGCCAGGATGGCGATGATGCCGGCGTAGAGCACCAGATGCGGCGGACTCCAGAAGGTGTCGCGGCCGACAATGATGTGCCACGATACGTCCCAATAGCCGCCCAGGAGGAAGACGGCGCTCCCCGCAACGATGGTGCCGTAGCGCACCCGGGCTATCCGCAGCCGGCGCTTGCCCGTGCCACGCTCCGGCCGGCGCGTCGCTGCGGGCGGGGTGGCTACTTCTGCGGTCTCTACGGCCATCTTCGTGCGTGGGTGCTCGGAGAGCGCCAGAGCGGCGTAAGTGCTGAGGGCCTACCGGCCCTCAGGTATGGGCGTGGCGTCGAGCGGCTTCAGCCACCTTGCTTCTCGCCCGCGGCCGCTTGGTCGGCACTCCCGGTGTCGGCGCTCGCCTCTGCGGCTTCCTCGGCGGCCGCGCTTGCCGCTTCCGGCTCACCTTGCACCGCCGCTCGTGCTGCCGCGACTTCTTCCTCGGTCGGAACCGTGCCGTCCTCGGCCTCGTCTATCAGCATGACCGGAATGCCGTCGCGGATGGGATAGCGCTTGCCACAGTGCGTGCAGGCGATTTTGTCGTCCATCTTCACGATGGGCTGCTTATCTTCAGGGCAGGCCAAGATTTCGAGCAGGTTCGCATCTACATCGGTGGAACCGGCGCTCGTCTCCGCAGGTGGCTCCTCCGGGGAGGGGGTCCAGTCATCGGACTCCGCTTGATCGAGTCCGAGGAAACGCCGCACACCCCACACCGCGGCACCGACCGCCGCCAAGAACATCAATAAGCGCCCGATCCATGTACCGAATATGAAGCGAAACATAGGCCTCTACCTCCCTTGTGGTCCGTGCTCAAAGCATTAGCAATGGCGGCGGCTCGCCGCACCGGTGGCGGTCCCTGGTGCGCTGTTGGGCCGCACCTGAGTACCTCAACTATAGTGTAACGTGCAGCTTGGTCTAGTGTCAGCACCGACTTCGGCGGTTGCTTGGCAGCGTCGAGCGCTGGCCGCCGGGTTCCTGGTGGTGCCCATTCGTTGCCTCGGCCTCGCATACTCCAAGCCGACTAGCCCAAGGGCGGTGTGCCATGGCGGTGCCGACGTAAGGAGGCGGTGATGAAGCTCGTACTCGCGACAACGGCGAATAGCCGGTGCTTCCATTTGCTGGACGATCTGCAGAATGAGGGCGTCACGGTGGTCGAGGCGTTCGACGACGAAACACTGCGTGCGGAGATCGCCGACGCAGATGGCATCTACGGCTGGCCGCCGGCAGCGGTGCTGCCGCACGCTCACCGGCTCCGCTGGATACAGACGTCGAGTGCCGGTGTGGAGCAGCTATGGTCCAGCCCGGAGCTGCGTGAGCGCGACATCATCATCACCAACACCCGTGGTGCCCACGCGCCCAATATCGCCGAGCACGCCTTCGCGCTGCTCCTGGCCTTTAGTCGCGGGCTGCTCACTGCCCGCGAGGCGCAAGCCGCCCGCCGCTGGGAGGCCGCGGGCGTCCGGGCGGTGTCCTGGGAGTTGGCCGGCGGCACCATGGGCATTATCGGCTACGGTCAAATTGGGCGGGCGGTTGGCGCGCGGGCGCGCGGTTTCGAGATGGAGGTCATCGCCGTGGATCGCGAGCCGGTCGCGCCGGACGATGCGCTGGCCCAAGTCTGGCCGCTGGACCGGCTCGACGACCTCCTGGCGGCAGCGGACGTGGTCGTGGTCACGGCGCCGTACACGCCGCAGGCACGCGGGATGCTCTCGGCCGTGCAGTTCGCCACCATGAAGCCCGACGCCGGCCTCATCGTCGTCTCCCGCGGCGGGCTGGTGGACCATGACGCGCTCGTGGCGGCCTTGCAGGACGACCGGCGAGGGCCGGCCTATGCGGGACTGGATGCAACCCCAATCGAGCCGCTCCCCGCCGACAGCCCGCTGTGGCAGCTTCCCAATTGCCTCATCACGCCCCATTCCTCCGGGCATTCCTTCCGCAAGGAGCGCCGCGCGGTGGAGATTCTGCGCGAGAATGCCCGCCGATTCGCCCAAGGCCAGCCGCTCATCAACCTCGTAGACAAGACGAAGGGCTACTAGCGATCAGCCGTCAGCCGTCCCATCCCGTCATTCCCGCGCACGCGGAAATCCACGTCCCCCGCCGCAGCGGGGGGACCATAGGGGGGCTACACTTGTCAGGATCGGCTGCTACCACTGTTGCAAGTTTTGCAAGCTGACTGCTGACGGCTAGAAGCTGGTAGCTGACAACTGACCGCTACGCATGGCGATGAAGGCCGGAATGCCCAATGGCCCCCGATACGGTGGGCGGATGGTCACTTCTCGCGCGAAGCCCGCGCTCTCGTAGAGATGCAGCGCCGGAGCATTGGAGGCAGCGACGTGGAGTGAGAGCCGCCGGTATCTGCGCTCCCGCGCCCGCTGTACCGCGGCAGCAAGGAGTTGGCGACCGATCCCCCGGTTCTGATACTCAGGGTCCACGGCCAGGTTCGCCACGTACAGCTCATCGCTGCGCGGTGGCCGACGTACATACGCGATCCCCAAGGGGAACAGAGCATAGCAAGCCCGCAGCAGGCCCCTGGTGCCTAACTCCCGCCGCCAGACGGCCAGCGTCCGCAGTCCGTGCCCGGCCGACTCGTGTACTTCTCCGTGGGCTTCCAAGGCCAGAATCCCGACAATCGGCTGGGCCTCCGAGCAGCCGGACCGGGGTACGCGAGCAACGTGCCAATTGGACAGGCGCGCCACGATGAGCGGTGTCCACAGCCGGGCCAACGTGGAGGTATCGCAGCCGAGGGCCAGCCGATACTCGCCAAAGGCGCGCGCGAACACCTCGGCGATGGCCGGGACATCCGCGGACGTGGCCGCCTCGATGGTGGAAGTGGTCGTCGGCGGGCACTGGTCGGGCGCGGACATCGGTGCCCCGGCCGCCCTCACCCTACTCCTGCCGCATCCATGTGCCCATGCACCCACACCGGGGCACTACGCTTCCACGGCCGGCGCGGTCTCGGCCTTCTTCTTGTCGCTCGCCGTGGCTTTCGCCGCCTTTGCCGACTTCGCTGTCTTGGCCTTGGCCGTGCTGGTCTTGCCGCGCGTACTGGAGCGCCGGCGCGTAGAGCGCCGGCGAGTGGTGGTCTTGGCCTTCTTCTCCGCTTCCGGCGGCGCTTCAGCAGTGCCGTCGGAAGCGGCGGCGGTGTCGTCCTCGGCGGTCGTCCCGTTGCTGCTCGGTGGAGCGCCGTCGGCTGCGGGCGGCGCGACGAGTTCAACGACCGCTGGTTCGGCCGGAGCTTCCGCGCTCTCCTCGGCCGGTGGCGGCGCAACCGCGTCGGCCACCGCGGCCGCCGGAGCGTCGTCCTCGGCCGGCGTTTCCGGGGCCGGCTCTGCCGCCGGGGCCGGTCCTTTCAGGCGCGAGAGTGATTCGCCGGGGAGCACCCTCAGTGCCGGCCGGCTTTCCTCGGCCGCCTCGCTCGGCGCCGGCTCGCTTGGTGCGGCGGCCACGGCCGCGGCCGCCGCAGAGTCTGCGCTAGGCGGCTCAGTCTCATCGGGCGCGGACGCAGCGGCATCGTCCGGCGGCGGTGCCACCATCGCCGGGTCCGGTTCGCGCTCCGCCACTTCCGGAGGGGCCGGCGGCTCCACGCTGGCGGCGGCTGGCGGCGCCGCAGCGCTGGCTGCCGGGGTTGCAGTGCCCGCACCGCGCCGCCGCCGGCCGCGCCGCCGACGTAGTGTGGCTCTCGACGGGCCGGTATCAGCCTTGGTCGTACTACTCTCGGTATTTTCGGCCGTGGGCGTCGCCAGCATCGAGCGTGCCGGCGTCAGTCGCGGCGCCCGCGCAAAGCGGCCCGGTGGCACCTCCATCGGCCGCACCGGCGGAGTTGTGATCGCCTCGCCTTCCTGCTCCAGCAACGTGCGGTACGTCACGTAGTCGTCGGACTGATCGCGTAGGGCGCCGGCCGTCCGGTCCGAGCCGACGACGAAGACGCGCAGGCCACGACGCTGGGCAAACCGCAGGATCGGGATGAGGTCCTTATCGCTGGAGACGATGACCAGGGTGGCGATTTCGGGAATGAGGTGGAGGAAGTCCACACAGTCCACCGCCATTTCCGTATCGGCCAGGCTCTTGCCACCGTTGGGGCGCGCCGCGGCGCTGGCTAACGGGAGCACCGGAGCGTAGACCACCT
This sequence comes from Chloroflexota bacterium, assembly GCA_965207645.1. Taxonomy (GTDB): domain Bacteria; phylum Chloroflexota; class UBA11872; order UBA12225; family JAJDUF01; genus JAJDUF01. The sequence goes on along the minus strand of OZ242293.1, from coordinate 2,029,160 downwards.
CGACGCCGGCGCTATAGACGGCCAGCCGCTCGGCGGCGTCGCGCCATTCGCCATACGCGCGGCAAACGGCCACCGGCCCTAGCTGGCGCACCCAGCGCAAGACCGGACCGAGGTCCGGTGGCCGGTCCGGCATCTCTTCCCGGAGGCCGATGGCAAAGTTGTCCCAGTCAATGAAGACGGCGACGGATCCGTGGGAGGCTGCGTGTACGGACAGGTTGGGCATGGACTCGGGGCGACGATACTGAGCATTCATACGATTCGGGCGCGCTGCGCCATCCTTCCCGGCCGGATCGCCGTAGCAGCAGCCCGGGGAGGGAGTTGACCAAACAAGCGAGGAAAACAGGCCACTAGAGCTGTGAGGATCGGCGACCGGGCCGTATTGCTGTGATTCCTACCACTGATTATAACGAACGGCTGCGCTAATGCGAACGGGAAGCGCCGGCCTCGTTTATTGGTTTAATGATCCAGACAGTAGGCGTAGCACCCAGCTGGTCGGCATCGGCACGAAAATGACACCTATCCGTCATTGCGGCGCAAGCCGCAATCCACGTCCTCCTACTCCGCAGGGGGGCCATAGCGGGGCCATCCCCGGGGCCGCCCCATGACCACCGCGCCGTCCCCAAGCGCCACCGCCGCCGCCCGCCGCGACCTCGGCCGGCTCGTCGGTTCGGAACGGGTGATTACCGAGCCGGCGGCGCTATTCGGCTACTCCTACGACAGCACGACCGTCTTGCGCGGTACCCCGCCTTTGGCCGTCGTGCAACCGGCGGAGACACGCCAAGTCGCGGCCGTCTTGCGGTATGCCAATACCCACGACCTGCCAGTCATTCCGCGCGGCAGCGGCACCGGCCTATCGGGTGGATGTGTGCCCCTTGCCCACGAGCTGGTGCTTGACCTCAGCCGCATCAACCGACTACGCGCCGTCGAGACCACCCGCCGCCGCGCCATTGCCGAGCCGGGGGTACTCACGGGCGATCTCCTCACGGCGGTAACGCCGGCCGGACTGTTCTATCCTCCCGATCCGTCGAGCCTCAAAGTCTCGTCGCTCGGTGGCAACGTGGCCGAGAACGCCGGTGGCCCCCGGGGACTGAAATACGGCGTCACCCAGGATTACGTGCAGGCGCTGGAAGTCGTGCTGCTCGACGGTGAGGTGCTCTCGCTGCGCCGCGAGGAGGATTGGGATGTGCTGGCCCTATTTATCGGCTCGGAAGGCACGCTCGGCGTGGTTACGCTGGTTGAAGTCCGGTTGATCCCCACGCCCCCGGCGCGACGCGCGTTGCTGGCCGTGTTCCCAGAGCTTGCAGCCGCCACGCGCACCGTCTCCATCATCCTCCGCGAGGGGATTACACCCGCGCTGATTGAGCTAATGGACGACATCGCCATCCGCTGTGTGGAGGCCTACCGCGGCCTGGGCCTGCCACTCGACGTGGAGGCCATCCTACTCATCGAAACCGACGGCGATGAGCACGAGGCCGACCGCGACGCGGCACGGGTCCGCGACCTCTGCACGGCCGCCGGTGCCCGCGAGGTCCGCCTGGCCGCCACCGCGGACGAGGCGGAGGCGCTCTGGACGGCGCGCCGCTCGATTACGGGCGCCCTCGGCCGCGTGCGGCCGGACAAGATCGGCGAGGACATCTGTGTGCCGCGCCCGGCGATCCCGACGATGGCACGGCGGGTCAAGGAGATCGGGCAGGAGTTCGGCGTACCGGTGGTGTTGTTCGGTCACGCTGGCGACGGCAACCTGCATCCCAACGTGCTGTTCAGCAGCCTCGATGCCGACGAGCGGCGGCGGGGTGAAGCGGCCGCCGACGCCATTATCGCGGCCGCAACCGAGCTTGGCGGTGTGATCTCCGGTGAGCATGGCGTCGGGATCATGAAACGCAAGTTCATGCCTCTGAACGTAGACCCGGCCACGATGGCGCTCATGCGTGCGTTCAAGCAGGCCGTGGACCCGAAAGGGCTGCTCAACCCCGGCAAGCTATTGGCCTAGAGCAGCCGTCTCGACGACCTCTCTCCCCCGTCATTCCCGCGCCAACGGGAATCCACGTCCCCCCGCCGCAGCGGGGGACCATAGGGGGAACGCCTGCCCCTCGCTCTCAGCCTCGACCCTCAGCTACCGTCTCAATCCTCGTGCTCCGCCTCGACCACCTCGCGGTGCTCCAGGTAATCGCCGATCACCTTGAGAATGGCGCCCACGGCCAGCAGCAGTTCGGCCGTCCGGGAGATGGCCCGCGCCCAATCGAACGGCTTGTCCGCAGGGGCGGCCGCGCCGCCGGAGTCAACGCTGCTCCGCAGGCTCATCACTGCCGCGACGATAGGGCCGGCGGCAATCACCGCCTTGGCGATCCCGCCGGCCCACTGTTGCGCCAGCATCCGGTGCTCGAACGGGGTCAGCTCCCGCTTGTCCCAACGCTGCATCAGCCGCCGGCCGCCGGTCGAGCCGAGCGCCGTAGCAACGACGCGCTCCAGGAATCGGCCACCCAGAAAGCTCCCGACGGTCCAGACTACCGCGTTGTTCATACCTGCCTCCAGCGGCCTAGTTGGCCGGCATTGCTCCTATTTCAATGCTACGTTACGGCCGCCCCCACTGTCAGCGGATGACGCCGGATCGGCACCGCGGCTCTCGACCCTAGGGGCCTTTGCAGAAGTCGTCATTCCCGCGAAAGCGGGAATCAAAGAACCAGCCGTCCCGGGTTGCCGGGAACGGACCCTCTCCCTAGAGCATCCTGTCCAGAGTGTTATGCGGAGGTCTCCTTGGATGATGGCGAGATACATACTTGGTTGTTGGTAAAGTAATTCGAAGCCTGTGCCGATAGGAGTGGCCTCGCGCTGCGTGCTTCCGTAGGGAAGGGGGCGCCTTGATGCGATTTGCCCGCCGGCAGTACCTCACCGGCTCCGTCGCTGCACTAGGCAGCGTGTTCGGCGCAGCCTGTTCCCTCACCGAATCGCTCTGGCCGGGTACCGGGCCACCCCTCCGCCGAGCGGCCCCGGTCACCCTCCGCGTGCTGTACGGACCACCGTGGATCGGGGACGTGTACACGGAAAGTCCTGTGGTCTACGTAGGGCCTGATGGACGGCCAGACAGACCTGGCGCAGAGTGGTTCCGCACGACCGTTGCCCCCGCCTTCATGGAGCGCTACCCGGAGAGCACGGTCAGCTACGAGATGCATCACGATCCGCTGAACCGGGCGTTAGAGCTGCACCGGGCCGGCACCGCCCCGGACATCTTCCAGACCGACGATCTGCGTCACGCCGACTTGATCCGGCGGCGGCTGGCCCACCGCCTCGATGGGTGGGTCAAGCAGTGGCGCCAGACCGATGATTTCGTCCAACCGGCCTGGGTCGCCGGACAGAGCGAGGGCGTACAGTGGGGGTTGCCCCTGTTCTCGCAAGTCTACACGCTCTACTTTAATCGGCACGTCTTGCGGGCTGCGGGGTTCGGTCAGCCGCCGACGACCTGGGGTGAGTTGCTCGACACGGCCTATCGGTCCACCTTGGTGAGGGATGGTGAGCTGGTTCGGGCGGGGCTGCCGGCGCCGCATAGCCGGTGGTTCTGGTGGCTGCTGCAGTTGACGGGGGTCACGCTGTACGACGGTGGGCAGGTCCCGGCGCTAGAGAACGAGGCGGAGGTGGTGCTGGACTGGCTCCGCGACCTCGCCACCGCCGTGCAGCCGGCCGGCGTGCCCCCCCTTGAGCGGTCCAAGTACTTCCCGTCGGTTGAAGATTCCGCCAGTTGGCACCTTGGGAAGGTGGCCCATGCATGGGTGCCGATCTTCTTGCCGCCGCAGCGTACGGAGGTGGAGCAGCGCCGAGCGGCGCTTTCTGGCCCGCCGCCGGCAGCGGCCGGGCGGCCCTCGCCGGAGTCCACGCTGATCGGCGTGCCGCCGGTGCCGGGCAACACGCGCTACGCGCTCCCGGGGGCACGCGCCGCACAGCCGCTGGTGCATGCCCATACCGCCGTACTGCACGTGAGTACGCAATCGGCCGCTCCCGCTGAGGCCTGGGAACTGCTGACGATGCTCCTGGAGCCGGAGACGCTCCACTCCTACACCCACCTGCGCTGGGCGGTGCCGCCCCGCAAGTCCATTCTCGGCCGGGGCTATCTCCAGAGCGCGAACACCCAAGAGATGGTTGCGCTCTGGCTGCGCTACGGCCGGCCGCCCTTCAATCCCCCGCGCTATGACCAGGTCAGCCAGGCGATCGAGGCCACGTTCCAGGCCGTGGTGGTGAGCAAGCAGCAGGCGCCGGGTGACGGGGCGCGGAAGCTGGTCGCGCAGCTCGAGAAGATCGCGCGGGCCATCACGCCCCCCTACACCGGCACGACTCGCCGCTGAGCGACCCGGAGCCGATTGACGTAGCGACGTAAGCAGCGCCGTGTCTGCCGGTACCCACGCATACGGAACAGGCCGGCGCAGGGAGGCCGCAGTGATGAGCATGACCCGCCGGCGCTTCTTACATAGTGCGGCCACCGCCTTGGGCAGCCTCCTCGCAGCCGCATGTGACCTACGGCCACCCAGCACGACACCGGAGGAGACATCAGGCCCGGCTACCCCTGCACCGCCTCGTCCACAGGAACAAGCGCCCACGAAAGCCAACCCGCCGCGAACAGTCCAAGTGCTCGTGGACTGGCCCGAGTGGCTAGAGGAACACAGCAGCGTCCTAGGGCTGTTGGTCGAAGAGTTCACCGAACGGCATCCCCGGCTCACTGTAGACTGGCAGCCTATTCCCCTGACCTACGAACCTGAATCGCCCAGTCCGGGGCAGCAGATCGCGCAACTGCACAGCGCGGGCCTCCTGTTTGACGTAGTGCAGTTGGCACGGCCCTTTACCTCACACCTCTTCATTGGTGACGCCGCTGTTGACCTCAACCCGTTCATCCGCAGCGACAAATACGATCTCTCCGACTACTGGCCGGGGGCCATCGAGGCCATGCAATGGCAGCGCAAGCTGTATGGCCTGCTGACCGAAGTTGTCCCCACTGTGCTCGTGCTCAATGAGGCCCTCTTTGCCAGCGCGGGTCTCGTCGTCCCCACGACGGCCTGGACCTGGCCGCAGTTCCGTGACGCTGTCAAGCGGTTGACCGATCACCAGCAACCCAAGCCGATCTTTGGTTTCGGTTCCGATTCACAGGTGTTCTCTACGCTGCCGTGGCTCTGGGCGAATGGAGGCGCCATGCTCAGTGCGGACCGCAGCGAGAGCCTAGTAGCCCGTCCCGAGTCCCAAGAGGCGCTGCGGTGGCTCAGTGAGCTTACCCTGACCCAAGCGGTCACGCTGTGGGAAGCGGACTTCAGTCCAGCCAGCGGCCTTGATTCCTGGGAACTCTTTCTTGATGGCCGCGTCGCGATGCTCTATAGCCCCTGGGCTTCCTGGGCTCATGAGGATGTCTTCATCGAAGACTTTGGGCGCGCGCCGCAATTCAGCCTTGCCATAGTGGAGCCACCGCGGGGGCCACGCCGATCTGTCACCTTCTTGCATCAAGGCCTTGGCGCTTTCCAACTGAGCAAGACCGCGCGGGTACTGGACGATGCCTGGAGCTTCCTCAGTTGGTGGACAAGTGAGGAGACCCAACGACGGTTCCAAGCCGCCAATCAGAACGGATTCGTGGTGCCGCCGGCACGGCGCTCCCTGGCGAGCGAATTCGTAGACCGCTATGGCGCCGCCACGCTCGCTGCGCTTGCCTATGCCCGACCGTTGCCTTTGCATCCGAAGTGGTACGACTTGGTGCAAGCCTACGACCAGGGCTTGGTGCCGATGTGGAAAGGGGAGCAGACGGTGGCCGAGGCGACGGCCGCGATTGCCAGCGAGCAGAATGCGATCCTGGCAGAGTGGCGGCGCAAACAACAAGGAACGCCGTAGGCGCATGCTGCTGACCGCGCTATGGCAGTGGCTCCAGGCGGCGCCCCGCCGCTGCCGGCCGCCGCAGGTATACTTTGCCCGCGTGCTCCTCGCTCTGCGAGGCCGGGCTACGGCTGGCGGTGCTTCTGGAGTGCAGAGCGAGCGTATCACCGTAATCCGCGATCATGGCGGTCATAGTTGAGGAGGGGTGACGATGCGCTTACGTCTCTGGCCGGTACTGCTGCTGCTTATCGCCGCCGTCGCGCTTGGCGCCTGCGGAGAGCCTGAAAATCCCGATGCGCTGGATGGCCCGGTGCTGACTGACGACGAGCAGTTCACCACCACCGCGTCCGGCCTGCGCTACCGCGACCTGCGTGAAGGCGATGGCGCTACCGCGAAAGAGGGGGATGTGGTGGAACTCCACTATACGGGCTGGTTGACCGACGGTAAGCAGTTCGATAGCTCGCGGTCCGAGGGCCGGCAACCTATCAAGTATCCCCTGAGCAAGGACTATTTCATTCTCGGCTGGGTGGAAGGGGTCTCCGGTATGCGGGTTGGGGGTCATCGCAAGCTGGTGATTCCGGGGGAGCTAGGCTACGGCGACCGCGGCTATGTCGAAGCGGATGGAACGGTTTCCATCCCGCCCGGGGCGACGTTGGTGTTTCAGGTCGAGCTGCTGAGTGTCGAGAGCCAATAAGCCAAGATGAGACCGGCGGCCGCGTGCTACCCTTGGGGAGCGCGGTGATGGCCGTGCTTGGTGAAGCTCTTACCTATGCAGTGCCCGTTTAAGAGCTTGGAGCCGGTTCGTGATGCCCATATCGTAACTCTACGGGGAGCAGGCTAAGGAGAGCATCATGGCCACAGAGATACGCCGTATCGTTGTCGCGGTCTTCGCTGCGTTGTTTGCTATCGGTGTGACCATACCGGTGGCCGCAGCGGCCGGTCCCCAAGAGGGATCGCCCTGGCCACAGTTCCAACACAATCCGCAGCGTACCGGTCGCACCACGGTGAATGGACCGGTAACACTACGCCGGAAATGGGTCTATTACGCTCACAGACCGATTATTGGCGGTCTGGCGATTGCGGAGGATGGGACGATCTATGTCCCAAGTCGTCACTACCTCACAGCAGTGCGCCCTGACGGTACGAGAGAGTGGCAGGTTGATGTCCGTAAGTTCGAGGTCGACGGTGAGCCTGCTGACGGTGGTGACCTCACGGCGCCGGCAATTGACAGAAAAGACAATATCATCGTCGGCGTTGAGGACGGTCGTATTCTTGCCGTTGAGCCTGACAAGGACTTGGAATGGACCTTCTTTGTGTCTTCCTCACCGTACGCAGACGGCAGCAGCCCGGTCCGTGGCCCGGCGCTCTTGGACAGCGGGTATTGCTGCATCATGCTTGGCGCTGATGATGGCGAGGTCTACCAAGTTAGCGGTAGTGGTGAGGACCGTGGTGTTCGTGGTGCCAATGGTGAAGTGACGGCGGCGCCCGCACGCAGCCCGAACGGCACGGTCTTCTGGGCCTCGCACGCCAAAGAGCTCTTCAACGGCGAATCTCATGGCGGTGACCGCTGGAAGTCCGGTCTTGATGGTACGGCGTATGCCGGTCCTGCTATCGGTCCTGACGGCACGGCCTACATCGGTACTGGCAACGGGACCTTGTACGCGCTTGACCCCGAGGGTGTGCTCCGGTGGAAGACGGTCCTGAGCGCTGGCAAGGAGTTGCGTGCTGCACCATCACTCGGAGCCAATGGCACGGTGTATATCGGCTCAGAGAACGGCACCTTCTACGCTGTTGATAGCGGTACGGGCGCTGTCAAATGGGATTTCGCCACGAGCAAGGGCATTGTGGCGCCGGCTCTCGTAGACGGCCGTGACAACGTGTACGTTGCTTCGCTGGATGGCAAAGTCTATGTCCTTGCTCCGACCGGCGCCTTGTTCAGCACATTCGAGACGGGAGACGAAATCGTCGCTGCCATGGCGCTCGGCGCCGATGGGACGCTATATGTTGGCTCGAAAGACCGTGGGCTTTACGCGCTGGAAGAGGGCGACCCGACAGCCGCGGCGGCCGCTACGGCCGCGGCGGCTGCTACGGCCGCGGCGGCTGCTACGGCCGCTACGACCACGGTGGCGGACACCGTCACTATTCAGCGCGACTTCACCACCGGACGGGTCTACTTGGTGGCAGCAGGCCAGCGCCATTGGGTGCCCGACCCAACAACAGCGGCCATTCTGGATATTGGCCCCCAGACTTGGACGGATGTTCGGCCGGAGCAGCTCGTCCCCATTCCGGAAGGAGCGGAGATCCCGGCTTTGCGCGAGGGCAGCCTGATCCGTGAGCCGAGCGGGACGATCTACGTCATTCGCAACGGGAGGCGGGAGTGGATCCCCTCCCCAGCAGCATTCGCGGCCGGTGGCTATCAGTGGGGTGCCGTAGTTAACGTGCCGGCTTTCGTGGTCGCCCGCATTCCGGCGATATTGCCGGAAGCCACGTTGGTGCGGGCCATCGGCGGGTCGAAGATCTATGAGATCGAAGACGGCAAGCGTCACTGGATTTCGACGCTGGAGCTTTTCGTGTCGCGCGGCTTCCAGTGGAATCAGGTTACCGAGACCGATCCGGTCTTCCTGCGTAGCATTCCCGAGGGCTTACCTTTCGGAGTTGCCGAGGGCAGCATTGTCAAAGGCAGTACCGGTGACAAGGTCTACGTGATCGAAAGTGGCCTGCGGCGGTGGATCCCGACGCTCACGACCTTCTTTGTCCGTGGCTATCGGTGGGAGAACCTGGTGGTGTTGAGCGATGAAGCGCTCAATTCGATCCCCCTTGGAGCACCCCTGCCACCATCGTGAGTTGCAGCGGACGGGTTATAAGTGAGTGACCCGCTCTTGCCGCTGCCTGCGGTGAGCTTAGTGGCCCGGTGCTCGTAGAACAGACGCACGATGAGCTTGCTACTGTGCTACCGGCGCCGGGCCAGCCTCGCAGGTCGGTGCCCGTGAAAGTCGCCCCGGTGCCGCGCCGGGTGTGGGCCGTGCTGCAACTGCCGCCGCGGCCTGCTGGTCCGGCGGTCTTGGTTGTGTTGGCGGGGTTACCCGGCACCGGGAAATCGCACCTCGCCGCTGCCGTTGCTGCCCAGCGCGCAGTGGTCATTGTGCGCGCGGATACGGTGCGTAAGGCACTCGTCCCACAGCCAACGTACTCGCCGGTCGAGAGTGGTCGTGTGTACCGGACCTGCCATGCCGTGCTCCGTATACTGCTGACCAAGGGCTATCCTACGCTGTTCGATGCAACCAATCTGACTGCCCCGGGGCGCCGCACACTACTCTGTATTGCTCGTGCTACCGGCGTGCCGTATTTCCTGGTCTGGGTTGAGGCAGCGCCGGCGATCGTCCGGGAGCGGCTGGTACGCCGGGGGCGGGGGACGTCAGCGTATGACTCCGATGCCGATTGGTCGGTGTATCGAGCCATGGAAGCAACCGTCGAGCGGCCGCTGCGGCCCGATCTGGTGGCACCAGGTACACCGGGCACCCTCGGTGCGGCGGTGACGACTATTGTGGGATTCTTGGATATTGGCCATGCAGCTAGCCGTAGCATACGAGTTACGCCGGTGAACGGTCCGCAGCAGGTTACCTAGATGAGGAGCTTCCGCGCTCGTCTTGCCGAGACTATCGCGCACCGCGACACGATCCTGTGCATCGGTCTGGATTACGACCCACAACTGGTGCCGGCAAGCGTGCGCGCCGGTGCGCGCGATGAAACTGCAGCGGCCGCGGCCTTCAACCGGGCCATTATTGACGCTACCGCGGATCTCGTCTGTGCCTATAAGCCCAATCTAGCCTTCTATGAGGCGCTAGGGCCATGCGGTATGGCCGCCCTTAGCGATACCGTCCGACACGTGCCGGACGGTGTGCTGGTGATTGGCGACGCCAAGCGGGGTGACATTGGCAATACGATGCAGCGCTACGCGCGAGCGCTCTTCGACGTGTATGCATTCGACGCCGCAACGGTCAGTCCCTTCCTCGGTCGCGATGCGCTGGAGCCGTTCTTGGCCCGCCCGGACCGTGGCGCCTTTGTCCTCTGCCGCACCTCGAACCCGGGGGCTGCCGAGATACAGGACCTCCTGGTTGACGGCGAACCCTTGTACGAGGTGATCGCTCGCCGCGTAGAATCGTGGGACACCTACCGGAACACCGGGTTGGTAGTCGGTGCCACGCAGCCGCGGGAGTTGGCCCGTATCCGGGACCTGTGTCCTGAAACACCGATCCTGGTACCTGGTGTCGGAGCACAGGGGGGGGATGCCGTGACCGCTGCTGCTGCGGCCACCAAGGGCGGCGCCTCGGCGCTGATCAACGTGGCGCGACAGGTGTTGTATGCGTCTCCCGGGCCGGATTTCGCCACCGCCGCGCGCGGTGCCGCACTGCGGCTGCGCGATCTCTGTAATCGGGCCAGGACGCGCTAACGCCCGGCCGGCGTGAGCTTGACGGGCGCGGCGCGTGATGATGGCGAGACCGCGCCGAGGGGTACCCGGCTGCTCACGCTTGCGGTACCCTCTTTAGGACTGAGAGCAGCGCCCTCGTTGGTATGGTACTTGAGCTTGCGCTCGACGATGTGGTGCAGCTCCGCAAGGCGCATCCTTGCGGGGGAGATACATGGCGCATCGTGCGCCTCGGCGCCGACATTGGGCTGCGCTGCCAGACCTGTGAGCGTCGCGTCCTCCTGCCACGCTCGCGGCTGGAGCGCCGCCTCAAACGCTTTATCTCCCACAGCCCACAGCCAGCAGGAGTTGATCGCCAGTGAGTACGTCAACTCCCGCGGCTGGACCGGCGTTGGCCGCCGCGCGGGACGGCACGTCTCCCCAGTCACCGCAACCGGAGCGGCCGGGGGGGCGCGGCTACGGCCCGGTGCTGCGCCAACGGCCGTTCCTCCTGCTCTGGGTGGCCCAAATCTGTTCTCAGACTGCCCAGAACGCGCTCAACTACGGCTTGATCGTCGAAGTCGAACGGCTAACCAACTCCAGTACCAGTGTCAGTCTGGTGGTCGCCAGTTTCACGATCCCCGCCTTGCTCCTCGGACCGCCGGCCGGAGCGCTCGTTGATCGTCTCAGCAAGCGCTGGGTGCTGGTCCTCACCAATCTGAGCCGTGCTCTACTGGTACTCGCTTTTCTTGCCACCGACGGCTCGGTACTAGCGATCTATGCGCTGACCATGCTCAACTCGGCGTTTAGTCAGTTCTTCGCCCCGGCGGAGATCGCCACTATCCCCCTCGTCATGCCCCGACGCCACTTGCTGGCCGCCAACTCGCTCTTCAACATGTCGTTTACGTTGACCCAAGTGCTGGGCTTCGTGCTCTTGGGGCCGACGATGCTCAAGCTGGCTGGGCCGCTCGGCCTGTTTGCCGTCATCACGGCCGCCTACGTGCTCGCTGGCCTTGCCGTCGCCTTCATGCCTCGTCTGGAGCAGCACCTCCCACCGCCGCACATAGCGCTGCTCGAAGCCTTGCGGGGCGGTGCCCTCTGGCGCGACTTGGGCATCGGGTTCGAGTTCTTGCGTACCAACCGCGCCGTGCGGACGATGCTGGTGCTCTTGAGCGTGACCATTGCCATTGTGTATCTGCTGGCCACTCTGGGGCCGGGCTATGTCTCGCGGGTGCTCGGCTTCAGCCCCGAGGACGCCGGCTACGTGCTCGGTCCGGCGGGGCTGGGCATTCTCCTCTCCAGCGCTGCCATTGGTCACTGGGGCCAGCAGTGGAACCGCACACGGCTCGTGTTCGCGGGTCTGATCGCCATGGCCGTCACGCTGCCGGTGCTCACCGTCGTGCGGCCGCTCTTTGAAGAGATGGTGCCAGCTCTGGCCAGCGGTGGCCCGGTCGCGCTGCTGCCTTGGCAGGTCGCAGTCTATGCCGGGCTGGTGGGCCTGGTGGCGCTGCTGATCGGCGGTGCGTTTGCCCTGGTAATGGTGCCCGCGCAGACGGTCTTGGTCGAGGCCACGGCCCCACATCTGCGCGGGAGAATCTTTGCCATCCTATTTGTGCTAAATAGTGTCTGGTCGGTTATTCCTATTCTCTTCGCCGCCGCGCTGGCCGATATCATCGGCATTAGCCCGGTTATCCTGATCGTGGCTGCGCTTGTGCTGCTGGCAGCGCTCCTCAGCCTGCTGCCGCTCCTCCGAGCGGCACGTCCGGCGGCAGCACGCTAGCTGCACGCCTGAATCTGCCCCTCTGTCGCTGCTGCCTCGTCCAGCGGAGTGCTGAAGATGACGATCATCCGGTACAATCTAGGGATCGTGAGCGGACAACACCGCCGGTTGACGATGCTGCTTGTGCTCCCTTAAACTGGTTAATCAACACTGTCGCAAGGCACTTCCCGTCGGAGACTTGCTGCGGTGAGGGCCTCGGTGAGCCGGCATAGGGTTCAGATACGGCGATAGATCGCGTCGTTGCTACCATATAGGTAAAGAGGACATCATGGCGTGGAGACGCACGACACTGGCGCTGTTCTTGGGAGGATTGGTCCTCCTCACTGCTTGTGACGCGCCAACGGTATTCACGCCGCTGCCACCCACGCCCACGCCACTCAAGCGGACGCGCGTTCAGGAAACTCGCCCCACCACCGAGGTCACACGCGGTACGCTGGTCGAGGCGATCACGAACTTGGGGCGGGTCACGGCAGCCCGGGAATCGCAGCTCTTCTTCAAGAATGATGGCCGCCTACGCAGCGTGAATGTGAAATCCGGGCGGACGGTCAAGCAAGGCGACGTGCTCGCCGAGTTGGAAACTGGTGACCTCCAGCTACGTATTGCCAAAGCCCGTGTCAACTTCGAGCAGGCGGAGGTGCGGTTGCAGGCGCGGCTAGCCCAGGAGCCGCAGCTCGACACGAGAGTGGAAGAGGAGACTGTGCTCCAAGCCGAGCTAGGGGTCAAGCAAGCCGAGTTGGCCTTGGAGCAGTTGCTGAGTGTCGGGCCAACGGCGAGTGCGATCAAGAGCGCCGAAGCCTCCATCGTCTCGGCGCAAGCAGCGCTCGACCGGGCACACGCGGACATCGAGGGCAAGAAGGCCGACCTGGCGGCCAAACAGGCCGATTTCGCGGTGGCGCTAGCGCCACCGTCGCAGTTGGCCGTGATCAACGCCCAAGCAGCGCTGGAAAGCACCCAGTTGCGGCTGGAGAAGCTGCTCCAAGGTCCGAGCGAGGCGGATGTTCGCGCCGCGCAGATCGCCTTGGACCGTGCCCAAACGCAGCTAGCCCAGTTGCGCGATGCCCCCCGCGTATCGCCTCAGGACCTGGAGAACGCGCGCTTGGACGTTGAGAAGGCGCAGATCAACTACGAGAACACTATCCTAGACTCCACGGGCACGCCGCGGTCCGATGCTGCTATTCGTTCGGCACTCATTGCACTTCAGCGTGCCCAGAACACCTACACCAAGCTCCAGTCGCTTGAGCCGTCGCCGTGGGCAATACGTCAAGCCGAGCAAGCGGTCGAGGCCGCTGCGCTGGGGCTGCAGAGCCTCGACACCCGCGATCAGTTCGACATCCAACAGGCCGAGTTGAATATCCGCAAAGCCCAAGCACAGCTTGACAGCTTGCTCGCGCCGCCTACGGCTCAGGACTTAGCGCCACTCCGCAATCAGATCCGCACCTTGGAGCTTTCCATCGCCAGCGCAGCGGTGGCTATCCCCAGCGCCGAAGCCAATCTCGCAGCGGCGCAGGCCAGACTCGACGATCTCTTTGTTGGGCCTGCGGAGGTGGCGCTTAAGGACCAGGAGCGCCGCATCGAGTTGGCCAAGATCAGCCTGCAGCGGGCAAAGGACCGGCTCGCCGACCGACATGCCAGCCACGAGCGCACACTGGAGAGTCATGCGTTCGACGTGCAGGCGCTCCAAAAGAGTCTGGAGCAGGCCCGGCTGGACCTAGAGCAGCTCGAAGGTCGGGACTTCGAAGCCAAGCTCATTGCACCCTTCGATGGACTGATTACCCGCGTAGACATCTTCCCCGGCGACACGATTGCCGCCTACCGGCCGGTCATCTTCATCTCCGATCCGACCAAGCTCATCATCAGTGCCGACATTGGCGAAGGCGATCTGCACCGTCTCGCGGTCGGCCAGCAAGTGGAGATCCGTATGCAGGACCAGTTCCCGGATCAGGTTATCCTCGGCAAGATCACCCTCATCCCGGGGCAGGTCCGCACCCAGACCGGCCTGATTCCCGACCGCTCGACCAAGATTGACGTGCCCTGGCCGGGGCCGGGCGTCGAGATCGGTATGCTGTCCCGCGTCAAGATCATCTTGCAGCGACTAGAGAACGTGCTGCTGGTCCCGCAGGCCGCCGTGCGGACGGTCGGGAAGCGTCAGTTCGTCGAATACAACGACGAGATCAACGGCGTACCGGTCAAACGCTCGCGCAACGTCGTGCCGGGGTTGTCCAGTGGCGGCCAGACCGAGATTAAAGAGGGTGTGGAAGAGGGTATGGTTATCTTGGCCGGGGCCTAGCTGACCGTCTCGGCCAGGCCGCCGGTACCGGTCGGTGTGTCACTAGCGAGAACGACAATGATGCTCTTCCTGCCGCTGCTGAGGGCCTACTCCACGCTGTGGATGATCCTCAAGCGCATTCTCAACAACCTCAACCTGATGCTGGCGATCATTGCCGGCCAGGTAATTACTGTCACGCTGATTACCAGTATCCCTCTGTACGCCGAGGGGATGAGCGCCGCGCTCCTCCATCGGCAGCTTGAGGAGCCGGAAGAGCGCGCGCAGCCCAAGTCGAGCATCATGCTCCGCTGGTTTGCGCCGGACCCGCCAGTCCAAATAACGCAGCAAGCAGTGCAAGCGGCGCAGGGCGGTGGTGGCGGTGGCGGCGGACTAGGTGGTGCCGGCGCCGGTACCGGTGTGACGCCGCTGCCCACCCCGCCGGTCGTGCCGGACGAGCCGGAGGGCGTCAGTCCTGAGCTATACCGCGAGGCCGATGCCCTGCTGAAGGATCAATCCGAGCAGATGCTCGGCATCCCCCGGCAAATCTACGCCAGCTACGCCCAGACCGACTCCCTGCCCATTCTCCTGCGCCTCGACGAAGAGAGCCTCCAGGGCCGGGACTTTGCCGGGTACGGCTACATCGCCTTCATGGAGGATGTCCAGGACCACTCCACCATCATTGACGGTCGGTACCCGAACGTGGCCAAGACGCCCGAGGGTGCCATCGAAGGGATGATCACCACGAAGGGGATGGACGAGCTTGGCATTGACGTTGGAGAAACCATCGTCTACGTCTTCGAGCGCAACCGGGAGCGTATCCCGATTAACGTCAAGATCGTCGGACGCTGGTGGCCCAAGGACCCCGACGAAAACTATTGGTTCTACCAGCTCGACTACTTCAACGCCGTGGTCCTGCTCCCCAAGGAAGCCTACATCCAGCACATGATGGGGGAGTACCCCGATGCCGTCGAAGAGTTGACCTGGTTCCAGCTCTTCGACGTGGATGCAATCCGCTCCGACAACGTTGGCACCATCCTCGGCGGACTGGTGAATATGCGTACCCGCTTGACCAACGTGTTGGGCGACGTTCGCATGGAGTTCTCGCCGGAGGACATTCTGCTGGACTTCCAGCGGAGCCTCTTCTTCCTGAAAATCCTGCTCTTCGTCCTCGCGGCCCCCATTGTCGGCATTGTTCTGTACTACATCGTAATCTCGGCCAGCATGATCGTGGACCGCCAGCGCAATGAGATCGCCATCATCAAGAGCCGCGGCGGCAGCAACCTGCAAGTCCTGGGCATTTACCTATCCGAAGGTGGCCTCCTGGGTGTGCTCGCCGTCGTCGTGGGGCCACTCCTAGGGGTCGTGCTCGCCCAATTCATCGGCCGTACCTACACCTTTCTGGTGTTTGCGGACCGCGAGCTACTCCCAATCACCTTGAACACGCAAACCTATCAGTTTGCGGGCCTCGCCGTCGGACTCTCTATCCTGGCCATGCTGCTCCCGGCGATTGCCGCCGCCCGTTTCAGCATCGTCACCTACAAGCAGGACGTGGCCCGGTCGTCGCGGCGGGCCGTCTTGCAGCGCTTCTTCTTCGACTTCATCGTCGCCGGCGCTGCGGGCTACGGCTATTACTTGCTGCGCGAGCAGCGCTCGCTTATCACGCTTGGCGAAGAGGGCGGCGTGTTCTCCAACCCGCTGCTCCTGATCGTGCCGGCGCTTTTTGTCTTCGCGTGCGCGCTCCTGTTCCTCCGCATCTTGCCGCTGTTCATTGAGATTCTGGCCCGCGTCGGCGGTCGCATCTGGGGCGTTTCGGTCCTGCTCGGCCTACGCCAGATTGGCCGGATGCCGGGGCAGTATACGCGCCTAGTCATGCTGCTCATCCTCACGCTTGCGCTCGGCACATATAGCGCCTCGGTTGCCCAAACCCTGGACCGCAACTTCAACGACCGCGTGTACTACACCAACGGCTCGGACCTATTCCTCTCCGAGTCAGGACGTTACGATGAGATTAGCCAAGAGTGGAATTTCATTCCCGTCGAGGAGCATAAGCACGTTGCCGGCGTGATTGATGCGACGCGAGTCTTCGAGGAGGATGGGCGCGTGCAAATCACGGGACTGTCCCGCGGGCACCGCGATGTTATTGTGCTCGGCATTGACACGTCCGACTTTGCCCGCGTTTCCTGGTGGCGCGATGACTTTGCGCCGGAGAACTTTGTCGCGCTGCTCAATCGGTTGGGCGCCGACGACCGCGGTGTCATTGTGGACAGCAAGCTGTTCTGGGATTTCCAGCTCAATTTCGGCGACCCCATCCGTTTGCAGGTCAAAAACCGGAACATGGAGCTTAATCTGGTTGGCGTGACCTATTATTGGCCGCGCCTCTGGCCCGACACGGACAACTTCGTGATCGTCAATCTCGACTACCTGTTCGATCAGACCGGGCGGCTTCCCTACGACGTGTGGGCGAAGACCATCCCGGGTATCCATCCACAGGCCATTGTCAATGATCTCTCGGAATTGGGGTTCCTGGTCCATCGATTCTTCGATGCCCGCGAGCTGACCGTGCGGTTGCGCGACGATCCGGGCCGCACGGGCATCTTCGGCATTCTGACCGCCGGATTCCTGATTGCCGCTCTGCTCACCATCGTCGGCTTCATGCTCTACTCCTATCTCTCCTTCCAGCGTCGCTTCCAGCAGATCGGTATTCTGCGCGCGATTGGACTGTCCATCGGTCAGTTGATTAACCTGTTCGTGTTCGAGCAGGGCTTCTTGATCGTGGTTGGCGTGCTAACCGGCACGGCGCTCGGCGTTATTACCGGCAAGATTTTCATTCCTTTCCTCCAGCTCAAGTCCGAGCGGCACGGCGGCATCCCGGAGTTCATCACCATGACGGCCTGGGATGACATCGGCAAGATATATATTCTCTTCGGCGCCGTCCTGGCCGTGGCCGTACCGGCCTTCATCTGGATGCTGACGCGACTCAAGATTCACGAGGCCATCAAGTTCGGAGAAGAAACCGGATGAAGATGCCAACGATCCTCGGTTCTCGCCGCCGACCGCAGCGCGCCACGCTGCCCGCGGAGCGGCCCGGCGGCCGCCGCGGCGGCGACGGGCAGTCCATCCTCAGCGAGGAAGACCGGCGAGCGCTGGTCGTCCCTCGCGACACGATGATCGCCTGTGACAACCTCGTGAAGATCTACAAGGTCGCCGACCTCGAAGTCGTGGCCTTGCAGGGCTTGGACCTGATTGTCAAGCGCAGCGAGATGATGGCCATTATCGGCAACAGTGGCAGCGGCAAGAGCACCCTGCTGAATATCCTCGGTGGCCTCGACCGCCCCTCCGCCGGGCGCGTGAGCGTCAACGAACTGGACTTGCTGAAAATGAACGATCATGGCCTCATGCGCTACAAGCGCGAGACCGTGGGGTTCGTCTGGCAGCAAAGCTCGCGCAACTTGATCCCCTACCTGACGGCCTTGGAGAACGTCCGCCTCCCCATGACCATCGCCGGCAAATCGTTCCGCGAGCAGCGCGACTGGTCAAAAGAGATTCTCGATGCCGTCGGCTTGGGCAAACGGATGCGCCACCGCCTCTCCCAGCTTTCCGGCGGTGAGCAGCAGCGCGTCGCCATCGCCATCGCCCTGGCCAACAAACCGCCGCTCCTCTTGGCCGACGAGCCGACCGGCGAGGTGGATACGGCTACGGCGAAGAGCATCTATCAGATTTTCCGCCGCCTGCGCGATCAGTACGGCACGACCATCGTCATTGTCAGCCACGACCCGGCCATTGCCTTCCGCGTGGACCGCGTGGTAGCCATCCGCGACGGCCGGACGAGCACCGAGACCGTCCGGCGCGCGGGCAGCACCGATACCGAGCAGACCCATGACGAGTTCGTGGTCATGGACGCCGCCGGCCGCATTCAAATACCGCGTGAGTTCTTGGAGCAACTGGGGATGAGCGACCGCGTCCATGTGGAAATGGAAGACGGGCGAATTGTCGTGCGACCCGTCGAGCGGCGTCTCCCCGGCTCCAGCGGTGCGCCAGCGGCTGGATCCTAGGGGTCAACAATGAGTGCCGTCAGCCTTGCCGAGACGTTTGGCGCGAAACCGGAGGACACGACGTCGGAGCCGCCGATTGTCGCCTGTCAGGATGTCAGTCGGGTATATCGCCTCGGCGGTGAGGAAGTCGTGGCCGTCCGCGATGTCACGCTCGACATTATGCCCGGCCAGCTCGTCGCCTTGCGCGGGCGCTCCGGGTCGGGCAAGACCACGCTCCTTAATCTGCTCAGTGGCCTCGACCGGCCGACTGGTGGTACGACCACGATCAAAGGGCAGAACACGAACAAGCTCTCCGATGGTGCCCTGACCAAGCTACGGCGCCACGAGATTGGATTTGTATTTCAGACGTTTGCCCTGCTGCCGGTGCTGTCGGCGTATGAAAACGTCGAGCTACCGCTGCGGATTGCCGGCGTCAAATCCAGCGTGCGCCACGAGCGAACGGTCGAGGTGCTTGATCTGGTCGGCCTGTCGAAGCGCATGGGACACCGCCCGTTCGAGCTATCGGGCGGCGAGCAGGAGCGTGTCGCCATTGCCCGCGCCCTCGTCAACCGCCCCTCGCTGATCGTGGCCGACGAACCGACCGGTGAGCTTGACAGCGTGACGGGCCTGCAGATCATGCTCCTGTTCCGCCGCATCGTCAACGACGAGGGCGTGACCATCATGATGGCCACCCACGACCCGACCATCAGCGAGATCGCCGACGAGACCTACATCATGGCCGACGGCGCCATCGCCGAGGAAGTCCCTGATGAGCTTCAGGGCATCGGCATCATCGGCGCGCAGGAGCGTAACCTCCCCGGGACCCTGTTCTCCGCCGGCCAAGCCCGGCGTGACGCCCCCTCCCCCTAGCCCTCCGTCCCCGGCCCCGTCACTGCGGCGGAAGCCGCAGTCCACGCCTCCCCATCGCCACAGGGGACCATACGGGCCCCACGACCGTCATTCCCGCGCACGCGGGAATCCACGTCCCCCCGCCGCAGCGGGGGGACCATAGGGGGGCCAGGACCATCACGCTCGCCCAAGCTGCAATCCAGAGCACCAACCAGACGCCCCTTCCCTTCAGGGAAGGGGCCGGGGGATAGGTCCAATCTACCTCGCCAGAATGGCGTTCTGCGCCTTGGCAATCGCCGCCGTCGCCACCGCGACCGACTGCGTGCCCGCCCACACCGGTGCCATGCCCGACTCGAAGGCTTGCAGCAACTGCGCCCGCGCCGGATGCAGCGGCAGACCGCGTGCGTGCTCCAGCGCCGGGACGATTGCATCCCCACCAAAGTAGGGGGCTACCGACTGCGCGACCGAGCGCCGTGCCGGTGGCGGCAGGGTGGGCACGGTCAGTTTGGGCCCCTTGCGTACCGTCCCGTGTTGGAAGGCGCGCTGTGCTTCCTCCCCCGCCCACCAACTGAGGAAGGTCCAGGCCTCGTCCGGCACACTGGTCGCGGCGCCCAGATGGAACGCCGACTGCAAGAAGAGCCAGTTGGCCGGCTTGACCGGGCCATGTGGGGCGGCCGCCAGGCCATACTTCAGCCCGTACTCGACCTGCGGGACGAGCAGTTGCCCTGTCAAGCTACGGGGACCGTGCAGCATTGCCACCCGGCCAATCTTGAACAGCTCATCCCCACTCACCTCGTCTGCGGGTGGCCACACGGCATGAGTATCGCGCTGCTCGAACAGCCATTCCAGTGCCTCCCGCGCCGGCGGCTCGTCCACCAAGCTCTTGGTCAGGTCGGCATCCACAATGTCACCGCCATTCGCCCAGATCCAAGGAATCGTCGCTGGGTAGTTACGACCTTCTCGGTACGACGTGAGCGGAAAGCCATAACTA
Source organism: Chloroflexota bacterium (assembly GCA_965207645.1). Lineage (GTDB taxonomy): Bacteria > Chloroflexota > UBA11872 > UBA12225 > JAJDUF01 > JAJDUF01. Next base: position 2,009,000 of record OZ242293.1, on the reverse strand, counting down.
TGGCTGAGCGCGAACCCATAAACCGGTTTGCCTCCCTGCTGGCCGGTTACCGCGCGGGCATGATCGAGGAGGTGCTGCCAGGTCCAGTCGCTCGCTGGCGCAGACACGCCGGCCGCGGCCAAGAGGTCCGGGTTATAAAACACCAGTTGCGTCTCCGCATGGGTGTGCAGGGCATACAGCTCGCCCCGCCAGGTGCTGTGCTCCAGAACGTTTGGCCAGAAGTCGGTGAGGTCATAGCGGTCGCGCCGGATGAACTGGTTCAGGCCGAGAAACGCCCCCTGTGTGACCAACGGGACGGCATCCCTGGTCCACCAGGGCACCTGCACGATATCCTGATCTTGGAAGACATCTACGGCTTGGCCGGAATCAACAGCCTCCCAGAGCGCTTGGTACATTCCAGGGACTTCCGACCAGGTTTGCCATTCGATGGTCAGGTGCGGGTGCGCCTCCGTGAATGGCGCCGTGTACTGCCGGAAGTGGTTCATGCTCCAGGCAGCGTTATAGCCTTCTCCCGCCGAATATCGCACGCGGATGGGGACTTGCCGCTGGGTCTGGCGAGGGAGATCCGGGCTTGGCCGCTTGGGAACCGCCGGCCGGTCCCGGGATTCCTGGGGCTCTTCGGGAGCACCCGCAGGGACGATGTCACACGCCGCGGCCACCAGCCCGGCGCCGAACGCAACACCCATGCCAAGGGACTGTCGCCGGGTTATCGCTGCCATTTCAGACCTCCTCTCGTCCTCCTACCCCATACAACATGCAGCGGTACGATATTGGTGCTTACAGCGCTCCGCGCCCACCACCCGCTCGGCGTCGCCACCCTCGTTGCGCAGATCGGTCGGTCCGCTGGCGTCTCCTGCGCGGGGGCACTGCTTCCAACATTAGCATCCTCTGGTCATTACGGTGTCTTCGCCAGCAATGCATTGATCGTCGGAACCAAATCATCCATCGCTCGCCTAGCATCTTGCGTGCCCGCCCAGATCGGTTGGCAGCCCTGCCAGAACGCTTGAAGCACCTCGTCGTAGCTTGGGATATGCTGCGGGGGGCGTATCGTCTTGGCCGTCTCAATAAAGGCGGGGAGGACACCACGCTCGCTCAACCAGGCATCCTGCTGTAACAAGGGGTGATCGGCTAGCGATTGGCGGGCCGGCATCATAACGCCGCGCACGTCAAACAGGTCAAGGCGCCGTGCCTCAGGTATTGAGGCGACCCAGTCGGTCGGGGGGCCAGCCGCCGCAAAGCCCGCCGCGCTGGTCAGAAACCTCAGCCATTCCCAGGCAGCATCGGGACTGGCGGTACTAGCTGCGATGCTGTAGCTCTCCGGCCTAGCGGAAGTCTCGCGGCCGGCAGGACCAATGGGCACCGTCGTCACCGCCCAGTCCAGCTCGGGGTTTTCCCGCACCCTCCAGTCCCGCTCAACCAACCAGGCGATGTTTGGAGTGAGGTAGAAATGTGGCATTAGTCCGAACCGACCGGTTGGGAACAACGTGAACTCGCTGCCACGCAGGCGCCGCAGATCGGCCGGTGATGGCGCGACCCGATGCTTGAGCCACAGATCGGCGATCCACTGCAATGCCGCTACCGCTGGAGGGGAGTCCAACACACACCGCTGGCCATCGGCACTGAGCAGACCACCACCCCACGCCCACAGGGTATGGAGCAAAGGTCCGGGCAAGTCTGAATACAGCGCACCCCAAACGGGCGGGTCGGCCTCCAAGTCGGTGAGTCGTGCTGCCGCCTCAAGCCACCGATCATAGGTCCAGGTGTGGTCCGGCATCGGCAGCTGGGCTTGCTCGAACAAACCGCGGTTCACGTACATGATGTGCGGGGACCAGGACTCGGGCAGGGCCACCTGCGCGCCAGCGTAGCGCCCGGCAGCCAGGACCGCCGGGTAGAAGTCGTCGGCATCGTCCTGATCCTGCTTCAGTCGCGGCAGGAGATCAAGTGCCCAGCCATCCTGAGCGGCACGCGGCACGAGTGCTTCGCCAAGCTCGAACACATCCGGCACGGTGCCGGCAGCAACTCGCGACTCAAGCGCTTCTTCCGGGATAAAGTGTCGTGCGGCATGCCACTCGATCTCCACGGCAATGTTGGGGAACTTCCCGGTGAATACGGCGATCTGGGCTGGCCGGTTGGCCTGGTTCCGTGGATGGTTGCGAATGAAGAAGCGGATGGTGCTCTTGGGAGTGGCCTGTCCCGGCAGGGGGAGGCTCAGATCACACGCCGCGGCCAGCAAGCCAGCGCCGAGCGCGGCACCAATGCCGAGATACTGCCGCCGGGTCGTCACGGCCATCGCTGGCCTCCTTCCGCCTCAACAGAAGACCGGCTTCCTAGCTCTACCCCCACGCGGCGAGGGGTCAGCCGTGCCCCTCACCGGAAAAAATCAGATTGCGCTTAAGCGATACAACTACACTCTACGCCCGTCCATCCCGGGTGTCAACAGGTGGGGGGGGGGAGCGGACCACCCCTCACTCCCCAGCCCTGACAGGGGTAGGTTTTCCCCGTAGGGGTGCGATTCATCGCACCCGCTCCATCGGTCATTCCCGCGCAAGCGGGAATCCACGCCCTCTCCCACCGGGAGAGGGCCGGGGTGAGGGCAGCCCCCCTCTCCAACATTTGGAGAGGGGGCCGGGGGGTGAGGCTCGCCCACAAGGCCGTTGTCTTGTCCCCCTCGCTGCCAATATGCCCTTACCGAGGGAGGTTAGCCGATGCGAGACAAGTCTGGAGCACACCCAGTAGCCCCGGATGGGAGCCGTCTTGGCATCATGCCGACCACCAGCGGTGGCGTCGCTACCTTGCCGAGGGCGCCGGGTCAGGACCGACCCCGCACCGTGCCATACAGCACAGCGCGGCCTGGCCGTCCGCGCGCCACCCTGAGGGCGCCGGATCAGGACGTACCCCAGGCCTTTGCGGCCCGGGCGCCGGGTTCTGATCGTCCGAGCGCCGCGCCGCGCGTGCCGATCCTTGATCGGTCTCGCCCGGTGCCAAGGGCGCCGGGTTATGGTAGACCCCCCGCCGCGCTGCGTGCGGCGAGGCATGACCGTCTGTGCGCCACCCCCAGGGCGCCGGGTGCTGACGTACCCCCGGCCACTCCGGCCGGGGCGCCGGGTCAGCACCGTCTGCGCGCCGCGCAACGGGCGCACGATCACTTCCGATCCCGCCCCGCGCCAAAGGCGCCGGGTCATGGCAGACCATCCGGCACGCTTTCCGGCGTGTCGGGGCATGACCGTCTGCGCGCCACCCTGAGGGCGCCGGATCAGAACGTACCCTGGGCCTTTGCGGCCCGGGTGCCGGGTTCTGATTGTCAGTGCGCCGTGGCCGCCACCGCGGCGGCACCTGACGGCCCCCGTGTCTCGCACCCGGTGACAGGTCCCGATAGCTCCCATCGCGGACCCGCCGCCGGGCCACGCCTAACCTCCCTCACCACCCCCACCACGCCGGTCCATGGCTGGCACAGCCGGACGTATATCGCCGAGGAGGTGCAACAGCTCGTCCCCAAGCCGATCGGACGCTGTTGCTCGATGAAGCGTCCCAACACATGCATGATCCGACGCTTGCCGACGACCTCCATGACCAGGAAGGAGCATCACCCAATGACTTGCCGATGCTTGAGCCACTGAAGACCTCTGCCAACCTGTCATAGCTCCCCGGCCCCCCGCTACGCAGGGAGACGGGGGACCACAGGCTGACAAGGGTAGGTTTTTCTGTAGGGGCGCGATTCATCGCGTCCCCATCATTGCCGCCGCCCCTCCGTCATTCCCCCGCCAGCGGTGGACCGCCGCCGCCGTCGCTCCCCTTCCCTGGCAGGGAAGGGGCCGGGGGTGAGGCGCCGGGGGTAGGTCCAATCCACCTCACCGCGTGAAAACCGTTCCCCGCACGTAGTCGGCCTCGTCGGAGACCAGCCAGGCCAGGATTTTCCCGATCCCTATCGGGTCGCCAAGCCGCACGTTGGCGACCGCTTCCTCTGGCGAAAGCCCCTGGCTGCGGGCGCCGTCGGCCACGTTTTTGAGCTTCAGCGGCGTCGCAATCCCGCCGGGGCAGATGGCATGGACCCGGATGTTGTGCGGTGCCAGTTGCGGCTGGACCACGTAGGTTAGGCCATGCACTGCGGCCTTGCTCGTCCCATAGGCCACCGAGGAGCTACCGCCCCGCACACCGGCGCCGGACGACAGACAGAGAATCACGCCGCCGCCGCCGGCCTTGATGTGCGGCGCTGCATGTTTCACCGACAGGAACATGCCTTGGACGTTCGCGTCCATCACGTGCCCAAAGGTCTCGACATCCAGTTCATCTACGTCTTTAAACGCGCCCCACAGAATGCCGGCGGAGGCGATGAGCGCGTCGAGCCGACCGTAGTGCTCGACGGCCGCAGCCATCAGGCGCTCGCAGTCCTCCTCCCGACTCACGTCCGTCTGGACAAACACGCAGGTCCCGCCATCGGCCGTAATGGCCGCCGCTGTTTCCTCGCCCTCGGCCGCCAGCACGTCGCCGATCACCACCTTGGCGCCCTGCTCCGCGGCGACCCGCGCCGCGGCACCTCCGATCCCCCGCGCGCCACCCGTGACCACCACCACCTTGCCGCCGAGGCGGCCCTCACCTCCATTGGATTGCCCCATCACACCTTGCCTCCCTCAACTAACCTAGCGACATGCTGCGTCCCCTAGAGGAGACCCTTGTAAAGCCCGTCATTCCCGCAAAAGCGGGAATCCTCGTACCCCCGTCGCAACGGGGGGACCATAGGGGGGCCATCTCCCTACTCGTCCCACTCCAACCCGGCCTCGGCCAGCGCCGCGTCGAGCGCCCGCTTGGCCTGCGGCACGTCCTTGTCCGCCAGATGCTCGATCAGCATGTACCCGTCGGGGCAGCATTCCTGGAAGCGGCGCAGGTAGGTCACCTGGTCCATCAGCCCCTCGCCGATGATGCACTCGTGAAAACGCACCGTCACCGTGTTCTCGTACCGAATGTCCTTGGCGTGCCCGCACAGCACATACGGGCCGCAGACGTCAAACATGCGGTTCACCAGCGTCGAGGTGTTCCACATGTCTTCCACGCAGCCCACCAGGTTCACGGGGTCCGTGTTGAAGCGCAGCGCCGGCGATCCGACCGCTTCAATCACGTCCCGCATTGCCTCCGACGTCGGCAGCGGCGACACCGCCGCCCCCTCCAACGCCAGCAGCACCCCTTCGTCTTCCGCCGCCTTGCTGATCTCGCGCAACGAGGCCACTAAGCGCTCCATGGTCGAGACCCGCGTGTTCTCCGGGTGCGGCGTCCACGAGCCGGCCGGGTTCAGACTGCCCGGCCGCACGTAGAGGTTCACGGAATTGAGCACCCTGGCCCCGCGGCAGGCGGCCTGCATCTCCCGGATCCCCTGCTGCCGCTGCCCTTCATCCTCCGAAACCAAGTCGCGGTTCCGGGTCGCCGTCTGGGCGATCCGCACACCCCCGTCCTCCAGCACCGTCCGCACGTGGCGTAGCTCGTCGTGCTTATCGGCCAGCGGCTCGGCCTGGTCCCAGCGCGCCGCGCTGAATCCGTTTTCACGCAGTCGCGCCGCCGTCGCCGGCGTGACCTCCGCGGCCGTGCGGGGCATCAACCCCACCACTCCTACCTTCATCTTCTCCCCAACTCTCGCCCGAAATCGTAGGCCGCCCATCGCCGACGGGCGCTGCCCCTACATGGCGCCTTTCTGACCGCATAGTATACGCCTCGCCGCGAGCGACGCAGCATGCCACCCCCCAGCCCCGACCCTTTCCGCGCTCGCGGCAACCCCGTCCCCCCGCACTGCGGGGGGACCATAGGGGGGCTGGAGCGATGGCACCCCGTCCCATCTCGTCATGGCGGCACAAGCCGCAATCCAGCCCCCGGCCGCCGTGCTGACTCCCCTTCCCTGCCAGGGAAGGGGCCGGGGATTAGGTCCACTGCACACCTACTCCAGCTCCACAAGCCTGAGATGCTCCGCCCGGAACGCCTCGTGTCGCTCGCCTGGCATCAGCAACACGTGATCTGGGCGCAGCCCCGCCACAAAGTCCCGGTCATGGGACACGACCACCAGCGTCGGGCGGTATTCGTCGAGCGCCTGCAGCAGCCACTCGCGCGTGTGAACGTCAAGGTTGCTATTCGGCTCGTCGAGCAACAGCAGGTTGTGCCGTTCGAGCATCAGCCTGGCAATCCCCAGCCGCGCTCGCTCCCCGGACGACAGCGTCGCTACGGGCCGGAAGGCGTGGTCCTCGCCGAGCAGCAGCCCCGCCAGCGTCGAACGGATTTCCCGCTCCCCACCGGATACGAGCGGCTGGAGGTATTCGTAGGGCGTGAGTTCGGCCGTGTCCCGCTCCAGGCCGTGCGCGAAGTGCCCCAGCTTCACCTGATGACCCAACGTGAACGTTCCTGCGTCGCCCCGCAGCCGCCCGGCGAGAATGTTCAGCAGCGTGGATTTGCCCGCACCGTTCACCCCGATCACCGCCAGCCGCTGGCCACGCTCCAGCACGAAGCTGGTCCCCTTCAGCACCGCGTTGCGACCGTAACGCTTCCGCAGCCCAACGGCCCGCAGCGTCACCCGACCGCTGCGCGGCGCCGCCGGGAAGTGCAGGCCCAGCGAGCGAGCCTCCGTCGGGACGTCTACGACCTCCTCCTTCATCCTCGCAACCCGCCGGTCGAAGACCTTGGCGCGTCGCGCCATCACCTCGGTCTTCTTTCTCCACTTGTCGGCTAAGGTCTGCAAGCGGTCAATCTGCTCCAGCTGGCGGGTCCGGGTCTTGGTCAGCGTCGCTTTGCGCTCCTCGCTCCAGGCCAGGTAGTTGCTGTACGTGCCCTTGAACTCCTCGATCTGGCGCGTCTGCACGTCGAGGTCGAATACCCGCGAAATAGACTTGTCCAATAAGCGTAGGTCGTGCGACACCAGCAGCACGGCCGCCTCCGTCCGCGCCAAGAACTCCATCAGCCAGCGCGTTCCGTCCACGTCCAGATGATTGGTTGGCTCGTCCAGCATGAGCAAACTGGCGCCGCTCGCCAGTATCCGCGCCATCTCGAGGCGGGTGCGCTCGCCCGACGACAATCGGCCGATCTGCCGGTCCAGCTCGATATGCCCGAGGCCCAAGCCCCGCAGGACAATCGCCGCCTCGGCCTCGACCTGGTAGCCGTCGGCGACGCGATACGCTTCCTCCAGACGGCTGTATTCGTCCACCGCCGTCTCGAGTACCGCCCCCGTCGTCGTGGCGAGCCGCTGCTCGGCGGCGGCCAACTGCTGCGCCAACCCCGCCGTCGGGCTGGCCGAGACCACCACGTCGCGCACCGATGCGCTCGCCGGGAAGGCCGCCGATACGTCCGGCTCTTGCGGCAGATACCCGGTCCGGTTCGGCCGTCCGACGCTACCACCGTCCGGCGTGATCTCTCCGGCGGCGACCCGCAGCAGCGTCGTCTTCCCGGCGCCGTTTGCGCCCACCAGCCCGGCCTTCTCACCGCGACCGACGAACAGTGACACCCCGGCGAGCACGGGCTGTGGTCCCCAGAAGTAGCGGATGTCCTTGAGTGTGAGCACCTGGTTCCTCCCACTTCCACCATCAATTCAGGGCAACAAAAAACCGCGGGTCGGATACTGGGGTTAGTTCCGAGCCGCGGTCGGCGCTCTTCCACATATGCAACGCTATTCGCCCGGAACTACCTCCGCCGCGCGTACACAGATATGCACCAGAAACCGGAACATCACGTAGCGATTATACGCCCTGGCACGGCCCAAGTGCCAGGCATTGCCCGCGCCTCCCCGTCCTTCCCGCGCCAGCGGCAATCCCCGTCCCCCCGCACTGCGGGAGGACCATAGGGGGGCAGTCCCCCATCCCGCCCGCCGCCCTTTGCTATGCTGCCTGGCACAACGAGCGCGGCCCGGCCGCCGCGCTCCCACAGCCGAACTGGAGGGAGAGAACGTGAAAACGTACCGCGTAGCAATCCTAGGCTGTCGTGGGCGCGGCACCGCCGCCGCGCGCGGCTACTATTCCCATCCCCGCACCGAGGTCGTCGGCCTCTGCGATCTGATTCCGGAGCGTTTCAATACGCTCGGCGATGAGTTGGGAGTGCCGAACTCCGCCCGCTACACCGACCTCGACAAGATGATCGAGGAAACACAGCCCGACATCGTGGCCATCCCCACGGCCACCGAGTTGCACTTTCCATTGTCCATGCGCGTCCTCGAGCACGGCGTCCATATTGATGTCGAGAAGCCGATGACCCTCGACCTCATCCAGGCCGATGCGCTGATTGCCAAGGCCAAGGAGAAGGGCTCTCGCGTGGCCGTCCACCACCAAGGCGGCGTCGGCATCCACGTCAAGGCCGCGCTGAAAGCCTATCGGGAAGGCCGCATCGGCGAGTTGCGCTACATCCACAGTGCTGGCAAGGGCTACTACGGCGGGTTCGAGCTGATCCACCAAGATACCCACATCCTGAACAACGACATCTTGTTTGCCGGCCGCTGCAAGGCCGTCAGCGCCGTTGCCGTCTCCGGCGGCCGCAGCGCGACGCCCGCCGACGCCCATCGTGTGTGGGGTGCGGGCACCATCATCGGTGAGCACTTGAACGCCGCGATGGAGTGGGAGAACGGTGTCACCGGCACCCACTTCTGCCATCGCTTTGCCAAGAACGACACGACCGCGCACGTCACTGAGCTATACGGCACGGAAGGCCGCATCATCGTCAACCACTCGGCGAAACAGGGCGGGCCGCGCTTGCTGCAGCAGCCGCAGTACTACCCCGACGGCACCAACGACCAATGGCAGCCCCTGGACCCCATCTACCCGGAGGGCTACAACGAGAGCATGAGCGCCTCCGAAGACGACTACGGTTACGCCGATGAGTACGTGCGCGCGCTGGACGAAGGCCGCGACCATGCGTGCAGCGGCGCCAACGGCCACCACGTCGTCGAGATCATCATGGCCATCTACGAGTCGGCGGGCTACGGTCGGCGCGTCGAGATTCCGCAGCAGAACCGCGAGCACCCCCTGGTCCGCCTGCGGCGCGAGCACGGTCTGCCCGACACAACCCAGTCGCCCATCCAGTACGCGGACTTACTCGATGCCGAGGACCGGCGTCGTGCCACCCCGGCCGCGGCCGGATAGCCGCCGTATCCCCTCCCCCGTCGCAACGGGGGAGGGCTAGGGTGGGGGCACAAGGAGAAAGCAACGATGAAGACCTACCGCGTGGCTCTCTTGGGCTGTCGTGGGCGCGGAACTGCGGCCGGACGGGCCTACTACGCCCATCCGCGCACCGACCTCGTCGGCCTCTGCGATCTGATCCCCGAGCGCTTCAATAAGCTGGGCGAAGAGTTCGATGTGCCGCCCTCCGCCCGCTACACCGACCTCGACAAGATGATCGAGGAGGTGCAGCCCGACATCGTGGCGATCCCCACCGCCACCGAGTTGCACTACGCCCTGTCCATGCGTGTCCTGGAGCACGGGGTCAACATCGAGGTCGAGAAGCCGATGTGCATTGACCTCGAACAGGCCGACGCCGTCATTGCCAAAGCCCAGGCCAAGGGCGTCAAGGTGGCCGTTCACCAGCAAAGCCGGGCCGGCCCGAACATGCAGGCTACGTTCCGGGCTTTCCAAGAGGGCCGGATTGGCCGGTTGCGCTACATCACCGGGAGCGGCAAAGGCTACTACGGCGGCTACGGTCTGATGAACATCGGCACCCACATGTTGAACAATATGCTCCAGTTCGGCGAGCGCTGTCGCAGCGTGAGCGCCGTAGCCTTGACCGACGGGCGGCTTATCACGCCTGAAGACGTTCACACCTCGCCCGCCGGCATGGGCACCATCACGGGGGAGAGCATCACCGCCACCCTTCAGTTCGGCGACAACGTCACCGGCACGCTCCTGCAGCACCGTTTCCCCGTCGTGCAGCTCGAAGCCTACTCGCTCGAGCTCTACGGCACCGAAGGCCGCCTGCTCTTCAACGCCTCCGGGCGCGGAACGGGCGGCGCGTGGTGGATGCCGACGCCGCATCACCTCCCCGACGGTACGAACAACCGCTGGGAGCGGCTGGACCCGATCTACCCCGAGCTATACGACCCGGCGAGTAGCGCCTCGCCCGACGATTTCGGCTTTGCCGACGAGTACGTGCGAGCGCTCGACGAAGACCGCGATCATGCGTGTAGCGGCGATGAAGGCCGCCATATCGTGGAGATCATGATGGGCATTTTCGAGTCGGCGGCCTACGGCCGGCGGGTCGAGCTGCCGCAGCCCGGCCGCGACCATCCGCTCCTCCGCTGGCGGCGCGAGCACGGGCTGGACGATCCGCCTCCTCCCGTGTCGCGCTCTTACAGTGAGTGGCTCGTCGAGGAAGACCGGCGGCTCGGCCGGGGCTAAGTGATCTGACAAGGATAGATACGGGCCGTGTCGTAGGGACACAGCACACTGCACCCGTCCCCCCGCACAGCGGGGGGGCCATAGGGGGGCCGGCGTCATCCGCCCTTCCCTAAAGGGAAAAGGCTGAGGCCCGTCATTCCCGCGAAAGCGGAATCCAGAGTCCCCTCCCCCGTTGCAACGGGGGAGGGTTAGGGTGGGGGCACGTGTGACAGGTCCCCAGGGGGCATTGACCGTGCAGAACTACCGCGTCGCCATCTTGGGCTGCCGCAATCGCGGCACGGCCGAGGCACGGGCCTACCATGCCCATCCGCGCACCGAGATCGTGGCCCTCTGCGACCTGGTCCAGGAGCGGCTCGACACCCTCGGCGCCGAGGTCAACGTGCCGCCATCGGCACGCTACCGCGATCTCGACGCAATGATGCGCGACGTGCAGCCGGACATCGTGGCGATCCCGGTCGGCATCGAGTTCCACTATCCCCTGGCGATGCGCGTGTTGGAGTACGGTGCCAATATCGAGGTGGAGAAACCGCTCTGCCAGGACCTCGCCCAAGCGGACGAGATCATCGCCAAGGCAGAAGAAAAAGGCGTGCGCGTCGCCGTGCATCAGCAGGGCCGGGTGAGTCCCTACATGCAGGCCGTCGCCCAAGCGCACGCCGCCGGACGTATCGGCCAGGTGCGGTACATCTACGGCAGCGGCAAGGGCTACTACGGCGGCTACGGCCTGCTCGACATCGGCACCCACATGCTGAACAACATGCTGCGCTTCGGCGGCCACGTCCGCAGCGTGTCGGGCATCGCCACGACGGACGGGCACCGCATTACGCCGGAGGATGTGCTGGAAGGCCCGCGCGGTTCCGGCACCATTGCCGGCGAGCATGTAACCGCGACGCTGGAGTTCGACCACAACGCCACCGGCACGCTCTTGCAGCACCGCTTTGCCGGTGTCGGCGCGGCCCCGGCCGCCTACACCCTGGAGGTGTACGGTACCGAGGGGCGGTTGGTGATGAATTCCAGCCAACGGTTCGGCGGCGCCTGGTGGCTCCCCCAACCGCACCACTTGCCGGGTGGCGACTACGGCAATTGGCAGCCTCTCGACCCGCTCTATCCCGATCACTACGATCCGCGCAGCCCGGCCGACCCGGCCGACTATTGGTTTGTCGAGGAGTATGTCCGCGCGCTCGACGAGGGCCGCGACCACGAGTGCAGCGGCGTCGAGGGCCGCCACATCATGGAGATCATGCTGGGGGTGTTCGAGTCGGCAGTGTACGGACGGCGCGTTGACCTGCCGCAGCCGCAGCGCGATCATCCTCTGGTACGCTGGCGACGCGAGCAGGGCGCCGGGCCGCCTACGCCGATGCCCCGCGATCTGCTGGAGTGGTATGCCGCCGAGGATCGGCGCTTAGGCCGAGAATGACGGTGTCTCGGCCTCGCCAAAGGAGCGGAGCACCATGACCTACACGCAGCTGCAACCCTGGCTGGAGCAGGAGTTGCAGGACATCCGCGCCAGCGGTCTCTATAAGAACGAGTTGGTCATCGGCACGCCCCAGGGACCGGAAGTCCAAACGCCCGACGGTCCCATGATTAATTTCTGCGCCAATAACTACCTGGGACTAGCCAACCATCCCGACGTCTTGCAGGCGGTAGCGTCCGGCGTGCAGCAGTACGGTTTTGGGATGGCGTCTGTCCGTTTCATCTGTGGCACGCACGACATCCACAAGACCCTGGAGCGCCGGCTATCCGCGTTCCTCGGCACCGCGGATACGATCCTCTACAATTCCTGCTTCGACGCCAACGCCGGCTTATTTGCCACCCTGCTCGGCCCCGAGGATGCGATCATTAGCGACAGCCTCAACCACGCCAGTATTGTGGACGGCGTGCGTCTCTGCCGGGCGCAGCGGCAGATTTACCAACATAACGACATGGCGGATCTCGCCGCCAAGCTCGACGCGGTCGCCGGAGCGCGCTTCCGCCTCATCGCCACCGACGGCGTGTTCAGCATGGAAGGAGACCGCGCCCCGCTGGGCGACGTCTGCGAGTTGGCCGACCGCCATCATGCGCTCGTCATGGTGGATGATTCCCACGCCACCGGCTTTCTCGGCCCCGACGGTCGCGGCACCCCCGCGGAGCAGGGCGTGTCGGACCGCGTGGACATCTTGACGAGCACCCTGGGCAAGGCGCTCGGCGGCGCGTCCGGCGGCTTCACCACCGGCCGCCAGGCGATTATTGACCTGCTGCGGCAGCGCTCCCGAAACTATCTGTTCTCCAATACCATTGCGCCGCCGGTGGTCGTCGGCTCGCTGAAGGCGCTGGAGATGGTCCAACAGCATCCCGAGCTACGCGAGCAGCTGTGGGAGAACACCCGCTATTTCCGCGAGCGCATGACGGGCCTCGGCTTCGACATCGTGCCCGGCGAGCATCCGATTGTGCCGATTATGCTCAGAGACGAGTTGAAAACCGTCGAGCTGGCCCAAGCGGTCAACGAGCGTGGCATCTTTGTGGTCGGATTCAGCTATCCGGTCGTGCCGCGGGGCACGGCGCGGATCAGGGTCCAGCTCTCGGCCGCCCATACCCGCGAGCAGTTGGACCGGGCCGTGTCCGTGTTTGCCGAGGTGGGCCGGATGGTAGGAGTGATCTGAGGTGATGACAGATACGACAGAGTTGGCCGGCAAGGTCGCCATCGTGACCGGTGCCGGTCAAGGTATGGGCTATGCAGTGGCCCACAGACTGGCCGCCGCCGGCGCCAGCATCGTAGTCAACGACATGAATGCCGCGGCCGCCGAGCGAACGGCCGACTCGCTCCGGTCCGCTGGCCACGCGGCGTCGGCGGTGCCGGGCGACGTGGCGTCGAGCGAGGACGTGTGCGGCATCGTCGAGGCGACCCTGGACCGCTACGGTAGCATCCACATTCTCATCAACAATGCGGGCGTTCTCCGCCCGACCGCGGTCATTGACATCGAAGAGGCCGAGTGGGACCTCGTCGTCAACGTCAATCTGAAGGGCACGTATCTCTGCTCGCGGGCAGTCCTGCCGGCGATGCGGGCGGCCGGCTGGGGCCGGATCGTCAACTTCTCCTCGACGGCCGGCAAGAACGTCAGCACCGTCGGCGGCGCCCACTACACGGCGGCCAAGGCCGGTGTCTTGGGTTTCACCCGCCACCTCGCCAAAGAAGCTGCGCCGTATGGGATCACGGTCAACGCCGTCTGCCCCGGCCTGATTGATACCGAGATGGTCCGCGCGACGATCAGCGACGAGCAGACCAGCGCCTATGCCGCGAGCTTCCCCATCGCCCGCCTTGGTGCTCCGGAGGAGGTCGCGGAGTTGGTCGTGTTCCTCGCCTCCGACCGCGCCGCCTACATCACCGGCGCGTCGCTCGACATCAACGGCGGCGACCTCATGATCTAGGCAGCCCTCCCCTCCCTGACAACGGTAGGTTTTTCTGTGGGGCGCAACATGCTGCGCCTGTCCTCCCGCAATGCGGGGGGACCATAGGGGGGCTACTCACCCGCACAACGGGAGGTAGTGCGTGTCGGGGCGCGATTCATCACCCCCAAACGTTCGCTATTCCGGCGTAAGCCGCCATCCTGACCATCCTTGCATCCGGCAAATCCTGATGCAGACAGAATATCTCCCCTGTGAGGATGGGAGGTGGGGGTAGGTCCGCCACGCTACCTCGTCGAAGAGCATCACGTCGCTACTTGCTATACTCAAAAGCAGACCGGCCACGCGGAGAGGTGCGAGAGTGGCCTATCCGGCGCGCCTGGAGAGCGCGTGTACCGCAAGGTACCGTGGGTTCGAATCCCACCCTCTCCGCCCACGTTCCGCAGTTGACAGCGCCCGTTCTTGGCCGTTCATCCCCTTGACCCTCGGCCGGTGGCCGGCCGCCCCGGACCTGCCGCCTGAAACCGCCGCATTGAACCTTCCTCCCTTGAGGGCGGCGGTAGGTCGCTGCACAAGTAAGCGCCTACCCCAGTCAGCCTATGGTCCCCCCGCGATGCAGGGATACAGAGCAGTGGCATACTTGATGGGCGGCGGCGACCCAGCGAGAGGACGAGGGGAGAGGATGATGCAGCGACCGGTGCCGGTGGGGGCGCGCGTGCAGTTGCTGGTGGACGACTATCTGATCGCGGCGAGTGAGGGGCTAACGACGACTCTGCATCCGATGAGCAAGCTGCCGGAGCCGGTGCTGCAGGCGGCGGCGCCGTGGGAGCGGCCGGAGACGGGGGGCCTGTGGGGTATTCCCAACGCCATCTACGACCCGGAGGATGGCCTGTACAAGCTGTGGTACAACAGCTTGGGCACGTATCCGGGGCGCAATCAGCAGGGAGAGCCGGTCTATAGCTGCTACGCCACGTCTACCGATGGACTGAACTGGGAACGGCCGGAGTTGGGGCTGTTCGCGCATGAAGGCTCCAAGGCGAACAACATCGTGGGGGCGTTCGGGGCCGCGGCCCCGAACGGCGGGGTGCTGGACAGCCTGGAGATGGTGGGGTTGGAGCCGGCCGAGCGGAGGTTCAAGACATGCGGCTCGGCGGGCCGGGACGACAGTGGGCAGGGATGTCACGGGGTGAGCTTCTCGGCGGACGGTATCCACTGGGAGCGGTACGAGGACAACCCGGTGATCCGGGGCTACGACCGGGGCGACGTGATCACCGCGGCCAAGCTGCGGGAAGCGACGTTTCCGGAGGACATTCCGGGGCTGCCAAGTGCCAAGTATGCACTGTTCCCGAAGGTGATCGTACAACTGGGGCGGTTCCGGCGGCGCTCGTTCGCGATGTGTACGTCGGAGGACGACCTGGGCGGCAATCCCTTCACGCAATGGACGGAGCCGCAACTGGTGCTGGCGCCGGACCTGCGCGATGACGAGATGGCGGAGGAGCGGCTGGCGGCGGCCAAGTCCATCCTGCTGCTAGACCACCCGGAGGATCACCGCTGCGAGTTCTACGGGGTGGTGGTGTTCCGTAGCGGCGATACCTTTCTAGGGTTCATCTGGGTCTACGATGCCTCCTACGAGCTTGCGCGGATTGGCAGCAGCAATCAGTACGCCATCGTGGACGTGCAACTGGCGGCGAGCCGGGACCTGCTGCACTGGGAGCGGCTGGGGGGCCGGCAGCCGGTGATCGCGCGGGGTGGCCCGGACGCCTTCGACAGCCATATGATCTTCTACCATTCGTATCCGCTGGCGGTGGGGGACGAGTGGTGGGTGTACTACGTGGGGTTCAACGAGGGGCACGCGGCGCGCTGGTGCTACGACGAGGCGATGCGGCAGCAGTATCATGCCGACGTGAAGGCGGGGCGGCGTCACTTCCAAGCAATTGGCCTCGCCAAGGTGCGGCGGGAGGGGTTCATCTCGCGGGATGCGAGTGCCGACGGCGGTACACTGACGACGCGGCTGCTGCAACCGGGCGGGAGCCGGCTGGAGGTGAACGCGGCGGTGGCGGATGGTGGGTCGCTGACGGTCGAGGTGCAGGACGAGCGGGGGGCGGCGCTGCCGGGGTTTGGCGCGGCCGATTGCACCCCGGTGACGGGCGATGCGCTGCGGCACGCGGTGCAGTGGGGCGACCGGCGCGGCGACGACGGCTGGACGGGGCGGCCGGTGCAGTTGCGGTTCCACCTGCGCGATGCCAGTCTCTATGCGTTCCGGTTCGGCGAGGGGGCGGATTGACCAAGCCTGGGGCGCGGACCAATCCCCATTGACAGGCCGCCGTCCCCGCGTTACGATTTCGAATGGTCGCGCTAGATGGGGTGCTAGCGGTACCCTGCACCCGCAATCCGCTACAGCGGGGTTGAATTCCCCCTCCCGGTTTGGCGCCACCCGAGACGGCGTTGATCGTCCAGTGCTGATGGCTGGGTCCTGCGCGGCAGGGCACTCCGAACCCCGTCAGGTCCGGAAGGAAGCAGCGGTAAGGAGACCGTCCTGGGTGCCGCAGGGCAGCCTGGCCTAAGCTGGCCGGTTTCTGTACGTCGGGTGGCAGGATCAAAAGGGGGTGCGCGACCACTCCTCTATTGCGCCTTGCACAAGCCCCGCCGTCCGCTACGCTTGTAGCCTGGTACCGCCAGCCGCACCGTGATCTTGCCGGCGGCCGCTCGCGACCACATCGGCAGCCTCCATCGCCGGCCCAGCGGCGTTAAGATTCGTGTAGTCCGGAGTCGGAGCGAGGACGGAGTAACACCAGGTGGCCTCCCTCTATAACACGTGGCGTCCCCAGACCTTCGCCGACGTCGTCGGGCAGGAGCATATCGTCCGCACGCTGCGTAATGCGCTCGCGCGGCCCGACCAGCTTGCTCACGCCTACCTGTTCACCGGTCCGCGCGGCACCGGCAAGACGACCACGGCGCGTCTGCTGGCCAAGGCGGTCAACTGCCAGCAGGGAATGCAGCCGGAGCCGTGCGATCAGTGTGACCACTGCCTGGCGATCAAGCGCGGCGCGCAGCTCGACCTGATGATCGAGATTGACGGCGCCTCCAATACCGGCGTGGACGATATTCGTGACCTGCGCGAGAAAGTCGGCCGCCGGCCGGCCGAGGGGCGCTACAAGGTCTACATCATTGATGAAGTCCACATGCTGTCAACCAGCGCCTTCAACGCGCTGCTGAAAACACTGGAGGAGCCGCCGCCGCACGTCATCTTCGTGCTCGCCACGACCGATCCGCAGCGGGTGCCGCCCACGGTGCTGTCGCGCTGTCAGCGGTTCGACTTCAAGCCCGTTGCCACGACCGACTTGCTGCGGCACCTACGGGCGGTCAGCAAGCGAGAAGAGCTTGCCGTGGACGATGCGGCGCTGGAGTTCGTCGCTCGCTTGGCGACGGGCAGCGTGCGCGATGCCCTCAGCCTCCTCGATCAGGCCGCCTCGTTCGCCGGGCAGACCATCAACGTCGGACACCTGCAAGATATGCTCGGGCTCTCGGAGCAAGCGTTGGTCCTGGCCATGGCCGATGCCCTTCTGGACGGCGACTTGGCCGCGGCGCTGACGACCCTCCAGACCGTCAGCGACCGAGGAGCGGACTTGCGCGAGTTTGGCCGCCAGCTTGTCGGCTTCTTGCGTGCCCTGCTGCTGGCCCATAGCGGTGTCACCACCCCCGCCGGGCTGTCGTTGAGCCAGGAAGAGCAGGAGGCCGTGCGGGCGCGCAGCCGACGCGCCGACCTCCCGGCGCTGGTCCGTTGGCTCCGCCTCTTTACGGAAGCGGATCAAGGCTTGCGGAGCACCACGGTCCAGCCGCAGCTGCCGTTGGAGTTGGCAGCCGTGCAGGCACTTGTCGCCGTGAGCGACGCGGCGCCGACAGACGCACCGGCTGCCGCTGCGGGCGGCGCTGCCACTCCTGCCTCACCCGCGACGCGGCCGGCTTCCGCCGCGCAGCCGACCCCGGCCCCGGATAGCCGCCAGGTCGCTGAACCTGAGCCAGCACGCACAGAGACGGCTACTCCGTCCGACACGGCAGCGAGCGACCAAGCCACCCCGGCGCCGCAAGTGGAGGCTCCCGCGCCGGCTGCACCAGCGCCCGCAGAAAGTGCGGTGCCGGCTAAAGCTGAGCCGCTGTCGGTGGCCGCCGTCGAGTCGCGCTGGCCGGCCGTGCTTGAGTTGCTGGGCCGGCGCCGCAAGGTCACCGCCCTGCTCCGTGATGCACGGGTCGCCGC
The DNA here is from genome assembly GCA_965207645.1 of Chloroflexota bacterium. GTDB lineage: Bacteria > Chloroflexota > UBA11872 > UBA12225 > JAJDUF01 > JAJDUF01. The sequence goes on along the minus strand of OZ242293.1, from coordinate 1,991,024 downwards.
GGTGCAAGCCGACGCAGTCACCCTGGAGTTCGACTATGCTTTTCACGCCGAGCAAGTCGAGAAGCCGGAGAACCGCTTGGTCACGGAGAAGGCCCTGCAACGGGTGTTCGGCCGGCCGCTCCGCGCGCGCGTCGTGGTCAAAGGCGCCACGGAGCGGAGCGCAGTCGAGGCCAGCCCGGAGCGCACGGACCCGGTCGTCCGCCATGCGATGCGGACGGTTTTCCCCGGAGCGACTATCATTGATGAGGCAGCCGACGGAGCCTAGCCGACAACAACCACTGGACAAGGAGAATGGGCATGAACATGAAAATGCTGCGTAGGATGCAGAACAAGATGGTGAAGATTCAGGAAGAGCTTGCCCAAGAGACGATCGAGGGCACCGCCGGGGGCGGGGCGGTCGTCGTGACGATGACCGGGCAGCAGGAGGTCCAAGCGGTCGAGATTAATCCGGACGTCGTAGACCCGGAAGACGTCTCGCTGCTGGAGGACCTGATCCTCGCTGCGTTCACCGAGGCGCTGACGAAGTCACAGGAGCTGGCCGGCAAGCGGCTCGGTGCGCTCACCGGCGGCTTGGGCCTCGGCAACCTCGGTTTCTAGCCGCGGCAACGGCCCACAGGGGCGGCACGGCAACCTCATGGCAGCGCAAACGCTCGCGGAGCCTATTGCCCGGCTGATTGCCGAGTTCGGCAAGCTCCCGACCATCGGTCCGAAGACGGCCCAACGGCTGACGTACTTTCTGCTGCGTCAGTCTGCCGAGGAAGCGCAGTCGTTGGCGGCGGCCATTCTGGACCTCAAGGAAAAAATCCTCACCTGCAACACCTGCTTCAATCTCGGCACCCACGATCCTTGCCACATCTGTACCGACCCTACCCGCGACCGCCAGCGGATCTGCGTAGTCGAGGAGCCGCTGGATGTCCTGGCGCTGGAGCGCACCGGCATCTACCGCGGGCAGTATCACGTCCTGCACGGCTCGTTCTCGCCGATGGATGGGGTGCTGGAGGACGATCTACGTATCCACGAGCTGGTGCAGCGCGTGGCGAACGAGCGACCCGAGGAGATCATCGTCGCCACGAATGCCACGGTAGAAGGCGAGGCTACCGCCAATCTGTTGCGGAGCCGGCTCCAGTCCAGCGGCGTGCAGGTCACTCGCCTGGCCCAAGGACTACCGATTGGCTCCGATCTGGAGTACGCCGACGACTACACGCTGAGTCGGGCACTGGAGGGCCGCCGCGACTACTAAGGGACTGGGGGCGAGGGCAGCCTCCCCCTCTCTGTCGCTCCGCGATGGAGAGGGGGCCGGGGGGTAAGGCCCGGACCTACTCGTCCTCCGCCGTTGGCCCGCGTTGCCGGCGCAGCCACTGCTCCAGTTCCTGCACCATGTCCTCGCCGCTGGGCAACGCCTCCTGGCCGCTATCCCCCTCGGCCCGGCCCGCATCGCTGTCGGCCTTCTGCTCCAGCTCCTGAACGTAGGCGCGAATCTTGGGGTGCTCCTCAAGCGCCTCGTCCACTTGGCGCCGGTACGCTCTGGCCTGATGCTCGACAATCGTCAAGTCCAAATCCAGGTCCACGAGTGCGCTCAGATGCTCTAACAAGGCGAGCGCCACCGCCGGATTCCGGTGGCCCTGCAAGTAGTGCGGTTGGCTGGCCCACAAACTGGCGACCGGGAGGCTGTTGCTATGGCAGCTGGAGTTCAGCACACCGACGATGCCGGTCGGCCCTTCGTAACGCGAGCCGCCCATGCCCCGCGCGGCGAGCCGACCGGCCAGTTCGGGATCAGGCGAGTTGCCACTGACCGGCGTCGGGCGCGTGTGCGGCGTCGCTTCAAGCAGTGCCCCCAGGGTGATGACCTTATCTACGCCGAGAGCTTGGGCAAGCTCGATGATAGCATTGCAGAAGGTCTGCCAACGCAGTTGTGGCTCGGTCCCGATCAGCAGGATAAGGTCGGCACTCTCGTCCGGCGTTGCACTGGCGTACAGGCGGTTCGCCGGCCAGCGAATCTCGCGTGTCATCCCGGCCCGCAAGCGTACCCTGGGGCGGGTCTCCGTAAACACGAAGAATTCCTCCGCCTCGATGTGCGCGAAGAGGGATGCGCGCCGCTGGCGCCGAATAATCCGCGTGGCGTAGGTCGCTCCTTCCGCCGCATCGTTCCACCCGGAGAAGGCGGTGATGAGGATCGGCTGCCGCAGTGCCGGACGCTGGTCTATACGCATGATGTCCACGGTGGTTCCTCGATCCTGTGTGTACGCCAACTGCTATCCAGTACCTCTAAGGGTATACTGTAATGTACCAGGTGCCAGCGTAGGGTATTCACTGCACGGAACGACCCGCGCCCTGCTACTCCTAAGCCGGAATTGAGGTGCATATGGCGGCGCAACCCCCACCACGTGGGCCGTTTTCAGGCGATGCTCCGTCCGGACGTGCCCGTGCGTGGGTCGCGTTGATCGCCTGTAGCTTAATTACCATCTTTGCCGTCGGCCTGTGGTACGTCACCGATCAGTTGTTCCTGCTCGGGTGGGCGCTGGGCAGCTTGTTCTTGGGGCTGTTGTCGCTGCGGCGGGTCTAGCCTGGCTTATTGCTCGGCCGTTCCCTCTCCTGCTGGGAGCGGGCCGGTGTGTGGGCAACCCCAGGGGGATCTCTCGCTCCTCCTCTTCAGGGGGGTGGGTGTGCATCCCCAGTTGAGTTGTCGTTTAACCGCCTTCCTGCTATACTTCTAGCTTGCGTTTCGTGCCGCCACCGCTGCGGTATTGAGATCGAGTGCGCTGTGTACCCAATGAGCCGCACTGCCGGAAAGTGGGATTGCTGTTCTATGCGGCCGTTGGGGGAGAGATAGGGAAAACGCCGCGATGGTTGAAAGCAGACGCTCCAGACGCTCCAGCCGGGGACGGCGGCGCGAGCGTCGTAATGTGCCTCGTGGAATCGCGCACATTCAGAGCACGTTCAACAATACCATCGTTACCATCACCGACCCTGAAGGGACAACTATCGCTTGGGCCTCCGGTGGCTCCTTGGGCTTCCCCGGATCACGGAAGAGCACGCCGTTTGCCGCTGGCTTGACCGCCGAGCAGGCCGCGCGCCGGGCAATGGAAAACGGGATGCGGCAGATAGACGTGCGGATCAAAGGTCCCGGGGCGGGCCGGGAATCGGCGATCCGTTCACTCCAAGCGGCCGGCTTGGCCGTCACCAGTATCGTAGACATCACCCCGGTACCGCACAATGGGCCACGGCCACGGAAGCGCCGGAGGGTCTAGCTCCCGCGAGGGCGGCAAGAGGAGCGAGGCGAAGAACACACATGGCACGGTATACAGGGCCGGTATGTAAGCTCTGCCGACGCGAAGGCATGAAGCTCTTTCTCAAAGGCGACCGCTGTCTGACCCCGAAATGTGCGATCAGTCGCCGCAATGCTCCACCGGGGCCGCGACCGCAGCGGCGGCCGCCGCGTCCGAGTGAATACGGCACACAGTTGCGCGAGAAGCAGAAGGCCCGGCGGACCTACGGTGTCTTGGAGCGACAGTTCCGGCGGCACTTTGCCGAGGCCAACCGGCGCACTGGCAATACGGGCGAAAACCTGCTCCAGGTGCTGGAGTCACGCCTGGACAACGTGGTCTATCGCATGGGCCTGGCAGCATCGCGTCCGGCGGCCCGGCAGATCGTCAACCATGGCCATATCATGGTCAACGGTCGGCGCTGCGATATCCCTTCACGCCTGCTGCGGCCCAACGACGTGGTGGCGGTCCGACCGAAGTCGCGCTCGCTGGGCCTCTTCGAGGATGTCGTCGCTGGTGCCCCGCCGCGGCAGCCGCCGGAGTGGCTCGCGTTCGACGCGGCTGCGCTGGAGGCACGCATCGAAACGTTGCCGGCGCGCGGCGAGATTGATGTCCAGATCTCCGAGCAGCTCATCGTGGAGTTCTACTCACGGTAGCGCTTTCTGCTAGCGCTACACGCGGCCATTGAGCGTGTTTGCAGGTATTTTTCTGAAGTCCCATGTCAGCCGGTTGCCGAGGAGGCATGGACAACGTGATCACTGAGGCAGTTTCCCAGACGAACATTCAGCGCACCGACGAGGGCGAAGACCCATCCTACGGGGCCTTCCGCGCCGAGCCGTTGCCTCGCGGCTACGGGCACACGCTCGGCAACGCGCTGCGGCGCGTCCTCCTGTCGTCGCTGCCCGGCGCGGCGGTGACCGCTGTACGGATTGAAGGGGTGCAGCACGAGTTCTCCACGATCCCCAATGTCAAGGAGGATGTGGTGCAGGTGGTGCTGAACCTGAAGCGGATTCGGCTGCGGGCGGCAGCCGAGGAATCCACCAAAGCCTACCTCGACGTGCCGGGGCCGGGCGTCGTCAGAGCAAGCGACATCCGTTGGCCGGAGCAGGTCGAAGTCGTCAATCCCGACCAGGTAGTCGCCACGCTCGACAATGACCAGGCTCATCTGAGCATGGAGTTGACGATTGATCGTGGCACCGGGTATCTCCCGGCCGACACGCGCGAGGACGTGCCTATCGGCGAGATCCCCGTTGACGCGATCTATTCGCCGGTCCGCCGGGTGCAGTACAGCGTCGGCGGTGCCCGTGTGGGCCAGGATACGAGCCTGGACCAGCTTGATCTCCAGCTCTGGACCGATGGGACGCTGACGCCGGAGGAAGCGCTGGCACGCAGCGCTCGTCTGCTGGCCGAGGAGTTCATCCGCTTCGAGCAGAGCGTCCTGCCCGTCGAAGAGCCGGCGCCGGAGCAGCTCCCGGCGCCCGCGCCCGCGCCGGCACCCGAGCCCGTGGCGGTGGTGGTGCCGCCGGAGCTGTCCGAATTGTCGGTGGACGACCTCGGGCTGACCAACCGGACCCTCAACTGCCTGAAGCGTAACAGCATCTCCCAGGTGGGACAGATTGCCGACATGACCGAAGCGGAGCTACTCAAGCTACGCAACTTTGGCGAGCGGTCGCTGCAGGAGTTGCGCGAAAGCCTCACCGCGCGCGGAGTGATGTGGGGGAGCGTCGCGCAGCCGGCGCCGGAAGCCGACGACGAAGCGGACGCAGCGGCCGCTGTGGCCACGGCCGAGCCGGAGGTCGCTGCGCCGTAACACGACGGCAATCCGCCGGCCGGTGAGCGATAGAGGACAAGAGTAAAGCGATGCGTCACGGACGGAAAGGCAAGCAGCTCAACAGACCGGCGGACCAGCGGAAAGCCATGCTCCGCAGTTTGATGGGCGCCCTGCTGCGCCACGAGCGGATCAAGACCACCGACGCGCGGGCCAAAGAGTTGCGGCGGCACATCGAGAAGCTGATTACGACGGCCCGGCGCGGCGTACAGAGCGACGACCAAGCGCGTCTGCTCCACGCCCGGCGCCGCTGCATGGCGCGGCTGCCGGACCGCGTGGCGGTGGACAAGCTCTTTGCCATGCTCACGCCGGAGGCGGAAGACGAGCCGGGCTGGCTCGAAGACCGGCCGGGGGGCTATACGCGCATTACCCCCCTCTATCGGCGCCTCGGCGATAACGCCCGCATTGTGCAGATCGAGTTCGTCGAGTAGGTAGGAGATAGCGTAGGGCCTAGGAGCATCGAGCGCCAAGTACCGGGCCGAAAACGATGGTACGGCTGCGGTGTGTCGTCGAGTACGACGGGACCGACTTTGCCGGGTTCCAGATTCAGTCCGGTCAGCCGCACGTGCGGACGGTCCAGGGAGTACTGGAAGCGGCGGTACTCGCGGCGACTACCCTGCCCAGCCGCGTGATCGGGGCCGGCCGCACTGACGCCGGCGTCCATGCGGTCGGGCAAGTGATCCACTTTGATAGTGACCGTACTTGGGAGCCGGCCGTCTGGCAAGCGGCGTTGAATGCGCGTTTGCCGCCGGACATGGTGCTCCGGTCGGTGCAGGTGGCAGCGCCGACGTTCCATGCGCGCTATGCGGCGCGCAGTAGGGCGTATCGGTATGCCGTGTACAATCTGCCGGTACGGTCGCCGCTGGTAGCCCGCTGGACCTGGCAGGTGGCCACACCGCTTGATGTAGAAAGGATGAACGCAGCAGCAAGCCGATGTCGCGGTGAGCATGACTTTCAGGCTTTTGCAGCGCACGAGAGCTATCATTCGACCGTGCGGCGCATCCTACGGTTCTCGTGCCGCCGGTTCGCTGATATTATCGTCGTGGAAGTCACCGCGAATGCGTTCTTGCGCCACATGGTCCGCCGGCTGGTCGGCTCGCTGGTGCGGGTCGGCAGCGGGCAACTGCGGCCGGAAGCGTTGCGCGAGATCATTGCTGCCAAACAGCGCGGGCTGGCCGGTCCGACGGCACCGGCGGCCGGTCTGTGCCTGATGAAGGTGAACTACTGATGAGCTTTCGGAGTTTTACCCCCCGACCGGGGGACGCGGATGAGCGCTGGTGGGTGGTGGATGCCGAAGATCAAATCTTGGGCCGGCTGGCGACGCGCGTCGCTGTCAAGCTGCGCGGCAAGGACAAACCGGTCTACAGCCCCCATGCCGATACCGGCGACTATGTGATCGTGGTCAACGCCGAGAAGATTCAAGTCACCGGCAGAAAGCTGACGGACAAGCTCTACTATCGCCATTCCGGATACCCCGGCGGGCTGAAGGTCACACCGTTCAAGGACATGCTCGCCAAGCATCCGGAGCGAGTGATCGAGTTTGCCGTCCGGGGCATGTTACCCAAGAATGCGCTGGGCCGGAAGCTCTTCCGTAAGCTGCGTGTGTATGCTGGCCCGGACCATCCCCACCAGGCGCAGCAGCCACAGCCATTGACTTGAGGGCAAGGTAGTTACGAGTTGGATCCACGAGTGCGCCGGCCCGCGCGGGATTGGCGCACGACCGCTCGATAGAGCGCATTGATAGGAGCAACATGGTGGAGCAATCGGGTGAGCAGCGGCAGTATTTCTACGGGCTTGGACGTCGCAAGTCGGCCGTCGCGCGCGTGCGGCTGTACGCCGCCCAAGAGGAACAGGGCAGCGTGGTTATCAATGGCCACCCCGCCCGCGAGTACCTCGGCCGTGATTCCTTGATGCAGCACGTCTTGCAGCCGCTCCGCCAGGTGGAGCTGGAGGGCCGCTTCGACGTTGTCGCCAAGGTCCTCGGCGGCGGCATCAGCGGCCAGGCCGGTGCCGTGCGGCACGGCATCGCCCGCGCACTGCTCGTCGCAGACCCCGAGCACCGCCGTCCCCTCCGCCAGGCCGGGCTGCTGACCCGTGACGCGCGGGTCAAGGAGCGCAAGAAGTACGGCCTCAAGCGTGCCCGCAAAGCACCCCAATACACCAAGCGCTAACCCCACCTATCCACAACCGTATCCCCCTGCGGCCTTAGGGGCGTCCCTTGTGGGCGCCCTGTCCTCTCCTCCCACCTCGTCATAGCGGCACAAGCCGCAATCTAGCCTCCGCTCCGTCGTTCCTGCGTGCGTGGGAATCCATCCTGCTCATCCTTCCATCCTGAAAATCCTGATGTAGACAAAAAACCCACCGATCCCCACCACAGCCCTCCAATACCGGTAGAATCGCCTAGTCTGGCCGCCGCCTATCTCCAGCGGACTCCCTCTCCCCGTGGGAGAGGGCCGGGGTGAGGGCAGCCGCGGCGAGGCGTGGCCCGCGGCGAGACGGGAGGTGCGACGCGATGAACGAGCAGTTGCTCACCATGCCTCAGTGGACGACCGGCGCCCGGTTGCTCAAGGTTGGCGAGGCGATAGACTTCCGGTTCTTCCTGCCGGACGGGATAGAAACGTCGGAGCTGACGATCTTCCCGCAGTACCTCGAACGCGCCAATCCGGGCGCCGCCTTTGTCGCCAGCGGTGATCTGGCCTGGCTCGACGCGCTGGAGTCTGAGCAGCATGCCCTGTCCTTTGCCGACGGGCAGGCCACGCTGACCTATCGGCCGCTGGCGCCCGGCAGCTACCTCGCTCGCTGGCAGGCCGGCGACGAACTGTTCTACCGCTACTTTTCGGTCATTGAGGACGACTGGATCGTCCTCCGCTTCAGCGCCTACCGCGGCTTCGAGGTCACGCCGACGCTCCACGCGACCGGTATTCCGCTCGACTACCGCCTGCCCATCGAACACTTCGACGCGGACGATCCGCTCTTCCGGCGGCTGCGCGCTCACCACCGCCACTTCGGCGACCTGGTAGCCCCCGTCGTGCCCGACACGCCGCCGACCCGCAGCGAGTCCCAGATGAGTACCGCCGACCGGGTGCGATTTTATGGTCAGATGCTGGAGCGGGTACGGGCGCTGCTTCCCGACGAGAACGATGCGCGGTCCGTCCGCATCGAGATGTATCACCACCACGACCCCGGCTATATCGAGGTCCTCGCCCGCCTCGGCGTGAACAATCACTTTGGGCTACGCGAGGCGAACGCCGACTACTGGCTGGGGATGCCCGAGTTTCCCTACTTCGGCTCGCCACTCGACTGCCGTAAGACCAATCAGGGCAGCGGTGGCGATGTCGTGGTCAACCAATGGGACTTCTGCGGAGGCTTCCACTTCCTCGGGCCGGCAGAGTCGCATTATCAGTGCTCGGAGGGCGATTTTGCGACGATGCTGCGCTGCCTGGACCAGTGCATGAAAGAAGCGCAGAACCTGACCGTGCTCAGTGGTCATCCGGCGGTATTCATGCCGCTCTACATGGGCATGCCCGCAAACGAATATGATGCCACCAGGCACCGGCAGAAATTGGAGCTGTATCCTCCCGAATTCCGCGCCGAGGATTCTCCAGAGCGCGTGTTCGCGTACATGGACCGCTACCAACGGCAAATGGCCTTCGAGTACCCCAAGCAGTACCGAATGGTATATGCCCGCTCCCTCGACATCGCCGACTACTATCGCCGGCACTATACGGTGACGCCCCGCACCGTCTTTGTCAGCAAGACCGATCACCTCGACTACGACAAGAACTGGCTCTGCACGTGGGGCGACGACCGCATACTCGTGCCGCGCGAGCGCTTGCCCTGGTTCACGCGCATGTCCAGCGTCTTTGCTGACCGCCGCCGGCGCCTGCCGCACAAAGACCCCCTCTCCCAGGAATACATCCTCGTCGAAGACCAGCAACGGCAGCTCCGCTTCGAACGCGAGTGCCCTCATCCCATCTGGTACTACGACTACACCGTGCAGGAGCGTGACCACCTTGGCAGCACGATCAACTACACCGAGACGCCGGACGTGAACATTGTGCGGTCGCGGTGGCTGCGAGAGGACGGACAGGTGTCCATGACGCTCGCGATGCGTACCGAGGCATCCTTCCCGGACTACGCGGTTGCGCTGTGGGATATACCGACGGCTTTCAGCCCCGACCGTTCGCGTGTCGAGACCAACGCGAAAGACTTCGTGCTCGCCAGAAACACCGATGGAGAGTTCCACCTCGTGCTGTTCTTCGACCTCTACCCCGATGCCGAGCTACGGGTCACGGTGCGCGATGCGTAATGCGGACGGCAGCCGCTAGTACCGTCATTTCCGCTTGCATGGGAATCCACGTCCCCCCGCCGCGGCGGGGGGGCCATAGGGGGGCCAGGTGTGAGGAAAGGGAGATGCATAATGTCATTTGACTGGCCGGCCATTGACCGTTGGCTCATGGGCGAAGCCTGGGTCGGCTCGCAGATCGAACGCCATCTCGCCGTACTGTGCCAGCAGATCGGCCCACGGTGGTCCTCTTCTGAGGGCGAGCGCCGGGCGGCCAGCTATATCTGCGACCGGATGGCCGCGGCCGGACTTACGGATGCGCGGCTGGAGGAGTTCCCACTGGACACATGGGAGCATGGGCAAGCTACGGCTGCCGTCATAGCGAACGGCCAGATGGCAGACGACCGGCCGATTGACCTCTTGCCTCTCCTCTACTGTCCCCCGGTAGACCTGCGCGGCCCGCTCGTGGACGTGGGCTTCGGGATGCCGCACGAGGTGGCGCCGGTCAAGGAGCGGCTTTCTAACGCTATCGCCATTGTCAATCTGTCCCCGGAGCCGTTCAGCACCCCCAAGCCGCTGGCCGACCGCCTGTGGAGCTTGCGGGACGCCGGTGCGGTGGTGGCAGTGGTGGTCGAGCGCAAGAGCGGGGGGCGCATGGAGTACCACTCCGCGACCGAATGGCGCACCTCCGGCGAGCTAGAGCACCCCCTGCCCACCGTCGCCACCTCGCGCGAGGATGGCGCCCGCTTGCGCGCGCTGGCCGCCGCCGGCCACAGTGTGGCGCTCACAGTGCCGAGCCGTGCCTATCACGCGACCGGCACCAATACCGTCGCGGACCTGCCGGGCGCGCAGTGGCCCGACGAGTGGCTGGTGATCGGCGCCCACCACGACACCGTGCCCGACTCGCCGGGGGGCAACGATAATGCCTCCGGTACGTCCGTCGTCTTGGAGTTGGCCCGCGTCCTCAGCCGGCTCCGACAAGAGCAAGGTGTCGCGCCGGGGTGCAGCATCCGCTTTCTCACCTTCGGCGCCGAGGAGCAGGCACTCCAAGGCTCATACGCCTACGTCGCGCGGCACCATAGCTCCGGGCCGTTGCCCCGCCTCGCCCTAAACCTAGATGAGCTAGCCGCCGGCCCGATTAAGGGGATAGTCCTGCAATTCCCCCATCTGCGTCCGCTGATCCAGGGCACGCTCGATACGCTCGGCGAAGGCTTGCAGTGCCACGTGCTGGCGCATCTGGATGCCAGTAGCGACTGGTTTCCGTTTGCTCGCCGCGGCATTCCGTCCGCGTTGCCCTGGCGCTGGCGGTTCGTCGGGCGGCACCCCGACGCCGACTTTCACCATGAGCCGGGCGATACGGCCGACAAGGTCCGACCGCGCGAGCTACGCGAGTACGTGGGCCTGCTTGCTCGCCTGCTGCTCCGCCTGTCCCAGTTACCGCCAGCCGAGTGGCCGGCCAACACGCTCCGGGTGGACGACATCGAAGCCCGCCTCAAGGACGAGCTAGGCACCGTCCCCCGGACAATGTAACCGCCCGTCGGCTCCCTGTACTCGATACGCAGACATTCTGTCGAAGATACTGCCTTAGCTCTACTGTGTTTGCCGCCAACTCCGCAGCCTATCGAGGGCCTGCTCGTCTTCAGGGTTAAGCGGCGTAAATCCGGCCCTCCGAGCAGCCCGATACAATTCCCTGTCGCTGGTAACAAACACTATATTTGCCAACATAGCCTGTGTTGTCCGTAACGCCGTGGCGAGGTGGATGCAGTCACCGGCCCGGAGGGTATACCGTCGCGCTACACCAATCGCCTCGGATAGAACAGCACTGGTGAAGGGAAGCACAGTGATCGCCGCTCCAGATCCTCATTAAACAATCGCAGCAGGGTTCCGTGCGCTCTCTGCGTAAGCAGACGTGCTCCTACCGCTCTTGCTGCGACGGCCTCGACCTCCAGGACAGTGAGATGAGAAGTGATAAACGCGTTATCCAGAGTCTGGTGAGAAAAGAGCGCTGCCATGACCTCCGTGCCGCGTTCGGTGCGATACCGCTTCACCAATGCCGAGGTGTCCAAGTAGTAGAGTGCCATACATCAAGCTACCCTTGCCGCAGTTCGTACAGGACTTCGGTTAGGGTCTTCTCTCCCATGGCCGCATCAATCACTTTCCGTCCTTCCTCCAGGGGCAGCGCGTACTGCTGGTACTCGGCCTTGACAGACGAGATGTAGGATCGAATCGCAGGTTCTGCCATCGCCTGTAGTCTTCTGGCCACTGATGGATCGCTACTTACGCTGGGTGCCTGCTTCGTCTGAACCACAACTATCCTCCTGGCTACTGGAAGAGATCGGTAGCGGCTGTCTCATCCATTATCCACCCGGCTGCCGAAGAGCCGCCAACACGTATGTATGGGCATGGTATCGGGCCGGGGACAGTGAATGGTGGCACGATCCGCTCCCTACGGCGTGGCTGGCATCTCCGCGCGGGGAATGAACGTGTTTTCCGCCGACTCTTTGCCGCCATAGAACCAGCGCAGCGGCAGCACCTTCAGCTTCTGAATGAATCCGTGTGCTCCTGGCTGCGGATTGCTCACGAGTATTTCTGCGCGGGTAGGATGCTCGCGGTATTCGCGGTAGCGGTGGGCAATGATGACCCGGTCCTTCAGCACTAGGACGGCCGGATAGGTCATCGTGACCAGCTCCTCGGCCGGCGTAATGTGCTCGCCCTCCCGCTCCGGAGCGGGCACCCCCGGCGCCAGGTAGTGCTCGGCCGGCCGAACCGGCCGGATTGGCCCCGGCTCCACGCGCGTCTCCTCGTGTATGGAGGTCACGTTCTGAAAGAACTCCCAGACGCTCCCGCCGTTTCGGCTGATGGCCGACGAGATGCGCGAGCGGATGTAGCCCTGCTTTATTTCGGTCTCGCTCTGCTGGTTCCAGACGGCCAGCAGGTGCCCGTTCGGCAGAGTGCGGATTTTGGCCGGAGCGGTGGATGTGGCCAGCGAGGTTGGCGCCGGCCGCGTCCAGGTCTCACCGTCGTCGAACGACCACGCTTGAAAGACACGGCCCAGCCCGGTACGCAAGAACATCAACAGCTTCCCCGGCGCGACCTCCGCGACGGACGGCTCGTTGGTGTAGCTGAAGATGGCGTTCCCGTCCAGCAGCACGATCAGTTCGCCATCCTTGTTGCGTTGCCACGTGCGCCCCTCGTCGTCCGAGTAGCACACATACGAGCAGGTCGCTCCTCGGTCGAAAAAGTGGGCGTTCGTCTCGACCCACTGGCCGCGGAGCAGCTTGCCTGGACGGGGCATTGCTCCCTCACCCACGGCGGCCTGCTGTCCCATCGAGCAGTACACGGGCAGGATCAGGCGTCCCGACGCCGTGCGGATCATCGTGTCGTGATAGGCCGAGCTATTCAGTCCCTCCGGCGTCGCCGCTACCGGTGGCGTCCACGTCTGGCCGCCGTCGTCCGAGCGCCAGAACAGCAGCCGCGACCGGCTTCCCATCTCGGCGGGGGTATGGCGGACCGCCGAAAGCCCGATGCCGTTCCCCGCCAAACGCACCAGCGACATGCCACCATCCCCTACGAGATCGCCGTTCGTGTCCCGGCACTGGAACGGCTCCGACCACGTCAGGCCGCCATCGCTGGAAGTAGTGAAGTTCGTGCCGGAGAGTTGCAAGATGCTCCCATCGGCGCGCTCGACGAAAGTTGCGGCATAACCATGCGTGGTTTCCAGTTGGGCGAGGGCCTCTTCCGAGCGAGTCATCGGTACGTTGCTCATCGCGCTCCTCCCGACCCCCAGCAACAGTCAGCCGCCATCTCGCCAGCGCGGGCGTTGCTGTGTGGGCACGTCTCCGGGCCTATCTTACAGGCTTGTTCGTCGCTGTCACGGCGAGCACCGCTTACTCACCGGTGTTACCTGCTACAGTTATGCTCCGGCACCAATGGCCTATCCACCCTGGCACGCCCTCGCTACGTTGCCGGTGATCGCGCTGGCCTGGCCGCGAGCCGGGTGGCGCGGTGCGGTGGCGGCGTGCGCGGCCGGCGTGCTCGTTGACCTCGATCACGTCGTGGACTGGCTGGCGAGCGGGGGCCGGCTCGACTATCGGAAGCGGATTATCCTCCCCCTCCACGGATGGGAGCTGCCTCTGTTGCTCTATTTGTGGCGCCGCCAGCGCGGCCCACCGTGGGTAGCGCCTCTGATCGCTGCGTGGGTCGGCCATGTCTGCCTCGACTGGCTCGTGAACAATCCGAACAGCCTCTGGGGCTACTTCCTGTCGCGGCGACTCGTCGTCGGCTTTGATCGCCAGCGGTCCGGTTGGCCACCCCCGCGCCCCGGGCCCAAAGCGCGAGCACGACGCTCCCATCGGTCGCGGGTCCGAACACCTGTGGCGGCGCTGGTGAGCGCGGCGGTGCTCGTCCTGTTGGGCCGGTGGCAGGCGCCGGATGGTCACCCGTCATTCCCGCGCAAGCGGGAATCCACGTCCCCCCGCTCCGCAGGGGGGGCCATAGGGGACTGAAAGGGTAGATCCAACCCGCCAACGAGGCTTGATACGTGACGATTCTGATTACCGGTGGTGCCGGCTTTGTCGGCAGTAACGCCGTCGCGCACTTCCTCGCTCAGGGCCGTCGCGTCATCGCACTCGACAACCTCGGACGGCGCGGCACGGACAAAAACCTCACCTGGCTCCAGGGACTTGGTGGCGATCTGGTGTTCTCGCGGACGGATATTCGGGATGCCGCGGCGGTGGCGGCTGCGTTTCGGGCCCACCCGGGCATCGAGGCTGTCCTGCACCTCGCGGCACAGACCGCCGTGACCACCTCGGTGGAGGACCCGCGAGAGGACTTCGAGACCAATGCGCTCGGCACCTTCAACGTCCTGGAGGCGGCCCGCCGTCTCCCTCGTCTCAGGGCGTTGCTCTATGCCTCGACGAATAAGGTCTATGGTGGCCTGACGGACGTGGTCGTCGTCGAGCGGGATGACCGCTATGCCTATCGGGACTGTCCCGACGGGATCGCCGAGGATCGCCCCTTGGACTTTCACTCACCCTACGGCTGCTCCAAGGGAGCCGGCGATCAGTATGTCGTGGACTACGCGCGCATTTATGGCCTCCCCACCGTCGTGTTGCGGCAATGCACGATCTACGGCCCCCGGCAGCTTGGCGTGGAGGATCAAGGCTTTATGGCCTGGTTCTGTATCGCCGCTATGCTCGGCGAGCCACTGACCATCTACGGAGACGGCAAACAGGTGCGCGATGTCCTCTACGTCTCCGACCTACTCGCCCTCTACGAGCGGGCCATCGAGCGCATTGACCGGATCGCAGGACAGGTCTACAACGTCGGCGGCGGGCCGGCCAACACGATCTCGCTGCTGGAGCTGGTGGCGCTGATAGAGGATCGCTTGCAGCGCCGCCTGGAGTTGCGGTTTGGGGAGTGGCGGCCCGGCGACCAGCGTGTCTTCATTGCCAATATCGCCAAGGCGGCCCGTGATCTCGGCTGGCAGCCCCAAGTAGGCGTTGAAGAGGGCATCGAGTCCCTGCTCGCCTGGGTCCTGGATAACCCCGACCTCTTCACCTAGGTTCAGACCAACAACCCCCAGTCCTGTCAACCTAGACCTTGGGGTGCTCGGTGCGGTACCAAGGGAAGCCGTCCACCTCTTCGACTCGATAATCGCCGAACAGGTGTGGAAAGCGCTCGATGCATAGCGCCCCCACCTTGGCGAACAGCAGCCTGATCTCTTCCTCTGCTCCTGGCGCCGTCCGCATCTCGATGACGTGGCGCACGGCCCGGATATTGGCGCTCCAGCCGATGTTCGTAGCCAGGCCAATCGGCGCGAGCCGGCGCATGGCCGACGTGATCTGCTTCTTCTCGGAGAAGGGCAAGGCATCCACGTTGAGCAGGTCGGTGAGCCGCATTTGCAGAGCACCGAGCTGGTCGAACGTCCGGCAGAACAGCTCCATCGCTTCCGGTGTTTCGCGGATGACGAGCGGCACGTAGCCGTCGAGGTCGTCGGTCAGGCGCACAAACCGCAGGCTCTCTTGCGATACCGCCGTACCCGCTCGATGGCGCACCAACTCGTGCGTGACCACCCGGCTCACGTCGCAAAACATGAAGTTCAGCCAGGCGTGCTCCAAGGTGCTCCCGTGCTTGACCTTGATGAGGTTGGCCAGGTGCGCTTTGTTGCTCCCGCGTACCCTGGTGACGTTGGGGTTGAGTTCGGTACCGAAGCTGCGGTAGCAGGACCGCGCCATCACCTCGCTCAACAGTTCGACATCGCCGGGGGCGTCGCTCTGCCAGTCGGGCGCACCGATATGCGCCAGGTACGCTTGCAGACCGGCCTCATGCACTTTCGTCTCGCCGATCAGAAAGACCTCTGGTTCTTTCACAGCATCCGACTCCTTCAATATCCTCTTATCATCAACGATTGATGGTGGACCTTCACGCGCCGCACCTAACCCCCGGCCCCTTCGGATAGAGAGGAAGTGCGCCGAGCCGTAGGGGCGCAACATGTTGCGCCCGTCCCCCCGCAGTGCGGGGGGACCATAGGGGGGCTGGAACCCAACAGCCGAGCGGGAGGCGGTGTCTGCGGCCGCTAGTCGTAGACGCCTTTAGGTCCTTCGGTCGCCACAATCGGCTGGCGGTCGGGAATGTAGGGTGGCTCCATGAGCCGGCGCTGGCGCTCGGAAAGCAGGTCGTACACAGCATCGTTCCGGTGCCGGTCGTAGCGTCCCCAGGCGAGGTGCTTGGGCGCGTACTTGTAGAGCAGCGAGCGCCGCTGGTGGGCGGCCGTCCAGGGGTGTGTGCCGTGAGTAAGCGCTTCGGTGAAGATGACCACGTCGCCGGAGCGCATCGGCACCTGCGCCACACAGCCGGGGTCGCGCTTGAAGCGGAGGATGTCTCGAGGACAGGGGTAGTTGGACTTGTGACTGCCCGGAATGCAGGCGAAGCCCCCTTGTCCCGGTGGCGCATCGGTGAGCGCCCAGGTGACGACGGAAAGCCCGTTGAACATCCGCTCTCGGAAGATGTAGTACTCCTCCGCCTCGTAGGGTGTGCCCCCGCCGTGTAACCGCAGCCCGTCGGTGTTTGTCGCCATGTGAATGCCGTAGTAGTGGTCGAGGCGGAAACCGTCGCCCAGCAACGCCTCTAAGTACGGCAAAATGCGGGGGTGATCGAGCAGGGTGCGGAACGGCTCGCCCCAGAGCAAGAAACCGCCGAACCGCTGGCTCTCAATGCTCTCGGCCGGTGGGGGGAGCTGCTGCTCATCCGTCAGCCGGTTGAGTTCGGCCACCTCTGCGGTGCTCAATACGCCCTCAATGACCAGGTAGCCCTGTAGATCGAACAAGTACAGTTCCTCGTCGTTCATGTCTCACCCTTCAGCCTGTGTCCGGTTGTCGCGCTGGGAACGATAGCGCATCGGCTGGATCTCTGCGAGGGCCGGGCGGATGGCGCTACTTGCGCGACTCGGCCTGGAGGCGGCGGGCGGCCGAAGCATCGCCGATGTGGAGGGTGTTGTAGGCCTGCTCGCTGGAGGTGAAGGCGTCAATGTCCTCGTGCCCGTGCCAGTCGCCTTGCGTGAGCATGGGGTTCGTGATTCCCGTCTGCCGCTCGCGTTTGGCGACGTGGGCGGCCATCCGTGCCCGCAGCGCCGCCACCGTCTCGGGGTTGCGGTCGGCGACGTTGTGCTCTTCCAGCGGGTCCTCGGTCAGGTTGTATAGCTCGACGGGTGGCATGGCGTGGAAGTCCGGCTCTAGCGCCTCGATCAGCTTCCACTGCGCCGTGCGCCAGCCGTGCTTCCGCATCCAGGTGCATTCGGTGATGTAGAGCTCGGACTCGAAGCTCGCCTGTCGGCCCTGCACCAAGCGCAGGAGCGACTGACCGTCGAAGCGCAAATCCGTCCTAATCCGGGCCAGTTGGAGCAGCGTGGGCATGAGGTCTTTGTGCTGGTTGAAGCCGGACACGCGCGCGCCACGGGGCAAGCGCCGCGGATAGCGAATGATGAGCGGAACCATCAGCGTCGGATCGTAGAGACCGTGGTGGTCGTACCAGCACTCGTGCTCGTAGAGCGTTTCGCCATGGTCCGCATTGATGACCACGATAGTATCGTCGAGGATCCCCAGCGTTTCGAGCTGCGTGAAGAGCGCGGCAATGCAGGCATCCATATAGGCCACGGCGCCGTCGTACTGGGCGTCTATGTAATGCCGATCCGTGATCCCCTCCGGCATCCACGACCGGAAGTAGTCGGCGAACGGCTTGAACGCGAAGACCGGCTCCATGGACGTGTTCCCGGGATCGCACTCGTCGCCGTGATAGAACAGGCGGTTGAAGGGCGAGGGCGGCAGGTAGGGCGTGTGCGGGTCCATGTGGCGCAGGAGGATGAACCACGGCTCCGGCTCTTGCGTCAGCCGCTCGATCTCCGGCTGCGTCACGTCGTTGAGCCGCTGGGCCTTGGGTGCCTCGGCACGCGCGCGGTCCCCGCCCCACGCGGGATAGTCGAGGTAGCGGTCAAAGCCGCGCGACGCGGGATTGCCGCTGAACCCGACGCAGAGCGTGTTGTAGCCCTGCTCGCGCAGCACTTCGGGGAGCGTCGTGACTTTCTCCGTCAGACCGCCCCGGTGCCGGAGCCCCACGACCTCGGTACCGAAACAGTCGCGGCCGGTGAGCATCGAGGCATAGGCCGGCGTGGTGGGGATGTGAGCGGAATAGGTCTGCTCGAAGAGCGTGGCATCCTCGGCAAAGCGATCAATGTGCGGCGTGGTGAGGCGATGGTAGCCGTAGCAGCTCATGTGGTCTCGGCGCAGGGAATCGATGGCAATCAGCAGGATGTTGGGCCGGCCGCGCCGGGCATTGCTGGCAGTCATTGGTGTCTACGCTCCTTTCGTATCGCGTGCGACGAGGGAACCGGCTGCCCTATCCGCGTCGGAAATGGGCCTCGCGCGCGGCCCACGCCTCGGTCAGGCCATGGCGAGCGAGTACTGCCGCCGGCGCCTCCAACGGATCGTCGAGGCGCTCCATCCAGGCTTGTAGCTCCGTTTCGAGGGCCGCTTGCAGCGAGTCTACCGTCGGATCGCCGGCCAAGTTATGCATCTGAAAAGGATCGGTCACGTTGTCGTAGAGCACCCAGGGACCGTTGAGGTCACGGGCATAGGTATAGCGTGCCGTCCGCACACCGCGCCAGGTTTCGACGCCGACCTGCATGGCTTGGTCGCAGCAGAGGGCCTCCTGCAGATAGACCGAGGTCGGCCGCGCGCCGCCGCGGCCGCGGATCGCGTCCGAGAGGTCGGTGCCCTGCATCGCCTCCGGAACGGGTAGGCCGAGCAGACCGAGGATGGTCGGGGTGGCATCCACCAGCCCAATGAGCAGGTCGTCGGTCGTGCCTTGCGGCAGCCGGTTGCCGAAGCGCATGAGCAAGGGGATGTTGACCGACTCTTCCCAGGGTACTTGTTTGTTCCGGCGGCCGTGCGAGCCGAGCATATCGCCGTGGTCGCTGGTGAAGACGACGAGCGTGTCGTCCAGCACACCGCCGTCCCGCAGGAACGACAGCAGGCGCTCGATCTGGGCGTCGAGGGCGGTGATGTGCGCGTAGTACCCGGCGAGATCGTGGCGAACCTCCGGGGTATCCGGGCAGTTGGGGGGTAGGCGCAAGTCCTCCGGCCGGTAGCGGTCGGCGAGGCCGGGCGGCGCCGGCCAATAGGGATCGTGCGGCGGCCCGTAGGACAGGAACAGGCAGAACGGCTGCGCGTCGTGGCGCTCCAAGTGGTCGCCCAGCCACGACAGGGCCAGGTCGGTCTGCACCTCCGGCTCGTAGCGGCCGGTAGGCGCGACGGCGACGGCGGAGTCGTTCAGGTGGTAGCGCGGCTCGAAGTACCGGTGGGCGCAGCTCCAGGCGGCCCAGAAGTCGTCGAAGCCGAGCCGTTCCGGTCCCGGTGGGATGAAGCGGTCCCGCGGCCAGCCGCCGATGTGCCATTTGCCGATGTAGCCGCAGCGGTAGTCGGCGGCCCGCAGTGACCGCGCGATGGCCGGGGTGTCCGGCCCGGCATCGAGCGGCAAGTCATTGCTTAGGGCGCGGTGCCGGTGCGGCCACTGGCCAGTCAGCAGGCTGCCGCGGCTCGGCGTGCAGACCGGCGTATTGGCGTAGGCATGGGTGAACCGCACCCCCTCGGCCGCCAGGCGGTCGAGCGCGGGTGTCTGCACGTCGGGGTTGCCGGCGCAGCCGAGCGCCTCGCCGCGGTGCTGGTCACCGAAGATGACGAGCAGGTTGCTCCGTGCGGTCATCGGTCCTTCTGCTCCGAGCCAGCCGCGGCCGGCGCCGCCTCGAACTCGCGGATTACGTCCAGGAAGGCCGTGCCATAGCGCTCCAGCTTGCGCCGTCCGACGCCGTTGATCCCCAGAAGCTGTGCCGCCTCAAGCGGGCGGTGGTGCGCCATGTCCATGAGCGTGGCGTCGTGGAAGATTACGTAGGCGGGTACGTCCTGCTCCTGGGCGATGGACAAGCGACGTTGGCGGAGGGCCTCAAACAGCGCCTGATCGCTGGCGGAAAGCTGCCGCTCGCGACGCTCGCGGCGGGGCTGCACGACTTTCTCCGGGAGATCGCGGCGCAGGTAAATGGACTCTTCCCCGCGGAGCAGCGGTCGGCTCCTCACCGTGAGTTGGAGCGCGCCATAGCCGGCAATGTCAACATGGAGGTAGCCCCGCGCGACCAACTGCCGAAATACCGAGCGCCATTGCGTGTCGTCCAACTCCGTGCCGATGCCGAACGTGGAGAGCCGACCGTGGCCGTGCTGCTGCACCTTCTCCGTTTCCTTGCCACGCAGCACGTCAATCAGATGCATGACGCCAAAGCGCTGCCCGGTGCGGAAGACACAGGAGAGCGCCTTTTGAACCACGATGGTGCCATCCCAGGTCTCCACCGGCGCGAGACAAGCATCGCAGTTGCCGCAGTGATCGGGGCTGTGCTCGCCAAAATAGCGCAGTAGCGCGTGGCGGCGACAGGTGGTGATCTCGCACAGCCCCAGCAAGGCGTCCAGCTTGTAACGTTCCGCCCGTTTGTGCTCCTCGCTGCCGGTGGAGGCGTCCAGTAGCTGCCGCAGCTTGACCACGTCTTGCAGCCCGTAGGCCATCCAGGCGGTGGCCGGCTGCCCGTCGCGGCCCGCACGGCCGGTCTCCTGATAGTAGGCCTCGATGCTCTTGGGGAGGTCGAGATGGGCGACAAACCGCACGTCCGGCTTGTCTATGCCGAGGCCGAAGGCAATCGTCGCCACCACGATGACGCTATCCTCGCGCAAGAAACGCTGTTGATGCCGGTGGCGTGTCTCGGCCGGCAGGCCGGCGTGGTAGGGCAAGGCGTTGAAACCCTGCTCTTGGAGCCACGCGGCCACGCTCTCGACGCTTTTGCGGGTCAGGCAATAGACGATACCGGCATCGCCGACGTGCTCGCGGCGCAGGAATTGCAGCAGTTGTTGCCGCGCGGTTCGCTTTTGCGTGATGCGGTATTGGATGTTCGGGCGGTCAAAGCCGCTGATGTAGTGGCTGGCGTTTTCCAACGCAAGACGCTCGACGATCTCGGCGCGAGTGCGGGCGTCGGCGGTCGCGGTGAGGGCGATGCGGGGTATCTGTGGAAAGCGCTCTTGCAGCAGGTTGAGCTGCAAGTAGTCGGCTCGAAAATCGTGCCCCCACTGCGAGACACAGTGGGCCTCGTCAATGGCGAACAGCGCGATAGCTACTTGCTCCAGCAACGCCAGCGTGCGTTCTTGCGTCAGGCGCTCCGGGGCAACGTAGAGCAGGTCGAGCTCTCCGGCCCGCAGCGCCTGCTCCACCCGGCGGGCGGCAACTCTCTCCAGGGTGGAGTTCAGGTACCCGGCCCGCACGCCCAACTGCGCCAGGGCGGCTACCTGGTCTTGCATCAGGGCGATCAGCGGCGAAATGACGATCCCCACGCCGGGGCGCACCAGCGCCGGGAGTTGATAGCACAAGGACTTGCCGCCGCCGGTCGGCATTAGCACCAGCGCGTCGCGCCCGGCGATCAGTTCGTCAATGATCTCCCGTTGCGAGCCGCGAAAGTCATCGTAGCCGAACGTCTGCCGGAGTAGCTGCAAGGGTTGTCGGGTCATAATTGTGTGTCGCGCCGCCTGGCGGGACTGGCTGCTTGGCCCCCTCCCTGGCCCTCCCCCGTTCCGACGGGGGAGGGAACACCGCTCGGCCGCCGGTTGCGTCAGGGGCGCGTCGCCGTCCCCCCGTCGGGACGGGGGGACCATAGGGGGGCAGCGCCTAATCCGAGCGCTCCAAGAGCTTCTGCTGCCACTCCTGGGTGGTTTGTAGCTGGTGCTGCCGGGCCTCGATCTCGCCGAGGCGGGTTTCGATCCGTGTCAGGCGCTCGTGGGCCTCCGGCGACGTTTCCCTGCTGCCGAGCAGTCGTTTCGTGCGCTCGGTCATGACAGTCCGCACGATATAGGCGGCGCTGCCGCCAATGGCTGTAACGAGCAGGACTAGGAGGATGAGAACGCTAATGACCTCCACGGCTGCTTGCTCCTCACTCCGGCCTAATCCGAGCGCTCCAGGAGTTTCTGCTGCCACTCCTGGGCGGCTTGCAGTTGATCCTGTCTGGCCTCGATCTCACCGAGACGTGCTTCCATCCGTGCCAGATGCTCTTGGATCTCTGGCGGCGTCTCCTTGCTGGCGGCAAGCCGCTTTGTGCGCTCGACCATAACCGTTCGCACGATATAGCCTACGCCAATGAAAATGACTGCCAGGAGATACACCACCTCCATAGCTGCTTGCTCCTCACTCTTGACGGTATGTCACAGTCTGTTACCTCGTACATCCCACTGCCCCGGCCATCAGCCCCGTCCTCCCGCCGCAGCGGGGCGGCCATAGGGGGGCCGGCACCTAGTCCGAGCGCTCCAAGAGCTTCTGCTGCCATTCCTGCGTGGTTTGTAACTGATGCTGCCTAGACTCGATGTCGCTGAGGCGGGTTTCGATCCGTGTGAGGCGCTCGTGGACCTCAGGAGGCGTTTCCTGGCTCATAGAAAGCCGCTTGGTGCGCTCGGTCATGACAGTCCGCACGATATAGCCCACTCCGCCGAAAATGGTCGCTATGACCAGGACAGCCCCGATTACCTCCATGTTTGCTTGCTCCCCTGTCAACACCTGGGCACTAGGGCGAAATTTAGGATACCTCGGGTCACTGGGTAGGGGCGTCATTCATGACGCCCAGAGCCGGCCCCTGACTTGACCAGAGGGCGCGATCAATCGCGCCCCTACAGGCGCTCCGGCCCGGTCCGCTACGCGGCATCGAGGCCGGCCTCTTCCAGTAGCTCGCGCAAGGCGTACATGTACCAGATCGTCGCTGCCTTGAGCTTCTGGTAGCCGTAGGTACCAGTCTTGCCGAGATGCGTTTCGATGCTATAGAGGCCGCGGTACCCCGACTCGTGCAAGGAGCGGATCACCTGCGGCCACGGCAGCGCACCCGTGCCGAGCAGGGTCTTCAGCCCCCGATTGAGTCCCTCGGGGTGCTCCGGTGCGAACGTCCGGTCCTTGACGTGGACGTTGACGACATAGCCCTGCACCTGCTCCCAGGCGTTGGGGAAGATCGGCTCGTAGGGCCAGCCGTTGTCCACGTCCCAGGCGATCCTGACGGCCGGGCTGTCGAGCGCGTCAATGATCCGCCGGACCTCGCTGGGACTGCCGCCGTAGGTCGAACGCTCCGGCTCCAGCGCGAGGGTCACGCCTTCCCGCTCGGCCAACTCGGCGGCGGGCCGGAACTGGCGCACGATCTGGGGCAGGGTCGGCTCCAGGTTGGGGCGCACGGCAGCTTGGCTCTCCCGGTCGGGTTGCCAGAAGGGGAACGTGCGGATGACCGTCGTGCCGAAGTAGTGGGCTTGCTCGATGAGCGTCGGCAGGAAGGCGCGATGCTCGTCGTACTCCGGCCCCTCGATAGGGCACTTGCCGAAGTTCGATTGGATGGTGCCCAGCTTGACGCCGTGATCGTCGAGGATGGATTGCATCTCCGACCAGCGTGACCGGGGCACGGCGTGCAAGAAGCCTCCCCATACGCCGCGAACGTCCACGTAGCCGAGGCCGGCATCGGCGGCGGTCCGCACGGCATCGGCAAAGTCCATCGTGATCTCGTCGGTGAGGACACTGGCAGGTACGGTCATCGTCGTCTGCTCCTTACGGTGGTGTCTGCAACAAGGATGGTTGACTAGCCCCCTCCCTAACCCTCCCCCGTTGCGACGGGGGAGGGAATAGACTGTCCCCCTGTGGAGCGAGGGGAGCATAGGGGGGACATCCCCCTCAGTTCGGTGGGCCGCCAGCCGAGTCGGAAGCATACCACTGCTGCTGGGCGCTGCCTTCGTCCGCCCCGCCGGTCTCGGCGGCACGGATCAGCATTCGGTCCCGCTGACTCTGTCGCACCCGCCGCTCCAAGGCTACCGGGTCCCAGTATGTCAGGAGCGTCTTTCGCAACTCCTCGCGGATGCCTTGATACGCCGGGTCGTTTCCCAGGTCCTGGAACTCCCCAGGATCGCTTGCCAAGTCGTACAGCTCCACCGGGTCGTCCAGGCTATAGTTCAGCTTGTATTGTCCGCGCCGCAGCATGGCCATTGGCCGCGCGACCCCGTGCGCCAGATACTCCGAGAAGGCCTCGTCTTTCCACTCTGCTGCCTCGCCTCTAGCCAGCGCGAGCAGACTATCACCATCAACGCCCTCTGGTGAGGCGCCGGCTGCCTCGACGATGGTCGCTACGAGGTCCACCAGCGAGACCACCCCGTTGACTCGCCGGCCGGCCGGGACGTGCCCCGGCCAGACCAGCTGGAGCGGCACGCGCACCGATTGCTCGTAGAAGTTGGACTTGCGCCACATGCCATGCTCGCCGGCCATCTCACCGTGGTCGCTGAAGTACGCGATCACGGTGTTCTCGCGCTGTCCGGTTTCCTCCAGCGCATCAAGCAGCCGGCCAATCTTCTCGTCGAGGTAGGTAATGAGGCCGTAGTAGCCGACGCGGCCCCGGCGGACCAGCTCCTCGGAGTAATCCGCCATGCCGAACATGCGGCGTAAGCGCCGGTAGACCGGGTGCTGGTTGTCGAGGTGGCCCGGTGGGATCGTCGGCATGTCCACCGTTGCTTGAGAGTAGAGGTCCCAGAAGCGCTGGGGGACGACGAAGGGGAAGTGGGGTGCCATGAAGGAGACGTTGAGCGCCCAGGGCTGCCGCTGCCGGGCCGGGTCGCGCAGGTAGTCGAGCGCGGCGGCCTCGACTTGGTCGTCCACCTCGATCTCCTCGGTGGTGCCTGGTCCGGCGGCCTCCAGTGCTCCCCACGGTTGCGGCGCTTCCTGAATGCCCTCCGACCAGTCGAAGATGGGGTGGTGGCGCTCGGCGTGCAGATCGCGGGCCAGCTGTGCCCGGAAGCCGTGGAGCTGGTCCGGCCCGTAGAAGTGTTGCTTGCCGGACAGGACGACATCGTAGCCGACGGCTCGGAGCCGGTGTGCCCAGGTCACTGCGTCGGAGGGGATGGGCATGGAGTTATCCCACGCGCCGACGTGGTGGACGTACCGCCCGGTCATGAAGGACATGCGGGAAGGGGTGCAGAGCGGCGAGTTGCAGTAGGCGTTTTGGAAGACGACACCCTCGGCGGCGAGGCGATCCAGGTTGGGCGTCTGGACCAGGGGATGGCCGTAGGGGCCGCTGAACATGGGCGCGTGCTCATCGGACATGATGAGCAGTAGGTTGGGCCGGTCATTGGCAGCCATGGGTGTGGATACCTCCCAGCGAGCAGGGCTGGCTCAGTATACCTGCGCCGGGCGCCGCCTCCGGGCACTGCTGATGATGGTGGCTGGTCCGGGTTTGGCCGTCGATCAGGACTGCGGCGCGAACCCACCCTTGGCGAAGACCATATTGCCGCCATCTATCTTCAAGTTCAGGACCAGCTTGCCCTCGTGGAGGACGTAGGTCACTACCTCACCGAGTCGGGTGAGGTACGTCTGGGAGAGCGACTCCGGCGGGCACGCGGCGCGTGTGAGCACTCGCAAATCTAGGCTGATGCTGCCACGGGAAAGCTTGTACGCCCCGCTCCCCGTGTTGCAGTCGGCTTTCACCTGGAAGGTGCCGCCGGGCAGCAGCCGCAGCGTGTACTTCTGCGGGTCGGCTACGGTGATGTCCCAAGACGAGCCGCGCGTGTCCTCGAAGCGCTCCCAGTGCCACAGCACGTCCACGATTGATGGGGCCTCCTCGAGCGTGCTGCCGACCAACTGGAACGCGCGGCGTACTTGCTGAGTCGGACAGCAAAGCGGGTCCTCCGGACCGTGACCGATCAACTGCACGACGATCTCGCCGTCTTGGATCGCGAGCGACTCGACCTTGACGCGATCACCGAGGAACGCAGACGCGACGTGCCGTGGTTCGCCGCCTTCATTGATGACAGCGGCCACGTGCCGGAAGGTGCCACTGCCGCCAGGATCGGCGATCAGGACGACGGCAGCATCGTCAACACCGTCGTCATTCAGATCGCCGAACGCGACGTGCTCGCTCAGGGTGATCCTGACGCCGCTGGCCGACCCCGGCTCGAATGGTTCGAAGAAGCTGCCATCGGTCAGTTTGGCCTTGCCGCCGGTCGGGAACTCGGATTGGTACTCGGCGTTCTTGAGCTGCTGTAGCGTCAGGGGCACCCCCTCCAGGGTATCGCCAGTCAGTTGGAACACGCGGGTCTGTTCCTGAGTCGGGCAGCAAGCCCCGTCGCCCGGCCCGTGACCGATCAGCCCCACGATGATCCGGCCGTCCTGGATCGCCAGGGACTCAATCCTAACGCGATCACCGAGCAAGGCCGACGCGACGTGCCGCGGCTGCCCCGCCTCGTTGACGACGGCAGCCAGGTACCGGAAGGTGCCACTGCCGCCACCACTGGCGTCCAGGATGACGACCGCATCGGCAGCACCGTCGCTATTCAGGTCGCCATACGCAACGTCCTCGCTCAGGAAGAGGTAGATGCCGCTGGCCGAGCCTGGCTCGTAAGGCTCGAAGAACATGCCGTCGGTCAGCTTGGCCTTCCCGCCGGTCGGCCACTCGGAGAGGTACTCGGCGTTCTTCAGCACCTCTAGCTTCAAGGCGGCCGGCACTTCCCAGTCGAAATGCTCGGTGTTCAGCCGCACTTGCAAGCCGTAGGGGCCATTGATCCACGTGCGATAGCCGTCGGTGAAAGCGGTCCGGTTATCCGCCTTGCGCCACACCAGGAGGCCGCCGGTGGTCCGCTGGAGGGCAGCACCTTTCTCAGGGCTGAAACGCTCATTTTCCAGGCATTGCCCGACCTTCTCCGGCCCTTCCGCCTCGTCAATCAGGGCCTTGAGCGTGGCGAAACCGAGGACAAACTTGCAGTCCGCCGCCCACGCTGATGGCACTCCTAGGAAAAGCGCCACGCAGAGCAGCAGCAATCCTGAGCAGAGTCCGAGGGGTCCGGCCCTTGTTGGCTTATGCATCGCTCGTGCTCCTCCCGCTCGTCGGCTGCACCGGTCTGGCGCCATTATACATCTATACATCACTACACCACGCAGACGGCCAGAGCTAGGGCGCGTCTGCACATCTGCTCTTGGGAGGCTGGCAGCTCACAGGTCGTTATTGGCTCAAAATGGGACGGGTAGCTTGGATTGCGGCGCAAGCCGCAGTCTAGGTGTGGGGTCCCTACGATACCGCCATCGCCATGAATGCTATCGTTTAACCGCCAGGGTCTATAGAAAGCCGAGAGTTGCGAGTCGGAGCGTGACGGAGGGGAATGATGAGTACGGAGCAGGACACCGTGACGACAGGTGCCGTTGCTGATTTGCCGGAATGGAATGTGGGCCGCATTTACGTGGGAGACACGAGGGTGCCGGAGCTGCTCTGTCGGTATCCCAACGACCCGGTGGCAGTGCTGGAGGAGATCGGCGACCGCGAGGTGCTGATTCGCTACGCCGGCGGCCGGGTGCGTGTGCGGGTCCGCAACCCCGAGGAGGGGGTGGTCGGCACCAGCTACCTGCTGCTGCTCGATGGCTTTGAGCGCGGGATGTACCAGATATAGTCGTGCCTCACCCCACGCCCCCTCTCCACCATGTGGAGAGGGGAGTGAGCCGGAGGCGGTGCGGCCAGGGCGCCGCACAGGCGTTAGCCTTGTAGCCATTGCACCAGGGCCAACGTGACGTTTGCTTCGATCACCGCAGCGATGAGGAGCAGGACAAGCACCGGCACAAGAATCTGGAGGGATTCGCGGGCGGTTGTGCGCCAGATGGCGGTGCGGGCGCCTGCCGCGGACGGGAGCCACGGCGCCAGACCGAGCTTAAGGCCCCACGCAGCGACGACCAACACGGCCGGTAGCTCGATAATCCCGTGCGGCAAGAGCGCCGCAGCAAAAAACAGCGGGTCGCGCGGCAGGTCGGGCAGGTCCGGGAGCGGTGTGCCGGTGCCGAAACCGATGAGCAGGCCGATAATGGAGCCGTTGGTGAGCAGGACGCCGAGTGGCACGAGACCAAAGCCGGCGCCGAGCAGTAAGGTCAGCACCGAGGCGCGAGCGTTGTTTGCGAAGATCAGTCCGGAGCGGATGAGCGGGTTATCGCTTGCCAGGACTTGCGCGGCGAGCGTTTCGAGCTGGCTGAAGACCGGTTCCACGACTTCAAGAGTCCTCTCCGGCGCAACGCGGGCGCTGGCGAAACCTACGAGACAGCCGAAGAGAAAGATAGCCCCCGCTGCGGCGATCCAAGTCCAGTTCAGCCGCAGTAACCGACGGTAGTCCGGCCACCACCACGGCCGATCAACTGAACTACTGGCGGCGTTCATACGGAGGCACGAGCGGGAACTGCGCTGAGCTTGACATAAACGCTACTAACCGGCGGCGACCGGCTCGCGCACGACGCTGGCGTCCTCGGCGGCTACGGTTTTGGGGTGAACCCAAACGCGCTCGGCGGCCTTGTTGCCGAGCACCACGTCGCCATCCGCGCTGGCGACGGTAATGGTGTCATTGAAAGTGGCCACGTCGAGAATGTCGAGCGTCTTGCCCGGCTTGATCTGATGGCGTTCGAGGAAGGTCAGTAAGTCGAGGTCCCACTCGGCAGCTTCTTCGATGCGGATCACGGTCGCGGCTTGACCGACGGAACATTCGCTGAGTCGCATTTGGGGCGAGAGGTCGAGCAGGCTGGCGCTCCGGCTGCCGGGGATCGGGTTGCCGTGGGGGCAGGTGGCCGGGTCGCCGAGCACCGCCGCCAGTCGCTCCTCCAGAATGGGGGATACGGCGTGCTCCAGGCGCTCGGCCTCTTCGTGCGCCTGACGCCAATCCAAGCCGAGCACGTCGGTGAGGAAGCGCTCCATCAGGCGATGCCGGCGCATGAGCCGCTCGGCGAACGCATGTCCCTCCTCGGTCAACTGGATTTCCTTGCGCTGGGTCAGGCGGATGAGGCCTTGCTGTTGCAAGCGGCGGAGTGTGCCCAGCACCGTCGGCGGCGTGACTCCGACGATCTCGGCGACCCGTGCGGCGATGGCGGGGCGGCCCTCCGAGATCAGCAGGTAGATCGCTTCTAAATACTGTGCGGCCTTGTCCGTGATGGTATCCGTAGAGCCTGGTGCGGTTTCTGTCGCCATGGTTGCCTACTTTGGCCCCGTGTGGTGGGACCGGCCCATATCGGCGAGGGAATGGCGGCGGTTGTCCCGCCGGTACCCCAGAGCTACGCGCGTGTGCGCGGTCGCCGCCGAGCGAAAGTCAGTTGCTGACCGAGCGGACTACTTGCTAGAGGCGCGCGTCACAGGCAGGTAGACCTGAACAGCGGACGCGCGGCCCACCTGCCTTTATCCTAGCACCATTACCGGCCGCCGTACAAATACCCCCCTATAGTCCCCCCGCTGTGGCGGGGGGACTGCGTGTTCCCTCCCCTCTCGCAACGGAGGAGGACGAGGACGGGGGGCCGAGCTACAGCCGCTGGCCGGCACGTAGCTCGGTCAGCCCTTGCGCGATCCGGTCCAGGCCGACTTCCAACTGCTCGGTAGCCGTGGCGATGGAGAGACGCAGGTAGCCCTCGCCGGCGGCGCCGAACGCGGTACCGGCGAGGATGGCCACACCGGAACGTTCCAAGAGATAGTCGGCGATCTCTTTGCTCGTGAGGCCCGGCACCTCGACGCGCGGGAAGACATAGAAGGCGCCATGTGGAGAGAGGCAGTGGACGCCGGGCATTTCATTCAGGCGCCCGACGACCAGATCGCGCCGGCTCCGGAAGGCGGCTACCATTTCGTCAACCGAGTCCTGTGGTCCGTGAAGCGCGGCGATACCGGCGTGCTGCACGAACGTCGTGGTGCAAGACGAGCAGTTGTTCTGGAGCTGGGCCATGGCGTCGGCTACGTCTTCGGGCATCACGCCGTAACCGAGGCGCCAGCCGGTCATTGAGTACGCCTTGGAGAAGCCGTCCACCAACACCGTCCGCTCGGCCATCCCCGGTTCGGACAGGATGCTCGGCGCGTCGCCCGTGAACAGCAGGCGCGAGTAGATCTCGTCGCTGATGACCCAGAGATCGTGCTCACGGGCGAGATTCGCAATGCCCGCGACATCCTCGGCGGTGAGGACGCTGCCGGTGGGGTTCTGCGGGGAGTTGAGGACAATCATCTTCGTCCGCGAGGTGATGCGCCGCTCCAGCTCCGCGACCTCGAACCGAAACTCGTTGGCCTCGCTGAGGGGCACGGAGATGGGCCGGCCGCCCACGAACGCGACCACGGATTCATAGATCGGAAAGCCGGGGTCGGGCAGCAACACCTCGTCACCCTCGTCAACGAGGGCGAGAGTGGCGTAGAAGATCGGGGGCTTGGCGCCGGGCGTGATGACGACTTGCTCCGGTGTGATCGGCACGCCGTGTGTCTCGGATACGTAGTCTGCTACCGCTTCACGGCAGGGCATGATGCCGGCCGACGGTCCGTACTTGGTCTCGTCGGCCGCGAGAGCGTCGTTGGCGGCGTCCTTGACGTGTTGTGGCGTCGGGAAATCCGGCTCTCCGATCTCCATGTGGATGATATGGTGCCCTTCGCGCTCCAGTTGGCGGGCACGCGCGAGTACCTCAAAGGCCGATTCCGTGCCGAGGTCGGCCATGCGGGTCGCCAATCTCACCGCAGTTGCTATCACCATCAAGCTCTCCTGTTGCTTGGTTATTCCGTTATCCTGTGCAGATGCCCGTTGGACCGGCGCGGTGCCGACGGCGGCGGCAGGAAAGGCTCCCCGCGACCGGCGCCGGCCGGCGAGTAGGGGATATGTCGAGTATAAATCTCTCGCGCCGTCTGTCAAAGCATGGGCGTTCGAGGAATAGGTCCGGCTGTGCGGGGTAGGCGGACCGTTGCGGTGCTAATTCGTGAAGTTCTGCGTGAACATCTTGCCGTAGATGCCGCCCGAGACTACGCCGATGCCGACTTTGCCATATTCGGCGGCCAGGATATTGTGGCGGTGATCGGGGCTATTCATCAAGCCGGCATGCGCCACATCTACCGATGGGGCATAGGCCAGGTTTTCGCCGGCAACGCGATAGGGGATATTCTGCTGGCGGATACGATCTGCCGGACTACCGGTGACGGGTGAGCGATGCGAGAAGTAGTTGAGCCGGAACATCTCGGCGCTGTGGGCACGCGCGACTACGCGCAGAGCGGGGTCCATCACCAGCGGCGGGAGTGCCTCGCGGGCGCGGGCGGCGTTGACCAGCGCGAGCAAGCGAGTTTCGGCTGCCGCGTCTACCTGTAGATCCGAAAGCGGGAAGGGACCGAACCGGAAGCTTTCCCCGTACTCGACAATGCCCTGGCGCTGCAAGCCCATCGTGCTCAAGATGGCTCGGCCGAAGAGTGACTCAATTTGGGGGAGGGCTGCCGCCGTCGCGCGGGTGAGGTGGCCGGCAAGGGCCGACTCCTGGACCGACTGCTGGACCGTGCTGGGCAGGGGGAGGACGCGGAGCGGTGTCAGGAGCAGTGCGGCGACGACAACGCCCAGCACAAAGCCGGGGATTGCGCCGAGCAGGTGGTCGGCCGCGATCAGTGGCGCCAGCCACGGGCGTAGCGGGCGCAACATACCGGCAATGATATTCAGTGCGACGGCGAGCACGATCTGAGACAGGATTAGGACCGCGAGGAAGCCGGCGCCGTTCGCAAGCAGCGGCGATAGCTCCCACTGTTCGAGGATAAGGCCGGCGGCCAGCGGGTAGAAGCGAATGGCCAGCACCACGCTGACGACGATGGATGCGAGTCCCGTGATTAAGGCGATGAAGCCGCGCCGCATGCCGTGGATGGTGAGGAGCGCCGCGATCACCAATAAGGCGATGTCAACCGCATTGAATTGGTCCCAGGATACGTTGATCTGGTCCCAGGACTCGGGCAAGGCGCCGACTAGCTCTTCCCACAGCGACATAGTTGATTGTACCGTCCGAACAGCGCCGCGGGTGACCGGGCGGCCAGTGCAGCTTGCCGTCTGCCGCTGGCAGCGTTAGCATCGCTCGGACGCTGGCGCTCGCCCTGGCAGGATACTATCGGGCGGCCGCGCGGCGGCAGCGGCGAGTTTCCCTGATGTGACAACGACATGGGCAGCAGCGTTTCAATGCAGCCGACAGTGGGACTACGCCTCACGCCCCGGCAGCCCTCACCCCGGCCCTCTCCCACGGGGAGAGGGGGGAATTGCCTCACCCCCCGGCCCCCTCTCCACATGGTGGAGAGGGGGAGTCGTGCGGCAACGGGGCTTGGGCGCCGGCCGCTGTCGCGAGGAGGGTTAGGCTCTCTCTTGCTGGGATTAGTGCTGCTCTTGGCACAGCCGGGCGGGGCCATAGCGGGGGGTGGCCAAGGCCCGGCGCAGCCGCTGCCGGCTGGCCGGTATGTCCGGCAGGCGGCCGGCGTGGAGGGCCAGGGGTTTGACGTGCGGGACCTGCACGACACGCCGGCCGGCCCGGCGCTCTTCGGGACGATGTTCCGAGAGTATGGTGGAGTTGAAGGGCTGGGCGATCCGATCAGCCGCGCCTTCCTCGGCCGCGATGGCTGTGCCTATCAGGTGTTCCAGCGGGTCGCCTTGCAGGCCTGTCCTGGGCAGGGCACGCGCTTGGCCAATACGTTCGAGCTGCTGACGGCTGCCGGGATGGACCCCTGGCTGCTGGTAGTTCACGATATACCGGCGCCGCGGGAGGGTGAGGCCGTGGCTTTCGACGATGCGATTGCCGAGCGGATTGCGTGGCTGCGCGACCCGGCGATCCGGGCGGTCTATTTCCGGACGCCGGAGGGTGTCACCGGGCCGTGGTCGGTGCTCGACGCGATCAACTACTATGGTCTGCCGACGTCGCAGCCGCGCCATCGTGGCCCGTTTATCGTGCAGCGGTTTCAGCGCCAGACCTTGCAGCGCTGGCTGGTGGACCATCCGGCGGGGCTGTTTCCGGCAGAGACCATCGTGCCGGTGCTCGGCGGTGTTCTGCTCCGCGAGACCGGGCTGATCGGTGGCCACATCGTGCAGCCGCACGCCCCCGGCCAGTCGGCCACCGAGGCCCTGCCGGTGGTGGCCGGCTTTCCGCCGGTGCCGGGCGAGCCGTTACCGCATCCGCCGATTGCAGTGCCCACGCCCGAACCGGCAGTCCAGCCGACGCTTCCGGCTGCTGAGTAGTTGACAGTAGGCGGCCGGTGGCGCATAGTGCTCGACTGGCGACGGCAGCGTACCAACGATTGATTGATCCACCGGAGAGGAGCGTGCATGAGCGCCATAGTAGGGAGCGGTGACTTCAGCTATGAGGCGGAGGGGAACTGGGGGCGGGGACCGCACCGGCCGGAGTTCGGTCTGGTGTCCGGTGTCGCCTGCGACTCGCAGGATCGTGTCTATGTGTTCCAACGCTTTCCCAGGTCGGAGATGATGGTATTCGAGCCGAATGGCCGGCTGATTACCACTTGGGGCGACGGAGCGTTCGAGCAGGCGCACGGGGTCTGGATGAGCGAGGACGACATTCTCTACGTTACGGACACGAACGGGCATACGGTGACGCAGTGGACGTGCGACGGCACGCTCCTGGCGACGTGGGGCACGCGCGGCACGCCGGGTGTGGAGGCGCCTTTCAACCGGCCGACGCGGGCGTTTCGCGCGCCGTCGGGCGAGGTCTTCGTGACGGACGGCTACGGGAATCACCGCGTGCATCGCTTCAGCGCGGATGGCGAGCTGGAGCTGTCGTGGGGCACGGAGGGCACCGGGCCGGGCGAGTTCACGCGGCCGGTGCATAACGTCTGCGTAGACGAGCGCGGGCGGGTGCTGGTGCTGGATCGCGGGAACGACCGCGTGCAGATTTTCACGCGCGACGGAGAGTATCTGGATCAGTGGCGCGATATTGCGATGCCCCAGGAGATGTTGATTGACGACGACAACACCGTCTACATCATCGGCGGGCGTTTGGGTACCCAGCATGTGACCATGATGACGCTGGACGGCGAACTCATTGCACGCTGGGGTGAGTACGGCACGGCACCCGGCCAATTTGTCGGCTCGCCGCACGGCATATGGTTTGATTCTCGCGGCGACCTCTACATCATCGAGGTCGAGGCTGACAACCGGATGCAGAAGTTCGTGCGCCGGTGAGCGGGTTCAGCCGCCGTGTGCCAGTGCGGCGTTGTCGAGGCGCAGCGCGACGATGACGGGCTGTGTGGCGCGGGCGGCTTGGGCGATGCTTTCATCGGGGCGAGCGTGATCCAGACCGAATGCTCGCCGCGCTGCCCGTGCCGGCAGGGTGCGCCTGTGCAGATAGCAGGCGAGGGCCTGGCGGCGCTGCCGCTCGCCGCGGAGGACGCTGGCGCGGGCATGGTAGCGGTGCAGTCCGATCCGCACCGTGACCGCCGGCTGCGCGCGCAGGTTGGCGAGCCAGTCGGCGCCACCAGGCGCAGCGCGGAAGAGGTAGACCACTGCCCCCGGTGGATGAGGCAGTCCCGATGGGTCAGCGGACACGTAGCCGATGGGTGTAGTGTACTGACGGCCGCTGCGGCGTCCGCGGGTAGTGAGTAGGAGCAGCCAGTTGGCCACGAGCCGGCCTAAGCCGCGACGGTACAGTGCGACCACGAGGCGACCGCTCTGCCGCCGCAGTGGTCGCGCTATCCGGAGCAACCGCGCTGCGCTGTCATTCATGGTCCATACACGGTTACTCTTGCGGTCTGCCCCCACCATCACCCTCCCCCGTTGCGACGGGGGAGGGAAGCGCTCGTCCCCCCGCCTAGTCAGGGTGGAAGGGGGATAGGTACGCCGCTCCGGATGTTATACCTCGGTGACGACGGGTAGGATCATCGGCCGACGCCGGGTGCGCTTGTAGAAGAGGCGCCGCAGCACGCCTTGGATTTTGCCCTTGACCGTGGACCAATCGGCATCGGCGGCAGCACTGTCGCCGGCGAGCACCGACTCAATCTCCTGGCGGGCTTCGTCCATCAGGTCCTCGGACTCGCGGGCGTAGACAAAGCCGCGGGTGACGATGTCCGGGCGGCCGACAAGCTCCCCGCTGTGGCGATCAACGGTGATGAGGGCCACCAGGATGCCGTCTTGGGCCAGGACGCGGCGGTCGCGGAGGACGACGTTCCCAACGTCACCCACCCCCAAGCCGTCCACGAACACATAGCCTGCCGGCACTGACTTGCCCAGCTGCGCCCAGCCGTTCCCGAACTCGACGACCTCGCCATCTTCAATCACAAAGATGTTGGACTGCGGAATGCCCAGCGACTCGGCGATGCGGGCGTGATGAACCAGGTGCCGGTACTCGCCGTGGATGGGGATGAAGTATTGCGGCCGGATCAAGCTCAACATGAGCTTCAACTCTTCCTGGCTGCCGTGACCCGAAACGTGGACCCGCTGCCCGCTCCCGTCGTGGCCGCTGCGGCTCCAGAGCACGTTGGCGCCCAAGCGGAAAAGATTGTCTACCGTGCGATGTACAAGCTCTTCGTTGCCGGGGATGGGGGTCGCAGAGATCACGACGGTATCGCCGGGCGCAATCTCGATCTGGCGGTGGTCGCGGTTCGCCATGCGTGCCAGCGCCGAGGTCGGCTCCCCTTGACTGCCCGTAGAGACCAGGACAAGCCGCTCCGGAGGGTAGTTGTCCAACTCTTCGAGATCAATCAAGATGCCGGCCGGCACGGAGAGGTAGCCGAGGTCGCGGGCAATCCCGCAGTTCTGCACCATGCTGCGCCCGACGAGGCACACCTTGCGGTCGAAATGGGCGGCCGTGTTGAGGACGAGCTGCACGCGCGAGATGAGAGACGCGAAGGTGGTAACGATGATGCGGCCGGGCGCCGCGGCAAAGACTCGCTCGAACGTATCGGCCACTACGCGCTCCGAGGGCGTATACCCCGGCAGGTCGGCGTAGGTGCTGTCGGAGAGCAGACAGAGCACGTCTTGGGTGCCCAGGTCCGCGAGCTTGGCCACGTCGGTCCGGCCTTCATTGATCGGCGTGTGATCGAACTTGAAGTCGCCCGAATGGACGATGAGGCCGACCGGAGTATGGATAGCCAAGCCCAGCCCGTCGGGGATGCTGTGGCAGACGTGGAAGAACTCGACCGTCAGCGCCCCCAGCGAGATTTGGTCACCGCCGGAGATCGTGTTGACGCTGACGCGCTCATCCAAGCGGTGCTCCTGGAGCTTGCCTTGGATCAGGCCGGCCGTGAGCCGTGAGGTGTAGATCGGCGGGAAGTCGAGCTGCGGCAGCACATACGGCAAGGCGCCCGTGTGGTCTTCGTGACCGTGCGTGACGATGACGCCCCGCAGCCGGTCGAGCTTATCCAAGAGGTACGAGATGTCCGGGATTACGAGGTCCACACCGAGCATACCGCTCTCGGGAAACATCACGCCGGCATCAATCACGATGAGGTCGTCGCCACTGTCAACGACCAGCATGTTGCGGCCGACTTCACCCACTCCACCGAGCGGCACAACCTTGACGCGATCCGACATATCTTTGGTCCTACCAGCGGCGTTACTGGGACTCATTATATCGCCCGCCCTAGGTTCGGCCCGCACGGCACCCTTGCTCAGCTTCTACTCGGCTCGTGAGCAGGCGGCAGAATGGCCCGCCAACGCTCGATTGGGCGGTCTTTGCCGCGGCACGCTTGCGCCTATTCTGCGATGACGGTAGAGTGAAGGCGGCAAGAAAAGACAGTGCGCTAGGAGGACAATCGGCCTATGCCTGTACCACGATTGCGACTGGGTTATGTTCAGGGTCTCTATGAAGTGCAGGAGGAACTGCGTCGCGCGCAAGACGTGGTCTGCACCACCGACGGTGAGCATCTCATTATCTGTCCCCCCGACTCGTATCGTCCGATGGTCAGCATCCCGCTGACGGCAGTCACCGGCACCGAGGTGGAAACCGCGGAAGAGGTCGGCGTCGCCCATATCCGCGAGGCGGATACGCCCGTGCTAGTCGTCAGCCTCGAGACGGTCCACGTCAAAGAGGCCGAGGATCCGCTCGAAGGGCCGTTGGTGTTCAGCGGGCCGTTCCGAGGGGCCGGCGGTGGCGACGTCACGCGGCGGGTGGAGGCGTTCAAGAATCTGCTGGTACCGCGCACCGAAGAGGAGATGGACGCCCTGCGTGCCGGCGACAAACGGCTGTCGCGCGTCTGGGCCGTCTCGATCATCAGTGGCGTCCTGCTCGTGCTGTTCCTCGTCTATGCGATCACTACCTGCCTCGACGAGCCGGAAGAGGAGCAAGCACCGGGCCAACCGGCGCTGATCGTCCTCGCCGCCCCAGACTTCCACGCCGGCTAAGACGCAAGGGCAACGTAACAGTTGCCGCGCCTCGTACCGCCCCCAAGACGCTTCGCCGGCCGGGAGAGGAGAGGCTGGACCTACCCTCCAGCCCCTTCTCTGCATGAAAGTTGACAACTTGATGCGGTAGTGTGCTGGCCCCTACCCTCCCCCGTTGCGACAGGGAGGGAACACGCCGGCCCCCCGCTATAGCGGGGGGCCACAGCAGGGCCGACACAATTACGCGAGGAAGGCGCTGGCTGCTTGGCTGAGGAGGGCAGTGGTGTTGGTGGCGACGGAGCGCACGCCTTGGGTTAACCGCTCGTGCATCAGTTGGGCATCCGGCGCGACCGTGCCGACGGGTAGGCCGACGGCGCCGGCTCGCGCGACGACATCTTCGAGGGCGGCCACGACTCGGGGATGAGTCGGCTGGCCGGGGACGCCGAACGACTGCGAGAGGTCGGTTGGCCCGACGAATACGAGGTCAATGTGGGGCACGGCGAGGATGGCATCGAGATTATCGAGGGCTTCCTGCGTCTCGACCTGGACGATCACCATGGTCTCCTCATTCGCGCGGGCCACGTAGTCGGGCACGTTGATGCCGACACCCCAGCGGGAGGCACGGGTGACGCTCGCCAGGCCGCGCTTGCCCAGGGGCGTGTACTTGACTGCTTCGACCACTGCCTGGGCCTGAGCAGCGGTGTTGACCATCGGAATCTGCACGCCCTGTGCTCCGACGTCGAGGTAGCGCAGGATGACCTGGCGCTCGTTTTGGGCGACGCGCACCAGCGGCGTCATACCGCTGACATCGGCGGCGCGGATCAACTGCTCGACGTACTGCGGCCCAAAGGGCGCGTGCTCGGCGTCAATGAGGCAGAAGTCGAAGCCGAGTAGACCGCATAGCTCGACGGCCTGGATCGAATCCAGGTTGATGAACACGCCGCGAATCGATTCTCCGGCTTGGAGCTTGGCTTTGGCGCGGTTAACCCACATATCCTCACACTCTCCGGTTCGTCCGTGCCGCGGTGCCGTCTTGAAGACGCCGCGGCGAGTGCCTGACCATACCAGGCGGCGTGCTGACCTCACCCACTGACGGGCCAAAGCCGCACGGATCGGGCTAGGTGTGGTGCGGCTTTGACCCGGTCCCCGACCCCTTCCCTGATGAAGGTTGCGAACTTGATGAGGTAGTGGTCTGGCCCCCTCCCTCACCCTCCCCCGTCCCGACGGGGGGTCGGTAGCTTCCCTCCCCGTTGCAACAGGGGCGGGAGCGCGCCGCCCCCCCGCCACAGCGGGGGGGCTATAGGGGGCTGCTCCTGAAGTAGGGTGCTGTCCCGGCAGAAATAGGGTCACTCCCCTATACTCCCCGGCACGCCTTTCCGCTACCCTCGCCGTTGAGCGCATCGGCCACACGACCGGAGGGAGCGAGTGAGCCTGCCCATACTGTTGCCGCTGGCGACGACCGTTCTCGGCTTGTGCTTTGGCGTGATGCTATTGGCACAATGGCGCGAGCGGCGCAAGCCCTACCAACTGGTTTGGGGGCTGGGCCTGCTCTGGTACGGACTGGCATCCGGGACGGAGTTCCTCGGCAACGCTTTCGGCTGGGGCGAGGTCCCCTACCGTGCCTGGTACCTGCTCGGCGCCATTATGACGGCGGCCTGGCTCGGTCAGGGCGAATGCTATCTGCTGAGGACGCGCGGCTTTGGCCTGCTGGTGGCGACGGGGTTGGTGTTGGGTTCGCTGCCGGGCCTCCTACAAGGCCGGCGGCTGCTGGCAGACGGCGATCCGCTGGCGACAGCCGCGCTCACCATCGGCGCCGTTGGCATCGGCGCCGCGCTGCTCGTGACCGCGGTATCCTGGCAGCGCCCGGAGCGGCTCGGACACGTGACGTTCGGCCTGTTAGCCCTGGGAACGCTTTACAGCCTCGCCAAGATTGTCAGCGTGCCGGTGGATACGGCGGCGATGCTGCACCCGGACACGGGTATCGTACATGGCGTGGGGTTTCCGGAGGACGTGCGGCTCCTAACCCCGCTCTTCAACATCACCGGCGCGATGGCGCTCGTGTTCGGAGCGGCCTATAGCGCGTGGGTGTGGTGGCGTCAGCGGCTCTACTCGTACCGGGTCGTGTCCAACGCGCTGATCGCGTTCGGTGCTTTCGTGCCCAGTATGACACATAGTTTGCACCGCTTCGGCTTTACCGATGGGTACTACCTCGGTCAGTTCGTGGGATTGACGCTGATCTTCATCGGCTTCCTGGTCAGTATCGAGATCTTCGCGCGCCGGCCGTGGCCGTTCAACCGCCAGGCTCAGACTCGGCAAGCCACCGCTGGCTAAGGGCCTCGTGTAGACTGCGGTGCGAGCCGAGGACGACCGCAAGTAGGCTGACTAGATGACTACCGTGCTTGAATCGCGCCGGCCGGCCGTGGGAAATGGCCGGGCGTGGGATACCACGATCATCACGGTGGCGGCCGTGATTGTGCTGGTGCTCGGTGGTCTCGCCGGACTGCTCTGGGCACCGGAAGACGCAATCCAGAAAGCGCCGCAGCGCATCTTCTACATCCACGTGCCGACGGCCTGGGTAGGGTTTCTGGCCTTCTTCGTGGTCTTCATCGCCAGCATCGGCTACCTCGTGCGTGGCTCGGCGCGTTTGGATACCATCGCCCGCTCGTCGGCGGAGGTGGGTCTGCTATTCACGACGCTGGCGCTGATTACGGGGGCGCTCTGGGGCAAGCCGATCTGGGGTGTCTGGTGGCAGTGGGACCCGAAACAGACGACCACGCTGGTACTGTGGATGATCTACGCGGCGTATGTGATGCTGCGCTCCTTTGCGCGGCGTGGTGCGCTCAGTCCGCGGACCGCACGCGCCGCGGCGGTGCTCGGCATTGTGGGCTTCTTCGACGTGCCGCTGATCTACTTCTCGGCGGAGTGGTGGCGCAACCTGCATCCCGGTCCCGTGTTCATCACCCCGGAGGGACCGCAGATGCCGCCGGAGATGCTCATCAGCATCATCGTCACCGTGAGTGGGATGACGCTGCTGTACGTGGCGCTGCTGCTGGTGCGGGTGCGGATCGAAGGGGCGGCCGAGCGCATCGAGCAGGCGCGGATTGCCCTGGAGCAGGGGTAGCCAGCCCCCCTATGGCCCCCCCCGTCGCAACGGGGGAGGGTTAGGGTGGGGGCTGGTCAACTGCGTTGGAGCGTAGCCGCCGCGGCGGTGAGTGTTGCTTGCTGCACGAACTCGGCGAGGGTGCGCTCGCTGCGGCGCGCGGCACTGTCGGGATCGAAACGCACGGATACCGTCATGCCGAGACGGACCGGGCCAGGCGCCGCTACGCCCTCCCAATCATCGAGGGAGTCCGCGTCCGTCAGCGCAGTAGGTCCTGCTTTGTCATTCCGATACTCTCCGGCAGTCTTCTAACTCTACGGGCCGCGTGCCTTCCTCGTACCTGTACCAACCGCTCACTATGACCGCTTGACCCTGACGTAAACCTCTAAACTCAGCGACGTGGCTGCGATCAACGCGGCAAAATGCGGCGTAGTTTGGGTGTGGACCACCCAGCGGTCCAAGAAGCACAAAGTCACTCAGCCCCGGCTGGTGCCCACCCCACACTTCCCACCCGATACTAGCCACGTGCCCGCGCACCTTCACGCGCTTGCCATTGTACCGGTCATGGTGGTCTATAAGTCCATGGAGCGGCACTACTGCCTCAACTTCCTCAACATCTGACCCAGACGGATCTCCGCAACTCCCAATTAGAGCCAGCAGGGACACCAATACAATCACCCCGATGAC
This sequence comes from Chloroflexota bacterium, assembly GCA_965207645.1. Taxonomy (GTDB): domain Bacteria; phylum Chloroflexota; class UBA11872; order UBA12225; family JAJDUF01; genus JAJDUF01. Next base: position 1,950,181 of record OZ242293.1, on the reverse strand, counting down.
GGCCCATCCCAACAATTTACCCTTGTTGGAGGGATCAGACTCCTTCCTATGTCCAGAGATAACCTCTGACTGGCTGTCAGCGGCGGAACGGGAGGGGGCGTCTAAGCCACGTTCCTCATCGTGCGGGGCTTTCGGCACGATGATCCACAGGATTAGGTAGGCGAGTAGCCCGATCCCTCCCCCTACCAGTGCCAGGAACACGAACAGGAGGCGAACAAGCGTGGGGTCTATGTCTAGGTACGCTCCCAAACCACCCGCGACGCCGCCGAACATGCGCTCATGCTGGCTCCGGTAGATGCGTATGTGTCGGCTGAACCAGCTTTGTTTCTGTGTTTCCTGAGTATTGGGCGCTTCCTCAGATTTAGCAGTACGCGCCGACCGATTATCAGGTGTCTTCTGTCCTCCATCGGACAGGGCCTGCCCGCATTGCCGACAGAAATTGGCGCTCGCATCGTTTTCGGTACCGCAGTTCGGACAGTACATGCTCTTTTTCCCCAATCGATACCCAAATGCCGGCAACGATCTTGGTATGGTAGCGCTCGGTAGGTCTACTCCTACGTGAGTGGATGGAACGTAGTGATTAATGTGGTTCTTGTCAAGGATTTTGGTCACGCTCTGCAAGACGTGCCAGGCTAACCGTCCTGTCGCTTTTTGAATGTTATGTACCACCCAGTTATCGCAAGTGGCTTCGTAATCTCATGGACCATACTGACTCCGATTGCACCATAATACCAGTCAGGCTCCATATTTATAACTTCCCAGCCATCCGCAAACATTTCATTGAGGTAGTTTTCAAGAGCTTTGTTATTGTATGGGCCTACAACTTCTTCACCTACCAATGGCTTCTTGGAAACTTGGGCAGTGTTTCCGAAGTATTCGTGTTTGTACATGGTTTCCACTTGGTATTCTTCTTCCGGTTCGCCTCCCTGCTGCTCAAGGCTCTCAGTTCTCTGTGCAGGCGGGGGCGGTGGTGCATCCTCAGATTTGCCACTATGCCCCGACTGGCTATTAGAATCTTTCTTGCTGCCCTCCCTCGCGGTGGACAGCGCCTGGCCACAGTGCTGGCAAAACCTATCGCTCTCATCTATTTCGGTGCCGCAGTTCGGGCAAACCATGCTCTGCGTCTCCGGGGCGACTATCTTGGCGTCTAGGCTCAATCCGGCGGCGGCCGGGCTGAGTTGCTGCTCAGGTGAACGTTTATAGTGATTAATGTGGCCTATGTCAAGACGACAGGTCTGCGCCGGCTTCCCCGGTTTGCGGCCTGCGCCGCCATGACGTCCCCCTATGGTCCCCCCGCTGCGGCGGGGGGACGGGGACTACGGACCGCGGGGGGTAAAGGAGGTGAGGACAGCGTCCCAGGCTAGCTCGGAGCCGATGAGTCCGAGGGCCATGGCATCGAGGGCCGGGTTCTCGATCTCGTTGGTCGTGACCGTGAACAGGGTATCGCCGTCGTTGGCGGTGTGGAAGGGCTGGATGGCCTGGGTCATCGCGCTGTGGACCTGGCGGCCGAGTTGTTGGAGGGCGTTGAGGTGGAGCTGTTGGTTGGTCACGAGCAGCGTGACGGTGGTGTTGCCTGGGTGCGTGGGCGGGGCAGCGGGATTGGCCAGGCGGTGCTCGATAGCATCCAGGGGGTGGTGACGCTCACCGGTGCGGGGGTTGAGGTTGCCGCGGACGACCTGTCCTTGCCGATTGACGATGGCGCCGATGGCGTTGACGACGGTGAAGACGGCGAGCTTGGTTGGTCCGAGCTGCCGGAAGGCGCCGCCCTGGCCGGCCAGCTCGCGGTAGGCGAAGCGGACTCCCTTGCCGACGGTGGCGGAGGCGCCGGCGCCGCACGCGCCGAGGGGGAATTGCCCACTGCGGGCCGCCCGGAGTGCGGCACGACCCAACGCCTTGTCGGGGTAGACGGAGTTCTTGCGGCTGAAGTCGTAGATGATGGCGGAGCCGACGCTGGCGATGGTGGTGAACGAGACGGCGTACTCGCGCTGGGCGAGTAGCTCGGCGGTGACACCGCTCATGGCTTCGAGGCCGTAGAGCGAGCCGCCGGCAAAGCAGATTGCATCGTAGTAGTGCCAAGGGTGCTGCAGCACGCCCGGAGCGCCGCCGCGGATGTCCACCGCGCCAGTGACGCCGTCGGGAAAGTAGAAGACGGTGCAGCCGGTGGGACCCTCGGAATACTCGGCGACGCCGATGCGGAGGGCCGGGAAGTCGAACTCCAGCAGCGGGGTGTCCGTGACCATGCAGGGGGTGAGCGCGACGGTGTCGTTGGAGAGTCGCTGGTTGCGGTCGGTCATCGGGCAGCCTTTCTGGGCAATTCTCACCCTTGTGAGGGAAGCTGGTATGGAAGCTCTGCCTACTCGCTGAAGGGCGCAGCATGCTGCGCCCCTACACTTGCGCTTCGGCGTCGAGTCACGCGCTGGTGGGGGTGGTGACACGCCGGATGAAGCCGGTTAGCTGCTCGAAATAGGCGGTGCCGCCAGCAACGTAGGTGTTGTTGTGGTTGGCGCCGGGAATGGTCCAGATTTCTTTGGGGCCGGGGAGGGCCGCGAAGATTTGCCGAGCCTGTGTGGGCGGGATGACGTCGTCGCGCTCGGCGACCATGACGAGCGTCGGGAGCTGCAAGCGGGGGGCGCGGGCCAGAGTGTCGAAACGGGCGCGGAAGAGCTTCTCCAGCGGGACCAGCGGGATGACGGTGCGGGCCATCGCTGTGATCGAACCGAGCGGCGCTTCGAGGATGAGGCCGGCGGCCGGGCGGCGCAGGGCCAGTTCGGCGGCGACGGGCGCGCCGAGCGAGCGGCCATAGAGGACGACCTGCTCCGGCGTCACGCCGGCGGTGCTGCGGAGGTAGTCGTAGGCGGCGGCTGCGTCGGCATAGAAACCCGGTTCGGAGGGCCGGCCCTCGCTGCGGCCGTAGCCGCGATAGTCGAAGATGAAGACGTTGAGGCCGTGCTCGACCAGCAGAGCGAGGTTGTCGGCGCGGTGAGTGACGTTGCCGGCGTTGCCGTGGCACCAGAGCAGCCACGGGGCAGCCGGGTCGGTGCGGGCGATCCAGCCGTGCAGTTGGAGACCGTCGCTCGTGGGGAAGACGTGATCCTCGACGGGCAAGCCGCCGAGCAGCGCGTGCGCGGCCCGCTCGTCGAAGGGCAGCGGATGATAGATGAAGCGGTCGTCCAGGCCCATATGCCAACCAACCACTATGATACCGGCAACTGCCACTATGACGGCCGCGAGAAGGATTGTGTCGCCCCGGCGGCGCGATGGCGGTTGCCCTGATCCCCGCCTCGTCGCTGCGGCGCGAGCCGCAGTCCACGTGTCGCGTGTTCCACCGGCAGCCCTCACCCCAGCCCTCTCTCGCGGGGAGAGGGAGTCTGGATTCCCGCTTTCGCGGGAATGACGATTTTGCAATGGTTTCCTTTCCTGGGAATGACGATACTCTCTGCCGGCTCCACCTGCCATTGGTGGGGCTGGGGTGATGGTAGCAGGAGGGGCGGTGGGAGCGTGCGGTAGAATCGGGCTGACGGTCGGGTGCGTGGGGACAGATGGAGGGAAAGTCGTGAAGCGGTTGATGTTCGAGGGCCTCTATTCGTGGTCCGTGTTCGATGAGGAAAAGCAGTTCGACTTCAATGGGCATCTCTGGGTGCGACCGGAAGGCAACGTGCTGATTGATCCGGTGCCGATGGGAGCCGGGGACCGGGCGCAACTCGATGCACTGGGCGGCGCAGCGTTGATCGTCTTGACCAACCGGGACCACGACCGCGAGGCCGTGGGCTTCAAAGAGCAGACTGGCGCGCAGCTTGTCGCGCACGAGGCCGACGCGCCGCTGTTCGACTTTCCGATTGACCGGACGGTGGTGGACGGCGAGGAGATCGTGCCGGACTTGCGCGTGCTGCACCTGGAGCACGGCAAGAGTCCGGGCGAGATGGCGTTGATCTGGCGCGGCGGACAGGTGGCGTTCATCGGGGACTTCGTGTGGGGCGCGCCGGCCGGGACGGTGAGCCTGGGAGCGCCGCCCAAGGTGACGGATCACGCGCAGGCCTTATTGCAGCTCCGCAAGCTGCTCGCCATCCCGCAACTCGATGCGCTGCTGCTCGGCGATGGGCACTCGATCTACACCGGCGCGCGGGAGGCGCTACTGGCGCTGCTGGAGTCGCGGTCAGACCTGTACATCAACCGGATCAACCTGGACGAAGTGCCGTGGGAGGCACGAATGGGGCCGGGACCGTTCGGGCTGGAGAGCAAGGACATTGACGCGCTGGTGGGGGCACGGAAGCTGGGCTACCAGGTCGTGCGGCTGGCACCCGGTCACGCGACGTATCCGCGGCACTATCACCACGTGGCGGAGGAGTTGTTCTACGTGATGGAGGGGACGTGTACGCTCGTGACGGACCGCGGCGAGTTCGCGGTGCGGGCGGGGGACTTCATCGCGGCGCCGCCCGGCCCGCGCAGCGCGCACAAGTTCGTCAGCGACGGGACGGCGCCCTGCACCATACTGATGCTGGGGACGGTCTCGGCGGCCGATGACGTGGAGTACCCGGACTCGGGCAAGGTCAACGTGCGCGCGGTGCGCCGCTTGTTCCGGTTGCAGGATGCGGTGGGCTACTTCGAGGGAGAGGTCTGATGCGAGTAGATACGGCACGACGACCGGGGGCGCCGCCGATGGCACTTGGTGACGTATGACCTCGCTCGATTTGCTGGCGGTGTTGTCGCGGCTGATCTGGCTGCTTTCCTGGCTGTTCGCGTTGGTCTGTGGCGTGGTGGTCGCCGGTTCGGCGGGCCTGACGGGCTACAGCCTGTATCAACGCGACACGGAGCTGGCGCGCATGGCGGCGCTGCTGCTGGGCGCGGCGGCACTCGGCCTGCTGCTCGCCATCGCCGGGATCCGGGTGGCGAGCGGGTAGACACACCTCCTCCTGGCCCCCTCCCTAAAGGGAAGGGGAACTTCGAGGGTATGGCGGCGCTTGCCCGTGAGCGCACGGCCCCCCTATGGTCCCCCCGCGATGCAGGGGGACGCGCGCGGCGGACCTAATCCCCGGCGGCCCTCACCCCGGCCCTCTCCCACGGGGAGAGGGAGAGATTCCCACGTGCGCGGGAGTTAGGGCGACACAGGGGCGTTTCCTACGCTGTTCACTTGTCCGGCGGGGCGCGAGAGGGGTGCTGGCGGAGGCCGCCCATGGCCGCGGTGGAGCAAGACCGCGGGTGGGGCGGAACTTGGATGGCAGGATGCACTTGATGGGTGGTGGGGTGGGCGGGTAGTTGCCCCCTCCCCAACCCTCCCCCGGAGCAAGCTCCAGGGGAGGGGGTGGCTTGCGGCGCAAGCCGCAACGACGAAACGGTGAAGTGGGAGTGCGGGTAGGTCAGGGTGTTGGGAGTGGCAGGAGTGCGGGGCAAGATTGCCTGGCGCAGCCGGGGCTGACCGGCCGGCGAGGATACGGTGGCGAGGGGTGCGGCACTCGGACGGTGCTGACTCGGCGCCCCGGCCGCAATGGCCGGTGCTGCGTCAACACCCGGTGCCAGCAGGGCGGCACTCAGACGGTCACGGCAAGACTCCCCCGCCGTAGTGGCGAGGGGCCGGCCGTGACCCGGTGCCCTCGGGGCGGCACTCTGACAGTACTGACCCGGCGCCCCGGCCGCGGTGGCCGGGGGTATGTCAGCACCCGGTGCCGTAGAAGCGGCACTCAGGCGGCCATGCCGCGCCGCGCACAGGGCGGCGTGGGGTCGCTCATGACCCGGTGCCCTCGGCTGGGTGGCGGTGCCACCGTCGTTCGTAGACACGATGGTACGTGTACTTTCCTGCCGGGCGGTGCCCGGTGCTCCAGGATGGTCTTGCATCTGCCACATCCCAACGGTAGCTCATATTGGGGGAAGTGGGGGAAGACAACGGCCGCATCAGTAGCCAGTGGTCAGTGGCTACTGGTCAGTGGGGGTGTGCTGCTCGGAAGGTGATTTAGCCGCGGAGTACACAGAGAGCACAGAGTGGGGGCTGTCCCCCCTATGGTCCCCCCGCGCGGCGGGGGGACGTGGATTCCCGCTTTCGCGGGAATGATGGGGGCTGGGGATAGGGGGCGTGTGGTTGCGATAGGGCCTAGAATGTTGCTGTGATGAGTGACTTTGTGGGTGAGAGCGGGGAGTCGGATGCTGGTGGGGACTATGGGTGGTTGGTGGTGCAGCGGCGGCGGTTGGAGCGGGAGCGGGCGGAGCTGCGGGCGTCGCTGCGGCGGATCGGGGAGTCCGTAGCGGGGGAGGGGGGCGAGGCGCCGATGACGCGGCTGGCGCAGCGGCTCCAGGCCCGACTAGCGGCGGCGGCGCGGGCGCTGACGCGGATGGATCACGGGCGCTATGGCCGGTGCGAGCGGTGCAAGCAGGCGGTGGAGCGTGAGGTGCTGGCGGCGCGGCCGACAGCGCGCTACTGTAGGGCGTGTAGCCAGCGGGGACGGGAAGGAAACGATGATGAGTAGCTTTCGCCAGCGCCTGCTTGATGAGATGGTGGACGTGCCGACGGTGGATTGCCACTCGCATACGATGCTGCGCCGCGACTACGAGGCGCTCGCGGCGGAGGAGCGCAGTCTGTTCACGATCACGTCGTACTTCCGGCGGGACGAGGGAGGCATCGTCGAGATGGGGCACGAGCGCTCGCTGGCGGGCGCGCGGTCGGACGGGGAGCGCTGGCAGCGGCTGAGACCGATCATCGAGCGGGCGCAGAACGTGTCGTACTACCGGCACAACATCGCCAACTACCAGGGCATCTTCGACTTTGCGGACGACGATCTGACGGATGACAACTGGGCGGCGTTGAACGAGCGGATCAAGGAATGGACGGCGCGGCCGGGGTGGTATGACCACGTGACGCGCGAGAAGTGCAACCTGGTGACCCAAATCCGTAACGTGCCGTGGTACGAGGATTGGGAGCCGGAGTACTTTACGGCGACCTTGCGGATGGAACCGGCGATTCGGGATGGAAGTCTGTTGGCAGCGGAACAGCGGGCGCCGTTCGAGGCGCATATGAACCGCGAGTTCTCAACGGTGGCGGCGCTGAAGCAGGGGTTGGCGGACTATGTGGACGGGTACGTGCGGCGGGGAACGATTGGAATCAAGCTGGCGCACGCCTACAACCGGACGCTCGCGACGGAAGACGTGCCGGAGGGGACGGTGGAGGCAATCTGGCAGCGGGCGCTGCGGGGTGAGGCACCGTCGGCTGCGGACGTGCGGGCGTTTCAAGATCACATCATCTGGTGGCTGGCCGGTCTCTGCACGGACGAGAAGCTGATCTTCCAGATTCACACCGGGATGCAGAGCAACTGGGGGCATATCCCGGACAGCGATCCGCTGCATCTGCTGCCGATGATCCGGGCGCATCGGAACACGCGCTTCGACCTGTTTCATGCCGGGTATCCGTATGGGCGGGAGTTGGGGGTGCTGGGGAAGCACTACCCCAACGTGTGGCTGAATATGTGCTGGGTGTACATCATCACGATGGCGGGGGCACGGCAGATTCTGAGCGAATGGATTGACCTGGTACCGCACTACCGGCTGCTCGGGTTCGGCTCGGACGTGAGCTGGCCGGAAATGATCTATGGGCATCTGGTGATGGCGCGGTCGTGCATTGCCGACGTGCTGGCGGAGAAGGTCGAGCGGGACTTCCTGAGCAAGGCAGCGGCGCTGGAGCTGGCGCGGGGGCTGATGCACGATAGCCCGCTGGCGTTCTATGGGCTGGACGCGACGGCCGCACAGGCGCCGGCGGCTGCGGGGTGAGAGGGGCCGATCCTTGACCTACGACAGCTCGTGGAGGGAGGCCAGGATGCGACGTGAGGTGCTCAGGGCACTACGCACCGCGTTGTCGAGGTTTGGGAACACGTCCTCGTAATCCACCAGGTTTCTAAGCTCTCGCAGACGGTTTCTATCCATACCGATCCTACGGTCTATGTCTCTTTGGTAAGTGCGCCAAACGGTTCGATGCGATAGTCGTGGCCTGTGGGTCCTGCTCCTATATAGGATGTGCGTATTGGGCAAGTGTTCGCGTGCCAAGCAGAAGGCGGCGTAATAGGCTCGGCTCACGGCTGATCGCAGCGCCGCCTCATTGCCGGTTGCGCGGCGAGTTCTTCGGCCAGCACCAGGAATTGGGACCAATCGAATACCATTAGACGAAACGCAAAGTGATCGTCAAGATGAACTGCGATCGAGGAAGTGCATCGAGCCACCAGGTCTCGTCCAGGCGGTCAAGGTGTATGGAAGCCTCTTCCGCTGGCAGGGTGGTCTCTATGAGGGCGAGGGGGGCCGGCTCTTCATGCTCATCATCCAGATCGTAGAAAATCTCCAGCGCGGTCGGCGTGTCCGGACCAAAGTGCGTGCAGATGTGCTCCCGTGCTTCCACGAGCAAGTCCACGAGGAAGTCGTGCCGTTGGAGGAAGCCGGTCACCGCTTCCCGGTCATTGAAGCGGTAGAGGTCGGCCAGCGACGCGATGCGCTCGTCGAGAGCGGTATCTCGCCGGTCGGATACGATCGGTTCTACGGCGACCATTGTCATGTTCCCGAGTTGCAGCCATCACCGCACGCTCGCTGGCGCTGCGAGGCGTGGTTGGTGGTCTGAGTAAGTATAGCCGCGCTGACGGTAGCGGGCCTCTGGCCGGTGATGTCGGGGCCGGGTGGATCAGAGGCGGCGGGCGAGGCGGGCGGCGTAGAGCGTGAGGTCGCGCCAGCGGTCGGGGCGGTAGGAGTCGCCGAGCAGGAGCGGGGGGTCGCCGGATGGGATCGCGTTGGGGATGGTAGTGGATTCCGGCCCCCCTATGGTCCCCCCGCTTCGCAGGGGGACGGGCGTGCCCGTGAGGGTGGGGGATGTGGGGTCGTCCCAGCCGGGCGCGGCGACGACGCTGTGGAAGGGGCCAAGGTCTTCCTGCTCGTCGCGCTGGATGACCGTGAGGAGGCCGGTCGAGCGGCCGAGGCGGACGGGTCCGGCGTCGGGCTGCCACACGATCGGATCGGCCTCGGTCTCGACGGTGATGCGATAGCCCTCCAGGCGCCGGCGGACGTGGGCGGCCAGCGTGGGGTGCAGGTCCCAGAGCGGGTCGGTGTTCGGGGTGACGATGGTGGGGCGCTTGCCCCAGCCGGCCAGAAAGAGCGCCACGTCCGCGGTCACGGAACTGTCGCCGCAGATCGCTACGCGCCGCTGGAGCGGGATCAGGGCGCGTAAGTCGCTCTTCAGCACGTCGCTGGCCAGCCAGAAGGTCTCGCCGCCGATCCAGTCGGGTGGTTGCTCCGGCTGCGGACGGGCGTCGAGGATCACGTCGGCGTCGGTATCCGAGGGACGGCCGTCGAGCACGGGCACGGCCAGGGCCTTGAGGGCGGTGGCGTAGGCGAGGATGGCGCGGCCCATCTCGGCAAGGCCGGGGACGACCGAGCGCAGCCCCAGCAGGCCGCCCAGCGGCCATCCGTCGGCATAGATGGTCACCTCGTGACCGCGTAGTGCCGCCACACGCGCGACTTCGAGACCGGGCAGACCGGTGCCCCAGACCGCCACGCGCCGCGGCTGCCGTGCCGGTGCGATGGATAGCTCGGCTTCGTGGCCGGACTCGGCATTGATCGGGCAGCCGATGCCGGGCTCTGTTGTGGGTAACTGGCAGGCCATGCAGCCGACGCAAGGCCAGACCTCTTCCGAGCGTCCGGCGGCGACCTTGTGGGGCCAAGCGGGATCGGCGATGAGGGCGCGGCCGAGCGCAACCAAGTCGGCGGGACCGGCGGTCAGCAACTGCTCGGCGGTCTCCGGGCTGAGGATGCGGCCGGACGCAATGATGGGTACGGCCGGTCCAACGGCGGCGCGGATGCTGGCGGCGAGGCCGGCGAGCGTTGCCTCACCGACGCCGGCGCAGAACGGGATGTCCTCGCGCGCCTCGGGCGTGCCGGCGGAGACGTGGATGGCGGCGGCGCCGGCAGCAACGGCGGCACGGGCGATCTCCTGCCCCCGCGCCACGTCGTAGCCGCGTTCGATCAACTCGGCGGCGCTGATACGGACGGCAACGGGGAAGTCTTCGCCGGCGGCGCGGCGGATGGCCGTCAGCGTGTCGCGGAGCAGGCGCAGGCGACCGGCCGGGCCGCGGCCGAAGCGATCCCGGCGCTTGTTGGTGACGCGCGAGAGGAACTGGTGAATGAGATTGCCGTGCCCGGCCTGAAGCTCTACGCCGTCGAAGCCGGCGGCGCGGGCGCGGGCAGCCGCGGTGCCAAAGTCCGCGATCAGGTGCTCTACCTCGGTGCCGGTGAGGGCGCGGACGGGGCGGCCATCGGGCAGGGTGGTTGGAGAGGCGCTGACTAGCGACTCGCGGTTGCTGGCTGGTGATACGTCGCGGGGGAGGCGGCTGCCGTAGTGGTTGAGTTGGAGCAGGGCCTTGGCGCCATCGGCCTGGACAGCGGCGGCGAGCCGGCGGAGGGCGGGGAGGGCGTCGTCGGTGTCGGCGCGGAGGCGGCGGCGATAGAGGCCGCCAAGGGCTGATACCTGGGCCGGCTCGGTGACGATCAGCGCGGCGCCGCCGGCGCTGCGGGCGCGATACCAGGCCAGCAGGTGGTCGGTGACTTCCCCGTGCGGACCGACAAAGCCGGTCGTGATGGCGGGGAAGACGATCCGGTTGCGGAGGGGCACGCCGGGCGGCGCGCCGGCGGCGCCTCCGGGTAGCAGCTGGTAGGGGCTGAAGAGTTGGATGGGAACTCCTTGGGCTGCACCACCGCGGGTTGCGGTGGGTGGCATTATTGAGGAGTCAGTATAGCTTCTCTATCGAAACCCAACTCTAGCTACCGGCTGTCGAGCGCCGGTCGTACTATGCCAGCGGACTCCATTTCGGCCAGAACGGAGCTAGGAATGGGCAACCGCTCCAGCGCTCTCGGCTCTACTTTGAGCGCGCCACCGCCGTAGGATTTGCCGACCAGCGCGAGATTGGCGACGGTATCTTGATGCGCAGAACCTGCCAGAGCGCATCGACTGACGCTTGGTCCGTCCGGTGCGGGTAGACGCAGAGTAGACAGGTCAGGGGGACCACTCCGGCCAGGTTGCGGATAAAGCGCGTATTGCGTCGTCCCAGGTAGGTGAAGAGGAAGAGTGGAGGAGTGCGGAACTCCATCTTGTACCAGGGGTTGCGTGTCGCAATCAGGGTCTTCCTATTAAGGCCTCGCTCTGCGCCGGTCTGCAGATATGCACGCACAGGCTGCGGGAAATCCTGTAGTGGTCGTCCGTCCGGGCAGAAGAGCAGCGTGGGCCGGTCCTGACTGTCCAGTTCTCGCAGGAGCGTATCGGTCACGGTATCACCGGGCACGTCTCTGGTCCGGCCGATAGCCGGGACCAGAAACTCCGCCGGTAGGTGGAGTGCCGCAGCCTGCTCGCGGGTCAGGAAGAAGAAGTCGTTTGCCCCAGTGGCGATGCCGCGCTGAACACCGGCGAAGTCGGCGAGAGTTGGGCCGTCGTGTGGCACCAAGACCGGCGCTCTCGTCAAGCCGGTTGCTACCCCCTCATGGAGGTCACGCCGACGGACCGCGAGGTCGTTGTCCGGCTCCGTCTTGAAACCGGAGCGTATCCATTCCTGCAAGTCGCCGGTTCCGGGCGTCAAGCACCTGGCCCAATGAAAGGAATCCGCTGGCGGGAGATTGCTGATCAGGAGGATAACCGGGTTGGTGTCAACGCCGGGGAACGGTGAGGCCTGGGGTGTGAAGGTAACGACTGCATCAAGGCGGTAATTCTTGGCGATCCAGCGCCAGAGGAGTGGGGCAAAGACTCCCTCGCATGTGTCGGCGGGAACGATGAACGCGAGGCGGCCGTTGGGACTGAGGAGAGGAAATAGACGTGGAGGCCGGCGCGACCGTCGAGCGGCCGGCCGATGAGTTGAGTGCCCAAGGCTCTCACTTGTGTCTTGACTGTGCTGGATAGCCGGTGGTGTCGAATGTAGGGGGGATTGGCCACAATCGCCTTGAGTGAGTCCCGGGGAGGCTGAAGAACAAAGTCGTTGATCTCCACATGACGAAGATCATCGGCGGCAAGTCCGTGGATGCGGGCCTGTCGTAGAGCGTCGGGATCAAGCTCCGAGCCGGATAACCTGATCGGTCGGTTGGATTTGGCGGTGAGGGCCTTGGCGCTGCGGAGGAAGGCCCCGGCACCGACCGCCGGATCAAAGATGGTGTCAGTCTCGTCGGTCAGGACGTAGGCCACCATCGCATCGGCGATCCACTCGGGCGTCCAAAACTGTCCCTTCTCCCGTAGGGATTCTCGTGCTGGGCCGGAGGGGAGCACGTACTGATGCACCGCGTTCATGGCATTACGTGTGGTGTGAAGCTCCCCAAGAGATCGAGAGCTTCTGTGCTCAACGACATGCTGCCGCCCTCAAAACGAACGGGTAATGTCTCAGTTTGAAATTGGCTAAATGTCGAGCACGGTCCGAACCTTGGCCCATTCTTGTGGAATGGCATCCCACTGTTCACGATTGAACGCTCTGTTCATTGGCGAGGGATGAGCAGACGAAAAGACGTGCAAGTCGGGGCGGAGCCAGGCGGGCCAGAGTTCCTGGGACTTCCCGCCTACCAGGACAACGGCGCGCAAGCGTGGCAATAGCTTCAGTAGATGTTCCAACCACTGGTGGCTACCGGCGCTGATCGCGCGAAGATCAGCCGGGGTCACATCGTTGCACCCATTCCACCACGGCACAACATTCCAAGTGATGGTCCGCTCGCGCGGGATACCGGCCTCTTCCATAAACCTGAACGTGGCTTCCGCCGTGTCGTCGTTATTGTTCCGACTGATGAATCCCGACCCGGTGGGGCCAACGGTCTGCTTGCCAGCCTTCTGGAACAGAAACAAGACTTGAGTATTCACCCCGCCATCCAGCGGGTCGAAATCCGGGGCCTGCACGTCTGGGTATGCCTGACGGAGTTTGTTCACGTAGTCCTGCAATGGGCGCATGCGGGGGCAATCCAGCAGGGCGCGTCGCCGCTGGCGCTCTGCCGGATCGCGTAATGAGCGGGGCCGGTCATCAGCAGGTGCAGTCGCCATCATGTCCCTCCTCGCCGCCGGATTTCAACCGAGAAACTACTGTTAAGTTGCTTACTCTTGTTCTCCGGAATGATGTGGATTTCAGTCTATCGGGGGCTCGACAAAGTGCAAACCGTGACCGCAACGCGGCTGTCGTGTGGTCGTCACGCTAGCGTGGTGTGGGTCGGGTGGGGCCGGCGATGGCGGTGATGGCGTCGCTGGCGGGGAGGTGGCGACGGACGGTGTCGAGGATGGCGTCGCGGGTGACGGCTTGGACCAGCGCGGGGCGCCGCTCGACATAATCGAGGCCGAGATCGAACTGCTCGATCTGCTGCATGAGGCTGGTGATGCCGGCGTTGGTCTCCAGCTGCAGGGCCATGCTGCCGATCAGATAGCGTTGGACTCCAGCCAGTTCGTCTGCGGTAACACCCGTGTCCCGCAGCTTGGCCAGCTCGGACCGAATGCTCGTCAAGGCCCGTTCTACGTTGGCCGGATTGACCCCGGCGCGGACGGTCCAGGCCGTGCGGGTGGTCGCGGCGTCGAGGGTGGCGTGGACGCCGTAGGCCAAGCCTTGCTCGTCCCGCACGGTGGCGCCCAGCCGCCCGGACAGCCCAAGCTGGCCGAAAATGATGGTGGCTTGGCGCAGGGTTTCCCACTCCAGGTGGCTGCGGCGCATGGCCAGGGTGCCGAAGATGAGATCGCTCTGCGTCTTGCCGGGGACCTCACGCTCGGACGTGGTGGGCACGGGATCGGGAGCGTCGGGAACCTCCAGGGCGGGAGCGACCTCCGGGCGCCAGTCATCCAGGCGGGCGGCCAGCAGATCGCGTAGCTCTGCCGACCGGACATCGCCGGAGACGATGATGCAAGTGCGTTGAGGGCCGTAGCGCGTGCGGTGGCAGGCGGCGAGGTCGTCGCGGGTGAGGGCGCTGACGCTCTCTTCTTCTCCGTTCGGGGTGAGGTGGTAGGGGTGGCCCACCGGATAGGCGGCCTCGCGGAAGAGCCGGCCGACTACGGCGCGAGTATTGTGCTGTGCTTGCCGGATGCGGGTGAGTATTTGGTGCTGGAGCTTGGTCACTTCGTCCGGCGGAAAGGTGGGCCGGCAGAGCACTTCGCTGACGAGGTCGAGCGCGAGCGGCAGGTCTTCGCTCAGGCAACGGGCGCTGATCGTGGCATGGTCGCGCCCGGCGTGGGTGTGGAGGGACATGCCGGCAGAATCGATAGTCTCGTTCAGTTGCTCGAATGAGTAGTCCTCGGTGCCATGCAGCAGGGCGGAGCCGGTGAACGACGCCAGTCCGGCATTCTCGGGCGTGTCTTCGACGCTGCCGCCGGCCACCAGACAACGCAGATTGACGAGCGGGTGAGTGGGGTTTTCGTGGACCAGCACCGGGATGCCGTTGGGCAGCAGCCAGCGATCAATGGCGAGGCGCGGCGGGGCGGGCGCGGCGGCGGCGTTCATGAGTTGCCTCGCTGTCGGCGGCGGCGGCCTTGTCGCTGTTGCCGGGTGGGGAGGAACCAGCCGACGGTGCGGTTGTCGGGGTGGAGGTAGGTACGGGCCACGCGGGCTACATCGGCGGGCGTCACGGCTTCGAGGTCATCGAGGTAGGTGTTGTACGCCTGCCACGTGTGCTCCACCTCGAACTGTCCGAGCAGGCGGGCTTGGCGGCTGACCCCTTCGGCGTTCATCAGGAACCACGAGCGCACCTGACGCCGTACTTTGGCAAGCTCGGCGTCGGTTATCTCCCTCTCGCTCAGGCGCTCGACCTCGCGCAGGGCCGCCGCCTCCGCCGCGGGCGTCTCGGCGCCGCGGCGCAGGCTGACGGAGACGCTGAAAAGGCCGGGGTCTTTGCGGGCGTCGGCGTTGGCGTGAGCGCGGGTGGCCAAGCCTTGATTGACGATGGCTTTGTAGAGCCGCGAACTGCGGCCGGCTCCCAGGACGCTGGCGGCGACTTGGAGGGGAATGGCGTCGGGATGGGCGAGGGCGGGAATGTGGTAGAGCGCCAGCATGGACGGCACCGGTCCCGGCCGGCGGACCGTGACGCGGCGCTCGCCTTCCTGGGGTGGCTCTTCCGAGCGGATCGGCGGTGGGGAGGGGCCGGCGGGGATGGGGCCGAAAGCGTCCGCGACCCGCTTGAGCAGATCGGCGGTCTCGAAATCGCCGACGGCGACGGCGATGCCGTTGTTGGGCGTGTAGTAGGTGCGGTAGTAGTCGTAGAGGTCCTGGCGGGTGATTTGGCGCAGGTCGCTCTTCCAGCCGACGACCGGCTGGCCGTAGGGGTGGACCTTGAACGCCGCGGCCGTGGTCTCCTCGTGCAGGTGAAAGAACGGCTGGTTCTCGGCGCCCTCCCGCTCGGAGATAATCACCGTGCGCTCGGACTCGACTTCGTCGGGGTCGAAGAGGGCGTTGGCCAGGCGGTCGGATTCAATGCGGATGGCGAGGTCGAGGTGCTGACTAGGGAGTGTCTCGAAGTAGGCGGTGAAGTCTACCCAGGTAAAACCGTTCCAGCTGCCGCCATGGGTTTCGACGAGGTTGCCGATGTCGCCTTTCTTGAGGGTGGGGGTGCCCTTGAAGAGCATGTGCTCCGCCCAGTGGGAGATACCGGTGATGCCGGGGCGCTCGTTGCGTCCGCCTACCCGGTACCAGACGTAAAAGCTGACGATGGGCGCATGGTGGACTTCTTTGGTGAGTACCTTCAGGCCGTTGTCCAGCCGCGTCTCGACAATATCAGCGGTGTTGACCACGTTACGCACCGGAACTTTCTTTCGGAGCGGGAATCGGCACTGCGGGCAGAGGGTACGAACCGACTTGCGCCGCTGCCAGCCTACCCCCACTGGCGATGATAGCAACCCGTCCCCCTGCGGAGCGGGGGGGCCATAGGCTGACAGGGGTAGGTTTGTTGAAACCAGGGGAATGACACGGCGTCCGACCGTGCGCCAGCAACTCCGCGAGTGGTGCTGCGAAGCCGTTGCCAAACGGGGCGATCAGCGCCAGCCCCTCGCGGTGGACGCCGGTGTTGCCCCCTTGCTGCGCTGGGTGTTGCCCTGGTGGCAGGGACCCCAACTGACCCTGGCGCTCGAGGCCAGCACCTTGGGCGACCGGTTTGTGGTCTTGGCGATCAGCATGCACTACCGGGGCTGCGCGCTCCCCGTGGCCTGGGCCGTCTTGCCCGCCACGGCCACGGGGGCCTGGAAAGCCGAGTGGGGGCGCCCGCGCCAGCACCTGCAGGCCACGGTGCCCGATGTGACGGCGGTACTCGGCGCGCCGCGGCGCCAGCGCCGGGCGCCGCGGTTGCGCTTGGTCAGTGTGTTACGGCGGGGCTGGAGCGCCATCCTGGTAGCGTTGCTCCGGCACGAGCTGCTCCCACCGGGTCGGTTGATTCCCGAGCCGTGGCCGGCCCCACCAGACCCGCTGGTCGGGGCAGCAGACCATGCAATCTGAAAAGAACCTACCCCTGTGAGGAGGGCTGGCCCCCCTGTGGCCCCCCCACACCGCGGGGGGACGAGGCGGACCTAACCCCCGGCCCCTTCCCTGCAGGGAAGGGGAGTGATGGGGGAACAGGACTGCGGGGTAGCGGGAGTGTCGGTGGGTTGGGGGGTATGCTAACAGGCGAATCCCGCATAATGGGGGGCGCCGCGCCGGGTGGTGGGTGCGGCGGTGGGGCGTAGCAGGCGGATTTTGCGTGAGAGGATATGGCGATGACCGAGCAACCGGCAGTTGGCTTTATCGGCCTGGGTCTGATGGGCGGCCCGATGGCCACGAACATCTTGAACGGCGGGTTCCCGCTGACGGTCTATAACCGGACGCGGGCGCGGACGGCGGCGCTGGCGGAGGCCGGGGCGCAGGTGGCGGATACGCCGGGCGCGCTGGCGGCGCAGGTGGACTTCGTATGCTCCTGCGTAACGGGGCCGGCGGACGTGGCGGAGGTGTACCTGGGCGATGACGGGGTGGTGGCGAATGCGCGGCCGGGGGCGGTGCTGATCGAGATGAGCACGATTGACCCGGGGACGCATCGGGAGATCGCGGAGGCCGCGGCGGCGCGGGGGGTGGACTACCTCGATGCGCCGGTGAGCGGTGGCGTAGCGGGGGCGGAGGCGGGGACGTTGGCGATCATGACGGGCGGGGACCCGGAGGTGTTCGAGCGGGCGCGGCCAGTGCTGGACGCAATGGGCGCAAACGTCGTGCTGATGGGGCCGGTGGGGAATGGGGCGGTGGCGAAACTGATCAACAATGTGATGTCGGCAATTACGAACGCGGGAGTGGCCGAGGGGATGGTGATCGGCGCGAAGTGCGGTCTCGATGCTGCCCAACTGCAGCAGGTGCTGATGGCTTCGGCGGCGAGCAGCTTCATGCTGGGGATGCTGCCCGACTTCACGCTGCGCGGAAACTTCGATCCGGGGTTTACGATTGACAACCAAACGAAGGACGTGAACCTGGCGAACGACCTGGCGCGCGAACTGGGTGTGCCGACGATGCTGGGTGCGGTGGCGGCCCAGCTGTTGCGCTCGGCGCAGGCGGAGGGGCTGGGCGACCGGCACATTGCGGCGGTGATCCAGCCGCTAGAGCGGCTGACGGGGGTGGAGGTACGGGGGGAGTAGGGCGGCGGGACTCACCCCCGGCCCCTTCCCTGGATGAAAGTTGAAAACTTAATCGGGTAGTGGGATGTAGCCCCCCTATGGTCCTCCCGCGCGGCGGGGGGACGCGGATTCCCGCGTTCGCGGGAATGACGGGGCGGTGGCGGCTAGCGGCGGGTACCGAGGCGGAGGGAGCGGTCGGGGAGGGGGAGGTCTACGCGGATGCCGCCGCGGCGGTGGGATTCGCGGAGGGCGATGGCGATTTCGAGGGCCTCGCGCCCGAACTCGCCGGGGCAGATGGTCTCTTCGCCGGCCTCGATGGAGAGGGCGACGCCTTCGATAGCATCCACCATGGAGCTGCGGGGGTGCCAGGCAAAGGGGAACTGGCGTTGGCTGTAGTCGGGGGCGCCGGGGGTGTCCTGGGTCCATAGCTCGAACCAGGCGTGCTGGTTGCGAGAGACGATCCGACCGCGGTCGCAGATGAACTCCAGCATCCACTCGCGATCCGAGGCGTGGGTGTTGAGGATGGTGCGCACGCCGTTCTCATAGACGATGTAGCCGGAGCCGGAGAGGTCTTCTTGCTCGGCGGCGGCGGCCTCGTCGTCCATGTGGCCGAACACCCAGCTGGCCGGGGCGCCGGCAAACATCCGGAAGAGGGCCAGCGTGTGGCTCTGGAGGTTGGAGAGGGAGTGCGGCGAGTGGCAGACGAGGGAGCGCAATTGCCCTAACTCGCCGCGGGCAATGAGGGCGCGGGCACTGGTGTACGGGCCGTACCAGTTGAGGTGGCAGGCGACGGTGAAGATGGTGTTGTGCTGGCGGCAGGCGGCGATCATCGCGTCGGCTTCGGCGAGCGTGCGACAGAGCGGCTTGGTGGCAAAGATGGCGCGCACGCCGGCTTCGGCGAGGGCGATGACGACTTCGGCGCGCTCATTGGGCCGGGTGGTGACGCTGACGATATCGGGCTTCTCTTGGGCGACCATCTCGCGGAGGTCGGTGTAGAGCGCCGTTATGCCCCAGCGACGGCCAAAGTCGTCCAACTGCGCGGGGTCAACGTCGGCGCCGGCGACTAGCTCGACGCCGTGCGCCGCCATCATCGCCGGGGCGTGCGCCCAGGGCCAGGGATAGTAGGGCATGCCGACCATTTCGTCGTCAATGGTGCTGCCCATGCGCCCGCAGCCGACAACCGCGCCGCGGTAGGTGCCCTTGGGGCGGGTGGCGGCGATGGCTTGATGGGCCGGGATGGATTGGTCGCGCTCGCGTGTCATCGTGGTTGCTCCTTTTCTCTCACGCCAAGCACTCGCGCTGCAGTCCCGCCCATTATCAGGGCCAAGTCGTCGCTGCTCAAGCCCGCGGAGGGCGCAAAGTGGCGTTCGAGCCAATGGCGGGACTGGCGGTAGGTGCAGAAGCGGTTTTGGAAGGGCATATCGGTGCCGTACATGAGCCGGGATGGGCCGATCCGCTCAATCATTGCCGCCAGGGTCGGCCAGACCTCGCGGTAGGGATAGTCGAAGACGTCGCCGATGCGAACGGGGAAGCACACTTCCAGGCTTAGGTTCGGGTTCTCGAACGGTTCCCAGATCCGGTCGGGCAGGGTGATGCGGTCACCATCGAGGTAGACGCGCCAGGGGAAGCCGTGGGTGATGTTGCACAGCAGGTTGGGGTGACGATCCATGAGGCGTGTGAGAATGCGTAGCTCGCCGAGGTAGCTCTGCTGGCCGGCGGGATCGGGATGCGCTTCGCTGGCGCGGGCCGGGCCAGTGCTCAAGGTGAGGAAGACGGGTACACCGAGTGCTGAGACGGCGTCCCAGAATGGAGCGTATGGACCGCTATCCCACGGCTGATCGCTGACGGTGTAGCCGGCGGGGTTGAACTTGATCGCGTGTAGGCCGAGGTCTTCGATGGCCGTGGTGACGCCGGCGATGACCGAGTTGACGTCGGTGTGAATTTGCCGCTCGTCGAGCAGGGCCATGGACAGGATGCGGTCGGGGAAGCGCTGGATGCACTCGGCCTGATACTCGTTACTGCGCCCCAGCATGGCGTTGGTGTGGAGCAGGACCTTGTCTATGCCGGCGTAGTCCATCTCGCCGATGAGGCTGTCCGGCGTGAACTCCAGATTGCGTAGGTTGGGTGGATAGAAGTGCTTGGTGTAGGTCTCGCCGCGGTAGTCCCACAGGACGCGGCCCGCGGCCCGATCAATACGAAAGTTCACGTCGGGCAGGTTAGCGAGGTCTCCTCCATAGGGATCGAGCATGTCGGAGGGGCCGGCAATGCGATCACGCAGGCGAAAGGCGGGCTGGTGGTGACCCGCCTGCGCCTGCTGCACGGTGAGTAGGTGCTCGCGTGCGCTGGCGTAGCCGCGAGGGCTGTCGGCAGGTTCGAAGCAGTAGGCGTGGGAGTCGATAATCATGTGGTCGGTATCCCGTGTGCGGTGGAAATGGTACCACTCCTATGCTCTACTCGTGACACCCATTGCAGCGACACTGACCGGTCCGGTGACCGCTGCTTGCACTGGCGCTCAGGCGAGCGGGATGCCCTGCTCGCGGGCCACGTGACGGATGTTGTGCAAGGCCACGACCTTATCGTCCATCTTGGAGAGGTGCTCGGTGTGCATGACGACGTCGTGGTCGAGCGCAGCGGCGCGGCGGAGCAGGGTGGCGTAGTCGAGATTGCCCTTGCCAGGTACGGCCTCTACCAGCCGGCAGACGGTGAGGAGACCTTGATCGTTGCGTTCGAGGCCGGAGAGGACGGTGTCCTTGGCATGGACCGAGACAATGTCCGCGCCAAGCACGTCGAACGCCTGGTTGAGGAAGGGCGCCGTATCGTAGTAGTGCTCCAACGTCACCAGATTGACCGGGTCGAGCAGCACTTTGAGCCGCGGTGAGTTGACGTCGCGCAGGAGACGCGCGATCTGCTCGACGGTGTAGAGGGGGCCGAGCTGGTGGGGATGGGCGGCGATGTCCATGCCGGCGGCTTCGGCGTCGGCAGCCATCGCGCCGATGGCGTCCACGACGCGGTCCCATACGGCCGCGGAGCGCGGGTCTTCGCCGGAGGTGCCGTCGAGCGAGAACAGCACGGTGAGGCTGAAGCCGACGCAGGCGGCGCCGAGGATGCTGGCCTGCGCGAGGTTGCGGCGGTAGGCGTCGAGCGAGGCACGGTTTGCTGCCGCGTCTTGGGCGGCGAGTCCACCGTGGAAGCGGCTCAACTCGCCGATGGACAGGCCATGGTCGTCGAGAAACTGCCGCAGTCGGCTGACCTCCTGATCGGTCCAGTCGAACTGGCTGGCGCCGCAGATGGTGGTCATGTTGAGGTAGCGACAGGTCTGAGCCAACTGCTGTAGGCCGGCGTGCTCTACGCTCAGTGGCAGCGTGGTACTCAAGCGGATCATGATGGCGTATCCCCCTTCGGGCCCGGCCGCTCTCGGAGGGCTGGCGATCAGGCCCAGGATCCTCCTGTCCGGGCTTGGAGACCATGATACAGTGTGGGGGGCAGGACCTCACCCCCGGCCCCTTCCCTCATGAAGGTTGCTAACTTAGTCGGGTAGTGGGGTGTAGCCCCCCTATGGCCCCCCCGCTGCGGCGGGGGGACGGGTCGGTAAAAGGAGTGGGTGACGATGGGTAGTCCGCGGATTGATGATCGCGACTGGTCTATGTTGACGCTGGGTGAGCGCATACGGATGCTGGAGGTGGACGGCTATCTGGTGTTGCCGGACCTGCTCTCGCCGGAGCAGGTGGCGCGGCTGAAGGCGGAAACGGCGCCGCTGGACACGATCCACACCGACTATTCGGAGCGGCAGCGGGTGCGGGGGAATATGAGCTTCCAGGGCGGGGCGATTACGGAACTGCTTGCTCATCCGCCGACTGTCTCGTTTCTGCGGACGCTCTTTGGCGACGATCTCGTGGTGATGAGCTATGCCTACGCGCGCTCGGAGCCGGGCCACCCGGGGATTTCGCTGCACACGGACGGGCAGCCCTACGGGTCGCAGATTTTCGGGTACGAGGGCAGCGTGCCGGTGATGGTGCGCGTGCTGTACTACTTGGATGATCTGACGCCGGAGGTATCTCCCTTCCGGGTGGTGCCGCATTCGCATCTCAGTCTGCACGCCGACGGCAACCCCTACACGCGGTATGAGGCGCACCCGGAGGAAGTGATGGTGCCGGTGAAGGCCGGCTCGGCGGCGCTCATCAACCACAAGGTCTTTCACGGGAATTTCCCGAACACGGGAGATCGTCCGCGCGAGCTGTTGGCGATTGCGTATCGGCCGGCATGGGCCGGACCGGTCGAGGCGGTCGAGGCGTGGGACCCGGACGACGTGGCGACGTTGCCGGAGGCGGTCCAGCCGCTGTTTGGCGACAAGAGCCAGCGCAGGGCGGACTTCCACGGGGGCAACAAACCGGCTGACATGCGGAGCGAGGCGCCGGGGATCAACGTGAGTCGTTGGGTGCGGGCGTGAGGCGGGGTGTCGGGACTCACCCCCTGGGCCCCTCTCCACCATGTGGAGAGGGGGAGTCTGGTGGAGGCCGGCTGGCCGGGGTGAGTACTGGGTGTGCGTTGCAACCAAAGGAGTGAGTAGGCTGGTATGGAGATCGTTGTTCTGGAGCCACCGCTGCCGGCGGACGTGATCGAGGAGTTGACCGGTCTCTGGGAGCCGATCTTTGAGGCTCGCTATGACGACCTACGCCCGGTGCTCGCCGGTAGTGAGGTGGCCGATAACCGCAACCTGGTCTACCTGATCCGTGAGAGCGGCGAGCTGGCCGGGACTTCCCAGCTGACCATCTCCCAGGCGGTATCGGCGTTGGGCGGCCTGGGTGAGGTGGCTACGGCGCCGGCTTACCGGGGCCGGGGGATCGCGACACGGCTGTGTGCGCGGGCGCGGGACGATTTCCGTGCTCAGGGTGGGCGGGCGCTCTATCTGGGCACGATCAATCCGGCGGCGGCGCGGGTCTACTACCGGCTCGGCTGGCGGAACCTGGCCGGTACGACGGTGATGGCCTGGACGACCGGCGACGACTGGCCGGAGGCGTTCCTCGTGGACTATTTTCGGGAGGAGACCGGCCGCACGCGGATCGTCGCGGGATCGGCTGCCGCGCGGATACCGATGATTCCGCTGATCGTGATGCCGCACGATTGGCAGGTGTTGGATGCGAACGTGGGGTTGTATTCGACGCGCTACGCGGTGCAGCACTCCTGCATGTTCCTGTACCCGCGGTTCCAGGCATTGACGCAGGAGAGGCGCGGCGCGTGGTTCGGGGCACAGGCTGAGAGCGGTGCGCTCCTGGGACTGGCGACGGCACGCCTGGATGGGAACGGGGGGTGCCAGGTTGACGGCTTCGTCTATCGTACCGCCCAAGACGTGTGGTCGGAGTTGCTGCGGGCGGCCATGCGCTGGGGTGCCGCTGAGGGTGCGACCGTCTGTTGGGCAGGGGTGTCGGTCGAGGACGAGGAGAAGCAGGCGTGGTGCGAGGGGTTGGGTTTCCGGGCGGCGGGACCGGCGGCGGCGTTCGATCTGGATGGCCGGTCGGTGGAGGCGCTGCGGCTGGAGGGCGAGGCCGAGGCCTGAGTGCCCTGTTGCCTAGCCCCTCACAGGGGTAGGTATTTACATGGATGGACAGGATGGGAGTTTGTGTCGAGGCGGAGGCGGGCAGCTCCGTACCGAAAAACCTCCCGGTGTGCGGGTGAGTAGCCCCCCTATGGTCCCCCCGCAATGCGAGGGGACGGGCGCAACATGTTGCGCCCCTACGACTTAACCTGTACCTACCCCAGTCAGTTCTCTAGCCCTCCCCCGCACTGCAGGGGAGGGAATCGGCGTGACCGGGCACCTATGTATCAAAGACGGCGCTGACTGGGCAGGTGAAGCCGAGTAGCACGTCCAGGCCGTCGAGCGTGTCCTGGTCCGTGAGCGTCACGACCGCGTGACCCGGCCGGTACACGTCCACGCTGCGCGTCTGTGGCAGCACGACCCAGACCAGGCGCACGTCGTACCGCAGCCACATCCGCGCCTTGGCGGCGACCTCGCGCCGGGTATCGTTCGGCGACACAACCTCCACCACCAGGTCGGGGGCCACCTCGGCATAGCCGTCAGGTACCACCGCTGGCGGCATGGTCGCGGCCGAGAAGTAGGCGATGTCCGGCGCGCGAACGGTATCCGGGTCGCGCTCCAGCCGGACGCCGGCATCCGCCCCGGTCAACGTGCCCAGCTTCCGAGGGATGATGAGAGAATTCAACAAGAAGCCGAGCTTCATGACGATCCCGCCATGCTCCACGCCCATCATCGACGTTTCGTGCAGTATCCCCCGGATCAACTCACCACGCACGCCCTCGCCAGCTAGCCGGAGCAAGTCGGCTGCCGTCAGAAGCCCGGCTCTCGGCGGCTTGGTCAATATGGTTGCCATATGCGGTCCTCGGATGCTGCACACTTGAGAGTAACTGGGAGCGAGATGGCACGGCGCAAGCCTATGCCGGGCCGACCAGCTTATAGCCCACGCCACGTACAGTCTCAATGCGGGCAGTGCTGCCGTAGATCTTCCTTCTCAGCCATGTCACGTGTACGTCCACCGTGCGGCTGTCACCAGAGTCGCTGGAACTCCACACACTGCTGAGGAGCGCCTCCCGCGTCAAGACCATGCCAACTTGCTGGCAAAACTCAAGCAGCAATTCGAACTCCTTCTTGCGGAGCTTGACCTCTATACCGGCGACAGTGACTTCATATCGAGCGGGATCAATGCGAAGATCACCCACCTCAACTACACCTTGTCGAACCGCCGGACTGCCCACCTTGGCGGTGATGATGAGGTGCTCGATCCAGTCGTCGGTGGTGTTGAGGAGCTGGTGCTTGATGCGGGCCGGGGTGTGTACGACATCGCCCTCACGCACCTCATAGAGCTGGCCGTCAATCTTCATCTGTCCGTGCCCACGGGTGAAGTAGTACACCTGCTCGGCGTCTTCGTGGTGGTGATAGTCGCCGTTGCGGCGGCCTTGCATGAGGTGGAGCGTGAAGCCGGTCAGACCGGCCATGCGGGCTTCTTCTGGTGGGAGGCCGGGGGCATCTCGGTGACGGAAGATGCTCCAGATGATGGCGCTCTCGTGGCCGACGGTCGGCGGGCAGTCGCGCCAGTTGCGGACGGCGGGCTGCGTGCCGGCGGTGCCGCCGGGCGCGTTCAGGATGAGATGCTCCAGCCAATCGTCGCCGTCGTTTACTAACTGGTGCTCGACGCCGGGCGGCACATGCGCCGTGTCACCCTCGCGGACCGGGTAGACCTGGTCGTCGAGGCGCATCTTGCCGCAGCCGCGTGTGAAATAGTAGAGCTGCTCTATGT
The DNA here is from genome assembly GCA_965207645.1 of Chloroflexota bacterium. Taxonomy (GTDB): domain Bacteria; phylum Chloroflexota; class UBA11872; order UBA12225; family JAJDUF01; genus JAJDUF01. Next base: position 1,925,305 of record OZ242293.1, on the reverse strand, counting down.
CGTCGTGGCCGTGGCCTTCGGCTTGCTTGCCGGGCGACATCATGTGGATCGCAACCCCGCTGATGGTGTGAAGTGGCGCGAGTTCCGGGGGGAAGTCCGGGGTGCCCTGCTGCTCCATGATCGTCCAGCGCAGCACGTTGTCGTGTGCCACGACCGGGGTGGCCGCGCGCCAGTTACGAATGGTTACCATGTTCCTAACCTCCCTTTGGACCTAACCGCTGATCGGCCACAGCCGCACGTATAGTGCCAGCCGGCCCGGTTCCTGATGATAGTGGGATGATGCCCCCTATGGTCCCCCCGCTGCGGCGGGGGGACGGCTGTTGCCGCCCTGCTCAAAGAGCCGACCGGCGCGGTTCCCGCGCTACTCGGCTGCATGGTTCGAGTGTTACCACAGGTGCTGGGCGGCCAGTCGTTCTTCGTCTAGCTCCATCCCGAGGCCGGGGCCGTCCGGCACGATGATGTGACCCTCTTGGTAACACACCGGCTCTTGGACGATCCGCTCTTGATATACCAATGGGCCGGCCGGGTAGCACGGGAAGGTGAGATTGGGCATAGACGCCATGAGATGTGCCCGTGCCGCCGTGCCAATGGACAGTTCGACGGTACTGCCGTGCAGCGTCTTGATCCCGAAAGCCTCCGCCAAGCCGAAACCCTTCAGGCAGGGTGCGATGCCATCATAGCCGATTCCCAGGTTGAACACGTCTACGGCCTCGTGCCGGGCCAAGCGGGCGGCGATGGCGAGACTGGCGATGTGCTCGCCGATGGGCACGTCCACAGCGCGGCGGACGGCGACGAAATCCTCGGAGGGGGCGTCGTGGCGCCCGCGCACCGGGGACTCGACGAGGTTCGGTTGGAACGGCGCCAGGCGCCGGATGGCTGCAATAGCGTCTTCCACCTCGAAGAGGCCGCTGGCATCGAGCGCGTTGAGTAGGACAGTGTTGCCCCAGCGCTGGCGCAGGGCGGTGAGAAAGCGCTCGTCGAGGTCCAGGTCGGCACCAAAGTAGTAGCGGAAGGCGGTGTGGCCCTGATCGAGACGGAGGCGGACGCGCTCCAGGTTGGCGTCCACGTCGGCCATGTTGCTACAGCGGGCGAGCGGGTAGCAGAAGGGAATGCGGTCGCGGACCTTGCCGCCGAAGAGCCGGTGGAGCGGTACATCGAGGGCCTTGGCGAGCGCATCGTGCAGGGCGATGTCCACGCCGCAGACGACTTGGTGATCCCACTGCTGCCGGCCGAGCGCAACCTGGATGGCCGTCAGGTCGAAAGGAGAGCGGCCGAGTAGCACCGCCGCCAGCTTTGCTTGTAGCTGGCCCAGCGACGCCGGCGATAGGTCCCAATCAACGTCGGACATTTCGCCCAAGCCGACGATGCCGGTATCGGTGTGTAGGCGAACGATGACGTGGTGGGAGATGGCCCGCTCGGGGTCCGCGGGACCGGTGCGGCCCATCTCGCGAGTGGAATAGATGGGGATTAGCTCCAGCTCGGTGGTTTTCATACCGATTAGTCCTCCTGCCGGAAGGCGGCGCTGCCGGCCCGTCGGATAGGGCCAGCCGCTCAGATGCCGCGCCGCTCAAGCTCCGGGTCCAAAGCGTGCAGTATTTGCTGAAGCTCTGCCACGTCTACGTCGCGGGGTTGGACACCGTGCTTGACTGCGAGGGCGGCTGCAACGCCGGCCGCCTGACCCATGAGCTGGACGGTATGACGTTGGCGGATCTGCGGACCGCGCCGCACCGCGCTCTTGCCGGCGGCCAGGAGACCATCTACGCCCTGCGGCAGGAGCATCCGGTAGGGCAGGTCGCAGCCGCCCGGATAATACTGCTTGTCGTCGTAGTAGATGCATACCACGTCGTGGAAACGGGCGCTGCGGGTGACATCATCGTGGGTGACGACGTAGACACTCTCGATGCTCTTGCCGCCGCGGGCGCAGGTCAGCGGGGCGACCACGTGGAGCTGGGCACGCTCGAAACCGGGGACGTGCCGGCGGAGGAAGGCGGCGAATTCGTGGATGTAGGTGCGCTCGTGCTGGGCAATCCGGGACATGGCTAGGCCGTCGCCGGGGTTGTAGTTGCCGTTGACGCGCGTGCGGGCGTAGACGAGTGGTGGACTGCCTCTCGAAAGCATGAGGGTGGCTTCCAGGGTGGCAAAGTCGTCCACGGTTTGCACGATCTGGAAGCCGTCGCGCTCCCAGGCGGCGCGCGCCCAGGGCATGAAGCCGTCCGCCACCGGGCAGACCTGCGCCTGCATCCAGGCTTGATCGTCCGGGGAGAGGTCGGCACGGTCGGCGAGGGCGCGTTGATAGGCATCCCAGTCGGCGTTGGCGATGGCAAAGAACGTGCCGGCGGACGGGTTGCTGGGCATCTCGGTGACCGGGGCGCCGGCGCGAGCGGCCACGTCGGCCGTGCCGGTGCAGTCAATGATGACCTTCGATCTGAGGGCCAGTGTGCCGGATTTGTTCTCGACAAAGACGCCGGCGGCTCGACGGCCCTCCATGATGACGCCGGACACGACGCTGGAGAGCAGCACCTCGGCGCCGGCCTCGACCAGCATTTTGAGGGCGGTGTAGGAGACGCTGTGGTGGTCGCGGAAGTAGTCGGACCCGACGTTGCGCGCCTCGCCGTCAACGACGCGCCGGTTGAATTCGCCGGGGATACCGCCTAGACCGTTGGGGAAGGCCTCGGGGTTGTGCAAGGCCATATGCAGGGTTCCGCCGACAAACATCGCCGGGCCCATGTTCCCGCCCAAGGAGGAGTGAGTCTCCACGACGAGGGTGCGTGCTCCGTAGCGGGCCGCCGCAATCGCGGCGATGATGCCGCCGACGCCACCGCCGGCGACGAGCACATCCACGTCGGCGATCACGGGTATCTGCTGGTTGGGGCGCTCGACCGTGCCGGACACGTTCCACAGATCGGCGCCGGAGCCGCTCAACGGCGGGGCACCGCTGGCGACCTCATCTGCTGCCGGGGTGTCCTTGCTCATGCTGCACCCTCCATGGGGGATGGCCCCCTCCCTCGCCCTCCCCCGTGTGACGGGGGAGGGGACACCGCCGGCTCGCCAGCAGCTACGTGACACTCACTAGGGCTGGCGAGTCCAGAGCGGGAAGCTCGTTTGAGCGGCCGGCTGCCGGTTGGCTGCGCTCGGTGGCGGTGATGATACCGCCGCCCAAGAGCAGATCGTCGTCGTAGAGCACGACCGACTGACCGGGGGTAATGGCGCGTTGCGGCTCATCGAAGACGACGCGCATGGTCCCTGCCGACTCCGCCGGGTACACCGTTGCCGGCGCCACCTTCATCCGGTAGCGCACGCGGGCTAGGACGCGCTGCGGGCTGTCCAGGTCGGAGCGCGCGATCCAGTTGACTTCCTCGGCCAGCAACTCGCGGGTATAGATGTCGGCCTCGTCACCGACGACGACCACGTTGCGCTCGGGCTGGATGTCAACGACATACATGGGCTGAGAGTGGGGGAACCCCAGACCGCGACGCTGCCCAAGGGTGAAGAAGGCCACACCAGGATGCTGGCCGAGCACCTCGCCCTCGGTCGAGAGCATGAGGCCCGGCTCAAGGGTCTCCGGCGCTACCTGCTGTAGATACTGGCGGTAGCCGCCGGCCGGGACAAAGCAAATCTCTTGGCTCTCGGGCTTGTCGGCAACGGCGAGGCCAAAGGAACGTGCCAACGTGCGTACTTCCTGCTTGTCTATATCCGAGAGGGGGAAGAGCGTGCGCGCCAGTTCGTCCTGCTGCACCGGCCACAGGACATAGGACTGGTCCTTCCGATGATCCCGGGCGCGGCGCAACACGTAACGCCCCGTCCGCGCGTCCTGCTCGCGGCGGACGTAGTGGCCGGTGGCAACGTAATCGGCGCCGAGAATGGCGGCGCGGGCGAGGACCGGCCGGAACTTGACGTGCTGGTTGCACCGCACGCAGGGGTTCGGGGTCCGGCCGCGCTGATACTCGCGGACAAAATCGGCGATGACCGTCTCGCGGAATAAATCGCGGAAGTTGAGCACGTAGTAGGGGACACCGAGGCGGTCGGCTACCCGCCGGGCGTCCTCGACGGCCGAGGTGCCACAACAGGCCTTGCGCTGGCGCTGCGCTTGGGGCGTCTCGGATGGCCAGACATCGAGGGTGACGCCGATGACATCATGGCCCTGGGCGTGTAGCAGCGCCGCCGTCACGGAGCTGTCTACGCCACCGCTCATCGCCACAACAATGCGTGCCATCGTGGTCTTGCTTTCCGTGTTCAATCGTCAGTGGTCAGGCCGCCAAAGGGCGCAACATGTTGCGCCCCTACAGGCAACGCGTGCGTTACAAGAATCGTAGCGTTAGCTGAGGAACCGCGTCAACGTTGCGATTTCGAGACGTGCCCAACGGGATATACGGTACGCTATAGGGCAGAGTCATGCGTTGCCCCGTCTGCCAGAGTAGCTCGCTCCGCGTGATCGACTCGCGCGACACCGCGGATGCCGTGCGTCGCCGTCGTAATTGCGAGGATTGCAGTCATCGGTTCACGACGTATGAGCGGCTGGAGGCCATGCGCTGCCCACGCTGCCACTCGCAGGAGACGCGGGTCATGCAGGCGAGTGAGCTGGCGCAGAGTGTGCGCCGGCAGCGCGAGTGTGCGGAGTGTGGCAACCGCTTTCTTACCTCTGAGCGCGTAGACCCGCGGGGCTTTGTGGTGGTCAAGCGGGATGGCCGGCGCGAGGAGTTCAATCACGGCAAGCTGCTAGAGAAAATCCGCATTGCCTGCACCAAGCGGCCGGTGCCGCCGGCGGCCATCAGCAAGCTGACCGCGGAGGTCGAGCAGCGGATACTGGCGCTGGACCAGGCGGAGGTCTCCAGCACGATCATCGGCGACTGGGTGATCGAGCGGCTCCGCGACCTCGATCCGATCGCCTACATTCGCTTTGCGTCGGTGTACCACGACATCCGCACCGTCGAGGCCATGAAGCGCGAGCTGGATGCGCTGACGACCGAGGGATAGGGTGGGGACTCACCCCCCGCCCCCTCTCCACCATGTGGAGAGGGGGAGTCTGCCGCAGGTATGCAGGATGTATGGTCAGTCTGGTTGTGGCTAGGTCCGCTACCCAAGCGGAGCGTCCAATGTACCAAGCTCGCCGGAGGTACTAGAGAGTAATGAGCAAGGCAAATGAAGCTCTGCGTCGGACTGAGAGCCATATCCCTGTGTTCAAGACCATCGAGGAAGAGGCGGAGTTTTGGGATACGCACGACAGTAGTGCATATGACGACGAATTCGAGACGTTAACGGATGTCAAGTTTGTGCGATCCAAACGCAAGCAGCCCCTCACGGTGCGCTTGGATCAGGACACCGTTGCTGCCTTGAGGCGCCAAGCCCACCGGCGGGGCATTGGGACCTCCACGCTGGCACGGATGTGGATTACGGAGCGTGTCCGTGATCTGGAAGAGCGCAACGCCGTCCCCAAAGCCTCGTGACGTGCTCCTCCGCTCGGTGACCGTGGAGTGGATTCAGTCCTGATGCTCGTTGGGTGCTCCCTCGCTCGCGCTGGTGGACCAGGGTGGGGGCCAGCGGCCGGATTGGCGAAGCTCGGCGAGGCGGCCGCTGGCGGCGAATTCGGCTTCGACGGCTGCGGGTGGGCGGCGGCGGCCGGGCCAGTGCTGGTCTTCGGCCAGGCGCAGGAGCAGGCGCGCCGTGACTACGGCAGCCGACTGGACGGTCGCGGGGCGCACTTTGTCTACCGTGTCGGCAATGGTGTGTCCCCAGCCGCGGCCTACAAGACCGGCGGCGCTCTCCGGTGATGCCTCGTTTTCCACCGTGCCGGCCGGAATACCGTGCATCACAAAGGGGAAGTGGTCGGACGACGTAGAGAGGTGTTCATGCACGGTCAGGGGATAGTGCATTGCCTGGGCGTGCGCTGTGAAGTGGGGAACCAGGTCCGGACAGCCGACTAGGTGGAGCGACTCGGCGCCGGGGTCGCTGCGGCCGATGTCGTCCACATTGAGCATGAAGCGCAGCTGCTGTAGCTCGGCGGCGTGGCGGCTGACGTAGCTCCAGGACCCCAGCAGGCCGATCTCCTCGGCCGCAAAAAAGCAGAACCGCAATCGCCGCCGGGGAGCGCGTCCGGCGGCCCGGTAGGCTGCGGCAAGGGCCCGGGCGGCTTCGAGGATGATGGCGACGCCGGTGCCGTTGTCGAGCGCGCCGGGGGCAATGTCGTGGCTATCGTAGTGAGCGCCGGCGAGCACAAGCTCGTCACGGTGTTGGCTGGTGGGGTCGGCCGGCAGGTCGGCGAGGACGTTGGCGCTCTCTACCTCGGGGAAGGCAGCGGTCACGTGCAGCCGCACTCTGACGGGACCGCGCTCTAGCAGTCGCAGTAGCGTCGCGCCGTCCTCGTAAGCGAGGCCCAGGCCGGGTATGGGCGCCGGCTTCCGCGTGGCCAGACTACCCGTGACTGCCAAGCCGCCGGGGTTTTGATTGAAGTAGAGGAAGGCGGCGGCACCGGCCGTGACCGCGCGTCCGTACTTCAGGCGGCGGTGGGACGGCGGCTGCCCGGAGGGGCGGCTTGACTCGGCGCCGCACAGTACGATCTTGCCCTGCAGGCTGCCGTCTTCGGCGCCGGCGGTTCGATAGTCGTCCGCTTCGCCAGCGCCGACAGAGCATAGCTCGGCCTCGATGGTGGCGGGCGGGCAGTGCGGCAGAGCCAACGCTGCAAGCGGGTAGGCCGTAGGTTGCACTACCTCCAAGCGGCTCTCGCCGCGCCGCCAGCCGAGATAGCCGAACGGCTCGCGATGGACCTGCGCCAGGCCGGCCTCGGTCAGCCACTGCGCCAGGAGGATGGCCGCGCGTTGCTCGCCGGCAGTGCCGGCGAAGCGAGGGCCGCAGGAATCGCACAGCTCGACGAGCCGTTCGTAGGCCGTGCGCGAGCGATATATGTCCCCGATGATCGCTTTGTCCAAGGCTTCGAGTGGCGGCTCAGACACGGCTGCTGCTCCTTTCAGGCTGTGGTGCCCCCCTATGGTACCGCCGCAGGGCGGGGGGACGGGCGCACCATGTTGCGCCCCTACGGCTTAACCGATACCTATCCCAGTCAGAGAGGGAGAGGGGGTTGGATTCCCGCTGGCGCGGGAATGACGGGGGCTTGGGCGCGATGAATCACGCCCCTACAAAAAACTACCCTTGTACGCCCTATGGCCCCCCCGCAGAGCGAGGGGACGGGTGGGGTGGGCGGTGCCGCTGAGGTTGTTTGATAGAATCGGATTGGGAGGCTGGAATGACGGTCAGTATTTATCTCCACTTCAACGGCAACTGCCGTGAGGCGTTCGAGTTTTATCGCTCGGTTTTCGGAGGGGACTTTGCGCTCGTGCAGACGTTCGGCGACGGGCCCCCGGGGTTGGGCGTCTCTGAGGACGAGCGGGACAACATCATGCACGTGTCGTATCCCATCGGATCGAGCGTGCTCATGGGAAGTGACGTGCCGGCGGCGTTCGGGCCGCCGCCGGAGGTCGGGAGCAACTTTGCAATCTCCTACCAGACACGTAGCCGGCAGGAGACCGACGACCTGATTGCCAAGATATCGGCGGGTGGTACGGTCACGATGCCGCCGGCGGACATGTTTTGGGGGGCGTATTTCGGCTCCTGCATTGACAAGTTCGGCATCAACTGGATGTTCAACTGCGAGCTACAGGAACAGCAGCAGCAACAGCAGCAACAGCAGCAGTAGACTGCCGGTATCGCTCATCACGCGCGTCCGAGAGGGGAGTGTGCCGGCCCCCACCCTGACCCTCCCCCGTTGCGGCAGGGGAGGGGATTGCCGTTACCCCCGGCACAGCGGGGGACCATGGGAGGCGAGGTGCTCGGCTTCCACGCGGTATGATCTGGCATGGCTCGTCGCTGGTCCTATCGTGCGCTTGTCGGCTGGTTGATCCTCATTGCGGTGCTGATCGGATTGTGGTGGACGGCGCCCTCGCTCACGCCGCCGCCCGGTGCTGAAGACTCGGCCGGTGAAGAGTTGCTGCAGGCGCGCGTCGTCCGCGTCAGCACCGCCCCGACCGCTGCGCCTGACAGTTCACCCCGCCGGATCGTTCACCTGGAAATCTTGGGTGGATCGCTGCGTGGCGAGCGCATCACCATCGAGCTGCTGCCGGAGGGGCGCAGCCCGGGGGTCTTGCAGTACCGTCCGGGGGACCGGGTGATCGTCTCATACGTCCCGGCGGCGGCGGATTGCGAGGGTCAACCCGACGCCGCGCAGGCGCGGGACGGGCGGCCGTGCTCCGAAATTCGGGGCGTGCCGCCGTTCGTGATTGACGACTTTGCCCGCCGGGTGCCGCTGCTGGCGCTGGGGGTCGTCTTCGTCATCGCGCTGGCGCTCGTAGCCGGCTGGCAGGGACTCCGCTCGCTGGCCGGGATGGTCTGTGCGCTGGGCGTGCTGCGCTGGTTCGTCGTGCCGCACATTCTCGCCGGACGTGAGCCGCTGCTGATCGCCATGATCGGCTGTGTGCTCATCGTCGCCGTGGCGCTGCCACTCACGCAGTCCGATTTTGCCCAAGTGGTGGCGGCGGGGCTGGGGTTGCTGGGTGGGGTGGTGGTGGCCGGTGGGCTATCGGTGCTCTTTGTCTCGGCGGCGCGTATTGGCGGCTGGGGCACCTCGGAAGAGCTCCTGCTGGTGCAGGCGTTGACCGGGGGGGTGGTCAGCGTGCGAGGCTTGCTGCTGGCGGGCATGTTGATTGGCGCGATTGGGGCGCTCATTGATGCTGCCGCCGGGCAGGCGTCGAGCGTCTTCGAACTCCATGCCGCCGACCGCACGCCGCCGCTCTGGCAACTGTATCGCCGGGGGATGAACGTCGGCCGGGTCCACATCGGCGCAATGGTGAATACGCTCGTGATCGCCTACGCCGGCGCCTCCCTGCCGGTTATCGTGCTCTTGACTCTCTATCAAGGGGAGATCGGCGACGTTTGGAACCGCGAGGACATTGCCGTGGAGATCGTCCGCTCGCTGGTGGGCAGTCTGGGCATCTTGGTGGCGGTGCCGCTCACGACCTGGGCCGCGGCGGCCATCTGTCGGTGGAGGGCAAGGGCGCCGCGGCGTGCGGCACCTGCCGAAACGCCGGGTGATAATGAGGGGAAGTCGGATGGCTGATAGGGGTAGATTTTGGGTGGGGGTAGGTTGGGCCTACCCCCCGGCCCCCTATGGTCCCCCCGCGCAGCGGGGGGACGGGCGCTTGAGGCACGGGTTAGCTCAATCGAAGGGGGTAGACTCCAGTGGGCTTGGTGTCGCTGACGGAGTGGGTTGAGAGAGGATAGTGAACGAGAAGTCGCTGGCGGTGCTGGAGTTTCCGAAGGTCCGCGAGCAGCTGGTGAGTCGGGCCGCCTTTGCGGTCAGCAAAGAGCTGGCTGCGGCGCTGCGCCCCAGCGCCGATCACCGTATCGTGGCCGCGGCGCTGCAAGAAACCTCGGAGGCCATCGCGCTGCTGGAAGCGCAACCGGCATTGGGGGTGGGGGGCGCGCGCGATGTGCGGGTCGTGGTGGATCGGGCGGCTCACGGTGCCCGGTTGGAGCCGGCCGAGCTGCTCGACGTGCTGATGACGCTGCAGAGCGCGCAGCGGGTGCAGGCGACGCTACGCCAACTGCGGGCACTCGCACCGTTGCTCGCCAGGCGGGCCGCTCCCATCGAGCCGTGCGTGGCGGTGCAGGAGGCCATCCGGCGCAGTATCGCCGAAAACGGGGAGGTGTTGGATGCGGCCTCCGCGGCGCTCGGTCGCATTCGGGCTGCGGCACGCACGGCGCACGGACGGCTGCAAGCGGCGGGCAATAGTCTGATCGCCGGACCGCTCCGCACGCTGCTGCAAGAACCGCTGGTCACGATGCGTGCTGGACGCTACGTCGTGCCGGTGAAGCAGGAGTACCGGACGACGTTTCGTGGGATTATCCACGACCAGTCGGCGAGCGGCGCGACGGTCTTCATGGAGCCGCTCGATCTGGTTGATCTGAATAATCGGTGGCGCCAGGCGCAGATCGAGGAGCAGCAGGAGATCGAGCGTATCCTGCTCTATCTCTCCGGGTTGGTGGCCGAGCGCCAAGACGAGATTGTCCAGGCGGTGATGATCTTGGCGAGCGTAGATCTCGCGCTGGCCAAGGCGCGCTACGCCGCCGCGCTGTCGGCTACCTGCCCGCAACTGGCGACCGACTACCGGCTTAATCTCATCGAGGCGCGGCATCCGCTGCTGACCGGGGAGGTGGTGCCGCTGTCCGCGCGGCTGGGCGGCGCTGCCGCCGATGGCTGCCGGGCGCTCATCATCACCGGTCCCAATACGGGCGGGAAGACCGTCGCGCTCAAGACGCTGGGGTTGCTCAGTCTGATGGCGCAAGCCGGCTTGCACATCCCGGCCGAGGCCGGCTCGGTGGTGGCGGTGTGGGACGACATTTTTGCCGACATCGGCGACGAGCAAAGTATTGAGCAGAGCCTCAGCACCTTCTCGTCGCACATGACCAACATTGTGCAGATCATGCGGACGGCCACCCCGCGCTGCCTGGTGCTGCTCGACGAGATCGGCGTCGGCACGGACCCACAAGAGGGATCGGCCCTGGCCCGCGCGGTGCTCTCGGATTTGGTGGCGCGGCGCATCTGCACGGTGGTCACAACGCACTACTCGGACTTGAAAGCCTACGCCGCGGCCCAGCCGCAGGTATGCAACGCCAACGTCGAGTTCGACGCCACGGCGCTGCGGCCGACGTATCGGTTCCACATGGGCCTGCCGGGACGCAGCTACGGTCTGACCATTGCCGCGCAGCTTGGGCTGCCGGAGGGAGTGCTCGATGAAGCGCGTGCCTTGCTCGACCCGGAAACGATGCAGGTTGACGACCTATTGGCGAGCATCCAGGAGGAGCGGGAGACGGCACTGGCGGCGCGCGCGGCTGCGACGGCAGAGCAGCAGGCCGCCGGCCAGTTGCGTGCCGAACTGAAGGAACGGCTGGCGCGGATCGAGGAGGAGCGCGAGCAGGTGCTCGCTGCCGCGCAAGCCGAGACGGAAGGCGTGCTGGCCGCGGCGCGTCGTGCGTTGCGCCGCGCCGAGCGGGCCGCGCCGGCGGCGACCCCGGCGGCCCGTGAGCGGGCGACGGCAGTGGAGCGAGAGCTTGCGGCCGTGGCGGTACAGGCGGTGGAGCTGCCGGCGCGGCGGGTGGCGCTGGCCGAACCGGCGGCGCTCATCGTTGGTGAGCGGGTGCGGGTGCGGCGCTTGAATACCGTTGGGCGGATTCTGGCGCCGCCAACCGACCGCGGCGAGGTGGAGGTGCAGTTGGGTACACTCCGCACCCGCTTGCCGGTTGCCGACCTCATGCCTACCGGCGGCGACTCGCAGCGCGCGCCGGCGCCGGCACCGGCAGAGCGCCCGGCTGCGGCACAGGTTCGCCTACCGCCGGCGCCACCGGTGGCGATGGAGTACGACGTGCGCGGCCGGCGCGTGGCGGCGGCGCTTGCGGAGGTCGAGCGCTACCTCGATGATGCCTACCGTGGCGATAGGTCCTTGGTGCGGATTATCCACGGCCGAGGCACGGGGGCGTTGCGCGAGGCCATCCGCGACTGGCTCGGCGAGCATCCGCTGGTCAGCGATTTTGCCCCGGCCGATCCGGCCAATGGCGGCGACGGCGCGACGGTCGTCCACCTGGCTGGGTAACGGCTGCGGCAACGCGGCTGGGGCAATCGGCCGATATGGGTCGGTTTCGGTTGCATCTCGCTCGACTGGAACGCCGTTGGGCGGTAGTATGGCCTCGCAGTTGTGACTGCATTTCTGCAAGGAAGAGGCCTTGTTGAAGCCAGTGCAGGTCGTGAGGTGTATGAGGATTACCAAGCCCTGGACGTGGGTCTTCAGCCTATTGCTGGGCCTGCTTGTCGTGGCCGGGTGCGATGTGGCCATAACCGGCGATTCTGAAACTACGGTGGGTCTCACGCCTTCCGTCACACCGATCTTCAGCTTTCCGACAGCCCCGGCAGTCACTCCGACCGCAGCGTCGGCCCGTACTTCTACCGGCGTACCGACGCGGACCGCTCTGCCTACACCGACACCCCCCGCAGCAGCACCGCCGCTGGCTGCGACTGCCATCTTCTCGCAGGTGGCACCATCGGTAGCGTTCATTGACGTGCCCACTTCATCGGGTAGTGGGTTGCTGATCGCAGACGGATACGTACTCACGAACGCACACGTGGTCTGGCCGTTCGAGAAGGTGCGGGTTGTCTTTCCTGATGGATCGGAGCACTTGGACACCCCGGTAGCGCACTGGGACCGCATGGCGGATCTCGCGCTCTTAGGCCCGATCGAGACAACGCTGCCGCCGCTGGCACTCAGCAGCGGCGAGAGCCTGCCCATCGGCAGCGACGTGCTGCTGATCGGCTATCCCGGCGAGGCCGAGGAGTTTCCGCAGCCGACCATATCGTCGGGTGTGCTATCCCGACTTCGAGAGTCGGAGTTGACTGGAATAACCTTTCTGCAGGCCGATGCGGCCATCGCCGGCGGACAAAGTGGTGGAGTGCTGCTCTCCAAGGATGGTGATGTCATCGGCATTACCACCCTTTCTTATGCCGAGGATCAATTCGCGCTGGCGATCTCGGCCGCAGACGCGCTGGCCCGCGCCAACCGGCTGTTGGCTGGCGAAGACGTCGCTGGGCTGGGAGACCGGCGCTTGCCCACGAGTGGGGGTCAGACCCGGCACGTCGTCACGCAGGAGAGTCCGCACGCCGTGCAGACCTTCGTGATAAATGTGCCGGTCGGAACGGCGGTGGAGGTCCAAGTAGATGGTGAACACGATGCCAGTTTTGCCATTTCTGATGGGTACGGAGAGTGGCTGTCGTTTGTTGATGACCACACGAGTGGAGTCGAGTCCGCTTCATTCACTACCGAATTGGCTGGACCGCACTTCGTGCATCTCTTCCGCGAGTCCGGTTGGGAACCGGCACAGGTCCAGGTAAGCAGTAACCGCGAACTTATTCTTTACCACGATCCCGACGACAACCAAGTGGTGAGCCTTGGTCAGTCCGTGCGGGGCAACATAGACCACCCTGATGACACTGACCTATTTGTGATTGACTTGCGGGCGGGGGATACGATCACGCTGCATGTCGACTCGGTGGCTATGGATCCGCTGGTGGGGGTCCTCCGTGAGGGCGGCGAGCTGGGAGAACTGGTCGAGGATGACGATAGTGGAGGAGGCCTGCTGGGCTTCAGCGCGGAGCTGCACTTCCGGGCGACGGAGGGCGGCCGGCACTTCATTTTGGTGGAGGATTCGCTCGGATACGACACCGGTGGCTATCGCCTATCGGTGGCGGCAGCCAGTGCCGATGTGGTGCCAGTCACGGCGCCGACGCCTATCCCACCGCCACCGGAGGTGGATACGCCGGTCGGACGGATGGCCATCTATCAGCACGGTGGCGAGCCGGGGTTCAGCATCCAATACCCGGCAGCCTGGGAACGAGAGGTGGTGGACGGAGACAATGCGGCGGTCTTCGTGGGTGAAGACGGCGGGACCTTTACGGTTATCACGAGGGATCTGGCCGCTGAAGGTCTTGGCAGATTGGACCTGGACGAATACCTTGATGTGATCGTTCAGATGACGCAGGAGAGCGCGTGGGACGTGGTGGGTGACTCGAGTGTTGCTATCACGACTCCGCAAGGGCTACCGGCGGCATTGTTGATGATAACCGCTCCAGGGAACGCTCTGAGAAGCAGTTTTTTCATACATATACATGAGGAAAGCCTTGCCTTCCAAGCAGCATATATCTCAACAGGGGGTCGTCATGAGGAGTTAGCACCGGTGATTGCTTACTCCTTCTGCACCTTCGTGGTTGGCGATAACAACGATGGCTCTAGCGAGTCCGGGATTGCCAAATGCGCGGCCGCGGTCGAGGCACGGCAGTCGGAGCTGGCTGCGGAGGGCGAGGCAATTGATGATGCTGAGGCCCTGTTCGCTCTCGGAGACCAACTTGCGCGGGCGGGTGACTATGATGGGGCGATTCAGGCCTTTACGCGGGGGATTGAGTTGGCGCCCGACTCCCCGGTGGGGTACGCGTTGCGGGGACAGGCCTACGAGATACGGGGAGATGCGGAACTGGCCATTCTTGATCTCGACATAGCTTTGGAGTTGGAGCCTGGCAACCCGATCAGCTACCGCTTCCGTGCGTCTGCCTACGAGCGCCTTGGCATGTACGAGAGGGGTATGGAAGACCTCAGCAAAGCTATTGAGATACTGCCAAATGACATAAGCCTGTATATGCTGCGGGCTGACTGGTATTGGCGCTTGGATAGGCATTCCGAGGCGCTCGCGGACGTGGGTGAGGCATTGGTGCTTCATCCGGACCTCGCCGCAGCATACAACATGCGAGCGCTAATTCACTCCGCAGGGAATAGAGACGACTACGAGCTAGCGTTGGATGATGTTTCCAAGGCGCTGGAGTTGACGGATCCGTCGGAGGACGAAGCCTCGTTCTATAATTTCCTGGATACAAGAGCTTACATCTATCTGCTCCAGGGTCAGTTTAACTTGGCCAAGGCCGACTATGACCGGGTGCTCGGCCACGGCCTGGACTCCCCGGCTCCGGTACTAGGCGCCGGGTTGACACACGCCGGGTTGGGTGATCGGGAGCGGGCTAGAGAGCTGCTCGAACGAGGCCTAGAACAGGCTAGGGAGCTTCAGTCAAGCAGCCCACGCGAGATTGATCCCCAGTTGATAGACCTTGTCGCCCGGGCGGAGCAGGCTGTCACCGAGCTTGGCTCGGAGTAGTGGGCCAGCCGGTCGCGGCAGTGGTGACGACGCACCCACTTCGCATGGTCGGGCGATGGCCCCCCTATGGTCCCCTCACAGGGGCAGGTTTTTTCTGCGGGGAGCCGCGGGTGGGGCAAACCTCACCCCCGGTCCCCTCTCCAACATTTGGAGAGGGGGTGTAACGCCCGGTCCGGGGCCTATGCATGGCCCTGGACGGCGGCTTTTGCTGCAATGACAAGCGCCTGGGTGCGGTGAATCACGCCCCTACAAAAGACCTACCCTTGTGAGCTATGGTCTCCCCGCGAGCGGGAGGACGGGCGCAGCAGGCTGCGCCCCTACGGCTCGATGCATACCTCCGTGTCGTTGCTGGCCAGGCGGGGCTGGGCGCGGTATACTCGGTATGTCGGGCCGAGGTGGCGGAATAGGCAGACGCGCTAGGTTGAGGGCCTAGTGGGGTATTTCAATCCCCGTAAGGGTTCAAGTCCCTTCCTCGGCACCCTTCATTGGCGAGCTTATTCCCCAGCCGCCCCATCGGCGCGTATGGTAGTGGTGACCGGCCGGCCGCTCCTACGCTGTGTCCTGCTACCATCAGGTGGCGTATTTCTTCGCAGGTTCGGACGTGGCGCGTACAATAGGCCGGACATTGGACACGCGCGGCCGGCGCGAGTGTAGGACGCGGTGATTGAAACCCTGGCGGCACGTAAGGCCGGACAACACGCTGAAGGAGCACCGACGATGGTAGTAGCGACGAGGCCCAGGACAGTCAACGAGCGGCGCGGGGAGCAGCTTGCCCGCTCGGCGGCCTGGTACGAGCGGGCCACGCAGGTCTTCCCCAGCGGGGTTACACACGAGACTCGGTTCTTCCAGCCGTTCCCGATCTACATTGACCGCGCGGAAGGCTCGCGCAAGTGGGACGTGGACGGGAATGAGTACGTGGACTACATCGGGGGACACGGCGCCCTGCTCCTAGGGCATGGGCATCCCGCATTGACGGCCGCGGCGACGGAGCAACTCCAGCGCGGCACGCACTACGGCGCCAGCCACGAGCTCGAGGTACGGTGGGCGGAACTGGTGACGGAGATCGTCCCGTCAGCAGAGCAGGTGCGCTTTCATAGCTCCGGGACCGAGGCGACGATGATGGCGATGCGCCTGGCCCGCGCGTGTACCGGCAAGGACGTTATCGTCAAGATGCAGGGTCATTTCCACGGATGGCACGACTACGCGGCGTTGCAGATGGCGCCGCCTTACGATGAGCCGGTCTCGGTGGGCATTCCCCAGGCAGTGCAGGAGTCGGTGGTCGGGGTGCCGGCCGGGGACATCGCGGCGCTGCGCGGCGTGCTCGATGCGCGGGACGACGTGGCCGGGGTGATCCTGCTGTGTAACGGTATGAGCACGGAGTACTTGCATCAAGTCCGTGATCTCACGCGGGAGCGGGGCGTCATCCTGATTTTCGACGAGGTGGTGACGGGCTTTCGCTGGGCGCCCGGCGGCTGCCAGGAGTATCACGGAGTGGTGCCCGATATCACGACGTTGGCGAAAATCCTGGCAGGTGGATTGCCTGGCGGCGCGGTCTGCGGGCGGCGCGACATCATGGAGTTGTTCAAGCACTGGCCGGATGATCCGCATCGGAACCGGCACGGTCGCATAGCCCACCAGGGTACGTTCAACGCCAATCCACTGGCCGCGGCGGCGGGCATTGCGTGTTTGGAGATCGTCCGCGACCCGGCTATCCAGCGGCGGGCCGCCGCCACGGCCGGGCAGATTCGGGACGGCATCAACGACGTGCTCCAGCGGCACAGCGTTGGCGGCGACGCCGGCGCGAACGGTAGCGCGGCGGTCGCCTCGACCGACGCCTCGATGGTCAACATTTCGGTCTCGACGGCGGCCGCGGCGCGGATTGCGGCTGCGATGCAGCTCTACGGCGTGGACACCGGTGGTCGCACGGGGATGATCGTCTCCGCCGTCCACGACGAGCGGGACGTGGACCAGACGGTGACGGCGTTCGAGCAGGCGTTAGAGCTCCTCGAGGACGAGGGCGCACTGTAGCACCAGTGACGCAGGCGCCCCATAATGGCTCTACCGCCCCCGGCCCGGCAGCGCAGCTACGCCAAGCTGGAATCACGCCTCGCAGCGGCGACGCCGCCACCGCTCCGGCGGCGCAGGATCGCTCGGCAAGCCGGCACCTATGCCATCTGGGAGATACGGGTTCCGGCGCGGCGGCGGATACGTGTCTTGCTCAACGGTGGGACGCACGGTGACGAGCCGGCCGGAGTCGAGGCGCTGCTGCGATTTCTGGAGCAGCGGCGTTATGAAGCGTGGCCGGAGATCACCTTTACGCTGATCCCGTGCCTCAACCCGTGGGGCTTTGTGCGGGGTATCCGCGAGGGGCCGGCCGGCCACGACCTGAACCGCGCCTTTCGGCGAGCCTCGCCGGCGACGCCGGAGGTGAGCGCGATCAAGCGGGTCCTGAGCCGGCGGCAGATCACCTGCTCGCTGGACTGCCACGAGGATTGCGATGCCGAGGGCTTCTACGCCTACGAGCTGCCGGAGGTCTCGTCGCTGGGGCACGCTGTGGTGGAGGCCGTCGGGGCCGTCGGACCGATTAGCCCGGATTGCGTGGTGGAAGAGATCGTGCCGGTGCGCGGCGGTCTGGCACGAACGGACCAGCTCCGCCCTCAAGCTGGCGATGAGATGGCAGCAGCGATGCCGCCCGAAGCCTGGCGGGATTTCCGAGCGTTCGTGGAGGCCTGGCCGACCTGGCCGTTGCCGATCTACTTATGGCACCGTCACGGCGCACGAGCGTTCACCTTCGAGACGCCAACGGCCCTGCCCTTGGAACAACGGGTGGGGATGCACCTCGCGGCCATCGAAGCGGTGCTGCAGGCGCTTACGCTGGCACCGTGACCGGGAGCCGCCGGTGGGGCGGCAACATGGTTCGTGGGAACGAGAGTGCGGACCGGGGCCGGTCTAGCTGCGGAAGCTGGCGAGTGCTTGCTGGTAGCCGGCGGTGAGCGCTCGGATGTCGTTGTTGAAGAGGATGAAGCGGGAGCCGACGGCTTGCCACTGCCGCACCTGGTCGGCGTTGAACCAGTGGCCGCCGGCAGCGACGCCGCGGGCCTCGGCGGTCTCGATGATATAGCGCACGGTCCGCTCGAACTCGGGGTGGGTTGGCTCGTCGGGCAGGCCCATGGACACCGACAGATCGTTGGGGCCGATGAAGATTACGTCAATGCCGGGGACGTCCAGGATCGCCGCCAGGTTCTCGACGGCCGGCGGACTTTCGATGCCGATCATCACTACGACGCCCCGGTTGCGTTCCTCCAGGTGGCGGCGGGTGGCCTCGCTGGGGAACTCGCCTTTGTCGCGTGCCCGCTCGTGCAGAGCGCCTTTGAGCGGCCGTAGCCGGGCGGCCGCGACCACGTGCTTGACCTCCTCCGGGGTCTCGCAGTAGGGCACGAGCACGCCGTGCGCGCCGGCGTCGAGCGCCATGATCGTCAAGTGCGGGTCTGGTTCCGGCACGCGAACAATCGGCGCAATGCCCACGCCGGCCAGTGCCGCGGCAAAGTCGGCCACTTCCGAACGACCGTAAGGCGACTGCTCGGTATCAATGATGACGTAGTCGAGGTCGAGGTCCGCATAGACCTGTGCCCAGCGGGGGTTATGGCAGAGGAACGTCATCGTGCCGACGACTTGCCGGCCCGCGTGCAAGGCTCTGCGGAGATCAGCGCCGTTCATGTCGTTGCTTCCTCGCTGTGGATATGCGTCAGGCGCCAGCGTAGGGGCGACCTACTGCCGTGTGTGAATGACGATTGCGCGGCGCCTTGCCGACACTCAGCCGGGGAGCACCGCGCCGTTGACCGACTGATCGCCGACCGAGGCTTCCATGAATGGTCCGAAATGGCGCAGGCGGTCGTACCGCACGGCCAACAGATCGGTCACCGGAAGTTGACATAAACTGTCAAGCTCGTCGGCGATGGCGCCCTTCAGCGTGGCCGCCGCCGCATCCGGGTCGCGGTGCGCGCCGCCAATCGGCTCCTTGAGGACGCGGTCGGCGACGCCCAGACGGTGTAGGTCGCGGGCCGTGAGCTTGAGCGCCGCTGCCGCTTCCGGCGCGTACTTAGCGTCTTTCCAGACGATGCTGGCGCAGGCTTCCGGTGAGGCCACGGAGTAGATGGCGTGCTCGAACATCAGCAGGCGGTCGCCGACGCCGATGGCCAACGCGCCACCGCTGCCGCCCTCGCCAATCACCGCCACGACAATCGGCACCTGGAGCGTCGCCAGGGTGGTGAGGTTGTCGCCTAGAGCCCAGGCTTGGCCGCGCTCCTCGGCCGGCAGTG
This sequence comes from Chloroflexota bacterium, assembly GCA_965207645.1. GTDB lineage: Bacteria > Chloroflexota > UBA11872 > UBA12225 > JAJDUF01 > JAJDUF01. Next base: position 1,906,253 of record OZ242293.1, on the reverse strand, counting down.
AGGCCTGCGCCGCCGGCGTGTCGAGCAGGCACACCAGGGGCACGCTGAACTTCTCGGCTTGCAGCATGAGCCGCCGGGCCTTCCGGTAGCCCTCGGGGTGGGGCATCCCGTAGTTGCGGGTCACGTTCTCGCGCGTATCGTGGCCTTTGCGATGGCCGAGGACCATCACCACGCGGTCATCGAGTCGCGCCAGTCCGCCCATGATGGCCGGGTCGTCGGCGTACAAGCGGTCGCCGGCGAACTCGACGAACTCGCCGCAGATGGCGCTCACGAGGTCGTCCGCATGGGGGCGTTCGGGATGCCGGGCCACCTGGACCGTCTGCCAGGGGGTCAGCTCCGCGTAGAGCGCCTCCAGGCGTTCCAACAAGGCAAGCCTGGCTCCCTCGACGTTCTCCTGCGCCTCGGGCGACGACTCTTCCGCGGCCTGCTTTTCGAGCGTGGTCAATTCCTTCGCCAGCGGAGCGAGCGACTGCTCGAAATCGAGCGCCTTGACCTCGGTGATTGCCACGTCGTCTTCCTGTCTCAAGGTCCTGGTGGGCGGCTACGAGTTGGCGAGTATTGTCGTGGTGTCGGTACCGGCGGTGGCGGCTGCGGCTGCCCGCGCATCCAAGTAGAGGCGCAGGACCCGGCCGAGCCGCGCTTTCAGCGCCCCGCGCGGTACGACCATATCCACCATACCGTGAGTGCGCTGGAACTCGGCCGTATCGGCGTCGGCCGGCAGCTTCTCGTGCATGATCTGCTCGATCAGCCGCGGACCGGCAAAGCCGATCACGGCGCCCGGCTCGGCGATGATGCAATCGGCCTGCGACGCGAAACTGGCCGTGACGCCAGCCAACGTCGGGTCGGTAAGGATGGCCAGGTAGGGCAGACGCGCCTCCGCCAGCTGTGTCAGCGCGGCCGTTGTCTTGGCCATCTGGAGCAGCGCAAAGATGCCTTCATCCTGACGGGCGCCGCCGGACGCCGCCACGACGACGAGCGGTTGGCGGAAGTAACCGGCCAACTCGGCCGCGCGGGCGATCTTTTCCCCGACGACGGCGCCCATAGTAGCGGCAAAGAAGTAGGGGTCCATCACGGCCAGCACCACGGGGATGCCATCAATGGTGGCGGTGCCATAGACGGCGGCTTCACGCAATAGCGGCGCTGCACCGGGCTTGGTCATCCTGCCGTCTATCTCCGGCGGCAATTCGGCGCCATGTTGGCGGTAGAGGGTGATCTTGAGGGTCGGAGAGACTTCCTGTTCGCCGACCTCTTGCAGGAGGCCGGCGGTGCGTTTGCGATGGGCCGCGATCTCTTCATCGAGCTTGGCCGCGTAGGACTCGCGCCCGGGGCGCACGAAACCGATAGGATCGGCGGCGGTGAGGTCCGCGTCAAACTCGCGCCACGTACCGGGGTCGGTGAGCTGGGCGAGGCGCTCCGGGGCGGTCAGACGGCCGTGGTGGCCACACTTGGGGCAGACTTGCAGATTGCCGCGTAATTCGCGCGCGTACACGATTTCGCGGCACTGGGGGCAGCGTTCCCACAGGTCGTCCTGGACCACCGGCTCGGTGGCAGCACGGGGGAGGTCATCGGCGTCGGCCGGTTGTGATTCCGGCGGCCCGGCTGGCCGGCGCAAGGCGTGGCGGCGGAACCAACCTTTCATGGGACTATCCAACTACTGGATACCGACGAACGACAACCGCGCCGCAGGAACGCTCGTGCTCCATTACTCCTGCTCCACCGGCTTTCCACGGCTTGCGCGACTGCTCAGAGGCCGAGAGGCAACTCTGGGATGCATTAGGATAGCAAAAACGGTTACGGGGGCGGATTATACCACAGTGACGCCCTCCCTAACCCCTGACAAGGGTAGGTTTTTCGGCAAGGGGGGGTGGACCTAACCCCCGGCCCCTTCCAGGGAAGGGGAGCGGGCCTCACCGGTTACGCAAAAGGTCTGCCTAAGCAGGAATGACGGGGAGCTAGTCCTGGGCGGCCGCTAGGAACGTGCGCTCGATGACCTCGTCCTGCGTGCCGAGCGGCCCAAGGTGCTGGCCATTGATCGAGACCGACAGCGCACGCGCGTTACCGGAGCGGATGTGGATGGACTGCTTGCCGGACCAAAGCGCACGCTCCCCGACGGCGAGTAGACCTTCTTGAGCCAACTGCCCGTCAATCGTCACCCGGACCCACACTCCCTCCGTTGCCTCGGCACGCACGACGATGCCGGGGCCGGCGGCCGCTCCCGAACCGCCGAGGGTGGTCGGCGTCGCGCCCGATTCCACGCCGGGCAGTAGCACCAGTGATGGGCCGCGCTGAAGCCAGGAGGGGTTAAACAGCAGCAGCACGATCAGCGCGCCGAGGCCGAGTGCCGCGCCGATTCCGGCCAGCCTGAGCCAGGAAAGCCGGGGAGATCGTCTTCCCGCGCGGACGACGCGGTGTGGCGCTCTCGGTCGGCGCTGCTGCTCGTACAGCGCCACCAGGGCGTCGGGATCGAGCGCCGCTTGCTCGGTATGGCTGCGTGACCGCGGATCGCGGGTGGCCCGATGGGTTGCCAGGTAACGCGCATAGCTTTGCAGGAATGCCCGCGCGTGGGGAGGTGAAGGGAGTAGCCCGTAGTCGTCGTCCTCGATGGCCTCCAGGTAGGCGGTCCGGATGCGGGTGGCCGCGGCGACTTGCGCGAGGGTGAGCCGCTGCGCCAGGCGGGCGAGGCGGAGGCTGTGGCCGGGGGAGGCCGCATTGCCGGAGGCGGCGTGTGCGCTGGTGGTAGCTCGGTCGTCAATCCGGACCTGGACCGGTGCGCTTGGCTGCTCCGGCTCGTGTGCTTGGCGGCGATTGGGTGCTGGTGTGGCGCTGTGCCCGGCGGACCCGTTCCGGCCGGCAGGGGCAGTGGTACCCACGTTATCCATCGCCCAACGTCGCTTCGACAAAGCGGAAATCAACGAGGGCTTCTAAGCCTATACCAGTATTCTCGGCGATGGACTCGGCGTTAACCTGTTCGGAAAAGAAGGCCACTAGAATGTCCGCCATGTTTTCGCGCACCATCTGGTAGGTCGCGATCTGGAGCCGCATTTGATCCTCGCCCAGCTGCGGATTCGTCTCCATGATGGAGACGGCGGTAGCTTGGAGGCGCTGGGTCAGATACTCCTGTAGCCCCTGCGATAGCCCGGCGCTCAGGTTTTCGGCGATGTTGGCTTCGCGGGAGACGAGTGCCCACTGCGCGGGATCAACAATCCGGTACTGCACCAGGACGGCCACCAACTCGAAGCGTGGCGGCGCGATGGGGCGCACGATGGCCTGAAGGCCGAGCGTCTGTGGGGCCAGTGAAACGGTTTCCCGGGTGCCGAAGGGGCGTGGCCAGGAGGCCTCGAAGGGCCAAGGGAGATGGAGTCCCGGTCGCTGCGTCACCTGTGCCCGTTGCGTAGATTGGACGGGCAGGAAGCCCAGGCCGAGGCCGCGGCCAAGCTGTTCGAGCCGGTCGAGCGGTGAGCTGATTACAATGGCCTGCTGTGGCACGACAATGTACGCCCCGGCCAGTAGATACACGGCGGCCAATACTGCGCCGCCGATTGTGAGCGCTATTGGCAGCGCCTCCCAATGATCGGCCGGCCGCGACTTTAGTGCATACGGCGCGACCGCTTGCAGGAGCAGCCTGCGGGTGCGGCTGACGGCCCGCATACTCCGCCGCTCGTCGAGGACGCCGCCACGGCGCTCTAGGTGGCCGAAACGCCGCTCCAGGGACTCGCTCAGGCGGGCAATCTCCTGATAGGGGGCCGCGAGTGCGGGCAGGCCGTGGCGGTGGGCCAGCTGTGAGACGTCCCGACTCTCGTCCGCCAGCACCCCGGCTGCGGGCAGCGGCTCGTCTTCGAGGCGGTCGAGCTGCCGCCGGAGCTGCTCCAACTGCGCCCGGCTAGCGGTGACAAAGGCGTCGAGTGCGGGGAGGGGCCGGACGACGAGCGGCTCGCCTTTGCCCCGTTGGGTACGGAGTAGCTGCGCGAGGTGCCCATAGCGGCGTGCTGCGGCGCGGTGCGGCCGGGCACGATACCAGCCCCAGACGGCGGGCAGCAGCCCGACCACTAGGGCCAGCACCGGGCCACCGGGCACCAAGCCGAGCGTGCCGATGGCGGTACCGACGAGAGCGGCGAGGCCGGGCTGTATGAGGCTCCCGGCGATGGCGACGACCCCGCCGACGAAGATCGCCACGTTGATCCAGAGCAGGGTCAGCGCTACTCCAACGAGCAGCCAGAGCCAGCCACGCGCGGCAATGCGCCGGCGTTGTCCCAGCAGGTAGCGCGTGAGCCGTTGCTCGGCCGACCGGAGCGCCTGCTCCAGATCGTTGCGCGCCGTCGCTTGGCCCGGCTCCGCGGTCGAGTGAGTGGGAGCGTAGGCGACCCGTTGCAGCGGCGCGCCTTGCCGGGCGGCTTCCAGCGCTTCCGTTGCGACACGCCAATCTACGACCGCCAGATCACCGTCCTGCAGGGGGTGAGGTACAACGTAGAACTCCAGTGTTGCTGGCATTGTCGTGGTCCGTAGCTATCTCACCGCTCACTAGCCACTGCTTACGCTGGCTCCGCGACTAGGCCGAGGGCATGAACGAGCGCCCCTTCGACCGCGGCAAGCAGGGCACCGACGCGCGCGGCCACGGGCCGGCCGCCGAAGACCTGCACAGCCAGCCCGTCGGCACCGTAGTGGTGCAGCGCCGCTTCCGTTCGCACCGGTACGCCGAGCCGCCGCACGCTGGCTACGGGTATGTACCGCCCCTCGGCGACCTCGATCATGGTCTTGGCGCCACCGGCCCGGCGGACCCGGCCGGCATACGGCTCACCAAGGACAGGGTACCCCATCCGCCGGACGTATTGCTGGATGGCTGCGCCCATGGCGTTGCGTGGCTGCTCGGTCAACCACCGTTCGCCGAACAGCAACCGGCGGCGCCAGTTGCGGCGCGGCAGCGAGGGGGCGAGAGCAGAGAGGCGGTCGTGGTGCTCGTCCGGAAGGGCGTAAGATTCGACGAGTCGCAGCCCGGCCCCGGTCAGGGCGTCTGCGGCGGGGACGGTCGTCCAGTCTTCGAGCGTGAGGACGAGGGTCGGCTGAAACGCTGCAACGGCCTGCTCCCACGCGCGGGCCGCGGGTGTCGGCAACCACCAGGCCGGCCAGCTTGCGAAGCTGTCGGCGTCCTCGTCCGGCCCGGCCGTGACCGATACGGCGGTGGCCGGGTTTGCCGGAATGCGGGTGATCCAGGGCTGCGGGTGCGGGAACCGCGCTGGTTGATCGAGGATAGTGGGGTGCGGGAACGCGACACTCAGCAGCGCCCGTTCCAGTACCGCCTCTCGGAACTGGCTCACGCGAGTCGCGGTCAGACCCTCGGTCATCAAGTGCAGCGCGGCGGCCCCGGCGCTGGCCGCTTCCGCCGAAGGTTGCGCTCCGGCGGCGACGACTTCGATCCAGATGCGTGTGCGTGCGTCGGGGTTGCCGGCGGTGAGCATGGTTGGCCCGTCGTCAGCGGGAACGGTCAAGGATAGGCTCTCCGGCTGGAGCGCGGCGTGTGCGCGGACCGCACGCTCCCAGGCTATGCCGCCGGCTGCGCTGGCCGCTACTGCTGCGGTGATGGGACCATCAAAGAGATCTATGGTCGTCCTCCGGTTCTATCGCCGGTAGCGTTGCGGTCGCTTCAGTCTGCGGTGACGGCGAGTCCGGCTCGGATGCCGTTGCTGTTGCTGAGGTCAGTTCGACCTCGAACCAATGCCGCGTCTCCTCCGGCATGGTGGCGGTGTTGACTTGCGCCGCGGCCAAACGCGCGGCGTAGAACGGTCGCAGGTCGGCGAGGTCGGCGCGGGCGCAGTGACGCCAGAGGGCAAGAAGCGCCGCGGTGTCGTCGTCGGCTTCCGCGCAGCGGGCCGCCAAGTCCGCGAGGCCGCGATGGGGAACTTGCCGTAGCTCCGGCGCGCCAGCGAGGTCGGCCGCTCGCTCGCTCCGCCCGACAAACGACCCCAACGTCTCCTGCAAACCAGCGGCCCACCGCCGCTGGGCGCGACCGTACCAAGCACGCATGAGCGGTACGCCGATAGCCAGCCACAGGCCACCGATGGTTGCTAAAGGATTGCCGCCGCTCCCGAGCACGACGGTCCAGCCCCAGATGGCGATAGCCACCGTCAGCAAGCGATGGCGCGTCCGGGCGGCACTGTCCGCCGGCGGCCGCGGCCCGGCCGCTTGACCGGCAGCGGTTGGCGTTGCTGCGGCGCTGGCGGCGGCTTGGCTCAAGACGCGAGCTACCGCTCGTTGCAGGGTGCCGTCATCGTCGAGCGGTGCAGCGACGTAGAGATCGAGTCGGAGGGGTGCTGCCGTTGCCGTCCACCACCAGGCTAACCCGGCCAACTCCCGGCGTGTCGTGGGCGGTAGGCCAATGGCCCAGCGTCCCCGACCGGGCAGCGGTGCAGCGTAGGCTCGGATGCTCGCCATGTTACCGGTGCCGACAGCTTGTTTCCGTCACTCCCGCGCTGGACGGCTCTTTCTCGACGTGCCGCTCCGTCAAGACGGGTGGGCAGTCCGGTTACCGGGTATCGGTTGGCGGTAGTGAGACCGCAATCACGGGTGCCGGTGGCGCACCGCCCAGAAAGCGAGCACGCCAGCGATGCCACAGGCCGGGCAAGCCCGGCGCGAGGGCCGCGCCTTGCTCCAGCCATAAACGGTAGTGGCCGTACAGTCGCGCTGGTCCGGACCAGCGGGCCTCAAGGCTGTGGCTTTCCAACTGGTCGAGCACATCCAGGGCCGAGCCGCGCAGGCGGCCGGCGACGGTCCAGAGAGCCGCCATGCGGTCCGCGGTGGCGCGGCTGCGTCCCGGCACGACCTCGATATCGTGCAAGCGGCGCAATCGCCGCAGCAACCGACGTGCCCGCCAGCCACGCGCGAGCGGCCCCACGCCACCCGGTAGGGCCAGCAATGCGACCAAGAAGGTGAGCCAGACGAGGGACAGACCACTTGGCAGCGCGACCAGGATGAGGAACACCAGGCTGAGGAGGCCACCAACCGTCCACCAGAGGCGGGGCCAGAATACAGCGGCGTAGCCGCCTTCCGAACGGATGATGCTGCCCAGAGACTCGATGAAGCGGGACCGGAGAGCCGCTTGATCCGCAGTGGTGGCCTCAGCCGGGCCGTAGAGGGCAAGTGTCACCCGGCCTCCGCGCACCGGCAGGCGCGCCGGGTTGGCGTCCACGAAGCCCATCACGCCGTCGGGAAAGGGGAGGATGTATGCGTCAATAGCCATGCGGTGGGGACCTTATAACCGCCCACGCTGCACCATAGGGGCTAACAACCGTGCCCGGCCAGTATAGCACAGGCTACCGTCGCTCCAGGGTGGGGGGTAGCCGGTAGTGCGACGCGGCGGCCGACAAGATTATCCCCTGGAGTGGCTCGCCAGCTACAATTGCACTGGGAACAATCGCCATGAGCACATTATCTCTGACGCACAGTGTCGTAGACGCTATGATGGCCGACCTTGAGGCCGCCGATTGGCAATACGATCCGGAAGCGGATGATATGGACATCATTCTGCCGAATGTTGTCAATCGTGCTGCGGAGTGGCTGGACATTGAAGACGGCTTCTTTGTGCGGATTGATCCGGAGCGCAAGGAGCCGTTGAGTATCGTCATTGTCGCGTTCACCGTCTGGCTGGCGGAGAAGCAGGGGCGCGATCTTCCCGCTCCGAGAGCGCCCATTGATTACGCTGCGGCGCGGCAGGCTGTCGCGCGAACGCTGCGAGCGAGCGAGGACCTCGCCGCCGCCGTCGGCTAGGTCTCAGCCCCGGTTGCCCTCACCCCGGCCCTCTCCCAAGGGGAGAGGGGGTTGGATTCCCGCGCAAGCGGGAATGACGAGGGGAGGCGAGAAATGGCGGGCGGCGAGGTGTCCTCGGCTACCCTTTCTCCGAGGTGACTCGGCGATAATGGGCCTCTTGATAGACTCCATCTGAGGACACTACACGCCGAGCCGGCCTTGGGCGGCGCGTGGTCTTGATCGATAGGGAAAAGCATGGCCGAGCGGTGGGATGTCTTGGTGGTTGGCGGTGGGCACGCCGGATGCGAGGCCGCGCTGGCGGCGGCGCGCATGGGGCGCCGGACGCTGCTCCTGACGGGAGACCTTGACTCGATTGCGAGACTATCCTGCAATCCCTCCATGGGCGGCCCGGCCAAAGGCCATCTGGTCCGCGAAATCGCGGCCTTGGGTGGGGCGATGGCGCACGTCACCGACCGGACGGCGATCCAAGTCCGGTTGTTGAACTCCGGCAAGGGACCGGCCGTCCAGGCGCTGCGCGCGCAACTCGACAAGGACCTCTACCCGGCCACGATGCGCGATGTGCTGGCGGCGCAGAAGGGTCTGGAGCTGCGGGCCGCGATGGTGACCGGCCTTTTGCTCGACGCGGACCCGGAGGCGCCGGCTGGTGGGTGTGTGGCAGGAGTCGTCACCGCCAACGGCGAGCGCGTGAAGGCCCGGAGCGTCGTGGTCACGACGGGTACTTTTCTCAACGGGCGCATGATTGCAGGGGAGCGCATCACGCCCGGCGGACGGGTTGGGGAAGCTCCTGCGGAGGGCCTGTCGGCACAGTTTGCGGCTGCCGGCTTGCGGCTGGGCCGCCTCAAGACCGGTACGCCACCGCGAATTGAGGCGCGCAGCATTGACTTTGGCCAGACGGAGGTACAGCCTGGAAGCCGGGTGCCGCTTTGGTTTTCCTTCGAGCCGCCAGCAGACGAGACGTGGCGTGTGCAGCCGCCGGCGCCGTGGTACCCAGAGGTAGTGACGGATGGCTGGCGGGTGCAGATGCCTTGCTATTCCGTGCGGACAAACGGGGCGACGCACGCGGCCATCCGAGCGAATCTGCACCGGGCGCCAATGTTCAATGGGTTGATCGAGGGCACCGGGCCGCGTTACTGCCCGTCCATCGAGGACAAGATCGTCCGTTTTGCCGAGAAGGATGCACACCCGCTGTTTCTGGAGCCGGAGGGTTTCACGACCTCATCGGTGTACGTGCAGGGAGCGAATACGAGCCTGCCGGAGGATGTGCAGGACGCTATGCTGCGGACGGTCCCGGCGCTCGCTGCCGTCGAGGTGCTGCGCTACGGCTATGCGGTGGAATACGACTTCGTGCCGCCGGATCAGACGACAGGCTGGCTGGAGTGCAAGCGGCTGCCGGGACTGTTTATGGCCGGGCAGATCAACGGGACATCCGGCTATGAGGAAGCGGCGGGGCAAGGGTTGATCGCGGGCATCAGTGCGGCGTTGGCGGCCGGCCCGTCCGCCAGTTCCGGCACGGCGCCTCTCAACGGTGCTCCTGCGAATGGGGCAACGGCGGCGCTGGAAACAACCAGCAGTACGGCGGCCACGCTCGACCGCCTGACGGCCAGCAATCGGCTCGTATTGCCGCGCGACCTCGCCTACATTGGCGTGATGATTGATGACCTGACGACCACGGAGCACCGCGAGCCGTACCGCCTGCACACGTCGCGGGCCGAGTATCGGCTGTTGCTGCGGCAGGACACCGCGCACTTCCGGCTCACGCCGATCGGGTATCGGCTGGGGCTGATCGGTCGGGAGGTATACGAGCGCACCGAGCGGCAACGCGATCAAGTCGCCACGATGATCCGGCAAGTGCGCGGCAAGGGGCTGGGCGCTGCGCCGGAGCTGAACGCGCGGCTCCGCGCGGCCGGCTTGCCGCCGGTGACCAAGAGTACAATGGCGCTGGCGTATCTGCGGCGGCCGGAAGTCGGCGCGGTGGCCCTCGCGGCTTTGGGCTGGGAGGACGTCCCGCCCGAAATCGCCGATCACGTGCTGACCGAGATCAAGTACGAGGGGTTCATTGCTCGCCAGGCGCAAGCAGTGGCGCGGACGCGGCAGTTGGAGCATCACCGCATCCCCGACCGGGTGGACTATCAGGTGCTGCGGGGGCTACGCACGGAAGCGCAGGAAAAGCTGAGTCGCTTTCGCCCGGCCACGGTCGGCCAGGCGGCGCGGATTGCCGGCGTGACGCCCGCCGATATCTCGGTGCTGCTCGTGCATCTGCATGCAGCGTAGAGTGGCCTGAGGAGCACTTCACCCCCGGCATGTCCGCCGGCAGTGACGATAGGGCCGGGCGGCTGCCTTTACTCCCTCCCTAGCCCCCCGGAGCAAGCTCCAAGAGCGGGAAGAGATCGTCCTCCTGCGGAACGGGGGGCGTAGGAGGTGGGGTAAGGTCGTTTACCGCTGCGCTCCCTTTTCTTTGCAGTTCATTGTGAGGGCATACTAACCATTGGCCAATGCACTGTGCTAGGCTTGCTGCCGGGAAGGATGGTTGCCATGGATATATTGACTGCGATCAAGACCCGCCGCAGCATCGGACGCCCTAGCCAGAAGCCGGTGGATCGTGAGGTGATCGAAACGCTGCTGGACGCGGCGGCGCAAGCGCCCAGTCACCACAACACGTTTCCCTGGCGGTTCCACGTGCTGACTGGCGACGCACGGGGCGCGCTGGGTGAACGGCTGGCGGCGGCGCTGCGCCGGAGCCTGGCGGAGGAAGGTCAGGACCCGGAGAGCAAGCAAGGTCAGGCGCTACTCAAAGCGGAGGCCGGCAAGACGATGCGGGCGCCGGTGCTGATCGCCGTGTCGTCGCATCCTTCGGACGCTTCGAATGTCGTAGAGCGCGAGGAGCACTTCGCCTGCGCCGCTGCCGTGCAAAATATGCTGTTGGCGGCGCATGCGCTTGGGCTCGCCGTGATGTGGAGGACGGGCGACGGCAGCGAGGCGCCGGAGGTCGAAGAGTGGCTGGGGCTGGCGGGGCGAGATCAGATCATCGCGTTGGTCTACGTGGGCTGGCCGGAGCCCGACACCGCGCTGTATCCGCTGACGCGGCGTCCGTGGTCCGAACTGACCGAGTGGCGCGGCTTCGATTAGTGGTCAGTGGTCGGTAGCCAGTAGCCAGTGGTTAGAAGCTGTTGATATTTCCCGGTCATTCCTGCTGAGAGGGCCGGGGTGAAGGCTGGCCCCCCTATGCTCCCCCCGCGCAGCGGGGGGGCGTAGATTGCTGCGTGTGCGGGAATGACGGGCCGGGGCGGCCGGTGGTGGTGCTATTCGGGTGTGCGGGCGGTGGGGAGCGTCTGGCCGGCGAAGCGGTTGCCGGGCTTGCGGTAGTAGGGCACCTCGGCCGGGCTGGATAGCTCTTCGAATGTAAAAGAGCAAATCCTCATCCGCGGATAGAGCGCCACCGGCATCCGGCCGATATTGCCTAGCTCCAGGACCGGATGACCACGCCAGCCGGCGTCGAAGACGTTGGATGTGCCGTGGACGATAATCCCCAGGCGCGCCAGACTGCTCCGCCCCTCCAGCCGTCCGACCAGATCATCGGCCAGCTCCAGATGCTCGCGTGTGATGGCGAGTACCAGCTCGCTGGGATGCATGATGAACTGCTGGTCGTCCGCGACGGCGAGGTCGCGGAACATGTCTGCGGGTAGCTTTTGGGCGCGGGTATCTATGAACGGCACGCGGGCCGGCTCGAACAGCGAGAACTTGTTGCCGAGCGTGAGGTCGAGCGAGCACGAGCCGAGCTGGAGTGCGAGGTCCGGCGCCGGATCAACCTTGATACGCCCGTCGGCCAGCGCCTGCTTGATGTCGCGGTCGGAGAGTAACATGCTGCACCTCGCACTCCATAACGGTTCGCGTGGCCGGAGGACGCGCACCGCCGTCCCCCTACGGAGCGAGGGCTGACCCCCCTATGGCCCCCCCCGCTGCGGCGGGGGGACGGGGACGGTCGCGGCAGGAATGGGCGGGGTGGTATCGGGTCTGCTGTCAGGGAGTGACGGTGCAGACGGCGCGGCTGGCGGCGTCGCAGTACCACAGCTGGCCGTCGAACCAGGTCAGGCCGTGCGGGTCCGGGCCGTCGGTGATCGCCAGCTCGTCGAGCACGTCGCCAATGAGGCTGTAGCGGACGAGCGTGCGGGTGCGGCGCTCGGCGCACCAGAGGCCGGCGCCGTCCCAGGCGAGGCCGTGGGTCACGGTGCCCGGCGCCGGAAATTGACGCCACACGCGGCCGCTGGCCGGTTCGAGCTGAAAGGTCGTGTTCACGGGATCGGGCACGGTTACCCAGAGCAGGCCGGCGATCCACTCCAGCCCGTGCGGGCCTTGCCCGGTCTCGACCCCCGGCGAGGGCAGCCGGCGAATCTCGTTGCCGGTTACCGGGTCTACTTGGAGCAGGACCTGGGGGGTAAAGGTCGAGGCGAGCCAGAGGTGGTAGCCGTCCCAGGTGATGCCGCTGGCGTGCGCCGCGGCGGTGGGCGCCTTGTGCAGCAGGGCGCCGTCCGACCACCTGAGCTTGTAGATGTGCTGGTCCCGCTGATCCATGACCCACAATCCGTCGGCCACCGCCTGCAAGCCGTTGGGCTGTGGTCCCGGCGTCAGGTATCGGGTCTCTGCGCGTACTCGTTTGACCATGTGTTTTGCCTCCTGGGATACTGCTGGTGCCGGCGGCTTTGGCCAGCCACCTCTCCATCGCTCTGCGATGGAGAGGTGGCGTAGATTCCCGTTTTCGCGGGCATGACCGGCCCGGGGTGCGGCCCGCTCCAAGCCGCTACATGATAATATGGGAGGCGTGAGGCGCGGGGACCATGATCCAGCATGTGGCTGAAGTGATCCCGCAGACGCTCGAGCGATTGGGGATCGCCGAGCGAGTGTGGTGTGCTCGTGCTGCACTCCACTGGCCGACGGTGGCCGAGAAGGTCCGGCGCGGCGCCGCCAAGGCGTCCGCAGCGCGGGCCGGCGGCCCCGGCACTCTGCTGGTCTCTGTCCGCAGCTCCGCTTGGCAGACCGAGTTGGTCGCGCGGGAGGCCGAGATCAAGGCTGCGCTCAACGAGCGTGTGGACGGGTATATCGTCGAGCGGTTGCAGTTTCGGGTCACGGGGCACACCCGGCGGCGCTGATCGGCCCGTGCCACCGCTAGTGAGTCATTGCCCATGAGTAGTCGTCGCCGACGGCGGAGCGCTGCGCGTGGTCGTGGGGCAACGGGACGCCGCGCGGAGGCCAAGGCCGCTGGCGGCGAGGCGGCGCGTATAAGCCGGGACCGCCGCACAGGGCGGACGCAACGGGACGAGGCGCGGCGCCGGGCGCGGCAGCAGCGGCAGTTGCGACGCGCTGCGCTATGGAGCCTAGCCATCGTCGGTGTGGCCGCCATCATCACCGCCAGCGGGTTATGGCTGTGGCGCGAGACGGCCGACGCTATCGAGAGCCAGCCGGGTACCTCCGTCCCGGACTTGGGCAACCTGCACATTCCGCAGGGAACCCGCTCTCCCATCGCGTATAACACGACTCCGCCAACCTCCGGGCCGCACTATGATCCCCTGGCCCGCTGGGGTGTGCATACGGAGCCGATCCCGGACGAGTTGCAGGTCCACAACCTGGAGGATGGGGGTGTGCTCATCCAATATCGGTGCGATGAGCCGTGCCCGCAGCTGGTCGAGCAGTTGACGGCCGCCGGTCAGCCCTACCTCAGCTCCCCGCATCCCTACGTTATCTTGGCGCCGTATCCGGAGATGGAGACTCGGATTGCGTTGACGGCGTGGGGCCGCATTGACCAGTTCGAGGAGTTCGACGAGACGCGCATCCGGCGCTTTATCGAGGCGTACCGCTGCACGAACTGGCACGAGGGGCAGTTGCGGGGCCGGGGGCGCGTCCCGAACTGTTAAACATTGTTAAGGTATGGTTAGCTATCGGCGCGGCTGGCGTGGACGGGTAGACTTTTGGCGCCGAGGGTGCGATACTTGACTGTGGTGCTGGACGGTGGGAGACTGGCGCCGAGTCATCGTTGATCGTTGGCTGTTCACCCGGAGAGAAAGGTAGGCGGGGCGTATGTTCGAGAAAATCTCTGGCTTCATTGCGCGGCGCTGGCGGGGGCTGCTGGTCTGGCTGGTGATTACCGGAGCATTCCTGTTCTGGTTCTTGCCGAATATCCAAGCACTGTTCCCATATGTCATCCTGCTCTTCTCGATCCTCTTCCAGCTCGCCTTCGCCATTCTGTTCATGGTCGTGCAGTTTGGCGCGCTCTTCTGGTTCCTCTCCCGCGGTCGTACCTACTGGATTCTGCCGGGTGAGACCGGCATTTCCTTCAAGGACTACCGCGGTCAGAAGGACATCCTAGAGGTGTCGCAGCGGATCGTGACGTTACTGCGGGGGGTGAAAGAGTTCAAGCGCATGGGTGGTGAGGTTTCGAAGGGGTTGCTGTTGGTTGGCCCGCCCGGGACCGGCAAGAGCTACCTGGCGCAGGCGATCGCCACCGAAGCCGGGGTGCCCTTCGGGTACGCCTCGGGCACCAGCTTCCAGCAGATGTTCTTCGGCATGAGTAACCTGACGATCTGGCGGCTTTACGGGAAGGCGCGCAAGCTGGCCCGCCAACACGGCGCCTGCATCCTGATGATTGACGAGATTGACGCGGTCGGGATGCGTCGCGGTGGTGGTGGCGGTGGCATGGGCATGATGGGCGGCCTCTTCGGCGGTGGGGGTATGGGCCTGATCAACGAAATCCTGATGCAGATGGACCCACCGCGCATTGATGGGGGCTGGAAAGAGCGGCTGCTGCGGCGGCTGGGCCTGCGCCGCGGCGCAACGGTGCTGCCCACGGTCTTCACGATGGCAGCGACGAACCTGCCTGAGGTGCTTGATCCCGCGCTGCTCCGGCCGGGCCGGTTTGACCGCAAGATCACTGTGGATCCGCCCGACATGGAAGGGCGCAAGGACATCATCGAGTACTACCTGGACAAGGTGCGGCACGAGGAGATTCCGATTGATCGGGTGGCCTCGGACACCGTCGGCTACACGCCAGTCTCGATCAAGTACGTCATCAACGAGGCGGTCGTCGTCGCCCACTTCAAGGGACGGGACGCGATCACCTACGAGGACATCTCGGAGGCACGGGAAATCCACGAGTGGGGGCTGCGCCAGCCGATTCACAGCATGAAGCTGCTGGACAAGCGCCGGATTGCGTACCACGAGGCGGGACACGCCTTTGCACAAGCCACCCTGCTGCCGCGTGAGCGCCTGTCCAAGGTGACGATTGTGCGGCACGGGCGGGCGCTCGGCTTGTCGGCGGCCAAGCCGCAGGACGAGTACTACACGTACACCAAGGAAGAGCTGCTGGGACAGATCAAGTCGGCGCTGGCCAGTCGGGCCGCCGAGGAGTTGTTCTTGCACACGGCGATGACCGGCGCCGGTCAAGACCTGCAACAGGCGACGCAGATGGCGATTGCCTACTACAGCGTGCTCGGCATGGGCGATTCGCTCTACTCCATCATGGGCGAAGGCCCCTCGCTCGCCGGTCCGTCGGCGCAGCGTGACCGGATCGAGCGGCTGCTGGATGAGCAGTACGCGCAGGTGAAGATGCTCCTGTGGACCAACGCGGACGTGATCCACGAGATGGCGCGTCGTCTGGTCAGCGAGAGCGAGTTGACGGGCGATGACGTGGAGGCGATCATCAAGGAGAAGCAGGCCGAGCGGACGAGGCTGCTCACCGATGGGGTCAGTGCGAATGGCGCCAGTGCAAACGGAACCAGCATTGAAGATCGGGAGTCGGCGGCGCTGGCCGAGCAGAAGCGGCGGGCCGCCTACCACGAGGCTGGTCAGGCTGTCGCGCGAGCGAAACTCCAGCCGATGCGTCCGGCGCACAAGGTCAGCATCGTGCCGACCGCCGACGGCAGCGCCGGTGGCTTCGGCGATATGCCTGCCATTACCGATAGCCATGCCGGGGCGCTCACGCGCGACGAGATCTTCACCGAAATCTCGGTGGCGCTCGGTGGCCGGGCGGCCGAGGTGCTCTTCCTCGACGAGGCCCTCAGTGGCTCCTCGTCGGACCTGGCGTATGCAACGCGGCTGGCCGGCTCGATGATTACACAGTTCGGCATGAATGGCAGCCTGTACGTGTACGAGTCGGCCCGGTCGGTGCGCGATCCCTTGGTGAAGCAGGAGGTCGAGAAGGTCTTGGGTGAGCGGTTCGAGCAGGTGAAGGGCCTACTGGCAGAGCACAAGGCGGAGATCGAGCAGATCGTGACGCTGCTCCTACAGCGGGAAACCATCAACGCCGAGGACGTTGAGGCCATTCTGGAAGGCCGCGACCCACCGTTGAACGATGCTCGCGGTCACGACATCGAGGAAGCGGATCGGCGCGAGGTCGTGCCGGTTGGCGCCGGGACCGGTGCCGGGACCGATAGTGGCTCGTCCGGCGGCGACGCCAACGGCACGGGAGCCGCGGGGAGCGCCATGCCGGGCACCTGAGCCGTAGCCGGTATTTGTAGTTGGACTAACTCCCGGCCCCTTCCCTGGAGGGAAGGGGTTGAGGGTAGGTGTAGTGCCTCCACCCTCGCCCTCCCCCGTTGCGACGGGGGAGGGAATTTGTTTTCCGCCGCTCGATTCTCTTGGGTCGGCTGATCGGGATTGAGTGCGTAGGTGGTAGTGGACTTGAGGGCCGAGGCTGGACGATATTGTCCTTCGCGTGTATCCTAGCGGCGATGACGGGTGTACTCTTCACCACGACCGAATCCATACCAGGCCTGAGGGAATTGTGGGAGGGTCTGATGTTTAGGTTTCTGCGGGCACGATGGGCACTTCTAATCCTTGTCATCTCAATGGCGACGCTTACGTTGTCTTGCGACTTGGGTTCGACGGAGGAGACGAGGGACGTCGCCCCCGAAGCAACGGTCAGCACAGAAGTAACTCCGCGACCAGATGCCGGCCCGGTGACCGCGGCCGGGCCGCCGGTTTACCAGATGGGCCTGTTCGCCGAGCCGATAACCAGGAACTATTGGAACTACATCGGAGGACCGGGAGGCTCGGTCTGGACGGGGTACGTGCTCGCCGGCTATGCCTCATCACTGTACGGCTACTCGGATCAGCGGTTCGATTGGGTGCCGGTCATTGCGGCCGACTTCCCGACGGATCTGAAGAAAGAGACGATTGACGGTGCGGAGTTTTGGACAACTGAGGTGCCGCTGAAGACGGGCATCCAATGGAGTGACGGAGAGGAGCTTACGGCGGAGGACTTTGTGTTCACCGTTAACACGGTGCTCGACATGGAGTTGGGGGCCGGCTGGGCCGAGGCCGTCGACTCCGCCTTTGTCGAGCGGGTGGAGGCGCTTGACAGCCACCGACTGAAGGTGATCTTCAAGGCGACCGATGACGAGGGCAACCCGCAGACACCCGGCCTGGGCGTGTGGCAGTTCGGGCTGGCGTTCATGCCGATTATGCCGGAGCATTACTGGGCCTCCGTCGTCGAGGAGGCCAAGCAGGCCAGTGATACCGCCAAACGGATCGAGGCGCTGTTTGCCCATGTGTCGAAGGGAGAACCGACGCTGAACGGCTTTTCGTTCCGCAAGTGGGAGCCGGGCGCCTTCTTCGAGAACGAGGCGGTCGCCAACTTCTACCAGAAGGGCGCCGTCGTCACGCAGTATGCGAACGGAGCGGTCACGGAGGCCAACGAACGGCTCGGCTATACAACCACTTACTTGGGTGAGGCTAGTGGTGAGAAGGTTTTGGAGTACGAGGTCGGGCCGCACGTGGACAGCGAGATATTCAGTATCTACGGCAATCAGGACGCCGCGGTACTGGCGCTGACCAACGGCGACATTGATTACCTGTTCAATCCCCTGGGGTTGGAGAAGGGCTTTCAGGATCGGATCAGGAGCGCGGACGACCTGCAGATCGTCTCCAACGCCGATAACGGGGTCTTCTATCTCGGCTTCAACGTGCGCAAGGCGCCCATGAGCAGCAAGGAGTTCCGGCAGGTCGTCGCAACGCTCATTGACAAGGAGTTCGTGGCGCAAACCATTCTGCAAGACGCGGCGATTCCGATGTACGCCATGGTGCCGGAGGGCAACGCGGCCTGGCACAACCCCGACGTAGCCAAGTATGGCCAAGGTAAGACCAGAGGAGAACGGATCAAGGAGGCCGTGGCATTGCTGAAGAGCGCTGGGTTCACCTACGAGCAGGAGCCGGAGGTCGGCGAGGACGGGGGCTTCGTGGCCAAGCCGGGCAAGGGACTGAAGCTGCCCGACGGCACGGACGTGCCGGCGCTGGAGCTGCTGGCGCCGAGTGCGGGTTACGATCCGTTGCGCGCGACGTTCGCCATCTGGGTGGAGCGCTGGCTGAACGACATCGGAATCCCGGTGCGGGCTAACCTGGCCGGCTTCAACGTCATCGTGGCCAAGCTGTTCAGCGATACGGTCGCCGAGGACCTCGATATGTGGATTCTGGGCTGGAGCCTGGGCATCTTCCCAGACCACCTGGAGAGGTTCTTCCACGGCCGCAACGCGCCGGAGAACCAGGAAGGTGGATACAACTGGGGCGGCTATGCGAACCCGGAATACGACGACTTGGCTTTCGAGCTGCTGTCCGAGACGACTATCGAGGGTGCGCTGGCGAAGGCGATTAAGTTACAGGAGTTCCTCGCGGATGACCTGCCCTATGTGCCCCTGTTCACCATTCCCAAGCTCGACGCCTACCGGCCCTCCAGAGTTGAGTTCCCCTACACCACCGTGCTCGGTGGATTGGAGGGGCTGGGCGGTATGCAGCAGGTGGCGCTCATCAAGTGATATGGCCAAGTCCGTTCAATCCCGGGCACGTTGGAATGGCGGATGGGGGTTATTTTCAGAGCAGTGCCGAGGGGCAGGATGACTGGCCCCCTATGGTCCCCCCGCTGCCCAGGGGGACGGGCGCAGGGTGCTGCGCCCCTACGGTGTTTGCGGAGACGGCCTAGCCGACGAACAGTTAAATGGCTGCCTATCTGCTGAAGCGGACGATCCAGATACTACTGACCCTCTTCGCCTTCCTGACCATTGTGTTCTTCCTCGTGAATGCCCAGCCGGGCGACATCAGCAACGTCTACGCACTTAATCCCGACCTGCCGCCGGAGACGCGCGAAAAGCTGCGGGAACTCTTTGGGGTGAACCAGCCCCTCTGGAAGCAGTATCTGGTCTATCTCAGAAACGTGGTCACCGGCAACTTCGGCATCTCGTTCAGCCTGTATCCGCGGACCGTGGCCGATGTCATTGCAGAGCGTCTACCGCGCACCCTCGTGCTGTTTATGACCGCGACCGTGCTCTCCTTTTATCTGGGGTTTGCGCTCGGCAAGATCATCGCGTGGCGGCGGGGTGGGTGGACGGAGTACACCTCGACGCTCGGCGGAGTCACGCTCTACACGGTGTTTACGCCGTGGTTTGCGCTGATGATGATCTGGCTGTTCGCGTTCAAGGCCGGGTGGTTTCCGATCGGTAAGTTCCTCGACCCGGTGGTATGGCAAGAAGCACCGACCGATGCGAATACGATCTTCAACCGCATGTTACTCACGGTGATCGTGTTGTCGGGCATTGTGTTTGCCGTCTTCATCGTCACGACCAGGCGGCGCGTGAGCGGCGCGGGGTATATCCGGCTCGGTAGCGTTGCCATATCCGCCGCGGTGCTGGTGGGGGTGTGGGTGGAGTCGGGTACCGGCTATCTCGCCTGGGACATCGCCAAGCATATGGTCCTGCCGATAGCGACATTGACCCTGATTAGCTTTGCCGGCACGATGCTGCTGACGCGCAACAGCATGTTGGAGACGATGCGCGAGGACTACGTGCTGGCGGCCCGCGCCAAGGGCCTGCCGGAGAAGGACGTGCGGGACCGGCACGTGGCCCGCAATGCCCTGCTGCCGGTGGTGACCAGTTTCGTATTCAGCCTGGCGTTCGCGGTTGA
This sequence comes from Chloroflexota bacterium, assembly GCA_965207645.1. Classification (GTDB taxonomy): domain Bacteria; phylum Chloroflexota; class UBA11872; order UBA12225; family JAJDUF01; genus JAJDUF01. The sequence goes on along the minus strand of OZ242293.1, from coordinate 1,886,558 downwards.
TGGCGGCATCATCATCGAGTCCGTGTTTTCGTGGCCCGGCATGGGCCAGACGCTCGTGGCGGCAGCCACGACGGAGGATGTGCCGCTGGCGGTGGGGGCCTTCGTGTTCGTGGGCATTTTCGTGCTGGTGGCGCATCTGCTGGCGGACGTGCTCTACGTGTACCTCGACCCGAGGATCAGATACTGATGGCCGCAGCACCCGCTTTACAATCGGCCACTCCTTCGCTAGGGAGGATGCGTCTCACCCTGGCGGCGCGCAGCCTGAGACAGAACTGGTCCATGTTTGTCGGAACGCGCATTGGGGTGCTTGGGCTGGCCATCATCGTCTTCTATCTGCTGCTCGCTGCGGCCCACCCCATCCTGATGAACACAGTCTGGGAGCCGCGAATTTACGATCCGGTCGTCGGCTATGCGTTTGACGAGACGCGCCAGCCGGCACCGCCCAGCCTGCGCCACCCGCTCGGAACCGATCCGCTGGGCAGGGACATCCTCAGCCAACTGATGTTTAGCGCCCGGTCGGAGTTCATGCTGGGGCTGCTGGCGGCCGTAGTGACGGTTACTATCGGGACGACGGTGGGGGCGGTTACGGCCTATTTCGGTGGAATCGTGGATACCATCCTGATGCGGCTGGCCGACATCATGATTATGCTGCCGGGGATCAGCGTGCTCATCGTTCTGAGCGCAACGATCGGGGTCGAACATTTCGAACTGGCGCTGCTTATAGGCATCCTATCGGGATTTGGCGGCGCGGGAGTGCTGCTGAAATCGCAGGCGCTGGGAGTGGTGGTCAAGCCGTACATCGAGGCGGCCCGGGCGGCGGGTGGTGGGCCGGTCCATATCATCTTCGTCCACATTGTCCCGAACCTGTTGCCGCTGTCCTTCCTGTACATGATGTTCACCGTGACCGGCGCCATCTTTTCGGAAGCGGTGTTGAGCTTCCTGGGCCTCTTGGACATACGGATGAGCTGGGGGTTGATGATCCACACGACGGAGTCGGCCGGCTACCTCTTGCAGGTCGGCGAATTCTGGTGGCTGATCTTCCCGGCGAGTCTGTCCATTACGCTGCTCTGCTCGTCGTTCTATCTCGTCGGCCGCTCACTCGACGAGGTCATCAACCCGCGGCTGAGGCGCTCATGAGCGAACGACCGGTATTGGCGGTGGAAGACCTCACCATGCACTACGCCACGCGAGCCGGCACGGTGCGGGCGGTGGACGGCGTTTCCTTTTCCGTTGCTAGAGGGCAGGCGCTCGGTTTGGTGGGCGAGTCGGGCTGCGGCAAGTCGTCTATTGCGCTGACGCTGCTGAAGCTCCTGCCGGAGAACGCCCGAATCATCGGCGGCAAGGTCCTGCTGGACGGCACGGACATCGTGCCGCTCTCCGAAGAGCAACTGCGAGCGTATCGCTGGGATCGCATCTCCATGGTCTTCCAGGCCGCGATGAACTCGCTCAATCCGGTGTATCGCGTTGGCGAGCAGATCGTCGAGGCTCTGGAACTGCACGTTGCGTCCGCCCATGCGGAGTCCCTTGAGCGCGTGCGGGAGCTGTATGACCTCGTGGGCCTCGACCCCGGCTTCATCCGGCGCTATCCGCACGAATACAGCGGCGGTATGCGGCAGCGGGCGATCATTGCCATGGCGCTGGCGTGCGAACCCGATCTCATCATTGCGGATGAGCCGACTACCGCCTTGGACGTGATCGTGCAAGACCGTATTCTGCGCGAGATGCGGAACATTCAGGATGCGCTCGACATGAGCATGATCTACATTTCGCACGATATGGCCGTCATTGCCGAGGTCAGCGATGTCGTCGGCATTATGTACGCCGGCAAGATCGTGGAACTGGGCGAGACGGCGGAAGTCTTCAAGCATCCCATCCACCCGTACACACAGGCGCTGATGTCGGCGTTTCCGAGCGTGACGGGCGCGCGGCACGAGCTGACGATGCTGGCGGGCGAGCCGCCGAACCTGCTGGACCCGCCGCCTGGGTGTCGTTTTCACCCGCGCTGTCCGTATGCGACGGACGAGTGCCGGACGGAAGCGCCGCCGACCGTGCGCCGCGGGGAGCATTGGGCGACCTGCTGGAACCCGCCGGAGGCGTAGGCTGATGATCGAGACTACTCAGCCCGCGCCGTCCGCCGAAAATCGCCCGCTGCTCAGGGTCGAGGGGCTGCGGAAGCACTTCCCGGTGTCCGCAAGCTGGTTTCGGCGGAGCCGGAGTTTCGTTCATGCCGTGGACGGGGTCTCATTCGACCTAGCGCAAGGCGAGAGCTTTGGGCTGGTGGGGGAGTCCGGGTGCGGCAAGACGACTACCGGGAAGCTGCTGATCCGCCTGACCGACCCAACCGACGGCCATATCATCTTCGACGACGGTACCGGCGCGCCGACGGACATTGCGACGTTGAAGGGGAAGTCGCTGAAGGCCTTCAGACGGAAGGCACAGATGATTTTCCAGGACCCCTACGAGTCCATGAATCCCCGGCGGACGATTTTCGATACCGTCGCCGAGCCGCTGCAAGTGCAGAAGATCGGCAGCCCGCTGGAGCGTCTGGACCGGGTGACGCGGATGCTGGAGCTTGTGGGGCTGACGCCGCCGCGCACCTTCCTCTTCCGGTATCCGCACGAGTTGTCCGGTGGTCAGCGGCAGCGGGTAGCGATTGCCAGAGCACTGGTGGTCGAGCCGACCTTTGTCGTTGCCGACGAGCCGACTTCGATGCTGGACGTTTCGATCCGGACCGGCGTGATGTCCCTCATGGAGGAGTTGGCCGACCGCTTGGGGATCAGCTACCTGTATATCACGCACGACCTGGCGGTTGCGCGGTACATGTGCAGCCGGATTGCGGTGATGTATCTGGGGAAGATCGTCGAGGTCGGCGAGACGGAGGCACTCCTCCGCCACCCGCAGCATCCCTATACGCAGGCGCTGCTGTCGGCGGTGCCGGTTCCCGATCCGATGGTCACGCGCCCGCCGGTCCGGATCACGGGCGGCGTGTCGCTGCCGGTGGACCCGCCGGCTCGGTGCCGCTTCTACGACCGCTGCCCGCTGGCCGATGAGTTCTGTCGCACGCACGATCAGCCGCCATTGGAGGACAAGGGCAGTGGCCAGCTCGTCGCCTGTTACAAGGTCTAGCCCGCTCGGAGCATCAGGGGATGGGGTATAGTAGGCGGCGCAGCCGGGAAAAGGGGCCTGGTATCGCGGTGCTCGTCCTATGGCTGGATCGCTGAGTGGTTGCTATGGATTTCGATGCCTACGATCTTGACGGCGACATCTACGACGAGATGTTCTTGTCGGATGACACGCCGCGCGAGCAGTGCCGGCAGCTCTATGAGACCTTGTCCCGGCTCTCCGCCGAGGAGTTGGGCACTATCCAGGAGCGCGTCACCCGCTCCTTCTCGAACGAGGGCATCACCTTCACCGTCTACGGCGACGACGAGGCCGACGAGCGGATCATTCCGATTGATTGCCTACCCCGCGTGCTCTCGGGCGCCGAGTGGCGACAGCTTGAGGCCGGTCTGACACAGCGCCTCAAAGCCCTGAACCTCTTCCTGGAGGATGTCTACGGCGATGCCCAGATCATCGCCGACGGAGTGATTCCGGTAGACGTGGTGCGGGGCTGTCCCCAATACCGCATCGAGATGCGGGGCTTCTCTGCGCCGCACGGTACCTGGGTGGGCATTTGCGGCACCGATCTGGTGCGTACCAACGACGGGTTCATGGTGCTGGAGGACAACCTGCGGGTTCCTTCCGGCGTCTCTTACATGCTCGCCAACCGGAAAGCGGTCAAGGCGAGCCTGCGCCGCTTGTACCGTAGCTCCCGCGTGCAGGAAGTGGAGCACTACGGGCGCTTGCTGCTGGAAACCTTGCGGGAGCTGGCGCCACCGGGGCGGGACGATCCGTGCATTGCCTTGCTGACGCCTGGGGTCTACAACTCCGCCTTCTACGAGCACATGTTCTTGGCCGGCCAGCTTGGCGCGGAGTTGGTGGAGGGCCGTGACCTGCTGGTCAACGACGGGTTCGTCTACATGCGGACCACCACCGGTCTGCGGCGCGTGGACGTGATCTACCGGCGCGTGGACGACGACTTTCTCGATCCGCTGGTGTTCCGTCCGGACTCACTGCTCGGTGTGCCGGGGCTGCTGCACGCCTACAAGCGCGGTAACGTGGCGCTCGTCAACGCGCCCGGCACGGGTGTTGCGGATGACAAGAGCGTCTACGCCTACGTGCCCGACATGATCCGCTACTATTTGAGCGCCGAGCCGATCCTGGCCAACGTCGAAACCCACCTTTGCCGCCGGCCCGAGGGCCTAGAGTACACGCTCGACAATCTGGAGAATCTGGTGGTCAAGCGCGTGGGCGAATCGGGGGGCTATGGGATGCTGGTCGGGCCTCATGCCACACCCGAGGAGCGTGAGGAGTATGCGAAGCAGCTGCGTGCCGACCCGGCCGACTTCATCTCGCAGCCGACGCTCGCGCTCTCCCGCGCGCCCTGCCTGATTGAGGGCCGCTTTGAGCCGCGGCACGTGGACCTGCGCCCGTTCGTGTTGCACGGCCGCGAGACCCGCATCGTGCCCGGGGCATTCTGCCGCGTTGCACTGCGCCGAGGTAGCTTGGTAGTGAACTCCAGCCAGGGCGGGGGTGGCAAAGATCTGTGGATACTGGCAGACTGAGCGGCGTCATTTCGAGGAGGGGAGAAGAGGAATGAGCATGTTGTTGGGTGTCCTGGTTCGTCGTAGTCGCCTCACCCTGGTAGGGAAGATACTTCTTATTGTGGGCGCCATGTTGTGCGTACCCACGGTCGCCTATGCGGCGGTCGAAGGGGAAGCCCAGTTCGTCTTCAATACCTTCTTGTTCATCATCTTCGGCGTGCTGGTGATGTGGATGTGCGCCGGATTCACGATGCTCGAGTCCGGTTCGGTGCGGACCAAGAACGCCTCGATGATCTGCCTGAAGAACATTGGCCTTTACTCGATTGCCGGACTGGCTTACTACCTCATCGGCTACAACCTGATGTACGTCGGAGTGGGAGACTTGGGCCTGGGTGGCGTAATCGGGTCGTTCAAGCTCCTCTACGGACCATCGGCCGATGACATCGCGTTGGTGGGTGGCCAGGAGAGTGCCGTGGCTGCCGTGGTCGAGAATGGCTACGCCACCATGTCGGACTGGTTCTTCCAGATGGTGTTTGTGGCAACAGCCGCATCCATCGTGTCCGGCGCCTTGGCCGAGCGGGTGAGGATGTGGTCGTTCTTCCTGTTTACGCTGTTGCTGACCGCGATTATCTACCCCATTGTCGGCGCCTGGACATGGGGTGGCGGCTGGCTGAGTGAGATGGGGTTCCAGGACTTCGCCGGCTCGACCATCGTGCATAGCACTGGTGGGTGGGCGGCGCTGGCGGGCGCTTTGGTCGTCGGGCCGCGGCTGGGTAAGTTCCGCCGCGACGGCTCGGTAAGGCCCACGCCCCCATCTAACATTTTGGTCGTGACACTGGGTGTGTTCATCCTGTGGTTCGGCTGGTTCGGATTCAACGGCGGGTCGCAGCTGGCGCTGGGGAGCGCCGCCGACGCCGTGGCGATCAGTCACGTGCTGGTCAACACGAATCTCGCGGCTGCGGCCGGGGTCATGGCCGCGCTCATCGTCTCGCGGCCGATTCTGGGACGGATGGATCTGTTTGCCGGTTTGAACGGAGCCATCGCCGGGTTGGTCTCGATTACCGCCGGACCGGACATTACCGAGCACTATTGGGCCATCATCATTGGCGCCATCGGTGCCGTCATCTGCACAGCCGGGATCAAGCTCTTGGAGCAGATCAAGGTAGACGACGTGGTGGGGGCTATTCCCGCCCACCTGTTGGCCGGCATTTGGGGCACGTTGGCGGTCTGCATTGCTGCCGGCGGTGACTTCGTCGTGCAGCTGGTGGGTATCGTGGCAGTCGGAGCCTTTGTGTTCATCGTCTCGTGGGTGCTTTGGTGGGTGTTGGGCAAGACGTTGAGTGTGCGCGTGGCGCCGCAGGTCGAGCGGCTGGGGCAAGACGTCGGGGAACTGGGCATTGAGGCCTATCCCGAGTTCGTGCTGATGCCGGAAGAAGACGACGAAGAAGACGAAGGCTAAGGCGCGCGAGTGCCGATGCCGTCGGAGCGGGCAGTGCAGGACATTGACTAGGCTCGATGCTTTCGCGTAGCGCGCAGGGTCTCTACTGGCTAGGTCGTTACCTGGAGCGGACCGGGCACCTCTGCCGACTGCTGCGTTTGCAGACGGAGGCGCTGGTGGACCGGCCGCTCCAGGAGATTCACTTTGGCTGGAGCCGCATCTACAGCAGCGTAAATCGCCAGCCGCCGGTGGGCAGTCTCGAACTGCCCGGTGACGACTATGCTTTGGCGGATGAGTTCACGCTGGCTGATTCCTATACCCTGGCCGATGACCTCACGTTCGAGCGCACAAACCCGGCTTCGGTGTGGAACTGCTTGTCGCTCGGCCGGGAGAATGCCCGCCAGGTGCGCCACTGCATCAGTGCGGAGATGTGGACCGCACTCAACCTGTCGTACCTGCGGATACAGAAGCTCGCCATCCAAGACATCTGGGCAGCCTCGCCGGAGAGCTTCTATGCGGAAACGGCGGCGGAGATTGACACCTTCGCGGGCGTGGCCGCGGCGACGATGTACCGCGACGACGGCTGGCGCTTTATGCAGTTGGGGCAGTGCATCGAACGCGCCCAACTCATGGTGGCTCTGCTCCTAGCCCAACTCACCGCGGCCGGGATGAGCGAGGAGTCGGCCGACGCGGATTGGGCCAGCCTGTTGCGTGCCTACCATGCGTTCGAGGTCTACAACCGCCGCTATAGCGTAGAGGTGCAACCGGGCCAGGTGTTGGACCTGCTGGCTACGGACCCGCTGCTCCCCGGTTCGCTCTGCCGCTCGATTGACATGGCGGCGGTGGAGCTTACCGCTATCGGTCCGGGACCGAATGACCGTTCCAGCGGGGCAACGCAGCGCTTGGCCAGTCGCCTGGGTGCCTTGATCCATTACGATTGGCCGGATCGGGAAGACCACGAGGGGCTGTTGCGGGAGGTGGACGAGCACTGCCGGGAGCTACACCGGCTGGTGACCGTCACCTATTTCGACTACCCGGTTGAGGACTTTCCCAAACACTGATCCCAGGGGCGGTTCGGTGCGCTACGAGATCAAGCACGTCTCGCGCTACCTCTACACGGCGCCGGTGCAGCGCTGTGTGATGTCGCTCTGTCTCCAGCCGCGCGATGACCGAGGTCAGCGGCTGGTGCATTTCGAGGTCTCGACGGCCCCCCCGGCGCCCCTGAGCTACGAGACGGACGCTTTCGGCAACACGAAACACGTCCTCAACGTCCATCGGGAGCACGAGGTACTGGAGGTCACGACCCACTCCACCGTCGAAACGGTCCCGCCGGCCGCGCTCCCGGCTTCCCTGGGCGCTGACGCCTGGGAAGAGCTGCGCTCGTGGAGGCAATCGCTCACGCACTGGGACTTCATGCACGCGAGCGCGTTGGCGCGGCCCTCGGCGACGCTCACGAGCTTTGTGGACGGGCTGGGTCTCGAGCCGGCTGGCGATCCGTTGGCGGCCCTGCGGCGGCTTTCGGATACGCTCCACCGCAACTTCCAGTACGTCCCGGGGGTCACGTCGGCGGTCTCGCCAATCGAGCACATCCTCGAAACCGGCCGGGGGGTCTGCCAGGACTACGCGCATGTCATGATCGCCATTGCACGTTCCTGGGGCGTGCCGGCGCGCTACGTCTCCGGCTACATGTACGTCGCGCACCAAGCGCCAGGAACGGCCACCCACGCCTGGGTCGAATGCCGGTTGCCGGACCTCGGCTGGATTGGGTTCGACCCGACCAATCGGCGCCTCGCCGACGAGCGGTACGTGCGGGTTGCGGTGGGACGCGATTATCAGGATGTGGCGCCGACGCGCGGCGTTCTGCTGGGCGGCGGAGAAAGCCACCTGGAGGTTGACGTGCGGATGCAGCCGCTGGCGGGTTGGACCTAACCCCCGGCCTCTTCCCGCCTCACAGGGGTAGGTATTTACATGGATGGACAGGATGGACAGGATGGGAGTTGGTGTCGGGGCGGAGGCGGGTAACTCCTTACCGAAAAGCCTCCCGTTGTGCGGGTGAGTAGCCCTCCTATGGTCCCCCCGCTGCGGCGGGGGGACGGGCGCAACATGTTGCGCCCCTACGGCATAACCTGTACCTACCCCAGTCAGCTTCCCTCGGGGAAGGTGAGCGATGCGGTGCCGGCCTCCGCCTCACAGGGGGCGCTTGGTGGGGAGGCCGGGGCGGCGGGGGTAGCGGTCGGGGGTGGGGTGCTGCTTCTCGACGACGAGCAGCGCACGGTCCGATAGCGCCTGCTGCGCCGCTGCCAGATAGTGGACTTGGCTTGGTGTGTCCCCGGCAGGTGCAGGGAGCGTCACCGGCACCAGGCGTGGCGGACCGCCGCCGAGCAGTAGGCAGGCGCGCTGGCAGGCGACCAACTCGCCTTGGCCCTTATTAGCCGTTTTCTGGGCGATGAGGCGACCGCCGACCCGCAAGAAGGACAGGGCGTATTCCACCAGCACGGGCGCCGGTGCTACGGCTCGTGCCAGCGCCACGTCGTACTGCTCGCGGTGGGCCGGCTGCTGGGCTAGGTCCTCGGCGCGGGTCGTGAGGACCGTCGTGGCCGCCAGGTTGAGGCGGCGGACCAGGTCGGCGAGGAAAGCGGTCTTCTTCCCCACCGAATCGATCAGCGTGAGGCCGATATGGGGCCGGATCAGCTTGAGAGGCAGACCAGGGAAGCCGGCCCCGGCCCCAATATCAATTGCGCGGATGGGGCGGTCCGTCGCCGTGGGCCAGGCGAGCAGGCAGGTGAACGAGTCTACGAAGTGCCGCATCTCGACCTGCGCCGGGTCGATGATGGCCGTGAGGTTGGTACGCCGATTGGCAGCTAGGAGCATATCGCGGTAGCGGTCGAAGGCGGCCAGTTGGTCGGGGGCGAGGTCGATTCCCAGTGCGGCGGCGCCGGCGCGGAGCCAGGGCAGCCGTGGACTAGCCGGCGGTTGGGGTTGGGCGCTACTCGCGCCGCCGGCGGGAGTCACGGCGTCAACCTTGCTGGGCGATGTAGCGATGGACGGGTCATGGTACGATTGTACGCCGTATGGATCGGCTTTGGAGTCCCTGGCGCATGGCCTACGTGACGGGCAGCAAGCGCTCGTCGGGCTGCGTCTTCTGTATTCCCGCGCAGCCGGACCGGGCCGAGGACGAGCAACGCCATATCGTCTACCGCGGCGCGCACGCTTTTATCATCCTGAACCTGTATCCGTACAATCCCGGCCACCTCTTGATTGCCCCCTACCGGCACACCGCGGACCTAGAAAGTCTCACGGCGGGGGAGAGTGCCGAGATGATGGCGCTCGCGCAACGGGCGCTGCGGGCGCTGCGGACCGACACCGGACCGCACGGCTATAACATGGGGATGAATCTCGGCAGTGTCGGTGGCGCCGGTATCGCGGATCACTTGCATCTGCATCTCGTCCCGCGCTGGGAGGGCGATACCAACTTCATGCCCGTGATCGGCGGGACGAAAGTGCTCCCGGAGCTATTGACCGCAACGGCCGCGCGGCTGCGCGAGCGCTTGGCCGAGGTCGAGGAGGCCGGGGAGCGATGGCGGGACTGACCCTCTATGGTCCCCCCGCTACGGGGGTGTAGTGGGAGAGGGGGCCGAACCAGTTCAGCGGCCAGTAGGTGAACCACGCCTTGCCGATCACATATTCCTGCGGTAGCGCTCCCCAGGAGTGCGAGTCGCTGCTGTTATTGCGATTGTCGCCGAGGACGAAGTATTCGCCATCCGGCACGACACGGCGCGAGTAGTTATAGCGTGGCGGAGCACGCACATACGGCTCATCGAGCAGTTGCTCGTTGATGAAGACCCGGCCGTCGCGTACTTCGACCGCCTCGCCGGGCAGGGCGATAATCCGCTTGATGAAGTCCCGGCGGGGGGCGTGGGGGAAGCGGAAGACCACAATGTCACCGCGCTGCGGCTCGGCAAAACGGTAAGACAGCTTGTTGACGATAAGGTACTGGTTGTTGTGCAGGGTTGGCACCATGCTCAAGCCCTCGACCCGGAAGTTCTGGACGCCCAGCCGCACGCCGTAGTAGATAATGAGCGTGAGCAGGATCGTCTCGAGGATGTCGCGGATGACGGGTTTCATCGCTGCCGTAGGAGCCGAGGAGTGCCGCGGGAGAGTGTCTATTGGGGGTAGCCCGCGTTGGTCGGTTAAGACAGTATATCAGGAGCCGCCCCGTGCCCGGTTGCTGGTGCCAGGCAGAGTGGGCGCGTTACCATGAGGCGCGCTGACCCGTGAGTGACCACACCATCGTCGTGCCGGAGGGTACCGCCGCGCAGCGCCTTGACCGCTATCTCGCGGCGGCGTTGCCGGACCTCAGTCGCACGCGCATCCAAGGGCTGATCGCGGATGGTCACGTGCAGGTGCGGGGACGCGCTGCGCGGGCGGCGCTGCGCGTGGGCGCCGGCCAGCGGATTGACGTGCATATTCCGGCGCCACGTCCCTCGCGGCTCACACCGGAGCACCGTCCATTGAACCTACTGTTCGAGGACGACGACCTGCTGGTGGTGAACAAGCCGGCCGGCGTGGTGATGCATCCGGCGCCGGGGCACGAGACGGGCACGTTGGTTCACGCGCTGCTAGGCTACGCGCCGCAGTTGGCCGGCATTGGCGGGGAAGAGCGGCCCGGCATCGTTCACCGACTGGACAAGGACACGTCGGGCGTGCTGGTCGTGGCCAAGAACGAGCCGGCGCTGCGGGCCGTCGCCGGCCAACTGCGGGAGCGCACGGCGCACAAGGAGTATCTCGCCGTCGTCGTCGGCTACCCGGAGCCAGCTGCCGGGACCATCAGCTTGCCGGTCGGCCGCCATCCCCGGTATCGCCAGCGGATGGCCGTCGTCGCACAGGGCCGGGCAGCCACGACCGGATATCGGACCCTCGAAACTCTGGCCGGTCATACCTATCTGCGCGTGCTGCCGGAGACCGGCCGGACGCACCAAATCCGCGTCCACCTGGCGCACATCGGTCATCCGGTGGCCGGGGATGCCACCTATGGCCGGGGGGACTCGTGTCCGGGGCTGGAGCGGCAGTTTCTCCATGCCAGCCGGCTGGTCATCCGCTTGCCGTCCACCGGCCAACCGACGACGTTTGCGGCGCCGCTGCCGGACGATCTGGCCGCCGCATTGGCACACTTGCGCGGTACCCTAAGAGGGTGACGCGGAGGTGACGGTCTGATGCGGGTGCTCATCACCGGGGGGCGGGGGCAGTTGGCCCACGACCTCGGGCAGGTGTTTGCCGGCCATGACATGCGGCTCTTGAGCCGCGCGCAGTTCGACATCTGTGACCATGACCAGGTACAGGAGGTGATCGGTGCGGTGCGTCCCGACGTGGTCATCAACACGGCGGCGTTCGTGCGCGTGGACGACGCCGAGGACGAGATCGCGCAGAGCTTTGCGGTGAACGCCGGAGGGGCCGGGCAGGTGGCGCGGGCCTGTGCGGACGCCGGCGCAACACTGGTGCAGATCAGCACAGACTACGTGTACGGCGGGCAGTTGCAGCAGGAGCCGTTGACGGAGGCGGCACTACCGGCCCCGCTCAACGTCTACGGCGCCTCGAAACTGGGTGGCGAATACGCGGTCCGGGCGCTCTGTCCACGGTGCTACATCATCCGCAGTTGCGGACTGTACGGAGTGGCCGGGGTGACGAGCAGGAACGGCAACTTTGTCCAGACGATGCTGCGTTTGGCACGGGCCGGCCGGTTCATCTCGGTCGTCAACGACCAGCACTGCACCCCCACGGCCACCGCCGACCTGGCCCAGGCGGTGCGCCACCTCCTGACGGCGCCCGCGCCGTTCGGCCTCTACCACGTCACGAACGCCGGTGAGACGACCTGGTACGAGTTCGCACAGCGCATCTTCGCCCTGGCCGGCCTGGCGCCGGAGGTGGCGCCGATCTCGACGGCAGCGTTCGGAGCGCGGGCGAGGCGCCCGCTGTACTCCGTGCTGTCGTCGGAGCGGTATGTACAGGCGACGGGGTGTGATCTGCCGCCTTGGGAAGATGCGCTGGTACGCTATCTGCGGGTGACGGGGGCGGCGGGTTGAGCGGCAACGTTCAGGGTTTATTCAGCCACAGAGAGCACAGAGTGGGGTTGTCCTAGTGGGTGGTCGGGGTTAGATGGTGGCGACGGTTTCGGCGGTGGTGGTGTAGCGGGCGAGGACGTCGCGCTGGACGGTGATGCCGAGGCCGGGAGCGGCGGGTACGGGCACGAATCCGTTGTGTTGGCTGATGAGCGGGCGCACGAGGTCCTGACGGGTGGGGTGCTCGGTCCGGTCGTATTCCAGGAGCGGCTCGTAGGCGAAGGCCGGGCCGCGCCCTGGCGGGTTGAGCGGTTGGGCGCTGAGGAGGTGGAGGGTAGCCGCCAGCGCGATGCCGGTGTGGAAGCAGTGGGGCACGAACGCCATGTCCTTACCGCGGACTAGCCGACCCAAGCGCCACATGCCGGTGATGCCGCCCGCGGAGACCACGTCGGGCTGGACCACGTCCCAGGCCGCGGCATCGCAGCCGGCGGTGAAGTCGCTGGCGGCGCCGAGCTGCTCGCCGCCAGCGACGGGGATCGGTGCGGAGAGGCTCGCGAGCGCCACGCGGACCTGATGATAGCCGGCCCAGTCGAGTGGGCCGGTGGGTTCTTCCATCCAGCCGACGTCGTAGTCGGCGATGGCCTCGCCGAGGACAATGGACTGCTGGGGCGTGTAGGCGGCGTTGCTGTCCACGTAGAGGGCGATGTCCGGGCCGATGGCACGCCGGATTGCGGCAGTGTGGCGAGTGTCGGCATCCAGGCCGAACCCCGTTTTCAGCTTCATGGCGGTATAGCCGGCGGCTGCGTAGCCCTCGGCCTCGATGACCAGCTCGCGGGCGTGCTCGGCGGCGGTCCAGCGCTCGCGGCGGAAAAGGCCGGTGGCGTAGGCGCGCACCTGCGGGCGCACGTGGCCGCTCTCGGCGCCGAGCAGACCGGCAACCGATTGGCCCAATGCCTGACCGCGCAGGTCCCACAGGGCGGTATCTACGGCGCTCAGGGGGCCGATGGGCAACGCCTCCCTCAGAGTGGTCCACAGGACGCGAGGATCAATGCGGCTCGGGTCAACGCCGAGGATATGCGGCGCCGCGCCAGCGAGGGCAGCGATGCCGCTCTCGGAGTCGCTGCCGTTGCCCCAGCCCGAGCGGCCGTCGTCCGTGACCAACTCCACGAGCAGGTCGGCGCGGGCGGGCACTGGCCCGCGGCCGGTGCGGATGGGATCGGTGGGCTGCACTCGGACGCGGTAGGCGCGCACGGCGGTTACGATCATGGTTTTGGTCTCCTGGGTGAATAGGGTAGACCTAACCCCCGGCCCCTTCCCTCCAGGGAAGGGGAGTCATGGTGGCAACAGGGCGCTCCGGCTTCTGAGGCGGGCGTGCGGGCCCCATTAGCCGCCATCCGGCGCGAGGCTGGAGTTGGCGGCTGGGCTGGCCGCACCCCCGTTACTCTTCTTGGCCGAAGCGCTGGATTTCGGCCAACTCCGCTGCCGAAAGCTCTTGCGGTGCCTCGCCTTGGGCGACCTTGGACGCCTGGACATGCTTTTGGATTTCTTCGACGATCTCGGGGTTGGCCAGGGTTGTGATGTCGCCAACATCGGTGAAGTTGGAGATGCTGGCGATGACCCGGCGCATGATCTTCCCGGAGCGGGTCTTCGGCATGTCCGGGACGAGCCAGACGTGCTTGGGCGTGGCGATAGGCCCGATCTCGGTGCGGATGGCTTGGCGCACCTTGCCGGCGGCTTTGTCATCGGCCTCGAAACCGGGTTTCAGCGACGCGTAGATTTCGACGGCGCGACCTCGGATTTCGTCCATGACCGGGACCGCGGCGGCTTCGGCGACATCCTCAACCGTAAGGGCTGCGGACTCTAGCTCCTTCGTGCCCAAACGGTGGCCGGCGACGTTGATGACGTCGTCTACGCGGCCGAGGATACGGAAGTAGCCGTCGGCCGCCTGCATGGCACCATCGCCGGGGAAGTAGGGCCAGTCGCGCCAGTCAGTGCTGTTCTTGTCCTTGCAGTACTTCTCGTAGTAGACCTCGACAAAGCGCTCGGGCTGCCCCCAGATGGTTTGGAAGATGCCCGGCCAGGGATTGCGGATGACGATGTTGCCGGCCTTGCCACTGCCGGCCGGGACCTCGTCGCCGTTCTCGTCGAAGACGGCCCCGTAGATGCCGAGGACGCTTGGCCCGCAACTGCCGGGCTTCATGGGCTGGAGGGCTGGGAGGGTACTGCCGAGGAAGCCGCCCGTCTCGGTTTGCCACCAGGTGTCAACGATGATGGCCTCGCCCTTGCCGACGACCTCGTGGTACCAGCGCCAGACTTCCGGCTCGATTGGCTCGCCGACGGTTGTCATGTGCTTGAAGTGGTAGTCGTACTTCTGCGGCTCGTCGGGGCCGGCCTTTCGGAGCATGCGGATGGTGGTCGGCGCGGTATGGAAGATGTTGACACCGAGCCGCTCGGCAATCCGCCAAGCGCGCCCCGGATCGGGATAGGTCGGCACGCCTTCGAAGAGCACGCTCGATGCGCCGAGGGACAGCGGGCCGTAGACGATGTAGGAGTGGCCGGTGATCCAGCCGATGTCGGCGAGGCACCAGTAGGTGTCTTCCGGCTGAATGTCCTGGTAGTACTTCGCCGTGCCGGTGACATACGACAGATAGCCGCCGGTGCTGTGCTGGCAGCCCTTCGGCCGGCCGGTGGTGCCGCTGGTGTACATGAGGAAGAGCGGTGCTTCCGCGGGCAGCGAGACCGGGTCCACCTTGGCGCCGCGGTAGTCCTTGAGCACCTCGTCAACGAAATAGTCGCGTCCTTCCACCATGGGCGTGGGTGAGGAGTACTTGCCGGGGTAGCGCCGCCAGACCAGCACCTTGTCCACGTTGACGCCCTCGGCCTCCGCCACGGCCACGGCTTCGTCGGCTTTGACCTTGTGGTCGAGGAGATCGCCGTTGCGGTAGTAGGAGTCCATCGTAATCAGGATGTTGCTGCCGGAGTCGACAATGCGGTCGCCGCAGGCGTTGCCGCTGAACCCGCCGAAGACCTCGGAGTGGATGACGCCGAGGCGGGCGCAGGCGAGCATGGCGACGGGCAACTCCGGCGTCATGGGCAGGTGGAAAGTGATCCGGTCACCGGTCTTGACGCCGCAAAAGTCGCGCAGCAGCGCGGCGAACTCGTTGACCCGCTCGTATAGCTCCTGGTAGGTGAGTGTGACCGTCTCTTCGTCCTCGGGTTCGGGCACCCAGATGAAGGCGGCCTTGTTGCGGTTTTTTTCGAGGTGGCGGTCCACGCAGTTGTAGCTGGCGTTGAGGCGGCCACCGACAAACCACTTCCAGAAGGGGGCATTGCTGGTGTCGAGGGTAGTGTGCCAGTACTTGTCCCAGTCGAGCAGGTCGGCGTAGGCCTTGAAGCACTCAGGGAACAGTTCTTCTCGGAACTGATCGTGGATGCGTGGGTCAGCGGCGCTGGCCTGGCCGATAAAGCTCGCCGGGGGATGGTAATACTCTTCTTCCCGCCAGTGGACGGCGATCTGTGCTTCGGTCAGTCCTTGCTCGTCTGCCATCGTGTTCCTCCTCGGCAATCGGTGTTCCGCGCCGGCCTGATGAATCGCCGGTGTCTGCGCTGCGATCTGCGGCAAAGAATGCGGGCCAGGCGCAGATGCGGGTAGCGCACCGGGAATTGATAGCCGCATGACCAACTGGTCGGTTGCGACGGTGGCATTCTAAGAAGACGGCAGCGGCCTTGTCAAAAGAGAGTGCTTAGTCGCGGAGGTATTCGCGGAACAGGATGGCGAAGTAGGCGAGGATGCGCTCCGGGTCGGGGCTGCCGTCTATCTCGGAGGAGCAGTAGCCCTCGTAGCCATCGTCGCGGAGCATGCGTAGGACGGGGCCGTAGGGGAACCCGGTGGTGAAGTCGTGCATGTGGACGTGGTTGATGTAGTCGCGGACGTAGCTGTAGGTCTCGCGTACCGAGCCGCCGATCTCGTCGCGGCGGTCGCAGTTGTAGACGATGCCGACGTTGGGCTGGTCGGCACGCTCCACCGCGCCCAAAGCGTAGCGCCAGAAGTTGAACTGGCCGTGCATCTCCAGATTGACTTCCACGCCGTGGGGGGCGGCAAACTCGCCTAGCTCGCGGAGCGCATCGCCGACGTAGGCTACGCAATCCTGGCTTTCTACGCCGTCGGGGATGTCGTTGCCGAACACGCGGAGACGTTCGCAGTCAATGTCGCTGGCCAGCTCGACGTACCGCTTGGTGCGGTCAATCTGCTGCTGGCGAGCGGCCGGGTCGGGCGACTCGAACCGCGAGCTGGTGCCAATGCCGGAAGCCACGAGGTAGTTGTCTTCCAGGGTGCGCCGGACCTGTTTGCGGCCGGCTGCGTCCAATTCAAGCTCGACGCCGTGCTTGTGGTTGCTCTCAGCGCGGAACTCGATGGCCGCGTAGCCCCAGCGGTGCGCGACCTCGATGATCTTGTCCAACTCCCACTCGCGGGCGCAGTTATAGGTCAACATACTGAGCTTCATAGTCGTTCTCCATCGTCCTGGATGGCAGCGGGCCACCCAGCGTTGTTACTGCGATGCTCCCTGCCGGCTGCGTGGTCCAACCGCGATACGCTGACTGGCAACATCGGCGGCGCTAATGGTACCGTGCGAGGGCAGAGGGTGTCGAACGGCTGACCTCCTCGCCCCCTATGGTCCCCCCGCTGCGGCAGGGGGACGTGGATTCCTGCGTGCGCGGGAATGGCGAGGGGAGGGGCTGCACTGGCGGAGAGGAGCGGGTGCGGTGAAGATTACGGGGATCAAGACCCATATCGTGTCCTCGAAGCATCGCAACGCCAAGCGCAACTGGCTGCTGCTGCGCTTGACCACCGATGAGGGGCTGGAGGGGTACGGTGAGGCCTCGATGCTGGGCCACGACCATCTGGTGGAGCGATTGCTGGAGGAATGGGTCGAGACATACTTGCTGGGTGCCAACCCGCTGCACCATGAGCGCCATTGGCGCACTCTGTACCGAGATACGCCGGGTCATGGGGGGCGATTATTCAGCACCGCGCTGTCGGGGATTGACCTGGCGCTGTGGGACCTCAAGGGGAAGGCGCTCGGTGTGCCGATTTATGAATTGCTCGGTGGGCCGCTGCGGGAGCGTCTACGGGTGTACGCGAACGGCTGGTACACGAATCCCGGTACGCCGGAGCAGCAGGCCGCGGAGGCGCGGGAGGTCGTCGCGCAGGGGTACACGGCGCTGAAGTTCGATCCCTTCGGCCGGACGAACTACGACACGATCTCGCCGGAAGAGGCCCAACTGGCGGAGGACCGCGTGGCGGCGGTGCGGGAGGCGGTCGGGCCGCACGTCGAAATCCTGGTCGAGGTTCACGCGAAGTTCACAGTGTCTACGGCCGTACACCTAGGGCGGCGGCTGGAGCGGTACCGGCCGTTTTGGTTCGAGGAGCCAGTGCATCCGGAGAACGTGTCGGAGATGGTGCAGGTGCGGCAGCGGCTCGACATTCCGATTGCGACGGGCGAACGGCTGTATGGGAAGTTTCCGTTCTTCGAGCTGCTCAAGGCCGAGGCCGTGGACATTTTGCAGCCGGACATCTGCAATGCCGGGGGCATTACCGAGCTGAGGAAGATCGGGGCGATGGCCGAGGCGCAGCACGTGCTGATGGCACCTCATAACACGAACAGCGCGGTCGGCACGGTGGCGTCGTTTCATCTGGATGCCGCGCTGCCGAACTTCCTGATCCAGGAGTATCATGCCGAGTTCTACGAGTCGCACTACTTCGAGTTGTTCGACGGGCTGCCGCGGCAGGTGCAGGGGTACGTTGACCTGCCGGGCGGGCCGGGGCTAGGCCTGACGTTCAACGAGGGGGTGGCTGCGGGGCATCCCTGGCAGCCGTTGGATTAGGGGATAGGGAGGTGGGCCTCACCCCCCGGCCCCCTCTCCACCATGTGGAGAGGGGGAGTGCGGCAGAGGCTGAATTCGGGAAAAAAGGAGTGGGTATATGGCGAATGTGGCGCGGCGGCTGGTGTTTCGGGCGATCAAGGACGTGGATTGGGAGACCCTGGCGCTGCCGGCGGAATTGGGTCCGACGGAGGTGCTCGTCAGGACGGCGCGCACGGTGATCAGTGCCGGGACGGAGGTCGCCGTTTACTCCGGTACGCACATTGGCTACAGCATTCCAGGGGCGAAGTATCCACACATGCCCTACTACCCCGGTTTTGCGGCGGCCGGCACCGTCGAGGCGGTGGGCAGTGCCGTCACCGCGCTCGCGCCGGGGGATCGCGTGATGGGCAAGATGGGGCATCAGGATTGGGTGGTGGTTGATATCGAGCAGGAGAGTTTGGATCGAATTCCAGAGGGCGTGAGTTTCGAGGCGGCGTGCTTGGGACGTCTGGCTACGGTCTCGATGCAGAGCGTCCGGCTGGCCGGCCTCGAGCTAGGAGAGCATGTGGCGGTGTTCGGTCAGGGGGTATTCGGACAATTCGCCTTGCAAGTGGCCAACCTGGATGGGGCGGTGACGGCGATTGCGGTGGACGTGCTGGACTCGCGGCTGGAGATTGCGCGCCGGCATGGGGCGACGCACGTCGTGAACCCGACGCGCGAGGACGTGGCGGAGCGGATCGCGGCGGCGACGGACGGGCATGGCGTGGACGTAGCTATCGAGGCGACGGGAGATCAGCACGTCATCAATGATTGTCTGCGCGCCGCGGCGTGGCTGGGGCGGGTGATTCTGCTGGGTAGCCCACGTGGTCGCCTTGAGATTGACCCGTACACCGACATCCACAGCAAGGGCGTGGCGGTGATCGGTGCCCATTCCGACACAACGGCGAAGGAAGCCAACGTCTTCCATCGGTGGACGGACGGAGCGCATCGTAGCCTGGTACTGGAACTGCTGCGCCAGGGGCGCTTGGAGGCCGACGGGTTGGTTACGACACGGGTGCCGGCGGACGAGGCGCCGAGCATGTACCCGGCTTTGATGAACCATCCGGAGGACCATCTGGGCGTGATTATCCAGTGGGACGACGTACCGTAGGGTCAATTGGCCGTCCGCGCCGGTAGCGGTTGACCGGGGTGTTGAGCAGAGGAGAGAGGGCTGATGTTTGCGGACCTTGCCCGTCAGCTTGAGGAGCGGGCAGCGGTGGACCGGCCGGTGCGGGTCGGTCTGGTCGGCGCGGGCCGGTTCGGTACGTCGGTGGCGGCGCAGTTGGGGCGGATGCGCGGGCTGCGGCTGGCGGCCGTGGCGGACGTGCGGCGGTCGAACGCGGAGGCTGCGCTGGGGGCTGCCGGGTGGGTCGCGAGGGACGTGCAAACGACGGACAATGCCGCCCTCGTGCGGGAGCGGATCCACGCCGGACGGGCCGTGATTGTGGAAGCGGCGGACCTGCTCGCTGCGGCGCCGCTCGACGTGGTGGTGGAGGCGACCGGACGACCGGAGGTGAGCGCACGGGTGATTCCGGGGCTGCTACGGGCCGGCGTCCACGTGGTCAACGTCACCGTGGAAGCCGACGTGCTGCTCGGCGCGCTGTTCCGGCGACACGCGGAGTCGGCTGGCGTGGTCTATAGCTTGGCCGACGGGGACCAGCCGATCTGTACCAAGCGGCTGTATGACTGGGCAGTAGGGCTGGGCTACCGCGTGATTGCGGCCGGGCGGGGCACGCGGCGCTATCCGACCGATCGGGCGCTCACGCCGGCAGAGGCATTCGCCCGCTGGGGCGTGGACGAGGCGCACGTACAGCGGCGGCGGCTCAACGCGCAGATGTACAACTCCTTCGTGGACGGCTCGAAGGCGCAGATCGAGTCAACGGCGATTGCCAACATGACGGAGCTGGTGCCTGACGTGCGGGGTATGCACGAGCCGTCGGTGGCGATACCGGACTTGCCCAATATGCTCCGGCGGCGCGAGGACGGAGGCATCTTGGACGCTGAGGGCGTGGTGGAGTTGGCGAATTCCGTCGCGCCGGACGGCAAGTCGCTGCTGCCCGACCATATCGCCAACGGGGTCTGGGCGGTCGTGACGACCGAGCAGCCGCTCTTGCGGGAGGACATGGCGTTCTACCACTTGCCGGTCAGCGCCGACGGCCGGGCGGCCGTGCTGTCGCGGGCGTATCACCTGTGCGGCATCGAGACTCCGTGGTCCATCGTCGAGGCGGCGGTGGGCGGCTATGCGAGTGGCGCACCGGGGCGGGTGCCGGTCGCAGACGTGATTACAGTGGCGAAGCGCGACCTGCGGGCCGGCGAGGCGTTGGATGGGAGCGGTGGCGCGACGGTCTACGGCCTCATCGAACGGGCCGAGGTGGCGCGTGCCGAGCGTCTGCTGCCCTTGGGCCTGGCCGACGGCGTGACCGTGTGCGAGGCGGTACCGCAGGGCACGCCGATCACGTATGACATGGTGACTCCGGACCCGGATTCGGTGGCTTACAGGCTGCGCCGGGAGCAGGACGCGCTCTGGTAGGGTGGTTGTCCCTGACCTACCCCCAACCCCCTCCCTGAAGGGAAGGGGCTAGAGGCTGTCAGCACGCCGGCACCCAGGCCGGCGCTGTCATCGCTCCCCTTCCCTGCCAGGGAAGGGGCCGGGGGTTAGGTCCAATATCGGTGAGACGGCAGGAATGACGCGCGGTATCTCTGGAAATGCGAAGTCCCCGGTAGCAGACTGGGTCTGCCACCGGGGACGAGTCCTGGGCACGTGTAGCCCGGTTGTGGGCTGGGAGGACTACTAGGCCGGCTTGAAGGCGGCGCGCGCCTTCTCGATGGCCGCGTTGCCGTCGTCTACCATCTTGCGGATGGCGGTGAGGGCCGGGACCTGGCCGGTCAGGCCTTCACGGTACGGCGGGTTGACGGCAATCCACCACTCGTACCAGAAGAGGTGCGGCTTCATGCCTTCACGCCACTGGAAGCTGTCGAGGATGACTTGCCGGGTCTGTGGCGGGGGCATGAACCGGTTGCTGTCGAGGATGCTCTTCCAGGCGGGAGTCGCGCCGCCGACGTCCGCGATAAAGCCCTGGGTGATCGGTCCGGCGTGGAAGGCGACTACCTGGATGGACTCCACGATGTTGTCGTCGCGCTCGTGGAACTTGGTGACGTAGTAGGGCTGCTCGTTGAGCTGGGTGGCACGGAGGCCGGTGCGCTTGAAGAGGGGCATGTGGAAGACATCCCACTCGAACTTGCCGCCGACTGCTTCCGGACGCCAGTTCCAGTTGCCGCCGGGGGAGTTGGCCATCTGCATGGCGTAGTTGCCATTGAAGAAGCTCAGGCGCTTCTCGCTGTGTACCGCGCGCGGAGCAGAGACCTGGTGCTTGTTGACCATGTCGAGGTTCATCTCCAACGCTTCGGCGGCCTCGGGGCTGTCGAGGACGGACTTGCCGTTAGTCTCGTCCCAGAACTCACCACCATTGGCGAAGACCATGGGCATCCAGAGGGAATGCTCGCCGACGTTGCGGGCGCCCCACTGGTCCTTCTCGGGATGGGTCAGTCGCGTGGCGGCGTCAATGAAGTCGTCCCAGGTCCACTCGTCGGTCGGGTAGTCCACGCCGTTCTCGTCGAAGCGGCTCTTGTTGTAGACCCAGTCGAAGCCGTTGAACTGCATCGGCAGGCCGCCGATCCGGTTCTTGTACTTGAGGTGCTCCTCGAGGAAGAGCATCTTGTCAATGTCAATGTTGAGCTGCCGGAAGTACGGCTGGATGTCCACGTTGAACAGACCGTTCTCGGTCCAGTTGGGGATCTGCCAGCTGACGGTGAGCAGCACCGAGCCAAGCTCGCCGGTGGCGATCAGGGCACGCTGCTTCTCGGCGCCGTTGCCCTGGCCGATGTCCAGCCGGACGTCGAGCAGGATGCGACCCGCAAACTGGTCATTGAAGGCCTCTGCGGCCCTGGCAGTCACTTCACCACGAGTGCCCCGGGCCCAGTCGGTGTCCATGAGCACCTTGACGATGCCCTTGGCCGCCGCCGGGACCTCGACGACCTTCTCGACGACCTTCTCGACCACCACCGGCTTCTCGACGGTGACGATCTTCTCAACTTCCTTCTCGACGATCACGGGCTTCTCGACCGTGACCGTGCGGACGGTCTCTTGGATGACGGGCTTCTCGACCGTGACCACCTTCTCCTGGATCACGGGCTTCTCAACCACGCGCTCGACGTAGCGGACTTCCGCTTCGCCGCAAGCGGCTGCGACTACGCCGCCAAGTACGGCACCGGCGCCGCCGAGATAACGTCTCCGTGTTGCTTGTGTCACGTTTCCTACCTCCCTAGACTTACAGGTCTGCGCTATCCACTCGTACCCCGGCTCCGGAACGGGTGTGGAACCAAGGGTGACGGGTGAGGCGCATGGAACTCGCCCGAGTGCGGGTGTAACGGCGTCTCTCCCCCGTTTGCTCCGCGATCACCTCCCCGTCGGTGGTTTCGAGCCTGCGTACCGGGCCACTCCGGCGCGGCACAACGACGAGCCAATATTACCGGCCGCGCTCACGATACTGTAAATAGGAGGCCGGTGTCAAATCGAGGGGATGGAGATGGCGGCGGGCGTGGGCGGGATGGCCTCACCCCCCGGCCCCCTCTCCACATGATGGCGAGGGGGGCTGGTGAGTGGTCGGTAGCCCCCCACCCTAGTCCTCCCCCGGAGCAAGCTCCAGGGGAGGAGAGGCTGGCGCGTACACGGGCGTTGCGGCCGCTGGTACCATTTTGTCCGCAACGCTGTATGGAGAAGTAGGAGGGCCACTTGAAGATCACGAAAGTCGAACCGCTGCTGCTGGACCGCTACCTGCTGGTGCAGGTGCATACCGACGCCGGTATTACGGGCTTGGGTGAGTCCGGGGCGTGGGGCTCATACGTGCGGGCCGGTCCAGGTCGGGCCCGTGCCCGCAGCGTAGCACGCGGGCGATGACTGATGACTAATGATCCCCTTGCTGCTGGATATAGCTCTGCCACGTCTCGATAACACTCGGCCAGATGTTCTTGACGGCGAGGGTCTCTTGCCATAGGACGCCCTGGCGCATTAGCGCTGGCGTCTGGTAGGTGGTCGCCGTGGCGAGCACTGCCGCAGCACGAGCGACCGCTTCCTGCGCCCGCTGGAGATGCACCGATACTCCTTTAAGGTCTAGCCCCTGCGCTGCTGCCACGAGCTCATCAGCAGCAAGCAGTTCCGCGTGAATCTGGGCCAGTTGATAGGCCGCGGTGGTAGCTTCCTGCAGCAGCCGCACCCGCCGCAATAGATGGGGAGAATTGGCCAGCTTGCTCCACATCTCCTCGATGAGCTTGATCGCTTGCGGATACTTGGTCATCGCCGCATTGATGGACTGGCGGTGCTCGCGGCGCTTCTGTGGTGTCAACGGCGGCTTATCGATATTCGCGCCGCCGCCGATGTTGGCCCAGTAGCTGAGGTCTGGGTTCGCTGCGTTGATGAGGTCTGCGACCATCCGTGCGTCGGCAGCCAGGTCCTGCCAGTAGTGTAGGAAGTAGTCCTCGATAAGATCATCCACCTCCTGGTCCGGGTCCCAGGTCAGCTCAGCCGCGATGTAGCTGTTCAGATTCTTGACCCACCAGCCCTTCTCGCCCACGTGGAAGTCCATCCCATCCACTCCAATGCGCTGGTAGAAACGCATATCGGTCTGCACGTGTGGCAGCGGCAGAAGGCGATAGTTCAGGTGCTCGAACCGCATGAACTTGGAGTGAATCAGGAGGCCAGCGCCCACCTCGTCACAGAGCTTGGCCCACCGTTCCAAGAGTTCCCTGGGGCTGAGAGGATGAAACTGGCACTCGTAGGTGCGTTCGTCGGTCACGGAGTAGGCGTAGTCGCGTCCCCAAGCTGAAAAACAAATGTCTATGCCCTCCGCGGGCAGAACATGCTCAGGTGGGGCGAGGTGGCTGCCATAGACCAAATGCCAGACACGCATTTGTGGACGCACCTGGCGTACGCGCTCGGCAATGGCGTTGTCCAGGTCCATCTGCCGGTCGCCGACCGATTGCTTGCTGCACTGCGGGCATTCGCACCAGTTGTCCAGCCCATCCTCGGGACAGGGCTGGATCAGGTCTATCTCGGGGTTCTCGTCGAGAAACCGCACCATATTGTCCAGAAACGCCGCCCGCGCGTCGGGATTGGTGGTGCAGAACTGATAGCACCCATCGGGTGCTGGCCCACCAGACATATCGGTGGCGATCTTGCGGAACCCGCCCACGCGCCGGCCCTCGCGCAGCGCATACCACTCTGGGTGCTTCTCGGCGTACAGGTCCACGGGCAGCAGTAAGGGGTGGAACCCGTGGAGGCCGGGGCACAGCAGCAGGCCCCGTCGCTTCAGTTCGGGGAACACCTGCGCTTTCAGTGCGGCCCATACCTCGCCAGTCATGTTGGTAGTCGAGCGTTGCGCCAGCTTCTGCCACCCATAGCCGTCCTGGGCAGAGAGCATATCAATCAACAGCAGGTTGAGGCGGCGCTTGGCCATCCAATCCACTTCGCACACCACCTGGGAGACCTCTTCCATCTCCAGGAACATCCCGGTGGAACGGCCGCGGTAGGCCATCGCCGCTTGCTCAAATCGCTCCAGCGGGCGGTCGAGGACTGTGGCCAGTTCCGCCGCTGGCTTGCTGGGAATTACTTCGTCCTCTGAATGGGGACCGCAGAAGCGGCACCCGGCGAGGTCTTCCAGCGCATCGTAGACGCCATACAGCGC
The DNA here is from genome assembly GCA_965207645.1 of Chloroflexota bacterium. Taxonomy (GTDB): domain Bacteria; phylum Chloroflexota; class UBA11872; order UBA12225; family JAJDUF01; genus JAJDUF01. The sequence goes on along the minus strand of OZ242293.1, from coordinate 1,861,777 downwards.
CGACCGGCCATTGGTACCGGCAATGCTCAGTTCGCCGTCACTTACTCGCCACAAGAACGCATCCACCCCCGGCAATGACGCTAGCGCCGGCTTGATCGGGCGCAGGCGCCCGGTCAGCGAGAGCGGGCGTGGCGGGCTGCCTTGTTCCTGCTCGCTGACCAGTCGAATCTGGAGCTTGGGGGGCTGCCTAGCAGTCCCGATGGCAATGTCAACTCCGAACGCCGCCTGCATGTAGCGAGCTAGCTCGGAGGCAGCAAACCGCACTGGCGCCGGGGCGTTGAGAGCGCACTGCACGACGTAGCGTTGAGTCATGGCGCGTACCTTCGTCAGTTTTCAGTAGTCAGCGGGCAGGAGTCAACAATATTCCTCACTAAGAGCCCATCACTGAAAACCGATAACTGACCGCCGATAACGACAGACTCAAAAATCGATAGTCAGCTTTCGGTATTTCCCTTCGCAGGGCGTATGTCCCCAGGTAAAATACAACTCGCCGTCACGGCACTTGGCGAACATCGAGAGCGCCGAGACCACGCCGTCGTCCACCGGGTCAGGTTGCCCATGCCGGCAGATCGAGCCGCTCTCTGAGGCATGGTGCTTGAGGATCCGCCACATGCAGTCTAGCGTCAGGCCGTCTTCGGCTTCCGCCTTGGCAAACAGCTGACCTAGCTCCCGATGGCGATCCTTGGTGTTCTGGTTGTGATCCGCCAGATCGCTCATCTCCGGGGTGATGAAGTCGTTCGCCTGGTAGATGTAGTTGGCGGCGGCCTCGCGCCGGCCGGTGCGGTCCTGCCACTTCTCCATGCAGCGCATAGTGCCACTGGCATCTACCAGGATCATCGCCTTCGCCCGCCCCACGAAGACCAGTCGCTCCAGTACCCCAGTCGCCTCTTCCACGTTCCGGGCCGTGTTCAGCACGTGTCGGTCGCTGAGGAGATAGGGGAGGCCGGTCTTGCGGGGGACCGACCGCTTTTCCGACTGCCCCAGCTGCCCAATACGGGCCAGCCCCTCCTCGTTGAGGCCGAAGAGAACGAAGGGATGGGTGCTGCTGCCGACGCTAACCCACCGCGGTCCCTCATCGGGGACAACCTGCTGCACGAGAACCTCGTCTTCCTGGAGCTGTTCCATCAGGCCGGGCGTGAGCGGACTATCGCCAGTTTGGAACATGACTGGGCCGGCGTCGGTGGTGATGGCCGCAGCCTCGGTGCATCCTCCGCGGTTTTCCAATTCGGCCCAGCCGGGATAGAGCTGCGTGTGCAGCACCTGGCCCGGTGTCAGAGCGAGAGCATCGGCCACCCCGTTCACCTCATCGAGCAGCAGGGGGCACTCGCCGGCCATGTAGGCGATGGTCGCCTGCACCCGCTCTGGATTGTCTGGCTTCGCCGCCTGGGTGGCTGCAAACGAGGAGAGAAAGTGTTCTCGCAGCGCCTCACCGAGTTGCCGGCCGCGCTCTCTGGCAGAACCCTTGAGGGTGATGACACGAATAGGCATGATGCTCCCGCCTATCGGGCATACGTCGGTGACGAGACCCGATCACAACTGCATGCCCCGACCGATCCTCGTTGCGCCACCGTGTCGCGCCTCCCTGCAGGCTGGTTAGTCAATCCGAAAGTGCGTGCCCGCGACGTGCCGTGGGCCGCCAAAGGGCAACTCCGGCTCAGTGCAGAAGTAGTACGCCGTAAAGATACGGCCGTCGTCCAACTCGGTCGCCACCGGGTACCCTCCATCGCCCTCAGCGCCATCCGCCCGCAGCACCACCTCGGGTAGCCAGGTCCGGCCACCGTCCTCGCTCAGGATGCAACTGATCCCAGGTGGTGCCTTGCGTCGTCCGAGGATCACGAGGATCCGCCCGTCCCGCAAGAGCACCGGATATGGCGCTCGATACATCGGCGCTCCTGGGGACTGCGGCATGTAGGCCGGCACCGGCACCGCGTTCGACGTGATCGTGCGGGGACGGTCGAATTGTAAGGGTTTCCGGTGGGCCGGCCACGGGCTTTGGTCCGGGCGGATCATCGCGCGGGGCTGGCTCCAACTCATGCCCCCGTCGTCGGAGGCGCAAAGGCACGGCCAATTGCCAATATTGCCGTTGCTCCCGCTGTTCAGGCGGTGCATGATGGCGAGCAGTCGGCCGTTCGGGAGCCGCAGGAGGGATGGGTAGGTGTAGCCACTAATCCCCAGGGGATCCGCGGCAATCGTCTGCATGTAGTCCCAGGTCAGGCCGTGGTTATCCGTGACGTGCATGCAGACTTCTCCATCCGGCAATTGACCACCACCTACTGTCACCGCCTTGGCGAACACGCCGTTCTCGAACTGGACCATCGGGAAGTTCGCCACGATGTTGCCGTCTCGATGGGAGGGGGGCGCGATCACCGTCGGGCGGTTTTCCCAGGTGCGTCCACCATCTACGGAGCGTAGTCCGAAATGCACCAGGCTCGGCGCCTTGGCCGTCTTGCCGGTGCTTTGCACTTCCTGTTCGAGGTCGTAGCCGGCCGCGACCTGCCCGAAGTGGAAGATCGCGCTGGGCTGGGTCATATCCAACTCCTGCCGGTCGCTGGGGTCGCCGAACAGCCACTCCCGATGCTCCTCGATGCCGGCACCGCGATTCCAGATCACGGTTTCTTGGTCCTGAGGCCAGGTCTCGCCGGAGTCGAACGAGCGTTGCAGGAGAATCCTGGCGGTGTGCATGTAGTCGTGGAAGGTATCCTCACGCCCGCGATAGGGCCGGTGGGCGTTCACATGCGCCACCGCGATCTCGCCATTACCGAGGTTCCAGATGCCGCCGCGGTTGGGATGACCAGCGTAGTGGTCGCGGTGGTACCAGAGGACCGAATGCGCCACGTCCTTGACTTGAAAGCGCTGCGGTGCCATCATTCACCCTCCTTGTCCTGGCGTGTGCGTGCAGACACACAAGAGGGTAGGAGCGGTTGATCAGCGGATCAAGCCGGACTCCCACCCTCTTCGGCCGCGATAGCTGGACTACCGCTGCAACTGGAGCAGCACCTTGCGCTCGAAGTCGAGCTGCAACTCCGCGGCCGCCGCCTGCAGGGTCTCCTGGGCCGGTTCGCCTGCGTCAATTGCCACCAGCGCGGCCGCCAACCGCTTCCTGATCGCTTCGGTCATGGGGGTCATGGGCATCGTGACGATGCCATGCGCCATATCGTCGAAGGAGCCAAACTGGACCGGATCAGTGAACACATTCTGCTCTCGCCCGAGATTCGCAGCGGACTTGCGGGAGGGCATCCACCTATTGATTTGGTTGTGGGCAACCAGGTTCTCCGGCTTCATGAGCCACGACAGCAGCTCATAGGCCCCGTCCATCTTCGCCTCATCCCGATTGCGCACGATCCCGTTCACAATGCCGGTCACCAGCGTGGCCCGGCGCTTGTGCGTGAGACTCGGCCCCCACCCCATATCTTCGTCCTTGATCGGGCTATCCCCCTTCGTGATCGCGTCGCGATACCCCGGGAGGCGCCCGATCCCTTCGATCTCAATCGCCACCTTGCCGGCACTCCAGTTGCGGTTATCCGATCCGCGCGGTCCTGGCTTCATCGACAGCCCTCGCTTCTCCAGGTCACGTCCCCATTCCGCGGCCTCGATCACCGGAGGATCGCCAATGGTGATCCTCCGGTAGTCCTTGCTCACCAAATACTCGCCGCCCGCCTGCCCTACGAGCGCTGGCAACGCCGATCCAGTGTCTCTGATGTCTAGGAACATGGGGGCGCTGTTTTCGTCCGTGATATGTGGCTTGAGTGCGACCAACAATTCCTCCATGTCCTGCCAGGTCCAGCCGGCCTGGGGAGCTGCTGCGCCGGCCGCTCGGAAATAGCTCTGGTTGAGGAAGGTCACGACTGGCAAAGCGTCCCATAGAAAGTAGTACAGCTCTCCCTTCCACATGAACCCTTCATTCAACCCTGGCCAGAAGTCATCCTGGACGGCCTTAGCCATCTCTTTGTCCGTTTTCAACCACCGCGTCAGCGGCATGTAGACCTCGGTACCCATGAAGCTAGCACCGCCGGTACTTCCGAGGAGGGCCGCATGGGGGGCGGACCCGGCCAGGTATTCCGGCAGCAGTGTCCGAGAGTTCCCCTCTTTCCCAACGAGGGTGTTGACCTGGACTCTTTCCTGTGCTTGGTTGAACTGATCGACGAGATCAATGACCGCCTTCCCGACGCTGATCTCTGCCGGCCACGGCGTCCAATACTCAATCGTCACCGGATCCGTGATCTTGGCCGGCACCTCCACCCTCTTCTCGACGATCTTCTCGACGATCACCGGCTTCTCGACGATCTTCTCAACCTCAACGATCTTCTCAACGATCACCGGCTTTTCGACGGTGACCACCTTTTCTTGGATCACCGGCTTTTCGACGGTGACCACCTTTTCTTGGATCACCGGCACCTCGACGGTGACCACCTTTTCTTGGATCACGGGCTTCTCGACCACTCTCTCGACGTAACGCACCTCAGGCTCGCCGCAAGCAGCCGCGAGCACTCCGCCCAAGACGGCCCCGGCTCCACCGATATAGCGTCTTCGCGTTGCTTGTGTCACGTTTCCTACCTCCCTAGAGTTACGAATCTACGCTGATCACTCGTGGCCCGGTTCCAGAAGATATTCTGGAACGAGGGCTGTGGGTGAGGCGCATGGAACTCGCCCGAGTGCGGTTGTAACGGCGCATCTGCCCCCATCTTGCTCCGCGATCACCTCCCCGTCGGTGGTTTCGAGCCAGCGTGCCGGGCCACATTGGCGCGGCACAACGACGAGCCAATAACACCGGCCGCGCTCACGATACTGTAAATAAGAAGCCGGTGTCAAATCGAGGGTGCAAATCGAGGGTGAGTGATGGCGGCGGGAAGGCGGGACTCAATCCCCAAGCGGCAGGAAGCGGGTAGGACCTAACCCCCGGCCCCTTCCCTAGCAGGGAAGGGGAGTGATTGCGAGGGAGGAGATGACCTCACCCCCCGGCTCCCTCTCCACATCGTGGAGAGGGGGAGTCTGGCGCGGTCATGCGCTGTGCTCGCGCTGGTACCATGTCTCGGCAACGCTACTGCGTGGAGAGGTAGGAGGGCCACTTGAAGATCACGAAGGTCGAACCGCTGCTGCTGGACCGCTATCTGCTGGTGCAGGTGCATACGGACGCGGGGATCACGGGGTTGGGCGAGTCCGGGGCGTGGGGCTATCTGGAGGCGTCGGAGGCCGCTTTGCAGAAATACGGTCGCTACTTGATCGGCAAGGACCCGCTGCTGATCGAGCATCACTGGCAATACATGTATCGGTTCAGCCACTTCCGCGGCTCGGCGATCATGGGGGCGTTGAGCGCCATTGACATTGCGCTGTGGGACATCGCGGGCAAGCACTTCGAGGTGCCGGTCTACCAGTTGTTGGGCGGGAAGGTGCGGGACCGGGCGCGGGTTTACTATCACGTGTTCGGTTCCACGCGCGAGGAGCTGGTGGCTGGTGTGGCGGACGCCAAGCGGCAGGGTTTTACGGCGGTCGGGCATCTGACGCCGTTTCTCGATTCGAACCGTGAAGAGGCGTACTTCAAGACGCACGCGGACAAGATCGCCGACGCCATTGATGCGGTGCGGCAGTATCGCGCCGCGGTGGGTAACGACGTTGATCTGTGTATCGAGATTCACCGGCGGATGACGCCGACGGAGGCGGTGCAGCTGGGGCGGGGGATTGAGCAGTTTCATCCGTACTTCTTCGAGGACCCGGTGACGCCGGACAACTTCGACGAAATGGAGTACGTAGCGCAAAAGATCAACATTCCCATCGCCACCGGCGAGCGCTTCACGTCACTGTGGGAGTTCCAGATGGCGCTCCAGCGGAATGCGGTGCAGTACGTGCGGCCGGACGTGTGCATGGTGGGCGGCATTTCCGGGGCGAAGAAGGTTGCGGCGCTGGCGGAGGCGCAGCACGTGAAGGTTGTGCCGCACAATCCGCTCAGTCCCGTGAGCACGGCGGCGTGTCTGCAAATCGCGGCCTGCATCCCCAACTTCGGGCTGCAAGAGTATCCCACCGGGGAAGACCGGCCGCCGAAGAGCGATTTGGTGACTGGCATTGCGGAGCACGACGGTCACGGCTACCTGGTGCTGTCAGACCGACCGGGGATCGGCGTCGAGCTGAAGCCGGACGCGGTCGAGCGGTGTCCCTTCACGCCGCGCGAGGTGGAGACCCGGCTGGACGTGGACGGGTCGGTGATTGACCAGTAGCGGCGGATAGTGGTCAGTGGACCTAACCCCCGGCCCCTTCCCTGCCAGGGAAGGGGGGTCCGCGCGGCGAGCGGCGACGACTCATCCCTCCCCCAGGAGCGGCCAAGATGCTTTCATCATGAACCGGTGGTGGCGGCAGCGGCGCTGGCGCGGATGTGGGCGAAGTCGCGGGCTGTTTGCGCTAGGCGGACGGGCACGGTCATGTCGTTATACTCGCTGTGGAGCGAGACGAGGCCGTCCCAGCCGATGGCATCGAGAATCTTGAAGACCTCCGTCCACTGCGTCAGGCCCTCTTCCAGGGGGACGAGCGTGGCGCGCCAGGAGTGTTGGCCGGTCTGCGGGTCCTGCGTGCGGAACCAGCCGAAGCTCTTGACGGCCAGGATGCCGATGTAGTCGCGCAGGAGGTCCATGCTGATGCGCCAACCGTGGATGCCGCCCTCGACGGTGAGGTGGCCCATATCGAGGGAAACGCCGACGTAGCGCGGGTCGCGGCCGTCGAGAATCTGTGCCAGGAGGGCACCCTGACCGCTGAGGTAGCTGCCGGAGTGGGCGTGGATGCAGAAGCGCACACCGTACTCGCGCCCTAAATCCTCCAGTTCTTTGCACTCGGCGCGGGCGGTGGCGAGCTGCGGGCGGGCCGATCCCAGACCGAGGTAGCGCCAGCTGCTGGTGCGGAGGAGCGTGGCGCCGAGCGCGCCGGCGGTGCGGCACACCGCGTCGGCGTGCGGTGTGCGGCGGTTGTGTATCTCGACCACCAGCGCCGGCACGGTCAGGCCGAGGGTCTGTAGCTGCTCGACGGCTGCGGGTAAGGTGGTTTCGACCTCTTCGGGCAGGATGTGACCACCCGGCCGGGTGGTCAACTCGACGCCATCGAAGCCTAGCTCCTTGATGGCGCGGCCCGCGTCGGGCACGGACAGTTCTTGGAGATGCTTGGTGAACATCACGTACTGCATGAGAGCCTCCCAACTGCGTTGCTGCGGTTGGCTATTCTAGCGTGTGGGTGCGTGGCCCCCCTCTGGCCCCCCCGCTGCGGCGGGGTGACGGGTGCGACATGCGGAAATCGGTCAGGATTCTGCGGGAGTGGAGTGGCAGCTTGGGAGTAGAGTACTGAGATCGGCCGTATACGGTGCTCTTCGTGCCCGGACGCGGCTTGCGCCGGCCATGGCTGCGGCGTATGATAATAGTTACACCGCTTTTGGCGCGGAACTCCGAGCGAGAGGGTGACTTCTCGGTTGGGGAGATGCGCGGAGGGCGGTTGAGCTAGCGAGCCACCCCGCTACTTCGGTAGTGGCTCCCGGCGGGCAGTTGCCTGTTCGGCGGGGGTGCGTGAGCAGGGTGGTGAGGCCGGCAGACCGATCCGGCGGCACAAAGCAGCGTGAGTGTGCCGGGGACGAGGATGCTCGGTGTGCTGTCCGTGCCCGCCTAGCTAGCGGGGGCGGCCGAGGATTGTCGGTCGAGGGACAGGCCCTGAGAAGCCGAGAGGTTTCTTAGGGCTGTCTCATTTTAACGGGTTTATGATGACCTCAGTAATGCCCAATCGTATTGGCCGTTTGCGCGGCAGCCTCCTCTAGAGCGGGCTGGGCGAGCACCCTGTTGCGGCAACTCGCCGGTCGCTCACGTCCCGACCGCGCCTTCCCCGCGATAACTGCGTCGCTCGGCGGTTCGTTGTAGGTGGCACCCAACGCAGCAGCTAATCGGCAGCTGCACGGCGTCACGGCAGACGGGCGCGTGAGCCGCACAGCGTTGGGCAGCCCCGAAAGAAGGCACCGCTGAACGCCAAGCGATCTCCCCTCAGGCGCGTGAAGCTTATCCTACCGGCATTGACCGAAGCGACCAGCACGTACTGGCGACCGATCAAGTACTCGCTCTTTCCGCCATTGGGCCTGGCAACCCTGGCCGCGTATCTTGACCCCGACCTTGAGATCAAGCTACAAGACGAGCATGTTCAGAAGCTCGACCTGAGCGATCAGCCGGACCTGGTCATCATCCAAGTCTACATCACCAATGCCTACCGCGCCTATCAGATCGCGGACCACTATCGCGCCCGAGGGGCCTACGTGCTGCTCGGTGGTCTTCACGTCACGTCGCTACCTGAGGAGGCCGCACCGCACGCCGATACGATCTTCATCGGCCCCGGCGAGGACACCTTTCCCCAGTTCCTGCAAGATTACGCAGCGGGCAGGCCAGCGCGGCGCTACGTGTCGAAGACACGGACGCTCTTGGGGATACCACCGGTCCGCAGGGACCTCATTCAGCGACGGCTGTACCTCGTGCCGAACTCGATTGTCGTTTCACGAGGCTGTCCGCACCATTGCACCTTCTGCTACAAGGACGGGTTCTTCGCGGGAGGGCGCTCGTTCTACACGCAGCAGGTGGACGCGGCATTGGCCGAGATCGAGCGCCTGCCCGGTCGCCATCTGTACTTTCTCGACGACCATCTGCTGGGGCACCCCCGTTTCGCCAGGGCGCTGTTCCAGGGTATGCGAGGCATGGGCCGCATCTTTCAAGGGGCGGCGACGGTGGACTCGATTCTCCGCGACGACCTGATCGAAGAGGCCGCGGCGGCGGGACTCCGCAGTATATTCGTCGGATTCGAGACGCTCTCGCCCAGCGCGCTGGCCGGCGCCGGCAAGCGGCAGAACCTCGGCCGGAGCTATCGGGAAGTCGTGAGGCGGCTCAATGACCTCGGGATCATGATTAACGGGAGCTTTGTCTTCGGTTTGGACAGCGATGATCCGGACGTTTTCGCGCGGACCGTAGACTGGGGCGTGGAGCAGGGGATTACGACGGCCACTTTCCACGTCCTGACGCCGTATCCGGGCACCGCGCTGTTCGCGAAGATGGAAGCGCAGGGACGGATCGTGACGAGAAACTGGGACTTGTACGACACGCGGCACGTGGTCTATCGGCCCAGCCGGTTGTCGCCGGAGGAACTGAAGCGAGGCTACGACTGGGCCTACGAGTCGTTTTACCGGTGGAGCTCGATCTTCCAGGCGGCCGCGGCGCACCGTTCGTCGAAGCACAAGCTGAAGCACTTTTTCTACAGTGCCGGGTGGAAGAAGTTCGAAGGCGCGTGGGGCCTCGCGATTCGGATCAAGCAGCTGTCGCAGATACGGCCGCTGCTTGAGGCGGTGCTCGCGCCCGTTGGTTGGCGGGCAGCGGATCGGGCCCCGGCGACGTTGCCGGCGAGCCGCTGATCCGCCCCCTATGGCCCCCCCGCTTCGCAGGGGGACGGGGCAGCGGCGCGGTCGGGTTCAGCGTGTGGACGAGGTGTCGTCGGTGAGGCGGGGCGTATCGGCAGCGGCGGGCTTGGGTAACATGCCCATTTTCTGCTTGAGGGCGAGGAGCGCGGCGTCGTCCGACGGAGATTCAAGGGACTTGATCTCCGCTTCGAGGTCGGTGCCTTCCATTTCCGCTTGGAGCTGGGTGTTGGCTTCTGCCGTCGCTTCGATCTGATCCACTTTGGCGGCCATACGGTCGAACGTGTCGAAAGCGCCGCTGTCCGAAATGCCGCCCATGGCCTGCGCGATCTTCTTCTGCGCTTCCGCCCGTTTGGCGCGGGCGATCAGGAGGTTCTTCTTGCGCTGGGCCTCATCAATCTTGCTCTGGAGGCGGCGGAGCGATTCCTTGAGCTGGTCTACGGAGGCTTTCTGCGCTTCCCACTGCTCTTGGTAGCCGGTGACGGCTTCGGTGTGCTCGGTATGGCGCTGGAGGGCTTGGGCGGCGAGGTCGTCCCGGCTGGCCATCACGGCGCGCATGGCCTTCTGCTCCCACTCGGCGGCCTGCCGCTGCTCGGCGGTCAACTGCTGGTGCAGGCGGCGCTCGTCGGCCATCGCCGCGGCGACCTGCTGCTTGGCCTTGCCGTACTGTCCGCGCATATCCTCAATCAGTTGATTGAGCATTTTCTCCGGGTCTTCCGCCTGGGAGATCATGTCGTTGACGTTGGCCCGAAACACGGTGGAGATGCGCTGGAAGATGGACATGTTCTTGCTCCTTACGCGACCGAAGACCGGCTAGCTGGCGGTGGTCCGGAATCCCGAGAGCTTCGGATAGTGCTCGGCGATGGCGAGGGCGAGAGAGTCGACGGACGCCTGAAACTCGTTGAAGTCCATGTTCACGGCTTCGCGGGTGTCGGTGACGACGATGTTGCTCCCTTCGAGACCATACGCCCCGTGCAGCAACTCCGTGGTGTTGTATTGCAGCAGCAGGCGGAACAGCTCGGTATTGTCTCCCTCGGGAAGCTCCATGAGCTTCACACGGAAGATCACGAGCGGGTCGGCGTAGGAAATGACGATGTTGTCTATGTGGTCGTACTCGTCGTGGATGACCCACAGTCCTTCGTCTAGCTCCTCGAAGGGCTGATCCATGCGGATGAGGTAGCCCTCGACATCTTCCATGGTGGCCATGCGCTACGGCCTTTCTGTCTGTGAATGTCCCCACGCGAGCGTTACCGGCCTCATGCGGGGGATAACAATACCGTATCCCGCGCTGCTGGCTCTGTCAAGGTGAGGACGGGCGATGCCTACCTACCAGGTTTGTGTGTGTTGGAGGATGGACTGGAAGCCGGCCCATAGCACGCCGGAGTCGGAGCCGCAACTGACGAACCGGAAGCCTTGGGCGACCCGCTCGTCGGCGACTGCGAGGCTGGGGCAGACATAGCCGGCGGCGACGCCGGTCTGCTTGGAGGCAGTGAGGACCTGCTGCACAAGATGCTCATGGTAAGCGGCGTCCTTGCCCTGCGCCTCGACATCAAGCATGAGGTCACCGGGGCCGATTAGCACCACGTCCACGCCTGGCACGGCCATGATCTCGGTGACGTTGTTAATTGCCGACTCGGTTTCGACCATGACGACGAGCAGCATCTCGTCGTTCGCACTCTCCGTGTAATCGTCGCCCAATAGGGGAAGGCGCGTGCCGCCGGTAGAGCGCCGGCCGAGCGGTGGATAGTAGGTCACGTGGGCGATGGCCCGCGCCTCAGCGGCGGTTTCGACCATCGGCACGATCACACCCATCGCGCCCATGTCCAGCACGTGGTTGATCGCACCCGGCTCGTGACTTTTCACGCGCACGATGGGAGCGGTGTCCACCGGCAGAAAACGGGCGATGGCGTTGTTCAACGTGTGCTCCGAGAACTGGCCGTGCTGCCACTCCAGCCACACATAGTCAAAGCCAGCGTGGGCGGCCATCTCGGCGAGGTCGGGGGAGTCCAGGCCGATGCTGATACCGCTCGTCATTCCGCCGGCGTTTAGCTTGGCTAAGGCAGGATTGCGTCGCATGATGGGGCACGCTCCTTTCGTAGATAGCAGTTAGCTGTCAGCTATCAGCCGTCAGCTTGCGGCTGCCAGTTGGTAGCCGGTGGGTGAACACTGACGACCTCAGAAGCCGGCTTCCTTGTCGCAGACGTTGAGCAGGTCCTCGCCGGCGATGAACCGGCGCAGGTTTTCATGGAGGAGCTTTTGGCTGCGCTCGCGAGTCTGCACGGATGCGCCGGAGGTGTGTGGTGTCAGGATGACGTTGGGTAGCTCCCAGAGCGGGCTGTCTGCGGGCAGCGGCTCGTTAGCGGTCACATCGAGGCCGGCGCCGGCCAGTCGTCCCTCTTGCAGGGCGGCAATGAGCGCCTCCTCCTCGACGATGCGGCCGCGCGAGACGGCGATTAGGTGGGCGGTGGGCTTCATCAGCGCCAGGCGACGGGCGTCAATCAGCCCGATAGTCTGGGGAGTGCGGGGGGCGCTGACGGCGAGGTAGTCGCTAATCTGCATGAGATCGTCGAGGCGGTCCAAGCCCCAGACTTGCTCGACGCCGGGAGCTTGCGCGGCCGGGTTGAGGTCCACCCCGATCACCCGCATGCGGAAGCCGGCTCCGCGCCGGGCGATCTCGCCGCCGATATTGCCGAGGCCCACGATACCCAGCGTGGCGTCGCTCAACTCCAGCATATTGGGGGCATGGTTGCGTCCGGACCATACCTTGGCTTGCTGGTCCGCCGTGAATTCGCGCAACTGCCGGGTGAAGGCGAGGATCATGGCGAAGCAGTGGTCGGCAATCGCGTTGCCGTAGGAGCCGCGACCGTTGGTGAGGACGATGTCGCTCCGGACAAGCTCGGGGACTTGGGAAATCCAGTCAATGCCGGCGCTGCCGGCGTGGATCCAACGGAGCTTGCGGCCGGCGAGGATGTGCGCGTCCGTGGGCCAGCCGATCGCGGCGTCGGCATCCACGATTTCGCGTAGCTCGTCCTCTTCCGTGGCGGCTCCGGCGAACGTGACGCCGGGATACTGCTCACGTAGTTTTCCCAACTGACCTTGATCGCGACCGCCGAGGAATAGCACCTTGAGCATTCGTCACCTCACGTTTTTCTGTGGGGGCCGTATTCCGGTGGAGATCCGGCCCTTACCCGGTCTCTGCTTAAGAGTCACATGGTCCGAGGAGTACGATAGCGCGGGCATTATAATACACGCCCTTGGTCAGTGGGATGGGGAGGGCCTATGCTGACAAGGGTAGGTCTTTGTCTGCATCAGGATTTTCAGGATGCCGGAATGGTCAGGATGCCCCCCTATGGTCCCCCCGCGCAGCGGGGGGACGGGCTTAACATGTTGCGCCCCTACGGCTTTGCCGATACCTACCCCAGTCAGGAGGGACTATGAGTCTCCGCCAAGTACACGCTACCTTTGCCGATCCGCCGCGCGAGTTCGGCTTGATTCCGCTCTGGTTTTGGAATGATGATCTGCAAGAGGAGGTGCTCCTTGAGCAGCTTCACGCCTTCTACGAGGCCGGATTCGGGGGCGTGGCGCCGCATCCCCGGCTCGGGCTTTCGCGGCGGGTGGGCTATCTCACGGACGAGTATTTTCGCCTGCTGCGGCTGGTGGTCGCGGAGGCGGCGCGCCTGGGGATGAAGATCATCCTTTATGACGAAGGCTCCTACCCGTCCGGCGCGGCCAACGGCGCTGTGGTGGCGGAGAATCCAGAGTATGCAAGTCAGGCCATCTCCTTGTGGGAGCGCGAGATAGAGGGGCCGTTCTGCGGGTACTGGCGACCGAACACGGGCCGCGCCTTGCTGGATCGTCACGTCTGCACCGTGCTGGGCCGGGTACGCGACGACGGGAGCATTGACGCGGACTCGGTGTGCGTGCCGGATACGTTGCCGCACGACATCGTGCGGATCGAGGTGCCGGCGGGCCGCTGGCAGGCGATGAGCGTGTGGCAGACGCACAGCGGCGGAATCATCCGCGGCGTGCTGGCCGAGGAGGAGTCCGGTCATGCGACGGCGCCGGCGGCAGCGGACATCCTCAACCCGGCGGCGGTGGCGCGTTTCTTGGCCCTGACCCACGACCAATACTACGAGCATCTGCGGGAGTTCTTCGGCGCGACGATAGTCGCGCTGTTCACCGACGAACCGAGCATTTTGGGAAAGGGGCCGCACCGGACCGATTCTCTGCAGCCGTACACAACCGGCCTGATTGACTGGTTGGGAGAGCGGTGGCAGGGAAGGTGGGGGGATGATCCGCGGGCGTGGCTGCCGGCGCTGTGGCGCGATTATGGCCCCAAGACCGCAGCGTTCCGCCGCGACTACGCTGCCGGCGTGCAGCAACGGCTGGAGGAGGTCTTCTACGCGGCGCAGTCCGAGTGGTGCGCGGCGCACGGCATTGCGCTGACGGGGCATCCCAAGTGGAGCAATGAAATGTCGGTGCTACGCTACTTCCAGTATCCCGGCCAGGACATGGTGCATCACTACATTGAGCCGGGGAGTGCGTCCGCCGTACAAGGCGACCATAGTGTGGCGGCAAAGGCGGCGACGAGTGGCGCCCGGCTACAGGGAGCGCGGCGCATCCTGACGGAAGTCTGTGGGGCCTACGGCTGGCGGCTGACGCTGGACGAAACGAAGTGGCTGTTCGATTGGCACTTTGTGCGGGGGAACAACCTGATGTGCCCACACGCGGTCTACTACTCCATCCGTGACCGCCGGGCGTGGGAGAGCGAGCCGGACCTGGGCGTTCACAACGTCTGGTGGCCGCACTTCCACCATTTGGCCGACTATGGGCGACGGTTGAGCTGGCTGCTCTCGGATGGGCAGCACGTCTGCGACGTGGCGATCTTAGGTGATGGCAACAACCTGCCGTGGAGAGCGGCGAAACAGCTCTACCAGAACCAGATTGACTTTCTCTACCTCGATGATGCAGCGGTCGCAGCGGCGACCGTCGAGGGCGGCCATTTAGAGGTCGGAACGCAGCGGTACCGCGTGGTCATTGTGGAAGGTGATCCGGCACTGAGCGACGAGAGCCGCGCGAACCTGGATCGCTTCCGGGAGGGTGGCGGGCAGGTGATCGTCTATCAGGAGGGCCAGGACTTACCGGCTAAGTTGGACTCGATTATCCAGCGCGACGTGCGCTTGACGCCGCAGCACCCGGACCTACGGTTTATCCACTACCGCAAGGACGGATTGGACTACTACCTGCTGGTCAATGAGGGCGAGGGGGAGATTGCCGGGCAGGTGCGCCTGAGGGTGTCGGGAGAGATCGCGGCCTGGGACCCGCTGACCGGTGGGGAGCGGCCGGTAGAGGCCGCGGCTGCCGAGGACGGTCTCAACGTCGCGCTCGAACTAGAGCGGCGGGATAGTCTGGTGCTCGCCGTGGATACGCGGGAGCCGTTCGTGCCGCCGCCGGCGCTGCCCCGGCTTTCAGAGGAACGGATTCCACTGGACCTGCGGTGGGAGGTACGTGATCTCGACGGGGAGGCGGTCCCCGTCCCGGCGCCGGGGGACTGGGCACGGCAGCCGGATTATGAACTGTTTTCGGGGACGCTCCGGTACCTGACGGAGCTAACGCTGCCGGCGCCGGCTACGGAGGTCTGGCTCGATCTGGGGCAGGTGGGAGACAGCGCGGCCGTCTTCCTCGACGGTGAGCAGGTGGGCGTGCGGATGTGGGCGCCGTATCGCGTGTGCTTGGGCAGCGGCCTGGCGCCGGGGACGTACCGCCTGGAAGTGCGCGTCACGAACAGCATGGCGAACGAGTATGAGGGCAGCCAGCGGCCGTCGGGGTTGCTGGGGCCGGTTGCGCTGGCGGTGCGGGGGTAGTATGCGGTGGGCCTCACCCCCCGGCCCCCTCTCCACCATGTGGAGAGGGGGAGTGTGGCGGAGATAGGGCGCCCACAGGGGACGCCCCTACAGAGTCGGCGGGCCGGGGAATGATGGAGCAAAGAGGGCTGGGACTTGGGGAGAGAGCAACATGGCCGAGCGGATATACACGCGAGGGGAGCGGGGAGGACTTGAGCCGTTGGAAGAGGAGCCTTTCTCAACTGAGGATGAGTTGCAGGCACTGATCGCCGAGCATCCTGAGCTGCTGGACGGTGAGCAGATCCGTCCGGGCGATCCCCGACGCTGGATTCTGGTCACGCGCGAACAGGGGATCGCGGATACGCCTGATGGCAGCGCGCGGTGGTCGCTGGATCATCTGATTGTTGACCAAGACGCGGTGCCAACGTTGGCCGAGGTGAAGCGCGGCTCGAACCGCGAACTCCGTCGGACGATCGTTGGGCAACTGTTGGAGTATGCGGCGCATGCCGCGCAGACGTGGACTGCGGACGAGCTACGGCGGACTTTCGAGGAGTCGAATGACGACCCTGATGCGGTGCTCGCAGAACTGCTGCAAGTGGATGAAGAGGCGGATGCAGACGGTTTCTGGGAGAACGTGGCCACGAACCTCGCCGCGCGGCGGCTGCGACTCTTGTTCATCGCGGATGAAATACCGGACCCCCTCGAACAGGTGGTGAAGTTCCTCAACGAGCAGATGCCGCGCATCGAGGTGCTGGCGGTGGAGATCAAGCAGTTCCGGGGCAGGTCGAGCCAGACGCTGGTGCCGCGGGTGATCGGGAGGACAGCGGACGTTGCTCCACGCAGCACGGGCGGTCCGCGCCGGAAGCTCACGCGGGAGTCTTTCTTGGGAGCACTACCTCACAGCGAAGCGCGGGAGGCTGCGGTCCGGCTCTTTGAGGTAGCCGAGGAGAGCGGTGCCAGATTGGAGTGGGGTGCGAGCTCTGTCAGCATACGGATGCGTTGCGCCGTCGGGCCGCTCGACTTCATTACTGTCGCATGGCTCTGCGTGCGGGAGGCACGCAGATGGCTGCACACCAAGGATTTCACTTTCGGGGCGGTCGTATTCGGTGATGATCTGCCGGAAGAATTGCGCGCCACACTCAATCATTGGGCGGATCAGTTCGCTGGAGACTCTTTCGCTGAGGCTTCAGAGTCAGGAGAGGGAATCAAGGCATGGATAGTCGGTTTCGACGACGCAGCGCGGCATAGGGAAATCCTGGCGGACCGCCTTGCCAAGGTGCTATTGGCGTTGAAGGCGCTGTGAGGGGGCGTCGTTGTTGCTGGTCGTTGGGGCGGGAGGCGCAATCCCGTGGGAGAGGGTTGGACTGCGGCTTGGGCCGCAGTGACGGTATTCCTGCCGTCTCTCCTGGCGGTTCTCGCGACCTCAATCGGTGAAGCGGAAGCCGTAGAGGGCGGCGGCGCGGAGGTGGAACTGTAGGCGCAGGGGGCGCTCGCGCCAGCGGTCGTCGCCGCGGCGGTCGTTCCATTGGACGCAGTGGCGCAGCGAATCGCCGGTTAAGGGTGTGCAGTCGGCGGTGCCAAAGCCGGGGAGCGGTTGCCCGTGCTCGTCCTGCACGGAGACCGTGACTGAACCGCCATCGGCGACGGTCGCGTTTACTTCGAGGCCGGCGCCGCCGGGCCGGAGCGGCCGGGTGGTGAGGGTGCCGCCATCCGGGCCGGCATCGCGGGAGATGAAGCCGTCGCGGCGCACTTTGGCCAGGCCCATTGCCGGGAAGTGGCGGCGTCCCGCGCGCACATCCTCGCGGTACTGGCGGCGCATGGTGTCGTCGTAGCAGCCCTTGGCGGCGTGGCCCTCGTTGAAGCCCATGTAGTAGACCCACCACTCGTCGCCGACGGTTAGGGGCAGAGAGTGGTAGAAGATCATGTGGCTGTCAAAGCTGTCGGGATCACCCCGGCCGATGACCGGCTGGCGGTTGCCGATCCGTTGCCAATGGACCAGATCGCGGCTGGCGAGGAGCTGCACGTCCACGATGGCGTATTCGTTGCCGCGCCCGAGGCGAGTGAGATTGAAGGCGACGTCGTAGGTCCAGGCGAACCCTAGGTAGAGATCGCTCGTGGGATACAGGAGCATCCCATAGAACTCGCAGTGATGGTCGTCGGGGTGATCGTGGAGGAGGAGCGGCTTGACCGCGGCTAGCCGTTCCTCGGACATGTCGTCGTCGAGCTGGTCGGGCGCCAGGGCGAGTAGCGGATCGTTCCAATGGGTGAAGGGATCGCCGCCGTCGTCGTGCTCGGAGGTGGTGATGCCGACGCAGCGCCGGCGCCAACCGCCCAACTCGACCATGATGCGGGTGAGGAGCGCGTACTTGGCCGCCGGGGACCCTGGTGGGCCCTCGTGAGCGGGTGATTCGCGGAGCTTGGCGGCGCTGTTGGTGTCGTCGAGCAGACGGCCGCGGAGGACGGGGTTGCCGGCATAGGGCTGCCAGCGCAGGCCGTCCGGAGAGAAGAACACGTCTAGCTGGGCGATGCGGTTGTCGTCGAAGCCGCCCCAGCCGGCGGCCTTGTAGCGCCGCTCGGCTGGCTCCGTGGCGGCCATTTCGGGGCAGTCGAGCATCCCGTGTCCGACGTCAGGATGGTCGGTGAAGATGTTGTTGCGGGTGGAGCCGGCGTACTCGAAGAGTCCTAAGTTGGGACGCTCCCAGTTGAGGCCGTCGGGCGAGGTGGCGAGGCAGCGGTAGGTGGGGTCCTTACGGGGCGGGTCGGCCGGGTACGCGCCCATGGTGCTGTACCAGAGCTTGAAAACTTGCTCAATGGGATCGAAATGGGCGTGAACCGGTCCCCATAGGC
This sequence comes from Chloroflexota bacterium, assembly GCA_965207645.1. GTDB lineage: Bacteria > Chloroflexota > UBA11872 > UBA12225 > JAJDUF01 > JAJDUF01. The sequence continues at coordinate 1,843,678 of OZ242293.1, read as the reverse complement.
CGCCGACCTCGGGCCGTTCCCAGGGCGCCGCGGCTTGCAGGACCGGCTCCGGGTGCTTGGTCATGGGGTGGAGGCGGGTCTGTAAACCGTCGGTGGTGGCGATGAGGTAGTCGTCCACAAAGAGCTGGGAGCGCGTGCCGACGGATCGAGGGCGCTGGTTCACGGTCCGCCTCCTAACTGTGGGCGTGGTTGCCGGGTGCTTGGCGGGAAGTATGCCATCGTCTGCGTGCGACGCTGCCCAGCAGAGATGGGTGTTTGCGTGCGTGGCGGGGGGCGGCGTAGCATGACCATACATGCGCCGCAGCCGGTGGGCTGGGGAACGGCCCCCCTGTGGTCCCCCCGCTGCGCGGGGGGACGTGGATTCACGCCTTCGTGCAAATGGCGGCCCGTGGGCCAATGGACGGAGGTCGAGGAGAGGGTGGATGAGGTTGACGGAGGCACAGATCGCGGATTTTCACGACAACGGCTATCTCCATTTCATGGACGGTGTCCTCGGGGACGATGATCTCGGTCCAGTGATCGCGGAGTACGAGGCGCTCGTTGACCGGCGGGCGCGGCGGCTGGTTGCCGAGGGCAAGCTGACTAAGCTACACGAGGGCGAGCCGTTTCAGCGGCGGATGACGCTGATCGCGGCGGAGGCGCCGGAGATCGGAGACAGGCTGGACATTCGGTTCGTGCGCGGCCGGGCAATGTTCGACTTCCTACACTGCCCGCGCCTGCTCGACCTGGCCGAGTCGCTGATTGGCCCGGAGCTTCAGTGTAGTCCCATCCAGCACATTCGCTCGGTGCCGCCGGAAGCATCGGCGATGCATAACTCTCGTGCGCATGACTGGCACCAGGATGCCGGGACGGTCTTGCCGGAGGCGGATAATCAGATCATCGCGACGATGTGGATTCCGCTGTTCGACGTGCCGGAGGACGGCGGCTGTCTGGAGCTGCTGCCGGGCAGCCACAAGCATGGGCTACGCCGCCATCTAGTCAACGGCGAGATTCGGGTAGACCCGCAGGAAGTGCCGGCGCTGACGCCGAAGCTGCTGCCCACGCAGGCCGGCGGCCTCATCCTGTTCCACCCGCTGATGATGCACCGTAGTCAGCCGAACGTATCGGATCGGGTGCGCTGGAGCATGGACTTGCGTTACCAGGACTCCGCCAAGCCGACGGGCCGGCCGTTCTTGCCGGGCTTTGTGGTGCGGAGCGCGGCGCAGCCGGAGACGGTGCTGACCGACTACGAGCGCTGGAACGTGCTGTGGGACGAGGCCATGGCTCCCCTGGCGGACATCCCCTACGACGAGTATCTGAAGATGGTGTATCGCTGGCCGGCGGGCGAGCACGTTGGGTAGCTGCGCCGCGCCGACAAGGAGACGGACATGGCGACGACATTGACGAAGCTACTGACCGCCGACGACTTGCTGCGGCTGTATGGCGAGGGCGTTCGCGGCGAATTGATCCGGGGGGTACTGCACGAGACTATGTCAACAGGACTTGAGCACGGCGAGATCGCGGTGAATCTGAGTGCTGAGTTGAGGAATTTCGTCAAGCCGCGGAGGCTCGGACGGCTGGTGACTTCGGATGTGGGTGTGTGGCTAGAGCGGGACCCGGACACCGTGCGCGAGCCGGACATCGCCTACTTCTCGACGGACACGCTGCCGCCGGGCGTGCGGGTTACGGGCTACGCCGAGGTGGCGCCTGATCTGGTGGTGGAGATCGCTTCTCCCAGCGATAACCCGCGCGAGGTCAACGACAAGGCGTGGATGTGGCTCAGTTACGGGGTGCGGCTGGTGTGGGTGGTGCAGCCGGAGACGCGGACCGTGGACGTACACGCGCCGGGCCGGGCGGTGGTGAAGCTCGATGAGGGCGACACGCTCGACGGCGTGGACGTGCTGCCCGGATTCACCTGTGCGGTGCGTGAGGTCTTTGACACGTAGGGCCGTGTGCCCCCCTACTGGTCCCCCCGCTTGCGGGGGGACGGGGGCGTCCCTAGTCTTCCGGCTTGATCTGTACGCCGGAGAGCCGCTGGAGTGGTACGGCAACCACGGCGAAGTCCTGCTCGCCTAGGCCGTGGTTGCGGACTTCCTCGTAGGCTTGGAGCGCCAGGTTGCCGAGGTTGAGCCGGACGTTCAACTCACGACCGATACCGAGCGCCAGCATGATGTCTTTGTAGAGCAGGTTGGCCGAGAAGGCCGGATCGTAGGAGTTCTTGAAGACGAAATCGGGGAAACAGCGCCGGAGCTGCAAGCTGTCGCCGGAGGCGCTGCTCACCACGTCGAGCAGTAGCTCCGGGTCAATGCCGGCCTTGGCGCCGAGGACAAAGCCCTCGACGGCGCCTGAGAGGTTGACGCCGACGAGCATCTGATTGATGAGTTTGACGGTTGACCCGGCGCCGATTGGGCCGGCGTGGACGATCTTCTCGCCCACCGCTTCCATGACCGGCAAGGCACGCGCGTAGTCTGCCTCGCTGCCGCCACACATCACCGTCAGGTTGCCGGCCTCGGCGCCCGGTGGGCCACCGCTGACCGGCGCGTCAATGTAGCCAACACCTTGCTCGGCCAGCGCCGCGGCCACCTTGCGGTTGGTGACGGGGTCAATAGTGCTGAAGTCCACGACCAAGCTGCCGCTGCGGGCGCCGGCCAGCACGCCATCCGGGCCGAGGATGACGGTCTCCACGTCGGCCGGGACGGGTACGCAGAGGCAGATGATGTCGGTGGCGGCGGCTGCCTCGGCCGACGAGTCGGCTGCGGTCGCACCCTCGGCAGCGAGGGCCTCGACTTTGCCGCGGCTGCGGTTGTGGACCGTCAGCGGGAAGCCGGCCTGCATGATATTGCGCGACATGGGCAGGCCCATCTTCCCCAGCCCGATGAATGAGACGTTTGGCATTGGCGCGTGCTCCTTCCCTGGGGCCGAGCATCCGCCGCCCCTAGGCAATCCGGTACTGGCGGGATGGTAGCACCCGTACCCGGTGTAGTCCAGCGACACGCCGGATTGTGTAGACCGAGCGGCTCGAAGGTAGAATGCTCTGCAATGCAAGCGGCAGGCGGCAGTCACTCCACGGACCGGCCGCCGGGTCGTGGCCCGGTGCAATCGGGAACGATGCGGCTCTACCCGGCCGGCGACCCGGTGGCTCTGCGCGAGGCGGCTGAGGTCGTGCGTTGGGGTGGACTGGTGGTCTATCCCACCGACACGCTCTACGGCTTGGGCACGAACGCGCTCGATTCCCCGGCGGTGGATCGGCTGTTGGAGGTGAAGGGGCGCTCGGCCGCGCGCGGCTTGCCGGTGCTGCTCGCCGACCCGGCGGCCGCCGGCGCGTTGGTAGTGGAGTGGCCGCCGGTCGCGGCGGCCCTCGCCGCACGCTTCTGGCCGGGAGCGTTGACGCTCGTGCTGCCGCGCGCGGCGCAGGTGCCGGACCTGGTCGCGGCCGGCGCCACGGTCGCCTTGCGGATACCGGATCATCCCGTCACGCGGGCGCTGATCCGTGAGGCCGGCTGTCCGCTGATCGGCACGAGCGCAAACCGGACCGGCGAGTCCCCGGCAACGACGGCGCAAGCGGCGGTCGCCGCGCTTGGATCGGAGGTGGACATCGTGCTCGATGCCGGGCCGTCGCCGGTGGGACAGCCATCGTCGGTGCTCGATCTCTCGTCGCCGCCAACCGCGCGGATTCTCCGGGCCGGGGCGGTAGCGGCAGCTACGCTGGAGCCGGTGCTGGCAGCGGCGGGCTGGACCCTCCCCTAGCGCATCGGCCAGGCTAGGGGATAATCAGCCGTTGACCGATCTGGAGGGTCACGTTGCTGTCACGCAGGTTGTTTGCCGCGACGATGGCTTGCACACTGCTCTCGTAGCGCCGGGCGAGGGCAAAGAGCGTGTCGCCCGCGACGACGGTGTGCTCGCGCACACTGCCGGGGACGACCGTCGCCGTAGCCTCCGGCGCCGGCGTTGGCGCGACGGTGCTGCTGGTAACCGGTGTATCCGTGACCGCGGCCGTTGGGGCGAGTGCTTGCGTCGGCTGGGCCGTGGTGCCGTCGGTGGGCGGCTGCCCTGTTGCCGGACTGGTGCCGGCCGGGGCTGGGCTGATTTCCAGCGTGGTCAGGAACTCCGGCAGCGGCAAGCCTAAGCTGGTGCCGAGTCCCACAACCGTGGTCAGCGTGTTCTGGGAAACCGCCAGCATGGTCTGCACCCCCACGCCAGCGATCCGATACATCACTACCAAGGAAAACACCGTAATAATCACCGCGGCGCCGAGGCCGAGGCGGGCCTTCCATAGCTCGGCCGCCCGGCGTTGCGCCGCCGGACTGGGGTGCCGCGTGGAGAGAGTTGGCCGCTGTCTCATCGGTCTCTACGGGTGCGCGGGACGGGCAGTATACTGCGCTAACGTTATCGTACCAAGAACTTCATCCTAGCAGGATTTGGAACGCTGATTGCGCGTGGCGGCGGCCGTGTAGACCGAGCGATGAGCGGTCGGCGCAGGGGGGTAGAACGGTGGAGTATCGCGGCCGGCGCGCGCTCGTGATGGGGCTGGGCGTCCACGGCGGCGGCGTAGGCGTGGCCCGATTTCTGGCCGAGCGCGGCGCGCACGTTACCGTGACCGATCTCAGATCCGCCGAGCAGCTGACCGCTTCGCTGGACGCCTTGTCCGACCTCCCGATCACCTACGTGCTGGGGCAGCATCGGGAAGAGGACTTTCGATCCGCAGACCTCGTGGTCCGCAATCCGGCCGTGCCGCGCCATTCGCCGTACTTGCAGGTGGCGGCGGCGGCCGGCGTGCCGGTGGTCATGGAGATGACGCTCTTTTTCGCGGAGTGTCCGAGCCGGAAGATCATCGGTGTGACAGGCACCAAGGGCAAGACCACGACCACGTTGCTGCTCGCCGCCATCGTCCGGGAGCACGGCTGGCCGCTCGTCGTCGCCGGCAATCTCCGCCGTTCGGCGCTCGAAACGCTGCCGCGCATCGAGCCGGATAGCTGGGTTGTCCTGGAGCTGTCGAGCTGGCAGCTGGAGGGGCTGATCCCGTTGCAGCGCAGCCCGCACGTGGCGATCATCACCAATATCATGCCCGACCACTTGGACCGCTACGCGGACTATGCCGAGTATGCACAGAGTAAGGGCCTCATCTTGCGCTGGCAGCGGCCGGAGGACTACGCCGTGCTCAACGGTGCCAGCCCGCCGGTGCGCCCACTGGCCGAGGCGGCTACCGGGCGCGTGGTGTGGTTCGATCCGGCGTCGGAGGCGCCCGGGTGGGATACAGCACATCTCTACGGTGACCACAACCGCGCGAACGTCGCCGCGGCGACGGCGGCGGCTCGCGTACTGGGGATACCCGCTGCGGTGATTGACCGGGCCGTCGCCGCCTTCCCCGGCGTGCCGCACCGCCTGGAGACGATCCGCGAATTCGAGGGTGTGCGCTACATCAACGATACGGCGGCGACCATGCCGGAGGCTATGCTCGCCGCCCTCGACGCCATAGATCGGCCAACCGTGCTGATTGCCGGTGGCAGCGACAAGGGGCTGGACTTCGACGGTGTGCGCGCGGCCGTGCAAGGGCCGGGGTCCATGGTCACGGCCGTTGTGCTGCTGACGGGCACGGCGACACCCAAGGTCGCGGCGGCGTGTGGGGAGAAGGTGATCGGGGAGGCCGGCGATCTCGCGGCGGCGCTGGCGACGGCGCGGCGGGTAGCGGAGTCTGGGAGCGTCGTGCTGCTCTCGCCGGGTTGTGCCTCGTTCGGCATGTTCGCCAGCGAGTTCGAGCGCGGCGAGCGGTTCCGGGCGCTGGTGCAGGCGCTCACGTAGGGGCCGGGCGCCGACAGGCACCGCTAGTTGCGGAAGGGCGTACTGGCCTCGGCGCTGTCCACAGCGGCGCGGATGGCTTGCTCTTGGGCCGCGAGCAGCGACTTGATGCCCTGCTGGGCGAGGTCGAGCAGGTGATTCAGCGCGCGGCGCGAGAACGGTGCGCCCTCGGCCGTCCCCTGCACCTCGATAAACTGCCCCTCGCCGGTCATCACCACGTTGAGATCGGCGCTGGCGCGGGAGTCCTCCGGGTAGGAGAGGTCGAGGAGCGGCGCACCATGTACGATCCCGACGCTGACGGCAGCGATGGCCTTCGTGAGAGGGATGCTGGTGAGCACGCCCGTCGTGACCAGCTGGCGTAGGGCGAGGGCGAGCGCGACGTAAGCGCCGGTGATGGCTGCGGTGCGGGTGCCACCGTCGGCTTGGAGTACGTCACAGTCTAGGATGACGGTCCGGGGACCGAGCGCCTGGAGGTCTACCGCCGCTCGCAGCGCGCGGCCGATCAGGCGTTGAATCTCCTGTGTCCGACCGCCGAGGCGGCCGCGCACCGCTTCTCGGCTGCTGCGGGTATGGGTAGCGCGGGGCAGCATCGCGTACTCGGCAGTGACCCAGCCGCGGTCGGTGTTGAGCAGGTGGGGCGGCTGTCGGTCTTGCACCGAAGCGGCGCAGAGGACGCGGGTATTGCCGCAGGCGATGAGCGCCGATCCTTCCGGGTACTCCTGGTAGCCGGTGGTGATGCGTACCGGTCGTAGCTCGTCAAAGGTGCGACCGTCGGGGCGGGTGGGGGACCTCTTGGTTGTCATGCTGGTGGGCAGTGTAGCAGCCGGAAGCGGATTGCCGCTCCGGGCTTTGGGCCACAGCGCACACAGAGAGCACAGAGTTGGGGTGCAGCGCGCTGCACTGGCTCCTGGCCCTCACCCACTGACAGGCCAAAGCCGCACGGATAGTGCCAGGTGTGGTGCGGCTTTGGCCTGTCACCCGGCCCCCTCTCCACCATGTGGAGAGGGGGAGTAGATTCCCGCGTGCGCGGGGGTGACGGAGCCGCCTGTACCTTGCTGACAGTGCCGTAGTTGTGGATAATCCAGGCCAGCACTGCCGGCACATCCGGGCAAGCAGCCTGGTTCAGGCCGCTGGATGCACCGGCAAGCAGCGAATACGCAGGCAGGTTGGGAGACGATGCCACGTGTCAACCGGGCGATCGAGCTACTGGAGCAGGGTCAGCCGCTCTACTACACCGGCGCTGGCGAGCTGACTTACGAGAACGGCGTCGAGATGGCGCAGACGTGGGCCGACTACCTGATGGTGGAGATGGAGCATTATGCGTTCAACATCCCGGGGCTGTCGGCGTTCATGCGCGGGTTGATCGCCGGTGGTCCAACCCGCAGCGGCCACCGCACGCCGACGGTGATCGCCACGTTGCCGACGGACGGGACGAGTGAGGAGGTCATGCGGGCTAACGCCTGGATGGTCAAGCACCTCCTGACGGCCGGTGTCCACGGTCTCCTGCTTTGCCACGCCGAGACACCGGGGGCAGTCCGGGCATATGTCGAGTCGGCGCGCTTCCCATTCCAGAGCATTGGCGTGGGTGAGGGGCTGGGCGACGGCCGCCGGGGCAGTGGCGGTCAGGGGACGGCGGCGGAGCTGTGGGGGCTGTCGGTGAACGAGTATCTGGCCAAGGCCGATCCGTGGCCGCTCAATCCGCAAGGTGAGCTGCTCCTGGGCCTCAAGATCGAGGATAAGCGGTGTCTGGCCAACGCCGAGGCGAATATCCAGGTCCCCGGCGTTGGTTTTGCCGAGTGGGGGCCGGGTGACATGGGGATGTCGCTCGGCTACGAGGACAACCACGACCCACCTTACCCTGACTATATGATTGCGGCTCGGAACCGTGTCTTTGCCGCGTGCAAGTCGGCCGGGATCGCCTTTCTGAATGGCGTGAACCCGGACAACGTGACGGAGATGCTGGACGAAGGGGTGATGATCGGCAGCGGTGGGCAGGAGGCTTCGGAGATCGGGCGGAAGCACACCGGGCGCACGCTGCCTTGGTAGTGATTAGCTGGACACGCTGGACTGCTGCTCCTCCAGGGCTTCTAGGAATTCGGGCAGGCCGGTGGTGGCTGCGGGGAGCCAAGTGATGCGCTCGTCGCGGCGAAACCAGGTGAGCTGGCGGCGGGCGTAGCGGCGGGTGGCTTGCTGCTGGCTGGCTATCGCCTCGTCGAGGGTTAGCTGCCCTTGGAGATACTGGCCGATTTCGCGGTACCCGAGGCTCTGCATGGCCGGCAGGTTGTAGCCATAGCCCTGCTGCACGAGGCCACGTACTTCTTCCACGAGGCCGGCCGCGATTTGCTCGGATGCGCGTGCATTGATGCGGGCGTATAGCTCGGCACGGGGCCGCGCCAAGCCGAGCCAGACGGTGTGGAAGGGCGGGGGCTGGCGCCGTTGCCAGGCGGAGAACGGGCGCCCGCTGACGCGCGTCACCTCCAGCGCGCGGATGATGCGGCGCGGATTGGCGAGGTCGAGCCGTGCGGCCCCGGCCGGGTCCAGACGGCGCAGCTCTGCGACCAAGCCGGCGAGATCGCCCGCCGCCACCCGGGCCTCCCACTCGGCGCGTAGCTCCGGCTGCGGCGGCACCGGCGGGAGCACCAAGCCATCGCAGACGGCGCGGAAATACAGTCCGGTACCGCCGACGAGCAGCGGCAGCTTGCCGTTGGCGTGCAGTCGAGCGATGATGGCGTGCGCTTGTCGTTGATACAGCGCGACGGAGTAGGCCTCGTCCGGGGTGACGACATCGAGCAGGTGATGCCGGACGCTGGCACGTTCGGCGGCGGTCGCCTTGGCTGTGCCAATGTCCATGCCGCGGTAGACCTGGCGCGAGTCCACCGAGATGATCTCGGCATTCAGGGCGGTGGCGACCGTCAGCGAGAGGGCCGTCTTGCCTACCGCCGTCGGACCAACCAAGGCCAAGACGGGAGGCTGCCGGGGCGCGGCTGCGGACATGGGGGCCTTTTCCGAGGGCCAGGTCTGCACAGTCCTCTGAGAGCTACGGTTGACGTGCTCGCGGTAGCGGCACGCGACTACTCCGTTAAGGATTTGGAGCGGGCCGGCGGCCGCCGCTGTGCAGAGGGCGCTGCCCGGTGACTATCCTAGCGATTGCGACGAGGCGAGGAGGAGCAGCATGGCACGGTACGTGCGCGTGGCCACGGTGTCCAGTCGGCAAGCCGGGGTGGAGGACTCGCCGGAGAGCCAGATCGCCGCGAACCGGGAACGGCAGCGGGCCTTGGTCGAGCGGGCGTGCTTGGATAAGCCGGATATTGTCTGCATGACCGAGGTTATCACCTGGTATGGCCTGGGGCAGTCGTGCTTACCGATTGCTGCGGAACCGCTCGATGGGCCGACGATCCGGACGTTCGCGGAGGTCGCACGCCAGCATCACTGTTATGTAATCGTGCCGATTTTCACCGCGGAGGACGGGAAAATCTACAATTCCCAGGTGCTACTCGACCGCAATGGGAACGTCTCCTCCGTCTATCACAAGATTCACCCCACGATCAACGAGATGAAGATGGGTGTCACGCCCGGCGTCGAGACCGTTGTGGCTGCCACCGACTTCGGTCGGGTCGGCTTTGCGATCTGTTATGACCTCAACTTCCGTGACGTTGCTGAGGGCAATCGGGCGCAAGACGCGGAGATTGTCTTCTTCTCCTCGATGTATGCTGGGGGGTTGCAGTTGAGTATTTGGGCGCACGATTTCAGCTTCTTTATCGCCTCGGCCACGCCCGGCAGCGAGAGTCGCATTGTGGACCCGCTCGGCCGGAGTCTGATCGAGTCCGACGCCGTCTACCAACCGATCAACGTCAGGACGATCAATCTTGATTATCAGGTGCTGCACCTGGATTACAACCATGCCAAGCTCGGCGCGATCAAAGAGCAGTACGGTGCCGGGGTGGCGATTGACGTGACCCGTCCCGAGGCCGTCTTCTGCATGTACTCGCACTTGGAGGATACGACCTGTGCGGACATCATCCGCAAGTTCGACCTGGAGACGCGCGCGGCCTACTTCCGCCGTGCCAATCGTGCCCGCACCGCCATGCTGAACGGGGAGAAGTGAGCGCACGTGCCCGTATAGCTACCGGCGGGCGGCGAGCCAGGCTTGCGAGGCGTGCTCGATTTCCGCGGCGAGCGCGGCGGCGCCGTCTACGAGCGCGGCGCGGGCGTGGTCAATCCTGCGGGCGACGGGCGGCGGGAGGTCGGCTGGCAGCTCGTCTTCATCCAGCACCTCGACCGCGCCGTTCGGGCGCACCAGCACGTCTACCACGAGATCGCGCCAGGCAATCGTCGTCGTGGTAACCGCCGTCCGATCCGCGATGTTGGCGTAATAGGCCAGGGTGCGCTCGTCCGGGTCGAGCCAGTGGTAGACGTTATACGGCCGATCCTGCCAGAAGTAGCCGAGGGTGAACGACCCTTCGGGCATGTCAATGCCGAAAATCGTGATGGCCCGCGGCATCCGGTAGAGGATGATGGCTGCGGCTGCGCCAAAGGTGGTCTCGACGGCGACAAGCTCGCAATCGAAAGCGTGGTCCGGCTTATCGAGCAGGCTGCTCTTGACCTCGCGGATGGTAGCTGGGCCGGGGGACAAGGCAGGCGGCCGGTAGTCGGTGGGCATAAGGATGCCGGGCATCTGACTTGCTCCGAGCGGTGATCTGGGTAACCGTAGCAAGGCTGGCGCCGCTGGGTGGCCGTTCGCCGGGAGCCACGGCAACTAGAGGCGGAGGACGGTGCGGAGGTTTTGGCCGAGTATCTTGCGCTTATCGGCGGCGGGGAGGTCGGCGTGAGCTACTTGGCCAAGCTGCCAGGCCTGGCCGAGTACCGGATAGTCGGAGCCGAATACGACGTGCTCGGCCCCGGCCACGCGCACAAAGTCCTCAATCGTCCCGCGCACGTTCGCTGATCCGGCCATCTCAACCACGACGTTTGGGAGATCGCGGACGACGGTTGCGAGGTCGGGCGTCCGCAGGTGGTTCCAGATGGCGTGCGCCCAGACGAACGTGGCGTTGGGGTACGTCGTGGCCAGCTTGGCGACCGTCGCCGGAGAGTCATAGGTGTGGCTCAGGATGGGGAGGCGATGCTCGTCGGCGTACTCGTATACCGGCTCGTAGTGCTCTCCGAGGACGCGGTAGTTGTGGCTGGTGGGGTGAATCTTGATGCCACGAAAGCCTTGATCCTCCACCCGGCGCCGCAGCTCCGGAACCACTAGCTGCGGGTAGCGAGGGTTGGGTACCACGCAGCCTAGCACCCGCGTCGGATGGCGCCGGATGGCTGCGGCGACGAGGTCGTTGCCGCCGATGAAGTCCGGGCCGATGGCGGCGTAGGCGCTGAAGCAGGCGTAGTCTGTGCCGGTCTCGTCCATCGTGCGGACCATGTCATCCACGTCGCCGCCGTGCCAGTAGAAGTTGCGACCGACGCCGGGGTGGCAGTGGATGTCTATGACGAGATCCTCCAGCGGCTCGCCATGCACGGCCCGTTCGGCGAAGGAGTCGTGCTGGTGGGTGTGCTGGTGTGGGTGGTGCTGGTGGGGTATAGCGGTCATGGCGTTGCTCCTACCAGGCGGCCGTTGCGAGCAGGCGGTCGAGATTGTGCGCGCCAATCTGAGCACGTACCGCCGGTTCCAGGCGGGCGTACTGTAGCTCGGCATGGGGGCCGCCGACCGATTGCCACGGGAGGCGGGTGCCGAAAATCAGGCGGTCGGGGCCAACTGCCTCTGCGAGGAACTCGATGCCGCGATACGTGCGGAAGCCGCCGGTCTCCAGCCAGAGGTTGGGAAGCTGGCGCAGCAGCGGCGTGATGAGGCGCGGGATGGCCTTAGCAACATCGGAGACGACGACTTGCAGCCGGGGATACTGCGAGCAGACGCGATAGATGTCGCGAGCGGTGGGCGTGTCGAGGCGGGCGATGTGCCAGAACAGGGGTACCTGCCCGGTTACGGCCGCAAAGAACTCGCCGAGCATCCAGTCGTCCACCGGGTACTTGTGGTCGTCCGGGAAGATGCGGAGCGCGCGAACGCCGGCGCTCCGGGCCTCGTCGAGCAGCGTGGCCGGAGCGGGGAACTCGCCGGTGTGGTGTGGGAGGGCGATCCACGACGGCCGGAGCGCCGCATGGCCCGCGATGGCCGGGAGGAGCTTGGCGTTGCCGGTGGCCGGGTGCTCTTCCAAGGCAAGGGAATGGTACGGGAGCGCGCGGGTAATGCCGTAGCGGGCCTGATGCTCCAGCAGCGCGTCGGCTGTGAAGAATGCACCGGCGGGTCCGGGCTGGCTCACCATACCTAGGGCACAGTTGGCATCGAAAAGGGCGGCTGCGGGAGGTGTTTGGCTCATGGCGCCACCATGATACCGTTTTGGCGGCCGGTATGGTGAGGTAGGTGGCAGACTTGCCTCACCCCCGGCCCCCTCTCCACCAAGTGGAGAGGGGGAGTGTGCCGGAGGTGGACCGGAGCGTGGGTGGCGGTGGCGCTGCACGCTCGTTAGCATGTTTCCGGGTAGAGAGGGTGGAGCAGTGCCGAGGAGGGGTAGATGGCCGAGCGGACCGGTGCCAGCGTGCCACCGCGGGGCGTAGGCTGGCGATTGTGGCTCCTGTGGGTGCTGGCCAGCAGCTTGGGTTGGACTGTGGGCGGGGTGGTGATCGTTCCCGCGTTTTTCATAACGGGCATGGTCTTAGCGGCGACCGGGACCGGAGCGACCTAGTGGTTGTGGTTGGCCTTGTCCGGAGCGGTAGTTGGGATCATAGGCGGGACTACCATTGGAGTCTTGCAATGGCTGGTGCTGCGGCGACAGATCGTGCCGGCCAGCCGGTGGATCGTCGCCAGCACCGTCGGTTGGGCTGTCGGGACGGGTGTGGCCGCGGGTGTAGTCGTCGCTATAGGTGGCGACTCGCTCATGGTCGTGCTCGTGGGTGAGCCTGTGGGCGGCGGGATGGCCGGCGGGGCGGTGGCCGGGTTCCTACAATGGCTGATATTGCGGGGGCAGTTGGCGCGAGCCGGTTGGTGGATCGCAGCGAGCACGGTTGGTTGGGCAATAGGGCCGGTTATCGTCTTATTCGGGGGTGTCATCGTGGAGCTGGACGCGGCCCTGATCGTGCCCCTAGTCGCGGTGCTCTGGGGCATCGGCGGACTTGTGGGTGGCGCGATTACGGGGGTGGTGCTGGTGTGGTTGCTGCGGCAGCGGTTGGTTGATGCCGATGGGGGATAGAGACTGTGACTACGCTTCCGCCGGGTGATACGCGGCTGGCTACTCGTCCGCTGCCGGGGCAGGACCTGCGCCTGAGCTACTATTCCGTGATTGACGATACGGACCAGCCATACGCGCTCTACGTGCCGGCCGGCTATGACGGTCGGCGACTCTGGCCGTTGGTCATCAACCTACACGGGACGTCGGCTGGGGTATCGCCGGAATACGTCGGACAGACCTCGGAGCACTACACCGCTGACGAAAACGCGGCCCCGTTGTGGGCGGCGGAGCGCCACGGGGCACTGCTCGTCACGCCGTTCGGGCGGGGGATTACGGAGTTTCGGGGGATTGGCGAGAACGACGTGTTTTGTGCGGTGGCCGACGTGCAACGGCGCTATCGCGTGGACCCGGAGCGGATCACGGTGACGGGTCTCTCGATGGGCGGGACCGGGTCCTCCGAGTTGGCGCTGCACTATCCTGACTACTTCGCGGCTGCGGCCCCGATGGGCGCGGCGTACAGCTTCCCCTGGCTGGCGGCGAACGGTGAGCATTTGCCGTTCTGGTGCATCGGTGGCGAGCACGACCGCAACTTCCAGCTGGGCGGGCGGCTGGTGGCGGACCGCATGGAACGCCTGAACTTCCCGACGCGGCTGGATATTCGGGTCGGACGCGGGCACGCCGACTTCGTGCCGGAGTATTACGACCGGGTGATCGCCTGGCTGGTGCGGCAGCGGCAGCGGCGCCACCCGTCCGGCTATAGCTTCAGTGCGGCGCTGCCTTTGCATGGCCAGGCGTACTGGACCGCGATTGACGCCATCGAAAGGCCGGGGACTATCGGCACCGTCCATGCCCAGATTATCGGCGCCAATCGGCTCCGTCTGGCTACCGAAAACCTGACCGGGGTGGCCGTGCTGCCCGATCCGGTGCTCGTTGACTTGGCGCGGCCGTTGGCGCTGGAGATTGAAGGGCAAGCGGTCTTCGATGGCGTCGTCGCCGCCGACCGAGAGCTACGGCTGACCAAGCAGGCGGGGCGGTGGCAGGTGGCGGAAGCGCCGCGACGGCGGAGATCGCTCACTGACTACCGCACCCATCCCGTCGCCGAGGCGCCGGCGGCGCTTACGATGGACGGGATAGATGCACCGCTGGCGAGCTGGATAACGGACGCGATGCGGCTGGCGACGGGGGCCGATCTGGCCCTCTACAATCGCCGCTCGTATCGGGGGCTGTCCTTACCGGCGGGCACGGTGGACCAGGTAGACCTGATCCAGTGCAGCCGTCCGTTCGAGCAGTATCTGGTCGTGGCGGAGCTACAGGGTAGCGATGTCCTGAGCGTATTGGAAGCGAATATCCGCGATCATGACGAGGGCCTGGAGTTTCTCGTGCAGCTGTCCGGCGCCAGCTACACGTTCGATTGGGACCGGCCGGTGGGGCAACGGATTGTGCTGTGTACACTGGACCCGGAGCGCCGGTATCGCGTCGCGCTAGAGGGACACGTCCCGGAGCGGGGGCAGGGCCGCTCGATGCTCCTATCCGGTCACCGCGAGACGCTGCCCTGCCGGATCACGGACGTGCCCTTCCGGGCCGCGCTCTACGCCCACGCCGTGCGGTCCGGGCGGATCGAGGCGGCGGTCGAGGGGCGCGTGCGGGCTGTTCGAGGATAGTGAGCTTGGGCCTCACTCCCTCTCCGTCGCCGAGCGATAGAGAGGAGGCGTCTGCCGGGAACTTTCTCGTTGTCCAGGGCGTCTAGGTCCCGTTGTCGCCCGCTGTGGGGCGGCTGCGCCGGGAAGTACGGCGCAAGACGGAGTGGTCGGGATAGGGAGAGTGCCATGAGACGGTTTCTAGCAACGGGTCGTGGTCGGGTCGTGATCGGGGTCTTGCTCCTCGGCGTGGTGGTTGTCGCATTGGCGGTGGCCCGCGGGCCCGCTGGGCTTGAGGAGGCCAGCTTTGTGGAGGTTCAGTCGGAGGCAGCCGACTCTGCGGCCCTTCGAGGTCCGGCGGGGCCGGCCGGTGCGGCGGGAGCGCGCGGCGAGCGGGGAGCGACCGGTGCCAGCGGCGCGGCCGCTCAGGTCATGGTGGTCGAGAAGCCGGTTGTAGTCGAGAAAATGGTCACGCGGGAGGTCGCGGTGGAGAAAGTAGTCGCGGCGCCGGCTGCCGCCCCGGCGAGTGCTGCGGCTCCCCGGTTGGCAGCGATCCAGGAACTCGCCGCGAGTGACCGACAGATCATCCGAAACGGCACGCTCGTGCTGATGGTGGCGGACCTGGAGGACGCTATCGGGTCCATCCGTGACTTGGTGGCCGGTATTCCCGGCGCCTTTTTTGCCAACTCCGAGATCAAACCAGTGCGTGACCGCCGGCCTTCCATTGTCACCCTGCGTATTCCGGCCGCTGCGTTCGATGAGGCGGTGGCGGACCTGAAGGCGCTGGCGGTCGAGGTGCTCGAGGAGCAAACCCGCGCCGAGGATGTCACCGAGGCGTATACCGACCTCAATATCCGACTGCGGAACCTGGAGGCGGCCGAGGAGCAGTTCCGCCTACTCTTCGAGCGTGCGGAGCGAGTGCAGGACATCCTCGAAATCCAGGATCGGCTCCAGCGCGTCCGCGGCGAGATCGAGCGTCTGCGCGGACAGCTCAACGTGTTGGAAGACCGCGTGGCTCTCGCCACTGTGCGCGTGCAGCTGCATCCGCCGCCGGACTTGTCATTGGAGCTGGTGCCGCAGGGCGTGCCCTTTGTCTACGGCGAGAGCGCGTTCCGGCTGACCTACCGCAACGATGGCAGTGTGCGCGCGAAGGACGTCGTGGTGACGCTCGCGCTGCCGCAGCAGGTCGCTTTCGTCGAGGCGCAGGGTAACGGCAGCTACGATCCGGCGACGCGGGTCGTGACCTGGGAGATCAGCGAGCTGCACCCCAGCGACCAGGGTACGTTCGTCGCCGTGGTGCGATTCGAATCCGCCGCTCGTGTCCTGACGCTCGATGCGGAGGTCCACGCCGGTACTCCCGACGCGGACGAGTCCAACAATGCTGCTACCGCCAAGCTGACGTTCGAGCCGGACCTGACGCTGATGGTCCTCCATGCACCGTCGGCGGTCGCGCAGGGCGACACGGCAAACCTGGCGCTGCTGTACGGGAACGCGGGCAACGGTGATGCGGAGCGGGTGTCCATCCGGCTGTCGCTGCCGACTGGGGTCACTTTCGTCAGCGCCGTCGGTGGGAGGTACGACGCGGACGAGCGCGTGATCGTCTGGGACGTGGATCGCGTCCGACCCCATGAGGAGAACCACATCGAGGCGAGCGTACGGGTTGATGTCGAGTCGGGGCGGCTGCCATTGTCGGCCGTGATTGCCACCGTCGAGACCGAGCGCGTAACTTACAACAACCGGGCCGATATGTCGGTGGCGGCGTTGCCGGAGGACGTCTCCGGGCGCACGGTCTGGAGTCCGGGCCAGACGTTCCGCGATAGCTTCGAGACCTTAGGCGACGTGGCCCGCGGCGCGGTGGATCTCCTGATCTGGGTGAGCACGTTTGGCGTGCCGCTGGCGGTGATCGTCGGCGTGGTGTCGGTGCCCGTCATGCTCATCCGCCGCCGCCGGCGCGCGGCGCGGTGATGGGCTGTGCCTCACCCATTGACGGGCCAAAGCCGCACCACACCTGGCACTATCCGTGCGGCTTTGGCCCATCACCCGGCCCCCACGCCACATGGTGGAGAGGGGAGTGGTAGCGACGGACCGCCGTAGGGGCAACCCTTGTGGTTGCCCTTCTCGTCTCCTCAGCCAAGGCGAGGGCGCCCACAAGGGACGCCCCTACGAGTTGAGGCCCGGCATTCTCTCACAGGGGGACGGGTGCCGCCTTGGTGCATACTTCAGCCTGGCGGGGCATCCGCGAGTGGCGGGGGCGCGGCCGCTGGGTGGAGGGACGATGAAGCGTTTGGGGCATCCGGAGACGGCTTTCCCGGTGGGGGTGGAGTATTATCGCGCTCCCACTCCGAAACAGGAGTGCTGGGACGGTGACTTTGCCCGGTTGCGAGCGGCCGGGTTTCGGATCGTGCGGAGTCACTCGTATTGGAACGCGATGGAGCCGCAACCGGGGCAGTACGAGCTGGATGACTTCGACCGATTGTTCGACCTCGCCGCGCAGCACGGCCTCTCGGTGTGGATGGACATCATGCTCGCCACGCACGGGGCCTGCCCGGAGTGGCTGACGCGCGAGCATCCCGACATGCGGGTGGTGAGCTATCGCGGCCAGCGGGCGGAGTCGTTTGCGAGCGGGGCCTATCCGCAGGGCGGCGCGATGCACTGCTACGACCACCCGGCCTGGCGGGAATACGGCGGGGATCTCATCCGGCACGTCGTGCAGCGGTACAAGGACCGGCCGAATCTGCTGATCTGGGGACTGTGGGACGGCATCAACATCATCTCGGCGTGGAGCAGGATTACCGACGGCTATCCGTGCTACTGCGACTACACCATCGCGCGGTACAAGGCGTGGCTGCGGGAGCGGTACACGCTGGACCAACTCAACGAGCGGCTGCTGCGGCGGTATCGCCGGTGGGAGGACGTGCAGCCGCCGCGGTCGAACAATAGCGTCGTGGAGATGCTGCTCTACCGGGAGTTTCACTACCAGAACTTGGTGGAGCACCTGCGGTGGATGGTTGGCGAGGTCGAAGCCCTAGACCCGGAGCACGAGGTCCGGGCGCACGGGGCGTGGTATCCGCGGCCGTGGGACGAGCGGTGCGCGCCGCACGTGGATAGCTGGGGCATGTCCATGCCCTCGAGCAATTTGCTCACTTCCGCGGACCCCTACAGGCTCGCGGATCGGGCTTTCAGCTTCGACTGGTCAAGGAGTGTGGGCCGGAACGGGCGCTGGTGGCACGAGGAAATCTATGCCGGGATGTCGCCGGGCGGCGTTGTTTGGAGCAAGCAGTCCGATCCGCGCGAGCTGACGATGCTGCTGTGGATGACGCTGGCTGCCGGGGGTGAGGGGGCGATGTTCTGGCAGTATCGTCCCGAATATCTCAGCTTTGAGGGGCCGGGCTACAACCTGGTGGCATTGGACGGCGAGCCGACGGCGCGCTTCCGGGCCGTTGCCGAGGCGATTGGACAGATCGAAGGGCTGAAAGAGCATCTGCCGCTGACGTGTCCCCGACCTGAAGTGGGCATCGTCTACCATCCCAAGTCGCAAGAGCTATTCACGTATAACGACCAGGACGATCGCTTCCTGGCCGACATGCGGGGGGTGTACCGGACGCTCTGGACGCACGGTATCCCGGCCGACATCGTCACGCCGGCGATGGATTGGTCGGGCTATCGGCTGCTGTTCCTGCCCAACGTGGCGCTGATGGATGGGCAGACGCGCGAGCGGATCGAGCGGACGCTGGCCGAGAGTCCGGGGACGCGCCTGGTGGCCGAGGGCAGCTTTGGCCTGTATTCGGCCGATGGTCAGTCGAGCTATGAGCCACCGGAGGCCTTTGCGGCGGCGTTGGGAGTGCGGGTAGCGGACTTCTCGCGCGTGACTGCATACGACATTGCCCAGGGGCGCAACGTGGTCGAAACGCCCTATGGCCCGGCTACGATCACGACGGAATGCGGCTACGCCGTGCTCGAACCGCTCGGCGAGACGACGCCACTGGCCTCGATTGGTGCTGACACGGTGGCGGTGCGGACCGCCGACGGCCGCTTTACGTGGCTGGGGTTCACGCTCTCGGCCGGCTTTGGCGACGTTGGCGATCCCGGGCTGGTGCTGGGCCTCACCGCCGAGGCCGGTGTGCAGCCGCCCGTCGTCAGCGCGGGGGACCGCGTCGTGCCCGTCGTGCGGCGGTCGCGGCAGGGAGGCTGGCTGGTGTTCCTGTTCAACCTGGCGGCCCGGCCAGCGCAGGCCACGCTGCGTCCGCGCTGGCAGACGGCCGACGCCTGCGATCTGCTGAGGCAGTCGGCGCTGGTGGTCTCCGACGGCGCTTTCGCGGTGAGCCTGGAGCCGTGGGCTACCAACGTCATCCACTGCACGGAAACTTGAGCGGGAGCTACACACATTCGGGCGGCAGCTTGCACCACTCGAATAGCAACTTGTAAGGAGAGAACGGCGATGGCAAGGGAATTACCGACGGCGATCCTGGGACGGACCGGGCGGGAAGTGACGCGGTTAGGCTTCGGGGCAATGGAGATCAGGGGCGCGCCGCGCGGCCGGGCCGTGACCGATGAGCAGGCTGAGACGATCCTCAAAGCGGTGCTCGATGCGGGCATCAACTTCATTGATACGGCGCGGTCGTATGGCCTGAGTGAGCAGTACATCGGCAGCTACATTTCCGACCGCCGCTCCGAATACTTCCTGGCGACCAAGGGCGGGCGGTATCAGGCCGGGGAGGCGGACTGGACCGAGGAGCACCTGTTCCGGGGGATGGACGAGAGCTTGCAGCGCCTCCAGGTGGACTGCGTGGATACACTCCAGCTCCACAGCCCGACGGTGGAGGAGGTCGAGCAGGGCAATCTGGTGGCGGGCCTGCGGAGGCTGCGCGAGCAGGGAAAGGTGCGCTGGCTCGGCAACTCGACCAGACTGCCCGATCTGCCGACGTTTCTGGAGTGGGGAGTGTTCGATGTCTTCCAGATACCGTATTCGGCGTTGGAGCGCACGCATGAGGACTTGATAACGAAAGCGGCGGAGGCCGGCATTGGCACGGTCATCCGCGGCGGCGTAGCCAAGGGCGAGCCGGGTGCCGGCCGGGGGAGCGCCGAGGCGTGGAGCAAGTTCGCGGCGGCGAACCTGGACGAGTTCCGTGAGGCCGGGGAGAGCCGCACGTCGTTCATGCTGCGGTTCACGCTGACGCATCCGCACGTCCATACGATCATCGTAGGGACGCAGCGGCCGGAGCACCTGCGGGAGAACGTGGAGGCGGCGCTGCGGGGTCCGCTGTCGCCGGCGGACTACGCGGAGGTGAAACGGCGAATGGACGCCGTCGGGATCACGCCGGCGCCGGTCTCGTAGGAAATGCCGGGCAACATCAACCGAGCCTGCCAGCGGACAGGCGAACTGGCAGGGAGAGGAGACAAGCATGAGCGATAGTCGTCCGACCGAGCCATTGCGGACTATCCACATCGGGGTGGGCACGCGCGGGAAAAGCCACGTGCGGGCGGCCATGGAGAGCGGCTACTGGCGCCCCGTCGCGTTGGTGGACGTGGTGCCGGACTACCTGGCGGCGGCGCGGGAGATGACGGGCTTGCCGGAGTCCGTCTGCTTCACGAGCGTCGAAGCGGCCGTCGCGGCGGTCGATTCGGAAGCCGTGATTATCGCGTCGCCGGTGACGTTCCACGCGCAGCAGATTTTGGCCGCGCTGGCGGCTGACCGCCACGTGTTGACGGAGAAGTGCTTCACGGTCAGCTATGCGGACGCAGTGCGCTGTGTGACGACGGCCGACGAGCGGGACCGCAAGCTGATGGTGGTGCAGAATGCCCGGCTGCAAGCGCCGATGCGGACGCTGCGCCGGCTGGTGGCCGAGGAACGCTACGGGCCGCTGGGGCTGTATTTGATGAACTTCTACAAGGCACGGGGCCGCGCCTACAATCTGAGTCCGCACATGCACCTGTGGCAGCAGGGCGTCCATGAGCTGGACACCATCTTGTCGGTCGTGCAGCAGCCCTTGCGCCGTGTGTGGGGTCTCAGCAACAACCCGGCGTGGTCGGATTGGCCGACACCGTGTACTTTCCAGGCCATCGCCGAGTATGATGGCGGCGTTTCCGGGACCTACGTGGGCACATCGAACGCGCGGGCAGGCGGGTTCGAGTTCCGCTTGGAGTGTGCGGAGGCGGCGCTGATTGCGGAGCGGACGGCCGGGGCCATTCGGGTGTGCTTCGGACCGCACAACCAGCGGGAGGAGACGGTGCCGCTGGATCAGCCCGACGTCCACGGGATCGAGGATCATCCCGCTGCCCAGGCGGCGCTCGGCGGCGCATCGGCGACGCGAGAGCACGCCAGCTTGCCCGACGTGATGATCTATCGTGACTTCTACGAGTACGTCGCGGAGGGCAAGGAGCCGGAGACCACGGGCCGGCGCAACCTGGAGACCATCGGTTTTGTCGAGGCGGTGCAGCGGTCAACGGAGCTAGCGCGTCCGATTGACATAAGTGAGTTGGGGTGATTGGTGCCCTTGGGCTGGTCATTGCGGCGCAAGCCGCAATCCAGACCGACCGAGGGCCAGTGGTGCGTTTGGGTCCGCCCCCTATGGTCCCCCCGCCTTTGCGGGGGGACGGGGACCAGCGGGAGGGAGCCGGGTATGGCGACGACACTGACGAAGCTGCTGACTGCCGACGACCTGTTGCGACTGGATAGCGAGGGCGTGCGCGGCGAGTTGATCCAAGGAGTACTCTACGAAACGATGCCAGCAGGAATGGAGCACGGCGAGATCGTGATGAATCTGGGCATTTTGCTAGGTGGGTTCATCAAGCCGCGGAGGCTGGGGCGACTGACCGGCTCGGATGCTGGTGTCTGGCTGGAGCGGGACCCGGATACCGTGCGCGAGCCGGACATCGCCTACACCTCGGCGGCGCGATTGCCGCCGGGCGTGAGAGTCCGGGGCTATGCCGAGGTGGTTCCCGACCTAGTGGTGGAGATTGTCTCTCCCAGCGATGGTCAGCGGGAGGTCAGCGACAAGGCACGGATGTGGCTGCGGTACGGCGTGCGCTTGGTGTGGGTGGTGCAGCCGGATACATACACGGTGGACGTGTACGAGCCGGGCCGGGCGGTTGTGACGCTCGATGAGCACGGTACCCTCGATGGCTTGGATGTGCTGCCCGGTTTTACTTGCGCGGTGCGCGATATTTTCGATACGTAGCGCCGAATGGACTGAAGCAGGATTTTCAGGACGCAAGGATGAACAGGATAGATTCTCGCTGGTGTAGACCCTTGAGTAAACACCCGGATGGAGGGCGAGAGGGGTAACCCTCACCCCGGCCCGCTCCCAGGGGGGAGGGGATTAGATTCCCACCAGCGGGAATGACGAGAGTGAGGTCAACCCCGCCATCCGTCCTGGCCGATAAGAGGCGGGGAGCGGTACCCTCTCTAGGGAAGGAGTGTTACGAGCTATGCGAGCCAACCAAGCACTTGCCAAGCTGCGTGCCGGTGGAGTGCTCTCCGGTCCGCTGATGGTCTACGACTCGCCCGACATGATCGCGCAGGTGGCGGACATGGGGTTCGATTGGGTGTGGCTCGACTGGCAGCACGGCCAGTTTACGGAGACGACGCTCAACGCGGCGCTTGGTCAGCTACTGGGTGCCGGGCACGTACCGCTGGTCCGGGTGCGGGGTCACGAGCCGGGCGTCATCAACCGGGTGCTCGATATGGGCGCGTTCGGCGTGGTCGTGCCGATGGTTCAGAACGCCGAGGAAGCGCGCGCGGTAGTCCAAGCGGCGTACTACCCGCCGCAGGGCCAACGCTCCGGTGGTGGTGTGCGGCTCGGCACCCTCGGCGGTGTGGGCGGCCCGGCCGAGTATTTCGCGCACGCCAACGACGAGATCATGGTCATCGTGATGGTCGAGACCGAGGCGGCGATTGCGCGGGTGAGCGAGATCATGCAGGTGCCGGGCGTGGACGTGGTGTTCATCGGTCCGGGCGACCTGATGCTGGACGTGCGCGCCAACGGCCACGACGCGGCCTACCACGAGGCGCTTGTCCTGCAGGTCGCGGCGGCAAGCAAGGAGACGGGCACCGTGGCCGGGTACGCCTGCGGGAGCCGCGAGGAAGCGGAGCAGCGCATCGCGCAGGGCTTTCGGTTTCTCTCCTATGGCTCGGACAGTCGAGTGGTGCAAGCCGGCTTCCAGCAGCTCCGGGACGAGTCGCAGGATTGGTAGCGCCTAGCCGCCGGACCGAGCAGAGGAGAGGGCTACTGCGATGACGACGGTGCCGGCCGTAGCGCCCGATGGCGGGGACGGTCGGCAGTTGCGTCGCCGTATGGCGATTGCCTATGCCGCCGTGGCAACGGTGGCGGTGGCTGGCCTGGGCGTGGGGGTCGCGGCGGTGCGTCGGCTGCCCGGGGGGCGGTGGGAGCGCACGATTGTCCAAGCCACGCTGAACGATCCGGCCTCCGAGGCCCAGCTGCAACGATACCTCGACGACGGGTGGGAGGTGGAGCGTCGCGTCATCCGCCAGACCGCGCGCGGAACTCAACTGACCTACTACCTGCGCCGGCGGCCGCCGGATGCTACCGGCGAGTGATGGTGAGCGCCGGACGCCGTTGCGCCGGTCGCCCGGTGGCAAGCTGACGCTCTTCCGAGTTGCTCCCTTTGAGGCCGTAGCGTCCGGCGCCGCGTTCTGTTACCGGGTGAGCGCGATCTCGTCCGTGTCGCGGGCGTGGTGTGCTCTGCATCTCACTTGCGGCCGGTCAACGTGTCAATCCCCAGTCCGTATTCGTTCTATGGACTGATCGCTACTGGGGAGTTAGGGAGCGATCCGTCGGCCGGCAGTGCCACACACGGCATCCATGCCGGCGAGGAGGCGTGCTGCACATGGGCGGGCAGATAGCATCGGCGCGCGGCTCTCGGTGGTCTCGCTGCGCCGTGCTCCTGGGGATTGCCGTGGCGGTCTGGCTGCTCGGTGCGACGACGCAGACCGCCGGTGCAGCACCACTCGCCAGCGACACGCCCATCGCTGCCGGGCGGGTCGCTACGAGCAGCGGATTGAACGTGCGCGCGGCCCCGCAGATGGGTGCGGCCGTGCTGCGCGTGCTGCCATTCCTCACCGAGGTCTACATTCTCGGCGCGGAGATAGAGCGCGACGGGCATCGGTGGGTGCCGATCCGGTTGAAGCCGGAACATGGTGGGCAGCAAGGCTGGGTCGCTCGTCGTTGGCTGGTCGCGGTGCCGCTGAATGCGGCCCATGCCCCGAGTAGTGGCAGCCCAGATGGGGCGGGGCTGCTGGCCGATCCGCAGCGGCTGCGGGTGGTCAAGGGGTCGGGTGCCGCGCAGTATGCGGCCTTGAATGGAGTCCGCTATCACATTGCCGACTTGACCACGCTCCAGGCGCTCAACCTCGGCGCCTACGAGCAAGTGTCCGATGCCGTGATCGCGTCCCTGCGCGTAGGACCGGTACTCCGCTTCTATCCCGGTGCGCTACTCAGAGACGATGCCGGCCGTGTCTGGCAGATCGGCCACGATTGGCAGCGCCATTGGGTACCCGACCTGGCGACGTTCAATGCGCTGGGCTTTACCTGGGATCGGGTCCAGCAGACACCGGACTGGGCCGTGGGGCGTTTGGCACAGGGGACTCCGCTGACGGCCCGCTAATGGGCCTCACCCCCGGCCCTCTCCCCCTGGGAGAGGGGGTGTAACGCTCGGACCGGGGCCGATGCATGGCCCTGCACGGCGGCTCTCGCTGCAATGACCAGCGCCTGGGCGCGATGAATCACGCCACTACAAAAAACCTCCCCCTGTAAGACCTCTCCCAGGGGGAGGGGGTGGATTCCCGCGCAAGCGGGAATGACGGGGCGGCAGGGGAGTGGGCGAGGCGTGTAGGAGCTAGGAGGTAGCAGCGGCTGGGCCGGCGTCTGGGGTCGAGGCGCTTGCGCCGGATTTCGTCAAGCGCAGGATCGCCTCGATGCGGCGGGATTCCAGCTTGGGCGGACGGTCCAGCTTCACGTCCGGTCCCAAGGCCTCAATCGCCCGTCGCATGACATCGAAACCTACTTGGGGATGTGATAGGTAGCGGGTGTTCTGGCCGAAGAAGCGCACGACCATCCGCACCGGATGGCCGGCGTGCAGGAACTTGAGGGCGCGGCGCACCTTCATCTGCAGATCGTGCTCCCCAATGGCCGGCGACAACTGGACTTCCTTCATCTCCTGCGCCGCCTTGGCCGCCTGACCGGCCTTGCGGGCCTGCCGGCTCTTCTTCTCCTGCTCGTACTTGAAGCGACCGTAATCGAGGATGCGGCAGACCGGTGGTTGGGCCTTTGCTGCCACTTCGACCAAGTCCAGTCCGCGCTCGCGGGCCATCCGCAGCGCCTCGGTGAAGCGCACGACGCCGACGTTCTCGTCATCGTCGTCAACCAGGCGCACTTCCTGAACGCCGCGAATCAAGCCATTGACGCGATACGGCTCCGGGCTGCGGGGCACGGGTCGCACGCCGCGTCGTGGTGGGCGAGGGGAGAAACCGCCACCTGGCTGTCCGCCAAACGGTCGGGGGCCGCCGGGCCCGCGCGGTGGGCCCCCCGGCCCACGCGGTGGGCCCCCGGGGCCGCGTGGTGCTCCGCCCGGTCCTCGTGGTGGCCCGCCGGGGCCGCGCGGTGGCCCCCCAGGGCCGCCGGATCGGCGCGGTGGCCCCCCCGGCCCGCGCGGTGGGCCCCCGGGGCCGCGTGGCGGGCCCCCCGGCCCGCGTTGGCCAGGCGGTTGCGCGGAGGGAGCGGGTCTTCTGCCCACCGGACGCTGTCCGGGCGAGCGGTTTGGGGGTTGTCCTCTCGCAGGTGGACGGTCGTTAGTCGTCGGAGTGTCTCCTTCTTTGGGATGCAATGAGGCGTACTGCTTCACTCTACAGCCTGGATAGGGGCCGCGCAAGTGATAATCACCGATAGTCAGGGAGTCAGTGGCTAGTGGTTAGTAGAGTGAGGCGGCCGGCGGCCGGGGCCGCCGCTGCACGCTCTTTACGACGGATGTGCGGCGAGGAAGAGGGGGTTGGACCAGGCTCGCTGGCCGGTCTCACTGATAACCTCGATGCGGGCGTACTGCTCTTTACCGTGGAGCGTGAACTCGGCGCCGGTCAGCAGACTACCGGCCGTGACGCCCTCCGGTAAGCCGCCGGGGCGTAGTCGGCGCGCATTCGCCGCGTGCTCCAGCGTGCCGGCGCTGACGCGGGCACCGTTGCTGGCGTCGGCGATCAGGCCGACCGTGCGGGCCGGACTACACTGCACGCGCACGGTGCCACCGCCGCCGTTCGCGTCCGCCGGCTCCCATTGCACGTCGTGGAGCTGCGGTCCGTTGGAGGCGTAGAAGTGCCCGGCGCGCAGGGCGGCGGTGATGGCCGGCGCGGTAAGCTCCGGTGCCCGTACTGCGACCCAGCCGCGCATACTGTCGAAGCCGGGGCGATGGCTGTCGTCCACCGCGACTCCGAGCAGCCGGTGACCGCGGCGGAGCAGGTCGTCCCAGATCACGCTGGCGTGTCCCTTGCCGATGGCCGCCTCGGTGGTCGTGTTGAAAACCTCCAGGCCGAGCAGTCCTTCCAGCGGCGCAATCTCCTCATGCGTCAGGCCGGACCAGTACGGGTGGGCCAGGATGGGCAGCCCGTCGGCCTCCAGGATGGCGTCTACCAGCGCCTGGCCGGTCCAGTCCGGCCGCCGCTCGATGCCTTGGGTGAGATTGATGCCGGTGATGTGGAAGCCGCCGCCGTAGATCATGGAATCCTTGGCAGTGTTCACTTCGATGCCCGGCATGACCAGAAAGTCCGGGCCGGAGAGGTCGCTGAGGTCGGTGCGGTGGTGGTGGTCGGTGATGGCGATGAAGTCGAAGCCGCCCATCTCATAGTGGCGGACCAACTGCTCCGGCGCCATCTGTCCGTCGGAGTTGGTCGTGTGGCAGTGCAGGCAGCCTCGATACCAGTTGCCCGGTGCGTCAAAGGGGCTGGATAGCCGCTCCATGGTCTCACTCCTTGTGGGGCGATCTTGTCCACAATACGGTACCAGGTATATGCGCCTGGTATACTGTAACCCTGCGCCCTTGCCGGTGACAATCTGGTGACAATATCGAAGCGGCGCAGTTCCCCACACACCACCGCGGGATGATTTCGAGACGCGATGATCGAGGTTACCAATCTAAGCAAATACTACGGTCCACACCTGGCACTCGACGGGGTGACGTTCCGTGTGGAGCCGGGGCAAATCCTGGGGCTGCTCGGGCCGAACGGCGCCGGCAAATCCACGTGTATGCGGATTCTCACCGGCTACTTCCCGCCCTCCGGCGGCACGGCCCGCGTGGCCGGCTTCGATGCCGTACAAGAGTCGCGTGAAGTGCGGCGGCGGATCGGCTATATGCCCGAAAACGTCCCGCTCTACCGCGATCACACGCCGTACCGCTATTTGGAGTTTGTGGCGGCGATGAAGGGTGTGGACAACGTTCGCGCCGAGATCGAGCGCGTGACCGCGGTGGCGGGCATCGAGGAGGTGATTGACCGCCCCATCGGCCGGCTCTCGAAGGGCTATCGGCAGCGGGTGGGGTTTGCTCAGGCGCTGCTGGGCGATCCGCCTATCCTGATCCTCGATGAGCCGACCGCCGGCCTCGATCCACGGCAGATTATCGAGGTCCGTGAGTTGATTCGCGGTCTCGGCGGCGATCACACGGTTATTCTAAGCACGCATATCTTGCCGGAAGTCAGCATGACCTGCGGCGCGGTCGTGATTATCAACCAAGGACGGGTGGTGGCGGTGGATACGCCGGGGAACCTGAACCGGCGGCTGACCGGCGCGGATCGCATTGCGCTGACCGTGCGCGGACCGGCGGACGAGGTTGAGGAGCGCTTGGTGCGCCTGCCGCACGTCCTCGCCGTACATTCGCAGCCGCAATCGGACGGGACCGTCCGGTTGCGCGTTGAGGTAGATGTCAACACCGACATGCGGGAGCAGCTGGCCAAGGCCGTGGTGCAGGCGGGCTGGGGATTACAGGAGTTGCAAGCGGCATCCCTGAGCCTGGAAGAGATTTTCTTACAGCTCACGACCGAAGAGGCCGAAGTTGAGGCCGATGGCGAACCGGACCAGGCCGAGTCTGATGGGGGGCAAAGTACCTAGGACGGGCAAGCGTAGGGGCAGCCTGCTGTAGCGCCGTCTTCCGGCGGGTGAGTTTTGGCCCCCTCCCCGGCTCTCCCCCGTGCTAACGCACAGGGGAGGGTGGATTCCCGCGAAAGCGGGAATGACGGACTGATGCGGAGACGGCTTAGAAGAAGAGACAAGAAGCGATGCGCGGTCTGTGGGCGATTACACGCAAGGAGCTGTATTCCTATCTGGTCTCGCCGGTGGCGTATGCCGTGGCGGCAGCCTTCCTGCTCATCAACGGCCTGGTGTTCTACTACTTCATCAGCAGTCCGTTGGCCGAAGCGAGCCTGCAGCCGATCCTATCCAGCACGGTCTTCATCCTGCTCTTGCTGACGCCCATCCTGACGATGCGCCTGATTGCCGAGGAGCGTTCGACCGGCACCATCGAGCTACTGATGACCTTCCCGGTCACCGACTTGCAGGTTGTCCTGGGCAAGTTCCTGGCCACGCTCATCACCTACGCGCTGATGCTGGTGCCGACGCTGATCTACGTCGTCGTCATTGCGGTGTTCGGGGAGCCAGAAGTGGGCATCCTCATCTCGGCCTATCTGGGACTGCTGCTGCTCGGCGGGGCCTATATCGCGGTCGGGATGCTGGCCAGCGCGTTTGCCGGCAATCAGGTCGTCGCCGGTGCCCTGGGCTTCGGTGTTCTGCTCTTCCTTTACTTGCTCGGCGCGCTGGGAACGCTGGCCGCCGGCCCGGTGGGCCAGGTGTTGCAGTTCATTAGCGCGCTCTCGCCGGCGGTTCACTTCGATACCTTTGGCCGTGGATTGCTCGATACGAGCGAGGTGATCTACTTTCTGACCTTCATTCTCGGCGCGCTCTTTCTGACCGTCCGCGCGGTCGAATCGACGCGCTGGCGCTAGACCGGTAAGGCTGCCCATCATGGACGAACAAGATCAGGCCAGCCCCTTCTACCGCCTGAGTGGCCTCCTGGGAATTCTGGGAGCGCTCGCGCTCGTCGGCGCCGTCGTGGCGATGACCGCGGCCGGGACCATCACACGCCTGGCGATGGCGCTCTATCTGCTGGCGGCCGCGCTGCTGGCCAGCTTCCTCGCGCCACGGGTCGAGGAGTTTGGTGAGCTATTGAGCAGCCGGACGGCGCGTCAGGGCTACTCGGTCGTGGCCTTCAGCGTAGCGGTCATCGGCATCCTGGTGCTCGTCAACGTCGTGGCTGATCGTTATTCGCAACAGTTGGATATCACGGCAGCGCGCCAGTTCACCCTCTCCGATCAGACGGTGAAGGTCATCGAGCAGATCAATCAACCGGTCCGGATCACCGCGTTCTTCCCGGAAGATGAATTCTTGCAGCGTGCCGAAGACCTGTTGGGTCGCTACGCGCGACAGTCGCCACACATCACCGTGGAGGTCATTGACCCGGTGCGCCAGCGGGCCGCCGCCGAGCAAGCCGGCATTCGCAGCTATCCGGTCGCCGTGTTTGAGCTGGGGGAGTTACGCGAGGAAACGTTGGGGCTGAGCGAGCAAGATTTCACCAGCACTTTGCTGAAGCTGACCCGCCCGGAGCAGAAGAAGGTCTATTTCCTGACCGGGCACAACGAGCGCGATCCCGACGGGTTCGATCAGAACGGCTACTCCGCTGTGGCGGAGGCGCTGCGCCGCGAGAACTACGTGGTCGAAAAGCTCTCCTTGGTGAGCGAGCGCGAGGTAGCGGCGGACGCTGCGGTCGTGGTCCTGGCTGCGCCGCGCACCCCACTGCTCGAGTTCGAGGCCACGGCGCTGCGGGACTATCTCGATGGCGGCGGCGCGCTGCTGGTCGTGGCCGATCCGCAGGGTGAGACCGACCTTAATGCGGTGGTGGAGGGATGGGGCGTGAGGCTGCGCGACGATCTGGTCGTGGACCCCGCTCGGTTTGTGCCGCCCGACCCGGGGGTGATTATCCCGGTGCCGGAGTTCGGGCACCGCATCTCTTCCAGTCTGCCGGCAACCACCGTGCTGTCCTTGGCGCGGTCCCTGGCCGTGGATGAGGACCTGCCCGACGATCTGGAGATACGGCCGCTGCTCAATACCAGTGACCGCGCCTGGGGCGAGACGAACCTCACGGAACCGACCGTGGAGTTCAACGCGGGCGAGGATCATCAGGGGCCGCTCACGGTTGCCGTCGCGATCAATAGGCGAGACCCGGTGCCGAGCTTTGCCGGCGGCCAGCCACCCCCCACGCCGACGCCCGTACTGGAGGGCGTTGATCCGGAGCGGAAGGGCCGGCTGGTGGTATTGGGCGATGCAGACTTCGCAGCGAATGGACTCCTGAGCCAACTGCCCACCAACCTCGATCTGGTCATCAACAGCGTGAACTGGCTGGCCGAGGAGGAAGAACTGATTTCGATTCGGGCGACGCCGGCCAACGTCGCGCCGGTCGTCCTCGACAGGCAGCAGAGCATAGTGGTCTTCTACGTCACGGTGGTCTTTGTGCCGGTCGCGGTGCTGCTGCTCGGCGTGGTCGTCTGGTGGCAGCGGCGCTGATCTCATCTGGCCATTGCATCCGGTTTCTGAGCGATGATTACCAACCGCATGACCCTCGCTGCCGTGGCGGTGTTTGTCGTGCTGGCGGCGGTCGTGCTGCTGCTGGAGCGGACGGGAGAGCCGGAGAGCGACGGGAGCTTGGCGTTCATCGTTTCGTTCCGGCCGGCCGACGTGACGCGCGTCGTGATCGAGCGGGACGGTGAGACGATCTCGGCGACCCAATCGGCCGCCGGAAAGTGGGACGTGCGGGACATCGTCGTGCCGCCAACGCCGACAAGTGACCCGAATACACCCCGCGTGCTCACCGTCACGCCGGGCAGCCGCGCGGCAATTCTGCTTGATGCTGTCACACGCTGGCGGGTGGATCGCGTACTCGGCCCGCCGGGCGGGCAGATGGCCGAGTTCGGACTGGATCAACCGATCATCGAGCTTACGCTGCACACGCGCCGGGATGGCGAGCACGCGCTGTTGGTGGGGGCCAAAACTGCCGACGAGTCGAACTACTACGTGCTCCGCGAGCGGAAGGGCGACGTAGTCCTGATACCACGCTTCGACGTGGAGGACGTGGTCGAAACGGCCGACCGGCTGGTGTCCGAGAAGCGCGGGACCCCGACGGCCGGGTAAGCGCTACGCTGCCTGACGCTTGTGGCACACCGGCGTGGCGTCTACAATGCCCGGCGGCCGGCGCCGGGAGCGGCGCTCGGCTGCCATACTCGCGACGCGACAAGCGACCATAGGAGGAACAGGATGACCGTTGCACTGACCGCCGAGCAGTTCGAGGCAATACGCGCCATTGATAGCCCGACGATTGCGAATGCCATTGAGCCTTTCAACGTGCGGCCACATGCGTCCGGGTACGTCGGTCACGACATACGCTGCCTCATCCCCGGCTTGGGCACGATGCTCGGCTACGCGGTGACGTGTACGGCCGATAGCCGGACGGAGTGGCGCCGGCGCGAGGACAGCAGCTTCCTTGATCTGTGCCGGGCGGTGCAGGCCGCCCCGAAACCGGCGGTCGTGGTCATTCAGGACGTGGGGCAGGACCGGGACCGCTCGTGCCACGTCGGCGAGGTCATGGCGACGACCTTCAAGCGGCTCGGCGCGGCGGGCGTGGTGACGGATGGGGGGCTGCGTGACATTGTGGAGGTGCGCGAGCTAGGCGACTTTCACTACTACGGCGCTGGCTTGGTGGTGGCGCACGGCCGGCCAATGATTCTCGATGTGAACGTCGAGGTGACCATCAGCGGTATGCCCGTCACGCCCGGCGCGCTGCTCCACGGCGACGAGAACGGGATTGTCCACATTCCCGATGAGATCGCCGACCAGGTTGTGGCGGAGGCCGACCGGATCCGCGAATACGAGGCCGAGCGCCTGCGGGTAGTCAACAGCCCGGATTTCACACTTGAGAGTTATCGCTAGGGGCAGGTTTTCGTGTAGGGGCGTCCCTTGTGGGCGCCCTAGCCGCCCCCCCGTCACCCCGCCATTCCGGCGGAAGCCGGAATCCATCCTGCTCATCCCGGCATCCCGAAAATCCTGATACAGACAAAAAACCTACCCCTGTCAGCCGGTGGCAATGCATTACCTTCCCGGCCATTTCCTACGGCGTGGCTGCCAAGGCTTGCCATAGGCTGTATTATTAAGGGTGGCGGGGGTGTGGGGGACGTGGATATTTCAACGGATACGGTGCTTGTCGCGCATGATGTAGAGGCCGATGCGGCTTCGGTGCGGTTCCGGGACGTTCGCCAGCACCATACGGGCTTTCCCGATGGCGTGCTGGGCGGTCGGTATATCCACTACGATGTCCGGGGACGCATTCGTGCCTTCGAGTTTGTCGCGGTGAGCCGAGGCGTGAACCTGGAGGACTTCCCGGAGCCGGAGGCCGCGCTGGCCGTTGAGGTCCTGCTGCGTGACGGGTTCATCATTCGATACGAGTTGCCGCGTGGTCGGAGAGGCGAGCGCCACACGTAGCGGCGGCAGTCTAGCGGATGGGCGCGGGAGCGTGTCGCCGGTTGCTCGCGCTGCTATACTGTGGTGGTAGCTTGGGAGAACCTATACACATGGTCACCAATCGCAAAAAGCAGAAGCATAAGCTGCGCTGGCGCAGCAAAAAAGCCAATCACGGCAAGCGGCCGACGCACAGCCGCAAGTAGCCACCGGGGCTATTCCTATAGTCCCCTCGCCCCCTGGCCCTCACAGGGGTAGGTTTTTTGCGTAGGGGCGCGATTTATCGCGCCCACCGCCTTGTCATTCCGGCGCAAGCCGGAATCCAGGGCCACATGTGGTGCATCGGACGGTCCGGGTTGTGGCAGCGGCTCTACTGACTCCCCTCCCTTGGAGCTTGCTCCGGGGGAGGGTTAGGGTGGGGGCTAACACACTGCCTAATCAAGTTAGCAACCTTCATGAGGGAAAGGGCCGGGGGGTAGGTCACACCGCCTCCTCCACAAAAAACTACCCTTAATGAGCCTATGGCCCCCTAGCCGGCCCCCCGACCGGTCAGCAGCCAAGAGCGCAAAAGCTCCGCCACGCTCCAGGCCTGCGCGTAGCACCCGCCGGGCGTATGTGGCGGGTCCCCGTCAAAAATCTCACTGACCGAGCCTAGACCGGTTGTGCCGAGGTGCGCGGCCAACGGCTTGAGGAGGCGGCGTGCTTGTACCCGGTCGCCATACGCCGCGAGATGCGAGTCTATGAACGGTCCGATCAGCCAGGACCAGACGGTGCCCTGGTGATAGGCGCCGTCGCGCTGCCAAACGTCTCCGGTGTAGCTGCCGCGGTAGTGGTCATCGCCGGGAGCAAGGCTGCGGAGACCCACGGGAGTGAGCAGGTGTTGCTCGACGGCCGCGACGACGCGGCGCCGTTGGTCTGCCGATAGAGGCGTCTCGGGGAGCGCGGTGGCGATGACTTGGTTCGGACGCAAGCTACCGTCATCCCCCTCCGGCCCATCCACAACGTCGTAGAGAAACCCTCCCGCCGCGTACCAGAACCGCGCGGCAAAGCTGGCCGTACCCTGGGAGAGCCAGCGGCGGTATTCCGTGGCGTCGTCCGTGGCGCCGAGAGCGGTAGCCCACTCCGCCATGCGATTCAGCGCGTGGAGCCAGAGCGCGTTGATCTCGACCGGTTTGCCAATGCGCGGCGTGACCACCCAATCGCCCACCTTGGCGTCCATCCAGGTGAGCTGCACGCCCGGCTCGCCGGCGTAGAGCAGGCCGTCGTCTGGATCAACGTGGATGTGGTGGCGGGTGCCGCGCAGATGGCGAGTGACGATCCGGCGCAGCACCGGATAGAGGTCGGAGAGCAGCCGCCGTCGCTCCGATGCACCGAACCCGGCATCCTCACTGTGGGCCAGCACGCGGGCTAGGGCGTGGAAATACCAGAGCGTGGCGTCGGCGGTGTTGTATTCGGGAATGTCACCATCGTCAGGAAAGCGGTTGGGTAGGAGGCCGTCCTGTACGTGATCGGCGAAAACGCGCAGGATGGCTTCCGCCTCCCGAATGCGTCCAGTGGCCAGAGTCAGGCCCGGTAGGGCGATCATCGTGTCGCGGCCCCAGTCGGCGAACCAGGGGTAGCCGGCCAGGATGGTGCCGGCGGTACTCGCCGCGGCCGGGGACCCGCGAGCGACGAGACATTGGTCCGCGGCGAGGCAGAGTGCTGCGGCCACGGGATCGGCGGCGGCATTGATCCCGGCCCGACGGGGGAGGCGCCGCGCTCGCGCCCGTGCCCGCGCGAGGGCGGCGCGGTCACCGGCCGCGGCGCTGGCTGCCGCTGCGCTCTCGTTGGTGAGCACCACCGTCACCGTTTCGCCGGGCGCGAGCGTAACGGCGAAGTCACCGGGCACGTACAGGTCTTCGAGGTGGTCGAGGCCCCGGTCGCGCTCCACCCGGTAGAGGAAGCGCCAGGACCACTCTTCGCGCCGGGTGAAGTGTGCGGGCCGGTCCAGCCACAGCCAATAGGGCGGCGCCTCCGGCCAGGCCCGCAGCGTCACTGACGCGCCAGAACTGCACGATTCGCTGGGAATTGGTGGTGCAGTTCTGGCGTCGTCACCCATTTCCCATGGCTCGACGACGAAGCGCCAGTCGGGATGGCCTTGCGTGAGCGTGTGGTAGTCGCGGAAGGTGCAGAGGGGGGCCAGGCGGAGCACGAAGGGATCGCTCTCCGGCGCCAGCGCATACCGCACGTAGGTGATGTCGCGGCCGTGCTCCATCCAGACTGTCCGGGTGAGGCGGCCGCCGGCGAATCCGTAGGTCCAGGTGGGAATGCCGTCGTGGAGTGCGAAGGCCTCGATATGCCGGTGGCCGTGTGGCGCGACCGTCCCGTCGTGATACTCATGGACGTGCAGCGGAGTAGGTGAAGTGCCTGCTGCCGGCTCGACCGTCGCGTCCAAGGCGGCCACCAGGAGCGTGCGGCCGAGCGGCGGGTGCAGGGCCGCGACGAGCAGCCCGTGATAGCGGCGGGTGTTGGTGCCGGCGACCGTGCCGCTGGCATAGCTGCCGCGGCCGTTCGTCACGAGCCACTCGTGGGCGCTGGCCTGCGACCAGTCGCGGCAGGTCTCGTCCGGCAAGCGTAGCTGGACGCTGCCGTCGTCGTCGGCCCGGATGCTCGCTGTCACGTGGCGGCCACGCTCCTCCCCGGCTGCCTTCATCATAGAGGATAGTGATCAATGGCTACCTCTGTATGGTCCCCCTCATTTTGTGTAGGGGCGCGATTCATCGCGCCCGCGCCCGCGTCATTCCCGCGCAAGCGGGAATCCGAAAACCGGTCCTCCCAGGTTAGCGAGGAGTGGAGCGTTGTCCCTCGCACACTCCGCCTGGGGGGTATGCAAAGGTCTCCGAAAGCGGGAATGACGGGGCCGGAAGGGGTGGTCGGTGGCTGCCGGCTGATCGCTACGAGTTAACGTTGACGTTAAGTTTCGGCTTTGTTACGATGGCGAGGATATGAACCGGACTGGGGAGCACACATGATCGGCGGTGGATCGGCCGGTGGATTGTTCTGGAGTGTCGGGCGGGGTGGTCGCTACGACGGGCCGCCGGTGCATTTCGACCGGGAAAACCTGCTCCGCATCATCAGCTACCTGCGTCCCTACGGCTGGCACTGCATCGGCATCCTGATTTGCATTGCCGCGACGAGTGGGATCGGGGTGGTTCCGCCGTTGCTGATCCGTCAGCTGATTGACGAGGCGCTGCCCGAGCGGGATGCCGTGCTGCTCAACCTGCTCGTCCTCGGGATGGTGGCCGTGCCGCTCGCGTCCGGGCTGATCGGGGTCGGGCAGAACTACCTGAATATCCTGGTCGGCCAGGCCATCATGTTCGACCTGCGCCAGCAGTTGTTCGGGCATATGCAGCGCATGAGCCTGCGCTTTTACACGGTGACGCCGACGGGGCAGATCATGTCCCGCGTGAATAACGACGTGGCCGGTGTGCAGGGGGCGATGACCGGCACTCTGACGAGCATTACGACGAACGTCATCAGCGTTATCGTCACGGTCGTGGTGATGTTCAGCCTGGAGTGGCGCCTGGCGCTGCTGGCGACGGCGCTCGTGCCCATCTTCATCTACCCGGCGCGGCGCGTGGGGCTGTTCCGGCGCGATGTCTCGCGGCAGACGCAGGAGCAGCAAGCGGGTGTGACCGCTTTCCTCCAGGAGCGCCTGAATATCAGCGGCTACGTGCTCACGCGCATCTTCGGCCGGCAAGGTGACGAGCGCGAGCGGTTCCAAACGCTCAACCGGGACCTGATGAGCCTGCAAGTCCGGTCGGCGATGGTGGGGCGTTGGTTCTTCATGTTTGTCGGCGTGGTCGGGGCTGTCGGACCGGCGCTCATCTTCTGGTACGGCGGGCATCTCGTGCTCGGTGCCGAACTGGAGCTAGGGACCATCGTGGCGATGGTCACGTTGCTCAACAATCTCTATCGGCCGGCTGGTCAGCTCGCCAATATCTACGTCGAGCTACAGGCGGCGATGGCCGTTTTCGAGCGCATTTTCGAATACCTCGACATGACGCCGGAAGTGCGCGACAAGCCGGGCGCCGCCGTGCTGGGACCGGCGCAGGGGGAAGTGCGCTTCGAGCACGTCAGCTTTACGTATCCGCCGCCACCGCCCGGCGTGATGATTGATCCGGGGCTGCCTCCCTCGCCGCGGATGGATCGCATCGGTCGTGGTGGGGGCGGGATGAGCGGTGCGTGGGGCGGCGGAGGTGGCGGCGGGAGCGGAGGGTATGGCGAGGCGTGGACGGGTGGTGGCGGTGCGGCTGCCGGTCGGCGCCGGCGCGATGGCGGCGCTGATGGCACTGCGCTGGCAGCGCAGGCGGCCGCGGCCGCCACGGAATCGCCGCGCCGGCGCGAGGCCGTGATTGACGTCTCCTTTACCATCGAGCCGGGCCAATTGGTTGCGCTTGTCGGGCCGAGCGGAGCCGGCAAGACGACGCTCACCTACCTGGTCCCGCGCTTCTACGACCCGGACGAGGGCAGTGTCTTCTTGGACGGTCACGACCTGCGGGAGGTGACGCAGGACTCGCTGGCGCAGCAGTTCGGCATCGTGATGCAGGAAACCTTCCTCTTCCACGCCTCGGTGCGGGAGAACCTGTTGTATGCCCGGCCCGCGGCCACCGAGGCCGAGATGATTACGGCGGCACAGGCCGCGGCGATCCACGATTTCGTTGCCGGTCTGCCGGAGGGCTATGACACCGTGGTCGGTGAGCGCGGCTTCCGCCTCTCCGGCGGCGAGCGCCAGCGGGTCTCCATTGCCCGCGCGATCCTGAAGGACCCGCGCATTCTCATCCTGGACGAGGCGACCAGCTCGCTGGACTCCACGTCGGAGGCGCTGATCCAGGCGGCGCTCGAACCGCTGATGAAGGGCCGCACGAGCATTGTCATCGCCCACCGCCTTTCGACGATCCTGGCCGCCGACAAGATTCTGGTGCTCGATAAGGGGCGCCTGGTCGAGCATGGGAGTCACGAGGACCTGCTCGCCAAGGGTGGCCTGTATGCCGAGCTGTACCGTATTCAGTTCCGGGGCCGGCGCCGCGAGCGGGCCGCGCTTGGCTCGATGGCACCGGCGGCTGGGGGGTAGCGATGAGCGCGCAATCTTGGCGAGATCGGGTGGCGCTCGGCGGGGTGTGGCTGGCGCTGGTCGCGGCCATCGTGGCCTGTCTGTTCCTCATTTGGTGGCCCGATTTCTATACCGGGACCGTCACCGAGCTGGGGGCCGACGGTACGCGCCGTGCGTTCACGCAAAGCATCTCATTGATCGAGGAGAACGGCCCGCAGATCATCGCCGTGCTGCTGGTGCCGGTGGCGCTGGCGCTGATTGCAGTCGGCATCGTCTTTATGCGTGCCCAATGGCGCTGGGCACGCTGGCTGCTGTGGGGCGTGACGCTGCTCGCTTGGGCGTTCTCGGTGCTGGGATCGTTCACGGTGGGGCTGTTTTACCTGCCGGCCGCCGGCCTGCTGCTCCTAGCGGCGCTCGTCATGCCGCCCGCCAGTGCCCCAGTGGAGGAGCCGGCGGAGACACCGGCAGCGGCGTGGCGCCGGGAGCGGCGCCCAGGGCGAACAGGCGAGCGGGAGTAGCGGTGGGGGTGGGAGCTCCGACTGGCGTAGGTGCGGGTTAAGCCGTAGGGGCGCAACATGTTGTGCCCATCCCCCCGCCCGCGGCAATCCCGGCGTACCGCTACCAACACCGTAGGGGCGTCCCTTGTGGGTGCCCTGGTCGTTTCCCCGCCATTGCTCCCTTTCCCTGATGGAAGTTGCAAACTTGATTAGGTAGTGTATTGACCCCCACCCTGACCCTCCCCCGTCCCGACAGGGGAGGGAACACACCCGTCCCCCCGCCGCAGCGGGGGGGACCATAGGGGGGCTACATCCCACTACCCGATTTAAGTTGTCAACTTTCATCAGGGAAGGGGCCGGGGGGTTAGGTCCAAACCGCCCCCTACACAAAAACCTACCCCTGTCAGGGGAGTTCCCTGGTCCGGTAGTGCTATGCCAGGTGGTGGAGCATCAGGTAGACGATCCAGCCGGTAGCGACGACGTAGAGCCACATGGGCAGGGTGATCCGGGCGAGGCGGCGATGTCGGGGGAAGCTGCGGCGGAGGGCGAGTGCGATGGTGGCCAGGACGAGCGGTCCGACGACGACCGCCAGCACCATGTGGGAGCCTAGGATGCCGAGGTACGCTATGCGGACGAGGCCCTCGCCGGCGAACAGCTTGGTCTCGAAGAGCAGTGCGCGGGTCACGTATACGACGAGAAAGAGCGCTGCGAACACCGTGGCGGTAATCATGCAGCGTTGGTGATACGTGACCTGCTGGCGGCGGATGAAGTAGAAGCCGGTGAGCAGGAAAATGCCACTCACGCCGATGAGGACGGCGTTAAAAAGGGGCAGCCAAGTTTCCCAGAAGTCGGTAGTCATCGGTCGTTCTGCGCTTACGGCTTGGTCGCCTTGAGCGAGAAGGTGAGCGGCAAGAGCGGCTCCTGTCCCGGGAGCCGCCACCACCCGTCGGCGCCTTGCTCCATGCCCGGCAGGCACTCCCAGCCCGCAAACGGGAACTCATGGAGATACTCCAGGCGCAGCCCTTGCGTTGTGAGGGCGCTCACGATGTCGCCCAGCGTATGCTGCCACTCGTAGTGAACGTTGTGGACGGTCTCGGCTTGCGGTTCGGCATAGGAGCCTGATCCCTCCCAGCGCGTTGGCTCAGAGTCGAAGTACGGGGAGGCAAGCTGCGGTGTAGGTGCTGCCGCTGCGGTGTCACCAAAGGCATTGGCGAACGGATGCTGCTCACGGATATAGAAGGTGCCGCCGGGCCGCAGGAAATGAGCGACCACCTCGCCCCAGCGCCGTATGTCGGGGAGCCAGCCGAGCACGCCGGCGGACGTAAACACAATATCGAACTGCTCGGTCAGTACCGTTGGCAAGTCGTAGAGATTGGCGCAGACGAAGCGAGCGGGGATCGCTAGCTCGGCGCTCAGGGACTGCGCGAGGGCGATAGCCTGCTCCGAGAAGTCCGCGCCGGTGACATGGGCACCGCGTCGTGCCCACGACAGCGTGTCCATACCGAAGTGGCATTGGAGATGCAGCAGGGACTTACCGGCGACCGGACCTAGCTCGGCAAGCTCGATGGACTTGAGCGAGCACCGGCCGGCCTTGAAGCCGGCCAGATCGTAGAATGGCGAGTCGCGGTGTAGCGGCACGCGCTCATCCCAGAGCGCGCGATTGGCTGGCAAGTACGAGTCCATGCCCCTGCCCATGTCGTGGTCGGCGTTGTCTCGCGCTAGAGTAGAGTATAGAGGCTCGGCCGGTCGGCACGGACGCTCGGGAGCCTGTAAAATCTCTTTCGGTTCATTGCGGCCGGACACTATGCAGAGGGAGATAGGGAACAAGCATGATCGGTCCATTCGGCGGCACGGCCGATCTCACCGCGGTGTTCTTCGTGGTGGTGATGGTCGTTGGTGCCCTCGTGGCGCTCCTCTCCTACGAGTTCTGGGGGCGCGGCGCCTGGTGGTTTGGGCTAGGGCTGGTGGGTACGGCTGCGGTACTGCTGCTCTTCCGGGCGTTGGCCGGGGGCATGGTCGGCCCGTTCGGCGGCAACTCGGATGCGCTTCTGATCGGCGTCGTGGCCGCTGCGTCCATTGGCCTGGTGTTCCTGCTCCTAACTCACGAGCTTGAAGAGCAGTTCGGGCATATCACGTTCTGGGCCGGCGTAGGTCTCATAGCGGCGGCGCTCCTGCTCATCGCCATCGGCCAGTCCGTCGCAGCGATGCTGGCGTTGGTTGGTGGCGGTGTCATCGTCGCGCTCCTGTTGCAGGTAGCGCCGCGCGTGCTGCTGCACTACGCGCAGTTTCGGTATTGGGGCCACGGCGCCTGGTGGGGCGGGCTGGCGCTGCTGGTGGCGGCGTTGGTCATGCTCGGCCTGGGACGCACGGCGCCCGCTACCGCGCTCATCCTCGCGGGGGTGGTGGTCCTGTGGGTGCTGGCGCTGGTGATGCCCCAGATCACGCGCCGCTATACGCAGTGGGAAGAGCAGTGGACGATCACGGGTGAGGCGCTGTCGGTGCAGGACCGGCGCTTCGAGCGGTCGCGGTACACCACGCTGGCGATGGGGACGCTGGCACTCGTCGGAGTTGTTGCCTGGGTTGGCGGCGTGCCGGCGCCGCGGGAGGACGCGGCCGAGGTGCAGACCGGGCCGCTGTTCGAGTTCACGGTGGACGCCGAGCTGGCGACCCAGGGTCAAGCCATCTTTCTGGAGTATGGTTGTCAGGCCTGCCACAACGTCGAAAGCCGCACGGGCGGCGTGGGACCCAGCCTGGTCGGCATATTTGCCAAGATGGAGCGATTGGAGCGCGGCGAGGAAGTGGTCGTAGACGAGGAATACCTGGTGGAGTCGATCGTGGACCCGAATGCCAAGATCGTCCGCGGCTACCAGGGCGCGGTGATGATGGGGGGCATCCAAGCCAATCACGAGGCGATCAGCCAGCCCGAGACCGTGAACGCGCTGGTGGAGTTCATCAAGAGCCTCGCGGATTAGCTCCTCACCCCCGGCCCCTCTCCACTTGTGGAGAGGGGAGACCGCTTGGCGCAGCGCGGCTGCCATGTACCATTCCGTGACTACGCGAGGGCAGGGACGCGCAGTGGATGTTGACGACGTAAGCAACCTGTGGCTGGCCGAGGAGTTGCACCGGCAAGGTGGCGTGCAGTTCGGTGACTTCACCTTGGGTCGCAGCACTCGGCACTCGCCCATCTACATTGATGTGAAGGTGCTGCTGCGGGTGCCGCAGGTGCTCCGTCGCGCAGCCGAGTTGATTGTGCAGGAGACACAGGCCGAGCTAGGCCGGCGGCGCGGGCGCTTCGTGCCTTTCGATCTGGTGGCCGGCGTGCCCTTTGGCGGTCTCCACCTGGCGACGGCGTTCGCCATTCAGAGCGATACGCCCATGATCTATGCGATCCCGCACCACGATGGCAGCCGGGAGCGGGTGCTGGAGGGGCACTACCGGCCGGGCCAGCAGGTGCTCATCGTTGACGACCTGATGACGACCGGCGGGAGCTTCCTCGAAACGCAGCGGGTGCTCACGGAGGCGGGTCTGCGCGTGCGAGACGCCATTGTGCTGGTGGATCGCGACCAGGGCG
The DNA here is from genome assembly GCA_965207645.1 of Chloroflexota bacterium. Classification (GTDB taxonomy): domain Bacteria; phylum Chloroflexota; class UBA11872; order UBA12225; family JAJDUF01; genus JAJDUF01. The sequence goes on along the minus strand of OZ242293.1, from coordinate 1,802,334 downwards.
GCGGCGACCGCTTGCGGCGACATGGGATACAGTTGGTTTCGATCCTGCGCCTGCCGGTCATGCTCACCTACTACATGTCGCAGGGCTACATCTCCGAGGACCAGTATCAGCGCAGTATGGAATACGTGCGGACCCACCGGGCGGACTAGGGGCGGCTCTCGGAAGCAGACGCGGTGGCGGCTATGCCTCTGGTCAAGCAGGGGCTGTGCCAGACTTGATGGAGAATCCAAGGAAAACTCTCGCGCTGACTGTGTGCAGCGCAACAGCAACGTAAGGAGCATGATATGGCTGATGGCTTGAGCTTGGATCGTCGCCACTTTCTCGTCGCCGGAGCGGCGACGGTAGGCGTGGTCGCTTGTGGGCCGACCGAGGAGGCAACGCCACCGCCGCCGCAACAGCAGCCGGAGCGGGCTGCCGAGCAGCCGACGCCGGCGCCGCAGCCGGGCGGAATTCTGCGGGTAGCTACGCCGGGCACGCCGTCGGGGTTGGACCCGGCGATTATGAACAACGGCGAAGCCTATATCCTCAACATGAATACGCACGATAACCTGGTCTACCTGAATCCCCGGCTCGAATACGAGCCGCAGCTGGCCGAGTCTTGGTCGTCGAACGACGACCTCACTGTGTGGACCTTCAAGCTGCGCCAGGGCGTGAAGTTCCACCACGGCAAAAACTTCAACGCCGACGACGTGATCTTCACGTTCAAGCGGCTGCTCGATCCCGAGACCAAGTCGGCGATCCGCAGTGTGATGGAGCCGATCCAGGACGTTGCGGCGGTGGACCCGCACACGGTGCGGTTCGCTTTGAAAGGCCCCCATGCCACGTTCCCGGCCTTGATGGCGCCCCGGCAGGCGGCCATTGTGGCGAGTGACCGCACGCCGGAGCAGCTCAAGTCGGAGCCGTCGGGGACGGGGCCGTTCAAGATGCAGGAGTTCAAGCCCGATGAGCGGACGATCATCGTCCGCAACCCGGACTATTGGCAGGCGGATCGCCCGCGCGTGGACGAGGTGCATTTTCAAGTGATGAAGGAGCAGGGCGCGCAGGCGGCGGCGCTCATTGGCGGTTCCATCCACATGATGTTCACCGTGAGCATGGACGTCGTGCCGCAGCTCCAGTCGAACTCGAATACGAGCGTGGCAGTGAAGGAAAGCGGGGCGTTTACCGATCTCGTGACGAACACGCAGCTGGCGCCGTTCCAAGACAACCGGGTGCGGACCGCCTTCAAGCTGATCGCGGATCGAGAGGCGTTGCGGCAGGCGGTGTTCTCCGGCTTTGGGTCGCTCGGGAACGATGATCCGATTGCGCCCATCGTGCCGGAGCACAACGACGCGCTGGCCCCGCGCGGGCAGGATGTGGCGCAGGCCAAGCGGTTGTTGGAGGAAGCGGGCTTTGACTTCAGCCAAGAGATCGTGCTGCACAACAATGCCAAGCGCCCCGACCACCAGGCGCTGGCGCTGGCCTACCAGGAGCAGGCCAAGCAGGCCGGGATCAACTTGAAGATCGAGCGGCACGAGGACAACGTGTACTGGTCGAACGTGTGGCTGAAGGTGCCGTTCTGCATCGTCAACTGGCAGTGGCGTCCCAACATTGACGAGCTGTGCTCGATCATGCTGCACTCCGAGGCCAAGTGGAACGAGTCGTTCCACAAGAACGCGGAGGTGGACGAGCTGATCGCCAAGGGCCGGGCCGAGCGGGACCCGGCGCAGCGCAAGGCAATCTACGGGCGTATCCAGGAGATCGTCTCGAACGAGTTCGGCCTCATCGTCCCCTTCCACTGGCCGAACATCAACGCGCTCCACAAGAGCGTCAAGGGCCACGTCATCCATCCCGTCACGTGGCTCGACCTGCGTGGCGTCTCGCTAGAGCAGTAGTCGGGGGCAGCGATGACTACGGGAGCGCCGCGGCCGCGCCGGCCGCGCTACCCCATGCCCACGTTCATGGCGGAGGCCCTCGCGCAGCATGGGCTACTGGAGGCGTATCGGAGTCGTCCGCCCTACCAGCGGAACGACTATATCGGCTGGATTACGAGCGCCAAGCGCGAGGCCACGCGGGAGAAACGCCTGCGCCAGATGCTCGACGAGCTGGAGCGCGGCGATGTCTACATGAAGATGGCTTGGAAGCCGAGGTCGCGCTAACCGCACCGCTCGGCAGGCCCGCATGGGAGCCGGGACCGTCATTGCGGCGCAGGCCGCGATCCAGCGGCTAGGGTCTGGACTGCGGCGGAAGCCATCACCTTCTATTGCCAGTGTCCCGAAGCCTAGTTGTTGACGGGGGCGGCTTTCGGCGCGGTGGCCGGGTGGTCGGGGATGGCGGCAAGCCGGCGGCGCGACTGTTCGTGCCACTGGTGCAGTACGACGAGCGCCCACAGCTTGTAGCCATGGTCGGCCCGGCCGGCGAGGTGCTCATCGGCCATCGCGCGCACCGCCTGGGCATCGAACCACGGGAGCGGTTGCGCCAGGACCGTATCGTGGAGGGTTGCGCCGAGCATATCGCGGAACCACACGGCGACCGGGGCGCTGAAGCCTTGCTTGCGCCGGGCGATGATGTGCTTGGGGAGTATCCCCTGGGTGGCGCGGCGTAGGAGGTATTTCCGCGTCAAGCCGCGGAGCTTGAGCGAGGGGGGGACGCTCAGAAGGAACTCGACGACGCGCCGGTCGAGGAAGGGCGCTCGCGCCTCCAGCGAGTTGCCCATGCTCGTGCGGTCCACCTTCACCAGGATGTCGTTCGGGAGATAGGTGCTCAGGTCGAGATAGAGGAAACGGTCGTTGCCGGCGAACTCGTCCCGCTTGGGGGCGGCGGCGAGGTAGTCATCGAACGGTGCATGGTCGCCGAGCAGCCGGCGAGTCTCCGGGGCCAGGATGCGCTGCCGCTCGTCGTCGGTGAAGAGCACCCGCCACCAGTAGTGCGCGGCGTCCGGCTCTAGCTCCGCACCTTCGACGAACCGCCGCGCCATGTAGTCGAAGCCGACCTTGTGATAGGACGGTGGCAGCCGATGCACGACCGGCGCGACGACACCGCGCCGGAGCGGGCCAGGCATTAGGCGGTACCAGGGCCGGATGCGGTTGGCGAGATAGGTCACGTAGCCGGCCAGCACTTCATCGCCGCCGTCGCCGGACAGAGCGACCGTGACGTGTTGGCGGGTGAAGCGGCTGAGGTAGTACTGCGGCAATACGGAGGTATCGGCCATCGGCTCGTCGAGGTGCCACAAGATCGTCGGCAGGTCCTCGACCACGTTGTTCATCGGCATCGTCAGCTCGCGGTGTGCCGTGCCGAGGTGATTGGCGACCGTGGCGGCGTAGGTCTGCTCGCCGTAGGTGCGCTCTTCGAAGCCGAGGCAGAACGTGTGGACCTGCTCCGGGATGAGCCGCTGCATGGCGGCGACCACCGTGCTGGAGTCGATACCGCCGCTGAGGAAGGCACCCAATGGCACGTCGGAGAGTAGGCGTTTGTGGACGGCTTGCTCGATGAGCGCCTGAAACTGCTCGACGTACTCTGCTTCCGACGCCGAATCCGGCGCCGGCGCGGACGGATCGCGGCCCGGCGACGGCTCCCAATAGCGCCGCTGGCGGAGGGTACCGTCCTGAAACAGAGCTACCGTGCCGGGCCGGACTTGACGCACGTCGCGCAGGATCGTGCGGGGGGCTAACGTGTAGCCGAGAGCGAGGTAGGTGTTGACGGACTCCAGATCGAGCGCGTCCGACAACTGCGGATGCAGCCGCAGCGCCTTCAATTCGGAGCCGAAGATCAGCTCTGCGCCAAGCTGGGCGTAGTAGAGCGGCTTCTTGCCGAGTGGGTCGCGGGCGAGTAGCAGGCGCCGGCGCCGGCTATCCCACAGGGCGAAGGCAAACATGCCGTCGAGCCGTTCGACGCAGCGCTCGCCTTCCTCCTCGTAGAGGTGGACAATGCTCTCGGTATCGGTGCGCGTAGCGAAGCGGTGACCTTTGGCCTCCAGCTCGGCTTGTAGCTCGCGGCAGTTGTAGATTTCGCCGTTGAAGACGATCTGGATAGAGCCGTCCTCGTTGCCGAGCGGCTGGTGTCCGCCGGCCACGTCGAGGATGCTCAGGCGGGTCATGCCCAGGCCGGTGGGCGCCGCGGGGTCTTGCCAGGTACCCCAATCGTCGGGGCCGCGATGCACGAGGGCGGCGGCCATGCGCTCTAGCAGCGCCGTGATTTCCACTGCCGACCGCTCGGCGCCGGCCACACCGAAGATGCCACACATCGCTTGTATCTACCTCAGGGAACTGGGTCTTCCCCCCGGTCCGTCACCGCAGCAGCAGTGGTCGCGGCGTGCAGTGCTCGCATCAGAGCAGCGCTATTCCGGCGGCGGCGGCCCGGCCGAGGGCAGTATCCAGCATGGCGTCTTTGCGCCAGCTCCAGATAGAGGGCATCGTAGAAGGTCAAGCCGTGCGCTCTGGCCAAAGCGAACGCGGCCTCCAGATCGGGAGTTGTGTCCGTGCTTACGAGCAACTCTCGCAAGTTGATCAGGCGCTCATTCACCTCGTCCGCAGCAATACGGCCCCGCCGCTCTGCTATCAGCAGGGCGTTACGCACCTCCAACTGCCAGTGTTGTGGCACAAGCGCTCCACCGGCTTCGAGACGTGTCAACGCGGCATCCGCTCGCGGGGTCGTTTCGTCATCGAAGAGCCAAGCTGCGGCTACCGACGCATCGAGCACGAACGCACTCAAAACCGATGGCCTTCATGGCGCGCGGCGAGAATCTCTTCGGTAGACATTTCGATGCGCCTCCACCGACGACGGCGTGCGAGGAAACGCGCCATGGCTGCTTTCCGTCGGGTGCGCTCTTGATCCTCGCTCGGAAGCGGCTGGGTGTGCTCCTGAACTACGGCCGGAACGAGTTGGGCAACCGCCTTGCCGTGGCGCGTGATCGCAATGGTCTCGCCACGCTCGACCGTCCGCAGCAGTTCGGGCAAGCGGGCCGGGGCCTCCGTCGCTGGCACTTCGCGCATCATTCCCAATCCCAACCGGTCATCTCAGCCGACATCATCCTAATCTGACCCCTTCAGTGCCAGTATAGCAGCGCACATCTCTCCAACCGGCTACTGGCCGCTGGGCACTATAATCGGGGTGCGATGCGTGTTGCGCTGGTGCATGACTATCTGTACGTCTACGGCGGTGCCGAGCGGACGCTGGCGGAGATGCATGCCATCTGGCCGCAGGCGCCGGTGTTCACACTCTTCTACGTGCGAGACCGGCTACCGGCCGCATTTCGCGGCATGGATATCCGTCCGACCTGGGTGGACCGGTTGCCCGGCCGGCGGTGCTGGCAGCGACTCTATGCGCTTTGGCAACCGCTGGTGTTCGGCGCCTTGCGGTTGGAGGGCTATGACCTCGTGCTCTCGTCGGCGAGCTTCGGTGCTAAGGCTGTCACGCTGCCGCCGGGGGCGCGGCACGTGTGCTACTGCTACACACCGCCGCGGTTTCTGTGGGGCTATGCGCCGGGTACCGCTCGCGAGCCGTTGCCGCGGGCGCTGCGGCTGGGCGAGCGGCCGTTGCGGGCGGCGCTCCGGCGCTGGGATCGGGCGGCGGCCGACCGCGTGGATTCGTTTGTGGCGATCTCGCGGAACGTGGCCCGGCGGATCGAGCGGGTGTACCGGCGCCCGGCGACGGTGATCTATCCCCCGGTGCAGACCGACCGCTTTCGCCAGCATGTGCCAGCGCTGGGGCGTTACTGGCTCGTGGTGTCGCGCTTCGAGGCCTACAAGCGCGTGGACTTGGCGATTGCCGCTGCCAACGCCTTGCAGCAGGAGTTGTTGATTGTTGGCGCTGGGGGAGAAGAGGCGCGGCTGCGCCGGCTCGCCGGTCCGACGGTGCGGTTTCTGGGGTACCAGTCCGACGATGCTGTTGCCGAGCTACTGGCCGGCTGCCGTGCGTTGCTCTTTCCGGGGGAGGAGGACTTCGGGCTGACCCCGCTGGAGGCCAACGCGGCGGGGAAACCCGTGATCGCCTATGGCGCGGGCGGTGCGTTGGAGACGGTCGTGCCCGGCGTGACCGGCTCGTTCTTCACGGAGCCGACGGGCCAGGCGCTGGCGGAGGCCATGACTGCGTTCGATCCGACGCAGTTCGATCCGGCGGTATGCCGGCGGCAAGCGGACCGCTTTGCGCCAGCGAGGTTTCGCGAGCGGTTGCGGGTACACGTGGAGGGGGTCATGGCCGCGCCGCCCGGCTCCCTCGGTTGACGGCGGCCAGCGAATGGCGGCGGTGGATAGTGCTACAGGGCTACGCTGACGTACAATCCACAATGCTGGGGCATGTCTTCGGGTGCTGGACGGTGAGCGCTGCTGCTGGCTGGGGTAGGCTGCTGTGATGGGGTGGGTGAGGTGAGAAGGACGGTGCCGGTCGTGGTGGTGGTGGGCGGTGTGAACACCGATATGGTGGTACAGACGCCGCACCTACCGCGCCCCGGTGAGACGGTCGGTGGTGGGTCATTCCTCACTACCCCTGGCGGTAAAGGGGCTAATCAGGCGGTCGCTGCCGCGCGGCTCGGCGCAGCGGTGCGGTTCATCGGGAAGGTGGGCGCCGATCCGTTCGGGGCGGCGGCGCACGAGAATCTGCGGCGGTATGGCGTTGACACGGCCGGTCTGGGGCGTGATCCGCGCGAGCCGTCGGGCGTGGCATTGATCTTTGTGGATGCGGCGGGGGAGAACGCAATTGCCGTGGCGCCGGGTGCCAACATGGCGTTGACGGCGGACGACGTAGCGTCGCAGGAGGCGCTGCTGGCAGCCGCCGATGTCGTCGTCGGTCAGTGCGAGGTGCCGGCCGCGGCGACGCTGGCCGCCTTCCGGCTGGCGCATGACCGTGGTATCCGGACCGTCCTGAACGCGGCGCCGGCGATGCCGTTGTCGGCAGCGTGGAGCGCGGTGGTGGATACGCTCGTGGTCAACGAGGGTGAGGCGGCGCTGGTTGGCGGGGCCGCCGGGCTGACTGCCGAATCGCCGGCTGGTTGGGCCGAGGGCTTGCAGCGGCTAGGTTACGGGCAGGTCATTCTCACGGTGGGTCCCCAGGGCGCCTACGTGGCGACGGCTGACGGCGCGCGGCACGTACCGGCGTGGGGGGTGGACACGATTGATACGACGGGCGCCGGCGACGGCTTTGTCGGCGGGTTAGCGGTGGCTTTGGCAGAGGGGCAGGCGCTCGACGCGGCGGTGCGGTTTGCGTGTGCGGTCGGTGCGCTGGCGACCACCGCCATGGGTGCTCAGGTCGCGCTCCCGGACCGGGCGGCGGTGGGGGCGCTGGTGGGGGATTAGGGCCTCACCCGCTGACGGGCCACAGCCGCACGGATAGTGCCAGGTGTGGTGCGCCTTTGGCCCGTCACCCGGCCCCCTCGCCACCATGTGGCGAGGGGTGGATTCCCGCGCAAGCGGGAATGACGGATGAGAGGTGGGGATGACGGACGCGATGGTGGGTGATGGGCGTAGTCCCTGTCACCACTGACCACTGTTAAGGTGGATGGCGCGATGATGGATATTGCGGGGGGGCGGCTGCGGCAGCTTGTGGAGGGGATGCGGGGCCAGCGGCTGCTGGTGCTCGGTGACGTTGTGGCGGACGAGCAGGTCGTCGGGCGGGCGGCGACCGTGGCCCGCGAGGCGCCGGTGCTGGTCTTGGAGGAGGACGAGCGGACTATTCTGCCGGGTGGAGCGACGAATGCGGCGGCCAATGCCGCGGCGCTGGGGGCGTCGGTCAGCGTGTGTGGGGTGCTGGGTGACGACGCGATAGGCGATCTGCTGAGGGAGCGGTTGCGCGCGGCGGGTATTGATGTGGCCGGCTTGGTGGTGGATCCGGCGCGTCCGACGACAACGAAGACTCGTATCTGGGCGGGGGGATTGCAGCAGCAGGTTCAGCAGCTGCTCATGCGGGTTGACCGCGTGAGCCGGCAGCCAGTGGCCGGCGCGGTGCTGGAGTCGTTGATGAGCCGGCTGCGCGAGGGCCTGCGGCCGACGGCGGGGAGACCGGGCGCTGTGGTGATGTCGGATTACGAGAACGGCGTGATGCACCGGACCGCGGTGTCCGAGGGGATTGCGCTGGCGCGTCAAGCCGGCGCAATCATGGTGGCGGATGCACATAGTGATCTGTTGCGGTTCAAGGGTGTGACGGCGCTGACGCCCAATCAGCCGGAAGCGGAGGCGACGCTCGGCCGCAGTATTACCTCGCCGGCCGAGCTTGATCGCGCTGGTGCCGATCTGCTGGCGGGCAGCGAGGCGGAAGCGGTGCTGATGACGCGCGGGCGGGAGGGCATGGCGCTGTACACGCACGACAGCGCGCCGTTGCACCTGCCGGCGCAACCGAGCAGCGGGGTAGCCGATCCCACCGGCGCGGGTGATACCGTTGCGGCGGTGTTTACGTTGGGCCTCGCGGCGGGGGGTAGCTCCCGCGAGGCGGCCGTGCTGGCCAACCTGGCGGCCGGGGTGGTGGTCGCCAAGGTGGGCACGGCGACGGTGTCTGCGGGCGAGCTGCTGGCGGTTGTTGATCGCTGGGATGGCCCCCCTATGGTCCCCCCGCGCAGCGGGGGGACGTAGATTCCCGCCTACGCGGGAATAGCGGAGAGGGAAGGCGGGATGACGGGGCGGGTGCTGACGCTGGAGGAGGTGTGTGCGTGGCGGGCGGCGGCTGCGCGGCGGGGGCAGCGGGTGGTGCTGACCAACGGCTGCTTCGACCTGCTGCACGTCGGTCACGTGAAGTCGTTCGCCGTCGGCCGGTCGTTCGGTGACTGTCTGCTGGTGGGGGTGAACTCGGATCGTTCGGTGGCGCAGTTGAAAGGGCCGGGCCGACCGTTGGTGCCGGAACAGGAGCGGGCGGCCTTACTCGCGGCGCTCAGGATGGTGGACGCGGTGACGATTTTCGACGAGCCGACGGCAGTGCGGCTGGTGGAGGCACTGCGCCCGAATGTCTACGTGAAGGGCGCCGACTACGCCGGCTCCGGACCCGGCGGCGTGGATGAGGCGCGGCTCCCGGAGGCGGCCGCGGTGCGCCGGGGTGGCGGGGTGGTGCGCTTGGTGCCGAGCGTGCCGGGCGCCTCGACGTCGGCGCTCATCGCCCGGATGGCAGACTTGGCGCGGCGAGGGTTGCGCCGCTGACTACGCCATTTCCTGGTCATTCCCGCGAAAGCGGGAATCCAGGGCAGGTATGCTGGCTGCGATCCCAGGTACCTGGATTCCGCCGGAATGACGAAATGGGGCTGGCACCGCCATCCAACTCAAATGTCAACACAAGCTAGTAGCGATGTGCCCCGGCGGGTGGCGACGGCGGCGAGCCTGGTCATGGTGGGCAACCTCGCCAGTCGGGTCCTCGGCCTCGTCCGCGATCAGACTATTGCGGCCCTGTTCGGCGCCTCGGCGCACGCCTCCATCTTTGGGGTCATCAGCCGGGTCTCGACGATGGTCTACGACCTGCTAATAGGCGGTGCGTTGACGGCCGCGCTGGTGCCGGTGTTCAGCGAATACGCGCGTGACGACACGACCGGCCCTGCCCTCCCGGGCAAAGAGGCAACGGATGGGGGGAACCGGCCGGATGAGCGGCGGGACCGGCTGGCGGGTGCGCTGGGTGCGACTGTGGGCGCGGCACTCTTGGTGCTGATCCCGGTCGTGGGGCTACTGATCGTGGCGGCGCCGCAGATCATGGCCTTCATGGGCGAGGGTTTTGCACCGGAGATGCAGGACCTGGGTATGCGCCTGGTGCGGCTGGCGATGCCGTCGGTGGCGATGCTGGGGATTGCCAGCGTGCTGATGGCGGCACACTATGCGCGCGAGCGATTCGTGCGCCCGTCCTTTGCCACCGCGCTCTACAACGTCGGCATTATTGCCGGTGCGCTGCTGCTCACGCCGTTCTTTGGCCTCGGCGGCCTGGTGCTCGGCTTGCTGGCCGGCGCGGCGCTGCAATGTGCGGCGCAGTCACCGGCGCTGCGCGGTGTGCGGTGGCGTGCGCTCACCAACTTCCGGCATCCGGCGCTGCGGCGGATCGTGCGGCTGTACGCGCCGGTCGCCGGGGGGCTGGTCGTCTCGGCGGGGGTCACGTCGCTCGATACGCGGCTGGCTTCGCAGACGGGTGCGGGCAGTATCGCGGCTATGCGCTATGCGACGACGCTGGTCCAGCTCCCGCTGGGCCTGGTGGCGACCGCGTTGTCCTTTGCGACGCTGCCGGTGTTGTCCAAGCAGGCGGCGGCGGTGGTGGCCTGGCAGCGGGCCGGCAAGCCGGAGGGGCTGCCCGCAGGCGCGTCGGAGCAGCCGCCGGACCTCGCGGCCTATCGGGCGACCTTGGCGCTCACGCTGCGGCTGGCGCTGCTGTGCATCGCACCCTTGACGGTGGCGCTCCTCGTCCTGCACCAGCCGGTCGTGCGGCTGCTGTTCGAGCGCGGCGCGTTCACCGCCGACAGCACGGACATCACGGCGCTGGCGCTGCTGTTCTATGCGCCGCAGCTACCGTTCGTGGCGATAGATCAGGTCTTGATTGCGGCCTTCTACGCTTTGCAGAACACGCGGACGCCCGTCCTGGTGGGCGTCGTCACGGCCGGCCTCTATGTCGTGGTGGCGCTGGCGCTGGTGGACGAGTGGGGGATGCCGGCGCTGGTGTTCGCCAACACGGTGCAGAACTCGGCGCACGGCATCATCCTGGCGGCGCTGCTCTGGCGGGTGGTGGATGGCATGGTGCCGGGGGTACAGCGTCCTGCCAGCCAAGGGCCTGGACGGTTGTGGCACGCTGTACGTGATGCAGGGTTGAGCCGGGCGGCACTGGGGGTCGGGGTGGCCGCGGCGGCGATGGCCGGAGTGCTGCTCGCGCTCGACCGCGCTGTGCTGACGCCGGCGGCGGGGCTGCCGGTGCCGGTGTGGGGGCTACTGCTGGTCGGCGCTGGCGTGGTGGGGATGAGCGTGTACGCCGGGGCGCTGTGGCTGCTGGGCGCGGAGGACGTGCGGCAGGTGGCGGCAATTGGGCGGCGGGCGTGGCGGCGCCTCAGCGGAGGCAACGGCCCTCAGTGAGACCTACTCGGGGGGGCGACATGCCTGTAGAGCACGAGCGTGGCGGGCCGGAGAAGGTCGCGGCGGAAGCGGCGCGGCTTTGGCCGTTGGCGCGGGGGCGGGGCATGGATCAGCGTCAGTTCTTGCAGCTGCTCTCTGTCGGGGGTGCGGCGGCTGTGCTGGCGGCATGCACCGGTCCAGGCGGGCGGCGGGCGGCGCCGGCGGCTTCCGATGCGGGGGATGTGAAGGCGTGGTTCAAGGACACAGCGCCGTTCGTCGTCCACGATGATGGCAAGAGTCTGGAGGCTCGCCTGGAGCATATGGAGGGGCTGATTACGCCTAACCACCTGTTCTTTGTTCGCAATAACTCGGTCAGTCTCGACGTGGACGTAGCCAACTGGCGGCTGTCGGTTACAGGCGACGCCGTTACGAATCCGTTGGAGCTGACCTACGACGACATACGGAACCTGCCACGGCGTACTCTGGTCTCCTACCTGGAATGCGCTGGCAATCAGCGGGCGATGTTCGATCTGGTGCAGGGGCGGGCGGCAGCGGGCACCCAATGGAGAACGGGGGGTGTGAGCAACGGTGAGTGGGATGGTGTTTCGCTGGGGGAGGTACTCAGGCTGGCCGGAATCACCGAGCAGGCGGTCAGCGTGCTGCTGATCGGGCAGGACACGGAGTCGCCGGAGGCGGGCTTTCGCCGCGTCATACCGGTCGAGAAGGCGCTGCACCCGGATACGCTGCTGGCCTACGCGCTGAACGGCGCCGCTCTGCCCAAAGATCACGGTTTCCCCCTACGGGCGCTCGTGCCCGGATGGGTAGGCAGCACCAGCGTCAAGTGGCTCGGCCGGATCGTTGTCTCGGCGGAGCGTCTGTGGACGCGCAACAACACCACGTCGTATGTGCTCATCGGGGACGACTATCCGCCCGAAGGTGAAGCGGTGGGCCAAGTGGTCACTACCCAGGCGATAAAGAGCGCGCTGGCGCTGCCTTGGCCGGCCGAGCTACGGGCCGGCTTGCACCGTATCCGTGGCTATGCTCACTCGCCGGCCGGGCCATTGCGGCAGGTGGAGTGGAGCATCGATTCAGGACGGTCCTGGCGGGACGCGACGGTGCGAGGGCCGCAGGTGCAGTACTCGTGGGCGATGTTCGAGCTTGAATGGGACGCGCAACCGGGCGAGTACACCGTGATGACTCGTGCCACCGACGCGGCGGGTAACACCCAACCAGCCGAGATTCCCTTCAACGAGAAGGGCTACCTGTTCAATCAGCCGGTTCCGCATCCGGTTCGGGTCGGGTGAAGAGTAGACCTAGAAAGAATAGCGCTGGCGCCATTGCGAAGTTATGCAAGGGAGACGGAATCTCGGCATATCTCCCGTTGCAAGCCACCGCTTATCCGCACCGCAGACTGCTCGGATCAGCACTGCGTTCCAAAAGCGTCACCATCAAAGATGCCGTTGGCGCGCTGCATCTCCCGAATGTAGCAGATGATCTGATCCACTTCCTCCGAGGATATGCCGGCAACGGGAGCCATGTCGCCGAACTGCCAGTGATGTTGGCGCACGCCGCGACGGACCGCGTTGCGGAAGCTGAAGTCCGAATGATGGCCTGGCTCATAGATTTTATGGATCAGCGGCGGGCCTTGGTGAGTGCCGGCAGCATTGGCCCCATGACAAAGTGAGCAGTTGGCGTTGAACAGCACTTCGCCAGCGAGGGCTGCGTCGGACAGGGCCGGTCTGATCACCGAGACTTGCACAGTGTCGTTCGATTTGGTGGTCTCGTACTGACGGGGAGTTGCTTCACCACACCCGAGCGCCATAAGCAGGATGAGGGCCATGGCACCTACGGATCGCAGGTGGTTGCGAGGTAACTGCGTGTGCATCGCTGACCAACCGGGTTTCGCCAGTGGCCGGGCTGCCGCATTGTCTCGGCGCAACAGTCGGCAGCGGTCCGGCCACCCGATGGTTTGTGGATCGCCCAGTGCCGCAGTGCTAACTGACGTTTGTGACGTGGACCGTCACGATGTCGAGGTCGTGATACTTCTGGTGCCGCACGGACGAGGCGTAGTGCTGTAGGAGGCGGAACGAGATTTGGCGTTCGTCGTCCGTGATCTCGGGCCGTTGCTCGGTCAAGTGCGCCAGGTGGTCTTCAATGTTGTCTTCGTCGGAGGCGGCCAGGAATTCCAATTCTGCTACACCACGGTCGCGGCGCGCGACGATATGCAGGCGCCGCGGTGCAGCGTCCTCGTCGTCGTCCTGGCTGAGCAAGTTCGTGAGGGTCTCCTCACCGACCAAGGCGAGTCGCTGCGTCGCCGCTTCGTCCCAGCCGCTCTTGTTGGCGAACTCGCGGAGAAACTCGTCTATCTGGGGCAGGGAAGCCATGTCTAGGTCGGTCTTGAGACGCCGGCGCCGCGCGCTGGTCAACTCGACGAACATAGTAAGCACAAGGGCCACGATGCTGCCGGCCGTCATGCCGTTGCCGAGCAAGGTGCCCAACTCAAACCCGAGCTGGTCCGCAAAGATGGCCTGGTTCTGGAAGCCCGTGCCAATCCAGAACGCGAGGCCGATGATCGTGGCCTTGCGGTAATCAACTCCATCCTGGAGGGCAATCTTCATCCCTTGCACGAACAGCAGCCCGATGAACAAGATCGCGTAGGCGGCGACGACGGGGTTGGGAATGGTGAGCAGAAAGGCCGTGACCTTGGGGAGGAAGGCCAGCGCAAGGAAGACAACCCCGATTACCACCCCGACGCTGCGGGCACCGACCCCGGTAAGCTCGACGAAGGGAACGCTCGACGAATAGGTCGTGTTAGGTACCGTGCCGGCGATGCCGGAGAGCAGGTTACCGACGCCATCGGCGTTGACGGCGCCTTGGACCGTGCGGTAATCGGTGGCCTGGGGATTGCGCCGCGAGACCCGTTGAATAGCGACGCTGTCGCCGATCGTCTCGATGGCACCGACGAGGGTCACGAAGGCGAATGCGGGCAACAGCACCCAGAAGCCGCGATCAAAACTCAGGTCCAGTCCGGGCCAGGCGCTTGGGTCGGGGATGCCTACCCAGCCCGCCGCGACCACTGCCGAGAAGTCGGCAAGGCCGAGCCACACGGCAACCGCATAGCCGACGGCGATCCCGATGATCGGTGCCCACAACCGCCAGATACCGGAGGCGCGGAGGGCGAGCGCCGCTGAGACCAGCAGGGTTGCCGCCGCGCTTGCTGGGGCGGCTGCCGCCGGAGTGCCGCGGGGGACGGTGGTCAGCATGTCGAAGAGGATGGGCATGACGGTCGCGGCGATGAGCGCGATGACCGTACCGGCGACGACGGGTGTGATGAGGCGCCGGAGGAAGGAGAGCCTAGCAGCCAGCGCGAACTGGAACACCGCCGAGATGATGACGAGGATGGCGAGCAGTCCTGGCCCACCTTCCACGAGGGCTGCGACGCTAACCGCAATGAAAGCGCCGGAGGTGCCCATGATGAGGATGTGCCCGGCACCGAAGCGCCCCACCCGAACGGCCTGGAGGATCGTGCTCAGGCCGCTGATGACGAGCGCGGCGAAGACTGCCCAGTTCAAGTAGGACTCGCCTTGATCGGCCACCCGGATCACAATGGCGGGCGTGAGTACGATCCCGGCCAGGGTGAGCATGGCGGCTTGGAAGCCGAGGCCAACGGATAGGATATGTGCCGGTCGCTCATTCGGTTCATAGCGGACATCATCGTTACCAGTTGCAGCTTGTGCGCTCATCGCTCAATCCTCCTGCGTCTGCTGGCTACGATGCACGGACTTCCCTCGCGCCATCGCTACGGCGGCAGGAGCGCCGCCAATCGCCAGGCTCATTGCAGATACCCAAGCACCGCAATTGTGCTCAAAGAGTACCTGATGGATACAGCTTAGGGTAGCAGGTTGCGGATGTGTGGGGTGCCAATGGGCCTTAGTTGTAACTGATCTGTGGCTCGCGTCCATGTTTTCTGAGCAGGTCGCCGAGCCCGGCCCGCGTATGCATGAAGAGGCTGAGGCTCTCGGTGACCTCATCGAGCCAGTGTTTGCCGGCGGCATGAATCTTCTCGGTGGCGCGGGCGTATGCTTCCTGGACTTGGGGATGATTCGGCTGGCCGGGCAGTCCAAGCGACTGGGCCATGTCCTGGAGGCCGCCGGCGAAATAGTGAATCCCCTCGACGCTGAGAATCTCGTCGAGGTTCTCTACCGCGGTGATGCTCTCGATCTGGGGGATGATGAGCGTCGCGGCGTTGATCTCGGCGTAGAGCTGCGGGCGGCTTTGCTCCGTTTGGAACATACTCACCCGAAAGCTGGCGGCGCTGCGTAGCCCTTGGGGCGCGTAGAAGCTGTACTTGACCCAGGACTCGGCTTCCGCACGGGTTTGCAGGTTGGGGATCACGAGGCCTTGAACACCCCGGTCGAGGTAGCTCAGGATGGTGCTTTCCTGCCCGTCGGCGATGCGCGACGTCACGGTGAGGTTGAAGCCGCTGGCGATGCGGCACATATCTTCGATGACGTCGGGCGGATAGGGCGAGTGCTGGCCGTCGAAGCTGACAAAATCGAGACCCATCCGCCCGGCAAGCTCCACAAGTTCGCCGGAGGGCTGGCTCAGGCCCAGTCCGAGGGCCTTCTCGCCTCGGCTGGCGCGCTCGATGATCCGGTTGTTGAGCATAGTGGCTCCTTTCCGACGGTAGTATAGGGTACGTGCCGCGCTGTGAGTGTAGGATATTCGAGAGTAAAGGCGACCGGTTTGTGCCTCTGCCACGTCAAAATCGCTGGCCGCGATGTGCCTGCCGGTTGAGGTTGTCGGGTGGGCGGCGGACTCCCTCTCTACTTGTAGAGGGGGGCGGAGTGAGGCGCACCAGTCCCCGGCTAGCCCTCGACTGCCCTGATGCGAGAAATCTCCTGCTGCATCTGTACGAGCTTATAGTAAATACCTCGCTGCGCCAATAGCTCGTCGTGGGTGCCAATCTCCGTGACCTTGCCGTCCTCGAAGACGATGAGGCGGTCGGCATTACGCAGCGTGGAGAGGCGGTGGGCAATGGCAAAGGTCGTGCGCCCCTTGGTGAGGCGAGCCAGGGCTTCTTGAATCTGGTGCTCTGTCTCGGTGTCTACGTTCGAGGTCGCTTCATCGAGGATGAGGACGCGCGGATCGCGCAGGATGGCGCGCGCGATGGCGATGCGCTGTTTCTCACCACCGGAGAGTTTGCCACCTCGTTCACCGACGCGGGTATCGTAGCCATCGGGCCGGGCCACGATGAACTCGTGGGCATTGGCGGCGCGTGCTGCCGCGATGACCTCGCTCGGTCCGGCCTCGGGTTTCGCGTACCGGATGTTGTCGGCGATGGTGCCGTTGAACAGGAACTGATCCTGGAGGACAATCCCAATCTGGTTACGTAACGTTTCCAGGTCGAGTTTCAGGATATCGTGACCGTCAATGAGGACCGTTCCGTGGTCAGGATCGTAGAAGCGGCAGATCAGGTTGGTGAAGGTCGTCTTCCCGACGCCCGACTTGCCGACTAAGCCGATCATCTCCCCCGGCTCGATAGAGACCGAGATGTCTTTCAAGACCGGTTTGCTGGGATCGTAGCCGAAGGTCACGTCGCGGAACTCGACGGCGCCCTCGATAGGCGCCAGGGCCAGCGCGCCGGGGGCGTGATACGGCTCGGGCTCCTGGTCAATGATCTCGAACACACGCTCGGCGCCGGCGGCGGCCTGTGAGAACCAGTTGTAGACTTGGGTGGCCCACTGGAGGGGGCCGTAGATGAGCCAGAGGTAGCCGAGAAACCAGGTCAACTCGCCGAGGGTCAGGTCGCCGCCGACCACCGCGACGCCGCCGGCAAACCAGAGCAAATATACGCCAGCCCCGGTAAGGAAATCCAGCCCGGCAGACGAAGTAGACCAGGCGCGCGCGGCGGTGATGGTGCGGCCGGTCAGATCGTCGTTGTGCCGGTCAAAGCGGCCGATTTCGGCCTCTTCTTGGGCAAAGGCCTTGACAACCCGGATACCGGCTAGCGACTCGGTGAGGTGGGCGTTGAGTATGCCGCGGCTCAGGAACAGGCGGCGATACATGCCGCGAAAGCGCCGCCAGATGGCGCCGCCACCGAGGGCCACCAGCGGCGCAGGAAGCAGGATGAATACCGTGAGCTGCCAGTTCAGGAGCAACAGCACAATGACGATTCCGGTGAGCATGAGGGTGTTGGTGACGAGATAGGGCACCCCCTCGATCATGAAGAAGTTCAGACTCATGGTGTCGTCCATGACCACCGACATTAAGACGCCCTGCTCGCGCTTGCCGTGAAACGAGAGCGACAGGCGCTCCAGCCGGCGATAGACCTGACTACGTACAGCCGCGATAATGCGCGAACCTAGCGCGCCGGATACCCAGCCGGTGGCGGCTTGCAGGCCGTTGCTGGCCAGGCCGGCGGCGACCATTGCGAGCACCAAGAGCGCCAGAAAGCCGATATCGCCGTGCCGCGTACCGGTTTCCGCGGTAGGGGCAGGCGGCAGGAGTACGCTGTCAATGATGATCTTGGTGATGAGTGGCGGGAGGAGGTTCATGCCCGTCTTGGTGACGAACAGCACGGCGAGGGCGGCTGCCAGCGGCCAATGGGGGCGCACGTAGCGGGCGAGCCGCGCCACCATGGCACCCTTATTGACGCAGCGTGGGCAGAGGCCGTTCTTTTCCGGCAAGAGACGACCACAGGTGTCGCAGCGCACCTTGGGCAACTCGTCGGTAATCGCAAGCGGCTTGCCCTCGGCGATTTGCTGAATACCGCGGGCCACCTCGGCGAACTTGGGGGCTAAGGAGCTGGAATACTCCACGACCGGAATGACCAGGCCGTCGCGCTCCACCTCCAGCAGACCGCCGCCGACATGCTGAGATGTGGTGGCGGAGGAGATCGCACTCATGGGCACGGCGAGAAAGCCGTTGCGGTCAGCATCCTGATGCGGGAGCACGACGACCCGCTGATCCGTCACCACCAGCCAGCGGTCGCCGAATCTCCCGTCTGCCCGGATATCCGAGGTTGCCGACAAAAGCACCTCTTCGTCCGGCACTTTGAGGTCCGACCACTGCCTGGTGATAGGCGCAGACAAGGGGTCAGGAAATGGCATTGTCCGGATGCCTCCTTCTGGGGGCCACTCTTCCTGGATGCCCGTGAGGACCTGGCTTTCAAGTGCCGGTATCCGTCTGAGGGCATGCGGTGGGAGCGAGCGAAGGGAGTCGGCGTGCTAATATCAACGCGCGACTGCATGGACGCGCGTACACGATGCCGAGGTAGTTGTCCACGCGAGAGCAGATACCGCTGCTCCTATTGGAGACGGCCAGGCACCCACTTGGCCGGGGTGGGCACCTCACGGCACGATGAGTATACGCAGGTGTGATTAAATGAGTCAACATTATTGTGCTGGGAGATCGAGGGTGTACTAGACGTGGAGATGCAACGTTGTGACAGGTCGGAGCCGGGAATGTCTCCTGTTCCCCAACCGCTTGACCTCCACGATCCGGCGGTGCGCCGGGCCGGCGTGGCGCAGCTTCGGTGCGTAGATCGGGCGCTGGGTGTCGTGCTCGATGGCGTGGGGCCGCTGACCGTGATCCCGCAGCGAGAGCAGGGGTTCAGCGCCTTGGTGGCGGCCATTGTCGGCCAACAGATTTCCGTGCAGGCGGCCGACGCTATCCTGGCGCGGGTTGCGGATCATCTGGCGGTACCCGCGGCTGCCGACGCGGCGGATGACTACGGCTTCGAGCCGCAGCACTTCCTCGCCAGCACACCGGAGGAGTTGCGCCACGCCGGACTCTCCCGCGCCAAGGCGCGCTATGTCCTCGATCTGGCGGCGCGCCTGGCCGATGGTCGGCTCGATCTGGAACGACTACCGAGCCTCAGCGACGATGAGGCCGTTACGCAGTTGATGACGGTCAAGGGCATCGGCCGCTGGACGGCGGAGCTGTATCTGCTGTTTTCGCTCGGCCGGTCGGACATCCTGCCGGCCGGCGACCTCGGGATTCGCAAAGCGGTGCAGCGCCTCGACCGATTGCCCGCCATGCCCGACGAGGACATGGTGCGGCGGCGCGGCGCGCGCTGGCGGCCGTACCGCTCATTGGCGACGCTCTACCTCTGGCGTGGTCGGCGGATGCTGCCGGCCGCCGATGAGTCGGGCCCGACTGCCGCTGCTATTGAGGAATGAGGCCGTTGGAGCGCTCTTTGCGGCCTCCGGCGCTGGCTAGGGAAGGGCATTAGTGACGTTGACCGGCTCGTTTACCGCTATTCCGGGCTGCGAAAGGGTGCAAGCCGGAGGCGGTGGCGCTTGGAGCGCCTGATATAATCGGTCACGTGGGGATGTGCCGTCATTGTTCCGGTCACCGTAGGGTGCTGCTGGCGAGTGTGGGGGCGGAGGCAGTTGGGTGGCAATCCACATTGAGGAAGCGGTCGAGGTCGAGCACGCGCTCAACGGGGCTGCTGGGGCGCAAACTCCTGAAGGTGCGCTGCGGCTGGACGACCTGCTCGCCGAGCTGCGGAGCTACCTTCCGGCAGACGAGGCCGCGGTCGTGCGCCGGGCCTACAACATGGCCGCGGCCGCGCACGATGGCCAATTCCGGCGGTCGGGTGAGCCGTTTGTCCAGCATCCGCTCGCCGTTGCGCTGGAGCTGGCGAAGCTGCGCCTGGACTGCGCGACCGTCGCCGCCGGTCTCCTCCATGACGTTCCCGAGGACACGGCGCTCACGCTCGGCGAGATCGAGGCCCGATTCGGCAAAGAGATCACGCTGCTCGTTGACGGTGTGACCAAGCTGACGCGGATTGCCTGGGAAACGCTGGAGGAAGAGCAGGCCGAAAACCTCCGCAAGATGTTCCTGGCCATGGCGCAGGACATCCGAGTGGTGCTGGTCAAGCTGTGCGACCGTCTCCACAACATCCGCACGCTGGAGCCGTTCTCCATCGAGCGGCGGCGGCGTATCGCGCAGGAAACCCTCGAAATCTACGCGCCGCTGGCCCACCGCCTCGGTATCTGGGAGTTGAAGTGGCGGCTGGAGGACGGCGCCTTTTACTACCTGGATTACGAGCGGTACCAGGAGTTGAAGCGCCTGCTGGCGATGCGGCGTGAGACGCGCGAGCGCTACGTCCACCACGCGCTCGCCCTCCTGAGCGATGAGCTAGCCGCCCTCAACCTGGCGGCCAAGGTGAGCGGCCGGCCAAAGCATCTCTACTCCATCCACCGCAAGATGCTGCGGAAGAACGTGCCTTTCGAGGAGGTGTACGACCTGCTCGCGGTGCGGGTGCTGGTGGATTCGGAGGCGGACTGCTACGCAGCCCTCGGCGTCGTGCATCGGTTGTGGACGCCGATCCCCGGCGAGTTCGACGACTACATTGCGCGGGCCAAGCCGAATATGTACCGGTCGCTGCACACGGCCGTAATCGGTCCGGCGGGCCAGCCGCTGGAGGTGCAAATCCGCACGCAGGAGATGCACAAGGTCGCCGAATACGGCATCGCGGCACACTGGCGCTACAAAGAGGGGCGGCCGCAGATCAACGAAGAGTTCGATGTGAAGCTGGCGTGGTTCCGGCAGTTGATGGCGTGGCAGGGAGAAGTGGGTGCCGAGGACTTCGTGGAAGCGCTCAAGACGGACATTTTCCAGGACCAGGTTTTCGTCTTCACCCCGCGCGGCGACATTAAGGAGATGCCGGCCGGGGCCATCCCACTCGACTTCGCCTACCGCATCCATACCGATCTGGGGCACCGTTACGCGGGTGCGCGAGTCAATTCGCGGCTGGTGGCCTTGGAGTACCAGCTCCAGAATGGCGACATTGTCGAAATCTTGACCGGCCGACCTGACCGCGGTCCCAGTCGAGACTGGCTCAACGTCGTAGGCACGGCCCACGCCCGCTCGAAGATCAGGCAGTGGTTCAAGCGGCAGCAGCGGGAGGAGAACGCGGCCCGCGGCCGGGAGCTGGTGGCAAAGGAGTTGCAGCGGCTCGGCCTGCCGGAACTCAGTAGCATCGAGCCGGAGGCACTGGCGGCTGCCGCTTCGGAGTTGCGGGTCGCCAGCGTGGAGACGCTGTTCGCGGTCGTGGGCTATGGTGGTCTCAGCCCACATCAGGTGGTCAGCAAGTTCGGCCTGCAAGTGCCGGAAGTCGAGACGCCGCAAATTCTGGGTACGCCGAGCAGCCCGCCCACCGCCGGCGTGACCGTCTCTGGTGTAGGTGATCTCTTCACACGCATCGCGCGCTGCTGCAATCCGGTGCCCGGCGATTCGATTGTGGGGTTTATCACGCGCGGACGGGGCCTGACCGTGCATCGCCACAACTGCCCGAACGTGCAGTCAACGGCAGAGCGCGAGCGGCTGATTGATGTCGAGTGGGGCGCAACTCACCAGCAGGTCTATCCGATTACCCTGCGTGTAGAGTCCGGGGATCGTCCGGGGCTGGCGCGGGACGTGACCACGATTGTGGCCGAGGACAAGATCAACATTGTGGACTTGCGGGTGACGACCGAGAGCGGGGCGGCCACCTTCTTTGTCACGGTTGAGGTCACGGACGTGAATCAGCTAGTGCGTCTGATCCAACGGATCGAGCGGATCAAGGACGTGAGTCACGTGGCCCGCGATACCTCGTTCACCACGGCAACCGGTAATGGCGAGGTAGTCAGCGTGCAGGAGGGAGTGGTCGCCAACAGGCCGCGTTGACAGTCCGCCTGGGTGAGGCTATACTTGGCGATGGTGCGGAGTGTGCTCCGCAGGAGCCGTTTACAAACTCAATATGAAGCGATGACGGGGAGTAGTAGAGGCTACTTGCCCTCCCTCAGAGAGCCAGCGGTTGGTGCGAGCTGGCGGGAGTGTAAGTGACGAGTAGTATCGTGCCTCGAACTCGCCTCCGAGTTGCTGCTACGAAATTGCTCCGACAAGCAGGCGGCGCAGAGTAGTAGCAGACGAGCCGTAAGGCATCCGTTACAAGAATTACGAGATGGTGTGGCAAGCCGGCGGCTGCCCACAATCTGAGGTGGTACCGCGGGAGCGTCGATTCGCAGCCCTCGTCCTCGGGACGGGGGTTTTCTGATTCTCAAGGCGGTACTGCGGATACCGCAGATGTCGTGCCGGGCAGTCGCGTGCGCTCGCTACACCAACAGTAGGGTGGTATCGCGGGAATCGCCAGTAAGCTCTCGCCCCTCGGGTGGGAGACTTTTTTTGTGCCGTGACTGTCCCGTATTGTGCAACGGTGTTGTGGAATAGGGGCAGGGACGCTATAGTGACTGTGACTGCCGAGGAGGGATTGGTGGCTCGCTACCGTAGGTTCGTCGCCATCATGGCGGTTGTTGTCGGGGCATTGATTCTGGACTCCTGCGGTGCGGCGCAAACACCTGGGGCTGCACCAACGCCGGACGAGAACATCGTTCCTATTGTGCGCGTCATTGACGGTGATACTATCGTCGTTCGCTACCGTGAGGTCGAAGAAAAGGTCCGGTATCGGGACGTGGATACGCCGGAACGAGGCCAGCCGGGATACGACGAGGCCCGCCGGTTCAATCAGGAATTGCTGGTTGGGGGAATGGCTCGTCTGGAGATCAACTACACGGAGGGTAATGGTCGAGATAGCTTTGGGCGGTTGCTGGCCTATGTCTACATTGAGAAGGACGGTCAGGAGTTCCAGGTCAACAAGGCTATGAACGAGGCCGGTTACGTGAAGCCCGGGTCGAAGCTGGTTCCGCCGCAGTACCGGATTGAAGTTACCGCGATTCAGGAGCCAACGGTGCAGCCGACTACGGAACCAACACCGGAGCCACAACCGACTTTCGAGAGTTGTGACGCGGCTGAGAAGGCTGGGGTGGAGCGGGTGCTGGGAGCGAAAGGAACGGGGCGCGGTTTCCCCGCTGCCCTCGTCCCGTCGGCGCGTGACGGAGACAGCGACGGAGTTGTCTGCGAGAAATAGTTAGCCGGTCGGCCGGGTCGGATCACGTCGGGTACACAGGAGGGAAGGAACGATGAAACTGAATGGATCCCAAATCCTCTGCGAGGCGCTGGTGCGGGAGGGGGTTTCGGTCGTATTCGGGCAGCCTGGTGGGGCGATTATGCCCTTCTACAACTTCCTGCGTGACTACGATCTGCGTCATATCTTGTGCCGGCATGAGCAGGGCGCGGCCCATATGGCCGATGGGTATGCGCGGGCGACCGGCGAGGTAGGCGTGGCGATGGCGACCTCCGGACCGGGCGCGACGAACATGGTGACGGGCATTGTGACGGCGCTGATGGACTCGGTGCCCATCGTCTGTCTGACCGGGCAGGTGCCGACCAACATGATGGGCGGCGACGCTTTCCAGGAGACCGACACGACCGGGATCACGATGCCGGTCACGAAGCACAACTATCAACTGATGGACGTGCGCGACATCGCACGGATCGTCAAAGAGGCCTTTCACGTCGCGCGCACCGGGCGGCCGGGACCGGTGCTCATAGACTTTCCGAAGGACATCCAGACTGCCGAGGGAGAGTACGTGGAGCCGGACGGCATTGAGCTACCGGGCTTCAAGCCGACGCTGCGCGGGAACGTGCGGCAGGTGCGGCAGGCCGCCAAGCTCATCGGTCAGGCGAAAAAGCCGATCATCCTGGCCGGTCACGGCATCATTCTCGCCGAGGCCTACGACGAATTGCTGGCGTTTGCCGAGAAGACGGAGCTTCCGGTCATTACCACGCTGCTCGGTATTTCCGGGTTCCCCGATACGCACCGGCTGCACTTCGGCTTCCCGGGGATGCACGGCACCTACTATGCCAACATGGCGATCAGCGAGTGCGACGTGATGGTCGCGGTGGGTATGCGGATGGACGACCGCGTGACCGGGCGGCTCAACGCCTTCGCGCCGTATGCCAAGATCATCCACATTGACATTGACCCGGCCGAGCTGGGCAAGAACGTGCAGGCGACCGTGCCGATTGTGGGCGATGCCAAGGAGGTGCTCGGTCAGCTACTCGCGGAGGTCGAGCCGAAAGAGCACCCGGACTGGCTGCAGAGGCTCAGAGAGCTGCGGATTGCCCACCCGTCGCTGGCGCTGCCCGAGTCCACGGAGAAGATGAGCACGCCGTGGATTCTGCGGCAGCTCTACCACGCGACCGGCGGGGAAGCGATCCTGGTGACGGACGTGGGGCAGGCGCAGATGTGGGCGGCGCAGCACTACTTCTTCGACCGCCGCAATACCCACATCACCTCCGGCGGTCTGGGGCCGATGGGCTATGCCTTGCCGGCGGCCATCGGGGTGCAGGCCGGGCGGCCCAATGAGGAGGTGTGGTGTGTGACCGGCGATGGCGGCTTCCAGATGACGGTGCAGGAGATGGCGGTCATCGCGGAGGAGCGGCTGCCGATCCGCATTGCGCTCATCAACAACGGCTACCTCGGCATGGTGCGCCAGTGGCAGGAGTTGTTCTGGGAGAAGCGCTACATGGCGGTGGAGATGCAGAACCCGGACTTCGTGACGCTGTCGGAGGCCTACGGCATCCCGGCCAGGGTGGTCGAGACGACCGATCAGGTGATGCCTACCTATGAGTGGGCACGGCGGATTGATGGTCCGGTGCTGATTGATTTCCGGGTCGAGCGCGAGGAAAACGTGTGGCCGATGGTACCGCCCGGCGCCTCGCTCCAGGAGACGCTGGAGGACCCGGCACAGGCCAGTGACGACGCGCTCACGGCGGATGAGATGCGGGAGATGGTGGCCAGCGGTTCCGGTGGTGGCGGGGTCTAGCCCGCGACGGAGGCAAAGGGATATGCAGCATACACTGGTGGCCCTCGTAGAAAACCAGCCCGGTGTCTTGCAGCGCGTCGCGAACCTGTTTTCGCGGCGCGGCTTCAACATCGAGAGCTTGGCCGTCGGTCATACCGATACGCCGGAGCGGTCCCGGATGACGATTGTGGTCAACGCTGCCGATACCCAGGTTGACCAGGTGACGAAGCAGCTTTACAAGCTGATCAACGTCCTCAAGGTGTCGGATGTCACCACCGACCGCACCGTGGACCGCGAGTTGGCCTTGATTAAGGTGAATGCCAGCGCGTCCACCCGCGCCGAGATCGCGCAGGTCGTGGACATCTTTCGGGCGCGGATCGTGGACTTGGCCCGCGATTCGCTCACGGTTGAGGTGACGGGCGAGTCCGAGAAGATCGACTCCATTGTCGGGCTGCTGCGGCCGTTCGGCCTGAAGGAGATGGTGCGGACCGGCCGGATTAGCATGACTCGTGGCTCCGGCGCCATCGGCGTCAACGGGAGCGCGTAAGGGTGAGAGTTTGACCTAACCCCCTAGCCACGCCTCACCCCCGGCGTCCTCTCCACCAGGTGGAGAGGAGGAGCATGGTGAAGGACGATGCGTTCTTCCTCTGGGCGCCGGCTAGAGTGAGGCCGATGGGGATAGGTATGAAGGAGAGCAGGGATGGCACGGATTTACTACGACGGCGATGCCGATTTGGGTCGCCTGGCCGGTAAGCGCGTCGCGGTGCTGGGGTACGGCAGTCAGGGGCACGCCCACAGCCTCAACCTGAAGGAGAGCGGCGTAGACGTGGTGGTCGGGCTGTACGCGGGGAGCCGGTCGCGGGCGGCGGCGCGGGAGGCGGGTCTCGACGTGGCTAACGTGGCCGAGGCCGTGCAGAGCGCCGATTTCGTGATGTTCGTGGTGCCGGATCATATCCAGGGCGACCTCTACCGCGAGGAGGTCGCGCCACACGTGCGCGAGGGGCAGACGCTCATGTGGGCACACGGGTTCAACATCCACTACAACCAGATCGTCCCGCCGCCCTTTGTGGACGTGAGCATGGTGGCGCCTAAGGGGCCGGGTCATCGCGTGCGGGAGGTCTACGTTGAAGGAGGCGGCGTGCCGGCGCTGTTGGCGGTGGGGCAGGATGCGAGCGGCCAGGCGCACGAAAACGGTCTCGCCTACGCCAAGGGCATCGGCGCCACGCGCGCCGGGGTGCTGGAGACGACCTTTCAGGAAGAGACCGAGACGGACCTCTTCGGTGAGCAGGTGTTGCTCTGTGGCGGGGTGTCTGCGCTCATCAAGGCAGCCTACGAGACGATGGTCGAGGCCGGCTATCAGCCGGAGTCGGCCTATTTCGAGACGCTGCACGAGCTGAAGCTGATCGTGGACCTGTTCTACCAGGGTGGCTTGAGCTATATGCGCTACTCGGTGAGCGATACGGCGGAATATGGCGATTACACCTCCGGCCCGCGGGTGATTGACGAGCACGTGCGCGAGAAGATGCGCGGCGTCTTGGAAGACATCCAGACCGGCAAGTTTGCCAGCCAGTGGATTCTGGAGAACCAAGCCGGGCGGTCATCGTTCCTGGCGACGCGCCAGCGCGAGGCGGCCCATCCGATCGAGCAGGTGGGCAAAGAGCTACGCGCCATGATGCACGGCCTGGAGGCGAAGTAGCGACCGGTCTCAGTGCCACACTCTGGTATGGGCCAGCCCCCCTATGGTCCCCCCGCTTCGCAGGAGGACGGGGATTCCCACGCAAGCGGGAATGACGAGAGAGGCGCCACGGTGGGGTGAGACAGGAGAGAAGGGAGTGGTGACGATGCGCCAGATACGAATTTTCGATACCACGCTGCGCGACGGCGAACAGGCTGCCGGCGGCTCGCTCACCCTCCCGGAGAAGATGGAATTGGGCCGCCAGCTACAGCGGCTGGGTGTGGACATCATTGAGGCCGGCTTCCCGGCGACCTCGCCGGGCGACTTCCGGGCGGTGGAGATGATGTCCCGCGAGCTGAGGGACTGCCAGGTCGCGGCGCTGTCCGGGTTCAAGGAAGACCAGATCGAGACGACTTACCGGGCGTTGAAGGATGCCGTAGCACCACGCCTGCACATCGTGATCTCCACGTCGGACAACCATCTGCAAAACCAGTTGCACATGTCGCGCCAAGAGGTGATCGAGATTGCCGGTGACGCGACGGCCTACTGCAAGCGGTTCTTGTCGGACGTGGAGTTCTCGGCGATGGACGCGACCCGCAGCGATCCCGACTTTCTGTGCGAGGTGTTCAGCGCCGCCGTTGCGTCCGGCGCGACGGTCATCAACGTGCCCGATACGCTGGGGTACCACCAGCCGCCGCAGTTCGCCGACCTGGTGCGCTACGTGATGGAGCATGTGCCGGGGGTAGAGAACGTGGCCGTCTCGGTCCATTGCCACAACGACTTGGGGATGGCGACGGCGCTCTCGCTGGCAGCGGTGAACGAGGGTGCCGAGCAGATCGAGTGTACGATCAACGGGGTCGGTGAGCGGGCCGGCAACGCCTCGCTCGAAGAGATTGTCATGGCGCTGCGGACGCGCCAGGACTACTACCAGGCGACGACGAACATCAACACCGAGCAAATCTGGCGGGCGAGCCGCATGGTCAGCCAGTATATGGGCTTCGTCGTGCAGCCGAACAAGGCCATCGTGGGCGCCAATGCGTTTGCCCACTCCAGCGGCCTGCACCAGGACGGGATGCTCAAGGAGCGCACGACCTACGAGATCATGACGCCGGAGAGCATCGGTCGCAACGATAGCCGACTGGTCTTGGGTAAGACTTCCGGCCGGCACGCGGTCCGGTCGCGGCTCGAGGAGCTAGGCTTCGAGTTGGACAATGACGACTTTGCGCTGGTCTTCGCGGCGTTCAAGGAGTTGGCGGATAAGAAGAAGGACGTCTCTGACGGCGATCTGGAAGCCATCGTCAGCCAGCACATGGTCCGCACCCCGGAGATGTACGAGCTGGTGCGGGTGCAGGTCGTCACGGGGAACGACAGCGTGCCGACCGCGACGGTGCAGCTCCGCACGGAAGACGAGGTGCTGGAGGACGCCGCCATCGGCGACGGGCCGGTAGACGCCGTGGTGCGTGCCATCTCGCGGATCACCGGCGTGGAGGCGCGACTTACGGAGTACACGTTGCAGGCAATCACGCCGGGGGTCGAGGCGCAGGGTGAAGTGACCTTGCGGATTGCGTCGGAGGGGCACACGTTTATCGGTCGCGGGACGAGCACCGATATTGTGGTGGCGAGCGCGGCGGCCTACCTCAACGCGGTGAATAAGGTCTTGGCCCGCCACGATGTCGAGCACAACGGGACGGTTGACGCCCTTGGTTTACATAATCAGATGAACGTGGAGGTGGGGCCGCCCGCCGAGCAGCCGGTGGCCGTATAGAGCCATGAGTACCGAACCGCGCACGCTGTTTGCCAAGGTCTGGGACAGTCACGTTGTCCACGAGGCGCCGGGCGAGCCGGCGATCCTCTACATAGACCTGCATCTGGTCCACGAGGTGACGTCGGCGCAAGCCTTCGAGGGGCTGCGGCTGGCCGGACGGCGCGTGCGTCGTCCGGACCTCACGCTGGCCACGCTGGACCACAATGTCCCGACGGCCGACCGTCACCTGCCGATTAGCGACCCTATTTCGGCACAGCAGGTCGAGACGCTGCGCGAAAACTGCCGCGAGTTCGACATTCCGCTCTACGACCTGCAGGATCGCCGGCAGGGGATTGTCCACATCATCGGCCCGGAGCTGGGTCTCACGCAGCCGGGCATGACTATCGTGTGCGGGGATAGCCATACCTCCACGCACGGCGCATTCGGCAACCTGGCGTTCGGCATCGGCACCTCCGAGCTGGAGCACGTCTTGGCGACGCAGTGCCTCCAGCAGAGCCGGCCGCAGACGCTCGAAGTGCGTACCGAGGGCGAGCTACCGCTGGGAGTCACCGCGAAAGACGTGATTCTCGCCACCATTGGCAAGATCGGTACCGACGGCGCGACCGGCTACGCCATCGAATACACCGGCTCGACGATCCGCGCGCTCTCGATGGAGGCGCGGATGACGATCTGCAACATGTCCATCGAGGCCGGGGGGCGGGTCGGCATGGTCGCACCGGACGATACCACCTTTGCCTATCTGGATGGGCGTCCGCATGCTCCAAAGGGCCGGGACTTCCATGAGGCCGTGGCGCACTGGCGCGCGCTGCCCACCGACCCGGCGGCGAGCTACGACAAGACGGTGCGGCTCGATGCGGGCGACTTGGCGCCGCACGTCACCTGGGGGACCAACCCCGGCATGGTGGTGCCGGTGACGGGCCGGGTACCTAATCCGGAGTCGTTCGCGGCCGACGCGGACCGGCGAGCCGCCGAGCGCGCGCTGGAATACATGGCGCTGGCGCCGGGCACGGCTATCGAGGACATCGCCGTTGACCGGGTGTTCATCGGCTCCTGCACCAACGCGCGTCTGGAGGACTTGCGGGCGGCTGCGCGCATGGTCCGCGGGCGGCGAGTGCATGACGCGGTGCGGGCGATGGTGGTGCCCGGTTCCGGTGTTGTCAAGTGGCAGGCGGAGGCGGAAGGGCTGGACGCGATCTTCGAGGCGGCCGGCTTCGAATGGCGCGATGCGGGCTGCTCGATGTGCTTGGGCATGAATCCCGACATTCTCGCGCCGGGCGAACGCTGCGCCTCGACCTCGAACCGCAACTTCGAGGGTCGCCAGGGCAAGGGCGGCCGGACCCATCTGGTCAGCCCGGAGATGGCCGCGGCGGCAGCCACAACCGGACATTTCGTGGATATTCGCGCGTGGGAGTAGCTGACCGCGCGCTCTCTGTACGGCCTGGCGGGTCAGAGCGGTGTGACAGCAGCTAGAAAAGGATGCGTGAGCGGCTATGCAGCCATTCGTGCGTGAAACCGGCGTCGTCGTCCCCATGGATCGGCCCAACGTGGATACGGATCAGATCATCCCGAAGCAGTTTCTCAAGCGGATTGAGCGGACCGGTTTTGGGCAGTTCCTGTTCAATGATTGGCGCTTCCGCCCGGATGGCTCACTGGACCCGGACTTCGAGTTGAACCGGCCGGGGTACGAGAACGCGACGATTCTGCTCGCCGGGCGCAACTTCGGCAGCGGCTCGTCACGAGAGCACGCGCCCTGGGCCTTGGACGACTACGGGTTTCGCGCCATCATCGCGCCGTCGTATGCCGACATCTTCTATAGCAACTGCTTCAAGAACGGCATCCTGCCCGTGGTCCTGCCGGAAGAGGTCGTCAATGACCTGATGGCGCGGGCGACCGAGCGGCCCGGCTACCGGCTGACGGTTGACCTGGAGCGGGGTGTCGTCTCCGACGAGGAAGAGGGCGACATCGCCTCGTTCGACGTGGACCCGTTCCGGCGCCACTGCCTGCTGGAGGGCCTCGACGACATCGGCCTGACCCTCCAACACGAAGCGGCGGTCACCACCTACGAGCAGCGCCGCTCGGCCAGCTTGCCGGTCACGACGCCGCAGGGTGCGGCGGAGTAGGGGGACGATTCCTTGTTGGTTTGGTGGTTGGTGAGGTGATGCTATCTCGCCGAAGCACCCGAGCACCCGATTACTCAACAGGATTCTTCTTGGCGCTTCGGACGCAAACATTCCCTTCGCCGGCTTGCGTAGACTGCTGCATGACTTGGGGTTTGACGAGCGGATTCGTGGTAGTCATCACATCTTTACTAGGGTGGGTGTGGATGAGATCCTGAATCTTCAGCCCAAAGGGGCAGAGGCCAAACCCTATCAGGTCAAACAGGTACGTGGTGTGATTCTAAGGTACAGGCTCGGAGGTACAGATTGAGATTATGACTAGATATGAGGTCATCATTTATTGGAGCGACGAAGACGAGGCCTTCATCGCTGAAGTCCCGGAATTACCCGGATGCGCGGCTGATGGACCAACACGCCAGGACGCTCTCGTTGCTGCAGAGGTTGTCATTCGGGAGTGGATTGAGACTGCACGGGAACTGGGGCGATCTATCCCTGAACCCAAGGGGCGCCTCATATTCGCATAATCCGCTGGTGGTGCTACGACTAGGACATGAAATTGGCGTGAGGTACTGATGAAGTCTGAAGTAGAGCTGTACGACACGACGCTGCGCGATGGCTGTCAGCGCGAGGGGCTGACGCTCTCGCTGGAAGACAAGCTCAAGATCGCCCAGCGGCTCGATCAACTCGGTATCCACTACATCGAGGGCGGGTATCCCGGCTCCAATCCGCGTGATCAGGAGTTTTTTGTCCGCGCGCGCGCAATGACCTGGCAGCACGCGACCGTCACGGCTTTCGGGAGCACGCGCTACAAGACCAACCGGGCCGAGGATGACCCCAATCTACAAGCACTCCTGGATACGGAGGCGGCCGTCTGTACGCTGGTCTGCAAGAACTCCGAGCGCCACGTGCGCGACGTGTTGGGCACGACACTCGACGAGAACTTGGCGATGATCGCGGACTCGATCCGGTTCCTGCGTACCCACGGCCGGCGGGTGTTCTACGACGCGGAGCACTTCTTCGACGGCTGGCGGGAGAACGCGGCGTATGCGCGGGCCTGCCTCCGCACGGCGGCCGAGGCGGGTGCCGAGTGTCTCGTGTTGTGCGACACGAATGGCGGCATGCTTACTGAAGACGTCACTGCGATGATGGACCAAGTCATCGCAGCCGTACAGCCCGGTTACGCCGGCACGTTCGGTATTCATGCCCACAACGACGCCGAACTGGCGGTAGCCAACTCGCTGGCCGCCGTGCGTGCGGGCGCTACCCATATCCAGGGTACCATCAACGGCTATGGGGAGCGCTGTGGGAATGCCAACCTGTGCTCGATCATCCCGAACCTGGTGCTCAAGATGGGTGTGCCGGTGGTCAAGGAGGAGCAGCTGGCCTGGCTCACGGAGAGCGCCCGGTATGTAGCGGAGCTGGCCAACATCGCCCTGGACCCGCACTTGCCCTATGTCGGCCATAGCGCGTTCGCTCATAAGGCCGGCTACCACGCTGACGGGATGATGAAGTCCAGCACGAGCTACCAGCATAGCGATCCGACGCTGGTCGGCAACGACATGCGTATTCTGATCTCGGAGTTGAGCGGCCGGAAGGCCATCGCGACCAAACTGGACCAGTTGGGCGTTGAGTTGACCGACGGCGTGGAGACGAGCGATATTGTCGAGCGTGTCAAACAGCTAGAGCACCAGGGCTATCAGTTCGAGGGGGCCGAGGCGTCCTTTGATCTGCTCGTGCGGCGGCGGCAGGCCGACTATCGGCGGCCGTTCGAGCTAGAGGACTTTCTCATCGTGGTCGAGACCCACCGGCGGCGGGAAGAGGTGATTGCCGAGGCGACCGTCAAAATCCGCGTCGGTGATGAGGTGCAGCACACGGCCGGGCACGGCAACGGCCCGGTCAACGCGCTTGACGACGCGATGCGAAAGGCGCTGCTGTCGTTTTATCCCCAGCTAGCCGCTATCCGCCTCACCGACTACAAAGTGCGCGTCGTTGATGCCGGCTCCGGCACGGCAGCGACGGTACGAGTGCTGATCGAGAGCACAAACGGCCCCCAGACGTGGAGTACGGTGGGCAGCCACACCAATATCATCCAGGCTAGCTGGCAAGCCCTCGCCGACAGCCTGGAATATGGTCTCCTCCTGACCACCGGTGCCTCGCCCCGGTACGCCGACGCCGGAGTAGGTATGGGCCAAGGTGCCGGTCAACAGAAACAATAATGTCTAATCTTGTAACCTCCACTTGTCTGATTTCTGGTTGGCTGATGTCTGTAGGCGTCGCGGTTGCGGCTTAGGCGTAGGCGAAGACTTGGTGGTAGATTCATCGTCATTTGCGTGACCCAGACAGGCAAGCCAGCCGATGATAGTCCAATTGAAGAGGAAGTTAACTATTAGGAATGGCCAACTGAATTTACCTTTTTTGTAAACATAGATGGTCACTGGAAGGTAGTATAGAAATCCAAGGAATGAATACAACAGCAAAAACAGAAATGTCGCGAATGACACACCGGACGTTAAGTTTCCCCCTGCCAGCAAGACCCCTGCAATGACTGCCGGTGCGAATGCCTTTACGTGGGTGTTCGACCAGATGCGCCTGATGGGGCGGACAGTAGCGGGTTTGGGGGGAGATGGTTTGGGCTGGGAGGTTGTTGGCGTTGTTTGGAGACTAGAGTGGACGCTAGAGAACACGTCAACTTGATGCTCCACGGAGGCGACTTGTTCGATGTGCCATTGAGCGTCTTTGATAGCTTTATCGAGCGTAGGCGCATGGCCGGCGAATGGCAGCGCCTTATCTTTAGTAACGACTGACCAGCTCCACACAAACCGGCCGGCCGATACGGATGCCTCAATGGTTGCCTCGACAGCCGCGTAGCCGACGTAACGCAAGGTGCGGTAGTCATGCTTCTGCCACTCGCCAGAGGCTTGTGCCTTGATAAGCTCCCGGTCTATGTTGACTTCTTCTGCTGACATGGTTACTCCGTCGGAGAGCGCTTTGGCGTCATGGTGAACCTCCTCAACACTCCGCTCGGACGACCAGTGTACACTTACTCCGACATTAGTGTCGTACAGGCTCTAAAGCGACTCATCCCCACGATCTTGAGTGGCGCCTTGTAGACGACGTGGTTGTGGTGTAGGTTTAGGGGCAGGGGTAGGCGAAGAATCAGGAGTATCTTTGCTACCAATCGCGTAGAGCAGGAAGAAAATCCAAAAAATAATCAAGGCAAAAAGAAGCCACTCTAGGAAGATACCAATTATAGTGATAATTCCACTAACCACAAAGAATGTCCAAAAGAACGGCCAACTGAAATTATCATTCTTGTAGACATAAACGGTCACTGGAAGCCAATACAAGAACGAGAGAAAGAAGGATACTAATGACATTATCCCTGATTCGGCTATTGCCGCACAGATCCCGAAAATGAATGCTGGTGCGAACGCCTTTAGGTGGATTTTGAGTGGCTTACTGGTCAGATGTTCAGGGACGGCCGGATCAGGTTTGTGCAGAGGTGCTTCGGGCTGCGAGTCTGCTGGCGTTGTTTGGACATCAGAGGGAAGGCCGGAGATCACGTCAACTTGCTGCTCTACGGAGGCAACTTGTTCGATGTGCCACTGAGCGTCCTCGATGGCTTTATCGAGCGTAGGCGCGTGGCCGGCGAATGGCAGCGCCTTATCTTTAGTAACGACTGACCAGCTCCACACAAACTGGCCGGCCGATACGGATGCCTCAATGGTTGCCTCGACAGCCTCGTAACCGACGTAGCGCAAGGTGCGGTAGTCGCGCTTCTCCCACTTACCGGAGGCTTGCGCCTTGATAAGCTCCCGGTCTATGTTGACTTCTTCTGATGCCATGGCTATTCCGTCGGATGGTGTGCGTTGTCCACCCTAAGGACGAATGCTGCGACCGGCATCGGCTACGCTCCAGTGTATGTGCCTGACAGCATGCCGTCAAGAGACCGAGAGCGTGTGCCCCGCGACCGGCTGTTCCCGACCGCTCGTTCCGCACAGCCCGCCGCTGGCCCATTTCCACCCTACGTTGGTGGCGATTGATCCTGTGTCGCGGCGGCGGCTTTGCTCATGGCGCGGTGGGCCAGCCAGCGGTGGAGTGCGAGGAAGAGGCCGTGGATTACAGCGATGATGAGGCTGACGACCGGCACATACGTGGGCAAGCCCACCTCGGCGAAGATGAGCACACTCGTCACGGCAGCGGCAAGTAGCCAAAACCCGACGGCAATGCCGTGTAGTCGCGTGATGCTGTGGTGCAGGCGGGCAATGGCCTGAGTGCCGGCGGGAGTAGTAGCCCGCGACGGAGTAGCACGGGTCGTGCTGGCCGGGCGACGGTCGGCCTGTTGATCGTTCGATGCGGTCATCGTTGCTACCTGTCTATTGCTGATCTCGGATGCAGGGTAGCGCATCGGTGGGCGGCTTGCAGCGCAGCGTCGGTCGCCTGGCCACCTAGTCGGCCGCTCGCGCAACTCTCGACCGGCCGGCATCGTCTCGATTGAGGCAGGCGTTGGCCCTCGCCCACCGCTGGTCCGGTCCGGGCGCGTTCGGCGACGATCTCTCCTGCTCCTCGTGCTGACGCTTGCCGCGGTGGAAGGATGCCTCCCTTTGATGAACGGGCGGACATGGCTCATCGTCTTGGTCGTTGCCGGCGTGCTCGTCGGCCGGGCTGCTGCGACCCCGGCGGTGCAGGCGCAAGGCACGTTCGCGCACGGTACCGTGGTCGCGCTGCGTGGCACGCCGCATCTGTGGATCGCTGATCGGCAGGGCGTACTGCACTGGGCCGGCGATACGCGGGCCTTGGCCGACAAGTACGTCCGTTGGGGGATAGAGAGCCGCGTCGAGGTCACGCTGGAGCAGTTGCGGCGGCTCACCCGCGGCGATCCCTGGCTGTCGGCCGGCTTGCTCAAGGACGGCGACCCGATCTACCTGGTCAAGTGGGAGAGCGACTGGGCAGAGCCGCAGTTGCTCCATATTCAATCCATCGGCGACGTGGAGCTATTCGGAATCAACGGTGGCAACTACGGGCGCTTCGTGGTGGATCGGCCGACGTGGGAGGCGCGCTTTGGCCGCTCTGTGGCCGGTCTCCAGCGTTCCGCGCTGGCCGTGGTCACGATGCCCCGCGCCCTCCCGACGCTGGCGCCTCTGAGTGGCCGGCCGCTGGCGGGGCTGAAAATCGCCCTTGATCCGGGGCACGGGGGCATTGATCCCGGCGCGATGCATCATGGCCAGCGCGAGGCGGCCATCAACTTGGCGATTGCGGGGGCGCTGCGGCCACGCCTGGAACAGCTAGGGGCGAGCGTTATTTTGACGCGCGACGATGACAGCAGCGTGCTCGGGCCGCGTGTCCACGAGAACGACGAGTTACAGGCCCGCGCCGACGTTGCGAATCGCGCCGGGGCCGATCTCTTTGTGAGCATCCATGCCGACGCCAGTGAGGACCCACGGCTGGCCGGTGCGCTGACGTTCTTCGGGCCGGAGCGTGGGTACCCGATCATCGCCGATCGCAACCCACGCCTAGTGGCACAGAGCCGGCTGTTCGCTCGCGCCGTACAGCGGGAGTTGGTTGCGGCGAGTGGACAGATCAATCTTGGCATCAAGTCGGCACCGTT
The DNA here is from genome assembly GCA_965207645.1 of Chloroflexota bacterium. GTDB lineage: Bacteria > Chloroflexota > UBA11872 > UBA12225 > JAJDUF01 > JAJDUF01. The sequence goes on along the minus strand of OZ242293.1, from coordinate 1,766,505 downwards.
CTGGACCATTGGCGCTGCCCAGATGCCGGCAGTGCTCGTCGAAGTGGGGTTCCTGACCAATGCGGGCGATGCGCGTCTGCTCGCCCAAGGCACCTTCCGCCAGCGGCTTGCGGAGGGTATCGCTCGCGGGATCGTCGCTTACGTGCAGAGCGCGGACGATGCGCTCTTTGTGAGCGATCTCACCATTCCCGATGGGGCCCGTCTCCAGCCGGGACAGTCGTTCACAAAGACCTGGCTACTACGCAATGTTGGCATGCAAACGTGGTCCCAGGAATATCGTCTGACCTATCGCAGTGGCGGGGAGTGGGGCACGGTGAAGAGTGTGCGGTTGCCACATTCGGTCCCGGCAGGGCATGACGTAGCGGTCAGCGTCAAGATGATCGCACCAAAGGCGTTGACCACGAACCGCTCCGCGTGGCAGCTGCAAGACCCGAACGGCAAACGGTTTGGTGATCCGGTATGGGCGGAGATCGTGCTCGGTGACGGCTCCCGTCCGACGGACCGGGCCGCGCCCAACCGCACCCCGGCCTTTAGCTACTTCGAGGAGACGGGGCATAACGTGGGCTACGCATTTCGGCGGTTCTTCGAGGTACACGGCGGCGTGGACACCTTTGGTTATCCGCGCACCGAGGAACTGACGGAGGGCGGGTACGCGGTCCAGTACTTCCAGCGGGCACGCTTCGAATACCACCCCGAGCACGCCGGGACCGAGCGCGAGGTGCAGCTGGCGCCACTCGGCACGCTCGCTACGCAGTCCCAGCGGCCGTTCCCGTCCGGCGAGCCGTTCGAGTCCGGGCCGGACCGGCGTTACTTCCCGGAAACCGGACACGGGGTCCACTTCGCGTTCCTGAAGTTCTTCGAGGCGCACGGCGGCGTTGCGATGTTCGGGTATCCGATCTCCGGTGAGCGCCATGAAGCGGATCACTACCGGTCCGGCCGTATCCGCACCGTCCAATACTTTCAGCGTGCGCGGCTGGAGTATTTCCCGGAGCACGCCGGCACGCCGCAAGCGGTGCAGTTGGGCGTGCTGGGGGACGAGCTCCTGTGGCAGCGCGGCTGGCTGCTGGAATAGCGCGCCGGCCAGCCTTCAGCTTGGCGTCGTGCCGCGGTCCAACACGACCGGGTAGAAGCAGTGTACGATGTAGGGGATGACACGCAACCATGCCGAACGATGGCTGGCCGAGGCCGAGGCTGACGTGGCCACGGCCGCTGTGCTGTTGACCAGCGGCCGGTACAACCCATGCGCGTTCTACAGCCAGCAGGCCGCCGAGAAGGCACTCAAGGCCGTCATCTATCTCATCAATTCGGACCCGTGGGGTCATTCGGTCCTGGCGCTCGTGGATGAGGTAGAGCGCCGTGGTCTGGCAGTTGACCCGGAGCTTCGCGCCGCGGCGCGCCGGCTGGATCACCATTACATTGCGGCGCGTTACCCGGATGCTTTCCCGGCCGGCACACCAACAGACTTCTATGATGAGGACTTGGCTGCCACTGCCCATATGGATGCCCGTGCTATCGTCGCGTATGCCCGGCGGCAGATCAAGGAGGCGTCGTCAGCACCATGATCGTAAAACAGGGCGTAGTGGCGTTGGTGGGCCGGCCGTCGGAGCAGTCCGTTGTGGGGCGGCGAGTGGCGGAGGCCTACGCGGCGCGGGTGGCAGCGGCGCTGCGTCCACCACCGGCGGCGGTGATCCTCTACGGCTCGGTAGCACGGGGTACGGCGCGGCGGCACAGCGATATTGACATAATTGTGATTGCCGATGGACTGCCTGATGACTGGTTCGACCGCCTGGATATTCTAGGTGACGCCCGCAGAACTGGCGAGGGGCGCGTGCAGGTCATTGGCTACACACTGGATGAGTTCGCGGCGATGCTGGCCAAGGCGCACCTGACCGCACTCGAAGCGGTGGATCATGGCGTTGTGCTGGTTGGTGGGGTCTGGTTTGCACAGCAGCGTGAGCGGCTCGTGGCGTTGAAGCGGGAGGGGTGGCGGCGCACGCCGCGCGGCTGGTATCGGGAGACGGGCAGTAATGGGTCGGCCGCGTATTGTGGATAGCCATGCCCACGTCTTCTCGCCGGAGGTCGTTGCGAGGCCGGAGACTTACCGGGAGCGCGATGACTGGTTTGCGCTGCTCAATCCCGGTCCCCGGCCGCGGCTGGCTACCGCCGATGATCTCATGGGGGAGATGGCACGCAGCGGGGTGGATGTTTCGGTAGCGGTGGGCTTCGGTTGGCGCGATCAGGCTCTCTGTGTCGAGCAGAACGATGCTCTGATTGCGGCCGGACGCGGCTCCGGGGGCAAGATCGTGTCGTTCTGTACCGTGCAGCCGCGGGCGGGCGCGGCGGCGGCCCGCGAGGTCGAACGGTGCGCGGCGGCAGGGTGCCGGGGGGTAGGCGAGCTATACCCGGATGGGCAAGCGTTTGCCGTTGACGACCTCGCTGACGTCGGGCCGCTGCTTGAAGTCTGTCGGGCGCTTCAGTTGCCGATCCTGATTCATGCCAGCGAGCCGGTCGGGCACTCGTACCGGGGTAAGGGGGGGACGACCCCGGAGCGGCTCTACGGTCTGCTGCGCCTCGCGGCGGATGTGCCGCTGATTCTGGCTCATTGTGGTGGCGGTTTTGCGTTCTATGAGCTGATGCCGGAAGTCGCGGCCCTGACGGAACAGGTCTACTACGATACGGCGGCAGCGGCCTACCTCTACCGGCCCGCAGCGGTTGCTCGACTGCACGACCTCGCGCCCGGCCGGGTGCTCTTTGGCAGCGACTATCGGCTCCTGAGCCAGCGGCGTATGCTGCGCTACGTGCGCGAGGCCGGACTCTCGCCAGAGGCGGCGGCGGCCGTGCTGGGGGGCAACGCAGCGCGGCTGTTGGGGTTGCCGACGGCCTGACGTGGATTTCTTGTCTGCATCAGGATTTGGAGGATGATCCTCACCCCCCGGCCCCCGCTCCACCATGTGGAGAGGGGGGGTGAGGTGCTATGAGAGGCGCTATAATCGGCGTGTGATTGCGACTGCTCGGCCGGAACGCCGGTTGCTGCTGGCCTCGAACAATGCCCATAAGCTCGCGGAGTACCGCGCACTGTTCGCCGGGCTGCCGTTTGTGCTCCAGGTGCCCGAGGACCTCGGGCTGACGCTCGACGTGGCTGAGACGGGAGAGACCTTTACCGAGAACGCCGTGCTCAAGGCGCAGGCGTTTGCGAGGGCAGCGAGGGTGGCGGCTTTGGCTGACGATTCCGGGCTAGAGGTGGATGCGCTGGGCGGGCTGCCGGGCACGCGGTCACGGCGGTATGCCGGTGAGGATGCCAGCGACGCCGACCGGATGGCCTTGCTGCTGGAGCGGCTACGCGGGGTTACGACTGCCGAGCGGACGGCGCGATTTCGCTGTGTGATCGCGGTGGCCGCGGCCGATGGCTCGCTGCTGGGGAGCGTTGAGGGCACGGTTGAAGGGTTGATCGCTGCCGAGCCGCGCGGCACACACGGATTCGGCTACGATCCGGTGTTCTGGCTGCCGGAGCGTGGCTGCACGATGGCCGAGCTAGCTCCAGAGGAGAAGAATGCCATCAGCCACCGTGCCCAGGCCGCGGCGGCCGTCCGCGCCCTGCTCGCCGCGTGGCGGGACTGAGGGCATCCGAGATGACCGCGCCGCGTATTCACCATGTCCAGATTGCGATACCGGCCGGCGGCGAGGCAGAGGGTCGCCGGTTCTACGGGGCGCTGCTCGGCCTCGTGGAAGTCGAGAAGCCGCCGGCCCTGCGCCAGCGCGGCGGAGTGTGGTTTGAGGCGGGCGGCCAGCAGTTGCATCTCGGTGTTGATCCGGTCTTCCGACCGGCAAAGAAGGCCCACGTCGCGTTCCAGATCGGCGATCTACCCCAGCGGCGGGCGCAACTGATCGCGCAGGGATATATGGTCGTTGACGATAGTGAGCTTGCCGGATACCGCCGCTGCTATGTATCCGATCCTTTCGGCAACCGGGTGGAGCTACTAGAGCCGCTGTAGCGCCTCAGGAGAACGATGGCAGGCCAGGTGACGACCCAGAGGCAACGCTCGTGACAGGTACTCTTGATTCGCCTGATTCGCCGGCCGAGGCCCTGCTTGATACGAGCGAGGCGGTCGTAGCCGTCGGTGTAGCGCCTGGGCGCGCCGATATGCTCGCGGCGCTGGCGGAACCTGGTGCGGTGGCGGCGCTGCGGCTCACCGCCGACGCTGACGAGCCAACGTGGTGGCGGCCGCCGCCGGCACCGCGTCGGGGACGGCGGCGGGCTGTCGAGCCGGACCCGGCGGATGCCCTCGCCTTCTTCATCGGCCAAGATCGCATGGTCTGGCTGGTAGCGGATACCGAGACGGCCGAGAGCGCCGCCATGCTGCCGCTACCGGCGCTGCCGCTTGACCTGTGGTCGGTAGCCACGCTGCTCTTCCCGACGGTTGGCCGCGGCGAGCGGCGGCGGCTCGGTGCGGTGCTCGGCATTGCGCTGCCCGACGCGCCGCCCGATGAAGCCCGCGCGGCCGCCGAGGAAGCCGGCGCGGTCTATCAGGCGCTGGTGCGCCATGCCGACACGCTGGACGTGCGGCTGCTGGAAGAGGCGGTGCGGCTGCTGGGGCGCACGGATACCGCGGAGGCGGACTTCTTCCAGGCGGCGCTACGCCGGGGGCTGCAACGCGCCTTCACTGCTGATGGTGGCGGTGACGCGCTCGATGGGCACGGAGCGCCGGACGGCGAGGGGGCGCAGCGCGAGCAGGCGGACCCAACTGATTTCCTGGGCGAGATGATGGCGCCGCCGGAGCCGCTGCGGCCCGCTGGTCGGATCGAGGAGGTTGACGCGGACGACGTAGCGGCGGTGCTTGGGCCTGGCGGTCGCCTGGCGGCGGCGCTCGCCGAGTATGAAGATCGGGCGGGGCAGCGGGAGATGGCGCAGGCGGTGGCCGACACGCTGAACCGACGCGATCACCTGCTTGTGGAGGCGGGCACCGGCACCGGCAAGTCGCTGGCGTATCTCGTGCCGGCGGTGCTGTATGCGGTGGCCAACGGCCGGCGGGTGGTGGTGTCCACGAATACGATCAATCTCCAGATGCAGCTGCACGAGAAGGACGTGCCGCTGCTCCAGCAGACCCTGCCGCAGCCGTTCCGGGCGGCCGTGGCCAAGGGGCGCAGCAACTATTTGTGCCTGCGGCGGTGGCGTGCCTTCCTGCGTGATGCGACGCACGGCAAAGAGGAACTGTTCTTTGCGACGCGCATCCTGTTCTGGCTGCGGGAGACGCAGACCGGCGACCGGCAGGAATTGGCGCTGGCAGACGAAGAGCTAGGCGCGTGGGCGCAGGTCGCCGCGGACGCGGACAGCTGCACGCCGCAGTTGTGTCGCTACCACCGCCAGGGGGTGTGCTTCCTGTCGCGGGCCAGGCGGCAGGCCGAGGCGGCGCACGTCGTCATCGTCAACCATGCGCTGCTGCTGGCCGACATAGCGCTGGAGAACCAGGTGCTGCCGGCGTATGACGATCTCATCATTGACGAGGCGCATCACCTGGAGGAGGAAGCCACCGATCAACTTGGCCTGCGCCTGGAGCAACACGCGCTGCTCGGTCTGTTGCAGCGGCTCAGTCTGAAGATCGGTCAGGGGCGGTACGGGGGGCTGTTCGGCGACATCCACTCCCTGCTGCTGGTGACCGGGGGGCCGACGCTGCGGGAGCGCGCCGCCGAGTTCACGCAGCCGGCGCACGATGCTGTCGAGGCGGTGGTGCCGTTGGTCCGCAACCTGTTCGATGCGGTGCAGAGCTTTGCCCGCGAGGTTGGAGAGTCCGGGCGTGGCAATGGGGATGCAATCGGTCAATACGTCCAGCGGTCGGGGGACCGCCAACTGCGGCTGACACCGGGCAATCGCCGGACGGAAGCCTGGGAGCGGGTGGAGGAGGCGTGGGTGGCGCTGGGCGAGGGGCTGGCGGACTTGGGGCAGGCGATGAGCCGGCTGCACGGCGTCCTGGCCGACTTCCGCGGTGCGAGCGAGGAGCTTGACGAGAAGCTCGGCGATATTCAGGGCGCCGAGCGCGAGGTGGGCGATACCCGCGCCAACCTGGAGGAGATCATCGCCGCGCCACAGGAGGGCATGATCTATTGGCTGGAAGCGGACTGGCGCGGCGTGACGCTGCGGTCGGCGCCGCTGGACGTGGGTGAGCTACTGCGGCAGACGCTCTTTGCCACCTGCGACTGCGTGATTATGACCTCGGCGACGTTGCAGGTGGGCGGCAGCTTTGACTACGTGCTGGAACGTCTGGGGCTGGAGCGCGATACGTCGTGTCTGGCGGTCGCGTCGCCGTTCGACTTCCGGCGGCAGGCGCTGTTGTGTGTGGCCGGTGATCTGCCACCGCCGTTTGCGCCGGCCTATGCTGAGGCGCTGCACGCGGCGCTCCAGGACATCTGCCGGTCGTCCGGGGGGCAGACGCTCATACTCTTCACCTCGCACGCCGCGCTGCGGGGCGCGTACATGGCCTTGCGCTCCACGCTGCGCGACCTGACGATCTTGGCGCAGGGGGTAGACGGGCCACGCGCCCAGCTGCTCGAACGCTTCCGCTCGACCCCGCGCACCGTCCTGCTGGGCACAAGCTCGTTCTGGGAAGGGGTGGACTTGCTCGGCGAGGCCTTGACGTGCCTGGTGATCGTCAAGCTGCCGTTCACCGTCCCGACCGACCCGATTTTCGCCGCCCGCTCCGAGGAGCAATACGGCGACCGGGCCTTTATGGGCTATGCCGTGCCGCAAGCAGTGCTGCGGCTCAAGCAAGGGTTTGGGCGGCTGATCCGCAGCACGACCGACCGCGGCGTGGTGGTGATTCTCGACAGCCGGGTGCTGACCAAGCGGTATGGCCGGCTGTTCCTGAAATCGCTGCCGCCGGCCGACATGCGGAGGTGCCGCCGCCACGAACTGGGTCGCATGGTCGCTAGGTGGCTGCATGGCCCGACCAGGCTCCATCAGTCGAGCGAAGGGTAGAGGAGGAGGCCTTGGCGGTCGGTGCGGGCGCGGTAGAGGGAGCCGCCGGCGGTGACGTAGAGCGTGCGGAGGTCGCTGTCGCCGAACGTGCAGTTGGTGGGGCGATCTTCCGGGACGGGGTGGGTCTCGATCACTCGGCCGGAGGGGGCAAAGACGTAGATCAGCGGGCCGGGGCCGCTCTGCTCGAAACCGGCGGTGGCGACGATGTTGCCGGCGGTGTCGAGGCACATGCCGTCAATGCCGCGGTGCGGGCCGAAGTCGTGCAGGATGCGGAAGGCGCCGAGCGTATCGTCGTCGAGGATGGGGTAGGCGCGGAGCTGGCGGAGCGCGTCGCCGCCGTAAGCGCTCTGCGCGACGTAGAGCGTGCGTTGATCGGGGGCGATCAATAGGCCGTTGGGCTTGGTTGCGGTGTAGGTCATGCGGTGGATGGACCAGGTGCCGTCGTACCGCGGGTCGAGGCGGAAGACGGACTCGTGGTCCAGCTCCATCGGGTCGTAGTCGTCGTGGTAGCGGGGATCGGTGAACCAGATGCGTCCCTGGGCGTCAATGGCGAGGTCGTTGGGGCTGTTGAACCGGCTGCCGCGGAACCGGCCACCGATCACGGTGCGGCCGCCGTCCGGCTCGTAACGGACGATACCGCGGCCGGCGCCGGTCACACGGTTGATGCTGCCCTCGCAGGCGTAGAGTTGTCCGTCTTTGTCGAGCATCAGGCCGTTGGCCTGGTTGGTGCCGGTGCGGAACACCGTGCAGGCACCAGTGGCCGGTACGTAGCGCATGATGTTGCTGTTCGGGATGTCGGTGAACAGCAGGCCCTCGCCATCCCAGGCGGGTCCTTCGGTGAAGCCACAGCCCCCGGCAACGTGCTCAAACTCCCAACTCATACCAGCACCCTTTCCGTTCGGTGAAGTCGCGTGCGCGGGTCCCATGATACTAGGGCGTGTGAAGAGCGTACCAGGCGGGCTGGGGGCTGGCACCCCTAGGTCCCCCCGTTGCGACGGGGGGACGGGCCGGAGCCAATACCTGCAGGGACGGCAAGAGATTGGTCCTCCGCTGTGGCCGGGGGACGGGTGTTCCCTCCCCCGTCGCAACGGGGGAGGGCTAGGGAGGGGGCCTGACAGAAAAAACCGGCCGCTACTTGTAGTGCGTAGCAGCCGGTCTTGTGCTGTGCGTGTTGGTAGCGGGGGTTGGATTCGAACCAACGACCTTCGGGTTATGAGCCCGACGAGCTACCACTGCTCCACCCCGCACCGGAAGCGAACAAGCGGGTCCGTAAGCCGCATTCTGTTTTAGGCGATCATCCATCTTGGGAGCAGGTTACCCTGGTCCTCTTTGCGCCCTACCTGGGACTTGGCGAGCCACCTGCGAACGTCCCTATTTGGGCTTGCTCCGGGCAGAGTTTAGCGCTTTTCACCCCCGGTAGGCGCCATAACGTCACCGGGTCATGGTCTCTGTGCCACTGGTCCTCGCCTCACGGCGGAGGGGCGTTACCCCCTGCCCTGCTCTGGGGAGTGCGGACTTTCCTCACACGTAGTGCGATCACCCGACCTGCTTGTTCTTGAGTTATTCGTGTGCAGGTGAGAGGATGGTCGTTAGCAGCTGAAGAGTGAAAGGAAGCACCGGCTTGTGCCTGGCAATGCAGCCAGGCCACAGGACAGGTAACAGAAACTGATCGTAAACGACCAGCCTCCAATCGACCTGGGGGTGAACCGAGCGGAGTGGCACTGATGCGCCACTCTCTCGTGTTAGCACTCCCTTAGAAAGGAGGTGATCCAGCCACACCTTCCGGTACGGCTACCTTGTTACGACTTCACCCCAATCACGGACCCGGCCCTCGCACCGGGGGTGGGGGATGCCCACCCCGGGGGTGCTTCAGGCATGGCCCGCTTTCGTGGTGTGACGGGCGGTGTGTACAAGGCCCGGGAACGGTATTCACCGCCGTATGCTGACCGGCGGTTACTAGCAACTCCACGTTCAGGCAGGCGAGTTGCAGCCTGCCATCCCCACTGAGACGTCGGTTGGAGGATTCGCGCCCCCTCACGGGGTGGCCACCTATTGGCGACGCCATTGTAGCGTGTGTGTAGCCCTGGGCGTATGAGCCATGCGGACTTGACGTCATCCCCACCTTCCTCCGGAGTTCGTCCGGCAGTCGGGGCAGAAAAAGCAACTGCCCCCGAGGGTTGCGCTCGTTGCGGGACTTAACCCAACACCTCACGGCACGAGCTGACGACAGCCATGCAGCATCTGGCGGGGCTCCCTGGCGGGTCGGGCCCCTTTCGGCGCCCTACTACCCCGTAGTCCAGCCCAGGTAAGGTTCTGCGCGTTGCGTCGAATTGAACCACACGCTCCGCTGCTTGTGCGGGCCCCCGTCAATTCCTTTGAGTTTTAGTCTTGCGACCGTAGTCCCCAGGCGGGCCACTTACTGCGTCGGCGCCGGCACCGCAGGGGTCGATACCCGCGACACCCAGTGGCCATCGGTCAGGGGGTGGACTACCGGAGTATCTAAGTCCGTTCGCGCCCCACCCTTTCGCTCCTCAGGGTCAGGTCTGGTCCAGCGCGCCGCCTTCGCTACCGGTGTTCCGACGGGGCTCTACGTATGCCACCACTCCCCCCGCCGTTCCGCGCGCCTCTGCCAGCCTCCAGTGACCCCGTCGGCGCCGACCTCCCCGCGTTGAGCACGGGGCTTCCACGACGCCCGTAGGCCACCCCCTACGAGCCCTTTACGCCCAGTAAATCCGGATAACGCTCGTCTCCTCCGTCTTACCGCGGCTGCTGGCACGGAGTTAGCCGAGACTTTGCTACGGAGGTACCGTCTGGTTTCGTCCCCCCGTGCAGCGGTTTACACCCCGTAAGGCGTCATCCCGCACGCGGCGTTGCTGCATCAGGCTTTCGCCCAGTGTGCAAGATTCCTTCATGCTACACCCCGTAGGGCGCGGGACCATCTCTCAGTCCCCGTGTGGCCGGTCAGCCTCTCAGCCCGGCTACCCGTCTGAGCCTTGGGAGGCCGTGACCCTCCCAACTAGCTGATAGGACGCGGGCTCCGCACCGGGCGCAGGAGTAAACTGCCCACCCCTGCTTTCCTCGGCGGTCCGACGACCACCGAGCGTAGGCGGGATTAGCCCCCCTTTCGGGGAGATAGCCCCCACCCGGCGATAGATTGCCCACGCGTTCCGCACCCGGACGCCACTGAAGAGCCGTAGCTCTCCCGTCCGACTCGCATTGATCACGCACGCCGCCAGCGTTCATCCTGAGCCAGGATCAAACTCTCCCTAATTCGCCACACTTCCTACCACTGTAGAAAGTCGTCTCGTCAAAGTGAGCAGCCTGGCCTCGTTCACTACCAGGTCACAAACTCTGGCTGCTGCTCGACGGGCCACCCGGCAGGGCGACCAGCCGACAGCTACTTCCTTCCACTCTTCAACTGTTAACGAGCCACCGCCACGATGACAGGCACCGGTGAACGGTACTGCCGATTGCGGACTCTCTAATGATACGGGTGCTGGTGGTTCTTTGTCAACTGCGCGTGTTGGTGGTCAAGTTGTGGACGGTGGGGGCTGGCCCACTCCCTCCGTACATTGCGGCGAAAGCCGCAGTCCAGCCCGGCCCCGCTATCAGGATAGGTAGTTGGCGGTGGGGCAGGGGTTTCCGGTGTGGCAGGCCTCGACGGCGGCGAACAGCATCGCCATGCTGTGCTGATTGTCTGCGGCTGAGGTCTCCGGCGCTCGATTTTCGGCGATGGCGGTGAGGAACTCGTCGAACGCGACGGCTTGGCCCTCATGCGAGGAGGTCACGTCCATCACGTGCGCCACTTCCAGCTGCGGGAGATCGCGGCGGCGCTCAATGGTCAGTTGCGGAAAGTGCATGACGAGCGATCCGTACTCGCACTCGGCGCGAATATCGCCGTACCAGAAGGTGTTGGCGCCGGCCGAGATGCAGTTGCCTTCGTAGACGACCGGTACGTCGTGCTCCATGGTAAACAGCAGGCTCGCGGCCACGTCGCCGGCGAATCCGCTCCAGGGCCAGTTCCAACTGTGGCCCGACACGGTGAGGGCGTTGCGTCCGAGCAGGGCGCGCAGGAGGTCGAAGTGGTGAATGCTCATCTCGACGAGCAGGGGGGCATCCATGCGGTGCCGGAACCCGCTCGCGCCCCACCGAAACAGAGCATCGCGATAGTGCAGCGTGACGTGATTGAGGCGGCCGAGCGCGTTGGTAGTAATCAGCTCGCGGAACCGCCGCACCCACGCATGGTAGCGGCCTTTCTGCGAGATCATCAGGTGGCCCGGACTGCTGCGGTCGGCGGCGAGAATACGGCGCATCGCCGCCGGGGTATCGGCGATGGGCTTCTCGGAGAGGACGTGTAGGCCGGCTTCCAGGGCGGGAACGATCACGCTCTCATGGTGTGCCGGCGGCACGATACACAGCACTGCGTCGGCCGCGACGGTGCTGAGTGCCGCACCGAGTGAGTGAAAGCAACGGTCGGCGGGTACGCCTGTCTCCGTTGCGGCTGCCGCCAGTGCTGCACCGTCCACGTCAACGAGGCCGACGTAGGTAGCCCGATCCGGGGCGGCCAACACCGTCTGCAACCAGGTAGCCCCGTAGCCGCCCACCCCGACTTGCACAATGCGTAGCATGGCCAACTCCTCTATCGGTGCATCAGCATAGGCTACCGGCGTCGGCGCTGGCAAGCGAGCCAACCAGCCTGGCTCACGCGCCACCGATTGCGGGTGGGCATGATGCTATACTGCCCCCGGGCAGCCCGAGACGTGGCCTTTCGTGGCCTGGGGCTGCGCTGCTTATTTTATGAGCACATTGTTGACCATTGTGGGGCTTGGCCCCGGCCCGCCGCAGGCGCTGACGACCGGCGCGGTGGAGCTGTTGCGGGCGGCCCCGCTGGTCGTGCTCCGCACCGCGCGTCATCCGGCGCTGAGGCACCTTGCACTGCGCGGAGAGGTACGTTCTTTCGACGACCGCTGTGACCAAGCGGACGGTGTTGACGGTCTCTGCGAGCGGATTGCGGCTGAGGTGCTCGATCTAGCCGCTGCGGTACCGGGACTGGTCTATGCCGTGCCTGGTCATCCCTTGATCGGTGAAGCCACGGTCGCTGGCATTCTGAAGCGGGCGCCGGAGCGCGGGATTCGTCCGGTGATCGAGCCAGCGGTCAGTTTCATTGACGCAGCGTGTGCTGCGGTGCAGTACGATCCGCTGCGCGGGCTGCAAGTCCACGACGCGCTGGCACTGCCATCTCCGGACCGGATCAATGCCACCGTGCCGCTGTTGGTGGCGCCGCTCCACGATCAACGCATGGCTGCTGCCGTGCAGGCGGTGCTTGCAGCGCGCTACCCATTGAGCCATCGAGTGCAGTTGGTGCCGCTGGCGGACGGATCGGCGGCCGCGCAGCCGCGCTCTTTGCCGCTTGATGATATTGGGAGCGCCAACCGGACGGGCGACAGGTTGACCGTGCTCTGGGTGCCGGCGCTGCCGCCGGAGCGAGACGTGCGCTCGGCGGTGACGCTGCGGGAGATCATGGCGCGGCTGCGTGCTCCTGATGGCTGCCCCTGGGATCGGGCGCAGACGCGGCAAACCCTCAAGCGGCACCTCCTCGAAGAGACCTATGAGGTGCTAGAGGCGATAGACGCTGACGATACGGCCGAGCTATGCGAGGAGTTGGGCGATCTGCTGCTCCAGGTGTATTTCCACGCGCAGATCGCGGCCGAGGAGGCGGCTTTTACCTTCGCGGACGTAACTGCCGCATTGGGCGAGAAGCTGGTGCGCCGCCATCCGCACGTGTTCGGCGATCAGGCGGCGGCTAATGCCGAGCAGGCGCTCGCCAACTGGGAGCAGATCAAGCAAGCCGAGCGCCGGGCGAAGGGCAAGGATCGGTCGTCGCTGCTGGACCGGGTGCCTAGCTCACTACCGGCACTGGCGGCCGCGCAAGCGTTGGGCGAGCGGGCCGCGACGGTCGGGTTCGACTGGGAGACGGTGCGCGGCGTGTTCGATAAGGTGCATGAGGAGCTTGACGAGTTGCGGCGGGCAGACACGCCGGCCGAGCGGGCCGAGGAGCTAGGGGACGTGCTGTTTGTGCTGGCTCGCGTCGGTAGCTGGCTGGACGTGGACGTTGAGGATGCGTTGCGCCGGGCCAATCGCAAGTTTCGCGCGCGGTTTGGGGCGATGGAGGCGGCCGCGCGGCGGGAGGGCCTAGAGCTGGCGTCGCTCTCGGACGACGAGTGGGATCGCCTGTGGAACGCGGCCAAGCGGGCCACCTGAGGTAGAATCCGGCCCCCTCTGGTTCCCCTGACAAGGGTAGGTTTTTCGGCGGGCAGCCGCGGACAGGGCAGCCCTCACCCCCCGGCCTCCTGACGGGCCAAAGCCACACGGATAGTGCCAGGTGTGGTGTGGCCTTGGCCCGTCCCCTCTCCACCATGTGGAGAGGGGGTGTAACGCTCGGACCAGGGCCTGTGCATGGCCCTGGACGGCGGCTTTCGCTGCAATGACCAGCGCCTGGGCGCGATGAATCACGCCCCTACAAAAAACTACCCTTGTGAGCCCTCTCCATTGGGGCGTGATAGAGGGGGGTGTGGATTCCCGCTTGCGCGGGAATGACGATTTTTGCAGCGGTGTCCGCACACGGGGGTGGCGGAGGGGTGGTGTTATACTCACCTGTGCGCGACTGATACCCGGCCGGGTTCGCAACGCTGAAGTGCGGTAGGAATAGGCCGGGCCGGCAGTCGGAGATCGCTATTGAAGGGGAGCACCAATGGCTGTGCAGATGGATGACTTCCGCTCGATTGCGGAGCGGGTGGTCGAGAACGTCGAGCAGGTGATTGTCGGGAAGCATTACGAGGTGCAACTGGCGCTGATTGCCTTGATTTGCCGGGGCCATCTGTTGATCGAGGACGTGCCCGGCGTGGGTAAGACGACGCTGGCGAAGTCGCTGGCGCGCTCGCTCGGCTGCACGTTCAAGCGGATGCAATTCACGCCGGACCTCCTACCGAGCGACGTGACCGGCGTCTCCATCTACAACCAGAAGAGCGCGGAGTTCGAGTTCCGGCCTGGGCCGGTCATGGCGCAGATCGTGCTCGCCGATGAAGTGAACCGGGCGACGCCCAAAACGCAATCGGCGCTGCTGGAAGCGATGGAGGAGAACCAAATCACGGTGGACGGTGTGACTCGTGCCCTGCCGGTGCCGTTCCTGGTGATGGCGACACAGAATCCGATCGAGTACGAGGGCACTTTTCCGCTGCCGGAAGCGCAACTGGACCGGTTTATGATGCGGTTGAGCTTGGGCTATCCGTCGGCGGCCGACGAACTGGTCGTGCTGACCGCCCAGCAGCAGGCCCATCCGCTGGATGCCCTGGAGCAGGTGGTATCGCTCGAAGACTTGCTCCAGTTGCAGCAGGAAGTGCGGGGCGTGTACGTGGACCGCCTGGTCTCCGAGTACATCGTGGCGGTGGTGACGGCGACGCGCGAGCACCAGGAGGTCTATCTTGGGGCCAGTCCGCGCGGCTCGCTGGCGCTCTACCGGGCATCGCAGGCGCGAGCGATGATGTATGGCCGCGACTACGTGATCCCCGATGACGTGAAGGAACTAGGCGAGCCGACGCTGGCGCACCGCCTGATCGTCAGCCCGGCGGCGCGTATTCGCAACGTTGATCCGCGCCAGATCATCGAGGAGATCGTCGAGGCTGTGCCGGTGCCGGGCGCTGGCGCTGCGGCGCGGACCTAACTCCCGGCCCCTTCCCTGTCAGGGAAGGGGAGTCCACACGGTGCTCCGAGGTCATACCAGCCGTTGCCCTTGACGGTATCCTTGCCCACATGCACGAGGCTGCCCCAGAGAAGTAAGGGCAGCAGTGACCGCATGGCGGCTTGCTCACCCTCCCAACTGGCCCGACCTACAAAGCCGCCGATTGGCGTGGTGCGCCGGAGGCGGCGGCTCGGACTCCACTGATCCATCCAGGCGGTTTCGTCTGCTTGGAGCGTGATCGCGGCGGCGTGCGCGAGTAGCGCTTGGGGGTCGTCGCTGGGTAATCCTGGCGTATCACCGGCGGCGAACGCTTGGCCGAGGGCACGCAGGCGCTGCATGAGGCGGGCCACCAACACGCGCGGCTGCGGTGAACGCACCAACTGCCCATGCGCGATGAGTCGCGTCGGAGTATGGAAGGTCAGTTGGATGGCGCAGCGCTCGTCGAGCGGCCAGTTTTGTGCTGCGGCAGCGACGTGTGCCGCCGTGATGACCAGCGTGGGTGACAGGTCGGGCTGCCGGCCGTGCTGCCAATCGGAGGCCCAGAGCACCTGGCGCTGGGCGGTGAACGGATTCTCGGCCAGCACGCGCAGTAACCGCACCCGGCCGCGCCGCCCGCGATACCGGGTTTCCCCGGCATGCCGGGACTGCCGTGCGCCGATGCCGACGGTCTGCCACTGGCGGACTGCCCCGATGAGAGAGGGCACCAGGTCGTGTGCAGCGGCGAAGAGCGTCAGGCCAAAGGTGAGCTGCTGCCCGGCCGCGTACTGCCCTGAGGCGGTGAGCGGCGGCTCGATTGTGTAGGGGCGCGGAAGCTGTCCGCCCGGTTCGACCAAGGAGCCTAGAGCGGTCTCGCCATGCTGGCGCCACAGCGACTCGAAGAGGGCGCCGCGCAACGCCGCGCCGCGTGGCTCCGGGAGCGTGAGGGGCTGCAATACCTCCAGGGTGAACCGCAACCGATACGCCGTGAACGGGGACATGGTGAGTGGCCTGCGGCGCGTGCCTCACCCCCGCCTTCCTCTCCAAATGTGGAGAGAGGAGAGAACAACTGGCGCCAGCCGCGATCCAGGGGCGCGGAGACACGTGGGCGACGCTTATTCTGGCACACTTGCTCATGCAGCGGCCGCCGGTGGCCGCGTAACTAGGCCGGAACAGTGTTTACGCCACCTGGCAATCGCACCGTTGTTGTCGTCTTCCTGCTGGTGCTCGTTGGCGCCTATATCTGGCGGGGCCAGTGGCGGCGGCTGGTCGCGTGGCTCGGTATTGTGATCGTGGTGTACGGCGGCTTGCTGCTGCTGAGGGCGGTCGTCGCGCCACAGGCACTGAACCTGGTCGCGGTGGTGCTCTTTATGCTGCCGCTCTTCGACGGGGTGTGGCTGCTGCTCTCCGGGCGGCCGCTCTTCTTTCCACGCTTGCTGCAACCTGAAAAGCCGGCCGGGGATGGGGATGCGGCCGGCCGGCGCACGCGCAAATAGCTGTCTGACTGCCGGGAGGCTGGCGGCGGGACTCATCTCCTCACCCCCTGGCCCCCTGACGGGCCAAAGCCACACAGATAGTGCCAGGTGTGGTGTGGCTTTGGCCCGTCACCTCTCCACCATGTGGAGAGGGGGTGTAGCGCTCGGACCGGAGTCGATGAATAGCCCTGGACGGCGGCTTTCGCTGCAATGACGAGCGCCTGGGCGGGATGAAGCACACCCCTACAAAAAACCTACCCGGTGAGAGTATCGTCCCCCGCCGCGCGGGGGGCTGGGCGGAGCGCCAAGGGGGGCGATTATTCCGCTTGCCGCCGGCGGAGCCGCTCCCGCAGCCGCCGTAGCTCGGTTTCGACCGACAAACGAGCCGCTCGCTCGGCCGCGGCTCGGCCTTCAGCGGCTGCAGCGCGGGCGGCGGCGGCGCGCTCGGCGTGCAACTCCAGCGTCGTCGGCAGATACTTCCCGGCCACCGGGTCGTACACCCGCAGCTCGCCATCGTCCCAGCATAGGTCCAGGCCCAGCACTGGACTGTGCCCCCACCGCACCCCGTCCGGCTCTTCATTGATCGTGATGGGTTCGTACACCCCGTCCACCAGCCGATCCCCGGCCAGCGCCGTATCGTGATACCGGCCCCCGGTGTGGTCGAACCGCCAGTATTCCTGCACCCCATAGCCGGCGTATCCTGTCCGCTTGACCGTGTAGTCCCGCCGTCCCGTGCTGCGCGAGGCCACTTCCAGCACGAAGTCCGGCGGCTTCCCCACTTCACTGATGACGTAGCCGTTGCGCGCCACGATGGCGGCGGGCGGTTCTGGTTGCCATCGGAGCTCTCGTGCCGGACAGCCGGTGCGCGCGGTATCGAGGTGAAATGACCCGGCAGCAGTAGCATAGCCGACCGGGAGCCGCGGTGCTGGGGTGGGGACGTGGATTCCCGCGCACGGGGGAATGACGGGTAGTTGGGCGCAACACGTTGCGCCCCTACAGCTTAACCCGTGCCTGCCCTTGCGAGCACGGGGAGAGTGGAGTACTTCTTGATCCGCTGGCCACTAGCCGCCTGGTAGGAACCGGCGCAGGGGTGGTGGGACGAGGATCCGCAAGTGCCACTGGGTATTGTCGTCGGTGAAGAGGGCGGCGACCATCGTATCCACCGGGGCATGATCGTCGGTGAGGACTTGGACCGGTCCTTGGCGCAGCCAACGTTGCCGGTCGGCCTCGGCCATGACAAAGGTGGTGCGTTCGCTGAGGAGCCCTTGGGTGTGATGGGAGCGGAACTGGGAGAAGTCTATGGGCTGGCGTGAGGCGGCCACGACAAAGGTGGCGCGGGCGTTACCGGATTCGCGTAGGTCGCGCTCAAGCTCAGTATGGGACTCCTCGGCGCTCCACGCAGCCCGGTCAAGCTCCTCGAGGTAATAGGGGAAGGGGATGTCAGCGTCTTGCCCCAAGATGTAGACATGGGGATAGATGGACTCCAAGGTGTACACAAAGGCACGCAGAAATCTACTCGGCCGGAGCTTATCAATGATGTTGGCGAGATAGATGCCGTCGTCGCTCAGGAGGTTCTGAAGCTGCCGGCTGAACTCCAGGGTGGTCAGGTGGTAAGGGACGGAATAGTCATTGAAGGCATCGCCGACGATGAGGTCGTATTGCTCATGCCGCACGTCATTGACGGCCATCCGCGCATCCTCGTTGTAGGTGACGATATTGGTAGTGGGGCTGAGGCCCAGTTCAGTGCGGACGATCTCCGTCACGCCGGGGTCAATCTCGATGACCTCGACCGAGGCCTGGGGATACCGGTTTTCCAGGTGGATGGGCACCGTGTAGCCTCCGCCGCCGATGAATAGGGCGCGAATGGCGGGGTTGCGCTGCGCTAGGTACTGGGCCGTTTCCGCGAAGATGCGGGTGTAGGGATAGGTGAGCGTATCGGGTTGGCCGATGACATTGTAGCTGTGGATGAGGTGGTCGAGTTTAAGCTCCCGGGCCGGGCTATCGGCGCCATGCAGCGGCGTGACTTTGATGCAGTAGTAGCTGCTCTCGACGAGGCAGGGGCTTTCCCGTAGGTGCGGTTGGAGCGTGTATCCGGCCAGCGCGAGGGTGGGGATGAGGAAGAAGGCTGACGCGAGGCGTTGCCGGAGCAGGCTGCCCATGGTGAGTGCCAGCGCCAGCAGCACGAACCCCACGAGCAGGACGACGTGGCGGGTGCCAATCGCCGGGATCAGCACAAAGCCGGTGACGTAGACACCGAGGATGCTCCCGGCGGTGGATACCGCATAGAGCCGGCCGACGATTCCGCCGGCCCGACCGAGGTCGGTCAGGGCCTGCTTGATGGCCAGTGGGGTCACCATGCCGAGGATACAACTCGGCAAGAAGAACATCGCGGCGTTCACGGCCAAGATGTGGGGAATCAACGGCAGGTAGGTAAACAGCGGCGGCACTTCGGGGAGCAGGGCGAGGACAGCAAAGCTCAACAGACTGGCGCCGAGCAGGGTGAGGCCGAGTGTGCGGGCCGGGTCAAAGCGGTCGGCAAGCCGGCCGCCGAGATAGTTGCCGATGGAGATACCGGCGAGCACGATGCCGATGATGGTCGTCCAGGTGTAGATCGAGACGCCAATCTGCGGCGCCAGCAAGCGACCGGCGACGATTTCGAGGACGAGCGTCCCGGCGCTGGCCAGAAAGACGATGACGTAGAGCCGGGCGGACCGGAGGGCGGGGTCGCTCATGGGGCCGTCCGCTGTTCGGTCGCCATTGACAACTGGCTACTGCGGATGCCCCGGCCGTAGAGGAGGTTGCCGAGCAGGGCACCCAAGATAAGCAGGACCGCCGCGACCATCACGACGATGAGGCGCGTGCCGAAATGGGCGATGAGGACGAACCCGGTGAGGTACACGCCGACCAGGCTGCCGGCGGTGGAGATGGCGTAGACGCGACCGACGAGGCCGCCGGCGTGACCGAGGTCGGTCAGGGCCTGCTTGACCACAAGCGGCGTGATCATGCCCAAGATGCAGCCGGGCAAGAAAAAGATCACCGTGGTCAGTACGAGAATGCGTGGGACGAGGGGCATCCAGAGCGTGAACTGCGGTAGCACGCTGACCAAGCCGAGGGTAACAAAGCTCGTCAGGCTCGCGGCGACCAGCGTCAGTCCCAGCACGGACGGGCCGGGAAAGCGGTCGGCGAGCCGGCCACCGAGGAAGTTGCCGATGCTGATGCCGGCGAGGATGACGCCGATGACGCTCGTCCAGGTGTAGAGCGAGACACCGATGTAGGGCGCCAGAAGTCGGCCGGCCACTAGCTCGATGACCAGCGTACAGCCGCTGGCGATAAAGGCGATGGCGTATAGGCGTGTCGTGTTCAGGGCTGCATACATGTCCGGCTGACTCCTCGGAAAGCCTTACGTGCCGCGCTGCACGGAGCGCCGCCGTTTCGCGTGCGAGAGTCTACCCCGCGCAGCCAGGCGGCAGTCAGAGAATTGGGAGAGGACAAGCAATGAGTTTAACCGGCTACTCACGACTCCGTAAAGCCGGAAACGTTAGCGTGACGTTAAATCGCGCGGTCGGCGTCAGTGACGCGCGGTGTGGTGTGCTGCGCGAGCAGCGCCGTGAGGTCGGCGGCGGTGCGGGGGACTGCTGCTGATGGTGGGAGTAAGCCCTCGGCGCGTAGCTGCCGGTAGGCGCTGACCACGATGGGCTGGAGCAGCCTGGCCCCGCGGAGCAGCGGCTCGTCGGTGAGGACTACATCGGGGCGGCCCTCGGCGAGCAGCCGGCCCTGGCGCAGCACGATGACGTGATCGGCCCAGGCGAGCGCCAACTCGACGTCATGGGTGGAGATGACAATGCTCCGGCCGGTGCGGTGGAGCGTATCGAGCAGGTCGAGGACACGGGTGGTCATCTCGGGGTCGAGGCCGGCCGTTGGCTCGTCGGCGATGACGACCTCCGGCTCCATCACCAGCACGCCGGCGATAGCTACCCGCTTCTTCTGGCCGTAGCTGAGGAGGTGCGTGGGGCGGTCGGCCAGATCGGTCAGGTCGGTATCGCTGATGACCTGCTCGACCTTATCGCGTACCTGCTCCTCGGACCAGCCCAGGTTGAGCGGGCCGAAAGAGATGTCTTGCCGGACATTGGCGGCGAACAACTGCGAATCCGGGTCTTGGAACACCAATCCGACGCGGCGCCGAAGCTCGCGGAGGGCGTGGCGGTCGTAGCCGATTGGCTCGCCACTCAGGGCGATGGTGCCGGCGGTGGGTTGCAGAATGCCGTTGAAGTGCAGGAAGAGGGTGGTTTTTCCGCAGCCGTTGGCGCCCAGGAGGGCGATGCGGCGGCCCTTTGGCAGGGCGAGGGAGAGGTCGCGTAGGGCTACGGTGCCGTCCGGGTAGGTGAAGGTGACACCCTCAGCCGCCAGTACGGGGGGCGCGTCAATGGTCGTGGCGGCCGGATTGGCGCCGTTGCGGCGTTCCGCCAGCGGCTCCTCTGTGTGCTGCGGGCCGCCGGGGAGTGCTGTCCCCAGCGGGCTGGTCCCGACGTCGTGTACTCCACTCATAGAATTCTCCACCACCAGGTAGCGATGGCCGCCAAGAGCAACACGCTCTCGGCGCCGGCGATGACGAGCAAGTTGCGCGGCGACCACGTGGGCTGTGCCGTGAGCACGCGCAGTTCGCCGGTATAGCCGCGGGCGGTCAGGGCGGCGAACAGCGCCGCTGCGCGGGCCTGCGAGCGCAGGTAGAGGTTGGCGGCGAGCATCCCCGCCGAGCGCAGCGAGCGCCGCCAGTTGCTGTAGCCGAGGCGGGCGTTCTGGGCGATGTACATGGCCTGCGCGGTCTCGATGAAGACGAAGATGAACCGATACATGAGCACCATCAGCTCGATGAAAAGTTGAGGCACACGCCACTTGCGTAGTTGATCGGTGATGTCCACCATCGGCGTCGTGAGTGCGAGCGACAGCATGCTCGCGACGCAGGCGAACGACACTGACGCGACCTGCGCGGCTCGCTCCAGACCGCTCCAGGTGGCGCCGAGGTGCCAGGGGCCGACCGGAAGCGCGAAGAGCGTGCCGGCGTCGGCGGGATCCACGGACATGACCGCGAGCGTGAGCACGCCGAGCACAATGAAGCCGGCCGGCAGGCGGATGAAGTACCAGAAGGCCCGGGGCGGAATGCCGGCTACGCCGACGACGGCGGCGGTGACGAACGCGAGCGCCAGCAGGGCGACGACCGGCGAACTGGCAACAAGGCAGATCAGGATGGTGAGGCCGGCAAAGAGTATCTTCTCGGCCGGGTGCGCGGTCCGCAGCCGATTGTGGTAGGCGTACAGGTCAATGGGGAAGGGATGCACGTTTGCTTCTCACCATTGGCAGTGCGGGCCTCACCCCCCGGCCCCCTCTCCAACATTTGGAGAGGGGGTGTGCCGCCCGGCGTCCGTCGTCAAGCACTGGCTCCGGCGCGGCGGCCGAGCGGGTAGCCGGCGAAGAAGGCCAGCAATCCCAGGCCGATGCCTTGCGCGGCGGCTATGGTTGCCTGAAGTTCGCCGAACTCGGTCTCCACGAATAACAGCCCGATAGCCAGGACGACGCCTATGACGGATAGCACCCCGGCAATCGTCAGATCGGTACCGCTGCCGATGCCGTTGCGGGCGCGGGAGCGACCCAACACCCAGCCGACAAGGGCGGCGACGAAGAGCGTGCCGAGGAGTGCCTGAAAACCGAAGAAGAAGGCTTCCAGGTCTTCGGGCGAGTAGATCGGCTCGAACCAGGCTTGGAAGTCAGCCCCGGCCAACTCTTCTACAGCCGCGACGCCCTGCATGTCGGCGCCGCCCCACTCGGTTCCTTCGGCGATCCAGCCGCGATAGGCCAGCGGCACGAGGACCAATAGAATGACAACGGCGGCCAGTAGCCAGTTGCGCGTTTGCGGTGACATAATCTACTCCCTCCACGTCCCTACGGAGTGCGTTCTTGCCATCAACTGGTAGCGGCGGAGGCGCCGGGTGCGGGCGTCGGTGCTTCCGCGGGGAGAATGCCCTGCTCGACGAGCACCTCACGGCTGTGCTGGACGAGTAGGTTGAAGACGATGAGCGTGAGGATGCCCTCGGCGATGGCCAGCGGTATCTGCGTAATGGCGAAAATGCCGAGGAACTTGACGAATGACTCGACGATTCCGCCGGTCGCGGCGGGCCAGGCCAGCGCCAGTTGCCCGGCGGTGACGATGTAGGTGGCCCAGTTTGCGATAGCAGCGGCGAGGAAGACGGCCCAAGATAGTCCAAGACCGCGGAAAGCGCGGAAGATGCCGTAGGCGACGAACGGCCCGACCACCGCCATCGAGAAGACATTGGCGCCGAGCGTCGTCAAGCCGCCGTGCGCGAGGATGATCGCCTGGAACAGTAGGACGATAGTGCCGAGCACCACCATGGTCGTCGGTCCGAAGAGGATGGCGCCGAGCGCGACGCCGGTGGGGTGCGAGCAGCTTCCGGTGACGGAAGGCAGCTTCAGCCCCGACAGCACGAAGGCGAAAGCGCCCGACATGCCGAGCGTGATTTTGCTCTGTGGGGAGCGGTTGACCTGCCGGGCGACGGAGCGCAGCCCCCAGAGGAAGAACGGGATGACGGCGACGAACCAGATCACCGCCCACATGGGCGGGAGGAAGCCCTCCGAGATGTGCATGGCGTGTGCCGACCGGACCATGCCAAAGGCCAGCAGCAGCGCCGCCGCGAGGATCAAGACCAAGCGCTGCATCGTCTTGGGATGAGCGAGAACCGTTGACATAAGCACTTCCCCTCCCGGAGCAACTCGACGGTTTTTGCTATAGAGAATGGTTTGCAATAGGAGCGCAGCCATACTCTACACCAAACTTCGCCCCAATGCAAGCCGAATATCAGCTCGTGGGTAGTGGAGGGGGTGTGGATCGGGCCTCACCCCCCGGCCCCCTCTCCATCGCGGAGCGATAGAGAGGGGGAGTGGATTCCCGCCGGCGAGGGCGTGGTGGGACGGGGGTGGGAGGTGTTGCCCTCACCCCGGCCCTCTCCCAGGGGGAGAGGGAGCAGCGGACCTACCAGGGAAGGGGCTGGATTGCGGCGGGGGGGCGAGGGCGCCCACAAGGGACGACCCTATAGCTGGGTCGGTGCCTGTTCCAGTCAGGGGAGAGGGGGCGGATGCCTGGTTTCGCAGGAACGACGGGGCAGTGGTGAGCTACGCGGCGGCGGCGCGGCAGCGGGCACAGCGGCCACTGATGTCAATGTCCATGCCCTCGACTTGGAATCCGGTCTGCCGGAGCAGGTCGGCGCGTAGCTGGGCGGTAAGCTCGCTGGTGAACTCCTCGACGGCGCCGCACAGGCGGCAGACCACGTGGTAGTGCTCGTCGGTGCCTTTGATCTCGTAGTGGTGGTGCTCTTCGGAGAGGTGTAGCTCCTCGATCAGGCCGTGGTCCTTGAGCACGAGCAGGGTGCGGTAGACGGTAGAGAGGCTGATGCGTGGGTCGCGCTGGCGGGCCAGCCGGTATAGCTCGTCCGCGTCGAGATGCCCTTCGGCCGCCTCCATCACGTCGAGGAGCAGGCCGCGCTGCTGGGTCATGCGCCGGCCGCCGCTTCGCATGACGGCGCGCGCGCCCTTCTGGAAATCGCTCAACTGGCGGGTGTTGGATGAGTCTTGCATCGTTGCGCTCGGGACCTAACCCCCAGCCCCTTCCCTTCAGGGAAGGGGAGTCTGCATGGGCCTGTAGCCCTTTCCTCCGGGGAGATGTAGGTCCGCTCTCTCGATTGTAGAAAGGCGGCGCGGGAAGTGTCAATATGGGGCCTTCGCATACTCCCCGGGTGGAGTGCTCTCGCGGGGGTAGGTTTTTGTCTGCATCAGGATTTGGAGGATGATCCTCACCCCCTGACGGGCCAAAGCCGCACGGATAGTGCCAGGTGTGGTGCGGCTTTGGCCCGTCACCCGGCCCGCTCTCACCCCCGGCCCTCTCCCATCACAGGGGTAGGTATTTACATGGGCGGGCAGCTCCGTACCGAAAAACCTCCCGGTGTGCGGGTGAGTAGCCCCCCTATGGTTCCCCCGCTGCGGCGGGGGGACGGGTCACGTCCACGCAGACCAGGAATGCCACGAACAGGCCCTCCCGCGCAGCGGGGGGACGGGCGCAACATGTTGCGCCCCTACGGCTTGGCGTGTGCCTACCGCAGTCAGTGTCCGCGTGGGCCGGCGGCATCGCCGCGCGGACGGGAGCGGTGTAGAATGCGGAGCGCGGTGTCAACGGGTAGCGAGAACGGGTATCGGCGGTGGGCAGCATGGCGAGACAGGCAACGGGTGCGGCAGCCAACGAGCGGGAGACGGTCCTGCTCCTCGACGGCTTTTATCTGCTTTTCCGCGCGTTCCACGCCGTACCGAGCACGTTCGCAACCTCGGCCGGCGAGCCGACCAACGCCGTCTACGGCTTCACCTCCGTCCTGCTGAAGACGATTGCCGACTTGCGGCCGGAGTACGTGATCGTCGCGTTCGATAGCTCCGGGCCGACCTTCCGGCACGAGGAATATCCCGAGTACAAGGCCAATCGTCCGCCGATGGACGAGACGCTGCGGGTGCAGATACCGCGGGTGCGGCAACTGGTCGAGGCCTTCGGTTTTCCGATCTGCGAGGCCGAGCGGGCCGAGGCGGACGACGTGATCGGCTCGCTGGCCGTCAAGGCCGCGGCGGCGGGACTGGATGCGGCAATCGTGTCGGGGGACATGGACCTGTTGCAGTTGGTGGATGAGCAGGTCTCGGTGGTCTGGCCGGGCCGGCGCATCTCCGACTACACGATCTACGACCCCGCGAAGGTGCAGGAGCGTTACGAGCTGCGCCCGGAGCAGGTGCCGGACTTCAAGGCGCTCGCCGGCGATAGCTCGGACAACATCAAGGGGCTGCGTGGCGTGGGCAAGAAGACGGCGGTGCGGTGGCTGCACGAGTGGGGCACAACTGACGAGATCGTGGCGCACGCCGGCGAGCTCCCAAAGCGGTTTCAGAACGCCGTCGCTGTGAGCGCAGAGCAGATCCAGCGGGACCGGCGCCTGGCGACGATTCGGCGGGACATACCGTGCGAGCTGGACCTGGAGCGCGCGCGCGTGCGGACCTACACGCGGGATCGGGTTGTCACGCTCTTCCGCGAGTTGGAGTTCCGCTCGCTGCTGCGGCAACTCCCGGAGGATGAGGCGTCGTCGCTGCAACCGGCGCTGCTGACCGACGGTGCCGAGTCCCCGGCGCCGGCCGAGATCTCCGTTGAGGTCGTGACGACGCCTGGTGAGGTGGCCGCGGCGGCGCGGCGGCTGGCGGCGACGGGAACGCTGGTCATCCACCTGCTCACGACACAGCGGCCGGGCGCGGACCCTGATCTGGGGGGGCTGGTGCTGGCCGGCGCTACGCCGGAGGCCGCGCCCGTCTTCACTCCGTTGGCCGCGGCGGATGACGCGGCCAGGGCAGCGCTGGTGGAGGCGCTGCGCGCGGTGAGCGAGGACGCCGCGGTGTCGAAAGTGGGGCACGATGCCAAGCGCGCTATGGCGCTGCTGGCGCGGTACGGCGTGGCGTTGCGCGGCCTCGCCGACGACACGATGCTCGCGGCGTATCTGGTCAATCCGGCGAGCCGGTCGCTGTCGGTGAAGGACCTGGTGCTGGCGCAAACGGGGGACGAGCTGACCGAGCCGGCGAGCCTGATTCCGCGCCGCAAGTCGTGGGCGGCCGTGGAGCCGGCGGCACTGGCCCAAGCCGCCGCCGCCGAGGCGGTGCGGCTGCTGGATATCGCGCGGCTGTTGCGCGAGCAGCTTGAAGAGCGTGCCCTCCTCGACCTCTACCGCGACGTGGAGTTGCCACTGCTGCCGGTGCTGGTGGACATCGAGGCCGCCGGAGTGAACCTCGACACCGACTACCTGGCCGAGATGAGCAGTGCAATGGGGGCGCAGATCGCTGCCGTCGAGCAGAGTATCCATGAGGACGTGGGCCACGAGTTCAAGGTGAACTCACCGCAGCAGCTAGGGCAGGTGCTGGTGGACGAGCTACATCTGCCGCTCACCAAGCGCACGAAAACGGGCTTCTCGACCGATGCCGGCGTCTTGCAGGAGTTGGTCGGCGCGCATCCGGTCATCGAGAAGGTGCTGGACTACCGGCAAGTGACCAAGCTCAAATCCACCTACGTGGACGCGCTGCCGGCGCTCGTCAATCGCCGGACGGGGCGGCTGCATACCTCATTCAATCAAGCCGTCGCGGCTACCGGTCGGCTCTCGTCGGCCGACCCGAACTTGCAGAACATCCCGATCCGCACCGAGGAAGGGCGTCGTATTCGCCGGGCCTTCGTGATCGGACGGGAGGGCTGGGTGCTGCTCGCTGCGGACTATGCCCAGATCGAGCTACGGATCGCCGCGCATCTCTCCCGCGACCCGCTGTTGATGCAGACGTTCCGTGACGGCGTGGACGTCCATGCGGCGACGGCGGCGACGCTGTTCGATACGACGCCGGACGCCGTGAGCGAGGACCAGCGCCGGCTGGCCAAGACGATCAACTTCGCCATTCTGTACGGCATCAGCGGGTGGGGGCTGGCCCAGCGTACCGACATGACGCTCGAGGAGGCCGATCCGTTTATCAAGCGGTACCGCAGTCGCTATCCGGGCATTGACGAGTACATCAAGCGGACCGAGGCGCACGGGCAGGAGTATGGCTGGGTGGAGACGCCGATGCGGCGGCGGCGCTATCTACCGGAGTTGAAGTCGCGGAGTGCGCCGGTCCGGGCGGCCGGGAAGCGCATGGCGATCAACCACCCCATCCAGGGCGGGCAAGCCGATCTGATCAAGATGGCGATGATTAACATTCACCGCGATCTCATGGCGGCCGGTTTGCAAAGCCGGATGATCCTGCAAGTCCACGACGAGCTGGTGTTCGAGGTGCCGGAGGAGGAACTGCCGCGCGTGGCACCGCTCGTCAAAGAGCGCATGGAGACGGCGATGGCGCTCGACGTGCCGATTGTCGTGGAGATGAAGACCGGCCCGAACTGGGGCGAGCTGACGAGTTTCTAGTGGCTGGTGGTCGGTGGCTCTGATGGCGGGCCAAAGCTGCACCGCTGTTGGAACGATTAGATCGTGCAGCTTTAGCCTGCCAGAGGGCCTATGCCTGAGCTTCCCGAAGTAGAGACAACACGCCGCGACTTGGTGCCGCAGCTTGTCGGGCGCCGGATCGTCGGGCTGGAGCTGCGCTGGCCACGGACGTTGGACCGGCCGCCGAGCCGTGCGGAGGCCGAGGCGCTGCTGGTGAATCAGCGCATCATCGGGCTGCGGCGGCGGGGGAAGTACCTGCTCATTGACCTAGCGAGCGGCTCCATCCTGGTCATTCATCTGCGGATGTCGGGGCGTTTGGGGGTAGTAGCGGCGGACAGTCCGGAGCCGGCGCATCTGCGCGCCGCGCTGCTGCTGGATGACGGGATGGCGCTGCGGTTCGTGGATATGCGGAAGTTCGGTCGACTCTATGTGCTGGCCGGCGCCAGCGAGTTGGACGACCTGCTGGTGAACGTCGGGCCGGAGCCGCTGGAGGACGAGCTGACGCTGGCTGCGTTTCGTGAGCGCCTGGCGCAGCGGCGCACGCGCCTCAAGGCGCTGCTGCTGGACCAACGGTTTCTCGCCGGCCTGGGCAACATTTACGTGGACGAGGCGCTGTTTCGGGCCGGCCTGCATCCGCTGCGTAGCGCGGCCGAACTGACGGCGCGGGAGATGGTGCGACTGTACGAGGCCTGCCGCATGGCGCTGACGGTGGCGATCAACAACGGGGGCACGACGTTCCGCTCCTACCGCGACGGTTGGGGGCGGCGAGGCCGCCACCGGGAGTTGCTGCTGGTCTATGATCGGCAGGACCAGCCGTGCTACGTGTGTGGCGGCGAGATCGAGAAGCTACGAGTCGCCGGCCGCGGAACGCACCTCTGCCCGGTCTGTCAGCCGCTCGATCCGCTGGCGCCGGCGACGGTCGCAGTACGCACGCGGCGCGTGGCCGAGCTTGATGCGCCGTATCTTGCGAAGGCCGAGGCTGGTGATGCGTCGGCTGAGAGCTGAAAGCTGATCGCTGACGGCTAGAGCAGGGAGAGCTGTTCGGGGGGCGGTGTGGGGTCTACGGCCGGCGGCGGTTCGTCCGGCTGCTCATGGGCCAGTTTCCGGGCAGCGCGGACGACATCGGGAATTTTGGCGAAATCGGCCTCGATCTCGCGGCGTAGGGAGCCACGGTGGAGGGCGGCGGCGGGGTGGTACATCGGCATGACGGTGCGGTTGCCGATCCGCCGCGGCTGGCCGTGAATGCGGCTGATGCGCTGGCCGGGGATGAACTTATTGAGCGAGTAGCGCCCTAGCGTCACGATCACCAAGGGGTCTATGGCGGCGATCTGGCGGTCGAGGTAGTCGTTGCAGGCGCTGACCTCGCCGGCTTCGGGATCGCGGTTGTCGGGTGGGCGGCATTTGATGACGTTGGCGATGAAGACTTGCCGCCGGCTCACGCCGATGGTGCGGAGCAGGCTTTCGAGAAACTGACCGGCGGCGCCGACGAATGGGCGGCCCTGCTGGTCTTCGTGGAAGCCGGGGGCTTCGCCGATGAACAGTAGGGGGCTATTGGGGTTGCCTTCACCGGGAACGGTGCGCGTTCGTCCCTGGTGCAGCGAGCATTTTTCGCACGCGGCGACCTCTGCGCTGATGGCTTCAAGCTGCTCGACTTTCTCTTCCTTCGTCATGCGCCTACCTCTGCGCGCCCTCACCCGGAGGGTTCACCAGTAGAACGCAGACGGGCCGGTGGGAGCCTCACACCGGGTTGGGGGCTGGGGGCTGGCCTCACCCCCCGGCCCCCTCTCCACTTGGTGGAGAGGGGGAAGAGGGCGGTGCCGGTCGCTGTCGTCGCTCCGGGACAGTCTGGCGGCAGGAGTCGGTGCCATCATTGCGGTGGAGGGATGGCTCGTACTCCGTTACGGGGCCGCAATCCAAGCCGACCGGGGGCCACAGGCCTCTATAAGGAACGGCATTATCTTGATTCCCTAGCCTAATCGGCTTACAATCGCTACTGCAAACTCTGTGAATGGGGCCTACGACATGCTGCCAATTGATGACCTGCATCTGAGAGAGGATCTCAGCCGCCATGAGAATCGGATCAACGTTGCGCTCTTCGGACTGATGACACAGGACTGGTTGCGTAAATGGTTCTTGGAGCAGCTGGACCTACAGGACGATGCAGTCCTGTATCCGCCCCAAAATACCGACGGGGGGTTGCGTCCTGACCTGAAGGTCATAGCACCGGATGGTCGGACGCTCGCGTGGATTGAGGTGGAACTGGGGAGCGATGTGCCTCAAGCTGATAGATATCGCAGACATTACTCCGAACCCGTGAAGACGGTATGGGGCCGTCAAAGCGATGGCGGGGACTTGAGCCTTGAGGAGGTCGCTGACCGCCTGGTTGGTCAGCCGCACCTCTTTCCCCAGACAAAGGTCAACGTTCAGCATCTGCATGACCAGATACTGGAGGCGCTTGAAGGACACTCGAAATCGCAGCACCGGGATAATGTGTCAGACGAGATGTTAGGACATCCCCTGGTAAAAGGGCTCCGCAAACGACTCGGTGACAGGCTGCTGTTCGATCTCGGCCCGAATGAGTTACCCCCAAATGGCTACTTTATGGCCGATGCGGTCAGCAAAGGAGGATTCTCGCTAAAAGTACGAAGACGCGATATCAGTGGGAAGGTCGTGCTAATGTCTATTACGAACTGGAACTGGCTCATCCTCCCGTCTCGGCTGAAACTCAACCGTTGCTTGCCAGGTCACCGGGACGAGGTCCGTGCCTACATATCGCTGGTCGGCAACATAGGGTGCGATGTCGATGTCCCAGGTAACAATGCAAAACCCCGTCTACGCCTTGATGAGGTCACTGACACAGTGCTCCGGGAATTGGATGAATGGGTCAGTCGTATGAAACCTCTCGCCACGCACCGCCGCGCGTGAGATCGGACCTTTGGTCAATCGATCCCAACTGATAGCAAGAACTGGAAATCCTAGCCTGTGTAACATGACGCTCTATGGGTCCGATGATGTCTTCCCGGTTTCCCTTTGGTGCCGCGCTACTCAGAGGGACGGGCGCAACATGTTGCGCCCCTACCAGGCAAGACGGGGCCGGGACAGTATCGGCGGAATGGAGAGCACCTACAAGGGATGCCCCTAGCAGGTTAGGCCGGGCCGTGGGATGGGCATCGGAACCGAGCTAGTCTTCGTCGAGGGCGTACTCGTCGAGGAGGGCCTTGAGGGAGGCTTGGGCGTCGGGTGGTAGCTCGATGAGCGGGAGGCGGAGACCGCCGACGTTGAAGCCGGACAGGTTGAGGGCCGATTTGATTGAAGACGGGGAGGCGACCGGTGACACGGGCGGGAAGAGCGCCTTGGCGAGGGGCAGCAGGTGGTGGTGTAGGCGGGCGCCCTCG
This sequence comes from Chloroflexota bacterium, assembly GCA_965207645.1. Taxonomy (GTDB): domain Bacteria; phylum Chloroflexota; class UBA11872; order UBA12225; family JAJDUF01; genus JAJDUF01. The sequence continues at coordinate 1,735,912 of OZ242293.1, read as the reverse complement.
GCGGTGTCGCCGCTGGCCGTGGCCTCGATCATCTGCTTGATGAGGCGGCCGGTGACGTGGCTGGCGACGGATACGACGCCGTAGCCGCCCAGGCACATGATGCCGAACGTGTCCTGGTCGTTCCCGCTCCACACGCGGAAGTCGCCGGGCGTGCCGCTGATGATGCTGGCGATCTGCTCGTAGTCGCCGGAGGCCTCTTTCACGCCGACGATGTTGGGGACATCGGAGAGCCGCACGACGGTGTCCGCTTCCATGTTGCGGACGGTGCGCGTGGGGACGTTGTAGAGGATGCACGGCTGGTCGGTCGACTCGGCGATGGCGCGGAAGTGCCGGTACAGCCCTTCCTGCGGCGGGTTGTTGTAGTAGGGGACGACGAGGAGGTAGCCGTCCACGTAGGCAGCGGCTTCCTCGGTCAATTCGATACTCTCGCGGGTGTTGTAGTTGGTCGTCCCACCGATGACCTTGGCTTGGCCGGCGACGGCATCGCGGACGGTGCGGAAGAGCCTGATTTTCTCCTCCGTGCTGAGGGTCGGTGATTCGCCGGTGGTGCCGGATACGACAATCGAGTCGGTGCCGTTCTTGACCAGCCGCTGTGCCAGCCGCCCGGCCTGCTGGTAATCGAGCGCCTCGTCTTCGTCAAAAGGAGTCACCATCGCGGTGATGAGCCGTCCAAAGTCGTCTGCCGAACCGGTCATGGTCGCTACCTCCTGTGGAACCTAACCCCCGGCCCCTTAACCCCCACCCTAGCCCTTCCCCGTCCCAACGGGGGAGGGGAGGCGGGCTGAAGATGGTCGGGGGCCGTGCTGTGCTGCTATTACGCTACTCCAGACCGAGTACCTTGTCCAATCCTACGGTTACGCCCTTGCTGGTGAGCACATAGCGGAGGGAGGCCAGGGCGCCAGGCAGGAACGATTCGCGGCTGGTGGAGTCGTGCCGCAAGGTCAGCGTCTGGCCGAGGCCGCCAAAGATCACCTCTTGGTGGGCCACGAACCCGGGTAGGCGGACGCTGTGAATGCCGACGCCGCCCTGCTGTCCGGCCCGTACGTCGTCGAGCGTGAACTTGGCCGTATCGGCACGCTCGAAGTCTCGGCCGCGCCACTCAACCATCTCGCGGGCGATGTGCAGCGACGTACCTGAGGGGGCGTCGGCTTTCTTCTCGTGGTGTAGCTCGATGATCTCGGCCCAGTCGAAGTGCTGGGCGGCGACGCGGGCGAGGTGGAGGAGCACGGCGGCGCCGAGGGCGAAGTTGGGCACGATGGCGGCGCCCAGCCCACGTTCCGCGCAGAGCTGCTCGATAGTCTCAATGGCCGCCGGCGACAGTCCGGTCGTGGCGATGACCGGGGCTATGCCGTGGGTGAGAGCGGTACGAGCGTTCTCGGCGGCCGCTTCGGCCGTGGTCGCGTCGAGGAGCACGTGGGCCTGGGTCTCGGTGAGCAGCGGGGCGAGGTCGGCCGCGAGAGGTACGCTGCGTCCCGAGGGCAGGGTGATGGTGGGGGCGTCAACGCTGCGCCGGGTCACGCCGACGACCGTAAAGCCGGCGTCCTGCTCAATACCGGCGGCCAGCTCGCGGCCCAAGTGACCGTAGCCAGCCAATACGACACGGATTGGGTCTGCTGCCATGACTGTCTATCCTTTCGTCTCGCTCCCCTCTGGTCCCCCCGCCATGCGGGGGGACATGGATTCGCGTTCGCGGAAATGACGGAGGACCGGTCAGTTCGCTAACGGCGGCGGCGTGCGCCGGTAGGCCGTGAGGGCTGGTCGCCGCCGAAGCGGCGGCCGCCGTAGGATGTGGCGGGGGTGGCACCGCCGCGGCCACGCGGCCGGCCCGGCCCGCCCGATGGGCCTTGGCGCGCGCGCTGCATCTTGCGGCGCATCACGTCCTGCGGGGTGCCGCCCTCGACGACGGCGCGGCGGGAGAGGTTCACGCGGCCCTGCGAGTCGATCTCGCTGACCATGACCATCACCTCGTCGCCGATTTCTACCACTTCCTCGGCCCGGTTGACCGGATGCTCGGCTAGTTCTTCCAGCGGGATGAGGCCGTCGGTGCCCATGGGCAACTCAGCGAAGGCGCCGAAGTTCATCAGGCGCACGACCTTGCTTAGGTAAATGGTGCCGACCTCGACCTCTGCCGTCATATCGCGGATCAGCGTCTCGGCCTGCTCGGCGCCCTCGGCGGAGGGCGAGAGTATGCTGATGAGGCCTTTGTCGTCAATGTTGATGTCGGCGCCGGTCTGCGCCTCGAGACCGCGGATGGTCTTGCCGCCGGGTCCGATGACTGCCCCGATCTTCTCGGGGTTGATGGAGACCGTAATAATGCGCGGTGCATACGAACTGAGCTTCGACCGTGGCTCCGGCAAGGCTTCCTGCATCTTGTCCAGGATGAACAGGCGCCCTTCCCGCGCTTGCTCGAGCGCCTCGCGCATGATCTCGGTGGTAATGCCGGTGACCTTGATGTCCATTTGGAGGGCGGTGATGCCATCGGTGGTGCCGGCGACCTTGAAGTCCATGTCGCCGAGGAAGTCCTCCATGCCCTGGATGTCGGAGAGCACCTTGTATTGGCCGTCGTCGCCGAGCACGAGGCCCATCGCTACGCCGGCGACCGGCTGCTTGAGCGGCACGCCGGCGTCGAGCAGGGACAGCGAACTGCCGCAGACGGAGGCCATCGAGGTCGAGCCGTTGGAGGAGAGGATTTCCGAGACGACGCGGATGGTGTAGCCGAACTCTTCCTCGGAGGGGAGCATGGGGATAATCGCTCGCTCTGCCAGCCGCCCGTGGCCGATGTCGCGGCGGCTCGGACCGCGCAGGAAGCGGGCTTCGCCGGTGGAGAACGGTGGGAAGAAGTAGTGGTGCATGTACCGCTTGATCTCGTCTTCCCAGGCCAGTCCGTCGAGGCGCTGCGCGTCGCCGGGTGAGCCGAGGGTGACGACGGAGAGCGCCTGGGTTTGACCACGAGTGAAGACCGCCGAGCCGTGCGTGCGTGGTAGGATGCCGGCCTCGATGGAGATGGGTCGAATTGTGCGGGAATCGCGCCCGTCCGGGCGCACGTCCTGTTCGATGATCTGGGCGCGTACCGCTTGCTTGATGTGCTGCTCGACGCAGCTCACGATCTGATCGGCGGGATGCTGCGGTTCGAGCTTGCCGACGATCTCTTGTGATAGCTGGTCTAGCCCCTCTTCGCGCGTGGCCTTGTCCTTTTGGTTGAGGATGGCCGCTAGGCGATCCTGTAGCTCCGTCTCGACCGCCTCCCGGACCTCGGGGTCAATCGTGGGCGGCTCGAACTGCTGTTTGGTCTTGCCGACCTGCTCGGCAAGCTGCTCTTGGACGGCCACAATGTCCTTGATGACCTGCTGCGCCGCTTCGAGCGCTTCCAGGATGACCGCCTCGGAGACCTCATTAGCCCCGGCCTCCACCATCATGATGGCATCGGCCGTGCCGGCCACGACGAGGTCCAGCTTGCTCTTTTCGTCCAGCTCGGTCATGAGGGGGTTGGCGACGACCTTGCCGTCTACGTACCCCATCCGTACAGCGGCGACCGGGCCGGCAAAGGGAATGTCGGAGATCATGAGCGCGGTGGAGGCGCCGATGATACCGAGCGTGTCGGGGGCGTTTTCGAGATCGGCCGAGAGCACGTAGACGATGATCTGCACGTCGTTGCGGTAACCCTTGGGGAAGAGTGGACGGAGTGGTCGGTCGGTGAGGCGGCACATGAGGATGACATCATCACTCGGCCGCCCCTCGCGGCGCGGATACCCGCCCGGAATCTTGCCGGAGGCGTAGTGCCGCTGTTCGTAGTCAACCGTGAGCGGAAAGAAGTCTGTTCCTGGCCGCGGCTCTTTCGAGGCGGTGGCTGTTGCCAGAATCAGGGTGTCACCGTAACTCACGGTGACGGCGCCCCCGGCTTGTTCCGCTAGTTTGCCGGTTTCGATGGTAAGGGTACGACCGGCGACCTCACACGATACCTGTGTTGCCTGCAAAGCCATAATCGAGCTACCTCCCTAGGTAGATATGTGGGTGTGGTGGCGACGCGCCGCGGCACGACCCGCCGGAAGTGGGGGTGGTGCCAGGGAGCGCGCCGGGGAGGGAGCGGTCGCAGGCGCAGGTTATTAGTTAACACTTGACTACCAGCAGTCTGCCAGGCGCTGTCGACGATGCGCCGTTGCGGCGCGTGCCATCGGGCACGATAGGCCGGCCGATGGTCTGGAATGATGCTCGTAGTCATGTGCTAACTAACAACCCTAGAGCGACCGTTCCCAACGAACGAAGCCGTAGAGAAGGTGTGGAAGGCTGCCGAATGCCTGTGTCGCGCGGCGACATCTTTTCCTTCGTATGGACCGTCCGCCGGTGGCGGCAGTGCCGGGAGCGGACAGGGTCAGTGCTTCACCGATCCGCACGCCGGCACGCCGGAGCGTAGCGGCAGGTACGGACTTATGGAGTGCCACTGTCACTGCCAGCGAGGGGTCCGGGCTGTACAACCATCCAACCCAGACCACGGTCCGGGGCTACCTGCCGACGCCACGCTACCGCCGCAACCCGGCTCGCGCAATGACGCTATCGTAGCGCCCGGGGTGCTTGCGCTGGAGGTACTTCAAGAGGCGGCGGCGGCGACCGACGAGCTTCAACAGGCCGTACTTCGAGGCGTTGTCCTTTTTGTGGACATTGAGGTGCTCGGTGAGTTGACGGATGCGCTCCGTCAGCACGGCGACCTGCACTTCCGATGAGCCGGTGTCCTTCTCGTGGAGTTGATAGGGCTTGATAAGCTCCTGCTTCTCCTCAACCGTCAGCGTCACGCTGTCTGGGCCTCCTTCTGCCCTGCGCCATCTTCCTGAGGCGCCTCACGCAATCAACGGATCACACTTCTCTTCACCGGCAAGTATACCAGGCGCACGGCGGATCGTGCCGGCGGTTTTCGTATTAGAGGACTGCCGGGGGCGGTTGGTTGACATAAATGACAGGGTGGTATCGTGCCTCACCCCCCGGCCCCCTCCTTACAAGGGTAGGTTTTTTGTAGGGGCGTGATTCATCGCGCCCAAGCGCTGGTCATTGCGGCGTAAGCCGCCATCTAGGGCCATGCATCGGCCCCGGTCCGAGCGCTACACCCCTCGCCACCATGTAGCTTGGCCGGGTGATGGCTGCGGACTAGGCTGGGAGGTGGACGCCTTCCAGGGCCAGGAGCCAGCGTTTCAGGGCGATGCCCCAGCGGTAGCCCGTGAGGCGCCCGTTGGCGCCGACAACCCGGTGGCAGGGGATGAGCGGGGCGAGCGGATTGGCGCCGATAGCCCGGCCGGCCGCGCGGGCCGCTTGGGGCCGGCCCACGCGCCGGGCCAGCCAGCCGTAGGTGCGCGTCTCGCCGTGCGGAATGTGCCGGACCTCCGCCAGCGCTCGCTGTGTGAAGGGTGACAGCCCGGTGAGGTCGAGCGGGCCGCGGTAGGGCAGTGGCCCGCCGGCGAGATAGGCCGCCAGCGCGGTGGCGGCCGGCTCGGTCGCGGACTCGATAGTCGTCGGCCGGGGGCCGGTGCTGAGGGCGTCCAGCCAGTGGCGCGCCGACTCGGCGGTGGCGGCCAAGGGGCTGATGAGGGCAAGACCCCGGGAGGACCACACCAAACTCACCCAGCCGACACCGACATAGGCAACGCCGCGGCGTGCGGCAGCAATTGCGGCCGCCGCGCCGCCCGGTGGTGGCGGGACGCAGAAGGGCGGTGGCTCGGTCATGTGATCGCCTATATCCGGCGGCCGCCATAACTGGTGCTTGATGGGAGCGCTGTGCAGCCGGGGAATAGGGTGGGCGACCCTGGCGGATGGTGTGCTGCGATGAGCGTAGGATGTATGGAATAGAAGGTCGCCCCACCTATCCACAACGACAGCCGATTATCCACATCGGGCTGTCAGGTCCATGATACCCGCGGCCGCACGGGCTGTCAACGAGTGTGTCAGATGTATCATCTTGCGGTAGGGCCGACGGCCGTATGAGCGGGGTGGCAGCCTGTCGGCGGTGTATAATCTACGGAACAGCGGCGAGAGACACACCCAGCAACGCGCGATGGCGGGATTTTGCGGTGCCTGGAGGAAGTGGTTGAGCGATGACCGGAGAGCAGACTGCCTCAAATTCGCAACCAGCGCGCCAATCAGAGGCCCAAGGGGGCCGGGTGGGGGTGGTAGCAGCGGCATCTGGCTCGGAAGCTCCAAGCCTGGCCCAGCTTGGAGCGCGGCTGGCGCGGCTCCGCGTTGGGTGCGGGCTGACGCAAGCGGCGCTGGCGGCGCGGGCCGGGATTCCGCGTCCCTACGTCAATGCGCTGGAAGCCGGGCGCCACGAGCCGACGATGCGGACGCTCGCGGCGTTAGCACGGGCGCTCGACGTGGAGCTGGCGGCGCTGATGTGGCGCGTGGCCGGTCGGGACTATGCTGGTCCACGCGCCACGCTCGGCGCACGGGTGGCGCAGCGGCGACGGGCGCTGGGGTACGACCGGCAGGCCGACTTTGCGAGCGCGGCCGGCGTGCCGCGGGCCACCCTGAACCAGGTGGAGCGCGGGGGGATTCCCAATCCGAAGCTGAGTCTGCTGGTACGACTGGCGGCGGCGCTGCGATGCTGTCCGAGCGAGCTGGTGCGCGGTCTGGATGCGCGTGGCGCAGGCGGCGAGCGGGGAGGGGCTGAGAATTCGGGTTCTGGCGCAGTGTAGCGGTTTGTGAAAGCTAATGCTGATTATAGTTCGCAATGAGTAATCCGTTTGGTTCGGGCGTGTCTCCTGGAGGTCTTGTGGTCGTCCTTCCAAGCCACTGACTACTGGCTGCCGGTGGTGTGGTGTGCGTGCCGCGTCGCCGCTGCGCTGTGAGTCGTTCCAGGTGAGAGAGAAGTCGGGGCCACGCATCCACCGCTGCCGGTGACGACGCCCGGCTTGCCATACCGCGCCTTGAGACCATTGGAGTGCTGGGGTGGCAGTGACTCGTCTCCCGTCAACCAGGGGGCGGGCCTCACCCCCTGGGCCCCTCTCCACCTGGTGGAGAGGGGGGTGTGGATTCCCGCGAAAGCGGGAATGACGGAGGGAAGGCCGGGAATGGGGGTTATGTCGGTGTCGGGTTGGGACAGGTAGCGGCGTGTCAGGGGAATTACGATGTCTCGTGATCTTGTGCTCAACGGCCGGATTTCCGGTGATCCGGCGCTGACAGACGGTGCTGTGACCGTTGCTGCTGCCTGTGCTGCCTTCCTACAAACGCAGGTAGTGCGCTCGCCACGCACCCTGACGACGTACCGCACCGGGTTGCGCCGTTGGGCCGAGTTCCTGCGCCGCGAGTTTGGCGACGATGAGATTTATGTCAATCAACTGCCGGCGACCATCCTGGAGCAGTTCTATGCCTGGCTACTCCGGCACCACGGCCGGGAGCGGCGGGCAACCGTGCTTACGTATCTGGCTGGCGCCCGCGCCTTGATGCGTTACCTCGACCGCCGGCAGCTGCTGGCGCCGGGGCTGTCGTATGAGCAGATGCGTCAACAGTTGAGTGACGTGGTGGGTCGCTCGACGTACCGCACACCGCGCATTGACCGGGGCATTCCGCTCATTCTCGAATACGTGGACGGCTTGCCGCTGCCGGAGGCGACGCCGCAGACCCGACGGAAACGGTTGGAAGTGCTGCGGGACCGGGCGCTGCTGCATACGCTCTTCTCGACCGGACTACGCCGCGCGGAAGTGGCGGGTCTCAACCGGACCGACGTTGAGGACGGCTGGGCGCGACGGGCGCTCGTCACCGGCAAGGGTGACAAGGAGCGGATCGTCTTTTTCGGTGAAGAGGCGCTGACTGCCATCCGCGCTTATCTGGACGAGCGCGCGGACCGCTACGTGCCGCTGTTCTTGCGCCACGACAAGGGACGGGGCCAGCCGCGGCGCGACGGCGACAACCTGCGCCTCTCGCCCCTATCGGTCTGGCGGGTGGCCAAAGCGGCCGGCGCGGCGGTGAATGTAGCGGTCAGTACGCACCATTTTCGGCACCACAAGGCCAGTACGCTGCTGAACCGCGGCGCCAGGCTGGAGCAGGTCCAAGACCTGCTGGGCCATGCCTCGCCGGAGACGACCAAGCGCATCTACGCGCACTATGAAGTCGAGGCGCTCCAAGAGGCGTTCGACCAATACAGCGTGTCGCCGGCGGAGCAGGCGGCGGCGCTGCGGGCCGGGAAGCGGTAGAGAGGCTTGGACCTAACCACTGACTGGCCAAAGGCGCACGGATAGGGCCAGGTGTGGTGCGGCTTCGGCCTGTCACCGCTCCATCGCGGAGCGATAGAGCGGGGGTGCATTCCCGCGCAAGCGGGAATGACGGGTTACGCACAGGTCTCCACACGCGGGAATGACGTCGCAGGGAGGGCGAGGCAATAACGGGCCTGGTCGTAGGGGCGCGATTCATCGCGCCTGGGGGATTGATATGCCGAGATGGGCGCCATGAATGACGCCCCTACCTGGTCATCTACCCTGGTCGGAGGCTGAGGAGGCGAGGGTATGGAGTTCGAGCGGACCTACTCTCACGCGCCGTGGGAGGCCAAGGTCGGGTATTGCCGGGCGCTGCGTGCGGGCGACCTGATCTTTGTGACCGGGACGGCGCCGGTTGCCGAAGATGGCGGCGTCTTCGCGCCGGGTGACGCCTACGCGCAGGCGCGGCACTGCTTGGGGCTGATCGAGCGGGCGCTGCGTAATCTGGACAGTGACCGGTCGGCGATAGTGCGGACGCGCATGTTCGTGACCGACATCGAGCGGTGGGCAGAGTTCGGTCGTGCCCATCGGGAGTTCTTCGGCGAGTCGCACCCGACGACGACTATGGTCGAGATCTCGCGCCTCATGGCCCCGGGAATGCTAATTGAGATCGAGGCAGATGCGGTTGCGCCGGCTGCGTAGGCAGGGCTGGCTCCCCTATGTCCCCCCGCTGCGGCAGGGGGAGGGCGGCTGATGTTGTTGCCACAGATTATGTAAAGCAATCCAAGCTGCCACTGGCTGATGCTATAGTGACTGGGCAGCCGTGGTTCCTGGTTTCCGAACACCGCCTGGAGAGAGCGAATAGCTTGTGATGAAGGTCAGCGCCGAGTCGTCGGTAGCCGTGCCGGATGGTCCTGCCCAGCGGTGGTCGGACGACGACGCAGCGGCGGTCAGTCGTCAGCTCGACGACTTACTCCCGGACCCGGCCCTGTTTCGGGTCGAGGGCCCGGCACGGCTGCCTGGTCAGCGCGCGCCGTGGCGGCTTTCGCCGGAGCCGTTCTGGCTTTCGCCGGAGTTGGTGGAGACGCTGGAAGGGCTGGGCGCGGACCTGCTCGCGTTCTATCAGGCGTGCAACCGCCTTTACCAGGCCAGCGTGCGCGGCCGTGTGCCCGCCTGGGTAGCAGAGTACCTGGATGCCGGGCGGCCGGATCAGGTTGTGCTGTACGGCCGGATGAACCGGTTTCGGCGGCATACGCCGCTGGTCATTCGCCCCGACCTGTTCCTGACCAACCAGGGTTTGAAGGCGACGGAGCTGGACTCCGTGCCCGGCGGGATGGGCTTCACGGCGAGCCTGGCGCAGGCCTATGCCGCTCTGGGATACGAGCCGGTGGGCGGCGCTCGCGGCATGGTCGAGCGCTTCGCGGCCATGGCGCAGTCCGCGGCGACGACGGCCCGTGACGCTCCGGATGATGGCATCCTCGCTATCGTCGTCTCCGAGGAGTCGGCGGACTATTGGCCGGAGATGCAGTGGCTGGCCACGGCGGTGGACGATCTGGGCGTGCCGGCGGTGGCCGTCCGCCCGGAAGCGGTGGTGTTCACCGAGGCGCACTTGCAGGCGCCGTATGCGGGTGGCTTGCGGCCCGTCTCGGTCGTGTACCGTTTTTTCGAGCTGTTCGATCTACCGAATATCCCCAAATACGAGTTGATTCTGTACGCGGCCAAGAAGGGGCGCGTCGCGATCACGCCCCCGTTGAAGTCATATCTTGAAGAGAAGCTGCTGTTTGCGTTGTTTCATCACCCGGTCCTCGCGCACTTCTGGCGCGAGCAGTTGGGCGCTGAGGTGCAGCGGCGGCTAGAGCAGGTCATACCGGAGACGTGGGTGCTGGACCCCGCGCCGTTGCCACCGGCGGCCACGATTCCCGGCCTGCGGATTGCGGATCGGCCGGTGCAGTCCTGGGACCAGTTGCGTGGCCTCACGCAGAAGTGGCGGCAGTTGGTGCTCAAGCCGTCGGGCTTTGACCCGCTGGCCTGGGGGAGCCGTGGCGTATCCGTCGGCCACGACATGGCGGCAGAGGACTGGGAAGCGGCGGTGGACACGGCACTCGCCCGCTTCCCGCGCACGCGCTACGTTTTGCAGCACTTCTATCGGATGGAGCGTTCTCCCGTACCCTACTTCGACTTTGCCCGCAATCAGTTGCGGCTACTGCGCGGCCGCGCCCGTCTCAACCCCTACTACCTGGTCGTCGGAGATCAGGCGCACCTCGCAGGTGTCCTGGTGACGGTCTGTCCGCCGGACAAGAAGGTCATTCACGGCATGGTGGATGCCGTGATGTCCCCTGGCGCGGTAGGAAGGTAGTAAGGGGGCGATATTGCACCTCCCCCCGGCCCCCCTCCAGGGAAGGGGAGTCATGGGGCAGTCGGTACTTTACGGGCACGGCCTACTGTCGGAGGCGGCAGAAGCAACGTCTATAATAAGAGTATTGGGAGGCGAGTTCAGCTAATGGAAGAGTGGAAACAGCTACTCCGGGACGGGGTCAATAACTCGCAGCAGCTCTTCGAGCGGTTCGGTATTGACAAGGACCTTGGCGATAGGATTGCCGAGGATTTCGAGATCAGGGTCAATGCGTACTACCTGAGCCTGATCGAAGAGCCGGGCGATGCAATCTGGAAGCAGGTCATTCCCGACGAGCGCGAGCTGCTCGACGACCTGTCGAGTCCGGAGGACCCGCTGAACGAGGAGGGCGATAGCCCGGTACCGAACATCACCCATCGTTATCCCGACCGGGTGCTGTTTCTGGTCAACCACCAATGCCCAATTTACTGCCGTTTTTGCACGCGCAAGCGGAAGGTGAGCCACCCCGGCTGGTGGAACAAAGAGACCCTACAACTGGGCATAGACTACATTCGCCGGACCCCGGAGATCCGGGACATCATCGTGTCCGGCGGCGATCCGATGATGCTGCCGGACCACATGATTGACTGGATTCTCAAGGAGCTACGCGCGATCCCGCACGTCGAGGTCATCCGCATTGGCAGTCGGGTGCCGTGTGCGCTGCCGCAGCGCGTGACGCCGGAGATGTGCGAGATTATCCGGCAGTATCATCCCATTTATGTCAACACGCACTTCAACCATCCCCGCGAGGTCACGCCGGAGGCGGCCGTGGCCTGCGCCCGTCTGGCCGATGCGGGGGTGCCGATTGGCTGTCAGACCGTGCTGATGGACGGCGTGAACGACGACCCGGCGGTGATGAAGGAGCTGGTGCAGAAGCTGCTGCGGATTCGCGTGCGGCCGTACTACATCTACCAAGCCGACCTCACGCGGGGTACCAACTACTTTCGGACGCGCGTCGAAAAGGGGCTGGAGATCATCAAGGCGCTGCGCGGCTGGACGTCGGGTCTGGCGGTGCCGCACTTCGTGATTGACGCGCCCGGCGGCGGCGGGAAAATACCGCTCCTGCCCGAGTACGTCGTGGAAATGAACGACGACGAAGTGGTGCTGCGGAACTACCAGGGCAAGATTTTCCGCTATCCCCAGATTCCGCCGGAGCGGCCGGTCGGCGAGCAGTCTGGAAACGGGGTGGCCGCCCCGGTGGCCGCCCTGCTACCATAGCTGTCCTTCACTCAGCGATTCGTGGGTGAGAGCGGCCGCTCACAGCGATCATCTTCCTCAGACATCCCTCCACCGCGAGCGGCGGCTGGCTTGTAGACCGAGGTGCGGGTGCCGGTGGCATCCCCTTGTGTCTCGCCACTCGCTCCCCTACTCCATAACCCAGGCGCAACGTCTCAAGTAGCTCTCTTTGCCGGCCGTCGGTTGCGGGGCCGGGTGTGGCTGCGATGTGTTGCGGCCGCCAGCGTGACTGACATTGTTGTAGAGCATCGCGGAAGACATTGGGGATTGTGAGTAACACCTTGCGTTCGACGCTGTTGGCAGCCACGCCGGGCAACTCGCGCGCGTCTGCCCCGTTGAAAACGGTAGGAAGGGAGAAGACCGCCATGGCAGTGGCAGTGGCGAACGCCGCACTGATTGCGCGTGCTCAGGCTGGAGATGAAGCCGCTTTCGAGGTCATCTTCAACCAGTACCACGCGGCGATCTACAACTATGTCTTTCGGATGATGGGCAACCCGGAGGATGCCTCCGACCTGACCCAGGACACGTTCCTGAAGGCGTGGCGGGCGCTGTCGCGGACTTCCGACGACCTGCGCGTGGGGGCCTGGCTGTACCGGATTGCGACGAATGTCTGCCTGGACGAGCTGCGGCATCGCAAGCTCATCAAGTGGCAATCGTGGGACAATTTTGTGTCCGTCTTTCATCCGGTAGCCAAGGAAAGTCCTGAGCGCGACGTAGTGAATCGTGAAAACAGAGAGGAGGTCCAGTACATTCTGGACCGCCTGAACCCCAAGTACCGGCTATGCATCCTCTTACGTGAGTATCAGGGCTTGTCCTACGACGAGATCGCCCAAGTGCTCGGCACGACTCGTGCCGCCGTCAAGTCGCTGCTGTTCCGGGCCCGGGAGGAATTCCGGCAAGTCTTCAAGACGGTTGAACGGCAACCTGGACAGGTGAAGGAGTGATGATGCGCCTGGATTGCCCCACCAGCGTCCCCGCGGTGGGTGCGGTTTGGGCACGTCACCCGGCGGTCCAGGCTCCAGGAGGAACGGCCGCGAACGGGCGTAGGTGACCACGAGGGCCGCGCGACCTGAGTACCGGCGCGGTGTGCGGTTCTTGGTGGTCGGGAGCGCAACGTGAGCCGCCACGACGCGCGCGAGCGTGATTCCTGGCGTCGGCAGATTTCGGCCTACATCGCCAACGAGTTGGAGCCGGCGCTACGTCCAGCGATTGAGCACGAGTTACGGACCTGCCGGGAGTGTCGGAGTTACTATCGGCAGGAACAGGCACTCCACGATCAGCGCCGCAGTCTGGACTCGGTTCCCCCTCCGCAGGACATGCGCCGCGAGGTCTTCGCCAAAATCGAGGACGAAAAGCGTAGCTGGCTTCCCGCCGGTTGGCAGTTGCCCAGTCTCGGCGCGGTGGTCACCGTCATCACGCTCATTGCCCTGGCCTTCCTGGTGCCGCAGCTCTTCCAGCTGGTTCGGTCGGGGCAGTCGGAGCAACAGGCCCTGCCGGCGCGGCTGCCGGTGCAAGGAAACGTTGCCCCACTGCCTACAGTAGCCGTGCAGCCGGCGCCGCCGGATACTCCTGCCGCAAAGGCCGATACGTCGCTCTCGCCGCTCCCGACGGCGCAAGTGCGAACGCCGGCGGTCGGCGGGCCGGGTCCGACCACCGCCGCTACCCCGGCGGCGGCAGGGCCAGCCGTGACGCCGGCCACGAGCGTGCTGGAGACGCAGGTGAGCGGCCGGGTGACGGAAGTTCGGCGAGAGGAGCGGCTGGCAACGGTCCGCGAAGGTTCTACCACCGTGATCGTCGCCTTCTCCGCGGACACCATCATCAACTCCGATCCTGACGGCCAGGTTTTGACCTACGAGCAGATCGGGATTGCCGACCGCGTGCGCGTGAGCGGTGTGCGCGGCAATGCCCCGGATACGGTGACGGCGCTGCGCGTGAGCGTGCTCAATCCGCTGTTCCAGGCCCAGGCGACGCCGGTGCGGTCGGCGGTCGCGCATCCCCGCGGCCGCACGGCCAAGGTGCTCTATCTCCAGGATGGCATTGATGGCGAGCCGCCCGGTGGTGGACAAGCGAGCACTCGCCAGTGGCTCGACCGGCTTACGGCGGACGGGTTCAACGTCGTGCCGATTAACCCGGCGCGAGTCACTGCGCTGGCGCTCGGCGACGTGGGCTTGGTGGTGATCGGTTTCCCGGCGACGCTCAGTCGGGAGACGCTGGCAAGTATCCAAAACAGCGCCGTCCCCGTCCTCAACGCCAATCCGATCTACGTCCCCGCGCTTGGCTTGGGGGAGCATCCCGATCCGGCCAACCCCGGCCACAGCGTCCCCGGTATTGCGGTGCAGGTGATGCCCGATGTGGCGCTGGTGCAGGACTTGGTCGGGGTGCAGGCGGTGGCGGTAACGCCGCTGGAGCGCGTACCGATTGTCGCTCAGGGAACGGTGCTCGCCGCGCTGGACGAGCGGGGGCACCAGCGGGCCGTCTGGACCAGCAGCGGCAACCGGATGTACTTCGGAATCCGGCCCGACTCGGCCGGCGGCGCTCCTACCGCCCTCTACTGGACCTTTCTGAACCGCGCCGTTTCGCAGCTCCTCGGTGCGTAGCAGCTACGCACGGCACCGCCACGATGGCCGAGCCTGAGCGCTGGCGCTGGACCGTCCTCGACCCGTATGGGAACTCTGTCCGCTGTGCGGAGAGCAACTGGCAGCATGTGTTGGACCGCCGCCAGCGCATGGCAGGATACGAGATGGCGGTACAGGCCACGGTCCGTGAGCCTGATGCCATCTATCTTGATCCCAGAGGCACGCGCTTTACCTATAATCCCGCTGCTTGGGTCGTTGTCCATGTCGCGGCGGACCTGAGCGGCGGAGCGTATGCGGGCCACCTCATCAATGTTGTGATCCGTTGGGAGCCACAGGTGGCCAATCCGCCCACAGGCTACGTTATCACCGCTTATCCAGTGCGGCGGGTGTCCGGTCGGCTAGAATTGCTTGAGGAGTTCTGACAATGGTTGCCGAGCCAGTCCTCGTTGACGCGCTGACTCGCATCCTGGCCGGCTTGCCGGAGGCCCGGTGGGACTATATTCCGGACGGCGGGTGGATGGAAGTCTTTCTTCCCGGTAGCGAGGGATGTGCCGGAGTTGCGGAGCCGTTTGGTGATGACCTGGAAATCTGTTTTGACGTAGAGACGGGTGAGCCGCTCAGTATCATCATCCCCGGCTTTCCAGGATGGCTGGCCGAACAGCAAAGGAAGCCGGCTCCGGCACCTCAGGCGCCCATTGACTATGACACCGCTCGTAAGTACCTGGCGCGGCGTCTACGAGAGTGTCCTGAGCTGACCGCGACAGTGTAGCGTGCCGTTCGCGGTGCCCCTTTTTGCCGTACACAACTCATTGTCCTATACTGCTGGCGATTAAACCGATCAATGGTGATCTATTTCACGACCGGTCGCAGGGGCGAGGTCCGGCGGCCGGGGCGTAGCTGCTGGCACGGAGAGGCAGGAAACACGGTGAGGGGCCAAAGTGGCCGGCCGGCGCTGCGCTCTGGCCGGACGGCCCGACTCCTGGCACAGGTGCGGCGGGCGCTCGATGTCTATCGTGGCCTGTCGCGTAGTCTCCGGCTGGTGTTGGGAGCAGCGCCGCGCCACATCGTCATCATGCTCCCGGTGTATGCGCTCTTTCGCCTGATCGAGCCGGCAACCGTATGGTTCTCCAAGTTCCTTGTAGAGGCGCTCATAGACAACCGGCCGCTGACGGCGCTCGTGATCGCCAGTGTCTACATACTACTCCGCATCGTGGTCGAGGTGGCGACTTGGATATTCGAGCTTGTGGTTGCCAGCCAGAGGGAGCACCTGCGTTATTCCTTGCAGAGCCAGTTGATGCACAAGGCCACGACGATGCCGGACCTCACTCTCTACGAGTCTGCCGGGTTCTATGACAAGCTCCAGAACGCACGCCGGTCCATCGGGTCTGCCGAGGAGTTGACCGTCCAAGTGGTCAATGGGTTTTCCGTGGTCCTGGTCCTCGCCACGCTCCTGGGCTCCCTTGTGCTGCTCCATCCGGTTGCGGCGCTGGTTGTCTGCATAGCGACGGTGCCTATGTACCTGGGGCAGATCCGGTATGCAGAGGGTTACTCGTGGGTGTTTCGCGACCAGGCACCCCAGACGCGGCGTCTGGAGTACTATTTCGAGCTCCTAACAACAGATAGCGCGGCCAAGGAAATCCGGCTGTTCGATCTCGGCGGTTACATCATCGGGCTCTACCGGCGGACCTATCGCCGGGCACTCGCGCAGGTGGATGCGTTCCGGCGACGGCAAGTCCCGGTGAGGTTACTGTTAGGGGCTAGCTCGCCACTGGGCGCCGGACTTGTGCTGCTCTTTGCCGTCTGGCAAGCGGGTCGGGGGGCAATCAGTCTGGGTGACGTGGTGCTCTACATTGGGGCGGTGTTCTTGACCCAGAATGCGGTGCGGGACATTCTCCGGACCGCAAGTCGCATGTATGCCCATCAATTGCAGGCGGCGAACATTCTGGAGTTTCTCGATCTGGAGTCGCCGATGCGCCCAGCGGCCGATGGCCGGAAGGTGCCGGCGCCGTGGCAGGAGGGGTTGGAGCTGCGGAACGTGACCTTCCGGTATCCGGGGACCGAGCAGCCGGTGCTCCGGCAGGTGAGCCTACGGATTCGTCCTGGCGAAACCGTCGCCTTGGTCGGTCACAACGGCGCCGGCAAAACTACGCTCGTCAAGCTACTCTGCCGGCTCTATGACCCGACCGAGGGGCGGATGCTGCTCGATGGTCACGATCTGCGGGAGTATGACCTGCGCGACGTGCGGCGGCACACGACGGTCATCTTCCAGGATTACGCCCGGTATCACTTCACCGCCGGCGAGAATATCGGCTTGGCGGCGGTGCGCCGGCGCGATGATGGCGAGGCAATCGCGGCGGCAGCGGCGCAGTCCGGGGCCGACGAGGTGATCGAGCGACTCCCGCGCGGCTACGACACGCAGCTGGGCCGCGAGTTCGAGGACGGGATGGAGCTGTCCATCGGCGAATGGCAGAAGGTGGCATTGGCTCGCGCCTTCTTCCGCGAAGCGCCATTCCAAATCCTCGATGAGCCGACCGCGGCGCTGGACGCCCAGGCCGAGTACGACGTGTACCTGCGGTTTCGTGAGCTGACGCAAGGACGGACGACGCTGCTCATCAGTCACCGCTTCTCGACGGTCCGCATGGCCGACCGAATTCTCGTCCTCGACCGGGGCCGCTTGGTGGAGGAAGGCAGTCACGACACACTGATGTCCCGTGGTGGGCTGTACGCCGACCTGTACGAGAAGCAGGCGTCGCGCTATCGGTGAGATCGAGCTATCAGCGGTCAGCCTAGGAGTGCGCTATGCGTCGCTCCCAACTGAGTGGGGAAAGCCGACCCGTCGGAGGCAGCATAGTGGAGCGCAACGTTCTTCGGGCCGATGTGGACTCGTATCTGGCCGGCTATCATGCCGCCGAAACGAGGGCTATTCGTGGATTTCCTTGTGGCAATGGGGGCATATCCTTGGTGGGTCCGTGCTCTTTCTCAATTCATCCACAAAGCCGGATCCCAGGATACCTGCGGGTAGGGCAAACAATCCGATTCCCACTATCGCTATCAGTCCGGCGAGCAGGCGCCCTGCTACAGTGACCGGATACACGTCTCCGTAGCCTACGGTGGTAAGGGTGATGACACTCCACCACATGGCTTGGGGAATGTTGGCAAACTTGTCTGGTTGGGCTTCCCTTTCGGCAAAGAAAATCAGTGATGAGGTCATCAACAGTAGTATTGACAAGACCATTATCACGGTGAGCAGCTCACTGCGCTTGGCGTGTACGACTCGGGCCAAAGTATGTAACCCCGAGAAATAGCGGCCCAGTCGGGCGACTCGGGCTAGGAGACGTACTGCCCGCAAGAAACGCAGGTCCAAGCCATGCAAATTGACGAAGAGCACCATATAGAAGGGCAAGATCGCCAATAGGTCAATGAGTGCTATGGGCGAGATGATAAACCGCAAGCGCCCGAATACGGGATGGGCGTATCTCGGATCGGCGGTACAGGCCCAGACTCGTAGTAGGTACTCCACCGTGAAGATGGCTACGGATATGATCTCGAAGGTTCGAAAGGCCTGCGGTGAGACTTGGTGGATTTCCTCGACGGTTCCTACGATCAAGGCTACGGCATTTAGGGCGATTAGCGAGATGATGAATATGTCGAAGGTCTGGCTGGCCCGATTGCCGGGCGCGGCCTCCTCGACGATCTCGAATACTCGCTTCTTCATGGGTTGCGCCGAGCCTCTATGCGGCCAACAGTGACGGGGCCAGCTTGCCGTCGTCGGCTGCGATGCACTCTACTGCGGTGACGAGGCCTCGGCCTCGACCGGTGGGGGGCGCCAGAGGCCGTAAGGCTCGATTTCTACGCCCTCGACCAACGGGCGCAGTCCCGCGACCATCAGGCCCGGTCGGCCGTGAGCTTGGCCACTGAGCTGCCGGTTATGGGGATTGCGGTAGCCCAGGCGCACGACCCGGCGCCACTGCTTGGTCCGGTTGAGGCTCGATCCGTGGATGGTGTGGATGCTGAACAGGACAACATCGCCGGTGTTGGCGGGGCACGAAACCGCGTCTTCGATGCGGTACTGGTCCGTGGGCAGATGTGGTGAGCCGTTGCGGAGGTGCTCCAGCGCTCCGAGTTGGTGACTGCCGCGCAAGAACTTCAGGCAGCCGTTCGCCTCGGTGGCTGCGTCCACATGCACGATGGCGTCAATGAACCGGCCATCCTGGTGGGGATAGAACGGGTAATCCTGGTGCATGGGGAACGGCGTCCCGAACTCCGGCCCCTTGGCGTGGAGCGTGACGTGGTGTAGCTCGACTTCGGGGCCGATCAGGTCGGCCACGGCGCCGACGAGCCGCGGGTTGTAGATCGCGTGTCCCCAGGCCGGCGAGTAGTGCTGAAGCTCGTGCGTGGCGGAGAGCAGAGATTTCTCCTCTTCTTCCTCGGTGAGGTACTGCTTGTCTTTGCGCCATGGCCCGGTCCACCCTTTGGTGGGGACGATGAACGTCTCCATGATGTAGCTCAGCTCGCGGTCCAGCGACGCGACCTCGTCCGGCGAGAACACCTGCTCCAGGCGCAAGTAGCTGTTCTCGTTGAAAAAGGCAATCTGTTCGGATGTCAGCATTGGCTCAATCCTCCTCGCCAGCCTACGGTACCAGACGGCACCCATTCTGTCTGCCGGTGGAGCTCGGATTGGCTGCGGAGGACACGGAGATTGCTGAAGAAGAGTATGAGTGTGCCAGGAAGGAGCACCTGTCGTGCTCTCCGTGGCAAAGGCTGCGCCGGACCGTCCGATTAGCGTAGCCAGAGCTTGGCCCGCAGCCACTCGTCACCAAGCAGCCCGAGCGAAACTTGCGGGCTGCGGTCGGGATGGTATTCGAGCCGGCCACGTTGGAAGTATTGGACGGCAATACCGCCTTCTTGCAGTTCGTTCGAGATTGGGTAGCCGAGGATAGTCAGCCCGTCACGCTGGTCAAAGAAGCGCTTGAAGCCGAACAAGACAGCGTAGCCGGTCTGGGGAAAGTATTGGTAGTCGGCAGTGTTCGGGCGCGGCTCCGCCTGGGGGAACACTAGGCCGCGTTCCTTGGTGAGGATGTCGCCAATCAGCGTGAGCTGCACTTCGTAGGGCGTGCCGAGCTTGTCGGCGTGTAGCTCGAAGCGTGCCCGCTGGAAGTACTGCACGGTGAGGCCGTCTTCGTTGAAGGCCTCGGTGCGCGGATAGCCGAAGATCTCAACGCCACCGCGCTGGTCGAAGAACGTCAGGAATTTGCCGGTGACGTGGTGCCCGGTGTCCGAGAAATAGCGCCCGCCGAGTGCCGGGTTCTGCGGGACGGGGTTGGTGCGGGAGAGATCGTACTGCGGCGTTGGCGGTGCTGGTGCAGGCTGAATTGCTTGGGTGCTCCCGCCCTGCACGGCCGGCGCATCGGTCCATTGCGTGCGGAAGTTGGAGCTCCAGAGTCGATCAGCGCCGTCCGGGCCGTAGTTGGCGATGGAGTTGAGGAAGGTGCTGGCGCGTACCGTGAGCGTGGCAGCACTCCCGGTCACGGTAACGTGCGTGAGTCGCCCGGACTGCGTGCGGCGCGAGAAGTCGATGGTCTGGAGTTGGCCGACCCGCGTATCCGGGTCGGCGTTGAGCGTGGCCTCGAGCTGAGGGATGGAAAGCGGGCCCACTTCCCAGGTCGCATATGGCGAGGCGGCGTCATAGGCCTGACCGAGCACATCAACGTCGCGGATTGCTCGCAGGTACGACAAGGCGCCGGTGCCAGACCAGATATCTTCGTTATTCTCGGTCCAGCCCGCACAGGTGGAGGAGTAATAGCCGGCAACGACCTGCCCGTTCAGTGTGATGGCTAGTTCTGGGGTCTGGTCAATGAGGGTGTTGACGTGCGGCTGCTCATAAGCTGTGCCGCGGTACACTTGCGAGGTTTGGGTGGCGTAGAAGTCAAATGCGCGTCTCCCGGTGGTACGGGAAATCGCATAGGCATAGGAGCGCGAGGTGATGAGTTGGGCGCGAAGGGCTTCGTGGGGCCAGCCGGAGGGCATTTCGGCGGCGACGACACCCCGCAAATAGTCGTCAATCCCGACCGTATTAATGGTCTGCACGCCGGTTCCGCCCGGTACCAGACTGATGCTCCCCCGATAGGTGGTCGGGGCTGGCTGCGGGTAGGCCAGTTGAAACCGTGCGTTGGGGTCACCCGGATGGAGGGTGATGGGCAACCCCAAGCCCGGCCCCGCCAACGGGTGCCCCTCCGGGGCATGTACGGATACCTGGGGCGGCTGACCGCTACTCAGACGGACCTGGAGATACCCGTTCGGTGGAAATACACCACTCATCCCTGCGACGCGCCAGGCCCCCTGGCGGGCGTAGACGCGTGCCTCCTGGGGCAGCGCGCCGTGGACGCGGACGCGGACGGTCGTTTCGCGCGGGATAGCCGGTGTGACGGTCGTGCCCGAATAATAGGCGGCCAGTATCTCCTCCGCGCGCTGGCCGGCGATAGCGCGGCCCCGGGCGCCCCATTGACACAGGCCGACGCCGTGCCCGAACCCGCGGCCGACGAACACGAGATTGCGGGTTTGGCCGGTGAGGGTGATTACATCATTCGTCGTTGCCGAGGCCGGCGCGTGCTGTCCGGAGATAGCCCCGGTGGACACGAGCAGTGCAAGCGCCAAGAGGCACCGCCCGATGGTCCACAACAGGCCTAGCTTCCGCTGTCTCATCGCTGGCTGAAGTTCCTCTATGTACTCCACAACGAGCGGCCGACAGAATGAGGCGGCTGCTGCCGCCTACTCCTAGCCCTCAGGGCTAAACGGATGAGGCCGTCGGTAGGTCCGGTCCTAATCCGGTTAGTGGACAATGGAAGGGGCCAGGTGGTCGGAGTGCCGGCTTTGGAGGAAGGCGAATCGGTGCTGGACAGGGTTGTGCCGCACGCGCTTGGTTGGCGGTACGGCGGTGGAGTGGTACAATGCCTCGGTAAATAGGCCAGGAAACCGTGAGAGACGGCGTGGCTGAGGGTATTAGCCGCACGGCACTGTGCCGGGAGTCAAGGACAATGACGGCTGCAGAGGCAACAACCGGCCCGACCCGACCAAGCGTTGACGCCTCATTGGTCGAGCCACGGAAGCCGGCACTGCGCGAATACGAAGATTTCGCTAACCTCACCTTTCAACTCCCAGCGCTCAACCGATTGCTTGATCTCGTTGGGATATCTCCGGAGCAGGACATGGTTGATCTCGGTTGTGGGACCGGCATGGTCACCCGTGCGCTCCTCGACCGGCGAGGGACGGGCGCCAGTGGCCGGATTTATGCGGTGGATCCGGAGCCGGCGATGCTGGAGAAAGCCTCGAAATCGCTGGAGCAGAGCGCGGCCGCCGCGGTTTCCTGGGTGGTCGGTCGCGCTGAAGACCTTGACCGGCTGGTGCCGCCGGTTGATCGGGTGCTGTTCTGTAATGCTATTCACCTCGTGGAAGAAAAGGCGAACGGACTACAGGCTATCTTCGAGTCACTTAAGCCAACAGGCCGGCTGGCCTTCAACTCGGCGTACACCAAGGACCATCGTCCGCCCGAATCGGAGTCTTTCTACGTCGCGTGGATGCGGCAAGCATTGCGGGCGCTGCGGCAGGATCACCCGGACGTTCAGCGCGATCCCTCGGCGCCACGCCCGCTTGCCGGTACGGACCTGATGTCTCGTGACGAATACCTCGACCTCGCGCGCCAGACGGGCTTTCGCGTGGTGGCTGACGAAGTGGCCCAGGTAGACATGCCGCTGGAAAGCTGGGTGGACATCAGTGCCTACAGTCGCTTTGTCCGCTCGGTGCTCCCTGGTGTGCCGTTGGAATGGGCGGCTGAGGCGCTGCAAGAAGGCGCCCGGCGCGCGTTCCGCCGGCTGGGCCTAACGTCAGTGCCGCGGAACTGGTTCCAGGTCGTCCTTGAGCGGCCCTGACGAGCGCTCACTGCGCCGCAGGTGGTGTACCTTCCACTGTCGGATCGGTTAGGGCCGGTGCATCTACCGGCTGCGTCGGAGCCACTTCCGGCAGCTTCAGAAACTCGGCCATCACCACGTACAACTGCTGGCGATCCGCGGGCACGGCTACTTGCAGACCGTAGTGATTGATGAGATTTGCCGAGGTCTGGAGCCACTCGGACCAGCACGCGGCGCAGGTGCGCGCTTGGATGACCTGACCGCGTGTGCCGCCCAACGGCGGTCGTGGTAGCTGCTCACCGGTCTGTCCGCAACGCGCGCACGTCACCTGCGCCATCATCTGCTCCCTTCACCCGCCGGGTCATTGGATGATCCTAGCCTAGCCCAAGTCTAGCAAGATGCGGGTGCGGGATGGAGGGGAGGCTCGTCGCGGAAGAACGGCAAAACAGGATTGAAGTCCGTTCTTCTCGTACCAGGAGTACTGGCTCCTTCGGCCAGGCGCCTTATCCGCTCGGCTGCTGTTGCCGGTGGCGGGCGTAGGTGTAGACGATGGCCTGCTGCTCGCCGGTTTCGACCGAGCCGGGCCGCCGGGCGCGGACGTGGGCGATGGCCCCGGCTGGCGTGTACCCCTGGTGGACCAGAAAGCAAGCGATGACTGTACCGGTGCGCCCTAGGCCGGCGGCACAATGGACGGCGACGCCTTCTCCGGCGGCCAGCTTGCGCTCGATGAACGCAACGGCCGCCTCGATCTGATCCAGCGATGGGGCTGCGAAGTCTTGGACCGGGTAGTGCTGGGCCGCTATGCCGAGCGCGTCGAGCTTTTCTTGGTCAACGGGCCGCTCGTGCAGCGTCACTAAGGCACGCACGCCGGCCGTATGAAGGGCACGTAAGTGGTCCTCGTTGCGCGGGTAGCTGCTGGCGGCGAGCTTCCCCTCGATGATCCAATCGTAGCGGCGTGGTCCCAGCCAGCCCATTGCCATCGGTCCCTCCTGCCTACCCTACACTAAAGATGCTGTCAGCTACCAGCTATGCGTGCCGCTCGTCATTCCGGCGAAAGCTGGAGTCCAGCTCCCTGGCCTGTGCCAGGGCCTAGTTAGTGGCACTTCTGAGACCTCGACAGGCCGTGCTACCGGCTCGTAGAATCTGGGGATGGGACAACACCGGGCACGCCGTTGTTTGTCGAGACTCGCCGGTATGGTCGGAACAGTCTTCGCCGCCCTCGCTCCTGTGTCTGCAAGCGCACACTTCGGCATCACGGGCACGGCGGACCTCATCATTGACTATGGGCTGCTCGCCCTCATCGGCATCTTGGTTGTCGGCGGTGCTGCCGTGTCCGCGTGGCTGGCCGCCGGATCACCCGACGAAGACGAAGATGGTGAGGTCGGCGAGTGGGAGCACAGCGAGGCGGCAACCGAGGACGCGCCGGCTCCACCGCCGGTGAATCCGACATCCCCAACCGCCGGCGACCACACCGCACAATCCCGTTGGGCCGGAAACCTTGACACGTAGCGAGCCGCCACAGTAAACTCTACTCTAATAGCTGCTATACGAAACGGTGTTGCCTCTTACGCAACAATGCGCCTGGTGCAAAGGTGGACCTGACGGTGCAAACCGAGACAGTCTCCGACGGAAATGCCGAAGCCGAGCTTCGTCCTCGACGTAGCCCCTCCGGTAGTATTCAGTCCGTCGAACGGGCAATCCTTCTACTCAAGGAATTCGGACTCAGCGGACCTGAGCTTGGCGTGACCGAGGCCAGCAAGCGGCTCGGTCTCCACAAGAGCACGGTCTCGCGGCTGCTCGGCACGCTCGAACGTGGCGGCTTCGTCGAGCAGATCTCCGACACGCGGCGCTACCGGCTCGGTCTCCAACTCGCCTCCCTCGCCGGTCTGGCGGTCACGCAGCTTGATCTCAGTTCTGCCGCGCGGCCCTATCTCGTCAACCTCGCCGCACAGTCTGAGGAAACGGCCACGCTGTCGGTCCTCGATGGGGATGAAGCTGTCAATATAGACCAGGTGCCTGGGCCGCATCCCGTCAAAGACCTCGGCTGGATCGGCCGCCGCTTGCCGCTCCATGCTTCCGCCGGCGGCAAACCGCTGCTGGCATCCTTGTCGGCCGAGCAGCTCGAGCGTTGGCTACAGCAACCACTGCCAGCCTACACCGAGCGGACGGTAACCTCCCCGGAGCAACTGCGGCGCGAGCTGCAAGAGATGCTCGCGTGCGGCTACGTCATCGTCTCCGAGGAGTACGAGCCGGGCCTCACTGCCGTAGGGGCGCCGGTCTACGACTATCACCGGGAGATCGTCGCCAGCATCACCATCTCGGGACCAACCTTCCGCCTGCACCCGGAGCAGTTGGAAACGGCGGCGCGATTGATCAAGGATACCGCCGAGCGTATCTCGGCCCGGCTGGGCTATACGCCCCAGCAAACGAGCGAGCGCAAGGATACCCGTCCATACCCGCACGTGTCCGCCCGGACCGCTCGGCATTGGGACGCCAGGCAGCAGGTTGTCCAGACCGGCGTCGCAGCCGGGCCGACTAATGGGGAAACCAGAGGCTGAGAACCGACCGGCGCGGGCGGCGTCATCGCCTTGATGACCCGCAGCACGCCGTTCATCGAGGAGGAGCACAAGAACATGAGTGGGGCACAGACCGACGACGCCGGGGCCGCCCGACGAAGCGATCTCGTCATTCGCTTCGCCGGCGAGGCCGGCGAGGGCATCAAAAGCCCGGGCGAGCTTATCATTCAGGCTGCCGCCAGGGCCGGGTATCGTATCATCACCGACTTCTCGCCACCGGCGGAAATCAAGGGTGGCGTCTCATTCTTCCAGATACGTCTCAGCACTCACCCGATCTATACCCGCGGCGACGCCCCCGACGTGCTGCTGGCCTTCAACCAAGAGGCCTACGACGCCTACATCGCCGAGCTACGCGACGGCGGCATGTTGATCTATGACCCCGACCGCGTGACCCTCGACCCGGACCAGGTGAGCCACTTCCAAACGCTGGCCTTCCCTATGGGCAGCATCGCGGCCAAAGAGCTACGGATGCCCATTGTCAAGAACGTGGTCGCCGTCGGGGGGCTGGCGACACTGTTCGGGTTGGAGACGGATCACCTCAAGCAGGTCATCCGCAAGCTGTGGCTGCGGAAGGGCGAGGCGGTCGTCGAGACGAACTACAAGGCCCTCGACGCCGGCATCGCCTACGTACACGAGCAAGTCAACGGGGCCGCGCCTTTTGTCCTCGCGCCGGCTGCGGAGCAGCAAAACACCATCCACGTCTCCGGTAACCAGGCCACGGGCCTCGGCGCGATTGCCGGTGGCGTGCAGTTCTTTGCCGGCTACCCGATCACCCCCGCTTCCGACGTGATGGAGTACCTGGCAGCCTGGCTGCCCCAGCAGGGCGGACACGTCGTCCAAGCCGAGGACGAGATCGCCGCGGTCAACATGCTGCTCGGCGCTTCCTACGCCGGGGCGCGAGCGATGACTACGACCAGCGGTCCCGGCCTCTCGCTGATGGTCGAGGCGCTGGGGCTGGCGACCATGGCCGAGCTACCCGCCGTCATCGTGGACGCGCAGCGCGTCGGCCCTTCGACCGGCATGCCTACCCGCCACGAACAAGCCGACCTGAACCTCACCGCACTCGGTGGGCACGGCGAGGTACCGCGCATCGTGCTGGCGGCCACCTCGGTCGAGGACTGCTTCTGGCTCGCCATCGCGGCGTTCAACCTGAGCGAGAAGTACCAAATGCCCGTCATCCTGATGACCGATACCGTCGTCGCGGTCCGCACGGAGAGTATCGGGCGTCCCGATCTGTCGCGGGTGAAGCTCACCGAGCGCGATACTTGGTCGGCCAACGGTGCCAACGGCCAAGCGGCCGACCAGACGCCGATGCTTGAGGAGCTGGACGACAGCGGCTATCTGCCTTATAAGCTCACCGACTCCGGCGTATCGCCCATGTCGCTACCGGGTACGCCCGGTGGGCAGTACGTGGCGATGGGCTTGGAGCACAACGAGAAGGGTCGCGGCCGGTGGGATCAGCAAACTCACATGCTGATGACGCAGAAGCGCTTCCGCAAGCTGGAGCGTTCCGTCACCGACGCTCCGGAGCCGGTGCGCTACGGTGACCCGGCGGCGGACGTAGGGATCGTGACCTGGGGGTCCACGGCCGGCACGGCCATCGAGGCGCTGGATCGTCTGACCAGCGACGGCGTCCAGGCCGATCTGCTGGTGCCGCGCATGGTCCACCCGCTCCCGCACCACCAGTTGGCAGACTTCATGGCCGAAAAGCGCATTGTCATCGTGCCGGAGGTGAACTACAGCGGGCAGTTTGCCAACCTGCTGCTCGCCCAGTTCCCCCGCCACATCCATCGCGTCAACGTCTATCGCGGACAGCCCATGCGGGTGGATTTCCTTGTGGACCAGATCAAAGACATCATCGCAGCGGCGCACAATGGGGCGGCCGAGTCGGCCGTGCCATCCGCCGTGGGGGCGCCGCATGCTGCACCCGAACAGGAGGTACAGCGTGTCTAGTCGGACAGTCACACGCCGTCGGCCGCAACGCCGACAACGCAGCCCAGATATCTACAAGAGCGACGAGAAGCCGACGTGGTGTCCCGGCTGCGGCGATTTCGGCGTGCTCAACTCTGTATATCGCGCACTCCGTACCCAGGGCATTCCGCCACACCAGGTCGTATGCGTCTCGGGGATCGGCTGCTCCAGTCGCATCCCGTATTTCATCAACGCTTACGGCTTTCACGGTATCCACGGTCGCACCATGCCCATTGCCACCGGAGTACGGCTGGCGCGCCCCGACCTGAAGACGCTGGTGTTCGGCGGCGACGGCGACGCCTTTGCCATTGGCGCCGGGCATTTCGTCCACGCGATGCGGCGCAACGTTGATCTCTGCTACGTCGTGATGGATAACGCGACGTATGGCCTGACCAAGGGCCAAACGTCGCCCACCAGCGGCACCGGGTTTGTCACACTTTCGACACCCCACGGCAATCCGGAGCAGGCGCTGAACCCGATGCTGCTCGCGCTGGCCTCCGGTGCGACCTTTGTCGCCCGCGGCTTCTCCGCCGACCCGCAGAAGCTCGCCGACTTGATCGTCGAGGGGATGAACCACAAGGGCTTCGCCTTCATTGATGTCTACAGCCCCTGCGTGGTGTTCAACAAGGTCAACACCTTCAAGTACTACAAGGAACAGACCGAGCCGCTGCCCAAGGACCACGATCCGTCCAGCTTGCCGGACGCCATGCAACTGGCCATCAGCCAAGACCCGCTCTATCTCGGCTTGTTCCACCAGCGCGAGGCCACCACCTTCGAAGACCACATGAATGCCGACGCACCGAGCCAATCCGAGCGCCACGAGCAATTGGAGCAGCTATTCGACCGCTTCAGTTAAGGCGCGGCAGAGTTCATGAACAGACGGCGCATGATCGGCGTCTCGCTCGGTGTGCGTACCACGGACGAGGCACTTGCTGCCCTCGCGGAAGTCGCCGCCGTGGCCGACATCGCCGAGCTACGGCTCGACTTCATGGCGGAGTACGACCTCCCGCGCCTGCTCGCCGCCCGGCCCTGCCCGGTCATCGTGACCAACCGCCCGGAGCGCGAGGGTGGGCGTTTCACCGGCTCGGAAGCCGACCGGCTGCGCCCGTTGCGAGCGGCTATTGATCTGGGCACCGACTACGTGGACGTCGAGCATGATTCTGTGTCGCTGCTCCCGGCACAGCGCGGAAACACCCAGGTCATCGTCTCCTACCACGACTTCACAGCCACCCCGCCAACGCTGCCGGACATCGCGGCTAGACTCCAGGAGCAGGGCGCCGATGTGGTTAAGGTAGTTGGCATGGCCCAGCACCCGGCGGACAATCGGTACGTGCTGGAGACCTTTGACGAGGCACGGCTGCCCACCATCGCCATCGGCATGGGCGTCGCCGGCCTGCCGAGCCGCGTCCTGGCGCTCCGCTACGAGCAGTGCTTTCTGACTTACGCTACCCTCGGCACGGGCGAGCAGGTCGCGCCAGGGCAGTTGCCCGTGGAGGCCATGCAGGCGGTCTATCAAGCGTCGGCCATCGGGCCGGCGACGCTGGCCGTTGGCATCGTGGCGCCAACACTCCCGTCGGATGAGGAGCTGATGCGGCTCAATGGTGCGCTGCGGCAACGTGGACGCGATGCCGTCGCGGTGCCTTTCGTGCTCCCCGAAACTGCCGACGCAACCGCATTGGTCCGCGCCTACACCGACCGGCGCTACGGCATCGGCGCGTGGATCGTGCGCCCGCCGCACCAGCAAGCCTTGGCGCGGCCGGGGGCACTGGACCGGCTGCAAGACAAGGCCGCCACGCACGGCGCCGTGGACCTGGTCGTCCGCGAGCCTGACGGCCTCTACGGCCTGTGGGTTGGCAGCCCCACCACCGCGGTCGTCGCCCTCGACCTCGCCGCCAGCGGCTAGTAGAGATGCGGCTTTAGTATTGGGAACGCAGCACGCTGTAACCCGGTCCCTCTGTGAAGCGGGGCGCCATAGGCTGACAAGGGTAGGTTTTGCGGCAGAAGGCGGGTGGAGCCTATCCCCTAACCCCTTCCCTGAATGGAAGAGCGATCAAGGAGCGTTCGTTTGCATTTTTGACAATCCGAAGAGGGATTCGGCTATCAAGTGTTACGAAGCGAGAATCATGACTTACGGCAAGTGCTAGGAGATAAGCATCTGTGATCTGCCGATGTCCTAATAAATACGCACTGTCTATTAGATCATCATTTATAATGCTGATGCTATCACTGATAAATGAGTGATATTTGCTAGAAGTTGCTTGACGCAGCTTCTCTACGGCATCGGTAATATGCAGTGGCTGCGGATATTGCGGTGCAGAGAGAATTCGTATACAATCATTTTGCGTCAGTGGACAAGACAACCACCCTTTCCTAACGTGCGTAGTAAACCACTCCGCTACTATCTCATGGGAATTATGGTCTTTGTCAAGCAATGCAATCAGAATATTGACATCAAGTAATGAACGCATCCATCAGATTCCTAGCTCATCGCGCAGTTTATTGACCAATGTATTTGTAACTTCCACACCTCGTTTCGGCATTGGGTTAAAGCCGTAGGATTCTAACGAGTGCTGTGGTTGGCATTCATCAGTTTCTGCTGGTACAACATGTGTAGTGTGCGGTGCTGCCTGATTTTCTTCTCTGACACGCGAAGAGGGCTGGCTGCCGAGGTCAAGATGCTGTACGTCCCCATTGTCTGTCATAGTACTTCTCCCTACCAACCTGGCAGACTACCAGCACTACAGCCGCCGCGGCGGCAACACCAGCCCAAGCCGCCGCATCCAGTATCAGTCTGTCAAGTCTGCGGCTATCTGTCTACATCGAGACCCTGATCTCTCCTATTGTGGTGGCTCCAAGGAAGCCTTCCGAGAGGTGACTCTCGACCTCGCCGCCTAGACCGCGATCTCCCGCCGCTCGGCCGCCGAGCGGTAGGCCGCCTCGATCAGGCGCTGGTTCAGTACCGCGTCGTGCCAGTCGGGCTTGACGGTCTCTCCGGTCACGATACCGCGCAGAAAACGCCCTAGCTGCAACGCGAACGGGTCCTGGCGGTGGACCTCGATCTGCTCCCAGCCCTCGCCGAATGCCGCCTGTACGCGCGTAGGATCGTAGGTGAAGCTGGGTGTCCGCTCCTGGCTTTGGAAGCGGAGGTCGTTGAAGCTGAACGCGACCGATCCGGCCTCGCCGTCAATCTCCACGAACGGCACCTCTTCGTGCTTCCGTCGTATCCAACTGGCAAACACGTCGCCAATCGCGCCGGAGCGGAAGCGCAGCACGACGCTGCACGTGTCCTCGACTGCGACGGAAAACGGCGTGCCGTCCGGCTCCTCGCGCTCGTCGAATCCCCGGCCGGTCGCGCAATAGACGCTCGCAATCGGGCCGCAGGACGGCTCCAAGAGATGGCGTAAGAGGTCGAAGAAATGCCCCATCATATCGTGGACGATGCCACCGCCGGCCAGCTCCTGCTTGAAGAACCATGTCGGCCGATTGGTCACGCGCTTGGGCACCATGTAGCCCCACGTGACGCGAGCATGGAAGATATGGCCAAGCTCTCCCGCCGCCACCAACTCCCGCGCGACCGTCGGGCCACCCTGAAAGCGCATATTCTGCACGATCCCGTGCGCGACGCCAGCGCGTTCCGCCGCGGTCAGCAGGTGCTCGGCCTCGGATACCGCGATAGTCAACGGCTTGTCGCTGAACACGTGCTTGCCCGCGTGAATGGCCGCCAACAGCGGCTCATAGTGCAGCGAGTTGACCAGGCAGTTGTCCACCACGTCGAGCGCCGGGTCACGCACAAACCCGTACAGATCGGTACTCGTATGCTCGATCCCAAACTCGGTGGCCAGCGCAGCTACCTTGGCGGGGTCGCGCCCATACAGCGCGATAGTCACCGGGTAGCGCGTATCTCCGACCTCCAAACCGTCCTGCCGCAGATCGTGCAGGCCGATAACGTGCAGCCGGGCCATGCGCCCGGTGCCAAGCACCCCCACGGTAAGACCACGCGACGGATCAATAGCCATCTGCCTCTCGATGCCGGCGTCATGCGGACGGCGAGAGTGTAGCAGAGCGCAACATGGGACCGGCGCCGCTGACACTCTCGCCGTCGTGGTACCATGCCACCATGCAAGACGAACGTGCCATGACGATCAAGGCCGTGCTCTTCGATTGGGGCGAGACGCTGGGGCCGGTGTCCGAGCAGCGCGGCATGGCTGCCTTGCCGCGTGAGGATGTATTCGGCCAAGATGTGCTCGCGCCGGCCACGGCGCACTTGCTTGGCGGTCCGGAACCTGGCCTCGCGGAACTGGCGCAGCCCGACTGGGAGCCGCCGGCTCAGGCGTGGCGCGAAACCACCGTCCGCGAGCTGCTCCGAACATGCTACCGGTTGTCGGGGCGAGCTTGGCCCGCTGATCCCGTGCAGCAGCGGGCACTGATCCTGCGCCAACACATCTACCTGATCGCGGCCATGCGGGCCGTGCCGGGAGCCGCCGACGTACTCGCTGCCCTGCGTGACCAGGGTCTGCGCTTGGGATTGCTGTCGAACGCCTACTGGGGTCTCGACGTGATCCGCGCCATGCTGGACCGCGACGGCCTTTTGTCCTACTTCGATGTGGTGCTCTCCTCCTCGGCGGTCGGCGTGCGGAAGCCGCACCCCGCAATCTATCGGGCGGTGCTCGCTGACCTAGGTGTCGAGCCGGCCGAGACGATCTTCGTGGGTGATCGCCTGCTGCAAGACGTCGCCGGTCCGCATCGGCTGGGAATGCAAGCCATCCTGACGCGGCAATTCCGGCAGGAGACCCCGCCAACCACCGGGCTGGCCCGGCCCGATGCCATCATCCACGACCTCCGCGAGCTACCGGACTTGCTGCAAACGTGGCCGGGAAGACCGGCAGGTGCAGCTACGTGAAGACGTCCCACAGAATGCGGATACAGACCAGGTAGATCATCACACTGAGCATCCGGCGCAGCACGGACGGCCGCAGCCGGCCGCTGAAACGCGCCCCCAGTTGCGCGCCGGCCACGGCGCCGAGCGTGACGAGCACCGAGGAGAGCAGCGGTACCTGTTCTTGGAGCAGCTTGCCGGTCAGTGCCGAGGCCATGGTGCCGGCAATGACAAAGAGCGACGTGCCGATAGCCGGCCGGGTCCGCATCTGCAGCACGAACACCATGAGCGGCACCAGCATAAACCCGCCGCCAACCCCCAGGATGCCGTCCACCAACCCGACGAGCATCCCCATGCCGCCGATCAGCAGCCAGTTCGGGCGGGGCATCTCGCTGTCGTCCGTGCCGGCGCGCTCCTCGCGCGTCGGAAAGAGCAACGACGTGGCCGCCACCACGGCTAAGAGCAGGTAGAGCAGCGAGAGCGTCCACTCCGGCATCAGCGCAGACAGCAAGGCGCCGAGCTGGGCAAACACCACGCCCGTCACCATCATCGCTACGCCTACGCGGAGGTACACGTTGCGTCGGCGCCAGTGCGGCACCACGCCCGACATGGCGCCGAAGAAATACTGGGCCGCCGAGATACCCGTCGCCGCCTCCCAGCGCACACCGCCGAAATAGACGAGCATCGGCACGACCAGCACCCCACCACCGCTGCCGACCATCCCGGCGATCACGCCGCCCACGGCACCGATCAGCGGGAGTAGGATGAGATGAAAAACCGACAAGTCACCAAGCATACCGTCAAGCACGACACCCTCTGGAACACCACCGCGACATACGCCAACCGGCCGATGACTAGCCGGAGCCGCACCACCGATTTCCGTAGGATCGTGCGGCTCTGGCCAGTCCACTCACAATGAGGCGTGTACTCGCGCCCATTCCCACGTTCTAAGAAGAACGCGCGGCGCTAGGCGGAGAACGCTGGCTGATCCCGGCTCCGATAATGCCAAACGTCACGACAGCGGCCGCGCCTCACCCTATCGTTCTGACCCCCGTCCGCGGCCCAGGCGGTATTATTTCGAGGCATTTTATGCCCGCTCGGCGCAGTAGTGGTGTTCCCACTGGCGGCGCCGGTGAGGAGGACGCATGGCTGGGTATCGGATTGTTGCTGCCGCTGACTTGGAGCATCTCGCGCAGGCGATCTTTGCCAGCGCGGGTACGCCTGACGCTATCGCGCACCACGTGGCGCGGCACTTGGTACGTGCCAATCTGTCCGGCCATGATTCGCATGGCGTGCTGCGTATTCCCCAATACGTGCAGTTCATTGACGAGGGGATGATCCGTCCGGCAGCGGAGCCGCGGGTCTTGCGGGAGCATGGGGCGACGGCGTTGCTCAGTGCCGAGCGGGGCTTTGGGCAATACTCCACGTCGGTCGCCCTCGACCTCGCCATCCGTAAGGCTGAGGCGTTCGGGGTTGGCTTGGTGACGGTCCGGCAAGGCAATCATATCGGTCGGGTCGGCGAGTACACGGAGGCGGCGGCACGACGCGGCTTTGCGGCGCAGGTCTTCGGCGGGACGGCCGGCGCGAGGGTGCGACCGGCGGCGCCGTTCGGGGCGGCGGGGACGGCTTTTGGCACCAACCCGTTCTCGGTTGGCGTGCCGACGAGCGGGGCCGACCCGGTGCTCATTGACTTTGCCACAACGGTCCTGGCGGAAGGGAAGCTGCGGATTTACCGGGTGAAGCAGGAGGAGCTACCGCCCGACGTCATCGTTGATAATGAGGGCACCCCCAGCGTTGATGTCGAGGATTTCTACAGCCGCGGGGGGATGCTCAAGCCGATAGCGGCGCACAAAGGCTCCGGCCTCTCGCTGGCAACGGCGTTGCTCGGTGGGCTGGCGGCCATCGGCGAGGACAACCCCTCGTCCAACGGCACGGCACCCCAACCGCCCCCGGAAGGCGGGCGTGATCGCACGGGGGGCATCTTCCTGCTGGTCATCAATCCGGGCGCCTTTGGCGATGCGGACGCCTACCGCGAAACGGTGTCGCGGACGGTCGGCGCGATCAAGGCGACGCCGCCGGCGCCCGGCGTCGAGGAAGTGCTGATCCCCGGCGAACCGGAGTTCCGGGCGCGAGCGGTGCGTGGGCGGGAAGGCATCGCGCTCCCGGAGGGGACGTGGGACGAGCTAGGAGCGGTTGCCCACCGCTTTGGCCTGGCGCTGCCGGCGACGCGACGCGGCTGATGACTGCTGCCCCCTGTGGGCCCCCGCTGCGGCGGTGGGAGGGGCGTAACATGTTGCGCCCCTACGGCTTGGCACGTACCTGCCCCTGTGAGGGTGGTAGGAGGCCGGAGGCTTGGCTGCGGACCTGCGGCGGGGAGAGTGGTCCGGCTTCGGTGACGATGGCCGTGAGGTAGTGGAGCGGGGTGCGGTCGAAGTAGTAGTTGGCCACGGCGACGCCCGGCGGCGCCGCGGCGTGTACTTCCTCCGGCGGCTGCGCTCGGTCCGGCACGGCGAAACCACGGCGCTGCCGGGCCGGGCGGCGCGTGCGGGGCAGCCGCGGCAGCAGCTTTTCGCTGGGGCAGACGGCATACACCGGGACACGACAGGCACGGGCGGTGAGAGCCAGTGCCGCCGTACCGGCCTTGTTTATCAGGCCGCCGGGCGCGACCGTATCGCCGCCGACGAGTACGGCGTCCATGTCGCCGACGAGCCGGGCCGCCAGGGCATCCACGGCGAGCGTGGTCGGGATACCGGCCGCTGCGAGATGCTGCGCGAGTGCCCGACCTTCACAGAGTGGTCGCGCTTCCAGACAGGTCACGTGTGCGAGACGACCGGCCGCGTAGGCGCGCCGCAGGGCCGCCTCGACGGCGCTGCTGGCCGAGTGGGTGAGCACGGCGGCCTGGCTGGGCAGGAGCATGGCGGCGTGGATAGCGGCCTGCTCTTGATGGGCTTGCATCGCAGCGATGAACGCCGCGGCGGCTGCGCGCACGGCCCCGGCGACCGTTGCGGCATCGGCCTGGTTGCCGGCGGCGATCAGCACGGACCAGCCGAGGCGGCGGAGGGGCGCCATGACCGGCTGGGCTGCGGCCAGCTCTTCTACGGCTGCGCGCACGAGTGCGGTTGGCCGGGCCGGGTCTGCACCGCCACCTGAGTCGGCGAGCCGGGCGGCCAGCGCGCCGATGGCCGCGACGGCCTGGGCGGTGAGGGCCGCGGCGCCGGAGGTGTGATCGTCGCGGATGGCGGCGACCTGCGCCCGCCACGCTGGCGGCAGCCGGCTCGGTGCCGGGGTGTCGGTGCGGCCGGTATGGCGGCGCATAGTCTGCCTGGCGAGCGCGTGCTGGCGGTGGCCCTGGCGGGTCGGTGGGACGGTATGATGATGCTATGTCTCAGCGACGGCGGCCGGCGAATACTGCCCGCGCGCAGTTTGCAGCGTTGGTGCAGCAACCGGAAGAGCAGTGGAACCTGGACCGGGCCGCGCTGCTCATCGCCCAGGAAGCATACCCGGACTTGGCGGTTGAGCAGTATCTCCGGCGGCTCGACGCGCTGTCCGAGGCAGCCCGGGAATACTTGCCGCGCGTGGCCGGTCACGCCATGTGGTCCCGCGACGACGTGCTGCGGGCCGTGCGGGAGGTGCTTGTCGAGCGTGAGGGCTTCGGTGGCAATGAAGAGGACTACCACGAGCCGCGGAACAGCTTCCTCAATGAGGTGCTGGATCGGCGGGTGGGGCTGCCCATCACGCTCTCGGTGGTGTACATGGAGGTCAGCCGCCGGCTCGGCGTGCCGGCGCAGGGGATCGGACTACCGGGGCATTTCATCGTCGGCTGGCCGCCGGATCGTCCGGATGGCGAGACGCGGTACTTGGACCCGTTCCACGGCGGCCGGGAACTGACCGTTGACGACTGTGGCGAGCTGTTTCGGGAGATGTTCGGAACGGATATCCCGTTTAGCGAGGACCTACTTCAGGCAGTGAGCAAGCGTGCGCTGATCGCGCGGATACTGCGTAATCTCAAGCTGCGCTACGTCGGCGGGCAGCAGTTTCAGTTGGCGCTGGATGCCGTCGAACGCATCTTGCTGGTGGAGCCGGTGGCGGCGGAAGTGCGGGATCGTGGCGTGATCCTGGCGCACATGGGCCAACTGAGTGCGGCCTGGTCCGATCTCCAGGCGTATGTGCAAGCGGCTCCCGATTACCCGGACGTGGAGCAGGTGC
This sequence comes from Chloroflexota bacterium, assembly GCA_965207645.1. Classification (GTDB taxonomy): domain Bacteria; phylum Chloroflexota; class UBA11872; order UBA12225; family JAJDUF01; genus JAJDUF01. The sequence goes on along the minus strand of OZ242293.1, from coordinate 1,700,004 downwards.
GTGAGTTGGCCGACCGCATCTGGCGCAACCTGGGCCGCATGAACTGAGCGGGGCTGGAGCCTACCCGATGAAGAGTGGTCCGAACACGAGGGCGACGATGGACATGAGCTTCAGCAGGATGTTGAGCGCCGGCCCGGAGGTGTCCTTGAACGGATCGCCCACGGTATCGCCGACAACCGCGGCGGCGTGCTCGTCGGACCCCTTGCCGCCGAGATGACCGGCTTCGATGTACTTCTTGGCGTTGTCCCAGGCGCCGCCGGCGTTCGCCATCATAATGGCGAAGAGAAAGCCGGTGGCGATGGAGCCGATCAGGAGACCGCCGAGCGCCTCGGGACCGAGAACGGCGCCGACGACTATCGGTACGACGATGGCGATCAGGCCCGGTAGGATCATTTCCTTCATCGCCCCGCGCGTACTTATGTCAACGGCGCGGGCATAGTCGGCGGTCGCCGTGCCCTCCAAGAGGCCCTTGATTTCCCGGAACTGCCGCCGTACTTCCTGCACCATGGCATACGCCGCCCGTCCGACGGCCTGCATGGTGAGGGCGGTGAAGATGAAGGGCATGATGGCGCCGATGATGAGGCCGATCATGACGTTGAGGTCCATGATGTTGAAGACTTGGACCCCGACGACGCCGGAGTAGGCGGCCATTAGCGCGAGGGCGGTCAGTACCGCGGAGCCGATGGCAAAGCCTTTGCCGGTCGCTGCCGTAGTGTTACCGAGCGAGTCGAGTGCGTCCGTGCGCTCGCGCACCTCCGGAGGCAAGCCGGCCTGCTCAGCGATGCCGCCGGCGTTGTCCGCGACCGGGCCGTAAGCGTCGGTAGCGAGGGTAATGCCCAGCGTGGAGAGCATACCTACCGCGGCGAGGGCAACACCGTACAAGTCCGCCAACTGGAAGGCACCCCACATGGCGACGACGACCACGATGCCGGGAATGACGGTGCTCATCATGCCCAGCCCCAGCCCGCCAATGATGATCGTTGCCGGACCGGTGGCGGCTTGCTCGGCAAGCGCCCTCGTATGGCGGTATTCGTAAGAGGTGTAGTACTCGGAGGCGGTGCCGATGATTTGCCCGGCGACGAGGCCGACGGCGACGACCCAAAAGAGGTTGAAATCCAAGCCGAGCGCGAGTACGGCTCCGACGGTGCCGGCGAGGACGAGGACGCCGGCCGAGAAGATGCCCGTCCGCAGCGACCAGAGCAGGCGACCCATGTCGGCTCCTTCGCCGGTACGGACGAGGAAGGTACCGATAATGGACGCGGCGATACCGAGCGAGGCGACGAGCAGCGGGAATACGGCCAACTCATCTCGGCCGGTGGACAGTGCGCCGGCGCCCACCGCGGCCAGGGCGACCGTCGCGATGATAGAGCCGACGTAGGACTCGAAGAGGTCGGCGCCCATGCCGGCAACGTCGCCCACGTTGTCCCCCACGTTGTCGGCGACGGTGGCCGGGTTGCGGGGATCGTCTTCCGGTATTCCCTGCTCTACCTTGCCAACGAGGTCGGCGCCAACGTCGGCGGCTTTCGTGTAGATACCACCGCCGACTCTGGCAAAGAGCGCGATTGAGGAGGCGCCAAACCCGAATCCGGCGACGATGCTGGCGTCACCAAAGGCAATGAACATCAGGGTCACGCCGAGCAGGGCGATGCCGACGACGGACGCGCCCATGACGGCGCCACTGTTGAAGGCTACGCGCAGGGCGGGATTCAGCCCCTGCATGGCTTGGACGGTGGTCCGCGTGTTCGCCCGGACGGCGATGCTCATGCCGATAAATCCGGCCAGCCCGGAGCCGAGCGCACCGATCAGATAGGCAATCGCCGTCCCCGGGACCGATGCCCCGGCGCCGCTGCCGACCTTGCCGAGAATGTCGAAGTCAATGAAGACGGCGAGTATGACGGTCATAGCCACGACAAAGATGGCCAGGAAGCGATATTCGCGCGAAAGAAACGCCGTGGCGCCTTCCTGAATGGCCTGACCGATGAAGCGGATCTGCTCGTTCCCGGCGTCCTTCTTCAGGACGGTGGAGGCCAGGAACGCTGCGAAAATGAGTGCCACCACTGCGGCAACGATAGATATTATCTGGATTGTCTCCACACGATCCTCCTGCTACTCGGTTCAGGGCCTGTCTGGCCGAGACGGTCTCTCCAAAGGGGGGCCATCGGCGATGAGTGGTTCCGGGCGTGTGCCGAGAAGAAGCCTGCCAGTTCTCCGGGTACGGCGCGTCATGCTACCACTTCGCGTAGCGCACCAACAAGCGCGACGTGATCGCTCTCGCTGCCAATCGAGATGCGGAGGTAGCGCTCCAAGCGTCGCTGGTGGAAATAGCGCACGAGCACCCGCCGCGCGCGGAGGGCCGCGTATACCTCGGCGGCCGGCTGGGGCTGCGGCTCCACGAGCAGGAAGTTGGTGGCCGACGGCCAGACGCGCCAGCCGAACGTAGTGCGGAGGATTTCGGCCAACTCGTCGCGCCGCCGGGCCAGGCGGCGGTTGGCGGCCATCGCCAGGTCGTACTGGGCCAAGGCGGCAATGCCGGCGGCCTGACTGAGGCGGTTGACGTTGTAGGAATCCTTCACTTTGTAGAGACCGCCGATCAGTTCGTCCGACCCGAACGCATAGCCGATACGCAGCCCGGCCAGCCCGAAGCCCTTCGACATGGTGCGGGTAATCAGCAGGTTGGGATAGCGGCTAAGGAGGGGGAGCATGGAGGTAGCACCGAAGTCCACGTAGGCCTCGTCGGTGACGACTACGCCGTTCAGTCCCGCGCAGAGGGCCGCCATCTCGTCGTGCGTGACAGGCTTGCCGGTCGGTGCGTTGGGATGGGCGATAAACGTGACGCGACCGCCGGCGCGCACCAGCTCATCCACCGGTAGCGCAAACTGGGCATCCGAGTCGATCTCCAGGAGCTGGGTGCCGTGAATCTCGGCCAGCGTGCGGTACACACTGTAGGTAGGGTAGGGCGTGACCACCCGCTCGCCCGGATCAACGCACGCCCGCAGGGTCAGGGCGAGCAGCTCGTCGGAGCCATTGCCGACGATGATCTGCTCCGGTGGCACGCCGTAGCGCTCCGCTAGGCGGTCGCGTAGCGCGGAGCACGTCGGATCGGGATAGAGGCGCACCTGCTCGTCGAGCGCCGCCCGGACGGCGTCGGTGATGCCGGGGAGCACGTCGGGATGCTCGTTCGTGTTCAGCTTGACCCACCCGGTTTCGCGCGGCTGATCGCCGGGCACATACGGCGCCAGCGCGGCAACGTCAGCGCGGAGCAGTGAGGCAGTCATCGCGTCCTCCGATACTCGGCGGCCGAGGCGAGTGAGCCGGTCAGGTGGGGATTGTAGAGCCTTGTGCAGGATTTCACAAGCCGACTGTGACCCTGGCCAACCGACACGAAATACCTCCGATTGTGCAGGTCAGTAGCCCCCTGTGGCCCCCCGCACCGCGGGGAGGGGAGCAGGGGCAACATGTTGTGCCCCTACGGCTTCACCCGTACCTATCCCAGTCAGTCACGGTGGGTGGGGTAGCATGGCCGGAAGCCGAGGAGATTGCGGGTGCAGACATGGTGCAGCCGCACCGATTTGTGCCCAGTCCCACGCCGGATATTGGCCGGCCCGGCGGTCTAAGAACCGCCCTCCAGCGTTTGCCGGAGCCGGAAGATTTCGAGCCGCAGCTCCGACAATTCCCGGTCGAGGCTGCCGAGTTGCCGCTGCACGTCCGCCGGTAGCTCCAGGAGCGTGCGCTGCAAGCGGTTGGCCCGATCCTGGACGGTCTCGACGGCGGCGAGCAGGGCCCCACGATCCAGGCCCGGCGTCGCTGCCGGCGTGGTCGGCTGCGGTGCGGGCGCGGTCTGAGCCTGTTGGGCGGCGGGTGTCGTTTGGGTAGGTTGGGCCGTGGTGGCCGGCGCCGGAGCGGTCGTGGTAAGGCCGAGGTCCATTGGCCCGCCGAAAAGCTGGGCCAATGCTTCGGAGACGGTCTGCTCCATGACAATCGAGTTGCCGGTTGCCATGATGACGCGCTTCATCTCGGGAATGCTGCCTTGGTCGGCCAGGAGGTAGATCGGCTCCACATAGAGATTGGACTGGCCAATCGGAATCACCAGCATATTCCCACGGATGACCCGCGATCCGGACTGGTTCCAGAGGGTGAACTGCTGGCTAATCGCTTCGTTTTGGTCAATGCGGGCCTCGATCTGCAACGGACCGAAAATGAGCTTGTCCTTCGGGTACTTGTAGGCCACCAACTCGCCGTAGTGGGCACCATCGGAGCGGGCGGCGAGCCAGTTGCTCATGTTGTTCTTGTTGTTGGGAGTGTAGGGGAGAAGGAGCACGAACTCTTCGCGCTGCTCGCCCGGCAGGCGCATGATGACGTAGTATGGCTCCACCGGCCGCTGGGTATCACCACGGACCTCGGCGGGGATGGCGAGCAGGTCTTCCCGATTGTAAAACGCCTGCACGTCTTTGACATGGTAGAGCCGGTACATGATGCTCTGGACGCTGAAGATCCCCTGCGGATAGCGGATATGGGCGCGCAGCCCCTGGGGCATCGCGCTGAGTGGCCGGAATAGCCCCGGAAAAGCCTGCGCGTAGGCACGGATCAGCGGATCGCTGTCGTCGGCAATGTAGTACTGGACGGAGCCGTCATACGCATTGGTGACGATCTTGACGCTATTGCGGATATAGTTGACACCCAATGGCGAGGGCTGCGAGTAGGGATAGAACGAACTGGCGGTATAGGCGTCTTGGATCCAATACAACCCGCCATCGTGCGCCACGATGTAGGGGTCCGGGTCAGGCAGGAGGAAGGGCGCCACGCGCAGGAGCCGTTCGAGGATGTTGCGCCGGAACAGCAGGGTGGTGTCCGGCTGCACGTGCCGGCTAATCAGCAGGTTGATGTCGCCCAGGTACCAGGCAAAGAGCAGGCGCCGCCAGAACGACCCGATGGCCACGCCACTCTCGCCGGCGTAGATCGTTTCGACGTTGGATTCGCCGCGGGGGTAGTCGAACTCTGGCGTATCGGTCTTGGTCAGCACCCAGTCGCCGGCCCATTCGCCGTAGTAAATCTCCGGTCGGGTGATGGAGAGCTTGCCCTTGGGCGGCACGTCCTGTACGAACAGTTCCGGCAGACCCTCCGGGGTGACCTCATTGACGGGGCTGATAACGACACCGTAGCCATGAGTGAACTTGAGGCGGCGGTTGACGAACGTCTGCGCGGCGGCATCCAGATTCTCGGGCACCAGCTCCCGCGCCGAAATGAAGACCTGGCGGTACTCGTTATCAAGATGGTAGCGGTCGAAATCCCCACCAATGAAGTTGTAGTACAGGCGGATACTCTGGATCTGATTGTAGGTTGCCAGGGAAGGGAGCGAGTCCCACAAACGCACGTTGCGTAAGGTCACGGCGTTGGCCTCGATCTCCTCGCGCGTCACCGCGTCCTGGGCCGGGTAGTCGGTCTCCTTGACCTTGTCGAGGCCATAGGCCTGGCGGGTGAAAGTCATGTTGTACTCGATGTACGGCCGCTCGGTTTCCAGCTCGGCGGGCAGCACGACAAAACGGTGGACGACCGCCGGTAGCATGGTCTGACCGAAGAGCCAGACCAGCGCCCAGAGACCGAGGGCTGCCGGTCCCACCCAGAGCAACCGGACAAAGGCACTGGCGACCAGACCGACGGCGCCCAGCGCGGCGACTATGATGCCGAGCCAAAGCGCCGGGGCGAGCACATTCACGTCCGCGAAGGTCGCGCCCAGCGTCGCGCCGCGGCCGGCGTACACGAGCTGATCGAGGCTGAGTGCTTGGTGCCAGGCCAACAGCGCCATTGGGATGGCTGCCAAGAGGGAGAGATGCGCCTGAATTGGGCGACCGACCCTGAGAACCATGCCCCGGCCCTCTTCCCGCTGCCCGCGGGTCTGGGGCATGATGAGCCAGATGAAATAGACGACCGCGGTAACGATCAAGATGATGATCGTAGCGACAAGCAGCCACGACTTGGCAATGAGCAGCACGGGCAGCACGAACAGGTAGTACGAGACGTCGCGGCCATGGATTGGATCGGCGATCCCCATGTCTGTGCGGTGTGGTAGGCGCAGGGCCGGGTCCCACTGGCCGCTGAGTGTAGCGCCCAGCCAGAGGGCAATGAGACCACCGAGCGCGAGGATCGCCACCAGTACGAGGGCCGGTGGGGTGCGTCGGCCCGCAGTCTCGATATCACCAGCGCGTCCCCACGCGGCCCAGCGCCGCTGGGCCAGGCGGTAGGCGAGCGTTATGGAGAGGAAGAAGGCGGCAAAGAACAGTGCGCCGCCGCCGAAGAACAGCAGTAGCTGCGTTTTGAGGATGGTGAGGAAGACATCGGGGATACCCAGGCTGCCAAACCAGAGCAGTTCGACCGCGATATTGGCGCCGTTAACCAGCAGTATGAGGAGGACAATGGCGGTAGGAATGCCGATCAGCGCCCGCTTGACCCAGCGGATGGCCCGTCCACTCGGCTGACGCTTGCGGGCCTGCTCTTCCTGCTCGTTCTCTTCCGGGGCAAAATCTCGATCTAGGTTGCTACGGGCGATACTCACCGGTTGCTCCTTGCTGGCGGTCCACTATCCGAGCCGACTTCCTCCTACCCCGATTGATGTGCCGTTGCACAACAGTCGCGCTCTTGTATATTGTATCAGTTACCGGAGATGACTGGCCTCACCGCTGGCAAAGCACAAGCGGCCGCGTACCCTGGGTAAGTACTGAAGGAGTACCGGATCCGGCGTTAGCAAGGAGGAGCAGGAGTGGGTATAGCTTTGCGGTAGGTGAAACATCCGCGCCGCTCCTGCGTTATGGTAAGTCGAGATGTCTATTCCTAGTTTGCTTGCGATTGTGGTAGGAGTCATCGTCTTTGGCGGCGGGTTAGTCATGCTCGCCCGCGTGGTGCGGCCTTGGCGCGGCGGTGACCAAGTCTTGCTCGTGTTTCTGGCATTGGTGATCAGTGTGCTCGGGTTGGCCATCGGCTGGCTGGGTATCACCTTGCGCGCCGAAGGCACTGAGACCGCTACCCCGCAGCCGACTGTGTCCCTACCCACTGCCATTCCGCCGCAGCCGACCAGTACGCCGCCGCCACCGACGGCTCGTCCTACGGTCCAACCTCCGCAGGTGACGCCGATTCCCACGCTGGTCGTCACGGCGCCGCGTCCGACTACGCCGCCCCCCCCAGCGTCGCCGGTGCCGGCAGCCACGGCTACCCTCAGCCCGGTGCAAGCGCTCGTAGAGGAGGCCCGGAAGTCCGAGGAGCGGGCGGTCGCTGCAACCAATCCTGCCGACCAACTGAGACACCTCAGAAGCGCTGAGGCGATAGCGCGGTCACTGCTGGCCAGTAACCCATGCGAATACTCCCTCCAAGAACTCTTCATCCGCATCTGCCGCAAGCTGAGTCTGCTCGATCCGGCCGCCGCCGCGTGTGCGAACGCGCCGGCCTGTTCCTCCGGCTAACCCTCGCCTCACTTGTCGCACCGGTCCCTCGCATCATCCGAAACCTTGCGCCGCCCTCGCTGGTCAAACTCAGTGGGAGGCGTAGTAATCCTCTTGTGCGGCTACGCCTCAGTGACCGAGCACAAGGGAGCAAGGTGCGACGGGAGGGCGCAATGATCTTCAAGTTGGCTGGTGAAACACAGATCGACGGCGCGTGGGACCTCGACGACGAGACCGTCTTCTTGGGCATGGGAGATATCCAGATTGACCTCTCGCAAGCGCGGATAAGCGCTCGCTATCCGCGCCTCACGGTCCTCTGCGGTGTGGGGGAGGTCGAGATCAAGCTCCCGCCCGATGTCCCGGTGCTGGTGAACGGCATGACGGCGCTGGGTGAGCGAGAGGTGCTAGGACGTCACGATGAGGGCCTCTTCGTCGGCTCGACCATCCAGGACGTGGCAGACATAGACCCGGATGATCCCGCAGTGCTCATCATAACGGCCACCTGTCTGGTGGGCGAGGTCGAGGTCGAGCGGCTCAGGTATGCGCCCCGGCCGGACTCAATGACCTGAGGACGTTGCGGCGCGCCGCTCTCCACAGCCCTCACTCCCCTATTGCGGTTGTGCGTGGCTGGTGCTACACTCGCGGCCCTATGAGTACGACATTTGCGCCCGGTGGTATTCCCCTCAGTCTCTTCCGACTCCGTACCGAGGTCGTGTACGGCGACGGCTGCGCCGCCAACATCGGTGAGCATGTGGTGGCTCACGGTGGGAAACGACCGCTCGTGATCTCCGACCCCGGCATCGTCGCGGCCGGTCTGCTAGAGCCGGTACGAGCTTCACTGGCCGCTGCCGGCCTGGCGTATGAAACATATACCGACGTAGAGCCGGACCCGCGTGTCGCCGTGGTCGAGGCCGGCCTCCGGCAGTTTCAGGAGCAGGGCTGCGACAGCTTAATCGGCGTCGGTGGCGGTAGCTCGATGGACACAGCCAAGGCGATTGCCATTTGGTCGCGCAATCCGGGTCGTTTGCGGGACTACGAAGGGCTGGACCAGTTCGAGCAGCCGCCGGTACCGCTGTTCTGCGCCCCCACCACGGTCGGCACGGCCAGCGAAGTGACCCAGTTTCTGGTAGTCACCGATCCCGAGGCGCAGTTCAAGTTCACCATCGCGGGACGGATGGTGCCTCCCCTCGCGGCCCTTCTGGACCCGCAGTTGGTGCTCGGCCTGCCGGCGCCGATCACGGCTGCGACGGGGATGGACGCGCTGACGCACGCTATCGAGAGCTACCTTTCCCTGCTTGCCACACCGCTCACGGAGGCGCTCGCGCTCCATGCTATCCGCCTCATTGGCGCAAATCTCCGGCCGGCGGTCGCCAACAGCCGGAACCATAGCGCGATGGCGAATATGCTCGTGGCCTCGTGCCTGGCCGGGATGGCGTTCAACGCCACACGGCTCGGCAACGTCCACGCGATGTCGCATCCGGTAGGCGCTTTCTTCCATGTCCCGCACGGCGTTGCGAATGCGATCATCCTGCCGCACGTGATGGAGTTCAACGCCCTGGCGGTGCCGCGGAAGCTGATCGAGGTGGGGCAGGCGTTGGGTGAGCCGATGGCAGGACTGGGAGAGATGGCGGCTGCCCGCCGTGCCGTGAGCGGCGTGCAGCAGTTGGAGGCCGATATCGGCATTCCCGAAAGTTTGAGCGACGTCGGGGTGCAGCGGGAGGCCATCGCTGCGATGGCCGTGGATGCCATGAAGAGCGGCAACATTCCCATCAACCCACGACGCACCGTGCAATCCGACATCGAGGGGTTGTTCGAGCGGGCGCTGTAGCGGGCGGCGGGGTGGTGGACCTGCCCCCTATGGCCCCCCGCTCCGCAGGGGGACGGGTAGACTCCCTCCCCCGTCGCAACGGGGGAGGGCTGGGGTGGGGGCTAACACCCTACCTCATCAAAGGGACGCCCCTACGGGACGGGTGGTAGGTGAGCGCGGCTACTTACGCAGCAGCCCGGGGATGGTGCGGGCGAACTGCTCCGCGCGTTCCAGGTGCGTATCGAAGGGGTCGGGTAGCTCCAGCACGTGGTCACGCACGGCGACGGCACCCCAATCCACCAGATACGGGATGAGATGCCACGTGCCGGTATCCCGGACATCCTGCCAATCGTCCACGTAGCTGTAGATAAAGAACGGCTCGTCGCCCCACAGCGCCCGCTCTCCAAGCCGGCGGGCGAGCAAGTCCCAGCGGATCGCCATGTCCGCTTCGGCGTCGGCGAGTGCCCGGATGACCCGGCCACGGCCTACGGCGCGCGTGTTGGCTGGCGGCTCCGTCATCGCACGTTCGATCCGCTGCTCGTCTACTAGCGTGCTCACGCGGTCGCGCTTGCGGAGCGACTCGTAGAGGCTGGTCCGTGGCTCGATGTGGTGGTAGGCGAGATCAACCTTGATGAGTTGTGGGTCTTCCCATCCCTGCGCGGATTGCTCTGCAAAGGTGTTGAGTTGGTGCCACTTGGTCACCCAATCGAGATGGCCGTCGAGCCGGAGGGGATCAAGCTCCAGGCCGTTAATCACCTGTGCCCAGTTGCGGAGCACCCAATCGGTATCCGGGTCGCGGCCGAGGAAGTTGCGGGTGGCCTCGTGGAGATAGAGGCGCTGCACGTCTACGGCCGGCATTGTGCCGCGGTCCATGAAGCGGGCCGTCCAGCCCCCGCGCGTGTTACGCGAGATGTCCTTGAGTGCCTGTACCGGGTTCTCTAGCTCCAGCTCGGGGTCCCAGCCCAATTCGAGCAGTTGTGCGACGAGGGCGGTTGTCCCGATCTTCAGTGCCGTGGTGTACTCCGAGCGGTTGGCATCGCCGATGATAATGTGCAGTCGCCGATAGAGACCGCCGGCCAGCGGCTCGTCGCGCAGATTGAGAATTGGCCGGCCGCCGAACCGCACGCGATGGCTCACGTCCACGGAGACAAACGCGGCGCGCTGGGAGAGATGGTAGGGCGTGTCCGTCGCTGCGCTGCCGCGGTCGCGTGCAGTGCGGCGGGTGGGCACGACCATACCGGCGCCGGCGAAAATCTGCCTGGTAACGAGGAAGGGCAGCAGGCCTTCAACCATGTCCCGGCTGCGGGGACTGACCCGCAGGCAGTAGTTCTCGTGATAGCCGAACGTGTGGCCGAAGTGATCGGTATTGTTCTTGATGAAGAACACGGAGCCTTGCTGACCGAGTAGGGCCACTGCGCCGCTGAGAATACGGTCGCCCGCTACTTCGGCAGCGATCAGGTCATCGAGAGTTCGGCATTCCGGCGAGGCGTATTCGAGGTGCCCGGAGTCGAGGTAGAGGCGGCCGCCGTTGTAGAGAAAGCCGCCGTTCCCCGGGATTTCGCCCCATTCCCGCGGCGCCGGCTCGATCACGCCGTACAGGCGATTGCCAAACACGCCGTCCTTGGTGCGGAGGGCGGCTTCGGCCGGAGTCCACCGCCCGGCGCAGGCATACTCGATTTCTGTGCCGAAAAGCGCGTTTTCCATCTATCTACCTTGCACTGGCTCTCCTGCCACTGCGTCTCGGCTGACGTGGCGCTCGCCCATTTATGTCAATCTATCCGGCGCCGCAGGACCGCGCTGGGCGTATTACTCGCCGCCTGGCTGCGGTGTCGGATCGGGAATCTCGCGCACGATCCGCTTGATCTCCTCATCCAGGTCCGTCTCGCCGTCCTCGCTGCCCCCGTCGCCATCGGGATTGTCAATGCGGGTCGGCGTTTCCGTCGGCGTCTCCACCGGCTTGACGGGCGCGTCAATCTCCACCGCCGGTAGCGGCAGGATGCGGTCGAGAATGTCTGTGGTCTCTGCAGGTGTCATTGGGTTCCTCCCGACTTCAGGGTAGCTATCAAGGCGTCGAGACTGTCTGCTCCGCGCGTCAGTTCCTCGATGCGGGTCGTTCCGGCTCCCCACACTTCATCCAAGTGCAGGACCACCTCGCGTCCATTGACACCGAACGTCACGGAGTCCCATTCGAGCCGGCGAATCCGGTCGCCGAACTTCCGCAGACAGAGCGCGCGAATGGCGGCCCGTGTGCCCGCGGGTGGCTCGGTGCGCGCACGCACGATGGCCGGCTCGTCAACGTACCGGCGCAACGCTCCCCGCTTGCTCAGGGTAGCAAAGAGGCTGCTCTCCGGGTTGACCAGATGGTAGGCGAGGTCGAGGCGGCGTAAGGCCGGGCTGCTCCAGTCTTGGCCTTGGGCTTGGCGAATACCCTCGAACAGCACCCATTTCGCTACCCAGTCGAGCCGGTCGCGTAACTGCTGTGGATTGGATGCGAGCAGGTCCAGCACGGTGGCCCACTCGTGGAGTACCCAGTCCGTTTCCGGGTCGCGGCCGGCGAACTCGCGATGTGCCGCCGCGTGGAACTCGCGCTGCACGGCCAGCGCCGTAGTCGGTGTGCCGGCGCGAGTAGGCAGCGGCGCGCTGAGAGTGAGGTCGTGGGAGACGGTTCGCAGCGCCTTGACCGGCTCGGCAAGCTCTATCGTCGGTACCCAGCCAAGCTCCCCTAAATCTAGCGCCAGGGCGGTAGTGCCGACTTTGAGCGCGGTGGCGTATTCGGAGCGGTTGGCATCGCCGATGATGACGTGGAGCCGGCGATATTTCTTGCGATCCGCGTGCGGCTCGTCGCGGGTGTTCAAGATGGGACGCTGGGCCGTCGTATTGATGCCGACGACTTGCTCGAAGAAGTCGGCCCGCTGGCTCAACTGGAAGCCCGGTGCCGGCGTCGCGGCGCCGCCATCGTGCCTTTCGAGGCCGACTTTGCCGGCGCCGGCGTACACCTGGCGGGTCACGAGGAAAGGCACCATCAGCCGCACCAGTGCCGGGAAGGGCCAGGCGCGGGCAACGAGGTAGTTCTCGTGCGTGCCGAATGACCGGCCGTGATAGTCGGTGTTGTTCTTGACCAGCCGCACACGCGCACTACCGCCGCGCTCGCGGCGCAGGACCTCGTTGCGGGCCTGTTCGGCTTGGTAGAGCACTCGCTCGCCAGCCCGATCCTGGGCGACGAGATCAGCGAGGGTAGCGCAGGCGTCCGTGCAGTATTCGGGGTGGTTGTGGTCGTTATAGAACCGTGCTCCGTTGGTCAGGACGGTATTCGCCAACAGTTCATCGCGGTTGAGGTGCTTACTCAGTTCGGTGGTGTTGTGCAGGTCGTGAGGGTCGTGGGCGAGCTGCGCGACCCTCATGCCGCGTAGGTCCAGGCGCGGGTCCTCGCGCCGGTAGTCCCAGCCGCGTAGGACGCCGTCGAGGGGCGCGCCGCGGACGATGGCCGAGGCCTCGTAAGCAAAGTCCACCGGCCCGGCAAAGCCTTCGCAATTGATCCCGTACTCGGTCTCGATGCCGACAGGACGGTTCATCTGGGGTGGTGTCCCTTTCCCGGTCGTTGTTGCCCCGAGACGCCCCTTCTGGCCGGAGCAACCAACCGGCTGTTGGCTCTGCATCCATTCTAGCACCGGCTGGCACCGGCCCGGTCAAGTCTTCGCTGGGCCATTGCGCTCGTGGAATGCGCCGATCCTGACGGTTCATGCATGTCCGGCCACACCGTTCACTTGACAAATGCTCGTTGGGAATCTATTATTTTGATGAGATCATCAAGATTTCTCACAGTAGAGTGGAGGATATTGAAGGAGCCGCCTATGAGCGAGGTTCTCGGGCAGTGCCCGGTCTGCACCGGCGAGCTGGTCGTAGTCCGCGAGGAGTGTACCCACTGCGGTACCGCGCTCGAAGGGCGGTTCACGCTGCCGCGCCTCCTGCGCCTGGCACCGGAGCAGCTGCGCTTTGTCGAGCTGTTCGTGCGGTGTCGGGGTGTCATCCGCGACATGGAGCAGGAGTTGGGTGTGTCCTATCCGACGGTACGCTCCCGGCTCGACGACGTAATCAACAGCTTGGGGCTGGCAGCGGTAGATGAGAGTATGGCGGCCGAACAGGCTGCCGAGCGGCCGGTCTCGCCGGCGGCGCGGCGTGCCGTGCTCGATGACCTGGCGGCTGGTGCAATGAGCGTAGACGAGGCGGTGCAAAAGCTGCGTGGGCAGTGACGGGCGTGTGCCGCAGGATGAGCAACCCTTACGACCGAAGAGCAAGAAGGAAGGAGAGCAGTATGTTCGAGCAAGAGGTACCCGCAGAGGGCAAGCTGGAACTCAACGTTTTTGCGTGTCGCGGCGACATCGAGGTGCTGGGCCACGATGCGCCGACGTTGCGCGTGGAAGCCCAGGACCCGCAGACCGAATATCACGTCCGCGAGGAAGACCAGCGGTTTATCGTGGAGGCGTCGGGACCGCTCCGCATTGACGTGCCGCGGGCGGCGCAACTGACCGTTGTCGCCGGCCCGCGCAAAGTCAGTGTCCACAACATGGAGGGCGAGTTCACCGTGAGGTCGGCCGGTGACGACCAAGTGCTGGAGACGGCGACCGTGTTTGCGCGTGAGTTCTCGGATGTGGGCCGGCGATTGGGTGCCGACTTCGGGCGGCTGGGCCGCGACCTCGGCGAGCAGTTCGGGCGCACGTTTGGTGCTTGGGGGCGGGGTGACTTCAGTGACCAGCCCGATGACCGGCCACGCCGTCGCGGGCGGCGTCGCGGTGCCGGCGTGGACGTAGAGGCTTTCATCCGCCGGGCAGAGGAAGGTGCCGAGCGGTTTGCTCGCGCTGCCGAGGAGCGCGCCGAGCGGTTTGCCCAGCGCGCCGAGGGACGGATGCGGCAAGCGACACAACGGGCCGCGGAGCATCGGCATCGCGCTACGGGCGAGGCGGGAGCCGCTGCTGGGCACGCCGATACTGCGGAGGGGACGGCGGGTGCGGCCTCGACCGCCGCCGAGGAGCGCCGGGCCGTCTTGACGATGCTGCAAGAGGGTAAGATCAGCGCCGAACAGGCTGAGGAGCTACTCCAAGCGCTCCGGCAGTAGCGCGTGGGGATGGGACCGGCCCTCATAAGGGTAGGTTTTTTGTAGGGGCGTGATTCATCGCGCCCAGGCGCTGGTCATTGCAGCGAGAGTTGCCGTCCAGGGCCATGCATCGGCCCCCGTCATTCCCGCGCCAGCGGGAATCGACCCCCTCTCTATCGCTCCGCGATGGAGAGGGGGTCGGGGGTGAGGTCCGCCCTCCATCCTGTCCATCCACACAAAAAACCTACCCTTGTCAGTGGGGCCGGCCCCCCTCTGGTCCCCCGTGGCGACGGGGGAGGGCGAGGGTAGGGGCTACGACTCGTATAGTCCCCATCATTTGGGCGCGGCCGTGGACTCGACGGAATCGTTGTCGTCAGGCCCGGTCCGGCTGCGGTGCAGCAGGGACGATGCCGCGGGCCAGCCGGCCGCGCCGATGAGGGGGACAAAGCGCACGGGGCCGAGCGCCGCCGCCTCGACTGGGCCGGCGGCCTCCTTCCGCACGACGAGCAGCCGCTGGCCGCGGCGCTGGCCGACCGGCGCGACGAGCCGCCCCTCCTCGCAGAGCTGGTCCAACAGCGCCGGTGGTACGGCAGGTGCGGCCGCCGTGACGATGATCCGATCATAGGGCGCGGCCGCGGGCCACCCCAGCGTGCCGTCGCCGGTCCGGACGGCGACGTTGTGGTAGCCGAGATGGCGTAGCAGCACGCGCGCCTGGTTGGCTAGGCGCGGCAGGCGCTCGACGGTGACGACCTCGGCGCCCATCTCGGCCAGCACTGCGGCCTGGTAGCCGCTGCCGGTGCCGATTTCGAGCACGCGCTGCCCCGGAGTGACTTTGAGTGCCTCCGTCATCGTCGCAACGACAATCGGCTGCGAGATGGTTTGCCCTTCCTCCAGCGGCAGTGCTTCGTCTGCGTAGGCCAGATGGCGCAGCTCTTGGGCGATAAACAGCTCTCGCGGCACGCGGATAAGCGCCCGCAGCACGGCCTCGTCGCGGATACCCTGGCGCCGCAGGTGCGCTGCCAAGATTTGCGCTGGTGCTTCGCCACCCATACGTGGTATTCCCCGCCTGCCATCGCTGCGTGGCCGTGACTGTGGCGTTAGCATACCGATTCGACCGTTAAAGGCCATGCGCGTGCGGACGTATGCTAGGCTCCTGCTCCAAGTCATCGGTCCCGACTGTATATCGAATGTCCGTTGGTACGATGCGGTGGACGACTAGCTCCCCGGCAGCGCCAGGTAGGTGGCTGACCCGCCGCCGCTCCTGCGCCATTGCTGGCGGGCTGCTCCTTGCTGGCCTGCTGCCGGCCTGTGCAGCGACCACGCCGACTCCCGCGCCCCAGACTCCGGCCGGAGGCGAGACACCGCGGCTGGAGTGGTGGACTGCCCGCCATACGCCGGCTCAACAGGGCGCGGCGGCCGCGTGGAACGATAGCCACGGCGCTCCACTACTGGAAGTGAGTGAGCGAGCGGCCGCGCGGTCGGCACACGAGCTTGTGGCGGCTATTGCAGCCGGACAGCCACCGGCACTGCTCTCGCTGGCGGCCGACGACCTCACCCCGCTCGCGCTGGCCAGTGTGGTGCAGCCGCTCGATAGCTTGGTCCGGGCGAGCCGCTACGACCTCAAAGCCTTTATGCCGCCGGCCTTGCAGCCCTGCTACGGGTTGGATGATCGGCTTTACGGGCTGCCGGAGGAGTTGGCTATTACGCTGCTCTTTTTCAATCGCCGGTTCTTGGAGGAAGCCGGCATAGACTATCGCCACGCCGGGCTGGACTTTACGCAGCCGCGCAGCACGTGGGAGAGTTTCCGCGAGCTGGCCGGGAGCCTGGCGCGTGCGTCGGCTCCCCCGGCCGGAAGCGGCCGCTGGGGCTTCGATCCCAGTGATCGTTTCTCGAAACCACTGGTCTGGTGCTGGCAGAACGGTGGGCGCATGGTGAGCGACGACGGGCGCACGGCCAGCCTGACGCATCCGGCGAACGTTGACGCGCTCGAATGGCTCACCTCCTGGATACGGGATCAAGGAGGGATGGCGGAGCTGGCGAGGCAGCAGCCCTGGGGTTTCAACGACGAATCGCCTCTGCTCACCGGCCAGCTCTTCGCCGGCCACCGCAGCAACCTTTTCCTGGATCGCATCTCGCGTTATGGGCCGCACCTGCCGTTGCGTTTTGTGCAGCTGCCGGTGCGCCGCGACGGCGAGACGCCAATCACCCAAGCTGCGGTGCCGGCGCTCGCGTTGGCGTCGGGTGAGCAGGTCGAGGCGGCTTGGGAGGTGGCCCGATTTCTGGTGGCGCACCCGACGGCCGGTGCTCGTGATCAGGCAGCGGCGGCCGAGGCCGCGCGTCACGGCTGGCAGTGGGTGCCGGGGTACAGCGGTCAGCTGCCGCTCGACCGCTACCGCCTGGCCGAGCGGCCTTCCGGCCATGCCACGCTCGACGAGTTCAACCTCCATGCCCTGGAGCAGGCCCGGTATGCCCACTCGCCGGAGCGGAATCCGGTGCCGCGGATTGTCGCGGGCAGTCTACGCACGGCCTTCCGGCGGGCCGGGACCGGCGAGGTGACGGAGCTGCGCGCGTTGCGGGACGCGCAGAACCGCGTGCAACGGGAGCTTGATATTGCCTGGGCGGCGCTCGATGAACGGGCGTGAGATTCCTGGGGGAGCGCGGGGGAATCTCCAACTCACTTCCAGGTGGTGCGGCCGCTTACCAGGTCTCCGGTGCTAGGATGTGGTAGAACAGGCTGGACTATGCTACGGTAATCCGCGCCTCGCTGCCGGGGGGTGCTCGTGGCTTCCAGGAGCGCTCAACCCCGTGTAGCGGTGTGGAGAGTGTCTGGTGTGGAGATGGAGATATCCGTTCGGCGGATGCCCTCTACTCTACAGATGACGCGCGGATATACTATATTGATCCATGTGGAGCGGTTTCACGGCTTCGGCAGCAACGCTGTGTGCTTGTTGAGCGGGCTGCCCGGAGCGGGAGCGGCAACTCATTGGCGAGGAGGTTCGCTATGACCTATGTGATCGCGCAGCCGTGTATTGGCACCAAGGATGCCTCGTGCGTGGACGTGTGCCCGGTTGATTGTATTCACACGACGGACGATGAAGAGATGTACTACATTGATCCCGATGAGTGCATTGACTGTGGCGCCTGCGAGCCGGTCTGCCCGGTGAGCGCCATCTACCCCGAGGACGCGGTACCCGAAGAGTGGGTGCATTTCATTGACATCAACGCCGACTTTTTCTTCCAGTAGCACACCCGGCGTTGCGGCAATGACTTGGGCGATTAGGCTCATCCCGTTGGTGGAGTGAGTCCGCGCCATCAGCGGCTTCCGGCCTGTTGAGTTGGCCTAGCGGCTGGTGGTCCGGGCCACATGTCATGTCGCCGCTGGTACCGCGTCCGGTGTTCGCGCCCTGGCGATGAACGGGCATCATGGACACAGTTCGCAAGTCTCCGGTCAGGAGCCAGCCTCGCCGTCCTGACGGTGTTCAGCGAGCTACCACGCCGACCGCTGCCGCCAAGACTGCCCTGCTGAATGCCGAAATCCAGTATCTGCGCCGGGTGCAGGCGCAGTTGCGGGCCTCGCAGCGCGTCGTGCGCGCGCAGTTGCGGGCACTGCTGGAGATCGGTCAGGCGAGTACTGCCAACCTCACGCTGGCGGAGTTGCTCCGCAAGATCATGGCCAGCGCGACCAACCTGCTGGGCGCCTCGGCAGCGGCGGTGTGGCGCCTCGATGAGCAGGGCACGCTCCAACGGCTCTCCTCCGAGGGCCTCTCGCGCGAATACGTCGAGTCGGTGGCCAATCTCGAAGTCGGTGAAGGCGTCACCGGCTTAGTGGCCCTGTCCGCCCGTCCGCTGGCCGTCGCCGACGTTGCCAGCGACTCGCGCGTGCCACGCCCGCTCTGGGAGCAGGAGGGCATCCGCTCCTTCCTGGCGGCGCCGCTGCTGCGCCGGGGCCAGCCGGTGGGAGTCTTGAGCATCTATCGCCGCGACGTTCACGAGTTCACGCCGGCCGAAATAGCGCTGCTGGTCAGCTTCTCGGCCCACGCCGCCACGGCTATCGAGAATGCTGTGCTGTACGCGCGGACCGGGCGGGCGGAGGCGGCGGCGAGCCGCCAGCGGGAACTGCTGCAGAACGTCATCTTCCATGCCGAGGATGGCATTCTCGCGCTGGATAGCGAGTGGCGGGTCTTGTTGTTCAGCCCCGGCTGCGAGCGCCTCACGGGCTGGCAGGAGGCCGAGGTGGTGGGTCGCGTGGTTTTCGAGGTTCTGGAGGCCAGGCTCTCGAACGGTAGCTCGTTCAATGCCGATACCCTTGCCCGTGCCCTCGACAGCTCTGACGAACAGGCTGCGCTGCGGGCGGACGAGCGGCCGGAGGGCCCGGCGGACGCCGGTACTGACGTGTCCTCCCTACCCAAACCACACCCTCTGGAGTTGCGTATTCGGGCGCGTGGTGGGGGCGAGCGGTGGGTGGGAGCCAGTCTGGCCGAGGTGGCGAGCCGGCGGCGCGGCACGCCGCGGACTGTCCTGGTGCTCCGCGACATTACCGTGGCGAAGGAGATGGACGAGCTGAAGTCGTCGCTGATCGCCACCGTATCCCACGAGCTGCGTACCCCGCTCACGTCGCTGCGGGCGTTGAGCGAGCTACTGCTGGAGCACGTACTCGCACCGGACCAATCGCGGGAGCTGGCCGGGCACATCAATGCGGAAGCGGTGCGCTTGAGCCGGTTGGTGGACAATATCCTCGACGTGACGCGGATCGAGGCCGGGGGGTTGATGTCCGAGCCGCAGCGGCTCGACCTGGCAGCAT
The DNA here is from genome assembly GCA_965207645.1 of Chloroflexota bacterium. Lineage (GTDB taxonomy): Bacteria > Chloroflexota > UBA11872 > UBA12225 > JAJDUF01 > JAJDUF01. The sequence continues at coordinate 1,680,874 of OZ242293.1, read as the reverse complement.
TGCTGCGGGAGGCGGTCGCTGTCGTGCAAGGCCAGGTGCTTGAGGGTGGCCCGGACTTTGTGCTGGAGCCGCTGCCGCAGTTGCCGGCGGTCTGGGCTGATCGTGACCTCCTCGGCCGCGTGCTCGACAACCTGCTCGGCAACGCGCTGCGCTACGTCCCGGCCGGCGCCGGTGTCCGCGTGCAGGCGGCCCTGGTGGAGACCGATGGCGTGTCGGAGCCGATGGAGGACATGGCTTCTCGCGCCAGCGCCAATGGCGGGTCCGATGTGCGGGACGGCGCGGCGCGGGCGTCGTCGGGCGGGCCGTTCGTTGAGATCAGCGTGGCTGACGGAGGTCCCGGTATCGCGGCGGAGCACCTACCTCATATCTTCGACAAGTTCTATCAGGTCGAGGGCCAGCAGCGACATCGTCGGACCGGGACCGGCCTCGGCCTCTACATTGCCCGCAACCTGGTGGATTTGATGGGCGGGACGCTCCGCGTCGAGAGCGAGCCGGGTCGGGGCGCGACGTTCCGGTTCACCGTGCCCGTTGCCCCCGACTACGTGCAGCGCCAGGATACCCCTACGTTGGCGGCGCATGGATCCAAAGCATGACGACACCGGGGCGGCGAAATAGCAGCCGGCATGGTGGGAATGCGGTGCCGCGTATTCTCATCGTCGAGGATGAGCCGGCAGTGCGTTTCAGTCTGCGCGTGGCCAGCGAGCGCGAGGGCTGGCAGACGGTCGAGGCGACGACGGGCGAGCAAGCCTTGGCGGCCGTCGGCCGGCAGCGGCCCGACCTCGTCTTGCTGGACATCATGCTCCCGGACATGAGCGGCCTCGACGTGTGCCGGCAGATTAGGTCGGAAGATCGCCTGGTGCCGATCATTATGGTCAGCGCCCGTGGTGACGAGGTGGATAAGATCGTCGGGTTGGAGCTAGGTGCCGACGACTACGTGACCAAGCCGTTCAGCGTGCGTGAGTTGGTGGCGCGTGTGCGCGCCGGGCTACGCCGGGTTGCCGCCGAGTCCGAGCGCAGAACGGCTCTCGGTGCTGGGAGCGGTAACACCACGGACGCCGACGCGGACGAGTCAGCGGACCGCTTGGTGTTCGGTGCCCTGGAGGTGCTGCCGGCCGAGCGCCAAGTGCTGGTCGGCGGGCAGGAAGTCGCGCTGACGCGCACCGAGTTCGATCTGCTGTTGGCGCTGGCCCAGGCGCAAGGCCGCGTGCTGACGCGCGACGAACTGGTGGCAACGGTGTGGGGCTACGATTCGGAGGGCGGCACCCGCCTGCTCGACAGCCACATCCTCCACCTGCGGGGCAAGATCGAACCCGATCCGCGCCGTCCGCGTTTTGTCCTGACCGTGCGCGACGTCGGCTACCGCCTCAATCGCCGGCCCCCACCCTAACCCACCCCCGTTGCGACGGGGGTGGGAGCACGCCGGCCGCCCACTACAGTCGCACCCGTCGTCGTCCCCCCGCCGCAGCGGGGGGACCACAGGGGGGCCGGATTGGGTAGCATTAGGGCCACGATGAGGTGGGGAGATGGGTGAGCGGCTAGCCGAGGGGGCAGCAGTGTACACGATTGGTCATAGCCGGCTGGCCCCGGAACGGTTCATCGAGTTACTGCGGCAGCACCACATTACGCTGGTGGTGGACGTGCGATCCGCTCCGTACAGCGGTATTGCGCCCTGGTTCAACAAGCAGCCGCTCCAGCAGTATCTTCAGCGGCACGGGATCAAGTACCGTTTCGCCGGCCAGGAGTTGGGCGGGCGCCCCGATACCGGGGAAGCGTATGACGCGGCGGGGCGCGTGGACTACGAGCGGATGACAGGGCTACCCGCGTACCGCCAAGCCATCGCACGTCTCAAGCAGTTGATGCGGCGGGAGCGCACTTGCATCATGTGCAGCGAGGGCGACTATCGCCAGTGTCACCGGCACAACCTCATTGGCCGAACGCTGCAAAACGACGGCCTGACGCTGCACCATATTCTGTCTGACGGGTCGTTGGAGGCGAGCGGCCCGGAGGCGTGGTACAAGCAGCCGGGCCTCGCCTGACGGCACCTGTGCCCTTGCCTATCCAGGGAAAATACATAGTGAACTAGCCAAAAGCAGGGTGTCGGGAAGGTAAGCCGTCGCATCTGGAAGCCGAAGCAGTTCGCGCCGCCGCACACATCGAATCCGTTTGCGACATACTACAGTAGTATGTACCGTGATACCGTCACCTCCACCCACACTCACACTGCCGCCGCGTCGGCATAACAGTAACTAACACAGCAGGAGGCCTGAGAAATGCAGCAGAGAAAACTACAACCAGCGTCACTTCGCCTTTACACACAGCAGATTACCATAGAGCTAGAATACGTAGACATCAAAAAGGACCCCTTCCCGACACCACAGGAAGCACAAGTATGGTTCGAGCTAGACGGCGGCCGAAAGGCTGCATTTGTACCGCTAGACATCGTTGACGAGGATCAGGGGACGGTCACGGCAACACTCCTAGGCGAACACGAGCAAGAAATCGTCGTTTCGTTCCCACCGACGAACTTTGGCCAGACCCGCTTCTCAGCCAAAGAATCCGATCTGGAAAAGATCGAACGACAGACACTACAAGTGGGAGGCTAACATGGTGCTCTCCGATATTGACATCCTCGCAGAGATAGGTGCTGGCCGGCTCATCTTCGATCCAGCCATCAAGAACCCAAGTGACCGAGTCGACAGTTCAGCCGTTGACCTTCTACTCCACCAGGAACTTATTTTGCTCCCAGAGGAGAAAGTCGGGGGATTCGACATCGTGCCAAGCGATGAACAAATGAACGTGATGGAAATACTAGAAAAACACGGAGACCGACAATCCATCGCCAATGGGCCATATCGCCTCGCCCCCGGCCGACTCGTGCTAGGCAAGACCCTCGAACACATCACCCTTCCAAGCCACCTCGCGGCCAGGATCGAGGGGAAAAGTTCACTAGCAAGATTCGGGCTATCCGTTCACATGACAGCACCGACAGTCATGGCAGGCTTTAGAGGGAATCTAATCCTCGAAATCTTCAACTCTGGACCGTTCAATATCCAACTCTCCGAGGAAATGAAAATAGCGCAACTCATTCTGGAGCAGGTGAGCCTCCCACCAACAAACCCATACAGCGGCCAGTTCCAGGGTCAACAATAACAAGTTGTCATAGTATCCCATGAAAGGCAAGCGGCTTGAAGACAGAACGTGCGAGTGGTTCCGCGAACACGGCTACACCGTCGAGCAGACGCCCTACCAGAAAGACGGCGGCGTGGATGTCTACGCCACCAGGAGCTTCCTGTCTACCAACGAGAAGCTCGCCATCCAGTGCAAGGACACAGCCACCGTCGGCGTCAATGTCGCCAGGGAACTCTACGGAGTGATATGCAGCGACCCCACGATCACCGGCGGTGCCATCTTCACGACCGGCACCTTCACAAAGGGCTGCCAGGAGTTCTGTGAAAAGGTCAACATCGCCTTGCAGGTACTAGAGCCTGAGCCACCCACCGAGACCACGCCGCCAGAGGAAGACCCGCCAGAGACCACGCTGCCAAAGAAGACTAAGCATCCTGTGACCGAAGCAATCGGTACAGCCTGCGCTTACGGATGCTTCTTGCTCCTCGTGCTTGCTGTCATTATCATTCTCCTCGTCAGCTTTGGCGCTGTGACTGTGACCTGGTAGCTTATCCATCATCCCCGACCAGGTCCCGGTAGAGCAGCCGCTCGCCCACCATCCCATCTATCGTCTGCCTCAGGACCTCAGCGCTGTTGACCACGCCGAAATAGGGGCGGTAGCTGACCTCGTTGAGATATAGTTGTAGGTGCTTGTCGCTCATCGAGTGGAACGTTCCATGATAGGCCCGCTTGAGCAACGCCCACTGGCTCTCTATCCTGTTCGTGTGGACCGGGCCATCCACGTACTGCCGCTTCTGGTGGTTGATGAACTGGCGGCCGGGTAGGTCGTTGTAGCCGGCGTGCCGTGTCGCACACGTGGCAACGATGACAAAGGCGGAGGCGGTGCGGCCGCTGGCGATCTACGGTGGTCGCGTGGTGACGATGCACCCGGCGCAGCCGGAGGCCGAGGCGCTGTTGTTGGTCGGCGGGCGGGTGCATACCGTTGGCTCGGCGGCCGAGGTGCGGGCGGCGGCGCGGGCGCTGGGACGGCGCGGTGTGGAAGAGCTGCACGTGCCGGGCGCGTGTGTGCTGCCAGGACTGGCCGATGCCCATTTGCACCTCGGCGCGTACGGCTTGCAGCTAGAGCAGCTCGACCTGACGGGTGTCGGGTCGTTGGCCGATGCGGTGGCGCTGGTGGCGGCCCGGGCTGATGCCTTGCCGCGCGACGCTTGGCTGCTCGGCGGCGGTTGGGACCATACGCTCTGGCCGGAACCCCACTTGCCGGATCGGCACGCGCTCGACGACGTCGCCGGCGACCGTCCCGTGGCGCTTGCCCGCAAGGATCGGCATATCACCTGGGTCAATTCGGCGGCTTTGCACCGCGCCGGGATCGGTCGGGGTACGCCACAGCCGGCCGGTGGGGTGATAGACCGGGAGGCGGTCGGGGCGCCGAGCGGCATTCTGCGCGAGTCGGCCCAACGCCTCGTCGAGACGGTGATTGGCGATCCGCCGCCGGAGGTGCTGCGGGGCGCTGTACGGCGCGCACAGGCCGCGCTGCTCAAGCTGGGAATCACCTGCGTGCATGCGCCGGACACGCCGGCGACCTTTGCCGCGCTGCAAGACCTTGCGGCTGCCGGGGAGCTGCGGCTGCGGGTGGTCTACATGCCGCCGGCCGCTACGCTGGAGCAGCTTATCGCTCGCCGGATGGCGGCCGGTTGGGGCAACGGACGCCTGCGTATCGGGCACCTGAAGTGCTTCCTCGATGGGTCGCTTGGCTCGCACACGGCCGCGATGCTGGCGCCGTTCGAGGACGAGCCGGGCAATACCGGCGTGGTGATTACCCCGCCGGAGGCGCTGGCCGACCTGCTCCGGCGCGCTGCCGACAGCGGATTCGGCGTGGCGATGCACGCTATCGGCGACCGGGCCAATCGGCAAGCACTCGACACGATTGCCGGCGCAGACCTGCCAACAGATGATCCTCTGCGCCGCCCGCGTATTGAGCACGTCCAGGTGCTGCATCCCGACGACATTCCGCGCCTGGCTGCGCTAGGCGTCGTCGCGTCAATGCAGCCGATCCACACGACGCAGGACATGGCCAACGCCGACCGTTTCTGGGGAGCGCGCAGCCGCGGCGCTTATGCGTTTGGGAGCTTGCTGCGGGCCGGGACGGTCCTGGCGTTCGGGTCCGATGCACCAGTGGAGACGCCGGACCCGTTGGCCGGTCTGTTTGCGGCGGTCACACGGCAGCGGCCCGACGGCACGCCGGTTGGTGGTTGGTACCCGGAGGAGCGTATCTCGCTCACGGCGGCGGTGCGCGCCTATACGGTTGGCGCAGCCTACGCGGCCGGGCTGGAGCACGAGCAGGGGACGCTCCGGCCCCGCGCCGTGGCCGACGTCACGATCATCGCGCCGGACATCTTCGACCGGCCGCCGCGCGCGCTATTGGAGGCGCGTATAAGCCACACGATCATCGCCGGAGAGGTCGTCTATGCGGGGGGCTAGTGCTCCCCATCCTCGCCCTCCCCCGGTGCATCGGGGGGACCATAGGGGGGCCGGGCAAGGTCTATCCATGGCCCAGCCGCGCCCGCAGGACGGCGGACCGCGCTTGTATGACGATTTGGCCTGGCTGTGGCCTATCGTCAGCCCGCCGGAGGACTACCGCGAGGAGTGCGCGGAATATCGCCGGCTGATCGAGCAGCGCAGCCGGTGCCCGGTGCGGTCGCTGCTGCATTTAGGATGCGGCGGCGGACACCACGATTACCATTTGCAGCGGCACTTTGCGGTCACGGGCGTGGACCGCAGCCCGGCGATGCTGGCCTTGGCGCGCCGGCTCAATCCCGGCGTCACCTATCGCGTCGGTGATCTACGCGAGGTGCGCTTAGGCGAGGCGTTTGACGCGATAGTGCTCTTCGATGCCGTGGCGTATATGCGCTCGCCGGACGATTTGCGGGCGGCGTTCGAGACGGCCTTTGCCCAACTGCGGTCCGGCGGCGTCTTTCTCACCGTCGTCGAGGCAACCCCGGAGCGGTTTCGGCAAAACCGGACCTGGACTTCCGTGCATACCGCCGGCGATACGGAGATTGTCCTAGTCGAAAACGTCTACGATCCGGACCGCTCCGACACGACGTATGAGGTGACGTTTCTGTACCTCATCCGGCGGAACGAGGGACTTACCATCGAAGCCGACCGCCATACGTGCGGTCTCTTCGCGCTACGCACCTGGCTTGAGCTGCTGACCGAGGTCGGCTTTGTCGCGGTGCAGCGGCAGGAAGTGCAGCCGTCGGGTACAGTGGACGCGGCCGAGGATGCCGGCATTGTGCTCACGGCGCTGCGCCCCTGACGCGCCGGAGTGACCGGCCGGAGCCGCCTACGCCCCGGCATCATCCGGGCGGCTCCAGCGATGTCGCAACCAACGCAATAGCCGAACGAGTGGAGAGCGAATGACATGGCGTGGGATGTGGTGATCGCCGGTGGTGAGGTCGTAGATGGCACCAGCCGGCCGCGCTTCCGCGCCGACGTGGCCATCCGGGCCGGGCGCGTCGGCGCCGTGGCACCGGGCCTGCACCGTGAGCCGGCGCGCCGCCGGATTGATGCCGCCGGGCTGCTGGTGTGTCCCGGTTTTGTGGACATGCACACCCACTCCGACATCCAACTGCTCGCGTCACCGGCGCACGAAGCCAAGATCATGCAGGGCGTGACGCTGGAGGTGCTGGGGCAAGACGGGCTGGGTGTCGCGCCGCTCACCGATGAGCGGGTGGAGATGGTGCGGGGCCAGGTGCGGGCGCTCACCGGCGATCCGCCGAGCGTGGACTGGCGCTGGCGGCGCCTCGGTGACTATCTCGACGCGCTCGACGGCCGGGTGGCGCCGAACGTTGCGACGTTGATCGGGCAGGGCACCATCCGCATGAACGTCATGGGGTTTGCCGACCGCCCACCCACCGAGGGCGAGTTGGCGGCGATGCAGAACTCGATTCATCAAGGGATGGAGGAGGGCGCAGTCGGTCTCTCGACCGGGCTGACCTATCCCCCAGGCATGTTCGCCAGCGACGATGAGATTGTGGCGCTTTGCGCCGCCATCGAGCCACACGGCGGGTTCTATTGCACGCATCACCGCAGCTACGGTGCCGGGGCGCTGGCGGCGTACCGTGACAGCATCGAGATTGGCCGCCGGGCCGGAGTGCCGGTGCATCTGGCGCACGCCCAACTGGCCTTTCCGCTGAACAGGAGCCGCAGTGGCGCGCTCCTCAGCATGATTGACCGCGCGCGGGCAGACGGAGTCGCGGTGAGCATGGACAGCTACCCCTATATCGCGGCGAGCACCTACCTGTGGGCCATTCTGCCGTCGTGGGCCTACCGGGGCGGTGACGAGGCGCTGCTGGCACGGTTGCGCGACCCGGCGACGCGCGAGCGGCTGCGGCATGAAGTCGAGGAGGTCGGGACGGACGGGGCGCAGGGGGTGCCGGTAGATTGGTCCATCATCCAGTTGGGGGCCATGACCGTGCCGGCCAACCGGCGGTTCACCGGGATGCGCGTCAGTGAAGTGGCATCCGAGTTGGGCCGACGGCCGTTCGACTGGGTGTGCGACCTCCTGAATCAGGAGCGGTTGAGCAGCACCATGGTCTGGCACCAGGGGAACGAGGACAACGTGCGGGCGATCATGCAGCACCCGGCGCATACCGCCGGTAGCGATGGCGTCATGGTCGGCGAGCAGCCGCATCCGCGGGCCTGGGGCACGTTTGCGCGGTATCTCGGGCGCTACACGCGCGAGTTAGGGCTATTTACCTGGGAGCAGGTCGTCCGCAAGATGACGGCGGTACCGGCCCGGATACTTGGCTTCCGGGATCGCGGCTCAATCCGGCCGGGTCAGGCCGCCGACGTGGTGTGCTTCGATCCGCAGCGGGTGCGCGATACCGCCACCTACGAGCGGCCGCGCTCTTATCCGGAGGGCATTCCTTACGTGCTTGTGAACGGGGTACTCGTCAAGGACCGCGACCGCCATACGGGTAATCTGCCAGGCCAAGCGCTGCGGCATGGCCACGACGGGTAGTTGGTCGTACTCATGCTCCGAGGGGCCGGAAGCCAGTTCCCTCCCCTGGGCATCAGCACGGGGGAGGGATAGGGAGGGGTCACCGCGCCCCCTATGGTCCCCCCGCTCCGCAGGGAGACGGGGCTACAGCCTGGCTGCACCCCTACAGGCGCCCGAATAGCCGGGCAACTTCATCTGTACCTAGCCTGTGGGTGTCGGGGTGGCCGCTGGCGGCGTTGATGCCGGCGTCGCGGTGGCGGGTGCTGCCGTCGGGGTGGCCGCTGCCGGCGCAGACGATGCTGCCGGGCTGGCCGCCGCCGGCACGGGCGATGTAACCGGCGGCGTGCTCGGTAGTGGGCTAGGTACCTGAGGTGCATCCGGGCTACGCAGGTACTGGAGCAGCGAAATGTCGGAGGGCAGGATCAGCAGCGTGCGGTCGTCAAGCACCGACTGGTAGGCCTCCAGCGAGCGCACGTAGTTGTAGAACTCCGGGTCGCGCCCAAAGGCATCGGCGTAGATCGCTGCGGCCCGTGCATCGCCCTGGCCCTGCAAGTCCTGGGCCTTCTCGTAGGCCTCGGCGAGAATAATCTGCTGCTCGCGGTCGGTATCGCCGCGAATCTTGCGGGATTCTTCCTCGCCCTCGGAGCGGTACCGCTTGGCAATCCGCTGGCGCTCGGCGACCATGCGGTTGAAGACACTGGCGTGGACCTCCTCCGGCAGGTCGGCACGCTTGATCCGCACGTCCACGATCTCAATGCCGAAGGGACTGAGGCGCTCTTGGGTAGCGGTCGTCACGCTTTCCATGATCGGCTCGCGCCGCTCGTCAATGATCTCCTCCAGCTCATGCTTGGCCAGTTCGGCCCGCAACTGCGAGAAGATGATGTCATCGAGCCGCGACAGGGCCGACCCTTCGGTGCGGATGCGTTCGAGGAACACCAGCGGCTCGACGATCCGCCACCGCGAGACGTGGTTGACGATGACGCGCTTCTTGTCGAGGGTCAGGTATTCCGTCGGCGCCGGGTCGGATCGCAGGATACGCTTCTCGAAACGGTTGACGGCCTGGATGAACGGTATCTTGATGTGCAAACCCGGCGCCGTCACCGTGCGGATGGGTCGGCGGAACTGCGTGATGACTACCTGATCGGTTTCGTCCACGAAGTAGAAGACTTGTGGCATAGCCAGCGCAGCCAGAATGACCAACGCTAGTACGGCGATTCCCAGTAACTTCATCGTGTGATCCTTGTCTCTTCCTTGTCCGTATGCGCGAGCGTCTCAGCTGCCAAATCCCGATGCGGCCGCCCCGCCTTGGGCAGAGGTGGCGCCGTCCCGGAGCGGCAGGAATGGCAAGATGTTGTCACTCATCGGTCCATCGGTGATGACCTTCTCGACGTTGGGTAGGACTTGGTTCATCGTTTCCAAGTAGAGCCGCGCGCGCGTCACTTGGGGTGCTTTCTCGTACTCCTCCAGCACCTGAATGAACTTGGAGACGTCGCCCTGGGCACGGATGATGCGCTCTTGCTTATAGCCCTCGGCTTCGAACACCAACCGCTCGGCTTCACCGCGAGCCTTGGGGATCACGTCTTCCGCGTAGCCACGGGCCTCGTTGATGAGGCGCTCGCGGTCCTCCAGGGCGCGTACTACGTCGTGGAAAGCGTCCCGGACCTGTTCCGGCGCGTCTACCACTTGGAGCTTGACGTTCTGGACGAGCAGTCCGGCCTGGTAGTCGTCGAGCTGGCGTTGCATGAAGGCCAGCGTCTGCTCTTCGGCATCGGCGCGGCCGATAGTCAGCAGGTCGTCAATCGTCGTGCTGCCGGCGATGCTCCGCAAGGCCACCTCCGCGGCATCCTTCAGGACTTCCTCCGGCTCCCGGACATTGAAGAGATATTGGGCGGCGTCGCGCACCCGGTACTGCACGATCATCTGCGCTTCGACGATGTTCTGGTCGCCGGTGAGCATCAATGCTTCCTCGGTCACGCGCTGGGCACGGTCACCGCCGCCGGAGCGGAAGCCAAGCTCTAGCCGCCGCACGGCCAACATGTTCACCACGTCTACGCGCTCGATGGGCCAGGGGATGTGATAGCGCAGGCCGGGGTCGGTCTGGTTGGCGAGCTTGCCGAACTGGCGCACGACGCCCTGCTCGCCGGGGCCGACCTGATAGAACCCGGTGGCGAGCCAGCCGCCAATGATGACGACGACGAGGACGACCCAGAGTCCGGCGCCGCGCCGCAGGAGGCCCGACCAGCGACCGCTGCGGATGATGTCCCGCACGTAGTCTTCAAAGTCCTCGCCGTCCCCACCGCCGCGACCGCCGCGACCACCGCCGAAGCGGCGGCGCGGTGGCTCCTCCGGCGGTCCGCCGTAGACGCGGCGTTCGCGTGGTTGGTCGTCACCGTTTTCTTCAGGGGCAGGCGGGGGATCACCAGGCCGACGTGCCATCGTTTGCCTCCAAGGTTTCCCAAAGATGCCTCGCCATCCGCACCGGATCGTTCATCGAGGCACCGTTGTATCGAACGGGGAGTTCCAGCGCATACCGTCCCCGGATCGGCGTGGGCAGGTGGTCATGTTCTCTATCACAGAATAGCATGTCGGCGGTGACGCGCGCAGGCACTGTCAACGCTCACGGGCTTCTTGCAGCTCGATCTGGTTGCCAAAGGGATCGAAGAAGAAGATTTGCTCCGCGCCGACGGCAGCCGTCTGGATAACGTAGGGAATGTCGCGCTGGTCCAGGGCGCTCTTGGCTGCCGCCAGGCTGGTGACGGCCAGTGCCAGGTGGGCCACCTTGCGGCTCATGGGTTCTTGCGTATCGGCGTCCTCCGCCGGTGGCCCGTTCGGTCGCCCGATAAGATGGATCTGCCGCAAGTGCGCCGGCGGAGGGCCAACCGCGCGGCTGTCTTCCTGCCCAGCGGCGGGCGGGCGGGGGCCGCTCGGGACGTTGTACCAGTAGCCTGGCGTACCAGGGATGTCCGGGCGTCCCGTATCGAGGGGCAAGCCGAGCAGCTCACCATAGAACTCTTTGGCCTTCGCCAGCGCGTCGGCATCGCCTTTCCCGATGGGTATTGCGTGGTGCATCAGGCCGACGATCTCAATCATGCCCTCGTCTCCCTCAGCGCGCAGATAGTGAATGACCGTACCCCTTGGCCCGACATGGTAGCACGACGGCAGCGGTTGCCCCTAGAGCGCGTATGGCTGGGGAGCAGGCCGGTTGCTGCCGTTCCACTGTGCCGGTCCATGATGGCTACTGGGCTACGGCGGTTAGCTCCATGTCCAGCTTGAACCAGTCTTCCACGGCCAAAATCCGAATCGTGATCTGCGGAATCCCGAAGTCCGCGTACTTCAGCTCGCTCGTCCCGACCTTGCCCGTCAGCGTGTTGCCCTCCACCTTGGCCGTGCCTTGCCACGCCACCGGCTTGGTGATCTCCCGCACCGTCAGGTCCCCTTCCAGCACCACCGTCACCTCGGTCCCCTCCTGATACGACTGCGGCACACCCGCCACTCGCTTGAGCACGAACGTGGCCATTGGATACGTGTTGGATTCCAGGAACCGCCCGCGGATGGCGTTGTCGCGGCGCGAGCTATCGGTCTGGAGGGTCCGCAGGTCCACGGTGATGACGGAGGGCGGATCGGCGGCCGGCTGCCAGGTGGCGCGGTCGAGGTGGAGGTCTCCAGTGATAGCGGAAGTAGTTCCGGTGACGAAGATGGGTGATGGCTGATCGAAGAACTTCTCACGGGTGGTGTAGCTGGCCAGCGAGCTATCCCCAGCGACTTGGAAGTGTCTGATGCCGGCGGCCGTTGCCGGAGCGGCGGGGGCCGCTGCGGTTGGCGCCGGTGCTGTGGTCGGCGGCGGTGCTGGGGTGGTTGCCACTGCCGCTGGCTGTGGCGCCGCCGGCGCAGCCTGGCCGTCGTCACTCTCTTCTGGCCCGCAGCTCACGGCGACCAGCGCCGCCAGCGCGGCCAACGAGCGCCGGCGATCCAGGAGCAGTCTGCGTAGTCGGCCGTTGCTCACGGGGGCGGCTGCACGGTTATCGTAAGGACTGCTTGCAATTGGCACCGAAAAACTTCCTCCTCGTACTCGCTGTGCTCAATCCTGGCGTACCTGCTCGGAGCACGCGGCGGCGTGGCTACATCCGGTTAGCGTGGCTGCGCTCACGGTCGCCGCGCGTTTCTCCGACTGTGCAGCCCGCACCAAGCGCCGCGAGGACAATCAGCAGCCAGCGACGCCGGGTCTTGGCTGGCGTTCTCATGGTGCCCTCTCGTTGACTGACATCCGCAGCATCACTGCCTCTATGAAGGTACCATGAACGCCGCTTGACAGCATGGAGGGTTGCGCTCATCCACGCCTGGGAAGCACCGACCGGTGTCTAGCGCTGGCCAGCACAAGCCGCAGGACTGTCTCACGTCAAAGGTATAGCAGGCGAGTATTAACCGCAGGATAAATCCCGGTAAGGCTGTCCACAAACTCGAGTCTCTCCTGCCTGGCCTCACGAAGAGCATCCTGCCGGTGCCTGGCATAATACCCCCGGTGCCAGGTGGAGGCCGAGGTTGCCGTGAGTGATGCCTACTATGTTGCCCTCCATGGTCTAGCGGGCGGACTGAAGATTCTAGCCGTCCTCATGGTGCTTGGTATCGTCCCGACTCACTTGCTCCTGCGCGGGGCGCTGCGCCGAGCGTTCTGGCTGGTGGTGCCGCTGATTGGCTGGGCGGTCCTGGTGGTCACTGCCTACATGCTGCTCCCGGCCCTCAACCTCAGGCTGACCCTGCTGATCATCACGGGCGCCGGAGTGCTGACGACTGCTGCCTGGGTATTGTGGCGCGTGGCGGGGTGGTGGACGAGACGGCGTGAAGGCCAGCCAGTTGAGAGCGCAGCCACGACGGCCGCTGGCATACCGCGCCCCGACCTCGCGACGGTGACGGTGGCAGTGCTCGCTGTGGCGCTCTATCTGCTGGCGCTCGCGCCGCACATCCACCAAGGCTCGCCGCTCTTGCTCGTTCCCAACGGTGACGAGGAGTACTTTGTCGACCGCCAACTGGGGAGGCTCTCTTCTCCTGTTGGCTGGGTTGTTGCAACAGGCTCACAGCACGAGACGATGGGGTGGGCTTACCATCTCTTGATGGGGCTGCTTACCGTCGTCGCAAACGCACATCCCTATCACGCCGTCATCCTTGCTGGCTATGTGGCGCTGGCTCTTTCCGTGCCGGCGGTCTATCTGTTTGCGGTCCAAGTGGGTGGCCTGCGGCAGCGGTGGGCATTGGTTGCAGCGGCCCTCGCCGCCGCGCGTGGGTTGCATCCTACGGCTCTGGGCCAAATGCTGCCGCGACGGCCGCCGTGCCGTTCGGCCTCACTCTCCTCCACTATGCGCTCCGTTCGCCCGGGAGACGCGCAGTTCTGCTCGGCGGACTGGGCGTCACGCTGGCGACGATGTCCTTTTATCGCGTCACGGCCCTCCTGGCCGCCCAGGTGGGAATCTTGGTGGCAGTGGCGGTGCTGCTCTCCGCCACGAGGCAGGACCGCCGGCGTCTCGTCGGACGGCTCGCCGGCCTGGCGGGACTCATGCTCGGCTTGGGCTGGCTGACACACTACCCGGCGCTGGTGTTTGCCTGGCAACGCCTGGGGTCGCTGCTCTGGGGGGACGAGCTGACGCACGGCACGGGCTGGGGATTGACCGTCGTGCCGCCGTGGCAGTTGGCCTTGGGGACGGAGCTGTGGGGCTTTATCAAGCTGCCGACCACGCCAGCCATTCCGACCCTACTCAGCGGCCTCGCAACGGTCTTGGTCGTGCTGGCCGCCGCCTACGGCCTCTGGCGCACAGGACGGCGCGACCTCTATATCGTTGCCGTGGTCGCCGCCTACGGTACCTATTGGCTCTACGCTCGCTTCATCAAAGCGTTTCCCTATGCCGAGTTCAAGGTCTTCTCGGTCGGCTACTTTCTCGCGCCTGTACTGGTTATCGTGGGCCTCGTGGGCTTGGTCAATGTCCTGGGAAGAAGCCCCGGGGTGGTTGATGCTCAGGCCGGTGCCGTCCGTCGCTGGCTCACGTCGTGCCGCCCCGGCGCGTTAGCGCTCATCAGTGTTGGCGTGGTGGCGATCTACGGCGTGACACTGGGCTGGAGTACCTTTGCGAGCGTGCGTTTCTCCTGGGACGGGTGGGGCTGGAACGTGCGTCCGGCGCTGCTGCGGGAGATGGAGACAGTCGTCCAAGCGGTACCCCCGGAAGAGCCGGTGTGGATCTCCAGTGCTTACCCGTGGCCGGTGCCGGCGAGCGAGGTTGTCGTGCGCGAGCATACCGTCGGCCTGCACTCGCCTTGGCACCAGCGGAGATTCCTGCGATCCAGGGTATTGGGTATGTTGTTCCTTGCGTTCCGTGGGGCTGGCCGAGACGTGTACGGTCTGATCGGAGGGACCGATGCCCCATATGCCCGCTGGCGCGAGGACGGTCGTTACCGTTGGCTGGTGCTCGGCGCTGAGGAGGAGCCGCGACTGTGGGGTGCCGACTCCGCCGATCTTGTGGTGCGTGGTGAACACTGGTACGTGTATCGCCGCCCGGAGCGTCCGCGTGTGGAGGCATCCGAGCTAGCCCTGATTGCCGCATCCTCTAGTCGTGAAGAAGTGGGGCGTGTTGACAACGCCGGAGCCGCAGCACCAATCTGCATAGGATTGTGCGACTCCGGTGCGTCGCTCACGGCGAGCTGCGGCTCGCTTTCTGCGGCCCCCGCTTCGGCTGACGGTTGGTCCAGGCCGGGCGGTGAGCACGGTTGTGTTGGCCGACTGCGCTTGGGGCTGCTGGCCGGCGGTGAGGGCGTGGTGCGGCTCAATGGCCTGTCACCTGGTGCGGAGGTGGGGACGAGCCGCGGGCCGCAGGAGCCATCGAGGCAGATTTATGTCACCTTGGGCTTGTCCTGGTATACGACCGAGGTGCTCCGACTCCCACGGACGATCACTCTCTCCGCTGAACCGGGCCTCCCGTTGCGGCTCGTCGCTGCCGAACTGCTTCCTGCGGACTCGGCAGCGCGATCTTCGGAGGCTCCACTGGATGATCGGCTCGAAACCGGGACCAAACCGGTTCTACACGGGGTAGCGGTACCGAATGGCAGTCGGTTGCGGCTGGACTTCTGGTACGTCAATCCGCGTGGGTTCGAGCCACGCGGCCCCCGACCGATCCGTGCCAGCCTGGGCAGTTCGCCGCGGCCGTCCGGTGGCGGCGTGCGGTGGCCGGGCGAGATGGATGTGCGCGCGCCGTTCCAGCGCTGGTCGTGGTACTTGGATGCAACCGGTCAGCCAGTGCGGCAGGAGGTCAATGAGCGGCCACGGATCGTGCCATACGAGCCAACGTGGCCGTCCTCCGGCAAGAAGCAGCAGGTATGGCTCTTCTTCAGGCTGGGGCGTGGTCATGATGAATGGCTACGCCGGCCGCTGTTCCTGACTACAACGCAGGACGGAGTCGTCCGGCGGGTACATCCGCGGGCGGTCTTGCAGACAGTTGTGTTCCCTGAGGGGATGTTTCCAGGACCGGTCGTCCCGGCCCGGTCACTCTTGCCGGACGGCACGCTGGTCAAGGGGACTACTGAGCACGTGTTCTTGGTCAGAAAGGGGTTGCGCCACTGGATCCCTGATCTCGATACCTTCGAGCGGTGGGGATTCGAGTGGGAACAAGTCCAGCAGATTTCCCCAGCGCTACTCACCCGACTGCCGGCCGGGCTGCCCTTGCGCTAATGGTGATGTCAGCGGTCAGTGACCAGCCGGTCATCTCGGCGGATTGAGTGAGTCAGCGCCGCCAGAAGGCCAACCATTGGAAGCGCCGCTTCTGCTGCAGGACGCCCCGCACCCGATCCCATGGCTGGCGCAGGAGCGCGGCCTCGTCGCGACTGACCGCTGCTGGGCTGTACCGCGCGCGGACAAAGGCCTCGGTCAGCGACGTGATAGGTTCGCGCTGCTGCGGCAGGTGGCGAGCGAGTTGCGTACTGGCCTCGTAGGCGGTGTCACTTTCCTGCCGTCCCCAGCCCAGCTTGGCCGCCCAGGCGAGCATCGAGAGGTAGAAGTAAATGAGCAGCTGGCGCGGGGCGAGGCGGCCGAGCGCGCGTCGCCCTAGCTCATGGAAGTCGAGGTCCGTTGTGCCCTCCTGCTGCTGCCCCCGGCGCTTGGCTCGTACACGTACACGTCTGCGTCGCCGTGGGGCCAGCGAGCCGGCGGCGCGCCACACCCAGGCAATGAAGATGGCAAAGGCATCGCGCAGGGAGCCGACGGCCTCGCTCCAGGCGCTCGCCAGCAGAGAGCGGAACTCGCGCCGCTTGCGCCATGCATTCCAGAGCGCATAGAGCGCGATAACCCCGGCAATGGCGCCGGGGATGCCAAAGGTGAGCAGACGCCAGATGATGTTGAACCAGGACTGTTCTTGCTCCAGCGACCCAGCCTCGATAGCCTCACCCTGCCCCTGTTCGATGGTCTCCTGCGAGGCCAACTCCGGCTCCGGGATGGGGAGCTGGGCATCGGGTAGGAACCATGTGAGCGGCGAGAGCAGTAACGCCAGGAGATTGCTGAAGAGCCACGCCAGCCCGCTGAGGATCAGCTTCACTAAAGAAAAGATGGGCGAGAGCAGCTGGCCGAGCAGTGGCAGCGACCCCACTGCGTCCTCGGCCAGGGTGGTCGGCAGGAGCAGGGCCAGGGCGAGGCCGCACAGCATCAGCATGGTGCCAGCGACGAGCCAGCGCGGGATCATCCCCGGCTGCACCGCCGCACCGCTGCGAATCCAGTCGGCGCGGAGCCGGTCCAGCCCGGTCTGGGCTGCGAGGACCAGGCCGAGGAGAAAATAAAGCAGCAGCAGCAGCATGGGGTCGGTCCGGAGTGGGCGGTCGGGAATGAGCAGGTTTGGTCCTAGCTCGGCGACACCCAGGATGAGCATGAGGATTACCCCACCACCGAGGAAGCGGCCCATGAGTCCTTGCCAGGCGCCGGCGTGGTCTACGTAGCGGTAGGGGCTTTCGAGCCAGTCGTGATATTCGACCGTGCCGGCGGTCGGCGGCAGCTCGCCCGGCTGGAGCGAAAGTAGCTCCAGGTTGCGAGCTACGGCCAAGGCGTACATCCAGACGCCCACGAGCACGACCGCCGATCCGATGAGGCTGAAATCGAAGAAGCTGGTCGGATTGGTGCGCCACTGGGTCATGTCGGACGCGAGCTGCTCGCCACCCAGGCCGACGTAGGGGAGGAAGCGCAGCAAGAGCATGATGGGAACGAGCAGCAGCAGCCAGTCTCGCGGCCCGAGATTGCCGGCCGGGCGGTAAGGCTGCGAGGTGCTGCGGCCGCCCAGCAGGATGCCGGCGACGAACGTCACGAATGAGGCCAGAGTGGTGGCGACGGCTTGCGCTTCGCTGGCGCCGGCGCGGAGCAGCAGCTGCCACAGTGCCGTGGCCACGCAGGCGTACATACCGCATACGAGGACGCGTTGGAGGCCGCGGTTACCAAGCCATTGCGACCCGAGCATGGATCCGACGGACATCTTCCTCTCCCCGAATCTCCTGGCAGGCAATCCCCTGCGCGCGCATCGTGCCCAGGAAGTCGTCGGGTGGGCCAAACCGCACGAGCAGGAGGACGACGTGAAAGTTGGCCCGGCGCAGCGCCACGAGGGTTTCTTGCAGGCCGGGCGATCTTCCCCAGGCGATGGCGACAATGGTGCAGCCCCAGGGCAGGTCCGCGGTGTAGCGGCGGAGTACCTGGGAAAATGGCTCGACGCCACGCGCCTCGGCTCGCGCCAGCACTTCGAGTATCCGCATCAGATGCGCGCGGGTCTTCCCCGGCGGGACCACGACCGGGGGTAGCTCTTCGTCGAGCAGTGGATGGAAGTCGGTGAGGTCTTCGGGGACCTGCCCCTCTACGGTGGTCTCTGCATCTTCCGCTTCTTCATCGTCCTCAGTCGAGAACGTGAAGTCGAACGGTGTCCGCTGCGGCGCCGGGAGCGGCACAGAGCGATCCCGGCCGTTGAGCACCAGCCCGACCGACTGGCGCCGGTTGGCGAGGTGGTGCGCCAGCGAGGCGGTGAGGCTGATCGCTAACTCGGAGGCCGGGTCCAGATAGTGCTCCTCGAACTCGGCGGGGTTGAGGTTGAGGAACAGCATCGTGTCGAGGGTGATGGCCGGCTCGTACTTCTTGACTTGCAAGCGACCCAGCGTTGCTGTCGCACGCCAGTTGATGCGGCGCCACGAGTCCCCACGCAGGTAGTCGCGCACGCCGGCAACGCGCGAGGGGTCCTCGTAGATGATCTCGTTGGTGCGAAACTGGCCGAACGGCGAGCGCGAGGGCAGGTCCAGGTCGGCGAGTGGGATGATCTTCGGGTAGACGGTCAGGTAGTGGGGTGTCTGGGTAGACAGCATACGCTCGAAGAAGCCGAAGACATCGCCAAAGTGTAGCTGTGCCGGGCCGACCGGGAAATAGCCGCGCGTCTTGGCGACCAATTCGTAGGTGACGGTGCGGGAGAGGCGCGGCCCGAGCGTCACGACGGCCCGGAATGCATCGGTCGTGGTCAATGGCTGCGGCAGACGGTCCTCGACCTTGAGCCAAGGCAGTGGCAGGCGGCTGCGGTTGACAAGCTGGAGCTTGATCGTGACCTTCTCGCCTAGAAACGCATGACCGGCGAACTCGCGGCGGAGGGCGATGCGCCGACTGAGGTGGCGCACCCACAGCCAGGCCAGTAGCACGACAAAGCCGAGAAAGTAGGCGATGAAATAGTAGAAGGAAATACGGAACATGGAAGCGATGACGACAAGGCCGATCAGAAAGAGGAATAGTCCTTGCACCGGTTTGCCTCATCTCTCGCTAACGCGCCGCCTTGTCTTGCACCTTTAGAACGGGTGGAACATCAACTCCCGTCGGCTTGGGCAGAATCGGCGCTCAGCGTGACCGTCACGCGGTCCAGGATATTGCCGACGATGCTGTCCGCCGTGCGGCCGCGCAGGGCACTCTCGGGCTTGACGATCAGGCGGTGGGCCAGCGAGCAGACGGCCAGCCGCTTCACGTCGTCCGGGATCGCGTAGTCGCGGTTTTGCAGCGCCGCATACGCCTGCACAGCCTTGAACAGCCCGATGGTGCCTCGCGTGCTGGCACCGAGGATTAGCTCATCGTGCTCCCGCGTAGCCTGCACCAGCCCGATGACGTAGTCGCGTACCGTGTCATCCACGTGAATGTCCCAGACCGCCTGCTGGAGTTGGAGGAGGCGGCGACCGTCCACGACCTGCTCCAGTGAATCGATGGGATGCTCGCGCTCCAGATTGTGCAGGATCGTGCGCTCGTCGTCCGCGGAGGCATACCCGAGCGACAGCCGCATGAAGAAGCGGTCGAGCTGTGCCTCCGGGAGCGGGAAAGTCCCCTCGTACTCGATGGGATTCTGGGTCGCCATGACGAGGAAGGGGCGCGGCAGTGTCCGCGACACGCCGTCCACCGAGATTTGCTGCTCGCCCATCGCCTCCAACAAGGCGGACTGGGTGCGCGGGGTGGCGCGGTTGATCTCGTCGGTGAGCAGGACGTGCGAGAACGCCGGGCCGGGGCGGAACTCGAATTCGAGCGTCTGCTGATTGAAGACCGAGACGCCGACCACGTCGTTGGGCAGGAGGTCGGGCGTGAACTGAATGCGGTGAAAGTCGAGACCGAGGGAAACCGCGACGGCCCGCGCGAGCATGGTCTTGCCGGTGCCGGGCATATCCTCGAAGAGCAGATGGCCTTCGCACAGCAGCGCGACCATCACCAACTCGATCACGTCGCGCTTGCCGACGATGACCTTTTCGATGTTGTCGGTGACGGTCTCGCTGAAGTCGCGGATTTCCCGTATATCCACCATGCGTAGCGCCTCGTGCGGCGTAATCGGGCCGGATGACCAATGGTAACAGGCGCGTCTTGCCGCTGCGGCGATAGGTGTCCGCCGCAGCGATTGATTGGTTTAAATCTATCATAATCACACGCGCCTTGGCCGGTGTGCCTCACCCCCCGGCCCCCTCTCCACCACGAGGAGAGGGGGTTCCCGCTGGCGCGGGAATGGCGGTTTGCAAAGGTCTCCTGACGCCGAAATTCGGAGCGCGGCCTCCCTCGGCGCCTTGCTGATGGAGAATCGCGGCAGTTATAGTTTGCCTACTATGACTGAAGTACACCCTGGCGCGGCCCGGCGCACGGACCGTGATCTGCGTATCCCCGGCCCGACTCCGCTGCCGGCGGCAGTGCGCCGTGCCCTGGCATCGCCGATGATTAACCACCGGGGGCCGGAGTTCGCGGCGCTGCTCGCGGACCTCACGGCCGGAGTGCAGGGCGTCTTGCGGACCGAGCACGACGTACTGTTCTTCCCCGGTTCGGGGACGGGTGGGCTGGAGGCGTCGCTCGTCAACACACTCTCGCCTGGCGACCGGGTTCTCGCCATCACTATCGGCGCGTTCGGCGACCGCTATGCGGACATTGCCGACAGCTTCGGCCTCGCGGTCGAGCGCTACGCCGTCGAGTGGGGGCAGGCCGCCGACCCGGGCGAGGTGCGGCGCCGCTTGCAGGCGGCGCCCACGACGCGAGCGGTCTTGATTACGCACAACGAGACGAGCACCGGCGTGACGAATGACCTCGCGGCGGTCGCAGGCGCGGTGCATGAGCACAGCAACGCGCTGCTACTCGTGGACGGGGTTAGCTCGTTGGCGGCGTTGCCGTTTGCGATGGACGAGCTAGGCATAGACGTGGTCGTGACCGGCTCGCAGAAAGCCTGGATGGTGCCGCCGAGCCTGCTGCTCGTGGGTGTCGGTCCGCGGGCGTGGGAAGCGACGCGCACCGCGCGGCTGCCGCGCTACTACTGGGATTTCCAGGCGCAGCATGAGGCGCAGGTGCGGGGAGTGACGCCGTACACGCCAGCACTATCGCAGATGTTCGCGCTGCGAGCCGCGCTCGAAATCATCGAGGGTGAGGGGCTGGCGGCGGTCTATGAGCGTCACCGACAGGTCGGCGGCTACACCCGCCGCGGCCTGGCCCGCTTGGGGTTTGCGCTGGCGGCGGACCCGGCCCACGCCTCGGATACCGTCACCGCGGCTCGGCCGCCGCAAGGTGTGGCGGCTGCGGACCTGCTGCGCCGGGTGCGCGAGCGCCACGGGATCGTTTTGGCCCGCGGTCAGGGCAAGTGGACCGACGAAGTTATCCGCGTCGGGCACTTGGGGCGGGTCAACCGGGCGGCGATCCGGCGCGTCTTGCAGGCGCTGGCCCATGAGCTGGGTGATGGCTGATACGACACTGCTCTCCCGTTCCGACTCGCGCTCGCAGCCGTGCCCGACCGTGCTCGTGGCCGACGGGCTGGCGGGCGAGGGCCTGGCGCTGCTACACGAGCAGGCCGAGGTGGTCGTGGCGAACGGACTGACCGAGCAACAACTGATCGCCCGCATCCCCCGTTTCGACGCCCTGATCGTGCGGAGCCAGGCCCGCGTGACGGCCAAGGTGCTGGCCGCCGGACAGCGGCTCCGCATCGTCGGACGGGCCGGAACGGGGGTGGATAACATTGATCTCGCGGAGGCCACGCGCCGCGGGGTCATTGTGGTCAATGCCGCGACCGCCAACACCCACGCGGCGGTGGAGCATACGCTGGCCTTGATCCTGTCACTGGCCCGGCACGTGCCGGCGGCGCACACTGCCGTGCGGCAGAGGTGTTGGGAGCGTGGTGAGTTTGTCGGTGTCGAGCTGCGCGGTAAGATGCTCGGAATCATCGGTCTGGGGCGCATCGGCAGCCTGGTCGCGCGGCGGGCACAGGCGTTCGAGATGACCGTGCTCGCGCATGACCCGTTTGTCTCCGAAGATCGCGCTCGGCAAGTCGGTGTGCAGTTATCCGGCCTGGAGGACCTGCTGCGACGGGCCGATTTCGTCTCGGTCCATGCCCCGTTGACCAGCAGCACCGCCGGCTTGCTGGATGCCGATAAGCTGGCGCTACTCAAGCCCACGGCACGCCTCATCAACTGCGCGCGCGGCGGGATCGTGGACGAGGGAGCCTTGGCCGCGGCTCTAAAGGCCGGACGATTGGCCGGGGCTGCGGTGGACGTGTTCGAGATGGAGCCACCGCGCTGTAGCCCGCTGCTGACCGCGCCCAATGTGGTGCTCACCCCGCACCTGGGTGCCTCGACCCAGGAAGCACAGCGGGGGGTGGCGCTGGACGTTGCCGAGCAGACGCTCGCGGCGCTGCGAGGCGAGTACGTTGCAGGAGCGGTCAATGCGCCGTTCATTCTCCCGGGTGCGTTGTCCCTGCTACAGCCCTACCTGGACCTGGCGGAAAGGCTCGGCTCGTTCTTGCGGCAGGTGATTGGTGGACGGATTGACGAGGTGGAGGTCGCGTTGTCCGGCCTGCTCGCCGAGCACGACAGCGCGCCCGTCACGGCGGCGGCGCTCAAGGGCTTGATTGACCCCATCACTGACGAGCGGGTCAACATCGTGAACGCGCGGCACGTGGCACGCAATCGCGGCTTGCGGGTGCGCGAGCGAAAGGAAAGCACAGCAAAGTCCAACTACGCCAACCTGATCGAGCTGCGGGTACATTCCGGAGAGGTGACCCGTCTCGTTGCCGGTACGATCATCAGTGACGTGCCGCGAATTGTTGGAATTGACGATTTCGACATTGATGTCCATCCGTTTGGTCACCTGTTGGTCACGACCCATCGGGATCGCCCCGGCGTGATCGGCCGCGTAGGCACCCTGCTCGGTGCCGGAGACATCAATATCTCGCGGATGCAGGTCGGCCGGCACGTGCCGCGCGGCGAATCGATCATGGTGATGAACGTGGATGAACCGGTGCCGCCGGAGTTGCTCGCGGAGCTGGCGGCCCTCTCGCCGATGCAATCCGTCATTCCGGTGAGCCTCTGACCCGTCAAGGACACGCGATCCGAATAGGAGTATGAGATATTGGAGCAGCCACTTCCCTCCGTAGCGGCGCAGTCTGATGCGTCCCTCCTGGAGCCGCCCGATCCTGGTGTCGTGCGGGCGATGATGCGGCGGGCCTTGGCGGAGGATGTGGGTCCCGGCGACATCACGGCAACGGCAGTGGTGCCGCGGACCGCTCGCGCCGTAGCGCACTTGGTCGCGCGGACGGCGGGCGTGCTGGCGGGCGCCGAGGTGGCCGCCCTCGCCTTCACGCTCGTAGAGCCGCAGGTAGCGGTCGAATACCACCGGCAGGACGGCGCGCGGCTGGCGCCCGGTCAGCGCGTGTTGACGGTGCAGGGGCCGGCGCGGGGTATCCTGACGGCAGAGCGGGTGGCGCTCAACTTCGTGCAGCGGCTGTCGGGAATCGCAACGCTGACGGCTCAGTACGTTGCTGCCGTCGAGGGCACCCGCGCGACCATCGTCGAGACTCGCAAGACGACACCGGGCCTGCGTGTGCTGGAGAAATACGCCGTGCGGGCCGGTGGCGGGCGTAACCATCGCCAGGCGCTTTACGACGGCATCCTGATCAAGGACAATCACCTGCTGGTGGCCGGCTCGGTCCGCACCGCCATTACCCGGGCTAGGGCATACGCACCGCACACGATGCGGGTGCAGGTCGAGGTGGACACGCTGGTGCAAGTCGAGGAAGCGCTCGCCGCCGGCGCCGACGCGATCACGTTCGACAATATGTCGCCGGAGGAGGCGGAAACCGCAGTCGGACTGGTGGTCGGCCGCGCGATCACGGAGGCCTCGGGGCAAGTGACGCTGGAGACGGTGCGGGCCTTTGCCGAGGCCGGCGTGGACATCATCTCGGTTGGCGCGTTGACCCACTCTGCGCCGGCCCTCGATTTGGGGTTAGACTTTGCGGAGCTAGGGGCCTAGCCGCCGGTGAGAGGCTGCCCGAACGTCGAGTCTCCATAATGTGATGACTATGAGCGACAGCGTGCGGTTTGAGCGACAGTATCGCACCGCCGCCTCGGAGGGCTATCATCTGCTCGACGGGGATAAGCGGATCGGGCACGTTGACCTGCACTATACGCAGCGCGACGTGTACGCCTCGCTCATCCTGGAAGTGGATATGACCGAGGGGGCGCTGCTCGATCTCATCGAGCGGATTGACGATGCACTCGTGCTCTCGGCCGAGGTGGCCCGCGATGACTTCCTGGTGACGGTGTATCGGGGCCAGGAGACCGGCTTCTATAGCGACGATTTCCTCGCCGAGCGGGCTTCGCGGCGGGACTCCCAGGATAGCCGCCGGCCAAACTAGAACCCCGCTTGCCGCTACACGCCGGTGCCGGCCACTGCACCACGGCCGGCCTCGCGTGCTAGGATACGAGAGCTACACCCGAGGAGGACGGCGGTGACTGAGAAGGCGTCCGCCGGTGTGGGAGATCAAGCGCTACTGCTGAACAGCAGCAGTGAAGAGAGCGACGAATACAGTTTGGTATCCGGCAACGGGGATACTGCAACCGACCGGCAGGCGCTGGCGCTGCTTCATCGGGAGATAGAGGTGTTACGTACCGAGATTGCCGAACTGCGCGACGCATTGGCTTCCCGGCCGATAGTGCGTCACATGATGCTCTCGGACCTCGGCTCTGAGCGGTATCGCCTCGCACGACCGATCTGGGTCTTGACCGAAGAGTACGATGACGGTGTAACGGCACGTTTCGTGGAGGTCGAGGCAACAGGGCATGGTGACACTGAGCCGGAGTCGCTTGCAGCGTTGCAACTCGATATCATTGCCCTACACGAGGACCTTCGACGGACGCCGGCCGATGAGCTAGGTAAGCTCCCGCGATCCTGGCAATGCATACTCGCCGACCTCGTGATCCAAGTGGCTTGCCAAGATGCCGCGGCTTGACTTCAGGCCGCGGGAAGTTGCCCAAGCTCTCGACCTGAAGGTATGCGACGAGACGAGGCGCCGAGGCGAAGTGAACTGCTGGGTAGTAATGGATGGGAAGAGGCTTCTCCGCATCACTCGCCCGCAGGTTCATCGGGGTAGCTCTGTCCCTAGGGGCACCCTCGCCAGTATCCGGCGAGCCACACGGCTGAACGTGGAAGAGTTCGAGCGGCTTATCAGGTGTTCGATGTCGCGCAGTGAATACCGCGACTTGATTCGCCGCAAGCGTGATGAGGGACTTCTATAGCAATCCACGGGCGCTGATGGATGACTCCTACCCTGTATTCACTGTCCCGGCCGGCCGGCCTCGCGTGGGCTACTCGTAGGTGTCGTCAGGCTCGTTGGGGGCTACCGTGGCGAGGACCAGCAAGGGTTCAGTTGAACTGACCGCGATCTCGTGCGGGACGCCGGGGAGCGCGAGGAGGCAGTTGCCCGGCTGCACCTCGACCGGTGGGGCGTCACCGATCTTGAACGTACCGCTCCCTTCCAACACCAAGAACGACTCGCTGGCGCGAGGGTGCCAGTGGGGGGTAAGTTGCTCGCCCGGTGTCCAGTACAGGAGCAACTGACGAAAGGCCGGCGTGGCGACGAGCGGCTCCCGCCACGGTGGCGGCCCACGCCGGGCCTTGATCGCCGCGATCATCGTGCTGATCTCGTTGTTGGCGTCTTGGGGATCCAAGTAGGGCATGGTCTACTCCTTGCTGCCCGGCCTGATGCGTGTGCTGCTGCGGTGAACGGCGCCGTAGGGGGTACACTTCGGCTAGACTACCACAAGCGTGTGCGCGGAGCCGGCGGCGCCGCTTCCAACGGAGACGAGACGGCCGTCGGCATTTTAGTCGCGCCGTGGGGAGTGAAGCCTAATGGTAGAGGTCGAATGGTGGGTCTGGGTCGTTTTCATCGCCGTCATTTTGTCGTTGTTGTGCTTTGATCTCTTGGTCCTCAACCGCAAAGCCCATGTGGTTTCGACCCGTGAGGCAGCCTATTGGACGGCGGGCTGGGTTTCACTCGGTCTCTCCTTTGCGGTGCTGCTGTGGTTTTGGCAAGGGTCGGAGCCGAGCCTCGCGTACATCACCGGCTACCTCGTCGAATACAGCCTCTCCGTAGACAATGTATTCGTATTCGCGCTGATCTTCACCTACTTCGCCGTCGCGCCGGAGTACCAGCACCGGGTCTTGTTCTGGGGCATTCTGGGTGCGATGTTCTTCCGGGGAATCTTCATTTTCGCGGGCGTGGCGCTCCTCCAAAACTTTGAGTGGATGTTCTATATCTTAGGCGCTTTCCTCGTGTACACCGGGATCAAACTGGCGCGCAACAGCGGAGTCGAGGTTGAGCCTGGCGAAAACCCCGTGCTGCGGCTCCTGCGCCGATTGGTGCCGCTCACCGAGGAATACCACGGTCAGCGGTTCTTTATACGCAAGGCCGGGCAGTTGGTGGCGACGCCAATGCTGGCGGTGCTCGTGGTCGTCGAGACGACGGACGTGGTCTTCGCTGTCGACTCCGTACCCGCCATTTTGGGCATTACAACTGATCCGTTTATCGTCTTCACCTCGAACGTGTTCGCCATCCTAGGACTACGGGCGTTGTACTTCCTGCTGGCGGGAATGATTCGCGCGCTCGACTATCTCAGCATGGGCCTCGGTATTATCCTCGCGCTTGTGGGCCTGAAGATGGTCAGCAAGATACCGCTGAAGGAGTTTTTCCATTACGAATTGCCGACGGTCATCTCATTGGCGGTGATCGCGTTGGTACTTATCGTTGCGGTGGCGGCCTCGCTGCTCTTGCCACCGCGGGAGAAGCCGGAAGCCGAGCCGTCGCCCGCCCCGCCCCAGCCTTCCCCTACCGGCGCCGACGGAGCGTCGAGTTGACCAAGCAGTTCGAGTGTTGTTGCTCCGGCTTGCCGCACTAGGTGTTAGGAGGTCAGCGTGGAGTTCAGTCCTTGGATTGTCACCGTCTTCCTGGTCTACTTCGTGGCGCTGATCGGCATAGCGGTAGCCCGCGCCCGCGGAATGCAGGAGATGTCGGACTACGTCCTCGGCGGCCGGCGGATAGGAATCATCACGTCGGCATTGAGTACCGGCGCCTCTACGTCGAGCGGCTGGACGATGCTGGTACTGCCCGCCCTGGCCTTCCAGGGCGGGCTCATCCAAGTGTGGCTGATCGTTTGCATTGTGTTTGGTCTCTGGTTGAACTGGCAGATCGTGGCCAAGCGGTTGCGCCGCTTCACCATCGCTGCTGAAGACTCGCTCACCTTGCCGGAGTTCTTCGAGCGGCGCTTTAATGATCGGACGGGCGTGCTGCGGACTATTACCGCATTTGTCACCGTCTTCTTTGTCATTTTCTACGTCAGCTCCGGTATGATCGCCGGCTCCAAGCTCCTCAATACGATATTCGGGCTGGACGAGACGGTGGGCGTGCTATTGACGTTCTTCGCCGTTGCCTCGTACACCCTGATCGGCGGCTTCTTGGCGGTCTCCAGGACCGACGTATTTCAGGCCATACTGATGGTGGGCAGCTTCATCATCATGGTGATTACGTTGATCTTCATCACGGACAACCCCTTCCAGACCACCGGAGCAGTGTCCGCCGGTTTCTGGAATCCGCTGACGGATGCCGCCGGGGAGCCAATCGGTGTTTTCTTCCTGCTCTCGGTCGCCGGCTGGGGGTTGGGCGCGTTCGGCTCTCAGCGGATCTTGCAGCGGTTCATGGCGGTGGAGAGCGAAGCGAAGATACCGGCCAGTCGTGACCTGGGCACGGCATGGAGCTTTCTGACATACACCTTCGGCATGCTGCTGGGATTGATGGCGTTCGCCGCCCTGGCGAAAGCGGGTGCGTTGGCGGAGGTCATGGAGGACCCGGAGCGAGTCTATCTCGTGGTCTCGGAGCTTTTCTTCCATCCCATTGTGGCCGGTGTGCTCCTCACGGCAGTAATTGCGGCCGTGATGAGCACCGCGGATTCGCAACTCCTCTTGGCCTCCGCGGTCGCCACCGATGACCTGCCATTCATCAGGAGGCTGGCGTATGCGAAGCGGTACGTCTATGTGCTGGGAGCCTTTGTCCGCGTCTGGCTGGGTCGCCTGCTGCTCGTGATCGTAGGCATCATCGCCGCCCTGCTTTCGATATTCAACCCGGAATCGGTGCTCAATCTGGTCGCTTACGCTTGGGGCGGCATGGGCGCGGCGTTTGGGCCCGTCACAATTCTGGCGCTCTATTGGCGCCGCTTCAATTTCTGGGGCGCTCTCGCTTCCATCATCACCGGGACGGTCGTTTCTACTATCTGGGGCTATTATTCGGGAGGCCCCGGCGGGATCATGGACATTCAGCCGGCCACGCCCGGCTTCCTGCTCGCGTTCCCGGTGGCTATCGCGGTCACGCTGCTCACGGCCAAGCCGTCCGAGGAGGTCGTGGAGTTATTTGACCGGTCAATGGCAGCGAGCGACCAAGTCTAATCCGGCCTCAGCCACCGGCCCTCGCTTCACCCCCGGACGAATGAGAGGGGGAGCTTGCCGGTGGTGCTCGTCGCAACCAAAGGGGCCTCGCTACTCTTGCACACTACAGAGGGGTTGAAAGCCAAGCCGCGGGCGGCGCCGCTGCCCTAGCCCGTATCCGCCGGCGATGACGGGGCATTGAACTGACCAAGCAGTCTCGAGTGTTGTTGCTCCGACCTTGCCCACTCGGTATCGTTGCCCGGACTTAATACACTGACTGCAGGAGGTCAGCATGGAATTCAGTCCTTGGATTCTGACCGTCTTTGTCCTCTATTTTCTGGTGCTGATCGGCATAGCGGTAGCCCGCGCCCGCGGGATGCAGGAGATGTCGGACTACGTGCTCGGCGGCCGGCGTGTGGGCCGCATCACCTCGGCGTTGAGCGCCGGTTCGTCTGCGGCGAGCGGTTGGACCATGCTGGTGTTCCCCGCCCTGGCGTTCCAACACGGGCTGATCGAGTTGTGGACGGGGCTGGGCATTGTGGTCGGCAGCTGGCTCACCTGGATAGTGCTGGCCAAGCGGCTGCGCCGCTTCACCATCGCTGCCGAAAACTCCCTCACCTTGCCGGAGTTCTACGAGCGGCGCTTTCGGGATCGGACGGGAGTGTTGCGAACGCTGGCCGGCTTCATCACCGTGTTCTTCGTGATCTTTTACATTAGCTCTGGTCTGATCGCTGGCGCCAAGCTCCTGGAGACGGTATTCGGGCTGGACTACAACTCCGGCATCATCGTGACACTGATCGCGGTGGCCTCCTATACGTTCATCGGCGGGTTTCTCGCCGTCTCCCGGACGGACGTATTTCAAGCGCTCATCATGCTGGGCGGCTTCATTATATTGCCCGTAATGATGATCGTCCTCGTCGGCAATCCTTTCCAAGGAGCTGGAACTTTACCCGCCGGCTTCTGGAATCCGCTCACGGACGCCGAAGGCGAACCAATTACCCTCTTCTTCCTGCTTTCGGCCGCCGGCTGGGGCGCAGGCTATTTCGGCTCGCAGCGGTTTTTGCAGCGGTTCATGGCGGTGGAAAGCGAGGCGCAGATCGGGCCGAGCCGCGATCTCGGTACAGTGTGGATCATCCTCATGTTCGGCTTGGGCCTACTGCTCGGAGTGGTGGCGCTCCCCGCTTTGTCGCAAGCGAATATGCTGGCGGAAGTCACGGCGGACCCGGAACGGGTCTACCTCGTGGCCGCGGAAGTGTTTTTCTTCCCCGTAGTGACCGGCCTGTTGTTGACGGCCGTGATTGCAGCCGTGATGAGCACCGCGGACTCTCAACTCCTCTTGGCTTCCGCGGTCGCTACCGACGACTTGCCATTCATCAAGCGGCTCATTTATGCGAAGAGGTACGTTTTCGTGCTGGGCGCATTTGTCCGCGTCTGGGTAGGCCGTGCATTGCTCGTGGTCGTCGGTATTATTGCCGCTCTGCTTTCGATATTCAACCCGGAATCGGTATCCACGCTGGTTGCCTACGCCTGGGGCGGCATGGGCGCAGCGTTTGGGCCGGTCACTTTACTGGCTCTCTATTGGCGCCGCTTCAACGTTTGGGGCGCGCTCGCGTCCATGATTACCGGCACGGTCGTTTCCTCTATCTGGGGGTACCTCTCCGGCGGTCCCGGCGGCCTCTGGGACATCCAGCCCGCCACGCCTGGCTTCCTGCTGGCGATACTGGTGGCCGTCGCGGTCACGCTCCTAACGGCGAAGCCGTCCGAGGAGGTCGTCGAGCTGTTTGACCGCACGATGGCGGGGGAAGAGGCGGCCTGAACTGGGAGGGGGCCGTGTAGGATACAGGCCCCCCTATGGTCCCCTCACAGGGGTAGGTTTTTTGTAGGGGCGTGATTCATCGCGCCCAGACGCTGGTCATGGCTGCGAAAGCCGCCGTGCAGGGCCATACAGCGGCCCCGGTCCGAGCGTTACCCCCCTCTCCAACATTTGGAGAGGGGGCCCGGGTGGCGGGCCAAAGCCGCACCACACCTGGCCCTATCCGTGCGGCTTTGGCCTGTCAGGAGGTGAGGTCGGCCCCGCCCGCGGCCCCCCCGCAGAAAAACCTACTCTTGTGAGCCTATGTTCCCCCCGCTTTGCAGGGGGACGGGGACTCGGCGGCTAGGCTTCCAGTAGCTCGCGGGCGGCGGTAGCGATCTTGTCGGCGCTAATCAGGGCGACCTGCTCCAGCGCCTCGGAACAGGGGATCGGCACGTCCTCCGAGGTCACGCGCATGACCGGCGCGTCCAGATAGTCGAACCCCTGCTCCATGATCCGCGCCATCACCTCGGCAGCAAAGCCGCAGTTGCGATAGCCGTCGTTGGCGACGATCACGCGGTGGGTCTTGGCGACCGACTCGATGATCGTGTCCATATCGAGCGGGACCAAGGTCCGCAGGTCAATGACCTCGGCCGCGATGCCCTCGGTGGCCAGTGTCTCGGCAGCCTCGATAGCCATCTGCGCCGACAAGCCGCTGGCAACAATCGTCAGGTCGTCGCCGGTCCGGCGGACGGCGGCCTGACCGAAGGGCACGAGGTATTCCTCCTCCGGCACTGGACCGGTCGCGGCGTAGAGCAGGCGCTTCTCGAAACAGACGACCGGGTTGCCATCGCGGATGGCGCTCTTCATGAGGCCCTTGGCATCGTAGGGGGTGCTGGGCATGATGACCTTGAGGCCAGGAATGTGCGCGACCCATGCTTCGAGGCTCTGCGAATGCTGCGCTGCCAGGCCGATGCCGGTCATCACGACGCCGCGCAGCACCATCGGCACCGACGCCTGGCCGCCGGTCATGTAGCGCAGCTTGGCGGCGTGGTTGGCGAGCTGGTCCATCGTCAGGGACAGGAAATCCATCACCTGTATCTCGACGACGGGATGCGCGCCGGCGATGGCCGCGCCCACCCCCACGCCGGTGTAGCCCGGCTCGGCAATCGGCATCTCGCGGATACGCTCCTCGCCGAAACGCTCCAGCAGGCCGCCGGTGACACCGAACAGGCCGCCGATGTTGCCGATGTCCTCGCCCATGACAAACACGGTCGGGTCGCGCTCCATCTCCTCGTGCAGGGCCTCGTTGAGTGCTTCGACCATATTGAGCTGCCGAACGCCGGAATCCGGGGCCGGGTAGCCCGGCTCGCTATAACTCTCCGTCTCAGAGGGCAAGAACACGTCGGTCAGGGCTTCCTCCGGCGCCGGATACGGGCTGGCGACGGCAAAGTCGGCCGCTTCTTGGGCCAAGTCGGCTTCATGGGCGCGCAATTCCTCCAGTTCGGCAGCGGTGAATGCGCCGGCGTCCAGCAGCTTTCCGCCGAGAATCTCGATGGGATCGCGGCTCTTCCAGAAGGCCACTTCGTCGGCCGCGCGGGGGTCTTTCGTCGCAAAGGCGGAGTGGGTGTGGAAGCGATAGGTCTTGGCCTCGATCAGCGTGGGGCCGCCGCCGGATCGGGCGCGGTCAATTGCCTCCTGGGCCGCCGCATGCATGGCGAGCCCGTCTTGACCGTCCACAATGACGCTGGGTAGCCCGAAACCCTGGGCCCGCGTGGCTACGTCGGGCACGGAGAGCGTTGACTGGATCGAAGTGGATAGTGCCCACTGGTTGTTCTCGCAGATGAAGACGACGGGCAGCTTGGAGACGGCGGCGATGTTGAGCGCCTCCAGCACGACGCCTTGGCTAGCGGCACCGTCGCCAAAGAAGCTGATGCCGACGCGGTCCTCACCCTTCAGGCGGGCCGCGAGCGCCGCGCCGGTGGTGATCGGCGCATTGGCCCCGACTACGGCATCGGCGCCCAGCATCCCGAGGGCCAGGCAGGCCACGTGCATCGAGCCGCCCTTGCCCTTGCAGTAGCCGTCGCCGCGACCGAGCAGCTCCGCCATCATCGGCTTGGGATCGAGTCCCATCGCCAGGCTGTGTCCGTGACCGCGGTGCGTGCTGGCCAAGAAGTCATCGGGACCCATGGCAGCCCGCGTGCCGGCGGCGACCGCCTCCATGCCGATATAGAGGTGGGCGGTGCCGCGGATGTGGCCCTTGTTGAAAAGGTCCAGCACCGTCTCCTCGAAGTAGCGGATGCGCCACATCAAGGCATACATGTCGCGGAGCTGGTCCGTGCTCAGGTCCGTACTCAAGTCAGTGTCCAAGCGGGTCTGCGGTGCGGTTGCGATAGCCATACTCATGCCCTTTTCTTGCTACTTCCTCGCTCCCATATGGCCCCCCGCCCGGCAGGGGGACGGCTCATCCCCTCCCCTGTCGCAACGGGGGAGGGTAGGGTGGGGGCTATCCCCTACCGAGTGTTTTCCTCTATGTGCGCTGTGTTCTGGTTAATGCTTGACAAGTTAGAATCAAGCAAGTCTATACTGCTTTGAAGTAAGCTGATACTGGACTCGATCATACTGGTATTTCCTTCAGTCGAGCCGGTATTGTGCTCAATCGACATTAGGTGAGACTCTATCTCGCCCAACCTCGTATCCTGCTTCTCCAGCAAGGTGTGAATCTGCTCCAGCAGTTCAATGATACGGTCAGTCTCGCTCGTCATTTCTACCCCCTACGGTACAGCCCTTAGCCCGTTGAGACAAGCCTAGTTTACAGTCCTTATCTTCAGTCCAGTGTGCGGCTGTCTCCCCTAACCTGAACACTGCACATCCAAAGTATCACCCACAGTGTTACTTGGCCATGTGTCCGCCGTCAACGACGAGGGTGGCGCCGGTGACCATGCTGGCGGCGGCGGAGGCCAGGAACACCACCGGGCCGACGATCTCGGGTGGCTCGCCGAGGCGGCCTAACGGGATGTTCGACAAGTAGTAGGCCCGGACCTCGGGATTCTGCATGTTGCGCTGGATGAGCGGCGTGTTGAAGTGCGTCGGTGAGATGCAGTTGACCAGGATGTTGTGTGGCGCCCATTCGAGCGCAAGGCACTTGGACATGGCGACCAGGCCGCCTTTGGCCGCCGAGTAGTTGGCATTGCCGCTGGTCACGCCGACGTGCGCGCCGATGGAGGCGATGTTGATGATGCGCCCGCCCTGCCCCTGCGCGATCATGGCGCGCCCGACTATCTGGGTGCAGAGGAAGGCGCCGGTCAGGTCTATCGCTACCACCTCGTCCCACTCCGCGTCGGTCAACTCCACGGCCGGCGCGCGGCGCGCGATCCCGGCCGCGTTGACGAGAATATCCACTTGGCCGAAGGTGTCCAGCGTCCGGTCAACGAGCGCCTGCACTTGATCGCGGGCGCGCACGTCACAGACTACGGGCAAGGCTTGTCGCCCGGTGCTGCGGATGGCCGCGGCGACTTCGGTCAGCCCCGGCTCGTTGACATCGGCGAGCGCCACGTCGGCACCGAACACGGCCAGCCCGCCGGCGATGGCTTCGCCCAGCCCGGAGGCCGCGCCCGTCACGATGGCGGACCGGCCGGAGAGATCGAAGAGCTGGCGCGTGATCTGCTCGTCAATGGTTCTGCCCACGATGACTCTCCCGCTCGCCCCGGCCCGTCTTTCCCGCGAAAGCGGGAATCTAGCGTGTGCTCCTGGTAGGGTGAAATCCCGCGTGCGTAGGCATGACTACCAACGGAGCCACTGGCGAGCGCGAACCAGTATAGCACCGCCTCCTCTCCACTCCCTGCTGCCCATTGTCTCACCACCTACCCGCCCAATATGGACACATTGACAGGAGGGTAACGTATGCATGACGAGTCTGGCGCGCACGTCGCCCCGGCTAGGAGCAGTCGTCGCATCACGTTGGCCGACCGCGGTGGCGTAGCCACGCCGCCGGCGTTGGGGCATGACTGCCCTGGCGCCACGCCCTTGCCCACGGTGCCGGAGCATGACTGCTCTGGCGCCACGCCCTTGCCCACGGTGCCGGAGCATGACTGCTCTGGCGCCACGCCCTTGCCCACGGTGCCGGAGCATGACTGCTCTGGCGCCACGCCCTTGCCCACGGTGCCGGAGCCTGACCGCCCCGGTGCCATGCCCTTGCCCATAGTGCCGGGGTACGACCACCCCGTCACTCGCCATGCCACCGCCCCGGCCCACGACTACCTCCACGTCATGCACCCGGCACCGCCGGGCTACGACCGCCCTCCTGTCACTCCCCCGCCCGCGCCGCTGCTCGCTGCAGCGGCCCATCTGCTCCAGGGCCTCATTCAGCAGCTCGCGGCCGGCGGTGAAGAATCCGACCTGCCGGCGGCCCGGCGGAGAGCTGGCGTGATCGTCCGCCAGCACCCTCGCGCCCCTCCCTCACAGGGGTAGGTTTTTGTAGGGGCGTGATTCATCGCGCCCAAGCGCTGGTCATGGCAGCGCAAGCCGCCGTCCAGAGCCATGTATTGGCCCCCGTCCGAGCGGTACACCCCCTCTCCAAATGTTGGAGAGGGGGCCGGGGGATGGGCCAAAGCCGCACCACACCTGGCACTTTCCGTGCGGCTTTGGCCCGTCATTGGGTGAGGTCGGCCCCGTCCGCAGTTCCCCGCAGAAAAACCTACCCTTGTGAGCGCGCCCCTCCCAAGTCGGCGATGCCAAGGAGCCGTCGTAGAGGCAGCCTTGGTGGTTGCCCTGCCCCCCCCGCAGGGCGGGCTGACTGGGGTAGGTACAGGTGAAGCCGTAGGGGCGCAACATGTTGCGCCCGTCCCCCCGCATTGCGGGGGGGCCAGAGGGGGTTCCCCTAATCCAAGCCCAGGCAGGCCAGCGAGTCCCGTTCGACGATTGCCCGAAGCTCTTCCGTGGGCACGCGGGGGAGCGCGGTGCCGGCGAGGATGTCGTTGACGTGGGGGATGGCGTCAATCGTCTCCTGCGGTGTTGCCACCGGGAAGTCGGAGCCGAACAGCAGCTTCGGTAGGACCGCCCACTCGGTCGCCAGCCGCAGGCAGTTGTAGTAGGACCAGGGGCGGTAGTGTTGCGCCGAGATGTCGGCATAGACGTGCGGATGCTTGCGGATCACCGTGATGCAGTCGGTCTGCCAGGGGTGCCCCATGTGCGCCATGACGATTCGTAGCTCCGGGAAGTGCATGGCGACGCGATCAATGTGCCGCGGGTGGGCGTAATCGAGGTCGGCGAAACGCACCGGCGAGGTGCCCTGGTGGAACAGGATCGGGAGCCGTAGCTCCTGGGCGCGGGCGTAGAGCCGGAACGCCTCGTCGCTGAGGGGATCGAAGTTCTGGTAGTTCGGCCCGAGCTTGAGGCCGCGCAGCCCGAGGTCGCCGGTCGCGCGATCCAGTTCGTCGGCCATGGCCGGGTCGCGCGGATGCACCGACAGGAAACCGATCAGCTTGTCGGGATAGGCGCGCACGAGCGCGGCGGTGTTGTCGTTCACGGCACGGGCCGGCGCCTCGAACACCGAGCCGGTCAGGTGGGCACTCAACGGGTCCGGATCACCAGGCGGCGGCGACGCGATGTTGAAGACGATGGCCTGGTCCACGACGGCCATCGCGGCCAGGTAGTCGTCCCAGGTTACGCCGGCCGGGTCCGGACGGTCCGGGCGCATGGCGGCGCGGTCGGAAGTGGACACGGCTGCCGTAGCCGACGCCGTTCGCCGGCGTGGCGCGTGGGTGTGTACATCAACGATCATGGCTGGGTCCTTCGGACAGCCCCCTATGGTCCCCTCACAAGGGTAGGTTTTTCTGTAGGGGCGCGATTCATCGCGCCCGCGCCCGCGTCATTCACGCGCCCGCGTGAATCTATCCTGCTCATCCTTGCATCCTGAAAATCCTGATGCAGACCAGCGGCGGACCGGCACCGCCAGCGCCCCCCTTCCCTGCCAAGGAAGGAGCCGGGTGACAGGTCAAAGCCGCACCACACCTGACACTATCCGTGCGGCTTTGGCCTGTCAGGGGTTAGGTCCAAACCGCTCCTACACAAAAAACCTACCCCTGTCAGCCTATGGTCCCCCCGCAGCGCGAAGGGACGGCGCGGGGTAGCTGCGGGTGGTTTGCTGGCGGAGCCAGTGGTCGGCGAGGGTGAGCGCGGCCATGGCCTCGACCATCGGGACGGCGCGGGGCAGGACGCAGGGGTCGTGCCGCCCGCGCCCACGGAGCGTGGTGGGCCGTCCCTCCACATCCACCGTTTCCTGCTCTTTGAGGATGGTGGCCGTCGGCTTGAAGGCCACGCGGAAGATGATCGGCTCGCCATTCGAGATGCCGCCCTGGATGCCGCCGGAGTAGTTCGTCCGGGTGCGGATGGCGCCGGCGTCGCTGTAGAACGGGTCGTTGTGCGTGGAGCCGGTCATGTGTACGCCGGCGAACCCGGAGCCGATCTCGAAGCCCTTGGCGGCCGGTAGTGACAGCATCGCCTTGGCGAGGTCGGCTTCGAGCTTGTCGAACACCGGCTCGCCCAAGCCGACCGGCACGTTACGCGCGACACACTCGACCACTCCGCCAAGCGAGTCACCGTCCTTGCGGGCTGCGTCAATTCGCGCGATCATGCGCGCGGCGC
The DNA here is from genome assembly GCA_965207645.1 of Chloroflexota bacterium. Lineage (GTDB taxonomy): Bacteria > Chloroflexota > UBA11872 > UBA12225 > JAJDUF01 > JAJDUF01. The sequence goes on along the minus strand of OZ242293.1, from coordinate 1,644,079 downwards.
AGGCGGCGTCCGGGCAGCGGGCGATGTTGTCCTCCACGTCATCGAGCGTGACGGTGGTCGCGTCCACGTCGGCAACGAGGTCGTGAACCTGCTTGACGTAGGCAACGATGTCTATGCCGCCGGCGTCGTGCAGAATGCGCTTCGCAATCGCGCCGGCGGCCACCCGGCCGACGGTCTCGCGGGCGGAGGCGCGGCCGCCACCCATCCAGTCGCGGATGCCGTACTTGGCCTGATAGGTGTAGTCGGCGTGGGAAGGGCGGTACTTGACGCGGACTTCCGCGTAGTCTTTCGGCCGGGCGTCCTTGTTCTTGACCATCAGGGAGATGGGAGTGCCGAGCGTGTGCCCCTCGAACACGCCGGAGAGGATTTCAACCCGGTCTTCTTCCTTGCGCTGGGTAGTGATGCGGCTCTGTCCGGGGCGGCGGCGGTCAAGCTCGCGCTGAATGGTGGCGGTGTCGAGCGCGATCCGAGGTGGGCAGCCGTCCACGACGACGCCGACGCCACCACCATGTGACTCTCCCCAGGTCGTCACCCGGAACAGCGCACCGAATGTACTAGCCATCGCTGCACCATACCACACGCCGGTTGCTCACTCGCCCCCCTACGGTCCCTCACAGGGGTAGGTTTTTTGTAGGGGCGTGATTCATCGCGCCCAGACGCTGGTCATGGCTGCGAAAGCCGCCGTGCAGGGCCATGCAGCGGCCCCGGTCCGAGCGCTACACCCCCTCTCCAAATGTTGGAGAGGGGGCCCGGGGGGTGAGGTCGGCCCCGCCCGCGGCCCCCCGCAGAAAAACCTACCCTTGTGAGCCCTATGGTCCCCCCGCACGGCGGGAGGATGTGGTGTGCCGCGGTGGATGAAATGACGCGGATGGAATCGGGCGGCCGGGCCAGGGTCTATACTTGACGGTGGACGGCAGCACACTTGTCTGCCGCGAGGAGTGACGGGGCATGTTACGCACTATGTTCGCGCTGGCACTGGTTTTTGTTGCCTTTCTCATTATGTATGGCGCGCTTATTGTCATCTTCCTGATGAGTCCGGGTGTCCTGGAGGAGCTGCTGGGTGGGCGAGGCTCCGTCATCGCAGCGTTTGTAGCCTTTGGCATCGCCATCTTGATTACCCGGCGCGTGATGCAGTGGTCGGACCGGCTGCTGTCCGGGGAGGACGATGCTCAGGCGCTGCTCGACCGGATGGCGCCGCCGCCGACCGAGGAAGACTACGTGGCGACGCAGGCCCAAGTCGCGCGGAACAAGCGTTGGGCGTATCTGCGCCGCACGCGGCAGTTCGATAAGCTCGCCGCCCTGGAAGCCGAGGAGGCGGAGCGCGCCAAGTCGGAGGAAGCAGCAGACGCGGAGCCGGAGGCCAGTGAGCCGTCAGCCGAGCGGCGGCAGTAGCCCGGCGTCCGCGCGTTCCCACGCTGCCTCCGTAAGCGCCCACAGCCCGCCGCCGACGAGTGACTGACCGCCGAGGGCCACCGGCACCCGCGCGGCGTGTGCGGCGGCGGTGAACGAGCGCAGTTCCGTGTGACGGATCCGCTCGACGCAGCCCAGGTCGGAGTAGAAGCGGTCGGCCGTTGATACGTCCCAACCCATGTGTTGGAAGATGGGGCGTGTATCCATAAACACCGCGTCCGATCCCAGGTCCGCGAGCGCCGCGAAGAATCGCCGAGCGCCAACCTGCTCCAGGAATATGCCGAGCAGGGAGCGTACCTCCCCCCGGCGGTCACGCCCGGACGCCTGCATCCCGCGCTCCTCGGCATAGATGCGGAGCCGACAGGCGAGGTCCTGGCGCAGGCCGCCAAAGACGTTGTTGCTCACGCGGCCGACCAGACAGACCTCGGCACCGGGGCTGACCAGAGGGGGCATCAGGGCGGCGAGGTGCTGATCCGGCCAGCCGTCTTCTCCCCAGGGAATCGCTTGCAGGGCGGCTCGCGCGTGGGGATAGGTGCCGTGGTGCAGGTTCAGAATGGCAACGTCGGCCGGGGTGTCAATATCGAAGAGCGAGCCGGCGGACGGCGGGAGGTCCTCGCGGGTCAGGCCGGCCTGCCGCTGCAACAGCACGGCCAGTTGGTTGTCGCGGCGGGGCGGGAGGTCAATGTGGCGGATGGCCGCTGCCGGGGTCCAGCCGAGAAAGTCGGCCGACCAGAAGTTGTTGGCGCTCACCACGCCGGTGCCGGTACCCGGTCCGGCGGCCGGCTGCGCGAGCAGCGTGTCGCACAGGCGCGTCAGCGTGTGCGGGGAGAGCAGCGGCGCGGCGCCTGCGCCGAAGTAGACGGCGTGGCGGATGGAGAAACGCTCGATGACGCTGGCTAATCGCCGGCCGAAGTGAAACGGCTCGGCCGCGGCGTCGAGGTCAACATGCACCGGCGTAGTGGCCGGTGCCTCGCGGCTCGTGCCGCGCAGGCGGTCGGCGATGGTGCCGTCGGCGACCACCGCCACGACTCGTCCGATCCGGTCGCAGGCTTGGGCGAGGGACACCAAGTCGAGCGCCGCGGCCTGGCGGATGCCGGCGACGGCCCGCTCCACCGGAGAAGGGCCGGGTTGGCCGATAAAAGTAATGAGGTCTACCTGGGCGGCGGAGACGGTCACGCGCGACAACCCTTGGCTGATAGCTAGTGGCTGGTCAGCGAGTTGAGCAGCTCGATGGCCGCGCGGATGTCGGCCGCCTGCTGCGGTCCGCTGATTTCGCGCTCGATGGTGACGGCGCCCCGGTAGTCCAGCGCCTGGAGTTTGGCGATCAGCACCGGGAAGTTGACCCGGCCTTTGCCCAGCGGCTGCTCGTGGCCCAGTGCCCGGCCCGTTGTGGGGTATTCGCCGTCCTTGGCGTGGACGCCCTTGATGAGCGTGCCGAACTGGTCCACCGCGTCGAGCGGGTTTGCCTTGCCGTAGAGGAGCAGATTGGCCGGATCGAGGTTGATGCCGAGATTGTCGGTGCCAATGTCATCGAATGTGCGGAGCAGCGTCGTCGGCGTCTCCTGACCGGTCTCGAACCATAGCTCGATACCGTGATCGGCGCAGGTGTGTGCAAGCCGCGAGAGCGCGTCTACGGTGCCCGGATAACGCGGATCGTTCGGGTCCTCGGGGATGAAGCCCATGTGCCCGGTGAGCGAGGGAGCGCCGATCCACTCAGCAAAGGCCGCCGCCTGCTGGAGCGCGGCCAGCCGCTCCGCGCGGGTCTCCGGCGGGACCAGGCCCAGCGTCAGCGGCCCTTCGTAGAAGTTCCACACCCGCCGGCCGGGCGCGTGTGCCCAGTGCGTCGTGACGGCGACCTGGTGCTGCTCGGAGGCGGTCCGCACCTGGTCCGCCATGGCGTGTGTATACAACGCCGGGTCGTCGGTGGTGAGCTGGCAGGTCGGCAGGTCGAACGCGGCCACGCGCCGGAGGGCTGCATCGGCGTCGTCTTGCAGGCGGGTGATGATACCCAGCGCGAATGGCTCGTGCTGATTGCTGGCGGTGCTCACGGCGGTACCTCCGGTGGCATGCGGCTGCCCTAGCTATGCGGGCCGTTCCTCGGCATTGTAGCGGACGCGCGGCTGGCCTACCTTAGCTCGGCCAGTAGCTCACGCAGGTAGGCCAGGCTGCGGGCATCGTTCGTGAGCTGATCGCCGTCTCGTGCGCCTTCGACGGCCAAATACCCGTCAAAGCCGGCCTCGTGCATGGCTGTGATGGCAAAGCGGTAGTCAATGTCGCCGTCGGATAGAGGTACCCGCAGGAAGATACTGTGCCGTAGCTCGGGGATGTGGACGCGGACTAGGTTCTTGCAGTGCATATACATGGCCCGCGGGGCCAGCGCGACGATTGCCGCCTCTGTGGTCTCCTCGGGGGTCTCGTAGGTCCAGTAGACGTTGCCCAGATCGGGGTTGGCCCCGACGTTGGGACGGTCAATCAGGTCCAGCAAGTGGAGCGTCGCCCAGCTACAGTCGGCTATCGAGTGCTGGTGGACTTCGATGGAGATGCGGATGCCCTCGTCCGCAGCGAGGTCGGCTACCTCGCGGAAGCCGTCGGCGGACCGCTCGAAGTCGCTGGTACTGGCCAGGCGGCTGGACCCTTGCGAGACCGGATCGCCGACGAAACTGCCCGGCCCGCCCGGATCGCGTGGCGGCGTTGTGACCGTGGCGTTGAGCACCTCGGCCCCGATCTCGGCGGCAAAGCGCACTGAGTTCTCCAGCCGCTCCCGGTTCGCCGCCGCCACGCGGGGATCGTGCATGCCGCCGCCGCCGCGCACCGCCGCGCAGGGCAGGTCCAGAGCACGCAGCAGCCGCCGTAAGTCCTCGCGCTGGGCAGTAGAGTAGCTCTCACCGAGCGCCGCCGGCAGCTCGATACCATCGAAGCCGGTGGCCTTGACCTTGGCCAGATAGGCCCGGACCAGAGACGCTTCGCTCGCTGGCGGGAACTCCCCGCCTTGGTAGGGGTAGAAGACGCTGCGACGGTAGGCATAGCAGACCTTCATCACGCTGGGACCTCCCTCGTTTCCTAATCCTAGGCTTCCTAGGCTCTGTTGGCGTTTCCCGGTCATTGCCGTGCAAGCAGGAACGACGCTCCCCTATGATCCCCCCGCGCTGCAGGTGGACAGGGATTCCGGCAGAAGCCGGAATGACGAAAAGAGGGGCCGCTCACACTCGCTCATGATGCAAGATGGTCAGCATGAGCGGAGCGGCCGGCTAGGCGCTCCGTGTGACGCTGCTCCGGGAGCCGGCCCGGCGCTAAGGATACAGTCCGCGCAGGCGGGTAGCTTCCGCAACCCGCGAGATGGCGAGCATCTGCGCGCCCTGGCGGAGGTCAACGTCGTGCTCTTGGGCCATCCGATACACCTGATCGAAGCTGCGGACCATAATGCGGTGCAGTTGCCGGTTGATCTCCGCTTCGTCCCAGAAGAAGTGCTGGAGGTCCTGGACCCACTCGAAGTACGACACCGTGACGCCGCCGGCGTTGCAGAGGATATCCGGGATCACGAATACTCCCCGGTCGTGCAGGATAGCGTCGGCCTCCGGGGTCGTTGGCCCATTCGCCGCCTCCGCGACGATCTTGGCCTGGACCCGCTCGGCCACCGCGGCCGTGATCTGGTTTTCCAGCGCCGCCGGGACAAGAATGTCGCAATCGAACGTCAGCAGCTCGGCATTGGTGATCGGGGTAGTATCGCCAAAGCCGACGACGGACCCGGTTTCCTCCCGATGGCGCAAGAGCTGGTGCGGATCGAGACCGCGCCTATCGGCGATGCCGCCCTCGGCGTCGCTCACCGCGACGATGCGGCAGCCGAGATCATGGAGCAGCCGGGCAGCGGTGGCGCCGACGTTGCCGAATCCCTGCACGGCGACCGTGCTGCCGGCGAGGTCGAGTCCGAGGCGCTTGGCGGCCTGTTGGATGGTAAACACACACCCGCGGCCGGTCGCTTCGATGCGACCTTCCGAGCCGCCAATACTCACGGGCTTGCCCGTCACGACCGCGGTGGCGGTATAGCCCTTGTGCATACTGTAGGTGTCCATCATCCAGGCCATAACCTGCGGGTCCGTGTTCACGTCGGGCGCCGGGATGTCGCTGTGCGGGCCAATCAACGGCTCGATTTCCAGGGTGTAGCGCCGGGTCAGCTTCTCAAGCTCCGTTGGCGACAGTTCCCTCGGGTCCACAGCCACGCCGCCCTTGGCGCCGCCGAAAGGAATGTTCACGACGGCGCACTTCCACGTCATCCACATGGCGAGCGCGCGGACCTCGTCGAGGTCGGCTTGGGGGTGGTAGCGGATGCCGCCCTTGCCGGGACCGCGGGCCAGATTGTGCTGGACGCGGTAGCCGGTGAAGGAGCGGACCGAACCATCGTCCAACTGCACCGGGAAATGCACGGTGAACTCCCGCTTGCAGTTGCGGAGTACCGCGCGCTCGTCGGAGCCGAGGCCCAGACGGTCGGCGGCGAGATCGAATTGCTGCCGGGCGATGTCCCAAGCGTTCAACCCCTCGCCGGGAGGGGCAGTGGGTGTGGGTGGTATGCCGTTGGGGATGTCCCATCCGCCGGGGACCGTCGTGGGTGTGACCAGATAGCTAGGCGATGGGTATGGGGAAACCGCTGCGCTGCGACGCACGTCTGCCATTGACAGTACCTCCTCATTGAAGTACTTACGGGTGCCACGCAGTCGTTGACCTGACCGCCAGGTCCAAGCGTGACGTCCTTTCTATGATTGTAGCGGTCAAGTCCACTGCATGGCAACCGCTGGCGGGGAGGGCCTCACCCCTCACAGGGGTAGGTTTTTTGTAGGGGCGTGATTCATCGCGCCCAGACGCTGGTCATGGCTGCGAAAGCCGCCGTGCAGGGCCATACAGCGGCCCCGGTCCGAGCGCTACACCCCCGGGCCCCTGACGGGCCAAAGCCGCACGGATAGTGCGTGGTGCTATCCGCTTGGTGCGGTCACTCGTCTGGGTATTGCCGCTACAATGACGGGTGAGGGTGGCGCAGACGTGGTATGTCGACAAGCCGATAGAGCAAAGGAGACTGCCCGAACGGGCAAGCGTGCATGATGAAAGGCATTGTTCTCGCCGGGGGAACCGGGTCGCGCCTGGCCCCACTGACCAACATCACCAACAAGCACCTGCTGCCGATCTATGACCGGCCGATGATCTACTTTGCGCTGGAGGCGCTCGTGCGCGCCGGGCTGGACGAGATCATGGTCGTGACTGGCGGTAATCACGCGGGCGAGTTCCTGCGCCTGCTGGGCAGCGGCGGTCCCGTGGGGCTGCGGAGCCTCCAGTATGCCTATCAGGAGCGACCGGGGGGGATTGCCCAGGCGCTAGGGTTGACCGAGCACTTTGCGGCCGGCGATAAGGTCGTCGTGATGCTCGGCGACAATATCGTCGAAGACGATCTCGCCTCTATTGTCCAGCGTTTCGAGCGCCAGCCACAGGGAGCGCGGCTGCTGCTGAAAGAGATCGCGGACCCGGCGCACCTGCGGCATCTCGGCGTGGCCGTCTTCGACGGTGATGAGCCGGAGCGGCTGGTGGACATCGAGGAAAAGCCGGCGCACCCTCGCTCTGCGTATGCCGTTACCGGCGTCTACTTCTATCCGGCGGAAGTGTTCGACATTGTGCGGACCCTCACGCCCTCGGGGCGCGGCGAGCTGGAGATTACCGATGTCAATAAGGCCTTCCTCGAACGGGGTCAGGTCGAGCACGACGTCTTGTCCGGCTTCTGGGGCGATGCGGGCGAGTCCATCGAGGCGTACTACGCCTGCACGCAGTATGCGCGCGCGTGTGTGCTTGCAGTGAGGTCGTGAGGTCACGGGCCGCCTTCTTTGGGTTTTAACCAATCCTCGCCAGTTAGGTCGGCATTCCCTACGCTGCGATCCGGTCTTCTGGCGCTTCGTCTATAGTTAGGGGCACCGCCGCCCTGGCGAGGGGAGCGGTGCAATCCACGTGGTTTGGGAGGATTCGCACTATGGCCGGCGAAAGTCCAGCGAAGCGGTTCATCCTGGTCGGTCTCGACGGTGTGGGCATGGAGAGTATGCTGCACATGGTTGAGGCCGGCTACATGCCCAACGTTGGGCGGCTCATCGAGCGGGGTGTGCATCGGGAGATGTGGGGGGTGCTACCCACGCTGACGCCGCCGGGCTGGACGACCCTGGTTACGGGCGCTTGGCCCGGAACGCATCAGGTGATGGACTTCAATATCCGCGCGTTGGGGAAGCCGCTCGATCAGACCGTGTGGGGCATCAACACACGACTGTGCAAGGCGGAGTACCTCTGGAATACCGTCGAGCGCGGGGGGCGCGAACCGGTGCTGGTGAAGTACGAGATGTCTTGGCCGCCGACGATCAGTCGCGGCGTCCAGGTTGAGGGCACGGGGCCGGGCATCAGTAATCACGCGCAGATCGCCGGCTACCACCTGTTCGCGGTGGGCCGGGAGGAAGAGCAAACGGCAGCCTCGACGGACAGCGCAGCCGTTGATCCGAGCGCCTTACGGGAGGAGCAACGCTTCGAGCCGATCACGTTGAGCGAGGTCTCCGGCAGCGGGTGGAGCAATCTGCCGGAGAGTGCGCGTGAACCGCTGGAAGCGGAGTTGGTCATCCGGCCGCTGCATCGTAGCCACCATTCCATGAGCCGTTCCGGCAACGGGGTTCCGAAGAGCTACTATGCGTTGATCTACGCTTCCGGCGGGGAAGGCTATGACCGGGTGCGGATTGCGCGCAGCCGCGACGGGGCGGACTGCCTCTTCGAGCAGGACCTGCGGGCCGGCGAATGGACAGGATACGCGCGCGACAGCTTCCGCATCGGTGACAGCGACATCGTCGGCCACGTGCGGATGAAGTGTATCGAGCTGACGCCGGACGCCGAGCGATTCGAGCTATTTGTGCCGCAAATCTGGCCGGTGGACGGCTTCACCTACCCGAACGCCGTGGCGGCAGAGTTGCTGGAGCACGTGGGGCCATTTCTCCAGAACCCTGGTCGTGATGCCCTGGGGGTGATTGACGACGATACCTACTTCGAGCTGGTTGAGCACCACCTGGGCAAGCTCGCCGACACGGCCATCCACCTCTGCTCGACGCGACCCGATTGGGGGGGACTCTTTACCCAAACGCACGTGCCCGACTATGCCAACCACTTCTTCATGGCCGACGCCGATGCGGTCAGTGGTCAGCCACCAGAGCGGGTCGAGCGGTGCTTTCAGGGAATGGCGCGCTCCTATGCCGCTTGTGACCGCTGGATTGGTCGGCTCTGCGAGGCGCTGCTCGATGATGACACCGTGATCTGTATTGTCGCGGACCATGGTGGCACGCCAACCAGCTATCCGCTGGTCGAGGTGGCGGACGTGCTGGAGCAGACCGGCTTCCTGGTCTACACGGAGGACGGTAGCGGCGGGCGGGTCGTGGACTGGACGCGCACGACGGCGGCGCCGGTCGGAAACGTGAACATTTATGTCAATCTCAAGGGCCGCGAGCCGACCGGCATCGTGGAGCCGGAGGACTATGAGCAGGTGCGGCGCGACATCATTCACGCGCTGAACGGCTATCGGGAGCCGAGGTCTGGCTACTGCCCGTTCGTGTTCGCGTTGCGGCGCGAGGACGCCGAGGTGGCGAACCTGTGGGGCGAACTGGTGGGCGACGTGGTATACGCGACGCTGCCGGAGTTCAACGGGGCGCATGGCCCGCAACTGCCAAGCGCACGGCTCGGTTGGGGGTCGCAGCATACGTGCTTCGTGATGGCCGGGGCCGGGATCAAAGAGGGTGTCCACTTGCAGCAGCAGGTACGCCAAGTGGACGTGGCGCCGACCTTGGCCTACGTGACGGGACTGCCGCGGCCGCGCGACGCCGAGGGCGGCGTGGTTGCGGAGGCGCTGACCGATCCCGACTGGTATCTGTGAGCAGTGGCCCGCGACCACGAAACGGAGGCAGGCATGATGCGTGCTCTCGACATAGCCGATTGCATCAGTGAGACCTGCCCCTGGTCCGGGGAGCCGGTGCAGGCCGATTCGCTCACCGAATATGACGGCCACGTCGTCGGGTTTTGCAATCCCGGTTGTCTCGACAAGTTCGAAAGCGCGGTCCGGCATTTCGAGGAAGCGAAGGCGTCACGTGCTGCCCCTGGATCCCGGCCGGCGCCGAAAGGACGAGTGCCTGGACGCGATGAATCGCACTCCTACACAAAAAACTACCCTTATGAGTCCCCCCGCTGTGCGGAGGGACGGGCGCAACATGTTGCGCCCCTACCCTAGCGGATCGGACGTGGGGGCGTGTGCCGGCGCCTGGACCATCATGGTGGTGGCGATGGCGGCGGTGCCGCCGTTCGAGTAAATGTGGACTTCGCCGGCGTAACGCTCGCCGATGGGCAGCCCCGCCGCGTTGGCGATTAGCTCGAACGAGGCATCATCACCGTCGAAGCGGCGGTGACTGGCCGAGAGCCAACGGCCCGAGACGGCAATGCTGCCGTTGAGTCGGCCGGAGCCGGCGTTGCGCGGCCGAATGGTCCGGGTCTTGACCTGCCCCGGCGTGGCGGTGCCGAAATCTATGGTCGCGGGGATGCCGGCGATGACGGGCTGCACCGGCTCGGCAACCCCAACGGAGACCCGCACCACGCGGTCGCCGCCGTTGAGCGTCGAGACGACAAGGTTGCCCCAATAGTCGTTACTGGCCTGGAGATGGGTGGTATCCACGGAGACGAGCACCAGCGTCGAGCTGCTGATGAACGAGTGGCGGTTGACGGTGAGCCAGGCGCGGTTGCTGGTGATCTCTCCGAATAGCGTTCGGCCGCCGGCGTTGCTAATGCGGAGTGCCAGTTGGCGGCGCTTGCCCGCAGACACCAGGCCAAAGTCGAGCGAGCTTGGAGACACGACGAGCAGTGGGTCGGCGCGGTGCCGGCCGGCGGTGGGGCCGTTATCCGCCGCCGCGCCACCGTCGCTCGGCGGCGGCTGCGCGGCCGAGCGTGTGCCCGGCGCCGGTGACTTGGCCCGCTGGCGGCTGGTGCGCCGCTTGGTGGCGCTGGTAGTGCGGGAGCGCAGGGAGCGGTCGTACTCGCGGCGGCTCTTGGTGTTGGAGAGCACCTCGTAGGCGCATCGCAGGCGCTTGAACTCCGCTCCCGCTTCCTCCATCAGCTGGGAGCGCAGTGGTTCATCGTAGTTCTCGTACTTATCCGGGTGGAAGATGTGGGAGCGGAGGCGGAACGCGGCGCGCACGTCGGCCTTAGAGGCGTTGCGCTTGACGTTGAGCACGTCGTAATGCGTTGGAGCCATGCTTACACCAGAGAGCGGGCACGCCAGCGACCGCGTTGCGTGTATTGCTAGAAGGCCTCGTATGGCGGCCGAGGCCTAACCTCGCCATTGTACGGAGGGCAGAAAGCTGCCGGCAACCTTCTGTCCGTATCGGGATTGGCGGGATGGGGTGAGTCCCGCTTGCGTGGGAATGACGGGCGCAACACGTTGCGCCCCTACAGCGTTGGTGGGTGGACGATGACGCTGCGGCGGGCGGCCTAGGCGTGCTGCCTCGTGCCTAGCTCGCGGCGGCGGCCTGCGCTACCTCGTGGGCAGCGAATTCCTCGACCATGCGCCGCGCTTCGTCATCGCTGTGCTGGACCGGTGGGGACTTCATGAAGTAGGACGAGGGGCCTTCGAGGGCACCGGCCAAGCCGCGGTCCAGCCCCAGCTTGCAGCAGCGCACGGCGTCAATGACCACGCCGGCCGAGTTGGGCGAATCCCAGACTTCCAGCTTTAGCTCGATGTTGAGTGGCACGTCGCCGAACGCGCGGCCCTCGAGGCGCACGTAGGCCCACTTGCGGTCGGTGAGCCAGGGTACGTAGTCGCTGGGACCGATGTACACGTTGTCGTCGCCGATGTCGTAGTCGAGCTGGGAGGTGACGGAGTTCGTCTTGGAGATTTTCTTGGAGTCGAGCCGGGAGCGCTCCAGCATGTTGTAGAAGTCCATGTTTCCGCCGACGTTCAACTGCGAGGTGCGCTCTAGGCGGACGCCCCGTTCGCGGAACAGCCGGGCGAGGGCGCGGTGAACGATGGTCGCGCCGACCTGGCTCTTGATGTCATCGCCGATGACGGGCAGGCCGCGTTGGCGGAAACGCTCCTGCCAGTAGTCTTCGCGGGCGATGAACTGCGGCACGCAGTTCACGAAGCCGCAGCCGGCATTGAGCACCTGCTCGACGTACCATTTCGTCGCTTGCTCGCTGCCGACGGGCAGGTAGCTCACCACCACGTCGGTGCCGCTGTCCTTGAGGATGCGGACCACGTCGTCGGTCGGTCCGGCGGCTTTCGTGATCTTCTGGGCGCCGTATTGGCCTAGCCCGTCGTGGGTCATGCCGCGCTGTACCTTGACGTCTAGCGGGGGTACGTTGGCCAGTTTGAGCGTGTTATTCGGCTCTGTGTTGATCGCCTCGCTCAGGTCTAGGCCGACCTTTCGACTATCAATGTCGAAGGCGGCGGAAAACTCGATGTCGCGGATGTGGTAGCCGCCGAGATTGACGTGCATCAGGCCGGGGACAAAGCTGTCGTCGGGGGCGTCGTGGTAGTACTGGACACCTTGAATGAGCGACGAGGCGCAGTTGCCGACACCGACGAGCGCTACCCGTACCTTGCTGTTTTCGCGCTTGGCCATGCTGGGTTCTCCTTGTTGTCGTTCTAGCTCGCGGACACGCTGCTGTAGCTGCTGGATGCGCCGTTGCCGGGCGCGGGCCGCAGCGGGACCGCCGCGCTTGGCCGCCGCCGCAGTGCGGTGCGCGGCGCAGTAGCGCAGCGGGCGGTCGCTCCGGCGATAGCGGGTCTTGAGCGGCGTCCCGCAGATGACGCAGTGCAACTGTTCGCGGGGCATGATGGTAATAGTATAGCGTCATGGCCTACGCTGTGTCCACAGATAGGCGTGGGGATCTGTGACACGGCGTGCGTTGTGCATTGCTCACGAGGGCACGAGGGTAGGTACCGGCCGCAATGACGAGCAGCGGCGTGGCTACTCGCCACCGATCATGGCTGGTGGGGCGCCGAGTACGCGGTCGGCCGTCACCTGTAAGCGCCCGGCCGCGTACCAGCCGATCACGGCGGGTAGGAGCCGGTGCTCCGCGGCGAGGATGCGGGCGGCGAGGGTACCGGTCGTGTCGTCGTCGAGTACAGGGACGGCTGCTTGGGCGATGATGGGGCCGGCGTCTACGTCTTCGGTGACGACGTGGACGGTGCAACCGGCGATCTTGACCCCGGCGGCGAGCGCGTCGGCCTGTGGCTTGGGAGCCATTCCACCCGCAAAGGCGGGGAGCAGCGAGGGGTGGATATTGATGATGTGGTCGCGATAGGCTGCCACAACGGTGCGATGAAGAATCGCGCTGTAACCGGCGTTCACTACCAGCTCTACGTTGTGTGCCTGTAGGGTCCGCAGGATTATCTGATCGCGGGCACGGCGGGAGGAGTAATCCCGGCGCTCGTGGACCGCCGTCGGAATACCGTGCTGCTCGGCGCGGGCGAGGGCCAGGACACCCGGCCGGTTGCTGACGACGACGGCTACCCGGGCGGCTAACGCGCCGCGATCTATCGCATCAAGGATGGCCTGCAAGTTCGAGCCGCGCCCGCTCACCAGCACGCCCACGGCGAGCGGCGAGTGGTGCGCCCCGGTGTCCGTTCCAGCATCGTGTTCAGCCGGCATTTTGCTCACTCGTGCAGATGATACCGCCGTCCGCGTCCATGACGCGGACTACCGCCGGTCCCGGGCTGGTATGTATCTCGCCGATGGGAACGGCAGCGGGCACCGCCGCCTGTGCCGCGTCCACGTCGTCTGCAGGGCACACGACTATGTAGCCCACGCCCATGTTGAAAACGTGGCACATCTCCGCGAGCGACACGTCGCCGGCCTGTTGGATGAGGGGGAAGATGGGCGGGACGGGCCACGAGCCGAAGCGCAGGTCCGCCCTGGTGTGTGGAGGCAGCACGCGGACGATGTTGTCGCGCAGGCCGCCGCCGGTGATGTGGGCCATGCCCTTGATGGCGATGACCTGATCGAGCTGCTCGATGTCGTCGAGATAGCTGCGGTGCGGCTCGAGGAGTGCGTCGCCGATGGTCCGGTCAGGGGGCGCGTGGCCCCCCCCCGGAGCAAGCTCCAGGGGGGGGAAGGCCTCTGACCATCTTTCCGGTGGCAGGAGGCGCCGGGCCAGAGAGTAGCCGTTGGTGTGCAGTCCCGATGACGGCAGGCCCAGGAGGACATCGCCGGGGGCAATGGCCGCGCCGTCAACGATGCGGTCATGCTCGACGACGCCGACGATACAGCCGACGAGGTCATAGTCACCCTCGGCATACATCCCCGGCAACTCGGCCGTTTCGCCGCCGATCAGGGCTACTCGGTTGGCGCGGCAGGCCGCCGCCAAACCGGTGACGATGGCTTCGATGGTCGGGGGGTCGAGATGGCTGGTGCCGATGTAGTCGAGGAAGAAGAGTGGTCGCGCGCCCCCGCAGAGGATGTCGTTGACGCAGTGGTTCACGATGTCGTGGCCGACGGCATCGTGCCGTCCAAGGCCGATGGCCACGCGGACCTTGGTGCCGACGCTGTCAACGCTACTCACCAGGACCGGTCGGTCGCCGCGCGGGGCAGTGTACAGGCCGCCGAAGCCGCCAATATCGCCGACGACCTGCGGGCCGAACGTGGAGCGGATGGCGCCTTTGATGCGGCCATAGGTCTCTTCCCACGCGGCAATATCCACGCCGGCCGCGGCATAGGTGGCGGGTGGGTCCGGACCTAACTCCTGGCCCCCTCCCTTCAGGGAGGGGGAGTCGGTGCGGTGCCCGGTAGGTGGAGGCGATTGGGATGGGTCGGTTGGGGCAGTCATGTTGCTTGCCGGTGGGAGCGGGTGTCCGGGTTAGCTGGCCGTCAAGACTTCCGCTATCCGGGCGCCCATGAGGCGGCTGGTGGCCCTTGGCGCATGATCCGGGCTACCCGGCTCGGTTAGTGAAAACGGGTTAGCGCCGAGCGGGTTCTGCGGGAGGGAGCGGCCGGGGTGTGGGCAGGGCACCCACAAGGGGTGCCCCTACGGCTTGGCCTGTACCTACTCCAGTCGGGGCGCGTCGTTGGGCACGAGGTGGTTGAAGATATCCCAGCCTGGGTAGGTAGCCTGGCTACTCAGTGCCTCCTCGATCCGCAAGAGGCGGTTGAACTTGGCGACGCGGTCGGTGCGGGCCGGCGCGCCGGTCTTGATCTGGCCGGCGTCGGTGGCGACGGCGAGGTCGGCGATGGTCACGTCTTCCGTCTCGCCGCTGCGATGGGAGATCACCGTCGTCCAGGCGGACCGCCGGGCGAGACTAATCGTGTGCAGCGTCTCGGTGAGCGTGCCGATCTGGTTGAGCTTAATCAGGATGGAGTTGGCGGCTCGGTGCTCAATGGCGCGGCCCAGCCGCTCGGGGTTGGTCACGAGCAAGTCATCGCCGACGAGTTGTACGCGGTCGCCGAGCCGCCGTTGCAGGAGCACCCAGCCGTCCCAATCGTCCTCGGCGAGACCGTCCTCGATGGACTTGATGGGATAGCGAGTGGTCCAGTCGGCCCAGAACTCGACCATTTCGGCGCTCGACAGCACGCGGCCCTCGCGGGTGAGGTAATACCGGCCGTCGCGGTATAGCTCGGTCGCCGCCGGGTCCAGTGCCAGCACAATGTCGCGGCCGGCTTTGAAGCCGGCGCGGTGGATAGCCGTCAGGATGACCTCGATGGCCGTCTCGTTCGCAGGGAGGCTGGGGGCGAAACCGCCCTCGTCGCCGACGTTGGTGTTGTCGCCGCGATCATGCAGGACGGACCCCAGGGCGTGATAGACCTCGGCTGCCCAGCGCAGCCCCTCACTGAAACTGGGGGCGCCAACCGGCATGACCATGAACTCTTGGAAGTCAGTGCTGTCCGCGGCGTGCTGCCCGCCGTTGAGGATGTTGCACATCGGCACGGGCAGGGTGGACGAGTGGCCGGTGGCCGTCTCGTCTCCCCCCGCTGACTGCTGACCGCTAACCGCTAACCACTCATAGAGCGGCAGGTGGCGGGAGGCGGCAGCGGCTTTCGCAACGGCCAACGACACAGCCAAGATGGCGTTGGCGCCGAGGTGCCCCTTGTTCGGCGTGCCGTCGAGCGCGATCAGGGCCTCGTCAATGGCGGTCTGCGCTAATGCATCCTGGCCGCGGATGTGGGCGGCTATCTCGGTGCGGACATGGGCCACGGCTCGCTGCACACCGCGGCCGCCGTAGCGCGTGGGATCACCGTCGCGCAACTCGACGGCCTCGTGCTGGCCGGTCGAGGCGCCGGAGGGCGCGGCCGCACGGCCCAGCGAGCCGTCCGCCAGCAATGCCTCGGCCTCGACGGTTGGATTGCCTCGGGAATCCAAGATTTCGCGGGCATGGACGCTCTCGATGGCGGTTGCTGCGCTCACTGCTTCTATTCCTGTCTACCGGTCCGGTCAGCCTCAGTCGGCGCCTATACTACTATTACTATGCCGCGGCTGCCGGCCATCACCCTCTGGCTTGACCGGCGGGCAGCGGCCGGCGGGAGGTGCAGCGCAACGGTGCCGGGGTCAGCGAGACGGCAGTTCGGTCGCACGTCGGCGGACTATGCCACGAGCATGGTCCATGCCACTGGCATGGACCTCCGCCTATTGACGGATGCGGCCGCGCCGACGCCCGGTGCAACGGCGCTGGACGTGGGGACGGGCGCGGGCCACACGGCGCTGGCGCTGGCGCCGCACGTCCGGCTCGTGCTGGCGCTCGACATTACGCCGGAGATGCTGGCCGAGGCGCGGCGCTTGGGCGCTGCAAACGGCGTTGCCAATCTGCGGTTGGTCGAGGGGACGGTGGAGGCGCTGCCGGTGCTGCCCCGCAGCTGCGACATTGTGACCTGTCGTGTCGCGGCGCATCATTTCCGCGCTGCCGACCAGGCCATCACGGAAATGGCGCGTGTGCTGCGGCCGGGCGGGCGGCTGGTGCTCGTGGATAACTACGCGCCGGATCGGCCAGAGCTGGACGAGTTCATCAACCGGCTGGAGGTGCGGCGCGATCCGTCGCACGTGCGCGAGCACACGTTGGCACAGTGGCAGGGCTTCATGGCGGCGGCCGGGTTGCGCGTGGAGATCAGGGCGCTCGACTGTATTCGCCTCGACTTTGCCGATTGGGTGCGTCGCTCGCAGACGCCGCCGGATGCGGTGCAACGGCTGCGGGAGATGCTGTTGTCGGCATCGCCGGAGGCCGTCCGCACGTTCGGCATCACGGTCGAGCCGCAGTTGGCGTTCTCGCTCTTGCGGTTCATTGCAGTGGGCTATGCGGCCTGATGGGGCCGAGCAGATTGATCGGACGGATGGCACAACTATCGCGGAAGGAATTGGCGCAGGCACTCTCTGAACGCCGGCGGCAGTGGGAGGCGTTCAACGCTTGGGAGGCCGAATCGTCAGCGAAGGCTGACCTCTTAGCCAGCGTCGAAGACCGCATCGCGTGGTATGGCGCCGCGCATGAGTTTGCGGCGCGTTACGGCGACTTGGCGGCCGCGTCGGACGCGCACCGGCGCGACCTGATTGAGTGGGTGCGGGTTTCACGGAAGGCATGGCGCAATCTCAACGTCTCGAAGCGGCGCTCGCCGGAGTAGCGCGGCTGCTCGACGGGCTGCGGGTGCCCTACATGGTGATCGGCGGGTTTGCCGTCACCGTCTGGGGGCAGCCGCGCTATACAGCCGACCTCGATCTGACGATCCACTGTCTGGTGCCGGAGCGAGACCTCATCGAGGGGCTGCTCGACTCCCTGACACCGCTCGTAGCCGATCCATTGCAATTCGTGCGGGAGCGACGGGTGCTACCGGCGCGAACGGCGGACGGCACTGCGGTAGATATCGTGTTCGCGGGCCTGCCCTACGAGGTGGCGGCTATCGAGCAGGCGGTGCCTGTGGAGGTCGCAGGATATAGCGTGCGAATCTGTACTGCCGAGGACCTGATCGTGCATAAGATCATCTCCTCGCGCCCGCGTGACCGTGAGGACATCCGGGGCATTGTGCAGCGGCGGGGTGACCAGTTGGACCGCAGCTATCTCACTCCTATTGTGCGGGAGTTGGCGACGGCGCTCGATCAGCCGGACATTTTCGACTTCTATCGCTCGCTGTGGGGGTAGCGCGGCGTGGCCTCTCCTTGACGTGTCGGTGGAGTGAACGTTAGAGTCTGGGCGGCTTCAGATAGATTCTGTGTGAATACTCTTCGGAAGGAGCGACGACGATGGCATTCGAGGTGAAGGACCTGCTCTGGGCAAAGGATGCGCTGCGTGGCATCTCAGAGAAGACCATTGAGACCCACCATGACAAGCTCTACGCCGGCTACGTCAACAAGCGCAACGAGATCGAATCGCTGCTGCCGGGCGTGGATCGCTCGGCGGCCAACCAGGCGTATAGCGCCTACCGTGCGCTGAAGCTGGAAGAGACGTTCAGCGCCGACGGGGCCATCCTGCACGAGCTGTATTTCGATATTCTCGGTGGTCCGGGCGGCGCGCCGACGGGATCGCTGGCGGACAAGATCAATGCGGACTTCGGCTCGTTCGAGGCGTTTGTCGAGGACCTGACGGCGTGCGGCATGGCGGCACGGGGCTGGGCGGTTACGGCCTACGATCCGTCGGATGGGAAGCTGCACAACTTCCTGTGCGACGTACACAATCAGGGCGGTGTGTGGGGCACGGTGCCGCTGATGGCGCTGGATACCTACGAGCACGCCTACTTCATGGACTATGGCTCCGACCGGCCGGCCTATATCCAGGCCTTCTTCGACAACGTGAACTGGGACAAGGTGCAGGAGAACTTCGACAGCGTGTAAGCGCCGACGCACCATGGGTCGCGCGGTCCACGTGACGGGCCGGCGCGTATCCTGATCCGCAAAACCTCGACCGGGTGGCTCATTTGCTACCCGGTTGTTGTTATTGGGAGGGTAGGCTGGCTGGACCTAACCCCCGGCCCCTTCCCTGGCAGGGAAGGGGAGTCCAGGCGGTGCCCGGCGTCACCATACTGACGAGCGATTAGAGTACGGACTATGACTGATCCTGCCGCGAGGTACGCTGCGCTCTTTGCCCGCCGGGCCGCCAAGCCGATGGCGGCGCTGTTTCGGGCCGGGGCGGCCTCGTCCCAGGACGTTATTCCGCTGACCTATGGCTTCCCGGACCCCGGCTCGTTTCCGTATGACGACTTGGCGGCGGCGAGCGGGCGGGTGCTCGATGACGGGGGCGACACGGCGTTGCAATATGGGCCAATTGCGGGCGATGAGCGCTTTCGTGACCATGTAGTCGAGCGGCTGCGAGACGACGATCTCGATGTCTCGGCCGACAACATCATCGTGACCAGCGGTGGATCCCAGGGTATCCAACTGGTCACCGAACTGGTCGTTGACCCTGGCGATGCCGTCATCGTCGAGGCGCCGTCGTTTATAGGCGCGCTCCAGACGTTTCGCAACGCCGAGGCGGAACTGCACGAAGTGCCGATTGATGACCTCGGGATGCGGACGGACAAGCTGGCGGAGGTGCTGGCCAAGCTCGCCGCGGCCGGCAAGCAGCCGAAGCTGATCTACACGATCCCGACGTTCCACAACCCGGCCGGCGTCTCGATGCCCCTGGCGCGTCGTCACGAGCTGATCGCGCTGGCGCGCCAATACGGAGTGCTGGTGCTGGAGGACGATGCGTATAGCGAACTGCGCTTCGATGGGGAGCGTGCGCCGTTCCTCTATGAGTTAGAGCCGGAGGGGCTGGTCATCCAGGTGCGGACGTACTCCAAGATTCTCGCGGCCGGCTTGCGGCTGGGCTATCTCGTGGCGCCCGCAGCGTTGATCCCGCGGCTCTTGCCCCTCAAGGTTGACGTAGGGACCAGCCCCTTCTTGTCGCGGTTGGCGGTCGAGTTTGCTGCCGACGGCCGCCTGGCGGCCCACATCGAGCGGCTGCGGGGTCTCTATCGTGAGCGGCGCGATGCTATGCTCGCGGCGCTGGACGAATACGCGCCGCCGCCGACCACCTGGACGCGGCCGGAGGGCGGGTTCTTCGTGTGGCTGCGCTTGCCGGCGGGTCTCGATGCGAGCGGGCTCCTGCCGCGCGCCGAGCAGGCCGGCGTGTCGTTCATCCCCGGTGCGGCGAACTTCACGCACGGCGACGGATCGCGCTATCTGCGCCTCGCCTTCAGCTTCCTGCCGCCGGACCAGCTCACCGCCGGGATCCAGCGGCTTGGCCGGGCGATCCAGGCGGCGCTGGCCGGGGACTGAGCCGTGCTTGCAGCGGCCGCTGCCATTTGCGGCGAAGCACACGTGCTGGACGGTGCAGCCGCAGCGAGCGAATACGGCGCCGGCCGCTGGGGAGAACCGCTGCTGGTGGCGCGGCCGGCGAGCGTTGAAGCGGTGCAGGCGCTGGTCCGGCACGCTGCCAGCGAGGGCGTGCCTGTCGTCGCGTGGGGCAACGGCTCGCGGCAGGATTGGGGACCACCGCGCTCTACGGCCCAGCCGCCGTGCATCATTGATCTGCGTCGGCTGACGCAACCGCAGGATGTCCACGGCGACAACCTGACGGCGACGATCGGGGCGGGGATGTCGCTGGCGGATCTCGATGCACTGTTGGCCGCGGAGGGCCTCTGCTGGCCGGTAGAGCGCCTGGAGGGACTTACACCTACAGTCGGTGGGACGGTGGCCACGGCGGCGGCGGGACCTTCGCGACGCGCTATCGGACCGACGGCGCGGTGGGTGCTTGGCGCGGAGGTTGTCACCGCGCAGGGCGAGGTGGTGCATGCCGGTGGCCGGACGGTCAAGAACGTCGCCGGCTATGACCTGACTAGGATGCTGGTCGGGTCGTGGGGAACGCTGGGCCTGTTCACGGCCGTGACGCTGCGGCTGGCGGCGCGCCCGGCGGCGACACGCTCGCTGTTGCTGACGTTTGCCGGGCCTTCCGCCGTTTCCGGAGCCGCGGCGGCGCTCGCGGACCATCCGCCCGGCGCCGGGGGGGGTGAGCTGCTCGACGCTACTATCCTTGACCAATGTGTGCCGGCGCTCCCCGGCGCTATGCCGGCGGAGTCGGAGGGTGGTCCGGCGGAGTGGGCGCTGTTGGTGCGCGCCGAGGGTCACGAGGAGCGCGTCGCCGGGCTGGAGCGGGCGGCACAAGAGATCGCCCGGCGGCATGGTGGTCGTGGCCGTGCCCTCGACGACGACGCGGCCGCGCCGTTCTGGCGAGCGCGGAGTGAGGCCTGGCGACCGCGTGAGGCCAGCGTGGTACGGGGCACATGGACCATCCCGCTTGGCGGCCTGGCCGCGGCGCTCACCATGCTGCCGCAACTGCTCCCGGCGAGCGCCCTCGTTGAGCACCGGATTAGCGGCCATGCCGGCGACGGGATATTGCACGTCGTCTTGCAGCCGCGCGACGGGCACGACCGGCAGGAGTTCGTGCCAGCGGCCGGGCGCTGCATCATTGCACTGCGCGCGGCGGCGGCGGCCTTGGGCGGCTCCTGGCGAACGGAGCTTGCACCGGACGAGGTGTGGTCGCGGGCCGGGGCCGATCCACTGGTAGCGCGGCAACGCCTCTTCGACCGCTTCCGTGCTGCCGCCGACCCCGAGGGCATCTTCAGCCCGGCTATCGAGTGAGCCACAGCACACACAGAGAGCAACTGAGTAGGGGCCGCAGGTTGCTGTAACGCTGGCCCCCACCTATTCCCTCCCCCGGAGCTTGTTCCGGGGGAGGGAATGGACTGACCCCTTGCAGGGGGACTCATCTCGACTTGACAGGTGCGGCCGGCCGGCGCATTATAGAACTAATGTTCACTGGGCGTACAAGACCGGACGGTACGTGGCCGCTGCGCTTTCGCTGCGCCTAGACCGTTCTGATGTTGTATGTGGGTGTCCAGTGGCCTTGCGTGTCGAGGCAGTGCCGCACCCCCTTGACAAAGGCCCTGTAGTGCCATATATTGGGTCGAGCTTTCTCGCTGACACAACATATAGTGTGCCACGAGGCACTGATTGGTCGTCCGCGGGTGGTTCCATCCACTGGGGGGATGAAGCCATGCAACGGGCGGCAGATAGCCAGCCAACATCGTAGTCCACATCGCAGCAAACATCATAGGAGGCGTCATCGTGGTCATTACCGATTTGGTCCAGACGGGGCAGCAGACGAACGGAAGAAGCGCAGCGGTTCCGAGTGAGGCGACACAGCTTGAAGGGGTGCGGGAGAAAGTCTTCCTCGACCGCTACGCCTTGAAGGGCCGCGACGGTACGCCGACCGAGACGACCCCAGAGCAGATGTGGCGGCGCGTCGCCGAGGGTATTGCCGCGGTAGAACCGACGCCGGAAAAGCAGGCGTACTGGAGCGAGCGGTTCTACGAGGCTCTGAGCGGCTTCAAGTTCGTGCCGGGCGGCCGTATCCTGGCCGGCGCCGGCACCGGCACCGCCGTTACCTTCTACAACTGTTATGTCATCCCATCGCCGGAGGACAGTCGAGGCGGCATTCTCGACAACCTGAAGGTGATGGTGGACATCATGGCGCGGGGCGGGGGCGTGGGGATCAATCTGTCCTCCTTGCGGCCGCGCGGCTCCTACATCAAGACGGTCAACGGCACCTCGTCGGGGCCGATCTCCTGGGCCGAGTTGTATTCGGTGGCGACGAAGGACGTGATCCAGCAGGGCGGCTCACGGCGCGGGGCGCTCATGCTCATGCTCAACGACGATCACCCCGACATCGAGGAGTTCATCACCGTCAAGAAGGACCTCCAACGCATCAACGGGGCCAACCTGTCGGTCTGTGTCTCGGACGACTTCATGGCGGCGGTGAAGCAGGACCGGCCTTGGCAGTTGAAGTGGCAGGGTGAGGTCAAGAAGGAGCTACCCGCCCGCGACCTATGGGAGTTGATCTGCGAGGCGGCCTGGGCCTCGGGTGAGCCGGGCATGGTGTTCATTGACCGCTACAACAAGGTCTCGAACACCTGGTACTACGAAGATATTATCTGCGTCAATCCATGCGGCGAACAGGGCCTGCCGGCATGGGGCGTGTGCAATCTGGGGGCGCTCAACGTCGCGGCCTTTGTGCGCGACGGCGAGATGGATTATGACGCGCTGGCGGAGCACGCCAAGGTCGCCATCCGCTTTCTCGACGACGTGGTGGACGCCAACGAGTACTTCATCCCGGAGAACGCCAAGGCCCAACTGGGCACCCGGCGCACGGGCCTGGGCACGATGGGGCTGGCCGACGCGCTCATCAAGATGGAGCTGCGGTACGGGCACGAGGAATCGCTGCCGGTGATCGAACGGGTCTACCGGACCATCCGCGCCGCCGCCTACGAGTGCTCGGCGGCCTTGGCCGTCGAGAAGGGGCCGTTCCCCTCCTGGGACCGGGAGAAGTACGCGCAGGGTGTGTTCATCAAGCAGCTACCGGCGGCGCTGCAGGAGCAGATTGCCGAGACCGGCACGCGCAACGCCGTGCTGCTGACGCAGGCGCCGACGGGCAGCACCAGCCTGCTCTCCGGCGTCAGCTCCGGAATCGAGCCGGTCTACGACTTCGCTTTCGTGCGCCGGGACCGGATCGGTGAGCACGTCATCTACCATCCGCTGCTCCAAGAGTGGAAGGAAGCGCATCCCGACGCGGACACTCCGCCGTGGTTCGTGAGCGCGAACGATTTGACGCCAGAGGAACACGTGCGCGTGCAGGCGCTGGTGCAGCAATACACGGACTCCAGCATCAGCAAGACAGTCAACGCGCCGAACGCGCACACGATTGACGACGTGAAGACGCTGTACACGCTGGCCTACGATTTGGGCTGCAAGGGTATCACCTACTTCCGCGACGGTTGCCGCGAGGGGGTGCTGTCGCATATTGAGGAGCCGGACACGCCGGCGGCGGAACAGGAGAGCGAGGCGGAGGCGGTGCAGTTGGGACTGAACGGCTTGGAGACAGGCTCGCAGGTCAAGCCGCGGCCGCAGGCGATGCACGGCGTCACCTACCGGAAGCCGACGCCGCTGGGGACAGCGTTCGTGACGATCAACCACAATGGCGACGAGCGGCCCTTCGAGGTGTTCACGCAGGTCGGCAAGGCCGGCTCCGATACGGCGGCCGACGCCGAGGCGATGGGCCGGCTGATCTCGCTCATCCTGCGCTTGCCATCGCCGCTCAACACCGTCGAGCGCCTGGGTCAGGTGGTGGACCAGCTTTCGGGGATTGGCGGCGGCCGCTCGATGGGCCTCGGCCCGCAGCGGGTGCGCTCGCTGCCCGACGGTATCGCGCAGGTGCTATCGGAGTATCTGGAGGAGCACCGGCCGGCCGACGGCGAGGCCGTGGTGGCGACGAACGGGGCAATGAGCGAGCAGGCGATGGCGACGAACGGCCACCCGGCCGAGGCCTTTGCGCGCCCTGGCGACCTCTGCCCGCAGTGCGGCGTGGCGGCGCTGATCCACGAAGAGGGCTGCCAGAAGTGCTACTCCTGTGGCTACTCCGAGTGTTGACGGGCGGCACGACATCAGAAGAAGCAAAGTCAATACCCCTCCCGTGGTTTCCAACCCTGCGGGAGGGGCATTTGTTTAACAGGGACCTGCGAGGGGCATGGAGCGGACGACCAGTGGAACTACCCGGCAGCGAAGGCGCGGTGGCTTATTTCGGACTGGCCGAACGCCAAGCCGCAATGGTTGGTTACACTTAGCCCGCGAATTGGGCGGAGTAGGAGTATTCTGAAATGGGTGTGTTGGATGGGCGGGTGGCGCTGGTGACGGGGGCGAGCAGCGGGATGGGCTGGGCGACGGCGCGGCTGTTCGCCCAGGAAGGGGCGGCGGTGGTGCTGGCGGCGCGGCGCGGCGATCTGCTGCAGGAGTTGGCCGACGAGATCGCGGCTGCCGGCGGCCGCGTCCTTAGCTGCCCGACCGACCTGACCGACCGGGCGGCCGTGGACGCCTTGGTCGCCGCGACGCTCGACCGGTTCGGCGCGCTGCACATCCTCTGCAATCCGGCCGGCACCAACATCAAGCGGCGGGCGCTCACGGTGCTCGATCCGGCCGAGTGGGACGGGATGGTGGACATCAACCTGACCGGCGCGTTCAACGTCACGCGCGCGGTGCTGCCGGCGATGCGGAAGCAGCGCGACGGGGTCATCATCCACGTGTCGTCGGGTGCGGTGCAGGCGCCCGATGTCTCCGGCGTGGCGTATCAGGCCACGAAGCACGGCATGGTCGGCCTGACGCATGGCACGATGGCCGAGGAAAAGGCCAACGGTATCCGCTGCACGGTGTTGTTCCCCGGGCTAACCGACACGCCGCTGCTGGACAAGCGGCCGGTGCCGACGCCGCCGGAGGTGGTCGCGCAGGCGCTGCAGTCGGAAGACGTGGCGGCGGCGTGCCTGTTCGTGGCATCCCTGCCGCCCCGGGCCTACGTCCCGGACATGCGGCTGCTGCCGGCGGCGCTGTAAGCGGGCCTCACCCCGGCCCCTCATAAGGGTTGGATTCCCGCGAAAGCGGGAATGACGGGGGGACGGGCGCAACATGTTGCGCCCCTACGGCTGGGCCTGTCCACCCCTGTCAGCGGGAGGACCCGGCTGCTGCCGGCTCGACCGCGGCGTAGCGGTAGCCGTAGCGCACGGTGTCGCCGCTCGCTACCTCGGCCACGAGCAACTCCACGCCGTCGCCCAAGTCCAGGTGGTGCAACGGGCCCGGCTGCTCGCTGGTGTTCTCGTCGAGATCGGGGAGCACGATGTGCGTGAGGCCCGGCGATACGGTCAGCGTGCTGCGGCGCTCCCAGTAGTGGCTGGGATCATAGCCGCTGGCTGCGACGGCGACCGCTTCGGTAAAGAGCAACTCAATGCGATGATCCGGGAGGTAGTAGCGCAGCTGCCGCGAGCGGTCGTAGGCGAGGATGAGCGTACTCGCGGGCGGAAACTGCGCCTCGATGGCCGCGACTTGTTTCGTGAGGATGCGGTCAATGGCGCGGATTTCGCGCAGCCGCCCTTCGCCGTTGGCGGCGAGAAACAGCGCCGCGTTGCTCAGGGCAATGAGGACGATTAGGCACGAAGCGGCGTACCTACCCCTAACCCCCTCCCTAAGGGGAAGGGGCTGCCCGGTGCCACGTGACTCATCCTGCCTTGAAGGGAAAGGGGCGGAGGTTATTGCCAACTCTTCTCCGGCCGTTGCTCCTCGGCCATCCCGTCGGGCGAGCCGCACTGCGAGGGCGGTGTCCTGGGCGAGGACGAGCGCGCCGTGCGCCGTGAGCAGGCAGAGTGCGGGCAGGAACGACAGCAGGTAGCCGGGGTTGCCGATGTGGATGAGTAGGTAGAAGGCGAGCGGCGGCGCCAGCCATAGAGCCAGGACCTGGGCGCGTGTGTCGCTCACGAGCCGTGGCGGCGCAAAGAAGCGTCCGGCGATATAGAGCAGGGGCAGCAGCGCCAGCCCCATCCCGTTGTAGGCGTAGCTGACCAGCGTGCGGGTGTTCTCCAGCACGGCCAGCAGGAGCTTGCCGAAGCCGGAGGTGGCGCGCAGGAAGAAGAGGAAGTAGCCGCTGGATGCCGACTGGTACGTCTGCCAGCCGCCACTGAGCCAGATCATCGGCACGTACCACGCGGTGATCAGCACGGCCAGCAGCCCCAGGCCGGCGAGCCAGCGCCACCGCGGCCGCCGCCAGGCACCCCAGAGCCAGAGCGGTAGCAGAAATGGCACCAGTTCCGGCCGGAAGCCGCCGGCGATGGCTAGGAGCGCGGCGCTGACGAGTGTGGTGTCGCGGCCACCGCTGCGGTTCCGAAGCGCGAGCAGCACGATCAGGGGCGAGAAGAGGGCTAGGAAGGCGTAGGGGTAGGCCACCACGCCCTGTCCCCAGAAGAGTGAGCTTGTCGCCAGGACCAGCCCGCCGAGGACGCCGGTGGCTGTGCCGAACAGCCGGCCGCCCACCAGCACCGTACACCAGACGGCGCCGACGCTCGCCACGACCGATAGCCAGACATAGGCGGCGTTGGCATCGGCGACGACAAAGTGAACGAGCCGGGCCGCGGCGACGTACAAGATGTAGCCGGGTGGCTGGGGTTGGTGCCACGCGACGTTGTAGTGCTGGAGGGCGAGAGCGAAGTTGGCCGAATCCCAGGCAAAGAGCTGGGTCGAGCGCAAAGGTACCCGCGTGACGAGTGTGATGGCGGCGAGAGCGGCGGCCCACCACAGCAGCGACCCGCTGAAGCGCTTGGCTCCCCACAGCTGTAGTCCGGCTCGTACCCTACTTCTCCCGGTTGTTGCCATAGAACTAGCGCTCAAACCGTCATATCCACCCAAGCGGGTATCTAGGCTTGCTGCCGATTTTTCGCCCCCCTATAGGTTCCCCCGCTTCGCAGGTGGACGTGGATTCCCGCGTGCGCGGGAATGACGCGAGGGAGGAAGCCCCCTGCTATTACCGGGCCGGTGTGTCAGGGATGCAGCGTGAGGCGGACCCACCCCAGCGGCCCGGCCGGGCGGCTGCCGCCGGACAGGATGACCTGCCGCCGGGCGCGTTCGCCGGTTGCTCGCGGCCCGGCGCTCCCTTGAGACTCCGGTGCTGCTGCCGGGGCGGCGTGCCAGCGTGTACCCCAGCCGAGCCACAGCAGTGTACTCAACTCGCCACGGGCGGCGTGGGCGCGGTGGGCCTGGAGGGCGTCGTACACGGCCACAACCGACTGCGCGGCCGGTTGCTGGCGCCACCATTCGTGCTCGGCGTTCATCACCTGCTCGCTCCACGACTGACAGGCGGCGATCATCTCGGCAACGCCGCCGGGGCCGGCCGCCGGCGCGTGTCGTTGGCTGGCGGTTAGCCGCCGCGGATCAAGGGTTACGGTGCCGGTGAGTGTGGCTTGCGGGGGCAGACATTCCAGCCAGACGCGCTCCGGCTGCTGCGGCGCCCCGCCCGGTCGCCTGGCCTGTGCCGCGCCGGCGCCCGGCGGATTGGGCCGGTCGGGTGTATTGCCCTGGCCGCGGGTGCCCGTTTCGAGCAGCCGTAGCAGCCCGTCGGCCAAGTCGTCAGCGGAGGGGTGGCAGTCGGTCACGGTGAGGGCGCGGAGCGGGTCGGCGTATGGCCTCCGCCGGCCACGCTGCTGCCCGCCGCCGGAGGGCGGCTGCGCCGGTGGCGTGCTCTCGTCGGTTGTTTTCTCCTCCGCTGACGCGGCCGGCTCGCTCTCAGGCGCAGCGTGCTGCGCCCCTACGGGAGAATGGGCGTCTTGCTCCACCTGGTGCTGCTGCCGGCGTACCGCGACGGCGAGTGCCGACCGCAGGAGGCTGCTGGGAACGTAGGGCTGCTCGAAGGCATCGCGGAGGTACGCTTGCACCTCCGTAGGCATTTGCGTTCGGGGGGGTAAAGCGAGGCGATAGGCGGCCAGGCCGGCCAGCTTTTCGCCGGAGCCGAGCGCTGCCAAGCGGAACGCCGGCTGATCGGCCAGCGCCGCGGCGCCGAACTCTTGCTCCAGACCGGTCAAGCGGAAGACCAGCAAGTGGCCTTCGTGGATGAGGTAGTCCACGTTGCGGTGGAGTAGCTCCCCTTGCCCGGTGTGCAGGGGCGTCAAGACGCTGATCGTCGCTTGAAAGCGCTCTTTCCGGGATGGGTCCGTGATACTCATGCCCTGACAGCTTTCATTCCGTTTGCAGCGGGGTGTCGGCGGGCGGTAGCCGGAGGGGCCAACCAAAGGCGAAGCCGTAGCGCCATACGCGATGGCCGGGTGCGGGGTCCGGTGTCACGTCTACCAGCTGCCCTAGCCAACCGGCACGAGAGTCCGCCGGTGACGCGACGACCGCGCCGGCCGCCAGCATCGTCACGCGCTGGCGTCGTTGACCGGCGGCTTCGGGCGATCCGGCACGACCGCCTCGCTCCACGAGTGTCCAGGCGGCATCCTGATGGGCGAGTAGCCCAGCCGCCAGTTCCGGTTGTGTGGGGCAGAGCAGGGCAAGGGTGACAAGGCCATTTGCAGCCGGCAACTGCGGCACTGGTCGGGTCTCGACGCTTTCGACTGAGAAGTGCCCATGTCCGACGCCGCGGTCGGTGCCGAGGCCGCCGTCGCCGAGCGCCGCCAGCGTCTGTTCGAGCACCTCGCGCCAGTCGTCGCGGCGCCAGGCGACAAACACGGAGAGCCGCGTGCCGGGCGCAAAGCTGGTGGTGGAGCGCGTGTAGGCGCGCACGCCGCGGCCGTCGCGGCCGGTGACGGTCCGCGTGCGCTGGCCGTGCTGCCAGGCAATGGCGCCGCCCGCCGGTCCCTGGCGGATCAGTGCTCGCGCCTCTGCCGCCTGGCGATGCTCGTCAGCGGCCAGCCGGATCGTGCCGCCTTGGGCCGCCGCCGGCGGGGCAGCGCTGTCCGGCTCCGCAGCGCCACCGATCCAACGCGCGAATATCGGCCAAGAGAGCCACTCCAGCCGGGTGAAGGTGCGGTAGTCGAGCCGGCCGTTCGTCTGTGTATCGTGGCCCACTGGTGGTGTGGCCGGACGGGGCAAGAGTTGGACCGGCCCCAGCCGCGGGAATAGCCCGCTCACCAGGAACGGTGGATCGCCGGCGATGAACTCGTCGAGGAGTTGCTCCAGCGCGGACCGGCCGCGCAGCTCGCGTAGCTGCGTACACAGGGCCGAAAAGAGGCTATCGGAGGGAAAGAGTCCCAGCCGACGTTGCGCTCCGTATCCCCGTGGGCCAAAGTTGAAGGCGCTCTTGGGCGCCAGCGTATAGACGCTCCATTCCGCGCTACTGGGGGTAGGCGCTTCGACGGGCACGCTGCTTACCAAGGCTAGCTCCAATACGTCGCTCGGCAATCCAACTCAACGGTTAGCGATTATACGGCACGGGCAGCCCGGCGTACACCGGGAATTGCCCAGTACTGCCCGGGTGATGGGAGGCGTGTGGCTCCTGCTAGACTGAGAATGGACGTCGGTTGTGCTCCCTACGGGCAGTGGATGAGAGAGGAGAGCGTCGTGATGGACAGGACAGTCGAGTCGCCGGCACCGCCAGGCGAGCGGACAGCGCCGCTTACCGCGCCGACGGGCCTCGATCACGTCAACCTGCACGTGCGCGACGCGGATGCTGCGCTACAGTTCTATACCGGAGTGCTGGGGCTGACCATTGACTGGGTAGACCGCGACGACGCCGGCCGCGCGACGTTCGTGGTGCTCGATGCCGGGCCGCACAACGTCTTCCTCATGCGGACGCCCGACTATGTGCCGCCGGCGGAACGACGCAGCCGGGGACTCAACCACATCTGTCTTATGATCCGGCCGTCGGAGCCGGCTGTGCTGCTCGACGCGCTCCGCGACCGCGGGGTGGCGCTGCGGAGCGAACTGGTATGGCGGGGTAGCGCCGCCCGACGCACCTGCTCGATCTATATCGAGGACCTGGACGGACACGGCATCGAGCTGAAGCAGGCGTTGTCGCCGGACCAGGCAGCGGCGTGGGACGCTCCGTCGGCCTAATCGGTTCTGACCAGCGGGTGGCTACTCGTCATCGAGGCTCGGCCAGGGATGGCCGGCCGTGAAGCCACCGTCCACGGCGAACGTCTGGCCCGTGACGAAGTTCGAGGCGGGGCTGGCGAGGTACACCGCTGCTCCGGCGAGGTCGGCCGGCACTCCGAAATGGCCCTGGGGCTTGTGGGCGTTGACCCAATCCTTACGGGCCTGATTCATCGTGATGGTCATGGGGGTGGTGATCCAGCCGGGTGCAATGGCGTTGACCTGGATGTTGTAGCGTGCCCACTCCACGGCCATCGCCTTGGTCGTCTGGACAATGCCGGCCTTGGAGAAGCCATACAACGCGATGTCCGAGAAGCCGCGGAAGCTCGTCATGGAGGCGATGTGGATAATCTTGCCGGCCTGCTGCGGAACCATGGCGCGGGCGGCCGCTTGGGCCGTGAAGAAGGCGCCCCGCGCGTTCACGTCCATCACGTAGTGCCAGTCGTCGGCCGTAGCTTCGAGGATGGGCTTGCGGCGCTGCACGCCGGCGGCGTTGAGCATGATGTCGAGGCGGCCATACGTCTCGACCGTGCGGGAAACCATCCGCTCGATAGCCTCCAGATCGCGGATATCCGTTGGGACTACGAGGGCCTGGCGCCCGAGGCTGCGAATAGACTCGGCTACCAGTTCGAGGTCGGCTTCGGTGCGGGCGGCGAGGGTCACGTCGGCGCCGGCCTCGGCGAAAGCCTGGGCCAGACCCGCGCCGATACCGGTACTGGCGCCGGTGACGAGGGCGACTCGGCCGTCGAGCCGAAACTGATCGGTGATGCCGCCTCTGCTCTGCGATGCTTGAGTCTCCATACTGTTCCTCGGCATTTGCGTGCTGTGACTGCCCGGCCGGCTGCGTGAGGACGACGGTAGAGTATCATACCTCTCCGTTGAAGCTGGCAGCGTTCGGGTATGCCGCGGTGATCCCGCGGGTAACGGCGTTACCGATGCAATGAACATGGAGGGATGAAGTGACTGAACTGTTGTCGCGGCCGCCGGACGGCGCCGTGGCGCTGCGTTGGTTGGGGCAAGGTGGATTTCTCTTTCGCAGTCCCGGTGACGTGACCTGGGCCGTTGATCCGTATTTGACGAATTACAGTTCGGGACCCAGCCGCGTGGAGCGACTCAACCCGCCGCCCGTGGCACCGTCGGAACTGGACGTGGATGCGGTGCTCGGCAGTCATTGCCATTCCGACCACCTCGATCCGGAGACGCTGGCGGCCGTCGCCGCCCATACGAGTGCCGAGTTCTATACGGCGGCGGAGGGCGCTCGTATGTTGGGTGAGCTAGGGGTGGCGACGCGACGAGTGCATACCGTCGCGGTGGGTGCCGATCTAACGGTAGGTGATCCGGCACGTTCGGATGTACGAACGGCCTTCGTCTTCGCCGAGCATACCGGTGACCCGGTGGGGTTTGTGTTTACGGTGGGGCGCAGCGGCCGTGCCGTGCGTATCTACGTCACCGGCGATACGCTCTTCAACGAGCGCTTGTTTTCGCCGGCCACCCAAGACATTGACGTGCTGTGCGTGTGCATCAACGGCCGGGGCGGGAACATGACCTACCAAGAGGCGGTGGAGCTGACGCGCGGGCTGGCGCCGCGCGTGGTCATCCCCATGCACTTCGCGGTGATGCCACACAACACCATTGACCCACAGTTCTTCGTGGACGCGGCCCACGCCGCCGGGCTGACGGCGGAGACGCGCGTCTTGGGTGTCGGCGAGACGATGCAATACCCGCCCCTGTTATAGTGACTGCTGACTCCGGGCCAGCGTGCAACTTCATGCCGCCGTAGGCCGTCCTACAGAGAAACAGGGAGATGTCCGGTTCCCATGGATGAACGGCAAGAGTTGCGTGAGCGAGCGGAGGCGGTGCTTGGAAGACTCAGGGGTCAGCCGCGTGGCCGCCCGGTGTTCGTAGAGTTCTCCGGGTCACCGAAGAGCGGCAAGAGCACCTGCATTGATATTGTTGGGCACTTCTTTCGCCGCCAGGGCTTTCGGATTCTGGCTCCCACTGAAGGTGCCTCCAAGCGAACGCCGTACTATCTGAAGGAGAACCTTGTCGCTTTCAATACCTGGTCGGCATCCTATGCACTCAACCATATTTTTGACGGTCTATATTCTGCAGATCGTTATGACATCTCGATTCTTGACCGTGGTTTGTTTGATGCACTCGTTTGGTTTGAGTTACTATCTATTAAAGGCGATATTACGGCAGATGTAGCTGGGAAGATACATAGTTTTCTGCTTATAGAGGATTGGAGGACGGTCATTGATGCTGTTTTCCTTTTCCAAGCTGATCCGTCTACCTCGATGGAGCGCGAGAATAAAGACAAGCTCGTTGAGGATACGGGTAGAGCCATGAATCCGGGTTTCCTTACGGATTTGAATGAGGCGTATGGTTCTGTTCGAGAGAGATACTCTTCGTGCTTTCCTCGGTTTGAGGTGATTGACACGGGACAAGAGCAGGGAACTACCCCGTTCTCAACGGCTTTTCGAGTAGCGAATATGATCCTTGACCTCTTTGATGGGGTAGATCATGGATAAATCAGTCCAGGAGGTTCTTGTTTTCCCTAGGCAGTGCATCAGTACCTCTGATCGTTTTGTCCCGGAGCCTAGAATGCGCCGGATTGTCGAGTGTATTCAGAAGAGCTTCTCATGGCTGCCTCGTCACGAGGCAGAGCGGTCAGAAGATGTCATGCAGCCGATTCCCTGTGCCCTCATCCGCAGCCGTTCCTCCGAGTATCTTGTGCTGCGGCGGGTGCGCGAGACCCGGGCTGACCTGCGTGAGCGGATTAGCCTTATCTCCGGGGGGCATGTTGATCGTCCGGCCGGGGGTGAACACTCTGCGGTAGCCGAATCGATCTCGTCACTGCTGCTGGCGACACTCAGGCGCGAGCTTGATGAAGAGCTTGGTATCCGAGGTGTGGCGGAATCGGAGATAGCACCGGTCGGTCTGGTGATTGACCACACCTCGGTTGCCGCCTCTAGGCACGTGGCCTTTGTCTACGAGGCAGTGGTTGTCGGGGAAGTCAGGGCGCAAGCTCCAGAGGAATATTCACTCCGCCGGTCGAAGAGCAATGGTGTGCGGTATACCGCACAGGCGTTGTTCGAATTCCACAAGAGTTTTGATCCATGGTCCATGATTCTCTTTGAGGATTTTGTGGCATCGTCTTTCGCACCCAAGACGGCGCAGCAGATCGAGATTCCTGGCTTCCTTAGCGGCTAGAAATTCATCAGCACCGACGATCATGTTGCCGCCTGATCCGCTGCGACAGTTCCGCTATTGCCCGCAGTGCGGCGCTCGATTGATCCGCGTGGCTGCACCACCGCTGCGGTGCGGCTCTTGCGGGTGGACGTTCTATCCTCACCCTGAGTTGGCCGTGAATGTCGTGGTGCTATGGGAGGGGAAGACCGTTCTGGTACGGCGTGGTACTGAGCCGTATAAGGGGTCCTGGGCACTGCCCGGTGGTTTTGTCACCTATGGCGAGGAACCGGCGGCAGCCGCCGCGCGTGAGGTGCGTGAAGAGACCGGGCTGGATATTTCCGTCGATTCGCTGGTCGCTGCTACCATCGTCCGCGACGATCCGCGCGCCCTGCTCCTAGTCCTGGCCTATCTCGGTCGGGTCACCGGTGGGATGTTACGCGCCGGCGACGATGCGGCCGAGGCTCGAGCCTTTTCCGCTGACGAGTTGCCGCTCATCCAGTCGGCCTGTGATCGGTGCCAACTGGAAGCTGCCCTTGAGCGCTGGACCACCGAGACCGGGACTTGAGCGGCCGACGAGTGGGCATGGATGGCGGAACCTTCGGCATCACCTGTTGTGTTGCGTGCCTACACACGCTGACCCGAGGGATGCAATAGTTGATCCGGGTTTCTCTTTGAGCAAGTAGATGACATCGCTGCCGCCCGATCCATTGCGACAGTTCCGCTATTGCCCAAGCTGCGGCGTTCGACTAAACGTCGTCGCAGTGCCACCGCTGCGTTGCGGCTCCTGTGGTTGGACGTTCTATCCTCACCCTGAGCTAGGGGTGAATGTGGTGGTGCTGTGGGTGGGCAAGGTCGTACTGATCCGGCGCGGCATCGAGCCGTTCAAGGGGTCCTGGGCACTGCCCGGTGGCTTTGTCACCTATGGTGAGGAGCCGACGGTCGCCGCCGTGCGGGAGGTGTGCGAGGAGACCGGCCTTGAGGTCACCATCGAATCGCTGGTCGCGGCCACGCTCGTGCGCGACGATCCGCGTGCCCTGCTGCTGGTGCCGGCCTATGTCGGTCGGGTCATCGGGGGTGAGTTACGAGCCGGTGATGATGCCGCTGAGGTCCGGGCCTTCTCCGTTGACGGATTGCCGCCGATCCGGCCGGCCTATCATCGGGAGCAATTGGACGCGGCGCTTAAGCACCGGAACGCCGAGGCGCGGACCGGAGCGGCCGACGAGTGAGCATAGATGGCGAGACCTCCGGCGGCATCTGCACGGCCTGAAGATGCTTGGGAAAGGGTCGTCCTACAGTTATCCAGCACCACCGGGGCGAGGGCTACCCCGTAGGTACCATCAGGGTGTCTCCAGGGTGGGTGCAGCCCTCTGGTAGGGGCTTGGGGGACGTTCCCCCTAGGACACGGAGTCCCTCAGGAAGGGTGGGTTGATGTTCACGTTTGCACACCATTAGGGATGGGGTTGGTCCCGATGGTCGTGGCACGGCCTTGTTGAAACACCAGGAGGATGTTCCGATGAAAGGCGGGGAGCGAGTCAGACCCAATGTCGTATTCGTCCTGACCGACGACCAGGACTACGGCGATCTCGGCTGCCACGGCAACCCCATCGTCACGACTCCCAACCTGGACTGGTTCCACGGCCACTCGGTCAGGCTCACCGACTACCATGTCGGACCCACCTGTGCACCGACGCGGGCGGGGCTCCTGACCGGCCGCTACGCCAACAGCACGGGTGTGTGGCACACCATTGGCGGCCGCTCCCTGTTGCGCAAGGACGAATACACTATGGCGAGCATGTTCGCGGATGCCGGCTACCACACGGGGATGTTCGGCAAGTGGCATCTGGGAGACGGCTATCCCTTCCGACCGGAGGACCGGGGCTTCCAGGAGGTCGTGCGCCACGGCGGAGGCGGCGTTGGGAATACGCCCGACCACTGGGGCAATGATTACTTCGACGACACCTACTGTGCTAACGGTGTCTGGACCCGCTACGCCGGGTATTGCACTGACGTCTGGTTCGCCTTGGGCCTAGACTTCATTGAGAGGCACAGGCATGAGCCGTTCTTCTGCTATATCTCCACCAACGCCCCGCACCTGCCCCATATAGTGGACCCTGAGTACACGGAGCCGTATCTGCCGCCCGTGAGTCCCAACGTCTCTCGGGCGCGCTTCTACGGCATGCTGGCGAATATTGACGGGAACTTCGGAGTGCTCTGCGACCGGCTGCGGCAGTGGGGGCTTGAAGACGACACGATTGTGATATTCATGACCGACAACGGCTCGGCCGGAGGGGTCGAAGTCGATGGCGACCAGTTCGTCACCAGCGGCCACAACGCCGGGATGCGCGGCAAGAAGGGTTCGCAGTACGACGGTGGGCATAGGGTGCCCCTTTTCATGCGCTGGCCCGGCGGCGGCCTCGATTCGGGGCGCGATGTCTCCGAGCTGACCGCCAACATAGACATGATGCCGACGCTGGTGGAGCTCTGCGGCCTGGGGAACCCCGCCGACCTTTCGGTGGACGGCAGAAGCCTGGCACCCCTGCTGGGAGTTGGGCCGTCGGACCGGGCATCGCGCCTGGAGGGTACGGACTGGAGCGAGCGCGTCGTCGTCACCGATTCACAGCGCTTGGCGCGCCCCGTCAAGTGGCGCAAGAGCGCGGTCATGACCTCCCGTTGGAGGCTTATTGACCGGGACGAGCTGTACGACATGTGGGCGGACCCGGAGCAAACGACCGACGTGGCCGCCGAGCACCCTAGCATCGTGTCGCGCCTGCGCGCCGCCTACGAACAGTGGTGGACCAAAGTGACCGAGCGTGCCCACGAGAGGATACCCATAGAGATCGGCGCGGACGGGGCGACCCAGGCCCTCGTCAACTCCCACGACTGGCGCAATGTGGAGGACCCCCTCAACGTTTGGAACCAGGCCCAGGTGCGCCAGGGAGTGGAGTACAACGGCTACTGGGAGATCGAGGTGGCGCGGGCTGGCACCTACGATTTCGAGCTTCGGCGATGGCCCAGGGAGGCGGACCTGGGCCTGGGGCAGGGTATCGAGGGCCCTCCCCAGGTCGGCAACCATGAGATGACCTACGAGCGGCGATACACTGACGGCAAGGCCCTCCCCATAGTGAGGGCGGAGTTGGAAGTTGGAGGCCAGCGATACAGCCGGCCCGTCGCCGCACACGAGAGGGCCGCCACCTTCACTGTCGAGCTCGACGCTGGCCCCACGGACCTACGAACGCACCTCAGCGACGGCAACTCCCTGCAGATCGGCGCCTACTACGTCTATATCCGCCTCATCGAGTCCCAGTGACACAGGTCCGCTCCCACGGACGCCCGCCTCAGTGATCTCACGAACATGCGGCGCCTGTCCCCCGATGCTACTCCAGCGTCACCTCAAACAGACTGCTATTCTGCACCCACTCCTCGATGATCTCCGTGGGTCACGTCTTGGCCGTCGGCGAGGCGACTGAGGTACCGGACAAGCCAACGGGCACGGCCAGAGCAGCGGCATCGAGGAAGTACGAGGACAACGCTGGTCCTCGATCCACTGAGGAAGTTCCGCTACTGCCCACGCTGCGGCACCTGCTATATTGAACGGCTACACATTCTGACGCGGGGGAAGCAATGGTTGATCCTGGATACTCTGACGAGCCTGAAGCACAGTCAGCAGTTCGCACACTTGGTCCGTGGCGGGGTGCCGATCTCTCGTCCACCAGCCCGCTGCGACTGGGAATAGTCGGCTGTGGGCGCATCTTGCCGGCGCATCTGCACGGCCTGAAGGCGCTGGCGGAGAGCGGAGCCGCGCATATCGTGGTGACGGCGCTGAGTGCGCGCCGGCGCGAGGACGCGGAGATGTTCCGGCAGCGCGGCGAAGGTCCGCCGCCGCGGCCGCCGGTGACGGACATGGCCGGGGACCCACTGGCAGCGCCGCACCTGTACGTGTCGGACTTTCAGCCGGACCCGCTGCCGGCGATCTATACCGACTACCGCGACCTGCTGGCGGCAGACGACGTGGACGCGGTGCTCTGTCTCACGTCATTGGATACGCACCACACGGTTGCGCTGGAAGCGATGGATGCGGGGAAGCATGTCCTGGTGGAGAAGCCATTGGCGATCACCATCAAGGCGGCAAACCGGATGCTGAGACTGGCCGACACGCGCGGCCTGGTCCTGGCGACTGCTGAGAACGCCCGCTATAGCGAGCGCACCCGTGCAGTGGCCTGGCTCCTGGACGAGGGCTACTTGGGTCAGATTCAGATGACCTTGGGTGGTGGTATCGGGGCCGGGGATTGGTCGCCGAATCGGATCGTGGCCGAGACGGCCTGGCGCCACGACAGGCTGCGGGCCGGTGGTGGACCGATCATTGACCTGGGAGTCCACCGGTTCAACGTGATCCGCTATTGGCTCGGCGACGTAGACGGCGTTTCCGGCCTAGTCCGCACGTTCGAGCGCGAGCGCGTCCACCGAGATTCGTCCGGCGAGATCGTCGAGCGGGTGCGGGCTACCGTCGAGGACACGGCGTTCGCCACGCTGCACTTTGGCAGTGGGACGGTTGGGCAGTTTGTCGTCTCGTGGGCCGGACACGGTGATCAATTCCACGTGCCCGGCGGCTGGAGCATCTGGGGGACCCGAGGCTCGTACCATGACGGACGGCTGAATCTGGATGACGGAACTCAGGCCGATGCAGTCGAGATTTATCGCAATGATGCGCCGGCCGCCGAGCGCGAGCGCCATACGCCACACGGCCTGACCGATCCGATTGCACTGGAGCAGTACGACTTCTACCAGGCGGTCCGCCGCGGCGGCAGTACGGAAGTCAGCGGCTGGGAAGGCAGACTCGATCTGGCCGTAGCCTATGCGGTGATCGAGTCGTCGGTGGAGGGCCGTTTGTTAAGCCTAACCGAGGTCGAAGAGCGGCAGGCCGAGCGCTACCAGGCCGAGATCAACCGGCACCTCGGAATCTAGCGGGCGGTTGGCAGGGGGCCGGGCCTCACCCCCCGGCCCCCTCTCCACCATGTGGAGAGGGGGCGTCTGCCCTCACCTCAGCCCTCTCCCTCTGGGAGAGAGGGGTTGGATTCCCGCCCCGTATCGGGGTACGGGACATGCTTTCGCGGGAATGACCGGGAAGCTACAACCGGGTAGGAGCACAAGGAGCGGCGGTGATGGCGGCACGGGATGAGGAAGCGGCGGCGTTGAAGCTGCTGCACGGGATGGCCGCGGAGCAGGGCGTCACGCTCTCGGAAGAACGTTTAGCGGTCCTGGCTGCGCCGCTGGCCGCGCTCCGCGCCGGTCTTGTGCGGCTGGATACGCTGCCGGTTGGGGACGCCGAGCCGACGGTGCATTTTCGGCCGGGGGGATAGAGCGGGTCTCACCCCCGGCCCCCTCTCCACATGGTGGAGAGGGGGTGTAGATTCCCGCGCAAGCGGGAGAGGGGAGCGAGGGCAACCACAAGGGTTGCTCTTACAGCTTGGCACGTATCCACTCTACTCGGCCGGGCCGCTGTCCAAGCACCGAACGATAGAGAGGGGGGCGGACCTATCCCCAACCCCCTCCCTCCAGGGAAGGGACTGGATTGCGGCTTCCGCCGCAATGACGGGGCGGCGGGGGAGCGGCCAGGGCGCCCACCAGGGACGCCCCTCCCGGAGTAACGGCGGCTAGGTGACGTGGATGCCGGCGCCTGGCTGTACGCGGCCGATGCGCCACACGGGCTGGTCCGCGGCGGCGAACGTGGCCTCTACCCGCGTGGCCGCTGTGGTGGGCGCGGTGAAGAGCAGGCCGCCGGAGGTCTGCGGGTCGAACAGTAGCTCTGCTCGCAGTGGGTCCACGTCCGCGCCTATCGTCACGCGGGCACCGCCGTCCGCCAGCGCAGTCAGATAGTCGCGGTTGCGCTCCTGTCCACCGGGCAGAAAGTCGGCAGCAGCGTAGTCGTAGGCACCCGCCAGTAGCGGCACGTCGGCGGCTATCACCTCGAAACGGACGCCGGCAGCGGCGGCCATCTCGTGCGCGTGGCCGAGCAGGCCAAAGCCGGTGATGTCGGTCGCTGCCTGTACCGCGAGCGTGCGTAAGAGGCGCGCGGCGGCGGCGTTCAGCCGGAGCATCCAAGCGACGGCCGCGTCGAGATGTGCTGTGTGCGCGGCATCGTTCTTGTGCGCGGTGGTGATAACGCCGGTGCCGATGGGCTTGGTGAGATAGAGCACGTCGCCGGGCCGGGCGCTGTCTTTCCGCAGCAGGCTATCCGGGTGGGTGTGCCCCGTGACGACGAGGCCGTACTTCGGCTCTTCGTCCACGACCGTATGGCCGCCGGCGACGATGACGCCGGCCTCGTCGGCCTTGTCGGCGCCGCCGCGGAATATCTGCCGGATGATCTCGTGCGGCAGGTCGCGTGGGAAGCCGGCAATGGCGAGTGCCAGAAACGGCTCGCCGCCCATCGCATAGACGTCGCTCAAGGCATTGGCGGCCGCAATCGCGCCGAACGTGTACGGGTCGTCAACGATGGGCGGAAAGAAATCCACCGTCTGAATGAGCGCCGTGTCGGTGCCCAAGCGGTAGACGGCGCCGTCGTCGGCGGTATCGAGACCGATCAGCAGATCGGGATGGGACGGGCGTTTGAGTGGCTGCAGCACGTGCGCCAGGTCCTCCGGACCCATCTTGGATGCTCACCCCGCACAGTCGGCGAGCGCCGTCAGCTTGATTGCCGGATCACTCATCATACACCCTCCTTTCCGCGTGGTACCGGGCGCGAGTAGCATACCCGGCCACTTATCGTAGCATCGAACCCAGTTGGTCGGCGGCTGTGAGGGGACCGGCCCCCCTATGGTCCCCCCGCTGCGGCGGGGGGCGGACAGTTCCCTCCCCTGGAGCTTGCTCCGGGGGAGGGTTAGGGAGGGGGCGAGGCCGCCCGTGCCTCGGTCCTGCGTTATCATAGGGGCGAGGCAAACTCCTGCCCCGTCCCCTGCTCCACATCCTTCCCGCGCCGGCCGCTGCACCAGCGCCATGAATGACGAACCGCTGCTCGATCTGCTGGCCGAGCCGGTGACCGCGCCGGTTTGGCCGGTCAGCGAGCTTACGGCGCAGGTACGCGAGACGCTGGAAGGCAACCCGCTCTTTGCCGATCTGTGGGTGCAAGGCGAGGTATCGAGTAGCTACACGTCCGCCGCGGGGCACACGTATTTCACGCTGCAAGACGGCTCCAGCCAGTTGGCCTGTGTCCTCTTCCGGCGGCGGGGACTG
Organism: Chloroflexota bacterium; assembly: GCA_965207645.1. Lineage (GTDB taxonomy): Bacteria > Chloroflexota > UBA11872 > UBA12225 > JAJDUF01 > JAJDUF01. The sequence goes on along the minus strand of OZ242293.1, from coordinate 1,603,810 downwards.
CGCTTGGATGCGCCGGAGCAAGGACGGCTGTACGTCGTCAGAGGCAGCCTCACCGTCTACGAACCCAGGGGCCAGTACCAACTCGTCGTTTCCGATCATCGGCCTGCCGGCCTCGGCGACCTCTTCGTGCAGTTCCAGCGCCTCAAAGCGCGGCTGGAGTCCGAAGGGCTGTTTGCCGCCGAGCGCAAGCGGGAGCTGCCGGAGTGGCCGACGCGCATCGGTGTCGTGACATCGGTGCAAGGCGCGGCTTTGCCTGATTTATGTAAAGTAATCGGTAGCCGCTATCCGCTGGTGGAGTTGGTGGTGGCGCCCAGCCTCATGCAGGGAGCGGCGGCGCCAGCGGAGGTGGTACGTGCGCTCGATAGGCTCAACGCCCAGCCGGACCTGGATTTCATCATCGTCACACGGGGCGGTGGCCCGGCTGAGGACCTGTGGGCTTTCAACGACGAGCGGGTGGCCCGTGCGATTGCGGCCTCCCGCCTGCCGGTCGTCAGTGCCGTCGGGCATGAAGTGGATGTCACGATCACCGATGGCGTCGCCGACCTGCGCGCGCCAACCCCGTCGGCCGCTGGCGAGATGGTTGTGCCGGATGGTGCGGCCTTGGCTCGACAACTCGACGATCTGAGCAGCCGGCTGCACCGGGCCGGGCAAGGGCAGGTGCAAGCGGCTGTGGTCAGGCTGGAGAGCGCCGGGGAGCGCTTGAGTCAGGTCATGGCGGCGCGGTTGGATCGGGCCGGCGCGGCGCTGTCGGCCGCCGAGGGCCGGCTGGCGGCGCTCAACCCGCTGGCCGTGCTGGGCCGGGGCTACGCCATTGTCCGCGATGCCGTCAGCGGGCGCGTGCGGGCGCGCGCAGCCGAGGTCAGTGTCGGCGATATGCTGCATATCGTATTGGCTGACGGCACGGTTGTCGCCGGTGTGACCGACGTGCAGCCGGCACGAGCGGATGACGAATAAGTGACGGGTGGATGATGGAGAGCAACAGCAACGCACGGCAGGATGGTCCGCATTTTGGGGCGGCGCTCCAAGAGTTAGAGAAGATCGTGGACCGGATGGAAGGACAGCCCGACTTGGAGTTGGAAGAGGCGTTGGGGCTGTACGAACGCGGGGCCGCGCTCGCCAACCGCTGCCGCGCGCTCCTCGCGGGGGCGGAACTGCGCGTCAGTCAGCTTGCCGCGGGGAGCGACGGCGAGGAGCCGCGTGGATCGGCCGGCTGAGGCAACCGCTGGCGGGCCGGGCCTCACCCCCGGCCCCCTGGCCGGCCAAAGCCGCACCACACCTGGCCCTATCCGTGCGGCTTTGGCCGGTCCCTTCTCCGTCGCGGAGCGATAGAGAGGGGGTGTGGATTCCCGCGCACGCGGGAATGATTGGGCGGACGGGCACAACATGTTGTGCCCCTACGGCTTGGTCTGTGCCTATCCCAGTTAGGAGGTGAGTTTGTCGAGTTGTGCCCGGATCCGGGCCAACTCCGCTTCGACTGTCGCCGTCCGCGCCTCGGCTACCTGCCGCGCGTCAGCTTCTGTCGCCATCCGGGCTTCAGCCGTTGCTGCCCGCAGTTCTGCGGCGCGGCGCGCCACCGTCTCTTCCTGTGGGGTGGGCAACCATCGTTGACCCGCCGGGTCGAACAGCCGCAGGGACTCGCCGCGCGGGTGCAACTCCAGCTCCAGCACCGCGCTCCATAGGGAGCCATCGGCAGCCGGCTGCAGCGCTATGTAGTGGTCCCGTGTCAACCGGTGGCCCTGGAAGGGCGGCCGCAGATACTCGCCGAGCGGATCGAACAGGAAATACTCGGCCACCCCCAGCCGCTCGTAGAGATCGTGCTTGGTGTGGAGGTCTTCACCACGGGTGCTGCGCGAGGTCACCTCGAAGACGACGTCCGGCGGTTGCCCTTCTTCCCACAGCTTGTAGATACGCCGCCGACCGCCAGGGATGCCCTTGACCACAAAGACATCGGGGGCAACCCGGCGGGGGTTGCCTGCCTCGTAGTAGGGGAGCAGATTGCCACTGATATAGACGTGCGGATCATCGTGGAAGTACTCCCGCAGCATGGCAATCAGGCAGCATGGCAATCAGATCGATCATCAGGTCGCGGTGGACATCGGTCTCAGCCATGGGCTGGCCATCCGACTCGGGATAGAAGACTTCTGCTACCGCTGGCGAGTGTGTTGGCGTTACCATCTTGGCTCTCCCGCATCGTCGCACCCGTTGCATTGCTTGCCGGCAGCCGCGTGGCTTGACAGGAGCGCTGGTGCGGCTCTATACTGCTCACTACATCCAGTGATAGCCTCGGTATTTTGCGCTCTCCGGCAGGGCCGAGCGGCCCTTGGCCGCCTGGTTTCTGTCATTTTTCCCCGCTCCGCTTGGCCACGTACCTACCCGGCCGCCTGTCAACACAGCCACCCACATGCGCCGACGGTGAGCGCGATTTCCCAGTTGTGAGGAGCAAGCTATGACTCAGACTCTTCCCGTCGCCGAAACGACCGTACCAGGGAATGGTGCCGCTGCCGAATGGCGCGTCACCTCGCCGAACGGCGTCAAGCGCCGTTGGTACGGGCAGGCGCCGGAAGTGTTGCCCATGCCGAATCTGATCGAAGTCCAATTGCGGTCCTTTGGCTGGTTCCAGGAGCAGGGGATTCGTGATGTGTTCGCGGAGATTTCCCCGATCGAAGACTTCACCAAGAAGAATCTGTCGCTGGAGTTGACGGTTCCGGAGAAGCCGTTCGAGGAGCCGAAATACACCCAGGAGCAGTGCCGTGACCGCGACATGACCTATGCGGCGCCGCTCTACGTTGATGCTCGGCTCCACAATCTGCAAACGGGCGAGATCAAGGAGTCGAGTATCTTCATGGGCGATTTCCCGATCATGACGGATCGCGGGACGTTCATCATCAATGGCGCCGAGCGGGTGGTCGTCAGTCAACTGCTGCGCTCGCCGGGCGTTTACTTCACGGCCACGGAAGACGCCACGTCGGGTCGCCGGCTCTACGGCGCCAAGCTGATCCCCAATCGGGGGGCGTGGCTCGAATTCGAGACCTCGAACCGTGACCTCATCACCGTCAAGATTGACCGGCGCCGCAAAATCCCGGTGACGACGCTGTTGCGTGCTTCACATCAGATGTTCGGTACGGATGAAGCCCTCTTCCGCTTGTTCGAGCATGTGGATACCGACCCGGACCATCCGTTCATCGCCTCGACCATCGGCGAGAACACCCGGCGCGATCCGGCACGTACCCACGAGGAAGGGCTGATGGAACTGTACCGCCGGCTCCGCCCTGGTGACCCGGCCACCGAGGAGAATGCCCGCAACCTCGTAGAATCGATCCTCTTCGATCCACGCCGCTATGACATCGGCGAGGTCGGGCGCTACAAGCTGAATCGCCGGCTGCGTCTGCCTCGCGAGCTACGGGAGCGCACGATGAGGCCGGAGGACCTCGTCAAGATCGTCGAAGAACTGATCGTGCTTAATAACGATCCGCAGTCTACGCCGGACGACATTGACCATCTCGGCAACCGCCGCATTCGGCCCGTCGGCGAGTTGATCCAGAACCAGTTCCGCGTCGGCCTGTCGCGCATGGAGCGGGTTATCAAGGAGCGCATGACTATCCAGGACGCGGCCACGGCCACGCCGGCCGGCCTGGTGAATATCCGGCCGGTCGCGGCGGCAATGAAGGAGTTTTTTGGCGGGAGCCAGCTGTCGCAGTTCATGGACCAAGCCAATCCACTGGCGGAGATCACGCACAAGCGGCGGCTGTCGGCGCTGGGGCCGGGCGGCCTGTCCCGGGAGCGGGCCGGGTTTGAGGTGCGTGACGTGCATCACTCGCACTATGGCCGCATCTGCCCCATTGAGACGCCGGAAGGTCCCAACATCGGCCTGATCGGTAACCTCGCTACCTATGGGCGGATCAACCCGTATGGGTTCATCGAGACCCCGTATCGGCGCGTGGCGCGCACGGTGCAGGTCACGCCGGAGACGGACCCGGCGACGCTGGTGGGGCGCGTGCTCTCAATGACTACGCAGCCGCAGTTGCCGCCGCCGGCGGCGGGCGACAATGGGCTGGCAGGGCTGTCCGGTGGCGAAACGCTGACCAAGGAGCACGCTGCGGCGCTGGTGGCCGCCGCGACGGACGGTGATGGCTTCGAGCTGGCGGTGAGACCTTACGTCACCGACGAGATTGCCTATCTGCCGGCGGACGAGGAAGAAACCTACATGATCGCCCAAGCGAACGTCGTGCTCGACGAGCATGGCCAGTTCACCGACCCGCGGGTCGCGGTGCGCTATCGCGGTGAGTTCCAGGCGGTCGAGCGGCGGCGCGTAGACCTGATGGACGTGTCGCCCAAGCAGATTGTGTCCATCGGCACGTCGCTGATCCCGTTCCTAGAGCACGACGACGCTAATCGTGCGCTGATGGGTGCGAACATGCAGCGGCAGGCGGTGCCGCTGGTGCAGCCGGAGGCGCCCCTCGTCGCCACCGGCGTCGAAGCCCAGGTCGCGCGTGACTCTGGTCAGGTCGTTGTGGCCCAGCATGACGGTGAAATTGCGCGGGTCACCTCCAACGACATCATCGTGCTGGAGGCGGCCACCAGCGAGGAGCGAGTCTATACGCTGCAGAAGTTCGTGCGCTCGAATCAGGGTACGACGATCAATCAGCGGCCCACGGTTGAGCGGGGTGAGCGGGTGGTCCGGGGGCAGGTGCTCGCCGACAGCTCGGCCACGGATCAGGGCGAGCTGGCGCTCGGTCAGAATCTCTTGTGCGCGTTCATGTTCTGGGAAGGCGGGAACTACGAGGACGCCATTCTCATCAGTGAGCGTTTGGTGCAGGAGGACAAGTTCACGTCCATTCACATCGAAAAGCACGAGGTCGAGGCCCGCGACACCAAGCTCGGGCCGGAGGAGATTACGCGCGATATTCCGAATGTCGGTGACGATGCCCTGAAGGACCTCGACGAGGACGGCATTGTGTATATCGGCGCCGAAGTCGGTCAGGGTGACATCTTGGTCGGCAAGATCACCCCCAAGGGTGAGACCGAGTTGACCGCGGAGGAGCGACTGCTGCGGGCGATCTTCGGTGAGAAGGCGCGTGAGGTGAAGGACACGTCCTTGCGGGTTCCTACCGGGGAGCAGGGCAAGGTCGTTGACGTCAAGAAGTTCTCGCGTGAAGACGGTGATGAGCTATCGCCCGGCGTCAACACGATGGTGCGCGTGAGTGTGGCGATCAAGCGCAAGCTGTCGCAGGGTGACAAGATGGCCGGTCGGCACGGCAACAAAGGGGTGATTGCCCAGTTGATGCCGGTCGAGGACATGCCCTATCTCGAGGACGGCCGTCCGGTGGACATCATTCTCAGCCCCCTCGGCGGCCCCTCCCGCATGAACATCGGGCAGGTGCTCGAAACCCATCTGGGCTGGGCCGCGCACGCCTTGGGCATGAAGGTGGCTTCGCCGGTGTTCGATAGCGCGAGCGAAGCGCGGATCAAAGCCGAGCTTGAACAAGCCAGCCTGCCGGCGAGTGGCAAGGTGAGGCTGTACGATGGGCGCAGCGGCGAGCAGTTCCACCAAGACGTGTGCGTTGGCCAGCTCTACATGATGAAGCTCGACCACTTGGTGGAGGACAAGATTCACGCTCGCTCCACCGGGCCGTATTCGCTCATTACCCAGCAACCACTCGGCGGGAAAGCACAGATGGGCGGGCAGCGGTTCGGCGAGATGGAGGTGTGGGCGTTGGAAGCCTACGGCGCTTCCTACACCCTCCAGGAGCTACTGACGGTCAAGTCGGACGACGTGGTGGGGCGGGTCAAGACCTACGAGGCCATTGTGAAGGGTGAGCTGAACCTGGAGCCGGGCGTACCGGAATCCTTCAAGGTGCTGGTGAAGGAGTTACAGAGCCTGGGCCTGAACGTAGACATCCTCAACGAGAAGAACGAGCAGATCCAGTTCGTTGAGGACTCTGGCGCAGACATATTGCCCGAGCTAGGCATCAATCTCGAAGGCCTAGAGGATCGGGAGTAGGAGGCAAGGGAGCAAGCCATGTTGGAAGTTAACGACTTCAATGCCATTCGCCTCATGATCGCCTCGCCGGACCAGGTTAGGCGCTGGTCTTACGGGGAAGTGGTCAAGCCGGAGACCATCAACTACCGGACGCTGAAACCGGAGAAGGACGGGTTGTTCTGCGAGCGTATCTTCGGTCCGCAGAAGGACTGGGAATGTGCATGCGGCAAGTACAAGCGCGTGCGGTTCCGCGGTATCACTTGCGACAAGTGCGGGGTCGAGGTCGCGCGGGCGAACGTGCGCCGGGAGCGGATGGGCCACATCGAGTTGGCCTCCCCCGTCTCGCATATCTGGTACTTCAAGGGCATTCCCAGCCAGCTGGGTCTGCTCCTGGACCTGTCGCCGCGCAACCTGGAGAAGGTGTTGTATTTCGCGTCTTACATCGTGACGAGTGTGGACGAGGAAAAGCGACGGGAGCGGCTGGTTGCCTTGGACGAGGAGGTCGTCGAGCAGGCGGTGGCCTTGGAGCGCGCCACCACCGAAGAGCAGCAGGTGATCGAGATGCGGGTAGACCAGGAGCTGGTCCGCCTGGAGACCGAGCTACGCGACAAGCTGGCGACGCTGCAAGAGCGCCGTGGGAGCGCCCGTGAGGCGGCGGGAGCGGCTCTGCCGCCGCTGGAAGCTGCGCTGGCTGATCTGAGCGGCAAAACGGCCGACGAAACGGTGGTGTTCGAGCCGTCGGGCGTCGTGATCGTGAGCGCCGGTGATGAAGTGATCGCCGATCACGTGAGCGCGGCGCGAGAGGCGGCGCAGCAGTACGTGGAAGACGTAGAGCGGCAGGCGGACCTCGACGAGCGCCAGCTACACAACGAGTTGGAGGAAGAGGCCGAGCAACTGCGCGACAAGGCCAATGAAGAGATTGACGCGCTGGCGCGCAAGATGAACGAGGAGATCGAGGCGATTGACGGCGCGGTCCAGGCACGCCGGCAGGAGATCGAGAAGCTCCAGCCGATGACACTGCTCACCGATGCCCAGCATCGCGAGGTACAGGACGCCTGTGGGCCGATCTTCGAGGCCGACATGGGCGCCGAGGCGCTGCTGGAGATCATCCGGCGTCTGGACCTGGACAAGCTGGCAGAGCAGTTGCGGGAAGACGTTCATGCCTCTTCGATGCAGCGTCGTAAGCGGGCAACCAAGCGGTTGCGCGTGGTGGAAGCCTTTCGCAAGTCCGGCGCCGAGCCGACATGGATGATCCTCTCCGTCCTGCCCGTCCTGCCCCCGGACCTGCGGCCCATGGTGCAGCTCGACGGCGGCCGGTTTGCGACGAGTGACCTGAACGACCTCTACCGCCGGGTCATCAACCGCAACAACCGGCTGAAGCGGCTGCTAGACCTCGGCGCGCCGGAGATCATCATTCGCAACGAGAAGCGAATGCTGCAAGAGGCGGTGGATGCGCTGATTGACAACGGCCGGCGCGGCCGGGCCGTGGCCGGATCGGCCAACCACAAGCTGAAGAGCCTCTCGGACATGCTCAAGGGCAAGCAAGGCCGTTTCCGGCAAAACCTCTTGGGCAAGCGCGTTGACTACTCCGGCCGGTCGGTGATCGTGGTCGGTCCGACACTGAAGATCAACCAGTGCGGGCTGCCGAAGCGGATGGCGCTGGAGCTGTTCAAGCCGTTCGTGATGCGAGAGTTGGTGGCTCGGGGTCATGCCCCCAATATCAAGAGCGCCAAGCGGATCGTGGAGCGGGCGCGGCCGGTCGTCTGGGACGTGCTCGAAGATGTCACCAAGGGCCATCCGGTGCTCCTGAACCGGGCGCCGACGCTACACAGGCTGGGAATCCAGGCATTCGAGGTGGTCTTGGTCGAGGGCAGCGCCATTCAGATTCACCCGCTCGTTTGCACGGCGTACAACGCCGATTTCGACGGCGATACGATGTCGGTCCATGTGCCGCTCTCGCACGAGGCGCAGCGCGAGGCGCACGAGCTGATGCTTTCTACCCACAACCTGCTGTCGCCGGCTGACGGCTCACCGTTGGTTGCGCCAACGAAGGATATGGTGCTGGGCTGCTACTACTTGACGCTCGCAGAAGCCGGGGAGATGTCCAACGGTCGCGTGTTCATGGACTTCGATGAAGTCGTGTTGGCGCATGACCTAGGCGAGATTGGTCTCCAGACGCCGATCAAGGTGCAGGTCAGCGCAAGCGATTTCGATAGCGAGGAGGCCATGATCCTCAGTGACGGACCTCAGGGGCGCGGGACATCCAGCGAAATCGTGCCGGTTGGCGGCATCTTCACCACGACCGTCGGCCGCGTACTCTTCAACCGCGTCCTTCCGGCGGAGTTGCGCTACGAGAATCGCGTCATGGACAAGGGCAAGCTGAAAGAACTCGTGGCCCGCACGTTCTTGCTCGTGGGCCGCGAGCGCACTGCCGAGATCGTAGACCGAGTGAAGGACGTTGGTTTCCATTACGCCACGCTTTCCGGGATCACGGTGGGTATTGACGACATCAAGATTCCGGCAGCGAAGCAGGACATCCTGGAAGAAACCGAGGCGCTCATCGAGGAGATTGACGCCGAGTACAACGATGGGCTGATGACCGATCAGGAGAAGTACGAGAAGACCGTCGAGGAATGGACCAAGGCGACAGCCCGTGTGACGGATGCAGTACAGCAGGAGCTTGATCCGTTCGGCTCGGTGCATATGATGGCCGAGTCCGGTGCCTCCAAGGGCAGCTTCAACCAGATTCGCCAGTTGGCCGGGATGCGCGGTCTCATGGCTAATCCGAAGGGCGAGATCATTGAGATTCCTGTCCGGTCCAACCTGCGCGAGGGTTTGTCCGTGCTGGAATACTTCATCTCCACGCATGGTGCCCGCAAGGGTCTCGCGGATACCGCCCTCCGCACGGCCGACTCCGGCTACCTCACCCGGCGGCTCGTGGACGTGTCGCAGGATGTCATCGTCCGCGAGGACGACTGCGGCACAACCCTGGGCATCACCCTCATGGCGCCGGCCGATCAGTCCGTGCAGGACGACCTCGGCGAGCAGGCTCTCGGCCGATTTGCCGCGGAGCCGGTTGTCCACCCCGAGACCGGTGAGGTGCTGGTGGCAGCGCACACGATGATTGACGAGGCGGCCGCGGCGGCCATCGAGGACGCCGGGGTGACGCTCGTCACCGTGCAGTCACCGCTGACCTGTGAGGCGCGGCACGGTCTCTGCGTCAAGTGCTACGGGCGCAATCTGGCCGACGGTCAGGAAGTCACCATTGGGACGGCGGTCGGCATCATTGCCGCGCAGTCCGTCGGTGAGCCGGGCACTCAGCTGACCATGCGGACTTTCCACACCGGTGGCATTGCCGGTGAGGACATCACCAGCGGTCTACCGCGCGTCGAGGAGCTGTTCGAGGCGCGGGTGCCCAAGGGGATGGCGCTCATCAGCGAGATTGACGGCAGGGCGGAGATCATCGAGGACGAGCCGCGGAAGATTCACGTGACCAACGTCCAGGTGCTCACGGAGGCGTTGGACATTCCCGAGGGCTACGAGATCGTGGTCCAGGACGGTGATGAAGTTGATCCGGGGGACGTTGTGGCCCAGCGGGTTGTTCCGGCTACATCGGAAGCCGCCGACGGAGCCGACGGAGCGGAGCAACTGGCCGTTGCGGACGGTGCGGATAGTCTCGTGCCGGTCGAGACAGAGCAGCTGCGGGCCACCACGCAGGGTCAGATCGTGCGCGAAGACCAGCGGGTCATCGTGCGTTGGGAAGAGCCGAGCGATGCCGAATACGCGGTGCCAGCAACGGCCCGTATCTGCATTGAGGACGGCCAGCAGGTGGAGGCCGGCGATCAGCTGACAGAAGGGCCGGTCAGCCCGCAAGACTTACTGGCGGTCAAGGGCGAGCGCGCTGTGCAGGAGTACCTGGCTACGGAAGTGCAGAAGGTCTACTCCGGCCAGGCGGTGTCCATCAACAACAAGCACATCGAGGTCATCGTCCGGCAGATGCTCCGTAAAGTCCGCATTGACGAGGCGGGCGACACGGAGCTCCTGCCCGGTGAGTTGGTGGATCGCTTCAAGTACGAAGAGGTGAACGCCAAGACCCTCACGGAGGGTGGCGAGCCGAGCACCGCGCAGCCGGTGCTGCTGGGCATTACCAAGGCGTCGCTGGCTACCGACAGCCTGCTGGCGGCGGCCTCCTTCCAGGAGACCACGCGCGTGCTTACCGAGGCGGCGGTGGAAGGTCGTACCGACCAACTCCTCGGCTTGAAGGAGAACGTCATCATCGGCAAGCTGATCCCGGCCGGGACCGGGATGCAGACGCTCCTGGAGCGCCAGCGTCAACGGGAGCTGCTGGAAGCGGGCCTAGCCGAGAGCAGCGAGGACGGCGAAGAGGCTCCCGCAGCGTTGGAGGACGGCGAGGCTACGCCGGTGCTGTTCGGCCAGCCCAGCGCCGAGGAAGCGGCGGTGCCGGCCGAGTAGCGGGCCGGGCCTCACCCCCCTATGGTCCCCCCGTTGCGACGGGGGGACGGGTCGTTCCCTAGCCGGGAAGGGGGAGTCCGCTCAATGACCGCCGGTACGTGCGTGTTGTTGCTCCGGCACCTTCCCTGGTAAAATCGGGTAGTGCCCGCGATGGCTGCGAGACGCAGCGGCGTGGGAGGTGTGGTCCAGCGGTTAGGACTCTGGTCTGTGGAACCAGCGGCACGGGTTCGACTCCCGTCACCTCCCCCACACGCAGACTCCGCCCGTAGCGTTCCCCTTCCCATCGGCCTCGCTCTCGTAGAATCATCCCTGTCTGTGCCGTTGCCGCCTGAGCAGCAGGAGCGCCGCGATAGGGCCGGCATTTGACCGCGTGCAATCGGACGTCCCACCGGCTGAGAGTCGTTACATATTGGAGGCGCTATGAGCGCAAAGATCAAGCCCCGCATTCTGCGCGGCACGCGCGATTTTCTGCCCCAGACGATGCTCTTGCGCCAGCACGTCACCGGGGTCATTCGGACCGCCTTCGAGCGGTTCGGCTTCGAGCCGCTGGAGACGCCGGCTATTGAGTTGGCGGAGACACTTGAAGGCAAGTACGGACCCGAGGGCGACCAACTCCTCTACCGGTTTCGGGATCGGGGCAGCCGGCCCGTTGGTTTGCGCTACGACCTCACCGTGCCGCTGTGCCGGGTGGTGGCGATGTATCCGACGCTGCCGAAGCCGTTCAAGCGCTACCAGATGCAGCCGGTCTGGCGGGCGGACAAGCCGCGCAAGGGCCGCTACCGCGAGTTCTGGCAGTGCGACTGCGACATCGTGGGTAGCGCCAGCATGCTGGCCGACGCCGAGATCATCAGCCTCATCGCGACGGTGCTGCCGGCGCTGGGTCTGCGCGAGTTCACGGTGCGCCTGAACAACCGCAAGTTGCTCACCGGGCTGGCGCAGTTTGCCGGTGTGCCGGACGACGATGCGCCGGACATCTTTCGGGCGATAGACAAGCTCGACAAGATCGGGCGCGACGGGGTGATGCAGGAGCTACTTACGCGGGAAGTGGGCGGCTCCCGCTTTGCGGCCGCCGATGGAGACGGCGATTCCGCGACGCCGGGCCGCGGGCCGCGGGAGCCGTTCCTCCCCGAGGAGACCGCCACGCGCCTGCTCAATCTCGTCGCGCTGCGTGGTCCGGCTGATGAAATACTGGCCGATCTGCGGGGCACACTGGGTGAGATTCCCTTGGCGGCGACCGGGGTCACCGAACTGACGGAGATCATCGGCTACCTCGAAGCGTTGGAGGTGCCGGCGCATTGCTATCAAGTGGACCTATCGCTGGCTCGCGGTCTGGATTACTACACCGGGCCGATCTTCGAGACGGAGGTCAGTCAGCTTGTCAATGGCCGTCCCATCGGCAGCGTGACCGGCGGTGGTCGCTACGATGAGCTATTGGGCATGTTCACGAGCCGGGGGCAGCCGGCGACCGGCACGTCGCTCGGAATCGAGCGCCTCGTTGATGTGCTCGAAGAGCTAGGCGGCGGCGATGGCGGTGGGGCCCGCACGATCACCGACGTGCTCGTGACCGTCTTCGACCGCGATCACCTCGGAGACAGCCTAGCCCTCGCCGCCTCGCTCCGGCGAGCGGGTATCAATACCGAGTTGCCGCTGGAGACGCGGCGGCTCGGCGCGCAGCTACGCCACGCGAACCAGCGAGGCATTCCGTGGGCCTTGTTCCTCGGGCCGGATGAGGTCGCTGCCGGGCAGGCGACGATCCGCGACATGCGCTCCGGCGACCAGACCACGCTCCCGCAAACCGAGGTTGCAACGTTCCTGCAAGCGAGGCTGACCGACGCCTAAGCGGCCCGGAGAAGCACACCAACTCCCCGCACGCGGGAATCCATGTCCCCTTGTTGTGCGGGAGGCGCAGGGAGGCCAGCGCCTAACGGGCGGAGCGGTGTAAAGGGAACGCTGCCTTCATCGCAGATCGCTCGGCACCAGGCTACCGGTCCGCCTGCCGACGACGTAGCTCTGCTTCAAGCTGCCGGATGCGCGCCTCAGCCGCCAGCCGGCCGGCCTGCTCGATAGCGACCTGGGCATCGGCTACCTCGCGCGCCGCCTGCTCCGCCTGCCGCGCCGCCTGCTCTGCCTGCCGCGCCGCCCGCTCCTGCTGCCAGGTCTCCAGGTAGGTGTTCGTCGCCGGGTCGTACAACCGCGGCCAGTTATCATCCCAGCACAGACTCAGCCCCAGCACCTCGCTGTAGCCCTTCAGGATGCCGTCCGGGGCGGTCGTCCACTCGATAGGTTCGTATCCCCCGGCCACCAGACGGTCCCCGGCCAGCTTGGCCCCGTGATACGCGCCATCCTGCGGATCGAACCGCCAGTATTCGGGTACGCCGATGCGGGCGTAGAGGTCTCGCTTCCGACCCACATCCTCCGGCCCGGTGCTCGACGAGCCGATCTCCAGCACCCAGTCCGGCGGCTTGCCCACTTCCCAGGGCAGGTAGAGCTTGCGCTGCCGGATGGCGTGCGCGTCCACGCCAAAGGCCAGGTACACATCCGGGGAGACGCGGACGTTGAGGTCGTCCGGGTCGTAGCAGAGGATCGTGTTGGAGTCGAGGAAGACATCGGGTCGGTGGTTGAAGTCGGTGTAGTGGGCCGAGAGGAGACCGAAGATTTCCAGCAATTGGAGGTTTTGTTGCATCGCGTCAGGCTTCAGGACCGGCTCGTCGGGATTGTAGTCGAGGCGAGCGTAGTCAATCTCGCCCTGCCGGTGGTAGGGCCGCATGGTCGTCGCGGGTGCGGCTGCCGTAGCTGTCATGGTTGATCTCGGGGCCGGGCATAAGTACACGCGATTATAGCCCGCGCTCCCGCCGCTGGGTATGCTACCGCCGTTTCAGTTGCTCGGTCAGGGCCTGGTAATATCGGCTGTGGTCGCCGAACACGTAGTCGAGCCGACTCACGGTGACATCCGTACCGCCGGCGCAACGGAGATAGTCCACCAGCGACAGGAGCGACTGCTGGCGCACGACCACGCGGACGGCGTACCAGCAGTGCTCCCCAGTGGTCTTGGAGACGACCTTGCTCACCGTCGGTCCCTGCAAGCCGGCCAACTCGGGCCGTCGCAGAAGGTGGCGCCCGATGGCCTCTGCCGACTCGGCGCTGACGTTGGCCGTGACCGCAAAGTAGCCGGCGGCGCGCATGTGCGCCTCGATCAGTTCTAGCAACGTGCGCGCTGCGTCCCGGACGGCCAGGTCCGCGCGTAGTCGCCGGATGTTGCCGATCACACAGGCTTGGCAATGCAGGATCGTGCCGCCACCGATCTGTTTGAGCCGATTTTCACGGAGTGTTATCCCGGTAGTCACCAGGTCGGTGATGATGTCTGCGGCGCCCGTCGTTGGCGCCGCCTCCAGCGCGCCGTGCCCGGGGACCAGCGTGAAGTGCGTAATCCCCTTGTCGTAGAGGAAGTCGCGCGTCAGGTTGGAGAACTTCGTCGCTACGCGCAGCACTCGTCCCCTGGTGTGCATGGTCGCGGCGAGATCGGCGAGGTCCCGGACCGTCACCACGTCGAGCCAGTCATCAGGTACCGCGAGCGCCAAGTCGCACTCGGCAATCCGCAGCTCGGGATGCAGCACGAGCAGATTAGTGCTCTCGTCGCGTGCCTCGGCAACGAGGTCGTAGCCGGTGATGCCCAGGTCCGCCTCGCCGGCCTCGACCATACTTACGATGTCGGGCACGCGCTGGAAATGCACCGTGACCGCGGGAAGCGCGGCGATGGTCGCGCTGTAGTGCCGGGAGCTAACGCGCCGGACGGTCAACCCGCAGTCGGCGAGTAGCTTGAGGACCGGCTCCTCCAGCGTCCCTTTGCTCGGTAGCGCCAAGCGCACCTGAGCGGCCACCCGGTCGCTGCCGCAAGGTTGATCGGTCATCGCGCACCTGTCGCCGTTGTGTCGCCGAGTTGCCGGTCAGCAGGGGCAGGCACTCTGTCCTCCTGACAGTACCGCGCGGCGTCGGCGAGCGCCACGCGCTGTTCCTGGTGGGCGGCCATATTGCGGATGGTGATGGTGCCGCCGAGGCGCTCCTCCGGCCCGACGATGCCGCAGAAGGGAATACCCCGCCGGGCGGCCTGGCGGAGCGTGCCTTTGACCCCGCGCCCCATCAGCTCCAGTTCGACGCGCAGGCCGGCCTGACGCAGCTGTTCTGCTGCCGTCACGGCGTAGGCGCAATCGTCGGCGCCGAGTGGGATGACCTGCACCTGCGTCGTAGGGGTTCCCGCCGGCCGAGCGTGGCTGTCCAAGGCCAGCTTGACGCGCTCGACGCCGAAGGCAAAGCCGGCGGCAGGCACATCGGCATTTGCTCCGAGCAGCCGCAGCAGGCCGTCGTAGCGGCCACCGCCACATAGCTGTTGGGCCGGACCGAGACTATCGGCGTAGATTTCGAAGACCATTCCGGTGTAGTACGGGAGGCCGCGCCCCAAGCCGAGGTTGACGGTCACGGCCGCAGGCGGCACACCGTAGGCGTCGAGTTGCGTACTGACCGCTTCCAGCCGATGCAGCGGCGCATGGTCGAGCCGGTAGTCGGTGAGCACGTGCCGGATACGGTCAAAGGCCGCCGGGGGGCTGCCGCGTACGGAGCGCAGCCGTTCCGCCAACTCCAGCGCGCGGCGAATACCGGGCGCCTGGTCCTGCCAGCGCAGCTTGCGGAGGAGGCCGTCAGCCACGTCTGCGGCCGACCGGGTACGTCCGATGCTGACGTGACTGGCTTGTAGTAGCCCCAGGATCAGCTCGCGGGCGTGCTGCTCGTCCATTCCGGCCACCAGGCGGCGCAGTGTGGCCAGCAGGTCGTCTGCTTGCCGGTGGTCCGCAGCGTTCGTCGCGTCCGGAGCGCCCGGCGGCTGATCCTCCGCGCCGGAGCCGAATAGCTCATCGAGCCGAGCGTCCACCTGAGCACGTCCCCGCTCGGCCTTCCGCAGGTCCTGCATACTGGCGATGACAAAGCTACGGGCGCGGTCATCCAGCCCCAGCGTCCGCAGCAGGGCGGCCATGACCCCGAAGTGACCGATCTCCAGGTGATGGTCGTCCAAGCCGAGGCGGGCCAGCGATTGCCAGGCTAGCGCGGCCAGCTCGGCGTCGGCCGCCGCCCCCTCCGGTCCGATCAGCTCGACGCCGGACTGAGTAAACTGGCGGTAGCGACCCTGGCGCGGCCGCTCGTAGCGGAACACCGGGCCGGCGTAGGCAAAGCGTTGGGGCAGCGCTGCGGCTTGGCAGCGATCCACGTAGTAGCGACCGACGGAGGCCGTCAGCTCCGGACGCAGACACAGATCGCGGCCACGATAGGGAAACGCATAGAGCTTGGTCAGGATATCCTCGCCCGACTTGAGACGAAAGAGATCGGTATGCTCCAAGATTGGGACTTCGATGTGCTCGTAGCCGTAGCTGGCAAAGCACGTGCCGAGCGCCGCTACCAGGTCACGTAGCTGCCGGGCGTCTGGAGGGGACCAGTCGTTCGTGCCACGTACTCGCTCAAGCTGCTGCCGCATCGCGTCCTCTCACGGGTCTACTGGTATCCTAACAACGGCCTGACATCAAGACACTGACATTACGCGGAGGAGTGTGCTCATGCCCGCGACCGACGGGGTGCCTGGCCCTGGGAGTGAGTTGGTAAACGTATCACTTACTCAGGAAGTGCTGCCGGCACACCACCGCTCTCATGGGACCCCGGACCCGGTGGTGCGACGCTGGATGACGGTCGAGGTGGGAGTTAGTCGGGCGGCGCTCGAACAGACCGATTACGGTCACCCGGGACGTTTCAACCCGCCGCAGGTGCGTGTGCTGTCGGCAACGCTGGCAGACCGTGAGGTGGAACTGAAGGCCCTGATCCCGGTACTCGTGGATTTGGTGAGCTAATCGCCGCCAGCTTGGAGCTACCCCCGGTCCTTCTGACAGGGTAGGTATTTTGTGAGGCGGTGCGGGTCTCACCCCCGGCCCCCTCTCCACCATGTGGAGAGGGGGTGTTTGCGCGGCGGCCGGACGTAGGGGCAACCCTTGTGGTTGCCCTTTTCGATGGACCAGGGCGCTCACAAGGGACGCCCCTACGGTTTGGCGTGTATCTACCCCGGTCAGCACCCCTTCTCCTCGTGTCATCGCGGTCAATCGGGGTCGTCTTGCTTGGCATTGTCCTCGGCGGGATGCCGGCTTTCATCCCACATGACGTAGGCGGTGCCGACGATGATGACGACGATCACGATGATGAGGACCGGCCAGCCGAGTGGGTTGGGAACGATAGGCATGATTAGTCCTGCCCCTGCCCGGCGAGCACGCCGGCACCAGCCTGAGCGTGCTCCACGTCTGCGTAGTGGCCGCGATACTGCGGCGGCATGAGCGCCGCAAGCTGCTGCATGAGCGCCTCCGTAATCTCGGCAGCGGTTGCCCGCCGGCCGTTCGGGGTTAGCGACTCCAACGTTACCGGCGAGCCGATGGTCAGCGTGAGGCCGCAGCGGAAGAACGACCGCAGCGTGAGCTTCTCCGTGCCGGTGATCGCCGCAGTCACCAGCGGGACCCCGGCGCGACGTGCTAGTAATCCCACCCCCGGGAGGCCGGCCAACAGCCCGGGGCGGCGGCTACGAGTGCCCTCCGGGAAGATCAAGAGTACGTCGTCATTCTCCAGCACGGCGAGGCTGTGGCGGATGGCCCGGCGATCCGACTGCCCGCGCCGGATCGAAACGGTGCCGAGCCGATGCAAAAGCCGTCCTACGAGTGGGAAGGCCGTGACCTCCTGCTTGGCGACGAAGATGGGGGGACGGGGCAGGAAGATGAGCAAGAAGGGAATATCGAAGTAACTGAGGTGGTTGGCGGCGATAAGCACCGGCCCGGTGCGCGGGAAGTCGGCGCCGCCGGTGACTCGCACCGCGAGGAGCAGGCGGGTCACGAGCCGCACGAGGCCAATGATGAGGTAGTACACGACGTACAGGAAGCGCGGATACGACCTGGCGCGCACGGTATTCGCCGGATTCATGCTCGTTATGGTGGTGAATGGTCCGGACACATCGGCCGCTCTTGGTCGCCCCCGCTGCCGGCAGCGGTGTGCTCCGCTGCGACGCGGCGCACGGCAGCCAGCACCTGCTCGACAACCGCCGGTATCGAGAGGCACGTCGTGTCTAGCATCATAGCATCAGCCGCCGGCTTCAGCGGTGCCGTGCTGCGGCTACTGTCGAGCCGGTCGCGCCGTTGCAGCGCCGCCAACGCTGTCGTGTAGGTGATGGCCTCACCCCTGGCTCGCTGCTCCCGATAGCGTCGTTGGGCGCGTACCTCGGCGCTGGCCGTGAGGAAGAGCTTCAGGTGTGCGTTCAGCAGGACCACGGTGCCGATGTCGCGTCCGGCCATGATGACGCCGCCCGGCGCGGCGAGCCGGCGTTGCTGCTCCAGGAGCGCAGCACGCACCTGCGGCAGCGCGGAGACGGCGGAGATGTGCCGGTTCACCGCCGGGGACCGCAGGGCGACCGTGACATCCTCACCGTCGAGCAGCACTGTTGTTCCACCGTCCTCCGCACTCCGGACCTCGAAGGCCAGGTCTGCCGCCAGCGCGGCCAAGCGCGGCTCATCGTCGGGGCTAACTCGCTGCCGGATGGCGAGTAGCGTCACGGCGCGATACAGCAAGCCCGTGTCGAAGTACGTATAGCCCAACCGCTGGGCCACCAGCGTGCCAACCGTACTCTTGCCGGAGGCGGCCGGCCCGTCGAGTGCAATGACCAAGCCGGCTGTGGATTCGGCCGCGGACGTTTTAGCGGCAGTTCCTGTCATTGACACGAAAATAACACCCATCTGCCATTGCGGCGAAAGCTGCAAGCCGTGGCCCCCACCCTAACCCTCCCCCGTCCCGACAGGGGAGGGAACACACCCGTCCCCCCGCCGCAGCGGGGGGACCATAGGGGGGCTATCTCCCACTACCTGATTAAGTTCGCAACCTTCATCAACGGGGGAGGGGACACGCCGTCCTCTTGCTGCTGGACTCCGGCCTACGCCGGAGTGACGAGGGGAGAAGCCGTAGCCGCCGCCTCAACCTCGTCGGGCGTAAGATGCCGCCAGTTGCCGGGCGCGAGACTGCCTAGCTCCACGCTGCCTACGCGCACGCGCACGAGCCGCTGCACTGTCAGCCCGACGACCGCGCACATCCGCCTGATCTGGCGCTTGCGTCCTTCGCGGAGGACGATCCGCAAGTGGTGGGTGGCAGGCGTCGTCAAGGTCACATCCTCGCCGGGGCGCTCGATCACGGTGACTTGCGCGCCGCTCGATCGGTCGCCGTCACCCAAGTCGAGGGGGCGGCGGAGGCGGCGGATGGTCTGCGGGGTGAGCCGGCCGGTAACGTGAACGAGGTATTCCTTCTCGCAGCCGTACCGGGGATGCTGGATACGCTGACCCCAGCGCCCGTCGGTCGTGGCGAGCAGCAAGCCCTCGCTCTCGGCATCGAGGCGACCGACAAAGAGTAGCCCCGGAAACGCCGGCAGCAACTCCATCACCGTCGGTCGTCCGTGAGGGTCGCTATGCGTGGTGATTACCCCCACCGGCTTGTGAAGTGCCAGGTACACCACTGCGGATTGCGCCGCTACCGGGCGTCCGTCCACCAGCACGCGGTCCCGGTTCTGGTCAACGGTGGTGCCTAGCTCGGTTGCCGGTTGGCCATTGATCTGCACGCGGCCGGCACGGATCAGCGCCTCGGCCCGGCGGCGCGAGGCGATGCCAGCCCGCGCCAAGTAACGCTGCAAGCGTTCTCGTCGGGGAGCGGCGGACACAGGCGACTGCTCCTGGCGCCGGCGACGTTCGGCCATCCCTGCTCTATCCGCACTGCATCCAACCGGCCAATGGGCCGGTAGCCAGTGTAACAAAGGCATCGCGCTGCCGGCGTTGCCCTGGGGCGGAGGCTGTGCTATCGTGGCAGACCAATGGAGCGGTAGCGTCGAGCGCCATCATCGCTACGCAGAGAGGCGGAGACCCATGGCCGGAGAACGCGCGGCGCCCATCCGCAAAGCGGTCATCCCGGTGGCAGGGCTGGGAACCCGGCTGCTCCCAGCGACCAAGTCGCAGCCCAAGGAGATGCTGCCGGTGGGCCGCAAGCCGGCCGTCCAATACGTCGTTGAAGAGATGGTCGAGGCCGGCATTACTCAGATTCTGCTCATCACCGGGCGGCAGAAGTCCTCGATTGAGGATCACTTCGATCGTGAGACGGAGTTGGAGCGTCGCTTGGTACGCACCGGCGCCTACGATCTGGCCGAGGAGTTGAACTTCTTCGAGGAGGATGTCGCGCTCTTCTATACGCGCCAGAGCGTGCAGAGCGGGCCGGCCGATGCCATCCGACTGGCAGCCGACTTTGTGGGCGATGAGCCGTTTCTGGTCGCGTATGGTGACACGATCATCACCAGTCAGCAGCGACCGAGCCTGATCCAGCGGATGCTGGAAGACCATCTCCGTAGTGGTGCGCGCGCGACGCTGGCCGTGGAGACGGTGCGGCGCGAGGACGTGCAGCGGTACGGTATCGTGCAGCCGACGGCCGGCACGCCACCGCAGCCGACCGCAGCCTTCGAGATTGACGACCTTATCGAGAAGCCGGAGGTGGCTACGGCGCCCAGCACGCTGGCCATCACGCCGCGCTATATCTTCGACCGTGCGATCTTCGACGCCATTGGCCGCACATTGCCGGGGCGGGGCGGTGAGCTATGGCTCACCGACTCAATTGCTATCCTGCTCAGGCAGGGGGACGGCGTGCGGTGCTTGCCGCTCGGAGCCGGCGAGAAACGCTACGACATTGGCAATTTCGAGACCTACTTCAAGGCGTTCATTGACTTTGCGCTCGCCGATGAGCGGTACGGCTATATGATCCGCCAATACCTCGTGGGCCTGAGCGAGCAACTGTAGGCGCTGGTGGGGGCTATGCCTCGCCCCCGGCCCCTCTCCACCATGTGGAGAGGGGGGGCTGGTGGAGGTGGGTCGGTGGTCGTTCCCTCTCCTCCTGGGAGAGGGCCGGGGTGAGGGGAGCCGGGGGAAGGATGGGGCAGTGGGGCAAGCAGTGCTGGTAGGCTCGGCGCCGGGACGCTGTGGGATCATCGGCAATCCCACCGATATGTACGGTGGGAGCGTCATCTCCTGCTCGCTTGGCGAGCGGGCCTACGTCAGCGTGGAACCGGCGGAGGAGCTATCGCTGGAGTCGGATCAGGAGCGGGTGGTCGTGCGTCAGCGCGCCGACTTGCAGCTTGCCGGCGACCACTGCGACATTCTGAGAGCGGTGATTGCCCACCAGCGCTGGTACGGACTACAGGCGAGCGTGCGGTGCTGGAGCGACGTGCCGTTCGCATCGGGCCTCTCGTCCTCGACGGCGATGGTCGCCGCGGCGCTCCAGACGCTGGCCGCCTATCAGGACATCCACTACGAGCCGCACTATTTCGCGGAGGTGGCCCGCTCCATCGAGTTGAACTACCTGGGCGTAGTCTGTGGCTACCAGGATCAGTATATGGCCACGTTCGGGCACCTCAACTATCTGGACTTCCGCGACAAGGAGTTCTACCGTCCCGTCGGCACCGAGCCATACGCTACGGTTGAGCCGCTGGCCTGGAATGGCGAGGCGCTCCCTTTCATCCTGGCGAACACCGGTATCCAGCACTCCTCGCACGCGGTACATAAGCCCATTCGCGACCGCTGGCTGGAAGGGGATCGGGCCGTTGTCGAGGGCTACGAGCAGATCGCCAAGCTGGCGCGCGAGGGGAAACGCGCCTTCCTCACGCGCGACTGGGAGTGGCTCGGGCGGCTGATGAACGACAACCACGAGATACAGCGCGACCTCGGCGGCTCGGGACCGGAGAACGAGCGGCTGATTGCCGCTGCGCTGGACGCCGGGGCGCTGGGCGCCAAGCTGGCCGGAGCCGGTCAAGGCGGTACAATCATCGCGCTCCACCCCAGGCCGGAAGAGCTGGTAGACACGCTGCGGGCTGCCAATGTGCGGCGCATACTGTGGCCGCGCCCTGTCCCCGGCGTGCGAATCGAGTCGTCCGGTGAAAACGCCGTGATGAACGCCGTCGTGCCCTCATCGGCTATGGTGGAGCAGTTCTGAGCAGGAACCGGATCAAGTAGCATGGGACTGGCGTTTCGCTATTTTCGTAGCGCGGTGGCGGAAGTGTATTACGATCCTTTCCGCACAATTCTTATCAACGTGCGGTGGTTCGTGCCCACGTTGCCGGCGCTGCTCATCCTGCTCATCCTGCTCTCGCCGGTGCAGACGGCCAGCACGACGGAAGCGACGCTCTTGGAGTCCTCGGAAGACACGGCCGCGCTGCTCACGCCAGCGGTGCTTGCCTTCCCGATCCTGCTCGCGCTGATGATCCTGGCGGGTCCGGCCACCGCGGCGCTCTACAGCGTGACGCATGAGTTTGTCCGCGGCGAGTTACTGGAGCCGACTCGTTTCCGCGCCGCCTTTCGGCGCTATTTCTGGTCGGGTGCGCGCCTCGCCGCGACCAACGTGGCCGCCGGCACATTGCTGCTGCTCAATGCCTGGTTCTACCTGACCATCGGCATACCGGGAGTAGGCTTACTGTCCATTGTGTTCTTCTACCTGCTGGTTGTCTGGTTTGCGCTCCAGCCCTACCTGTTCCCGCTGCTGGTCGAGTTCGACCAGCCGGTACGGCGCGTCTGGCGCAACGCCTTCTTTCTCGTCATGGACAACCTCGGCCTGACCCTCGGCCTGCTGATCGTGAGGAGCATCGTCCTGATGGTTGCCGGTGTGCTCTTCATCATCGTCGTGCCGTTGTTTCTCGCCGTCCTGCTGGCTCAGATTGACAACCGCGCCGTCACCGAGGCGATTGATCGCTACCGCGAGGCCGGGCGGGTCTTCTCGTGAGCGGCGGTGTATGGCTGCCATCCGCCTCGTCGGTGTCACCAAGCGGTTCTCCGGCGATCCGACGACATTAGCTGGCCGCACGCCCGCTCCCCCGACGCGCTCTCTGTTTTCATGGCCCTGGCGTCGGTCGCAGCCGGCAGTAGTGCCCCAAGACGATGCGGCGGCTACGGTCGCGCTGGACGACGTGCATCTATCGCTGGCGGACGGCGAGACGCTCGCGGTGCTGGGACCGTCAGGATGTGGCAAGACGACGTTGCTGCGGGTCATTGCCGGCCTGGAGGCGCCGACCTCCGGCAGCGTGCTATTCGACGGCGAGCCTGTTGACCACCTCGAGCCGGCGCAGCGGCGCGTTGGTCTGGTCTTCCAGAACTATGCTCTCTACCCACACATGCGGGCCTATGACAATGTTGGCTTCTTCTTCAAGCTGCGCGGGCGCGAGGCCGAGGTTGACGAGCGGGTGAAGCGTGTGGCGCAGGTGCTCGGAGTCGAGTTCCGGCACCTGCTGGGACGGATGCCCCGTCATCTCTCCGGTGGTGAGCAACAGCGCGTGGCGGTGGGGCGGTGTATTATCCGCGATCCGCGGGCCTTTCTCTTCGACGAGCCGCTCTCAAATCTGGACGCGCAGTTGCGTGGACGCACGCGCGTCGAGATCAAGCGGCTGCTGCGCCGCTTCGGGATTACCGCCGTGTACGTCACGCACGACCAGATCGAGGCGATGGCGCTCGGCGACCGTATCGCGATCATGCGTGCCGGCCGCGTGGAGCAGGTCGGTACGACGGCGGAGATCATGGCGGCGCCGGTCAACCGCTTCCTGGCCGGCTTCTTCGGTGTGCCGCCGATGAACTTGCTCGACGGCGTGGCCGGCCGTGGCGGCGTGCAGGTCGGCGGTACGCTGTTCGCGCTGCCAGGACACGGGCGGGTGCTCGCGGTCCGGGCAGGCCAGCCCGTCACCGTCGGCCTGCGGGCCGATGACCTAGCCTTGCTCCCGCCCGGCGATCCGGGCCGTCTGGCTACGGCAACTGTCGAGGTGGTGCAGCCGCGACATGAGGAGCGGCAGCAGCTTGTGACCGTGAGCCTGGGTGCGGTGGAACTGACGGTGCGCGAGCCGCTGGGCATCGCTCGGCGGCCACACGAGACAGTTGGACTTCAGTGCTTGCCCCGGCGGGCGTTCTTGTTCGATAGCGATGGGGCGCTGCTGGCCGGGGGGGTGAGGCGAGGAGGGTAGGTAGGGCCATGACGCCTCCCCGCCCCCCTATGGTCCCCCCGCTACGCAGGGGGACGGGCGCAGCGGCGGTTGCAAGCGCCCCTACGGCTTGACTCGTACCTGTCCCAGCCGCGGCGCACGGCGCGTGCGCTATAATCGCCTTGCACCTAAATACCCGACTCCGAGACCTACCATGACGACCACGGTACCCGCACTCGCTCCTACCATCTTGCCCTATCACCGGCAGGGCGAGATTGACTACGCTCGCCTCGACTACAACCCCGACGAACCGGTCCTGAAACCCGAAGCGATGGAACAAGAACAGCCCATGCAGGAGCTCCTCGGCCTGCTCGCCAGTCGGTTCCCTGACTTCGGCCAGCGAGCAGTCGGCCCGTGAGGCTGCCGAGGCGCGCATCCGGCAGCTGGAGGCAGAGCTACGCCGCCGGCAAGCGGACCGATAGCCTCGTGCCGATAGCGCCGAGGGTGAGGTCAATGGCGGTATAATGGGGAGCCGTCGGCAACGGGCCGTTGCCGCGTGCGGGGCTGGCGCTTGCGGCCGCCGCACTACTCTTATACATTCTTGGCGTTAGGCATAGGGAGACGTGGTGATGGACGAGGAGCTGAGTAACAAGATCGTGATCATTGACGGAGACCCAGACATGCAAGATGATCTGGGCTACGAGTTGCGGATGCGGGGGTTTCAGCCCATTGCGGTGCGACGTGGTGAAGGGGCGTTTGATCTGGTCAAGGAAGAGAAGCCCCATATGGTCATCATGGACGTGGCGTTGCCGGATGCCGACGGCATAGAGGTGCTCCGCGAGATGGGCAACCATTGGGACACGAAGAAGACCAAGTTTATCGTTGCCTCGACATATCCGTCGCGGATTGACCACACCGTCGTGGGCTTGCTCGCCGCGATATTCCGCAAGCCGCTCGACGAGTGGGAGTTCTTGCGGATGCTGGATGTCGTGTCCATCGAAATGCTTACCAAGGCCGACCGCTGATCGTGGCGACATAGTGCGCGCCTCGCGGGGCGCGTTGTAGCTCTGGCACGAGTAGGGGTACACCGGGCGACCGCCGGCACTTGGCTGGCGTCCGTCCTTCCAATGTCCGACCGTTGGCAAAATGAGGCGCCGCCAAGTATCCTAGTCAAGGCTACTGCGGGTGGGCTGGCCAAAGAAACAGTTGGAAAGGGAGCGGCAGAAAAGACAATGCCCAGTGAAGGTGCGGGTGGCTGGCTCAGGGCCGGGTCCAACCGTGAACACGAAAGGTCTGCGCGCTCTGCTACTGTTCCCCCGCCGTTGCCGGCGCTGGACCGCGGTGAGCTTGGACAATCCATCCTCGAATACGCGCTCGTTATTGCCGTGGTTGCGCTGGTGGTCATCGGGATTATCTGGATGATCGGGCCGCAGCTCGCGGCTGTGTTCTCGTCCGTCTACGAAAGCGTGGTCATCGTTCCCACACCGCCCAGCGGCTAGCCCTCGTTCGCATTGCCCGGTCACTTACACCTGACTGGGATCCCGGTACTGCTTCGCCTCGGTACTCCGCGTGCCTCACCCACTGCCGTCGTGGCATGGCGTCTCTCGCCGCACGCCCGGAGACTCCGGTCTTAGCCTGGCGTGATGGCCGCGAGGAGATGGTCAACCAAGGCCGTAGGGTGGATTGCCACCGAGGCGGCGCCATTCGGTGTGCCCTGGGGGTCGAAGTGGAGTTGGGTGAGATCAGCGTCGGTGCGCGTGAGGGTGAAACGCCCGCGCTGTAGGGTGACGAACTCGTCGGTGTAGGCGAGCGTCAGTGTAGCCGGGTCGTACATCGAGGTCTCTTGACGCCGCAGCTCGTGCAGATATAGGTCGAGCATGGCCGCTACCGCCACACACGCCGGATCGTCGGTGGCGTGGAGCAGAGCGCGCTCCGTCTCACCGATGCGGGCCTGCCGCGTGACTTCATAGGTGCCGATCTGCAATGGGCAGCCGCTTTCGATGACAACCTGGGTTGCCGCCGCGTCGCTGTTGAAGTTGTGCTCACCCAGGTCCGCGTGCTCGCCGAGTCGTCCGCCCATGAGGATCAGTGACCGCAGGCGCCCGGCCAGGTGCGGTTCGCGGCGCAGGGCGGCGGCAACGTTGGTCAGCGGGCCGAGTGCGACGAGCACCGGCGGCTCCGGGGCTGACAGCACCGTCTCGATCAAGAAGTCCACGCCGGGCTGCGGGTGCAGCGCGGCCGCCAGGCGTTCCCATTCGCTGAGGTCCACGTAGCCCTGGCCGGAGGTGAGCACGCGACCGGGGTCGCGGCCGGCGAGCGTGATCCCCTCCCCGACTGCGACCGGCACGTCGCTGCGGCCCGCGGTGTCGAGTAGCTTGCGGGCAATCAGCGCGCGCTCCTGGACCGGACCGTACACGGTCGTCACGCCCAGCAGCTCTATTGCCGGCTGACGGGCGGCGAGCAGCAAGGCGAACGCATCGTCTACGTCGTCGCCAATGTCGGTATCGAGCAGGAGCGGAATGGTCACGTTGCCTCCCTCGTGTTGGGCCGACCACAGTGTACCGCTCCGCAGATTGCATTGGCCGGCGCTGCTGCCGGTGCGCCCGGCGGGCCGGGTAGTGGTGAATGATGGCGAGCTTGAGCTATGATGAACCTTGTACCGAGGCCAATACGGCTCCGGGCGGTATGCAGGAGCCTCAACCTAGTCCCAACGAATCTCCAGGGGGGAAAGCAGTGCGTCTCTCTCGTCTTTTCGGCCGTACCCAGCGCGAAGTCCCGGCCGATACCGATACCATCAGCCACCAATTGATGCTCCGTGCGGGCCTCATTCAGCAGCTCGCCGCCGGCGTGTACAGCCTGCTCCCGCTGGCGCTGCGGGTAGAGCAGAGGATCGGGCAGATCATTCGCGAAGAGATGAATGCCGCCGGTGGGCAAGAGCTGCTGATGCCGGTAGTGCAACCGATTGAGTTGTGGCGTGAAAGCGGCCGCGACGCGATCATGGGCGATGTCCTGTTTCGCCTGCGGGATCGCCGCGAGCGGCTGCTGTGCCTCGGGCCGACGCACGAGGAGGTGATTACCGATCTCGTGCGCCGCACGGTGCGTAGCTATCGGGACTTGCCGCTGCGGCTCTACCAGATTCAGACGAAGTTCCGCGATGAGCCGCGCTCCCGCGCGGGCCTGATCCGCGGGCGCGAGTTCTCCATGAAGGATTTGTATTCGTTCGACACCGACGAGGCGGCGATGGACCGCTCCTATCGAGCCATGTACCGGGCCTACCAGCGTATCTTTGCTCGCTGCGGCCTCTCCACGATCCCGGTGGAAGCCGATAGTGGGGCTATCGGGGGCAAGGAGAGCGTCGAGTTCATCATGCTCGCGGACAGCGGGGAAGACCAGATCGTGCGCTGTGCCGGCTGCGACTACGCCGCCAACCTGGAGCGGGCGGAGTTTGTCCGCGAGGTGGTTGACGAGGCGCCAGAGCCGCTCAAAGAGGTCGAGACTCCGGGTGTCAAGACGATTGAGGACTTGGCTGCCTTCCTCGATATTCCCCAAAGCGGCACGCTGAAGGCGGTGTTCTATAGCTGCACCCACGCCCGTGGAGATGGTACGGGCGTGACCGAGCCGGAGCTGGTGTTCGTGGCGATCCGCGGCGACATTCCGGTCAACGAGATCAAGCTCACCAACGCGCTGAAGTGCGTAGACCTATGGCTGGCGACCGACGAGGAAGTGCAGCAGGCGGGACTGGTGGCCGGGTCGGCGTCGCCCGTCGGCTTAGAGGGCGTGCGGGTGGTCGTGGACAACTCGGTTCCCGAAGCCGGCAATCTGGTGGCGGGCGCCAATCGCCCGGACATGCATCTCCGCAACGTTCGCTATGGCCGCGACTACACGGCCGACAGCGTGGTGGACATCGGCTCCGCTCGTCCCGGCGACCGCTGCGTACATTGCGACGGCACGCTGAGTTTGGCGCGCGGCATCGAGGTGGGTCACGTCTTCAAGCTGGGACTGGTCTACAGCGAGCGGATGGGTGCGCGGTACCTGGGCACGGACGGTGTGGAGCGGCCCATATACATGGGTTGCTACGGCATTGGCCACACGCGGATGATCGCCTCGGCCATCGAACAGAGCCATGACGGCAAGGGGATCGTCTGGCCGGCGCCGATTGCGCCCTACGACGTGCATCTGGTCGGCCTGAACCTGAATCGCAAGCCGGTGGCGGCTGCGGCCGAGCAACTGTACGCGGACTTGCAGGCCGCCGGCCTCTCCGTGCTCTTCGATGATCGCGCCGAAAGCCCGGGGGTCAAGTTCAATGACGCCGACCTGCTCGGGATGCCCCTCCGTCTGACGGTCAGCCCCCGCAATCTGAAGCAGCAGGCCGTAGAGTTCAAGCGCCGCGCCGAAGACGGGACGTGGCTCGTGCCGCTCGACGAAACCCCGGCGGCAGCACGGGCGGAGCTACGGGCGCAATGCGATGCGGCGCTGGCCGCCGCGGCCGCCGCGGGGCCGCCGTTGAGTGACTGATGGCCGGTACTACTCGCCCGCTCCGCATTGCCGTCGCCGGCGTTGGCTCGTTCACGCAGCGCGTCATCCTGCCGGGGTTGGCGGCGTGCGCGGCCGCCGAGGTGGTGGCGCTGTTCGGCCCAACCCGCGACAAGACGGAGCGCATTGCCGCACGGTACGGTGTGGGTGCCGTTTACGACGATTATGTCGAGCTAATGGCGCAAACGCCGCTCGACGCGGTGTTCGTAGCCACGCCCAACGACACCCATCACCCGCTGGTCATGGCGGCGCTGGAGCGCGGCCTGGCGGTGGCGTGCGAGAAACCGCTGGCACCGACGGTGGCCCAAGCACGCGAGATGCACACGGCGGCCACGCAACGGGGGGTGCCGACGGCAGTCAACTTCTCGTATCGGTCGAGCACATCCTACCGGCAGATAGTCCAACTTCTCGCTGCCGGGGAGCTAGGCTCGATTTATCACTTCAGCATTCTGTTTCTCCAGGGCGTTAGGGCCGACCCGGCGCTCCCAATTGCCTGGCGGATGCAGGCGGAGCGCGGCGGCGGCACGGTGCTGGACATCGGGACGCATATGCTGGACCTTTTGCGCTGGTGGTTTGGTGACATCGCCGCCGTGTGTGCCCAGACCGACATCGTGGTCGGCGAGCGTGCCGGGCCGCGAGGCGGCCGCACACGAGTCACCGCCGACGACACGGCCTCCTGTCTCGTGCGTTTGCAGAACGGCGTGACCGGGATGGTACAACTGAGCCAGGTGGCACACGGTCGGCAGACCTACCGACATGTTGCCCTCTACGGCAGCGCGGGGAGCGTAGAGGCGATTGATGAGCGCCAGGGCACGTCCGAGGTGCGGATTGCCAAGCCGGGTGGCAGCTTCACACTGCTACCACCACCGCCCGCCCTGGAGGTCAGCTTTGACGAGTATCCGGCCTTCCATCTCGCGCGGATTGTGCGTACACTACAAGGTAAGCCTACCGACTTTCCGACGTTTGCCGACGGCCTCTGGGCACAAGAGGCCGCTGAGGCGGTGCAGGTTTCGTCGCGGGAGCGCCGCTGGGTCGAGCTACCGTGAGATACCCGCTGAGGTACCCTACTCATGAGGAGGACAAAGACCAATGACCACAACTGAACTCAACGTGCCGGAGATTTCATGCGACCACTGCGCCCACGCGATCAGGCAGGCGCTGACGCCGCAGCCGGGCATCGCCGCGGTGCAGGTGGACGTTGCCGCGCAGCGCGTCACCGTGGAGTATGACGAGCGCCTGCTGTCCCTGGCGCGCATCGAGTCCCTGCTCGATGACGAGGGCTTCCCCGTCGAGAGCAACGCCGGCTCGGCAGCATGATGAGCGATACGGTGTCCTCTACCCAGCAGCCAGCGGTGAGCGAGGCTGGCGCGTCGGTCGGGGCGCCAGCGTGGGACTCGGCGGCCAGACGCTACGGGTTTCTGATCGGCGCCGCCGCGACCCTGTGCCTGTTGGACCAGCTGGCCAAATACATCATCACCGTCACGATTGGCCCGGCCGGCGCGGACCCCGGCCGGGAGATCGTCGTCGTGCCGGGGTTCATAATTCTCCGTTATATAGAAAACACGGGGATGGCCTTTGGCCTGTTCCGTGAGCTTGGGGACTTTTTTATCCCGATAGCCCTCGCCATTATGACGGCGGTAGTGTTCTACTACCGGGCGCTGCGTGGTCGCGCATTCCTGCTCCGCACTGCCTTGGCGCTCCAGATGGGCGGCGCCCTCGGCAACCTGCTCGACCGCGTGCGGCTGGGTTATGTCGTGGACTTCATCGCGGTGCCGGGGTTCAGCGTCTTCAACCTGGCCGACAGCGCCATCACCGTAGGCGTGACCGTGCTGATCCTGCTCTTGCTGTTCCGGCCCGACGGCTGAACGGGCGCGGCGGCACGCTCCCCTACCGCTGCCACGCGAGCCGCAGCAGCCATGCTCCGACCGAGATGAGGAGCACGATGGCGAGGATGGGGCGTGGTCCCGGGAGTGGCAAGCCGGGCATGACGAGGACAAGGCTCAGGCCCAACGACACGACCCCGATGGCTGTGAGCAACCACTGCAAGAGTGGTCGTCGCCAGGTAGACCGCCCTTCAGCGTCGTCGCCCTCGTCCGGCTCGTCCCAGGGGTCTTCCTCAAGATAGGCCACTGTGCTTCTGCCAGTGCGGTTGCTGCCGGGCGGACTCGCCCTGCGCCTCCCCATGGTCCCCCCACACAGCAGGGGGAGGAGGGGCGCAACATGTTGCGCCCCTACGGCTTAACCCGTACCTATCCCATTCAGGGAGGGGGCCGGGGACTAGGCCCAATACTGCCACGCCGCCGTTAGCCGGCGGCGGCCGGGGCGGCGTGGGCGGCCTCGTGGCGCATTGCCTCGATGTACTTCTCTGCCGCCAGTGCGGCCGTAGTCGCGTCCCCGACGGCTGTCGTGACTTGCTTGGCGAGCTGCTCGCGGATGTCTCCGGCAGCGTAGACGCCGGGGATAGAGCTTTCCATGAGGCTGTTCGTGATGAGGTAGCCGGCCTCGGTGTGCTCGATGTGGTCGCGGAAGATGTTGCTGTTCGGCGTGAAGCCGATGAAAATGAACACCGCGCCCACGTCGAGGCGGCGGGTGCTCCCATCCTTGACGTTACGCAAGGTGACATTCTCGACCCGCTGATCGCCGCCAATCTCGTCCACGACCGTGTCCCAGATCACCTCGGCATTCGGCTGGGCAAAGAGGCGCTCCTGGATGATCTTCTGCGCGCGCAGCTCGTCGCGCCGGTGAATGACGTACAGCTTACGGGCGTACTTCGTCAGGTAGGTGCCTTCCTCGACGGCGGCGTCGCCCCCACCGACGACGGCAATGTCCTGGCCCTCGAAGAAGGGGCCGTCGCATACGGCGCAGTACGAGACACCGCGGGCACTCAGACGCTCCTCGCCCGGTACGTCCAGCTTTCGGGGATTACCGCCGGCGGTCACGATCACCGCCGGCGCGCGGTAGGTGGCTTCCTCGCCGACGACGATGTGCTGGTCGCCCTCCGAGTAGATTTCGAGCGCAAGGTCGGGGATGATCTCGGCGCCGAACTTGCGGGCGTGGGCCTCGAACTTAGCCGCCAAGTCCGGGCCGGTGATACTCAGGAAGCCGGGATAATCCTCGACCATATCGGTGTTGAGGATTTCGCCACCGGGGACACCCTTTTCCAAGATGCCGGTCTTCAGCTTCGCTCGTCCGCCGTACATGCCGGCACAGAGGCCAGCCGGGCCGGCGCCAACGACGAGCAGGTCGTAATCCATTGTGTTCACAGCGTGGTTCCTCCATGGGGCGGGGCGTAGCGTGCTGTAGCCCTCTAAACGGTTAAAGTATGCCACGCTCGCTTGACCGTTGGCCGTAGCCGCCGCCACACGACCGCCGGTATGGACTGTGTAGACACATGACTATCTCGCCAACCCAGACAACATCTACCGACTGGATTCACCTGGAGGGGATGGCCTTCTATGGCTATCACGGCGTTGATCCGGCCGAGCAGCAGCTTGGCCAGCGGTTCATCGTGGACCTCGCGGTGGCTTACGACCTGCGCCGGGCCGGTGAGACCGATGATCTCCAGGACACAGTCAGCTATGCCCAGTTGTACCGCCTGACGCGCGATGTCGTGGAAGGGCCAAGCTGTCAACTGCTGGAGGCCGTCGCGGCGCGCATCGCGGCGACCGTGCTCGACCGGACGCCGGTAGCGGCGGTGCGTGTGCGCCTACGCAAGCCGGAAGCGCCGATCAAGGGCAGCATCCTCGCTGCCGCGGCGGTGGAGATCACCCGCTGGCGGGATTAGCCCCCTATGGTCCCCCCGCTGTGCAAGGGGACGGTCGCTACCTGCCCCTGGAGGGCGCTCCGGGAGAGGGTGCTATGGGTCGCTCGCCGCACCAGAGATATCCGCTTATTCGTCTTCAGGCTCGGTTTTGTGGGCGATGTGCGCCCAGCGTTGCCGGAGCTTGGCGAGGCGGTGCTCGACCTCGGCTGGTGGCACGCCGCTCTTGCGCCAGTTGGCGCGCACGGCGGCCTCGCGCTCGGCCCAGCCGCGTTCGGTGAACACGTTGCGCTCCTTGGCAGTGACCGCGGCCGCCGCGGCGGCACTGCGCGGCCGCCAGTGCGCGACCAGCGCCGCTGCGGCGGCCGCGACCGAACCTTGTCCTTCCACCGTCAGCCAGACGCGGCATTTGCCGGGGTCCACCTGGGCCGTGACCGCCGCCACTGCGCCGGCATCGCGCATCGTGCCCTGATTGTCCCGCTGCAGCAGCGGTGCCCAGCTCGCCGGTCGCCAGGGCGGCTGCTGCCCGCTGGCTGGCGCGGCGGGCGGGCGGGCCTGGCGACCCATCGAGGATGAAGCGGCCACTGTCGGCCCAAGCAGGCCGAGCGAATGTGCATCCTGCCGGGTAATCGTCAGGCCGCGCGCCGTGAAGAACACCACTGCCTCGCGGATGGCCGCCTCGGCCGGCAGATCGCAGAAGACTTGCAGTTCGCGGATGGCTGCGGGACTCGTCATGGCTGCCCTCGTCTGCTGTGCGGCAGCGGCAACACGGAGCGCCGCTGCCGCCGCTTACTCATCGGGTGTCGCTTCCGGCGCTGGTTCGCTCGCGGGCGTCGTCTCGCCAGCCTGCCAGACCATCAAGGGCACTTCAAGCTGCGGCTCGTTGTCTACGAGCGCCACGAGCTTATAGAGACCGGCGCTGGGAAACGTCGTCCGCACCGTCAGGAACCACTCGTGTCCCTTGAAGGGTGTCACCTCGACAACCAGTTGGTCGGTCGTGACTAGCGCGGCGCTCTCGGCGTCAATGAGGCGCAAGTGGATGGTCGCTGTGCCGTGCCCCTTGATATTGCACCAGACCATGAACTCGGTGGTGAGCGGGAAGCTCTGCGTCGAGAGACGGTCGAAAATGCCGATGAGATGGGTGCGGCCGCGCTCGTCGCGGAAGGCATCCTGGGTAATCACTGCCGCCGTCAGGTAGACGCCGCGCGGCCGATCAACCTGGTCGTCTGTCGTCACACGTCCTCCCACGGGTGCTGTCGTTGTCCAGTCTACGCGCCGCGCATCGGCTCCGGCCACTGACGCGCCGGAGCCGCATAATCCACCGCCTCCAGCGTGTCAACGGTGTTGGCCGGCACTCCGATGCAGCCGCCCGTTGCCCCGGCACCCGTTCCATTGCGGCGTGGTATGGTGAGCCTCGCCGGGCGTGGACGCCGTGAGCGGATTGAGGAGCGCGCAATGACCACTCTCGACCTACCTTTACGCTACTACTGGTTGCCGACGCCGGCCGACGTGCCGGGCGACGAGCACAATTATGCCCACGACGAGCAGGCTTTCTCTATTCCCACTGCACAGGCCGCGGTCGTCGTGGTGGACGCCTGGGACTACCATTTTTTGCGGAGTCACTTTGCGCGGACCTCGGAGATTTGCCGCGGGAAGATCGCCCCGGTGCTGGCTGCGGCGCGGCGGGCGGGAGTGACCGTTGTACACGCGCCGGGTGACGACGTGGCCCGGCGCTTTCCCCAATGGGTGCGCTACGCTGGTGAGACGGAGTTCAGCGCTCCCGCGCAGGAGGAACCGGATTGGCCGCCACGCGAGTTTCGGCGCCGCGAGGGGCGCTACGCTGCGCTGGCCCAGCCGGATTGTCCGGCCATAGAGGCTACCCACCAACAGAGAGCCGAGCGCATGATTGACGCAACGGTGGCTCCGAAGCCTGATGACTTCGTGGTCGCCACCGGCCATCAATTGCAGCGGCTCTGTCGAGATCGCCGGATCATGTATCTCTTCTATTGTGGGTTTGCGACGAACATGTGCGTCCCGAATAAGCCCTACGGCATGAAAGAGTTCACCAGCCGCGGCTACCACCTGACGCTGCTCCGCGACTGTACGACAGCGGTTGAAGGACACGACACGGTGGATGTGCAGCGTGGCACCCAGCAGGCCATTCGGGAATTAGAGTTCGGCGGCACGTTTACCACAACGTCGGACGTGTTCATCCGGACCTGCCGCACCGCCATGGCCCAAGAGCAGGCCACAGTAGAAGAGCCGGTCGCGGTGTGATCTACGGTCAGGTAGTCGCGAGCAGCCGGCGCAGCGCCTCGCTGGCGTCGCGGACGATCGTTTGCGGTGATTCTGCACCCAATGCCCCCAAGAGGAGGGGCAGGTCCAAATGCCTGGTCAGGATGTCCCGCACTTGGTGGTAGCGCGGCCAGGACGGTGCCCGCGCGTAGTCCAGCGCCGACTGCATCACTGCTATATCACCGTCCGTCAGCCGCGGTTCGATCTGCCGTAAGTTGCCGGCGAGCGATTTCCGCGGTGGCAGCATGCCGCGGCGCTCCAGGGAGGCCGCCAGTACACGGAGCGCGGCCCACGATTCGTCCGGGTGCGCGGTCTCGGCGCCAATGGCGAGACCGGAGGTCGTCAGCATGGTGGCCGGCTGTCGTTGGCGCGGTGGCTCGGCCAGGTTGAAGTTGAACGGTGGGGAGCGCCAGAAGAGGCCGGTGGACAGATGGAACGGCAACAGGCCCACCTGTTCCAGCTGCACCTGCCCCAAAACGGACTCGGCCAGGCTAGACGCATCCAGTTGAATGCGGGTCACTTGGGTGTTACCGGCGCCGGCGGCGGGAGTGGGACGGAACAGCTCGATGACGTTTGGACCCGCCGCTTGCAGCAAGCGGGCGATGAACTCGATGGCCTCCACCGCTGCCGGCTGATCTAGCTGCACGTTGCCCTGGGGATCGAGCACTGCGCCGCCGTTCTGCCAGATGTATGGGACGGTGAGCAGGACCCCGGGCAGCTGAAAGTAACCCCACCGGTCGGCGCGGCCATCACCGTCGAGGTCGCGCTTCATTTTCGTCGCCGTGACCAAAAGGTCGTCCCAGCGCCAATCCGCGCGGGGCGGCGACAGGTTGAAGGCCGTGAACAGGTCCTGGGAGTAGTAGATGATCTGGGGCGAGGCGACGACGGGCAGCGCATAGAGCCGGTCTTGCCACGAGTGGGCCGCCAACGCTGGTCGGTAGTAGTCGTTCAAGTCCAGTGACCGCTCGCGTTTGCGTTGGCTCTCCAGGGAGAGCAGTGCCTGGCGCGAATGCATCGCCGGCACGTCGCCGAGGTGGACAGCGAGCAGGTCCTGGGCCGGCGCGCCCGCGCTCCGCAGCGTGTTGATGGTCTCCGCCCACTCCGCAGCGGGCGTGTCCAATGCCTGCACCGTGAGTCGGTAGGCCGGCGGCTCGGTGGCGTTTACCTCCTTGACGGCCGCCTCCATCCAATCAGGGAGTGGGTCTACGAGCGTGTCTTGCAGGCGCGGCACGAGCACGCGGAGCTGCACCGGCTCTCGTGGAGCGGCCGGGGCCGGGGAGGGTGGCTCGCCGGGCACGCACGACAGGGCTACCGCGCCGGCGGTGCCCACCAGCAATGCACCGGCGCTGCGCCGCAGGAGCCGGCGCCGGCTCAAACGGTTCATCGGCCTGTCACCATCACTCTCCGTTCCTTTTTCCCTACAAGAGATAGTCTGCCATAGATAGGTCCCCCTATGGTCCCCAGTCGTTGGCGAGGAGACGGCGCTGTCCCCCCATCATGGCGCCCTAGGTCGGGGCCAGTGTAGGGTCCGGACATTTCGGGGCGATTGCGACCCGATTACAGCCTCACAACCGGGGCGGCTGCGAAGCGCCGGCCAGTGGTCCTACTCGTCCTGGACGCTCTGCTGTAGCTCGTGGAGCTTGGTCAAGGCTTCCAGCGGTGTCATCGCCAGGACATCGAGCTGTTTCAACTGCTCTACGACGGCGTGTGGTGGCGCGAACAAGGACAGCTGCATGGCGCCAAGCTCCGGGCTGGCGGCCGGCTGCTGGGTGCAGGGCGCCGGCTCGGTCGCTCGCTCGGTCGGTAGCTCGGTGCGAGCGCCGTCTTCGAGCGCATGTAGCACCGCCTCGGCCCGCCGGATGACGGCCCGCGGCACGCCGGCCAGGCGCGCGACGTGGATGCCATAGCTGCGGTCGGCGCTGCCGGGCACCACGCGATGCAGGAAGATGACCTGATCGCCTTCCTCGCGCACGTCCATCCGGGCCGTATGGACTCGCGGTAGCGCCCGCTCCAGGTCTGTCAGCTCGTGGTAATGCGTGGCAAAGAGGGTTCTGGCGCGTGTGTCGGGATGGTTGTGCAGGTACTCGACCACGGCTTGGGCGATAGCCAGCCCGTCATACGTGCTCGTTCCCCGGCCGATCTCGTCGAGGAGGACGAGGCTCTGCGGCGTGGCGTGGCGGAGGATGGTCGCCGTTTCGAGCATCTCGACCATGAACGTACTGCGCCCGGTGGCCAGGTCATCCTGGGCGCCGACGCGCGTGAAGATGCGATCAACGAGACCGATCCGCGCGCGGTCTGCGGGCACGAAACAGCCGACCTGTGCCAGCAGCGCAATCAGCGCCACCATCCGCAGATACGTAGACTTGCCGGCCATGTTCGGGCCGGTCAGGAGCACGATCTGGCGGTCGGCGGTATCGAGCCGGCAGTCGTTGGCGACAAAGCCGGACGTAGCGGCGAGACCGGGGCGATCCTCAGCCAGTGCCTGCTCCAACGCCGCCTCGACCACCGGATGCCGGCCGGCGATAATCTCCAGCTCGCCACTCGCGTCGAGCGCGGGGCGCACGTAGCGGTGCTGCACGGCGAGGTCGGCAAAGCCGAGCAGCACGTCGAGCCGTGCCAGGGCCTCCGCGCTGCGCTGGAGCCGCCGATGGTAGCTGGCAATCTCTTTGAGCACACGGGCGTACAGGTCGCGCTCTAGCTCGGCAATGCGTTCTTGGGCCGTGAGGACGCGCGTCTCGTATTCCTTCAGCTCGGGCGTGATGTAGCGTTCGCCCTCGGTGAGCGTCTGGCGACGGACGTACTCCGCCGGCACCTCGCCGCGGTAGGCATTGCTGACCTGAATGTAGTAGCCGAAGATTTTGTTGTAGCCCACCCGCAGCGACTTGATGCCGGTCCGCTGGCGCTCCACGCCTTCGAGCGATGCTATCCAGCGGCGCGCCGCGGCGGTGCCGGTAACAAGCTCGTCCAGCTCCGCGCTAAAACCGGGCCGAATCAAGCGTCCTTCGCCGGCCGGACCAACCGCATCGGTCCCTCCCGCCTCGTCGTCGGCTGCCGCCAGCGCTCGCTCGATCAGCGCGGCGATTTCCGGGCACGGATCAATCGCCGTCAGCAACTGCGCCAGCGGACTGACCTCACCCCCCGGCCCCCGCTCTACTTGTGGAGTGGGGGAGACGGCCGCTGCGTCGCTGTCGCTGCCCTCATTCTGGTTGTCCTCACCCCGGCCCTCTGCCGCGGGGAGCGGGAGCTGTTGCCGCAGGCGCTCGCTCGCCAGGAGGCTCTCGCGGATGGCGACCAGCGCATTGGGCGGCGCCGATCCCTGGACGACCCGGTTGGTGAGGCGCTCCAGGTCCCCGACGCGCCGCAAGTCTGCGCCGAGGTCGGCCCGCAGCTGGCCGTTGCCGACCAGCGCGGCCACGATGTCGTGGCGGCGGTCCAGTGCGGCGAGGTCGCGGAGCGGGAGATTCAGCCAGCGTCGCAGCAGGCGGGCGCCGAGCGGGGTGCGGGTCCGGTCAACGACGGAGACGAGGGTTGCTGCGGCCTCCTGACGCCGCCCGCCGGGACTACCTGTGCGGGGGGTGTCGGATGGGGTCGGCGGGCGCGCCGCCTGGCTGCCGGCCCGCTGCGCCGGCTCCAGGATTTCCAGATTATGTCGCGTGAACGTGTCGAGGGTGACGTAGCGGCCCGGGTTGTACGAGCGCACCTCGGCGAGCGACGCCAGCAGCCGCGCGTGCGTCTGCTCCAGGTAGGCGACGAGTGCCCCGGCAGCGGCGATGGCCGCCGGCTGGCGGTCGAGGCCGAACCCCTCCAGGGAGGCCACCTCGTAGCGGGCCAGCAGTCCCTCCTCGGCCGTCGTCGGGTCGAAGTGCCAGCCATCGTAAGGGGTTACCAGACCGGTCAGCGGTCCGCCGCCGGACTCGATCCGCGGCCACCAATCGGGTAGCCCGTCGCCGCCACCCGTGCCCTTGGGGACCAGCACCTCGGCCGGCTGAAGCCGGTCCAACTCCTGACACAACGCGGTAGCCCATTGCTCGCCGCCGAACTGCGTGGCCGCAAACTCTCCGGTAGACACGTCTGCATACGCCAGACCCGCTTGGCGTCCATGGGCAGCGACGGCGCAGAGGTAGTTATTCCGGGCTGCTGTGAGCATGTCCGGTTCGGCGACGGTGCCCGGCGTGACCACGCGGACGACTTTGCGGTCCATCATGGCGGTACTGGAGCGCCTGGCGCCGCGGCGCGTGTCTTGACCGCTCTGTGTTGGCGCTCGCGCCTCCGGCGCGACCTGCTCGCAGACGGCCACCCGCTCGCCGGCGGCAATCAGGCGGGCGATATACGTATCGGCGGCGTGAGCAGGTACTCCGGCCATCGGCACGCGATTGCCGCGGCCCATTTCGCGCGACGTGAGGGTGATCTGCAGCAGCCGCG
Source organism: Chloroflexota bacterium (assembly GCA_965207645.1). Classification (GTDB taxonomy): domain Bacteria; phylum Chloroflexota; class UBA11872; order UBA12225; family JAJDUF01; genus JAJDUF01. Next base: position 1,565,305 of record OZ242293.1, on the reverse strand, counting down.
CCGCCCGCTCCGCGTCGTCGTCAAAGGTCTCGTAGAAGTCACCCAGCCGGAAGAACAGGATGGTGTCCGGGTGCTGGCGCTTGAGCCGCAGGTATTGGCGACGTAGTGGAGTCATGGTGCTATACAGAGAATCCGGGTGAGATCGAGGCTATCCAAGGGCTAACGACACCGGTTGGCGCAATCCTATTGCCGCGTCGGCGGTGCTGGCAGGCCAAAGCTGCACGATCTAATCGTTCCGGCGGCGGTGCAGCCTTAGCTTGTCAGATGCAAGCGATTCGCCACCGGTACGCAGCAAGCCTACCACCAGCACCAGCGCCGCGGCCGCGAGCAGAGCTACCACGAGCCAGCCGGCATGAGCGGCCAGGTAAAGGTCGAAGCTACCCTGCTGCTGCCCATACCAGAGGCGGAGCAGCCGCAACTGTGCGCCGATCACCGAGAAATTGGGTGTCCACGTGATGCTCCACAGCGAAGCATCCATCGCCCAGAGGTTCTGCCAGCCACGATTGAAGTCAATCAGCACGGCCAGCCCGTTCACTACGGCACCCCATAGCCCCAGCCCGGCGAGCGCGCCCATGGCCATGTAGTTGCGGGCGTTGCGTTTGATAAAGGCCGCCAACGGCAGGCAGAGCATGGGTGTCATGGTGACCAGGTAGCGTGGTCCCCAGCTCACACCGGCTCGCCAGTCTCCAAAGCTGCCGTAAAGCAGGATGCAGCCTACGGCAATGGCGGCAATCACGGTTGCCAGATGTGGAGCATCTTCTCGGAGCCAGACCAACGCCAGTGCTGCCAACGCGAGCACCGGCGCATGGACAAAGAGACCAAAGCCCGGACTCATCAGCGTGCCGTAGATACCGATGTGGGGCTTGTCGCTCCAGCCGGCGAGCGTCTGCTGGCTCCCATAGCCGAAGTCCAGCGGATGTCCGCTCGTCACCATATTCGGGAGCAGGACACCGACGGCGACGACGGCAGCCCACGCGCCGGTATAGGCGACTACCGGCACGAATGCGCCTCGCGGTGGGGAGGTACGGGTTTGGGACCAGGACTGTGCGGCGACAAGCGCGCCGATGGGCACGACTAGGAACAGCAGCTCGTAGCGCGTGGCACTGGCCAGCCCGGCAGCCACCCCGGCTACGACCGGCCATGACCAGCGGCCAGGCTGACTGCGTGCGGCGGCGCCAAGCCCCATGACGAGTAAGAACCCTGCGGGCACGACGTTGAGCAGTGTTTTCGAGTATGGCCACCAAGGCGTGGCAACGGCTAACAGCCCGGCGACGATGAGCGCCGTACCGAGGCCATAGCCGGCGCCGCGCAGCAACCAGACCACCGCAGCGAGGGCGGCGGCCGCCCAGGCGGGGCCGACGAGCAGCGGCACGAGTGGCCGGCCGCGTTTCTCGTTGGCGTATAGCTCGGAGTCACGCTGGGCTTCCGAGCCAACGGCCTGCGCGAGCGCATAGACCGGCGCGGCAGCAACCGGTGGTACGAGCGGCCACTTGGTGTAGCCGGCTGCCGGCTGCTCTCCGGGGGGCGTGACGGCACGGACCCCGATGTGGTGCAGCGGGTAGGGGTCGTTGTCCTGCACGAGGATGCTCGCGCGGGTCGCCAGCGAATGTGCGACGGCGTAGGCCGCCCACTCGTCGGCGCTATAGAGGTGGCCGCCACCAGAGGCGACGAAGACCAGAAATCCGGCGAGGCCCGTATAGAAAGCGGGCGCTTTCCACAGCCGGAGTACACGCAGCCAGCCGCGCCCTTCGTCGGCAGTCCATAGCAGCGTCGCCCAGATAGTGCCGGCGGCGATGCTGCCGAGCGCCACGCCGATGAGTAGGCGCAGCCGTGGCAGGACTCGTAGCGCCTGGGCAACGTCAGGATCGAGAGCGGTAAAAGCAGTGATGAGACCTCCGAGGAGTGCCGGTAAGAGCGTCAGGGCCGCGCGCCGGATAGCAATAGCGCGCGGGTGCTTGCCGAGGACGTGTAGGCAAAGGACGTACAGTACCGCGATGCTCGCACTGCCGAGGGTGGCGAGCGTGAAGACTCCGGCCCAGTAGCGGTCGGCAAGCAGGCTCGGTGGCTGGCCCGTCATCAGCGTTGCCACGGTAGCGCTGGCACCCAGTATCTCGGCAAACAAGAGGATTCCCCAACGCCGACGACCGTGCCGAGAGCTGCCTGCCGGTGAAGCTGCTGCTTGTGTGCTAACAACCGCCGGTGCCCGGTCATCCATCGCACGCTCCCTCCCTATCGTTCAACGATGGGGAAGCAGCCGGGGAATGCGGCGCAGAGCGACGGTGCTGCGCGTCTATCAGCGCGCGCAGGCGACTGAGCGCTTCCGGGGCCTGCCGGCTCTTCATGCCGTGGGGGGGATACGGCTGCATGTTGTCGTTCCAGAGCCACACCTGGATGTTTTCCACGCCACGGAGCTGCCCGCCGGAGGTATCGAGCCAGTTGTTGATGGTGAGACAAGGCACGTCGGCGGGTGCTTGCCAGTGCAGGGTCGGGCGCAGGCCCCACCGGAAGGCCGCCCCGACCAGCTCACGCAGCGGATCGAGCGGCGCGTCCACGAATATCGCGCCGAGCGGGCGCGTGCCAGCGTCCCAGGGCCAGTCGGCTCCGAGGAGGTATTTGATAACCGCACCACCCTTGCTGTGTCCCACGAGCACCACGTTGCGGAGCGTCTGCAAGTCCGAGCGAACTTGCCGGGCGGCATGGCGCACGTCCCCGTGTGTCGAGCCGCCGGGAGCGCGTTGCCAGTTGTAGAAATACACGCGGTAGGTGGCCATGAGCGCCGACCGCGCCCGGTCGGCAGCGGGTGGCGCCAACTGCCGCGTCTGCGCCCAGAGCGTGGCGAATTGCTGCCACTCCGCTTCGGACCAACCGTGAAAGGCACATACCCAGCTTTTCCAGGCGACCGGATTATCCCACCAGGTATCGGTCCAGATGCCCGCGATGCAGTAGATGATCGCCTCATCCGGCCAAGTCGCCAAGCTACCGGCGGTCTCGGACGGATCGAGGGCACTGCCACGTATATCCATAGCACCGGACTACCGAGCAAGACCGGACGGGTTACGGTCGGGCCGGCTACCCTATGATCTGGACGATATCTCGATACGAGATGTACACCATCAGCATGATGAGCAGCAGCAGGCCAACCATGTGGATGACGCCTTCAGTGGCCGGATTGACCCGCCGCCCGCCGCGCAGGGCCTCCAGCCCGACGAACGCGAGCCGCGCCCCGTCCAGACCGGGTACCGGTAGGAGGTTCAGGATGGCGAGGTTGAGCGAGAGGAAGCCGGTGAAGTTGAGCAGCTGCGCCAAGCCGTCTTGTGCGGCCTCGCCGGTGAGGCGCGCGATCCCCACCGGTCCGGCCACGTCGGCTGCAAGCTGCCCGGTCACGATCATGAAGAGGCCGCGGATGAGCAGACCCAGCAGCTCGCCGGTCCGCTGTACCCCCAGCGGGAGCGCCTCCCAAGGCGGGTACCTGACGATTGGTGGCCCGAGCGCAATGCCGAGCGCCCCCTGCGGCGCCGACGTGGTGACCCGCGGGACCGCGGAGATGGTCAGCTCGGCGCCGTCACGCAGGAGCGTGATGGACAGCGGCTGATCGAGCGATCGCTGGACGACGGCCCGTACCGCTGCCATGTACTCGATCGTTTCGCCATCCATACGCAGCAATATATCGCCGGGTTGCAGGCCCGCTTGTGCGGCCGGAGAGTCCGTCCGCACCTCGTGGACTTGGACTTCTCGGCAAGAGTGGCAGGGGGCACCGAGCATGTAGGCGGCTGCGAAGAGCAGCGGGGCGATCAGCAGGTTCATGCCGACTCCGGCCACGAGGACGAGTGCTCGCTGGGAGCGGCTTTTGCTGGCGAAACTGTCGCTGTCATCTTCCTCGACCGGGGGGTTATAGGCCTTAATGAGCGCTATCTGCCTCCGTCTAGCCTCCGGCTGCGGCAGCCGCTTCGCCATCGTCCACAGCGCGGTGAACCGTTGCCACTCCGACTCCGTCCAGGTGTCTTCCCGTGCCGTCGGTGCGCCATTCTCGCCCTTCATCTTCACGAACCCGCCCAAGGGCAAGAGGTTGAACGAGAACAGCGTGTCGTTGCGCCGGATGCCGAAGAGCCGCGGCGGAATGCCGAGGCCGAATTCTTGCACGCGGATACCGGCGCGGCGGGCCGCGACGAAATGGCCGATTTCGTGCGCGAGCACGAGCACACTGAGGACGACCAAAAACCAAAGGATCGTGAGGAACATACCTAGGATGTTACCGAGTTTCGGCACCGACCGGCATACGACCGGTGCGGTGGGCCATCCGTCGAGCGGTTTCTTCGGCCTGCTCGAGTGCCCAGCGTTCGACCGCCAGCAGCTGCTCGACGCTCTCCACCGCCTGCGGGGGATGCTCGTACAGCACCGCTTCGATCACCGTGGCGATAGCGGTGAAGGGCAGCCGGCCATCGAGGAACCACCGGACGGCCACCTCGTCGGCAGCGCAGAGTACGGCGGGGGCCGTGCCACCCAGTCGTCCCGCCTCGCGGGCCAGCGATAAGCACGGAAACCGGACCGGATCGGGCGCCTCGAAGGTCAGTTGTCCTAGCGCGGCCAGATCAAGCGGCCGGAAATCGCTGGCGAGCCGCTGCGGATAGCCGAGCGCGTACTGGATCGGTAGCTCCATGTCGGGATAGCCGAGCTGGGCCTTGACCGACCCGTCGCTGAACTCGACGAGCGAGTGGACAATACTCTGGGGGTGGATCACCACGTCCACGTAGTCGAGCGTGCGACCGAATAGGATGCCGGCTTCGAGGACTTCCATCCCCTTGTTCATCAGCGTCGCCGAATCGATAGTGATTTTCGGCCCCATTTGCCACGTCGGATGAGCTAGTGCCTGCTCCGGGGTGATCTTGGCCATCGCTGCGGCCGGCAGCGTGCGGAAGGGGCCGCCGGAGGCAGTCAGGATGACGCGGGTAACGCGCGAGCGATCTTCGCCGACGAGACATTGGAAGATGGCGCTGTGCTCGCTATCAACGGGCAGGATCGCCGCGCCGCGCCGGCCCGCCGCCGCAAAGAGCAGGTCGCTGGCCGCGATGAGCGACTCCTTGTTGGCCAACGCCACGTCAATGCCGGCTTCCAAGGCGGCCAGGATAGCCGACAAGCCGACCAAGCCAGTCGTTGCCGCAACCACAATGTCCGGCTTGGTGGATAGGGTGAGGTCTCGCAGGCTGTCCGCGCCCGCGTACACCCGTGCCCCATCAGGGCTGCACGATTGGAGGTCTGCCCAGGCGCTACCGTTTTGGCCGTCCGTCCGTGCGGCCGGCGGCGGCGCGTGGGTGAGGGCAAGCGCCTCGGGTCGGAACTCCTGCGCCTGATCGCGCAGCAGCGCCAGATTCCGCCCCGCTGCCAGCCCGACGACCGTAAAAGAGGCGGGCTGGGCGCGAATGACGTTCAACGCCTGATGACCAACCGAGCCGGTTGAACCGAGGATGGCAACACGTTTCATGGTAGCTCTGCTGCGTGTACTCGTTGGGTTGAGCCGGATTGGGTCCGAGGCGGCCGGGTGGATTTGCCGGCGCCGGTCACCCGGCCGGAACGACCACTAACGTCACATAGTAATATACGACAAGCACGGAGAAAAGGAGACTATCTATCCGGTCGAGCATCCCGCCGTGACCGGGGATGAGGCCGCCGGCGTCCTTGGCGCCGGCCTGGCGCTTGATAAGGGACTCGGCGAGGTCGCCGATCTGGGCGGCGGCGGCGACGCCGAGGGCGAGCGGTATGGCGTGCCAGTGCCAGAGCGGGAGTGCCTGCCAGCCCCAGAACGTCAATGGTAAGCCACCGGCAACGGTCACGAGCGCGACAGCGACAGTGCCACCGGCGACGCCTTCCCAGGTCTTGTTAGGGCTGATTTGGGGCAGGAAGCGGTGTCGTCCCAAGAATGACCCGGTGAAGTAGGCTGCTGTATCGTAAGCCCAAGTAGTTGCCAGCACGTAGAACACCCATCCACGCCCAGCCTCGGCCGGTCCGACCAGGCGCAGGGGGATGAAGTGCCCCAGCAGCCAGGCGACATAGAGACAGCCGCTCAACGTGGCTACCGCGCTGGTGGCACCCTGGCGGCCGGGCGAGCGCCGGAATATCTCGAAACTGAGCGGCACCACGATGCCGGCAGTGATGAGTAGCTGACTCGCCGACCCACGCCACTCGCCAAACAGTTCGAATCCGAGCAAATGGTCGCCGCCGAGCACGGCCAAGAGCAGCAGCGCCAGGGGATAGCCGAGCAGGCGGCGGGGCTGCCACCCCGCGTGCTCCGCCAGCGCGTAGACTTCGCGCAGCGCCAAATAGGTGATGAGTATCGCCGCTAGGAGGTAGAGCGGGCCGCCGAAGTAGGAGGACACGAGAATTGCGGGGGCGATGACGAGCGCCGAAGCGAGGCGCCGCCGCAGGGCGAGGAGCCAGCGTGCCGAGAGCCGGCGGACCGGGGCCGTGCGCGGTGCCTGCTGTTTACTCATGGTCAGGGTGGCGCGTCAGGCGCCGCACCCATCGTGGGTGTCGTCAGGCCGAGCCGCTATGGGCGCCTAGTCGTTCACGGCAGCTAGCCGGGTGCGAGATCGGCAGCCCCATTGGGTGTGGCTGCGCCGGGAGCGCCCGTCGGCTGGTGGTTGCCGGTGGTCTCCGGCAAGACACGCCCGAAACGCCGCACGCGCTGGCTATAGGCCGCCAACGCTTGATAATACTCGTACACACCGAAAGCCGGCCAGAGGACCGGGGTCACGTAGACCTCGCTATAGATTGATTGCCACGTGAGGAAGTTGGAGGAGCGCATCTCACCACCGGGCAGAATAATCAGATCGGGGTCCGGCTGCCCCGCCGTGTAGAGATACCGGCTGACCATGTCTTCCGTGATGGATTCTGCCGGGAGACCGGCGCGAATGATCCCTCGGAGTGCCCGCACGATTTCCGCTCGCCCCCCGTAGTTGAACGCGACGTTCAGGATCAGGCGTTGGTTGTGGCAGGTGAGTGCGAGGGCCTCTTGGATGCGGTCAGCGAGGTGCGTGGGCACCCCCTCTAGCGAGCCGAGATGTCGAATCTGTACGCCGTTGGCGTGCAGTTCCGGTGTCTCCTGCTTGATCGCCTCACCGAGGATCGTGAGGATCGCGTCCACTTCGGCCCGTGGCCGGTTCCAGTTCTCGGTCGAGAAGGCATAGACGGTGACAATGCGGATGCCGAACTGCACGGAGGCTTCCAGGATGGGACGGAGGTTCTTGGTGCCGCGCCGGTGGCCGGCGATCCGGGGGAGGTTACGTGCCCGTGCCCAACGGCCGTTCCCATCCATCTTGATGGCGACATGCGTGGGCACGCGGCACAGGCGCGGAAACTCTGCGGGCCATACGTTGCCAGTTGCCGGCGCACTTGTCCCGTTGCCAGTCGTCGTTTCCGGCGTTGCCAAGCCTGCGCCACCGCTTCCCAAATTATTGTGCAGACCCGGCGTGTTGTCCACGGAAGCTGTCATACGTCCCCTGTTACCCCCCGCTGCTTGTCACCCTTTAACGACTGGGGACCGGATCACTCCTCCAATAGCTCCTTCACTTTGTCTGCGCCCAGGAGGCCGGCCTGCTCCACCGAGCGATCCGTCAACTCTTGCAGGCGGTTCTCGGACCAGCGCAGGTCGTCTTCGGTCATCAGCCGTTCGCGCTGTAGCTCCCGTAAGTCAGCCAACGCCTGTCGCCGGACGTTGCGGATGGCTACCCGCCCCTCCTCGACGCGCCGCTGTACCGCCCGCACCAGGTCACGGCGGCGCTCTTCCGTGAGCGGGGGCAGCACAATTCTGATGATATTCCCGTCGTTCGAGGGGGTCAGGCCCAGGTCCGACTGCTGAATGGCCGTCTCGATAGCATCGTGGGTCGTGCGGTCCCACGGTTGGATCGCAATGAGGCGCGGCTCCGGCACGCTGATGCCGGCCAACTGTTGCAGCGGGACCGGCGAGCCGTAGTAGTCTACCGGCAGACGCTCGACGAGCGACGGTGAAGCCCGTGAGGTCCGCATGGTCTGGAGGTCGGACCCGAGCACGGAGACGGCCGTCCGCATCTTCTGGTCTGCGTCGCTCAATACTTCCGTCGCTAACTCTTGCTCCATCATCCCACCCCCACAGATTGCCTGGACCGCACTGCATCGGACTCTAGCGGATGATGCACGCCCGGCGTATCATCGTCTTGCCATGTCTGCGCCGCAGCGCCGGGGGACCAGTCCGGACTGGCAATCAGCGTGCCGATCTGCTCTCCGAGGATTGCCCGTCGTAAGCTGCCCGGCTCGTCCAGCTTGAAGACCAGGATGGGCAGATTGTGCTCCATGCAGAGAGTGATGGCCGTGCTGTCCATGACGCCGACACGCCTATTCACGGCCTCGATATAGCTCAGGCGCTCGAAGCGCCGTGCGTCCGGGTGCTTGGAAGGATCGCGGTCGTAGACACCGTCCACGTTCGTGCCCTTGAATAGCGCTTGGGCGCCAATCTCCATAGCCCGCAGCGCCCCGGCGGTGTCGGTGGTGAAGAAGGGGTTGCCACTGCCGGCGGCGAAGATCACCAGCTTGCCATCCTCAAGGTGGTTGGCGGCTCGCCGCCGGATGTACGGCTCGGCGACTGCGCGCATCTCGATGGCCGTTTGCACCCGGACTACCATGCCCTCGACTCGCTCCAGCGCTTCCTGCAAAGCGAGCGCGTTGAGTACCGTACCCAACATGCCGATATAGTCGGCGGTGGGCCGGTCCATGCCCTGCGCGCTGCCGGTTGCGCCGCGCCAGATGTTGCCACCGCCGAGCACGATAGCCATTTCTACGCTCGTCTCGCGGACCGTGGCGGCGATCATGCGTGCTAGTCGCTCGGCGGTGGGCGGATGAATCCCGTACTCGCCGGCCGCCGCCAGCGCTTCGCCACCGAGTTTCAGCAGGATGCGCCGGTACGTCACTCCGCTTGCTCCGACCGGTCGGTCGCCTGCGACAACTCGTAGCGCACAAAGCGACGCACTTGGATGTTCTCTCCCGTTTTTGCGCTTGCTTCCGTTACCAACTGGCCGATGGTCTTGCCGGGATCGCGGATGTAGGGCTGCTCGGCCAGGAACAGGGTGGCCCGCCGATCCGGGGTCAGGTCCTCCCGGTCAGGGGAGTCCGCTGGCAGGTCAGCTTCGCTGACGTAGAGCGGCTGCATGGCCGCCACCTGCAACGCGACCTCGTGCGCCAGATCGGCAAACTCGCTCGTGCGGGCGACAAAGTCGGTCTCGCAACTCAGCTCCACGAGCACGCCGATACGATCACCCGGGTGTACATAGGCGGCAACCCGCCCTTCGCTGGTCGCGCGTTGGGCCAGCTTGCTGGCGGCGGCCAGGCCCTCTGCTTCCAGCAGCTTCTTGGCACCCGCCATATCCCCATCGGTTTTGGTAAGTGCCCGCTTGCACGCCATCACGCCGGCGCCGGTTTCCTCCCGGAGTTGGCGTACCATCTCGACTGTTACTGCCATCGTTGTTTTTCCCTCGTTGTTTTCCTCGGCGGCGGCGGCCGGGGTCATAGTTATCGCCGCGCGTTGGTGCATACCATACTGAATAGCGCGCGACTGAGCGTGGGGCGCGCCGGCAGCCGCCCTCAAAGAGACGGCCGGCGCAGTCCGCAGTCACTTGTCCGGCACCACCCGGCCGCTGCTTCCATCGCCTCGCCGGGACCTCGTGCCGGATGCCGGGTCGAGGCGCACCATACGACTACGACTCGGGTGGCAGGATCCGCTTGGCGCTGCCCACGCTGGCGACGGCACGAGTGCTATGTGCCGGCTACTGCTGCGGCGGCCGACTAGAACTCGCTGCCGGTCTCTTGATCCGCTTCCGGCACGTACTCTTCCTCTAGCGCAGACAACCCCACGTCAGAGTCGTCTTCCGCGTCCGGGTCGGCCGCAGCCTCGTCCTCGCTCACGGCGCCACGGACCTGGAACCCCTCGGAGCAGGCGTCGGCGATATGGCCGGTAATCAGTCGAATGGCGCGGATGGCATCGTCGTTGGCCGGGATGGGCCAATCTATTTCCGTCGGGTCGCAGTTGGAGTCGACCAGCGCCACGATGGGAATACCCAAGCGCCGCGCCTCGGCCACGGCGATATGCTCGTGCTTGGTATCCACGATGTAGACGGCGCCCGGCAAGTCGCGCATCGTCTCAATACCACCGAAGATCCGGTGCAGGCGGTTGAGCTGCTCTTGCAGCTTGATCGCTTCCTTTTTGGGGAGTAGCTCGAACTCGCCGCGCTCCTTTTGGTACTTCAGGTTCTGCAAATACTGAATACGCAACTGGATCGTCTGCCAGTTCGTAAGCTGCCCACCAAGCCAACGCTGATTGATGTAGGGTTGGCCGGCGCGCTTGGCCTCTTCTTCGATGGTCTCCTGCGCCTGTTTCTTGGTGCCGACGAACAACACGTTTTCGCCCGCGATGACGAGATCGCGCAGGAACTCGCACGCGGCCTGCAAACGATGGACCGTCTGCTGGAGATCGAGAATATGGATACCGTTCCGTTCGGCGAAGATGAATCGCCGCATCTTGGGGTTCCAACGCCGCGTATGGTGGCCGAAATGTACGCCGGCCTCCAAGAGAGTCTTCATCGAGACGTTAGCCATGTAAACCGTGCTCCTCCGTGCAACTGTATGCTGAGTGGCTACTGTGCCAAGCTAGCGCAAGCGAGATCAGGCCCTTGACCGCGAGACGACAATCGGAGGGCGCCGAATGCCTCTTTACCTGGACAAGGTAGGCGGGGGCGCTGTACGTCATGCACGTGCTTGATACACCGGGCAAGAGCGCAACACACTCCGCCTCTCCGGCGGTGCTGCTGTAGTAGGCCCCGCAGAGTATAGCGGACGGCTGCCGTTCGCAGCAATCCGGTCGTGCCCTACTTGGCCAGCACGTACATGTGGGCCACGGCGCTGTACGGCGGTGTGGTGCGGGCGGTGCTACAGCGCCGTGATGGCGGCGAGGAGGGCCGGCTCGTCGTCCGGGAGGACGGTGCGGGGATCGAGCAAGAGCGCGTTCCGCTCGATGCGGCCGACGACAGGCGGCGTCGCCTGCCGCAGGATCGCTGCGATACTCTCCATAGTGTGCTGCTGGGGCCGTAGCGCAACAACGGCCGTCGGCAGCGTGATGCCCGGCAGCGAGCCGCCACCGATGGCCGACTCCGCTGGGCGCACACTCACCTCCAGGGTGCGCGACTGCCGCGCGATGGCCGCCGCCCACCGCTGCGCCCGCTGTGCCAGTGTCTCTTGGTCGGCGCCGATCATCTGCCACACCGGTAGCTCTCGTTCGGCCTCACCGCGCTGGTAGTGCTGGAGGGTAGCGACCAGTCCGGCGATGGTCACTTTGTCCGGGCGCAGCGCCCGCACCAGCGGATGGCGCCGCAGCGCCGCCAGCGGCTCGCGCCGCCCGACGATCAGCCCGGCTTGCGGCCCACCGAGCAGCTTGTCGCCGGAGAAGCAGATCACGTCGGCGCCCGCGGCCACGCTGTCCTGTGGCCGCGGCTCCTGAAGCTCCCCGCCGAAGCCAAAGCGAGCGGTGTCGAGCAGACAGCCGCTCCCTAGATCGTCGGCCACCGCTACCGCGCGCTCATGCCCCAGCCGGACGAGCGCCGAGAGTGGCACGCTTTCCGTAAAGCCGACGACGCGAAAGTTGCTGGTGTGGACACGCAGCAGCAGCGCCGTAGCGGCGGTGATTGCGTCGGCATAGTCGGCGAGCCGGGTGCGGTTGGTCGTGCCCACGTCCACCAGCCGGGCGCCGCTCTGACGCAGTACGTCGGGAATGCGGAACCCGCCACCGATCTCGACCGCCTGGCCGCGCGAGACGATCACTTCTCGTCCGGCTGCGAGCGCCGAGAGCACCAGCAACAGCGCGGCCGCATTGTTGTTGACGACCAGCGCCGCCTCGGCGCCGGTTAGCCGGGTCAGCAGTGTCTCGACATGCACGTGCCGGCTGCCGCGCTCGCCGGCACTGAGGTCGTATTCCAGGTTGGAGTAACCGGTGGCCGCGGCGGCCATCGCCCGCTGTGTCGCTACACTCAGCGGTGCGCGGCCGAGGTTGGTATGGAGGACGATGCCGGTCGCATTGATTACGCGCCGCAGCGATGGTGCCAAGATGCGCTCGACCTGCGCGACGATGCGGCTGGCGAGGTGCTCCAGAGGAGGTGGCGCATCGGAAATCGCCTCCTGACGGGCCGCAGCAAGCACTACGCGGGCAACGTCCACCAGCACATCGTGGGACACGTGCTCGGCGAGCGCCGCAACCGGCGGCGCGTTGAGGAGCCGGTCCACGCTGGGCAGCCGGCGCCGCGCATCCAGGTTGCCGCCAGCATTGGATTTACGCGCGCGGCTCATGGTGACACGCTCAGTCTGCATCACCATAGCTTACATGGGCGGCGTTGGCTCAGGACCCGAACTTGGCGAGCTTGTTGGCGTGAGCCAGCATCAGGGGCATCGCATCGGTTGCCGGGAAGCGACCCAGGCCACCTTGCATACAGGCACGCTCAGAAAACGTGGTTGTCTGGTCGGGAAACGCCGTCTTGGCGTGAAGCAGGAACGGGACCGGATGCCAGGAGTGCGCTGCCATGACCGCCGGCGTGGAATGGTCGCCGGTGATTACGAGCACGTCCGGCGTGACATCCAGTAGTGCCGGGACCTGTGCGTCGAACGCTTCGAGGAGCGCGACCTTGCGGTCGAAATCCCCATCCTCGCCAGCGCTGTCGGTCCACTTGTAGTGGATGTAGAAGAAGTCGTACTCGGCGCAGTGCTTTCGCAGCGTCTCGACTTCGGCTGCGAAGTCGGTGCCCGTGTCCAGCACCGTCATGCCGGCGAGATGCGCCAGCCCGTGATACACCGGGTAGACGGCGATGGCCGCCGGGCGCAAGCCGTATAGCTCCGTGAGCGACGGGAGCGAGGGCCGCTCAGCAAAACCACGGAGCAAAATAGCGTTGGCCGGGCGTTCGTTTGCGAGAATCCGGTGCGCCTGCGCGATGAACCGATTGACCAGTTCCGCCGTATGGGCTGCCTCCACTTGTCGCGGCTGCACCGGCCGGGGTTGCCGACCGGTGATCTGCGGATCGCTGTCGGTCAGGGTAGCGGACAGCCCCGCACCGCGCATCACCAGCAGAAAACGGTAGCCGCTTTCTGGCTGCACGAAGAACTCCGCCCCCGGTACGGCGATGTCATGCAGTCGCTCACACAGCTTGGCGCTCAATTCCGTCGGGATGCGACCGGCGCGCCGGTCGGTGATGCGTCCCTGCGCGTCCACCGCGGCGAAATTCCCGCGGGCAGCGACGTCGCCCGGCTGCAAGGGGAAGTTGAGTCCCAATGCTGACAGGGCGCCGCGCCCGATCTGGTGCTGCACCGGATCGTAGCCGAACAGCGCGAGGTGACCAGGCCCACTGCCGGGGGTAATGCCTGCACCCACCGGGTCGATCAAACCGAGTACGGAACCGGCAGCCAGCTTGTCGAGGTGCGGAGTCCGGGCGGTCTCCAGCTCGCTTCTGCCAGTCTCGGGATGCGGCAGCCCTCCCAGACCGTCAATGACCGTCAGGACGATACGGGTATCCTGAGCGATGGCGAGGCCGGAGACAACTTCCGTAGCGATTGCGCCCACGACGTTGCTCTCTTGATCGGCTCGGCCGCACTCCCTCGAACTCCAGCCGATGATGCAGCCGAGCCGGGTCGCGCTCAACCGGCAGCGGACCTTAGCATGGCTCTGTCCGGCTCGCCAAGTCGCCGGCTGGGCTGCCGCTATACTGAGCCGCTGGTAGGCCTAAGGCATGAGACCAACTGTGGCCCATGGCGATGAGGTGGGTCGGGTCGCCCGGACCACGCCGCGGCGCGTCGTCAATCGCTTGAACGACCTCGACGGCAAGCGCTGGCTGCCCTTTCAGAAGAGTTGGTTTCGCGATCACCCTGCAGTACACGAGGAGTGCATCCGCTTCTTCACCAAGCGACTGCGGCCCGATGGCACGCCGTCCGTGGTGCTGACGTTGGCCGGCGCGCCCGCCGAGTGTGCCGTGGTTGAGGCGGCTAGGACAGCCGGCCGCCGCGTGGTCGTGTGGGGCACTGATCGGCCCGCGCCGCAGCCGCCGGCCGACTATGTGCTCGTTGATCTCCGAGGCCGGCTGCCGACACTGCCGGCATTGCGGGCGTTCCTGCAACGGACGGCGCCGTTCTGGTCCGAATTGGGCCAATCGGACATGCTGCGCGAGCGCAGCTATGCGACCGTCCTCATTGACAACCGGCAGCAGGACGGCGTGCTGGTGCCGGTTGCCTGGGAGTTGGCGCGGTATCTCGGCGGCAGGTTCACCCTGAAGGACGAAAAGATCGGCTGCCGGTCGCCGGCCGAAACTGGGCAGACGCCGCACTTCGAGACCGACGGGCAGGTCTACTACGCCTTGAACTTCCGCCGGGAAGCGGCCCGTCGCCAGGAGCCATTCACCAGTCACCGGTGGCCGGAAGTCGGGCAGCACGGGCCACGGAGCAACGACCACCAACCACTGACCGGGCCGCGCTTATGCTCGTGGTTTGTGCCCCGGCCGCCGCCGCGGGAGCCGGGCAAGCTCACGCATCCCGCCACCTATCCCGAAACGCTCGTCGCGGAGTTCGTCGCGCGGTGTACACAGCCGGGCGACCTGGTGCTCGATCCGATGGTCGGAACCGGCAGCACGCTGCTGGCTTGCCAGCGGATGGCCCGGCGCGGGTTCGGGGTCGAACTAAACCCGGAGTACGCGGCCATCGCCCGGCGGCGTCTCGCCGCGACCGGAGATACCCCGGGGATGGCCCGCGTGGTCGAGGGCGATGCGCTGCGGCTCGCGGCCGTCGAGGGCGTACCGGCGCAGGTGGACTATTGCATCACCAGCCCGCCGTACTGGGACATGCTCAACATGCGCGGGGCAATGACGCAGCGCGGACGCCGGCAGCGTGGCCTGCACGTCAGCTACGGCGACGATCCGCGCGACGTCGGCAATGTCGCCGCGTATGGGCCGTTTGTTGACTCTCTCGTGCGGGTTTATCGGCAGGTGGCTGCGCGGCTGCGTCCCGGCGGCTACCTCACGGTCGTCGTCAAGAACGTCAAGAAGCAAGGCACGATCTACCCGCTCGCGTGGGACCTGGCTGCTGCCCTGGGGGAGTTTCTCCAGGTGTGTCCAGAGCGGTTCTGGTGCCAAGACGATGTGCGGCTGGCGCCGTATGGCTACGGCAACGCCTGGGTCAGCAACACCGTCCACCACTACTGCCTGACCTTCCGCAAGGCGTGCTGAACCGCAAGGCTTGGCTCGCGCAGTTACAAGCAACGGTGGGAGCTTCATACACGGCATCCAAATCGCGATCAAGCGCGTCCTTTCTACCTGGATTGGAACGAAGGGGGCGGTATACTCAAGTGTCGCAAGCTATTCGAGCACCGGAATGCAAGCCAATAATGGACTAGCGTGGTGTCGGACCGCGTAACGTAGACAGGCAGGGCCGCGATGCGCTGCACGGTTGAGCTGTTGGGGGTGGCGCGGCTGCGGGCGGCGCGGCGCGCAGTCGAGGTGCGGCTGGGCGAGCGATGCGGTGACCATGGGCGGTGTCGGGCGGCGACTGTCGCGGACGCGCTGAGTGCGCTCGCCGCGGCGTGTCCGGCATTGGTGGGGCCGGTGCTCACGCCGGATGGTCGCTCGCTCTGCACCGGCTATCTGCTCAACCGCAACGGTCGTGAGTTCGTTGATCGGACGGATGCGCCACTATTCGATGGCGACCGGCTCCTGCTGATCTCCAGCGCGGCCGGGGGCAATCGGTGATGGCAGCGCGGCGGTGAGAAAAAGCTGCAACATGAGTGACCGTCTTTGCGGCTATCACGGTCGGATGCTCGTCGTGGACCTGACGCGGCAGGCGTGGCGGGTGGAGCCGCTGCCGGCCAAGATGCTGCGGTCGGTGCTGGGCGGCACCGGACTGGCGACGCGGCTGCTCTACGACCTGACGCCGCCGCAGGCCGATCCGCTCGGCCCGGAGAACGCTCTGCTGTTCGTGGGCAGCCCTCTCGTTGGTACGCCGCTAACCACCACGAGCAAGTTCATCGTCGCAGCCCGGTCGCCGCTGACCGGCTTTATCGGCGACTCGCTCTCGTCGAGCCATCTGGCACTGGAGTTGAAACGCTGCGGCTTTGATGCGGTGGTGTTACTGGGTGCAGCAGCACGCTGGTCCACGGTGGCGATCTCGTGGCTGGGACCGCAGGAGGCGCAGCCGACCGTGCGGTTTCTCGATGCGAGCGATCTCCTGGGCTATGACACCGCTGCCACCGCCGCGGCCGTGCGGGCGCAGTTGGGCCCGCGCTGGCGAGTTGCATCAATAGGGCCAGCCGGCGAGTCGCTGGTGCGCTACGCGACGATCAGTAACGATGGACGCCACGCCGGGCGCACCGGTACGGGCGCGGTCATGGGCAGCAAGCGCCTCAAGGCGTTGGCCCTATGCGGCGGTTGGTCGGTGCCCGTTGCCCACTCGGAGGCGCTGGCGGCGACGGCGGAGCGGCTGCGGGAGCGTAGCTTGGGGCCGGATACGGCCAAGTACCGCGAAATGGGCACCGTTGCCAATCTGCTGACGTTCGACCGGCTCGGGACGCTGCCCACGCGCAACTTTCAGCAGGCCACGTTCGAGGGCGCCGAGCGCCTGAGCGGCGAACGCCTGCATACGGACCGTTACGTGCGCCGCACGGCCTGCGCGAACTGCACCATCGGGTGCGAGCAGCTCTTTCGTGTATCGAACGGAAAACGCGCCGCCGGTGGGAATGGCGCTGGCGAGGAGCACCAGCGGAGCCGGCGCCTGGAATACGAGACACTCTTTGCCTTGGGGCCATTGCTCGGCATTGACGATCCCGATTTTGTGCTCCATCTCGCGGCCCGCTGTGATGAGCTGGGCATGGACACGATCTCGACCGGCGGCACGATTGCGTGGGCGATGGAGGGCGCCGAGCGCGGGGTGCTGGATCGCAGCGCGCTCGACGGTCTGGACCTCCGCTTCGGGAGCAAGAAAGCCGTAGCCACGCTGGTCGAGCGCATCGGCAGCCGCGCAGGGGTTGGACACCTCCTGGCGGAGGGGTCACGCCGGGCGGCTACCCACGTCGGTCACGGCTCGGCGGACTGGGCGATGCACGTGAAGGGGCTGGAGCTGCCCGGCTACGAGCCGCGCAGCCTGAAGACGATGGCGCTGGGTCTGGCGATTGGGTCGCGCGGCGCCTGCCACAATCGCGTGCCCACCTATGAAGCCGACTTCTCCACGCAAGTGGATCGCCTCGCGGCCGACGCCTCGCGCGGGCAGCTTGCCGCGGAGGCCGAGGACCGGGAAGCGGTGATGGACTCGCTGATCCTCTGCAAGTTCATCCGCAAGTGTCTCGACGACTATTGGTCCGACGCCGCGCACTTCTGGCGCCTCGTGACCGGTTGGGACGTGGACGCTGCCGAGGTGCGGCAGGTTGGCGCCCGGATTAGTACGCTCAAGAAGGTCTACAACGAGCGCGAGGGGTGGCACCGCACAGATGACACGCTGCCGCCGCGCCTACTGGCCGAGCCGCTGCCGGACGGCCCGGCCAGCGGCACCGTGCTCACCCAGGGGGAGTTGGATTCGATGATCGCCGGCTACTACGCTGCACGGGGCTGGACTGCGGACGGGCGTGTATGCGCCCACCAACGCCGGGAGTTGGGCGTATGAATACACAGTCAAGCGGGGTGCGTGGGGCACGCCGGCTGGCCTTCACCGGCCCCGGCCGCGGGGAGATGGAGCGATTTGACCTCCCGGCGCCGGCGCCGCACCAAGTATTGGTCCGCGCGACACGCACCTTGGTCAGCGCCGGCACCGAGGTCAAAGGCTTCCAGGGTATCGCCCCGAGCGGCCCGTCCCGTTTTCCGGTGCGCCCCGGCTACTCGTTCGTCGGAATCGTCGAGCAGGTCGGCGCGGCGGTCAAAGCGGTGCAGCCCGGCGACCGGGTAGCGACCCAAAAGGGCCATGCCAGCCATGCACTCGTTGACTTGAGCGACCAACCGGCCGGCAAGCCCGGGCATCGCGCCCCGGAGTACCTGCAAGTGGTCCCCGCGGGCCTGACCGATGAGCAGGCTACGTTCGCCGTGCTCGGCAGCGTGGCGATGCACGGTGTCCGCAAGATTGCCATTGCCCTTGATGAGTCGGTTGTGGTGATGGGCCAAGGTGTCGTTGGACAGCTGACCATGCAGCTTGCACGGCTCGCTGGTGGGCGACCGATCATCGGCGTTGACCTCGTAGAGGAGCGATTGACTACGGCGCGTGCAAACGGTGCCGATACCGTAATCAACGCGGCGACCGAGGATGTCATCGCGGCGGTGGAGGGAATCACCGCCGGGCGCGGCGTGGACGTCGGCTGCGAATGCACGAACACGCCGCGGACATTTCCCACGTTGCTGCGGATAGCAGGTGTGGGCGGCCGCATCGTGATTGTGGGGAGTCTCCCCGGCACGGTCGAAATCTCGCTGTTCGATGAGCTCCAGCGCAAGGAACTGACCGTCATCGGGGCCTTTCAGCCCAGTGCTCCCCTGCTGCCACATCACACGTTCCCGTGGACGCAATCGCGCAACCGCCTGGGCATCCTCGAACTGATCGCTGCCGGTCGGCTCAAGGTGGACAACCTCATCACCGACGTGGCGCCGGCTGCGGAAGCGCCGGCTGCCTTTGCGCGGATGGCGCAGGGGCCGGCCGAGTGGCTGGGCGTCATCCTGGACTGGGAGCATTAGCCGCGGTGAGGGCTACCCCCTCCAGGTAGCTATCTCCCTCTTTCGGACGCCAGGCGCTTGAGCCGCACAGCCGGCAGCCGCTTCAACCGCTGACTCACCGGGTCCACCTCAATCCCCACGGACTCCAGGGCCGTCACTCCCAATAGCGGCTCAACGCCAGCCTCCCCGTAAATGATCGTGCCGCCGATGATTTCGCCCATGAACTCGATCTCGGCGACGGTGACGTCTCGCCTGAGTTCGCTCCCGTCCGCCAACTCGTAGGTCCGCTTACCTCTAGGCGCCAGACCGATAGCTTCCAAGTGCGGCCTGGGAACCAAGGAGTCCGTTGCCCCGGTGTCGACCAGAAATAGCCCTTCCCACGTCCGCTCCGGCTCCGCCGGGTTCCGAATCGTGACCGTTACCTGTGCTGCCCCCGTCCGCTCACCCTTTCCGCTGAATACGGCGCCTATTCGCCTTTGTCATTTCCACGCCCGTCGCCATCCACAACACTCCCTAGCCCGTCTGCCGGAGGTCTCGTCGCTCGAACAGCAGGACCGACAGCGCAATCAAGACCACCGCCAGTCCGGCGAGAATCGCCGCGTGGCTCCAATCCAGGCCGTTGTTCAGCGGATCGTTGCCCAGGTAATAGTAGAAGGGCAGCCATTGGGCCACTTCCGCCATGCTCTCGTTGAGCACGGCGAACCCATTGACGAGGTGGAGCACGAGTGCCGCGCCGATGGTCACGAACACGGCGATCCTCGTCCGCCCCGTGCCGGCGCTCAAAATCAGCGCCAGCGCACCGAAAGCCAGACCGAGCAGTGTTTGCAGCAGGCAGGTTGCGGCGATGTGGCCGATGTCCATGCCGAGGTCCGCGAGCAAGGAGCCGAGCGCCACTCCGGCAAAGGTGGCGAATCCGACGGCGAAAGCGTAGAGCGTCATCGTCCAGCTCTTTTCGAGCACAACCCGCGAGCGCCGGACGGGGTTGGCAAGCAGCAGGCCGATGGTCCGGCGCGATTCTTCGCCGGCCAATGCGCCGGCCCCGATGGCAATCGTGACCACCATGACTGAGATCGGCGCCATCAGGCCGAACGTCTCGACCTGGTACCAGCCTTCCGGCGTACTGATGTTTCCGATGTTCCCACCGCCGGCCAACGCAATCATGGCTTCCGGCAAGCCCTCGAAAGCCTTCAGGCTCTCCTCAGGGATGGCTTTGTAGAAAGGCCCCATCATCAGGCCCATCATCAAGAACATCACCGCCGCCGTGACCAGCAGTAGCCCCTGATACTCCGAGGCCGCCTTAAGCCAGATCGAGGAGACACGGGCCGAGCCGGCCAGTTGGCCGATGACCTTCCTGGTCAGCGGATTGCCGCGGAGGCGGTCTATCAGGGTCACGCCGACGGATTGCCCCTTCAGGTCGCGGCGATTGACTCCGATCACGGCGATGATGGCGAACACTGCGGCGCCGGCCAGCAGCACGCCGAGATGCCCCCAGTGGACCCCGTTGTAGACCGGATCGCTCCCGTCGAAGTAGTACCACGGGAACGCTTTGACCAGGTCCCTCAGTTCCTCTATCAGTGGCAGCAGGCCGACGGCAAAGAACGACAGAACCAGCACCGCGGTCGTGACACCGGCGGCCGCGCCCCGGTTGCCGGTCCAGGCGCTGATGGCCGTCGCCAGAAACCCGTAGAAGAGGACGTTGCAGAACATGTGGAGGGAGAGCGCCTCCACGTCCAGCCCCCCGATCTCAACGCCCAGCATGGCCGCGATGCCGTAGACCGCGCCCCACAAGATGAGCACGCTCGACGCAGCGAGCACGACCATCGCTCCTAGCTTGGAAATGAGCACGTGGGTCCGGCCCTTGGGATTGCCGAGTAGGATGCCCATGGTCCCCTCGCGCTCCTCGCCAGCAATGGCGGAACCGCCCATCGCCAGCGCCATCGCCGCCAGCGTGATGGCGCCGTAGAGGCCTTGGATCGCGCCGACGGCGAGGCCGCCCGCGTCCACGTCCTCGCGGATGCCGATGAGCGCGACATAGGCCTCCGGCATTGACGTGAGGATGGAAAGGTCCATCTGGCGGTAGACCGCCATCCCGTACAGGATGAGTAGCATGAGGCAGGCGACGGCGATCATCCACCCGAGCCAGCGGTCCCGGATCGTCTTGGTGAAGACGTTGGTCAGCATCAGTCCACCTCCTCATCGTGGTAGTACGTGAGGAAGATCTCTTCGAGGTCGGCCTCGTTGGTGGTGATGTCAACGATGGTGTGGTGGTCGCTCGCGGCTTGGAGGAGCACGCCCATGTCGCCGTCGAACGACAGGCGAACGTGGTTGTGCTCGATCGTCACGTCGCGCGCTCCCTGCACGGCCGCGAACAGGGCCGCCTCCGCTGGCGAGTCCAGCTCCAGCTCGACTTGCCGCATTGCTTTCGACCGGAGATCGGCGACGGACTCGACGGTGACGAGGCGACCTTGGCGGATGATGCCGACCCGCCCGGCCACCCTCTGCACCTCCGACAGCGTGTGGCTGGAGAGGAACACGGTCCGTCCGTCGGCAGCCACCTCGCGCACCATGTTCTGAAACTCGCGTTGGATCAGCGGGTCCAGACCGGAGCTAGGCTCGTCCATAATGAGTACGTCCGGCCGGTTCATAAAGGCCTGGATCACCCCAACCTTCTGACGGTTGCCACTGGAGAGGTTTCCCACTTTTCTGGAGAGGTCGGCGTCGAGCCGCTCGGCAAGCTCGTTGACGTAGGTCCAGTCCACTCCGCCACGCAAGTTTGCAAAGTACGTGAGGGTGTCTCGACCAGTCAGGTTTGGATAGAGGGCCAGATCACCGGGTATGTAGCCGAGGTGCCGGCGTATCTCGACGGTCTTGGCGTGCGTATCGAGTCCCAGGATCGCGGCCCGGCCCGCGGTCGGCCTGATCTCATCGAGCAGCATCCTGATGGTGGTCGTCTTCCCGGCTCCGTTAGGGCCGAGGAAGCCGAAGACCTCACCGCGCTGCACGGTAAACGAGAGGTCCTGTGCGCCGACCACCGACCCGTAGTGTTTGGTGAGGCCCTCTACCTCGATGACCGGTTCGGCGCTGCTCGCGGAAGCCATGATCGTTACTCCCCTCGTTCGTGCAACCGAGCGGCCGCGCCGGATTGGCAGCGCCTACTGGCCGCTGACCATCATCGTGCCGATGCGGAAGGTTGGCGCGGCGGTACCACTGCGGAATTGGAGGTCGTTCGCCACCATGTCAAGGTTGGCCAGCATCTCGGCGAGGTGGCCGGAGACATTGATCTCGCTCACCGGATACGTCAGCCGCCCATTCTCAATCCAGATACCGCCCGCGCCGCGCGAGAAATCGCCCGTGGTGATGTTCTCGGCAAACCCGATGAGGTCGGTGAGAAAAAGGCCTTGATCCACCGAGGCGATGATCTCGTCCGGGGTATGGCTACCCGGCTCCAGATAAAAATTGGAGGTCGTCACGGTCGTCAGCGCGCCGCCGCGCCCGGCGCTATGGTTGCTGGCCTTGCCCAGCTTGCGGGCGCTGTACGTGTCCAGCAGAAAGTCGGTGAACCGACCGGCATCGAAGAGCACGTTGCGTTGCGTGGGCAGTCCCTCACCGTCGAAGGGCCGGCTGGCGGGCAGCCCGGGGCGCGTCGGATCGTCCACGATGACCGCGCTCGCCGAGCCGATGGTCTCGCCTTCGCGTCCGAGCAGAAACGTTGACCGCCGGTAGGCTGCGTGTCCGTCGGCGGCGCGAGCATAAATGCCCAGCAGTGCCGGCCCCACGGTCACGTCCCAGACGACCGGGACGGCGCCAGTGGGCGCTTGGCGAGCGCCTAGCTGCCGCACCGTGCGCTCGGCCGCCGTGCGCCCTACCGCCTCCGGCGACTCGAGTTGGCCGATGCTCCGATGGCTGCTCCACCACCAGCCGTTGCGTTTCTTGCCGTCCTCGTCGTCGGCGATGGCCTCAATCCCGATGCCGCAGGAGCTGCGCCGATAGGAAGCGGCAAAACCGTGGCTGGTGGCCAGAGTCACCCGCATCGTGGTGCGTCCCGCCGTCCCGCCGTCCGAGTTCGTTACGCGAGCATGGGCGTCGAACGCGGCTTGCTCGGCACGCCCGGCCCAGTCAATCAGGCGCTCCGGGGTCAACGTGGCGGTCGCGGGATCATACGTCTCCAGGTCGTCGGGATCGGCTGCTAGGCCAAAGCCGGCGTCCGGCAGGCCACCGCACTCGTCGGGGTCGCTGATCTTGGCCAGGTCCACGGCGTCGCTCGCCGCGCGGCGGATGGCTGCCGGGGAAAAGTCGCTCGTGGAGACCGAGGCCGCTCGTCCGCCGACGAATACCCGCAGCGACACCCCCTTGGAGCCGGATTCGAGCAGCTTTTCCGTCTTGCCCTGCCGGACCGTCGCCGAAAAGTCGTTGCCGGCGCCGACGGCGGCCTCCGCTTCCTCGGCCCCGGCTTTTCGGGCCGCGGCCACGGCCGCTTCTGCCACGTCGAGGTAGTCCTGTTCGGTGAGGTCAGCGCCATTGACGGACATCGCACGTACTCCTGACTGCTTGAGCGTTTTGACCTATTGCTGCGTTCCACCGATGTTCAGCTCCGAGACGAGCAGCGTCGGGCAGCCGGCGCCGACGGGCACGCCCTGGCCCTCCTTGCCGCATGTCCCGGTGCGCTTCGGGATGTCGGGATCGCTGCCGATCATGGTGACGTTTTGGAGCAGCGTCGGACCGTTCCCGATCAGGCTGGTGTGCTTGAGCGGTGCCGTTTGCTTGCCACCCTCGATGAGATACGCTTCAACCGTACTGAACACAAAGTCGCCGTTGCTGATGTTGACCTGCCCGCCGGAGTAGTTGACACAGTACACACCTTTGTCCACGGAACGGATGATCTCCTCGGGGGCTGACTCACCACCGAGTAGGTACGTATTGGTCATGCGTGGGACCGGGTAGTGGTGATAGTTCTGGCGCCGGCCGTTGCCGGTCCGGGCGGTGTCGAAGTGCCGGGCGCTGATCCAATCGTGCATATAGCCCACGAGCACGCCGTCCTCGATGAGCACCGTGCGCTGGCCCGGCGTGCCCTCGTCATCCATGTTCAGGGAGCCGATGTAGCCGGGCAGCGTAGCGTCGTCAATCAGGGTCACGCCGGGGGCGGCGACCTGCTCACCGACGCGGTCGGTGTAGAGGCTGGTCCGCTTGCGGTTGAAGTCGGCCTCCAAGCCGTGGCCGACGGCCTCATGCAGCAGGACACCGGACCAGCCGTTCCCCAGCACGACCGGCATCGCGCCGGCCGGCGCGTCTACAGCGTCGTGCAGCGTCGTCGCCATCCGCGCGGCCTCGCTGGCTGTGGCCTCGGGGGAGTATTCGTCGGTGAAGTACGCCAGCCCTTCTCGTGCGGCGCTCCCCTGAAACGCGCTTTGCCGGTCGCCGTTGCGCTCGGACACGACCTGCAGGGCGAGTGTCACCCGGGGCTGCACGTCCGCTGCCAGAGTCCCTTCGCTCGTCGCGACCATGGTGCGGCGCTCTTCCTCGGCAAACATCACCATCACATGCGTAATCGTCGGCGCGTAGGCCCGCGCCGTGCTATCGGCGCGCCGGATCAGGTCCAGCTTCGCCTCGGCCGGCTCGTTGACGGCGGGACTAGCCACTGCATAGTAGTCGGGGAGGGGCACCGTTGCGACGGCAATCGGCGCGTGCTGACCGCCCGCTTGCGCGATATTGCCGGCCGTCTGCGCGGCCCGTTGCAGGCTGGACCAGGCGAAATCCTCGCTGTAGGCGTAGCCGATGGCATCGCCGCTGACGACCCGCACGCCGACTCCTTGCGCCGTGCTGGCACTGGCAGACTTGATGGTCTCTTCTTCGAAGTTGATGTTGCGGTGGAGCGAGTACTCCACGAACACGTCGGCATAGTCGCCACCACGCCCCAACGCCAGATCGAGCAGGCGGCCCAACTCGGCGGTGCCAAGGCCGTACTGCTCGGCGAAGAAACGGTCGGTGCTCTGCGGTGCTTGCGCGGACATGGGGCGGTCCTTTCTCGATCAGCGGTGCTGTCCACTATAACAGGTAGCGCGTCGTCCGCTGCCCGGTGGAAGCGGGCTACTGTTCGTGGCCCTTTGCTATGATGCTCGCTGAAGTACGACTGCTCCGCTGCCAACCCAACTCAACTACATCGAGAAAGGAGCGTCCACGATGAGTGCAACGACGGCTGGCCGACCGGACGTGCCCAAGCGTGTGCTCGTCACCGGTGCCGCGGGGGTCATCGGGCGGGCGCTGCGCGACGAGCTACATCAGCGGTATCGGCTCCGACTCATGTATCACCGCACCGTCCTCCCGCAGCAGGGTCGGGACGAGGTGATCGTGGCCGACATCACGGACCTGGCGGAGATGGAGGCTGCGTGTGAGGGGATGGATGCTGTCGTCCATCTCGCCGCGGACCCCAACACCGGGGCACCGTGGTCGTCCATTCTGCCCAAGAACATCGTGGGCGCTTACAACATCTATGAAGCGGCGCATCGGCATGGGGTGGACTGCGTGGTGTTTGCCAGCACGAATCACGTCATGGGCATGTACGAGAAGGATGGCATCCCGCAGCGGCCGGAACTGCTGCCTGTGCGCCCCGACGGGTACTACGGCGCGTCCAAGGCGTTCGGCGAGGCGCTCGGACGCTACTATGCCGACGCTTTCGGCTTGCGCGTGATCTGTCTCCGCATCGGCTCGTTCGTACCGCAGCCCACGGCGCCGCGCACCTTGGCGACCTGGTTAAGCTCGCGCGACATGGCCCAGCTCACCTGGCGGTCCATCGAATCGCGCATTCCGTTTGGGGTGTATAACGCCATCTCCGGCAATACGCGGCGCTACTGGGACATCACCAGCGCCCAGCGCGAGTTGGGGTACGATCCCGAGGACAATGCCGAGGACTACGCGGCCGCTATCCTGGCTGCACCGGCATAGGGACACCCTCCCGCGCTGATAGTGAGCATGACTACACTACGCCGGGTCGAGACTGAGGCGAGCACCCGCCCGGAGCGCGAGTTCACCGTGGCGGTGTTCGTTGTCCATGCGGGCGCGGTGCTCCTGCATCGGCACAAGAAGCTGGATATGTGGCTGCCGCCGGGCGGACACGTCGAGCCGGGTGAGCTACCCGACGAAGCCGCGATCCGCGAAACGAAGGAAGAAGCGGGCCTCGACATTGTGCTGGTGGACACGTCCGACGATCCGCAGCCCGCGCCGCCCGGTCCGCAGCGGCTGTGCCGCCCGCTGGGCATCCAGCTAGAGGACATTCCGCCAGTTCCTCACCACCAGCACATTGACCTGATTTACGCCGCCGTGCCCCGCGATCCGGTACCGCCGCGCCTGGGCGGCGAGAGCGCTGGGCAAGGTCTCGGCTGGTATGACCGCGCGGCCTGTCGCCGCCTGGACGTGAGCGACGAGGTGCTGCGCTGGGCCGAGGCGGCCCGCCGCGCCGTCGCGGCAGCCCGGTAGTGGCCGCCGACTGTTAGGTCCCTTACACACCGTCCGCCGCTACCTTGTGTATACTGATTTAAGACTGGTCAACCATGGTCCTTGTGGGAGTGAGGAGGCACTGTAATGGATAGTGGCACGGGACCCGGAAACGGCGCCAACACCGCTCGGATCAACGCCAAGCCGGTCTGGCCGGGCTTGGCGGTCGGATTGCTGGCCATCCTCAGCGCGACGGCCGTGATGCTCTTTTTGCGCTTTGCATTTCAGGCCTTCATGCCGATTGAGTTGATCGCGGAGTGGGTGCCGACGGTTACACCGGTCAGTGCTCAAGCCGACGGGATTGCCACGTTCGGCGAGGCGCTCAAGCCGCTCGGCTACACGCTGCTGCTCGGTGGGCAGGTCTTACTGGGTACGCTCTGGGGCCTCGGGGTGACGATCCGGCGCCAGCGCCGCCGGCTCACGTCGCGGGCGCACGAGACGTGGTTCCTCGCCGGTGGTCTGCCGACCATCTTTTGGCTCGTGTTGTGGCTGCTCCTGCCGGCCGTGCAGAATCGCGGGTTGGAGTTCTTCACGGGCCTCGTCGGTGTCGCCACGTTCGGCCTGACGCTGGTGGCGTTGCAGACGACGCTGGGTATTCCGGCGCTGACACCCTCGACCGCGCCGGCAGCGGTGCCGGGTCAGCGTCAGGCCCGCCGCCCCACGTTCGTTCAGATCG
The DNA here is from genome assembly GCA_965207645.1 of Chloroflexota bacterium. GTDB lineage: Bacteria > Chloroflexota > UBA11872 > UBA12225 > JAJDUF01 > JAJDUF01. Next base: position 1,538,419 of record OZ242293.1, on the reverse strand, counting down.
CATGGAGTGGCGTGCTCATTGTCGCCGGCATCGGTCTCTGGCAGTTCCTTACGCGCTCTTTCGGGGGCAACATGCTGACCATGGGTGGTGGAAACGGTGCCCGCGACTCCCGTGCCGCAGGCATGCAGTCCGAAATCACCGCGATTGACGATCACTATACCGTCTCCAAGAACTTCAGAGACCCGACGGTTGACGCAGAGGACTGGAAGCTGGAGATCACCGGGCTGGTCGAACGCCCCTATACCCTCAGCTACGACGACATTATGGCGATGACCACGCGCGAGCAGATCCACACGCTCATCTGCATCAGTAACCCGGTGGGGGGCGAATATATCGGCAATGCGCGGTGGGAAGGCTTGCCCTTGAAGACGTTCCTGGACACCGCCGGGATCGGCACCGGGGTCCAGGACGTTGTGGTTCACGGGGCCGATAACTACGCCGACAGCTTTCCTTTCGAGAAGGTGATGGACCCGGGCACGATGCTCGTCTGGAAAATGAACGGCCAGCCGCTCCCCACGCAGCACGGCTTCCCCATCCGCCTGCTGATACCGGAGATTTACGGTATGAAGAACGTCAAGTGGATCACCAAGATCGAGCTGGTGGACCACGACTACATCGGCTTCTGGCAAAAGCGGGGCTGGAGTGACATTGCCACCGTCAAGACCATGTCACGCATTGACGTGCCGGAGAACGCCTCACGCATCGAGGCCGACACAGAGCACGTCATTGGCGGCGTGGCGTTCGCCGGGCCGCGCGGTATCTCCAAGGTCGAAGTGAGCGCCGATGAAGCGCGGACGTGGATGACTGCCGACATACGGCCGGCGCTCTCCAAGTTTGCGTGGTCGCTGTGGACGGTGCGGTGGCAGCCCAAGGCTGGATCGTATCGCTTGCTCGTGCGGGCTACCGACGGTGAGGGAAACGTGCAGCCGTCCGAGCACACGGCGTCGCTACCCGACGGAGCGGACGGCTGGGATCAGATTTCGATCAACGTCGTCCCCAGGGCGCAGGTCCAGCCGCAACTGCCGCCCATCGAGAGCGAGCGTGCGCCGCTACTCCCGCAGCTGCCGCGCGAAGAGGGCGGCCGCTGACGGAAGCCTGGCCCTACAGTGCCGGCAGTGATGTTGTGTGTTGACCGGCTCGCGCCGGCCGCTTACAATGGCAACGGTATCCCGCCGGCCGGCTGGTGAGTTTTGGGGCCGGGGGAGGAGGCGTTCTGCCGATGCGCGACGTCGCACGCCCAATGATCGCCTTCCTGCTCACGTTCATCGCCCTGACCTTTGCGCCCCTGGCACTGATCGTCTGTTTCTTCCTTCTGTCGCAGTTTTGGAGCTTTCGGTTCGGCCCTTATGCGTTTTGGGCGGCGCTGGGCGCCTTTATCATCTGTGTGCAGGCGGCCAGGATGCTCCTGAAGTACGCCGATAACCTCCTGATCACCCCGGACGATCCGAATGCTCCGGTTGCCCCACGGGATGAATACTCGCATGACTGGCGTGAGTATTCGGAGCAGATTGCGCGATACAAGCGCTGGGCCTACTACCGCCGCACCCGACAGTTCGACAAGCTCGCGGCCCTGGAGCAAGAGGAGCGCGAGCTGGCCACCAAAGCCAAGGCGCGCGAGCGCAGTGGCTCGGCGACAGGCAGCACGGTGGTCACGGCGCGGCCGGTTGAGAGTCGTTCGCCGGCGGTGAGTCGTCGTCCCCCGGAGCGACCCTCGTAGTGCCTCCCCGTGTACCTACACCGCTGCACTCAAGTGACACGCCGGGTTCCCAGCAAGGCCAAGGCGTCGTCGAGTACGCGCTTGTCATCTGCCTCTGTGCCGTCACGGTGGTCGTCGTGCTGCTGGTCCTGGGCGAGCAGGTAGCCATGCTCATCACTGCCGTGTACGAGCGCATCGCGGCGCTACTATGAAATACCCCGACTCCATCATTGCCGTGCAAGCAGGAATCCGACAGGCCTGCGGGGCGTAGTTTCCAGCTTTCGCGGGAATGACCCATGAGGACTGGCTGCCACCGACCGGTAAAGCCGCGTATACTCCCCGTGATGGCCAAGAACGTGACCAAGGGCAATCTGTGGGGGTACATCCAGAGCCGCCCCTACGCCAGCGTGGCGGATATTCGCCGCCAGTTCAGTCTGGAGAGCGAGGCGGCCATCCCGCTGCAGACCACGCACGGCGTCGTGTACATTGGGCTACCCAATCGCGGGGCGCAATTCCTCCGCCAACTGCTGCGCGAGGGCCGGATTGCGCTCGACTTCTTGCCGGACGTGCGGGGGCACGTCGTGACCGGGGTCTATGCGATCCAAGCTCCCAGTCGCAAGGGGCCGCCAGGTGGGCCGGCGAAGGGAAAGGGTACGCGCAAGCGCAACCGCCGGTCGCGGCGAGGCGGCCGGACCGCTCCCAGCGTCCCGCCGACCGAACAAGCGGCAGCAGCGTCAACCGCCGGCAATGCGTCCAGCTAACCCCGCGCTACACAACTTCTACGCCCCCGGCTTCGTCCAGGTAGGGCGGCGGTGCATCCGGCGCCGGCCGGGAACGGTTGATGGTAGCGCTATGCGCGTGTTATCCTCGTAGCAATACCTCCTTAGGATGGAGTTTCATCCGTTCTCCCCGTTCCATCGCCTCGCACACGTAATGCCCAGGTGGTAGCGCGAAGTGACCACATCGTCTCCCCCAGAGCTACGGACCACCGGTCGCAGTGCTCCGGTCCGGTCGTCAAGAGTAGTTAGCTCGCGGCGGCCGCCGCCGGCCCGCCCGCGCCGTGATGGCGCACCAGCGGAGCCGGCCCCGCCACCACGGCCACCCGAGGGATGGGCACTTGGGCCGCGTGGGCGCATTGCCGTCTTCTGGGCGCTGATCGCGGCGGCGGTGGTCTTCCTCTATGCCGTCCGCGGGATCGTCGCGCCCTTCCTCTGGGCGCTGATCCTGGCCTATCTACTCAATCCGGTCGTCAAGCTGGTTTGCCGGTACTTGCGGGTGCCGCGCATCGTGGCCGTCACCATCATCTACGTGGCACTTGGCTCGGCCATCGCCTGGTTGTGGGTAACGACCTCGCCGCTCTTGCTCGGTCAAATCCAGGACCTTGGTGAGGCCCTGCCGGGATTGGTGGATCAGACCGTCGCCCTCTTGGCCTCGACCGATTCCGTCACGGTGCTCGGTTTCAAGATTGATATCGAGCCGTTGGTCGCCGACATCGGCCCCGCGGTCAACGAGCTCGTGACTGAGGCGACTCGCCGGCTCCTGGAAACGGCGGTCGAGGCGCTCGAGGCCGTCCTGCACTTCCTCCTGACGCTGGTCGCCACGTTCTACCTCCTGATTGACCTGAATCGCCTGAGTGAATTCGGCCGGCGCCACATTCCGGCCCGCTTTCGTACCGAGTTCGGCCCGCTGGCGCAGCGGGTTGACCGAATCGTCGTGCGCTTTATCTACGGTCAGTTGGCGCTCGTTGCCATCATGAGCACCGTCACCTACATTGCGCTCACGATCCTCGACGTGCGGTTCGCCCTTGTGCTGGCCATTGCGACCGGATTCCTCGAGCTGATCCCCTACATTGGCCCCATCACGGCCGGCGGGTTGGCCGTGCTGGTGTCTTTTGGGCAGACTCCGCCCTTCGGCTGGACGCCGGTCGTGTATGCAGCCGTGATCGCGTTCGTGTATTTCGTGCTGCGCCACGCCGAGGACTATTTCGTGATCCCCAACGTCGTCGGCCGGGTGGTGAAGCTGCACCCGGTGCTCACCATGTTCGCCATTCTCTCCGGCGCTGTCCTCGGCGGAATCATGGGCATGATCGTCGCAGTACCGATTGCGGCAATCCTGCGCCTCATCGTGCAGTTCATGTGGGGCAAGGTGGTCGAAACCGAGAAGTTCTAAGTCGGCGTGGCGCTGCTATTTATGTCTACTGCAACCGATGTGCCTCCCGCTTCCGAGCCATTGCCGAGTGACCTCGGTACGGATCGCAGTTGCGGCTGTCCGCCGAAGCATCTCAACTGCCTGACGGCCAAGGAGTGGATGAAGCGACAGATCGGAGTCTGGCGGTTCGCGTATGAGGCGCGCGACGTGCGAGACAAGACTGTCCACCCGGCCACTTTCCCCATCGCCTTAGCCAAAGCGACCATTGAACTCTTCACCCATCGTGGGGAGTTGGTGCTTGATCCGTTTGCCGGAAGCGGTACCACCCTGGTTGCAGCGCAGGACCTGGAGCGCAATGCCGTCGGCTACGATCTCCAGCCCGGCTACGTGGCAGCGGCCCGAGAGCGGCTGGCGGCAGCGGCCGAGCGCCGTGACGATACCCGGCAGTTGGCACTCGTTGCCGATGCGCGGGCGATTCGTCAGCAACTCCGGCCGGAGTCAGTGGCGCTCGTCTTCACCTCGCCGCCCTATGCCAATCTGCTCAATCGCCGGCGGAAAAACAAGAGCAGGCGCGGCGACCTCCGCCGGAACGACCAATACCTGAAGGTGGAGCAATACTCGCAGGACCCTCGGGACCTCGGCACCCTGCCCCTCGACCGCTATACCGAAGAAATGGGAGCGATCTTCGCCTCGCTCTTCCCACTGCTGCGCCCCGGCGGCCATTGCGTTATCAACGTTCCTGACATGTGGTGGGAGAACCAGCGCATCACCATTCATATCGCGGTGGTCGAGGCGCTGCGGCAGGTGGGTTACGAACTGCGGAATACAATCATTTGGGACCGCACTAACATCGTGAATCGAGTCGGCATCTTCGGATGGCCGAGCAACTACATCACGATGGGCACGACGTTCGAGTACTTACTCGACTTCCGACGTCCACCGACAGCCAAGTAGAGCTGCCGGCTCCTCGCCATTCCGGCACGCACCGGAATCTGCCGTGGTCACGTAAGATGACCACGCGGCAGATTGGTATATGCAGGGCAATGGCTGAAAAAGCTCCTGGCCGCATAGTGATGGTGCAAGGCACCGCCTCGTCGGTGGGCAAGAGCATCCTCGTGACCGGGCTATGCCGACTGTTCCGGCAGGCGGGCTATCGCGTGGCACCGTTCAAAGCCCAGAATATGGCGCTCAACTCTTTCGCTACGCCCGACGGCCGCGAGATTGGCCGCTCGCAGGCCGTACAGGCCGCGGCGGCAGGTGTAGCACCGGCCGTCGAGATGAACCCAATCCTGCTCAAGCCCGAGGCCGGCGGTCGCAGCCAAGTGGTGCTCTTGGGCCGGCCGGTCAGTGCGGATGATCCCGCAGAGTATGCGCGCCGCTATGCCGAGCGGTGGGAAATCGTCACCCAAAGTCTCGATACACTGCGCTCCGCCTACGATGTTGTCGTGATCGAGGGCGCGGGCAGCCCGGCCGAGGTCAACCTGCGGGAGCGCGACATCGTGAACATGCGTGTCGCTCGCTATGCCCAGGCACCAGTCCTGCTGGTTGGCGACATTGATCGGGGCGGTGTCTTGGCGGCGCTGGTCGGCACAATAGAACTGCTGGAGCCGGACGAGCAGGCATTGGTGCGCGGTTTCGTAATCAACAAGTTTCGCGGCGATGTGACCCCGTTCAGACCGGCCCTGGACTTCTTGCAGCAGCGGACTGGCATCCCCACCCTGGGTGTTCTCCCCCATTACCGTGACATTCGGATTGCCGACGAGGATTCGGTGGTGCTCGACGAGCGGCGGATCGTTGACGGCGAGACTGGCGCGACGCAGCTCGACATCGCCATTGTGCGGCTGCCGCACATCAGCAATTTCGACGACTTCGCGCCGTTGGACGCCGAGCCGAGCGTGCGCCTGCGCTATGTCGAGCAGGCCGCCGACCTCGGCTGGCCGGATGCACTCATCATCCCCGGTAGCAAGTCTACCGTGGCCGATCTTCGGTTCTTGCGCGCCGGTCGGCTCGATGCGCGCATCATCGGTCTTGCGGCCGCCGGCGTGCCGGTACTCGGCATCTGCGGTGGCTACCAGCTACTTGGAGAGCGCATTCTTGATCCCCACGGCGTCGAGTCCCAGGAGCGCGAGACGCTTGGGCTTGGGCTTCTGCCCGTCGTGACGACCTTTGCCACCGAGAAACGCACCCAGCAGGTTCGAGCACGAGTCACTGCCGGACATGGGCCGATAGCCGGCGCGCGCGGAGCGAGCTTCACTGCATACGAAATCCACATGGGCCATTCACAGGCGGTTACGGGCACGCCGGCGGAGCGGTTGGCGCCATTCTCTGTAATGGCTGGGACAGCGTGCTACGCGGATGGCTGTCTGAGCACGAGCGGGACGATCATCGGCACGTATCTGCATGGCCTTTTCCAAGATGAGCCGGTGCGCCACGCGCTCATCACCTGGCTGGCGCAGCAGCGCGGCTTGGCCGCTCAACTGACCGCAGCAACGCCCGCGATGACGACGCCGGAGGTGCAATACGACCGCCTAGCGGACCTCCTGCGATCTCACCTGAACGTGCCAGCGTTGTTCAGGCTGGTTGGCCTCGCACCACCCACCAGTCAGTAAACGGATGCTTAGGCGCTTATGCTTTGACGCTGCCCCGGCCTAATGTTACGGTCCGACTGGCTTCCGAGGGAGGTGCCATGGCGGAAAACGCAACCGTGCAGGAGTTGGACGGTGTGTGGCGGATTACCTGCCCGTTCGCGGCGGGTAGTCAGGTCATGGCCTATTTCATCGCGGCGCCGCAGCCGGCGATCATTGATACCGGCGTAAGCTCCTCGCCTAGAGCGGTGATCGGTCCGGCGCTGGCGGCGGCCGGCTTGGACCTGGCCGACACGCGGTTCATCCTCAATACGCACGGTCATTGGGACCACATGGGCGGTAACGAGGCGCTGCGTGGCGTAGCCAACGACGTGCAGGTGGTGGCGCACCCGGCGGAAGAGCGCTTCTTTCACGACATCGCCGCCCACACGCGCAGTTACCGGGACCTGGTAGCCGAAGTCCCGGCCTTTGCCGAGATGGCAGCGGCCTACACCGGGCAGTTCGCCGACAACATCACCCTACCGGCACACGTTGATGTCTGGCTCACGTCTGGACAGGAGATTGATCTCGGCGGCGGCATCGTCCTGCAGGCCATCCATCTACCCGGCCATGCCCATGGCCTCGTGGGCTACTGGTGGCCGGAGCGCCGGCTGCTGTTTACCGGCGATGGGATTCAAGGACTCGGCAGCCAGGTCGGGAGCTTCCCGCTCGTCTTTGCCAGTGCCGCCGACTACCGCGCCAGCCTCGCACGCATCATCGAGCTGGAGCCGGCCGCCCTCTGCATGGGACACAACTTCCTCGACCGTGAAGGTCGGCAGGCGGCGGTGCGGCGCGGGCCGGCCGCGACGCGCTTCCTGCGGGAGAGTCTGGAGATCGCCGAATACGTGGCCGAGGTAGTCGGCGCCGCGGCCGCGGCGGCACCGGACCGTCCGTTCGAGGAGGTCGCCCGCGCAGCGCTGGCGGTGCTGTGTGAGACGTACCCGTTGCAACTCGATCCCGCTACCGGCCTGCACCTGCGCGCGCTCTTCCTGCTGCAAGCCATTTGGCGCGAACTGCGATCACCGTAGCGGATGCACCTCACGTTGCCGCGGCGGCGACGCGCTTCAGCTTCCGATCATTCCCAGGACCTTGAGAATGAAGGCGTATTCCAGGGCCACTTCTTTCAGCCGCTCGAATCGGCCGGAGGCGCCAGCGTGCCCCGAGTCCATGTGAGTCTTCAGGAGTAAGAGATTGTTGTCGGTTTTGAGGTCGCGGAGCCGCGCGGTCCATTTGGCCGGCTCCCAGTAGGTGACGCGGGGGTCGCTCAGACCGGCGGTAACGAGCAGGTGCGGGTAGTCCTGGGCCGTTACGTTGTCGTAGGGCGAGTAGGACTTGATGTATTCGTAGAACTCGCCGGATTGGGGATTGCCCCACTCGTTGTATTCCATGGTGGTGAGCGGCAGCGTGTCGTCCAGCATGGTGTTCAGCACGTCTACGAACGGCACGTGGGCCACGATGGCTCGGAACAAATCGGGCCGCATATTCGCCACGGCCCCCATGAGCATCCCACCGGCGCTGCCTCCTACTGCCACCAACTTTTGGGGCGAAACGTAGCCCTCCCTCGCCAGCTGCTCGGCGCAGGCGATGAAGTCGGTGAACGTATTCTTCTTGTCCAGCAGCTTGCCCTGCTCGTACCAGTCCCAGCCCAGCTCCATGCCACCGCGAACGTGCGCCGACGCGAAGATGAACCCCCGGTCCACCAGGCTGATGCGATTGGAGCTAAAGTCCGATTCCATGACCACGCCGTAGGAGCCATAGCCGTAGAGATACAGGGGGGCCGATCCGTCCAGCGGTGTTTCCTTGTGGTAGAGGACGGAAATGGGTATGGCGGCTCCGTCGCCGGCCGTGGCCCACAGGCGGCGGGTCCGGTAGTGCTCGGATTCAAACCCACCCAGCACCTCGGTCCGCTTCTTAAGCTCGCGCTCGCGCGTCTCCATGTCATAGTCGTACACGGTGGCGGGTGTCGTCAGCGAGGCGTAGGTGAACCGCAGGACGGTGGTCGCCCACTCCCGGCCCGATTTCACGCGCAGCGAATAGTCCTCCTCGTCAAACGATACGGTGTGGACTTCTTCGCCAGGCAGCGTCATCACCTGCAGTTGGGGGAGACCGTTCCGCCTGAAGGTAACGGCCAGATAGTCTTGAAACGAGCACACGCTCAGGATCGGGCGACCCGGCTCGTGGGCAATAAAGTCCTGCCAGTTGGCCTTGCCCGGTGCCGAAACGCTCGTTTCGGCGACCTTGAAGTCTTTGGCGCCGTCGCCATTGTGCCGCACCAGGAATCTGTCGTCGTGGTCTACCACGTCGTATTCGAAGTCGGGCCGGCGCGGCTCGACCAAGGTAAGCTGACCGTCCGGGCGGTTGGCGTCGAGAAACCGCCATTCGGACATATTGTTGCCGCTGGCGACCACATAGATGAATCGCCTACTCAGCGACTTGCCGAGGTCAACGAAAAAGCGCTCGTCCGTCTCCCGGTACACCAGCTTGTCGGTGGAGGGGGCTTGGCCTAGCCGGTGTTGCAGTATCTTGACCGGGCGATGGTTCTCGTCGAGCACGTCGTAGAAGACGGTCCGGCTATCGTTGGCCCACTCCAGGGAGTAGTAGGAGTTGGGGATGGTCTCCGGCAGGTGCTCGCCGGTTGCCAGATTCTTGAAGTGGATGACGAATTTCTCCGAGCCGTCGGTGTCCAGTGAGTAGGCCAGCCACTGATGATCGGGGCTGTTTTCGAGAACACCGACTTGGAGATAGTCCTGGCCCTCGGCCAGTTCGTTTACGTCGAGGATGATTTCCTCCGGCGCAGCCAAGGTCAGGTGCCTGCGGCAATGGATGGGGTATTGGGCGCCCTCCTCGAAGCGAACATAGTAGTAATAGTTCCCCTCTTTCTCCGGCACCGTCGAGTCATCTTCCTTGATGCGTCCCCGCAACTCCTCGTAGAGATCGTTCCGTAGCTCGTCGGTCGGCTGCATCACGGCCGCAGTGTAGGCATTCTCCGCCTGCAGGTACTCCGTCACTGCCGGGTCGTCAATATCGCGCAACCAGAACCAGGGGTCTACGCGCACGTCGCCATCGGTGGTCAGCTCCTTGGGCCGCTGGGGAGCGGCGGGAGGGTGAATACTCATGGATCTATCTCCGGCACGGGATCCGGGCGCCTAGGGCAGCAGACAGCGTACCTGCTCTGGATTCTCGCCTTCGCGGGAATGACGGTTATGCAAAGGTCTCCGCAAGCGGAAATGACAGCTGGCCCGGGAATGATAGAAAAATCAACTAGGCCGGGACGGCGACTTCCGTCTTGGCTTCGGTCTCGGCAGCGGCCGGCACGTGCGTGTGGCCGCACACGGTACAGGTCAGCTTGTCGCGGGCCGATTGCGTCTGGAGGCCGCCGCACTGCGGGCAGGGCGCGGCGACCGGCCGCTGCCAGCTCACGAAATCGCAGTCGGGATACCCGCTGCACCCGTAGAAGGTGCGCCCGCGCCGGCTGCGCCGGACGACAAGATCGTTGCCGCACTTGGGGCAAGGCACGCCCAGCTTAGTGAGCAGCGGCCGGGTATGTCGGCATTCCGGAAAACCGGTGCAGGCCAGGAATCGCCCATAGCGACCGTGCTTGATGACCATCGGCTGGCCGCACTCTGGGCAAATCTCATCGGTTGGCTCGTCCTCGATCTGCACCTTTTCCAGCGTCGCTTCGGCTGCTGCGACCGCCTTTGCGAACGGCTCCCAGAACTCGCGGACGACCGGCACCCACGTCGTGTCGCCCTCCGCTACTCGATCAAGGTCATCTTCCATCCTGGCCGTAAAGCTGGCGTCTACCACATCGGGGAATTGCTCCACGAGCAGGTCGTTGACGACGTTGCCCAAGTCGGTGGGGTGCAGGCGCCGCTCGCGTCGCTCGACGTAGCCGCGTTCCTGGATGATGGAGACGGTGGGGGCGTAGGTGCTCGGCCGGCCGATGCCGGCCTCTTCCATCGCCCGGATCAGGCTCGCCTCACTGTAGCGCGGCGGCGGCTGCGTGAAATGCTGCTCCGGCTTGAGTTCGTGCAGGGTGAGCGGATCGTCCGCCGCGAGAGATGGCAGGGTTGGCTGCTTGGCTGGCGCCGCCTTGGACCGCGTCGAACTGCGCCGCCCGGGCGTGCCGGTGGCCTTGGCTGCGCTCGCCTTGCCGTTCTCGTCGCGGCTCTCCTCGTAGAGCCGCAGGAAGCCCGGAAAGCGCACGATGCTCCCGCGGGCACGCAGCAGATAGTCGTCGGGGCGGGCGCGATCATCGCTATGCGGCGTAGCGTGGATGGGATAGACCTGTCCCCGGGCCGCGCTCCCGTTCGCACTGGCCGCATCCAGCGGCGTCGCGCGAATATCAATGCGCGTCGTATCGAGGACTGCGGCGGCCATCTGGCTGGCCATAAAGCGCTTCCAGATGAGCGTGTAGAGCCGATGCTGGTCTTGGGTGAGATGGGCACGCACCGCTTCGGGCCGGCGCGCGGCCGAGGTCGGCCGGATGGCCTCGTGGGCTTCCTGCGCGGCCTTGGCTTTGGTCCGGAAACGCCGCGGCTTGTCGGGTACGTACTCTTTCCCGAACTGCTCTCCGATGACCTGCCGCGCCTCCGCCAACGCCTCAGCAGCGACGTTGGTCGAGTCGGTCCGCATGTAGGTGATGAGGCCCACCGGCCCTTCCTGCCCCATGTCCAGCCCTTCATAGAGCTGCTGGGCCACGCGCATGGTGCGGCGGGGCGCGAAGCGGAGCCGTCGCCCGGCCTCCTGCTGCAACGTGCTGGTGGTGAAGGGCGCTGCCGGCTGGCGCCGCTGTTCGCGCTTCCGCACTTCCTGGACGGCAAAGCTCATCCCGCGGAGGGCGTTGACCGTGGCCTGCGCGTGTGCTTCCGTTGTGATGGACAGCTTCTCACCGCGATGTTGGATCACCTCCGCCCAGAAAGCAGTATCCGACGTGCCGTTTGACCGCTGGGGCTGCACCACCTTAGCTTTCATCGGATTGTGCAGACCAAGCGTGTCATTGGCGCTGGCCGGTGCTAGGAGCGCTTCAATGCTCCAGTATTCCTCGCTCACGAACTGCTCGATCTCGCGCTCCCGCTCGACCACCATCCGCAGGGCGGGCGACTGCACGCGGCCCGCCGACAGGCCGCGCCGCACCTTGGCTCCGAGCAGCGGACTCAGCTTGTAGCCGATCAGCCGATCCATCACGCGCCGCGCCTGCTGGGCCTGCACGAGATCGTCGTCTATGTCCCGCGCGTGCCGAAAGGCATCCTGCACCGCGCTCTTGGTGACCTCGTGGAAGACGATTCGTTGCGCCTCGACCGGCCCGGCGGCGCGAGCCTTGGCCCCGCCGCGCTTGTTGATGGCCGCCAAGAGGTGCCACGCAATGGCTTCACCCTCACGATCCGGGTCGGTGGCGAGATACACGCCGGAGGCCTGGCGTGCGGCCCGCGCCAGCTCGGTCACGGTCTTGCTCTTGTCCCTGGGGATCACGTACTTGGGCGCAAAGTCATGCTCGACATCTACGCCCAGATCGCTCTTGGGCAAATCCCGGATGTGCCCCAGTGACGCCCGCACGCTGTAGTGGCGCTTGCCCAGGTAGCGCTCTAGCGTGCGGGCCTTTGCCGGTGATTCGACAATCACCAGCCGCTTTGCCGCTCGCTTGGTTGGCCGTTTCGCCGGCCGCTTGGTTGCCCCTGCCATCGTTGCCTCTGTTCCTACCCTATCGTTTCTGTGCGCGTTTTGGAAAGGTCGCCGGCTGACTAGGGAGCGTTTCACTCTCCCCGGCCCCCAACACATTCGTGGCGCAGGGGAGGCCGCCTGAAGCGGATATGGTACAGGCTGTCGCGGCACCTACGCTTAGGTGGCTCCCCGCCGAGCGCCGGCGTGTAGCTCCGAGAAGAGACTCGACCGCTCAGTGGTTAATGAACGCGCGTCCACGGTTGTAGTCTCTTTTGCCGGGCCGTCCTCGCCCCGGCGTCCAACGGCCCGAAGCAACTGAAGCAGTTGGAGGAGATCGGCCTGCCACTCCGCCGCGGCCGGGCGACGGGGAATCGTAATCACTCCCCGGCGGACCTGCGCTTGGCGCCCAAAAGCCTTGTAGAGCGCTAGGCGGTCCGTCACGACGAAGGGGCTGGTACGGACGATCAGCTCGCGGTCGGTGGCCTCGACGGCACGTAGCATCCGCGAGCGGGCCAGGGCGCGGATACGCAGGCCGAAGAGCAGGTCCACGACCGGCCGCGGCAGCGGACCGAACCTATCGGCGAACTCCTGCTCCATCGCCTCAACCTCATTGAGAGCCACCACGGATGCCAGCCGCCGATAGAGGCGTATCTTGAGATCGGGGTCGCCGATGTAGTCGTCCGGCAGCCGCGAGCCGAGCGGCAAGTCTATCACTAGCTCTTGCTCCGGCAGGCGGCGCTTGCCGCGCAGTTCCTCAACCGCCTCGGCCAGCAAGCGCACGTAGAGATCGAAGCCAACCGCGTTCATAAAGCCGCTCTGCTCGGCTCCCAGGAGGTTTCCGGCGCCCCTGATCTCCAAGTCTTTCAACGCGATGCGGAAGCCGGCACCCAAGTCGGTCGTCTCGTAGATCGTGCGGAGCCGTGCCTCCGCCTGCGCCGTCAGGGGCCGTTGCTGCCGGTACAGGAAATAGGCGTAGGCTTGCGCCGCGCCGCGTCCGACCCGCCCCCGCAGTTGGTAGAGCTGCGCCAGCCCGAAATACGCGGCGTCGTTGACGATGATCGTGTTCACGTTCGGGATGTCCAGACCGTTCTCGATGATCGTGCTGCAGACGAGTACGTCGTGCTGCCCGTTGGCGAACTCCACCATCACCTGCTCCAGGTCGTCTTCGGGCATCTGACCGTGGCCGACCACCAGATCGGCTTCCGGCACAAGCTGCGCCAAGCGCCGCGCCGCCGTGTAGATCGTCCGGACGCGGTTATGGACGAAGTAGACTTGCCCGCCCCGGTCCAGCTCCCGCAGGATGGCGTGCCGCACCACGTCGTCATTGGTCTGGGTCACGTAGGTCTTGATCGGCAGCCGCGCCGCCGGTGGCGTCTCGATGACACTCATCGGCCGCATCCCGGCCAGCGACATGTGCAGGGTGCGCGGAATCGGCGTGGCCGTCAGGGTCAGCACGTCTACGTGGTGGCGGAGCCGCTTGAGGCGCTCCTTCTGCTCGACACCGAACCGCTGCTCTTCGTCAATGACGATCAAGCCTAGGTCCTTGAACTGCACGTCGCGTTGGATGAGTCGGTGGGTGCCGACTACTACGTCCACCGTGCCCTGCCGCAGGCCGTCGAGGACCGCGGCTTGCTCCTTTGGCGTGCGAAAGCGGCTCAACAGCTCTACCTTGACCGGAAACGCCTGCATCCGCTCGCGGAAGGTCTGAAAGTGCTGGAGAGCCAGTACCGTCGTCGAGGCCAGGACCGCCGCCTGCTTACCGTCCATGAGCACCTTGAAGACGGCCCGTACCGCCACCTCGGTTTTGCCGAAGCCGACGTCGCCACAGACGAGCCGGTCCATCGGCTTGTCCTGCTCCAGGTCCTCTTTGACCGCTTGGATCGCTGCGATCTGATCCGGCGTTTCGATGTACGGGAACGATTCCTCCAGCTCCCGCTGCCACACACTGTCCGGCGGGTACGCATGGCCGGTAGCGATCTCGCGCGCCGAATACAGCTCCAGCAGCCCTTTGGCGATGTCGCGCACGGAGCCACGCACCCGACTCTTGGCCCGTTCCCAGTCGGCGCCGCCAAGCCGGTGCAACGTCGGCTCTTGATCGGCAGCGCCAACGTATTTGTCCACCCGGTCGAGCTGATCCGTCGGGACGTAGAGGCGGTCGTTGCCGGCATATTGCAGCAGCAGGTACTCGCGCTCGCCACCCTGGCGGGACAGCGTAACGAGCCGGATATAGCGCCCGATGCCGTGATCAATATGCACTACATAGTCGCCCGGCTGTAGCTCGGTGAGCAGGACTTCTCCCGCAGCGCGGCGACGCTGGAACAAGCGGCGCGGACGGAGCCAGCCAAACACCTCCGCATCGCTCAACACCGACAGCTTGAGCGCCGGGCATTGCCAGCCTTCCGGGAGCGTGCCGGCGACGAGGGCCAGTGTACCCGCCGCCGGTACGGCGGCCAGCCGGTCGGTCGGCGACACGACCAGGCCCGTTTCGTGCAGTAGCTCGGCCAGGCGGGCCGCTTGCTGCGAGACGAGGACCACCCGTCCATCGCCGCGGAGCAAGCGCCGCACCTGCTTGACAGCCTGCTGCACCTTGCCACCAAAGCTCGGCGGCGGCGCAAAGGCGTCCAGGTTGTACACGGGGTCGTCTGCTTCGGTGGGCGGTAGCCGACGGTCGGTGGTCGGTACCGGAGCGCGGTAGGCCAGTTCCACGTGCGGCCGGTCGGTCAAGTCCACCCACAGCGTTTCCGGCTCGACCAGCGCCGCCCGGAAAGACGGAGGCAGCGAGCCGCTGGCCGTTTGCTTCTCCTGTAGCTCCTGTGCCCGCTCTGCCAGCTCTTCGACCGTCTGGATGACGGCCTCCGGCTCATCCAGAATCACTACTGCATTCCGCAGGTAGTCGGGCAGGGTAGCGGGCTGCTCCAGGAGGTAGGCGGCAAAGAATGGCGCCTCGGCAAAGCTCTGTCCTTGCTCCAACAGCGCCAACTGTCGCTGCCACTCCTCCTTGACCTCCGGCCGCAGTCCGGACCAGTCGAGCGCGCGCACGGCCGCGGCGGCTCGCTGGCCGCGCACCGGCGACGCCGTCAGCTCGCTGGCCGGCGCCAGCACTACCTCGTCTTGCGCGTCGGTCGAGCGCTGCGTGGCCGGGTCGAACGACCGTAGCGAATCGATCTCGTCGCCGAAGTATTCGACTCTTACCGGCTCGTCTGCCGAGGGGGGAAAGAAGTCCACAATGCCGCCGCGCTGACTGTATTGGCCTGGGACCTCGACCAGTGGGCTGCGTGTAAACCCGCCCGCTTCCAGCGCCGCCAGCAGTGTACTCGGCGCCAGCTCCTCCCCCAGCCGCAGCACGACGACCCGATTGCCGAACTCGGACGGTGGCGGCAACCAGCTTGCCAGTGCTGCCGGGGAGGTCACGATGAGCGGTGGTGGCTGGCTACCACCGGCAGCGCTGAGGGCGATCAGCACTTCGACGCGGCGCGTGAGTACGTCGGCGGGCACCGGCAGTTGCTCGTAGGGCAGGGCATCGAATGCGGGGAAGTGCAGTATTCGCGACGACGCGGCGCTCCAGGCAAGCAGGTCTTCGTAGCGCTCCTGTGCGCGGGTAGCGTCGGCTGCGACGATCAAGACGGGGCGTCCCAACTGGCTGTGCAGCCCGGCGAGGACGGCGGCCTTGGCTGCTTCGCGCACGACGACACGCACCCGGCGCCCGGACTCACCGGCTGCAAGCGCTGCAGCAAGCTCACGGTAGGCGGGCAAGGCTTCCCACAGCGCAAGCAGCGGGGAGAGTGCGTCTGACCGCTGGGTCTGCACCACGTCGGATTTCATCGGATCGTTGTCCGGCTCCAAATGGATTTGAGGATGGTGGGTGGCTGCCAGGGCTGCGCCATCAATCCTTACCGGGGGCATCGGATAGCGCCGCCTGAACGGGCTGAAGTGCCGGCGCGGCGGCCGCCGCGCGGGGCGCAGCATTGTACCGATCCATCGCCGCGATCAGCCCGTCGCGTAGGACGCATTCGACCGCCTCCGCCGCGCGGTCGGCAGCGTCTTCGATCACGGGCCGCTCATCGGCCGCGAATTCTCCCAGGACGTAGGAAACGCGGTCAACACTGGGAGGCGGCTGCCCAATACCGATCCGTAGCCGCGGCACGGCCTGCGTACCGAGCGCGGCCAGCACCGCCCCCAGGCCCTTGTGCCCGCCGGCGCCGCCCCGGGGCCGCACGCGGAGCTGTCCCAGCGGGAGCGCGAGCTCGTCGTACACCACCAACAGGTCGCTGCCGACCACGTTCTCGGCTGCAACCAAGGTCCGCACGGCGGCGCCGCTTTCGTTCATGTAAGTCAGCGGCCTGACGAGCAGCACGGCGGCGCCGCGGAAGGTGGCCGTAGCCACGGCGGCACGGTGTCGAGCACGCGGTGGACCGGCGTGCCAGCGCTGCGCCAGCCGCTCGATCACCCACCAGCCGACATTATGTCGTGTGCTTTGGTAGGCCGGTCCGGGGTTGCCTAGTCCGATGATGACCTTCATCAACTCACTTTCAAGATTGCGGCACGCGCTCGTGTTTCGTCAAGGCCGGTTCGGCGCGTGTGCGTGGCCAGGCTAGGGTGAAGACAGTGGCATGGACATCAGTGCGTGTGCCTCGATCACCCGATGGTATCGAGGTTCCGCACGTCTTTCGCGTGCGTCAGGATGAAGCGCCGTCGCGGTGCAACGTCCGGGCCGAGGAGCGTGTCAATCGTTTGAGCAGCGGCGAGGCTATCGTCAACGGCTACCCGGAGCAACTGGCGGGTCTCCGGGTTCATGGTTGTGTCCCAGAGCTGCTCCGCCGTCATCTCTCCCAGCCCCTTGTAGCGCTGGATTTGGCCGGTCGGACGGCCCCGCTGGGCAATGATATGCTCGCGCTCTTCGTCATTGTAGGCATACACGTACCGCTGGCGGTAGGGAATGCGGTAGAGCGGCGGTTGGGCGATATAGAGGTGCCCGCCCTCGACGATGGGGGCCATGTGGCGGAAAAAGAACGTCAGCAGCAGCGTGCGGATGTGCTGACCGTCAATATCGGCATCGGTCATGCAAATGACACGGTCATAGCGGAGCTTGCTCTCGTCCAACTGGTCGCCAATGCCGGCGCCGAGGGCGGTAATCAAGGCGCGGATTTCGGCGCTGGAGAGCATCCGGTCCAGCCGCGCCTTTTCCACGTTGAGTATCTTGCCCCGCAGCGGCAGAATGGCCTGGAACTGCCGATGCCGTCCCTGTTTGGCGGTGCCACCGGCGGAGTCCCCCTCGACAATGAACAGCTCACTGCGGCTGGGATCGCGCTCGATGCAGTCGGCCAGCTTGCCCGGGAGCGCCATCCCCTCGAAAGCGCTCTTGCGGATCACCAAGTCACGGGCTTTCCGGGCCGCTTCCCGGGCGCGCGCCGCGGTGAGCGCCTTTTCGATGATACGCTTTGCCTGGTCCGGATGCTCATGCAGCCAGTTGCCTAGCTCGTCGTTGACGACGGTCTCGACGTGCGAGCGCACTTCGGCGTTGCCGAGCTTGCGCTTGGTTTGACCCTCGAATTGCGGCTCACTGAGCATGACGCTGACGACGGCCGTCAGCCCCTCGCGGACATCATCCCCGGTCAGACTCGCGTCTTGCGGCTTGAGGAGCCCATTCTTGCGTGCGTAGTCGTTGACTTGCCGGGTCAGCGCCGCGCGAAACCCGGTCAGGTGCGTGCCGCCGTCCACGGTGTTGACCGTATTGGCGAACGTCAAGACTCGCTCATCGAACGAGTCGTTGTATTGCAGTGCAATCTCGATGCTCGTGGATTGGCCATCGAGGCCAACCTCACGGGCAATGCGAATCGGCGTTGAGTGGATAGCACGTTTGTGCTGGTTCAGATAACGCGCGAATGAAATAATCCCGCCATCGAAGCAGAAGCTCACTTCACGGTCGCTGCGCTCGTCCACTAGGGTGATGGAGAGACCCGCAGCGAGATAGGCCAACTCGCGCAACCGCTGCACCAAGGTCCGGTACTCGTAGTCGGAGGTCTCGAAGATCGTGTCATCCGCCAGAAAGCTGATCTTTGTGCCCTGGCCGGGGGAACCACGCTGCATCTGCATGTCGGACTGGGGTTCGCCGCGCACGAAGTCCTGCGAGTAGAGCTGCCCGTCGCGCCGCACTTCCACGCGCAGCCAAGCCGACAGTGCGTTCACCACCGATACCCCGACGCCGTGCAGCCCTCCCGATACCTTGTAGCCGCCGCTGCCGAACTTCCCGCCGGCGTGCAGCTTGGTCATCACGACTTCCAGCGCCGGCCGGCCGGTTTCCGGATGCATGTCCACCGGGATGCCGCGCCCGTTGTCCACGACGGTCACGCTATTGTCTTGGTGAACGACGACGCGGATACGATCACACGACCCCGCCAACGCCTCATCCACGCTGTTGTCTACGACCTCATAGACGAGCTGGTGCAGGCCGTGATGATCGGTGCTGCCGATGTACATACCGGGCCGGCGGCGCACCGGCTCCAACCCTTCCAGCACCTGGATCTGCTCGGCTCCATACTCGTTTGGCGCAGGACTACCGTTGCTCATTGCTTCAGGCGATCTCTCGGTGTCTCGGTGCTTGACGATCTCGTCGCGGTGTCACTCCGACGGTGAAGGGGCCGGCGGTAGTGCATCCTGGGAAACGCCGGCAGCAGATTCGCGCGTGCGGTCGTAGTAGAACAGCAGGGTTGCCGCCGAAAGGCCGGTCATCACATAGGCGTTGGCGACGATGCCGACCATCGTGCCGAGCGGTTGTGAACCGAGCAACCGCCAGAGTATCGGGATGCCGACACTGACGATCAGGATGATGGCGATGAGACCTAATGCAGACCATAAGCTCGTCCGTACCACCTGCACACTCGACCTGATCGCAGCGATGGGGCCGTGCTCACCAACCACCACCGCCGGCAGTGCAAAGTAGAGATAAATCGCCGCCCATATGATCGCCAGTTGCAGCGCGATGAACACCAGCATCGCCAGCACGGTATGGATTGCCGCTGCGAGGAAGAGCAGCACTCCCACCGGCACCCCCACGCCTAGGCCAACTGCGAGCAGCAATCCGTGCAACTTCAATGCCCGGCCCCATACTGAGATGACCGACTGCTGCAACGCCGCCAGGCTGACCGGCTGTTTCCGAATGGTCTGCGCGATGGTGGTGAGGTAGGCACTTGCGACCAGCAAGCCCAATGGGATGAGCACCAAGGCAAGCAGCAGCGCAGTACCTGATCCGGCTACCCCGGCGGTGACCTCTTCCACTTCTCCCACGACCAGTGCCTGGCCCACGGAAGTGGGCACGTGGATGGCCAGCAGCATCAGGAGGTTGAACGATGCCGGAACGGTTTGGACACCTTCCGCTTGGCCCGATGTGGCGAGCGGCAGAGCGACAGTGGTCGTAAGGTGGTCCAGGCCAAGGCGAGGGCCGGCCCAGAACATCAGGTCCAACGCGATGGGAATGCTGAGGAGCCAGAGGCGGCGATTCACCACAGCGTAACCGGCCGACAGCGTGTCAATGACCCCCAAATTACGCGCCCCTTGCTCTCCGGGTGAACAGTTTGATTCTACCAAATCAATGGACGACCAGGCAGGATTAGCTCGGCGGGTGAAAGCCGGTAAAGACATGCAATTCCGATACCGGCAGCGGCCCGACGATGGCCGGTGTTGCCGGCGGCTGCGATATCGCCTTGGTTGCATAGTCGGTCGTTGTGCGTCACAATGATGTCGGTCGCAACGCCGATCCGTTCATGGTACGATTGGCTTGTCGGAATACCACGAGGAGGTAGCAACATGGCGATGGATGCCCCAGGCGCCCACATCCGGCTCGAATACTGCGTGTCTTGAAACTATCTTCCGCGCGCCGCGTGGACGGCGCAAGAACTACTCGACACGTTCTCGCAACAGGTCGCCAGCTTGGCATTGGTACCCGGCGCTGGCGGCGCCTTTGAGGTCTCGGTGGACGGAAACCTGGTCTACTCGAAACATCAAACCAGGCGCTTTCCCGAACTGAGTGAGGTGATGGAAGCAGTCAAGCCGTTGCTACCCGACTAGCCCGACTATTCGCCAAGGGAAGAACCTCAGCGGCGGGTACCTTGGCCAGCCTCCGCATGCTTGTATGCTAGCTGTCCCTATGGAGGGAACGACCTCGCCGGTAACGGTCGTGACTGGTGGGGTCGCTGCGCCGCAGCAGCCCTGCTAGGTTGCTCCTAGTCAGTTGTAACACTTGACGATGTTCGTTGATGCCGTCTTGAATCGCGTCGGTTTGGGTAATCGAGCGCGTCATTGGCTCCCACTGCTCCTCTTTGCCGTGTTGATCGGTGCCCAGACTGCCGCCCGCATCGGCGATTTCGGCGGCTTCGTGGATAGCACGAAGCCCGTTCGTATTTCCAGACAAACATTCGCCACCGCAGATGGCTTCGTCCTCTTCTGGGACGGCATACCGGTCAACGGCGATGCCATGCATTTCCTTGCCCTGACCAGGTTCATGCAGGGCCAGCAAGGGACCGAAAACACTGGCATCTATGATCGCCGCGCTGGCTACTCGTATCTAGGCGCACTGGCCTCCCTGCTCATGGGGCACTATCAATCCTTCGTTGCCCTCAATGCCCTCGCCTGGCTGGGGGCGGTGCTCGCCATGTACTGGCTTGGTGGACGGCTGCTGGGCAGTCGTCTGGCTGCCTGGACGGCGGGTACGCTGACGGCGACGGGACAGGGCTTCAGCTTCATGGTCGGCACACCGGTCTCAACACTCTTGGGCTTTGCGAGCGTGGCGCTGATTCTCGCCTTTGTGGAGTGGTCCGGCGTGCTGCAGCCGCCGTTCCGCTGGCGTGATTGGCTGCACACCGGCTGGCTCATCGCGGCCGTCTCGCTGATCTATCCGGTCTATCTCGCGTTGCTTGCTTTCGTCTGGTCGTATGGGCTGCGACAGGCGCCGTTCACGCGCTTGCTGGGCCTTTCCGCGCTAGTGCTGGGCTTGGCCCAAGTTTGGCCGCTCATTGGCACGACGGTCGTAGGGCTGGAGTTCGACACGTTGAACAGTGCCCAACTTGCGTCTGCCCTGAACTTGTGGTGGTCGGCGCTCTTGCACGGTCCGAGTGTTTTTCTCGACACGCTACGCACGGTGGCGGGTGCTGGCACTATCTACGCCGCGTTCCCTGGCGCGATGCTCTTGGCCGCTGCGTGTGGTTACGTCGTGGCCGGGCCGCGGGTGCGCCGATGGACGCTCGCCCTGTGCCTCGCCACATTCCTGGCGTCAGTCGTGTTCGCCATCATCTTCGCTATTCCTCGCACGGCCTTCTTTGCATATCCGGCGATCTACCTGCTGGCAGCCGCCAGTCTGAGCCAAGTGATCCAAGCGATGGCGAACTGGCGTCTGTCGGGTCGTGGTTCAACGCAGATGCGCGGCGCGTTGTCAGCAGCCGTCATCATGCTCGGGCTGCTGCTGCTGGTAGCGCCGAGCGTGATAGCGCTGGTCGGCTATGGGGGCGTTGACTCCAGTTTCCACTACTGGACGCCTTCGTGGGCGTTAGAGGCTGCTGGCTAATGGGCGGTAAGGCCGTACAAACCACGCCGGCTACCTGGACATTGGTGCTCGTGCGTAGTGTCGGGCCGCCACTGGTAGCCGCCGCGGTGCTTGCAGTCGCCAGGCCGCCATGGCCACAGTGGGCTGCCCACGCCTTCTTTCTGGTGTTTCTAGTCCCGGTCGCTATCTTGACCGTTGACCGCGTGCTTGGTGGGAGGGCGGCGCTCATTCTAGGTATAGCGATTGTGGCCCTGACCGGTTGGCTCGCCATCGGCACTATCCCTACGACACACGTAAGCCCGTCCGGCAGATCGGCAGCGTGGGTTTCCGACTCTGCGCTCGTGCAGCATCGTTGGCGCTTGCCTCTGCGATCATCAGCTTGGCAGGCAGCATGGAAGCGGACCGAGCTTGCCGTCGTCCGCGTGCTTCTGGACGTTCCAGACACAGCACAGGTGGCTGGTGTGATAGTTGTGCTCAACGGCGTGCAGTTGCCAGCGCTAGATCGGGAGAGGAAAGGTGGGTCTTGGTTTCGCACGCCAGTGACTCATAAACAACTCGAATCTTCCCCGGTAACGACCGTTGAGTTCCAACGCGAGCCGGGGAATCCCACTGCCGGCCAAGTGATCTGGGGATACAGCTACCGACCAACGGCTGGGGTCCATGCGAGCCGCTATTTTGATGGCCAGCGTTGGCACGAGGTAGACCTGGCGCCGGCTACACCCGGCATACAGACGGGGAGATACATAGTGGAGTTGTGGCTGTTTGATCGGTACGATAGGGTCGTGATGACCTGGTACTGATGGGGACGGCGGCGGGCACCGATTTGGCGAGGGCGGCGATGGTGGAGACCAAAGGGACAGGATTGGTCGAGATGTTGCAGTCCGTTATGCGCCGGTTTGACCCTGCCGGCTTGGGCTTGGCCATCGCCGTGCTTTTGTCTTCCTGGGCAGAGCCGTATGCTGCACCCGGCACTGTCTCCGTGGAGACCCGGCTGGATATCATTATCGGTTTGGGCCTGCCTATTATCCTCATCCTAGTCGTGGCCGATGGTCTGTGGCAGCGGTGGCGGCACTCCGCACGCCCCAATTGGGTAACAAATGAGTGACGATCAAGAGCCGCCTGTGACCGAGCACGCCCTCTCGGTCGTGGTACCGGCGCTCAATGAGGCGGCCGGTATTGGTCCGGTGCTCGACAGACTGGTGACTGAGCTTGGCGCGCTTGGCACCCCGCACGAAATCATCGTCGTGGATGATGGCTCGGACGATGGAACAGGCGATATCGCGCGGCAAAGAGACGGCGTGCGGGTCATCCGGCATCCGCAGAACGCGGGTTACGGTGCATCCGTATATGACGGCGTGCTCGCCGCCCGCTATGAGCGTATCGTCATCACCGATGCCGACGGCACGTACCCGATTGAAGCACTACCGGAGTTGCTGCAATGGGTCGGGGACTACGATATGGTCGTGGGTGCGCGCACCGGGCGGGCCTACCGGGGATCGCTCTTCAAGTTTCCGGCCCGGCTGGCCTTTGGCGCGCTCTGCTCGTTCGTGACGGGTACGGCGATTCCCGATATCAATTCGGGTCTGCGGGTGATGCGGCGGGACTTGGTGCTGGCCTTCTCGGACCCATTGAGTCGCGGCATGTCGTTTACGACGACCATGACGCTGGCGCTGTTGAGCAATGGCTACTTCGTCAAGTTCGTACCGATCAGTTACCATCGGCGGATCGGCAGCAGCAAAGTGCGCTATGTGCGTGATACGCTGCGCGCCTCCCAGATACTCGTGCAGGCAATTACGCGCTACAACCCGATCAAGCTCTTCCTCGTCCTCGCAATACTCAGCGCCCTCGCAGGATTCATCGGGGTGGGAGTGGGCTGGGCGCTAGGCGCGGCAGTGCTCTGGACTATTGGTGCATTCCAACTGGCGGTCGTGCTCCCATTGTTCGGGCTAGGACTGGTGGCGGACCTGCTGCGGCGCCAGCACGGCGCGACCCTGCCGCCGACCGTGGCGCAGCGTGGCTTCGCTCGCACGAGCACGGATGATGAGAACTCGTGAGCGCGGCCGTAACCCGCTAGTCTACTGGTTCCGCACGATCACACGATCCGTATGGAGGCGGGTGGATGCGGACCTGGCGTCGCCACACCGCTTCCGCCGTTCGCTGGGCTGTGAGTGGACTGGGTGACGTCGGAGATTGATGAGCATCAGGTCTGGCGGGGTTTTGCTATGGACCATTGCGGGAGCTTCGCTTTGGCGAGGTGCATACTGATAGCTCCACGGCGGGGGAGCTATCAGTATCGAGCAGGTGGAGTATAGCCTTGCCTGGGATAGCTGATATGGAAACGGTGGTGGGTGCCAGCACCTCTCCTTATTGGGAGGATGCACAGCGACGGCGGCGGGCGGTTGCCGCGGCCTTCGACCATCATGCCGGGCAGCGCGCTACCTGGAAACGCCGCGCTGCTCACTACCACTCTACGTTGGGCGAGCTTTGCCGCCGGTACGTGTCGCCACAGAGTCGCGTGCTGGAGTTGGGCTGCAATACCGGCGACCTGCTGGCCAGCTTGGAGCCAACCCTGGGTGTCGGCTTGGATATCAGTCGGCGCAGCCTCGCCATCGCGCGCGCGCGCTATCCACATCTGCATTTCGTCGAGGGCGACGCGCAAGCGATCCCATTCGATGTCCCGTGGGATGCCATCATCCTGGCCGACACGCTGGGGTACGTTGACGACGTATGGCAGACTTTGCGCTCGGCCCATGCGGCTGCGACGCCCGACACGCGGGTCATTATCATCAGCCACAATTTCGTATGGCGGCCGGCATTGGCATTCGCCGAGAACGTCGGTCTGAAGATGCCGGTAGGTCTCGAGAACTGGCTCGGCACCCCCGATATCGAGAACCTCTTGTGCTTGACACACTTCGATGTGGTGGAGCGTGGTCAAGCTATGCTTTCGCCCGTCCGGTTGCCGCTGCTGGGAACATGGATGGAGGAAGCAGCCGACTGGTCACCGCTACGCCATCTGGCCTTGGTGCTCTATTGGGTCCTACGGCCGCGGCCGCGGCCGCAGCAACGGCCGCTCTCCTGCTCGGTCATCGTCCCGTGTCGCAACGAAGCTGGCAACATCCAAGCATGTGTCGAGCGCGTCCCGGCGATGGGCACCCACACCGAGTTGGTCTTTGTGGATGGCGCGTCAACCGACGGCACGCCTGAGCTTATCCGCGAGCAGATGGCCCAGCATCGAGGGTGCAAGGACATTGTGCTCATTGACCAGGTCCCTCGTGACGATATCGCCCCGCTCGACGACGCACCGGGCCTATCGCCAGCGGCGTCTGAGCAGACGCTGCCTGACCTCATGCTTTCGCTGGGAAAGGGAGATGCGGTGCGGAAGGGATTCGCAGCAGCGAAGGGTGATGTCCTGATGATCCTCGACGCAGACCTGACCGTTCCGCCGGAGGAGCTACCCAAGTTCTACCTGGGAGTAGCCGAGGGTGTCGCCGAGTTCATTAATGGCAGTCGCCTCGTCTACCCTCTGGAAGACGAGGCAATGCGCTTCGCTAACCTCGTAGGCAACAAGGCCTTCAGTTTGATCTTCACCTGGCTCCTCGGCCAGCGCATTAAGGATACGCTCTGCGGCACCAAGGTCCTGCCTAAGGAGGCCTACGAACGGCTGGCGGCCGGACGCGCCTACTTCGGAGACTTTGATCCATTCGGTGATTTCGACCTCCTGTTCGGGGCCGCCCGCCTGGGATTAAGTCTCATCGAGGTTCCCATTCGTTACCGCCGCCGCTCCTATGGTGCCTCCAAGGTGCGGGTGTTGTCGCATGGCCTCCTGCTGGCACGCATGAGTCTGATCGGCTTTCGGCGGCTCAAGCTGGCACAGTGGGTAGAGCGTCTACGTGAGGTGTGGTGATGGCAGCTTCTCCAGCACAGACGGCGCCGGCAGAGCCAGCGTCCGCAGGTGTAGACCTAGGGGCTTTCCTCGCGGGAAGCGGCGGAGTCGGGCTGCTCCTGATCGTATCCGTGGCAGCGCGGCTCATGACGTATGACGTGGTCGCCGATGGCCCCTATGATTCCTACGTGCGGTCGGTCGCTATCGCCGCCGTCAGCGCCATCATCGTGGCGGTGCTCTTGGCCTGGCAGTTCACACCGGCCTATATATGGGCCGCAGCCGGCCTGATCCTCACTTTGCTGCCTGGTGACGCCTGGCACTACGCTCGCCTCTGGAGTGCCGAGCAGTTTGCCCAAGAGGAAGCCGTTTTTGAGGGGACTTTCGCCGGCACGACGCTCGACCCAGCGCGCTGGGAGAGCGAGCTAGGCTCCGGCGCTACCCTCGCGGTCACCGATGGGGCCGTCCGGGTGGTGACACCGGCCGGCTCTATCGGCTGGCTGGAGCCGCTATTCGAATTGGAACGCCCGACCCCGCGTCCCTGGCACCCAGCCGCACTGCGCGAGCGGCAGCCCGACTACACGATTGCCTGGGAGTCACGCTTTCGGCTTGCCGGTCAGTTCTACATCCTTGCCGAAGCCCTCAACGAGGATGGTCGTCTGTTGCTGCTGCAAGCTCGTCCAGGGGATTGGCACCTCACGCACCCAACAGCCGAGGGGCAGGCCGTAGGCACTGAGATCCGCGATCCAGTCCCCAGTCCATCCGAGTGGCACCAGCTCATTCTGAAGTTCGGACCCAGCGGTACTTCGCTGGCGATAAACGGCCGCGAGGTGTGGAGTGGCATTCCGCTCGAAGAATTGAAGCGGGTACGGTTCGGCGAGACACGCTCGGACGAGTTGCATGGCGGCGAGATGGAGATACGTCGAGTACGCATCTCGCGGATCATCAATCCCGCCCCGGAACTCGTCGCCGCAGAGGGACAGGCGTCGTAGAGGTAGCCCCCACCCTGCCCTCCCTCGTTGCGACAGGGGAGGGAGTTGCCTGTCCCACCGCCGCAGCGGGGGACCATAGGGGGGCGGTACCATCGGAGGCGGGCGACCTGAGTATGCGACAGCACATGAGTATGCAAGCTCGCGCCTCAGTCGAGCATGTAGCCCTGCTCTTCTTGGCGCCCTATCTTTCCGGCGCCGAGCATCAAACGCTGGCGCTCGCGCAGCATCTCAGCCGGCGTTGCCGCGTCTCGCTCCTAGTCGCGGACGAAACCGCCGCCGTCATTCGACGGGAGCGCTGGCTGCGCCGCTCCCTCGCCGCGGTGAGCCTCGTTTCCCTTGGACCGGCATTTGCACCGCTGCCCTTGCATCGCCGACTGCTGGCGTTCACCCGACTCCAGAGCCAAACGCTCCGTTACCTGCGAGACACGCAGCCGCAGGTAGTGCATCTGCTCCTGCTCCCGACGTTCTGGCTCTATGCTCCTCTCTTCTACAACCTGCGCTTCCCAACGGTCGTCACGATGGCCGGGGAGCTACGCTACGCGCGGCTGCGTTTCTATTCCCGCGTGCGGCGCGCCATCTTGCGCCACGCAACCTGGCATGCCGACGCGATCATTGCGTGCAGCAACGACGAACGGCTCGCCTTGAGACGCATGGGCTGGGATCGCGGCGCATATGTAGTGACGCTCGACAACTTCACCGACCCGGAACGCTTCCGCCCACTACCCGCAGTAGGCAATAACGCCGCCTGTATCCACAAGCCGCCGGAAACGGGTGGTGCGGACCGGGGGTTGTCAGTAACGCAAGCAGGCGCATCAAAGGAGCCGCTTGTCACCTGGGCCGGGCGGTTGCACTACGAGAAAAATCCCGAGTTGTTCGTCGAAGCGGCGGCCTTGATCCATCAATACTGCCCCGGTGCCCGGTTGGCCCTCTATGGCCAAGGCGAGCTGGAGCACCGCGTGCAGGAGCTGATTGCTCGCCACCGGCTCAACTCCGCCTTGAATCTCGCCCACATTGCGGACATCTCCGGCGCGCTGGCTCGCTCGGCGGTCTTCGTCTCGTGTCAGCGTTTCGAGAACTTAGGTAGCTCCAGTCTGTTGGAGGCGATGGCCTGTGAGAACGCCATCGTTGCCACCGATGTCGGCCATACGCGGGAGATCGTGGATGAGACTATCGGCGAGCTGGTGCCACCTACGCCTCGTGACGTTGCCAGAGGCGTTGTCGGCCTGCTCACCAATCCGCCGCGCTGCCAGGAGGCCGGGCGCCGCGCCCGCGAGCGAGTGTTAGCGCGCTACAGCCCGGAGAAGTATGTACAACGCCTGCTTGAGGTCTACGCTACGGTTGCTGGCTAATACCCGGCCCCCGGTGGGGATCAGGATGCCCACAAGGGGCGCCTCTACTACGCCGCAATGACGAGGGCCGGGGTGAGGTGCGTCATCAGGCTGGGCGGCGCACATAGACGACATCGCGCAGGTCAATCGTACCGCCGTGCAGCGGGTCGCCGCGCGTGACGCCAAAGCGCGCCCGTATAAGCGCAAAGGTACCCGGATATGACCAGCGGACATGGCCGTCGAGAAACAGATGCCAGGACTCCGGCCGAATGCTGATCCGCCAGGTGTGGTACCGCCCGTCATTGGCCGGGAAGTAGGGGATGTCGTGGTTGCGGACCCCCTCCACCAACTGCTCGACGACCTGCACGCCCCATTCGGTGAGTTGGATGCGCCATGGCCGCTCCTCAACCGGCGCCAGCTCGACCGTCACCGCCGTCAGGTACGGGAGCCGCCGGTGAATCCGGGCCTCCCACTGCAAATCCTCGCGGACGGCAGCAATCTCATCGGCCTCCAAGCGCCGCGAGTCCAGCGTCGGGAGCCGCGGCCGCGCCGTCGCCGTCAGACCGTCGGTGATGACGAGTCGCAGGGACTCGTTGGTGGCGTAGGCTTCCGCCCCGGGTAGACTGTCTACGATCCAGCGCTCTCGATCAATAACACCGCTGGCCAGTGGATCGTGGAAGCGGGCCTCGGCCGGATGCAGTGGCTCCAGCGACCGACCACGTGGCGCGCAGTGCGTGGCCGTGAGGGCCAATCCGGCAGCAGCCAGCAGCAGCGTGCGTCGCTTCATCTTGATCCTAGCCCCCCTATGGTCCCCCCGCTGCGGCGGGGGGACGGGGAGGTTCCCTCCCCTGTCGCAACGGGGGAGGGTCAGGGTGGGGGCAACCCACCCCTCATCCTGCCTGTGTGGTACATAGAGATGATAGTCGCAACCAGATAGAAGCGTACAGCATTGTATGGGCAGCGCAATGACCCGGCTGCTACCATCAAGGCATCCGTCTCCCCATCACAGTAGAACGGAGTCCTGACGGTATGAGTGTAGAAGAAAGCCGGCTTCCGGCCACAGCGGCTCAGCGCCAGAGTCAGATCATGCGCTTGGTGCGCGAGCTAGTGGCACTGCTACTCGGCACCGTCTTCCTGGCGCTGCTGGCTCAAGTGTCCATTCCGCTGCTCCCGTTTACACCGGTACCGATTACCGGGCAGACTCTCGGCGTGCTCCTGATTGGCGCCTTGTTTGGACCCTGGCGCGGTGCGCTCTGCTTACTCATCTATCTGGCTGAAGGAGCCGTTGGCCTGCCGGTGTTCTCACCGCAAGGACCCGTCGGTTGGGCGCGAATCGTCGGGCCAACCGGCGGCTACCTCATCGCGTTCCCGGTGGCTGCCGCTATCGTGGGACTCCTGGTTCAGCCGTTGCGCGGCGTGTTGTCCGGCTGGCGGGCGGTCCCCGGCCTGCTCGTGGGCACGGTCGTCATCTACCTCATCGGCGTGCCGTGGCTAGCTGTGAGTGCGAGCATGGACCTGCTCACGGCCATCACCAAGGGGATGCTGCCCTTCATCCCCGGCGATCTGATCAAGGTCGCGGTCGCCGCAGCCGTGCTGCCCTCGGGCATGACCGCTCTGCGTTCCCTGGGCTGGCCGCTGCGCGGACCGGCGGGCAACGCCGATGATACGACCTGAGGGCAACCGCCGGCGCCTCATCATGATCGGCGCCGGCGGCATGGCGCGGGCCTGGATTCGGCGCTTTCTCCCCGTCCATGCCCACCGCGTAGAGATCGTCGCTCTCGTAGACATCGCCCCGGAGCCGCTCGCCGAGCAAGGCGACTTCCTGGGCCTGCCAGCCAACCGCCGTTTTGCGCGGATGGAAGATGCTTTCGAGGCGGTGGATGCGGACTGCTGCGCCATCGTCATCCCACCGGCAGCGCATCGGCGCGCCGTCGAGTTGGCGGCGGCGCGCGGCCTCGACATCCTGAGCGAGAAGCCGCTGGCGGATAGCTGGGAGGACTCCGTCGCCATCTACCGCGCTGCGAAAGCGGCCGGGGTCAAGATGCAGGTCATGCAGAACTACCGCGCCAATCCTCCTATCCGCACCCTCAAGCAAGTCCTCGAGTCCGGCCGGCTGGGACGGAGCTACTACATTGTCTCGCGCTTTGCCGCCGACTATCGCCGCCGCAATGCCTGGGGCGCCACCTTCCGCCACGAGATGCGCCACGCCATCCTGGTCGAGGGCAGCATCCACCACTTTGACCAGATTCGCAATCTGAGCGGCGCCGACTGCGCGACGATTGCCGGGTGGGAGTGGAACCCGGGCGCGCCGAGCTTCGACGGCGAGTGCCTCACGCTGTACGCGATGCAAATGACCAACGGCACCTTTGCCCAATACGAGGGCACGGGCCTGGCCGGCGGCTGGCAGAACAACTGGCACAGCGAGTATTACCGCGTCGAGTGCGAGGGCGGCGCCGTGGTCGTAGACCGAGATCAAGTGGTCCGCATCTACGAGCACGAGCGCGGCCGCGGCTTGCGTATTGAGGAGGTGCCGCCGGTGCCGGTCGAGCATGGCGGGCACACGGCCGTGATCGGGCAGTTCCTCGACTGGCTCGCCGGCGGGTCAACACCACCCACCCACCTCGACGACAACCTCCAGAGCACCGCCATGCTGTTCGGGGCCATCGAGACGTCGGCGCGGTCCGAAACGGTCAACGTCGCCGCGCTCGTCGCCGCTGCGCGGGCGAGCGAATCGAGCTAGCCACAGAGCGCACAGAGTAGGGGCGCGATGAATCGCGCCCAGGAGTTCGTCATTCCCGCTTGCGCGGGAATCCATGTCCCCCCGCCGCAGCGGGGGGACCATAGGGGGGCCAGGGGGATGAGACAGCAAAAGGACCATACCCAATGACCACCCAAGATTCACGCTCGACTGCTGCCCCGTGGTGGCAGCGCATTTTCGCCGACGGGAGCTACCTGCGACTGTGGTCTTCCCACCTGACGCCGGAGCGGACCGAGCGCGAGGTCGCAGGCGTGCTGGACATCCTCCAACCGACGCCCGGCGCGGCAATCCTCGATCTAGCGTGCGGGCAGGGGCGTATCGCCGTGCCGCTGGCCCAGCGCGGCTACCAGGTCACCGGGTTGGACCTCAGCGAACAACTGCTCGATGTGGCAAGTACGGCGGCTGACGCAGCCGGCGTCAGCGTGGAGTGGCACCGCGCCGACATGCGCGATATTCCGGCCGAATGGGCGGGCCGCTTCGACTACATCATCAACATCTTCACGGCGTTTGGCTACTTTGAGGACGAGGCGGAGAATCAGCGTGTGCTCGCTGGTGTCGCACGGGCGCTCAAGCCAGACGGCCGGTTCCTGATCGAGTCAATGAATCGCGATGGCGTCATGGGGCGCTTCCAAGAGCGTGGTTGGTACGAAGCGGACGGGCTGCTGGTCTGTACGGAGGT
Organism: Chloroflexota bacterium; assembly: GCA_965207645.1. Lineage (GTDB taxonomy): Bacteria > Chloroflexota > UBA11872 > UBA12225 > JAJDUF01 > JAJDUF01. Next base: position 1,507,118 of record OZ242293.1, on the reverse strand, counting down.
GCGCTTTGATCCGAGCCGTGGCATAGCCAGCACCGTAGACCGGTGGGATGAAGACGGCGAACGCCAGTCGCTGCACCACAGCGTGCGGCTGTACACGCCGACCGAGCTTGCGGCGATGCTCCGCGCGGCGGGACTGGAGCCGGTCGCTACCTATGGCGGTCTCGCCGGCGGGGAGCTGACGCACGAAAGCTGGCGCCTGGCGCTCGTCGCGGAGAAGCCGGGTGAGCAACTGCGGCCGGCGGAGGTTGAACGTCCGGCCGAGCCGCCGTGGTGGGAAGCCTTCTTCGAAGAGACCTTTCTACATCTCTGGCCATCTAGCTCCACGCCCGACCATGAGCCTGCGGAGGTCGCGGGGCTGGTGTCGCTCCTGGAGCTGCCGCCGGAGGGGCGTATCCTGGACCTCGCCTGCGGCTACGGTCGGATCGCCGTGCCCCTCGCGCGACGCGGCTTTCAGGTGACCGGCCTGGACTCGAGCGAGCCGTTGCTGGCCGTCGCCCGCGAGCGTGCCGCTCAAGCCGGTGTGGCTGCCGAGTGGCACCACGCCGACATGCGCGACTTGCCGTCGGAGTGGGCCGGCCAGTTCGATGCGGTCATCAGTATTTGGAACTCCTTTGGCTATTTCACCGACGACCACGAGAATCAGCGCGTGCTGGCCAGCGCCGCCCAGGCGCTCAAACCGGGTGGCCATCTGCTCATTGACGTGTCCAACCGCGACCGCGTGGTGAGTACGTATCGCGCCCGTGACTGGGACGAGCGCGACGGGCTGGTATCGCTGCAGGAACGCTCCTTCGATCCGGTGCGCGGCCTCAACCAGACGGAGTTGACCTGGCACGAGGACGGACAGCGGCGCCAAGTTAGTTTCGCAGTGCGTCTCTACACGGCAACGGAGCTGACGCGGCTGGTCGCGGCCGCCGGGCTGCGGCCGGTTGCTTACTACGGAGATTGGACCGGCGCCGAGTTGACACGCGAGAGCCGGCATATCATCCTGGTTGCCGAGAAACCGTAGGGGCGAACGGCTAATCGCCTCGCCCAACCACGCAACGGAGGGAATAACAATGGCGGGACGATTGGCGGGCAAAGTGGCGCTGGTGGCCGGAGCAGGGCCAAACATGGGCCGGGCGGTGGCGACGCTCTTTGCCCAAGAGGGCGCCAAGGTGGTCGTCGCGGCTCGCGGCGCAGGGAGCACCGCCGGCACCGTCGAGCGGATCGAGCGCTTTGGCGGCGCGGCGCAAGCGGTGCAAGCCGACGTGAGCACCGAGGCCGGCGCCCAGAGCGCCATTCAGTCAGCGGTGGCGGCCTTTGGGCAGCTCGACATCGTGTACCACAACGCCGGCGGCTTCTTCACGCCCAAGTACGCTGTCGAAGCGCTGCCGGCGGACTTCTGGGAAGGGGCACTTGCCAACAACCTGCGCTCGCTCTACTGGCTGACCCGCCAGGCAGTGCCGCACCTCGAGGCAGTTGGCGGGGGCTGCATCATCACCGTGTCGGCCGCCGATCTGGTCGTGCAGGACGCGAATAGCGCCTACGCCGCCGCGAAAGCCGGGCTGATCGGCGCTGCCCGTAACCTGGCGCGTGAGCTGTTCCCGAAGAATATCCGCGTCCACGCGATGTGCCCTGGCATCATGTGGGAGCAGTTGGCCGAGAGCGATGATGGGCGCGTCAGCCCGGCCGCACGCCAGCTCGACCGGCTCGGCAACGCCGCCGACGTAGCCTATGCGGCGCTCTGGCTAGCCTCCGACGAGGCGGCTTGGGTCACTGGCCTAGCCGTCAACGTGGACGGCGGCGATGCCGTGTTCGCCGACTCACCGATGCGCCGCCGCGCCGTTGAAGCGCGCTTGGCGTAAGTTTGTCCCCCTATGGTCCCCCCGCTGTGGCGGAGGGCGGCGCGTTCCCTCTCCCGTCGCAACGGGGGAGGGCGAGGGTGGGGGCTGTTCAGCAGCCGCCGCCGGGTGACAGGTCAAAGCCGCACGGATGGTGCCAGGTGTGGTGCGGCTTTGGCCTGTCAGCGGTGAGGTCCGCTCAGATGAGCAGCGTGTGGCGCAAGGTTGTCAGCGTGCTATTTACCGTCTGAATCAGGGAGCCAAGGGCACCGCTTACCAGGTAGCCGCTGACCAAGAGCGCCAAAGTCATTCCCAGCTTGCGCCACGCCGGCCAGTCGCCACGCCAGACAAACCAGGACCAGTAGGCACTGCACCCAGCGAGACACGCCGGCACGAGCAGCACCACGGCCGTAACCACGCAGAGCACGACCGCAATCACCGCGTTGAGCACGCCCGGCGAGACGGCCAACTCGGAGAACCACAACATCGCCTGACCGAGTGCCCAGACACCAACAAAAAGCGCCACGTAGACCCACAAGCCGGTCGCGGCAACACGCACGACCAGCACCCACAGTGGCTCATACCAGGGTTGACCGCCAAGTCCGAAGAGGTGTTGCCGCATCAACGCCTGCGACTCCAGGCGAAACCGCAGGCCGCCAATCCCCATGTACACCGTGCTTGCGTCCAGGGCAGCGTGCTGCGGGTCCCCGCGAGCCGATTGCGCTGCATCCTCGGAGGACTGCTCCTCCTCGCCGATCTCGACGTGCCGTGCGAACCAGTCACTGAGCTTGAACAGCGCACCGGACACGCCCACCAGCCCTAGCACAACAGCGCCGGCCAACGTGAGCACCTGATTGATGGGCGTGGCCGGTCCTAGCGCCTGCGCGATGACGATAGCGATGGAAAAGGCGCTATAGATGGCGACGAGAGCGACGAGATTCGCCAGAATGCTGACCCACGCTTCGCGCATGGCCTCCCCCTCACCTACCGGCTTGGCCGACAGACCGTTACTATGATACTGAAGGGAGCACGCCGCGATGAAGGTTGCCGTCCTGTCCGATACGCACGATCACCTGGATCAGCTCGCCAAGGCGCTGGCCGCCGTCCGGGACAGCGGCGCAGAGGCGGTGGTGTTCTGCGGCGACTTCTGCGCGCCGTTTACGCTGGCGGCCCTGGCCGAGGGCTACGCCGGACCCATCCACGCCGTGTTCGGCAACAACGACGGCGACCGGATGCTGCTTCTCACCATCGCCGGTCAGCACCCCCACGTGCATCTTCATGGGGAAGTCGGTCGCGTGGAGCTAGGCGGGCGCCAAGCCGCCATCGTCCACTACACCGACCTAGGCCATGACCTGGCCGCCAGCGGCAGCTACGACATGGTGTTCTGCGGACACACGCACATCTACGAAACGGCCCGCGTCGGTCCGCGGCCGACGCTCCTAGTCAATCCCGGCGAGGTGATGGGCCGGCTCGGCAAGCCAAGCTGGGCGCTCGTGGACCTCGCCACACTAACGGCCGAGCAGCAGTACCTCTAACCCGCCAGCGGGGAGACCACAGGGGAGCACCATCCCCGTCCCCCCGTCGCAACGGGGGGACCACAGGGGGGCTGGGTGAGGATCACTGGGTACGGAAGCACAGGCCGACTGCACCGGGCCCCACGTGCGAGCCGATGGCCGGTCCGATTTCGCCCATGTAAAGCTCGCCGATGCGAAACCGGGCTTCCACTTGCCGGCGGAGTTCCGCGGCGCCGTCCGGTGCAGCGGCATGGAGGATACCGGCCATTGCCAGCTCGTTGCCCCCGGCACGCTCGGTGGCATACTCGATCAAGTGGGCTACCGCTTTCCTCCGCGTGCGGGGCCGAGCCAGCGGCGCCAGCTCGCCATCATCCAAGTGCAGCACCGGCCGGAAACGAAGCAGGCTCCCGATCAGATGCTGCGCCCGGCCAATGCGTCCGCCTCTATGCAGATAATCCAGCGTATCGAGCGTCAGCGCCACGCCACAATAGGGCTGTAGCTCGCTCACGCGCGCCAGCACCGCGTCGGCATCGGCGCCGGCTGCTGCCAACCGTGCGGCTTCGATCACCAAGGCGCCCTCGGCCAGCGCCGCGAGACCGGTGTCTACGACCTCTATGCGCGGGCCGGCCATGGTCTGGGCGGCGGCGCGCGCCGAGTTGTAGGTGCCACTGAGCTTTGCCGATACGGTAATGCTTACGATACTGTCGGTGTCCGCTTCAGCAGCCAGTGCCTCGTACACCTGCTGGAAGTCGCCCGGTGACGGCTGCGAGGTCGTGGGATGGGTGTCATCGGTACGCAGCCGGGCATAGAACTCCTCGTTCGTGAGGTTCACGTTTTCCGTGTAGCGGTCATCGCCAAAGGAGACATGCGCGGGCACAACCGTAATGCCGTGCTGCTCGACCACCTCCGGCGGCAGCATAGCCAAGCTATCGGTGACGATCCGTACCGTACCCATCAATCTCACCCCTTGTCCGGCAGTCTTCCGGCGGCAACAGTACGCATAGCGTAGGCTATGGCGGCACGCGCGTCAACTACCGCGCGTTGGCAGCCTCTTGACCCCCCTCAACCGGCCCCTCGCTCTACCATGCCGGAGCGGGTGAGGCGCAAAGGATATGCTAGAATCAGGTGTCATCGCATAGTCCTTCCCGGAAAGAGCACATGTCTGCATTATTCGACCGTATTGCTCATGTCGAAGGCACGATTGCGGAAGCGTGTAAGCGCGCGAATCGGTCGCCGGCCGAGGTCAAGCTGGTCGCAGTGACGAAGACTGTGCCGGCCGATATCATCGCGCAGGCTTACGGTGCCGGGCTGCGCGTCTTCGGGGAGAATCGGGTCCAGGAAGCGCAGCCTAAGATCGGCAAGCTACCGGCGGATATCGAGTGGCACTTCATCGGCCATTTGCAATCGAACAAAGCGAAGGTCTGTGCCGGCCTGTTCGACATGATTCACAGCGTTGACTCGGTGCGGCTGGGGAAACGCCTCGCGGCACGCGCCGCCGCCGGCCAGTCCATACGGATGCTCCTCCAGGTCAACCTGACCGGGAAAACTTCGCAGTCCGGCTTTGCACCGGAGGAAGTTGGCGCAGCCGTCGCGGCGCTGGCGGGAGAATCCGGTGTGGCGCTCGAAGGTCTGATGACCATTGCGCCGCAAGTGACTGACCGCGAGGCGGTCCGGCCGTGGTTTCGCCAGTTGGCAGACCTCTATCGTGACCTTGCCGCGACTGCCGCCGGGCATCCCTGGCGCCATCTCTCGATGGGCATGACGGAGGACTACCCGATCGCGATTGAAGAAGGCGCTACGCTCGTGCGCGTCGGCCGGGCACTGTTCGGAGAGCGCCCGGCATGACGTGCGGCCGCTGGACGCCATCCACTCACCGGAACTGGCAGACTTGGCGCGTTAAGCATCGCAGTCGCTCTCGTCAAACGGCAGGTTGTATCAGGCTGACCGTGCGAACCGCCCACCGGCCGGAATGCAAACACATGCGAGAGAGGAGCAGACCCGTATGGAACTCTTGGCCAACTTCATCAATCTCTTGACTCAAGCGCTCGTCATAGCCATTGTCCTACGCGCCATCCTCTCTTGGTTTGTGCCCGAAGGCAATCATCCGGTCGTGCGGATCCTCCGCGATGTGACAGACCCGCTCATCGTGCCCTTACGGCGGGTCATCCCGTCAATTGGGATGCTCGATCTCTCGCCATTTGTGGCGATCATCCTGCTACAGGTGGTCCGCAGTATCGTGATTGCGACCCTGTCCGGAGCCGGTGGTTAGCCGGGGCAATCTCTTGACCTCTGCCAGCACCGAGCAACCGTTGGCAGCAAAAGCCGGAGCAAGCTACTCTCTATATCATGGCCTGACCGGTTCATGCCTCGCCGCGCGGTTGGGCCTAGAGGAATAGAGGTCCCGGCCCCCACCCTCCCCCTCCCCCGGAGCAAGTGCCAGGGGAGGGGACATGCCGTCCCCCCGTCGGGACGGGGGGACCATAGGGGGGCCAGTCAGAGGAAAAAGCGCATGGAGCTAGTAGTCGTTGACTATGACGCCGGGAATATCCGCAGTGTGGCCAAGGCTATCGAGCACGTCGGGGTGACGCCCGTGGTTACAGCGGACATTCCGACGATTCTCGCGGCAGATGGAGTCATTGTCCCCGGCGTCGGCGCTGCCGGAGACATCATGCGGAGCCTGACGCGGCTCGACCTCCATCGGGTGATCCACGAGGTCATCGAGCGGGGTACACCGTTTCTCGGTGTCTGCATGGGCCTGCAAGTGCTCCTGACCAGCAGCGACGAGGACAACGGGCAAGCCTGCTTGGATATCTTCCCCGGCACGGTACGGCGCTTCCGCTTGGGCCTGAAGGTGCCGCACATGGGCTGGAACCAGGTCCGCTTTGTCCACGACCACCCGCTCTTTGCCGGCATCCCGGACAACTCCCACTTCTACTTTGTCCACTCCTACTACGCTGATCCCGAGGACCGGTCCATCGTGGCCGGCGAGACCGACTATGGCCACCCGTTTGCGAGTGTGCTGATCCGGGACAACGTGATGGCCACCCAGTTCCACCCGGAGAAGAGTGCCCAAGACGGCCTCCGGCTGTACCAAAACTTCAGCCGCATCGTCCGCGATGGCCTCCCGGAGGCAGCCCTCGCTACCGCCGCCGTAGGCGCAGCACTTTGAGGCAGGGGATGAACCACTGAGAGAATGAGGTAGCGAACTGCCCATACTCGGTGCTCTCTGTGTGCTCTGTGGCAACCAAGAGGAAACACAACTGATGCTCGTCTTACCGGCGATTGACCTGAAGGGCGGCCAGGCCGTACAGCTACGGCAAGGCGACTTCGACCAGGCTAGGCAGTACGGTGATCCGGCGGCGGCGGCGGCGCGCTGGCTGGCGGCCAGCACGCAGTATCTCCACATCGTTGACCTCGACGCCGCGGCTGCCGGGCATCCGGTCAACGGCACCGCTGTGGCGGCCATTGTCGGCGAGGCCGCCAAGGCCAGTGTGCCGGTGCAGCTCGGTGGGGGACTGCGGACGTTAGCCGACGTGGCGGCTGCGCTGGAAGCCGGGGTCAGCCGCGTCGTGGTGGGCACGGCGGCGGCAAAATCGCCGGACCTCGCCGAGGCGATGGTGCAACGCTTCGGTGCCGACAAGATTGTCGTATCGCTCGATGCCAAGGACGGCGTGGTGGCGACGCATGCCTGGCGTATGCAGAGCCGCTACTCGGTGCAGGAGTTGGCCGCCGAGTTGGTGGATCGTGGCGTGCGGCGCTTTGTGTACACCGACATCACCCACGACGGCACCCTGACTGCGCCCAACACTGTGGCCACCCGCGCGTTAGTGGAAGCGACCGGGGCCGCGGTGATCGCAGCGGGCGGCGTGACGACCACCGCCCACGTGCGGGCGCTAGCTGCCGCCGGCTGCGAGGGTGCTATCGTCGGGACGGCGCTGTACGAGGGGCACATGACGCTGCAGGACGCGCAGGCGGCAGCTGCATCAGCGACGCGCACTGACCACTGACCTCAGGGCGCTGACTACTGGCGACAGGACACCGAATAATGCTTACGAAACGGATCATTCCCTGCCTCGACGTGCATCACGGGCGCGTCACCAAGTGCGTGCAGTTCATCAACCGGCGCGACGTCGGTGATCCCGCCGAGTTGTCGGCCTACTACAACGAGCAAGGCGCCGACGAACTGGTGTTCTATGACATCACCGCTTCCCACGAAGAGCGGGACATCATGCTGGACGCCGTGCGCCGCACCGCCGAGCAGGTGTTCATCCCGCTCACCGTCGGCGGCGGCCTGCGGACGGTTGACGACATGCACCGGATGCTCCGCGCGGGTGCCGACAAAGTCTCGATCAACTCGTCGGCGCTGACCAACCCGCAGTTGATCGCCGAGGGCGCCGACCGGTTCGGCAGCCAGTGCATCGTGCTCTCCATGGACGTGAAGCGGACCGATGATACGCCGGATGATGACCGGTTGCGCTGGAAATGCTATCTGCGCGGTGGTCGCATGGCTACCGACGTTGACGCGCTGGAGTGGGCGCAGCGCGGCGTGGAGCTAGGCGCCGGCGAGATCGTGGTGAACAGCATTGACGGTGACGGCACGCTCGACGGCTACGATCTACCCTTGCTCCGCACGATCAGCGACGCAGTCGAAGTGCCGGTGGTCGCATCGGGCGGCGCCGGTAAGCTGGAGCATTTCTCTCAGGCGCTCTACGATGGTCACGCGCACGCGGTTCTGGCCGCCTCCGTGTTTCACTACGGCACGTTCACCATTGGGCAAGTCAAGGACCACCTCGCGTCGAAGGGGGTACCGGTACGCCAATGAGCGAACAGCGTCACCGGGCAGCAGCACTGCTCGACGCGCCGGACTGGGGCCTGCACTTCGACGCTCAGGGCCTCGTGCCGGTCGTCGCGCAGGATGCCCGCACGCGCGACGTCCTGATCCTGGGGTCCGCCAACCGGGAGGCGGTGCAGCGGTCGCTCGACACCGGCGATGCCTGGTTCTGGAGCCGCAGTCGGCAGGAGCTATGGCACAAGGGCGCTACCTCCGGGCACTTTCTGCGGCTGCGGCGCATCCGCCGCAACTGCGAGGACAACTCGCTCCTCTATGAGGTGGATCCGCTCGGACCGGCCTGCCACATGGGACCGCCAGGATGCTTCTTCCGCGATCTCGCCGGTACCGAGTTGCCGCCGCTGTCGGCCGAGGAACAGGCACCCAAGTCGAGCGCCGAAACTGGTATTGAGACCGAGTCCCCGCTGGACGCGCCGGGCTGGGGGCTACATTTCAATGCCCAGAGCCTCGTGCCGGTCGTCGCGCAGGACGTGCATACGCGCGACGTGCTCATGCTGGCCTTCGCCAACCGGGAGGCGGTGCAGCGGTCGCTCGACACCGGCGATGCCTGGTTCTGGAGCCGCAGTCGGCAGGAGCTATGGCACAAGGGCGCCACCTCCGGGCACTTTCTGCGGCTGCGGCGCATCCGCCGCGACTGCGAGGACAACGCGCTCCTCTATGAGGTCGAGCCGCAAGGACCGGCCTGCCACACAGGGCGGCCGGGGTGCTTCTTTCGCGATCTCGCCGGTGCCGAGCTACCACCACTATCGGCGGAGCAGCCGGTGCCCGCGGCGGCGCCTACGGAGGTGCTCGATAGCGTCTTCGCCGTCATCCTGGAGCGGCAGCGGACAAAACCGGTCGGCTCCTATGTCGCGACGCTGCTCGATCAAGGCCTCGACCGGATCGCAAAGAAGGTCGGTGAGGAGGCTGCCGAGGTCATCATCGCCGCCAAGAACCGCGACCGAGCGCAGGTGGCCCATGAAGTTGCCGATCTCTGGTTTCATACCCTGGTGCTGTTGGCCGAGCAGGGCATGACTCCGGCCGACGTAACGACCGTCCTGGCCCAGCGGCGCGGCGGGGGCACCACGCCCCCCGGTCCGCCAGTGGCCAGTGGCTAGTGGCATTGGCCCCCTCCCTCGCCCTCCCCCGTCGCGACGGGGGAGGGAATACGCTGTGCCCCTGCAGAGCGGGGATACTATAGGAGAACCGATACTACAAGGGCTACCCTTACGGAAGGCGTACTGAGTCGAGATGGATACCGACAACGGCATGACCCCCCGCGAGCTCAGGCTCCGGTACGGCTGCAACCCTCATCAGACGCCGGCCCGCGCCGCGGCACCGGCGGGACAGTTGCCTATCACGGTGCTGGCCGGCAGTCCCGGCTATATCAATCTGCTCGACGCCTTCAACTCCTGGCAGCTCGTGCAGGAGCTACGCGCTGCGCTGGACCTGCCGGCCGCTGCTTCGTTCAAGCACGTCAGTCCGGCCGGGACAGCTGTGGCCGTGCCTCTCAGCCCGGCGCTCGCCCGCGCCTATTTTGTCGCCGACCTGGAGCTTTCGCCGCTGGCGACGGCCTATGCCCGCGCGCGGGGCGCCGACCGCGTGTCGTCGTATGGCGATTGGATCGCCCTGAGTGACCCGGTGGATGAGCCAACCGCACGCCTGATCGGGCGCGAGGTGTCCGACGGGGTGATTGCGCCGGGTTACGCACCGGCGGCCCTCGCCATCCTCCGCCGTAAGAGGGGCGGCAAGTACCACGTGGTCGAGGTGGACCCGAGCTATACGCCGTCCGACACGGAAAGCCGCCACGTGTTCGGCATCACCCTGGAGCAGCGGCGCAATACACACCTGGCGAGCGCCCAAGACCTGGCGAACGTCGTCACGCAGCGGCGCGACCTCCCGGCAACGGCGACGCGCGATCTACTCGTGGCGCTGATTGCGCTGAAGTACACCCAATCCAACTCGGTCTGTCTGGCCGTTGACGGGCAAGTGATCGGCATGGGTGCCGGCCAGCAGTCGCGGATCCACTGCACGCGCTTGGCGGCGACCAAAGCCGACACCTGGCACCTGCGCCAGCATCCGGCCGTCCTGGACCTGCGCTTCCGCCGCGGCCTGAGACGCCCGGACCGCGACAATGCCATAGACCAATATCTCCTCGACACGCTGACTCCGGCCGAGGCGCACGTCTGGCGCGAATCCTTTCGTGTCGTTCCCCAGCGTCTCAACGCGGACGAGAAGCAGACCTGGCTCAAGGGACTTACCGGCGTGGCGCTCGGCTCGGACGGCTTCATCCCGTTCCGCGACAACATTGATCGCGCCAGCGCGAGCGGCGTGCGGTACATAGCCCAGCCGGGCGGCTCGCTCCGCGACGAGCCGGTCATCGCCGCCTGCGACGAATACGGTATGGTGATGGCGCTGACGGGAGTGCGGCTGTTCCATCACTGAGACACCGACACAGCCCCGCCCTACGTGTGGGACGGCGTGCTCCCTCCTCTGTGCCTCAGCACGGGGGAGGGCTGGGGTGGGGACAGGCTAATAGGAGCGTTCCCTATGGTCAGTGCTGTACGCCGGCCGATCATCGCCGGCAACTGGAAGATGAACACCACGGTGGCCGAGGCAACGGACCTCGCTAGGCAGGTCCGCGCAGCGGTGGCGAGCCACCCCGACTATCGCACCGAGGTCGTGCTGTGTCCGCCGTTTGTCTCGCTCGCAGCGGTGGCCGCGGCCGTAGAGGGTACTGCCATCGGCGTTGGCGCGCAGAACTGCTACCCGGCCGACTCCGGCGCCTATACCGGCGAGGTATCGGCGTCAATGCTGGCAACCCTCTGCCAATACGTCATCGTCGGGCACTCGGAGCGTCGTGGCTATTTTGGCGAGGATAACGCCTTCGTGCAGGCCAAGGCTGCCCATGCACTCGCTCATGGCCTGACGCCCATCGTCTGCGTGGGAGAAAGCCTGGAGCATTACGAGGCCAGTACCGGTGCGGCTTTCGTCACGGCGCAGATTACCGGGAGCCTGCACGACCTGTCCGCCGACGCGGTCGGCTCACTCGTGATCGCCTACGAACCCATCTGGGCGATTGGCACCGGCCACGCTGCAACGGCCGCGGACGCCAATACGATGATCGGCGCAATCCGCGCCACCGTCGCCGATACGTGGGGTGCTGCGGCTGCGGAGCAAGTCCGCATTCAGTACGGCGGCAGCGTAGCAGCGGCAAACGCCGCAACACTGCTGGCCGAGCCGGAGATTGACGGGGCGCTGGTGGGCGGCGCGAGTCTCAAGGCCGACGAGTTCGCCGCGATCATCGCTGCTGCCGAGGCCTCACTGCCGTAGTGCTATACTACTGCTGAAGCGGAAGTAGCACCTCAGGGAAAGCATAATGGCGAGCGTCTTGCACATCGCAATGATCGTACTCTCGGTAACGATGGTGGTGGTCGTATTGCTCCAAGTAAAGAGCGCCACGCTCGGTAGCGCCTTCGGCTCCAGCGATGCCTCGGTTTTCTCCACGCGGCGCGGCTTCGACAAAGTGCTCTTCAACTTCACCATCGTCCTCGGCGCGCTGTTCATCCTGCTCTCGCTGGTCATCCTCATCGTCACCGGCTAGGTACCGCAGCAAGGTACCGGGGCAATGACCGCGCCGCCTGTCCCGCCACACACGGAGCCGGCGCCGCCCCTTGATGCCGAGGTGATCGAGGCCGCCTGCGCCGACCGGCTCGTCGGCCGGCGCGTCGTCTACGAGCCACGAATGGCATCTACCAACGGCACCGCGCACTGCCTGGCACAGCAGGGGTACCCGCCCGGGACCGTCGTCACGACCGACGCCCAGGTTGGCGGGCGCGGACGCTTCGGCCGCACCTGGCACATGCGCGAGCGAGCAAGCGTCGCCTGTTCGGTGATCCTCCGCCCGACCCTAGCACCATCCGAGCTGGCCGGACTCGGCATGGCAGCCGCCATCGCGGCAGTGGAGGCCTGCCGTGCCGCCAACGTGCCAGCGCAGGTCAAATGGCCGAACGACATCGTGGTCGGCGAACGGAAGCTAGGCGGCGTGCTCTGCGAGGCGTCCCTCCAGGGAACGGCGGTGCAGCACGCTATCGTCGGCGTCGGCCTCAACGTCAACGACGACCTCCGCGACCGGCCGGACCTGCGAGCATCGGCAACCAGCATCCGGCTGTTTACCGGCCAGCCAGCCGACCGCAGTGCCCTGCTCATCCGACTCCTGCACGAGCTTGACGGCTGGATCGCGGAAACCCGGCCGCAGCCGGCCGTCCTGAGCGGGTGGGCCGCCCGCTGTGCAACGGTGGGGCGCACCGTAACCGTCCACGACGCGCGCTCGGGCCAGCGGATTGCTTCCGGGCTGGCCATCCGGCTCGAATCGGACGGCGCACTAATCGTGCGCCAGCCGTCGGGCGACACTCGCCGCTTCGACTACGCCGCCGTCTCCGTCCGGCACACCTGACCCGCACCGTCCGAGCCGCCCTCGCTACCACCCACGCGCCGCGGCAGGTAGACTCCCACTCGACATGAATGATGCGCTTGATGCCAGCGAGATTGAGGATGTACGGGCGGCGTTGGCAAACCGGCTCAGTCGTTCGCGGTTTGCACACGTCGAGCGGGTAGCGACTATCGCCGGCCATCTGGCGGATCTGTGGGACCTCGACCCCGAGCCGGTGCTGCGCGCGGCCTGGCTCCACGATTGTGCGCGTGAGCTGAGTCGTGCGGAGCAACGCGCTTTGATCCTGCCATCTCGCTGGGAGGAGGCTGCCGATCTCGGCTGGCATGGCCCGGCCGGTGCCGTGGTATCCTGGCAGCACTTCGGAGAAACGGACCGCAGCGTCCTGGACGCGATTAAGTACCATTCGGTGCCGCAGCCGGACGCCAGCGTGCTCACGACGCTCATCTTTGTGGCCGATAAGCTCGACGCTGGGCCAACGCAGCTCAAGTCAACACTAGATCGTCTCCCCGCCCGGTGCGCCGATCCGGACCAAGCACTCCTCTGCGCCATCGAAACGCGCCTCCGCGAGCATATCGAGCGGCGGCGGCCGCTGCTGCGACAGGACGTTGCGGCCCATGCGCTGCTCCTGAAGCGTCTTGGCTGATGTCAGGCTCACTCATGCCATCCTTCTCCTTCCGACGGCTAGACGGCTTATGGCCTCCGGGGGCACGGTTGCTGGCGCCGGTGACGCTCCTGCTGCTCGCGCTGCTTACCGGCTGTGCGGACACCGAGCCGGCGCTACCGACGGTGACGATCCGTGCCCTCGACCTCCGCTACGAGCCACAGCACGTCACCATTCCGCGCGATCAGCCGGTCCGGATCGTCCTGCAGAACGACGGTGTACTCGCGCATGACATCAGTGTCGAGCAGCTGGAAGTCCAGGTTCAGCAGCTTCAAGGAGGGTGGGTACGGGGCCAGGTCTACATATACGCGGAGCGGGGACAGAGCCTCGCGCTCACCGTGCAAGCCTCGACCCCGGGCACCTACGATTTCGTATCCACCATCCCCGGCCACGAGGCGGCCGGTATGCGCGGAACGCTCACTGTAGAGTAGACCCATCCCATCCATTGGGTAGAATGGTCTAGGCGTTCGGCCTGAGCCGTTCTGCGGCGAGACTCTGTGAACAAGGACAAAGCAGAATGATAACGCGCTATCGTTTGGGTGTGGCGCTGATTATCTGGGGCGGGCTGGCCTGGATACCATACTTCGGATTCCTCCTGATCGGTCTGGACCCGTGGCTGCCGTTTCCTGTCCACCTGGCCTGGCACCTCTCCGGCGTAATCCCGGGCACCATGCTCACCGGTTCCTCATTGCTCTTACACCTCTACCGCCGGCTGCGCCGGTAAGCTGCGGCGCCGGCGAGCCACGCCAGGACAGCGGACGACAGCATGGGGATTGAGGCGCTCACGCACCGCGACGACATGCTCGATGCGCTGCATAGCGAGATCGCGTCTTGCCGGCGCTGCGCGGCGGCCGGCTACCCCATTCAGGGTCGGCCCATTCTCAGTGGCCACGACTCACTTGGTCGGCACAATCCACTGCCGGGGCGGGTCATGCTCATCGGTCAAGCACCGGGACGCCAAGAAGCCGCCGGCGGGCAGCCGTTCATGGGGCCGGCCGGGCGCCGGCTATTTGCCTGGCTGGAGCGCATCGGGATAGACGAGCGCTCTTTCCGGCGGCAGGTCTACATGACTGCCGTGACCAAGTGCTACCCTGGCCCCAGCGCCGGGGGACACGGGGATCGTCTCCCGTCAGCCGCCGAGCGGGCGCTGTGCCGGCCATTTCTAGAGCGGCAGGTGCGGCTCGTCAACCCGCGCTTGGTCATCCTCGTCGGCCGGCTCGCCATTGAGACCTTTCTGGGCCGGGTGCGGCTGGCAGAAGCGGTTGGCCGGAGCTTCGACCGCGACGAGCGGTGCTGGCTCCCGCTGCCGCACCCATCGGGCGCCAGTACCTGGCTAAACCAACCCCGCCACCAGGCGCTGCTCACGCAGGCGCTTGAGCTGCTGCAGGACAGCGGCCTCGTCGCGGTCACCGCGGCGGCGCCCGGAAGCACGGAGAGAGGGGGATTGACATGAAGCTACTGTTATACGGCGATATCCCAGCATCCTGGCCGGAGCAGTTGCAGCAGGTCGCACCGGAGGCGGACATCGCCGTGACGAGCGACGCCGACGTTGCCGTGCATGAGATCGCGGACGCCGAGGCGTTCTACGGCCAAATCACCCCGGCGATGCTACAAGCCGCGCCAAAGCTGCGCTGGATTCAGACCCCGATGGCCGGCCTGGAGAGCTACTTCTTTGCCGAGTTGATCGCCCATCCGGTCGTCGTGACCAACATGCGGGGCATCTTCTACGACACGATTCCGGACCACGTCCTGTGCTTCATCCTCTGTCTTGCGCGGGACATGCCCCGTTATTGGGCAGCACAGCGGCAACGCACCTGGCGCCATCGCGCGGGCACCACCGCGTTCCAGCTCGCCGCCCGGACCCTCGGCATCGTGGGGCTGGGCGGCATCGGCTACGGCGTGGCCAAACGGGCCGCCGGATTCGGGCTACGTATTATCGCCGTAGACGCGCGGCGCGAGGAATGCCCGCCGGAGGTCGAGGCCCTCTGGAAGCCCGACCGGCTGGCGGACCTCCTGGGACAGGCCGACATCGTGGCCGTCTGTGTGCCGGAGACACCGGGGACACGCGGGCTGTTCGACGCCGCACGCTTTGCCCAGATGCGGGCCGGCGCCTACTTCATCAACATCGGGCGCGGTAAGGTGGTGCAGCTCGATGCGCTCGTCGCGGCGCTGCGCTCCGGGCACCTCGCCGGCGCCGCCCTCGACGTGTACGAGCAGGAGCCGCTGCCCGCCGACCACCCGCTCTGGGGCTTCGATAACGTGCTGATGACGCCGCACGTCGCGGGCGTTGACGACAACGACGAGGATCGCCGTATCGGCGTGCTCGCCGACAACCTGCGGCGCTATGTCACCGGGGTGCCGCTCCGCAACGTCGTGGACAAAGCAGCCGGCTTCTAGCCGGGTAGCTCGCCCAGCCGATCATCAGCGAGAGGTCCTAGATGCCGCAGTACCCCGATCCTGGCCGGCCGCTGTATTGCGCCCGTTGCGCCGCCCCTCTGGGCGAGCAGGAGCGTGGCGGCGTCATCCGACCGTCCTGTGCGATCTGCGGTTGGGTGTATTACGCCAAGAACGCCGTCGGCGCTGCGGTGCTGATCGAGTCGGCCAACGGGGTGCTGCTCGTTCAGCGGAAAGGCGAGCCATATCAAGGCTACTGGATGCTCCCGGCCGGATTTGTCGAGTACGGCGAACGACCCGACGAGACTGCCGTCCGCGAAGCGCTGGAAGAGCTTGGCCTCACCGTGTCACTCACCAACCTGATCGGTGTCTACTTTGGCGACGACGACCCGCGCAACGTCGCCATTCTGCTGGTCTACCGGGCAACGATTATCGGCGGACAGCTACAACCCGGCGACGATGCCCAAGCGGCGGCATTCTTCCGGTGTGGTGCGCTACCGAAAAACATCGCCTTCCAGGGACACCGCGAGACACTACGCAACTGGGAGGCGGGCGGCATCTAGTCTCCGTTCCCTTCCCGCTGCATGGCCTGCGCTCGTGCGAGGTCCGCCGGCGTGTTGATGTTGAAGAAGGAACGCAGCTTGGGGTCGAAGCCGCGCACGCTGGCCTCGTCGAGATAGCACACCCGCACGGCATCGAAGAATCCGGCGATCTTGAGCCGCCGCGCTTCAATCCGCTCGCGCATGGCCGGCAGGCACGCCGGCCCATACAGCGCGTGCAGCGGCTCCGGTCGTCCCGCGATGACCGGTACCAGCGCGTCCCATTCGCGCGGTAGAGAGAGCATATAGCGCACCAGCGCCAGGTTCAGGAAGGGCATGTCCGCGGCGATGGCAAAAGACCACCGGCCCGCAGCGGCCAGCCCGGAGTAGATACCACCTAAACTCCCGGAGTCCGGGTAGGCGTCCGGTACGGTCCGGTAGGGCAAGGGCTGGTGTGGCGTGCCAGGTCTGCACCTCCTATTTCCATCCGATTGTGCCGACCTGGCGTCGCCATCGGCACGGTAGCCGACGAGCACGACCTCGGCACATACGGTCGCCAACCGGCCGGCGGTGACGGCGAGGAGTGTGGGGGCACCCGGCGCTGCCGGCTGCCCTGGCGCCGGTGGCGGCCATGGTAGCCTCGTCTTGTCTCTGCCCAAGCGGCGGCTCTTCCCCCCGGCGAGGATGATGCCCGTCACCGGCGTCGCTGGCATCGCTGACCTCCCCCATGGGTCCGGACCATCAGCCGCGCTCTTTGCGGGCGACGACCACGAGGCGCGGGCTGTCGTCTTCTGCCGGTCCCAGGTCGTAATCGCCGTAGACCGCCTCAATATGCAAGCCGGCCCGCCGCCACAGCAGCTCGATCTCCGCGCGGTGCAGGTAGCGCAGCCGGTACGGCGCCACGTGTCGCTTGATCGTACCATCGGCCGCGGTCTCGTCATAGTAGCTGTCCACACTCACGAGTTGCGCCGCGCGGTCGGTCCGCAGCGTATGAAAGTGCAGCACGTAGGCCGACCGCTCCGGCAGATAGTGGAGACAGTGCAGCAGCAGCGCACCCTCGCTGTCGTCGTCGAGCGTGCTGGCCGGATTGAACAGGTCCACGATCACCCGACTGTCGGGGCGCAAGTGCCGCGCGATGACCCGCAGCGCCTGCTCCTGAGCGTGCTGCGTGGTCAGGTGCATGAAGGAGTTGAACGCCACCACGATGAGGCCAAACCGCGTGCGTAGCCGGAAGGCGCGCATGTCACCACGCAGCAGCCACACTGCGCCTGGTACCGCCTCTGCGGTCAGGCGGCGCTGTGCCCGCCGTAGCATCGCCTTCGAGTAGTCGAGTCCCACGACCGGCTGTCCGGCCGCCGCCAGTGCCGGCAGCACGCGACCGGTGCCGCAGGCTAGCTCCAGGATCGGCCCCGGCGCCGCCCGCGCGAACTCCGTCAGCACCGGCAGATCGTCGGTGCTGTCATGGTGCTCGAGGTCGTAGTAGACCGCGAGGCGGTCGAAATCGGCTGAATCTGCAGGTTGCACCACCATCATCCCAGCGGAGACCTTTGCAGAAGTCGCCATTCCCGCGCAAGTGCGAATCTCCGTCTCCCTGCGGAGCCGGGGGCCAGCCTCCGGCCCCTGGATTGCGGCGGAAGCCGCAATGACGGGCCGCAGCTCATCGTCAAGATCGGCTCCGCACGAACAGCATCAGCTCGAACGTTGCAAACGCACCGAGGGTCAACAGTGCCGTCAGGAAGCTCAGGGCATGGATGAGCAGCAGGACGGCGTTGGCCACGACAAAGCCGGCGGCGAGGATGCCTTGGCGGATAGACCGGCGCAGCGTGTCCTCGCGTGACCGCGGCGAGGTCGCAAAGCGCAGCGAGAGACCATAGATGATCGGAGCGCAGGTCAGTGCGAGCGCCAGAAAGAGTAGGGCTAAGAAAACCACAATGACGAGTGGCGAGGCCGGCTCCACCGCGTACATCAGGACGCCGACGATCATCCAGGCGACGAGCGCCGCGGCGAGCTGCACTCGTGGCCCGAAACGGTCCGCTATACGGAAGGGATGCCGCAGATCCTCGCCCGGCACGGCGGTGCCGCCGCGGCCCTTGGTGCGACCACCCCGCCAGCGTCCGCTCGGACGACGGCGACGTTGCTGGCGGCGAGTAGGTCTAGCCATTGGCCGTGGCGCGGTCCGATGCCGCTACCCCTCCATGCGTTGTAGCAGGACGCGCTCATCGCCAACCCGCCGTGTGACCCGCCGGTGGTCCAGCTGCTCCAGCAAGGCGAGCACGTAACGGCGGCTCGTGCCAAAGAGGTCGCGGGCCGCGGCGACCGTGATGCTGCCGTGCTCCCGCAGGTAGGCGACCACCATGGCGGTCATGTCGTCAAAAGCTGCCGGCGTGAAGCATACGTCTTGGCTCACACGAATAACGCGCTCCTGTGCGGCCAAAGCGTCGAGCAGGTCATCGGAGAGGCCGGTCAACGTACCGCGTAGCTCGGTCAGACTTGGTGGCGAGCGCGGCGCGGCGGCCAAGTGCCGGAGCAGCTCTGCGGCCGTCGCTTCATCGGCCGGGGAGAGCCGCACCACATGGCCGGCGGTCCGGACCAGCGCCTCCTCTTCCACCAGCTCACCGGCCGCCAGCAGGCGGTCCAAACTGGCCGCAAACTGGCGGGGCCGCAGCCGGCGACGACTCCGCAACTCCTCGCGGGGCATCCCACGCCGCAACGGATACTGCCGATGGTAGGCCTGCACGGTGCTCAATAGCTGCTCACGTATCCGTTCCCAGCCGTCCGTCGTCATCAGCAGCGCGCCGAGCGACGTGACCTGTCCCGCTTGCTGGAGACGGGCTAGTGCCGCCTGCGCGACACTCGTTGCCAGACCGCTCGCACGGGCGAGGGTCGGCGGCGTGAGCGGCTCTCTGAGCGCCAGCGTCTGCAAGACAATCTCGTCCGGCTCGCCGGTAGCCAGGGTTTCCAGCGCCGTCAACACCTCCGGGCGCCCGCGCCGATGCCGCTGCGTCGGCCGCACGTCTACGATCTCGCCCCCGCCCCAGGTGACGGCGGGAGAAAGCTGCCGGATGATGAACAAGTCGCCTTTCAGCGCCGCTACCGGCGCCTGGAGGGTGAGCTGTACCCAGCCCTGAGCGCCCGGCTCCAGCACCGGCGCGTCGAGGAGGCGGACCTTGCCGACAACCTCGGCGGTGCCGATGTGCAGCGCGACGGCGGTGCCGCCCTTGAGGGGCCGCGGCGCGTTGGCTACCAGTTGCAAGCGAGCATCGAGGCGCTGGGTCGGCTGCAGCCAGCCGGGCGACGCGACGACGGCGCCGCGCTCCAGGTCATCAACCGCCAATCCGGCGAGATTGATCGCCACCCGCCGGCCCGGATCGGCGCGATCAACTTTCGACTGATGGGATTGCAGGCCACGGGCGCGGGTCCGCAGACCGCCGGGCTGAATCTCCAACTCTTGCCCGAGGTCAATGGCGCCATCCAGCAGCGTCCCGGTCACGACAGTGCCAAAGCCGCCCAGCGTAAAGACGCGGTCCACGGGCAGGCGCGGATGCCCCAAGTCACGCTTCGGTGGCGTATCGGCGAGCAACTGCTCCAACTGCGCCACCAGCGCGGCGAGACCCTGCCCCTGCGTCGCCGAGACCTCGACCACCGGCGCCGTGCCGACCACCGTTCCGGCCAGGGTCTCGGCGAGGTCCTCGCGGACCAACTCGCGCCACTCTTCGTCCACGAGGTCGCATTTGGTCAGGGCCACGACGGCCCGGCTGATACCGAGCAGGTCGAGGATGGCAACGTGCTCGCGGGTCTGCGGCATCACCCCCTCGTCGGCAGCGATGACGACCAGGGCGGCATCAATCCCACCGACGCCGGCCAGCATGTTATGGACAAAGCGCTCGTGCCCAGGCACGTCAACGATGCTGACCTCGCGGCCGCTCGGTAGCTGCAACCAGGCAAAGCCGAGATCAATCGTCATGCCGCGCTCTTTTTCCTCACGCAGCCGGTCGGGGTCAATGCTGGTGAGTGCGTTAATCAACGTTGACTTGCCGTGGTCAACGTGCCCGGCGGTGCCGATGGTATACGCAGCAACTGACGATGATGTCATGGTAGTCGAGAGCGTAGCGGGTGCGGTGCCCCTTGCCGCCGGGGGGCAAGTCTCATACCCTGGAGAAGATTATAGGGCAACTCCTAGCGGCTTTCGGCTGTCAGCCATCAGCTATCAGCCGTCAGCCGAGGACCGTCACTCCCGGTGAGGGAAGGGACCGGGGGTGAGGTCCAACTCCGTAGAGAAGGAGCACACCATGCCGCTAGAAGATGAGTTTGGAGACGTGATCGGGAAGGCCCGCCGGGGACACGACCTCAGCCCGGCCGCCGTCGCGTCGGCCGTGGGCGTGACTGAGGACGCACTGACTGCCATGGAGAGTTACGAGCGGCTGCCTACTCGCGATGAAGTGGGGCGGTTCGCACGGCTCTTCTCGCTGCCCGCCGACCGCCTCTGGGACATTGCGACCGAGGCGTGGGACGCCCCGCCGGTACCACTGACGACCGGCCCGCCGGCATCGCTCCGCATCGAGTGTGTGACACTGCCGTATCCGGTGCATTGCTTCCTGGTGGCGGCAGCGGACGGCTCGTGCCTGGTCATAGACACCGGGACGGAGGCCGGTCCGTTGCTGGCCAAGCTACGCGAGACGGGCTGGCGGGTAGCGGCCATCCTCATCACACACGGACACGGCGATCACACCGGCGGCCTGACCGAGGTGCAGCGGGCCACCGGGGCATCGGTCTACATTGGCGCGGCGGACGCCAGCGCCGCGATGCACGTCCCGGCGGACGCGGTCCACCGCATAGATGCGGACCGGCAACTCTCGTGGGGGTCATTGGCCGCAGAGGCCATTCCTACACCCGGTCACACGTCGGGCAGTATCTCCTACCTGATCGGCGGAGCGGCGTTCGTCGGCGACGCCATGTTTGCCGGCTCAGCCGGGGGCACCCGCTCACCGGCAGCCTACCAGGACATTCTCCGGTCCGTCCGGGAGCGGCTGCTGCGGCTGCCAGCGGAGACGCCGGTGTTCCCGGCTCACGGCCCCGCCACGACAATAGCCAACGAGCAGGCCCGCAACCCCTTCGCATAGACCGCGCCTCACCCCCTGGGCCCCCTATGGCCCCCCCGCAGGCAGGGGACGGGCGCAACATGTTGCGCCCCTACGGCTCAACCCGTACCTACCCCTGTCAGGGGGACATAGGGCAGGTACCGGACCCAACCCAAGGTGTACCGACGAGAGCGTGGTGGTGTAGATTGAGTGGTCGGTAGGACCTGATGATGGATAGCGGTATTGGCCGCCGCGCCGCGCTGCGCGCTGCCTTGGCCACCACCGGCGCGACGGCACTCGGAGCACGCCCCTTGGCCGCGGCTCCGGCGGCCGAACATGCCCAGCGGTTCTGGCAATCCTCTCTGCCGGCAGCCGATGTCCCGGTGGAGTACCGCATGCCCGGCGGACGCTACTTCGGCCAGACGGGATTCGCGGTGGTGGATGAGGCCGGCGGCCCGCAGTTCTGGGCCGGAATGCGTCATCTCGGTGGCATCCAGGTACTCGGCTACCCGATTTCTCGGCCCTACCTCGGACAAGACGGCCTACAATACCAGGCTTTTCAGCGCGGGGTGCTGCAATGGCGAACGGACAGCGGGGAGACCTGGCTGGCCAATGTCATGGACTGGCTACACGCTGCCGGTCACGACGACTGGCTGCTATCGCTCGGTGTGCCGCGGCAGCGAAACGACGACGGCTCGCTCACGGACTTCGCGCAGATCAAGGCCGCGCGGCTACGCTGGCTGACCAACGCGCCGATCAGGCGCTATTTCATGCAGGCCGGAGCCGCGCAGCCTGGCCCAATAGACAGCACGGAGCGCGGTATCGCCGTCTACGGATTGCCGACCTCGCTGCCGGAGCAACATGGTCCCTTTATTGCCCAACGCTTCCAACGCGGGGTACTCCAGTATTGGACCGAGGCGATCCCCGGTCTGCCGCTCAAAGGGACGGTAGTCGGCGCTCTCGCCGGTGATCTAGCGCGCCAAGCCGGCATCTTTCCGGACTCGGCGACCGCGGCGGCGGCCGCCCCGGTGCCGGCCGTTATCGGTCACGTTGCGCTCTCTCGTTCATCGGTCGCGCAGGGTCGGACGGTCGTCGCGCGCCTGTGGGCGCCGCTGGCGCGCCGGGTCGCGGGCACCATCGGCGACAACCCGCTGCTCCTAGCGCAGCGCGGCAGCTGGTGGGTCGGGATTGGTGGCGTGGAGCGGCTGGCGGCAGTCGGTTCCCTCCCCCTGCGGTTGGTGGCCGAGGATCAGTACGGGACACTGCACGCCGGCCCGGAGCTGGTCGAGCAGGTCGCAGTGTCCTCCGGACACTACCTGCTGGAGCGATTCTGGATCGGCCAGGCCCAGCTCGCTCTCCTGACACCAGAGACAATAGCGCGGGAGGTCGCGCTCCTCGGGGAGGTGACGACCCGGTTGACGCCGCAACGGCTCTGGTCAGGCGCTTTCCAGCGGCCGCTGAACGCTCCCATCACCTCACCATTCGGCGCCCGGCGCTCGATCAACGGCGGCCCAGCGAATACGGCACACGGCGGCGTAGACTACGGCGCAGCCACCGGAACGCCGGTGCCGGCCTGCGCGACCGGACGGGTCGCGTTGGCGGAGGGACTGACCATCCGCGGGAACGCGGTCTATCTCGACCATGGGCTAGGGGTCTTTTCCGGTTACCTCCATCTCTCGCAGCTCCACGTGCGGGTTGGCGAGCCGGTGGAGCGCGGCCAGATCATCGGTCAGGTCGGTGCGACCGGCTTCGCCAATGGCCCGCATCTGCACTGGGAAGTGCGGGTCGGCGGTGTGAATGTTGCCCCGGTCGAGTGGATTGTACCGGGCGCAATCCACGACCTCTGAGGCCGCCCCCTCCCCCTGACCGTTGAATCCACACGATACCGGACGCTACCGGTTACGCCGGTGCCGCCTTGGCCCGGCAGGTTTGCTCCGCTGCGGATAACCGGAACAACGGGCAATGTGTGGGATTCTCGGCTACGTTGGCGAGCGGCAAGACAATCTGGCGACCTTCTTTCTCGAAGGGTTGGAGCGCCTAGAGTACCGCGGCTATGACTCGGCGGGCTTCGCAGTTCTGGATCGCACTGGACATACCGGCCAACCGCGAAACGGTCTCCCGCTGTTCAAGGAGGTCGGCCCGGTTGGTCAGCTCGCCACCAAGGTCGGGCGCAGTCAGCTGCCCGGCAGCATCGGGATCGGTCACACGCGCTGGGCCACCCACGGTGGCGTGACCGTCGCCAACGCGCACCCGCACCTCGATTGCACCGGCTCCATCGTCGTCGTCCATAACGGCATCATCGAGAACTACCAGTCGCTCAAGCAGCGGCTCCTGGACCGAGGGCATCGCTTCACCTCCGACACGGACACCGAGGTCGTCGCGCACCTCGTCGAGGAGGAACTGGCGAGTGGGAACGACACGTCGGACTACTCGCCGAGCGACTTTGCCGCTGCCGTGTATCGCGCCTTCCGGCAGCTGCACGGACTGAACGCCATCGTCGTCGGGTCAACGGAAGCGGCGAGCCTGGTGCTGTTTCGACTTGGCTCGCCGCTCGCGGTGGGACTGAACGGCGTCGCGGCGCTCGTGTCGTCGGACCTGCCGGCCTTGAGCGCCTACACGGATCGCGTGCTGCTGCTCGACGATGGCGAAGGCGCCCTGCTCACACTCGATCAGCCGCCGGTGCATCTCGACGCGCGAGGCGACACGCTCACCCAGCAGCATTTCAGTACCCGGCGGAATGGGCACCTTGGGCCAGCACGACAATCCGGCACGCCCTGGACACACTCGGCACGTACCACGCCACCGCCCGTCGCAGACAAGGGCGCGTATCCCCACTTCATGCTCAAGGAGATTCACGAGCAGGCAGAAGTGCTGGCACGGATTGCCGACTACCCCGCGGCGCTCATCAGCACAGCCGCCGCAATGATCGAGCGCGCCTTCGGCACCTACTTCACGGCCTGCGGAACGGCCTCATATGCCGCGCTGGAAGCGACCTATCTCTTCTCGCACCTGGCCCACAAGCACGTGAACTTCGCCGTCGGCTCCGAGTTCTACTTTCTGGAGGACTTTCTGGTCCCGGAATCGCTACTGGTCGCCGCCTCGCAGTCCGGCGAGACGATGGATACTATCGAGGCCGTGCGCGCGGCCAAGCGCCACGACAGCCAAGTGATGGCCTTAGTCAACGTGCCCGGGTCCTCACTCACGCGGCTCGCCGACTATGCGCTGGATCTCTATGCCGGGCCGGAGAAGGCCGTCGTGAGCACCAAGGCGTACACCGCCAAGCTGGGCGTCTTCTTGCTCCTAGCGTATACGGTCGCCGGCGAGCAGGCGCAGGGCCGGGCCGTCTTGCAGCAGGCCAGCGTGGCCCTTTCGGACCTGTTCTCCAACGGTTTGGACAAGCAGCTCCGCAGACTGGCGGGGGAGCTTGCCGCTCACGAGCACCTCTTTACCATCGGACGTGATGTCAACTATCCCACCGCGCTCGAAGCCGCGCTGAAGATCAAGGAAACGTCATACATCCACGCAGAGGGCTTTGCCGGTGGCGAGCTGAAGCACGGGGTCATCGCGCTGATCGAGGACGGTACTCCCTGCATCGTGTTTGCCGCGAAGGATCGCAGCCGCGCCGCGGTGCTCTCCAACGCCATCGAGATGCGGAGCCGCGGCGCGAAGATCATCGGCATCGGTCCGGAGCGGGAGGATGTGTTCGACGAGTATGTGCATGTCCCCGACGTTGGCTACGCCTCGCCGATTGTGAGCGTCGTCCCGGCGCAGTTGTTGGCTTACCACTTGGCAATCGAGCGCGGATTGAACCCGGATAAGCCCCGCAACCTCGCCAAGTCCGTCACCGTTAAGTAGCACGCCTAGAAAGCACAGTTGGAGACAATAGTGAGTAACGAGATCAACTTCTACCACCGGCAGGTCTGAACAAGCTGCACAAAGGCGAAAGCGGCGCTTTCGCAAGCCGGTGTCCCGTACCAGAGCCGGGAGCTATTCCGCGAGCCGCTGACCGAAGCGGAAGTGCGGGCGCTGCTCGGTGAGCGGTCTCCCCGCGAGGTCGTCTCCCTACGCAGCACCAAGGCACGCGAGCTGAACCTCCGCGAGCAGCTTCCCGACGACGACACCTTGATCAAGCTGCTGGCCGCCGAGCCGGGCCTCTGGCGCCGACCGGTCATCACCATTGGCAACGAGTTGAGTGTCGGCTACAGCGCCAAGCGTATCCAGGAACTCATCGCGCAAGCCAGCTAGGCACCTACCTCCCCGTCCCCCCGTCGCAACGGGGGGGACCATAGGGGGGTTACCCCCCAGCCACCACAATCTTCCCCAGTTCGTAGAAGTCACTACCGACCGCCTCACCATTGAGCGTTATCGGCAGGCGCTCCAGCGTCTCCAGCCGATACAGGCCCACAATCACGCGATAGCTGCCCGGTCGGGTGTTGGGGTCTATCGGCACCGCGTAGGAGTCGGTGATGAAGTCACCGCGTCGCCACGTCGAGGTGGGGTGCTTGCCGGCGACGGGGAGCTGGTCCCGTTGGCCGATCTTCTGCGTTGGGTCGTCGGCCACGATGTGCGTGAATACGGTATAGCTGCTCGCTGGCGTCGCTAGTGCTTCCCAGAACAGCGTGAACCGCACCGTATCTCCGGCTCGGTAGGCTATCGCCGGCAGCGCGTATCCGGCCAGGGCAATGCGCTCACCAAAACGCGGCACCGGATCGAGCCAGCGATCATCGCCCGGCGGCTGCCAGGGGAGCACATACAGGACGAACCGGCGACGCGCGTTGCCCGGCTTCACGACCTGCTGCATGACACGCGCACCGGGGTTGGCCCGGCGGAATTCCCGGTCGCCGGTACCCCTGTGGTCATCGTCGAGCAGATAGAACAGCGTCGCTCCGGTGCTGGCGGCTCGATACTCATTCCCCACCCTTTGCGCGAGCCGCTCGGCGACCGGCGTCCCCGGCGGCAGCGGAGCCAGCACCGGATTCGGCCCGTCGCCTAGCAGGACACGCACACCGTCGCGCGGCATACCGGCGGCGTCCGCAGTGAAGACAACGACCCGCTGGCGCTCGGCCGCCGCTCGCATCTGATCCACGATCTCGCCAAGACCGTAGCCGGACTGCCGGCCCTCGAGGTACCGAGCGCGGTCCGAAAACCCAGGACCGTCGTGCCAGGCCACGCTCGTCGGATCAGTGAGCAGCGACCAACCCCAGACGACCGCCGGCGCGATACACACGCCCAGGACGATCCCGGCTACCGCATTTTTGGCCATAGCGTTCACAGCGAGTGGTTCTGCCCTGCTGACTAGCGCCGGGAGCCGTTGGGAGGCGGCGGTAAGCCGGGCCAACCCCCAGCCTATGAGTGATAGGGCCGGCACCACAACGAACGCGAGATCAGCAGCAGTCGGGGCCGGCTCGTTAATCAGCACGCCAATGGCGGACCCGGCAGCCCAGAGCAGGCATACTCCTCCCCCGCGCCACGTGGAGCCGCTGCTAGTCTCGACCACACGCCTCTCTGCATCTGACCGCTCGGTGGTTAGGCGGTGCCGCAGTTCCGCAGCTCCGACTGCAACGAGCGCCCCGCCCAGCAGCGCGACGAACGGCCAAGTCAGGTAGGTCCATGCCGCCGCGGCCAGGGACCGGGCGTTGGTGATCCAGTCGGGAGGGACTGCCGCCGACGGCCCTGGGGCAGGAGTCGTAACGATGCCGGCAAGCGGATCGGTGAAGACGACGGAAAACAGCAGTCCCGCCAACAAAAAGGCGTTCGCCAATGACCACCAGCGCCGCAGCGCCGCCGGTTGCCAAAGCGCCACCACGCCGGGCACCACAAAGAGCAGCACCAGCGTCTGCAACGAGGTGAGCAGCGCCAGCCCCAGAGCGATGCCGAGTGCCCCCGTCCGCCACGTGCTGGGCTGCTCGCACCAGGCCAGCAGGCACCACAGCACGAGGAGCGACAGGGCGGCCAGCAGCGCCGCCGGCAGCGCCAGCCGGTCGTGCAGCAGCGTCAGCGGCGCGCAGACGTACACCAGCGCCGCGGCGAGCGCGGACGCCCGGCCGAAGAGCCGCCGCGTCAGCGCAACGACGAGGGCCAGCGTAATCGCACCGCTTGCCACGGACAGCAACCTAGCTGCCAGCACGCGATCCAGTGAAAGGCTGATGACGGGAGCCAGGAGCCAGCTATGCAGGGGCTGGGCTGCCTCACGCACCGCCGCGAGCCAATCGCTCCAGTCGCGTGCTTGCTGCACCTGGAGCGCCCAGGTAAGCGGCGTGGCCTCGCCGCCCGATAACGGGAGCAGGGTGAGGTTATACAGACGGGTCGCGAGGAAGAGGGTAACGATGGCCAGGGTAGCTGACCGCCAGGACCACATCACCTTGGCGTTCATCGGACCGTGCGGACCAAGCGGTCGGTAGGGCTGGCTGTTCGGGCGGCCGACCACAGCGCCCGGCCGGCCGGGATCAGCGCGACCAGCAGCCACCAAGCCACCAGCGCACTTACGAACTCGACCCACACCGGGCGGTCATCCGGTCCCGCAAACCAGAGGTCCAGCTTGACGGCATACTCGGGATGGGGCGGTACGCGGTCGGGGAAGGCGTCAGCCCAGGGATAGGCGTGCAGGAACGGGTTGGCCAACGGATCGCTTTCATCATCACCGAGCGCGTCGTACAGCGCGGCGCGGAGCAGCCACCAGTGCCCGGCCAGCGGCGAGAACGCCGGCTCGGTGCGGGCATCGGCAACGTCCACACCTTGCCCCAGCTGATGACCGACGACGCTGTAGTACGTGCCAAAGTCTACGAGGATGCCGAGGGCATTCACACCGACGCCGGTCGTCACGCCCACGACGACGACGAGCGCCGCGAGGGAGGCGCGAGGTTTGCGGAGCACGTGCTGCCAGAGTGGCAGCCAGCCCCACATGAGGAACGGGACCATCGCCACCAGATAGCGCGGCCCCCAGGACCAGTCGCCGTGCCAGGCCCACCAGCGGCCGAAAAAAGCCAGCTGCGACACGAAGAGCAATGCTGCGAGGGCCGCTTGTGCTGGATGCGCGCGCGCAAACGCGCGCCAGCCCCACAGTCCCGCCACCACCGCCGGACAAAACCATAGCAGCCCCTTCCCGGAGCTGGTCAAGAGCAGCGCCACACCGGTTAGCAATGGAGTAGTAAAGCCGGTGGCCGGCTCGTCACCGTAGCCGAGGTCCAACACGGAGCCGAAGCGATAGTAGTTGAAGGCCAGCACAAAGCCGCCCGCGACGACGAGCGGTCCGAGACTCGCGGCCAGTGACCGCAGGCCGCTGACCCATGAACGGTCACTGGATCGGAGGAGCCAGAGGGCATACAGCGCGAACGCCGGGCACAGAATGGCCGCCGTGGGCTTGGTGACGAACGCGAAGCCGCCACAGGCGCCCGCCGCCAGTGCCCAGGCCCTCGCGCGCGGCGGAGCGCAGTGCCAGCGATACAGACACCACGCCGTCGAGAGCAGCGCGAGGGCGAGCAGCGGCTCGCTGAAGTCGGTGCGCGCATAGGGCCACAAGAGCGAGGCGCTCGCCAACGTCACCGCCCCGGCCGTCGCAACCGGCCGGGCATAGCCCAAGTCGCGGGCAAAGCGCCACCAGACGAGCACGATTCCCACGGAGACGAATGTATTCGTCAGGCTGGCCCAGAACTGAGTCAGGCGGTCATCGGGCTGGTTGGTCAGTGTTGCCAGTGTGTGACCGAGCAGCACCAGCGGCAGCTCCACGAGGCTCTGGCCCAGTCCGTACTTGGCGTAGTGGCGCCCGTCGCGACCGGCCGGCGCCTCGGGCGCCGGCGGCACCGCCACCTGGCCGGCGACCACGAGCTGCTGGGCCGTCCGGTACATGGCCGCGCCGTCGCCGGAAGTGAGGCGGCCCGCTGCGGTCAGCAGGTAGAGCACGATCAAGAGGACGGCGAGGCGCCACGCGCACCGCTGATCGGCGTGCCGTTCCGACCGCGAGAGCTTGCCCTTGGCGTGGGCCGAGGGTTGTGTCTCCGCAGGGAGATTCCCGCGAAAGCGGGAATGATGAATGGTGATGGGAGCAGGGAGTGGGATAGCGCGCTGCTCACTCAGCACTCGCCACACTCCCCTTGTCTGGGCGCAGTCTCCGGCGGCGGCGAGCCATCATCCATGTCCACGTCAGTCCGACGTTGAGGAGTATCGTCACACTACTGATAGCGAGGCCGGCTTTCCACGTCCAGGGGTCATACCGGATTTGCACTCGTGAGGCAGCGGCGGGCAGCGCGACCGTCAGTGCAAGCCCGTCGGCATTTGTGCCCAGAACTGCCGGGCGGTCGTCAATTGTGACACGCCAACCGGGATAGGGTGTCTGGCGAAGAATCAGGGTCGCAGCGCCCTGCTCCGACACGTCAACTTCTATGTGCTCAGGGGTGAAACGGATGACGTGCGCCGGCTGTTCCGCCTCACCGTCGGCCCGCACGCCGATGCGCGGCGCCGGTGCCGGGTGCCGGTACAACGCTACTGACTCCCCGGCACCCGCTACGCGCTCCCAGCCGCCGGGTGGCCGGACATCCCGCTCCATGATGACATACCCGATACCGTACTGTCCCAGCACGGCGAGGGCACCACCATTTCGCGCCGGCACCGCGTCGGGGCTGCACAGGCCGGGTGGCGTGAGGATGGTGCAGCCGCGCCGCGCCAGGATAGCGAGGGTGTGGTGCGTCGTCACGGGGCCATCCGCGCTTGCCAGCGCCTGCTGCAAAGGAGCATAGGCGCGGAGCGGGAGCAGGCCGCCGTCGTAGCCGTCGGCACTACTCAAGCCAAAGAGCAGATGCAGGTTGGGCCGTAGCTGCTCGTAGTACCGAGTGTATACCGCTGCTTCCGCGGCGACACCGGCCCTAGCCAACTCCGGCCGGTGCAACTCAAGCACGCGGTCCTCGTCTGCGACGGACAAGAGTCGCGGCGCGAGGCCGTTCCGGTCAGTCACCAGCGATACGAGTTGCTGCGCTACCGCCGGCTGCCAGGCATAGACCTCGGCCGGCCGGCTGCGCTGGTACTCCATCGGCCGCGCCGCAAACACCAATTCCCCGGCCACCAGGCCGGCCAGCAGCAGCCGGTGCCACCAGCGCGGGCCGGCGGTGAGGGCGTGCAGCACGAGGCCCACGGCGAGCAGTGCCACCAGGCCCCAAAGCACGACGACGCGGCCATGCGGCAGCCAAGGAATAGCGACGACGACCAGTGATCGCCAGGCATAGAGCGCCAGCCCACCGACCACGGCCACGAGCGCCAGCGTAAACAGGGCCGCCCGATGGGAGCCGGTCTGCTGAGGGTACCCACGAGGGGCATCCCTACTCCGTTTGCTCTGTGGTCCGAAAACCCGGAGTACAGCGTCGGCACCCAGCCCGGTCAGGCCGGCCAGCGCGACGGTCGTGATGAAGAGCCAGCGACCGGGGGCGCGGAAGGCATCAAAGGCCGGTAGCCAATCGTGGAGCAGCAGATACAGGGAGGTATAGAGGCCCAGCGCGAGCGTGACGGCGAGGGCCGCGATGCCGGCCAGCACGACGGCCCGGCCCAGGCGCAGCGGGTGGGTCAGGCCGGCCAGCGCGACAACCAGGGCGGCGACGCCCACATAGCCGATGACTTCCTGATTAGGCAGCTCCCAGAACGTGGGGAGCAGCGATTCGAGGATGTGCGTCCGATCTACGGCCAGCGCGGTGGCCTCATGGATCGTCAGACCACCCGCCCGGTGGGAGAGGCCCCTCAACTCCAGGGTAGGGAGGAGTTGGGCAGCAGTCAGCCCGGCGGCATTGACCACTACGACCACGAGCACGATGAGCGGCGTCAGACCGGCGCCGATTCTGGGCAGCCGCCGCGCCAACGTGCGCCACTGACGATGTCGGAAGCGCCGGGCTGCCGAACCACCCACGCGCCACCCGTTGGGCCGCCGGAGCACGACCAGCGCGACCGCCCAGATGCCCACGGTGAGCAGCGCGTAGTACGCCTCCTGCGTGTGGCCGGCGAGGAGTTGGAGCGCGAGCAGCCAGCCACCGAGGACGAGCCACACCGGCGAGCCGGTGGCGGCGCGCTCCAGTGCCAGCAGCAGCCAGGGTAGC
Source organism: Chloroflexota bacterium (assembly GCA_965207645.1). GTDB lineage: Bacteria > Chloroflexota > UBA11872 > UBA12225 > JAJDUF01 > JAJDUF01. The sequence goes on along the minus strand of OZ242293.1, from coordinate 1,475,758 downwards.
CACACCGCCGCCTGGACCTGATTGAGGTGGCCCACGTGCGCGCCGAGGAACCCACTGCCGGCGAAAACGCCGCCGGCCAGCAGGGCAGCAAACCGCGAGCAGCCCCAGCCCAGCCGCACGAGCAGGTACATGCCGAGCGCCCCCCACCAGAAGTGACCGACGGCGTTGGCGAGCAGGGCATCCGGGAAGCTTAACCAGGAGAAGAGCAGATTGGGCGGATAGAGCACGCCGTTCTGGATGTTGGCCAGGAACGGGCTGCCAAAGAAGAGGTCGGGATTCCAGAGCGGGATGTCTCCGGCGGCCAGGCGCCGCGCCGCATAGGTCTTCAGCGGATAGAAGTAGTTGACGAGATCGAACCCGGCGATGACGCCGGGGCCGAAGAGCGTATGCCGGAAGAGGAATGCGATGAAGCCGCCCAAGGAAAGCAGGGCCAGCGCATCAGGCAGCCACTGAGTCGCCAGGGCTATACGTTTCATACGTCGCGGGGCGGCACCCCCAACCGGGCGGCCCGGTCGTCAGTGAACGCGGCAGACATACCATCAACGGCCGGCCAGTGGTGCTGGTTATACCAGCTTGGCCGAACGGCACCGGTGCGATGACCCGCGCGGCTCAACAGCGAATCCTGATGAGCCAGGGTGTGACTGTGAGCGCCTGGCCGCCGCCGGTGACGGGAGCGGCCAGCGCCGCCAGCCACGCCGCCGCCTCCGACCACTCGGCCGGCATCATCCGCCCCAGCCCGAGATGGTGCAGCGCACTCGCCTCGTCGGCCGTCTCCGGCAGCAGCTCCGGGGCGCGGGGACGGACATCTACCACCTCGGGATCGAGGTCGTCCGGCAAGCGGGCCAAGGTGCGGGCGTACTCGACGGCGGTCGTGAGATCGCCCAAGCAATCCGCCAAGCCCTGGGCGACGGCCTGGCGGCCCGTCCATACCCGGCCTTGCGCGAGGTCATCGAGCCGGGCGCTATCGAAGCGCCGGCCGGTGCCGACGACGGCCTTGAAGCGGTCATAAGTCGTCCCCAACATGCGCCCGACTTGCTGGCGCTGGCGCTCATTCCACGGCTGTGCCGTTTGGTAGAGACCGGCGCTTTGACCACGGCTCAACTCGACGGTCGCCGCGCCGAGCCAGTCGTACACGCCGCCGAGCACCGCCCGCACCAGCAGCACCCCGATCGAGCCGGTGATTGTCGTCGCTTGCGTGATGATGGCGTTGCACGGCGCAGCGACGTAGTACCCACCCGACGCGGCCGTCGCTCCGAGATACGCCACGACCGGTTTCAGCGCCCGCACGCGCTGCACCTCGTGGGCAATCGCCGCACAGGCGCGCTCGGAGCCGCCCGGCGAATCTATCGCCAGCACGATAGCCGCCACTCGCTTGTCGGTGGCCGCCTGCCGCAGCGCCTGCACGACCGAGCGGCTGCCGGCCAGCGCCGGCGCCGGGAGCGGCAGCGGGGGCGGCCGGCGGCCGGCGCCCTCGACAATCATCCCCGCAACGGTGAGCACGGCAATCACCCGCTCCGGGCGCGGCCGGAAGGGCACGATGAGCTGCGCGGCGGCGCTCTCCCACGTGACGACCGCCGCTGGTTTACCCTCGCTGCCCAGATAGTCGCCTAGCTCGTCCTCGAATCGGGTCCCATCGAGCAGGCCCGCCTCGACGGCGTGCTGCACGTCGAACGGCGCCTGGTTCAGCAGGGCGCGTACCCGCTCCGGCGTCAGGCTCCGGTCCGCGGCGAGCGTCCCGACGACGTGCCCGTAGAGATCGTCGAGCAGCCAGTCCAAGTTTTGGCGCTGCTCCGGCGACATATCGCGGCGCGTCAACGAGTCACCGGCGGCCTTGTACGGCGAGACGGCAACCACCTCAAAACGGAGTCCCGCGCGAGCAAACGTGTCGCGCAGAAAGGTCGCGGAGAGGTGGAGGCCCAAGGCGTTGAACTCGCCCGCCGGTAGCGCCACGACACGATCACAGGCGGTGGCCGCGAAATAGCTAGCCAGATTGACCTCGTTGAGATAGGCGACGGTCTCCAAGCCGCGCCGCTTGGCCCGCGCAAAGACGGCCCGCAGCGCCTCGGCGCCGGCCAGTCCGGGCGGCGGCTGGCGCAGGTGGAACACGACGCCCCGCACGCGCGGATCGGCGGCGAGTGTATCCACCCGGCGGCGTAGCTCGGCCAAGCTCACCGGCCGTCGGGCCAGGAACGGCAGCCGATTGAGTGGAAATGGCCGCGGTCGCGCATCGCGCTCCGCCAGCGGCCCATCAATCGGCACCAGCACGTAATCGAGCCGCGCCTTGCGCCGCTGCCGCGCGGCATTGCGGGCGGCCAGGCTATAACGCCGCGCCGCCGTCCCGACCGCCACGGTGCCCTTGCGGACCGTCTCAGCGGCCGTTCCGTTCCGCTCGCTCCCGGCTTCCGCAGACGCAGCTCGCGTCGGCCTCGCACCTTGCCCCATACTGCCGCCCCCAGCAAATCCCACGCTCTGCCTCCCCCTGCTCTCCTACTTATACCAGGCGCCGAGCCTATCTTCCTTGACCGGCTGGTGGATCGCGCCTCGGGCTAGTGTGCGGCAGCGAGAGGGAGGTAGCAGCCAGCATCGTCAGTGCGGCACCGGCCGCAACCCAGGAGACAGAGGCACTGGCCGGCGGCCACGACATGCGGTAGAATCCGCTTGGTGCTGCCGGGCGGGCGTGGTGTAGTGGTAACGCATCGGTCTCCAAAACCGAAAACGGGGGTTCGATTCCCTCCGCCCGTGCCCTCTCCCCTCAGATCGGAGTCTCCTCGCTCCGGGCGGTCACTGCGGCCGGAACGATGCCGCGCACGACACGGCGAGCGCGGCAGGAGCGAGGCACGGCCGTAGAACGCTCGTTCTCACAACAGAGCCGCTGCTCAGGCGGTGGCGGCCGCTCGCGGGCCAAGGCTACACGCCCTCGCGACACACCGCCGGCAGCGAGAGGAGACGGGATGGCAACCAAGTACATCTTCGTGACGGGCGGGGTGGTGTCCTCCCTCGGCAAGGGCATCACGGTCGCCTCCATCGGGCGCTTGCTGAAGTCGCGGGGCGTGTCCGTTTCGATCCAGAAGCTGGACCCGTACATCAACGTTGATCCGGGCACCATGAGTCCGTACCAACACGGCGAGGTGTTCGTGACCCAAGACGGCGCGGAGACGGACCTGGACCTCGGCCACTACGAGCGTTTTACGAATGAGGCGCTCGGCAAGCTGAACAACGTGACCACGGGGCAGATCTATTGGTCCGTCATCGAGCGCGAGCGTCGTGGCGATTACCTCGGCGGCACCATCCAGCTAATCCCGCACATCACCGACGAGCTAAAGGCCCGCATTCGGTCGGTGGGCGAGCAGAGCGGCGCCGACGTGGTTATCGTCGAGGTAGGCGGCACGGTGGGCGACATGGAAGGCTTGCCCTTCCTGGAAGCGATTCGCCAGATGCGAAACGACCTTGGTCGCCAGAACGTGCTTTACATCCACCTCACCCTCGTTCCGCACCTCTCCACGACGAATGAGCTGAAGACCAAGCCGACGCAGCAGTCCGTCCAAGAACTACGCCGGATCGGCATTACCCCGGACATCATCGTCTGCCGGTCGGATCACGAGCTACCGGACGACATCCGTGAGAAGATCGCGCTCTATAGCGGTGTCCCGGCCAACGCGATCATCCCCTTGCCCACCGTGGACGAGATTTACGAGGTCCCGCTCATCTTGGAGCGCGCCGGCCTTGGCCGCCTTCTCGTTGACGAGCTGGCCTTGCCGTCGTCCGAGCCGCTGCTCTCCGACTGGAGCATGATCGTCCAGCGCCTGAAGCAAGCGCATCGGCCGGTACGCATTGCTTTGGTGGGCAAGTACGTGGAGCTGCACGATGCCTACATCAGCGTGACGGAAGCGCTGCGCCACGCCTGCGCCTTCCACCGGCTCGATCTCGACCTCAAGTGGGTGAACTCGGAAGACCTCGAAACCGGGCGGCCGGCGCGGCTGCTGGGCGACATTCAGGGCCTTGTGGTGCCGGGCGGCTTTGGGCCGCGCGGCGTGCGTGGCAAGTGCCTGGCCGCCCAGTTCGCTCGCACCAACCGCATCCCGTACTTGGGGCTGTGCTTGGGCCTCCAGTGCGCGGTCATTGAGTTCGCCCGCAACGTGCTCGGCTTGGCCCAGGCCGATAGTACCGAGTTCGATCCCGACACGCCCGATCCCGTCATAGACTACTTACCAGGGCAGGAGGCCGACGGGGCGAAAGGCGGGACCATGCGTCTGGGCAACTACCCCTGCGAGTTGACGCCCGGCACCCACGCTGCTGCTGCCTACGGGCAGGCGCTGGTGCATGAACGCCACCGCCACCGCTTCGAAGTGAAGAACCGCTACCGCGAGCGGCTTGCAGCCCATGGGCTGATCGGGAGCGGCATATCACCAGACGGCGAACTGGTTGAGATGATCGAACTGCGCGATCACCCGTGGTTTGTCGCCACCCAGTTCCACCCGGAGTTTGCATCCCGCCCGAACCATCCGCATCCACTCTTCCGCGAATTCGTGCGGGCCTGCCGCGCGCAGCCGCTCGACGGCACGCAGCAAGAGCTGCCCCTGGGACAGACAGTAGAGCTGATGGCCACCGAGTCCACACCGTCTTGACACGACCTCACAGGGCTAGGTTTCTTGTCGGCATCAGGATTTCCAGGATGCAAGGATGAGCAGGATGGATTCCCGCTTTCGCGGGAATGACGAGGCCGGGGGCACGAATAACCCTGGATTCCGGCCCCGTATCGGGGTACGGGACATGCTTGCGCCGGAATGACGAGCGCCTGGGCACGATTCATCGCGCCCCTACACGAAAAACCTACCCTTGTCAGCCTGATACCCCCTGGGGCGGTCCAGCCGAGGCGTTCAGAAGCACACCGGCTCCGAAGGGTCCTGGGTGCAGAAGGTCCAGGCGGTGCCACCAAATAGGTCATCGTGTCCTAGCGCCGGGCTGGGAGTGGTGTAGCCAAGAGCCGCGGCGGCAGCCGGCAGATTACCTTCGTGGACCACCACCGGCATACCTATCTCCGCGAAGTCGTAGACCTCCCAGGCGTACATATTGCGGATGCAGCCGGCCGAGATCGGTCCGGTGCGGGAGTCCGTGACGCGGCCCCGGTCGTCCATGAGCAGGGAGTGGAAGCCGTTGAAGCGGACCGGATCAAAGGCCACCCAGGCTTCGTAATGGGTATCGAACCAAGCGTTGTATTTGAGCGGACCGCGCTTGAAGTAGACCCGATAGATACCGGGAGCCGTGGCGTAGAAGTCGCTCTCGCTGCCGGGGCTGCCGCGCCCCCAGGCGCTCTGCATCTCGGCCACAATCCATGCGCCGAACATCAATTGGGTCACGCCGGAGCGCCGGTCGAACGCGATCCAGCGTTGCTTACCGGGGGCGGCGGCCAGCGGCTCACCGTCGCGTGGGGACGCGGCCGGTCGGCACGAGCCGATAGGTGTGAAGATGGTACAGACCGGTCTATCGGGCGGCGCCGCAGCGGCAATCGAGAGAGTCACCGGGGAAAGTACCAAGAGCGCCAGCAAGCTCACGACACAAGCCAACCGGAGCACCAGTGAGCCGCGATTCCCGCGCCGAGTGATCACGTTTCGACTGTGCGACACGCTAAACCTCCGGTCGCGGAGCGCCCGAAGTAGTTTCACCATCTTTCCTTCAGCATACCGCTGGGCCGGTGTGCTCGTCACTCCGGGCGGCCGACAGCCGAGGAAAGCCGCTGCCCGGCCTGGATTACAGGTGCTCGCGCAGCGCCGCGACGGCCCGTTTCGTCATGCCGCCGACGGCTAAGAGGTCGGCGTCGCTGGCTTCCCGAATGCGGGGCACGGAACCGAACTGCCGCAGCAGGGCACGCTTCCGCTTGGGACCGATGCCGGGCACGCGATCCAACGCCGAGACGATGGTCCGCCGGCGACGCACGCTGCGGTGATACGTGATGGCAAAGCGATGGGCCTCGTCGCGGATGCGCTGGATCAGGTAGAGCGCCTGCGAGGTCCGCGGCAGCACTAACGATTCGACTTGATCGGGTCGAAAGATTTCCTCCTGCTCTTTCGCCAGCCCGATAATCGGCAGCGGCGGCGCGCCGGCAGTGTCCATCGCGACGAGTGCCGCACTCAGTTGGCCCTTGCCACCGTCCACGATGACCAACTCCGGTAGCTCCCAACCCTCGGCGGCCGCCCGGTCGGTCTCGGCCGCCGGGCCGTCTTCAGGCGTGCCGATAGCGAACTCGGGCGGCTCGTTGTCATGCGCCGTCGGCGATGCTGACGGGCGCGGCGCCTCCAGCGTTACGTCGGCGCTCGGCGGCTGCCCGTTCTCAGCGGAACCAGAGGCGGTCGCCGCGCGGCGGAAGCGACGGCCGATCACCTCGGCCATCATCGCAAAGTCGTCCGGTTGGTGGACCGTCTTGATGCGGAAGCGGCGGTAGGCATCGGGACGCGGCCGGCCCTGCTCGAAGACGACCATTGAGCCGACGGCCGCGCTCCCCTGAATGTTGGAGATGTCGTAGCACTCGATCCGCCGCGGCGGCTCCGGTAGGTCGAGCGCCGTGGCCAACTCGCGGACTGCACCCCACGTCCGGCGCTCGTCCGCCAGCCATTTGACCTTCAGCTCTTCGAGCGCCGCTGCCGCATTCTCGGCGACGAGCGCGACCAGTTGACGCTTCCCCCCGCGCTGCGGCACCTCCAGCCGAACCCGCTTCCCCCGACGATCACTGAGCCACGCGGCGACGGCCTCCTGGTCCGCACACCAGAGCGGCAGCAAGATCACCGGCGGGACGGTGGTGGCGCGGAGGTAATACTGCTGGAGGAAGTGCGTGAGCAGCGCCGCCTCGGATGTATCCTCGACGCGCTGGAGGACGAAGTTCTCCCGGCTGATGACCTTATCGCCGCGCACCTGGAACACTTGCACACAGGCATCCGGCGCATCCAGCGCGAAGGCGATAGCGTCGAGATCGCCGCGGCCCGGCGCCGTAATCCGCTGCCGCTCCAGCACGCGCTCGGCGGCGCCGAGGCGGTCGCGGATGGCTGCGGCTCGCTCGAAGGCCAGCTCCTGTGCCGCCGCGGCCATCGCCGCCCGGAGCTGGCGCATCACGTCGTCCTGCTTGCCGTCCAGAAAGAGCACCAGCTCATCGAGCGCCTGGCCGTACTCCTCGGGAGTGGTAACGCCAATACAGGGGGCCAGGCAGCGCTTGATGTGATAGAGCAGACAGGGCCGGGCCAGTCCCTTCTCCATGTCAATGTCGCAGGTGCGGAACTGAAACACCCGCTGGAGATGCGCCATCGTGGCGCGCAGCCCCTTGGCATCGGTGTACGGGCCAAAGTAGCGCGCTCCGTCGTCTCGTACCTGGCGCACCGTATAGATGCGGGGATACGGCTCACCGAGCGTGATCTTGAGATACAGGTAGCTCTTGTCGTCGCGCAGCGCGATGTTGTAACGCGGCCGATGCTCCTTGATGAGACTCGCTTCGAGTAGCAGCGCCTCTTTTTCGGAAGCGGTGACGACCAACTCGAAGTCGGTCGTGCGCGCGACCAACTGACGCTGGCGCGGGCCTAGGCCGCCCTGATGTCCGAAATACGAGGCCAGCCGGCTACGGAGCACGGCCGCCTTGCCGACGTAGATGACCTGCCCGGCCCGGTCCTTGAACAGGTACACGCCGCTGCGCCGCGGGGCGAACGGCACCCGCACAACCAAGGGATGCTCCGGCGGTTCCGCTGGGCTGGCTTGGGGCCGGGCAGCGGCGGCGCTGTCAACAGTCATAGGCACACACCAGGAGCCGGCGATACACAAGAGGATTGTAGTCGGCAGCGGGACTTTGCCACAGCGGGCGCCGGGTTCGCAGCACGTGTGTGGCCGGGTGGACCTACCCCCGGCCCCTTCCCTGGCAGGGATGGGGAGCCATAGCAGCGGTGGTTCACCGCTGCCGGCCAGGGGATAGGCACTGCCTGGGACCGATAGCCTCTTCCCTTGAGGGAGGGGGGTGCTCACCGGGGTAGGTATTTACATAGATGGACAAGATGGGGAGACATGGGGAGGCGGTGAGGGCGCCCACCAGGGACGCCCCTACGGTGTTGGTGGCGGGGCCATGGTGGTCCCACCCGCTGACGGGCCAAAGCCGCACGGATAGGGCCAGGTGTGGTGCGGCTTTGGTCCGTCACCCGGCCCCCGTTCCAGCGCGGAGCGATAGAGATGGAGGCAGATTCCCGCTTGCGCGGGAATGACGGGGGGACGGGCGCAGCATGTTGCGCCCCTACGGCTTAACCCGTACCTACCCCAATCAGGGGACCATGGGAGGGCCAACGGCGCCGCGTGGGGGTGCAGCAGCTACAGGTCGTCCTCGGAATCGTCGAGGTAGTCGAGGACGGCTTCGCCTAGCTCGGCTTGGTCGGGTGCGCCGTGAGTGATTTGATACAGGCGCAGGGCGGCGACCACGGAGGACAGGCTCACCGTGTCAGTCTCGTCGTCCTCGAGCCGGATGGCCTGGGCAATGTCGTTGGCGATCCAGGTCAGCGGATCGGCGACGAACATCATATCGAGGTTATCTTCCAGGGTGCCGTCCAGTCCGAGCAGCCGCCTGGCTTCCTCATCGCCGGCCAAGCTGAGGAGGTGCTGCACGATACGGCCGACTCGCACCTCATCCGCCTCGTCGGCGGCCTCGTTCGGGTCGGCCCAGTCTTCCGCCATATCCTCGCGCATCATCCCTCATGCCCCCTGCCGTTCAACGGATCGGAGGCCACACCCGGCCTCAACAGCCTCACCAAGACATATTACCAGGTAGCAGGAGAATCGCGCCGGTGTGGCGAGCGGCTAGCCGCCGGCGGCCGGTGCGAGGGACGGAGACGCTGCTTCGGCTGCCTCTTCTTGGTGAGCGAACTGGATGTCGTACAGCGCGCGGTAAGTGCCGTTGCGGGCCAGTAGCTCTTCGTGCCGACCGCGCTCCACGATCTCGCCCTTGTCCAGCACGATGATCTGGTCCGCGCTGCGGATGGTCGAGAGGCGGTGGGCAATCACAAAGGTCGTGCGCCCTTCCATGACGCGGGATAGCGCGTCCTGAATCAGCGCCTCCGTCTCGGTGTCCACGTCCGAGGTGGCCTCGTCGAGGATGAGAATGGCCGGGTCCTTGATGATGGCGCGAGCGAGGGCAATGCGCTGCCGCTGACCGCGCGAGAGCATCACGCCCCCCTCACCCACGGGCGAATCGTAGCCTTGCGGTAGCTTCGAGATGAACTCGTGGGCGTGCGCCTGCTCGGCTGCGGCCTCGATTTCCGCTGGCGTCGCGTCGAGCTTGCCGTAGCGGATGTTCTCCCGGACGGTGGTACCGAAAAGGAACGTCTCCTGGATGACCATGGCCAACGACCGCCGCACACTGTCGAGCGTGAGGTCGCGGACATCTTGTCCGTCGAGCGCCACGCGGCCCTCCTGCGGGTCGAAGAAGCGCGGGATCAGGTTGGCAATCGTCGTCTTGCCCGACCCGGTGTGTCCCACGAGCGCGATGGTCTCGCCGGGCTGCGCTGCGATATTGATGTCCTTGAGCACGGGCACACCAGGGTTGTAGGCGAAGCCCACCTGCTCGAACGTGACCGCGCCTTGCACCCCGTGCAGGTCATGGGCATCAGGCTTCTCCAGTACCTCCGTCGGCTCATCGAGGAACTGGAAGATACGCTCACTGGCCGCCAGCGCCTGCTGGATGCTCCGATTGACCATACTGAGCTGCTCGATTGGCTGGTAGAAGGCAATCAGATACGTCACGAACGTCGCCAGCGTGCCGAGCGTCATCGTGCCGCCGATGACAAACCAGGAGCCGGCCAGCAGGACAATGCCCATGCCGAGCATGGCGATCAGTTGAATGGCCGGCGTGGCGACGGCCTGGACCTGCGCCGTGCTCATGTTGGCCTGCAAGTTCTCGCGGTTCTCGCTTTGGAAGCGCCGCCGTTGGGCGTCCTCGCGCGCAAACGCCTTGCTGACGCGCACCCCGGAGATGTCCTCGGCCAAGGCCGAGTTCACGTCGGCGATCTTCTCTTGCACCAGCCGGTAGCGCGAGCGGAGCATGTTGGCCGATACCAGCCCGGCCAGCAAGAGCAGCGGCACCGTGGCGTACACGATGAGCGCCAACTGCCAGTGGAGCAACAGCATCAGCACGGCGTAGGCCAGCATGGTAAAGAGGCGGATGGCTGAGGCGACGGTGCCCCCGCTAATGGACTGCTGCAAGACGCCCACGTCATTCGTAGCCCGTGAGATGATCTCGCCTGTCCCTTGCCGCTCGTAGAAGCGCAGCGACAGGCGCTGCACGTGCTCGAAGAGCCGCTTGGCCATCTCGAAGACGAGTTGCTGCGCGGCTATTGCGAGCGCGACACGCTGGGCGTAGCCGAGGAAGTAGCGGACTATCTCCAGTACGAGCAGCCCGCCGCCGATGACCCACAGCAAGGTCAGATCGCCGCTGGGGATTACCTCGTCAATCGTGTACTTGAAACTCAACGGCACGAGCATTTGCAGGCTCGACGCCGCGAGCACCGAGACCAGGGCGATGATGACCTGGCGACGATGATCGGCCACAATCGGCGCGAGCCGCTTGAGCACTTGCCAGGGGCTGGTTTCGAACTCCGGCTTCTCCATCATGGACGTGCGGCGGCGACCCGATATGGAGCCTACGCCCATGCCACCGCCAACGCCACGCATCATCATCGTGGCACCTCCTCGCTCGCCTCCTGACCCGCGCGGCGCCCGTTGGTGGCCGCGCCGCCGTTCGACCGCGCTCCGGCCAGCGCCGGCGGGTCGCCGTTTGCGGTCTCGGCCCCCTCGTACTGGAGGCGGAACTGCAAGTCGTGGATGCGGCGGTAGTGCGGGCTGCTTTCGAGTAGCTCACGGTGAGTCCCACGACTCACAATCCGACCGTCCTCCAGCACCAAGATCATGTCGGCGCGCTGCACCGTCGAGAGCCGGTGGGCGATGACAATGGTCGTGCGGCCTTCCATCAAGTCATCGAGGGCGCGCTGGATCATGAAGTCCGTTTGCGTGTCCACGCTGGAGGTGGCCTCATCGAGGATCAGGATGCGGGGGTCCACCAGGAGCGCACGGGCGATAGCGAGACGCTGGCGCTGTCCACCCGACAAGCGGACACCGTGCTCGCCGACCAGCGTATCGTAGCCGTCGGGCTGCTCCACGATGAAATCATGCGCGTTGGCAGCGCGGGCGGCTCGCTCCACTTCCTCAGTGCTCGCGTCCTCGCGTCCATAGCAGATGTTCTCGCGGATCGTCGCGTTGAACAGGAACGTCTCCTGCATCACCATCCCCACCTGCGAGCGCAGGCTCTTGAGCTGCACGTCGCGCACGTCGTGGCTATCGGCGAGCACGGCGCCCGCGGTCACGTCGTAGAAGCGCGGGATCAGGTTAATCAGCGTTGATTTGCCGGAGCCGCTCGCGCCGACCAGTGCCAGTGTGCCACCGGGTTCGATGGTGAAGCCGATGTCGCGCAGCAGCGGTGGATTCTTGCCGTAGGCAAACGAGACATCGCGGAACTCGACGCGGCCGGCGAACTGCGTCAGCTCGATGGCATCGGGCTTCTCGGTCACTTCCAGTTGCGTATCCAGAATTTCGAACACACGCTCGCCGGCGGCGACAGCCTGTTGTGCCATCTGGTTGATGAACCCGATAAACCGCATCGGCATCCACAGCATGAGTAACAGGCTGTTGAAAGCCACCAGATCACCAATTGTCATGTTGCCGGTCATCACCCGGCTCGCGCCGACGACCAGGACGATGATCGTACTGAGCTGCCCCGCAAACTCCTGGCCCGGCATCACAAACGCCATCATCCGCGAAATAGTGATGCGTCGCTCCCTGATTTCCCGATTGATGGTGTTGAAACGCTCCGCCTCGTATGGCTCTCGGGTATAGGCCTTGACCAGCTTGATACCGGAGACGTTCTCCTGGATCACGACGTTCAGGTCGGCCATCCGCTCCATCATGGCGCGGTACATCGGCATTAACCCGTGCATGCGCCGCTGGTAATAGACGACCACCGGCGTGACAAGCAGGGCCACAATGGTCAGCGGCAGGTCAATAGCGGCCAGCGCGACGAGATGAAACGCGACCATCACCCCGGTCGTCGTCAGCCGCGATAGCCCTTGCGTGAGGAAGAACTGGACCTGGTTCACATCGTTCGTGACGCGCGACATGAGCTGGCCGCTCTGGTTGGAGTCGAAGAAGCTCATGCTCTGCGACTGCACGTGCGTATACAGGGCATTCCGCAGATCGTAGATCACCCGCTGTCCGACAAACTGCTCCAGATAGGTCTGCACCGCGGTAATGCCGTTGGTGAGGACGGAGGCCGCGACGAGCAGCAGGACGTACCGGAATACGAGGCTCATATCGCCCTGACCGATGCCATCGTCAATGACGAGCTTGGTCATCCACGCCGGAACCATGCGTAGGCCGGTCATCGCGAGGATCAGCACGATGACGACGGTGGTCGCCAGCCAATACGGCCGCACAAAGCGCAAGAGACGAACCAGGGTGTTCACGTCTGTCCCTCCGCGGCTGCTCCCGGTGCAGTCGCCATGACCGGCGCAGCACCGTCTCCGGGCAATTCCATGGCAGTTGGCGGCCCGGCCCCATTAGCGTCGGTCGGCGTGGGTTGCAGCGCGTGCCGCTCGCGGGTCTCGTCCGGACCAGGGGCTACCCTGCTTGCCTCCGCCGCAATCTCATCGAGCGCGTCTCGCAGGAGCTGGAACGACTCTTCGATCTGACCGAGGACGGACGGATCGAGCCGGCGTAGCGCCGCCTCCAATCGCGCCCGCCGCCCTTGCTGCAACTGATCGAGCAGGCCCTGCCCGGCCGGCGCGAGGCGGTGGAGCGACACGCGCCGGTCGGAAGGGTCTCCAAAACACTCGACCAACTCTTGGCGCACGAGCCGGTCGAGCGTGCGGGTGGCGCTCGGCTGGGCGACACCGAGCCGCTCGGCAATCTGTCCTACCGCCGCCTCGCCTTCCCGCCCCAGGAGATAGAGAATACGCATCTGCGCCACGGTCAGGTCGAGCCGACTCAGCGGTTCGGGAGTCGCGCCGTGGAGAGCGCGGCTGACCTGCCGCTTGAGGTCAATGATCCGGCCGATCTGATCTTCTGGTCGCATACCGTCTCGCTATCCTATAACCTGACGCTATTATATAGCATCCGACAATCTATTGCAATGAGGCCATTGGGTAGACCGCTCATCAGGGACGGATGAAAGATTCGCCATCTTTCCCACTCGACGCTGGAGCAGGTGAGGTCCGCCTACTCCGCTGTGCTTGTATTTCCATCCGCGAGGAACGTATGCTGGCCGGGCTATGAGCCGCGAACCTTCGTCACCGGCGGCCGCTCCCGCAGCGGCGGAGACCCAGCCGCCACGGGAAAACAGCCTGCCGCAGTGGCGACGACTGCTGTACGCCAATGGCAGTCTGGGTGCGACCATCAACTTTCAGACCCTGGCGCTATGGCTGATCTTCTTCTATGCGCCATCACCGGAGGCCGGGCTCCCAACGCGACTCCCCGCAGTCACCCTGCCTTTGCTGGGAACGCTGGCGCCGGTGGCGCTTGCCGGCGTGATCTTAGGTATCGGGCGGCTGGTGGAAATCTTCGATGATCCCCTGATTGGCCACTGGAGCGACACTTTCCGCTCCCGCTGGGGACGCCGCGCTCCCTTCATTCTGGTCGGCACTCCGGTTATGTCAATTGCCTTCGTGCTGATCTGGCTCCCGCCCGACGCGGAGGCTTCCTACCTGAACGCTGTGCTGCTATTCATCGTCCTACAAGTGCTGTTTTTCTCCACTACCGTCGCCAACGCGCCTTACGAGGCCTGGCTCCCGGAGGTGGCCGTCACGTCGAATGACCGCGTAAGCCTCTCCGCGTGGAAGTCGCTGTTTGGGGTGATCGGAGCAGCCATGGCGCTGGTCGCCAGCCCCCAGCTCGTCGAATGGCTGGGCTTTGCCGGCATGGCGCTTATCCTCGGCGCCGCGACCATGCTGAGTTACTATCTGGCAGTGTTCGGGGCAGCGGGTGGCCGCGCACGCGGCCACCGCTCGAACTTGGACCTGTGGGTTGCTTTCCGAGCCACGTTGGCCAATCGGCCCTTCCTCATCTTTGCCGCGAGCCTCGTACTGTTCAACCTCGCCCTCAATATGTTGACACAAATGCTGCCATACTTTGTTGTCGCCATCATGGGAGAAGGAACCGAGCGGGTCAGTTTGTATGTTGGCCTCTTCCTGCTCGTCATGTTGGTCAGCCTGCCGGGGACGGTCGCGCTGGGGCAGCGGTGGACCAAGCGCCGTGCCCACATCGCGTGCATGGGAGTGCTGGCGCTGTACTTCCCGTTGCAGTTCTTTGCTGGCTATGTCCCTGGCATCCCGACTGTGGCACAAGGGCTGGTGTACATTGCCCTGGCCGGCGTGCCCATCGCCGGCCTGTTCGTCTTCCCGAATGCGCTGCTGGCCGACGTGATTGACTATGACGCGCAGTTGACGGGGCAGCGCCGCGAAGGGATGTATTTCGGCGTGCTATCAACGATCAACAAGCTCGCCCTCGCTCTCTCTTCGCTCATCTTCGGGCTTATATTGGGCGCGTTCGGGAACACGGCCGCGAATCCGCTCGGCATCCGGCTCGTCGGGCCGGTCGCCGGCGCGGCCGTCGTGCTCGGATTGCTCATCTTCGCACGCGGATACACACTCCCCGACCAAGTGAAAACGGCTCCCGTACAGACTGCTTCCGCCGCAGATGATGCCGGTTGAGTCACCGGTCCACCGAAAAAGGCCGGATTCGGCGGCTTGACCTATTGACTTCTGGTGCAAAGCGGCGTACACTAGCCAAAGATACGCCGTTCAGGCCACGTCTTGAGACTGTGGCAACTGCGCTATACTCCACTTGGATGATTGGTCCAGCGGCAGTCGCAAGATACGTGCGGATAGTGGCTCTGCGGTACCGACAAGAGACATAGCGGTTGCCGTGCGGTCCCAGGTGGTAGTGGCTGGCTGATACGTGCCGCTCGCCACCATAAGTAGCCTAAGCCGTTCCAATGAACGTTGGCAGGTAGGGCGAATCTGCGCCTTGGCAGATGCACGCCGGATGCGAGTAAGGGCAGTGACGGAGAGGCCTAATGGATAGTTCCGCCAAGGTGGAAAGGATGAGACAGTCGAATGGCGAACACACTTGAGGAGCTAGAGATTCGAGACGGGAATGCCCCGGCTGACTTGACGGCCGACCGGCTGATCGGCACGGGGCTAACCGAAGAAACCCTGGCGCGGCTCGCGCGGCCCAGTACCTCCGAGGAGGAGATGCTGCAGGACCCGGCCAGTGCAGCGCTGGGTACACCGAGAAAGCGGTGGTCTTGGGGAGAGGGGACGCCGAGCGCCCCGGCCTCAGAGGACCTGCCCGAGACCACCGAGGCGTTGTACCTGCGGGATATTCGCCGGTACCCGCTGCTCACGCCCCAAGAAGAGATAGACTTGGCGCTCGCCCGCGACGCGGGTCTGGAGGCGCAGCGCCAGCTTGAGGAAAGCACGTTCGAGCGGCAGTTGCAAATTGAGATCGAACAAGTCGTTTTAGCCGGCGCGGCGGCGCGGCGGCGCATGGTGGAGTCCAACCTCCGCCTCGTCGTTACCGTGGCCCGCAAGTACACAGGCCGGGGGCTGCCGCTCCTCGATCTGATCCAGGAAGGCAACCTGGGTCTTGAGCGCGCCGTGACGAAATACAATCCCCACACCGGCTACCGCTTCTCGACCTACGCCTACTGGTGGATCCGTCAGGCCGTGAGTCGTGCTCTGGCCGATCAGGGCCGGGTGATTCGCCTGCCGGTCCACGTGGTCGAGCGGCTGAGTGCCATTGGCAAGGCGCAGCGGGAACTCGAGCAGCAGCTCGGGCGGCCGGCGACCGCGCCGGAGATCGCCTCGCGCCTGAAGCTCCCGGAGCTACAGGTGCGGGAAGCATTGCGGGCATCGCGCGCCACGCTCTCGCTGGAGCGTCCGCTCGGCATCGCCGACGACGGCGAGCTAGGCCTAGGCGACCTCATCGCCGATGATGCCAGCCCAACACCGGACTCGGCGGCGATGCGTTCGCTGTTGGTGGACGAGCTGGAGCGTGCCCTGCGCTCGCTCACGGAGCGCGAGCGGATAGTCCTGAGACTGCGTTTCGGATTGGGCAGTAACGCTGCCGACCGCGAGCTTGGCCCGGCCGCGACTTTGGCTGAGATCGGCGACACGCTAGGCATGAGCCGCGAGCGGGTGCGTCAGATCGAGGCCGAAGCGCTCACCAAGCTGCGCTGCAATCCGCTGGTCCGCAAGCTCGAAACGTACATTGACTAGCCGCCTTGGCGGCTGCGCCTTGACCTCACCCCCGGCCCCCTCTCCATCGCGGAGCGGTAGAGAGGGGGAGTGGATTCCCGCTTCCGCCGGGATGACGAGCAGTTGGGCGCGATAAATCGCGCCCCTACACGAAAAACCTACCCTTATGAGCTATGGTCCCCCCGCTGTGCAGGGGGACGGCGATTCTCGCGTGCGCGGGAATGACGGGTAGGACGGCCGGGTTATTACTGCCAGCGCACCCGAAACGTGCCGGAGGGCAGCGTCGTCACCTGTACCGCGCCACTCTCCCGCACGGTCTGCCACACTGCGCTCATCCGCGCCGAGGCCGGCACCGTGAGCACCACGGCCGCCGCCTCTCCGTCTACGACATCCTCGGCGAGGACTTCCACGGTGCAGCCGGCTCGCTCCAGGGCGAGGAACAGACTCGAAGCCGCGCCGGATTCCAGCCCGGAGAGCCTGCTGCTGCGACGATTGGGGCCGTGAAGCCAGTCCATCGCCTCCTGCCGCTCCCACGCCATCGTCGCACCCCCTCCCGTCGATCCTACGATCCGCCGCGCAAGGTTGCGCCAAGCTGCCGCTTCAGCGTGCCGATGATGCGCTGGCGCGTCGGCTCGACCTCGGCATCGGTCAAGGTGCGGTCCGGCGCCTGGAAGGTCAAGGCGAACGCGAGGCTGCGCTGGCCGGCCGGCACCTGATCGCCCTGATAGACATCGAAGAGCCGCACGCGCGTCAGCAGTTGGCGGCTCGCGCGGCGCATGACGGCCTCGACGTGCTCGGCTGGCACCGTCTCATCTAGGACTACCGCGAGGTCCTGCACGACGGAAGGATACCGTGCCACGCCGTCGAACTGCCGATGGTCGCCGGCCAGCGCAATGATCCGGTCGAAGTCGAGCGCCAAAACCACGCACTGCCCACCGAGGCCGAACGCGCGCGCCGTACCGCGGTGCAGCGCGCCCAGCACGCCCAGGACTTGGCCCTCGCGGACGGGACGCTTGCCCATCGCTTCCGGGTGGTGGTCGCTGATGATCGCCGCCGCCGGTCCTACCGCAAAGGCCGGGTGGGCAAGCGGAATGAAGCCGGTGCGTGGGGCACCCAAGCGCTCTAGCAACTCTTCGGTCGCGCCTTTCAGGTGGAAGAAGCCGACCCCGGCCTGGCTGCCCCAACCAACTGCGGACGACCAGCTGCTGTTGGGATGCTGCGCTAGAGCCGCCGTCAGCACGCGCCGCTCTTCCGGTAAGCCGGCGCCGGTGGGCAGATACAGCCGCCCAAGCTCGAAGAGACACACGTCTTCGTCGGCCTGCCGCAGGTTTCGACGAGCCGTCTCGACGAGATCGGGAATGGCCGAGGTGCGGAGCACGTCGCGGTCGTTGCTCAACGGATTGGCGAGCATGACCGGCGCATCAACGGCCGGGAAGACGCGCTCCTGCACCCACCGGGCGAGGTCATCACCGGCGGCCGCCGACCGCCGGGAGCGTCGGGACCGCCCGGAGCTTTGCTCGTGCCCCACTGGCGGTTTGTCCAGCACCGGGAGGCGGGCGAGGCGCTCTCGGTTCGATAAGGTGTAGGCGATGATCTCGTCGTAGCCGGCCGCGGTGAGTACCTGACGCGCTGCTGCCTCCCAATAGAGCGGCGCATCTAGCTCCGGGCGCGGGGTGCCGCCGGTGAGCAGCGTGCTGGGAATCGTGTCGTAGCCGACGATCCGCGCCACTTCCTCTACCAAGTCCTCAGGAATAGCTACGTCGGTCCGATGGATGGGCGGCGTCACCAGCCAGCCATCTTCCCCAGCGGGCAGCGCCGATACCGCGAAACCGAGCGCGTGCAGCGTTTGCGTCACCTGCTCTGGCGGGTAGGTCATGCCGAGCAGGCGCTCCAGGTCGGAGGGGCGTAGCTCGATAGCCATGCGTTGGCGCGGCCGGGGAAAGGCGTCAACCGGCTCGCCGACCATCGAGCCACCGGCCAACTCGACCATCAGCGCCGCGGCCCGCAGCGCCGCCGGCAGAGGCAGTTCCGGCGGCAGCCCCTTCTCGAAGCGCCGCGAGGCCTCGGTCGGCAGCGTGAGCGCACGGCGGGTGCGGCGGATGCTCACCGGGTCGAAGTTCGCGCTCTCGATCAGCACGGACGTCGTGCCGGCGCTCACCTCGGTAGAGGCGCCACCCATCACACCAGCCAGTGCCACCGGACGCGCGGCATCGGCGATCACGAGCATCTCTGGTGTGAGGATGCGACCTTCGCCGTCGAGCGTAATCAACTGCTCGCCGGCCGCGGCGCGGCGCACGATGATCGCCTGCCCGCGCAGCGTGTCCAGATCGAAGGCGTGGAGCGGCTGCCCCCATTCGAGCATGACGTAGTTGGTGATGTCAACGATGTTGTTGATAGGCCGCAGTCCGGCCGCGTTCAGGCGCTCTTGCATCCAGCCGGGCGACTCGCCGACCGTGACGCCACGCACCACAATCGCCACGTAGCGACTACACAGGTCCGGGTCGGCAATGTCCACGGTCGCCGGTGGCTGCGCGGCGTCTTCTCGCCGGGCGATCTCCGCCGCGGGCACCGGCAACTCGGTACCCGTGATGGCGGCCAACTCCCGCGCGACGCCGAGCATCGAGAGGCAGTCGGCACGCGGCCCCTTGATGTCCAGTTCCAGCACCACGTCGCCAAGTGCTTCCTCCAGGGATAGGCCCAAGGGCGTATCGGGCGGGAGGATCAGGATACCGCTGGCATCATCGCCAATCCCTAGCTCGCGTGCTGAGCAGACCATCCCCTCGGAGCGGACGCCGCGGATGCGCGAGGCCTTGAGTCGAAACTGCTTCGGCGGATCGGCGTAGTTGTCCCAGAGTTGTGCTCCCACGAGCGCGAGCGGCACCTTGGCGCCTTCATGCAGGTTGGGCGCTCCGGTCACGATTTGGAGCGAGCGCCCCTCACCGTAGTCCACGGTGGCGAGCAGCAGGCGGTCCGCATTGGGATGCTGCTCCAGGCGGCGCACCTCGCTCGTGTAAATGCCCTCCCAGGCACCGCCGACAGCGTGCTGCGCCGTCACCTCCAAGCCGGCCATCGTGAGCCGGTGGGCCACATCGCTTGCCGGCAGGTCGGTCGCTACGTATTCGCGTAACCACTTCAGCGACACTAACATGTTGTCTCTCCTGATAAGCTCCGTTGACGTTTCCCGGTCATTCCTACTCCCCCCTATGGTCTCCCCGTCCCGACGGAGGGACGGCAAGTGCCTGCTCTGGCCTCCCTATGGTCCCCCCACTCCGCAGGGGGACGTGGATTCCAGCTTCCGCCGGAATGACGTAACGGTGTTGGTGAAACTACCTCATTGACGAGACGTGGCCTAGCGGAACTGGCGTAGGAACCGCAGATCGTTGTCGTAGAACAGGCGCAGGTCGTCAATACCGTAGAGCAGCATGGCAATACGGTCGAGACCCATGCCAAAGGCAAAGCCGCTGTACTCTTCCGGGTCGTAGCCGACGTTTCGCAGCACTTGGGGATGGATCATCCCGGCACCCAGGATTTCGATCCACCCGGTCTGCTTGCACACGGGACAGCCCTCGCCACCACAGGCATGACAGTCCATCGCCATGTCCACCCCTGGCTCGACGAACGGGAAGTAATCACACCGAAAGCGAGTACGCCGCTCTTCACCGAAGAGGATGCGGATGACGGCAGCTAGCGTCCCCTTCAGGTCGGTCATCGTCACCCCGCGATCCACAGCGAAGCCTTCCACTTGGTAGAACATCCAATTGTTCGTGGCGCTGGCAGCCTCGTAGCGATACACCTTGCCGGGGACGATGACACGCACCGGCGGCTCGGTCTGCTCCATCACGCGAATCTGCATCGGCGAGGTATGCGTGCGGAGCAGCACTTCGCCCGGCTTGCCTACGTTGCCGACGTAGAAGGTGTCCCACATATCGCGGGCCGGATGCTCTTCGGGCAGGTTGAGCAGGGTGAAGTTGTTGCGGTCCCACTCCACCTCCGGTCCGTCAGTGGCGCGGAAACCCAACTGACCGAAAGCCGCCATAACCCTGGCCTTGACCTGGTTGATGACGTGCGCCTGACCCATGCGCGGCCGAACACCGGGCAGCGTCACATCGAACGCCGCCGGCTCTTCCGCTGGCGCTTGCTCCGCTTCAGCGAGGGCCTGTTTCCGAGCGTCAAACGCGCTGGTCAAGGCGGCCTTGACCGCGTTGCCCGCCGCCCCGGCGGCCGGCCGCGCCTCCGGCGGGAGCTGTCCCAGCCCGCGCATGGCTTGGGCGAGACGCCCGCGCCGCCCGAGATACTCGATACGCCACGCTTCCAGTGCCGGCGTGTCTGCGGCCTCGGCCAGGTCGCGCTCGGCCGCCTGTTGCAGCGCATCCCACGTATCCTGCATCGTCCACTCCTTCTCGGATAACCGCCCGGCCATGGCCCCCCCACCCTTGCCCTCCCCCGTGCTGACGCACAGGAGAGGGAACGTCCCGTCCCCCTGTCGGGACGGGGGGACCATAGGGGGGGCACCATACAACAAAAAAACCGCCGCCTCGTCCGGGACGAAGCGACGGCCGTGGCCGGTCATCTCCGCGGTACCACCCGCGTTGGCTCGCTGGCCGCGCCTACATAATGACTACGGCAGCAGCAAGCCCACTCTCGCTGGCTCCGGGACGCACCGGCCCCAAAGCCATTGCCCCGCTATCGGTGGGCTTCCGGGTCGGCATTACTTGGCCACCGCGCCGGGCTACTTAGCTTTCTAGGTAGCATCAGGCGCATTGGCCTTTCCTCCGCCGGCTCAGAAGGGAATTTCGGTACGACCGTTGTCGCCGGTGCTCGCAGCCGCTGACCCCGGCTCTCTGCGGACAGTCAGGCCGTCCTACTCGCTTCGTCCTCGCCGTTGGCTATTCACTTCCGCTCGCTGTGCGCTGGCGTAACGCCTCGAATAAGATGATACCGGCTGCAACCCCGACGTTCAACGAGTCCAGCAGCCGCTCGCTCGCCATCGGCACCGTCACCGCGTGCCCGCCCGTGAGCTGCACGGCCTCGGCGCTCGCGCCCTGCGCCTCGCTGGAGACGACGAGCACCGCTGGCTGCGTCCAATCCGGCGTCCAGTAGGCAACACCGCCGCGCGGGTCGGCGAGCCAGCGTGTTGGCACGGAAGCGAGCATGTCAGCAAGCGCCGGCCACTCCATACCTTGCCGGATGGGTACTTGGAAATGCGCCCCGGCCGCGGCCCGCACGACCTTGGGACTCCACAGGTCAACGCAGCCGCGCGCGGCCTGCACCGTGGTCACGCCGCTGGCCGCGGCCACGCGCAGGATTGCGCCGGCGTTGCCGGGGTCGCTGATGCCGTCGAGCAGCAGCACGAGCGGTACGGCGTTCTCGTCAGGTTCAAGCCGCACTTCCGGTACAACCGCGACGATGCCCGGCGGCGTGACCGTATCGCTGACGGCACTTAGCACGCCCGGCGATACCTCGTGGACCTCTGCACCGGCGCGGCGGAGAGTGTCGAGCAAGTGGCGATGGCGGCGCTGCCGTTGGGCAAAATCGGCGCTGTGGAGCACAAGCTGCGGCGTGGTGGCGCGGAGCGCCTCGGTGACGAGCCGCGTGCCTTCCACCAAGAAGGCGCTGGTGCGCTGACGCCCCCGGCGCGTGTGCAGGCTGAGGGCGAGGCGAATGCGTGGATTGGCGAGACTGGTAATCAAGCCGGATTAGGCGGCAGCCGCCTGGGCCGCAATCTGTCCGAACGCCTCGGCATCGCGCACGGCGAGGTCAGCCAGCATCTTGCGGTCTATGGAGATGCCGGCTTTGCGGAGGCCATGCATGAAGGTGCTGTAGGTCAGCCCGTGCTGTCTCGACGCAGCGTTGATCCGCAGAATCCACAGCCGGCGTAGGTCGCGTCTGCGCTGCCGGCGGCCACGATAGGCGTAGTCGAGGCTGTGAATCATGGCCTCGTGCGCCACCTTGTAACGGCGACTCCTTGCCCCATACTGGCCTTTTGTCCGCTTGAGCACCTTCTTGTGCCGGCGGTGATTGGTAACGCCGCGCTTGACCCGTACCATGTCCGTATCCTGCTCTGCCTCTCCCGGCCCGGTGCTAACTGCCTACCAGTATCCTCTTGATCCGCTTGGCATCGCTCGGCGCTGCCGCGGACGTCTCGTCAATCATGCGCTTGGTCCGCCCGCGCTTCTTCATGCGATGGTGGCTAACCGATCCCTTCGCGCGCATGACCTTGCCATTGCGCGTGACACGAAACCGCTTGGCCGATGCCTTGTGGGTTTTCATCTTGGGCATGAGCGCCATCCTCTAGGGGAAATCATCCGACCAGAAATATAGGCCGGCCGGCAACGTAGCGAACGTAACTATAGCACTTATCTCCGGTAGCAGGCCAGAGAATAAGGCACGGACGAACGAACAGCCGGCAAGAAAAGGCGCACCGAACGCATAGGGATGGCAACAAGGCAGCGTCAGCGTCGTTACAGGTAGCCCTGCGCCTTCATCAGCTCGGCGTTGAGGATGGCGGCTCCCGCAGCGCCGCGGACCGTGTTGTGGCCGACCACGAGCAGCTTCCAGTCGAGGATGGGGCAGGGTCGAATGCGGCCCACCGCGGTTGCCATGCCACCGGCGGCGTCGCGGTCGAGACGCGGCTGCGGGCGATTCTCTGCCGCCGGGACCGACAAGGGCCGCTCCGGCGCACTCGGCAGGCCCAACTCTTGCGGTAAGCCCCGGAAGTCGTGCAGCACTTGGCGTAGCTCGTCGGCCGTCGCCGGGCGGCCGAGCTTGACCGAGACGGCCTCCGTGTGCCCGTCCCATACCGCCACTCGATGGCAGTGGGCGCTGATCGGCAGGTCCGCCAGCGTGATCTCCGCCCCGTTCAGCGAGCCGAGCAGCTTCAGCGGCTCCCATTCCATCTTCGGCTCCTCGCCGTCGGTGTGTGGGAGCACGTTGTCAATCACGTCGAGCGACGGCACACCCGGATAGCCGGCGCCGGAAGTCGCTTGCATCGTGGTGACAATGACCTGCTCGACCCCGAAGGCGTCCACCAACGGCTTGAGCGCCATCACGAGCGTAATCGTCGAGCAGTTGGGATTCGTCACGAGGCAGCCGTGATCCCAACCCCGACTCTTCTGCTGCGACGGCAGTAAGCCGAGATGGTCCGGGTTGACCTCCGGGATCAACAGGGGCACATCCGGCTCCTGGCGATAGGCGCTCGCATTGCTGCTGACGACGTAGCCGGCATCGGCAAACGCCGGCTCGACTTCGCGCGCCACGTCCGACGGCAGCGCGGAAAAGACGAGGGCGCAGTCGAGCGGCGGCCGGCTTTCGACCACCGTCATGTCGGCGATCCGCTCCGGGATCGGCGTCGGCAGTAGCCAATGCACCGCGTCGCTGTAACGCTTACCGGCGCTGCGCTCCGAAGCAGCGACCGCCGTGATCTCGAACCACGGATGGTCGGCGAGCAGCTGGATGAACCGCTGCCCTACAATGCCCGTAGCAGCCAGAACGCCTACCGGTATCTTTTCCACAAGCCGTCTCCTCGGGTTTGGTGTGCTCTGCAACCATTTTACTACAGCAGCGGCTCGCTCGCTTTCGCCTCGACTTCGCGCTGCATGCCGGCAATCACCTCCGGCACCGCGATCGTCCCGCGGTCTTTGCCACTCCGCTGGCGTACCGCCACTTGTTGCGCCGCGGCCTCCCGGTCCCCGACCACGAGCATGTAGGGAATCTTCTGTAGCTGGGCTTCACGAATCTTCGCCCCTATCCGCTGCGAGCGATCATCCACCCGTGCGCGCAGACCGGCCTGCTCCAGCGCCGCCGCCACTTCCGCTGCGTAGGCATTGTGGCGGTCGGCGATGGGCAGCACGATGGCCTGCGCCGGCGCCAGCCAGAGCGGGAAGGAGCCCCCATAGTGCTCGATCAGCGTGCCCAGGAATCGCTCCAAGGAGCCGAGCAAGGCTCGGTGGACCATGAAAGGCCGGTGCTCTGCGCCGTCCTCACCGATGTACCCCAGGTCGAAACGCTCCGGGAGGTTGAAGTCCACCTGGATGGTCGTGCATTGCCACGTGCGGCCGAGTGAGTCGAGCAGGTGAATATCAATCTTTGGTGCGTAGAAGACAGCCTCGCCCTCGGCAACGTGGAAGTCGAGATCGTGCCCTTCGAGGGCACGCCGCAGCGCCCCCTCGGCCTGCTCCCATTCCTCGTCCCCACCCATGTACTGGTCCAGGTTGTTCGGATCGCGCACGGAAAGTTCGATCTCGTACTCGTGGAAGCCGAACGAGCGCAGCAGATGCAGGCCGAGATCGAGCACGCCATTGATCTCGTCTTCTAGCTGGTCGGGCCGGCAGAAGATGTGCGAGTCATCCTGCGTGAAGCCGCGCACGCGCAGGAGGCCATGCAGGACGCCGGCACGCTCGTAGCGATAGACCGTGCCTAGCTCGCAGTACCGGACCGGCAACTCACGGTACGAGCGCAATCGCCGCCGGTAGACCTGCACGTGGAAGGGACAGTTCATCGGCTTGAGCAGGAACTGCTGCTGGTCAATGTCTATCGGCGCGTACATGGCGTCGCGGAAGAACTCCAGGTGGCCGGAGCTTGACCACAAATCGGCAGTGCCGATATGCGGCGAGTAGACGTACTCGTACCCCCACTTGCGATGCTCTTCCTTCCAGAAGTCCTCGGACACGCTCCGCAGGAGCGCGCCGTCCGGTTCCCAGAGCGGCAGGCCGCCGCCGACCTGCTCGTTGAAGAAGAACAGGCCCAAGTCGGTGCCGAGGCGCCGGTGATCGCGTCGGCGCGCCTCTTCGAGCTTCCATAGGTAGTCGTCAAGCTCTTGCTGGGTATGCCAGGCCGTCCCGTAGATACGCTGGAGCTGCGGACGGTTTTCGTCGCCTCGCCAGTAGGCGCCAGCGACGCGCAGCAGCTTGAACGGCCCGATCTCGCCCGTGCGCGCGACGTGCGGGCCCCCGCACAGATCGAGAAACTTGCCCTGTTCGTAGAGCCGCACACCACCGCCGCTGACGCCGGCGGCATCCGGCGAGTCGGCCACTTCGCCGCTCGCCTCGCCGGCCGTCAGCGCCTCGATCAGCTCCAGCTTGTAGGGCTGCCCGCGCTCTCGGAAAAGCTGCCTGGCCGCCTCACCCTCGATCTCCTGTGTCGAAAAGGGCAGATTGGCCTTGATGATCCGCCGCATCCGCCGCTCTATTTGCGTCAGATCGTCGGGAGTCAGCGGCCGGGGTACGTCGAAGTCGTAGTAGAAACCGTCGGCAATCGGTGGCCCGATGCCAAACTTCGCCTTTGGCCAGATTTGCTGCACCGCCTCGGCCATCACGTGTGCAGCCGAATGCCGCAGCGTGTCCAGCGGAATCGGCCCGTCTTCCGGCGCCGCAGCGCCCTCACCAGCGTCGTTCTTACTCATCGCAATCTCCTATCTCTGATTTCAGGATATGGGGTGTCTTGCCTCACCCCCGGCCCCTCTGCGATGGAGAGGGGGAGTCTGCTACCCGTCATTCCCGCCCGGGAATGACGGGTTACGCAAAGGTCTCCTCTTGCGGGCACGACCAGGCAACGTCACCGTCGTCTAGCACGTGGTCGCGCCCCGGCCGCGGTGAACGGCCGGGGAAGCCACCTCTATTGCCCACTGCTCGGTGATCGCAGGGTTCATCGCACCGACCTGTCGTATTAGTCGTCTCAACTCCGGTTGGACCGGCGCCCAAACAAAACGCCCCCCGCCCTCTCGGGACGGGAGGCACAGCCTCACGCGGTTCCACCCGAATTCGCCGCGCCGCCCAAACAAGGGAGCGTGGCGCACTCGCCGGCTGGTATCCGGGACCACCGGGGTCGGCTTACGCAGCAGCGCCGTTCCGCTCTAGCGCGGACCGCTTGCCTTCAACCGACCGGCTCGGAGGTGGTATCCCGGCCTCGTCCACTTGGGAGGCTTGCAGCCGGTGGCCTCCCCTCTCTGCCGCGCCACCGGACCGGGACGTGTCCTCGTCAACGCCTATCGTATTCGCTTCGCCCCCAGTGTAACATACGCCTCAGGGAGACCAACGAGGACCTGCGGCGCATAAGTAACTCGACAGCTATTTGGTAGCCAGTCTGAGCACGCTAACCAAGCCGCTGCCTGGTGAGCTTCCCTAGCATCTGGGCAACTGGATCCGCCTGTGCCTGAAGATGCTCCAGCGTTGCACGCTGATCGTCGAGCGACCGGTTCTGGCCTAACTTGAACTTGCCCTCAACCCGCGTGATGTCCATCGTAAAGCCTACGATGGATGTCAAGAGGCTGGCTCTGAGGTCCGGTAGCAGTATCCCCGGCCATGGCTGCGGCTTGTCGGCCTCGTAGATTGTCACTAGCCGATCAACAAAATCGGAGAGCCATTGCTCATCATCAACGACGCGAGGCACACCGTACACATGCACCGCAGCGTAGTTCCATGTGGGGACGGCCGGCGAAGACGAGGCATACCAACTCGGTGAAATGTAAGCGTGAGGCCCGTGGAAAATCGCCAGCGCCTCTTGTTGACCATCGAATGCTCGCCAGTGCCGATTGGCGCGAGCAACATGTCCCAGGAGCACCCCCGGCGATGATCGGGACCGGTCGAGGATCAACGGCAGGTGGGTCGCAAAAAGGCTGCCTTGCACCGAACTGATGAGCGTCGCAAAGCTGTTGCTGGCGATGAAATCCGCGAGCTCCCGACTATCCGACACTTGGAATGCCTTGGGGATGTACATGGTGTCGTATTCCTCTGCCGATCAGACTACCGGATGCAGGTTCAGGGCCAGCGAGCGGAAGTCGCGGACGCGGTGAATGGTCACCAAGTCGTTGTCGTGCTGGTTGGGCGCGTTCTTTGCAGTGCGCGACGAGACCAGCAAGTCATCGCCGTCAACGAGGAGCGCGTTGTATTGAAAGCCCTGCCCCGGGCTGGGCCACATGGCAATACAGCCCGCCGGAAACCAGTTGAGCGCGTCCAAGCTGTACATGAGCATCAGGAACCGGCGCTCGTTGCCGGCGCGCCCCTTGAGCAACCCCCGCGCCGCCATCTCCCGTCCCCACTCCAGATCCTGCGTCCGCGTCGGCAGGCTGGTCGCCGCCCAAAAGTAGCCATTAAGCTCGTCCCGAATGATGTGGAAGTAGCAGTTGCCGGGCAGCGGATGGAGTTGCGTAAACCGCAACTCAAGCTCCTCGCCATCGTCGGCCACGTCACAGACGGCGCAGAGGTGCGCGGTCGTCTGCCGATCAATGCGGAGCCGGACGAAGACGCGGATGCGGCCGTTGACGTTGACGACGTTCGGCTCCAGCCAGTGATCGCCGTGATCCGCCGGCCGGCCCGGGAACGACGCCGTCAGATCATCGCCATCGGCTGGATACACCTCGCCCTGCGCGACGTCATCGCGTAACCCGGCGCTGAGGCCGGCCGGCGTGCCCGGATACGCGAGGTACGGCGAAATTCGCCAGCGGGACCGGTCCAGCAAGTCATCGGCCGCCAGGTCACCGGCCACGACGACGATCCGCGATCCGGTGCGATTGAAGTTGCCGCCGGCATTGGGTGCCCCCAACGCCCAGTACAAGGTGTCGCCGCGAACGGCATGGGGCGTAAAGGTATTCCAGAAGCGCCCCGCAAACAGCGTCACCGGCTCACGCCAGGTTGCCCCCTCATCATCGCTGGCCGTTACCGCGATGTCGCCGCGGCCGGGCCGGTTGCACAGCAGATACAGCCGGTCGCGGTGCAGGAAGACCAGCCCGTCATCGAGGGCTACCGATCCAGTCTCGTTCCACGTCCGACCGCCGTCGTCGCTCGTATAGAAATACGTCCCCAGCGCCCGCTCCGGGTGGCCCGGCGCCCGTCCGACCCGCGTCACCAGCGAAAAGCTGCACAGCAGCCGTCCGCTGGGCAGCCGGAGCAGTGCCGGTGTCGCCGTGAACACATCGGGGTCGGCAATGTGCCGCACTACCGTATAGTCCTGCGCCAGCGGCGCGGCGTGGGGAGTAGGCGCGGCTCGTTTGCTGGTGCTATCAGTCATTGCTTACCCCGTAGCGTCGAGTTGTTGCCCGGATTTTACAGCGGGCATGTCCCTTACGCTGTGTGCCGGGTGTCGATTCCAGTAGAATATCCACCAGCAAGCGGCCGTAGGTCGAGTCACACCTAATAGCGCCTAAGGGTAGATCCTGGGCGGGGGAGTGCGTCCATGTCCGAGAGCAAGGTGCGCGTTGTCCATTACCTGAACCAGTTCTTTGCCGGGATCGGCGGCGAGGAGCAGGCCGGTCATCCGGTCGAGGCGCGAGCGGGCGCGGCTGGCCCCGGCCGTGCCCTGCAGGCCCAACTCGCCGGCCAAGGTGATGTCGTAGCTACGCTGATCGGCGGCGACAGTTACGTCAATGAAGAAGGCAAGGCTGCGGAAGCGACCCTCCGGGCGGCGCTGGCCGACTTGCAGCCGGACGTGCTGGTCGCCGGGCCGGCGTTCAATGCCGGGCGTTACGGCCTCGCGTGCAGTCTGGTGTGCCAGATCGCGCACGATCTAGGCATTCCCGCCGTGACCGGCATGTATCCGGAAAACCCCGCGCTGGCCGGCGAGCGCCTGCATATGGTGGCCGTGCCGACCAGCGATAGGCCGCTGGACATGCAAGCGGCGCTGGCAGCCATGGCGCGCCTCGCGCTGAAGCTCGGGTGCGGCGAGGACTTGGGACCGGCCGCGGCGGAGGGCTACCTGCCGCGCGGATTGCGGGTGTTCAGCCAGCGGGAAGTGCCCGGCTATCAGCGCGCGCTCGACATGCTCGTGGCCAAGCTGAACGGCCGGCCCTTCCAGACCGAAGTGCCGATCCAGGTGCCGGAGCGCGTCGCCCCGGCGGCGCCTATTGCTGACCTGCCAAGCGCGCAGATCGCCCTGGTGAGTCTCGGCGGCCTCATCCCCAAGGGCAACCCCGAACGGCAACTCAACGGTAACCCACACCGCTACTACCGCTACTCCGTCGAGGGCCAGTCGCGGTTGACGCCGCAGGATTGGGAAGCCTTCCATGGCGGCTACTTCAACGGGACCGCGAGCGAAAACCCGAACTACATCTGCCCACTGCGCCATCTCCGCCACCTGGAGGCGGAGGGGGCTATCGGCGGGGTCTTTCCCGACATTTTCACCATGCCCGGCGTTGCCACACCGGTTGACAAGTCCAAGGCGTTCGGCGACCAACTCGGCGCCGAGCTACGCGAAGGCGGTGCCGACGCATGCTTCTTAGTAGCGACCTGAGGGACCTGTAATCGTTGCGGTGCAACGATGGCAAAGGAAATCGAACGGCACGGCATCCCGGTGGCGATGATCTCCGCCATTCACGGTCTCCCGCTCACGACCGGCGCCAACCGGGTCATCCGGGGCGCCCGCATCGAGCACGTCTGCGGCGATCCCAACCTCGGTCCGGAGAAGGACTTCGCCTACGGGCTACGCATCGTGCAGACGGCCCTCCGCGCGTTGCAGACCGACGTGAGCGGTCCGACGCTGTTCGACCCGGAGGACCTCAATGAAGCCGCAGCGGACGGGGAGGCAATCCATGCGTCTTGAACTCGGCACCTTCCCGGTCCACGACATCAAGTTCGGCGCCCACACGCGCTGGACCGATGGGCTGCTAGAAGTGAACCGTGACGAATTGCTCGCCGCGGTGCGGGCCGATCCACGCATCGCTACGGTGGACTTGGAGCTGGCGCGGCCGGGCGAATCGGTCCGCATCTGGCCGTTGCGCGACGTTGTCGAGCCGCGCGTCAAGGTAGCCGGCGCCGGCGTGGCCTACCCTGGGGTCTGTGGCCGGCCCATCGAGACTGTCGGCGAGGGACGCACGCACCGGCTCACCGGTATGGGCGTTGCCGAAGTGTCGGAGGTGAACTGGCACGAGGCCGGCGGCGATTTCGTCGAGGTCTTCATTGACATGTCCGGTCCGTGGGCCGACCGCCTCCCGCTCGCCTCCCTGCTCAACCTCTGCGTTGTCGTCGAGCCGGATGCGGCGCTCGGCAACGACGCCAAGAACGAGGCGGTACACGCCGCCGTGCTGGCCGTCGCGGATCGCCTGGCGGCGACCACCAAAGACTTGGAGCCGCCGGAGCAGGAGGTGTATGAGCTACCGCCAGTGAACCCGGCGCTACCTCGTGTGGTCTACATCTGGTGTTTGCACTCGCCGCAGGCGATGTCTGGATCACCCACCACGTGGTGTACTTCTACCTACGGCCTGACGCATCTCACGCCCCCCTGGCTGCTCCATCCGAATGAAGTGCTCGACGGGGCGGTCACCGGCCCCTACCGATCTCCATTTGCCATGTCCTGGACCGTGATGAACAATCCGGTGCTCGGCGAACTGTACCGGCGCCACGGCGTAGACCTCAACTTCCTCGGCGTGATCGCCTTCCGGACCGAGTGGACGACCCAGCACGAGAAGCAGTTGATGGCCAACCAAGCGGCCAAGATGGCCCGGATGCTGGACGCGCAGGGCGCCCTAGTCACGTGGGACGCTGGGGGGAACGAATTCATTGAGGTGATTCGCACCGTGCAGGCGTGTGAGCAACTAGGGATCAAGACGGTGTTCATGACCGGCGAGGACTCCTCCGCCGGTGGCGTGCCGACCTTGCTGGAGCCGCTCCCGGAGGCTGATGCCATCGTCAGCACCGGCTTCATCTACAACGACCTCACCGACCTCACGAGCCTCCCGCCCGTGGAGCGCGTCATCGGCTCGGACCAGCGGGTCATCGGTCGCCTGCGCGATCAGCAGGTCCCCACCGCCGGCCCATTGGAGCCGCCCCGACGCTACGACGACCATTATGGCTTCAATCGCTACAGCGGCCTGGAGGCGTGAGCGGCGAGCGTCGCTGCGGGACCGGGGAGACCAATCCCCGGCGCTTCCCAGCCACTGAATCACCACGATGTCACAGTTGACCACGAACCGAGTAGTCGTCAAGGACGTGCGCTATACGCTGGCGCATGTGCCCGGCCTGGTGCAGTATGGCTCCAAGCCCGCGCGCGAGCTGCCGGGAGACGCGGCACTGCGCGAGCAGTTGGGAGCACATATACGCACCTTCAACGAGGCCGCGGCCTATCCACCGAATCAGGTTTTTCTTGGCACCCGTCCCCCCGAGGACCTGTGGGCCCTGGAACGGCCGTGGTGGCGTTCACAAGGCGATGCGCCGTCCGTAGGTCCCGATCGCTCCTTCCGCGGCCCATTCGGGGAGCTACTAGACGAAACGCCGTTCTACGGCTTCCTCAAGATCGCTGACGACTTCAACCTCGTGACCCTCTCCGAGGAGTTCACGGAGGAGGCCCGAACCACCCTCGCGCAGCACCCGCTCATCACGCCGGATGACCTCGCTCGGCTCGGCTCGGGGCAGCCGTTGGCGCGTATCGAGCAGTCCACGGCGGCGCTGCCGCTGGTGTTGGGTGACGGGCGCTTGGTGGGCTGCATCCGCAGTGACCACGAGCAGGACACCTCACTCTCAGCGGACGTGCTGCTAGAGAACCTCACGTGCAAGGCAACGGCTGTGTTGGCGCTACGCGCGCTCCTGCACGACGGTCCCGTCTCGGCAGAGCAGGTGGAATACCTCATCAACTGCGGCGAGGAGGCCGTCGGCGACCGCTATCAGCGTGGCGGCGGCAACTTGGCCAAGGCCGTCGGCGAGCTATCCGGCTGCGTGCAAGCGACCGGCGCCGACGTGAAAGCGTTCTGCTGCGGTCCGGTTCATGCGCTCGTCATCGCGGCCGGCTTGGTGGCGTCCGGCCTATTCCGCGAGGTAGCGGTGGTTGGCGGCTGCTCACTCGCCAAGCTGGGCATGAAGTTCCTGGGACATCTGAAGCACGATCAGCCGGTGTTGGAGGACGTGCTCGCCGGCGTTGCTATCCTGGTCGGCGCCGACGATGGACACAGCCCGGTCTTGCGCCTCGACAGCGTCGGCAAGCATCCGGTGAGCGCCGGCGCGGCCCAGCAGGCCATTTTTCAAGCGCTGGTCGCCGAACCGTTGCAGCGGCTCGGCTGGCGCTTCGACACGATTGACCGCTATGCGACCGAGCTGCACGACCCGGAGATTACCGAGCCGGCCGGGAGCGGGAACGTGCCATTGCTCAACTATCGGCTAATCGGCGCTTTGGCGACGATCAACGGCGAACTGAAGAGAGAGGCGATCCCCGATTTTGTGACGGCACACGGAATGCCGGGCTTCGCGCCAACCCAGGGGCACATCGCCTCCGCCGTGCCGTATCTTGGTCATGCCATCGCCGGATTGAACGAGGGAGCGCTGGAACGGGTGATGTTCCTGGCTAAGGGGAGCTTGTTTCTCGGCCGCATGACCCAGATGGCCGACGGCCTCTCTTTCGTACTTGAACGTAGAACGTAGTCTGCTCACAATACGGCGCAGGAGGAAGGTGACATGGCAACAAGCGAGGTTGCGCTGACGGGGAAGAAGGTGGTGGCACTCGGCGAGCGCGACGGCGTGCCCGGCCCGGCCATCGCCGCGTGCGCCCGCGGTGCCGGAGCGGACGTGGTGCTGGAGGATACCTACTGTTTCGTCTGAACATCCGCCGGAGCGCTTGACCTGGATGGTCAACAGAACATCAAGCGGGTCGTTGACGACGTAGGCCGCGACGAGGTGGTGGTGCTCCTCGGGACCCCGAACGCGGAAAGCAGTCAGGTCTATGGCCTGACGGTCACCGAGGGCGACCCGGCGTGGGCCGGCGCGCTGGCCGGCACGGCCCTGGGTCTGCCGGTGTATCACATCACCGAGCCGGAGATTGCCACGCAGGTGCCATCGGACGTGTACGCCCAAGAGGTCGGCATTTCCGAGATGGTCCTGGACACGGCAGGCATCGCCGCCGCTCTCCGCGCTGTCCGCGCCGGCGACGCGACCCCATCCTAACCCGCGCACAACTGCGTCTCCACGCGGAGCGGCGGACCTCACCTCTGACAGGCCAAAGCCGCACGGATAGGGCCAGGTGTGGTGCGGCTTTGACCTGTCACCCGGCTCCTTCCCTGGCCGGGAAGGGGCGCGCTGGCGGCGCTGGTCCGGCGCTGGTCTGCATCAGGATTTGCAGGATGCACGGATGGTCAGGATAGATTCACGCTGGCGCTGCAATGACGAGGGCGCGGGCGCGATGAATCGCGCCCCTACAGAAAAACCTACCCTTGTGAGCACCCCCCGTCCCCTCGCCACCTGGTGGCGAGGGGTGTAACGCTCGGACCGGGGCCGATGCATGGCCCTGGACGGTGGCTGGCGCTGCAATGACCAGCGCTTGGGCGCGATGAATCACGCCCCTACAAAAAACCTATCCCTGTGAGAGGGGAGTAGCTCCCTGTGGTCCTCCCGCTGCGGCGGGGGGACGGGGATGCTCCCTCACCCTGGTAGCTCAGTCCGGGGGAGGGCGAGGGCGGCGGCCAACACCCTACCTAATCAAGTTCGCAACCTTCATCAGGAAGGGGCGTGGCCGGCGAAGAGTAGGTTTTCGGCGGGCGGGTGTGGGCGGGGCGCGCGAGTGGCGGGGGTGGGGACCGCCCGTGCCGGCGGTGACAGGCGGCGGGCGGCTGGGTACTTGGATGGCAGGATGCCCTTGATGGGTGACAGAGTGGGATAAGTGGTCGGCGCGAGTTTCGGTAGACGCAGCGTGGGTTGCCGGTGCATAGCCCCCCGGTGGTCCTCCCGTAGCAACGGGGGGACGTGGATTCCCGCTTTCGCGGGAATGACGAGGGGTGAGGCGGGAATGATGAGGGGTGAGACGGAAATGCCGGTTGAGACGATGGGCTTGCGTATAGATGAGGGTGCCGGGAGTGGCAGGGACGCGGGGCAAGACTGCCTGGAGCCGCCGGCCCGCTTGAGCCGGCACGGGGGCGGTGGCCATAGGCACACTACGGCCGGCGGTCACCGGGCCACAGGCAGCGTGGCCTGGCGACGCCATGGACGCGGCGTCGGACCGTTGGTGGCCCGGCGCCTGGGGCATGGGCATGGGCGCGGCGCGAGATCGGTTGTGATCCGGCGCCAAGGGCATGGGCATGGCACTGGACCGGGTATGGTCCGGTGCCGGCGGCAACGGCTGCACGGCCGCGCCACCGCACGCGGCCGGCACGGCGGTGCCAGCGTTCCCCGGCCGGGCAGTGCCCGGCGCTCCAGGATAGTCTTGCATCATCTGCCACTCCCGTCAGGGGAGCATATCGGCGGGAGGTGGGGGAGAGACAACGGTCTGGGGGACAGGCTGGTCAGAATCAGGATTTGCGGGAGGCCGGGATGGTCAGGATGGGAGGGCCCGCACCCCAGCCCACTCCCAGGGGGAGAGGCTCACAAGGGTAGGTTTTTCTACGGGGAGCCGCAGGCGGGGCCGACCTCACCCATGACAGGCCAAAGCCGCACGGGAAGTGCCAGGTGTGGTGCGCCTTTGGCCTATCACCCGGCCCCTCTCCACATGGTGGAGAGGGGGTGTAACGCTCGGACCGGGGCCGATTGCATGGCCCTGGATGGCGGCTTGCGCTGCAATGACCAGCGCCTGGGCGCGATGAATCACGCCCCTACAGAAGACCTACCCCTGTGAGAGGGGGCGAGGGAGTGGATGCCCGCTGGTGCGGAAATGACGAGCGCCGGGACGCGATAAATCGCGCCCCTTCCCTAGCGGGCAGCAGCGGCCGCGTGCCGCGGTGACTCCCTTTTCCTGAGAGGGAAGGAGCCGGGGGTGAGGTGCCCAACAGCACCGGCTCAAGACTCGATCAGCCCCTCCTGGGGCATTGTCCAGGGTAGAGCATAGTAAGGCGCCATCTGCGGGGCGCGTGGGATTGGCATATCTCCGAAGGGTACGTCAATGATTACCGGCGCCTGGCGTTTCAGCGCGAGCGGAAGCAGCGTTCCCAGGTCCATGGGGTCGTCTGCCCTCATGCCGACTGCGCCGAATGACTCCGCGAACTTGACGATGTCCGGGTTGTGCAGGTCGGTTTCGTAAGCTCCGTCAAACGCCTCGTTCAGGTCGTGGGCAACGTTGCCGTAGGCGTCGTTTCTGAAGACGACGGTCGTGACATTGATCCCGTACTTGACCGCCGTGGAAAGCTCAACTGCGTTGAACATAAACCCGCCGTCTCCGACGATGCATACTACGGGGCGGTCCGGGTGGGCCACCTTCACGCCCAGCGCCGTCGGGAACGAATAGCCGAGGTTGAACGAATAGCCGGAATCTATGTAGGTCTTGGGGTACTTCACCTGGTAGTGAGTGCGGGCGTAGTAGCCGAACTGCGTGATATCCCAGGCGATGAAAGCATCCTCCGGGATGCTGTTCTGCATTATCTCCAAGATCGGGTACTGCGGCTCCTTGAGCCTGATGTCGTAGTAGGCAATCAGGCGCCGCGCCGCGTTGACCGCTTCGACGGGCGATGGGCGCTCGCCCACCCCGGCCTCGATAAGGTAGGGCAGCAGGGCCTCAATGGTCGCTCTGGCGTCGCCATGCAGAGGGATGGTGTTGGACTGAATTCGTGTCAGTTCGGTGTCGTCTATGTTGATGTTTACCAACGTGGAGGCTTCGCCGGCCGGATTACCCAGCGAAAATCGCGTGCCGATTCCGATTACAACGTCGGCGGCCTCCATCACCTCGTAAAGCTGGTTCATCTCCTGTCGCTCGCCCCGCGGGCTGAAACAGGAGCCATACGATAGCGGATGGCCGTCCGGCATAGCTCCCTTGCCGCCGCTGGACGTGACCACCGGTATGTTTGTTGCCTCAGCCAGTTTGACCAGGGCTTGTTCCGCGTCTGATCGCGCTACTCCGCCGCCGGCGTAGATCAGGGGCAGGCGAGCTTGGGCAATGAGACGGGCGACCTCCCGCAGCTGCTCTGGGCTGGGTACAATGCGCGAGACCGGGGCCGGATTCCGCAGTTCGACTTCCTCCCGCTCCACCCCAGCCTCGGGTGAGACCTCGATCAGCACGGGACGCGGCCGGCCGGTACGCAGCTGTCTGAACGCCTCGAACACTGCTTCCGGTACCTCCCGCGGCCTGAGCGCCCGTCGCTGCCACTTGGTCACGGGGCGCACCACATCCGGCTGATCCAAAATCTCATGAGGGACCCCGAGGTCCTTGCCGATCCGGCTCCGCGGGATCTGGCCGGCAATGAGGAGCACGGGCGAAGAGCGGGCGTAGGCCGTGGCGAGGCCGGCGGCGGCGTTGTAAAGCCCAGTGCCCGGAATCACCAAGGCCACCCCCGGTCTTCCTGATGCGCGAGCATAACCGTCGGCCATGTACGTCGTGGCCTGTTCGTGGCGGGTCGTGATCATACGGATGCCCGGCTCATCCCGTAGCGCGGCGATGATCCCGTAAATCTGTACGCCTGGAAGCCCAAATACGACCTCAACGCCTTCCCTGACGAGGGACTTCACCAGGGCTTCGCCTCCACTCATTTTCACCATGGCCCACCTACTCATTGTGAGGATATTTGCACAGGTCGTCATTCTCGCGCAAGGATAGCTTTACACAAATCCCCTGTCCGGTAGGATAAGCGGCAGCATGTGGCGTGGTGCGGGAAGAAGGAAGCGCCAATGCATCGGGACATGGGGCAGCCAGCGGAGATCGAGGCGCTGCTGCCGCCGCACTTGGGGCAGAACCAGCGCCTGGAGCGGATCGCCACCGTGGTGGACTGAGCGCCCATCGGCAACCTGGTGTCCACGATCTACGCGGCGCCGGAAGGCCGGCCCAGCTACCCTCCGTTGCTGCTGGTCAAAGCGTTGCTGTTAGCGCAGTGGGATGACCTCTCCGCCCCCCAGTTGGAAGAAGCCCTGAGCGACCGGCTTTCCTTCCGCCGCTTTGTGGGATTGAGTCTGCAAGACGACACTCCGGACCACTTCACCATCAGTCGGTTCCGCCGCCCGGTGCCGGGACCGCCCCCACCAGCGGGCTGACGGAGTGCCGGCGACCGTTTGGGCACCACTCACCGGCGAAACGAGGTTATGCAAAGGTCCCTTCTGGCTAGGTCGGACCGGCTACGGCGTTGCCGGCTCCTCGGAGCGCGGCAGGAACGGATTGTCGGCCGGCTCTTTGCCGCCGTAGAACCAGGTGAGCGGGAGCACCTTGAGCTTCTGGTTGAAGCCGCCCGGCTTTCTCTTGCTGTCAATCATCTCGGCCCGCGTCGGGTGCTCGTCCATCGTGGTGTAGGTGTGCGCGATAAGCACCCGATCCTGTCCAACGAACACCGACGGATACGACCAGCGTCCGTGGGAAGCGTCTGCGGTAATGTACTCGACCTCCCGCTCCGGCGCCGCCACGCCGGGCATGAAGGAGTATTCGGCTGGCCGCACGGGCCGGATCGGACCCGGCTCGACGCGCGTCGTCTCGTGGATGGATTCCACATTCTGGAAGAACTCCCACACGCTGCCCCCGTTACGGCTGATCGCCGCCGAGATGCGCGTCCGGTTGTAGCCGCGCTTGACCTCCTCCTCCGTCTCCTGGTTCCAGACGATCAGCAGGTGCCCGGTCGCGGGGATGGAACGAATTTGCGCCGGCGTGGTCGTCGCGGCGAGCGAGGTCGGCGCGGGGCGCGACCACGTCTCCCCGTTGTCCTGCGACCACGACTGGAACAGCCGACCCAGCCCGGTCCGCATCACCATCAGCAGCCGCCCCGGGCTGACCTCGGCCACGGTCGGCTCGTTCACGTAGCTGTAGGTCGCGTTCCAGTCGTGCAGGATGACCAGCTCGCCGTCGGCGTTTCGCTGCCACGTGCGACCGTCGTCGTCGGAGTAGCAAACGTAGACGAACGAGAATAGCGGATCGAAAAAGTGCGCCGCGGTGGAAACCCACTGCCCACTGATTAGCTTGCCGGAGAAGGGCGGCCGCACGTCGCTTGGCCCGGGCCGCTGACCCAACATGCCGTAGACCGGCACGATAATGCGACCCGACGACGTGCGGAGGAGCGCGTCCTGGTAGGCATGGGCCGGCAGGCCGGGCGGCGTCACCTGCACCGGCGGCTCCCACGTCTCTCCACCATCCGGCGAACGCCAGAAGACCAGGCGGTAAATGCCGCGCTGGGCCTCCTCCGCGTTCTGCCGCAGCGACAGCAGACCCACACCGCGGCCCGACAGCCGCACAAGCGAGGTCCCGCTACCACCGACCGGATCGCCGTCGGTATCCCGACGCTCGAACGGCTCCGACCAGGTGATACCGCCATCGTCCGACGTGGTGAAGGTTGTGCCCGCCGCATGGAGAATGCGCCCGTCGTCAAGCTCGGTAAAGGTCGAGGAATGAAAATACGGCGTCTCGTGGAGGGCCAATAGCTCCTCCGGCCGGGTCATCGGCACGTTGCTCATCTGCTCGTACTCCTCATGTAGCCCGCGTGCTGCGCTTCCAGTTTGCCGATCAGTGACAGCAAGCGTGCTGTCTCGCCCGGGAAGTTCCCGCAGAGGCGCACGACGGCGATGGGTAGCTGCCAGGCCGCAAGCTGTTCGCGATCTGCTCCCGTAATAGTGGCATACCGGTGCAGATACCGCGACCGGGCAATGCTACGGGCCGGCCTCACGAAGAGGCCGCTAATCCGGCCGGCCGGTGGGTTCCCGACCTCCAGGATCAATGCCGTCAGGGCCACGTCGGCGAGAGGATTGCCGCGGCACGCCGTCAGCCAGTCAATAATCACCGGTCCCTGAGGGGTCAGGATAATCTGGTCCGGGTGGAAATCGCCGTGGCATAGCTGCGTGCCGTCGGGCAGCGATTCGAGCCGTGCCAAGGCCGCCGCCCTCGTCGTCATCGGTATGGCTGTTGTCTGCCGGATCAGGGCGGCGTAGTGCTCGCGCTGGGAGGGCAAGTCTGCAACCGTATGCTGATGAATGGCAGCGTGTAGCTCGGCAAACCGGCGAGTCAAACCGAGCACCTGCCATGGCGTCTTGCCGAACTGCTGCAGCATCGTTGGCCCCGCCATGTACCGGTACATGAGGCCGCGCCGCCCGTCTACCCGGCGCTGCCCGACGACGGCAGGCACTGGCAGTCCTAGGACCTGGACCCGTTGGGCGCTGTGCCATTCGCGATCCACCAAGTCGGGCGGCCGGTCTGCATGGTAGAGCTTCAGAACCTCGGTAGCGGACCAGCGATAGATGTCCGCCGTGCGGCCATAGCCGATAATCGGGCGCTGCAACTCTCCTGCCATGGTCACCTTGGGGCGGGTCTGCCCGCAGGGGCCGTCCCTGTGGGCGCCTTAGCCGCGCCTCTCCGTCATTCCCGCTTGCGGAGACCTTTGCATGACTCCCAGATGGAGTGCTGTGAAAGCAGTGATCCAGCTTTCGCCCACCTGGGAGTACCGGTTTTGGGATTCCCGCTTTCGCGGGAATGACGAGTTATGCAAAGGTCTCCTGGCACGGGAATGACGAGCAGTTGGGCGCGATAAATCGCGCCCCTACACCAAAAAACCTACTCTTATGAGGGGTGAGTCCCACCCTCCTCCTACGGCAAGGCCACCGGCTCGCCGCGCCGATGCGACTCCTTGACGGCATCGAGGATCGCCGACACGGCGACCGCTGCCGCGCCGGGGATCGCGGCCGGGCGCTCGGTCCGCGCAGCCGCGACGAACTCCTGCACCTCGGCGATGTACATGGGATCGAACGGATCGCCGGTGTGTTGGATAGCCGTCGGTTCCCGGTAGGCGGCAACCGCGTCCGACTGCACGATCACCGTGTTCAACGGCCAGTCGGCGCGCACCCGACCGCGAGTGCCGTACACCTCTACGAAGTCATAGGGCTGGCTCACGTCATGCGAGCACGTCACCTGGGCCGTCACGCCGTTGGCAAAGGTGAGCATAAAGGCCGACGTGACGTCAACGTCCGTCCCCGGCCGGTAGCGCACCGTGCTATACACCCGCGTCGCCGGCTGCCCGACGATCCACAGCAACTGATCGCTCACGTGACTGCCCAGGAAGAGCAACTGCCCGCCCCCAGCCTGCGGGTCCGCCAGCCAGCCGCTCAACGGCGCCCCACCCTTCCCGGCACTGATGAACACGATGTCGCCAATAGCGCCGTCGTCAATCAGCTCCTTCATCAGCAGCCGCACCGGCGTATAGCGCAGGCAATATCCGGCCATCAAAGTCACGCCGGCAGCCTCCGCAGCGGCAACGACCTCCCGCACCTCGCCGGCATTGACGCCAACCGGCTTCTCGATAAAGACATGCCGCCCGGCCGCGATCACCGCGTGCGACACCAACGCCAGGAGGTTGTGCGGCGTGGCCACCATCACGCCGTCTACCGCCGCCTCCGCGAGGAGCGTCTCATGGTCTCGATAGGTGCGCTGATAGCCGAAGTCGCGCTGCGTCTGGCCGGCGACGGCAGTATCCGGGTCCGCGCAGGCGACCAATTCGCAGTCGCCGAGGGCGCGGGCCGCTGCGGAGAGGTGGCGTCCCTGGCGGCCGGCGCCGATCAGTCCCAATCGGAATCGTGCTCCCATATCTGTCGCCTCCTGCCCCTCACCCTGCCATCAAACTGCGGTAGTTTGCGGGGATATCCTGCGGGTTTGCCATCGAGCCAATCTCGTACATGAAGACGCCGGGGTAGCCGATCTCCCGCAGCGCCGCGACCACCGGGACCCAACTGATCGTGCCGTCCAACGGCATGATGTGCTCGTCCCGCTCGCCATGATTGTCGTGGATGTGCAGCGTTATCAGGTGCTCTCCCAGGGTCCGAATCGCCGTCGCGTTATCCCCCCCGAGGTGGCGGTGCCCGGTGTCCAAACAGACGCCCACCGCCGGGCTGGCATTTGCGTCTTCGATCAGCGCCATGTGGTTCCGCACGTCGGCTCGCCACCCTGCGGGGAGGTTCTCGATGGCCAGTCGCACGCCAAGGTCCGCTGCGGTGCCCGCCAGCTCATTCAGGCTCGCC
Organism: Chloroflexota bacterium; assembly: GCA_965207645.1. GTDB lineage: Bacteria > Chloroflexota > UBA11872 > UBA12225 > JAJDUF01 > JAJDUF01. Next base: position 1,434,636 of record OZ242293.1, on the reverse strand, counting down.
ACGAAGGCACCGCGGCGCCGCGCATGTTCCTCCGACGCCTCATCAGGCTCAGGAATGGCGATGTGATGGGTCACGAGGATGTCGCCGCCGAGCCGCGCCAACGCAGCCAATCCGCTGCGATACAGGGCTACCGATTCCTGTCGTTGGGCCTCGTCCGGGTCGGCCAAATCGCTGCCGGGCTGGCGCTGCTCGAAATGGGCATGGATGGAGTTGAGCGCCAAGCCGCGGCTCTCCATCCAGTCCCGCATCCGGTCGAGCAGCGCCCCATCGGTGTAATCGAAGTTAGGGTGGTAGTCCGCGATCTCGATAGCTACCAAGCCCAACCGCTGCATGAGGTCGAGCAGCGCCGGGGTGAGCGGCTGGCCGTGCGCGGCAAAGAGGGTCGAAGCACCCGGCCGTAGCGATGTCTGATCCCCGTGAACTGGTCTGTTAGTCATGTTCGTTGCCCGTACAATGGCGCCCAAGGCCGCGCGAGACGTATACCGGGCGCGGCCGCCGTGCCGGCAAGCACGGCGTACCCGCGAGCGAGCGACGCACCACGTCTGCACCACCTTAGCAGGGATCGGCTTGTGTAGACCCGGCTGTGGTCGCGGAGGACGAGAGTAGACTATGATGGACGTGCTGATTCGGGGCGGGAAGGTGATTGACGGAACGGGTGCCCCCTGGTTTCGGGCCGATGTCGCCGTCCAAGACGGCAAGATCGCTGCCGTCGAACGGCGGCCGCTGACCGATCAGGTGGATGGTCAGCCAGAGGGAGCCGCGGCCGTCACCGTCCTCGATGCCACCGGCTGTTTCGTCACTCCAGGGTTCGTTGACCCGCACACCCACTCCGACCTGCCGCTCTTGGTCAACCCGCCGGCGGAGAGTCAGGTACGCCAGGGTGTAACTACGGTCGTGATCGGCAACTGCGGCAGTGCCCCGGCGCCGGAGGGACCGCTCAACGGCGCCTTCCTCAATCGTAGGATTGGCGAACGGGCCGCCGGGCAAGGCCTGCGTCGCGACTGGCGGACGTTCGGCGAGTACTTCGACCGGCTGCGCCGCCAAGGTGTAGCCGTCAACGTGGCGCCCCTGGCCGGCCACGCCACCCTGCGGGGTGAAGTCATGGGGATGGAGCACCGCCCGCCTACCGCCGATGAGCTGGCGGCGATGTGCCGCCTGCTGGACGAGGCGCTGGAAGATGGCGTCTTCGGTGTCTCCACCGGGCTGATCTACCCGCCTAGCTCGTATGCCGACACGGACGAGATCGTCGCCTTGTCCGAGGTCGCCGCGCGGCGCGGCGGACTGTACTTCAGCCATATCCGCGGGGAAGGTGACACGCTCCTCGACGCCGTAGACGAGGCAATCGAGATCGGCCGTCGTGCCGAGCTACCGGTCCAGATCGCCCACCACAAGGCAGCCCGCCCGCCCAACTGGGGCAAGACGGTCCAGACGCTGGAGATGATGCAGACCGCCCGTGCCAACGGTGTGGACGTGGCCTACGACGCCTATCCCTACATCGCCAGCAGCTCGGGGCTTGGCTCGCTCCTGCCCGATTGGGCGCATGAGGGCGGCGCATCGGCGCTCCTCGCCCGCCTCCGCAGTCCGACCGAGCGCGAGCGGGTCGTCGCCGGCATCCGCGAGCGCGCCGCCGGGATAGAGGGGTGGCATACGATCATCGTCTCCTGGGTGCCAATGGCGGCGCACAAAGCGTGGGAGGGGCAGACCATCGAGCAGATCGGCACATCGCTGGGTCTCAGCGGCGAGGAGACGGTGGCCTACGTGCTCGACACGCTGGGCGGTGCAGCGCATATGGTCTACTTCCAGCTCGACGAGGCCGACGTGTGCCGGGTGCTCGCCCATCCTTTGGGCATGATCGGCTCCGACGGCAGCGTCGCCGCGCCTTACGGACCACTGTCCGAGGGCAAGCCGCATCCCCGCTCCTACGGGACGCATCCCCGCGTTTTGGGCCGCTACGTGCGCGACCTTGGCTTGCTCACCTGGGAGGAGACCATCCGCAAGATGACCAGCGCCCCGGCCCAACGCCTGGGCCTCGCCGCCAAGGGCATCGTCCGGCCTGGACTGGACGCCGATCTGGTCGTCTTCGATCCGGCGACGGTCAGCGACCGCGCCACCTTCGACGAGCCACACCAATACCCGGACGGCATTGAGCACGTACTGGTGAACGGCGAGTTAGTCGTGAGCGGCGGCAACCACCTCGGCACGCTACCCGGCCACGTCCTCGCCCGGCCGTAGTGGCGCAGCATGCTGCGTCCCCAGTCCGCAAGCCACCCTAAGGCACCCCACACACCGCAAACACCGGCTCCAATGTCTCCCGCAAGCCCGCCACCTCCCATACCGCCGCTAATTCTTCCCCGTCAGACCCAATCACACGCGCCTCGAAGCGATCCGTCCCCAGCAGCCTGCTAATCACGTCCTCCGGCCCATGTAATCGGCTCGCAGGCACAACCGTAAGCTCCTTGTTGTTGGGCACAAGCCAGTCATGCGTCACCGCTGGCCCCGTCCCGTAGCGCGTCCTCACCGCCACCGTCTCACCACTACTCACACGCTGGTACCAACCAATAACCACATCCCAATACGGGTCATCGCGCACTGGCAGGATGCAGCCAACACTTAGGTAAACAATCTGAGCACCCCGACCCGAACCGTCGTCCGACGACCACATGCCAACACCAATCTCCCGTGTACCTGTGCTTGCGTAAGTCCTATCAGAAAACCTCCACCTGCCAACCGGAGTCCACGTTGCCGTCTTTGTCGGCGGCGCGTAAGCCGTAGTGGAAGACCTCTTGCCAACCGGTCTTGTTGGTGAACAGACTTCCCGCGCTGGTGCCAGCGCCTCCTGCAAACCCCGCACGTCCCACGTCGCCGTCAGTGCTTTCCCGTCATCCCTAATCACACGCGCCTCGAAGCGATCCGTCTCCTGGAGCTTTCTAACCACACCCTCCGGTCCGTGTATACCCTCCCCGCCTACCAGCCATTCCAAGTTCTCGGTCACCCCTCGCCCCGTCCCGTAATGCATCGTCACCTTCACTGTCTGGCGACCATCCGTGGGAGTCATCCCGCCAATGACCACAAACCACAATCGGTCATAGGGATTTCCCGCAGTGCAACGAATCTGTATCCTAGCGAACTGGCGCCCGGGGCTCCCACTTAGCCCACTTGTATCGTAGGCCCAGGAACTGACACCCAGCTTACGTGTACCCGTGCTTGGGTCAGTCACATCGAACCGCTCCCACTCGCCAACTGGTGGGAGTGGCGAGCAAACCGCCCGCGCTGGCACCAGCGCCTCCCGTAAGCCCCGCACGTCCCACGTCGCCGCCAGTTCTTCCCCATCATCTGCAACCCAGCGCGCTTCGAAGTGATCCGTCTCCTGGAGCTTATGAATCCTGTCATACGCTGGCCCCCAACCACTGGACACACTCCTCGCCCCACTCTTGGACCAGACCTCAGTCACCTCTGGGCCCGTCCTATAGCGCGTCGTCACGTGCGTCCCCACTGGAAAATATGGAAGATCCACTCTTCCGCGCGAGGGCCACCGAATCTGCACACTCCACCAAGGGATGTCAGTCCCAAGGAAATCGCAAGAAACGCTTAACCTCGCCTGCCCACCCTCCGCAGCCAAGGCAACACCAATACTCCGGCTCCACCCGCCTGCTTCAGCCTCTTCAAAAAAATCCCACCCGCCAGTAGGCACCGCAGCAGTCGGACTTGGAATCGGCACTGGATTCAGTGTCGCCGTTGGCGGCACAACCGTCGGCGGCACAGCCGTCGCTGTTGGCACTGGAGATAACGTTAGCGGAGCAATGGTCGCCAGCGGTGGAGCCGGAGTAACCGTTGGTCTTAGCCCCATCACTGGCAGCAGCATCTCACGATATTCACCAGGCAAGACCACGCCAACCACCACACCAGCGCCAAGCAAGAGCGCGCCAACTACCACCACCACCCCACCCCACAACACCCAGCGCCCAGTCACCACTCCGATCCCTCCTCCAGCCGCCTGCCCCAACTGACGTTAGCGTCACTATGCCACCCCCTACCAAGACGCCATCGCTCTAGCCACCAAACCGTGCTCCGAACCACCAGCAGTCACCGTCCGTAGTCGACCGAACCACACTGCCCGGCCTTACACCCTGGAGGGACGGGCCGTCCGCACGGCACCCGACAGCCACCTTCCTCGCCCTCCCCATGCCGCCGCACTGGAGTGGGACTTCGCTGGCGCTACACCGGCACGAGCGTCATAGCTTCATCTTTGAGGTAAGGGTAGGGCAGGCCGACGATGCGGAGCCGCTCAATCGTGTCTGCAGACAGCCGCGGCAGCGTTGTCACCGCCAGGTTGTCTTCCAATTCAGCGATGTTCGCCGATCCGGGAATGACACACGTGACCCGCGGATCATCCAAGAGGTACAGGGTCGCCAACTGCGGCAGCGTATAGCCCGTCTCGGCCAGCACCTCCCCCAGGACCGCTGCCGCCGGCACGGAGTCCCCGCTGCGGCGCACGCCTTGAGACGCCAGGGCCGCCAACGAAACCAAGCGACCGGCGAACAAGGGCGTGGCAACGACTACTGCGGTGTTGGTGCGCTCGGCCACCGGCAGCACCGTTCGCCGGGCTGCATTCATCAGCAGGTTGTAGTGGCTGGCTATCTCTACGCTGTCGAACTCGGCGTGCTCCAGGCAGTGCTGGAGGTGTGGCGACCAATGGCTCGTCACGCCAATGTATTTGCACCCACCCTGCTCGCGGATGTTGAGTAGCGCCTCGTAGGCCATGCCCTTCCCGAACACGTCGTGCCACTCCCGACGGTGGTCCGCTGCCAGGTCCCGCCAGCCGGGGTTGCCATGGATCTGCAGGACTTGCACCGAGTCCCGCTTCAGGTGCCGCAAGGTCTGCTCGAAGCCTCTCATGCAGTTGTCGTAGGTGTAGTCCCAGAGGTTGTCCGCTGGCCCACTGAGCTTGGCCCCGATGATGATCTCGTCGTCGGGGACGTGGGCAAAAGCCTCGCCTAACAGCGCGTCGGCCTCGCCGTGGCCGTATAGCGGCGCCGTGTCGAATAAGCGCACGCCTCGCTCATACGCCTGGTGCAGCGTGGCCAGGGCCGTCGGGCGGTCTACGCCCATATCGGTAGTGATGCGGTAGCAGCCCATCCCGATCTCGGGGACCGGTTGGCGATCATAGCCGAAGGGCCGCGTTCGGATCATCGTTCCTCTCTCAGCCCCCTATGGCCCCCCCGCTCCGCAGGGGGACGGTCTATTTCCTCCCCTGGAGTTGGGTCCGGGAGAGGGTTAGGAAGAGGGCCTCGCTGCCAATCATCACGGTATCATAACGGCATCAAGACGACGAGGTGGAGTGATGGCAAGCAACGCGGATGAGCAGACGGTCCGGTTCGGCTTCTTCGGTTATGGCTTTATTGCCGGCGCCCACGCGCAGGCTCTGGCCGACGTACCCGGCGCGGAGGTGACGGCCGTGTGCGGGCCGCGCCCGGCGCCCGCGCGGGAGTTTGCCGAGCGTTTTGGCGTTGAGCTCGTCACGCAGGACCCACAGGAGATGCTCGCCGCGGACATTGACGCCGTGGTGATCTGCACACCCGACGACGCCCACCACGAACAGGTTCTGGCCGCGGCGGCGGCGGGCAAGCACCTCTTTTGCGAGAAGCCGGTCGCCATGGACCTCGCGCAGGCCAGCGAGATGGTCGCGGCGTGCGAGCGGGCGAACGTGCGGACGATGACGGGCTTCCTGCTACCCTACGCGCCCATCGCGCAGGAGCTGGTGCGGCGGGTACGCGACGGTCAATTCGGCGAGTTGATTAGCATTCACACCCAACGCTACAACCCGCGACTGCTCGGAGCGGCGCTGACAGCGCAGTGGCGGTACGACGCCGCGCGTAGCTCGGCCGGCGTCTTGAGTGATCTCGGCTCGCACATGCTCAACTTCTCGGTGCTCATCGGTGGTCCGATTACCCATATCGCCGCCAGCCTGCGGACCGTGGTGAAGGAAGTGCCCGATCCGGCCACCGGGGGAACGATGCCGCTCTCATTGGACGACGACGTCGTACTCGCGCTGCGCTTTGCCTCCGGCGTCCACGGCACCATTGCGACCAGCCGTGTCGGCCACGTCGACTCGGACAAGCCGTTGGGCCGCTCGATGATCCAGATCAACGGTACGAAGTCCTCCGTCGTCACCGATGGCCTGGAGCACGCCGAGGTCTATCGCTACGGACAGCCGTCCGAGACCATCGAACCGGACCTCGGCCCCGGCGTAGACGAGCACGCCGGCCTACTCGCGGCCATGGCTCGGCGTGTGTTCACCGAGTTTGTCGCGGCGATCCGCTCCGGCCGCGACTGCCACCCCACCATCCGCGACGGCTGGCGGGTGCAGGCGCTTGTCGAGACGGCCGGCCTGGCCGCCAAGTCCGGCCGCTGGGAAGAGGTACCGACAACCCTCTAAGTGCAGTCACAGATGGCACTCCCGGTACAGCACTACCATGCTCCTAGGAGGACCGGGTGAAGCGGCTGCGTAGAGAGTATCCCATCCTGGAGTTCGACCCTGAACGGGAGGCGGTCATCGAGCCGCATCGTGTGATCGAGCCGGCCGACGTGCCGAAGCACTGCGTTGTGACCTTCTTCCAAGATGTGATTACGCGCTTGCAGGAGGACGGCCAGGCCACAGTGATCGCGTCGCTGTCGAGCGAAATCGGCACCCATCCCGTGTACGAGCTAGCCGTGGGTGGTCAGCGAGTCGCTCTGTTTCATCCCGGAGTGGGCGCACCGTTGGTCGCCTGTATGCTGGAAGAAGTGATTGCGCTGGGGTGCGAGAAGTTCATCGCGTGTGGTGGTGCAGGGGTACTCGACGAGACTATCGCCTTGGGACACATCGTTGTCCCTACCGCCGCTGTGCGTGACGAGGGCACTTCATATCACTATCTGCCACCGGGCCGGGAGGTAGCGGCCAGTCCGGTGGCTGTCGCAGCCATCGAACGGACACTCAAACGCCACAACATTGGGTATGTCCTGGCCAAGACGTGGACCACCGACGCTATCTACAGGGAAACACTCGCCAAGGTGCAACTGCGTCGAGCGGAAGGTTGCGCCACGGTGGAGATGGAAGCTGCTGCCCTCTTTGCCGTTGCCCGGTTTCGTGGCGTGACGTTCGGACAACTCCTCTATGGCGGTGATGATGTCAGCAGCGATGAATGGGATTCTCGACGCTGGGACAAGCAGACTTCGGTGCGGGAGAAGCTGCTGTGGCTCGCAGCCGAGGCTTGCCTAGCTCTATAGATTGCGGCCGGTGAGGACGGAGCCGATGGCGTCGAGGACGGGGTCTTCGACCAAGCCGTAGTTGTAGATGAAATACAGTGGCACATCGGCCTCGACGAAATGCCGGGTCACGTCCGCCCAGTAGCCCGGCGTACGCCCGTCCTTCGACTCGGGCCGCAGCATCGCGCAAGGTAGCAAGTCGGGGTGAGTCGCGCGCAATGCTGCCGCTTCGGAGCGCACGGCCGCGGCTGAGGGCGGGTTCTGCGACAACATGCCCTCCAGGTCCGGGAAACAGCGTGCGCCGTGACGGGCAGCGATAGCGGTTACTTCCTGATGGAGTGCCGCGACCTGCGCGTCACGGGCAGCGATGTACGCCGCCACGTCGGGCCAGTCGGCGAGGCGCGCAGCGACCGGCGCCTCGGACGGCTCCGGCGAGCGCAAGAACCGGTCAAAGGTCTCCCGCGTGGTCGCACGAACGTCCTCGCCGTCTACGCCGGCTCGCGCCGCGACTTGCAGACAGGCCGGGCAGAAGCAGAGCGAGGCGAGCTGTCGTTGCAGCGGATCGAGGTCGGCTGTGATCTTCACGATTGACTCGGAGCCGCAGTAGTCGAAGTCGCGGTAGTCCAGCGACTCCAGCCAGAGCGAGCGGGCATCCGTTGCGCGGCAGACGTCCTCGGTCAATGCCCGCGCGTAAGTCCGCACCGCTTCCTGCGCCGGACACAGCCCGAACGTATAGCGGCTGCCCCAGGCGTTCTCGACGGCGTATTCGGGATGAGCGGTACCCAAACGCTCGTTGTAGCAGTAGACGGTCCAGCTCTGTAGCTCCAGCCCGGCGCGGTCCAGGGCAGCTTTGGTCTGCGCGAAAGCGTTATCGGGACCGTCGCCTAGCTCGGACCATTGGGTCGGCTTGAGCGGTGTGTCGCCGTAGAGCGATAGGTCGTTGGGGAAGTAGGTGACGTGCGGCTCCAGGATGTACATCCGCCGCCGCGAGTGATGCGGCAGCAAGAACCGGCCATCGTGGTAGGCGACGGCGAGCGCGACGCCGGTGACGCCGAGCTGCTCCACCAGCCGTCGAGCAAACCGATCCGGGCCCTCGTCCACAATATCCCACAGGTAACTGAACAGGAAAACCTCGCGCGGTCGCTCCGATGATGCGTTCGTCATGGCTACTCCTGGTACACCGATGCAGCCCGTATATCCTGGGTAGTTAGTTGAGGATAGGCAGCAAGCAACTCCGCCTCAGCTATCCCGGCAGCAAGATTGTCCAGAATGATGGAGACAAAGATGCGCGTGCCGCGGATACATGGCTCGCCATGACAAATGCGTGGATCAATGGAGATGCGATCCAGTAGCTCACTATTGCTCACCGCTCGCCTCCCAATAGGTACGACCTACATTGCTTGCTTTGGTCTCCCAATAGTCACAGGCTGCTATCCTCACTGTACCATCAGGCTGCCGAGTCATGGCACAACGACACCGCGAGGTGCAGCACCACTGGAGGACCGGCCATGGGATTGAACGTCTTGCTGGTCAACGCCAATCGCATGAAGCCGGCCGTGGCGCCTATCGGCCTCGATTATGTGGCGCAGGCGCTCGACTCCGCCGGGCATCACGTCGAATTGCTCGATCTGTGCTTTGTGCCCGACACCGCCAGCGCGATTGGCGAGTGGTTTGCAGCCGGTCGTCCCGGGCCCGATCTGGTCGGACTGACCGTCCGCAACACCGACGACTGCTACTTCGCCAGCCAAGAGTCCTTTCTCCCCCTCTACCACGAGGTCATCGGCGCGCTACGCCGGCACACCTCGGCGCCGCTCGTGCTCGGCGGCGTGGGCTTCTCGGTCATGCCCGAGGGCGTCATGCGACGCTTGGGGGTGCGGCTGGGCATCGCCGGTGATGGCGAAACGGCGGCGGTCGCCTTGGCCAACGCCTTGGAGCAAGGGCAGTCAGCAGACGAGGTACCCGGACTGATCTATGCCGTTGACGAGGAAGACCGCGCGTTGCCGTGGCCGGAACTGGCCGCCAACGATACCGGACGGACTATACGGTTGCAGCGCAATGCCCCGGCCTTTGCGCCGCTTGACGACCTGCAGGTGATGGAGCGGCGCTGGATAGACCATGACCGCTACTTCCGTGAAGGTGGACAGGCCGGGATCGAGACCAAGCGGGGCTGCGCGATGCGCTGTACCTACTGCGTGGACCCGATTGCCAAGGGCCGCCGTTACCGTCTGCGGCCGGTGGATGCGTTGCTGGTCGAGATCGAGGCTTTGCTATCCAACGGCGTTGATACGTTCCACCTCTGCGATGCCGAGTTCAACTTGCCACGGCGCCACGCGCGGGCCGTATGCACGGCACTCATCGAGCAGGGCCTGCACGAGCGCGTGCGTTGGTACACCTATGCGTCGCCGATCCCTTTCGACTACGATCTGGCGGTCCTGCTCCGCCGGGCCGGGTGCGTAGGGATCAACTTCGGCGGTGACGCCGGCAATGCGACCATGCTGCAATCGCTGGGTCGCGTCTTCGGCGTCCATACGCTCGTCGCCACGGCCGATGCCTGTCGCCGCGCCGGCCTCACCTTCATGTATGATCTTCTGCTCGGCGGCCCCGGCGAGACACGCGAGACGCTACGGGAGAGCATCGAGCTGATGAAGCGCCTGGAGCCGGATTGTGTTGGCGCAGCGATGGGCGTGCGCCTCTACCCTGGCACTGCCATCAGTCAAGATTCGCTTAATGCCGGGCACGGCCGGCTGGACCCGGCCAATCCACATCTGCACGGCGTCCTGACTGGCAACGATGACCTCGTCGAGCCGGTCTTCTATCTCTCGGCCGCGCTCGGCGACCATGCGGTTGGCCCGGACGAGCAGCGGGCCGCGAGCGAAGCCGAAGGGCGCCGCCTGGCCGGGGAGACCGCCGTTGCCGCAGTGGATTACTTGCGAGAGCTGGTGGGTGGCGATGCGCGCTTCTTCGTGGGCGGGCGCAAGGGGGAAACCGGCGCGAACTACAACTACAATGACAATAGCGAGCTAGTGCAGGAAATCAGGCAGGGCGCGCGCGGCGCCTACTGGGACATCTTGCGTAAGCTCCGCACGGGAACTGCTCCCCCCATTGCCCTCCCCACAGTTGAGTCGTAGAGAGGGCAATGCAGCCCACGACCGAGGAACAGCGATGATTAGCACCACTGGCAACGCACCGCCGCCGGCAGCACCCTCCGGCCCGGCAACCGACCTCATGCTCACCGTCAACGAGGCGCGCGAGCGTATCCTCGCCCACTTCTCACGCCTTCCATCAGAGCATGTACCCATACTGGACGCCTTGGGCCGGGTGCTCGCCGAGGACGTGGTGGCGCCCAACGACGTTCCGCCCTTCGACAACTCGGCGATGGACGGCTATGCGGTACGCGCTGCCGATGTCGAGGCCGCCCGCGATGATCGCCCGGTAATGCTGGCCGTGCTAGGTGAGCTGCCAGCCGGAGCGACCACCGAGCAGCCGGTGGGTCCAAACACTTGCTACCGCATCCTCACCGGTGCGCCGCTACCGCCCGGCGCCGATAGCATCGTGCCCTACGAGTTGACCGATGGCGTGGCGTTCGGCGGCTGGCACGGCGCAGCGGAAGCCGCTACCGCCATTGCCGCGCAGCGTGCGGTGCGCGTCTTCAAGTCAGTCAAGTACGACGACAATGTACGGCACGCCGGCGAGGATCAGCGTCAAGGCGACACGATCCTCGCACGGGGCACGGTGATCCGCCCGGCCGAGGTGGGCGTGCTCGGTTCCCTGGGCAGGACCAGCGTCGCCGTAGTGCAGCGACCGCGTGTGGCGATCCTTTCCACCGGCGACGAGGTGGTGGAGATTGACCGCCCGCTCGCCCCCGGCCTCATTCGCAATGCCAACAGCTACTCGTTGGCGGCGCTGGTGCGTTGGTACGGCGGCGAGCCACTGATGCTCGGTATCGCCGCCGACACGGTCGAGTCCCTGCGCGAGCTCCTGTGGCGCGGGCAGCGGGCGGACATGATCGTGACCACCGGTGGCGTTTCAATGGGTGACTACGACGTGGTCAAGAACATCCTGGCGCATGATGGCGACGTCTCGTTCTGGTCCATTGACATGCGCCCCGGCAAGCCGGTCGCCTTCGGTACCCTGCTCGACGTACCGTTCATCGGGCTACCGGGCAACCCGGTCTCGACGATGGTCGGCTTTGAGATTCTGGTACGCCCGGCCCTCCTCACGCTGGCCGGTCACACGCGCTTGGCCAAGACGGGCATCCGCGCCCGGGCGGCGCACCGCATCTCCAACCGCAGTGGCCGCGAGAACTATATGCGTGCCATCGTGACCCGTGACGGCGACGAGTGGATGGCGCACCTGACCGGCGAGCAGGGATCGGGCATTCTCACCTCCATGCACCGTGCCAACGGACTCGTCGTCGTGCCGCGGCAGACGACGCGCATCGAACAGGGCGAGTCCATGCAAGTCCTGATGCTCGACTGGCCCTCGATGGAGTGAGTCGCCACTCGGCCTGCACACCTGGCGGCTCCTTGACGGGGTTGACAGGAGTAGGACCACAGGACCGCGCGTGAGACAAGCATGAAGCTGGTAATCCTCTATGGACCACCCGGCGTTGGCAAGCTGACCGTGGGCCGCGAGTTGGCCGCGCTGACCGGGTTCAAGCTATTCCATAACCACCTGACAGTTGATCTGGTTGCTGCAGTATTCGACTTCAAGACCCGGCCCTTCATTGACCTCCGAGACCGCATTTGGCTCCTGGTATTCGACCGCGCTATCGAAGCAGGCGTCGAGGGCATGATCTTTACGTTCGCCTCCTTCCGAACGGTACGAGAGGACTTTATCCAGGATGTCATCAATCGCGTCGCGCGCGCCGGCGGCACGGCTTATCCGGTCCACCTCAACTGCGATCTTGAAGAGCTACTCAGGCGGGTTCAGGAGCCATCCCGCTCCAACAAGCTGCAATCACCGGAGCATCTACGCGAATGGATGAAGACCTATGAGTCCAAGCTCCCTGCGCTCAACAGAGCCCCCCTGACGATTGACAACACGCACCTGCCACCGACAGAGGCAGCAGCCAAGATTGCCCGGCGGCTTGGCCTCGCGCTCCACACCTCTGTATGAGTGGAGAGGGGGCCGCTCACAAGGGTAGGTTTTTTGTGTAGGGGTGGTTTGGACCTCACCCCCGCCCCCTTCCCTGCTAGGGAAGGGGAGCGCTGGCAGTGCCGGTCCGCCGCTGGTCTGTATCAGGATTTTCAGGATGCCAGGATGAGCAGGATGGATTCCCGCTGGCGCGGGAATGACGAGGGCGCGGGCGCGATGAATCGCGCCCCTACAGAAAAACCTACCCTTGTGAGAGAGGGGGCCGGGGGTGAGGCCGAGCAGAATCACCAGCGGAACTCGGCCGGCCGGGGGCCGGCGGCGGTCAGCGCTGCGCGGTAGCGGGCAAACTGCGGCGCATCCGGCCGTTCGAGCAGGCCGAACATGAAATTCTTGTAGGCCTCTACGCCTGGCTGGTCGAGCGGATTGACGCCGAGTAGCCAGCCCTCGACGACGGTCGTCAACTCCAGTAGATAGATCAGTTGGCCCACCGTGAACGGGCGCACGGTGGGGAGCGTAATGTCGAGCGTCGGGCGGCCGGCGCGGCGATAGGCAAACGCAGTTGCCTCGATGGCCGCCTGCTGACCGTCGTGCAACGTCCGCCCGGCCAAGTAGTTCAGGCCGTCCGCATCGCCGGGCACCTCCGGCAGCAAGACGTGTTCCCGGTCCGGCTCGGCAACGATCACGTTGGTAATCAGCTTGTCGTGGGCACCCTCCTGGTGCTGCTGCCCGCGCGAGTGTAGCTCCCGTGAGTTCACGACCGTCAGCGGCGTCGGACCAATGCCGTCCTTACCCAGGCTCTCAGCCAGGAGTTGGTCGTACCACAGCCCCATGGACTCCAGGGCGGGACTCCACGCCGCGAATACCGAGATCGTGCGCCCCTTCTGCCGGTACATGAGCGTATGGAGGATGGCGAGGAGGTAGGCCGGATTGAGGTAAGGATCGCTGGCCGCGCACAGGCCGGCCATGTAGCGCGCCCCCGCCAGTAGCTCGGCGATGTCAATGCCCACGACCGCCGCCGGCAGCAGGCCCACAGCGGTCAGTACCGAGTAGCGCCCCCCAACGTTGTCGGGTATCTCGAAGGAGTCATAGCCGGCAGCCGTCGCCAAGTCGCGCAGCCGTCCGCGGGCGGCATCCGTCGTGGCGACGATAGCCTTCCGCGTCTCGCCTCCCCAGACTCGCTCTGCTCGCCGTCGCAGGAGTCGAAACGCGAGCGCCGTTTCCAACGTTTCTCCCGATTTGGAGATGACGTTGATCGTGAAGCGACCGCGCGGAGCGGCGCCGGGCCGGGCCGGCAGGCGGTCCAGTAGGCCCCGGAGCGAATCGGTGTCCATCCCGTTGCCGGCAAAGTAGAGGCGCGGACGACCCCGGCGCTCCTCGCGCGGCAGCTCGTTGTGGTGGGGATGCGCCAGCGCCTCGAAGAGCGCGCGCGCGCCCAAATACGAGCCACCGATTCCTAGGACTACGTGCGCGTCACCGGCCGCCGCGAGCCGGTCCGCCGTCTTGACCAAGTGCGGCACGGCGGCCGTCATGGCTGTGGGGAGGTCCATGAAGCCGAGGACTCCGGCCTGGTGCTCGCCGCGCACCCGCGCGTCAATCGCCGCCAGCCGCGTGGCTGCATCGGCAAGCTCGCGCCGGCTCACGCCCACGGGCGTGCCAATCGTGTCCTCCATGACATAGCTGTAATCGAGGCGCAGGCGATGTTGCTCGCACCAGTCCGGGTCTTCGTATTGCACAGCCATCAATGCATCTCCCGCGCCGGCCATATGGCCGTAAGTCATGTCGGTATCAGCCCAGCTACATCATACCCGGCTGCAGCCAGGGTATACTGCCAGGCTGTCGCCGGACGGATATGGCAGGTGGCGGCACGTCAGGAGCACGGAGATGTTCGAACTGGATGGCAAAGTTGCGCTCGTGACCGGCGCGAGCCGGGGCATCGGCAAGGCACTGGCGCTGGGGTTCGCTGCGGCGGGCGCGGACGTGGTGCTGGCCAGCCGCACCTCTAGCGCCCTCGCAGACGTGGCCGCGAGCGCCGCGGCGCAGGGCCGGCGGGCGCTCGCCATTCCGACGGACGTTGCCGACTCAGCAGCCGTCGCAGCGCTGATAGACCGGGCCGTGCAAGAGCTTGGCCGGCTGGACATTGTGGCAAACGTCGCCGGCATGAATATCCGCGAGCCAACGGTAGACGTGCCGACCGCACACTTCGAGCAGATCGTCAACGTCAACCTGCGCGGCACGCTGGTCGCCTGTCAGGCCGCCGGTCGCGCGATGATTGCGGCCGGACGCGGCGGCTCGATCATCAACATCGCCTCACTGACCACCCGGCAAGGTATGCCGCAGCGGGCCGTCTACGGTGCAACGAAAGGCGCCGTCGGTCAACTGACGATGGCGCTCGCGGTGGAGTGGGGGCAGCATGCGATCCGGGTCAACGCCATCGCGCCAGGCTGGATCGAAACGCCGCTCACGGCGCCGCTGTTCGAGGACCCGGCGTTCAAGGAGTGGGTTATCAGCCGGACCCCGCTCGGACGACCGGGGCAGCCGGAGGACCTCGTCGGCATGGCCGTCTTCCTCGCCGCGGAGGCGAGTGCGTTCATCACCGGCCAGGTGCTCTATGTAGATGGCGGCTGGACCGCGGCGTAGCGAGGAACGGTCGGTCCGGGGAGACGGCACCTAGGCAGGAGAATGAGCTAGGGGCGCAGAGAGGCGGCGGCGGAGTCACTCGGCGGAACGTTCGGTCGCCGACGGCAGTGGCTCATCGAACGACTCGCCCTTAGCCTCCGCTGCCAGGCGTCGGCGGTTCCACTGTTCAACTGCCGCCAGTGCCTCGGTCCGGCCCTGCTCGTATCGCTTGGCAAGATACTCTTCCGTCTTCCGCGTGAGAATCGTCGAGAGCATCGTCGAAAGCATCGTCCAACCCTCCGTGACAACGAGAGCCATCGCCGCCGAAAAAATCGCCGCCGTTGCGCCTCCCTGGATTATATCCAATAGCGATTTGACCGCTCCGTCCGACGAGTGATCCAAGCAGCACTCCTGCGAGATCGTCAGAGCTGTGCCGGCGATGAAGCAGACGTTGAACAGGGTGAAGTAGATCGTTTGCCATCTCGCCGGCACGCTCCAGATGGACTCTCTGGATGCTCTGTTCATGCGATGATCCCGTTACTCGAGGTGCTTCCACCCTCTAGTGTCAGCGAGGGTGCCGGCCAGTTCGCCCGGTCATGCCAGCGAGAGCCGGAATCCAGATTGCGCCGCCGTTCGCGCCGGAGAGGCCGCGACACCACCGGGCGTGCTTATGTAATACATATGTATATCAATAATACGACCGGGAGTCAAGGGAGATGTCGGCAGGATACGACCTGACGCGCCCCCTCGTTGCGCTCCGTACTCCATCTGGCGACGGGCTGCCTTGGGGCTTACAGGAGAAGGCTAATTTGTGGAGCTTCACGCGCGGTCTTGTCAGATAGATAGCCAGAGGTGAGCGCCGCAAGGCGTTCGGCGCGCTATGGCCGCTCCGGTTCCACCGGGCGGATCATCGCGATCTCGTCGCAGTTGGCGAACTTCGGGCACTTATAGCACTCGTACCACACCTTGATGTGCAACGAGTCGCGCTCGGCACGCTCGAAGCCCAGCCGCTCGAAGAACTCGGGGACGAGCGTGAGCGTGTAGACTTGGCGCAATCCCAGTTCGACAGCCTCCGCCAAGCACGCCCGGACGATCTTCGTACCAACGCCCCGCCCGGCTGCCGCCGGCGCCACCGCAAGCCCTCTGATCTCGGCGAGGTCTTCCCAGGTGAGGTGTAGGCCACCCGCGCCTATTACCCGTGCAGCACCGTCGGCCGCCTCGTAGACGGCCACATGGTATTCGCGGATCGTCTCGTAAAGCTCGGCCTGAGCGCGGAAGAGCATCCGGTTCTGCGCCGCATAGAAATCAATGAGGGCCTTGATCTCCGGCACATCGCCGAGTCGAGCGCGTCGCACGGTGACTGTGGCATCCGCTGGCAGGGCCGCCTCTACAGCGCCATTGTGCTCCGGCGCCAGGCCGGGCGGCGCGGTGGGTGTCGGAGACTGTGCCGGCCGCCGCACAGTCTGAATGGGGATGAAGTGTGGCACGGCCACGGTTGTCCACCTTCACTGCGTAGATCGGGCGTTTCGCTGCGGCACAAGACGGGACAGGAGAGGCGTCACACCTATTAAACCACCATAGCATAGGATTGGAGGGGCCGTCATTATGCCGGGTGCTCGGCCGGCGTATTTGCGCGCTAGCCGGGTGCGATACACTGTGCGGCGGTCACCGCTGGCGGTGCTGCCGGAGCCGCCGCGGGTGTTCGGAACCCACGGCACTCTTGGCATTGGTAAGGGCGGCTTGGGATGACACAGAGCACCGACGCAGAAGGGCTACCTCGCCGGGACCGGCTCGCGGCCGAGATTGTAGCCCTGCGTAGTCGGCAAACACGGCTTGAGCAGGCGCTGGACATCACCCGCCTGCTCGCGGCCGAAATGAAGCTGGACGTGCTGCTGCCGCTGATTGCCACGAAGACTACCGAGGCGCTGGCCGCCGCCCGGGCTACAATCTACCTCGTAGACTATGAGCGCCAAGAGCTATGGACCCGCGCCGTGTCCAAGCTGGAGATTCAGGAAATCCGCTTGCCCCTCGGCGCCGGCTTGGCGGGTCACGTGGCAAAAACCGGTGTCACCTTGCTAATCCCCGATTGCTACCAGGACCCTCGATTCGACAAGACGTGGGACCGGAAAACCGGCTACCGCACACACTCCATGCTGCTCATGCCCATGGATAATAGCCAGGGTGATCGGTTGGGGGTGTTCCAGGTCATCAACAAGCACAACGGCGCCGCTTTCGACTACGAGGACTTGACTTATCTCAAAGCCATTGCGGCCTCGGCGGCGATTGCCCTGGAGAATGCCCAGTTGTACGAGGCGCAGCGCGAGTCTTTCGTGAGCTTAGTTACCACCCTTGCCAGTACCGTGGACGCACGCGACCGGGAAACGAGCGGCCATTCACAGCGCGTGGCCGCTTCATCGGAAATCCTCGCGCGGAAGCTGGGCCTGAAGGGTGACGACGTTGAGCGCATCCGCTTGGCCGGGCTGCTGCACGACTACGGCAAGATCGGTGTGCCCGATGCCGTGCTCACCAAGGCCGGGCGGCCCACGGAAGCAGAGTGGGAGCAGTTGAAGGCGCATCCACGCTTCACGCGCGACATCCTGGCCAACATCAAGTTTCTGCGCGGTTTTGAGGACATCCCGATCATCGCCGGTCAGCACCACGAGCGCCTGGACGGGAAGGGCTACCCCGACGGCCTCCACGATGCCGACCTGACGCTGGGTGGCCGCATTTTGGCCGTCGCCGACGTGTACGATGCCCTACGCATGAAGCGCTACTACAAGCCGTCCTTCTCTATCGAGCGGGCGCTCGCCATCATCAAGCAGGATGCCGGCCAGGCGCTCGACTTCGATGTCGTCCAAGCGCTGGAGGCGAGCATCCCGGAGATCGAGGCCGCAGTGGGGCATCTCCGTCCGGGCACCGAGGAGGAAACCGAGCCGAGTCAGGACATGCCGGTGCAGGAAGAGCAGGCGCCGACGATGGCGCCCAACGGCGCGGCGACTGGCTCAGTCGCCGCCTGCAAGGCGGAATTGGGCTAATACCGGTGACACGTGTGCTGCTCTTGACGGCAGCCCGTACAGGAGCCGGGCATGTCGTAGTGGGGGAGGCCCTGGCCGAGGCTGCCAAAGCCAGGGCGGGGCAGTTCGCCATGGATGTGCTCGACGTGCTTGCTCCTGCCCAGCCGCGCTGGACGGACCACCTCGCCCATCTCTACGAGCCGACTATCGTCCATGTTCCGTGGCTGTGGTCGGCCATCTATGCAGCCACCAACAGCCCGCTGTGCCCACTGATCTACCATACCTTGGCCGGTCAATCCTTGGTCCACCGGGTCGTGGCCGCTGCGGAAGCGCAGCCGCCGGACGTGATGGTTTCGGTCCATCCGCTCATGGTTCGCGCGGCGATTGCGGCCCGCCGGCAGTCGTCATTCCTCGTCGACAAACCCATCGTGACCGTCGTGACGGACCTCGTTGACGTACATCGCGTCTGGGTAGCCGATGGGGTGGATCACTACGTCGCCGGCTCGGAGGCCGCCGCGGCTACGCTCATGCGCTATGGCGTTGCACGGCAGCGGATCGCCCGCCTCGGCATCCCCCTGCGCCCCGAATACGGCCGTCGCCATGTGCCGACGACACCGCCAGGCCCGCACGATCCTACGGAAAGCGAGGAGGCCAAACCGGCCAGCCAGACGGAAATGCGCCGGCGGCTCGACCTCGATCCGCAGCTACCGCTCGTCCTGTTCATGGGCGGCGGCGCCGGGGCCGGCAGCTTGGTCAAACGGGTGCGGGCGGTGGCCGCGCTGGCGCAACAAACCGGGCGCGAGTTTCAGATCGCGGTCGTCACCGGCAGCAACGTGCGCTCTCGGAACGCACTGGAAGGGATCGCCTGGCCGCTCCCGGTGCAGGTCTACGGGTACGTGCCGTCTACGGCCGACTTGATGACCGCCGCCGACATCATCGCCACGAAACCCGGCTCGGTCACGGTCAGCGAGGCGCTCGCCGTGGGGCGGCCCTTGGTCCTGAGCCGCCCGGCCGGGGGGCAAGAGGCCGGCAATATCCCCTACGTAGTGCAAGGGCAGGCCGGGTTCTATGCTCCCAACCCCCAGGAGACGGCCGACGCCAGCGCCCTCCTGCTCCAACAGCCGGATATCTGCTGGGAAATGGGGCAGCACGCAGCCCGCCTGGGAGCGCCGGACGCCACGCGGCGCACCCTGGACCTGATCCAAGGCCTCGTCGCTCGTCCATCGCCACCATAGCTCCATCAGAGTGGACAGACCGGCCAGCGCGGTCAAACACGCCGCGCAGAACTGCCCCCTTGGCACCATCCGATAGAATCCAATGCGGTGCAGAACAAGCCTTTAGAGGAGACCCCGGCACAATGGGAAGCAGCAACCGACCGCTGTTGGCGTGTACGATGGGCGATCCGGCCGGCATCGGGCCGGAGGTGCTTGTCAAAGCGTTCGCGTCCGCGCCGTTCCACGAGTGGTGCTGTCCACTGGTGGTCGGCGATGCTCACTGCCTGGAGCAGGTCGTCCATAGTCTGGATGCCGCTACCGCGCTGGCAGTACGCTCGGTGGGTGAGCCGGGCGATGGTGTCTATGGTCCTGGTGTCCTCGACGTGCTCGATCTCGCCAATGTCTCCTCGAACGTCCGAGCGGGTGAGCTATCCGCCGAGGCGGGCGCGGCGGCGATGGCCTACGTCCTACGGGCGCTGGACTTGGCGCGAGCCGGCCAGGCGGCGGGGATTGTGACAGCGCCGATCAACAAGGAGGCCACGCAGCTTGCCGGTTACAAGGATATGGGCCATATGGAGCTATTCGGCCGCGTGCTCAATGCGCCGGAACAGGCGACCATGCTCGTCAGCGGCCAACTCCGCACCGTCCATCTCTCCACGCACTACTCCCTGCGCGAGGCCCTCGACCGCATCACGCGCGAGCGCGTCCTGAGCCGCATCCAACTGACCGATCACCACTTCCGCGCCTGGGGCCTGACGCAGCCGCGTATCGCGGTCTCGGCCATCAACCCCCATGGCGGCGAGGGAGGCCACCTGGGACGCGAGGAAATCGAGGAGATCGGTCCGGCAGTCGAAGCGGCTCGCGCTGCCGGGATCGCGGCGACGGGGCCACTCCCGGCCGATTCGGTGTTCGTGCGGGCCATGCGGGGTGAGTTCGACGCCGTGATCGCAATGTTCCACGATCAGGGCCACATTCCGGTGAAGGTTCACGGCTTCGAGGAGAGTGTCAGCGTCGCGTTGGGTTTGCCGATTGTCCGCACGTCCGTGGACCATGGCACCGCCTTCGACATTGCCGGCCAGGGGATTGCCGACCCCACGAGCACCATCGAAGCGATCCGCACGGCCGCCCAAATCTGCGCTGGCACGTGGCTTTCCGCGACCTAACCACGCCCGGACCGCGCTCACCGCTCTTGTCCGCCGATCACTCGCAGCACTTGCAGGAACAGTATCACCGTGCCCACGAGAACGAGGCCCAAGACCAGGAACATGATCCCGATGAGCGGGTTGCCGGTGCCGCGTATCAGCCAAACCACTCCGCCACCGAGCAGCACTAGCACTGCCAGTAGCGCAAGCAGCCGCGTACCGAGTGCCTGCCAGCGCAGCATCATTTGGAGCCGGCGCCGGCGGCGGCTGGGCGGGCGCGGCGCCGCCCGCGATTCATCCTTCATGGCGGGAAATAGGGTAGCGGCAATACTGTGTCGGTAAGTAGGTGGGTATGGCGAGGAATACCGCGCTACTCCAGGTTCGTGATCTGCACTGCGGCGGCTGCGCGAGGACGGCAGTACACACGCCATACCAACAGCCTGGCATCCTAGTTAGCCCCCCTATGGTCCCCCCGCTTCGCAGGGGGACAGTCTATTCCCTCCCCTGGTAGCTCAATCCGGGGGAGGGGACGGGGGGTGAGGCGTGTCTTCCAGTGCTGCCGCCAGCAGTTGTAGCGCGCCGTCTTTGCCTTGCGGACCGATTTCGTCGCGCGGTCCGGTGCAGGAAGGGCAGCCGTCCTCGCAGCCGCAATCCTGCGCCAACTGTCGGGCCGCCGCGTAGACCGGCCGGTGGGTTTGGAAGAGCTGGCGTGCAAAGCCCACACCGCCGGGGTAGTTGTCGGCGAGGAAGATCGTCGCCCGGCCGGTGAACGGATTCTTGATCTGGGGCACGGCGATCAAGTCGCGCGGGTCGCACATCAGGAACAGCGGCGCGACGTTCACCAGCAGATTGCAGAGGCCGAGTAGACCGCCTTGCAGCCGCTGGCTGCCAAGCTGCGCGGCGAGATTCTCGGGTACGGCCGTCCAGTAGGCGGTGGTGTGCATCTCCTGGGCAGGCAGGTCAATCTTGCCCCAGCCAACGTTTTCGCCGGTCAACATCCTGATCTTCTTGTAGATGGTGGAGGTAAACGCCAAGCGCACCTCGCCGTAGCCCTGCTCTAGCGCCGCGCCGCGGTCGTGTCCCTCGTCCTGGAGCACGGCTACGTTGAAGCTCAAGTCGGCATCGGTGTAGTAGTCCACATTCACGCGCTTGGCCTCGGCGCGCTTCTGCTCCCAGTCGAACTTGGTGATGTGATACTGCTGCCCTTCATGCATGTAAATCGCGTCCTCATGCACAAGCATTGGCGCGCTGAAGGGGTCGCACTCGCCGAGCACCTGCGGCTGTGGCGCGGTGACATCTACGATCACGACGTTCTCGCGTTGGGCCGAGCGCAGGCTGACCGCCTCGGCCGGATAGTCCTCGCCGGTCCAGTACCAGCTTGTGCCCTCATGCTGGAGCACGCCCGCGTCTTCCAGCTGCGTGAGTGCCCGCCCGGTCCCCTCGGCGCCGAACCGCTCATCGTCCTCGAACGGCAACTCAAAGGCGGCGCAGGCAAGGTGGCTCATGCGGAGGTAGTGGTTATCGGCATTGACCAGCCCGTGCTCCGGCGAGCGTGCGAAGAAATAGTCGGGGTGCGTGACGACGAACTGCGCCAGCGGTGACGACGAAGCGACAAAGATGGCGACGCTGGTCATCGCACGCCGTCCCGCGCGGCCGGACTGCTGCCGCGTGCTCGCAATCGTGCCCGGATACCCGCACAGGATGGCCGCGTCGAGGTGGCCGATGTCAATGCCTAGCTCTAGCGCATTCGTCGCTACGACGCCGCGGACCTGCCCGGAGCGCAAGCCGCGCTCGATCTCGCGGCGCTGCAAGGGCCGATAGCCGCCGCGGTAGCCCCGCACCTGGTCGTCCGGCAGCTTAGAGCGGCGGCGGATCGCCGTCAGCAGGACCTCGGTGCGGACGCGCGAGCGGGTAAAGACGATGGTCTGCACATCGTTGCGTAGCAGTTGGCCGGCCAGGTTTGCCGCTTCGGTGACGGCGCTCTTGCGAATACCCAGCTGCCGGTTGACGACGGGCGGATTGTAGAAGATGAAATGGCGGCCACCGCGCGGCGCGCCATCGTTGTCAACGGTCTCGAACGGGCGGCCGGTCAGCGCCGCGGCCAGTTCCGCCGGGTTGGCAATGGTCGCGGAGCAGCAGATGATCTGCGGGCGGGACTCGTAGAAGTCGCACACCCGTAGCAGCCGGCGGAGGACGTTGGCGACGTGGCTGCCAAAGATGCCGCGATAGTGATGCAGCTCGTCAATGACGATGTAGCGCAGGTTCTCGAAGAGGCGCTGCCACTTCGTATGATGGGGCAGGATGCCGGTGTGGAGCATATCCGGGTTGCTGATGACAATGTGCCCGGCCAGCCGCACGGCGCGCCGGGCGCTGCTGGGCGTATCGCCGTCGTAGGTGAACGTCTTGATGTCCAGACCCAGCGTCTCGATGAGACCGTGTAGCTCGCTGTATTGGTCCTGACTGAGCGCCTTGGTCGGGAAGAGGTAGAGCGACCGGCTGGCGTCATCGTCGAGGATGGATTGGAGTACCGGCACGTTGTAGCAGAGCGTCTTGCCGGAGGCCGTTGCCGTCACCACGACGACGTCGTGGCCATCTAGGATCGACTCAATGGCAGACGCCTGATGCGTATACGGACGGCCGATGCCACGGCGTTCCAGTGCCGTCGTCAACCGTGGATCGAGGCCCGCTGGCCACGCGGCATACGCCGCCGCCCGCGGCGGCTCCAAGCGCCAGGCCGTCAGGTTGTCGCGGAAAGAGGGCGTCTCCCGTAACCGGTTGAGTAGCTGATCGAGGTTCATCGGCTGCTGTCAATGTACCGCACCCTCTCTGCACAAGTAGTGGCGAGGGATGCTAGTGCGACGGCGGTGATTGAACAGATGTTCGTCTACGCCGCATTGTAGCAGAGGCCGGCGAGGCGTGGCTACACCGGCTACGTTGCTCCTCCTTCCGACGGAAGAGGACGGGGGGCAGCGTGGCTGGCTACGAACTCGACGGCAGGAGCCGCATCCGGGCCACGAGCACCGGCGGGATTTCCGGGTAGTTTTCCCAGCTACCGGGTCGCTCCGGCCGCGGCGGTAGCTCGAAGACCGGCTCGACGAGGCCATCGAGGGCAAAGCCCGCCCGGAAGCAGGTCCCGAACAGGAGACTGAGCGGTCGCTCGAAGTAGTATTGCAGCGCTGGTTGGCCGAACATTGCTACCCCCTTCGCCACGGCCGGTCGGATATACGACGAGACCTTGATCGCATACTCTGCGACAAGCTCGCCGTCCCGCTCCTCGATCTCCACCGCCTTCTTCATGCGGGGGGCGACGGCATTGAAGCAGGGATGGGGCACCGAGAAGACGAACCGGCCGCCAATCTTCAGGAGCCGGCTCAACCCTGCCAGCAGTGGCTCGATAGCAGCCATGTCCATCAGCGCCATCGTACACACCGCAGCATCGAAGCGTCGCTCTCCCAGGGCGATCAGCTGCTCGCGGCTCGTCGCGTCGAGCACGCGATACTCGATGCGGTCGGCGTGCTCGGTCGTGCGTACACGCGCGTGCTCGATCATCCGCGGGGCCACGTCGGAGGCAAGAACCCGTGCGCCGAGACGGGCCATCTGTCGCGCGAACTGGCCATTGCCGCAGGCAACATCCAGCACCAGCTCGTC
The DNA here is from genome assembly GCA_965207645.1 of Chloroflexota bacterium. Taxonomy (GTDB): domain Bacteria; phylum Chloroflexota; class UBA11872; order UBA12225; family JAJDUF01; genus JAJDUF01. The sequence goes on along the minus strand of OZ242293.1, from coordinate 1,410,660 downwards.
CCGTTGCAATGCCAGCAGGCGCTCCTGCGCCGGCGCGATCAGCAGCCGGTGCCAGTCGTTGCCCTCGCCCATCCGCTCATCCCAGAACGCGGCATTGCGGTCCCAAATGCCGCGGACTTCTTGGCTCAGTTCAGCAAATTCTCCCATGACAATTCCCTGAGTGCTATTAGCAAGTTGCCGGCAGGAGAGGGAGTATCCCACAAAGGTAGGTCTTTTGTCTGCATCAGGATTTTCGGGATGGAGGGATGGTCAGGATAGCTTCCGCAGGAATGACGAGCGTCTGGGCGCGATAAATCGCGCCGCTACACGAAATACCTCTCGTTGTGCGGGTGCGTAGCCCCCCTATGGTCCCCCCGCAGCGAGGGGGATGGGCGCAACATGTTGCGCCCCTACGGCTTATCCTGTACCTACTCCGGTCGGAGAGGGGGCCGGGGGGTGAGGCGTGGCCTTACTTGCGGCGCGGGAGGGCCGCGGCGCGGATGTGGTTGGCGCGGCGATAGTAGCGGGTCCGCAACTCCAGCTCGAACTCGCGGATGACACCCTCGCAGGTCACGTCGGGCAGGTGCGAGTACATGCAGAAGATCGCCTCCGGCCGCGTCACGTCCAGCTCGATCCCCGCACCGTACTTCCGCTTAATCGCCTCGAACTGCTCGCAGTTCTCCGAGAGGTGCATGACGGCATAGTCCAGGTTCAGCCGCTTGGACAGGATCGGGTTATACGTCGCATCCGACTCGGTCAGCACGCGCCCCAGCGGGTCCACGATCCGCGCCCGGTCGCCGGGCGTAGCCGAGGCGATGAAGACTCCGAAGTCGTGCGCCCAGATTTGCAGTTGTAGTCCCCCAGGGTACATCGAGGAGAAAAACACTAGCTCCGCGCCACCCGCCGCGTTCCCTTCCCCCACGTCGCGGAAGTTGAGATCGAAGCAGATCGCAAAGCCCACCCGGCCCTGGTCGGTGTCCGCGACCACCGGCTCGGTCCCCGGTGTGACCCCCATCTCGATCTCGCCAATCGTCGGGTGAATCTTGTGATAGACGGCGGCGATCTCACCGCGCCGGTCGAGCAGCACTTGGGAGTTGTAAATGTGGTCATCTTCCTGCGTGTAGATTGGAACAACGACATAGCAAGCGTGCCGCTGGGCCACTTCCGCGAAGGTCCGGACGGTGGGACCATCGAGCGGCTCGGCGATGAGCGATAAGTGCTCCTTGCCCAGCCCATACCAAGTGATGACCTCGGTCATACAGACGAAATCGGGCCGGTCGAGACAAGCGCGCTCGACCAGCTCTAGCTGGCCCGCGCGGTTGGCTGCGATCTTCGCCTCCGGCGTCTCGCCGGCGGTCCCACCACGCCAAGAAACCGTTGCCACCTGCGTATACCGTGCCATGGGTTTCCTCCTCCGTGCCAAGTCACCCGGCTAAATGGACACCCGGTTCACCCTAATATGAAAGTTGACAACTTAATCGAGTAGTGGGATGCAGCCCCCCTATGGTCCCCCCGCTGCGGCGGGGGGACGGGGATGTTTCCTCACCCTGGCAGTTCAGTCCGGGGGAGGGCTAGGGCGGAGACCAACACACTACTTAATCAAGTTCGCAACCTTCATATTAGTGTACTACCGCTGGCGGGTATCGAAAACCCGATTGCGCTCCCGTAGTGCGCCGCGTATCCTCACTCCACGAGAAAGGGACGGTCATACCATGGCAGATACACCACGACGCCCCAATATCCTGCTGGTCACGACCGACCAGCAACGCTACGACACCCTGGGCGTCACCGGCAACCCCCACGTGCGAACCCCGCACCTGGATCAACTGGCAGCGCGGGGCACCCTCTTTCGGCACGGCTACATCCAGAATCCGGTGTGCATGCCCAGCCGCGCCTGTATGCAGACCGGCCGCTACGCGCATCAGCACGGCATGGAGCATATGGAGTCGGTCATCGGCACCACGCCGGGGCTCCCGCCCTGGGAGACGACGTTCATGGAGCGGTTGCAGGACTCCGGCTACGCGACGGCGGCCTACGGCAAGATCCACATGCTGCCGCCCAAGGGCTTCGACGAGACGGCCCTGACGATGGGGAAAGGCTCGCGCTGGACAGTCGCCGAAGGATCGCCATTTGGTCCCTCGCAGCTCGGCCCCGTCTACGCGGAGTGGCTCGAACGCAAGCGTCCCGGCGCTTACGAATCCATCTACGAGCAACGTCGCCGGCCTGAGTATCGCCAGCAATCCACGGCCATCGTGAACACGCTTGCTGCCGACGAATACGTGGATTACTGGATAGGGGAGAACACCTGGCGTTATTTGGAGCGGCTGGACACCGGCACCCCGGAGCGTCCTTTCTTCCTCTGGTGCGGCTTCTGCGGCCCGCATGGACCGTTCGATCCACCGGAGCCATACGCCAGCATGTACGAGCAGGATGCCATTGCGATTCCGCCCCTGCTGTACGCCCGCCAGCTCAACGCCCCCGGCAGTGACCGGCCGAGCCGTTTCGACCGCGAAGGCGGCGAAGACCTGATCCGCAAGATCATCGCCTACTACTGGGGGATGGTGTCCTTTATTGACACCATGATGGGACGTATTATGGACACCCTCACGCGCCGGGGGCTGCTGGACAACACCCTCATCATCTTCACCACCGACCACGGCGAGATGCTGGGTGACTTCGGCATGTTGGGGAAGGGCAACTTCACCGAGCAGGTTATCCGCGCGCCCTACATCGTCGTGCCACCGGGTAGTGAGTCCGGGGCGGGAGTGCTACCGGAAGGCCTGCGCCCAGTGGATAGCCTCGTGGAGCACATTGACCTCGCCCCGACGATTCTCGACTACGCCGGCATTCCACAGCCGGGCGAGCTTCCGGGCATCAGCCTGCGCTCCATTCTGGAATCGCCCATGCCCACCAACCGGCCACCGACCAAAGATGCCATCTTGTGCGAGTACGTGAGCAACGACCGCCGCCATCGGAGCAAGTGCCTGCGTACCGAGCGTTACAAGTACGTCTACTCCGGCCGCGACAACCCCGTGGAGTTCTACGATCTGGAGCGGGACCCGCAGGAGTTGGTTAACGTGGCCGGCGACCCGGCCTATCGGGACGAAGTGCAGCGGCACGCCGAGCTATTGCTGGATCGCCTGCTGACCACCGAGCAGACCGTCTGGAACCACGGCGGGATGACCCCTCCGGACCGCGACGGCTTCGACCGTCCCGTTGCTGCCGGTGGCTAGTATCCAGGCGTGAGGCGCGCCAGACTCAGCCGCCGCGCTGGGCGGGCGAGCCGACGGGATGGTTTGTGTCGGCCAGTGAGCCGTAGACGTAGGGCCGGCGCATGGATGACAACACGGCTTGGATCGAGGCGCCCAGCGGATGCGAGCGCAAGTGGCCCAGGTCTACGTCGGCCCAGATGAGGTCACGGTCCCCGTCGTTGTAGGCGATGATCTCGCCCCAGGGCGCAGTGATGGCACTGCCGAAATTGGCGTTGCGACAGGCGACGACGTAGAGATGATTGTCGAAGGCGTGGGCACGCTGGACCAGCTTCCAGCGCTCCGTATCGAACTCGCTGGCGCGGTGTACCCAGCGCGTGGCCCGAAAATCGCCCATGATCGGCATGAGCATGATCTCTGCGCCGCGCTGGGCGAGGATGCGGCAGGTCTCGGCGGCCGAGGAATCCATGCAGATGCCCATCCCCACGGTCACGCTATCGAACGAATAGACCGGAAACTCGTGGCCCCCTGCCACGCCCTGTCGGGCCTCTACGAGGGCCAGATGTACCTTGCGGTAGGTGCCGATTAGCTCTCCATCGCGGCCAAGAAGCAGGGCCGTGTTATAGACCAACTCATCGTGAGCGCCAGCGCGTTCGAGTACCGAGAAGCAGACACCCATGCGATAGGCACGGGCCACCTCTCGGAACGGCTCCAGCCAAGTCCCCGGCACCGGGACGGCGTGCGCGTGGACGGACTCGGGACTGCGGTCAGGGCTACCGGCACTCAGGATCGTCTCCGGCAGGCAGACGAGATCAACACCCGCTGCGCCGGCCCGGCGACACTGCTCGACGTAGTGGGTAACGCTCGCCGCCGCGCTCACCCACTTGACCGGCCGGCCAGAGGCCACACCCAGCCGCAGCGTCCGCGGTGATCGCGGCGCCGTCCGCTGCAACCGCCAGCCGTGCCAGCGCACCCGCCCCCGCGGCGACCAGCGCAGGCCGCAGCGGACACCGAGCCGCGTCGCGCCGGGCGGATACCGGAGCACCTTGGCGTAGTACACGAACAAGCGACCGTCGTCATCCATAGTGGCGCGGTCCAGTAGCACCGGGTCCCAGTTCACTTCCGCGCCGCTATCGTCGTACCAGAATGCCTCGACGATTAGCTCGTCAGTCCCACGCTCTAGCCCGTCCGCCCCCGCCGCCAGCTCAAGCTGGAGTTGGTCTCCTGGCTGGGCAGCAACCGGAAAGAGCAGCTCCCAGCCGCCATAGCAGCCTTCACTGCCGTTGGACTCCATCCACAGTGCTGTCCGGTCCTCCTCTGTCCAGACACGCGGAGCAATACTCTCCCGGCAGACCCACGGTTGAACTCGACCGAGCGGCAGAGCGTCCTCGGCCGGCGCATCGCTTTCCTCGACTGGCGGAGTGGCTGCCGGGGCCTCCGGCGGGCTGGAGACGGTTATCATCGGCGGTTCTCCTTCCGGCCCCCCTATGGTCCCCCTCACAAGGGTAGGTTTTTCTGCGGGGGCCGCGGGCGGGGCCGACCTTCACCCTCCGGGCCCCTCTCCAAATGTTGGAGAGGGGGTGTAACGCTCGGATTGGGGCCGCTGCATGGCCCTGCACGGCGGCTTTCGCAGCCATGACCAGCGTCTGGGCGCGATGAATCACGCCCCTACAAAAAACTACCCCTGTGAGCTATGGTCCCCCCGCACACGGGGGACGACGTTTCCTCCCTACCGCAACGAGGGAGGACCAGGGTGAGAGCTAGGCCGCGGGCAGTCCTAGCGTATCCAGCAGCGCGAGCACGCGCCGGTTGAGCCGGTCGGCGTACTCTAGCACCTGCGGTCGTGGCGTATAGGTAGGTTGCCGGACCGTGGCATGGTCGAGCACACCACGCGCCACCAGGAGGCGCTTTTCTAGCTGGTGAGATAGCTCGAGGTTTTGCAGGCTGAGGACCACCAACGGCAGGATGACCTCGTAGATGTCCTGCGCCTGATCCAGCCGGCCAGTCTGCGCGAGACGCCAAATTCGCGCCTGGAGGTCCGCCTTGGACAGTCCGGGCATGAGGCCGCAGATTCCCTCCGCCAGCAGCTCCATGAGATACATGCCGCCCCAGCCGATCAGCACACCAACCTGGTACTGGGTCGCCTCCCGCATCGCGGCGATCTTGTGCCCCAACAACGGCTCTTCGAGCTTGACGTAGTGGAAGTTTTCATGCGCCTCGTGCAGTCGCGCGCATAACGCCGGACTCATGCTTGGCCCGCCCGGATTGAAGTCCTGGATCAGTACCGGCACCGTCACGGCGCCCATGATCGTGCCGCAATAGTCGAAGAGGTCGTCGTCGGTGAGCGCGAACTGGCGCGGAATGGCAAAGGAGATCAAGTCCGCGCCGCAGTCGGCGTTGCGCCGAGCTATGTCCGCAGCGACGCGGGCCGCGGGGTGGTTGGATTGGGCAACGACCGGCACGCGCCCCGCCGCGGCTCTGACAGCTGACTCGACGACCCGAGAGCGCTCATCTTCGTCCAGCTTGTAGAACTCACTTGCATAGGCCGGCAGACAGATCGCCCCGAAATCCCGGCCGGCAGCGAACTCGACGAGGCGACCGAGCGCGGCATAGTCCACCGCCTCGGTGTCGGGGTCGAACGGCGTGGGGATAATCGGCACAATCCCCTCGATCCTCTGTGCCGGGGACCTTTGCTGGGCTAGACCGGATGCGGACACAATGAACTCCTTCGGCTCACGCCCGGAACCCGAGGGCAACAGCAATGCTTCGCTGGCGGTTGTCAAGTGTCACGAATGCAATCTCGCCCGGCTCCGGGGCGGCATAGAGGGCTGTAGCAATGTGCCATAGGTCAGCCCCGCGCAGATAACCGGCCGCCAAGGCCACAGCCAACTCGGGGCCGAGGGAGCGGTCCGGAAAGACCCACTCGATGCCTGAGATGAATCCGGCCTCGAATTGACGTCCTTCTCTAGCAAGCGCTGCCCGCACCTCGGCTTCGAGTAGGTTGGAGGAGATGAGTTGGGAAAAATTTTCCAGTCGCCGGGCGTGATCAGTGCTGCCCACTTCATTAAGGGCAATGGCGGCTATCACGGACGTGTCAATGTAGGCACGACTCACGCTCACTAGCCCCGCTCGGCGAGAAACCGTTCGAGTGCGCCCGGACTAGGCTCCACGCCCTCAGGCGGCTGCCATTTCTCTCCCGATCCGCTCAGTATCCCGCGCTGTCGCAGGTAATTGAACCACTCCTCGGTGGTCAGATTTTCCCGCAGGTCCTGCTCGACCGGACGGATTTCGGCCACGGCTTTTCCGTCGCAGGTGATGGTGACCATATTCCCCGCACGCACATGCCGGAGGATTGTCGGGAACCGTGCCCTGGCTTCTTCCGTAGAGTAGATGATGCTCATGCCCTGATTATAGCCGGGCGGACCACCTGTAGAGAGAGTATCAGACTGTCCCTTGGAACACTTGTCCGGGGCGGGTTGCGTCGCAGCCATGATGTGCCGTGCTCCTAGTAGCTGTGGCCGGCGTACACGCGCTCGCCGCGGACCAACAGACGCTGCGAATCCTCGCCGGCGGCCAGCTCGTCGGCGCTGTGATAGCCCAGCGTAATGCTCGTGCGGGTCCCAGTCGTGCGGTTGAGGCCAACAGTGTGGAACACGAGGCTGTGGGTGGCGAGCACTCCGCCGGCGGGCATCTCTACCCGCACAACCTGATCGCGCAGGCCCATCTGCTGCGCGGCCGTCTCGACATTCGGTACCCAGGGCAGCAGGTGTGTGCCGGGTACGATCTGCGTGGCGCCGTTCTCGCAGCGCGATTCTTCGAGGAAGACGATGATCGAGACGATGGGGCGGCTCCACTGCGACACGTCGCGGTGCAGGGGCAGGTCTCGGCGCTCCGCCAGCCGGATCGTGGCGTGATTGTGGCGGTTACGCAGTACCTCGATGTTGGGACCGAGCAGCCGCTCCAGCGGATCGAGGATGAACGGATGGGCGGCCAGGTCTCGAAAGATCGGCGCACGGTCGAGGATGTTCGAGATGCGGACGATCTTTCCGTCGTGGTTGCGGACGACCGGCTCGACCGCATGGTCAATGTCGTGCTGCACGGCAGTCTTCAGGTCGGCCACTAGCTGCGGCGGCAAGACACCCGGCAACTTGACGTAGCCGTTGGTCCTGAAGAGCCACGTTTGCTCCGGTGTCAGTGTCATCCGGACTCTCTCTGCTGTGAATACGGCTACCGCCGAGCGCCGCGGCGCCGGAGGAGACGGCTGGTCGGTGAGGCTATCCGGCAGCCGGCAAGCTGCGTGTTTGCGGTTGGTGGTGCGAGACCGTTGATCCGCCCTTTGTCACCTGGATGTCCAACTGGTGCTGCTGTTCGTAACGAGTTCCGCCGGCAATCTCTGCGACCACCATCGCGCCGAGGCGGAAAGTGCCTTCCTGCGGAAAGCCGAGCAATAGCTCGAAGGCTTTGCTCTCTTCTTCCTCGAGACACGCCTCCCAGTGCCGGCCACCTTGGACCAGACTGACCCCCGGGGGTAGCTCGTCAACCTCAACCATCACCATGGACGGACCAACCGTCGAATACATCGAGATCTGTAGCGGCACCTGTTGCCCTAGCCCCGGCGTGTCCATGAAAGACAGCGCCACACTAAACGGCAAGCTGACGGCGCCGGCCGGCGGCAGCGACTCCGTCACCTGGCTCGGCCGAGAGTCGGCCGTCTGTGCTTGCTCATTGACTGCGGCGGCAGGAGACGAGGGTGCCACATCGGTCTGAACGTCGTCCGCACCGCAGGCCGTCGTGAGCAGCGCGATGAGCACAGCGGCTGCAATGGCACCTGGAACTGCAGGGACACGCACCGCTCGGAGAAGCCCTGTCCACCTACACCCCACCGGCTGCGGCTGCCTGTGTATCGCTGACATCAGGCTGCTCCTCCTGTCTCGGCCCCGCAACGACGGTACTGCCCCCTATGGTCCCCCCGCTGCGGCGGGGGGACCGGGCGGTTGCCTCCCCCGTCGCAACGGGGGAGGGGTAGGGAGGGGGTCAAGCGGCACTACAGCCCGCGTTCTTCGGCCTGGCGACGGAACTTGGCCAGCACCTCGTTCGTCAAGCGCACGCCCTCGTCGAGCGCGTCCTTGACGGAGGCCTCGCCCTTGATGACCGGAGTGCTGACGTTCTGGTGCTTGAGCGCCTCGCGCCCGCCGGGCGCTGCGATCACGAACCGGCGCTTGGTCATCTCCTGCGCTTGCAGCTTCTTGGCCGCATCACCCTGGATGTAGGCATCGGAGTTCGTGCTGCTGATCCGCACCGGCACGCGGTCGAAACGGTTGGCGAACTTGATGTTGTTGTCCTCGCGCGTCACCCACTCGATGAACGTCCAGGCTTCGTCCGGATGCTCACTGAGCTTGGCGATCGGCAGCGAGTGGCAACCACCGTAGTTCGCCACCACGCCGCCGGCATCGGGCAGTGGATAGGAGCTGACGTGGAACTCCAAGTTCGGGTCGGCGGGGCGAATCGTCTCGCCGCGCTCCGACAGCGTGGCGTGCAGGTAGGTCTCGTCGCCCTGGACGAGAATCTGCCAGCCGCGACGCTTCGCCCGGAATTCATCAAGCGCCGCAAAACCACCCTGCCCGTCCACGATCTTCTTCAGCCAGGTCAACGCCGTGACGGCCTCATCGTTGTTGAAGACGGCCTCGGTCTGCTCCTGGTTGAGCAACTCGCCACCCAGTTGCCAATACGGCACCATCCACAGGTACGGACCGCCGCTACCCCAGAAGGGGTACCAGCCGACGTGCTCGATCTTGCCGTCGTCCGCCTTCCTGAACGCCTTGAAGGCGTTCTCTTCAAGCTCAGTCCAGTTCTGCGGGGGACTATCCGGATCAATGCCGGCCTTGCGGGCGTTGTCGTCGTGCGTGTACATGATGCGCGTATCCGGCGCATAGAGCATGGCCGTCATCTGGCCCTTAAACTCCACGTCGAGCCGCAACGATTCCCACACGTCGGACTTGTCAACTGCCTTGCTGGTCTTGATGTAGTCCTCCAGCAGGATGGTCAGGCCGAGCACGTAGTCTTCCTGTGCCCAGTAGCTCCCGCTGGAGTAGACGTCAGGTGGCGCGCCACCGGCCGCCTCGGTGCGGAACTTGTTCAGGTTGTAGGCCGGAATGAGATCAAAGCTCAACCAGGGATTGGCCTCCAAGAGCGGGGCGGTGATCTCCTGGCCGACGTCCTCGCCCCAGTGGAAGCGGGCGTTCATTCCAATGCGGAGCTGAACCGGCGCCATGCCGGTTGCGCCCGCAGCACCCTGGGCACCCTGCGCGCCCGTTGCACCCTTCGGCCCGGCTGGCCCGGCTGGTCCGGCCGGTCCGGCCTGCGGCTGACCGACGTAGCGCACCGTCGGCTCACCACACGCGGCAGCCACCAGACCGCCCAACGTCGCCGCGGCACCACCGAGATACTTTCTGCGGATTACACCTGCCATCTGGCTCTTCCTCCTTCACGGAAATTGCTTACGAGGGTGCTGTCCGTACCCTCAACTGCTTGACCCGCGCACAACCACTGTCGCTCTACGCTCGCTCCGCCGCCTCCTTCTGAGTAGTTTTCCTGATCTCACCTACCCCCAACCCCCTCCCTCCAGGGAAGGGGCCGGTGGATAGGTGTACTCATCCCCAAAGCGGAATGTCGCTGCAAAAAGTAGCCTACGGCAGGTCATTCTGTCAACCAGGCCGGCCGGCGAACGCCCCATTAATGCAGAGTGGCCGGCTGCTCCAAGCACAGCCGGCCACTACGGAGCGGCATCCAGGACACCGCGATTGTTCAGATCAGGCTGCCGTCGCCGTCGTGTCCGCGGGATAGGCCTCGGTCCCATGCTCCGGTACGTCGAGGCCCGCAAGCTCCTCTTCCTCCGAGACCCGTAGCCCCATCGTGACCTTGAGAATGCCGAACAGGATAAAGCCGGTCCCCAAGCCCCAGACGAGCACCACGCCAACGTCTACGAGCTGTGCAAGTAACTGGCCGACTTCGCCGACGATCAAGCCCTTCACGTCACCGTAGCTGCCATCGGCGAAGATACCGACCGCCAGCAGCCCCCATAGCCCGTTGGAGCCATGCACCGAGACGGCGCCGACGGGATCGTCCACCTTCAGCACGCTCTCGACGAACCACAGGCTGACGATCAGCACCACGGCCGCAATCGCGCCGATCACGACCGCCGCCCATGGCGCCACGTAGGCACACGGCGCCGTGATGCCAACCAGTCCGGCCAGGGCACCGTTGCAGGACATCTCCAGGTCCACCTTGCCACCGCTGCGGACCATCGTGATGTACATGGCCGCGACGGCCCCGACGGCGCCGGCCAGGAAGGTGTTCGTGGCGATCACGGCGATCCTGAGATCGCCCGCGGCGAGCGTACTGCCGGGGTTGAAGCCGAACCAGCCGAAGAACAGGATGAACGTGCCGATCAAGACGTACATCATGTTGTGGCCGCGAATCTTGTTGGGCGTGCCGTCCGCGTTGAACTTGCCAATCCGCGGTCCGACCATCCAAGCACCGGCCAGTCCGACCAGTCCACCGACGGCATGGACGACGCCGCTGCCGGCAAAGTCCTTCACGCCGGTCCCTAGCTCCAAGCTACCGAGCCAGCCGCCGCCCCAGACCCAGTGGCCGTAGATCGGGTAGATGATCGCGCCGACAATGAAGCTGTAGGCGAGGTAGGCGTTGATCTTGGTGCGCTCGGCAACGGCGCCGGCGACGATGGTGGCAGCCGTCGCGGCGAAGACCATCTGGAAAAACCAGCTTAGGATCGTGTCCACGTCGTAGGCGTCACCGGTCAGGAAGAATCCGGAATAGCCGATGATCGCGTTCCCGTCATCGAGGCCGGAGGCCGCTTTGGAGCCACCCCACATCAGCGCAAAGCCGAATGCCCAGTATGAGAGCGAGGCCATGCAGAAGTCGAGGAAGCTCTTGGTGAGGTAGTTGACCGTGTTCTTGGCGCGAATGAAACCGGCGCCCAGGAAGGCGAAGCCGGCCTGCATGAAGAACACGAGGAAGGCGGCCACGAGCACCCACGAGAAGTTCGCCGCCCGCAGCGCGTCCTGACTGCCGGGATCACCGCCCGTCGGATCGCCGGCTGCCAGCGCAGCGGCCGGCGCCATGGCGAGTCCGAGCGTGCCCAGGAGCAGAGCGGCCCGTGACCAGCGTTGCGCTGCCGGGCGATCCTGGCTCTGGGTATGCCGATAGTTCCTGCGGTCATTCATCTCTCTTCTCCCTCCTTATCCCGGATCCCGGCACGAGTGCAACCAACTACGAGTGCAAGGCAACCGTTTCCCAACACGGCACCTGCGAGCTACCCCGGACAGGCGGCGACATCTACAACAATCCAGCCTCCAGTGAAACGAAGGCCTCACACTGCTCGCTGCAAATGGCAAGCAGCGGCGAGGGCTTACGGTCTTAATCGGGAGAGGACGCTGCTGAGGCCGCGGGCTGACGAGAACGCGTGGCGGCGAGTGCGGCGTGAGCCGGTACCGCGCTTACTACTTGCCGCGCTTGCGAATGAAGCTAGGCACGATGGTCCAGAGGGTAAAGAGTCCGGCGAAAGCTGCTACTCCGACGATGGCTTCTGCTGGCATCCCTGTTCCCTCCGGCTGGTTGGTTTGCTGCTCCGCTCGGCTAGAACCGGTGAGCAACGCTTCTGAGCCAATACGATACGCGAGCGGCTGTGGCCGGACGACGTGTGATGTATCCGAACCTACTGACCGCCATTTGTGCAAGTTGCACAAGGGGCAGGTGACCTACCGGGCGGGCACCGAACACGGGCCGGAATCTATAGCGAACGCCAGTGGGACAGGCCTACGCAGTCGCCGGTTGCGCCTTCCATCAGGAGAGGCTACCCCGTGTGAGCAGCATCTCCCCTACTCCAACGGCTATGACTGCGGTGCAGTCGGGTTCTCGCTATCGATGGCCGTACATCCCCTGCTGCTGCAGGCGATGATCCAATAGTAGTTGGTACGTCTGGCTGGGCTGGTGTGGACGTAGGAGGTCTCGGCCACCCGCGAGGCCAGTTCTTCGCACCAATCCGGTTCGCCACCCCATTCCACTGTACAGTTGGAATCGAAGAAATCATCGTAGTAGACCTTGTAGTAGGCCGCTCCCTCAACCGGTGCCCAACTGACGCGAATCGTCGCCCCCTCGCGCACGGCCCGCACGTTCGCTGGTCTGCTGAGCTTGGTATCAATGAACTTGGCCGGGTTCCTGCTATCAATAGACGAGCACCCTCCACTGTTGCAGGGAGTGACCCAATAGTAGTTAGCACGACTGGCTGGGCTGGTATGGACATAGGTCGTCTCAGTCACCCGCGAGGCCAATTCCTCGCACCAACTCGGTTTACCATCCCGTCCCACACTGCAACCGGAATCGAAGAAATTATCGTGGTAGACCTTATAGTAATCCGCTCCCTCCACCGGAGCCCAACTGACGCGAATCGTCGCCCCCTCGCGCATGGCCCACACGTTCGCCGGTTTGCTAGGCCTGGGCGCGGCCGCAGGTGCCGGGGGGCTTGTGGACGCCGGCCCCGGCGTGGCCGCCGCCGTGAGGTTGGGAGTAGCCGTCGGTTTGGGCACGGCCGTCGCCGCGGGGTGTGGGGTGGCTGTAGGCTCGGGCGTGGCCGTCGCGGCGGGTACAGCAAGAACAAGGTCCGAGCACCCACCACGGTTACAGGCGGCAACCCAGTGCCTATTAATCTGTTCTTCACTACGGACGAGATTTGCCGGGCTTTCGAATTCGTAAGTCGTTTCCTTTAGGTTGCCGATAACCAGCTTGCAGAAGTTAAGCGGTCTCCCTTCCTCATTCAGTTGGCACTGTGGGCCTTGTTCATCGAACATCCACGCGCGAGCATAGACCTTGTAGTAATCTGCTCCTGCCACGGGTTCCCAACTCACGCGAACAGAATCAGCAAAGCCCGAGTGAACAACCCGGCCATCGCCATCACGGTAAATGTAGCGCACGTTAGCTGGCCCGTCAGGTCGGGAAATCGGTACGCTCGTAGCCGCCGGTTCGAGCGTGGCCGTCGGGAGGGGCGTGGGGGGCGTGGTCGGATTAGGTGTGGCTGTCGATTCGGGGGGCGCTGTAGGGTTAGGCGAGGGGGTAGTCGTTGGTTCAGGCGTGGCCGTGGAGTTGGGGGCGGCTGGCGGCGGCGGGGGGGCCAAGGTGGGCCGGGGCGACGACGTTGGAGTACCGAGAGAACCCCGCACAACCGCCGGAGTGTCGGCAAGGCGCAACGCAGGTGTGCCATCATCGAACAGAACCACTACGGCCACGATGACGACGACGACGATGGCGGAAGTAAGCACAAATGCCGCTACATAGCGAAGCAAGATCAGTACCCCTTTCGCCGGCAACACATCGTCTCTGCGGTGTCAACGCCAGCGGCCGCGGTGCGTGCAGCACCGGTCTCCACGTGGGCCGCTGTCCGGTGGGCTAGGACCGTGCCGCTTTCAACGGCATCATGCCAGGAAAACTATAGGGACTATATAGACCCAATGCTACATCTGCCTCTTGGTACACACAGTTGGCGGCGAGCAGGTTCGGACACAGCGCAGCTTGTCCGACAGTGACCGCTCAGGTACCCTACGGTCAGTAAGCGCTGCTTGTCAGCAGGACAGAAAGGCCCGACCAGCCAGTCCAGAGGGAGACAGTCGAATGAACAGCTATTGCTCGAACTGTGGCACCCAGTTGGCTGAAGATGCCAAGTTCTGCACGAGCTGCGGCGCCCCTGTCTCAGAGGACACTGCACCGGTTACGGAAAGCGCAAGCGAGAGTCCGCCCCGACAGGATAACGCACCTGAGGCGACCAGTAAGGATGGGAGTCGCTACCGGCGCTTTCTCACCATAGATTCATCCCGTGGTTTCTTGGCAGTTGTAGCACCGATACTGATTTGGTCGGCCGCCGTCGGCGTCCTCACCTGGACCATTATCGGGCTGCTTTCACTCCGCTTCGACCTCGGCTTCATCAACCTGCCGGACTTGCTATTCAGTATGCTCATCATTGTAGGGATCATGTTGAGTGTTGCTGCCAACTCCTACCTTGTCTACAGCTACCGCAGCCGAGACGGAGCGCTCTGGCAGGCTCTGACTTACCTTCCGCCGATATGGGCAGCACTTCTGACTGTTGGCCTGCTCATCATGATTTGGCAAGTCTGGACCGACTTCGCCGGCGGCCCCAACGAGCTGCGGCGGGCGATGTTCTCGCTGGTCGGCGTCGGGCTATGCGGAACATATGCCGGATACTTGTCCCTTGTGGTAGTTGGACCGGACCGCATCTACGCCGTGGTGCGCCGGGTCATATACGTGCTAACAGCCATCATCGCCGTGGAGATTTTGGATGCGCTGTGGTGGGCGGCGGGGGACCTCTCCGGAAGAGAAATCGGGGTACATTTCATACGCGCCGGCTCGACCGCAGCCACCTGTGTAGTGGTGTACGCCATCATCGCTGTCTTCACGGCTCAAGTGAGAGCCAGGAAGCAGCGCATCGCCGTCCTTGTGACCTACTTGGTGCTAGGTCTTACCGGCTTCACCATCGCCGTGTGGTCGTTATGGGACACGTTCCCGCCCGGCGCGCTCCGTTTCATCCACGGCGGGATTGTCATTGTGTCCATCACGACGATTGGGTTGCTGCTGGTGCAGCATTTCCACAGGCATAAGGCTACCCCCAGCGCACAGCCAAGCGGCGCAGAGCCAGCAGATCAACCCAGCGCTCCCATGATTCCCTGACAAGGGCAACTGCTCAGTGTCCAGCTACATGCGTAGCTCGATGGTGTCGCCGTCCTCGAGCACATAGGTCCGGCTGACGTGCTGGCCGTCGAACTTACCATTGCCCCAGACCTGCGCGTACTTCACCGTGCCCATCCACTCGATATGCAAGGCCGACGCCAGCGTTTCCAGCGTCGCCCCCCGACGCAGCACGACCGGCCGGTTGTAGTCGGGTTTCTGGCCCTTCGCCCGCGTGTAGACGCGCACCATATCCAGGGCCGCGAACAGCCAGCGGCCCAGCGTATCCAGCCCGCCGCCATCGGTCACGCTGACGGCCAGCGTGGGGAACCGCTGACCAAACTCCGCCTGTAAGGCCGCGCCGGCCTCCTCCGCACCGGGGAGGTCCAGGTGCGTACCGACGACGCGCACTCGCTTCGGCTCGGCCGACCGTGCGACCTCATCGTCGGTGTCGGCCGGCAACCGCACGACCGGCTCTAGGCCGATGGTTGTCAACTCCTCCAGCACCAGCTCCAGCGACTCCACCGGGTCAGATGCCAGATCGAGGACGACGAGCAGCACGTCCGCCTGCCGCACCAGCGACCGTATCCAGCCGTTGGTGTGGTGCATGTCAATGGGCGGCAGGTCCACCAGCTGGATGTGGACGTTTTCGTAGCGGAGCATCGCCGGCTGCGGTTCCAGCGTGCTATACGGATAGTCGGCAACCCGCGGTTTCGCCCCCGTCAACGCGGCCATGAGGTGCGACTTGCCGGCGTTGGCCAGCCCGACGAGCGCGACCTGCCCCGCGCCCTCCTTGCGGACCGTATAGGGGTTCCAGCGGCTCCCGGAGCGGGATTGCGTCTCGGCCTGGTCCCGGAGCTTGGCCATCCGCGTGCGGAGGTCGGCCCGCAGGTGGTCGGTGCCCTTGTGCTTGGGCATGACCGCCAGCATCCGGCGCAGCCCTTTCAGCTTCTCTTCGATGGTACCGGCCTGGCGGTACTCTTCTTCTGCCTCGTAGTAGGCCGGAGTCAGATTGGCAGGCATCCCTCAGTCCCCACACCGCCGGCATCTATGGCAGTAGAATCCACAGTTCACTACCGGGTATTCTACCCCGCCCCGGCATACCTCCAGCAAGGCACCCGAACCGCGGTAGCGCTGCTAACCGTCCGCTAGTGCCGCGACCCCGGGCAGCGTTCGCCCGCTCAAGAACTCCAGCGAAGCGCCCCCGCCGGTCGAGACGTGCGTGATCCGGTCGCTCAACCCGGCTTGCTCGATGGCCGCAATGGAGTCGCCGCCGCCGACAATTGTCGTACCGGGGCAGTGGCCGACGGCGGCGGCCAGCGCACGGGTGCCGGCGGAGAACGGCTCGATCTCGAACAGCCCCAGCGGCCCGTTCCAGATGACGGTGTGCGCCGACTCCACCGCCTGCACGTAGTGCTGGGTTGTCTGCGGGCCGATGTCCAGGATCATGCCGTTGGCCGGTGTCTGGTCCACGGCAAAGACCTGATGCGGCGCATCGTCTGCCGCTTCCGGGGCCACCACCACGTCGGTCGGCAGCAGCAGTTCGCAGTCACTTTGCCCGACTCGCTCCAATAGCTCGGCGGCGAGCGCCACCTTGTCCGGTTCGTGCCGCGAGCGACCGATCTCGTAGCCTTGGGCGCGGAGAAACGTATTGGCCACGCCGCCGCCGATCAGCAGCTCGTCCACGCGCGTCAGCAGATGGTCAATGACCTCGATCTTGTCCGAGACCTTGGCGCCGCCAATAATGGCCGCAAACGGCCGCTCCGGCTGCTCTAGGGCACCGCCCAGCACCGCCAACTCGCGCTCCAGCAGGAGTCCCGCGACGGCCGGGAGCACGTGGGCAATCCCCTCCGTCGAGGCATGGGCGCGGTGCGCTGCGCCAAAGGCGTCGTTGACGTAGAGGTCACCTAGCTCGGCGAGCGCACGGGCAAAGGCCGGGTCGTTGCGCTCTTCCTCGGGATGGAAGCGCACGTTCTCCAGGAGCGCCACCTCGCCCGGCCGCAAGCCGGCCACGACCGCCTCCGCTCCCGGACCGATGCAGGCGGCAGCAGTGGCGACCGGCGTGCCCAGTAGCTCACTCAGGCGCTCCGCCACCGGGGCCAATCGCAGCGCCGCGACAACCTTGCCCTTGGGCCGGCCCAGATGGGACAGCAGCACGACCCGCGCCCCGGCATCCCGCAGTGCGTTGATCGTCGGCAGCGCGGCGCGAATGCGCGTATCGTCCGTGATCCGCGTGCCGTCGAGAGGCACATTGAAGTCCACGCGCACCAGCACTCGCTGCCCGGCGACGGCGACATCGTGAATCGTCCACTTGTTCACTGCGCGTCTCCGATGGCCAATCTTTCTATTGCCATACGCCGCCGGGAAGCGCAGGCTGGCATCCTTACGCCGCCGCCATGCGAGTGGCAATCAGGTTCGTCACGTCGGCCACCCGGCAGGCATAGCCCCACTCGTTGTCGTACCAGGCCGCGACCTTCACCAGATCGTCACCCATCACCATCGTCAGCTGCGAATCCACGATGGACGAGTGCGTGTTGCCCTTCAGGTCCATCGAAACGAGCGGCGCGTCGGTTACGTCAAGTACGCCGTCCATCCGACCGGCGGCCGCAGCCCGCAGCGCATCGTTGACCTCATCCGTCGCGGTCGGCCGCTCCACCGTGGCGATGAACTCCACGATGCTCACTGTCGGCGTCGGCACGCGGTAGGCCAGGCCGTCCACGATCCCCTTCACCTCCGGCAGCACGAGCGCCACGGCACGGGCGGCGCCGGTGCTCGTCGGGATGATATTCATCGCGCCGGCGCGTAGCTCGCGGTCCGCCGCGCCTTTCGGCCCCGCCACGTCGAGCACCTGCTGCGAGTTGGTGTAGGCGTGGATGGTGGTCATCACGCCCTTGCTGATCCCGAAGCCGTCCCAGAGCACCTTCACGACCGGCGCCAGCCCGTTCGTCGTGCAGGACGCATTCGAGATGATGCGGTGCCGCTCAGGGTCGTACTGCTCATCGTTCACGCCGAGCACCACCGTAATGTCCTCGTCCGTTGCCGGGGCGGAGATCAGCACCCGCCCGGCCCCCGCCGTCAGGTGCTTTGCCGCCATCTCCCGCGCTGTACCCACCCCGGTCGCCTCAATGACCAGATCAATGCCCAACTCACCCCACGGCAGGTCGGTCCACTCGCGCTCCGAGAAGACTTGGATCTCCTGCCCGTTCACGACCAAGCCCGCATCCGTCGCCTCAATCGTCCCGTCGAACGTCCCGTAGTTGCTGTCGTACTTCAGCAGGTGGGCGTTGGTGTCGCTATCGAAGAGATCGTTGATAGCAACAACGTCCAGGTCAGGATGCCGTTCCCCCAGCGCCTTGAACGCCTGACGACCGATGCGCCCAAAGCCGTTGATCGCAATACGCATCTGCTACTCCTTCACGCGACGTGACGCCGCCCGTACTATCCGCCCTGATGGTAGCGGCCGGTTACGCCTAGGGCAACGGGGCTGCTGCTGCCCTGGCGGCGGCTCACCACCCGTTGATGTACCGTTCACCAAACGTCTAACCGAATTCCCTAGTGCCGCCGCCCACGTATAGGATGTGCCATG
This sequence comes from Chloroflexota bacterium, assembly GCA_965207645.1. Taxonomy (GTDB): domain Bacteria; phylum Chloroflexota; class UBA11872; order UBA12225; family JAJDUF01; genus JAJDUF01. Next base: position 1,392,135 of record OZ242293.1, on the reverse strand, counting down.
CCCGGCCAGTTGTTCACCCACTACTTCCTGACCACCGGCATCGCGGCCACCGCCGAATGGCGGTCGGTGGACGCGGCGGTGGCCGCCTTCCGCAGCGCCACCACCTGCGCGCCCGCCTCGACGCCCTCTACTTCCACCTCTACGGCCTCACACGGGAGGACGCCGAATACGTCCTCAGCACCTTCCCCATCGTCCGCCGCGAGGACGAAGCCGCTTTCGGTCGCTACCGCACGCGCGAGATGATCTTGGCGTACATGAGCGCGCTGGCGGCCGGGGACACGGAGGCGGTGGTGGCGGTGTAGGGAGTAGCCCCCTCCCTAGCCCTCCCCCGTCGCAACGGGGGAGGGAACGGCTGACAAGGGTAGGTTTTTTCTCTGCATCAGGATTTGTGGGATGGGGGGATGGACAGGATTAGGGGTGATGGGATTGTAGGTGTCGCCGAGTGGAAATAGGAACACATGTTCTGTAGAATTAAACCGTCAGCACGGCGGGACTGCCGCGCGGCGGTATGAGGATGCGAGAGTATGCCCTCGGCGATTGAGTGGACGGACGAGACCTGGAATCCGGTTACCGGTTGTACCCGCGTGTCCCCCGGTTGCGATCACTGCTACATGTTCGCCCTCTACCCGCGCCTTAAGGGGATGGCGGTCCCGGGGTATGAGACGGCGCCTAACGAAATTCGGCTGCTCCCGGAACGGCTGCGCGTTCCCTTGTCGTGGAAGAAGCCCCGGCGCGTGTTCGTCAACAGCATGTCGGATGTCTTTCATCCGCGTGTGCCGTTCGACTATATCTCTCAAATGTTCTCGGTCATGGCCGAGGCCGCAGACAAGCGCGGTCACATTTTCCAAATACTGACCAAGCGACCGGGAAGAGCCGTTGGGTGGTGGGAGCGATACCAGCACCAATTTCCGCGCGGCTGGCCGCCGAATATCTGGATCGGGACATCGGTGGAATCACAGAAATACGCGCCGCGCTTGACTGTCTTGGCACGGTTGCCGGCGCCGATCCGTTTCGTCTCCGTCGAGCCGCTGCTCGAACCGGTTGACCTGCGGCCCTGGCTGGATTCCGGCGCACTGCAATGGGTGATCGTCGGTGGCGAAAGTGGCCCTAAGGCCAGAACGATGGACCTGGACTGGGCACGACAGGTACGCGATCACTCCGTTCAAGCCGGTGTCGCCTTCTTCCTGAAGCAGCTTGGCGGCGTTCGCAACAAACGCGGCGGCGACAGGGCAGTCATTGACGGTCGGTACTGGCGTCAGCTACCGACCGCAACGTAGGGACACATGAACAGCACGACATTCGGCGGACACTGGACCACTGACAAGCTCGAGATTCTCAGGCGGTATCTGGATGCTTATTCGACCGCGCTGAAGGAACAGCCATCTAAGGAAAGGCCATTTAACCTGATATACGTGGATGCCTTTGCCGGTGAGGGATATTGGCGCCCGGGCAAAGGATATTATCGAGATTACAGTGACTTCGGGAATCTGCACGAGGGATCACCGCGAATTGCGCTGGAGACACAAGACAGAGCCTTTGACCGGTTGCTATTCATCGAGAAGGACCCTCAGCGCAGCAAATCGCTACAAGAGCTACGCCGTGAGTTTCCTAATCGCAAGATTGAAGTCGTTACTGGCGACGCGAACACTGCGCTACCCGAATTCTGCCGCAGGATGGGGAAATTTGATCGGGCCGTCGTATTCCTCGACCCATTCGCCACCGAGGTTGCCTGGGAGACGGTAGAGGTGATTGCACAGTCCGAGAAGATAGACTGCTGGATTCTGTTTCCGCTCATGGCCGTCGCCCGCATGATGCCAAACAAAAACGAGCCGACACCGGACTGCGCCGAACGTCTTGATCGCGTCTTTGGTAGCCGGGAGCACTGGCAATCGCTGTATAAGCCATCCCTGCAACTACCGCTCTTTGGCGACGAGCCGGGCCAAGAACGACACGGCGGCAGCAAGGCAATCGCGGACTGCTATCGGGAACGCCTAGAATCTGTGTTTGCAGGGGTCGCACCTACTCGGCGAACGCTGAAGAATTCCAACGACGCTCCGCTGTTCGATCTGTACTTTGCGGCGAGCAATCCCATAGGAGCCGGCCCTGCGATACGCATTGCCGACCACATCCTGAACAAATGGTAGGCGTATCATCCTTGGGAAAATAAAACAGCGCGGGGATAAACTGGCCTCTCACCCGCTGAACGGGATCGAGGGACCCAGACAATCCGCGCCGTCAGGCCGCGGTTACCTCGACCGCCAGGTTGCGCCCAACGGCCCGGAGTGCCTTCTGGACTTGGCTGATGTGGGAGTACTGGTCCGGGTTGGCCAGCTTTCGCGCGGCCGCCTCGCCGATGCCCAGCCTGCTGGCAAGCTCCACTTTCGTGATGCGTTGCGCGCGCATGGCTGAGTAGAGCGCGAGCTTGGCGGCAACAATAGTAGGTACTGCAACGAGCTGTTGACCTGCGACTGCCTCGCTGGGAGTAGGGATGTCCCATTGCTCATGGACGTATCCGGCCAGGGCAGTAGCGAGGGCGTCTGCCGCCATTGCCAGGGCCTCGGACCGATCGCTGCCGCCGGTGATGGCCTCCGGAACGTCTGGGAAGGTAGCCAGCAGGCCTCCTTCTCCATCGGGGGTAAGCTCGCACGGATACGTATAGATCATGGCTCAGAACTCCCTGCGGTCAATTTCCAGTTGACGCAGCATTGCGGCCAACATGGCCCTTGACAACTCGCCCCGTTGTACTGTGGTAAACCGGGAGCCAACGTAAAGCCGGCCGTGACTGCCCTTGCCGTGAGCTGGGTCGAACCGAAACGCTTTCCCCGTCTTGCGGGCGTAGCTTCAGGCTCGCCTGACGAACTCACGGCCGTTCATATCTCGATGACGCCTCCGAGATGGTTTCGGGTAGGCTCGGTTGCTGCGATGTGGACGCGACGCTCTTCCGGCCGAGCCATCAACCGAGGGCCGCTATAGTGGTAGATCACGACGGTACAAGTGCAAGTCTACGGCAAGCCGCCAAGTTCCCACAACCGCCCTACCTAGTGTTGCCGTAGCACAAGCCCACAAAGGAGATCACACCATGCTCGACGTGTTGTTGCGCGGTGGCCGGGTGGTGGATGGCAGCGGGGCGCCCTGGGTGCCCGGCGACGTGGCTATCCAAGCCGACCGGATTGTCGCCGTGGGCAACCTGCCCGGCGCTACCGCCCGACGGATTATTGACGTGGCCGGCGAGGTCATCGCCCCCGGCTTCATTGACTGCCACACGCACAGCGACTGGAGCATCCTGGTCAACCGCGCCTGCGACAGCACCATCCGGCTGGGCGTGACCACCGAAATCCTGGGCAACTGCGGCTTCAGCCACGCTCCGCTCACGCCCCACAACCGCGAGCGCATCAGCACCGACCTCGCCAACTCGGCACCCGGCGCCACCGTCACCTGGACCACGTTCGGCGAGTACCTGGACACTTTGGAAGCCGGCGGCTTGGGCGGCAACGTCTCCGTCCTCGTCGGCCACGGGGCCGTCCGCAGCGCGGTGATGGGCTATGACGAAGTACCGGCCACACCCGACGCCATCGCCAACATGGAGCGTCTCGTGGCACAGGCGCTCGACGAGGGCGCGCTCGGCCTCTCCACCGGCCTGGAGTACCTGCCGGGCCGCGCCGCCTCCGCCGAGGAGCTGACGGCGATGAGCCGCGTCGTCGCCCGCACCGGGCGGGTCCACGCCTGCCACCAGCGCACCCGCAACGAGGAGTTCGAGCAGTCCATCGCCGAGATCATCGGTATCTGCGAGGAGGCCGGCGCTCGCCTCCAGCTGTCCCACAACTTCGCGCGCCGCGGCTCGCCGCCGGGCGCGTGGGGGCGCGTGATGGACCAGATTGACGCCGCGCGCCGCCGCGGCCTCGATGTTTCGTGCGACACCACTAGCTACGCGACCGGCCTCGGCCTGATGGCGGCCGTCCTCCCACCCTGGCTATTTGACGAGGGTCCGGCCGTCGCTGCCGAGCGGCTCGCCGTCCCGGCCGTCCGCGAGCGCGTGAAGAACGATTGCAGCCGCTACTGGCTCCTCGTCGCCGAGCGCCAGTGGGACAAGCTCTGGCTGGCCCGCACCGCCAACAGCAACCATCTTTTCGGCAAGTCGTTCGTCGAAATCGGCGATCTCCTCTGCCAAGACCCCATGGATTCCTACCTGGATATCCTCCACAACGAGGGCGCCGCCATCAACGATGCCATCCTCGTCGGAGTGGAGAACAGTGAGCCGCACCTGCACGAGATGATGACCCATCCCTTGTATGCGTTCGAGGCCGACTCGTGGACGGCCAGCGCCACCGGACCGCTCGCACCGCTCGTCAACCATCCCGCCAACTTCGGCTGGACGGCGCGTATTCTCGGCGACTACGTTCGGGAACGGGGCTGGATGCCCCTGGAGTCAGCCGTACACAAGATGACCGCCGTCCCCGCGACCAAGTTCGGCTTCACCGACCGCGGCCTGCTGCGGCCGGGCCTCGCCGCCGATGTTGTGGTGTTCGATCCGGCCACGATTCAGGACAACGGCACCTTGGAACGGCCCGCGCAGTATCCGTCCGGTATCTCCTACGTGTTCGTCAACGGCGCTCTCACCGTCGAGCAGGGCGAGCACACCGACGCACGCAGCGGGCAAGTGCTGCGGCCGGCCCACTAGCCCCGGCCGGTCACGACACGCGCCGCACTCGCTGCGGCCGCGACCCCGGCACGCGCTCGATCAGACCGCGCGCCTCCAGGTCGAGCTTGACCGTGACGACGTACCAACTGACCGAAGCATTGGCAAACAACTCGGTCGGGAGGTGCGGCCGCACTGCATCCGCGAGGTCCTGGAACGGGAAACCGGCATCGTCCGCCGGCACGACGGTCAGCAAAGCGGCCTTCATCACCTCGTACTTGGCGGCGTCTATGTTTGTGCCCTGCTTGCCCGCCTGCGGGTGGATCGTCTGAAACTTCCCCGCCGTTGCTGCCATACCTACTCACCTTCTGTCCAACCACCGGGCAAGCTACATGCCGATGGCGGCGCGGGCGCGGGCCGGCTGCTCTAGTGCCTCGAACGGCATCACCTGCGCGCGGCCCGTCTCGGCGGCGCGGAAGATGGCCTCGGTCATCTCCATGTATTTCAGGCCATCCCAGAAGCTCGGTGATCCCCACTGCCCGGCGCGGATTGCCTCGATCCAGTCCGCCTCGGCGGTCCACTCGCGCGTCTCGGATTGGTCAATCGGGATCGTGCTCCAGTCGGTCTCGTCGCCACGCATCCCGGAGAGATGATCGGCGCCGAAGTTGTACCGCAGGGCACCGTCGGCACCGTAGATTTCGACGCTGTTGCGGTCAGCGCCACCGCGTGCGACGCCGCTGAACAGGAACGTCGCCACGCCGCCGTTCTCCAGCTCGGCCACCGCCGTCAGCGCATCCGGCCGATCCACGACGCTGCGGCTCTCTCCAGATGCGGCCGGCCGCTCCGGGATGGCGGTCAACGTCTGGGCCGTTACCCGCTTGGCGTAGCCGAGCCAGCGGTGGAGCACCTCGGAGAGCATCCCGACTTCCAGCGTATTGAAGCCGGAGATGTGACCGATCTGCCGCCAGTGGATGGGCGTATCCGGGTCGAGATAGTTGTCGCTATAGGAGCGCATGATGACGTTGTAGACCGGACCGACATAGCCTTGACGCAGCAACCGGCGAATCGTCGTGTCTCCCTCCATGTAGTGCGGTGGCGGACAGAGCATGGTCGTGCATTCGGAGGCCAATGCACGCTCATACATGACTTTCGCGTCCCGGTAGTCCATCGCCATACGCGCCTGGCAGAACACGTGCTTGCCGGCATCGAGCGCGGCGACCGTAATCTCGCGGTGCAAATACGGCTGGGTGCCGATCACGATGGCGTCGGTGTCGTCGGCCGCCACCAGGTCCTGCCAACTCCCGTAGGTCGTCGGAATACCGAACTCGGCGGCCGCCCGCTGCGTGCTCTCCGGCGTACTGTTCGCCACCGACACCAGCTCGACGCCGGCGATCTTGCTCAGACCGGGATAGTGGCGTTGCCGTACAATCCCCCCGGCGCCGACAATCCCTACGCGGACGGTGTCATCTGCCCTGCTCATGTGCCTTGCTCCTCTCGCTCGTCGGTTACTCGCAGGTTAGTCAGCCGATTATAACGCTCCGCCTTCCGCCGGTGGCGCGGTGCGCTGCACAGGTCCGCGAGTGTGAGGGGAGGAGAAGACCGGGCGTCCGGCTGACTGGGGGGCCGGACGCCCGGTGCTAAAAAGGAGGATGGGCGTCAGTCGGGAGGCCGACTGACGAGGCACTCCCTAGTCTAGGGTGGGGATGTGACGGGGCGGCTGCGCGCTGGCGCCAGTGCTTCCACCGGAGCAACGTGGGCCGAACTGTACACTACCGCCTGTGATTTACCTCTTCCTGCATATCCTGGGCAACACGGCATTCCTCCTGTCCGTCCGCCTCGCCCGCCAGCGCCAACGGCAGTACCTGCTGATCGGCGCTACTAACTACGCCACCGCGTGCGTGATCGCGACGATAGTGCTGGTGCAGTCAGGCGTAGTGCCGACCTGGCCGGCACTCGCGTTCGGCGCCGTCCAAGGTTTTCAGTACCAGACGATGTTTCTGCTGCTCTTCGTGATGCTGAGCCGCAGCGGCGTAGCAGTCGTGGTATCGCTACTTCGCCTGTCGGTCGCCATCCCAACGATAGCGTCCATCGTGATCTGGCAGGAGTATCCTAATATCTGGCAGACGCTGGGACTGATTCTGGCCGCCATAGCCGTGCCCTTGCTCGGCAGCGCACGCCGGCCACGCGAGGTCGGGGCACACGCGGGGCGACCCGATTCGGAAGATGCACCGCGGCGCCCACTCGTCAGGCGCGCCGGGACGGTCGGGTTTCTCGCCCTCGTACTGCTGCTTGGCGGCGCGGGACTGCTCGCCGCCAAGTCCTTCGCGGAGCTACGTCAAGAAGAGCAGCGGCCGGCCTACAACTTCGGCACGTTTGCGACCGCGACGGTGCTCTCCGCACTCAGCTGGCCGCTGCGGCACCGCTTCACCAAGCCTCTGAGCCAAAGCGGCCGATACCAGAGCCAAGCGCCGCACACCGCTACGTCTGCCCTCGCCCTCGGCATGGCCATCGGCATCACGAACATCGCGCAGATCGAGCTGCTCTTGCGGGCGCTCGTCCAGGTCAGCGGCACCATCGCGTTCCCACTCACGGGCGCGGCCACGCAAATACTCACGGCCGGCGCCGGATGGCTGATCTGGAAAGAGCCGCTGCGTGGCCGCGCGGCCGTCGGCGTCGCCTGCGGCCTCCTCGCCGCCACGCTCATGAACCTGTCGTAACTGCCGCGTAGCGTTGCCGCCGGTCGTTACACGTCGCCCTACGAATCGTCCAAGGCGCGCCGGCCGAACGTACTCAGCCACTGCGCCCAGCCCTGCGCCTGCGCTACCGGCCTGATAACGCCGCGCTGCACGCCACGGTGGGCTGCGTCCTCGGCCGCTTCTGCCTTGAGCCGCACGACGTGGGCGCCGTCCACCGCCTTGTTGCCCCAGCGATGGACGACAAAAGCGAGGCCGCCGAAGATAACGGCCACGATGAGCGAGCCGATCAGTGCCATCAGCGCCAAGACGATGACGGCTATTTCATACGCAACGCGCAGGATTTCCATGACCCGTTCTCTTGTCCTACGCCTCGGCCTGCTCGCTCGGCGGAGGGGCCACAATGGCCTCGAACCGCTGTAAGACTTCGCGCTCGGCCGCGGCACGGGCAGCCTCCGCCTCACGCCGCGCGTTGGCGAGATGGTTACGGACTGCCGCCCTGGTCTCCTCGCCGTGTCGCGGTGCCAGCAACAGGCCGAGCACTGCGCCAATCAAAGCACCCAATAAAAGGCCGCGCCAGAAGGACCCGCTAACGTACACGCTCCCCTCCTCGGCGCCGCCCGCCTCGACCAATGGTGGTCAGCGCCCGCACGAGCGTCAGAAAGCCGTTGGCCAGCCCCGCGGCCCGCGCCAGCGGCCCGATCACCAACTCACCGATGAGTGAGGTCGTCTCCCGCACCGTATTGGAGGTGTGCGTCAGTGAGCCGAGGACGGGGCTGACTTCATCTCGCAGCGCCTTCACCATGCCCCACAACTTAAGGACGAGCACGATCAGAGCGATGTTCGCCGCCAAGGCAGCGAGCGCGACCAGAATGACGACTACGTCGCGGATGGCTTCTAATACTCCCACCTTTGCTCCTCCCGGACTTCGCGCCGGTACATCCTGAAACGATACCAGTTTGCCGCCCCACGTTGAGCCGTCCCGAGATCGTTTAGTGTACGCCGTGCCTGACGCTCCGGTCCTCGCGGGGACACAGCGGGTAGCGCGGACCTGGCCCGCGTTACTCCTAGCGACAACGGGCATGTCCGGCATTAGCGGCTGAACAGGAAGTGCAGCACGTCGCCATCGTTGACACCGTAGGTGCGCCCTTCCTGTCGGAGTAGCCCCTGCCGGCGCGCCGCGGCCATATCGCCCGCTGCGGCCAGTGATTCAAAGGAAACCGCCTCCGCTCGAATAAAGCCGCGCTCCATGTCGGTATGTACGAGTCCGGCCGCTTGCGGCGCGAGCGTACCGGTAGGCACGCTCCAGGCCCGCACCTCGTCGTCGCCGATAGTGAAGAAGGTGCTCAAGCCGCAGACCTGATAACTCGCCCGGATCACGCGCCCGGCAGCAAGCTCACTGAGGCCCAGGTCTTCCATGAAGGGCTGCCGATCAGGCTCGGCCAGGGCCGCCAGTTCCAGCTCCATTTGCGCGCAGAGCGCCAAGCCGGCGGTGCCGGGTCCGGCAACGCGCCGGGCAAACTCCGCTTCGAGGCCGGCACGCTCTCCCAACTGCTGCTCGCCGATGTTGAGGACATAGAGGAGCGGTTTGGCGCTGAGAAACCGAAACCCGCGCAACCGGCGCCAACTCTCGTCATCCAGGTCCAGCGTCCGCAGCGGAACTTCGGCTTCGAGTTGTGTCTGAAGCTGGAGCAGCAAGCCCTGCTCTTGCATCAGGCCGCGGCGCTCGTCGCGCGTCGCACGGCCCAGGTCCACCTTGAGCCGCCCGAGCCGGCGCTCCACCAGCGGCAAGTCGGCGAGCACCAGCTCAAGCTGAAGATCGGCGACGTTGGCCAGCGGGCCGGCGAGGCTATCAGCCACCGGCGGCGGATCGTCCGGCCGGTCATCGAACGCCCGTACCACCGCCACCAGCGCGTCAACGGTGCGGAGGCTGCCAATCCAGGCGGCCTCGGCGCTCCGGTCGCGCTGACCGAGGCTGGCATAGGGAAAGTCCACGTACTCCACCTCGGCGTAGACGCGCTTGCGGTCGGGATACAGCGCGCCGAGGTGGTCGAGCCGCGGGTCCGGCACCTTGACGACGGCAGCGTGCATCGCCGCGCCACCCTTGCCCAAGCGCGTCGGCTGCCGGCCCTCAATGAGGCCCGCGAGAAGCGTAGATTTGCCGCTCTGCGGGAACCCGACGATACCCAGTTGGAGCATAATGCCTATCACACCCGGCGGGACCACGTAACTGCCGAAGTATACCGGCCGGTTCGGGACCATCCGGCAGCCGGTCCGGCGGGCGGCGTGGACCGCTCCGGTAGGGGGCCGTTGGCGCTGTGGTGTACCGGGTGGTAAGCTGTGATTATCGTACCGGGAGGGCTGCACTGTGGTCCAATGGTATGACTTCTACCCTGGTGGACAAGAATGACACGCGCGAGTCGCTCGTCCGATACCCCCCGCAACCGCGCCGAACCACCCACATCGCCCCCGGCAAAGTCCCCCGAGGTCCCGGCGCAGCGGCCGTGGGTGTCGCTTGCCGGCGAGCGCAAAGCCAGCGATACCGGCCGCAACCTCACGATTACCTGGTCGCGGCTCAACGAGATCGGCGCCAATGACGACCTCCGTGAGATGCTGGAGCATGTGCTGAACCCCGGCTGGGAGGGCGTGGGGCCGGCCGAGGTGGGCGAGATCATCGCCCAGGCAGCCACGCAAGCCGCCGTGCTGGACTATCTCGACTGGTACTTTGCCGAGCCGACGCCTCCCGGCCCCGAGGCGCTACCGGCCGTCTACCGGGCACTGGTAGCCGCCGGCACGGCGGTTGCCAAGGCGCCGACCCCGGCCCTCGCTGCGCTTGGCCCCGACATCTTGATGCTACTGGAGCAAGTGCTGGGAGACATGCAGCAAGACCATCCGGTCGCCACCGCAGTGCTCCACGCGCACCTACTCCTAGCTACCTGGATGCAGGCTACGCAGCCGGCGCCGTCCGACGGACCGGACGACCTACTCAGTCCGCGCCACCGGCACGCCCAGCAGCTAGGGCTGGCCGAACGGTCGAACACGGCAGCCACCGGCCCGGAGGAGAGCCGGAGCAATCTGCTCTACGCGGAGGCGCGGCGGCTCCTGCGGAAGAATGCCCCCGACGATGCGCTCGACCGCATGCTCGCCGGCACGCTGGCCGCCCTGCAAGGTGCGCCCTTATGGTTTGGCTGGAGCCACGAATTCGCCGGTACGCTGCTAGAGCGACCCTTGCAAGAGGGACTGGCGTTGGTTACCCTGCTGCGCCGGGTCCCCTCCTGCCCCTTCCCGCTGCTCGCCCGGTTTGCCGATGAGCAGCAGCGGTGGCGCGATGTCGTCTTGACCGGCCGCTACGTGGATTTCGAGAGCCTCATCCAGCCCCACCCGGACCGCCTGATGCGCGGCCCGGCCGTGACCTCGTTCATGCACGGACTGGCGAACGATGGGCGCGAATTCGAGCCGGAAGACCTGGCACAAGGTCTCAGCCAGCTAGAGCCGCCGGCCCGCGAGCAAGTCTGGCTGTATCTCTACTTCAATGCCGGGTTTGTTGGCCCCAACCTCCTCGGCCAGGGCGGCGCGGCCCTCCAGCTGGCGATGTTGGAGCTGGCCGACGATGACGAATGCTGGTCGCGCGAGATTGCTGAGGCGCTGATGGACGACCTGACCTATCATCCCCCAGCCACCGGCGGGATGCCCGACGAGGGCGAGGAAGAACTGGCGGCCGGTGATTCCGCCCAGCGCCAGCCCTCCACGGCCACCCCCGAGCCAGGCGAGCCGCGCGTACCCCTCGCCGTCCGGTCACAGGCCGCCACGCTGCTGGCCAAGCGCCTGCTGGATGATCCCTCCCTCGCCGACCTCCTCGCCGACACCATCCGCTACGCCGGCGATACCCCCGTCGGGCGCTGGCTGACCAACCGCGTCGCCGCCCGCCCAACCCTATAGCCGTCCGCCCCTACAGCCGAGCGGCCGCGCCCTCCTGCCGGCTACGCCAACACCGGGCCGGCCGGTTGTGTAGGGAGTTACGGTGAGTGTAGAATGGCACGAAGGAATCGAGCCTCCTGAACCATTGCAGAGGCGGCGCTGGACGGAGAACAGATGACGACGCAGACCGCCGTGGAACCGGAAGACATCGAAGGCTTGGAGGAGGATCAGGCTGCGTCTTGGGGTGACTATCCCCTCGACGCCATGATGATCCGCAACGAGAACCGCACGGTTTATGACGTACTACGCCGCATAGACGCGGGGCGGTTCATTATGGACCCCGAATTCCAGCGCGACTTCATCTGGCCCGAATGGAAGCAGAGCAAGCTCATCGAATCGGTGGTGATGAGGATACCACTCCCGGTCTTCTACCTTGCGGAGGACGATGAGGGGCGCATGATCGTGGTGGATGGGTTGCAACGGTTGTCCACCTTTCACCGCTTCGTGAACAACAAGCATCGGCTCCAACTCCCCGACCGGCCCGAGTTGCACGGGAAGAGGTTTCACGATCTGCCGTCCAAGCTCCAGAACCGCATCGAGGACTGCAATCTCACCCTGTACATCATCGACTCGAACGCGCCCGATCAGGCTAAACTGGACATCTTCGACCGTGTGAACAGCGGTGAGCCACTGGTCCGGCAGCAGATGCGTAACTGCCTGTACATGGGTCCGGCCACACGTTTCCTGAAGGCAGAGTCGCAGACTGCCATCTTTCGGCGGGCGACCGGCCGCAGTCTGCGACCTACAAAGATGCGGGACCGCGAATTCGTCAACCGGTTCTGCGCGTTCCAGGTTCTGGACCTCGACGAGTACCGGGATATGGATGAGTTTCTCGCGCGTAGCTTGAGGAAGCTAAATCGCGACGCGGACGCACTACCGGCGTTAGCGGAGCAGTTCAGGACAACGCTCGCCAATAACTTTGAATTGTTCGGCAAGCACGCTTTTCGGAAACACGCGCCGGACGACGAATACCGCAGCGTGCTCAATGCCTCCCTGTGGGACGTGATGTCCACCGGCCTATCGCACTACTCACCCCAACATGTCGAGGAACGCGCTGACACGCTCAGAGATGCATTCTATCGGCTACTGGACGACTATGATTTCCAGTACTCTATTACCTACGCCACCAACAGCGTGAAACAGGTGCGCTGCCGTTTCGGCAAGGCCATGGTCATGTTCGAGGACGTGTTAGGTGCTTACTCGGCTTGACTTGCACTTCTTCAAGTGCTTTGAATTGCTACGGCTGCCCCTAGCGCCGCTGACGCTGCTCACGGGACTCAACGCCTCTGGTAAGTCGTCCGTCTTGCAGGCCCTCGTGCTATTACACCAGACCATGCGTGAGCACGAGTGGTCCACGCGGCTGGTGCTCAACGGGGCCAGTGTACGGCTGGGCACGATGCCGGACGTGGTGGATGAGGTGTCGGGCCGGCGGAGCTTCGAGATTGGCTTGGAAGACAACGAAAACGCCTATCACTGGGTATTCGAGGGCGACCGACAGGACATGTCCATGGAGGTCCAAGGTGTCTCAGTCAATGGCCGCGCAATCGAGCGGCCCCAGGAGTTGCACTACCTACTGCCCCCGGATGTGCAGGAATCTGTTGCACCGCTGACCCGTCAGTTGCGGGGCCTGACGTACATCACCGCGGAACGGATCGCGCCCCAGGAGGCCTATGCACTCGAAGACCCACACGTCGTGAGCGTCGTAGGCGCCCGCGGTGAGCACGCGGTAAGTGTGCTGCATTGGGGGCGCGACGAACTGGTGCCGTCCGAGCTTGTCTTGCCGGAGGGACCCCGTACCCGGCTGCGGCAGGTAGAGCAACGCATGCAAACGCTCTTTCCGGGCTGCCAACTGGACCTGCTGCAGGTCCAGCAGACGAATACCGTGACGTTGGGGCTACGCACGTCGAACGCCACGGACTATCACAGTCCGATCCATACCGGGTTCGGCCTCACTCAAGTCTTGCCTGTCGTGGTAGCTGCTCTCTCTGCAACCAAGGGCGACGTGATCCTGATCGAAAACCCCGAGGTACATCTTCATCCCGCCGGCCAAGCGCTGATGGGTCAATTCATGGCCGATGTAGCGCGCGCCGGGATCCAAGTGCTCGTGGAGACGCACAGTGATCATGTGCTGAACGGCGTTCGTCGCGCAGTCAAAGACAACCGGCTCACCGCAGAACAGGTCGCCATCCACTTCTTCCGGTCCCGATCCGATGACTCGGCCCAAGTGCTAAGTCCCACGCTGGACGACTCCGGCAACATTGACGACTGGCCGGAAGGATTTTTCGATCAGTTCGACAAGGATGCAAACTATTTCGCAGGATGGGGTGACTATTGAAGTGGGTCTGATTTTCAACGATTGCTCCATCCATGGCCAGTTCCATGACCTGACGACTTTTGAAGACGCCATTGGACGTGTGATGGCCATGCGGACAACCGCAAGTCGTTTCGGCCGCGAATTGTATTGTCATCGCAACGTCGTCAACGCGCAAGTGACACGCGACTTGACGATGCCGCAGGCAGTCCAATCCTTGAGCATAGACAAACGCAGAGCGTTGATGCAGTGGCTGACCCGTTACGGCCCTTTCTGGGAAGACGTTCGCCAACACACAGGCGATGACTACTTGGAGTGTAGGGACGATATCGTCACAGATACCGCAGTAGGAGAGGCAGCCTATTGCTGTTTTCAGGAAATCGACCGCGCCCTCGTGAGCATAAATCCCTCCGCCTGGTTGACCTCGCCCTTGTCCGTCAACTGGTACGAGAACGAGCATGTGAGCAGCATTGACATCCACAACTATTGGGATGTCGGTGTGCTTGAGGCCTCCCTTGAGAGCGTTCCCGTTATCCTCGAATCCTGGGCAGACCTGGAGCAGGTTGCTCGGCATCGTTGTCTCGGCCTGACCTTCTCCCCAGGCAGCTTCGGTCCGCTCAATGGACACCCTTTTGTCAGAGGTGCCGCCGAACGTCTGTTGTTGCACCTGAATATGCTAGACAAGCTCACGAGCTGCTTCGATGAGCACGGCAGGCGTACATCCGAGGGCCATTGGATCGTCCAGAATCACTTCACCGGCGGCAAGGCTCTGTTTTCCGACTCCTCGGATACAGAGAAAACGGATTTCGAGAATGATCTCACGTTCCCACACCCGGCGCGACCCGGGGAGTATTTGTTCGCCTCGTGGCACAGCAAAGTGAAAACGCCGCAATTACGCATTCACTTCGCACCATGGCCGATACGGGCAAACGAACCAGCGTACGTTGTGTACGTTGGGCCAAAAATTACTAAACGGTAACTGCACGGCTGAAGATTAGGCCTTACCACGCCGCCGCCCATCCAACCCTGTAGTCGTCCGCTCCCATAGCCAGGTGATCGTGGCCTCCTACCAGCCACTCCAGCCCTGGGTAGGCCGGTTGTGGGGGGCTGGCGGCTTGCCGTATACTTACTCTTATACGCCAGCGCGCCATCGCACGGCGGCGCTGGGCCTGTAGCTCAGTTGGGAGAGCATCGCGTTCGCATCGCGGGGGTCGCCGGTTCGAGTCCGGCCAGGTCCACCATGGAGTGGTTGGCCTTGGTGGTCAGTCTTTGACTAACGGTAGCGCGTTTTTTGGCGACAAGGGGGAGTAATGAGAAGGTCGGGGTTTTTCTTGGTAATAATGTTCGTTCTAGGGGCAGTCATAGTGGCTTGTCGCTTAGAAACACCAGAACCGCAGGTGGTAGAGAAGATTGTCGTAGTCGAAAAGGAAGTCCCCGTTGAAGTCATCAGGGAAGTCGAAACGACAACCGGAGGGTGGGAAGTATGGCTCTCGGACCAGTCCGACAGCGCCGACATTGGCACTGACAATCCCTCTGGGAGCTATGGCAGTCGGATCATCATTTATGAAGGCAGCGACATTCTCGCCGCTCCTCCTGGCTGGTATGCCGAAGACGACCCGGAATACGGGCCGACCGTAATCGAAGCAACCGATGTTTTCCCTTCTGCCCTTGCAGAATTGGGAGTGAACCTAAGGCGTCTGCACGGTATGTTAATGCACCCCCCGACGCATCGCTATGTGAGTGCCAGCTTTTTCGGCCCGGGGGCGGGGTTGGTGGGCATTATTGACGCCGAAGGACAATGCGAGCAGTTAGACAACGGTCGGCGAGAATGCCGACCGATTCAAGGCGATCCAGAAGAGGCTGCAAAGCTGGGCAAGGCTCTCTTCCGTACCACTGGCCCGGAAGGCTCCCCTCCCTCGAATCACATGTCCTTCTTTACTGCCGACGGCGCCAGGCTGATTGTGGCCAATCTTGGCGCAAAGCTGCTGGAACGCATAGATTACGATGCGGAGACCGACACCTTCACTTTCAACAAAGCCGCCACGCTGGACTTGGTCGGTGGACGGGACCTGACTGCCATGGAAGCGGAGGCCGATTCGACCTTGCCAGGCGGCCGGGTGAGCGGCGAGTATGCCAACTTCCAGCCGACAACCACGCCAAGCGGGGCGCTCAAGGAAGGACCGGGGCGGGCCAATAACGTCGTGGTGTGTCCCATACCCAGCAGCAACAACCAGCACGCCTATGTGACCTTCGGCGGTGGCGGATTGTTCGTAGTGGACATTACTACGGAGCCGATGTCCATTGTGGCGGAATATACCAATGACATCATCAGCGTTGCCGGGTGCGGAGGTGTGGAGGGGGGCGGCTTCATGCACCTGAATGCGGGCGTCTCGGCCAGCGGCGCGGGCGCAGATGATTCGACGTTCATCATGTATCGTCTGCCTCTGGACTATCCCGATGGCGCGAACCCGCACACGACGCCCAACATGCCGCCGGTGGTGAAGTTCTACGAAGAGAAGACGCTGGGCATCACTGGTGAGGCGGCGCTGGCGGCACGCCGGGATGCGCACGGAATGACTATCTCGGCCAACGGACGGTATCTGTATCAGTTCGACCGAATCCAGAACAACGCGGAAGTTTTCGATATTGGCAAGGTCATCAACGATCCCGGCGCAACGCTGGAAGAGCAGGCAGTGGCGCACGTAGGCACTGTGGACCTCACCGGCTCAGGATATTGCGTCGGCGAAGGGGCGCCCTTCGTCGACATGAATGATGAAGGGTATGAATTCAACGACGATCCTGCCCCTGACCTCGTGGATATTACCCCCAATGGCCGAATGATCGTCGTCGCCTTCCGGGGGTCAACTCCGATCACCGTGAAACACGCCGCCTTGGGCAGTTGCCCCGGGTTCGGGGTGGTGACGCTCTCTGGCGATGGGGGGTCAACCGGCACCTTGACCCACGTGTTCCGAACCTTCCTGTCTGACGCGACCGGCACTAGGAACCTGAGCGACATCCACGCGGCGGCTGTCCGAATCAAGTCAAAGGAATAGCTCTCCGGGAAAATGTATTTCCGACTCCTCGTGCGTCGCTCTTGTTCTTGGGCGACGAAGAAGCGCCAGAAAACGGCTTTAAGCGATTGCCCCCGGCACATACGACAGGAAGTGGAATGGATTGATCGGCCGCCTGAAACCAGTGAGCGGACTCCGGTGCATATCATTATTCCGGACAACACGCAGCAGCAGCCGCCTCAAACCGATGAGAAAATAGCCGGTGAGTTGCTCCAGACCCTGGCCGACATGGACGCTTTCTCCGACATAACAGACCCCGTCGCCTGGCAACGCGAGCAGCGCAGGGGTCGTCTACTGCCCTATCGTGATGACGATGCTGATTGACAGCAACATAATTATCTATGCTGCACAACTGCAGTACGGTGACTTGCGGATGAATCCTGTTTAGGAACGGGCTAAATCGCTACACTACCACGGTCGGGCCGCGTCCAGGGAAGCATGATGAAACAGATTCTCGGCGCGCTCCTCGGTGGGGCTGCGGTGGCTGGCGCGGCCGGGTATTGGCTGCGGCGGTCGCTGCCGCGTCACCGGGGCACGGTGCGGCTGGGCGGCATTGACAGCGAGATCGAGATTGTCCGTGATCGCTGGTCCATCCCCCATATCTTCGCCGCGAGCACGAGCGATCTTTTCTTCGGCCAAGGCTACGCCACGGCACAGGATCGCCTCTGGCAGATGGAGGCCGGCCGAAGGATAGCCTCCGGCACACTAGCGGAGTTGGTTGGGCCGGCGGTGCTCGATGCTGACCGCCTGCTGCGGCGGCTGGGATTTCGCCGCGCGGCACAGGCCGAGTGGCACGACTTAGCGGCCGAGGGACAGCAGGCACTCGTGAACTACGCCGTATTCCGGGAAGGCTTCGACGCACCGAAAACCCGCGCGATCATCGTTGCCCGTCCGGTCTACAGCCCTAACCTGTACTTCCAGATGATCGGGCGGGGGCTGCGGGGTGAGAAAAACGGGGGCAATGACCGCTGTCTCATTCTCAATGTCGAGGACAATATCGTGAACTTCGAGGGGAAGCTCGCCTTTTCGGACCTCGACTGGCTCTGGGCTTGACCCATCATTCCCATTGCACCGCGCCGCTGCCCAGCCGCCGGCAGCACACATAGTGGCCACGCCCACATCACCTCCAGGCGGCCCGGTTGTAGGGTGCTGGCGGCTTGCCGTATACTTAACTGTTGTATTCCGGCAGCCACTACACAGTGGCGCTGGGCCTGTAGCTCAGTTGGGAGAGCATCGCGTTCGCATCGCGGGGGTCGCCGGTTCGAGTCCGGCCAGGTCCACCTAACTGGACAAAATCCAGAACCTTTGTGTTGCGGTTCGTTCTGGTCCTGTAACTAGGCCCTGACTCCATGCAGTGGTGCGAAGGCCTGCCACGAGCGGACGGCGAATTCGGCGTTGGCCGCGACCGAACTGGTAGGTCCGCACAATGATACCGGTGGCTCGACGCTGGGCCACTGACCGTCTAAGATCGTGGTATCTTCCTGGCAACGACTACGGAGTGACTGGACATTCCTACCAAGGCCTCCTCCTGCTCCACGGAGCGAATAAGTCGAGTAGGTGCGCTCTCTTCGTAGGATCTGACATGTGCCCTTCGAGGTCTGAGGCGATCTCTCCCGGCCCTAGCACCGAGTAAACACCTCGTTGCTCGAAGCCCGCCTCACGCACTTCGGCCTCAAGCTCTTCCGACTGGCGGAGGCGGATGCCTCACAGACGGCTCGCTCGCCGCGAGGACGTTTCTGGCACTTCAAGAGGCCACTGGGCTGAAGGCCATTAAGAATCGGTGTGACATGTGCTTCGTCGTTCCTGATATTCACTAGGCGATCCGTCCGATCGTGGCGCTCGGAGGACGCTGTGCAAACGGTGCCTGTACCAGCAGCCAGGTCGCCATGGTTGCCCCGGAAGACGATGAGTTCTGCGTTGGCGCGTTTCGCCGTAGCAAGGACGGAACCCGGACCGCTCTGCCCTGAGCCCGACTCCTTATATCGCTATCTCCTAGCGGAACATTCGCAATGCACAATAGACACATAGAACTCCGCTACTCGCGGACGGTGATCTCAAGGCCAGTCCATAGTCGGAATTGACTGTCATTTACAAGGGATGTTGGTCGCCCACACCATAGATCCTACCTAGGGTGCCTTGGAAGCGCGGCACCCTTGTCGGGGTTCAACCGTTCTCCCAAGGCAACAGACGCGGATGGAAAATCGACCCTAACTGTTGGTTGTTCCCAGTTCGGCGAGGATGTCGTATACTGTACCTGGGACTCTCTCCAAAGGGAGACTTCGATGTGCTCCCTGCATGACAGTTGCCTTCATGGTGTTGGTCCTGTGCCGACCACCCTATTGCGGCAAGGATGTTTGGCCGAAGCCCAGCCCAAATCCGAAGACACCATACCATCGGTACCGTGACTGGCACGCATGAGGTGTTGGCCCGCTTGGGATCGTGGTGTTACAGGTGGGAAGCAGGAAAACACCCCAGGTTGCAGGAGCTTCAGCGAGACCGAAGAGTTTGCATGCTTGCCTCACCGCTTCTGTGGGTACGACAACACCCTCGGTGGCGGATGGCCGTCTGCCTGCCGTTGTTGTTGCTGCCTGCCTACCAGGCCATACGAGGAGCGCGGCCAGGTTCAAGGCGGCAGTGACAATAAGGCGACATCCCAGGGAGTATTGTTGCTGCTGCCCTGTGGCTGAGGAGTTCAAGGACGATGAGCAGGTTTGAAGAGTCACATTCATCTGACTTCGAGCAATCTGTTCAACTCGGCAAAGACAACGCTATTTGCCTATCACATATGCGTAGCTGGTGCGAACATGTAGATATTGAGGAGACTACACGTGGGTTGTATGCGGAATTCACGGGGCTGCCAATAGGCGCTCATCGTATTGCTTGCGCCAAGGTGACGGGGGAATGGGAGTCCATGAACCTGCGTTCGATGTTTACTGACTTCCTGACACAATTCTGTGCAGGCTGTTCCTTCCACTCCCCAATCGGAGACCCCTCTTGGGGACGGGCGATCATCGACGAGCGCGAGAGAGCTGAGAACGAACGCCGAAGAGTAGCAGCATCGCGGGCAGAGCAAGCGTCGCGTCTGAGGAACGAATTGCGCTCGAAGG
Organism: Chloroflexota bacterium; assembly: GCA_965207645.1. Lineage (GTDB taxonomy): Bacteria > Chloroflexota > UBA11872 > UBA12225 > JAJDUF01 > JAJDUF01. The sequence goes on along the minus strand of OZ242293.1, from coordinate 1,372,339 downwards.
CTAAGGGAATTGCTAGGGACGTGCAGCCTGAGTCCTCCATGACTCTCAACTATCTCGTGGAGGTCTTCTCAGAAGACGAGGAAGAGAGCAACAAGGCTGCGGTACGACTAAAGCAATCTGTGAGACTGGGGCCGGATATCATACCCGACGCTGGTTTAGAGTTGATCCTGCTGCTTGCCGGGTTACCCGACTATTCGTGCTTGATGCTCCCCGTCTGTGAGGAGCTTGCCAGGTCACGTGTCGATCTATGTCCGGACCTAATGGATGTAGCCCTGAGCAACATTGCCAAGCGGTTACATATTGAATCCTCCGCAGCAATACTGAACGCACTTGGAGATCAGGTTCCATATCCACTGAAGTCAGAGCATCTAGAAGTCTTATTGCTTGATCAGGATGGACTTTCCTTGGAACGGATGATGGTGTCTACAGAACCTATTTCCTCCCACATCACTGCTGTCCTGGTGCGGAGCTTTGATGCCGACCCAGATGGTCTTCAGGAAATTGCTCGCCACGCTCTCCAGAATACGGACGACCAAGTACGCATGCAGTTGTGTAGTGTCATCCAACTCATCCAACAACAGCGCCCAACTATAGCCTTGGGTCTGCTCAAGGATTTGCTGAGGTCCCTCGATATATATGAACAGGAGCGGTCTCAACCGGCGCCATCCAGTCAAATTGCCAGAATCCTGAAGTCTGCATTCCTTCAATCTCCCGAGGTAGTCGACCGGGGCATCTCGGCACAGATGTCCCAAGTTAGGCCTGCGGTCCAGGGCGATCTGGTTCGTGTCTACACAGTTGCCGACGACCGGACAGAACCTCGAAAATCAGCCAGATCGGCGAGGGCACAAGGAATCGCAATTCGGCGCTTGATATTGTGGATTCAGGAAGACCAGTTGGCGCTGCAGACTAGAATCGATGCCGTCACAGCCCTGCAAGAGGCATATAAGGGGATTTCTTCAATCGATTTGAGTGACCTAGAGACCATCCTCGGTTACCTTGCCATCGTCAGTTCTCAGAAGGAGCCTCCGAGTAGCCGTCCTGCGCTTCTGCTCCCCGACCAATTGCCTAGTCCTGGTCTTGAGGAGTTTCAGGCCATGAGTGAGACGTATAGTTGGGGAGCATTCAAGCACGGTTTGCTAGAATGCCTTAAGGTGCTGTGCGGCTCTAGGCCATCAGAGGCGCTGGAGTTGGTGGCGGCCTGCTTTGACCAGCCTGTGGAATTGACAGATAGTAGTTTCAGAGCCTATTGCGCGGTATTACTCGGTCAAATAGGCCAGGACTATCTGATTCGCCCAAGAGTCATGCCCTTTATTTGGAAGGCCCTAATGGACTATAACTCTCCTCTGACGCGCGCATACGCTGTGGACGCAGTAGTCCAGATCTTCCCAGTTGGCACCTTGCCCCCGGACAACCTAGTGGATGTCATTGTTCTGCATCTGCAGGATCCCAAAGTAGTAGTCCATCAGGCGGCACTGAACGCAGTAAAGCGACGATCGGCATGGTTTGACGGATCGCGGTCGGTGAAAGTGCTCGCGTGCCTCCTTGAACATATTCGAGTTTACCGCCACGACCGTTCGCAACTCCCTGCAGTATGCGAAGCGATTGCGCGAATGGGGCGCAAGGATAGTCGCTTACGAGAGGCTGCGTTAAAGGCGGTGGAGTCAGTGCTTCCGGTTGGGGAAAAGTATGCGGATCGAGAGATCGTGGAAGAACTGATGCATTTGTGCCAACCAAACGAAGAATGTGCCGAACTTGTTGCTAGAGCTGTTAGCGAGTACCTGCGACTCTATCACAGAGACCACTATAACGACTATCAGTATACCGAACGCCGCGGCATGTTCGACTGGCTGCACAAATTGCCCATGGCGACGTTCGAACAGGTGTCGGGTGACCTTGAATCCCCGGCTAGAGAAGTGGCAAAGCGGGACTCTTGGGAGTCGGGGTGCTTCGCAAGTCTCTTCGCTAGCTTCGGGGAATTCGGGCACGAACGCGAGGTGCTGCGGGCAGCAGTTGATGCGCTCCCTGAAGAACCGAGGTATGAGCCAGAGCGGTCAGTTCTTGAACAACTTGCCAATGCCGCTGAAGCCAACGCATCACTACAAGAGAGTGAGACGTAAGAAAGTGCTGGACTTTGGGAAGGCTTCACAATCTGCGGTGTTCTGTAATGAGGCCCGAGCGACTCTGAGGTCAGCGGCCGGCAGTAATCGGGAGTTCTCCCAGGAAGTCGAGTCTCTTGTGGAGAGGATTGACGGAATCCTCAAGGGTATGCCAGAAGCGCTCATACCGCGCGCCTGGATGGTGATGGCCGCAGGTCTTCATACGCTGGCGAGTCAATTGGCCTGCCTCGCGATCGCTGAACGTAGACACGGAAACTTGGTGAGCGAACGTAGTAGGGCCGAAATCCTTATGAGCCGACTGCGATCCCTTCTGTCTTCGTACTCCTTTCAGCTACCGGATCACCTGCAACCTGTCTGTGAATCAGTACTTGAAGGAGAACATTGGGATCCTGAGCCCCTATGCAGGCTACTTGCCACTATGCCGCTACCCACACTGTATTGGTGTGACAGAAAGCCATTAGGGCCTCCAACAGATGTGCAGCAGTCTCCCGAAGTGTTGCCAGAACCGATGGTCCGTGTGGTCGTTTCTTTGGATCGCGTTCCGGTTGCGAGCCCACAACTCTTGAGAGCGAATGTCTTGTATGGGCTTGAGTTTCGTGTACGTGGGCTGGCTTGGCCAGACAATGCGATCCGGCTCCACCTCACTCTGTCGACGACAATTCCCCAAAGCGAGTACTCTGTCTCAGAATTTACTATGCAGAAACCCATCAGCGATAACCGGTCAGAGTTTGATGGAACGCTAACCGGCTACATCAAGTTCGGTTCTGAACAGAGCAGTTGGATTGATGATCTGGTCTTCTCTGTCAACTGTGCATTCGAAGCAGCAGATGGTCTTTTGTTGGAGGTTCCTGTAATTGGACACAACGCATTGCGTCTTAGAGTATTCGATAAGTCTAGTTCCTCTTTATGGACCGGTGATACTCCGGCGTACTCACATACGCTAGATCTATTGGAGAAGTTGGCTCGCGAAGTGCCTCAGATCGCGGATGAGTTGCCCGAATTGTTTGAAGTCACTCAAGCCCTTAGCCGACTACTCGCCGCATACGCCCATGAGGCAATCTACAAGGGTCAGAGTGATGTAACTGAGGAGGAGTTTCAAACACAGGTGCTGCGGGATCTCCGCATCCGGCTCGGTCCAGACGTTCAGGAACACACCGAACAGGCAGGTGGGATAACCGACATTCGATGCAAGGGCGTCATTGTAGAACTCAAGGTGGAGAGGGAAAACGGGGATCGAGGCCACATTGCGGACAAGTACTCCCAACAAGTTGTCCAGTACACTGGTGTGGAGGCCCGTCAGATAAGCGTCTTGCTAGTACTAGACCTGACTCCCAAGGAAAATCCACCTGGTGACATCCGCAATGATATCCTACTAAAGGATGTTGAGACGCACGGCGGGGACGGAGAATTCCCATCGAAGGTCTTAGTTTTTGTAGTTAACGGAAACACCAATAATCCCTCTGACTACTCTCGGTCGTAGTCGGGGGAATCGTTGGCGAAGGAGCGGAGTCAGTTCTGACGGATGCGGACGGACTGAACGGCCCGAGTTTACCGTATTTCCTGGAGACGCCAAGAGGCTGTCAAGTCCCACGCTTTCCTGCGTTTGATCTAGACTTGAACACCTAGGCTCTCGACATCGCTCAGTCTTGGAGCACTTCACCACGACCATGAACCGCACCGACGAGGTCATAGTGCCAGCAGTTGGCGCCGAGCAGGCGATTGGCCTGGGCGATGGCGACGCGGCCTTCAAGCAAGGCATAGGTGTAGTCGCCCGCCTCAACCGTAGGGGGCCGCCGGCCCCCGCTCCGCTATACTTGGCCAGCCTTCCACACTGGGCCAGAGTATGCCGATTACAAGTGTTGATGACGCCGTTGAGGTCAAAAGCCGCATCGAGCGGTTCTTCGCCGCCGCGCCGGCCGACCGCGCGGGCGAGCTACGGGGGCTGTTCGTCGAGGTGCTGGACTTCGATCCGGCCACCGGTGAACTGGATCTTACTGGCGCCCCCGGCACCGTCGCCCTCCCTGACTCCGCCGCACGCATCGCGGAACTCGACGGCTTCCACGTCCTGTACGTGGCGCTCGAAACGGCCAACACCGACCGCGTCCGCAAGGCGGAGGTTGATGCAGCGGCCAAGCTGATCGCGCGCCAACTCGGTGATGATCTGCTGCTGGTCTTCACCAATCGCTCCGAGAGCCAGCTACACCTCATCCTGCCCAGCTTCGAGGGCGCCCGGCCAAAACTGCGCCGCATGGTTGTCGAGCGGTACCTGCCGCGCCGCACCGCCGCTCAGCAGGTCTCCAACGTCTACTGGGACCGCCGAGAGTTCGGCAGCCTCCGCGTCGCGCTGGATGCAGCCTTTGATGTCGAGGCCGTCACCAAGGCGTTCTTCGCGCATTACAAGCAGATATTCGACCGCGCACTGGACCTCGTGCAGGGTTTCGAGCGTGGCGAGACGGAAGATGAGCAGAAGCAGGAAGCGGAGCGCAAGAAGCTCTTCGTCCAGACGCTCTTCAACCGCCTCATGTTCGTCTACTTCCTCTCGCGGAAGAGCTGGCTCACGTTTCAGGACGACAACGACTACCTCAACGCCCTGTGGGCGGACTATTGCTCCGAGCCTGACCGGACCAACTTCTACCGCGACCGGCTATCCCGCCTCTTCTTCTTCGGGCTGAACAACCCGCAGTCTCACGACCTGAACTTCCGCGGCCGGCCCATGTCGCTGTTCTACGGGGAAGTGCCCTTCCTCAACGGCGGGCTGTTCGAGAAATCCGCCTTGGACGAGCGCAGCGATGTTACCGTACCGGACGATGCTATCGAGCCGATCCTGACCGACCTGTTCGACCGGTTCAACTTCACGGTTATGGAGTCCACGCCCTTCGACGTCGAGGTGGCGGTTGACCCGGAGATGCTGGGCAAGGTGTTCGAGGAGCTCGTGACCGGCCGGCACGACAGCGGCTCCTACTACACGCCCCGGCCCGTCGTCTCCTTCATGTGCCGCGAGGCCCTCAAGGGCTACCTCGCCGGCTGCGACACCGGGCTGACGACCGCGGAAATCGCCACGTTCGTAGACGAGCGGGACATGTCAGTCGTCACGCTGCCCGCGGCACGGCGGATCAGCGAGGCGCTGGACGAGGTGACCGTGGTGGACCCGGCGTGCGGCTCCGGTGCCTACCTGCTCGGCATGATGCAGGAGTTGGTGGAGTTGCAGGCGGCCCTCTACAGCGACCGCCTCAGGACGAATGCTCGCGATCTCTACGATCTGAAGATGCACATCATCCAGCGCAACCTCTACGGCGTGGACAACGACGAGTTCGCCGTGAACATCGCCATGCTGCGGCTGTGGCTCTCCTTGGCCATCGAGTACGAGGGTGCCAAGCCGGAGCCATTGCCCAACCTCGACTTCAAGATCGTCTGTGAAGACAGTCTGCTCGGCCCCGACCCCAGCCCCGAGAGCGTCCCCGACCTGTTCCGCCACCTAGCGGGCCGCCTAAAGCTCGGCGAGCTAAAGGCCTGGTACATGAGCGCCAGCGACGGGAACGCCAAGCAACGGCTGAAGGGGGAGATCGCCGCTGTCGAGGCGCAGGTGCAGCAAGTGCTGGGCGACGTCGGGTCCGTGGACTGGCGCCTCTGGTTCGCCGAGGTCTTCGCAGCGCATGGCGGGTTCGACGTTGTGATTGCCAATCCGCCGTACATCCAGCTTCAGAAGGACGAAGGCAAGTTGGCCAATCGCTACCAGGGTGTTGGCTATAAGACCTTCGTTCGCACCGGCGATGTCTACCAACTCTTCTACGAGCGCGGGTGCCAGTTACTCACGCCGCGTCGCGGGATGCTCGCCTACATCACCTCCAATAGCTGGCTGAAGGCGAAGTACGGCGAACGGCTGCGGCGCTACTTCGCGGAACGGCATACCCCACTGCGCCTGCTGGACCTCGGCAAGGACACGTTCGAGAGCGCCATCGTGGACACCTGCGTCCTGATGTTGCGCGAGGGCGAGGGCGCTTCCAGGTTTGCGGCCGTTGACATGGACCGGTTGGCCGATAGCAACTTCCCGCCCCCTGAGGAACAATGGGGACGAACCTCACCGGACGCCGCGGCGCCGTGGAGCATCCTGTCACGGTTGGAACAGCGCGTCATGGACAAGGTTCAGGCGGCGGGCACGCCACTAGGGGAATGGAACATCAGGATCAACCTTGGCATCAAGACTGGCTACAACGCCGCCTTCATCGTTGACGATGCGACAAGGGATGCTCTGGTGTCCGAAGACCCCCGATCCGCGGACATCATATTCCCCGTGCTGCGTGGGAAGGACATGCAGCGCTATCAAGCAGAGTGGGCAGACCGATGGCTGATCGCCGTCCACAACGGATACGGCGATATTCCAGCCATATACATTGATGATTACCCTGCCATCAAAGCTCACCTCGACCAGTCGTACCCTCGACTAGAGAGTCGGCAGGACAAAGGGAGGACACCTTATCACCTCCGCAATTGCACTTACTACGGGGACTTCACCAAAGAGAAGCTGTTCTGGATGGATCTAACAGAACAGGGGCGCTTTGCGTACGACGCTGGAGAAATGTTCTGTGTCAACACAGCATTTGTGATGACTGGAGAATCAATTAAGTACCTATGTTCCATACTGAACTCGAGCCTGATAACCTGGTTTACGAAGAACTCTGCGCTCACTTCAGGAATGGGCGTAACTCGATGGTTCAAAATCACCGTGGAGACCATCCCCATCCCGAGAATCCCCGCCGCCGATCAGCGTCCGTTCATCCGGCTGGTGGACCGCATCCTCACGGCCAAGGCATTGAACCCCGATGCAGACACCGGCGCGCAGGAAGCCGAAATAGATCGGCTCGTCTACGACCGGTACGGCCTCACCACCGAAGAAATCGCGGCGGTGGAAGCCGGTTAACTGCGACACGACCGGCCCTGGGTTGGTGCGCTAGGTAGCCCAAACTCCTAGCGTCGCGTCGTAGGTGAGCACGTCGGCAGTGAAGGTATCCTGATCCAGTCCATCCGCAAAAGACAGGACCTTTTCGCCAAATGCAAGCATGTCCTGAACGTACAATATCCAGTGCCGACGTTGGCGTTTAGCTTCACACATTGATGGCGTCCTGCTCCACGGCAGGGCGGATTGCCGCTCGCACCTCGCCGTTGACGGCCAGATCCACCGGCCGCCCTACGAGGTCCTCCAAGTAAAACTGTGCTCCGAAGTAGCGCCGCCAATCCGGCGGGGAGTCGAACTCCACGAGGACATCCAGGTCGCTCGAATCCGTCGCCTGGTCCCGCGCGAAGGATCCGTACAGGGCCAGGCCGGTCACGCCAAAGCGAGCCGCCAGCGTCGGCTTGTGGGCGCGCAGCAGCGCGAGGACTTCAGCTCTGGTCATTGGCCCTGACCTCCCGCAGGCGCTTGCAGATATAGCAAATCATACCGTGTGCAGTATGGCCACGCCATCTGCCGGTTCTGCGGCCTGGTTGAACTCGCTGCGCTGGGCTTGGGTAATCATGCCGCCGCCGTCATCGTGGGATTGGGTGTGTACTTGTCGAAGTTCTCGGCACAGTGCTTCCGGACTTCATCCACCCAGCGGTCATACCAGGACCAAGCTCGACCGGGGGCGGCGGTATAATGGGGATGCACGCGAGCCCCCCTCCGAAAGGGAGGGCTGGGCATGATGGCGAGCGTGAAGGCCAGATACGTGAACGGGATGTTCACGCCGCTGGAGCCGCGCGCTGCCGGAAAAAGCCATTGAACATCCTGCACGCGACGACGGACCCGACGCTACTGGCGCGGCTGAAGGAGATGCTGGGCAGTTCCGCGCGCGCCGACATCGCCGTCGGCTACTTCTTCATCAGCGGCTTTGAGGCCATCGCCGACGACCTGGCTCGGCTGGACAAGGTCCGCATCCTCGTCGGGCGCACCGACCGGCAGGTGCTGGAGGAGGTCGCCCTCGGTCTCCAGCAGACGCAGGCGCTGCGCGCGCAATTGGAAGCCGACGCGCTAATCCGGCGGCGGGAGCGCGCCGAGATCGCCCAACAGGCCGTGGATCGCATTGCCGAGGGCGTGTCCGTCCTGCCGCAGGAGCGCGGGACGGAAGCCGCCGTGGCGCAGCTGCGGGACCTGGTGGCTGCGGGGAAGGTGGAGGTGCGAGCCTACCTCCGCAGCCCACTGCACGCCAAGGCGTACCTGTGCTGGTATGCCAACCACGCCGAGCCAGGCGCCGCCGTGGTCGGCTCGTCCAACCTGACGCTGGCCGGCTTCAAGGGCAACACCGAGCTAAACGTCCGCGTCACTGGCGACGTGGAGATGGAAGCACTGCGCGACTGGTTCGACGCCCTGTGGGCGGACTCGGCGGACATCAGCGCCGCGCTGGTCACGGAGCTGGAGCGGTCGTGGGTGCTGGCCAAGACCCCACCGTACCACGTGTACCTAAAGGCCCTCTACGAGCTGTACTCCACCGAGATCGGCGGCGGTCCACTGCCGGTCCAGCCGCGCACAGAGGGGCTGGCCAACTTCCAGTTGGACGCCGTGAGTCGCGGCCTCTCAATGATCGAGGCCTACGGCGGCTGCTATGTCGGCGACGTGGTGGGCTTGGGCAAGACGTATGTCGGTGCGGAGCTGCTGCGTCAACTGCAGTTCAGCTATCCGCACGATGGCAGGCCGCTGATCCTCTGCCCGGCCGGATTGCGGCCCATGTGGCAGCTATTCAACGAGCGCTTCAATCTCGGTGCCGAGGTCGTGTCCCACAGCATGATCGCCGCGCCGCCGGAAGCCGAGTTCGATGAAGAGCTGGGCCGCTACATTGACGCCGAGCAACCTGGCCGGGGCATTGTCCTCACCGACCAATACGCCAATCGCGGGCCGGTGCTGGTGGACGAGGCGCATAACTTCCGCAACGTGAACCGGCGGTCACGGGGATTGCGCGACTACCTGGAATCCGGCGACCACAAGGTGGTGCTGCTCAGTGCGACGCCCCAGAACCTGGGGCCAATGGACATCTACCGCCAGCTCCGGCTGTTCCTCGACGACACGGATCACGGGCTAAACATCGAGCCGGTCAGCCTAGAAGCGTACTTCCGCAACGCCCAGGAGTGGCTCGCCTACCGCGCGGAACACGAGAACTACAAAGATGAGTTCAAGGAGTGGCAAAAACACCAGTCCCGAGGGACACCGCCGCTGCCGCCCGACAAGCCGAGCGTGCCGAAGGCCGAGATAGACCAAGTGCTATCGTCGGTCTTCATCCGCCGCCGGCGCAAAGACGTCCGTGATCTCTACGGTGACACGGCCATGGTCGGCGGCAAGCCGGTGCGCTTCCCCGACCCGGTGCTAGATAACGTTGAATACCGGCTCGACAAGGTGTACGCCAAGGCCGGCTCCTTGGAGGAGTTGCAAGGCTTGCTGGCGAGGCACCAGGCGGCACGGTATCGGGCCACCGACTACCTCCGGCGCGCAGCCAGGGGAAGGCAGGAGTACCGCGACCTGTTCCGGGCCCGGGACCGCATCGCCAGACTGATGGGCGTGCTGCTGTTCAAGCGGCTGGAGTCGAGCATCGAGGCGTTTCGCTCGACGTTGCGCTCCCTCCGGGACAGCAACCGCAACTTCCGGAAGGCCCTCGTATCCGGCTACGTTCCCATCGGCAGCACGGCCACCCGCTTACTCGCGGGGCAGTCTTTCGACGCGGACGACCTCTTGGACATTTTGCAGCAGGAAGAGCAGCGCCGGCGGCAGCAGGGTAGCCGGGGCGACAAGTTGGTCCACGCAGCCGCCGACTTTGAGACGGACCGGTGGATCGCGGACCTCGACGCCGACTTCGACCTGCTGACCGACATCCTGGGCCGGGTGGAGGACATCGCCCCGGCGGACGATGACAAGCTCCGCGCGCTGCGCCAGTTCCTGGCCCGGCCGGACGTGCAGGCCGGCAAGGTGCTCATCTTCTCCGAGGCCGAAACGACTATCGAGTACCTGTACCGGGAGCTAAATCCCGAGGGGCGTGACCCGGCGCTGGCACGGCTCACCGGTAGCACCAGCCACGACGCGGAGCGGATCGTCAAGCGGTTCGCGCCAACGTCGAACCTCGCGCCGCGGGAGGCGCGGCCCGGCCCGGAAATCCGAGTGTTGCTGGCCACCGACATCGTGTCCGAAGGCCAGAACCTCCAGGACTGCGCTCGCGTGCTGAACTACGACCTGCACTGGAACCCGGTGCGGCTCATCCAGCGGTTCGGCCGCGTTGACCGCATCGGTACGGAGCACGCCACGATCCACCTGCACAACATGTGGCCGGACGTGGCGGTGGACGCGCAGCTCTCGCTGACGGAGCGGCTGCGCCGGCGCATCCAGGACTTCCATGACCTGATCGGACTGGACAGCAAGCTGCTGTCCGACGCCGAACGGCTGAACGACAGGGCGATGTACCGCATTTACGATGGCAAGCAGCTACCCGAAATAGACGATGGCCTGGATGAGGTAGCGGCCAATCAGCGGGCCGTCACGCTGCTACAGCGCATCCAGGATGAGGACCCGGCGTTGTGGCAAACGATCACGACCCTGCCGGACGGGATACGGTCGGCCCTGCGGGGGCGGTCAGAGCCGGGCGCCTCGGCCGGCGACATCTACGCGCAAAACGTGCTGCCCGTAGCGGGGGCGCAGCCCCCACTCATGTCCCCGGCGGTACAGGAATCCATTCGCTCGCCGTTCGGCGATCCGCGGCCGGGTGAGACCCTAGTCCTGTTGAGCGCGGGGGGTGTGAAGAGCTGCTACGCCGTGGACAGCGACCGGCAGCCGCGGCCGATCAGCCCGGCGCAGTTTATCGCGGCAGCCGAGTGCCGTCCCGAAACTCCGGCCGAGCCGCTGCCCGCCGACACCAATCAGCGGGTGATGGCGGCGTTCGAGGCATTCAGAACGGACTTCCAGCGGCGGTTGGGCCGAGCGCGTCGGCCGCGCGATACGCAGGCCCGCCGCTACACATCCCGCCAGCTCAACATTGCGCTGCGCGCAGCGAGGGAGGACGGCGAGGAGCGCCGCCGGATCCAGGTGCTGCGACGGATATTCCTCGGCGAGGTGTCAGCGCCAGTAGAGCGTGCGCTGGGCGAAATCAGGAACCTGCATCTGGAAGGCACGGTGTTGCGGAGGCGGCTGGAGGCCCTGCGCGAGCGGTACCGCCTCAACCCGCCCGACGACTCCGGCCAGCAGCCCCAGGAGCCGCAGGTCGTGCGGATCGTCTGCTCCGACGGTCTGGTCTGAGCCGTCACCGGGGGCGACGCGAGTGACGCCCCGCATGTCCTCATATCCTGTAGACTCAACCCGACCGCCATGATCCAACGTCAGGGGAATTGTACGCCTGCCGAATGCCTGGGGAGCTGAGACGACTGAACCCCGTTACATCAACTACCTAGTGAAGCGCCCAATGACCACTGGCTTGGAAACGGTGCCGATTGTGAAGGCGTTGCCACGGCTCAAAGAAGGTGCATAGGCCATGGCGAGTCACACGAGTTCTAGGCCGTCTGGCGCACCTTCGCGCAATGACTCGGCTGCAGTCATCAATCCATCCCGTATTGCCGAAGACGATGAGCTCCGCTCTCGCCAGATGCGACGCCTCATCCAAGAAGTTGCGCCGGGTGAACAACCACCTGCTCCTGCGACAATTCCCAAGGTTGTCATTCAATTCTGGCACGATGCAAGCGCTATACCCGCAGACGTCCAGGAGTGCCTTGATAGCTGGGAGCTACTGGAGAGCCAAGGCTTCAAGCGTGTCTTGTTTGATGACTCGAAAGCTAGGCGCTTCATTTCCAAACGCTTCGGCCGCCGCTATGCAATGGCCTTCAACCGCTGCCATCACCCCGCGATGCGATGTGACTATTTCCGCCTATGTTACATTGTTTGCTGTGGTGGCTTTTACGTCGACGCCGACGAGTTCTACCAAGGAGGCGACTGCTACTCTTTGTTTCAAGATAATCGGTTGAAGATGCAGCCCTTGTGTTACGACACCTCAAGTGCCACAATGGTGCCCAGCGGCATTTTTACAAAGCAACCCAATGATTCGCCGCATTGGATTTTCTACGTCAATAACAATCCGCTCGTCGCACCAGCCTCTCACCCCGTCGTTCGCTTAGCGCTCGCTCGCTCGACTCGGCTTCTCTTAAGCCACCAAGAGAAACGGCTTGATATACAGTCGACGACCGGGCCGGGAAACCTCACTGCCAGTCTAGTCAAACACGCGATAACCTCCGAACTTACGGACCAGGTGCGAGACTTCTCCTTCCTGATCGACTGGGACACGGTGTCCGTTAGTAGATGGCCGTTAAGTTATCGTGATGATGAGCGGAACTGGAGACTGTGGAATCCGGCAAAAGTGAATGCACCCGCGGTGACTGGCGGCCTTCGCGCCACCGGCTGAATAAGACTTCCTCACCAAGCGGGAAGGGGAGCGTTCTCACACCGAAGATGTAGATTGCACGGCTGTGGCAGATTGTATAGAATCTTCAAGAGGTAACTACTACTTTCTATGAATACTGCAACGTACCCTGGATTGTTCTCTCGGCTGCGGTTTTGGGCCATGCTTGGCACGAGATACCTAGGTGCCAACCCACGTTGTGAATCTTTTGGGGCAGAGGAAGGCGATGACACCATTCGGCGAGTATATGTAATTAATCTCGATCGGGAGCCTGATCGATGGCATCAGATGAAGCAAGAGCTTGGAAACCTACATGAACGTTCAGGGAAGCCTCTGACAACGATAAGCAGGCGCTTTTCCGCAGTGGATGCGAGGTACTACAAGAGTTTGCCGAATAGTGAGTTGATTCATCCTCGTTATTCGTTGGCAGATCAACTCTTCGTTCAGCCGGATCCGAGACTGGACGGATTCACAGGTGCAGAAGCCCGCACAATCGAAATGACGCCGCAAGAGGTAGCAGTTGCTCTCTCGCACGTTGAGGTTTGGAAGCTAATAGCCGAGAGTGATCGACGTTACACGCTTGTGCTGGAGGATGACGTCTATTTCTGCCGTGGGTTCGCCCGTATCCTTGACGCGGCCTGGGCAGAACTTATGCAGCGATCTGGATATGAGACTGCTGTCGATCTGGTATATCTGTCCTATAAGGAAGCCGACAAAGGAGTGCCTAGGGAGCAATTCTCTTACCTGCTGTTTAGGCCCGCATCTGGGCTTTGGCAGTTGTCCGGATATGTGCTGTCGAGGAGGGGGGCGCAGAAACTCCTTGGCCTGCTGCCCGTACGGGGCCCTGTAGACCTCTGGCTGAATCATCAGTTCAGGGAACTGGATGTACTCGCGACGCACAGGTCAATCATCGAGCAGAGGCCGGATATACCTTCTACCAACTCGTATTCGGTGCTGCCGATACTCTCTGAGGTAGGAGTAATAACGCGCGAAAAGCCCCTCCTTGTGAAGGGTATGGCGATGCCGGGCCCCGTTTTTGCATTCGGCAGGAGCGGCTCAGGTTTGACTGCACTTGCCATGGCTCTGTCAATGCTGGGCTACAGGTGCTGCAACGACATTACTGCACTCCCTGCGAGTGAACATGCTAATCTGTTTGGGGAAAAGCGCGGCAGGGTATTTGATGCTTACGTGAACATCGGTACACTTGAGCCTCGCATGCTCATGAGACTAGCCAAGCTCTACCGCCAGCCACGATTCATCGTAACCGTTGACGATGAAGGGCAGGAAACTGAGTCAGTAGGAGAACGTCTCAAGGGAGGATCTGAAGCCGAAGCTCTTCTCGCTGACGAGGACTGGCCAGCTAGATTCTCAGAGCAACTCGCTGAGGACATTCCAGGGAATGTATTAGTACTACCTGCCCAGCACCCTGACAAGTGGGAGTTGCTGTGTCGCTTTCTGGGATGCGAGTACCCAGTCCATGCGTATCCTGAGTGCGAGGACCAGGCTCAGCGTCTGCTCTCTGTTGGGGCCCGCGAGAGTGACGGTGAGCGGTGGCCTCGGATGAGGCGGTTGAAGAGCGATTCGTCCCCGTGGATTGTTCCCCGTAAGGACTGGCAGGGCCTGCCACTCGCTGAAGCAGGTAAGGCCGTCCGGCAAAGGTCGAGCAGCAACGGCGTTTTCAATAGGCTGAGAGAACTGGATGGTAGACTTTGGGTACTGCGTGACGATACCTTTCCGAGTAATCTTGCCCTCTTTAGACCGGGCAACTTTGCGATTAGCACTGACAGTATTGCACGACTAACGCTGCGCGAGGAGCGTACCTCAGTTCGGCAATTTACTTCTGCGTCAATTGCCAGTCGGCGGCGCTATCTCTACGGCCGCTTCGTAGCCGAGGTGAGGCCGTCGAACGTACCGGGTCTCATCACGGGGATTTTCTTGCACCGGAATGCGCCACGCCAGGAAATCGACCTCGAATTCCTAGGCAAGGACACAACGAAGCTGCTTGTGAACGTGTACTACAACCCTGGCGGCGAGGGAACCAAGCTGGAGTATGGCTACCGAGGTACTCCAGCCCTCATCGAATTGGGCTTCGACGCCAGTTCGGAGTTTCATCAATATGAAATAGAATGGTGTTCCGACATAATCCGCTGGCGCGTCGATGGACGACTTGTATACGAGCGAGTGACGTGGGCACCCACGCCGATCCCACATCTACCGATGCAGTTCAATGTCAACCTATGGCATTCTAGGTCAAAGGAGCTAGCTGGGAAGTTGGACGCTGGCGACCTGCCCGCACACAGTGATATCAGAAGTATTGGTATCCAATTGCCATCCTGACCTGCCCCCACCCAAGAGGCTTGAACTACCTATTCAGGATCTCGGTGTTCACTTGACGGGGATTGTCACTGCCCACCATGGGCTGGCTTCAAGCCCACCGCCTATGAGCACCTCGGTTCTTGGTTCCTATTGTCTACTGCGAGTGTTTTTCTTCGGGACGGCCCCCGATACGCACCAACCGCCAGCGAACATCGGGTGAGACGTGCCTACGCGGGCCTGAGAGAGCCAGCGAGGGCGACTGGCCCGGCCCAGCGGCGGCGTAGTCCTCCGGTACTGAGATTGAGCAGGGCGCCGACTAGACCTCATGGGAGGCTCGGGGGCTCATGGGGGTCCCCGTTGAGGTCTATCTGGGTCCTATTGCAGCTCGATTGCGGGCACGTTGCGCGGAGATCGAGGATCTGCTCCTTGCGGTCCATCTGCTTCCCGCTCACCGGCGTGAGTAGAGCCAGCACTAGGCCCGGGATATCCCTACCATTTACCCTCAGCAGCGCCGCTGTTGGGGGATGGCAGCAGGAATTGCGGGTAAGAAGAAAGCCCGCAGATATGGGCAAGTCGTGAGACCACCGCATTGGCAGCGGTGGTCTCCCCGGTAGTGGGTTGGAGCTAGGCGGACTGGCTGACCAACTCGGCTTGCTGCTCTTGGGCCAGCAACCACTCGAAGAGCGGCAGGGACGTCGGCGGATGTTTGCGCCGACGCTGGGGCTGCGCCGGCATCTGGGCCAGGAACTCCGCCCAGGAGAACGGTTGTTGCTGCAGCGCCGGGGTTGTCTCCTGCTGACCACTGCCGTTGACCGGGCCTGCGGCCTCAGTCTTCCTGTCGGTGTGGATTGCGACGACCGCTGGCTCAGTCTCGACAATTGGCTGCCACCCTTCGTCCCACCAGCAGCGCCTCGGCGTCGGCTGCGGCCTCCTGCGCTTGGGCAAAGACCGCTTCCACCGGCTCCGCATCCGCCGCCTCGCCGCAGACGATCTGGCGGGGCAGCGCCAGCAGCACGTCGTCGCCGTCGTCCCCGTAGGCCGCCAGCCCATCCTCCGGCAGCTCCCCCTCCACCGCCAGGGAGCTCTGCAGCTTCTTCGCCACCAGCGTCAGCACATCGGCCTGGAGCGTCTGCCCGTAGGCCAGGTAGACCTGCACGGGCCGCGTCTGCCCGATCCGCCAGGAGCGGCGCGAGGCTTGCCGCAGCGTGTAGACCGAGTAGTCCGTCTCGTACCAGCACACCGTCGCAAAGTCGATCAGGTCCATGGCGGTCTGCACCAGCCGGGGATGGCAGACGAGCACGTCCAGGCCTTCCTGGACTCGCTCGGCCATCCACGCTTCCAGGCGGTCGGGTTTCGCCGCGTCGGCCTTGAGCACCGCCACCCGACTGCCGTGCCGGGTGAACAGCGCGTGCAGCCGCCCGGTGCGGTCATTAGAGTTGTTGGCAGGAGCCTCGAGAGCACTCGAAGTGACCAGGAAAGGAGCCGGTCGCCGCCGTGGTGGCCCTGAGCAGCGCCTAAGTTGCATCACCGCCCTCGACCATGCCCTGCTGCCTGCAAGCCCCACGTGTGCAGCGTGACTGCCGTACTAGCCACTACTCTGCTAGGTTCAACCTATGGCCCTCTCCGACCGACAACTGTTCGCTGCCCTCGGCCGGACGCCGTTTGTGGATACGGCGGAACTGGCGGACCTCCTCGGCGAGGCCCACGCGACTATCCATCGTTGGCTGACCAACCTGTTGACCGCTGGCAGCGTCGGGCGGGTGAGTCACGGCACCGCTCACCTGCCTTCAAGCCGGCGGTACTACCTGACCGCCCACGGCATCGGTGAGGCGGCCAGCATCTTGGGCTTCAGGGCGCCCTCGGACTTCGTGCGCGCCTACCCGGTGTCCAAGGAATGGCTGGCGCTGCTGATCCGCCGGATGGACCCGGTAGCCGCCGTCTACCGGCTCGCAGCGACCCTCTCCCCAGGCATAGATGGCCTCCGCTCGCACGTAGAGTTCCACCGCCAGGGCCGGTTCGACGCCACGATCACCCGGCACGACGGCCGCCGGTTCGGTGTGGTCCGGCAGGGGCTGGCCCTGCGGCGCCGGTCTCTCTACGACCGGCTGCGGGCCATAGCGGAGTACGACTACACACGGCGCCCGGACACGGTTCTGATCCTGACGCCCAGCAGGTGGGAGCAGCGGCTGACGACGCGGTTCTGCATGGAACTGAATCTCAGCGACAGCTACATCGCCGTGGAGTCGAGGGAGGCGCTCGAAAGACGGGGCCTCCGCGTCTGGCAGCAGACCTCGTTCCTGTTCGGGGGGACGTACCACACACTCGATTTCGTCAGTGCTCAGGGTAGCCCCACCAGAGAGTTCTTCACCGAGCCGCCGAGTCGCAAGCGGGCCTCGCTCCCCGATCCTGAGCGGATGGTACGGGCGGCGCCGACGTTCGGCAGCAGTCCAGCGGAGAAGCGGACGCTCGACCTGATTACCGACCACCCGATGATCCCCCGGGAGCATCTGGCCCGCTGGCGCGGCGTCTCCGAGGGGCGCGTCAGCCAAGTGATGCACCGCCTCATCAATACCTGGGGCTTGGTCGAGCAACGCGGGCGGCGCGGCGACACCCGCTACACGCTGTCCGCCGCAGGCATCCGCTACGTCACGCACCGAGACCGCGCCCAACTCCAGACCACCCGGGGCATCTGGAGCACCGCCCTCACGACCGACCAGCAGGGTCGCAGCCGGTATGTGGGTCACCGGATCGACACGTGGGCGCGGCAGACGACGCACGCCGACGGCGTGACCTGGTTCCTCTCGAAGCTGGCGGCGGAGGCAAGGGCCGCCCCGTCCAGCGCACTGCTGTGGTCGGTCCCCACCGCCCGGTCCGACCGCGCCTTCAACTGGGGCGAGGCGGCCATCGCGCCCGACGCCGTGGGGAAGCTGATCGCCAGCGGGCTGCACATCCCGTTCTACTTAGAGTACGAACTGCGTGCCCGGCACCCCAGGGGAGTTGCGGCCCGCCTGAGACCCTACACTCGCTACTACTGGTCGCTGGAGCCGGGCGAAGACCAGCCTCCGTTCCCCGTCACACTGTTCGTCGTAGACGGAGCAGATGTCGAGGCCACCTACGTGAGCACGGCGACCCGGATGAGTCTGATGTCGCTGCCCATCCTCGTGTCGTGCATGTCCGTGCTGTCACGGACGGGGATACTCGGACGGTCCTGGCACCCCCTCTGGGAGCTGGACTCCCCACGACTGGCGCTGGCCGAATTGAGCACCTACCGTTGGGACGCGCTCCACCACCGGATGCGTCCTGTTGGGCAATAGATGGAGGTGATACAGACCCACCAGCCCATTAGATCGTATGGGGGTTGCAGGTTGCGGACGCCGGGGCCATTGCCGCAGTCTTCCAGCGCCGCATCGTGCCCCAGTCACCCCTGGTTCGGCTCCGAAGCGGGCTGACACGTCACTCGATCATTCAGGAGTTGCATATGACTGATAATGAGAACTGCTGCTAAAATAAGTGGTCTGTCCCAGGACCCCTTGCCATGCTCGTTACAACCGTTGACGTGTCAGCCGCTAGTAAGGGAGAGGGAGCGCGCGATGGCTGGGCCTGGCCGTTGGGTCTCGAAAGCGGCGGCGGCGCGCGAGTTGACGATATCCCTCTCGACCCTCGACCGGAAGATCAGGAGGGGGGAGGTCGAGGTGGTCCGGGAGGGCCGCCGGGTCTACGTGCGGCTGCAGGGACCGGAGCAGTTGAGCGACGCTGAGTTGCTGCGCCGCGCTATCAGCAGGGGGGACGAGCTTGAACGGACCGTGCGGGGTTTGGAGCGGGAACGGGACGAGGCCAGGGACGCCGCCTCCGCCAGCAGCGCCGCATACGAGGAGGTGACGGAGGCGTATCGCAAGGAGCGCGTCGCGCACGGCAGGACGAGACGATTGGCGCTCAGGCTGGGCCTAGTCGTCGCCGCGCTGGTCGTCCTGCTGGTCATCGGTGTGCTCGTGGCGTGGCGCCTGTTCCCGTAGGCGGGCTGGCCAGCCGGCACCTTCGAGTGTATGCTACGTGTATGGCCCGCACCAACGTGGACATTGACGATCAAGCCTGCGCCGAGGTCATGCGGCGGTACCGGCTCACCACCAAGCGCGAAGCGATCAACCTCGCGCTGCGGCTGCTGGCGGCCGAACCCGCCTCGGTCGATGAAGCCCGCGCGCTGCGAGGGAGCGGATGGGAGGGCGACCTCGACGCCATGCGTTCCAACCGCGCACCGTGATCCTGGTCGATACCTCGGCGTGGGTCGAGTTCCTGCGCAACACGGGCACGACGGTGTGCCAGGTCGTTGACGAACTGCTGGCGGAAGAGCTTGCGGTCTGCGATGCGGTGCGGATGGAAGTGTTGGCCGGAGCACGGGACGAGGCACACTTGGTGAGCCTGCGGCGGCTGCTGGCACGAGCGGTGGTAATACCAACCCTGGCGGCGGACTACGACGAGGCGGCCGCGCTCTATCGTCGGTGCCGGCGGCGAGGAGAGACCGTCCGGAAGTTGATCGACTGCCTCATCGCGGCCACCGCCATCCGTGCCGGCACGCCCATTCTGCACCACGACGCTGACTTCGACGTGCTTGCCCGCCACACGGAACTGCGCATCTATGGGACTGCACCCTCAAATGCGCCGTAAGCGCAATCCATCACAGCCGCCATTCTTACAGCAAGGGCAAGCGGGCGAGTTGCTGGTCCGTCAGCCAGTGCCAGAACTCCGGCGCAAACAGATGCACGACGTGGGTGCCTATCATGACCAGCGCCGCTACGACCAGGGTAGTAGCGATTAATATCACCAGCAGGGAGAGCAAGACGCGGACCACAGACTCCATTACGCCCAGCCGCCGGCGGTGCCGCCGCTGGTCCCGCGATGGCAGCCGGCTATGATGAAGCGGGAGGCCTCTGATGAAAGACCCTAAGATCTGGCTACAATCTGGCCAATCCATTGAGCGGTGCAAACAGCACCTGGACTGGTACATCAGGTACGACCAATATCGAGGCTATGACTGTGATGGGGCACCCGCTCGTGACCGTCGCGACCGTCTCACCTCCCGCCAATTCCGGGCGGTCGAGAGGATGCATGCGTGGCGAAGGCGACCATCAGAGGCCTTCTTTCAACAGTGGTGTGACCAACCGCTGCCGGAGCTGCTGGATGTCCCCTGGGACCTAGACCTCATAGACGATCCTTACTCCAGAGTTTACCTGGGGATTGATGCCATCCGTGAGTTGGTCCGCCAAATGGCTAAGACAGATGATGTGGGCGATGTCGTACCAACGAAGGCTCTGCACCTGCTGCGCCCTCGGCTCGTGGCGCTCTCCGACAGCTATGTGCGTGAATGCCTCGGAATAAGCGAAGGCGATCTTTCGCCGGACGGGTATGCGGCGCGAGCCGTAGGAGTCCAGACGGCCATGCGCAAGTTGGGCCAGAAGAACGGCGATGCTCTCGCTGCGCTCCACGCCTACGGGAACAACCTGCCCTCTGTGACGACCCCGCTCTCCAAAGTGCGCGTCCTCGATATGGTGCTCTGGTCACATAAGGCCCGGTAGGAGTGGCAAGCGCAGAAACGGGGTGATGGTCACAAAGCGCAGGGGGCAACGGACCGGCCGCCAGACCACCGGCGGCTGCCGACGAGGGATACTGACACATGAATGAAGCGGTGGCGATCGCCACACTGCGGGAGATGTACCAGACTGCGCCAGAAGGCGAAATGGTAACTCAAATCCACCTGTTCGGGGTCAAGTACGCCCACGAGTTGTCGAGGGTCGATCTATATGACCTCGCGGAGCGAGCCACCGGGCATCGGTCCTATGGAACGGAGATTGCCAAAGGAATCCGGCTCGCCAAGTACGTCCTGCCTCGAGAAGACCAGTCAACTTAGGCATACACCCCCGTTGTCAAACCCAAGCCTTGCTGGTGTGGTGGCCGTCTATTCTTGACACACCTGCCGGTCGCACTGCGTCTTGTAGCTGCAGCATGGCGCGGGCGCATAGACGTGGCCCTCTGCCGGCTGATGTTCGATGCGCTGCTACGGCGCTCCGAGGTCGCGGCTCTGACGTGGGCCGACGTCGCTACTGAAACCGACGGCAGCGGATGGGTACAGTGCGACGTTCCAAGACAGACCAGACCGGCGAGGGCGCCGTCGCGCGGCTCTACGACCGCGGACAGCTGTAGGCGTCATTCGACCACATCTCCGGCCTTGTTCAGTATGAAGACCTCGTAGCTCTCGACACGGGCGCCGATCTGGTACTTGGCCAGCAGTACGGCCAGCTGCTCACCGCTCATCAGAGCGACCGGAGCGGTATCGGAGCGCGTCGCTTCGTCCCTAGCACCACGGCTGAAATCACTCGTGGTGATGATCAGACCCTGCTCGTGTGCCCCCAGCGAGCCACGGACCTGCTGGACAACTGGTGCCTGGACATTGCTCTTCCAGCGCTTCGCCTGCACTGCCATGCGGATGCGCACCGTGCCGCCTACCACCAGCATGCCGCGAACATCTATTCCGCCATCGCCAGATCTTTTGGTGACCTCCACGTCCGCAAAGCCCAGCGCTACGAGAAGCGCGGCCACGAGATCCTCGAATTCGTCTGGGGATGCGGCACGAGCCCTATCGAGTAGTGATTGCCGAACTTCGCGATTTTTCTCTGCGACAAGCCCTGCGACCTCAACGGGTAGCCAAGCAGTCAATCCAACCTTGCCCCCACTGTGCCGCACGAAGCGTGGGGCTTCACCGTGGATCTCCTGGCGACGTACCTCGGTTAGGATCGAAGAGTACATTGTCGCAGCAGGAGTACGGCCCTCTGTGCGTATCAGCCCGCGCTGAAGCGCGCACTCGGTGAGCACAACGTAGTGCAACGGCTCATGGCTGCCGGACTCTGCTAGGACCCGTTCTGCTGCGTCGGGAAAGGTCAATCTAGCGCCTGTGTCTTCGTTCTTCTCTCGCACCGGGCACTGAGGGGGCTCAACCGGAGGAGGTTCGTTAGGCACGTTGGGGTTCAGCGCGAATAGGCCGGGGCCCACACGAACGACTCTTGAGGCTAAGCCCCGTTCTCTGATGTCAACGCTGAGCCGGGCGTTCACCGTCTGCCAAGGCGTCTTGCCTCCCGTGGCCCACAGTCCCTGTGCGAGCATTCGCTTAGCGATTTCGCGATAGTGCAGCGGCTCGCCTGCACCGCGAAGGACCATTGAGGCTGCTTCAATTACGTTCACGCCATCACAAGCATGCCGTATTTCGCTCATAGCGCCCAATGCTGGCGCGTTTTGGCGTCAGTGGGCAAGAGGCTGCCTTCGGCATGGCCCAGACGTTAGTCCGGACGGGTGCATCGCTGCCGGAAGTTATGCGGCCCGGTCGCTGGCAGGGTCCGACGATGGTTGCCCGCTACGCTGCGAAGGAGTTGGCCGGCCGCGGTGCGGTTGTGCGGCTCTATGAGTGCGGCGAAATGTGTGCCTTGGACCGGTGTGGGCTGCCGGGGTATAGTGGCCGCAGTTCCACTGGAGGCCTCGATGCAAGACCCAACGATCCGGCTTCAGTCTGGCCAAGTCATTGGTCAGTGCAAACAGCACCTGGCCAGGTATATCGCACTCAATGTTTATCGAGTGTATGACCGCGACGGGACCCCTCGCCATCATGACCGACGTGACCGTCTCACCTACCGCCAGTTCCGGGCGATCAAGCCTACGTGGTCGAGGGCCCCAGAGGAATTCCAGCGACAGTGGTGTGACCGTCCATTGCCAGAACTACAAGACATCCCTGACGATCTGGACCTCTTAGACGATGCCTACTCCAAAGTCTACCGGGGGATCGCTGCCGTCCGTGAGCTGGTCTCCCAGATGGCTGCGATAAATGGCGTAGGCGACGTCGCCCCAACGAAGGCCCTGCACCTGCTGCGTCCTCGGCTCGTGGCAGCCTCCGATGACTATGTACGCGGGTGCCTCAGGATAGACGACGGGGACGCTACACCCAGCGGGTATGCGGCGCAAGCAGTAGCCGTCCAGCAGGCAACTCGGAGGCTAGGCCAAGAGAATGCTGCCGCTCTCGCCGCACTCCACGCCTATGCAAACAACCTACCCTCCGTGACGGTCCCGCTCTCTAAAGTGCGCGTCCTCGATATGGTGCTCTGGTCACACACGGCCCGCCAGGAGCGGCGCGTGCGGGGGCGAGGCCTGCCACTCGGCTCGCCACATGGGTGAGCGGGTCAGAGATAGCGGCGGGTGTGTGGCGCAATGCGGTTGAGCACAGGTGGAACCGCTTGACCCGCCAGAACGTGCCAAGTAAAGTGATGCTATCTGCATCACTCTTGCATCACCGGAGGTGACGCCCTTGAACCAAATCACGGTCAGAGGCTTCGACGACGACCTGAGCACCAGTCTGCGCCGCCTGGCAAAGCGGGAAGGAGTCTCCTTGAACCAAGCCGCAGTCAAGCTGCTCCGCAAGGGGGCCGGTCTGGCGGACGGTGCAGCGAGGCCGGATACTGTAGGCACTGCCTGGGACCATCTGATCGGGACCTGGTCCCAGGTGGATGCGGATGAGCTGCAGGCTGCCCTGGAGGAGTTCGAGATCATTGACGAGGCGGCCTGGCAATGAAGGTGCTCCTGGACTCCAATGCCTACTCCCTGCTGATGCGGGGACACGAGGAGGTTGCGGCACTGGTGCGGCGGGCCGAAGAGGTCCTGTTCTCCGCTGTCGTGGTCGGCGAGTTGATGTACGGCTTCCGGCGCGGTACGCGCTTCGAGCGTAATGCCGCCGACCTCCGCTCATTGCTCGACAGCCCCTATTCATCCTTCGTGGACGTGGGGCCGGTCACCGCGGACCGCTACTCCAGGATAGCCGCGGCATTGCGGGCGAAAGGCCGCCCCATTCCGACCAACGATGTCTGGATCGCCGCCCACGCGATGGAGACTGGAGCCGACCTGGTTTCGGCGGATAGGCACTTTGAGCACGTTGACGGCATTGTCTGGGTGCGAGTGGCGGCGGCTTGAAAACTGATACGGATACCGAGTAGACGGAGGTCGGCGGCGATGCGGGCGAACGTCCAGACTTGGTCGGCTCGAAGGAGCAATGGCAATGCCGAACATCGTCTACGTCTTGACCAATGCGGCGATGCCGGGGATCGTGAAAATCGGCATGACCGATAGGCCGGACGTGCAGCAAAGGATGGGTGATCTGTACACGACAGGTGTGCCGCTTCCCTTTGACTGCGTCATCGCCCGGGAAATCGAGGACAGAGAAGCTGCTGAGATAGAGCGGGCATTACATACGGCCTTCGGCCCGAACCGAATAAACCCCTCCCGAGAGTTCTTCCAAGTGGAACCCGAGCAAGTCGAGGTCCTGTTGCGAGTGCTGCCAGGCCGAGATGTCACGCCGCAGGACGCTGGTCAGCCGACCGATCTCCAGCCGGATGACAAGGAGGCCTCTACAGAGTTCAAGCGGCGTCAGAGCCGAACCAACGAAATCGAGTTCTTGGAGTCGCTGGACGACAACGGCAGAATGGTCTACGAGCGCGTGCTGGCACTTGGGAAGCAGGACGGTATGAGAATCAAATGGGGCCTCAAGGGGTTCTCGCTCAACGCGGTATCCAGCGGTGCTCTGGTCGTCGTCTGCTACGGCTACCCACCATCGGCGTACCGGCAGAACATCTACACGGGCTTCGACTCGGTGCTAAGGAAGTCAAACGTCTCGCAGGATGCGGTGGAGGCACTCCGGACCGACGCGCTGAATACTGGCCTATTCGCCCCTGCGGGAATGGGCGATAATCTTGTGTGTCAGACCGACCGGCGGTGGGACGAACCCCAGTTGGCGGTGCTAACCGGATGGTTGCGCAGCGTCGCCGAGCGCGTCCGCGAATTCGAAACGGTGAACGCCAGCTAGGCAGACAAGTAAGCTCTCCCAGTATTCACCTCCTTTGGCCGAACAGCGACACGGGACCGTTGGGAGGGTCCAGAAGACGGCAGCCTAACGTTCGTCAACGACAGCGGTGCCATCGCCGCGACCTGCGGGTCCTCCAGTAGGGGCACGCCAGCCCTCCCTTTCAAGACGTTACGCCGGCGGCGCCGGATCAGCACCATAGGAGGCAGGACCACCGCGCCCCGGCCGGAGAACTCTCAGTGCGCTCCGCCACTGCCTTGACTGGATGGCCGGCATGGCACATAATTATGTAAGACGAAGTCGTACAAGGAGCGGCCATGAAGCGCACCACCAAGACCATCACCTTCTCCCTGCCCCCGGCGATGGCGGCCCAGGTGCGGGCCGTCATGCGGGCAGAGGGGCGCACCATGAGCGATCTGGTACGTGAGGCCCTCCGGCTGTACATGGAAGAGCGGGAGTGGCGCCAGACCGTCCGCTACGAGCGGCTCCAGGCCCGTCGGGCCGAGCAGGAACAAGGAACAGGAGGCGACCCCAATGCCTAACCGACCGGACCCGACCCCAGCAGCCCTGTATGCTCGCGTGTCCAGTGACCGGCAGGACGTGGACCTCTCCGTCGCCGCCCAACTGCGCGCCCTGCGGAACTACGCCGCCCAGCACGACTATGTCGTGGCTCGCGAGTACGTGGACGAAGCGGAGAGTGGGCGGGTCGCCGACCGACCGGAGTTTCGCAAGATGCTGGATGCCGGTGGCCGTCCCCAGGCGCCCTTCCAGGTCATTCTGGTCTGGAAGTTCTCCCGCTTCACCCGCAAGCGTGAGCACGCGGTCGCGTTCAAGGCGATGCTCCGGCGCAAGGGGATCAAGGTCGTCTCCATCACCGAGCACGCCGACGACTCGCCCACCGGGCGGCTGATGGAAGCCATCATCGAGAGCGTGGACGAGTTCTACTCCGAGAACCTGGCTCAGGAGGTCACGCGGGGCATGCGTGAGGCAGCCGCCCGCGGCTTCTTCCTGGGGTCGCGGGCGCCGTTCGGCTACCGGCGGGTCAAGGTCAGCGACGGTGCGAAGGAGCGCCCCACGCTGGTGGTAGACCCAGCCAGCGCGCCGGTGGTGCGGGAAGTCTTCAAGCGCTCCCTGCGGGGCCACGGCCTGAAGGAACTCTGCAAGGACTTGAATGACCGCGGCATCACCAACCGGGGCAAACGCTGGTACAAGAGTGGCCTCCACTACCTGCTGACCAACGAAGCCTACACCGGCACCGCCGTCTGGGGGCGCACCATCAAGGGCGTGCCGGCTCCGGACCCGGTGCGGGTACCAGGCGCTTGGCCGGCGCTGGTGTCCGAAAAGCGGTTCAAGCAGGTCCAGCAGGCACTCCGGGCCCGGTCGCCGGTGACGCAGAGGCCCGGTCGGGTGGGCAGCACGTTTCTGCTGAGCGGCCTGCTGCGCTGCGGCAGGTGTGGCAAGCCCTACGTTGGCCACGGGGCCAAGAGCGGGCAGTTCGCCTACTACGTCTGCGGCACGCTGTACCGCGAGGGCGCCGGGACCTGCCCGTCCCGCTACCTCAATGCGCCCAAGGTGGAGCGGTTCATCGTCGAGAAGATCAGGGAACGCATCCTGACTGACGCCACCATCACCGAGTTGGTGACGCTGGTCGCCGAGGAGATTGACGCCGTGGCCGGCGAGGTGGCCGGGCGGCTGCAAGCGGTCGAAGGAGAGCTGGCCGACGTGGGCCGCCGGCTGGAGCGGCTCTATGAAGCGCTGGAGACCAGTGCGTTGACGCTGGAGGCGCTCTCGCCGCGCATTCTGGCGCTGCGGCACCGGCAGGACCAGTTGGCGGCCGCCCGGGAGGAGACCGCCAGTCAACTGGAGCTGCGCCGGGTGGAGTTGCCTGACACCGCGGAGATCAGGGGGTACGTGGCGGACTTCCGGGCGCTGCTGCAGCGGGGGACGTTCCCGGAGCGCAAGGCGCTGCTGCGCAACTTCGTGCAGGGGATCGAAGTGGTGGACGACGCAGCCACGCTGACGTACACCGTCCCCATGCCGGCGGACGGGGCAACCAACGAGGAAGCCTCGGTTCTCGATTTCGTCCAGTCTAGTCCACCCAGCTACACTTAAAGCGTGAAGCTTCACGCTAGCGGTTGCAGTGGGATGAAACCTGTGCTCCACGCGCTTAGGCTCGTGCCAGGAAACCAGAGTGAAGTATCGGCGGCCGCAGACCTCATCGGTTCTGGTGGTTGGAAACTAATCGGAACCAAGCAGCCGTTCAAGCGGTATCGCCGTCCCCTTGCCGCAGCACCTCCTCCTCTCACAGCATCCGGCGATGGGCCACCCGGTTCGCAGCCGCCGCTCCCGGTACAATCAACTGGCTCGGTTACGGCGCGCGAGCCAAGTTACGCACTGGCCACGGCTTCCATCTAGCCGCGCTGGTCAGGCTTGGCTCACCGACATCGCGACCCGGGGTACACATGGCAGCATTGATGTCGCCTCGCTCAAGACCTACTCACTTTTTCCTCTGGGCACTCATCTTCTCCGTCCTGCTGCTGTTAACCCGCCTGGGCAACTTACGGCAGGAGGTGATTGATTGGGATGAAAGCACCTTCATCATAATGGCCTCCCATTTGAGAGTCGGTCATCTTCCTTACTTGGAGCTTCTTGACAACAAACCGCCAGGGATTTCCTTTGCTCTGGCAGGTGTGATGTCTCTTTTCGGGGAAAGTCTGATCACCGTCCGTTTTTTCGGTACCCTCTGCCTGCTTGTCGCGGCACTGGCCTGTTATGGGATCGCAGTGCGTCGCAATTCCTCTGCTTCAGATCCTCCCCCCGCTGGCAATCCTCATGGCTTATGGCTTACAGGGGCCGTTGCGTTACGCAGCTTACATCTGTGCCGGTTTGACTATCGTTGCCGGAGTAGCGTATTTTAGCCCCGGGAGCGCCGCGCTTGTATGGGACTGGTCACAGCGCGAGGCGCGTTATGACCTGAGGAAAGTCGCGGAGTTGATTCGGGAAGACGGAGCGATTGAGAAAGGCGTCTACGCACCAATTCACCATCTTGTGTACTGGTATCTTGGGCCAGGATCGTTGCCATCTCGCCTGGCCCACCCATCCAACCTCGCAGAAGAAAGTATCATGGGTCCACTAGTCGAACACGGTTACGCTGCGGCGAACGAACTGCAAAGGATTTGGAATAGTGTTTTAGAATATGCTGTAATTTCCACAGAAAAACCATCGTACTTTACTAATGCGGAATACCTAGCATTCAAAGCCCTCCTAGCGAGAGACTTTGAGTTGTGGCATCGGGTTGGCAGCCTTGAGATATTCAGGCACAAGAACTGACGTTCCAGCCACTCAGACCCAGCCACCCTCGATGGAGGTGGGAAGATGAAGCGGTTCATTGGTGCGTTGCTCGGTGGTGCTGCGGTGGCTGGCGCGGTCGGGTACTGGCTACAGCGGTCGCTGCCGCGTCACCGGGGCACGGTGCGGCTGGGCGGCATTGACAGCGAGATCGAGATTGTCCGTGATCGCTGGTCCATTCCCCATATCTTCGCCTCCAGCGCCAGCGACCTCTTCTTCGGCCAAGGCTACGCCACGGCACAGGATCGCCTCTGGCAGATGGAGGCCGGCCGGCGGGTGGCCGCCGGGACGCTGGCGGAGCTGGTTGGGCCACCGGTGCTCGACGCCGACCGTCTGCTGCGGCGGTTGGGATTTCGCCGCGCAGCACAGGCCGAGTGGCACGACTTAGCGGCGGAGGGACGGCAGGCGCTCGAGGCCTACTGTGCTGGCGTCAACGCCTGGATTGGGGAGTGTAGTGGCGCCGGCCGATTACCGCTGGAGTTCACGATGTTGCGTGCCCGGCCAGCCCCCTGGACACCCACTGACTGCCTGGCCTTTGCCAAGTACATGGCATTCGGACAAGCAGCGGACTGGCAGGGCAAATGGCTCCGCGGTCAGGCCGTGGCGCGAGTCGGAGCGGAACGAGCGTTGGCCGCCGAGCCGTTTGCCGGCGAGAATCCGCCGCAGTCCATCCATGTCCCGGCCGGCCTCGACTATAGCGCCGTTGACTACAGCCTCGGCGGGCCACACCAGCCATCCCAGGCCCAAGCAGCACCACCGGGAGCGAGCAACGGCTGGGCGGTCAGCGCAGAGCGAGCGGCCGGCGCTGGCGCCCTGCTGGCAAACGATCCCCACCTTGCTCCGCACCTACCGGTCCCGTGGTACGAGGTGCATTTGTGCGGCGCCGGATATGACGTGATTGGCGGCTCGCTTCCGCCAGCACCAGGCGTGCTCATTGGCCGCAACCGCCGGATTGCCTGGGGCATGACGGCAGCTATCCTGGATGCCAACGACCTCTACGTCGAGCAATTAGTCGCCAATGATCCGTCTACCTATCTAGCCGACACCGGCCAGCACCGGCAGGCGGAGACCATTGATGAGCCTATCGCCGTCAAGGGCTGGTCGGAGCCCGTCGTCGAGACGGTCCGAGTCACACGGCACGGTCCGATCATCAATCCGCCGCCGGCCGGTTTTGGCCAGGGAACTCCGGCGGATCATCTACAGCTTGCCCTGCGGAGCACGGTACTGGAACAGCCCGGCCTGGTGACGAGCCTGCTGGCCCTCAACCGGGCCGGCTCGTGGGACGAGTTCCGCGCGGCGCTCGCACAGTGGCCGGCGCCACCGCTGAACTTTGTCTACGCCGACGTGGACGGACACATCGGCCGCCAGGCAGCCGGCTCCATTCCCGTGCGTGCGCGGGGCGACGGCCTACTGCCACTGCCAGGATGGGACGATTCCTATGCGTGGAGCGGGTTCGTGCCTTTCGACGCACTCCCTTCGGAGTTCGACCCACCACTTGGCTTCACGGTGGCTGCAAATCAGGATATTTCGCCCCAGTCCGCATCATCCGACGCCGGTGATACTGATGCCGGTGGGCATCGTCATGAGTACAACCTGGGACACGAGTGGCTAGACCCCTATCGGGCACGTCGCATCACCCAACTCCTCGCGGAGGGCAAGGCATTCGACCACGAATACTGCCGCACCATGCAAGCCGATACCGTCTCGCTGGCTGGTCGCGCCTGGGTAGCTGCCGTGCTTGCCTTGGAAGACCGGGGGTGGCTAACGCCGCAAGGCGAATACGAGATTGAGACCTTCGATCTCCTGGCGCGCTGGGACGGCATGATGGTCCCGGAGAGCGGTGGCGCAGCGGTCTACATGCTCTGGCGGCGCGCCCTCCTGCAGGAGTTGTACGCGGCGCAGGTGAGCGATGTGGGCAATCTGGCGGCCGGCTACCTGGGGAAAGGCCCACACCCTGTCATAGCCAGCGCCAACACCTTTGCCTTCCGCCACTCCCGCCGCCTGATCGAGCGCTTAGAGCAGGCCGCGGCCCAGGAACGGTCGGCCGGTGACGCTGCCTCCCCGGTGATAGATGTGGAACTGCGCCAGGCATTGCAACGGAGCTTCTCCGCAGCCGTGACCGAACTGCGGCAACGCGCCAGCGAGGAACCACACCGCTGGCAACTGGCAGCCATCCACCGGGTCACCTTTTCGCACCCCTTCGGCACCCAGCGAATCATCGGCCGGTTATTCAACCGTGGGCCGCTACCGGTGCCCGGCGACAACGACACCCTGTTCGCTTCGCCGCCGGAGCCGGCCGCGCTATACGACCGGGCCGCAGCGATCCCCTCCTACCGGCTCATCGTGGATTTCGCCCCCGGTGGCGAGACAACCGCCGCGCTCGCCGGTGGTCAGTCGGGCCATCCCCTCAGCCGCGACTATGCCAACCAGATCGGCGCGTGGCGGCGCGTCGACTCCGGCCATCCACTGCTGTTGAAGCGTGCAGCTATCGAGCGCGAGGCCCGCGCCACGCTGCGGCTACTACCGAAGCAACCAGAGGCAAGTTAGCCAGCCGTGGCCTTACTCAACGCCGGGCAGTCAGGTGCCATCGTCTTCATGGCTCAAGCCGACACGCCGCGCTATCGCGCGGGCGCTCAACGCGGCCAGCACGACCTGCCCGGTGTCCAAGACGAGCACACACCTAGTCCGATGACCAAAGGTCACGTCAATCACTTGGCTGCGCTCCCGCGCCGTCTGCACGAGCCGCTTGATGGGCGCCGAGTCGCTCGCGGCCACGACGACGATGCGGTCCGCGGCGACGGAGTTGCCGAAGCCGACATGCACGAGCCGGCGCGTCGGCGCACCGCTATCAGGCATATGCGCGCTCGCTCTCTCGTCCGACACTCCGCGTCACGCCGGCAGTCATTGCTGGTGTTAGGCACCACTGCCGGCGCCGGGCGGCAATGGCAGCGAGACTTTCCGCCCGGTGCGAATAGCCTGGAAGCCGGCTTCGACCACTTCCTGGATATTGCGTCCCCGGAGCGGACTGGACGGACCGGTGATTGGCTCGTCGCGCATGATGGCGCCGAGGAAGGCCTCGGGACCGGAGCGGGCGCCTGCCGGCAGCGGCGGCGCGGCAAGCGGCTCCGGCTCATGCACGCCGCGGCGATACAACGTCAGATCACCGCCATATTCGACCACGAGGTTTCCCTCGGTCCCGCAAATGGCAGCGGCGCCGGGCAGCGGTCGGGCCTGCGTCCACGATCCCTCCACCAGAGCCATGGCCCGATGATACTCCAGCAGCAGGCGGGCGTTATCGTCCACGGTGATGAAATCCTGGACTAATCGTCCGGCCAGGCCCACGACCGCCGACGGCATGCCCAGCACGTCGTAGACGAAGCCGGTGCCGTAGCCGAGGTAGTCTGCCGAGGCGCCGCCGCCGTTCAGTTCGGCATCGTAGAGCCAGGAGTAGAAATACGGCGAGCAGCCAAGATCGCGCGGGCCGGTGTGCCCACCGCGGTAACGCGCTTCGTAGACCTGCCCGATGAAGCCCTCGCGGGCCAGCTTGATCGCGTGCTGGAGCGGCGGCTGCCAGCTCGATGGCCAGTTGAGGAAGAGTTTGACGCCCGCAAAGCTGGCCGCGGCGACCATCCGCTCCGCCTGCGCGAGGCTGGCGGCCATCGGTTTCTCGACGAGGACGTGCAGACCGCGTGCCGCTGCCGCTTCGACGACCTCGGCGTGGCGGGCATTCTCAGTAGTACAGCTCACGATGTCGAGGTCTTCGCGCTCAAGCAACTCATCATAGGTCTCATACAGTGCGCACACACCGTATTCGGCCTCGATCCGAGCGCGTAGCTCCTCATGAGGGTCGGCAGCAGCGGCGATGGTCACGTTGGGTAGCTGCTCCCAGGATCGGAGCAGCCCCCAGACGTGATCATGCACCATGCCGACCACCCCCACACGGTAGGTTCGTGCCATCACTCTCGCTCCTCGCGCATTATTACTGTTGCCACCGGCGGCCGGAGTAGGGAGTCCTGCGGCGAGATGCACCGGGTTGGCGGTAGCTATATGGCCGCTGGCGTGTCGCCGCCGCCATCCCCGTCGTTAATCGGGATGGAGAGCCGGCGAGATTGCCTCCAGGGAAGAGTTAGTGGGGCACTCTAGCGCGGTCGTGCCACCGTGTCAATGCTATGCTCTCGATAGAGACGCAGCACATGCTTGCAGTCGGCTAACGGAGACTGGCACAGCAGCCTTCCCAGCGAGGGTGAAGGGGGGAGTGTAGATGCAGAGAGTACGGCACTCTGATGGGGCCACACAATCCAATGACGCGACGGGTAGTGCAAGACCGATTGGGTATGCGCGCCGGAGGGCACTCCAGGTAGCCGGCGCTGCCCTCGCGTCAGGTATCGCGACGGCCGTGGGACCGCGGCTCGTGGGGGCGGCAGCCGCAGGACAGCCGGGGGTTCGCTTTCCCGAGACCGGCCACACGGTGGCGCTGGACTTCGCCCAGTTCTGGCTCGACAATGGAGGGCAAGCCCCGTTCGGTCTGCCCATCACACCGGAGTACCTTGAGGATGGCGTCGGCATCCAGTGGTTTGAGCGGGCGCGGTTCGAGCGGTGGCCGGGTCAGCGTGGTGTCGTGCTCCCCCCGCTTGCCGAGGAATACCTGGCAGCGACAGGCAGGTCGCCGGCCACGTATCCAAGTGTCGCCGTGACCGATCTTGCCGTGACCGATCCTGGGCAGTACTTTCCCGAAAGCGGGCTTACGGTGCGTGAGCCGTTTCTGAGCTTCTTCCGCCACTATGGTGGCACAACCATCTTCGGCCAGCCGACCAGCCGGGAGCACCTCGTCGGCGGTGTGCCAGCGCAGTATTTTCAGCGTGCGCGCCTGGAGCTACACCAAGATGGAGTCCATCCTGCACGGCTCGGCGCCGCACTCGCGCAGCTGCATGGGTGGCAGCCGGGGACATCGCTGCGCCTGCCCAGCACGGTGAACTGGCGGCAGATCTTGGCCGCTGCGAAGATTCGCAAGCCGGACCTGGACACCGTCTTGTCCGCACACAGCGATGCAATCTCCGACATGGAACTGCACTCCGCGGACTCCCACGCGACTAGCACCTGGGAACGGCTGCGTTGGTTGGCGGTGAGTATCAATCACCAGCGAGCCACCGCGTTCGTAGGCGACCGGCCGATCTTCACCGATCTGGTGTCTACCGGTCTGGCGAGCAAGGGTCTCACGCCGCTCGGCCGCTATACGATCAACCGTCGCGTGTACAACGAGGTGATGGACAGCGCCACCATCGGCCTGCCCTGGGGTCACCCAGCACACTACCGCCTGGAGAACGTGCTATACACGCAGTATTTCACCAATCAGGGTCATGCGCTCCATTACGCCTGGTGGCACGATAACTTCGGTGCGCCAATGAGCTTTGGCTGTGTCAACATGAGCTTGTCAACATCACGGTTCTTCTGGCAATGGGCCGGGATCGGTATGCCTATCCTGATCCACGAGTAACCGACCAAGCGGGTCATTGCTCGGAGGAAACCGGTGGTCCAGACCTAGCGCGTCACTGCATACCACAGCGCGCCAATGATGTAGCTCCGTTGACACCTTGAGCGGCGTATGACCGTGCGAACGAGTGTCGTCAGAGTCGCATGGCAGTGGCGCCGATTGGTGCTAATCGTCGCGGTCCTGGCCCTGGGCAGCAATCTTACGCTCGCATTGCGGCGGCCTCTCTACGGCACCGAAGTGCGGGCACTCGTACAGCCGATCCTGCCGACCGAAGCCTTGCTCCTGCGTTCCCGCTACCCCCAGGAATACCGGCGGGCGCAGTTTGTGCAGCAGGTGTTACTGGACCTCAGCGATTATGTCGAGAGTCGCAGCTTCGCGGCCGGCGTAGCCGCAAGCCACGAGGAACAGTTCGGGACGCGACCACCGCCCGGCGCCATCGTGGGTGCGCTTTCGGCGCAACAGATTCATCGCACGCTGCGGATCGGCGTTGTTACCGGCACCGCCGAGGGCACGTACCGGATCGCTTTGGCCACGGCCGCCGCGCTGGAGCCGCACGGCGCGGCTTTTGTGGCCGACGAGACGGGGCAATCCCGGATCGAGGTGGCGGTCATCACCGACCCGGCCCCGCCGCGGCGCTTGATCCCCTGGCGCGGACTGTTGGTAGCCGTCCTGCGCGCCCTAGCCATCGTTGCCGCACTGCTCGTGCTACTCCGGGTCGCGGCGGGGCTGCGGCGCACGCTCAATACGCCGGGCGAGGTCACCGCCCTCCTGAGCCTGCCCGTGCTCGGCACAGTACCGGCGCCGGCCTCGGCTCCGGGCACCCTCTCCACGCGCTGGATAGGCCGGCTGCGACGCGCAGTGCGCTAGAATCGCCTCGCAGCAGAGGGGACAATCACCGTGGATACGACTCCAACGCCAGCGCAGACCGAGATGGCACCGCGACCGCCGTATCCGCGGCTCGCCGAGGCTATTTGGCTCACTGTCTTTATGACAGTTGTGCAGCTCGCCGTCGGTAGCCTCTTGGTCATCCCCCTATTCGTCTGGGCTACTCTCGCCGTGCTGAGTGGGCCGGCCGACGCGGCGGAGCGGAGCGCAGAGGACATCGCCGGGCTGCTTAACCATCCGGCAACCCTGGCAGGGTTAACCATCATCTTCTGCTGGGCCGTCATGCTGTACATCCGTGAAAAGGCCGGCGTCCCATTCCGGGAGTTGTTCCCTTTGCGCCCGGTGCATCTCGCCTTCTGGCCGCCGGTCGTCCTGACACTGCTCGGCGCGATGATCGTCGTGGCCGAGGCAGACAGTCTCATGAGTATGGTGCTCCCACTGCCCAATTGGCTCAAGGAGCTTCTTGAGACGCTCGTGGGTGGACCACTTTGGGCTTCATTGTTGGCTGCGGTCATCGTCGCACCGCTCACGGAGGAACTCCTGTTCCGCGGCGTGATCTTGCGTGGCTTGCTGCTGCACTACTCGGCGCCGAAGGCAATCATCGCTTCATCGCTACTGTTCGGTCTGATACACCTCAACCCCTGGCAGGCCGTCGGTGCAGTGATGCTTGGCGCGCTGTTCGGGTGGTGGTATGTCCGCACGCGCTCACTGACTCTTTGCATCTTCGGTCATGCCTTCAATAACCTAGTCGCCGTGCTCCTGTTCAGATTCGGCGACTGGGATCCGGTGAACGACGTCGTTGGTCCGCCGGATTCCCCGGAGCTACTCCCGCTGTGGCTCGTCGGTGTCGGCGTACTGCTGGCCGTGGGCGGCCTGTGGCTCACGCATCGGATACGCGAGGAGCAGCCAGCTCTCAGCCCGCAGCCATCAGCCTAGGGCAGGCGCTCGCAGCTATCCCTGCGACCATCTATGTCCCAAACCTGGCCGTCTAGTTGAGCGAGCCGCACCTTGGGTCATCGGTCCTGAGCACGGCCGGCCTATCATAGCTCAAAGTGCTCGTGCAGGTACTCGCGGCTCGTTTCGGCGCTCTCGACCGGCGCTCGCTCAGGGCCTTGGGGGTCAACGACGAGCCAGCCGCCATCCATCAGCCTACTCATCAGGGGCAGCAAGACCTGAGTCAGGTCGAGGTGGCCTTGGCCGAGCGGCACGATGCCGCCGCGCTGCAGGAACTCGTCGTAGTCGTAAAGCTCGTCGCGTGTCTCCTTGAGGATAGTCAGGTCCACGTCCTTGCAGAGCAGCAAGGCGATCCGCGAGGCGTATTGCCGCACCAGGATTTCGGGGCGCGTGCCCGCCACCATCGCCTGGCCAATGTCCAGCGTGAGGGAGACCAACTCCGGCTCAGTGGCATCCATCAGGATGTGTAGCTCCTCAGCCGTCTCCAGCTGCGTGCCGAGACGGTTGCGGATGGAGGGCGTGAGACCAAAGTCCAACAACACTTCGGAAACGACGTTGAGCGCTTCACCGAGATATTGCAGCTTGCCCTCGGTCAAGGCAAAGGGCTGGCGGAGGTTTTGGTAGCCCGCAACAAGCACTAGCTCGCGCCGGATCGGCAGCGACAGTACCGCGTGCTCGCACTCCAGCTCGGCGAGCAATTCCGCCGTCCGCTGGAGGCGCTCAAGCTCGTCTTTCAACTGCGTTGGCTCCTGCCATAGCCCCGGGAGGTGGCAGGCGGCAATCCGGACCTCGCGCTCATCCCACCAATCCCGATAGCGGCCCAACTCGTCGGTCCAGGGCAGCACGTGGTCCTCCTCGACGAGCGCGCCGTCGTACCCCGCGCCGGCGACGACATCGAGGACCAGCGGCAGCGGCTCGGCGCCCCAGGGAGCAAGAGTCAACGCGATGCGGGCCGTCATACTATTGTCAGGGTTACACCGACGCTCGCTCGACGCGATAGTCGCCGGCGCGTCGTAACGCACAGGATAGCGGCAGCACCAGGATTATCTCGGCGGCGACTTGCCGGAGCGCAGCACCGAGGGACGATGACCAGCACAAGCTAGGTCAGGCTGATGCCTTTGTAGGCCAGCAGATCGGTGAATTCCTGCTCGGACAGGCCCAGGTGCCAGGCCGCACGTCCGGCAGTCATCCGGCCCTCACGGAACAGGCCCAGCACGATCAACTCACGGGCACGCTCTTCAGGCGAGATGTCCATGCCCTGCAACGCCTCGTACAACGCCGGCTCCAGCGCGACGCGCACCGCGTCTTCCTCCGCGACCGCAACCGCCGCGGCATTCGAGGCTGCGCCACCGACCGCCTCACCGGCTGCGATCAGACTGCTCGTTGGAGCGGCGGCGGATCGTGTAGCCTCCGTCGGTAGACCGTCCGGGGCGCTGGCGGCAGTCCCGGAATCGGCCAGGCCGTCGGCTGGCGCACGATCCGGCGCGTCACCAGCTTCCGTAGGCGTCGTCGGCAGCGCCACTTCGGTATACAGCGGTACGTCCGCGTTGTCGGTGGTCGTAGCGGCCACGCCATCGGCGTGAGACGACAGCGCGGCTTTGGACGCTACCGGTGACTCGGTGGCCTCGCCCTCGGCATCAGTCTCCGGGATCGTGTCGGCGTCCGCTGCGGCCGGTGCCTCCTGAGAAGAGGCCGCCACAGCGGGCGTATCGTCGTCCTTACTCGTGGCCTCCTCGGCCGGTAGGTCCGGCTCCTCGCTAGGACCGACGGACACGGCCGCATCATCAGTATCAGTGTCTTGAGGAAGATCGCCAACCTTGCTCGCCAAGGTGTCTAGCACCGGATCATAGGAGTCATCATCATCGGTGTCGGCGGCAGTGTCGCTCGTTTCCTCTTCCGTTGCCTCCGGTTCCGTTGCCTCCGGCTCGACGGGCGCGTACTCCTCGTTCGCTTCGATAGCCGCAATGGCCTGCTGCACCGGATCAGCCTCGTCATCATCGGCCGCGTCGGTGACGGCGGCAGCGCCATCGCTCGTCTCTTCCGCCGCCGCTTCCGGCTCGACGGGAGCATAGTCCTCGTTCGCTTCGATGGACGCGATAGCCTGCTGCACCGGGTCAAGCTCGTCAACGGCAGGAGTGTCAGTGGGGACAGCGGCATCCGGGAGATCAACGTTCCCGAGGTCGTCGTCGTGCGGGGCCGTATCCGCACTGCTCGCGGCCATGACCGCAGCCGCTTCCCGTGCCGTATCCTGAAGCGCGGCAGCCGCAGGGTCGGGCGCGGGTGCAGCAACGCCCGTCGTCGCCGTTGGCTGCACCGTGGCTGGCTGGGTTGCGGCCGGCTGTGCGGCTACCGCCGGGTCGTTTGCCAAGTCCGCGGCCGACTGGAGGTCCTCATGAACACCCTCAACGTCGGCCTGAATCTGGTGTGCAATCGCCTCACCCTCTTGGATCCCCTCGTGTAGCGCTTCCCGCACCTGCTGGATGGGATCGCCAATGTCACCGCCGAGTTGGCGCAACTGGCCGATGAACCGCCCGAGCGTCCGCGCGATCTCCGGAATACGCTCCGGGCCAACGACCAGCAGAGCCACGACTATGATGACGGCAAACTCCATGGGGCCGACGTCGAACACGGTGGCACACCCCTTGCTGACAGTTTTCCGATTTTTTGCGAGTACAGCCGGCCAACTATAGCGCCGGCAAGATCGGCCTCTAGGAGTATACGGGATAACGGGCCGCTATGAACGAGGAGGGGTAAAGCGGGCGGGGACCGAGGAGAGCAACGGCCCCCCTATGGTCCCCTGACACGGGTAGGTTTTTCTGCGGGGAGCCGCGGGCGGGGCAGCCCTCACCCCCTGACCGGCCAAAGCCGCACGGATAGGGCCAAGTGTGGTGCGGCCTTGGCCCACCACCCGGCCCCCTCGCCACCATGCGAAGAGGGGGTGTAACGCTCGGACCGGGGCCGATGCATGGCCCTGGACGGCGGCTGGGCGCGATGACTAGTGCCTGGGCGCGATGAATCGCGCCCCTACAGCTTGGCGCTATCGCTAGGATTGCTGGCCGGTGGCGACGGTAATGCCGCGGAAGTCGGCGGCGCGAGCGCGGACTTGGCGCTCCAACTCGCCGGCTAGCTCTGCATGCTCCTTGAGGTAGTTCTTCGCGTTCTCGCGCCCCATACCGAGGCGCGTCTCGCCAAAGGAGTAGTGCGCGCCGGCCTTCCGCACGATCTCCATGTCCACGCCAACGTCGAGCAGGCCGCCGAACCGCGACACGCCCTCCGAGAACATGATGTCGAACTCGCAGACGCGGAACGGCGGCGCCAGCTTGTTTTTGCGGACGGTGACCTTGGCCCGCATGCCGATGCTGTCCGACCCGGACTTCAACGTTTCGGCGCGGCGGATTTCCAGCCTCATGCTCGAATAGAACTTCAGCGCGCGGCCACCAGGTGTGGTCTCCGGATTGCCGAAGAGCACGCCGATCTTCTCTCTGATCTGGTTGATGAAGATGACGACCGCATGGCCCTTGGAGATCGCGGCCGTGAGCTTACGCAACGCCTGGGACATGAGCCGGGCTTGCATACCCGGCAGGGAGTCGCCCATATCCCCTTCGATCTCCGCCCGTGGCACGAGCGCCGCCACGGAGTCAACGACGACCAAGTCTACGGCACCACTACGCACCAGCATCTCGGTGATTTCCAGCGCTTGCTCGCCGGTATCCGGCTGCGAGACCAGCAGGTGCTCAACGTCCACACCACAGGTACCGGCCCACACCGGGTCGAGCGCGTGCTCTGCATCAACAAAGGCGGCAACCCCACCGGCCTGTTGCGCCGAGGCGACTGCGTTCAATGCCAATGTCGTCTTCCCGCCGCCCTCCGGGCCGTAAATCTCGATCACCCGACCGCGGGGCAGACCGCCAATCCCCAAGGCGATATCGAGGGAGATAACACCCGTCGGGATGACACCGGTGTTCAGTCGGGTCCCGGCGTCTCCTAGCCACATGATCGAGCCTTTGCCGAACTGACGCTCGATCTGGCTGATCGCCTGGTCCACGGCCTGGTCCCGTTCGCTCCGCTTTTCTCCCGCCTGCTTCCCGTTCAGCTGACCGGGGCGCAGCTTGGCCGTCGCGCTCTTTGCCATCACCGTCGTCCTTTCTTCCTTGCAACCAGCGGCCGCCGACTACTGTTCTATTCTATAGAACATTTGGTCAATTGGCAAGTTTCGGTGATCACAGCCGCGGTGGCACAGGGCACTACATGGGCGGCACCGTCCGACACCCAGCGTATACGTGGTCTGTCGAGGGGAACGAACCGGGCCGAGGACCGGTTGCGGCGCAGCGTTAGTGCGACGCCAGAGCCGCTGCGGCCATGAGCGCGGCGTCCGGTTGGTAGGGGGGCGCCGCGTGAGCAGCGGCGCTCAACAGGTCGGCTGCCAGGTCCGCGCTCACTCGCTCCGTGTTGATAACGTAGTCGTACAGCGTCGCGTCGAGCCAGTTTACATCTCCCGCCTGCCGGTGAAACGCCTGGCGGTCGCGGTCACTGCGTTTCACCTGCGCCGCGGCGCTACGCGGGTCGGCGCCGGTGGCCTGGCACACGCGATCAACGCGGAGGTCGAACGGCGCCACGAGGAGCGCGTGAACGGTACCCGCAGCCGGGCCGAGCGCACACTGACCACCCCGTCCGACAATGACCACGTGGCCTTGGCTCGCCTTGTCGGCAACCGTTCTGATCGTCTCACCGATCAACTGCTGGTAGTGCTCGGCGGCCCAGTAGGCAGTCGGGCGCACATCCAGCTCATGCGTCGCCACCGGCCCCGTCGGTGGGTAGCGCGTCTCCGGCGGCCCGTGATGCTCCGCGTGCTCGGCATCCGGCACCGGTACCGGCACTGTGCGCCAAAGGTCCAACGGATGCCGCCAGAGGCTCCGTCCGCGCTCATCCATTGCTGAGAGAACCTCAACGGGAACACCGGAATGCGCCGCAGCAAGGTCGAGGAGCTGCTGATCTACGAGTTGTGCGGAGAGGCGGACGGCCAGCTTCGCCGCCACCTCTTCACCCCAGGCACCTTCCTGACGAGCAATCGTTACTACAGCCATCCTGCCATCCTCTCGCGCCAGCGGCAGACACCTGTGTTAAAGGCAGTGCCCGCCATCGGCTGCCGGCGCTCACGGATTATACCGACCGGCCACGCTAACGAGAGCATTGCTCGCGCTTTCCTACCCGCATCCTGCTCGCCTCCGATAGCCCTCCTATGGTCCCCCCGCTGCGGCGGGGGGACGGGTAATTCCCTCCTATGCCGCAATGAGAGCGGGGCCGGGAGGTGAGGTGCCAAGTCACGCTAACCGGTTAGTCTGCCGTCACCTCGGTGGGGAGCATCCCAATCTCGATGGAGCCACCCACGGACCTCAAGTCCAGGTCGGCGGCTCCCTCGCCGAGCGTGCCGCGATAACGCCGGTTAGGGCCTCGCTTGGTGGTCTCGCCCTCAGCAGCCGGCAAGTCCACGTGGATGCCGCCGCCCAATGCGCCGGCCCGGATACGTACCGACGAATCCTCGGCCAGTAAGACCTTGATCCGTCCCCCGGCGGCTCGTGCGCGGTGGGTGCCCTCGATGAGGCGGGCACCTTCGATAGCGATGTTGCCGCCAGCCGTGCGCGCGTTGAAGCGCTCGACCCGTCCCGCGAGCCGCAGGTTACCGCCCGCGGTCTTGCCGTCAAGCTCCTGCGCGTTGCCAGCGAAGTGGATGTTTCCGCCGCTGGTGCGGAGCTTCGCCTGTGTCGGGTGTCCACCGGCCGCGATGTTGCCGCCGGCCGTGCGGGCGACGACAGGCTGATGGCCGTGCTCGTTGATTTCGATACTACCGCCGCGCGTCTGCGCGTCGAGCGGACTATCCAGACGCTCGGTCTCGATGTCACCACCGACGGTCCGCGCGGCGATCTCCACCAGCCGCGCCGGCACTGTGACCTTCAACGTCGGCACGAGGTGGTCATCCGCCTCAGTCGGGTAGGCCGCAATGATGGCATCGGTGCCGCGGCGCAGGGCATACCAGGTCCAATTGTGCCCCTCGGATAGCGGCTCGACCGTCGCGATGGCTCCCGGCTGTCCGTCGGCCTCGCTGCTTGATTGCTCCGCGGTAGCAGCGGCCCAGGCGCTCACTTCCGGGGCCGACTCCCCGGCCTCCGCCCAGGCCGCGGCCTCGGGAGTTTCGACTGCTGGCGTGCCCTCGTCCGCACCGGCCGGAGCAGCCGGCTCGTCGGTTTCGTCGGCGCTGCCGTCTGTTTTGGGAGCTGCTGCAGCCGGCTGAGCCGCGATCACCAGGCCGCCGCCGGTGCTCTCCACCAGCAGCCGACCGGCCAGCGAAACCGGTACCTGTCCGTCTTCAGCAGCCAACGGCTGCCAGCCGGACGCCAGGCGCTCCTCACGACGCCGCCGCCCCCACGCCGCATCCCGCCGGACGCGCGGACCGACCGTCTTGGTCACAGCAGACACGACCTTACTGACCGTCTTGTTGAGGTCTTCCACTGTCTCTTCGGAGAGGACACGGCCAACGTTGGCCTTGATCTCCGCCACAAAGTCTTCTCCGAGCGGGCGCTCTCCCGCCGGCGGCGGCGCTGGTGCCCGTTCGTCTCCGAGTGCTTCGAGCAAGCGCACGCCCTCGTCTACGGAGACCTTCCCTTCCCGAATCAACTCCAGTACCCGCATCCGCTCAGTCGCCATTGTTCAACTCCTTCGTTGCCGGCTTGCCGCTCATCACCCAAGAACATTGAGTGATCCTTGTTATACCTTAATTTCATTCTGAAGATTTGTCAAGAAATGACGCGAGAATTTGATAATGGGTACACCGCACCCCCTGACAGGGGTAGGTTTCTTGTCTGCATCAGGACTTTCAGGATGCAAGGATGAGCAGGATGGATTCCCGCGTGCGCGGGAATGACGGGGGACAGTGGTATCAGCCCCCCTATGGTCCCCCCGCTGCGGCGGGGGGACGGGCGCAAGGTGAGGGCCGCCGGAGGTGAGGCAGGTAGCGGTGCGGTGCGCTACTGTGACTGGTCCATAGCGGACAGCACGCGGCCGAGCGCCTCAAGCTGCTGGCCAAACTCGGCCCACTGACCGTCGCGCAAGGCTTGCTGGGCTTGCTCGTAATGCTGCCGGGCCTGGGCGGCCAACTCGGCGACGGCGGCACCCTCCAGGGCTTGGCCCGCGGCCGGCGCGGCGGCTGCCCCGACACTCGGACGGAGGCCGGCCACCACCGCCTCACCGAAGATGCTGGCGAGCGCGGCATCAAGCGTCGGCTCCATCACGAGCCGATTGCCGGTGGCGACGACGACGCGCTTCAACTCCGGGAGGCGGCCTTGCTCGGCCTGCAAGTAGACAGGCTCGACGTAGAGCGTGGAGTTGCCGACCGGAATGACCAGCAGATTGCCGCGAATGACCCTGGAGCCACCCTGGTTCCAGAGGGTGAGCTGCGCCGAGATCTCCGGGTTCTGGTCAATCCGCGCCTCGATCTGCATTGGGCCAAAGATCAGGCGCTCCTTGGGAAACTTGTAAAGCAGCAGAGTGCCATAGTTCTCGCCGTCGGATCGCGCCGCCAACCAGGCGATCATGTTGTCTTTCTTGGCCGGCGTGAAGGGCAGCATGAGCAGGAACTCTTCTTCCGGCTCGGCGGGCAGTCGCATGATGACGTAGTACGGCTCGACGAGGACCCGCTGGTCGGCGAAGGATTCCGTTGCCACCTGCCACTGGTCCTCGCGGTTGTAGAAAACTTGCGGATCGCGCATGTGATAGGTCAGGAACACTTCGGCCTGGACCCGGAAGAGGTCCTCGGGATAGCGGACGTGCTTACGTAGCGATTCGGGCATCTCCGTGAGTGGTCGCACCAGGCCCGGATAGATGCGCTGCTGCGTCCGCAGGAGCGGCTCGTCCGGCTCGGCGGCGTAGAGCGTGATCGTCCCGTCGT
Source organism: Chloroflexota bacterium (assembly GCA_965207645.1). Lineage (GTDB taxonomy): Bacteria > Chloroflexota > UBA11872 > UBA12225 > JAJDUF01 > JAJDUF01. Next base: position 1,329,006 of record OZ242293.1, on the reverse strand, counting down.
AGGCGTCAACCACGACCTTGACGCTGTTGCGAATGTAGTTGAACGATCTCCCCCTGCGCGGCACTCGAACCGCCGGGGGAGCCGCGGGCTGCGCCTCCTGCGACGCCCCCGCTGCCTGGAGATCGGTGGGTTGCAGCGCCATATTTTCGGCGATGATCTCAGTTACCGGTTGGGCATACGGTATCCGGTCGGTGGTCGTATAGGCGTCTACGATCCAGACCAAGCGCCCGTCGGCGATGACGAGGTACGGGTCGCGGTCCAGTTGGAGGAACGGCGCGATACGACGCACGCGCTCCGGCACGTTGCGCCGCAGGAGCAACAGGCTGTCGTTTCGCAGATGCGGGCTGGTGAGCATATTCAACTCGCGCAAGTGCCAGGCGAGGAGCAAGCGGCGGAACACCGACCCGACCCGTATCCCGTTCTCACCCTCATAGGTCGTGTACACGTTCTCGTCGCCGCGCGGATAGTCGAACTCTTGCTCGCCGGTCCGGACCGCGACGTACCAGTGGGTCTGCATCCCATAGTAGATCTCCGGGCGGCTCAGGGGGAGGACGCCCTCCGGCGGGATGTCCTTGAGTAGCAACTGCGGCAGCCCCTCCGGCGAGACCTCGTTCACCGGACTCATCACGGCGCCGTAACCGTGTGTGAATTGCAGGTGCCGGTTCTGCCACGTGGCGGCCTGGGCCGGGAGCCGGTCGGGATCAAGCTCCCTGGCGCCGATCATGATCTGCCGGACCTGGCCGTCAATCTCGTAGCGGTCCACGTCCACGTCATCGAAGCTGTAATACAGGCGGATGGACTGAATCTGGTTGTAGGTGTCGCGCAACGGGCGCGGGTCCCAGAGCCGCACGTTCGCCACCGTTTGTTGGGCTGCCCCAATCTCACTGGACTGCACCATCTCGTCCGCCGTAAACGTGTGCTCCTCAATCCGGTCCAGCGCGAATCCCAGCCGCGTCAACCGGATCGAGTTGGCGATGAAGGGCGCCTCGCGCGCCAGCTCGGCCGGGTCAACCCGCACCCGCTGGATCACGGCCGGCAGCACCACCAGCCCGATGACGAGCACCAGCGCCGTAATGCCCAGCCCTCCCAGGGGGAGTACGTAGTCCACGCGGGGAATGGAGGCCAGGATCAGTAGCGCCAGGAGGACGAAGGACCCGGCCATAACGCGCAGGGCCGGTAGGCGGAAGAATACGTCGGTGTAGCCGGCGCCGAAGAACTGATCGCGCGTCCGATAGAGCACGTCGTAGCCCTGAAACCACACGATGGCCGCCAGGATGAGCGCCAGGATAGCGAGCAGGATCAAGACGTGGGTACGGGCCGGCCGGCCGCGCCCCAGGAGCATAAATCGGAGGTGCTGCAAGCTCGGGTCGGCGAGGTAGAAAGCGATGGCGTAGATGGCGAGCACCCCGGCTCCGACCAAGGCTACGGCGGCGAGGAGCCAGTTCACCGCCGAGCGGATCACGGGCAGTTCGAAGACGTAGAAGCCCAAATCCTGGCCAAAGATCGGGTCGGGCGTCCCGAACGAGGTCGCATTGAGAAAGCGCAGGACCGCCGGCCACTGCGCCGCCGCACCAAGTCCGAGCACAACCCCGACGACCAGACCGCCGAGGAGCACCATCTGCCCGGTCAGCCGCACCAAGGGTTGTACCTGCGCCGGGCCGCCCAGCAACTGCTCAATGGCCTCGTTTTGCAGCACGCGGATCGGGAGGCGCTCGACAGCGCGAAGCGCAAAGCGCAGGGCCAGTAGGACGTTGGGTAGCAGAATGATCCAGAAGAGCAGCGTGGCAGCGCCGAAGAGCAGGGCCCGCGCGGTGAGCATCGTTTGGAAGACGAAGAGATAGCCCACGCTGTCGAACCACAACCAGTCTATGTAGAGTCCGACGAGCGTCCCGGTGCCGCCAACGAGCAGGGCAACCAGGGCCGCGACGGCGAACATGACGGCTCTTCTATTCATGCCACTGCGCCTCTCTGTAGCAGCAATTCCAGCACCAGCCGGTCCTCACCCGCGACGCTCCAGCCGTGCGAGCTGGTCGTCGTCCAACCCGAGGTGATGGCCCACTTCGTGCAGCAGTGTACGCCAGACTTCCTCAGCCAACTGACGTTGAGAACGACAGTGCGCGAGGAGCGGACGCCGAAAGATGGCGATCTGATCGGGCAGGGCAAGGTGGTAAATCCCGCCGCGCGTCGCCAGTGGCCACCCTCGATAGACTCCGAAGACCTTGGTCGGCCGGTCGTGACGATCCGTGTCAATGTCATCGGACCGCGGCAACTCCTCAATGGAAATCGTCACGTTGTCGAGGTGCTGCCGGATCGCCGGCGGCAGCCGGTCCATCGCGCGGCGAGCGAGGCGTGCCAAACGACCGCGGGAAGCTCGTATTCGCCGCGCCACACTCGCCTCCCCCCACCGCACGGATGGTGCCAGGTGTGGTGCGGCGGGGGCCGACGACTCCCCCTAAGCACCTGCTTGCCCGAACTGCGACCCGGTGCAGGGAAAATTGCCGGCTGGTGGGCTATGCCGGCCTCCGGACTTGGCATCCACTTGGTCGGGGCGAGAGGATTTGAACCTCCGACCTCAGCGTCCCGAACGCTGCGCGCTACCAGGCTGCGCTACGCCCCGTCGTCAGATATGGATTCTAGCGAAGGCCAGCAGGTCACGTCAATCAAAGACGAGCAATGCTGGCAGCGGGCCTACCCACCTGGAATCGTCTCGAATGTGGTGGCGCGAGGCCACCGGTTACAGGCCCACGCCGGATGGTGCCCTAACCTAAGCGAGCGGCGCGCTCGAACAACGCTTCGCGGAGACCGTCCAACAACCCCTCCAACCGCGCTTGGCGCTGCTCAAGATCGGACATGCGGGCCTCCAGGCGGTCAAAGCGGGTTTCCAAGCGGTCAAAGCGTGCCTCCAAGCGCTCGAACCGTTTATCGGTACGCTGCATGGACACCAGCAAGACGGCCACGATTGCGACGCCGACGCTCAAGATGCCCACCAACTCCGGCGTCATTCGCTAATCTCCCCCTCGCTGTGTACGACCAGTATACAGTTAGTCTCCCAATGGTGCCGGGAGCGCCATGCGGTAGACTGTGCCAGGGCCGCCACGAGCCGAGCGTTGCCGGCCGGCCCGCGCAGGATACTCCTGAAGCGGCAGCAGGGAGGAGACGGATGCAACTAGGACGTGACGTGGAGATTACCTGGCTGGGGCACAGCACCTTCAGGATCGTCAGCGCCACGGGCAAGGTCCTGCTCATTGATCCGTGGACGGCGGGCAACCCCGCGTGCCCTGACGAATACAAGCAGATTGACAACGTGGATGTCCTGCTCATTACCCACGCCCACGATGACCACATGGGCGATGCGGTGGCGATTGCCCGCACGGCCCAGCCGGCGCTGGTCGTGGCGATGCACGAGATTTGCCTCTATCTGGAGGGGCAGGGCGTTGACGGCTGCAGCGGCATGAACAAAGGGGGAACACAGACCTTCGAGGACATCCGCATCACGCAGGTCCACGCCGATCATTCCAGCGGCCTGAATCGCGACGGTACGGTTGTGTCCGGCGGTGAGCCTTGCGGGTACGTCATCGAGTTCGAGAACGGCTTCACCCTGTACCACGCCGGGGACACCAACGTCTTCGGCGACATGCGGCTCATTGGCCAACTCTACCAGCCGGACGTCGCCTGCCTGCCGATTGGCGATCACTTCACGATGGGGCCGCGCGAAGCCGCTCTCGCGTGTCGCTTGCTGGAGGCACCGCGGGTGATCCCAATGCACTTTGGGACGTTTCCGGTACTGACCGGCACGCCGGCGGCCCTCCGCGAGCACCTCGACGACCAAGCGGGTGTAGAGGTCCTGGAGCTAGAACCGGGAAAGACACTGCGCTGAGACTGCGCTTCCCTACCACTAGGACTGACGTGTCGCCAATACGAGACTGATCCATGGCTACTTCACGGAAGGCTGGGAGCATCCCGGCGGACGACTGGCCCGCCGGGGCCGAATTCGCCCCGGCCGCGCGCTCCGAGCATGTGCCGGAGAGCACGGTCCGTCGTCTCTCCACCTATTACCGCCTCTTGCAGACGTTGGCTGCACAGAGCGAGGGCGAGCAGGTGTCATCCGGGAAGATCGCTGCGCTCACCGGGTTCACGGCCGCGCAAGTGCGGCGCGACCTCGCCTACTTCGGCACTTTCGGCCGCCGCGGCGTCGGCTACGAAAACCGGGAGTTGCAGCGCAGCCTGGCGACGATCCTCGGCATTGACCGCGGCTGGCGCATTGCGCTGGTGGGCGTCGGGAACTTGGGCCAGGCGCTGTTGAGCTACCGCGGCTTCCCCCGCCAGGGTTTTCACGTCGTGGCCGCCTTCGACCGGGACTCGCGCAAGATCGGTCGGAAAGTGCAGCGGGTGTTGATTCGCCCGATGAGCGCCCTGCCGGCGGCGGTCCGCTCATTGAACTTGCAGATGGCCGTAATCGCCGTGCCGGCCGACTCGGCGCAGGAAGTCGCCGCTGCCGTCGTGGCCGCCGGTATCACCGGCATCCTCAACTTTGCTCCGACGAAGCTGGCGGTCCCGGAGCACATCCACCTGCAAAACGTTGATCTCTCCATCGAGATCGAGTATCTCTCGTACCTGCTCACGCACGAGGCACCGGCCGATACCTAGTGGAGAATCGGATACCCCGGTGGCCTTAGCGTGTACCTATACGCAATGACCCCCGTGCAGTGACAAGGAGTAGCCAGATCAGATGAGTGACAACCGGAGCACCCGGCCTCTACGGACCCGCATCGCCCCCTCACCGACCGGGAACTGCCACGTTGGCACGGCCCGGTCGGCGCTGTTCAACGTGCTCTACACCCGGCAGCAGGAAGGCACGTTCGTGCTGCGGATCGAAGATACGGACGCACAACGCTCGACCGCGGAGTCGGAGCGGGGCGTGCTCGAAGGCTTGCGTTGGCTCGGCCTGACCTGGGACGAAGGGCCGGACTGCGGCGGTCCGTATGGCCCCTACCGGTCGAGCGAGCGCCTGTCTCTGTATCAGGAAGTAGCGGACAGTCTGCTGGCACGGGACCTGGCCTACCACTGCTACTGCACGCCCGAGGAGCTGAAGGCCGAGCAGCGCGCGGCTCAGAAGGCGCGGCGCCCGCCCAAGTACAGCGGCCGCTGCCGCAACTTGACGGTGGCCGAGCGCCGTGCGCGGGAAGCCGCCGGGCACGCAGCGCGGATCATGTTCAAGGTGCGCGGCGGGCCGGTCGCCTACGACGATCTCGTGCTGGGGCACATCGAGGAGAATAGCGACCTCTACGGCGACATCCCGATCATGCGCTCGACCGGCTGGCCGCTCTTCAACTTCGCCGTGGTGGTGGATGACCACTACATGGCGATCAGCCACGTCCTGCGCGGCCCGGAGCACGTGCCCAATACGCCCAAGCAGGTGCTGCTCTACGAGGCCCTCGGGTGGGAGCCGCCGGCCTTCGGTCACGTGCCGCTCTTGCTCAACCCCGACCGCTCCAAGATCAGCAAGCGCAAGGGCGCCGTCTATATCGGAGAGTTCCGAGACCAAGGCTACCTGCCGGAAGCGATGGTGAACTTCCTCGCGCTACTCGGCTGGCATCCGGCCAACGACAAGGAGGTGTTTACGCTGGCCGAGTTGCAAGAGTCGTTCTCGCTCGACCGCGTGAGCAAGTCTCCAGCGGTCTTCGACGAGACAAAACTGGAGTGGCTCAACGGGGTCTGGATGCGGTCGCTTGCGCTGGACGATCTGGTGCAGCGCGCCACGCCGTTCCTCCGCAACGCCGGGTTGCCCATCGCTTCCGCGCCGGCGGAGCGCGTCAAGGCGGCCGTGGGCCTAGAGCAGGAGCGCGTGCGGCGTCTGAGTGAGCTGCCCGATGCGACATCGTTCTTCCTGTGCGACGAGCTGGAGGACTACGATTCGAAGATTTTGCTGGCCCGGCGTCGCACCCCCGCCGAGTCCCGAGACGCGATCGCTAGCGCCAGAGCGGCAACCGCTGCGGCGGCGTGGGAGGAGGCAGCTCTGGAAGAGACCATTCGTGCTGCCGCCGACGATTTGGACTGGCGGCACGGCCACCTCTTCATGATTATCCGCGGTGCCATCACCGGGCGGACCAGGACCCCGCCGCTGTTCGACACGATGCTGGTGATCGGCCGCGACCGGGTGCTATCTCGACTGGACGACGCGCTCGGTCGCCTCGACCAACTCGTGGCGGAGCCGTAGGACGGACACATGGCAGCGCAAGGGCCGAAGTGGATCGTCGAACGCTACGTGACTTCAGGCTCGGCCCGGCTGTGGTCGGTCGCGAGTGGCCGCGGCACGCCGCTGCTCATGTTCAATGGCGGACCCGGCTGTGACGATTATCTAGGTCCGGTTGCTGCCATGATCGAGGACCTGTGCCGCGTGATTCGCTTCGAGCCGCGCGGCTGCGGACGCTCCGATTGGGACGGAAACTACGATCTCGATACCCTGCTGTTGGACGCAGAGGCCATCCGCCGGGCGCACAATGCGGAGACATGCATCGTCGCCGGTCATAGTTTTGGTCCGTGTGCAGCCCTGGCGTATGCGCTGCGGTACCCGTCTCGCGTGATCGGTTTGATCGGGATCGCCGGAGGGAGCGTTGTCAATGACCGGACCTGGAGCGAGGCCTTCCACAAGGCGTTGGAAGAGGTCGGCGAGGACCTTGGCGGGTTAGAGTTCACGGCCGATCCAGCCGTGAACCGGGAAGGTAACCGCAGTTGGTACGAGTACATCCGGCGTCCGACTCTCTTCAGGGACATCGCGGAGTTGGACATACCGGCCGTATTCATAAACGGTGGGCAGGACATCCGCCCCAACTGGCCTACCCAACAGTTGGCATCGCTGCTGCCGCGGGGACAGTACGTCGAACTGCCCGACGCTCCTCACGTCATCTGGCTCACACACGCAGACGAGCTACGCGCCGAGCTGCGGCAGGCAATCCGGCAAATCACCGGCCCCGGCGGCTCATGAGCAGCGTATGCAGCTTACGACGGGACGTTGGAGGCCAGTGTCCCCACGATACGTTTAAGGGTCCAGCGTCCGAAGCGAGCAGACCGTGCAGGACCAGCCTTACCCCACAAGGCCGCAGTGGCTGAGCACGAGCCACGGCGCCGTAGCCGTCTCCAGAGAATCACATAATGCCCAGCCGTCAGCTGCCTCAGCGTTGGTTACGGTTCCTCGGCGTGCCGGTCATACTACTCGCCGTTTTCAGCGGGGCGCAGCGCTGCCAAGCGCAGCCAACACCGTCGCTAGAGCCGCTCACGGCGCCGGCAGCACTCGCCGTAGTGCATGCGGTCCACCTGTCGGGCGACTACAAACAGGCCATCCGGCTCTACCAACAGGTGCAGAGCCAGGCGCCGCAATCGGAGGCTGCCATTGAGTCCCTGTACCGGCAGGGCCAGGCCGCTTTCGCCGCCGGCGATACCGCTACCACCATCCACAGCAGTCTCCAACTCGTCATCCATCCGCGGGCGGGCCGCTGGCAAGCGCCGGGCTTGCTGCTCTTGGGGCACGCTTTCGAACGTAGCGGCGCCGAGGATGCTGCACTGGCGGTCTACGAGCAGTATGAAGCGTTGGAAGACAACCTCGACGACTTCACGGCCGTGCGGAAGGCCAACCTGCTCTTCGAGCTAGGCCGAGACGACGCCGGCTGGGAGGTCCTGACCGAGGCGTATGCAGAACTCGACGCCATTCCTTCCCGCGTCGGGCGCATGCGCGTGGCGCGGGCGTTCGGCCACCGCGCCGAACAAGTGGGCCGCACGCGGGAGGCAGCGGCCGCTTTTCGGACGACCCTCCCGGACTTGCACCTGCTGGGATTGCCCGTCGTCACACACATCCAGGCACTCTGGCGTCACGTCGAACGGGAGGAGGCCGCCGGGCGTCGTGACCTGGCGGACGAAGGGCGTCAGGAGTTGATCCGCGAATATCCCCGTTCGTTTCAGGCGCTGCAAGCCGTGCGGACTTCGGGCAACCGTTTCCCCATCAGTGACGATGATCGCACGGCGATCTATTACGCCAATGGGCTGTGGCGCGATGCCATCGCGGCGGCGGACGACTTTCTCGCCGGCAATCCCGAGCCGGCGCGGCGGCTGCGCGCCGCCTACTACCGAGCACTTGCGTTGCTGCGGTCCGGCCAGCAGGCGGCCGGAATCGGGGCGCTGGATGAGATCGCCGCCCGCTCGCCGGACAGTTTCTGGGCTGACCGGGCACTATGGGTCGCTGCGACCACCTTGCTGTGGAATGCACCGGACGAAGGGATCGCACGGCTGGAGCGGCTGGTCGCCGAATATCCCCAGTCGCAGTTTCGTCCCGAAGCTCTCTACCGGCTGGGTCGCATCCTAACCGCGCGGGGTCAGGAGAGTAGGGGCCGCTGGCACTTGGCCGCGGCCGCCGATACCGCCCCGGAGAGCTTCTACTCGCTCCGGGCACGCGAGTTGACCGGCAACTTCCAGACCACGCCGCCGGGCCCTTTCGAAACGCAGCGCGCCATCACCCCGGACGAGCAAAAGCAGTGGCAAGCGTGGCTGGTCGAGCAACAGGGGCTGGATTTGGCCGAACAGGAGCGCCAGCAGGCTAAGGCCGCCGCCGACCCGCGGTTCCGGCGGGCGTTTGCGCTGCTGGCCGCCGGTTTCACTGCCGCTGGCGATGAGGAGCTGCGCGACTTGGCCGACTCCGTTGCCGACGAGCCGGCCGCGCTCGTACACGTCGCCACGACGGCCCACACCGAGGGTCATATTCGTATCGCCATGCAGCTTGGCGAGCAAGCGTTCGAAGGCATGGAGGGGGTGCGGCTCCTGGAGGTCCCGCGCGTGCTGCAGAAGCTCATCTATCCGCTCGGATTCATCGGTCTAGTCGAGCCGGAGAGCCGACAGCGGGCGCTCGATCCGCTCCTACTGACGGCGTTGATCCGCCAGGAGAGCACCTTCCACCCCGGCGCGACTTCCTACGCGGACGCGCGCGGCTTGACCCAATTTATGCCTGGCACGGCACGGGACATGGCCGCGGCGCTGGGCCTGACAGCATTCGAGACGGACGACCTCTATCAACCCGACGTGGCCGTCAAGTTCGGCGCGCACTACCTCGCCGGCTTGCTCGCACGCTTCGATAACAACGCCCACCTGTCGCTCGCCGGCTATAACGGCGGCCCCGGCAACGTCGCACGCTGGGCCAGGGGCGGGGCCGCAGGCGACATGGATCGGTTCGTGGACCAGATAGACTTCTCCGAGACGCGCGATTTTGTGCAGTCCGTCATGACGAACTACACGCTCTACCGGGCGATCTATCAGTAGCACGGAGCCAACAGCGTCCCGCACTGTCCGCATAGCTCGCCCGCTGTGGTACTATTCACGTGTCGGTATTGCCGCCGGACCTCACAGATATACGAGGAGAGCATGAGCCAGACGTCTCCCGCCGCCGATCAGGATAGTGGTACTGCTCGGAACGATCCGTACCGTCCGCGCTTCCTCGGCTTCTGGATCGGAATTGTCCTGGCCTTTGTGCTAGGTGGCGGAGCAGCCGGCGTCATCGCCGACATCCTCTACCGCGACCTGGTACGCGCCGGCATCCTGCCGCCCATCCCCTTCAGCTAAACCGGACCAGTCCGTGTAGCTCTCCGCAGCCTAGCGCCGGCTCGCCCGCCGCCGCGGCATTCCCACCGCGCCCCGGTCCCCCCTACGGACAACCCGGGGTACAACTGCGCCCCAACACAGCACCCGCCTGACCGAATGGCATGGCCTCTCTCCGGTCGCGCCTGGCTTTCCGCTGCTTTACTTGACGGATTAGAACTGGAGTTCTATACTGCGTTCCAAGAGCCGCAGTAGGCAGTGGGAGGAAGCTGATGGAAGTAAGAGGAACAGGGTCGCTCGGTGCGCCCACCTACCACGAGATCGAGGCGAAAAGCGCCCTCAACCGCTCCCGGGGCGGGCCGTTCGCTTGGAGCCTCAACCCCTACCGGGGTTGCCGCCACGCCTGCCACTACTGCTACGCCCGGACAACACACGCCTTCTTCGACTTGCATCCAGGCAAGGATTTCGCTCGCCACATCTTTGTGAAGACCAACTTGGCCGATGTGTTGCGCCGCGAGCTATCGCGACGGTCGTGGCGCCGCGAAAACGTCGCCGTCGGAACCGCCACGGACCCCTACCAGCCGGCGGAGGGGCGTTATAAAGTGACTCAAGCGTGCCTAGCAGTGTTGGCCGAGGCGCGCACCCCGGCCCGCATCACCACCAAGGGCAGCCTCATCGTGCGCGACATTGACCTGCTGCAGGAGGTTCGTGACAGAGCCGGCTCGTGTAGCGTCAACATGAGTTTGACGAGCCTCGACGCAGCACTGCTCCGGAAGCTGGAGCCGGGCGTTGCGTCACCGCGCCAGCGGCTCAGCGCGATGCGGCGGCTGGCTAACAACGGTATTCGCGTGGGTCTGGCGCTCGCGCCGATTTTGCCCGGCATCACCGACTCGCCGGCGGCGCTGACCGACCTCGTTCGGGCGGCCGCCGATCACGGCGCCGCGTTCGTGTGGGCCGGGACGGTACACCTGGAGCCGGCGGTACGAGACTGGCTTCTGGAAACCCTCTCGCCGACCTTTCCGGAGGTGATGGTGAGCTACCGCCGCTGGTTCGGTGCGCCCGGCGGGCCGGCGCGTGCCCGCTACTCGCCTCGCTCCATGGATGAACGCATCGAGCGGTTGGTCAGTGCCGTGGGTGCTGACTGCGGTCTGCCGCGCCCGGAGGCCCGACCGCGCGTAACGGTCCTGCCCCAGATGCCGCAGCAACTCGCGCTGAATATCTAGCCGCCGATACTCCCCGCCCACTCCCGCGCACGTAGGAATCCAGGGCGCGATCAACCACGTCCCTACCTGAGGGGAGGTTTTTCCTGTGGAGCGGCGGACCTACCTCCAACCCGCTTCCTGCAGAAAAACCTACCCTCGTGAGGCAGCCTTCACCCCAGCCTACTCCCTCTGGGAGAGGGAGCGGATGCCGGCTGGCGCGGGAACGACGGGGGCGCGATGAATCGCGCCCCTACACAAAAAACCTATCCCTATCAGGGGCTAGGGAGGGGGCCGGCGGTAAGTGCAACTGCCTGCTACCGCAAACGTCAGCGGAGCGTTGGCTGTGCGGCCGCACTGGGTCCGCTCAGGCGGCGCGTGCGCGCACGAAGCGGTGCTCCAGCTTGCGCTGGCAGTCAATGCAGTGGGTGGCCTGCGGAACGGCCCGCAGCCGCCGCGCCGGAATCTCCTCACCGCACAGCTGGCAGACGCCGTAACGGCCCTGCTCGAGGCGCCGCCGTGCGTCGTCCAACTCGATCAGCCGCTGCTCGACGAGGTGCCGCAGCTCGACGCGGGTGCCGCGCTCCGTGGCCTCTTGGGCGGCAGCTACCAGCCCATCGAAATCGCCACGGTCTACGACTGGAGCTTCCGAGGCGTCATCGCCGCGCAGGCGGTTGACCAGGGAGATCAACTCCGCCTTCCGCGTGTCCAGCGACTCTGCTGGCTTGAACGTGGGTGCCATGGGGTTACCCTCCTTGTTGAAATCTGCGACGATGCCGGTCCCATTTGCACACGGTGCCAACCGTTGGCTCCGCGTTCCGGCATCGTGCTACCAGCGTTGGTTGACCGCAGCGGCAGCACCAACGCTGCCGCACGATCCTCCACGACTACACACCCTCGGTTGTGCTACGCGCTTGACTTCATCGCCGGCGCGCAGCCAACCTACAGATGTAGCGGAGTGTAGCGGCGATCATCATCGTCGTCTGTGATCGTGGTCACATTCGCAGTCACGGCAGGACCGCCGCTGCGTACCCCGTATCGAGAGATACGACCAGCACAGTCCTGCGGATGTTTCACGCGCCAGCGTCACGTGGCAACACTCCGGTAGAGAACTACTGTACGGGACGATTGTTAACTCCCGATTACAAGGACGTTACAACCGCGTTACGGATAGCGTGAAGCGTAGAGGGACGAGGAAGGAGAGCCACCAGCACATTGTCCCAGGGGCTGTCCGAGAGAAGCCCAGGACTGCATTCGCTGGTGGAGAGGCTTACTCTTCTTCTTCGGAGTTGGACCGACCGCGCTGCCCAAACTGGTACAGGACCATAGAAATGTAGGCGAGGGCCACCAATATCCCGGCCAGCGTAGGATTGGTCGTCAGCCAGCCCGTCTCCGGCTGGCCGAAGTCGTGAATCAACCCGGCAAGCAGGAGGGCAGCGAAGATCGCGGCGGCGGCCAAGAACCACCCGGCATAACGTCGTAACACAGGGCATTATATTAGCGGCTCTGCCGAGACGAGGCAATAGCGGCCGGCGGCCGGCGGCGCTGCGCTACAATCACGGATGTCCCGGTGGGAGCAGAAAGCCTTGGGCCGACGCTCAAAATAGCCGGTCACTCCCGCCGCCGGACCACGTGCGCCCCGTGTCGCAGCTTCCGGAGCACCAGATATGACCCTTCCGGCAGGAGACCGCCCCATTGTCGCGCTCGTCGGCCGGCCGAACGTCGGCAAGTCTAGCCTCTTCAACCGGCTCACCGAGGCACCGCAGGCAGTGGTGGAGGCGGTGCCGGGCACCACCCGCGACCGGCTGTATGCGGAAGCTGACTGGGGCGGCGGCCGATTTCTGGTCGTAGATACCGGCGGCCTGGCCTTTGACACGCCAGGTCTGCACAGTCAAATGAGGATCGGTGGTGCGGACCTGGCGGCGTCCGAGCCTCACGACACGCTGCAAGAGCAGACCGCAAAGCAGGCACAGGTCGCCATCGCCGAAGCGGATGCCATCATCTTCGTCGTTGATGTCGTCACCGGCCCTACGCCGCTCGACATGGATGTTGCCGCGCTGCTGCGCCGGACCGAAAAGCCGATCATCCTGGCGGCGAACAAGGCAGACAGTGTCGGGCGGAGCGAGGCAGCCAACGAGTTCTATGCCCTAGGCATGGGCGAGCCGCACCCCATTTCCGCCTATCACGGGACGGGGACCGGCGATCTGCTCGATGCGGTCCTCAAGGCGCTGCCGGCAGTTGAGCCACTCGCCGAGGATGAAGACGCCCGCCTGCGGGTCGCCATCGTCGGCCGGCCGAACGTCGGCAAGTCGCTGCTCCTCAACCAACTGCTGGGCGAAGAGCGCACGGTCGTCAGTGACGTCCCCGGTACCACGCGCGACAGCATTGACAGTGTGGTCCACTACGACGGCACAGAACTGGCCCTCGTGGACACGGCCGGGATCAGAAAGCGAGCACAGGTCGTGCCCGGCGTCGAGCACTACAGCGTACTGCGCTCGCTGCGGGCCATTCGGCGGGCCGACGTAGCCTTGCTGCTCACCGATGCCACCGAACCCTTTACTGCTCAGGACACCCACATCGGCGGCATCATCGCCGACGAAACGAAAGGCGCGGTGCTGCTCGTCAACAAGTGGGACCTCATTGCCAAAGACCCACACGTGATGCGCCGCTTCCAGCCGGAGGCGCAGCGGGCCTTTCGTTTCATGTCCTGGATGCCCACGCTGTTCGTCTCCGCTCTCACGGGCCAGCGGGTGAACCGCATCCTCGACACGGTCTTGGCGGTGGCTCGTGAGCGGGAGCGCCGCATCCCGACGGGTCGGCTCAACGAGTTGATTGGCAGAGCCACGGCAGCGCACGCGCCCCCCTCCGTGCGTGGTCAGCGCCTGAAGGTCTACTACGCTACCCAAGTAGGAACGCGGCCCCCCCGGTTCGTCTTTTTCGTCAACGACCCTAGTTTGATGCATTACGGCTATCGCCGGTACCTGGAGAATTCCATCCGTCGCGCGTACCCTTTCCACGGCACGGCTATCCGACTCACGGCCCGCCAACGCGACCGGTGACGGCCAATAGTCGGTAGTCAGTGGCCAGTGACCAGCGCCTCACTTCCGGGGCGGCCCAAGTGACCGCGGCGGATTGCTATACTCGCGGCATGACTCCCGTCGGCCAGTCCTACTTGCTGTTCCAGCTTCAGCGGATCGATTCGCAAGGTGACAGTGCGCTCCAGCGTATACAGGAGCTGGACACGAGGCTGGCGGATCGCGATGCAGAGGTAGCTGCCGACCACGACGCGCAGGCGCATCAGGAATCCCTGCACGACCAGCAGCGTGAGCTGCGCGATCTGGAGTTACAACTGGGGAGCGTGCAGGAGAAGCTCACCACCGAAGAACGGCGTCTCTACGCCGGGCGGGGCGCTCCGCGTAGTCAGCTTGAGTCGCTCCATCAGGAGGTCGAGAGTCTCCAGGGCCGCGTTACCGAACTGGAGGACGCAGTCTTGGTCGCGATGGAGGCGGTGGAGGAAGCGGAGGCCGCCGCGGCCGCTGCAGCACAGCGCGCGGCGGCCGCCCAGGCGGCCGGGGCGCAGAATCGCGAGGCGCTGGGGCGCGAGAAGGCGGAAGTCGAGGCGCAACTCCGACGGTTACAGCGCGACCGCTCCGCCATTATGGCACAACTGGCTCCGGCCTCAACCGCGCTCTATGATCGCCTCCGCCAGCAAGCCGGCGGCATCGCCGTGGCGGAGGTCGCCCAGGGACGCTGCCAGGGTTGCCGGTTGACGCTCCCGTCGCACACTATCCAGCAGGCTCGGCAAGCCGACCGTCTGCAGCAATGTCCCACTTGCCGGCGCGTGCTGTACATTGCGCTGTGACCCCCTGCACCGTGGCGTGCAGCGGACTGTGCCGGTGAGTCATAGCGAGGGCGATGTCCACCATCGAATTGCACACCTCGGAATCCTTGCCGGAGCGGGCGCTGGGCCACGTATAATCTCGGTGAGTGGCTAACGGACGAGTGTGACCCCACGGCAGCCCCGCCATACTTCCTCGCACAACGAACTTAGGCGGCCCGGAGCCCGTCCGCGCCATTTTCACGAGGCGTATTCGGCGCCGCCATCCTCATGCGCGGACGAGTAGACGGGTAATAATGCGACCATATACGCGCGCCGGTACCCCCCGGCCACCAGTCGAGGCCGCTGCCCCGCCGGTGACGCAGGAGCACGTGCCCGTGCTGCGGGCTGAGGTTGTTGATCTGCTCACAACTGCAACCGGAGGCAAGCGCTTTATAGATGGGACCGTAGGCGCTGGCGGGCACGCTGCGGCGCTCTTAAACGCCACACCGGACGCCCAACTGCTCGGCCTTGACGCCGACCCGCAAGCCTTGGCCGTAGCCGAGCAGCGGCTGGCCATCTATGGGCAGCGCGTCCGCTTGGCCCACGCCAACTTCTCGGACCTGAAGATCATTGCTCGTGCCCACGGCTGGGAGCGAGTCGACGGTATTCTTCTGGACTTGGGGCTGTCCTCCCGGCAGCTGGGCGATGACGCCCGCGGGTTTTCGTTCTCTAGCAGCGGCCCCCTCGATCTGCGCTTCGATCCGACGGGCGACCGTCCCACGGCGACTGAGCTTGTCCGCCAGTGGAACACCGACGAGCTGGCACGGGTTATCTGGGAGTTCGGCGAGGAGCGTTGGTCGCGGCGCATTGCCCGTGCCATCACCGCCGCTCGCCCGCCCACTGGCGCTTGGCGCGCCCGGGACTTCGCGCGGGTGGCCGGCTCGGCGGTGCCGCGGCCGGGCGGCAAGCGGCGGCACCATCCGGCCACGCGCACGTTTCAAGCATTACGGATTGCTGTCAACGGTGAGCTGGACGCGCTGAAGACGGTGTTACCGCAAGCGATCCAACTGCTAGACACCGGTGGCCGGCTGGCCGTTATCAGCTATCACTCGCTTGAGGACCGGCTGGTGAAGCAAGCCTTCCGGGGCGCTACGGGTGCCTGTCAGTGCCCCCCGGAGGTACCGGTGTGTAGCTGTGGGGCATCCGCTGAGGTACGCCTCGTGACCCGCCGCGTCGTGCGACCGACGGCAGCCGAGGTTCAGGAGAATGCGCGGAGCCGCTCCGCTCGTCTGCGCGTGGTCGAGCGATTACCCCTCACGGCCGAAACCGAGGGCCATGTGAAGCCACCGATGCACCAAGAGCTGGCGCATAGTTAGGTAGTGATCGTGGCAGCAGTAAGTAGGCTATTCCCGATCGGCGGACAGGCGGCAGGGCGTCTGCCTTGGCCACTCGACCTCCCACCAATCGGGCTAGTATGCGCCTCCATCGTGTGCATTGTGGTCGCGGCGCTGCTGTACCTGACGCAAGTGAGTCGGGTCGCTGCCTCGGGATACGACCTCGCTCATCTCGAATACCGCCGAGAGCAACTGAAGCGGGAGCACCAGCAACTTCTCTTCGAGCTGGCGAGGCTCCAGAGTATCAGCCACGTTGACCAGGCCGCTGCCAGAGAGCTGGGGATGGCACAAGCCCACACGGAGACCTTCCTGCCCGCCGCGACACTGCCGGCGGCGCTCGACATCGAGGCCGCGATTCAAGCCGAGGAGCAGGAGACGGGCGACATCCACCCCACGTGGCGTCAACGCCTCGGTGCCCTCATCGCACGTGTGCAGAGTAAGCTCGACAGGACCGACAGCGCCGGGCCGTCGGCCGGTCCCGCGCGTCTACCGAGTTAGCGCATGGTCACGGTTGCGCCACCTGCGTCACGCGCTCTGGAACGATCCGCTCAGAGCTTGCCGGCCCGTATGGAGCCGGCGGCAGGGCCGCCGGGCACGGAATCCCCCACGACGGAGGTGCTGCCGCCCGCCGCCCCGCCGATCCGGTTGGCCATGCTGCTGGCCTTCATCTTGATCTGTGTGGCGCTGCTTGCTTGGCGGCTCTTCTACTGGCAGGTTTTGCAGCATGAATGGCTCAAACAGCAGGCCAGTAGTGAACAAGTGCGCGAGCAGGTGCTTCCCCCTCAGTCGGGCATGGTCTATGACGCGCGCGGGCATATCCTCGCCGCCAGCGTAGCCGCCGATTTCGTGTCGGCCGACCCATCCGCAGTTGCCGATCCGGGACTGACGGCCGAGCGTCTCAGTCCGATCATCGGTGTGCCTGCAGCCAAATTACAGGCAAAGCTGACCGAGGGCGCGGGGTCCTACGTGCGACTCTCCGGCAAGGTTGACGACCGCGTGCGTCGCCAAGTGCTCGCCTTGCAGCTCCCCGGCATCCAGCTAGAGCCGACCACCCAGCGCGTCTATCCCGAGGGCACCCTCGCCGCACACCTGCTGGGGTTCGCCGACGGTGAAGGGCAAGCCTGGTATGGCCTAGAGGACTACTACAGAAGCACCATCACCGGGCGCCCCGGCCGCATCCGCGCCGAAATGGACACCGCCGGCACCGAAATAGGCTTTGGCCTCCGCGAACGCGCCGCGCCGCTGGACGGCTACGATCTCATCTTGACCATTGATCGAACGATCCAGCACTTTGCAGAACGCGAGCTAGAGCAAGCCTTGGAGCGGCACGAGGCCGAGAGCGGCACGATCATCGTGCTGGATGTCACCACTGGGGCCATCGTTGCCATGGCCAGCTATCCCACCTTCAACCCCAATCACTACGACCGTTTCCAAGCCGGCTTATTCCGCAATCCGGCGATCTCGATGCCCTTCGAGCCTGGTTCGACCTTCAAGCTGGTGACAGTCGCCGCGGCAATTGACTTAGGGCTGATCAATCCCCACACGACGTACACCGATACCGGGTCAGTGACCATCGGACCACACACAATCCACAACTGGGATGGGCGCTCGTATGGCCACACCACGGTCACGGCGCTCCTGCAAAAGTCACTAAACACCGGCACTATTTGGGTAGCGCAATTGCTCGGACCGCAGCGATTTTACCGCTACGTCACAGCCTTCGGCTTCGGCAGCCGTACCGGCGTAGACCTGCAAGGCGAAGTACCAGGTCGGTTCAGAAACTCTGCCGCGCCCGATTGGACTCCGTCCGATCTCGCGACGAACTCGTTCGGGCAAGGGATTACCGCTACACCGCTGCAGCTCATCTCGGCCGTCGCCGGACTGGCCAACCACGGTCAGCGCATGCGTCCTTACGTGGTGCAGGCACGGGTGAATCCAAAGACCGAGGAGGTAGTGGCGACGACTGTTCCGGCCGTCGCCGAACAGGTCGTCAAACCGAGTACCGCCAGAACCATGTTGCAACTGATGGAGGCGGTTGCCAGGCAAGGGGAGACGAGCTATGCGTTCGTACCCGGTTACCGAGTCGGTGGCAAGACCGGCACGGCGTCCATCCCTACCAGCGACGGGTACGATCCAGAGCTGACAATCGCCTCGTATGTGGGCGTTGCGCCGATTGATGTGCCCCGGTTTGCCATCCTCGTCAAGATTGACCAGCCCAAGGGTGTTCCCTGGGGATCAGTTGTGGCAGCCCCGACCTTCCGCAACATCGCCGAGGCGTTGATGGTGTACTATCGCATCGCGCCCAGCGACCCCGCCGGCCGCCAGGCCGCGCAGCGGGCAGCGGCCCTGAAGCGCCAAGCGACACCATCCCCCGTACCAGCCGACGAAGGCGCGCGCAACGACGGATAACGGAACAACCTCAATGGGTCAAGACTTGGCGCCGGCCGGCCGGACACCCCATCGCCCCGACTACGTTCTGCTGGGCGTGGTTATCGCGTTCCTCGCTTTCGGCCTCGTCATGGTGCTCACGAGCAGCATGGTCATCGCCTACAACAACTTCGGTACCCAGTTCTACTACCTGGGACGTCAGGGGCTATGGGCCGTGCTGGGGCTGGTAGCGATGGTTATCGCTTGGCGCCTGGATTTTCGCCGTCTTGGGCCCCTAGCCCTGTGGCTGCTGGTGGGGTGCATCATCGCGCTCATCGCCGTCCTGCTCTTTGCCGAGAGCATCAACGGTGCCCAGCGGTGGTTGGTGCTCGGCCCCTTCAGCTTTCAGCCATCCGAGCTGACCAAGCTCGGAATTATCCTCTACATGGCCTACTGGCTTGCTGCCAAAGGCGAGCAAGTGAAGAGCCTGGCGTATCAGTTCGTGCCGTTTGTCATCATCATT
The DNA here is from genome assembly GCA_965207645.1 of Chloroflexota bacterium. GTDB lineage: Bacteria > Chloroflexota > UBA11872 > UBA12225 > JAJDUF01 > JAJDUF01. The sequence continues at coordinate 1,310,124 of OZ242293.1, read as the reverse complement.
GCCAGCATCGTCATGCTGCTGCTCAAGCAGCCGGACCTCGGCTCCGCTTTCGTGATTGTCGCCACGGCCGTGGCGATCTTCTTCGCTGCCGGGATGCATCTGGGTCAACTGCTGCTCTTCCTCATCTCCGGGATTGTTGGCCTGTACGCAGCGATCACCATGTCGAGCTACCGGATGGAGCGCTTCACCACCTTTTTCAACCCGTGGGGTGATCCGAGCGACTCGAGCTATCACATTAGCCAGGTCCTCAAGGCCCTCGGCGCCGGTGGTGTGACGGGCACCGGTCTCGGTGTTGGACGTGGGAAGTTCAACTATCTGCCGTTCCCACACACAGACAGCATTTTGGCCGTCATCGGTGAAGAGCTCGGCCTCATTGGCACGTGCGGCGTGCTGTTGGCATTTGGCCTCTTTGCGTACCGCGGTCTGCAGATTGCCTGGGATTCGCCCGATACATTCAGCCGGCTCTTGGCCACCGGTATCACGTGCAACATCGTCTTTCAGGCACTGGTCAGCATCGGCGTGACCACCAGCTCGCTCCCCTATACCGGGCTGACGCTCCCGTTCATCTCATTTGGCGGCTCATCCTTGCTGGTCACACTGGCGAGCACGGGCCTGTTACTCAACATCTCGCGGTACACGGTCTCGTATGAACACTACTCGCTTGCGCGTGGCGGTGTGTGGCGGGGGCAGCGGGGGACACCTCTATCCGGTGCTGGCGGTGGCGATGGCCCTCTCCCGCGCTCGACCTGAGGCCCCACCGCCCCAACCTCGCCGCTCCGCTGACGGATCGGAGCAGCGGGACCCGGCTGCTCCCGATGACACGCCGGACGTGCTCATCTTCGCCGGCCGGACACCCACCGACCGAGCCGTGCTGACCGGGACCCATTGGCCGGTTGTGTGGCTCAACGTCGGGCCGCTGCGTGGCGTCAAGCCAGGCCGCCTGGTGTGGAATGCGCTGCGTATGCTGCGGGCGGTGGTCAAATGTCACCGCCGGCTCCGCACTTTCCGGGTACACGCTGTGCTGGTCACGGGCGGCTACGCCAGCGTGCCGGTCGTGCTCGCAGCGCGACTAGCGGGCATCCCCGTCGTCCTGCACTTGCCCGATACGACGTCGGGCTGGGCGGCACGCTGGATTGCACTGCTGGCCGCGCACGTCACGCTGGCCTTTGATCTCGGTGGTCGGCTCCGTACCGGAGCGCCCACCACCGTGACCGGTTACCCACTCCGCCCGGAGTTCGAGCAGCCATCCGCCGAGCGGGGACGCGCGCAGCTCGACCTGGATCCGCGCGAGCCGCTGGTGCTCGTGATGGGTGGCAGCCAAGGCGCCCGGCGCCTCAATCGGGCCGTGGGCGGCGCGCTGGAGACGCTCCTGGCCCGCACGCAAGTCATCCATCTCTGCGGCCTACTGGACGAGGCCGAGGTGCGTGAGCTTCACGCGGCACTACCACCGCAGCTCCGGCGCCGCTACGTGGTCAGAGCACATCTCCACACCGGCATTGCGGACAGCATGGCCGCCGCGGACCTCGTTGTCTGCCGCGCCGGCGCCGCCACGCTGGCCGAGCTACCGGCGACCGGCACACCGGCCGTGCTGGTACCGGCCGATTACGCCGGGGGACACCAGCAGCCGAACGCAGCCTTTCTGGCCCGCCGCGGCGCGGCCGTCGTTGTAGCGGATACGGAGCTTACCGACCAGCGGCTGTTGGCCGAGGTGGCTGCCCTGCTCGATGATCCGGACCGCAGGCACCGGATGGCGGCGGCCATGTGGCGCCTCGCCAAACCGGACGCGGCCGAGCGGATCGCCACCGTGCTGCGGGCAGTTGCCCGGCAAGATACAACACGCTGATACTGTTACGCTGGGGGTAGCTAAGGTCTGAGCCATGGTTCAATGTCAGCCGCCTCGGCAGCCCGGCGCGGACGAGCGCCTTCCGTCTCGCGTGCATCTCATCGGCATCGGCGGCACGGGGATGGCTGGGCTGGCCGGGCTGCTCCTAGAGCTTGGCTGCGAGGTCACGGGGTCTGACCTAGAAGACAGCGCAGCGGTGCGCGATCTCCGACAGCGCGGCGTGTCCGTCGGTGTACCACACGACGCGCGGCACCTCGCCGATCCCGAAATGGTCGTTTATTCGTCTGCAATCCCGGAGGACAACGTCGAGCGCCGGCAGGCCAGAGCCAGGGGTATCGCCGAGATCAAGCGTGCGGCCATGCTGGGGCGGCTCAGTCGCCGGAAAGACACCATCGCGGTGGCCGGTACGCACGGCAAGACTACGACAACGGCCATGCTGGCCTGGATTCTGAAGCAGGTCGGACACCAGCCCGGCTGGGCCGTCGGCGGCGAGGTGCCCGATCTCGGCAGCAGTGCCCGGTGGGGAGCGGGGCCGTGGTTCGCCGTCGAAGCGGACGAGTTCGACCGCTCGTTTTTGACGCTGCATCCGCGGGTGGCAGTCATCAACAACATCGAAACCGATCATCTCGACTACTACGGCCATCCCGTTGCCATCTATCAAGCCTTTGCCGCATTCGCGGGCCGGCTCCCGGCCGACGGTCTGCTAGTCATTGGCGAGGACACCGCAGCGCAGCGGATAGCAGAACGAGCGCCTTGCGCGGTGCAAGCCGTCGGCCTGGCCCAAGAGTGCGACTGGCGGGTCGCGCAGCTGGCGCTCGGACAGGACGGGACGGAGTGCAGAGTCCATGCCCCGGATGGGCAAGTAGCGCCGTGCCGGCTCCGCGTGCCCGGCACGCACAATGTCCGTAACGCGCTGGCAGCATTGGCGTGTGCTGCCCATGCCGGCGTCCCACTCGCCGCCGCCGCCGCGGCGCTGGCGACGTTCAATGGCGCGGCGCGGCGCTTTCAGCGCGTGGGCGATGCCGGTGGCATCATCGTGTACGAGGACTATGCTCATCATCCCAGCGAGATACGGGCCATCCTGGCAGCGGCGCGGCAGGTCCACCCGGCCACCCGGGGCCGGATATGGGCGATCTTCGAGCCGCACACCTACAGCCGAACCGAGGCGCTGTTCGACGATTTTGCACAGGCCTTTGGGGGTGCCGACTGCGTGGTGCTTACCGACGTGTATTCGCCAGCGGGCCGCGAGCGCGCCAGCGGCGAGCGCGATTCCGCGGCGCTCGCCGCGGCGGCGAGCCACCCGGCCGTGCAGCACGCCGCCACCCACAACGACGCCCTAGGCTATCTCGTAGACCGCCTGGTGCCCGGCGATTGCGTCGTCGTGATGGGCGCCGGCCCCATCCATCGTTTGGCCTATCGGCTCGTAGACCGGCTGCGCCAAGACACCACCCCTGGCGCATAGGCAAACATATGGCACCATCACCAGTCACCGCCCACCGCCTACCGCCCACCGATACGAGCGGCCTGGCCTGCGAGCGCAACCGGCCCCTCGCCCGCTGGACCACGCTGCGGGTAGGTGGACCGGCCGAGTGGTCGGTGCAAGTGCGGAGCAGTGCTGAGCTGGCGCGGGCGGTGACGGTCGCCACCGAGCGCAATCTGCCATGGCGCATCCTCGGTGGTGGCAGCAACGTCCTGATAAGCGACGCCGGTGTCGGCGGCCTCGTGATCCTCAACGCCGCGCGTGGCGTACTGGAAGAGACGGTATGCGGCGAGGAGTTGCGGGTACGGGTAGAGAGTGGCGCACCGCTGGCCGGGCTGGCCCGGCGGCTGGCCCGCGCGGGATGGTCCGGGCTGGAGTGGGGCTGCGGGATTCCGGGCACCGTCGGCGGCGCCATCGTCGGCAATGCGGGCGCGCACGGCGGCGAGATCAAGGATGTGCTGGTGAGCACTACCGTGCTGGACAACGGGCACGAACGTGCAGTCGCCGTTACCGAGCTAGGGTATGGCTACCGGACCAGCGCGCTTGCCCGGTCTCCGGCGCCGCTGCCAATCTTGAAAGCGGAGTTTCGACTGCACCGCGCGGCGATAGGCGAGTGTCTGGGGAAAATCGCCGAGTACGAACGCTGGCGGCGTGCCCATCAGCCGCGCGAGCACTCCGCCGGCTCGATGTTCAAGAACCCGCCGGGCGCGGCGGCGGGCCGGCTCATTGACGCCGCCGGCTTGAAGGGAGCGGCGCACGGCGGCGCCCAAATCTCGACGCGCCACGCCAACTTCTTCGTGACGCAGCCGGGCGCTACGGCCGCCGACATCGTGGCGCTGATCCGGCTTGCCCGCCGGACGGTCCTGGAGCGGTTCGGGATCCAACTCGAACTCGAAATCATCCCGCTGGGGAGGTGGGAGCACGACCCACGCTATGTGGGAGGCTCCGACTGATGGGGTCGGACAGCGGCTCGGGGTGGCGTGTGTTCGCCCACTGGCTCGGCTGGAGCTGGCTCTCGGTCGCCAACCTGCTGGCTCTCTGCGGGGTCATTGCGCTGCTGCTGACTTCACCGCAGTTCCAGGTCACGCAGGTCGTTATTGCCCGGGAATGGCAGTCCAGCGCTACTCTGGCCCAGGCGCACGAGCTAGCGAACGTTGTCGGGAGGAGCATTTTCCTGCTCCAAACGGGGCGGCTGGAGCAGGAGATCGAGGCCCTGCCCAGCGTGCGTGCGGCCCAGGTACGAGCGCGACTGCCCGACCGGATCATCGTAGAGATCACCAAACGCCAGCCGGCCGCCGTGTGGCAAGCGGTCAACGGCGCTTTCCTCGTTGACCTCGAAGGCCAGATCATCGGCCCGGCGGCGGACGACGCACCAGATCAGCCGGCGATGGTCATTCAGGAAACCAGCGGCATCGAACGTGTCCCAGGACAGCGTATCGAGCGCCGGATACTGTTGACGGCGCGCGAGCTACGGCGTGTGCTGCCCCAGCTGGGGATTGACCCGCTGGCTATCGAGTACGGCACCCTCGGAATGACGGTGGTGGGGAGCAATGGCTGGCGGATCATCTTCGGCGAACTGGAGCAACTCAACGCCAAGTTGGAGAACCTGGCGGCCATCCTCGACCTGCAACGCCGACAACCGGAGCCGGTGGAAGTGATTGACCTGCGACCGGTGGAGCGGCCCTATTACCGCCTCATTCCCACGCCGACGACGCCCGGTGCCGTGCCCACCACGCAGCCCCGCTAGTCCGGATAAGACACCAAGCCCTTTGGGGCGGGTGGTATACTGCGGCGGTAGCTCGACACGCGCGCAGGCAGAGAGACATGGCAACCGAGGTCAACAGCGCAGGCGCGGCCCAGCACCACCAAGGCGACGTGGCCGCGGCGGCGTTAGCCGGTTTGCTCCACGGCATTGGTGCGTTCTGGTACCGCACCGGCGAACACGTCCCGCCTGAGGTCGTATCGGCCGGACGCAGCAGTACGCCGGCCACCATCCACGCGCACTGGTCCGCAGCTTTCGTGGCTCGCCATGTGCTCGTGGGGTGCCTAGACGAACTGGTGACGGCCGTCCGCGACCATCACCAGCCCCAAGACCGCCTGGGTACCCTCGTGGCGCTGGCGGCGCTCCTAGCGGCGGGCGGTGTAAGGCCATCGCCGGACGGCGGAAACGTCCAACTTCAGTCGGTGTTGGCCGCGCTCCACCGCACCGACAGAACCGGGGACGCAAGCGAAACGGCCGCGAAGCGAGAACGGCCGCGCCGTTTCTACGTGCCGTTGCACCCGCTCGCGCCGAACCGGGCAGCGCTCTTCCCGACCAACGTGCGTCTCTCCGCACGCGAGGCGGCAGCAGCATATACGCGCTTGTGGCACGGGCTACTGGAAGAGCACGCGCTCATTCCGATGACCAACGATCTGGCTTACGCCGACTCCCTCTGGTGGCTGCTGCGAAAGTACACCTGGTGTATGCCGAGCATTGCGGCGGGACCGAGCCGCGATACCTCGCTGTTCGACCACCTGCGCCTGACGGCAGCTCTGGCCGTCGGCCTGGTCCTGAACGGCACTTCCGACGACGAGATCGCCGGTCTGCTGGCCGTGCTGACCGCGGACCGATCCCAGGGAGCGCCGCAACTCCCTCCGGCGGAGGACACACCCGGATTCACCTTCGTCGCGCTCCGTGTGTCCGAGGAGGGCTGGCCGGCCGGCCAACCCCACAACACGAGCGTTGACCTCGCGCGCGCTACATCTTTCTCCCGCACCCTGCTGCGTCGTGGCGTCGTGGCGTGGCTGCGTGAGCGGTGGTCCCTGCCCCAGACGAACGTCCTGTTCGAGGGCGGGGGGACTGCCTACCTGCTTGCACCGGCCCACGTGTCGGCCGACGTGGACGGCGCCCAGACGGAACTGGCACGGCGCCTATGGCGGGAAGGCCATTGGCGCGGCCAGATCACGCTCACCGCCCAGCCCTTGACCGTCGCTGACCTCTGCCCGATGGCCGTAGATTCCCGCTTTCGCGGGAATGATAGGGAAGAACAACGGGGGAATGACGGCGGTGAGCAACGCGGGAATGAGGCGGAAGAACAACGCTTGGATGACCCGGAAGAGCGGAGCGGCCATCTCGGGACGATCTGGCGCGACGTGGGTGAGGCGCTCGCCTGGCGTAGCTCCCGGCCCGGTGCGGTGGGCGAGACGGAGCAACTCGCTACGAAGCTTTTCACGGCGCACGGGCGGGGGGGCAGTACGACGACATGCCGACTGTGCTCCATCGAGCTTGCTCCAGCGGACCAGGGCGCCGGAGCGGAGGAGACCTGTGACCGCTGCCACAGTCTCCGCGAGCTTGGGCGCTTGCTGCGGAATCCGGGCTTCCTGGTGTTATCGCACTCCCAGCCGTCGGTAGACTTGTCCGCGCCAGCCCTTTCACCAGGGCTGGTGGCGCCGCCACCACCGGATACGGAACCGGCCGCGGCGGCCGTGCCCGATGCGCCGGCGCCCAACGATACCGGGCAGCCGAGCGTTCCAGGTTGGCAAACAGCCCTGGGCGCTTTGGGACTGCGCGCAGCGTTGCTGCCGGCCACCGACGCGCCTCCCGACCACCAGGCAGAACGGCTGCTTCATGCCCTCCCGCCGCGCGGCTCGGCGACCGTCCTGCGCCTGAACGACATCGCCGGCGGCTGGGCCGAGTTACAGCAACTGGCGCGCACCGACCGGCCGCTGATAATCGGCTGGCAGCTGCCCACCGACGGTCACGAGCTACCCACTGGTCGGGTTGACCTCCGTTCCCTAGGCCGGCGCGCGCGGGGCGTGCGGACCGCTGCCTTCCTACGCAGCGACGTAGACGACGTGCTGCAACATCTCGCTGTGGGACTAGGCCGGGCGGCAGTACCGGGACGAGTGCTGACCGTAAGCGCGCTGTTGGAGGTCTTCACGGAGCTATGGGTGCCGGCCATGCTAACCGGTGCGGGCGTGAGCGATAGCGTCGCCGAGCGCCGCCGCTCACGGGTCTGTGGGATCATGGCCGGCAGTGGCGGCTTTGGCGCGGTTGGCGCTTGGAACACCGTTGTCGAGCTGGCGCAGCAACTTGCGCGCGACCTCGTTCAGTACGGCTGCCGCAATGCGGCCTTGCACCTCTCGGCGGGTATTGTGACTGTCCAGCCGCGGATGTCCGTGTTGATGGGCGATGCGGCCGCCTTGGCCGCCCTAGACCAAGCCAAGGGCCGGCAGCCACCGGCCGTTGCCGATGCCGGCGCTCAGGCCAAAGACGGCGTCTGTTTCTTGGGGCAGACGCTAGGATGGCCGGCCTTCAACGTCGCCGCGCGCTATCGCCGCACGCTGATGCAGCCCCAGGGACGCGCGGCCCTCGTACCGGCCTTGCTGACGGCGTTCACCCAACTGCGGGCCGCCGCAATGGACTGGCCGGTCGGTGACGAGCCGGCTGGCAGCAACGGTGCCGGCGAGCAGAGCAATTCCCCACAGCAGAACCGTTTGCCCATCGGCCCCTGGACGTGGTACGCAGCCAGCGAAGCGCAGACCGCCGCGCGGGAACTGCCCCCCGACGAGGCCCGGCGGGTGCTGGTGCTCACGGAGTTGCTGCGTAACCCCCAAGAAGTGGGCTTGCCAGCGTTGATGGTGGCAACGGCGTGGGCGGCACTGCTCTCCGGGGTAGACGCCCGGCTGCAGGAGGTGTCATGGTAGCGCAATCACCGGATCGGAGTCCGGCACAGGCCGACGATAATGCGGCTCCGACTGCCACACAACCCCAGCGCCGGCCGGGGCGTGGTCCGCGGCCCGGTCGAGGGCCGCGTCCGCCCGCGCCGCCGCTGGCGACGCCGCGCGACATCGAGGCGATCATCGTGGATGGCGACGCGCAGCGAATGGTGCGGAAGGCGGAAGAAATCGGGCGCCGGCTGCGGGAGCCGTTGCAGGCCGCGCAACTGCGCTCGATCTACGCCGCGCTGCGCTTGATCGAGGCCGAATGGCAGGGCGCCGCGGCAGGTAGCCCGGAGTTGAGTCAGCGTCTCACTCAACTCCGGCCCCAGATCGCCTACCTGGCGGCCAAGCATCGCACCAGCGTCGGGCCGCTGCGCCCCGTACTGGAGATGGGCATTGGTCGCGTCGAAAGCGATGGCGCGCGGCTCGTCCGCTTGGTGGACTTTGTTACCGCCATTCTGGCGTACCACCGGGCGGCTGGCGGCGAGGTGAAGACAACATCCTCCTAACGGAGGGAGATCAGGAGCGAGCGGAACGCAACGCTCTAGCGAGGATACGCGGTAATGGCAACAGACACTGGACGATCAGCCGGACAACTCTACGGTCGCGTATTGCTACGCGGCAGTATTCGCTGCCTGACGGGGCTGCACATCGGCGCCAGAAATGACGATCCGGCCGTCGGGGGCATTGATGAAGCGGTGCTGCGCGATCCGCTGACGCTGCGCCCTTACATCCCCGGCTCCGCACTGCGCGGCAAGCTACGCAGCCTCAGCGAGCAAGCGGAAGGACGGGAGCCGAACCGGGAGAGCGGCGGTGTCCACATCCACCTCTGCACGCAGCCGCCGGCCTGCGTGGTATGCCGGCTCTTCGGCGTGCCGAGCCAACTGGAGACGGTCCGACCGGCGCGCCTGATCGTGCGCGACGTCTATCTGAGCGAAGACAGCGCGCAACGCCTGGCGGCGCTGCGGACCGACCTCCCCTTCACGGAAGTGCGGGTCGAGGCCGCGGTTGATCGCCGCTCGGCCGCCGTCACGTCCCGTGAAATCGAGCTGGTACCGGCCAGCGCAGTGTTCTCCGACATGGAGCTGGTGGTGAACGTCTACGAAGATCAGGACCTGACGGACTTCGGTACACTGGTCCGGGCGCTGGCGCTGCTGGAAGATGACTACCTGGGCGGCGGTGGATCGCGTGGCGCCGGGAGCGTGCGCTGCGAGCAGCTGGCGGTAATCCCGCGCAGTGTGGCCAGCTATGGACAGCCGCCGGCCGGCAGCCCCCCGCAGCTTGAGGCAGCAAGCGTGCGCGAGCTGCTTGAGCGCAGCGAGGAGGTCCTCGCGTTCCTGCGCGAGCAGATTCCCGTTCCCGAGGCCGAAATGACTGCCGATACGGCGCCAGCGGAGCCGGCCGACAGCGACGAGGAGCAGCCGTCTCCCTAGTCCGCACGGCGACCGTTGGCCCCGGCCCGGAAGTGAGTGGGCGGGGTGAGGCGTAGGTGTCGTGGTCCGGCCGAGTCGGAGTCATTGCTGCATGGGTTCGTTGCCGCTATGTTCCCGACAGAGAAAGCCTCGCAGCCCGCCTTGCTCGACCTGAGCAGTCCGGCGCCGGCGCCCGCTTCCGGCAAGCACGACAGCCCGGCGCCAAGCCGGGAGGCACCAGGGGAGAAACACCCCCGCAACCAGCTCAACGAGTTGACCGGGCAAGAGTGGGTCTACTTCACGCGCAGCGTACTCACTACGACCTACGCCTCGGCTTACGGGCACCGGCTCCGCAAGGCGCACGGCGCCAACAAGCCCCCGGAGTTGATGAAGGAGTTCATCGAGTTCTTCACGCGAGCCGATGAGGTGGTGCTCGATCCGTTCGCCGGCGTCGGTGGCACCCTGATCGGCGCCAGCATCACCACCCCGCCGCGCCGCGCCATCGGCATCGAGATCAACCCGCGCTGGGCGGAGACCTACCGGGAGGTTATCGCCGACTCTGGCAGTGAGCTAACGGCGCAGCCCTTGCTGATCGGCGACTGTCGCGAGGTCTTGCGCGACCGGGAGCGCTTTGCCGATGAATCGGTGGACTACGTGCTCACCGACCCGCCGTACAACGTCCACCTCCCGCAAACGATGTCCAATGCTCCCCGCTACCGCGAACGGCACGCCAACCGGCGCACGGACTACAACATGCGCTCCGAGGCAGCCGGAGACCTCGCGAATCTCGGCAGCTACGCGGATTACCTATCGGCGATGCAAGAGGTGCTGGGATTGTGCTATCGCGTGCTGCGGTCCGGGCGCTATCTCACGCTCATCATCCGCAACGCCTATCAGGACGGGCGCTACACGTTTACGCACGCCGAGGTCGCACACCGCGCCGAGCAAGCCGGGTTCGTCACCAAGGGAGAGCATGTCTGGTATCAGGCCGGCACGCGCCTACGCCCCTACGGCTACCCGTTCAGCTACGTGCCCAACATCGCCCATCAGCACATCGTGACATTCCGGAAGCCGCCGCGGCGCAACTCACCCCGCCGCCGGCCGCCACTCACCGCCCCGGCGTAGGCTACCTGCTGCTCTAGGAGATGAAGCTCGCCCTACTCCCGACGTTTGCGGTAACGATGACCAAGTCCGAGCACTTTGGTGGGCAAGGTCGCGATCAGCAGACTGAGCACAGCCATAACCAAATGGAGGTAGATAAGGAACTCCCAAGTTTCCCACAGAAACATGTAGATGAGACAGATGAGCACGTTCCCGCCGGCATAGATCAGGTTGCGCTCTCTGGTTCGGTAGCCGTACTCCTTCTCCTCCTCGCTCATAGCCGTCCCCTTCACGCCTTCGGCCGGCTCCCTCTGCGCTTCAGTATACTGCCGGTGAGTAGTCATGCCTAACGGGAACTGGTCCGTCCCTACGTCTCCACGCAATCCGGCCAAGATACGGGAGGAACTGCGTGTGCTGGCGGCGCTGCTGCCGAGCTGGCGGCTGCGCGGCATGGCCTGGGCACCCAGCACGGGTACCCAACTGGAGTTCGGGCGGGCACTACGGCAGATGCCGGGCCAAGTCGAGTCACAAGACAGTGCCGTCGCAGAGCGCGACTACCTGGGCCAGGTACGACCATCCGCGATCAAAGAGGCGCCAAGCCTCCCCTTCCAGCGGCAGGCCGAGCAACTCACCGACGATAACCTGCGCTGGACGGCACGCGCCCGGTTCGGCACCTATAAGTTCTTCGGGTTCGTGGCGCTGGATGCTGGCCGGATCGCCCACTTCACCCCGGCCGGCGAGCGTCTGATCCACGGTCCGCGGCCCCATGAGGTCTTTTTGCGCCAACTGTTGAAGTGGCAGTATCCCGATCACCAGCATCGCGGGCAGCGCTACCCGCCCGACCGGTTCGCGTTGTTCCCCTTTCGTGCCGTCGCGGAGCTTATCCGCGAGCTAGACGGCCTGACCAAGGAAGAGATGGGCCTCTTCTGCTTCACCATGCGGCGCATGGAGGAGGTGCCGGCCGTCGCGGAAGCTATCATGCACTTTCGGCAAACCTGGGGCCGGGTGCGCGGCCGTGTGAAGCGCCGGCAACTCGCGCAACAGCTTCTGTCGGAGCAGCGCCGCGAGCTTGCCGCCGCGGGCTTGCGCGTCGCAGCGAGCATGGACGACTACGCCGACGCGCTGGCCCGATACCTGCGCTATACGCGGCTCTACTCCGTCCGAGGTGCCCGTCTCGTCGTGGCCAGCGGACGCGAGGACGACGTAGACGCGCTGCTTGTCAACCCCCAAGTGCCATTCGCCGACTACAACGACCGCGAGGCCTTCTACGCCCACTACGGCGCTGCGGGTACGCCGCGGCTGCCCTGGGAACATCCGCAACAACTGCAACGGACCATCCACCGCTTGGAGGAACGAATTGCCACGCTGCAACGGCGCGAGTTCTTGCTCCGCACCGGCCAAGCGCCACGCTTCGGCGAGCCAACTGGCAGCCGGGATGATCTTACGGTGCCGGCGTTGCCGCTGCAACCGCTGTTGATTGACTTTGGCGATGCAGCGCCGGAGACGGAGGTGGATGCGCTTTGGCGCAAGATTGACGCGCTTCAAGGCGAGGCGGCGCGCCTCGAAGTGGCGATTGACGCGGTGGAAGCACGCACACCGGAGCGCCTCGCGGCCGCGCTGCGACAGTACGAGCCGATCGTGGCGCGGCGCGTGATTGATCCGCCGACCTTCCTGGAGTGGAATACGTGGCGGGTATTCGTCTCGTTCAACCACGCCCGTGAGATCAGGCCGTACTTGCAGCTCGATAGTGACTTGCAGCCGCTCGGTCCGGCTCCCGGCAACGGCCCCGACTTGGTCGTCACCTTCGACGATTACCTGCTGGTCGTGGAGGTGACCCTGCGGCGCGGCGCGGACCAGCGGCAGCACGAGAGCCGCCCGGTGACGCGGCACGTGCTGGACATCCAGCGGAACGCGCAGCCGCGGCCCGTCCTGGCACTCTTCCTCGCGCCCAGCATCCACAGCGATACCGCGACCGACTTCTTTGTGGCCCTCAAGTATCGTGTGATCGAGCGCGAGCAGATTGCGGTCATCCCGTTGCGAATCGCCCAGTTCATCAAGATCATGCAGCCGTTTGCGTCGGCGGATTCATCGGAACCGCTCGATCCCGCCGCAGCCCTGCGCGCGCTCTGCGAGGAGTTCATTGCTGCTTGCCTCGCGGCGGAAACCGGCGAGGAATGGCTAGAGCGCATAGATGAGGTGGTGGTCGGCTGGCGCTCGTCTCTCCGGGGCGAAGATGCCGAGGCCGCTACACCGCCATCGTCCCTGCGCCCGCAACCGCTGTTCGACGCTACGCCGGCACTCCCGCGCTAGGCAGCGCGTTGACATTTCGCGCTATGATGCATGGATAGGATCGCAACTCCGGCCGGTCATTGTCCGTTGGTACCAATAGAGGCAGATATAGGTCATGTGTTCTATAATGGGAGCGGTATTCATGCCGCAGCGAGCCATCGGCCGCGCGGTGAAGGCAGCTGAAAGCCGGCATGAGGAGTAGATGACTGTGGCCGTAGCGACTGCAACCCGGAGGCCGAGCCGAAACGGCACCGCGCGTAAGGCGCGGCGCCGCACCGGGGAGCCGACGTACACGGCGGCCGACATCCAGGTGCTGGAAGGCGTGCAGGCCATTCGCCGGCGTCCGGGCATGTACATCGGCTCGACCTCCACCTCCGGTCTCCTACATCTGCTCTGGGAGGCGTTAGACAACGCCTGTGACGAGTACAGCGCCGGTTTCGGCAAGCGGGTCAACGTCACGATTGACCGGGATGAGCAGGTGACGGTACGCGATAACGCGCGTGGCATGCCGTTCGACCTGATGAAAGTGAACGGGAAGCGGTTGCCGGCGGCGACGGTGCTCTTCACGGTGCCGCACTCCGGGGGCAAGTTCGAGGAGGGCGTCTACAAGGCGGCCGGTGGGCTGCATGGCGTCGGCGCCACGGTCATCAGCGCGCTCTCCGGAGAGTTGGAGGTGACGATCTGGCGCGACGGCAAGGAATTCAAGCAGCGCTTTGTCCAGGGCGTGCCGGAGAAGCACCGGATCACCAAGGCATCGGCCCGCAAGACCGGCACCCAGCTCACCTGGCGACACGACCCGGAGATTTTCGACTCCGACGTGTCCTACCCGCGCGAGCTGATCGCCAGCCGGCTTCAGGCCGCGGCCTATCTGAACCGGGGGCTGGAGATCGAGTTCGAGAGCTGGGATTCGGACCGCGGCGCGATGGTCAAGGAGGTCTTCGCGTCGAAAGAGGGCCTCGCCGATTACGTCAAGGAACTGCTCCCGGCCGGCACGACGCCGCTCTTCGCCAAGCCGATCTCCATTCGCAAAGAGCGCGACGGTGTGCAGGTAGAGGCGGCCCTCCAGCCCAACTCCGGCTACACCACCTCGATCCTCTCCTTCGCCAATAGCGTGCGGACCCGCGACGGAGGGGTCCACGAGACCGGCTTCAAGGCCGCCCTCACTCGGGTGATGAACAACTTTGCGCTCAAGTCCGGGGTCATCAAGAGCCGCGAGAAGGAGAGCTTCAAGGCCGAGGTGATTCAGCAGGGCTTGGTCGCCATCATCTCGGTCAAGCTCGAGGACCCGCAGTTTCAGGGACAGACGAAGGACCGTCTGAATAATGCGCCGGTCGAGGGGCTGGCCCGCTCCATCGTGGATGAGGGACTGAAGGAGTGGATTGACGCCTCCTCCGACCGGGCACGGGAGTGGGCACGCCGCATCCAGGTGATGCAAAAGGCTCGCAACGAAGCGGTGTTGGCCGAGGAACTGGCCCGTACCGGCATGCGCCGCAACGGCGAACTGGTGGATACGAGCGTATCCAAGAAGTTCCTCCGCTGTAACACCAATGACCCCGAACGCGCCGAGCTATTCATCGTCGAGGGTGATTCGGCTGGCGGGTCGGCCTCGCAGGGGCGGTTCTCCGACTTTCAGGCCGTGCTCAAGCTCAAGGGCCGGCCGCTCAACGTCGCAAAAGCGGACCTCAAGCGGATCGTCGCCAACGAGGAAATCCGCACGATCATCAACGTGCTCGGCTGCGGCACGCGCCAAGCATTCGACATCTCAAGGTTGAAGTTTCACCGCATCGTCATCCTCACCGATGCCGACGTTGATGGCCTACACATCCAATGCCTGCTGATGACGCTCTTCTTCCGCGAGTTCCCGGGGCTGATTGACCGTGGACACGTCTTCATCGGCTGCCCCCCGCTCTACTCGGTGCAGTACCGCGGACAAACCCGCTGGCTGCTCGACGACGAAGAGCGGCGCCGGTTTCTGCGGAACAATCGCAAGGCGGAGGGCTTGGAGTTTCGCCGCTACAAGGGCCTGGGCGAGATGACCGCGAAGCAGCTACGCGCGACGACGCTGGACCCGGAGCGCCGGATGCTCAAGCGCGTCACGATGGACGATGCCGCCGTCGCCGCCAAGCTCGTCCACGTCCTGATGGAAGAGAGTAACGCCGAGGGCCGGCGCTCGTTCCTTGCCCAGCACTCGCACAAGCTGGCCGATCTCGACGTGTAGGGCACGCGCCTCACCCCCTAACCCCCCTCTCCATCGCCGAGCGATAGAGAGGGAGGGAGTAGATTCCCGCTTGCGCGGGAATGGCGGGGGACAGGACGCGATGAATCGCGTCCCTACACGAAAAACCTACCCCTGTGAGGGGTGAGGAAATCCGACCGATGGACCTAGCAACACGCACCGGGGCGCAACGGCGCTCCGAAATCCCGCCGGCGGTGCTGGCCGGCCTGAACGCCGGCGAGCTAGAGAGTGTCAACCTGGTCGAATGGCTGGCGATTGACATGCCCACCTTGTTACGCAACGTGGCACCGGAGGTTGGGCTGGCCGATGAAGCGGCGGCGCTCGGCGTCGCGGCCGACGGCCTGGCTGGGCTGGGCATCGTGAAGCGCGAGAAGGGTATCGGTGCCGCGCTGTACCACGTGCTGGGCGGTCGCCCGGACCGCGCAGCGATCTTCGAGGCGCTCGCTGCCCACACATCGGACATGGTGCGGGCTTGGGCCGCCTTCGTGCTCCTCGCGGACGAGCGCTTGACCCAACCGGAGCGGCTGGCAGCGACACGGCGCTTCGCAGCCGATCCGGCCGTCGGCGTGCGCGAGTGCGCCTGGGACTCGTTCCGGCCCTATCTGGTGCAGGACCTGAGCGCCGGCCTCATCCTTTTGGAAGCCTGGGTCCGTGACACTGATCCGAATATCCGTCGTTTTGCCAGTGAAGTGACGCGGCCGCGCGGTGTCTGGACACCGCACATTCCGGCGCTGAAAGACAATCCGCAGCAGGCGCTCGGCCTCCTGGAGCCGCTGAAGTCGGACCCCAGCCGCTATGTCCAGAACTCGGTGGCCAACTGGCTCAACGACGCCAGCAAGTCGCAGCCCGATTGGGTGCAGGCGGTCTGCGCGCGCTGGCTGGACGAATCACCGACCAAAGAGACAGCGTACATCGTGAAACGTGCCCTACGGACGCTTCGGAAACAAGGTGTCGTGGCATAGCGAGGTGGAGTGAGGCGCAGAGAGGTCAACGAGCATGGCCGCAACGACAGAGCTACGGGAGAACATCCGCCAAGAGGAGTTCGGGGCGCTCCTGAGCCATGCCTTTGCGCTGTACGGCCTCTCGGTCGTCACCGACCGGGCACTGCCGGACGCCCGCGACGGCCTCAAGCCGGTGCAGCGGCGCATCCTCTACGGCATGTACTTCCGGCGCTACCTGTCCAGCCGCCCGACGGTGAAGTCGGCCGAGGTCGTCGGAAATATCCTCGGTGATTACCACCCTCATGGTGATAGCTCGGTCTACGACGCCGCCGTGCGGCTGGCACAGGACTTCACCATGCGCTACCCGCTCATCGAGGGGCAGGGCAACTTCGGCTCGATTGACGGCGACGCGGCCGCGGCGTACCGCTACACCGAAATGCGTCTTACCCCCCTCGCCGAGGCACTGCTGCGCGACATCGAGAAGGAAACGGTCCCGTTACATCCGACGTACAAGCAGGACCCGCGCGTGCTGGAGCCGGACTACCTGCCGGGCCGTTTACCGCCTGTCATCAACCCCACTGCCGGCATTGCCGTCGGACTTTCGACAAACATCCCGCCGCACAACCTGCGGGAGGTACTGACTGCCTGCATTGCACTGCTCGACAACCCGGAGATGAGTGTCCACCAGCTCATGCGCTACGTCAAAGGCCCCGATTATCCCAGCGGCGGAACGGTCGTGGGGGAAGAGGGTATCCGCGAGTACCTGGCGACAGGCAAAGGGCGCGTCATCGTGCGCGGGACCGTGCGCCTGGAAGACTCGCCGCGGCAGCGGTCCCTGGTCATTACCGAGCTACCCCCCATCGGGAAGGATCGGCTGAAGACTACCATCGTCAATGCGATCAACGCTCGCAAACTGGAGGGACTCGTGCCCGACGTGCGCGACGAGTCGGACACGGAGAAGGGCATTCGGATCGTCCTCGATCTGCGGCGCGACGCCGACCCGGCCCAAGTGGTCAACCAGCTCTACAAACGCACCGATCTCCAGATCAGCCAAACGCTTCAGATGGTGTTCCTGCTGGGTGAGTCGTGGGAGGCGGCCCGCCAGCCCAAGCAGATCGGCATGGTGGAGCTGCTGAACTACTGGAACACCCACCAGCGCGACGTGCTCACGCGACGCACACAGCACGACCTCGAAAAGGCGCGGGAGCGGCTACACGTCGTCGAAGGGCTAATTATTGGCGCGGCCCATGCGCGAGAGATCGTGGAAATCTTCCAGCGGGCGCGGGATCGCGCGGCGGCCAAAGCGCGGATCCGGCGGCGCTTCGAGCTATCCGAGCGGCAGGTCAACGTCATCGCCGACATGACACTCTCCCAGGTAACACGTCTCGACGCGGCAAAGTACAAGGATGAGCAGCGCCAGCTAGGCAAACGCATCGCGGAGCTAGAGGCGCTGCTTGCCGACGAGTCCAAACTGATCGGCCTGCTCAAGGAGGAGATGCGCGCGATCATTGCGGAGCACGGCGACGACCGGCGGACGGCGATTGACGCCGCCGGGCCGGTCGAGGTGGCGGAGGTGGCTCCCGTCGTGGAATCCGAGCCGCTCCACCTCGCCCTCACCCACGACGGCCGGCTGAAGGCATTCGCGCCAACGGTCTACCGCGTGCCGGTGCGCGGTCGGACGCCGGCAGCAGCCCGTGGTGACGAGGCCATCGCCGCCCTGGTGCCATCCACGACGACCGACGACGTGCTGCTCGTCTCTAGCTCCGGCAAGGTCTATGGGCTGCGGGCACACCAGATTCCGGTCGGGACTCGCGTGAGTAAGGGCGAGTCTGGACGGCGACTGGTCCAGTTGGAGCCAGGCGAGGAACCGGTCGGGATCGCCGCGCTGGGGGTACATGATCTGCACCCTGCCCGTCATTCCCGCGAAAACGGGAAGCCACCACCTCGTTATCTGGTGTTGTTCAGCCGGCAAGGCAAGGTGAAGCGCTCGCTCCTGACCGAATATCAGAACGCCGATAGTCGTGGCGCCGTAGACTTCCGATTTGCGCCGGGTGATGCGGTCATTGCCGCCGCACTGGCCGGCGAGGATGACGACTGCGTGCTGCTATCATCGGCCGGCAAGGTGCTCCGCTTCCCGTTGGCGGCGGTTCGCGCCACGGGCCGCGGCACGCGCGGCGTCGCGGGCATGGCCTTGCCGTCGGACACCCAGATTGTTGGCGCGACCATTAGCCCAGCAGGAGTCAACAACGCTGTCGTGTTCCTTACGAGCGCCGGCATTGCGAAAAAGGTGTCGCTCCGCAGCTTCCCGCGGAAGGGCCGCGCTACCGTTGGCATCTTGGGGCTGAAACTCCCACCCGGTCGTGAAGCGGCGGGGCTGGCGGTCGCAGCGCCGGGGTCGCACGTCATCATCAACGCCGCCAAGCAAGTAATCCGCCTCGCTACGGACGATCTGGCGGCGCAGAGCCGCACCGCTATCGGGACCCAAGTCCTGCCCGCCTTCGACCTGGAGACTGTGTCCGGTACGGCAATCCTGGTGCTGTCGTAGCGCCCCCCAGGTCTCCGCTCCAGCCGCTTGCTGCAGGCGCCGGCCGGCGTCCATGCAGGCAATTGGGGAACTTAAGGCGTCCGGTAGCTTGCCAGCGGGTACAATGCTGCCGAGGACCGAGTAGTCTTGCTGCGGTAGAGTAGAAAACCACGGAAACGTCAACATCGCGATCTCATCCCTAGAGAGGAAGCAGAGTCATATGACCTCAGAAGAACTGTCGCCGCTCGACGAGATTGTCGAGCTTGTCGAAGACCTGGCTTTCGAAATCGCGCACAAGCTGGACTGGGTTGACCTCGTGCGGCGCAACCTGCCCCCGCTTACGCCGGCCCAAGAGCGGACCCTCCGCGACATGGCCGATGCGTTCGCAGCCGGGCAAATCCTAGAGCGCGAGCTGGACGGGAACGCCCTGAGCGCGACGGACCGCCGATTTGTCCGCGAGGTGGTGGTGCGGCTGGCCGGTCAGTACACGGACGGGCTTGAAGCGGCCCAGCAGCAGTACCTCAACCAGTGGAGCGCCGGCGGCGGCTAGGGGATGTTTGCCGGATGCCGGCCCCTATGGTCCCCCGCTCCGCAGGGGGACGAGCCACGGCGGCTGCACCGGATGCCGTTGCCGGCCAGCACTGTCACGCCTATAATGGGGATTGCTTCCCTGCCTGACATTCGGCGGGGACGGTCCACATGGCTGGTGTAGGGGAGGGCCGGATGCCGAAGTATATTGACATCAGTGAGAACGAGGCGTGGGCCATTGACCACACTATCCGCCATACCTACCAGGACGGGCAGCAAAACGTCGGCAAAGACTTGCTGCTCAAGGCCATGAACATAGTCTTGGAGTTCGAGGAGCGGCGGGCGCAGCCCTACGCCAGCCAGGAGCTTCCGCTCGCGCTGACCGAGGCCGAGTGCTGGGCCATTGACCATCAGATACGCTGCGACGTCACCTTAAACGACAAGCCGGTCGGCCGAAACTTGCTGCTGAAAGTGTTTCGTCTCCTGACCGAGTACGCGAACGAGCGCGATTCGCAACTGGGGGTGGACACCCTCGATACTCTGGCAGACCTGCTCCGGCGCCCGCCTTCGGAGGCCGATAGACCGTCCGACCAGCCCCCCGACGAGCCGTGGCCGGACTCCGAGCCGGACGACCCCGCGGCGACCCCTGAGCGCCCCACGTAGCGCCGCTCCCGCCCGGTGCTACTAGCTCGCCGGGAAGCGCCGGCGGCTGCGGTCAACGGAGAGGGGGACGTTGGCAATACGCTCCAAGACCGGCAGATACACCTGCTCGACGGTGCGGCGCGACAGCCGGACCTTGCGATCCACCTTGTACAACGGGGCGTTGTGGACGGTATGGCCGCCGTAGAGGGCCAGCACGAGCGCCACTATCGGCTCGATAGCGCGCGGATCAGCAATCCACGCTTGCTCTAGGTCCTGAAAGGATTCCGTCTGCCCCACTACGCTGGCCGGAACGTCAATGCGGAGCGGATCGTCGTTGGGCGCCGGCCGGACGTAGCAACTCACCATCGCTGGGCACTTCTCCAGCAGTTCCTCCGCCGCCGGTTGGGGAGGAAAATCGCCCGGATCGGTCGCGCCGAGCAGAATAGGGTGCGAATAGCCGGGACCCTTGAGCCAGCGGTACAGCAACTCCGGGTCGCTGGGTCGGCCTTCGTCCGTGGGCAGGCCCTCTTGCTCCAGCAGGTGGGCCATGAACTGGGCACGGGTGGTCTTGGCGACGCCCATGACGAGCAGGTTCCGCTCGGCTGACCAGCGGCTCAACTGCACGTAGTCCTCCAGGGTTTGCTCGACTCGACCGGGCTGCGTGTTCGCCGTCCGCTCTCCATCGAGGTCGAGGCCAAACGTGACCCCCCAGCCATACGAGGGGCTGAGATGAGTCAACTCGGCATGCAGTGAGCCGTCGAGCAGGAGCACGCTTTCCTGTGGACGCTCGATCTGCTGCGCCGTCTCCAGCGCCACCTGCGACTCCAGCCGCCGCATCATCAGGTCACGCAGGGACGAGACGTCGGTCGCGCTGCGGCGAGCATCGTAAATCTCGAGGTCCACTTCGGCAACGGTATCGGCCTCGGTGGGGCCGGCCAGGAAGGCTTGCGCCACGACGATGTAGAAGCCGCTATTCAGGGCCGCCACGTGACCGGAGCCGTCTACGGCGTAGAGCAGCGAGCGGTCCTGCGCCGGCGCCGGCAGTTGGTACCAGCGTTCGTCTGCCGCCGCGGCCCATTGGTCCTCCGCGTCGCTCTGGGTCTCCGGGGCCAAACGCTTGGCCAGGTCCGGCCCCTTCTCCCGACACAGCTCTACAAACCGATCGAGCAGCATCGTAGACCTCCTCGTGGTTTGATGTGGCCCCCTCCCTAACCCTCCCCGGAGCAAGCTCCAGGGGAGAGAATGGTCCGCCCCCTCGCCACAGCGGGGGCAGAGGGGGAGTCTGCCCTCACCCCGGCCCTCTCCCACGGGGAGAGGGGGAATGGATTCCTGCTTGCGCGGGAATGGCGGATAGGCGTTATTTTCATAGCAACGCCCGGGCCGGGCCTAGGCCCGGCCGGGGAGCAGCGCTTCCGGCTCCGGTGGCGGGAGCGTTGACGACGCCACCCCCCCGGCCTCCATCACGACGTGATAGGTAAACATGTGCGGATCGAACAGCGTCGAGTGACTAATCAGGAATACTTGCGGGAAATGCGAGGTGATCGTCCCGCGGGTGAGGAGGTTGACCAGCGCCTGCGTGCGGTCGCGGTCAAAGCTGGACAGCGGCTCATCCAGGAAGAGGAAGCCGGGACGGGTGCCGACTTCCTGGGGAAGCGCCGCAATGGCAAAGCCCAGGCGCAGCGCCAGCGAGAACTGGTCCTGCGTGCCGCCACTGAGGAGCTTCTTCTCGATGTCACCCCGCTTGCGCTCGTCCCAGACCTGGAACCGATAGTCCTGGTCCAGACGCGCGTGCCGATAGCGGCCGGCGGTTAGCTCTGGCAGGAGCAGGCACATGTTTTGCTCGGTGCTGGGCAGGACCTTGGCGATCATCTTCCGCCGCGCCTGAGTGAGCACTTGAACGACGTAGCGACGGCTTTGTAGCTCCAGACGGGCCTCGCGCGCCGCTTCGTTCGCTTCCGCAACGCCCGGCACCACGTAGTCGGCGGGGAGGGCCAGGTCCTCATGGATACGCCGAATATCTTGATCGCACCGCACGAGCCGCCTATCTAGCTCGCTTACCTGCGCCTCGATGTCC
This sequence comes from Chloroflexota bacterium, assembly GCA_965207645.1. Taxonomy (GTDB): domain Bacteria; phylum Chloroflexota; class UBA11872; order UBA12225; family JAJDUF01; genus JAJDUF01. The sequence continues at coordinate 1,288,353 of OZ242293.1, read as the reverse complement.
TCCGTCGGTGGTAGCGGCTCGGTGACGGCCGGCAGTGCCTGCCGTATCTGCGCGGCGCGCTGCCAGACCGCTGCTACATCCGCCAAGGTGGTACCTAAGCCGCTGGCCGCTTCAACCGCCGACGCGGCCAGGCGGTGCCCCTCGGCCAAGGCTTGTTCCTGTCGCGTGACCGCCGCACCGCGCCGCTCCAGGGCGTCTTGCTGCGCCACTGCCGCTTGCTCAGGATTGAGCCGGGCGATTTCCGCCGCGATCTTGTGAAGCTCCTGCCGGGCGAGGTCGGCGATAGCGTCCGTTTCCGCTGGCATGGCAGCATCAAGGGCGGTAAGCTGCTGCTCGACCTCTGCGCGTAGCTCCGTGCAGGTGGACTGCCATCTCTCCATTTGCGCCTGCTCGCGGGGGAGCCGTTCAGCGGCCGCCGCCGCGGTGGCTACTTTCTGCGCCGCCCGCTGCTCCTGGGCGCGGATTGCCCGCGCGGCGGCCTGGTGATCCGGCGCATAATCGCGGCCTAGCCGCGCCGTCAACGTCTGCCATTGATCCTCGAGGTCGGCCCGACACGCCGCTAAGGCTTCGCCGGCTTGTACCGCGGCGGCCTGGAGCGCCGGCTCCTGCGCCAGGTTGGTCGCCAATTCCTCCGCTTGCCGTTGCAACTGCCCGCGCTGCTCCAGTAGCCCGCGATACCCGGCCTCGTCTACGGCGCCGCGTCCGTCATCACTACTGCCGTCCAACTGCGCCACGAGCGCCTGTTTTTGGGCTGTCAGTTTGGCCGCACACGCCGCCACCGCCGCGGCGGCCTGCGTCGCGGTGGCCTGGAGCGCCGGTTCCTGCGCCAGGTTGGTCGTCAACTCCTCTTGCTGTTGCTGCAACTGCCCGCGCTGCTCCAGTAGCCCACGATAGCCTGCGTCGTCTACGGCGCCGCGTCCGTCATCGCTATCTCCCAGCTGGGCCACGAGTGCCCGTTTTTGGGCTGTCAGTTTGGCCGCACACGCCGCCAGCGCCGCGGCGGCCTGCGTCGCGGCGGCCTGGAGCGCCGGCTCCTGCGCCAGGTTCGCAGCCAATTCCTCCTGCTGCCGCTGCAACTGCCCGCGCTGGCCGAGCAGGTCCCGATAGCCCGCTTCAGCCACCTCGCCATACCCATCGTCAGCAAGGGCAGCAAGCGCTGTCTCCACGCTGCCGATGCGCTGCTGCACGCCGGTGGTGGTGAGCGGCGCTGCCTCGCTGTGCTCGTGTAGGGCCGCAGCCGTGGACTGCAATCGCGCGTCGAGATCGCTGGCATCGAGCTGGCTCATCCCCGGCAGCACGCCAGCGCTCGCCGCGAACGCGGCGCTAGTTAGAAGGGCACCTAGCCAGCCGAGCACACAGACCGCGATCAGTGCTACGGGGGCACTTGTCACGAGGAGCAGGGCAAGGGCAACGGTCAGCACACCGGCACCGCCGCCGGCCACGTTGAGACGCCGGCGGGCCGTGCGGATGGCAGCGTGCTGGCCCGCGATTTGCGCCCAATCCTGGAGGTGATTCCGCAGGCGAGTCAAACGCTCGCGCTCGGCGCGGTTTTGCCGCTGCACCTCGGCGCGCGCGATGGCCTGCTCTACCTGCGCCAACTGCGCGGCTACCTCCTGCTGCGCTGCTCGCCACGCAGCGCACTGCGCGACCCGCTGCTGGGCCTCCTGGTGCTCACTATCGAGCCGCGCGTACTCTTGCTCCACGCTGTGCAGCTGCCGGCGCGTCTCGGCTATGGCGATGGTCCGCTCTAGCGCGGCCAGCTGCTGGGTCACGTTGCTTTGCTCGGACCGCCAGGCGGCGCATTGCGCGACTCGCTGCTCTGCTTCCCGGCGCTCATCATCAAGCCGCGCGTACACTTGCTCCACGTCGTGCAACTGCCGGCGCGCCTCGGCGACCGCAATGGTCTGCTCTAGCTCTACCAACTGCCGAGACACCCTGCGCTGGTCAACCCGCCAAACAGCGCATTCCGCGACTCGGCGCTGCGCCTCCTGATGCTCGTCAGCGCGCCGCACACACGTTTCCTCGGCCACGCGGACGGCCTCGACCTTGGTGGACAGGTCATGTGCTGCGGCGGCACGGGCCTTGGCGGCAGCGAGCTGCGCGGCCTCCTGCTCCGTCGCGGCGAGTGTTGCGGCGGCGGCCTTAAGCTGCCGTTCCGCCTCGCTCAACCGCTGGACGGTGCCGCGGAGGTCGCGCCAGGACTGGCGCTGCGCCTCGGCGCGCGCGGTGGCCTCGATGCGGGCGGTGGCGGCGGCCAGATCGCGGTCGGCCGCCTTGCGGTCGGCGGCAGCACGGTCTGCTGCCGCCGCTGCCGTATCGAGGGCGGCGAGGTCGTCGCGGAGGCCGGCCAGGGCAGCGAGGCGCCGCTGCTCCTTCAACTGCGCTTGGAGAGTGATTCGCTCGGCCGCCACCGCTGCCATGCCGGCGATGCCCTCGGCCCGGCGCACTTCGTCCTCGTACACGCGGGTGGGACGGAGCGCATTCTCGATCTCACTCAAGCGGCCGAGGTTGAGGAGCACGGAGAGCGCTCTTTCTCGCTCGGCGCGGCTCAAGGTTTCCAGGCGACCGAGCGCCTTTTGCACCACGAGGCACGAGTTTTGGAGCGCCTCCGAGGTGAGGCCACCTAGCTCGGCAATAAGCCGCTCGCGCACCGCCCGCACTCCACGGACGGACTCAACGTCACCACTCTCGGCCTCCTGCACCGACAGTTGGACCTGGTGGCCGGGCGAGCCGGTCCTGCTCGTCAGGCGACGCTCGACGATGAGACGGGTGCGATCCACGCCCGTGTCGGACCCCGATCCGGTATCAATGTCAAGCTCCGCAGACGCCATCGTCCTCTCGGCACCGTAGGTAAACACTTCAGCCAGATCGCCCACGAGCGGCCGGCCGTAGAGGGCGAAATGGAGACCGTCGAAGAGCGTGGACTTGCCGGCCTCGTTCAGCCCTTCGATGAGCACACTGCCTTGGGACGGGAAGGCGAGGTCCACCTGTGCCAGCCCCTTGTACTGGCTCAACCGGAGGCGGCGCAGTCGGATCATGCCGCCGCCTCGGGAGGAGTGGAGAGCGGCGAGCGGCGAGTGGCCCCCTCCCTAGCCCCTGACAAGGGTAGATTTTTTGTCTGCATCAGGAGTAGCGGGCCTACCCCTGTCAAAGGGGCCAGAGGGGAGTTGGTGCCAGGCCCGGCCCCCTCCCTAGCCCTCCCCCGTGCTGACGCACAGGAGAGGGAACGGCTCGTCCACCTACGGAGCGGGGGGGCTATAGGGGGGCTACCCTTCCACGACCCGGTCCAACTCATCACTCGTCTTCCTGTGACGCGCCTGATGCACACGACGCGACGATGTCAGGTGTGGTGTGCATCAGTCGTCTTCCGTGCCGCCGTAGTAGGCCAGGATGCGCTCGCGGCAGCGCTCGACGGCCGCGCGCTCCTCGTCGGTCGTCGGTTGGAGATCGCGGAGCGCGGCTTCGACTTCCTGCCGCTGGGACAGGCGCACCGTACTGCCGGCTGCCACGCCAAACTCGTTGGCCAGCTGCAGATCGTCGGTGTTGATGCTGAAGAAGAAGTTGTTGAGTGCGCCAACGTCCTGGACACGCGCGAAATCAAGCTCCATGTAACGGTCTCGGGGTAGCGCGCCCTCCAGCAGGAGGGTCGTCAGTTGATCGGGATGCGAGGCTTCCCGCACGCGACGGACGACGACCTCCGTGACCGACTCGTCCGGGTCGCGCAGCCCGACCGGCGCGGCAATTAGCTCGTTGGCCCGCACGGTCAGGCGCAAGCGCGGCTGCGCCGGGAACGTGTGCCAGCGATGGCGAAACGTCCCCTGACGCCCCAGATCGATGGAGGCAAAGCCCGGCGCGTGGCCGAATTCGCCGTAGCGCATCATCTCGGTGGCCCCCGGCACCAGCACCTTACGTCCCTCGATCTCCATGAACGTGCGTCGGTGCTCGTGGCCGAGGATCAGTACGTCCGTGTCCAGCGCGGCGATGGTTTGTCGCCGGACATACGGGTCCTGCGACTCGGGGTGGCGGTGCCCTTCCGGGCTGGCATGGGCGAGCAGCACCTTCCAGTCGGCGCGGCCGGACTCCGGGTCCGGGTAAGACAGGCCATCGAGGGGATCGTCGTCCGGGTCAAGCGTGGGGTCCCAGGAGACGCCGCCGAACTGGATGGTCAGGCCGTCGCGCTCGATGACGACCGACGTGACCTCGCCCGATTCGGCGCAGAAGTGGAGGCCGCCGAGGGAGGCGTAAATGTCGGCGGCGTGATAGCCGCCATGCTGCCCGGTGTGCCGGGGCGTATCGTGGTTGCCACCAATGCCGACGACCGTGATGCCGGCAGCCTGCAAGCGGGCCAACTCCCGGCTGACCATCACGCGCTCCAGGTTACGCGGATCAACCGTGTCGAACAGGTCGCCGGCGTGCAGGAAGGCGGCGGCGCGGTGCTGGACGGCGTAGCTCACGGCCCGCCGAAAGCCTTCTCGCAGCCGACGGCGGCGTTCTTCGAGCCGCGCGAACGGCATACGCGCCGCGTATTGGCCGAGATGGTTGTCGGCGGTCACAACGAGCAGCATGGTCAGTTGCCAGTAGTCAGTGGCCTGTGGTCAGTGGTCAGTAGCCAGAGATGACATTGGGAACCGGACTAGGACATCCGTTCGCACGCGGGGAGTATAGCAGGGCAGCGGGAGACGTGCAGCGGCCTCACCCCCCGGCCCCCTCTCCATCGCCGAGCGATAGAGCGGGGGAGCAAGCTGTCAGTATCAGGATTTGCAGGATGCACGGATGGGCAGGATAGCGGCTGCCGCCGGAATGGCGAGCGCCTGGGCGCGATTCATCGCGCCCCTACGCACAAAACTACCCTCGTGAGAGGCGGACTAGCCCCCCTATGGTCCCCCCGTTGCGACGGGGGGACGGGCGCAACAGGTTGCGCCGCTACGGCTTCACCCGTACCTGCCCCAGTCAGCCGGCCCGCGCTCCACCGCCGAGCGATAGAGCGGGGGAGTCTGCAAACCGGCATGGTTTATCCAGAGGCACACGGCGAATTGGTACTATACGGAGGTAAACTCTGCCAAGGCTGCATAGTGGGAAACAGCCATGTCGGATTTTGACAGAAGTTCAGTGGTAGGTGATAGCCCGCGCAATGGGGGGGGGAGACAGTCCACCGTGATTGAGAGAACCCATGTACCGTTGAGGGTTGTAGCTGAAGCCGCCGAGGACCTTGGGTTTACCATTGGCTCTCTCGTGCAGGCAATCGGCGGAGACCGCGCAGTGGAACCGCCTCGTAATCCCCACTGGAAACCAGAGTATGCTCGCGGCACGCGCTGGCTACCGAAGACAGCGCTTGGGCGCATTAGCAGAGACCTGCGGGCGCGGCCGCGAGGGCAAGCAAAGACCAAGAACTACCCCGACTACAAAAGAGCGGCTGATGCCTACTGGCAGGTCAATGGCGGGGAGGCTGCCAGGCAAGAGGCGTTAGCACCTAACAGATCAGAGTTGGACTCATCAACGCCCAACGCAAATCGTGAAGATGTCCCACCACTCCAGAAGCCTTCCCTGCAAGAACTTGCGGAAGAGTTGATGCTCGACCCTGATTTCTTGTATCGCATTGAGACGCTACTGGATGACAAGCGACAGGTTATCTTTCAGGGGCCGCCGGGGACGGGGAAGACGTTCGTGGCGCGGAAGCTGGCGGCGCGTCTCGCCGGGTCGCCAGAGCGGGTGCGGCTGGTGCAGTTCCATCCGTCGTATGCCTACGAGGACTTTGTGCAAGGCTTCCGCCCAAAGCTCATCGGTGGGCAGCCCGGCTTCGAGTTACGGGACGGGCCGCTGCTCGACATGGCGAAACGTGCCAGGGGTAACCCGGACGCCAAGCACTTCCTCGTCATAGACGAGATCAACCGGGGCAACCTGTCAAAGGTGTTTGGCGAGCTGTATTTCCTGCTGGAGTACCGCAACGAGGCGATGCAGCTCCAATACTCCGATTCGGAGTTCTCTCTACCGGAAAACCTCTACATCATCGGCACGATGAACACCGCCGACCGCTCCATCGCCATGGTGGACCTGGCGTTGCGCCGCCGGTTCCATTTCGTGGAGTTCCATCCTGGTAAGGGGCCGGTGCAGGGGCTGCTCCGGCGCTGGCTGGACCGGAATGCTCCTGGTATGGAGTGGGTCGCTAACGTGGTAGACCGCGTGAACGAGACGCTAGGCGACGACAACAGCGAGGCGGCCATCGGGCCGAGCTACTTTATGAAGCCCGGTCTTGATGACGAACACGTCCGGCTGATCTGGGAACACAACGTCCGCCCATACGTCGAGGAGCACCTGTACGGGCAGCGTGACCGCCTAGCCGAGTTCGATCTGAAGAAGCTCCGGGACGCGGCCGGCGGCGAGGCGGATGATGCTGGCGGCGAGCAGGACGTATAGCCGCGGGGGCGGACCTCACCCCCGGCCCCTCTCCACCAAGTGGAGAGGGGTGGATCCCGCTTTCGCGGGAATGACAGGTTACGCAAAGGTCTCGGGATGAAGAGGCCGAGAGTCGCGATGCGGCAGATTGACCTACAGGAGTACGTTACGAGCGCGCCGCTCCGCCTCTCCGCGGGTGAGCGGGATGCGCTGCGCGAGACAGTACCGTCGCTCGCCATCGAACCTGCTCCTGGGCGGACCGGTGCCTATTGCCTGACGCCCGGCGCTACTATCGGCGCACTGGAGCTTGGTGACTTGTCGGTAGCCATTCGGCCCAAGCTGGACATCTCGCGCGTGCTCTACCTGGCTTCTTACGCGCTAGGTGCGTTCGAGTTGCGGGAGGAGCGGTTCGATTTTGAGGAGACGGATACGCCGGTCGAGGCGCTGGCGCTCGCGTTGGAGGCCGCCGCGCGGCGGGCGTTCGCACGGGGACTGCTGCACGGGTACCGGACGGAGGAGGAGGCGCTGCATACGGTCCGCGGGCGGATCCTCGTCGCGGAGCAGATCAGGCGCCGGTTCGGCGTACCCGTGCCGATAGAAGTACGCTACGACGACTTCACGGAAGACATCCTGGCCAATCGGCTGGTGAAGGCGGCGGCCGGGCTGCTCGGCAGGATGCGCATTCGCTCCGCGCGGGCACGCAACGGCTTGCGGTGGATTGGCGCAATGCTCGGCAACGTGGCACCGGTGCATTTTGCGCCGAGCGACGTGCCGCTCGTCACGTTCGACCGGCTGAACGCGCATTATCGGGAGGTCGTGTCCTTGGCGCGGCTGATCCTGCGGCATTGGGCCTTCGAGGCGGACCGCGGTGGCACCCGCGCGGCCGGTTTCCTGATGAACATGAACACGGTGTTCCAAGAGTTCGTCACCGAGGTGCTGCGGGACGAGCTACGGGTCTCGGAGCACACGCTCTGCTCCGACAAGGAGCTTACCGGCCAGCGCCGGATTCACCTCGATGATGGCGATGATGACGGGGAAATTCGGCTCAAGCCGGACCTCACGTGGTGGGACGGGGCAACCTGCACGTTTGTTGGCGACGCGAAATACAAGAACGTGACCGGCGAACGTGTTCCCAACGCCGACTTGTATCAACTGCTGGCCTACACCACCGCGCTTGATCTGCCGGGCGGGCCGCTGGTCTACGCGCGGGGCGAGGCTGCCGAGAGGACGTATCAGGTGCGCTACGCCGGCACGCGGCTGGAGGTCGTCGCGGTTGACCTGGCCGGCTCGATTGACGAACTGCGGACATCCATTGGGCGGCTTGCTGCGCGTGTGCGCGCGCTGCGTGCCGAGGCTCGGCGGCAGGCATTAGCCGCTTGACGGGCCTCTCGCCACGCCCCCTCCCTAGCCCTCCCCCGGAGCAAGCTCCAGGGGAGGGGATGGATTCCCGCTTTCGCGGGAATGACGGTCCTCGCCCCCCTATGGTTCCCCCGTTGCGACGGGGGGACGGGGGCTGGTGCTACCAGGTGTCTACGCTGAGGTCGCGGTCGGCGAGGGGGAAGTCCACGCGCACACCACCGGCGTTATGGGAGGCATGGAGCGCGATGCATAGCTCCATGGTGCGTGCTGAGTGCTCCTCGTTGTTGAGAGGCTTGCCGCCGTTGTCCATGCAGTTGACGATGTCCTCGACGATCTTCAGCACGGGGCTGCGGTCTTGGGGTGGCAGCGGAAACGGCGCCGATTCCCAGTTCCGGCCGCCATCCGGGTCCGGGCGCCACAGCGTCGCATCGGTGCCGTCGTTGTGGACGACGAGCTGCCCGCCGGTGCCGGCAATGACGAAGCTGATTGGGCCCTTACTCACGCCATCCAAGAAGAACCGCACTCCATTCTGCATCTCGATGTAGCCGCTGCCGGGCGGGTCCACCTCGGCCGACCAGCCGGTCGCGCCCTTCGGTGGCGCCTCGATGCGGCCGAAGGCCCAGGCCGGGTCCGGTTCGCCGGCGAGGAATGACATCAGGTCGGTGTAGTGCGTGCCGCCGTGCATCAAGGTGCCAACGCCGTGGGCGGTAATTGTGAGCAGATCGCCGATGGTGCCGTTGGCGATGGCATCGCGGATAGCGTGGTAGTAGGGCCGCCAGCGCCGCAGGTAGGCGCAAGCAAACACCACGTCGTTGTCCTGCACCGTCTTGACGATGAGGTCGGCCTCGGCCATCGAGGTGGCGATGGGCTTTTCGCAGAAGATGCCTTTCACGCCGCTGGCCGCGACGACGGGCGCAATCGCAGCGTGATCGTGGCCCCAGGAGGTGGTGATGCTGACGATGTCGAGGTCTTCCTTCTCCAGCATCTCCTGGTAGTCAGCGTAGAGGGCTTGCACCCCCCACTTCTCGCCAAACTGCTGGAGGCGCTCTGGGTCGAGGTCGGAGCCGGCGACCAGTTCGGTGCGCGGGCAGGTGGCGTAGCAACTGGCATGGCTGTAGGGCAGCAGCTCGGGGGCGCGCGGCCCGGTCAAGTCGTCGTACCAACTGCCGACGCGGGCGGTGCCAATGATCCCGGCTCGATAGACGCGCTCGCTCATAGTGCCTCCTCGTGTGTGCAGACTCGGATTGACTGTCGAGAGCCTACGCGAAACGCAGCGGGAAGGCAACGCTCGGCGGGGATCCGGCCTCACCCCCGCCCCCTCTCCACTTGGTGGAGAGGGGAGTTTGCCCTCACCCCGGCCCTCTCCCAGGGGGAGAGGGGGTTGGATTCCCGCGAAAGCGGGAATGACGGGGCGGCGGGGGAGCGGCCGGGAGTGAGGGCCAGCCCCCCTAAGGTCCCCCCGCTGCGGCGGGGGGACGGGTGCGATGAATCGCGCCCCTACGGCTTGGTTCGTGACTACCCCAGTCGGCCGGGCGACTAGCCAGTGACCGGTAACTGGTGTATTGTTCGGGCAGCGGGCGGGAGCAGAGGACTACGCCGCGGGAGGAGCGCCATGATTATTGACTTCCATACCCACATCGGGCAATTCGGACGGTCGGCAGAGCACGTCATCAGGCACCATCGTTACTACGGTGGCGGGAAGTCGGTGGTGCTGCCGATCGAGCCGGGCGATTCGACGGACACGGACGTGCTGGACGACAGTTGGGCAACGGAGCATGCGCTCGCGGCTTATGACAAGTACGGCGATGAGATAATCCCGTTCTGCCATGTCAACCCGCTGGCACTGGATGCGCTGGACCAGATTCGCCGGTACCACGCAACCGGCAAGGTGCGCGGGTTCGGTGAGCACAAGGTGCGACTGGCCGTAGACCACCCGATTTCCATGGACATCTATCGGCTGTGCGGAGAGTACGGCTGGCCGGTGCTGCTCCACTTGCAGTACCGCGATTACAACTACAACTTCGAGGATTTCGAAGCGGTGCTGAAGGCGTGCCCGGAGACCGTCTTCATTGGGCACGCGACGTCATGGTGGGCCAACGTCAGCGCGGACGCGCCGAGCGACTATCGTGCGCCGGACTATGAGAGCTATCCGACCGGCCCGGTGGTGCGCGTCGGGCTGACGGACCGGCTGCTGGAGGAATACCCCAACATCTACGGGGACATCTCGGCCGGCTCGGGGTTCGGCGCGCTCTCGCGGGACCGGGAGTTCGGCCGCGACTTCGTGCGCCGGCACCGGAGTAAGCTGTTGTGGGCGACCGACTGCCCCTGCCGCGATGGCGAGGGCAACTGGGGGGAGGGGCGCAAGCGCGAGTGCTTTGCGGCGCAGAGTCTCCCGCTGTTGCACGACTACTGCGAGTCGGAGGACCACTTCGCCGACATCACGTATCGGAACGCGGAGCGGTTGTTGGGACTGTAGTGAGTGGCTAGTGGTGCCGGGTACGGGGTGGACCTCACCCCCCGGCCCACTGACCGGCCAAAGCCGCACCACACCTGGCCCTATCCGTGCGGCTTTGGCCGGTCCCCTCTCCCCCATGCGGAGAGGGGGGGGATTCCCGCTTGCGCGGGATTGATGGGCGCTTGGGCGCGGTGAATCGCGCCCCTACACAGAAACCTACCCTTGTGAGAGGCAGACTAGCCCCCCTATGGTCCCCCCGCTGCGACGGGGGGACGGGCGCAACATGTTGCGCCCCTACGGCTTGGCCTGTGCCTACCCCAAGCAGCCCGCTTGGCGGGGGGCGGCGTGGTACCATCCCGTTCGTTCGGAGCGGTGGGGTGCGCGGCGGCAAGGCCGGACTGCACGCTCCACCGCAGTCCAGGATGGTAGACGCTCGCACATCAGTCGGAAGGAGATGGCAACGTGAGTAAGATATATCGGGCGGCGCTGGTCGGTTGTAGCCGGATGGGGGCGTTCATTGACAACGAGGTGGTGGGGACGCCACATCATGTGCCGCCCTACTCGCACGCCGCGGGCTACGAGGCCTGCGACCGGACCGATCTGATTGCCGGCGTGGATCTGCGGCCGGACGTCTTGGAGGAGTTCGGCAAGCGGTATGGGGTAGGAAGCGACCACCTTTACACAGACTACAAGGAACTGATCGCCAAGGAGCAGCCGGACATTCTCAGCGTGGCGACGCAGCCGGAGCAGCGGGCCGAGATCTCGATTTACGCGGCCGAGCACGGGGTCAAGGCGCTCTACTGCGAGAAAGCCTTGTGCGCCTCGCTGCCGGAAGCGGATGCGATGGTGGAGGCGTGCGAGCGGAACGGCGTGGCGCTCAACATGGGCACCAACCGGCGCTGGCATCCCGGTTTCGACAAGATGCGCGAGGTGATCGCGTCCGGCGAGCTGGGGGCGTTGAAGACGCTCATCGTCTACAGCAACGGCACGCTGTTCAACACCTCCAGCCACACATTTGATCTGATGCAGCGGCTGAACGGAGACGCACGGGCGACCTGGGTGCAAGGGCACCTGCCGCAAGGCGACGAATTGATCTCCGGCGACGAACTGCTCGATGACCCGACGGCGGAGGGCATGTTCGGTTTTGAGAACGGCGTGACCGTCTACGCGATGAACAGTCCGCGCTCGAGCGAGTACGAAGCCATCTGCGAGCGTGGCGTGCTAACCGCGCAGAACAACGGCGTGCAGTTCCGGCAGCGGCAGGTGCATGAATACGATGTCGCGTCGCGGACGATCCGCGAGCTCGGCGACGGCACGTTTCCGGACTACGAGAAGGCGAGCAGCACGCAGCGCTTGATCGAGGACCTGGTCGCGGCGCTGGACCGCGGCGATCCGGCGACGCGCGGCGGCGTGCGCGTGGCTCGCGCGAACATGGAGCTGATCTTCGGTTTTGTCGAGTCACATCGGCGCGGCGGGGCGCGCGTGTCGCTTCCGCTGGCCGATCCAGGGATTCGGCTCATTCGCCACGGGCGAGAGGCGCGGCAGCCCCGCTACCAGGCATAGGCGGCGGCGGTGGCTGGCAGACCTACCCCCTAGCCCCCTCCCTAAAGGGAAGGGGGATGGCGGCCCTCACCCCAGCCCTCTCCCAGGGGGAGAGGGCGTCTGGATTGCGGTTTGTGCCTCAATGACGCGGCGGCGGGGCGCGGGAGGGGTGGTGGCGGAGAAAACCCGTTGCCGCGGTGGAGCAAGGCCGCGGGTGGGGCGGTACTTGGATGGCAGGATGCACTTGGTGGGTGGTGTGGTTTGGACCTAACCCCCAGCCCCTTCCCTGACGGGAAGGGGAGTCCACGCTTCGACGGGCAGAAGGCCGGGGACAGGATTGTGCGTACCTGGTAGCGCGGCGGTACAGGGCGTGGGCGTGGATAGTGTCTTGGTGGGAGTGCTGGTGGGTGAGGGTGCGGGGATTGGCAGGGGTGCGGGGCAAGCCTTCCTGGCGCGGCCGGCGCTGGCCGGCCGGCAGGGCGACGGTGGCAATCGCCACGGCACGCAGACGGTGCTGACCCGGCGCCTCGGCCAGAATGGCCGGGGGTACGTCAGCACCCGGTGCCCGCGTGGCGGCACGCGGACGGCCAGGCCACGCCACGCGTAAGGCGGCGTGGGGTCGCTCCTGACCCGGTGCCAGATGGGCGGCACGCAGACAGTGCTGACCCGGCGCCCCGGCCGGAATGGTCGGGGGTACGTCAGCACCCGGTGCCCTCGTGGCGGCACGCGGACGGCCATGCTTCGCCGCGCCGGCTGACGCGGTGAAGGGTCGGTCATGACCCGGTGCCAGATGGGCGGCACGCAGACGGTACTGACCCGGCGCCCCGGCCGTGATGGCCGGGGGTACGTCAGTACCCGGTGCCCTAAGGGTGGCGCGCGGACGGCCATGCCACGCCGCATCGAAAGACGCGGTGCGGGGTCGATCATGACCCGGCGCCCTCGGCTGGGTGGCGATGCCACCGTGGTTGACTAGCATGATGATGCGAGTGTTCCCCTGCCGGGCGGTGCCCGGTGCTCCAGGAGGGGCTTGCAACTGCCAATCCCCGTCAGTGGGTACACATTGGCGGGGGTGGGGGAAAGACAACGGCCGCGTCAGTGGTCAGTGGTCAGTGGCTAGTGGTCAGGGGGGCGAAGTAGGCCTCACCCAGTGATGGGCCAAAGCCGCACGGATAGTGCCAGGTGTGGTGCGCCTTTGGCCCGTCACCCGGCCCCCTCTCCAAATGTTGGAGAGGGGGTGGATTTTGTCAGGTTCAGGATTTGGGGGATTGGCAGGATAGGCGTAGGCTTATGCCTCCTCAACTAAGGATTCAAGTTCATCATGTACTTTGAGGAATGTCTTCCCAATCTCATCCTCCAGTTCCTGGAGAATCTTTAAGATGACTACATTAGCAACAGTCGACCTGGTTGTAAGCAAGGCGATGGTTATCTGGCTAAGTGAAATAGCTGTTGCATGTCCAGGATCAGCCAAACCCATGTTACTTGGCCCAGCTAGAAGTACTCTATCCTGACCTTGCGTACTCAACCCCAGCCTGTGATAAGCGCCATGCGTGTTTGCATGTACATTGTCACTCGCCATCCTGTAGTAGGGCCTCATATGGTCCAACGCGACATGTTCTTCGATGTCACTGAACCTAGGACGATCTGATCCAATTACCGATGCTGCCCACCCATAGTCGCTCTTGAAGGGCTTGCCGAAACGATGCACGAGCTTATCGCATTCCGACTTGATGTCTTGGAATTCTTGCTGAGAAAGGGGTTCATAGCTAATCCGGGCATGATATTTCTGGTAGTGGCGTGCCGATTTATACACCTGTATGATATCGTGAAGCAGATACCGTTCTGCTAATTCCTGCCCATGTTCTCCAATGGCATAGCCGACGACTGCAATCTCGTGGAGAGTTCGCCAACGAGCGTGCGCTCCGTCGGCATAGCCAGACCGTAGAAGGATGAGGATTTCAGATGATACTTGGCACGCCCTGGCGTGCAACCTAGTATGTGCCTCAAACACAGCATCGCCGGAACACGCAGCATCGTTGCGGAACTCACTGTTGAAATCGCTTCCTGCTTCTGTGGCTATCGAGATAAACAGGTCAAGGAGATCTAGCGGCCTCTTCCAACGTTCCCTGAGTCTTTTTTCAAATCCCTGCTGTTCTCGCCATTGCTCCTTCAACATAGTGGGTGCTATGCGCTTAATCTCAGTCAACAGCGCCTCCGCAGCTGTATCGATGAAATCCTGGGTCACATCTTCCGCTTTATCGCCGATGCTATCTATATCTTCATCGGTGAATTCCAACGAAATCTGATCAGTTGAAAGATTCGTAGACTTACTGGAATCAATATCTTCATCTTCCAGCACTAGGCTGGAAGTTTCTAACTCAGATGTCAGCAATTTTTCTTTGATATGTTCCTTCCCCAATCCACTTAGCCCAAATCCCTGCTTTCGTAGTTTATGGATCAAAAAAGCCGCGAGGATTTCGGTTTGCAACATTTCCTGAAGAGTACTCATCGGATCATGGCTCCCAGTCTAGCATGGGGCGGTCGATAGGCTCTCGGTAGGGCATCACGTATATTATAGCGGTGTGCATACTGTCAAGTGAGTGGCGGCGGTGAGGCGCTGCCCCCCTATGGTCCCCCCGTTGCGACGGGGGGACGGGGATTGCCGCTTGCGCGGGAATGACGGGACGAGGGGCTAGATTGCGGCCTGCGCCGCAATGACGGGGCGCGGCTAGGCTGGGTTACCAGGAGGAGACCCAGCGGTCGCGGTTTTCGGTGATGGGGATGTCTACGGCGATGCCGCCGCGTAGGTGCGACTCGTACATGGCGTAGCCGATCTCCTGGCTGATGAGCGTGGCGCGGAGATTGCTGACGCCGGGCTGGCCGGTGCGGACGGACTCGGCGAGGTCTTGCACCTTGGCGACTCCGCTGCTCCAGCGTTCGACGGAGGGCGGGTCCATATCGTCGTAGCCGCGGGCGTTCGGATCGGCGCGGCGGGCATAGAAGGTATAGCCGTCGTTGGGGATGCGGAGGATGCCGCCTTCGCAGATGACCTCGTACTCGCCACTGGCGCGGACGCCGTTGATGTGGATGGCGGTGCCGTTGGCGAACTTGACGTGCGCCGATTCGATCTGGGCGTCCGGTTTGAAGCGCATGTTGGCAGTATCGCCCTCGAACGGTGAAAGCGTGCCGAGGGTAGCGCGGACGCTGACCGGGTCCGGGTCGCTCAACAGGTAGAGCAGGTTGTCGAGGGTGTGGCCGCCGCAGGGGTTACCGCTGAAGGCGATGGCCGCCTGGACTGAGCCTAACTCGCCGCTGTCGAGGAGCGCGCGCGCCTGCTGGTAGGCGGCCCAGTTGCGGCGCATCGGCCCGAAGGCGAGCTTGACGTCGTGGCGCTCGCAGGCCTCGCGGATGGCGTCGGTCTCGGTCAGCGAGCAGCAGAGCGGCTTTTCGACAAACATGCCCTTGACGCCGTGCTCGGCGGCGAAGACAATGATCTCGGCGTGGTTTTCGGGCCGGGTGGTGACGCTGATGATGTCGGGCTGTTCCTGGCGGATACACTCGCGGAAGTCGGTGTAGCCGCGGGGAATGTGCCAGCGCGCGAGGGCGTTGTTCAGGCGCTCCTCGTCAATGTCGCAGGCCGCGACCATCTCCGTGCCGGGGTAGTCCAGGTAGCCACCGGCATGGCAATAGGGCAGGATCATGCCGCTCTTGTCCAGCTTGCCAACTACCTCGTCGTCAATGGTGCAGGCCATCCGTCCGCAGCCGATAATCGCTACGCGATAAGTCATGGGTCTCGCTCCTCTCTCCTTGTTCGGATGCAGCATGGTGCCCCCCTATGGTCCCCCCGTTGCGACGGGGGGACGGGGATTTCCGCTTACGCGCGGTTGACCAGTGCTCGTGGTGGTCAGGCCGCCGCGAGGGCGGCGGGCAGGACTGCCAGTAAGCGTTCGACATCCGCTGCATCGTTGTACAGGTGACACGACACACGCAGGCGGCCGTCACCGCCCCACACCAACACTCCCTCCTCCGCGAGCCGGGCGGCCAGCGCACCGGAGTCGACGCCGGCGGGCACGACGCAGGTCGCATTGCCGGCGCGGTGCTCCGGCTGCTCCGGCGTGGTGACCTCCAGCCCCAGGCGCTCGAATCCGGCCAAGACCAACCCGGTGAGCCGGACGCTGTGGGACTCCAGCTGCGCGGCCGGAAAGCGGCCGAGATAGGCGAGCGCGCTGTCCAGTAGGTAGGCGCTCAGGTAGCTTACGTTGGCCGGCTCGAAGCGGCCGGCATGGTCCGGGGTGGCCCATTCATCGGGATGATCGAGGGACATGGCGCTGGCCCTCGAATGCCAGCCGACGATGGGCGGCTCCAGCCCACCGAGGCGCTGGGGGTCGCGGTAGAACAGGGCAATACCCTGCGTACCCAACAGCCACTTGTAGCAACTGGAGACGACGACATCGGCGAGGCCGGCCTCGACCGGGACAACGCCGGCACCATGGGTGGCATCCACGAGTAGGAGCGCCCCGGCGCGGTCGGCGATGTCGCGGAGCCGGGCCAGATCGTGGCGGCGGCCGGTCAGGTAGCTCACTTGGCTAGTGGCGATGAGCCGGGTGCGCGAGTCAACGGCCGCGGCCAGGTCATCCAACGTGTAATTCCACTGTGAGCCGTCGCCGGGACGGATGATGCGTAGCTCGACGCCCTGCTCTTGGAGCTTGGTCCACGGGAAGACCAAGGACGGGAACTCGATTGCTTCGACCACGATGGTATCGCCCGGTTGCCAGTCGAGAGCGAGGGCGAGGACGTTCACTCCTTCGGTGGTGCTGGAGAGGAGGGCTATGTCGGCGGCGTCTACGCCGAGCAGGCGGGCGGCACGCTCCCGCGCGCGCTCGACGGTGGCGTCTTTATTCGCGCGGCCCGGCATACCGCCGCTCTGATCGCGGGCGAGCAGCGCCAGGGCCTCGGTGTGGGCGGCCAGCCAGGGCGCCTCGCCGCCGGCGGCGAGGTGAGTCACCCCTTCCAGGCCAACAAAGTCCGAACGGGGGACGAGTGCGTGGATCAACGGTGCGCTCCTTGGGCCAGCCAGGGTATGATCTGTGCAGCATCATAGCACGGCACGGCAGCGCCGGTGCGTCGTTATCCGCAAGTGAAGCTGCCGGAGACACACGCGATGCAGTCAGCAAGTGACCAGCCGCCGGTGCTGCTGCAACGCGATGGGCCGGTGGTGCGGCTCATTATCAACCGACCGTCGGCGGACAACCGCCTGGACAACGCTACAACACGCACGCTGCTGGCGCACGTCGAAACGTTGGCGGCCGATCACGGTGTCCGCGCGGTCATTCTTACCGGTGCCGGGGAGACATTTTCGGCCGGCGCCGACCTCAGCGCCCTGCAGGACGGAGCCGCCGATGCGGTCGGCACGTGGCTCCGGTGGGGGCAGCGGCTGACGGACGCTCTTGCGGCGCTACCCCAGCCCACGCTCGCTGCCATCAACGGTCCGGCCATCGGCGCGGGCTGCGAACTGGCGTTGGCTACCGACCTGCGCCTGCTGGCCCGCGAGGCCAATGTCGGTCTGCCGCAAGTGCGGCAGGGGATGATCCCGGCTTGGGGCGGCACCCAACGGCTGGCACGTCTGGTGGGGCCGGGTATTGCGAGGGAGCTGATCTATACCGGCCGGCTCGTCGGCGCCGAGGAGGCGCTGCGTCGCGGCTTGGTGAACGCCGTCCACCCTGGCGACGACCTGCCGGCCGCTGCGCTGGCGCTCGCCGGACAACTGGCTGCGCTGCCGCCCGATGCCATCGCTGGCGCCAAGGAGGCCATCAGCACGGGGCTGGACCGGGACCTGGCGACGGGCAATCAGATCGAAATGGCCGTTTTTGAGCGGCTGGCCGGCGGATTTCCCTCGGCTCCTTGACCGTCGGGTGATTGTATGATATACATAGCAATATCATCTTATGAGTGTTCGGCACTCCAGGGCGAGGATCATGCCCGGTGGCCAGTCCACGCTGGCGCTGGCGCCGTATCCGGGATACCATGGGATACCGGCGTGGGAAGCATGAGGGCAGCATGGTGATCGAACAGCGGATCAGCCGACTGGAAGGGGCCTACGAACAGGTGGATCGCCGGCTTGATGAGATGCACCAGTCCATTATCGGCTTGCGGGCTGAGATGAACAGCCTGCGGGGCGAGATGAACGCCCTGCGTGCCGAGATGAACAGCCGGTTCAACACGCTGTACGTGTTGATCGCCGCCTCGTGGGTGACGATCATCGGCGCGATGATCGGCTTGTACTTCAAGTAGTCGCCTAGTCGTCATCGCCCGCTACGACTTGGGCCGTGCCCAAACCTGTCCGTAATCCACCTCAGGCTGCCGACACGGGCCGCGCCAGGCCGGCGCAGGAGAGCGCCTGGGTCGGAGCGGCCAGTGGTGGTCCACCGCCCGGCGTCACGTACTCTGCGAGGACGGCTGCGGGATCGAGCGGGACGCCCATCCAGTCCCGAAACGCCTCGTCGAGCCAGGTTGCGGGTGCTCTTAGGACGATCTCCAGGGCGCGACCCAACACGGCTTGGAAGCGACCGCCGTACACGTCCGCCGGGCCGATGGTCGCGTGGCGGTAGGTGCCGTCGGCGGCCAGCGCCGCGCCCAACGGCATCCGCTCCGGCGCCGGCCAGATGCCGGGGGAACCCCAGCGGCGGACCTGGCTACGCAACGCCTCGCGTTCGGCCACGCTGGCGCGGCGGAGCACCGCATCCACCAAGACCGTCTCCAGGTAGTGCATGATGGTCTGGACTTGGAACTCCACGCCGAGCAGCACGTACCAGGCATTCCAGCGGGTCAGTAGATCGAAGGGGCTGCCTTGTGCAAAGCCGGCATCGCACCACGGACTGCGGCGGCCGAAGGCATTGCGCTGTTGGGCAGTGACCATGCGGGCGAGCCGCCCCACGGCGGCGACCGAGTGAACGGGGTGGAAGCTCCGCTGGGCGTCGGGCCGGCGGCGCAGGGTCTCGGTAATCAGGCCGACCGTCGAGGGGGTGGTCTGATGGTCATACCAGGAGCCGAACGGACCGAGCCGCTCGGTGAGGGTAAAGGTCGGTACGACGACGGTGCCGGTCGGTCCGACTGCATCCAGAAAGCCGCCGATCACGGACTCCGGTCCACCGGCGACCCGGCCCATGCTCTTGAGTGAGCTATGGAAAAAGACAGTATCGCCGGCGGTGATACCCAGGGCACGCAGGCCTGTCGTTACGTCAGCGCTCGTGGTCATGGGACACCCTTCAGTTTAGCCCCCACCCTCTCACAGGGGTAGGTTTTTCGGCGGGGCAGACCTCACCCCCCCGGCCCCCTCTCCACCATGTGGCGAGGGGGTGGATTCCCGCGCAGGCGGGAATGACAGGGAATTGGGCGCGATGAAATCACGCCCCTACACGCAATACCTCCCGTTGTGCAGGTGAGTGCCCCCCTATGGTCCCCCCGCAATGCGGGGGGACAGGCGCAACATGTTGCGCCCCTACGGCTTCACCTGTACCTGCCCCAGTCAGCCTCGCCGTCGCCCTGCACAGCGGGAGGGCATTAGGGAGGGCCTAATCCTGCCGTAGCCAACAGTGCTCGAAGTGGTCGCGGGGTTGCCAGCCCAGCAGCCGCTTGGCTTTCTCGTTCGAGGCGTATCCGTGGGGCAAATCGGCGTTAATCAGGAATATCTCGAACGGCCGTGGCAGTGACGGCACCTCCAGGCCTCGGCGCAAGGCGAGGGCCGCATCGTTCCAGGACACCGTGAACGAATCAATGCCATCGCTACTCGCTTGGATGGTCGTCGGGTTGGCAAATTGGTTGAAGTAGAAGGTCGGCACTTCCAGCCCATAGGCCTCGGCAAACGTGCGGACCACCTCCTCCCCCAGGTACTTACTGTGGAGATAGACCATGGCCCCCGGTCGCATCGGCACATCCGACTGTACGTCGGAGTTCCAGCGGTAGCCGACGAGCGGCTCTTGCATCACCATCTGCGGGCCGGTGTGGACCACGCGCCGGATACGCTGCGCCACCGCCGCGCGCATCACGTTGTAGGCGCCTAGACAGTTCACTTTGAAGGCTCGCTCCGACTCGGGGCGGAACACGGTGCAGTTGACAATGGCATCCATCCCGTCGCACGCCGCCAGCACTTGGTCGTAGTTCGTCACGTCCACCTCGCGCGTCTCGTGCGGTGGCCCCAGGATGGACGGCAGCGGCGCTCCCGGCGACTGTGGCTCGTTCGCCGCGATGATGTCGGCCAGCGGGCGCAAGTCCGTCAGCCGGACCGTGTGGGTCTCGGCCAGCAGCGGCGCCGTGGCGGCGGCCAGCGGTCCGCCGGCGCCGAACACCACCACTTTGCGGATCGGCCGTGACGGCACGGCGGGGAGCGGCGGGGCCGCCGGTGGGTGCTGCCAATCGTCCGTCCAGTGGTCTCGGAAGTCGTGCTGTGGCGCATAGCCCAGTGGTGCCGCTCCCGCTGCGACGAGCGGGACTCGCGTGCGGGGTCCGGCTGCGGGGATGTGGTAGACCCACCAGCCGGTCGCCGGGTCGCCCTTCTCGGTGACCGGGACCGCCTGGCGAACCAGCGGCGCGCGGTCGGTAGTGGGCGTGGTGTGGCTCCCACCGGTTACGGCTTGCTCGACGGCTTGCACCGCATCGTCCAGGTGCAGCCAGCGCCCATCGAACGGCTGCCCCGCGATGTCGGATTCGTCCACGATCTCGCCGAGGCGCAGACCGACTATCCGCAGGGGCAGCACGCGGGCCAGCTCGCGCGCACTGCACTCGGCCAGATAGGGCGCGAGGTGCTCCAGGGTGGGGGCCGGCCGGGGCGCCCACTGCTCGGTGACGTGCCAGGCGCCGGGGTAGGCCGCGAGGAGGTCGAGGGTGCTGCCAAGCACGACCGTCTGCACGCCGGCCGCGGCCGCGGCCAGTAGGAGGTGATAGGTGCCGCGGGAGGCATCGTCGAGCCGGTCGAGGTCGCTGGTCGAGTCGGCGGGAGCAATAGGAGCGAGGTGGACGATGGCAGCGGCGTCAGTGACGGCTTGCTCGGCAAAGGCGGGATCGCGCAGATCGCCGACGAGATGTTCTTGGGAGGGGATGCCGGCGGGGAGAGGAATGGTATCCACGGCGCGGACCTGATGGGTGGCCTGCCAGCGGGCGGCGAGCGCCTGCCCCAGCCGTCCGGCGCCGCCGGTAATCGTGATACGCATCTGTCCTAGCCTCCTTGCGGATCGAGCGCAGTCGTGTTTTCCCGACTGTCGGACACACTGTAGCAGTGCTGGTGCGATGCCGGGCAGCATCAGGATGGACAGGGAGGCGGGGTGGACCTACCCCCCGGTCCCTTCTCTAACATGAAGGTTGCTAACTTAATCGGGTAGTGATGAGATAGCCCCCCTATGGTCCCCCCGCTGCGGCGGGGGGACATGGATTCCCGCTTGCGCGGGAATGACGGAGAGAGCAGGGCACCTGCTATGCTTGGGCACACATTTCGCCGGGAGGCCGGTCGCCGTGGCTGCAACACAGACACCCGCACGCAACTCTTCTCGCTGGCAGGGAATCTTCACTATCCCGGTCACGCCGTTCGATGACGATGGCGAACTCGACCTGGACTCGCTCCGGCGCCAGCTGGACTTCTGTCTGGAAGCCGGCGCGCACGGCATCGTCCATCCGGTCATGGCCTCCGAGTGGTTCACGCTGACCGACCAGGAGCGCCTGCGGCTGCTCCCGCTGGTGGCGGGACATATTGCCGGCCGTGTGCCGTTCGTGGCCGGTGTCTCCGGGGTGAGCGTGTCGGCCGCTAGGTATTTCGCTGCCGCGGCGCGCGATGCGGGCGCCGACGCCGTGATCGCGATGCCGCCGGTGCTGGCCAAGCTCCCGCCCGCGGACCTACTGCGCTACTATGAGGCGATCTCCGATACGGCGCAGCTGCCCGTGTGTATCCAAAACGCACCGGTCGCGCCGATCAATCCCGATCTGGTCAGCCGCCTGGTACGGGAAGTCGCGCACGTCCATTATGTCAAAGAGGAGGTCGAGCCGGCGCATCATAATATCCGGCGGCGGCTCGAAGTGGGCGACTCGAAAGTCTGGGGGGTATTCGGCGGGGCCGGTGGGCAGAACTTCATTGACGAGCTGGAGCGCGGTGCGAGCGGCACGATGCCCGCGCCTCACTTCACCGATGTGCTGAGGCGGATTTACGATCTGTATGCCGCCGGTGAGCAGGCTGCTGCCCGCACGCTTCATATGCGGCTGATGCCAGGACTGCAACGGGAGCGGTTGAGCGGCGTGCCGTTCGATAAGGAAGTGCTCGTCAGACGAGGGGTGATTCGCAGCGCGCGCAACCGCGGCGCCGGCACCGCGCTCGACGCTTACGACTACAAGGAGCTGGATGCGCTGTGGCCGCACCTGGAGACGCTATTCACCTGGGAATCGAGCTAGGGGCTGCTCCAGGCTTACATCACCCCTGCCACCACCGAGCGGCGTCACTCAGTTCCGAGCCATCGGCCGCACGTATATCTGAGGCTGGGTCTCACCGAGGAGCGGTGAACTCCAGAACATCAGGTGCGTAGATTCCACTGGCCAAGCAGAATGTTGCTTTCGATGCAGCGCCTCCAAATGCGGTTCGGGCCGATCCTGGTAGTCATCGCGGCGATCACGCTCTTCTATGGCGCAGCGCTCGGCTCGCCGCTGACGCTGTACGCGATGCATACGGACGACGATGTCGTCTGGCAGTTCCGAACCGATACCATCGAGCAGTTTGCATACGTCCAGGAGCACGGCTATCTACCGTTCTGGCTTGACCGGCGCGGCCTCGGCCAATCTGCCTTTGTCGGCTCGTACCACGGGAATTTCTATCCGTTGCGCTGGCTGGCGCTCATGCTCGCGCCGCGGGCCGAGGAAGCAGCGGATTGGCTCATCTGGGGCCATATGCTCGTCGCGGGTCTCGCAACGATGGCGTTAGCCCGCCACTACGGGATGAGTGGCTGGGCGGCGGCCTTCGTCGGCATCGTCTTCGCCCTGGGGCATCTCCCGGTGCGCTGGGCACCGTTCTCACACGCACCACCGCACTTTGCCACCTTTCCACTGGCCGTGCTGGGTACCGAGCTGATCTGGTCCGGCCGCGGACGGTACGGTGCAGGTCTGCTCGCACTTAGCCTCGGTATCTCCAGCCTAGGGACAATCTTGTATCACCCCCACATGGTTTTCCATGTTGTGGGCATCATTGTGCTGTACCGGCTCCTGACGATCTCCGTACCTCGCCGGATCCGTCTCAAGCGCCTCGGGCTGTCGGTGGCTGCCGTCTTGCTGGGGATCGCGATTGCGGTGCCGGTGCTCGTGCCGTTCGTCTGGGAACAGCGCGGCACGACGCGGGAAGCGGTGGCGGAAGCCGGCGCTTCGGGGATGAACTACTTCTCGCTGACTGCATACGTTGATCCGCGCTCGCTGCAGATCGGTGACCACGTTTACATGGGGCCGCTGGCTCCGGCGCTCATGCTGGTCGGCCTGCTCGTGAGTCTGCGCCGGCGGCGCCTGGCGCTCCTGCCGCTGCTGGTCGTTCTGGCGTTGCTGATCGGGTTCAAGACGCCGCTGCTGGATCTGCTCCAGCAAATGGTGCCTGGCTGGAGCGCGGTATCCAACGTGCGGCGGTTGTCGTTCGTGATGGCCCTCCCACTGGCCCTCATGGCCGGGCTGGGCCTGGACTGGTTGAGGAACAGCCGGCGGAAGGGGCAAACCATTGCCATCGTTGGCGCGCTTATTGGTACCAGCCTGATGTTCTGGTGGCTCCACATGACCGAGTGGGGACTGTGGCGGAGTCCGGCTCTGTGGCTAGGCTTGATCGCGACGGCACTGATCGCTTTCCTGTTGCACACATCCTTGCATCGTACTGCTGCTACCGGATCGGCGTCCGGCACAGGCGGCGCGCGTGCTTATCGCTCAACCTTTGCGATCATCGGCACGCTTGTCGGCACCAGTCTGATGGTCTGGCTGGGCTGGTGGCTCCGCGCGGCCGGGCTGGAGCGGCCGGCGCTCATCCCGGTGCTGGGATTGGGCCTGGTCGCGATCACCCTCAGCGTCTATCTGTTGTACAAGAGCTCCTTGCATCGCCTCACTGATGACATCAGTACCGCCCTCCCAACCCTAGCGGTGCTGGGTGCGCTCGTTGGCGCGAGCGTTGCGTTCTGCTGGCTCCGCGTGACCGAGTTGGGCCGGCTGGCGATCATTCCCGCGCTGTGGCTGGGGGCGGCGCCAGGGGCATGTCCACCGACTTGGGGACGGCTGGGAGTCATTCCCGTGCTGTGGCTGGGAGTCATCACGACGGCACCCATCGCCTTCCTGCTTCGCAAGACCTCCCGCCACCGCCTCGCTGCCGACCCGCACACCTCCCTCCCAATCCTTGTGCTCCTGGGCGTGCTCGTGGGCGCCGGTCTGATGGTCTGGTGGCTCCGTATGGCCGAGCTAGGGCTAGAGCAAGGACTGAGTCCGGCTCTGTGGTTAGGCCTCGTTGCGCTGGTACTCATCGTTGCGACGGCACCCATTGCTTTCCTGTTGTACAAGAGAACTCCCCTCCAAGCCGCTGATAGCTCGCGCGCCTCCCTCCTAATCCTCACCCTCGTCTTTAGCGTCAGTCTGCTGGCAATCGGAGTGGAGCGCCAGTTCAGGTGGCGGCCGGTACCGGACGAGCCACTGCCTGAGTTCGTAGATACGCTGGCGCTGGTGGCGCGCCATAATGATCCCGCTGGACGGTGGATGTCCTTCAGCATCCACATGCACGAGAGTTACATGCCCAACGTGTTCCTGGAGGTGCCCGGGCGGTGGCTGGACACCTATGAGAGCTTTCGCCCGCCGGAGTTCTTCACCTACTGGCGCACGCTCACCGGCTCCACGCAGTACGACCAGCGCCGGGAGGGTCTGGGAAGCCTGTGGTATATGCATACGCTCCAGGACCCCACCCCTAACGCCAATCTCGTCAATGCGGCGGGCATTACGCGGGTGCTCGGATCATCCGACCGTATTGCCGAGGCCGAGCAACTGGGATGGTCGCTGCTCGGTAACCAAGGCATTCTCCGCGCCTACCACAATCCCCAGGCCTTCCCCATGGCCTATGGGTCTCGGCGCTGGGAGCGTGCCGCCCCTGACGCTGCGATTGCACGGATAGCCACTGCCGAGCAGGGGTCATTCGATAGTCACACGGACTACGTTGACGGGGTTACTCCCGTCGCCAGCCCCGGTGAGGACCCACTACCGGCGCGTGTCGTGCGACCGAGCGCGGAGGAAGTGCAGGTCACGCTTGTGGCACCAAGCCGGACCCCGGCACTCCTGGTGCTGCTGGATAGCTACCACCCGGACTGGCAGGCCATCGTGGACAGGGAATACCGTTCCGTGCTGCGCGTGAACGGCGTTTTTCGCGGCGTACTGCTGGAGCCGGGGGAAACACAGGTGACCTTCCGCTTTGAGCCGCGCTGGTTTCCGTGGTTACCGGCCATCGCCGCGGCCGCCGCCGTGGCCGCGGTCCTATTGCTCCTACCAATTAGCCTCATGCGACGGGCCGCCCAGCGCCTTGCTCGTGGGTGATCGGCGACGGTGAGTCCCGTGCTACTATTTCCAGCGGGACACGGAGCGCAACGACCCGATTTCAGATGCGTGAACGGGACGCAATTCGAGTCCTGGCGTGGCAATCAATCTGGAGAGAGCGGCATGGCATCAGCAGTCGGACATGCGGGGAAGAGGACCGCAATAGGCACGGGCAACGACATATGGCCAAGCATCCGGGTGGAGCCGGAGACTTTGCCGGCGCCGGGCGACGCGGTAGAGGATTTGGAGACGCCGGTGCTGGTGGTGGACCTCGACCGGATGGAGGCCAACATCCGGTTCGTGCAGGCGTACTGCGAGCGGCTGGGGGTACGCAATCGCATCCACATCAAGACGCACAAAATACCGCAAATTGCGGCGCGACAAGTGGCGGCCGGGGCGGCGGGAATCACGGTCCAGAAGCTCGGCGAGGCGGAGGTGTTCGCCGCGTCCGGCCTGGGGTTCGACGACATCTTCCTCCCCTACAACTTGCTGGGCGCCGCGAAGCTCCGCCGGCTGTGCGCGTTCCTCGAACGCTATCCAGGGATAGAGTTGAGCCTCACCTGCGACAGTGCGGTCGTTGCCGAGGGACTGAGCACGGTGACGCGCCAGACCGGCCGCTGTCTCAAGGTATGGGTCGAGTGCGACGCTGGGCTGGGCCGCGCCGGCGTCACACAGCCGCGTCAAGCGCTGGACCTGGCCGGCGCCATCGAGCGGCTGCCCGGCCTGACGTTCGGCGGTCTGATGTCGTTCACTGCCGACGCCGAGCCGAGCGTCGCGTTTATGACGGCGGCCCTCGCCGTATTTCGGAGCGCGGGCCGGCCGGCGCCGGAAGTTACGATGGGGGGCACGCGGCAACTGCGGTGGGTGGAGCAGGTCCCGGGCGTGACCGAGCACCGGCCCGGTACCTACGTCTTCCACGACCGCCAGACCGTGCTGCAGGGCGGCTGGTCGTTCGACGATTGCGCCGGCACCGTGCGGACCACGGTGGTCAGCCGACCAACGGCGGAGCGCGGTATCTTCGATGCCGGCTCGAAAGCGATCACGCCGGAGACCATGGGCCTCGACGGGCTGCTCGGTCACATCATGGAGTACCCGGCGGCTCGGTTGTATCGGCTCTCGGAAGAGCACGGGTATGCCGACTTCTCCGCCTACCCGGAGTCCGAGCGCCCGCAAGTCGGAGACGTACTCTCGGTGGTTCCCAACCACATCTGCACCACGGTCAACATGTACGACTGGCTTGTCGGGGCGCGGAACGGCCGGGTCGAGGTCGTCTGGCCGGTCGCCGCCCGTGGCCGAGTACGCTAGGGCGGGTGCAGCAGTCGAAATCGGGACTACGACACACCGTCCACCAGGACCTTAGGTTCTTGCCGGCCTTCAACTACGGTGGTATGATGGGCACGGTCAGTTGTTGGTTGAATGGGCGTATTTGCACGTCCACGAAAGGCAGAGGGAGGCACTGCTATGGCAGGCATCGTGCGTAGACGCTATCTGGGAGGTGCTGCCGCCGCTTTGGGTGGTCTGGTTGCCGCCGCGTGCGGCGAGCCGACGGTCCGCTATGTTGGTCAGCCGCAGGCCGGCCCGGCCGGTCCAGCCGGCCCGGCGGGAGCGAAGGGTGAGACCGGCGCACAGGGCCAGCAGGGCGCGCAGGGCGCGCAGGGCGCCGCTGCAAAGGCGCCGGTAACGCTCGACTTCCAGCACCGCTGGAACGGTCCGGCCCGTGAGCCGATTGTGAACGAGGTGATCGAGCTGTTCGAGGAAGCAAACAACGGCATTTTCGTTGAAACCACGATGAACCTGGCTCGTGGAGAAGGCACCTCCGGGGGCGTGCCGATCGCCAAGATCCTGGCTTCGATTGCAGCGGGACAGCCACCCGACTGCTTCATGATCCACGCCAATCCCGCACGTGAGTTTGCTCAACGTGGCGCGCTCGCCTGGCTGGACAACTACCTGAAGAGAGACGGACGCAGTCTCGGCGAGTTGTACTTCCCGGCGGTCCTGCCCTATATCCAACTGGAAGGGAAGACCTATGCCCTATCCCAGACGGCATCGGGTGACAACCCCTACAACCACTACAACAAAGAT
Organism: Chloroflexota bacterium; assembly: GCA_965207645.1. Lineage (GTDB taxonomy): Bacteria > Chloroflexota > UBA11872 > UBA12225 > JAJDUF01 > JAJDUF01. The sequence goes on along the minus strand of OZ242293.1, from coordinate 1,260,959 downwards.
ATGCTGGCAGCCAAGGGAGTCAACCCGGACGACCTCAAGACCTGGCAAGGATTGCTGCAGGCGGCCAGGACTCTCACGGTGGCACAGGGAGACAGCTTCAAGGAGATAGGCTACCGCTATCCTGGCAGCTTCTCCACGTGGCACACGCTCAATGGTGGCCAGTTCTGGGATGCCGATGGTCGCAAAGTGCTGTTCAATGATGCCATCGGCCGCGAGGCACTCACCCATTCTACCGAGGCAGTTAAGCAAGTCTATGGCTCCTGGCCAAAGCTCGAGGCTTACATCAAGGAGCATACGGTCGAGATGTCAGCTCCGGTGGACTCATTGTTTGCCAACGGCAAGCTGGCCATCTCGACGAGCGGTCCGTGGTATTGGGTGAGCGTGCCGCAAGCGGCACCCAACCTCAACTGGGACACGGAACGCATGCCGCGCAACGCCGAGAACCCGCAGTCCAAGCAGACCACGTTGGCAGGCAGTGTGTGGACGTGGGCTACGGGCGCCGGTCCCAAGAATCCCGACGAGGCCTGGCTGCTGGAACGCTGGATGTCGCAGGACGAAGGCCACCGGCGGCTGATGACCGGGATGGGCCGTGCCACTATGTACAAGCCAGTGGTCATGGACAAGTTGTACTATGACGCAAATCCTGGCTGGGACCTAGTCCTCGAAACGATCAACGCGGCAACTCCCCTGCCTATCGCGAAGGGGGCGGGGCCGGCCATGACTCACATCAACGCAGTCACTGAGCAGGTAGTCCAAGGCGAGCTCGGCGTTGCCGCCGCCCTGGAACAGGCTGCCGAAAAGGCTCAGTTCGAGCTAGACAAGGCCCACGAGGCCGCACAGGGCTAAGCCAGCACCCGCACAGGATCGTCCGTGGCCGGGGCACGTGCCCCGGCCACGTACTTTTCCTCATGACAAGACGCGGGCGGAGGTGAGGTGGACAAAGAGATTGCCAACGTGGAGACACTCCGCGTCGTCGCAGACCGCGAATACATGGAGGGCATGGGACTGCGAGTAGCACCGGACGTGTCTTGCCGCCAGGGTACGCTAGCCGGATTGCGGTGGTCGGCCAGAGGCTTGCGATGCGACGGCCGCCGAGGCTGCGGGTTATTGCTGGCCTTCAGCGATAGGTGGTAGCATAGGTAGCGAAATTTACCGGTCGAGTGGGCGGGACATACACGTCCACGGGAGAAAAAGGAGGTGCCGGGAATGGCAGGTATCGTGCGGAGACGCTATTTGGGAGGCGCTGCTGCCGCTCTGGGTGGGCTAGTCGCCGCCGCGTGCGGTGAGCCGACCGTCCGCTATGTGGGCCAGCCACAGGCCGGGCCGGCCGGGCCGGCCGGGCCAGCGGGAGCGAAGGGTGAGACCGGCGCACAGGGCGCACAAGGGGCACAGGGCGCGCAGGGCGCTGCTGCAAAGGCGCCGGTAACGCTCGACTTCCAGCACCGCTGGAACGGTCCGGCGCGTGAGCCGCTGGTTGACCAGGCCATCGAGATGTTCGAGGAGGAATACGACAACATCACCGTTGACCTGACGATGAACTTGACGCCGGGTGGACCTGGTGTAGACGGCGGCGTACCGATCGGGAAGATCATTGCCGCTATCGCTGCTGGCTCTCCGCCGGACGTGTTCATGATCCATGGGCGGGCTACGATTGATCTTGCGCGGCGGAATGCGCTTACCTGGATTGACGATTACCTGACGCGCGACAAGCGGAGCCTGGAGGAACTGTACTTCCCGGCGATCATTCCGTTCATCCAACTCGATGGCCGAACCTACGCGCTGCCGCAGACGGCATCGGGCGACAACCCCTACGTCTTCTACAACGAGGACATGCTGGCAGCCAAGGGGATTGACCCGCAGGAGTTGACCACCTGGCAGGGGTTGCTCGAATCGGCGAAGATTCTGACCGAGCCGGACGGCGACTCGTTCAAGCAGGTGGGCTTCAACTATCCGGGGACCGCCTTCTACGTCTGGCACACAGTGAATGCAGGCCGTCTGTTCGAAGGTGACGGCAAGACGGTCGCCTTCAACGACGAACTGGGGATCGAGGCACTCACCTATCCGACCGATGCGGTCAATCAGGCCTATGGCGAGTGGGGCAAATTCGACGCCTTCATGAAGTCCCAGCAGAAGGAAGGGCAGCCCGGTCTTGATCCGATCTTCTACAACGGCAAGATGGGCATCCTGATGAGCGGTCCCTGGCAGTGGATCAACGCTCCCGATGCTGCGCCGAATCTGAAGATGGGCGCGTCGCGGATGCCGCGCAACGCCAACAATGCGAACTCGAAGCAGACCACCCTGGCGCAGTACACCTGGACCTGGGCGATGGGCGCCGGGCTGAAGAATCCCGATGAGGCCTGGCTGCTGGAGCGGTGGATGTCGCAGGACGACGGACACCGGCATCTGATGACTTCGATGGGTCGGGGCACGATGTATCGGCCGGTGGCCGAGGACCCGGTGTACTACAAGGCCAATCCGGGCTGGGACACCGTGCTGGAGACGATCAATGCCGCGACGCCGGCACCCGCCTCGCTGGGCTTGGCCGCGCTGATCCGGGGGATTAACGGCGCGGACATGCACGGCAAGGTGCTGCGGGGTGAGGCCAGCGTCAAGTCGGTAATCGACGAGGCGGCCAGAGCGGCCCAGGTGGAGGTCGACGAGGCGTTTGCGCTCGCCGCGGGCAGCTAGACGCGCATTCCGGCGAGATGATTTGCGGGCGGTCGGGTGGCTCATCCACCCGGCCGCTTCTTGTTATGTCGTGACCGGCGGCGGACCGCAGGGAGGAGTGACCAATGGTTACTGTTGAGCGTGCCCGGCTCAGTCCAGCGCAGGTCGAGTTCTACCGGAACAACGGGTATCTTACGGTCGAGAACGTGCTCAGTCCGGAGCAGTTATCCACGGCCCAACGGATCGTGGACGACTTGGTCGAGCAGTCCCGCAGCGTGACGAGCAACACCGAGGCATTTGCGCTGGAGGAGGGGCACAGCGCCGAGACGCCGCGGCTTGCGCGCATCAACGCACCGAGCAAGCGCCATCCGTTCTTCGGGGAGCTGTATCGCTCGGACGCGATCTTGGATGTCATCGAGCCGCTGCTCGGACCGGACATCCGCCATCAAGGCGAGAAGCTGAACATGAAGACGGCCGGGGGCGGCAGCGCCGTCGAGTGGCATCAGGACATCGCCTTCTATCCCTACACCAACGATGACGTGCTGGCCGTCGGGGTATGCCTCGACGACCATACGCTGGAGAACGGCTGCATGTTGATGATCCCCGGCTCGCACAAGGGGCCGGTGCTGGACCATCATCAGGACGGCTACTTCATCGGTGCCATATCGCCGAGTCGCGGGGAAACGGATCTCAGCACGGCCGTGCCAGTGGAGGTCGGCGCGGGGGGCATCACCATCCACCACACGCGGATGCTGCACGCCTCCGCGCCCAACCGCTCCGGCAAGTCGAGACGGTTGCTGATCTACACGTATGCGGCTGCGGACGCTTGGCTGCTGGCGGGTGACGCGCGATTCGTGGACCTTGACCAGTGGAATGATTTCATGGTGCGGGGGGAGCCAACGGTGACGCCGCGGGTGATCGCCCACGACGTGCGGATGCCGTGGCCCAAGCCGCCGCTCGAGGACGACTTCCAAGCTGGCCGCGCGATCTTCGGCTTGCAGACGCTGGCCCGCGAGCGCTCATTCGAGGGCCGGTAGGGACCTAACCCCCGGCCCCCTTCCCTGGCAGGGAAGGGGGGTGACGGCGGCGGCGGTCCGTTACTGGTCTGCATCAGGATTTGCAGGATGCCAGGATGAATAGGATGGTCCTCACCCCCCGGCCCCCTCTCCATCGCGGAGCGATAGAGAGGGGTAGATTCCCGCTTCCGCGGGAATGACGAGTGTGGCGGTGGGTGAGGATTGGCCCCCCTATGGCCCCCCCGCTGCGGCGGAGGGACGGGGGGTAGCGGAAGGGCGTGAGCATGAAGATTGCCAAGGTCGAGTCGTTTCACATCGTGGCCGACCGTGAAGCACACGCGGCGGCCGGGACCGTGGGGCGTCGCCAGCCCGGCACCGAGCCCGGAGTCAGGGCGCTAGACTACAACACGGGTCGGCATCTCTGCGCGTATCCGGCGATAGATCAGACGCTGCTGGTGCGGCTGACTTCCGATGACGGCTTAGTGGGGTGGGGCGAGGCCCACTCGCCGCCGGTGCCTGGTGTGGCAAAGGCCGTCATTGCGGACCTCTTCGCGCCGCTGCTCCTGGGACAGAACCCGCTGGCCATCGAGGTACTGTGGGACCATCTCTACGCCTCGATGCGGCTGCGCGGCCACGGCTCCGGGTTCATGCTCGAAGCGCTGGCGGCGATAGACATTGCGCTGTGGGACCTCGTCGGTAAGGCGCTCAATCAGCCGGTCTACCAACTGCTTGGCGGCCCCTTTCGTACGCAGATTCCCTGCTATACCGGGCTGCCGGGCGAGACGGTCGAGGAGCGGATCGCCTACGCCAAGGAATACGTGGACCTGGGATTCACTGCCATGAAGACCGGGACCGCCTTGGGCGCTACGAGCGGCGCCCTGGCCGAGGTGGGGGCAGTGGTCGAGGCCGTCAAGGGACAAGCGACCGTGCTGGTGGACGCCCACGGCGCCTACGATGCGCGCACGGCCATCCCGGCCGGCCGGGAGCTAGAGCGGATGGGCGTGGGCTGGCTGGAAGACCCGCTCCCGCCGGAAGACCTCGACGGGTACGCCGCGCTGTGTGACGCGCTGGACATGCCCATTGCCAGCGGCGAGACCGAATGTACGCGCTGGCAGTTCAATGAGAAGCTGCGTCGCGGTGGCGCCGATATTATCCTGCCCGACATCTGCCGCGCCGGGGGCATCTCCGAGGGGCGCAAGATCGCGCAGGTCGCGGACCTCTTCAACGTGCCGTGGTGCGCGCACGTCAGCATGGGATCAGCTATCCATGTGGCGGCCGCTCTGCATCTGGCCGCTGCTACGCCGAATTTTCTGATCTGCGAATACCGCGGGCCGCTGCGGCCCAACCCGCTCGGCGACGTGCTCCTGCAGGAGCCGATTCACTACGCGGACGGGCACTTGCAGGTGCCGCCGGGGCCGGGTCTGGGGATTACGTTTGACGATGACGCGCTGGTGGCCCGTAGTCTTGATCCGTATGTACCGGCGGGGTGAGGGCTGCCCCCCTATGGTCCCCCCGCTGCGGCGGGGGGAGGGGGTGGTGGAAGGATGCGAGGATGAAGATTGCGAACGTGGAGACGTTTCACATTGTTGCCGACCGTGACTATATGGCGGAAATGGGGCTGCGACCGACGCGAGCGCTGGCGCGGGATCGGCAGACAACGGGTGGCACGGTCGGGGCGCTGGACCGCAACGAGGGGCGGCATCTCTGCGCCTACCCGGCACAAGAGCAGACGCTGCTGGTGAGGGTGACTTCCGATACCGGTCTCGTCGGATGGGGCGAGGCGCATTCGCCACCGGTGCCCGGCGTGGCCAAGGCGGTCATCGCGGATCTCTTCGCGCCGCTGCTACTGGGGCACGACCCGCTGGCCATCGAGGTGCTGTGGGACCATCTGTACGCTTCGATGCGGCTGCGCGGGCACGGCTCGGGATTCATGCTCGAATCGCTGGCGGCGATTGACATTGCGCTGTGGGACCTGGCGGGTAAGGCGCTCGACCTGCCGGTGTACCAACTGCTTGGTGGCCCGTTCAACACCGCTATCCCCTGCTATAGCGGGCTGCCCGGCGACACGCTGGAGGAGCGCATCACGGCCGCCGAGCAGTACGTGGAACAGGGATTCACGGCGCTCAAGCTGCATCTCGGACGCAACGACTGGCGCGGCGACCTTGCGACGATTGAAGCGGTCGCCGAATCCGTGGGAGAGCGGGCGACGGTGATGGTGGACGCGCACGGCGCTTACGATACGCGCACGGCGACGCAGATCGGCCGCGCGCTGGAGCGCATGGGCGTGGGCTGGCTGGAAGACCCACTGCCGCCCGAAGACCTCGACGGCTATGCCGCGCTGTGCGCCGCGCTGGACCTGCCCATCGCCAGCGGTGAGACCGAATGCACGCGCTGGCAGTTCCACGAGAAGCTGCGCCGGCGCGCGGCCGACGTGATCCTGCCCGACATCTGCCGCGCCGGCGGCATCTCCGAGGGGCGCAAGATCGCGCTGGTAGCCGATCTGTTCAACGTGCCGTGGTGCGCGCACGTCAGCATGGGTTCGTCCATCCACATCGCGGCCGCGCTGCATCTGGCCGCGGCATCGCCGAACTTCCTGATTTGCGAATATCGCGGCCCGGAGCGTCCGAACCCGCTCGGCGACGTGCTCTTGCAGGAACCGATCCACTATGAAGCCGGGCACTTGCACGTGCCGCTGGGGCCGGGACTGGGGATTGCGTTCGACGACGAGGCGCTCCGGGCGCATAGTATCGACTCGTATACGCCGGTGGGGTGAGGGCTGGCCCCCCTGTGGTCCCCCCGCTCCGGCGGGGGGACGGGGTTAGGGCCGCGCCTTCAGCGGAGCAATCGCTATGAAGATCACGGACATCGAGATCATCCCGATCTATCCGCGCATTGCCGCGCGTAACGCCGCCTATACGGCCCGCTTTCACGACATGAACCACCTCACGGTTTTCAAGGTGCATACGGATGTGGGGGTCGTGGGCTACGGCGAGTTTCGCTGCACGCCGCCGCCGCGGTCGTATGTCGAGCCGCTTATTGGTCGCAGCCCGTTCGACTTCATCAACAACACCCTCAATCCCGGCCTGGGCGGCGCGCTCTATGACGTGATGGGGAAGTATCTCGACGTACCGGCCTACAAGCTGATGGGGCAGAAAGTTCGAGACGGTGTCTCGGTGGCGGCCTGGACGCGGACCGCATCGCCGGAGCTATTCGCGGCCGAGGTACAACGCGCGGCAGCGGAGGGCTACACGATCTTCAAGATGCATACCTGCGCCTACTACGACGTGATCGAGCAGACGCAAGCCGCGCAGGAGGTCGCTCCGCCGGGGTTCGAGATTCACTACGACTTCAACTCCAACCGCACGCTCGCCGCGGCGCTGCCGGTCATCGGGGAGCTAGAGCAGTATCCGGTGGTCGGCTACATCGAGGACCCGTTGACGGCGCACGACCTGGACGGCTGGCGGCGCCTGCGGGAGCAGACGCGGCTGCCCATCATCATGCACAAGTCACCGGTCGGTCACTTGCAGGAGCTAATGTTCGGGGTGGCTGACTGCTATATGATCGGAGGCAGCATCGGAGAGGCGCTCATCCTGGGGGCCGCATACGGTCGAGCCAACACGCAGGTGACCGTGCAGTTTGGGGGTGGAGGGACACTGGCCAAGGCGCTGACGCTCCACGTGATGGCGGTGCTGCCCACGGCCACCGGCCACTCGGTCAACTTGGACGATCAATACGAGGAGGATATTGCCACCGAGCGCATTCCGGTGATCGAAGGCTTCTCGCCGGTCCCGGAGGGGCCGGGACTGGGCGTGGAGGTGGATGAGGAGGCGCTCGTGCGGGTGGCCGCGAACGAGCCGACGGTGCCACCCAAACACATCGGCATCATTCGTCTGCCGAACGGCCGTCAGCTACACACCCCGTCATTCTCCCACTGGATAAGTCATCCCGAGGCGGGCCGATGGTTCAGCCAACTGACCGGGCAGGAGGAGGGCAGCATCCGGGGCGTCAGCATGGAGCTGTGGGAGGACGACGGGTCGGAGGAGTTTGCCCGCGCTCACGAACGCGCTGCCGTGCAAGTGGCGGCCGAACAATAGCAACGGAGAGAGCACCATTATGTTGAGCGAACTGCGGCAGTTCGAGCACTACGTCGCCGTTGACGGGTATTGCGCCTGGCCCAATCTGACCATTCTCGACGACGGCTGCATCGGCGCGCTCATCTTCAACCAAGGGAGCCACGGCCGGGTCGAGGGCGATATCGAGCTATGGGTCAGCCGCGACGGTCGGCCGCCCTGGACACAGCGGAGCACCGTCACGCAGCATCCGCCCGGCGAATCGCGGTTCAACGTCGCTGGCGGGATGGGCCACGACGGCACGCTGATTGCGCTGGTCGGGGGCTGGCTGCGGCCGCAGCGGCTGCCGATCCGCACTGACAACCTGCTCGATCCGCTGGTGTGCCGCTCGACCGACGCCGGCCATACGTGGGAAGTGGCGGGGAAGATGGTCACGCCATCCGGCGCGGGCAAGCTCATCCCGTTTGGCAACGTGCGGGTGGGGCAGGACGGCAGCCTCTATGTCGCTGCCTATGACTGCCGGATGAGCAGCCCGGAGACGGCGTCGCGGCTCAGCTCGGTCTACATCTTCCGCAGCACCGACAACGGGCGCAACTGGGGGGCAGCGCAGTTGATCGGGCGCGACGGGTTTACGGAGACGGACATCTTGCAGGCGCCGGACGGGCACTGGCTCGCCGCGGCGCGCACGCTCAACGACTATGCGAACCCCAGCAGCCCGCACAGCAACGCCTGGGTGACGCTCTGGCGCGGTGACCGGACCGCAACGACCTGGGAGCAGCAAAACCCGCTGACGCTGCCGTGGCAGCACCCCGGCAACCTGCTCCAGCTTCAGGACGGGCGCATACTCTTCACGTGTGGCAACCGGGTGCGCGGCTCCTACGGTGTGTTCGTGCGGGTCAGTGAGGATCAAGGGGCCACGTGGGCACCGCCGCTCATCCTGGTTGGCGATCTGTCTCACGTGGGACGCGCCGACTTGGGGTACCCCTCAACCGTCCAATTGGCCGACGGCACGCTGGTCACGGCTTACTACGCCATCGGCGCGATGCATCATCAGAACTACCACATGGCGGTGTTCCGCTGGTCCACGGACGAGATCGAGCACCATCTCGCCGGCGTGCGGCGCGACCAGCAGGAATATCCGCACGGATAGGGCCGTGGAACCGGTATCCTTGCTCCAAGCCGGCGACGGCTTGCATCACGCCCGTTCACAAAATAGGATTATGCGAGTCGGCGCTTCAGAGGCGTCTAGAGAGGGGAGCATATAGAGGTACGGGCCTCACCCCCGGACCTCTATGGGCCCCTCACAAGGGTAGTTTTTCGTGTGGAGCAGCGGACCTACCCCCAACCCCCTCCCTCAAGGGAAGGGGCTATCGGTCGCCAGGCAGCGTATGTTCCCTGGCCGACAGCGACAGGCCGCTGTGAGGAAGGGTGTGTTTCCCTCACCCCGGCCCTCTCCCAGGGGGAGAGGGGGTGGATTCCCACGCACGCGGGAATGACCGGGCAGTTTCACAGGAGAGAGTGACCACGATGGAATTCGATCTGATCATCCGCAACGGCACGGTGATAGACGGCTCCGGGCGGCCCGGCGTCGTGACCGACGTGGGTATTCGCGGCGACCGCATCGCGGCGGTGGACGATCTCGCCGCGGCGACGGCGGCGCAGGCGCTGGATGCGGCGGGCAAGATCGTGTCGCCCGGCTTCATTGACATCCATACGCACTCCGATTTCACGCTGCTGCTCGATCCGCAGGGCGAGGGGATGGTGCGCCAAGGCGTCACGACCAACGTAATTGGCAACTGCTCGCTCGGCTGCTATCCCGTGCGCGGGGAGGGCCGCGCGGCGTTGCAGGAGACGCTGACGTGGCTCTCGGCGGCGGACGTGGAGTGGGACTGGACGGACTTGGAGGGCTACCGCCGCCGCTTCAATTCCCAAGGTGCCGCGCTCAACGTGGCCTCCCTGGTGGGGCACACCGCCATCCGCACGGCTGCGATGGGCTACGACCAGCGGGCACCGACAGCAGATGAACTGGCGGACATGCGCCGTCTGGTGGCGGAGGCGATGGAGCAAGGCGCGGTCGGTATGTCGGTCGGGCTTACCTACGCACCCAGCGGGTATGCCGACACGGAGGAACTGGTCAGCCTGGCCGAGGTCGTGGGGCGGTACGGGGGCTTCTACGCTGCCCATCAACGAGTGGATATGGAGACGCAGTACGAGGCCAGGCTGGAGACGTTGGAGATTGTCCGCCGCGCCGGGCTGCCGGCCCAGATGTCGCACAACAACGTCGGGGGTAAGCACTTTTGGCACCTGCTCCCCGAAATCCTCGACCTCCTGGACCGTGAGACCGCCGGCGGCATAGACGTGACGTTCGACGTGTATCCCTACGACGCGGGAATGAGCACCACGGACCAGGTGATGCCGCCGTGGGCGCAGGAAGGCGGCGCCGCGGCGCTCCTAGAACGGCTGCGTGACCCCGACACTCGCCGGAAAATCCGCGAGGAGCTGCGGGAAGGACGGGGCCGCGGACCGGAGCCGTGGGACTGGGAGGGGATTCGCGTGACCGACTTGGAGGAGCCTGGCGACCCGTCCTGGTCGGGCAAGACCGTCGGTGAAGTGGCCGGGATCATAGGGGCAGAACCACTTGAAGCATTGCTGGTGCTGACGGAGTGCCGGGCGGCGGCCACGTTCCACCTGCAGAACTTGGACAATACCCGACTGCTGATGCAGCATCCACTGGGCATGATCGGGTCAGACGGCAACGCCGTCACCATCGGCGCCCGCTCGCTACGAGGCCGGCCGCACCCCCGCTTCTTCGGCACATTCCCACGCTACATCGGGACCTTCGTGCGCGACGAGGGGCTGCTGCCGCTGCCGGAGGCCATCCGCAAGATCACGTCGGCGCCCGCGCAACGGTTGGCTCTGCGAGATCGCGGTCTGGTGGAACGGGGCCGCGTTGCGGACGTGACGGTGTTCGATCCAGATGCCATCACCGATCACGCGACGTTCGATAATCCGCTCCAATACGCCAGCGGCGTCGACTCCGTGCTGGTTGGCGGCGAGTTCGTGTTGCGGCAAGGCGAGACGACTGAGGCGCTGCCGGGCAGGGCGCTGGCGCGAGGGTAGGTTGGTGGCCGGAGGCCGGGGGGCCGCTTCTATACGGTGGACCTAACTCCCGGCCCCTTCCCTGGCAGAGAAGGGGAGTCGGCGCGGCCACGCTGGTCCGGATCAGGATGTACGGGATGGAAGGAGGGTTGGGATGGATTCCCGCTTGCGCGGGAATGACGGAGGTCTAGCCCCCCTATGGTCCCCCCGTTGCGACGGGGGGACGGTCACTTCCCTCCCCTGGGGTTGGCTCCGGGGGAGGGCCAGGGAGCGTGCCAAGTAGCATACTGGTTATCCATGACGGCGCTAGTGCCACTTGGTATAAGGAGTGAGCAAACCGGCCACCGGCCACTGACTACGGACAACTCGTACACAAGGAGAGAGCGATGACGAGTGCGAATGGAGGACGAGAATTCAGGCTACCGGGACTCATCCTCACCGGACCGGGCTGTCTCGGTCAGACCGGCGCGGCCACGGCGGAGTTGGGCGTCAATCACGCGCTGGTAGTCACCGCGACTCCGTTGCGCGAAAGCGGGGCAGTTGACGAGGCGACGGCGGTGCTCAACGCAGCCGGGATGGCGACGACCATCTTCGACGAGATCAACGCCGAGCCGACGACCGACGACGTGGAGGCAGCCGTCGCCACTTACGAGGCCGCCGGCGCCAATGGTGTGGTAGGTCTCGGTGGTGGTAGTGCGCTCGACACGGCGAAGGCGGTGGCCGTGCGGGGCGTGCATCCGGGGCCGCTGTCGCTCTATCAGGGGCAGGACCAGATTCCGCCGGGGCGCGCGCCGCTGGTGGCCATCCCCACGACCGCCGGTACCGGGAGTGAAGTGACGCGCTTTACGATTCTCACCGACCGAGCGCGTGACGTGAAGATGCTCATCGGCAGCGCCACAGTCATCCCGGATGTGGCCGTCGCAGACCCGAACCTCACACTGACCGCGCCGCCGCCGGTGACGGCTTCTGCCGGCATTGACGCGCTCACGCACGCGATTGAGTCGTACATCTCGCGGCGTGCCCAGCCGCTATCCAGCTCGCTGGCGCTGTCGGCGATCAGCATGATCGGTGCCAATCTGCGGCAGGCGTGGGTCAATGGTCAGGACCTGGCTGCGCGGCGCGCGATGATGGACGGGGCACTCGTCGCTGGAATGTCTTTCACGAACGCCTCAGTCGCACTCGTCCACGGGATGGCCCGACCGTTGGGGGCGTATTTCGGCGTGCCGCACGGCCTGTCCAACGCCGTCCTGCTGCCGCACGTGATGGCCTACACCGCGCCGGAGGCCACGGCACAGTACGCAGAGATTGCGCGAGCGCTAGGCGAGGATGTGTCGGGGCTATCCACCGCAGCGGCCGCCGACCGCGCCATCGCCGCGGTGGAAAGCCTGTGCAGCGACGTCGAGGTGCCGGGGCTTACGGCGCTCGGTGTGGGCCGCGACCAACTGATGCCTGTGGTCGAGGCGATGGCCAACGACGCGCTGGACAGCGGCAGCCCGGCCAACAACCCGCGGGTGCCGGAGGCGAGCGAGATCGTCGTGCTGTACGAGCAGGCGCTCTAGGGCATGGACCCACCCCAACCCCCTCTCTCCAGGGAAGGGGCTACCGGCCCCCCTATGGTCCCCCCGCTGCGGCGGGGGGACATGGATCCCGGCTTTCGCCGGAATGACGGAGGCTGGGGGCCTAGCCCCCGGCTGCCGCACGCATCTCGGCGGCGTAAGTACGGAGGGCGGCGGCCTGCTTCCGCGGCGGCGTGCCATCCAGCAGGTCAATCAGGGCGCTGCCGATGATCGCGCCGTCAGCGAGGCGGGCGACGGCGGCGACGTGCTCCGGTCGGGAAATGCCGAAACCCACCGCCAAGGGCAGGTCAGAAAGTGCCCGGACGCGCCCGATGAACTCCGGCAACTCGTCCGAGAGGCGGCGGCGAGCGCCGGTCACGCCGAGCAGCGAAACGCAATAGATGTAGCCGCTTGCCGCCGCGGCGATCATTGCCAAGCGCTCCGGCGTACTGGTGGCCGCGGCCAGGTACGTGACATCAAGATCGTGGGGTTGACACGCCCGGCTCATCACCGGACCTTCTTCCGGCGGCAGGTCCGGCACGGTAAAGCCGTCCACCCCCGCCGCTGCTGCGGCAGCGGCGAGGCGGTCCAGGCCATAGGCCAGAAACGGGTTGTAATAGCCCATCAGGAGTAGCGGCGCCTGCACGCTGGCTTCCTGGCGCAGCCGGCGGGTTATGTCGAGGCAGGTGGTGAGCGTGACGCCGTGCTCCAGCGCCGATTGCGACGAGCGTTGAATTGTCGGTCCCTCCCCGATGGGATCGGAGAAGGGAACACCCAACTCCACCGCGTCAAATCCGCCTTCCAGGAGCGCCGGCACCAACTCCATGGTGGCCGCGAGCGTCGGATAACCAATGGTGAGATAGCCGATGAGCGAGACACGACATTCGCGGCGACTCTGCTCGAACGCTGGCGCAATACGGCTCATGTGTTTACCTACAAAGGGGGAATGAAGGCTGCTGCCCCCGGCTCTGCACAGGCCGGTACGAGCGGCTGGTGATAGGGTAGACTACTATCCTATCCACCACGCCGGCACGAGGGCGCCAGTGATTATGACAGGTCCGCGCGGATACCGCACTAGGAGACGACCACCGTGCTCTACCTGATTGTCTTCGTCGCCGGGATGACGGTACTGGGCGTCGAGCTGGCCGGCTCACGGCTGATCGCGCCCTACTTCGGTACATCACTCTTCATCTGGGCCAACCTGATCGGCTTCGTCCTGCTCTACCTCGCCGTGGGCAACTGGCTCGGTGGGCGGCTGGCCGACCGCTATCCGCGCCGCACGGTGCTGTACCAGATCACCGCGTGGGCCGCCTTCTTCTGCGGCCTGATTCCGCTGCTGTCGCGCCCCATCCTGCGCTTCTCCGCCGAGGGGTTTGCGAGCTACTCGCTCGGTATCTTCTGGGGATCGCTGGTCGGAGTGGTGCTGCTGTTCCTGGTGCCGATCACGATGCTGGGTTGCGTTGCGCCCTTCGCCATTCGCGTGCGGGTGGAAGGGGTGCGATCGAGCGGGAGCACGGCCGGCAGTCTCTACGCGCTCTCGACTATCGGCAGTCTAGCCGGCGCCTTTCTGCCCGTGCTGGTGCTGATCCCGAACATCGGCACCACGCGCACCTTCATGCTTTTCTCGTTGACGCTGTTCGTCTGCTCCCTCATCGGCCTGTTCATCGAGTGGCGGGCCGCGGGGGGCGGGCCGAGCTGGCTGTCGCCGCGGCTGTGGCTCTACTTCCTGATGCTCATTGTGCTGGTGGCCCTGACCGTCTGGCGGCCGGGGGTCATCCGGGCGGCAGCGTATGGTGAGCTGCTCTACGAGACGGAATCGGCGTACAACTACATCCAGGTGGTGCAGTACGGGGACCGCGTAGACTTGGCCTTGAACGAGGGGCACGCGGTTCATTCGATCTACCATCCTGAGCAGCTACTCACCGGCGGTCCGTGGGACTATTTCCTCGTTGCGCCGTATTTCGTCCCGGACACGCAGCCCGCGGACGTACAGAGCATGCTCATGCTCGGCTCGGCCGCCGGCACGACCCTGCGCCAATACACCGCCGTCTACGGGCCAATCGCGCTGGAAGGCGTCGAAATAGATCCGCGCATCATTGACGTGGGACGGCGCTTCTTCCACATGACGATGCCGAACGCGCGGGTCATCGCCCAGGATGGGCGCTACTACCTGCGTACCGCCGACAAGACCTACGACGTGGTGGGGATAGACGCTTATCGGCAGCCCTACATCCCGTTCCACATGACGACCCGCGAGTTCTTCCTCGAAATCCGCGATCTGCTCAACCCCGGCGGCGTGACCGCGATCAATGTCGGCCGCACCAAGACCGACCTCCGACTGGTGGACGCGCTCGCCTCGACGATGAAACTCGTGCATCCACACGTCTTTGTCATAGACATTCCCTCGGCCATCAACAGCATTGTGGTCGGCACCGATGAGCGCGGCAGCCTGCAAGCCTTCCAGGACAATCTGGCCCGGATCGAGCATCCGATATTGAGCCAAGTCGCTGATATCGCGCGCGCGAACGTGCGTGAGTACAACGAGCGCCCCCAGGGAACGCCGGTCTTTACGGACGATCTCGCGCCCGTGGAGCAGGTGATTGACCAGATACTCCTCGGCTACATCGGCCAGCAATCCGACTGACCGGTCGGCTCGCAGCATCTTCGCCGGCAGAGGGTCGTGGCGGTCCAACGGACAGTGGGTAGCGCTGGGTCTGATCCTGGCGTTCGTGGCCACGCGCGGCCTGCTGGGCGCACTCATCAATCCCCCGTTCAACGGTCCGGACGAACGGGGGCACTTCCTTGAAGTAGCCACGTCCCTGCAGGTCGACGTGTCCGACGAGGAGCGCGCCTCTCAACACCAACCGCGCCCCTACTACTTTGCAGCGGCACTTGCCATCCGCTTATTGGGCATCCCCGTAGGTCCGGAGCACCTCGATTGGCAGGCGCTGTTCCCGCTGCGGCTGGCCTCGGTCTTACTGGGCACACTGACCACGGCCGCCACCTACGTCACGGCTCGCTACGCTCTGCGTGGCGACCCGGCCGCGGCACCTACCGCGCTGGCCGCCGCGCTCGTCGCCGGTTTGGCGCCGAGCCACCAATTCACCATGGCCAGCGCGGCGAATGACCCGCTGGCGATTGCGCTGGCAGCGGCGAGCACGGCAGCAGCCGTCGCGACAGTAGCCCACGGCTGGACACGCAACCGCGCCCTCGTGCTGGTTGGCGCCGCGCTGGCGGCCGTCGCAACCAAGTCAACCGGCTGGGGAGCGGTCGTCGTCACCGGTCTGATAGTGGTCGCGGCTCTGTGGCGACGGCGGCAAGCGGCCTGGCAAGACGGCACTGCCGGCGCTGCCGATGGGACCGGACAGCGCATACCTGGACTACGGTGGGCCATCTCCGACCGTTGGCTGGTCGGCGCCGGTGTGACGAGCGTGCTGGTTGGCCTTGCCGGCCTCTTGCTAGTCGTCCGCCTGGCGCCGAAGAGCTTTTTCGTCGAGCATCAACTGCCGTTCCTACTCCCGGCCGCTTGGCGCTTGCCGGTGAATTACCTGCTATCACCGGGCGGTCTGAGCGAGACGTTTCGCACGTTTTGGGTGCAGCCGGACTACGCGGTTCCGGCGCTCTCGGCCGCGACCACCGGCGCCGCGCTGCTAGTACTCGCGGCGGTCGTGGGCGGCCTGCGGATGGCTCTGACGCGCGGGGGCAGCCCGCTGCGGCGCATACCGGCCCTGGTGCTGATCGGCTCAGTGCTGATCCAGTTGTTGCTCATCGGCTATCGCTACAGCTTGGGGGTAGAGAAGGAAATCCTGCTTGGGGGCGCGGCGCAAGCCAAGTTCATGCTGCCGGCGCTGCCAGCCATTGCAATCCTGCTGGTCGTCGGCTGGGCCGGCCTGTTGCCCGACGGGCAGCGTCGCCGGTTGCCGGTGCTGGTGCTCGTGGTTATGCTGGCAGTAGACGCGGCCACGCTGCTGCCGTTCCTGTGGCAGCACTATCAGTGGCTGGAATTGCGCCCGGTGTAGTGGGGGCGGTCGTGGCCCCCTCCCTAGCCCTCCCCCGCTGCAGCAGGGGAGGGAACACGCCGTCTCGCCGCTATGGCGGGTGGACCATAGAAGAGCCAGCCAGCAGGTGATGGCACGATACGTTGCTACGACGAAAGGAGACCGAGCAAGCCATGAGTACAGCAAACGCGGCAGCAGACACAATCGGCTTTGGGATTATCGGTACGGGGATGGGCGGCAATCGCGCCAGGATGACCCTGGCAACGAAAGGTGCGGCCTTGCGAGCCGTCTGCGATCTGCGCGCGGAGACGGCGCAAGCACGCGGTGAAGAGTGGGACTGCGCCTGGACCACCTCGCCCGCGGAGCTGATGGCCCGCGACGACGTGGACGTGGTCGGTGTGTTCACGCCGAGCGGCACGCACGGAGACTTGGCAATTGCCGCCGCGGAGGCCGGCAAGCACGTCATCACGACCAAACCGCCGGAGGTGACGGTGGCGCGGGTCAATGCGATGGCAGCGGCCGCGCGCAAGGCCGGCGTGCTGCTCGCCGTGGACTATCAGTCGCGCTATATGGACGACATGCGGCGGGTCAAGCAGGCGCTCGACGCCGGGCGGCTGGGACGGCCGTTGCTGGCGCAACTGCGGGTCAAAGCGTACCGCACCGCGACCTACTTCACCGGCGGCTCGCCGCCCGGCTGGCGCGGGACCTGGCGTTACGATGGCGGCGGCTCGCTGGCCAATCAGAGCATCCACGAGCTGGACCTGCTCCAGTGGTTCATGGGGCCGGTGGTCTCCGTCCGGGCGCGGACGAACGTCTTCAAGCAGCCAATCGAGACCGAGGACACGTGCCAGGCCTGGCTGAACTTCGCATCGGGAGCGTGGGGCACTATCGAGACGACGACGATCTCCTATGGACAGAGCGACCGGACGATTGAGGCGCAGGGGACCAACGGATCAATCCGCCTGACCGACTGGCGGGTGCAGGAATGGCACTTCCAGGACGAGGCGGACGACGGGAGCGAGACGTGGGAGCCGGACCTGCCCGCCGGCAGGCCTATGAACATCATCGAGGACGTGGTCGGTGCCCTGCGCGACGGCACTCCGCTCGCCTGTCCCATCGAGGAGGGGCGGAAATCGGTAGCGATCCTGGAGGCTATCTACGCCTCGGCGCGAGCGGGTGGCAGCGAAGTGCGCGTGTGGCAATAACGGTTTACTGGCGCGCCGGCACACTACCCGACAGGCACGCGGCATCTCTTCGTCACGTCCCCACAGGCTCAGAGCAGCCACATTCGGTCTGTCGCTAGGTTATAGAAAGTATGATTCGAGGTGTCTGACCATGAACCGCTCTGAACTCGTCGAAACGTGGCTGCAGGAGGAACAACAACCCTTCATGGGGTGGGACTTCTCGTATCTCGACGGTCGGGTGACACGGGAACGAGAACATTGGTCGTATATGGACCGCGCCGCCAAACTGATGCGGTGCTCTTCCTCCATGATCGACATGGACACCGGCGGCGGCGAGAAGCTGTTGAGGTTGCAAGAGCACTGGCCTGCGGAGGTCGCTGCCACCGAAGATTACCCTCCGAACTTCGACCTGGCGACCAAGCGCCTCTCAACGCTAGGCGTTAGGGTTGTCAAGACACCGATTACCGATACCGACCCCATGCCTTTCGCAGATGACGAGTTCGACCTGGTGCTAAATCGGCACGCGGCCTTCAATCCGAGCGAGGTGTCCCGTGTGCTCTCAGTGGGCGGCACATTTCTGACCCAGCAGGTGCATGGGATGTGGGCATGGGATCTGCAGGCGGCCTTCGATGCAAGGCCTTCATTTCCTGATAACACAGCGGCAAAGTACGTACCAATGCTGGAGGCGGCCGGTCTGACCATTGTCACCGTCGAGGAGTGGGAAGGTCGCCTGTTGTTCGCCGACGTGGGCGCGATCGTCTACTATCTGAAAGCCATCCCCTGGGAAGTGCCCGGATTCACCGTAAAGACCCACCTTCGGCATTTGCTCGCACTTCAGGAAAGACTGGAAGCCGACGAGGAACTGGGGTTTTACGCGGCCAAGTTCCTGATTGAGGCGCGTAAGTCGTAACCAGTGCTCTTGTGGCAGGCGATCTACATGCAGAGTTTACACTGAATTGACGAGCGCAAAGTTCTGCCTGAGGCCTCCTTGAATCGCTGGTTCCGCACCTGCACCAGTGCTGCCTGTAGCCTTGATTTAGGAGGCAGTGGTGGTGTTCACATTGATACCCTGCCCTTAGCCTTAAGCGACCAATGGCTGCGGCCAGATACGACGGCTTCACGCCGGGTTAATGCTGGTCGTGGGTGAGGGCGAGGAGCCAGCCGACTGACAGCGGCACGGCGGCGAGGGCGAGCAGCCGGAAGTGCCAGGTGAGCGCGGCACGCTGGTCGGTGCGGGAGCCGAGGCGATCAACGAGGACCGCGCTTGCTAGAAGCGCAGCCGAGGATACGGCGCCCGCGCGGGCGGCTCTGGCCGGGGCGGTGGGGCGGCGCGTCCGCGCAAGCACGAGGGCTTGGGCAACGAGGTACCCGCCCCAGCAGACGTAGCGCGACCACCGGGGGCCGAGACGGTGCGCGAGTCCCTGGACACCGCTGCGTCGATCCGCCGCGAGGTCGGGCAGGGTGTTGGCTAGGTGGATGCCGAGCACCAGCGGCGCACCGACCGGGTAGACCCAGCGCAGGCGGCGGTCCCAGCCCCGGACAGCCGTCCAGCTCCAGATGGGTAACAGCGGAAAGGCCACGACGAACGGCGCCCAACTCCAGCGGGTGGACTTCAATCCCAGATCGTAGGCGATGCCGGCCGCCGCGTAGATTGCGGCGCTCACGCGAGCCGGCCAGGGCAGCCAGCGGGTCGCGGCCAAGCCGGCGGCGAGCGTCGCGAGGGCGACCACAAGCGCCGGCCAGGGCCGGATCAGTCCTTGTACCAGGGGCTTCGTCGGCTTGCTCCGTGCATCGAGGTCACGGTCGCAGAAGTCATTGAGCGCACCGATACCGGCGTTGACGAGGCAGACGGCGACCAGCAGGGCAGCCAACGGAACGAGCGGCGGTATGCCCGACACAGCAATGATTGCGAAGGCGGCGCAGGCGAGGACTTTGAGCAGGACCGGGAAGGGGTGTGTGAGCCGCCCCCAAGCGAGCAGCCGGGTGGCGCGACTAGCCGATGCCATGTGCTCGCAGCGCCGCCAGTACGTCGGGCGGGCGCCCGGCGCCCGGCCACAGCCACTCCGGCCGTAACCGCAGGCCCGGCAGGACCTGCGACGCTATTGCGCCGGTCCGATCCGGCGCCAGGAGAGCGAACGAGCCGTCCGGCTGCCGGGCGTAGACCTCGATCCGCTCGGTCTCGGGGTCCAGTAGCCAGTATTCCTGCACGCCGGCGGCGGCGTACTCGCGGAGCTTGACACCACGGTCGCGGGCCACGCTATCCGGCGACAGAACTTCCACCACGAGGTCCGCCGGCCCCTCGATGCGGGTCGGCAGGACGCGATCCAGATGCTCGGTACGGATGAAAGAAACGTCGGGCACGAAACGCTGTAGTCCAAGCCGCATCTCAAGCTGATCGGTGAAAGCCTCCCCACTCCCCTGCTTGGCCGCCACGGCAAGCATCAGCGCGTACACCATCCCAACAACACGATTGTGCGCGCTGCTTGCAGGCATCACGTAGACCAACTCACCATCTATCAACTCGGCCTTGGTGTCGTCCGGGAGCGCGTCGAACTGCTCCCAGGGAGAGAGTGTCGCTGCAGCCGGCGGCGGGCGGGGCGGGGCAACTGTCGCCATGGGATCATGGTCCTCTCGCCAGGTAAGTATACTGACCTGCAAGCGGGCCGGAGCGCCGCCGTTCTCAATAATCCACCAACGTGAAGGGGAGCGTCAAGTGAGTGAAGACGAAGCACCAGGGGCCATCTATCTGACCGAAGAGGATGTGGTCCAGCTCCTGCCGATGACCGATGCTATCGAGGCGGTAGAGCTGGCATTCCGCCACTTGGGGGACGGCGGAGCGGTCAACCGGCCTCGTGATCGCGTTGCGTTCAGAGGAGGTCTCTTCCACTTCATGGCCGGGGCGGATCAGACACAGGGCTACCTGGGCTACAAAGCATATGGGGGCTTCCGCGGGCACTGGGCCGGCATGATGGTCACGCTCTACAGCACCGAGAACGGGCGCGTGCTGGCGATGATAGCGGCGAATCGGCTGGGCCAAATCCGCACGGGCGCGGCGAGCGGAGTGGCGACGCGGCACCTGGCACGGGTGGGGCCGGCGGTGGTGGGCCAGCTGGGGACCGGCTATCAGGGTGTCACGCAGCTTGCGGCCGTGGCGACGGTCCGGGAGATACAGGAAGTGCGGGTCTACAGCCGCAACGCCGAACGCCGGGAGCGGTTTGCGGCGGAGATGGGAGCACAATTGGGGCTGAAGGTGCAGGCAGTGGCAACCGCGGAGGCTGCCGTCAGCGGCGCGGACATTGTCAATGTCATCACCAACAGCGCCACGCCGGTACTCCGGGGCGCGTGGCTGGCGCCGGGCGCGCACATCAACGCCGCCGGCTGTAACGTGATCTCGCACCGCGAGATTGATGTCGAGACGGTCCGGCGGGCCGACTTGGTGGTGGCGGATTCGGTCGAGCAAGCGCGCCGTGAGGCCGGCGATCTGCTGCCGGCGGTTGTTCGGGGAGTGATCGCATGGGAGCAGGTCCGCGAGCTGGCCGACATTGTAGCCGGCAACGTCATCGGCCGTACCACCCCCGACGAGATTACGCTGTTCGAGTCGCAGGGCGTGGCGGTGGAAGACGTCACGGCCGCTGCGGTGGTATATCGCCGCGCCGTGGAGCGCGGCCTCGGTACACCACTACCCTTCTGATACAGTGAGGTAAAGGACAGGGCCGATGACGACTGAGCAGAAGACGAAACCGCGTTGGGTTCAGGACCTTGAACGGCGGCTGCGCGAGCCGGTGTCGGAGGAGGAACTGGCGCGCCGCCGAGCGCATGCAGCGCGCATCCGCGCAAAACGTGACCGGCTGCCGAGCATTGCGCCGGATACAACCAGCCAATACATTCGCGCTATCCGCGATGAGGCGAGCTAGTGAATGGTGTTCTGAGCCATGAACCGTACTTCTCCAGAGCAGCAAGCGGAGGCGCAAGCTACAGAGAAAAATAAAGAAGAGAAAACACGGGCAATGCCAGCACAAGTGTTGCTCATTGATCTTGACAACTGCCCGAACCAGATTGAGAAGCTATCCTTGCACATAGAGGAATTCGCGCGGGTTATTGTGTCCTACGGCAGTGCCGAGCCGAAAGTACCTTTCAGTCTAGTGTCATTATTGGCGACACCGATCCACGAGAAAAGACTCGAGATTGTCCGAGTGGAGCAGGGCAAGAACACCGCCGACTTCGCCTTGACATTTCACGCCGGTCTCTTGGTAAACGAATTGCCACCGAATACGGAATTCACCATCCTCTCGGATGACACCGACCTGGACCACGTCGTACACTTGCTCCACGACAAAGGGCGGGAAGCAAGCCGCCTATCAGGAAAAGAACAGCCGGTGAAAGCGGAGCCGAAACCTCGGGGCAAGAGCAGGCCCTCCAAGACCAAGGTACAGGCCGAAGAAACGCCGGCTAGTGGCAAGTCGCCGATCAATGATGCAGTGAAGAAATTCTCAGCGAAGCTGAAGAAAACGAAGAGTGAGAAAAGACCAAAGACAAAGAAAGCGCTACTCAACCAGATAGAGATTCATTTCCCCAAGAACAAGAAACTTGCGAAGAGCGGCGAGGCTATCTTTAATGAGCTGGAAAAACAAGGCACTATCAAAGTGGATGGTGATAAGGTAAGCTATTCCTAGATGTGCTATTCGAGCAGGACAAGAGGCAGTGCCTCGTACATGAAAGTTGACAACTTAATCGGGTAGTGGGATGTAGCCCCCCTATGGTCCCCCCGCTGCGGCGGGGGGACGGGGGGTGTTCCTTCCCTAGTAGCTCAGTCCGGGGGAGGGCGAGGGCGGGGACCAACACACTACCTCATCAAGTTCGCAACTTTCATCTACGAGGCGGGCCGGTTACAGGTCCTTGCCGCGGAAGATGGGGCGGTCAATCTCGTTGACGCGGTAGCCGAAGCCGGTAGCGCCAAGCGTGTCGGTCTTGAGTACGCCGTCGCGGCGCTGGAAGATGCGTGGATGCACGGCCTCTTCCGGCACGGAGAGCACCGGGAAGAATTGGTGAACGTTGGCCTCGACACCATTCAGCGCGTTGCAGCGGGCCGCGAAACCGACCGCGTGGATCAGCGACAGGCCCGGGTTGGTCAGGTCTTGGATAGTGTACGGCACGCCCTCGGCGATGGCGCGGCAGAGCACGAGTAGCGCGCCGCTCTGCCCCTTGCAGGTCTTGAGGCCGACACCGCTCCAGCCCAACTCCCGCGCGAGATCATAGTCGGCGGGGCCGGTCAAGCTCTCGTCTATGATGGCCGGCTTGAGCGCCGCCACTTCACGCATGTCCCACCGGTGGGCCTCAAGGTCGCGCTCCGTCGGCTGCTCGACATACAAGAGCACCCGGTAGGCCGCCAGGTCGCGCTCCCGCAGCGTGTGCAGATAGTCCAGCACGTACTGCGGATCGGGGCATTGCTCGTTCGTGTCCATCGAGACCTGCAAATCGGCGGCTCTCCCCGTGCCGAGCCGCTGGTGGACCTCTTGTGCCACGCGCACCACCTCGATAGTGCGCTCGATGTCCCAGGCCAAGTCGGT
This sequence comes from Chloroflexota bacterium, assembly GCA_965207645.1. Lineage (GTDB taxonomy): Bacteria > Chloroflexota > UBA11872 > UBA12225 > JAJDUF01 > JAJDUF01. The sequence goes on along the minus strand of OZ242293.1, from coordinate 1,237,802 downwards.
GCCGAGGAGCTTGATCTTGAGGCACGTCAGGCCGTCCCGCTCCACCCAGTCGTCGAGCGAAACCGGAATACCGTCCTGGGGATCGCTGGCGTCTATCTCGCTGCGGCGGAGCTTATCCAGCCCGCCGACGAGGTGAAACACGGGCACTTCCGGCCGGTATCGTGACCGCAAGAAGTCGGCCGGATAGCACCCGGCAAAGGCCAGCCCCAGATGGTCGCTCAGGTCGTAGGGCATGAAGTCGGCGCTATAGCCGTCGTAGACGCCGATGCCGTTGGCGATAGCAAACGCATCGTGGAGGGCCGCGTCAATGGAGGACACCGCATTGAGGCCACAAAGGCGCGGCATGGCCTCGGCCAAGTTCATACGTTCGCCGACGGCGTGGATCGCGCGGTGCAAGTCCTCCTCCAGGCTCATCCACAGGTCAATCGGATGGTGGTAGCCCGGCGCGTCGGCGACCAGGGCGCAGAAGTCGGTGGCAACCGCTCGCATCGCCGCGTCGCGCTGCTCGTGCGGCACGACCTGGCTGGGCCAACTCCACATATCGGAGAGGAAGATGGCGCCCCAGCCGTCGGCTATCCGACCGCTGCGCGTCTCCACCCGCGCCCGCACGTGGAGAAAGGTGCTCTCCTCGACGATCACGCTCCCGAACTTCAGCGGTGTCCTGGCCTTGCCGGCCAGGAAGTATGGCTCGACTTCGAGTACCCGCACGTCGGATTGCAGCATTGCTCGTTCCCTTCGCGTCAATCCGGCCCCCCTATGATCCCCCCGCGCAGCAGGGGGACGGTTCGGAATCCGCACTTCACTCGCGCCACAATGCCCCCAGGCGCGACGCCAAGCGGGCGGCGAGGTTTATGTATCCGCCAAGTAGTCATAGACGATCTTGGCATAACCCTCGGCGAAGCTCGTTTCCAGGTAGTAGGCGCTCTCGTAGGCTTGTGGCGTGAGTGGGGTCAGGTCGCACAACGGATTCGGCGCAAATTCGACCGTCCCGGTGCCGCGAAAGGTGGCATGGACCTGCACGTCCCGCTGGGCGGAGGCGCCGTCAATCAGCTGCTTGATGGCCGGACCCGGACCGTCGGCGCGAGGGATGAGCTTCAATCGCCAGGACGGCGCCGGACGTACCATCTCATCCGGGCTACACGGTACCTCCATCGTAGACGCTATCGTCATCACGGGCCGGCCGCCCATACAGACCGAGGTACACATCACGCGCTCGGTCTGCTCGACAGTGATGTCGGCAAAGATCTTGGGCGTGCCGTAGACCTCACGACCGGCGGCAATGCCCGCGGGACCGGTGTGGGGTACATGCGAACAGTACCAGCCCAACTCCCCGCGGAAGGAGCAGCGCTGTTGCACAAAGGCCTCATCAAAGGGACCGTAGTGCGTGCAGAACGGAACGGTGAGGCCGCCGGCGACACACAGCCCGTCCGGGTCCGGCTCCAGCGGCGCCGGCAAGAAGGCTGCGACGGCAGCGGGGTCCGCGCGGAAGAAGACGAACTGAAACCGCACCTGCCGGTAGTAGGCCGGCAGCGGCGGGTAGAAGGGAGCATCGGCCGGGATCGTCCATCCGTCGTCATAGCCCCGCGGCATCAGTAGGGTCCTTCCACGGATGATCTTTACCTATCCCAACCCCCTCCCTAGCCCTCCCCCGGAGCAAGCTCCAGGGGAGGGAAGCCGCTCCGGGCCCCTGCAAAGCGGGGGGTAGGTCCAGGCTTACGCCTCTTTCGCTGGCTCGGACGACGTGACTTCCTCGGGCGGCCCGGCCTGCTCGCCGCTCTCGTCGAGCGGCACGCGCATCAGGCGCCAATCGCCGGTGGGGTAGCTCATGTGCGCTCGCCGCAGGAATTGCTCGGCGTCGGTACGCGCATAGTGGTAGGGGCGGTCGCTACCGGGGTTGAACCATTCCGCCAGTGCGGGACTCCACACGCCCCAGCCTTCCGTCGGCGGCGAGAGGAACGCCCGCACGCGCTCCAGCACGAACTGGAGTTGCTCCTTCGGCCCACCAGGTGGCAACAATCGTGGCACCATGCTCGTTATCCCCTTCTCCTCAACCGCCAGGACCGGCGGGTCACGTACTAGGCGTTGTTGACATTTCCCGGTCATTCCCGCTTTCGTGGGAATCCAGGGCGCCCACAAGAGACGCCCCTATGGCGCTGGATTCCGGCTTCCGCCGGAATGGCGGGTGGGCTTGATGACTCCCTCTCTATCCCAAATGCCAGCACAACTTACTCAAGCGCCGACCGCACGACTTGACCGCCTTGAACTACCGCGACCGGCTCTAGCTGGCGCGTTGCCTCGCGCGTATCTCCGAGGCAGTCCATGAAGGTCACGGCCTCGTCGCGCAACTCCCAGATCGCGACGTCGGCTGGCGCGCCTGTCCCAAGCGTGCCCAGCCCGTCGGCCAACGTGACTGCTTGCGTCGCCGCCAGCGTGGCCCGCGCGAACACCTGCTCCAAGCTCAGGCCGAGGAACAGGAACTTGGACAGCACGTTCGCCAGGTCATAGACCGGCCCGGTCACGGAGTAGTGGTGCAGGTCGCTGGAGATTGTATCCGGCAGAAACCCCTGGGCCAACAGCCGCTCGGCCGAATCGAAGGAAAAGCTGCCGCTGCCGTGGCCAATATCGAACTTGATACCCCGTTCGCGCGCTTCGAGTACCCCCGGCCGTACACGCCCGTCCGGGCCGAGCAGCCCGTCGCGGACCTCCCCTCGGAACGAGTGCGTCACGATGTCGCCGGGCCGCAGCAGCGCCAGTAGGTCTTCCAACGGGACCGGCGTGTTCCCGATGTGGAGCATGACCGGTAGGTCGGTCGCCGCGGCCACGCGGATGGCATCGCGTAGCGGGCGGGCGCCGAGGGAGCCAACGAGGCGGTCAGTCTGGCGGACTTTCACGCCGACGATGACATCCCGATTGGCCTCGACGGTCTTAATGGCCCGGTCAACGTCGAGCAGCCGCTCGTCGGCGGATTCGCCAACCTCTTGCGCGAACATGCCGGCCAAGGCGACGTGAAGGAAGGCGTAGATCCGGGTGCGCTGCTGCTCGATAACGTAGCGCCGCAGGCCGGGGAACGTGCCGGCGCCGGCGGACCCGGCGTCCACGGCGGTCGTGACACCCCGCGGCAAGCATGTTTCGTCGGCGACGATGCCGTAATGGGAAACGCCCCAGTACACGTGGGTATGGAGATCAACGAGACCGGGCGTTACATAGCGTCCGGTGGCGTCGAGCGTTTGTCGCGCCTCGCCGGGCAGATCGGCGCCGACCGCCGCGATCTGTCCATCCTGCACTAGCACGTCGGCCGGAGCCGCGAGGTCCTGGCTGGCGTCGAATACGGTTCCACCGGTGATCCGCAAGTCGTACACGCTACTCACCCTCTCGGCGGAGTATGGGCAGAAATCAGCGCATTATACCGACTGCGCGAGCGGGGGGACGTGGATTCCGGCTGGCGCGGGAATGGGCGGGGGCGGCGCTGAGGTGGCTGCTGCTTGCACTTGACCGGAACTAGCCTGACGAGGCCAGGATAACCTGCTAGGATTGAACGATGACTATTCGTGGATTTGCATCACTCGATGAGCTTGTGGCCATACACAGCCGGCTGGCGGAGATGTACGGCTGGACGGCGCCCCATGCTAAGCAGCATCTCGATGAGTACATCAGCCAGTTCGGCAGCAACCCGGAGTGGCTGTTTCTGGCCGAGGATGCGGGTACCGTACAAGGGGCATTGCTGGCATCGGATCGCGGCAGAGACGGGAGTCTCTTGATCGGCGGCTTGGGAGTATTTCCCGAGTACCAGCGTCGGGGTGTCGGCACCGCACTGCTGGCCGAGGTCGAGCGACGGGCACGGCAACGGGGTAAGGTTCGACTGCTCCTCGGCGCCGCAGACGATTCGGAGCAGTTCTACCTGAAGTGCGGTTTCACACCACGGCTCTATATCGAGATCACGGGCGACAAGAGCACCGCCACGTTGCAATCCCTGCTCGCAGATCGCTTGGCAGCGTACAACGTCCTGTGGTCAGACAGTGGCAAGACGCTCAACGGCGAAGCACTCAGCAAGGCAGTCCTCGACATCCCAGGACTGATGCCCGAACTCAGGCAGTCGCTAGAGCGGGATGTGCCAGGTTGTCACACGCAGCATCTCTTTACGAAAGAGTGCTAGGGCCTGTCTGCAAAGCACCGGTCGGCAGAGGGCAAGTTCCCTCCCCTGTGCGTCACCATGGTGGAGGGTTGGGGAGGGGCCCAGGCTGGGGAACGGCCCCCCTATGGTCCCCCCGCTGCGGCGGGGGGACGTGGATTCCCGCTTTCGCGGGAATGACCGGGGCCGGCGTTGGCTCGCGCTACGCCGCCCCATTGCGTCCCTGATCGCGGATGTAGGCCAGCAGGCCACCGGCGAGCATGATGTTCCGCTCCCGCGCGGAGAAATCCGCGCGCACGGTGAACGTGCGGCCCGTGTCCTTGACGTGGACCTGTACCTCGTCCCACCCGTCGCGGAGCACCGCGTGCAGGTCGGGTAGCTCCCAGGTCTCGCCTTGGGCGGCGCCGCCGTAGTCGGCCTCGTCGGCGAAGGTGAACGGCGGAATGCCCTGCGAGATCAAGTTGCGGCGGTGGATACGGGCGAACGACTTGGCAAAGACGGCCCGCATACCGAGTGCCTTGGGCGCCAGCACGGCATGCTCCCGAGACGACCCTTGGCCGTAGGTATGGCCCCCCACGACAAATCCGCCGCCGGTCTGCCGCGCCCGCTTGGGGAAGGTGGGGTCGAGGCGACGGAAGACAAACGCGCTCATCGCCTCGACGTTCGACCGCAGCGCCATCACGACGGCGCCGTCCGGTGCCATGTCGCCGGTCGAGATTTCATCGCCGACCTTGATGAGCACTTCGCCAGAGAGCGGATCGGGCAACGGCGTCTGGGCGGGGGCCGCCTTGATATTCGGCCCGCGCACCAACTCTATTTTGGCTGCCTCGTCCGGCGGCAGCGGCGGGATGATCTGCCGGTCGTTCGCGGCGGGATTGCCGTCGGCCAGCGTGATGGGCGGCTCGGCGCCGAGATCGCGGGGGTCCGTGATGACGCCGTGCAGGGCGGTGGCCGCCGCGGTGGCGGGGCTGCACAGGTAGACCTGATCGTCTTGCGTGCCGCTGCGGCCGGGGAAGTTGCGGACGAAGCTCCGCACCGAAACGGCACCGGATGGCGGCGCCTGCCCCATGCCGACGCACGGTCCGCAGGCCGGCTCCAACATCCGCGCCCCGGCCAGGACCAGGTCGCGGTACACGCCGCTGCGGGAGATCGTGTCGAGGATTTGGCGAGATCCCGGTGTGACGGTCATCACCAAGTCCGGGGACACCACCTCGTCTTGCAGGACGGCCGCCGCGATGGCCAGGTCCTCGTAGCCGGAGTTCACCGAGCTCCCGATGCAGACTTGGGCCGTCGGTGTTCCGGCGACCTCGCGCACCGGCACAACGTTGCCTGGGCTGGACGGCTGGGCAATCAGCGGCTCCAGATCGCCCAGCTCGATGACTTCCGTCTCGTCGTAGCTGGCGCCGGGGTCGGCGGCCAGCGGCAGCCAGTGCTCTTCCCGTCCCTGGTACACCAGCCACTCGCGGGTGCGCTCGTCGGAGGGGAAGATGCCGCCGGTGGCGCCCAGCTCGGCGATCATGTTGCAGATCGTGCCGCGCTGGGTGACGTTGAGCGTCTGCACGCCGTCACCGTAGAACTCGCAGATGAAGCCCAGGCCGCCACTGACGCCGCGGCGACGGAGTAGCTCGAGGATGATGTCCTTGGCCTGGACCCAGGGTGACAGGTCACCGCGCAACTCGACGCCGAGTACCTTGGGCGAGGGAATCTCAAAGGGGTGCCCGGCCATGCAAACGGCCACCTCCAGCCCACCGGCGCCAATGGCGATCATGCCGAGCGACCCGGACATCGTTGTGTGCGAGTCGGCGCCGACAAGCACCTGTCCCGGCCGCGCAAACCGCTCGACGTGCAGGTAGTGGCAGATGCCGTTCCCCGGCCGCGAGAGATACATGCCGTAGCGGGCCGCAAAACGCTGCAAGAAGCGATGATCGTCCGGGTTCTTGAAGTCCAACTGGATCAAATTGTGGTCCACGTACTGCACGGCCAGCGGCACCTGCACGCGGTCGAGGTCTAGCTCCTCGAACTGCAAGCAGGCCATGGTGCCGGTCGCATCTTGCAGCAGCACTTGGTCCACTCGCAGCGCCAACTCCTTGCCCGGCGCGTATTCGCCACTCACCACGTGGTCCCGCAGGATTTTCGCGGCCAGCGTATTGGCCATCTACAACTCCTTATGTCAAGAGATCGTGTCTCAGCACGCCCCGGTCCCCCACCCTAAACCCTTCCCCGTCGCGACGGGGGAGGGAACTGCCCGTCCTCCTGCCGCAACGGGACCGTGCAAGGTCAGGCAGGAACCGGAAACGGCCGTGTTCCAGACGCTGCCGAGGAACAGCAGCACGCGGGCCAGGTCGGCCGCCGCCACATCCTCGGCGCACTGCACGGCGTTGACCAGCACCTGATCGGCGGACGCCGCCGCGGCCAAGCTGCGTATCCACGCGGCGCTCGGCGCCGGCGGCACGTCGCAGTCCGACTGCGGGTCCGCGGCGGGCGGCAAGAGCACGATGATCCGCCCGCCGCCCGATGTACGCAGCCGATTGATCGCCTCGGCAGTCAGGTAGCCCACCTCCGGCGGCGTGGACGAGGCGGTGACAGTGGTTCGGCCGCCTTGTGTGGCTAGACCGGCCACATCGCAGACCAGCACGTCCAACTGCGCCCATTCGACCACAATCCGCTCGATCAACGCCCACGCCGACGCCGCATCGTCCGTCACGCCGATGGCGGGCATGGCCCGGCCGCCGGTGGAGCGGACGCGGTCTACGATGCGCTTGGTGCCTTCGAGGTCCTGGCAGCTATGGACCACAACCCAGGCACCGGAGTCGGCGAATGCCTGGGCAATGGACTCGCCGGTACTGCCTTCCACACCGGCCAGCAACACAACCCGCCGCTCCAACTCTAGCGCGACGGACCCCGCAGCCATCTCCGCTCTGCCCCACGACCACGGCTCTGCGCCGCGAACACGCCCGGCGTACATCATATCAGCCGGACGAGCCGAGCGTGCGTTTTTGACAGCCCCGGTGTGGTGCGGTACTATCGAGAGGAGATACCCCGGTAGCTCAGTGGACAGAGCGTTGGCCTCCGGAGCCAAAAGTCGCGCGTTCGAATCGCGCCCGGGGTACCACAGCCAGCCGGAGCGCCTCTGCCGAGTCGTGGGGGCGCTTTTTCTTTGCTCCCCGATAGACGGCAAAGCGCATGGCAAACGCCCGCAGTGATGCTCGCCACCTCGCTGCACTGCGCCGTGCGGTTGCGACACGGTTCCTGCCGGCGCTCGGCTATCGCGACTACCGCATCCTCTGGTTCGCCAGCCTACTCAGCGGTGCCGCCGCGTCCGGGCTGATCGTCGCGCGTGGCTGGATGGTGTTCACGCTCTCGGACTCCTCAATGCTGGTGGGCGTGACCACGTTTGCCGCGATGATTCCGCTGCTGGTCGTGCCGCCGTTTGTCGGCTTGCTGGCGGACAAGCTCGACCGGCGGACGCTGCTGGCCGGCACCCTTGCGCTGAACATCGGCCACAACCTGCTCCTGGCCATCCTGGCCCTCACCGGCACCATGCAGGTCTGGCACCTCGTCGTCTTGTCGCTGGTCAACGGCATCGCGCGTGCGGCGCTGATGCCGACAATGCAGGCCCTCGTGCCCAATCTTGTACCGCGCGGGCTGATCCTCAACGCGGTGGCGCTGAACTCCGCTACTATTCACGGCTCGAAACTGCTTGGCCCTGGGATCGTCGCGCTTCTGCTCATGATCGCTGGGCCGGGAAGCGCATTCATCGCCTGCACCGGCTTCTACGCGTTGGGGCTCGTGCAGGTCCTCCGTATCCAGACCGCGTCCACGGGCCGCTTAGACCCGGCGAAGAGCGCCCTCCACAACCTGCTGGCGGGATTGACGCACGTCTACCACGACCGCGTGCTGTTGGCACTGCTGGTCCTGGTGGCGCTGCACTGCGCGCTCACCATGTCGTTCGAGGCGGTACTGCCGGTGCTGGCCCGCCAACAGTTCGCGGCCGGCGGGTCGGTGTTCGGGTCGTTGATGATGGCGGTCGGGGGTGGCGCCCTCGTGAGCGTGCTGGCCTTGGCCGGGGTATCCAATCAACGCACGCGCGGCCAGCTGCTGCTGTTGACCGGTTTTGCCAGTAGCCTGGCGCTCCTCGCGTTGGCAATCGCGCCCACGCTGGAACTGGCACTGCTCGCGGCGGCCGGTATCGGGGCCTCGCAGGCGGCGTTCATGGCGATTACGATGGCAATGATGCAAGCGTTGGTGCCGGATGCCATTCGGGGCCGCGTGACGAGCATCTATGCGTTCCACGCCGGCGGGGTGATGGCGTTTGCCAATCTGCTCAACGGCGGATTGGCCGACGTAATCAGCAGCACGCTGGTGCTGACCATCAGTGGCGCCGCCTTCCTGCTCGTGATGCTGGTCAGCTTCTCCAACACGATCCTACGCGATACCTACGTGCGCGGCCCCACAGCGCCGATCCCGGCCGCCTAACCGCGGCGGAACACGGTGTCGCGGCCCGACGCCGCAGCCGCCAACTCGGCAATCGTGCGTCCGGCGGTAGGATGCATAAGGTCCGGCGCCAGGTCGGCGAGGGGGATGAGCACAAAGGCGCGCTCGGCCAGCCGGGTATGGGGGACGATCAGGTCCGGCTCCGACACGACCGTTGAGCCGTCGAGGAGGATATCCAGGTCCATCGTCCGGGGCGCCCAACGCGCTCCCCGCCGCCGGCCGAGCGCGTCCTCGATACCTTGCAAGGCCGTGAGCAGATCGCGCAGATCACGATCCGTCCGCAGCGCGACCACTTGGTTGAAATAGCGTGGCTGCGGCTCCGGGGTCACCGCCTCCGTGTCATAGATGGGCGACACCGCTATGACCTCGCCGATGGCCCGTAGCCGGTCACGGGCAGCCGCCAGGAAGGAAGCGCGATCCCCCAAGTTGCTGCCCAGCGCGACGTAGACCACCCGCAGCCGCGCACCACTGCCGTCCGCCCGATTGCACTGCTGCGGTGTCCTCACTGGTCGTATCATCGCGCACCCAACGCCGGTAGTGGGAGATAGCCCCCCTATGGCCCCCCCGCAATGCGGGGGGACGGGTAATTCGCGCCTCTGTCTATAGTTGCTTGCCTGGTATACTGCGCCAGCGAGAGGGCCGTCATGCCGGAGTACGAGTATCGGTGTATACAGTGTGGGCGGCGGTCCAGCCACCTGTTCCTGACCTTTGCGTCCGTCAAGGAGCCTAACTGCCCCCACTGCGACTCATCCGAGATGCGGCGCTTGGTATCGCGCTTCGCCGTGATGAAAAGCGAAGAGGCGCGCCTGGAATCCCTGAGCGATCCCAGCATGTTCGCCGGCGTGGACGAGAACGACCCGCGCAGCGTGGCGCAGTGGGCACGCAAGCTCGGCAGCCAGCTCGGCGACGACCTGCCGTCCGACTACGACGAGATGGTAGACCAGATCGAAAGCGGCGAGATGCCGGACGATCTGGCCGGGGGACCAGCAGACACCGACACCGGACTCAATGCCAGTCTCGACGACTGACCCCGGGACCACCACACCGCGAGGGCCAGTATAGCAGGGGTGGTCCCGGCTTACCTCCGTCCGCTGTCCGCTCCGACATTCTCGGCTATACAGGCGACGGGACTGGTATACTGTCTGCGGTGCTCGACGGGTGTTCGTCGAGCGCGGCGTATGCGGGCTGCCGGCGGTCTCGTAGCGCGGTCCGACACGCCCCAGCAGGCGCAGAGCGTATGAGGAAGGACGGTGACTGTGGCCGCAAGCCCTTATGAGGGGACCTTCATCTTGGCCCCCACCCTCGCAGAGGACGAATTAGACACTGCGATTGAGCAGGTGAAAACGTATATCACGAGCCGTGGCGGCGAGATCACCAACACGGATACGTGGGGGCGACGGCGCATGTATCACGCCATCAAGGGGCATCGTGATGGCAACTACGTGCTGATTGATTTCACCGCCGATCCGGCCACGGTCCACGATGTGGAGGGCAGCCTCCGGCTCGACGACGCGGTGATCCGGTCGCTCATCGTCCGCACCGACCGGTAGGACAGCAAGGGGGAGAACGATGGCCGGCTATATCAACAAGGCGATGATTATTGGCAACCTGGGCCGCGACCCGGAGATGCGCTACACCCAAGGTGGCCAAGCGGTCACGAACTTCTCGGTGGCGACGAACCGCCGGTGGGTCGGCCGTGACGGTGAGCCGGGGGAAGCGACAGAGTGGCACAACATCGTCGCTTGGGGCAAGCTGGCCGAGATATGCAACGAATACTTGAGCAAAGGCAGCTCGGTCTACATCGAGGGCCGTCTCCAGACACGCCAGTACGAGGACCGCGAGGGTATCACGAGGCGCACGACGGAAATCGTCGCTCTGGAGATGCAGATGCTCGACCGCCGCGCACGGTCCGATGGTGATGGCGGCGGTGGCGGCGATGATCTCGGCGGCGAACCGATTGACGTAGACGATATGCCGTTCTAGGCCATGACTACCGAGACGACGCTGGCCCCGGAGACGCTGGCAGTAGATGCCGAGATGCTGGCCGGCATCCATGACCGACTTGGGCACATCGAGGGGCGGCTGCCGCATTTCGCCACCAGGTCCGAGTTCGCCGATCTGCGCGGCGATTTTACCGAGCTACGAGGCGAGTTCGTAGAACTGCGGGCGGAGATGCAGACTGGCTTTGCCGAGCTGCGGGCCGACATGACCGAGCTGCGGGCTGATAACGAACGACTACGCGCCGATATGCAAGCCGACATTGCGGTAGTGCGGACTGATGGCGAGCGACTACGCGCCGAGTTCGCCGAACTGCGAGCGGGGACGCAAACGGGATTTGCGAAAGTGCAGACCGGGTTTGCGGAAGTGCGGGCGGAGATGCAGACCGGGTTTGCGGAAGTGCGGGTCGAGATGGCGCAGCAACGGGCCGACTTCGAGCACCAGCTCCGGCTGATGACATGGACCCTTGCCGGTGTGATGCTGGCCGGCTTCACGGCCCTCGCCGCGTTTCTCAAGCTGTTCGGCTGATCCGCTCCGTGCGGCAGCGAGGAGCGGTACGCAGCAGCGTTGACAGTTCCGGTTAAGGAATGGATTTGGCAAGCGGTGCTCGCTAGTGCGGAGCGCCGGCTACGGAGATAGGAGAACAGCGTGAGCCAAGAGGTGGATACGACGACACAAGAAGCTGAGGCAACCCCGGCGCCGCGCCGGCCAGTGGGTAGTCCGCCGGCGCGCGGCGCCCCACGCGGACCGCGGGCGCGGCCTCCGATGCGTGCCGGCGGTGATCGTCGCCCGCGCCCGCGCCGGTTCGGCCGGCAGAGCCGCAAGGTCTGCTCCTTTTGCGTGGACAAGGTGGACAAGATCAACTGCCGCGACATCGGCCGACTGCGTAACTATCTCACGGATCGCGCAACGATCCAGGCGCGGCGCAAGACCGGCACGTGCTCGAAGCACCAACGGCGCCTGTCAACGGCCATCAAGCGGGCCAGGTTTCTCGCTTTGCTGCCGTCCACGAGCGAGCACATTCGGGTTGCTATGCAGTACGGTCTGCGGGATGTGCCTACGCGCTGATGGCTCGGGCTGCTCGGCACACCGCCCCCTTCTTATCCTAACTACAGCAGGTCTGGTGCTGCCGATTGCGCGAACCCCAGAGCCGATGCTCACCCTGGCACAAGTCCAGGACGCAGGTTGATCTCAGAACGGCAGGAGTAATGCGGTCGTGGCCTCTTCCTCGCCTCGCCGGCCAGCGGAAGGGCGCCGCAACTCCGGCGGGGGAGCCGAGAGGCAAGGCCGCCGGCGCCGGGGGCGTCAGACAGCCATCGGTTGGTCCGCCCACCGCGACGGCCGCCCGTTCATCCTGGGCTGGGGTGCTCATCTCACGCGGGCACAGAAGGATCGGCTGCGATCCGGCATCGCGCTCATTCTGCTGACGGCGGCAGTCGTGGTCATTGTCGGGATGCTGTCCGGCGGCATTCTCTATGAAAACGTGTACTTGCCGCGCCTGGCGGTCGTCCGCGTCGGCGCCGACGCGGTCTCCTTGACGGACTACGCCGAGCGGCTGGCGTTCGAGCGCAATAGGCTGCTGCTCCAAGCCCAGAACGTGCGTGCTCAGATCGAGCGACAGCGGGCGAGGGCGACCGGAGAAGGGCAAGAGGCCATCATCAATCTACTTCAGCAGCAGTACAACTTTTTGCTGGAGCAGGTGATTGATCTCCCGGAGCAACTGCAGGACGACCTTGTGGCAGAGCTGCTGATTGGTGCGGAGGCTCGGCGCCGCGGGCTGATAGCGACCGAGGCGGAAATAGAAACCCAGATCAAACGGATGACCGGCTATCCGCTGCCCACGCCGACGCCAGGACCGACCGTGACACCGAACGCAACCGCGACGGCAAATGCGCGCGCGACGGGCACGGCCGCCGCCGGCAGTCCAGGCGAGGCAACACCGACCGTTGTGCAGACGCCGACGGCAGCGAGCACACCGGCCGCCACTTCACCCCCCACGGCTACCGTCGGCACGGCGACGACGGCCACCGGCACGACGGAAGCTCCTAGCCCCACGGCGACGCCCTCCGGACCGACGCCGACGCCCGCGCCGACCGCCACGCCGCTCCCGTTTCCCACCTACTTGGCCCGCTATCAGGAGGTTCTAGGCTCCGAATCGGCACTGATCCGGGTGGTAGCCAAGGCGCGGGTGCTGCGCCAGAAGCTCAACGAGGCACTGGGCGAGATGCCGACCGCGCAGGAGCAGGTGCGTGCCCGGCACATTCTCGTCGCCGATGAAGCGACGGCACAGACGGTCGTGGAGCGGCTGGAGGCCGGCGAGGACTTCGCCGCGCTGGCTACCGAGCTATCCACCGATAACAGTACGAAAGAGGCGGGCGGCGATCTCGGCTTTTTCCCGCGTGGCGTGATGGTGCCGGAGTTCGAGGCGACGGCGTTCTCGCTCGCCGTCGGGGCAACCAGCCCGCCCATCGAGACGCAATTCGGCCACCACATCATCCGTGTAGAGGAACGCGAGGCGCAGCGCGAGATACCCGACTATCAACTGCAACAGATCAAGGCCAACGCCATCAACCGCTGGCTCGACGAGCAACTCACCACCGCGCAAATCGAGCGCCGCCTGGATGATCGCCTCATCGAATGGGCCGAGCGGCAGGGCGCCCAGTAGCCGGGCTGCCGGCCCCCCTATGTACCCCTCATAAGGGTAGATTCTTGGTTGGAAGGTGGGTTGGACATACCCCCCCGGCCCCTTCCCTGGCAGGAAGGGGAGCGATGGCGGTGCCGGTCCGCCACGGTGAGGAAGGGAGGGTGTTTCCCTCACCCCGGCCCTCTCCCCGTGGGAGAGGGAGTTGGATTCCCGCGAAAGCGGGAATGACGGGTTACGCAAAGGTCTCCTGTGCGGTGGGTGCCCCCCTATGGCCCCCGCTTCGCAGGGGGACGGGAGCAGCGTGCTTGGCCCCTACGCTCGGTCGGAGCGAGGCGGCTCCGGCGCATAGGCCACGAGCCGCGAGCGGGCTTCCGTGATGCCCAGGGCCAGGAGTAGTCGTGGAACGAGCTGGTTCACCACGTCGGCCATGGTCACGGGCCGCAGATAGAAGGCCGGCATCGGCGGGATGACCCGCACGCCGAGCCGCGCCAGCCTGAGCAAGTTCTCCAGATGGATGGCCGAGAGGGGACTCTCGCGCGGCACCAGCACGAGCGGGCGCCACTCTTTCAGCGTCACGCCGGCGGCGCGCAAGACGAGATTATCTTCAATACCGGCCGCGATGCCGGCAATCGTGCCCATGCTGGCCGGAACGACGATCATCCCTTGCGTCTCAACGCTGCCGCTGGCTATCGGCGCGCCCACATCGTTGATGCTGTGCCACGCCAGGCTGCCCCGGTCGGACATCGGCGCTGCCCATTGGCGGAGGGCGGCCGAGAGATCGGAGCCAAGCTCCTCCACCCAGACCCGCCGGCCGGCTTTGGTTGCCGTGCCGATGACCGGGTAGCCCAAGTCGAGCAGCAGTGCGATCACCTGGCGAGCGATCATCGCGCCGCTGCCGCCGGTGATACCCACGACGACCGGCAGCTTGTCCCCGTTCATGAGCTACTCCACCACGCGCGGACGGCGAGATCGGCCCCGGTGGCGACGAACAAGAGCACGGCAATATAGCCGTTGACGTTGAAGAAGGCCAGATCGAGACGACTCAGGTCGTTGGGACGCAGCAAGGAGTGCTCGTAGATCAGCAGTCCGGCGGCGCCGAGCACACCCAGCCAGTACGGGAGGCCGAGGCCGAGCACAACGCCCACGAGGACCAGCAGCGCCACGGTAGCAACGTGCAAGATGCCGGAAGTCCACAGTGTCGCACGCACCCCGAACCGGGCCGGGAACGAATACAGGCCCGCCGACTGGTCGAAGGTGATGTCCTGACAGGCATACAGCAGGTCGAACCCGGCAATCCACACGGCAACGGCCAAACCGAGCACCAGCGGCGGCCACGACAGCTCGCCGGTTACGCCGGCCCACGCGCCAATAGGCGCCAGCCCGTCTGCGACGCCGAGGACGGCGTGCGAGAGCCAGGTAAAGCGCTTGGTGTACGAGTAGACGCCGAGCACGACGACCGCCCCCGGTAGCAGTACCAAACAGAGCGGATTGAGCTGCCAGGCGGCGACGGTGAGTACGACCAGCGAGAGGCCGCTCGCCAGCCACATATCGCGTGCTCGGAGCAGGCCACGCGGCACGGCACGGTCGGCCGTGCGCGGATTGGCCGCGTCAAGCTCGCGGTCAATCACGCGATTGAGCGCCATGGCCAGGGTGCGCGCGGCGCCCATCGCCACGGTGATCCAGATGAACTGGTGCCAGGTTGGCCAGCCCTGCGCGGCCAGCAACATGCCGAGATAGGCGAAGGGCAAGGCAAAGATGGTGTGCTCGAACTTGATCGCTTCCAGGAACACGCGCAGCTTGCTCACACCGGACTCCTAATGTCCTGCGCCGTTACCCGCACTGTCACCCAGCAGAGGCGGTCACATGCTCTCTACACTACATGTTGAAGATGTCGCTGACCGCACAGGTGAAACCGGGTAGCACGTCGAGGCCGTCGAGCGTGTCATTTTCGGTGCGCGTTGCGACTGCCCACCCCAACCGATGGACATCCACGGTGCGGGTGTCCGGCTGCACGACCCACACCAGGGCCACGCGGTAACGCAGCCACATCCGCGCCTTGTCGTAGACCTCCCGCCGGCTGTTGCTGGGGGAGACAATTTCCACCACCAAGTCAGGGGGCACCTCGGCGTAGCCGGTGTCCAGCGCGTCCAGCGGGATTTTCGCTGCTGAGAAGTAGGCGATGTCCGGCTCACGCACCGTATCCGGGTCGCGCTCCAGCCAGACACCCGAGTCCGAGGCCGTCAAGCTCCCCAGCTTCCGAGGTATGATGAAGGCGTTCAACAAGAAGACCAGCTTCGTTACGATCTTGCCGTGTGCATATCCTGCTGGCATGGTCTCATGTAGTACCCCCTGAATCAACTCGCCGCGGATGCCTTGGCCATACAGCTGGAGCAGATCAGCGGCCGTGAGCAGCTTGGTCATCGTCGTTGCCATATCTGGCTCCTCTTTGTCAGGCCCACGCCGGTCCACCTCCGGCAGACTCCCCCTCTTCACCAGTAGAGAGAGGGGCTGGGGGACGGCGCGTTTTCCTTCCTCCGCGAGAGGCCCTAGCTACCCGGCACTGCTTGTACCGGACCCCGATCCGGTAAGCAGGCCATTGGGGAAAAGCTCTTCCCAGCGTTGCTCGACGCGCTCGCGGACTTCCGGTGACATGACGATGTCATCGGGCCAGGGGCGCGTGAACCCGTCGGCCGGACCCTTGCGCGTGGCGTCAATACCCATCTTACTGCCGAAGTGCGGCAGCGGCGCTGCGTGATCGAGCGCGTCGAGCGGCCCGTCTACCAGGAAGGTATCGCGGCGCGGATCAATGTTGTTCGTCACTCGCCAGGTCACCTCCGAGAGGTCCTGCACGTTCACGTCGGCGTCCACGACGATGATGTGCTTGGCCAGCATCATCTGGCCCATACCCCATAGCGCGTAGCACACCTTCTGTGCGTGACCGGGGTAGCGTTTTTCGATAGAAACGATGACTAGATTGTGGAAGACGCCCTCGAAGGGCATATTGATGTCCACGACTTCCGGGACCACCATCTTGATTAGGGGCAGGAACAGGCGCTCGGTCGCCTTGCCCAGATAATCGTCTTCCATTGGCGGGCGGCCCACGATGATCGAGGGATAGATGGGGTCGCGTCGGTGCGTCATCCGAGTCAGGTGCAGCACCGGATACTCGTCGGCCAGCGAATAGTAGCCGGTGTGGTCGCCGAACGGGCCTTCCACGCGCCGCTCGGCCGGATCAACGTAGCCCTCCAGCACGATCTCAGCGTGGGCCGGCACGTTATGATCCACCGTCTTGCAGCGCACCATGTCCACGGGCTTGCCGCGCAGAAAGCCGGCGAACACCATCTCGTCTATGCCCGGTGGCAGCGGCGCAGTTGCCGCGTAGATCGCCGCCGGCGCGGCGCCGAGTACCACCGCCACCTCCAGCCGTTGCTGCTCGCCCTCGGCGTGCCGGTAGTGCTCGGCGCCGCCTTTGTGCAGGTGCCAGTGCATACCGAGCGTCTTATCGTCGAAAACCTGGAGGCGATACATGCCGACGTTGCGTTTGCCGGTGTTGGGATCGTGCGTGAATACCAGCGGCAGGGTGATATAGCGGCCGCCATCGTCGGGCCAGCACTTCAGGATGGGTAGCTCCGAGAGCTTGAAATCCTCGCCGCGGTCCACCTCCTGGCACGGCGCGGCGGTGACGAGCCGCGGCCCGGCCCCGGCAACGCTGCGGAGTTTGTTCAGCGCCTGGAGCTTGCCGCGAAAACCCTGGGGCGGCCCGGCCAGCGCCAAGGCCAGCAGGTCCTCGATCTGCGTGCCTAGGTCTTCCCAGCGGTCAACGCCCAAGGCCCATGCCGTTCGCCGATAGGAGCCGAACGTATTCATCACGACCGGCATGGTGCTGCCCTGCACGTCGCTGAACAGCAGGGCCGGGCCGTGCAGCTTGCACACGCGGTCGGTGATCTCGGCGATCTCTAAGATCGGATCAACCGGCGCCGTAATCCGCTGTAGCTCGCCGTGGTCGTCAAGGAAGTCGAGGAAGGAGCGCAGATCATCGAATCTCACAGAGGAGATGCTAACATATGCGCTGGCGGATTCCGACGCTACGCTCGACTGAAGCGATTGCTATAATCGCCGGCCGGCACCACACGTCACAACCGCGATGCGCCGCCCCGATCCACCAGTAAGGAGGCCCTGCTGATGCCTGCTGACACCGTGCAATGCTACTTCCGCGGCAAGTTCATACCGTTTGCGGAGGCGAAAGTTGGCGTGATGACGCACGCGCTCAACTACGGCACCGGTGTCTTCGAGGGCATCCGCGCGTACTGGAACGCGGACCAAGAGCAACTCTACCTGCTCAAGGTGCGGGAGCACTACGACCGGTTCCACCGCTCGTGCCGCATGATGCGGATCAAGCTGGAGCATGACGTGGACGAACTGTGCGAGATTACCCGGCAACTGGTGGAGATGAACGGCTACCGCGAAGATGTCTACATCCGGCCGCTGGCCTTCCAAGACGAGGAGACCATCACGCCGCGGCTGCACGATGTCTCGGATGCGCTCACCATCTACACCAACCCGATGGGCGCTTACATTGATGTCGAGGCCGGCGTGCGGGTGGCGGTGTCATCGTGGCGGCGGATGGACGACAATATGATCCCGCCGCGCGCGAAAGTCACCGGACTGTACGTCAACTCGGCGCTCGCCAAGACCGAGGCGCTGGAGAACGGCTTTGACGAAGCCATCATGCTGACACAGGCCGGCCACGTCTCCGAGGGCAGCGCAGAGAACATCTTTCTGCTCATCAATGGGGAGTGGGTAACGCCAGCGCCGTCGGAGAACATCCTCATGGGCATTACCCGTGACGCCGTCATGGAGCTATCCCGCAAGGAACTAGGGATTGATACGGTCGAGCGACAGGTTGGCCGCAGCGAGCTGTACGTCGCGGACGAAGTGATCCTGACCGGTACCGGTGCCCAAATCTCGCCGGTGATCGAGATTGACCGCCGTCCCGTCGGCAGCGGCGGCATCGGCCCCGTCACGGCGCGGCTCCAGCGAATCTACTTCGATGTCGTGCGGGGCAATAACCCGAAGTACGCCTCCTGGTCCGTTCCCGTGTACCAAGACGGTGCGCCGCCGGCATAGGCGGCAGCAACGGCGTTTGCAAACTCACCATGCCACTCCGGAGAGACCCCTGGGCGCTGGGACTGGCGCTGCTCGGCTTGACAGTTAATCTGGCGCTGCTGCTCGGTTTGCTCACCCGCCTGCCACAGCTCCCCGATCTGCTACCCGTTCACTTCAATGTCTTCGGCGAACCCGACCTCATTGATGACAAGCGCTCCATCCTCCGCCTACCCATCGTCAGCACGCTGGTGTGGGCGGGCAACCTGGCCCTAGCCATCCCGGCGGCCCGGCTCGACCGCGCTCTAGCCCGGCTGCTGGTCGGGGCCGGCGTGCTGGTGCCGGTTTTGTTTGTAGTGACCGTCTTTCGCCTCATCGCCTGACGGTGCGTGGAACGTCGCCGCGGCCCGCTCCAGCCGGGGCAGCAGCCGGCACAGCCGCCGCGCAAGGTAGGCGCGGAGGTTCGCGGCGATAGGCGAGCCGGCCTCCGCTATGGTGATAGCCTCAAGGTAGCCATTCAACTCGTCCAACTCCCGGTGCAGCGTGACTACCCGCGGCCGAAGCGCCGCGTGCCGGGCCACCGGGCCGGCCTTATCTTGGGCGAAATAGTGAAAGGTTGCGGTGCGAAAGCGGCGCTTGGGCAAGCGGTCACGCTGCTGCACCGCCGCCGAGATCACGGCGGCCAGCCGCCGGTTGCAGGCCAGGTCCTCCCGGACGGCGCGTAGCGACCAGCGCCGCGCTTGGATGTGCTCCTGGCGGTGCCGGACCGCCTGAGCAAGGGCGACGGCCAGATGGCCAAAGGGCAGCACGCGGACCGTGCGGTACACGCGACGCACGACGATCCAGGCCAGCCGCCGCAGCCAGCCGACGATCCGGGTGGGCAGCGCCTGGTCAGCGGCTGCGCGTGACATCATCCACTGCCGGTCGTGCGTATGACGCGGAGCACAATGGCCAGCAAGAACGTCAGACCGCCCAGGATGAGCACCAGCTCAGGAGCGCGGCGGATACCCACACCGTCTCGCCGCCCGGGTCGGCGCGGGCGGAGCAGTCCCACCAGCCAGATCATCGCCACCGCCGCGGCCACTTTGAGGCCCAGCACGACGCCGTAGAGCAAGCCGGCCTCCGTGCCGGCGAGGCGGTCGAACGTCAGCACGGCGCCGGTCAGGATGAGGGCGCCGACGGCGATCTTGACGACATCGCGGAACTCGCGCCGCACCGCCGCCTCGAACGCGCGCCACGGCGACTCGCTGGCCTCCGACGAGGATTCCGATTGCGCTGCGGGCATGTCAGCGGCGCGGCGGGCCGCCGGCCGCCACACCAGCCAGAAGAACAAGCTGCCGCCAACCCATGCCACGGCCGCGAGTAGATGCACCCACTGGAGCAGGATGCGCCACAGATCGCTACCGTCCACGTCCGTGCCTATGCTCGGCCCACGCGACAGTCTAGCAGCGATCAGTAGTTAGTGGTCGGTGGATTAGACCTACCCTCCTGGTCCCTTCCCTGGGAGGGAAGGGGGAGTCAGGGCGTCGGCCGGCCGCTGCCGGACTCATCCTCGCTATCGCTCGGAGACGGCGAGGGGGACGGGGGCTGAGGCGCGGCGATATCCGGGGCTAGCTCCAAGAGGCGGGCCTTGAGGGCGCGGCGCTCTAGCTGTGCGGCCGGGTCGTCTTTGCCGTCCAGCGCCTGGATATCGGCTACTAGGCGCCCTATCTCCGTCGGCTGCGGAGTCGGGGCCGGTGTGCGTCGGCCGCGGGGATCGGCCCAGGCCAGCACTCCAAGCGTCGCTAGGACGGCTGCCGCGGCTGCGGCAACGCCGATTTGCAGCGGCCGGCGGTCGCCCCACAGCGCTGGCTGCTCGACGTGCGGCAATCCCAGCAAGGTGAAGCGCACCGGCGCACCGGGGAGCAGGTCGGTCGCGCCGACGGCGGTAAAGCTATTGCCGCTGAGGGTGGTCGCACCGAACGGGCGCAAGTCGTCACTTTCTACCTGCACGCCTCGCGCCGGTACGAGCACGCGGAGCTGACCGATGGGCTGCAGGATGGGCAGGGTGACGGCGAGCCGTGGTCCGGCATAGGGGAGGGTGTAGCCCATCGTCAGCGGCGTCTCGCCCGGCGGGAACGGGGTGGCCGGCACCAAGCCGCCATCGCCCGTCACCACCATGTCCTCGCGCCGCACCCCGGTCAGTGGCGCCACGCCGACGGCGCCGACGGGCGGCGCGATCCGCACGGGACTGGCCGTCACGGGTTGAGCAACATACGTCTGCGGCCCCTCATTGCTGACGATGACGGTCTGGATCAGTGACACCTCGCCCGTAGCCACGTTGACCTGGGCCAGGATGAGATTGCTCCGGATCAACCGCACGCGCGCGGGGTCATGGGTCACGTCGAAAATTTGGATGTCGGCAGTGCCGACGGCGATCTGGCCGGCTGCCGCCGCGGCGTTGGCGTTCCCGGCGGCGAGCACCACCGGCCCAACATACTCAACCCCGCCGAACGTCACCGCCGGCTGGTAGAGGTCGGCCGGCGCAACGCCCAACCCGGCAAACTCGAAGCGTCCCGCAGAGTCGGTCAGGACCGTCCGTTCGAGACGGCGGCTGCGGGTCGTTGCGTCGAGGTACCACAACTGCACCTCGATGGCATCTTGCGCCGCGCCACTGACGCCATGCGTCACCTGACCACGGATGGTGCCGCTGTCCGCCTCGGATTGGGCGACGGCCAGGTGCGAGCCGCCCCACACGTGAAATGCGGTCACGGCCACACCAGCGCCGGCACCGCGCAGGAGCCGGCGCCGCGTCTTCATTGCGCCGTGCTCTGCTGTGGCCCCCACCCTAGCCCTCCCCCGTTGGGACGGGGGAGGGAATACGCTGTTCTCCGGCCGGAGCGAGGAGTCACTGATTATCTCCATCCGCTACTTGCCTTGCGTATCGTCCGGTGGGGCTACGGTGGTGTGGCCCTGGCGGGCCAAGGCTGCGTCGGCGCGTGCTTCCCAGCTGTCGAGGGCTTTGAGGAGGGCGAGGGCACGGCGCTCGTAACGTTGGCGCTGGCGCCGGTAGGTAGGAGCATCAAGCGCCCCGGATTGGTAGTCCAGGGTCAGCTCGCGCAGGGCCGCATAGGTCTCCTGCTGGCGGGTCAGGAGGTCGGCCAGCTGAGCAGTCATCTCCGGCTCCTCCGGCGGCGACGTGTCATCCCAACGTTGGCCGGTGCGGAGGAGCGGATACACCACGTAGAGCAGCGCCACAATCCCGATGATGAGCGCGAGGGCGAGGATCATATCTCGTTCTTCGATCCGGCAGGCCAGCGTGCCGTCCGCTCAAGGGTAGCCGCTGCGCCGCGATAGCAGCCACGCGGGAGCGGGCAGCCGGCGCGAGGCCGTAGCCAGCACGGGGGCGGTCGCTTCCGGCCACCAGGAGAGCAGGGCACCGGCGAGGAAGACCGGCCAAGACAACCACAGGACGGCCACCAGGGGATTGACGAAAATGTGGAAGGTGGCGGCCAGCGGCTCACCCGACGGCAAGGTAAACCGGCCGGCGGTCATGGCCGACGATTGCGGCTCGTCCCAGCCGGCCAGCACCACGTAGAGATCATCAAGCCAGGGGAAGACCGTGTGAATGGCAACCTGTGTGGCCGGCTCCGTCTCCCAACCATCATAGAAGCGGCGCACGGTGGCCAGCTCGGCCAGCGGCCGGCCGTCCTGGGTGGCGGCGCCCATGACGGCGGTGACGGTCCGCACGCCGGGGCCGGGCACGGTGGCAATGCCGCGGTAGGTCAGCACGTAGCGGCCGATGGTCACGGTTTCGCCGGGTTGGAGTGTCACCTGCCGCTCCAGGTTGAAGAACGTCGAGCCGATCACTCCGACCGCCAGGCCGGCGATAGACAGATGCACCAGATAGCCACCGTAGCGCCGCCGGTGCCGCCCCAGCACGGTCAGTAGCGCCACCAGCAGGCCGCTACGCGCCGCTCGCTGCTGACCGCGAGTAGCACGCCAACACTCTTGCACTACGCCGACGATGACGAAACCGACAACGCCGAACGCGGCGGTGGCCAGCCAGGACTGCATCTGGACAGTGATGAGGCCGGCGGCTATGGCAGCGACCACGCCGCCGAGCAGCGGGAGCCGGAAGTTGCGCCAGACGGTCGCCCGGCCGGCGCCGCGCCAGGGTACGAGCGGGCCAATGCCCATCAAGACCAGGAGTCCCAGGAGCAGCGGTCCGTTGACCTGATTGAAGAACGGGGTGCCGACCGCCACGCGGACGTTGCGTACCGCTTCCGAAATGAGCGGGAAGATGGTGCCCCAGAAGGTGGCGAACGCGATACCGATGAGCAGCCAGTTGTTGGCCAGGAAGGTCGCCTCCCGCGAGTAGACCGTCTCTACCGTGGCCGACGACGACAACCGCGGCAGGCGCACGAAGAGCAGCGCCAGGCTGGCGACCAGCACCAGCCCCAGGAAGACGAAAAAGTAGGGGCCGATGGCCGATTGGGCAAAGGAGTGGACGGAGCTGATGACGCCACTCCGCACGATGAACGTCCCGAAAATCGAAAGGGCAAAAGTGGCGATGACGAGCGAGAAGTTCCAGACCTTCAGCAGCCCGCGCCGCTCCTGCACCGCCAGCGAGTGCAGCAGGGCGGTGGCCGTGAGCCAGGGGAGCAGGGCCACGTTCTCCACCGGGTCCCAGCCCCAGTAGCCGCCCCAACCGAGCACGTGGTAGGCCCACCACCCACCGAGCAGTAATCCCGACCCCAGGACGGCCCACCCACCGAGTACCCAGCGTCGGGCAGCCAGTATCCACTCGTTGCCGAGCCGGCCGCTGGCCAGCGCCGCGATGGCGAACGCAAAGGGAATGGTCGCACTCACGATCCCGGCCAACAGCACCGGTGGATGGATCAACATGCCGTCGTCGTAGAGCAGCGGGTGCAGCCCGCGCCCGTTGGCCGGCACGAACGGCAAACGCTCGAACGGGGAGGCCACGAACGCCAGGACAAGCAGGAAAAAGGCTTCGACTACCAGCAGCGTGGCAGCCACGTAGGGCATGAGCACGGGATGCGCGTGACGGCTCCGCAGGGCGAGTACGGCGAGCACGCAGAGGACGAGCAGCCAGTAGAGAAGCGATCCGGCTTGACCGCCGTAGAAGGCGGCCAAGATCAGGTGCATGGGCATCTCGCGGCTGGATTGCTCGGCGACGTAGCGCACGCCAAAGTCGTGGCCGGCAAACGCCGCGAGCAGCATGATCGCGGCAATGAGTACCAGCGCCGCGACCGCCAGCACCGACCGCCGGCCGCTCTCCACCAGGGAGGGGATGGTGCGTCGCGCGCCGACGACGGACGCCGCTGCGCCAAAGAGCGCGATGGGGAAGGCAATCAGCAGGGCGATTTGGCCTAGATCGCTCGTATGCATCGCCTACTCATGAGGTGTGGTTGCCCCGGTCATTGTATAAGAGGGCAAGACCGGGGACGTGCTTACGGCGCGAGATTCCCGCTTGCGCGGGAATGACGGAGGCTGGAGGATCGGGTACTGACAGAGGCCAGCGGGCCGGGTGAAGCGGCGTTCGCTGTTCATCACTGCGTCGTGGAAGCCTCGAACTTCGATGGGCACTTGGCAAGCAGCATCGTCGCCTCGAACTGCTCGCCCGTATAGTGCCCCTGCACGACCACCTCGATGTTGTCGTTGAATACGTCGGGGACCAGCCCGGCGTAGACGACCGGTAGGGGCGCAACCTGCTGCGTCCCCCCGGCTTGATCGGTAATCGTAAAGCGGATCGGCCCGCCGCCGCCAAGCCCCACGATGGTGCCTGGAGCTACGTGCCCGGCGACCCGCACCGGCTCGCTGCGCCGGCTCTCCGGTAGCGCGCGCAACTCGGAGACGGTTAGATAGTAGACGGTGCTGCCGCCCAACGCGGTGCTGACGAGGTAGCCGACGCCCGCAAAGACGGCCAAGCCGCCGATCCACATCTTGCGGCGGGTGAGCAGATGGCCGACGCCGTCGCGCTCATCCCAGCCCGCGCCCTGGGCCTCAACAGTGCCCGCGAACGGCTCCGTTCGTTGCATGGTTTTCACATTCGGCGGCAGCAAGCGATATTCGAGATAGCTCGGCTCGCCACTGCTATGGATTATACGCGACACCGTCCCGGCTGGCCCCCTTGTGGTCCCCCCGCACAGCGGGGGGACGTGGATTCCCGCTTTCGCGGGAATGACGGGTTATGCAAAGGTCTCCTTGCGCGGGAACGACGGATGGGGCGGCGGGAGAGTGGCAACATCCTACGCCTTGATAGTGTCAGCTGTAGCGGTCATTCTGTGTCTCCTATCTGCTGTACCACCTACTGTGCCAGCGTCTCTAGTGTGCAAAAATGCAACGCCATCCGAGCGCCAATCGGCGCTACCGTGCCGTTCTTCGGCAAGCGAACTAACCTGCCAATGATGGGCGGAGGAACGATCCCGTATGCGAGGCTGGCGTGGCGGCAATCACGTCCGGTGGTCCGGCCGCGACCACCTCGCCGCCGGCGTCGCCGCCCTCCGGCCCTAAGTCAATGATCCAATCGGCGCTCTTGAGCACGTCGAGATGGTGCTCGATCACCAGCACCGTATTGCCGGCGTCAACGAGGCGCTGGAGCACGTCGAGCAAGCGCTCGATGTCGGCGAAGTGTAGGCCGGTGGTCGGCTCGTCGAGGATATAGAGCGTCTTGCCGGTCGCTCGCCGACTCAGCTCGGTAGCGAGCTTGACGCGCTGCGCCTCGCCGCCGGAGAGTGTCGTCGCGGCTTGGCCGAGGCAAATGTAGCCCATCCCGACGTCATGCAGGGTTTCGAGGCGCTTGCGGATGCGCGGCACGTTGGCGAAGAAGTCCAGTGCCTCGGCAACGGTCAGGTCCAGGACTTCCGCGATGGTCTTGCCGCGGTAGAGAATCTCCAGCGCCTCGCGGTTGTAGCGCGATCCCTGGCACACCTCGCACGGCACGTACACGTCGGGAAGAAACTGCATCTCGATCTTGATGGTGCCCTGGCCCTGGCAGGCCTCGCAACGGCCGCCCTTGACGTTGAAGGAGAATCGGCCCGGTTTGTAGCCGCGGATACGGGCCTCGCGCGTCGCGGCGAATAGCTCCCGGATCGGGGTGAACAAGCCAGTGTAGGTGGCCGGGTTGGACCGCGGCGTCCGCCCGATAGGGGCCTGATCTATGCTGATGACCTTGTCCAGGTGCTCGATGCCCTCGATGGCCGCATGGCTGCCGGGGCGAGCGTGCGCCCGGTGCAGCTTTTGCGCCAGCGCGCGGTAGAGCACGTCGTTGACGAGCGTGCTCTTGCCGGACCCGGACACGCCGGCCACGACCACCAAGCAGCCCAGCGGAACACGCACGTCTATAGCCCTCAGATTGTGCTGCCGGGCACCACGAATGGTGAGTGCGGCGTCCGTCGGCCGGCGGCGCTGTGCCGGCGGCGCGATGCACCGCCGCCCGGCCAGAAACGCGCCCGTGACCGACCGCGCAGCCGCGACGATGGCCGGCAGCGGCCCCGTCGCCACAATCTCGCCGCCTTGCTCGCCGGCGCCCGGGCCGATGTCCACCAGGTAGTCGGCCGCGCGCATGGTGGCTTCATCGTGCTCGACTACGAGCACTGTGTTACCCAGGTCGCGGAGGGCAAGCAGTGTGGTGACGAGGCGCTGCTGATCGCGGGCATGGAGGCCGATGCTCGGCTCATCCAGCACGTAGATGACGCCCTTCAACTGGGAGCCGATCTGCGTCGCCAGACGGATGCGCTGCGCCTCGCCGCCGGAGAGCGAGGCCGCCGCGCGGCCCAAGGTCAGATAGCCCAGGCCCACGTTGGCGAGGAAGTCTAGGCGGACACGTAGCTCGCGCACAATCGGCTGGGCAATCAGCGCCTGTGGACCCTCCGGCGCAACGCCGTCCAGGAACGGCCGGATGTCTGCGACCGTCAGGGCCGTCACCTCGGCAATGGAACGCCCGCCGACAGTTACCGCCAGGGCAACCGGCTTCAGCCGCGCCCCGCGACAGGTCGGACAAGGACGACTGAACATGAACTGCTCGATCTCGCTCTTGACCTGCTCGGACTCAGTGTCCCGATAACGGCGCTCTAGCTCGCGCACGATGCCGGGAAACCGCACGCGATACGTCCGCCCGCTGCGACCACTGCCGTAGACGGACTGGACCGGAATACGCTCCTTCCCGGTGCCGTAGAACAGGGCGTGGCGCTGCGCCTCATCCAGCGTAGAAACGGGCGCATCGAGGGAGAACCCGCAGTGCGCGGCGAGGGCGGGGAGGTAGCCGCGGTAGATCAGCGACGTGGCGATAGCGCCGTCGTTGAGCGACAGATCGGGGTTGGGCACGAGGAGGTCGGGGTCAACCTCCTGCGTGGTGCCGAGGCCGGTACAGTCCGGGCAGGCACCGTGCGGGCTATTGAACGAAAAGGTGCGTGGCTCGATCTCATCGAGCGAAATGCGGCAGTGGACGCAGGCAAAGTGCTCCGAAAAGAGCAGCTCGTCGGCCGTTCCCTGAGCGGTGACGGGGGCTACGATCACTACGCCATCGCCTAGTCCGAGTGCCGTTTCGAGCGAGTCGGCCAGCCGTGACCCTTGGTCGTCCCGGACTACCAGGCGATCCACGACGACCTCCAGCGTGTGGCGCTTGGTCTTGGCGAGGGAAGGCAGCTCCTCATCCAGCCGATACACTGTGTCATCAATCCGCACGCGGGCATAGCCGCTGCGGCGGGCGTCATCGAGCACCTGCCGATGCTCGCCGCGTTGGTCGCGCACCACCGGAGCCAAGAGCAGGAAGCGGGTACCCTCCGGCAGCGCCAGCACGGCATCCACCATTTGCTGGACCGTCTGCCGGGTGACGACACGGCCACAACTGGGGCAGTGGGGCGTTCCTATACGCGCGAAGAGCAAACGCAGATAGTCATAGATCTCCGTCACCGTGCCGACGGTGGAGCGGGGATTGCGGCTGATCCCCTTTTGGTCAATGGCGATGGCGGGCGATAGGCCCTCGATGTGGTCAACGTCGGGCTTCTCCAGCTGACCGATGAACTGCCGCGCGTAGGCCGACAGCGACTCGACGTAGCGCCGTTGACCCTCGGCAAAGATGGTGTCGAACGCGAGGCTGGACTTCCCGGAGCCGGAGAGACCGGTGAACACAATAAGTTGATTGCGCGGCAAGTCCACGTCAATGCTTTGCAGGTTGTGCTCGCGCGCGCCCCGCACGATGATGGCGTCCGCTGACATCTTTTGGATTCTCTTGGGCGGCCGTGCCCACCGACCTACCGCCCGGCCACTTCCAGGCAAGAGGAGCCGGCCTCACCCCTCGGCCCCCTCTCCACCATGTAGAGAGGGGTGGCTACTGCCTGCACCTAGCCCCCCTATGGTCCCCCCGCAGTGCGGGGGGACGGGAGATCAGCGGCTCCCTGCGTCAGCCCTCGCAGAATGGTCCCCCGTGAGCGGGGGAACGGGGATCCCGCTTTCGCGGGAATGACCGGTCCGGGGGTGAGGTGGAGCATTCCTCCCTATTCGGCGGCGCGCAGCGCGTGCCTGATTGCACCGCATAGGTCCGCGTAGTCGAGGGTAGCAAAGTCGGTGGTGTTCACCGTGAGGCAGGGCACGGCAAGCCGCAGCGGTCCCCAGGTGGCCTCGCGCAAGCCAGCCCGCAGCTCCGGGAGGACGGCCGCGCCGAGGTGCCCCGGGTGCCGTTCCACTCGTGCGGCCCGCTCCCGATAGCGGGCGATGACGACAGGAGCCTCGGCGTTGCAGTGGATCTGCACCGTACGGGCGGCGTACCGCGCCAGCACCGCCTCGAAGCGTGGCGTGTCGTAGCGGTCGTAGAAGTTGCTCTCGACCACCAAGCCGTGACCAGCTTCCAATAGACGCTCGACGACATAGAAAAGCAGTTGAATGCTCGCTATGCCAAGCTGTCGGGACCAATCGCGATCACCCGCGCCGATGGTGTCGTAGAGTGCTTCTTTGATCCCGTCCCGGTGCAGGAATGGCAAGGCAAAATCGCTGGCGATCCGCCGGCCGAGCGTCGTCTTGCCTGTTGCCGGCGCACCCGACACGATGAGCATTGGTGGTGGTTGGGCCGCTGCCATGGTGGGACTCACCTGCTCTGGGAGTCGTTGACGCGCATCCGGTGGCGTCGTCACGCTACGAGATGTAGCGGTCAAGTGCTTCCTTCAGCCGGCCCCATTCTTCGTCCGAGGTGCCGTTGCTCGCGGCCTCGCGCAGGCAGTGAGCGATGTGGTCCTCCAGCACGAGACGGGCCACCTTATCCACTCCGGCCCGCACGGCTGCGAGCTGGATCAGGACATCTGAGCAGTTGCGGCCATCGGCAATCATCCGCCGCACTCCGCCGACATGCCCCTCCAACCGCGCCAGCCGATTTAGCAAGGCACGGGCCTGCTCCGGCGAGCCGATGTGCTCGTGGGGATGCTGCTCGTCACTCGCGCCGGATGGCCGATCCGCTCGGCGAGCCGTTCCCATGACTTCCTCCGCACCTAGTATAGACCGCGGGCTGGCTGTTGCAGCCCAACGACTCGTGCGGTACCATCATTTTAACGAATATACCCCCAGGGGGGATAGAGACATGACGGCACAAGTAGGCACCGGCACGCTGGCGGAAGGGGCCTCCGGCTGGTTTGGCCGGCTGGCTCAGTACCGGGCAGTCTGGAGTAGCCCGGACTTCATCACGTCCGCCGCGACGATCTTGCTCATTGCCGCCGCCTGGATGGTGAGCCTGGGAGGCATCGGTATTGGCGTCCCGGTGGACGACGCCTCGTGGCTGGCGAGCTTGGCGGGCCATGAGACGGACTGGCTGGCGCCGGCGCTCGGTCTGGCCGGCGTCGCCATCGGTGGGGCCAAGATCGCCGTTGGCGCCGTCCGCGGGCTGCTGGAGCGGGAGCTGAACGTAGACGAACTGGTGACTATTGCCATCGTCGCCGCCGTGATCTTGGGCGAATACCTCTCGGCCGGACTGGTGGCATTCATGATGCTCTTCGGCAAGGTGCTCGAAGACTTCACGGCCGAGCGGGCGGAGCTGGCACTGGCGGGACTCGGCGCCCTTTTGCCGGCAACGGCGCGGCGCAAGGGTGATCAGGACACTGAGGAAGAGGTTCCGCTGTCGGCGCTCCGCAAGGGCGACGTCATCATCATCCGCCCCGGTGAGCGCCTCCCGATTGACGGGGTGGTCATGGCCGGTCAAGCGGCGGTGGACCAGGCGGCCCTGACCGGCGAGCCGGTGCCCCAGCCGCGCGGCCCCGGCGATGAAGTGCTGGCCGGCGGCCTCGCCCACCAAGGTGCCTTGGAGGTACGCACCACCCGCATCGGCGCGGCGACGGCCATCGGGCGCATCCGGCAACTGGTGGCCGCTGCCGAGGAGGAGCGGGCACCGGTCGTCCGGCGGGCCGACTACTACGCGAAGTTCTTCACTCCGGCGGTGCTGGGACTGGCGGCAGCCGTGCTGCTGTTGACCTACCTCATCACCGGCGCCTGGGACTGGCTGCCGGCGGTCACGGTGCTGGTGGTGGCGTGCCCTTGTGCGCTGGTGCTGGCCACGCCGACCGCTGTGATCGCCGGTGTGGTCAACGCCGCCCGGCACGGTCTGCTCATCAAGAGCGGCGCCCGGTTGGAGACCGCGGGCCGTGTCACCGCCGTTGCCTTCGACAAGACCGGCACCCTCACCCGCGGTCAGCCGACGGTGGTACGCACTATCGCGCACGGTGAGAATACCGAGCGTGATTTGCTGGCACTTGCCGCCGCCGTCGAGCGGCGCTCCGAGCACCCGTTGGCTCGCGCCATCCTCGCGGCAGCCGGCGCCGTTGGCGTGGAAGATCGGTATAGCGCCGACTCCGACTCATTTCGGGCCGTACCG
Source organism: Chloroflexota bacterium (assembly GCA_965207645.1). Lineage (GTDB taxonomy): Bacteria > Chloroflexota > UBA11872 > UBA12225 > JAJDUF01 > JAJDUF01. The sequence continues at coordinate 1,207,577 of OZ242293.1, read as the reverse complement.
GGGCGCGGGGCGGAGGCGACGGTTGACGGGCGGCACGTGGTCGTCGGCTCACTGGCTTGGAGCATTGATCTCGGTATCGCCGGCACGGCCGACGACGAGGCGACATGGGACGAGCTACTGAATCAGGGGTATACGGTGCTATGCATCGGCATTGACGGCCGGTTGGCCGGCACGCTGGCCGCGGCCGACACGCCGCGCGATGAAGCGGCAGCCATGATCGCCACCCTCCGCGACGCCGGCATCGGCACGATCAAGCTGTTGACCGGAGACTCCCAGGCAACGGCACGAACCCTCGCCCAGCACGTCGGCATCGCACCGGAGGACGTGCAGGCCGGCCTCTTGCCTGAGGACAAGGTGACGGCGATCAAGTCGCTCCAAGCGCGCGGGGAAGTCGTCGCGATGATCGGCGATGGCGTCAACGACGCGCCGGCGCTGGCGACGGCCGACGTGGCGATTGCCGTGGGCGTGGGCGGTACCGACGTCGCGCTGGAAGTCTCCGATGTGGCGCTGCTCACCGACGACTTGAGCCAGGTTGCATCGGCCCTCACGGTCAGCCGTCACACGCTCTCGACCATTCGCCAGAACCTGCTGCTCGCGCTGGTCTGGAACGTGGGCGCCCTGGTCGCCGCGGCTCTGAGCTTTGTGGGGCCGGTCGCCGGCGCGCTCATCCACAACATCGGCTCGGTCGCCGTCGTGGTCAACGCTGCCCGCCTCGCTACCGCGCGGGTCACGCGCTCCTCTCGCGGTTAGTGGCCTCCACACCTGGCCCCCTTTTCGTCAGAATCAGGATAGCCAGAATGCAAGGATGAGCAGGATGGATTCGCGGGAATGGCGGGGGGCGGGCGCGGTTAATCACGCCCCTACAGAAAAACCTACCCTTGTACGGGGGACCATGGGGGCCAGCACCTCACCCAGCCAACCCTATTCCGGCGGCCGGCGGCCATAGCGGGCTATACTGCCTAGCATATGGCGCCAGCCGGGGGCGCAGCCTCGCAAAACACGCGGCACAGCGCACCGAACCGGCGCGCCGCCGCGCACCGGGAGACGGGCATGTCATCGAGATTCAGGACCTTGCGCCTCAACCGCCGGGCCATTGTCTATGGTTGCTTGACGGACATCGGTGCGTCCATCGTCGCGGTAGTGCTCGTCGGTATGCTCGCAAGCGCGGCAAGCTCCGATCCGGCCAGCCTGCGAGAAACTACTCAGTCGGCAGGCTTTGTGGCGCTCCAATTCATCCTGGGCCTGGCAGCGACGACACTCGGCGGGTACGTGGCGGCTCGTCGGTCGCCGCGCGCCGAACTGACGAACGCCCTGGCCGTCGGCGTCGTGATGACGACCATAGCCATACTCGGCCTGGTGGTCGTCGGCGCTCGACCTGACCTCTTGGGTATCCTCGGTATTGTACTGACGATCCCGGTCGCCTTGGCCGGTGGCTTGGTGCGTTTGTCCCAACTGGAGCGATCCACGGCAACCGGCTAGTGTCCACAGCAGGCCGTCGCAGCGCAAGGAGACAGCCATGTCGTCAAGAATCAGCACCTTGCACCTCAAACCCTGGGCCATCGTCTTGGGATGCTTGGCCGACTTCGGCGTGACCCTGGTCGGGGGCATTGTGATCACGCTCATTGCGTTCGTGAATGTCGGGGACCCCACGGACGTTGCCGGCTTGGAAAGCACCCTCCAGGGGACGGGTTTTCAGGCTGCCGGCCTCGTGTTGGGCCTGTTAGCCACGGTCCTCGGCGGTTACCTGGCGGCTCGCAAGTCGCCGGACGCCGAGCTGACGAACGCGCTCGCCGTCGGCGTTGTGATGACGCTCTTGAGCGTACTCCTGCAGGTGATCTTCCGCACCCCGTTCAATCTTTGGAGCGTGATCGGATTCGTCACTATGATCCCGGCAGCGTTGGGTGGCGGCTTTCTGCGGGTATCTCAACTGGAGCAGTCCACCGCAACGGACTAAGGGCATCAGCCAGCAGCTACGCTGGAGACGGGTTTTTGTGGGCACCAGGACCATGCGCTTCAGACGTAAGGCAATCCTCTATGGCTGCTTGACCTACTTCGGCGCGTCCGTTGCTGCAGTGATACCCTTCGTTCTTTTTGCGTTTGTAACAAGCTCTGACCGAAACGCCCTGCAAACTACTGTTGATTCGGCGGGATATAGACTGACTGGTCTCATACTGTCCCTCGTGGCGACGGCCGCTGGTGGTTACGTGGCGGCTCGGATGGCGTGGCGCGCCGAACTGATGAACGCATTCGGCGTAGGCGTGTTTGTAACACTGCTACTAATTCTCTCACAGGCGTCCCAGGCGCTAGTTGGCAACTGGCCTGATCTTCTTGACATCGTTAGCATCGTACTAACGATCCCGGCAGCATTGGGCGGCGGCTTTCTGCGGGTGTCACAACTGGAGCAGTCCACCGCCACCGACTAGGGTTTGCAGCCAGCCGCTGCGCCCTGGGAGACAGACATGCTGCGGAGGCTCGGAGCCATGCGCCTGAAGTACCGGGCAATAGTCTATGGCTGCTTGGTGAGCTACGGCGTGTTCTTTGGTGGAACCATTTTCGTCAATATGGTCGCGGCGGCGGCCAGCAGCGACCAGGCCAGTCTCCAAGTCGCTCGCCAGTCAGCAGCTTTTCTGACCGCACTCTTCATCTTGAGTCTGGTGGCGCCGGCCGCCGGTGGATACTTGGCGGCTCGGATGTCACCACGCGCCGAGCTAACGCACGCCATCGCCGTTGGCCTCGTGATAACGATCTTGGCCTTATTCAATCCGGCGTTCTTCAGCAACCGGCCCGACCTCCTCAGCATCCTCGGCATCGTGCTGACACTTCCGGCGGCCTTCATTGGTGGCCGCCTGCGGTTGTCCCGGTCGGAACGGTCGACCGTAAACGGCTAGCCTCGCGGCCGCAGCCAGCCGCGGCCGGCCCACTCGCGTACACTCTCCAGAGGGCGGCTCAAGCGCGAGTCGCTCGGTAGTGTCCATCCGCGGAGCGGAGCAATGCAGACTCGCCCTGGCACCGGGCGCGACGTGGGCGCGCGGCCGCCGCGGCTCCGCCGTAGCCGGCAAGTCGGCGCCGCCCTCCTGCTCGCCACCGTGCTATTCGTGCCGCTGGTCCAGCCCGGCTGGGCAGACAATGGGCCAGCCGGGCAGGTCGAGCAGCCGGCCCCAGCGAGCGGCCTGAGGGCCTTGCGCGCGGCAATCCAGGAGCGCCTGGCCGCCGCCGGTGGACAATGGTCGGTGTCCGTGGGCGTGCCCGGCGTACCCGAGACAACGATTGCGCTGAATGCCGACCGCACCGTGATCGCAGCGAGCCTGTTCAAGCTGGTCTTGCTGGTGGAGGCGCTCCGTCTACAGCGGGCCGGCGAACTCGATCTCGATGAGCGGCTGGCCATGACACCCCGGGCGGTGGCCATCCTCCGGCCGCTGCCCGTCATCTTGCGGGTCGGTGAGACGATGCCCGCCGCCGTCGCAGTGGAGCGGATGATTACGGTCAGCAGCAATACCGGCGCCGTGCTCGTCGGTGAGCGCGTCGGCTGGCGGCGCTCCCAGGAAACGGTCGCGCGGCTGGGACTGCACGCGACCTCGATGGCTAGTCCACCCATGACGACCGCTGCGGACATGCAGCGTCTCCTGCGTCTCATCGCGGGAGAACCGGCCGACCCGCAGCTGCTGCATCCAGACGACGCAGCCGTCATGCGCTACCTGCTGTCGCAGCAACGCATCAATGACCGCGTACCACCCGAATTGCTGCAAGCCGGTCTCATCGCCCACAAGACGGGCGATCTCACGCAGTTGCTGCATGATGCCGGCCTCGTCACCGGGCCGGGTGGTCCCATCGCGGTCGTGCTCATGGCCACCGATTTTCCCAGCCGCCAGGGTGCCGTTGCCGCGATGGTTGATGTCTACCGGCTGATCTACCAGGCAGCCGTAGCGGGAGTATTCCCGGCTGCGATCATACCGAGCAGCGGCCCTCCCGCACCGGCCGCCCCCTTACCGACGGCGCAGCCGACAAGCCAGCCGTCGCCCCCAGCCGCTACAGCGACCCCAGCGCCCACCCCGGCAGCGCAACCGGCCGTAATAGACCCCGATGACGCCTGCTGCGACCCACTCTGTCCCTGATTGCCTGAATCAGGATTCGCAGGATGTAGGGATGGTCCTCGCCCCCTCGCCCCCTGACAGGCCAAAGCCGTACGCCGCACCACACCTGGCCCTATCCGTGCGGCTTTGGCCTGTCACCTCTCCATCGCGGAGCGATAGAGATGGGGGGCTGCCCCTCACCCCGGCCCTCTCCCAGAGGGAGAGGGCGCAATGTCCGCGGGTGTAGGAACGACGGGGGGATGGGCGCAACATGGTGCGCCCCTACGCGAAAAACCTACCCTCGTCGGGGGACCGGATGGGGTCTAGTCCGTGGTGGCGGGGAGGGGGCGGACGTAGGTGTGGAGGACGGGCCGAAAGCCGAGCCGCGCATAGAAGCGGGCAGCGCCCGCGTTCGACGCGCTGACGTGCAAGCCGACCTCCGCGGCCTCGTGCGCCGCGCACCAGGCTAACGCTTGGGCCATCAGGACCTGACCAACACCCTGACTTCGGTGGTCGTCACGGACGTAGAGCGATTCGACTTGTCCCGGACACAGCCACGAGTCCATCAGCGCGACGCGGATAAATCCCACCAACTCGTGGCCGGTGTCGTAGACGAAGATCACCTTGCGCTCGGTGTCCTGCCAGTACGCTTGCAGCGCTTGGGCCAGCCAACTCAGAATATCGGGCGGGGGATTGGCCCACTGCCGCGGCCAGTGCGGCTCCAGCTCACGGTGGAAGCGCCGCACGGCGTTCCACATGCGGAGGACGGTCGCCTCGTCCGCAGCCCCGGCCCGGCGGACCGTGCCCGGAGCGGGCCGCAACTCTGCCCCGGCGGTGTCGGCCGGTCGGTAGTAGGCGCTCAACACCCGATTGAAGCCCTGTTGCTCGTAGAACCGCACGGCGGCAGTATCGGCCGCAAGCACGTCCAGCACGACCTCGTCAGCCTTGCCCTCCACACTCCAGCCCAGGGCGGTCTCCATCAAGGCTCGCTCCACGCCCGTGCCGCGCTGGGCTGCGGCGACGACGATGGTTTCGATGCGGGCCGGGCTGGGGTCCGGCTCGACCAACGCGACCTGCACGAACCCGACAGACTGCGATCCGTCTTCGGCGATAAAGACCGCCTGTTGCGGGTCGTCCCACACCGGCGCCAGTAACTGCGTGTAGGTACGCTCGCACGGCTCGGCAGCGGCCCAGCGCCGCGGCCACACGCGCTCCAGCGAGCGCTGATAGGCAGCGTGGTCCCCCCACAAGCGGACGATTACCGGCTCGTCACGAACATCGGCGCGGCGGATTTGCACCATCGTTAGACCATCCTCTACGGCAACCCGGTCGCCGGTTGGGCCGGCGGCGCGGCCCGTCGCCGAGTGTAGAGCACGCGCAACGGCGAGGCAATATCCGCTGATAAGGGTAGTCTTCTTCGATGTGGTTCGGACCTCACCCCCCAGCCCCCCTGTGGTCCCCCCGCTGCGGCGGGGGGACGAGGATTCCCGCTTGCGCGGGAATGACGGGTTACGCAAAGGTCTCCCAAGACAACTGAAGTTGTACGGCAGCGCGGCGCAGAGGCTATAGTGGGGTGGCACGACGGCCAAACGGTTACGGATCCGGCCGGGCCGAGCGGAGGAGGCACACGACGATGGCGTTACCGGCGCGGATGAAGTTCGGGATTTTCCTGGGTCCGTTCCACTGGCTGGGGGAAAACCCGACCCTGTCCCTGGAGCGCGACCTGGAGCTTATCCAGTGGCTCGACTACCTCGGATTCGATGAAGCCTGGATTGGCGAGCACCATAGCGCCGGGTGGGAGACGATCTCCTCGCCCGAGGTGTTCATCGCCACGGCTGCCGAGCGCACGCGGCACATCAAGCTGGGTAGCGGCGTCCTCAGCCTGCCGTACCACCATCCGCTGATGGCCGCGAACCGTATGGTGCTCTTGGATCATCTCACCCGCGGTCGCGTGATGATGGGCGTCGGTCCGGGAGCGCTCGTGACCGATGCGCGGATGATGGGCATTAATCCACTTGTGCAGCGCCGCCGGATGGACGAGGCGCTGGAGATCATCATGCGCCTGCTCACGGCGACCGAGCCGATCACCCATGAGAGCGAGTGGTTCACGCTGCGGGACGCGCTGCTGCACCTGCGACCGTACACACAGCCGCACTTCCCCATCGCGGTCGCCGCCGCCCAGTCACCGTCGGGCATGGTGCTGGCTGGCAAGCATGGCTGCGCCGTGCTGTCGGTGACGATCATCAGAGGTGGCGCGTTCACCACCAAGTTGAGCGAATTCTGGGATGTCGCGGAGGAGACGGCCGCGGAGCATGGGAAGACCATGAACCGTGACGAGTGGCGGCTGGTGCTGCACGTACACTTGGCCGAGAGCCGCCGGGAGGCGCTGGAGCAGGCGCGCGCTGGCGCCGGACGCTACCAGCGCGAATACTTCGAGCAGACGCTCGGCCACGACCCGGTGATTGACGGCCCGGCGGACAAGATCATTGACACGATGGTAGAGCGCGGCGCCTGGTGCGTGGGCACTCCCGATGATCTCGTCGCGGCGATCAAGCGCCTGGACGAGGCCAGCGGCGGCTACGGCGGCCTGCTCATCCAAACGACCGAGTGGTCCACGCGCGAGCAGATGCTCCACAGCTATGAGCTGGTAGCCCGCTACGTGATGCCACAGTTCCAAGGCTCGCTCGCCAACTTGCAGCAGTCGCAGGCGCTCTCCGCTCGGACACGAACCGTACTGAAAGACGTGCGGTCCGGTGCGCTCGCGCGGGCACACCAGGACTACCTGGACCAACGCGACCGTCCCTAGGCCCCGGCCCTCCGCACAGCAAACACTGCAAGCGGTCAGGCACTAGGCACGGGTCGTGCCGGTGAAGGGTGGGGTCGCTTCGGCGGCAATCTTGTTGAGTTGCACGATAAGGTCATCCACCCCCTTGCCGAGGTCCTGCTGCCAGACCACGGTGTCCTGGAAGGTCTTGCCGATGGCGTTGCTCACCTGGGCGTACTCCGGGGGATCGAACGGTGGCCGACCGTAGCGTAGCCACAAGTCAATGACCTGCTGGGTCTTCGGATGGTCCAAGTATCCCAGGCCCAGGATGGACCGGCGGGGCGGAATGGCGCGACGGACGTTGGTGTACTCGTGGAGCGTGACCGGTTCGAGGAACAGCGTGAGCAGTTCCCACGCCACATCCGGGTGCTCCGATTGGGCGCTGAGATGCAAGACGCCCGAGTGCGTATAGATCAGGGGTTTAACCTGGCGGCTGTCGGGGAGGGCATACTGCTTGCCCGGCGCCGGCAGCCGCCCCACCGCAATGTCTCCCGGCGGGGGTGCCTGTTCCCACAAGGCCCGAGCGGTAGCCAACTCACCCGCGTTGATTCTAAGCGTCGGGGGGAGGGGGGTAGCCTGCGGGTCGGGGGGAGTATCAAGACGTTCCCACACCTTCGAGGCGTGCCGGCTGGCCTCCTCGGGTGTTAGCCGCGGTAGCGCTGGCAGCCAAGCGTGAGCCACCTGGCCAGTCTCCCAGAGGTACTTGGTGTATGCGTAATGCTCCGCTCCACTCGGTAGTAGCATTCCCTCATAGAGCGGCTCCACGCCCCAGGGATGCACGGCGTGATAGAGGTGCCGCAAGAACAGGAGGATCTCCTCCGCTTCGCCCCCAAAGCCGGCCTGACCGGCCTCATACAGCGTGGCGCCGGTGCTCTGCAGCAGCCACATGAACCATGATGGATCGGGGCCGTTCACGCCTTGGCGCACGACGTGGTGGCCTTCCACCTTGGTAGACTGGTCGGCGGCAGCCAGCAGGTCTTCCCAGGTGGTCGGCAGGCGCAGGAGGCCCAAGGCCTTGAGCAGGGCCTGGTTGTAGTAGAGCGTGTAGACCTGGGTAAAGAGTGGCAGGCCCCACTGCTGGCGATCATACTGGCCAGCCGCCAGGGCCGGGCGGACGAAATCGGCGTGATCCGGCCACTGGCGCACCCGGCCGTCCAGTCGTGCGGCCAGACCCTGCTGCACGACCGCCCGGCCGCGCCGGTCATCGGCGAGGAAGAGGTCGGGCGCCTGGCCGGCGGCGTGGGCCGCCAGCACGACCGGTAACGGATCGTGATGGGTGTCGAAAGTAACGTGGTGATCGGGGTAGCGATCCTGGAACGTGGGGGACACCATCGTGCGGTACAACTCTTGCTGGGGGGTGACTACCTTCCAGTCGGTCGTATAGTAAGTGTGGGGGGTTTCCGAATACACCAGCCCCTCATATGGCCCGAAGAGCACATGGATGGGGACTGAGCCGGGGTGGGGCGTCGGGAGAGAGGCGATAGGGGCCCGGCGAGGCGGCGGGGCGGTGTCAGCGGGTGGGGGTGACTCGGCCTCAGGCGGGGGCGCTGCTCCAAGGTCACAGGCAGCGGCTACTACGCTGCCCAGCGCAACGACGGAGCCGATCAGATACTGCCGGCGGACAAAACGCATCATGCCACCCTCCTTACTATCAGAGGCACGCCACAAACAACACGAACGCGAGACCACTCTTTTCAACAGAGATCGGCGGCACACTGCCCAGGTAGAGGCGAAGACCCGATCCCGTTCGGCTGCTAGAACTCAACTACATTATGCCGCCGCGCCAAGGCGTGCTTGTGCAAGCGGTCAGGCACTAGGTACGTGTCGTGCCTGTGAAGGGCGGGTTCGCTTTGGCGGCGAACTCGTCGAGCTTCTCGACGAGTTTATCTACCGTTTTGCGAGGGTCCATCTGCCAGATCACTGCTTCCCGGAACGCATTCTCAATCCAGGAACTCACCCTGGCGTAGCGTGGGGGATCGAACGGCGGCCGGCCGTAGCGCAACCACAAATCAATGACCTGCTGGGTCTTGGGATTGTCCAAGTATCCTCGACCGAGGATGGACTTGCGCGGCGGTATGGCTTGCCGGATGTTGGTGTACTCATACAGCGTGTCGGGATCGAGAAGCAGTGTGAGCAGCTCCCACGCTCGGTCTGGGTGCTCGGACTGCACGCTGAGATGCAGGATGGCCGAGTGGGTATGGACCAGGGGAACGGCCTTACGGCTGCCCGGTAGCGCATAATCGCGGTTGCCCGGCACCGGCGGCATCCCAACTACGATGTCATCAAGCAATGCCTGAGCGGTGGCGATGGCCGCCGGCGAGACCGTGGGGATGCCAGGTGGGAAGGTGGCATTGGGAGGGGGTAGGGGATCAAGACGGTTGAGTACCTTCGAGTAATGCCGCCTTCTCTCCTCATATGTCGTCCACGGCAAATCTGGCAACCAAGCGTGAGCTATCTCTCCGCCAGGCCCATCTTGAGGCAGTTCCACGCCCGCGGGATGCACTGCATGGTAGAGGTGCCGCAAGAACAGCAGGACCTCCTCCGCTTCACCACCAAAGCCGGCGCGGCCGGCCTCATACAGCGTGGCGCTGGTGCTCTGCAGGAGCCACCAGAACCACTGCGGGCCGGGGCCGTTCACGCCCCGGCGCACGAGACGGTGACCTTCCACCTTGGTGGACTGTGCAGCGGCGGTCAGAAGATCTTCCCAGGTGGTCGGCAGGCGCAAGATGCCCAAGGTACGGAGCAGCGCCTGGTTGTAGTAGAGCGTATAGACCTGCGTAAAGAGGGGCAGGCCCCACTGCTGGCGATCATACTGGCCGGCCGCCAGCGCCGGCGGCACGAAATCGGATAGCCCCGGCCACCGACGCAGCCGGCCCTCCAGCCGAGTAGCCATGCCGTGTCGCACGACCGTCCGGCCGCGTCGGTCATCCATGTAGAAGAGGTCGGGCGCCTGGCCGGCCGCGTGGGCGCCTTGCAGGACCGGTAACGGATCGGGATGGGTGTCGAAGGTGACATGGTGATCGGGGTAGCGTTCCTGGAACGCGGTGAATGCGGTCGTGCGATACAACTCTTGCTGGGGGGCTATTACCTTCCAGTCAGCCGTATAGTCTGTCATGTCGAATTCGGTTATTAGCGGCCCTAGCCACTGCCCGTAGAGCACGCGGATGGAGGTCGGTTCCGGGCCGGGCGTCGGGGGGCCGGCATCCGGGTGCGGACGGGGCCGCGGCGACTTGGCGTCGGGTCGGGGTGCTGCCGCCAGGTCACAGGCGGCGGCGATGACACCACCTAAGCCGGCAGCGACACCGGCCAGGTATCTACGCCGGCTCGATCTTGCCATGGTTGCCAGTCCTCCCGGAGCAGCTCGAGCCGCTTCCCAAGTGACCGCAGCAACTTTGACCTACGCCGGGTGCCGAGGCACCACTGCACCCATCTTACATCCGAGCGGGCTTCAATGCACTAGGGTTTTCCCTAGTTTTGGGGCGAAGGAAAATCGGAGCTACCGTCCGGGGAGTGTCAGCCCCCCCTATGGCCCCCCCCGCAATGCGAGGGGACGGACTTATCTACCTCCTATCTCCCTCCCTAAAAGGATGGGGCTGGATTGCGGCTTCCGCCGCAATGACGGGGCGGTGGGGAGCGGCCAGGGCCTCTGCGGTCATTTCAACCATTTAACCCGACGTTAACAGGTCCAACAGGCATTCCGGCCTGTCTACTCCTGTATACTGGTGGAACGCTTATGGTTGCCGTGACTGGCGCTTCCGACAGCCCGCAAGCCACAGTAGAGGCGCTTGGCCCGCAGCCGGAGATGGCCGACTCCGGCGCGCCGCTCGCCACGGCCGAGATTCGCTTGCAGCGCCCGCTGGTGCCCCTGCTGGCGATGCTCCTGCTGGTGCTGTCGCTCGTGGCCGGCATCTCCATCATCTATTACCTGTTCTATAGCACACTCGGTCTGCTGGCAATCACCTTCTTCTGGACCCGCAGCCTGGCCCAGAACATCACCGTGCAACGCCGCTTACGTACCAAGTGGGCCGTCGTCGGCGATCTGATCGAAGAGGATTTCGTCATCGCTAACGAAGGACGGCTGCCGGCGCTGTGGGTCGAGGTGCGTGACGACTCGACCATTCCGGACTTTAACCCCGGAGTCGTGGAAAGCATCGGTCCGGGGGAAGAGCGGCAGTTCCACGCGCGTACCGTCTGCCGTCGGCGTGGTCTGTACACCCTCGGGCCGGTACGCATCCTGACGGGCGACCCGTTTGGCATCTTCCGCGGGTCCATCGTCTACTACCAGGTTAACAGCTTCATCGTGTACCCGCCGATTATGGAGGGACCGGGCATTCCGCTGCCGTATGGCACCGTGGGCGGTAGCTCGCGCTCCAGCCTCAAGACGCACCACGTGACGACCGACGCCGCCGGCATCCGCGATTTTGCGCCCGGCGACGGCCTGAACCGCATCCACTGGCTCTCCACCGCCCGGCGGGGACAGCTGCAAGTCAAGGAGTTCGATCTGGAGCCTTCCGGGAATCTGTGGGTCATTCTCGACATGGACGCTGCGGTCCACATCGGCGAGGGCGACGAGTCGACCGAAGAGTATGCCGTCAAGCTCGCCGGCGCGATTACCTATCAGGCAATCCGCGAAAATAAAGCCGTTGGTCTGATCGCGTCGAGCGACCGCCCCGCAGAGGTGGAGCCGAGTAAAGGCGCGCGCCAGTTGTGGCGGATCATGGAGGACCTAGCAACCGTCACCGCCGACGGCGGCGAGCCGCTCGGCTCGATTTTGCAGCAGGTGAGCCGGGCGCTGGAGCGCGGGTTGAGCGTCGTGATTATTACGCCGAGCACCGACCCGGCGTGGCTCCGCGAGCTGGCGTCGTTGCGTCAGCGCGCGTCCACCCCGGCCGTGATTTTGCTGGACCAAGTGTCGTTCGGCGGCACCGAACCGGCGCAGCCTATCGCCGACCAACTCATGTCCGTAGGGATTGTCGCCAACGTGGTGATGCAGGGGCAGCCGTTCCGCACCGTGTCCGTCGGCAAGGGACAATATGCCGAGCAGCGGCGCACGCAGGCACAGGACCTACGGGCGCGTGGGTTCGGAGGCACCCCCATACAATAAGCACGGAGCGACGTAGCATGTCGGCAGCGCACAATCCGATTGGCTCAAGGTGGGGCATCCCTGGCGCGGTACCGGGTATGTCCCTAGGCGGCGGGTAGCACTGATTCGGGGACACAACCATGCTTCGAGCCGCAGCGGCCCCTACTGAGCGAGCTTTGGGCGAGACGAGCGCCAGTGGCACGGTCCTGCCAGCACAGCGCGGCTGGCGGATCAACGAGGGCTGGTTTTCCGCCATTCTGCTCGTCGTGATGGTGTTGAGCACCATCTGGTCCATCCACTCTGCTAACTGGGTGGAGGGAACGCAGGTGCTCTTCGCGATGGCCCTCGCCGGCATCGTCATGGGCCTGGTCGCTGCCCGGCAAGAGTGGCGAACCTGGCAGGCGCTCCTAGCCGGGGTGTTGGTCGGGGGACTACTCGCCTACACCGTGATCGGCGAAGTCTTCCCTACGCCGCGGGAGTGGCCGAGCGGCATCGGCACGCTTGTCAGCGATACCGGTACGTGGATGCGCGCTGGCGAGACCCGCGAAGGACTGCCTCCCCCAATCGTCTCCATTCAGGGCGTCGCAACGGAGATCGGCGACTTCGCCCTGCGGATCGCTACGTGGTCGGAGCTGGCCTGGTACGGGAGACCGAGCACCGATAACGGCATCTTCCTGCTGCTCATGTCGCTGCTGGCGTGGGGGTTGGGGTACATCGGCGCCTGGGGCTTGTTCCGGCTGCACGACGTGGTGATCGCGTCGCTGCCGACCGGCATCGCGCTCGTCACGAACGCCTCCTACACCGGTCAAGCGCAGGCGCCGTTCGCCATTTTCCTCATCAGCCTGCTCCTCTTGGCCGTCTCCATCAACCTGTATGCCCTCCGCAGCCGTTGGGAGAAGTTCTCCGTTGACTACCCAGGCGAGCTACTCTTCGACGTGGTGGTGACGAGCTTTGCAGTCATTGTCGTGCTGGCCCTGCTCTCCATGCTCGGCCCGCGCGTCATCAATAACCCGCTGTCCATCGCCTTCTGGCGCTACATCGGCGAGCAATGGACCGAGTTGGAGAACGTCACCAACCGCCTGTTTGCCGGCATATCAAGCCCGGGGACGCGGTTTGCGGCGGAAGGGGCGCGTGGCTCGCTGACGCTCAGTGGCCCGATCAACCTCACGCAGCGCAAGATCATGTCCGTTTTGTCCCAGGAGCCGCACTACTGGCGCGGCAGTACGTTTGACACCTACACCGGCCGCGCCTGGCGCAATAGCGATGCCGTCGTCTTGAACCGCACGCCGGAGCAGCCTGTCACCGAGGTGCCGAGCATCTCCGGCCAGCGTGTCCAAACCGTCTTCGACATGGAGCCATCCATGAGCACGGTGATCTATGCCCCGGTCGAACCGGTGGAGTTGAGCATTCGCTATCAGAAGCTGGCACCGTCCGGGAAGGCCGACGCGAACGACTTCTCCGCGCTCTACTCACGCCGCCCGGCCATGCCCTCGCTCCGCTATGCCGTCGAATCGCTGGTACCGGAGCCGGGCATAGCCGAGCTACGGCAGGCCAGCACCGAGTACCCCGATTGGATTAAGGATCGTTATCTCCAGCTGCCCGATGTGACCGACCGCGTATTCTCGCTCTCCGAATCGCTGACGCGTGACCGCGAGACGGTCTACGACAAGGCGGTTTCCATCGAGCAGTTCATTCGTCGCTACCAGTACACGCTGGCTACCCCGATCGTGCCGGACGGTTGGGATGCCGTGGATTTCTTCCTGTTCGAGTCCAAGGTCGGCTACTGCGACTACTTCGCCTCCTCAATGGTGCTCCTCTTGCGGTTGCAAGGTATCCCGGCCCGGATGGCGACCGGTTTCGTCGCCGGCACGTTCAATAACGACACGGGTCGCTACGAGGTCACGGAAGAAGACCTTCATTCGTGGCCGGAGGTCTACTTCCCTGCACATGGGTGGATTGCCTTCGAGCCATCGGGCTACCGGCCGGAGATTAATCGCGCTGAAAGCGCGGCGGACTTGTCCGCTGCCGATCCCGATATTGACGAGGCGCTGGATGAAGAGCTAGAGGAACTGGCACTGCTGTTGGGGTTGGAAGACGCGGCCGTGGGCGGGGCGGACCTCGTGTCCGCTGCAACGTCCTGGCGGCCCAGCTTGCCCAACCTGCTCCCGGCTGTCGTGGTAATCGTGGCCGTGTTTGGGCTATATCGGCTCATCCGTCTCCTGCGCGAGCGGCGGATGCCCTCGCGGGAGATTGTGCGCCGGCTCTATCGGCGGATGGTGTTCCTCGGCGGGTTGCTCGGACGTAAGCGTCGCCCGGCAGAGACCCCACTGGAGTACGCCGCGGCGCTGACGCGCGAGATGCAGCGCAGCCTTGAGCAGGAGCGCAACGGCTGGCTCAAGAGTGTCATGGAGGTGCCCGACGACGCCGCGCAGCGGATCGCAGCGTCGTATGTGCGCGCGCAATACGGGCAGCGATCACCATCCGATACCGAACGCACCGAGGTCGAGGAGGCGTGGCGCAACCTGTGGTGGCACCTGCCGCTCCTGCTCGTCCGCGAGCGAGTACGCACGGCCCCACGCGATGGCCGTCGGGTCCCAGCGGGCACCGCGGCCGACGCGGCGACGAACGGCCGCGCGAACGGGGCTGCCACTACGAACGGGGCGCCGCCGAGCTAGGTGCTGCCGGACCTACCCCCGGCCCCTTCCCTGGCAGGGAAGGAGAGTCAGCGTAGCAGCCAGGGCGCCCACAAGGGACGCCCCTACAGGATTGCGGCGCCAGCCGCTACACGGGGGACGGGGTTTCCCGCTTGCGCGGGGATGACGGAAGGGACACCTGTCAGTGTAGGCGCCGCTCGACGGCGGCGGCGTGCGCCGTCAAGCCTTCGGCGCGGGCCAGGCGCGCCGCCACCGGGCCAAGCTCCGCCAGTTGCCGGGCCGAAAGAGCAATGACGCTCGTGATCTTGAGGAAGTCATCCACGGAGAGCGGCGACGAGAAACGTGCAGTGGCAGCCGTAGGCATGATGTGCGAGGGGCCGGCCACGTAGTCGCCGGCGGCTTCCGGCGAGTGACGTCCCAGGAAAACGCCGCCGGCGTGCCTGATCGCCGGCAGGTAGGACCAGGCATCCGCAACCAGCAGACAGAGGTGCTCCGGGGCGTACTCATTCGCCAGCGCCAGGGCACGCTCCACACTGGCGACGACGACGATGCCGCCCCGTCGAGCGAGCGACTCGCGGGCGATCTCGGCACGCTCCAGCCGGTCAAGCTGCTCCGCCAGCGCGGCCGGCACCGCTGCCGCGAGCCGTTCGCTCGACGTGATCAGGATCGCGCTGGCGAGCGGGTCGTGCTCCGCTTGCGCCAGCAGATCGGCCGCCACCTCGTCAGCCGGCGCAGTGTCATCGGCCACCACGAGGGTCTCCGTGGGGCCGGGGAGCTGGTCTATGTCCACGTCCCCGAAGACGCGCTTCTTAGCCAAGACCACAAAGATATTGCCGGGACCGAGAATCTTATCCACCTTGGGCACCGACTCGGTCCCGTAGGCCAGCGCCGCGATGGCCTGGGCACCGCCGATCTTGAAGAGGCGGTCTACCCCGGCAATGTCCGCGGCGACGACCATCTCCGGCCGATGGCTACCGTCGGGCCGCGGCGGCATGGAGAGCACGACCTCATCCACTCCGGCCACGCGGGCCGGAATGGCGGCCATCAGCACCGACGAGGGATAGGCAGCGGTACTGAGCGGCGCGTAGATGCCGACGCGCTCCAGCGGCCGGATTATCTGCCCGAGGCCCTCGTCAACGTCGAGCCAGGAGGGGCGCCGCTGGTGCTCGTGGAAGCGTCGAATCCGATCGGCGGCGAGCCGGAGGTCCGCCACGAGCTGCGCGTCCACCTGTTGGTAGGCGGCGGCGATCTCTGCCGGACTCGTCTCCAGGTCAGCGGGAACGGCGCCGTCGAGGCGCTCGGAAATCAGGCGGAGAGCTGTATCGCCAGCGCTGTGGACCAGGCGGACGACTCGCTCGACGAACTGCTCCGGTGACAGGACCTCATCCGACGACACCGGCGCTACACCGACGGATGGCAAGAGATCACGCAGCTCCGGCGTGTCAAAGACCGCCGCCGACCGCGCAGCAACCGCCGGATCAACTTCCAGGTCGCTCAGGCCAGTGCGCTTGAGCACGGTGGCGGCGGCTTCCGGTCCATCCTGGACCACCCGCAGCCGCAGCGGTGGCGGTGAAGTGCCAATAGTCATACGTCCAGACGCTCCGGCGTGTCCACCAGCACGGTCACCGGGCCATCATTCGTCAGCGATACTTGCATCATTGCTCCGAACTCGCCCGTCTCCACCGGCAGCCCACGGTTCCGCAGCTCATCGGCCAGCGTGTCCAGCAAGGGCGCCGCGACACCCGGCGGCGCCGCCGCGGTGAAGTTGGGGCGGCGCCCTTTGCGACAGTCGCCATAGACCGTGAACTGACTGATGAGCAGGATACTGCCGCCGACATCGAGGACGGACCGATTGAACTTGCTGTCATCGTCGGCGAAGATACGCAAATGGGCGACTTTCTCGGCCAGCCAGCGCGCAGCCGCCGGACCGTCGCCGTGACGCACGCCGACGAGCAGCACCAGTCCCGGTCCGATCCGACCCACCTGCTCATCGGCGACCGTCACCGCGGCACCAGTGACACGTTGAACGATGGCACGCATCAGGAGCCACTCTGCACGGCGGGGACCGCTGCCGGCGACGCACGCCAACACAGCCGACCGCTAGGAGCGGGACAGGACCCGGTCACCGCGCCGTGCCTACTTTTCACCACCGGCCGCCGACGACTTGGCTGCGCTCTTGACTTCGGATTTGCCCTCACCGTTGGCTTTGGCCTTCTCCGGTGTGCTCTTGGCGTCGGTGTCGGTCTGCTCGCTCTTCTCGGTCGGCGTAGACGTGGCAGTGTTGGACGACCGGCTATCGGTGACATACCAACCCGAGCCTTTGAACACAATCCCGACGGGATGCAAGACGCGACGCACAGCGCTGCCACATTGCGGACACGTCTCTACGGGCGGGTCGGAGAAGCGCTGCAACCGCTCAAAGCGATGGTCGCATTCGAGGCATTCATAGTCATAGTTTGGCAAGTCTTCCCTCCTGAGTTCACCGGGGCCAAGTGGGAGTGATGGCCGGTTATGCTGAAACCAATACACTCTCTGTCAACACAAAACGGCCCGCCATGTGGCGTCCCAGCGATTTTACCATGTAGCGAACATAGCCCGAGAACACGTCACGCCGCGGCCTCGACATAGGGCATGTCGAGGACAAGCACCTCGAAGGCCAGCCGGACGTTGGCGTTTCGCTCGATCTGGTCGCGCGTCTCCTCGATCCGGCGCAGGAAGGCGGCGATCTCGCTCGGCCGGAGCCGCGCGGCGAGGTTGGCGAGCACCGCACGCTGATCCCAATGCGTGATCCCCTCCTCGCTGCCGCTGCGGAGCAGGAGCACGTCCCGCCACCAGGTAAGCCACCGGTCGAGGAGCGGCGCAGCAGCAGACCTGGTCGTCATACCCACCACCGTCGCCAGGCGCTGATGCCGGTCGGCAGAGACCAGGTCGCTCACCTGATCGAGCCAGTGCTGACGCGCGGTGAGGTAGTCGGGCTGCTGAGTGGCAAGCACGGCAGCGCCGGGGCATCCCCCGGACAGGCGCGCAAAAAGCTCGGCATTCTCCGCGTTGCGGTCCGGCCAACTCTCCCAGGATGCCAGGGCCGCGGCCAGGGTACGGGTGGGCACCGGGCGCAGCGTCACCGTCTGGCACCGCGAGACGATGGTGGGCAGCAGCCGCGCTTGATCGGCAGCGGTGAGCACGAAAAGCGTGGCGGCCGGTGGCTCCTCCAAGGTCTTCAGGAAAGCGTTGGCCGCCGGCGGCGTCATCGTATCGGCGCCGCGAATAACGAAGACTTTGGTACGGCCCTCGTAGGGACGCAAGGGCGCGCGCCGCTCGACGACCTCCCGAATCTGCTCGATCAGCACGCCCCGCTTGACTTCACCGAACTCGTCTATCTCCGGCTCCACGACCATGACATCGGGATAGTTGCCATGCATGATCCTCCGACACGCCGAGCAACGGTCGCACGGACCCGCAACGGTCGGCGCGCTACTATCCGGCTCAAGCGGTGTCACTTGGTTGGGTGACTTGGCTTGGTCACAGTTCACGAGCCGGGCGAGCCAGAGTGCCAGCGTTCGGCGACCAACGTGGCGCGGTCCGACAAAGAGGTAGGCGTGCGCGAGGCGTCCCGCCCGCCAGGTGCCGAGCAGGAAGCGCCGTGCAGCTTCGTTGCCGACGTAGGGCAATGCAGCGGGCTGGAAACTCATCCCGCCGTCCGCGTCCGAGGCCATGCGTGTTTCCTACGGAACCATAGGGGGGCAGCCCCCACCCTAGCCCTCCCCCGTCGCGACGGGGGAGGGAACGCGCCGTCCCTTGGCGGGAGGGGCAAAGGACGCTCCTAGCAGCACCCGTACCTCGAACGGAGGGGGAGTGGAAAAGACACGACAGTGCAGCGGCGCTCAGGACATACAGGCACTAGCCCGGCAACGATCTGCGCGCCGCTCGATCACGGTGCTCGTCGCGGGGCTAACTCCAGCTACTTTCGCGATGCCGGCTGAAACAGTCACGGCAATAGACGGGGCGGTCGCCGCGCGGTTGAAACGGCACCTCCGCCTCGACACCGCACTCGTCACAGATGATGGGATGCATCTGCCTGGGAGGCCGGGGCGACGATTCGTAGCCACCGCCACCACCACCACCGCCACCACCGCCATAACCCATGTCGCCCCCTCCGTAACTGGAGCGTTGCTGGCGGCGCTGGGATCGACAGGGGATACACCGCTTGGGATCGTTCGTAAAGCCTCGCTCCGCAAAAAACGCCTGCTCACCGGCCGAAAACGTGAACTCGTTTCCACAGTCGGCACACACCAGGGTACGATCGGTAAAGCTCACCTACAGGCCTCCTTGAAGGGTAGAACGGGACACAGCGCCTACACCGGATTGGTCATTGGAGATCGGCGATGCGGCGCTCCACCAGCGGCGAGGGGGGAACCGTAACGCACAGAACTTCGCTGACCCGCTGCCGCCGCACAGTATAGCGGCCGCGGCGGCAGGCAACAAGCGCTTTTTCCAACCAGTTTCGGCGGCTCACATGGCTTTCACGGCTCCGCATAATCACTATCCCGCCAACGAGCATCTTAGTTTCGCTGGACTGAACCGCTGCAACTCAACGCCGAAAAAACAACGACCTACGCCAATGCAATGCTAATCTTCGTGCTGGGCGTGGAGCAGCGCCTGCGTGCCCTTGTTTGGCCCTCTTCAGCCCGGCCCCGCTGCACGGAGCGCTTCCGGAGGGCGGGTGTTGAGCACGTCTTGGGGGCGCACCCAGCCGCGCTGCGCCGTTGCAATGCCGTATTCGAGAAACGCCAGATGCTCGACCGCGTGGGCATCGGTGTTGATCGCCAGCCGCACGCCGGCCTCGGCGGCCTGCCGCGCATACTCGTCGTTGAGGTCGAGCCGGTCCGGATTGGCGTTGATCTCCAGGGCCGTTCCGGTCTCGGCTGCCGCCGCGATCACCGCGTCCATGTCCAAGGCGAGCGGCTCGCGGCGCGAGAGCAAACGGCCGGTGGGATGGCCGATGGAATCTACGTGCGGACTGCGGATGGCTGCCAGCACGCGCTCCGTGATGCGCTCGGCGCGCTGCCCAAAGCCGCTGTGTACCGATGCCGTCACGAAATCGAAGGTGGCGAGTAGCTCGTCGTCATAGTCCAGTGAACCGTCCGGCTTGATGTCAAGCTCGATGCCAGCCAGGACACGAAAGCCGTCTAGCTCGGCATTGACCGCGGCGATCTCTTCCCGCTGCGCCGACACTTCCGCGACAGATAGACCACCGGCAATGACGGATGAGCGGGAGTGGTCGGCCATGACCATGTACGTCAGGCCGCGCTCCTGCGCCTCCCGCGCCATCGCCTCGATGGAGTGCCGGCCGTCGCTCCAAGTGGAGTGAACATGCAGATCACCCCGTATGTCGGGTCCGGAAATCAGGTCCGGTAGTGTGCCGGACTCCGCGGCCTCGATTTCGCCGCGGTCCTCGCGGAGGACGGGCGGAATCTCCGGCAAGCCGAGCAAGCCGTAGAAGGCGGCTTCCGTGGGCGCCGCGACCGGCTGCCCCTGCTCATCAACGATAAGCTCTCCGTCTAGCTGCCAGTCCGCAGCGCCCGGCAGTGCAAGCAGGCGCCGGCGGTGCGCGTGCGAGCCGGTTGTCAGCACCAGGGCCGCGCCCCAGCTTGACGGCGGGGCCACAGTGACACGGCACGAAGTCCCACTGTGCGTCTCGCCGACGGCCATTGTCGCGCCGCGCTCCTTTAGTGCCGAAATGCCGGACAGGGCCGCAAACGCATCCAACACCGGCACCTCTTCGGGTGCTCCGACAAGAAGATCAATGTCGCCGACGCGCTCGGCCATCCGCCGCACGCTGCCGACGATGGCGACGGGCCAGCCCGGCAGCGCCGCGGCCAGTTCCGCCCGCAGCGTTTCGGCCAGCGGCCGCGCGAACTGTAGCGGCATTCGCCGCCGGCGGTCCTTGACGACCTCGACC
Organism: Chloroflexota bacterium; assembly: GCA_965207645.1. Taxonomy (GTDB): domain Bacteria; phylum Chloroflexota; class UBA11872; order UBA12225; family JAJDUF01; genus JAJDUF01. The sequence continues at coordinate 1,186,987 of OZ242293.1, read as the reverse complement.
CCCCGGGCGATGGACTGCTCGAGCCGCGGTCCAATGGCGCGGATACTGCGGAGGCGTCCTGTGGCAGCCGCAGCGGCTAACTCATCGAGTGTCGTCACGCCCAACTCGCGATGGACGGCGGCGACCCGCCGCGGGCCAAAGCCCGGTAGGCTCAGGAGATCAAGCAGCGTAGCAGGTGTGTCACGTTGGAGTTCGGAAAGGAAGGACGACTTGCCGGTATCAATCAACTCCTGCATGCGGGCGGCGAGCGAGGCCCCAACGCGCGGAATCGTCGTCAGCCGACGCTCCGCCGCGAGCGCCGCCACGTCCTCCTCGAGCATGTCCACCTGCCGTGCAGCTTCACGATACGCCCTGATGCGATAAGGGCGCTCGCCCTGGATCTCCAGGATATTGGCAATCGCTTCCAAGAACCGCACCACGTCATCGTTCGTCATAGGCAACGATTATACTCTGGTGGGAGAAGGTCCCATATACTGCAATGGGTTGCAATCTGATGGGAGCGGGCAACGATGAGCACTGCCATCTACTGCTCTCGCTGCCGGATCGGTCGCCTGGATGAAGAGGGGATCTGTCCGTTCTGTGGCAGCGTTGGTCCGCACGTCGGGCGGCGGAAACGCTGGACCTTCGCCGTGGGACAGTTGCTGGGCAACCTCAACATCGGCCTCGTTGCGATCGTTTTATTCCTGTCCACGGTGTACCTGGTCATGGTAATCCCTTCGTGCGGCGCCGACACCGGGGACATCGAGGGGCAGGTTCTGGGGATGCCCAGTACCTCCGAGCCGCCGGTACGCCTGGCCGGCGCTACCGTGCTGATCGCCGGCAGCGGGATTGACTGTGGGCGGCGGAGCGACAACTGTGTCACGCGCACCGACTCGACCGGACAATACCGCTTCGACGACGTGCCGGCCGGCGACTACGGCCTCTCGTTCATTCACGACGACCCGACGTTCGCAAATGGCACCGCGCTCGGCAGCCAGGGGCGCGAGGTGAACGTCTCATCGGGCAACGTGGAAACGGTCAGCGTGGTGTTGCTGCCCGAAGGCCTACAGGCGCCGCCAGTACCGGCCGATCTGGAGCAGCGGGTGCGCGACAGCGGTGGGTTCGCCACGGGCTACGGCGGGATTATGAACAACCCGTTCTTCTGGCTCTGGATGTTCGACCGGCCGTGGGTATTCGGCTATCCCCGGCCGCCCGTCGCGACGACCAGACCAGCCGGCGGTCCCGTGACCATTGATCCGAATCAGGCGCAGGCGCCGGCCCGCGCCGGTCGCAGTTACACGACTTATGCGCCGGATGGACGGCCGGGCACCAAGCCGCCACCGGCGAAAGGGGTCGCGCGGCCCGGCGCCGCAGCGGCCGGAGGCACCACACGCGCTTCCGTCGGCGGGGCCGGCGGCGCGTCCACTGCTGGGAGCAGCGCCGTCAGCAGAGGGCAAACCCGCCCCGGTCAGGGAGCGGCCACCGCGCGTCAACCCGGTACAGCGCCGCCCCGCGTGTCTTCTCCCCGCACGGCACAGCCGCCCCGCGTCCAAGCACCGCGGCGTGTGAGCGTGCCGCGCATCCGCGTACCCACCCGGGGCTTTGGCGGCTTCCGCCGGTGCTGTACTCTGGGGTGCTGCGTCGGCGAGTACATTCTCATCCCGCGGCCGGAGACGCCATACATCGGCGTACCCGTGCCCTAACCCGGAGAAATGGTAGGTGACTATGAGTAGTGGAGGGTTGTTGCGCCGCGCTTGGCGCTTGGTGGCCGGGAACAAGTCGGACCAGGAATCGGGACCGCAGCGTCGGGAGATCGTCCGCGAGCGCTATGACCATGATCGCACCGATGAAGCGGCCCAACTCATCGCGGCTATCGGCGGCGACTTTCACAGCGGCGACGTTGCGGAGGTAGAGACGGCCGACCCAGTCTTCTGGGACGCCGACGAGTTCACCCTGAACTATGAGGTCGGGGCAGTCGGCCGCGCCGAAATCCCGGATACCGCCGGACAGTTCTCGTTCACGCTGGCCCTGTTTGCGCCCGACCAGAGTGCCAGCATCCTCTTTGTCGAGGGGGACCAACCCCAGTCGGCGCTGGCCTATCTCGGTGTCCAGGGCAGCGCCGGCCTCGTCGAGGAGCTGACCCGCTATCGTGACGACTACCTCCAACATACGGCGGCGGAGGTCAGCTATGACGTGCAGACGGACGGCCTCGGCACCTGGACGGCCTTCTCCGCCCGGCCCGAGGGCACGTTCTGGCTTGTCGAGGGCGAGTCCGACCTCATCTCGCGCGCCGCGCTGACCCCGGTCGGTACCGCGTATAGCGACTGCTCCTTCTACTACGGCCCATCGCTGGCCGAAGCACCGTGGATGCTACGACTGGTCCAGATCGGGAGTTACCGGTTGGCGTTTCAGTGCGAAGTACTCCCTATTGACAACGTAAAGTTCTGGCGCCACTGACGGCCAGGCCGGCCCAATCCCATGAAGATCAAGCCGACCACCTTGCCAGCAGCAAAGGAGAAGGGACGTGAGTAAGACGGTCTTGCTCTGGGGGCTGGTCCTGATCGTCGTCTACAACGTCTTAGCCGTGGTGGTTGATCTGGTGACGGGTCTCGGCGAGTACACCAAGCACCTCTCGGCGCTGCCGCTGGTCATCGCCAGCTCGGCGCCCTACGTGTCGTTGGCGGCAATTATCACGCTCGTCAGCTGGGAGCTAGGCGACTGGTTCTTCAGCCACCACAACGAGGATATGGCGTGCGAGGTCGGCGGGGAAGGGTGCCGGCGCGGGCTGGCGCACGAGCTGGTTCACGACAACAACCTCGCCGCGGCCAGCTTCGTCCTCGCGCCACCAGTGCTCTGGACCGGCATTCTCATCTTCTATGCGATCATCACGCGCGCGACATAGGAGCGGTAGACATGGCCGATCCGCGGATCGTGCGTATCGAATGGGGGCAGCTGGAGGGTCGCCGGCCGCGCCACGCCGGCTGTAACGCGCGACTGGGCGAGCACGGCATCGTCGTTCGGCCGGCCATCGCGCGGATCACTACCGACGACGACGCCACCGGATGGGGCGCCAGCCGGATCACCCGCGAGCAAGCGGCGAAGCTGGTCGGATCCCGGCTGTCCGATGTCTTTGTTGCGGGAAAGGGAGCCAGCCGGGCCGGGCTGCCGCTGGAGTTCCCGCTCTGGGACCTAGCGGGCAAGCGCGCTGGCGAGCCGGTCTACGCGATGGCGGCCGCGACGGTCGGGGCTACGCCCGCGACCCCGTTCCGCGTCCAGTGCTACGACACGTCGCTCTACTTCGACGACCTGCACCTCGAGTCCGAGCAAGAGGCCGCTGCACTGATTGCGGCCGAGGCGCGCGAGGGATACGCACGGGGGCATCGCGCCTTCAAGATGAAGGTGGGGCGCGGCGCCCGTCACATGGAGCTGGCGGCAGGGCTGCGGCGAGACATCGCCGTGGTGCATGCCGTGCGCGAGGCAGTGGGTGAGCATGCGACGCTGATGACGGATGCGAATAACGGCTACAACCTCAATCTGGCCAAGCAACTCCTGCGGGCGACGGCTGATGCTGACGTATTCTGGCTCGAAGAGGCGTTCCACGAGGACGACGTGCTCTACAGCGACTTCCAAGCATGGCTCCGGGCCGAGGGTCTGTCCACGCTGATCGCCGACGGGGAGGGCCTTGCCTCACCTCGCCTGCCGGAGATGGCCCGCCAGCGGCTCGTCAACGTCGTCCAATACGACATCTTCAGCTACGGCTTCACACGCTGGCTGGAGCTAGGAGCACAACTTGACCGCTGGGGCGCCCGCACGGCGCCGCACCACTACGGAGGGCACTACGGGAACTACACCTCCGGCCACCTGGCAGCCGCCATCGGCCGGTTCGCGTTTGTCGAGTGGGATGAAGCCAGCACGCCGGGACTCGACGGCTCCGCCTACTTCGTCAGCGACGGCTGGGTGACGGTGCCACACGAACCGGGCTTCGGCGTCGGGCTGGAGGAAGGCCCCTTCCGTGAAGCCGTAGCCACGAACGGCTTCACCGTCTCCGCAGGATCACCGCCCGCCATTCCGGCGTAGGCCGTGGGGTGAGGAGCGAGTCGCGGCTCTATCGGCGCAGGCTACCGGTCTGCCTGCCGACGGCGGAGTTGCTCCCGGAGCCGCTGCAGCTCGGACTCGGCGGCCTGACGCCTGTCTCGCTCGGCAGCCGCGCGGGTTTCGGCCGCAGTGACACGGAATTCGGCCTCGTTCGCACGGAGTTCGGCCACCTCGCGGGCCACCCACACCTGCTGCCAGTTCTCCAGATACGCGGCCTTGGCCGGATCGTACAATCGCGGCCAGCCAGCATCCCAACACAGACTCAGCCCCAACACCTCGCTGTACCCCTTCAAGATGCCGTCCGGCGCCGTGGTCAACTCGATAGGCTCATATCTACCGGCCACCAGCCGGTCCCCGGCCAGCCGCTCCCCGTGATACGCGCCATCCTTGGGATCGAACCGCCAGTATTCCGGCACGCCGATGCGGGCATAGAGGTCCCGCTTGCGGCCCACGTCCTCCGCTCCAGTGCTGGACGAGGCCACCTCCAGCACCCAATCCGGTGGCTTGCCGACTTCCCAGGGCAGATAGAGCTTGCGTTGCCGAATGGCCTGGGCATCCACGCCAACGGCCAGGTACACGTCCGGGGAGACGCGCACGTTGAGGTCACGGGGGTCGTAGCAGATGATCGTGTTGCTGCTGAGGAAGGTATCGGGACGCTGGCCGAAGTCGGTGAACCGACTGGCGAGCAGGCCGAGGAGCTCCTGCATGGGCTGTTCTTGTTCCATCGCTTCGGGCTTCAGGACCGGTTCGTCGGGGTTGTAGTCGAGGCGAGCGTAGTCAATCTCGCCCCGCTGGCGGTAGGGCCGCATGGTGGTCGTGGGCGCGGGTACAGTAACCGTCATGGTGGATCTCAGGGGAGCACAGGATGTAGGGTGATTATAGTACACTCGCCGCACGCAGCCGGTCTCGCTCCCCGACTACCTAGGGTGCCGAGGACACGCCAGGGGACTCGTCGGCGATCCGCGACATCAGCGCAAAGGCCAGCTGGCGCGGCAAGCGCTCCCGCGCCGTCAGCATGAGACAGCCGCGGTAGGCCAGCGAGGCCTCGTCGAGGCGCCCTAGCTCCTCCAGCGCCTGTCCGAGGCGGAGATAGGCCCAGGGCATGTGCCAGTCATCCGGGGCACCGTTGATGACGTATTGGCGTAGGTGGGCGACGACACCGGCCCAGTCAAGCGCGGCGAAGTGGGCCATGCCGCTCAAGTACGTGGCGGCCAGCTCCGGTAGCGCCTCCGGTGGTCGCGCTTGCAACCGCTCCAGCCGCGCGATAGCCTGTGCCCCATCACCACTCGCCAACGCACTCAAGACGCGGACGTACTCTTCCGGCTCCGACCACTCCTCGGCAGCGCCCGGCTGCTCCTGACCCGCAGGCACCCCCTCCGTTGGTCCGGTGACGGTGGTGTGGCCGCCACCATTTACTTCTGCTTGGGCCGGATCAGCCATAACGTGTAGTCCCTGCTGGCGGCCCCGGCGGCGCACCGCGTGCCAGGCGGCGCTCTAGGCGACTGAGACGGTGCCGCAAGGCCGCTCCGAGTGGTCGCTGACTGGACTCGACCGCCGCGAGCAGGCGCGTGCCGGGGTCATCGGGCGCCTGTTGCCAGAGCCGGTACGCCTGCGCGGCCAGCACTTTTGCCCGCGCCAGATCGGGCCGCCGATGCTCGTAGAGCTTGGCCAGCTCGATCAGTGCCGGCAAGCGCAGTGCCGGCTCCTGATCCACAATGCGCTGCCAGACCTTGGCCGCTGCCGGCCAAGCCCGTTGACGCTTGTACACCATGCCCAGCCGCCACAGCGTCTTCATCCGCAGGTCGGCGGGAAGCGGTTGCCGGAGCGCTGCCGCATAGAGCCGCGCGCTGTGCGCCGCATGCCCGCGGCGCTCGTGGAGCCGCGCGACCGCAGCGATCTCGGCCCCTTGGCGCGGTTGCCCGGGGCATAGCTCCAACGGGTGGGATAGCATCCGCGCGGCATAGCTGCCCAGGGCGACCATCGTGAGGATGTCGTAGCGGTTGTGCTCGAACACGGGGCGCAGACGGCGGGCGTCCCGGGTACGCACGTAGTCGAGGTAGATGCTCGGGATCAGCCAACTCGGCACGTCCTCGTGGCGCCGCACACCCAGCACGGCCGCCTCCAGCGAGGATAACTTGCAGTTCGGCAACGCTTCGCGCCACAGGTGACGCGCCGCTGGGAGCAGATCGAGATGGGTCCACGCCTCGAGCCGCGCTGCTGCGCGACGCTGGCGGCTCATGATGAAGCGCGTCTGGAGCAGCGGTAGATCGAAGCCCCGACCATTGAAGGTGACGACGCCGGGAAACTCGGCGATGCGCTCGGCAACGTGCGCCATCATCGCCCGCTCTTCGCCGAACGAGCGCATGAAGTATTGCTCGATGACGAACCGCTCGCCTTGAAAGAAACCCAGCCCGACGAGGAAGGCATAGGTGCCGGTCCCGCCAGCTAGCCCGGTGGTCTCAGTGTCCAGGAACACTGCGCGGCGCGGCTCAAAGGAGGCCAGCGTTGCATCGGCGGTCAGGAATGCCAGACTGGATGGGCGCACCGCGGCGAAGGCCCGCAGCACCTCGCCACCATACTTGCCGCGCGCCGGCCGGACATCGCGGGTGCGGAAGAAGCGCCCCTGCGCCGTGGTCACTTCCTCGCCGGCGACGGCCTCATCGAGCGCCAGCGGCGGGCGGCGAGACGGCGCGGCAGGGGACTCACGGCGCGTCCACGGTGCGCGTAGTCGCTGTGCGATGCCCGTCGCCGACATGGTTTCAGTCTACCTGTCGGCCTGGCGCCCTGCATGATGACGACGGCCAGCGGGTGTCATGCCAGCCCCGCTGCACGAATTCCCGCTATCATATGGCTGCCAGAACGCGAGCGACTTGCTGTCAGCGAGGGATAGACACATGAGACTCATCTTCCTGGGTACCGGGAGTGGCACGGAACCGGTCCCCGGCTACCGGCACGTCTCTTTCGCCGTCGAATGGGCGGGAGGCGTCTACTGGTTCGATGCCGGGGAAGGCTGCGCGTACACCGCCCACACGTCGGGGGTGGACCTGCGGTCCGTGCGGGCCATCTTCATCAGCCACACGCACACCGACCACATCGGGGGATTAGCCAATCTCATCTGGACCATCCCCAAGCTCGGCCGCGTTGATCCCGAGAACGCCGCCAGCTTGGCCGGCAAGACCGTGTCGCTCTTCATCCCCGATCTTTATGTCTGGGAGGGCGTGCAGGCCGTCGTCCGGGGACCGGCCGAAGACATGAATCTAGGGTTCGATCTCCATGCACAGCGGTACGAGGACGGCGTGATCTACGACGACGGCGACCTGCGAGTCAGCGCGCTGCACAACCGCCATCTCGGAGAGCCGGAAGCAGGTCAGCCGTGGCAATCATTCTCGTTTCGCATCGAGGCCGGTGGTAAAGCCGTCGTGTTCTCGGGTGACGCTGCCGCGACGAGCGAGCTTGGTCCGCTGCTCGACGACTGCGACCTCTTTCTGATGGAGACCGGCCATCACGCGGTCGAGGATGTCTGCACCTACCTCCGCGGCAGTGGGAAATCCTACGGGCGCCTCGCCTTCATTCACCACGGGCGAGCGATCCTGGCCGATCCCGAGGACGAGGCGGAGAAGGCGCGCCGCCTACTCGGCGAGGAGGTCCTAGTCACGCGCGACGGCATGACTCTCGACCTGTAGGCCCGGCCCCCTATGATCCCCCCGCTGTGCAGGGAGACGAGGATGCTTGCGGGCGGGGGAATGACGGGGGCAAGATACCCACGTGCTGTGGTGGACGGTAGAATGCCTGCACCAGCGCGGAAGGAGTGCCCTATGCCCGCATTCAAGCTGACCAAGGTCAACCACATCGGCTACCCCATCAGCGACCGGCGCCGCTCCCTGGCCTTCTACCGAGACCTGCTCGGACTGGAGCTGATCCCCTCGATGGTGGATGGCCAGCGGGTCATCTGGACCAGGATGGCGGACGGCTCCATGATGCACCTGATCGAGCCGGCGGACGGCGAATCGGTCGGCTACCACGCCGCTTTCGAGGTGGACGACTTCGCGGCGGCGCTGGAGACGCTGCAAGCGCACGGGTATGAGCCGGAGAGCAGCGGCGAGCGACACGACGGGCAGCGGTACGTGTTCGTGCGCGATCCCGATGGCAACCGGGTGGAGTTGACGACGCCCTCCAACCTGCGGCCGAGCAACCGGGTGGTGGATGAGTGGGGCTACACGCGCGAGGGCGAGTAACGCGCTGCCTTTGAGCTGGTGCGGCTCTGGAGCAGGCGGCCTGGGTCGGGCCGGGTCACGGCGCCGAGTGGTTCGCCAACGGTCAAGACAGTGGACGGGGCGGCATTTGCCGGCCAATGGGTGCAATATCGCTTGGCCCTCGGAGCACCATCACACTGCACGATCGCCTATTCCCACTCGATGGTGGAGGGGGGCTTGGAGGTGACGTCGTAGACGACGCGGTTGACGCCGGGGACCTCGTTGACGATGCGGGTGGCGACGCGGCCGAGGAGGTCGTGAGGGAGCGGCGCCCAGTCGGCGGTCATGTAGTCGCTGGTCAGGATGGCGCGCAGGGCGATGAGGTGGCCGTAGGTGCGGAAGTCACCCATGACGCCAGTGCTCTGTAGCGGGGTCAGCACGGCGAAGGCCTGACCAAGCCGCCGGTACCAGCCGGCCGCGCGGATTTCCTCGATGAAGATAGCATCCGCCTGCTGGAGCGTAGCGACCCGCTCGGCGGTCACGGCGCCGACGACGCGCACGGCCAGTCCCGGACCGGGGAAGGGGTGGCGCCAGACTAGCTCCTCGGGCAGCCCTAGCTCCGTGCCGACGGCGCGCCCTTCATCCTTGAAGAGGTAGCGCAGCGGCTCAACCAACTGGAACTGCAAGTTGGGTGGTAGCCCACCGACGTTGTGGTGCGTCTTGATCTTCGCGGCGGCCTCGCCGCCCCCTAGCTCTCCCTGGGCCGTGACGGTGTTCGCGTCGTCACCGCCGCTCTCGATCACGTCGGGATAGAGGGTACCTTGGGCGAGGAACTCGACGGTGCCCAAGTTGCCGGCGACGCGCTCGAAGACGCGGACAAACCGTTCGCCGATGATGAGGCGCTTGCGCTCCGGGTCGGTGACACCGCGCAGATGGCGCAGGAACTCATCCCCGGCGTTCGCCACCACTAGCTCGAATCCCAGGTGTTGCTGAAAGGTCTCGACGACATCCGCGGCCTCGTTCTGGCGCAGGAGGCCGTTGTCCACGAAGATGCAGGTCAGCTGATCGCCGATAGCGCGGTGGACGAGCGCTGCCGTGACGGCCGAGTCCACGCCACCGGAGAGGCCGCAGACGACCCGACCGGTGCCCACGCGCTGGCGGATTTGCTCGGTCGCTTCGGCGATGAACGAGCCAGCGGTCCAGCCGCCCGTAGCGCCACACAGGCCGTAGCAGAAGTTCTCGATCAACTGCTGCCCTTGCGGCGTATGGACGACCTCGGGGTGGAATTGCAGTCCGACCCGCCCCTGGTCGTCGGCCATCGCTGCGGCGGGCGAGTTGGCGGATCGCGCCAGCACGCGGAAGCCGGGGGGGAGCTCTTCAACGTGGTCACCGTGGCTCATCCACACGGGTAGCTCGGCGGGTAGTCCGCGGAAGAGCCGCCCCGCTACATCGGCACCGTCTCCCTCGGCGGTTCCCACGTGAATGGTGGCGGCGCCGTACTCGCGCCGGGGCGCCGGGGCGACCGTGCCGCCGAGCTGGTGGGCAAGCAGTTGCATGCCGTAGCAGATGCCCAGGATCGGCACGTCGAGATCGAATACTGGCGGCGGTACGGTGGGGGCGTCGGCCTCGTACACGCTGGCGGGGCCGCCGGAGAGGATGATGCCGATGGGATGCAGCGCCCGGATGTCCTCCACCGGGGCATTCCACGGCAGCAGCTCGGCGTAGACGCGCGCCTCGCGCACGCGCCGGCAGATCAAGCGGCTGTATTGCGAGCCGAAATCCAGCACCACGATGGTCTCGCGGTCAGGATGCAGCGCTGGCGTTCCCATCTTGCGACTGTTCCCTTTCGACCTGGAGGAACGGCGGGCCCCACCCCCGGCCGCCGGATTCCGGCCCCCCTATGGCCCCCCTATGGCCCCCCCCCCGCTCCGCAGGGGGACGTGGGCAACCACCAGGGTTGCCCCTACAGCAGCCGCCCGCTTCCGGCGGAGGCGAGGCGCGACGGGGCCGGTCATTCCACCGGCTCGGACACGTGCAGCAGGACAAACCGCCACTGTGCTGCCCGGCGGCGGAGCACGCCACTCCAGCGAGTGGAGCCGGCAAATGGCGCGCCGCCGGCCATGCCGGCCCACCACACCTCGTCGGCAAACCAGGCCGTGTCGCCAGTCACGTGCAGGCACAGCCGCCGCGATGCCAAGCGATTATCCTGTAGCTCGCGGCTGACCCTTGCCAGGACAGCGGCGACGGCGGCGCGGCCAACATCGAACTCACCCGCCTCGGTGCCGATCTTGACCACCGGCTGCCACGGTCCATCCAGATCAAAGAACGGCGCGAGCGGTGTGCCGGCCTCTAACGCAGCGTAATAGCGCCGCACGACGGCCTCGACGGTTTGAGCATCAGCGGAGACGTTCATCGAAATCGAGTCTACGCTACCGGCGGGAGCGATAAGCCATCAGCCCTTAGCTTAAAACGGTACAGGATCACCTACGGGCTGAGAACTGACGGCCGTCGGCTCTTCGGCTGTATCCTGGCTGGCGATGAGCGCAGCCGCAGTCCTTCCGCCGGTATGCCTGGTGCTCCTGGTGCTCTGCTTTGGTCAGGCCGCGCGCTTGAGCGGCCGGGGGTACCGCTGGCGGGAGGCGATGCTGGCCGGGGCGGTCGTCTGGGGTGTCCTCGTCGTGGCCTTCACGGAAGGGCTGAGTCTGTTCGGCTTGCTGACTTGGCCGTGCCTGGTGGCGCTCTGGAGCTTGGCGGCGGCTGTAGCGATGGGGGTGTTGGTGCTTAGATCAGGCCCCCCTATGGTCCCCCCGCGCGGCGGGGGGACGACTACACCTAGTGGCCCTCCTGGGCGGATGGTCGTGCTGGCGATCTGCGGTGTGGTGGCCGTTGTGGTGATCGCCGGCGTCACGGCCATCGTGGCGCCTCCGAACACCTACGACTCGATGACCTACCACTTGCCCCGCGTGATGCACTGGATCCAACACCAGAGCGTGGGGCACTACCCGACGCACATCCCGCGGCAACTGCACTTTCCGCCGGGGGCTGAGTTCATCCTGACGCACCTACACATCCTGGTCGGCAATGACCGGCTGCTCAACTTGGTGCAGTGGCTGGGCATGGTCGGGAGCGTGGTCGGCGTGTCGCTGCTGGCGCAGCGGCTCGGGGCGGCGGGCGCGGGGCAAGTGGTAGCGAGCGTGGTTGCGGCGACGCTGCCGATGGGGATGCTGCAAGCCTCCAGCACGCAGAACGACTACGTGGTCACGTTTTGGCTGGTATGCCTGGCCTATTTCGTCCTGGTAGCGATCCGCAGGCCCGGCTGGGGGGTATCGGCAGGGGTGGGCGCAGCCCTGGGGCTGGCGGTCTTGACGAAGGCGACGGCGTACCTCTTCGCCACCCCGCTGCTGGTGTGGCTGCTGGTCGGCTACGGACGGTCACTGCGCTGGCGCTCCTGGCGACACGTCCTGCTGATCGCCGGCGTGGCCCTCGCGCTCAACCTCGGTCACTGGCTGCGGAACGTAGACCTCTACGGCACACCACTGGTCTGGCAGGACGGAGCGAGCACGGCGTCCTACACGAACGAGGTCATCGGCGCGGGGACGCTGCTCTCCAACGTCATCAGAAACGCCAGCCTGCACGCCAGCGTGCCCGGCGGCTCAGAGCAAGTCCGAGTGCAGATCGGGCAGCAACTCGCGCAGTGGATCGAGCGGGTACACGCGCTCATCGGGATGGACGCGAGCGACCCGCGCACCACCTGGGGACAAGTGACGACGCCGGATGGTCAGCAATTCCGCGTCGAGCCGTTCCACATGCACGAGGACATTGCCGGCAATCCGCTGCACTTGCTGCTGATCCTGTACGCCCTCGTCGCGATCTGCGCGAGCGGCGTGCTGAGAAGGGGGCCGGTGCTGCTCTACGCGGGGGTGCTGATGGGCGGTTTTCTGCTCTTCTGCCTGGTGCTCAAGTGGCAACCGTGGCATAGCCGGCTGCACCTGCCGCTCTTCGTCCTCTGGGCGCCGGCCGTGAGTATCGCGCTGTCGTGGGGCTGGTCACGGCGGATCGGGCAAGGCGTGGCAGCGGCGCTGCTGGTCGCGGCGTTGGTGGTGATCGGCTACAACGAAACCCGCCCACTCTACGGGCCACGCTCCATCTTCTCTACCGAGCGCGCAGATCAATACTTCGCCACTAGGCCGTTCGGCGTGGACTATCGCGCTGCCATCGGCTATCTCAACTCGCAGACGCATGGGAACATCGGGTTGGTCCTGGGCGCGAATGCTTGGGAGCATCCTTTCTGGGCACTCCTCAAAGACGAGGCCGGGGACAATCCGCGGCTGGAGCACGTGCTGGTCGGCAACGTCTCCGGTCGTCTTGCCGCGGAGGACCAGACACCGTCGGTCGTCATCTGCGTATCGTGTACGGAGGCGCAGGTTGAGCGCGTAGGGAACGGCTCCGGGGCGCTACACCGATTCGGGATCGTGAGCGTGATCGAGCACGCAGAGTAGGGGGCCAGCCCTCACTCGACTCTCTCACGCGGGGAGAGGGTGCGCGGCAACGACAGGTAGGGTCACGAGGCCACAAGGATGGCTACGGCTTGACCGGCGAGGGCGGCGCTGGGTCACCCTGTAGTCGATCAGTACAGTACCAGGCGAGAAGTTCAGGCGGTAGCACGCCTATAGGTCCAGGTGGCGGCGGTGAGCATGATGACCGTGGTCGCAGCCAGGACCCAGAGACCCGGAAGTATAGAGTCCCACTCCCATCCGTCGACAATGATCGTCCGCACGGAAACCAGCACATAGTCGACGGGGTTCACGGTCACCGCCCATTTGAACCATCCGGTGAGAAACTCCTTGGGCATGAGTGCCGTTGTGAGGAAGGCCAGCGGCATGAACATCATCGGGATGTTCTGAGTCACCTGGACGCTTTTGGTCCTCAGAGCAACTATCACACCGACGCAGGCGGTGGCAATCCCGAAGATTGTGGCAGCGACGATGATGGCCGCCACGCCCACCAAGCCGCCCTTGAAGCTGACCCCGAGGGCTAGGGCCAGCGCGACGATGACGAGCACCTGCGCCAGGGCCCGCGTGCCCGATATGAGCAGCGTGCCCATGAGGATCGAGAAGCGGTTTATCGGCGCAAGCAGCAGCTTGTCGAAGTAGCCGGACTGCATGTCTGTGAGCAGGGTGAAGGCGGCATCGGCACCGTTCATGACCACGGATAGCACTATGATCATGCCAGCAAAGTATGCGAAGTAGTCATCCGAAGGGAAGCCGGGGATGCCGGTCATGCTCCTGAGAGGCGTCCCGAAAAAGAGGAACATGAATACAGGCGGTACCAGCGTCGAGATGACGAGGGCCGGCTGTCCCAGCCAGGCCTTGAGGTTACGCGTGTAGATGAAGTAAGTCTCTCGGGCAACGTTCATTAGGGCTACCTCCTCCTCAGGCCCATCAGCGGGCGCATCATCTTGCTGACCTCGTCGCCGGTGGCTTCTTCAGCCCGAATTGTGCGGCCGGTGTACTTGAGGAAGACATCGTCGAGCGTCGGCCTGGCGACAGAGAGACTGGCGACCGGGATCCGGTTATCGTGAAGCAGGCCGACAAGGCCCGGAACGGCCGCGCTGCCGTTCTTGACGGTGACGGCGATGCCGCCGTCGACTCTGTTGGTTGCGTCGGTGTATCCCTGCTGGCGAACGAGCCCCTCAGCCCTTTCGTTCAGCGCATGGTCGGGACCGTCGGCGGAGCCATTGAGGACGATCTGCACGACATCGCCACCCACCTCGGCTTTGAGCGACTCAGGCGAGCCACTGGCGATGATCTGTCCGTGGTCGAAGATGGCGATGCTGCGGCAGAGGCGGTCGGCCTCTTCCATTACCTGGGTCGTGAGCAGGATGGTGACGCCCTTCGCGTTCAGGTCCTCGAGGTGCTCCCACATCGCGATTCGGCTCTGGGGGTCAAGGCCAACCGTCGGCTCGTCGAGGAAGAGGATGTCTGGGTCGTGCATGAGGGCGCCGGCAAGATCAATGCGTCGGCGCATGCCGCCAGAGTAGGTGCCGACCCGCTGTCCGGCCACGTGAGCCAGTCCTACCAGTTCAAGCAATTCATCGGCTCTCCGCCGGGCCTCGCGTCGGGAGAGTCCGTAGAGCAAGCCCTGAAGCTGGAGGAAGTCCCTGCCTGTGGCGAGGTCGTCGAGACCGACTTCCTGCATCGCAAACCCGATGCGCCGGCGGACAGCCTTCGGGGCGGCATTGACGTCGCACCCCGCCACTGTGACGGTTCCTGATGTCTTCCTAAGCAGCGTGGCGAGTATCTTCATCGTCGTGGTCTTGCCAGCGCCGTTGGGCCCGAGGAAACCGAAGAAGTCCTCCCTGGGGATGTCGAAGTCAATACCCGCAACAGCGCGGGTGCCGCTCGGGTAGACCTTCACGAGATCCCGGACCTCGACCATGTATTCGTAAGACAATGGGCACCTCCCTTTCTGTGCTTGACAGAGCAGTTGCCGGGGGAGTACTGTAAGCAAGGCAGGCGCAGACAAAGCTTCCCATGCCGAAGGGTGCTTAGTGCGCGCTCTAGCCTGGTGAAGCCCGGCCCCCCGAAGGCCGGGCTTTACATATGTTCAGCTATTGGTTAGTCGGTTTCATCTGCTCCTCCAATCGCGTGGCCTCGTAGGCGGCGGTGTTCGCCAGCATCGTCTTGACGGTGGTAACGAACGTATCCCTTTCACCTTCGTCGATTCCCTGTAGGAGCGTATGGTTGTTCGCCTCCACGTGCAGCGCAAGCTCCTCCAGTAGAACTTGCCCATTTTCGGTAACGCTGAGCGTCGCCGAACGTCTGTCGCGCTGTGACGGCTTCCTGTCTAGCAGTCCCCGCCGGGCGAGGCTGTGGACATTCCGGCTTACCGCGGCGGGGTCTATAGGCATCACTCTGGCAAGCCCACTCACAGTGTCCGCGCAGCCCTCCGAGCACATCATGAGGATCCCCAACTGGTGTGGGGTTATGCCGTAGGGGCCGAGTCGCTTGGCCAGACATCTCAGGGAAGCCATGGCAAGGCTGTGTATCCAATAGCACAGGTCCTCCAGCCGAGGACTACTGCTTCTCGATACGCGCTCCATGGCTAGAGTATATATCCTGTTAAGATGTTTGTCCAATCATGTATCGGTCAGTGCTTTCCAATGTAACACCTTAGCATCAGCCCGGCTGTTCCGCCAAGGGCGATGGTCTGTGAATAGGCCGTTGTCACACGGGAGGGGCAGCGGCTGATACGACCGCACACCTCAGCAACTTTGCTGAAGTAGTGAAATCGGTGCCAGAGATCGCAGGCTCCCCAGCCACATCTCGGAGATGGTTCTGTCTACCATGCATGTTGGTGGGCCGGAGTGGACCTGAAAGGATCACGGGGCCACGAGGCTGGCGAGGGCCTGACCGGCGAGGGCCGCGCTGGCCGTGAGACCAAGCCAGTAGATGCTCGCGGTCACTCGTCCCGGCGGTAGTCCTACCGTGCGGGAGCGACCGTCACTCGTACCGAGCGAGCGCACACGCTGGTGCCGCCACCGTGCCAAGATAAGCGCCCCGGCACAGCCGGCGGCAATCACCAAACGAATCGAGGCCTGCAACTCCATTGCGTCTCCCCATGCGATGTTGTGAAGTGGATGTGGCGGAGACAGCGGCGTTGGCCCGTGCCGTCGGCAGTACGGGGCACCACCGTGTACCGCGGAGTGGATGCAGTGCTAAGAACGAGTCGTGCGGCGAGGGAGTCGCAGCGGCGGGAGGGGAGCCGGACCTACCCCCGGCCCCTTCCCTGCCAGGGAAGGGGAGTCATGGCGACCGCGGGGGTGAGGCGCGGTATCAGGCGGTGAGGCTGCCCTTGGTGCTCGGTACTTGGGCCGCGCGCCGGGGATCGAGCTGGGTGGCCGTATCCAGCGCGCGGGACAGCGCCTTGAAGACTGCCTCCAGCCGGTGGTGGTCATTCCGTCCGGCCAGCACGCGCACGTGGAGCGTGAAGCGACCGGCTTGCGCCAGCGATTCCAGGAAGTGCCGCCAGAGGTCGGATTCAATGGTGCCGGTGGCCGGGCCGCGTAGCGTCAGATCGCAGACCGCATAGCCCCGTCCACTGAGGTCCACGGCAACCTGAGCGAGTGCCTCGTCTAGCGGGACGAGCGCATCGGCCATCCGCCTGATGCCCAGATGCGCTCCGAGTGCCTCGTGGAAGGCTTGACCGAGCGTGAGGGCCACGTCCTCGACGGTGTGGTGCGCGTCAACTTCCAAATCGCCACGCGCCCGCACAGTCAGATCAAAGAGGCCGTGGCGGCCAAGCTGCGCCAGCATGTGGTCGAGAAACGGTAAGCCCGTCTCCGCCGTCACCGCGCCGCTCCCATCGAGGCACAGGGCGACCCGGACATCGGTTTCGGCAGTTGTGCGGTGGACCGTTGCGGTCCGTGCTCCTTCATTGTCCATGGTGCTCTTCCCGGTTCGATCCCTGGCCCCCTCCCTAGCCCTCCCCCGGATTGAGCTACCAGGGGAGGGAATGGACCGTCCCCCTGCGGAGCGGGGGATAGATGGAGGCCCGTTTACTTACTCTTGCTCCCGTTCCTTGTCTGCCGTCAAGCGATACACGTGAATCATACGCTGAATGACGGTGTATTGGGAAAGCACAGCGATGATAATCAGACTGACGATGGGGCCGGGAGAGGGTAGAAGGAGGCCGACGCCGAGCAGAACCATCCGCTCCGGCCGCTGGAACCAGCCGACCGTACACTCCAGCCCTAGCCCCTCGGCGCGCGCGCGCGCGTAGCTCACCATCAGGGAAGCGAGCAGCGCGAGGTAGCAGAGGAGGGCACCCAGCCAGTGGTCGGTGCGCGTGAACCATATCAGCAGGCCGCAGAACAGCAGCGCCTCCGAATAGCGGTCCAGCGTCGAATCGAAGAACGCGCCGAAGCGCGTCTCGCGGCTGGCGACCCGCGCCAAGGCACCGTCGAAGAGGTCGAAGGCGCTGGCGACGAGCACGGCGACACCGCCGGGCACGAGCCAGCCGAGCGCCAGGATAACCCCGGCTGCGGCGTTGAGCAGCAAGCCAGCGACAGTCAACTGGTTGGGCGAGACACCCCAGCGGGCGAGGGGGACGACGGCTCGCTCCGCAGCCGCGCGGCTGCGCCGTTGGATTGACTGCCGCCAGCCGGTCATGTCGCCCATTACCCCGGCGCTGTCACGCGCCGTTCGACATGATCGGCAAGGCGGTGTGCGGCAGGAGGCGGCGCGGTTGCTGCCGCTCGATGGTCTCCGCGTAGAAGTCGAGCAACTGCCGCGCGACGATGGGCCAGCCGTACCCTTGCGCGCGCGCCTGCGCCCGCCGGCCCATCTCCTCGCGCAAGGCCGGGTCGCTGAACAAGCGGACAATGGCGACGGCCAGCGCGGCGGGACTCTCCGGTGGGACCAGTAGCCCTTCGAAGCCGTGGCGCAAGACGGCGCGATACCCGTCAATGTCGGAGGCGATCACCGGTTTGCCGGCCGCCATGGCCTCCAGCAAGACAATCCCCTGACTTTCCCGACCGAGCGCCGGAGATACGAAGAGATCGCACATCTGATAGTAGCGGAGCTTGTCTTCCGTTGAGACAAAGCCTTTGAAGACGACATCGCGCAGGCCCAACTCCGCGACGACCTGCCGATACTCCCGCATGTCCTCTTCGTCGAAGGCGCCCACCACGATCAAGCGTAGCTGCGGGAAGTGGTGCTGCACATAGGGCAATGCATGCAGCAGATAGACCAGCCCCTTCCGTTTTTCCAGCCGGCCCACAAAGAGCATCGTGAGCTTGCCGTCGTTCAACTCCGGGAAGAGCGGCCGCTGCACACGAAAGGCATCTACGTCAACACCGTTCGGAATAATCCGATAGTCGCCGGGGAAGTAGTGACTCACGAAGTCTCGCGCGGCATTGGAGACGCAGATACGGCCGTGGATGCGCCGGATGTAGCGTTTGAGGAGGGGACGCCCGTAGTAATAGCCGAAATACTTCCGGCGACTGGCGTGGAACGTGCCGACGTTGATTGAGCGAGAGCGCCGCAGTACGGTAGGAGACAGGGCCGGCACCAGCGGCTCGTGCAGATGGATGACGTCGAAGTTCTCGGTCTCGAGGATACGCCTGACGGCGCGCGACAGGTTCAGCGAGAGGGTGATGCGGGCAATAGACTGGTTTGCCGGGACACCGATGATGCGCTTGCCGACGCGATACACATGCTGCATCCGCTCCTCAACGTCGTCATGGGAGGAGGGCGCCAGAATACGTACCTCATGTCCGGCCCGCTCGAAGTAGCGATTCAGGTACGAGATGTGCTCGGTGACGGCGCCCGGATAGGGATAGTCATACGGCGACACGAGTGCAATTTTCATCGTTCGCTTGGTCGGCTCTCGCCGGCCACCCCCACGTTGCACGGCGTTTCTTGCTGTGCCACTCGCTGCGTCAACTCCTGCGCCCGCGCTTCCGTCATATGGTGAGCGCTGGACGCGCTCATGTCAACCAATACGGTCGGGCGATGGCGAGGCGGGGAGGCTGCCGCCGCGGCCTGCCGCCGGATTCCCCGGGCCGACAGGCCACCCCCTCGGCCGGCCAACAACGTCTATCGCCCGGTTCCAGAGCAGTCACTACGCGCTCAGAGCGCGCCGGTCGAGCTGCGATCCGCTGGTCCCGGTACCCGCTCCGCGTTGGCTGGCCGGGGCCAGACCGGGTGAAAGAGCACCCATTGCGTCGGGTCTCGTCTGATCGCAGCCTCAAGCGACATGGCGACGCTCTGCATGATAGCAAGGATACGCTGTTCGGTGTCGCCCGTTGCCGCCATGTGGATGGGCGGCTCCGCCCATGCAGCGTACCGGCCGCCCGGGCGGCGCTGCACGAAGCAGGGGACAATCGGCGCTCCCGTGCGTAGATGGAGTACCGCCGGTGCTGCCGGGAGCCGGGTCTCGCGGTCGAAGAAGCGGACCGGGACCCCGTTGCCCTGCCGATCCCAGTCGTTGATCAGAACGACGATCCCTCCCCGCCGCAAGGTCCGGAGCGCCGGCCGCAACGCCGCTTCGGCCGGTACTAAGGTCAGGCCATAGCGCGCGCGCAGCGTCGAGACGTACCGAAAGAGGCGCGGCGGCCGGATAGGCTCGACGGGAACCAGGGCACGATACCCACGCAGGGCAAGCACTTGTCCCACTACATCGAGATTGCCGATATGACCGCTGACGATGAGCACACCGCGTCCAGCCGCGTGTGCCTGCCGGAGATGCTCGTAGCCCACCACCTCGATACGTTGGAGCAGGGTGGCAGCCGGCAGCCGTCCAAGCTGCAAGAGGTCTGCGTAGTTCAGCGCCTGGTGCATGAGCGCAGCGCGGGCCGCTGCGCGCACGCCGGGGTCGGCAGCCGGGCGGCCGTGGACAATCGCCTGGTTTGCCGCAGCTACGCGGAAGCCCCCGGCGCCAGAACCGGCCAGGAGCGCCGCGAAGGCCCGGGCAGCGGCATAGGCGAGCGACCTAGGCAGCCAGGGGGCAACGGTCATCCCCAGGCGGAAGAGCATCGTCGCTATCACGGCCGCCTACTCAATCTCCTGCCCCCCTCCTCGGCCCGCCGGCGCGGTGGCGCCCGTCATGTCCGGGACGCAGCCGGGACAGGCCACATGGGGCGGAACATATACCACTGATCCGGGTGGCGGCGAATGATCTGCTCCAGAGCATCCACAATGCGCTGCATATTGCGCCGCAGATCGCCGTCACGGTCGCCGGTCGCCTCACAGCGGATCGGCGGCGCCGCCATGATCGAGTAGGTATTGTCGGGATTGCGCCAGCAGCCGCCAGGCAGGACCAAAGCATCGGTCTTCATAGCCAGCGCCGCGGCACCGCCCGGCCACCGGGTATCACGACCGAAGAGGCGTACCGGCACACCACCCTTACGCTCGTGGACCGGCCGATCAATAACGAGTGCTACGACCTCGTTGCGCCGCAGCGCCCGGAGTACCTTCCGGAGGGCGTTCTCCAAGGGGATGGTGGCCATCCCGTGAGCGGTGCGTGTCTCCCGCACCAGTGCATCTAAGCGCGCCGGCTGAAAAGTCTCCGCGACGACCGACATTGGATGACGCGCCGCGACGACCGACCCACCAACGTCCCAGTTCCCGAAATGCACGGTGACGTAGATGACGCCCCGGCCGCGCGCCAGCGCCGCCTCGACGTGCTCCCAGCCGATCAACTGACTGACCTTTGCCTGCAAGTCGGCTGAGGTGCGAAACGGCAGTTGGAAAAATTCCACTAGATACTTCGCATAGTTGTGAAAGCATTGCCGCGCGACGGTCCGTACCCGCCGGTCGCCTGGAGGCAGGTTGAGCACTTGGGCAGCGTTTTCGAGCGTCGCGCGGCTCTTGTCCCGCCACAGATGGAATATCAACTCCCCTACCAGCACGGCGAGACAGTACTGAGCGGGGTTGGGCAGGGTTGCTGCGAGGCGCTGGGCCACGCGCATTCCCCAGTATTGCCACATGGTACTTGCCTCAATGCACGCCAGGGCCGGCGACCGGCAGCGGAGCGCAACCAGTCACCGGCACGGCAATGCCGATATTGCTCCAAGGGTAGCAAAGCCGCCGAGTGACGGGCGGCAGCAGGCAGCGCCGCGAGTACCCGCTATAATCCCTGTGGATAGCGCCGGACCTGGCTGCAAGCAGGCTCGCTGCCGCGTAGCCCTGCGCTGTGCCTAGCAGCGTACCGAGCAAACAAGACTTGAGAGGTTAGTGGATGGGTACTGCGGAGCAGGCCAAAGCCACAGCGAAAATTGCCCGCGGACTGGAAGGTGTGTATGCAGCAGCTACACACATCGCTGAGGTTGACGGTGCCAATGGGCGGCTGACCCTGCGGGGCTATGATATTCGCGAGTTAATTGGTCGGGTAACGTTTGAAGAAGTCGCGTATCTGTTGTGGCATGGCGAGCTCCCCAATCGCGAGGAATACACTGCGCTGCGCGACGAAATGGCCCGGGCCCGGGACCTGCCACCGGCGACCATTGCTGCGCTACGCGAGCTGTCCCCGCACACCAGCGGGATGCATATGCTGCGGATGGCGGCCGCCATGCTATCGCTTGACGACCCCGACTTAGATGAGTTGTACATTGATGCCAATCGGCGGCGCGCCGCGCGGTTGCAGGCGCAGATTCCGGCGCTCATCGCCCACACCTGGCGCCTCAAGAACGGCCAGGAGCCAGTGACCGCCAAGCCTGAGCACGGACTGGCGGCGGGCTTCCTGTACATGCTCGAAGGGGAAGAGCCATCCCAAGCGCGCGTTGACGCCTTCGATGCCTACTTGGGTGTGATCGCGGAGCACGGCCTCAACGCCTCCACCTTCACCGGCCGGGTGGTCATTTCGACGAACTCGGATATGGTCTCCGCCCTGACCGCAGCCATCTGCGCGTTGAAAGGACCGGCACACGGCGGGGTACCTGGCCCCGTGCTGAACATGCTCGAAGAAATCGGTACGCCCGATCAGGCCGAGCCGTGGGTGCGGGCCGAGCTCGCGGCGGGTCGCCGGATCATGGGGTTTGGTCACCGGGTCTATAAGGTGCGCGATCCGCGCGCTGCGGTGCTGACGACAGCCGTCGAGCGGATGGCTGCCGCAACCGGCGAGCGCACCCTGCTCGACCTGACGCAAGCGGTCGAGCAGACCACAGTGAAGGTGCTGGCTGAGGTGAAGCCGGGCCGGGACCTCTACGCCAACGTGGAGCTATACGCCGGATTGATCCTGCATACCGTAGGCATCCCTTCCGAAATCTTCACCCCGATGTTCGCCATCGGCCGGACCGCCGGCTGGACCGCGCACATGGTCGAACAACTCGACGGCAATCGGCTGATGCGGCCACTCGCGGTGTATGTCGGCCCCTATGACCGTACGTGGCAGCCGATGGACGAGCGCGACTGAGCGGCCGGGGATACATCCGTTGCCTCACCCCCCAGCCATCTCCCCACCATGCGGAGATGGGAAGTCCGTCTGGAGCATTGATCCGCAATGACTGCCCTCGATCAACCTGCCGAATCTGCGCCGCTGATCCGGACCATCGTGGTCGGTCCGCTGGATAACAACGTCCTGCTGGTGGCGGACCGCGCAGCGCGAGCCGCCATGGTGGTTGATCCGGCGCTGGGTGCTACGGCGTCAATCCTGGCAACCGCCCGCGAAGCCGGGGTCGAGATCGTCTTGATCGTCAATACGCACGGCCACTGGGATCACGTGGTGGACAACGCTTCACTGGCCCAAGCCACCGGAGCACCGATCGCGATCCATACGGCCGACGCCGGGCGGCTGAGCCGGCCGAAGGGTGAACTGGGACCACTGCCGTGGGAGATTCCCCCGAGCCGCGCCGACCGCCTACTTACGGAGGGCGACACGGTGCAGGTCGGCGCGATCACCTTCGTCGTGCTGCACACGCCCGGTCACACGCCGGGGAGCATCTGTCTCTACAGCGACGTCTGGTCGCTGCTGATTAGCGGCGATACGCTGTTTGCCGGGTCCTATGGTCGCTACGACCTGTCGGGTGGTGATCTCGACGCGCTGCGGGGCAGTCTCACCCGCTTGGCGGAGCTCCCGGCGGCGACACGGGTCTACCCCGGACATGGTGGGACGACCACCATCGGCGCCGAGGGCTGGCTGCCGCTGCCAACGCGGTAGTGGCTCGCCCTCCTCCGGCCCCCGCTCGGAAGGCTTTTTAGCCACAGAGCACACAGAGAGCACAGAGTAGGGGGCAGGGTGAGGGCACGCTCCACCCTGTGGCTGACCATCCGGCTTCCGGCGTTAGGATGGTAGAGTGTGCGCGCTAGGCTCACTCACTCATAATCGCACTACCGATACCGGAGGAGGGATACGGATGAATGCGGGAGCACAGCGGGTGCGGGAGTTGCTGGCGGCACCGGGAATCATCGTCTTACCGGGGTCATACGACGCCGTCTCCGCGCGGCTGATGGAGCACGCCGGCTTCGAGGTCGTCTTCACATCGGGCTACAGCTTGGCTGCCTCGACGCTGGGAGTGCCGGACATTGGTCTGCTGACCGCTTCGGAAGTGCTGGACCGGGTACGCAACATCGCGACCGCCGTGTCCATTCCGGTCATTGCAGACATGGATACGGGCTACGGCAACCCGCTCAACGTCGTGCGGACGGTGCGGGAATGCGTCGCGGCCGGCGTTGCCGGCATCATCTTGGAAGACCAAGAGTGGCCGAAGAAGTGCGGCCATATGGCCGGTAAACGGGTCATCCCGCGCGAGGAGCACGTCCAGAAGATACGCGCAGCCGTGGCAGCGCGTGGCGACTCCGGGCTGGTGCTGATCGGCCGCACCGACGCCCGCGCCGTCGTTGGCCTGGACGACGCCATCGAGCGCGGGAAGGCGTATCGTGATGCCGGCGCCGATATTGTCTTTGTCGAGGCGCCGCAGTCGCTGGAGGAGTTGCAGGCCATCGCGCGGGCTATCCCCGACGCGCCGCTGTTCGCCAACATGATCGAGGGCGGCGTGACTCCCGTGCTGACGGCCACCGAACTGGAAGAACTGGGGTTCAAGATGGTGGTCTTCCCGCTCTCGCCGCTCTATGCCGCCGCGGCGGCCGTGCAGGAGGTAGCGAAGCGCCTGAAGACGACCGGCACCACCGCCGGTAGCACGCTGCTCCCGTTCGGCGCCTTCAACGAGGTCGTGGACGTGCCGGGCTGGCGCGAGCTAGAGCAGGAATACGTGGCCTAACCATCCTCGGAGGGGGCCGCGGGCGAGGCGCCAAGTTATCTATCCGCTGGCCGGCCACGTAGTTGTGCTCGGAGCCGCTCCAACTCGGCCTCGGCGGCACGACGTTTATCTCGCTCGGCCGCCGCGCGGGTTTCAGCGGCCCGGCGGGCCGTCCGCTCCGCCAGCCGGGCGGCCTGCTCGACCGCGGCCTGGGTTTCGGCCGCGTCCCGCTCCGCTTCGGCAGCCTCGCGGGCAGCCGTCACTTCCGGCCAGTTCTCCAAGTACGTCTCGGCCTCCGGGTCGTATAGTCGCGGCAGTTCCCGTGCCCAGCATAGGTACAGTCCCAGCACGGCGCTATATCCCTTCAGCACGCCGTCCGGCTCCCGCGTCAACTCGATGGGCTGATACTCTCCCGCCACCAGCCGCTCCCCGGCGAGTGGCTGCCCGTGATACTTGCCGCCGGTCGGGTCGAACCGCCAGTATTCCCGCACGCCAATCCGCGCGTAGATTTGCCGCTTGGCCGTCACGTCTTGCCGCGCCGTGCTGGCCGACGCCACCTCCACCGCCAAGTCCGGCGGCTTGCCCGCTTCCCAAGGCAGGTAGAGCCGGCGCTGGCGGATCGCTTGCGTATCCACCTCAAACGCCAGGTACACGTCCGGGGCCACCCGGACGTTGAGATCGGCGGGGTCGTAGCAGAGGATCGTATTGCTACTGAGGAAGGTATCCGGGCGCTGTCCGAAGTCGGTGCAGCGACTGGCGAGCAAGCCGAGCAACTCCTGGACGGCCAGTTCTTGCTCCATGGCGTCGGGGGGAAGCTCCCGTTCGTCGGGGTCGAAAGCGAGGCGGGCGTAATCAATCTTGCCCTGCTCACGGTAGGGCCGCATCGTGACGGTAGCGGGCGCGGGCACCGTGGTAGCCATCGTGAGTCTCAGGGCGGCGAGTCCAACTCATGGCCGGGGATACGGCGGAACCATGAGCAATGACACGTTACTCTACCACATTGTCCCGTCCCTCCGGTCCTCGGCAAGTATGGTCCACTCCGCACGCCGGCCACCCCACTGACCACCAGCTACCGGTTACCGGCGAGGCGGTCCAGCCAGTAGTGGTAGAGGTCGCGGAGCGTTTCGGCGAGGGTGTAGCGGGGCTGCCAACCGGTCAGGGCGCGGAAGCGGCTGGCGTCGCACACGATACGAGTCACGCTGGCGGGCTGCTGGCGGGCCGGGTCCGGGCATACCTCTACCTGGCCGGCCAGGCCGCTGACCGACAGCAGCATGTCCAGCAACATCTCGATCTGCACACCCTGGCCGGAGCCGAGATTGTAGACCGCGCCACGCTCGCCGCGTGCGAGGGCGAGGACGTAGGCCCACACCATATCGCGCACGTCGGTGAAGTCCACCACCGGCGTGAGGTTGCCGACCATGACCCGCGGCTCCCGTTGGCCGAGTTTGATCGCGGCCAGCTGGCGCGCAAAGGCCGAGGCGACGAACGACTCCGATTGGCCGGGGCCGGTGTGGTTGAACGGCCGCACGCGCACGACGTGGCACTGCCGGCTGAACGCGAAATGGTAGCCCAGCATGTCCTGGGCCACCTTCGTCACGCCATAGAGGTCGAGCGGCGCCAACGCGGCCGACTCGTCGGTGCGCTGTGCCCCCGGCGGGCCGGCACCGTACTCCTTGCATGAGCCGACAACCAAGACCTTGGCCCGATTGCCGGCAGCCACGACTCCCTCGAGGACGTGGAGTTGGCCATGGACGTTGGCCGCCAGGATACCAGGGGGATCGGCGTGGGCGGTGGCCGGATTGCTCCACCCGGCGAGGTGATACACCGCATTGGGCTGCACTTCCCGCACCGCCGCGATGACCATCGCCCGCTCAGTGATGTCGGCGGTCAGGAGGCGCACGGGGGCCGGCAACGGCGGGCCGGCGGGCGACGCTCGCGGCCGGTCCAGCCCCCAGACCTCGTTCCGCGCATCCTGGAGGCAATACGCAGCCAGATGCCGCCCGACAAAGCCGCGGACGCCGGTAATCAGGATTCGCATCGTTGCTGGCTGCCGGTCTCAGCCTCGGCCGCTCCCTGGAGTAGGTGGACGGGTGAGGGCACGGGTGCGGGCTATTATCGCCGCAGCGCCAGGTGCTATGCAAGCTAGGCCGGAGACGCGGACACCCGGCACGACGATACCGGCACTGCACAATCCACCAGACATCCGGGGCCGGTCAGGGTCGGATCACCGTGCCATCAAGGCGCCGGACGGGCGCCCAGGAGCCGTTGAGAGGGTCCTCCGGGAACGGGAAACGCTGCGCCAGCGCCTCGTCAACGTCCACGCCCAGCCCCGGCCGGTCGCTGGGCCACATGCAGCCGTCGCGGATTTCGGGACAGCCGGGGAACACCTCCTGGGTGTTCGCGCCAAAGGGATGCTGCTCCTGGATACCGAAGTTCCAGACCGCCACGTCCAGTTGGAGATTGGCGGCGTGACCCACCGGGGACACGTCCCCCGGCCCGTGCCAGGCGGTCCGCACGCCAAAGAACTCACACATCGCCGCCAGCTTGCGCGCCATGGAGAGACCGCCAATCGTCGAGACGTGAACGCGGATGAAATCTATGAGCCGGTCGCGGATGAGGGGCACGTACTCCGCCTGATTGACAAACAACTCCCCCATGGCAATCGGCGTGCTGCACTGGGCGCGGATCATGCGAAAATACTCGTTGTCCTCGGGCGCCAAGGCGTCTTCGAGGAAGAAGAGCTTGTATGGCTCCAACTCCTTTGCCAAACCGACCGCCTGGATGGGCGGGATACGCTCGTGAACGTCGTGCAGCAGCTCCACCTCGTCGCCGACCTGCTCGCGGAGGTACGCAAACATCTTTGGCACCAGCTGGCAGTAGGGTGTCGGCTCCCACGCCCCGGCTGCATTGCCGACGGCGCCGTAGGTGGAGAGGCCGGGGACGGCGGCCTGGCAGCGGACGTAGCGGTAGCCCTGCGCCATATACGCCCGCACCTGGTCCGCCAGCTCCTGAAAATCGCGGCCGGAGGCGTGAGCGTAGAGCGGCACCCGGTCGCGGCACATACCGCCGAGGAGCTGGTACACCGGCATGCCGGCGCGCTTGCCTTTGATGTCCCAGAGCGCCTGGTCCACCCCGGAGAGGGCATTGTTCAGGACGGGGCCGCTGCGCCAGTAGCTACTGAGATAGCTCGTCTGATAGATGTCCTCGATGTCAGCGGGATTGCGGCCCAGCAGAAAGGGCCGGAGATAATCATCCACGGCCGCCACGACGGCGAGGGGCCGCTGGGTGAACGTCGCGCAACCCAGGCCGTACAGCCCCGGCTCACTCGTTTCCACCTTGACGACCACCAGCCGGATACCATCCGGCGCCGTGCAGATCGCCTTGACATCGGTAATCCGTAGATCGGGTAGTCCGTGCTCGGCCATCGTTCCTACTCCTTTTCGGTGCGGCGGCAGTGGCAACGCCGCCGCCGCGCTCGGCTCCGGCAGATTGTGCCGCCGGCGAGCGATTCCAGGCGCTCTCCACCGCAAAATGGCCAAAGACTGGGGTTTTCCTTAGGGCAAGACTGTGGTTTTCCACAGGGCCTCGCCAGCGCCGGGTAGCTAGATTCTATGTAATACCTAGCCGGAGCACGAGACATGGTTGTTGACCGCGGCGCCTCGAACAGTGATGTTGAGTAGGTCCTGGGTGCTCCGGCAGGTAGCTGGTCGGGGAGGCACGGTCGCTAGAAAGGGGGACGGGAAAAGGAGGCCACAGCGATGGGAGCGCACATGGTGATCAAGCGAGTGGTAGTGTTCGGAGTCGTCTGGCTGGTGAGCGCTGTCGTGACGGTCGGGGTACTGACCGCGGTAGCGGGTGTTGGGAAGGCCGATCCTCCGTGGCTCCGGGCGGACGGCACTGTTGACGAGTCCAAGCTGCCCGACATATGGGGAGTTGCTGGCCCTGATAGGGTGACTATCGGGTGGGTCTATTCACCGAGAACTCCAACTCCAGACTGGAATCCCGAACAAGGCGAGCGCCCCGAGCAATCCTGGTGGATGTATTCACCGCAAACTCGGGAGTGGCATCCCTCGGAAGCACCACCCTACAACGTCAAAAGAATAATAGAGATTGGGGGAGAGCCGGAGGTGATGGTGATACTGGCCTCCTCCTCAGGCGTGCGCTTTCACCCGGGACCAGTCTTCAGCACGCGCGAGGAAGCGGAACGCTACCGGGACGCGCTGTTGGACGGTTCCGGCTCCGGCCCCAGCCGTGCTCCGGTGAATGTCAACGATTAGCTGCTCCTCGGCCCGGTGAGCGGTGCCGCGCGGGGTTGCATTGGTGTTCGGAGGTCAGCAGGGACTGGTAGAGGGGGTTGACATGAGGACTCGGCGCCGGAAGTGGTGGGGATGGGCCGCGGTCGTCTTGAGTGCGGTCTTGCTTGGCGTGATCGTGGGGGCTGGGGTGTTCTGGGCACAGGGCCAGCAGCATGAGGGGGCGCCAGGCTGGCCAGAGATATTGTGGAGTGCAATAGTGGATCATTATCAGGCGATCTATTGGGATGTGTGGACTGTGCTTGTTCTGGTATTTGCTATAGGAAGTTGGTTTGCACATGTGGTGGTGGTGCTCGGATTTTACTTCCTGCCTAGCCTCATCGTCGGTGTACGGCAGGTCAGAGCGGTGCCAATATCCCAAGCACGCGGCTTCATCATCAGGCTCGTAGTCGGCGTATGGCGGGGAGGCGGTACAGCACCCATTTGTAGGACCGTATTTCTGATCAACCTCTTCTTGGGGTGGACGGTGATCGGTTGGTTTGCAGCACTGCTGATGGCGTTTGCGCGGGAGGATCGCGCGACTCAGCCGAGGGAATGAACCGGGGATGGGTGGGGTCAGTGGCCCCCCTATGGTCCCCCCGCGATGCGGGGGGACGGATTGGACCTCACCCGCTGCCTGGCCAAAGCCGCACGGATGGCCCTGGATTGCGGCTTTCGCCGCAATGACGGAGGCCGGGGGCGGTGGTCAGCCCTCGGCGGCGGCGAATCCGAACAGGCGGGCCGGTGTGTCCCAGAGAATCTGCCGGCGCTCGTCGGGCGTCAGGGGTAGCTCCTGCTCGACGTAGCGGAGGGCCTGCGCCAGCGGGACGAGCCGGGCGGTGCGGGGATAGCCGGTGCCCCAGATCATCCGCGCCGCGCCGAAACGGTCGGCCAGCAGGCGCACGAACGGCCAGGTGTCCGCCCACGGGAAGGCTTGTTGGCTGGCAATCTGATAATCGCCGATCTTGGCGTAGACGTGGGGGTAGTCGGCGAGGCGCAACACCGGGTCGAAACTCGGGTAGGGCGGCGCCTCGGTCACGTCGGGCTTGCCGATGTGGTCCACGATCACCCGCACCTGGGGATGGCGCTCGATCATGCGGGCCAGGGACGGGGCGTGCTGCGGCAGCATGTGGAACTGGAGGATCGCGCCAGTGGTGGCGGCCGCTGCCCAGAGATCGTCGTGCTCCGGCGCATCCACCCACCAGGCGCCGCGCGGCTCGCGGTCGTAGTAGAGCGGGTGGAAACGGAAGCCGGCCAGTCCCTGAGCCATCCACCGCTCCAGGTCACGCGCGTTGGCGGGACTTTCCGGGTCCACGAGGCCGATAGCCCGAAACCGGCCGGGGTACCGTTCCAGACATTCGACCATATAGGTATTGTCCCAGCCGAACGCGCTGCTCTGTACCAAGACGCAATGGGCGAGGTGGTACTCGGCCATGTCTTGGAGCAGCCACTCCACCGGCGCCGCGGCGTCGGGTGGGGATAGCTTGGCATCGGCGGGCGGGCGATGGCCCGGCGCATCGTCCAACGGCCACACGTGGACGTGGGTATCAATGGCTTGGCGCTCCGTATGGTCTTGCACCATGGCTTGCTCCCTCATGCACGGAGCAGCGTACCACTTCGGACGGACGCGCGGCGGTCAGGGCCGCAGGGCAGCGATCTGCGTCTCGTAGTCGAACGGGAAGGCTTGTTCCTGTGCCAGCCGGAGGACCTCATCACGCGCGGCTAATGCCCGTTCGACAACCTCGGTGGGGTAGCCCAGTTCGACTCGGTGCTGCTCAAACTCGTCTTCATCGAGCACTTCCGGCGCGCCATCCCGGTAGCAGCGAATATCAATGTCCAGGTCAACCCAGCGGAGCGTCTGCCCGTCGAAACTGGCCGGCATGGCCACGTTGCAGTACCACAGCTCCTGCGTGCTGTCGCGGAAGTGCCAGACGTTGTACCAGCGATCCTCGAAGTAAAGCTCCACCGCGCAGGTCGTCTGTCCGCTCTTGACCCAGCGGCTCCGGTCCAACACGTACACCGGCCTCCCTCCGGGCACGACGGATCGCAGCAGCGGCCCGGCGTGATCGAGCAACTCGCTCTCCCAGGCGGCCTGGATGGTCCCGTCGTACTTGGCTTTCTCGACACGTATGATCCGCGACATCATCCGCTCCCTTGCACATCGCTATCCACGCCCTCTGATTACGGCGACAAAGACATCCGTCATACCAGGTGCTCGCCGGGAGTGCTGCCACGCTGACACCCCTTCCCTCCAGGGAAGGAGCCGGGAGGTAGGTACGGGTGCAGCCGCAGGGGCACTCCTTGTGGGTGCCCTGGTCGCACTCCCGCCGCCCCGTCATTCCCGCGCCAGCGGGAATCCATTCCCCATCTCTATCGCTCGGTGATGGAGAGGGGCCGGGGTGAGGCCCGGCTACCCGACAGCGGCGAGGCGCTCGGCTTGGTCCGCTTGTGCGAGCGCCGCGATGAGGTTGTCGAGGGCGCCATCGAGAATACTTGGCAGATTGCTCGTCGTCAGGCGGACGCGGTGATCGGTCACGCGATCCTGCGGGAAGTTGTAGGTCCGTATCTTCTCGTTGCGGTCGCCGCTCCCGATCTGCGAGCGGCGGGCATCGCCACGCGCCGCCGCTGCCTGCCGCCGCTGCCGGTCGAGCAGGCGCGCCCGCAGCACGGCGAGTGCCTTCACCCGGTTCTTCAACTGCGAGCGCTCGTCCTGACAGGTCACCACCATGCCGGTGGGCCCATGGGTAATCCGCACCGCCGAATCGGTAGTATTCACGCTCTGACCACCGTGACCCGACGAGCGGTACGTCTCGAACACGAGGTCCTCGGGGTCAATCTCGACCTCGACCTCCTCCGCGACCGGCAGCACGGCCACCGTGCTCGTGGACGTGTGGATGCGCCCGCTGGCCTCCGTTGTCGGTACGCGCTGCACCCGATGCACGCCGCTCTCGTACTTGAACCGGCTGTAGACACCGCGCCCGTGTACCTGGAAGATGACCTCTTTGTGGCCGCCGATCCCGGTTTCGTTGAGGCTCACGAGGTCCACCTTCCAACGCTGGCGCTCGGCAAAGCGGACGTACATGCGGTATAGCTCGGCGGCGAACAGTGCTGCCTCCTCGCCACCCGTGCCGGCCCTGATCTCGACGATGACGGCCCGCTCGTCGTTAGGGTCGGGCGGGAGCATGGCCAGCCGCAAGTCGTGCGTCAGCTGCTCCACCTGCTCTTCCAGCTCCGCAATCTCGTCGCTCGCCAGCTCGGATAGCTCCGGGTCGTCCGACTCGGCCAGGACCGACCGTGCCCCTTCCAGCTCCTCGTCGAGACGACGTAGGTCACGGTACAGCGAGACCCGTTTCTCCAGCCGGCTCTGCTCTTGGCCGTATTCGCGCAGCAGCTTGGGGTTGGAGAGCGTTTCGGGCGCGGTGAGCAGGCCCTCAAGCTCGGTGTAGCGGGACTGGAACTGCTCCAGTTGATTAATCATGGGTGCCGTTGGCGGCATGATGAACCTCGCATAGGACGTGAGTGTTTGACCGGGAGCACGTGCCTCGGGCTAGGCCGCTAACCGGGCGCTGGGCTGGCAGCGGCCGGGTGGTCCGCCTCATACGTTAGCAGCCGACGCAGCGCCTCAATCGCCACTTCCACCTGGCTGGCGTCCGGCTCGCGGGTGGTCAGGCGCTGGAGCAGCAAGCCCGGGGCCATCAGTGCGCGAATGGCCGCTCGGTGGCGCCGGGTAGCAGCGAACCGCAAGAACTCGTAGCTCACCCCGGCGATTACCGGGACGAGCAGCACCCGCGAAGCCAGTCGCACCGGCAGCGCCGGCCGCCCCAGCAGGCTGAAGATCGCAATGGACAGCACGACGACCACGAGCAGAAAGCTCGTCCCGCACCGCGGATGGACCGTCCCATAGCGGCTGACCTGTTCGCGTTCGAGCGGCACGCCGGCCTCGAAAGCATTGATCGCTTTGTGCTCGGCGCCGTGGTAGGCAAAGACGCGGCGCACATCGGCCAGCAGTCCAATCAACGCGATATAGCCCAGCAAGAGGGCAAGCCGCACCAAGCCCTCGATCAGGTTGCTGGCCAAGGACCAAGGGATCACCGGGTCAACCGTGCGTACTAGGAGCAGCGGCAGCACGAAGAACAAGCCGATGCCCATGGTGAAGGCAAAGGCCATGGTCCCCCACAGCACCCCTTGTGGCATCGCCGCCGACTCTTCCGGCCGGGCAGCCGGTTCCTTGGGAGCCGGGTCGTCGGGTGCGGTTGGGACAGGCGCGCCGTCGTTCAGGTCCTCGGCTGCGGCCACGTTCGCGGAGAACGCCAGCGCCCGCATGCCGAGCACCAACGTATCCCACAGCAGCACCATGCCGCGGATGAGCGGCAGCTGTGCCCAGCGGCTCCGCTGGCGTGCCGAGCGCAACGGCTCGACGTGGACCACAGTATGCCCGGCCGGATGACGCACAGCGACCGCCAGCGCGCGGCGGCTCCGCATCATCACCCCCTCGATGACTGCTTGCCCCCCGTAGTTGGGGATCGAGGGCGCTGCTGTGCTCTCCATCGGTGGCTGTCCTAGGGCCGTCCTACCAGCCCCACACGCTCTCGCCGCCCGTGTCTCCCGGTGGCCTGCTCACCACGTCAAAAGAAGAAGGTAGGGCGGATCAACCCTACCTTCCCCCATGGTGCGCGTCCGTGTGCTAACCGGCGGTGGCTTCGGCTGTTTCGGCCGTCGCAGCATCGCTGGCCTCGGATCCCTCGGACGTGAGGCCAAAGCGGCGATGGAAGCGCTCGACCTGACCGGCGGAGTCGACGATGCGCTGCTGACCGGTGAAGAAGGGGTGGCAGGTCGAGCACAGCTCTACGCGGATTTCCGGCCGAGTCGAGCCGGTCGTCCATGTGTTACCGCAGGAGCAAATGACCTTCGCGTCGTCATAGTAGCGCGGATGGATGTCCGATTTCACGCTGGCTACCTTTCGTCTCTTTCGTCCGTGCCTGCCCGGCGCTACCCGGCCAGAGGCTGTTCCGCAACGGCAGCGTCGGAGCGAGCGCTGTACCACCGTAGTATACCACTGGCTGACGGCTGACGGCTGATTGCTAATAGCTGATAGCTACCCCGGTGGGGTCAGCCGGTGCAGATCAACGACGAGCCGCTGTCCCAGGCCGGCGAACGGCACCGATTGGACAACATCGTCCCACCCGGCCTCGCACAGCAGGGCCACGAAGCGGCCGCCGGCCTCGCGCCGTGGCTCGGCCAGCCAGAGCCAGCCGCCCGGCGCCAGCAGGCGGGGCACGAGCGCGGCGAGCGGTGCCACGTCGCGCCGCTCGTACAGCACGTCGGCGGCTAGGACCACGTCGTAGGGAGGCTCCAGCCACGCGCAGGGGTCGGCGCCACGCCAGTTGCCCAGCTTGGTGACGAGCGAGACGCCGGCCAGCGCCCGGACATTGTAGGCGGCGAACGCCAAGGCATCCGGCTCGCAATCCACGGCGAGCAGCTCGGCACTGGCGACGAGCGCCGCCGCGGCGGTCAGCCCCAGGCCGCAGCCCAGCTCCAGCACCCGCTGTCCGGCGAGAGCGTCGGTCGTCAGCACGGCCTCGGCGAGCACCTGCCCGGCGGGCCAAAGCTGCGCCCAGTAGGGCAATCGGTCGTCGTCGTTGGGCTGGATCGCGTCAATGAGCGAGTCGGGATCGGCCGGCCCCAGCACGGACCACGAGCGCCCGCCGACTTGCACCGGCGTCCGCCCCAACCGGTAGCGCGCGGCGAGCCGGGCGGGCGGCGCAGCCGCACCGTATACTGCTGCCCTGGCGGGGGCCTCTGCGCGTCGCTCCGGTGCAGGGAGTGGACGGCCCCACAGTCCGCGTCGTTTGCGGGCCGCCTGCCGGCTACGCATGGCTCAATCTGTCCCGCTGCCGTGGTACGTATGGGCGTTCAACCACCAGCGTCAATCAGCCTCGAGTCGTCGCGTCTCCAGCGTGTTCACACCGACTTGCTGTGCTGGTATGAGGCGCAAGGCCGCCGCCTGCCCTGGCGGCAGACGCGCGATCCCTACGCCATCCTAGTCGCGGAGATGATGCTCCAGCAAACCCAGGTGGACCGCGTCATGCCGAAATACGCGGCGTTCCTGGCGGCGTTTCCGACGCTTGCTGCACTGGCCGCGGCGTCACGGGGCGAGGTAATCCGCCAGTGGGCCGGGCTAGGCTACAACCGCCGCGCCGTGTACTTGCACCGGATTGCCCAGCAGGTAGTCACCGACCACGACGGCAAGCTCCCGATCGCCCCGGCCGCCCTGCGGACCTTACCGGGTATCGGCCGCTACACCGCCGCAGCCGTTGCCTGCTTTGCAGCGGAGGTACCGGTGGCGGTCTTGGATACCAACGTCCGCCGCGTGCTGGGACGGGTCTTTCTGGATGCCTGGTTCAGCGACGACGAGCCGACGGAGACACCGCCGGAGCGCACCGGCT
Organism: Chloroflexota bacterium; assembly: GCA_965207645.1. Taxonomy (GTDB): domain Bacteria; phylum Chloroflexota; class UBA11872; order UBA12225; family JAJDUF01; genus JAJDUF01. Next base: position 1,152,285 of record OZ242293.1, on the reverse strand, counting down.
GGCTGCTGGCCGAGGCCGCCTTGCCGCAGCGGGCGGCCTATACTTGGAATCAGGCGCTCATGGACCTCGGCGCGACCGTCTGCACGGCCGCGCGCCCGGCGTGCCGCGTGTGTCCGCTCGCGCAGGTCTGCGACTATCGCCAGCGGGGCTTGGCAACCACCGCGCTAGGCCCGCTCTTCGGATGTGCGGATGCTAAGGCGCCGGGACGTCAGGCGGCGGAGGCAGCCGGAGCATACCTAGCCGATGTGAATGACGGTGCCGGCAGCGTGCCAAAGTCGGAGCCGTTCGAGGGCAGTCGCCGCTGGTACCGCGGGCGCATCCTGGCCAGCCTCCGGCCGCTGGTACCTGGGGAGACGATGACTCTGGCCCGGCTCGGCCCGCAGCTCCGCGACGACTTTGCACCCGACCACGTATCGTGGCTGGCCGACCTGCTCCTGGCGCTAGTCAATGACGGGTTGGTGGAGTGCCACGGCGACCTACGCGACGCGGATATAGACGCGCTGGCGGCCGTCGAGGTGGCGCTACCGGCCTAGTGGTAACCGGTGTTCCGTGGCTTGTGGTGGTGTCCCCCGGCAGAGCCGGATACCTCGCGCTCGTGAACGAGACTGCCGTGGACATGCCCGTCCCCCCGCTGCGCGGGGGAACCATAGGGGGGCTTGCCGCTTGCTGGGGAGGCTACCAGCGCCGAAAATGGGCCTGTGGTATAGTTGTATGGGCACTATGCCGAGATAGCTCAGTTGGTAGAGCACGTGACTGAAAATCACGGTGTCGGCAGTTCGATTCTGCCTCTCGGCACCAATCTCTCCACGTAAACGCTGGCCTCTGTGTTGTCACGCAGAGGCCGTCTGATTCTTACTCCCTCATCCTCGCCGCCGTTCATCGGCCACTCTTGCTCATTCCGCTGGCATCGTTGGTGCCGACCGTGCCCAACGAACGGCAAGGACGATGAAAAACAGGCCCATTGCGATCAGAAACACGCCGGCCAGACCGATAATAACCCGATAGACCTCGGCGTCGAAAAGCTGCTGTCCGGCGCTCAGAAGCAAGGCTATCGGCACGTACCAGCCGAAGTCGGCCATGATGTGGCCAACGTAAAAGGCGCCCAGCCCCGCGGTCCCGTGGCGGAGCGCCAGCGCCGTGTAGCCGGCGCCGACCGTGACCCACCATAGCACCCAATAGGGATTGCTCACGCTCACGACAACGCCGGTGAGAATGGGCAAGGCCGCCGCCGAGGCCGTTTGCACCTCGTCAAGGTGAACGGCACCAATCCACGCGGACCGCGCGAGATCGCTGCCCAACACGAGGAGGGTGATGCCGCCGAGCGCCGCAATCGTCCGCAGGACGGCAGGATTGCGGATCACCCGCGCCAGTCCCCGGGCTAGGGCGAGCACCGTGACTAGCTCCAGCAAGGCGTGTCCGAGCACCAACAGCGGCGCCGTCCAGAAGCCGGTGCGCGCAACGTCGCCGATCACCGCCGTCAGCAGGGGTCCCGGTGCAACGGCGCCGGACAAGCCGACGAGCAGCGAGGTGGCGAAAAGGCCCCAGAGCACTCTCATCGTTCGCCCACTATCGGCCCTAGCGCGTTGGGTGCGCTGCCACAACGATACCGCACGGCAGCCTGGAATAAGAGCGTGCAGTGGCCGCTGGCCTGGACCCAGTGTAACCGGCCGATGGTGGCTGCTAGAATGGCCGCGCCGCGTTGGTCCATAAGGAGATAGCACATTGACGAGCAACGATCCGCTGGGCATCGCTGTCGTGGGCTGTGGTGGGATGGCTGGCTCCCATCTGCGCGCCTACCGCGAGCTGGCGCAGAGCGCGCCAGGCCTCGTCACGGTGAGCGCGACGTGTGACGTGGACGAGGCCCGCGCGCGCCGCGCCGCTGCTGGGGTTGCCGAGTTCCAGCCGGAGGCGCCACGTATCTACACCGACTTTCGGCAGTTGCTCGACGAGCACCGGCCGGCGGCGGTTGATCTGGTCCTGCCGCACAACGTCCACCACACGTTCGTCGTCGAGGCCCTCGACGCTGGCGCTCACGTGCTGGTGGAAAAGCCGCTCGCCGTCAGTATGGCCGCGGGCCGGCAGATGCTGGAGAAACATGAACGAGCGTGTCAGCGGTCTCCCATTGTCTTCGCCGTGGCCGAGCAGTACCGGCGCCGGCTGGAAGAGCGGGCAAATTGCTGGGCTATCCGCGATGCGGGCCTCATCGGCGAGCCGCGGATGATCTTCTCACAGCGCGTAAATCTCAGCATGGGGTTGATCGTCGGCACCGCCTGGCGGCACGACCGCCTGCTGTCGGGCGGTGGCTGGGTACTCGACGGCGAGGTGCATACGTTCGACCTCTTTCACTACATGTTCGGTCGTACCGCGACGGTCTATGCCGCGGTCCGGACCTTCGAGCCGCTCCGCTACCAGGACCCGCAGACACTTAGCGGCCCCACGCCTTCCGACGTTGAGGACGCCGCGATAGCCGTGCTGACGTTCGAGAGCGGGCTGATCGCCAACTTCACCTGGACCCAGGCCGCGCCGGGGAAGGAATTCCGGCGGCGGCGCTACTACGGCAGCGCCGGCTCGCTGGACGAGGAAGGCCTGCACCGGCGCGATGGCGCCTTCGTGAGCAGCGCCGAGCTACAGGAGCAGTTCCTGGCCTCGCTCACCCCGGAGCAGAAAGAGACCCTCTTTCCCTACGACACCAGGGACCCGGTCGTGGTAGAGATCGTGGATTTCGTCCGCGCCGTGCGCGACGGCACCGCACCGGAGGTAGACGGCCGCGAGGGATTGGCGGCGATGGCGGTGAGCGAGGCGATATATGAGTCGGAATACGCCGGTACGCCGATCAAGGTCGCCGATGTCGAAGCCGGCCGCGTCCGAGCGGCGCAGCACGACATTGACGCGCACTGGGGCTTGCTATAGCCCCCTGTGCTAACCGCCCCCGACCGCGTGGAGGAGGCGGTGTAGCTCGGCGGCGCTGCGCTCCCAGGTAAACCATGCGGCTTGTGCCGTCCCGCGCTCGATGAGCGTGGCGCGTAGCTCTGAGTCGCCGAGACAGCGGGATAGCGCGTCGGTTATGGCTTCCACGTCGGTTGGCTCCACCAGCAGCCCAGCGTCGCCGACCACTTCCGGTACGGACGACACATCCGAGGCCACGACCGGGCAGCGACAGGCCATCGCTTCGACACAGGGCAGGCCAAAGCCCTCGTAGAGCGAGGGGTAGGCCAGCGCGACCGCGCCAGCATATAGCAGACGCAGCTCGCTGTCATCGGCGTCCTCGATCAGCCGGAACGAGTCGGTCATTGCGTGGTCCTGCACCGCCTGCTCCACCTCGGCGTAGAGCCAACCACGCCGGCCGGCGTGGACGAGCACGATGTCCTCGCCGGTCCGCTCGCGGAGCCGGCGCACGGCGGCGATCAGTCGGGGCAGGTTCTTGCGCGGCTGGACCGTGCCTACCGAGAGGACGTAAGGACGGTCGAGGCCGCGCCGCTGGCGCACCGTTTCGAGTGCGTCGGAATCGTCTACCGGCCGGAAGATCGGATCGGCGGCCGATAGGAGCACGGCCGTCTTTTCCGGCGGGACGCCCAGCAGCGCGATGGTGTCTTGGCGCGTGTGCTCCGAGTCGGCGAGCACCAACGCTGCGGCTCGCACGGCCCGGGGCACCGCCGCGGTGAGGAAGGCGACCAGGCCGGGGTCGTGCGTCTCTGGATAGCGCAGGAACGAGAGATCGTGGACCGTGACCACCCCTTTGGCGTGTAGCAGCGGCGGGAGTACGAAGTTCGGTGAGTAGAACACCGCGCTGCCCGGGCTACAGAGGTCGGCCCAGAGAGGCACGCGCCAGCGATGCCACAGGACCGTCAGTAGGCGCTCCGGGACGGGCAAGCGCCGTAGTGTTACCGCCCCTCCGTCGCGGCGCGACTCCTCATCTACACCTGCGGAGAGGGGAATGGAAGGTGCGGCTCCCGCATAGAGCAGGGTGTAGCTGTCGTCCGGCGCGGTATGGATGAGCGCCTGGACCAGAGAGCGGGTGTAGCGACCAACACCGGCTATCTGCCGCACGGCTGGGGTGTAGTCAATGGCGATCTTCACAGCACATGTCTCGTACACAAGTCTCCGGCAGACTCCCCCTCTCTATCGCCGAGTGATGCAGAGGGGGCCAGGGGGTGAGGCGCACCCGGTCGCCCCTATTTCGTGTGCTTGCTGACGAGGAAGACGGGCAACCCGGTCACGATCAAGCCCCAGAAGCTGATCGAGCGATCCACCAACGCCACGCCGAGCGCCACCTCCGGCGCAACACTGAACAGCGCCAGCACGCCTACCATGCCGGTCTCGACGGCGCCCAGGCCGCCGGGTGTCGGGACAACGAGCAGCAGCGAGGCCGCAGTCAGGATGAAGAGGATCGGCCCGATGGACAGCGGCACGTGGAGCGCGTGGAGCACGAAAAAGAGCCGGCCGGCCTCCGCCAGCCACGCGAGGATAGTCAGCGTGCCGACGACGGGCAGGTCCTGGAAGGAGTTGAACACGCCGTGCTGGAAGCGCGAATAGTAGGCTTGGATGCGGGCACTGAAGAAGCCGATGATGCGCGGGCCACCGTACCGCAGGGCCAACACACCGGCGATGAGGACGGCGAGGACAATGGCCGCGAGCAGCGCCAACTGCGTCAACTCGGCGCCCACGCGACCCCGCAGCACCAGCAGTCCACTCACGGTTAGCAAGAGGATGAGCACCAGCACGTCAATGACCCGCTCTGCAAACACGGTCCCCATCGCGCGCGAGAACGACACGCGGTCGGTGCGCTTGAGGAGATAGCCACGGTACGCATCGCCGAGCTTGAGTGGCGCGATGCTGTTGACAAACCAGGAGAGGTAGATAATCTCGGTCAGCCGCCCCACGGACAGATCGGGATGTCCCACGTTGCCCAACAGCCGGCGCCAGCGCAGTCCCCGCACTGGGAACGTGCAGACATACGAGCCAATCGCCAGCAGGTAGAACCAGGGATTGGCGTTGGTGATGCTTGTCCAGGTGACATCGAGATTCACGCCGGCGGCGCGGACGACGGCAACCAGCACCGCCAACCCGATCAGGAAAGAGATGGCCGTACGGACATTCAGCAGCCGACGCACCCAACTCTTGGACTCGCTGGCCGGCGGTGTGGTTGCTGCGGTCACGCCGGCACTCCCGAACGCCTGCCGGCTGCCGGTCCGCGCTCTGGCCGCAGACGGGATATAACCGCCGCGGTCGTCTGCCCCGGAGCGGACGCCGCATGCTCCAGCAGGGCCAGCAGCAGGCCCAGCAGCACACCCATGCCCTGGACGAAGAGCATGTCGAAGATGTTGTGGGTCGAGTATGCCGTCAGGCTGCCCAGGATGCCTACCGCCAGCGCCCGCACGGCGCGGTCGTCCCGGTTGCGTAGCGCACGTCGTCCCACGTGTACGATAGCCAGCGCGAGCACGAGATAGGCTCCTAGACCCAGCAAACCCGTCTCCGCCGCGATGTTCAGGTAGAGATTATGCGCGTGTCCCAGGGGTTGCTGCCAGTCTGGCAGCGCAACCTCCGGGTAGTAGAAGTCGTAGTTGCCAACGCCGATCCCGGTCAGATAGTTGTCCTGGAACATGCGGATACCGGCGTGCCACTGGGAGAGCCGCTCCAGCACCGACCAGTTCTCCGGGGTCGCCGGGGTGCTCGCCACGGTCCGCACGTTGACGGCGGCCAGAGCCGCGTCCAGCGCCGGTTCGGTGACTCGGTCCGGCAGCGCCAGGCCCGCGACGATAGCGAGGGCGAGCACGGCAGCGCCGCCGGCCAGCGTGAGGCGTCGCATGGCCCGGCTGCCGAGCAACAGGACCACCAGCACGGCGCCGGCCATGCCGAGTAGCCCTCCACGCGACAGCGACGCCAGCAGCGCGCTACCGAGCACGATCACCACCAGGCCGGTACACGAGCGGATCCACGGCAGTCGCGCTTCCAGATCGCCAAACGCCCAGAGCGCCAAGGCGATGGGGAAGAACAGGACCAGGTAGCCGGCAAACGGATTGGGCTGGCCGAACGTGCCGTGTGCCCGCATCAGCACACCGTTGACCAAGAAATGCTCCGGCCCGATGCGGCCGAGCGTCTGTACCAGCCCTACTCCTGCCTCGGCCATTGCCGCTACCAAGAGACCGCCCACCACCCACCACCGCCAGCGCGTGACGCGCAGGAGCACCACCGTTACGACGTAGACGGCGAGCAGTTCGGCCCACTTGATGACTTCCTCCAGCGAAGACTCGATGTCCTGGGAGCGTAGGATACTCAGCATAAGCACAGCGAACAGCACGAGGCCGGGCAGGAGCAGTAGCGGGCGCGGTAGCCCGCGTGTCCGGCGCAGCGAGAGCAGCGCAGCAGCGACGTACAGCAGGACCAGCACTTCCGTGATGCTGACCCGGAACTCTCCTAGCGTCGTGGCGACGAGCGACTGAAACGGCACCGACCAGGCGAGGAGGAACACGCCAACCAGCGGCTGTACCAGCAGCAGCACGAGCACGAGCACACCGGCGAAAGCCGCGGCGGATACCCAGGGTGGGGCAATGGCAATCGCGCTACCGAGAGCCAGCAGCCCCACAGCGTCCCTGATGCGGGACCATGGCGCAGACCCGGCGCCCAACGCCGGCCGAATGCCTCGGTGTGCTCTCGCCGGTAGCCTCACGTTGCCTCGCTGCCTGTGGTCCGGATTCTACACGCGAGGACCCTAGCGGTCCGGACGGCGGGCATACTCGGAGCCGCGCGTGGTCCGAAACCAGGCAATCGTCTCCGCCAGCCCCTCGCGCAGCGGCACCGTCGGTTCCCACCCCAACACCGTGTGGGCCTTGGTGATGTCCGGACAGCGCCGGCCGGGGTCGTCCCGCCGCACGGGGTCGGCTTCCCGAACCGCCTGCCGCGTGATCGGGGACCGTGATCCGGCCACCTCGACTACCAGCGCCGCAAACTCGCCTATCGTCCACTCGTCCGGATTGCCGAGGTTGAATACCTCACCGCGCGCCGCGGAGTCGGGTGCTGCGATGACTTGCAGAATGCCGGCCGCCAAGTCAGTCACATAGCAGAAGCTCCGCGTCTGCTCACCAGTGCCGATCACGGTAAGCGGCTCGCCAGCGATGGCGCTGCAAATGAAACTGGGCACGACGCGGCCATCGTAGTGGCGCGTGCGTGGCCCATAGGTATTGAAAATCCGCACAATCCGCACATCCAGGTCGTAACGACGACCGTAGGCCATCGTCAGGGCCTCGCCGTATCGCTTACTCTCGTCATAGCAGCCGCGGAGGCCAATGGGGTTCACATGACCCCAGTAAGTCTCGCGCTGCGGATGCTCTTGAGGATCGCCATAGACCTCCGAGGTCGAGGCAAAGAGAAACCGACTACCGTGCTGTCGTGCAAATGCGAGCAGGTGCTCGGTGCCGCGCGCGTTGACTGCCATGATCTCCAGGCTCAGGCGCCGGAAGTCCAGCGGGCTAGCTGGGCTGGCCAGGTGGAGAATCCAGTCCATGGGGGGCAGATTGGCGGGCAATGCCACGCTGATGTCGGCATGGACGAACGTAAAGTCGGGCCGGTCGGTCAGGCCGGCGACGCTGGCGCGAAAGCCGGTGAGTAGACTGTCCAGACACCAGACCTCGTGGTCGTCGGCAAGCAGCATTTCACAGACGTGGGAGCCGATCATACCGGCGCCACCGACGACGAGTACACGCATGGCTAGGCACTCTTCTCCGGCGCGTCGGATGGTGGCACCGTTGTCTGCGTGGTAGGCAGCGAGACTGATGTGTGTTGCATGTGTACGACCAACACGCCCGCACTAGCCCAGCAGACGTAGGCGAGGTCCGGTAGGAAGTAGGAGTTGTCCACTAGCCCGTGTACCACAAAGGCGGTGAGGCTGCCGGCCAGCCCCAGTGCAAGCAACTGCAAACGGCGCACTCCGTCCGGCGGAGCATTGGGTACAGCGGCACCATCCTTTCGCAGCACCCGCCACACGCCGCGGCCCCAAGCCGCGAGCAGCCAGCCGAGTGCAGCGACGCCCATTATACCCCCGCGCAGCCAGTAATCGAGAATCAGGTTGTGGGGGTGCGAGACGAACGGCTCTTTCCAGGCGACACCCTCGCGGTAGGCCGGATAGGCGTACAGAAACCCGTCCGGCCCGACGCCGAAGAGCGGATGATCCAGTGCCATCCGTAGCGCGGCCCCCCAGAGCTGGAGGCGCAAAGCCATCGTGCCACCGAGCGGGTCTCCAATGCTGCTCAATCGCTCCACGCGCATCGCCAAGCCGATCCCCAGGACGAGGATGAGGACGAGAGCCGCGACCGCGGCGATGAGTGTGCGGCGCCCGGCAGCGCCCCCGCGCCGTCGCGCCACGGAACGCCACCAAGCCCTCGGCGCGGCACCGCCCCTGAGCGCCAGCAAGCCGATCAACACTATCCCCACGCCGGCGGCGCTGGCCAGCCACGCGCCGCGCGAAAACGAGAAGAGGAGCGCCGCGCCGATGATGCCGGCGCTCAGAAGCGCCACGCCTGACTGCCAGGTCGGCAGCAGCCGACTGGTGCGGCGGCGCTGCCCTGACGTGTCCGTTTGCCCACTCCCGGTGTAGAGGACCCCGAGGGCTATGGCGAGGGGAAGCAGCCGTCCCAGGAAGAGCGCGAGGTGGTTGGGGCTGCCGGAGAGACCGGCGAGCCGCACGACACCCTCCGCCTCGATGAGCCGCTGGCCGGCGGCGCCGAGGGACAGTGCCGCCGCTCCGGCGCCGACACCGGCGGCCACCAGTGTCCAGGTCAGCCGGGCCGGGTCGCCGCGCCACCGGAACAGGGTCACGATGAGCACCAGCAGTAGAGCCGGCTCCAGCACGACAACTCGTAGCTCGCGCAGCGCCAGCGTCGGCACCTGCGCGCCAACGGTGGCCACGGCCGCCGCCACAATCAGCAGCGCGGCCGGCTCCCCGAACGGCCCCGGCCAGCGCGGCCAGCGTTCGTGCCACACCGCTCGCGCCACGACGGCGGCGACCGTTGCGAGCAAGAGTAGCTCGGTCAACGTCACGCGCCCCAGCCCAAGCTGCACGGCGTGGGCGTGCAGAGGGAGCGATAGGATAAGCAGGTACACGCCAGTGCGCGGGCGCCACAGGACCAGCAGCCCGAGGGACGCGGCGAAGGCCAGCGCCGGCCAGCCCGGCAGCAGGAGCATGGCCGTCGCGGCAGCCAAGCCCATCGCCAGCGGCCACCCATCCGTGCTCTGCCACCGGCGCAACAGACTATGCGGCGGCTGTTCGTCTGCCGATGCGCGGCGACCGTGCCACGCGGCGTCGCCATCAACCGCTCCCGGTTGTCCCAGGAGTGGGGCCAGGAGTGGCGCGAGGCTGCGCCGCAGCCGGCGGCGCACGCGCCAGAGGAGTGCGAAAAGCGCCGCGCCCCACACGCCGCCGGTAACGAGATAGGGACCGAGGGGCCGCGCTCGGCCGATCAAGATCGCGTCCACGCCGACGGCCGGCCCCGAGGAGGATTCGTGCCGCCGGCCCGTCACGACCAGCTCTAGCTCGTGGAGACGATCCGGGAGGCCCGTAGCGATGGGAATGTGCTGCTGGGATAAGCCCTCCGGCCGGTATTGGTCGAGCAGCGCCCGGCTAGCGGGCCCGGACGGGAGCCGATTGGCCAATGTCGGCACGCCGTCAATGGTCACTTCGGCGATACCACGTCCCGGCCCCACCGGCGCCAGCAGCACCACATCCGTGCCACGGAACGTGAGGCGCAATGTCGTGCCGGCGACGGGGCTTTCCCAGTACCGCTGTCCGCTGGCAACTGGATCTAAGGTATGCTGGCCGGCGCCTTCGATCAGGATGTCCTCGTGGGACTCCTCGTGCCAGCCCGGTCCGAGTGCGGCAACGGCGCTCGCCGCTTGCAGCGAGGCGTACAAGGGGCGTGGTTGCCAGTCGTCGTCGAGCAGCGTGAAGAACGCCGTCGGGTCGTCGGGATGGACGCCCGGAATGCGGAGCACCCACAGCGCCATGACGCCGACGAACGGCCACTCGTCCCGCGCCCGCGCCAGCGCGCGCACCGTCGAGCGGCGCTGCTCGGCCACGGAAAACGACCCCCATGGTGAGGGGTGCCCTTGCCAACCGGCTGGCAACGCGTTCCAGCCGAACTCCGAGACCCAAATGGGCTTAGAGTCGTCTCCCCAGGCTTCCATCAAGCGCCGCGTGAGTATCAGACGGGGAAAGTTCGTGCGTTCGGGCACGATGCGATGGTCATCGGCGTCGGTCCAAAGGCCGTAGGCCATCACCGAGGCAATGTCGAAGAAGTCTTTGGCTCCATGCTCATACATGCGTTCGAGGAAGGCGAGGTCGTCGAGGCCGCGGTCGCCGCGTTCAAGGGTGGGCGCGAGGCCGGCCGCCAAGACGCGGATCGTGGGATCGGCTTCCTTGGCCCGCCGATAGGCAGTGCGGAGCAGCTCGACATACGCAGCGGGATCAACCGGACGGTCGCCCCACTCGTGGTTCAGATTCGGCTCGTTCCAGATTTGGATGTGGCTGATCCGATCCCGGTAGCGCGTGACGAAATCGTAGACGAAATCGCCGTAGTCGAGGTAGTTCAGCGGTGGGTGGGTGCCGCTACTGCCGGGGGGACGCGCCCATTCGGGGGGGCGGTCCAGCCGCGCGATGATCCGTATGCCGTGGCTCGCGGCCGTGGCTACGATGTGGTCGTACTTGTCCCAGGTGGTGCGGCCAGTCGTCTCGTGCGTGTATTGTCCCTTGCGCCGTTCCAGGTCGGTCCACAGGAACTCCTGGCGTATCCAGCGGATGCCCGCCGCTTGGGCCAGCCGCAATGATCGCGTCACTCCCGCGGGCGTTTCCAACTCCAGGCGCGTATTGACGCCCAACTGTGCCACGGCGCGGTCCGCAATCGGTGCCGCCGGCAGGCCGTAACTGACGCCATCCTCGACAACGAGACGGTACAGCAACATCCCGCTCGTCGTGCTAACAAGCGCCAGCAGCCAGAGCATGAGGATGCCAAAGCTGACTAGCTGGGTATGCCGGCGACGTTGCCCCACCAGGTCTGTACCACCTTGAACCCCAACGGATTATGCCGCCCAGGCGCGTCACCAGCCGCGGCGGGCCGTGGCCGCCCGCTTGACTGCGAAGTACACCGGGCGCGGTGCGAAGTCCGGCTCGACCATGCGGAAGTAGTATTCGGACTGCGCCGGACTGATGTCTCCGACCTGCCGGAAGTACCAAATCATGACCGAGCCAACCCAGGGCCACTCGCGCCGTGCATGGAGCACTCCCTCGACCGTCCACTCCGCCTGCTGCTGCTCGGTGACCCGGCGCCAGATCAACTGCTCCGGCGGCATGGTCGGCGGTGAAGCGTTCCAGCCGTATTCATTGAACCACACCGCCTTCTCGCCGTCGTTGTGGCGAACCATCACGTCGCGCAGCAGGCGCACGCGCTGGAAGTTGAGCGTATCGGTGCGCGGTGGCTCTGTCGGCGGCCGGTCCATCCCGTAAGCGTTGGCCAGCATGATGTCGAAGTAAGGTTGGGCGCCGGCTGCGTAGAGCTGATCTAGGTATTCCAACTCGTTCAGATTGACCGGGCCGCGCTCCAGGTTGATTGCCAGCGGCGCGCAGAGCACCACGGCGTTGGGATTGGCGGCCTTGGCCCGCGTATAGGCGATCTGCAGCAGCTCGGCGTAGGCGTCCGGGTCCACCCGCCCGGTCCACTCCGTGCCGAGGTTCGGCTCGTTCCAAATCTGAAAGTGCTCTACCCGGCCCCGGTAGCGGTCTACCGTGGTCGTCACAAAGTCGCCGAAGTCGTCGAAGTCGTCGGGTGGATGGCTGTGGCGCTCTTGGTTCGAGCGTGCCCACGCTGGCGGCCGATCCAGCCGCGCGATCACCTTCAGGCCGTGCTGCTCGGCGCGAGCGATCAAATCATCGAACTTTGCCCACGTGGCCTGGCTATACTTCGTGTCCCAATACTGGCCTTTGCGCGGCTGCTCGATCTCTTCCCACGGGAACTGCTGTTTGATCCACCCGATGCCGGCGTCGCGGATCATCCGCAGGGAGAGGTCCTTCTTCCAGCCTTCGACCTCCTTGTGGAGGAAGGTGTTGACACCCCAAGGGTTGCCGCCGGTGTGGGGAATGGTGCGCTCCACCGGCGGCGACTCGGTGAGCGCACACGCGCTGGCGAGCGCCGCGGCCGTACCCAGGCCGGCGACCTGCCCGAAGCGGCGACGCGACACTCCGACACTCATGCTGCCTGCTCAGGATGCCAACGGTGGACCGTTGATGATGGCACCTTCTGCCGGGAACGCCGGGAATGCGACGCTCAGGACTTCCTCCATGTGCTCCACGAAGATGATCTCCAGTGCCTCCCGCACGTCTTCCGGCACGTCGAACAGGTCCTTGCGGTTGCGCGCCGGCAGGACAATGGTGCGAATGCCGCCGCGATGCGCGGCCAGCACTTTCTCTTTGAGGCCACCGATGGACAGGACGCGACCGCGCAGCGTAATCTCCCCGGTCATCGCGACGTCGGCCCGCACCTCCCGTCCCGTGAGGGCGGAGATCAACGCCGTGGCCATCGTGATGCCGGCCGACGGGCCATCCTTCGGGATGCCTCCGGCCGGCAGGTGCATGTGAATATCACGGTGCTCGGCGAAATCCTTGTCCAGCTGGAGCCAGCGTCGCCGCGAGCGTGCAAAGCTCAGCGCCGCCTGCGCCGATTCGCGCATCACGTCGCCGAGCTGGCCGGTCAGGATGAGCTTGCCCTTGCCGTCGAGCAGGGTCACCTCCACCGGCGCCAGGTCGCCGCCGGCTGGGGTCCAATACACGCTCGTCGCGACGCCGACCTGCGCCCCTTTGTTCGCCAGCTCCTGTCGGAAGCGGGCCGGGCCGAGGTGCGTTGCCAAGTCCCGCGTGCGGACGCGGAGCGGCGCTCCGTTGGCCGACGGCGTCCGCGTGGCCGGCTTTGCTGGCGCGTCGGCAGCCTTGGCGAGACTGCCGTTCGTGGCTTCTTCTTGCTCGGCGAAGTTGCGCGCGATCTTGCGGCAGATCGTGGCCAGCTCCCGCTCCAGGTTTCGCACGCCGGCTTCCCGCGTGTATTCGCGGATGAGGCGGCGGATGACCGGCACACCAATCCGTACCTGGTCGCGCCGGAGGCCGTGCTCCTCCAGTTGGCGCGGCACGAGAAAGCGCTTGGCAATTTCCACCTTCTCGGCCTCGATGTAGCCGGGTAGCTCGATAACCTCCATCCGGTCCCGTAAGGCCGGAGGTACCGGGTCCAGAATGTTGGCGGTGGTAATGAACATCACCTGGGAGAGATCGTAGGGTACCTCCAGGTAGTGATCCGAGAACGTGTTGTTCTGCTCGGGGTCGAGCACTTCGAGCAGCGCCGAGCTGGGGTCGCCCCGGAAGTCCATACCGAGCTTGTCCACCTCGTCCATCATGAAGACCGGGTTCATGGTGCCGGCCTGGCGCATCGCCTGGATGATCCGCCCCGGCAACGCGCCGATATAGGTCCGGCGATGCCCGCGTATCTCGGCCTCGTCGCGAATACCACCCAGCGAAAGCCGGACGAAAGTGCGGCCCAATGCATGGGCGATGGACTGGCCGAGGCTCGTCTTGCCCACGCCCGGCGCGCCCACAAAACAGATGATCGGGCTGCGCGTGTGGGGAGACAGCTTGCGGATCGCCAGATACTCGAGGATGCGCTCCTTGACCCGCTTGAGGCCGTAGTGCTCGGCGTTGAGCAGTCGTGCTGCGCGGCGGATATCGAGCTGATCCGTCGTGCGTTTCTGCCAGGGCACGGCCAACAGCCAGTCCAAGTAGGTACGGATGATGCCGGTTTCCGGGGAGGCCGGTGGCATCATCTGGAGGCGCCCCAGTTCTTTTTCGGCTCGTTCGGCGACCGCCTGAGGCATCCCGGCCGCGGCGATGCGCTCGCGCAGCTCGGCGTTTTCTCGCGTCTGGGCATCCGTTTCGCCTAGCTCCTCCTGGATCGCCTTCAGCTGCTCGCGGAGGAAGAACTCGCGCTGGCCTTCGTCGGCGTCCTGGCTACGCTCCGATTGAAAGCGCGTCTCCAACTGGAGCAGGTCCCGTTCCTTCTCCAGCAGCGTGTGGATGGCCACCAGGCGCACCTGCGGGTCGAAGGTCTCCAGCAGCGCCTGGCTCCGGTCGAACGGCAAATCGAGGGCGTCCGCGATGACATCGGCGAGCCAGCCGGGGCTGTCCGTGTTCATCGCCATTACGTAGGTATCGTCGCTCAACTTGTCGTTGAGCTTGACGCACTCCTCGAACAGCGCGAGCACCGCTTTCCGCTGGGCTCGGGTGGCCGCCGCTGCTGCCGCATCGTCCGGCGGTGCCTCATCGTCGTCCTCAATGGGTTCCACCTCTGCCTCGATGAGCGGGTCGAGACGGCGGAACTGCCGGATTCTGACGCGCCGCTGTCCCTGCACCAGGATGCTCGTGCGGCCCTCCGGTAGCTTGAGCTGCCGTCCGATGATGGCCTCGGTGCCGACCTCGAACAGGTCTTGGTGTCCGGGTTCGTCTTCGGCGCTATCGCGCTGGGTGAGCACCAAGATGCTGCGGTCGCCGGCCAGGGCACGCTCGATAGCCCGCAGAGACCGCTGCCGGCCCACGACCAGCGGCGATACCACGCGCGGGAACAGAACCTGGTCCCGCAGCGGCAAGACCGGCAGGATGAGCGTCTCGATCGACTCCGTTTCGTCGGCCGGCGGTGCATCCGGGTCCGGCACTGCTTGCTCCTGGTGCTCGATGTCAGAGGACTTGCTCGTTACGTTCATTGCCATTCCAGTACCCAGATGTTCAGGCCACCCTTGCCGCGCTAGGGCGGCCGGCGCACCGTTGGTCAATCCGCTGTAGTAGCCGTCGCGGCGTATGCTGCAGTAACTCCGGTAGCGCGGACTCCGGCAACCCCGCGCCCAGGACCACGTTCCGCGCCATAGTTGGCGTGAGATAGTCGCCGGGCTGGTGTCCATCGCTATTAACGATCAGCGTCGCACCGTACTCACGCGCCAGCCGCGCGACGTGCCCGTTCGTCAGGCTGTGGCCGCGCTTTGCGGAAAGCTCCAGGTAGACGCCATGCTCACGCGCGAGCTGCACGTCCTCGGCAGCGATCAGCCCCGGATGCCCCAGTACATCCACGTCCGGGCAGGTCACGGCGGCGCGATTCGTACCCTCGACCACCGGCTCCGCGATGGATTCCCCATGCACGACCACCACGGCCGCCCCCGCCCGCCGCGCCCGCGCTGCCGCTGGGGCAATAGCCTCCGGCGGCAGGTGGGTCAGCTCCACGCCCGGCAGGCAGCGGATGTCCCAATATCGCTCGGCCTCGGCGCAGTCGGCGGCCAGCGATTCGAGCAGTTGCTCGATACCGCCAACACCGATGTGGTCGGTGATGGCGATGGACCGATAGCCCTGGATGTGGACGCGGCGGATCAGCTCGATGGGTGAGAGGGCACCGTCGCTGAGGAAGCTGTGCGTATGAAAGTCGTAGATCGGCTCGTCAGTCACAGAAATACCTCCACTAGGGATTCTATAGCACGGCCTGCCGCTTGGTGTCTTGTCTCACCCTCCGGCCACCGGTCTAGGCGTGCCGGAGCTGCGGCCGGGCGGCCAAGAGGGCGAGTGTGCAGACGATGGTGAGGCCGCCGCCGAGAGCCACCGCGACCGGCGCGCCCCAGGCGGCAGCAATGATCCCAGCCGGGACCGTGCCCAGCGGCATCAAACCCATCAGGAGTAGATATATGCCGCTCACGCGGCCGCGTAGATTGTCGGGCGCAAGCTCCTGAATGACGGAGCCGTTAAGCGTGGTGAACGCCGCTCCGGCGGCCCCAAGGGCCGCGAGTGCCAGTAGGCCCACCGGCAGCCACGGGGCCACACTGAGCACGATCAAGAAGACCCCATTCGCTATCGCGACCAGCACGGTGGCGAACTGCTTGCGCCGAATGCCGCGCCGCGAGGCGAGAAGCACGGCCCCGGTCAAGGCGCCGCTCCCCATACCGGCGTACAGCAGCCCCAATCCGCCCGGCCCGATGGCGTAGACATCGCGGGCGAAGGCCGGCAGTAGGGTCATGTAGGGCATCGCCAGCACCATCGGCGCAACGGCCAGCAGGAGCTGGAAGAGCAGCGGCTTGGTCCGGAAGCAAAACTCCAGCCCTTCCCGCAGGTTGGCGAAGACGCCAGCGCTGGCCCGGCCGATGCGCCGGGGGCCGGGTGTCCGCATCTGCAAGACGTTGCCGATAGCCCAGAGATAGGCCAGGCTTTGGAAGGCGAGGCACCAGGCCACCCCGGCCACGCCCATGATGACCCCGGCTAGACTTGGTCCGATGACGCGACTGAGGCTCTGCGTTGAAGAAAAGAGGGCCAGCGCGTTGGTCAGCTTCTCCCGCCCCACGACCTGCGGAATAAGCGCCTGCCGTGCCGGGAGCTGGACCGCAATAGCGATACCATGGAAAGTGCTGGCGATCAGGATATGCGTGATAGTGATGCGCTCACTGAAGATCAAGAGCGTAATCAGTGCCGTGACGACAAAGAGGAGCGTTTGCGAGGTGAGGATGATGAGCCGCCGATTGACGCGGTCGGCCAGTACCCCGGCAACCGGCGCCAGCACGAGCGCGGGCGCCGTCCGACAGAACCCGGCCACGCCGAGGAAGAAGGGCGAGCCGGTGAGGTCGAGGATCAGCCAGCCGATGGCCACCTGCTGCATCCAGAAGCCCATCGAGGTGATGCTGTTGCCCTGCCAGAGGAGCCGGTAGTCGCGCACGCACAGGGCGTCGAAGGTCGAGCCGCCCCACCGCACCAGGCTACGCCGCAGCCGGCGCAGGCCGAGCGCGCGCTCCTCGGCGGACGGCTGGGACCACGAGGACAGTGGTACCGGTTCTTCGCCGGCGGCCGCCGGCGGTAGATCGGTCTTCATACGTCACGACTGGGCGGCGAAAATGACCTGCGCCGTCTGCACGGTCACAGGTCCCCGGAGCGGAGGCCAACGGGAGCGCGGGGAGGCCGCGCTCCGTAGATTATAGTGGCCGGCAGTCGGGACTCACCCTCGCCCCGTGGCAGATGGTCGGGGTGAGGGCTGGGAAATGTCGCCGCCTAGCCGTCGCGCAGCCGCGGTAGGCCGGCCTCCTGCCACGCGGCGTCGAGTACCGCATACGACTGCCGGGCGGCAGCAAATGGATCGTAGTCCGGCCGCGCCTGGACCTGCTTGCTGATTTCTACCGTAATCGAGCCGGTGTAGCCGGCGGCATCCATCGCCTTGAGGTACCGGGTATAGTCCATCTCGCCCTCACCGGGAATCAAGAACTCGTAATCGGGCAGTACGCCGCGCTCGTCCTTGACGTGGGTGTGAACACTCACGGGCGCCATGGGTGGGACGGTTTCCTCGATACTCATGCCCTGGACGTTGAAGTGGCTAATGTCGAAGTTCACTCTCAGCCACGGCGAGTCGATCTGATCCAGTAACCAGAGTGTCTTTTCCGGCGAGTTTAGGCCCTGGCCGACGTGCGGCTCCAGCGCGATTACCACGCCCCGCGACTCGCCGTAGCGCGTCAGTTCGCCGATCCGCTCGACGGCCAACTCCTTGTCGGTCTCCCAGCGCTCCGGGTCGCCGCCGGTGGCGGTATTCAGTGGTGGTGGTCCGTCGGCCCCCGCCAAGTCCACGGCGAGGTCTACCTCCGCTTGCAGGCGAGCGAGGTTCTGCCGGTACTCATCTTCAGGTGTGAGTATAGGGACGTGTCCGGCCAATGCCGGGAGGTCAATCTGATAGTCGTCGTAGAGCTGGCGGATGGCGCGTCGGGCCGGCGCGTCGAGCGTGGATAGCTCCGTCACCCAACCCGGGATGACGGTCAGCTCGACCGCCTCGAATCCCAGCTTGGCGAGATAGGGAATCGCCACGTCGGCCGGGAGGGTGGGCATACCCCAAGTGCTATAGCCGAGCTGCATCATGGTGACGTACTCCTTCCCCAGGGTAGGGATTTCAGCCTAGAAAGCCGGGAGCGACCCGCCAGGCAAGCCACAGGTGGTGATTATCATGCTGATGATGACGAGCAGGCCGATGCCGGCCAGAATGGCGGTGGACCACCGCCGCCGACTGCGGTCGGAGCTGCTCCTACCGGGCAAGGTATTGGCGGCACGGGCGGCCCGTGCCCGTCGCCGGCTGGCAGCGGAGCGTCTGCTTCGTGGCATGGCGATACCCCGACTCTCTGGCGCGTGCAATAGACGTGTGTCACCGGCGCGGTAATGTCCGCAGCTTGCGGTGCATCCGTAACAAGCCTCTAATGTCGGCGATGGCGGTCGGTATGATCCTGACGCGCGAGTCCAAGTCCTCCACCCACTCGACGGGCACTTCGGCGATGCGGTACCCCAGATGCTCGGCGAGGAGCAGGAGCTCGGTGTCGAAGAACCAGCTCGTGTCCTCGATCAGCGGCAGGAGCTTCTCCGCGGCTCGGCGTGTGAGGGCCTTGAAGCCGCACTGCGCGTCGGAGAAATGATGCCAGAACAGTGCCTTAATCAGCAGGTTGTAGCCCTGCGACAAGACCTCGCGCCTGAAGGAGCGGCGGATGCGCGAGGCCGGCATCAGCCGAGAGCCGGTCGCTACGTCGCAGCCATACCGTAGAGTATCGAGCAGGGGACGGAAGGCCAGCAGATTCGTCGAGAGGTCCACATCCATATAGGCCACGAGGTCGGAATCCGTAGCCAGCCAGGCGTGCTTGAGTGCCCTCCCCCGGCCGCGTTGGGCCAGGTAGAGGTAGGCCACGTCGGCATATTCTTGGGCCAGGGTCTGAGCCTCGGCTGCCGTCGCGTCGGTGGAGCCATTGTCGGCAATGATGACGCGGCACTCGTAACCAGCGGCCGCGGCGACGTGCTCGTTGAGGAAGGCGCGGAGGATGAGTACCTGCCGCCGCAGCGTCGCGGCCTCGTTGAGCACCGGGATGACGATGGAGACGGTCAGCAGGTCCACTGGCTAGTCCGTATACGCGCGTGCTGCTACTTGATGCTGCGCCGGGGTAGCTTCCGCTATCCGGCACAGTCTCCGCGATTATAACAGCGGCCTCCTCCCGTTAAGGGCCGGTATGACGTGGGAGGCCGCTCTAGCCGATGGCGGCGATGCGGACCGGCTCTTCGACGTAGTCCGGCTCGTCTTCGCTGGTGCTGAAGCCGGTGGTATAGAGCCGGAAGTAGTAGCCCTCCGCGTCCAGTAGCTCGGCGTGGGTGCCCTGCTCCACGAGCCGGCCGCGGTCCAGCACCAAAATCCGGGTGGCGTTCTTGATCGTCGAGAGGCGGTGGGCGATGATGAGTGCCGTGCGATCTTGCATCAGTCGGTCCAAGCCGCGCTGAATGAGCAGTTCCGTCTCGGTATCCACCGACGAGGTCGCCTCGTCGAGAATGATGATCCGCGGGTCAATGAGCAAGGCACGGGCCAACGAAATGAGTTGCCGCTGCCCCCCCGACAGGTTGCCGCCCCGTTCCTCGACAATCGAGTCGTAGCCGTCCGGCAGCCCGGCGATGAACGGATGCAAGCCCACGAGCTTGCTCGCGCGCACGATGTCCTCGTCGGCCGCCTCCGGCCAACCGTAGGCGATGTTCTCGCGGACCGTGCCGGCAAACAGGAACGGCTCCTGGAGCACCAGACCGATCCGCCGACGCAAACTCTCCTGGGTCACCGCACGCACGTCGTGCCCGTCAATCCGCACGGCGCCGCTGTCCACGTCGTAGAAGCGCATGAGCAGCCGAATAATCGTGCTCTTGCCGGCCCCGGTGCGCCCGACGAAGGCGAAGCGGGCGCCAGGATTGACCGTGAACGACAAGTCCTCAAAGACAGGTACCTGCGGATGGTAGCCGAACCGCACATGGTCGAACTCGATGTGCCCCTTAATCGCCGGCAGCTTGCTGGCGTCGGGACGATCCGCGACTTCGATCTTGGTCTCCAGCAAGCCGAAAATGCGCTCGCCCGCAGCCATCGCCGCTTGCAGCACGTCAAACCGCGTCGTCAGGTCGCGGATCGGCTCGAAGAACCGGGTGACATACAGCATGAAGGCCGTCAGGATGCCGATGGTCAATTCGGAGGAAGCATCACCGAGGATCCACCGTCCCCCGACCCAGATCAACAGCACCGTCGCGGCGGCATCCAGCAGATCCATGATCGGGAAGATGCCCGCGTGCGGCCCGATGGTGGCGTAGGTGGCCTGGAGATTATAGTCGTTCACAATATCGAATTGAGCCGCGTTGCGCTCCTCGCGGCGAAACGCCTGCACAATCCGCATCCCGACAATGTTCTCGGCCAGGTTGGAGTTCATGTCGGCCATGGCCAGCCGCAGCCGCCGATAGGCATTCCGGCCGTATTTGGCAAAGATCCGCGCAATCACGTACATCACCGGCAGGACCGTGAACGTCACGAGGGTGAGCTTCCAGCTCATGCTCGTCATAATCGCTATCGTCCCGACGAGTAGCACGAAATCCGCAATGGTGCTCGTCAAGCCTTGCGTCAACACTTCGTTCAGGGCGTTGACGTCGGACGTTTGCCGCGAGATGACCTCACCCACAGCCGTCCGGTCGTAGTAGCGCAGCGAGAGCGACTGCAAGTGCGTGAACAGCCGGCGGCGAATATCGAGCAGCACCCGCTGTCCGATCCACGAGAGCAAGTACGTTTGGGCATAGGAAGCGGCCCAGAAGACGATCAGCGAGGCTACAAACGCGACCGCCGACGAATTGAGGACGTCCAAGCTCCCCGGCCGGTCATCCGTCCCAATACCGTAATCAATGGCCACCTGGATCAACCACGGCTGCATAATCATCATGCCCGAGACGACCATCACCAGCAGGAAGGCGAGGGCCATCCGGCGCCAATACGGGTACAGTAGCCCACCAAAGCGACTCAGCACGTCGCGGTCGGTCAGGCGGCGCGCGTTCGGATCGTAATCCGGCAGGTCGGCGTAGAAGTTCATCCAGCGGCCGCCCATGGCTAGCGCTGCTCCTTCCCCACGCCATCGCCACGTGCCGGGTGCCCGTTCGAGGCTGCCTCGTCAGGGGGCGTTCCGTTGCTCACTTCCGATTGCTGGCGAGCGGCCTGATACTCCTCCTGGTCGCGCATCTGGACCTCGTAGATGCGCTGGTAGGAGCCGTCTTGGCGGATAAGCTCCTCGTGAGTGCCGCGCTGGACGATCTTCCCCCCCTCCATGACCAGTACCTGGTCGGCGCGCTTCACGGTCGAAAGCCGATGCGCGATCACGAACGTGGTCTTCCGGTTCATCACGTCCTGGAGCGCCTGCTCGATACGGTATTCCGTCTCCATGTCCACGCTGGACGTCGCATCGTCCAGAATCAGGATGCGCGGCTCGACGAGGATGGCACGGGCCAACGACACCCGCTGGCGCTGACCGCCGGACAGCATTGCGCCGCGGTCGCCGACTTGAGTCTCGTAGCCGTCGGAGAGCCGCGAAGCAAATTGATGCGCCTCGGCGCGTGTCGCAGCCCCCTCGACGGTCTCCTGCTCGGAGTCCGGACTACCGTAGGCAATGTTGCTACGCACGCTCTCCGAGAACAGGAACGGGTCTTGCGGCGCGATGGTCATGTGCTGACGTAAGCTCCCGATCGTGACGTCGCGCACGTCATGACCATCAATGAGCACCCGTCCGCTTGTGGCATCGTAAAACCGCGGGATCAGGCCGGTCAGCGCGCTCTTGCCTGCCCCCGTCTCGCCGACCAAGGCGATTACTTCACCTGGCCTGGCAACGAGATTGATGTCTTGCAGCACTGGTACCCCCGGCTCGAACTCGAACCAGACGTGCTCCAAACGAACCTCGCCCTTGATCTCTCCTAGCTCGCCCGCCCCCGGCCGGTCGTGAACGGCCGGGATCGTATCGAGCACTTCGAAAATGCGCCGCGAGGAGGCGCCCGCACTGGCCACCATGCTGATGATCCAGCCAAACCGGCGACTTGGCCCCACCAGGCGGTTGAGATAGATCTGAAAACTGATGAGCAGACCAATTGTCACCGTTCCTTCATGGATGAGCCGGCCGCCCCACCAGATGACGATGATGGCCCCCAGCCCGGCAATGCACGTGAGCAGCGGCTGGCGGCGCGCCATCGAACGCGCCAGCCGGATAGCACGCTGGAACAGCTCCTCGGCGGATCGCTGGAACTTCGCGATCTCGCGTCGCTCCTGTGCAAACGCCTTCACGACCCGCACGCCGGTCGCGTTTTCCGCCATGATGCCGGTCACGGTGCCGTATTGCTGCTGCACCCGGCCGTAGAGCGGCCCGGCGACGTTCCCGAAGCTCAGGCCGGTCCAGATCATCAGCGGCAAGGTCACGAGCGCCAGCAGCGTCAGCTGCCAGCTCAAGAAGAACATCACCACCAGCGCAATCAGGTAGGTGCCCGCGGCCACGACAAAGCCCGTCGTACCGTGGCCCATGAACCGCTGCACCGCCTCGACGTCGGACGTCGCACGGGCGATCAACTGCCCGGTGTCGGCGCGATCCAGGTAGGCAAACGACATCCGTTGCAGGGCTGTATAGACCTCTTTTCGGATGTCGCGAGCGGCGCGCGCCTCGTAGACGTGAAAGAGCGAATAGTAGCCGTAGCCGATGATTGCTTTGGTCAGGAACAACCCGGTCGCCACCAACAGCGCCGTGGTGAGCACGTCCGCATTGCCCGCGGCGATGCCGTCGTCAATCGCCCACTTGATCTGGATCGGAATGGCCATGTCCATCGCGATGGACACCAGCCAACAGCCGTAGCTAATCGCCATCAGGTGCCAATAGGGACGGAGATACCCCAACACGCGGAGAATGTCCCGCCGCGAGCCACCCTCGCCGGAGCCAAGCGTGAGCGAGCGGGGCACCCGTGACCCCGCCCCGCCGGCGCCGCCACCCATGTTCCCGGAGCCGAGGCCAATCATGCGTTCGTTACCGTCATCCCGGCTGGCCGGCTGCCACGACAGGGGCAGCGGCGCCGGTTCGCTTGGTCGGCCGCAAGACGATGGAGGTGAAGATTCATAACAGTTCTAGCGGTGAGCACCAGCGAGGGTACCACGCTTGCAACTTAACAGTCACGTTATCGTTGTGTACGCTCAGAGTCGGCGCGGCCGACCCGCGGTACGAAACCGGCCGCCGGAGGCGCAGGAAGCACCGATGCCGGACAGTTCCCCCGAAGCTGACCGCTGGCTGCCGTCCGGCGCAGCGCAGGCTGGGCTGACCGCGCTGCGCCACCATGTCGCCGGCCACCAGCGCGGCCGCATCTTTATCCTCTCCGCGCCATCGGGTGCCGGCAAGGACAGTGTGATCGAGCGGCTGAAGCAGGACGAGGTGGCAATCAACTATACGTTGCACACGACCACGCGCCGGCCAAGGCCCGATGAGATTGATGGTGAGCACTATCGCTTCATCACACCAGAGCAGTTCCGTGCCGAGCGCGACCGGGGCGGCTTCCTGGAATGGGCAACGTACCTCGACAGCTACTACGGCACGCCGCGGGCGCCGGTGGAGCAGGCGCTGGCGCGTGGGGAGGCGGTGCTGGCCAAGCCCGACGTGCAGGGCGCGATGCAGATTCGTGCCCAGTATCCTGATGCTGTCCTGATCTTCTTGGCGCCGCCGGACACTGAGGAGTTGATTGCCCGGCTGTCCGGTCGCGGCACGGAGAGCCAGGCAGAGCGACAGCGCCGCGTCGAACGATCCCTGGCGGAGATTGCCCATATCCCGCAGTACGACTATCTGGTCATCAACCACCACGGACGGCTCGATGACACCGTGGCCAAGGTCAAGGCCATTATCGCCGCCGAGCAGCAGCGCGTGCGTGTCACGCCACGCCGTCCGTGAACGATCCCAAGGAGGCAAAGTACGTGGCAACCCTAGCCATCAACGGCGGTAATCCCGTCCGCACAGCGTCCTGGACACGCTGGCCGCACGCCGATGAGCGTGCCCTAGAGCTGGTTACGGAGGTGCTACGCGGTGGGCACTTGAGCGACGACGGGCCGATGGAGCGGCAGTTCGCGGCCGATTTCGCGTCCTTCTGCACGGCGGCGCACGGGGTCTGCGTGATGAACGGCACCGTCTCGCTGCGCGTGGCGCTCGAAGCCGCGGGCGTGCAGGCGGGGGACGAGGTGATCGTGCCCGGCCTTACTTGGGTCACTACGGCCGGCGCGGTCGTAGACATCAACGCCGTCCCGATCTTCGTTGACGTTGATCCGGAGAGCCTATGCATGGACCCCGCGGCAGCGGCGGCGGCGATCACGGACCGCACGCGGGCGATCATCCCCGTCCATCTCTCCTGCGCCGTCACTGACATGGGCGCCGTGCTGGAAGTGTGTCGCCGGCACAACACGTCGCGCCCCGACGATGAGCGGATTTGGGTCATCGAAGATTGCGCCCACAGCCACGGCGCGCAGTGGCGCTTGCCCGACGGCAACGTGCGGGGCACCGGTTCGATGGGGGATTTCGGCTCATACAGCTTCCAGTCCAGCAAGTCGCTTTCGAGCGGTGACGGGGGCATTATCGTGACCTCGGACGAGGAGTTGGCCGACCGCTGCTGGTCGCTCCGCAACGTCGGCCGGGCACGTCATCCCGGCCAATCACCGGGCTACGGGAATAACTATCGGCTGACCGAGCTACAGGCGGCGGTGATGCGGGCCGGCCTCGAACGGCTGCCGGCGGAGATGGAGCACCGCCAGCGGAACGCCGACTATCTCACGCGCGGTATTGCCGACCTACCGGGCCTGCGGCCCCTTGCCCGCGACCCGCGGCTGGTGCGCCAAGCGTTCTACGGCTACATCATTCGCTACGACGCCGCGGCGTTCGATGGTGTGCCCAAGGCGACGTTCCTGAGCGCGCTCAAGGCCGAGGGCATCTTCTGTGCTCCCGGCTATCTGCCGGTCTACGAGCAGGAGCTGTGGCACATTGATCGCCGCCGCTTTCCCTTCGCCAGCCGCTACGACCCGGCAGCGGACGACTACGATCCGCCGCACTGCCCGGTGGCGGAGCAGGCGTCGCACAACGAGGTCATTGCGCTCCCCCAGCCATTGCTACTTGGCTCGCAGTCCGATATGGATGACGTGCTCGCGGCCCTGACCAAGCTGGTCGAGCACCGCGCGGAGTTGGTCAGTGGCCCCCTATGGTGCTCACAGGGGTAGGGTGTTAAGAAAAAGGCGCTGGCACTGGCGGTCCACCGGTGCCGCCCTGCCGTGGCCTCACTGGCACGGCACCGGCACGGCGTTCACGACCGGCCCCGTGGCCGGCCCGTTACTCGCCGGTTGGGAGCCCAGGCCGGTTGCGGCCCGCACCGTGGCCGGCCCCGCCGGGGCCCCCTGGCCGCGGGCGCAGATCATGCGTTCTGAAAAACCTACCCCTGTCAGCCTATGGCCCCCCGCTCCGCAGGGGGACTGGCAGTTCCCTCCCCTGTCGCAACGGAGAAGGATGAGGGTGGAGGCCAACACACTACCTCACCAAGTTGTCAACTTTCATCAGGGAGGGGGAGTCATTGGGGGAGTCGAGGTCGAGGGTGGATGGATGCGGAGCGAATGGCGGTGAATATGACCGGTGGCCAGGCACTGGTGCAGGCGCTCTACCGGGAAGGCGTGCGGGTGATCTTCGGTGTGCCCGGGATGCAGCAGTATCACGCAGTTGATGCGGTGTACCGGGAGCCGAGGATTCGCTATATCTCGACGCGCCACGAGCAAGCCACCACCTACATGGCCGATGGCTACGCTCGCGTCAGCGGCCAGGTTGCCACCGCGATGGTCGTGCCGGGGCCAGGGCTGCTCAACGCCGCAGCGGGCATGGCCACCGCCTATGCGGTCTCATCACCCCTGCTGGTCGTGACCGGTGACGCTGGCAGCGCAACACTCCCGATAGGATCGCCTAGCGCGGGCGGTGCCATTGCGCCCGACGTGCAGGGCGCGGAAGACGATCAGCGGCACTTTCTGCGGCCGATTACCAAGTGGACGGCGCGAGCGCGTCATCCAGCGGATATTCCGACTATCGTCCACGAGGCCTTCCGCCAACTGCATACCGGCCGGGCGCGGCCTGTCGAGATCGAGATTGCGCCGGAGGTGTTGGCCGCGGAGACGGAGGTCGAATTGCTGGCGCCGGAAAGTTACGAGCGTCCCGGCGGCGCTGGTGAGCAGGTCGAGCGAGCCGCTCGCATCCTTGCCGCGGCGCGGCAGCCGGTGCTCTGGGCCGGTGGGGGCGCCATCTCGGCAGGAGCCTCCGCCGTCCTGCAACGGCTGGCAGAGCAGCTCCAGGCGCCGGTGGTCACGTCACCGAACGGCAAGGGGGCGATCTCGGACCGGCATCCGCTTTCGCTGGGACTGGCCGAACTGCGCTACGAGCCGCTGCGGCAATGGCTCGCCGGCTGCGACGCGATTCTCGCCGTCGGGACCAGAACCGGTTTTGCGGACCGTCTCGATACGCAGCAGGTCATCCGCATTGACATTGACCCAGCGGAGATCGAGAGGGAGCGCCACCACACGCTCGGCATCATGGGGGACGCGCGGCGCACCTTGGAGGCACTGTATCGCTTGGTCGTGGCAGCGCCCGGCGCACGTAGCGCGGAGCCAGTGTCATCGTCGGTGCAGGCGCTGAACGCCGCTCGATTTGCCCCCGAGGAGCAGTTGGAGCCACAACACTCGTTGATGACCGCTATCCGGTCGGCGCTGCCCGACGACGCCATTCTGGTGCAAGGCATGAATCAGATGGGCTACTACAGCCGGAATTACTATCCCGTGTATGCGCCGGGGACGTATCTCACCGCGTCGTCCTACGGCACGCTGGGTAGTGCCTATCCGCTGGCGCTCGGGGCGAAAGTGGCGGCGCCGGAACGGGCGGTCGTGGCGCTGTCGGGGGACGGCGGCTTCCTCTACAACTCGCAGGAACTGGCCACGGCCGTCCAATACGGCATCAATGCCGTCGTCATCGTCTTCAACGACAACGCCTACGGGAACGTGCTACGTGCCCAGATCGAGCAGTTCGACGGACACATTCTCGGCACGCAGCTACACAATCCGGATTTCGTGCAACTGGCGCAGGTGTACGGGGCGCGTGGCGTGCGGGCGCACGACGCCGACCAACTGGCGGCGGCACTGCGCGAGGCGTTAGCCATCGAGGCGCCGACCCTCATCGAGGTCCCCGTCGGTATGATGGAGCGGCGGTATTAGCCATAGGGCACACAGAGAACGCAGAGTAGAGGGCCATTGCTGTCGGTGGCAGAGAGAGTGAGGACGACATGCGGCTGATCGAGAACGACTACTGGTGGAAGACCCTGATCCTGGACTGCCCAGCGGAGGCAACGGACCTCACTGCGCGGGTGCAAGTGCGCCAACCGCAGGGGTACGTCCAGGAGTTGACCGTAGAAGACGTGGAGTTGAGGGATGGGCAGGCGCAGGTCCCGATCCTGTATCCCCTAGTGGATGAGGGACGGTACGACGCGAAGCCGGGGATGTGGGAAGGCGCCTGGCTGATGGGCGAATATCGCTTCGACGTGGAGCTGTCGGCCAAAGGGAGAGTAATCGCCGCCGAGGCGCTGACCCTCGATCCGCACAGCTTCTTCCCGTCCGACCGCATGGTGATCTCGGTGGACGCGCGACCACAGATCATCGAGTGCGCGCCGCAGCAGGCGCTGTATCAGGATGAGGACACGGTTTCGTTCGTCTTTCGCATCCGCCGGCGCCGCGTGACGAAGTGCCACGTCGAGGTGGATGTCACGCGCCGCGGCGGTACCGCGCCGCTGGCCGGGCCGTGGCGCTACAGCCTGACGCACGATTTCCAGGTGCAGACCTTCGCTACCGCCGGCTGGGATACAGGCGAGTATTGGATTCGTATCCGCCCGTTAGTGGATGGACAGCCGGTTGGTCCGTACTGCGTGCGGAAATTCTGGAAGCAGGTGTGCCCGGCGCCGGAGCCGCCGGCGGTGCTGGAGCTGGCCGGTTACCCAGAGGTGCTGGTGGACGACTACTGTTTTGAGGCGGTCAACGACATTCAGTTCGTTCCCGACGCGCTGGACAAGCACCCTGACCGGCCGCTGGTCTCGCCCACGCAGTCGCACGAGGAGGAGATGCTCTCCATCGACTCGCTGGTCTGGAACGACGGCGCCGACCGGTATGAAGCTACCTACGGCAACAGCGGAGGGCGGATCGAGCGCCAGGAGACGCACGGAGAACGTGAGCACCTGAAGATGCTGCTCATCAGCGAGGACGGTGAGCGCTGGGACAAGCCCACCCTCGGTCTGGTGGACTATGACGGTTCCATGGACAACAACATCTTGCGGGATGAACGGGACAACCCCTCGGCAGAGGAGCGGGAGAAAGCACACGACATCGAGCACGCCGAATTCCGCTTTTACGACCCGGAGCGGGACGGTCCGGTCAACCTCGACAACGTGTTTGTCGCCTCCGGCAAGCAGCACTTTCCCTTCCGCTGTAAGAGCATCGAGTGCGGGGACAATAGCGATAACAATGACGCCTTTCGACCTCGCGGCGGGGAGTTCTGGCCGTTCGAGCAGCGCGGCGACCTCTATCTGGTGCTGACCAGAGAGCCGATTCTGTATCTCGGCATCGGCATGGACCTGATGCACACGAGCGAGACGATCCGCTGCCACGTCGAAGGGCCTAGTAACGACTCGGACCACACGCGGCTGTACTTCTATTTCCGGCCGGCGTCACCGGCCTACCCGCCGCACGGCGCTCCCTGCGACAACTTGCACCTCGGTCTGCGGAACTTGGCCGTCATGTGGACGGATGACGGGATCACGTATCACCGCCGGTTCGTGCTGGGGCCCGATGGATACGACCGCCCGGGGACGCAGTTCTATGCGATAGGCTTGCTGCAACGGTTTGGGACGTTGGGCGACGCACCGGGGCGACCGGTCCTGGATAAGGGCCTGCACAAGATCAATCAGGCTTTTCCCCGGCGCAACCTGTACCTCGGCTCGGTACTGGTCCACTGGGGGATCGAGCAGACGCAGGAGCCGGAGCTGATCTGGACCCGTGATCTGCTGCACTTCAAGCGGTTCACGGCGCAGCGGCGCAGTCTGATCGAGGCCAGCGGTCCCGGCACTTACAACTGTGGCATGATCCGCGACCGCTATATGTACAGCGAATGCGGCGGGGAGTGGTGGTACCACTACACCGCTATCAACACGCGGCATAACGGGTATGGGATTATGGCCCGGTGGGCAGACCTGGCGCAGCTCCGGCGGGAGCGTCCCAATCATGCCGATGCGCCCTATTTCACGACATGGGAAGGGCATTGGGCGGACGGCAAGCAGACCAAGTATCTGCCGGCTATTGCGCGATGCCAGCCCTATCGGGTGGCCCATGCCGAGCCGCGCGACGTGCGCGGCGACCTCACCACGCGCCCCATCAGAGTGGACGGCGACGAGCTACGGCTCAATGCGGCGACCGAGCGCGGCGGCGCCATTCGCATCGAGCTAATGGATGAGGCGGGGGAGCCGCTGGGACCGGAGGCGGTGACGTTCGAGGGCGACAGCGTAGACGCGGTAATCGCCGACTTGAGCCGCTGGCGCGGTCAGCTAATCCGGCTGCGTTTCACGCTCGACCACGCGCGGCTCTATGCGTTCCAGTTGGCCTCACCCCCTGACGGGCCAAAGCCGCACGGATAGTGCCAGGTGTGGTGCGGCTTTGGCCCATCACCCGGCCCCCTCTCCACCAAGTAGAGAGGGGAGTCTGCCGCCCCGTCATTCCCGTCCCTGTCGGTCATTCCCCGCCCAGTCGGGGAGCGGTCAGGAGCAGGGTCGCGGTTGTATACTGTGCCGCGATGGTCTCGACGGCCTCTGACAGTGACCTGGATGCAGAGGGAGAGCGATATGGCCGAGGAGCTGACCGAATTCAGGGTGTCGAACGACGCCAGCGGTGACGCCGCGGAGCTGCGGCGGAGGATCGCCGAGGACGGATACCTCTTTTTCAGGAAGCTGCAAGACCCGGACCAGTTGCGGGAACTGCGGCTGGAGATGCTGGAGGTGATCGGGGACGGTGGGTGGTTACAGGCCGGCACCGACCCAATTGACGGCATCGCCGATCTCTCGCAGCGTTGCGCCGAGGGGGACATCGCCTATGCGGACGTATACCACGAGGTCTACAAGCTGGAGTCGTTCCACCGGGCCGGGCACTGGCCGGAGGTACTGGAGAAGATGGAGCAGATTACCGGCGGGCCGGTGCTGCCGCATCCCCAGAAGATTGCCCGGCTCTGGTTCCCGCAGTACACGGAGCACACGACGCCGGCGCACCAGGATTTCGTGCATTTCCAGGGTTCATACGACACCTACACTTGTTGGACGCCCGTTGGTGACTGCCCTATCGAGCTAGGCGGTCTCGCCGTCGTGCCCGGCTCGCACAAGCAGAACGCCGTCTTGGAGCACCACTTCTCGTTGGGCGCCGGCAGCCTGGCGGTTGATACCGAGCAGCAGGCGGGGCCGTGGGCGACGACGAACTACGAAATCGGCGATAGCTTGATCTTCCACAGTCTGTTGCTGCACCAAGCACTGCCCAACGTGACGGCCGACCGGCTGCGCGTCTCACTCGACAACCGGTATCAGGCGCGCGGCCTACCCGTCGCGGAGCACATGCTCCAGCCGCACCTGAACATCTTCCACGCGCTCACCTGGGAAGAGGTCTATGCCGGCTGGCAATCGTCAGACTTGCAGTACTACTGGCAAGACGTAGACATGCCGATTATTCCGCGGGACATGAGCTACGCGGAAAAGGGGTTCGCTGAGGCGCTGGTACTGGCCGAGCAGGGCGACGAGCGCGCCCACCTGGCCCTGCAACGGGCCATCGAGCGCGACCCCGATTCGGAGCAGGCCCAAGCCGCCGCCGCCGTGCTCGCGGCGCTCTAGGCCGGGCCTCACGCCCTGGCCCCCTCCTGACTGGAGTAGGTACGGGTTAAGCCGCAGGGGCGTAACGTGCTGCGCCCGTCCCCCCGCCGTGCGGGGGGACCATAGGGGGGCCACTCGCCCGCACAACTGGCGGTTTTTCGGTATAGAGCTACCCACTCATGCCCCTACCCGATACCTACACCCCCGTCAGCCATTCTCGGCGCGCAGCACGGCGTTTTCGGCTGCCAGTTCCCACGTCTCGTTGAACACGGTCGGCCGCGGCCGGGGGCTGGGGTAGACGGGCGGGCGGGTTTCCGGATTCAGGAGTTCATCGCGGTCGCGGCCGCGCGGCTGATCCAGCCATTTGCGCTCGTTATCGGCGGCCGCCACTTCCCGGCGCAGAATGAACTCCACGTGGTCGAAGTGGCTGAAGGCGGCGTGGGCCAGGAAGACGCGCGAGACTTCGCGTCCGTCCCAGGTCTCCAGGTCGGGCAGCAGGACAGGGCCGGTGCAGACCTGGAACTCGCTGTCCGCTGCGTTGAGATTGATGAGGTTAATGGGGTACTCGACTGCAATCGTCAGGCCGCGTGCCGCGTCGCGGTAGGTGGACCGGGCGTTCAGCAGGTCGTGGGCCAGGGTAGCGTCCACAACTTGGGAGGCGGTTGTCAGCTCGGAGGCGTCTCGATGGGAGCGGAGCGTGATGTCGTGTCCCTGGAAAGCGTCGCTGAGTAGCTTGGTGGAACTGGCTTCCCGCTCGTTGCTCGGTCGCCGCGCAATGTTGAGCCGCATGTTCCGGCTGAAGGCCATGCGCCACTCTGCGCTCGGGACTTGAAACAGGTTGCGGGAGGCAATCGTGTATTCGGTGCGGCACGGTGCGCCCAGGAAGAGGTCCGTGGTGTGGCCGCTCGCCTCGTCGCGTACCACGCACGCGGCCTCGATATTGAACCTGACGTGATAGGCCTGGCCGAGTTGGCCCACAAACCCACCGGCATACCGGAAGTAGGCATCCGGCTGCCGGGGATGTGCTTTCCAGGTGAACGTCGAGCGCGGAAAGTCAATCATCACAACCTCCTGTGGGTGGTGTCTCACCGCTGACAGGCCAAAGCTGGATACGACCCGTCGGGACTGGGTAGCCACCAGTGACTACCACCCCATAACATACATGGGCAAGGGGAGCCGTCAAATGGGGTGCCGACTTTCCCTGCGGTCAGTCCTTCTGCGCTGCTGCACGTGGGCATGTTCCACACTGAAAGCTGAGGGCTAGTGGCTGAAAGCTAAAGATGCGCGTCTTCGTCAACGCTTGGTTCCTCCAGCAGCCGTACACGGGCAGCGGCCAGTATGTCCGCCACCTGCTGCCGGCGCTTACCAGGGTAGCGCCGACGCTCGACGTGGTGCCGCTGCTGCCGGCTCCGCGGGCGGGGCATCGAGCCGAGGCACCGCTGGCCGCGCGCCGCGCGCACCACGTCGGCTTACCGGGCTGGCTGACTCCTGCCGATCTCCGCAAGGTCTGGTGGGAGCAGGTGGCCTGGCTGCGAGCGGCGCGCGGCCGCGCGGCCGACGTGGCGCACGTTCCGTACTTTGCGCCGCCGCTGTGGGCGCCGCGGCCGCTCGTCGTCACGATCCACGACCTCATCCCCTTGATCTTGCCGGAGTACGTCACCCGTCCGCACGTGCGCCTCTACAACACCCTCATCTCGCTGGCTGCCCGGCGGGCAGCACAGATCATTGCCGATTCGCAGGCCACCGCGGACGATATTGTGCGGCGGCTTGGCATCACGGCGCAGCGCATCCACGTCGTACCACTGGCGGCAGCCCCCGGTATGCAGCCGCTGGCCAACGGCACGCAACGGCAGGCGATCCTGCGCCGGTTCGGTCTGGACCAGCCGTTCATCTTCTATATCGGTGGCTTCGATTCGCGCAAGAACGTGCCGGCGCTGCTGCGTGCATTCCATGCCCTGCCAGCGGAGCTACGCCAGCGTCACGCGCTGGCCATTGCCGGTGCTGCGCCAGGCCCGCACAATCCGCGCCTGTTCCCGCCGCTCCGGCCACTGGCCGATGCCCTCGGCTTGGGGGACCGGGTCCGCTTTCTGGGTCGCGTGACGGAAGAGGAAAAACGCGCCCTGTACAGTGCGGCGACGCTCTTTGTCTTCCCCTCCCGGCATGAGGGCTTTGGGCTGGACCCGCTTGAAGCGATGGCCTGCGGGGCGCCCGTTCTTGCGTCCAATCGATCGTCGCTGCCGGAAGTAGTGGGCGGCGGCGCGGCCCTCGTGGATCCGACCGATCACGCCGCGTTCACACGGGCGCTGGCGGCGCTGCTAGACTCGCCGCGGCGCCGGGCCGATTTGAGTAAGCGGGGGAGCAGCGTGGCGGCCACCTTCTCCTGGGAGCGCACTGCGGCGATGACCCTGGAGGTCTATCAGCAGGCTAGGGCGCGTGAACGGTGACCGGTGGCGCGGGAGATAGGCAGGTGAGCATCAGGAACAGCGTGGCGCTGGTCACCGGGGGCGGCGTCGGCATCGGTCGGTCCATTGCCGTGGCCTTGGGCCAAGCCGGGGCCGACGTAGCGGTCAGCTACCGCACCCATGCCGCCGAGGCGGAGGAGACTGCCGCCGCAATCCGGGCGTTGGGCCGGCGCGCCATAGCGGTCTGCGCCGATGTCCGCGATACGGCGGCCGTCGAGGCCATGATGGCCGAGGTTGCCGCGACGCTCGGCGGGCTACACATCCTCGTCAACAATGCCGGGGTGGCCGGTCCGGGGCTGCTGGCGGAGATCGGCGATGACGATTGGGACTTGATCCTCAACGTCAACCTGAAGGGAGCGTTCCTCTGCTGCCGCGCCGCGGTACCCAGAATCCTGGCCTCCGGCGGCGGCAGCATCATCAATATCGGCTCCAACGCCGGTCGCACGGGCGGCACACCGCATCAGGTCGCCTACGCGGCGTCCAAGGCCGGCCTCGATGGCCTCACCAAGGCGCTATCCCGCGAGCTGGTGCGGCAGGGCGTGCGGGTGAACTGTGTTGCGCCGACGACCGTGGGCACGGACATGGTGCTCGGACGCGCGAGCGCCGAGGAGCTGGTCGAGCGGACGCAGAGCATCCCGCTCGGTCGGTTTGGCAAGCCGGAAGAGGTCGCGGCGGCGGTCGTGTTCCTCGCCGACGACGCGGCCGCGGCCGCCATCACCGGACAGACCATGTACGTGAACGGCGGCGCCTGGATGGGATAGGCTGGGTACGGAATCGCAGTTGGCGATTGCGCTGCGGGTACCCGATCCGCCGCCGTAACGGATTAAATCCGAGCGTTAATGCGCTGGCCTTCAGTTGAAGGCCAGCGTATACTTGCTGGCACGTGAGGCGACGCACCGGGAATCGCTCCTGAGCATATGGCTCTAGGTGGGCAATAAAAATACTGGGGCGTCGGTGCCGGGAAGGAGTGGCGCTCGGAGGTCACCTGGGGTAGCTTGCCCGCACCTCGGGAACCACGACGCAGGTTATGCTAGATAAGGCACTATCCTTCTTGGCACCAGCTTGGGATCATGAATGACGAGCGGCGGCGGGAGAGACGGGCACTGGCGCGGCAGGAGCGCCAATCGGATCGTGAGGAGGACGAAGGCCTGACTATGGCCCAGCTCCTCGACTTGCAGACGGTTGAGCTCGCGCAGGTACGTCGGGGGGCCGTAGTCGAAGGTGAGGTCGTCTACATAGACAGCGATGACGTGCTGGTAGACATCGGCCTCAAGTCGGAGGGCGTGGTCCCCGCGCGCGAGCTTGGCAACCCGGCCGAGGACCTCGGCCGCCCGCTGGTGGTCGGCGACCGCATCCTCGTTTCGGTCCTCCAGCCGGATGATGAAGGGCCGGCCATGCTCTCCTACCGCCGCGCGCGCCGCGAGCGCCGCTGGCGGCAGATGGAGGACATGATCCGCAGCGGGGAAGTCATCGAGGTACCCGTCGTTGACCACAACCGCGGTGGTGTCGTGGTTGACCTGGGTTTGCGGGGGTTCGTGCCCATTTCCCAACTGACCAGCCTCCGGCGCGAAGGTGATCGGGCTGAGAGCCGCGAAAGATTGGTTCAGCGGCTGGCCGAGCTTGTCGGCGCGAAGATCCAAGTCAAGGTGGTCGAGGTTGACCGGCGGCGCAATCGGCTGATCCTGTCCGAGCGGCTAGCCGACCGCGCTCTGCGGGCGCAGCGTCGTGACGAACTGTTCGGTGAACTGGAACCCGGCCAAATCCGCGAGGGCACCGTCAGCAATCTCGCCAGCTTTGGCGCGTTCATTGAATTGGGCGGCGCCGACGGCCTCGCACACATCTCCGAGTTGTCCTGGGATCACGTCAACCACCCGTCAGACGTGCTCAAGCCGGGGCAGCGCGTCTCCGTGTACGTGCTCTCCGTTGATCGCGAGGAGCACCGGATCGCCCTCAGCCTCAAGCGGGTAGAGGATGACCCCTGGGAGACGGTAGAAGAGCAATACCCACCCGGTGAAGACGTGACCGGCGTGGTCCTGCGGCAGTCGAACTATGGGGTGTTCGTCCATGTGGATGAGGGGGTCGAGGGGTACCTCCATCCTTCCGACACCGATCCCGCCGACGCGGCTCACCTCGAAGAGGGACGTGCCTTGCCGTTTCGCGTCCTGCACATTGACTACGAGCGGCGGCGCTTGCGTCTGCTCCCGGCGTTCGAGCACCTCGACGAGCAGGGCGAGGTCGTATCGGAGAGTTACGAGGGCACCTATGCGCCGCCTGACGAGGAAGCTACGGAAGAGTAGTCCTCGGCTGCCTCATCCCGGCCCTCGCTTTAGTAGGGAGAGGGGCCGGCGCATAATGCTCACTAGCAGGATTTTCGGTTAGCATGGGTGGGGACTGGGCAGATGCTCCCGGCCGCACGCGGATCGCTCACCAGGAGAGGCCCGGTGAGCGGCACGCCGGAGAGGCGGTGCGGACCTGTGCTATACTCCGGATAATCTACGGCTCTCCTCGCAGCCAGTGAGGCCTAACCATGAGTGATCGCTTTGACAAGTTCACCGAGCGAGCCAAGAAGGTGCTCGTTCTCGCGCAGGAAGAAGCGCAACGTTTTAACCATAACTATATCGGCACCGAGCACTTATTGCTCGGTTTGGTGCGAGAGGGTGAGGGTGTCGCTGCGAAAGTCCTCAGCAACCTAGGGGTTGAGCTAAACAAAGTCCGCAGCGCCGTAGAGTTCATCATCGGCCGCGGCAACCGCATGGTCATCGGCGACGTCAACCTCACGCCGCGCGCCAAGAAGGTCATCGAGCTGGCCGTCGAGGAAGCACGCCGTCTCAATCACAACTACATCGGCACCGAGCACCTCCTGCTCGGCTTGGTCCGCGAGGGTGAGGG
The DNA here is from genome assembly GCA_965207645.1 of Chloroflexota bacterium. Taxonomy (GTDB): domain Bacteria; phylum Chloroflexota; class UBA11872; order UBA12225; family JAJDUF01; genus JAJDUF01. Next base: position 1,116,114 of record OZ242293.1, on the reverse strand, counting down.
CATCGCCGCCGGCGTCCTGGAAAGTCTGGGCGTCAACCTGGAGAAGGTCCGCACGCAGGTCATCCAGGTGGTGAACCAGACCGGCAGCGGCTCCAGGTCGGAAGGCCGGAAGCGGACCAAAACCCCGACCATTGACCAGATGGGCATTGACCTCACCGCGGCGGCCCGGGAGGGCAAGCTCGACCCCGTGGTCGGTCGGTCGGAGGAGATTCAGCGCGTCATTCAGATTCTGAGCCGCCGGACGAAGAACAACCCGGCCCTGATCGGCGATCCGGGCGTCGGCAAGACCGCCATTGCCGAAGGGCTGGCGCAACGGATCATCGCCGGTGACGTTCCGGAGACCTTGCTCAACAAGCGCCTCCTGACCCTGGACATGGGTGCCCTGGTAGCCGGCACGAAGTACCGCGGCGAGTTCGAGGAGCGCCTGAAGCGGATCATCGAGGAAATCCGCTCGTCGGAGGAATGCGTGCTCTTTATTGACGAGCTACACACGCTCGTCGGCGCCGGCGCCGCCGAGGGGGCGGTGGATGCGGCGAACATCCTCAAGCCGTCCCTGTCGCGTGGCGAGCTACAGTGCATCGGCGCTACCACGCTGGACGAGTACCGGAAATACATCGAGCGCGACGCCGCGCTCGAACGGCGTTTCCAGCCGGTGCATGTCAAGGAACCGACCATCGAAGAGACCATCGAGATCATCCGGGGAGTGAAAGATCGCTACGAGGACCACCACCGGGTCACCATCACCGATGAAGCGGTGAAGGCGGCGGCCGAGTTGGCCGGGCGCTACGTGACGGACCGCTTCCTGCCCGACAAAGCCATTGACTTGGTGGACGAATCCGGCTCGCGTGTGCGTATTCAGCAATCCATGGCCCCCCAAGGCCTGCGTGAGTCGATGAAGCGCCTCGATGAGCTGATTAGCGAGAAGAACGCTTCCATCGAGAAACAGGACTACGAGCGAGCGAGTGAGCTGCGCGATCAAGAGGCGGCCCTGCGCGCGGAGATTCAGGGGCTGGAGCAGAGCCAGAAGGACGAGGGCGAGGACGAGCGCCCCAAAGTTGACGACGAGGTGATCTCGCAGGTCGTCAGTATGTGGACCGGCATCCCCGTGACGCGCATCAAGGAAGAGGAATCCGAGCGCCTGCTCCACATGGAAGAGGCCCTACACGAGACGGTCGTGAGCCAGGATGAGGCCATCAAGGCCGTCTCCCGCGCCGTGCGCCGGGCACGCGCCGGTCTCAAGGATCCGCGGCGGCCCATCGGCTCGTTCATCTTCCTCGGGCCTACTGGGGTCGGCAAGACCTTGCTGGCGCGCGCGCTGGCAACGTTTATGTTCGGCAGTGAAGAGGCCATGATCCGCCTCGACATGTCCGAATACATGGAGCGGCACTCGGTTGCCCGCTTGGTCGGCGCCCCGCCGGGCTATGTCGGCTACGACGAGGGCGGGCAGCTGACGGAGGCCATCCGGCGCCGTTCCTACGCCGTGATCCTGCTGGACGAAATCGAGAAGGCCCATCCCGAAGTGTTCAACATGCTGCTCCAGATCATGGAGGATGGTCGTCTTACCGACGGCCGGGGCCGGACCGTGGACTTCCGCAACACGATCCTGATTATGTCCGGCAACGTCGGAGCACAGCAGATCAAGCGTGAGGCGCAGGTCGGCTTCCGCACCCTTTCCGGTGACGAGCACAATGAGCAGGAAGCCTACGACCGGATGCGCGAAAAGGTGCTGGGTGAGGTCAAGAATACCTTCCGGCCGGAGTTCATCAACCGGGTGGATACGATTGTGGTGTTCCGGGCGCTCACTCGCCGCAACGTCAAGTCCATTATTGACATCGAGCTGAAGCGCGTGATGGCGCAGCTTCACGAGCAGGAGATTGTCCTGGAGTTGACGGACGCGGCGAAGAACTGGCTGGTGGACAAAGGCTTCGATCCCGACTTCGGCGCCCGTCCTCTCCGGCGCGTCATCCAGAACAACATCGAAGACGAGCTGGCCGAGGAGTTGCTGGCCGGCAACGTCAAGGCCGGGGATCGCATCCTGGCCGACCATGATGGCGAGCAGGACCAGCTCGTGATGACCGTCGAGTCGGCCGCGTCGGAGTCGGAGCCGGAGCCGGAAGAAGAACTGGCGGCAGCGACCGTCTAGCACAATGACGCCGAGCGAAGGCCTCTCCCCAGAACGGCGTGCTCCTCACTCGCGGCTTGGTGCCGCCGACCTGCCGCCGGCCGCCGAGGAGGTGGAGTGTGCCCCGCCAACGCAGCCACTTCACCTGCGCTGAATGCGGAGCCACCACGCCGAAGTGGCACGGGCGCTGCCCGGAATGTGGGGCTTGGAACAGCCTCGCCGAAGTAGCCGCCCCCGACCAAGCCCCGGATCGCTTCCGGTCGCGTTCGTCCGGCCCCGTCCTCCTGGCGGAGATCGAAACCGAGGCAGAAAGCCGTGTCAGCAGCGGTCTCGGTGAGTTCGACCGCGTGCTCGGCGGCGGCATCGTCCCCGGCGAGCTTATCCTGCTGGGCGGCGACCCGGGGATCGGTAAGTCCACGCTCTTGCTGCAATTTGCCGCGCGGGTAGCTGCCGAGGCGCCGGTGCTGTACGTCTCCGGCGAGGAGTCGGCCCGGCAGCTACGTCTCCGCAGCGACCGGATCAAGGCTACAGCCCCACAACTGTATATTCTGACCGAGACGAACCTGCAAGCGGTGCTCCGCGAGGTCGAGCGGCTGCGTCCGCGGGTGATTATCGTCGACTCCATCCAGACGGCCTACCTGGATTCGATTGCCGCCAGTCCGGGGAGCATTACGCAGCTCCGCGAATGCACGCTCCGGCTCATGGACCTGGCCAAGGCGACGGAGATTGCGACGTTTCTCGTCGGGCACGTCACCAAGGACGGCAATATCGCCGGCCCGCGCGTGCTGGAGCACATCGTGGATGCCGTCCTCTACCTGGAGGGCGAGCGCTTTCATGCGTATCGCCTCTTGCGGGCGACGAAGAACCGCTTCGGCTCGACCGATGAGGTCGGTGTCTTCGAGATGGCCCCGACCGGCCTCCGCGAGGTGACCAATCCCTCGGCAGCCTTTCTCGCGCAGCGAGTCGCCTCGGCCTCCGGCTCGGCGGTCGCGGTACCGCTGGAGGGCAGTCGCGCCCTGCTCGTCGAGGTGCAGGCGCTCGTGGCCGCGACGGCCTTTGGGATGCCCCGCCGCACGGTCGTCGGGGTGGACCTCAATCGCCTCCATCTCCTGATCGCCGTCTTGACCAAGCGGCTCGGCCTGGCGCTGGGCAATCAGGACGTATACGTCAATGCCGTCGGCGGCTTGAAGCTGGCAGAGCCGGCGTGTGATCTGGGGCTGGCGGCGGCCATCGCGTCCAGCTATCGGGACAAGATTCTGCCGGCCGACCTCGCCTTCCTAGGCGAAGTCGGCTTGCAGGGCGAGCTGCGACCGGTCAGTCAGATCGAGCGCCGCCTGACGGAGGCGCAGCGGATGGGGTTTCGGCGTTGCGTCATACCCGCCAGTGATGCTCGACGTTTGGAGCGCAGCCACGAGCCGCAGTTCATCGGTGCTACCGGCTTGCGCGACGCCTTCGAGGCGGCCTTTGCCGCGTAGAGTCCGGGCAGACGAGCAATGTGTGCAGCGAAGCAGGCACCCGACGCGGCGGCGGCCGACGGGTCGGTCGCGGCCATCGTCGTCGGCGCCGGCCAGGGGCAGCGGATGGGCGGGATGGATAAGGCGTTCCTGCCGTTGCTGGGGCGGCCGCTGCTCGCCTATGCCGTGGATGCACTGGAGGCCTGCCCGCAGGTGAGCGAGATTGCGCTGGTCGTGAGCGCGGCGCTGGTTGAGCGTTGTCGCCAAGTGGTGCAGGCGGCAGGGTGGCAGAAAGTCTCGGCCATCTGCGCGGGCGGCGCGGTGCGCGCGGCCTCGGTGCGGGCCGGCCTGGCCGCCGTCAAAGGGGCCGAGTGGGTGCTCATCCACGATGCTGCGCGGCCATTGCTGACACCGGCGTTGGTGGCCTCGGGGCTGGCTGCCGCTGCCGGCGCAGTCGCGGCTATTGCGGCGGTCCCCGTCCGCGATACGATCAAGCGTGTCCGTCCGGACCATACGGTGGCGGACACGGTTGACCGCAGCCGGCTCTGGGCGGCCCAGACACCGCAGGTATTCCGCCGGGTGACGCTGGCCGCGGCCTTCCGGCAGGCCGGCGCGGCGGCCGATGACTACACGGATGAAGGGGCGCTGCTCGAACGCCAGGGTATTGAAGTGCTCCTTTTTCCGGGCGATCCGGCTAACATTAAGGTGACGGTGCCGGCCGACGTGGAAGTCGCGGCGGCGCTCTTGACCAGCAGAGGCCGCGCCACTGAACACGGGACACTGACCACCGACGACGGGCCACTCGCTACGCGCGTGGGCACGGGCTACGACATTCATCGCTTGGCGCCGGGGCGCCGGCTTATTCTCGGTGGCGTGGCCCTGGAGCACCCGGAAGGCAAGGGGCTGGCCGGGCACTCCGACGCCGACGTGGTGACGCACGCTATTATGGATGCCTTGTTGGGCGCAGCGGGCCTGCCCGATATTGGGCAGCTCTTTCCGAATACCGATCCGGCCTTCCGGGGTGTATCGAGCCTGGCGCTTTTGCAGACGGTGGCGGACAAGGTGCGTACTCAGGGGTGGCGTATTCAGAATCTCGATGCGACGGTGGTGGCGGAAGCGCCCCGCCTCGCCGCGCACCTGCCGGCGATGTGCCAGGCGCTAGCGGCCGCGCTGACGCTAAGTACGTCGCAGATCAACGTCAAGGCCACCAGTAACGAAGGGGTGGACGCCGTTGGCCGGGGCCAGGCCATCGCTGCCCAGGCGGTAGCACTCTTGACGCGCTTGAACGCGGCGCCGTCCGCTGGCGCGGAGCAAGCCGTCACCGGCCATTGAGCCGAGTAGCCCCAAAGTGAGTAGCTGTGAGCACGAGCGAGCGTGACCGTACACAGCGACCCGGCCCAGTGGAGACACTGCGCCGCGACCTCGCGGCCATCTTTGCCCGCGATCCCGCGGCGACTTCGTTTACCGAAGTCGTGCTGTCCTATCCGGGCCTGCACGCGATCCTGCTGCACCGCGTCGCGCACTGGCTATGTCGGCGGCGCGTGCCGGTCATTCCGCGGCTGCTCTCGCACCTCAACCGTTTCTTGACCGGTATCGAAATCCACCCGGCGGCCGCGATTGGCGCCGGCTTCTTCGTGGATCACGGCATGGGTGTGGTGATCGGGGAGACGACGGAGGTCGGCGACGACGTGATGCTATACCAGGGGGTAACATTGGGCGGGACCGGATTCGAGCGCGGTAAGCGCCACCCGACGCTGGGCAACGGCGTCACGGTCGGCGTCGGTGCGAAAATACTAGGCGCCGTACACGTGGGCGATGGCGCGATCATCGGCGCCGGAGCCGTCGTGCTACGCGACGTGCCGGCGCATTCGACCGTGGTCGGTGTTCCCGCTCGCGTGGTGTCCGTGCGTGACCCCGCACGCGGTAGCTCCGAGCGAGTCCTGGACTGCACCGCCTCGACCGCCAGCGGATTGGACGGTCCCGGCGACCAGCGGCCTACTTCCGAGTTGGAGATCATTCGCCATCTCAGCAGCAAGGTGCAGGAGTTGGAGACACGCCTCGCGCGGCTCGAAAGGACCGCTCAACCACCCCAAGCCGATGATGCGCTCGGCCTCGGGACACTCCGCGATCCGGCCGCCCTTGCCGACCGCGAGCCGGAAACCGGCGGCGCGGAGGCCACCAATGGCTGCGGTGCCGACCTAACCGCCGAGTCCGCACCGCCGGAGCACCCAGCGGATTGTGCCGACGCGGCGCGACGCCTGGCGTCGTCAGGAGGGCGCTCGTGAACCTGGCGCTATACGACACTCAGCAGCGGCGCAAGGTGTTGTTTGCACCGCGGTCCACTCCGGCAACGATGTACCTGTGCGGCATGACGCCGAAGGCACCGCCGCACATAGGGCACGCGCGGCTGTTCGTCGTCGCCGACGTGTTCCGGCGCTATCTTGCCTGGCGAGACGTGCCGCTGACCTACGTCCAAAACTTCACCGACGTAGACGACAAGATCATCGAGCGTGCCCGGGAGCGTGACGAGGAGCCGCTGGCCTATGCCCGGCGCATGACCGCGGCGTATTTCGAGGTCATGGAGGCGTTGAACGTCCAGCCCGCCGACCACTATCCGCGCGTGACCGAGCACATGGAGGCCATTATCCGCGTTATCTCCGGCCTGCTGGATCGCGGGGCCGCCTATGTGGTGGGCGGGGATGTCTACTTCGCCGTGGACGCCTTTCCGGCATATGGCCGGTTTTCCGGCCGCGTGGAGGAAGGCGTCGAGGCCGGGCGGCGGATCGAGGTAGACGCGCAAAAGCGCAATCCGCGCGACTTTGCGCTGTGGAAGGCGGCAGCACCCGGCGAGCCGGCCTGGGACAGCCCGTGGGGACCGGGCCGGCCGGGGTGGCACATCGAATGCACGAGCATGGTGTTCGAGTTGCTCGGCCCGCAGATTGACCTGCACGCCGGCGGCGCCGATCTCATCTTCCCGCACCATGAGAACGAAATCGCGCAGAGCGAGGCCTACAGCGGGCAGGCACCGTTCGCGCACCACTGGCTGCACATCGGGCTGCTGATGGCCGGCAGCGAAAAGATGGCCCATTCGCTGAACAACTACACGACCGTGGCCAGTCTCTTGGAGCAATACCCGGCCGAGGCGCTGCGGCTGTATTTGCTCTCGGTCCACTACCGCTCGCCCATGACCTTTGCGCCGGAGCATATCGCCGCCCAGAGTCGGGGGCTGGATCGGCTCGTCCACGCGATTCAACGCGAGGCGGCTGGGGACGCCAAAGAGATGAACGCAGTAGCGGCGCAGAGCCGGCGGCGCTTTATGCGCGCCATGGACGACGACCTCAACACCGCCGCGGCGCTCGGCGTGCTCTACGACCTGGCCCGGGAGATCAACCGCGCGGCCGATGAGGCGCCTACCGCCGCGCTGGGGCAGGCACCGGCGACGCTCAAAGAGCTGGCCGGCGTCCTCGGCGTGGACCTGGCAGCAGTGGCTGCACGGCTGGCGAGCCGGCAGGTTGGTGTGGCCGAGCCGTTCCTCAGCCTGCTGCTAGACGTGCGCCGGTCGCTGCGCGCCGAGCGCCTCTATGCGCTGGCCGACCTGATCCGTGACCGGTTGGCGGCGGACGGAATCACACTCGAAGATCGGGCCGACGGTACCGCCTGGCGCCGGAGTGACCAGCAGGCGGAGCTGGCGGCTTCTCCCTTGATCGGTCTCTTGGTAGAGGTGCGGCAGCGCCTCCGCACGGAGCGCCAATTTGCGCTGGCCGATGCGGTCCGCGACCAACTCGCCGAGTTGGACATCGCCATCGAGGATCGTCCCGACGGCTCGCACTGGCGACGACGTTGACCGCGCCACGGCCGCAGCGCCGCGCGCGGCGGAAAGAGCCGGAGTCAGCCCCGACTGTCTCCTCGGAAGCTCCATGGCGTTGGGGCATCCATCCCGTCCAGGAGGCCATTCGCGCCGGCCGCGCGAACCGGGTGTGGCTCGCGGGTGAGCCGCCCGGTCGCGGCCGTCTTGCCACAATCGGCCAACAGGCGGCGCAAGCGGACGTACCGGTAACGTGGGTGACGCGGGAAGCGTTGGGCCAACTGGTGCCCGGCCGGCGGCACCAGAACGCCGCCGCGCGGGTGGCGCCGCTGCCGGTGCTCACGGTGAGTGAGCTGGCGCGAACGGCGCAGCGGGCTGACCATGACCCGCTGCTGCTCGCGCTGGACCAGGTGCAGGACCCGCAGAACGTCGGTGCGATCCTGCGAACGGCCGATGCCGTGGCCGTAGACGGCGTGGTAGTGCCGGAGCGTCGCGGCGCGCCGCTCGGCGGGACGGTCAGCCGGGCCTCGGCGGGCGCGCTGGAGCACCTCACCATCGCGCGGGCTACGAATATCGCCGCGGCCTTGGACCAGTTGAAAGGACTCGGTTTCTGGATTTATGGCCTCGATCCGCGTGGGCCGACGACCTACGACGCAGCCGATTACCGGCGCCCGGTAGCTCTGGTCGTAGGATCGGAGGGGGCGGGACTGCGTCGCCTGGTGGCCGCCAAGTGCGATATGCTGTTAAGACTGCCGCTCTTGGGGCACGTGGAATCGCTCAACGTGGCCGTGGCGACCTCGGTCTGTCTCTATCATGCAACATATCGTCGCCAACGGGACGGCAGGGAGACCTACCCCCCTCCCCTCCCTGAAGGGAAGGGGCTAAAGGCTGTCGTGTAGACCGTCTTCCCACGAAAGGGGGAGCGCCGGGTTCCGCAATGGCTCCCCTTCTCTGGCGGGAAGGGGCCGGGGGTATAGGTCAAAGTATAGGGAGAGTGTGATGGCTAGTACCGGGCAGCTCAAGGTGCTCACCGAGGAACAGCAGCGGTTCTTCGCCGACAACGGATACCTGGCAATCGAGGGCATGTACACGTCGGCGGAGATGGACGAGATGCGTCGTGAGTTTCACGACCTCATCACCAATACCGAGCATCGCCCCAAGGCCATGTCCTATGACTTCTTGGAGCCGGTGCCCGGCTATCCGCTTGACCCGTACAACCCGAAGAACGTGCGGGGCATCATGGATCAGCCGCTCGCTAATGAATACTGGTTCAACAACATCACCGATCCCCGCATCGTCAACGTGTTCGTTGACCTGTTCGGGCCGGACATTGACTTCCACAACGGCAAGGTGCGGAACAACCCGCCGGGTTTTACCAATCATCAGGGCTGGCACCAGGACTGGCCGTATGAGCGTCACAGTACGTCCGATCTGGCAGCCGCCATCATCTATCTCGACGAGACGGGTGTTGACGCCGGGGCCACGACCGTCCTGCCCGGCAGCCATAAGCGGGGCGAATGGCCGACGCGCGATGGGCGCACGGTGGCCGAGGACCAGGTCGGGGGCTATGAGGCGGTGCCGATGCTTGCCAAGCCCGGCGACGTGCTGTTCATTCACGTGATGGTGCTCCACGCGGCCGGCCACAACTACACCAACCGGTCGAGACACAAGATCATCAACGAGTACAAGACCAAGGACGCGATAGACCGTTGGGGCAACCGCTGCGCGTTCGCCGGCCTGCCGCTCGCTCGCAATGGTAAAGTGCTCATTCCCCAGCTTTGATCCGCCAAGCCTGGATTCCCACGTGCGCGGGAATGACGGGTGAAGGATCAGAAGGAGACTCACGATGGCGACCGCCACCATCCTACCGCTGCGCCAGCGTCTTGCCAGGCTCATTGGTCGTGGCGCGGTAGCCGCTCAAGAGGCGGGAAAGCTGCCGGCGGTTGCGCTGCCCGACTTCACCGTCGAGCAGCCGCAGCGGTCGGAACACGGCGACTACGCGACCAACCTGGCGATGCGGCTGGCACGCGCCGCGCGCATGGCGCCGCGCCAAATCGCTACCGCTATCGTGGATGCGCTGCCGCCGGACGAGATGGTCGCTGGCGTGAACATCGCCGGTGCCGGATTCATCAACTTCCGGCTCCGGCCGACCTGGCTGGCGGCCCAGACGGCGGCCATCGTCGCTGCCGGCGCGCGGTTCGGCCACACCGACGCACGGGCGGGACAGCGTATTCAGGTCGAGTATGTTAGCGCCAACCCCACCGGCCCGCTGCACGCCGGCAGTGGTCGCGCCGCGGCGCTTGGTGATGCCTTGGCCAACCTGCTGGCGGCGACCGGCGCAGAGGTCCAGCGCGAATACTATGTCAATGACGCCGGTAGCCGGATGGAAGCCTTCGGCCAGAGTGTCTACGCGCGCTACGCACAGCACTTCGGTGGCGACGCCGAGGTGCCGGCCGACGGCTACCACGGCGACTACGTGCGGGACGAGGCCGTCGCACTCGCGGATTCGTTGGGCGACGCCCTGTTGGGTCAGAACGGCTCCATAGCGGCTGCCGAGCTAGGACGCTTGGCGATGGAGCACATGACGGCTCGTCACCGTGCCGACATGGATGCACTGGGCATCGAGTTCGACGTATGGTTCCACGAGCAGACGCTCTTCGATCGCGGCGACGTAGCGAGCACCCTCGACTTGCTCCGCCAGCGGGGCTACGTCGCCGAGCGCGAGGGCGCCGTATGGTTTACCTCGTCCGCACTCGGCGACGACAAGGACAACGTGCTGGTCCGCAGCACGGGAGTACCAGGCTACCTCATCTCCGATGTTGCCTACCACCGCGACAAGTTCTTCACGCGCCACCTCGATACGGTCATTGACATCTGGGGTGCGGATCACCAGGGACACGTGCCGCGAATGAGAGCAGCGGCCGAGGCGCTAGGTGTGGAGCCGTCCCGATTGGTCATCATCGTGCATCAGATGGTGACGCTCAAGCGTGGCGACGAACTTGTGCGCTTGCAGAAACGGACCGGGGACATTGTGCCGCTGTCGGAAGTCATCGAGGAAGTTGGTGCGGATGCCTGCCGCTACTTCTTCCTCGCCCGCTCGCCGGACAGCCATATGGACTTCGACCTGGAACTAGCGGCGCGACAATCGGCTGAGAACCCGGTGTATTACATCCAGTACTCGCACGCCAGGCTGGCCGGCATTCGGCGGCACGCGGAGCGAATCGGGTTTACGGACGGCCCGGCGTCGGCCGGGGCCGATCTGGCGCTGTTGACCTCCGTGCCGGAGCAACAATTGATGCGGTGGCTGTGGCGCTATCTGGAGGTGGTCGAGGATGCTGCGCGGCAGCTCCAGCCGCATCATCTGGCACACTTCGCGCTCGACTTTGCGCGCCAGTTCCACACGTTCTACGAGCAATGCCGGGTCGTGGACGAGGTCCAGCCGGAGCTAACCAGAGCTAGACTGCTGCTCGTCGAGGCCGCGCGCATTGTTTTGGCCAACACCCTCGCCCTCATGGGGATCACCGCCCCGGAGCAGATGAGCCGCACCGACGAGTAGAACCTCGCCTCCGGCCGCTGTGGCCCCCAAGGAGGGCGCCGGATGATGGGCCAAAGCCGCACCACACCTGGCACTATCCGTGCGGCTTTGGCCCGTCAGGGCGCGAGGCATCACAGTCCAAGGCGTTGAACACCGCCGCGGCCACCTCCGCCACCACCGGCCAAGCCGTATCGCCTTGCTCAGCCGCGCACACTACCCGTGCGTGCGGCCCCAGTGGTCGCCATACCGTGGGGTCGGTAGGACCGAAGACGGCTACGGTCGGCGTGCCGGTGATCGCTGCCAGGTGGGTGATGCCGGAGTCGTTGCCCAGGTAGGCGCGGCAGCGGCCGAGCAGCGCCGCAAGCCGGTCGAGCGTTGCCGGCGGCACCCGGCGGATGGAGTCCCCGGCCAGCGCCGCCACCTTGGCCGCGGCCGTGGCGTCCGCCGGCCCCGCAATCAAGAGCGTCACCACGTCCCGTGCGGCCAGTAGCGCAGCGACGGATGCAAACCGCTCTGCCGGCCAGTTCTTGCGGGCACTGCCGCTGCCCGGATGCAGCGCCACAACCGGTTGGTCCTCGGAGAGACCCAGCCGCGGCCAGAGAGCATTCGTCCACTCTTGCGTGTCCGTCGTCGGTGCCAGCCGCGGCCAGGACAACTCGCTGCGCGGCCCCTGCCCGAGCCAACCGTCGAGTGTTTGCACCAGGTAGGCGGCCACGTGCGGCGGGTTGGCACCCGGCTCGGTCGTGCCGTCCGTGTACGCGCCCGGCGGCAGCGACGGTGTGCTGACGACCGTGGTGCAACCCAGCGCGGCGAGCGCTTGCCGCACGGCGTCGCTCCGCCGCAGCCACAGCACCGCCGCCTCGGGGTGGTCGAGCAGCATTCCGATGCGGCTGGCCGTCTCCGGGTCGCGCATTCCGCTGGCGCCCACGAAGAGCGGGGTCAGCGCCAGGTGCTCGAACGAGACGACCCGATCCACGAGGCCCATCTGGCGCAAGAGTTGTGCGGCCGACTCGTTGCCCCAATACGTGATCTGTGCATGGGGGCAGGACCGGCGCAGTCGTGCCAGCGCCGGAGCGACGAGCAGTGTGTCGCCGATGGCGCCGGGTCGGGCCACGAGCACGCGCTGATAGGTCAAAGCTGCACCACACCTAGCACCATCCGTGCGGCCTTGGCCTGTCACCGTTTGCGCCGCAATCATGCCCGTAGCCGGACTCACTCGGCTGGTGAGTCCGGTTCTGCCTGATCCTCGGCCCGGAGCACGAACAGCGGTTGCCCGTACTCGACGGGCTGACCGTCCTCGACCGCGATCTCGCCGACAAGGCCGGCGCAGCTGGCCTCCACGTCGTTCAGCACGCCCATCGCTTCGACGTAGCCGAGTACCTCGCCTGCTTCTACGGTGGCGCCGACCTCGATCCGCGGCGCCGTGTCAGCGCGATTGCCGGCGCGGAAGACTCCGACGCACGGCGCGGTCATCGTCCAGCTCTCAGCGGGCGGTGGCGCGTCGTCCGGCGGCGCCGCCGCCGGTGGTGGCAGTTCTTGCTCTGTGGTCGCGTCGGAGGTGGCCGCTTCGGGGATTTCTGTGTCGGAGCCGGCGATGACTGTCTCCGGCGGCGCGGCAACGCCCAGCGGCCGCTTGATGGCGAAGACTGTCTCGTCCTGCTCGATTCGCAACTCCTCGACCGCTGTGCCTTCCAGCAGGTCAACGACCGCCGGTAGGTCGCGGTGCAGTGCTGCGACCAGCCGTTGCCCCGCGTCACGTGACAAGCGGCGGCGCCGGCGCGTTCTCCGCCGACCGGCGTTGGGGTCTCTGTTGCGGCTGGCCAAAGCTACTCCCTCACCCGCTCCAGGTAGTTGCCGGTGCGCGTATCTACGCGGATCAGCTCGCCTGGCCCAATGAAGAGCGGCACTTGCACCACCGCCCCCGTCTCCAGCGTCGCCGGTTTCGTTACCCCGCTCGCCGTGTCCCCGCGGAGGCCCGGCTCCGATTCGGTCACCCGCAACTCCACGTTGGGCGGTAGCTCGATACCGATAGGTTCTTCCGCAGCGACGTTGAGGTCGAGCGTCATCCCCTCTTTGAGGTACTTGGTCGCCTCGCCCACCGCCGCGGGCGAGAGCGCAATCTGGTCATAGGTGGCCGTGTCCATGAAGTGGAACAGGTCGCCGTCCGTGTAGAGATACTGCACGGGCCGCAGCTCGACACGAATGCGCGTGAAGCGCTCACTCGCCGGGAACGTCCGGTCGGTGATGTGTCCTTCGCGGAGGTCCCGCAGCCGGAGCCGCACCAGTGCGCCACCGCGGCCCATCTTGATGTGCTGGTATTCCAGGATAGCCAACGGGCGACCATCAAGCTCGATGGCAACGCCGCGCCGTAACTCGCCGGCAGTGATCACGTCCTGCTGCTCCTTCCTCGGTCGTTTCAATGGCTAGTGGGTACTAGACCAGCGGCACGGTCGGCTGCTTGTGGGCGCTGGTGAGTATTTCGATACCGTCCGCACCCACTACAACCATATCCTCGATCCGCACTCCTCCCCAATCGGGTAGATAAATCCCCGGCTCCACCGTGACGACACAGCCTTCCGGAAACGGATCATCCGAGGCGATTGGCGAGAGGCGCGGCGCCTCGTGGATCGCCAGTCCGACCCCGTGCCCGGTGCCATGCCCGAACTGATCGCCATAGCCCGCCGCCTCGATGACCTCACGGGCCAGCTCATCGGCCTCAACGCCGTTCAGCCCGGCTTTGAGGCCTTGCTCGCACGTCTGCTGTGCCCGCAGGACGGTCGTGTAGACCTCCCAGAACCGCTCGTCCGGCTCTCCCAAAACGAACGTGCGCGTCAGGTCCGAGCAATACCCGTCCAAGCGCGCGCCCATATCAATGACAATCGGCTCGCCGGCTTGGAGCGGCCGGTCGGTGGGGTGATGGTGCGGCATCGCCCCGTTCGGCCCAGCCGCCACAATGATGTCGAACGACAGGCCGTCCGCTCCCCGCTCGCGCATCCCCACTTCAAGTTGCCAAGCGACCTCCCGCTCCGTCATGCCCGGCCGCATCGTGAGCGCCACGTCCTCCATGGTCCGGTCGCCGATCAGTACCACGCGCCGCAGGGCGGCGATCTCGTTGTCGTCTTTGGAGGCTCGTGCGGCCTCTACCCAGTCCGTCACCGGCCGCAATTCTACCTGGCTTTCGGCCTCGTCCAGGGCCTCGGACAACTCCGTGTGCTGCTTGACGGTCATGTCCTCGGACTCGAAGGCCAGACTCGACAGCCCCAGTTCGTCCACTTGCTCCGCCAGTCCCTCATGCAGCCGCTGTATCTTGACCACCTCGAATTCCGGCGCTTGCTGCGTCGCCTGCTCGATATAGCGGAAGTCGGTCAGCAGCCGCGCCGCGCTGGCGGTGATGAGGACGGCCCCGGCGGTGCCCGTGAAGCCGGTGACGTATCGGCGGTTGTCGGCTTGCGTAATCAGCACCGCGTCGCAGTCTCCCTCGCGGAGTTGCTCCCGCAGTCGGCTCACGCGGTCAGCGGTTGACACTGCCCACTCTCCTTACCTCGGCGCTCATCGGTTTATCGTACCTAGTCGCTGGTAACGCTGTTGGTTCTGTACGTGCTCCGCCAGGGTGCGGGCGAATACGTGTGAGCCATCGCCGGCCACGTCGTTCGCCACAAAGTAAAAGAACTCGTGTGCCTCCGGGTCTATGGCTGCCTGCAACGAGGCGAGACCGGGGTTACAAATCGGCCCCGGCGGCAGCCCGGCATACCGATAGGTATTGTACGGTGAGTCCACCTCCAGGTCTTGGAATAGCAGGGGGCGCTTCCACCACGTGTCGGTGCTCGGCTGATAGCCGAGCGCGTATTGCACGGTGGGATCGGCGTACAGGCCGATACCCTCGCGCAGGCGGTTGACGTAAACACCGGCGATCCGCTGGCGCTCGCCGGACAGCACCGCCTCGCGCTCTACTATCGAGGCGAGCGTCACGACCTCGTGGATGGTACGCCCTTGGCTGCGGATTTGCTCCCGCATCGCCGGCGTGAGCACCTCCCCAAACTTTCGCAGCAGTCTGTCAAGAAGCTCCTGCGGCGTTGTCTGCTCGGTGAGTTGGTAGGTGCTGGGGAAAAGATAGCCCTCCAGCGATGCGCCGTCGGGGCGCGAGCGCAGCCACGAGTGGGCCGCGGTTCCCCGCCGGACCAGCGCCAGAAATGCCGCCCCGTCGAGCAGTTGCCGACGCTGGAGCGCCGCGGCAAACTCCTCCATCCGCCACCCTTCGATGAAGGTGACAGTCAGCTCTTTCACCGGTGCATGTTGGAGCACGACCAGCAGTTCGTCAACGCTCATGTTGCGCCGGAGTTGGTACTCGCCGGCCTGGAGCTTGCCGTCCACACCCCGCAGCCGGGCCATCACCCGGAAGACCAGCGGGTTGTTGACCAGCCCGGCCCGTTCGAGTTCCTGCGCGATCTCCTCCGTAGATTGGCCTTCGTGGACCAGGAAGGGGACCACCGCTGCATCGTCCGGTTGGCTGGCCGGCACCTGTTCAACCGCTGGCGCCGCTGGCCCTCCAGTCATGCTGAAGAGCAGGACGACGCCCACGACGGTGCTGACGAGCAGCGCCAGGAACAAGACAACGATACGCATGGAACGTCGCTAGTAGGGCCTGGGGGCGGCCTCATGCTGGTGACACGCCGGCCCGGCAGCGGTCAGGGCATCCAAATAGTCTTGCAGGATCACGGCGGCCGCGGCTGCATCCAAGCGCTCGCGCGCGGCGATTCGTGCTGGCCGACCGCGCCGCCGCCGGCGCCCGCCGCTCTGGCGGAGCCGGTCGCTGGCCTCCAGCGTCGAGTACCGCTCGTCCCAGTAGACGACGGTGAGGCCGGGCACCCGCTCTAGGCGGCGCGTGAAGTCCTGTACTCGTTGCGCTTGCTCCCCGATCTCGCCCTGCGGCGTGTAGGGCAACCCCACCACGATTGTCTCGGCTCCCCGGTCGGCGGCCAGCGCGGTGATGGCTGCCACGACCTGCCGGTCCGACCGCCGGGTGAAGGTGGTCAGCGGCGTGACGACGATCCCTTCCGGGTCCGCGCCGGCCACGCCAATACGCCGGTCTCCCACGTCGAGGGCGAGATAGGACACCTTGACTATCACCTGAGCAAGCACTACCAAGTTGGCACAGAGACGCCGTGCGGCTTTAAATCCCACGCCAGTTGGAACGGCGGATGGCCTTATTTCCCTAGCAATAACGGGAGTACGTCGCCCTAGTCCTCCCTATGGTACCACCCGCACGAAGTCAACCGTGAACGTGAACGCACAATCCGGCGGAGGCCGTGCTGCTACAGCCCCAGCGGCAGTCGCTGTTCCGTAGCGGCCAGCGGCTCGATCAGGGAAGGATCGTCGTAGCGCGGTGAGTTGACCCGCGACGACACCGGGTAGGCGGTCATCAGGTCGGCCGGGAACGGTCTCAGGACGCGCTGCCAGTCCTGAGACGACTCCGTATCGAGCCACGCCGTCTCTTGCTCCGGGCGCAGGATTACCGGCATCCGCGTGTGGATGGGTGACATGAGGTCGTTGGGCGTGGTGGTGAGGATCGTGAAGGTACGCAACGCCGCGTCACCGGAACCGTGCCACTCATCCCACAAGCCGGCGAAGGCAAACGGCTCGTTGCTCTTGAGTGTAATCCGCATCGGCACCTTGCCGCGCGCGGTGCGCTGCCATTCGTAGAAGCCGTCGGCGAGGACCAGGCAGCGGCGTTGCCGCCAAGCATCACGGAAGCTCGGCCGCGTGGCCGCCGTTTCCAGGCGAGCATTGATGAGGCGTGACCCGTCGGTCTTGCCCCGCGCCCACGCCGGCACCAAGCCCCAGGTGAGCAGTTGGATGCTGGCCGGCTCTGCATTGACGATCACGGGCAGCTGCTGCGTCGGCGCAGCGTTGTACCGGGCCGCCACCCCGGCCGCCGGCGGCTCCGCACCGAAGCGGAATGCCAGTTGTTGGCCATCGGCTGTAATGGTGTACCGCCCACACATACGATGCTGCCTCCTGCCTTACTGGCCCTCATCCCGGACCTACCTCCAACCCCCTCCCTGAAGGGAGGGGCTGCCGGCCGCCGCGCGGACTCCCCTTGTATCTTGGTCGTGGTGGGTAAAACCACTTTACTTGGGTCGGTCGGGGTGCGGCAGACCGATCTCCCCTTGGTCGCGGCAGACCGCAGGGAAGCGCGGGTCGCCGCACCCCCTCCCCATCGAGAGCCCGAACAGTTGCCAGGGCTACCCAAGCCCGCATCGTGCAAGGACGGGCCAGTACTGCGGAGGAGGCAGGAATGGAACCGGAAGCAACCTACGTCGGCATCGTCATCGCCAAAGCGCAGTTGGACGTGGCCGTCCGGCCCACGAACGACCGCTGGGCGCTCCCCCACCACGCGACTGGCATCCAACACCTGGTCGCCCGACTGCAGACCCTGGCCCCGCTCCTGGTGGTGCTGGAAGCGACCGGGGGGCTGGAACTGCCGGTAGTGGCGGCCCTGGCCACGGCGGCCCTGCCGGTGGTGGTGGTCACCCCCCGCCAGGTGCGGAACTTTGCCCGCGCCACCGGGCAACTGGCCAAGACCGACGCCCTCGCCGCGGCGACCCTGGCGCCCTTCGCCGCGGCGGTCCGCCCGCCCGTGCGCCCGCGGCGGGACGCCGAGACCCAGGCGCTCCACGCCCTGGCCACGCGCCGGCACCAGGTACAGATCATGGTGGTCGCGGAGCGCAATCGCCTCAGCACCGCCACCGCTGGCGTCCGCCCCCACATCGAAGCCCACATCGCCTGGCTGGAGCAGGCCCTGGCTGATCTGGATCAGCAGTGGCAAGACACCCTCCGGCAGAGTCCGGTGTGGCGTGCGAAAGACGACCTGCTGCGCAGCGTCCCCGGCGTGGGCACGCCGGTCTCCCTGACCCTGCTGGCCTATCTGCCCGAGTTGGGCACCCTGGATCGCCGGCAGATCGCGGCCTTGGTGGGCGTGGCGCCCTTCAACCGCGACAGCGGCACGCTGCGAGGTAAACGCACCGTCTGGGGTGGCCGCGCGCGGGTCCGCGCTACCCTCTACATGGGCGCGTTGGTTGCCACTCGCTACAATCCCGCGATCCGGGCCTGCTACCTGCGCCTGCTGGCGGCGGGCAAGCCGAAGACGCTGGCCCTCACGGCCTGTATGCGCAAGCTGCTGGTGATCCTCAACGCGATGCTCAAGCATGGTTCGCCCTGGTCCGACCGGCCCCCGCTGGTCGTCAGTCATTCCGCTTGACTTTCAAGACGGTTGCTTCCCTGCCAAGGAAGGAGCCGGGGGTTAGGTTCAGTGCCTCCCGCCCCGTCCCCTACTCTGTGCTCTCTGTGTTCTCTGTGGCTAAGG
This sequence comes from Chloroflexota bacterium, assembly GCA_965207645.1. GTDB lineage: Bacteria > Chloroflexota > UBA11872 > UBA12225 > JAJDUF01 > JAJDUF01. The sequence goes on along the minus strand of OZ242293.1, from coordinate 1,097,835 downwards.
AGGATCACTCCTGTTGCTGTTGCCAGTCGCGCGGCAGCGGTTCCAGGCCGTGCTCCGTGATGCGGATGAACTGGCCGCGCATGTGCCGGATATGATCGTCCCGGTAGACGAACAGGACCACGTCCGGGGCCACCTCGACAAACTTGCCGCTCGCCCACGCCGGCCAATCCACGCCGGTACCGGCGTCCCACGACCGCCCACCGTCCAGGCTGGTATGGATGGTGGTGTTCGGGAAGCGGTGCGCGACCAGCAGCGCCCCACTGGACGTACAGATCATCCCGGCCGAGTAGCCGGGAAACGGACCGATGGCGACGGCGTCCCACGTCTGCGCGGCGTCGTATGAGGTCGCCTGCCACATCGTCGGGCTGTAGATCGGCCGGCAATACGCCAGCAGCCGCCCGTCCGCCGTGAACGACGCGACCGGCTCGATCAGGTCCAGGCAGCCAGGCAGGACGCCGCGCTGGCCGCCCTGTTTGCGAACCCCGTCCACGTTGACCGGCGCCGACCAGGTCTTGCCCCCGTCGGTGGAGCGGATCGAGTAAACCTGCGCCTTGTAGGACCCCCATGTAAAGAGATCGTGCTCGTGACTCTCGGCCAAGGCCCCGTGCAGGAACACGACCAGCGTGCCATCGGGCGCTTCATAGATGCCCTGCCCGTAGAAGTTCGGCCCCAGCGGCGGATCATCCGGCCACGGCTCGGTCAGCGGGTACTCCTCCACCGGTCCCCACGTCCGACCGCCGTCGGTCGATTCGCTCCGGCGAAACACGCCCTCGACGAAGTTGCACGCCCACAGCCGGCCCTCGCGCGTCACGTGCAGGGCACCGACGCATTCCGCAGACAGCACCAGTGGCTCATCCCAGGTCGCGCCGCCGTCGTGTGACCGCGTGGTGTAGTGCGCCTCGCGGTCGTCGAACGTCAGCACCAGCGTCTCGTCGGGCAGCCGCCGCAGGTTGTGCGGTTTCTGCCGGTCCGTGATGCCTCGGAAGTTCGGCAGTAGCGCAAACCAGGCGATCTGTGGCGAGTCCGGTGACCAGTCCAAGGGCAGCGCCGCCTGGTCCGCTGCCACCCGTAGCTCCCTACAGCGAAACTCGCCGTAGCCGGCCATCCCGACACAACCCGGCGTGTCACCGGCGCTGTAGAACTCGTCGGTCACGGCCGGCCCGGGCACGCCGTCAACCCAGGTGCGGATGTGTGGTCCCTGTGCTTCTACTCGCAAGCGATACCAACGATGTGTCTCCGCCGGCACGCCGGGCACTATTTGCAGCGCGAGGTTCCGTGCCCAGCCAGAGGCGTCCATTTTGGAGATCGCCAGCCAGAAGTGCTTTGCCCGCGTGATTTGCCCCACCCACGGGGTATGTACCCAATAGTGGTGACGTGCATCCTGAGCGCGGAGGATGATGCCCGCGTCACCGGCGCCGGTGGCGGCGTAGCCGGCCTGGAAGTCACACTCGACCGCGATGTCGCCGTAGGCCGCGGCCGTGTGGAAGGCCATTCGCAGCGAGAACACGTCGGGCGGCACCGCATACTCCGCCGGTCCGTCCCGCCAGCGGCTCCCGACGAAGCACCAGCCCTCGCCGTCCCCGATCTCCAACGTCTGCATGTCCGCCTCGCCCCGTCATTCCCGCTTTCGCGGGAATCCACGTCCCCCCGTCGCAACGGGGGGACCATAGGGGGGACAGTTCCTAGCCCACCTACCAGCAGCCGCGGAAGCGCCCTTCCCAGTACATCCACAGCCAACCGACCAGCGAGTCATGATCGAGCAGCTCGCCCTCGATCTTCCAGTCCGGGGGGAGTGCTTGCGCCGGGTCTAGGGGCATGATGAAGCGAAAGGTATCGAGGTCGAGCTGCTCCAGGATGATCCGTGCCACGCCCACTAGGTCTTCGCCCGGCAACCAGCGCTGCGCGTTGACGCACCCCCAACCGAAGGCGGCGCTGCGGCCAGTGCGCGTAGGGCCGCCACCCCAGCCGCGATCCACCGGGATGTGCTTCCCCGTCCGGGGGTCGCGTTTACTGGACGAGTAGGCGGTACCGTCGGGGAGCACGGCATCTTTGGTCACCGCGAAAGCGTTGGCCATAAAGCGACGCCACCGGTCGCGGTGCCACGGATCGAGCTCCATCAGCAGACTCGGCAGATACAGCATGCGCGCGGGAGCGCTCCACGCCGAGCCGCCGACACCACCCAGCCACTTCGTCTCATTCTCGCAGGCCCGATACCAGCGCCGAATCTCATCGAGGTACCGCGGCTCACCGGTGGCAAGCCAGGCGTGATACAGCACGGGTGCGTAGATCGCCCCGTGCTCCCACTCGCCCTTGGTCCAATCCCAGCCGTCCAGATCGAACGTGTGCCCGAAGTACCCGCCCGGCTTCGGCCAATACCCCTGACGTATCTCATAGTCGGCGAAGCCGGTGAACATCTCGTCAATGGTACGGGTGTCCTCCGGCCCCGCGATGTGGCGGTAGGCGGCCAAGCCAACGGTCACGCACTGGAGCTGATCGCCGGAGGCCTGCGTGGTAGCGACCCCACCATACGGCTTGGTTAGAAACCCCGGCTCGTGGAACTCGGCGCCCATGTCGTAGATGTGTTTCAGGGCGGCCAACGTGCGGCGGCAGATTGACAGCACGTCGGGGTCGCTGGTGCAGCGGTAGCGGTACGTCATCGCCCCGAGGTAGTAACCCGTATTGGCGGACGTGTTCTCCCAGGCTCGCCAGACATGCATCGGCGGCAGGCCTAGCTCGGCTTCGGTCTTCCCCTTCAGGGCGCGATGCGGCGCCATCCCACGGTAGTCTTCCGCGGTGGGCAGTTGGTAGTCCGTCGGGCGGACGAACATCGGCACCATGCCGTGCGCTTGCAACGTGTGCTCCTCGACCACCGCTTGGATGCGTAGGGCCTTGCGCTCCAGCTCGTCCGCCGTCATGCCTGGCATACTTCCGTCTCCCGTGGTTCCGGCATTGGGCTGACTTATTGTATAAGCCAGCCTTCTCCCAGTCGCAACTCCATCCGACGTATCTGGAGACGCAATGACCAATTCGACACCCTTGGATCACCTGAGGAACCGCCCACCCGTGGAACGGCCGCATGAGCGGGACATTGACCTGCTGATATGCAGCGAACTTCACGCACCAGGCCCGCTCCGGGATTTGTTCCTGGGAGGCTGGAATAGTGGTGTCGGCGAGTTTGAGTACGCACGGGTGTCTTGGAATGAGGCTGACGGGGAGACAGATATCGTAGTGATCTTCAAATCTGGCGCCGATTTCTTGGTCCTGCTCATTGAAGACAAGATAGACGCCGAGTTCCAACCGGACCAACCTGAGAGATACCGTGCTCGGGCCCAACGCTGGCAGGCCTCTTTGCCCTCTCAATCTGAAGTCCAGACTGTCCTGCTGGCCCCCGGGGGATACTTCGAGCACGAAGGCAGCGATCTCTTTGACCGCCAGATCAGCTACGAAGACGTCATTGCGGCGCTATCCGGTTCTGGCGATCCCAGAACCGGATTCCTTGCCCAAACCCTGAAAAATGGGATTGAATCCCACGAACGGGGTTATAAACCGCAACCTAGTGAGGCGACGACCCGGGTATGGCGTGCTATCTGGGATTGCGTAAATTCCGAAGCTCCCAAGCTGCGTATGAAGGAGCCTAGCAGCAAGCCCACGCGAGCCGGCTTCATACACTTCAGTGCCGCTGGCGTATCTTCCACTGCAACCCAGGGTAGGGCGAAAATTGTCTACAAGCCAAGCCACGAAAATGCTGACCTCCAGTTTTCCAATACGCAGGTCGCAACACTTGAAGACGCGGTCGCCGGTGTCCTGGATTCCGATATGACCATTGCGGAGGCCGGGAAATCAGCAAGCATTCGGCTAAAGGTCCCCAGAGTTGACTTTGGACTCCCGCCCGACGGCCAGCGGGACGCTATCCGGCAGGGCGTAACTGCGGCAGAACGCCTCCGCCGCCTCTTCATCGAAAATCGGCTCTTGGACTTGCTGCCAACCGCATGATCCCCTCTCCCTGGAGGGAGGCAACTGTCTTGAAAGTCAAGCGGAATGACGGAGGACTGGGCACGATGAATCGCGCCTCCACGCAAAAAACCTGCCCTTGTGAAGCGGTGGGGGGCCGCAGCTACAGGTCGCGGTGGCTGAAGACGGCGATAGCGCTGCCTAACGCCGCGACGGTGTAGAGGCCGGCCCAGATCAGCATGGCCGGGGCGGTGGGGGTGCTTGCAGCGAACGGCAGGCCCGTGCCGGCAGCCGCCGCGTTCTGCATCAAGAGCAGCCAGGACGGCTGCAAGTAGAACGAGGCCGCCCGCCAGAGTACGTCGCTGGGCATCAGCAGGCTCACGACAATGCCCAAGTTGACCATGAGGTCACTCCGCAACGCCGCGCCGATCTGCTCGATGAAACCGCCGATCCAGGCTGCGCCGTAGAGCATGAAGATGACGATGCCGTTCGTGACTGTGGAGAAGAGCGCGCTCCCCAGCAGGGCAATCGCCAGCAGCAGAGCCATCTCCAGCACGAGCAGCCCGACGGCCGGCAGTGGCAACGGCGGCACGTAGCCCGACAGGACCCACACGACGAGGAGCAGCAGCGCGAAAGTGCCGGCCATGTAGAGGGTGGCAATGACCAGCAGGCCCAGCCACTTGCCGACCACGATGTCGCCGCGACGCAACGGCCGGGCGGCCACCACCTGCATCAGCCCCGAGGCCACTTCACCGGCGAGCGTGCCGGCGCCCAAGAACAGCGCTGCGCCACCGGCCATGAGATTGAGGCCGTAGATGCCCAGGGTCGTCATGATCGGCGGCACCAGCATGGCGGCCTGCGGCGCCGTTTCAGTCGCCGGCCGGGCCGCCTCTTCCCGCGCAACCTCCTGAATCAAGAAGCCGAAACCGAGGCCAAAGAGCGCCACGTACAGCAGACTGAGCAGGATAATGGCCAGGAAAATGCGCCGACGCGCGGCTTCGCGGATCGTCAGCTCCGCGACGAGAATGACGGGATGGTTCATGGCGTCGCGGCCTCTGCGTCACCGGCTGCACCGAGCGCCCCCAGAAAGACCTCCTCCAGGGAGTGCTGCTCGGGAATCAACGCGAACAACTGCCGACCCTGCGCGACGACCGCCGCGGCCACCGCTGGGGCCACTTCCGGTCCCGAAGTGACTATCCGTAGCTCGCGTTCGTCCAGGCACTCGACGGCGCCCCAAGCGCGGAGGGTCGCCACCAACTCCGCGGTGGCACTGTCTACCGTGAGGCGCAGGACGTGCTCACCGGCGAGCAAGTCCGTCAGCGCGCCAGCGCGTACCACGCGGCCGTGGTTCACGATGGCTACGCGGTCACACACCAACTCGACCTCGCTCAAGAGATGCGAGTTGAGGAAGACCGTCACGCCCTCGTCACGGAGCCTGGTGATCAGATTCCGCACGTCGCGGCGACCAACCGGGTCGAGCGCCGAGGTCGGCTCGTCCAGGAAGACCAGTGTGGGACGGTGGACAATGGCTTGCGCCAGTCCGACACGCTGCTGCATTCCCTTCGAGTAGGTGTGGAGCTGCTTATCGGCCGCCGCCGTCAACCCGACGGTGGCCAGCGCCTGGGGGACTCGTTCGCGGCGCTCGGCGCGTGACAGCCCGGCGAGGCGGCCGTGAATATCCACGAATTCGCTGCCGGTCAGCCAGTCGGGAAACCGGAAGTGCTCCGGGAGGTAGCCGACGTGCCGCCGCGCCGCCCGGTCGCCAACCGGCCGATCCAGAACGCGCCCGCTTCCGCTGGTCGCGGCGGCCAAGCCGAGCAGGATTTTGAGCGCCGTCGTTTTGCCGGCGCCGTTCGGTCCGAGAAAGCCGAAGACCTCACCGGGCGCGACGCGGAGCGTGAGGTCATCCAGGGCGACGAAGCGACCGTAGACCTTCCGCAGTCCCTCGGTTTCGATGGCCCATTCCGACTGGGCATCGGTACGTGCAGCCATGGTCGCTATTGGAGGGAGGCAGCGACGGCCAGTAGCTCTTGCTCGCCGTAGCTCCCGCCCACGCCGTACACCATGCCGTCCCGCTGCCACAGCACAACCCCGTGCCGCGTCTGGGCATCCTGCACGCTGACGCCAGGTGCTCCATCAACCGTGACGTGCTGGGAGACGGCCTCATCTTGCGGTACGGGGATGGGCAACGTCTGCGTCCAGTCGTCAATCGCCTGTAGCTGGGCTACCGTGTCGGCCGGGAGGCCCGGCAAACTCAACAGGAACGAGCGGAACTGCTCCAGTGTCGCATCGCCGGAGACAGTCACCGTCGGGCTAGGTGACTGACCAACCACCAGCGATACTTGCCCGGCATCGTCGCCGTAGATCAAAAGCACGGCTGCCGCTATGGTCAGATGAATGGTGGAGTCATCCAGCGCTTCCGGCACGCTGACGTCGGAGTAACCCTGCTCGGCCAGGTAGGCCAGCGCCTTGTCCCGATCTACGGTGAAGCTCACCGTAGAAGCCGGCATCGTGTGGACCTGCGGGTCTGCCGAGAGGCCGGAGGGTAGGTGCGTGGGCGGCAGGACGGTAAAGCCGACTTGCTCCGCGGCCGCGGCAACGCTGGTCGCCTCCGTACTCCCTTCCTGCATATCTTCAGGCACGTGCAGCGTGCCGAACTGCTCCAGGCTGGCAAAGTTAGCCACCGGGTCCTGCGGCGCGACCGTGATGAGGGCGAACTTCTGCACCCGGAACTGCCCCAGCAACTCCGTCGCCACGGCCCGGCCCACCGGCGTCGCCAACACACCACCCAGCAGCACCGCCACGACGGCTACCGCCGCGGCCAGCCGCCAGCGCCACTGGCTGGCCAGCCACGTGAACCAGGAACGCAGTCTCGAAACTGCCATCGGCACTTCCCCTTTCCGCCGGCCAGCAATGGCCGGCCGCGGCGAGCGAGATTGGACGCCGGCAGTCGCACCGGCGGCAGCGGTACCAACCGTCTCGGCAGCACGCTCGCCACTGCGGCTATGACGAGCGGCGAACGCCGCCGGCGTCGCCAACGGCCGGAGTCCCGCCTCGCTGTGCAGAGCCGTATTCACCGCCATGATCTGGCGGTCAAGCTCCGGATCGTCGGCCGCCTGCGCCAGGGCAGCGGCCAGCGCCGCCAAGTCCCCGCGGTCAAAGGCTTTCACATAGCGGCACAGCACCAACTCACGCTGCCGCTCGCGGTGATCGGCCGGGGCCACACCACCGTTTTCCATTGGTGGATCGTGTGGGTCGTGCGGCGCTGGCCGGTCATGCAAGCCATTCGTGTCTGGCATCATTAGCCCTCCTCTGCCACACCCTCTTCAGCGAACCGGTCGGCCCGGTGATAGGCTGTGGCCAAGCGGCTCAACGCCCGGCTCAACCGTGTGCGCGCGGCGCCATGCGAGATACTCAGTTCCTGGGCCAGTTCTCGCCCGCGCAGCCGGTAGACAAACCGCAACGTGAGGACTCGCCGGTCGGCTGCGCTCACGAGATCGAGCAGCTCCAGCAGCCCTTGCCGGTCGGTCGTTGCTAGGTCGCTGACACGCTCCAGCAGGGTGTCGGCAGCGTGCTCCGCCTCCGAGGCAGCGCCGCCGGTAGCGGTGACGAGATACTGGCGCTCACGGTGCTCACGCCGGCGCCGCTCCTGGAGCACCTTGATGGCAAACCCGAGCACCCAGGCATGCGCCGAGCGCTGCGGATCATACGCTGCCGCCCGCTGCAGGACACGCGCAATAGCCTCTTGAAGCACGTCCTCCGCGGTAGCACGGAGCGCCTCATGGTCGAGTGGACGACCTTGCTGCACGAGGAAGCGCCACACGAGCAACTCCACCGCGCGCTGCAGGCTTACAAAGTCGTGCTCGATGCCCGCGCCCAAGACGGCACTTGGCGATGCGCTGGCGCTGTCATCGGAAAGCTCCGAGACAGCCGCCGGCACATCGCGTGTCATCTCTCGCGTCACGCGCATCTCCCGAAACCTCGCCAGGCCATCGCAGCCGCGGCTGCCCACTCACTCTGGCCTTATGAACTACTTGGCCGAGAAGTGCGGGGATGTTACAGGGCCTTGTCTTCTCGATGACGGGGTCTCGAAATCACACCTAATCCGAGACCACCAGGCTGGCCATAGCCGGCGTTGCCGGCGAGACGCGATCCGGCCGCTGCACCAGCCGCGCCCGCAGCTCGTAGCGGCCCACTTCCCGCGGCGCCGTGATCTCCACTGCCACCGCGGCCGTCGCCCCGGCCGGCAGGTCGTCCGTCAACAGCGCCTCTCCGATGAGCGTCCAAGAGGCCTCCGGTGAACGCCGCCCCTCTACCGCCACTCCCACCGGATAGTCCCGGGTACTACACGTGCCGTACCACCGCTGCGTGCTCCGGTTGGTCACTTCCAGTTGTATCGTCGTGGCCGCGCCCGGCGCCAGCGTCCCGGCCACGCCCGCCTCAAAGCGCAGCGCGCCCTGAAACTCGTCCTCGCCAAGCGGGTGCGGGATTGTCAGCGGGACCAGCGGAGCGGCGGTCGCTGCCGCGGCGGTGGCGACGACGAACAGGCCCCGCCAGCGCACCGGGCACTCGCCAGGCTCTACGTGGAGCAGTACCGGTCGCAGGCGCGTGGGGTCCAGCACGGCCGTCGCCGCTTCCCCCTTGAGGGACGCAGAGTGCCCCCAAACGTACTGGATCGCGTGGCGTTGCAGCGTCTCGGCGTGCAGCCATTTGCGGATCGCGGCGCGGTCATCGGCCGGTAGCTCAAGAGACTCCAGCGCAGCGTAGGGGGCCACGTGCGCCGCCATAATCATGGCCGCTTCCCGGTGGATGACGGCCACGCGAGCGTCCGGTGCCGCGTAGCGCGCCAGCCATTGCTCCGGCATCAACGCCTGGATAGGAGCTACCCGGCTGGCCGGCACGGGGACCGGATCAATCGGATACGTGCGGCTTTGACTATCGCGGAAATGGAGCGTCACCTCGCGGAAGGCCGGCGTGTCGGGTGGAATGCTCCTCGCGGCGGCGAGCAGCAAAAGGTGATCACCGCCAAGCAACTGCGGAGGCACAGGCCCCGGTACAGCCCGCGGTGACAGGACCGCCCCCCCTTCCAGCTGGAAGACAAGCAGCGGGCGGTACCACCCCGTCGTATCCCACAGGGTCCCGTCAGCGGCCCGGAGTTCAACGAAGGTTACGCGCTGGTCATGCACCTCCTGACCGAGCGCGAGCAGGACGGCATGATCGCGTTGGCCATCCGGCCGGTCCTCCACCGGACCCACCACGTCAACGGACTGGTCGGCGGCAAGCAGCAAGACCGCAGCCCGTGGCGCCGGTGCCAACTGTGGCGTGGTGGCACGAGCCGCAGCAAGCAGCGCACTCAGCGGCGGTCCCGCGCTGCCGAGTGTGGCCAGAGGGCGAACCACCTGCGGGCGATGAGTGAAGGCTTGGTGTCCCGCAGCCAGAGCTGCCAGCACGACCGCCGTGGCGAGCAGCGCGACAAGCACCGGCAACTGACCGCGCCGGATGGTCGGCCAGACCGGTGGCATAGGCCATAGGCCACGCCACCGACCGGCGGGGTTCCTCAGCACGGCCCGGACCATGCTGAACACTCCGGCCGCGCCAGCCGCGGCGAGGAGGTAGATCGCCCAGTTCACCGGGAATCTATACCGCAGGGGGAAGGCGTCATCGTTGATTACGCCAGCAGACACCACGGTGATGACCAGAATCACAGCCACGAACAGGGCAGAGCGGCCGTAATATCGGGTTCCGGCAAAGATAGCCAGGACGAGCAGTACCCAGGCATAGTGGCTATAACGCAAGAACTCCGTCCGCTGATCGAAGACTTGCGCCGCCGTTAAGTCCGCCTCATAGTCGTACGCGCTGACGCCCAACTGGGCCGGCCCGCCGGCGTTGGCGTACTGCTGATCTCCCCACTGCACAAGGCCCACGGCAGTGGTCCCGCTTGCCGTCAGGAGCCGTGGCAGCCGGCGCATGGTCCTACCGATGTAGGCCAGCGGATCGGCAAGTACAAAGTCCAACGCCGCGCGCATCAGCAGCCGATCCAGCGTCGCGTTCGAGAGGTGAAAGCGGTCCTGCAGCAGGCCATATGGCCCTACCCAGGGCGATGTGGGGTGGTGACTGATGGTCGCCTTGACTCGTCCGAGCAACGGGTCTCCGTCACCACGTCCCTGCAGCAGGCGCTCTGGGGCTTCCTCAATCGGATAGAGCATGTTGCGCTGGAACGACGAGGTGAGGGCAAACACCCCATGCGTCTGCTTATTCCAGACCATAACCGGTACCACGATGAGGGCCATCCCCATGAGAGCCACCAGCGTCAGCCGTACTCGCCGGCTGGCGTACCAGAGTTGCCGGTACCAGGCCGGCCTGGCGGCGGCTCCGGCAGCATCACGCACTGAGTCAAGCCCCGGCAGGAGCAGCACCAAGAAGGGCAGAAAAGTCCCCGTGGGCCGGACTAATGTCACAGCGCCGGCCAGCAGTCCAAAGCCCGCTACTTTCAGCCAGATGGAGCCAGGCAAGCGCAATTGACCCGCCAGAACGGCACGATCCGATGAGCGTATGGTGGTGCCGTTCTGACAGGTCAACAGGACCAGCGCAGGGACACAGAGCAGGAGCAGGGCAAAGAGGGTCTCGGTCATGACCGCGTGCTCGTACAGCGCCAACTCCACGTCAAGCACGGTCAGCAGCGCAGCCACTAGACCGACCAGAGGACCAAACAGGCGACGGCCAATGAGATAGACCAGCAAGCCGGCAGCGAGACCCATGAGATGCTGGACGAGCATGGCAGCCGCAGTGCTGCCCCCGGTGACGGCGAGGATGGCGGCGAGGAAGAGTGAATAGCCCGGCGGATAGTGCAGGTGCGAGTCGAAGGGCTGACCCGCGAGGAGTTGGTTAGCGGCAGAATGGTAGTAGCAACAGGCACCATCAGTAGTGAAGAAGGGCGCGAGCGCCAAGAGCGGCCAGCGGAGGGCGGCACCGGCAGCGAGGATGACGAGCACGTGCAGCCACGTGGCCCGGTGGACTGCGTGATAGACGGCCGGAAGCTGCGAGAACGCACGCTGGATCATACGTCTGACCGCCAGGTGGGCACCGCTATAGCTCCTTCGGATTGTGCAGAACCTGTCATGCCAGCGTTCGGTCGCCGGCCTGTGCTGTCAACGCGAGGGTGGACAATGCCCTGCAAAGGATAGCAGCAGCCGGGTCTACAGCCGGCGCCAAGCCGCCGTAGGGGCAACCCTTGTGGCTGCCCGTGTTCCCGGGCGCAGTCGGCAACAGGCCCCCTACGGCCTTCCCGCCGCAGCAGGGAGCATGGATCGCGGCTTTCGCCGCAATGACGGGGGCCGGCTATGGCACACTAGCTGCACCATTCGCAGAGGACGGATACGGAGCCACCATGGTCCTACAACTCAGGCTACTTGGTACGGGTACGCCGACTCCGCTGCTCGACCGGGCCAGCGCCAGCTTTCTGATCGAGTGCGGTGATGATCGGCTGCTCTTCGACTGTGGGCCGGGGGCAGTACGGCGGCTGCTGGAAGTCGGCGTCGCGCCCACAGAGGTGACCCACCTGTTCCTCACCCACCTCCACTACGACCACTGCAATGACTATCCCTACCTGGTGCTGACCCGTTGGGATCAGGGCGCCGGGCACATTCCCGATCTGGCGGTCTACGGTCCCCGCGGCGTGGCGCGGATGACACGCCTGCTTTTCGACGAGACCGGCGTCTGGGGACCGGACCTGGAAGGCAGGACCCAGCACGGGAGCAGCCAGGCCATCTATCAGCGCCGGGGTGGCGTCTTGCCGCGGCAGCGACCGCAGCCTCTCGTCACGGAAGTCCAGGACGGCGCCAGCGTACCCGGTACCAACTGGCAGGTGACGGTGGCCGAGACGCGCCATTGCCAACCGCACTTGCACTCGGTCGCGTACCGGCTGAATGCGGCCGGCGGGAGCGTCGTGTACAGCGGTGATACCGCACCGACGCCGTGCCTAACCAAGCTGGCGCAAGGGGCCGACGTGCTCCTGCACATGTGCCACTTCATCAACGGTGAGGAAGCCGACCCTCGCATGACTGAAGCCTGCTCCGGCCACCTCGATGCGGCCCGCACCGCCCAAGAGGCCGGCGTGCGTACCCTCGTGCTCGTACATCTCACGGAGCAAGTGCTCGTCCCCGGTCTTCGCGAGCGCATGTGTGCCGAGGCCGCGGCGGTGTTCGACGGGACCATCGTCGTGGGCGAAGACCGCCTCGCCGTACCCATCAGTCCCGCGCCGCCGGCGCCGGCACGCTGAGACCTCCCGCCCCTGCATACGGCTGTTGCCAGGGTAGGCGTAACCCGCTATGTCCCTACAAACACTCCTACGGCGTGGTATGCTTAGGAGGCACAATGAGCACTGCTCCTGGATCGTTGACGCACCTTGATGCTGCCGGTCGGGCACGCATGGTGGACGTGGGCACAAAGCCCGACACTCAGCGTGAGGCCGTCGCGCGGGCCGAGCTGGTGATGGAACCAGCCACACTGGAGTTGATTATTGCCCAGCAGGAAGGGCAACCTTCTGACCCGGCGGGCCAAAGGCTCAGGAAGGGTGACGTGCTCGGAGTAGCACAAGTGGCCGGTATCATGGCGGCCAAGAAGACTGCGGAGCTTATTCCACTCTGCCATCCGCTGCCGCTGACCAGCGCCACCTTGCGCTTCGATTGGGACCGCGCACAGTCACGCCTGCTGCTTGAAGCCGAGGTACGCACCACGAGCAAGACCGGTGTGGAGATGGAGGCGCTGACGGCGGTCTCGGTGGCGGGGCTGACCGTCTACGATATGTGCAAGGCTGTAGACCGCGGGATGCGCTTAGAGCACGTGCGGTTGGTTCGGAAGAGCGGGGGACGTAGTGGCCTCTATGAAAGCAGTTGACGGCCCAGCCAGCGGCGCCGAAAGCACACCACCTCTGGCCCTATCGTCCGCTTCCGGCGCGGCAGTAGCGCAGCTACCGAGCGACGACACGCCAGCCTCTTCAATGGCGGCGGCCGAGCAGCATCGCTGGGCCAAGCTCGTCGGCATCATCTTCATGCCGCCGCTGGTTGCCACCGGCACGCTGGTCGTGTTAAGCGCGTATCTGGTCGCCGACCCGCTGGTCGCGGCGCGCACGGCACTGGTGAGTATGCTCTTCATGGTCATTATTCCGACCGCCTACATCGGCTGGCTCATCCGGCGACAGCGCATTCACGGCGGCATCGAGCTGGTGTTTACCGAAGAGCGGCTACACCCTTACCTCGTCTGCACCCTCAGCTGCGCCATCGGCGCCGTGGTGTTGATCCGCCTCTCCGCCCCGGAGCACATCTGGGCGCTCGCCCTCGGCTATGTGCTCTTGGGCGTTTTGATGGCGGCGATTACCCAACGCTGGAAGATCAGCATGCACGCCGCCGGTAGCGCCCTCCCGACCACGGCGCTGCTCAACATACTGGGTCCTACGGCTCTGCCGGGGATACTCATTGTGCCTCTCGTCTGCTGGGCACGCGTGCGTGCCTCCCGGCACACCATCCCCCAAGTTGCCGGCGGGACGCTCCTCGGCAGCCTGGTCGCCTGGCTCGATTTCGCCCTCATCCTGCCCCGGCTGTAAGCGGTCCGGCTCCAGCCGGGTTGGGCAATTCCTGTGTACGGACTAGCGGTACTCGCCCGGTCATACACCACCGTCAGACGTCACAAATCTCGGTAATGCGGTATACTTACCATGCGTATATGAGGCGTTTGCCGCTTTCCAAAGCGTGTATCCGGAGCCACCACCCGGCTGCGCTTGGCGGCGCCTCATTGGCCTCTGATCTACTCGCTTCGTCGGCCTCACCACACACCGCGGCCGGCCCCACATGCAGACACACGGAGGGTCCATGACCGACAGCATCGGCATCGTGCGGCCGATTCAGTTCGAGGCGGAGATGCGGGCCTCCTACCTCGAGTACGCCATGAGCGTCATCGTCGGCCGGGCGTTCCCAGATGCCCGCGACGGCCTCAAACCGGTCCAGCGGCGCATCCTCTATACCATGTGGTCCAATGGCACCCGCGCCAACAGCGCCTACAAGAAGAGTGCGCGCACGGTTGGCGAAGTGCTGGGGAAGTTCCATCCGCACTCCGAAGGTGCGATCTATGACGCGATGGTGCGGATGGCCCAAGACTTCTCGCTCCGCTATCCACTGGTTGATGGTCAGGGCAACTTCGGCTCCATTGACAACGACCCGCCCGCTGCGATCCGGTACACCGAGGCCCGCCTGACCCCGATTGCGGAAGAACTGCTGGTCGAGATCGAGAAAGAGACCGTTGACTTCGACGACAACTTCGATGGCACGGAGCAGGAACCGCTGGCGCTCCCGGCCCGGCTGCCCAACCTGCTGCTCAACGGTGCGGAGGGCATTGCGGTGGGTATGGCGACAAAAATCCCGCCGCACAATCTGAGCGAGGTGGCCGATGGCCTGATTCGCCTGATTGACGATCCCGAGGCGTCCGTCGAGGAGCTCCAGCGTCTGGTACGCGGGCCGGACTTTCCCACCGGCGGACTCATCGTCGGAGTGGAAGGCATCCGCGACGCCTATGCCACCGGGCGCGGCCGGGTCGTCATGCGCGCCCGCGCGACCGTGGAAGAAAGCGGCACGGACCGCTTCCGTATCGTAATCTCCGAGCTACCGTATCAGGTGAACAAGGCCGCCCTCCAAGAGAAGATCGCCGAGCTAGTGACGCGCAAGGTCATCACCGGCATCACCGGGATGCGCGATGAATCAGACCGCCAAGGGCTGCGCGTCGCCATTGACATCCGCAGTGGCGTACAGCCGCAGGCGGTGCTCAACCAGCTTTACAAGCACACGGCCCTGCAAAGCGCCTTCAATGTGAATATGCTCGCGCTGGTGGACGGCCAGCCGCGCGTTCTCACCCTCCGGCGGGCATTGCGCTACTACCTCGAGTACCGGCAAGAGGTCATCACGCGCCGCACACAGTACGACCTGCGGCGAGCGCAGGCGCGTGCCCATGTGCTGGAGGGGCTGACCATCGCCCTCGATCACCTCGATGCGGTCATCGCCGTCATTCGGGCAGCGGATACCACCGAGGCGGCGCAGCAGACCTTGATGGACCGGTTTGGATTGACCGAGGCGCAGGCCGACGCCATCCTCGCCCTCCAACTGCGTCGGTTGGTGGCGCTGGAACGCCGGAAGATCGCCGACGAGCTGGCCAATCTCCGCCGCACCATCGCCGACCTTGAGGCGATCCTCGCCGACCCGGCGCGGGTCCGAGCGCTCATCCGCGAGGAGCTGCTGGCCATCAAAGAGCGCTTCGGAGACGAGCGGCGGACCAGCATTCTCGTCGGAGCGAGCGAATCGCTCGACGACGCCGACCTCGTGCCCGACATGTCCGTCGCGGTGGTGGTCACGCAGCGCGGGTACGTCAAGCGGATGCCGCTGCATTACTACCGCGCACAACACCGCGGCGGCCGCGGCGTGATCGGCGCTACCACCCGCGACGACGATCTCGTCGCGCGCCTGTTCGTGACCCATACCCACGACTCGCTGCTGCTGTTCACCACCCACAGTCGGGTGCTGCGGACCCACGTCTACGAGCTACCGGATGCCAGTCGCACCGCCCGAGGCGCCTCGTTGGTCAACTTCGTCGCGCTGGAGCCGGAGGAGCGCATTGCCACCGTCCTGCCACTGACAGCCTTCCAAGATGATGCCTACCTGATCCAAGCGACGACCCAGGGTGAGGTGAAGCGCACTCCGCTGGCGGCGTATGCGACGGCCCGGCAAGCCGGCGTGAAGACGATGGACCTGGAACCGGGCGACGCGCTGTGTGGCGTGCTCCTCACGAGCGGTCAGGACGACGTGATCGTCGTCACTGCGTCCGGCATGGGCATTCGCTTTCACGAAACCGAGCTGCGTAGCTCCGGACGGACCAGCGGCGGGGTGCGCGGTATTCGTCTGGCCGCGGGTGATCGGGTCGTGGGCCTCGTGCGCGCAGATGCGGCCGGCGCCTTGCTCTTGGTCACGGAGCACGGCTATGGCAAGAAGACCTTGGCCCGCGAGTTTCAGCCCAAACACCGTGGCGGACAAGGTGTTCGTGCCTTCCGAACGGGGGAGGAATCAGGCCAGGTCGTCGGCTGCGCCTCGATAAGGTCAGGTGATACCGAGATTCTCGCCGCCTCCACCGACGGTCTCATGCTCCGCGTGCCGCTGGAATCGATCCGGCTCTCCGGCCGCTATAGCCGAGGGGTGCGCCTCATCAGCCTGAAAGCGGGTGATCGGTTGTCATCCATCGCCATTATCTCTCAGGAGGACCTGGAGATGGCCGTGCCGCCGGAGGTCAACGGTGCTGGTAACGGCACCGCCGTGAACGGCGGAGTAGCACCGGACGACGCCTGAGTGAGCGGGCTGCGCCCGTCCCCCTACGACGCGGGAGGGCCAAAGGGGGGCCGTCCGATCAGTAGCCAGCGAAACGGGTCGGGGTGCTGCACCTCAATCCGCCGCCACCCGGCCCGTTGCGCGAGAGCTATCACTTCATCGGCCGTATACGCCCGGCGCACCGACAGCGGCCCATCGTGCCAGGTGAGCGGGCTGCGGCTGAACCGGCTGAGTACGCACACGGCAAGCAGCGCGAGTAGCGAGCGCGACGCATCGGCGACAATGATGCCCCGCCGCGCGACCGTGGCCAGCGCCGCGAGCACGGTGATCGCGTCGTGCTCATCGAAGTGATGCAGCGCCGAGGCGCAGGTGACTACGTCTACGCTGCCGGGCGGGAACGGCAGCAGCCGCGCGTCGTGACCGACCCAGCACACCGCCCCTTTATTCCCCGTATAGTGCCGTCCCAGCCGCAGCACCGTAGGATGCGCGTCGGAGGCGATGACACGGGCAGCACTGCGTCGCGGCGCGAGCAGCCCGGCCAGCGCGAGTGGCAGATCACCGGAGCCGGTCGCCACATCGAGCACGGTACAGGGGCCGGATGCGGGCAAGAGGGACTGCACCGCACGCAACACCGGCCGCTGCCAGCCGAAGAGCCGATTGAGGCGCCGCATGTCGGCCAGGCTGCGGGTCAGCAGGCGCGGCGACACCGCGGGGTGATCCATCAACTCGACGCGGCCGGTCTGCCTCCGTAGCACCGGCCGGCCGAGCCACCAGCCGCTCACGCGCCGGCCACCAAGCGGTAGCCGCGCTTCTTCACGGTCACGAGCCACTCGGCGGCCTCCGGCCCGGCTGCCGCGCTCAGACGTTGCCGGAGACGGCTGGCCAGCACGTCAATGTTGTAGTTGCTGACCGCGCCGTCGTACTCCGGCCAGACGAGTCGCGCAATCTCCGCCCGCCGCCGCACTTCACCGGGCCGCTCGGCGAGCAGCGCCAGAAACGCGAACTCCTTGGGCGCCAGGGAGAGCGGCTGACCACGCACGTAGGCCTCTTGCTGGCGATGGTCGAGGAAGACCGGCGCTACGGCCACGCGCTCACTCAGCCCCGGCACGCGCAACGTCGCGCTCGGATCGTGAAATTGCAGCTCGCTCGCTCCGAGTCGGAGCGTATCGCCGTCCCGCAGCGGACGGGAGTCATCGGTGCTCAGGCGCTGGCCATTCACAACCGTACCGTTGCTGCTCCCAAGGTCACGAACGGCATAACCGAACGACTCCCGTCGGATTTCGGCGTGCTGTCGGGAGACCAAATGATCCGGCAGCACCACATCGCACGCAGAGACGCGGCCGATGATCGTGCGGTCGTTCTTGAGCGGAAACGATTGGCCGCCAGGCTCCACGGTCAACTGCGCCGTCGGTAGCGATGGATCCAGCGACGCAGACACGGGTCACTCCGAGGCGGCGCGGGCGCGACCGCTGCTCGCAGTCACGCTACCGGCGTTCGAGCACTACGCACGTAGGACCTTATCCAACGTTGGCGGTGGCTGCAACAGCACCTCAAGCTGCTTTTCATACTGATTCTGGTCAATCTTCCCGGCGATATAGCGCTCTTTGAGCAGGTTAATCAACATCCCCTGAAACTCGCCTTGCGAGAGCTGACCGGCAGCGTAGCGTTGGCGCAGAACCTCCGTCGCCGCGTCTTGGCTCGCCGGTGCCTGCGCTACCGGCGCCGGCGGCGCGGCACGCTCGCGGCGGTGCCGCGCGTCCGTATGCGGCGGATAGCAGAACCGGAAAAGAGCACGTAGCGCCATCACCGGGAGGCCAATCAGCGCGACAAATGGCGCGGCCAGTACGGCACCGGCTAATCCAAGGACACCGAGCACGATCACCACGGCCAAAGCGATAAGGAGGGGCACTACAGCAATCGCGAATGCGCCGACCAAGCCACCGAAGAGCACACCTCCCAACTGTGGCGCAAGCGCCACCACGCCAATGGCGATCAGCGACCAGCCAAGAACGGATGCGCCGACATGCCCGTGGTACCTCCGCTCCATGTAGCGGCCCTTCATTGGCTCCCCTCTCTCGTCCCCGTGCGCGGCCGCGTGGCTGCGGTGGCCGGCTGCGGACCGAGTTCCACCGCGTACTATTCCGGTTAGACCATTCTAACAGTACACAAGTTTCCCGCCGCAGTGATGCGTTAGCTCAGATGACACCGGTAGTAGAACTTCTGTTAAACTTCCGGGCAGCACGTTGAGCCGGACCAAGAGGAGATGGCCCATGGTACAGCTCTTCACCCCGAACGACAGCCCGCCCGCAGCCCCGGCGCCGTCCGAGCAGCCGATCGGCTTTGTCATCGGCCGCTCCTCACCGCAGAGCTTTGTGTTCGTCTCCGATGAGGAAACGGTGCCGCCGCGCCTGGAATACGTGGTCATCCACGGCGCCCGCGAGCAGGTGGACGATGCATTCGAGTCCGTGGACCTGCTCGCCCAAGTGACGGGTATCCGGGCTGAGGTGTTGACCCTTGGCGAAGACCTCGACTATGCGGAAGCGCAGACGGTCGTCTCCCAGAACGCAACGCTCCCTCCGCGCGTGCAGGCCGAGGCCACCGTGCTGGGCTACCTGCAAGACGGCGTGGTCCGGCAGGCGCGGATGATGGTGCTGCCGGGCACGCCCGTCCATACTGCCCCCGACGCACTGCTCCGCGCGTTCTTCTCGCGCGATGAAGCGTCCTCGATCACCTTGGGCACGCTGATAAACCGTCGCGGCGTTGACGTGCGCCTGGACCCCAACGGACTGTCGCGCCATCTCGCCATCATCGCCCAAACCGGCGCCGGCAAATCGTATCTCGCCGGCAAGCTGCTCGAAGACTTGCTCGGACTTGGCGCCACCATCGTCGTCCTCGACCCCAACTCCGACTACGTGCAGCTACGCAAGACACAAGCCGACGCCGACCTGCCCTATCACCACGCGAGCAAGACGCCACACGCCGACCGCATTGCCATTCTCCGCGTCCCCGGCATTGAGGGGCGCCGGTATCCCGACGAGCTTGTCGGACCCACGGAGGATTACACGATCCGCTTTGCCGATTTGGAGTCCGACGACATCGCCAGCGTCGCCGGCGTGCCCGAAACGGCCACACGTATCCGCGACGCAATTACGCAGTCGGTAGCGCGTCTCCGCCATGGGAACGTTGACTTTGTGCCGCGGGACCTCGCCCAAGACCTCGCGGATTTCGCCGGCGTCCCCTTGGATGAAGGCGATATCTCGCCGGAAGAGTCGTCCGATCAAGCCGCATCCGGACCCGTCGAGCCACCCGACGGAGACGATACTGCTGCCTCGGAAGCCTGGTTGGAAGGTTTGCAAGCCCTCGGTACGGCTCCCGAGCCACCGGCCAACCGACCGCAATACGGGGGCGGCGGAATGTCCGGGAGCGAGGACGCCGATCTCCGCCGCGACGCCCGCAATGCCCTGCGGTACGTGCGTCGGCTGGAACGCTACCCGGTCTGGGGCCACACCACGGTCAATATCGAGCGGCTCATCGAGCCGATGAGGACGACGATCATTGATCTGGCCGGGACCGAGAAGGTCGTGATGGCCTACACGGCCGAATGGCTACTCTCCCACCTGTGGGAGCGCGCACTCGGCGGCCGTTTGCGGTGGCCGGTGTTCGTGGTGTTGGAGGAGGCGCACAATCTGGTCCCCGGCGGCGGGCCGCGCGACCAGCAAACGAAGGCGTCGCGGATCATCAACACCGTGGCGGCGGAAGGCCGAAAGTTCGGCGTCTACCTGATCGTGATTACGCAGCGGCCCTCGAAGATCGCCGACGATACGCTGTCGCAGTGTGCCTCGCAGCTCATCATGCGCCTGACCAATCCCGACGACCAAAAGGCGGTGCAGCGCGCCTCCGAGGTGGTATCCCAGGGGCTACTGAGCAACTTGCCAGGCCTCAATCAGGGCGAGGTGGTCACGCTCGGACGACTGACGCGCATCCCGGCGATGGTCAAGGTCAGCGGTCGCCAGGGCGCCGAGGGCGGGGCCGACCGCGATCTGGTGCAAGACTTCCAGGCGGCGCACCGGGAGGCCACCGCGCAGCAGGCGTTCGACCGCGTTAGCCCTGCAGGCGACCTACCCCGCAGCGGCCCGAAACGGATTCCCCTCTAGGGGAGTGAGGAGATGCCCCCCTATGGCCCCCCCCCGCTGCGGCGGGGGGACGGTGTGATTCCCTCCCCGTTGCGACGGGGGAGGGGCAGGGTGGGGGCTGTCCATTGCCAAGCCGTTGGCATACTCGACGGTTGGCACGTATCGTTGACGACAACACCGGCTTGCTCGATCCGATAGGCGTCAAGGTGATGCAAGCCGGCATCGCGGGCGAGCAAGTCATGGCTGAACGTAGTGACCGGCCGGAGGGGTGTGCAGCCGCCGCTGCGCCGCTGCTCTCCGTCGTCATCCCGGTCTACAACGAGGAAAACCTGATTAGCGAGGTGCTCCGCCGGGTCCGGGCCGTCCCCATCCACAAGCAGATCGTCGTGGTAGACGACGGCTCGACCGACGGGACCGTCGGCGTGATCGAGCGGCTGCGCGACGATCCGGCCGGCGATGTGCTCATTGTCCACCAGGCGATGATTAACATGGGCAAAGGCACCGCCATCAGAATCGGCCTGCGTTATGCGGTCGGTGACATCGTGCTGATCCAAGATGCCGACATGGAGTACGACCCGGACGACTACCCGGCCTTGCTCGCCCCGATCCAGCGTGGAGAGGCGGATGTCGTCTACGGGGTGCGGTTTCACCGCCCGATCAAGGGAATGCTCCGACGTCATCGGATCGCCAACTGGGTCTTCGCCACCGTCGCCTCCGTGCTCTACGGTCGCCTCATCCGCGACGAGGCGACTGCCTACAAAGTATTCCGCCGCGAAGTCATCATGAGCTTGGACCTGCACGCCTCGCGGTTCGAGTTCTGCCCGGAGGTCACGGCGAAAATCTGCAAGCGCGGCTACCGGCTCGCGCAAGTGCCCATCTCTTACACGCCGCGGACCTTCGCAGAAGGGAAGAAGATCGGCTGGCGCGACGGGGTCCACACGCTCTGGACGCTCGTCCGCTACCGCTTTCTCGACTGACGGAACCGCGCCAGGCCGCCGTAGCATAGCTTACCCCCATCTCCGTGCCGTATACTCTGAGCCGTCCCCTGACACTGCTGGTGATGAGGTTTGGGCAACATGGCAGCAACGGTTGACGTGAAAGCGCGGAGCCGCGAAGTGACGATGGGCGTCGAGCACGCCGCAGCACGCTCGATGTTCCGAGGCACCGGCCTCAGCGAGGAGGACCTGCGGAAGCCGATCATCGGCATCGCCAATACTTGGACCGACGTGACCCCCTGCCAGCTCAACTTGCGCGACCTCGCCGAGAAGGTCAAGGAGGGCATCCGAGCGGCCGGCGGCACGCCGATTGAGTTCGGGACCATCTGTGTCACCGACGGCATCGCCATGGGTACCGAGGGGATGCGGGCGTCTCTCGTCAGCCGCGAGGTGATTGCCGACTCCATCGAGCTGGTCGTGACCGGGCACCGCCTCGACGGGATAGTGACCCTGACCGGGTGCGACAAGACCCAGCCGGGTGGCCTGATGGCCCTGGCGCGCCTGAACATCCCCGGCGTCTATGTGTACGGCGGCAGCATCATGCCCGGTATCTACCGCGGCCGGAAGGTCACGATCCAGGATTCGTTCGAAGCGCCCGGCCTCCATGCCAGCGGTGAGATGTCCGAAGAGGACGTGGACGAACTGGTCGGGCGGGCGTGCCCCGGCGCCGGCGCGTGCGGAGGCATGTTCACCGCGAACACGATGGCCGCGGCGGCCGAGGCGTTGGGGATGGCCCCCCCGGGCAGCGCATCCATTCCGGCCGTTGACGCGCGGCGTCAGGTGGTGGCCTTTCAAGCCGGCGAGCGGGTGATGCAGCTGCTGCGCGAGGACATCCGTCCGCGCGACTTCCTCACCCGCGAAGCCTTCCTCAACGCCATCGCTACCGTGGAAGCGCTCGGCGGCTCGACCAACGCGGTGCTGCACCTGATGGCGATTGCGTATGAAGCCGGCGTAGACCTCCGGCTGGAGGACTTCGACGAGATCAGCCACCGCACGCCACACTTGGCCAGCCTGAAGCCGTCCGGCAAGTACGTCATGGCCGATCTGGACGTAGTCGGCGGCGTGCCGGTCGTGATGAAAGAACTGCTCGATGGCGGGATCATTGACGGCACCACGCCCAACGTCGCCGGAGGAACGCTGGGCGACCACCTGCACCGGGTCCGCGAAAAGCCGGATCAGGACCTCACCTTTGCGCTTGACCGACCACTCAGTGAGACCGGCACACTGGCCATCCTACGCGGCAACATCGCCGCCGACGGCGCCGTCGCCAAGGCGGGAGGGGCTGCCCACAGCACCTTCACCGGTCCGGCACGGGTGTTCGATGGCGAGGAACCCTGCTTTGAGGCCGTGCTCGCCGGCGACATTCACAAAGGCGACGTGGTAGTCATTCGCAACGAGGGGCCGAAAGGCGGGCCGGGGATGCGCGAAATGCTGGCCGTGACGGCGGCCATCCAAGGGCGTGGCCTCGGCGATCACGTCGCGCTGATGACCGACGGGCGCTTCTCCGGCGCCACCTACGGCTTGATGATCGCGCACATGGCGCCGGAGGCAGCCGTCGGTGGTCCGATTGCGGTACTGCGGGAAGGTGACGTGATCGAGATTGACATTCCGAACCGCAAGCTCGACGTGCGGCTCTCGGACGAGGAGCTTCAGGCACGCCTCGCTTCCTGGGAGGAGCCGACGCCGCGGTACCAGTCGGGGATGCTCTCGAAGTATGCGCGTCTGGTAAGCTCGGCAGCAGTCGGCGCAGTGACATAATCCGCACGACACAGGCCCTCACCCCGTCCGCACCCGGAGCGGGGCCGCAGGGTGAGACACGAGGAAGGGATAGGCGATGACAAAGCAGGTTCCTGGCAGTCCCTATGATGGCCCCCCGTTGAGCTGGCGGCCGGCGCCGCCGCGTCCGGCGCGCCGCCGGCGCTCGGAGTTGGCCGTGCCCGGCAGCAACCCGCGCATGATGGCTGGCGCGGCGAACAGCGACGCGGACGCCGTGTTTCTTGACCTCGAGGACTCCGTCGCGCCGAGCGAAAAGGTGGCTTCGCGGGCAAGGATTGTCCAGGCGCTGACCGAAAACGATTTCGGCGATAAGGCGACGGTCGTGCGGATCAACGACCTGTCCACGCAGTGGGCCGTGCGCGACGTGGTAGACGTGGTGGAGGGCGCCGGTGCCAAGCTGGAAGCCATCATGCTGCCCAAGACGCGGGGACCCGAGGACGTGGCCGCCCTAGATATTATGTTGACCTCCCTCGAACAGCAACTCGGCCTGACCCATACCATCGGGATCGAAGCGCAGATCGAGAATGCCAACGGTATCTCCAGCGTGGAGAAGATCGCCTTTGCCAGCAAGCGACTGATCGCGCTCGTGTTCGGTCCCGGCGACTACGCCGCCTACGCCGACATGCCCGTGCTGTCCATCGGGGCGCACGATTTCGCCTACCCCGGCCATATCTACCACTTTGCGCTCCAGCGGATTGTCACAGCCGCGAAGGCAGCCGGTTTGCAGACCATTGACGGCCCGTTCGGCAAGTTCCGCGATCTGGAGGGCCTGCGGAACTCGGCGCAGATGGCCAAAATGCTCGGTTGCGACGGCAAGTGGGCCGTGCATCCGGCGCAGATTCCCGTCCTGAATGAAGTGTTCTCTCCATCCGCTGCGGAGATCGCCAAGGCCACCGCGATCCGCGACCGCTACTTCCAGGCCACGGAAGAAGAAGGGCTAGGCGCAGTCGCGCTCGACGGCGAGGAGATGCTGGACGAGGCCAGCCGCAAGCTGGCCGAGGTCGTCCTCCAGCGAGCCGCGGACGACGGTCTGCTGTAGCGGGTGAGGCGAGTATGTCGGTCCCCGCCCTGGCCCTCCCCCGTTGCGACGGGGGAAGGAACGTACCGTCCCCCCGCCGCAGCGGGGGGACCATAGGGGGGCTGGCACCCATCAGAGCCGATGAGACCTCCCGATTACTTCCACTTTCCCACGCTCCTAGCCCTCCACGACGCAGTCGAGTCCCTCGATCCCGCCGCCGCGCCGCACGCGGCGCTCGTCTCATCCGAGCCGGACTCTGACTCAACTGCCGAGCGCCGCGTTGCCATCCTGCCCGGCTCCTTCAATCCGTTGCACCAGGGGCACGCAGCCCTGGCTGCCGCGGCCCTCGCCACCAACGCGGCCACCGAAGTCTGGCTCGGCCTGGCCCGCGTCACCGTAGATAAGGAGCAGATCGCCGGCACGCTGCTCGAAGATCGCCTCGTCGCGCTGCGGCATTTCGTTCAAGATCAGCTGCGCTACGGCGTGCTCCTGTTCAACCGCGGCCTCTACGTGGATCAGGCACTGGCCGCCCATGCCCGCTGGCCCGATCTGGACACCCTGCTGTTTCTCGTCGGCTACGACAAGATCGTCCAAATCTTCGATCCGCGCTACTACGACGACCGCGACGCGGCGCTCCGCAAGCTGTTTGGTCTGGCGTCGTTCCTCGTCGCACCACGCGACGACGCGACGGCCGACGATCTCGCTGCGCTCTTGGGCCGGCCGGAAAACCGATCGTTCGCGGGGCGCGTTCAGAGCCTTCCTCTCACTAGCACTGTAGCCGCCCTCTCCTCGACCGGCTTGCGCCAAGACCTCGGCACGGCGGCAGCAAGTCCCGGCCTTCACCCTCTCCCTCTGGGAGAGGGCCGGGGTGAGGGGCCAGGCGATGGTGCCAGCGGACCCGGAGTGGCGTTGCCTATGGCCTTTGCCAACATGGTCGCCGCAACCCACGCCTACGCACCACCCCTGCCGCTCGGCACCGCGCTGGTAGACCGCTACACGGTACGGGCCGCGCTGCTCACCGCCCTGTTCCAGGACCGCGAGTGGGCGCAGGCGCACGCCGACCTGCGCCTGCTGCTGACGACTGCGCTCGGACCAACCGAGGCCGGCAGCGCCCTCCGCACCGCCCTCCTCCGGTCCCCCGATCCGACCACAGCACCGGGCCGACTGCGCGCCCTGATCCAGGCCATCCAGACTGGCGTCGGCAAGTAGCGAAATCCGGTACCTAGCTGTCCATTCCCGCGAACGCGGAAATCCACGTCCCCCTGCGTAGCGGGGGGACCATAGGGGGCAATATCACCCAAGGCCCGGAAGCCGCCGAACAGCTTGAGCAAGTGCGCCAGCTAAAGCAGGCTGTCCCGCATTAGACGACGCTTCATTTCTTCTAGCTCAATGGTTCCTCACCCCGGCACTCCGCTATCACGGCGAGGTCGTGCTATTTTCCAGCAGGCGCTTGTACTGCTCTATGGGCAGAATGACGGCCGTGCGCTTCCCGTCACCGTCAACTACATACTGCTCTTTCATGGCATCAATTCTCTCTACTGGCTTGATTGCCGGCATAGTCTCTTCCCTAGCCGGCGGGCTAACCCTTGACGTGGCCTGTTGACCAGCTTGATCGCCAGAATAGAGCTTCCAGATCGCGTGATCGAGGTTTGTTGCGCGCATATCCAGCCGATGCGCTACCGCCTCAATGAGAAAAATCGCTTCCTCGTCTTCCACCCAGCGACCTAGCGCATCCTTGATGGCCCGACGGATATGGCGATCCGGCTTAGTGGTGTTTGCGCCAGCCAGCATCCGTAGGTATTGCGTCGTTGCGATGCCGATTCCGCGTACTCCGTAGGCACTGAGCGGCTCCTGATACGGCTGTTGTGCCCAATAACGCATCGCATCAAGATCGTCGGCGAATCCGTGTTCCTGCTGATAGGCTAGGAACCAATTCACCAGCAATTCCAGCGTCTGTATCCGCGGCGGATATCGATTGTTCCACACTTCATCCCCAAAGCGACGATGGCCGTAGCTTTCGATGAGCTGCTTGAGGGCCGACAGTGACTGGACATGAGGAAACTCCTGCTGAAAACGTTCTATTCTGGGGACGACGAACTGCTCATATCTTCTTTGTATCGAGAGTACTGCATCCAGACAGATCAGCACTGGATCGTCGTAGCCGAATTCATCGCCCAACGTAGCACCCGAATCCAGATTTAGCCCTTGCACGAAGTCCACCATGTGCCTTACATCGCTGTCGCTAATGTCTACCATGGATGCCTCCCTAGAGTTTTTGCCAACGACACCAGCCAGACTACTGTGCATACGTATAGATTCTACCAGAGGGCCGGGAGCAGGCGGGAGCCACAGCACACCCTCTCTGTGCTCTGTGGCAAAACGGGTGTTCGCCGGCCTCAGTAGGCCAGGGCCGCGCCGCCACCGCGCGGGTCGCTACCGCCTTGCAAGCTGCCGTCCTCGCCGAACATGATGAGCTGGACCGCGCCGGGACTGCTCCAAGGCCCGTCCCGCCGGATACGATGCCCGCGGCGCTCCAACTCGGCCAGCACGTCCGGGTTGAAGCGATCCTCGACGATCAAGCCGAACGGTTCATCAAGCGTCTCGGGGTCGGTGCCGGGGACGCTGATCCAGCGCGGCGCCTCGACCACCTCCCGCACGTTCATCCCGAAATCGAGCAGGTTGGTGATCGTCTGCACGTTCCATTGGGGCTGATAGTCGCCGCCGGGCGTGCCCCCGACGACGAACGGCCGGCCATCGCGGCAGAGCAGGTAGCAGTTGAGCGTGTGCATCGTCTTCTTGCCGCCGGCGATCACGTTCGGATGGCCGGCCTCCAACGTGAAGCCGCGCCCGGCGCGGTTGTTGAGCAGCACGCCCGTCTGGCCGGCCACCACGCCACACCCGAATAGGTTGGAGAGGCTGTGGATGAACGAGATGGCATTGCCCTGCCCGTCCGCAACGGCAAAGTAGCTCGTCTCACCGCCCCGTTCCGGCAGCGCGCCCGCTATTGGCGTGTCATTCGCGCGGTCCGGTCGGATGGACGTCCGCCGTTGGGCCGCGAACTGCGGGGAGAGCAGGTCGTCCAGCGGATTGGCGATGAACCGTGGGTCGCCGCAGTAGCGGTTGCGATCCGCAAAGGCCAGCTTCTTGGCCTCTACCAGCAGGTGGAGTGTGTCGGCCGAGCCGAAGCCGAGCGAGCGTAGATCATCACCGGCGATGATGTTGAGCCATTCGAGCACCAGCAGCCCCTGCGATGGCGGCGCCGTCTCGTACACGTCCACGCCGCGGTAGCGGGTATGCAGCGGCTCGTACACGTCGGTGGTCTGCTCGGCAAACTCCTCCAGCCCGAAAAGGCCACCGCCGGCCGTGGACGCCCGGACGATCTCCGCCGCGATCTCGCCACGATAGAACGCCTCGGGACCGCCGGTGGCATAGGCCCGGATGGTCCGCGCCAGATCGGGCAGCACCCAGCGGTCGCCGGGGCGCGGCGCGGTCCCGCCGGGGAAATAGAGCGCCGCGCTGTCGGCAAATTGCCCCAGCTTGCCCGCTGCCCCCGCGATGGTCCGGCTCATATCCTCGGAGACGATGATGCCTCCCTCGGCGTAGGCCAGCGCCGGGGCCATCAGGTCAGCGAGCGGGAGGGTGCCGAACTCGCGATTGAGCGTGGCGTAGGCGTGCGGTGCGCCCGGCACGGCCGCCGCGTGCCAGCCGTCGAGCGGCATCGTGCGGAGGCCCTGGCTCACGTAGTAGTCGCGGGAGGCCCGCCGCGCGGCCTCACCGCTGCCGTTGATCGCGGCCAGCCGGTCACTGCGCGCGTCGTAGAGCACGGCGAACATATCGCCGCCCAACCCACACATCGCCGGCAGCGTCAGCCACTCCACGCCGGCGACGGCGATGGCGGCGTCGAAGGCATTGCCGCCGCGCTGGAGCACGTGCAGCCCGGCCGCCGCAGCCCGTTTCGACCGCGAGGCCACCATGCCGTTCGAGCCGTAACTCACACCTGGACTAGGTACCAGACCCTCTCCACTCATCACGCTTCACTCTCCACCGTCACTACTGCATTGGCAGGTGGATGGTCCGGCCGGCCGCGGCGCTCGACTGCTCGGCAGCAAAGCACACCTCATGGGTGTTGATCGCATCGGCCAAGTTGACGTGCGACTCGACGCCATCGCGGATGCAGTCCACGAAGTGGTCAATCTCCTCTTGGAACGGATGGTGCGCGACGGCGCCGCTGTCCGGGGGGATTGTCGGAATCGTGGCAAAGTCGGTCTGGCCGGGCAGCTTGCGCGTATAGAGCTTGTTCCCGCGGATCGAGCCGTCCGGCCCGAACAGGTCAATGTTGAACACGTAGGGCATCCACTGCGCCGTGCCGGCCGATACCTTGCCGATCTTGCCGTTCGCAAACTTGACGATGGCGACCGTCGTCTTGGGCGCTGGCGTGTCCGGCTCCTCGTCGTAGGAGAAGGCGGACACCTCGACCACGTCACTGCCCATCAGGAACCGCGCCATGTCCACTGCATGGCAGCCACCGGCGAGAAACGAGCTCATCGGATGGTGCCGACGATAGCCCCCACCGCCCGGGTACCGCGACTGCACCACGTTGTGCCAGTAGTCGGTTTGCACGAAGAATGGCTCTCCAAACGCACCATCGGCCAACAGCGCCTTGATCGTCTCGACCAGCGGGTTCCAGCGCAGCACAAAGCTCACGACCGTTCGCACGCCGGCCGACTCGACCGCCGCCCGGATATTCGGCAAGTCGGCGGCATCAACCGAGATCGGCTTCTCGATGACCACGTGCTTGCCCGCTTCCGCCGCCTGGATCGTCTCCGCAGCGTGCAACTCCGAGGGCGTGCAGATCGAAAGCGCGTCTATGCGCGGATTGGCCAGCAGGTCGGCCAAGCTATCGTAGAGCGCACAGTCGGCGCTCAGACCCATCTGGTCGCGTTTCCGCGCAGCGCCCTCCAGCGTCCGGCTGCCGATAGCCACCACCTCGGTATGTGGATTGTTGATATAGGCGCGCAGGTGCTCCGTAGACACGTTCCCCGCGCCCTGGATAGCCACCCCAATACGTTCTACTGCCATGTCCGTAACCTCCGAGGCCGAATGTGCCGTTGCGCTGTACCGTGCGGGCACGACAGGTTGCCCGGCGGACGTGTACGCGCCAATCCGGTGCGAGGGATTGTACACGAGATGCCTGCCCCCCACCCTACCCCCCGTTGCGACGGGGGAGGGAACTGTCCGTCCCCCTGCCTCAGCGGGGGGACCATAGGGGGCCGGATACCCCCAAACGTTGCGCCGTCAAGCCACGACGCCCATAATCCAGGGCAAATACCGCGAATTACCTGCTTGCAAGGAGCATGACATGAAGATCACCGACATCCTCTGCTATCCCGTCTGGGAAGGGATCCGCAACCTCTTGCTCGTAAAGGTCGAGACCGACGAGGGCTACTACGGCTGGGGCGAATCGGGCGTATCGGGACGCGAGCTAGCGGTGCAAGGCGCGGTGCAGCACTACCGCGAATTCCTGCTCGGCCGGGACCCGCGGCGCATCGGCGCCCTCTGGCAGGAGATGTACCGCAGCCAATACTTCGAAGGCGGGCGCATCCTCACCGGCGCCATCTCCGCCATTGACATCGCCCTCCACGACCTGGTCGCCAAAGAGCTCGGCGTCCCGGTCTACCAGCTCCTCGGCGGCGCGCATCGCGACTACGTGCCAGGCTTTGTCACCACCCGGTCACCGATGGGACCGCAGCTCGTAGGCGAGGTGCAGGCGCTCTACCAGGACGGCTGGCAGGCCATCCGCACGACGCCCGGCCATCCCGATACCGGCGGCGACAAGGACCTCTACGAGCCGCGCGAGTCCATCGCCTTCACCGCCGAGTGGCTGACCAAGGTGCGGGAGGCAGTCGGCACCGGACCGGTACTGGGCATTGACTACCACCACCGCCTGAGCGTCGCCGAAGCGGCCTCCTTCTGCCAGCGCATGCCCCCGGCCACCCTCGACTTCCTCGAAGAGCCGATCCGCGACGAAACCCCTGCCGCCTACACCACCCTGCGCCAGATGACCGACGTGCCGTTCGCCATCGGCGAGGAGTTCCCCAGCAAGTGGGCCTTCTTGCCCTACATCGAGCAGGGGCTGACCAACTTCTCGCGCCTCGACATCTGCAACGTCGGCGGCTTCACGGAAGCGATGAAGGTCGCCGGATGGAGCGAGGCGCACTACATTGACCTGATGCCCCACAACCCGCTCGGCCCCATCAGCACCGCCGCCAACATCCACTATGGCGCGGCCGTACCGAACTACGCCTGGCTGGAAGTGCGCGCGCTCGAATTCGGCTTCTCCGACGACATCTTCCCCGTGCAGCCGCAGCTGGAGGGCACCGGCTACCCCGTGCCCACGGAGCCTGGGCTGGGTGTCGAGGTCAACGAAGAGAGCCTTGGCGAGCCGTTCCGATTCTGGGAAGCCCCACACCTCCACCGCCGCGACGGCTCTTACACCAACTGGTAGGCAGGCTGCCGACGGCCCGTCACGGTAGACTTTCCGTCGTCGGGGCCGCGCCGCCTCGCCGTTCGACACAAGGAGAAACAGCTATGACCAAGCTGGAGTTCGTTGATCCTCACGTCCACTACTACGACATGCAGCACCCGGAGCTGGTGTACGAACACTGGCAACCCGGCGTCCCGCATCCCGCCCTGGGGTGGCAAAACCAGAAGCTCGCCGAGCGGAACTACCTCGCCGAGGACTATATCGCCGAGACCCGCAACGCGAACGTCATCAAGGCCGTCCACGTACAGGCCGCCATCGGCAGCCCCGACCCGGTCACGGAGACCGAATGGCTACAAGAAGCAGCGGACCGCACCGGCTTTCCCCACGGCATCGTCGCCCACGCCGACCTGCGCGACCCCGGCGTCGAGGCGGTACTGGAGCGCCACTGCGCGTCCCCCAACATGCGCGGCATCCGCGATTTCTCCTACGGCGACTACCTCGTCGAGCCGGACTATCACCGCGGCTTTGCCCTGCTGGAGAAGTACAACCTGGTGTCGAGTATGCCCGTCCAATGGCAGGACATGGAGAACCTGCGCAACCTCGCACACAAGTTCCCCAACGTCATGATCGTCGTTGACCACACCGGCCTACCCGCCGAGCGCACGGATGAGTACTTCCAGCTATGGAAGGGTGGCGTGGCCGTCGCCGCCACTTGCGACAATATCCGCTGGAAGATCTCCGGCCTCGGCATGGCCGACAACAACTGGACGGTAGACAGCATCAGGCCCTACGTGCTCACGTCCATCGAGACGTTCGGCGTCGAACGCTGCTTCTTCGCCACCAACTGGCCGGTGGACTGGCTGTGGAGCACCTATGACGAGCTTGTGGACGCCTACACGGCAATCATCTCCGGCTTCAGCCACGACGAGCAAATCGCGCTCTTCTCCAAGAACGCCGAAGCCCTCTACCGCATCTGACGGCGGCAGCCGGCCAGCTCATCTGGCTGACGGCCTTCCAGTACCGGACCCTCGGCGTAAGGCGTTGGAAATCTAAAGAACTGAGCAGGAAGCAAAAGTTGTGGATCCGAAGCTGAAGCTCAACGACTGGGTTGGGCGGACGGTGGATGTTGTCATTGACAGGCCGATGGGCAGCACTCATCCAGACCATTCCGACGTGGTCTATCCGATTAACTACGGCTATATTCCAGGGACAATGGCACCCGACGGTCACCCGCTCGATGCATACGTGCTGGGTGTAGACTATCCCCTTAGCCGGTGTTCAGCCAGAGTCATAGCTGTGATCCGGCGAAGAGACGATATAGAAGACAAGCTCGTCGTTGCGTTGTCGGGTGATCGGGACAGGGCCTCAATCAAGGAGTCGACGGCGTTTCAGGAGCAGTGGTTCGACACGTGGGTAGAGTTGCCGGAGAGTGATGAGGGACCAGTCTGTTTGGCCTACAAGTAGGCGGTCGTAAGTAATTTGACGAGTACATGCATGCAAGGCTTCAAGTCTGCACAGGACTTGGACAAGATTACAACGATTTCATTCGATGGCGACGGGACCCTCTGGGACTTCCGATCGTCAATGGAGAACGCCTTGGCGCTGACGTTACAGCAACTTCGACTCATCGTAGCGAACGAAGCAACGAAGCGTTTGACCGTTCAGAAGATGATTGAGATAAGGGACTCTGTAGCGAGGGAGCTAGGTGAGGGAGTCGTTGGCCACGAAGAAATCCGCTATACCGCATTCGTTAGAACACTTGAATATGTGAGTGCCCCTAGTCAGCCGGTTGCCGAACAATTGTATCAAATCTATATGGACGCACGGTTTTCCGGCACCAAGCCGTATCCCGACGTGCCTGTCGGCTTGAGGGAGCTAAAGAGCCGATACCGAATTGGCATGATCTCCAACGGCAATAGCTATCCAGAACGATGTGGCCTTCCTAACACGTTTGACTTTACGATCTTTGCGCCTGAATGCGGATTTCGTAAGCCCGATCGTCGTCTTTTCGAGTTCGCTCTATCCAGAATTGATTGCGATCCGCAAGAAGTCCTTCACGTTGGAGACTCGCTCAAAGATGATGTCCTTGGTGCAAGAAATAGCGGGTTACGCAGCGTGTGGCTAAACCGAGAGCATCTGATCAATGAGACCGACATCATTCCAGACCTTGAAATCCGAGACATGCATGGGCTTAATGCGGTTTTACGGTAGCAACGCAATTCCGAAGATTGACTGCATTGCAGTTTCGGAACTTCGAGGTTGTTGCTGCAGAATGATGATGTGCCCGGACAGACAAATGGTACAGTAGTACCTTGCGCCCCGCTCCACGAAACCTCGCGAACAAGGGAACGACCCATGATTGACAACTTCACCGCTGCCGATGTCCCCGTTCAGCAGGGAAAGACCTTCTTCATCACCGGAGCGAACACCGGCATCGGCTTCGCAGCCGCGGAGGTCCTCGCGGAGCGAGGCGCCCGCGTGCTACTCGGATGCCGGTCCCCGTCGCGGGCCGAAGCGGCGGTCGAGCAAATTCGAGCGGCCCATCCCGCCGCCGACCTCGACATCGTTGCACTGGACCTCGGAGACTTGGCATCGGTCCGGCAGGCAGCCGAGGTCGTAGCCGCCGAGCCACGCCTCGACGGACTCCTGAATAACGCCGGGATCATGCGCGTCCCGTACCGTCTCACCAAGGACGGCTTCGAATCGCAGTTTGGCGTCAATCACCTGGGACACTTCGCGCTCACCGGCCTGCTCCTGCCCACCCTGGAGCAGACCCCCGGATCGCGGATAGTTGTCACCAGCAGCGTCGGTCATCGCAGCGGCCAGATCACATTCGATGACATCAACGCATCCGAGCGCTACCACCCCATGGAGCGCTACTATATGAGCAAGCTCGCCAACCTCCTGTTCATGTACGAGTTGGATCGGCGACTGAGGGCGAAAGGCTCGCCCACCATCGCGCTCGGCGTGCATCCCGGCGTATCGAACACCGACCTCGCGCGGTACATGCCGAGAATCACCCGCATCCTCCTGGCGCCCCTGATGTTCTTACTCAGCTCACCCGCCGAGGGTGCCTGGTCAACCCTGCTCGGCGCCACCGCCCCCGGCGTGGAAGGCGGTCAGTACTTTGGTCCAGGCAAGCGCTTCGAGTGGGTCGGTCCGGCCAAGCAGGTCGACTCGACCGACCTGAGCAAAGACCCCGCCCTCGCCAAACGACTGTGGGACCTGTCGGTGGAGGTTACGGGAGTCGACCCTGGACTGAAGCCGGTACTCCCTTCCAGTTGACGGGCAACAAGTACCGCTGCCTGCTACAATCCACTTGTTGTTAGCAGGTTCGTCGAATATGAAGAAGGGATTATGTCGCAGCAACAGTTGGTATTCCCCGAGGTTTCCCGGGGGTTCTGGCGTCGGTTTCGACGACACTGGGAAGAACCGCTACGGATATTGGAAGAAGTCATCTCTATCAGCGAGTCTTTCGGAGCAGATGCCGCATCCCCTAGGTTCGAGGACATGGACGAAACGTACTGGAATGTTCTTCGCGGCCTGCATGCACGCACTTGCCTGCACGCCCGTTCAGTCCTCGCACTACTATCATTTGGACTGGTAGATCCCGCATGGGCACATTGGCGCATTTGCCACGAGTCGTCCACAATCGCTACTTTCGTAGCCGAGCGTCCAGAGATGGCTTCTCGGTTCGTGGACTACTCAGTTTCGAACAAACACCACCTGGCTAGCATTCTCGATGAGATAGGACACGGAGAGGCGCCACCTAAATCGGAACTCGGCGAACTCGATAGATTGGACGACTCTGTACAGCACGACCTCGGAAGTACCTATGGGCACAAGACCAATTCAAGTCACTACTATGCTTGGAGCGGCCTAAGTGGCTTCAAAGCCATAGAAGAGGAAGTCTTCAAAGGGATGGAGTGGAACCCGCGAGGGCAGTATGTTTTCGCAAGCGGGATAGTACATTCTTCGCCGAACGCGGTCGAACCAGTCAAGTTGAGGGACAACCGACTGGTATTCCCGGTCGGACCCACAAACAGTGGGCTAACAGGACCAGCGGACTGCACATCACTCTCCATATTGATGGCAACTGAGTCCTTGTTACTAAATGCTTCGTGTACGAGGGGAGACGAAGAGAAGCTAAAGGAACTTGTCATCAAACGGGCAGTGCTAGGAGCCATGTTTTGGGTTTTGGACCCAGAGATCATCTGCGATGACTGTGGAGGTTTCCGGGATGGAGCTTCACCGCCCGATCTGCTCCCGTTGGATGAAAGACCCGAACCCTGCTCCTGCCCTTCCGATGAAGGGGTAGAGAATGGAATTACCGAGTCAGCCTGACGTGCTGCGGCCCCTCAAAGGCCCCCAGCTTGCGACACGCAACTGTGGTGAATTCCGTTCAGTCCCTCCCCCACGGCACGTCAACGCCGAGTTCCGCTGCGATGGCCTCCAGGTCGTGCCGGTGCTCGGGGCCGACCGGAATGCCGTGCTGGCGGAACTCCGCCTCGCGCTCGCCCTCGATCCCGCCGGCGTAGCTCGCTTGCTCGAAGCCTTCGAGCGGGGCCAGCGCCTGCAGCCGCCCGGCGAGCGCGTCCATCTCGCGCCCGTACTCGTCCGGGTCGGTGAACAGGCTCACCTGGAACATGAAGGCGAACCCGCACTGGCCGGTCGCGCGATAGCGCTGGCGGTGCTCTCGCACGTCGTCACCTGCCGTGCCCGCCATGATGCCGCCCCACGACTGGGCGATCATGCCCAGGCCGATGCACCGGAAGATCGTCCCCGGAATCCACTCCGCCAGCTCCGGCCAACGCGGCGAGATGCGCAGGTCGTACACGGGGGCGAAGTCCACGACGATGGGCGGCTCGCGGCCCGCCGGGGCGCTGATCGAGACCGGCGAGCCGATGGCCGGCGTGTAGACCGGCTGCCCGGGCTGCAAGTTCAGCGTGCCGCCTCCAGTCACGAAGGCGCCCATCATGTGCTCCACCGGCATGCGCGAGTAGATGCCGGCGGCGCCGATGTGCCCGTGATTTTTCGTCTGCACGACGGCCACGCCCAGCTTCCTCGCCTTCTCGATGGCCCGCAGCGTCCCCTCGTACATCGGGAAGTAGCCGAGGCCGCCGTCCCCATCCATCACCACGCTCGTCGGACTCTCGCGGAGCACCCTCACGTCGGGATTCACGTTCAGCTCGCCGTCGCGCATCATCCGCGCATAGCGGCAGATCTGCCGGGTGCCGTGGCTGAAGACCCCTCGCAGATCGTTACCCGTCAGTAGCTCTCCCAACAGAGCGGCGCGATCGGCAACCAACCCCGCTGCCCGCGCCACGGCCGCCACGAAATCCTGCATATCCCCATGCGCGACGCGCACAAAGGTCTCCGGCGGCAGGTTCAGCTTGTACACGGCCTCACTCATCTGCGGCTCCTGCTAACACTTTCTCGACTGCACCGGACAGTCATAGTGGAAGTGCGGACTCCCTTGGTATCGAGATGAATCGTCTCTGATGCGTTGCCTAGCATAGCAGGCTACGCTACAATTGATAGCAGAAATGCCATCACTTTGGGAGGCTGCCCGTGCCTGCTCGGACTACTCGAACGACCGTCACTCTACCAACCGATCTCTTGACAGCCGCCGACCGAGCGGTGAGAGCAGGAGAAGCACGGAGCCGGAATGAACTGGTGGCCAATGCACTACGCCGCGAATTGGCGTCTATCGAACGCGCCGCCATAGACGCCGCCTTCGCCGGCATGGCCGACGACCAGGCGTATCTCGGTGAAGCGCAAGCCATCAGCGATGAGTTTGCTCCAACCGACTGGGAGGCATATCGGCTCGGTGAGCAACAACACGCCGGGAAACAGCGATGAGGCGCGGAGAAGTCTACGACGCCTTCCTCGACCCCACCGTCGGCTCGGAGCAGGCCGGCCGCAGGCCGGTCATTATCATCAGTCGTGATGCTATCAATGACGCCAGTGCGGTCGTCATCGCCGTGCCATGCACCACGCTCCAAACCGGGCGTCGCGTATATCCGAGCCAAGTGGTGCTGCCGGCTGGCGAGGGTGGACTGACCGTAGACAGTGTTGCCCTGTGCGAGCAGGTCCGCGCAATTTCCAAACGACGGCTCCAACGCCGCCGCGGCAGCCTGTCGCAGCCGGCACTCGACCTGATCGAGCAGGCGCTCCGAATCGCTTTGGATCTACCCGCCTTCCGCTACATGTAGGCACGCGCATCAGTCAGGATCGGCCGGTGCGCCCGTATAGAACGCGGTCGTGCGCTTTGCCGCGGCCTGAGCGGCGTCCGGGTCCGCGCCGGCCGCGACCGCCGCGTGCCCCCACGCCTCGCTGCTGTCGGTCATGAATGCCTTGCCCTCCGGCGCCGCGAGATGGAGCGCGAGTCCCAGCAGACCCATCTCCCAGCCGACGCCGGTCGCCCCCGGACCGTATTCGTCCCAGTGCTCCGAGAGGTGCGCCGTGTGCGTCAGCGTCAGCCGCGCATGGCCGGCTCCCTCGTCCGAGACACGGACCTCCACCCAGCTCACGTCACCGCCGAACTCCCAGGTGACCGCAAAATGCGCGTGCGGTTCGCACGCCGTGATCTCGCCGCCCGCGTTGTCCTCCAACTGATAGCAGCCGCCGAGTCGGAACTCACCACTGATCGGCAGAAACCAACGCGGAATGCGCTCGCCGCTCGTCACGGCATCCCACAAGTCCTCAACCGTCGTCGCAAAGCTACGGGCAAGCGTGACCGCGCTGGCAGCTTGCCCATCGCGCTCCAGCAATGACACGGTGCGTTCGATGCTCGGGTGTGCCCCGCTGAGATCGGCGACCCGGCCACGACCCATGGGGCTGGTGCGCCTGCTCAAGATCGTCACGTTTGACGTTTCTCCTCTTGGATCTGGATCAAGTTGCCGCAGGTATCGTCGAATATCGCAGTGATGACTGTCCCGAGGTCGGTTGGCGGCTGTACGAATCGCACACCCTTTGCCATGAGACGCTCGTATTCGGCTTGCACGTCGTCGACCGCGAAGGAGGTACTGGGGATCCCGTCCTCCACAATCGCCTTCAGGAACGGACGGACCGCGGGATGGGCATCAGGCTCAAGCAGAAACTCCGTCCCCTCCGGAGCTTCCGCGGATACCACAGTGATCCAGGCGTACTCTCCCAAGGGAATGTTGTGCTTTAGCTGGAAGCCAAGCGTTTCCGTGTAAAAGCGAAGCGCCTTCTGTTGGTCGTCTACGAAGACGCCGGCCAGGTGAATCCTCATCTTTCAGTTCCCCTTTCATCTGTTGAGATCGGCCACCGCTCCGCGATGGCCTTCAGCGGGCCGCCCTCGAACCAATGGAGCCTTGATCTCCCCACGCGCCTCGTGCGAATCAGCCCTGCGGCTTGCAAGACGTCCAGGTGTTGCGTGATCGCCTGCCGTGAAGAGTTGATGCCGTGCTTCATGGTTAGGCGCGCGCAGAGTTCGAAGAGCGACTGACCTGACCGATCGACGAGTTCATCCAGGATGGCTCGTCTGGTTGGGTCAGCGATCGCACGATATACGTCCACAAGACCAGCCTAAGGCAAGTGTTCGCTTGCATGTCAGGGCCCATTATATGCAAGTGCGTGCTTGCCTGTCAAGTGCTCAACTTTAGTCGCCTCAGCCTTCGGACTCCAGATCGCCAAGGATGGTTGCTCCCTGGTCGCGCCAGGTTCTCGGCTGCGGATCGGAGTCTACCGAGTTCGACCTGCTAGCGGCGCTCTCTATGGAGGCCAGGCGGGTGGTGCCCCATGACCGGCTGCTGAGGCGCGCCGAAGCTTGTCAAGGGCCGCTCGCCCCTTTCCTCATATCAGGACCTCCCAGCGGAAAGTTCGCAAATCGGTACGCCTTGGCCCACCTAACTGGACAAAATCAAGAACCTTTTCGTTGTCGTTCACGCTGACCCTGTAGGTCCAGCGTGCTTCTCATCCCATCAACTGTTAGGGGGTTCAGGGCGGTTCCCCGCTCGTCGTCTCCCCTGAGGCATCCGGTAGCCGACGCAGCGCGAGGCCGCCAGCGGATGTGCGTCGTGGCTCGTTCCCTTGGGATCGACTAAGCGTCTCCACCGTTCGCGTCTTCCTTGGACGACGCGTGTTTCGCGTACCAGCGATTGCCGAATTGCTCGAAGTTGACCTCGATGCTTTCAACACGATATGGAGCGCAGTTCAAGATCTCGGCGTCTTCCAGTTTGAAGACAGCAATATTGTACCCGTCTCGTCCTTCTTGACCGAAGTGGCTACGATACACGATAGCGTCATAGCCTGCTTCATGAAAAAGTTCTGCCAGGATACGGGTAGGCACATAGTGTTGCCTTTCATCAGACGGTGTCGCGGGCTTGGAGAAGGCGTTGTCGATGTCGTTCCAAACAGCCTTCGCTTTGTCTTCGGCGTCCACTTCCTCCTTACCCCACATCTGTTCCAGCGTTAGACCGCTCCACGACGACTTGCCGTATCCCTGCGTCAGATCAATGGCATTCAACTTCCGAGTGACCCTGAACTGGGCCACCGACACCTCGGAACCCACCCACGGCCTAACCTCGGAGATGGCCGTCTGCTTTGACGAGGCCAAATAGAGTACGGGGATGCCTGATGAGTTGGCCCGGCCCTCTCTCGCATATTTGGCAACAGGTTTCATCCTGGCTCTAGAGAAGCCCATCGGTTCGTCACCCACTTCTTCCCCGCTTGCGTCTGTGACGGGAACGTAGTCAACACCCAGTTGGGCGCGACAGAGAACAGTGCCTTTCGGTATCTCTGCATCTCGATTCTGCCGCGTGCGCATTACGGTGTCGAGAAAGGCACCGATTCTCTGATCCCAGATGTGGCGGCGGTACCGTATGACCCGTTCTTCGAATTTGCGATAGCTTCTCCAGGAGGCGAACTCTGGAATCTGCGGGTCGTCAACTGCCTCTGCCAATAGATCTGGATTCATACCTTGCACACACTCCTTACTGGGCGCGATAACCAGACTTGTCGGTGCCGGCCAGATCCAACGCTGTACGGCCCTTCATTCGGTGGTGGAACTCACCAGTGACATGCCTGTCCATCAGGGCGTCGCCCGGGCCAATGTGGACGGTAATGGCACCGTCTTCGAATTGTGGCTGGGCAAGCTGAAAGCCGAATAAGCCCCGTCACCAAGATTCAAAGGAGACCACACATCCTGGAGTTGATCCCAAGCCCAGTGCGAAAGGGGGTGCCGCTCCTGGCCGACGCGTTAAGCCAGGCGTTGGACTGGTCCACGCCCTGCTGGGCTACAGCGAACTTGAAATCGTGCTGAGTCCGCCTAAACAGAATGACTGTATCAACATAGTCATATCCGCCCTGTGACACCGTTGGCAGGTTTAGAGCCTGTACGACACTGTAGCTGGAGTAAGTGTACCCTCCGCGCACCAGCGTAGTGTGAGGGAGGCCCCCCTGACAGGCCTCGAATCTGCGACACGCGGTTGGGGCTGACCGCCGTTCAGCCGTTGCCCTCTTGGCTATCCCGCCACTCCTCGTACTCGCGCCGGCCTTGTAATGGTCAGCCACAGTTGCTCACAACCACCCGGACCGTGACAGTATCTCGCGTGCCACCTCCGTAATCGAGCGGCCGTCATCGTTCTCGACCGTGAAGTCCTCGGCCCGCACCTTAGGCAACGTCTCGGCCAGCCGCAACGAGTTGGCCAGCAACTGCTCTTGCAGCATCCCGATGTCCCGGCCGCGGACCCGCTGCTGCATCGTCTCGACGGGGGCTATCAAGAGGCAGACGATGGGCTCGGCGCCTGGTACGGCCTCGCGATAGTACTTCAGGTCCGCCCTGTCCTCCAGCGCGCAGGCGACGACCAGCCGCTCGGCCCCCAAGGCCACGAAATTGGGCCACATCGCCGCCAGATTGTCGTACATCAGCCGCTCGCCCTGCTCCCCTCGTCGTGGATGCATGAGCGACAGCGTGTCCAAGTCCACGGCCGCGTGGGCCACGCCGGCTTCCTCAAGCAGATCGGACAGCTCCGACAGCACCGTCGTCTTCCCCGATCCCATTGACCCCGAAATCACCAGCATCGGCACGCTCATGTCTCTCCTATTGGGACAGGCGGCTCTTTCCCTGCTCGACCGTCAGAAGTTCCTCACACCGCCAGAGCGCCTCGATATTGTCCGGCCACTTCAGCATGCCGACTGCCTCCCCGGGAACGGCCCATCTCCAGGCGTCGTGCTCCCGTGACAGCGTCGGATCGCCACCGTCAACCTGGGCCACGAATACGTGCTCGACGATCTCGTCCGGCCCAGGTCCGTAGACCTCACGCCACTCATCTCTAACTGGAAAACGGTACGTGAAGTCTACGAATTCGATTCTGGATGGTGTAAACCGCGTCTCCTCGAAGACCTCCCTCGCGGCACCTTGAAGAAGGGTCTCTCCTTCATCAAGGGCCCCGGTTACACCCTGCCAGAACGCTCCTCGTTTCGTGACCCGACGCAAGAGCAGGTACTCGCGACCGTCTCCCTGCTCTCTGAACAGAAAGACGCAGACCTGAATCGGCAGCCGAAACTTGGTCATGCGCCGTTAGCCCGTCGTCGATCTGACCTGCCCGCAATCTTTATGACACCGTTATGCTAGTGCAGCAAGGACAAGGAGAGGCTTGACTCCCGAGGCGAATATCGCAGGCGCAGGCCATATCGCCCACCAAGCTGGACAAAATCAAGAACCTTTACAATCAGGTTCGCTCTGGACCTGTAGGCCCCCTTGGCAAGCGGTGCGCCGGGTCTCCGCTGTTGTGAGGCGTAACGCTGCGATTTGCCTGGCGACGGGAAGGTTGGCAAGTCGGCTATCGGCGGTCTATTGATTCGATCAGGGCATTGCAAAGAGGCGAGGCCGCTCCGGCTAAGAAGGGAATTGTCATTCCCCTGGAAGCGTCCCTCGTGCGGGGCAGAGCAAGGGGCCGGCGGCATCGCCGCCGGCCCCTTGCCGCCTTGCTGGTCCGGACCGGCCGGGCTAGTCGTCGTCCACGATGGTCATGGTTCCCACTGCGTCGGGCGGGTGGTCGTTCCCGGGCAGGAACGCCTCCACCGCGAAGTACTCGTCCGGCTCCTCATCCTCGTCCTGCTCCAGCCACACCTCTCCCGTCAGCACCGTCACCCCCGGCTTGAACACCAGCTCTCCCTCCGCCGTCTGGTAGTCCGACGTGTGCGCCCGGTCGTCCAGCAGGTGGTAGGCCGGCGCGGCGTACCACCTGACCCGGATCTCCTCGGCGGACGCCGCCGACAGCACCACCCGGAACTCCAGCACGTCGCCCTCCACCGCCGAAGCGTCCTCCACGGTCACGCTGATCTCCACCTCCGGCGCGGCGTCGTCGTTGTCGGCCACGCTGACCGTGGCCGCGCCCTGGGACGAGGACACCGTGTAGCCGCTGCCCGCGTTCACCGTTGCGGTGACCGAACCGTCGGCTTCGTCAGTAGTATCGTCGGTGGTGCCCACGGTGAGGGTGACGCTGCCCGTGGTGGGGACGGTCACCGTGCGCTGGCCGGTGGTGGCGCCGTAGTCGCCGCTCTGGGAGACCGTGACGCTCACCGCCAGGTTGGACGCCGGGGCCGGGCTGGCCGTCACCGTGAAGGTGGCGTCGCCGCCCTCGGTGATGCCGCTGCCAGCGCTGACGCTCACCACCGGCGTGGGGGCGTCGTCGTTGTCGGCCACGCTGACCGTGGCCGCGCCCTGGGACGAGGACACCGTGTAGCCGCTGCCCGCGTTCACCGTTGCGGTGACCGAACCGTCGGCTTCGTCAGTAGTATCGTCGGTGGTGCCCACGGTGAGGGTGACGCTGCCCGTGGTGGGGACGGTCACCGTGCGCTGGCCGGTGGTGGCGCCGTAGTCGCCGCTCTGGGAGACCGTGACGCTCACCGCCAGGTTGGACGCCGGGGCCGGGCTGGCCGTCACCGTGAAGGTGGCGTCGCCGCCCTCGGTGATGCCGCTGCCAGCGCTGACGCTCACCACCGGCGTGGGGGCGTCGTCGTTGTCGGCCACGCTGACCGTGGCCGCGCCCTGGGACGAGGACACCGTGTAGCCGCTGCCCGCGTTCACCGTTGCGGTGACCGAACCGTCGGCTTCGTCAGTAGTATCGTCGGTGGTGCCCACGGTGAGGGTGACGCTGCCCGTGGTGGGGACGGTCACCGTGCGCTGGCCGGTGGTGGCGCCGTAGTCGCCGCTCTGGGAGACCGTGACGCTCACCGCCAGGTTGGACGCCGGGGCCGGGCTGGCCGTCACCGTGAAGGTGGCGTCGCCGCCCTCGGTGATGCCGCTGCCAGCGCTGACGCTCACCACCGGCGTGGGGGCGTCGTCGTTGTCGGCCACGCTGACCGTGGCCGCGCCCTGGGACGAGGACACCGTGTAGCCGCTGCCCGCGTTCACCGTTGCGGTGACCGAACCGTCGGCTTCGTCAGTAGTATCGTCGGTGGTGCCCACGGTGAGGGTGACGCTGCCCGTGGTGGGGACGGTCACCGTGCGCTGGCCGGTGGTGGCGCCGTAGTCGCCGCTCTGGGAGACCGTGACGCTCACCGCCAGGTTGGACGCCGGGGCCGGGCTGGCCGTCACCGTGAAGGTGGCGTCGCCGCCCTCGGTGATGCCGCTGCCAGCGCTGACGCTCACCACCGGCGTGGGGGCGTCGTCGTTGTCGGCCACGCTGACCGTGGCCGCGCCCTGGGACGAGGACACCGTGTAGCCGCTGCCCGCGTTCACCGTTGCGGTGACCGAACCGTCGGCTTCGTCAGTAGTATCGTCGGTGGTGCCCACGGTGAGGGTGACGCTGCCCGTGGTGGGGACGGTCACCGTGCGCTGGCCGGTGGTGGCGCCGTAGTCGCCGCTCTGGGAGACCGTGACGCTCACCGCCAGGTTGGACGCCGGGGCCGGGCTGGCCGTCACCGTGAAGGTGGCGTCGCCGCCCTCGGTGATGCCGCTGCCAGCGCTGACGCTCACCACCGGCGTGGGGGCGTCGTCGTTGTCGGCCACGCTGACCGTGGCCGCGCCCTGGGACGAGGACACCGTGTAGCCGCTGCCCGCGTTCACCGTTGCGGTGACCGAACCGTCGGCTTCGTCAGTAGTATCGTCGGTGGTGCCCACGGTGAGGGTGACGCTGCCCGTGGTGGGGACGGTCACCGTGCGCTGGCCGGTGGTGGCGCCGTAGTCGCCGCTCTGGGAGACCGTGACGCTCACCGCCAGGTTGGACGCCGGGGCCGGGCTGGCCGTCACCGTGAAGGTGGCGTCGCCGCCCTCGGTGATGCCGCTGCCAGCGCTGA
Source organism: Chloroflexota bacterium (assembly GCA_965207645.1). Taxonomy (GTDB): domain Bacteria; phylum Chloroflexota; class UBA11872; order UBA12225; family JAJDUF01; genus JAJDUF01. The sequence goes on along the minus strand of OZ242293.1, from coordinate 1,053,847 downwards.
CGCTCACCACCGGCGTGGGGGCGTCGTCGTTGTCGGCCACGCTGACCGTGGCCGCGCCCTGGGACGAGGACACCGTGTAGCCGCTGCCCGCGTTCACCGTTGCGGTGACCGAACCGTCGGCTTCGTCAGTAGTATCGTCGGTGGTGCCCACGGTGAGGGTGACGCTGCCCGTGGTGGGGACGGTCACCGTGCGCTGGCCGGTGGTGGCGCCGTAGTCGCCGCTCTGGGAGACCGTGACGCTCACCGCCAGGTTGGACGCCGGGGCCGGGCTGGCCGTCACCGTGAAGGTGGCGTCGCCGCCCTCGGTGATGCCGCTGCCAGCGCTGACGCTCACCACCGGCGTGGGGGCGTCGTCGTTGTCGGCCACGCTGACCGTGGCCGCGCCCTGGGACGAGGACACCGTGTAGCCGCTGCCCGCGTTCACCGTTGCGGTGACCGAACCGTCGGCTTCGTCAGTAGTATCGTCGGTGGTGCCCACGGTGAGGGTGACGCTGCCCGTGGTGGGGACGGTCACCGTGCGCTGGCCGGTGGTGGCGCCGTAGTCGCCGCTCTGGGAGACCGTGACGCTCACCGCCAGGTTGGACGCCGGGGCCGGGCTGGCCGTCACCGTGAAGACGGCGTCCCCGCCCTCGGTCACCCCGCTGCCGGCGGAAATGCTCACCTCAGGCGTGGGCGGCGGCGGCGGCGTCTGCGCTGACGCCGCTTCCAGGGCCGTCAGCTCGGCAACCACCTCGTCCCACACCGGGCTGCTGTGCCGGTCCGCCATGTCCTGGGCCTGGGCCGCCGTCATCGGGCCGCCCGTGACGCCGGTGCCGTCGTGCTCGCCGAAGGCGACGAGCACCCGGTTCCAGCGGTTCACGTGGGCCGCGCCGTGCTGGGTCTGCGACGCCAGCTCCCTGACCCTGGCGACCACGTCCGGGTCCACCGTGTAGCCCGTCTGCTCCTCAACGACCGGGTCGTCGTTGTCGGCGACGTCGGCCGTCTCCGACGACGGCGCGCCCACCGTGTAGCCGCTGCCCGCGTTCAGCGTCAGCGTGACCGAGCCGTCCGGCTCGTCCACCTCGTCGTCCGTGGTGGTTATGGTCACCGTGGCGCTGCCCGACGTTGGGATGGTCACGCTGACGGGCAGCGTCCCGTACCCGAAGTCGCCGGTCGTGGCGACCGTCACGCTCACCGCCAGATCCGCCGCCGGGGCCGGGCTGGCCGTCACCGTGAAGGTGGCGTCGCCGCCCTCGGTGATGCCGCTGCCAGCGCTGACGCTCACCACCGGCGTGGGCGGCGGCGGCGGCGTCTGCGCTGACGCCGCTTCCAGGGCCGTCAGCTCGGCAACCACCTCGTCCCACACCGGGCTGCTGTGCCGGTCCGCCATGTCCTGGGCCTGGGCCGCCGTCATCGGGCCGCCCGTGACGCCGGTGCCGTCGTGCTCGCCGAAGGCGACGAGCACCCGGTTCCAGCGGTTCACGTGGGCCGCGCCGTGCTGGGTCTGCGACGCCAGCTCCCTGACCCTGGCGACCACGTCCGGGTCCACCGTGTAGCCCGTCTGCTCCTCAACGACCGGGTCGTCGTTGTCGGCGACGTCGGCCGTCTCCGACGACGGCGCGCCCACCGTGTAGCCGCTGCCCGCGTTCAGCGTCAGCGTGACCGAGCCGTCCGGCTCGTCCACCTCGTCGTCCGTGGTGGTTATGGTCACCGTGGCGCTGCCCGACGTTGGGATGGTCACGCTGACGGGCAGCGTCCCGTACCCGAAGTCGCCGGTCGTGGCGACCGTCACGCTCACCGCCAGATCCGCCGCCGGGGCCGGGCTGGCCGTCACCGTGAAGGTGGCGTCGCCGCCCTCGGTGATGCCGCTGCCAGCGCTGACGCTCACCACCGGCGTGGGGGCGTCGTCGTTGTCGGCCACGCTGACCGTGGCCGCGCCCTGGGACGAGGATACCCGGTAGTCGAGGTTGGCGCTGGCGTCGACGGTGACCGTGACCGATCCGTCGGGCTCGTCCACCTCGTCGTTGGTGGTGGCCACCGTCAGCGTGGCGTAGCCCGCAGTCGGGATGGTCACCGTCTGATGTTCTATGGATATCCCGGAGTCGTCGCTCTGCGACACCGTGACGCTCACGTCCAGGTCCGCAGCCGGGGCCGGGTTGGCGCTGACCGTGAAGGTCGCGTCCCCGCCCTCGGTCACGTTGCCATCGGCGGTCACGCTGATCAGCGGCACGGACGTGTTGGGCGTGGGCGTCTCGAAGTCCACCGCGAAGGTCTTCGGCGTCGCGCCGGCGGCCAGGGTCCGCACGGTGATCTTGTCCAGCTGGGTCGTCCCGTGAAGGACGGAGACCACGTAGTGCGACTGCGGGTCGAGGCCGGTGAGCTGGTGCTCGGTGGCGGTGGTCGTGACTTCCGTCAGGACCGGGATGCCCGTGAAGCTCTCGTGCCAGACGACCAGGTAGGACGCGCCGTCCCCCTGGGGCTTCCAGGCGACGGTCGCCGTGGTGTCGGAGACGCGCTTGAGCTGCACCGGCGGAGGCGGCGGGAGGTCGTTGTTGGCGACGTAGACCGAGGCGTAGCTCCTGAACCTGTTCAGCCGGTAGCCCTCGCCGAACTGCACCGTCGCGCCGAGCATCCCGTTGGAGCCCCAACCGGTGTCGTCGACGGTGGGGATGGTGAACGAGACGCTGCCGCCGGTGGGCACGTTGACCGTGCGCTCGCCCAGGTGCTGGGCGGCGACCACGGAGCCGGGGCCGGCCACGCCCACCCTGACGTCCAGCGGCGCGTCGGGCGCGGGGTTCACGGTGACCGTGTAGACCGCGTCCTCGCCCTCGGTGATCGTCCCGCCGGCGGCGCTGATCGACACCTCGGGCACCCGCTCCACGATCACCGACGTGGGCTCCGCCTCCACGGGCGAGCCCGCCGCAAGGGTGGTGAAGCGGATCACCGGGCTGGCGGTGCTCAGCTGCGTCGCGCCGTGGTCGGCGTAGTAGACCACCGCCCGGTACTCGGTGTCCGGCTCCAGGTGGCGGATGTTCCAGGCCGGGTCGTTGGGCTCGGCCCCGAACCAGGTCTCGTCGGCCGGGACGCCGGGGAAGGGCGAGGTGGTGGACCAGTAGCGCACCTCGTAGCCCTCGGCGCCGACCACCTGCGGCCAGCTCAGGTCGATGCCCGTGTCGGACAGGTTGGCGTAGGTCAAATCGCCCACGCGCTCCACCACCGGGTCGGGCAGGTCGCCCAGCAGCCGCTGGCAGCCCACGCAGGAGCCCAGCGTGCGGTGGAAGCTGAAGCTGTCGGTGCGCACCGTCTTCGGCGGCGTCTCCGTCGAGATCTGGTTGTCGCTGCGCTCGTACAGCTTGTAGCCCTCGACCTGGAAGGTCACGTTGCCGACCACGTTGGCGCCGACGTGGATGTCGACCTGGACCGGCGTGCGGCTGACCGTGACCGAGCCGCTGCTGACGGCAGAGTCAGTTCTGAAGGTGTGCAGGTGCGAGGCGGCGGGGCTGGTGAACCAGACCCGGTGGGACCGGAAGTACTCCGACGTGCCGCTCCGCAACAGCGCCCTGGCGAAGTCGGCGTTGATGGAGAAGCGCTTGTCCTGGTCCGCCGGCGGGTCGTTCTTCGTCCGCACCCAGAAGTAGTGCGCCTTGCGCCCCGTGTTCAGCGAGGCCGGGAAGGCCAGATTGAGCCCGCCGTCCTCGATGGAGGTCCAGGTGGTCCCGTCGTCGATGGAGAACTCCAGGGTCTGCTCCCACTGGTCGTCGTCCCTGATGATGAGCGGCACCTTCACCTCGGGGTAGTCGAAGCCTTCCACCTGGTACAGCACGCCATTTTCATAGAAGTTGTGGCCGACGGCGTGGGGCCGGTGGATCAGGAACGTCCCGTGGTCGAAGGCGTCGCTGTCCTGGCCGGCGGCGAGGCTCACCGGGCGCCACTTGTTGGCGTCGCTCTCGTAGACGGACTGCGACGAGAAGGGGCAGCCGTCGTGCCGGTCCAGCAGCGGGCCGGCGGTGCTGCCGTAGCCGAAATGAATCCCATCCCGGCCAAGCCCTTCGACGATGGGGTCGCCCAGGTTGTAGGGGCTGCGGCTCCCGGTGTGGCACATCAGCCGGTCCCGGTCCGGTTTGCCCGGCCCGATGTAGCCACCAAAGTGGCTGAGCGGCTCACCCACCTGGCTGGCGACGTAGAAGTGCCGGCGCTGGTGGGGGTCCACCGCCTGCCACTGGTAGGTCACCGCCGGGCCGCCCTCGGTCAGCGTGATCGTCGGCGGCGGGTCGTGCCTGTTGTAGTTGGCGATCACCCAGCCCGTGTCGCAGCCGTTGCCCGAGACCGTGCCCGCGCAGGTGCGGAATTGCACGAAGGCGTCGGCGGCCCCCAGGTTCAGGCCGATCTTGAGCGCCTCGGAGTGGGTGCTCCAGGAGACGGCGGGGTTGGGGTAGAGCGACCAGGAACTGTGGCCGTCGCCGATGCTCCAGCCCTCGGGCAGGCGCAGGCCCCGCAGGCGCTCGGAGTTCGACGCGGTGGCGCGAAGGGTGTACGTGCTGTTGGGCTGCACGGACGCGTCGTATACATACACCCAGTAGGTGGTGTTCGGCTCAAGCCGCAGCCCCGAACCGTCGTCGCCCTGGTAGGTGAAGGTGAAGGTCTGGTCGGCGCTGCCCACCGGCATGGAGGGGCGCGCCAGATTGGCGAGGACGTCGGCGGCGGTACTGCCCGGCGAGCCGCCGGAGCCGGCCCAGATCTGTACCCTCAGATCACGGGCGGCGTCGGAGTCGCCGATCTCGGCAAACTCGACGTCGACGCTGTTGAGGCGGTAGTGGCCGCCGTTCTTGCCCGTCGTGAACGACTGCGCGCGGTCACGTACGGTACTGGCAGTCGTCACGGTCAACGCCGCGCCGTCGGCCTGGCCCAGGTTGCTCATCACCGCCGGCTCACCGGGCGGCGCGTTCACCGGCGTGGGCTCCACCCGGAACAGGGGCGAGATGCCGTAGAACGCGTGGTCCTGGGTGCTGGCGACGGTGTTGTAGCTGATGGGGCCGGTGTCCGCGTCGGTGGTCGAGAACCGTCCGCGCCGGGCGTTGCTGGCGCCCAGAGGGTTCGCCTCCTTCGCACCGTCGGTGCGGGTGCCCGTCCACGGCCAGTCGTTCGAGGTGCTCCTCTCGCCGCTCTCGAAGCGGCGGTCCGCCATCGCCCAGTTCTCCCAGGTGTCGGACCAGAAGCCGGCGTTGTTCGCCGCGACGCGCTCGCCGTTCAGCCACCAGACCTCCGCGTCCGTGTGCCCGGCGTCGTTGGGGTTGGTCCGGGTGTGGTCGCGGGCGTCCACCGCGGCGGTGGAGCCCACCACCCGGAAGTGGTCGGCGTAGCGCCGGACGTCGGCGTGCCCGTCGCGGGCCGCCTCCCGCACGTGGGCGTCGTAGACGCCGATGTCGGCGGCGGTGGCGTCGCGGTGGTCTTCGGTCATGAACAGCAGCCGGAACGTCTCGCCCGCGCCCAGACCGAGCGGCTTCAGCGGCCAGTCGAAGGGCACGGTGTAGGAACCGTCCGCGTGGGGCAGCAGCCGGCCGTTGACTCCCATCGACAGAGTGGAGCCGCCGACCAGGGTGATCCAGTTGCCGCCCCCCTGCGCGCGGATGCGAGCGTCGTTGTTGATGCTCCAGCCGGGCGCCGCGCCCGCGTCCTCGGAGTTGCTCTGCGTGAACTTTACCTGGCTGTTGCCTTCCGTGAGCCCGGTTGCGTCCAGCACGACCCAGTAGCGGGTGTCCGCCTCAAGCGCGACGCCCGGGTGCGTGAAGCCGTACGTGCCGGCCTGCCGGTTCACCCAGTCGGGATTGGCCAGGGTCCCCACGACCGTGCCGGGAGCCCCGTTGGCACCTTTGTGGACGGTGACCGTCAGCTTGGAGCCGAAGTCCTCGGTGGACCGCCTGAAGGCCACGTCCACGCTGGTCAGGGTGTACCCCGAGGGGTTGCCGCCGGTGTCGAAACCCTGCGCCAGGTCCACGTGCAGGCCCTGCGCCAGGCCGCTCGACTGACCGGTGTTCTTCACCAGCGGCGGGTCGTCGTCCCGCACCCGGACCGTCGCCGTCCCCAGCGACGTGGCCAGGTCGTAGTCCGACCCGTCCACCAGCGTCACCGTGACCGAGCCGTGGGCTTCGTCCACGTCGTCGTTGGTGGTGGCGATCTCCAGCGTCGCGGTGCCCGAGGCCGGAATGGTGACGCTGGTGGGCAGCGTGCCGTACCCGAAGTCGCCGGTCGTGGTCACCGTGACGCTCACCGGCAGGTCCGCCGGGGGCGCCGGGACCGCCCTCAGCGTGAAGCTGGCGCTGGCGCCCTCGGTGGTGACGGCGCCGCCGCCAAGGATGCTCACCCGCGGCGGCTCCAGCTTGCTGACGCCGCCGAGGCTGAGTTTCAGTGATTCCCCTTCGGTGGTCCATGTGCCTGTCGAGGCAAATCCTCTACGCAAAGTGCTGTCGCCGATGCTCCAGCCGGCCAGGGCTCCGCTGTCCTCGCTGTCCGAAGCCGTCGCCCTTATACTCGCTTGAGCCTGATTGCTGCCCATGTCGAACATCACGAAGTACGTGGTGTTCGCCGCAAGGTCGATGCCCGCGCTGCTGGTGAAGGTCAGCGTCTGGTCCGAACTGGAGACGGGAAAGCTGGCGGGGTTGGTCAGGGTCTCCAGCGAGCTGCCCGGAGACCCGCCGGAGTCGGCGTAGATGCTGGCGGTGAGGGACGAAGAGCTGAAGCTGTTGTCGATGACGGAGAATTCCACGTCGACGCTGCGCAGGCTGTAGCCCGCGGCGTTGCTGCCGGTGGTGAACGCCTGAGCGTAGTCATTGCCCAAAAACGCATTCGTGCCGTCTGCCTGGCCGGTGTTGGCGACGAAGGTCTGCGTCGCCTGCTGCGCGCCGGCCGGCTGCGCGGGGGTCAGCGCGAACAGCGCCGCCGCCATCATTACGGCCAGGAGCAGCAGGGGCAGCGCCCACAGGGCGCGCCGCCGGGTCAGCATGACGCCCCCAAGGTCGGGGGGCTGAAAGGGGTATGTATGGGACGCAGCAACGCTTTTGACCATCAGACCGACGCTCATGGTTCTCTCCTCGTTGGGGCCGGGCCAAGCCCGGACACAATCTTGCCGGCAGGACGGCGGCCCCGCTCACCGCAGGGACCTGCCGCCGCCGTTGCCGGCTCTGATTCCGAAATACCGCCCCCGCCGGTGCAGCGTGGCCCGGAAAACGGCGGGAGCAACTCACAGTAGACATTATCATAACGCGCCCGTCTTGCCAATGTCGCGCGGCCGCCCTGGCCGAGTACGAGGCCAGCCCGCCGGTCTCCCGTCTGACCCACTGCCATACCTGCGCTTTGCGGTGAGGGTCGACAAAAACGATCAGGTGCTCGAAGGCCAGCTTGGCGACTTGGCTATCAATCTTGCGCCGGATTGGGTACGGAGGGATGTCGTTGTCAGCGCCCGCATCACACTCGTAGACGACGAATCCAGCCTTCACCGCGACCGGCTTCAGTGAGTATTCGCGCTCGTCAACCTTGACAGGCAATGGCTCGGAGCGATAGTGATCCCAACCCAGGCCCTCCACGAAGAGACCAGGGAAGTCGAAGGCCTGTAGATGGGGGCGCAGCTCTTCAATAGAGACTGGCATCAGCGGTTGTCCTTGCTGTCGAATAGCCCCAGAGAGCAAATGATCTGTGGTTCCTGAGCCTCAGCATCGTCACCGGACAGACACAACCGGTACTCTTCACGCAATGACATGACGATATCAGCAAGCTGCGTGTCGTCCACGCCGCTGCGGAGTTGCCGATTGAGGGTATCCACCGCCGTTTGGCGCAGAGGATTACGGTAGATGTCGTCTATGGCCTTGTGGAGGGGGTCTACGTCAAACAGTTGGCCCCTAATGTCTTCGGCGTACTGCTTGAGGCGGGTGTATGTGCGGAACCGGGCGCCAGAGGGCCGTCCCAACTGGCCGCCGACCCGCTTCTCCTCCTTGACCACATGCCTGACGCCCTCGGCAACGAGTTCGTGGTGGCTCTCGTGGTGAGGCTGCGCCGGGGTATCGAACCTGCACTCGGCGGCGGAGAGGATTTCAAGCTGCGACTCGGTGATGCTGTGACCCTCGCGGTCCACGTAGGCCAGGGCATCGTTGCCATCGGATGTACGCATGAACAAGAGCACGCCTTCGGGCCGTTGAGCGATAGGTGTGTGCTTACGCGAGGAAAAGACGACATCCGGCAAATCGGCCACGGCCTTCTCCAGCGCCGGGTCCGCGCCGATGGCATTCTTCCATATCTGGTAGGCATGGGACGCTAGGTCAACCTCACCGTCGGGGTCTCCGTCAAGGATGCCGGCGCGTTCGTGGTAGAGGTTGATGATAGTCCTGTCGTCGCCCTCGTCTTCGAAGAACGCCTCGTCCGCGCCGACTACCTCGGCGTTCTGCCTCAGCCGCTCCCGGACCCGTCTCCGCAGGTCGATGATGCGCTCCACACCTTCGGCGGGCAGGAAGGAGTGGCAGAGAATCTCTCCCGCTTCCTGCCCGATGCGGTCCACGCGGCCAGCCCGCTGGATCAGACGGATGATTGCCCAAGGCAGATCGTAGTTCACGACAATGTGGCAGTCCTGTAGGTTCTGGCCCTCGCTCAACACGTCGGTGGCGACGAGGATGCGAAGTTCCCGTTCCGGCGTTCCCTGCCCCGGTCGCGGGTTGCTGTTCGGGCTGAACCGCCATGCAAGCTGGGTAGGGTCCGCAGAGTTCCCGGTGACACCAGCCAGGGCTTGTACCCCTCTCTCCTTGAGCTGGGCCTCCAGGTAGAGAACCGTATCGGCGAACTGGGAGAAGACCAACACCTTCCGGCCCGAGAACGTCTCCGTCAGGAGCGTGTGGAGGGCATCAAGTTTGGCGTCATGTTCCGGGTCCCAGTCCCCGTAAGTCTGAAGGATGTTCAACAGGGCGTCGGAATCGGCGCGGAGTTCGCCCTCCAGATCCCTGTGAAAGAGGTCGGCGCGGAGCCACTTGAAGCGTTTCTTGTAGCGGCCCGCGTACTCCTCGTATATGTCAGCGGCATGTGCTTCGAACTCGGCCGCCCTCCAGGTGCCAACAGTCTCATCGACTGCTTGTTCTTGTTCGTCGTCGTCAGGGTCGAAGAGAGTTCCCCTAGCCTCGTTGGCGTCATCGTCGGTGAACCGCGAGTCCAACATCTCGGCGTCCTGCGTGCCGAGGGGCAGCGGCAACTCATTCCGGATCGCGTGCAGGAAGACATAGTTTCGGATAACGTGCCGTTCGACAGACTGCAGAAAGGCCGCGCCGCTGCTCTCGAGGCGCTTGAACAAGTTCGTGCGACAGAAGCCCATCAGCCGCTTGCCAGCCCGCGAAAGGTCGTCTATGTGCTGCTCCTCCGCTTCAGTAGGCGGCGTCGCGGGGTTGTCGACTACGTAATTGCCCAGCCCGTATCGGGGCAGATGCAGGTCGTTCACCGTCTGGACCACCTGCTGCGAATACAGCTTGGCGTACTGGTCGTCAGGATCAGACTCGTCGATAGCGAACTTGATGGTCTTGGGCACGCGGATCGGGAAGAATGACCGGCCTCCGTCTTCGTATGTGAGGAACTTCCGCCCAGTGCCAGGTTCAGTCTGTGCGTAGTTGTCCTGGATGAAGCTTCGGGTGCGGCGCACGAGATAGAGCCGCATCAGGTCGCGCCAATCGTCTGCGTGCTCGCTGATGTCAAAAGCCGCCAGGGTGCGCGGGGACGCTTGATGGCGCCGGCTGAATTCCACCTCTCCCAGTTCCCGCAAGAGTCGCTCCGGCCGGATGCCGAGATCTTGCTCGTCCTCCACGAAGATGCGTAGTTGGCTTGACAAGTCTAGGTACGTCTTGTTGTAGGGCGTCGCCGAGAGGAGGATGCACTTGCTCTCGTTGGCACGGACATACTCTTGAATGGCCCGATACCGTCTGCCCTCGCGGTTGCGAAGGTTGTGGCTTTCGTCAATGACGACAAGCCGATAGCGCCGCAGGCTGGGCAGCTCGGTGAGTACTCTGCTGAGCGATAGCACTCTGGCCCGCAACTGGTATTCGTGGGCGTAGTCCTCCCACATAGGGACGAGGTTCTTGGGACACAGGATCAGCGTCTCCAGCCCGTAGTCATCCTCGAAGATGCGGGCGACAGCAGTGGCCATCAGGGTCTTACCGAGCCCCACCACGTCTCCGATGAGCACACCATTGCGCTTGTTCAGATGGTGTGCCGCGATCTTCACCGCCGCTGCTTGGAAGTCGAACAGTCGGTCACCGAATACGCTGGGAATCCTGAACTCGGTGAGGCCCGCACGGGCTTCGTGGGAGAGGTGATAGGCCATCTTGAGGTACACGTGGTATGGTGGGATCAGGGCCTCACGTGCCCAACTCTCCTCGATGATCTGGATCAATTCCTCTGTGATGTCGAGGCAGAACCGGTCGCTCCACCTGTCCTCAAACCACTGCTTGAGCTTGAGGGCGGCGTCATGGTCGAGCACGTCGACGTTTAGCTCACCCTGCCCGGCGAGGCCAGCAAAGGTCAGGTTACTGCTGCCCAGATACCCCACAATCGGGTTGACGGGATCGTCGCGGAACAGCAGATAGAGCTTCGCGTGCAGCGGGTGGCGGAGAAAGAGCTTGACGACGACCTTTTTGGCGCGAAGCTGGGCCGCCAATCGCCGCAAGGTCTGCTCGTCCGTATTGGTCGGAACGCCAATGGTGAGTTGTTGGCGCAACTGCTCGGCTAGCTGAACGCGGAGGCGATGTGCAGTCTGGTTGTCCACGCTGGCGGGTCTGTCAATCAGACTCAAGGCTTCCTTGAGTTCGTCGTGGGGAGGGCGCTGCATCCCGATCAGTACGCGGCACGGGCCGTCATCTTGGCCCCAGTCGTCCACGTATGGCGCAAGACCTCCCCAGCCCCGCAGATTGAGGTAGCCGACGCAGAAGTCCGCTCGTATAGAGAGGGCGAGAGTCTTCTGGAGAGCAGGCAGGAGACGGGAGCCAGAGGTTAGGTTGTCAAATATACGTGGCATAGATTTCTCTACTCACTATCCCGCGCAACGAACTCCGCTACCCAGCGCACACTATCGGTAACGGGACTTGCCGCGTGGTAGAACCGCTCGTCAGCAGTCCAGAGCTCGCAGTCGAGGGTCTCCGCCAGCGCCAAGTAGAGCGCGTCGTAGACGGCGCCCTGGTTGAGCCGACTGGCGAGCTCCAGCGCTCTGCTATGAAGGTTTGGTGTTTCATAGAGTTCAAGCCCCGACGACAGCAGCCCCTCGATCAAGCGTACTCCGTCGTGGACACTCAGTTCTGCCCGTACTACCCGTCTGTGGAGCACGTTGGCTACCTCCACCGGCATAAAGTACGGGGCGGCCCGGCGGGTACCCTGGCGGGACCACAGCCGTCCGAGCGCGTCAGCTTTGTCGGAATGCTCCTCTGGCACCAGCCACTTGACCGCCAGGCTCGCGTCCACGACCACGATGTTATTCACCGGAGGTCCTTGAGTTGAGCCGCCCTCATGTCGCGGGCGTCCCGAATCAAGTCAGCCGCGCTGCCAGGCAGCACCGTGTCTCCGAGAATCTCCTGTCGCAGCGCGACGAGTCCCTCGATGTCAACGCGGTTGGAACGCTGGCCGCGCACGCCGTTGGCCTCGTCGCTGGTCAGTGCCCGGTCGATGGCGGCCAGGCAGTACCGGTGGGTACTGAGGCCCTGGAGCGCGGCCACGGCCTGCAGGCGTCGCTGCACTGGAGGGTCCAGGTCGAGGGTGATGCGCTGCTTCCCAGTTGCCATTGTTGCTTACTCCCTGAGCCGACCAGCCTGAAACAACATTATTGCAGACACACGGCGGCGTCAACACTTCGGCCGCAAGAGGTATCACGAGAGGCCCGCACGTAGGAGCCTTCCCCAAGGCTCCCCCAAAGTAGTCCGGGCTTAAAGGCAAAATGCCGACATACAGGGGTGGTGAGGGGAGGTCAACGCTACGTCTGCGTTGACCTCCCCAAGCCGTAGCGGTCAGCTCCCCGCGCTGACCGACTCCGCTTGCTGCTCCTGGGCCACCAGCCACTCAAAGAGCGGCAAGGCAGCCGGGGCGGCGGCCTCGCCGGGGCCAGGGTTCTCCCAGGCAGCGGGAAGCGGAGGCCCCCGAAGGGAGAAGAACGTATACGCACGGCCTTGAAGGACCGGCTCGATGGCGAGAAAGCGATTCGACTACAGCATACAACCCTACAACTTCCCTCAATACCACCCTAAGCGCCTCAAGCGGTTCCAGGAGCAGTCCGGCCCGTCATGGTCGGAAATTGCCCGACGCAGCGGAACCTACCGCTACACCGTATGGTGTTGGCAGGAGGACAGGGGCCGCCCGAACATGGAGTACATGATTGCCGACCCTGCTTGACCTGACCGAAGGCTTGGGCCTGGCCCATCTGCTCACCGAACGAGGAGGCTGCGAGAGCGCCGGGGCCAGAAACGCAAAAAGGCCACACCTATTGATGGGCGGGGGGAGGCCGTCGTACAAAGCGCGACAACCTCCCCCGTATCTGAGCAGTCGGACCATCGTCCCTGTTCGATGGTCAGAGCAACGCTCTCTTGATCTCGCCAAGAGTCCTGGGCTTCCAGTACAGGTCCCGCTCCACCGCGGGGACGCTGCCGAACACGGTGACTGCGGCCAACTCGGATAGGTCAAAGTAGCCGATTTCCGTCTCAAGCCCCTCGACGAGACCGAAGCACAGCCCGGTCTCGGCTTCCCACTCGGTGATGTACCAGGTCCAATTGCTGTAGGGACTGAACAGCTTGGCCGGGGCGAGTACCGTGTCGTAGTCCTTGACGTTCTCGTTGGCCCCGAGCATGGGGATCGCGTCTCCCAACTCCTTCGTCATGAGCTGGTGTCCGCGGTACTCGCTGTGGTTGTCCTGCCACCTCGTGGCGGTCGTGGTGGTTCCGGTTTCGTCAGACATTGGTTTCTCCTCTCGTGGCTTCTTCTCTGACTGTGCTTATGCGTAGGGGGAAGCCGCCGCCTCGGGTGCGACGACTTCCCCCCGTCAACTGTGCGGTCTAGCGTCCCGCGACGACCGGCTCGGCCTCCCGCACCTGCTCTTGCGCCAATGCCCACTCGAAGAGCGGCAGGGACGTGACCGGCTGCTTGCGCCGGCGCTGGGGCGGGGCCGGGACCTGCGCCAGGAACTCCGCCCAGGAGCACAGTTCCTCCTGCTGCGGCGCCGGGGCGTCGTCGTCCCTACCCTGGCCGTTGACTGCCTTGGCTTCGTGGCCATTGGGGTGGTGGCCCGTCCCGTTCACCCCGTTGACCTGGACTGCGACGGCCGCCGGCGCAGGCTCGACCACCCGCTGCCACCCGTCGTCCACCAGCAACGCCTCCGCGTCGGCCGCGGCCGCCTGCACTTGAGCAAAGACCGCTTCCACGGGCTCCGCATCCGCCGCTGCCTCGCCGCTGACGATCCGGCGGGCCAGCGCCAGCAGCAGGTCGTCGCCGTCGTCCCCGTAGGCCGCCAACCCGTCCTCCGGCAACTCCCCCTCCACCGCCAGGGACGACTGGAGCTTCTTCGCCACCAGCGTCAGCGCGTCGGCCTGGAGCGTCTGCCGGTAGGCCAGGTAGACCACCTGCACCGGCCGCGTCTGCCCGATCCGCCACGAGCGGCGCGAGGCTTGCCGCAGCGTGTAGACGGAGTAGTCCGTCTCGTACCAGCACAGCGTCGGAAAGTCGATCAGGTCCAAGCCGGTCTGCACCAGCCGGGGATGGCAGACCAGCACGTCCAGCCCTTCCTGGACCCGCTCGGCCACCCAGCCTTCGCGGCGGTCGGGCTTGACGGCGTCGGCCTTCAGCACCGCTACCCGGGCGCCGTGCTGGGCGAGCAAGGTCTCGAGGCGTCCCGTGATGTCCCGCGTGCCGGTGTGGGTGACGTAGACCAGCACGCGGCGCCCGGCTTGCCGTTCCGCCGTCGCCAGGTCGAGCAGCGCCCGCTCCTTGGGATACACGCGGTCTTCCGCCAGCGGCGGCACCTGTACGAGGGGGTGCTGAGTCCGGGGATCGAACACCGTCTCGCCACGGGTGCAGCCGTCGGGGTAGGCCAGCAGGGTTTGCAGGTAGGCGCCCAGCAGCCGCTTGGACCCGTGGGCCAGCGCATCCGCCAACGCTTTCCGCAGCGTGGTGAACACGGCCTGGTAGGCACTCTGCTGGGAGTAGCCCGTCTCGTCCGGTGCCTTGTCGAGGCCCACCAGGCGCACCTGCTCGGTGTAGGGCGGCAACCCCCTGGCCACGTCGGCCAGCCGCAGGAAGACGGTGTGCCCGATCAGGTGGAACAGCGCCGCCGGCGCCAGGCCGGGGCGTTCGCGGATCACGGTGCGATAGCGCCGGCGCCGGCTGTGGCGGCCGTCCTCCAGGGCCTCGTCCGCCGGCTGGCGGACGGTGTGCTCGACAAAGCCGTAGCGGTCAATCCAGCGGGACTCTTCGTTATGCGCGAACTCCGCGCGCAGGGCCGGGGAGAACCGGTAGAGCAGGTGGAAGAGGGTGCTGGCGTAGCCACCGGCCAGCGTACCGGTGAGCGCCAGGGAGGTGCCGCAGACGTCGGCCAGGATGCCGGCGGCAATCCCCTGGGCGGACCCGCGGCCCTTGTACTCGTGGACTTCGTCGGCGATCAGCAGGTCGAACCAGCCGTTCATACGCTGCTTGACGTAGTCGGCCAGCGGATAGCGGCGCGGGCCGGAGCGGTCGGCCTGCCAGAGGGCGGCACTGCACTGGTCGCAGGTGCGCTTGCGGCGGGCCAGCTCCGCCGCCGTCAGCGGCACGCCGTCGGGGGTGACCACCTGGGCCGCACAGACCGGGCACGTCGGGACGCGGAACGGGTCGCCCGTGGCCTCATCGCGCAGCAACTGCCCGTCGGCGGTGGCCCAGCGTGGGACCACGGCAGGCTGCCAGCGGTAGGAGAGCTTGGCGCGCTCGCGGGAGAGGATGGCGAACAGCGGGCCGGCACCGCTCGTGTGCCGGAGGCGCTCCAAGGCGGTGATGGAGGTGACGATGGCGGCGCGGGCGGTGGGGATGGTCGCTTCGACCTCCCGCTGCCACTTGCGGGTCAGGTGCGGTGGGACGAGCACCAGGATACGCTGAAAGCCGGCCAGGTGGGCGGCGGCGGTGGCGATGAAGGTCTTGCCGGTGCCCATCTCGCCGACGACGGTGGTGCCGCGCTGGGTGGCGAGGGAGTGGGCGGTGCCGCGAATGGCGGTCTCCTGGGCGACCAGCGGGCTGCGCAGCAACGGCGGGAGTGGGCGGTCGTCCGCGGCGGGGTGGTACTGCGGCGGGTAGGACGCGACGACGCGCTGGGCGATGGCCGCCTTGTAGGTGTCGAGGAACGTGCTCAGGTTCATGCTGCTCTCCTTTCATTCGTTGGGGTGCGGTGAGTTCGGTAGGGGGTTGGTCATGCACAGTGGGCGGGGATGCCAGTGGGGGAACTCCTAGGTAGGAAAAACAGACGCGGCCCGGCCGGCCCCGTGCGGGGACTGGCCGGGCCGCGTCGCGTGGAGGGCCGGTGGTGGGTGCCGGGGCGAGGGAGTGGGACTAGGCGGCGATGTCGGTGATGGTGCCGGTGGCGAGGTCGAGGGCCACCACGGTGGTGTGCAGGCGCTCGCGACGCACTTCCTGCTCGCGGGTGCGGGTGACCAGCACCAGCTCCTTGGCCGTGCGCCCCTTCACCAGCAGGCGCTGCCCGTTGGCGGCGAGACAGAGGTTGTCCAGGAAGCCGGCCGCCACCAGCATGGCCAGATGCCCGCGCCGCAGTGGCAGCAGCGGCCGGGGCCGCGGGGTCTGCGGCGGCCAGAGCGCGTCGGTGATGGTGGCGTGGGTCCACAGCCCCGTGCGCCGGGCTTCGGCCGCCGCGGCCCGGGGATCGACCGTGCGGGTGCTGAACAGCAGGTCGCCAGCCGGGGTGGCCGGCACAGTGTAGAGTGGCGCGGGCGCCGGGGTGAGTGCCCGCAGCTCTTCCGTCGCCCAGCGGTGGACTTGCTGCTCGGCAGCCGGGTCGGGCTGCGGTCGGGCACGCCGGCAGCCGATGAGCACCACCTGGTCAAAGGCGGCCCGCTCCGGGTCGGGGAAGGCCCAGCAGCCCAGGCGCCGGTAGTGGGCGGCGAGGTAGCGGGCGGAGACGGGTAGGCGCTGGCGGGGGACGATGAACACCAGCACGCCGTGCTCCGGCAGGTAGCGCGTGCAGTGGCGCAGGAAGCGGTGCTCGCTGCGCTTGTGTTCCCCATCGTGGTCATAGGGGGGATTCAAGAGCAGCAGGCCGAAGGCACGGTTGGCGATGGCGGCGGCGAAGAGGTCGGTGGCCAGGGTGTGGTCCAGGCGGGCGGTGGCGGCGGTGGACCGTTCCTGGTGCAGCTCCACGCCGAAGGTTTCGAGCGGGAGCGCTGAGTAGGGGTCCAGGCGGGTGGCGAGGTGGGCCAGGGCGGCCCCGGCCCCGCAGCAGGGATCGAGCAGGCGGACGGTGCCGTGATACCCGGCCGGGAGGCGGGGCGGTGGGCGCAGCAGGGTGGTCAGCAGATCGAGGACGCGCGGTGGGGTGGGATAGAACCCGCCTTTCGCTTGAGCGGCTAGACGCATGGTGCGGCTCCTTTCGCCTCGTTGGTGTTCGGATTGCTCGGCGCGGGTAACGCTGCCGGCTCGTCCAGGGTGAGCGTGCCGGCGGCGACGGCGTGGGCGAGATCGGCCTTGAGGGCCGCGGCGTCGGGTCGGCAGTCGTAGGCGACGAGGCCGGTGGTTTGCAGCGGGGTGATCTCGTCCTGCGCCAGGCCGCGCTGCCAGAGCCAGGGCGCCCAGGAGTGGTGCAAGGGCAGCGGACTGCGCCGGTCCAGGAAGCGGTGATGCAGCGCGGGGGCCGCGGCCTCGTGCGGGGCCAGCAGCAGGAACTGCTCGCGCTCCGTGGCGTACTCGGCGAGCGTGGTGTACACGAGGGCGTGCCAGCCGCCACAGACCGGCAGGCGCGTGAGCTTGGTGGTCCAGGTCCCGACGGTGTGGGCGGGAATGACACACTGCTGGAAGCCGCCGGAGAGGGCCGTGCCCTCGGCACCGCGGATGAGGTGGGCGACGTCGGGCGGCTGCTTGAGCAGGGCGGCCCAGATGGCCTTGAGGGCGGTTTGGGCCCCGACCAGGGAGAGGAACCAGAGGCCCGCGGTGGCCGGGTCGCGAGCGAAGGCATCGGCGGTGGCGGTGAAGCCGCCGGCCGTGACGGTGTACAGCGCAGCGGGGTCGGGGGTGGCGGTCGGCGCGGTGGGGTGCGTGCTGGTCATGTCTATGCTCCTTTCATTGGTGGGGTAGGTAGCGGCCGGGCCCTAGCTGGGCAGCAGACCCTGCTCGCGCAAGCTCACGGCGCGGTCGCCACCGATCACGACGTGGTCGAGCAGTGCGATATCCAGGAGTTGCGCGGCGGCGGCCAGCTCCTTGGTGACGGCCACGTCCGCGGGACTGGGCGTGGGATCGCCGGACGGATGGTTGTGGACCACGATGAGGCCCGGGGCGGCCGCGATGATGGCCGGGCGGAAGACCTCGGCAACGCGGATGCTCGCCGCGTCGACGGTGCCCTGGTAGATCACGCGCTGGCCGATGACGCGGTGCTTGGTGTTGAGTAGCAGCACCCGCAGTTGCTCCTGCACCAGCGGAGCCAGTTCCGGCCCCACCAGTTGCTGCACGTCGGCGGGGCAAGAGATCGCGGGCAAAGCGGCGGGGGCACCGGAGGGGTGCGTGTCAACCTCGTAGCGGAGGGCCAACTCGCCCAGCACCTGCAGGTTCTGGCGCAGGGCCGCCAGCAGGGACGCGGTGGGTGGTTCGTAGGTAGTGGTGGTCACTGTATGCTCCTTTCCGATGGTGTGGTGGCCGGCGTGAGCTTGCGGGCGGCCCCCTCGACGAGCGGGAGCAATTTGGCAGCCGGCACGGCGTCCAGGTCCTGACCCAGCCGTTGGCGGACGGCCGTGCGGACCTGTGCCGCATCGAAGCCCTGCTGGGCGCCCAGGGCCAGCAGCGTCTGGCGCAACGACGCGGCCCAGGTGTCGGCGGCACCATTGCCACCGTCCCCGGCCAGGTCGTTGCCGAACTGGGCGCCCAGGGTACGCAGGGCCCGCTTGAGGGCGTCGGTGACGGCGCCCTTGTAGGCCGTCTCGTGGCCCTGGGCACTCTCCTCCGCCACCACCCGGAAGCCCACGTCGGTGCGCGGCGGTACGCCCGGCACGTGCAGCCGGACCGTGGCCGTGTAGGCCGTGGCGTGCTCGACCGCGCCGGTCTGGGCGTCGCGGGTGGTGATGTCCCGCGGCGTGACCGCACCGACGAGGTCGTAGCCCCAGCCGCCGTAGCCGAGCAGGCGGTTGGCCTGCGCGATGGCGACCCGCCCGGGGAGGTAGGGGAAGGTGTGCCCGGCACGGCCTTTGCGCTGGGCGACCAGACTGGGGTCCAGGGGGGCGTCCAGTTGTTGCGCGACGGTGGGCGAGAGACCGGCCCCCTGCTGATCGGCTGGCCGGCCGGCGGTCGGTGCCAGGGGTACCAAGTCAGCGGGCGCGGCGGAGACTCCGTTGCTGCGTTCGTGGCTGTGCGTTGCGTTGGACATGGGATACTCCTTTCTTTCCGTTTTGTCGGTACGTGGTGGACGGCTGGGTACTGGGACGCGAGCGGCGGCGGCCCGGGGCCGGGTCACCCCCGCTCGGAGTGGGGATCGCGCGCGACAGTGTGGAGCGCAAGGAGGCCGCCGGCCGGGGGAGCCGGGCGCGCGATCATAAGGCGGGGGAGGCCAGCGGCTGCGGCGCTGGCGCTGGTGGGAGCTTCAGGGTGGCCCGGTGCTGCGGGGACTGGCGGAGCCGGGGGAAAGGGGCTCGGAACCGCCTGGGGGGAAGCTGGTGCGCGCGGCGCTGGGACGCGGGAGCGTCCGCCGGGTGCGGCGGTGCCACCTGGGGAGCGGCACGCTGGCGGCGTGGCCGGCGGGAGATCGCCGGCTACCGCGACGGCTGCGCTGCGTGCAGCAGGCGCCGGAACGCCGCGCGACCGTCGGGCCGCGTGGCCAACTCGGCCACGTCGCTGACCCCTGGGGGGAGCGTGATGCTGGTCGCCCGCTGTCCCAGCAACTTGGCCAGTTGCGTCGCCGCGGTCCGGCCGGCGTCATCGGCGTCGAAGGCCAGCACCACGCGGGGACAGGACCGCAGGGCGGCGGCGACCCGGTCCAGACCCTGGGTGCCCAGCACGGCGGCCGCCGGCAGGCCCCATTCGACCAGTGTGAGCCAGTCGAACAGGCCTTCGGTGAGTACCACCCAGCGCGGTGCAGTGCCCAAGCGGCCCAACCCCAGCAGCGGCTTCGGGCCGGGCAGCGTCTGGAAGCGGGGGGTGCGCGCCGGCGCGATGGCTCGCCCCGCCAGCCACTGCACCTGGCGGTCGCGCACTGCCGGCACCACCACCATGCCCGCGAACCGCTCGGCGCCCCGCGCGACGAACAGCCCGGACGCCCGCTGCTGGGCGGCAGTGAAGCCGGCAGCGACCAGGGCGCCCCGCAGTCCCTGCCCCGGGGCGTAACCCAGGCCCAGGCGCTTGGCCGTTGCGCCACTGATGCCACGGGTGGCGAGATACACCCGCCCTTGGGGATACCGCCACAGCGCCCGGTGGTAGTACCGCGCCGCGGCCGTCAGCAGGGCCGGGTCTCGCGGGGGTAGCGGGGTCGTGCGGGACCCACGTGGGGTCACGGCCGTTGCTGACCGGACACCAGCCTGGCGACCTCTCCCGGTCTCCCCGTCTAGCAGCCGGATAGCCTGGGGCAGGGTCAGACCCTCCGTGCGCTGCACGAAGTCCAGCACGTCGCCGCTGGCGCCACAGCCGAAGCAGTGGAAGCGGGCGCTGTCGCCGTACACCGTGAAGCTCCCTTCGCTCTCGTTGTGGAAGGGACAGCGGCCCTGGCGCACCCGGCCTTGGCCCCGCAGTTGCACCCCGGCGGCCGTCACCACGTCGGCCAGCGGATGGCGTTGCTTGAGCGCCGCCAAGTCTACGTACTGCTGGGCTACGACCATGCTGCACCTCCTGTGGATCGTCTCGCCGTGTTCATCTTCTCCTCCTGACAGTAGTGGTGGCCGCAGTCGGATGCTGCGACCAAGAGTGCTCGTGCTGTGCTCTCTATGTGCCCCCTCCTTTCGTCGGACACGAGCGAGCAGCGGGCGCACGGGTACTGGTGACGGGAGCGGCTGGTGCGGGACCCGCGCTGTCCACGGTCGGTTCCTTGCCGTGGGACGCGGCGTCGTGGTGGGGATGGGATGCGATGGCGGCGGCCGCGGCGGTGCCGGGAGCCGCGCGGGGAATGACAACTGGCGCCGCGCTGACGAGCGGGCGGCGGCAACGAGCAGTCAGCGCGCCGGATGCACGCCAACCGTGGTGCCCAAGGAGCGCCGTGCCGGATGCACGTCACCCGCTGGACTGGGCTGCTGGCGTAAGGATTGCTCCTTCTGCCAGTGCAGCGGTGCCCTCATGGGGACCGTCGGGAGAGCAAGGCTCGATCCGTCTGGTCTCGCCCGGGTACAGGGCTGGACCCCCAGGTTTCTAAGGCGGGAACACCTGGCAAAGCCTGACAACATGCTCAGTATTCCGGCTCCGGCGCGCCCGTGACAAGGGCTTCCGGCCTCCCCGCGCCAAGTGCTTGCGCGCATGGGGCAATCATCCGGCGGCGGGGCCGCTCACCACCAGCCCAGCGTGAGCACCCGGCGCAGGCGGTGCCGCCATGCCGCCCGGCGGCGCTCGCCGCGCACCCGCGCCAGGGTCCGCCGGCGCCAGTCCACCTCGTTCCGCCGGGTGAGGGCGTCCCAGGGATACATCGCCGGTGGCAGGGTCAAGTGGTAGGCCCCGATCAGGGCCAGTTCCAGCTCCCGCAGCCGCTCCTCCGCGCGCAGTACGGTCAGGCGGTCTGCCGCCCCGGCCCGCGCCGCCCGTGCCTGCCGCCACTGGACGATGAGTGGGGCCGCCACGCCAAATGCTGCCGCTTCCCCCGGGACCGGTGCTGCGCTGATGACCAGGGCACCGGCCGACGGGGCAGCCGTGGTCGCGCCCGGCGCCGTCGCTGCCCCACCGCCCTCCGGCCAGTATGACTCCAGCGCCGCCAACCGTTGCTCCAGGGCCTGGGTACGCTGAGTCGCTTCGTCTCGCAACTGCTGGCCCTGGGTACTGATCGCCGCCAGCAGTGCCTCCTGCTGGCGCCGCAGCGCCGCTGCTAGGTGCTGCTCCCACTGCTGACGGACCTCCGCCGCGCTTGCGGTCGCAGCGTCGGCGCCCGGCCCCGCGAGCAGGTGCATTCCCAGCGCATCGTGCATCCGCCGCGACAACCGGCCGGTATTGACCGCCGCGGCCACCGTCTTGCGGTGAACCCCCAAGGCGGCAGCCGCTCCCGTCCGGCCCTCTTGCCGCATCAGGTCGTGCAGCAGCGCCAGCAGCCGCACCTCCTGCACGCGCTCCAGACTGGGGGCCTGCACTCCCATGCTGCGCTCCTCGTTCATCCTCGCACCGGCCGCCATCCTGTAGGGCCGCGCTTCCCTGGGGCACTTGGCCAGCACCCCCCGGCCGCGTCGTGACCAACAGTGGCCGGTCCCAGGGAAGCACCTCGCTCCCGCCTTGGAACCAGACCTAGTACCCAGGTGCTTGCTGGAATGGAGCCACGCGACCCACCACTGTCCCCATTTCCTCTCTGGTAGCGGCGGTCTACGACCCACCACGCGGCCAGCGGGTCCCCAGTGCCGATTCCTGTACACGTCCATTACAGCGGTAACACCCCCGCGAATACCAGGCCTTTTAAGGGGGGCCGCGCGTGCCCTCCCTCGCCGGGCGTTACGCTCGTTGGGCGGGGTCGGTACGCTGGGCGGCAGGACCACCGCGCCCGGGACGATGGCCGGCCACCGCGCTCCGCCAGCGCCTTGACACCGCCACGCGAATGGGCCATAGTTATGTAAGACGAAGTCGTACTAGGAGCGGCCATGAAGCGCACCACCGAAACCATCACCTTTTCGCTGCCCCCGGCGATGGCGGCGCAGGTGCGCGCCGTGATGCGCGCGGAAGGCCGCACCATGAGCGATCTCGTGCGCGAAGCCCTGCGCCTGTACATGGAAGAGCGGGAATGGCGCCAGTCTGTCCGCTACGAGCGGCTTGAAGCCCGCCGCGCCGCCGACGAAGCGCAAACAGGAGGCAACCCCGATGCGTAACCAACCGGACCCCACCCCGGCAGCACTCTATGCCCGGGTATCCAGTGACCGCCAGGACGTGGACCTCTCCGTCGCCGCCCAACTGCGGGCGCTGCGGAATTACGCCGCCCAGCATGGCTACGTCGTGGCTCGCGAGTACGTGGACGAGGCCGAGAGCGGCCGGGTCGCCGACCGGCCGGAGTTCCGCAAGATGCTGGAGGCCGGCGGCCGTCCCCAAGCGCCCTTCCAGGTCATTCTGGTCTGGAAGTTCTCCCGCTTCACCCGCAAGCGGGAGCACGCGGTCGCCTTCAAGGCCATGCTCCGGCGCAAGGGGATCAAGGTGGTCTCCATCACGGAGCACGCCGACGACTCGCCCACCGGCCGGCTGATGGAAGCCATCATCGAGAGCGTGGACGAGTTCTATAGCGAGAACCTCGCCCAAGAGGTCACCCGCGGCATGCGCGAAGCCGCCACGCGCGGCTTCTTCCTGGGGTCGCGGGCGCCGTTCGGCTACCGGCGGGTCAAGGTGAGCGATGGGGCGAAGGAACGGCCGACTTTGGTGGTCGACCCGGCCGCCGCGCCGGTCGTGCGGGAAGTCTTCAAGCGTTCCCTGCGGGGCCACGGCCTGAAGGAACTCTGCAAGGACTTGAATGACCGCGGCCTCACCAACCGGGGCAAACGCTGGTACAAGAGTGGCCTCCACTACCTGCTGACCAACGAAGCCTACACCGGCACCGCCGTCTGGGGCCGCACCATCAAGGGCGTGCCGGCTCCGGACCCGGTGCGGGTAGCAGGCGCCTGGCCGGCGCTGGTGTCCGAAAAGCGGTTCAAGCAGGTCCAGCAGGCGCTCCAGGCCCGGTCGCCGGTGACGCAGCGACCCGGCCGGGTGGGGAGCACGTTTCTCCTGAGCGGCCTGCTGCGCTGCGGCCGGTGTGGCAAGACCTACGTCGGCCACGGGGCCAAGAGCGGGCAGTTCGCCTACTACGTCTGCGGCACGCTGTACCGCGAGGGTGCCGGGACCTGCCCGTCCCGCTACCTGAACGCACCCAAGGTGGAGCGGTTCATCGTCGAGAAGATCAGGGAACGCATCCTGACTGACGCGACCATCACCGAGTTGGTGACGCTGGTGGCCGAGGAGATTGACGCCGTGGCCGGCGAGGTGGCCGGGCGGCTGGAAGCGGTCGAAGGAGAACTGGCCGACGTGGGTCGCCGGCTGGAGCGGCTCTATGAAGCGCTGGAGACCAGCGCGTTGACTTTGGAGGCGCTCTCGCCGCGCATTCTGGCGCTGCGGCACCGGCAGGACCAGTTGGCGGCCGCCCGGGAGGAGACCGCCAGTCAACTGGAGCAGCGCCGGGTGGAGTTGCCTGGCACCGCGGAGATCAGGGGGTACGTGGCGGACTTCCGGGCGCTGCTGCAACGGGGGACGTTCCCAGAGAAGAAGGCCCTCATCGGCAACTTCGTGCAGGGGATCGAGGTGGTGGACGACGCAGCCACGCTGACGTACACCGTCCCCATGCCGGCGGACGGGGCAACCAGCGAGGGAGCCTCGGTTCTCGATTTCGTCCAGTCTAGTCCCCCTGACAGGACTCGAACCTGCGACACGCGGTGGCGCTGCCCGCCGTTCAGCCGTTGCCCTCTTGGCTGTCCTGCCACTGCTCGTACTCGCGCCGGCCTTCCTCACTCAACGGATAGTACGTCTTCAGCGCGCCGCCCTGCTGGAGCCGCATCCGGCTGAACACTTCCCATTCCTCGTGCTCGGTGGCCCGCTTGACCAGCTCGGGCGCCAGCTTGATCGGCACCACCACCGCGCCGTCGTCGTCGGCAATGATGATATCGCCGGGGATCACCAGCACGCCCCCGCAGCCGATGGGCACGTTGAAGTCCCAGGGCCACATGTTCACCTGACCGGCCGAGTTCGGCGTAAACCCCCGCGTCCACAGCGGCAGCGGCGTCTCGAAATCCCGCACCTGCGGGTAATCCCGGATGCAGCCGTCCACCACGACGCCCTTCCCGCCCTGCGCCTGGAAGTAGGTCAAGAGCATCTCGCCAAAGCAGCCCGTCTTCATTTGCCCGCGGGCATCCACCACCATCACGTCGCCCGCCTTGACGTGCTCCAGCACAGCCCAGAGCGCGCTGCGTTGCTCCGTCTGGCCTGCCCCCAGCCCGGTCGTCTGATCTTCCCGCTTGGGCAGGAATTGCAGCGTGATGGCCGGACCGACCACCTTGGTGCCCGGCGTCCGGGCGATGGGGCCTTGCAGATGGGCGTCGCGGATACCTAGCGCACCGAGCGTGCCGGTCGCCGTCGCACTGCTCACCTGGTACAAGTCTCTAATCAGATCGGCCGGCGGGCGCTCGAAGTCCTTGTTCATCGGTTCGCTTCCTCCCTTACGTGTGGGTGTTGATTACTGCCATGGTCTACGGACGGGTGGCCGGCCGGAGCTGCAACCCTCAAATGGGGGCCAGAGTGGTTGCGGCCCCGGCCGGTCAGTATCATAGCGTAAGCGAGACGGTTGGAGATCGTTTCGAGATTGCCGATGGAGGGTACACATGTCCCAGACACTCAAGCTGGCCTTTGTCGGGTGCGGCGCAATCGCCCCGTATCACCTGAACGGCATCAAAGAACATGCGCCGCGCATCCAGGTCACCGCGGCCATTGACCCCAACCGCGCCAGCGCCGAGGAGATCGCCGCCGAGACGGGCGCCCAGGTCTTCGGCTCGCTGGAAGAGGGGCTGGCCGACGGCGACTTCGACGCCGTGGACATCCTGACGCCTCACCACCTGCATGAGCCGCTGGCCATCCAGGCGTTTGCGGCCGGCAAGCACGTCGTCTTGGAGAAGCCGATGGCGACCTCGCTGGCGGCGTGCGACCGCATTTTCGCCGCCGCCAAGCAGGCCGGCACGGTGTTCATGCTCGCCGAGAACGCCCAATACTGGCCGGAGATCGTCAAGGCGCAGGAGCTGATCGAGCAGGGCGCTATCGGCGACGTCATCACGGCCCGCGCCGCCTTTTTCATGCCCCTGGACCCGTATTGGTTTCCAGGTGACAATCCTTGGCGCCTGAACCGCGAGATGACCGGCGGCGGCATGACCATTGACGGCGGCTCGCACTGGCTACGCCCGCTCCGCATGTGGCTCGGCGAGGTGGATGAGGTGGTCGCCGTGTTGGACTATCCGGTCGCCCAAATGCAGGGCGAATCCCACGTGCGCTCGCTAATGCGCTTCCGGTCCGGGAAGTTCGCCACCTACGACGGACTGCAGGTGGACTACGAGGGTGTAATGGCCCCGGAGCCGTGGTGGCGCGTCACGGGCACACGCGGCGAGCTACTGATCGAGGGCGGGCTGAAGGGCGGCGCTCTCTACATCTACGACCGCGAGAACCCCGAAGGCAAGCTCGTCCAGGAGCCGCTCGGCTACCCGCAATCCTTCGGCCCGGAGCTGGCCGACTTCGCCGCAGCCGTCCTTGATGGCAAACCGCTGGAGGCCGGCCCGGAAGAGTCGCTCGGCGAGCTACGCCTGGCACTAGCGATCTATCGCTCCGCCGAGACCCACCAATGGGAAAAGGTCTGGGACTAGGCACACATCCAGGTAGGAGTCATTCATGCCGCTTGCCCCGAACGATGCCGATACTTACATCAATCGAGGACATGCCTACGCGAAACAAGGCGCATATGACCGCGCCATTCAGGACTATGACCAGGCCCTTCGGATCGCCCCCGACTCTGGCGAAGCCTATCTAGGTCGGGGAGACGCCTACTCGAGCAAAGGTCAGTTCGACCAGGCCATCCAGTCCTTCGACCAAGCCCTCCGCCTCGACCCGAACTCTGCCGCCGCCTACCACAATCGGGGATACGCCTACAGGCGCAAGGGCCAGCTTGACCGTGCCATCCGCGACTACAACCAAGCCTTCCACCTCGACCCCAACCACGTCGGTGTCTATGTAGGCCGGGGAGCTGCCTACGCGAGCCAAGGCCAGTTCGACCGCGCCATCCACGACTTCGACCAGGCCCTGCACCTCGACCCCAACTACCCCCTCGCCTACTACAGGCGGGGCATGGCCTACACGGACACGGGCCGGCACGACCGCGCCATCCGCGACTTCGACCAAGCCCTGCGCCTCGACCCCGACTATGCCCGCGCCTACTTCAACCGGGGATTAGCCTACGCACGTGGAGATCAACACGACTGCGCCAGGAGCGATTTCTACAAGGCGCTGGCGCTCGGCTTCGACCGGGCCACGGTTGAGGCGATGCTTGCAGAATTGCCCTAGTCAGGCCACCCGGCCCACTTGGGCTACCGCCTCCATTGGGGACTGCGCCACTCTCCAGACTGCGAGAGCCTCACCATGACCACCAATCACGACCGTCTGCGCACCATCACCACCGGGCCGCTGAGCGTCGCGACGACTGTCGAACTGGCCCTGCGCTATACCACCGGGCACCGCGGTTTCCGGTCCGGCGGCAACCTCTGGCTGTTCTACGACATTCGCCAGTACACCGAGCAGCGCGCGCAACACCTCCTACCAGACGACGGCCTCGTGATAAGCGGCCCTGCCGGCACGACCTGGGCCGGCGCGATGCTGGCCGACGGCCGCGTAGTGCGTACCCTCGACACGATTCCGCAGCTGCCGGAGTTCCTGTACGGCCTCCACTTCACCTGTACGGGCGGCGAGCTAGGCCCTGGCGAGACGGTCACGATCCGTCTCCGGTCGCAGCCCGACGGATTTGCGTTGCCTCAGAACGCCATTGACGCCTTCCACTTCTGGGCCGTTGAAGACCCCACCGGCGCCCTGCGTTTCGAGCACGCGCCCGGCGAGAAATACCACTACTACCAGCCACGAGACGCGCAGCTATCCGTCCTGCAGAGCAACCCGCTCACCATCACGGCCGGCACAGCCACGAACATCCGCGTCCACTGCCCGTCCCTGCCCACCGGCCGCACGACCGCCCGGCTGCGCGCCGAGGATGCCTACGGAAATCCGGCCCAGTTCCCGGATCGGCCGCTGACAGTCGCCTCGTCAGTCGAACAGCGGACGCTGCCTACTCTCGCCGGCCCCGCTCAAGACGTGGAGCTTGCCGTCGGCGGCGCGTTCGACACGGTAACCGTGACGGCTGGAGACCATCACCATAGCCGCAGCAACCCGGTGCTGGTGAGCAACGCGCCGGCGCAGCCGCAGCTTTTCTGGGGCGAGCTACACGGCATGGCCTTCAACCAGCGGCCCTACCGGGAGTACTTCGAGTGGGCCAAAGAGGTCGCTTGCCTCGACTTCGCCGCTGGCCAATACTTCTCGTACAACGCCTGCGTGCAGGAAACCTGGGACACGCTCATCGAGGTGTGGGATGCGTTCGAGCAGCCCGGCACCTTCATCTCGCTGCCGGCCGTGGAGTACGGCACGCCGCCCGACATCAGCCATCGCATTGCCTTCTATCCCTCCACCCGCGGCCTGCCCCCGATCCTCTGCGAGGAGCGCCAGGCCGCCCACGACCCGAACCTGACGGCCCGGTACAGCCCGGAGACAGTTGTCTGCCCCGACTACCTTGCGCTGTACGACCTCGTGCGTCGGCACAACGGCCTGCTGCACGGTCACTTCCATACGCAGTTCTACGCCGGCGAAGATCTGGCCGAGATTTATCAGAAGCAACCCTCGGACCTGGCAGCCGAGGAGCGGAAGATCAACCGGGCGCTCCAAGCCGGCCTGAAGCTGGGCATTGTCGCCGGCAGCGATACTCACGACTCCCGGCCGACCAACCCCTCTCCCGAACCGGGACCGGTGCGCCCAGCCGGCATCACGGGCGTCTGGGCCGACCGTCTGGATCGAGCGGCGCTGTTCGCAGCCCTCCGACAGCGGCGCTGCTACGCGACGACCGGCGGACGCATGATCGTAGACTTCCGTGTCAACGGGCAGCTTATGGGCGCGACGGTCCGCGCGGACCGCTATCTCCTGCGCGTGGAGGCGCTCGGCACCGCCGACATCAGCCGCATCGAGCTACTGGAGAACGGCGTCGTGCGGCGTTCATTCGAGCCACGCCGGCAGCACGCCATCGTCGAAGACGAGTGGCCCGCGCCGGCCGATCACCCGCCAAGCGTCCACTACTGCTACGCCCGCATCTTCCAAGCCGGCGGCGAGCGCGCCTGGACCAGCCCCATCTGGCTCGCAGCCATCGCGTAGGGCCCCAGCTCTATGGGCGCTGTCCCCCCGCGGAGCCTGACAGGGGTAGGTACGCGCCAAGCCGTAGGGGCGCAACATGTTGCGCCCGTCCCCCCGCAGTGCGGGGGGACCATAGGGGGGCGTGGGCAGAATCGCCAACCGCCCGCTCGACACTCCCACACGCCTGTCCATTGGTATGCTGCTACCGTTCGCGCTATCCCGCTTAGTGCTCGCGGCGCGGACAGCGGAGCAAGCGCAGTGCAAAGCAAGGAAAACGCGCCATCCCCGGCCCGTATGCCGGTCGTTTCCGCCGCCGGCACGCCCTACGCAGTCGGCCTCACCATCGGCCGCCACCGCCAGCACCGCATCGCCGCCCGCGTCGAGGCCATGCGCGAGCGCCGGCATTCCGTCGGCATTAACGACTTCACCGCGCACCGCTCCGCGCAGCCGTACCTCGCGCTGACGGAAGGTGTGTTGCCCGACCTAGTCGTCGAGCTGGCCGGCATCGCCGATGGGGCCGGCGTGCCGTTCCTGGAGCTGTTTCGCCTGAACTGCCCCGGGGCGCGGCTGCCGGCCGAATCTCCCTGGCTGCGCCGGCGACAGGCCCAACGTTCGCCCGGCGGCGGCTGCACGAGTATGGTGTCGCGCGGCCCGGATGGCGTCGTGCTCGGCCACACGGAAGACTTTGCCCCGGAGTGGCGCGACGATCTCTACGTGCTTCAGATGCAGTCCGGCAACACCCACCTGTGCGCCCTCAACTACGCGCAAACGCTGGCCGGCTGCGCGGCGGCGGTCAACGGCGCCGGGTTGGTCCAGGTGATCGACTCGCTGCACGACCGCCGGCACCCGCTCGGCATCTCCGCCCATTTCCTCGCCCGTGGCGTGCTCGCGCACGACGACATCGCCGGGGCCGTGGACTTCCTGCGGCGCACGCTGCCGCGCGACGGCGGATTCAACCACCTGCTCGTGCAAGGCACGCGGATCGTCAACGTCGAGGCCGGCCCAGCGGGGTTCGCCGTCGAAGAGGTCACGGCCGACACCTATGCCCACACTAACCACTACCTCAACGTCATCAGTAAGGCGCGACCGGAACCGGCTGACAATTCCACCACCCGCCGCAGCCGCGCCTTGGCCTTGCTGCGACCCGCTATGACCGTACAGGACATGTACCTCGCACTCGCCGACCGCGACGGCTACCCGGATAGCATCTGCCGCGATCGGACCATCGGCGCCTTCCTCGCCGACACGCAGCACGGAGCGATCCGGATTGCCTGGGGCCAGCCGGTACCCGACGGCGCTACGTTCCACCGCTACCATGTCCCGTAGCCGGAGTCGGGCGCCGACCCGCGCGGCGCAGCGCAAGGTTGCCGATACGCTCCATCCGGGCTAGAGTAGCTATGAAGGGAGTGCGTATGAAGTTCCGTCTACCGAGCGTCCTCAAAGGCAGCGGCGTCAACCCCGACCGCATCGAGAAGCTGAACCAACGGCTGGCGCCGGAGCAGCGCGCCAAGCTGCCGCCGGGCCAATTCGAGACCAAAGGCTGGCCAGTGCTCCACTACGGCGGCGTGCCCTCCTTCGATCCGACGACCTGGGACTTCACCGTCTCCGGCCTGGTCGAGCACCCGCTGCGCCTGTCCTACGAGGAGTTTCGGGCGCTGCCCACCACCACGATCACGACCGACGTCCACTGCGTGACGCGCTGGAGCAAGTTCGACATGCAGTGGGAGGGTGTGCCCATGCGGGCCATCCTGGAGCGCGTCACGCCCGATCCGACGGCCCAATACGTCATCGCCCAGTGCGAGCAGGGCTTCACCGCCAACCTGCCCATCGAAGCCATCCTCGACAACGACGTGCTCCTCGCGCACCGCGCCGACGGCGCCGATCTGACACCGGAGCATGGCTGGCCACTGCGACTGCTGGTCCCCAAGCGCTACTTCTGGAAGAGCGCCAAGTGGCTACGCGGGCTGGAGTTCCGCGCCCACGACGAGCCGGGGTTCTGGGAGCGCAACGGCTACAACAACAACGCCGACCCCTGGACCGAAGAGCGCTACTGGTAAACGACGCCGGTGCAGGACTCTGCCGCCCGCGCCGCCGTCCTCCCGCACCGCGGGGGGGATTATAGGGGGGGTAACACCTCACTTGCCGAGGCTATCCCGAATGCGCTATCCAATCGTGATCCACAAGGATGAGGGCAGCAGCTACGGGGTCACCGTTCCCGATCTGCCTGGGTGCTTCTCAGGCGGCGATACCCTCGATGAAGCCTTTGACATGGCACACGAGGCTATCGTTGGTCATATCGAAACATTGCTCATGGACGGTCGGCAAGTTCCCGAACAGCACCCCATGTCGGTCCATCAGACCAATCCGGACTTCGCCGACGGCATCTGGGCGCTTGTTGACGTTGATCTAGCCAAGCTCTCCGGCAAGACTATCCGAGTAAACATCACCATGCCCGCCCGTGTGCTGGCAATCGTGGACGAAGCTGCAACTCGGACCGGCGACTCACGCTCAGGTTTGCTCACGCGCGCGGCGCTCTAGCACATCGAGCAGCAAGCCAGCACCTAGCGGTCACGCTGCCTCCTGTTCGCTGTTTCAAGCGTGCGCGCCTGCTAACAGCACTGGTTTCGGCATATAATTCTTAAGACAAGGAGTGCGAGATGAATAAAGTACCTCGGGGAACGCGACACCCAGAAGATGAACCACTATTCAAGCAACCTACAGACGATCCTAATATCCGCCCGGATACGATCACGCCGGCAGTGGAAGGCTATTTTCGTATTCCGGCAGTCTGGATAGAGGAGAAGCCTGATGATGCGTCAGTGCTAACGCTGAATCCTCAAATCCACCATGAGGTAGTCATCAAGAGAGAATTGTGCTCTGGGATCGAGGTGCTTGTACAGCGCGACGGAACCTTCTTGTTTGATTTCTCCTCTTGGCAACATGCTCCTCAAATTGTGATCCCCGGTTACAGGATTCCGATTCAACAGATGCCACACAGGCGACCCAGAAAGACGGAGGATCGGGCCGAAGAGGCAGAGAAGTATGCTGTTATTCGAGCACAAGTGATGAACGTTCATCAGGCTTGCTTGACACCTCAGAGCGGCTAGTTAAGCGACGATTTGCCGAAATGGGCTTACCACTTACTTCCGATCACACAATTAAGGGGTTGACCTTCGATCAGTGCAATTCGTACACTAACAGTCTTGATACTCGATCTCTCTCCCGTAATGCCCTAAACAACAAGGATGGTATTAGACGAGATAGACCCTTTCCTCGCCGTACTCTGGAGATTGAGGTCGTTGACCATTCCCTGAGTTTGCTCGATCAGATACTTCAAGCCGATGATACCCGTCTTATCCGGATGATCGAAGCGGTATACCTCGCTGCGGCAGCAAACGCACAGGGGCGTCCCGGAGAGGCGGTAACCTCGGTATGGGGAGTCTGCGAGCAGCTCCTAACACTTGCCTGGAGGGCATTCCTGAACGAATCGAAGGACCTCGGCCATATGCCATCCACGCGGAGGAAGAAGCTCAGTGATCGGGACTACACTGCGTCTGTCATGATTGAAATGTTGGAGTTGGGTAAGAGTATTAGCTACGATCTCTATCTCCATCTCGAGGAAGCGCGAAAGGCTAGAAACCGATGGACACACGACATGGTTGAGCCGAGTGGTGCTCAAGTATCTCACGCCATTTGGGCAGTCGAACGTCTTTTCCAAGAGGTTTATGGAATACATATTACATTCGCATTGAGTGGTGTGAGCCCAGGTGTGCCTGGGTGGAACATATGGATCTGGGAAGCAGTCAAGGGGAGTATTTGAGGGGAATAGCGACCCGCTTCTCCATCCGATGCACCTCGGCCGATCCCGTTGCCAGCCGCACCAGGTAGCCGTCCCAGGTGTACGTGCGCCGGTAGCCCGCCCGTTCGTACAGCCTGATGGCTCCCTCGTTCTCGCCGACGACGCCCAGCGACATCGTGTACTTGCCCATTGACCTGGCTCGCGCCTCTGCCTTCTGCAGCAGCGCCGTCCCAATACCCATGCCTCGGTATGCTGGATCAACGGCCAGCGTTTCCACGACGAATTCATCGCCCTTCAGCTCGTCGGCCAGTAGCAGCAGATTGAGCAGTATGCGGAGCGCCCGCAGCGGCGAGAATCGCGTGAAGAGCGCACCCACGTTCAGGTGGTAGAACTCCTGGCCGTCCGTGCGGATAGTCAGAAGGCCGGCGAACTGCCCGTCAACGAGCGCCGAAAGGCAGCTCGTCGTATCCACCGAGTCCCGAAAGAGCCGTATGAGGTCGTCGGCGTGCCGGAAACCGATGCGAAACTTCTTGGCGAATGCGTCGTGTACCACGCGCAGGGCATCGTCCACGTACTGTTCATCAAGCCCCTCGACGATCTTCACTTCCGCCGTCATCACGGTCCCGCCCCCTTTGGCCTACCAAACCGGACAAAATCAAGAACCTTCACCTTGCGGTCTAATTTAACGGTGCAGCCCAGGGTTGGCTACCCCGGCCCACCACTGAGCATCCTACCGGGTACGACCGACCCTGAGCTGCCAGCAGGCATAGGGGTATAATGGAGATGCAGTCGAGACCCCTACGAAAGGGTCGAGCATGATGGCGAGCGTGAAGGCGAGATTCTCGAATGGGGTGCTCACGCCGTTGGAGCCGCTCGATTTGGAGGATGGCACAGAGGTCACGGTGTCAATCGCAGACGCCCGGGTGGCGACGGGAGAGGACACTCCAGTGGCAAAGCGCGGGCTGGCCGCAATCGCCGAGAGGGCTTCGGAACTCCACAGATCAATGCCCCCGGGCTCCTGGGACGGTCTTCCCGCTGACCTCGCCAAGAACAAGAAGCACTACCTCTACGGCCATCCGAAAGAAGAGGGCTAATGAGCGTGGTCTTCGCCGATTCAGGCTACTGGATAGCGTTGTGGAACCCCAGAGACGCGCTTCATCAGCAGGCGATGGCCATTGCTGATGTCTTGGGGGCGTCCGACGTCGTGACTACGCAACTGGTGTTAGTCGAAGCGCTAAACTCTATGGCCGGTCAGCGTGGGTTTCGGCGGGCCTTCGCAGCGCAGATGGTCCAGGAGCTTGAGGCCAATCCCGATGTGGAAATCGTGCCGCAGACGGACGCGCAGTTCCGGGCTGCGGTGGAGCGGTACGCTGCTCGAAGTGACCAACGTTGGAGCCTCACCGACTGCGCGAGCTTTCTCGTCATGGAGGAGCGTAACATCACCGCGGCGCTGGCCTACGGCCGAGATTTTGTGCAGGCCGGGTTCGTGGCCCTCCTTCGAGAGAGCCAACGATGAAAACACCTATCCGGTCCAGCTACTCGAACGATGTGTTCGTGCCGTTGCTGTCGTGCCGGGCACGTTGGCACTGATCCACGCAGCGATGCAGTCGGCCCAGGCCGTGTGCAGCACGGGACTCGGATGCCCGCTCCCGCCGAGCCGGAGCCGCGGGTCGTCACCGTACTCCGGATGGATGCAATCCACGTAGGCGATGCCCTGATCCCGGAGAAAGCGGTCATACGGCGCTTGGCCCTCGCGGTCGCGTGGCTGTCCTTCCAGGATCGCTACCAGCAGGCGAGAACCCCGGTCCCGCGCAAGCCGGTCCATCCGCGCCAGCAGGCGCTGTGTCACCGGCTCGATCTGTTCCTCCCGTCCCCGTAGCATCCAGCGTAGCTGGCTTAGATGCACCAGCGAGACCAGCGCCGAGCGGTCCTCCAGCGGCCACCCTCGGATATAGAACGGCGCTCGATGGGTCAGCGCGTCCTGTGCGATGAGCACGTGCGGTGGAGCCAGACGCTCGCCGACCTGGGTGCGGAGCGTGACGACGTGCCGATAGGCGCCGACGTTGCGCTCGCCGTGAAACGCGGCAAAGCCGTAGATCACCAGCCCCGGCCGAAAGTCGGCCCGCCCAAAAAGCTCCTCCAGCAGCAGAAGCGACTGATACGTGCCATAGCCACCGGTGCCGTAGTTATCCACGCTGAGGCCAGGGAAGCGAGCGTTGAGCAACCAGCCAAAGGCGTGCCGGTCCTCCACGCCATATCCCTGCGTAAACGACCCGCCGATGAGCGCCACTTGTCCTTCAGCGTGCTGCGGCGCGTCCGCTGCGGGCCGGGTGGCGCGCCGTCCGTCGGCCCAGAAGGTCATTGGCGCGTTACCGGTGTCCCAGGAGAGATGGACCCCCGGCCGGTTCACCCATCCGAGCGCAGGATGCTCCTTCGCCACCTGCACCGGCAGCGGCAACGCAGCAATCGGCCGGATACCGACGAGCCGCGCCGCGACCTCCCCTACCACCAAGCCGACGGCGACGGAAACGAACAGCAGGATCAGCCGCGGTCGCCAGGTCGAGCGCATCGCTCTCTCGCCGCGCTGCCTGACGCCTACCGTGCCGACGCGGTGGCCGGTGCGACCGTGCGGCCGGCAAACCGCGCCAAGCGGAATAGGTCAATGTCGTGCTCTGTCTCGCCGTCCAGGGCCAGGCCGGCCATGATCTCACCCACGACCGACGTCATCTTGAACCCATGCCCCGAACACGCCGAGGCCAGGCACACCTGCGGCCATTCGGGATGCCGGTCAATGATAAAGTGCTCGTCGGGCGTGTTCGTGAACATACACACCTTGAGCTGTATCGTCGGCCCGTCGGCCAGCGGGAAATAGCGCCGCAGGAAGGCCCGCAGCAACTCCTCGTCCTCGGCATCAAACGTGCGGTTCACCGAATTCGGGTCTACGGCCTCGCTCCGATGATGATACTTGCCGATCTTGAAGCCGGGCACTCCGTAGACCGGCGTGCAGTAGGCGTAGCCCTCGTCGCCCACCAGTCCAATCACCGGCAGCCGCCCCACCTGGAACAACTCCGGCTCTTGCGGCTGAAACCAGCCGAGCACCTGCCGCTCGACCCGCAGAGGCAGCCGCAGGTCTGCCAACATCCTGCCCACCCACGCGCCGGCCGTCAGCACGAGCCGGTCAGCGGAGTACGTGTCTCGCGTCGTAGTCACCCGTACTCCGTCGCCGTCCGGCTGCCAGTCAGTAACGGCCTCGTGCCCGTGGACCTCCGCCCCGGCCGCCATCGCCTGCTCCACGTGTGCCACCACGCACCGCTCCGGGGGCAAGAACCCGCCCAGCGGCTCGTAGAGCGCCCGCATCTCCTCCGGCAAGCGACAGGCCGGATAGCGCCGGTTCACCTCGTCGGCCGACAGCACCTCGTGCGGGAGGTCATGGTCCTGAGCCGAGCGCCACGCCCCCTCGAAGTTGAACGTCCCCGACGCCCCGATGTTGAGAATGCCGGTGATGAAGAGCAGTTGCTCGTCCGCGGCCGTTTCGAGGTCCTGCCACAGCTCGTAGGCGCGCAAGAGCAGCGGCACGTAGCTCGGGTGCTCGTAGTAGGCCTGGCGGATGATGCGCGTCTGCCCATGGGAGCTGCCCAGCTCGTGCGGGATACCGAACTGCTCCAGACCGAGCACCCGCGCGCCGCGTTGGGCCAGGTGATAGGTGGTGGCGCTGCCCATCCCCCCTACGCCGACCACAATCACGTCAAAGTGCTTTTTCGTCGTTGCCATCGCCTCCGCCTCACTCTCGGACTGCGCTCACGCCCAGAGTATGCCACCTGCCAGCGTCGGAATGATGCCACCAGCACCACACGGAGCCGGCGGCCAGTGAGCAACTGTGCCTTGCATCCACTCGTTCATTTGTTCGGGTGCATTGCGCGGCGCCACCAACCGCCGGCAGTCGCAGCGCACCAAGTCACGCGCAGGAGGCGAGGAGATGAAGGCAGGAACTAGCATCGTCGTCGAACGCCCTATCGAAGACGTGTGGGCGTTCGTCGCCAATATCGAGAACATGGATCAGTGGGTCGTGGGCGTCAGCGAGCCGCGCCTGTCCAACGGCCGGGACATGGGGATCGGGGCCACCTACACCAGTAAGTACACCTATGCCGGGAAGACCCACACCATTGACTATGAGGTCACCGCCTACGAGCCGCAGCGGCACTTCGCCACCCAGTCCACCGAGGGGCCGTTTCCCTTCAAGGGCGAGCTTGATCTGGAGCGGGTGGGTCAAGGCACCAAGGTCACCAACACCATTGACGCCGGCTCGGACGGTCTCTTCACGACCATCACCTTCAAGCTGCTCGGCCCCCTGGTCCGCATCAGTATGAGGCGCCAACTCCACAAGGAATTGGTCGCCCTGAAGAATATCCTGGAAGCCGGCTAGTCCTCGTGTATCATCATCAGGCCCCCACCCTAGCCCTCCCTCGGATTGAGCTACCAGGGGAGGGAACATCCCCGTCCCCCCGCGGCGGCGGGGGGGGCCATAGGGGGGCTACATCCCACTACCCGATTAAGTTGGCAACTTTCATTAGGAAGGGGGGTGGGGGTAGGTCAATCAGTCAGCCGGAAGGACACCTGCAATGCCCATCATTGACTGTCACGTCCATACCTGGAGCTGGGCCGGGTTTACACCGACCGAGGGAGGGCGCGACCACTGGGATCGCTGCCTCGACTGGGCGGAAAAACTCGATGTCACCTACCTGACAAGCTGCTTGCGGTTGTCCGGGGACAGAATCGATTCCCCCAACCCCACGGATCTGCACACTGCGAACGCCGAGAACCAGCAGATCGTCGAGCGGAGCCGCGGCCGGGCGTTGGGCCTCTGCTTCGTGAATCCACGATACACCGAAGCATCGCTGGCCGAGATGGACGAATGGATCGGCCAGCGGGGGTTCGTGGGACTGAAGCTCCACGTGGCGCTGCACTGCGATCAGCCGGAGTTGGACCCGCTCGTTGCCTGGTGCGCTGCCCACCGCGTCCCGGTCTGTCAGCATACCTGGGTCAAAACGACGGGGAATCTGCCGGGGGAGTCAACGCCCATGATGTTCCGCGAGTTGGCCCAGCGCCACCCCGACGCCATCATGGTGATGTACCACACCGGCGGCGATTTCGTGTACGGCGCCAAGGCCGCGCGCGGCGTGGACAACATCTATTGCGACCTCGCCGGCACCGACGCCGTGGATGGCAGTGTCGAAGCGTTGGTCAATGCCGTAGGCGCCGACCGGGTGGTCTTCGGCTCGGACCTCCCCGGCCGTGCCCTGACCTCGCAGCTGTCCAAGGTACTCGGCTCATCGTTGAGCGACACTGACAAGGAAAAGATCCTCTACGGCAACATGGCGCGCATCTTGGCCGAGCGCAAGGATCACAACCCGTGAGCACTATCGACCACACGCTGCCCCCGCTCGTTGACCTGAACTGCTACCTCGGGGAGTGGCCGTTTCGCCGCTATCCCTGCACCACCGTAGACCGCCTGCTCGTCCGCATGGACCGGCTGCGGATCGAGCGCGCCGCCGTCTCCCGCCTGGAGAACGTGTTCCTCAAGGACTGCCTGGTCGGCAACCGCGAGTTGGCCGCCTTGATCGCGCCCCACGCCGACCGTTTCGTGCCTTTCTATACCGCTAACCCCGCCTTCCCCGGCTGGGAGGACGATCTGCGGCTCTGCCAAGAGGAGCTTGGCCTGGCGCCGGGCGTGGGAGGCATCCAGCTGCACCCGAACTACCACGCCTACGATCTCGCCGGCAGAGAAGCTGCCGCTCTGCTCGAACGCGCGCAGGACATCGGCCTGCCGGTGCGAGTTGCCACTGGGCTGGAGGACCCCCGCACCCAGCACTGGCTGGTGCAGGTGCCGCCCGTTGGCAACGCAACGCTGGCCAGCGCCATCGCCGCCTTCCCCGCCCTCCGCTGGATCATCGCCGGACTGAGCACCGGTTCCATCCTCGGCCTGTGGCGCGAAGTGGCAGGCCATGAGCCGCCGGAGGTCGTCTTCGACCTCTCACTCGTCCAGGGGCCGCTCGACGAATGTGCCCTGCTGGTGGAAAATGTCGGCGCCGACCGGCTGGTGTTCGGCACCAACCTCCCACTCACCATCGCGGAGTCTCCGCTCCTCGCGCTCCAATACGCCGACCTACCCGACGCGGTGAAGGCTCAGATTTGCCGCGACAACGCCCGGCGCCTGCTGGCGTGACGGCCACGACCGGCGCGAGGCGTACAATAGGTCCATGTACGTCATCGGCTTGACCGGAGCGATCGCCGTCGGCAAGAGCACCGTGGCGCAGATGCTCGCTGCCAAGGGTGCTGTCGTCATCGACGGCGATCAGGTCGTCCACGCGCTGTACGCCCACAATCAGGCGCTCGTTGCCCGGATCGCCGAGCGTTTCGGCCGCGC
Organism: Chloroflexota bacterium; assembly: GCA_965207645.1. GTDB lineage: Bacteria > Chloroflexota > UBA11872 > UBA12225 > JAJDUF01 > JAJDUF01. The sequence continues at coordinate 1,015,313 of OZ242293.1, read as the reverse complement.
CGTGCTCACCCCCGATGGCACGCTGGATCGGGCCGCGCTGGGCCGCACGGTCTTCCCGGACCCGGCAGCACTCGCCGACCTCGAGACGCTCGTCTTTCCCCACGTGCTCGCCGAGCAAGAGCGGCTCTTGGCGCAGGCCCGGCGCGACGGTCGCTCAGTTGCCGTGCTGGATGCCGTGAAGCTCGTCGAGTCCGGCGCCGGACGCCTGGTGGACGAGCTATGGATCGTCACCGCGCCGGTGGCCGCCCAACAGCGCCGCCTCCAAGACCGCGGCCTCGACGACGACGCAATTGCCGCCCGCCTGGCCACCCAGCAGCCCTGGGAGGACAAAGCCGGCCGGTTCCTCCAAGAGCCGCCGCCACGCCCGGTCGTCATCCTGGACAATGGCGGCACGCTGGATGAGCTGGCGGCGCAAGTCGAGCGCCTGTGGCGCGGTCAGTGATCAGGGTCCAGCGGCTAGTGGTCAGCGGCCAGGTCACTGACGGTAAGGAAGCGCGCCGCACCACACCTGGCGCTGTCCGTGCGGCTTTGGCCTGTCAGGGGTTAGGTCCTACCTACCACAATGCCGCCGCGCCCGCGCTTCCTTGAGCGCCGGCACTATTGACGACGGGATTCGGGTCCCGCCCAGCACGTATTGCGGCAGGACCTCCAGGCCGTGAAAGTCGCTGCCACCTGTGGCGATCAGGCCGTGCCGCCGGGCCACCGCGCGCAGCCCGGCCACCTGCGCGGACGTATAGTCGCCGTAGTAGACCTCCAGACCGTCAAGGCCGACGGCGGCGAGCCGGCGTAAGAAGGGGTCGAGATCGGGGATCAGCGGCGAGAGCGGATGGGCTACGACGGCGACGCCGCCGGCCTCGTGGATCAGTTCGACCGATTCCGCCGGGGTTAGCGTCGGACGGTCCACGTAGGCCGGCCGGCCCTTCCCGATATACTGCTCAAAGGCGTCGGCGACCGTCGCGATGTACCCCCGCTCGACCATCGCCCGCGCGATATGGGGCCGGCCGACGGACCCGCCGGCCAGCTGCTCGACCCGCTCCCAGCGCAGCGGCAAGCCGAGCGTTGCCAGCCGCTCGACCATCGCGCGGCCGCGGTCGGTGCGCCCCAGCCGCAACTCGCGCAGCCGGCCGACCAGTCCCGGCTCGGCGATGTCAATGAAGTAGCCCAGCATATGGCACTCCACCGGGTCCGGAGCCGTACTCAGCTCGACACCGGGGATCACCGTCACGGAGCCGAGTTCGGCCGCAGCGGCCGTCGCTTCGGCCACACCGTCGGTGGTGTCGTGGTCGGTGATGGCGATAGTGCGGAGGCCGCGTTCGGCCGCGGCCTCGACGAGAGCACGGGGCGTCAGCAGGCCATCGGAGGCCGTCGTATGCAGGTGGAGGTCAACTTCCGAGACCGGGGCTATTGGCGACGGCTCGGCACGTGCGCCAGCAGGTGCGGCAGCACTGTCGGGGTTATTCATCGTGGCTCTACGATCAGCTTCATTGCCGTCCGATCCTCGTTATTGACGCGCACGTCCACAAATGCCGGCACGCAAACAATATCCATACCGGCCGGTGCCAGGTAGCCGCGGGCAATGGCCACGGCCTTGATCGCCTGGTTGATGGCCCCGGCGCCGATGGCCTGCACCTCGGCGCGACCGACATCGCGGATGACCCCGGCGATTGCGCCGGCCACCGCGCTCGGCTTCGACTGCGACGATACCTTCAGGACCCGCACGAGCTTTTCCTACCCTATAGCCTGTCTGCCGGCCGCACGACAACCCGACATAAGATACACCGCCTCAGCCTGCACACGGTTCCCCTATGGAACACTACCAGCCAAGACCGGTACTCGGCGGCGTAGCCTCGGCGCATAATCGTGGCTAGTGTAGCCCGCGCGTCCTACCGCTGCAATCCGCCCCCGGCGCTCACATCCGCGCTTGGACGGCGCCGGCAACCACCGACTGCACTCGGCGCTGCGCTTGACTGGCACCGCAGTGGCGCATAGGATGGTGAGGCGTACCGAAGGAAGTATCCGGTGAAGCCGAAGAAAAAGCGCCCGTCGCCTCCCTCGGATTCCGAGCACGATTTCATGCAAATCGGCGCGCTTGCCGCCCGGATGGGGCTGACGCAGCGCACGCTCCGCTACTACGAATCAATCGGTCTACTCACTCCCTCCGGCCGGATGGAAGGCGGCTTTCGCCTCTACTCGGATACGGACGTGCATCGCCTGGAGCGGATCGTCGAGTTGAAGCGCCTGCTCGGTGTGCCCCTTTCGCTCATCAAGGAGATTGTGGAGGCCGAGGAGTTCCTCCAGCAATTGCGCGCCGAGCGGCGGTCAACCGACGACATGGTAGCGAAACGAGCCAGCTTGGAAAAGGCGATGGGGATTATCGAAGCGCAAGTCGGCTTTGTGCATGAGCGCATGAGCGCGATGCAACAACTCCAGGACCGCTATCAGCGCCGCCTCAAGCGCACCCGCGCCCGGCTCGCCCGCTTGGATACGCACCTTGCCGAGCAATCGGGCCAGCGCACCGGCGCGAGGGCCTAGTCGCCGAGCCGCTTCTGCACGTACTCTACGGCGTTCCCGACGGTGCGGATGGCCTGCGAGTCCTCGTCCGGAATCTCCACACCGTACTCGTCCTCGAACGCCATAATCAACTCGACAAGGTCCAGCGAGTCTGCTTTGAGATCGTCCACGAACGAGGTGTCCTCGGTAATCTGGTCGGCATCAACCTTGAGCGTGGCGGCAATGACTTCAGTGATGCGCTCGAAGGTCACGGTCGTGTCACTCATCGGAGCTAATCCTCTCTCTGGTAGTTGTGGGTAGGCGCTCGCCATTATACACGCCGACGCGCTGCCGGTCTGCTGCCAGCCACGCCGATGCAACGTCCCCCTGCGTAGCGGGAGTCCACAGCGAGGCCACACCTCCGCCCCCCGCTGACCACTAGCCACTGACCACTGACCACTGACGCGGCCGTTGTCTTCCCCCGCCTCCCCCCAATATGAGCTACCGTTGGGATGTGGCAGATGCAAGACCATCCTGGAGCACCGGGCACCGCCCGGCAGGAAAGTACACGTACTACCGTGTCAACTTACGACGGTGGCACCGCCACCCAGCCGAGGGCACCGGGTCATGAGCGACCCCGCGCCGCCCTGTGCGCGGCGCGGCATGGCCGCCTGAGTGCCGCTTCTACGGCACCGGGTGCTGACGTACCCCTGGCCACTGCGGCCGGGGCGCCGGGTCAGTACTGTCAGAGTGCCGCCCCGAGGGCACCGGGTCACGGCCGGCCCCTCGCCACTACGGCGGGGGAGTCTTGCCGTGACCGTCTGAGTGCCGCCCTGCTGGCACCGGGTGTTGACGCAGCACCGGCCATTGCGGCCGGGGCGCCGAGTCAGCACCGTCCGAGTGCCGCACCCCTCGCCACCGTATCCTCGCCGGCCGGTCAGCCCCGGCTGCGCCAGGCAATCTTGCCCCGCACTCCTGCCACTCCCAACACCCTGACCTACCCGCACTCCCACTTCACCGTTTCGTCATTGCGGCTTGCGCCGCAATCCACCCCCTCCCCTGGAGCTTGCTCCGGGGGAGGGCTGGGGAGGGGGCGACTACCCGCCCACCCCATCACCCACCAAGTGCATCCTGCCATCCAGGTACTGCCCCACCCGCGGTCTTGCTCCACCGCGGCCATGAGCTGCCTCCGCCAGCACCCCTCCCGCGCCCCGCCGCGAGAGGGCATCTCCCCTCCCCTGGAGCTTGCTCCGGGGGAGAGTTAGGGAGGGGGCCACTAACCGCTGACGGCTGATAGCTGATAGCTACCCGCCGCTCGCGGCCCCAATACCCACTTGTTGGCCGCCTACGCCCTGCCGCCCGTCCGGTGCAGTCGCCGCGCCGCGAAAGCCCGCCGTGTGCAGCACCTTGAACGCTTCGCGGCACACGGCGATAGTCTCGGCGATGTCGTCCGCGGTGTGCGCGAGCGTGACGTTGTTCAGGCCGCCGCGCCGCAGCAATACGCCGCGCCGCGCGCACTCGGCGAGCAGCATGAACCAAGCCTCGTCCTGGCTCTCGCGCGGCACGTCGAGGCGCATCGCGGCCAGCGAGGCATAGCCGCTACTGCGGAACGGCACGCCGATCTCGTCCGCGGCGTCGTTTAAGCCGTCCATCAGCTGCCGGCCGGTCCGCCACAGGTGGCCGATCACGTCGCGCTCCTGAAACTCGCGCACGACGGCGGTACACGCCGCCAGCGACAGCGCCTCGCCCCCGAACGTGAGGCTGATGAGCAGGCGCTCGGCAGCGGACATCACCTCGCGCCGCCCGACGACCGCCGCGAGCGGCATTCCGTTCGCCATCCCCTTGGCAAACACGGCCAGGTCCGGAACGACCCCGTGATACTCCTGAGCACCACCCGTTGCCAGCCGGAACCCGGTGACGATCTCGTCGTAGACCAGCAGCGCCCCATGCGCGTGGGCCGCGTCGCGCACCGCCGCCAGGTAGCCGGCGTCGGCCTCCGCCTCATACGGCATCCCCAAGAAGACGGCAGCCACCTTGCCCCCATGCTGCGCCAAGAGACTCTCGACGATCTCGGGGTCGCCGAACGGGAACGACACCACGTAGTCGCTCAAGGGCGGCGGCACCGCGTCGTCCTGGCCGGCCGACCACGTATCGGGCCAGCCGCGGTAGCCACAGTTGAGGATCACGTGCCGGCCGGTGGCCCCGCGGGCAATGCGCGCCGCCGCTGCCGTGGCCTCACCACCGCCCTTGAAAAACCGTACCTGCTCGGCGCACGGGATCACTTCCGTGAGCGCGCGGGCCGCCTCTACCTCGGCCGGCCACAGCAGTCCGGAGATAGTGCCGCGGTCCAACTGGTCACGAATGGCCACCGTGACCGCCGGGTAGTCGTAGCCGAGCGAGATTGGACCCAGGCCGTTGACGTAATCGAGATACTCATTCCCGTCCACGTCCCAGATGCGGGCGCCCTTGGCGCGGGCAGCGTAAATCGGATATTGCCCGAAGGCATAGTTCCCCGGCCGCTTGCTGTTCGTCTGCGATCCCCCGGGGATCAGCTCCACCGCCTCATCCCACAGCCGCAACGATTCCGCGAGGTCCAAACGTCGCTCAACCGCAGTCATGGAGCACTCCTTTGCGCCGTCTCCGGTAATGCCCGCCGGCCGACCCGCTGAAGTCCTCGACGCACCTGGCGGCGGCTCAGACCGCTACCTGACGCAGCTCATCTTGGTTCGCCCAGAGCTTGTGAATAGCGGCGAGGACGCGGTCCATATCGCCGCGCGGACCGAGAAAGAGACGGTGCTGCAACGAGCACGCCTCGGTCGCATAGATGCGCTCGGTCTCCGGGCAATCCATGCGCCTGAAGTCTACAGCCCTAGCCGGCTCCGGGGCTGCCGATGGCTGCCCTGTACCCCCGTCCTCCACCTGCCCGGCAAAGAGCGGATGCTGGTACAACGGCTGGGTATGGCCGGTGCCGCAGGGTATGCCTTCCGCATCGAGTGCCCGTCGGAACTGCGCGCAAGTGCCGCCGTTCCAGTGCTCGGACAGAAACTTGAAGTGCCAGAAATAGAACCCCCAGCGCGTCACCCGCGGGTCTCGCCACAGCGGTGCCACTCCTGGGATTCCCGCCAAGCGGTCGGCCAGATAGGTCGCGTTCCGCTCGCGGACCGCCGTCTGCGCGGCCAGCCGCGTCAGTTGCGCGAGGCCCATCGCCCCTTGCCATTCCGTCATGCGGAGATTGGTCGCCGGCACGTGGAACTCATCGAACCGGCGACCACGCACACGCCCGATGTGGTGGTAAGAGTAAGCATGCTCGGCCAGCGCGACGTCATTGGTCAGCACCATCCCGCCCTCGCCGGTGGTCAGCGTCTTGCCCATCTGAAAGCTAAAGGCCCCAACGTCTCCGAGCGCGCCGGTCCCGACGCCCTGCCACTGCGAGCCGTGCGAGTGGGCACAGTCGGAGACGATAGCGAGGTCGTGCCGGCGGCCGAGTGCGTTGAGAGCCTCCATGTCGCAGGGCATACCGCCGTAGTCCACCGCGACGATGGCCCGCGTTCGAGATGTGATGGCCGCGGCCGCCGCCGCCGGAGCAATGGTGTAGTTGCGTGGGTCCACGTCCACGATCACGGGGACGGCATTGACCAGCAGCACCGCCGTTGCCGAAGCGACAAAGGTGGCTGCCGGCACCAGGACCTCGTCACCGGCACCGATACCCACGGCTCTGAGCGCACATTCCAGCGCCGCCGTGCCGTTCGTGACCGCGACGGCGTGGTCGGCGTCCTGATAGCGGGCAAAGGCCGCCTCGAACTGCCCAACCCTGGATTCGCCGTCGTCCGCGTAGCCGCCGCGCCACCACTGCCCGCTGGTTAGGACCTCGTGCAGTCGCCGCTCCTCCAAGGCACCAAAGATGGGCCAGGGCTTACCCAGCGGTTCCGGCACGACCGGATCGCCGCCATTCACGGCCAGTTGAGCGGACATGGTGCTCTCCTTGTGCTCCAGGCTCCGGCGACAGTACCCCCTTGTGAGACATTTGCATAGTCGTCATTCCCGCGCAAGCGGGAATCTAAGAATCGGCCCTGCCAAGTTGGCAAGGGTGGAATCACCGCCACCACCGCCCGCCTTCTTGGAGGTTATGCAAAGGCCTCCTTGTGGTCTGCCGGCACTTGCGAAGGACACTCCTACCCGCCATCCTTCCGCTGCGCTCGCCAAGCGATCACTCGCTGCGCCACTGTCGCGACCGGCGCTACCCACAGCCGCTGTCCCTGTTCCCGCAGGAACGCGCAGAGCTTACGCAGGTCCGCCTCCGTATGATGACGCCGCCACGAGCCAATGCCATGCATCGTGAGGATCACCCACGCACCGGGTAGACGCGGCTCCACGACCTGCTGCCGAATGCGGTCCCTGCTCACCATCTCGACCGGCCACGACCAAAGATAGTGCAGGTCGCAGGTGGCCGGGTGGTTCCCCGGAAACTCGCCCAGCCCTCGGCCGGCGATGAAGTGCCGCGCGATCACCGGGACGTAGCTCCGGCGCGTCGGACCCTCCCCAACGTGCTCGTGGTAGCAGGGATAGCAGAAGCTCCGGCGCTGCCCCGCTGGGAGCGGCAGGACGGTCTGGAGCCGCCGCTCGGCCTCCACCACGTCGGCTTCGACGTCGGCCAAAGTCCAATCTTCCAGCACCGGGCGACCCGGTTCAACATCTGTACGCAACGCGCGGGAGCACGTGTGGCTGAGTGAGTGGTTGCCGACTTCGTGGCCAGCCGCCTGCACCGCCCGCCAAGGCAGGAGCCGGGCACGCCATTCCGCCTCGGTGTCGCCACGCGGATTGACGTAGAACGTCGCGTGCAGCCCAAACTCGGCCAGCAACGGCACCACACAGTCGAGGTGAGACTGATGGCCGTCATCGAAGGTCAGTGACACAGCGCTGGCACAACCATCGGGCCACGGCAGCAAATCCGGTTGCTTCATCGCTCCCTAAACCAGGTGTGGCGGCAGGCTATCCCCCGCTCGCCACACCTTAGCATCTCCAGCTATCCCACCCGTCATTCCCGCGCACGCGGGAATCCACGTCCCCCCGCAGTGCGGGGGGGCCACAGGGGGGCAGCCCTCCTCTCCACACACTTGCCTCCACCTGAGCACCGTGCTACCGTCGTCTCGTTGCCAAACCGGTCCGAGGCGGAGGGGGACATGCCAGCGCCGAATATCGTCTTGCTGATGGCCGATCAGCAGAAGGCCACCAGCCTGGGACTCTACGGCAATCCCGACGTCCGCACGCCGGTCCTTGATGCGCTCGCCGCCCGCGGCCTGCTGGCCCGTGACTACTTCGTCCAGCATCCGCTCTGCTTTCCCTCCCGCGCCACGATCATGACCGGTCTTTACCCCCACACGCACGGCGTCTTCAGCAACAGTGGACCCATGCCGGCCGATGAGCCGGTCATGGCCGAGCTACTCCGCGACGCCGGCTATCAGACCGGTACGGTCGGGCATTTTCACAAGTCTTCCGGCGGAGATCGCGGGTTCGACTACGCCTACGACATGAGCGACGGCATCCTGGGTGAGCTGTGGCGCGAGCGGACCGCTCTTGCCCGGTCCCAGCCGCGGCGCACACAGCATATGGTCGCCACTACCGGGCATCCGCCCGACGCAGACCTCAACGGTCGGATGACCGAGTTGGGCTTGCAATTCCTGGACCGGGCCGACCGCAGCCGGCCATTCTTCTTGCAGATCGCCTGGATTGATCCTCACCCGCCGTACTTCGCACCCGCTCCCTACGACAGCATGTACGACCGCGACACGCTGACCCTGCCGCCCCCAGAGACCGGCTTTGCGGAGAAGCCGCCGGCGCAACTCCGAACCGCCCAAGACATGGGCACGCTCGACGCGTCGGAGGCCGAAATCCGCGCTGCCCTCGCCTACTACTACGGCATGGTGTCGCACCTCGACACGCAGGTTGGCCGCGTCGTTGATTACCTGGAGCGACACGGCCTCGCCGACAATACCGTGCTCGTCTATACGGCGGACCACGGTGACTACGCCGGCGAGCATGGCATGTTCGGCAAGAGCTGTACCCTCTACGACTGCCTGGTCCGCGTGCCGCTGCTGCTGGTCGGCCCGGATGACCGCGTGCCGCAGGGCCGCGTCCTCGGCGGACTTACGCAGTCCGTGGACTTGCTGCCCACGCTGCTGGAACTCGCCGGCGTGGCGGTGCCGGAGCGCGTGCAAGGGCGGTCCTGGCGGCGGGCATGGGATGGCGAGGACGATGCTCGCTTCGATACCGCCTTTGCCCAGGTCGGCGCGCAGTCGCCGCAGTTGGTCAATGACCCCGTGCGCGGCAACAATCTCCCATTCGGCCCGCCGGCCGCCGGTCGGCAGGTGGAGCTTACGTCAATGATCCGCACTACCGAATGGAAGCTGGTCTATACGCCCGGACGCGAGATCAACGAGCTGTACCATCTCGCCACCGATCCCTGGGAGATACATAACGTCTATGCCCGCGAGCGAGACGGACCAATCGTCGCCGATCTGCTGCGCCGGCTGCACGACTGGCGGCGCTGACCACTGAGAAAAGGAGCAGAGCGATGACCACCACTGCCATGCGTGCGCGCATCCTGGCTCAAGTCGAGCCGATCCTACTCGACACGTGGGGCTACCCCGTGAGCGCCTTGCCGGCGGCCGGTTTGGAGGTCCTGCCGGCCAAACAGCCCGACGGCCCCTTAGCGGTACGGACCGACGGTGGCGCTCTCTTACTCGCCGATCCACAGTGGCGCGATGCCTGGCAGGACCTAGCGGCGACGCTCACGCTGGAGCAGCTCTTCTCCATCATGGGCGTCTTCGAACTGGCGCGCACCACCTTGCCCGACGGGGTGAGCGTCTTCGGCCCGGTCTGGTACTTCCTGGCCGACCGCCAAGCCCTGACGCCCGTGCCGTCCGCACACCTTGAGGAGCTGGCGGGGCAACCCCTGCGCGACCTCGATCCGGCAGTCTACTGGCACTGCTCGACCGACACCGCCAGTCGCGGCTTTGCCGTCCGCGAGGCCGGCCAGGTGACGGCGTTAGCGACCGTTTGGCAGAACCCGGACACGCTCTGGGAGATCGGCGTTGATGTCCTGCCAGCCGCGCAGGGACGCGGCCAAGGGCAAGCGGTAGTGTCGGCGGCGGCGGAATGGATTCTGAGCCACGCCCCGCTCGTGCTCTACACCACCGGAGCGTTCAATATCCCGTCCACCCGCACCGCCCACTCGCTCGGACTTCGCCACATCTGGACGACCATCAAGCGCGTTCCCCCGCCATTCGTCGTCCCGCCGGGGCCGATAGGCAGTCCCCGACCCGACGTCGTCCCGATAGCGTACTGGAAAGACTACCCGGAGTAGCGAGCGACGGCCCCCTATGGTCCCCCCGCAGTGCAGGGGAACGGTGTGTCCCCTCCCCCGTTGTGACGGGGGAGGGCTAGGGAGGGGGCCACTGACCACTAGCGGGCGAGCCGGTCCTTCACCGCGCCGACGACCGCCGTATCCGTCTCGTGCTCGGTGACGATGGCTGTGAACTCGTCGGCACTCAATCCTAGCTCGGCCAGTACACGCTGATCCAGCGGGCAGGGATAAATGTAGTCACCGATGGTTCCCTCGGCCTTGGCGCGGGCTTTATCGGTCATACGCGCCAGCCACGGCAGTCCCCCGATCACCAGCGAGCGCGAGCGCGGCTTCCATTCGGTCTCGACAACAGCCATAGTTCACCTCACTTCGCCAGCAGCAGCTTGCCTACACGACAGAGTATAGCCGGTTGCGCTCGGCAAGCACGCGGCGGATCATATGCGCTGGCCCATGCGTAGCCAGCGGTCGGCGTACAATCCGCGCCACCTGCCGCCGGCGCTCGTCCGGTGAAGGCCATGCGGCGGCGAGGTCCGGTCGCCGGCCGGCCAGCACCGCCTGGACCTGCCCCAAGAGCGCCAACTCGGCGAGCAAAGCGAAAGCATCGAACTGCTTTAGGTGAATCTCCGGCTCGCCGGACCACTGCGCCGCGGCGGCGCACGACCAGCGCCTCACGACCGTTGGTGTGAGGCCGCGCACACACCGCCCGGCTGGCTGCCAAGCACCGAGGGCAAACGTGTAATGGACGAGCCGTCGCGCCGGACTGTCCGGACCGATGGCGCCCGTATCGAGGAAAGTTGCCCGCCAGCGCCGCCGCCCGCCTGATGATGTGCCGTGGTCCAGCAGGACGTTGCGGGCATTTACGTCAAGCGGCCCGAGTGTGAGCCGACTCGCCGCGACGACCGCCCAGAGCGCCTCCCACTCGTCGGCAATGGTGCGCTCCTGACCACGTGATACTGGCCGCTGGCCCGCGAGCCGCTGCGCTACCTCACGCGCGGCGCAGAATTCCCGTCTGCGTGCCGCCAACCACGCCGGCCGTCGCCGCTCGACCGCCGCGGCCGCGCCCGGTAGCTGCGCGAACGCCGCTTCGAGCCGGAGCAGGCCCCGCCCGGCGGCTGCGACCGGCGCCCGTCGTGCTGCGGCCGAGAGGCGTTGGCTCCAATCGTCGAGCGTGGCGCCGGCACACCACTCGGTAACTAGGACATCCGGCTCGGCAGCAATCACTTCCGGCACCGGAGCGCCGCGCGGTCGCAACTGGGCCAGCACCTGTGCCTCGACTGCCAGCCGGTCCCGAGCCGTGTCCGCTGCCTGAGTTTGGTCGGAGCGAGCAACCAGCTTGACCGCAACCTCACGCCCGTCGGTGAGCCGGCCCCGCCAGACGCGGCCCTCCGGGCACCGCGGGTCCGCCGGAGCGAGGCCGGCGCCATCAAGCGTGGCCAAGGGCATCGGCAGCGCCCGGCCTAGCTCGCCTCGGCCCGCACGAGGGCCGTCGGTGTAGACGATCCCAGCGCCGCGTTGATCTCCTGGCCGAGGGTAGCCATCTCAATGGCGGCAACCGCCGCCTCGGCGCCCTTGTTGCCTTCCTTGACCCCGGCGCGGTCTATCGCCTGCTCGATGGTGTCCGTCGTGATGACGCCGAAGATCACCGGCACGTCCGTATCGAGCGCGGCCCGCGCGATGCCGGCGGCGGACTGCGCCGCGACGTACTCGAAGTGCGGCGTAGACCCCCGAATGACCGTACCGAGGCAGAGAATCACGTCGTACTTGCCCGAGGCCGCGAGCCGCTTGGCGATAACCGGCAGCTCCAGCGAGCCGGGCACACGCGCCACGTCAATGGCGTCGTCCGAGACGCCGTGCCGCCGCAGCGTGCCGATAGCGCCGTTGAGCAATTCCTTGCTGACGAATTCGTTGAAGCGGGCCGCGACGATACCGACCCGCAGCCCTTGGCCCACAACCGAGCCTTCCCACGTCTGCCCCATCGGTGGCCTCCCTCACGCTGCCCGCTGGCGATCTCTTGCGTAGCCAATGCTACCAGTCCGCAGCGTGCGGCAATGCTCAGTTGGCATTGCCGCACGCTGCGGGATGTCTGCCGTAGGGGCAACCCTTGTGGTTGCCCTCGTCCCCCTGCGTAGCGGGGGGACCATAGGGGGGCTGATAAGGGTAGGTTGTTGTGTAGGGGCGGTTTGGACCTCACCCCCGGCCTCTTCCCTTCAGGGAGGGGGGCAGGCCCGCCGCGCTACCGGAAAAACCTACCCCTGCGAAGCGGGGGAACCACTAGGAGACCGGCGCGGTCACTCACGAGGACTGGCCGCGGTCACTGAGCAGCGCCCGCAGCCGCGCCACCTCCACCTCGGCTGCCAGCACCCGCTCTTCCGCCGCGCGCCGCACCGCTGTCTCTTCCTGTGGCGTCGGCAGCCACGGCTGGCCCGCCGGGTCATACAGCCGCAACTGTGTACCGCGCCCGTGCAGCGCCAGTCCCAGCGCCACACTCCCCAACGAGCCATCCTCCGCTGGCACCAGCGGCCGGTATCGCCCCTGCTGCAAGCGGTAGCCCTGACATGGCGGCCGCAGGTACTCGCCCAGCGGGTCGAATAGGAAATACTCGGTTACGCCGAGCCGCTCATAGAGGGCGTATTTCGTGCGGAGGTCTTCCCGCCGCGTGCTGCGCGAGGTCAACTCGAAGACCACCGCCGGCACCACTCCTTCCTCCCACAGCTTGTAGATGCGTCGTTGGTGGTTGCGAACGCCGTGGACCACAAACACATCGGGCGCCACCACCCGCCGCGGATCACCTTCCCGGTAGTACACGAACAGATTGCCACTGATGTAGACGTGCGGATCATTGCGGAAGAACGCTTGGAGCATCCCGATCAACTCGAACATCAGGGTGCGGTGGACATCGGTTTCCGCCACGGGTTGGCCATCCGATTCTGGATAGCAGACGTCTGCCGCGGCGGGCGCGGGCGGCAGTGTCGGCGGCGGCGTCACCATGGTGGTTCTCCTGCATCGGCGTACCGGCCACGCAGTCCCGCTTCAGTGGGGCATGGGGAAGGCTATCCCCAGTCCCTTCCGTGGTACTGCCTGAGGTGGGTATGGGCCAAGCCGTAGAGGCGCAACATGTTGCGCCCGTCCCCCCGCTGCGCGGGGGGGCCATAGGGGGGACAAAGCAAGCGGCTCTCAGACTTCGAGCAGGTGCCCCATCCTGTCGCGCTTGGTCCGCAGGTAGCGCTCGTTGTGCGGATTGCTTTGCACCGGAATGGGGATTTGCTCCACGATTTCCAGGCCGAAGCTGCCGAGGCCGGCCAGCTTTTTAGGATTGTTCGTCAGCAGCCGCATACGACGCACGCCCAAGTCGGCGAGGATTTGCACCCCGATCCCGTATTCGCGCAGGTCCATCGGAAACCCCAGGCGCTCGTTGGCCTCGATGGTGTCGAGACCGCGATCTTGCAGTTCGTAGGCGCGCATCTTGTTATGCAGCCCGATGCCGCGCCCCTCCTGGTCCATGTAGAGCACCACGCCGCGCCCCTCTTGCTCGACCCGCTCCATGCACCAGTGCAGCTCTTGACCGCAGTCGCAACGGAGCGAGCCGAAAGAATCTCCGGTGAGACAGCGGGAGTGGACCCGGACCAGTACCGGCTCGTCCGAATTAGCAATGTCCCCCTTGACGAGCGCGACGTGCTCCTCGCCACGGGTGATGTCTTCATAGGCGTGGGCGGTGAACTCGCCGTGCTTCGTGGGCATCGGCGTCGTTGCCACGCGGCGCACCGTCAGCTCGTGCCGCCGGCGGTGCGTAATGAGGTCGGCGATAGTGAGGATCCTCAAGCCGTGCTTGGCGGCAAAGACCTCCAGATCGGGCATCCGGGCCATCGTCCCGTCGTCGTTCATGATCTCGCAGATCACCGCCGCCGGGTACAGCCCGGCCAGCCGCGCCAGATCAACCGAGGCCTCGGTCTGCCCCGGCCGCACCAGCACTCCGCCGTCGCGCACCCGCAACGGAAACACGTGGCCGGGCCGCGCCAAGTCGTCCGGTTCCGTGCGCGGATCAATCGCCGCCCGCACGGTGGTAGCGCGGTCGGCGGCGGAGATGCCGGTAGTGGTTCCCTTCCGCGCGCCAATCGAGACCGTAAACGCCGTGCCCATGCGTGAGGTGTTCACCTGCGCCATTGGTGCCAGCTTCAACTCGTCGAGGCGCTCGCCGGTCAGCGGCAGGCAGATGAGGCCGCGGCCATACATAGCCATGAAGTTGATGGCCTCCGGCGTGACGTGCTCGGCCGCCAGCGCGAGATCGCCCTCGTTCTCCCGCTCCTCATCATCTACGATGATGACCATGCGGCCCTGCCGGTAGTCGGCAATGGCCTCTTCAACCGTCGCCGTCGGCACGTCGTTCCTTTTTGCGGTCATCGTAGCTGGTGCTGCATCAGCGGCGTATGCGTTGACACGCCGTTGCGATGGGCCAGACCGGCATGGGCATGGCCGTCGCTCGGCGCGCCGTTGGCCTGCAGGTGCGTAATGAGGTCGGCGATAGTGAGGATCCTCAAGCCGTGCTTGGCGGCAAAGACCTCCAGATCGGGCATCCGGGCCATCGTCCCGTCGTCGTTCATGATCTCGCAGATCACCGCCGCCGGGTACAGCCCGGCCAGCCGCGCCAGATCAACCGACGCCTCGGTCTGTCCCGGCCGTACCAGCACCCCGCCGTCGCGCACCCGCAGCGGAAATACGTGGCCGGGGTGCGTGAAGTCCTCCGGCCGGCTCTCCGGCGCAATGAGTGCTCGAATCGTCGAGGCCCGGTCGGCCGTCGAGATGCCCGTGCTCGTGGCATAGCGAGCGTCCACCGGATGGGTAAAGGCGGTGGGCATATGACCGGCGTTGACTGGCTCGATCAGCGGTATCCCTAGCTCGTCCAGCCGCTCTCCGGTCATCGGCGTACAAATGAGACCACGACCATGCGTGGCCATGAAGTTGATGGCCTCCGGCGTGACGTGCGTGGCCGACAGGGCGAGATCGCCTTCATTCTCCCGCTGCTCATCGTCCACAATAATAACCATCCGACCACGCCGATAGTCGGTGAGCGCCTCTTCGATTGTCGCTGTCGTCGCTGTCGGCACGCCCTTCACTCCACTTTCCCCATAGACCGCCGGGGCGGCCGGGTGCTCTACAGAGCGCCACTCTGCTGCACTTCAAGCGCCTTCGCCACGTACTTGGCGAGGATGTCAGCTTCCAGGTTGACGCGGTCCCCGATCGTCAGCCGGTCGAATCTAGTCACGGCCAGCGTATGCGGAATCAGCGCCACCGTGAACTGCGTCGGGCTACAATCAACGACCGTGAGGCTCACGCCATCCACCGTGACCGACCCCTTGGGCACCAGAAATGGGGCCACCCCCGCCGGTGCCGAGTACGCGACGAGGAGCGAATCTCCTTCACGCCGTTGCCAGAGCACCCGTCCGGTCCCGTCCACGTGGCCCTGCACAAAGTGTCCTCCAAACCGCCCATCGGCGGCAAGCGGACGCTCCAAATGCACTGGCCTTCCCACACCTAGCTCGCCGAGCGTCGTGCGTCGCAGCGTTTCGGGCGAGCAGTCCACGGCGAAGGTATCACCGTCTCTCTCCACAACGGTCAAGCAGACGCCGCTGACAGCAATACTCTCACCAAGCCGGAGCGCCGCGAGGACAAGACTAGCACGTATAACGAGTCGCAGTCCGTCGGCAATCTCACGGCGCGTCGTGATGATACCCGTTTCCTCAACCAGACCGGTGAACATATTCCGCCAACCTTCGTCAGGCGATAATCATATCGGAATGTCGCAATCGGTAGTGCAGCCCGGGCCTCATCATCAATCGGGCCACTCCACAGCAGTGAGGTCCGCAGTGAGCTTCACGTCTTCTCCCAGGCGCTCGACATGCAGTGCCGCCGGGCGGATCGCCTCACTCAATTGCGACACGCCGACACCGCCAATCGGCCCCGGGGCATCGGCGCCGCCGACCAGGAGGGGCGCGACGTAGACCATCACGCGATCCACTAGCCCGGCCGCCATGAAGGCGCCGTGGACCGTAGTGCCGCCCTCGACGAGCAGGCTCATCACCCCACGACGGCCTAGCTCGGTAGCCAACGACGCGAGATCGAGGCGTCCGTCCATGGCGCCGGGCAACGCGAGGAGGTCCGCTCCCCGCGCTCGCAGGGCGGCCAGGCGCGCGGCGGGCGCGACCGCGGTAATGCAGAGCGTGGTCCGTCCGGGCAGTGCCGGATCGAGCAGGCGCGCGTCCGGCGGCGTCCGCGCTTGGCTATCGAGTACCAGGCGCCACGGCTGGCGCGGCTCCCGGCCTAGCGCCTCTGCCGATTGGCGCGTCGTGAGCAGCGGATTGTCCCGGAGCACCGTGTTGACGCCGACCAGAATAGTGTCCACCTCGTCGCGCAGGCGATGTACGTCGGCGCGGGCCGCTGGGCCGGTCAGGTAGCGGGAGGCGCCCGTGCGCGTCGCGATCTTGCCGTCCAGACTCATCGCGTACTTGGCCACAATCCAGGGGCGCTGCGCGGTCACAAAGCGGGCGTAGTCGGCGTTGAGTGCCCGCGCCCCCTCCTGCTCCTCGCCAACCGCGACATGAATACCGGCGCTCCGCAGCGTCGCTACTCCCTGGCCGGATTCGCGGGGGTTGGGGTCGAGCGTGGCGACACGCACGTCGGTAATCCCGGCCGCCCGAATCGCGTCCGTGCAGGGCGGCGTGCGTCCCCAGAGATGACACGGCTCCAGCGTGACGTAGAGCGCCGCACCCCTAGCCGCCGCGCCCGCCGCTCGCAGCGCCATCACCTCCGCGTGATCCTGACCGGCGGGCTGGGTCCAGCCAGCGCCAACGATCCGGTCGTCACGCACCACGACGGCGCCGACTGCCGGATTAGGACTGGTCCGCCCTTTGGCGCGTCGGGCAAGCGCGAGCGCACGCTGCATAAACACCGTTCGTATGTCCCGCAGTCGCCTCCGCGAAGTGTATCGGCAGAGTCACAGGGCAGTCAACGCCGGCAAAAGCCGCCAACGAGGGAAGAATCACGGCTTTGGAAACCGTAGATTCGGCGCAGTACTCCTAGAGATACATGGTATGATGATGGCTTGCCGGCGCCTGGACCGATACGCAGGAGGAGTCATGCTGCAGGACGTGCTATCGTTGAAGCCGCCAAATGAGATCATTGACGAGGCGGCCCGCTTCTTTACGCAACGACGGATCAAGGTGATCGCCCGCTCCAAGAACTCGCTTCGCTTTGCCCTCTCGGCCGCCCACGCGGCCGAGGCCGGACAGGTGAAGGCCGTCCGCGACGCGACGGGGCAGACCCGTGTGTCGGTCGAAACCGGCGGCCTGAGTGTCTGGCACATCGCCGAGTCGTACCTCCGCGACCTCCGTAAGCAGGCCCGTAGCGGGGCACGGGCGCGGCGGCGGCGGCGCGCCGCCGGCACGACGCGGCTCACGAGCGTCGCACTCGACTCGCTGGGCAGCGCCCTCGGCATGGAGCCACCCCGACCGCAGCGGCCGGCGGCACAACAGCCCGCTGCCCGCCGTCCCACTCCCGCGCCCGCCCCGGCCGCGCCGCCGGAGCCGGACCTCGCCGTGGCGCTCGACGACCTCGTTGCACCGCCACCCCTGGCAGCGTCCGGCGATAGCGATGAGTGACTAGACCCACGCCACCCTACCGCCAATCCTGTAGGGGCGTGCTTCATCGCGCCCTGGTGTTGGTCATTGCAGCGCAAGCCGCCATCTAGGCCTATGCATCGGCCCCGGTCCGTGTGCTGCACCCCCTCTCCACATGGTGGAGAGGGGGCCGGGTGACAGGCCAAAGCCGCACGGATAGGGCCAGGTGTGGTGCGGCTTTGGCCTGTCAGGGGGTGAGTCCCCAGGATCAGCCGCCGCTCTCGGGTTGCCTGGCCTGCCCAGCGAGCGGCACCGCGCGTACCTCGACTTTGGCCAAGCCGGTCCTGATCTCCAGGTCAATCCGGTTGTCGGGCGATGCGTCATAGCCCGGCGACTGGTAGACATCGGAATCGTCAGTGCGCGGGAAGGCCTGCGTATCAACCTCAATCTGCGCCAGTCCGCCGCGCGTGCGGATGCGAGCCGGCGTTGCCGCCGGGATTTCGATGGTAATGTCGGCCGCGCCGGCTTCGACCGTCGCCGCCGTATGCCCCTGAGCCGGGAGACGGAGGTGTAGCTGTGCTGCACCTACCTCCACTTGCAGTGCCGGGACCCTGAGCTTGGTCAGATCAAGCTCGATCTGGCTGGCTCCGGCCTGCACTTCCAGTTCTATCGGAATCTCGGGACTGAACTGCAAGTCCCAACGCTCGGCATTGTCCTCACTGTTGAAGTCGAACGTGCCCGAACCGCTGACGATCTCGATCTGGGCCAGCTCGCTGTCCCGTCTCCGCTCTACCTCCCACATCGGGGCCTCCCGGCCGCTACCGGCAGTGAGGTCTCCCGCGACGAGTAAGGGGCTGGACGCGGGGAGGCTGGCTAGACGCAGCTCACCCACGCCAAAGCGCAACTGGACCTCGGCACGCTCCACGTCCGCAAGCTGTTCCTCGATCCGCGGGAGCAAGCTGGCAAACTCGCTGGGGGAGTGATCGCTGGTGATATTCACGCTCCAGCCCCCCGACCGGCTCGAATCGGCGGCGACCAGGCCGAACAGCATGATGGCGGGGACGGCACAGATGACGACGAGCAGCATGACCACGACTGCTGCACGCGGAGACCGCTGCCCGATCAGTAGCTCGATGCCGATCAGCACCGGGATGAGCGGCCAGAGACGTCCCACCACGTCCCAGATCGAGACCTGGATCAGTCCCGCGTTCTGCAGCAAGAGCAGCGCCCCCAGCCCAATCAGGATCAAGGGCAAGAAAATCGAGCCGAGGCGTCGGCCGCCGCCGTTCAGGAGGTTACTCATGGGTCGCTCCTACTTGAAGAGGTCCTTACCCCGGCCGGTGCGACGCAGCAACAGAACGACACCACCAAGCACGAGGAGGACCGGCCACACGCGCCAGAGGCTCCCCCAGTCGAAGATATTGAAGTTCGCCAGGAGGAAGATCACGCCAGCGGCGAGCAGGATGAAGCCCGCGGCCCGCTGGCGCCGCCGGACGGCTTGCCGATCGTCCGACCAGGTCGGCGGCATCGGCGGGATTTCCGCTGCCGAGCGCGGCAGATCGCTGGTGTCATCGGCGCTCATCGCGCGCGGCTCCTCGGGCACGACGATGGCGAGGATGATGTAGGCTAGGAGTCCGCCACCGCCGCTGGCTATCGTCGCTACGACGAAGAGGAGCCGGACTAACACCGGGTCAATGTGGAAATACTCCGCCAGCCCACCCGACACGCCCGCGAGCATCCGCTCGCGGCGACTGCGATACAACCGCCGGCTTTCCCAAGACGGATCGCTGTTAGCCATGACTCCAACCTCCCTGAGCACGCTGTCTGCGGCCTGCTCGGCGCACAAACCCGCACCACCATCTTTCGTTAGCTTTGACTAGCAAACCGGACACGATGTTTCGCAACGGCCCACTCTCGTTATTCCAGCCTTCTTTACATCATTCCGGTTGACGCTGGTTCCAGGTCATTGGTAGAATACCCGTCGGTTGTGCCTCGGCCCGGCATGGCTCCGAAAGCTGGGCTTCGGGTATGCGCTGCGGTCTATATTGCCCGCATAGCTCAGTAGAGGTAGAGCGCATTCTTGGTAAGAATGAGGTCCCGGGTTCGACTCCCGGTGTGGGCTCCTTTGCGCTGCGCGAGGCTCCAGGGTGTGGCATCCTCGCGGCCCCTCTCAACCGACCCACTACTGGATAGGTTGCCACCGCCGGTGTGCCTACCGTCCAGAGGGATCAGGTTGCGGCGCCGCGTGTGTGCCCTAGTTCTTGGCCCGCGCTGGCGGGAGTACCATAGAGGCTGCCGGCAGTATGGTGCGAAGTACGTAGGGAGCAGGAGCGATCATGGCGAAGGCGAAGTTCGAGCGGACCAAGCCCCACGTGAACGTGGGCACTATCGGCCACGTGGACCACGGCAAGACCACCTTGACCGCGGCCATGACCAAGTATCTGGCCCTCACCGCCCACAGCAACACCGACTTTGTCCCCTTCGACGAAATTGACAAGGCCCCCGAAGAGCGCACCCGTGGCATCACCATTGCCATCGCCCACGTCGAGTACGAAACCGCCGCCCGCCACTACGCCCACGTCGATTGCCCCGGCCACGCCGACTACATCAAGAACATGATTACCGGCGCCGCCCAGATGGATGGCGCCATCCTCGTCGTCAGCGCCCCCGACGGCCCCATGCCCCAAACCCGCGAGCACATCCTGCTCGCCCGCCAGGTCGAAGTCCCCTCCATCGTCGTCTATCTCAACAAGACCGACCTGATGGACGATGAAGAGCTGCTCGAGCTGGTCGAGCTGGAAGTGCGCGAACTGCTCAGCAAGTACGACTTCCCCGGCGACGACATCCCGGTCATTCGCGGCAGTGCGCTGGCCGCCTTGGACGCCGGTGATGACCCCAACGACCCGGCCTATGCCTCCATCCAGGAGCTGATGGACGCCGTGGACGAGGCCATCCCCACCCCGGAGCGGGCGGTGGATCAGCCCTTCCTGATGCCGATCGAAGACGTGTTCGGGATCAAGGGTCGTGGCACGGTGGTCACGGGCCGGATCGAGCGCGGGCAGGTGCAGGTCGGCGAGACCATCGAAATCCTGGGCATGGGCCAAGCAGTGCAGTCGCGGGTGGTGACCGGGGTGGAGATGTTCCGCAAGATCCTGGACGCCGGGGAAGCCGGCGACAACGTCGGCTGTCTGCTGCGCGGGGTGGAGCGGGACGATGTGCAGCGCGGACAGGTGCTGGCGGCGCCGGGCAGCATTGCGGCGCAGGGGCGGTTCCGGGCGAACGTGTACGTGTTGAGCCGGGAAGAGGGCGGGCGACACACGCCGTTCTTTCCGGGGTATCGGCCGCAGTTCTACATCCGGACGACGGACGTGACGGGGGCGATCGAGCTCCCGGCGGGCACAGAGATGGTGATGCCGGGGGACAACGTGGAGATGGGCGTGGACCTGCTGGTGCCGGTGGCGATCGAGCCGGGGGTACGGTTTGCGATCCGCGAGGGCGGCCGCACGGTCGGCGCCGGGGTCGTCACCACGCTGGAGTAGGACCGGTCGCTGCACGGCAGAAACCCAGAGGGAGTGTGCATGGCCAGAAAGGGAGACCGCGTAGTTGCTACGCTCGCGTGCGAGCAGTGCCGGGAGCGCAACTACACTACCACCAAGAACCGCCGCAACGACTCCGGCCGGCTGGCCTTGAAAAAGTATTGCCGGCGTTGCCGTGGCCATCAGCTGCACCGCGAGACGCGCTAAGGACAGTCATTCGGTTGGGCCGAGTGTAGGGGCTTCGAGGTTAGGAGCGTAGATGGCGGTCAGACGCCGCAGAGCCGCCGCGGCGCAGCAGGAGCAGGCGGATTCGAAGGCTGGACGCGCTGCTCGCCGGCGCATGGCCAAGACGAAACGCGCACGCACCGGCGGCACGCGCCGCTCTCGCCCGTCTCCGTCGTTGCGTGGCTTGGCGACCTCGCCCCGAGTACGCCCGAGGTTTGGCATAGTGCGCGACGCAGTAGCGGAGCTACGACGAGTGACGTGGCCTACACCGTTGCAGGCCCGCAACCTCACCCTTATGGTGGTGGCCGTATCCGCAGTCATGGGCTTTGTGCTCGGCGGCATGGATTGGCTCTCTAGTCGTTTTGCGGCGTTCATCATTGGCCCGGCGTAGGACAACGAGGTACGACGATGGTCACCCCGGAAGTGGCTAGTGAGACTCCTATCGAGACGACACCCGATGACGGTCGGGAGTGGTACGTGCTCTACACCTACTCCGGCTACGAGAACAAGGTGAAGACGAACTTGGAGCACCGCATCACCTCGATGGCGATGGAGGACAAGGTCTTCGAAGTCGTCGTCCCGACGGAGGAGCAGATCGAGATTCGCCAAGGCCAGCGCCGCACCGTGCAGCGCAAGCTCCTGCCCGGCTACGTCCTCGTGCATATGATCCTGGCGAACGACTCCTGGCACGTCGTGCGCCACACCCCCGGCGTCACGAGCTTTGTCGGCGCCGGCAGCACGCCCACGCCACTGCCACAGGAAGAGGTGGACGCGATCCTCAAGCCGATGCAGGATGATACGCCGCAGGTGCGGATCACCTTCGAGATCGGCGAGCGGGTCAAGATCATTGACGGCCCGTTCACTGAGTTCCTCGGCATTGTGGACCAGGTGAGCCAGGACCGGGGCAAGCTGCGGGTGCTCGTCTCGATGTTCGGCCGGGAGACCCCGGTCGAGCTTGACTTCCTCCAGGTGGAAAAGAGCTAGGCGACCGATTAGCTGGCCAATACAGGATGCTCGGCCGCGCAAGTCCACCGTAGTCGCCCGTGGTGATGCAGTACAGCAGTAGCAAGCCAAGTCGAGGGATATAACGCAATGGCACGCAAAGTGAAGGCCGTCGTCAAGCTACAGATCGAAGCCGGCGAAGCGCGGCCAACCCCGGCGGTGGGGTCCGCGCTCGGGCAGTACGGCATCAACATGATGGCCTTCTTCAAGGAATACAACGAGCGCACGTCGGATCAGGTCGGGATGATCGTCCCGGCAGAGATCACGATCTACGAAGATCGCTCCTTCAGCTTTGTCACGAAGGCGCCGCCGACGGCCGGGCTGATCCGCCGGGAGTTGTCCATCGAGAAGGGATCACAGACACCCGGGCGAGAGACAATCGCCACGATCACCCCAGAACAGCTGGAAGCCGTGGCCAAGATCAAGATGCCCGACCTGAATACGACGGACATCGAGGCCGCCAAGCGGATCGTCGCCGGAACGGCCCGCAGCATGGGCATCGAGGTGGCGGGTTAGAACTCGGACCAACAAACCGTAGCGACGGCCACAAGACTCTAGTAGGGAGTGAGTAATGCCGAAGAAAGGCAAAAAGTACGAGCAGGCAGCCAAGCTGGTTGACGCCAGCAAGCTCTACCCGCTCGAAGAAGCGGTCGGACTGGTCAAGCAAGTATCGTTCAGCACATTCGACGGGACGGTAGAAGCCCATATCCGTCTGGGTATTGATCCGCGCCAGGCCGATCAGCAGGTGCGTAGCACGGTCACGCTACCAGCCGGCACCGGCCGCTCGGTGCGCGTCCTCGCCTTTGCCCAAGGCGAGAAGGTGGCCGAGGCCGAGGAGGCCGGCGCCGATTACGTCGGTGGAGCCGAGTACGCCAAGCAGATTCAGGACGGTTGGCTGGACTTCGATGCCGTCATCGCGACGCCGGACATGATGGGGCAGGTCGGGCGCTTGGGCCGCATCCTCGGTCCGCGCGGCCTGATGCCGAGTCCGCGCACCGGCACGGTCACGTTCGATCTCGGGCCGGCCATCCGCGAGGTCAAGGCCGGGCGAGTCGAGTTCCGCGCCGACCGCACCGGATTGTTGCACGTTCCCGTCGGCAAGGTATCCTTTAGTGAAGACGCTCTCCTGACCAACCTCACCGCCCTGATGGCCAACGTGAATGGCGCGCGTCCGTCGGGTGCGAAGGGTCAGTTTGTCCGTTCGATCACGCTTGCCCCAACGATGGGCCCGGGGGTGCGCGTGGATGTCGGAGCGGCCATCGAGTCGGCGACAACCGCGGAGTAACGCGACAAGACGGTCCACCGAGGAGCAAAATCGAGCGCGACGATAGCAAACCGACCGTGACGAAACCGCAAGACCCGCGGCCGTCACGCCAGCGCCTGAGACAGCCGGTGTGCTCCGCGCACCAATCTACCCGGCAACGCGCCGGGGGCCGGCCGAGGCCTCGCAAGCCACACCAACCCGCGTGCAGCGCGTTGGTGTGTGTCCTGAGGCACCTCCGTCGGCGATGCCGGCGGAGGCGTTTTGCGTTCTTGGGGCAGTGTGCAACGAGTAACGACTATGGAGATAGCGCATGGTAACTGAGGAAAAACGGGCAAACGTGGCGTTTCTGGCCGATCTCATCCGGCCGGCGCAGTGCATGATCGTCACCGACTATCGTGGCCTGAACACGCCGGAGATGAACGCGCTGCGAAACGACCTACAGAGCACCACGGCCACCTACCGGGTCATCAAGAACCGGCTGATGAAGATCGCCGCCGAGCAGACGGGAGCCGGCGCGCTGGCACCGTTCTTGGAGGGGCCAAGTGCCGTCGTCTTCTGCCAGGACGAGTTCAGCGCCGCCGTGCGGGTGCTGCGGGAGTTCATGCGCGCCAATCAGAACCTCAACGTCCGCGGCGGGCTGCTCGGCGGCCAGCCGCTGAATACCGACGAGGTGCTGGCGCTGGCCAACATGCCGGGGCGCGAGCAACTCCAGGCCGAGTTGGTCGGCGCTATCGTTGGCCCACCCACGCAGCTTGCCGGACTGCTCGGCCCGCAGGGGCCGGCCGGCGAGGTGCTCCGCATCTTGGATGGCGCGGCCGGCGGGCTGGTACGAGTATTCGAGGCGCGCGCCGAGCAGCTGGGAGGTGCAGAAGCATAGTGTGCAGACGGCCCCCGGCCCGGTTCCGCCCACGTTTGCTGCGTCCGGGCGGGCAGGACGGGAGGCGCCAGAGCGGTGAGAACGTTCAGTCGTGAAACGCAGTGAAGCTACGGTGAAAGGGGAAACACAACATGCCTAGCGAGAAGGTCGAGCAGCTGATCGAGGAGTTGAGCAACCTCACGGTCCTGGAGGTGGCAGAGCTTTCCAAGGCGCTCCAGGACAAGTGGGGCGTCAGTGCGGCCGTGCCCATGGCCGCCGCGGCGCCGGCGGCCGCCGGCGCTGAGGCCGCTGAGGAGCCGGAGGAAGAAGAGCAGACCGAGTTCGACGTGATCTTGACGGAGATTGGTCCGACCAAGGTCCCGGTCATCAAGGTCGTCCGCGAGCTGACCAGTCTCGGCCTCAAGGAGGCCAAGGCCGTCGTCGAGGCAGCGCCAACTCCGGTTAAGGAAGGCCTCAGCAAGGAAGACGCCGACGAAGCCAAGGGCAAGCTGGAAGCCGTCGGCGCCGTCGTCGAAATCAAGTAACGCAAGGGCGCGAGCCTCACCCGTGCCCGGCAACCAGGAGCCACTCCCTCAAGGGAAGGAGTTCCCGGCCGCCAGGCAGCGCAGGTTTCCTGGCCGGCAGCGGCGGACCAGCACCTGTAGCACGCCCCTTCCCTGGAGGGAAGGGGCCGGGGGTTAGGTCCGACCCGCCTCCTACCGAAAACCGTCCCTGTGGGGGCCAGCACCCTCCGGCTCAACGAGGACAAGTCGTGTGAAAATCGGCTTTGTCACCGACCTGCACTATCGGGAGGCGGTGCCCGGCGACTCGCCGCACCCGCAGCGCGAGTTTCGCCGAGTCGGCGCCTTGCTACGGCACTGCCTGCAACACTTCCGGAGCGCCGGCGCGGAACTTGTGCTCGTCGCCGGTGACAACGTGGATGCGCCACTCGATGATCCACGGCTCGACGACGACCTCGTCTCGCTGCGGGAGATGCTGACCGGATCGGGCCTACCGTTCGTCATCATCCCCGGCAACCATGACCCTACCCCCGAGGTCTTCTATCGGGTCCTGCCGCGGCCGCCGCGGGTGCTCCGCAGCGGCAATTGCGAGATCATCACGTTCGGCGATGATGCGTTCGACTACGAACTGCGGTGCGCTTCCCGCCAACCCGAGCTGCTGGCCGAGATGCACCAGCTCCTGAGCAGCACACCCTCAGGCGTCGAGCTTACTATCCTGCTCCAGCACTACGTCCTCTACCCGGAGCAGGAGCACCACGACAGCGACTATCGCTACAACTACCTGAACGATGCCGAAATCCGCGCCATCATGGAAGCGTCGCCGCGGCGCCTACTCTCCCTCAGCGGGCATCTCCACCGTGGCCATCCGCTCGTCACGCACAATGGCGTCACGTACTTCATCGGCGCCGCCCTGTGCGAGCATCCCTTCCCCTACTACCTGCTCGATACCGACACCGACGAGATCACCGTCCAAGAGTTCCACGCCACCGACCCCGGAGGATGACTCTCCCGCCACTCACGTGCCGCCCTCAGCGCTACCGCCGCTGAAGGTGAAGCGGGCCAGCCGCAGCGTCGGTACGACGGCGCCACCGAACCAGCCGCGAATCAACTGGCGGTCCCGGCCGATCATCGGCACCTCCTTGAAGGCGTCGAGCACGCTCTGCGTAAAGCGCAAGTTCTCCACCGGCCCGACCACCTCGCCATTCTCGATCAAGAACGTGCCGTCGCGAGTAGTGCCCGTCAGCGTGACAGTCAGCGGATGCACGATATTCACGTACCAGAAGCGCGTGATCCAGAGGCCGCGCTCGATGCCGGCGATCATCTCGTCGCGCGTGTGGTCCCCGGCGCCCATGACGAGATGCATGGGCAGCGGGCCATACGTGTTGGGTGCCGGCAAGGCATGGCCTGTCGAGCGCACACCGGCGCGCCGGCCCGTGACCGAGTCATAGACCGGCTCGCGGAGCGTCCCACGATCCACGAACAGTACGCGACGCTTGGGCACCCCCTCGAAATCGAAAGGGATGGGGATGCCGCTGCGGTCGTGACCGTCGTCCCAGATCGAGAGCTTGGGATCGAGCGCCCGCTGCCCTTGCAGCTCGTTCAGGAAACTGCGCTCCTCCAAGACGGACAACCCGCTCAGGCCGGCGTAGGCCGTGTAGTCCAGTAGCTCCGCGACGGCCGGCGGCTCCAGCAGCACCTCATACTCGCCCGGCTCGATGGCGCGGGGATGGCGGCTGCGTACCGCTCGATCTACCGCTGCCGCGGCCACGGCGCCGGCGTCGAGCGCGTCAACGTCAATGCCGGCCGTGGTAGCATAGCCCGATGCCCCGTCGTCCATCGCGACGGCGTGCAGGTCGGCGACGGTGAACGGGTGATAGGCCCACGTGCCCAGCGAGTTGGCGACCGCCAGCGTCACCGCCTCCGTGCCGAACGCGCCAGCGGCTTGTAGCCCAGCCGCCGCGGCACCATCGGTAATGGCTGCGACGGCCTCCGCTCGCCGCTGCGGTGTGCAGGTGGCCGTAGACTCGCGGTAGGCGTCGGTCCGCTCCCAAATCTCCGGCGCCGGCAGGCTCTCGAAATCGGGGTTTTCAGGCTGCACGCGAGCAATGGTCGCGGCGCGATCTACGACCTCATCTAGGCTGGCGGGGTCGAGTTGGTTGCCCGATGCCACGCCCACTCGCCGCCCGAAGACCGCTCGCACGGTGACTTGAGCGTCTTCTTCCGCGACGTGCTGATGAATAGTGTTATTGGCGAACCGTGTGAGCTGGCTGCGCTCGGCCCAGAGCACCACCTCGGTCTGGTCGGCCGGCGAGCGCTTCAGGACGTGCTCGGCAATTGCGTGCGCTGCGCTTTCGTCGTACATCGCTTGACTATCCACGCCCTAGTCGCTCATCACGCCCACGCGGACGTTGCGGAAGCGCGCCGCCGCCGTGCCGTGACCGACACGCGCCACCTGCATCGGCTGGCCCTTCCCACAGTTCGGCGTGCCCCAGAACTGCCACTCCCGACATACCGCGTCGCAGCCGCTCCAGAACTCCGGCGTCACGCCCGTATAGGTGGCGTTCTTGTACGGACGGCCGAGCTTTCCTCCCTTGATCTCCCAAGCGATCTCGGTGCCGAACTGAAAGTTGAGGCGCCGGTCGTCAATACTCCAGCTCTTGTTCGTCTGCAAGAAGAGGCCGTCGTCGGTGTCGGCAATCAGGTCCGCGAGCGCCCAGTCCCCAGGCTCCAGATTGATGTTCGTCATGCGGATCAGGGGAATGCGGTTCCAGCCATCCGCACGGGCGGTACCGTTACTCCCCTCGCCCAATTGCGCCGCCGTATCGCGAGAGGTGAGGTAGCCTACAAAGCGTCCCTCGACGACGAGCGGCGTGCGCTGGGCCGCCACCCCCTCGTCGTCATAGCCGAACGTGCCCAGCCCACCGAGTGCCGTGGCATCGGCCGTGATGTTGACCAACTCCGATCCGTAGCGATACGTTCCGCGCTTCTCCGGGGTCAGAAAACTCGTACCGGCAAAGCTGGCCTCCGTCCCGAACACGCGATCAAGCTCGGTAGGATGGCCACAACTCTCGTGGACTTGCAGCGCCACCTGTGTCGGATCGAGGATGATGGTTTTCGTGCCACTGGGGCACGGCTCGGCGTGCAACAACTGCCCGGCCTCGGCCGCAATGCGGGGCGCGTTCCCGACCAGGTCCATGCCCTCGACCAGTTCCCAGCCCACCGTCCCAACCTGGCGGCCAAAACTGTTCGGATAGGAGCGTTTCTGCACCTCGTCCTCGGCGACAGCCGTCGCCTCGATACCGGCGCCACTCTGGACAATCGTCTGCTCGATGAGCGAGCCTTCGCTGTTGCCGTAGAGTTTGTGCTCTTCCCAGGCCTCGGCGCTGGCCTCCGCCACCTTAACCGCCGGCTCCTGCTCCATGCCCTGCGAAGCAGCGAGCAGCAGCGCAATCGTGTCGTCGAGTGAGACGGCGAACGGGTCTTGCTCGACGGGTGTGCGGTAGCTGTCCCGGACCACCGGGGCCGCGGCGAGTCGCACTGGCGCGGCCTGCACCCGGGCGCTGGCCCGCGCAATCGAGCAAGCCAGCGCGGCGACGGTAGCTGCCTTGTCCGTCGTTAGCGTGGCGGCGCTGGCGAAGCCCCAGCTCCCGTCTATCAGCGCCCGCACCCCGAAGCCGGTCGTATTGTGCATGGCGACGGCCTCGACCTGGCCGTTCTTGATGGCGACCGACCGCGTGCGCCGGACCACCGCCCGCACGTCCGCAAACTGGGCACCGCGCAGCGCCGCCACGTTCAATGCCCGCTCGACGACCTCTTTCACGATCCCCTCCGCTCGCAGCGCAACTCTCGCGCCCTTGCTTCGTCCGATAGGTAGAGCCACGGCTACTATGCCGCACACCAACCGGTGCCGCCATTGGGAAGATCAAATCGGGAGACATGCCGGCATTGCGGCCCGACGCGCGGTGTGCTACGTTGAGAGGTAACGGGAGTGCAGCCATCAACGATGCTGGCAGGCAGCCCGCCAAACCTCTAGGAAAGAGGGAGAAGGTACAATGTGGTCCACCACGACGACGGTTTCACCTGCCCCGACCGGTCAACCGGCGGCCCGCTTGCAAGGCGCTCCCAGCGCCAACGGTGATTGCGACTCCGACGCGGCTATCCGCAGCACACTCACGCGGGTTAGGACGGCAGCCCCCACCGATGAAGAGTCCCTGGAGCGGACGATTTACCAAGCGTTGGCCGCCCAGCGGGCCGAGGCAGCGGCCGTGGGCCAATCTCCGACCCCGGAAGACGACTGGCTGACGCTCCTCTCGGCGATCGCGGTCCACGAGCACCGCCATGGGCATGAAGCTATGGCGCGCAGTTAGCAACCGCTGATTCCGCAGTCAGACATTAGTCACACTGCTCTAATCTCTCAGCCACTTCATATCCTTCGGCGGATTCCCTGTCCTCTCGAGACAGGGGGCGCGGCAGCAGCCGGGGGATAGATGCATTTCGACTCCTGCCCCCGGCTTGGTTCGATGCGCTTGGCACAGGTATCCTGACGCGACCCCGCGACCTTCGCCCAGGAGTGTGACATCGTGACAGCGGTCGCCGGCCGCGCTGATCTGCCCCGCTTTGGCCTCGCGCGGCTCACACCATCTGCACCCGCCGTCGCCGGGAGTGTCGGGACCTGGACTCTGACGTATCAAGTCGGTATACACGGCATTGACGATGGCGGTGCGTTTCGCGTGGCTTTCCATACCACCTCCGACTGGAGCAGTCCGCAGTTCGAGGCCCCCGCGGCCCCCGACTACGCCGCCGTGACCGTGGAGACGGCGCACGGTGCCCGGCTGGAGGCGCATTTTGACCCCGATCTCGGCGTGCGGCCCTGGAAAAAGATCGTGCAACTGCGCGTGCGCGATGCCGCGCTGTGGCCGGGCGATACCGTCATAATCACTTTCGGCGACTGCCAGGGAGGGTCGCCCGGCACCCGCGCGCAGACCTTCGCCGGTCCGATGACGTTCCGCTGCCTGGTTGACGCTTTCGGCACCGGCGTATACGAGCTTGTGTCGGACTCGCCGATCCTGCCGATGATCGGCGGGCCGGCCACCACGCTCCACGTGCTCGGCCCCTCCGACGTGACCGTGGGTGAGCCGTTCGGCGTCGTAGTGCGAGCAAACGATGCCTGGGGCAATGTCAGCGTAGGTTATCGCGGCACCGTCCGGCTGACGCTCCCCGCCGGGCAAACCCTCGACTACCAGTTCAATGCGTCCGACCGTGGCGTGCATCGGTTCGAGGGCCTCGTCGTAGACGAGCCGGGCGTTCATGCCATCGGCGCGAGCGACGTTGAGCACGGACTGGAGTCCCAGCCGCACCCGCTGCGCTGCCACGCCGAGACGCCGCGCCGACGGGTTCACTGGGGCGATCCGCACGGCCAGACCGAGGAAACCGTCGGCATCGGCACACTCGACGACTACTTCACCTACGCTCGTGACGCCGCCGCGCTCGACTTTGTCGGGCACCAGGGCAACGACTTCCAGATCACCGCGGGCATCTGGCAGGCTATCCGCGAGAAGATAGCCGCCTACCACGAGCCGGGCCGGTTCGTGTCCTTCCTGGGCTACGAGTGGTCCGGCAACACCCCCGGCGGCGGCGACCATAACGTCCATTTTCTACACGACGACGGCCCGCTGCACCGTTCGAGCCACTGGCAAGTCCCCGACCGCACGGATGAAGCCACCGACCGGCACCCCGTTTCCCGGCTGTACGAGCAGTTTCGAGGCCGTGACGACGTGCTGCTCATCCCGCACGTCGGCGGCCGGCACGCCAACCTGATCGAGTTCTTCGATGACGAGCTGATCCCGTTGGTCGAGATTTGCTCCGCGTGGGGCGTCTTCGAATGGCTGACCGAGGACGCGCTACGCCGCGGCGCCCGGATCGGTTTCGCCGGCGGCAGCGACGATCACACAGCGCGGCCCGGCTTCGCCAGTCCGCCGCCGCACCATTTCGGCATTCGTGGTGGCCTCACCGCCGCGCTGGCCTCGGCCTGTACCCGCGAGTCTATCTGGGAGGCGCTCAAAGCCAGACGCACCTACGCAACGACCGGTGTCCGGATCCTCCTCAATGTCACCGCCAACGGTCACGCCGTTGGCTCCGCCTTCAGCACCGGCGGCCCGGTCGAGCTATCGGTGCAGGTGGTCGGCACCGCCCCGCTGTGGCGCGTCGAGGTGCTGCGATGGCCGGAGGTGATCTACAGCCATGCGCTGTCTGTGACGACGCCAGAGTTGCACGATTCTTTGGATAGCGGTGGTGCAACTCTGGCGCATCATTCCCGGCAGCCCAACGGCCACTACCGCCTGCGGGTCGGCTGGACAGGAGCGCGGATCCGCGCACGCCATCGTCTGACCCGGTGGGACGGCCGGCTCGCCGTCGAGGGTGGCCGCCTGCTGGCCGCCCAGGGCTGGGGCTTCGATCATCCCGAGGACGGCGTGACCGCAGTCAACTCCCAGGCAGTGCAGTGGCGCTCGGAGACCGCCGGGGATTGGGACGGCGTGGTCGTCGAGATCGAAGGCACGCCGGCCACGCGCCTCCGGTTCGAGACCGCCCCGGCCACCTTCAGCCTGCCCCTCGGCGACCTCTCTGCCGGCCCCTTCACCCACGACGCCGGCGGCATCGGCCAGCACGTGCGGATCGAGCCTGATCCCGGCCCGGAGGGCCCCCGCGAGGCCCGCTTCGATTTCCAAGACGCCGTGCCGCCGGCAGGTCAGCACCCCTACTTCGTCCGTGTAACCCAGCAAGATGGCCACATGGCCTGGTCCAGCCCGATCTACGTCACCGCGAGCTAATAGCCCCCCTATGGCCCCCCCGCTGCGGCGGGGGGGCGGACAGTTCCCTCCCCCGTCGAAACGGGGGAGGGCTAGGGAGGGGGCTACCCCGGTCGCGTACAGCCGGCTCCTATTACGAATGCGGGTATTCTAGTCCGTTGCGGGCTACCCCAGGTCGTGTTCGGATGGCGTTAGCGCAGCACCGCCGCGGCGGTACGCTCCAACTCGGCGAGGCTCTCGGTTTCGCCGGCCGCTTCCAGGCCGACAATCACCCGGTCGGCGCCGGCGCGGACGTACTGTTCGATGACCGGGCGTTCCGGCGGAACGCCGACGACGGAGATCGTCAGTGCCCGGTGGTCGCGGCCCGCCGCGCGGGCGAGCCGGTCCAGCGCGGCCCGCCCGGCCGCGACCTCCTGCGGAGTCACGTCAATGGGAATCCAGCCATTGCCCCACGCGACAATTCGCTTGAACACGTTGCGCGCTTTGCCACCGAGTAGCACTGGTGGATGCGGCCGCTGAGCCGGCTTGGGGAAGCAGTAGAGCGGCGGGAAGTCGTAGTAGCGGCCGTGGAACTCGCTCACCTCGTCGGTCCACAGCGACTTCATGGCCAGCACCGCCTCCTTGGCTTGGGTCCAGCGATGCGGGAAGTCGCTCCCCATGATCTGCGCCTGCTCGTGCCCCGATCCGACCCCAATCCCGAAGAGCACTCGACCGCCGGAGTACCGGTCCAGGGTAGCGACCTGCTTGGCCAGGATGAGCGGGTCGCGTTCGGGGATCACGCTGACTGCCGTGCCCAACTTGATCGTAGTGCTCACGGCCGAGGCTCGCGCTAGGAGGATCAAGGGGTCTACGATGTCACCCCAGAGCCGCGGCACCGGGCGCTCGGTCTTGACCGGGAGGATGTTCTGCTCCGGCGCCCACAGCGACTCGAACCCCAGCGCCTCGGCCCGCTGAACCAGTACGGCAACGTCAATCGCCTCGGCGGTGGGCAGGATGGCAAGACCGATGTGCATGACTTGCTCCTTACACGCTCAACTGAGTCCTCGTCAGCCGGCCGGCACCGCGAGCACGGCGTACTCATAGCTCCCGTATCTCCCGCCGGAAGCCGACCAGTAGGCAAAGCAGTGCCATCGCGGCGCCGGCGCCCACGAACACCCAGCCGAGACTTAGCTTGATCAACGCGCCGGAGACGGCATTGGACACCGGGGACAGGCCAATAGAGGCAACCATCAGCAGGCTCATCACGCGCCCCATCATCGCCTGCGGCGTGCGTCCCTGCAACCAGGCCGTGAACAGGATATTGGTATAGCCGCCCATAATGCCAATCACCAGGACCAGCCCGGCTACTATCCAGGTCATCGTGAGAAAGCCAAACGGCATCAGGAGCAGACCGGACAGCGCAAAGAGCACCATGAAGAGCGGGCCGAGGCGACGTTTGGGCGCCGGGAGCGCCCCGGCCAGCACGGCGCCCAGTAACGACCCGCCAGCGTATGCGGCAGAGATGATTCCCAACGCCAGCACTCCTTCCGGGAGCTGGGTGTTGGCCAGGACAGGGATGCCGACGATAGCCGGCCCTTGCACGAAAAGCTCGATCCCGGCAATGAGGATGAAAAGCGTGAACATGGCCGCATCGGCCCGCACGAACCGCAGACCCTGGACAATGGAGACCCATATACCCGCGCGACTATCCTGCTCCGCCGACCGGTCGGACGCCGCTTGCTCGCGCCGCTCTAGCCGCATCCCGGCCAGCAAGAGCGAAGAAGCGAAGAAAACTACTGCCACAACAGCAAAGGCCAGGCCTACCCCGGTGGTACTTGACGGCGCCGCCGCTGCACCGTCCG
Organism: Chloroflexota bacterium; assembly: GCA_965207645.1. Lineage (GTDB taxonomy): Bacteria > Chloroflexota > UBA11872 > UBA12225 > JAJDUF01 > JAJDUF01. The sequence continues at coordinate 981,799 of OZ242293.1, read as the reverse complement.
GCGCAAGCGCAGTGCCGGGCGTGCCGCTGAACAAGGCAATCAATGCACCCGCCAGCAGCGGCCCCACGAAGCCGCTCAACTCCACAGTCGTCTGTACCGCCGCGTTGGATTGGCGTAGCTGCTCACGAGTGACAATCCGCGGCAGCAGCGCCGCCTGAGCCGGATAGTAGAAGGCGTCGGCAATGCCCTTCAGGAGAGCAAAGAGATAGAGTGCCCAGAGATTGGTCAGCCCCGTCAGGGCCAGGATGGACAATGCGGTGCTCAAGACAACCCGCATCGCGTTGTTGGTCTGCATAATCAGGTGCGGCGAGAAGCGGTCCACCAGCGAGCCACCGATGAGCATGAAGAAGATGGTCGGAATGCTGCTCACCGCGATGATCGTGCCCACTGCCAGCGGATCGCCGGTGATGAGTAAGACCAGCCAGGGAAAGGTGATGAGATCGAACTGATCGCCGATAGCCGACAGCGTGCCGGCGGCCCAAAGCAGCCGGAAGTTGCGACTCCTGAGTAGCTGCAAGAATGACCCGTTCCTACCAGCCGGCCGCTGCGCTGAGTTTCCCAATGACACTACGCCCCGCCTACGTGATCGGCCGCCCGACACCGGTCAGCATGACCGCTGCTCCTATGGATCACGGATGAAGCTCTATCGTAACGCATGGCTTGCGCTCGGTTTCCTGCCGGGGGTGAGGGCGCCCACTAGGGTTGCCCCCACAGCGGCTACCTGGTACCGCCAACCTGGTAGGGGCGTCCCTGGTGGGCACCCTGGATTCCGGCTTCCGCCGGAATGACAAATGCTCCTACTCTTGGCGGCAATGGTATGCTCAACAGAGCGAAGATATGATTTGAGGTGAAGAGATTGAAGATACTGGTAGTCGGTGCAGGCGGATTGGGCACGCTGTTTGGGGCCTTCCTGACACAGGCGGGCGCAGAGGTCGCAATGCTGGTCAAGCCGGAGCACCTCGACCGGCTGCGCGCGCGGGGCAATTGCCTCAAGGTCGAGGGCGCACAGGAGGCCGAGGTCCCGGCAACACCCGTGACCAGCGGTGAGCAAGTGGGGACGGTAGATTGGCTGATCCTGTCCGTCAAGACGAAAGACACCGGCGCGGCACTGGCCGCCGCGGCCGGGTGTACGCCAGCCGCCGCCATCTCGCTACAGAACGGGGTCGTGAAGGACGGATGGCTCCACGATGCGTTCGGCGCCGCGGCCGTCGTCGGCGCGAGCACTACCTTTGGCGCCACCTATCTCGGGGTCGGACACGCCCGCTACACCTTTCCGGCGACGACGTGGCTGGGCGAGATCGGCGGCGGCACCTCACCGCGCGTCAACGAGTTCGCGGCCCTGCTCACGAAGGCCGGCCTCGCGGGGACACCGGTCGAAGATATCACGGCTCTCGAGTGGTGGAAGCTGTGCTACCTGCTGCCCGGCGCGATGGTCACCGCCCTCGCACGCACCGACTATGCAACGATGTTCTCCCATCCGCTGCTGGCCGAGCGGTTCTTGCGCCTCACCCAGGAGCTTGTCTCCGTGGCGCGGGCCGGCGGCATCGCCGTGACTGACCCACCGGGAGCGCCGCTGCCGGCTGTCGCTCTTGCTGATAGCCCGCTCGACGAGGGATTGGCGGGTCTGCGGCAGCGGGCAGAGCGGTATCGTGCCGCCGGCACGCGCGTGGTGCCTTCCCTCGCCCAAGACGCGCTCGCTGAACGACGCACAGAGGTAGACGTGCTGGCGGGCGAGCCGCTACGCCGCGCCGACGAGCAGGGAATAGCAGTGCCAGTGCTGGATACGTGCTTCCGGCTGCTGCGCGGGCTGGAAGACGGCTTCCCGCCGAGCGGGTGAAGGGGAGGCCCCTCCCTGGCTCTCCCTCGTCAGGACAGGGGAGGGAACAACACCGTCCCAGCCGCCCGTGCCGCCGTCCCCCCGCGGCGGCGGGACCATAGGGGAGCTTACCCGCCGGCCGCCTCGCCGAGCGGTACGACCTGCTCCGCTGCTACCTTTTCCGCGACTTCAACAGCGAACTCCACCTCAGGACCGCTGTTCACGCCGACACAGACCGAGTGGGCGTAGGGGAAACGCAGGTTATAGCTGATCGCTTCTTCCGCGATATGCGCGAGGCGGTCCTGCCCCAGTGTTTTCATCAGGCAGACGCCCGTGCCGGCCCGGAAGCACCGCTCGACCAGCGGCAAGTGCTCTGCCATCGTGCCGTTCTCCAGCATGATCCCGGCGCTGTTGACCGTGGTGAGGATCACCTGGATGTCCGGATGCTCGGCGCAGCGGTCCATGATCGCGCCGGTCGAGAGATGCGTGGACAGGCCCACGGCGCGCACCTTGCCGGCCTGGCGTGCCCGTACCAATGCTTCGAGCGCGCCTTCTCTGGCCTCCAGCTCCTCCACCGTACCCACGCCGTGCAGGAGCAGCGTGTCAATGTAGTCCGTACCCATTTCCTGTAGAAAGCGGTCTACGTCGGCGGCGGCACTGTCGCGGTCCTTCTTGCCCGTCTTGGTGTTGACCACAATGTCGTCGCGGGGCAGCCCTTCCAGCGCCGCTTTCACGTGGGGATGCGTCCCGTAACCGTCGGCAGTATCCCAGAAGTTGACGCCTAGTTCGTAGCCACGCCACAAGATGGCCGCCGATTCGGCCGGCGTCTGGTTGTGGCGCAGCCCGCTCATCAGCCCGGTGCCCCAGCAGAGCCGCGACACCATGATCCCCGTCTGTCCGTACTCTACTCGTTCCATAGTCCGTCACCCCTTCCCACGCCAGTTATAGCACTTCCGCGACTGCACTCACATACGAGCAAGAGTCATCAGGCCCCCATCCATGCATTGCCCTCCGCCGCTCAATCAATACTCCCCGCCGACGCGGACGACCGCACCACGCTCCGCCGCAAGGTGCGCCGCATAGGTCAGCTCGAACGTTCGCAGGCCATCGGCAAAGTCCGATTGGATACCTGAGGTATCGCCGGTCTGGACGGCGTGGACAAACGCCTCATTCATCAGCCGGTTGGAGTTGCCCGCGACGACATACTGCTTGGGTTCCTCGCCGGCAAACAGCACCTCGCTGCGTTCCGCCCCGATCTCCGCAACCACCCCGCGGCCGACGATCTGTAGGCTCACCGTCCAGGTAGCCATACTGTTGGGCCGCGCCTGTCCGCTCTCCAGCGCACAGGTGTTTGCAATCACGCCCACCGCTCCCGATTGGAAGCGCACCGTCGCGGCGTTCACGTCGGCAATGTCCAGGTCCGGCACGTCCGTCAGCAGCACCGTGTTGGCCGCTGCGTACACGTGCTCGGCCTCACCGGCAAAGAGGCGCATCAGGTCCACGCCGTGCGTGTGCTGCTCGATGAGCATACCGCCGGAGCGTCCCTGCACCCGCCACCACGGCCCGCCCGGCAGGCCGCCGACGCGCATGGCTACGATTAGGCCGAGCGGCACGCCGGCCAGGGCGGCCCGCGCCTGCTGGATCACCGAGCTATAGCGCGATTGGTAGCCGACGCTGCTGACGACCCCGGCCTCGGCAACGTGCGCCGCGATCTCTCGCCCGACGGTGCTGTTCACCGCGACCGGCTTCTCGACGAAGAACGCCTTGCCAGCGTCCAGAATGGCGTGGTCAATGTCACCGTGCGCGAATGGCGGCAGCGAGACGTACACGGCATCGAGGTCAACAGCGGCGAGCATATCCCGCACGTCGGTAAAGGTCCGCGGCGCCCGCTCCCGGACCAGGCTCGTTCCCGGCGCCTCCGGCTGGCGCTCTAGTAGCTGCTCGATGGCCCAGTGACACCGCGCCTCGTCAATGTCGCAGAGCGCGCTAATGCGGGCCGCCGGGATATGCACCAAATCCACCAACTCGGCCACCGTGCGGCCACCCGTACCGACAAAGCCCAGCCGCACCGGGCGCTCACTCCCTGCCGTTGTCATTACTCTGCTCCTCAGCCGGGATCATTCCGGCAACACGCCGGGACGGCACTATCCTATTTCGCCATCGAGGATGGTGCAAGCCGGCGTCGTCTCTGTCTATATCTGCCAGCGTTCGTTGATCGGTCGCTGGTAGGCGTCAATCCGCCCGTCAATGACCTCAGCCACTCGGACTGCCTGGCCCGCCGCGTTGGACTCGTAGATGGCATTGGCCATCGCCTTGGCTCGCAGGCCGTCCGCCCCGGTCACTTCCGGCGGCCGGTCGTCACGCACGGCGGTCAGGAAATCGTACACCTCCAGTGCGAAGCCGTCGGTCAAGCCGTGGGGAAATAGGCGCGCCCGGCCGGCGGCGCCCAACTCCGCGAGATACTCCTGGTGTAGATCGCCGAGCGAGAGCGCCGTGCCGTCGGCCAACTGCACCGTCGCGGTCAAGCGCGGGCCGTGGTAAATGTCGCCCGGATCAACCAGCGCACCCTCGCTGCCGTAATAGACAACGGTATTGAGCCGGTGTCCGGGCCAGGCAGCGCCGTAGCTCCAGAGACCGGACATCCCACTGGCGAAGTGCAACTGTGCGACAAACGTATCTTCCCGATCATCGTGGACCATCGCATCGCCCCGCCGCACCGGGCGCGGCCGCCATTGCTCGACGCGGCCATAGACCTGCTCCACGTCACCGAACAGGTAGCGGATCGTGTCGCAGAAGTGGGCGCCGCTATCCAGGACCTGCCCACCGCCACCAAGCAGACGATCATCGCGCCAGACCCACGGCGGTAGCTCCGCCTCATCCGCCGTCGGGCGCGGCGGCGGGCGAGTCTCTTGCACAAAGAAGCTCTGCATCGTCCCGAGGAGCTGCCGCTCGTGAATGAGCCAGTGGGCCGTGCGCGGGCCTGGCTCCCGGCGGACGTTCTCGGCGGTCGCCAGTTGGCGCCCGGCGCGGGCCGCGGCGTCAATGAGCCGGCGAGTGGCCTTGACGGTGATGCCGATGGGCTTTTCGACCTGCACGTGGAGACCGGCCTCCAGGCAAGCGATACCGAGCCGGTGGTGCAGAAAGTGCGGCGCGCAAATGTCCGCCGCGTCGCAATCGGTCGCCGCCAGCAGGTCCGCCACGTCGCCAAAGACGGCCGGCGCTTGCTCCTGCCACTCCGTTGCGGCTGCGGCAACCTCCTGCGCCGCCGCGATGTTCGCGTCACAGACGGCGACAAGCTCGAATAGGTCCGGCTCCGCCGCGCGGATCGCTGCGTAGCCTCTGAGGTGCGCGCGCGCGATCCCGCCGCAGCCGATCAGTGCCAGCCTCACGGTCATGCGGTACTCCTATCGTCGCCAGCTTGTATGGCCCCATACCCTGCTCAGAGGTCGGACAAGCCGGCACGTCAGAAGTAAATCAGCCCGCCGGTGCTCCTGTCGAAACGATAACCGGCGGCGAGCCACAACGGTGTGAGGCAAGAGGAACCAAAGTCCGGCCATGAGCAACCGAACAGGGCGAGAGGCACGGCCTAGCACAGAGGGGATGTAGGCTGCCGAGCAGGGACTCGAACCCCAATTACCTGATCCAGAGTCAGGCGTCTTACCATTAGACGACTCGGCAATGGCAAGTGCGTTGGTACGGACTACCGTAAAGTATGCCGCTTCATGCTCACAGGCGCAAGTCACGGCGAGGGCTAGCCCCCCTATGATCCCCCCGCTGCAGCGGGGGGACGCGGATTCCCGCGCACGCAGGAATGACGGATGGAGGGTAGGGTGAGGTTTGGCCAAAGGAGTGCTAGACTGGGGTACATAGTGTGATCCGGGGGCAGTCGTGCTGCCCGGAGGCTGGAGTGAGGCTGATGCCACTGGCGAGTGAAGAGCACGTACCCAAGCCGCTTACCTACGCCCTCATGTATCACGTGGTCTGGGCACTGCTGTTTGGGGCCAGCGGGCTGGGGCTGGCGATCCTCTTCTTGGTCGCCGGGCACTCGTGGCAGCGGTCGTTGCTGCCGCCGGCCGGCTTGATCGCTTTCGCGCTGCTTTCCGGCCTCGGTGTACTCGCGCTTTACGTAGTCCGCGTGCAGCTAATGACGGAGAACGTCGAGCAGCGGACGGCCTACCGCCTCTCGCAATGGTCCAACCGCGCGGTGCTCGTCTTTGCCCCGGCCTTCCTGCTGCTGTTTCGATTTGCGCTCGAACCGCTCGCCCGCACGGTGCTGGGCGTCAGTGAATGGCCGGTGACGGCGGCCATTGCCTCGGCCGCGCTGCAAGTCGAGGTCGCCGTGTGGTGGCTCTCGCACCTGCTGAGTATGTCGCAGGTGGCCCGCGCCCGGAAACGCGCCGGGTTCTAGGCCCTGTGGACAGTGTTCTCGGCTGGGTTGAGTGATGCGGTAACATCCCGGCCGCCGGTCCTGGGCAAAACGTTTAATGTACAATCAAGCTGGGTGACGGAAGAGGCCCAGACACGAGCGGTAAGCAGTAAGTAGGAAGAAACGTGGATACCCCGACAGATTCGCCGGCGATGCCAGAGCCGATGCAACTCATCGTGGCTATCGTCCAGGATGAAGATGCCGGTCTGGCGACGGATGCGCTGACCACGGCCGGATTCCGGGTCACGCGCATCAACACCATGGGCGGATTCCTACGCAAGGGGAACGCGACGCTGGCGATTGCCACCGAACCGTCGCAAGTGCAGCGCGCGCTCTTGCTGATCCGCGACAACTGCGAGCGGCGCTCCGAGTTCTTTGTGCCGACGGCGCCCGGCGAGATCGGTGAGCCGTATCCACTGGAACCCATTCCCGTGCAGGTCGGCGGAGCCACAATCTTCGTGCTCGATATCGAACGGTTCGAACGGCTCTAGCGCGCCGTGAACACAGGTCATGAGCAACCGATGAAACTGATCTGGGCTATCGTGCAGAACAACGACGCCGGGCGGGCTATTGAAGCGCTCGTCGAGCAGGGACACCGGGTGACGCGCATCAACACCGTCGGCGGGTTCCTGCGGCGCGGCAACGTGTCTCTCTTGGTCGGCGTCGAACCGGAGCAAGTGGACCCGGCAATCGAGACGCTGCGCGCTGTCTGCAAAGCGCAGGAGGCGAGTGACCGGATGCCCTTGGACAGCGCTCGCGGCGTGGTGTTCGTCCTCAATGCAGATAGTTTCCTACAAGCCTAACGCAGCACTGCGCCTAGGGCCCGGCCGTCGTTGCCCCTACGCCCCCTAACCTGATCTCCGAGCAATCTCTCGCTCGAACAATTCCAGATAGGCGTCGGCGGTGCGCTCAGGGTCGAACAGCGCCTCGACCTCCGGCTGCGGTCGCATATAGCGTTGAGGGTGCGCCAGCACCCGCTCCAAGCCCTCGTACAGCGCAGCGGCCGAACCCGGCTCCACGACCTCGCCCATGCCGGTCATCTTGATCGGCTGCCGCACGCCAGGCAGGTTGCTCGCGACCACCGGCGTACCGCAGAGCATCGCTTCTACTTGGACCAGCCCAAATGACTCGGTAGAGTTGAGACTCGGCACGACGATGACATCACACGCGCGGTAAAAGACCGACAACCGGCTTTGATCCAACTGGCCGAGGAACTGCCAGCGTGAACCCAGTTCGGCAATCGGCTCCCGCAGGCGCTGCCAATAGGTTTCCTCGCCGAGGACATTGCCGTATGGCCCGGCGAACAGCACCTTGGCGTGGGGAAAACACTCCAACAAGCGCGGCATGGCCTGCACGAGGTACTCCACACCCTTTTCGGTAGCGAAGCGCGCCGCCATGCCGATAACCGGCCGGCCGTCAGCACACACCTCGGCCTGGAACGCGGCCACGTCTGCCGCTGGGGGCGCCGGCATGACGACGGGCGGGGAAATGACCTCCAGCTTGTCTTCAAATCGTGCCAACAAGCGCGAATGGATAGCGTAGTCGCGGGTGTAGGCGACGATCTTGTCGGCGAGGCGAGCACCGGCGTAATGCGCTATGAAGATCGCCTGCTCGAGGATGGCACTGACCAGGCTGCGTGGGAGCATCAGGTCACAATGGTAGGTCAGGATGACCGGCTTGTTCCGCCGGTGGCCGCGGATAGTCAGCCCGGCAGCGTCTACGTTGGGGAGGTGGATGCTCAACACATCGTGCTCACGGAGCAGCCTGCTGGCCGTGGAGCCAAGCGCAAGGGAGATCACCCCCTTGTTGATCCGCAGCGCCACCGGTACGCGCACGATACGCACGCCGTCCGACCATTCCTCGCGCGGCAGCTTTGTATCGTGCTGCGTTGCGAGCACGGTCACGGTATGGCCGCGCCGGGCCAGGGTCACAGCCAGACGCTCCACGTAGATGGTGAGTCCGCTCATGTGGGGCCGGTAGTAGTACAGCGCGAGTAGAATCCTCATTGAGCGTGGTCTCCCGGTACCACCTTAACTCTCATCGGATGGTACGGATCGAGCACTTCATTAGTAGATTTCCAGGTAACGATCTATTTCCCACTCCGTTACCTGCTGCCGATACTCACTGTGCTCTTGCCGCTTGGCCTGCATGAACCGCTCGAAGACGTGGACGCCCAGCGCCTCTTGCGCCAGACCGGAGACAGCCAATGCGTCGAGGGCATCGCCGAGGGAGCCGGGGAGTTGCTCGACCTGCTCCCGCTGGAGCCGGAGCGGGTCGAATTCGTACAGGTTTTCCTCCAGGGGTAGCGGCGGCTCCAGCTCGCGCCGAATACCGTCCAGGCCCGCGTGCAGCATCACGGCGAACGCGAGGTACGGATTGCAGCTCGGATCGGGACACCGTAGCTCGATGCGGCTGCTCTGCGGCCGGTTGGGGATGAGCTTGGGAACGCGGATCAGCGCAGAGCGATTGGTGTGCGCCCAACTGACGTAGACGGGCGCTTCATAGCCCGGCACCAGGCGCTTGTACGAGTTGACGAGCGGTGCCAGCACCGCGCAGATGCCACGGGCATGTGTCAAGATACCGGCGGTGAAGTGGCGCGCCAGGTCGGAGAGACCATACGGTCCGGCCGGGTCGGCGAATAGGTTCTCGCCGGTATGGATGTCTGCGAGGCTCTGATGTGTATGCATCCCCGATCCGTTGATGCCAAACCGTGGCTTGGGCATGAACGTGGCATAGAGGCCCGCCTGGCGGGCGATGGCCTTGAGGGTGTACCGGAACGTAACCGTGTGGTCGGCCGTCCGCAGTGCATTGTCGTACTGGAAGTCAATCTCGTGCTGGCCGGTGGCCACTTCGTGGTGGGCAGCCTCCACCTTCATCCCCATCGCCTCCAGCGCGACCACCATGTCGCGCCGGACCTGTGCCGCGAGGTCCGTGGAGAGATCGAAATAGCCGCCCTCGTCATGGGGGGTGGTGAGCACGTCACCCGCGTCGTCTACTTGCAGCAGAAAGAACTCCAGCTCCGGCCCCGTATTGAAGACAAAGCCCATCTCGGCCGCCGCAGCCATCGCCCGGCGCAGGACGTAGCGTGGATCGCCAGGGAAAGGATTGCCTTCGGGTGTGTATACGTCGCAAATCAAGCGACCGGTCTTCTCGTTGCCACTCTCCCACGGCACGACGGCGAATGTCGCCGGGTCCGGATCGAGGTACATATCGCTCTCGGCGATCCGCGCAAAGCCCTCGATGGAGCTGCCGTCGAACCAGGTGCCGTGATCGAATGCATCGGGCAAGCGATGGGCCGGGATCGTCACGCTCTTGACAATGCCGACGATGTCGGTGAACTGGAGGTTGATAAAGCGGACCTGCTCCCGCTCACACTGCTCCAGGATGTGCTCCTGGAGCTCGGCGCGGGATGGCGAGGCCGTCGTGTCAGCGGTCATGCTGCAACTCCTCCCGGTTTCCACGGCGCGCGGCGCAGGATACCACACCGGACCACCAGTTCGGCAGGATAGCCACAGACCATGCAGTATCATGCTGGTCAGCGCGAGGTTGTGCCTCCGCGCACGCCGGCTCGGAGGCTGTACGACCGCACTGAGGGCAGATGACCGGCAAGAACCGCACCATCATCACCGGGCCATCGGATCAGGCCGTTTCCGCCGCGCGGCTGCGAGCGTCTAATGTTCCACTGTCGTTGACCATCGAGGCGCAGAGTGGACAAGCACGTGCTGGGCGGCTGCTGACGCCACACGGCGTCGTACACACACCCTGCTTCATGCCCGTCGGGACGCAGGCGACGGTCAAGTCGGTCGGTCCCGACGACCTGAGGACCGTCGGCGCAGCGATGATCCTGGCCAACACGTATCACCTGCTGCTGCGCCCCGGTCCGGAGATCGTCGCCGCGCACGGTGGCCTGCATCGTTTCATGGGCTGGGAGGGCCCGATCCTGACCGACTCGGGCGGCTTCCAGGTCTGGAGCCTGGCCCGCCTGCGGTGCATTGACGACGATGGCGTGACCTTCCGCTCCCATCTCAATGGCAGCGAGTACCGGCTCACACCGGAGCGCGCCATGGCAATCCAGACACAGCTCGGCGCGGACGTGGTGATGGCTTTCGACGAGTGCGTCGGCTATCCCGCCACCTACGACGAGGCGGCGGCGGCGGTGCAGCGCACCAGCCGCTGGTTGGAGCGCTGTCTCGACGCCCAACCGGGGCCGGGTCAGGCGCTGTTCGGGATCGTGCAAGGCAGCACCTTCCCCGATCTCAGAACGGCCTCGGCCCAGGCTATCGTCGCCGCCGACTTGCCGGGGTATGCTATCGGCGGACTGAGCGTGGGCGAGTCGAAGGCGGAACTGTGGCGCACGGTTGAGCTTACGGTACCGCTCTTGCCCACACAGCGACCGCGCTACCTGATGGGGGTTGGCTCGCCGGAGGACTTGATCGAGGCCGTTCGATACGGCATTGACCTGTTCGACTGCGTGCTACCGACGCGGGCGGCACGCCACGCCGGCCTCTATACCGACGCTGGCCGTCTGAATATACGCAACGCGCAGTTCCGCGCTGACCTGGGGCCGATTGATCCGAGCTGCGACTGCTCGACGTGCCGCACCTTTACGGCGAGTTATGTGCATCATCTCTTCCGCGCCAAGGAACTGCTCGCCTACCAACTGGCTACCGTACACAACCTGCGGTACCTCACCCGCCTCATGGAGCGCGTGCGGGCCGCGATTGCCGCCAACGCCTATGAAGCGTTCCGGGACGCCTTTCTGGCAACCTTTCGCACGCCGGATGCCCAGGAGCGCAGCCGGCAACGGCACCACTGGCAAGCCGGGGGGCGCACTACTGCGGCAGCTGCCGAGACCTCGTGAGCGGTGGTAGAGGACGGAAGACGGATGAGCGACACGGCCGTTGAGCCAGCCGAGCAGGCTCATGGTGGCAGCGCCGTCGAGGTGGCCGAGGTGCTGCGCCTGGTCCTCCAACCGCACGCCCGCGTCTTGGCGGGGCAGGCCGGCTTACAGCGCCGCGTGGGCTGGGTGACCACCCTGCGCGGACTGCCGCCCATCTTCGAGTCGAGCGGCGGCGACGAGGTGGTCCTGGCGCCTGTGGCCACGCTCGATGCCCTGCGGGCCTTGAGCTCCGAGTATGACCTGAGCGAGATCGTCGTCAGTCTGCAAGCGACCGGTGTGGCGGCCGTGGTCGTAGTCAGCCGCGATGCGTGGCACTGTCCTGACGACGTCATTGCTGCCGCGGATGCCCACAACCTGCCGCTATTCCACGTCGAGACGACCCGTGCGGCCGCAGAGTTAGAGCGCACCATCGCGCGGCTCGTCGTTGACCGCCAGGCCGAGTTGAATCAGCGCGCGACCGAGATGTATCGTCAGCTGGCCGCGGTGTCCGTCGAGGGACAGGGCGTCGAGCGCATCCTGGAAGAAGCGGCGCTGCTCACCGGACGGCTGGTCTTCATGGAAGACGCAGCATACCACGTGCAAGCGACGGCGCCGGCCGATGCGGCGGTCCCTTCACCATATTCGTCCCTCGTGGATCGCCAGCGCCTGGAGGCCGAGCTGCGGGCCGGCGAGCTAACCAGCTCGGCGCCGCCGGTCGTGCGCCTCGAAGCCGGCCGCAACGGCCTGGCACGGTATACCGGCGCGATCCTCAACCGTGGTCGCCGGCGTGGCTTCGTCTCGCTGTGTGCGCTCCCCGGCGAGTTGACCGACTTGGACGAGCTAGTCGCCGGGCGGCTGGCTGCCGTGCTGGCGCTGGAACTGGCAAAGCAGGACGCCGTGCGCCTCGCCGAGCGGCGCGACCGCGAGGCGTTATTCGAACAGTTGCTGGCCGAAGCCGACGCGCCCTCGCCGGAACTGGAGCGGCAACTCCAACGCCTGGGCTTCCGGCCCGACACCTCGATTGCAGCACTGACAGTCACCATCGAGACGGAGCTAGCCGGTGCAGCTGACGACGCGGTGCTCGATGATCGCAGCGACCGGCTCATGGACACCGTGCGGCGCGCGTTACGGGACCGCAATCAACCGGCCATCATGCGGTCCGATAGCGGACAGGTCGTGGCCCTGCTGGCCCTACAAGTCGTGCCGGCGAGACGCTGGCCCGCGCCATCCGCCGGGGATTACGGTAGCGTCGACCGGCGTCGTCAGGGGACGAGGCAGAGCAGTGCCAGCGCGGCGGTGAAGGCAATTCTGCAGGATGTCCACGCGGCAGCCGTCGCCAGCGGCATTGGGCCGATCACGTCCGGCGCCGGTGAGATACACTCGCGGCTGGCCGACGCGCCGGCAGCCATCGAGGAGGCAGCACAAGCAGCGCAGCTTGCCCGCAGTCTCTATGGGCCGGGCCAACAGGCGTGCTTGTCCGACTTGGGACTTTACCGGCTGCTGTACCACCTGCGCGGCACGCCGCAGTTGCGGGCATTCTATGACCAGACCATCGGACCGCTGGCGGCTTACGACAAACGGACCGGTGGTGACCTGCTGGCCACGCTCGAAGCGTATTTCGCCTCTCGCGCCAACCTCAGCGAAACGGCGCGGCGGCTCAACCTGCACCGCAACTCGCTGCTGTATCGGGTCCAGCGCATCGAAGAGACCGGCCAGGTTGACCTGCAGGACCCCGAGGCGCTGCTGGCCCTACAAGTGGCCTTGAAAGCGCGGCACCTCCTCGACGCATAAGCGGTAGGAGCGGCAGCTATCCGTGCGTGTTGCGTGCGTTGCGAGGGCAGTGCGCCTGCACTATCATGGCCGGTGCAATGGCACCTACTGAAGGATCGTTGCTGAAGCAGGTCCGTGCGGCGCTGGCGGAAGCGCAGTTCGATCCGACGCACTCTAGCGACATCTTCCTACGAGCGGATGCCGAGGCGGCCCTGCAAGCGGCGCTGCCGACGGCGGTGATCGCGGTCGCCGGACGCGACGATGCCGGGCTACCGACGGCGCGCTTTTTGGGCGCCACCTACCGGCCCGATCTCTTGGTGGAGCTGGACACGGACCGCGTCGCTGTTGGGCTGACGTTGCTGCGGACCGATGCCGGGCCGCTGGCGGCGGCGCTGGCGCGTGCAGTGGTACTCTCGCAGCAGCTTCCGGTGGCGACGGTTATAGTTGACCGTCGGATCGAGCGGGCCAATCCGTTCGCCGCACCGGCCACGCAGCGGCTCCACCCGAACGACCAAGCTATGATGGACTACTTGGGCAGCCGGCATCGCGTGGCGTTCGTCGTCCGGCGACAGGCACCGTTCAGCTTCGGACAATGACAATAAGGAGGAAGACACGTCCCATGTTCAAGCGAGCCGTCATTACCGACGAAATCTCCCAGGACTTCGATCTCGCTGTCGGCATGGCCAAGCAGTTTGGCCTTGACCAACTCGAAATCCGTACCGTGTGGGAGACGCGCATTGACGCGATGTCTGCGGAGCAGCTGCACCGAATCAAGGAGACGGCCGAGCGGCACGGTCTGTCCGTGGCCGGCCTTGCCGCCCCGTTCCTGAAGTGCGAGCTAGGCGACGACGACGAATACGCCGAGCATCTGCACATCCTGCGCCAGTGCATCGCCGCCGGGCGGGCGCTCGGTACGTCGCTGATCCGCGGGTTCACGTTCTGGAAGCGGGACGGGCTGGACGACCACTACCAGCAGATTCTCGATTCCTATGCCGAGCCGGCCCGCATCGCCCGCGAGGAAGGGGTCACTATCGGTATCGAAAACGAGGGGTCGTGCTATGTCGGGACCGGCGCCGAGCTGGCGCGGTTTCTCGGCGACCTGAACGAACCGTCCGTGCGGGCCGTGTGGGACCCAGCGAATGCGTGCTGGGAAGGCGGCGAGACCACGTATGCGGACGGTTATCCGCTGGTGAAGCCCTATATCGCACACGTCCACGTCAAAGACAAGCGGCAGGTCAACCCGGACGAGAGTCCGCAGGCCGTCGTCATCGGCGATGGCGAGGTAGACATCCCCGGCCAACTCCAGACGCTCAAGGACGACGGCTACGATGGCTGTGTTTCGCTCGAAACGCACTACCGAGTGACGCACCGGCTGGCCGAGGACATCGCCCGGATGCCCGGCGGCAGCGCCTTCTCGGAGGGCGGCGAAGAGGGCACGCGCCGGTGCCTGGTGGCCTGGAACCAGATGATGGCGGCGCTGGCATGAGCTGGCGAGGCCGGCAGGACAAGGAGGACCACGGATGAGCGCGCAACTCCTCGCTGGCCGGCCGGTCGCGCGGGTGATCCGGCGCCAGACGGTCGCGGCCGCCGAACGATTTCAAGCCCAGTTGCGCCGCCCGCCGGCCCTGGTCTCGCTCCGCATCGGCGACGACCCGGCCTCCGTGTCTTACGGTCGTACGCTGGAGCGCGCCTGCGGACGCATCAACCTCGGCTTTCACGAAATGGTGCTGCCAACCGAGCGTCCCCGCCTGACCGAGACACTCAAGGCACTGAACATTGACCCCGGTGTTGATGCCATCGTCGTGCAGCAGCCGTTACCGGCGCCCTTCTCCCTGGAGATGGTCGCGGAGCTACTCGATCCGCAGAAGGACGTGGACGGCTTGACGCCGGTGAACGCCGGTCGCGTGACCTTGGGCCAAGGCGGGTATGTGCCCTCCACTCCTGCCGGCGGCATGGCGATCCTCCAGCACTACGGCATCCCGATCAAAGGAGCGGAAGCCGTCGTGTTGGGCCGCAGCCCCATCGTCGGTCGGCCGCTGGCCCAACTGCTGCTCCAAGAGCACGCCACCGTGACGATCTGCCACACCCGGACACGCGACTTGGCCGCCGTCACGCGCCGCGCCGACATCCTCTGCGTAGCTGCGGGCAGAGCGGGCCTGATAACCCCGGAGATGGTGCGCCCGGGGGCGGTGGTAGTGGATTTCGGTACCAACGTAGTGGACGGTGGATTAGTTGGCGATGTAGACCCGGCCGTCGGCGAGGTGGCGGCGTGGCTCACGCCCGTCCCCGGCGGCACTGGCCCGGTCACCACGGCGATCCTGCTCCGCGCAACGGTGCAAGCCGCCTGCGACCGCCTCGGCGTGACAATGACCGCGCTTCCAAGCAACGGCTCGGTGCCCTCGTAGCGTAGCTGTATACTGGTAGGAGGGAGGACCCAATCGTGGCCAAGGACACTACCAGGCGTGTGTTGGTGCCCACCGAAATACGCAAAGGCGGTAGCAATCCGCCACCGGCACAGATGCGGCCGCCACCTCCGCCGCCGCCGAAGCCGGCGCGGCGGAAGTAACGATTCCCAAGCGACACAATGCCTCAAGGTCTCGGTCTCGCAGTCACCAGGGATCTAGCGACAATTGTCGTCCTCTTCTTGCCCGGCTTCATCGCGGTATCTCTTTTCGGCCTCACTAACCGTCAGATTGCTCGCAACAGACCAGCCCTGCAATGGGCGCTCTGGAGCTTGGCCGTCAGTCTCGTATTGGTTGCACCCACCCACGCTGTTTTCGGGATACTGGGCTGGCCGAGGAGCGCGCTGGACCCTCAGTTCTATTTGGCCCTCCTTGCCCTAGCAATCTTCATGGGCTATTCGGCAGGCCGGTTAGCCGGCACGGAACGCGGGCGTCGAGTTACAACACGACTGCATATTCTGCTCTCACCTTGGACATGGGTTCAGGTTCTTAGCTCGCGTCGCTCTGTGGTAGTGCATCTGAACGACGGCACGGTGCTATACGGTTATCCACGTCATTACACTGATGATCCGAGAGAGGAAATCCGGGAGCTTTACTCGACACAGCCCATGGTGCTCACGGAAGATGCCGAGACTGGTGATGAGCAGTTCACCCTCCTGCCGGAAACGGAGGGAGTCTTGATCGAATCGTCGCAGATTAGGTTTATCCAGCTACTTCAGGAAGAACCCTGATCGCCGCCACAATGGCCGGACGCGACGCTCCAGGGGATGCTGAGTCTGTGCTCTAGGTACCGCAATGGTCGGTAATCTGCTGATCGCGCAGTCGGGTGGGCCGACAGCGGTTATCAACGCCAGTCTGGCCGGCCTCGTCGGCGCGGCCCAGGACTCCGGCGGCTTCAAGCGCATCCTCGGACTGCGCCACGGCATTCTCGGCGCCTTGCCCGGTGGGGACGGCTGTCTCGACCTGACGGCGCTCGACGCGGCTCGGCTGACCGCCTTAGCCGCCACACCGAGCGCGGCGCTCGGCTCCTGTCGCCGCAAGCTCCACGCCGACGACTGCGCGGCCGTCATCGAGTGGTTCCGGTGCCACAACGTCCATGCCTTTGCCTACGTCGGCGGCAATGACTCGATGCAGACGTGTCTTCAGCTCGGCCAAGCGGCGCAAGACATCGGCTACGAGTTGTCCGTCATCGGCGTGCCGAAAACCATTGACAACGACCTGCCGGAGACGGACCACTGCCCCGGGTACGGCAGCGCGGCCCGTTTCTGGGCCATCACGACCCAAGAGACGGCCCTGGACCTCGCCGCCATGCGCGGCTACGATACTGTCGTCGTGCTGGAGTGCATGGGGCGCAACGCCGGCTGGCTGACGGCCGCCGCCGCGTTGGGCCGGCCGGCCACCGGGGTGGCGCCGCATATCCTGCTAGTGCCGGAAGTGCCGCTCATGCTGGACGGCGTACTCGCCAGCATCGAGGCCGCCATCAGCCGGCACGGTAGCGCCGTCGTGGTCACGGCCGAAACCGTCCGCACCGGCGCCGGCGACTACCTGAGCACCGTCGGCACGGATACGGAGCAAGACGACCCCGGCCGGCAAGCGGATGCGTTTGGGCACCCAGTAGTCACGGGCACGGCCGAATCCCTCGCCAGCCGCATCACCGCCGCCCTCGGAGTGAAGTCCCGCACCGTAAAACCGGGCACGTTGCAGCGCGCCGCCAGCAGTCTCGTCTCAACCGTAGACCGGGATGAAGCCTGGCAGGTCGGCGCCGCCGCGGCGCGTCTCCTGGCCCGCGGGCAGACCGGCCTGATGGTCACGCTGCAAGCGGAGCGCGACCCCGTGTATCGCTCCTGGTGCGAGACCGTGCCGCTCGGGCGCGTCGCCGGCTTGGAGAAAAGACTGCCGGCCTCCTACTTGGAGGTGCAGCCGGGAGGCGTATGCAACGTGACGGCCGCCTTCACGGACTACGCGCGGCCGCTACTCGGCGGCCCACTTCCCGCTTTCATGCGCCTCTAGTCTCTACCGTTTGGGCCGTTGTCGCCCAAGGGACTGAGCAGTCCAGGCCGCTTGCAGTTAGCCTCGGTCCGGCATACTGCGCCGGCGGCGCCTGACGCCCAAGCGCACAAGACAGGAGGCCCTCATGGTCCAGCAACCGGTCGCGATTGGTACGCGCACGCAGCTTCTTGTGGATGACTACTTGGTCACAGCGAGCAACGGGGTCGTGGAGCGGCGGCACCCGATGGAACAGCTCCCGACGCCCGTGCTCCGGGCGGAAGCGGCCTGGGAGCGGCCCGAGATCGGGGGACTGTGGGGTCCGGTGACGGTCCACCGCGACCCGCGCGATGGGTTGTTCCGCATGTGGTACAACAGCTACGGTGCGTTCCCCGCCTATGGCCGAGACGTGGGGGAGAAATTCTCCTGCTATGCCACCTCCCGTGACGGGCTGCACTGGGAGCGCCCCAACCTGGGCCTGTTTCAATACGAAGACTCGACGGCGAACAACATCCTGCCGCGGACGGGCGCCAGTCCCGGACACGGAATGCTGGACTGCGCCGAGATGGCTGGTCTTGAGCCGCCGGAGATGCGGTACAAGTCGGACTTCTGGGTGGGCAGGGACGACGACGGCTGGGGCGGCCACGGCGTCTCCTTCTCGGCGGACGGGCTGCACTGGTACCCCTACGAGCACAACCCGGTCATCCGGGGACGCCAGCGCGGCGATACGTCCAGTGCGACCAAGCTCTACGACGGCACCGCGCCGGAAGGACCGGCCGGCTTTCCGACCGCCAAGTACGCACTGTTCCCCAAAGTCCACGTACCGCTCGGCCCGTGGCAACGACGCTGCTTTGCGGTCTGTACGTCAGTAGACGACGCCGATGGGCCGCCTTTCACGACCTGGACGGAGCCGATGCTTGCCTTGGCCCCCGACCAACTCGATGACGACATGGCCGCGGAGCGGCTCGCCGCTGCCAAGTCCATCCTGCTCTACGACCACCCCGACGACCATCGCTGCGAGTTCTATGGCGTAATGGTCTTCCGCACTGGCGACGTGTTCCTCGCCCTGATTTGGGTATACGACGCCTCTTTCGACATCGGGCGGCTGGGCGGTGGGAACGAGTACGCCATCGTGGACGTGCAGCTGGCCGCGAGCCGGAACCTGATCCACTGGCAGCGGCTCGGCAACCGCCAGCCGGTGATCGCGCGGGGTGCGCCGGGCACGTTCGACAGTCACATGATCTTCTACCACTCCATGCCGGTGACGGTCGGTGACGAGTGGTGGGTGTATTACGTGGGCTTCAACGAGGGCCACGCCGCCCGCTTGTGCTACACCGAGGCGCTGCGCGAGCAGTATTGGGCCGACGTGCGGGCCGGTAAGCGGCACTTTCCCGCCATCGGCCTAGCGAAAGTGCGCCGAGACGGGTTCATCTCGCGCGATGCCGGGCCGGCCGGTGGCTCGATCACCACGCGCACGCTTCAATCAGGCGGCGGTCGGCTCGAACTCAACGCGACCATTGCTGCCGGTGGTTCACTTACGGTGGAGGTGCAAGACGAACAAGGCCGGGCACTGCCGGGGTTCGCAGCGACTGACTGTACCCCGGTGACAGGTGACTCGTTACGACACCCGGTCCGGTGGGGCGACCGGCGCGGTGACGACCGCTGGCCGGAGCGGCCGCTGCGGCTACGCTTTGATCTACGCGACGCGAGCCTCTACGGCTTCCGGTTCACGGAGGAGTAGAGCGGCTGCCCGCCTACGAGCGCACCGGCACGTCGCGGCCGTCGTCGAGGTCCAGGCGGTCGAACATGGACGTGATGTCCGTGCGGTCACCGTACCCGGCTTCCTCCAGCAGCATTTGGTGCCGCTGCCGCGCGGCCTCGTCCTGTGGGTAGCTCCTGGCCTGCTCGTTGAACGCCTCGATCTCGGCGGCGCTCCGCGGCACACGCTCCATCAGGGCGGCGAGCACGCCGGCATCGTCCGCATGTGCGGCAACAATCGCCTCGAACTCGTCGGCCGTCACGTCCAGGAACGCGAACAGCCGCTCACTGTAGCCAACCTTCGCTTTGTACTCGCCGAGAGTACCGGCGAGGTGCGCCCGCATCTTGTCAATCGTCCGCGGCAGGAACGTGATTCCCCCTAGCTCGTCGCGGGGACTACGGGGCGGCCCTTTCGTCAAATCCATTGGCCTCTCCTTCCGAGCACGATATTGTAGCGACTGTGGGGCGTACCTGGCCCCGTCCCCCCGCCGCAGCGGGGGGACCATAGGGGGGCTGGTGGTTGACGGGCACCTGGGAACCTCGTATCGTGGCAACCAACCGGAGATCAGGAGGGGACGGCATGAGTACGTTGTTCGGTAGCGGCGACTATACCTATCGTGTAGACGCGCAGTGGGGGCGCAGCCCGCAGCTTCCGGCGCTGGGACTCGTCTCCGGGGTCGCCTGCGACTCGCAGGACCGGGTCTACGTCTTGCAGCGGGAGCCGCAAGCGGCCATGCTGGTGTTCTCACCCGAGGGGCAGTTGCTCCACTCCTGGGGTGAGGGCGCTTTCGGTAGCGCGCATGGTGTTTGGATCGGCCCCGACGACGCACTCTACTGCACCGACCGCAACCATACGGTGACGCACTGGACACTTGACGGCACGCTGCTGGCCACCTGGGGGACGGCGGATCGAGCCGGCCCACCGGGCCAGCCGTTCAACGAGCCGGCCCGCGCGGTGCAGTCACCGCAAGGCGATGTGTTCATCGCCGACGGCTACGGGCAATATCGCGTACACGCTTTCAGTGCGGACGGGACGCTTCGGCGGTCGTGGGGAACGATGGGCAAGGGGCCGGGCGAGTTCGGCTGGCCTGTCCACAGCGTCTGGGTAGACCCGCGCGGCCGGCTGCTCGTGACCGACCGCGGCAATAACCGCGTGCAGCACTTCACCCTCGACGGAGCGTATCTGGGGGAGTGGGGTGACTTGGGTGCGCCCAACGACGTCTGCCTCGATGCCGCCCAGACGGTCTACATCGCCGAAGGAGGGCCGGCCACCACCAGCCGCGGCCCCATCCGGACCACGCGCGGCCCAGGCGTGACCATCATGAGTCTCGATGGCGACATCCTCGCCCAGTGGGGCGAGCGCGGCGACGCGCCCGGCCAATTCGCCGCCTCGCCGCATAGCCTGTGGGTGGATTCCCGCAGCGATATCTACGTCGGCGAGGTCACGACCCACGACCGCCTGCAAAAGTTCATTCGCCAGCGGTGATCGGCGCCGTCGGCCCCGCTATGGCCCTCCCGCTGCGGCGGGGACGGAGATTCCCGCTTGCGCGGGGATGACGGAACGGGGCGGGAAGAATGACGTGAGGGCGGTGGCCTAGCGCCGGGAAGACATTGTGATATAATACACAAGCTTTTGCCGCCGGGCTGCCGCGTGGTAGAGAGCGTGCCGTGTCCGGGATGCCTGGACCCGGCTTATCTCGCCGAGCATGGGAGGGTGCAGTGCTGATTGATTATCTCCCCATCCTTATTATGATCGTCGTAGCGACGGTCGTATCGCTGGGCGTGGTCGTGATTGCCCGGTTCTTAGGCACGCGGCGCCCCTCCACGTCGAAGCTGGCGCCCTACGAATCCGGCATGACCCCGGTGGGCATGGCGTGGCGGCGGTTCCCCATCAAGTTCTATGTCACGGCGATGCTCTTCGTCATCTTCGACGTGGAGGTGATCTTCTTCTATCCTTGGGCAGTGGTCCTGCGCGAGATGAAGGGCGCGGGCCTGGCAGTGTTTGCGCTCGTGGAGATGGGCGTCTTCGCCGCCGTCTTGCTGTTGGGATACCTGTATGTCCTCCGGAAAGGGGCGCTGCAGTGGGACTAAACGCACCGAACACGCCGGTCAAGTACGGCGGCCGCGGTGAACTTCCGTTGGGCGGCCAGTTCACGGGCGAGATGGGTGTGAGCCTGACCACGCTCGACAAGGCGGTAGCTTGGGCACGAGCGAACTCGCTCTGGCCGCTGCTATTCGGCTTGGCCTGTTGCGCCATCGAGATGATGGCGATGAGCGCCTCGCGCTTCGATGTCTCCCGTTTCGGGGCGGAGGTCTTCCGTGCCTCGCCGCGCCAGGCCGACTTCATGATCGTGGCCGGCCGCGTCAGCAAGAAGATGGCGCCGGTCGTGCGCCAGCTCTACGATCAGATGCCGGAGCCGAAGTGGGTACTCTCGATGGGCGCCTGTGCCTCCTGCGGCGGCATCTACAACAACTACGCGCTCGTCCAGGGCGTGGACCGCATCATTCCGGTTGACGTGTACGTGCCGGGCTGCCCACCACGGCCGGAAATGGTCATTGACGGGATTATCAAGCTCCAGCGCAAGGTGGAGCGCCAGAAGCAGTTCGGCAAGCACGCGCACGAATTGGCTACGGCCTAAACCCCTGGGCAGTACCCGCCGAGCACCTCTCCCAACTCGCAGGGATAGTGAATGTAGATGGCAACTGAGGCGCCAACCGCGGCTGCTGGCCCGGCCGTCGGTCACATGGCTCGGCTGCTGGAGCAGTTCGGTGACTGTCAGCCGCCGAATGTACGCTTGGCCGACGGCATTCCCACCGCCATCGTGCCGCCCGACCGGATACGCGACGTGTGCCGGTTTCTCCGTGACGACCCCGACATGCGTTACGCCTTTCTGGCCGAGTTGAATGCCGTGGACTACCTAGAGTGTACTGACCGCTTCGACATCACCTACATCCTCCATTCATACGACCACAACTCCCGCCTGCGCCTGAAGGTCCGCGTCGGCGGTGAAGAGCCGACAGTGCCCTCGCTTGTGCCGGTGTGGCCGGGGGCCGCCTGGCACGAGCGCGAGGTTTTTGACCTGTTCGGCGTGCAGTTCACCGGCCACCCGGACCTACGGCGGCTGTTCCTGCCCGAGGACTGGGAAGGACATCCGCTGCGACGAGACGAATCCCAAGGAGAAGAAGAGGTCTCATTTACCGAGGAGGAGGCCGGCCGCGAGCGCGGCGGTCCCGTGCTGCATCGGACGAGTTAGCCTCGTAGTCCGCAGAGAGCAACAGCGATGGTAATGCTCAACGAGACGCCAACCGACCGCGGTACCATGGTCCTGAACATGGGGCCGCAGCACCCGGCCACCCATGGCGTCCTCCGCTTGTTGCTGGAACTCGACGGCGAGACCGTCGTGAAGGCGGAACCGGACATTGGCTTTCTCCATACCGGCATCGAGAAGACGTGCGAAGGTCTCACTTGGCATCAAGCGATCACCGCCACCGACCGCACGGACTACTTAGCGCCGCTGTCGAACAATCTCGCTTACATCCTCGCCGTCGAGAAGCTGTTCGGTGTCACCGATGAGGTGCCGAAGCGGGCACAGTACCTGCGCGTGATCCTGACCGAGCTGACCCGTCTCAGCAGCCACCTGGTCTGGCTCGGCACACACGGCCTAGACCTCGGGGCAACGACCGTCTTCCTCTACTGCTTCCGCGAGCGCGAGACGATTACCTCGATCTATGAGTTCGTCTCCGGGGTGCGCCTGATGACTAGCTACTGGCGCATCGGTGGGCTGTGCGCCGACGTTCCCGACGGGTTCGAGGAGCGGGTGCGCCACGTGCTCGACACCTTCCCGGATCGCATCAACGACTACGAGACACTGCTGACGAGGAACCCGATCTTCCTCGACCGGACCGTGGACATGGCACCCATCAGCAAGGACGAGGCCATCGCCTGGGGCATGACCGGTCCCAGCCTGCGGGCCTGCGGCGTCAGCTACGATGTCCGCAAGGCGTTCCCCTACTCCTCCTATGACGATTTCGACTTCGACGTGCCGGTGCGCCACAACGGCGACGTGTATGATCGCTATCTGGTGCGCGTCGAAGAGATGCGGCAGTCGCTGCGGATCATCGAGCAGGCGCTCGACCGGCTGCCCGACGGTGAGATTCGGCTGGACAACCCACGTATCACGTTACCTACGCGCGAGAAGATGTATGTGAGCATGGAGTCGCTGATCCACCACTTCAAGCTGGTGACGGAAGGGCCGCGGTGTCCGCCGGGCGAGGCGTACAACGTGATCGAGTCGCCGCGCGGCGAGCTTGGCTGCTATGTCGTATCCGACGGCACGAGCAAGCCACAGCGCGTCCGCTTCCGCACCCCGTCGTTCTTGCACGCCCAGGCGCTGCAGAAGCTGGTCGAGAACCGACAGGTTGCCGACGTGGTGGCTGCTATCGGCAGCATTGACATCGTGCTTGGCGAGATTGACCGCTAGGAACAGGCGAGGCGAGCGGAGAAGATGCTGTCCGAAGAAACGCGCGAGCGCATCCTTAGCTACTTGCCGCGCTACCGCACCAAGCGCGCCGCTATCCTGCCGGCGCTGTGGGCGGCCCAGGATGAGGTCGGCTGGCTCAACACGGAGGCCTACGAGGAAGTCGGCGAGCTACTCGACATGCATCCGACCGACGTGGCAGCTATCGCCAGCTTCTACTATATGTTCCACAAGCAGCCGATGGGCCAGTACGTCATCGAGGTGTGCAACAACCTGTCGTGCGAGTTGCAGGGCGCGTCGGAGATGCTGGAGTACCTGCGGCAGGAGCTAGGTATCCAGGAAGGGCAAACGACCGAGGACGGGCAGTTCACCCTGCGCCATCAGGAGTGCCCCTGCTATTGCGAGTTCGCGCCCGTCATGCAGGTCAACACGGAGACCTACGGAAATCTGACCCCGGAGCGGATTAAGCGCATTCTCGCCGACCTGCGGGCCGGCCAACCCGCCCTCGACGGGGTGGTGCATGGGCCGGACAGCGCGGCGCTTGCAGCCAAGGTCCCGCTGAATGGGCAGGGTAGTGACGACGGAGGGGCAGGTTGAGCATGGCGACGTTTGAGCCAATATTGCTCAAGTACGCCGACGACCCGGACCAGCACCGGATTGACACGTATCTCCGGCACGGCGGCTACCAGGCGCTGGAGAAGGCGCTCCGGGAGCATACGCCGGAGGATGTCGTCGGCATGGTCAGGAGCGCCAACCTGCGGGGCCGCGGCGGCGCCTACTTCCCGACCGGCGTGAAGTGGGGCTTTCTGCCCGACGACGGCAATCCGCGCTTTCTCTGCGCCAACGCCGACGAGAGCGAGCCGGGGACGTTCGCCAATCGGGCGATCATGGATAACGACCCCCATCAGCTTATCGAGGGCTGCCTCCTCTCCGCCTACGCCTGCCAGATCAACACGGTCTATATCTACATCCGCGGCGAGTTCTCGTTCAGCTATCGCCGGCTGGAGCAAGCGTTGACCGAGGCCCGCGAGCGGGGCTACGTCGGTAAGAATATCCTCGGCTCAGGGTTCGACTGCGAGGTGTGGGTGCATCGGGGCGCCGGCGCCTACATCTGCGGGGAAGAAACGGCATTACTGGAATCGCTGGAGGGTAACCGCCCGCAGCCGCGCCTCCGGCCGCCGTTCCCGGCCGTCAAGGGCGTGTTCAGCCTGCCGACGGTCATCAACAACGTTGAGACTCTCTCGTGCGTGACCCACATCGTGAACTACGGCGCCGACTGGTTCGCCGGGATCGGCGCCTCGGACGCGCCCGGCCCGAAGCTCTACTGCCTCTCGGGCCACGTCAACCGCCCCGGCCTCTACGAGCTACCGATGGGCACGCCGCTGCGCGAGCTGATCTACGAGCACGGTCAGGGGATGCGTGAGGACCGGGCGGTCAAGGCCATCATCCCCGGCGGCGCCTCGGCGCAGCTGCTCACGGCCGAAGACCTCGACGTGACGCTGGACCCGGGGGCCATCACCGCCAAAGGCTCCATTCTCGGGACCGGCGGCGTGATGGTGATGGACGAGACGACGTGTATCGTGCGGGCCAATCTCAACACCGTCCGCTTCTTCGCCAACGAAAGCTGCGGCAAGTGTACACCCTGCCGAGAGGGCACCCGCTGGATGGTGGATGTCCTGGCGCGGATCGAAGGCGGCGGCGGGCGCACGGAGGACGTAGAGTTGCTGCTAGACGTGTGCGACAAGATCAACGGCAAGTCCTTCTGCCTGCTGGGCGACGTGGCCACCTGGGGCTTGTCCAGCGGTATTCAGAAGTTCCGTGAAGACTATGACCGCCACGTCACCGAGAAGCGTTGCTTTGCGGCGGCACAGCCGATGATGGCGGCGTGAACGGTGTTTGTTGCCCATCGGGACCGGAGCGAGGCTCCTAACCTGTGGAGAGAGACGGCATGATTGCCACCGAGCAAGAGTTGATTACGCTGACGGTTGACGACCAAGAGGTGTCCGTGCCGCCGGGCACCAACTTGGTCGAGACGGCCAAGGAGCTTGGCACCGAGGTGCCGGTGTTCTGCTATCACTCGCGGCTGCCCGTCGTCGGCGCCTGCCGGATGTGCTTGGTGGCCGTCGAGCTACCACCGCGACCGGGCACGCCGCCCGACGCGCCGAAACCGCCGCCGCAAATTATGACCGGCTGCACCACGACGGTGATGCCCGGCATGAGGGTGTGGACGGACACTGAGGCTGTCCTGAAGTATCGGGAAGGGATCGTCGAGTTCCTGCTGATTAACCATCCACTCGACTGTCCGGTGTGCGACGCGGGCGGCGAGTGTCCGCTCCAGGACAATAGCCACGACTGGGGGCCGAAAGAGAGCCGGTTCGTCGAGCAGAAGCGTCTGCTCCGCAAGGTCCACGACCTCAGCCCGCTGGTGGTCCTGGATCAGGAGCGGTGCATCGTCTGCTACCGCTGCACGCGCTTCATGGACGACGTCGCCGGCGAGCACGAGTTGGATTTCTTCGACCGCGGCTACAACTCGGTGCTCGGCACCCTCGACGACCGACCGCTGCAATCGAAGTTCCACGGCAACATCATTGATCTCTGCCCCTGCGGCGCGCTCACCAGCGACACGTATCGGTTCCGGGCACGACCGGGCGATCTCCAGACGACGCGGAGCGTCTGCGCGCAGTGTCCGGTGGGCTGCAACCTCAAGCTGGACTCGCGCCGCAACGAGTTGGTGCGGGTGCGCGCGCAAGAGAACACGGACATCAATGACATCTGGCTGTGCAATAAGGGCGAGTTCACGTTCGAGTTCGTCTCGACCGATCAACGGCTGCGAACCCCGCTAGTCAAGCAGGACGGCGCATTGGCCGCGGTGGAATGGGACGAGGCGCTGACCGAGGTGGCCGCGAAGATCAAGGGCATCCGCGACGAGCACGGTGCAGCGGCAATCGGGGTCATCGGCGGGCGCAACGTACCCAACGAAGACGCCTTTGCCTTGCGCGAATTCGCCCGCTCGGTCATCGGCACACCGCACCTCGACCACCGGATCGGCGCCCGCGCCGCCGGGCTACCGCTCGCGGACAGCCCAGCGCCTATCCCGACGCTGGCAGACGTGGATCGGGCCGGGGCGGTGCTGCTGCTCGGTACCGACCTGACCAACGACCTGCCGGTGCAGTGGCTGCGGCTGCGGGCGGCGGTAACGAGGGGCGGCGCCAAGCTGATCGTCGCCAACCCGCGCGCTACCGAGCCGGACCGGATTGCCTACCATCGCCTGCGACACCAGCCTGGCACCGAAGCGGCCCTGTTACAGGGGCTGTTGGGCGCCGTCCTCGAACAAGAGCAGGGCAACGACGGAGCAGCCGCCGGCGAGGCGGCCAGCCTCTCGCCGGACCGGGCTGCCGAGCTAACCGGCGTCACGGCCGAGACGATCCAGGCGGCCGCCGCGACGCTGGCGGCTGCCGGCAACGCGCTGGTGTACGTCGGCCCGCGCTTCAACCGCCGGTCGGATCAGGATGCCGTGGCTGCGGCCACTTACAACCTTGCGCTGGCAACGGGCAACGGCGGCGGCGTGACGTTCATCCCGGAGGGGGCGAATGGCCGGGGAGCCGAGGCGCTCGGCGTCGTGCCCGGCCAAGACGGACTACCGGCCGGGGAGATGATCGCAGCGGCAGCCGCTGGGACGATCAAGTGCCTCTATCTGGTTGGCGAGAACATCCTGGAAACGCATCCCGACCGCGCCCAGGCCGAGCAAGCCCTGGCCAACGCCGAGCTAGTGGTCGTACATGAGCTATTCGAGACCGCGACGGCGAAGGCTGCCGACGTGGTGCTCCCCGGCTTGAGCTTCGCCGAGCGCGATGGCACGCTGACGAACGTAGAGGGCCGTATCCAACGGCTGGGCGTCTCGGTCGCGCCGGAGGACAGCGGCTTGGCCGACTGGCGCATCCTGGCTGACCTGTCCGGACACTTCGACACGCCGCTCGGCTATAGCTCCGCCGCCGAAATCACGCTTGAGGCCTTCGAGGAGATCATCACACCGGCAATGATGCGTCGCGCGGCCTTCCCGTCGGAGGGCGTGCTGCTACCGGCACCGGAGGCTGACGGCGAGCCGAGTTTTGCGCCTGTGCCGGACCCCGATCCGGTAGCGGTGCCCGCAGCGGAGCCGGGCGAGGGCCTGCGCTTGCTGACCGATTCCGAGCTAGTTGGTCACGAGACGTTGATCGAGATCACGCCGCAGCTGCTGGCCACTTCCCCGCAGCCACTCGTGGACATCAACCGCGCTGACGCCGCCCGTCTCGGCATTGGTAACGGTCAGGCTGTCAGGCTGCGGACCGAGCGCGGCGCCGTAAGCCGACCAGCGCGGATAAGTGGTCGCGTGCCCGCCGGGGTAGTCTATACGCCTGACAATCTCGATTCGCCGCGGATCAACGCGCTGCTGGACTGGCAGCACGAGGCGACCACCGTACAGCTTGAGCCGGTTGCCATGGCGGCCGTGACCGCCGACGCCGCTGCCGGAGGCGGAGCATGATCCCGGACATCCTTGCGGCCATCATCGCCGCCGCCATCAAGAGCTTCATCGTCATCAACCTGCTCTTGGCCGCCTTCGCGTATCTCACCTGGCTGGAGCGGAAGGTGATAGGGCGGTTCCAGCGGCGCATTGGCCCGAATCGAGTCGGGCCGTTCGGCCTGTTGCAGCCCATCGCTGACGGCATCAAGCTGGCGATGAAAGAAGACATCGTCCCGGATCAGGCCAGCCGCGTCGTCCATCTCGTCGCACCGCTCGGGACGTTGATGCCGGCGCTGATTATCTTCGCCGTCATTCCTATCGGCCCGTCGTTCGAGATTTTCGGCTTTCCCTTCGACTGGCACATCGGCGCGAACATCAACGTCGCCTACCTCTACATCGCCGCCATTGCCTCCTTGGGGGTATACGGGCTGGTGCTCGGCGGCTGGGCGGCGAACAACAAATACTCGCTGCTCGGCGGGCTGCGGGCGTCGGCGCAGATGGTCAGCTACGAGTTGCCGCAGGGGCTGGCGGTGCTCTCGGTGGTAATCCTGGCCGGATCGCTGAACTTACTCGACATTGTGCGCTTGCAGACCGAAGGGAGCTTCCCTTGGCCGATTGCGCTGTGGTTCCCGGTCGGGTTCATCGCCTTCGTGGTCTACGTCATCGCCGGCATTGCCGAGACGAATCGCTTGCCGTTCGATCTGCCGGAGGCCGAGGGCGAGTTGGGCGCCGGCTATCACACTGAATACAGCGGCTTCAAGTGGTCCATGTTCTTCATGGCCGAGTACGTCAACATCATCAACGTCAGCGCCGTCGCCGCCGTGCTCTTCCTCGGTGGCTGGTGGCCGGGCTTCGGCTTTCTCGGCCCGGTGCTTGGGCCAATCTTGGCCCCGCTCTGGTTCTTGCTCAAGCTCGCTATCTTTATCTTCTTCTTCATCTGGCTGCGGGCGACGCTGCCCCGTCTCCGCTACGACCGCCTCATGAATCTCGGCTGGAAAGTAATGTTTCCCATTGGGCTGGCGAACGTCATGCTGACGGCAGTGATCGTGGCGGTGTGGCCGAGTTAGCAGCGCAGCCACGGAGGACATGATGCAAGCACCATCGCGCCCAACACGTAGAAATCCCTTCATCGAGGCGGCGCAGGACTTTGCGGCGATAGCGCGTGGTCTGGGGGTGACGCTGCGAAACCTGGCCGACAAGCCGGTGACGCTGCAATACCCGGAGCAGCAGCCGGACCTACCGGCCCGGCACCGGGGCCGCCACGTGCTGCGCCGGCACGAGAACGGCCTGGAGAAGTGCGTCGGCTGCGAGCTGTGTGCGCTGGTCTGCCCGGCGAAAGCGATCTTCGTCGAAGGTGCCGAGAATCCGCCGGACAGCCCTATCTCCATCGGCGAGCGCTACGCCAAGACCTACACCGTCAACATGATCCGCTGTATTTTCTGCGGGTTCTGCACCGAGGCCTGTCCGACGGAGGCAATTCAGCTCAAGGCGATCTTCGAGCTAGCGGACTACACCCGCGAGTCGATGATCTACACCAAGGAGACGTTGCTGGATGCGGAGCCGGTTGCTGATCCGAGTGACTCCTGGCTGCCCGGGTAAGTAGCACCCAGCCATCGTAGACACTACCGCCGACGGTGGGTCACGTTCCCACCTACGCAGAGGGCACTGAGCCGATGACCGAGTTGATCGAGAGCTTGCCGTTCGAACTGCCCACCATTGAACTGCTCATCTTCATCGCCACGGCAGCTGTCGCCATCGCGGCCGCCGCCATGGTTGTGTTTCAGCGCAACGCGATGTACAGCGCCCTATTCCTCGTGGCGAACTTCTTCTGCTTGGCTGTCATGTACCTCCTGCTAGGTGCGTATTTTCTCGCCGTCGTGCAGATCGCGGTCTACGCGGGCGCCATCATGGTGCTGGTGCTCTTTGTCATCATGTTGCTCAACGTGGCGCGACCGGAGCCAACCGGCACACGCCTGGCCGGACTGAAGCTCTTCGGGGGCACGGTGGCCTTCATCCTGCTGGCACAGGTGGCGTTGGTTGCCGCTCGCAGTGCCGACGTGCTGCCGGAGCCGCCACCACCGGGTACCGCCGAGCTGACCTACTCACTCTCCGTAGCGGAGCAAAAGCTGTTGGCGGCAGCGACCGGGCCGGATGAAACGGCCTGGACGATTACGCTCACGCTGGACGGGACGGGAGCGGCCGCCGCGGGTGCGGCGCAGGTCATGGACGCATTAGAAGCACAAGGCTTCAGAGTGTTCCGCAGTAGCCCGCCACGCCCGGAGATCACGGTGGACCGCGTGGGCGATACAGTGCAGGTGCTGGCGCTGCGGCCGGAGGAGCCGGGCCAAGCGGTCACCGACCTGGCCGCGACACCGGGGATCGAGGCGGTAACGGTGGAGCCACTCGCCGGGTCCCATACGCAGATGCTGGCCGCCGTCCTATTCACCCGCTTTCTGTTCCCCTTCGAGGTGACTTCAATCCTGCTCTTGGCGGCGATTCTCGGCGCGGTCGTCATCGCGCGGAAGCGCGGTGAAGTCAGCCTCTCCAGGCAAGCGGCAAACGTGGTACCATCTGGCGGCCAGCAAAACGGCACTCCGGCCGCCGCGGAGGCGACCACTGCCACAGCAGCGCCGGCAGGCGTGCCCAGTAACACGAGGCCTACGACCTGATGGTGCCAACGAGCTACTATCTCATCGTCAGCGCGATCCTGTTCTCGCTCGGCGTGTTCGGGGTGCTGCTTCGCAAGAACACGCTGACGATCTTCATGTCCATTGAGTTGATGCTGAACGCGGTCAATCTCTCCTTCGTGGCGTTCTCCCGGCAGTTCGGGCACTTCGATGGGCAGGTCTTCGTCTTCTTCGTCATGGCCGTGGCTGCGGCCGAGGTGGCGGTGGGCCTCGCGATCATCGTGGACCTCTTCCGCACGCGCCAGAGCGTGGATATTGACACGATCAACCTGTTGAAGGGGTAGACAGCGTGGTGTATGCCGTTTGTGGTGACGTGCCGGCCGGCACTACCGTAGCCTTCAGCGGACTGTGCAGACCAAGCATGTCAGGAGACGACCATTTCTGATGCTCTCTGGCTGATCCCGGCCTTCCCCCTCGCAGGGACGCTGATTAACCTCCTGCTGGGGCAACGGTTGCCCAGGATCGTCGTATCCATTGTCGGTGTCGGCGCGGTGGCAGCAGCGTTCGTTGTCGCCGGGGTCGTCGCCCTCTCCGCGACCGTGCCGCTCACTGCCGGGGAGACCGAAACGCTCCGGCAAGAGCTATTCCCCTGGATTGTAGCGGGCAACCTCGACACGTCGGTAGCCCTCCTGCTCGACCCCCTCTCCACGGTGATGGTCTTGGTCGTGTCGGGCGTCGGGCTGCTGATCCACCTCTATTCTGTCGGCTATATGGCACATGACCCCGGCTACCCACGCTTCTTCACCTACCTCAACCTCTTCACCTTCTCGATGCTGCTGCTCGTCATGGCCGACGACTTCCTGGTCATGTTCGTCGGGTGGGAGCTAGTCGGCGTCTGCTCCTTCCTCCTGATCGGGTACTGGTTCGACCGTCCAGCCGCGGCCTCGGCCGGCAAGAAGGCATTTATCACCAACCGCGTCGGTGACTTTGCATTCATGGTCGGCCTCTTCCTCATCTTCACCACGTTCGGCAGCTTCGACTTTGCCACGGTTCTCGACCACCCGGAGCGGGTAGTGGATGAGGGCGGCGAGCTTATCACGGCAATCACGCTGCTGCTCTTCATCGGCGCCACCGGGAAGTCGGCCCAAGTGCCGCTGTACGTGTGGCTGCCCGACGCGATGGAAGGCCCTACGCCGGTGAGTGCGCTGATCCACGCCGCTACGATGGTCACGGCGGGGGTTTACATGGTGGTGCGGGCGTCGGCGCTGTATGCTCTGGCGCCGTTCAGCCTTGGGGTGGTAGCGATTATCGGCGCGCTGACGGCGCTGTTCGCCGCCACGATTGCGCTCACGCAGACCGACATCAAGCGTGTGCTGGCCTACTCGACGGTCAGCCAACTGGGCTACATGTTCCTGGCCGCCGGCGTCGGCGCGTTCGGCGCGGCCATCTTCCACCTGATGACCCACGCCTTCTTCAAGGCGCTCCTGTTTCTCGGCGCCGGGAGCGTCATCCACGCGCTGCACGAAGAGCAGGACATGCGCCGCATGGGCGGCTTGCTCCGGTATCTGCCGGTGACGGGAGTGACGATGATCGTGGCATGGCTGGCGATCATCGGCTTCCCCGGCCTCGCCGGTTTCTGGAGTAAGGACCTGATTCTGGCCCGCACCTTCGAGGGCGGACATTTATGGCTGTGGCTCGTCGGCGTGGTCACGGCCGGTTTGACCGCCTTCTACATGTCGCGGCTCATCTTCCTCACCTTTTTCGGGCCACGACGAGCCGAGAACGGCGGCGCAGCGCCGCACGAGTCGCCCTTGGTGATGCTGTTCGCGCTGGTGGCGCTGGCGCTGCTGGCGGTAGTCGGCGGCCTCGTGGGTATCCCGGGCACCGATGGCACGGATTTCGAGCGTTACTTGCAGCCGGTGCTCGGCGGGCATGGGCCGGAGCACGGGGATGTACCGTTCCACCTCTCGGAGCTGGCCTTGGCGATTATCGCAGTGGTGGTAGCCGTCGGCGGTGTCGTGGTCGCCGGTGCCATCTACCTACGGCAGCTACCATCGGCCGAGTTGGTTGGGCGGCTGCTTGCCCCGCTCTACCGGCTCTCGTTCAACAAGTATTGGATTGACGAACTGTACGAGGCCACGCTGGCGCATCCGGGCGCTCGGCTCGCCGCCTTCTTGGCCTCGTTCGATCTGGCCGTGATAGACGGCGCCGTCAACGGAACCGGGCGTCTGCTGCGCGGCAGCGCCGTGGCGCTACGGATTGCCCAGGCCGGGTACGTGCGGGCTTATGCCGTAGCGTTCCTCTTGGGTGTCATCGCCATCCTGGCCGTGTGGGCCTTCCGGTAAGACAACGTGCTACAGAGAACACCGAGCAGACAGGGCGAACACCGCTGCCGGACCGCAGCAATAGGCTGCGTGTCCATGCCGGGTTCCCTATTGAGGACACAGCTGTGAGCGAGTGGTATCTCACCATTCTCATCTTCCTGCCGCTGGTGGGAGCAGTCATCCTGCTCTTCATGCCCGGCACCGCCCACGCCCTGCTGCGGAATGTGGCGCTGGTGGTCAGCCTCATCGCCTTTGCGGTGTCAGTGCCGCTGTGGTTCTTGTACGACTTTAGCGCCGGAGCGGCGCAGTTCCAACTCCTTCAGAGCGGTGATTGGGTACCGTCGTTGGGCATCACGTACAAGGTGGGCGTTGACGGTATCTCCCTGCTCCTCGTGCTGCTCACCACCTTCCTGACCCCGCTGACGATTCTCTCCACCTATCGCGCCATAGATACACGGGTCAAAGAGTTCGTCGTGCTCCTCCTGCTGCTGGAAACGGCGGTGCTCGGCACGTTCTTGGCACTCGACCTATTCCTCTTCTACGTCTTCTGGGAAGCCGTGCTCATCCCCATGTATTTCCTGATCGGCGTCTGGGGAGGGGAGCGGCGCATCTACGCGGCGATCAAGTTCTTCCTCTATACGATGGCCGGCAGTGTCCTGATGCTGGTTGCCATCCTGACCATCTACTTCCTCAGCGGCGACAGCGGATCGCGCACCTTCGATCTGGCAACGCTGATCGCCACCGTGCGGGTAGAAAGCGGCCTCCAGTTGTGGCTCTTTGCGGCGTTCGCGCTCGCCTTTGCCATCAAGGTGCCGATGTTCCCCTTGCACACGTGGCTGCCCGACGCGCACGTCGAGGCCCCTACCGCCGGCAGCGCGATCCTGGCGGCCGTCCTGCTAAAGATGGGGACGTATGGCTTCCTGCGGTTCTGCCTCCCGCTCTTCCCGGAGGCCGTCGAAACGGCGGTACCGCTGATGGCATTCTTGGCGGTGGTCGGGATTGTGTACGGTGCCCTGGTCGCCACGATGCAGCGCGATGTCAAGAAGCTGGTCGCCTACTCCTCGGTCAGCCACCTCGGCTTCATCATGCTCGGCATGTTTGCGCTGACCCCGGAGGCGCTGCAAGGCTCACTAATCCAGATGGTGAACCACGGCCTCAGCACGGGCGCCCTCTTCCTGCTCGTCGGGATGCTGTACGAGCGGGCACACACGCGCCTCATCCAGCAGTTCGGCGGCGTGGCACGGCTCATGCCGGTCTTCGCGGCGTTTTTCCTCATTGTCCTCTTCTCTTCTATTGGTGTGCCTTTCACGAACGGCTTTGTCGGCGAGTTCCTGATCTTGGTCGGCACGTTCCGCGCCGAGGAGCTGTTCTTGCAGCCGCTCGCCATCATTGCGGCCTCGGGGGTGGTGCTGGCAGCCGTGTACATGCTCTGGATGTACCAGCGGATGATGCAGGGGCCAACCCGACAGCCGGCCGGCGTGCAACTGTCCGACATTACCCGGCGCGAGATCGCCGTGCTCGTGCCTATCGTGCTCTTGATCTTCTGGATTGGTCTCTATCCCAAGCCGTTCCTGGACCGGGCGGGGCCGTCGCTGGAAGCGGTGACTCGTAATATCCCGGTCGCGCAAGTGCAGGCCGGCTTGGGGGGCCGCTAGCCCGGCGAGCGACTGACTGAAGCCCATCAAGTACGTGCCATGAACGAACTGCTCAAGCTGCCCAGCGTGGACTGGTGGGCCGTTGCGCCCGCACTGGCCATCACCTTGACCGCCTGTGTGGTCATGCTGGCCGACCTCTGGCCGCGGTTGAGCCGGCGGGGCACGGCGGCCGCCCTCAGCCTGGTCGGCCTGATCGTGACGGCCGTGCTCTCGGTCTACCTCTGGGATGCCGACCGCTCCGCATTCTGCACCGTCGAGGCAACGGCCGATAACGCTCCCTACGGCTGTATGCTCATTCTGGACAACTTCGCGCTGTTCTTCAACCTCGTCTTTGTGATCGTCGCGGTGATTACCGTGCTGATCTCCTTCACGTACATGGAGCGTGAAGACTTGGAGAACGGCGAATACTACGTACTGCTGCTCTTCTCGGTGGCCGGACTGATGCTGATGGCCAGCGCCGGCGACCTGATTATCGTCTTCCTCGGCTTGGAGCTGCTGTCGTTGCCGCTCTATATGCTGGCCGGTTTTTCCCGCCTGCGCCTCCAATCAGACGAGTCGGCCGTCAAGTACGTGCTGCTGGGCGCGTTCGCGTCGGGTTTCCTGCTGTACGGCATCGCCCTCATGTACGGAGCGACCGAAACGACCAACCTGGCCGGGATCGCCACGGCCGTTGCTCAGGACGGCTTCGGCACGCTGCTCTTGATCGGCATGGGCTTACTCATCGCAGGGTTAGGCTTCAAGGCTGCGCTCGTGCCGTTCCATATGTGGACACCCGATGTCTACGAGGGCGCACCAACCCCGGTTACGGCCTATATGTCGGTGGCAGCCAAGACCGCCACTTTCGCGGCGCTGGCGCGCGTGTTCGTCGGGGCGGTCCCGGAAGCGCCCGTCGAAACGGTCTGGGTCCTTGGCGGGGTGGCAGCGGCCACAATGATTGTGGGCAACGTCGCGGCGCTCGTGCAGAACAACATCAAGCGTCTGCTCGGGTACTCCTCCATCGCCCACGCCGGCTACCTGCTCGTGGGC
Organism: Chloroflexota bacterium; assembly: GCA_965207645.1. GTDB lineage: Bacteria > Chloroflexota > UBA11872 > UBA12225 > JAJDUF01 > JAJDUF01. The sequence continues at coordinate 946,091 of OZ242293.1, read as the reverse complement.
CTGGTGGCCGCCAGCGTCGCTACCGGGGAGACGCGCGGCCTCGCTACCCAGAGCCTCCTGTTCTATTCCGTCGCGTATTCCTTCATGAACCTCGGAGCCTTCGGCGTCGTCACCTTCTTGGGGCGGCGCGGCGAGGAGTTTGCCGCCGTCAGCGACTACGCCGGACTGGCGCGCCGGCGCCCCTGGCTGGCCGCGATGATGGCGCTGTTCATGCTCTCCTTAGCCGGCGTACCACCAACCGTCGGCTTTGTGGGCAAGTTCTATCTCTTCGGCGCCGCGATTGACGCCGGCCACGCCTGGCTGGCTATCGTCGGCCTGCTGACGAGCGTCGTGTCGGCCTACTACTATCTCCGCGTCGTGTACGTCATGTACATGCAGGGTCCAAGTGCAGAACCAGCCCCACTCTCACACTCAGCGCTCGCAGCCACCGCCGTCGTGGTGTCCGCAGCAGCGGTACTCCTCCTGGGCCTCGTGCCGAGCATCCTCCTGGACCTGTCCCGCGCCTCTCTAGGCGCGCTGATCCTGTAGCGCCCTCCGAAACAGGGCGCCCGATCCACTCCTCCCGGCCCAGCGATGAAAAATAGCTGCCAGCCTCCGGCGAGCTATAATCAGAGGACAGCAGGAGGCTAACGATGGCAACGGCAGCAGCGATGACCGTCGCCGAAGCGGACACGCTCTACGAGCAGTACGGTAGGCCGCTGGAGCCGGACCACAACGGCAAGTATCTGGCCATCACCCGTACCGGTCAGACAATACTCGGCACTTCCGTGCTCGATGTCCTCACAAAGAAGGATACAGCACTCGGAGCGGAAACGTATACGGTCCTCTTCAAGGTGGGTGGGCCTTCGGTCTACAAATGGCGATAGGTCAACGTTTCATCAGTCCGCACTATCCCTATCTCCCAGTGCGGGTGCGTGTAGGCCCACGTACCCTCGAAGTCGAGGCGCTCCTGGATACAGGCTATGATGGGGCTATCGTGCTCCCAGCCGCGCTGTTGTCCAACGGTGTCGCGCCTAGTGATCAGCTTCGTGTCACGCTGGCGGACGGCTCTACGCGACTGGCTCCAATCTACACCGGCATACTCCAGATTGGGCAACTTGAGCCGTTTGCCGTTGATGTCATGGTCCTAGGCAACGAGCCGATGATAGGCCTTGGGACCATTAGCCGCTACTACGTTGGTCTGGACCGCGGCCAGCGGGTCATTGTCGAGCCTTGAGTCCGGGCTGACTGCAAAGCAGCCTGCCAAGGCCCCTCCACCCACTTTGCCTCCATGCGAGCGCACGGCCGGAGCGGGCGTGTGGTAGACTACAAAAGGGCGCTTTCTCATTGGATTTCGCGGTGAGCAGAGATGCCGGCGATAGCGTTCTCTCGGCCTCCCTGCCGTGGCAGAGCACCCCGCATCATGTTCGAGAAGGCTCCTGTATTGTGACAGCATCCACCGACCTGCCCCCACTAGACGGTCCCCCACCTGTTGATGCCTCCCTCCAGGGACTGGACCTGCTTACGGTCGCCGATTTCACCGAACGGCAGTTGCACAATGTCCTGACCCTGGGACGCTGGCTCAAGGCCGCCCAGCAAGCCGGCCAGCCGCGCCGTTTTATGGCCGGGCGCTCGCTGGCGATGATTTTCGAAAAGGCGAGCCTGCGGACCCGCTGCACCTTCGAGGTGGGCATGACGCAACTCGGTGGCCATGCGATTGACCTGGCGAGTGAGCATGAGCGACTAGGCGTGCGGGAGACCGTGCCGGACATCGCACGCAACCTGGAGCGCTGGGTGGATGTCATCATGGCACGTGTCCACAGCCACGCTACGGTCACGACGCTCGCCGAGTACGCCAGCATTCCCGTCATCAACGGGCTATCCGACCTGACTCATCCGTGCCAGGCCGCCGGCGATCTGATGACCATATACGAGCACCGCGGGCACTTGCGCGGCCTCCAGCTGGCCTTTGTCGGCGATGGATTCAACGTGGCGCACTCGCTACTGCTCGCCGCCGGTACGCTGGGCCTCCAGCTCTTCGTGGCGACGCCCGCCGGGTACGAGCCGCAGCCGGACGTCGTGGCGCGGGCACGTGCGCTTGGCACAAAGACAGGCGCGGAGATCACGCTTGGTCACGACCCGCGCGAAGCGGTGGCGCAGGCCGACGTGATCTACACCGATGCGTGGGTGAGCATGGGGCAGGAAGAGGAGGTCGCGCGGCGGCTCCAAGTCTTCCCGCCTTTCCAGGTGAATACCGAGCTGTTGGCTTTGGCGGCACCGAATGCGCTGGTGATGCACTGCCTACCCGCACATCGGGGCCAGGAAGTGACCGATGAAGTGCTGGACGGACCACAGTCGGTCGTGTTCGATCAGGCCGAGAATCGTCTCCACGCGCAGAAGGCGATCTTGGTGTCGCTTGTCGGAGTCGCTGCCGGAGCGACGGCCTAGGGACAGCGGAGGCCCATAGCGCGTGTACGGTCGGTAGTCTCCAGTTCCGGTTGGAGCGGGCCGGAGCAAAGGCAACGGCCGGGCCACTAAGAGCGAGAGGAAGGCACCGTGCAAGACATACCCTACCTTCTGTCAAGGTTGACCCCCCTCGCTATTCTCGATATCGTCTTGGTCACGATCATCTTTTATGCCCTCCTCTCCGTCATTCGCGGTACGCAGCCGATCAGCTCGTGCGCGGTATCCTGATCCTGCTCCTCGCGGCGGTAGTTATTGGCTACTTTTTCCAGCTCACGATCTTCAACTGGTTGCTGGTCAGCAGCTTGCCGGCACTGCTCCTCGCCGTTCCGGTGATCTTCCAGCCCGAGATTAGGCGTGCCCTGGAGCAGCTGGGACGCACGGGTAGCCTAGTGACCCATCCCTTGACCCACCCGTTTAGTAGCTTTCAGCCCAGCGACAGTAGCTCGGCAGACAAAGTCATCAACACCATCATCGAGGCCTGCATTCGCTTGTCCGAACGCCGCCACGGCGCGCTCATGGTGATCGAGCGCTCGACCGGACTGGAGGAGTACGTGCAGACGGGCGCGGAGCTGGATGCCGAGCTAACGTCCGATCTCTTGGCGCAGGTGTTCTATCCACGCACGCCACTGCACGACGGCGCGGTGATTATCCGCGGGCCACGCCTCGTCGCCGCCCGGGTCTTGCTGCCCCTCTCGGACAGCGCGCGGCTCGATTCTGACGTGGGTACCCGTCACCGGGCGGCGGTCGGCATCACGGAGCAGAGCGATGGACTGTCCGTTGTCGTCTCGGAGGAGAGCGGGGCGATCTCGATAGCGGTAAACGGGCGTCTGCTGCGAAACCTGACCACCGAGCGCCTGCGGAGTCTGCTACAAACACAGTTCGCGTCGCAGCGACTTCCGGCTCCCTGGCGGCCCATTCGCGCTGCATAACGAGCATCCGTCCACTATTCATCCTGCTCTCCGCTCACGGGGACAGTGAGCAGTGCAACAGTTTCAAGACTCTGCTACCTGGCAGACCCTCCGCGCGCTTGGTCACTACGCGCGGCGGCAGGCGCGTGAGGCCCTCGGCTGGCGCTTGCTGCTGGCGCTCGTCCTCTCCGTGGCCATCTGGGCCGGCCTCACCTTGGAACGCAACCCGCAGCGTCAGGAAGAGTTTCCAAGTGAGCTTACCGTCGAGATCACCGGCCTACCGGCGAACCTGATAGTCCTCAACGAGGTTGTACCCATCAGAGTGCGGGTGAGCGCCCCGGTGGAAAGCTACCGACGTTTGCAGGCCGCCAGCTTTGTGGCCTCGGTTGATCTCCGTGGCGCCGATCCCGGCTTGCACCAGTTTCCGGTGCGGGTCGAGGTGTTCGATCCCCAGGTGCAGATCATCGAAGCACGGCCCCGTCTCGTGGACGTGCGCCTGGAAGAGCTGGTGATGAAACGGCTGCCGGTACAGATGCGGATTCTGAACACACCACCATTCGGCTACCGCTATGAAGACCCTATTCTGGAGCCGCAGGATGTCCGCGAAAACGGCATTACGATCCGGGGACCAAGAAGCCTCGTCGAGCGTGTCACCGAAGTGCTGGCCTCGGTACAACTGGGGCCCGAGACAACGGCAATTGATCGCATCATCCGACCGGAGCCGCTCGGCCCGTCGGGAGTCGTCGGTGGCGTGACTCTGGAGCCGGAAACCGTCACTATTCGGGTCCCCGTTCACCAGTTATCCGGCTTCAAGACCGTCCCGATTGTGCCGCAAGTAGCTGGCCAGCCGGCGCCCGGCTACATATTGCATGGACTCGAGATGACACCGCTTGCCGTCGAGGTCGTCGGGGATCCCGACTTGCTCGCCGGCATCTCAGTTATTCCCGCCACTGTCCTGGACATCAGCGGGGCCACGGAGGACATCACTGCCGAGACCACTTTGGCGCTGCCCACCGGTGTATCGCTGTCCTATGAGCAGCGCATCTTGGTCACCGTCCGTATCGTGCCGGTGCAAGGCCAAACTGTAATCACGGCAGCCTTAGCCTGGATCAACCTCGGCCCCGGTCTGCGGATCAGCCTGCAACCAACGACGGTTGAGGTCACCATCAGCGGCCCCCAGCCCCAGCTACTCCGGTTGACCGGGGCCGACCTGGCCGCGACCGTGAACGCGGCCGGCCGCGGGACGGGCATTCACACCGTACCGGTCCTCCTGGCAGCCATCCCCCCGGGCACAACGGTGAACCGGCTCCAGCCTCAGACGGTGACGTTGCTCATCGAGCCGTTACCAACGCCGATCCCGTCACCTACCGCCATCCCGACACCCACCTCGACCGCTACGCCCACGCTGACGCCGACCTCGACGCCGACGTTGACGCCGACCCCGACGCTGACCCCGACCAGCACACCAACCCCTGTGCCCACGATCACCAGCACCCCGACGGTCACCGGCACCCCACCGACATCCACACCATCACCGGCTGGCAGCCCGGCACCGGCAACACCGACGCCAACGGCCAGCGGCTCGTAGTGAGGGGGGAGATGGGCCTACTCCCACCCTGCCCCCCTCCCTCGCCCTCCCCCGGAGCCAGCTCCAGGGGAGGGAATGTACCGTCCCCCTGCGGAGCGGGGGGACCATAGGGGGGCCGGTGGTCAAAGCTCCAGCGCCGCTGTATATGCTGCCTCCGCGCGCGGTGCCAACTGCTCCCACGCAAACTGCCGTGCGATACGCCGATGGCCGGCAGCGCCGAGGCGGGCAGCCCGGTCCGGATCGCTCAGGAGAAGCACGAGGGCAGCGGCGAGGGCTTGATCGTCGCCGGGCGGCACCAGGAGTCCTGTAGTGGGATGGTCAATGTAGCTGCTGTGCTCACCGACCCGTTCGGCCACAACCGGCAGCCCCAGCCACAGTAGTTCGGCCAGCTTCATGGAGCATTTGGCGCGGTTGGCGACGGTATCGTCGGCCGGGACCAGCGCCACGTCGGCCGCGCACAGCGCATCGGGCAGAGACGCTCGATCCAGCCAGCCCGCAAAATGAACCGCGTCGTCAAGTCCCAGGCGCCGGGCCTCCTCCCGCAGGCGCCGCTCCTGACCATACTTGCCGGCGCCGACGACCAGCAGCGACGCATCCGGGAGATGCGCCTGCACCGCCGCCAACACGCGCGCCGGGCGCTCCGGTGCAAATTCGAAGAAGCGGGTATAGAGCAGGATCGTCGGCCGCCGGCCCAGCCCTAGCCGCGCGCGGACGGCTCCACCGGAGGCCCGCTGCCAATCCGGGTAATCCGTTGGCGACAAGCCATTGGGCAGATAGATAACCCGGTCCGCCGGTCCGCCGAGCGCAGCCGTGCGCTCCCGCAGGCTGCGGCTGGCGACCGTCACGGCGTCGGCATGTTGGAGTCCCCAGCGCTCCTGCTGGTCGAACACCTCCTTCTGCCAGCCGGGGTAGGCGTCTTCGTATGTATTCCAGCCTTCATGGCCCTCCCAATCGTCGGTGTCTACCACCAGCGCCGGGGACCGGCGTCGGAGCACAGCGCGGCGGCACCGGAGCAGCCAGTGTGCCAGGCCGGCTACCCCCTTGGGCTTGGACAGGTGGATGATGTCCGGCCGACAGGCGAGCGCGGCGCGAGCCAAGCGCAGACCGAGCAGCGCGAGACCCGGCCCACCCCGAAAGCCGGCCGCGGCGGCACCCGGTGGCAAGGAGAGGCAATGAACGGCGGCTTCGCCGGTACGCCACCGCCGGCCGGCTTCCGGCGGGTGGTCATAGGGTGGAATCAGCACCGTAACCGTGTGTCCACGCGCCGCCAACGCGCGTGCCAGCGGCAGAATGCGCGCGCGCGTCGTGCCTTTCGGTTGCGTGCCGAACGGTGCCACAAAGACGATACGCCACGTTCGCATGTCGTGATCCTACCCTGTCGTGCCGGTAGCTGGGCGGCCGAGGCACAGCATACTGCATCGCTACACGACACCTTTCGCCGACTCGGCGCTGCCGGGGGCGGCACGGTTGCTACGCCAAGCGCACCGGACCGGCGGCCACAACAGCGTGCCGAGCACTATGGCAAGCGTGAGAGCGCTGACGAGGAGACCGCGCTGAAACGGAGTCGGATGATATGTGAACTCGATCCGATGGGCGCCGGCCGGCACATGGACCCCCCGAAAGAGGTAGTTCGCTTGCAGTAGGCTGGCCGGTGCGCCGTCTACGGTGACACGCCAGCCCGGATAGAAGGTGTCGGTGAGCACGAGGATGCCCGGTCGCGCGGCGTCGGTTTCGACGATGATACGCTCCGGCTCCTCCACGACCAACGTCGCGGCCCCGCTCGCGGCGCCGCCATCCTGGCCGGCGATCTGCCAGCGGGACACGCCGACTGCGCCGCCATCCGGCGAGCGACCGTTCTCCTCAAGCGGCGCGGGACGAGGCACGGCACCCCACGCGACGAGTTGTTCCGCACTGACCAATCCGGTCCGATCCCCGTCGTGCGGGCTGAGACCCATCAGCCCACGCACGACTTCCTGAATCGTCTCGGTAGCCGCTCTGTATGCGATCTTCAGGCCGGTGCGCCGGGGTGGCGGGGGCGCGGCCGGGTGGCTCGGCGCCATTGACAGGACGGCCTCGCGGCCCGGCGTGAACGCTTTATCCTGCAGCAGCTGCAAGGTCGGCGCACCGTCGGGAGCCAGCCACGCCGTATGGACGAGGTAGGCGCGCGGCAAGGCTGTGCGGTGGGTATACACGTTCTGATTGGGCAGCATGGTCAGTTCGAGGTAGTCGTCGTCGCTGAGTGCGATAGGCTGGAACAGCGGGCGATTGATCCCGGTCGGCGATGGCCCAATGAGGGTCAGGCCATGCAGCTGCACAACCGGCGCCTCAGCCAACAACTCCACTTCGACGCGGCTCACGGTGATCGGACGGTTGACCGGGCGGAGGTCGCCGGGAAAGTGGAGGTCCATGATCGCTACGGCCGCCAGCGGCGCTCCCTCCCCCGGCAGTTGGCGCGCCAGGACCGGACGGCCGTGGGCACCAGCCGCCCCGGCGAGCACTTGGGCATCCGCCAATTGCTCCCCGGCTACCCCCGTAGCCGCGGCCACGGCGCCATCAGTGCCATAGACCCGGAAGCGCAGCACGGGCTGACCTGCCGGTACGTCCAGCCCGGCAGTCATGGTGGTGACGAAACTGACCTGCGTGATCTGCCGCGGCTGCCCCGGCGAGAACCAGTAGCGCGGCTGCCGCCTCGATAGCTCCACCGCTTGCCCGACATTGAACGGCACCGTGTTCACGTCGAGGTCGGCGAGACGGTCGGTGACAATCGCCGTGACGCCGAGGACTTGCAGGAGCCGCTGCGACGGTATCTCGTCAACCTGATCGCGCAAAAGGCCATCAGGGGCCAGCGGCTCGTCCGGCAGCACGAGGGCCTTGAAATCAACGTACCGGCGCAGCGGCAGTACGCCACCATCGTAGCCGTCAATCGTGGCGATGCCGTGGGCGAGCGGCAAGTTGGGCGTCAGAATATCCTGGTACTTGGTATGCACCAGGATGGACCGTAACTCGGCCGCCGGCAAACGGCCCTGATACGGTTCCAGCAGCACATGCGTATCGTATGGTTCGTAGGCTGTGCTGGCGATGCTCAAGAGCCGCTGCGGCTGCGGCAGGGTACGTAGATGCTGCAAGACCGGGCGGTCGCCGGTGTAGACATCCGCCAGGATCGGCCGGCTGTATTCGAGACCGCGACTGGCAACGACCAGCTCGCCGACCGCTACGGTGCCCAGCAAGATCGCCAGCACGCGCCGCCGCCCCAATCCGCTGCCGTTCGCGGTGATGGCCGTGGTCGCGGCGGTGCAGACCAGGGCCACACCGGCTAGGAGCGCCCAACGCCAGACGAGGGCGCCGGGAATGGTGACGCTGCCCAACTGTTGCAGTGGGAACAACACCAACACGACGGCGGCGCCAGCCAGGGCTAAGGCGGCCAACCGGGTCAGCACTGGGCCACGCCCCTCCCGTGCCGCGCCCCACAACCAATCCAGACCGAGGCTGGCCAACGCCGCGAGCGCCAGAGACCAGACCATCAGCCACCGCGCCGGGACGCGAAATAGGTCGAGGCCAGGCAGATACGGGTAGAGCAGGCCGTAGAACGGCGTGTATTTGCCCAGCGCCAAGAGCAGGGTGGTCAGCGCCACCGCGCCCCAAAAGCGCGTAGCGCCCTCGCCGAACCGCAGCAGCAAGCCGACGCCGGCCAGCAGCAGCCCGACCACCCCGACGTAGCCGATGTACTCGGCGCTCGTCGGACCGGTAAGCCCATAGGTCGGCAACAGACCGGCCAGCAGCTCCGGCGGTGGCAGCGAAAACGAAACGGCTTCGCCAAAGGGGAGGCCGCCGCCGCGGGTGGAGCGGCCGGTAAGCTCCCCGGTCGGGAAGAGTTGCACGCTGGCCAACGCCGCAGCGAGAGTGACACTCCCCACCAAGACGAGCAGCGCGGTCGCCGTCGCGGCCAGGCGGCGCGCGCGACCGGCCGACCAACGGCCAAGCACGCGGGCTATACGCTGCCCCGGCCGGAGCCGGCCGCTGAGACTGAGCCAGGCACCATAGGCCACCAGCGTCACGACCGTCATATAGGATTCTTGGCTGTGGCCGGCCAGAAGCTGGGTCGCCAGGATGGCCCCGGTGGCCACCGTCCAGCGGCCGGAGCCGCGGCTGGCCGCACGATGAAAGGTGAGGAGCGCCAGCGGCAGCCAGACGACGGCGTTGAGCTGGTTGAGATGCCCGACCTGCGCGCCGACAAACCCGCCGAAGCCGAACAGTGCGCCGCCCACAACAGCAGCCGGACGCACAACCGCGAGGCTATGGCGCAGCCACAGATAGGCAAAGAAGCTGGCGAGGAAGAGGTGGAGAATCACCGACCAGTTCAGGGCAATCGTCGGTGCTAGGAGGTAGAACAGCGCATTGAGGGGGTAGAACACCGCCGTCTGAATGTTCGCCAGGAACGGCGCACCGTAGAACAGGTAGGGGTTCCAGTGTGGCAGCTGGCCGCTCCGAATGACCTCGCCGGCATATGCGCGATAGGGATAGAAATAGGTGAGCGTATCGTAGCCGGTGACGACAAACTGCCCCCTCAGGAGTCGCCAGCAGAGTGCGGCCGTGATGGCCGCGAGGAGCAGGCCCGGAGCGAGCGACACCCAGGCGGACGGGATGGGAAGCGGGAGCCAAGAAGGCACGCGGGACGGGGCTTCGGCGCTGTCCACCGGATTACAGTTCGTTGGTCAGCAGGATTGCTTCTGCCACTTCGCGCATGGTCTTGCGAGTATTCATACTCAGCCGCTGAATCCTGCGGAACGCATCGGCCTCTTTGAGACCTTGGGTGTCCATCAGCAGCCCCTTGGCCCGCTCCACCAGCTTGCGCGTCTCCAGCGTATCTTGGATGTCCGCCAGCTCGCGTTCCATGGACTGGAACTCGCGGTAGCGGGCCATCGCCACCTCGATGGCCGGGGCGAGGTCCGACTCTTGAAACGGTTTGACCACGTACCCGACTACACCGGCCTCCTTGGCGCGCTCCACGAGGTCTTTGTCACTGTAGGCGGTAAGCAGCAGCACCGGGGCGATACGCTCGCCAGTCAAGACGCGCGCGGCGTCAATGCCATCCGTCCCTGGCATCTTGATGTCCAGGATGACGAGGTCGGGGCGCAGCTCACGGGCCAGATTGATCGCGCTATCACCCTCACTCGCCTCACCGACCACGGCATAGCCGAGCGAGGAGAGCATTTCCTTGAGGTCCATGCGGATGATCGACTCGTCATCCGCGAGAACGATGCGAATCGGCATTGATTCCTCACCGGCAGGTATCGGCTAGAGGTGCCGGACGGCCGGATTGCCAGACGACCTTGGTAATCATCTCAGCATCGAGAGGCGCCAGGGCAGCCCGGAGTACCCCCACATGTGCGTGCCTCGCGGCACCACCATTCCATCTTATCTCGCTACTACCTGGGCCGTCAAGAAAGCAGCGTAGGAAAGTACCATCGCTCGCTATACTGCGAGGGCAACGCATGGACAGCAAGTCATCAACACCGCCTCGCGCCGCCGTCAGCCGCACAATCCAAGCCGGCCCCGGACCGCCCTCGACGGCGGAAGTGCCAACCGATAGCCCGCCGACCGGCGCGCGCAAATGGGCCGCCCTCCTGATCGTCGGCGTCGCCATCTACATGGTCACGCTCGACTCCGGCGCCGTGAATGTCGCGCTCCCGACGATAGCTGCCGATTTTGCTGCGCCGCTGGCCACAGTGCAGTGGGTAGTGCTGGGCTACCTCGTATGCATTACCGCGCTGCTTCTGCCAGCCGGCCGACTCGCCGACCTCGTGGGACGACGCCGGGTCTTCCTGATCGGCCTCGCGCTCTTTGCGACCGGCTCGGCGTTATGCGGCCTCGCCCCCAACCTCTGGTTGCTCGTGGCGGCGCGCGTGGTGCAAGGGATCGCCGCCGCGCTGTTGCAGGCCAACATTGACCCGCTGGTGGTCACGGCCTTCCCGACGAACGAGCGCGGGCGTGCTCTCGGCATGATCGGTACCGTCGTATCAATCGGGCTGTTGAGCGGCCCGGCGCTGGGCGGGGCTATTACCCAGGTGCTCGGCTGGCGGTGGACCTTTGGCATGACTGTGCCGCTCGGCCTCGCAACGGCACTACTAGGCCGCCGGCTGCTCCCCCGGACACCGACGCAGCCCGGTCAGCGCCCCGATCCCGTTGGCGCGGCGCTCCTGATCGTCACCGTGGTCTGCCTCGTGCTGGGCCTCAACCGCGGGCCGCTCGTCGGCTGGACCGCCGTGTCCGCCGGTGGGCTGCTGGTGGTGGCCGTAGTCGCCGGCGGCGCGTTTCTGCTGGTCCAGCGCCGCGTCGCGCATCCGACGGTCCAGCTCACCCTCTTCCGCAGCCGGGGCGTGACTGCTGCCGTGGGGTCCGCCTGGTTGAGCTTTCTCTCGCAAGCAAACCTGCGGCTGCTCTTGCCCTTCCTGCTTCAGCGGCTGCTCGGCCAGCCTGCCGGCCAGGCTGGCTTCATCCAAGCGGCCCAACCGGCCACGGTCATGTTCCTGTCGCCGCTGATGGGCTGGCTGTCGGATCGCCTCGGCTCACGCTGGCTCGCCTCTAGCGGCATGGCGCTCCAGATCATCGGGATGCTTGCCTTCACAACGGTATCCGCCGAAACTGAAGCGTGGCAGATCGCCGCCTACCTCGTGCTGCTCGGCTTCGGCACCGGGCTGTTCAACGCGCCCAACAGCAATGCCTTGTACAAGGCGGCGCCCCGCGAGCACTATGGGCTGCTGGGCGGATTGCGGGCGCTGACACGGAACCTGGGTTGGGTGCTCGGACAGGGCGTGGCGGGGGCACTTTGGACGGCCACAGTTGTCGGCGTAGGGGGCGGCGTTGCCGCGGCCGCGGCCTCGACCGCCGCGATGACGGCCGGGTTTCGCGCCACCTTCTTCCTCGCGGCAGGAATCGCCCTCGTCGGACTCTTCCTATCGGCAGTAGTCCGGCCGCCCGATCCGCCTCAACCGCCGGCCTAAGCTACGGCAGAATGCAGGCATGGTCACTGACGCCGGAGCCGAGAGTGCGGCCGCCGGATACGTCCTCTCGGCGCTGCAAGCGCGGCCGCTCCTGGCGGCACGGCGGAGCCAACAGGATGTTGCCACGACCTCCCTCGACCTCGGCCTCACGACGCGAGACCTGGCGCTCACCGCGACCGGCATCACGTTGCCGGACGGTGCCACGCTCACGTGGGAGAGCATCGAGCGGATCCACGATGCGCCCAAGGACGCGCTCGCCGCGCCCTGTTTTCGCCTTGAGCAGGGGATACCGCACCGGCTACACACGTTCTCCGAGACCACGCAGCGGCCGTTGAGCCTGGTAGCGACGCGACGCGCCCCGACGTTGCTGCTCGCCGGTTTCACCATGCACCGTATCAAGGGCACCGATCCGCAGCGGGACACGCAGGCCAAGGTCCGTAGCATCGCGCCGGTTGTCGGCCGCGTCCTCGATACAACCACCGGCCTCGGCTACACGGCCATCGCCGCGGCACGCACGGCGGAGACGGTCCTGACGGTCGAGCGCGACCCGGCCGTGCTACGGCTGGCCCGCGATAACCCCTGGTCACGCCGGCTCTTCACGTACACGAACATTACGCGGTGGCTTGGCGATGCCAGCATCCTGATCGAAGAGTGCGCGGACCGGTCCTTCACGCGGATCATCCACGACCCCCCGGCATTGAGCCTGGCCGGCGAGCTGTACGCCGCGACCTTCTATCGGCACCTCTATCGCGTGTTGCGGCCGGGCGGGCGGCTCTTCCACTACGTCGGCAATCCCCGGAGTAGCCTGGGGCAGCGCGTGACCAAGGGCGTGCGCGGACGACTTGCGGCTGCCGGTTTTCAGCGCGTGCGGCCGCGACCCGACGCCTTCGGTATCGTCGCCTACAAGTAGCGCCGCCCCGTTGCCCCGGCCGGCCAGCGGGCGCTATCCTCACGCGAGGCACACGGGACAAGGAGCGCGCCATCTTGGACGAGCACCGGTGGAAGCACCTGCACGACTGCGCCGAAACGCTGATGCTGTGGCACGCGGTACTGAAGACGCCGGTGGGCGCGGCCTTTCTGCGGCTCATCACCGCCCTCGCCAGCGGGCAGCAGCGCCCGGCGCTCCGCAGCTACGCTGCCTTGACCGGAGCGCTCGCGCAGGAGAGCACACAGCCTTCGGGCCAGAGTATTTCGTCGCCAAGCGGCGATGCCTGGCAATCTTACGTCCTTGAGCGCGTGCTCGCGGACGAGAACCCCTTCACACAGGCGCTGGCCCGGAACGGAGCGGCGGCGGTCCCCGCCGGGCTGGCGCGTTTGGCAGCAGCCGACCTGCGCGGTCTGGAAGCCCTCTACCGCACCGACGCGGAAACGGTCCGCGCGGCCATCGCGGGTCTCGACGGCGATACCGGTGCGACCGGAGGCGCCGGCCTCCCGACGTGGCGAGAGCTGGGCGCGGCCACGGAGCCGCCGCCCATCGCCACCCTGCTCGACCGCACGGCCGGCTGGGACGCCCCGGAGGTTCTTCGCGCTATCGCGGAGCATATCGCTCGTGCCGGCAGCGGCCTTCTCGGTCGGTACCGCGCCTTCCGCTGGGTTCACGGCGAGCACGATACGCACTCGCCACTCTGCCTGCCGCTGGATTTTGGCGCGCTGTGGGCCATTCCCCATCCCGATCCGATCCGCTTCGACGACCTCATTGGTTATGCGCCGCAGCGCCGTCTTCTGCTGCAAAACACCGATCACTTCCTCGCCGGGGCACCCGCCAATAACGTGCTGCTCTACGGCGACCGGGGGACCGGCAAGTCGGCCAGCATTAAGGCGCTGCTCAACGCCTACGGTGATCGCGGGCTACGCCTCATAGAAATCGCCAAGACCGACCTCGCTGATCTTCCGCACTTGCTGGCGGCGCTGCGGCCGCACCGTGAGCGCTTCATCATCTTCGTGGACGACCTGTCCTTCGAGCATCACGAAACGCACTACAAAGACCTCAAGGTGCTGCTGGAAGGCAGCCTGGAGGCCCGGCCGCCGAACGTGGCGCTCTATGCCACCTCAAACCGGCGTCACCTGGTCCAGGAACGGTTCTCGGATCGTGGCTCGCCGCGGGCGATGGTGGGTGCCGGCGGGCCGGGGTTATTCGGCGACGGCGCCGACGAGATACATGCCCAGGACACGCTCCAAGAAAAGCTCTCGATGAGTGACCGGTTCGGTCTCGCGCTGACCTATACTACCCCACTCCAAGCCGAGTACCTGGAGATCGTCGAGACGCTGGCGGCACGCGCCGGGCTGACCATCCCCCAAGAGACGCTGCGCCAGCGCGCCTTAGCCTGGGCGACACAGCACAACGGGCGCTCAGGACGCGCGGCCCGCCAGCTCATTGACTTCCTCAGCGGTGAAGCATTGGTCAGCCGTTAGCTATCAGCGTCCAGCCGTCAGCCGTCATTGAAACAGAAGCCGCAGTCGAGGGACTGGGTCCCGGCTTCCGCCGCAGCGACGACGGCTGCGGTGATGGACATGCATGACTGAAGGGAGGTCGCGATGCGATTCCTATGGCTGGTTCCCGCGCTCCCGGTGCATCTCCTGGTATTCCCGCTCGCGTTCGTGATGTTCTTCCTAGGTCTAGGCGTCGGCCTGGCCATTTTCCCACCCCTAGGTATGTTGATCTGGGCGGTAGCGTTGGCCATAGCGGGACTGAACATGCTGTGGTTGTTCCGGCTATGGCGGCAGTGTCGGCAAGGCAACATGCCCGCCGGCAATTTGCAGGCCCTCCGGTGGTGGATCCTCCGGTCGTGGCGGTAAAGGCACAGTCGCAGGCAGGCGCAGTCGGCCAGCGACGGCCACCGCAGATCGCTGGCGGCACCGCGGCAAACTGGTATCATGGCGTGGCGAATCCAGCCGGTAAGAACCAGGAGAAAGACGCCGCCTTATGGCACAGAACATGGAGCGCTGGCTCTTGGACCGCGACAATTTCCCCTGGGCGCAGGAGCACGTGCCACTGGAGCAGTGGTACCAGATGGGGAAGTATTTTCCAGGGGCCGCGCTACGCCGGGACATGAAGTACGTTGACGCAGCCACGGGTACCGTCGTTGATCAGGCGGAGCACGCCGAGGTACCGCCGGGGCGGGTCTACCTCTATGGCTTTGACGTGGTAGGGTTCCTGGGCATCAAACTGGAAGGTCTCGATACGGGGACGGCCGGCCCGGTTCCGGTGCCCGGCGAATAGGTCGGTAGCCCGGCGCCTGAGATTGGATCGCAGTCGTACTCTTTCACGTGAAACACCCGACGCGGGTAACGCCGCGCCTGGAGTACCGGATGAGAGACATTGCCCATGACAGATGACAGTGGCAAGCCGTCCGCGCAGACGAACGGCAATCGGTACGCCGAGATTGTCGGTGGTGAATCCCCTAGCCCGTTCGCAGTCGTGAGCCTGCTGCTGGCGCTCGTCGCTGCCCTGATTGCGCTACCGACCTGGCCGGAGGTCTCGGACTGGTGGTTTGTAGCGGCCTTCTTTGGCGTTGCGGCCATCATCCTCGCGGCCTTTACCTACCTGGGCCTGCCCGGCCAGGACGACGCGCCCGACTCATCTAGCACGGACGACACCGCCAGCCCCACCCACTGAGCACCTGCAGGAGGCGCTGATAATGGAGGAGATTACTTCCCTCCTCCCGTTGCTGATCCCGCTCATCCTGCTCCAACTCATTCTGATTATTGTCGCCGTGAGGGACTTGGTGCGGCGGGAGAGAACGCGCGGCCCCAAGTGGGTCTGGGCGGTCATCATCCTTTTCGTCAACCTCATTGGACCGATTGTTTACCTGGCGATAGGCCGCGAAGAATGAGCGCCGTTCGCACCGAGGCCTTGCATAAGCATTACGGCGAGGTGCGCGCACTCGATGGGCTGGACCTCGCCGTCGCGCCCGGCTCTATCTACGGCTTCCTCGGGCCGAACGGTGCGGGCAAGACGACTGCAATCCGCATTCTTACTGGGCTTGCCAAGCCCACCAGCGGTCGGGCGTGGATCATGGGCGTTGAGGTCGGCCGGGGCGAGAGCGAGACTACGCGCAGCATCGGCTATCTACCCCAAGACCCGTCCTTCTACCCGTGGATGACCGGGCAAGGCTTCATCGACTACGTAGGACGGGTGTTCGGTCTCTCGGCGATGGAGCGCCATGCGCGCACCAAGGAGTTACTGGCCACCGTTGGCTTGACCGAGGCTGCCAAGCGCAAAGTAGATGGGTATTCCGGGGGCATGCGCCAGCGGCTCGGCCTCGCACAAGCGCTGGTCAATCGCCCCAAAGTGCTGCTGCTCGACGAGCCGGTAAGCTCCCTCGATCCGGCAGGACGCAAGGAAATGCTGGACTTGATTGAGGCGCTGCAAGGTCAATGCACGGTGCTGATGTCCACGCACATCTTGGATGACGTAGAGCGGGTGTGTGACACTGTTGGCATCATCTCCGGGGGGCGGATGGTCACCCAAGAGAAGCGCGAAAATCTCCTCTCCCGCTACGCTGAACCAGCGTTCGAGGTCGAAGTCGTCAGTGGCGCAGACAAGCAGTTGCATCGCTGGACCAGAGCGTTAGACGCAAGGCCATGGATTACGTCGACCGCGGTGCATGGACAGCGAACGCGGATCGTCGTCAGCGACGTACAGACCGCCCAGCGTGAACTGCTTTCCTCAGCCGTGCAAGCTGGCCTGGTGATCGCCCGCTACGAGATGGTCAGACCGTCGCTCGAGGACGTGTTCCTGCGGCTCGTGCGAGCGGAGCACGGAGGATGATCTTCTTCACAGCCCTTCGCAAAGAACTGCTCGAACAATGGTCCTCGTATCGCCTGCTCATCGTGGTGGCGGTGTTGCTCTTCTTCGGCCTGCTCTCGCCAGTGACTGCCAAATATACGCTGGAGGCCATTAAGCTCGCACTGCCGAATGGTGAGGAGATTGCTGCCCTCCTACCGCTACCAAGCGTGAACGAGGCGGTGGAGCAGTACCTGGGGAATCTCAGTCAGTTCGGGGTCGTGATTGCGCTGCTCGTGACGATGGGTACGGTAGCGCAGGAAAAGGACAAGGGCACAGCCGCGCTGATGCTGGCTAAACCGCTGCCGCGTGGCATCTTCCTGCTGGCCAAGCTCGTCGCAATTGCGCTCACGTTCGCCGTCAGTTTCACTCTGGCTGGAGCAGCGTGCTACTACTACACGCTTATCCTCTTCGAGGCCATGGACATCGCAGCGTGGGTAGCGCTCAATGGGCTGATGTTCCTACTTGTGCTCGTCTATATCGCCTTGACGCTGCTGTGCAGCACACTGACCAAGTCGCAGGTGGCCGCTGGCGGTATGGCCTTCGGGGCGACGATCATTCTGGCCAGTGTGAGCGCTGTGCCCGGGATCGGTGAGTATCTGCCGGGTCAACTGATCAGCTGGGGTGTGGCACTGATGGCTGGCAGCAGTGCAGCCTACTGGCCAGCGCTCGGAGTCAGTATCGGGATCACCGCCGCTGCTCTCGCCAGCGCCTGGGCCATCTTCCGGCGCCAGGAGCTATGAGCCGCTGCCTGCCAGTCAAGCGGTGCCTGTACCGCATCGCTCGTCGGCGTCACTTCACCGCACTGCTAGGTGGCCGTTATACCCCTACCGCTGCGGTAGTGAGGGCCGCTATCGGTTAAGCCCCGGCGCGGGCGGCGAAGTAGTCGCGGCCGCCTTGGAAGAGGGCGATCATGCGGTCGCGGTGGGCGCTCTCGCGGTAATGGCCCTGCGTTCGCACCCACTCGATGGCTGCATCGAGGCGCTGCACGAAGCCGGCCGCCGCCCGGCGCGTTCGCGGGGAAGCGGCGCCGGAGCCGCGGCGGAAGTAGATCGGGCTGGTGTGTGCCCAGGCAGAGTGGCCGAAGGAGTCGCGGCCATCGCCGAAGCAGCGCGCCGCCAGCCACACTCTGTCGCGCACGTCCACCTGCCGGCGCAGGACACCCTCGGTGCGGCCGGCCTTCCACGCTTCGCGCGCTACTACCTCACCGTCCGCAACGATCTCGACGCGATGGACCGGTTGTGCGGACTGCCAGCGTACCACGACGTCCACCGCGCTCTGCCGCGGTTGCAGCACGGCGCCAGGGCCGGCGTCCTCGACCGCGCAGAAGATGGCCGGGCCGTTGGTGATGAACGTGCGCCCGGCCTTGAGCGCCTCCAGCCAGGCACCGTAGTTGAACGTCGCCGGCACGAGCCGACCGGCGCTCGGTCCATGGTCGTGGCCGCCCTCGCTGCCATCGTGCCCGGCGTGCGACGGGCTGGTGTTGAGCGCGAGATCGGCGGCGCTCCCGTCGCCGGTAAAGGCGTAGACCCGGTTGCTGGAGCAGATGAACCAGTCGGAGCCGGTGCTGGCCGGTAGCTGCAAGCCACAGGTCAGCAGGTCGTACCAGACGTCCCACTCCGGGTCCATCCAGAACGGGTCGAAGAGATTGAAGGCGTCGAGCTTGCCCAATGACGCCGCGACCGGCGCCTCCATGCCCTGACCGTTATGGCACCAGATCGCCACGCCCCCTTGCCGATGCGCCTCATCGGCGGCGTCAATGAGCGGCGGATAGTCCGGCTCGCCCTCGGCGACCAGCACCGAGCCGCGGCTCAACGGCTCGACCAGCTTGGCCAGGTTGATGAGCATGAGATGGCCGTAGCCAATCCCGCCATCATCCGAGCCGTTTGCCGGACGGTTGTGGCGCGTTTCCTCTCCGATGTCGAGGACGGGTCCAGCGGCCAGCGTCGCCGCCGCGCCAGCGGGGCGGCCCACCACGTATTTGTTGCTGGCGTAGGGCAGCTCGCGCCGGACGAGGGCGCTGATGACCGCGACCGAGAGATCGGCGATATGTGGATCGAGCCGGCGCCGCTCGTCGGGCCGGGTCTCGTGGTCGTCGTAGTGGATATGGGTGTTGCCAGCGTGCCAGCCCTCGGCCGGTAGATTGATCCACCGTTGGAGTGGCAACTCCACCTCCAGCGTACCGCTGCGCGGTATCTCGACCGTCCGCAGCAGGGGCCGGTACTCGGTGCCCCGCTCGACCACCACGTCGGCCGGTCCGCAGAGCAGGTCGAGCGCGAAGGAGCCGTCGCTATAGAAGAACGGCGGCCCACCACCGACCTTCAGCAGCGCGTCCGGTGGCGCCCGGAACTTCCCGGTGCTCTCGAGGACGTGGACTCTGGCTTGCAGTGTAGCGCCGGTCCCGGCGTCGTAAATGTGGCCGCGCAACGTCGGCATAGCCGCTCTCCTGACCGCTGAGTCCGTACCATCATAGCCGCCAGCGGATGATGCAGACTCGGCGTGTCGGCGTCACGCGGCCGGCGAGTCCGCTGCCGGCGGCGTATCGGCCGACGCGGGTCCCACCTGCCGCGCCGGCCACCAGCTCCAGCGGCCGAGCAGCAGCACGATGCTCGGGACCAGCAGCGCCCGCACGACGAACGTATCGAGCAGCACACCCAGCATCACCGCAAAGCCCAGCTGCGCCAAGTCGCGCAGCGGCAGTGTCGTCAAGACCGAGAACGTGCCGGCCAGGATGATGCCGGCCGAGGTGATGACCCCGCCGGTGCGGCTGATGGCCCGGCGGGTCCCCTCGACCAAGCCGGAGCGTCCCACCTCCTCACGCACGCGGGACATGATGTAGATGTTGTAGTCCACCCCCAATGCCACCAAGAAAATGAACATCCAGACCACATTCCGGTTCCCGATCCCTTCGTGGCCGAGGACGTTCTGGAAGATCAGCGTGGACAATCCCAGCGTTGCCAGGAAGCTCAACAGTACGCTTATCACCAGATATACCGGCGCCACCAGACTGCGGAGCAACAGGGTCAAAATCACCCAGATGGCGACGATAACGATTGGGCCGACCACCTGGGCATCCCGCGTGACGGCGGTGCGGCCATCGGCCTGCACTGCCGTCGCGCCACCGACAAGGACTGCCGCGCCGGCCAGATCGGTTGTCGCGATTGCACTCCGCGCCACGTCACGGAGACGACCGATTTGGTCCAGCGCCGGCACACTGTACGGATCGCCGTCGAGGACGACCTCCAACTGCGCCGCGGTCCGATCCGGCGAGACAAAGCGTTGCCCGGCCAAGAGGACCCGGAGAACCGCCTGCTGCTCCGGGGGTAGGTTGCCGGGCGGTGCGCCGCCCTGCAGTAGCGTCGGGGGTAGGCGTTCAACGACCGCCTGAAGCGTGGCGATATCAATCGGTAAGTCCATGCCCGTTGGCCGCGTGGGACCACTCACCCGCAAGACACCCGGCGCATCTTCCAAAGCCGCCGCCAGCGCCTCCAACGCCGCGAGATGCTGGAGAACATCACTGTCATCCGTCGTGACCACGACCCGGGTCGGCGCCAGATCGCCAGCCGGGAAGCTTTGTTGCAGCAGCTCGAACCCACGCCGCGACTCGGTCGCGGCCGGCAGCGATTCCAGGAAGTTGAAGCTCGGCTTGAGCGTCGGCACCCCAAAGGACACCACGATCAGGAGCAGCACCGTAGTACCGAGTATGACGCCGGGGCGCCGGACAACCACCGTCGCCACACGGCTCCAGAAGGTGCTCGCTTGGCCCGAACCTTGCTGCGGATTCAGCGGCCAGAAAGCCGCCCGGCCGAACAACACGGCCAGGGCCGGGATCAGCGTCAGTGCGACTGCCAGCATGATAAAGATAGCGGCCGCCAGCATGGGGCCAAGCGTCCTGAACGAGCCTAAGGTCGCCAACATAAGTGCTACCATCGCCACCGCCGTGGTCCCGGCGCTGGAGGCGATAGCCGGCCCGACGTGGCGCATGGACTCGCGCATGGCTGCCCAGCGGGTCGGCTGCCGGCCCCATTCCTCGCGGTACCGGGCCACAATGAACAGCGTGAAGTCCGTACCGGCACCGAACATCAGCACAGACATCACCGCTGGCGTCTGTGCATTGAGGGGGAGGCCAAACTCATCCGCCAGCAGCGCCGCCACCGACTGGGCGATGAGCAGCGCCCAGCCCACACAGAAGAGCGGGAGGATGGCGAGTAGCGGCGACCGGTAAATGAGGAGGAGGATGACGAGCACGAGTGCCACGGTCGTCAGCGTGACTCGGAGGTCGACTTCATCGAATGCATGCACGATGTCGGTCGTGATGCCGGCCGGCCCGGTCACGGCGACATCCAAGGCGGTATCGGCGATGGCTGTCGCCACTTGCTCCCGAATCCATCCCACGGCCTCATTGAACGACTCCGCGGGTGGGAAGGCGGTGATCGTCACGAAGAGCATCATCGTCCGGTCATCGGGGGCAACGAACGACTCCTTGGCCTGGGGCGTCGAGAAAACCGAACGCACGAACCCGACAGCTTCGGGCGCAGCGTCGGAGCGCAGCACGCCGTCCAGCCGCTCAATGGCCGCCAACTCCTGTGGGGTGAGCGGTTGCGGGCTGTTGACCACGATGATGGCCATGATCCCCTCGCTCGTCGGGAACTTGTCGGCGATGACCTGGCCGGCGTGCAGGGACTCGGCGCCGGCCGGCAGAAAATCCTCTTCATCATTAGTCGTTACGTCACTCAACGGCGGCGCCACCGCCCGTATTGCGACGAGTACCACCAACCAGAACAGGACAATACAGGCGATGCCCTTCTTCGAGGCGGTGGTAGTGGCGAGGAACGAAAACAACTTACCCCCCTTTTTCACAAGCGGTCTTGAAGCGCCATACTAACGTGAAGCTGGGGAGATTGGCAAAGCGAGATGGAGACAGCACACGGCCAACGACGCGAGGGCTATCGGGCCCGGTGCGCCGACGCGCTGAAGGGGGAGTCCGCTGTCTCAGGACGGGCGAGGGAGGTTGCTACGGAGGTTCTTGCCCCCTATGCCCCCCCGCTGTGCGGGGGACGGGCGCAACATGTTGCGTCCTACGACATTAACCCGTACCTGGCCTATCCAGGGGAGCGGGCCAGGGCGAGGGCACTATCCGACGCGGTGTGGCAGCGTCACCCGGACGGTGTGCTGGCCGGCGCCTTTACCGGCGACGAGGTATCGGCCGGATCCGCCGCCAAGCGCCGCGTCGGCCACCAGTTCCAGCGGCCGAGCAGCATCACGATGCTCGGCACCAGCAGCGCCCGCACGACGAACGTATCGAGCAGAATACCGAGCATCACCGCAAAGCCCAGTTGCACCAAGTCGCGCAGCGGCAGGCTGGCCAAGACCGAGAAGGTGCCGGCCAGGATGATGCCGGCCGAGGTGATGACCCCGCCGGTGCGACTAATGGCTCGGCGGGTCCCCTCGACCAAGCCGGAGCGGCCGATCTCCTCACGCACGCGCGACATGATGTAGATGTTGTAATCCACGCCCAACGCCACGAGGAAGATGAACATCCAGACCCCATTCTGGTACCCAACCCCGGAGTGGCCGAGGACGTTCTGGAAGATCACGCTGGATAGCCCTAACGCCGCCAGGAAGCTCAATAGTACGCTGATGACCAGATACGTCGGCGCCACCAGACTGCGGAGCAACAGCGCTAGGATCACCCAGATGGCAGCGATAACGATGGGACCCACTACCTGAGCATCCCGATTGACCGAGGCGCGGGTATCGGCCTGCGTGGCCGTCTGGCCACCGATGAGCACCTCCGTGCCGACCAAATCGGTCGTCGCCATGGCCCTCCGCGCCACATCGCGGAGGCGCTCGATTTGATCCAGCGCCGGCACGCTGTACGGATCGCGGTCGAGCACGATCTCCAGTTGCGCCGTGGTCCGATCCGGCGAGACAAAGCGTTGTCCGGCAAAGAGGATCCCGAGGACGGCCTGCTGCTCCGGGGGCAGATTGCGCGGCGGTGGACCGCCTTCCCAGACCTCCCTGGGTAAGCTGTTAATGCCGGCTTGGAGCGCCTCGGCGCTAAGTGGGAGGGACTCACCGAATGGCCGCGTGGGACCACTCACCCGCAGGACCGTCGGCTCAGTTTCCAGGGCCGCCGCCAAGGCATCAAGGGCCACGAGATGCTGGT
Source organism: Chloroflexota bacterium (assembly GCA_965207645.1). Lineage (GTDB taxonomy): Bacteria > Chloroflexota > UBA11872 > UBA12225 > JAJDUF01 > JAJDUF01. Next base: position 923,194 of record OZ242293.1, on the reverse strand, counting down.
ACACGTTCCCGTCATCGGTCGTGACCACGACCTGCGTTGGCGCCAGCTCCCCGGCCGGGAAGCTCCGTTGCAGCATTTCGAACCCGCGCCGCGAGTCGGTGTCGGGGGGGAAGCCCTCCAGGAAGTTGAAGCTGGGCTTGATCGTCGGTACACCGAGGGTGCCCACAATCAAGAGCACTACGGTAGTACCGAGCACCATGCCGGGGCGGCGCGTAACCACCGCGGCCACGCGGCTCCAGAAGGCGCTCGCTTGGCCGGAGGACAGCTGCGGATTCAGGGGCCAGAACGCCGCCCGGCCGAGCAACACGGCCAGGGCCGGGATCAGCGTCAGTCCGACCAGCAGCATGATGAAGATGGCCGCCGCCAGCATAGGGCCAAGCGCCTTGAAGGAGCCGTAGGTCGCCAACAAGAGTGCTACCATCGCTACCATCGTAGTGCCGGCGCTGGAGGCGATGGCCGGTCCGACCTGGCTCATGGCCACCCGGATGGCTGCCCAGCGGGTCGGCTGCCGACCCCATTCCTCACGGTACCGCGCCACAATGAACAGCGTGAAGTCCGTGCCGGCGCCGAACATCAGCACGGACATCACTCCCGTCGTCTGCCCGTTCAACGGGAGGCCGAACTGGTCCGCCAACAATGCCGCCACGGACTGGGCGATGAGCAGCGCCCAACTCACACAGACGATGGGCAGGATGGCGAGCAGCGGCGACCGATAGACGGCGAGGAGGATCACAAGCACGAGAATCACGGTGGTGAGCGTGATCCGGAAGTCAATGCCTTGGAACACCCGCGCGGCGTCGGTCGAGATGCCGGCCGGCCCGGTCACGGCAGCATCCAAGCCGGTGCCGGCGATTGCTTGCTCGGCCTGCTCCCGAATCCAGTCTACAGCCTCGCTGAAAGCCTCCTCCGACGGGGAGCCAACGATTGTCAAGAAGAGCATCATCGTCCGGTCGTCAGGGGCGACGAACGCCTCCTGAGCCTGGGGTGCCGAGAACACCGAACGGACGGATGCAATCGGGTCCGGTGCGGTCTCGGAGCGCAGTACGCCGTCCAGCCGCTCGATGGCCGCCAGCTCCGGCGGGGTGAACGGCTGCGGGCCGCTGACCACGAGGATGGCCGGAATGCCCTCGGTCGCCGGGAACTTGTCGGCGATGACTTGGATGGCCCGCAGCGACTCGGCACCGGCCGGCAGAAAGTCCTCTTGCTCGTTGGTGGTGACCTCTTCCAACGACGGCGCCACCACCTGCATGGCAACGGCTACGGCCAGCCAAAATAGAATGATGCCCGTGATACCCTTCTTGGAGGAGACTGCAGCGGCGAGGAGCGAGAACATAACTAGCAAGCCTTTCCAACGAACGTTCGTTAGGCTAGTGTAGCATGTCCTAGACTTGGTGGGAAGCCGGAAAGCAGCGAGACTTAATTGCGGTACACCAAGGGTAGACGGCCAAGGGCGGCGCAGCTCGAGCGAGCCGGAGTTCCCAGATGGCAAGACGACCACGCGGACCCACCAGGCGCCACCAAGAGCAACGCCAGCGCGTCTTGGATGCAGCCACGGCCCTCTTCGCCGAGCACGGCTACGAAGCCACCGGCATGCGCGCTATCGCCGACGCGGTGGGCATCCGCCCGGCTTCACTCTACCACTACTTCCCGAGCAAGGAAGCCCTCCTCGGGGCGCTCTTCACCGCGGCCGCCGCCGGACCACAGCGCGGCGTGAGCCAGTTGAGCGGCAACGCAACCCTACGGGAAGTGCTCTTCGCGGCCGGCCATGGGTTCATGACGGGAGTCGCCGAGCTGCGATCAAAGCAGCTGCTGGGGGTCCTATTCCTGGCGGCTCACCAGCGATCGGACTGGGGGCAGAAGTATCTGACTGAACTGTCTGACCCAGCGCAAGAGGGGCTGGCGGCCGCCATCGAGCGCGTGCTACCGGATTCAGCGCGGCAACACGTGCAACCGCTATGGCTTGCTAAGCAACTCATGGGCGCGCTGCTCTATTTTGTCCTCCACGAGGAAGTCATCCGCAGGAAAGAACGAAACGATCCCGACCGTGAGGCGTATCTACGCCAGTTGGTCAACATCATAGCCGGCGGCGTGGAGCAGGTCGCCGAGTCCGCACCATCCGATGAGCAATAGGATGGTGTAGGCGTAGCGGGCCAAGTGAGAGGGTGGCATGGTGCAACACATCCTGATCGTCGAGGACGAGCCGGACCTGGTCAGGATGCTCGAATACAACCTCCGACGCGAGGGCTATCAGACCCGGAGTGCCTACTCCGGGCAGGCCGCGCTGGAGCTTGTGGCCAGCGGCCCGGTTCCGGACCTCATTCTCCTCGACCTGATGCTCCCGGATATGCCGGGCACCGAGGTCTGCCGGCAGCTGCGGATGGGCGAGCGGACGCGCTCCGTGCTCATCGTGATGCTCACCGCCAAGTCGCAGGAAACCGATCGGGTCGTGGGGTTCGAGCTTGGCGCCGACGACTACGTGGTCAAGCCGTTCAGCATCCGCGAGCTATTGCTGCGTATCCGTGCCATCCTCCGTCGCACCCGCACGGCGGCACCGCCGCCAGCCAGCGAGATGGTGTTCGACCGCCTGCGGGTGGACGGTGTCGGGCACCGCGCCTGGCTCGATGACGAGGAGTTGCGCCTGACCGCGCTGGAGTTCAAGCTGCTGTCCACGTTCGTCGCGCGCCGCGGCCGCGCGCAGACTCGGGACGCGCTCCTAGCCGACGTGTGGGGTATTGACGCCGCCGTCACGACGCGCACGGTAGATACCCACGTCAAGCGCCTGCGCGAGAAGCTCGGGCCGGCCGGCCGGTACATCGAGACAATCCGCGGCGTGGGCTATCGCTTTCGATCCCGGCCGGAGGGAGCAGAGTCTTGAGCCTCGGCGTCCGGGGACGCTTGTTCGTGGTCTCCGTCGCTCTGATCCTCGTTGTCGGCCTGACCAGTGGTGCCTACCTCGAAAACCAGCTACGCCGGCTGCTGATGGCCAGAATCGAAACGGAGCTACACCGGCACGCCCTCACCGCTCGTGAACTGTTTCGGTCGCACCCCGATTGGTCCACACCGACGACGATTGACCCCCTGGCCGACCGATTGGGCCAGGCGGCCAGCGCACGGGTGACGGTGATCGCCCAAGACGGCACCGTCCTCGGCGATTCTGCGCTGACCATCGAGCAGGTCCGGCAGCTCGATAACCATGGCACCCGTCCGGAGGTGGTGGCCGCCCTGGCCAACGGGCGCGGCGTCGCCCGCCGCTTCAGCGCCACGCTCCGCACCGACATGCTCTACGTCGCCGTGCCCTTGGCGCGAGGGGATGCACTGGCGGTAGTACGCGCGGCCACGCCGCTCGATGAAATCGAGCCGGTTGTCAACCAGCTCCGCGTGTTGCTCGGCGTGGCCGGGCTGCTGGGGCTGGCGATTGCCGTCTTCATGAGCGGCCTCGCCTCGCACTTTCTCTCGCGCACGCTGCGGTCGCTCGTGCAGCACGCAAGCGCCATGGCCGCGGGCGCACGCCAGCAGCGGATTGCCGTTGCGACCACTGATGAGATTGGCGGCCTGGCCGGCTCACTCAATCGCATGGCCGAAGACTTGGAGCAAGCCGTGACCACGCTGGCGACCGAGCGCGACCGCTTTGCGGCGGTGCTCGAAGGGCTTGCCGACGCGATCCTGGCGCTGGACGCCGAGCAGCGCATCATCCTGGTCAACCGCGCCGCGCTCACGCTGCTGGATTTGACGGAGCCGCCCCTGGGCCGGACCCTGCTGGAGACCATCCGGGTGCCGCTCCTGCCAGACCTGGTCGCGCAGGCCCAGGACGGTACGCCGTCAACAACCGAATTCGACCTACCGACAGCGACCACGCGGCGCGTGCTGGCCAGCGTCACCTCCCAGCAGCTGACCGGCGGCAGCGTCATCGTGCTGCACGACGTGACCGAGCTACGCCGCCTCGAAACGATCCGCCGCGATTTCGTGACCAACGTCTCGCACGAGCTTCGCACGCCGGTGAGCGTCATCCGCGCCAATGCTGAAACCTTGCTCCTCAGCGCCGCGGACAATGCGCCGGATACGCGGGAGTTTCTCGAGGCACTGCTCCGGCAGGCGGATCGCCTCGCCCGCATCGTCGCCGACCTGCTGGAGTTGGCCCAGATCGAGGCCGACCAATACCCGCTGCACCTCGAACCGGTGTTGATCGCGCCGGCAGTGCAGCGGGCGCTAGAGGTCGTTGATCAGGAACGGAAAGCCAAAGGCCTCTCCCTGGAACTGGCCGTGGCGCCGGACCTCAGCGCTCAGGCGGATGCCGACGCGCTCGATCAGATCATCCTCAATCTGCTGGACAACGCGGTGAAGTACATGCTCCCTGACGGGCACCTTGTGATTCGTGGGAGCGTTGAACCGGGGCACGTCCGTATCGAGGTGGCGGACGACGGCCCTGGCCTCGCTCCCCATCACCGGGACCGCATTTTCGAGCGCTTCTACCGCGTGGACACCGGCCGGTCGCGGGAGCAAGGCGGCACCGGCCTCGGCCTAGCCATCGTCAAGCACCTCGTGCTCGCCATGCACGGCGAGGTAGGCGTAGAGGCCGCCACACCGCGCGGCTCGATCTTCTGGGTCACGCTCCCCCTCCCCACGTAACTCCCGGCACCTATGCCTCCCCACTGCACAAGGGGACGCGGGCAGCCACCAGGGTTGCCCCTACAACAGCCACCCGGCACTGCCCTAGCAACGCATCCCCTGTAGGGGCGTCCTTGGTGGGCGCCCTGAACTCCGGCAGGTACCAGCACGACGGGGCCGGGGGGTGAGGTACGGGGTTGGTAAAGGAGACCGCCGAGCCAATATGGCCCCTACGGAGTGACGCGCAGCACACGCGCACATGGCGTCACCCGGACAGGAGGCTAAAACGGTGAAAATCTGCATTGACCCCGGACATGGCGGGACCGATCCTGGAGCTATCGGTACCGCTCCGGCCGCCGCCAGTGAGCCGGCGCTCACCCTGAAGGAGTGTGACTTCACGCTGGACGTGGCGCTGCTGCTGGAGGAGGAACTGGCGCGCCGCGGCCACTCCGTGTTCCTGACCCGCCGCCGCGACCGGTCACTGAGGCTTGATGCACGCGCCGCGCACGCGAATCGCCACGCAGCCGACCTCTTCATCAGCATCCACGCCAACGCCGCTGCGAATCCGGCGGCCGAGGGCATCGAGGTCTTCCACTTCCCCGGCTCGGCAGCGGGGAAATCCGCAGCCGACCGCATCATGCGACACCTCGCGGCAGCCTTCCCCGACCACGTCAACCGCGGCGTCAAGTCGGCCGATTTCGCGGTGCTGCGCCTCACCGCCATGCCGGCGGTGCTCGTCGAATGCGAGTTCCTGACCAATCCAGACCGGCTGCGTCGGTTCCTATCGTGTCCTGGCAAACGCCGGGAGGTTGCCGGAGCAATCGCTGCCGGCGTAGCCACTTACCCGGAAGCGCTACCGGCAGTGAAGGCGGCCGCCGAACCGGCACCGGCGAGGACGTACATCGTGCAGGCCGGGGATACCTTGAGTGCCCTCGCCCGCCGTTTTGGGCTGACGGTGGATACCATCGCCACCGACAACGCCATCAGCAACCCCGACCTCATCCGTATCGGGCAGGTACTCCGCATCCGCTCGTCCTAGCGGGGCCAGTGCCCGGCCTGGCCCCCTCCCTCGCCCTCCCCCGGAGCCAGCTCCAGGGGAGGGAAGAGACCGTCCCCCCGCCGCAGCGGGGGACCTATGGGGGACTTGCTTACTGACACCACGCTCCTCCCACCCCATCTCCTGGCTTACTGTGAGAGGACGGCGGCGCGCAGCACGTCCGGGCAGGGGTATCACCTGCCACATTCGCGTTACGGGCTTGTCACCGTCCCGTCACAATGCCGCCCTAGACTTTCTCAATGAAGGAAGTGGCTCCAACCCAATACAGACGGAGGACAAGAGGTGAAGAGACGAGACATCGGACGAGTCGGAATCTTGAGTGCCGCCGCGCTGGTACTCGCTGCGTGCGGCGAAACCGAAACGACTGGCGGAACGGCATCCACCCCGGCAGGCCGGGCCTCCATCATCGCCATTGATGGCTCCAGCACCGTCTTCCCCATCACCGAAGCCGTTGCCGAAGAGTTCCAGAAGGTCAACCGTGCGAGAATCACCGTCGGAGTCTCCGGCACCGGCGGTGGCTTTAAGAAGTTCTGCAACAGCGAAACCGTCGTCTCCAACGCTTCGCGCCCCATCAAGAGTTCGGAAGTCACCCTCTGCGGCGAGCAGAGCATCGAGTTCATCGAGCTTCCGGTTGCGTTCGACGGCCTCGCCGTGGTGGTCAATCCTAAGAACACTTGGGTGGATCACCTCACCACCGCCGAGCTGAAGAAGATCTGGGAGCCGGCAGCGCAGGGCAAGGTCCTGAAGTGGAGTGACGTTCGGCCCGGCTTCCCCGACAAGCCACTCACGCTCTTCGCCCCTGGCGTTGACTCCGGCACCTTCGACTACTTCACCGAAGCCATCAACGGCGAATCCCAAGCCAGCCGCGGCGACTTCACCCCCAGCGAAGACGACAACGTCCTCGTGCAGGGGATCACCAGGGACGAGAATGCCCTCGGCTACTTTGGCTTTGCCTACTACGTCGAGAACAAAGACAAGCTCAAGGTCGTGCCGATTGACGACGGCAACGAGGACAACGGTAAAGGAGCGATTGCCCCGTCCCTGGTGACCGTGGGAAACGGCACCTACCAGCCCCTGGCCCGCCCGATCTTCATCTACGTCAGCAAGTCCGGCGCCGACCGGCCCGAAGTGCAGGCTCTCGTGGAGTTCTATCTCACCCAAGGCCGGCCTCTGGTGGAAGAAGTGGGCTACATCCGCTTGCCCGACAAGGCCTATGATCTAGCCTTGGAGCGCTTCAACCAGCGCGTATCCGGCACCGTCTTCTCCAGTGGCGCCGAAGTCGGTGTTACCATCGAGGAGCTCCTCAGCCGCCGGTAGCGGAGCAGCATTGCATTGACATGGGAAGCGTAGTCGCAGCCCAGGACAGAGCCAGGCGGCGGACGGCCGTGCAGAAGCAACTGCACGGCCGGAAGTCGCCGGCCGAGCGCTTAATTGAACTGGTATTGCGTGCTTGCGGATTGGTCTCTATCCTCACGACCGCCGGGATCGTCGGCGTACTCATTTTCGAGACGATTGGTTTCTTCCGGCTCGTATCGTTCGCACAGTTCTTCCTGGATACCCAGTGGACACCACTCTTCCTAGACAAGCACTTCGGCATATGGCCGCTCGTCGCGGGCACGATGCTCACCTCAGCCATCGCGATTGTGGTCGCCCTGCCCTTCGGGCTGTTGGCTGCAATCTACCTCAGCCAGTTTGCCGCTGAGGGTGTGCGGCGGGTCATCAAACCGGCGCTCGAGGTCCTGGCCGGCATCCCCACTATCGTCTACGGCTTCTTCGCGCTGATTTTCGTCACGCCGCTGCTCCAGAGCTTCATTCCCGGCTTGGCCGGGTTCAACGCCCTCAGCCCCGGCATCGTCATGGGGATTATGATTATCCCGATGATTTCCTCGCTCAGTGAGGATGCCCTGTACGCCGTACCGATCAGCCTGCGTGAGGGGGCTTACGCCCTCGGCGCCCAGAAACTCCCGACGATCTTCCAAGTTATTCTGCCGACGGCCCGCTCCGGGATCGCCGCGGCGGTAACGCTCGCCACCTCGCGGGCGATTGGGGAAACGATGATCGTGACCATCGCCGCGGGCCAGCAGCCGCGGCTCACCTTCGATCCGCGGCTCGCCGTCGAAACCATGACTGCCTATATCGTGCAGGTGAGCCTGGGCGACACCCCGCACGGGACGCTGGAGTACTCCACCATCTTCGTCGTCGGCGCCATGCTGTTCGTGATGACCTTCACGATGAACATCTTCAGTCAGCGGCTCGCCCGAAAGGCACGCGGGATACTCTAAGATGCAAAAAATCCAGCAGACTGAGCAGCCCCTCAGCAAGACGCGCGAGCACATCTTCGTGAGCCTCTGTCTCGGGGCTATCGCCCTGCCGTTGATCGTCCTCCTCGTCCTGATCGGCGACGTGGTCATGGATGGCGCGGAGCGCATCGGCTGGGACTTCCTGACTAGCTATCCGTCGCGCAAGCCGGAGCTTGCCGGCATCCTGCCCGCGCTCGTAGGTAGCGTGTACGTCATCGGGCTAACCGGCATTATTGCGCTGCCCCTAGGAGTCGGCGCAGCCATCTATCTCGAAGAGTACGGCACCGACAGTTGGCTGGCCCAAATCATCGAGGTCAACATTGCCAACCTAGCCGGTGTGCCCTCGATTATTTACGGCCTGCTGGGCCTGGAGTTGTTCGTGCGTGCCTCCGGCATGGGGCGTAGCGTCATAGCCGGCGCGTGTACAATGGCGCTCCTGATCCTGCCCATCATCATCATCGCCTCGCGCGAGGCCCTACGTACCGTCCCATTCTCGCTACGCGAGGGGGCGCTGGCGTTGGGCGCGTCACGTTGGCAGACCATCTGGCAGGTGGTCCTGCCGATGGCTTTCCCCGGCATCTTGACCGGCTCGATCCTGGCAATGTCACGGGCGATTGGCGAAACGGCGCCGCTGATTATGATGGGGGCGCTGACTTACATCGCCTTCCTGCCGACCGGGCTGGACTCGCCCTTCACCGTGCTGCCCATCCAGATTTTCAACTGGGTCTCTCGACCACAGCACGGCTTCATCGCCGACGCGGCGGCTGGCATTATGGTTCTGCTGGTGACGCTGCTGCTGTTGAATGCCCTGGCCATCTACCTCCGCAATCGCTTGCAGCGGCGCATCTACTAAGCTCGACGAGGTATTTCCGTGGCAACAACACCAACGGCCCCACCACGACCGCAGACGGCGAGCGATAGCCTCGCGGCGGACGATAGTGCAGCGAACGTGAAGTTCGAGGTGAAGAACCTCTCTGCCTGGTACGGCAAGCAGGAGGTCATCCACTCGGTTTCGATGGAGATTCCGGAGCGCCAAGTCACCGCGATGATCGGCCCATCGGGCTGCGGCAAGTCCACCTATATCCGCTGCCTCAACCGCATGCACGAGCTTGTGCCCGGCGCCCGTGCGCGCGGCGAGGTGCTCTTCAATGGCGAGGACATCTACGGACCGCGGGTAGACCCGGTGCGCGTGCGCCGCCACATCGGGATGGTGTTCCAGAAGCCGAACCCCTTCCCCACGATGTCCGTCCGTGACAACGTGCTGGCCGGTCTACGGCTCACCCACTCACTGCGACGTGGCGAGGGCGATGACATTGCTGAACAGGCGTTGCAGCGGGCGGCACTCTGGGACGAAGTGAAGGACCAGCTCGACAAGCCCGGCGGGAGCCTCTCCGGGGGGCAGCAGCAGCGCCTCTGCATTGCCCGCTCGTTGGCGGTGAACCCGGATGTGCTGCTCATGGACGAGCCGTGCTCGGCGCTCGATCCGATTGCGACCGCGCGGATCGAGGACCTTGTGTACGCGCTGCGCGAGGAGTACACGGTCGTCATCGTGACGCACAACATGCAGCAGGCCGCACGTGTCTCCGACCGAACGGCATTCTTCCTGCTCGGCGACCTGATCGAGTACGGGCCGACGAAACAACTCTTCACGGCGCCAACGGATGACCGCACCGAGGACTACATCACCGGCAAGTTCGGCTGACCTGTTCCCCGGACAGAGGAAAGGCAGGTAGGAGATGGCAACCGCCACGGAAGCACGGGAGCACACCGACCGCGAATACGAGCGCGAGCTGCGCGAGCTGCGGCACCGACTGCTGCTCATGGCGGGCCAGGTCGAGCAGATGATCGCGCACGCAACCCAGGCGCTCGTCGAGCGCGACGTTGAGCTTGCCAAAGCCACCATTGAAGACGACTACAAGGTCAATAGCGCCGAGATGGAGATTGACGAGCTATGCATCCATATCTTGGCCCGGCGGCAGCCGGTGGCCTCCGACCTGCGCTTCGTCACCTTTGCGCTGAAGATGGTCACCGACCTCGAGCGGACCGGTGATCTCGCCGTCACGATCTGCAAGCGGGCCATCAACTTGAGTGCGCTGCCCCAGCCGAAACCCTACGTGGACATCCCGCATATGGCGGGCATCGCTCAGGAGATGGTGCGGGGTGCGATTGATGCCTTTGTCAACGCCGACGTGGGGCAGGCAGAGCAAGTCATCGCCCGCGACGAAGAGGTAGATGACCTGTACGACCGCGTCTACGATGATCTACTGCCGCTGATGCACGAAAACCCCAGCCTCATCGAGGCCTGCACGCGGGTACAGTCGGTGAATAAGGCCCTCGAGCGCATTGGCGACCACGCGACCAACCTCGCGGAGCAAGTCGTCTTCCTCGTCAAGGGCAGCGACATCCGACACATCGGCAAGCGCGACGGCGAACGCAACGCCTGACACACTCGCCCCGCAACCCTGCCACTGCTCCGTGCTCCTGCCCGGCGTCGGGTCGAGAACGCTGATCGCCCGCTGGATATCCTGCCCGGTAGCCATCCAATCCGATTGAATCGCTAGATAGTCGGCTAGACCAGGCGGGAGACCGGGTTGGTAATGGCGTCGCTGAACATGCAGCGCCCCGCCGAAGTCAAGGAGACGGGCAACACCAGTGACGAAGCCCGGCATACCGGCGCGGAGAGACGTTATTCGGATAGACATGCGATAGTCCCTTCACTATAGCATCTCATTCCAACGCCGAGTCTCTTATCCAGGAACTGCACGCTCTCACCGCGCCATACAGCATCAGCGCCGCTCATGCACGAGCCGTCCACCTTGATATACGGCGCGTACCTGGCGCAAGGCCGCGATGTCGGTCGCCGGGTCGCCGTCCACGACGAGAAGATCGGCCGCCAGCCCCGGCTTCAGACAGCCGATCTCATGGTCCAGACCGACAGCGCGAGCGGCCCGCGAGGTGGCGGCCACGATGACCTGCAACGGGCTGAGACCGGCCAGCACCAGCGCTTCCAAATCCAGCTGCAAGTTACCGAAATAGACGGTCCCCGGCCCGGAGTCCGAGCCGGCGATGAACCGGTCGGCCAAGCCCAGATCGAGCAGTTGGCGGAGGACGTTGAAGTGGGCATTCACACGCGCTTCGGTCTCGGCCAGCTCTTGCTGCTCCGCGTCCGTGAGCGCTTCCGGCCCTGCCGCGTCGCGGCGCGCCCGGAGCCGGCAGACGACGTTATAGCCGAGGGCTTGAATGGTCGGACTCAGGAATACTGCGGATTCGCCGAGTAGATCCGCCACCTGCTGATCGAAGGCGGCCTGCGGTGGCTGGCCACCATTCCCGGGGGACAGAAACTGCAAATGCTCCATCACGTCAACACCCGCAACGACGGCCCGCTTCATTCCCTCAAGGCCGCGGCAATGGGCCACGACCAAGCGACCGAACCCGTGAGCCTCGTCTACGAGCGCCTGTAGCTCCGCCGTGGTGTACGAGGCATGCTCCGGCAATGTGCCGGCCGTCCCTCCTCCGGTGGTCATTACCTTGATGACATCGGCGCCCTCGTGGACCAGGCGGCGCACCGAGCGACGCACGGCGTCCGGGCCGTCCGCTTCCTCGCCGCAAAACCAGAAGTGTCCGCGGGTGCAAGCGATGGAGCGCCCGGCGACGAGCAGGCGCGGCGCCGGAAATAGGCCTTGCCGCTGACCGGCACGCAGATCGAAGGCCACCCGCCGCCGGGCACCGAGGTCCCGGGCCGTCGTCACACCGCCCTCCAGGTGGAGTCGCGCGTTGCGGACCCCGTAGAGGAGGTGCAGCCCATCGGGTTCGGCCATGACCGGCTCGTAGGGCCGACCATCGGCGGGCAGCGAGAAGTGGGTGTGGGTATCAATCAGACCGGGGAGCACCGTACCGTCGGCGTAGGAGGCCAACTGGCTGCCAGGCGGCGCCTCTGCCCCGTCCAAGAAGTGCCGGTACTCCGCAGGCGCGGCAGTGACCGGCCCGGCCCAGGCGATACGTTCGCCTGCGACGACGACCAGCCCATCGTCTACCGGCGGCGCCCCGCTCCCGTCGAGCAGCCGCGCAGCGCGGATAAGGCGTGTTGGAGGACCTGCGAGGGACATGAATGCGTTCCCTTCTCGTGCGGTATCAGGCCAGATAGTAGCGCATCCGCACGCCCTTGACATGCCAGGCTCCGGACCAAGTGGCTCCATGCTACACTGACACGGTGGCGCTTTATTCCAGGAGGAGCACGATGACCAGGGTTCAGCACAGCAAGCAGCAGCCGTCACTAGGGAAGCCGAACGTGCCGAACGTCCGCCCGGAAATCGCCGCGCTCTCTCGCCGGATCGTCGCTGAAGACCGGGAAGCGCTGGAGATTCTTGCTGCTTACGACCGAGGCGAGGCGCCAGCCACCTCCGACCAGCAACAGCAAGCGGCATCCTCCCCACCCGCGCAGACGCTTGCTGCGCCCATCAAGCAGTGATTTGGGCGCCTTGGAATCCCTAACCTACCTGAGTTCGGAAGAAGCAATCCGATTCCATGCCGATACGCTTGGCTTGACGTGGGAACAAGCCACTGACCATTTACTCGGTGGCGGCATGGACAAGCTGGAGAGTGCGCTGGCGCGACCCCGGCAGTACGCAGCGTACACCGACGCTGATCTCGCAATGCAGGCCGCCGTACTGGCGCACGGGATTGTGGAGGCGCACGCCTTTCAGGATGGAAACAAGCGCACTGCTCACGTGGCGTTGCGCGTGTTTTTGGCCGCCAATGGTTACGCCGTCTCAGCGAGTCAACAAGAACGAGCAGCATGGCTCCTGCGGCTGGCGCGAGGGGAGACAGTCGAGGATATTGCGGCAGCCATCCGCCGCTCCCTCGTGCCCTTGGCGTAGCTGGTAGCCTGGCAACACGGAGGATTGCCAGGCCACCAGCGCCTAGACAATCCACGTGGGAAAGATAGACGCCAGGCGCCCAATCAGGTTGAACATCACGACAAATCCCATCCCGACGAGTAAAGCGCCGCTGGTCCACTCCACCAACTGCGCCTGCCGATTGAGGCGGCGCAAGAAACCCAGCACGCGGTCGAGCGCCAGGGCGGCGATCAGGAACGGCACACCAAGGCCCAGCGAGTAGGCGGTCAGCAGCAGCGCGCCCTGTCCTACCGTCTGCGTGGTCGAGGCGTAGAGTAGGATAGCGCCGAGAATCGGCCCGATACACGGAGTCCACCCAGCGCCAAAGATGCTGCCGACCAGGAAAGACGAGGCCATACCAAGCCGGCGGCTGGGCCGAAATGGGAGCCTAAGCTCACGATACAGCGCGGGAATACGCAGCACACCGGCGACGTGGAGGCCCATCACGACCAGGATGGCGCCACCCACCCAACGCAGCCAGGGCAGTTGCTCGCGGACGATAAAGCCGACCAGTCCGACCGACGCGCCCAGCACAATAAAGACGGCCGAAAACCCCAGCACAAACGCCAGCGCATGGGCCAGCGTCTCGCTCCGCTGCCCGGCGTCCGGTTCCTTCCCGACGGACCGACCGGCCAGATGCCCGATATAGGCCGGCACCAGTGGGAGCACGCAGGGCGAGGCAAAGGAAAGCGCCCCGGCGCCGAATGCCACGATCAGCGACAGGTGTACCGGGTCCATGGTCTCACTCGGCCGTGGAGTGTAGCGGAGGCCTCATTGCAGTAGCGCCCAGAGTAGCCGCCACGCGCTGACGCGCGACACGAGCGCCTCACGACCGTCAACCGCCACTACGGGTACCGCCAACACGTACCGTGCCAGCAGCGCCGGATCCGCCGCGATGTCCACCTCTCGAAACCGAAAGCCGACGCGCCGCCGCACGCGCTCGATCTGCGCCCTCGCCTCCTGGCAAAGATGGCAGTCTTCCTTGCTGTAGAGCACCACGTGGCGCCGCTGCGGCAGTTTCATGTGGATCGCCTCATGTTCCGCGGCGCCGGCTGGTGCTGCGTTGTTGACGTTCCCCGGTCATTCCTGCGAAGGCAGGAATCCAAGACTCTTGCCTCCGTGAGTGATCAGTCCCTGACCACCGACCACTAGGCTAGGCCGGGACCAGCTCTTGCTTGACGAGCCTGAGGTCTTCGTCCTCGACGGTCAACTCAATCGTGTCGCCGGGCACGAAGTCACCGTCGAGCACGGCCTGAGTCAGCGCGTCCTCGACATACTTCTGCAGCAGGCCGCGCACCGGTCGCGCCCCGTCCAGCGGACCGTAGCCGTGCTCGGCGAGGAAGCGAATAACTTCCTCGTTCCACCGCAGCGTGTAGCCCTTCTCCTCGGCCACACTCGCCTCGCGCCGTAGCTGGATGGCAGCGATACGCTGCATCGCCCCGCGCGTTAGCGGGCTGAAGGGAATCACCTGATCGAGGCGGTTGAGGAACTCCGGTGGCAGCCGCCGTTTTACCGCCGCCTCGGCGCTGCGGCGGAGGTCTTCGGCGCTCGGCCCCTCACCGCTGGGACCAAAGCCCAGGGGAGTGCGATTAAGCTCCTCACTACCGAAGTTCGCGGTGAGCAAGACAATCGTGTTCTTGAAATTCACCTTTGTACCGTGGGCGTCGGTAAGGTGGCCGGTATCGAGGATCTGCAAGAGCACCGTCAGGACCAGCGGATGCGCCTTGTCAATGTCATCGAACAGGACAATCGAATACGGCCGCCGCCGCACTGCCTCGGTCAATCTGCCCGCTTCGTCGTAGCCGACATAGCCCGGCGGGGCACCGATGAGCCGCGAAGTCGTGTGGTATTCCGAGAACTCGGACATATCCAAGCGGACGAGCGTATCTTCCGAGTCGAACAGATACTGCGCCAACACTTTCGCCAGCTCGGTCTTGCCCACGCCTGGTGGCCCGACCAAGAGGAACGAGCCGATGGGCCGGTTGGGGTCGCTCAGGTGCGCTGCGCCGCGCCGCAGCGAGCGAGAGATGGCATGGACCGCGTCGTTCTGCCCGACGATGTGCTGCGACAGCGCTTCCTCGGCGTGGAGCAGACGCTCGGCCTCGGCCTGCGAGACGCTGGCCACCGGTACACCGGTCCAGCCGGCGATGACCTCCGCCACATCGTCGGGGCCAATTGGCGTAGCGGTGGATCGCGCCTCCTGGCGCCACTGGCCGCGTAGCTGCTCGATCTGGGAGCGCAGGTCGCGCTCTTCCTGGGCGAGGCGGTTCGCCCGCTCGTACTCGTGCCAATCAATCGCGATGTCGCGCTCAGTCTGCATCTGCTCCAGCAGCCGCTGCTTGCGGCGTAGCTCGTGCGGCGGGGTCAGCCGCTTGACCTTCGCCTTGGCCGCCGCCTCGTCTACGACATCAATCGCTTTGTCCGGTAACGCCCGGTCCATGATGTAACGCTGGGACAACCGCGCCGCGCTCACCAGCGCGTCGTCGCCGATGATGACGCCGTGGAACGTCTCGTAGACCTCGCGCAGGCCGCGCAAGATATCCGCGGTTTCGTCCGTCGAGGGCGGGACCACCTCGACGGGCTGGAAGCGCCGCGCCAGCGCCCCATTGCTCTCGATGTAGCGCCGGTACTCACGCCACGTGGTAGCACCAATACAGCGGATCAGGCCCCGCGCGAGAGCCGGCTTGAGCAAGCTGGCCGCGTCCAGTGCCCCGACCGCCCCGCCGGCACCCAACAGCATGTGCAGCTCGTCAATGAAGACGATAACGTTCCCCGCCTTAACGATCTCGGCCAGCAGGCCCTTGAGCCGCTCCTCGAAATCGCCGCGATACTTCGTTCCGGCGACCGCGCCGGCCAGATCGAGCTGGACAATCCGCATCCCGTGGAGGGCGGCGGGCGCTTCCTTGGCGGTGATGCTACGGGCCAGCCCTTCGACAAGGGCCGTCTTGCCAACGCCAGCGTCTCCCACCAGCACCGGGTTGTTCTTGGTACGGCGCAGCAGCACTTGTGCCAGGCGCCGTAGCTCCTGCTCCCTCCCGACCAGCGGGTCGGTGCGGCCCACGCGCGCCAGCTGGGTCAAGTCGCGGCCGTAGGTGCTCAGGAGCGACGCTTTGCCTTCGCGCCGCGTCCGCTTGCGCCGCCGCGTCCTCGTCCCCGCACCCGCACCCGCACCCGCACGCACGCGCTCGGTCAGGCCACCGGCCTGGCGATGGAGCGCGGCGATATCCAAGCCGAGCTTGACCAAGATGCGCGTAGTGAGACTATCACGATCATGCAACATGCCGAGGAGCAGGTGCTCGGTGCCGATGTATTCGGCATTCATGCGCTGGGCCTGGCGGCTCGCCACCTCAATCGTGCGGCGGGCAGCCATCGAGAGGACAATGTTCTGGCTGTCGGCGGCTTGGCCAATCGTCAGGTTGGAGACGATCTCACGGACCACGACCTGCGGATCAATGCCCTGCCGCCGGAGCAGGCGCGTGGCCAAGGCTTCAGGGACGGCAGTCATCGCCAGCAGAATGTGCTCGGTGCCGATCTGTTCGTGCTGGAAGAAGGCCGCCTCCTTCTTCGCCAGCGCCAACACCTGGCGGCTCATTTCCGACAGCCGGCCAATTGCATCCATCATCGGTCCTGCTCCCTGCGGCACCAACGCGCGGCCTCGCAACGTGGCGAGTGACAGCGCAGCACGGTAGCGCCTCTGTGGTCGGTAGCGAGCCGCGCACTACGGCAGCAGCGGGCCGGTGCGCGCCCTCCAGGTGATTATAGCTGCGATAGAGCACCGGGCGAGTAGCGACGGAGGGACCGTCGGGTGTGGGACCTACCCCCGGCTGCCTCCCCTGGCCGGGCAGGAGCGTCTAGATTCCCGCTTGCGCGGGAATGACGGGTTACGCAAGGGGCTCCTTGCGCGAGAATGACGAGCGCCCAAGTCATCGCCGGGCAGGAATCGGGCGCTTTCCAGCGCCATGACAAGGGCCGGGGACCACGAATAGCCCGGATTCAGGCTTCCACCGGAATGACGAGCGCCGGGCCGTAGTTAGCGGCTGCGGCCGCGAGTCATGCGGCGAGCCTCGGCGGATGCTTCCTTGCGTAGCCGCCGCCGGTGCCGTGCCATCGCCTTGCGCTCTGCAATCCGATTGCGTTCGCTGCGGGATACGAAGAAACGCTTGGCCTTGACCTGGCGCAAGAGTCCGCTATTCTGCACTCCTTTACCAAAGCGTTTCAGTAGTGCTTCCTGACTTTCACCTTCGCGTAGTGTGACAAACATATGACTCCTGGCTAATCCCCTTCTTCGTTCACTCGACGTACGCCGCGACAAGCCGGGCCTGCCGGCAGCACATTGGTCAGCTGCCCACGGTACCGAGCCCAAGCGGCGGCCAGACAACCCGGAACCGGCAGATCACACTGCGGCTCCGGGTCACTATGCTATCAAACAGCCGTCTGCCCGCGCCCGCCCAGCCGCTAGTGGAGTTGGCGCGGCGGGAGTCGCTGGCGGATGGACTCCATGGCCTTGTCCACCTCGCGGCGCCCATCGCGCACGGCAAAGGTGGCGTGGCCCGGATAGAGGCCGTCCAGCGACAACGCGGCCAGGCGCTCGACGCTCCGAATCGAGTCGTGGAGCGAGCAGTCCCAGATGTTCTGGAGCAGGATGGCACCCCCGGCGAACAGGGCATCGCCGGTGAACGCGGAGACCTCGCCATCCCGCCGCACGACGTAGGAGAGGTGCCCGGCGGAGTGGCCGGGAGTGGCGAGTGCCTCAATGACCAGATTGCCAACCTGCACGGTGTCTCCGTCGGCAAGCTCTCGGTTCACCGGGCACGGCTCGAATGGAAAGTCGAGCGGATACACGCCGCCCTCACGGGCTACGTCGAGGCTGCTGCCTCGCTCGTCGGCGGAGCGCAGGTATTGGGCTACTTCGGGCGAGGCAGCCACCTCTAGCCCCAGCCGCTCGCGCAGCCCGGCAGCGCCGCCGGCGTGGTCTACGTGGGCATGGGTGACGAAGAGGGCCGCTACCCGCTGGGGATCAAGCCCCTCCCGTACGATCTGCGCGACAATCTCGTCCGTCGAACGCCCGCCACCGGCGTCAATGAGCGCATATTCCTCGCCACCGTCGAGCAGATAGACGTGGCAGTCGTAGTCGTCGGTCAGGCGAAAGCCCACCTGTCCACTGCCGACGAGGTACAGCCAATCGGTAATCCTCATATTGCCCCCACCCTCGCCCTCCCCCGTCGCAATGGGGGAGGGGATATATCATGCCCCCGGCGTCGCAGCGGCCAATGCCGCCGTCTCCCTGCCGTAGCGGGGGACCAGAGGGGACTCAACTACGCCCCGGCAACCGCTCACTCAACTCCAGCGCCGTGCGCGTGTATAGCTCGGCGGCGGCGCTCAGGTGCGCGACCGGCACGAACTCATCGGCCGTATGCGCTTGCATAATGGAGCCTGGACCGAGCACGATGCTCGGCACCTCCCGCAGCGCCCAGAGCTTGCTGGCATCCGTACTATACGGCACGCCCACGAGCGTGTCCGGGCGTCCGAGCGTGCGGCAGGCCGCTTGGGCGGCTTGGACGACGGCGGCGTCAACCGGCGTGTCGAGCGGCCAGTCGTCGGTGGTGGGCGGACTAACCTCGAGTTGCACTTCGGGGCGCGCGCGCCGCACGTCGGCGAGGAGCGCCTCGATCTCGGCGAGGGCGCTCTCCATGCCTTCACCGGGGATGGTACGCCGATCAATGTCAATGGTGCAGCGGTCCGGCACGACGTTGACCCCCGTGCCGCCCTCGATGATCCCGACGCTAAGGGTAGGAGAGCCGACGAGCGGGTGCTCACGTTCAGGCAGGCGCTCCTGGAGTCCCCGCAGCGCGTACAGCACGTCGGCCATGTGGTCAATGGCATTAACGCCGACCTCCGGGCGGGCGCTATGCGCGGCGCGGCCCACCGTCGAGACCTGTATCCGCAGACAGCCCTTGTGGGCGATCACGACGCGCAAGTCGGTCGGCTCACCGACGACCGCGGCCTCCACACGCTCGTCGCTGTCCACGAAGTGCCTGATCCCGGTGAACTGGAGCTCTTCGTCTACCGTCGCCAGCAGCGCCACATTCATGTTCAGCTCGTCGCGGCGGGCCAGCAGTAGCTCCAGCGCCACGAGCATGGCGGCCAGCGAGCCTTTGGTGTCGCAGGAGCCGCGACCGTACAGCCGCCCGTCGCGCACTTCGGGGCGCCACGCCCGCTCGCCCATCGAGTCCCCCGCGACCGTGTCCATGTGCGCCTCGAAGAGCAAGGTCTGGCGGGCGCCGGGCACCGTGAGACGAGCCATTACGTTGTCGCGCCCCGGATGGACCGGCTGCCGCTGCACGTCCAGAGCCAGCCGCCGACAGTAATCCTCGACGAACGTCGCCATCGCGCCCTCGCCGCGGCGGCCGCTCGGATAGCCGGGATTGACGCTCTCGATGGCTACGAGGTCGCTCGTCAAGCGGATCAGGTGTTCTTCCATTGCTCAGTCCTCGTCTCGTGCAGGATCAGGCCCTGTACCTACCCCCATCCCCCTCCCTAATGAAAGTTGACAACTTAAATCAGGTAGTGGGATGTAGCCCCCCTATGGCCCCCCCGCTGCGGCGGGGGGACGGGTGTGTTCCCTCCCCTGTCGGGACGGGGGAGGGTCAGGGTGGGGGTCAACACACTACCTAATCAAGTTCGCAACCTTCATCAGGGAAGGGGCCGGGGGTTAGGTGCAGGTCTCCATCCTCAAGCCGTGCCTCGCCAGGCTTGCAGCGCCGACCGCCGCAGGAGCCACTCCTTGTCCGCCGGCGAAAGCCAGTCTAGGTGCTCGGTAATGGCGGCTACCTCTTCCCCATACTCTTCCCCGCCATTAACACCGCCGCCGAAGTCAGTGCCCCACATGACACGCTCGCGGCCGAACGCATCGAGCGCCCGCCGCAGCAGCGGATGCACGTCCGTGAAGGGGAATTCGGCCAGCGACGTGCGTCGGAAGCAGGTCGCCTTCAGGTAGACGTTCGGCCGGCTCGCCAGCGCCGTCACGGTCGCAAAGCGGTCGAACGCCGGCCCTTCCGCAGCCCGGAGACCACCCCAATGGTCAATGACCACCTTGACCTGCGGATGCCGGCCCGCGGCCGCGCCTATCGCCGGTAGCTCGTCCGGGTTGGTGAGAAAGCCGACGGTGATGTCCAGGTCGGCGCAGGCCCGCCACACCGGCTCGAAGGCCGCCTCGGCCGGCCACGCGCTGCTCTGCCGGCGATAGCAGGCCAGCCGAATGCCGCGCACGTTGTGCTCGTTGGCCAACTCGTGGAGCAGGCTGACGGCCGCCGGATCGTCCGCATGGACCCGCGCCGCCGGGATCACGCGGTCGGGATAGCGCTTGGTGGCATCGAGCAGATAGCTCGCGTCTTGCAGGTAGCGCCGCGGGCCGATGGCCACCACCTGTTCCACCCCGTGCCGATCCATATAGCCGAGGAGCGTCTCGACCGCGGCATCCCACGTCTGCCCACCGGGACCCTCGGCACCGGACGGAAAGCGGCCCTCATCCGACGACCAGATGTGTAGGTGCGAGTCAATAAGCTGCATGGCCAGCGACCTCCCCTAACGTTCGGCAGCCAGTCTACCAGGCGCCCCACCACGCTGGCGGAGGCTAGGCCGTCCAGTCGCGGGGGAGCTTGGCCATCGTGTGGCGGAGGGTGCCGATGCCGGTAATCGTGATTGCTACGTTGTCTCCTGCGTGCAGGCCCAGTTCCGGCGGGACGATGACGCCGGTACCGGTCGAGACGACCGTGCCGATTGGGATGGGGTTGTTGAGCGTCAGGTACTCGGTCAGTTCATCGAACCGCCGCTTGATCCGGTCCGTCCCGACCGACTCGTCGAAGATCACCTGCCCTGCCCGCTCGATCACGCAGCGCACCTCCAAGCTGTACGGATCGGTCAACTCGTCGCTCGTCACGAGCACCGGCCCAAGCACGGTACAGCCGTAGAAAACTTTCGACTGCGGCAGGTAGAGCGGATTTTCGCGCTCGATGTCCCACGCCGAGACGTCGTCGCAGATGGTGTAGCCGACGATCTCGCCGTTCGCGCCGAGCACGTAGGCCAACTCGGCTTCCGGCACGGTAATCGCCGAGTCGGCGCGGATGGTGGCAGCCGCGTTGGGACCAACGCAGCGGGAGTCGCCGCCCTTGGAGAAGATTTCGGGGCGCGCCGAGTCGTAGACCATGTCGTAGATGCCCTTGCCGGTCTGCATGTCGCCCTCGCGGAACTCGGCGCTGCGCCGATACGTCACGCCGCACGCCCAGATTTCCGGCGCTGCGATGGGACTGATGAGATGGGCGCGGTCGGCCGCCGGTGGCGCGTCGAGGTCGGCATATGGCTGAGGCGCCTCCGATGACCCGGCGCGCTCCCGCGCGGCCACCTCCGCAAGGGATTGCCCGCGCTCGATGGCCTCCTCAATCAGGTCTGTTGTAGTACGCCGGCCGTCGAGCGGCACAACGTGATCTCCTTCCAGCACACCCACGCGGTTCCCCGCTACCGGATCGCAAAACCGCACCAGTTTCATCGTCATTCCCTCCCTGTTCAGGCTCCGGCCCCCTATGACCTCCCGCGGCGGCGGGAGAGGGGTGCAGCCGGTCCCCGTGCCGCTACTATACTCAGCGGTGCCGCTCTACGACGGTCGGATCCAGGGAGGTGAGGGTGTGGCTGCACGGCAGGGCGCCGGCTTAAGACCGCCTCGGTATCTGTTCGGTGACAGCGACGTAGCCTCGCATCGGCTGCGGGTGCTGGCCGAGGTGTTCGCCAAGTCGTCGCGGCGGTTTCTGCGCGCGGCGGCGCCCGACAGGCCCGGTCTCGCCGTGGACGTCGGCTGCGGACCGGGCTACACCACGCGGCTTGTCGCCGACGTGCTGCGGCCGCTGCGGACGGTGGGCATTGACCGCTCGGAGGCGTTCATCGCGGAGGCACGGCGTACTGGCGGCAGCAACGTGTCGTATCTGGTTCACGACGCAGCCGCCGTCCCTTTTCCGGTCGGGCCGGCCGACCTCATCTACGCGCGGTTCGTCGCCACCCACCTGAGCGACCCGACGACTACGATCCGCGGCTGGGCCATGCAGCTCGTGCCAGGCGGCTTACTCCTACTGGACGAGGTGGATTCGATCAGCACCGCCAATCGTGTGCTGTCGCGCTACCTGGCCATCCTGACCGCGCTGCTCGAACACCAAGGCAATCGCCTGTACGTCGGCCCGACTCTGAGTAACGTCGCCGCGCCTGGCCCGCTGAGGAGTAAGATAGATACCGTCCGGCGGCTGCGGGTGCCGGACGGGCGCGCCGCGACGATGTTTCGGCTGAACCTGGAGACGTGGCGGGACCATCCGTTCGTCGCCGAGACGTATGGCGCCGACACAATCCACGGGCTGGCGAACGCACTGGAAGCTGAGGCAGATAATGCCGACGCCGCGGCCACTACCGAGTGGGGCATGAGACAGATCGTGTTCGAGCGGGTCTGAGCCGGACACCGGATTAGCCGATTTCGGGCCGGTCTGCGCGCTGGTAGAGGAGGAAGTGGATGTCGAAGACGTACCGGGTGGTCTGCATTGGCTGCTCGCGGATGGGTAGCTGGTCTGACGACCTGCAAAGCCAACGTGACGAGAACGACCCTTGGAGCGCCGAGTGGGTCCCCGGCGCGATGGCCTCGGTGTGCCGCGCCATTGACCGCGTGGAACTGGTGGCCTGCTGTGACCTGGACCGCGAGCTGGCCGAGCGGATGCAGCAGCGCTGGGATATTCCGGCTGCCTACACCGACTACCTGGAGATGATCGAACAAGAGCGGCCCGACATCGTGGCCATCGTGACCTCCTACGGCAGCACGCACGCTGCTCTCGCCGCCGGAGTCGCCGAGACCGGTTTGGTCAAGGGCATCTACTGCGAGAAGCCCATCGCTACCTCGATGGCCGAGGCGGACCGGATTATCGCCGCCTGCCGCACCCACGGCGTCGCGTACTCGTGCAGCCACGTCGCGCGGTGGAACGTGCGTTACCGGCAGGCGCTAGAGTGGATTCAAGAGGGAGCTATCGGCGAGGTGCGGGCGATCACCTGTAGCGCCATGGGTACCCTCCTGCATCTCGGCACCCACCAGACGGACGCTTTGGCGGGGTTCGCCGGCGACGTGGACCCGGAGTGGGCCTGCGGTGTTGTAGACGTGCCGGCGGACCTGCCGCAGGACCAATGGCCGACGATGGACCCGACCGGCGGCGGGTACATCATGATGCGTAACGGCGTCCATCTGCTGATGGAAGCCGCCTCACCGTGGCCGCGGACGTTCCAGATTTCCGGCAGCGAAGGCAAAATTCAGATTTGGAACGACCTGCACCACATCCAACTCTGGCGGCGGGCCTCCTCGCACAGTGCGGTGCTGGAGCCGGGGCCGCTGCTTTCGCCGCCCACCGAACAGAGCTTTGCCGTCGCGCAAATGGCCGAGCTGGTGCAGGTGCTCGACGAGGGCAGCACGACGAGCTGCGACGAGGTACGGGCAGCACGGGCGCTGGAAATGGTGCTGGGGCTACACCTCTCCCATCAGCAAGGCGGCGCGCGAGTGTCCTTCCCGTTGGAGAATCGGACGTTTGGCGTAGATACCAAGTAGGGGGCAAAACAAGCTCCTGGGCGGAGAGACAAGAGACATGAGCGCAGCGCAACGATTGGCCGGCAAGGTCAGCATCATCACCGGCGGCGCGGCTGGCATTGGCAGAGCGGTGTGCGAGCGATTCGGTCAGGAAGGCGCGTCCGTCGTTGTCGCCGACTACAACCGCGCCGGGGCGGAGACGGTTGCCGCCGCTATCGAAGCGGCGGGTGGGCGGGCAATGGCGCTCCAAGCCGACGTCACCGACAAGACCCAAGTGGACGCGATGGTAGCCAAGACCGTGCAAGCATTTGGCCGGCTCGACGTCATCCACAACAACGCCGGCATTATCCAGGTCAAGGCGCTCCTTGACCTCACCGAGGAGGACTGGGATCGTGTCCAGGCAGTCAACTTGAAGGGGACGCTCTTTGGCATTCAGGCGGCGGCGCGCCAGATGATCGCCCAAGGCACCGGCGGCCGGATTATCTGCACCGCGTCCGCGGCGGCCCGGCGCCCCAATCCGTACTTTGCCCACTACTCCGCAAGCAAGGGCGCGGTCGTGAACCTGGTGCAGGCGTCGGCGCTTGCCCTCGCGCCCCACAACATCACGGTGAACTCCGTGTGTCCCGGCATCGTGGCTACGGCGATGTGGGAGCACATTGACAAGGTCATCAGCGCGCAGGAGGGGGTGCCGGTAGGGGAGACGATCCGGCGGCGGCTGGCGGGGGTCCCACTCGGCCGGGTCCAGGCGCCGGAGGATGTGGCGGGATTGGTGGCTTTTCTCGCCAGTGACGATGCCGCCTACATCACCGGCCAGGCCTACAACGTCACCGGCGGCATGGTGATGACCTAGAGCGCGGACCTACCCTCCGGCCCCTTCCCTGCCAGGGAAGAGGAGTCCTGGTGGCGGGGTGAGGTGTACACTCAACGTAAGGCAGGCCACCGTCAACGTTGCAGCGGAGGGTGTCCAATGACTACAACTGCCAAGCCCGGTACCGGCACCATCCACGCCGGGCAAGATGCGGGGCAAGAGCAACGGGATCAGGTCTCGGACGAGGCAGCACTCCAACGAGAGCAACCGGAGCAGGTCGCGGAAGAGGCAACAGACTTGTACGGCTGGCTAAAGGAAGTGAACTGGGCACAGCGGACAGCGCAGTTCTACCGCTATTCCGGTGAATGCGTGCGGCTGCGGTTCGGCGCTGCACTCGATGATGAGATGCGCCGCTCGGTTAAACGGCACGTCGCGGTCCGAGGTCGCACCCGGTGCGACCAGGATGATACCCACCCAACGGTGCAGGTCGAGCAGATCCGTACACCACGCGCCGAGGGCAAACCGTTCGACCTGGAAGCCTTCCGCAACGACCCCAATCCGAAGGTCTTTGATCCCGACAACATAGTCACGATTGATCTGACGGATGAAGAGTGGGAGTCCTATAATCGCACCCTCCGGGAAAGCCGAGAGGCTTCATGATTACGAATCCCGCACTCATCGTCCTAGATACGTCCGTCGTATCGTTACTCTTCCGGAGAAATGACCCTGTTGCCTATTACCGGGAGCGGATTCGTGGGCACTGGCTGCTCATTTCGTTCCAGACGTTGGAGGAATCGTGGTTTGGAGCGGTCAAGGACGGCTGGAGCAATAGGCGTAAAAACATACTCAGGCGACATCTCGACCAGTTCGAGGTGGTTTGGCCCAACCTTGATATGGTGCGAATCTCCACAGAGCTGCGGAGCGAACGGGAAACGGCCGGGCGCCGGCTGAACACGGCGGACGCTTGGATTGCCGCGACCGCCATCCTGTTGGAGTGTCCGTTAGCTTCGCATGACCGCGACTTCTCCGACATCCCCGGTCTGGAGTTCATTCGCGCCACCTGACCATTCCAACCGCAAGGCTTTCCTGCGGGGCGGACTACCCTTCGACGGCGTGAGGGATGTGATCGAGGCGGAGCAGGCGGCCTCGCTCGCTGACCTCGATGGCGATGAGGTCAATGCGCCATGAATCCGGCGTGTCCGGCCGCTCCTGACGAAACGTCTCGGCGACGGTGATGAGTCGCTGCGCCTTGGCTGGGGTAATGCTCTCTTCGGGCGTGCCGGCAGTGGTTCCGCGCCGCGTGCGGACCTCGACAAAGACCAGGGTTCCGTCTCGTTCCACGATGAGGTCCATCTCACCGGCGCGGCAGCGATAGTTCCGCGCGATGATCTTATATTCGTGAGTGCGGAAGTAGGCCGCGGCCAGCGCCTCACCGCGGCGGCCCAGACCGCGGCGATGGTCCGCCAGCGTGGGCGGACGCTTACTCATCGCGTCCTGGCCCATGGCGAGCGGCAGTCTGCTCCGGCGCTAGGGACGCTTGCCGATAGCTTTCATCGGTGGTCTGCCGGCGCTGGATGGTCCGGCGCAGCAGAGCCGTGCGGACGAAGGCCGTCCGGTGCTCCGGGGTGGTGCCGTGCCGCTCAATGGCGGTGATGTGCTGCGGCGTGCCGTAGCCGACGTTTCGTGCCCAGCCGTACTGCGGCCAGCGCTCGTGTAGCTCGCGCATCAGCCGGTCGCGGTAGACCTTGGCGACGATGGAGGCCGCCGCCACCGCGCGCACGGTAGCATCCGCTCGCGGGAGCACGAGCACGCGCGATGCTCGCGCGGCGGAGACCGGCGGCGCAACGCGGCCATCAACGACGTAGGCCGGCGCCTCGATGGCCTCGATCAGCCGGCGGAAGGCCTCGCGATTGGCCCAGCCGACACCGTGCTCATTAATCTCGGCCGTTGAGACCGTCACGGTGCGGACGGTTTGAGCCAGCTCCGCAATACGCTCGGCCATCAACTCGCGCTCTAGGCGGTTGAGGGTCTTGGAGTCCCGCAGGAGGAGCGCGTGCTCGCCTAGCCGGCGCTGCACGTCGGCCGGAAGCACCACGGCTGCTGCGACCAGTGGCCCGGCAAAGGCGCCGCGGCCGACCTCATCCAGTCCGAGCGTATCCGGGGGCAACGCAACGGTTTGGGGCAAAGCGAGCCATACCTTTGTGACGGGCGCTCCGACCGGCAGCCGATCGGTTGGCGCTGCCGGATGGTGGGTGGTGTAGTCCTGCCATGTCATCGTTGCTTCAGCCGAGGTGCCATACCAGCCGCGCAGGCCGGCTGCGATAGACCTAACCCCCGGCCCCTTCCCTGGTAGGGAAGGGGGGCGGCGAGGCTGCGAACTGCCGTTTCCTTCCGAGGCACGTAACCAGCACGACGGTCCCCTGCCGGGAGGGGATTGGGGGTAGGTCCGCCGCCTCAGGAGGCCAGCGCGACGGGCGTCTGGGAGGATGGCGCATCGCTCGGCTCCACCTGCACCGCGCCGTTGTGCGTGCTCCGGGTGTCATCCACCCCTTGCCGCAGCAGCCGCCGCAACCCGGCGGTCAGGCGCTGGCGCGTGCGCTCACCGGCGCGGCGGCCGCGCTCGGCTTCGGCGACCAAGCCACGCGAAACGCCCAAGGCGCGGGCGAGACGGGCCTGGCTGAGGCCCAGCTCTTCGCGCTTGGCCCGGATTTCCTTGACGGTAAAGAGCGGCCCTTTCACCAACTCGGCCTTATCCTCGGGAGTAAGGGGCGGGGGGCCGGCAGCACGCATACGCTGTCGCGCCGGCACGTGGGCAAAGCCGGCGCGGTCGCTCTGTGAGCCATTGGCCAACGCCGCCCGGAGCTGCGCCGGGACCGTTCCCGGTGGCAGCAGGCTCCCTGTGCCGCCCAGCTTCTTGGCCACACCGCCCCGTCCCGGCTGTGCCGGGGAAGACGGCAGTGGCAGCGGTGCGGGCCGGAAGATCGCGGCCAGCGGCGACGGTGGTAGCGGCGGCACCTCTTCCGGTTGTTTCGGATGCTTGGCGAGATAGGCCACCCGGAGCGCATGGGCCGATAGCGCCCGCACGGTCGCCGCACCATCACCCGCGGCGGCGACGATGTCTTCCAGCTTCTGCACCACCTCGGGACTGAGCGTGCCGGCAACCGTCCGCGATCCCAGTACGCGGTCCCGCGGCTTCGTCGCTGCGCGCACGACATCCTGGGGCGCTTGCGCTTGGAGCTTTTTCAGGCCCTGACCGATAGCAGTGGCAAGAGCATCTCCGAGCTTGCCGTCGTCGCCGCCGGCGAGTCTCCGCAGCCACGGCACTTGGCGCGGCTCTACGACACAGGTTATGAGGCGGCGCAGGCCCGTGCTTGTCTGGGCGGCCGCTGAATCAAGTCCACCGCCGGTCTTGGAAGGCGGCTCGACCGGCTTCACCGCTCCCTTCCGGACCGACCAGCCATTCGACGGCACGGCCGGCACACCCTGCTGTGTCCTTGTCGCATCCAGCACAGCGCTTTCTTGCACGGCTACCTCACTTCTTCGGTCTCACCGCAGCCCCCCATACGCTCGCTCCGCGGTGGCGTCAGCAGACAGCGGCATAGCGATGTGGGAAGTCCCGGTGCTAGGTCCGCCCTATACAGCCACCGCGAGGGGGGTGGGAGCGTCAGTGGTTCTGGTGTTTCAACGGGAATGAAGGCAGCAATCCTCGCCGCCCGTCGGTGCTCGCTGGGACGAAGAGATCACCACTCACGCTATGGGCCGAGGCTCCGGGAGCGTGCCCGGCCTCTGCTGCTACACTACGCACTAGGAAAGGCAGCGCGGCAGCAGGTCTGCCGGCTGTTACTTGGAGGCCGATGAAGAACGAGGCAGCGCAATCCACTCAGGATGCCCGTGCCGCGGCGGATAGCCCCTACGACCGCTGGATTTTCTGGTGTGAGTCCAGCTCGTGCCGGTTCAGCGGCGCCGCCGAATCGCGGGCGGCGCTCGTCGCGGCGCTGCGGGCGCAAGGCACGTCCAACGTCGCCGTCGTGCGCTCCGGCTGTCTCGGACTCTGCGGCGCCGGCCCTAACGCAGTTACCTACCCGGAAGGCACAGTCTACCTGCACGCCGACCGGGAGCACGCCGACCGCCTCGCAGCCAACCTGGCCCGCGGCACTCCCGATCAACTCCTGGCGGCAAAGGCACCGGCTTGGTACCGCGAGCAGTTGGTGGCGCGACTGGGACGCATTGTGGAGCACCTCGTCAGCCGCTTGCGTGCGGATGAGGGCGGTCGTTAGCCAAGCCCCCACTCTAGCCCTCCCCCGTTGCGACAGGGGAGGGAACACGCCGTCCCCCTGCCGCAGCGGGGGGCCATAGGGGTGCCAGTCCTCTACCGGAATAAATCCTGTTCGGCCTCACGCACGAGCGCGGCCGCGCCCGGCGTCTCCTCAGCGCGTGGATAGTCGTACCCGCGGATCACCGCCACCGGCACCTGCGCCACCTTGCCCATCACCAACTCGGCCGTGGCTGCCAACTCATCAATGATGGCCAGGGAGGTCGCCCGCAAGGGACGCCCCTGTGCATCCGTCTGCCCGTGGTAGTCGTGGAGGGGGGCGATGCCGGCAGCACCAATCGCGATGTTGGTCTGACCGCGCCGCCAGGGGCGGCCAAAGGTGTCGGAGATAATCACGGCTACCTCCACGCCGGCGGCGGCCCAGGCGGCTCGTAGCCGGCGGGCCGAGGCGTCGGGATCGCGCGGCAGCAGCGTGACGGTCGCCTCGCCGGGCACATTCGAGCGATCTACGCCGGCGTTGGCACAGATCAGGCCGTGTCGCGTCTGGCAGATGAGCACGCCGCGATCCATGCGGACGATGCGCGCCGCTTCGCGCAGCACGACCTCAATCTGACGCGGGTCCTTATCGTGCGCGGCGGCATAGTGCTGGGCAAAGGGAGACGGCGTGACGGTCGCCAGGTCTACGACCTGCCCTTCCGCCTTGGAGACGATCTTCTGCGTCACGACGACGACATCGCGCGAGGCCAGGCGCTCGTGCTGGCGCCCCAGTGCCGTCAGGATCAGCGCGGCGAGGTCGTCACCCGGGGCTATCTCCGGGAGACCGCTCACCCCGAAGACACGTAGATCGTCCTGACGCGGTATGGTCACAACAGTCCCTCCGGAGCACGGCGCAGGATGATCGGGCCGGCAGTATAGTTGATGCGGACGACCGCGAGGCCGCAGCTCGGTGTCATACTGAATCGAGGTGCTGGTACTTGAGCCGCTCCCAATCCGTCACTCCGCCCGATCCACGCGGCCTATAGGATAGCGCAAGAGCGAGTGGCGTCGGCCGGGTGGCCCGGCCACAGCTAGGACCCGGACATGAGCATCGGCAAACGTCTCGCGCTCGCGGCGGTAGTTGCGTTGGTGCTGGGACTCGCGGCCGGCACGGCAGCGTATACGCTGGAGCAATCGCCGGAGTTCTGCGCCTCGTGCCACGAGATCAAGCCGGCCTACGAGACGTGGCTGCGGTCGGGGTTCGCCGAGCATCACCCGACCTGTATCGAGTGCCACAGCGCACCGGGGATCGGGGGCATCATCGGAGCGCAAATCCAGGGTAGCCGTGAGCTAGTGGCCCACTTCACCGGCAACTTCGAGGAGCCGATTCGTGCCGAAGTCCCCGATGGCTGGTGTATCAAGTGCCACTCGCGCCCGTCGCTGCCGCCCTCGCACCACACCCCGGCCTTCCTCAAAAAAGAGTGCGCCGACTGCCACCGGCATTGAGGTGGGTGCGAGGCGGCTCATGCCAATCTGCCTTGCTGCCGGCCGGGGAGTAGCCCCCCTATAGTCCCCCCGCTCGGCAGGGGGACATGGATTCCCGCTACCCGCCGCTCTGCCGCGGTAGGACCTCGATAGGGTCGCCGGGCGCAACCTCACCGGTCGTTAGCACACACGCCGTTACCCGGCTCATGCCGCGGTGCTTGGCTTCCCGCACCCGGCTCACGTCCCCATCGCTAAACGCGCCGGCGATCTTCGAGCATGGGTCGGCGTGGCCCGTGAGCCGGAGCACGACGCGCTCACCCAACTGCAGGCGATCACCGACGCGCAGCGTGCGGTAATTCAGCCCGGCGGTGGTCACGTTCTCCCCAATGGCACCCGGTGCGATGGGGTGGCCGTCCGCCTGTAGCTGCTCGATCTGCTCCAGGCCGAACAGCACGACGGCGCGGTTGCGGCCGCCGTGGGAGGGATAGTGATGGCCGTCGCCGGCGAGTCCGAATGGCCCGACGCTGGCGCCGGCCACCGGCAGCTTGGGCACGCCGCCCGGCGAGGTATTGAGCTGGACGATCTTGGCTGCGGTAGTCACTGCATTGGCTCCTTATGAGCAGGGCTCGGTGTTACGCGGCCCGAACCGTTCCGGCCACGGACCGAGCGTGACCTGCAACGTCAACTCCCGCTCACCACGGAGCACCGTCAGCTCCACGATGTCTCCGACGGTCCGCTCAGCATCAAGATAGCCGCCCAAGTCATCCATCGAAAGCAGGCGCCGGCCATCAATGCGGGTCACGATGTCGCGGGCGCACAGGCCGGCCTTGGCGACCGGGCCACCCACTTCCACATAGAGGATTTGAATACCCTGCGTCACCGGCAGATTGTCTCGTCTTGCTCGCGCTGGCGTGATCGGATTGGCAGCCAAGCCTAAGAAGGGATGCGCGATGACTTCGCCGTTCTTCATGCGCTCCAGATAGCGCAGGGCGATGTTGATCGGGACGGCATAGCCGATGCCGCCAAAGCTGGGTATGCGGCCCTGCGAGGGGTCAATAGCCGTGTTGATGCCGACGACCTCGCCGCGCGAGTTGAGCAGCGCCCCGCCGGAGTTGCCCGGGTTGATGGCCGCGTCGGTCTGCAGCAACTGCCGCAGGGTACGCCGTTCGCCGCCGCCGAGGTTCCGGTCCAGCCCGCTGATCACACCGACGGTGATGGCACGCTCCAATCCCACGGGATTCCCAATAGCGACAGCAAGGTCACCCGGTCGGACCAACGAGGAGTCGCCCAGCGGCGCCACCGGTAGTGTTCCGGAAGCGTCCACCTTGAGAACAGCCAAGTCATTGCCCGGATCACGCCCAAGTACCTCCGCCGGCACGCGCCGGCCACCGGCCAGGACGACATCAATCTGGCCTCGCAGACCCTCGACCACGTGATTGTTCGTGAGCAGGTGGCCATCGGTATCAATGACGATGCCGGAGGCTGAGGAGGTGCCTTCCCTGCCGCCTCTGCTGGCCCGCCCGGTCACGCTCACGATGGCCGGCCCCACCGCCTCGTAGAGGTGCCGCAGCTGCTCCTCGTCGAAGAGCGCGCTGCGGTTGTATGACGTGCCACTATCGAACGGCGTAATCCAGCGGCCGGACATGGTCTCCCCGCCGATCAGCGGAGTGCCATCCGCTCCGAGGAAACCGGCCTGCGCTGCAATGCCGATTATCACACCGACTGCCATGCTGGGGACTACCACTAGCGCGGCCTTGAGCAAGCGACCAACCAGCACACCCATCTTCCACCTTCCTTGCCCCCAGACTCACGGTGACAGACCACCTAGGGTATGAGCCAACCTCCCACTCTATTCAGGATAGCATGTCGGCCGGGCGACACTGGGCGAGGAGCTATCCTGAGACTGCGCCTCGGAGAACGAGGACGAGCAGGCCACTACCTGGAGCAGACGGTAGCGATTGTTTGAGGTCCGTCGAGCGAGGACGCTTGAAGATGAGGGCTTACCGGGCGGCGGCTTGCTCGCGCTGGCCGGCGCGGATGGCCTCGTCGAGTAGGTCTACGATGTGCTGGGCGGAGGCCGTCTGGCCCGCTTGCCGGAGGCCGGCGTTGATCTGGATCAGACAGCCGGGGTTGGCCGTCACAATCGTCTCGGCGCCGGATTCGAGGATCGCCTCGGTCTTGTCGTCCAGCACGCGCATGGACATGTCCGGTTGCAGGATGTTGTAGATGCCGGCGCTGCCACAGCACCGATCCGCGTCGCGTAGCTCGACGTATTCCAGGCCGGGAATCATCGAGAGCAGCGCTCGCGGTTGCAGGCTGACCTTCTGGCCGTGGACGAGGTGACAGGGGTCGTCGTAGGTGATCTTGCGCTCGATAGTGCCCAGCGGCGCCGTGAGACCGACACGGGCCAAGAACTCGCTGACGTCTTCGACCTGCTCCGCGAACCGCTCCGCCCGCTCGGCGTAGGCCGGGTCATCAGCCAAGAGCCGGTCGTATTCTTTCAGGGCGGCGCCACAGCCGGCGGCGTTGATGATGATGGCGTCCAGGTTCCACTGCTCGAAAGCATCAACGTTCAGGCGAGCGACCCGACGCGCCTCTTCCTGGGCGCCGGCGTGGGCCTGGAGTGCGCCACAGCAGCGTTGCGCCTCCGGGATGACCACCTCGCAGCCGTTGGCCGTCAGCACGCGCACGGTGGCCTCGTTCGTGTCGGCGAAGGCCAGCGGCATGATGCAGCCGCCGATCATGCCGACGCGATAGCGCCGCTCACCTTGCGCCGGGACGATCTCCCCAGGGGGGGCGCGGAAGAAACGCCGCGAGAGCTGCGGGAGCATCTGCTCCATCAGCCGCAGCCGTGGCGGCACCCATCCTTGCCCCATGATCCAGCGGACGATGGCCTGCAAGCCACTGCGCTGGTAGAAGCGCAGGAGTATACCGAGCAGCACCAGCCGGGCGGGATAGGCAAACAACTGGCCGAAGACGGCCCAGGTGAGCACGCGGCGCAGGCGGGTGCTCTCTTCTTCGAGAATCGTCGCGCGAGCGCCCTCCATGACCTGTCCGAAGTGGACATTGGAGGGGCAGGCCGTCTCGCAGGCGCGGCATTGCAGGCAGAGCTGGAGGTGGTCGTTGACCGCCGCGGAGAAATCCAGATCACCTTCGGCGACCGCCCGCATTAGATACAGGCGACCACGCGGGGAGTCGGCCTCCAGACCATTCTGCCGGTAGGTGGGGCACACGTTCAGGCACAGACCGCAGTGGACGCACTTGGTCAGCGCATCGTAGTCGGTCGGGGTGAGGAAACCCTGAAGCGCCGCCAAGGGGTCCGCCTCGCCCGCTTCACCATGGCCGGCCGGCTGTGGATGCTCTGCGACTGCCATGCCCGTATCCCCACTCCTGCTTGCTATCGGCCGAACGACCGGTCACACTCACCGACGGAGAGTATAGCCGAGACTGGCCCCCCTGTGGTCCCCCCGCAGTGCGGGGGGATGTAGATTCCCGCTTGCGCGGGAATGGCGAGGGCCGCAACCGACTGCTATCCAGTGCTACCGATAGCAGTAGAGCTGCACAAAGTCGTCGCCGCGATAGACGACGGTGCGCTCGTCCACCCGCTCGACGCCCGGCCGGCGAGCAGCCTGCTCGGCCGGCGTGTTCAGCAGGTACTCGAACTTCAACTCCAGCGGTGGCTCGGGTTGGTAGGGCTGGAACTCCGAGACTCGCTGCAAGGCACGGGTCGCTGCTTCGCGGATTAGCTCCTGCGCGCGCACCGGTGCCAAACACAGCCCACAGCCACGGGTCAGCGACTGCTTGACGGCGACCGTCTCGATAGGACCGAGCGGACTGAGCAAGGCTTGCGCTTCCTCGCACGCTACGTCGTCGCCGCTCAACAGAATAGTCGGCACGCCAAAGTGACCGGCGACCGCCGCATTCAGCCCCATTTCACCAATGCGCTCGCCGTTGAGCCAGACATGCACGATGCTCTGGCTGGAGAGCGTGTGGTCGAGGATGCCGCGCTCGGTGCCGGCCATGGCGTGCTGCCCGATCATCAGGAACGCATCGAAATCCTCGTCGAGCGCCCAGGCCGGCGGCACCGGACGCCCCATCAAGGCAACGGCCTCGGGGTGCAGATCGGGGAAGTAGAGGCCCCCGGCGCCGTGTCCATCGGCGACGATAATCTCCGTCGCACCGGCGGCCAGCAGCCCCTCCACGGCCGCATTCACCTCGGCGGTCAACAGGCGCCGGGCCAGATCATATTCCCGTCCCGACGGTACGCACTGTTCCTCGATACTCCAGACTCCGCTCACGCCTTCCAGATCGGTCATCACGTATACGCGCATCGTCCACTCCTCTGGCGGTCCTCGAATGGCGATAGCCACCGCACACCGTTGGCCGCTCCCAACCGACACGACGGCAAGCCGCCGCACTCCACGGCTCGGCCCATTCTACCGATTGGCTGTCAGCCGTCAGCCGTCAGCTTGACACGACGGCAGTAGGGACTATGGGCTGATAGCTCACAACAACTTGAACGGCTGCTTGGAAGCCGCTATCGTCTGGTTGGTCTAGCCCCAACCGACAATATGCGGCTCTAGGAGAACGCGATGGTGAAGATTGCGGTCATACCCGGCGACGGCACCGGCCCCGAAGTGGTGCGCGAGGGACTGAAAGTGCTGGCAGCGGTCGCGGCACAAGAAGGCTTTGCCTACGAGACCGCCGAGTTCGACTACGGTGGCGAACGCTACCTGCAGACGGGCAAGGTCATCAGCGACGAGGAAGTGCAGGAATTACGGGCGTTCGACGCCATCTACCTCGGCGCCGTGGGGCATCCCGACGTGGCACCCGGCATCCTGGAGAAGGGCCTGCTGCTCAAGCTGCGCTTCGAACTCGACCAATACATCAATCTGCGGCCGGTCAAACTGTACCCCGGCGTCGAGTGCCCGCTGAAAGACAAAGGCCCGGCGGACATAGACTTCGTCGTCGTGCGCGAGAACACCGAAGACCTCTACTCAGGTGGTGGCGGTTTCCTCCGCAAGGGCACCCCCCAAGAGGTGGCCACACAGGAGATGATCGCGACGCGCTTCGGCGCGGACCGCTGCCTACGCTATGCCTTCGAGCTAACCCGCCGGCGTCGCGCGGCCGGCAAGCCGGGACAGTTGACCCTGATCGGCAAGACGAACGTCCTCACTTTCGCCAGCGATCTCTGGTGGCGGGCGTTCAATGAGCTAGGGGACAGCGAGTTTCCCGACGTGACCCGCGACTACAACCACATTGACGCCGCCTGCATGTGGTTCGTGAAGAACCCCGAGTTCTACGACACGATTGTCGTGCCGAACATGTTCGGCGACATCATCACCGACGTTGGGGCCATGATCCAGGGCGGGTTGGGCGTGGCCGCCGGTGGCAACATCAGTCCCGATCCCGACAGCGTGAGCATGTTCGAGCCGATGGGCGGCTCCGCGCCCCGCTACACCGGGCAGAACGTCATCAATCCCATCGCGGCCATTGCGGCGCTGGGCATGTTGCTTACGGTGACCGGCGAGCAACTCGGCCAGGCAGAGGTCGCCGCAGCCGGCGCTCGCATCGAGCAGGCTATCACGGCCACCTGCCCCAAGATGGACTCCCAATCGGCGGGCCGGATGGGCTACGGCACGGATGCCATCGGTGACCTCGTGTGCGAGGCGCTGTAGTTCCGGTCTGGCCCCCCTATGGTCCCCCCGCATAGCGGGGGGACGGCGGCCGGGAAGCACGTCCCCTCCCCCGTTGTGGCGGGGGAGGGCCAGGGAGGGGGCCGGAAGTTAGGTCAGTTCGACCTCAGCAAGGCAGCGAAAGCGTGGCGTACCCGTAGCTTGTCCTCGTCGGTGCCGAAGTCCAGCGAGAATGGTCCTCGGTAGCCTAGCCGATTGAGGCGGTGAAAGACGGCCTCAAAGTCAATCGTGCCCTCGCCGGGGACCAGGTGAACCTCGTGCGTGCCGGGGTTGTCGTTGAGGCGCACCTGAGCGATTCGTCCGATGCCAAAGCGGTCGAGGAAACCGTCAATGCCCTCGGGGACCAGGTGCGCGTGGGCGATGTTGAAGGCCCAACGCACCGTCGCCGCCGGGAGCCGGTCCAGGAACCAGGCCGTCTCGTCGGCGTCGCGGGGCTGGTAGTGGATTTCGGCCAAGTCCGGCTCGGCATTGTGATTCTCGAACCACAGCGCAACACCCAACCGCGCGGCCGAGGTAGCGACACGCGCCAGACGCTGCCGAGCCGCCTCGCGCCGTGGCTCGCGGTCACCGAAGTGGTAGCCGCCATGCACGATCACATGACCACAGCCGAGCCGGGCAGCCAGCTCGACGTTCTGCTGCAGGTAGGTCTCTACACCGTCGCCGACGACCGGCACGATTTCGGCGTTGTTCACCGACGACGAGGTGTGGATACCAACTGCCAAGCGGTGCTCCGCGCATAGCTCGCGGAAGGCAGCAACGCGAGCGTTGTCCCATTGGTCCGGGCTATTCGGTGGTAAGTCGGCATTGAACTCCACCGCGCCGAAGTCGCGCGCGGCAGCCCACGCCGCACTGGCTTCTAGCGGCCGGTCCCGTCCCGCGGAGTAGGAAAATCGGCGCAACGTGCTCATGTCCCGCTCCCTTCCGGCAACTACTCCACACAGCATACACGGAGCATCCCGTCCGGCCTTCGCAGCCCATAAACGAGCAACTCGCATCTGTCCAGTCTCTTGGGGCAACCGATAACACGCTCGATATGGCACCACGCAGCAGGCCCATGGCCGTCTTTCGATCCTGTGGGGCCGGGGTGGGGCCGGGTTGCCGGGGATTACGCGGGATTGTATTCCATAGATTAGATATGCTATATTGGCACCAGAGGAGGCAGCCGGTCATAGCAATCGCGGCCTATTTCGGCGGCCGCTACTTCCGTCGTAGCGCCGGGTGTGAGGGCCGCCGGGGACATGAGACACGTACTACCGGCCGACCGGCTTGGGGAGGCAAATGGTGACGTTACTTCACGACGAGCGTCAGCAGCAGCGTGTGACCGGCGAGCCGCGCGAGTCCATCTGGAGTGTGAGCAGGGGTGTCAAGCACGTCTACTTCGCGCTCTTCATCGGGCAGTTCAGTGTCGGTACAATGTGGACCGTGGCGCAGGGTGTCGAGTCGGTCGCGGCACCCTGGCATGACTTGTCGGCACTCGCGATCACGGTGGCGGCCGTGTCCATGGTGCTCACGGAGACGGGGAGGTATGTAATGGTGTTGGCAGCAGCGTTCGAGGAATGGCGCGAGAAGCGACGGCAAGAACAGATCGCGCGGGCGGTCGCGGAACGGCTGCACGAAAACGATGCCGAGTGGGAAGCGTGGAACCAACGACGGGTGCAGGCCGAGCAACGCGGTGAGCCTTTCGAGGAGCCACTTCCCTCCGAGCGCCGCCGTGCGACCGAACTGCCCCAGCAGTAGTGAGGGACAGGCCGGCTGCCGGACAGAAGCGGCCCTGCGGCCGGCAACCGTCCTTTAAGCCAGCGCCGCTCCTTTCCCCTTGCACTGGCCTCCCTAGCCCCCGCTCCGCGGGAGTGGCAAGGGGCTACGATGCTCCGCGACTAGCGATCCTGGCGGCGGACGACCCGGCCGGCGCGAGCGCCAACGTGCTCACCGTCGCGGACGGTGACTGTGCCGTTGACGACGACGTGTGGGATGCCGGCGGCATACTGGTGAGGATCGCTGTAGGTCGCCATCTCACGCACGGTGGCCGGATCGAAGACCACCAGGTCCGCATCCATGCCATAGCGGATGAAGCCTTTGCGCCGCAGGCCGAGCCGCTCTGCGGTGGCCCCGCTCATCTTGTGGACAGCGCGCTCCAGCGTGAGCAGCCCGCGCTCGCGCACGTACTCCTGCAGCACGCGCGGAAAGGCGCCGTAGTTACGGGGATGCGGCTTGCCGGCGCCGAGTGGCCCGTCCACACGCAACGACGAGCCGTCGGAGCCGATCATGGACAGCGGATGGCCGACGACATGGTCCACGTCGTCCTGATCCATGATGAAGTGCAACATGCCGGCCTGGGCCGCTTCCTCCAACAGGATGTCGCAGAACGCCTGCACCGGCTCGACATGCCGGTCGGCGGCAATCTCGGCGATGGTGCGGCCTTCCAGGTGGCGATTCGCGTCGGTATGTACCGCCGTGATGTAGATGCGGCCCCATTCCCGGCCGGCCGCCTCGACATCGGCGCATACCTCCGCGCGTGTTGCCGGGTCGCGGAGGCGATCCAGGAGCTTGGTGCGCCCGCCCTCATGTGCCCAATCCGGCATGATCTGGGTCAGGCCGGCGCTACCAGCGGTATATGGGTAGACATCGAAGCGAGAGTCGACGCCGCGCTCCTGTGCCCACACACTGAGCTGCGTCACCTGCGGCATCCGGCCCCAGTTCGGTCGAAAGGCGGCCTTGTGGTGGGCGATCTGCACGGGCACGCGAGCACGCTCGGCAATCTCGATGGCCTCGGCGGTGGCCCGGAAGACTGGCGCGCCCTCGCCACGTATGTGCGTGAAGTAGAAGGCATCATGCTCGTGCAGCGTTTCGGCGAGGCTGACAAGCTCCTCCGTCTCGGAGTAGTTGCTCGGTGGGGTCATCAAGCCCGACGACAGGCCCAAGGCGCCGGCATCGAGCGCCTCGACCAACAGCTCACGCTGCCGCGCCAGCTCTTCCGGCGTGGGAGGCCGATAGGCAAAGCCCATCGCCGCGATCCGCAGCGTGACGTGCCCGACGAGCGCCAGCACGTTGACCGAGGGCTGCGCTACGCGCAACGTATCGAGGTAGCTACCGAACGTCTCCCACGCCTCGGAAGGCTCCGGCGGGCTGCCGTCGCCGCTCTGGCCCCGGATCTCGTCGGCAAACGGTCCCACGCACGGCGCCGGGCTGGCGCCGCAGTTGCCGATCACCTCGGTCGTCACTCCCTGCCGCACTTTGCTGTGCGCCTCGGGACTGACGAGCAAGGTGCGGTCGGAATGCGTGTGGGGATCAATGAAGCCCGGCGCGACGACATGGCCGGTGGCGTCGAGCCGGTCGGCGGCCACGGCGGCGCGGAGATTGCCAATCGCCGTGATCGTGCCGCCCGCGACACCGACATCGGCGCGATAGCCAGGCGCCCCGGTTCCGTCTACGACCGTCCCACCGCGAATCACCAGATCAAACATCGCTGGCCTCCTACCGGCTGACTGCCAGACCATTCTAGCCGGTGGAGAGGAGTCGGGCGCGACTAGGCAGTCATGCTGCTGGCAAGAGCCGGAGTGCAGCACTGCCGGGAGACGGACGCAGCGGGCCATCGCCTCCTACTCTGTGCGCTCGGTGTGTGCTCTGTGGCTACGAGGCTCTCAGCGAGGAAGCGGACCGGCTGACAAGGATAGGTTTTCGGCGGGCGGCTAGGGGCGGGGCGCGCGAGTGACGGTGGCGGGGGAGGCCCGTGCCCGCGGTGGCAGGCAGCAGGCGGGGCGGCACCTGGACGGCAGGATGCACTGCTTGGGTGGTGGAGTGGGATAGGCGGTCGGTGGGAGTTTCGGAATACGCAGCGCGGGTTGCCAGTGCGTAGCCTCCCGGTGGTCCTCGCGTTGCGACGGGGGGACGGGGATGCCCGCTGGCGCGGGAACGACGAGGGGTGAGGGGGGAATGCCGGTTGAGACGGTGGGATAGCGGGTCGGTGAGAGCGAGGGGAGTGGTAGTGACGCGGCGCAAGACTATCCGGAGCAGCCGGCTCGGCTGAGACGGCACGGGGGCGGTGGGCAGTGGCACACTACGGCCGGCGCTTGCCGGGCCACCGCCAGCGTCAGCGTGGCCTGGCGACGCCATGGATGCGGCGTAGGGTCGGACATGACCCGACGCCTGGGGCATGGGCGCGGCGCGAGATCGGTTGTGATCCGGCGCCATGGGCAAGGGCGTGGGCGTGGCACGGGACCGGTGACGGTCCGGTGCCGGCGGCAACGGCAGCACGGCCGCGCCACCGCACGCGGCCGGCACAGCGGTGCCGGGGTTCCCCGGCCGGGCGGTGCCCGGCGCTCCAGGATAGTCTTGCATCTACCACTCCCGTCGGAGGGTGCATATCGCTGAGGGTGGGGAGATGACAACGGTCTGGGGGCGGTTTTCTCGTCGCGTGGAAAACTCACCTTTGTGAGGGTGAGGAGGGGAGCCGGCTAACCATGGTTGGGGCCGGCGGCTTGCAGACGACGGGCGTCCGGGTCGGAGGCAAACTGGGCATAGTTCGCGTGGAAATCGCGGGCGAGGCGCCGCGCTTGGCTATCGTAGGCGTCGGGGTCGTCCCAGGTCTCGCGCGGGCGCAAGAGCGTGTCGGGGACGCCGGGGCAGTGCGCTGGTACCTGGAATCCAAAGAGTGGCTCGGTCCAGTGTACTGCACCCGGCCGGTCCAGATCGCCGCTGATCGCCGCACGCACCAGGGCGCGGGTGGCACCGATAGGCAGGCGCTGGCCGACGCCGTAGCGGCCGCCCGTCCAGCCGGTATTGACCAGGTAGCAGCGCGAGCCGTGTTCCGCGAGGCGCTCGCCCAGCAAGTGGGCGTAGGCCGAGGGCGGCAACGGGAGGAACGGTGCGCCGAAGCAGGCAGAGAAGGTCGCTTCGGGTTCCGAGCCAAGCCCGGCCTCGGTTCCGGCTAGCCGCGCGGTGTAGCCGGAGAGGAAGTGGTAGAGCGCCTGTTCGGGGTTGAGCCGCGCCAGGGGCGGCAGCACGCCGAAAGCGTCGGCCGTCAGGAAGAGCACGGTCGTCGGGTGCCCGGCCGTCCCGGGGGTCAGCGCACCCTCGATGTAGTCCACCGGATAGGCGCAGCGGGTGTTCTCGGTGATCGAATCGTCGTCGTAGTCCACCTGGCGCGTGGCCGGGTCCACGACGACGTTCTCGACAACGCTGCCAAAGCGGATGGCGTGCCAAATCTGCGGCTCGTCCTCTTGCGAGAGGCGGATGCACTTGGCGTAACAGCCGCCCTCCAGATTGAAGATGCCCTCATCCGACCAGCCATGCTCGTCGTCGCCGAGCAGATTACGGGCCGGATCGGCAGAGAGGGTGGTCTTGCCCGTCCCCGACAGGCCGAAAAAGAGGGCGCTGTCGCCAGCGTGTCCGACGTTGGCGGCGCAGTGCATGGACAGCACACCGCGCTGGGGCAGGAGATAGTTCAGCAGGGAAAAGACCGACTTCTTCATCTCGCCGGCGTAGCGGGTGCCGCAGATGACTACCAGGCGGTGCTCCAGGTCCAGGACCACCGCCGCCTCCGACCGCGTACCGTCCTCGGCGGGCACGGCCTGGCAGTGGGGCGCAATGAGGACGGTGGCACCGGCGGCGCTTGGCTCATCGCCGACCGGCCCTTCATCACGACGGAACAGTTGTCGTGCAAAGAGCGCCTGCCAGGCTTCCTCGGCAATCACGCGCACCGGCATCCGGTAGGCGGGGTGCGCGGCGACGGTGGCGTCGGTGACGTACAGAGCGTCACGCTCCAGCAGGTAGCCGCTCACACGCGCCGCGAGGCGAGCAAACCGCTCCGGCGGCAGCGGCTGGTTGATGTCCCCCCACCAGACCACTCGCTCGCTCGCCGAGCCAGGATAGCGGACCACGAACTTGTCATGCGGCGAGCGGCCCGTGCGCGCCCCGGTGGCGGTAACGAGCGCGCCGCTGGCGGCGAGTGTCCCTTCCCCGCGCTGTAGCGCCACTTCCGCCAGCGCAGCGGGGGCCAGGTTGGTGTGGACCATGGGGGGCCGACCGCTGGCGGGCGCCGCGGCCACATCGAGCAGACGGGCCAACGAGTCAAGCTCTCGGGGATTGAACTGGCCGGAAGGGCCCGGCGGCCCGGCGTTGCTCATCATTGCGGCCTCCTCCGCCTGACGGGGACCGGTCACGGTTCACAAGCATAGAAGCTAGTTGAGAGAGCACTACAGCCTGTCGGGGGTACGCGGCGATCCAACCGACTCTTCCTCGCACCACATAGGCCAACTCATACCTGCTTGGAAGCCGGGACGTAGCCGAGACTCCCGCCAAATGAGACTACCGCTCGGTGAAGGGTTGCGTCAATCGGCAAAATGCTTGCTGATGCACGAACTCTTGTGTTACCGTCCTTCGGCCGGCGCACAACTTGTAGATATTCAGTATACTGTACCCCTGCAAGGCAACTCTTTGCCGACTAGGCAGGCCCAGCTTCGTTACCACGCAAGGAGCTATAGAAGGACGATGAGACCCATTGGTGAACGCAGGATTGCGGTCCTAGCCGAGGATGGCTTTGACCTGCTGGAGGCAAAGACCGCCGTCGGCGTCATCCGCTATGGGCGCGATCCAGTGGTGGCGGTCGTGGACAGTCGGTACACCGGCCGGACCGCCGCCGACATCGTTGGCGTCGGGGACGACGTGCCAATCGTGGCATCGGTCGCTGCGGCGCTGGCCTACAAGCCGAATACGCTGTTGCTCGGCACGGCCCCGCGTGGTGGCGTCTTGCCGGCAGCGTGGCGCCAGCAGGTGGTCCATGCCATGCGCGAGGGTCTCGACGTTATCAACGGCCTGCACCACTTCCTGGAAGAGGACGAAGAACTGGCCGGCGTGGCCCGCTCCTGCGGAGTTGACCTCTGGGACGTGCGGCGCGTACCCGACGAGCATCGCGTCGCTGACACGCGGGCGCATCAGCTCGACGCGACTATCGTGCTCACGGTCGGCTCGGATTGCAACGTCGGGAAGATGTCCGCCTCCCTAGAGCTTGACACCGCCGCGCGTCGGGCCGGGCATCGCTCCGCGTTCGTCGCTACGGGGCAGACCGGTATTATCATCGCCGGCTGGGGCGTGGCCATTGACCGGGTGATCAGCGACTTTGCCGCCGGGGCGTCGGAAGACCTCGTCATGCAGGGCGCCGAGCAGGGCGACATCGTGTTTGTCGAGGGGCAAGGCTCGCTGGTCCATCCAGGCTACTCCGGTGTCACGCTGTCCCTGATCCACGGGAGCGCGCCGGATGGGATGATCCTCTGCCACCAAGTCACGCGCACGACCATCCGCCGCTACACCCTGCCGGTGCCGCCACTGCGCGACCTCGTGACCCTGCACGAGCACGCGACCGCCCACGTCAAGCCGTCGCGCGTCATCGGCATCGCCCTCAACACCTTCGGCTTGGATGAGGCCGCGGCACAGCAAGCAATCGCAGCAGCGGCCGACGAAACGGGGCTACCCGCGATCGATCCTGTCCGGTACGACGTTCAACCGCTGCTCGCCGCGGTCGAGGCGCTCCACAACCGGCGCAAGCAAGAGCGAGAGAAGGCCGCCGCCGGCTAGGCCCAATGTCGGCCCCCTCAGGGCAATCGCATTCTCAGCGCCGTGTGCTGCGGTAGGCTGCCTACCCGCAGGTCAACCTAATGCTGGTGGGCGGCAACCATGAGGCCGAGGGACGCAGGTACCCGGGGGCTCATCCGGTAGAGATTCTGGATGAACCCCACATCAGCCAGGACCATCTAGCGCAGACGATGGGCGTGGACCCAATACGCCTCAACCAAATCATCCACCAGCAAGCGCCTATCACAGCCGACACGGCGCTGCGGATCGGAGCAGCCTTGGGGATGACTCCCGATTTCTGGCTGAACCTCCAGCGGATGGACGACCTCGATTGCGCCCGCACCACAACCGACACCACCGCCAGCGCGCCGCTCACCTCTGCTTGACTCCGATAGCCCGAGGCACTATACTAACCTCAGGTGTGCTCCTGGCGTCCATTACGGCGACGGCCGCGCGACGGCCGCGGCCGCCCGCGCGTCAGGTGTAGCATCCAGCGAGAAGTCGGGGACGCCCGCATAGAATCGCGGGGGCCGGGGACGCTCGGCCCCTTTCTCTTTTAATGCCCCTAGATGGTCCATGGCGCGGCTGGCGATCCTGCCCATCCTTGCATCCTGAAAAATCCTGATGCTGACGGACGGCTATCCCCTACTCCCTGCCACTGACCACTAATACGTCGCTCGCCCCCCGCTGATGTCGAAGACCGCGCCCGTGCTGAACGAGCACTCCTCCGAGGCCATCCACGCCACCAACGCCGCGATCTCCTCGATCTGGCCCGTGCGCTGCATCGGAATGCGGCTAATCATGTACTCCACCATCGCCTCGTCCGTCTGATCCAGAATCGCGGTCCGCACGACGGCCGGCGTGATGCAGTTGACGCGCACCTCCGTCTCGGCCAACTCCTTGCCGAGCGCCTTGGTCAGACCGATCACCCCCGCCTTGGTGGTCGAGTAGGGCACCACGCGCGGATTGCCCTCCTTGCCGGCAATCGAGGCGATATTCACGATGCGACCGTAGTCCTGGGCAAG
Source organism: Chloroflexota bacterium (assembly GCA_965207645.1). Classification (GTDB taxonomy): domain Bacteria; phylum Chloroflexota; class UBA11872; order UBA12225; family JAJDUF01; genus JAJDUF01. The sequence continues at coordinate 878,905 of OZ242293.1, read as the reverse complement.
CATGTGCGGGATGACGTACCGGCAGCAGACAAACACACCGCGCAGGTTCGTCCGGTAAACCCGGTCGAGGTCGTCGCCGGAAAGCTCCCACAGCGGCGCGGTCGGCCCCACGATACCCGCGTTATTCACCAGCACGTCAATGCGTCCCCAAGTGGCCATCAGCTCTGTGACCGCCGCGGCGACCGCCTCCTCGTCGCCCACGTCGGCCACCGCCAGCCGCGCCGTGATCCCCTCCGCCGCCAACGTCTCGACGGCGCGGCGACCACCGGCCTCGTCAACGTCAACCACAAATACTTTGGCGCCCTCGCTGCCCAAACGGCGGGCAATCCCGAAGCCAATCCCGGTCGCCGCGCCGGTCACCAGCACCACCCGGCCCGTAAATCGCTGCATACCTCACTCCTATCGTCGCTCTGCTCCCGATAGTATATGGGTAGGTTCACCGAGCTTGGCCCCCCTCCCTAGCCCTCCCCCGTTGCGACGGGGGAGGGAACACGCTGTCCCCCCGCCGCAGCGGGGGGACCAGGGGGGCCGGCAAGCCACACTATGCGGATGCCGTCCCATTCGTGCTACAACATCGGCGCCGGAGAGCGACCACGACCGGCACGTAAGCATGAGAAACAATCCATCTGCGGGCAAGGTCACGCCGCTTGACGAGGCCATCGCATTGGTGGAAGACGGCGCTACCGTCGCCGTCGGCGGGTTCGTCGGCATCGGTCACCCGGAAGCGTTGACCGCGGGGCTAGAGGCACGCTTCCTCCGTACCGGCCGGCCGCGCGGTCTCACCCTCATCTACGGCGCCGGTCAGGGCGACCGGGAGCGTCGCGGCCTCAATCACCTGGGACACGAGGGCCTGCTGCGGCGCGTGATCGGCGGCCACTGGGGGCTGGCTCCGCGCATCTGTGAGCTGGCCTTGGCCGGCAAGATCGAAGGCTATAACTTCCCGCAAGGAGTCATCATCCACCTCTTCCGCGACATTGCCGCCGGCAAACCCGGCACCATCACCCACGTCGGTCTCCGCACTTTTGCCGATCCGCGCCTGGAAGGCGGGCGCATCAACCCCCAGGCTACCCCCACCGACCTGGTGCAGGTGGTTCACCTGAACGGCGCGGAATACCTCTTCTACCCCCGCCTTGAGCTAGACGTCGGCCTCATCCGCGGCACGACCGCCGATCCCGACGGCAACGTCAGCATGGAGCGGGAAGCGGTCTACGGCGAGATGTTGAGCATTGCCCAAGCCGTACATAACTGCGGCGGCCGCGTCATCGCGCAAGTGGAGCGGGTGAGCACCGCGCCCCTGCCGCTGCGCGACATAAAAGTGCCCGGCATCCTCGTGGATTCGGTCGTCGTCGCGGACGCGGACGCGCACTGGCAGACGTTCGCCGAGCGGTTCAATCCCGCCTACGTGGCCGATACGAGCGCCGACCTGCCGGAGCTACCTCGGCACCCCCTGGACGCCCGCAAGGTGATCGCCCGCCGGGCGGCGCTGGAGCTACGCCCCGGTGACATCGTGAACCTGGGTATCGGTCTGCCGGAGGCGGTCGCGCCGGTCGCCGCCGAAGAAGGGATCATGGACGATCTCGTCCTGACCGTCGAAACCGGGGCCATTGGCGGCGTTCCCGCCGGCGGCCTCTCGTTCGGTGCCTCGTACATGCCCACGGCGCTCATTGACGCGCCGTATATGTTCGACTTCTACGATGGCGGCGGCCTCGACATCGCTTGCCTGGGGGCAGCCCAGATAGATGCCCAGGGCAACGTCAACGTCAGCCGTTTCGGTCGCGTGATGCCCGGCGCCGGTGGTTTCGTCAACATTAGCCAGAACGCCAAGCGGGTCGTCTTCTGCGGCACCTTCACGGCCGGCGGCCTCGCGGTCACGATTGAAGACGGCGCCCTACGTATCCGGCAGGAAGGCCGGCAGCAGAAGCTCGTCCGGCAGGTCGAGCAAGTGACCTTCAACGGCGCCTTGGCCCAGGCGGCCGGGCGGCCGGTCCTGTACGTCACGGAGCGGGCCGTGTTCACCCTCACCCCCGCGGGCCTGACCCTGACCGAACTGGCCCCCGGCATGGACCTGGAGCGCGATGTCCTCGCCCAGATGTCCTTCCGACCGCGTATCGAAGCCCCCCTCCGCCCGATGGACCCCCGCCTCTTCCGCCCCGAGCCAATGCGCCTCGCTGCGGTATAGTGAGTTCATGGACATCCCCTCTTTCCGGTCGCCTCTGAAGGCCGCCCAGCGGGACGGTGCGGTCCGGATTCGCCGCCGGGACGGTCGGTCATTCGTCTTGCAGCCCGAGCCGGCCGATAACTCGCCCCTCGATGTGCCCGGCGTTGACCTCGGCGTGACCACCGAGGAGATAGTCACCATGATCCGTAGGGCCGGGAGCGTTACGGCTATCGGGAGCGTTACGGCTATAAAGAAAGTGGGATTCCACGTCCCCCCGCCGCAGCGGGGGGACCATAGGGGGCAGGTGCTCGTCATTGCGGCTCGTGCCGGAATGACGGCCGGGGATGAGACCCGCCAAGCCTTGGGGAGACAAGAACAGTGAGCACCACGGACCCGGTCATCCTGTCGGCAGCGCGGACGCCGTTCGGCCGCTTTGGCGGCGTGTTCCGCGACCTGTCCGCCGTCGAGCTGGGCGCCGTCGCCGCACGCGCGGCTCTCGAACGCGCCCGGATTGCGCCGGACGACGTTGATACGGCGGTGTTCGGCCAAATCTACCAGGGTGGGGCCGGCATGAACCCGGCGCGTCAGGTGGCGATGGGCGTCGGCGTGCCCAACCGCGTCCCGGCCATGACGATCAACCAAGTCTGCGCCTCCGGCTTGCAGGCCGTCGCGCTGGCCGCCCAGGCCATCCGGCTCGGCGAGGCGGAGGTCGCCTTGGCTGGCGGCATGGAGAGCATGAGCCAGGTGCCCTATGTGCTGCCCGATGCCCGTTGGGGCGCACGGCTGGGCCACGCCCGGCAGCTTGATGCCCTGCTCCACGATGGCCTCTGGGACGCCTTCCACGACTGCCACATGGCCACCACCGCCGAGGGCCTCGCCGCGGAGTTCGGCATCACCCGCGCGGCACAAGACGAGTTCGCGCTACAGAGCCAGCGACGCTATGCCGCGGCCCTCGCCGCCTGCCACTTCGCCGACGAGGTCGTCCCGGTCGAGGTGACTCAACGGCGCGGACCGCCGCGGCGCGTAACGGCCGACGAGCACCCCCGACCGGACACGACGCTAGAGGCCCTCGCCACGCTGCGGCCGGTCTTTGCCGGCGGCTCCACCATCACCGCCGGCAACGCCGCCGGTATCAATGACGGCGCCACCGCCTTGATCGTCGCGTCACCGGCGTGGGCTGCCCGGCATGGTCACGCGCCCCTGGCCACGCTCAGATCGGTGGCGGTCGTCGGCGTCGAGCCGCTGCGTATGGGTATCGGGCCGGTGCCGGCCATCCGCGCCGTGCTGGACCGGACGGGCCTGACCCTGGCGGACATTGACCTGCTGGAAGTGAACGAAGCCTTCGCCGCCCAAGTGCTCACCGTCGAGGCGGAGTTGGGTTGGGATCGCGCCAAGGTCAACGTCAACGGCGGTGCAATAGCCATTGGCCACCCGCTGGGAGCGAGCGGCGCGCGCGTGTTAGCAACACTGATCTTCGAGCTAGCCCGCCGTGATGCAGCGCGCGGCATCGCCGCCCTATGCGTCGGCGGCGGTATGGGCATCGCCGCCCTCGTAGAGCGATCCAGCACGTCCTAGCGGGCGGCGGCGCGCCGCGAGCTTGCAGGCTCACCCTTGCCGCTCACTAGCCTCAGCAACTGTCACCGGCTCATCTACGAGCATAGTTACTATCCTCCGACGCGTTACTGCCGAGCTTGCAGTGGCGTCGGCCACCGCGGATTCAAGGGCCTCGCGCACGCCAATCAGGTCCAGTTCCAGCGCCTGAAAGAGCTTGGCGAGGTCGCTCTCCGGCTCCGCTGCGGCTACCTCGACCAGCGCGAGCAGGATGTGCTCGGTGCCCAGGTGCGTGCTTCCCAACCGCTCGGCTGCGCCGACGGCACGTTCGACAAGCTGCACCGTCTCGCGCGTCCACACCGCCTCTTCTCGGCGCGGTTGGTTGCTCTCCACGAACACACGTCCAATGGCCTCTCTCCAGCCCCTGTTGGTATCCGAGACAAGCCCTCCAAAGATCCGCGCAGCATTGCCATGAATGGAGAGCGTCGCCATGAGCACGTGTGGGAGTGTCACCGCGCCTGTCCCGTAACACATGGCCCATAGACGAACATTCTGCACCAACAGCACGGTGGTCACGGTCAGGTTGCCGACCCACGCCGCCAGGCGGTGGCGCGTCTCCGGCGCTACCCAATCGGGAAGTGGTGGCCACACCGGTGTCTCAACCCAGGTTTCGGGTGCTCCGGAAGCGGAATGCAGCGGCCACGTTGGTGGCTCGATCCGGTCCGCGAGAGCCTTTGCTTTCTCCTTTACCTCCGTATGGACGTAGATGGGAACCTGTGCGCGCAGGGCCAGCGCGATGGCATCGCTAGCACGGGCATCAATCTCTTGGGTCTGGCCGTCATGTGTGATAACAACCGCCGCGAAGAAGGTCTCTTTTTTCAGCTTGGTGACGCGCACTTCCTGAATCGAAGCACCGAAGGAATTTGCCAAGCTCAACATGAGATCGTGGCTCATTGGCCGCGGTAATTCCGATTCCTGGAGCCTAAGGGCAATAGCCTGGGCCTCGGCCGGACCAATAGTGATGGGCAGCGTGCGGTCGCTACCCGGCTCCTTGAGCACCACCTTCCAGGACGTGTGGTGGACGTCACTCTGAACGTGTTCCACGATCATCTCGACATACGTCATCGCCAACCTCCTCGGTCGCGTGCGTCCGCTGGGCGCATAGGGTGGCCGGTCGAACTCGGCGTAACCCTCGCTCGTCAGCTGCGCCAACTCGCGCCGCAGCCGGCCGCGCGCATGGTGCAGCCGTCCACGGACAGTGCTCGCCGGTACCGCGAGCAGCGTCGCGATTTCGTCATACGTCAGCCCCTCCACGTAGTGCGCCACGATGGCCCGATGCTGCTCCCGTGGGAGGGCCGAGATCGCTCGCCCGATGGCCCGCGCCAGATCGTTGGCTTCCCAGGCCGCCTCGGCGGAGGCGCCATCGCCGGCCAGATGTCGCTCGACGGCCACTGGCCTCTCCACCAGCAGCGTATCCAACGACTGCGTAAACCGCCGCGCCGGCGCACGCCGCCACCAGAGCCGCGCCCGATTGAGCGCGATGGTGTACAGCCACGGCCGGAAGCGTTCCGGCTCCCGCAGCTCCGCGAGCCGCCTCACGGCCTGGAACATCGTCTCCTGCGCTAGGTCTTCCGCCTCCGTCCAATTCCCGATGGCCCGCGCCAGGAGCTTGTGTACGAGCTGCCAATGCCGGTCAATCAAGGCCGCCACGGCAGCAGCCTGGCCCGCGCACGCCGCGCGTACTAGCTCCTCGTCGGTCGCATTGGCGGCAGCCATCCTCGCCCCTCACCCATGTAGATGCCGCGCCGACACAGATCGTCACAATCCACCGCCGAGACGCCTCCCGCGCCATAGGCCCACGGAATCGGCAGACTGCACGGGCTGCCATGGTGAGTGGGCGGGCACTCATGGCGGGCGCCGGGCACGCGCCGCCCTACCAGCTACCAGCCGTAAGCAAGCCGGCGAGCCAGGCGCTCCGGCAGGCCGGCCCGCAGCATCTTCTGCTGCACGCGGTCTACCGGGTAGGGCACCCGCCGCAAAGTGATCGTGGCAGCATCCATATCGAGGAGCATGTAGGCGGCCTCGGGATGGCCGTCGCGCGGCTGCCCCACCGCCCCGGGGTTGATAATCAGCCGCCGGTCGTCGAGGTACAAAGGCTCATCGGGCTGCGGCACGATGGTCTCGCAGGTCAGAGCGCGAGCCTCGGGCGAGGGCTGCCGAAAAACGAGCGGTACGTGGGTGTGCCCCACCAGGCAGTAACGGCTCGCAAAGTAATCGAAGTTCAACTGTGCCAGCCGCACGTTAGTCAGATACTCCCAGACCGGGTCCAGGGGGCTGCCATGCACCAGGGTAAAGTCCCCGTGCTGCTCCTCAGTCGGCAGGCTGGCGAGGAACGCGCGGTCCGCCATGTTGAGCTGCTGTGCCGTCCACTGCACGGCAGTATCGGCCTCGCTGTTGAACGCCTCGGAAGAGTCCATCTTCCCGCCAGCCGCAAGGTCGTGATTACCGGCGATGCAGATGAACTTGCCTTCGCGCGCCCGCCGGATACAGGCCGCCGGGTCCGGGCCATACCCGACGAGGTCACCCAGACACCAGACGGCATCCACGGCCCCCATGTCGCGAAGCACCTCATCGAGGGCCTCCAGGTTCCCGTGGATGTCCGAGAGTATTGCTATTAACATTGGTTGTCAAAAACGGATTATATCACAGCCCTCTCGCCCTACCCGGCACCCAAACGGAAACTGGCCACCAGCCGCGGCCATGCCTGTCATCTCCCGCTGCAAGCATCCTGCTGTGACAATCCAGCATATTGCTTTATCTGTGTAGTACACGGCCTCACACACACCATATTCGGCAAGCCTGAACGCCGCCGGGGTGCAGATTCCATGCCCGTTTGCGCCGTGTGCTGATTACCTGATACATTCGGGCAAACAGCCACCCCAAGGAGATTCACCATGAAGTACCGGCCACCCTGGATTGCCGTTGTTGTTTTCATCGGTGCGATGTTCGCAGCCTCGCCAGCGCTGGCGAGTAAAACTGCTCCGTCTGACTGCAAGTTCATCTTGGGCTTCGAGACGCTCAAGGGCTTGGTTGACGCGACCGAAGGACCGGCGACGGTCGGCGAGTGTATCGAGAATCAGCAGTTCGACGCTTACGGCAACGCCGAACAGCGGACCAGCGGCGGTCTCATGGTCTGGCGCAAGGCCGACAATTGGACGGCGTTCTCGGACGGCTACCGCACCTGGGTCAATCGAGGGGAAGACGGCCTGCACGTACAGATCAATGGCGCCACTGCAAGGCTGGCCGGACCCGACGGCACCTCCCTCGGTACAGTCACACTGACCCAAGGCCCACACGGTGTCCTAATCGCAGCAGACCTGACCGGGCTCACACCCGGCGGGCATGCCTTCCACATCCACGAATTCGGCTCCTGTTCTCCGAGCTTTGCAGCCGCCGGCGGACACTTCAACCCTGAAGGTACTGGCCACGGCTTCCTACATGAAGGCGGTGTCCACGCCGGAGACACACCGAACATCTACGCCGCGGCCGACGGAACGGCCCGCGCCGATATATTCACCGCTGCTGTGACGCTGGCGTTGGACGCTGACCATTCGCTCTTCGACGCGGACGGCTCCGCCATCATCGTCCACGAGAAGCCCGACACCTACGGTGCGGACCCTGGCGCCGGTGGCCGCGTCGCCTGTGGCGTAATCCAACGCAACGCCATCGGGTAGAAAGTAGCGGTCACTGCGCGGACGCCCCTTCCCTGGCAGGGAAGGGGGCGGGGGTTAGGTTCAATCCCCTCTCCATCTGGGGAGAGGGCCGGGGTGAGGGCTGCCCCTATACGCCGGCCGTCTCCGCGAGTTCCTCTGCGCGTGTGATCAGCCGCCGTAGCTCCGCGAAGCCGCGCTCCCAGAATGCGGGATCGCGGTAATCCACGCCCAGCGGTGCCAGCAGCGCAGCCGGCGTGTCTCGGCCACCCGACCGCAGGAGATCGAGAAAGCGCGGCACGAACGCGCGTCCCTGCTCCCGATACAGGCTGTACAGCGCCAGCACCAGCAGCTCTGCAAAGGTGTAGGCGTAGCAGTAGAAGCGCGTGTGGATGAAGTGCGGAATGTACGACCAGCCCCAGCGGTACCCCTCCGTCATCTGCACGGCATCACCGTAATACTTGCCGTTGGCCTCAATCCACAGGTCGGAGAGGCGGTCGGACGTGAGGCGGCCGTCGCCGCGCGCCTCGTAAGCGGTTTGCTCGAAACGGGTGAGCACATTTTGCCGGAAAACGGTGGCAAAGATGTCCTCCACTTTCGCACAGGTCAGTGCCAACGCCGTCGCCGGGTCTTGCTCGGAGGCCACCAGCCGGTCGAAGACGGCGATCTCACCGAACACCGACGCCGTCTCGGCCAGCGGCAGCGTGGGATGATAGTTGAGCAGCGTTTGCTCCCGCGCCAGCCAGCCGTGAACACCGTGACCAAGCTCGTGCGCGACGGTCATCACGTCGCGGAAGGTGCCGGTGTAGTTGCACAACACATACGGATGCATTTGGGGCGACGGCGACCAGCAGAAAGCCCCGCCCCGCTTGCCCGGCCGCGGGTCGGCGTCAATCCATCGCCCGTCGAAGAACCGCAGAGCAATGTCCCGGAACTGCGGATCGAAGGCCCCATACGATTCCAGCACCATCTCCCGCGCGTCACCGAACGGGTACTCGCGGTCCACGTTGCCGACCGGCGCGTATTGATCGTAGAGGCGCAGCTCCGGGAGCTGGAGTAGCCGGCGTTTTAGCTCGAAATACGCCTGTGCAAGGCCGTAGTTCGCCTCCGTCACCTCCATCATCGCCGCGACGGCCGCCGGGTCCACCTCGTTGGACAGGTGCCGCTGCGCCATCGCGTCCGGGTAGTCGCGCAGCCGGTCCATGTTGAGGTGATCTTGGATCAACGTATCGTAGACATACGTCAAGACGGCCCCTTGCTCTTGCAGGACGGCATAGAGAGCATCGTGGCCACGACGACGCAGATCGCGGTCCGGGTGGTGGAACAGCGCCAGCACCTCATCGAGCGTGTGGTCGCGCGGCGTCCCATCGCGCTCGACCGAGAACGTCAGCGACGACGTGATCTCGGTGTGCAGCCTGGCCCAAGCCGACGGGCCGGTCAGGTCCTTCTCGTTGACAATCCGCTCTTCCGGCTCGCTCAACAGGTGCGGCCGGTATTTACGCACTTGCTCCAGATAGTGGCGATGGGTAGCGAGCTGCGGATCGTCCAAGAGTGCTTGGGCGGTCACATCGTCTACGCGCGACCACTCCAGCTCGAAGAACAACACCAGATTTTGGATTTCGGTTAGCTGCTGCTCCGTCCGCTGCTCCAGGTCGCGGTGCTCGTCCCGGCCGGTATCCGCGCTGTAGAGCAGCCCGGCATACGCCTGGAGCCGGCCGCTCCGCTCGTGCAGCTCCTCCAGCGCAGTCACCGCCGCCAGCAGCAACTCGGCCGCCGGTCCTCCGTCCACGTCCACCGTGCCGCGATAGGTGTCCGCAAACGCCGACGCCTCGACCCGCAGCCGCTCTACGTCGGCAGCAATCCGCGGGTCGTCATAAGCTCCGTACAAATCAGAAAGGTCCCAGGTGATCCCTTGGGCTACAGCATCGTTCGTCGTCGGCATCCGTTCCTCCCCGGTAACCGGCATAGTCGCTCCTGAACTCTAACACCTCGCTGCGGTTGCCATGGGCTGGGCCTCGCCCCCGGCCCCCGTCATTGCGGCGCAGGCCGCAATCCAGGTGGGCTACAAGGGCCGCTCCTCCAAGGTTGGCGATCCCAGGTAGCCGCTGTAGGGGCAACCCTTGTGGTTGCTCGCGTCCCCCCCGCTATGCGGGGGGACCATAGGGGGGCTGGAGCAGCACACGACTGCTAAACTCCCCCCAACGCCAACCGCAGAAGTCACACGCCAGGACTGCACTGCACCATCCTCTCGCTGGACTGCGGTACTCCTGGTGGTAAGGAGAGCGCTATGGATATTCCCCTCGGCTGCTTTAGCCGTCCGTGGGCCGCCTTTGAGTTCGATGAGACCCTGGCCGGAATCGCCGCCGCCGGGTTCGACCACTTCGGCTTCCTCGGCCTCAGCCACGACCAGCCCTCGCTCGATGACGACGGCTCCGCCATCCCGGAGGGGGAAGCTGCCGTCCTCGCGGCCCTGGCGCGGCACGGCCTCGCCCCGGCCATCCTCGTGAGTACGGTCCTCCTCGACGCGCCGCGGGAAGCAGGTTTGGCCCGCTTGCATGGCTTGGTTGACCAGGCCGTTCGCTTCAACGTGCGCGTCATCCTCGAACAGGGCCACGGTCGGCCGGAGAACTACGACCGTTACTTCGACCTCATGCGTGCGGCCGCCCCCTACGCCGCCGAGCACGGCATCACCATCGCCGTAAAGCCGCACGGTGGCCTCACCACCACCGGCGCCGACTGCCTCGCAGCGGTCCAGCGCGTCAATCATCCGGGCTACCGCCTCTGCTACGACCCCGGCAACCTGCTCTACTACGCTGGCGAGGACCCCGTCCAGGCGCTGCGGAGCTTCGCGCCCTACGTCGCTGCGATGTGCATCAAGGATGAAGTCGGCGGGCAGGGCGGCTCGGTGACGGTCTCGCCCGGCGATGGCGACGTGGACTTCCCGACCATCTTCCGCATCCTCAACGACCACGGCTATGCCGGCCCCAGCATCGTCGAGACGCTTGGCGCCGGCGGCAGTCGCGCCTCCGGCGATGCCGGCGAAGGCCAGGACACGCTTGAAACCGTCAATCAGGAAGCCGTCCGCGCATACAACTATCTCCGGAGCCTGCTAGGCTCCATCTAGCCCGGTCGGTGGCTAGTGCCCAGCCCCGACTACGAGCCACCGACTACTGACCACTGACCACTGACCAAGGGAGGAGCTTCCCGTGTCCGATAGCCCGCCGCACGCGCAGCGTGACGACGCCAGGTCTGCACAATCGAATCCCCGTGGTGGTGCAGACCCGGCGCATCAGCCCAACCGCCTGATTAACGAGACCAGCCCGTACCTCTTGCAGCACGCCTACAACCCCGTGGACTGGTACGCCTGGGGACCGGAGGCGTTGCAGCAAGCACGGGAGTTGGACAAGCCGATCCTGCTCTCGATTGGCTACTCTGCGTGCCACTGGTGCCACGTGATGGAGCGGGAGTCGTTCGAGGACGAGGCAACGGCGCGGCTGATGAACGACCTCTTCGTCAACATCAAAGTGGACCGTGAAGAGCGCCCCGATCTCGACTCGATCTACATGCAGGCGGTGCAGGCGCTCACCCAGCACGGCGGCTGGCCGATGACCGTCTTCCTCACACCCGACGGCGAGCCGTTCTACGGCGGCACCTACTTTCCGCCCGTTGACCGCTACGGGATGCCAAGCTTTCAGCGCGTGCTGCAGAGCGTGGCTCAGGCCTACCGCGAGCGGCGGGACGCCGTTGACCGCACTGCCCAGCAGCTCACTACCCTGCTCCGCCGCTCCGCGGTGGAGGTGCGCCCACCGGATGATGACGCCGCCCTGCCGACGGAAACCGTCCTCAACCAGGCTACCCAGACGCTCGCTGCCGCCTTCGATACCCGCTACGGCGGCTTCGGCAGCGCCCCCAAGTTCCCGCAGCCGATGAACCTGGAGCTACTGCTGCGGCGCTCGCACCACTCCTCCAACGCCCACCTCGTACCACTGGTGGAGAAGACGCTGGAAAGCATGGCTCGCGGTGGTATCTACGACCACCTCGGCGGCGGTTTCCATCGCTACTCGACCGACGCGCAGTGGCTCGTCCCGCACTTCGAGAAGATGCTCTACGACAACGCCCAGCTCGTTTGCGTCTACCTCCACGCCTACCAGCTCACCGGCAAGGAGCTATACCGGCAGGTTGTCGAGGAGGTGTTGACCTACGTCGAGCGCGAGATGACCGACCCGGCGGGCGGATTCTACTCGACCCAGGACGCCGACAGCGAGGGCGAAGAGGGCCTCTTCTTCGTCTGGACGCCCGACGAAATCAGGCAGGCCCTCCTGCCCGATGAAGCGCGGCTCTTGGAGCTGTACTACGACGTCACGCCCGACGGGAACTTCGAGGGCAAGAATATCCTCCACGTGCCCCGCGATGAAGACGTGGTAGCCCACTTGGCCGGAGTTTCCGTCGAGCAGCTGCGCGAGACGCTCGCGCGTGCCCGTCAGCGCCTATGGGCGGTCCGCGAGCAGCGGGTGAAACCCGACCGCGACGAGAAGGTCCTGACTTCCTGGAACGGTCTGATGCTGCGGGCGTTTGCCGAGGCCGGCGCCGTGCTAGACCGAGACGACTATCGTCAGCGCGCCGTAGCGAACGGCGAGTTTCTCTGGGAGCAGCTGCGGAGCACCGACGCCAACGGCCGGGTACGGCTGTTTCACTCCTGGAAGGAAGGCCGCGCGACCCTCAACGGCTACCTCGAGGACTACGCCTACCTCGCCGACGGCTACCTGGCCCTGTATGAAGCAACCTTCGATCCCGTCTGGATTACCCGCGCCCGGGCACTCACGGAAACCATGCACGCGCTGTTCCTCGATAGCTCCGGCGGCGGCTTCTTCGACACCGCCAGCGACCACGAACAGTTGATCGCCCGCCCCAAAGACCTGCTCGACAACGCCACACCGGCCGGCAATTCCGTAGCCGCCGAGGCGCTGATCCGCTTGGCGGCGCTCACCGGCGACTGGGACACCGCCGAGCCGGCACTGGCGCTCTTTCGCGCCTTGGGCAACACGATGGCCCAGCATCCCAGCGCCTTTGGGCGCCTACTGAGCGCCCTCGACCTCTTCCTCGCACCCCCCAAAGAGGTAGCCATCGTCGCCCCACCCGACACGACCGCGGCCGATGGCCTCCTCCGGCTCGTACTGGCCGCCTACCTGCCGAACTGCGTCCTGGCGTTCCGCTCGGAGGACGACGCGGCCGCCGCCGACCTCGTGCCCCTCCTGGCCGGCCGCGAAACGATCAGCGGCACCGCCACCGCCTACGTCTGCGAACGGTTTACCTGTAAACTGCCGGTCACGGAGCCGGGCGCACTCCAAGCGCAGCTTACGGCCTAGCGCAGTAATCGGTAGCACGAAATCACGCCCGGCCGTCACCGCGGCCCCACCGTCATTGCGGCGGAAGCCGCAATCCACGTCCCCCCGCAGTGCGGGGGGACCATAGGGGGGCAAAGGAGTTGCTTCCATGACCCAACAACTACACGGCAGCCGGGTGGTCTTCACCAGCGAACGCCAGGTGCAACTGCAAGACTTCTCCCTCGACGCGGCGCTTGGCCCCCGGGAAGCGCTGGTCCGCGGCAAATACAGCGTCATCAGTCCGGGGACGGAAGGAGCCAGCTACACCGGTCTGGTGCAGCAGATGGCCACCATGCGCGAGCATCGCCCAGCCGGAAGTGGCCCTCGATCAGAGCCGTATCCACGGCCCACCGGCTACGGGCACTTGGGCGAAGTGCTCGCCGTCGGCAGCGCGGTCGAGGGCGTGCAGGTCGGCGATACGGTTACGAGCTTTGCCAATCACGCCTCCCTCGCCAAAGTGGACACCGGCCACTTCTGCCTGCCGGTCCCCGCCGCCCTGGACCTCGACGACCGGCGCGCCGTTTTCGTGCGGATGGCCGGCGTCGCCATCACGGCCGTCCGCAGCGCCAACGTCTCCCCCGGCGACAAGGTACTCGTGGTTGGCCTCGGCCTCGTTGGCAACTTCGCCGCGCAGCTTTTCCGACTCGCTGGCGCCGAGGTACTGGCCAGCGACCCGATTGACGAGCGCCGCGCCATCGCCGCGCAGTGCGGCATTGCCCGGACCGTGAACCCGATGACCGACGACCTCGCGGCCGCCGTGCTCGACTGGACCGCCGGCCATGGCGTGGACATTGCCGTAGAAGCCATCGGGCGCTCCGAGTTGATCGCCGAGGCCGTGGAGTTGACTCGCCGCCACGGCGAGCTCATCCTGCTCGGCAGCCCCCGCGCCCACCACACCATGAACGTCACCCCAATGCTCACCCGCATTCACTTGCAAGGGATTACGGTGCGCGGCGCCCTGGAGTGGCTCTATCCCATCTCCGACACACCAGGCTTGAAGCACTCCATCACCCGCAACTACCGCCAACTGCTGGAGTGGATGGCGGCCGACCGCCTGATCGTTGACCCCCTGCGGACCCACGTGCTATCGCCGGCGCAGTGCGCCGCGGCCTACGCCGGACTCGCCAACCAGCAGGACCGCTACCTCGGCGTCCTCTTCGACTGGACCGCCAGCACCAGCGCCTAATTGCCCCAAACACACCCCGGCCCCGTCATCCCCGCGAAATCGGGAATCTACGTCCCCCTGCGGAGCGGGGGCCAAAATGGTGACTTACCCTCCCCACATCAGGCTTCTTCCCAAACGTTGCCTTGCGGCATCGTATCTTGTGAGGGACACGGCGCCGGACCGACGCTTTGCAGCCCAGCGCCGCCTCGCCAGCGCCGAGTACGGAGGCCGCCCGTGCGTGACGGAGTGACCGTATCCACCGCCGACCTAGTCCATCGTGGGCAGACGGGGGATAAGGGTGCCTTCGGGCAGTTGGTCGAGCGGTATCAGGAGGAGGCCTACGGACTAGCCTATTACCATCTCGGCCACCGCGAAGATGCCCTAGACGTTGCTCAACAGGCGTTCCTCGCCGCGTATCTGCACCTCGATAGCTTGACCGACCCGGCCCGCTTCGGCGGCTGGCTCGCCCGCATCGTGGCCAACGAGTGTCTGCGTTGGCATCGCCGCCGGCGCCCGGCACTCTCTCTCGATGTCCCAGCCTTGGGCGACCTGCCGGATGGGCGGGCGATGTCCCCGGAGCGCGCCGCCGAGCACGGCGAGCTACACCGGGACCTCAACCGTGCCCTGCTGTCCTTGCCGCGACCACAGCGGCTGGCCCTCACACTGTACTACGTGGCTGGCCTGCGCTACCGGAAGATCGCCGAGGTTGCGGACCTACCGATCAGCACGGTGAAGGGTCGCATCCAGGAAGGACGCAAGCGTCTGCGGCGCATCCTCGGGCCTACGTATGAAAGGAGGCTTACGCCCCCGCAACCCACCACCGCCAAGCAGCAGTCAAGAGCCATAGTAAAGGAGCAGGTCATGGCACAGCTTGAGGAGTTGGCTATCCGCTACACGTCCGCTGGCGAGCGCGCTGGCATCGTGCTGCTCAAGTCCCAGCAGAGCGAGCGGTATGTCGCCATCAATCTCAGCGGAGACCAGGTGAGCGCCATCTTGCCTCGCTCCGCCCCTCCGGGCACTGGCATGGGTATCCAAACGCACACATCGGACGTGCATGTGTCCGATCTACGCCCGGCGGACGACTATCGTTTCTTCGCCGAGTTACTAGAGGGCGCCGATGTTACCGTGACCAGTGTTGACCTCGATGTCGCCGCAGGCAGCCGCGAGCCACAGGCTACGGTTCGCGTCCGACAGGGAACGCAAGAGCGCGCGGTGCCGGCGTCGGCCAGCCAGGCGTTGGCGCTCGCGGCCGCCACGGACGCTCCGATCCGTGCCCCGGCAGCCGTCCTGGCGGTCGGCGGCCTAGCCACCGGGGGACATACCCCACC
This sequence comes from Chloroflexota bacterium, assembly GCA_965207645.1. GTDB lineage: Bacteria > Chloroflexota > UBA11872 > UBA12225 > JAJDUF01 > JAJDUF01. The sequence continues at coordinate 863,609 of OZ242293.1, read as the reverse complement.
GGAGCCGGCCGAGGTGGTCCGTGCAGTCGAAGCGGCCGAGGCCTCCCATCGCCTCAGCCAGGCACTGACCACCGCCGTCGAAGGTCGGAGCGGAACGGTCACGCTGCGCTTACTCCCGGCGGCGGATCGAGTGAAGATTGTTGACCCGGAGCGCGGCGTGCTCGACACGATCCCGGGGCTTAACCTCTTCCACCACTTCGCGGAGGCTGCCGAGGAAAACCGACCCCAAACCGGCCACATCGCTCTCAGCGGCCTTGGAGAGTTCGACCTTGCCGTGCATCCGAGCGCTACCGAGACGCGCCTCGAGCTAACCCCTCTCCCCGCCAACTGACAGCCAGCAACCACTCTGCCCCTCCGACAGACGCCTCCTCTCCACGTGGTGGAGAGGGGGCCGGGGGGTGAGGCACAGCCCTTCTCGTTTCACGTGAAATGCGTCACCCATGGTCACCTAGGCAATCCCGCCTGGCCACTTTGCTGTCTTGACCGCCGGCTGCTCGGTCTCTACACTCCGCAGCGTGAGCTCCCCTGCCCGATACCGCCACGAGGAAAATGCCAGTGAACCTCATCGTCATCATGCTGGACAGCCTAAGGCAGGACCACGTCAGCCTCTACCATCAGGGACAAGCGCCATTCGCTGATGTCGCGCCCTGTCAAACACCCAACATTGACGCCTTCGGGCAAGAGAGCCTGATCTTCGAGAACGTCTACCCGGAGGCGTTTCCGACCATTCCGGTCCGCACCGCGCTGCTCACCGGCCAACGTACTCTCCCCTACCGCCCCTGGCAGCCGCTCACCGCCGAGGACGTGACCGCCACCGAGCTACTGCGCGGCGAGGGCTATGTCTCCGGGCTGATCTCCGATACCTACCACTACCGAGCACCGGGCATGAACTTTCACCGCAACTTCCACTCCTACCGCTGGATTCGCGGTCAGGAATACGACCCCTACGATTCGGGGCCGGCGCAGCGCAACCTGGACGATTACGTCAACGCGCACTATCCGCCGCTCTGGCGCGAACGGGTGCATCAGTTCTTGGCCAACACGGATGCGTTCACGGAGGAACAGCGCTGGTTTCCGGCACAGGTCGTGGACGAGGCCCGCACGTGGCTCCGGCGTAACCGCTCCCACGACCGGCTCTTCCTCTGGATTGACAGCTTCGACCCCCACGAGCCGTGGGACCCCCCGCCGAACTGGGATACCTACACCGACCCGGCCTACGGCGGGCCGCGCCTCATCCTACCGATGGGCGGCTCGGCCGCCGACTGGGCCTCGCCGGAGCAGATCCGCCACATTCGCGGGCTGTATGCTGGCGAGGTGACTTTCGTGGACCACTGCCTCGGCCAGCTGTTCGCCACCCTCCGCGACCTCGGCTACTACGACGACTCCATCATCCTGCTCGTCGCGGATCACGGCCATCCCCTGGCCGACCACGGCAAGTTCCTCAAGGGCCCCGACCGCCTGTACAACGAGCTGCTCAAGGTGCCCTTCCTGCTCCGGCTGCCCGGCGGTCGCGGCGGCGGCCAGCGGATCAGCGCGCTGGCCCAGTTCCACGACGTGCTGCCCACCCTGCTCACTCTGATGGGCCGGTCCAACCTCACCGCCGACATGCACGGGCGCAGCTTTGACCGCGTGGTACGCGGGGAGACCACCGCTCACCGCGATCACATGATTACGGGCTACCATGCCGGCCACGAGCGCTGCATCCGCGACGACCGTTGGAGCCTGGTGCTCCGGCCACCGGACGAGCCGGACGAGCTATACGACCTCACCGCCGACCACAACGAGCGCCGCAACCTCATTGACGCCCACCCGGAGATCGCCACCGCCCTGGCCCGCTCCTTCGGCTCCCTCTATTACCGCAGCGGCGCACCCGTCGCAACCGTCAAGGGCGTGCAAGGCGCCTATGAGGTCGCCTCCGGCAGCGTCGAGTAGCGCCCCGGCCTCGTCATTCCGGCTTTCGCCGGAATCCCGGCCCCTGGATTTCCAGTCCGTGCAGATACGCTCACTGTTCGCTTATCCTGGGAGTGGCGCTCCTGGCAATCCGCACGATGGCGTCTAGCTTTACACGAATCTCTGCGTCAATCTCATCTTCAGGGACGTAATCGGCAAGCTCGTAGAAGTCCTTCTTGTTCATAAGGTTCGGTAGGCCGAGCTTCTGGAAGTAGTTCTGGAACAGCGGAGTCAGGAAGTCATCGCTCACCTTGACGTCGCTGCTCCATGGTGAGCCTTTGCCCAACGTCCGCATCGCGCTCCGAACCTCCTCGATGGCCTCGCGCATTATCTTCGCTCGCCGGTTGGCCTCGGTGGGCGCAAACAGGGGTCCGAGCGTGTCTCCTTCCTCCACTGCCCGCGCATATCCTTCCAGAGTGGCCTGGGAGCAGAAGTAGTTCTCGATCTCCCGCCTTTCCCAGATCAGACGTTCGATCGGATCAATCGTCGGAGCTTCGGAATCCGGGCGGTCGAAGAGCGCCGCGGCTCGCAGGTGTGGAAGCGCCTCCTTCAGGCCATGATAGTGACGCTGTGCCGCGGCCAGCTGGTTCCCGACGTAATGTACGAAGGGCCGCTCAAGCACGTGAACTGCCTCGTCGTGACCGAGACGCCGAGCAAAAGCCTGCAAGATGGAAAGGTCCGTCGAGCCTTCGAGATAGAGCACCCAGCCCGTCTGCTCGGCCTGGTAATAGTGCTCGAATCCAATCTCCGTGAGTGCCTTGCGGGCCTGGCTGCCGCGGTCGTCAATCCGGTGCGGCCGACCAACGAAAGCGATCACCATATCTCTGCCCGCGGCTTCGTTCAAGAGCACCTCAGAATGGCTCGCCGCGATGATCTGGCTTTGGCTCGCGGTGGCCGCCTGTGCAAGCAGGCGATATATCTGGCGCTGGCGCAGTATCTCGAGGTGCGCGTCCGGCTCGTCCAGCAAGAGCACGGCGCCCGGGTTGGCGTACATGTACGCCAGGATGAGCAACGTCTGCTGTAGGCCCCGGCCGCTGGAAGCGAGATCAAGCGTCACCCCGCGCTCCTGGTAGCTCATAGCGATCTCGCCGCGCTCCTCGAGGTAGTGCGGGGGCTCAAGTTGTGCGCCGAACAGCCCCCTGATCTGTTCGACGAGTTTCTCCCAATCACCCGGATGCTCTTGGTAAATGCGGAAGCAGAGATTGCGGAGGACCTCGGCCGTGCGGCCCTCCCCGACGCGCACATTCACCGCACCATGATCGAGGCGTGTCTCCGTCGCCGCGAGGCCGGACATCGGGGGAAGGAAGGCGATCTGCGTCGCCCCGGCCTCCGTCGGAATTGACATTCGCTCCGGTGTCCGGCCGCCACCCTGCCGCAGTGGACGGCAGTAGAACGACTCCTCGTTCGCAAAGTCGAACTCCAGCCCGCAGGTCCATTCGCTGCCTTGGGTGACGCCATTGACAATGACATCAATCCGCACATTGCTGGTCTGTGGGCGACCTGCGACCTGCTGCACGTCGCGTACATGGCGCCGATGCCACAAGAGACGCGCACTTGGGACAGGTATGGAGACAAGGTCCCTTCGGTTAACGGTGACACCTGGACGCCTCTCCGGCGTTATTCTCCCCGAGCGCTTCTCGCTCCAGCGATTCAGGCCGATATCCCAGAGCGCCAAGGCCTGCATCGCCGAGGTTTTGCCCGAGTTGTTCGGGCCGATGAACACCACTGGATTGCCCAGTTCGATTTCGACCTCCTCACCAAAGCGTTTGAAGCGGCGGATGATGAGCTTAGTAAGCATCGGACACCCTCCCAACTGCTCGCTCCGCACCCCTCACCAGCACCACGTAGTCGCGTGCGATCTCCCGGTGAAAGCTCTCCGGCAATCGCGCCCAATCGCGTGCCTCAATGAGGAAGGGAATGTTGGATTCCCGAAAGGCCTCCGCCAGATCGGACAGCTTGCCGCTGGGCAGCCGCTGCAACTCCGGGCCGCGCAGCACCAGATCGAGGTCGCTGCCACCATGGCCCCTGCCGTTGACCCGGCTACCGTAGGCCCACACTTCAACGCCCGGCAACTGCTCGCGCAGCATCGCCTCGATCTGCTTACGGTGCCTCGGCTGCAAGTCCAGGCGCTCAGTCATCCCATTCCTCCGCTATGACCAAAGAGAGCACCTTGGCGTCGGGGATGAAGCGCGGCAACAGTTCCAGCGTGGCCTCGGCGTAGCCTTCACCGTAACGGTGCGCTGTGTCGTTGCGGCTGTCGCGGTACTCACACCAGCGCTCGCAGACCTCTGGAGTAATCAGGGTGTGCTTGGCGGCGTGGCGAAAAACGTCCTTGAAGGTCAAACGGTCGGCCGCGCGGTTGGAAGCGAAGTAACCGGCAATCCGCTTTCTCAGCAGACTGCCGGTTTGCTCTAGGACAAGCTCGAACTCTTTAACCGAGGCCGCGCGGTAGATGTCATAGGTGAAGTCGTCTGGCTCGCATTGCTGCAGCAACTCGAATGCCCTTTCGAGCGTCTGGATGCAGCGGTCCAGGTACTCCGTGTTGACTTTCATCAGCCTCACCCTCCCCCGGCCCGCGCCGGTAGGTGCCGGGGACTCCATGCTACCATGATGCTGACGGTCTTACGTTGGAGCAGACTTGCAGGAGCGACGAGGCATGACGACAACGCCCGCGCTGACCGGAGCCGAGCGTACCGCGGCGAAAATCGGCTATCTCTCCAAAACCGACCTCTTCCAGGACCTCACCCCGCCCGAGCTTGCCGAGATCGAGCGCAAGATCACTATGCACACGTGCGAGCGGGGGCGAGTGTTCTATCTCCCCGGCGAGACGGGTGAGGCGCTGTTCATTCTCAAAGAGGGACGTGTCCAGCTCTATCGCCTTTCTGCGGAGGGGCGCAAGCTCGTGCTCGCTATCCTGGAACCGGGCACGGTGTTCGGAGAGATGTCCATGATCGGCCAGGGCATGTACGACGCTTTTGCCGAAGCGGCCGAGCCTTGCACGATCTGCGTGATGAGTCGCCGGGACGTTGAAGCACTAATCCGCAGCAAGCCGCAGATTGCCCTGCGTCTTCTGGAGCTGGTCGCGGTGCGGATGCAAGAGCTGGAGACCCAGTTGGAAGACATCGCCTTCCGCAGCGTGCCGGTGCGGCTCGCCACGCTGTTGCTCCGTCTCGCTGGCGATAGCAAGGACGAGGCGCCCATCGCGGCGACCGTCGGCGGTCTGACCCACCAAGACCTAGCCGACATGCTCGGCGTCTACCGCGAGACGGTGACGACCGCGCTCGACAAATTCAGGAATAACGACCTCATCGCCATCGGGCGCCGGCAGCTTGTCCTCCGCAACGTCCCGCGGCTGCGCGAGCTGGCCGCAGCGAGCCGCTAACTGTTGCTCCCCACAGAGGGGCTGACTGGGCTAGGTCCAGTCCTCCGGTCCGCCCTCGACCGGCCGCAGCAGCAGCAGCGGCTGGTCGGTGTGGACCAGTTGGCCGTTCTCCGCGACGATCCGCTCCACTACCCCATGGTGCTCGGAGCGAATCTCGTTGAAGACTTTCATCGCCTCCACCAGCGCCACCACCTGGTCCACCTCCACCGGATCGCCAACCTGGACATACGGCGGGTCTTGCGGCGTTGGCGCCGGGTAGAACATGCCGGTCAGCGGGGTCCGGACGGCGAGCAGGTCTTGGTCGGCAGTGGCATCGGTCGCGGGAGTGGTCGCCGCCGCGGCTGTGTCAGCGACCGGGGGCACCGCAGCGGGAGACGCCGCGACGATAACCGGTGCATCAATGGCTGTCACCCGTCGGCGCACGTACACGCGCAGACCGCCGGTACTCAGCTCCAGCTCTGCGAGGTCCGCGGCTTCGACGGCGGCGAGCAGGTCTCGCAGCCAGTGGAGACGTTCGGGGAGCGGCCGGGCGGTATCAGGGGGCATAAGCCCGAAAGACGAGACTGGCGTTATGACCACCAAACCCGAAGCTGTTGGACATCGCTATGTCCACCTGCGCCGGCCGAGCCTCGTTGGGGACGTAGTTCAGGTCACACGCCGGGTCCGGATACTCGTAGTTGATGGTGGGCGGGAGCGTGTCATCCAGCAGCGCCTTGATCGTGAACACCGCCTCGATACCACCCGCTGCCCCCAGCGCGTGGCCGACCATGGACTTCGTGGAACTCATCGGCAGCCGCTCCGCGTGCTCCCCGAACAAGGTCTTGACGGCGTGCGTTTCCAAGCGGTCGTTGGCCTCGGTACTCGTGCCGTGCGCGTTGATGTAGTCTACTTCGGATGCGTCGAGATCGGCCTTGTCCAACGCCCGCTCCATCGCGCGGCGCGCCCCGGCGCCTTCCTTTGCCGGCAGCGTGATATGGAAGGCATCCGCAGTAGCGCCGTAGCCCACCAGCTCGGCGTGGATCCGCGCGCCTCGGGCCCGGGCGTGTTCCAGGCTTTCCAGGATGATGACGCCGGCGCCCTCAGCCGGCACGAATCCGTCGCGCTTGGCATCAAAGGGCCGGGAGGCCCGTTCCGGCTCGTCGTTCTGCTTGGTCAGCGCCCGTGAAGCGCAGAATCCGGCCAGTCCGATGGGGACGATGGAGCCTTCGGTACCGCCGGTAATCATCGCCTCGGCATCGCCCCGGCGAATGACCTCGTAGGCTTCCCCGATGGCGTGTGCCCCACTGGAACAGGCGCTCACGATGCCCATATTCGGTCCGCGCGCCCCCACGTCTATGCTGACCTGGCCCGAAGCCATGTCGGCGATCATCATCGGCACCAGAAACGGACTCACCCGCCGCACACCCCGCTCGTCGAGCACCTTGATCTGCTCGGTCAACGTAATCAGGCCACCGATGCCGGTGCCGATATAGACGCCCGTGTGGTCCGCCCGCTCCTCCGTGACTTCCAGGGCGGCATCGCGCAGCGCCTCCTGGGTCGCTACCAGGCTGAACTGCACAAAGCGGTCGGTCCGTCGCACGTCCTTGGCATCGAAATAGTCGGTCGGATCGAACCCCCTGACCTCACCGGCAATCCGGCACGGGTAGCCGGTAGTATCGAACGTCGAGATCGGCACGACGCCGGACCGCCCTGCGACGATCCCCTCCCAACTGCTTGCCACGTCCAAGCCCAGCGGGGTGATCGCCCCCATCCCGGTGACTACTACGCGGCGGCGCTCGGTTTCCGCCATGTTCGCCTCTTCCCATCCAACTCGTGTTCCTGGCCGGCGGCACATCCCGGTTAAGCTGCCGAGTATAACATAGCCTATCGGCGGACCATATGGGTGCCGCGGCTCCCGAAGTGGCGACCAGCGGCCGCTTCGGTCCAGGTCATCGGAGGGTCTGGCAACACATGAGGCGTGCCGCCGTCAGGTGCGATATAGAAGCCGGCACGGCAACCCGCGGTGTCTCTCATGCAGCGTAGCGTGCCCGCCCCAGGCGGATATTCCTCCCGGTTGGCCCGGCTTATCGGCCGCGGCTCACGAGTCGGCGTAGACGCTGACTTGGCGCTGGTTGCGTCGCCGGTGTTCCCACTTCACCCGCCCGGACACGAGCGCGAAGAGGGTGTAGTCTCGCCCTAGCCCGACGTTGTTGCCGGGGTAGTAGCGGGTGCCACGCTGCCGCGCCAGTACCTCGCCGGCATGGACTAGCTGCCCATCGAACCGCTTTGCGCCGAGGCGCTTGCCGACGCTATCACGACCGTTCTTGGTACTCCCGACACCCTTTTTGGAGGACATCCGTTCTTCCTCTCTCCCTACCGCCAAGCACCCTGCTGCCCCAGCACCCGCCTCAACTCGCCGCTGTCTCCGTGCTGGTGCTATCGCCCGGAACAATGGAAGTGATCTTCACCCGGCAGTAGCGTTGCCGATGACCGGTCAGACGACGATACCGCACGCTCGACTTGTACTTGAAGACTGTGACCTTGCGACCCTTAACTTCTTCCAGCACCTCGGCTATCACGCGCGCACCGGGCACCGTCGGCCGGCCGACCGCGACGTGGTCGCCGTCGCGCACCATGAGCACCCGCTCCAGCTCCAGTCGCTCACCGGGCGTGGCCGCCCGCCGGGCGAGGTCCAGCACCTCACCCTCTCGCAAGGTGTATTGCTGCCCGTGATCCTCGACAATGGCGTACACGCCCATATTCCTTTTGCTCTGGTGTTGGGCGCCGGCTGCGCCGTGTCGCCCGCACTCACACAAGCCGTATATCGTCAAGCCGGCTTGCGAGCGGCTCGCTGCCTTCGGGGATAAAGGCAGCGCTCTAGGCCACCTCCGTATAGGCTTGAAGTCTAGCAAGGCAGCGGCGATTCCGTCAACCGCACTGCTCCACGATAGCGATACCCGGGATCCGCCACCCCCTAGTGTAGCTGGCGGATAATGCTGATCGCGCGTCCCTGTACGAGCACGTGCCGCGGGTCGGCATAGATCGGCTCCATCGTCGGATGCGCCGGTTGTAAGCGAATGCGGTCGCCCTCGTGATAAAATCGCTTCAGCGTGGCAGTGCCCTCGGCATTGGGGCCATCGGTCAAGAGCGCCACCACAATCTCGCCGTCCCGCGCGGTTTGTGCCGGCTCGACCACCACCAAGTCTCCGTCGTCAATCAGGTCTTCGATCATGGACTTGCCACGCACGCGCAGGGCATACGTGTCCGGGGGCACCTGGTCGGCGCTGAGTTGGAGGACATCGCCCGGATCGCTGATTGCGTCAATCGGCTGACCCGCGGCGATCTGTCCGATCACGGGCACGGTCCGGATACGCGGCCGCGGCGCCGCCGGGCCATGCACCAGCCGTAGCCCTCGGCTGGTATGACGTTCGCGGACAATGTAGCCTTTCTTGGCCAGCACTGTGAGATGGTAGTCCACGTGGCTTGTCGAGGCGATGCCGGCCGCGGCGCCAATCTCTCGGTTCGTCGGCGGTCGTCCCTGTTCCTCGATATATTGCTCGATGAAGCGCAGGATGCCTTGTTGCCGCTCGCTGAGAGTTTGCATCGGCTTGCCTTTCTCCTCGTTCGTTCTGTCGGCACGCCACCGAGTGCAGGAGTAACGGTACACTAGGCACTACGCAACACCTGCCGTTCGGAGAACGCCTGTTCTATCACCAACAATATACGGGAGTGACCGGGTATTTGTCAACCGTGAGAGAAGACGAGTAATATCAACGGCAATGAGTAGCGAAAGCAGCGGCATCGAGTGGGCCGCAGCATCAGTGTGGGGGGGCAAGCGTCGTGCAGAGTCACCCCAGGCACAGCATCACCACCTCCCGGCAGACGAAGTGGTGGGCCGGGGTGCCAGTGACCTCTTTCTCGTGATTGAGGGGGTCGGTGACGACTCGTGCCTCCTGTTTGGCAAGACACTCGTCCAAGCACTGCTGGACGAGCCTGAAGCCCCGCCCGCCTCGGCCTTGAGCCGCGCCTTGCGCGCGGCCTGTGTCCGCCTCGAAACCCATGCCCTCGCCCCGGCCCGTGAGCTTATCGCCTTGGGCGCCAGTGCGGTGCTCATCCAAGAGCACGGCATGGTGCTCGCACAGTTGCTGCCGGCGCAGGTCTATCTCCTCCAGCAGGGGCAGGGCACCCTGCGGATGTGGCCCGACACGCCGGTCCCGGCACCGATGGGCGAGGCGTTCCGGCGCGGTGGAGCCAGGCGCTGGGACTTGGAGATCGAGCACGCGCGGGCCACACCGCGTCTGGGCGCGACGTTGCTTATCAGTACGTCGGAGCTTGCCGTCCGGCTGCGCCCGAGCCACGTGCGGCGCGCCCTGGATCAGGACAGCGCCGAGCAAGCTGCCACCTGGCTGTGTAACCACTTGGCGCGCGGCGCCCCCCACTTCGAAGCCTTGGTCGTCCGCACCGCCCCGGCAGCGACGAGCGAAGCGGGCTGGTCGGAGGGACAGGAAGACCTGGGACCGGAGTGGGAAGAAGCGGTTGAGAGCGATGCACCGCCGGCACGACCGAGACCGGCGCGAGCCGGCTACGGCCGGCCCGTCTCATCGGCGCCGGCCGCCGGTTTTTCGAGCGTGGTTGCGAATGCTTGGCAGCGCCTGAACGAGGTGCTACAGGGGCGTCTGCGTCTCGTGCTCGTCGGTCTGGTTGCGGTTATCTTCCTGATCTTTATCCTCAGCCGGGTGATCGGCGCGGGGCCAGCTCAGGAGGTAGCCACTTCACCCACGCCCAACCCCCAAGCCCTAGCGGCGGCCGAACGGGCCGTTGCTGACCTGGCTAACGCGACTGATCGTGAGCAAGGGCAGGCCGCCGTCGTCGAAGCCCTGGCCAAGATTAGCGCTCTCGACGAGCGCTCCGGTGAGCGCGCTGCCGAGCTACGGTCGGCCGTCGAGGCGCAGAGCACCCGCATCGCCGGCCTGGAGCCACCGCCGCCGCCCCAGCCATCCGTCCTCTCCGCCGAACAAATCAACCGTCCCACGCAGTTCTCGGCAGTCACCCGCTTCGGTGAGCGCCTCTTCGTCTTGGACGCGCCGCGCGCAGTGCTGGCCGTGCGCCCCGGCGAAGGGCCTGAGCTGCTGCTGGAGCGCGGCGGTAATAAGGCCGGTCAAACCGTCGGTGACCTGGCCTATCTTGTCACCACGACCGATGGAGTCGTATCCATTGACAGTACCGGACACTACTGGTTCCTCACTGCCGACGATACGATGCGCTCCGGGCGCTTGCCGGGCTCGGCAGGGTGGCAACGTGTGCTCGGCTTCGAAACGTACACGGTCAATCTCTATGCGGTGGATGCGGGCGCGAACCAACTCCTGCGCTGGAAGCCGGCCGCGCTCGGGACCTATGCCCTGCCACCGGATGAGTGGTTTGGTACGTCGGTACCCGCTGAGATCGCGACGGCGCTCGACCTCGCCATAGACGGCGACATTTTCGTGCTCGCCGCCAATGGTGAGATCACGCGGTACCGGAGCGGCGAGCCACGGCCCTTCACCCTGCAGGGCCTAGAGCGTCCCCTGCAAAACCCCCAGGCAATCACCACCGGCGCGTCCATCAACTCGCTCTACGTGGTGGACACGGGCAATAGCCGTATCGTGCAACTCGCCAAGAGCGGGCAGTTCGAGCGCGAGTTGGTCGGAGTCGCCAGCCCGGACGAAACAATCCGCGACGTGTGGGTTGACGAGGCTGGCGACCGGATTTTCGTGCTCACGGAGCAGCGGTTGAGCGAGTACGCCCTACCCCCCGAAGGCGGCCCGACCGTGACCCTCACACCTGTCGAGCCGACAGCGTCCCAAGGCGGTTAGCACCGGTAGCCGGTTCACGCCTCGGAGTCCGGCCCCCCGGTCGCCCCCGGCCGGCGCCAGCGCAGCGCACGCCAGCCGATGAACACCACCACAACCAGCACGAGCACGACGAGCGTGCCATTTTCATAGGGCTTCATATAGTCCCGGATGTCTACCCAGTTCTCGCCGAGGACGCGGCCGACGTAGGTCAGCAACAAGCTCCACAGCGATGTGCCAAGAGTCGTATAGAGCAGAAAACGACCGACGCTCATCCGCGTATAGCCTGCCGGCACGGAGATGATACTGCGAATGATCGGGATGAGCCGCCCGAAAAAGATGACCGCCTCGCCGTACCGCTCGAACCACGCCGCTCCCCGGTCCAGGTCCTGCTCGGAAATGAAGACGTATTTCCCGTAGGCCGCTACCAGCCGCCGCACGCCGGCCTCCCGCGCCACGTACCCGATCGCGTAGAGCACCACCGCCCCGATCAGCGAGCCGGCGGTTCCCGCTGCCACGGCACCCCAAAAGTTCAGCTCGCCCTTGACCGATAGCGCTCCGGCGAACGGCAGCACCATCTCGGAGGGAATCGGCGGGAAGATGTTTTCGATAGCCATTACGAGGACGATGCCTGGATAGCCGATGGTGGCGATCAGCTCCTCGATCCAGCCCCCTACCTGCTCCATGAGGTGCGTCATATCGTGTCCTAGCGGCGTGTTTCGGCAATGATCGGCGAGTTGGGCGCCGGGACGGCGTTGCGCCATCGGCAATCGGGTATGTCAAGGCACCGCGACGCCGCGCCGGCGAGGACAACCGGCAACCGCCGCACCCACAAAAAAGGGCCTGCCGAGCGGCAGACCGAAGTGGCAGCCAAGTCACCGTGAGGAGCGGGCAAAGGGACTCGAACCCTCGATCTCAACCTTGGGAAGGTCGCGTGTTACCAACTACACCATGCCCGCGCAGGCCGACTGAAGGCATCGTAACACGGCCGCGCGGCACCGTCAAGCGGCCCGCGGCAAGGGGCGGCGTCCCGGAACGTTGTGTACCCTTCACCACACAGCGCAGTCAGCGGCGTGCAGTGCGAGGAGTGCCGCCGCGGGCCGCGACATGCTGCTGGCAGGAGAGGACGGAAAGACGGTGCAGGCCACAACCATGGACCTTCAGCCCAGCCGTGTAGGCGCCGTAGACCGCAACGGGCAGCCGTATGACCGGAGCGATCCGGCCGGCTACGGTACGTCCGTCACCAAGCCGGCCGGCTACGATGCCTTCTGGCAGGAGACCTGGGACCGGCTCCAGGACATTCCGCTGGAGCCGGAAGTGCGGCTCGTGCCACTGCGCTCCGACGACGAGGTCATTGTTTACGAGGGCTTCTACACAAGCTGGGAGCGGCTGCGGATCGCCTGCTGGTATTGCGTGCCGCGCCGCACCGCCGGCCAGCGCAATCCCACCATCGCCATCATGCCGGGCTACGTCAGTGAGCCGCAGCTAGGCACGGGCAAGCAGTGGGCACGCGCAGGCTATGCCTGCGTAGTGGTGGCCCCGCGCGGCAAGCTGCGGTCGAACAGCGTCTTCAATCCCGGCTACCCCGGCCTGCTCACGCATAACCTGACCGACTACCAGACCTACGGCTACCGCGGCTTCTACTGCGATGCCTGGCGCGCGATTGACTTGCTCCTCAGCCGCCCCGAAGTGGACCCGGAGCGCGTCGCCGTGACCGGCGGCAGCCAGGGCGGAGCACTGACCATCGTCACGGCGGCCTGGCATCCCGCCATCCGGGCCGCCTGCCCCGGCGCGCCCTACCTCTGCGGTATGCGCGAGGCCATTGACCTCACCCACACCTATCCCTATGAAGAGCTTAACGACTATCTCCGGCTCTACCCGGACCGCCGCGCGACGGTCCTGCGGACGCTCGATTTCTACGACGGCATCAACATGGCGCCGCGCATCAGCTGCCCGACGCTCATGAATATCGGACTAGCCGACCCCGTCTGTCCACCGGAAACCGGCTACGCCGTCTTCGCGGCCATTGGTGCGGCGGTGAAGGAGCTACGCGCCTATCCTGGCGAGGGGCACGGCGCCGGCGGTGCCAAACACACCCCGCACGTCCAGGCGTGGATGCGCCACCATCTTCAGGTCGCCACCTAGCACCGGACTGCCCGCGCCATACTCCCGCAGGGGCAACAAGCCAAGACTCGAAGGGGACGCCATGCAGACACCGACGCTGCCTCACCAACCGGAGCCGGCGGATTTCGATGCCTTCTGGGGCGCTGTGACGACCGAGCTGGCGCACACGGAGGTGGCGCCCGAAGTCGAGCTGCTGCCGCTGCGGTCGTCGGCCGAGGCGTTGGTGTACGGCGTGCGCTTCACCAGCATCGGCCCCTACCGCCTGTTTGCGTACTACGTCCAGCCGCCGCCAGCAGTCGGTGCCGGGCCGCGTGGCGTGGAAGTGCAGTTGGCCGGCTACGGCAGTGTGGTGCATGTCCCCGTGGGTGACCTCGACCACCGCTGGCCCGAGCAGCGCGCCGTGCTGACCCTGTGTCATCGCGGCCAACGTCTCAGCGACCGGCCCTACGCGGCGGCCTATCCCGGCCTGCTCACGGACGGCATCGAGTCGCCCGAATCCTATGCCTATCGCGGCATCGTGGCCGACGCTTGCCGCGCCGTGGATTTTCTCCTCACCCGTTCGCCGGAGGAAGTGGACCACGGCGCCATCACGGTCACCGGCAACGATGTCGCCCTCTTCGTCGCTGCCCTCCGTGGCCGCGAGGTTGCCGGCGTGCGCGCCGCGCCGTCCATGTTCTACCGTCTGGCCGACGTGCTCCCCACGACCAACGACTACCCACTCGCAGAGTTCAATGACTACCTACGCACTTACCCGGAGCACGCAGCGGACATGGCCCGCACGCTCGGCTACTTCGATCCGCTCGCCGCGGCGCGCCGTGCGGCCTGCCCCGTCCACGTCGGTGACGACGAGTTCCTCGCCCGCCTGCGGACGGCGTTAGGCGCCAACCTCGCCCCCTCGCCCTAACGAACAGCGGCGCACGCGATGTGCCCCGTCCCCCCGCTGCGCGGGGGAACCTGCGCGGGAGTGCGGAGTTTCTCTGGTGGGAGACCCGTCCCCCCGCTGCGCGGGGGGGCCATAGGGGGGCGGTACCTCAGAGAATCGGTAGCTGGCCGCGCCCCGTCATTCTCGCTTGCGCGGGAATCCAACCCCTCTCCCCCCTGGGAGAGGGCCGGGGTGAGGGCAGTAGCCCCCCTCTCTATTGCTCTGCAATGGAGAGGGGGCCGGGGGATGAGGCCCACCCCGGAAGCCGAGCCTTAAAAACAGGCAGGTACCGGCGAGATCGCCGATACCTGCCGCAGTCGTGTGCTTGCCAGATCACCGCACCCCCGAGAGGAGTGCAGCGAGCCGTTCCTACAGGGTGTTCGTGCCTAGCTTGGCGTTCTCGAACACCTCTTGAGCACGGCGCGAGAAGTCGCCCGAGGACATCTCGTTGGCCTCGTGCTTGCTCCAGTCGTCCTTGATCGTGTTCCACGCATCCGAGTATTCCTCGTACTTCAGCATCCCGCAGAAGCTCGGATACTCGGTCAGGGCGTTCTGCAGCGGCGCGCTGCTTGCGACGCTGTCCACCCCGGTGATGCTCTCGAAGTCCCGCTGGGCGGCTTCGGAGTACGTCTCGTCGAGGTACGGCGCCACGATGTGCTGGTTCGACGGTGGCATCAGACCGCCGTTCTTCGGGTCCTTCACCAGCCACATGAAGAACGTCCAGGCAGCCTCCTGCTCCTCCGTCGTAATCTCCTTGGCGACGTGCATGTTGTGCGGCCACACACGACCGGAGATGTTCTGGCCGGGGAAGATGGTATTGCCGTTTGTGTCCCAGCCGGAGAACGGTAGCGTCGCCAGGCCAGCTTCCACACCGGTTGCCTTCGCGTCACGCAGCACGTTGTGCGGACAGCAGGTGTAGTACATCGCGACCTTCCCTGCCGGGAAGCCCTTGCCGATGCCACCAATCGCCTTCGAGAACTCCGAATCCATGATCAGCCGGTGCTTGTGCCGGAGATCTTGCCAGAACTGGTTGCCCTGGATGAACAGCTCGTGATCCATCGTCGGCTTGATCGCAACGTCATCCCACGAGGAGTGGCCGTACCAGGTGCCCCGGTTCCAATGGTAGCCGTGGCCATTGCCCATCGCGGCAGCTTCGTCGCCCAAGGCCTGCTGCAGCTTCTGCAGCGTCTCCAGGAACGACTCCATCGTCCAAGACTTGTCCGTCACGTCCGTCGGCGGGTGCGGCAATCCGGCCTTGTCGAACAGACCCTTGTTGTACGGGAACGAATCGGACGACTGCGACAGCGGGAAACCGAACATCCGGCCGGCGTAGCTATACTGCTCCACCGACCAGCGCAGGAAGGTCTCCGTCGGGGTGATCTTGTCCCGCTTGAAGTTGTCCGTCAACTCCATGATGCTGCCACCGCGCGCCAGGTCCAGCCACACACCCCAGTCGTTCTGCACCATATGTGCCGGCACACCGGCCGAGGCGCGCACGATGAACGCTTCCTTGCGGGAGGTCTGGATCGGGCTGTGCTCGAACACGATATGCGGGTACTCCTCTGCCACCCGCTGGTACATGAGGTTGTCCCACTCGTAGTTCACCGTCCCGGGGAAGTGCTTGTTCAGGTAGGTGAGCTTGATCGGCGCCTTGGCCTGTGCCTCGACCACCACCTGCTTCTCGACGGTGACGACCTTCTCCTGGACGACGACTTGCGTCTCGCCGGCTTGTCCGGCTGCACCCGTAGCGCCGGCCGCGCCGGTCGCGCCGGTCGCGCCACGCGCGCCGGCTGGGCCGGCCGGTCCCGCCGGCCCTTGCACGTAGCGGACCTCAATCTCACCGCAGGCCGCGGCGAGTAGTCCCCCAATTGCCGCTGCCGCGCCTCCTAGATACCGTCTGCGGATTACACCTGCCATCGGCGTACCTCCTAGATACTCGCTCCCCGCGGGGAGCGGCGTGTATGCTCGCCCAGTGCGACACGACGCCCGGCGAGCGATCAGGCGCCCCACCCTTGCTGCGCTCCTCCAAGCTACAAGGGCAACGCGCATAGGATACAGTGCAGATTGGGTTGCTGGCAAGTCCAGGCCTGCGGCACACGCCACACTGGTCCGGCACCCGCCTTTCGCCACTATTAGGTCCACCCCGGTGTCCGAATCGTGTCCGCAATCGCCACTGCCCGCCGCGTCTCCGCCTCCGACAGCGCCGGCACCGCGGCTGCGGCCGCGTTCCCCTTGATCTGCTCCCGGTTCTTGGCCCCGGCGATCACGCAGGACACCCCAGGGTGATCCAATACGAAACGGAGCGCCGCCTGTGCCATCGTCCGCCCCGTCCCGGCGGCCAGGAAATCGAGCTGCGGGAGCTTCCCCAGCGCATCCACCGACTCCGGCAGTTGGAACCGGTCGTAGCGCACGTCGTCCTCCGGCACGACCGCTGCCCGCGCCCCGACGTACTTCCCGGTCAGCATCCCCTTGGCCAACGGCACGCGAATGAGCGTCCCGATCCGCTCCTCCCGACACCAGTGCAACAAGTCATCGGCCTCGCGCTCCAGCAAGTTGTAGCCGATCTGCAGCACGTCAATCGGGCCGAGCGTGCGTAGCTGCTTGATCGCTGCGTGGTCATTGGTGGAAATGCCATACCAGCGCACTTTCCCCTGCTCCCGCAGCGTCGCCAGCGCCGCCATCACGTCCGGCATCGCCGGCGTGGCGGGGACCGCATGGAGCTGATACAGGTCTATATGGTCCATTCCCAGGCGGCGCAAGCTGCCCTCACACGCCTCCATGATCCGCTGCCGCGCCGTGGCAGCGGTCAGCGGACTGCCGGCCGACCCCATATTGGGTGCCGGCCGCGTAAACGGACTCACTTTCGTCGCCACAATCCAGCGGTCACGGCGCCCGGCCAGCGCCTTGCCGGTGACCATCTCGCTATGGCCGGCCCCATAGGATTCCGCCGTGTCAATCAGGTTGACGCCCAACTCTTCCCCGCGGTGGATCAGGGCCACCGCCTCGCGGTCATCCGTCCCCGTCCAGCCGAGCATACGCCCGTCCGGTTGCTCGCGCATCCCGGAGAGCGGAAAGGCCCCCAACCCGATGGCCGAAACCCGCAGACCGGTCGCCCCGAACGTCCGATATTCCATCACCATCCTCCTTACCTCCGCGCCCATCATACCGGCGCAGCGGGGGGGCCATAGGGGGGCTACATCCCACTACCCGATTAAGTTGTCAACTTTCATCCAGGGAAGGGGCCGGGGGTTAGGTCCACCCCGCCTGCTGCCGAGAAACCTACCCTGGTGAGAGCCAATACCCCCTACCCCGCCCCCTCGAACAGCCGGACGAAATCCCCAAACGACACGGTGTTGTCTATATTCTGGCACTCCAACGCCAGCGGTGACGTGCTGCGGTCGGTGTATGTCCACCGCGGCGGATTGGTGAAGTGCCAGCGCCGCAGGGAGCGGTAATACGGCGCAAGCAAAGCATCCGTCTGGGCATTGCGCGAGCCGCTCGGATAGGCAAAGTGCGCCGGCACGGCGTCGAGCGCCTCCCGATACATGGCGTGCGAGCGCTCTATTTCCTCTATCACCCCGGCGTCACCCGTCGCCGCCTGCACCTCGGCCAGTTTCGGATGCGTAGCGGTGTGCGCGCCCATCTCCCACCCGTCGGCTATCAGTTCGGCCGCCTGCTGCCAACTGAGGCCGGGCTTGGCCACCGCACCCTCGGTCGAGGTGGACACCGCCACCGGCTCCCCCTCCGTAGCCGCCGCCAGGGCGCTAATCAGGTAGCACGTGGCCGTCAGCCCATACTCGCGGAGGATCGGCCAGGCCACCGTATAGGTATCCAGCCAGCCGTTGTCGAAGTGGAGCACGACCGCCCGCTGCGGGATGCTGCCGCCCCGTTCTAGCCAATCCACCAGGCGCGTCGTGGCGATCACCTCCCAGCCCTCGGCCACCAGGTAGTCCAGCTGCCGCCGCAGCGCCGCCGCCCCGATGATCCCCGTAGCCCGCTCTCCCGACGGCGCCGTCAGTTCCTCGTGGCCCTCGGGATATACGTGATGGTAGACCAGTATCGGCACCCGCTGGCTCATCCCGCCCCCCTCCACATTGCCAACCCGGCCCTACAGCCGCAGGTAGTCGGCCGATGCTGCAAACATTTCGTCCGTCATCCGCCGCGCCTCGTCCAGGCTGCACTGCGTCGTCGTCAGCGGGTCGAGCGCAATCGCCTGGTACACCGCCTCGCGGTCACCGTTCAAGATGGCGGCGACCGTGAGTTCCTGCACGTTGACGTTCGTTCGATTGATCGCCGCACACTGCTCCGGCAGATCGCCGATGGCACAGGGATGCAAGCCGGCGTTGTCCGCCAGGATCGGCACCTCCACGTTGCACCCGGCCGGCAGGTTGGAAATCAGCCCCGCGTTGGGCACGTTGCCATTGAACCGAAATGGCGTGTTCGTTTCGATGGCGTGCAGGATGAACGAGCAGTATTCGTGCGTGCGCTGGAACGGCAGCGGCTCGGTGCTGCGTAGCCCATCCCGAATGTCGTCGAAGTGCTCCGCGCGCCGCGCCGCGTCACCGCCGGGCACCTCGACTGCCTTGCCGCCGCCACCGGCCGGCGTAAAGCGGTCCCGTAGCTCGGCGGTGCGCCGGAACCAGGGCGTGTACTCGGACATGTGCCGGCTCGACTCGGTGACGAAGTACGCGAAGTGCCGGAAGACCTCGAACCGCACCCGGTCCTGGGCGTAGACGGCCGCGTCCTCCAGCTTCTCCCGCAGCAACGGGTACAGGTCCTCACCCCGATACGTGCCGCGGCGTAGCTGCAAGAACCAGGCCTGATGATTGATCCCGGCCACCCAATAGGCCAGGTCCTCATACGGCACGCCCATGTACCGCGCCAGCTGCCCGGCGGTGCCTTGCACGCTGTGGCACAGCCCGACCGTCGGAACACTCGTCGCCTCGCCAATCGCCCACATATTGATGTTCATGGGGTTGGTGTAGTTCAACAGCAACGCCTGCGGGCACAGCTCCTCCATGTCGCGGGCAATATCCACCAGCACCGGCGTGGTCCGCAGCGCACGGAAGACGCCGCCCGGCCCAATCGTGTCGGCAACGGTTTGGTACACACCGTACTGCTGCGGAATCGCGACGTCGCGCTCCCGTAGCTCCCGCCCGCCAACGTCAATCGAGGTGATCACGTAGTCGGCCCCGTCGAGCGCCCGCCGGCGGTCCTCGGTCACCACGATCTCCGTCGGCAGACCCTGCTCCCGGACCATGCGCTGCGCGAGCTGCCCCATTATGTCGAGGCTCTCGGTGTCAATGTCCATCAGCGCAATCGTGCCGTCGGCCAGTTCCGGCCACGACAGAATGTCCACGGTGAGCCGCCGGGCAAAGACGACACTACCGGCACCGATGAGCGCAATCTTCGGCATTCTTCCCTCCTGCTTTACGGCTACGCCTCCGTCGGACCAAGCTCCTCGGCCACCTCCAAGGCGCCGTTGACGAGCGCCGGCTCGACCTCCGGGCCGAACGGTCCCGGCCGCAGGTACTCGTAGAACGACGTCGCCGGCTCGTAGCCGCCCTCGGAGATGACGCTGGCCGCGCACAAATAGCCCACGTACCCGTTTGCGTAGCCCACCGCCAGGGTCATATCCCCTCGCGCCGGATCGGCCAGCCCGCGCTCGACCAGTCCGCGCTCAATCGAAAGACCGATCTCCAGCGTCGTCTCGCCAGGCAAGGCCACGAGCCAGTGCCGCCCCACGCGCAGCACTTGTACCTCCGCCAGCTCGGACTCCGGCAGCCGCTCACCGCGTGCCATCTGATCCAGCAGCGTCTCTGCCCAGAACCCTTTCGGCCCGGACAGTGCCGCCCGCAGTTCGGCTGCGTCGGGAACGTGGCTATACGGCAGACACACCATCCGCCGCCCCATGGCGATGGTGCTCACCGGCGCCGCAACGATGCGCTCGGCAACCTGCACGACCTCGCTCCCCAGCATTCGCCCTAACACGGTCAGCTCGTGCTGCGTACCGGAACGAAACCCGCCGTCGGGCGCCAGCAGGTGCGGCCGGAGGTTGCCGAAGCACGCCGGCAGGAACATCGCCGGCGGACCCGCGCCCCCTCCGTTCGCGCTATACATCGCCGCGGCCGCGCGCCGCGCCGCCCCCGGATACTCGCCGCTATACAGATAGCTCTCGTCGCGCAGCACGCCGGGGTGAGTCGCGTAGGAAAACAAAATAGCGACCGGATCGGCCGACGGTAACGGCCTGTCGCCGAGCGTGCCCGCCGCCGCCGGCGCGTCCGCCGGGTCCAGGCGCAGCACCCGCACCCGCCGATCCGCCAGCCCCTCCGGGTTCGCGCGCATCACCGTGCCCGCGGCGGTCCGCACTCGCCGGTTGACCGTGAAGTTGACCTCGCCCGTGCCCACGCCCAGCGTGACCGGCGCCAGCCGCCGGCTCGCAGTGATGATCGCCTCCGCGATAGTCTGCTCCATCCAGGCCAGGTACTCGCCGTCAACTACCTCAGCCGCAAACGGCGTCACCAGCGGCGCGGAATGTGAATGCGAGTACGTAATCATGATGTTCTCGCCGGGCACGCCACTGGCCTGCGCCGCCACTCGTATCCGCTCGCCCGATTCCGCCTCGAAGCCGCACAGGTCCGCGGCGACGATGGCCGCGCGCGTACTCCCATCGTCCAGGACAAGCGCCTGCGCCTCCACCTCGTCGAGCGTGCCCGTCGCCGGCCCCTGTCGGGAGCCATAGCCTTCTAGGAGCAGGGGGCGGTCCGGCGTGATCGTCACCGGCGCAATGCCGGCCTGCAACTGCGTTGCCTTTACCATCCTGTTCCTCCCGACGCCAGCGCGGCCCGCCGCCTGCCACCCTCCCGTCAAACCTGTCCCTACTGACGCCCTGCGGCCCGGTTCCTGGCCTTGGCCGGTCTCGGTTTGAGGTAAAGGCAGTCCATCCTGGCGACCTCGAACGCCGTCTTGCCCCGCTTGTTCTTGATCGTCGTGTCGGTACCGAGCGCCATCAGTTGTTCAGCCACCGCGGCAGATCCCCCGTAAGTGGCGAGGTGCAGCGGTGTACGCCCCTTGGTGTCCTGTGCATTGACGTTGGCATCGTTCCGCACCAGCAGCGCGATGACCCGCTCTATTGGCGGGAACGTCCAATCGGCGGGTGTGGCGCCGTGCGGCTCGGCGGCCTTGTGGAGCGGGGTCTTCTTGCCAGAGTTGAGCGTCCCGACCTCCGCGCCGCCGGCCAAGAGCACCTTGGCGCAGGCTCGGGCGCCGGCAGCCGCGGCCCAGTGTAGCGGCGTCGTCCGGTCGGAGTGCCGGGCACCCACGGCGGTTGGATCCTCCGCCAGCAAGGCCCGCAGCCGTGCCTCGTCGTCGAGAGCACAAGCCGAGAAGATGTCGTAGTACGCCCCGTGCGCGAGCAGTATCTTGGCCACCTCCCGCCGCCGGCCCCACCACAGTCCCGCGTGCGCGGCCCGCTGGAGCGCCGTATCGGCGTTTCCGTTCAGCCGCACCTCCATGACCTTGGCCGCTCCATGCGCGAGCAGCAGCTCGGTCAGCGCCGGGTGGCCGAACATGGCCGCGATGTGCAGCAGCGACCGGTGACCGGACGTCAGGCCGTTGTGTGGTGGCTCGATACCGACCTGTGCAGCATCGGCCAGGCCCGCCTCGAAGATGATGCGAAACCTTTCGATCCCGCGCTGTCCGTGCGCCGTGCTCCAAGCCCCTTCATGCACCGGGCTAAAGCAGTCCTTTGGGTACTCGAACCGCGCACCGTTCTCAACCAAGAACCGGACCACCTCCGCGCTTTCCTCGTCCGGCTCCCTGGATCGTATGGCGGTAGACAGGGCCGCCGCGCCAGCCCTCTCGATGATGGAGGGGTGCTCGACCAGCAGGGCTTTGAGCCGCTCGAGGTCCTGCCCCCAGTTCCCGTCCTTGTCCAGTGCCGTCGCCTCCACGAACTCCCGCTCCGCCGCCGTCATATCCGACCGCGCCCGCCGGCACCAATCCAATTTATCGAATACGTCCCAAACCCAGGCCTTACTCATCCCTCACCGCTATCCTTCCCGCCGGCCCCCGACCGGCTGGCTCGTCCTACTCTACGGCCTCAACTCGCTCTACCCGCCCGGACCGCCACGCGCGATAGCACGCCTCGACCACCGCCAGGTCCCGCAGACCTTCTGTACCTGTGCTGACGGCTGGGGCTTCGCCGCGCACCGCACCCAGGAAGTCGGCAATGCTCATGTTGTAGCTATGGTCATAGCCGTCATCGGGGATCACCACCTGCCGCCCGCCGGGCAGGTCGCTGCGGTGCAGGATCAGGCCGCCCTCCGCCGAGATAATGTCCAGACTGCCCCGCGTGCCGTAAGCCGAGCCGACCGCCCCCCGATCCGGCGTCCGCGTTGCCCAGCAGTACAGCGCCTCCCCCAACAGTCCGGACTCGAAACGCAGCACCACCACGGCCGTATCTTCGGCCCGCCAATCCTCGCGCACCGTCCCGGCCAGCGCCGATACGTGCGTCACTTCGCCGGCCACCGGTCCCGCCAGCACCCGCAGCATCGCGAAATAGTGTGGCCCCTGGTCCAGCAGCATCCCCCCGCCCGCCTGCGCCGCGTCTTGGCGCCAGCCCCGCACCATCCAGCGCTCTTCCAAATACCCGATCCGATGCGCCCGCACCACCGCCGGCGTGCCGATCTCGCCGGCCGCGATCATGTCGCGCGCCCGTACCACCGGCTCCTGCACCCGTAGCTGCTCGTTGACACACAGGATCACTCCGGCACGCTCCGCCGCAGCAAGCATCCGCCGCCCGTCGTCGAGCGTCGTCGCCATCGGCTTCTCGACCAGCACGTGCTTGCCCGCACTCGCAGCCGCGATGGCCGGCTCCGCGTGATACGGGTGCGGCGTGCAGATGTCTACGGCATCAACCTGCGGATCGCCCAGCAGCTCGTCGAGCGCCGTATACACGCGACAGTCGGCGCCGGACCGCCGGGCATGACCGGCCAGCGTCTCCGCTCGCTCCCGCACCGGATCGCACGTAGCGACGACCTCCGCCAACTGGTGCAAGGCCGGATAGGCGCGTCGAACGCGCTCCGTCGCGACCGTCCCACAGCCAATCAGCCCCACCCGCACGCGCTCCACCATCAGCCACTCCTCCTCGCCGCCCCTGGCCGGCGTGCCCCAACCTGTAGGGGCGCAACATGTTGCGCCCGTCCCCCCGCACGCAGGGGGACCATAGGGGAGCCGGAAACCCCAACTCCCTCCCGGAAAGGGGCCTTCCTGCTCCACCACACTCCCCCTTCCCTGGCAGGGAAGGGGCCGGGGGTTAGGTCAAAGCCCATGCTAACGGCACTGTGAGCACCTGTCCAGGCGAGCGCAATGGTATCCTCACGCTGGACGCGCCCGGCACGCTGCGCGCTGCCGGTACGCCGATCCGTACCGCTGCCCTGGGAATTGTTGTGCGACAAAAACCGTCATCACCCGGCAAAGCACGCGGTCCTGGGCCCTCCAAGCCGACGCTGCCCTTACCGCCCCGCTTCCTCACCATCGCCGACTTCCCAGGCACCAGCGTCCAGGCCGAGGAGTATTCGCGCCTCATCGGCGCCTGGGGTGAAGCCTCTGCCCTGATCGGCCGCCGCTGGGAGGAGCTTGGCCTCACCATCCTGGAAAAGCGCCTGCCCTGGTCCGTCCCCCTGGGCGCCGGCCGCACCGCCACGATCACCCACCTCATCAGCGTCGATTCCGGTCCCGACGCCGGCCCGGCCCTCCACACCGCCGGCGTGTCTGCCCCGGACCTCTTGCTGCTCGGCACCCTGGGCCGCAGCGGCCGGCTGGTTGTCCAGGCTGCCGATTTCAAGGCGTCGCTCGATACGGCCAACCCGCAGCAAGTCTCAGCGGCGCGGCTGGCCGGCAACCTGCCGCGCATCGCCAGCGAAGTGCCGGACGTCGCCGCGGCCATCCTCGCCCAGTCCCCGTCCGCTGCGTACCGCGAGGCGCTAACCAATCTGATGGCCGGGAACGTGGGCAGCACCATCGTTCCCGAAGGCATCTTCATCGCGCCCGACAGCGCCTTCAATCGCTGGCTCCACACGCTGCTCGCCAACGTCCGCCCCGGTGTCCGGCTGCCCCGGCTGCCGCGCGGCGCCCCGGCCACGCGGTCCCGCAACGACGGCTTTCAGCTCTTGGCGCACCTCGAACCGGTAGCGCCGGCAACCATGCTGGGCACACTGGAAGGCTGGCCCGAAGCCGGGCGGCTGGCAACACTCGATGGCCAGCGTTTGGCCTCGGCAGAGCTAACCGTCGCCGAGCGGTACTGGCGGCTGGGCGCCGGCCTCCACGGCGCGCTGCGGACCCTCTACCGCCCGGTCCTCGCCCAGTTCCCGGCCGCGTGGGACGCCACGCCGGCGCTCGACCGGCTCATGCGCCGCGTGCAGCCCACCGACGCCGCGGCGCTCCTCAGCGCGCTGGCCCGCGCCGTCGAGCAGCGCCGCCCACTGTGGGCACGCGAAAAGGAAGTCCTGCGCTGTCCCGTCGGCTTTCGTGCCTGGCTTCGCCGCGCCGAGGCCGCTGGCTTGGAGGTCGAAACCGGCGAGTTTGCCGGCACCGTGCGCCGCAAGCACGGCTCGCTGGCAGGCAACCACCGCCAGCGCGTCACCGCGGCGGCCCGCCAGCTGTACGCGCAACGTCAAACCAGCCGGCAGGTCCTCACCGCGCTGGAAGCCCGCAGCAGCGAATGGCGCGCCGCCACCGACGAGGACATCACGGCAGCCCTAGCGGAATTGCAGGAGGCCGGGGGTGGGGGGCCAGCCCCCCTATAGGTCCCCCCGCTGCGGCGGGGGGACGGCTTGTTCCCTCCCCTGGAGCTTGCTCCGGGGGAGGGTTAGGGAGGGGGCTAGACCACTCCCTTATCAAGCTCGCAACCTTCATAAGGGAGGGGCCGGGGGGTTAGGTCCACGGAAGGGCCGATCCCCTACGGCGTCGGAGCCAGCCGTTGCAGCAGCGGCTTGAGCGCGATCAGCGCAATCAACGCCGGTACAAGCATCTCGGCGGACCGCGCGGTGTGTTCGAGCAGCGGCAGCAGCCAGTCCAGCAGGACCGCCTGGCCACCGACCAGCCCCAGCAGACCCAAGAACGGCGCCGCCCAGGCCGATCCGGCGGCCCCGACCACCCAGTCCACCACCGCCACCAGCACCACCGTCGCGCCCCCGCCGCCTAGCAGCAGCGCCGGCACGACCGCCAGCCCGGCAGCCAACGGCCACCACTGCGCCACCCCGTTATGCTGTGCCGGCGGCAGCGCTGCCTCTTGCGCCGGCAGCGCGCCGATAATCCCCGGCAGCAAGTTCGGTGTCGGCGGCTGCGCCGGCCCGGCCCACAACGCCTGCTCGATCTTCAGCCAGCGTGCCCACTCCCGTTCGCAGTCCGGGCACTGCTGCACGTGGCGCGGCGGCACACTCTCTCCGGCCGCAGCCGCCCGCGCGGCCAGTCCCGGCAAACGTCGGCGGGTGAACGCACAGATCAAGGCACCCAAGCGCATCGCATCGTGCTCCCGTCTAGCATCGTTGGTCGGTCCAGTCGGACGTGTACCCGTGCGGGCGGTTCGTCCTCGGGACCGGTCGGCACATCAACCGCCGGCCGGCCCGGCCACTGCTGTTCGAGCCGCTGCTTCAGTTCCGCCTTGGCCCGGTAGAGATGCGTCTTGACGGTTCCCAGCGGCAGCTCCAGAATCTCCGCGATCTCCTCGTAGGACAGCTCGCGCAAATAATACAGCACCAGCACCGCCCGGTAGCGTTCCGGCAGCGAGTCTACTTGCTCCCAGAGCCACTCCCGCAGTTCCCCCGCCTCGGCCTCGCGCACTGGATCACCTTCCCGCGCCGGCAACGCAGCCGCTACCGCCTCACCGTCCGCCACGCGCGGCCCCTGCCGCCGCAGCGCGTCCTGCCGGTTCAGACAGAGGTTGTAGACAATCCGGTACAGCCAGGTGCCAAAGCGCGACCGTCCGCGAAACCGCGGCAGCGCCTGCCAGGCGCGGATGAACGCCTCTTGGGCCATATCGGCAGCCTCTTCAGGATTCCGCAACAGGCGCAAGGCCAGCGCGTAGGCCGTTCCCTGATACGCCTGCACCAGCACCGCAAAGGCTTGCTGGTCCCCGCCTTGACTACGCCGCACCAAGTCGGCCTCATCCACCCCCGGCGCAATCGCCGCTACCCTGTCCGCGCCTCCGTTTTGCTGCGCCACCGCTCTCTCCACCTCGGTTCCGCCGTCCGCGGCCCCCGCGGCCGCTCCGGTCTCTGCCCCTTAGACCACCCACCCACCAAAAGGTTTCACCCCCCGCACCCACTAGACCGTAGCCCCACAGCCCACTGCCCCCATCACCCACGTAGCAGGACCTACGTACCTGAATGACCGGACTCAATTATCTGAGCGTGCAGGGTAAGGAGCGCGGCGACCTAGCCGATCTAAGGGGTAGGCAGGGCAGTCAATTGTAACCCGATGCGCGCCGATGCTGCGGCGCTGCTGCTATAGGCGGCCGCCCTGCCGGTGCTGCTCTCTTTCTCTTATGGATTCTATGATCTCCTTACGTCGAGCTTTCTTCTCCGCCAACTCATCACTAGAGAGATATGTGTCTGCTACACTCTCTAATGAGTCCGACAGACTGCTAGCGTTTTCGTGGACACTCTTTATCACAGATCGTGCCACCTGCGAATCTATCATTGTCTCGTATTCAAAGTCGCTGGCATAACGGCGTATTGAATCTGCCCACTTATGCCATGTCGGGATAATTTCCTTGAACCTGGCATCGAACTTGGCGTCACGCACCTTCGCTCTGTGAAACTGCCAGACATTGAAGCCTAGGGACACAAGTCCTACAAGTACACTGATCCATGTGACGAGAGGAGGAACATCTGGCATTTCGTACTATCCTAACTACGCTACGAGCAGGCATATTCCACCGTCTGCGTCGCAGCATCAAGCCTGGTTGCTAGGTCTAGTGCTTTCTCAATCCTTTTCTCGGTGGAGTAAGCACTGGCAAGTTCCAAGAACCGAATAGCTTCTTTATAGGTGCTATCCCACTCTACCCAACGAGCAAATTGTGTTTCGCAGCCCCGATGCTCCAACTTGGCTTCCCGTACCCGCTGAAGCTCCTCGCCGACCATTTTCACGGCAAGGTCGGCTTTTTCCACGTCTATGGTTACGGTGTCGATGAAAAACATCGCTTGAATGCCAGCGAACACCAATGCAGTGAGCAGACACAACGCGGCGAGCGTTTTCAAGAACCACACGGAGGCGCTCCTTCAGGACAAGATAGTGGCTAACTACCAGAGAGCCTCAACGTCCGCAGGCTCTCAGTGTGACGGTAAGCACTTGCGGGCTAACGAGCCTCACATATTCGGAGCCAGCGCCGCTTGTTTAGCCGCCTCGCCGCCGTGCCCCTGCCACCAATCGTCAGCCGCTCGTTTGTATTGGGGATACTTCGTCGTCATCCCTTGTCCTGGCCGTTTCCGTCGGAGGTCGCTGACTATCCGGCCGAGCGCCGTCTGCGGTAGCCAGCGGGTACCGCCCACATACACCGGCCGCCAGTGTTCATTGAGCGGTTTCTCGAACGCGCGGTCGCCGCCGATGGCCTTAACCATGGAGTTGGTGGTATAGCCCAGTTCTTCAACCGCGGCATTGACCACCGGCAAGGGAACGTGCGTTCGCTCCAGTGCCGCTGCCGAACCAGCTATATCCATACCACCACCATCTTTTCCCACGCACCATCCCAACACATATCCCAAGAGAGCGTGAGGCCATAATCCCTCATGGACGTGTCGTTGGGTGCGGCGCTGGTGCTACTGATTGTGAACACGGCATACACCGTTCATTGGCTACTCAGGGCTGTAGCTCCCCCAGGTTCGGACATAGAACGTCCAGGCGCGCTACACCTCTGCCAACTGCAAATATTAACGAATGTATCCAACTAAGTCAACACCTTCCGCCGGCATTCTCAATACGCGCCGGTGTGCCGGGCCTAATCCAATCGCGTGCTCCCGGCCCCGGCCCGTCATTCCCGCACAAGCGGCAATCCACGTCCCCCCGCCGCAGCGGGGGGACCATAGGGGGGCAGCCCTCACTCCCAAGCAGGCAGGCATCCCCCTCTCCCCACTGGCGAGGCCCAAGACAACCATCCTGTGCATCCTGTCCATCCATGTCAATACCCCCCATCCTCGGCATTCCCCCGCCAGCGGCAAAACCCCCCTCTCCACATGGTGGAGAGGGGGCCAGTTGACAGGGGTAGGTACCAGGTAGGGGCGTCATTCATGGCGCCCAACTGGGCACGCCCCCCTCCCTGGGCGCGATCAATCACGCCCCTACGGCACGGCCAATACCTACCCTTGTCAGGAGGGGGCCAGGGGGTGAGGCCTGCGCCCGCCGGTTAGCTGCCGGTCGTCTCGATAGTGATGCGCCGCGGTCGCTGGGCGCGCGCCTTCGGCAGCGTCAGTTGCAAGATGCCCTGCTCCAGCTTGGCCTTCACCTCGCTCCCCTCCACCTCACCGGGCAGCCGCCAGGCAAAGCGGAACTCGCGCGGCTGGATGCCCTGCCAGATGGCAGCCGCCTTCTCCGGCACCTCCCACGCGCTCTTGCCGCTAATCGAGATCACGTCGCCCTGCAGCGAAATGTCCAGCTTGTCGGCCTGCGCGCCGGGCACGGCGACGTACAGCTCGTAGCCCTCCTCGGTCTCGTACAGGCTCGGCACCCCGGCCGCCACCATCCGCTCATCACCCTCCGCAAATCGCGGAAACACGACGCTCTCGCGGAACAGCTTGTCCACCATCTCGCTCAGTGGCCGCCCGGTCCCAAACGGATTGTGTCGCGTGATGTTCTCCATCGTCCTCTACCTCCTACGGCTCGTAGTGCCGGCCGTCACTGGCCGGCCTCTCCACTGTCGTCACCGACCATTCCGGTGACACTCCTATCCTATCACCTTATTCTTCTTTTGTCAATAGTTCTGATGGTGATACTATCAACTCTTCACGAGCCGCTATAATGCGTCCACACCGAGAGGAGGTGCGACCCCATGAAAATCGTCATCCCCGACGACTACCCCCCCGCCTACGCCGATTACCCCGATGAGGTGGCCCGCCTGCAAGCCGCCGGCGACGTCGCGCTCTACGATACGCGCGCCGCCGACCGCGACGAGTTGGTATCCCGCCTGGCTGACGCCGACGTGGCCGTCACCGTGCGCGCCTACACCGTGTTCGATGCCGACTTGCTCGCCCGTCTGCCCAAGCTCAAGCTCATCGCCATCGTCGGTACCGGCACCGACCAGGTGGACCTGCCCGCCGCCACCGAGCACGGTGTCCTCGCCTGCAATGCTCCCGGCGCCACCACCCAATCCGTCGCCGAGCTGACCATCGCCCTCATGTTTGCCGCCGCCCGCCGCCTCCCGCTCACCGACCGCAAGGTGCGCGGCGGCACCTGGTACCACGAGCAAGGCTGGGAGCTGCGCGGCAAGACACTGGGCCTCGTCGGCCTCGGCCTCATTGGGCAGCAGGTGGCCCGCATGGGCAAGGCCCTCGGCATGAAGGTCATCGCCTGGAGCCTCACCCACGATCCCGAACGCGCCGCCGCCTGCGGCGCCGAGCTGGTGTCGTTCGACGAGGTGCTCAGTACGGCGCACGTCCTGTCCCTCCACCTCCGCGCCACCGACCGCACCGCCAACATCATCGGCGCGCGCGAGTTGTCGCTGCTACGCCCCGGCGCCCTGCTCGTGAACACGGCTCGCGCGGCCCTGATTGACGAGCAGGCCCTCCTCGACGCCCTCGACCACGGTCCGCTGGCTGTCGCCGGCCTCGACGTGTACTGGCAAGAGCCGCTCCCGCCCAACCATCCCCTGCTCACCCGCGACAACGCGATCCTGGCCCCGCACATTGCCTGGGTGACGGACGTAGGCTCGGCCAATCAGGTCCGCCTGCCCGTGGACAACGTCCTAGCCTACATCGCCGGCCAGCCCCAGCACGTCGTCAACCCCGACGCCCTCCAACACCCCCGCCAGCAGCGGTAACGTGCCCCCTCCCCCGCTGCGGCGGGGGAGGGCTGGGGTGGGGGCTACCATGGCCCCGCCACCCCTGTAGGGGCGTCCCTTGTGGGCGCCCCGGCCTCACCCCCGCCCCGTGGACTCCCCTCCCCCGTCGCAACGGGGGAGGGCTAGGGAGGGGGCGAGACACCAAGGACCACCAATGCCGAACCAACCCGCCCGCGCGCTGATCGCCAGCCCCCGCAATCCGCGGATCATGCAGATCCGCAAGCTCGCCACGCGCAAGGAGCGCACCCGCAGCGGCCTGTTCTTGGCCGAGGGCATTCGGCTCGTGGCCGAGGCCATCCGCAGTGGCAGCGACATCGCCTCGCTGATCGTCGCCCCGGAGCTATTGACCAGCGACTTTGCCCACGACCTGCTCGCCCGCCAGGTGGACCGCAGTGTGCCTCGGCTCGAGGTCACACCCGCGGTGATGCAAAGCCTCTCGGCCCGCCAGCATCCCCAGGGACTCGCGGCCGTGGTGCGCCAGCGCTGGCACCCCATCGCCAACGTGCAGCCGGGCGACGAGCTATGCTGGGTTGCCCTCGACGCTCCCCAGGACCCCGGCAACGTCGGCACCATCCTCCGCACGCTCGACGCGGTTGGCGGCGCCGGACTGATCCTCCTCGGCGACGCCACCGACCCGTATCACCCGGCGGCCGTGCGCGCCAGCATGGGCGCCATCTGTACCCAGCGCTTGGTCCGCACGACGTTCGCCGACCTCTGTGCCTGGAAGCAAGCGCACGGGTACCGCCTCGTCGGCACTGCCGTCACCGCCACGCGCGACTACGACGCCGTTTCCTACGCTGCCCCGCTCGTCCTGCTCATGGGCAGCGAACGCGACGGGCTATCGGCCGAGCACGCGGCTGCCTGCGATGACCTCCTGCGCCTCCCGATGGTCGGCCATGTCGACTCGCTCAACCTCGCGGTAGCAACGGGTGTCGTGCTCTACGAGATCTTCAGGCAGCGACAGCGGTCCGCGCCCTAGCGCCCGTTGTCCTTGCCGTAGATCACCAGTCGCGCCGTCTCGGAGATCGCGTGCTCGTGATGAGTGGTATCCAGATAGACCTCAAAGCTGCCGGGTCCCAGTGCCGACAGCGCCTGGATCACGACCGGCTCACAGCTCAGGTAGCCGATACCGCCAAAGCAGCATAGCCGGCAGAGTACTACTCCCGCTCGATCGTGCTGGTCAGCTTGAACGTCTGCAAGCGGTCCCGGTACAGCTCGGCCAGCTCCAAGGGACAGACGATGACGGTGGCCACGCCCTCCTCGTGCGCCTCCAGCATGATGGCCTCCGCCTCTTCCCTACTCAACGTCGGCACCGACTTCTGGAGCGCCCGCACCACGTAGCCCATCTCGTTGACGTCGTCATTGTGGAGCAGCACGCGGTACCGCGGAATGAGGCGCGACCGGCGCTCGATGTCCGGGGCCACCTCCGGGGGCGCTATCGCCAGCGTGACCATCTCGCTCTCTCCTCATAAGCCCCTTGCAAAATCGTCATTCCCGCGCCCCCGGCCATCCCCGTCCCCCCGCCGCAGCGGGGGGACCATAGGGGGGCTACATCCCACTACCCGATTAAGTTGTCAACGTTCATCAGGGCAGGGGCCGGTCAGGGGTTAGGTCCAATCCACCACCTGTGAATAAAACGCTGGGCGGCGCTGCCCCGTTGCTGGCGCGGCCAAGCCACGCTAACGGGCCAGGAGCACGGCGGCGTGCGCCCCTGCCTATGCCTCCGCGACCGGCGCTTCCAAACGGTACCCCACACCGGGGACGGTGCGGAGGTACACCGGCTCCCCCGGGTCCGGCTCCAGCTTCTGTCGCAGCCGGTGGACGTGGACCTTCACCAAGTCCTCGTTGCCGGTACCCTCGTAGCCCCAGACCTGCTCCACGATGGCCGAGCTTGCCAGTACGTGACCGCGGTTAATCATCAGGTAGTGCAGGATGCGGTACTCCAAGGGCGTCAGGCGTAGCTGCGTATCGCCGCGCGTGATGCTCCGCAGATGGGTATCGAGCACCAAGTCACCGCAGCGTAGCTCCCGGTCGGACCCGGCGAGCACCTGCTGATACGTGCTGGCCCGCCGGAGCACCGCCCGAATGCGGGCCACGAGCTGGCGCGGACTGAAGGGCTTGGTGATGTAGTCGTCGGCGCCGAGGTCCAGCGCCTCCACAATGCTCGGCTCGTCCTGGCGGGCCGTCAGCATCACCACCGGCACCGTCGACTCCGTCCGCATCCGGCGCAGCAGCTCCACCCCGTCCATGCTGGGCATCGTGATGTCCAGCACCACCAACTCCGGTGCCTCGCTCTGGAACCGCTCCCAGGCGTGCTGGCCGTCGAAAGCCGCCGTGACCTCGATGCCGTCGCGGCGCAAGATGTAGGTGATGACATCCACCAGGTCGCGGTCATCGTCAACGACGAGCACACTCATCGCCTGACTCCCGCGCGTTCGCGCCGCGGCGGCGCGGCGGCCGGCTGCTCCGCCCGGTCTGCATCACCGATCTCCATTTGATCGTGTTGATCGTGCAGACCGGGCATCATCATGCTGGCGACGGGGATGGTGAACCACACGGTCGTCCCCACCCCCTCATCGCTCGTCAAGCCGATGCGACCACCATGCGCCTCGACGATAGCTTTGGCTATAGACAGCCCTAGTCCCGTGCCCGGCGACCCCTGCGGCGTCGTGGCGGAGCGGAAGTAGCGCTCAAAGACCGTCGCCTGATCGGGCAGCGGAATACCGGCGCCGTGGTCCGTGACGGCAATCCGCACCTGATCTGGCGTCGTCGTCTCACCCTGCCAGATGGCCTCGACCACAATGTCGTCGCCGGCCGGCGCATACTTGATGGCGTTGGTGAGCAGGTTCGTCAGCACCTGCACCAGGCGATTACGGTCGGCCAACAGCAGCGGTAACGTGTCCGGGAGGTCGCGCACGACGCGCTGTCCCCGCTCTTCGAGCAGCGGACGCACCGTCGCTATCGCCTGCCTGCACACCATCTCGAGACGAGTCGGTGTGACATAAATATCGAACCGTCCCGCGCGAATGCTGCCGGCGTCCAGCACGTTGTCCACCAGTGTGCTCAAGCGCACCGAGCTACGCGCGATGCGCTCGACCGCTGACCGTAGCTCGGCCGGCGCCATCAGCTCGTAGTCGCTCGCCAGGATTTCGACCGTGGCGAGCAGCGCGGTCAGTGGCGTCCGCACCTCGTGCGCCACGCTGAAGAGATACTCATCCTTGAGCTTGTTCAACTCGGTCAGGTTTTCGTAGGTTTGCTGCAAGCTGCGCCGCATCTCTTCCATCTGCGATGCCAGGAGAGCCACTTCATCATCACCGGTGACGGCAATCGGCGTCTGCAAGTCGCCCTGACTGATCTGCTCGGCGGCGTTGGTCAGACGGCGCAGCGGGCGGGTCAAGCCCATTGCGACCGCATAGCCGACCGCAATCGCAGCCAAGGCAATGGAGCCAATCACCGGCAAGAAGACCCGCAGCAACGACTCGCGGTCATCGGCCAGCGTATGTGCCGGCACGCCGACCGCGTACATGCCGATACGCTTGCCCGGCAGCGTGAGTAGCGGTTCGTACAGCGTGAGCATGTTCGCCTCGAATACCCGGATCAGGCGCTCACTCGATTTCCCCTGCCCCAAGACCCCATCGCGCACACGCACGTCGGCCGACTGTCCCAGCGCCTGCTGCAACCCCGGGAAGGTTGTGGCGGCGAGCCTATCCAAGCAATAGATACTCGCATCCAAGCCGATGTCGTCTTTGATCTGCTCGGTAAAGGCTTGGTCAAGCGGATACGCCACGTACACCACCCCCAGGAGTCCCTGCTCGACACCCACGATAGGGGTAGCTACCGACATGGCCAGCGCACAGGTGGTATCCCGGCCGTCGGTCTGATAGACAATCGCCGGCCGCGGGGCCTCGCCCTGCAGGGCGTGGGGAACACCGGGTAAGTGATACAGCGTTGTATTCGGCAGCCTGGCCCCCTCCGGTGCCGAGCGAGCGACGACGCGCCCATTGATATCAGTCACCGCCAGGCTATAGTGCGGGTGGAGATCGCGAATCGGCTCCAGGATTAAGGTGATCGCCGCCCGCTGCTGCTCGATCGGCACCTTGTCCTCGGTAGCTGCGGCGGCGTCCAACTCGTGCTGCTGGACGGCGAGGGCCACCTCCTCTGCGACTTGCTGTCCGACGCTGTGCGCGGCTTCGATCCGCTGCTCGTACAGAAATGCAAACGTCTTCGCAGCGTCATGCAGCCGGTCACTGGCCGTCTGCACCAGCTTCTGGTCGGCAATAAACCAACTGACGGTCCCGGTGACACCCACCGTCAGGAGCACCAAGAGCACCGCGCCCGTCACCAAGCGCACACGCAGGCTCACGCGGCCCGCGCCAAGGTCTTCCGCTGCGTCGGTCCCGGCCAATGCCGTCGTAGACATGGTCCTTCGCGCCAGTTCCCCCGCGCAGGGCGTAGGACGACCTTACGATACTCCCAGGTATCGAGACTGCCTCAGTATACTCTGCGTGCCCCCCAAGCCACCGCAGAAACGGAAGGTACCGCCGTCGCTGCCTCCCGGAGCAGTAGCGCGGCAAGACCGTCTTCTCCCCACCACTTGTGAAATATTTACAAAAATCGCCACCACATCGCCATGACTACGAAAATACCCCCTACCGGGAGCACGCCGCTTCAGCCTGAAGCTACGTCTTGACCGCGTAGTTCGGCGCTTCTCGCGTGATGACCACGTCGTGCGGATGACTCTCCCGCAGCGCCGCCGGGCTGATGCGGATGAAGCGCGTCTGTGCCTTCATCTCCGGAATAGTCCGTACCCCGGCGTAGTGCATCCCCGCCCGCAGCCCCCCTACGAGCTGATAGATGACCTCGGATAGCTTGCCCCGATACCGTACTCGGCCCTCGATGCCCTCCGGCACCGTCTTCACCACGCCATTCTGCGCGTAGCGGTCACGCGCAAAGTCGCGCGTCTGCATCGCGCCGACCGACCCCATACCGCGATACTCTTTGAAGTGCTCGCCTTGGAAGAGCACCAAATCGCCCGGGGACTCCTCCACACCGGCCAGCAGCGAGCCGAGCATCACGCTATCCGCGCCGGCGGCGATGGCCTTCGCCAAGTCGCCGCTGTACTGCACACCGCCATCGGCGATCAGTGGGGTGCCTGTCTCTCCGGCCGCCTGAGCGCATTCCATGATCGCCGTCAGCTGCGGTACCCCAGCGGCCGACACGACGCGCGTTGTGCAGATCGCGCTCGCGCCGATACCCACCTTGACAGCGTCGGCCCCGGCCGCGATCAGGTCCCGCGTTGCCTCCGCCGTTGCGGCGTTCCCGGCAATCACGTCGAGGTCGTCATAGCGGCGCTTCAACGCCCGTACCATCGTGACGACCCCGGTGGTGTGGCCATGGGCAACGTCCACTACCAGCGCGTCCACCCCCGCGTTGGCCAAGGCATCCGCGCGTTCCAATCCCTCGTCGCCCACCCCCACCGCCGCGGCCACCCGCAACCGGCCGCGCCGATCTTTCGTCGCGTGCGGAAACCGGAGCTTCTTGTCTATGTCCTTGACCGTAATCAGTCCCTTGAGCATCCCGTCCGCGTCCACAATCGGCAGCTTCTCGATCCGGTGGCGGTGCAAGATCGCCCGCGCCTCGTCGAGCGTGATCCCGACCGCTGCCGTGACCAGCGGCATCGGCGTCATCAGCGCCCGGATTTCCTGATCCACGTCGTCCTGAAAGCGCAGGTCGCGGTTGGTCAGAATGCCGACCAAGCGACCGTTGTCCGTGATGGGCACCCCGGAGATGTGATACTTCGCCATCACGGCGAGCGCGTCGCCCACCAGGTCATGGGGACCGAGCGTGACCGGCTCGACGATCATGCCGGCCTCCGAGCGCTTCACCTTGTCCACCTCGGCCGCCTGCGCCGCCACGGGTAGGTTGCGGTGGATGACGCCAATCCCGCCCTCCCGCGCCAGCGCAATCGCCAAGCGCGCCTCGCTGACGGTATCCATCGCTGCCGACACGATCGGCACCTGCAAGCGAATGCGCGGGGTCAGGAACGTGCCGACGTCGGCATCCGCCGGCAGCACGTCGGAGCGACCGGGCACGAGTAAGACATCCTCGAAGGTGAGGCCTTCACCGATGATCTTTTCCTCGCTAGTGAGGTCAAGGGCGACACTGGGAGAGCTACCCACAAACGCGCCGACCGATTGGCTCATCTGCACGCTCCTTTCCGTCCACCCAGCACCGGTACAGCAACCGGACTACGGTTAATTCAACCAGTCTACCGGCCTCCGAGTCGCGGCCGCAACCACCACCCCGCACAACGACCGTCTCCTAGGCCTCAGGAGGCCGTCGCCACCCTGCCGTTTCGCGCAACCAGCAAAAACCCACGTGGTCCGTAGCGCCAGAAAATCACCTCCAACTCCGGATAGATGGCCACCTCCTCGATCCGTTTGAAGACGATCGGGGTATCACCCACGTGTACGTCGGCGCGACACAACTCCGGCCACAGCACCATGCGTACTCCCACGGCATCGGCCGGCAGCGCCAGGCGCACTTCATACACCGGCTGGCCGCGATACGTGTACGGCGCCGTCTCCAACTCCGCCCCCAAGGCCGCCGCGATGGCCCGGCAGGTCTCGGCCGAAAGCGGCCCTCCACCGCCGCTCACGGTTGCCCCGGAGTTTTCCTGCGGCCCGGTCGCGCTACTCATACCGGTACGTGAGCGATGAAATACAGCACGCGAGCGATGATCTCGCCACTCACCACGGCTCCCGTCGCGATATAGAGCAGCCCCGTCGCCGCCATCATCGAGCGCGTGCGCGCCGTTCGCCAGATCATCCAGCTCAACACCAGCGGAAACACCACACCGATACCGACTCGTAGCCCGAACCACCAACTGTATTGGTCCAGGAGCGCTGCCGGCCCGGTCTCCGCGGGCGCCGCGACCAGGGCTGCTCCGGCCATGCTCAGGACCAAGAGCGCCTGCACCCCCAGCGCAGCCGCCAGGCCGGCGTTGATGTGCAGCAACGGCCGCGGCGACAGCTGCGGTGTCACCAGATACCAGTGCCCCAGCATCCAGCCACTCCACACGCTTCCCAGTGCCAGTGTGCCCGCCGCCGTAGCCAGCAGTGCTAGAACAAAGAGCACCTCTGGCGTTGCCACGGGCGGCAGATACGCGGCCACGCCGGTCGCCAAAGTGACCAGCCCCACGCCAACGGCCGCCAGCCCAACCCACGTGGCCGGCCGCACGCGCTCGGTGCGGACCAGCAGCAGGTGAACGACCAGCAGCGCCGCGAAGAGGGACCACAGCACCGGCTCATACGCCACCCACGGCACCCGTGCGTCATAGAGCAGCAGGGACGGTAATGGCAGCGCCAGCCGCAGCCACAAGCCGAGCACCATGAACACCAGCAGCACCACCCCGTTGAAGAACAGGTAGCCGCCAGCCAGCGGCGTGCGAAGGTGCGCCGCCAGGCTGGCCAGCAGCCCGCCGGCACTCAACATCACAAGCACATGGAAAAAGCTAAGTGGCACCGCCTCCACGAATCACTTCCTCACCCGACGAACGGGAGCACCACCAGCAGTATACGCCGCCCCGCCCCGCTACCGTGCCCCGCCTGCCCACCATCCCCACCGACCGAGGCTACCCCTCCCCCCACCGTCATTACTATGAAAATAGCCATTTTCATCCCTTTAGGTGGGCCTGGTCAAGGCCATGGTGATTCCCGCGAAAGCGGGAATGACGAGTTATGCAAAGGTCTCCCGTGGGAGAGGGGAGCCCTTCAGGCACCCGGCGGCCGCCCCCTTCCAGGGTAGGCAGTCTATACGACGACCTTTAGCCCCTTCCCTTCAGGGAGGGGTTGAGAGTAGGTCTACAACGCGCCCTATTCCGCTTCCAACTGGGCGACGTGGGCTGCGCCGGCCTCGGCCTGCGCGACGATATCCAGGCCGACAAGCTCATTGAACGCCTGCATGAGGCGCTGCGTGAGCGGGCCGGGGGTGCCGTCGCCGAGCGCCTGCCCTTCGAAGCGCGTCATCGGCATGATGCAGGTGCTCGTGGAGGTGAAGAAGGCTTCGTCGGCGTTCAACAAATCGTATGGCTCCAGGTTGCGCTCCAGCACGGGAATACCCAAGTCGGTCGCCAACTCCAGTACGCACTTGCGCGTGACACCGCGCAGGATATTGCGCCCCTCGGGTGAGTACAGCGTGCCGTCATGCACGAGGAACAGGTTGCTCCCGACGCCCTCGGCGATGTAGCCGTCGCCATCGAGCAGCACCGCCCAGCCCTGCGGGTCAATCCGATGCGCCTGATGCTCGGCCTTGATGTAATAGATGCGGCTGCGACTCTTGACCTTGGGGTCCACGAACTGCGCCGGCACCGCGCGCTGGGACGGAATGACGCCATGCACACCGGTCCGGTACTGCGGGCCGAGCTTCACCATCCGCCCGACCAGTGAGAAACAGTTGATCACGATAGTCGGGCGCAGGCCCTCCGGAAAGATGCTGCTGTAGATACTCAGTGGTCCCGGCGAGACATTGTGCGTAATCTGAAAGTCGAACCCGTCGCTGAATTGGCCGTGGTTGGCCGCGATGGTCTTGTAGGTGGCCGCTTCCATCTCGTCAATGGTCAGGCCGCAATCAATCTCGGCCAGGCGCATGGAGGCGTACAGCCGCTCCATGTGCTCGCGGAGCCGGAACGGTTGCTCGTTAAAGGTGCGTGTCACCTCGAAAACGACATCGCCGTACACGAGCGCGGAGTCGAAGACCGATATGCGCGCTTCGGACTCCGGGACCAGCTCGCCGTTGAAATAGGCCAGACGCTCGCCACTCATCAGCTCATCTCTCTCCCCAAGTCGAGTAGGCCCGTGGGCAGCCAAGGGGCCGGGAGTATTCTACCTGACCGCCGCCGCGTTCCAAATCGGTCGGCATCGCTCCGAGCAAGAGTGGGTCGGTATGCTCTCGGTAGACAGCAGCGACCGTGAGGGGAGGGGCGAGCAATGGCAGAACGGGGATCGTTGCGCGGCGACGACCGCGCCTATACAGGCTATCGGCGAGCCGGCATTCGGTTGCAGGAACCGGAGGATCCACTGCTGAAGGCGCCGGTGCGGCCGGCCGGCATGGCGGCCGATGAGGCGGTGCATTGGTTTGATCGGGCGCACCTTGCGATGCTCAGTGAGCAGGGCATCGTCCCGGCCGCCGCGGCAGCGCGCTGCCTGCGTGCCCTCCAGGAAGTGGCGGCCGAAGGCTGGGACGCCGGACAGATTCATGGCGACGGGCGGCATTTCGGCGAGGGGGCACTGATCCGCCGGCTCGGGATGGAGGTCGGCGGTTACATCCACGCCGGCCGCAGCTCCTGGGACTTGGCCGGCATCGCGCAGCGGCTGCCGATGCGCACCGGCCTGCTGGAGGTTGCGGAAGACCTGAATCACTACCGCCAGGCGCTCCTCGATCTGGCCGAACAACACGTCGAGACGGTGATGCCGTACTACACGCACGGCCAGCAGGCCCAGCCGACGACCCTGGCGCACCATCTGCACGCCTTCGTGTGCGTGGCCGAGCGGGACTTTCGGCGGCTGGATCGGGCCTATCTGACAGTGAACGTGAGCCAAGCCGGAGCGGCGGCGGGCACGGCCACGCGCTTTCCGGTGAATCGCGAACGCACCGCCAGCTTGCTCGGCTTCGATACGACGGCCCGCAACACGCGGGACGCTTCGGTCAACCACGACTACATCTGGGAAAGCGCCGCGGCG
Organism: Chloroflexota bacterium; assembly: GCA_965207645.1. Taxonomy (GTDB): domain Bacteria; phylum Chloroflexota; class UBA11872; order UBA12225; family JAJDUF01; genus JAJDUF01. The sequence goes on along the minus strand of OZ242293.1, from coordinate 823,630 downwards.
GCGAGTCTGCTGGCCGCCAGTCTGGGGGCGCTGGCCGATGAGTTGATCCTGTGGTGTGGGCAGGAGTACGGCCTGATCCGCCTGGCGGACCGCTGGTGCCATACGAGCAGCATTATGACGCAGAAGCGCAATCCGTCGGCCGCAGAACGGGTGCAGGCTACCCGCAAGCAGCTGAGCGGGCGCTCGCCGGTGAGCTACACCGGACCGGAGGTGATGACTGCGCTCGGCGAGGTGCGGCGGGCGTTGCAACTGCTCACGGGCATCGTCTCGACGCTGCACGTGAACGTGGACCTGATGTTGCGGCGCAGCAACTCGTACTGGGGCCAAGCCGCGGACCTCGCGGCGGTTCTAGTGCAGGAGCGCGGGTTGCCCTGGCGGATGGCGCATCAAACCGTGGGCATCATGGTGCGGCTCGCCGAGGAGGAAGGGATCGGGCCGCGCGAGGCCACCCCGGCACTGCTCGATCGGGCGGCGACGTTGTTCTTGGGGCGGCCGGTGGGGTTGAGTGCGGCGCAGCTGGCCGCCGGACTCGACGCCACCGCGTGCGTGCAGACGCGCACGGCAACCGGGAGTCCCGGCCCGGCGGAGATGCGCCGGCAGATCACGGCATCGCGTCAGGCGCTCGCGGCCGACTGCGATGAAATCCGGCAGCGCCGGCAGCGCCTCGCCGACGCCGAGCAACGCCTGGCGGCAGCGGTGGAAGCGGCATTGGCCCGCGGCGACAACACCCAATAGGCGAACGCAGACGACGGTAGCTCGCCCCAACCCGCTCCCGGCAGACGACTTGACGGCAGTGCGGGAGTGGTGTAGGGTGATAACTGACTGACCAGTCAGTCAGTTATATGAGGCAACGATGACACCCCGTCCCGATGTCAGCGCCGAGCGCACCGCGCAGATCGTCGAAGCCGCGATAGCGGTATTCAGCCGGCTGGGCTTTCACAAAGCACGTATGGATGACATCGCGCGCGAGGCCGGCGTCAGCAAGGGCACGCTGTATTGGTATTTCGAGAGCAAGGACGCCATTACCAAGGCGCTGCTCCAGCACCTCTTCGAGCAGGAAGTACAGGAGGTGACGACCGTGCTCGCTGCCGAGGGATCGGTCAGTGAGCGGCTCCTTGCGCTCACTCAGCAACTCGCCGGCAGGTTGGAGGCGCAGGAGAAGCTGATTCCGATCATCCACGAGTTCTACGCGACGGCAACTCGCGATCCGACAGTGCAACGCACGCTGGCCGGCTACATCCGAGCCTATCGCGAGCTGCTCGGCGCGCACATTCAGCAGGGCATCGAGCGCGGCGAGTTCCACCTGCCCGATGCGGAAGCCGCAGCCATCATCATCGGGTCCATCGTCGAAGGGTTGGCCTTGCTCTGGATGATTGACCCACAGACGGTACGCTGGCGCGATACGTTTCCCCTGGCCATGCAGCTCTTACTGGCCGGCATGCGCGCCGACCGAAAGGAGTAGCACATGACTACGGTAACTCCTGACGCACCACCGGCACCTGCCGCCGCACCTGGGCCAGCCGTAACGGCCCGCCTGGCTGAGGTTCACAAACGCTTTCCGTTGGGACAGGTGGAGGTTGCCGCGCTACAAGGCGTCAGCCTCGACATCAAGGCCGGGGAATTCCTGGTCATCCTCGGACCGAGCGGCTCAGGCAAGACCACGCTGCTCAACCTGCTCGGCGGCCTCGATGCCCCGACCGACGGGCAGGTGGTAGTTGACGGCCAAGACCTCAGTGGCCTCGCGGACCGGGAACTGACCCGCTACCGGCGCGAACGGGTGGGGTTCGTCTTCCAGTTCTTCAACCTTATTCCGACGCTCACGGCCGCCGAGAATATCGAGTTTGCCCTGGAGCTGGTCGAGCGGGACAGCAAGCGCGTCGCCGCGCGGACCGCAGAGCTGCTCGACCAGGTGGGCTTGGCGGAACGCGCGGATCATTTTCCTAGCCGGCTGTCGGGCGGGGAACAACAGCGCGTCGCCATCGCCCGCGCGCTGGCAAAGGACCCGCCGCTGCTCTTGAGCGACGAGCCGACGGGCAACCTGGATTTCCGCACGGGCATCCGAGTGCTCACGCTCCTGCGCGAGGTGACGGCGGCGCAAGGACGCTCCTGCGTGCTCGTCACGCACAACAGCGTTATCGGAGACATGGCGGACCGGGTCGTCCGGCTGCGCGACGGGATGATCGAAGAAGAGATTGTCCACGAACGGCCCAAAGACCCGGCGGAGATCAGGTGGTAGACCATGAAGAAACGGCATCGCCTTATCCTCCGCGGTCTGCTGGCCCAAAAGGTGCAGTTCACGGCGCTCGCCATCATTGTTCTGCTCGGCACCGCCCTCTTCGTGACGATGGTGACAGCCTTCGACAACTTGGACGAGTCGTATCAGCACACCTATGACGAATTGCGTTTCGCCGACTACACGGTCGGCGTGCAGAGCGCGCCTCAGGAAACCGCCGCGGCTGTGCGCCAACTCGACAACATCGCCGCGGCCGAGGGCCGGCTGGTGCTCGACACCGGCCTCCTGCGAGAGGGCAGCCACTCCATCCACGCGCGGCTCATCGGCCTGCCTCTGGACCGCCGCCCGGCTGTCAATGACGTGCTGGTGCAGCAGGGCGCCTACTGGACGCCGCAGGACCGCAACGTCGTGCTCGTAGAGAGCCACTTCGCCAAGTTCCACCAGCTCTCACCGGGTGACCGCTTGACTTTCGCCACCCCTCGGGGTGAGCAGGAGCTACGGATCCAAGGGATCGCGGCCAGCCCGGAGTATCTGATCAACGCGGCGAGCAAGCTGGACATTTTGCCGTCGGCCCGGCGCTTCGGGGTGTTCTTCGTGCCGCAGCCCCAGCTTCAGGCGCTCTTCGGCCTAGAAGGTCAGATCAACGACGTTGCCGTGACGGTCCGCAACTCAGGGGAGCGTGAGGCGGCGATTGCTGCGACGGAAGCGTTACTCCAACCGTATGTCCTCACTCAAACGGTGCGGCAAGAAGACCAGCCTAGCAACGCCGCGCTGCAACTCGACCTGCAAGGAGGAGAAGAGCTGGCCAACATCCTCCCCACCCTGGTGCTGATCGTCGCCGCTCTGAGCATCTTCATCACGCTGAGCCGCATGGTCGAGGCGCAGCGGGAGCAAATCGGCCTGTTCATGGCAATGGGCTACGGTCGGGGGACCGTCTTGCGCCATTACCTGGCGTATGCGGCGCTCATCGCCCTCGTCGGCTCCCTGGCCGGGGTGGCGTTGGGGCTATGGCTAGGGGCCGGGCTGACCGGCGTCTACGCCGACACGCTCGGTATCCCGCTTGTCGAGCACACTCTCCAGGTCCTGCCACCCATCATGGCAGCGGTAGTGAGCATCGTCATCGCGCTCATCGCCGGCCTCGTGCCGGCCTGGCGCTCCGCCCGGATGCAGCCAGCTGCCGCCATGCGCCGGGACCCGCAGGTTGCCCTAGTCAGGGGGAGTATTCCTTGGGTAGAGCGGGCGCTACGGCTCGTGCTGACTCCGCCGTTGACGCTCCGCATCCCGCTGCGCGCCATCTTCCGCACGCGCGTGCGGACCCTCTACACCGTGGCCGGGGTGAGCTTTGCGATGGTGCTGCTGCTGACCAGCGCCGGGATGCTCGACACCATGACCAGCATGCTCGACCGCCAGTATGAGCAGGCGGAACGGTGGGACCTCGATGTCAGTCTGCGTCCCACGACCGACGCTGCCGTCCGGCAGACCGTCGCCGCGTGGCCGGAAGTGCGGTCGGTCGAGCCGACGCTGGAGGGCTTTGGCCAACTGGAGCACGCCGGGCAGAGCGTAGACGTGCTGGTCATGGCGCTGCCGAACGACACGCAACTGCATCGCTTTCAGCTTCCGGATGGCCAGAACGCCAGTTTGGGGGATGGTCGGGCGATCCTGTCGCTCTATGGCAGCCGGTCGCTTGACGCCACAGCCGGTGACCGGGTGACGCTGAACACGCCAACGGGTGCGACGACGCTGACGGTGGCTGGTGTGACCCAAGAGTCGTTGGGAACCAGCGGCCTCTTCTTGGGGCTGGCAGATGCCCAGCAATTGGCCGGTACGGCGGGCCTCCACAACGGCATGTTGATCGCTACCGCAGCCGGCCAAGCGGAGCACCTGGCCGAGCGTCTCTACGACCTGCCGGGAGTCGAGCGCGTCAACGTGAAGGCGCATACGGTGGAAGATTGGAACCAGATGCTGCGTCTGGCCGATATGATGACGCGCATACTGCTCGGTGCGGCACTCTTGATGGCTGGGGCGATTGTCTTCAACACCGTCACGGTCAATGTCCTGGAGCGGCAGCGCGAACTGGCGACGATGCGGACGTTGGGCCAAACGCGCGGCCGCCTGGCGCTGATGATGGTGCTGGAGAACGTGCTGGTCGGCACCGGCGCCTTGGTGCCCGGCTTCCTGCTCGGAACGGGCGTGGCTTACTACGTTACGCACAGCTTTAGCTCGGACGTGATCACGCTGACCCTGTGGATTGCCCCAAGCTCCTATGCGTTCGTGGGCGCCAGCGTGCTGCTTATCGTCGCGCTCTCGGTGCTGCCCGCCATTCGCCGCGTCAACCGGATGGACTTAGCCGAGGTTACAAAGGTCCTGATCTAGGGTTCTACTCTAGGACTCAATTATCACGTCGAGCACGGCTGGCCTACCGGAAGCCAGAGCGCACTCCAGCGCCGGGCCGATCTCCGCCGGGTCTTCGATGCGCCGGCCCGATACGCCGAACGCCTGCGCCAGAGCGGCGAAATCGAAGGGGTGGGTGAAATCCGTGCCCAGGTAGGCCGGCTGATACTCCGGCTCTTGTAAGACAAGCTGCGTGTAGAGGTCCAAGTTGACCTTGAGGACATTGTAGGAGCGGTTGTTGCAGATGCAGTAGACGACGGGGATGTTCTCGACTGCTGCGGTCCAGAGCGCCTGCACGGTCATCATCGCGGTCCCGTCACCGACGATGGCCACAACCGGCCGGTCGGGCTGCGCGAGCCGGATGCCCAGCGCCATGCCCATGCCCCAACCGATGGCACCGCCGCGCGCCGCGTAGAAGCTGCCGGGCGTATTGAACTTCTTGGCGGCGTAGACCATTCCGGCGGAGCTGACGGAATCGTTGCAGACTATCGCGTCAGCCGGGAGGGCTGCGGCGATGGCACTCATCATGGTGGTGGCACCCATCGGCTGCCGGCCGCGTTCACCGGCTACTTGCTGCTGAAACTGCTCCGATTTCGCGGCGGTCTCCTCTGCGATAGCGCTGCACCTGGCAGCAGCAGCTTGGCGCTCGGAACGGCTCATACACGCTCCGAGGGCTGCGCCAAGCTCGGCCAAACCCATCTTGAGCGAGGCCAGGATGGCCAGGTGCGTCGGCTCGGAGCGACCGAGCGTAGCGGCGTCGCTGTCCAGGTGGATGAGCGTGGCCGATGGCGGGAGCAGCGCGCCGGGCTGGTAGAAGAGATCGCTGAACACGTGGGTGCCGACGGCCAACACGACATCGGCCGCTTGGACCGCCTGGCGAGAAGCCTGATTACGAGGGACGAAATTGCCCATAAACTGTGGATGGCCGGTGGGGAAGTTGACTTGCGATCCCAGGTGCGAGTAGACGCGCGCGCCCGTCAGTTCGGCCACGCGCACCGCTTCCGCCACGGCATCGTCTTCACCGACGCGGTCGCCGACGACGAGCACCGGCCGCTCGGCACCGGCGAGGTGCGCCGCCGCCTCGCCGATGGCCTCGCGGTCCGGTCGGGCCGCGCTCCAGGCCGCGCGTGACGGCACCAGCGACACCTCGGCCTCGTCTTCGAGGGCGTTACCGGAGAAGCCTACGAAGACCGGTCCGGTTGGCGGCGTGCGGGCGGCGGTGAAGGCGCGGCGCAGCACGGACGGAAACTGCTCGGCGTGGGTGATCTCGACGCTCCACTTGGTGAACGGCTCGCACATCCGGGCGAGGTCGGAGCGCCCTTCGGCGAGCTTCCGCACGTCCTTGTTGGCTGCCGTGACGACGAGTGGCGTGCCGCTGAAGTTGGAGTCGTTGAGCAGGCTCAAGCCGTTCGCCAAGCCGCTGTCAATGTGCAGGCTGACGAAGCCGACCTTGCCGCTGGCACGGGCGTAGCCGTCCGCCATGCCCACGGCGACGCCTTCCTGCACGCACAGGACGTACTTGATGTCCGGGCACTCCGCAAGTGCCTCCAAGAATGGCCCTTCGCTGGTGCCGGGGTTGCCGAAGACGTACTCCACGCCCTCGGCTTGCAGCATCCCCGTAAGCGCGTACTTCCCCTGCATCACTGGCATGTCGTTCTCCCCTCGTGCATCCCCACCGAGTATGCGCCACTGAGCGGCCGCGCAATCCCCTTGATTGTAGCGCCGGTGTTGGGATAGCCCCCCTATAGTCCCCCCGCTGCGGCGGGGGGACGGGGAGTCCACGCAGCGCGGCTTTACGGCAGGCTCGCCGGCCGCCATAATCCCGATGAGTGAACGACACCATGCGCGACTACCGCCGCGGCACATGCTTGACCGGACTCCGGTGCAGTATGCCGGTTAGCGGGCGCGGTCTCGGCATGATCGTCGGGCTGCTGGCGCTGGTGAGCGTCGGCCTAGTGTCCGTGCCGGTCGCGTGGGCCGCTGTAGCCCAACGGCCGATCCTCACTGCCGGCGCGGTCGTCGCCCTCCAGGGTACGCCGCACCTCTGGATCGCCGACGATGAGGAGACCCTGCACTGGGTCGGCGATACCCGCGCCCTGGCCGAACGGCAGGTCAACTGGGAGCAACGGTCGGAAGTCACGCTGTCCGAGCTGGAAGACTTGCGGCGGGGCGATCCGTGGCTCTCGGCCGGGCTGCTGAAGGAAGGCGCTCTGCTCTATCTCGTGCAGTGGCCCAGCGAGGCCGCCGTACCCCGGCTGCTGCATATCCAGTCGGTGGCCGACCTGGAGCTGTTCGGGGTCAGCTGGCGCAACTACGGCGCTCTGGTCTATGAGCCGGCCGCTTGGGAGCGGGAATTCGGGCTGGCAGTGGCGAGCCTGGACCGGGCGGCACTCCCTCTCGTGACCGGTCCTATTCTGTCCTGGGGTGAATACGGAGACTCACCGGGCGAGCTTGACAACCCGCGCGGAATCGCAGTGGACGCAGCCGGACACGTCTACGTCGCCGACACCCAAAACGATCGCATTCAGAAATTCTCGATCGCGGGCCAGCCGCTCGCGGCCTGGGGAATGAGCGGCGCTGGGCCGGGGCAATTCCTGGGTCCCAGAAGCGTCGCCTTGGATGCCCACGGCAACATCTACGTCGCCGATTACTGGAACCACCGGATTCAGAAGCTCTCTCCAAGCGGTGAACCGCTGGCACAGTGGGGCAGCTACGGGCAGGCCCTGGGACAATTCGACCATCCGACGGCGGTGGCGGTGGATACGCATGGCAACGTGTACGTTGCTGAGTATTGGGCGCATCGCGTCCAGAAGCTCTCGCCGACCGGCCAGCCGCTGGCGGTGTGGGGCAGTCAAGGCTCTGACCCCGGGCAGTTACTCTGGCCCCGGGACCTTGCGCTCGACGCTGCGGGCAACGTCTACGTCGCGGATAGCGGCAATTACCGCATTCAGAAGTTCGCGCCGAGTGGGCAGCCGCTTTTGCAATGGGGCATCACGGCCGACCCGACTGACTCCGAGACGGATTCCGTGCCGCCGACCGCCGTCGCTACCGATGCCGCGGGGAACGTCTACGTGACCAGCGAGAAGTGGTTGGCGCGCTACTCCCCGGCGGGACAACTACTCGCAGTGCGCCAATCGGCTCGCTACGGCGCCGGAGTGTTTTATCGGATCACCGGACTAGCGGTGGATGCACAGGGCACGCCGTTCGTACTCGACCGGGGGTCCAGCAGTGTGGTGCAGGTACCGGCGAGCGCCCTGCAGCCAGTTGGTGGGGGATAGGTGAGGGACTCGCCCCCTCCCCTGACAGGGGTAGTTTTTTGTCTGCATCAGGATTTGCAGGACGCAAGGATGGTCAGAGTAGCGGCTTTCGCCAGAATGGCGCTCCCTGACACGAAATACCGCCAGTTGTGCGGGTGAGTAGCCTCCCTACGGTCCCCCCGCTGCGGCGGGGGGACGGGGATTCCCGCTGGCGTGGGAATGACGGGCCGCCGCCTCTCCCGGTGGTTGAGGGCTGCGGGGTGCGGCACTCCCTGACGGGATTACCAGTTGGTGAAGGAGCCGTCCTCGCGGCGGAGGTGGTCGCGGGGGACGGGATGGCAGGGCAAGCGCGCGGCTGCTTCGCGGTCGAATACCACGCCCAGGCCCGGCCGCTCCGGCGGGAGCAGATAGCCGTCTTCCCAGGTCATCTGTACCGGCACCACGTTGGTCAGCGCGGTGCCCGGCTGCTGGGGCTGCTCCATCACCCCGACGTTGTTGCACGCCAGATTGAGCGCCAGGCAGGCGGCGGACGATACCGGCCCCAGCGGATTGTGCGTGGCCAGCTTGATGTAGTGGGTTTCGGCCCAGCCGGCGACCTTCTTGGCTTCCGTAATACCGCCGACGATACAGAGGTCGGTGCGGGCATAGTCAATCAGGTCGTTCTCGATCAACTCGCGGAACTCCCACTTGCTGGCGTACTGCTCACCCGCCGCGAGCGGGACCGACACGTGGCGGCGCAAGTGGTGGAATGACGCCGCGTTCTCACTGCGGATGGGGTCTTCGATAAAGAAGGGATGATACGGCTCGACCGCGCGGCAGAACCGGATCGTATCGGCGGGGTCCAGGCGGGTATGGACATCGAAGCAGATTTCGATGTCTTCACCGACGGCGTCGCGTACCGCCTCGACCATTTTGATCGACTCGCGCACCGCCCGTGCCGGCTCGAACAGATTGCCCGCAGTATTGGGACTGAAGCGGACGAACTTCCAGCCCTGCTCCTTGGTGCGGAGACAGCTCTCGACCAGTTGCTCGATGGTGCCGCCGCCGTTGTGCGGATAGCACACCACCCGGTCACGGGCGCGACCGCCCAACAACTCATACACGGGCACACCTAACGCCTGCCCCTTGATGTCCCACAGCGCGATGTCTATGGCTGAGACGGCGCTCGACACGACGTTCCCGCCGGGGAAGAAGCCGCCGCGGAACATCCGTTGCCATAGGTGCTCGATGCGAAACGGGTCTTCGCCGAGCAGGAACGGCTTGAGGTGGGCCTCGACATAGGTGGCGATGGCGAGCATTTGCGGTGTCGCCCCGGCCTCGCCCACACCGCTGAGGCCGGAGTCCGTGTCCACGACCACGAAGAGCGCCGGCTTCCCGTCATCTACCGGGTACGCGGTCACGTTCGTTATCTTCATCGCCGCTCCATTCTGCAAGGTCTTGCTCCAGGCTGCCTGACGGCCAGGTGTGCATCACCATACCATCAGGCGCCCTACTTGGGGCAAGGGTTGTCTACACGTTGACGGTCCCGCCACGCCTTGTTAAGGTAGGCTGGCTTGGGATGCCGTAACGGCACGGATGGTCCAGCGCGACCACTTGAACGGCAGTGGCTCAGCCAGCGGAGTATAGGAGTTGACGTGTTGGCAATAGCTCTGCGGATCTTGACCGTTGCTACCTTCTTCCTCGGATTGGGGCTTTTCACCGGCACGGTCGGCGGCGAGCTGTGGCGCGGACTGCACTTGCTGTTCGGCGTGGGCATCGTCATCCTGGCCATTCTAGTGCTCGGACCGTGGGCGCGGGGGGCTGCTACCGCTGGCGTCATGGGCCGTATCGCGTGGTGGTCGCCGCTGGTCGCCATTGCGCTCGGCCTGCTCTTGTCCCGTTTCGTGCCAATGTCAACCCTCGTAGATTTCGACCCGGCATTAATTCGCACCATCCACATCATCGTCGGTATCGCCGTCGTCGGCCTGATCGAAATAGCGTTGGGCCAGATGAGAAGGGCTGCGAATAAAGCCGAGCAAAGCCAGGAAGGTACCCCGGACACCACAGCTTGACCACGGCCGGGAAGATGATTGTGCTACTCTAAGCGGGCAGGAGTAGATTTGGTACAGTGGCAGCCATGAATGTGAATGAGAACGACCCTTCGTCTCCCCAAGCCCCCGCTCCCGCCCAACTCCCCCCGCTGCCCGAGTCCATCGAGCAGGTGCAGGACGTACTCGCCGGCCAGCGGTACGTGACCGACCGCGCGCTCGCCACCGCGATCTTCCTGGCGATGCGGCTGCCCAAGCCGCTGCTCTTGGAAGGGGAAGCGGGCGTCGGCAAGACCGAGGTGGCCAAAGTGCTGGCGACCGCGACGGGAGGACGGCTGATCCGGCTGCAATGCTACGAGGGCGTGGACATCAACCAAGCCGTCTACGAGTGGAACTACAGCCGGCAAATGCTCCACATCCGGCTCCTGGAAGCGCAGGGGAGCGCGCGGGAAAGCCGGCTGGAGGACCTCTTCAGCCCCGAGTTCCTGGTGCGGCGACCGCTCTTGCAGGCGCTGGAGACGGGCGCCGACGCCGCGCCCCCGGTGCTGCTGGTGGACGAGATTGACCGGGCGGACGACGAACTGGACGCCTTCCTGCTGGAGATGCTGGCGGACTACCAAGTTACCGTGCCAGAGATCGGCACCATCCACGCCGACAAGCCGCCGCGGGTGGTCATCACGTCGAACCGCACGCGCGAGCTGCACGACGCGCTGAAGCGCCGGTGTCTCTATCACTGGATCGAGTATCCCACGTTCGAGAAAGAGCTGCGCATCGTGGAGACGCGGGTCCCCGACATTGCCACGATCTTGGCGCGACAGGTGACGGCGTTCGTCCAAGCCCTGCGCGAGGAAGAGTTGTACAAAGTCCCGGGGATCGCCGAAACGCTCGACTGGGCCGGCGCCCTGGTGGAGCTAGGCGTGCGGCAAGTCGGGTACGACGACGTCGACTCGACCCTCGGCGCCCTGGTGAAGCACCAAGAAGACATGGCCCACATCCGGGGCCAGCGGCTCAAAGGCCTGGTCAACGCCGTCACGGGAAGCTGATATGCCGGACGACGCGCCAGGGCCGCAGGCTTCGCCGGAAGCACCCAACGCCAGTGATCTATGGTCCTTGGCTGACGACACGCAGCAACCGCTGACTACCGGCCATCGCGCACTGACGACGAGCATCCAACTCCACCCCTGCCTCCCACCGGAGCTATCGAGCGACGTGCTGGCGCTCGAAGCGGGCAGCGCAGCGGCCGGCGGCGCGCTGGTGCAGCATCTGGTGCGCTTTGCCCGTGCGCTGCACCGGGCGGGCGTGGCGGTGGCGCCGGGCCAAATCCTGGCCCTGCTGCAAGCCGTCGAGCACACGGGCCTGCGGCGCCGAGACGACCTCTATCACACGGCGCAAGTGACCTTGCTGACTCGGCACCAGGACCAAGCACGGTTCGACGTGGTGTTTGCCCAGTTCTTCGGCCCCCGGTTGGCCGAGGGGTACGGCACCGACCCGACGGCGCTGCCGGACTCCACCAATGGCGAAGTGGCCTCGGAACTGAAGAAGGCCGGCGGCGACATCCGTAACCCCGATCCCGACGGCGCGCCGACCGACAGCACGCAGCAAGAGCAGCTGCGCCAGTTGGCGGTGGAGGCGGCTGCTCAGAGCGAAGACGGCGTCAGCCAGGACGGGTCGCAGGAAGCCGCCGATGAAGTTGACGGCGTGGATCGCAGCGCTACCTACAGCGCCGCGGAGGTCTTGCGGCGGCGCGACTTCAGCGACCTCGACCGGCACGAGCAGCGGATTGTCCAGCAGCTGATGAGCCGGCTGGGGATGCGTTTGGCGCCGCGCTTGACGCGCCGCCTGCGGCCCTCGGTGCGCGGACGCCTCGATCTGCGGCGCAGCATCCGGCGCAGTCTCCGCACGAGCGGCGAGCTGGTCGCCTGGAGAAAACGGGCGCGCGCGGAGAAGCCGCGTCCGCTCGTGCTGCTCTGCGACGTCAGTGGCTCCATGAGCATCTATTCGAGCATGTTGCTGCAATTCCTCCATGCGGCACGTCAGCAGCTACCGCGGGTGGAGGCGTTTGTGTTCAGTACCCGCCTCACCAACATCACGCACCAGCTGCACCAGCGCCGGCCCCACGACGCGCTGGCGGCGGTATCGGACGTGGTCCACGACTGGTCGGGGGGGACGCGCATCGGCGATTCGCTGGGCCACTTCAACCGCCATTGGGCGCGGCGGGTGCTCGGCCGGAGCGCGCTTGTCCTGCTCATCAGCGATGGCTGGGATCGTGGCGACGTGGAGCAGCTACGACAAGAGGTGGCCTACCTCCAGCGGGCCAGCTACCGGCTCTTCTGGCTTAATCCGCTGCTGGGGATGCCCGGCTACCGGCCCTTGACACGGGGTCTACAAGCGGCGCTGCCCCACGTTGACGAGTTCCTACCGGCGCATAACCTGGAAAGTCTCGACCGGCTCTGTGAGGTGATGGCAACGATACGCGGGCGCCGCTCACCACTGCCCCTCAGGCCCGTATCGTCCCAATGATGATCGGTGGTACGGTCCCCCGTTCAAGTTAGAGGTGGACTCTGGCGGACATCGAGCGCCGTAGCCCTACACAGCCCGCTGCGGGGTAGAATGAACGTTGCTTGCTTAATCGGGTAGTGGAGAGCGTAGCCCCCCTATGGTCCCCCCGTTGCGACGGGGGGACGGTCAGCTCCCTAATCAAGTTGTCAACTTTCATAATTATCCCGCAGTCGAGCAGCGGACCCATGAGGAGGACCGATGCGTGACCTACTGCCCGACATCGAGCGCTGGCGTGCAGCCGGACACAGCGTTGCCGTCGCCACCGTCGTCAACACGCAAGGATCGGCGCCGCGGCCCACCGGGAGCAAGCTGGCCGTCGCCTCGCACGGCGAGTTTGTCGGGTCGGTGAGCGGTGGCTGCGTCGAGCCGGCCGTCATTGACGTGTCGCTCGACGTGCTGCAGACCGGCCAACCGCAGCTGCTTCAGTTCGGCATCACACGCGACATGGTGTGGGACATCGGCCTGGCGTGCGGCGGTACGATTGAAGTCTTTGTCGAACCGCTCGAATCCCCGGACGGCCGCTGAAGGTGCGGGCCCGCCCCCCTATGGCCCCCCCCGCTGCGGCGGGGGGCGGGCGATTCCCGTCCTCGGAGGCGAAGGTCCAGGGGCGAGGGGGGACTAGATAGCATACTCTATGTCACGGACCAGGTTCGCTCACCGACTGCCGCTCGCCAGTGCGGTGATGGCGGCGCTCTGCGCGGTACTCCTGGCCGCGGCGCCCGTGGCCGCGCAGTCCGCCGGTGACGACTTCCCGTTGGCAGACGGTCACTTCTACACCCAGACCCGCGGCGACCATCCCGCCGGTTTCGGCTTTGCCATCCGCGATACGGCCGACTGCCCCTGCTTCAGCCAGTTCACCGCGCTCGGTGGGGTCGCGGCGCTGGGCTATCCCGCTTCGCAGCCCTACCGGGACGGTCCGTTCACCTATCAGGCCACCCAGCGGGCGCTGCTGCAATGGAACCGCAGCACCGGCACGATGCACTTTGCCAACGTCTTCGACCTGCTCCACGCCGCCGGCCAGGATGAGTGGCTGGAGACCTTCAAGCAGGTTCCACCCAGCTTCAACTGGTCCAGCGACCAGGGCCGCCCCTTCAGTGGTCCTGGCAGTATCACCGAGAATCACTTGACGACGATCTTCGCGTCCCGGGTCAGTGATACCACAGCGATGCGCGTCGCCCGGCAGGCACTACAAGCGCGATTTCTGGCCAATCCGCAGTGGCTGAACCACTACGGCTTCCCAATGGCAATCAAGGACTACGGAAACGTGGTCGTTGTGCGCGGGCAGCGGGCGGCGTTCCAGTATTGGCGGCAGGATGTGCCGTGGGCGGCGGCGGGCACGGTGACGATTGTGCTGGGCGGAGACCTAGCCAAGGAAGCCGGCCTGGTGCCCCAGTGGGCGGCCACGCCGCACCGGCCGGGGGCGACCGGCAGCGCGCCAGTGCCAGTGCCAGCCGCGACACCAGTGCCGGTGCCAACAGCGGCTCCTACGGTCGTACCGGCTGCACGGCCACAGGCAGCGGAGCCGCAGGCGCCCCCGGCGGCGCAGGTACGCGCCGATTGGCTGGGGATCAACGATGGCTATGCGGCCAGCGGTTTCCTGGCTCGGAGCGGCGCGGGCTGGACCCGGGCAGTCATCTTCTGGTCCGGGGCCGAGCGGAGCGATGGCGACCTCAGCGGTATTCGTAGCTGCCCGTGGGTGGACGCCGGGCTGAAGGCCGCGAACGTGAGGATAGTGGGGCTGCTGATCGGGACCCCCGCCTTTGCAGCCACCAATCCGGCGGACGGTGTCCATAGCGTGCCCAATATGGCGAAGTGGGCACGGTTTGTCGAGGCTATTGCCCGCGAGTGCGCGGGGACCATTGACCATTGGGCGATCTGGAACGAAGTGGAAATTCTACCCACCGGCCCCAATGCAGCTTACGCGACGTTCGCCGGATCGGCGGCGGAGTACTACCAACTGCTGAAGACGGCCTACGGCGCGGCCAAGCGGGGCAACCCCAACGCGCAGGTAATCGCTGCGCCGTACAGCTACCACCGCGACCTGCAGGAAGGCGGCGAGCAACGCCTGCCGTGGTTCGAGGCGTTCATGGCGCAGGTCCAGGCCGATCCGGCCGCGCCGGCGAACGGCGGCTTCTTCGACGCCCTGGCGCTCAACATCTACCGCAACCCGCATGATCTGTGGGATCGGATACACGGTGGCGGTGCGGTGGCGCTGCTGCCGCCCAACCGCCGCGGTTTCGCGCAGCGGCTCGCCGACATGGGACTGGCCGGCAAGCCCATCTGGCTGGCCGAGTTCAACGCCATGCCGTTCGACGACCACAACGTGCCGGGTTGGGATCCGCAGATCGCCAACGACGGCTTCCGGATCACGATGGACGAGCAGGCCTCGTTCGTTATCCAGGCGCTGACCTTGGCTCGCTTGGCCGGCTACGAGCGGGTGTTCTTCCACTCGCTCCAGGATGATCGGTACCCGGCGCTGGGCGGCGGGCCGTTCGACGAGCTGTGGGGACTGGTGCGCTTTCACGATGATCCGAGCAACGTCGCGGCGTGGCGGCAGCGGCCGGCGTTCGCTGCCTTCCAGACGGCCGCCCGCTTCTTGGGTAACGCCATGCCACGCGGCTTGAAGGTGCTGGAGCGGGCCGACGATCCGGTAGCGCGGTGGTCGCAGTACACGCCGCGCTACACCTGGCACGTTCACGCCGGCATCTTCGAGCGGGACATTGCCGGTGGCATCCAACGCTCAACCGTGTTGTGGAACGGCGCCGGCGCCCCGATCACGGTGCTGCTACCCAAGGTGGGTGTGCATGGCTGGCTCGTCAGCAAGGAAGGCGCGGCGAAGATCATCCGGCCGGTCACGGTTGGCGGTCAAGAGTTCTGGTCCGTCGAGCTGGAAGCCGCTTCGCGCCACTTCGACCTGTTCGGCGGCGATCCGCCCGGCTACTACTACGTCGGCGGCGTGCCCCTCATCCTGGTGGAAGAGGGCGTGCCGGCCGGCGCGCCATTGACTGCCCCGCGCGCAGCAAGCTAACCTCACGGACAACGTGAACTATCGCATCCTGACCGCCCTGATGGGGCAAAGCCGCACCACACCCGGCATTATCCGTGCGGCTTTGCCCCATCCTCTCGCTCGGTGGCAGCCGGTGCTTCTGCTGGGACTGGCCTTGCTGGTCGGTGGGTTGCTGCGATTCCCCGGCCTACATGACCGCCTGGAGCCGATTCACCGCGAATCGGAGCTGGTCATCCTGGCCTACACCCGCGCCCCGGACGACCTGCTCTGTACGGTGTTCGCAGCCAGCGGATTGTGCAGCGCCAGCATGTCCCCGACCGCACCGCAAGCGGTGGAGTCCTACGGTCCCGGCCAGCCGCGCGCCGGCCCAGCGGTCGTGTGGCGGCGCCTGGTCGGCGTCGGGCCGGGGGCCATCGAGCGTGGACGGCTGGTCAGTGCCATCGCCGGCCTAGCGACCATCGTCGCCTGCTGGTGGGCTGCGCGGGTGCTCGCCGGCCCCCTCGCGGGCAGTGTGGCGGCTCATGCCTATGCCATCGCGCCGCTGGCCGTCATCCCCAACCGCCTGGCTCTCCCGGTCTCGACGGCGACCCTTTGTCTGGTGCTCGCCGCCGGCTGCGCCGCACTCGCCTATCGGCGGCAACGTAGCCGGTCGTTGGCGCTGGCGGGGCTGGTATTGCTCGCGCTCGCCGGACTGCTGGACGGCGCCGTCGCGGCGGCAATGCCGCTGCTTCTGCTCGCGGCGGTGGCGTGGCGCAGCCGGGCCGGGACGCTTGGGCGGCTGCTGGGCAGCTACGTGCGCTCACGACGCGGCCTGCTGGCGCTGCTCGCGGGTGTGGCGGTGGTGGCCGCGCTGGTCGGTGTGGGCTACTCGCGCATTTTCCAGGTGCTACTCGTCGTGCGGAACCTCGCCTGGACACTGGTCTTCGATCTACCGGCTGGCGGCTGGGTAGCGCTCCTGATCGGAGCCTATTTCGTCGCGCGACACGGGACGCCGGCGGCGAGGGTGTGCGCGGCAGGAGCAGCAGTCCTCATCGCGACGGCCGGCCTCATGGACCTGCTCGGTGGTCGCGGGGCGGCGCCGGACGTGCTACCGGCGCTGGCGCTATGGATTGTCGCGGCGGCGACGCTCGCCCCCCGGCTCGTTGACGGCTGGCGCCGGCTGCGCGCCAATGACGGCGCCGGTGCATCGTTGGCCGTTGCCGCGGCGTTGGTAACGGTCAGCCTCGTGGTCATCCCCGCGCTGCTCCTGTCCACGCGCTGGAGCCTGGACCCGGCCAACGCCGAGGTCAGCCCGAACGAGCAATGGGAGTACCAAGCCGGCCAGGAGAGTGGCGGCGGCTGCGCTGCCCTGGTAGACACGCTGCGGACGCTATCCGCCGATCAACCGCTCACGGTGGTGGGCCTCGGCAGCCGCCATAGCTGTCTCCGCATGAGGATCGTCACAGAATCGTTGCCTGTCACCTGGCAAGACGATCTGCCGCGCGCGGCGGCGCCACCCTTGCCCGCTCCGCCGACGGGGGTCCTCCTCGCTCAGGCCGAGTACCTGGGCAGTCAGCGGGTACGCACCTTAAGCTCCCGCGCCCTGGCGCCGAGCGGCTGGGAGTTGATTCTGCGAATCAGGCGACCGCAAGGCGTGTACGGCTACGCCCTCTACCGGCCGAGCATCTCCCAACGATGAGCGGTCTCCCATGGCGGCAACGACAGGCGCGTATTGCCGCCGGAGCCGCGCCAATGTGGTAATGAGCGAGGGGGGCTTGCTACAATGTGGCACGGGCGCCGAGTAAGGTCGGAGGAGGCCTGGTCCTCTGCCGCGGTCTCGGTCCAATGCGAGGAGGAAAGCCCGGATGCAAAAGGATCGGCTGCTGGAACTGTATCGCCAGATGTACCTGATCCGGCGATTTGAGGAAGCCAGCGCCGAGGCATACTTTCAAGCCCAGATTCGCGGCTTTTGCCATCTCTACGTGGGCGAGGAAGCCGTAGCCGTGGGCGCCATCGCCGCCCTGCGGGACAGCGACCATATCATCACCCACTACCGCGACCACGGCCACGCCTTGGCGCGCGGCATGGACCCGAATGCCGTGATGGCGGAGCTGTACGGCAAGGCCACCGGGTCCAGCTTGGGGCACGGCGGCTCAATGCATCTCGCCGATACGCGGCGCAACGTCTGGGGGGGCTGGGCCATCGTCGGCGCCCACCAGCTCCTCGCCACGGGCATGGCCTGGGCAGCCAAACAACTGCAAGAAGATCGGGTCGTCTGCTGCTTTTTCGGCGACGGCTCGACCAACCAGGGTGAGTTCTTCGAAGCGCTCAACATGTCCGCGCTGTGGAAGCTCCCGGTGGTGTTCGTCTGCGAGAACAACGAATACGGCATGGGGACGCACCTGCGGAAGGCAACGGCGGTGACCGACCTCTATCGCAAGGCCGAGCCGTACATGCCGAGTAAGCCGGTGGACGGGATGGACGTGCTGGCGATGCACGATACGGTGGCGGAAGCTGCCGAGTATGCGCGCGCCGGGGGCGGTCCCGTTTTCCTGGAAGCGCTCTGTTATCGGTATCGTGGGCACTCTACCGCCGACCCGGAGATCTACCGCACGGAGGAAGACGTCAGGCCGTGGCGGGAGCGTGACCCCATCGAGGCATTCGGCCAGCGGCTGATCGCGGGCAACGGCATCGGCGACAAGGACCTGGCGCTGATCCGCAAGCGCGTAGACCGCCAGGTGGATGAGGCCGTCACGTTTGCCGCCGAGAGTCCGCAGCCGCCGATGGAGTCGGCCTACGAGTACGTCTATTCCACGCCGGTACCGGACTACGACCCGGCCGACCGGCCGACCGGCGCCTTGCCGAAAGCGGCAGCGCAGCGGTGACGATGAGCGAGCGGAGCCGCGGCGAGTCAGGGAACGGGTAATGGCGGAGATTACCGTGCGGGAAGCACTCCACGACGCGCTCCAGGAAGAGATGGAGCGGGACCACAAGGTCTGTATCCTGGGTGAAGACATCTCCGACGACGCTTACGGCGGCACCTACTCGATCACCAGCGGTCTCTCCAAGCAATTCGGCCTGGACCGCGTGCTGGACACGCCCATCGCCGAGGCCGGCATTGTGGGGATGGCCGTCGGGGGCGCCATGGGCGGCCTCCGGCCCATCGCCGAGTTGATGACGGTCAACTTCAGCCTGCTGGCCTTGGATCAGATCGTCAACCATGCGGCCAAGATTTACAGCATGTTCGGCGGGCAGATCAAGATTCCGCTCGTGGTTCGCACGCCGAACGGGTTCGGCAGTCTCTCGGCTACCCACTCGCAGAACTTCGATGCCTACTTTGCCTACGTGCCCGGCCTGAAGGTCGTCGCACCGGGGACACCTTACGACGCTAAGGGACTGCTCAAGAACGCTATCCGCGACGACGACCCGGTGATCTTCCTAGAGCACACCGCCGTCTACCGCGAGCGGGGGGAGGTGCCGGAAGGCGAGTTCCTCGTGCCGTTCGGTCAGGCCGAGGTCAAGCGCGAGGGCAGTGACGTGACGATTGTGGCTTGGTCGCGGATGTTGGCGGAGGCACGTAAGGCGGCCGACGCGCTGGCGTCGGAGGGCGTGTCCGCCGAGATCGTGGACCTCCGCACGCTGCGACCACTGGACACCGCCACCATCGTGCGTTCCGTCGAGAAGACTACGCGGGCCGTCGTCGCCGGCGAGGATTGGCGGTCGTGCGGGATGACCGCCGAAATCGCCGCGACCATTGCGGAGGGCGCGTTCGACTTCCTCGACGCGCCGGTGCGCCGGGTGGCGATGGCCGAGGTGCCGATGCCGTATGCGTTCAATCTCGAAGCAGCCATCATTCCCACCGCTACCCATATCATCGAGGCCGTGCGCGAGGTGTTACGGTAGCAACGCGCCGGTTGACCGTGAGCCGTACACCGGACCCCCCTATAGGCTGAGAGCGAACTATGGCCAAAACCCTGATGATGCCCAAAATGGGCTTTGACATGGAGCAGGGCAAGATTGTCCGCTGGCTCAAGCAGGAGGGCGACGCCGTCGAGCGCGGCGAGAAAGTCGTGGAAATCGAGACGGAGAAAGTCACCATCGAAGTCGAGAACTTCGACGACGGCATCCTGCATACCATCGTTGCCCAGGCGGGCGAGGAAGTTCCGGTCGGACAGCCCATCGCCGTCGTCGCTCAACCGGGCGAGGATGTGGACCTGGCGGCGTTGAACATCACGGTCAGCGCGGCGCCCGCCGCAGCGAAGCCCGCTCCCGCCGAGGTCGCTGCGAGCAATGGTGCGGCAGTCGAGGCACCGGCCCAAGAGCCGGCCCCGGCAGCGCCGGCCGGCCGCGTGCGCGCCTCGCCACTGGCACGACGGCTTGCAGCCGAGTATGGCCTCGATCTGGCGAGTATCACCGGCAGCGGGCCACTGGGGCGGATCGAACGCCGCGATGTCGAGGCCGCGCGTGCAGCACCGCCCGCCGCACCGCCGCCGCCTACACCAGCGCCGACGCCGGCCCCGGTCGTGGCGGCAGCCGCCGGGCCGGAGTACGAGGACATCGAGCCGAACCGGATGCGGGCCGCGATTGCCCGCGCCATGACCATGAGCAAGCCGGGGGCGCCGCACTTCTACGTGACGGTACCGATTGACATGGGCGCCACCATGGCCTTGCGGAAGCAGCTGGTGGCGCTGGCGCCGGACGAGTCCGCCCAGCCATCGCTCAACGACATGGTGATCGCCGGGGTGGCTCGCACCCTCCGCAACGTTCCGGACCTGAACGCCTGGTTCATAGACGGTAAGGTACGCCGGTTCCGGCGCGTGCATGTGGGGGTCGCCGTGTCGCTCGACGACGGGTTGGTGGTACCCGTGGTGCATGACACCGATACCAAGTCGGTCTACCAGCTTGCCGCCGAGACGAAGGCGCTAATCGAGCGCACGCGGGGCGGGCGAAATCGGCCCGAGGACTTCGAGGGCAGCACCTTCACCATCAGCAACATGGGCGCCTTGACGCGGGACGTAGAGGAGTTCTCGGCGATCATCAATCCGCCCCAGGCAGCCATCCTGGCGGTCGCCGCGTCCATTCGTCAGCCGGTGGTCCGCGACGACCAAATCGTGATTGCCGACATCATGCGCGTCACGCTGTCGGTTGACCACCGGGTCGGCGACGGTGCCAAGGCCGTGACGTTCCTGGCCGAGTTGAAGCGGATCATGGAGAACCCGCTGCTGCTGCTCGACTTGGACCTCGCCCGGCCCCCGGCGTGAGGGAGTTGGTCATGGCCCCCACCCTAGCCCTCTCCCGTCGGAACGGGGGAGGGAATACGCCGGCCCCCTGCCGCAGCGGGGGGCCGGGGCCGCACCACAACCAGCGCGTCACGTTGAGAAAGGAAGAGTAAGCACGGTGGCTAATACCGATCCCTACGATGTGGTCATTCTCGGCTCCGGTCCCGGCGGCTACGTCGCCGCGCTCCGGGCGGCACAGCTGGGCCTCCGCACCGCGATTGTCGAGCGCGAATACGTCGGCGGCGTCTGCCTGAACGTGGGCTGTATTCCGTCGAAGGCACTGCTGCGCGGCGCGGACCTGCTCACTACGCTGAAACATGCAGGCGATTTCGGCATTGTCGTGGACAACCTGCACACCGACTACGCACAGGCGGTGGCGCGCAGCCGGCAGGTCGTTGGACGCCTCACCAAGGGCGTCGAGTTCCTCCTGCGGCGGGCCAAAGTAGACCTCGTGCGCGGCGCCGGACGACTCGCCGCCCGCGACCGGATCATCGTGACTACGGAGGACGGCGAACAGGAGCTGACCGCCCGCAACGTGGTCATTGCCACCGGCGCACGGCCGCTGGTGTTCCCGGGAATGGAGATTGACGGCGAGGTGGTGATGACCTACAAGGAGGCCATCGTCGCCGAGGCCTTGCCCGAGTCCGTGGTGATGATCGGCGGCGGGATTATCGGCTGCGAGCTTGGCTACCTCTCCCGCGCGTATGGCGCCGAGGTGACGATCCTGGAGATGCAGCCGCACCTGCTGCCCGAAATGGAGCCGACACTCGCGGAGACGCTGCAACGCGCCTTCCGCCGGCAGGGCATCAAGGTCGAGGCCGGCTCGCGCGTCGAGTCCGTCCGGGCGGTCGAGGGCCGCGCGCAGGTCGTCTTTACTCAGAACGACGAACGCCGCGAGCTGACCGCCGACCGCGCGATTGTGGCACTCAGTGTCCGGCCAAACACGGAGAATATCGGCCTGGAAGCGGTTGGCGTGCAGCTCGACCGCGGCTGGATCACGGTTGACGACCGGATGACTACGAACGTCCCCGGCATCTACGCCATCGGTGACGTGACCGGGAAGCTGCCGCTGGCCCACGTGGCCATGGCGATGGGCGAAACCGCCGTCGAGGTGATTGCCGGCGAGGAACCGGAGCCACTCAATTACGTCAACATGCCCAAGCCGGTCTACACCCACCCGCAAATCGCCAGTCTCGGCCTCACTGAGGCGCAGGCGCGCGAGCAGGGCTACGAGGTGCAGGTCGGTACCTTCCCCCTCCAGGCTTCGGGCAAGGCGCTGGCGCTCGGCGACCACAACGGCTTTGCCCAGATCGTCGCCGACGCGCAGTATGGCGAGGTCCTGGGGGCGCACCTCATCGGTCCCGAGGCGACGGAGCTACTCGCCGAGGTCGGCGCCGTGCAGCTCCTTGAAGGCACGACCAACGAGCTAGGTCGTCTGGTCCACGCGCACCCGACATTGAGCGAGGTGGTCAAGGAAGCCGCTCTGGCGACCGAGGGACGCGCCATCCACATGTAGCGGGCGCACCCACCCCCAACCCCCTCCCTTCAGGGAAGGGGCTATAATCTGCCGTACCGACTGCCACCACCGGAGGGGGGTGCGACTATGCCGGCGAGGACGTTCGATTGGCGCGATGACCCGATGGGCACGGCCGTCGCCGTTCCCGAGGTACGGGCGCGGTTCATTCGCGCCGAGCCGGGCGAGAAGCTGGGCAACTTCCACAGCCATGAAGAATCGGGCGGCATCGAAGTGTGGGTCATCTTGGAAGGGGCGGTCCGCTTCGAGATCGAGGATGAGACGGTGATTGCTACGGCCGGTCAGGCCGTCGTGGCCTGGCCCGACGAAAAGCACCGTGTCACCTGCGTCGGCGACGAGCCGGCGGTGTACTACCTGACCGTCACGCCGCACCGCTCACCCACCCACACGCACTACGACGCGGAGGGCCGCCGGCAGCCCCCAACCCCCGGTGTCGTCGCGCCGACCTGGCGGGGCGAGCCGGCGCTCGGCGTGGAGTAGTGGGGCGGTGGACCTCACCCCCCGCCCCCCTCTCCATCGCGGAGCGATAGAGAGGGGGTATAGATTCCCGCTTGCGCGGGAATGACGAATGAGACAGCGGGAATGACGAGGACGCGGGCGCGATGAATCGCACCCGACACGAAATACCTCCCGTTGTGCGGGTGAGTAGCCCCCCTATGGTCCCCCCGCTGCGGCGGGGGGACGGGCGCAACATGTTGCGCCCCTACACCTGAACACGTACCTACTCCTGTGAGCACTGCGGCGAGGAGGCGAGGGCAACCACAAGGGTTGCCCCTACAGGTCCCCGGCGGGGCCGGGCTGTTCAGGGTGAGGGGCACTGACCACTAGCCGAGGCGTGCGCTGACAAAGGCGCGCTGGCCACGGAGGAAGTCGGCGGCGGCCATCCGGCGGCGGCCGGCGAGCTGCACCTGGTCCAGGGCGAGGAGGCCCTCGCCGCAGACGACCGCCGGCCGGCGGTCCTGCTCGACGACCGTGCCGGGTACCGGCGGCGCGGCGCTACCGGCATCCGTAGGAAGCACCGTGGCCGCCCACACCTTGAGCTGCTGTCCCGCCCAGTGGGTGTAGGCGCCGGGCCAGGGGATCATGGCCCGCACCTGACGGGCCAAGTACGCGGCCGGCGCGTCCCAGCGCAGCCGGCCATCGTCGCGCCGCAGGGGACGGCAGTAGGTCGCGTGGCTATCGTCCTGCGGCTGTGCCGTCACTGCGCCAGCGAGCCACTGCGGGAGGGTATCAACGAGTAGCGTGGCGCCCAACGCGGACAGCCGTTCCGTCAGCGTCTCGGTGGTGTCGTCGGGCGCAATCGGCTCCGTGGCCGTTGCCAGCACCGGGCCGGCATCCATCGCCTCGTTCATCAGCATGAGCGAGACACCGGTTACCGTGTCGCCAGCGAGCAGGGCCGCGCTCACCGGCGAGGCACCGCGATGGCGGGGCAAGAGCGACGCATGTACGTTGAGCGCGCCGCGGGGCGGGATAGCCAGGACTGCCGGCGGCAGAATCTTCCCATATGCCGCCACCAGTAGCAGGTCCGGTGCCACGCGCCGGAGCCACGCTGCAAACCGCGGGCGGCGGACACTGATCGGCTGGACCACCTCGACGCCGGCACGCGCCGCTGCCACCTTCACCGGCGGCTGCTCTAGCCGGCGGCCCCGCCCGGCCGGGCGATCCGGCTGCGTGACCACCGCTGCCACCGTCACGAGGTCCGGGCGTTGCAGTAGGCGCTGCAAGATGACGGCGGCGAAATCGGGCGTGCCCATGAAGACAGCCCGCGCCGGACTGCTCTTGGGTGGTGCCGTAGTCAACACGGTCCTCTCGTCTCCGGGGACGGCCCGGCCGCACCGCCGGCTGCCCTCACCCCGGCCCTCTCCCAGCGGGAGAGGGGGTAGATTCCCGCTTTCGCGGGAATGACAGTGGCCGTGGGCGGGACGCGGCGCGCTACGACGCGGCCGCTTGCTGATCCGGCTCGTCCGCGGGCGCCGTACCGTCCGGGTTGTCGGAAGCTGGCGGCTGCGGGCCGGTGTCCTGCGCCGGGTCTACGTAGCGGAGCTGGGCGCGGTCCTCGATCCGATCCGTGAACAGTGTGCCATCGAGGTGGTCCACTTCGTGCTGGATGGCGCGCGCCAAGAGGCCCTCCAGCTTGAGACGGACGGCTTTGCCCGCGCGGTCGCGCCCCTTGACGGTCACTTGCTCGCTGCGGGCGACTGGACCGAACCACTGCGGCATGCTCAGGCAGCCTTCATCCTCAGTGACCGAGCCACGCTGCCGGGTAATCTCCGGATTGAACAGGACGTAACGCTCGCCCTCGTGCTCGATCACGATCAGCCGCAGGGGCACGCCGACCTGCGGCGCGGCCAGACCGAGACCGTCCGCAGCGTGCATCGTCTCGAACATGTCGTCAACCAGGCGCCGCAACGAAGCGTCAAGGCGGCGCACTTTTTTCGCCTGCTGGCGCAGCATGGGGTGGCCTTCGGTCAGGATCGGTCGGATTGCCATAGCGTTCGCCCTAAATTCGCCACTTGAAGATCGGGTACGAGAATCCTGGACATTGCCCGGTCGCCCGGACAATGCGGAAGATCATAGCAGGGTGGTTGGATCGGTGTCTATGGTCCACCCACGCGGAACATGGGACACCAACTCGGCCAACCGGCGAGGTGGGCCGCGCAATAGCACGTGCCAGCGCGCGCGGTCACGTAGCCGGCGAATGTAGGCCGGCGCCGGGCCGATGACCTCTACCTCGTCCGCGGCGTCCGCGGGAGCGGATTGCGCCGCGACGGCGTTTCGCAGGGTGATCGCGCAGCGTGACGCCTCCCGCTCGGCCGTACTATCCAACCGATGCAGGAACAGTAGCCGCCACAAGGTGCCATACGGCGGATAGCCCAGCTCCCGCCGATCAACGCCGTCGGCCGCCATGAAGCGGGCGTAGGCGGCGCGGAGGTCGGTGGGGTCCAGGGCGGCGCCGAGGCCGGACGGTGCGCGTCGCGGGAGCAGGAAGGCGCGAAAGCAGTAGTGCTGCGGCTCGCGCGTCTGTATGAGCACGCGGGCCGGCCGTGTATTCGTGCCTTCCGCCAGGGCAGCGGCGCCGAGCAGGCTGCGGAAGACGTGCTCGGCCGCGCGAAAATCGGGCAGGTGTAGCCCGGTATCCGCGTCAACGACCCCGACCAGCGGCGCGGCGACGCGGCTCGGCATCCGCAGTAGACGCTGGGTACCGACCAGCACGGCGATGTCCCCGCGGGCAAAGGCCGCCAACACCTGCGCCGGCCCCCCCGGCGGCCAAACCGTGTCGGCATCCCAGCGAAAGACCGTCGTGCGCGGAAACAGCGTCCGTAGCTCGGTCTCCAGCCCTTGAGTGCCCGGCCCCTGCGCCCGTAGCCGCGTCCCGCCGCATTGGGGGCAGAGCGCCGGGACGTGCAGCGCCGAGCCGCAATAGTGGCACAGCAGACCCGCCGGTGACACGCCGGATGCAGACGATGGTGCCAGGTGTGATCTGCGTCCGGCGCCGTCCCCTTGCCCGTGGACCGCCACCGGCGTCGCGCAACGCGGGCAGCGCAGGACGTAAGCGCAGTCGCGGCAGCGCAGCGAATGGGCAGCGCCGCGGCGGGTCAGCAGGAGAATGGCGCGCTCGCCGGACGATAGCGTTGCGCCGAGTGCCCGGTGTAGGGGCCGGCTGACCAACTCCTGCCGGCCCACCGTGCGCTCGCGGCGCAGATCAACGATCTCGACGGATCGCGGTGGGTCACTTTCCGGCGGCTGGGTGAGCGTCCACGCGCCCCGGCGCCCCTGCAAGTAGGTGGCGGCATCCGGCGTGGCGCTGCCGAGGACGACGCGGGCGCCGGTCAGCCGGCCTAGCTCGACGGCGACCGTCGCAGCGCGGTACCGGGGCGTCGCGTCGTTCTTGTAGGCGTCGTCGTGCTCCTGCTCGACGATGATGAGGCCGAGCCGCGACAGCGGCGCGAAGAGCGCCGACCGCACGCCGGCAACGAGGTCGAGAGTCCCGGCCTGGGCACGCGCCCAGTGCTCCAGGCGCTCCCGCTGCCCCTGCTCCGCGTGCCAGGTTGCTACCCGCAGATCGTCGAGCTGAAGCCGGTCGAGCGCGGGGCCGATCTGCTGGCGGTCCGGAACGAGCAACAGCGCTTGCCGCCCGGCCTCGACACAGCTGCGAATTAGCGTCCGGTAGTGATCGAACCGAGTCTGCGGCAGCGCGGCGTGGAGCACGCTGGCCTCGTGGCCGTTGCTTTGCGTTGCCGTAGCGGAAATCTCGCCGCTCGCTCGCTGGTCGAGGCATTCTTCGAGTAGCGACGGTAGGACAACCTCGTATGTGGTCACTACCCAGCCGCGCTCGGCCCAGTGGCGGTACAGGCGGCCCGCAGCCTCGCTGCCGATAACGGCGCAGGCTCGCTGCCAACGCACCGGGCGGCCACTGCTCAGAAGCTCGAACCAGTCATGGTGCGCCTTGCCCCAGCGATTGCTCGCCTCGTCGGGGGCTTGGTCAGTGACCACCAAGACGCGATCCAGCCAGGCTTCCGGGTCGGGCGGCAGCACGAGGCGCGAGGCTCTACCGTTTTCGAATTCAAGCAAGCGTTGCAGCCAGGTCTCCAGGTCGGGCGGCAGCACGAGGCGGACGGCGCTGAACGCCGACGTGACGTAGGTATCCGCCAGCCATACGGCCAGGGCCAGGTGGGTAGGGGAGACGAGCGGCGCCGGGTGTAGCAGGCGCTCGACGGCGCGCAGCTCGAAGTCGGGCCGCTCCGTCACGGGCGCGGTGACGAGGCCGTAGGTGGCGCGCTCCCCGAACGGCACCGTCACGAGCTGCCCCGGCCGGAGGCGCCCGTGCAGGTGGTCCGGCACCGTGTAGGTGAAGCGCCGCGGGTCGTGCGCCCCGTAGGCGGCCACAGCCACCGCGACCGCTTCGAATTCGGGCACGGCACCCGGCGGCGCTCCCTGGTCGTTCGTGGCTGTCATCGGCGTCGTGCCGTGCTGGGTGGCCCCCCTACCCGATTAAGTGAGCAACTTTTATCAGGGAAGAGGCTCGGGGTTAGGTTCAGTCCAGCCCACCCCCGCCGCGCCTCACACCGCCACCGTGCGTCCTTCGCGCATGCTGCGATGGACGGCCTCCGTGAACGCCATGTACTGCACGCCCTCCTCGAACCGCGTGCGGGTAATAGTGCCCTCGCCGCGGATCGCCGTGATGAACTCCTCTTCCACGTGCCAGCCGGGTGGGTGTGACGCTGCCGGTTGCGGCCTGGCGGGCGGCAGGGCAATGGGCCGTAGCTCCTCGTCGTCCCGCGTGCCGCCGAGCAGCTGCCCGCCCTCGACCCGCAAGGTCGCCTCGGTGCCGTGAATGGTGATCTCCGACGTGCCGTGCCCGGTGACCGCCGAGAACTGCATATGAAGCTGTGCGCCACACGCCATCTCCCCGATGATGTCCAAGTGATCGGGAATGCTGATGGCCCGCGGCACGCCGTCCTCGTCGGTACGCATCTTCACATTCGTTTGACCCAGCGCCGCCAGTCGGACCGCCGGTCCCACCCAGTACAGCACGTCCTCGTACAAGATGCCCATTCGCATGATGTTGAGACCGGAATACTCCCGGTTGTGCCGCCAGTGGTAGGGCGCCTCGTGGTCAATGTAGCCGTACAACTGCCTGACCTCCACGGCCACGATGTCGCCGAGATAGCCTTCGGCAATCAGCCGCCGGATGGTGGTATCGGCTTGGAGCGCTGCGCCGCCGGTGACAATTTGGGTCACGAGCTGGGGCGCTCGGCGTGAAGCCGCCAGCATCATTTCCGCTTCCGCCAGGTTCATCGCCATCCGCGCCTCGGTGAGCACGTGTTTGCCGGTAGCGAGCGCTGCCAGCGTGACCGGGCAGTGCAGGTACGGCCACGTCCCGATCACGATGGCATCAAGATCATCCGCTTCAACCACCTCGCGCCAGTGGTCACACACCCGCGCGATGCCGTAGTCTCTGGCTACCCGCTCCGATGATTCGCGCCGGCGATTGGCAACCGCAACCAGCTCCACCCCTTCCTGTGCCAGCAGGCCGGGGATGTGCTTGCGGCGCGTGTTGTCTCCGGCCCCGACGAAACCAATCCTGATCGGCTTCCGCTTCCCCGCCATGTTTCCCTCCATCTCTGTGCTGTTATGTCCACACCTTAGCCAAAATGCGGCATCACCTCGTCCATGAACAGCGTGAGGTCGCCATTGTCTTGCAACCCAAGAAAAGGCCAGGTTGGCCGGATCGAACCCCGTGCAACCTGCTGCTCGAACCCGTCCCACACTACCGCCGGGTGTAGCCACCCATTGTACAGCGGCGCGAGCGGTGCGTTCGCGCCTTCCCTCGCGTCTTGCGGCCTTGGCCCACTGGATGCACCGCCGGCATCATGCCCGGTGCCGTATAGTCTCGGCTAGTCCGTCCGCCGCCCTACCCGATAGCCGCCGGAGCAGTCCCCATGACCACCGCTGCGACCAATCAAGCGGACCCCGCCGGTCCGGAGCGCCACGATTGGCCCCGCGAGGCGCAGCCGCTACTCGACCTGCTCAAGGAGGTCTGCGAGGCCCACGCCCCGTCCGGTGTCGAGCGAGAGATGGATGCAATCATCACGCGGCGCCTCGCGCCCTTCGCCGCTCGGCTGTGGCAGGACGCGGCCGGGAACACGGTCGTGTTGCTGCCAGGGCGTGCCCATGACCGGCCGCTCCAGCTCACGGCGCATAAGGATGAGATCGCGCTCATCGTCAAGCGCATTGATCCCACGGGCCGGCTCGCCGTTGAGCGTGTGGGTGGTATCCATCCCTTCAAGGTCGGTGAAGGGCCGGTGGACATTCTGGCGGACGACGGAAGTATTGTGCCGGCCGTCCTCGGCTTTGGCGCCTCGCACGTCTCCGAGGAGTCGTCCATCCAGCAAGTCAAGTCCGGTCGTCGTGCTGCACAGTGGTCCGATGCCGTTATAGACGCCAAGCTCACCAAGGAAGAGCTGCACGCTTGCGGCGTCCACGTCGGCTCACGCATTGCGCTGGCGCGGGCGCGTAAGTCGCCCCGCGTGCTGCAAGACTACGTTGGTGCCCACGCGCTCGACGATAAGGGCGCAATTGCCCTGTTGCTCCTGCTCGCCGAGTCGCTCGCGGCGGAGCCACCGCCACAGGATGTCTACCTCCTGCTGACGAGCGGGGAAGAAGTTGCGAGCGGCGCAGCTGCACATGGGTCGCGCGAGCTACCGGGCAACACACTGGTAGCCGTCGAGGTAGCCCCGGTGATGCCCGAATACGATCTCCAGAACGACGCCCGGCCGGTGGTGATTTGGGCCGACGGCCTCGGACCATACGACGTACCACTGACGACCAACATTGTCGCTACTGCACGTGACCAAGGCATCGAAGTGCAGGAGGCGGTGTTGGCGTCCTTCGGTTCGGATGCCGCGCTGGCCCGCCGGACGGGCACGGTGCCCCGCAGCGCCTGTGTGGGCTTCCCCACCGAGAACACTCACGGCTACGAGGTCGCGCACCTGGGCGGGATGCTCAACTGCGGCCGGCTCCTCGAAGCCCTCGTCCGGGCTTGGCCCCTCTGAGCGTCTGGTACCCTTGGGCCTGCCGGCAACGTACCGGGGGGCATTGCACCTACCCCCAAGCCCCTCCCTGAAGCGAAGGGGCTAGAAACTGTTACCTGGCCCCCCCTGCCCCGGAGGGAAGGGGCCGGGGGGTAGGTCCAAACCGCTCCCTTGCGTTGCACAGGACGATGAGGAGTAACATGGCGAACGACGGTCGGGACGGCTACCGCTTCAAGATCGGGATGCGGCTGATGGAGCTGGGACTCGATTCGTTCGATGACATGCTCACCATCGCGCAAGAAGTCGGCGTGGACTCCGTCTGGTTCAATCGGCTGCCGGGCGTGGAGAGCATGGCCGCGCTATCGGACGCAGAGTGGGATCAAATCGCCGCCCAAGTCGCGCGATACGGGCTAGAGATTTCCGTCATCAGTCCCGAGATACCGTTCAAGCAGCTGCACCTGACCGAGCTACCGCTGGGCAATCCGCACGATCACCCCGTCTACCGCCAGCACCTCGACGACCTTGTGCGAACCATGCAGGTTGCGGCCCGGCTGGACATCGGTGCAGTCAACCTCCACTCCTTTGCCTGGCCCGGCGAGTACTCGGCGGGCAAACCCACGTGGCCGATGCGCTGGCTCACCGGCGGCGGTGTCATCGCCGATATTGACATGGAGAAGCTCGTTAGCGCCCTATCGCCGGCGGTGGAAGCAGCAGAGTACTACAAAGTGGACCTCGTGTTCTCGCAGGAGCCGTGGATCTACACGAATACCACCACCAACTTCCGCCGCGTCGCGGAGGCCATCGGTTCCCAGCGCGTCAAGTTGATGTGGACCCCTTCCGACAACTTCAACTCCGGCGAGCGCCACGTCGAGACTGCCGGGTTCCACAACGCGCGACCGTATCTCCACTCGTTCCACCTCAAGAACGTCCACGTCTTTGATGGCCCCAGCCTGAAGTTCGAGTACCGCTCGCTGGCCACCGGCGACGTGGACTACGTGCCGATCCTCCGCCAGCTCCGTGACTACCGCTGCGACGCGGTGCTCGCCTTGGCGACGCATTTCACGCCCCCTGGCGGCACGCACGTAGATGCCATGCGTATTAACGCCGCTGAGCTACGGGCGATGATCGCCCAGGTCGAGGCCGAAGGCTAAGGGACCGGCACATTCCCTCCCCTGTCGCAACGGGGGAGGGTGAGGGAGGGGGCCAGAAAAATGTCGCGCTTGCGAGTAGCGGTTGTCGGCTGCGGACCGAACGGGCGCCGGGGATATATGGCGCACCTGCAAACCTTCGACGACGTAGAGTTGGTCGCCATCTGCGATCCGGTAGCGACCGCGCGCGATGGCGCTGGCGACGAGTTCGGCGTGTCCCGCCGCTATGCCGACGTGGATGACCTGCTGGATAACGAGACCCTCGATGCGGCATTCGTCATCACTCCGGCCCACCTCAACGCGCCGGTGGCACTGCGCTGCCTGGAGCGCGGCGTCAATACCGAAGTGACGAAGCCGCCGGGGTTGCGCGTGGCGGAGACGAAGGCGTTACGTGCCGCGGCCACCCGGACGGGTGCGAAGGCGATGGTGAGCTGGAGCTACCGCTTCCATCCGCTCGTCAACCAAGCGCTGGCAATGGTCAAAGAGCGTGGCCCGGTCGTCCAAGTCGTCGGGGAGTTTCACAAGAGCATGAGCGGCTTTGCCGGGCGCGGCGCCTTGGCCACCTCACCGGGACGCACGACCTTTCCCGAAATCCTCCTGGATAACATGCTGATGGAATCGCCGATCCACTCGATTGACCTGCTCCGGGTGTTTGCCGGCGCCGAGGTGGCGGAGGTCCATAGCGTTGTGCGCCGCGCCTGCTCACCGTATAAGGACGTGCATGGCGCCCTGATCCTCTTCGAGAACGGCTGTCTCGGCCACCTGATCGCCAACTACACCACCGACTCGCGCTTGCAACGCTACGAGATCCATGGGCGTGACATTTCCGCGTACCTCGAAGGCATCAGCCAGGGAACGGTATTCTGCGATGGAAAGCAGCACGAGCTACGCGAGCTAGGCACGGGCGGGCGGCGCGAGGACATCCGCTACTTCCTCGATTGCATCAAAGAGGACCGCCCAGTTTCGCTCCCCGCCGCCAATCTCGACGAGGCCATCAAGACGATGGAGCTGGCGGAAGCCATCATGTCGGGACTCCGCGCAGACCTACCGCCGGCCTAGGCGAGGGGAATAATGCTTCGGCAGCTGCGGGTCATCGCGCTCTGGAGCCTCGGGCTGGTGGCGGCGTTTTTCCTGGTCAGCCTCGTCCAGGGACTCGGCACGGAAGACCAGTCGCAAGCCGTGATACCCGTCGGCAACGATACCGGCGTCGCCTCGGCGTTGCCCGTGGCTGCCGTACCCGCAGCGACCCGCGCCCAAGGGGCTGCCAGACCGTCACCGACCCCGCCGCTGACCTACGACGAGGCCCGCCAGCGCCTGCGGAGCTTCGCAGCCATGCTCAAGCACGACAACTTGGTTAGCGGCTCCACGCCCGACCGCGAGCGGACGGTCCTGCTGCTGGAAGGCATCGAGACCCTGAGCGTGGAGCTGGACGGCATGCGCTCGGCACTCGCCAACCAGTCCAGTACGCACGAGTCGTCGTTCACGCGGGTGCGGCGCGACATCACCATCATGGCCGGCGTGGTCGGCTCGTTCCCGCCCCTCTATGAGGCCACCCACGACCGCTACATAGCGCTCGTAGGTCACCTACAAATCCTCTACGGTGCGATGACCGCCCTGAAGGGGGTGGTGCAATTCGAGCAGCAGCTCCGGCAGAGTACGCCCCAGTCCGGCGCCTAGCCCAGAATCTCGGCGAGGCGGTCCGCGATCACCACCTCCTCGCCCTCCATCAGCGTCTGCGGGTTGACGTAAATGCCATCGTCCCCCTCGGGCGACACTTCTATGGCCGGCTCGCCGTTCTGCAACTGCTCCATGATCTGATCGCGGCTCTGTCCCGCCACCCCTGCGTCGAAGCGTAGGAGCGCCCGCGGTAGCGGTTGCCCCGCCTCGCTGGGCATCTCCACTCGGCCCGTGACCCCTGGGCACCCGGCCACACGCTGGACGACGGTGGCAGCCTGCGTCTCGAAACGGTCCGTCAGGGCCGCATGATCCAGCCCCACGTACCACTCGACGGCAGCCAAGCAGCCGCACAATTCCTCTTTCCCCACCTTCATCGGCCGGCCGATGGCCTGGTTGGGGTTGCCCTGCACGGCACACGCCTTGATCAGGTCCACTCGCCCCAGCACCAGCCCCGTGGCCTGCGGTCCGCAGAGACCCTTCCCTCCGCTGAAGATCACGAGGTCGGCGCCTTCTTGCGTGAAGCGCCACAGGTTCTCCACCGGCGGGAGCTGCGCCGCCGCGTCCAAGATGACCGGCACGCCCCGCGCGTGCGCCGCCGCGACCACCTCCGTCACCGGTAGCCCGCCGTGGTGGTCCTCGCCGCGGGCGAAGTACAGCACCGCCGCCGTGCGCTCCGAGAGCGCCTGTTCCAGCTCTTGGCGCACCGCGCCAAAGTCCGCCGGCGAGGACTCCTCCGGACCAATCTCGATCATGTCCACGCCCACTTGGCGCACGGCATAGTCGTAGCCGCTGCGCTGGCAACGCTGGAAGATGACCTCACAGCGTGCGCCGGGTACTTTCTGCGGGTGCGGCAGGGCCGCGATCATCTCCGGGTCGGTGCCGGCCACACAGGCGGCCGTTGCCAGCGTCAGGCCGGCGGCGGCGCCGCTGGAGACGTAGGCCGCCTCGTTGCGGGTCAGCTCCGCAATGCGCCGGCCCACGGCGGCTTGCAGGTCTTCCAGGTCCACGAACTGCCGCGACGCCTCGATCATCGCCTCCACCACCGGTGGGGGCATCAGCGAGCCGCCGAGTCGCGTCACCGTCGCGTAGCCATTAATCACCGGGCGTAGGCCAAGGTCCTCGTAAATCCCCATCAGTCTTCCTCTCGTGTGCGTCGTATACGTAGCGGCCGCCCCTACGATACCAGGAGCCGCAGCACGCTCGGAGTTCGCCGGCGCTTGCTACTGCGGCAGCGACCGCTCGTAGAACCGCAGCCAGTTGCGGAACATGATCCGCTCGATGTCTTCCTGAGAATAGCCCCGCCGGTCTAGCACGTCGGCCAGCTTCTGGTAGTCGGCCACGGTGTCTATCTCGTAGGGCGCACCGTCCCGGCCACCCTGGCCGTCCGTATCGCCGCCGATGGCGCTGTGGCGAGCGTTGCCGGCAAGCTGGCTGACGTGGTCAATGTGGTCCACCAAGTCGTCCAAGGTCACAGCCTCCCGCGGGAACACCTCCCGCCGCGAAGGGATGCTGGCCCAGTCAACACCACCCCGGTAGAGCATCCACGTGTCCATCGAGTGACCGATCACCCCGTCGCGCGCGATCACCTGCCGGAGAATGTCATCGGGCTGCTGCCGCTCGCCCGGCGTAATCGCGCGGCAATTCTGATGGCTGGCCATCACCGGGCCACCGAACAGGTCCAGCGCCTCGCGGACCGACCGGTCGGATACGTGCGTTATGTCCAGTATGATCCCCAGGGACTCCATCTCGCGCAGCAGGGCTTTGGCCGGTGGGAATAGCCCGCCCTCGGTGCCGGTACCCGTGCCGTGAGAATAGGTGCTGATGCCGTAGTGGGAGAGATTGATCGCCCGCAGGCCGGCCTCCCACCACTCGTGGACCTGTTCCGGCCACAGAATGGGGTCCGCCCCCTCCATGCCCAGAACAAAACCGACGGGCAGCCCCTCAAACTCCGTAGCTGCTGCCCATTCCCGCACGTGGGCCGCGAGTTGACTGCCGGTGGTCAGGATGCGGCCCTCGCCGACCGAATCGAGCACACGATAGTACGCCAGTTGCGCCTGCGCGGCGGCGTAGGCGCCGTGGCCGGTGCGGTAGCCCCAGATGGTGCCCTGCGGCCGGCGGATCCGCGCCACGATCTTGACCAGCGCCGCGGCAATCCGGCCCTTCCGCATCTCCGGCAGCGACGCCATCGTCTCCTCGTCGGGCCAGCCGTCAATCAGGCTTCGCCGCCCGGTCGCCCCGCGTACCTCCTCAATGGGCTGGGTCAAATCGCGGTCGAGGTCCACGGCCCCATAGGCCATCGGGTAGTCACCATCAATAATCAGCATCGCTTTTCACCTGCTTCTCCCACCTGCGGCTCCTACGTGAGCGCCGGCAAGGCCAGCGGATCGGCCGTCTCGCGCTGCCACTGGCGCAGGCGGCGGTCCAGATCGCGGACCACTTCCGCGTGCTCGGCATCCGCGAAGGCATTGTGCCGCTCCGCCGGGTCCGTCCGGAGATCATACAGCTCATGCTCGCCGCTGGCGTGGACGTTCAGCTTCCACGAGCCGCGGCGGATGGTCCGTATCTCCGTGCGATCCGCGTCCACCACCCCCGGCGCCAGCGGCGCGTGCGGGCCGGCCTTCGTCGCCACCGCATCGTCTTGGAGACTCCCGTTCCACTCGATGATCGTCTGACCTTCCTCCGGGTCCGTATCACCGTCCCGGAGCAACGGCACGAGGCTGTGCCCTTGCAGATGGTCAGGCAACGGCCGACCGAGCAATTCGAGCAGTGTCGGGACCAAGTCCACGTGTCCCACCGGCGTCGCTAGTTGCTGTGGCGGCAAGCCGGGCACGCGGATAATGAACGGGATTTGCGCCGACGGCTCGTAGAGTACGCTCTTGTTCAGCAGCCCGTGCTCGCCCATCATGTGTCCGTGATCGGAGGTGTAGACGACAATCGTGTCGTCGGCGAGACCGAGCTCCTCAAGCCGGTCGAGGATATGGCCGACGTATTTGTCCACCAGCGCACACAAGCCCCAGTAGCGCGCCTTCAGGTCCTTCCAGCCCCGCTCATCGTTCGACTTCATCCAATCGGGATGACCGGCCATGTAGTCTCCGCCGTAAGCGGCGCGCAGGCGCCGATAGCGCAGCGGGACGCTCGCCTCCATCTCGCCGTACCACGTATCCGGCAACGTCATGTCTTCCGCTTTGTAGAAGCCGTTCAGCGGCCCGTTGAAGGGCGCGTGCGGCTCCAGATAGTTCACCGAGAAGAAGAAGGGCTGGTCGCGGTGAGCCTCCAGAAAACGGAGCGCCTCCGCCGTCTGAAAGGCGGGTTTCCCCACCTCCTCCGGCAGCGCCGCGGCGGTGTGCCGAGCGAACGTCATGCCATCCAGGTGTGGATCGCCGGGCGTATACCCACTCGCCTCTAGGAAATCGTGATAGGAGCTATAGCCTTCCTCGGCGTGGCTGCGGGCGTAGCCTTCCTCGGTGCTCACCCAATGGTCGAAGCCGCGTTGCGCCTGGAGTTCGTTGCCCAGGTGCCACTTCCCGTTGTAGCCCGTGACGTACCCGGCCGGCCGCAGCAGCTCGGTAATCATCGGGATGCCGGGATCGGGCACGATGTTGTTGTCCACGACCCCGTGCGTATGCGGATACACGCCGGTCATCACCGTAGCACGCGCCGGACTACAGACCGGCTGGGCACAATAGGCGTGCCGAAAGTGCGCGCTGCTTTGCGCCAGCCGCTCCAGATTCGGCATCTGGAGCCGCGGGTCCTTGTCTGGCCCGACTGTATCGGCCCGCTGCTGGTCGGTCCACAGCAACAATACGTTCTTCGGCCGATCAGCCATTCCGTCCTCCTCGCAGCCTCTCCAGCCCCTTCCCTTCAGGGAGGTGGTTGGGGGGTGGGTCCAATCCCCGTCCCCCCGCTGCGCGGGGGGACCATAGGGGGGCGGTGCTCTCTCCTGTCTCAACCCTACGCGACGTAGACCGCGTAGAGCTTCGCGTCGTCGCGCCGCAGCCCGTTGAAGTTCACCCGCAACCGAAACGGTCCGTCAATTTCGCCAACCGAGTCTCGGTCCTGCCACACCACCGGCTGCCGTATGCCCGGTTCCCGCAAGGGAACGCAGGCCGCGCCGGAATAGCCCGGCAGCGGCCGGAACTGCTCGTCCAGCACCTCCACCGTGATCTCGCTGTGCTCCCACAGCCCGGCCACGTTCACATGCACCCGCGCCGGCGTGTCGCTGACCTGTATCGGACAGGTGATGCAGTGGCGCGTGCCGCGTTCCCAGCGCGCCGGGGGCTGCCGGTTCAGCTCTTCCGGCTGAAAGGCGCGGAAGCAGCCCAGCCGGTCGCGCTTCCAGCGGGCCACACGCACGCCGCCCGTTATCCACACGCTGTACCACAGCAGCGTCTCATCGCCCCAGTTGCACATCCCCTGCCCGTGACTGAGCGCCGGCCCGCCGATGATCGGCGGCAGCCCTTCCTGTGGGAACAACGCGCCGTCGCCACCCTGCTCCTCGATGGCCGGGACAAGCCGAAAGTCGGGGAACGGCTCGTGGTAATGCAGCGCGTTATGACTGATGACCAAGCCGAGGTCCATCGTCAACAGTCCGCGATCACCGGACGGGTGACCGTGCCAGCTGTCGTAGACACCGAGAATCACGTTGCCGCGGTCCCACAATCCTGCCCCCAAGTGGACCTGTTCACCGGCGTTTCGGCCGGTCGTGATGCCCGCCATGTCGAGCAACGGCAGCGGGTCACGACGAAAGCCGCGTGCAGTGGCCTCCGTCCAGTGCTCGAAGTCGTAGGAAGCGCAGGTCACCAGTTCGCGTGCCGTGCCGAAGTGATAGCCTCCGTGCCCGTTGATGTAGTAGCAGTCGTTGTGCCGGATCACGCCGCTCATCTCCAGCATCGGCCCAACCGGATTGTGCGGCGACTCGGTCCAGCGCAGGCCGTCGGGACTGAACGCCACGGACAAGAGCTTCTCGTACTCGCGGCATTCGAAGGCGATCTTGTACCGCCGCTGTGGGTCCGGGTCGTCCGGGTCGTACAGCACCGGCACGGAGAGCAGATCGCAAGCGCCGTTCCGCAGGTCAACGAGGTTGTTTTGCGTGCTCCCGTTGTATTCCACCAAGCCAAGCGCTGGTTTCTCCCAATGCACGCCGTCGCGGCTAACCGCGTAACAGAGGCGGTCCGCCCGATACCCGTCGCGGCTGCCAGCGCCCATGTACCACATCCGTAGCTCGTCGCCACTCGGAATCACCGCCCCATAGAACCGGACGCGCATGTCGTCGGGTGCCCCTTCCGGTCCTGGCAGCACCACCAGCGCCTCGCGCCCACTGGCTTTGGAGGTGACCATATGCAGCCGTAGACCCGACGTGAACGGGATACTGGCCTCGTCGAACGGAAACAACACCGCCTCGTGGACGCGCGGATGGGGATACCCGTTCTGCACCTCAATCATGGCTACTCCCGATCTGCCCTCTGTCCGATCAATCTCGCTCCGGCCCCGCCGCCGCCCTCGCCGCGGTCCTCCTATCCTAGCCGTTCCGCTCCGCGCCGGCTCGCTGCCGTGCCCGCAGAACGCCCAAGCAAGAACGGATTGTAGCCTCCGAGATGCCATGGGGTGCGAGAATAAAATCTGCGTCTTGACGAATTCAAGAGATTCGTCTACACTAACTCCCGAAAAAAGTGGCGGTAATCCTCTGGGGTAAGGAGAGGCTACGTGAGAAGGATTGTGGCGCTGTGTGTGTTGATCGCCCTGACCGGCAGTCTGCTGGCGGGCTGTGATCTCGGGGCGAGCGGACCGAGCGACGAGATGAAGCGCTCGGCCGTCGCTAACTACGCGAACGGGGTGCATAACCTCTACTCGCAGAGCCTGGCGTCGGCCATGGCCATGGATCAGGCCATTGACCGCTTCCTCGCCGATCCGACACCGGCCCGTCTCGAGGCAGCCAAGCGGATGTGGCTCATTGCTCGCGATGACTATGGCGTGACCGAGGTGTTCCGCTTCTATGACGGCCCAATTGACCATCCGGAAGACGGACCCGAAGGTCTGATCAATGCCTGGCCACTCGATGAGGCCTACATTGACTACGTGCAGGGCAATCCCAACGCCGGCATCGTCAACAAGGCCAGCGAGTTCCCGCAGATTAATGCCGAGTTGCTGGTCTCCCTCAACGAGGAAGGCGGCGAGGAAAACGTGTCCACCGGCTGGCACGCCATTGAGTTCCTGCTCTGGGGGCAGGACCTCAGTCTGGACGGACCGGGCCAGCGACCACTCGAGGACTACACGACGAACGCCAACGCCCAACGTCGTGCTACGTATCTAGCGGTTGCGTCCGACGTACTGATTGGGCACCTGAAGGACATGGTCGACGCTTGGTCCCCGGGGCGCAGCGACAACTACCGTGCCGAGTTCGTTGCACTTGACGCGGACGAAGCGCTGAAGCGGATCATTACCGGCATGGGCGAGTTGAGCCGCGGTGAGCTTGCTGGTGAGCGGATGACCGTCGCCTATGAGGAGCGCTCCCAAGAAGACGAGCATTCCTGCTTTGCCGACAACACCATCGCAGACATCGTTGCCAATGCCCTCGGCATCCAGATGGTCTACCTGGGCGACTACGGCACGGTGTCCGGCACCGGCATCAGAGACCTGATCGCCGCTCACGACCGGACGGAGGCAGAGCGGTTGGAAGCCCAGATTCGGGGCAGCGTGAACCTGGCTCGCCTGATCCCGTCGCCGTTCGATCAGCACCTGCAGGAAGGCGTATCCGATCAGTCTGCCGGCCGGCAGGCCATCCAGACGACGATTTCTTCGCTGGAATCGCAAACCGACACCATCGTGGATGCTGCCCAGCACATCGGCATCACCATCAGCGTCAGTTAGCTAGACCTGGAGTATGATCCGCTCTAGGGTCTGGGTGCTGGTCGCCGGCATTCTCCTGCTGGCGACCACACTCGGATCGGTTTACGGCTGTGACGTGGGCAGGGACGATAGCGGCTTGGGGCTGGTGTACGACGAGTCGCTCGGCGGCGAGACCACGGCTTTCAGCGCCGGCCGCAACGCCTTTGAGCTTTCTGCCCGCAACCTCACCAATGAGGAGCGCCGTACATTTGAGGTAGGCGACAGCTTCTTCAACCAGAACTGGGTCACCGCTCCCGCCTCGACGGAAGCCCGCGACGGACTGGGACCGACGTTCAACGCCCAGTCCTGCTCCTCGTGCCACAGTCACGACGGTCGGGCCAAGCCACCGGATCACGACGATGACCCCGTGCGGGGCTTGTTGCTCCGGCTGAGTATCCCGGGCGAATCCGGCCCGGTGGATGAGCCAACCTATGGCGGGCAGTTGCAGGACCGCTCCATCCTGAGTGTCCCGGTCGAAGGGAGCATTTCCATCCGCTACGAAGAGCTACCCGGTCGCTATCCCGACGGTATCTCCTATTCCCTACGCAGGCCGACCTATGTCATCGTGGAACCGGCTTTGGGCCGGCTGCATCCTGACGTAATGATCTCGCCGCGGATC
The DNA here is from genome assembly GCA_965207645.1 of Chloroflexota bacterium. Taxonomy (GTDB): domain Bacteria; phylum Chloroflexota; class UBA11872; order UBA12225; family JAJDUF01; genus JAJDUF01. The sequence continues at coordinate 783,500 of OZ242293.1, read as the reverse complement.
GCGCCCGCAGTAATTGGCATGGGCTTGCTCGAAGCGATCCCCGAGGAGCGCATTATGGCTTTGGCCGACCCTGATGATACCGACGGCGATGGCATCTCCGGCCGCGCCAACCGCGTATGGGACGTCCGGCACGAGCGCCCTGCCTTGGGCCGCTTCGGCTGGAAGGCCAACCAACCGACCGTGGAGCAACAGGGCGCTGGCGCCTTCCTCGGCGACATTGGCATTACGTCGAGTCTTTTCCCCGAAGAGAACTGTCCCCCGGCGCAGACCGCCTGCCAGCAAGCGCCCACTGGTGGATCACCCGAGATTCCGGATGACAGGTTGGCCAAAGTGACCTTTTACGTGCAGACCTTGGCCGTACCCGCCATGCGCCGCGTGGACGAGCCTGAGGTGAAGCAGGGAGCTCGCCTGTTCGTCGAAGCGCAGTGTGCCGTCTGCCATACGCCGCGCCACGTGACGGCCGCGGATTACCCGGTGCGGCCACTCCGCGATCAGGTCGTCTTTCCCTACACCGACCTCCTGCTCCACGACATGGGTGCGGGCTTGGCCGATGGCCGGCCCGACGGATTGGCCTCCGGGCGTGAGTGGCGCACCCCGCCCCTGTGGGGACTGGGACTGATCGAAGTCGTCAACGGTCATACGATGCTCCTGCACGACGGGCGAGCACGTAACATCGAAGAGGCCATCCTCTGGCATGGCGGCGAAGCGCAGCAGTCGCGTGATTACTTCATGAACCTATCATCGGAGGATCGCGCGGCGCTGCTGGAGTTCCTGAGGGCGATCTAATGTCTCGAATGCTACGAATCCTAAGAAAGCTCCTCCTTAGTGCCCTCCTCATCCTCGTTGGGGGCTGCACGCCGAGTGCAGCCCCTGACGAATCCGAGGTACTCATCAGCCTTACCGGCCGCATAATCGTCCCCGGCTACGAGGCGTTGGCCGCAGAGGCACAGGGCCTCCGCCAGGCCCTCGACAGCTTGTGCGCTGCCCCCTCGGACGCCACATTGCAGGCGGCGCAGCAGGCATGGCGGGATGTCCGCGTGCCGTGGATGCGGTCGGAGGCGACGTGGGTCGGTCCGGTCATGGACCGGCGCGCGGTAAGTGTCATGGACTGGTCGCCCACTGACTCCGAACGAATCGAGAAGATGCTGGCGAATAATCCGGCCGTGACCGAGGCGGCCGTCCGCGAGGGCCTGTCCTCCACGCAACGGGGCCTCGGCGCCATCGAGTACCTGCTGTTCGACAGTGCTGCACCGGAGCGCCTGTCCGGTTCCGACTCGGTGCATTGCCGCTACTTGACCGCCCTCGGCCACGTGGTCGAGTCCGAGTCCCAGGCCATCGTTGCCGACTGGACCGAAGTCGGGGGAAAGGGCCGGGCGTACCGGGACTTCTTCACCGGTCGCTCGGACAGCTCCCTGTTGAAGGGGCAAGCCGTCGCCGAGCTGGTGCGGACCCAAGTCTTCCTGATCCGGACTATCACGGATATGCGGCTGGCGGCGGCCCTGGGACTGCGCCAGGGCGGCCCCGACCCGGCGGCGATCCCCGGCGGGGCCGGCCACAACTCCCTCGCCGACCTCCGTCAAGAGATACTGGGCATGCGGGACATGTACCTGGGGCACGACGGGAGCGACGGCCAAGCGGACGCGCTCGGTATTTCCGCGCTCATCGTCCCCTTGTCCGACGAGACGGACCAGCGCATGCGCGACCAATTCGCGGCCGCGCTCGCGGCCATCGAAGCCGTAGAGCTGCCGCTGCATGTGGCGCTCCAAGAGCAGCCGCAGCGGGTGCAGGCCGTCCATGAACGCCTGCTGGACCTCCGGCGCACCCTCAATACCGAGGTGGTCAGCTTGCTCGGTGTCTCCGTCGGCTTCAGCGACACCGACGGAGATAGCATGCGTTAGCGGCGCCGGCGGCACGATCCGCCGCGCAGCGCCGGGCGTGCTGCCGTTCAGCGGTCGGCGGCTGGGGCCGGCAGCACCCACGTGCTCGGTCCCAGCCCTGGCACGACGCGAGCCAAGTCCACCGCCGGGTCTATGAACCGTGCCGCCGGCCGGCCGTTGAAGGCCACGTAGGCGTCGGCCCGCACCTCGACGCTGCGTCCTCGCCGGTTGGCGTCTGCGGCGATGAGGTGGGCGGTCGCCAGGATCATGTCCGGCTGGTAGGCCATGCGCTCGACCTGGAGCGGCACAAAGTACTCCTCCGGGTACGCCAGCCACTCCTCGCCGGTTGACGGATCAGTGACCCGAAAGTGGGCCTGGCCCGTCTTTTCGGTCAGCATAATCCGCCACGCAAAGCGGTAGCCGTCCTCGTTCCAGCGCACGTTGCCAGGATAGACCCAGTGGCGCAGCGGCACCGCCACTTGCACCAGAGCAACGAGCAGCAGCGCGACCACGCCGGCGCGGGAGCGCCAGGTCGGGCGGAAAGCAGCGGGGCTTGACGGCTCCGTGCGATCGGGAGCGTCTGCGGACGCGACGCCGAATCGGCGGCGCAGTGCGGCCAGCAGTCGCTGGGGCCAGTCGGGTGCGAAGAAGATCAGCGCACCGGCGCTCATAATCCAGGGGAACATCCCGATGGGGAACAGCAGCCACGTCAGCAGGTGAAACACCACCAGTACGGCATAGGCGACGGGCCGGCTGCGCCGCCACAGTAGCCAGCCCACTATTGTCAGATCGAAGGCGGCGCCGGCCCAGCTCATGGCGTAGGCTACCCACGCCTCCTTGAGCAGCGGCCCGACCAGCAGCAGGTCGCCACTGTTGTACAGCCAGATTCGCAGCGGTTGGGCGTGGAGCAGCCAGTCGGGATTCAGCTTGGCAATGCCCGCAAACAGATAGACCACCCCTACCTGGGCACGCAGCGTCCAAATCACCCACGCTGGCATTGTGTGGATCCGCCCCGATGCAGGCTTGCGTCGGGCGTCCAGCGCAGCCGTCCGATTCAGGGGCATGAAGATCATCAGTAGGCTGACGAGACTGACCCAGTAGTAGTGGTTGAGATAGGTCGTCTTGTCTATCAGCTCTACGTAGGTGAACAGGAGGAAGAACGCCGTGATGGAGAGCCGGTACCGGTAACCGAGCACGACCCCCAGGCTGGCCAGACCCAGCAAGGCAAAGTGCAGGTACATCCCCCAGGCCGGCCAGGGTTGGGCCCACCCGAACCCGTAATACGTGAAGTGGTGCGCTGGTGCTATGTAGAGTTCGTAAACCCAGCCCTGGGCGATGAACCGACACACCGCTACAAACCCCAGCAGCCCGAACATGATCCGGAATGCTGCGGCCGATCCGGCGCTCACGGGCCGGGCAGCGGCCACGACGGCGCCATCGAGGCAGCGGAGGACTGGGGCTACGGAGAGTCTGCGGGCCAAGTCGCTGGTACGCACCGGAGGTATTCCCACTCATGGATAGCGGGGGGTACCACGGCACGGCCGCTCCCGCCGCGGCCCTCCTAATCCTAGCCGTTCCGCACCGCGCCGGGTCAAGCCGGTCGCGGCGTGTTAATCGCCCCGGGCTAACTACCATAGAGCGCAAACAGCCTGGCGGCCCCGTACAGCCAGCACCGCAGCTTCACCCGCGAGCCGCGCAACTCGGCAAGCCGCCGCTCTCGCCACCGGACCGCGACCTGCACCCCGTCCCGGTCAATGGGCACACAATCATCGCCGCCAAAGCCGGGCAGTGGCTCGTTGCTCGCTGCGTCCAGCACTTCGACCGCGACCCAACTGCGGCGCTGCTGAGTCGCGCTTACGTTGGCGGTGAGCGTGACTCCCCCCTCCACGACGGCCATCGGCGCGGTCGTCAGGTGTCCCGGTGCCTCGCGGTCCGTCGTCTCCAACCCGACGAATCCATCGCGGCGCAGCGTCGCCAACCCCATCCGGGACAGCCGCACAGCACCGGCCGAGTCGTACTGAAGTGCTGCCGGCTCGTTCGAGGCCGGCCAGTCGGTCCACTCCTCACCCTGGCCGCAGTAGTAGAGATACATTGTGTCGTCTTTGACCACCAGCTTGTCCGCGATCACCAACATACCGTCATCCCAGGCACCTCGTGGACCGCGGGGGATAACTTTGTGGTGCGGCTGGAGGCGCGTGTAGTGCTCGCCATCGCGGCTCATCGCCAGCCGGATGTCAGCACAGTAATTGCCGAAATTCCCGGTCCCGTTCGGCAGATACCAGCCATACTCGTAGAGCATGATGTACTGTCCGGCATACGGTGCCAGTAGCAGGAAGTGGTTCTCGTGTTCGAGTCCGTCGTTGGGATGCAGGATGGGGTTCGCCGGACCAGCGACCAAGTGCTCGATGTCCGGTCCGTAGCCTAGGCACTTGGTACGTACAAGCTCCGGCCCCGGCTTATTCGATGGATGAGTTGTCTGCCAGACTATCTTGTACCGGCGCTGCGGATCCGGGTCCTGGTCATCGCGCACCAAGACGACGATATCCGGTGTGCGTCCTTGCCACTCCGGCAAGGCGATCTCGGCGCCTTCGTGCCAGTGGATACCGTCCTCGGAATAGGCTGCTCGAATCGCGTCCTGCCGCGTTGGCCCCTTAAGGATCGTTTTGTAACGCCGGGCCGGATCGCCTCCGGGCCGCTCCTTGATGACCGGCCCCCAACCCTGGAAACAGATGTTGTTGTCCTTGCTGCCGTTGTACTCGTGGAGACCCAGACGCGGTTTCGTCCAGCGGACGCCATCCTCACTGTACGCATATCCCGTCGCCCACCAGCGCTCCGTGCTCAGGTCGGTCCCGTGGTACCAACACTTGAAGAGCTTGTCTTCCTCGTCGTAGACGACGGAGCGCGACGCCCAAGGTGCCGCTTGCGCCGAGTCCCACTCGTGGATATCGCCCAGGGGCAGCAGGGGGTTATCGGGATGCTTGGTTGCGGTCATCACTCGCGGGACGACGTTGTGAACCGTCTCGACCGCGTCCATGTCGAGGAAGAGGAGCCGCGTCTCTGCGTCAAGCCACACTTCGTCGGCGTTTGCCTGTCCCATCGCTCACCTCCCGCGGCGCTGCGGCGGTAGTATGTCCGTGAAAGCGCGAGCGAGCAAATCCGCAGTCGAAGGGAGCCGGCACATGGGCAGGCTTAGTCAGCAAGAAATCGAGACCATCTTACAGGAGCCGCACATTTCAATTATCTCCACCGTGCGCCCGGACGGTACACCCCACATGACACCCGTGTGGCACTTGGTGGATGATGACCAAGTCGTTGTCGCAGTGGAAACGACTTCCGTCAAAGCCCGCAACGTGCGCCACAACCCACACGTGGCGCTCTGTATCGCCCTGAACGAGTCCCCGCAGCGCTGGCTCCTCGTGAACGGCACTGCGACGATTGCCCACGAGCGCATCCCGGAGATCGTGCGGGCCCTATCGCTCCACTACCTCGGTGCCGCCGAGGGCGCCACCTATGCCGCGGACGTATTGCGAAAGCTGCGCTTCGTGCTACTGCGGATCACCCCCACCAACATGATCGGCTTCGACGGCCAGGAGTGAGACACGATCACCATACCCACCGTCCCCCCGCCAGCGGGGGGACTATAGGGGGGCCGGTCCGCACAAACCCTGGCTGACCACAGGCGCGCCGGCTATCCTGTCCTGAGCGAATAGCCGAGCGCCAATATCCGGTCCTGCGGGAGGAGACGATGCGACTGATCCTGGTTGGGTGCGAGTATGTCGGCAAGACCACCCTCGCCGATGCGCTTCAGGCTTGGGGCTTGGAGCGCGGACGCAACTTCCACATGGACGACCACTTCACCATTCCCGACGCCCAGCACGTCAGCGCGGAAGAGCAGGAGGCCATGCTCGCCCTGCCAGGGGCGATCAAGGAACGCTACCAGCGTTTTCAGGTCCACTATCACGTGCGTCTGCTGCACCGCTACGACGACATCATCCTGGTCGGTTTTCACATCGAGGAGGCCATCTACGGCCCACGCTACTACTACCCGGGCCTGGCGATGACCTACGAACGCCAAGTCGAGCCGGAATTCCCGCGCGATGCCGTCCTGGCGCTGCTCACGGCGCGTCCCGAGGTGATCCGCGCCCGTATGGCCACGGCGCCGCACCGCCATTCCGTCGTGCCACCGGAGGATGTCGAGGCCGTGCAGCAGCAGTTCGAGGCGGCCTATGGCGCCTCATGGGTACCGCGCAAGGTGCGCCTCGACACCTCGGAGCTGCGGCCGGAGCAGATACTCGACCGCTTCTTGGCCGTCGTGCGCCCCCGCCTGGCCGCCCGCGACCTGCTCCTCCTCGACAGCCGCTAACCGCAGATGAGCGATGTTAGCTGCTCGGTCCGCGCTCCCGGCCTCAGCAGTAGCTCTTTCAAGCTGGGCCTGGCCGTGTCTTCCGCCAACGGCTCGCTGGAAGTGAGCGCGCGGCGGACGGTCGAGGCAAGATGCTGCTCTAGTGCCTGCCGGAACGCCTCTCCGAACTGTGGCGTAACCGGCGACAGCCGCGCCGCTTGATCGGTCCGGCTTGTGCAGTCTAGGCTTCCGACTTGCCAGTGCTCACTCCACGATTCCATACGCGCCCTTGAGTGCCAGGATGCGTTCGACCGACTGATCAATGCGCTCCCTGGAAATCTCACCTTGCTCCACGGCGGCGATGATCGCGGCTTTGATGCGGTGGATGTGGTCGAGGTCATAGGCGTTCTGATTCGCGATCAGAATCACGTCAACCCCGGCCTTGATCGCCTCAACCGCCGCGGCCTCGAGGCTGTACTCCGTAACGATTGCGCCCATCTGCATGTCGTCTGAGATAATCACGCCTCCAAACCCCAGCTCTTCTCGCAGGAGCCTGGTCACAATCGGGTAGGACAGCGAGGCGGGCCTGGCGCTCGGGTCCAGATCGCGATTGACAATGTGTGCTGTCATGATCGCGTCGTCGTAGCCATCGTTGATCAGTTGCCGGTAGGGCGCCAGCTCGGCGTCATGCACAAAGGAATCCGTCACGTCGGTCACACCGAGATGCGTATCTCCGACGGCGCTACCGTGACCTGGGAAGTGCTTGAGGGTGGAGATGATGCCCTCATCTCGGTGGGCGCGGACAAAGGCGGCGGCGTGTGCGGTCACCTGCTCGGGGTCCGCGCTGAAGGAGCGTTCCCAGTGGCCGATCGCGGGACTAGCAGGGAAGATGTTGACATCAACGACCGGGGCCAGATTCCAGTTGATCCCAAGTTCCTGCAGCTGCGCCGCCGATGCGCCAGCCAGCGCCTCCGTCTCCGCAACTGAACCGGTGCCGAGTGCCTGATGGCTCGGCAGTTGGGTCCTGAAGCCATAGCGCTCCTTGAGTCGATTGACGTATCCACCCTCGGCATCAATAGCGATGAAGTAGGGGCGCTGGGCCTGCTGCTGCAGCGCGCTGGTCAGCGCGCGCAGTTGCTGGGGCGATCCAACGTTACGCGGCAGCTCGCCGCCGCTGGGGCCATCATAGTCGAACAAGATCACGCCGCCCGGTTTGATCTCGGCCAGCAACGATACCGTCTCCGTATCCAGCTCGAGGCCGCGAAAGCCGATCAGCAGCATCTGCCCGACGGCGTCTTCGAGCGACAGCGAGCGGGCGTCGTCCTCTCCGTCGCAGGCCGCCACCAACGCAACGAGCAACATCATCGCCAAGGCGGCAACGCGCCAACGACCTAAGGCGCGCACCGCGCGGCTCAGACGGGAGCTCACACGGGGAGGACAACAGCGGTTCAGCCGGTTCATCCTTGGGCTGCGCCTCCGGCGGCGGTTGTCACTGGGACACCGCCTTGCCGTTCGTCTCCAACTGATTGCCCATCCACCACCGCTCCCCAAAAGTGTCGTGTATTAAGCCTGAAGGGAGGGGGGAGGAGTAGGTGTGCTCACAGATAGTAGTGGTGCCGGGGAAGGGATTCGAACCCCCACGCCCTCATCGGGCAACTGATTTTGAGTCAGCCGCGTCTGCCATTTCGCCACCCCGGCAGCAGGATCGGCCCCAGCGCGGTACGGCCGCTGGCACGGCCCGGAGCCGGACGGCTCTCCGCACCTCGCCGCTCCAAAGAACCATTATAGCCATAGACCCAGCCCCGGTAGCAACCCCTGTGGAGATGCCGTCTCCCCGTCGCTCGTGTAACATCCCTGAGCACGACCAACCGCACCCACGCTCCCCAACGGCCTCCATGGGACGCATACGCTGGGCATATCTAGCCGCGATCTGCTCCTGCTGGGGCTGGGCATCGCTCTACCCCGGCAGTGAGCTGGCCCTCGCCGAGGTCGAGCCGTTCATTATCGTCTGGTCACGGGCCACTGTAGCCGGGCTGGCCCTCGCGGCGCTGACGTGCTTGCGCCTAGGCGGCGTCCGCGCCGGCCTGTCCCGTATGCGCGATGAGTTCCGAGCACAGCCCGGCAAGCTGCTGCTCCTAGGCACGCTGGCCTTTGGCGTCACCTCATCTCTCTCCGTGTCATCGCAGGTGTTCCTGCCCGGCTCGGTAGCGGCGCTCTTGACCGGTATCGGTCCACTGTGGATTGCGCTCGGCGCATTCGCGCTCGGTCACGCGGCGCGGCCGTGGTATCTCCTTGGTGGATCGCTCTTGGCCTGCGTCGGCGTCGGTGCCGTGGCCCTCGGCCAAGACCTCGGCGCCGATAGCAGTTCGTGGTGGCAACTCCTCGCCACCGCCGACCTGCGCGGCGTCAGCCTCGCTCTAGGCTGTAGCCTCGCCATCGCCGGTGCCATCCTCGTCGCACGTCGCACGGTCGCTGGGCGCGATGCTGTGGCAATCACGGCCGTCGCGTGCTGCTGGGCTGCCCTTGCACTGGTGCCGCTAGTCCTCGTGGTCGGCCCAGGCTTCCAGCCGCTGTTCGCCGCCAGCCGCTCCACCCAGCTCATCCTCGTCTACCTCGGCCTCGGCAGTACCGCGTTCAACTTTGCGCTCTGGTACTTTGCGCTGAGTCGGCTGCCCGCCACCCGCATCGCCCACTTCCAGTATCTGGTGGCACCCCTGGGTGTACTCTTGAGCGTGCTCATCTTGGGCGAGCCGCTGACGGCGAGCCTGGTGGCTGGCGGCGGCGCCATCCTCGTCGGTATCATCGTGGCGCAGCGGGGGGCCGGACTAGCCGTACAGCCATCCCGACCACCCCCTCAGCACCATCCGCCGCAGCGTGTCGCCGCCGGACAGGCCGCCGCCGTGCTAGGCCGCAAGGCCGGGACATTGGCTCGCTGGCTAGTGAGGTCCGATGACAGTTGATCTTGCGGCAGCGCCCTTCACTCCGCAGCAGATCGCGGCGTTCGCCCGCGATGGCTATGCCGTCGTGCCGGGCCTCTTCGATGCGGCCGAGTTGCAAACGCTCATTGCCACCTGCAACGAGCTGCACGCGCAGGGCGAGATACCCGGCTGCTTCCAAGCCATGTCCCCGGCCGAGACCTCCGATCCGCTCTTACTGTACCCGCGCATGATGCAACCCCACCGCGTCAACCGCACGGCACTCCGCTACCTCCTCAGCCCCCGTTGGGAGCCGCATCTGCGCGCTCTATTCGGCGAGGCGCCTATCGCCGCGCAGAGCATGTTCTACTGGAAGCCGCCAGGGGCACGGGGTCAGGCACTCCACCAAGACAACTTCTATCTGAAGGCCTATCCGGGCACCTGCTTGGCGGCGTGGCTTGCCGTTGACTCCGCCGACCGCGAGAACGGTGGCCTGTTCATCGTTCCCGGCAGCCACGCCATGGACCTCTTCTGCCCGGAAGAGGCCGATCCCGCCATCTCGTTCACCAAAGAGCTTGTGCCCGTCCCCGAGGGGTTGCAGCCGGTGCCCGTTGATCTCGACGCCGGCGACGTCCTCTTTTTCGGCGGCAACCTCATCCACGGCTCGGAGCCAAACCGCAGCGGAAATCGCTTCCGCCGCTCCTTCATCTGCCACTACGTCGGCGCCTCGTCGGAAGAGATCGCCCGCAGCTACAAGCCCCTCTACCGCTTCGACGCCACCCGTTTCGACATAGCGACGGCGACCGGCGGCGGCCCCTGCGGCACGCCCAATGGCTGATGCCTGTCAGCACTCCCCTTCCCTGATGAAAGTTGACAACTTAATCGGGTAGTAGGATGTAGCCCCCCTATAGTCCCCCCGCTGCGGCGGGGGGACGGGTGTGTTCCCTCCCCTGTTGGGACGGGGGATGGTCAGGGTGGGGGCCAGGGGATAGGCGTACCTACCCCTGGCCCCGCCCTAGCCGCCGACCACTGCCGGCGCGCCCGTCTCGGCCGAGCGCCAGACGGCTGCGGAGAGCTGCACCACCCGCCGGCCGTCTTCCGCCGTCGCGCCGGCCAGCGCCGCCCGACCGCGGATCACGTCCACGAAGTGATGGTCGGGGCTGGTCGCTGGCGGTGGGGTAGGGAGAGTCAACGACTCGGACTCATCGGCCCGCCGCCACTCCACCCACGGCTGCCGCGGCACTTGTCCGACGGTCCGGTAGTGCAGCGTGCCCCCGCTCCCGGCGATGGTGAGGTCGGCCCCGCCGCCATACACGTTGCCACCGATGGCGATGGTCGCAATCACGCCACCCTCGAACTCGGCCATAATCGCCGAGTTCACGTCCACTTCCAGCGTGAAATACTGTTGCGACGCGGCGACTCGGGTCGGCGCCCGATCAACGAGGTGCAGCACGAGGTCAACGAGGTGACTGCCCGAGTCGTTGAGCTGGCCACCACCCGAAAGCTGCTGCTGCACCCGCCACGATTCCCCGGTGCGCTGAATGCGTCCCAGGTTGTTCGTGTACCACGACTGGTGGAGTTGCGCCGTTACAAACTGCACGTCACCGATGCCGCCCTCGGTGATGATTTGCTTCATCTGCTGGACGCTCGGCTCGAACCGTCGCTGGTACGAGACCATGACGATCTTGCCCGCTTCGTCGCGCGTGGCGATGACCTCGGCCGCTTCCTCGTCGGTGTTCACCATCGGCTTCTCGACCAGCACGTGTGCCCCGGCGCGCAGCGCGGCAATGATCTGCGGATGGTGGAGCGCGTGGGGTGAGGAGATCACCACGCCGTCGGGCTGCACGGCGTCGAGCATCCGCTCGTGGTCGGTAAAGGTGGCCGCGCCGGCAAGCGCCGGCTGCCGCTCCCGTAGCGCCTCCGTCGTCTCGCTGACCGGGTCCACCAACGCGACGATACTGACCTCATCCTGCGCGAGCAGGCGCGGCAGGTGCGCGTTGGTCATGTTGCCCCCGCAGCCGATCAACGCGAGGCGAGTTGGCTCTGCCATGACGATTTGTCTCCTTCCGCTTACCACCGGCGCGCTGCGCCGTCACTTCTGGCCTATGCTAGTCGAGCGCCGGAGCACGGGCAAGCTCCCGCCCCGGTGTGCGCTACCATAGCGCCACGGGAGGGATCATGGCTACGAGCATCGAATGGCGGCTCTTATCCGACCAGCACACCTACCTCTTCACCGACTTTCGCCACATTGACCCCGGTGACCTGGAATGGGTAGAACCGGATGGCGAGCCGCTGCCCACGAAACCGGGCGCGGAGTCGCCACCGGCTCGGGATGACCCCGCCACGCTGGCCAGCTACCACTCGCGGCGCCAACCGCACGGCATCCGCCTGGAAGCGCAGCCGGCGCAGAAGATTGGCCCGCTCGACCAGGACATCGGCATCAACGCGCTGCTCCATGAGGGTGGGCGGTATCGCCTCTGGTACTGGGTGGGCAAGCACGGGTATTACGCCGAGTCCGACGACGGTTTCACGTGGAAACTCCCGACGTTCGGCCGCTATGAGCTTGACGGCAGCACCCGGAACAACGCCTTCTTCGGCGTCCCGCCGGAGCGCGGACAGCACAACTTCGACGGCTTCACGGTCTTCAAAGACCCCAGCGCCCCGCCCGGGGAGCGGTACAAGCTGGTCTTCATGGCCCGCGTGCCGGCGAGCGAATTCGACCGGCGCTGGGCCGAGTATCGGGCGCTTCATCCGCGGTATCAGGACGTGCGGCTGCGACCGGGGAAGTTCACTTGCGTCTACGGCGCCGTGTCGCCGGATGGCTTGGATTGGACCCTGCTCCCGGAGCCGCTCTTCACCCACTTCACCGATACCATCACGACGGCCTACTACGATGCCTGGCTGGGGCGCTACGTGCTGTATACCCGCATGTATCTCCAGGGCCGGCGCTGGGTAGGGCGCACCGAGACGGCCGACTTTCGCCGTTGGCCGCCGGTCGAGCCGCTGTTGTGGCCGCGCCTCGACGAGTCTCCCTCGAACGACATCTACACCAACGCCCGCACGTCCTATCCCGGCGAGCCGAGTATCCATCTGATGTTCCCGATGTTCTACGAGCGCTGGAACCAGATTTCGCGCATTCGGCTCTACGCTAGTGCCGACGGGATCGTGTGGAACGAGGTGCCGGGGGGCGCGGTCATCAACCCCGGGACGCCAGGGGAGTGGGACTCGGAGTTCATCGGTGCCGGCACCGGCCTGGTCCCGTTGGATGACGAGCGCGTGGGACTGCTGTATTCCGGCACGTCCTATCCCCACAAGTACCCGCGCTGGCCCCACATGGTCGCCGCCGCTCGTACCGGCTGGGCTTGGTGGCCCCGCGGCCGCCTCGGCGCGGTCGTTGCCGACGAGGAAGGCGAGTTCTGGACGTTCCCGGTACAGCCCCGGGGGCGCGAACTGCGGGTGAGCTTCCAGGCCAGGGGCGGCGGTGGCGTGTGGGTCGGTGTCCACGGCCAGCCGGGGCGGGCGGTGACGGAGTGCGACCCACTCTACGGCGACTCGCTCGCCCAGACGGTGCGCTGGCACGGCGAGTCGGACCTCGGCACCGCCGAGGGTGCCCCGGTAGTGCTGCACTTCAAGCTCCGCGCAGCCAAGCTCTTTAGCTTTACGTGGGGCTAGGGCGACCACCAGGGACGCCCCTACCTGGTCCCTCCCCTTGTCAGCAGACTAACAGCGGCGATACTGGGCCGCACAGGGCACGTTGACACGCGCCGCAGCCCGGTGCTACACTAAGCAGCGTTATAGCTGAGTAATCTGGTATATTTACTCAACTATAGCGACAGGTGCTAATAGCTGTCGCCCATCCCCGGCGAGTTGAAGCGATGCGGCATAATGCGGTCGGCAGCTTTGGGGTTCTCGGGGGCAAAAGACGGTGGCGACCAGGAACGACGCGGTAGCAGCCCAGCGGTTGGTGTTCTACCGCCGGTTGTTGTCCGGCAACCGGCCGGAGTTGGCCCAAGTGTGGTTCGACGCGGCAGTGCTGGCACCGTACCGGACGCGACCGGGCTATAAGCTCTTTCGCAGCGATACGATGGGCCTGCTGCAAGGACCGCAGTGGCGGCTCGACTTTGGCATCGCTGCCGACGACACCTTGTTGCACCTGTCCGTTGCTGCCCTGCGCGACCAGCTCCCGGAGCGCGAGCGTGAGCACTGGCTCGCGCACCTGTACTCGCCGCCGGTCAGCCGCGCCTATCTGGTGACGCAGCTCACCCGCGGCGCCTGCCTGGGAGATGGGGAAATCCGCGTTTGGGAGTAGTTGAGGTCGTTGAAGCTCACGTACACTGTGCGCGTGGAGTGTCAACGTCCGAGAGAAGGAGAAGGAAGATGGCCGAGTACGCTAATCCCGATGTCGTGGTGAGTACGGACTGGGTTGCCGAAAACCTGGACAATCCCAACGTGCGCCTCGTGGAAGTGGACGTGGATACCGAAGCCTATGCCACTGGCCACATCCCCGGCGCCGTCGGCTGGAACTGGACCACCCAGCTCGAAGCCCAAGTGCAGCGCGACATTCCCTCCCACGAAGACTGGCAGGAGCTGCTGCGCGCCTCCGGCATCGGCAACGACACCAAGATCGTCCTCTACGGCGATAACAACAACTGGTTTGCCACCTTCGCCTACTGGCTCGCGCGCATGTTCGGCCACGAGGATGCCGTGATCGTCAACGGCGGGCGCAAGAAGTGGGAGCTGGAAGGTCGTCCGCTCGTGACCGATGTTCCGGCGGTGGAGCGCACCGACTACCAGGCGGGGAGCCTGGATGAAGGCCGGCGAGCATTGTACGACGACGTGCGCCAGCACATTCGGCAGGCGGGCGCCGCGCTCGTGGACGTGCGCTCCCCGGCGGAGTTCACTGGCGAGATCATCGCGCCGCCGGGTCTCCCCGAGACGGCCCAACGCGCGGGGCGCATTCCCGGTGCCACCAACGTCCCATGGCTGTCGGCGGTCAACGAGGAGGACGGGACCTTCAAGTCGGCGGACGAGCTACGCGAGGTCTATGAGGGCAAAGGGATGACTGCCGACCGCGACATCGTGGTCTACTGCCGGATCGGCGAGCGCTCCTCGCACTCCTGGTTCGTCCTGAGCGAGCTGCTGGGCTACGACAAGGTTCGCAACTACGATGGCTCCTGGACCGAGTGGGGCAATATCATCCGCGCCCCCATCGAGAAGGGCTAAACGCAGCGTCCCCATCATTCCCGCGCCCCCACCCCAGCCCTCCCCCGTCGGGACGGGGGAGGGAACATACCGTCCCCCCGCCGCAGCGGGGGGACCATAGGGGGGCGGGTAGCCCTACGCCGGCTCGACCTCGATCACCTCGTCCTGAATGACACTTACGAGGTGCCCATCGGGATCGGCGAAGTGGGCAACGGTGCCGACGCCGGGCACGGGCGTGATTGCGCCGACGGTCGTGGCGCCGAGGCTCTGCGCCTTGCTCAGGGATACCCGGACATCATCCACCTGCACGTAGAACGTGAGGTAGTTGGGCGTACCGTTTCCGGTCTGGAAGATGCCGCCGTCAATGCCATCCGTGGCGCCGGTATGCACCACGCCGTAACCGTGCGGGTTATTGGTATCAACCTGCCACTCGAAGAGCGCCGTATAGAAGCCGTGCAGCCGCTTGGCGTTCGCCGTGCCGATCTCCCAGTGGACGACCGGGTTGCCGTCGCACTCCTCCCGCGCCTGGCTACCGGCCTGCTCGTCCCAGTCCGGCGGCGGCTCGATGAGGCCGATGAGATGACCTTCCGGGTCGGTGATCTGGGCGAAGGTACCCACGTTCGGAATAGGCGTGGGTGGGACGCAGGTCTTGGCGCCCATACTCTCCGCCTTGCTTAGGGATACCTGGAGGTCCTCGACCGACACGTAGAACGTGAGGTATGGCGGCGTACTGTCCTCCACATCCATCATGCCACCGTCAATGCCGCCCTTGCCGCCGGTAAAGACGGTCCGGTAATCCATGAACGACTGCTTCTCGATGCGCCAGTCGAAAAGGCTGGTGTAGAACTGATGCAATCGCTCGGCGTCGTGCGAGCTTAACTCCCAGTGAACTACAGCGTTAGCCATGCTGGTACTCCTTCTCTCGTCGGTAAGTATCGTGATCTGCTGCCGTGCGCTCGTCCCGGCTTCCTTGTCACATCGCCTGAATGTGCTGTCTCCCCTCTCATCGGCGTGGTCGCGGTCGCAACGAGCGATGGAGGGTCCGGGCCACGCTGCCCCGCCACCGCCCCGGTTGGCTGACGCCGTTGTCTGCGTTCCCCGCCGCCGCTACGGCCGCCTCTCATCTTAGAACGCATGGTCTACACTAGGGTTGCGCGGCGGTGAGCCGGAGGCACGTCCGTTGGTGTAGAGGGAACAAGGGCGAGGCTTCCCGCGAAATCGAAACGCTGGCGGCGGCCGGCGCGACTAGCGCCAGTCGAAGCGCCGCCCGAGGTCATCACCGGCCAGGGCGAGGACGAGCGGCTGACCATGCGGGCAGACCTGCACGGGATCGTCGCCAGTCAAGGCGGCTAGCCGGTCCAACAAGGTGCGCGCCGCGTCGTCGGATAGCGATGTGCCGCGGCGGACGGCGCTGCGGCAGGCGATGTCAACGCAAAGGGCGCGCTCCCACGTCGCCCGGTTCGACGTGGGTGTAGCCGCCGCCAGCGCGTCGCGGATGGCCGGGCCGAGGCGAGGTACGTCCGCGAGCGTGGGGACGGCGCGCACGGCAAAGGCATCGGGGCCGAACGGCTCGCACACGATACCCAGCCTCGCCAGCGCCTCCAGGTGCGTATGCAGGGCTGGCGCGTGCGCCGCACCGACTTGGAGCACCAGCGGCTCCAACACGGTTTGCGCCGCCTGTTGCTCCCCGGCGGCGGCCACGAGCTGCGCGAAGATCGCCTGCTCATGGGCGCGGTGCTGATCCACCAGCCAGAGTCCCACCGGCCCCTCCACCACCAGGAGCGTGTCGTGGATTTGGCCTACGAGCCGCGCCGCGCCGAGGTCGCGTCCCCGCACAATCCACTCACCCTTTGCAACGGCCTCCAGCCAGGCCGGGCGAGCCGCGTCCCCGGCAGCCGGCGTCGCCGTTACCCACCCCGGCTGCCCGTGGTCGGGTGGTCGCTCGCGGATGCGCCGGCGGCCCAGGCCGGCCAGCGGCTCCGTGTACGGACCGAGCAGGTGGCTGGCCAGCGCGGCGCCCCTGTCGGCCCGACCGGCCGCCGGCTCAACGGCCGCACGCGCGGCTTCCCGCAGGAGCGCCGCGGCCCCCTCCCCGTCGTGCAGCCGTACCGTGGCCTTGGTCGGGTGGACGTTCGCATCGAGGTCGGCTGGCGGCACTTGGAGGTGCAAGAACAGGAGCGGGTGACGACCGCGCGGCAGGAAGTCGCGATAGCCGGCCTCGATAGCTGCGCGAAGCTGCGGATGGTTGACCAAGCGACCGTTGACGAACAGCGTCACCTCGCGTCGCGTCGCGTAGGTGCAATGCGGTCCGGCGGCCAAGCCGCTGCATCGCCGGCCGGCCTGGTCCCGCCGCGGCGCCAGCACCGTCGCTCCCGCCGCCACCGCGCCGTACAGCTCGGTTGCCGTAGCTGCCAGGTCGCCGCTGCCGCTGGTAGCCAGCACCGGCCGACCGTGGGTCGTAAGCGTGAAGGCAACGACCGGATAGCCCAGCGCGTAGCGCCGGACCAAGCGGCCGATCGCCGCATTTTCCGCTGGCGCCGCGACCAGGGCGGATAGCCGCGCCGGTAAGTCCCGAAACAAGTGACGGGCCGTGACGGTGGTGCCCGGTGCCCGCGCGGCCGGACCGTGCCGGCGCACGCGGCCCTGTGCGACGACGATCTCGGTAGCCCGCCCGGACGCGGGGGCACTGATGATGGTCAGGTCGGCGGCAACCGCCACGCTCGCCAGCGCCTCACCCCGGAAGCCCAACGTTCGCACCGCCAGCAGGTCATCGGCGGCGTCAATCTTGGACGTGCTATACCGCTCGACGGCTAGCCGCAAGTCGCGCCCGGGGATTCCGCACCCGTCGTCGGCGACCGCGATGCGCGCGCGCCCGCCACCCTCCACCTCGACGGCAATGCGTCGCGCACCGGCATCGAGCGCGTTGTCCAGCAGCTCGCGCACGACGGACAGCGGGCGCTCGATCACTTCACCGGCGGCAATACGCGCGGCGACGGCCGGTGGCAGCGTGTGTATCCGTGCCGGCGCAACGTCCACCATGCCACTATGTCAAGTCAGCCGCTGGAGACATCGCTGCTCCTGCCAACCGCCGGGCGCGCTCTTGCCACGCCGCGAGCACGTTGAGCGCCGCCAGCGGCGTGAGCGCACCCACGTCCACCGCCAGTAGCTCGTCAACCAGGCCGGTCAAGGCATCGGAGCCGTCCTCCTCACCGTGCAACGGTAGCTGCCACAGGCGCGGCACGGCAGCATGGCCGTCCCCCGTCGTGGCCCCGTTCGTGGGACGCAGGGACACCGCTTCCAGCTCGGCCAGCAGCTGGGTGGCACGCGCAATCGTCTCCAGCGGCAGCCCGGCGAGACGCGCCACCTCGATGCCGTAGCTCCGACCGGCAGCGCCGAGCAAGACGCGGTGCGGGAAGATCAGCCGGCCCGCTTCCTCGACAACGTCAAAGCGCTGATTGACCACCCGCGGCAGCATCCGTTCGAGGGCGGTCAGCTCGCGTAAGTGGGTGGCAAAGAGCGTCCGCGAGCGCGTGCCCTCGTGCAGCTGCTCTACCACGGCCCGCGCCAGCGCCAGCCCGTCATACGACCCGGTGCCGCGCCCGATCTCGTCCACGATGACCAGGCTGCGGTCCGTCGCGCGATGCAGGATGCGCGCCGTTTCGGTCATCTCGACCAGGAAGGTGCTGGCGCCGCCGGCAAGATCGTCGTGCGCGCCAACGCGCGTGAAAATGCGATCCACCAGCCCGATCCGGGCCTTCGCCGCCGGGATGAAGCTCCCGATCTGCGCCAGCAGCACGATCAGGCCCACCTGCCGGAGGTACGTGGACTTGCCGGCCATGTTGGGACCGGTCAGGAGGATGATCTGCCGGTCCTCCGCAGCCAGCGTGCAATCGTTGGGTACAAAGTCGCCGGGTGGCAGCGCCGCCTCGACGATGGGGTGCCGACCCGCTTCGATGTCGAGTGTCTTGTCAGCCACCAGGTCCGGCCGGCAGTACCCGCGCGCCGCGGCCACGTAGGCCAGCGCCTGCGCCACGTCGAGCACGGCGAGCGCGCGTGCCGTCCGGCGCAGCGTCGCGGCGTAGCCGGCAACCTGCCGCCGGAGATCGTCGAAGAGCTGGCGCTCCAGCGTCGCGATGCGCCCGGACGCGGCCGCAAGCTCTGCCTCCCGCTCTTTGAGCGCCGGCGTGACGAATCGCTCGGTGTTGGTCAGCGTTTGGCGCCGTTCGTAGTCGCTGGGGACGCCGTGCGTGCGCTGCGCCGCGCGGGTCAACTCGACGTAATAGCCGAAGACGCGGTTGTACCCGACCTTGAGCGAGCGGATACCGGTGCGCTCGCGCTCGACCGCTTGTAGCTCGGCAATCCAAGTCCGCGCCGCCTCGATGGAGGCCACCACCGCGTCGAGGTCGGCGCTATAGGCCGGGCGGAACACCCGCGGTAGCCCGTCGGCCGCACCGCTGTCCTCACCGGGGACGCCAGGCGTATCGAGCAGCGCCTGGCCGATGAGCGTGGTGACTGCACGGCACGGGTCGAGGCCGGCACACACGTCCACCAGCTCACCGGCCTCGCCCGGCTCGTGGGCGTCGGTTGGCGCGTCCGGTTGCGCCAGAGCGGCTTGTACCTCGGCCGCTGCCAGCAGACCGGCCCGCAGGCTCTGTAGCTCGCGCGGCAAGGCCGTGCCATGCTGCACGCGGACAATCAGGCGCTCCAGATCGCCGATACGCTCCAGGATCAGCCGCAGTGTGCTCCGCAGCGCCGGCGCCGCGACGAGCCGCGCTACGGCGTCGAGGCGCCGGTTGAGCGCGGCGCGGTCATCGAGCGGCGTGAGCAGCCGTTCGCGCAGCAAACGCGATCCCATCGGCGTGACGGTTTCGTCCAGCACCTCCAGCAAGGAGCGGACCCCACGCCCGTCGGCCACACTGCGTCGCCGCGAGGCCGGCAGTACGTCGAGGTGGCGCAGCGTGGTCCCGTCCAGCGGCACATGCCCCGGCCGGTCGAGACGCACCGGCGCTTGCACCGCGGATATGAGGGCGGCGTTGGTCGTTCGCAGGTAGCTCAAGAGGCCGCCGGTAGCGGCCAAAGCCAGCGTCAGCCGGTCACAGTCGAACGCGGCGAGAGACCGGAGGTCCAGCAGCTCGCATAGCTCGGTCCGGCCGGTACTCGCGTCGAACGCCGCGGTGTCCACAACGGTGAGCGAGGGCTGCACGCCCGGCGCAGTGGCACGCCCGGATGGACCGTATCGGCCGGGCAAGTCGGTGCGTGGCGGGAGCAAGCACTCCGCCGGGGCCAGCCTGGCGAGGGCCGCCGCGGCGGCCTCCTCGCTGCCGGCCCCATGCCATTCGCCGAGGCGCAGCGCGCCGGTGCTGACCTCAACGGCCGCGATGCCCCACCCCGGGCGCCGCTGGGGCGCTGCTATGACCGCTGCCAGGTAGTTCGGCCGCGCCGCCGCCAGCAGCTCCGGCTCGGCAACCGTCCCCGGCGAGAGCACCTTCGTCACCTGGCGGTCCACCAGGCCGTGCCCGGCTTCCGATACCTGCTCACAGATGGCAACCCGGTGCCCGCGGGCCAGCAGCCGGCGCACGTAATGCTTGAGCGCGTGGATCGGCACGCCGGCCATCGGCACGCGCCCGGAACGACCGAACTCGCGGGAAGTCAGCGTGACGTGGACCGCGCGGGCCAGCACCCGGGCGTCTTCATCGAACGTCTCGAAGAAATCGCCCATTTGGAAGAGGAGTAGTGCCTCCGGGTGCTGCTCCTTGATCGAGAGATATTGCCGACGCGCCGGCGTCTCCCTTGTGCTGGCACGACTCTTGGTTGCCACAACGACTCTCCACCGGAGGCCTAGGCGGAATCAACAGGTCACCTGGCGGCGATTGTAGCACGCCCTCCCCGCACACCGGCGCGGGCGCCTATTGACACTGCCCGCCGCCCGGCCGTAGACTCGTAGTTGGGTAGTGTTTTGGACCCCACCCTCGCCCTCCCCGTGCTGACGCACACTCAATAGCGAGTAGGCGATCATGGTCAGTCTGTTTTCCCCCACCACCGCCAAAGCCGTCAACGGCGCCGGCCGATTCTGGCAGGGCGTATCGCGCTGGGTTGCCGGCACCGACCGACAGCTCAAGCGCCTGCGGGCAACCGCTGCGGAGATCAACGCCCTGGAACCGGACATGGAGTCCTTGTCCGACGTCGCCTTGCGCGACAAGACGGACGAACTCCGCGACCGGTTGGCGGCCGGTGAGACGCTCGATGACCTGCTCGTGGAGGCTTTCGCCGTCGTGCGCGAGGCCGGCAAGCGCACCCTCGGTCAGCGTATGTACGATGTGCAACTCATGGCCGGCATGGTCCTCCACAGCGGCAAGATCGCCGAGATGCGGACCGGTGAAGGGAAAACTCTCGTCGCCACCCTGCCCCTCTACCTCAATGCGCTGACCGGCAAGGGCTGTCACCTGGTCACGCCGAACGATTACCTCTCGCGCATTGGTGGCGGCTGGATGGGGCCGATCTATCACGCACTCGGCGTCTCCGTCGGCGTTATTGCCCACGAGTTCGGCGGCCGCTACGACCCGGACTACCAGGACCCGCAGCAGCACGGCGATCCGCGCCTCGACCACTGGCGCCAGGTGTCACGGCAGGAGGCCTACGCCGCCGACGTGACCTACGGGACCAACCACGAGTTCGGCTTCGATTATCTGCGCGACAACATGGTCTTGTCGCTGTCGCAGATGGTCCAGCGCCCGCTGCACTACGCCATCGTGGACGAGGTGGACAACATCCTCGTTGACGAGGCCCGCACGCCGCTCATCATCTCCGGTCCGGCCGAAGAGCCGCCCGACACCTACTACAAGTTCGCCCGTATCGTGAATACCCTGGCCGAAGACCGCGATTTTACCGTTGATCTTAAGCTCAAGGCGGTTTCACTCACGGACGAGGGCATTGATCGCGTCGAGCGGCAGGTCGGGGTGGACAATATCTACGGCGAGGGGAACTACCACCTGGTCCACTACCTGGAGCAGGCGCTGAAAGCCAAGGTGCTGTTCCAGCGCGACAGCGAATACGTGTTGTGCCGTGACGGCCGCGTGCTCGACGGTAACCGCCGCGACGCCAACGCCGACGTCGTGATCGTGGACGAGTTCACCGGCCGGCTGATGCACGGCCGCCGCTATTCGGAGGGGCTACACCAGGCCATCGAAGCCAAAGAAGGCGTCCGCATTCAGCGCGAAAACCTGACGATGGCCACGATTACGTTTCAGAACTACTTCCGGCTCTATGACAAGCTCGCCGGTATGACCGGTACCGCTGCGACCGAGGCCGAAGAGTTCCGCAAAATCTACAACCTCGATGTGACCCAAATCCCGACGCACCGGCCAATGGTCCGCCAGGACTTCGCCGATCAGGTCTACAAACACGAGCAGGCCAAATACGAGGCCATCATCCGCGAGATCGAGCTGATGCAGGACCTCGGGCGGCCGGTGCTCGTCGGCACGACCTCGGTGGAGAAGTCGGAGGAACTCGCCCTCATGCTCAACCGGCGCGGCATTAGCCACCAGGTCCTGAATGCCAAGCAGCACGAGAGTGAAGCGCTAGTCGTCGCCCAAGCGGGCAGCAAGCAGGCCGTCACCATCGCCACGAATATGGCCGGCCGTGGGACCGACATCATCCTCGGCGGCAGTCCGCCCGACGCGGCGGCGACCGAGGCGGTCCGTGGCGCCGGCGGCCTCCACATCATCGGCACCGAGCGCCACGAGGCGCGGCGCATTGACAACCAGCTCCGCGGTCGCGCCGGCCGGCAGGGCGATCCCGGCTCGTCGCGGTTCTACCTCTCCCTCGACGACGACTTGATGCGTCGCTTCGTCGGTTCCGAGCGGATCGCCGGAATCATTGATCGCCTCGGCCTCGAAGACGATCAGCCCATCGAGCACGGCTTGGTGACGAAATCCATCGAGACGGCGCAGACCAAGGTCGAGGGCTACAACTTCGATATTCGTAAGTACACCGTCGAGTACGACGACGTAATGAACCGGCAGCGTGAGGTGATCTACGGCCAGCGGCGCCGGCTGCTCGCAGCCGAATCCATCAGCGAGGTCATCGGCGACCTGATCGGCAACGAGCTGGACAAGCTAGTCGCGGCCTACTGCACCTCGGATCGGCAGGAAGAATGGGATCGCGAGGGGGTGTGGAGCGCCTTCAGCACGCTGTTGGCCCTCCCGACCACTGAAGTACCCGCCGACTCCGATGCCCGCTCACTCCCTGCTACGCTGGATGGCCTGATGACCGCCGACGGCAATGATCTCGGCGCAGTCATGCGCGACCTGACGCTGGAAGACCTCAAGGACAGCGAGGAGATCAAGCAAACCCTGCATGAGTTCGCATTGGACCTCGCTACCGCCCGCGAGCAGGTGGTCGGTACCGCGCTGATGGCGCAAGTCCAGCGGCAAGTGGCCCTCCAAGTCATTGACGGCTTGTGGGTGGAGCACCTCACGGCTATCGAGGACATGAAGCAGGGGATCGGGCTGCGGGCCTATGGCCAGCGCGATCCGCTGACCGAGTACAAATCCGAAGCGTATCGCCTGTTCCAGTCGCTCATGGAAAACGTGCAGCACAGCATCGTGCGGACGCTCTTCCACCTGCCGCTCCCAACGGGCGGCACCAACGGGGCGGCGGCGCTCGACGAGGCCAATCGCCGGCCGCGACAGATGTTCACCAACAGTCCGGTCGAGCAGGTTGCCGCCCAGTCGCCGGCAACCGTGCGGGGCGGCCGGCGCAAGAAGATCGGTCGCAATGCTCCATGCCCCTGCGGCAGCGGCAAGAAGTACAAGCGCTGCCACGGCCGCTGACCGCCCGCTCCCGGGAGCGGGTACCCTTACCCAGGCTCTCAGAGCATCTTTGTGCTGCCCCCCTTGCCGCACTCAACACAGCAGAGCCAACGACAACCACACTGCGGAGGCAGAGCGATGACAGTGAACACCACCGGCGTAAGCGCCCGGCTCCACACGCTCGCGGACCGGCTCCAGCACTTCGCGGTGCGTCTTTGACCTCGCCAGCAAGCGTACCGAGCTAGTGCGCCTCGAAAAGCAGGCCGCTGCGCCCGACTTCTGGTCCGACGTTGGCCCGGCCCAGGAGACCATGCGCCGGCTCTCCGGCCTGCGCGACGAGCTGGAGACGTGGGAGCGGCTGGACGGCGAGCAGTCCGAACTGGCCGAGCTGTACGAGTTAGCCGCAGCTGAGGCGGATCAACAAGTCATCGCCGAGATCGCCGCGGACGTGGGGCGGCTGCACGAGCAGTTGAACGCTCTCGAATCCCGGCTCGCGCTCAGTGGCCCCTACGATGACCGCACGGCTATCGTGTCCGTCCATGCCGGCGCCGGCGGCACCGAGTCCCAGGACTGGGCGGAGATACTGCTGCGGATGTATTTGCGCTGGGCCGAGCAGCGCCGATACCGTGCCGACATCCTCGAACGCTCCGACGGTGAAGAAGCGGGTATCAAGAGCGCCACGCTGGCCTGCGCCGGTCGCCACGCTTACGGCTACCTGAAGGCCGAGCGCGGCGTCCACCGCCTCGTGCGTATCTCCCCTTTCGACGCCTCACGGCGCCGGCACACCTCGTTTGCGCTGGTCGAGATCGTCCCCGAAATACCGGATGACCGTACTGTGACGATCAACCCGGACGACATCGAAGTAGACACCTTCCGGTCCAGCGGCGCCGGCGGCCAGCACGTCAACAAGACTTCCTCGGCGGTACGGATGCGGCACAAGCCGACCGGCATTGTCGTCACGTGCCAGAACGAGCGGTCGCAGTTCCAGAACCGCGACGTCGCCATGCGCCTGCTGCGCGCCAAGCTGTTGGAGCGCAAGCTGCAAGAGCAGGAAGCCGCCCAGGCGAAGCTGCGCGGCGAGCCGGTCTCGGCAGGATGGGGCAACCAAATCCGCAGCTACGTGCTGCAACCCTACACCATGGTCAAGGACCTGCGGACAGGCGTGGAGACCAGCAACGCGCAGGCCGTTCTCGACGGCGATCTCGATGCCTTCATCGAGGCCTGGCTACGCAGCCAAATCGGCACCGCCAAGCCGCCGCGATAGCACTCCCGATGTGCAAGGCTAGGGGAGCTTGAGTGCATCGGCCTCGGCCGGCTCCAGCAGGAGCACGCGGGAAGTGCGCTCTTCGAGAAAGAGCGCGAAGTGGGCGAGGATGTCCCGGCCCAAGAGCGAGGGAATGGGTGCGAGAGGCGCAGTCGGCTCGAGAATAGTCAGCGTGAGCGGCAGCGCGACGGTTTCCAGGGTCAGGATAGCTTCCACGATGCGGGTAGCGACCTGTCCACCAATACCCGTACCCGGCTGGCCGCGACGGAGGGCGGTAAAGTCCATACCGAGTTCCGTCCGCAACCTCTCAGCGTGAGCAGGGCCGAGAATGGTGCGATCAGCACCGGTGTCCACTAACAGCCGTAACTCTAGGTCACGGCTGAGTGTCGGGAAGTGGAAGACGCCCTTGACAAAGGGGCGACGCCTGGTGCCGAGAGTAGCGAAGTGGCCGCGGATCATGACGCCAAGATTAGTAGCTCGTCATGGCGAGTCAGATGCTCCACCAAACCCTGACCGGGGGGAACTCCTTTTGCTCGCAGGCCGCTCAACGCTTGCTCCACCGTCGGAGCGGTGTCCACCACCTGCTCGTTGAAGATCACCACCCACTGCTCCGGGTACCGGTCGAGCAGCTCTTCACGGTGGGCCTCATAGTAGTCAATATCCCGCTGAAAACGCTGTAGTCGCTGGGAAACGCTGCCCTGTTCCCGGATCATCTCGCCCACCTCTCTAGCCAAGAAAGCCGGCCAGCCCATGGATAGTATTGCATAGCCCACACGTGGGGGCCGCTGTTTACCGGCGGATGATCCCGCGCCCGGATAGGATATACACTGGAGGCAGCCGCAGTTCAACGGTAAACACGTGTCGAAAACTCGCAACCATAGAGACACGATAGTCCGCCAGAAGGAACTGGTCAACCTGGCTGGCTCCCCCCGGCGCGTGATAAGGCAGCGCTACCGGGAAGACAAAGCACGCGCACGGAAGTCGCGGAGGGCGGCGTAGGCGGGGGTAGTGGTGTTGTCGGGGTTGATGAGGCCGTAGCCCCACTTCTGGTCCGTCTCCGGTACGACCGAGCGGAAGTTCAGGTTCCAGAAGAAGACCGCCTGGACGTAGGGATACTGGGTCTCCAGCATCTCTACCGCCTCGACCAAGTAGCGCGCGCGCTGCGCCTCGCTGTTATCTAGGCAGAATTCGTGGCCGGTCGCTGGCCGGCGGCAGCTTGTCCAGCCTAGCTCCGTAATCCAGATAGGCTTATCGTCGTCGTAGGTGAGTAGCACGTCGCGCAACTGCGTGAACCGCCGGAAGTAGAAGCTGGGGTGGTGCTTGAAGCCTGCTGTGGAAACGGTGCGGTGGTCGAGCCAGTCGCCAGGCGGGTTGTTGTAGCCGTAGGAGTGAACACCGAGCACGTCGAAGTAGCGGCGGACCTCGCCATTGCTCACCCGATAGACGTGCTCCAGGAAGACGCGGTCGTCCAGTGCCTGGCTGCGGTCGGACCCCGGCTGCTCGCCGACGCCGGTCGGGGCCAGTGCCGGGAAGACGACAATGGCCTCAGGGTCGGCTGCCTTGATCGCCTGGTAGGCCGCCTGTTGAATGGCGACGAACTCCGCCGGACCTTCCGGCCACAGCCGGCTTACCGCCCCCTCCCCCATCAGGTTAGGCTCATTCCACGGCTCGTAGGCGTGGACGCGGCCGCGGTAGCGTGTAGCGAGCATGGTGAGGAACTGGGCCAGCTGATCGGGAATGTAGTGCGGGCGGCCCGGTCCGGCGGCGTAATGATGGGGCGCCGCCGCCACCGAGAGCAGGACCTTTAGCCCGGCGGCCTCCGCCGCCGCCACGACGCTATCGAGCGCTTGCAGACTGGCTGCGTTGTAGTGGCCGGGCGCCGGCTCAAAAGCGTTCCAGCGAACCTGCTGCTTGATCCAGCCGAACTGTGCCTGCCGGGTCCAGTGGGTAGCCGCTGCCTGGTGGGAGGGATGCATCATGTCCACCTGAAACCCGTACTGCAAGGGAACGGCTGGCGGCTGCGCGCCGGAAACCACCGGCGGCCAACTCTCGACGATGGGTAAAGGCATGCCGACGGTGGCCCCCGGCGCATGGGGACGACGAGCGACTTTAGCTACCAACTCAGCCGCGACGGCTAACTGACCGGCCAAGACCGGCGTGACCTCCCCCGGCCGAATACCGGCCGGCCCCGCCGCTTTCCACCACTGCAGGGCGATGCGCTGAAACCGTTGGCTGACGAATGGCCCATGATCCACCGGGCGCGACATCGGCAAGCCATAGAGGTTGACCGCATCGGCCTGAGACCACGCCGCAACCTCGCCATGCGGTGGTTCCAGATAGGCCGCGCGCAGGGCCGGGTTGGTGAGCCAGCCTAGCCGTATCTCTATCGCGTGCTGCAACGAGGTCGAGCCGTCGCTGGTGATCGGTGGTGGGATGCTGTGAAAAGCGGCCAGCCACTCGTCCTTGCCGGCCTGCTCCAGTAGCTCGAAGGTATTGGCGAACTGAACCTGGCCGGCGCCACAGGCTTGCAGGATCACTCGCTGGAGGATTTGGTAGATACATTGATCTCGGCCGACAAATGCCCGGCTCAAAGGATAGCCGAGGAGTGCCGGGCCGCCTCGCGCCTCTACAGCGCTCCAAAATGGCGCTGCGCCGACCGGCGTCGTCGGCAGATCAATGATGTCGAAGCCCAGGCCTACGTAATCCGACGTTTGCTGAAAGTGCCGACCGTTGGGCAGCGCCACTTCGAGGGTGGCTGCCGGCGGCCCGGCAGCGACCGCTGCTTCCGCCAGCGACAATAACCCCACGAGCGCCAACATCCCAACGCCAGCACGCAGGCGGCGTGGCCGCCGCCGCCGCACTCCAACTTCTGGAGCGCAGCCCGGGTGGCGAGGACCGATCCACGCGCAAATCATCGCCGCAAGTGAGGCAAACATCGAGAGTTCGGATTCGGATATAGTAGACGAGGCTCCGTATAGCTACAACGAACCAACGTCCAGTGTGGCACAGAGGCACTCGAACGCAGCAGCCCAAGTCATTGCTGCGCAGAAAAATGATGTGTATAATAAGGGTGTGATTCCTACAAGCATTGATAATCCGCGCCCTATCGAATCCGCCCACGTTCGGGCAGTCCGGGCCCATCGGCGCGGGCCACAAGCGTCCAGACACCGAGGCGCACGGGCACTTCAGTCGCTGTCGGTGGGTCTGAGCGAACTGCTCGATCTCCTCTTCCCGCCACGCTGCCCCGGCTGTGGTGTCGTCTCCGACACCTTCTGCGCGGCGTGTCGGGCCACCATGCGGCCGCGCTACGACTCCGTCCCGCTTCCCAGCCGGCGCCCGGTGCTGGCGGCCCTATGGAGTGCCGGAGCCTATTCCGGTCAGCTACGCACGGCCATCCAGCGGTTCAAGTACCGTGGGCGGACCGACCTGGCCCGGCCGCTGGCCCGGCTCCTCGCCGATACATGGGCCGCCGGTCGCGGCGCCGCAGATGTGATTGTGCCCGTGCCCCAGCACCCGGCCCGCACTCGCCAGCGCGGCTCGACGCCCGCCACCCTCCTCGCGCGCGCACTGGCCACGCAGGTCGGCCTCCCGTGTGCGGACCGGGCACTGACCCGCGTTCGTGATACGCCGCCACAAGTGGGGCTGTCGGCCCGCGCCCGCTGGCTGAACGTGCAGGATGCGTTCGGCCCCGGGCCGGACAGCGTCCTGCTCCAGGGACGGACGGTGCTGCTCGTTGACGACGTGAAGACCACGGGAGCTACGCTCTGCGCCAGCGCGACTGCGTGTCGTGCTGCCGGCGCGCTCCGGGTAGTGGGGCTGGTGGTCGGTCACGAGCGCGCCTGACGGGCCAGCGTCTAAATGCGGAATGGCCTACAATATCAGCGCACTGCAAGCAGGAAGCGGGAAGAGGGGAGGTACGGAATGCTAACCGGCATTCATCACGTGGGCTACGTCTTTGGCGAGCTGGAGCCGCACGTCGCATTCTATCGCGAGCGCCTGGGTCTGGAGCCGACCGCGCACGTTGACGCCACGGAGCAGATGGGTATCGAGTTGGTGGTCTATCGCCTAGGCGATGGCTCCAGCGGCCTGGAGCTTATCAGGCCCACGCGCGAGGAAGGGCCGTTTTGGGAGTTCCTGCAGCGCACCGGCGGCGGGCTGCACCACGTGGCCTACGGGACGGATGCGGAGCTTGCCGAGGTAGCCGGTGGGCTGCCGGGTCGCGGTTTCACCGTCACCACCAACGGGGCGGAAGATAGCCCCGCCGGCTGGCGCATCATCAACGTGGACCCGGCGATCAGCATGGGGCTGCTCACGCAGCTTGCCGAACGTTAGGAAGGCATCTGGCGCGTCACGTGGCCGGGGGAGGCAGCCCCCTGTGGTCCCCTCACAGGGGTAGTTTTTTGTAGGGGCGTGATTCATCGCGCCCAGACGCTGGTCATGGCTGCGAAAGCCGCCGTGCAGGGCCATGCAGCGGCCCCGGTCCGAGCGTTACACCCCCTCTCCAAATGTTGGAGAGGGGCCCGGGGTGAGGTCGGCCCCGCCCGCGGCCCCCCGCAGAAAAACCTACCCTTGTGAGCTATGGTCCTCCCGCTGCGGCAGGGGGACGTGGATTCCCGCGTGCGCGGGAATGACGGTTGGGAGGTATGTTCAGAGCAATGACGAGCGGCGCGCCACTACGACCCCGGCAGTGTGAAATCACTGCCGAGAATCACCCGGATATCCACCTCCGTCGAGGTGCCGGTCTCAATGCGGATGCGCTCCGGGCCGAGACCCAGACGCTCGGCGATAATACGGCGCGTATATTCCTTGCCGGAGTAGTCAACCAACTCGGTGAAGGCTTTGGCGGCCGGAGCGTTGGCCACACCCGCGACGGGTATCCCTTGCGCTTGCAGCCAGGCCGACGTGCGGCCGGCCAGGCCGTTGGTTTGCGTCGCGTTCTGTATCTCTATGCGGGCCTGCTCCCTGATGAGGCGGCCGTCGCCGAAGACCTCGCGCACCACCGCCCGCACCGTGGCCTGGTCGGGTATCTCCACCTGCGTACCGCCGTTGACGGTGCTTGACGTCGTCATCGTCTCGTCAATGACCCGATGCATCGTCTCGGACAGCGCGATGTCTTTCGCCAACAGCGCCAAAGCCAGTATTTGCGGCAGTCCCAAGTCCGTCTGGATATGCTCGCCGAGAATGGAGAGTAGCTCTGGCGCCCGGCGGAGGAGGTGCGGCTGGAGTCCAGCTTGCTTGAGCGCGAAGACGACTTGCTGCTGGCGCCGGACGCGATGGTAGTCATTGTCGGCGTGGCGCGTCCGTGCGTACCACAGGGCCATCCTCCCGTCCATCCGCTGCAAGCCCGGGTGCAAAAAGATGCGCTGGGTTCCGTACTGGTTATCGGGAAACTGGTCGTCTTTGAGCGGACGCTCCACATCAATGACGATACCGCCGATCAGGTCAACGATCTCCCGGAAGCCGGCCAGTCCCACCACCACGTGGTAGTGGATGGGTACGCCGAGGAAATGCGCGACGGTGTGGCGTGCGAGGTCGGTCCCGCCAATCGTGTAGGCGACATTAATCCGGTTTTCACCCGCGCCCGGAATCTGGACCCACAAGTCCCGCGGCAGGGAGAGCATACCGGCGGTTTTCGCCACCGGATCAACGCTGACCACAATGATGCTGTCGGTCCGCGGCGCGAAGTCTTCCCCGGGGCGCTGATCCGTTCCCAGGACCAGGATGTTGACCCGGTTCTTATCGGTCCACTGGGGCAAGAGCGGCACCGCTGGCTGCGTCGTGCCCGTCTCCGGCACGACCACCGCCGCGCTCGCCAGCCGCGTGGCCGGCGGCGTAAGGGGCTGCCGGTTCAATACCAGTACGGTGCCGACTACCGTACCGAGGGGGACGCCGATAAGCAGCGCCACGATCAACACGGAGGTGTACCGCTGCCAAAGACCCTTGGCACCGCCGTTCTGCCGGCGGCGCAGATTCGGGTAAGCGGGCACGGTTTCCCCGGCGTCGTGCTCGCGACTGCGCTCCCTAGGCACTCGACTCCCTCACCCAATAGCTCGGGGCTGACCGACGTGGACCGGTGTGGGCAGCAAGGATACCAACCTGTTAACGGTCTTCCGGCCGATAGCGGTACGGAGGCGCCAGCACACCAGCGATGCACACGATTATACTCGGCAGGATGTATTCCTAAACGGCACATCCGCACCGTCGGTCGCACCGTTTGTGCCGCTTGAGCCATGAAACGCCTCGATCTGCTCGGAACACCGGTTGACGACGTAACGTATGCCGAGGCGGCCGCCTACGTCAGCACGCTCATGGTGGCTGGCAAGCCGGCGGCCGTCGTTACGCCGAACCCGGAGTTCGTGGTCCTTGCCCGGCACCACGCCGCGTTTCGGGACGCGCTCTGGCAATCGGCCCTTGCGATCCCCGACGGCGGCGGGCTACTGCTGGCGGCCCGGCTGCTCGGTCTCCGCCTGCGCCAGCAGGTACGCGGCACCGACTTGGCCTACCGGCTCATTGACCATGCCCGCCGGGAGGACTGGCGCGTGTTCTTGCTGGGTGCCGGTCCTGGGGTTGCGCCGGCAGCTGCGGCGTGCCTGCGGTCACGCTACCCCGGTGTGTCCATCGTCGGGACGTTCGGTGGCAACGCTGCCCCAGCGGGAGACGCCGACACACGGGCGGCCGTGTCCGCTGCCGGGCGTGTGGACCTCCTGCTCGTCGCCTATGGAGCGCCGCGCCAGGAGTTGTGGATGCAGCGCAATCTGCCCGCGCTCGACGTGGGGGTGGCTATGGGTGTCGGCGGCGTGCTCGACTACATGGCCGGGCGGGTGCGCCGCGCGCCGCCGCTGGTGCGGAACGCCGGCTTGGAATGGCTGTTCCGGCTGGCCCGGCAGCCGTGGCGCTGGCGCCGCCAGGCGGCGCTCATCGCTTTCGGCCGGCTGGTGCTGTCGGCCGCTATGGCCCGGCAACGCCACCGGGATTCCGCAGCCGGACGAACGCCACCAGCACCACCAGCGTGAGCAGTAGGCCCACGAAGGCGAACAGCTTCTCGACCCGCACCAGCCACAAGCTGAAGGAGCCGAAGAGCGCACACAGGCCATAGAGCAGCAAGGCGATCCGCCGCTGAGACAGGCCGCGGTGGTGGAGCCGATGCGGCAGATGCGTGCTATCTCCCCCGCGCCACGGCGAGCGTCCGGCGCGACTGCGCTGCCAGATGACCAGCCCCACGTCAACGATGGGAATGCCCAGGACCAGGATAGTCGCAGCGATCTTCGCGCCGCCGATGATGGCGATGACCCCCAGCCCGTAGCCGATCATCATCGAGCCGGACGTGCCCAGGATGATGCGTGCCGGATTGAAGTTGTACGGAATGAAGCCCAGACAGGCACCGAGGAGCGCCGCCGGCAGTACCGCAATGCTGAACTGTCCGAGCAGCACGCTGAGAGCCACGAACACGGCCGCCGCGATAGCGCCGACGCCGGCAGCGAGGCCGTCCATCGTATCCAGCCAGTTGACCGTATTGAGGATGGCTACCAGCCAAAAAACGGTGACGGGCAGCACAAGCACCGTCGGCAGCACGATCTGGCTGCCGAACGGCTCCGGGCCGAGGGGATTCGATACGGTGGCAATGGTGCTGCCGAAGAGCACGGCGATGAGGGCGAGACCGATCTGCGCCACCAACTGCGGCGCCGCCGAGAGGCGCTTGCGGTCGTCTATGAACGCTATCGGCAGCACAGCGAGACTGCCTAGGAGCAAGCCGATCACCCGGCGCTGCTCGTCGGGAAAACGCTCGACGAACAGAAAGCTCACGCCGATCCCGGCGAGATAGGCCACCGTCAGCGCGTAGCCGCCGGAGCGGGGCAACGCCGTGCGCTGCACCTCGCCCGGCCGGGGCC
The DNA here is from genome assembly GCA_965207645.1 of Chloroflexota bacterium. Classification (GTDB taxonomy): domain Bacteria; phylum Chloroflexota; class UBA11872; order UBA12225; family JAJDUF01; genus JAJDUF01. The sequence goes on along the minus strand of OZ242293.1, from coordinate 751,201 downwards.
GGTCCACGAGACTCCAGCGGGCGCCCAGCCGGGCGGCGAGCGGCGTAAGCGCCAACCCCAGCACCAGCGAGGTAGCGAATACGAGGGCGAGCGGCAGCAGAGCCTCCGGGGTCACGAGCCTCACCACCTACCTAACCATCCCCCGGGGACGGGAAACCACTCGTCCCCCCGCTAGGCGGGGGGACCATAGGGGGCCGGCAGCAAGCTGCACCCCTTCCGTTGGTATTGTCATGTGATTAGTTCGAGCCAGCCAAACACCGCGGCGCGTAGCTCTGCTACCGGCAATCGGTCCAGTTGGCTCGACAGCCTAGCACACCGCCGCTCCCACACCGCAAAGGGCACGATCTTGCCGGCCGCCGGCGGCGTGGAAACCTGCCGCAGACCGGGCACCTCCGGCGGCGCCAGCTGCTCCTCCGCTTGCAATAACGGTTCGGAGAGCCGCTCGCCCGGCCGTGCGCCGGCGTTGACGAACGGTGGGCCGGCCTCGCCGGGACGTAGCTGCTGCCAGAGGCGCGTGGCGATGTCCACGGGCGTCAGCTCGTCGGTAACGTCGGGTACCACCATCAGCGACGGGCCGGCGATCAGCGCCGCGTGCAAGAGCAGGGCGAGCGCGTGCCGGGGGGATATCCAGTATCGCTGCATCCGCGCGTCGGTAATCGGCAGCGGCCGGCCCTCGCCGATGAGCCGGACAAACGTCTCCGATGCCGCGCCTCGACTACCCAGGACGTTGACAAACCGGCAGATGGTGACGCTCGGTTTGCCCGCCGACGCCGCGGCACGCAGCATGCCCTCGGCAATGCGCTTGGTCACCCCGTAGATGCTCGGCGGTGCAATCGCTTTGTCCGTGGAGGGGTACACGATCCGCTCGACCTGCTGCCGGACGGCGGCGCGCACTAGGTGGCACGTGCCGAGGACATTCGTGGCCACGAACTCCACCGGGTCGTCCTCCGCCCACGGCACGTGCTTGCACGCGGCGAGGTGGAAGATCACCTGCGGGCGCAGGTCTGCCAGCAAGGAGTCGACCCGCGCCGCCCGGCGAATGTCCGCCAAGACGTACCGCACCCGCGCAGCGCCGCTTGGCTGATCGGCCGCCCGCTCGCCGAGTGCCTGCCGCAGGCCGAACAGCGACGGCTCGTGGACATCTACGAGGGTTAGCTCGGCCAGCGGGAGTGTGGCGAGGACATGCGCCAGCGGCTCGCCGAGCGACCCGGCGGCGCCGGTCACCAGGACGCGGCGCCCGGCAAACCGCTCCGTCAGCCGCTGCATCTCCAGGCGCGGCCCCGGCCGCCCCGCGACGGCATCCCAGTCAATCTCCGGCGGCTGGCCGCTCATGCCCCATCCCCATGGCCGGCGGCCAGCGCGGCCTGCATCCGCTGCCAGCATTCGCGCATCTGCACGGCGCAATTGGGGTCCGGTTCCAGCGGCTCGGTCACCAGAAAGCTGGCCGGCGCTGCCAGACGACGCACGACCGAGTCGAGCGCGGCGTCGCCGTCGTCATACCGCAACCCCTCGCCCAGCAGCCCGCGGGCGTTGGAGACGTGGGCGCTACGGATGCCCGCTGCGACCTGCGCGACATAATCGTCCAGATCGGCCGGATGCGGGCGCGCCGCGTAGGTCGCGACGACCGACCGCAGCGCCGGCCGGTCCGCCTCGGCGCCGACACGCCCGCAAGCCGCATTGATATACAGTTGCGCGTGGGAGGTGTCCAGCGTGATGCCTAGCCCCTCGACGTTGGCCGTGAACCAGGCCAGGTCGCGCGGCTCCACCCCGATAGGCGTGTACACGAACGCCGCTTCCCGCATTCGTCCTACGGGCGGGATGTTCTCGATGAGCGGCCACACCTGCTCTCTGGTGCAGGCCGCGGCGAACCAGCGCGCGAACGGGAGCGCCGCTTCTAGCGTCTCCTCGCGCACGGCTTCCGCGAGGCGCTCCGGGTCGGAGCACGGGGCAATGCAGTGGACATTGATAGCTCGCGCCCCCAGCATCCGCGCGGCGACGAGCAGCCGGTCAATCAGCTCGTAGTCGGCGTCGGCAGCGCGAGTGAGGTCGAAATACGCCCCATCGAGCGACCGGATCGGGCCTTCGATCAGTGTGACCGTTTCCGCGGGTACCGCGGCCTGCCGCCAGGCACGTGCCAGCCGCTCCTGCCAGTCCGGCCCGCTCACGTCGCGCACGTCGAGGTACAGCTCCACCCCGTCGGGCGCCGGGTCGCGGAAACGGTCGGCAAGCTGCGTCGGAGTCGGTCGGGCCTTCAGCAGTAAGGCCGGCCGCGTGGTGGATTGCATAGTCCGTTACGGATGACGCCGCGGCGGCGCACGCGGCACACGGCAGCGAGCGGTTCAACGCAATGATACCGCCAGCGCCACCGGCCAGCGCAGCAAGACCGCCTTTCTTGGCCAACGGGCGGCGCCGACGGTATCATGGAGCCACTGCTGGCGCGTCGCGCGAAAGCGGATTACAGGCGGCCGGACACCGGCCCAAGAGTGAGGGGGAACACCATGCGTATTGTGCGCTATCTGGCATCGGGCGGGCGCAGCCCGGCCGTCGGTATCCTGGAAGACGAGCGGATCGCCGAGATTCCGGCGACCGGGGGCGATCTCGGCCCGCTGCTCCTGCTGGACCACAGCGGCCTCGAACAGGCGGCCGCGGCGGCCATGGTCCACCATGATTGCAGCGATGTGCGGCTGCTGGCGCCGGTCGGACAGCCGGGCAAGATACTGGCCCTGGCCGCCAACTACCATCCCACCGACGCCCGGGTCCCGGTTGACCTGGACGTTGACACCCCCAAGGTGTTCATCAAGCCGCGGACCGCGCTGCTGGGGCCGGGCGATCCCATTCCCTACCACGGCGTCGTCTCGCAGTTGATCGAAGAGATCGAACTGGGCGTGGTGATCGGCCGGCCGGGCAAGGACATCCCGGTGGAGCGGGCCATGGAGCACATCTTCGGCTACACCGTTATCAACGACGTCTCGGCACGCGAGCTACGCTTCCCGCCGGAGCGAGCCGGGCAGGAGCGGTATGAGTTCTTCGACTGGCTGAACGGCAAGTGGCTGGACGGCTTTTGCCCCGTTGGACCCTGGATCGTAGACCGGAACGGCCTGCCCGATATTGGCAACCTCGACCTCCAAACGGTCGTGAGCGGCGAGGTGCGGATTTCATCGAACACCAGCCGCATGATCTTCAACGTGCCGCAGATGATCGCCTACATCTCCCGCTACTGCACGCTCGAACCCGGCGACCTGATCGCCTCCGGCGTGGCGCTCGGACCGGACGGTGCCGACGAGACATTCCTGCGCGACGGCGATGTCGTCGAGGGCACCGTCGAGGGCGTCGGGACGCTACGTAACCCGGTCCAAAGCTCCGGCGGGTAAGCAGGCAGGGGGATGAGACCAGACTCCCTAATCCCCACCGTCCGCTGACGCAAAGTAGTCCAGGACCTCGGCAACCCCCTGCGCTAACGTCTTGCGCCAGTGCCAGTCCCACTGCGCGAGGCGCGAGGAGAGCATGAACGGCGCCGGCCCCTCGTCGTCGTCCGCGCCGGGGCCGGTGAGCCGCACGACCAAGCCGCGCCGCTGGCCGGCCTGCTGCACGAGCCGCGCCACGGCGGCAACGCTCGCCACCTCCGCCGCGCCGTTGTACACGTGATGCCCGCGCGCCAAGGGCCAGTCGGCCGCAGCGGCCAGCAGGCGCGCAGCATCGTCCACGTGCAGGAGCGCCGTCGCGCGGCGGGCCGTCTCGTGGAGCTGGAGCGGCTCGCCACGCGCCGCTTGCAGACAAAATAGGTTGGGCGCGGTCATAAACGGCCGGGTGGTCTTCATCACCGGGCTGAGACCGTAGGCCAAGCCGAAACGCAGCGAGACGGTCGTCAGATCGTGCATTCCGGCGTACATGGCCAGCAGCTGCTCGACGTACAGCTTGGAGAGGTGGGATAAGTCCGCTTGCTCGCCGGGCGGCGTGTCCTCCGTAATCGTGCCGACCAGGTCCGACCCATACAAGCGGAACGAGCTGGCGTAGACCAAGCGTGGCACCGCGTGGCGGACCATCGCGTCGAGCACCACGCGCGGTCCCCGCAGGTTGACCTCCTCCGTATACGCCGGCGACGCGGCCGCCGGGTGGGCGCTGGCCTGCGCGGCGAGATGCACGACGCACCACACCCGCCGGTCCGCCAACAGCGCGTCAACCGCAGCGGGATCGCAGACCGACCCTTCGATCACGTGACAGCCGGACTGCTGCGCCAGGCGGGCTACCGCCGTCGCGTCGGTTGCGAAGCCGTTTTCGAGGGCCACGACCGGAGTGCCGGCGGCCAGGAGCCGTTGCGCGAGCAACGACCCGAAGTATCCCAGGCCGGTGATCGCCACAGTCATCGCGTGGTCTCCTGCTGCGGGTGTCGTCACCCGAATAGCGCCGGTCGGGACGAGCGAGCCGAGCCGGTGATTGCTACTCCGTGGGTAGCCCGGTGCCCAAGGCGGGGATGATGAGTTCCATGCCGACGGTGATCTCACTCGGGTCTTCAATCTGGTCCCGATTGGCTTCCAGCAGGTCCGGATACCGCACCTGATAGTTCTGGGCGATAGACCAGAGCGATTCGCCCGACTGAACCGTGTGGATAATCACACCGTTTGGCCTAGCCGGCGGCCCCGGCGTTGGCGTAGCGGACACAGCCGTTGGTGCTGCCGTCCGTGTGGCTATCACCAAGGGCGTGATGGTAGGCGGCACGTTCGAGGGGCCTTCCGTCGGCATAGGTGATCCGCTAGGGGGACCTTCCGTTGCTGTCGGTGATCCGTCCGGGGCATCTGCCGTCGGCGTAGGTGATCCGCCGGGGGCACCTTCCGTTGCCGTAGGCGATACCTCAGGGGCACGTTTCGGCGGCGGAGGCAGTACTGGGACGGCAGTTGGGGGCACCACGGTGGGAACCAGAATTGGCAGCGGATTTGCAGTCGCCGTGGGCGTGCTCGGCGCCTGGACCACGGTGACCGGCGCCAGGCGAGTGAAGGGAGTGACGACTGGCGCTGGGGCAGCCAGACGCTCCAAGAATGGCCGGGCACTGCCCACCAGGACGTAGGCCAGCGCAGCGACAAAGCAGACCGCGACGACCCGCAAGGCCACCAGGATGGTAGTGGCGCGAAGGTCACGCAGCCGGCGTAGTGAATGCTTATCGTGCAGCGGGCGCCAGCGGGGCGGCGGCCGCGAGGAATAATCGTAGGTCACGGTCTTGGTCTTGGTACCGTCCCGACAGTGGGCTGTCCGGCGAGCGGGCGCCGCGGTGCTGTGTCCATGAGGCACCGGGGCTGACTACCCGCGCGGAACGATGCGCCACCGGCACTAGGCAGCAAAGCTGTAGACAAACAGCAGGTCGTTGACATTGGTGTTCGTCGGCCCGGTCACCAGCAGGTCGCCAACATCGTTCAGGTAGTGATACGAGTCGTTGTTGGCGAGGGCTGCCTGCACGTCCAAGTTCAGGCCGTTACCTCTGTCAACGGTGCTACCGTCCACCATGCCTCCGGCGGCATCCGGGTGGGCGTCGGATCCGTCCGTGGCCGCGGCGACGACCAAGGTGCGCGGGAGGCCGCGAATGGCGACGGCGGCGGCCACGGCCATCTCCTGATTGCGGCCACCCTTCCCATCGCCGCGCACCGTGACCGTCGTTTCTCCGCCCGCGATCAGACAGGCCGGCGCCGGCAGCGGCGCATTGCGCTGCACCAGCTCCTTGGCGATGGCGCCGGCGACCTTGGCGATCTCGCGGGCCTCCCCTTCCAGGTAGGTCGTCCAGACGAGGGTCTTGAAGCCGAGCCGTTCAGCAGTTGCGCGGGCCGCCTCGGCAGCGATCTCGTTACTGCCGACCAGGATCGCCCGCGTCCGCTCGAAGATGGCCGTATCCGTTGCCTTGGGCGTTTCGCCTACCTGCCCGGCGGCGCCGCGCTCGACGTGCCGCCACACCGCGGCCGGCACGGCGCGCTCCGTGTCGAACTGCCGCAGCACGTCTAGCGCATCGGCAAACGTGGTCGAGTCGGGAACCGTCGGCCCGCTGGCAATGAAGTCGAGCGGATTGCCGACGACGTCCGACAGCACCAGCGTCAGCACCTGCGCCGGCGCGGCCAGCTCGGCCAGCCGCCCGCCTTTGGCCTGCGAGACGTGCTTGCGGACCGTATTGATCTGATTGATGGTCGCCCCGGAGCGGATGAGCACGTCACTCATCGCCTGTTTGTCGGCCAGCGACACGCCCTCGACCGGCAGCGGCAGCAGCGCCGATCCGCCGCCGGAAATCAGGCAGATGACCAGATCGTGCTCGTCCGCCGACTGGGCCAGCTCCACAATCCGCTGGGCGCCGTCCATGGCCGCCTGGGTCGGGATGGGATGCCCACCCTCCGTGAACCGCACGCGGTCGAGCGCCCCGGCGGCCGGCGTCAGCGTGTCCTCCTTGACGGTCACGGCGCCGGCGGTGAGGCGGTCGCCCAAGGCGTCGGCAACCGCCTGCGTCATCGGCTCGCCGGCCTTCCCCGTGCCCACGACGAACACCCGCCGCACTGCGCTCAGATCGTAGACGTGGTCGCCGGCGAGGAGCCGGTCCCCGTCGCGGCGCAGCACCGCCCGCACCGCCGCCCCCGGCTCGACGGCCGCGAGCGCGGCATCCAGCACTTGGCGGGCGAGGTCCCGAGCCGCTGCGAAAGTAGGTTGTCCGGCTGTCGTCATAACGGAGCCTCCGCTCAACAGAAGGTATGGCTGAAATCGGTATGCGCCCCAGCGCGTGCCGAGTGGCTCACTGGTGCGTCCGATTATAGCCGTCAGCAGGACTATCGCCAGCGATCCGACCTCACAAGAGTAGATTTTTCGTAGGCGCGCGATTCATTGCGCCCGTCCCCCCGCCGCAGCGGGGGGACCATAGGGGGGCAAGTCTCCCTCCCGGCCCTTGCCTGCTACGCTTACACGCGATCCGGTTATTGAAGGAGCACAACCATGATAGGCCCACGTCCCCCGCAACCGGCGCGTAGCGCCGCCTGGTATGGCGGCGACGATCTCGGCAGCTTTCTACACCGCGTCTTTGCGAAGGGCATGGGCTACGGCGATGACGAGCTGCGCCGGCCGGTGATCGGCATTTGCAGCACGTGGAGCGAGCTTAATCACTGCAATCGGGGACTCCGCGATATTGCCGAGGCCGTCAAGCGCGGCGTGCTGCTGGCCGGCGGCTTACCCCTGGAGTTCCCCACGATCTCGCTCGGTGAGTTCTTTGTCGCGCCTACCAGCATGATCTTGCGGAATCTGGCCGCGATGGACACGGAGGAGATGATTCGCGCCCAGCCGCTCGATGGCGTGGTCCTGCTCGGCGGCTGCGACAAGACCACCCCGGCCCAGCTCATGGGGGCGGCCAGCGCCAACGTGCCCGCGATCATGGTGACGACCGGCCCGATGCTCGATGGCCGCTTCGACGGGCAGGCCCTGGGCGCCTGCACGGACTGCCGCCGGTACTGGACCGAATACCGCGCCGGGACCGTCTCGGCAGAGACCATGCAAGCCCTCGAAAGCGCCCTGGCGCGCAGCGTCGGCCACTGCATGGTCATGGGCACGGCCAGCACGATGGCCGCGCTGTCCGAGGCATTGGGGATGATGCTACCGGGTGGCGCAGCCATTCCCGGGCCGGACAGCCGGCGCCTCCTGTTCGCCCAGCAATCGGGGCAGCACATCGTGCGCCTCGCTACCGAGCGTGTTCGCCCGACCGACATCATGACGGCCGCCGCGTTCGAGAACGCCATCCGCGTGCTCCATGCGCTGGGTGGCTCGACCAATGCCGTCGTGCATCTGGCCGCTATCGCCGGCCGGCTTGGAATTGACACGCCCCTCGACCTCTTCGACCGGCTCAGTCGAGAGACGCCGTGGCTGGCCAACCTCCGGCCGGCCGGTCAGTACCAGATGGAGCGGTTTTTCGAGGCCGGCGGCGTCCCGGCCGTGATGAAAGAGCTTGAGCCGCTGCTGCACCTCGACGAACGCACGGTGACAAGCCGCACCGTCGGCGAGAACCTGGCGGCCGTTACCGTGGATGAGCGGTGGCGCGATACCATCGCCGGCCGGATGGAGCCGCTGGCGGCTGAAGGCGGCCTGGCGATTGTGCGCGGCAGTCTGGCGCCCGCTGGCGCCGTCATCAAGCACGCCGCGGCCTCGCCGGAGCTTCTGACTCATCGCGGACGCGCGGTGGTATTCACGTCACCGGACGACCTCAACCGTCGCATTGACGATCCTGAACTGGATGTAGCGGCGGATGATGTTCTGGTGATGCAGGACGCCGGGCCGGTCGGCGCGCCGGGGATGCCCGAAATCGGCAACCTGCCCATCCCTCAGAAGCTCCTCGCCCAGGGTGTGCGCGATATGGTGCGTATCTCCGACGCCCGCATGAGCGGCACCTCGTTCGGAACCGTGGTGCTCCACGTCGCCCCGGAATCGGCAGTGGGCGGGCCGCTCGCGGCGGTCCGCGACGGCGACCTCATCGAGCTGGACGTGCCGAACCGCCGCCTGGAGCTACTGGTGCCGGCCGATGAGATTGCGCGCCGCCTGCGCGAGGAATGGCAGCGCCCGCCGCCCGCCTACCGCCGCGGGTATGGCAAGCTCTTCCTCGATCACGTGCTGCAAGCACCCGAGGGCTGCGACTTCGACTTCCTGCGCGGCCAACCGGAAGATACCGCCGCCGACTCAGCGTTGTCCGTGACGCGGCGCTGAAGAGCCATCAGCTATGAGCCGTCAGCAAGGGTTATCGTCATTCCCGCTTACGCGGGAATCCAACCCCCTCTCCCCCTGCTCACAGGGGTAGGTTTTTTGTAGGGGCGTGATTCATCGCGCCCAGCCGCCGTCCAGGGCCATGCATCGGCCCCGGTCCGAGCGTTACACCCCCTCTCCATCATGGTGGAGAGGGGGCCAGGGGGTGAGGTCTGCCCCGTCCGCCGCTCCCCGCCACCACCGGTGCAAGCCGAAAGCCGACGGCTGACAGCTAAAAGCTAACGGCTGACAGCTAACCGCTTGTATTATGTTGGTACCTCGCCGACCCCCGGTGACAGCACGAATGAATACTGCGCCGCCACACATGAAGCAGCCAGAGAGCGGCAGCGCCCCCACCCTCGCGGCGCTGCTGGATATTCTGCCGGACGCTGTGGCCACCGGACCGATCGGTGTCACCGTAGCCGACGTGCGGTTCGACTCGCGGCAGGTGCAGCCGGGCGACCTGTTCGTCGCCATCTCCCATCCGGGCTACCAGCACGACGGACACAACTTCATCGGCAGTGCGCTCGACCGGGGGGCCGTCGGCGTGGTCGTCGGCCGGCCGGTCGCCGTTCCGGCCGACGTGGCGCAGGTGGTGGTCCGTGACCCGCCGCGCGCCCTCGCACTCCTGAGCGCCGCGCGTGCCGGATGGCCGGCCGCGCGGCTCGGTATCGTCGGCGTGACCGGCACGGATGGCAAGACGACCACGACGACGCTCATCGCTGGCGCGCTCCAGGCATTGGGACACACCGCGGCTCACGTCTCGACGGCCAGTCTCAGCACCGGCGCCGCGGTGCTCCCCAATAAGAACCGTCAGAGTACCCCGGAGGCGCCGGAGATACAGCACCTGCTTGCCCAGGCGACGGATCATGGCGCCGAATACGCGGTGCTCGAGGCCACGTCGCACGGACTGGCACAAGATCGGCTCTATGGCACGGAAGTGGATGTCGCGGTCTACACGAATATCACGCACGAGCATCTCGATTATCACGGCTCCATCGAGGAGTACGTGGCCGCCAAGGCGCGGCTGCTGGGGCTGCAATCGCCGCTGCCGGGCGTGCCGGCGAAGCTGCACCCCCGCGCCAAGGCCGCCGTGCTCAACGCCGACGACGCGCACTGCGCCCACTTGCGCTCGCTGGCGCAGGTGCCGGTCACGACGTATGGCCTCCACCGGCCGGCCGACGTACATGCCGTCAGCGCTACCTACGACGGCTTGCGCCCCTCCGTGCAGGTGCGGACCCCTTGGGGCAACGCGCAACTCCGACCACGGGTCGTCGGCCCCTTCAACGTGGCGAACGTGCTGGCGGCGCTGACCACCCTGGGGGCGTTGGGCTGCCCCCTTGAGGCCGCCGTGACCGCCCTCTGCCGGCAGGCCGGGGCACCGGGGCGCATGGAGCTGATCGAGGCCGGTCAACCGTTTGCAGTCATTGTGGATTACGCCCACACGCCCGCGAGCCTCGACCTCGTGCTGAGTGCCCTCCGGCCCTTGACGCCCGGCCGGCTGATCGCCGTCTTCGGAAGCGCCGGCGAGCGCGACCGGGCCAAGCGCCCCATGATGGGCCGGATCGCTGCCACGCACGCCGACTTCTTCGTCCTCACGGACGAGGACCCGCGCGGGGAAGACCGCGCGGCGATCCTGGCGGAGATCGCCGCCGGCGCCGTGACCGCCGGTGCCCGTCAAGGCACGCACTTCCTCTGCTGCCCGGACCGCCGGACGGCCATCCGCCTCGCCTTCGAGCGGGCCACGACCGGCGATACGGTGCTCCTCGCCGGCAAGGGCCACGAGCAGTCCATCATCATCAACGGCCGGTCCCACCCCTGGGACGACCGCGCCGTCGCCCGCGAGCTTCTCTCCTGACCAGCCACGCCCCCCTATGGCCCCCCCGCTGCGGCGGGGGGACGGCGGCGTGGGACACTGCGGTGCCGGGGGACAGCGGTCCCCTCCCCTGTCGCAACGGGGGAGGGGAGGGTGGGGGCTAGTGGACGTATCGCCGCCGACACGTTATAATGCATATTTACTATTATGGTTCTCAGCACGACTCGGCGGGCCGCAAGCAGTCCTGAGGCGCGGTTAGCCGCGTGGTGGCGTGCCGGACAGGGCGCCACTGCCGGCTGGCTCATCGCCGACGACGGCTCCCGCTGGCGGGTGCGCCACCCCGGCCGCGTCAACCACGACGCTGGCCCGGATTTCGTGGAAGCGGTCTTGGAGACGCCGCCGGGAGCAGTGGTGCGCGGCGCCGTGATCGAGCTACACCATCGGGCGAGCGACTGGCAGGCACACGAGCACGACCGGAATCCGCGCTACAACGCCGTCACCCTGCACCTCATCCTCGTGGAGAACCACCCCGGCATTCCCACCCTGGCCGCCAATGGCCGCCGCATTCCCCGCGTCGTCATTGACCCGGCGCGCCTCCTGCCACCGCCGGCACGCCCGGTCCGGCGCCAGCGCGGCGACGCCGGCCTGTGGAGCTACGGCTGCCGGCTACCGGGCGCGGTAGGCCGGGGCCGGCAGCAAGCCGCCCACGTCATCGGCATCGCCGGCGATATTCGGCTGGCCTGGCTGACCCGCATCTTCCGTCTCGACTTGGCCCGCGCTACACCGCACGGCGAGCCGAAGCCGCCGGCTGCACGGATTGTCGAGCAGGTGCTGTATGAGGGCATCGCCGACGCCCTGGGGTTCAGCCAAAACCGCACCGCTATGCGCCAGCTCGCTCGCAGCGTGCCGCTGGCTGCCTTGCCACGCGCAGCCCCGTTGAGCCTAGACTACCCGGACGCCCTGGCCCGCGCCGCCACGACCCTGCTCACGGCCACCAAGCTAGTACCCACCGCACCGAGCCGTTTACCGCGGCAGCTCCCACTGCTCGCTGGCATCGGTGAGCCACCGAGCGCCGTCACGGCCCCTCGCCGCGCCCACAACCATCCTTGGCAAGCCAATCGCACCCGGCCGGGCAACGCGCCCGTGCGACGCATCGTCGCGCTGGCGGCGCTGGCGGTCTCCTGGCCACCACGCGGGCTGGGCCAGGCCGTACTCCGGTGCCTCGCCGCCGATCCCGCTGGCTCCGGCCGGCAGCGCACACGTCCCTGGCAGCTCCTCGCCGCGCTGGTACGGCAGCCGGCGCCACCACCCGCGGTCGTGCAGCATCTCCGGCGGCTCGGCGTCTGGTCGGATGAGGAGACGCCCACGGCCCTCATCGGCGCCAGCCGAGCCGCCGACATCGTGGTGAACGTCCTGCTGCCGTACACTCTGGCCGTGGCACACGACGGACCGCCGGGCACCGGGTACCGCGCCCGGCGAGTCTTTCTCGAACACCCGCTCCTAGCGGAGAACTGGATCACGCGCTTGATGAGCAAGCGCACCGGGTACCGCGCCAGAACGGCCCGCGAGCAGCAGGGCCTTATCCGGCTCTACGAGCACTACAGCCACAGCCTCTTCTGCGCGCAGTGTCCGCTCGGCGAGACGCTCCCCACAGCGGCCGCCACACCCCGGAACACCTGAGCAGGTACAGCCACCACCTACCGTCATCCGGCGGCCTCCGCCGCACTCCCCCACCCCACCATCTGGAGAGAGGGCCGGGGGTGAGGCGCTTCAACTTGTGGCCTCTCGCAAAGCAGGTATGTGGGAGCCGCTAGTAGTCATCGGCAGATGGCCACTGAATCCCGACAACTTCTTAGCGGCTACTCTTGACAATCGCTAACATCACCCCTTGTCAGCCTAGAGGCAGCGTGGTACGCTTTCTGAGCACACGGACATCCGTCCGTAGGCCGAGTTCTCTCGGCGAGAAGCGGGGGATTGCAAGCACTTCCGGGGTGAATCGCAGCACCGGGCACTGTGCCTGGTCCGCGTAGGGTCGCTCTTACCCGAATCCGTCAGCTTACCCCGTAGGCCTGAAAGAGCGTTTCATGCCTCCAGGTTGTCGTGCCAACCGGCCATGGGTGGCCGGTTATATTGCTGCGCTGCGGAGGGGCGGCTTGCCGCTGGTGCGTGGTCGTCCTCCCGGCGCCACCACGCCCGGCACGTCGCGCCGAGGAGATCGCGCATGACCGCCAGCGGCCCGGGCGTCAGGCGCGACGATTTACCGGCCGAGTGGGCTTCCCGCCCCGTGCTCCGGGAAGTGCCCGAAGCGGACGATTCGGTGCGCCTCTATCTCCACGAGATCGGCCGCTACGCGCTCCTCACCGCCGACCAAGAGGTAGAGCTGGCCCAGCGTATGGAGCGCGGCCGGCTGGCCCAGCAAACATTAGAGCGTGCCGACCTGGGTCAGGACGAGGGCGTCGCGCTCCAGGTGTTCGTCACGGACGGGGAAGCGGCCCGCCAGCACATGATCGCCGCGAATCTTCGCCTCGTGGTGTCGGTAGCGAAGAAATACATGGGGCGGGGCCTGCCGCTCCCCGACCTGATCGAGGAGGGCAACCTGGGCCTGATGCGCGCCGTCGCCAAGTTCGACCATCGGCGCGGCTTCAAGCTCTCCACGTATGCGACGTGGTGGATCAGGCAAGCGGTCACACGGGCCATCGCCGACCAATCGCGCTCCATCCGACTGCCCATCCACGTCGTTGACAAGGTGAGCAAGCTGCGCCGGGTGACCCACCACCTCGAGCAAGAGCTGGGGCGCCCGCCCACGATGCACGAAATCGGCGCTGCCGTAGACCTACCCGTGGACAAGGTTCGACAACTCTTACTCGCTTCCCGGCGGACACTTTCCCTCGAAAACCCGGTCGGAGACGACGGCAGTGTACTCAAGGACCTGATCGAGGACGCGAATAGCGATGAGCCAATCGAGGGAGCGGCACAGTCGCTGTTGCGCGACGAAGTAGAGCGCCTGCTGACCAAGCTATCGCCACGCGAGCGACATATTATCGAGCTGCGCTTCGGTGTCGGACGTCGCTCGCCCCTCACGCTGCAAGAGATAGGCCATGCGGTCGGCCTAACGCGGGAGCGCGTGCGACAAATCGCGGTCGAAGCGCTGGACAAGCTACGGGCCGCGATGCACTCCTCGCAGCTGCGCGAGTACCTGGACTGACTCTGCATCCCCTGGCCTAGCTGCCACGTCTACTCTCGCTGCCGGCGGACATCTGTCCCCTCCGGTCATGCATCGCGCTACGCTCACGGCAGCCGATAGGTTATGTACCAGAAATGCTGGCCAACGAAGACATTCGCCGCACTCAAGCCGGGAACATGCTGACCGAAAATTGCGCTCAGGTCCTCCGCCGAATAGTAGTTCTTGATGATGACGTGCTCGCTGCCATCCCGGAGCGTTCTACGCCGATAGGTGTTATCGTCTCCCGCCCGACTGATAAGCTCTCCCCCCACGTCAGGGACGAGCACGTTGTCGGCCAGAAACACGCTCGCTTGGGGGCGCAGGGTGCGATGAAATCCTGCGATGAAGCGATCAACCCTATGTCTGGGTAGGTGTGAGAACCAGAAGTTTGCCAAGCCGCCATCGAATGCCTCGGCCTCGTAAGACAACCTATAGGCATCCTCAAGCCGAAAAGTCACCGGGCAGCGATAGGTCTTGCGCCGCGCGACGTTGAGCACCTCTTCCACACTATCCGTCGCGGTAATCTCCCTGGCGGTCTGGGAGACGAGCCGGGTCCAGTACCCGGTGCCGCACGCGACTTCCAGCACCCGCCTGCCGCGCAGCGCCTCCTGGGCCGCTTGGCTGAGGCGCTTGATTTCGGCGCGTCGTGCCGGGTCAGCGCGGTCATAGACCGCCTCAAACTCCTCCGCGCGCCGCCGGTAGTACTCCTCCATTCGACGGCCTCCCCGGCCTCTCGGTATACCAACCGGCTGTGCCGGCCGCATCTCCTCCGGACAGGGTAGGATATGGCATTGCCGCTGGTGCAAGTGGAGCACCCAGCGGCAGCACGGAGTAGCAGGAGGACAGTGCTATGGTGCGCTTGGCCCTATTCGGTATGGCCGCGCTGGCCGCGCTCTGGCGTGTACGCTCGCTGCACGCCCAAGACGACACAGACGACGCCGGCTTCGAGCTGCTGTTCAACGGCCACGACCTCACCGGCTGGGTCCACGTCGGCGCAACGGCCGGCGCCTGGTCGGCGGCGGACGGTGTGTTGGTCTGCAACGGCCAAGGCCGGGGCTGGATTCGGCCCCCCGCCGTCTACGAGGACTTTATCCTCCGCCTGGAATACAAGATCGAGCAGGGCAGCAATAGCGGCGTCTTCCTGCGGACCAGTGAAGAGGGCCGGCCGGCGTTCGCGGGCATGGAGATTCAGATTATTGACCATCCCGAGCACACCACCGGCGTGAAGGCCACCGCCGCGATCTACGACTCCGTGGCCCCGTCCCGGAACACGTCCCGACCGCTGGGCGAGTGGAACGCCTTGGAGATCACGTGCATCGGGCGCCGCGTGGCCGTCAGACACAACGGCGTGATGGTGGTGGATGCCGACCTCGATGCTTACCCGGAGCTACGGGAGCGGCTGCCGCGCGGCTATATCGGGCTGCAAAACCACGGTACGCCGGTAGCCTTCCGCAACATCGGCATCAAGGCGCTGTAGCTGGCCCCCACCCGACACCCTGCCGCCGAGATACGAGAGCGATGACCCTGCGCGTGGCGATTATCGGCACCGGTCGGCGTGGCCAGCTTTACCTTACGCACCTGCTCAGGCGCGGCGACGTATCCGTGCGGGCGGTGTGCGATGTCAACCACCGGGCCGCGGCGGCCGCCGGCCATATGAGCCGGGCGCGGGTCTATACGCGCTATGAGCTAGTCTTGCTGCACGAGGACCTGGACGCGCTGATCGTGGCGTCGCCTGCCAGCTATCATCCCCTCATCGCCGGCGACGCCGTGCAGCGTGGTCTCCACGTCTTCTTGGCACCGCCGTTGGCAGCGACGATCCCCCGGGGCCGCCGCCTAGTGCGGCAGATCGAGCAATCCGGCGCCTCCTGTGCGCTGGACTATGCGGTGCGCTACGAGCCTGACGTGCCGCCCGCCCGGGCGCTGCTCGCTGCGCATCCCATCACCAAGTTGGCCGGGTGGTATCGCCTCCCCAGCAACGAGGTCAATCCGGCCCGCAGCGTCCGTTCGTCCGATCCCCCGCCGCCCCCGCCGCCGGAGCTACTCGATACCTGGGAGCTGCTGGCGGGCCGGGTGCGCGCGGTGGAGCCGGCGCCGTCCCGGAGCCGCAATCCGGCGCTGCACCTGAGCGGTGGGGTTGATGGCGTGGTCACCGGGACGATGAGTCTCACGACACCGTGGGAGCTGGTCGCGGAGACACCGGCGGTCAAGATCACGATCACGCCCGCTGCACTGAGCGTGGCGACGGCGGCGGACATCCGGTGCCACCCGTTTGCTCCGATGCGGGCGCTCGATACGTTCCTGGAAGCGGTGACGCAGCGCGACGATGCGCTTATTCGGACCGCCCCAGAGCCGATGCTCCGCCCCTTGGCACTGGCGCTTGCTGCCGGTGAAGTGCTGGAGCAGTCCCAGCCGCTCGTCATCGCCGACGTACTCGCGCGCGAAGAGCCGCCCCCACGCCGCTGGCCCTGGCGCCAGCTCGCCCGCTGGCTGGATTTCCTCTGGCACTAGGCGCGTCCTAGGCGCCCGCTACTCCCAGCCGTTGCTTCTCGACGGCGATGCGGAAAGGCAGCTGTGGCAGGCTATTGAGCCAGCCGGGCCAGACGGAGAGCTTGCGGCCGGCGAAGCCGGGCCGGGCGTCGAGATAGGCCTGCGCCTCAGCCCGCGTTCGTCCGGCCAGATCGCTACGGATTTGTCCCACGTCCACGTGCGGCTCGCGGTGTCCTCGGGCCTGAATCTGCATGTGGACCGCGCCACCCGACTCCACGCGCTCCACCACCGGCGGCGCGACCTGCAACGTCTCGTTGACCACCCCCCACCCGGGCGCAATGCTGTCCACGTGCGCGGCGAGTTTTTCGTTGACCAGCTGGTTTACGTCGTCCCCGCGGAACTGCGTGGCGCTATAGCGTATTTTCATGCGGAGGCGCACGGAGTCGGCCTCGGCGCGTACCTCCGCCGGCTCGTAGACCTCCTCGGTAACGGCCGGGTTGGGTTCGGGCCACACGACGAGCGATTCGCCGGTGCGCTCGCGCTCGCTCAGGCGCGCTTCGGCCTGCCCCCGCAGCGTAGCCAGCAGTGTGTTGTAGAGCTGCTGGCGATCTCCGGCCGTGACGAAGCGTACTTCGCGGTCGGTGCCGCCCTGTGTCGGTTCGTCGTTCCGCACCACCAGGTTTTCACTCAATGGGCCGGCAACCGCCTTGATCGCTTCCGGGGCGACGTTCCCGGCCGTACCCCCGGTCACCGCCTCGATCTTGGCGCGGCCAACCCCAAAACTCTGCTGCGATCCGGTCGTGACACTGCCGGGGATGACCACCTCGTCGGTTATCACAAAACTGACGGTGCCGGCCTGCACGACCGTGCCTTGTGGCACGATGACCCGGCTACTGAGCTTGTTCGTAAAGAACACCTCGCCGGTGGCTTTTCGGTCCGGCACGGCGTCCTGGCCCGTCGTGGGGATTTCCAGGCTTTCGGATGCCTCCACGGACACGACCTGCGCCGGTAGCTTGCCGTCTGCAATGCCTATCCCGCGCACCCGCGCATCGGCAATCAGCGTCATGTCCGACGTAAACGCCACCGGCTCTGTCTGGAGCGTCACGCGAGCGCTGGGAAGTGCAAAGACCACCAGCGCGGCCAGCAGCGCGACCGTGAGGACGGCAACCAGGATGGGCCGCCACGTGATCCGTCGTGCCGACGCCGGCCGAGGATCATCGCGCTCGACCGGCGCGGCGGTAATGTCGGCTGTGCCGCGGCGGTAGCTATCCCGTGCTGGCTGCGGAGCTTCCTGCGGACGACTTTCCGCCCGGGCGGCCTCCTCGGGCTGCCGCGTTGTCTGCGCGGCTTCGTGGGACTGCCTCGCTGGCCGCACGGTTGCTTGCGGTCGCCTCCCCGTCCGGGCGCTCCGTAGACGCGCCGACGAGCCGGCGGCGACGGCGGCCAGCGCTTCTGCCGCCGTGCGCGGCCGTTCTCGCTGCGTTGGTGGCGGTTTGGTTGGCCTACGGCCGCTCACAATGCGCTACCTGATCCTGCCCGCTTAGTCCGCGCCGCCTTATGCTGGTCGAGTGTGTCACTCACCATCGCGTAACATCGCGGTGGCCCGCTCGCGGCCCTGCGCCAGCGCCGCCGCTAGGAGCGCCGGATTGCCGCCACCACCCTGCGCCATGTCCGGCCGGCCGCCCCCCTTTGCGCCCATGGCTGCCGCCACCTCGCGCAGCAAAGCGCCCGCATCGAGACCGTCGTTCACCAGCGCGCGCGGCACGGTCACCAGCAGCTGCGGTCGTTTGGGCTGCGTAGTGCCGAGCATGAGCACCGCCGGACCAGGGAGATGGTCGCGGAGCCAATCGCCCGTTTCCCGCAGCGCGCGCATGTCGGCGACCGCGACCTCTGTCGCCAAGACGTGAATACCGTTAACCGCGACCGCCTCCTGCAGCACGCTGGCCAGCGTGCTTTGGTCCGATTGACGGCTGGCGGCCGCCAGTTGGCGGCGCGTTTCCGTAAGCTCCGCTTGTAGCTGCTCCACCCGCCCGACCACCTCGGCCGCCGGGACGCCCAGCGTGTGACTCAGCGTCTCCAGCGTGGCGCGGGTGTCCGCCGCCAGCGACTCCGCGGCAGCGCCCGTCACCGCCTCGACGCGGCGCAAGCCGGAGCCAATGCTGCCTTCCGCCGTCAGCATGAAGGAGCCGAGGTCGCCCGTGCGCGCGACGTGGGTCCCGCCGCACAGCTCGCGGCTGAGATCGCCGATGCGGACCACCCGCGCCTGCTCGCCGTACCGCTCGTCGAAGAGCGCCAGCGCGCCGCTCGCCAACGCCGCTTGCAGCGGCATGACCGTCGGCTCCACGGGCAGGTTGGCGCGAATCGCTGCGTTGACCCGGCGCTCGATCTCCCGCTGCTCGTCGGGACCGAGTGGTCCACGGTGGGAGAAGTCGAACCGCAGCCGCTCCGGCGCGACCAGCGAGCCGGACTGCTGGACGTGCTCACCGAGCACCGCCTGCAGCGCGGCGTGCAGCAGGTGGGTCGCGCTGTGGTGGCGTGCGGTAGCCGCCCGCTTTTCGCGGTCAACGTGGGCGCTGACTCGCTCGCCGACCGCCAGCCGGCCCTCCGCGACCTCCCCGATATGCACGATGACCTCGCCGGCCGGCCGTTGCACGTCCTGCACGGTGAAGCGTCCGTGCGGGCCGGTGATGGTCCCGCTATCGGCTACCTGCCCGCCCCCCTCGGCGTAGAAGGGTGTGCGGTCCAGGACGATCATCGCCGCAGTGCCGGATTCGGCCACGGTAATCGGCTCGTCGCCCTCAAGCGCCGTGTCCGCGCCACCAGGCGACGCCACCGGCCCGATCCAGAGCACCTCGGCGCTGTCCACCTCGGTCCCGGCATAGCCCTCGAACGTGACCTCGACTGCCGGCAGCGTGACGCCGCGCCATTGCTCGAACTGCTGTGCCGCCCGGCTGCGCTCGCGCTGCGACGCCATGCGCTGCTCGAAACCGTCCGTATCCACCTCCACGCCCTGCCCGGCCGCAATCTCCTCGGTCAGCGGCAGCGGAAAGCCGAACGTATCGTAGAGCCGAAACGCCGTATCACCCGGCAGCGTAGTCCCACCCCTCGCCTTCAGCGCGGCGACCTCGGCTTCCAGCAATTGCGTGCCGGCGTCGAGCGTGCGCGCAAACTGCGCTTCCTCGTCGGCCGCTGCCCGCTCGATCAGAGCGCGTCTCTGCTCCAGGTGGGGGTAGTGCTCCGCCATGCGTTCGAGCGTGGCCGCCACCACCGGCCCAGTAATCGGCGCCTCGCTGCCGATCAGGCGGCTGTGCCGGACCGCGCGGCGGATCAGCCGGCGCACGACGTACCCACGTCCCTCGCTGGCGGGGAGCGCACCGTCCGCCACCAGGAAGGTTGCGGCGCGGAGGTGCTCGGCAATAATACGCAGCGAGAGGTCCGTATCCGGTGCTTCGCCGTAGGCCACCCCGGTCTGTACCACCGCCGCGGCGATCAGGGGCGCGAAGAGATCGGTTTCGTAGGCCGACGGTTTGTCCTGGAGGAGGGCCACAACACGCTCGAAGCCGGCGCCAGTGTCTATGCCGGTCCGTTCGAGCGGTGTCAGGGTTCCGTCGGCACCTTTGTTGTATTGGTTGAAGACCAGATTCCAGATTTCCACAAAGCGGCCGCAGTGGTTCGGGCCACACTCGTCCAGGGGCAGTCCACAGCCGGCCTCTGCGCCACGATCGAGGTGGATCTCCGAGCATGGTCCGCACGGTCCGCCGGTAGCCAGATCCCACCAATTCTCACTGCGGTCGTAGGCCCGTATACGCGCCGCTGGAATACCCACCGCCTGCCAGTAGTGCTCCGCCTCGTCGTCGCGCGGAATACCGTCCTCGCCCTCGAAGATCGCCGCCCAGAGACGGTCGACCGGGAGTCCGAGCTCCTTGGTGACGAATTCGTAAGCGAAGGCAATGGCCTCTCGCTTGAAATAATCGCCAAATGAAAAGTTCCCCAGCATTTCGAAGAGGGTGTGATGCGTATCGTCCCCCACCTCCTCGATGTCGTCCGTCCGCACGCAGCGTTGCACTGTTACGAGCCGCGGGGCCGGCGGCGCGGCGGCGCCGACGAAATAGGGCGCGAACTGCTGCATCCCTGCCGAGGTGAACAGCACGCTCGGATCGTCGTGGGGAATGAGCGAGGCGCTCGGCAGGGCCAGGTGTCCTTGACGCTCGAAATAGGTGACAAAGCGCCGGCGAATCTCGTCACTACGCATACATAGTATCCAGTGCGTGGTAGGAGGTTGGCAGGGTGCCCGCGAGGTCCCGGTACCGCGCCCGATGGGCGGAAAACGGGCCGAGAGAGGAGGTTGCTCCGAGGCCATTCTACCCGCGTCCCGTCCAGGCTGTCAATGCTCAACCTTGACAGAAATGAGCCAATACACTACACTAAAGTTGTAACAATCACACTCAAGGATTTTGGAGCCATGTTACCCCTCGACCGCTTCACCCATGCCGCCCAGGAAGCCCTGATGCGTGGTCAGGGCCTGCTCACCGAGTTCGGGCACACCACGTTCGAGCCGGAGCATCTGTTGGTGGCGCTCTTGGAAGCGCCGCAAGGCATCGTCCCCGAAACCCTGAAAGAGCTGGATCTCGATGGGCGGGCGTTGGCCCAGCGGGTGCGCGGCCTGCTGGCCCAGCAGCCGCGCGCGTCCGGCGGCACACAGATCTACCTCGGTCCGCGCACCAAGCGGGTCATGGATGCCGCCCTGGCCGCCGCTGGTCAACGCGGCGATGCGTTCGTCGGCGCCGAGCACCTGCTGGTGTCGGCGTTGGCCGAAGGCGGCGCCGGGGCGCGGCTGGTCGCCACGGCCGGTCTGACCCCCGACCGCATCGCCAAGGCGCTCAAGGACGTGCGCGGCTCGCGCCCGATGGATAGCCCCACGGCCGAAAACCAGGCCCGACTGCTCGCGCAATACACCGTTGACCTGACACAGCTGGCCCGGGAAGACCGGCTCGACCCGGTAATCGGTCGTGACGAGGAAGTCACGCGCTTGATGGAGGTCCTCAGCCGGCGCACCAAGAACAACCCCGTCCTGATCGGCCCGCCCGGTGTCGGGAAGACCGCTATCGCCGAGGGGCTGGCGCAGCGCATTGCTGCACAGACCGTCCCTGAGCCGCTGCTCGGCAAACGAGTGCTGGCGCTCGACATCGGGGCGCTGCTGGCCGGCTCGAAGTTCCGCGGCGAGTTCGAGGAGCGCATCAAAGGCGTCATCCAGGAGGTGCAGGACGCCAAGGGTACCATTATCCTCTTCATTGACGAGGTGCATACCCTGGTCGGCGCCGGTGCGGGCGATGGCGCCATTGACGCCGGGAACTTGCTCAAGCCGGCGCTCGCTCGCGGGCAGCTGCGGGCGATTGGCGCCACCACCCCGGACGAGTACCGGCAGCATATCGAGCAGGACCCGGCGCTCGAACGGCGCTTCCAGCCCGTGTACGTCGGACCGCCCGACCAGGAGACGGCGATCAAGATTCTGGAGGGCTTGCGTCCCAAGTACGAGGAGCACCATCAGCTCCGCATCGCCGATGAAGCGCTGGCGGTGGCCGTGAAGCTGGCCGACCGCTACATCAGCGAACGCTACCTCCCCGACAAGGCCATTGACGTAATGGACGAGGCCGCCGCAAAGGTGCGGCTGCGGGCCTCGACGCGCGATCCGGAGGTCGCACAGCAGGTCGCTCGTGCCCGGCGGATCGGTGAGGAAGAAGAGCAGGCGGCCGTCGAGCGCGACTACGAGCGGGCGATGCAACTGCGGCAGGAGCGGCTGGCGCTGGAAGAAGCACTCGCCGATAAACAGTCCGACCCGGCACAGCGTGCAGCCGTGTCGGTAGCGGCCAACGACGTGGCGGAAGTGATCGCCAAGTGGACCGGTGTGCCTGTCACCAATATCTACACCGAGGACGCCGAGAAGCTATTACACCTGGAAGCGGCGCTGCACGAGCGCCTGGTCGGGCAGCAGGAGGCCGTCGTCGCCGTCGCCGATGCCATCCGGCGCTCGCGGTCGGGGTTAGCGGACCCTCGCCGGCCCATCGGCTCCTTCCTCTTCCTCGGGCCAACCGGCGTCGGCAAGACGGAGCTGGCCAAGAGCCTCGCGGCCTATCTCTTCGACGACGAGGACGCGCTGCTGCGCCTCGATATGTCGGAGTACATGGAGGGGCACAACGTCTCCCGGCTGTTCGGTGCGCCGCCGGGCTACGTGGGCTACGACCGGGGCGGTCAACTGACCGAGGCCGTCCGGCGACGGCCCTACCAGGTCATTCTGTTCGACGAGGTGGAGAAGGCGCATCCCGAGGTCTTCAATGCGCTGCTCCAGATTCTCGAGGACGGGCGGCTCACCGACGGTCAAGGTCGTGTCGTGGACTTCCGCAACACGGTCATCATCATGACCTCGAACGTGGGCACGAGCGGCCTCACCCTGCGGGCCGGGCCGGTGGGCTTCTTTGGCGGTGATGGTGCCGCCGATCAGGCCGAGCGGCAGCTGCGCGACCGGATCATGGACTCGCTGCGGCGCACCTTCCGCCCCGAGTTCCTGAACCGGATTGACGAAACAATCGTCTTCCACCGCCTCACGCGGCCGCAGCTCCGTGCCGTCGTGGACAAGCTACTGTCCGACCTGCGCGAGCGGCTGACTGAGCGTGACATCGAGCTGACGCTGACGGCGGCGGCCCGCGACTGGCTGCTGGACCGTGGCTACGACGAGGCCTACGGTGCCCGGCCGTTGCGCCGGCTCATTCAGCGGGAGATCGAGAACACCATGGCTCGCGCCGTGCTCGCCGGCGACTATACCGCCGGTGATCGCGTCCGCGTGGATGTCGTGGACGACAAGCTCAGTTGGGCCGTCGAGCACCCTATCGTGCCGTCCACGCCCACGCCGGTCGAGCAGCCGGCAGCAGCGTAGAGGGCTACAGCACGCCGCGCCCGTCCCCCCGCCGCAACGGGGGGACCATAGCCTGAAGAGGATAGGTACACCTCTCCACACGAAAACCTCCCCTGGCCCCCTCCCTAGCCCTCCCCCGGAGCAAGCTCCAGGGGAGGGAAGGTACCGCCCCCCTGCGGAGCGGGGGGGCCATAGGGGGTGAGACGCATCACCCCGGCCGCCCGCGCACCCAGCGCTCTCCCAGCCAGGCCGCCCCGGCCGCGACCACCACCACGGCGCCGCCGATCAGCCACAGCACCCCTGGGGCGAACGTCGGGCCGACCGGCTCTCGTTGATGTGCCGCGGCGAGGGTCGCTGGCGCCGGAGTCGGTACCGCCGTGGGCGGCGCGGCAGTTGCGGTCGGCGGTATGGTTGCCGTTGCCGTGGGGCTAGGGGCCAGCGTCGCGGTGGCGCTCGGGACCGGGGCCTGCGCGGCATCGGCCGCCACTACCTGCTTTTCCACGACCTTCTCGACGACCACAGCCTTCTCCACGGTGACGACCTTCTCGACCACTTTCTCGACGACCACCGGCCTCTCTCGCTCAACAACGATGGCCTGACTAGCTGCGTCCGCGGCCCCCGCTGCACCGGCCTGTGCCGCTGGTGCCGCTGCCTGCTGGGCCGCCGGAGCCTCCGCTGTGCCAAGCTCCCCCGGTGGTCTGCCCGGCGCCGCGGCCGGTTCCGCTTGGATGTATTGGCTTTCCGCATCCTCGCCCGGACTGATACCGGCCAGTTGCATGGTGCCGATCAGGATAAGCACCAAGGCGAGCGCGCCGGAGAGCCGCCAGGTCAGCCCCAGCAGGCGCGGCCAGAAGGTTGCCCCGGCGCGGTCCGGCTCGCCGAGATCGTCTGCGAGGATGGCATAGGAGCGCGGCGCCCGCACTTCCGGCAGCGCCGCAAGCAGTTGCTTGGTGGCCTGTAGCTCGGCCCAATCGCGGCTGCACTCCATGCACTCTTGCACGTGTACGGTGACCGCGGCCGCGGTCGTCTCGTCCAGCTCACCATCCAAGAGCGCCGACAGGAGTTCGGCCGCCCAGTCGTGGCCGGCAGCCGGCGGCGACTGACGGGCACTCACGGCCGCACCCCCGTCGCTTGGAGCGAGCGCCAGGCGCTGAGGCGCGTGGACAACCTACACATCGGCCGACTCCAGGGAGGCCTTTTCACTGAAAGCATGACGGTATGGATCGGGTAAGAGTTCCCGCTGCCCGGCCAGATACTCGCGCAGCCGCCGCCGGCCACGATTAATCCGTGACCGCACCGTGCCCAGCGGCACTTGGGTACTGTCGGCGATGGTTTGGTAGTCGTAGCCGAGCACATCGCACATGGTCAGTGCCGTGCGTTGATCGGGCGGCAGCGTGAGCAGCCCTGCTTGCAGCACGGCCGCCAGCTCGCGCCCCTCGGCCGCCGCCTCTGGGCCGGGCTGCGGATCGGGCAGCCTGACCGCCGGCCCTTCCGTCTCGTCGTTGGGGCGGCCCGGCCGATCCAGCGAAACGGACGGGCGTCGTTGGCGCTGGCGATGCACGTCGTAGCACCGGCGCGTAGCAATCCGCATCAGCCACGCCGCAAACGAGCCGCCGCGGAAATCCTGCAGGTGCCGGTACGCTGCGATGAACGTCTCTTGCGCCGCGTCATCGGCAGTA
This sequence comes from Chloroflexota bacterium, assembly GCA_965207645.1. Taxonomy (GTDB): domain Bacteria; phylum Chloroflexota; class UBA11872; order UBA12225; family JAJDUF01; genus JAJDUF01. The sequence continues at coordinate 726,344 of OZ242293.1, read as the reverse complement.
TCCGCGTCGCCCGTCAGGCGCCAGCACAGGCCGTAGACGCGATCTTGGTACCGCACGACCAGCCGGTTGAACGCCGTGCGGTCGCCGCTCTGCGCCAGCGCGACCAACGCCGCGTCGTCGTTCATGGGCACGGCATTCCTAGGCTGGCCTCACCCGCCGGAGGGTGCTCGCCAGGGTGGGTTTTTCCAAGCGACGAGAAAATCGCTCCGGGGCCGTTGTCATCTCCCCACCCCGGTCCGATATGCACCCTTTGACGGGAGTGGTAGATGCAAGACTATCCTGGAGCGCCGGGCACCGCCCGGCCGGGGAACCCCGGCACCGCTGTGCCGGCCGCGTGCGGTGGCGCGGCCGTGCTGCCGTTGCCGCCGGCACCGGACCCTCACCGGTCCTGTGCCACGCCCTTGCCCTTGCCCATGCCCATGGCGCCGGATCACAACCGATCTCGCGCCGCGCCCATGCCTCAGGCGTCGGGTCATGTCCGACCCTACGCCGCGTCCATGGCGTCGCCAGGCCACGCTGACGCTGGCGGTGGCCCGGCAAGCGCCGGCCCAAGTGTGCCGCTGCCCACCGCCCCCGTGCCGGCTCATGCGAGCCGGCTGCTCCAGGGAGTCTTGCGCCGCGTCACTGCCACTCCCCTCGCTCTCACCTATCCGCTATCCCACCGTCTCAACCGTCATGCCCGTCCCCCCGCTGCTACGGGGGGGCCACCGGGGGGCTACACACCGGCAACCCACGTCACCACGCACCAAGTGCATCCTGCTATCCAGGTACCGACCCGCCCTCAGCCTGCCACCGCGGCTACGGGCTTCCTACGCCAGCGCCAGTCCCGTGCCCCGCCCCGCGCCGTCCGCCGAAAACCTATTCTTGTCAGCCTATGGCTCCTCGCTACGCCTGGCTCCGACAGACTCCCCCTCTCTGGAGCTTGCTCCGCGGGAGAGTCTAGGGAGGAGGTACTGACTCCTGATCCCTGGCCAATCGTCAGAGAGAGCCGGTGGAAGAGTCCCGCGCGCCTCCCCTCTCAGGACGCCGCGCCCTCCAGCTCACGGCCGGCGAGGATCGCTTCGGCCAGCTCCATCGTCTTGACCCCTTCGTCGAGCGTGGCCGCCGGCAGCGTGACGGGCCGATCATCCTTGATGCAGTCCAGGAAGAAGCGCGCTTGATCCGCCGTGTCGTTCTTCCCCTTGAGCGTCAGCGTGTGCTGCTCGCCGTCGCAGAAGACGACCCCTTCCGAGATGCCTTCCAAATACGCCGAGATGTCGCGGCCGTGGATTTCGTAGCGTTGCAGCCGCGCGTCGGTAGTGTAGTTCGCGATGAGATGCGCCACGCAGCCGTTCTCGAAGACGATTTGCGCGGCGTAGACATCAACGTAGCGGTGGAGCGCACGGCGCACGACACTATGCACCTCGGCCACGTCCGAGCCGGCCAGCGCGCACAGCAGATCAATGGCGTGGATGGGTGTCTCGAGCAGAATGTTCTCCAGGACGACGGGCGGAAACGTACCGCCGGCCTCGGTCCGGCTCATGCTCTGGTGAAACTCGCCGACCAGCTGCACAATCGGCCCACGCGCCTCGACCAGCCGGCGTGCTTCGACCAAGACCGCGTTGAACCGGCGCTGAAATCCGACGATGCCCTTGGCGCCCGAGCGCTCGGCAGCGTCGCGCAGTGCTCGCGCCTCGGCGACGTTCATCCCCGGCGGCTTCTCCACCAGCGTGTTCACCCCCTGCTCCAGAAGCGGTAGGGCAGCCTGGGCGTTGATATGCGGCGGCGTAGCGACGAACGCAGCGTCGAGGTGCTCCCCGTCGAGCATGTCCGCCACGCTGGCGTAGCGGTGCGCCACGCAGAACTCGTCACCGGCCCTGTCACGTGCGGCGGCGATCGGATCGCACACGGCGACCATCGCCACGTCATCGAACTCCTGCAGCGCCTGCATGTGCCCGCGCGCCCGGCCCCCGCAGCCGACGATCCCTACTGCCAGCCGTGTCATCTGCCATCCATCTCCCTAACGAGACCCCCGCATAAGCCGTCATTTGCCGCGGAAGGAGACCCCTGCAAAACCGGTCATTCCCGCGAAAGGAGACCTTTGCACAAGCCGTCATTCCCGCGAAAGCGGGAATCTAAGCGCCGGGCGGTCCAGCTTGGCGGCAGGCAAGTCACTCCCATCCAGGCAATCCAACGGGGTAACTATGAAATCGTCTGCTAACGATGAACAGCATCCCTCACTCTGACCGGGGTGGATATGGACCAAGCCGTAGAGGCGCAGCACGCTGCCTCGTCCCCCTGCGTAGCGGGGGGACCATAGGGGGGCCGGTAATGCACCCCGTCAGGCCGCCCCGCCCTTCAGCTCGCGGCCGGCGAGGATCGCTTCCGCCAGCTCCATCGTCTTGATGCCCTCGTCGAGCGTGGCCGCCGGGAGCGTGACGGGCCGATCCTCCTTGATGCAGTCGAGGAAGAAGCGCGCTTGGTCCGCCGTATCGTTCTTCCCCTCGAGTGTCAGCCTGTGCTGCTCGCCATCGCAGAAGACGACGCCTTCCGAGATGCCCTCCAGATACGCCGAGATGTCGCTCCCATGGATTTCGTAGCGTTGCAGCCGTGCGTCGGTGGTGTAGTTCGCGACGAGATGCGCCACGCAGCCGTTCTCGAACACGATTTGCGCGGCGTAGACATCAACGTAGCGGTGGAGGGCGCGGCGCCGGACGCTATGCACCTCGGCCACGTCCGAGCCGGCCAGCGCAAGCAACAGGTCAATGGAGTGGATGGGCGTTTCGAGCAGAATGCTCTCCAAGACCTCCGGCGGAAACGTGCCGCCGGCCTCGATCCGGCTCATGCTCTTGTGGAACTCGCCGACCAGCTGCACCACCGGCCCGCGCGCCTCGACCATCCGCCGCGCTTGCACCAGCACCGAGTTGAACCGGCGCTGAAATCCGACGATGCCCTTGGCGCCCGAACGCTCGGCAGCGTCGCGTAGTGCTCGCGCCTCGGCAACGTTCATCCCCGGCGGCTTCTCCACCAGCGTGTTCACCCCCTGCTCCAGAAGCGGTAGGGCAGCCTGGGCGTTGATATGCGGCGGCGTAGCGACGAACGCAGCGTCGAGGTGCTCCCCGTCGAGCAGGTCCGCCACGCTGGCGTAGCGGTGCGCCACGCCGAACTCGTCTCCGGCCCTGTCGCGTGCGGCGGCAATCGGATCGCACACGGCGACCATTGCGACGTCGTCGAACTGTTGCAACGCCTGCATGTGCCCGCGCGCCCGGCCCCCGCAGCCAACGATTCCTACTGCCAGTCGTGACATCTGCTACCTCCCTTAGTTCGCCCCCCTATGGTCCCCCCGCTGCGGCGGGGGGACAGCGGCTTCCCTCCCCCGTCCCGACGGGGGAGGGCGAGGGTGGGGGCCACGACTCCCCCCTACCGGCCCAGCCGGAAGGGCGGGTACTGGTCCGTCAGGCCATAGGTATAGGCGCTCACCCGTATGGAGTAGCGCAAGAATCCGCCGACGATTTCGTAGCCCCAGGAGGGATAATGGCCGTTGAGCAGCACGGGAATCCAGGTGACGAGACTGAGCACTGATACCACAATGGCGAGCACGTAGATGAGGATCAGGTGCGGGATGAGGATGATGAGCTTCACGAGGATACCGATGACCGGAATGGCCCAGAAGAGATTGAACTCCTCAGGCACGGTGAAGTCCACGTCAACCTCATACGGCACCTCGCCCTCAGGAGCCTTCCCAAAGCGGAACGGCGGGTACCGGTCGGTCAGGCCGTAGAGGTAAGCGTTGACATTGGTGTTCCACCGCAACGTACCCCCGATCAGTTCGTACCCCCACGACGGATAACGACCGCCGAACAAGACCGGTATCCAGGTGATGAGGAAGAGCAGTGCGACGACCTGCCCGAGGACCGAAAGGATAAGCATATGCGGGATCAGAAGAATGAGCTTGACGACGATACCTACCACCGGAACGGCCCAGAAACGGTTGTGCCACTCGGGAACGGTGAACTCCACCTGGACATCATAGGCTTGCTCGTCTGCGGTCATGGCCATCTTGCTCCTCCTCTACTGCGTGCTTCCGGTCGGTAACTCCTGCGGCCCGCGGCCCCCTTACCTACTCAGCCGGAAGGGCGGGTACCGGTCGGTCAAGCCATAGAAATAGGCCGTGGACCGCGTGTTCCAGCGTAAGGTACCGCCGATGAACTCGTGCCCCCAGGAGGGGTAGTGGCCGTTGAGCAGTACGGGAATCCAGGTCACAAGACAGAGCACCATGACGGCAATGGAGAACAGCTGGAGCATGATGATATGCGGGATGAGGATAATGAGCTTCACGACGATACCGATGACCGGAATGGCCCAGAAGCGATTATGCTCCGCGGGAACGGTGAAGTCCACCTCAACGTCATACGGCCCCTCGCCCGTGGCGGCTTTGCCGAGGCGGAACGGTGGGTAACGATCCGTAAAGCCGACGAGGTAAACAGCGACGTTGGCATTCCACCGCAACGTACCACCGGTCAGCGCATATCCCCACGACGGATACCGGCCACCAAACAAGACCGGTATCCAGGTGACGAGGAAGAGCAATGCGGTGACATGTGCGAGGACGCTAAGAATAATGATGTGCGGGATCAGGAGAATGAGCTTCACGGCGATACCCAGGATCGGAATAGCCCAGAAGCGATTGTGTGCCTCGGGCATGGTGAACTCGATCTGGACATCGTAGGCTTGCCCATCTGCGGTCACGGCCATCGTTTCCCCTCTGAGACCTTTGCAAAAGTCGTCATTCCCGCGAAAGCGGGAATCCAACTGCCCTCTCCCAGGGGGGGAGGGCCGGGGTGAGGGCAGGAGCCATCCCCCCACTTGTGCGTGCGTGCTTCCGATCGGTAACTCCTGCGGCCTATGTCTCCCTTCCCCTAGCGGTCACCTTGGCTCGCTAGTCTAGGCCGCACTACTGCTGCGGTCAAGTACGCGCCGGCCGGGTGGCGATCACCGTCGTTCCGGTGGCGGCCGCCGTAGCAGCAGCGGCAGGCAGAGCAGCACTGCGCTCGCGCCGCCGATGACCATGACGATCCGGGTGTCGCCCTGCTCGGCGATACTCCCCAGCGCCAGGCTCCCCAGTGGCATGGACCCGGCCGACAGGGCCACGTACAGACTCATCACGCGGCCCACCAATCGGTCGGGGACGATCAGCTGGACCGTGGACTGCGCGGCGGTCCAGAAGCCGATAGAGCCAATACCGACGATGACCATTCCGAGCAGCGCCGCCGCCGCCGTTGGGATGAACCCTAGAATCAGCAGCCCTGCCCCGGTCACAATCGTAAAGGTGCCCATCGCCCGGTATTCGCGGTTGTCGGTGTATTTGCTGCCCGTAATCAGCGCGCCGATGATCCCCCCAATTCCCCCGGCCGTCAGCAGCGTGCCGAGACCGTCGGGACCCAGGCCGAGCTGCCGCTCGGTGTAGGCGGGCAAGAAGGCTTGGTGCGGCAGCACCAGCAGGCCGAACCCGCCGGTCACAAGCAGCAGCCGGCGCACGTCCACCTCCCGCCGCGCGTAGTCGAGGCCCTGACCGATGGCCGCCCACCACGATACGGGCCGGCTCTCCGTGAGCTTCCGTGGGCGAATGGCCAAGGTCACGAGAATAATGCCGAGCGAGCTACCCGCGCTCACCGCCAGGCACGCCGCCGGTCCGGCGATGCTCAACAGACCACCGGCCAATGCTGGCGCCAGCACCCGCGACAGATTGAAGCGCACCGAGCTGACGGCCACCGCGGTTCGCAATCGCTCGGTCGGTACCAGGTCCTTGATGACGGCCTGCCACGTCGGAAACATCACGGCGTCGCACAGGCCGAGCGTGGCCACCAGCCCCAGCAGAATCGCCGGGTTCAGCCAACCGCCCGCGCCCAGTGCTGCCAAGAGCGTGTTGAGCACCGTGACGGCACTGCTCACCGTGAGCATCAGCCGCCGCCGGTCCACCCGGTCGGCCAGCACGCCACCCAGCAGCCCGAAAAAGAGGATCGGCGCCAACTGCGCGAACGTCAGCATGCCGAGGTAGAAGGCCGAGCCGGTCAACTCGAACGCCACCCAGCTCACGGTGACGGCGCGGAACCACATGCCCATCGCCGAGATGAAGCTGCCGCCCATGAACAGGGCAAAATCCCGGTTGATGAACGTGTGGGCGACGCGCGACCGGACGGCTTGCATCGCTCTCATTGGCTGTGTCGCGCCCCGGTTGCTGCTAGTCTGCTTCGATCAATGCCCCGGCACGGCCGAGGACCGTCCAGAAGGCGTGATCGGCGAGGTGGACGATGGTGTTCTCCAGACTCCGCTCGACGCGCTCGCCCTCGCCGGAGTGGGCGCCCGCAGTATGCGCGACCGCTTCCGGTAGGCCGACGGTGAGGGCCACGTAGACGCCGTAAGGCGGGTGCCGAATGGAGGGATAGCCTACGGCGGCGGGGTCGGCCTGCCAGCGGGCCTGGTTGCGTGGGCTGAACTCGAACGGTTTGCCAACGTCGTGGCACAGCGCACAAGCAACCAGCAGATCGCGATTAATCCCCACCGGGCCGACCACCTGCTCTAACGAATCCGCCATCGTCAGCGCGATGCGAGCGACGCCGCGCAGATGCTCCGTCTGCGTGCCCTGCTTCAGGCGTGGCGTCGTCGGATTGCCGGAGCCACGTATTTGCTCGATGGCGGTGAACTCCGTTTGCGAGAGCGCAAACGCCCACGCCTCCACCACCTTATCCCGCAACCCCTCGTCCTCGATTACGTCAAGCTCCGGGAAGCTCCGCCGCACGCTCGCTCGCAGCTCATCCATCGTCGCCATGTCCTATCTCCTCCTGCTCGGGCAGCAGCGCACATACGCCAGCCGGGACCACGGGCGGCTGAGACAAACACTCGTGGGGATACTATTGTTAATGTAGTCAACGACCGCGAGTTTCGCGCGGCGCTAATAACCGCGTTTCCTTGAGTTGAGCCGGTACCGTCCGGCGAAGGAGAATTGCCGATGCGCGTCATCGGATCGGGCTATGTGTACGATGCAGCAGATGGTCCGCCCTACGGTCGCGTCTGTGCCCACACGACCATCAGCCTCCTCCACGATGGCACCGCGCTCGTCGCCTTCCGGCGCGGCAGTGCCCGCGATTCGCTGGATGGCCACGTCTGCGTGTTTGCCAGCACGGACCAGGGCGATACCTGGGAGCTACGCCACGACGGCTTTGGCCTCGGCGCGTGGGACGATACTCCGGGCGAGGTCAAGTGCCTCGCGATTGCGGAGCTGACTCCCGGTGTGCTCACCGGCACGAGCTTGTGGGTGGATCGTTCGCGCCCTGAGCTACCGTGGGTTCACCCGCAGACCCAAGGGCTGCTGCCGATGCGCGTGTTCCACACCACCTCCACCGATGGCGGTCGCACGTGGGGCCACCGGCAGGCGGTGCCTACCGCGCCACACGCCGCGGCCTCGCCCTGCTCCTCGTCCGTCCTGGCACTGCCCGGCGGCGTGCTCGCTCAACCGTATGAGCACTGGAAAGCCTACGACGACCGGTCCACCCCCCGGCCAGGCGCCCGCCTGCGCCTCTCCGCCGATGCCGGCGCGACATGGCCGGAATACGTCACCGTGGCCACGCACCCCGATGCTGCCCTCTACTACTGGGACCAGCGCCTCGGTCGCCACCCCGATACTGACCGGCTCGTGGCGATGTTCTGGACCCACGATGCGACCAGCGGCGAAGATCGAGACATCCACATCGCCTGGGGTACTCCCGACGGCCGCGCTTGGACAACGCCCGTCGGGACCGGTCTGCCCGGCCAGCATTGCCAACCGCTGCCCGTCGGCGGCGACCGGCTGGTGGCGGTCTATGCCCACCGGGGTCACCCACCCGGCATCCGTGCCGCCGTCAGCCACGATTTCGGCCGCACCTGGGACCGCAGCCGCGATCTTGTCGTGTACGCCAGCCCGGCCGGGACCGAGTCCGGCACGGGAACGCCGCGCGATCAGGGCGAGCTATGGCAGGACATGCTCGCCTGGCGCTTTGGCCATCCCCGCGCCGTCCTCCTCCCCGACGGCGACGTCTTGGTGGCCTTCTACGCTGGCGACGATGCTGCCGTCGGTGTCCGCTGGGCACGCCTCCGCCTCCACGCCGAGTAGCGGCGCTGCGGTGCGTGCCTGCTGGGTGGCACTCACCCTGGGGCGATTAGTGTCGGCCGTACTTATTCAGTAAGCGGCGCAAGCCGTCCCGCCCGATGCCGGTCTGTTTAGGGCCAAGAATGCGGTTGAGCGTGGGTGGCTTGAGGGAGCCACGCTTGTTTGGGATAACAGTTGTGCGAACATCATCGTCCCCAAATCGGCGGGAGAAAAAGATGCCATGTTGTGCCTGGCGTCCTCGAACCCACCCGTCTTTTTCGAGTAGTCTCATCAACTGCGGCCCGGTAATGGCGGGAAGTGCTTGTGCCACAATCGCTCAACCCGATACCGCGGCTGCCAGCCGTTCCTGAGCTTCCTCAGCTGGCGGTAGCGGCCACGCTTGAAGCTGCACCCTCACCGAGGTCTTGAGGCTCACCGGCACGGAGCCTACCGCCATCCGCTCCGGCGGTGTTCGATAGACGGCGATACCTCGTTCCCGAAATACGCGCTCACGCTCACCGATGTCATCTAAGCCGTTCAAGTGGATGGTCACTAGCTCCTGCAGTTCCTCGATTACGGCATCTGCCGAGGGTCCATCAGTGGCTGTACCCAGCTCGACGCATTCACCGGCCCAGTAGTCATCTTCCTGCCACACCTGTAGCGTGAGTACGACCGTCTCAGTCCCAGCGGGCTGTTCAGGCTCCATCGTGTTGTCTCTCCTCACTGACTCACCGGCGCCCAATCCGCCGGCCTCAGCCCTGCCGGAACCGCTCGATCGCCGCGACGGCGCCGTCGCGGACCAGGCCGACGTCGCTGGCAATCGGGCAGAAATTGAACCCCTGCGCCACGTAGCGCAGCGCATCTTCCGGGTCCGCACCGCTGTAGATCCCCGCCACCTTGTTCGCCGCCCGCGCCACGTCGGCGACCCGCTGGCAGGCGGCCGCGTGCTGCTCGTCGTGCTCCCCTGGTGGCTGACCCATGCTGAAGCCGAGATCGTTCGGCCCGATAAACACGCCGTCGAGACCCGGCGTCTCGACAATCGCCTCAATCTGGTTCACGGCGTCAATGTGCTCCACCAGCGCAATACACACCACCTGCTCGTTCGCCCACAGGCGGTAATCGCCCGTAGCGCGAAAACGGGCGCGGTTAGGTCCCCAGCTGCGGAATCCCAGCGGCGGATAGCGGCAGGACCCGGCAGCCTTCGCCGCGTCGGCGGGCGAGGCGATCAACGGCACGATCACGCCGTCGGCCCCGGCGTCGAGAATGTACTGGATATGCACCGGCTCGTTCCAAGGCACGCGCGCCAGGGCCGTCACCTCGGCGTTCCCGACGGCTTGCAGCCAAGCCGCCGCCCGATCCGGCCCAATCGTCATGCCGTGCTGCATATCGAGCACCAACACGTCAAACCCGCTGTGCGCCATCGTCTCGGCGATCAGGCCATCGGTCGTGGATAGCCAGGCCGCACTGACCGGCCGATCCTCACGCCACAGTCCCCGTAGACGCTCAACACTCACGCCACACCTCCATCACGCAGAAGTCGTCATTTCCGCCGCGGGAGACCAATGCACAAATCGTCATTCCCGCGAAAGCAGGAATCCAAGCATCGGCCGCCCCCATCATTCTACAGCGGATCGTCGCCGTGCTCGGCAATCCACTGCCGGGTCCACTCAACGGACTCCAAGCCCACGTCCATGATCGAGGAGGAGAGGAAGCAAAGCCCGCGACAGCGACCGGCGCGCACCAGCTCTAGCCCCGTCTCCAATTGCCCGCGCATCTCCTCGTTAGCGAGTGGCCGGTCCTCGCCAAAATTGTAGAAGTAGAGGCCCACGATCATCGGCTTGCCACCACTCAGCGCATAACATCGCTCGGCCTGCTCGGCCAAGGCCGGGAGGTCGCGGCCGTGCCACACCCAAAAGCTGATTCCGTCCAGATGCTGGAGATACTCGGTCAGGTTGGGTATGTCGAGACTCATCGAGTAGATGACCGCCCACAGTTGCAGCGAGGCCGGCATGGCCCGCCGCATCCGCGCGAGCACGTCGGGCGTCGCGCCACGGCTGATCTCCGCCGTGCTGAAGTCGTCCAGGAGCACGCCCGTGACGTTCGGGTGGGCTTGGTGCAGCTTCACGATGGGCGCCAGTGGCCGCTCGAACGAGAACCCGGCGTCGAAGCTCATCTCCCACAGCAGCTCGCGGCGGTCAGCGACCGGAGCGTACTCCTCCTCCGTCGGTGGCAGGTTGCCACACATCATCGCTCTGGGTAGCCCCAGGATGTCCAACCCCTCGCCGACCGACAGCTTGGAGGGGCGAAAGCCATAGTACTCCAGTGCATTCACCGTAGTACCCCACAGCCACAGCACGTCCCGAATCGTCTTCATGCTCTCCCTCCATCCGCACAGCCGGGGCATCGCCAGCCTCAGCATACAAGAGCGTGCCCCCCACAGCGTACACAGCCGGGGCAGGACCGTACTCAGCGGAGCGTCACCACCGGCAGCCGTCCCCCACGCAGTCCCCGCCGATTGACAAGTGCCGCACATCGGCCGTAAGCTCCGATCACCCGCTGCATACCTCGCCTCGGCCTCGGAGCAGCGGACTTGGGACACTCCGGCTGAGGGTCGGCGTTGCGAAGTGGGATGCTACGAGTAGGCCCGATTATTGTGGTGAGCGAGCCGCGAGGGAGGGTACGGACATGCGCGTAGACCGAGACCTGTTCATGGACCAGGGGTATCTTGTCATCCCCGGGATCGTTCCGCCCGACAAGCTCGACTCCATGCGCGCCAGCTGTGAGACCATCCTGGAGCGGCAAAAGGTCGTCTGGGCACGCGAGCGACAGCCCGGCGATCCCCCCGGCGGCCAGTGGGAAACGGCCCGCCAGCCCCGCGTGATGATGGAGCGACCGGGGCTGATTGACGAGGAGACCGCCAACGTCGTCGAGGACTTCTGGGTCGCTGACCGCACCCTCGACGTTGCCAGCCAGATCCTCTGTAACCCCGTGCCGAATGTGACGCAGATGATGATGATGTGCAGCCCGGTACGCGACCATCCAGGGGGCACCGGCTGGCACCGCGACGTGCATCCGATAGACATGGCTCCGTTGGAAGCCCTCCAAGCCGACTTCCTGGAGAACGGCCCCCGCTATACCCAGTGGAACGTGCCCCTATACGATGACAACGTGCTGTGGGTGATCCCCGGCAGCCACCGGCGCCTGAATACCGCGCAGGAAAACACCGAGTTGTCGGCAGACAGAATGAAGGCGGTCACCGGCGGCATTCCGGTCGAGTTGCGGGCCGGGGACGGCGTGATCTATAGCAACTTCCTCATCCACTGGGGCAGCGACTACACCACCAAGCTCCGCCGCACGCTCCACGGCGGCCACACCATCTTCGGTTTCTACCCGGAGCTTGGCTTTGCCGACAGTCTGGCGCCCTGGGCGCGGGAGCGGTTCGACACTATGGATCAGCGCAGCGCCCGCCTGCAAGACCTCACCGAGGCCGCTCTGCGCGCCGTCATCACTCGCGACGCAGCGGCCTACCGCGCCAGCTTGGAGGCGCTCCAGCCGGGCGCCGGTGCCAGCGGCAAGACGGTGCTGACGATCTACCTGTGCAAGGCGGTGATCCACCTGCGGGCTCTGAAAATCCCCGGCACCAAAGTAACTGAGGACACCCGGTCGCGGGCCAACAGTTCACACTCGATCAGTCTGAACTGGGGTCCCGAGTTTGCCGACCGCTTCTCCATCGAAGAGATCGAAACTCTCTGGAGCCGGTTCAAGCAGCTCGATGCCGATCTCCAGTCCGACGACGAGCAGTTCGAGCCAGCCTTCCAGTCGGCTCCGATGTACTACTACTTCAACGAGCTTCCCGCCAGCGTCGAGACCGAAGCCTTCATCGCCAGTTGGCCCACCGACGGGTAGCGGTCATGGACTGGCCCCCCTATGGTCCCCCCGTTTCGACGGGAGGACGGGGAAGGGCAGTCGCTGCGGCAGGGAGACGAGGTGCTCCCTCCCCTGTCGCAACGGGGGAGGGTTGGGGTGGGGGCCGGTGCCTAGAACCGGTGGCCGTGGCCGGCTACTCTGCCGGAGTTGTCCTTCAGCGGCACGCGCACGTCCTCCGGCCCCGGCATGTACTGAACAATCGGGCCGCGCCGCGGGTGCGGCGAGAGGTTCGGCGCCGAGTAGTGCAGGATCATGCAATGGAACAGCGCCACGCTCCCGGCCCGCGCCGGTGCCTCGACCACGGTCGCACCGGGCAGCGGCTCGTCGCGCGACAGTGTCGCGGCGTCCAGCAAGCCCCACGTATGGCTACCCGGGATGAATTGCAGGCAGCCGTTCTCCGGCGTGGAGTCGTCCAGATATGTCTGAGCCGCGATGAGCGGCGCGTCTTCCGGCGTCACCGCGCGCCCCTGCGCGATGAGTTGCGGATGCTCTTCGCGCGGCGCATAGCTGGCCAGGTCCTGATGCCACTCCTTGGCCGATCCTTCATAAGGCGCCTTGACCATCAGCTTGGTGTGGTGCAACCGCACCTCCGATCCGATGAGGTCACGGGTCGCCCCCAGGATCGTCGGGTGCGCGGCCAGCTCCCACCACACCTCGCCGTAACGGATGAAGTTGTTGATCTTGCGGATTGATGTAGCGCCATCAGCCCTCTCGATTGAGAAATCGGCGTTCTCTGCCGCCGTAGCAACACCGTTCCGCAGCAGGTCGTCCAGGTTGGCCCGCAGCCGCGACAGAAAGTTGTCGCCCAACACATCCGGCAGCACGATAAAGCCGTCACGATTGAACGTGGCGATCTGACCCGGCGTAAGCACCCGTGTAGCTACAGCAGCCATCGCACCATTCTCATCTCACTCCCCTACCGAGCATTCGGCTGGCCAGCCTATGGTACCAGCCCACCCAAGCGGTCATCATTGCTACGAAATCCTTCATTTCCGCGCTGGCGGGAATCCAGGACCATAGGGGACTGGAATTGCATCCCCCGGTACCTTCCCTCCGGGAAAGGGAAGTCCGCACGGCGGCCGGCAGCAGGGGGAAGTGGCCCTTGAAGTCCATGGGTCACAGCTCGTTGGGCCGGGGGTAGGTCCGCCTCTGTGCTGGAAATGGGTGGTGCAGACCCGGCGTCGTCAGGCGTACACTTATGGCAGGGTGGATGATGTTCTCGCGGCGCTCCTAGAGAGCGCTAACCTACGACGAGTAAGACCCACGGGAGCAATTCATGAGTAACGACCTCGCGCCGGACGAGCGGTACGAATACCTGGAGTGGCGGCCGCACCGCTGGCGCAAGCAGCTATCCATCAAAGGCCGCAAGATGACCGTGGGGCAGTTCGTCTCCACCATGAGGGTTGAGGGCTGGGACGTGGCTGAAGCAGCACGTCAGTTCGGCTTGCCGGTTGGCGCCGCGGTGGAAGCGGTCGCTTACTATGAGCGGCACAAGGACCTCATCATCGAGGAAGCGGAGGCGGAGAAGCGCTCGCTGATCGAGGGAGGCTATCTACGTGAGCCTGCGGCTCTATCTCGATGACTCCACCAATCTGGACAAAATCGAGAGCCTTCACTTTGAGATTCGTCCATCGCGCTCGACGCCAAGGATCAGAAGCTTGACGATGGCACAGAACGTAGGCGGCCGCAAGATCAAAGCTGCTCTCGTAGTCACTGTGCCTGAGGCCGAGGTGCTAGTGGGTCGATGCCGATCAGAATATGATCCGGCAGCCACTCGGGGCATGCCAGCACACATTACAATCAACTCCCCATTCATTCCCGGCGTTAAGCCCTCCGCTGATACTCTCAGCCGCCTGTCCAAGCTGTTCGCGGCGATACAGCCCTTTGCGTTCACCCTCGACCACATCGCAAGGTTCCCCAATGTCGTATATCTGGCTCCCATGCCCTCAGCCCCATTTGTCCAACTGATCAATCAGACTGCTCACGAGTTCCCCGAGTCTCCTCCCTACGGGGGGCAATTCGACATCGTCACACCCCATCTCACTGTTGCGGTTTCAAAGGATGGTGATCTACTCGCGTCAGTTGAGCGGGAGTTTTCGGTCGTAGCATCAGACCACCTCCCTCTCAATGCATTCGCAGACCATGTGTGGCTGATGGACGACAGCGCCGGACGATGGGAGAAGCGTGTCTCCTTCTCCCTGGGTGCTAGGTGAGGAACGCTTGCATCCCACCCACGCGGCGGAGCAGCTTGGTCCAGCGCTCTGTTCTTGTGCTCCAGTAGCGGCAGGTAGTGGAGAGAACAGGAGGTCATCATGTTCTTAAGATCTCCTGTGCTGGACTATGGCCTCTGACCCGCAGTTGGTCACCACCTCACCTACGTAGCCGGGCACCAGCCCCTCCATATGACCGTACTGGCATCAAGTAGTCGTTGGTCGGTACCGTACCAGCGACAGAGGGCTGACTCGGCTTAGGTTCGGCCAGAGAGAGTGCCGGTATCCTGTCGGTACGAGAAAACGGGCCAGCCGGGCCATAAGTGAAGCGCGGTCGGAGCAGTCGTGGGGAGGAGAGGGACGATGAGTAGTGATGAGCGTATCCGCGTTGGGGTCATCGGCTGCGGGAGCATTGCCCAGATCATGCACCTCCCCTATCTCCGCGAGTTGGATGACCGTTTTGCGATCAGTGCCCTCTGCGACGTGTCGCCGGGCACACTGGCGGCGGTGGCGGCGAAGTATGGCGTGCCCGATGTGTACTGCTTCGCGGACTATCACGACCTTTGCGCCAGCCCGGCGATAGATGCCGTCCTCATCTGCTCCAGCGGCTCGCACGTGCCCCCGGCGCTCGCGGCTCTGGCCGCCGACAAGCACGCGCTCGTCGAAAAGCCGCTCTGCTATACGCAGCGCGAGGCGCAAGCGTTCGTGAACGCGGCTCAGGCTGCCCGTGAACGCAGCGGAACAGTGACCCAGTTGGCGTACATGAAACGGTATGACCCCGGCTATCAGTACGGACAACGCCGCGTCCGCGCCATGCAAGCTGCCGGCAGCCTGTTCTTCGTTGACGCGCGGCACATGCACCCCAGCAACGACCTCTATACGGCGCACCATCCGGTCCACCGGGCGCCCGACGTGCCGGCCGCGATCCTGGAAGCGGGTCAGCGTGAGCACGAAGCCGCGCTGACAGAATCGCTCGGCGCGGAGGCGACAGCCGCGCAGCGGGGCGCTTTCGGAACGCTGATGGGTTCGAGCATCCACGACATCTACTCGTTGCGCGGGCTGCTCGGTCGTCCTGAGGCCATCGTGGCCATCGAGGTGTGGGGCCGCAACATTGCGGCGCTGCTGCGCTATCCCAATGGGGTGCGCGTGAGCTACACCTGGGCCGACCTGGGCCAGCTACGGGAGTTTCGTCAGGAGTTCGCGTGCTATGGCGCCGACGAGCGGGTGACGATCACCTTCCCCTCACCGTTTCTGCGGTCCGCTCCCACCATCGTCACGTTGCAAGCGATGGAAGCGGGCCAGGACGGACCGGTGCATACGGAGACGCGCGTCACCGCCTCCTACGAAGAGGCGTTCAAGCGGGAGTGGCTGCACTTCCACGAGTGCATCACGCAGGGCTTGGAGCCACGCACCAGCGCTGAGGCTGCCCAGCACGATACCGAGTTCATCATCGAGCTGGCGCGCGCGATCCATTAGGCTTGGATTGACGTTTCCCGTCTTGCTCGGACGTGTCAGTCGTCGAAGAGGCGTTTGACCAAGTTGAGGAACTCGCCGCGGATCTGGGCGCGATTGGCGACGGTGGCCACGTAGACGATGGGGTCGTAGTCGTCGAGACCGGACGTGACGGTCAGGTCGGCGGTCGTTTGCCCCTGGTCCCGTAGCCAATGCAGCGCCCGGCTGAGGAGAGCGGAGGCCAGCCCTTTGCCGCCGAAGTCCCGTAGCACCAGCACGCCCCAGTCGAAGGCATCCTCGCCGTCGCCTGGCACCTTGGCGTCGCACAGCGCCACCGGGCGTCCGTCGTGATAGGCGATGAAGTACGTCTGCTTGGGTTGGCCCGGCCCGTTCGCGCTGCCGATGGCCGCTTCGACGGCCGCGCGCACCCGCGCCTCGGCGCGCTCGGCAAAGCCGGAGAGGTCGGTCGGCTGCAACTCCACCCGGTACCACTTCCGATCTTTGCGCGGGTCCTTCCACCACGTCCAGTAGGGCTGATACGAGTTGAGGACGAGCCGGCCGATCTCTACCGGGTCCGGGTGTGGCGTTTCGACGATCCGGACGTGGTCCGGCAGCGGAATGTCCGCCAGGTTCGTGAGGTCCCAGCCCAGCACGACGGTCCGTCGCGAGGACCAGAAGCCGAGGTTGTAGAAGGGCAGCGCGAGGCCCTGTCCATCGAGGATAAGGGCATCAATCCTGGTGACCTCATGTACGCGGAGCCGCTGCTCTGCCGCCTCGATCAACCGCTCCGGGAGGTCGGCGGTCCCCTCTTGGCCGGCTTCGACCGTGAGATCGGTGATGAGGCCGTGGCGTAGCTCGGGGTCGTCCCGTTGTGCCAGCCGCACGGCCCCGATGATCTCCTCGCCGCGACGCGCCACCAATAGCTCACTGGGGCCGTACCGCAGCAGATTCAGCTCGCGGCGCACCCCCAGCAACCGCGCCGGCACCGTCGCCAGTGGCTCGATGGTCGTGTCTTGGATTGCGGTGTCGCTCATCGCGTCGTTTCCCCGCCTCTCGATACTCTGCAAGCACGAGTATACCAGGCTGGTTGCAGCCTTCCTCACGCGACAGAGGCACTTTATTCCGACAACTGTGTGTTAGGTCGCAGCGTAAACTCCATCACCTCGCTAGCTAGTAGGCGCAACGAGCGGCAACGGAGCGTAGTTGACGCACTATTGCGCCGGGAGTAGGATGCTTTGCAGTGTGCTGCCCGTACTCCTGTTGCGGCCGCACCGGTTGCGACGTCTGGGACGAGTGTTGCCGGAGCGTTCAGGACAAGCGCGGAGCCGCTCACCTGAGCGTTGTGAAATCGCAAGCACCGGAGGTGTGACGATGGGACGACCTGTGACTCTCTTCACCGGCCAGTGGGCCGACCTCCCACTGACCACGCTGGCCGAGAAGGCCGCCGGTTGGGGCTACGAGGGCCTCGAGCTGGCCTGTTGGGGTGACCACTTCGACGCCGAGCAGGCCGCTGCCGATCCGGCCTACTGCGCCGGGCAGCGGGCCATCCTGGCGGCGCATGGCCTCGACGTATGGTCCATCTCCATGCATCTGCAAGGCCAGCTCGTGCTGGACCCGAACGACGCCCGCAGCAACGGCTTTGCGCCGGACGAGCTGGCCGATCAGCCGGAGCAAATCCGTGAATGGGGTATCCGGCAGATGATGGCCGGCCCCCAAGCCGCCAAGAATCTCGGCGTGGAGGTCATCAACGGGTTTACCGGCTCTTCGATCTGGCACTTGATCTACTCGTTCCCGCCGACCGAACCGCAGATGATCGCCGACGGGTTTGAGCTATTCGCCGAGCGTTGGAATCCCATCATGGACGAGTTCGGCAAGCACGGCATTCGCTTCGCCTTGGAGGTCCATCCGACGGAGATTGCCTTCGACCTCTACTCGGCCGAGCGCGCCTTGGAAGCGCTCGACCACCGGCCGGAATTCGGCTTCAATCTCGATCCCAGCCACCTCATCTGGCAGGGCGTGGACCCGGCCATCTTTGCCCGCCACTTCGCCGACCGTATCTATCACGTCCACGTCAAGGACGCCAAGATCAACCGCGACGGCAAAGCCGGCATCATCTCCAGCTACCTGCCGTTCGGGGACCATCGGCGCGGCTGGGACTTCGTCTCGCCGGGACATGGCGACATCAACTTCGACAACTTCATCCGCGCGCTGAATGACATTGGCTACCAAGGGCCGCTCTCGGTGGAGTGGGAAGACTCGGGCATGGACCGGGAGTGGGGGGCAGCGGAGGCGGCGCAGTTCGTGAAGCGGATTGACTTCGCGCCGAGCGCCGTGGCTTTCGACGCCGCGTTTGGCGAGGATTAGCACAGCCCCCTATGGTCTCCCCGCTATGCAGGGGGACGGGGAGGGTGCGAGTGGGGGACAGTAGAGGAGGAGCGCGATGTCTGAGCAGCAGGTGGGCTTTGTGACGATGGGCACGGCCGCCGGGGCGGGCGATGCCCCGACGATTGGCGTAGGGATGCTCGGCTACTCCTTCATGGGCAAGGCGCACTCCAACGGCTTCCGCAAGCTGCCGTACATGACGTGGCCGCCGCCGGCCGTGCCGGAGCTGGTCGCGATCTGTGGGCGCAACGAGGCGGCGGTGCAGGCGGCGGCGCAGCGTTTCGGCTATGCCGGTTACTACACCGACTGGCGGGAGATGCTGAAGGACGACCGTATCCAGCTGTTCGACAATGGTGGGCCGAACAACGTACATGCCGAGCCGTGCATCGCAGCGGCCGAAGCCGGTAAGCACATCCTCTGCGAGAAACCGCTGGCGCGGACCGCCGCCGAGGCCAAGCAGATGCTCGACGCCGTGAATAAGGCCGGCGTGAAGCACCTCTGCGCCTTCAACTATCGCTTTGTGCCGGCCATCCGGCAGGCGCGGCTGCTCATCGAGCGAGGTCTGTTGGGCCGCATCTACCACTTTCGCGCCCGCTACCTCCAGGAGTGGGGCGCGGACCCGACGGTGGCCCAGTGGCGCTATCATGCCGACCTCGCCGGCAGCGGCGCGCTCGGCGACCTCGGCGCGCATATCATTGACATCGGCCGCTTTCTGGTGGGCGAGCCAAAGCGCGTGATGGCGCTCGCGGCAACGTTTATCGGCGAGCGCGACGACCCGGACGAGAGCGGCGGCCGGCGGTCGGTGGATGTGGACGATGCTTTTGAGGCTGCCGTCGAGTTCGAGAACGGGGCCGTCGGCACACTTGAAGCGACGCGCTTTGCCACCGGCCGGAAGAACCTCAACACGTTCGAAATCAATGGCGAAAACGGCTCGATCTCGTTCAATCTGGAGCGGCTGAACGAGCTGGACGTACACTTGCCCGGCGTTGATCCGGCCGACGCGCAGGGTTTCCGCAACGTGCTGGTGACTGAGGCCAACCATCCCTTCTACGAGTGGTGGTGGCCGCAGGGACACATCATCGGCTGGGAGCACACGTTCGTCCACGAGATCGCGCATCTCCTGGATGCTATTGTCAACGACAAGGACGTGGCGCCGTATGGGGCGACGTTCGAGGACGGCTACCGGAACGCCGTCATCTGCGACGCGATCTTGCAGTCGGCCCGCGAGCGGACGAGCGTAGACATCCACTACTAGTGCGCCGCTATCCGGTTCACGGTATCGTTGCACAACTGTCGCTCACCTGAGGAGGAGCACATGGCTGTCTTTCTGCACACGCGCATCCGCGTCAGCGACCTGGAGCGTTCGGTCAGGTTCTACTGCGACCATCTCGGTTTCCGGGTGAAGAGCCGGAGCGCCCGCTCGCCGCAAGGCAACCAAGTGGTTCACCTGGAGCTACCGGGCAACGCGCCGACGCTGGAGCTGACCTACTCCGCCGACTACAACCTCAACGTGCCGGAAGACCTGATGCATCTCGCCATCGGCGTCCCCGACCTGACGGCGAAGTGCGCGGAGCTTGAGCAGAATGGCCTGGAAATCTGGCCCGATGGCTGGCGCGAGGTCTTTGCCGGTGGTCGCAAGATGGCCTTCATAGACGACCCGGACGGCTACGAGATCGAGCTACTCGAACGCCAGGACGCCTAGCCGGGCCTCACCCCCGGCTCTTCTCCTGACTGGGGAGGTTTTTCCTGTGGAGTGGCGAACCTACCCCCAACCCCCTCCCTAATGAAAGTTGACAACTTAATCGGGTAGTGGGATGTAGCCCCCCTATGGTCCCCCCGCTGCGGCGGGGGGACGGGGGTTAGGTCCAAACCTCTGTCAGGCCGCCGGGGCGGCCAGCGGCGGCTCGTGTCGCTCGGGAGTATTGGCTGCGCCGTCCGCTGTGTCCGTCTGCTCCAGCAGGAATGTGGCAAACCGCGTTCGTAGCGCCGCCCACGTGCGGCGCCGCAACTGCGGATCACCTTGCTCCAACGCCAGCAACTCCGCCGCCGTAGGGAAGTGCGGCGGACGCGGCTCTGCCCCATGGGCAGCAGCAAGCTGGGAGTGTCTAGGCACGTTCATCGTGGCTTTCATGTGCGTAACGGCTTCACGCAGCGCGGCCAAAGGTGCGGTCGCGCGCGGCCGGTAAAAGGCTAACGGGTGTGGAGCGCCCCGGTTGCGGACGCTTGGCGGCTTGCCGTCTCTGACAAGAGTAGGAGGGCTCGTGTGGAGCTACCTACCCACACTCCGTCCCCGTCGTTGCGGTACACGCCGGAAGCCATATCTCCGGCGGCCCGCGTCCTGGCCCCGTCTCGAGCAGCTACCGCGACCCCGTCCGCGGACGACGGCTGGTCGGAATACGGCTTTGATCCCAGCGCGTCAGCGTGTAAAGCGCGCCGGCGATCACGCCAAGCACCACCGTCCGGCGCCAGTAGCGCAGCTCGTCCATGACGACTTCACGCTGGCTGCGCGGCGCAGCGTCGGGCGCGTCGTCGTCGGCTGGCTCGTCGGATGAGACTGGCTCAGGCGGAGAGCCTGTCGTAGCGGGAGTGTCTTCTTCAGAGAGCGGCTGTGCCTCTCTGGAGGGAGGCGGCGCGGCCACATCGTCTGCCGGGGACGCGGTGTCACCGGCGCCACTGTGCGGAGTGGGAGGTTGCGTTGACACGTTCTTACGCTGCCGGGAGCGGCGAGTCCAGAGCCTGTCTAGGAAGGCAGAAGTACGCGCAATGCCTCCCTCTCAGTATACGAGGCTGGCCGAGTACAGGCACGCGTGACCGAACAGGCACCTTGTTGATCCGCGGTGATGGTGTCGGCCGGAGCACTAGAAGGCTCCGAGTTGCTCTTCCACCCAAGCACGAGTGCATGGATGGAGTCCGACCGCCTCGCGGTGGGCATGGTAGGTGGCCACCACTCGTTGCACATAGCCGCGGCCACCGCGCATGTGTTGTGACGCGAGCCAGTCGGCGAGCATCTCGCGGCGGACTTCGTCGGGCATCGGCCGGTAGCCGCTCGGCTCGTGAACATCAGACCACCACTCCCACTTGTGGGGAGCGCGGCCCTCGTGGAGGCGGTCTGCCTGTTCTACCTGATCATGCATGATCCAGAGCCAGAGATAGTCGGGCCGGAACTTGTCGAGGTCATGTGTCAGGACTGCCTGCCACGGTACGTTGAACCGCCTGCGCTCTAGCAGCAGGTACCACTTGTGCCGGACGACATAACCGATCAGGAATACGGCGCGGTGAAGAACTGCCTGCGGGTGGCGTCCACGCGGAAAGGACATTGCCAGGTCCCGAGGACCATCCCGACTGAGAGGCGGGTCACGCGGTAGCGCGCTGGCGGGCTAGCTCGACCAGTGTGCGAACTCCGTAGCCGGTGCCCCCCTTGGGCATGTACGGTCCCTCTTCGCTGCCCATCGCCGGGCCGGCGATGTCGAGGTGCAGCCAGGGCACATCCTTGGCAAAGCGCTTGATGAACATGGCGCCGGTGATGGCGCCGCCAAAACGGCCACCGGTGTTCTTGATGTCCGCTACGGCGCTCTTCAGTTCCTTCTTGTACACCTCGTCCCAGACGGGCAGCTCCCAGGCCAGCTCGCCAACCGCCTCCGCAACGCCCCGGACCTCGTCGGCCAGGTCGGCGTTGTTGCTCATGAAGCCGGCCACTTGGCCGCCGAGCGCCACCAAGCAGGCGCCGGTGAGCGTGGCGAGGTCCACGATACTCGCGGGGTTATAGCGCTGGGCGTAGGCAATCGCGTCGGCCAGGATGAGCCGTCCTTCGGCGTCGGTGTTGATGACCTCGATGGTCGTCCCGTCCAGCGCCCGCAGGATGTCGCCGGGGCGGATGGCCTCGCCACCGGGCATGTTCTCCGCCGCCGGGACCACGCCGATCACTCGCAGCGGCACGCCGAGACGGCCGATGGCGCTCATGGCGCCGAGCACCGCCGCGCCCCCGGCCATGTCCATCTTCATCTCCTCCATCCCGGAGGAAGGTTTGATGGAGGTGCCGCCGGTGTCGAAGGTCACGCCTTTGCCCACCAGAACGAGCGGCGCCTGCTCGGCCGTGCCTTCCGGCTCGTGCTCGACGACGATGAACGCTGGCGGCTCGCGTGATCCGCGTGCTACGCCCAGCAGCGCGCCCATGCCCTCGGCCTCGATGGCGTCGCGGTCGAGCACGGTGCAGCGTAGGCCGGCCTCGCCCGCCATCGCGGTCGCCGCCTCGGCGAGGGCGCGCGGCGGCAAGTCGTTCCCCGGCCGGTTGACCAAATCGCGTGCCCAACAGACGGCGTTGGCGATAGTCTCGCCCTGACTCAGCCCCGCTTGCAGCACACTGAGCTTGGACTCGTCGAACTCCACCACCGTCAGGCGCTCGACATCGCGGTCGGCCTCGCCCGCCTCATCATCCGTACTTTGGAACTCCCGGAAGCGATAGAGGCCGAGTAGCGATCCTTCGGCTACGGCTTGGGCCGCGTCGCGGGCCGCCAAGCCGCCGATCCCGGCGCCGTGGACGATGGTCGCCACGTGCCGTGCGCCGAGGTCGCGCGCCCGCTTGGCGACGGTGGCCGCCACCTGACGCACGTGGTCTAGCTCGAAGTCGTCCTGCTTGCCCAACCCAACGACCAGCACCCGCTGGGCCGGCAAAGCCTCCGGCAGCGATTGGGCCAAGGGGCCGCCACCGCCGGCCGGGAGGTCGGTTGGGCCGGAACGTGGTGGATACAGGACGAGTACCTCGTTGAGCTTACCCTTGAAGTCACCTGCCGCGATCACCTGGGAGATCATCCCACCTAGGCGCTGGTCTACGGCACCAGTGGCTCCGCCGGGCGCGGTGACGCCCTCGAATAGGTTGACGACAATCGCATCGGCCGCCGTCTCGTCAATGCGTCCGGCGACTAGCTCCAGCTCCATTCGCTACTCCTCTCGACCGTGGGGTTACGTTCAGGCTATACCAACCCGCCGAGTATAGCACCGGGAGGGGGGTCGGATCGCGCCTCACCCGCTGGCCCCCTCCCTAACCCTCCCCCGTTGCGACGGGGGAGGGAACATACCCGTCCCCCCGCTGCGCAGGGGGGCCATAGGGGGGCTACATCCCACTACCCGATTAGGTTGTCAACTTTCATCATCGCGCCCCGAAACGAAAAACCTTCCCTTGTCAGGGGACCATAGGGGGGCCGGCGAGCGCGGCCTAGCGGCCGAGGATGAAGCCGATGATGGCGCCGGCGGCAATTAGCCAGAGCGCGTCTATCTTGAAGCGGGCCAGGGCTATGGCTGCCACTGCACAGACCGCAATGGACCAAGGGGTGCTCAGGGCGACGGCGGCCAGCGGCACCGATGCCGCGGCGATGGCCCCCACGACGGCCGCGCTCACGCCCTTGAGAAACGCGCGGGCGTAGGCGTTGTGCTGGATGCGAGCCAAGAACGGACCGGTGCCGAACAGCACGAATACGAACGATGGCAGGAAGACTGCGATGGTGGCCACCACCGCTCCGGTCCAGCTCGCCGCCATGTAGCCGACGAACGTCGCCGTGGTCACGATGGGGCCGGGCGTCGTCTGGCCGAGTGCTACCCCGTCGAGGAATTGCTGGTGCGTCAGCCAACCGAACTGCTCGACGGCGTCGCCCTCGATCAACGGGATCAAAACATAGCCGCCGCCGAAGAGCAGTGCGCCGGCCTTCAGGAAAACCCAGATCAGGGCCGGTAGCGCACTGAGGTTAGCGGTCCAGGAGGTCGCCGGTGCTTGTAGCAGGAGCAGCCCGGCGGCTGCGGCGGGTGAGCGCGGGAACCATGGGAAGCGTCCGCCGGGCGGACCGTAGAGCCAGATGCCGAGCAGGCCGGCGGCGAGTAGAGCGACCAATTCGCCGCCGCGGAAAGCCAGCGTCAGCGCCATGCTCGCCAGGCCGATCAGCAGCAGGCGCCAATCCGTGATGCCGGTGACGGCCAGCCGGTAGGCGGCGATGACGATAATCGCCACGACCACCGGCTTCAGGCCGGCAAATACCGCGCCAACTTCCGGGATGGTGCCGTAAGACCGGTAGGCCCAGGAGAGCGCCAGCAGCATGACAAAGGCCGGCAGGATGAACGCCAGGCCGGAGATGACTCCACCGATCCGACCAGCGCGCAGATAGCCGAGGTGAATAGCCATCTCGGTCGAGTTGGGGCCAGGAATCAGGTTGGTCGCCGCGAGGGCGTCCAAAAAATGCTGCCGGTCTATCCATTTGCGCCGGCGCACAGCCTCTTCTTCCATGAGCGCGATGTGGGCCGTCGGGCCGCCAAAGCCGATCACGCCCAGCTTGAAGAAGAGACCGACCACCTCGGCCAGGGAGCCGCCGGGTCGTTCCCGTTCGGTACTCATTCGCTTCCTGTCCTCCGCTCGTCAGGTCCGCACTACGTATACCATCTCCATCGGCAAGCACTGGTTGTCTGTCGGAGGACACTCAGGGAGAGTCCGGAGTTGGAAGTTATCCGGACAGCCCAATCCGAGCTTGGCCGTGACCGCCGCCGCGAGTGCGTCGAGGATATCGTCCTTCGCAACTTGGCTCCTGGGATACTTGGAATACGCGCAATCGTAGATACTGTCGGTTCGCGGTTCATGGCACCGTAGGACACCCTTACGCTCTTTGATGCCTGCGCTTTCGCTCTTACGGTGGCACATAGGCTTCTTCCTATTCAATGCCCAGAAGCAGACCTCGGGATGGACTTCTCTTACCTTTGGTCGTGCCTCCATGCAACGACTGCGCATTATTTCGTCAACCTCGGCGATCTTGACCATTATGTGGTAGGTCTGCCTGCTAATCCCTTCACATCTACTGGACTTCGACAGTTTATTCGCGCACTTAAAGCACATCCCATTCGCGACGCTACACACTAGCGTGCGAGGTGGCGTAGGGAAGACGCTCGAACGGCGGGCGCATACTGCTTCTCGGGCTTTAGGTTCGCAAGCTCTCTCGCCTGGACCATCTTCAAGCAGCCCGATCGGGATGTCCACTAGCACCAGCCGGGCCTCGCAGTAGTGGTCGAGGAGCTCGCGGAACGTCGTGAACGCTTGCACTTCGTAGCCGTCGGAGTCGTCAAGGCCGACGCTGAACCAACCGTAAGGGCAGCCATCCACGCCGACGAACTTGGACTTGCTCATGGTCATCGCTCGTGAACTTTAGCTCTCGCCGGTGCCGGCGGCAGCAACACGGTTCCGGCCGGCCGCTTTGGCAGCGTAGAGCGCCTTGTCAGCCTGCGCCACCAGCGTTGGACCGTCGTTGGCCTGGTCGGGGTAGGCCGCCACTCCCAGGCTGATCGTCAGCGAAACCGGTGTCCCGAGGTTGACCGGGCGGGACTCGATGCTGCCCCGGGTGCGCTCGGCCATCGCCAATGCTTGGCTGAGGTTGGTCTCGGGCAGGAGGATAGCGAACTCCTCACCGCCGTAGCGGCACACGTAGTCCGTCGCGCGCACGGCGCCGAGCAGCAGGCCGGCCACGTGTTGCAGGGCCAGATCGCCCATCGGATGCCCGAACGTATCGTTAATCCGCTTGAAATGGTCAACGTCGGCCATTGCGAGTGATAGCGGGCGGTGGTAGCGTGCTGCCCGCCGCGTTTCCCGTGCGAGCGCCATGTCGAAATAGCCGCGGTCGTATAGCCCAGTCAGCTTATCGTGAGTCGACTCGTCGGTGAGCTGCGCGTTCAACTCGCGTAGACGCTGCAAGTATTGCGCCGTATCGGCCATGGTCGCATCCACGTAGGCGTCGGCGAACGCCAGCGTAGCCAGGTCAACCACACGCTGCACCCGCTGCGTGCCGGCCAGCACGGCGGCGGGATCGTCTGCCCACGCGGTCCGGAGCACGCGCTCCATGCCGCTGCGTAGCTCGGCGAGCGCCCGCAGCGGCTCGGACAAACGGAAGCCTTGCTTGACACGCTCTGCGGCTACCCCAACGGCAAACGCCCGCAGTTCGTGCATCTCCCCGGACTCGAGCGCGCGGACCAGCGAGTCGAATGCTGCGCCCGTGCTCTCGTGTAGCACGGCCAGCGGCTGCGCTGCATAGACCGTGTTCGGCATCCCGTGAAGCGTGCGCGTGAGGCCGGCGATGATCTCATCACGGGCGCAGCGGAAGACGGCGCCAAGCCGCTGCCCGACGCTATCGTCGGCATGGGAAGTCGCCGCCCGTGTATTCAGGTCTCGCCTCCCCTTACGAGTAGCCAGTAGCCCGTGACCGGTGGCCCGTAGCTGACCACTGGCTACTGACCAACAGCTACCGGCTACTGAATCACCACTCGCGCAGGCTGTCGGTGGCCGACAGGCCGGCGTCTTGGCCGAGCGCAAAGGCGGTAGCGATGAGGTTGCGCTCGCCCGACACAATGTCCCCGGCGGCAAACAGGCCCGGCACCGGCTCGGCGGCCGACGTGAGCACCTGTCGGTCA
Organism: Chloroflexota bacterium; assembly: GCA_965207645.1. Classification (GTDB taxonomy): domain Bacteria; phylum Chloroflexota; class UBA11872; order UBA12225; family JAJDUF01; genus JAJDUF01. The sequence goes on along the minus strand of OZ242293.1, from coordinate 699,836 downwards.
TCGTTGACGATCAGCAGCCCTTCCTCGTCGGTCTGCACGTCCCAGCCGTCGAGATACCGCGTGTTGGGGATCAACCCCTCGTCTACCAGGAAGCCGTCGAAGTAGCGCTCGGTACCGTCGGAAAACCGGAACCCCAGCAGGTCGGTGCGCTGGCCGATGTGCGCCGCAATCCGCGTCTCGACAATCTCGATGCCCTGCGCCTGCAAGGTCGCCAAGTCCTCCGCCCGGAGGCCGTGGGGGCGGCCGTTGGTCAGAATGGTGATCTTGTTGGTGAAGTCTTGTGCGCCGCGGGCGGCGCCGAAAGCGTCGTCTCCCAGGGCGAGGATGGCGAGATGCTCGTCAATGTGCAAATGCCCGTCGCAGCGAATACAGACGTGCCAGCCGCGCCGATTGCCGGCAAAGCGGAATACCGTCTGGTACCGCTGGTAGAGCCGCTCCGCTTGCTCGTTCACCTCGATGTCGGGCCACACGTCGTCAAATCCCGAGGCCACGACGACGGTCCTGGCCCGGAAGCGGGTACGCTTGCTCGGACGCTCGCCGCGGAGCGGCTCGACCGAGGTTTCCAGTGCAAACAGCGTCGGCTCTACATCGAGCGCTTGGAGCTTGAGCACGTAGCCGGGCTGGTACTCGATACCGGTACGCCGGGTGCGGCCGCCGATTGTTACCTCGCGCACCGGGCGGCTGGCCATCCACTCGCGCAGCGCCCGCATGAAGTGGCTGCCGATGACCCCCTCAAAAACGGGCGCATCCTCGATCTGCACCGACTTCGACCAAAAGGCGCGCCCTTTGAGGTGGCTGATCGGCCCGGCGTCGAGCACGAGCACGTGCCGGGCCTGGTGGGCGGCAGAGATCGCGGCCTGCGCCCCGGCCGGCCCAGCACCAATGACGGCCACGTCGTAGACGGTGCCGTTCTCGCTCGCAACTGTCATAACGCTGGCACTCCTCGTCTGGGCAGAGGCGATTGTACCTGTGACAGTGACCACCGTGCTGGTCATAGGCGCGGCGGGAGGGGTGAGGCGTGCCGGCAGAGGCTTGACGCTCAAGCCGTACCGTCGGTACTATGCAGGGCGGGGGATTCTGTCCCTGCGAGGGACCTCCTGCACTCGTTCCACCGGCGCGCTCCCTCACGCAACCCCCTGTCGAGCACCCGCGTGCGGTGCGTTGTGCCTCAGCCTGCTGGGGCAGACTGGCGGTGGAATACGGCACAAGCGCCAGTGCGCTCCGAGTAAGCACAATAGCTGCCTCCTGGCCGTTGATCGGCCGGTTGGAGGCCATCCCTCAAGAGGGAGTGATCTACAAATGGAACCGGTTGTACTGCCTGTTATCGGCATCGTGATAGCGGGCCTCGCGTTCGCTGTCGGCACCGTATTGGGCCAACGACGGCGTGAGGCGGCTGTACGCCAGCCCGACGAGGAGGCCGCCGCGCTGCTCGCCCAGGCGCAGTCGCGCCGCGACAAGCTGCTCGCGGCGGCGCAAGACGAGGCGGCGCAGCTACGCCAAACCGCCGAGCGCGACGGGCGTGAGCGACAAGGACAACTGGATCGTCGCCAGCGGCGGCTCAATCAGTGGGAAGAGAACATCGAGCAGCGGGCGGGACGGCTGGAGCAGCGCGAGCGTGCCATCACACGGGAGAATGCGAAGGTCGAGCAGCTGCACGCGCAGGCGCAGGCCGCCGCTGAGCAGCAATCTGAGCTGCTGGAGGGCCTGAGCCGCCTGTCTCAGGAAGAGGCCAAAGAGCTGCTCCTCGAGCGGATCGAGTCGCAGATTCGCCAGGAGGCGGCGCGCCGGGTCCGGGACATCGAGCGACAGACCCAGGAGGAAGCCGAGAGCCGCGCCCGGCGGATCATCACTGAGGCGATCCAACGCTACGCTTCGGACCAAACCGTCGAGGTCACCCAAACCGTGGTGCCGATCCCCAATGACGAGATGAAGGGACGGATCATCGGGAAGGAGGGACGCAATATCCGGGCGCTGGAGCAGGCTACCGGCGTGGACCTCATCATTGACGATACACCCGAGGCCGTTGTGCTCTCAAGCTATGATCCCATTCGCCGCGAGATCGCCCGGCATGCCCTCTCCAAGCTGATCCTCGATGGTCGCATCCACCCAACCCGCATCGAAGAGTTGGTGGCCAAGGCCAAAGTCGAGGTTGACGCGCACATGCGCCAGGAGGGCGAGAAGGCGGCCTACGAAGCCGGCGTCCACGGGCTACCAAAGGAGCTGATCCGCACGCTGGGACGCCTGAAGTTCCGGACCAGCTATGGACAGAACGTCCTCAACCACTCGCTGGAGGTCGCCCTGCTCGCCGCGACGATGGCCGGCGAGCTACACGCAGACGTGGACATTTGCCGTCGTGGCGGACTGCTCCACGACATCGGCAAGGCAGCTACGGCGGATACCGAAGGCCCGCACGCGCTCGTTGGCGCGGAGATGGCGCGCCGCCATAACATCGCTCCCAAGATTGTGCATACGATTGCGGCGCACCACTTCGAGGAGGAGCCGCAGACGGTCGAGGCATTTCTGGTCGCGGCGGCCGACGCGATCTCGGCCTCGCGTCCCGGTGCCCGCCGCGAGACGACCGAAGACTACATCCGGCGCTTGTCCGCGCTCGAAGAGGTCGCTGGCTCGTTTCCCGGCGTGGAGCGGTCGTTCGCGTTGCAGGCCGGGCGCGAAATCCGCATTCTGGTCACGCCCGAAGAGGTGGACGAGTACGCAGCGCATCGGCTCGCCTCGGACATCGTCAACAAGATCGAGGAGTCCCTCAACTACCCCGGCCAGATCAAGGTGACGGTGATCCGCGAGACGCGCTTCGTCGAATACGCCCGCTGACGGCAGCGTCCGCCCCGGCGCTCGTCTTTTCTGCCCCCGTCATTCCGGCCTTGAGCCGGAATCCACCGCCGTCTCGACGATGACGTACTCCACGCCACGGACGACCTCCCCCGCCAAGGCCCGATATGCTGGCGCGAGGCCGCCGAGCGTCCCCAGCATCGCTGGGCCTGGTGGCGTGCTTTCTTGGCGTGTCACCGGCTCCGGCTGCGCCCGCGGCAGCGTGTGGAGGCCGGCGGCGCGATTACCGAGCCGGGTTGCGCCCGCTGTGCGCTCGGCCGCTGATCCACACAGGAGACCGGCGAGTCGCGCCGCGTCGAATCCCAGGAGGATGCCGACCTGATATAGCGTGCCGGCGCGGCGGCGGACCTGACACAGTCCCACGACTTTGCGTCCGGCCACCAGCACCTCATGGGGCGACCGACCGCCAAAGCAGGTGCGGCGGAGTACGGTCGCGCCGGGGCGCTCGTCGGCACGGAGGACGTCCGTGTCGCGGCGTGCTTCCTCCGGCGCGATAGCACACGCGGCCCAGCCGAGGCGCCCTAACGCTCGCGTCAGTGCCGTGCCGAGCCAGGCATAGGCCCGTACCACGTCGCGGTGACCCAAAGGGTGCGCGGCCGGCAGCACGACATCGAGGTTGAGCAGCCCGTCGTCGGCAAGGACCGCCGTGCCGCCCGACGAGCGTCGCACTATCGGCAGGCCGGCACGCTGACACGCCGCGGCGTCGAAATCGTCCAGCGGCTGCCCTACCCCGAGCACCAGCGCTGGCTGCGGCGTCACGTACCAGCGCAGCACCGGGCTGCCGTCGGCGCCCACCGCGGCGAGCAGAGTTTCGCTGCCTGCCAAGAGGTCCGCTGCGGTCCCCGGCGGCTCGTAGATGCAGCGCCAGGATTCGCCGCCGTCACTCTGCGACGCGGAGCCGAGGGGTGCGGCAGGAGGCGCTGTTTCGCGGTGGGTCATCGGTAGCTGGCCGGAGGGTCAGTCGGCGAGTGGATCGAAGGCGTGCTCCGCGACAGCCGCCTCGTTGAGGCGCACGCCAAGCCCCGGCCGATCCGGGACCGCCAGGAATCCGTCCTCGATGTGCTCCGGGGGATCAACCAGGTCGGCGCGGTAGGGCACCTCGCCCCAGGCGTACTCGAGGATCAGGAAGTTGGTCAGTGTGGCGCAAGCCTGGACGCTAGCCGCCGCGGCGATGGGACCGCTGGGATTGTGGGGGGCAACGAGCACTTGCCATGGCTCGGCCAGCGCCGCGATCCGCTGCAGCTCGGCATAGCCGCCGACGTGCTTGATGTCGGGCATCAGTACGTCGGCGGCGCGCTCGACGATCATATCGCGGAACTCGACGCGGTCATGAAACCGCTCGCCACTGGCAATCATCATCTCGGCGCCCGCCCGCACCTCGACTAGCCCCTCCATTTTGTCGTGGGGCACCGGGTCTTCCAGCCAGAACAGTTCCACCGGCGCCAACTCGCGGGCCACCCGCGCGGCGATGGCCGGCGTGAGCCGGCTGTGGCAGTCAACGAGCACCAGCGCCGCCGGCCCCACTGCCGCGCGTACCGCCCGCACGCGCTCCACGCCTAGCTCAATCGTGTGCCACGTCTCCGGCCGGTCGAGGTCGCGGGGCTGCACGTCGTCGAACGGCGCCAGCTTCACGCCTTGAAAGCCCTCGGCTACCGCTGCCCGCGCGTTGGCCGCGAAGCTTTCCGGCCGGCGATCTTCCGTCGCGCGATTGATGTTGGCGTAGAGGCGGATACGCTGCCGCAGCGGCCCACCCCAGAAACGGTGAATGGGCACGCCGAGTGCCTGACCGTTGAGGTCCCATAGCGCCTGCTCCAGCGCCGACGCAGCGGTCCGCAGCAGGTGGCCGGCGGTGGCTCCCGGCAACTGCCGGCTCAAGGCGGCCACCCGCGTCGCATCCTGACCGACGAGCTGCGGTCCCAGGCGATAGCGAACGGCGGCGGCGAGCAGCCGGTCATCGCCGGAGTGGGACGCTTCACCTAAGCCGACGAGTCCCGCGTCGGTGTGGATGCGGACGAAGAGCCAGTTACCGCGCCGGTTTACCTTGACGCCGACGGTTTCGACGGCTGTGATCTTCATGGTGTTGTTTCCCTGGATTCTCGTGGGCGCGGATATTACGGAGGTATGTTAGTCATCGCGCCGCTCGTTTGTCTATCACGTAGATGCTTGCCGGTGTGCCGAGGAGCGACAGTTTCCACGTCCTCCGCAAGACCAGGCCCGGTTCGGCAGCCACAATCTGCGCCACGAGGCGCTGCTCGCCGGTGAGGGCAACCAGGCGACCCGCTGGCCGTAGGACGCGGCGTATCTCGGCGAACACCCGCCGATAGAGCGAGCGGTTATGCCGGTGCGACCCGTGCCGCTGGCCGAAAGGGAGATTCACCACCGCCTTGTCAACGCTCCCGTCGGGTAGGGGCAGCGCTTCCGCGTCCCACTGGCGTAGCTCAATATCGTCGGCAAGCGGACCGACGTTCGCGCGACCCGTCGCAACGGCGTTACCGTCCAGGTCACCGCCCACAATCCGCCTGTATGGTCCCATCAGTGCGCGCTCGGCCAGAATGGTCCCGGCGCCGCACATCGGGTCCACGAATACGTCGTCGGGCTGCGGCTGGGAGAGCCACACCATTGCGGCGGCCACCGTCGGTCGGAGCGAGGCCGGGCTATGTGCCCGCTTATACGACCGATGGCGCATGGTCCTGTCGGACAGCCGGATACCGCAGAGGAACTCCCGCTCCAGGAGCGTGGCCCAAATCTCCAGGTCGGCAGCGTCCTCTACACGCCGCCACTTCCGGTTGTACCGGTTCAGCACGCCTTGCTCGACCGCTCGCCGCAGCGCCGCTCGGCGGTAGGCGGGGCCGCGGCCCTGCATCCTGGATACTACTCTGAAGCGCGTGCGCCCGCGCCGGCGTCCCCGCCGTCCCTGCCGATGGATTTGCAGCCCCACATCGAAGAACCGGGATTGCACCATGCGCTGGGAGAGCGACTGCAACCCGGCTCGGTCCGGTGTGACGGTACTGGCATGATCGGCGAGGTAGAACACGTCCTCGGCGGTCCGCAGCCTCAGCAGGCGCGCGGGGTCGTCGCGGTACTCGAAGAGGACCAGCCCGTTCTCCCGGCGATACCGGCGGAAGCCGAGCAATCTCGCCGTCGGGCTGGTGTGCTGGATTTCTCGCCACGCGATCTGCTCCAGGCCGGGCAGCGTCTGCGCGTAGAACGTGAAGGCGTTGTTAAGCTGCATCTCGAAGCGCCACTCCACACAAGAATACCTATCCCAGTCAGGCGAGCGGGCCGGGGTGTGGGAGCGAACGACCTCGTCCCCCTGCTCCGGCCGCTAATCCCGCTCATCCTTTCATCCTGAAAATCCTGATGCGACCCTGATGCGACAAAAAGGGCCGGGGTGTGTGGGGTGCTGCACCCTGCTAGAATGCGGGGCGGGGCGGAGTAGCCGATGGGTGGAACGGGTGCAGCGGATGGACGACGAGCAAGTACCGCCACCACACGCCAGCGCGGCCCAGCCGGCCGACACGCAGCCCGCCGGCCGGGGCGTGCTGGTCGGCGTGTGCTCATGGACCGATCCGACGCTGCTCCGCTCCGGCTGGTACCCGGCCCCGGCGCAGACTGCCGAGGCGCGGCTGCGCTATTACGCCACGCAGTTCGGGCTGGTCGAGGTGGACTCGACGTACTACGTGCTCCCGTCGGAGCGGGCCGTCGCCGGGTGGATCGAGCGGACGCCGGATGGCTTTGTCTTCAACGTCAAGGCCTACGCGCCCCTGACCCAGCACACCCTGGACGTGCGGACGCTGCCGCCCGCGCTGCGTGACGATCTGCCGGGCCGGCTCCGCAGCCAACCCCGTCTCTATGCCCGCGATACGCCATTGTGGTTCACGCGCACGCTCTGGCAGCACTTTCGGACGGCCGTCCGGCCGCTGCACGAGGCGGGCAAACTGGGCGCCATTCTCTTGCAGTTCCCGCCCTGGTTCCGCATCAGCCGCGCCAATCGCGACTACATCACCCAGATACGCAAATGGCTGCCGGACTACCGGCTGGCCGTGGAGTTTCGTCATATCTCCTGGCTACAGGAGCGGTCCCGACAGCAAACATTGGATCACCTGGCCGATCACGGCATGACCTACGTCTGCGTTGACGAGCCACAGGGATTTCGGTCGAGCGTCCCGCCCATCGTCGCGGCGACCAATCCGACGCTGGGGATGGTGCGCCTGCACGGCCGCAACCGCGCGGCCTGGGCCACGCCGGGTCAGCACGGCACCGAGCAATCCAAGTACCGCTACAGTCCGGCCGAGTTGAACGAGTGGCTACCCAAGGTGCGGGAGCTGGCCGCGGCGACTGCCCAGACCCACGTACTCTTCAACAACTGCTTCGCCGATAACGGCGTGAGCAACGCCGGTGAGTTCGCCCGGCTGCTAGGCGTCTCTGCGCCCCGGCGGCCGGCGCCGCGCTACCTGCCCGGTCTGGAGCCACCGCTATGAGGAATAGCCCGGTGTGGATCAAGGAGCAAGGGGCCCTGGGCCGGGAGGCTCTCGTGCCTCGTCGGTGTGCCCACCGGGGACGGCCGTACCGCCCGTTGTGACGAATGCCATGTTGCTGTAGAGCACGCCGGTGCTGTGGGCGCTGCGGAGAAACCAGGCTGGGTGCTGGTCAATGTAGACGAGCACTTCGCCTTCGCTCACGCCAATCTCCTCGGCGATGCCCCAAGCCGTGCGCCAGTCCTTGGGCGGCACATCAAATGCACCGAGTATCTTGCGCCCCAACTCGTCAAGTTTGTCTGCTGGAATAGCTTGCTTGGGCGCATAGTAGCGCTCGATCAGTTCCCGGCGTGCCTCAGTCGCCATCGTCATCCTCGCTCGTCTCTAGCATATCCGGTGCGCCACGAACTGCCCCGATGATGCCTGTCCACCAGCGCTGATGCTCAATCCCCCGGTCTCCCCTGCCGCCCCACGTTCGTTCCCGGTTTATGGTGGTGAGGACATGGTAGCATCGAGGTGCTGCACAGTTGGGTGGTCTTTGTTGCACACGTCGAGCCAGGGTCAGCCAGGCGTCTGTATCATTGCCGATCTGTTGCTTACGGGAACGCCCCGCATTGGCCCGAGGTGTCTATCCCGCACTGCCCTCATGGCCCAGGACTTGCATCCAGGGGCGCTGTGCTGGCCATTGGCGGGAGTTGGCGCAGCGTTCGCAGGCGCGAAAACACCATCAGGACGAAGGCCAACAGCACCACGCAGGCGGCAACGAGCAGCGTCGGCCGGAGGCCAATGCTGCCGCCGAGCGCACCGCCGAGGAGCGCACCCACGGGAACCACGCCAAAGACGACGACGCGGCGGGTGGCATTCACCCGACCCAATAGCTGGGGCGGTGTAATTGCCTGTCGCAAGGTAATCTGGTTGACGCTAAACAGCGTCATGCCACTGCCGCGTAGCACGTGCGCGAGCAGCAACAGGGGGACGGCTACTGCCAATGGGCCGGCTGCTGCTGCCATGAGCAGACCTCCACCTGCGATCACCAATTGTCCCCAGATGAGGGCCGGGCCTGGACCTTGCCAGCGCCCCACTGGGCTGGCAACCGCAGCGCCAACAAGGGCGGCCGCGCCGCCAACGGCAAAGATGACACCTAGTAGTGCCGGCGTGACTCCCAGCTCGCGGACCACGTAGAGCACGAGCACGGTCTGTTGTAGGCTGTTTCCCAGACTGCCAACACCTGTGGTTAGGGTCATTGCGCGCAGCGCCGGCTCCTTCCACAGCAGGCGCAGCCCGTCACCGATCTCCCGCCAGATAGTTTGCCGCTGCACTCGCAGTGGTGTCGGTTCCGGTGCTCGAATGCGTCTGAGGAAAGCAGCCGACACGAGGAATGAGAGTGCGTCCAGGAGCAGCACGAACGGCGCCCTAATAAGCTGCACCAATCCACCCGCGACACCAGGGCCGGTGACGTCAGCTGCCGAGTAGCTGAGTTGTATCTTGCTGTTTCCTTCGGCCAGCTCCTCGCGCCGCACCAGCACTGGCAGGTAGGAGGTGACGGCCACGTCGAAGAAGAGCTTCAACGTCCCGCCCAGGAACGCAATGGCGTAGAGCATTTCCATACGGAGTAGGCCCAAGAACGCAGCCAACGGGATTGTGGCCAAGAGCAGGCCCTGACCGAGATCAGCGACAATCAGAATAGGGCGCCGGCGTAGGCGATCCACCCACACGCCCGCGAGCAGCCCCCCGAGCAGTATAGGCGTGTTCGCGGCTGCGCCCAGCAGCCCCATCTCAAGGGGCGTGGCTCTCAGGGTCAGAACTGCCGTGAGTGGCAGTGCGACGCTGGTCAACTGCGAGCCGACGACCGATACGGTCTGGGCGACCCAGAGATTTCGGAAGTCACGACGGCGGAGCAGCCCCCAGGCCCATTGCTTCCCCAACAGCCTCACTCGCTGTGCATTCACAGCCCCACTGCCCCCCTCGGGCAGTGTCGGTCTGCGAGGCGGGTGGAGACCGATTTCTGCTGACCCATCAATCGCCCTACGGTATTATCGCAAGACAAGCCATATCGTACTGCACACTCAGGAGCGCCGCCTACCTGCATCGAAAGGATACGGATGGCATGGATTTGGCCAGTCTGATTCGTGACGTGCCCGACTTTCCACAGCCCGGCATCGTCTTCAAAGACATCACCACGCTGCTACAGCAACCGGCAGCCCTGCGCGAGGTCGTGGATCGGTTCGCCGAACGCTACAGTGACCAGCGGATTGATGCCGTCGTCGCCATCGAATCGCGGGGGTTCATCTTCGGCGGAGCGCTCGCCTACCAGCTCGACGCCAGCTTTGTGCCGGTGCGGAAGGCCGGCAAGCTCCCGGCCGAGACCCTGCAAGTGGCGTATTACCTGGAGTACGGCACCGCCGAGGTCGAGCTACACCTCGATGCGTTGGAGCCGGGACAGCGCGTACTCATCCTCGACGATCTCTTGGCCACCGGCGGCACGGCAGCCGCTGCTGTCCAACTGGTCGAGAAGCTAGGGGCAACGGTCGTGGGGATCGCCTTTGTGATCGAGCTGGACTTCCTGCACGGCCGGCAGAAGCTCGGCCGCCACGCGGACCTGATCCATACGCTCATCCACTACTGATATTATTCAGCGCGGGAGCTTGCCGCCCGGCAAGGAGAGGCGGCGCCAGCAATGGGAAAACCGGAGATCAAGACCGTCGAGTGGCACGGCGATAGCGTCCGGCTGATTGACCAGACGCTTTTGCCGGCGCAGCTTGCCATCGTCGAGTGTCACACCGTGACGCAGGTGGCTCACGCTATCAAGTCCATGCAGGTGCGGGGCGCGCCGGCTATTGGCGTGACAGCCGCGATGGGCGTGGCGCTGGCGGCGCATTTGGCGGCGTCCGAGGGCGAAGCGGCGGTCCATACGGCCGTGGATGCCGCCTGCCGGGAGTTGGGGGTCACACGCCCAACGGCGGTGAACCTGTTCTGGGGCCTCGAACGGATGCGCTCTACGGCCGAGGAGTTGCGCGGCGCGGGCGGTGAAGCGGTGGCGGCCGGGCTGGCCGCTGCGGCCGAGCAGTTGGCAGCGGAAGACGAGGCCACCTGCCGCGCGATGGGCCGGCATGGCGCAGCACTCATCACCGATGGCGACGGCGTGCTCACGCACTGCAACGCCGGCGCGTTGGCAGCGGTGACTTACGGGACGGCATTGGGGGTGGTTCGCGCGGCGCACGAGGCGGGACGCGACATCCACGTCTGGGTAGATGAGACGCGCCCGTTTCTGCAAGGCGCGCGGCTCACGGCCTGGGAGCTACAGCAGCTCGGCATCGATTCCACGCTGATTACCGACAACATGGCGGCGCATTTCATGGCCCAGGGACGTATTCAGAAGATCGTCGTCGGCGCCGACCGGATCGCCGCGAATGGCGACGTGGCCAACAAGATCGGCACCTACGCGCTGGCCGTGCTCGCCGCGCACCACGGTATTCCCTTCTATGTCGGAGCACCACTCTCTACCGTGGATTGGGATGTGCCGGACGGCGCGGCGATCCCGATTGAGGAGCGTGATCCCGACGAGGTGACCCACCTGCGCGGGGCACCGCTGGCGCCCGACGGCATGGCCGCCGCCCATCCGGCCTTCGACGTGACTCCGCATACCCTCATCAGCGCGATCATCACCGAGGCCGGCGTGCTCCTCCCGCCGCTAGCCGCATCGTTGGCCGCGGTGCGCCCGGCGGCGACGGCTGGTGATGCCACGTAGACGGCATATGATCGGGCAGACGGACGCGCCAGGAGAGCAACGGTCACCGTGCGGACTCCCCTTCCCTGAAGGGAGGGGGCCGGGGGGTAGGTGGCATAGATCAAGCGGTCAGGAGCGAGCATGACGGCAGCATTGCCGCAGGCGCACGTCGGAGTGATCGGGGGCAGTGGCTTTTATGAGCTGGCCGGCTTTACCGACCGGCGGGAGGTCGTCGTCGAGACGCCGTTCGGGTCTCCGAGCGACGCGCTGACCGTGGGGCAGCTGGGCGGTATGGGCGTGGCGTTTCTCCCCCGTCACGGTCGCGGGCACTCCATGATGCCCTCCGAGTTGCCGGTACGGGCCAACATCCACGCGCTCAAGCAGCTCGGTGTGCAGTGGGTGATCTCGGTCGGCGCCGTGGGCAGTATGCGCGAGGAAATCCGCCCGCTCGATCTGGTCGTACCCGACCAGCTCTTCGACCGTACCAAGAGCCGCCCGTCCACATTCTTCGGCGACGGTCTGGTCGTCCACGTCGGCTTTGCGGAGCCGTTCTGTCCGCTGTTGTCCCAGGCGCTCTTGGCGGCGGCGCGCGAGGGGGGTGACCGTGTCCATGCCGGCGGCACATACGTCTGTATCGAGGGACCGCAGTTCTCTACGAAGGCCGAATCGCGCATTTACCGCCAATGGGGCGTGGACGTGATCGGCATGACGGCGATTCCGGAAGCCAAGCTGGCCCGTGAAGCGGAGCTGTGCTATGCCACCTTGGCTCTCTCGACCGACTACGACGTCTGGCACGAGTCGGAGGAGCCGGTGACGGTCGAGATGGTCGTAGCCAATCTGCTGAAGAACGTCGAGACGAGCAAGCAGGTCGTGCGGCGGACCGTAGGCGCCCTGCCCATCGAGCGCTCGTGCCCCTGCCCGACGGCGCTGCGCGACGCCATCATCACGCAGCCGGATAACATCCCGGCCGAAACGCGCCAGCGTCTCGATCTGCTCGTTGGCAAGTATCTCACATGACTGCCGATCAGACTCCCCACCCTCGTTCTCCCGACCGTCATTCCCGTGAAAGCGGGAATCTACAGTCTCCCCGTATCGTCGTCACGGGCACGATTGGGCTGGACACGGTCGAAACACCGTTCGGCAAGGTCGAGGCGGCTCTGGGCGGGTCCGCCTCCTATTTCGCGCTCGCCGCCTCGCTCTACTCGTCCGTCAGTATCGTCAGCGTCGTCGGCGAGGACTTCCCCGCTGGCTATCAGGAGCTACTGACCCGGCGCCGGATTGACCTCACGAGCGTGGCACGGCTTCCTGGGCAGACCTTCCGCTGGGGTGGACGGTACCGCTACGACCTCAACACCAGAGATACGCTGTTCACCGATCTCAACGTGCTGACCGAGTTCCGGCCGGTGCTCAAGGAAGCCGAACGGGCGGCGCCCTATGTGTTTCTGGCGAACGTTGATCCGGCGCTTCAGGCGCAGGCGCTGGATCAGGCCCGGCAGCCGCGGCTGACGATGCTCGATACGATGAACCTGTGGATCGAGCACAGCCGCGAGGCGCTGACGGAGGTGCTGCGGCGCGTGGACGTGGTGCTGGTCAACGACGAGGAGGCGCGCGAATACACGGGCGAGTACAGCGTGTTCAAGGCGGCGCGCGCCATCCGTGACCTGGGACCGCGCATCGTCATCGTCAAGCGTGGCGAGTATGGCGCTATCCTAGCCAGCGACGGGGGCTACTTCTTCCTGCCGGGCTATCCGCTCGAAGACCCGCGTGACCCGACCGGCGCCGGTGACTCCTTTGCCGGCGGGTTTCTCGGGTATCTCGCCAGTGTGGATATGACGCTGCCGGAAGCCGGTGGTGCGGCGCTGGCGCGGCATCCGAGCATGGCGAGTATTCGGCGCGCGTTGGTCCACGCCAGCGTCGTGGCCTCGTTTGCAGTGGAGCAGTTCAGCGTCGAGGCCCTCGTCGAGCTGACGCCGGAGCAGGTACGGGCACGCTTTCGTGAGTTCAAGCGACTGACCCATTTCGATGAATGACGACGACCGATCGCATCATCCGTTAGAGTGCTGGGTGATACGAACGGACGCGACAAAGGAGCAGAGTAAGCATGACGGTTGATCTAGCGGTAGCCAGCGACATCAAGGATCCGGCACTCGCCGCCCAGGGCGTGCAGCGGATCGAGTGGGCGGCGGTGGAGATGCCCGTCGTCCGGCTGATCCACGAGCGTTTTGCCCGCGAGCAGCCGCTGCGGGGCGTGCGGTTGGGCGCCTGCCTGCACGTGACGACGGAAACGGCCAATCTGATGCGCGCCCTCCAGGCCGGCGGCGCCGAGGTCGCCCTGTGTGCCTCGAATCCGCTCTCGACGCAAGACGACGTGGCGGCGGCACTGGCAGCGGAAGGGATCGCCGTATTCGCCATCAACGGGGAGGACGAGGCGACCTACTACCGGCACATTCAGGCGGTGCTGGACGCTCGTCCGCAGCTTACGATGGACGATGGCGCCGATCTGGTCGGCGTGCTGCACAAAGAGCGATCCGACTTGATCGCCGAGGTCATCGGTGGCACCGAGGAGACGACGACGGGGGTGATTCGGCTGCGGAGCATGGAGGCCGACGGCGCGCTCCAATACCCTATCGTGGCCGTCAACGAGGCCGATACGAAGCACTTCTTCGACAATCGCTACGGTACGGGCCAGAGTACGCTCGACGGCATCATCCGCGCGACGAACGTGCTGCTCGCCGGCAAGAACGTCGTGGTCTGTGGCTACGGCTGGTGTGGCCGCGGCGTGGCTAGTCGCGCCCGCGGCATGGGCGCCAGCGTGATCGTCACCGAGATAGACCCGACCCACGCGCTGGAGGCGCTGATGGAGGGCTACCGCGTGATGCCCTTGATCGAGGCGGCCCGGATCGGTGACGTATTCGTCACCGTCACCGGCAACCGTAGCGTCATTGGTGCCGACCATTTCGCGGCGATGAAGGACGGCGCCATCGTCGCCAACTCCGGCCACTTCAACGTGGAGATCAACATTCCGGCCTTGGAGAACATCGCCGTCAGCACGCGCGAAGTGCGACCGTTCGTGCAGGAGTACCTGACCGCCGACGGGCGCCGCCTACACTTGCTGGGCGAGGGCCGGCTCATCAACCTGGCGGCCGCCGAGGGCCACCCCGCCGCCGTGATGGACATGAGCTTTGCCAATCAGGCGTTGTGCGCGGAATACATGGTCACGCACGCTGCGTCGTTGGAGCAGCGCGTGTACACTGTGCCGGAGGAGATTGACCGCACAGTAGCCCGCTTGAAGCTCCAGGCCATGGGCGTCGAGATTGATGTCCTGACGCCGGAGCAGGAGCGGTACTTGGCCTCGTGGGAAGAGGGAACGTAGGGACGGCAGCCCCCCGCCCTAGCCCTTCCCCGTTGCGACGGGGGAGGGAACTGCTCGTCTCCCTGCGGAGCGGGGGGGCCATAGGGGGCGCAGGTAGACATTGATCCATTGCAGAGAGGAGACGGTCGGTGAGCACGACCTTCATGCAGGCGGGGCAGCTGCTATTCACGTCGGAGTCGGTTACGGAGGGGCATCCCGATAAGCTCTGCGATCAGATATCGGATGCCGTACTCGATTGGTCCATCGGGCAGAACTCACATGCGCGTGTTGCCTGTGAGGCCGTGGCCAAGTCCGATGACGAGCACGACTGGATCGCCGTCTGCGGCGAGGCGACACCGTTGCCATCCGACGAGGTGGTGCATGACCTCGTTCGCAATACCTTGCAGCGCATCGGCTATACCGACCGCAAATACGGGACGAGCGACGCGGCCACCATCGCCGTGCGTATGACAGGGCAGTCGGCGGACATCGCGCAGGGCGTGGACGACGCGCTGGAGACCCGTGGCACCGACGAGACCGAGGTCGGCGCCGGGGACCAGGGCATGATGATCGGCTTCGCCTGCACCGAGACGCCGGAGATGATGCCGGTGCCGATAGCCCTGTCCCATCGGCTCTGCCGCCAGCTCGCCGCAGTACGCAAAAGCGGCGAGTTGCCGTTTCTGGGCCCCGACGGGAAGTCGCAGGTGACGGTGGAGTATCGGCGCGGCCGGCCCGCGCGGGTGGTCACGGTCGTCGTCTCCACGCAGCATGATGAGGGCGCGAGTCAAGCGACGATCCGCGAGGGGGTCATCGAGCAGGTCATCAGGCCCATGTTGGGCGCTTGGTGGCAGACACCGGAGCCGACCGTTCACGTCAATCCTACCGGCAGCTTTGTGATCGGCGGGCCGCGCGGCGACTGCGGCCTCACGGGACGCAAGATCATCGTGGACACGTATGGGGGCATGGCGCGCCACGGTGGCGGCGCGTTCTCCGGCAAGGACCCGACGAAAGTGGACCGCTCGGCGGCCTACGCCGCGCGGTACGTGGCGAAGAATATCGTCGCCGCCGGGCTGGCCGACCGGTTCGAACTGCAACTGGCCTACGCCATCGGTGTAGCGGACCCGCTCTCTATCATGGTCGAGACCTTCGGCACGGGCGCCGTCGCGGATGAGAAGATCGTTGACCTCATCCGGCGGCACTTCGACCTGCGACCGGGCGCGATCATCCGCGATCTGCGGCTGCGGCGGCCGATCTACGAGCCGACGGCAGCCTACGGCCACTTCGGGCGCGACGACCTCGATGCGCCCTGGGAAGAGACCGACAAGGCCGAGAACCTCCGGCTGGATGCCGGCGTTCCGGCGCCGAGTGGCACGGTCACGGTGGCGGCTGCAGGGGCCTAGCAGGGGCTTCAGCTTTACCTTCGACTCCCTCCCTAGTCATCCACAAGGGTAGGTCCGCTGCGTCCGCTGCTCCACAGGAAAACCTACCCCTGTGGAGTGGGATGGCCCTGGGGAGACCGTGCCTCCGACTAGGCCTCACACTCTCCGGTCCGTGTTATGGTCCTAATCATGGGCCTACGCCGCGGGTTGTTGAGCACGTTCGCTGCCGGGCTGGTAGTTGCACTGTCCTTTGGCGCCGGGTACTTTGTCGGAAGCCAGGAAGCAGCGCAGGCGCAGGTAGAACTACCGGACACGGCCACGCCCACTCCTGATCCACGGGAGGCCCTCACCGAGCCACCGGACGGTATTGCCGAGCAGTTCGGCGTGTTCTGGCAGGTCTGGAACCTCATCCAGCAGGAATACGTCGCTGGTCCGGTGGATCAGACGCAGCTGCTGTACGGCGCGATTCGAGGCATGCTCGAGTCGCTCGACGACCCCTACTCCGTGTTCTTCGACCCGGCAACGCACAAACTGCAGAAGGCCACGCTCGAGGGCAGCTATGAGGGCATCGGCACCGCTATAGACCTGAAGGATGGGCTCATAACGATCATCACGATTTTTGAGGGATCGCCCGCTGCGGCGGCCGGCTTGCAATCGGGCGATGTCTTGCTGCGCGTTGACGGACGCGAAGTCACTGGATTGAGCATGGCCGAGGTAGCGACATTGATCCGCGGACCGGCCAACACGAGCATCCGGCTAACGATTTCTCGGCCAGGGCTTCTTCAGGCGGAGACTCTGGAGTTCAACGTTACCCGCCAGCGGCTGACCGTGGAGTCCGTAACCACGCGGTACATCGGTGACGACCTGGCAGTCATCAAGATCCGGACGTTTGCCGCGACCACGCCGCGCCAGTTCACCGCCGCGCTGCGTCGGGTCGAAAGGGAGGGCGTCAGCGGGATCGTCCTCGATCTCCGCGACAATCCCGGTGGCTACCTCAGCTCGTCGGCAGCGGTGGCCAGCCAATTCCTGCCGGCCGACACGGTCGTCCTAGTTGAGCAGCTTGGTAATGGCGAGCAGCAACGGCATAGGACGCGGCGTGATGGACCCCTCTTGGAAATACCGCTGGTCGTCCTCGTGAACAGTGGCAGCGCAAGTGGCGCGGAGATCGTTGCCGGAGCGCTCGCCGACCATGGCCGCGCAATTTTGATTGGTGAGAAGACCTTCGGCAAGGGGACCGTGCAGGTTGAGCATGATCTAACGGATGGATCGGCAGTGCGAATCACCATGGCGCGGTGGCTCACGCCGAACGGGCACGAAATCCAAGGCGTCGGTCTTGAGCCCGATGAAGTGGTCACACAGACTGCCGACGATCGCACTGAGGGGTTGGATCCGCCTTTGACGCGGGCACAGCAACTGCTCCGTCCGCCGGCTGCTGCGCCAATACCCGCCACTGTCACTTCAACGCCAACCGTTCCCGTGCCTATTCCCATCAATAGATAAGGGCGTGAGGCGCAGCGCGGCCTACTGGCCGGATGGGGCGGCGACAGCCAGCGTGACTATCGTGCCGGGCTGCAGCGGTGAGCCGCCGGGTGGGAACTGCGAGATGACGGTGCCGGGCGGACGGCTGTTGTCCGGCTGGTTTACGAATTGGACACCTAAGCCCAGGCGACCCAACACCGCACCGGCCTCTTGGAAGTTCTGACCGACGAGGTTGGGGATTGTGGCCGGCTGCGACTCAGGATTCACGAAGAGCCGCACGGTTGCTCCCGCTGGCACCTTGGTGCCCGCTTCCGGGAACTGGTTGAGCACCACGCCGGGCGGCGCGGTCTCACTGAACGCCTGTTCGGTCACGACTCGGAGCTTCAGCGATTCCAACGCTTTGCTGGCCTCTTCGACCGGCAGGCCGACGACCGCGGGCACTTCGCGCTCGCTCGGCCCCAGGCTCACCACCAGCTCGACCTGCTCACCGGGGCGCAACGCCTGCAAGGCGAGCGGGAACTGGCTGATAATCTCGCCGGCTTCATATTGATCGGAATGCTCTTCCTCGATCTTGTACGGCAGGTTGCGCTCTTTCAGCCACGGCTCGGCCTGCTCCAGATTCAGCCCGACCAGTTGCGGCACGAGCGCTTCGTTGCCAGTGAGGGTCGGCGTTGGCGAGGGGACAGGTGAGGACTGGGCGGGCGGGGTGGCCGTCGGCGCCGCAACCGTCGGCACAGCGGGCGTGGGCCGGTCGAAAGGAGTCGAGGTGATAGGCATCAGGTTGAGCGAGCGGAAGAACGACAACCCTACGCCGGCCAAGACGACGATGAACGCGATGAAGACCAACGCAAGGACCACGATGCCCGGCGCCCCAGTGCCTCCCACACTCCCTCGCTGTGGCAGTACTGCTGGTGGCCGTGCTTGCGCTGGCGGCTCGTGACCACCGTCCAGCGCCGGCTGCCGTGCTCTCGGTACATAGTCGTCTTCCGGCTCCGGGTACTGTGTATCCGGCTCGTCCTGCGAGCCAGAGCGTAGCCGCTCGCGTTCCTCGGCGATGGCCTTGGCCAAGTCTATCCCGTCTACGTAGCGGATGTGCGGGTCCGCCGCGACGGCGCTGAGTACCAAGTGCCGGATATCGGGCGGGGCCTCGGCGGGGAATTCCCACGCCGGATCGGGGCGAGATGGCGCCTCCACGTCACCGGGCGTGTCAGCGGCTACTCGATGGGGCGGCGAGCGGCCGGTGAGCAGCGTGTACAGGATGGCGCCGAGCGCATAGACATCGGACTCTGCGGTGGCCGGCTGGCCGGCCAGTTGCTCCGGGGCCAGATATGCCGAGGGGCGGGCGCCGGCTGCATCGGGCTGGCTTTGCTCCCCGGCGGCAACGACGGCGAGACCGAAGTCACCCACCTTGGGCCGGTGATCGGTTGTGAACAGGATGTCGCTCGGCCTCAGATCGCCGTGGATCAAGCCGCGGCTGTGAGCGTGGCCTACGCCGATGGCGATGTCGTGGGTCAGGTTCAGCGCCTCGTCGAGCGGCAGGGGCGCCGCGCGCGCGATGTATTCGCCGAGGCTTCCGCCAGGCAAGTACTCCTCGACGAGGTAGGGGCAGCCCTGCTCTTCACCGAGGTCGTAGATCGGGATGAGATGGTCGTGGGCGAGGCGCGAGGCACGTTCGGCTTGCTGCCGGAAGCGTGTACGTGCCGTCTCGGAGGCGGCAAGCTGGCGATGAAGCAGCTTGACCGCGACGGTGCGCTGCTCGGTGCGGTCGGTCGCCCGGAAGACCGCCGTGATACTCCCGGCGCCGATCCGTTCCCCTAGCTCGTAGCGGTCGGCCAGCAGCCGCGCCGTGTGCGTATCCGAGTCATCCATGCCAATACGCCTTCTAGGTTAACGGCCGGCGCCCGCTCCAGCACCTCACCTGAGCGGCCATCAACCGGTGGCTGCCGCCACCGCCTCGGCTGACCGCGCCCCTCGGATCGAGCGCAGCGAGATGACTTGTGATACCCCGTCGTCGGTGGCCGACACGCCATAGAGCGCGTCGGCACGCTCCATGGTAACGCGATTGTGGGTAATGATCAGAAACTGAGTCTTTTGGGCCAATTCTTCTAACGCCTCGCAGAACCGCACGACATTGGTTTCGTCGAGGGCAGCGTCAACCTCGTCCAAGACGCAGAAGAGCGTCGGGCGGGCGCGCAGCAAGGCAAAGAGCAAGGCGGCCGAGGCCAGGGCGCGCTCGCCCCCGGAGAGGGCCGCGAGTGGCTGGCGACGCCGGCCGGGGAGCCGCACGTCAAGCTCGATACCCCCGTCCGGGGAGGTCTCGTCCACGACCAGGCGGCCCTCGCCGCCCAACAGACGCCCGCAGTAGTCGCGGAAGTGCTCGCCGACGACTGCGATGTTGCGGTTGAACTCGCTCGCCAGTCGCTGGTCCACTTCGGCGTGCAACTGTTCGAGCCGCCGGGCCGTCGCCTCGATGTCGGTCAACTGGGTCGTCAGATGCTCCAGGCGGGCGGCCAGCGCCGCATGCTCTTCGACCGCCAGCTGATTGATCGGGCCGAGGTTGTGCAAGCGCCGCCGCAGCCGGTCGGCTTGCTCGCGTAGCTGCGCTGGCGATGAGCGGGCCGGCGCCAGCTCCGTCGGCACGGCGCCCAGATCGCGCGCAGCTTGCTCCCGGAGCACCGCCTGCCGCTCCGCTAGTGCCTGCAAGCGCGTCTCCGCCGCCTCACCGCGGCTGGCGAGCGTGGTGGCGCGGGCGCGGGCCGCCGAGAGCGCATCCGCCGCCTCTTGGAGCGTTCGCTCGGCTGCGCTGGCGGCGCGCTGGTGCTCGCGCAAGGCCTGCTCGGCGGCTGCCAGCTCCGTCTCGGCCGCGGCGAGCGCCGCGCGGTACCGGTCAACCGGCTGCGCTTGCGCGGCGGCTACGGCGCGGGCGGCGCGCTCGCGTTCGGCGGTAGCGTCTTGCGCGGCCTGGGACGCGCTGCGGGTGGCGGCCGCCACTTGCGCTGCCGCCGTCTGCGCGGCCTGCCGGGCCACGGCAGCCTCCGTCTGCACGGTCGCTTTGCCGGCCTGTAGCTGGCGCAGCGCCTCCTTTGCCTGCCGGTCTCGCGCGGCGCAGGTGGCCGTCCGCTCCTGCGCGGCGGCGAGGGCGTGCCCGGCCTCTCGCTTGGCCGCCGTGTACTCGGCCTCGTCCGTCTCGCATTCCGCCCGGCTGCGCGCGGTTCGCTCTGCCAGACTACCCCACCACTGTCGGTCGCGCTTGAGGCGCTCCTGAGCCTGCTCGGCCTTTCGCAACTGCGCGTCGGCCCGGTCTTGTTGTCGTTGTGCCTGGCGTAGGTCCAGCCGCTGGGCGCGCTCCGACTGCGCGCTGGCCGTGAGCGCGGCGCGGCGCTCCTCCACGACTGCCAGTTGTGCTTGGTGCTCGTCCGTCAGGCGCGCTACTGCAGCGTCACATTCGCGGACCTGCCGCTCGCGGGTGAGCACGGCCACTTCGGCGGGCGCTGCACTGCCGGCTGTAATAGTCCCCGGCGTCTCCACAAGCTCACCGCGCTCGGTGACGAACCGAATGCCGGCCTCCGGGGGAGCTTGCCGCACCAAGTCGAGCGCTCGGTCCAGGCTCTGCACCAGATAGGTCCGACCGAGCACGCCAGCGAGGGCCGGTGCTGCTTCCGGCTCACATCGAATCAGCCCGTCGAGCCAGCGCCCCCCGGTCAGTGACGGGCGCTTGGCGGCCGCCCGTTGCTTCTGGGCCAGTTGGCGCTTGGAGACAAAGGTGGTACGCGGCCCGCCGCGCGTGGCGAGGTCCGTTGCAAGCCGGCCGGCGGTCGCCAGGTCCTCCACCAGCCGCCAGCGCAGGGCGGCGCCCAGCGTTGCTGCGACGGCAACCTCCAGGGCCGCCGGAACGCGCAGCCGCTCGACGAGTGCTGGCGCGTCCGAGCCACCGCCACTCTCGGCGGGCACAGCAGACCCCTCGGCAGCGACGGTGGTCAGGACGTTGAGGCGCGTGCGTGCGGTCGCCAGCGCGCGGTCGGCGTGCTGTAGCTCGCGCTCTGCCTGTGTCACAGCCTCCTGTGCCGCCCGCCGCTGGCCGGTTGTCTCGGCGAGGCGACCGCGACAGGCGTGCAGTGCCGTTGCCGCCTTGTCGCGGTCCTGTTGCGCCTCCTGCCGGCACCGACCGTGCGCGGTCAGCGCCTCGGCAATGCGCGCCAGCTCGGTCTGAGCGTCGTGCTCGTCCTTGGCAATCCCGGCGCGGCGGCGGGCAACGCCGCGGAGTCCTTCTGCCGCTTGCGCTCGCCGCTGGCGCGCCGCCGCCGCGGCGGCCTGCGCGCGCTCTACCGCCAACGCGGCGTCCCGTTCGGCCGTTTCGGCCGCCGCGGTTTGGGTAGTGAGCGTGGCTAATTGCACCTGCTGCCGCTCGGCTTGCTCCTGCGCTGCTGCTGCTGCCGTCCGCAGCCCGGGGAGCGACTGCTCGGCACTCGCCGCGCGGCTGGCGGCCGCCGCGGCGGCTTGCTGCCGAGTAGCCGCCTCGCGTTGCGCCGCTTCTTGCCGCGCCTCGGCGGCGGCTACGTCGCGCTCGTGCCGGATGACGGCCTGCTGCGCGTGCCGCGCCCGGTCGGCGTGGGCACCCCGCTGCCCAGCATCCTGTAGCGCCAGCGCCGTATCGCGCGCGGCGGCCATGCGCTGCGTCGCTTGCGCTACCGCCTCATCTGCGGCCGCCTGCGCCGCCTGCGCGGCGGTGACGGCGGCCGTGAGGTCGGTAAGCAGCCGTTCGACCTCCCACAGCTCGTGGGTGAGCCACTCGCCGAGCGTCGCTTGCCACTGCTCGCGCAGGCGTGCTTCCTGCTCGGTCCGCCGCGCTTGGCGGCGCAGCGCCGCGACCCGTGGCTTTAGCTCGGCGACGAGGTCGGCGACGCGAGCCGCGTTGCGCCGGGCCTCGGCAATCTTGTGCTCGGCTTCGGTACGTTGCAGGCGGTACTGGCGCACGCCCGAGGCGCCCTCGAACAGTTCGCGGCGCTGCGCCGGTTTCAGACTAAGTGCTTGATCGGCCAAGCCCTGCGCCACCAAGGCGTGGCCATCCGGGCCGAGGCCGCCATGCGCCAGTAGCTCAAGGAGGTCGCGGAGCCGCACGCGGCTTTTGTTCAGGATGTATTCGCTCTCGCCGGAGCGGAAGGCGCGGCGGCCGACGACGACCTCGCGGAAGGCGACGGGCAGCCACGTGTCCTCGTTATTGAGCGTGAGCTGCACATCGGCCAGTCCAGCGGGAGCGCGGCCGTTGCCGCTGGCGAACACCACGTCCTCGGCGCTGGCGATACGCAGGGCGCGCGGACTTTGGCTGCCCAGCACCCAGCGAATGGCGTCGGCCACGTTGCTCTTGCCGGACCCGTTGGGGCCGACAATGGCCGTCACGCCGGGCGCGAACTCCAAGAGCGTGCGCGTGGCAAAGCTCTTGAAGCCTTGAATGGCGAGGGATTGTAGTCGCACGCTACTCATCGCGGTGGGTCTGGTCTGCCAGCGGCTGCCATTTTTCGAGGGTGTGCCGGGCCGCCGCTTGCTCGGCGCGCTGCTTGCTCGGTCCGCTGCCCCGCATGGCCACCTCGGCGCCGATGCGGACCTCGACCTCGAACTCCTTGGCATGGTCCGGGCCGAGGGCATTCACCACCTGATAGGTTGGTAGCAGCCCGCGCGCCGCCTGGGCAAGCTCCTGCAAGCGCGATTTCGAGTCTTTGCCGGGCGTCTCGGTATCGGCCGCAAGTACCCGCCTCAGCTCCGGGACAAGCAGGTGGCCCACGAGTGACCGCGCCGTATCCCAGCCGAGGTCCAGGTACACAGCACCGATAATCGCCTCCAGCGCACCGGCCAACAGGCTCGGCCTGGAGCGCCCTCCGGCGGCAGCTTCCCCTTTGCTGATCCGCAGATAGTCTCCAAGGTGCAGACTGTGGGCTACGCCGGCCAACGCGGCCGCGCGCACCACGGCCGCGCGCAGCGTCGTCATCTGGCCCTCGGCGCGCTCCGGGTACGTGCGGTACAAGTGGTCGCTCACTGCCAACTCGATGACCGCATCACCCAGGAACTCCAGTCGCTCGTTCGTTGCGGTGACGGTCGGGTCCTCGTTCAGGATCGAACGATGGGTCAGGGCCACCTGCAAGAGGTCGCGGTCCAGTTGGGGCACGGTGAGGGCGCAAGCGAGCCGCGCGATGTCTTCACTCATCAATCGCCCGATTATAACGAAGCGTGATAGTATCGAGCGCCCCTGAAGGGATTTCGGGAGAGGGGCCTAACCCCCGGCCCCTTCCCTCCAGGGAAGGGGGGAGTCAGCGCGGTAGTCGGCAGCGCCTTCCCTGCGGGGCAAGCGGTCGGCGCGACGGCCTTTAGCCCCTGTCCTTCAGGGAGGGGGTTGGGGGTAGGTATGATCCACACGAAAATTACCCTTGTCGGAACAAGGAGCGAGCACGAGTGAAGCTCGACGATCCGAGGACCTACGTGACCGCGGACCCCCAGCAGATGGGCCGCCTCATTGCGGCGCTGCCGGACCATTGTGCCGCCGCTTGGGACACGGCACGGGCGGCGCTGCACTTACCCGCAGCCTATAGGCAGCCGGCCCAGGTCGTCGTGTTGGGCATGGGCGGCTCGGCGATTGGCGCCGACTTGGTGCGCGGCCTCTATCTCGACCGGCTTCCGGCGCCACTCCAGGTCGTGCGTGGCTATGAGCCGCCCGCCTATGTCGGTCCGCAGACGCTGGTCATCGCCTGCTCGCACTCCGGCAATACGGCCGAGAGCCTGTCAGCCTTCGCCGCGGCCGAGCGGCGCGGGGCCAAGCTGATCGCGATTACCACCGGGGGGCAACTGGCTGACCGGGCGCAACGGGCGGGTATCCCGCTCATCGAGTACACCTGCCCCCTGCCGGCCGACGGTCAAGGTGGTGCGGACCCGACGCGGCAGGCGCAGCCACGGGCGGCACTGGGCTACTCGTTCACGGCGGTGCTGGCGGTCCTGCACACCATCGGCTGGGTGCCCGACGCCGAGGCAGAGTTGCGGGCGGCGCTTGACGCCGTGCGGTTGGTCGGTGCCGAGTACGCGCCGCAGCGGCCGGCAGCGACGAACCGCGCCAAACAGTTGGCGCGCCGATTGCGGCAGCGCGTGCCGATTGTGTACGGGGCGGGTTGGCTCGCGGAGGTGGCCCGCCGCTGGAAAGCCCAGTGCAACGAGAACGCCAAGCAATGGGCGTTCCACGAGGAGCTGCCGGAGCTTAACCATAACGCGGTCGAGGGCTACCGGCTGCCGGCCGCCGACACCGCGCCGCTCACGGTGGTATCGCTGGAGTCCGAACGCTATCCGCCGGCCATCCGCCGCCGCGCGGCCATCACGCGCCGCGTCCTCGCCGAGCGGGCAGTTCCTTGCGAGGTCGTCACGGTCGCCGGGCCCAATCGGCTCGCCGAGGTGCTCACCGCCGTCCATGTCGGCGACTGGACCTCGTACTACCTGGCGCTGCTCAATGGCGTTGATCCCACGCCGGTGCCGACGCTGGAGTGGCTCAAAGCGGAGCTGGAGGGGGCGTGACTGTTTTTAGCCACAGAGTACACAGAGAGCACAGAGAGCACAGAGAAGGGTTGAGCGCAGGCCGGTTTCCTCGCGCACCTCGCGGGGAGCGGGGTGCGCGCACGTAGGGGCAACCCTTGTGGTTGCCCTTTCCTGCATCCGGTCCAGGGCCAGGGCGCCTACAAGGGACGCCCCTATAGCATCGGCGCGGACCCTACTCGATGAGCGCGACGAACTTGCGGCTGCGCGGGTCAAGCTCGTCAACGTCGGGGATGATGAAGCGGTTCCCGTCCACGTCCTCGAGCTGGACCGTCTTGGGCGTGAGCCAGAGCACCGTATCGGGTCCCCACTTGACGACGAAGTCGCGTCCCCCGCGCTCCGTCCGCACGTCCCAGTAAAACGTGCGGTACTCCTGACGCACGCGATGAATGCGGCTGATAGTGCTGACTCGGTAGTACCGTGCCAGTTCCTCGGCGACCAGCCGCTGTGACGCGGCGTCCAGCCGGTCCACGGACTCGATCAGGCAGGCTTCCTTGCCCTTGCCGTCGAGAATGGACAGATACCGATGCTGGTCGCTCAAGGGGAAGGCGCAGACGACCTTTGCTCGTAGCACCGAGCGGTCGCCGGCAATCGTGGCCCGCAGGATGCCGTGTGGTCCCCGGAACAGCTGTACCCGTGTGGGGTCAACGACGCTCGCGGCCCCAGCCTCCGCCAACGTGCCCGACGCCGGCGGCTCCGGGGCGGCTGCGTCCATATGATCTTGCTCCGGGGCTATCGTGTTGCTCATGGTGCTTGTTTCCTTGTTGCTCCTCACCCCCCGGCCCCCTCTCCAAGTCGTGTAGAGAGGAGGCAATCTCCGCTGCCGTGGGCCGTAGCCAGCACACCTACCCTAGATTCCCGCGTTCGCGGGAATGACCGGACAATAGTGCCTAGCCGGCAATCGTCTGGATTTTCGATACCTCCTGCTGCATCTTCACCAGGCGGGCGTAGATGCCGCCGCTGGCTAGTAGCTCGTCGTGGGTGCCGACCTCGGCGAGCTTCCCGTCGTCGAGGACGATGAGGCGGTTGGCATTCCGCAGCGTGGAGAGGCGGTGCGCGATGGCAAAGGTCGTGCGCCCCTGCACCAGCCGCGCCAGCGCCTGCTGGATTTGGTGCTCCGTTTCGGTGTCTACGCTGGAGGTGGCCTCGTCCAGAATGAGAATGCGCGGGTCGCGCAGGATGGCGCGCGCAATCGCAATGCGCTGCTTTTCGCCACCGGAGAGGTTGCCGCCGTTCTCACCCACCCGCGTATCGTAGCCGTCGGGTTTGGCCACGATGAACTCGTGGGCGTTGGCGGCACGGGCGGCCGCGATCAACTCGGTACGACTGGCCTCCGGCTTGGCATAGCCGATGTTGTCGGCGATGGTGCCGTTGAACAGGAACTGGTCCTGGAGCACCATGCCGATCTGACTCCGCAGCGACTCCAGCTGGAGGGCGCGAACGTCATGGCCGTCAATCAGAATCTCACCGTGGTCGGCGTCATGGAACCGGCAGATGAGGTTGGCAAAGGTGGACTTCCCGGCACCCGACTTGCCCACCAAGCCGATCATCTCACCCGGTTGTATGCTGACGGCGATGTCCTTGAGCACCGGCTTGCTGGGATCGTACCCGAAGGTCACGTCGCGGAACTCGACTGCACCCTCGATGTGTGGGATGACGATGGCGTTCGGTTCCCGATACGGCTCCGGCTCCTGGTCCACGATCTCGAAGACGCGCTCGGCCCCGGCCAACGCCCGCGACATCCAGTTGTAAATCTGGTTGAACCACTGGAGCGGACCGTAGAGCAGCCAGAGGAAGCCGATAAAGGCTACCAGCGTCCCTAGCGTGAGGTCGCCGACCATGACGGCGCGACCACCGGCCAGCCAGGCCAGGAACGCGCCGGAGCTAGTGATGAAGTTGAGGCCAGCGTAGGCGGTGTACCAGAGGCGTCCCTCACGAATGGTGATGTCGGCCAGGTCGGCGTTCTTGCGGCTGAAGCGCCGAATCTCGGCGTTCTCCTGAGAGAAGGCTTTCGCCACCCGGATACCGGCGAGCGACTCGCTGAGATGGGCGGAAAAGAGCGCCCAGCTCTGCGACACCTTGGCCCACAGGGGGCGCAGTCGCCCCCAGAGAGTGGCGCCGCCGATGACAACGAACGGCGCCGGGATCAAGATAATCAGCGTCAGCTGCCAACTGTAGAGCAGCATGATGAGCGTGATGCCGATGAGCATCAGCCCATTCGAGAGGAGGTACGGTACCCCGTCCATGAGGAAGTAGTTCAGGTTATCGGTGTCGCGTGTCACCACGGACATGAGGACGCCCTTTTCGCGCTTGCTGTGGAAGAGCAGTGACAGCCGTTCCAGGCTGCGGTATAGCTCGCTCCGCACGGCGGCGGTAATGCGCGTACTCAAGGAGGCGGCGAACCAGCCAGCCGCGACATCGGCGCCGCTGGTAGCAAGGCCGGCGCCAACCAAGGCGAGGACCATCAGGACCAGGAAGCCGAAGTCGCCGTAGTGGCCGCCGGTATTGGCTCCCTCCACCGGCGGCGTCAGCACGCCGTCAATGATCGTCTTCTGGATGACCGGCGGCAGCAGCTGCACGCCCGTCTTGGTCAGGGCCAGCGTGGCCAAGAGCACCGTCTGCTGCCAGTGCGGGCGCAGGTAGCCCGCCAGTCGTAGCGCCATCGCGCCCCTGTGGACGCATTTCGGACATAACCCGTTCTTCTCCGGCAACAGGCGCCCGCACTTGTCGCAGCGTAGCTTGGGCAGCTCATCGGTGATGGCGAGGGGTTGGCCTTTGGCGAGCTGCTGGATGCCGCGCGCGACCTCGGCAAACTTCGGCGCCTGCGAGCTGGTGTATTCGAGCACACTGCGCGGCAGCCCCTGCTGTTGGACTTCCAGGCGACCGCCGCCGACCAGAGTCTCCGTGGTAGCTTCCGTGATGTCGGCGAGGGGGATAGCCAGATAGCCATCTTCACCCGCTCCGGTACCCGGCAGGACCACCACCCGCTGATCGGTAACGACGAGCCACCGCTCGCCGAAGGAGCCGTTGGCACGCACGTCGGCCGCGGCGGTGAGCAGCACCTCCTCTTCCGACTCTTTGACCTGCTCCCACTGTCGGGTGGCCACACTATGCAAGGGGTCAGGAAAAGGCATGATGGGTAATCCTCCTCGCGGGCATTGCCCGCGGTGCCCCATCTCCGCGATGAGGTGGGGCGGTTGGTGAGCGCGACAGAGCGATGGCTTACGACATACGCACGCCTCCTGAGCATGAGACGCAGCAAGCAGTCCCGGAGGAGGCCCCACGGTGGCGGGATAGATGGGTGGCAGGGATGAAAAAACCGTGGGGTCGGTCGCATCCCCACGGCT
Source organism: Chloroflexota bacterium (assembly GCA_965207645.1). GTDB lineage: Bacteria > Chloroflexota > UBA11872 > UBA12225 > JAJDUF01 > JAJDUF01. The sequence goes on along the minus strand of OZ242293.1, from coordinate 671,661 downwards.
GGTCACTGGTCGGTGGTGTCTGATAGTTACATGTGTATTCGACCAGACCTGGGGATGGCGTCGCGTGGGACGAGCGCCCACAGCAACGCGGGCACAGATCCGTTCCGGTGCCGATTCACTTGCGGACGCTCCTTTCCGTAGATTGGCGGCAACTGCGGCCGCGCGTAACTACTAATGGTAGCAAGACATCCGGCCGGGCGCCATAACGAGCCGGCCGGCCTCAGCGGTGGAGGTGTGGCGACAGCCTAGTAGAGGCTTTCCTTGGTCGTGATGTTGCACCAGCGCGTGGCCATCAGATAGTCCAGCAGCGCCGCGCGAGCCGCCGGTGTGCCGATCCGGTAGAGCGCGTGGACGGCGTGCCCGCGCGTGTACCGGTTTTCGTCCTCGAACACGCCTTGCAGCGCCGGGACGGCGGCTTGGGCGTGCCGGCCGATCCGCGCCAGCGCGAGCGAGGCCGTGTTCCGCACTCCCGCATCGTCCTGCGCCAGCGCTTGGGCCAAGGCGGAAACGGCCTTCGACCCTGATTGGCTGGTGGTACCGAGAGCATCGGCAGCCGCCGGCCGCACACGGTCGGAGCTATCGTTGTGGAGGACCTCGACCAGCGCCGGGATCGCGTCTTCGGCTGCCAGTCCAATGTCACCCAACGCCTCCACCGCCGTCTGCCGCACCCACCACTGCGGATGCGTGGTGGCTTCGACAAGCGCCGGGACGGCCGCCGCGCCCATGGCGCTTAACGCATAGCTCGCATTCCGGCGCACTAACTCCGGCTGGGTCACGTTGCCCAGCTTGGCGGTCTGTCCTTCCGTGAGCGATGACTCATCCTGCCCCGGCAGCGCCTCGATCAGCGCGGAAGCGGCGGGTGCTCCGATCTCCCCAAGCGCGTAGGCGGCGTCAATCGCCAGGATCTCCGAATCGTCGCTGAGGGCCGCAATGAGGTCGGCGACGGCATCCCTGGACTGCGGACTGTGACCGTTCTGCGTTCCGTTGGCACGGCCAGAGTGCCAGGCCCACTGACTGGTGCGTAGCCCGCGATGCGGCTCGTCACTCGCCAGTGACCATTCCGCGCCGCTGCCGTCCCAACTGGGACAGGTCGGCTCCTCGATACGGTCGAACAGGAACTTCATCATGTACCGCTTCTTGTCGCTGCGGTTTTCCGTCGCGCCGTGCCAGATGTCGTACTCGGCGATAGCGACCGTGCCCGCTTCGACGACCAAGGCCACCTCCGCAGCAGGATCGTCAGTGGGACGGGTGTTGTAGATGTAGCTGCCGGGCAGCACGGCCGTCGGCCCCATCTCCAGGGTGGTGTCCTGGGGATAGTAGAGGGCAAATATCCGGCGCGTGCGGTGGCTCTTGTGCATCCCGGCGTCTTTGTGCAGGTTCTGGGCGGGGGTGCCCGGCGCGTTGTAGTGGCAGTGGCGGTGCGGCCACATGAAATAGTTTGGTCCCAGCACGCTGGTCAGCGCGCCGTTGACGACCGGATCATCGAACACCTGGCGAAGGGCCGGAATGCGGGGCAGTAGATTGTTGCCCGGATTGAACTCGGTCTCGAACACGGTTTCGGTCTGCCGGTAGATCGCTTGGTGGAACTCGTCGGGCAGGTTCGGCTTGACGAGGACGTAGCCGGTGCGGATGAAGTCCTGCATCTGCCGGTCGGTGAGCTTCTGGAGGCCCATAGTCTGTCTCCTCTTGACGCTCGATGGCTATTCGCCGATGGTGTCCTAAAGACGGCGGCGAGCAATCTGACTATAGCAACGATAGCGACCCGGCACGCTGACCCCGTGTCCACCACGGGGGAGGAGGCTGCTACCTGCCTAGCCGTCTTAGGTGGAATACCAGCCCCCCTATGGTCCCCCCGCGTCGCAAGGGGACGGGGGAGGTATGCAACTGTCCCCCGGCGCTACGCCTCCAGGTTGAGCCAGGCGACCTCCTCGGGGGTGAGCGATACGGACAGACCGAGTGCCGTCGTGCGGGTCTCTTCGATGGTGTGCGGGCCGACGAGGGCAAAGGTGGGGAAGGGCTGGGCGAGGACGTAGGCCACGGCGATCTGGGTAGCAGCCACGCCTTTGCGCCGCCCCAGCTCCTGTGCCCGCTTGTAGCGCTGCCAGTTGTCATCGCTGTACCAGGTGCGTACGACAAGGTCGTTGGAGCGGTCATCCGGGTGGTAGCGCCCGGTGAAGAAGCCCATGGCCTGGCTGGACCACGCAAAGAGCGGGAATTGGTGCTCGGCATACCACGCTTTCGAGGCCGGGTCGGTGGCGGTAACACAGTTGAAATAGGGTACCTCGTTCCACACGGCGAGCGTGAAGTTCGGGCTGCTGGCGCTGAACCCGACCAAGCCGTTGTGCTCCGCGTAGGCATTGGCTTCCGCCAGGCGGGCGGGAGTCCAGTTCGAGCCACCAAACGCGCGGACACGCCCGGCGGCCCGGTGGCGGTTGAACATGTCAACAAACTCCCCGGCCGGGACCGCCGGGTTGTCGCGGTGCAGGAAGTAGAGGTCTATGTAATCGGTCTGCAGACGCTCCAGGCTGATCGGTAGCTCCCGGTCAATCATCTCCGGTGTCACGCTGGCATGGTGGCCGCCTTTCGTGACCACAACGACCTGCTCGCGGAGGTTGCGCTGGCGAATCCAATTGCCGAGCGCCGGTTCGGAGTACCCGCCGCGATAGGTAAACGCGGTGTCGAAGCAGTTGCCACCAAGCTCGAAGAAATAGTCGAGCATGGCGTTGGCGAACGACTGGCGGTCCGGGTGGTAGATCATCGTGCCCAGGACCAGGCGCGAAACGTCCTGCTCGATACCCGCCACGCGGCCATAGCGCATCGCCGCCGGTGACACGCTGGGGCGACGCCGCAGCGGTTGCTTGGAAACCGTCTGCCGGAGGGCGGCCTCGTCTCGCTCCTCGTCGAACACGAGGCCAATGGACTCGCGCCAGCGATCCAGCGCGGCCTGTTGGCCCAGACTGTCGTCCCAGGTCATGCACGGGCTGGGCGCCTGCCGGGCGGCGAGGTGCGCCGCTACCGTATCCACCTCGGTGACGTAGAGGGGCTGGTCGGCGTGGACGACAACTGTCTCAGGCTGCTCACCGCTCCTGGTGACGATGATCTCGTTGTCGCGCTCCTGTGGGAACCACGGGTTGGGCACTTCGAGCATCCCTTCGCTACCCCACACGCGGACGCCGCGGTCCGAGGCGCACTGGTTGCCGCAGGTGAGGCTGGCAACGATGTCGCCGGGAAAACGCAGCGCGGCTGTGGCAACTTGATCCACGCGGCTCTCGGCGCCAATCCAGGCGCAGCCCTTGACATCCAGCGGCTCGGCAACCTCCTGTCCGAGGGCCGCGCCAGCAATGAGGCGAGCCATAGACATGGTGTAGCAGCCGAGGTCCATCAGGCTGCCGCCGGCAGCGCCGTTCTGCAGGCGGATATTGTCCAGTTTGAGGCCGATGTTGCCGGTGAAGCTGGCCTGGATCAGGCGCACCTCACCCACTGCCCCGGCCTGGATCAGCTCGACCAGCTTGGCGGTCTGGGGATGGCAGCGGTACATGAAGGCTTCGAGCAGAAATACGTCGTGGTAGCGGGCGGCTTCGACGAGCGCCATCGCCTGGCCCAGGTTGGTGGCCAGTGGCTTTTCGCAGAGAATGTGCTTGCCGGCCTGGGCGGCCTTGATGGTCCACTCGGCGTGGAGATGGTTGGGCAAGGCGTTGTAGACCACGTCTACGTCCGGATCGGCGAGCAGCGCATCGTAGCTGCCGTAGCGTCGCGGCACGTCGAACTCGGCACCGAACGCCGCGGCCGTCTCCTGGCGGCGGCTGCCGACGGCGAGTAGCTCGCCGGTGCGTGATTGGCGAATGGCGTCGGCGAGCGTGCGGGCAATCTTGCCGGTGCTGATAATGCCCCAGCGTAGAGGCGCGCTGGCCATGGTGGTGTCCTCCAAATCAGCGTTCAGCCGGCAGCGTTCAGCTTGGAGCGGCGCTAGCGACGGCTGATAGCTAAAGGCTAACAGCTACTGGCTGATAGCTGAGGACTAGTCCCGCGAGGTGGCGCTGAGGATGCGGCAGCGGCCGTGATCGTCGCGGGATTCGTAGAACAGGCGGGCGCGGCCGTCGCCGAGGCCGATGACGCACGGCTCGGACACCATCTTGCTGTCCCAGGCACCGCTGGTGCCCAGCTCCACGCAGATACCGTCGTCTTTCACCCAGTCTAGCCCGTCGTGCGACGTGGCGCTGAACACGCCACCGGCGATCTCGTCGGTCCAGCCGGAGTAGTACATCCGGTAGGTGCCATCACCGAGCCGGATTACCTCCGGCGCGTAGACCGACAGCGTCTCGCGGGCCGTCTCTTGGGCGATGCGGACGCCCGGCTCCCGCTCGAAGTGCAGCCCGTCGTCGGAGACGGCGCTGATGATCTCGTTGCCCGCGTCCAGTCCGCTTACCAGCGGGAACGTGTACTTGTGGCAGTAGAGCCGGTACCGCGGGGCCGACTCGCCCGGGACCGCTGGCTCAACATACACGCAGCGAGGTGTGCCGTAGGACCAGCGACCGTCGCCAACGCGGATCCCTGGCTCGACCGTGAACGCCAGTCCGTCGTCCGACACGGCGCTGAGGATGACCGTCGGTTGGTCGGGAGACCGCGCCTCGAAGTACATGCGGTAGCGGCCATCCGGCAAGGGAATGACATCGGGACATAGCGTCCACAGGGCGGCATGAGGGGGGAACACGTCCACGCGCACGCCGGGGTCCTTCACCCAGGTCACGGCGTCCTTCGACGAGGCGCTGAGGATATAGCCGATGCAGTCCGGCACCGCGCGGCCGGGGCCAAGGCCGGTGTAGTAGAGGCGAAAGCCGCCACCGGGGAGACGAATGACGTTGGGCGTGAGGATCCGTTCCGAGTCCAGCGGCGTGTCGAGGTCAATGGCGATCCGGGGGTCTTTGGTCCAGGCGGTGCCGGGATCGGTGGCCTCGAAATGCACGGCCTCGCTGCCGGTGAACGTAGTGGGCATCACCCTGCTCCTTCTTGCGCCAGGATACCCGTAGCGGTGGCTACGACCGGGATAGGGTCACAGATGTGGCGAGTACCGCCGATGTTGGCCGTGCCGAGCAGCACCCACTGCCCTTGCCAGCGGACGAGGCGGCTCGCGTAGGGCTGGACCGGCGCGTCCGGGGGCAGGACCTCGCCGGTGCCGTGCAGGCGGAACGGTCCTAGCGGCGAGTTCCCGACCATTGAGAAGTTGGCGTGGCGCCAACGATGGCCGGGGAATCGGCGCTTGAACGCCGGCAGCAGGCGGTCGGTCGAGGTGCAGAAGAGTAGATAGTAGCGCCCGCCGATCCGGTACACCTGCGGGACTTCAAGCTCGGTGGCGATGGGGTCCACGTGCAGCGGCGGCTCCACCTGCCACGTCCGCATGTCCCGACTGCTCGCCAGCCCGACCGTGCCGCGGCGGTGGCGGTCCGGGGACTTGCTACGGGCGCACACGTACTGATACACGCGGTCGCCGGCTTGGAAGAGAAACGGGTCGCGCCATTGGCTGTAGGCCTTGTGGACGGGACCGAGCCTCTCGTAGAGCCGCGGGTCGCGCTCGTTCACTGGATTGTGCGCGTACTTGGTCCAGGCATACAGGTCGTCGGAGACGGCCAGCCCCACACGATGAACCTTGCGCGTGGGCGGGTTTTCGTTTCGGCGGAGGGCGCTGTAGGCCATCCAGAAACGTCCGTTCCAGGCGAGGACGGAGCCGGTGGAGAGGGTTTGGCTGTCCCAGGACTCGCCGGCGCCGCGCTCCAGGGCGAGGCCGACATACTCCCAATGTACTAGGTCCCGACTGACGGCGTGGCCGATATCCCAATGCCAGTCGGCATCGGGCGGCGGCGAGGTGCAGAAGAAGCAGTGAGCGAGGCCATCGTGGACGGCAAACCAGGCATCGCCGATGATATAGCCGGGGAGGGTAAACATGATAGTCGCGGTGAGCTTACCGCATCTTGATCTGGCGCGAGTACCCAGCCGTTCTATATCGTGGGAGCGACGCGATGAGTGAGGGCCTGCACGGGAGATGGTTATGACGCCAAAGGATGCGATGACGGTCGAGCGCATTGTCGAGCATCTCAAGTTGGATGGCTACTGCCTCATCCCGGAGGTGATCCCTTATGACAAGGTGGGGGTGATTCGCGACAGTCTTGAGGCGACAGCGCTCGAACAGGGTCGGCTACACGGGCTGGACGTGAAGATCGTGGAGCAACCGCTGCCCCACCCGATTGCCGGAGACCCGCACACCTATGGCTACGGACCTACCTACGGACTACTCAGCCTCAACCAGTCGTTTGCGCCCTACCTGGCGGACGAGCGGATCGTGGGGACATTGAAGGCCTTTTGGGGACCGTATGTACGGATAACCTGGATCAAAGGCGAGCTGACGACCCCGGGTTTTCAGCGTGGCGGCTGGCACGCGGACCAGCCGTTCAACCAGAAGGGCACGCTGCGGGTGTTCGCGCCTTACGGCGATGCGGTGATCCACCTCAGCTCGGTGTGGATGTTCTCGGACTTTACTGAGGAGAACGGTGGCACGCTGGTGGTGCCGGGGAGCCACCGGGCGAGCAACAATCCCACCGGTGGAAACGGGATTGATGCCATGAGTCCCTACCCGACGGAGAAGCAGGCTATCGGGAAGGCGGGAGACGTGCTGTTATTCGACAGCCGCACGTGGCACGCAGCCGGGGCCAACACCACCGACCAGCCAAGAATAGCCATCGCGGTGCGCTACGCGCCCTGGTGGTTCAACCTCGACTATCTGATGCCGCCCGATTCGCCCGAAAAGCAGCGACTGGCGGAGGAAGTGGGCCTTTCGGTGGAGGAGCTTCGTGGTGGCGAGGCGACGCTGACCCCCGACATCTTCGAGGCGCTGCCCACGCCGGTCAAGCCGCTGCTGAGGCACTGGGTTCGCTAGTTGCCTACGCCGCGGAAATTCAGGCGGGCACCTCATCAACTAGCGGATAGCTTAAAAGGGGACGTGTATTTTATGCACTCTTATAGTTCACGAAGTTTTGACTATCGCGCATCAATTGTGTATTTTGGCAATATCCTCACTGAATGAGAGGAGGGGTGAGGGGTTCTGTAAGCGGCAAGGCAGCCTTCCGCTCTGGGTAGGTTCCCAGCGCCGGAGGGAGATAACAGGAGAAAAGCAATGCAATTCGGCAGAGGGAAGCGACTCACGCGGCGCAGTTCCATGCTCACACTGGCCGGGGCCGCCGGCGCGGTGTTGGCCGCCTGTGGCGAGGTCGAGGTCCGCTATGTCCAGGGCCCGGCCGGGCCGGCCGGGCCAGCCGGTCAGCAAGGTGAGCGCGGGGCCGCCGGGGCCGCCGGGGCCAAGGGTGCGGCCGGGGCCGCCGGGCAGACACAAGTCGTGGTGCAGGAGAAGGTAGTCACCGTCGAGAAGGTCGTGGAGGTGCCGGCGCAGGCCAAGCCGACGCAGATCCTGAGGGCTTGGACCGTGTGGTGGGGCTGGCGTGGCCCGGGTGCCAATGGTGAGCGCGCCGTGCCGCTCAAAGAGCTGGTGGACATGTGGAACGAGCGGGGCACCAACACCCCCGTGATCTTGGAGCCGCCGCCGCCCACGACCGAGGCCATGAAGAAGGCCGGGAGCCAAGGCGGGATTTGGGAGGCGAAGATCATCGCCGCTACCGCAGCCGGTCAGCAGCCCGACTTCGTAGACCCCAACCTGCACCAGTCCCACGAGTTTGGCGACGTCGGCATCGCGGTGGACCAGGCACCCATGGTCAAGCAGGATAAGGAGTACGCAGCAACGCTCGATGATTTCTTCCCGTACCTGCTGGAGACGAGCTACTGGAAGGGCCAACTGTGGAGCCTGCCCCAGACCTCGGACGCCGACCTCCCGTACACCAACCTGGACCACGTGCAGCAAGCGGGATTGCAGCCGCTAAAGCAGGGCTACACCTGGGACGATTTGGTGGAGTATTGCAAGACACTCCAGACCTACCATGGCCCGGGCGAGGAAACCAACAAGTGGGCCTTCGGGCATGCCTACAACTGGGTGAACCTGTGGAACCTGCTCAAGCAGAACGGCGGGGATGTCTATAACGAGGACTACACGAAAGTCACGCTCAACAGTCCCGAGGGGATCGAGACGATCCAGTGGATGATGGACCTGGTCCATAAGCACAAAATCCACACGCAGCACCCCGAGTGGTACGAGGCCAAGGGGATACCCCGGCCGAGCTTCCGCAAGGGCGAGATCACGCTGTTCTACGAGACGAGCGCCAGGCGGGTAATTACGTGGGCGCAGGACATCGGGGGCTTGGACAAGATGTACGTCAGTCCACCTCCGACCAAGAAGCAGGCGTTTACGATTGCGTTCGGACGCCAGTTCACGCAGTTCAAGACGGAGCCGGCACGCGAGGAGGCCGGTTGGGGATTCCTGCGCTGGCTGACTTCGACGGATGGGCTGGCGCACTACTCCGCGGGGACCATGTTCATGCCGGCGCGTAAGTCCATCTTAACGCATCCGAAGTGGCTCGCGGTCATGAAGATCGCCCCGCAGTACCAGACCTTCTTGGACCAGCAGGAGCTCGGCTTCCGGCCGTTCCATCCGACGCTCAACAAGGCGGCGCGGCCCTACAACGCAGCGATGCAGGAGACCTGGAAGAATCCGAATGCCGCGCCAAAGACGCTCTTCGACGAGGCGACGCGGCAGATGCAAGTGCTGCTCGACGACTTCCGCGCTCGAGACAGCTAGCCAACCTGGCCCATCGCTCCGGCTTGCATGGCGCTTCTCTTGCCCTTCGATGAGGGGCGGGGGAAGCGCTCGTTTTCTTCCGCTGGGCCTCACCTCCCTGACGTGCCCCTCTCCATGCGGAATCCTCTTCCGGCCCCCTCCCTAGCCCTCCCCCGGAGCAAGCTCCAGGGGAGGGAATAGACCGTTCCCCTGCGAAGCGAGGGGCGTAGGGAGGCCACCGGCCACTGATCCGCGTGGCTGTGGGCACCGGAATATGATAAAGAGGGTTGCAGTAGCACGCGCCGGGTCTCGGTGGAGAGGACGCTGACGATGGACTTGCAGACCGCCTTGCGCTATATGAAGATCAATGGCTGGTGTCTCCTCGAAGGGATTGTTCCCGACGATCAGGTGGACGCGGTGCGGAATAGCGTGGAGGCGGCCGTTTCCGCGCACCAAAGCACGACGGCTCCCGACGACATCGGCCACGTGCCAGGGCTGATCCGCTTCGAGCAATCGTTCGCGCCGTACTTGGTACACCCGCGCCTGCTTGGGCTGGTGGAAGCCTTGCTCGGCCAGCACGTCCGCGTCTCCTTTACCACGGCGCAAATCAATTTCCCAGGGAACGACCGCGGGGGCTGGCACGCGGACTGGCCCTTCAACCAGGAGACGGCCGGGCACGTGCCGGCGCCGTATCCCGACGTGGTGATGCACGTCACCACGCTCTGGCTGCTCTCGCCGTTCAACGAGGAGAACGGCGGGACGTATATCGTCCCCGGCAGCCATCGCGCCAACAACAACCCCTCGGGCGATAACAGGATAGACCCTACCCAACCCTTTCCCACGGAGATGCAGGTGACGGGGCCGGCGGGGAGCGTGCTGGTGTTCGATAGTCGCTTGTGGCACGCCATTGCGCCCAACCGCACGCAGCGGCCGCGGACCACCATCGCGGTGCGCTATGCGCCCTGGTGGCTCAACCTGGACGTGCTGCGGCCCGGCACGGTCGAGCGCGCCCGGCTGGTGGACGAGACGGGCAAGCGCGAGAACCTCCAGCCACCGCTGAGCACAGAGGTCTACGAGACGCTGCCGGCGGCGGTCCAACCGCTATTCCGTCATGCGGTGGAGCGGTAGGAACGACCGTGAGCGGTGTGCCCGGCAACTGGGAGCGCCATGAAGAAGTGAGGCGGAGCGCATGAGTGGCAAAACGAGCTCATGGGCTGGGCGGAAGGGGGTGCCGGACCTCCGAGAAGAGACTCCACGCTTCCCTGTCGCCGGGAGTCTTGGGATCACACAGTCTTAGTGCTGGATGCGTTGCCACCGGCATAGCCATGGGCGAGGCTGAGTTAAGATTGGTTTTTGTGTCCTTGCCCCCTCGTTTCCGCGCATACGGTAGGCGGTGCCTGCGGCTAGGGCAGAGTGCAGTTCAGTTTTCCGTCGAGGACGGTTATACGCAGGAGCCAGGCCTGGAAGGCGCTATTGGCCAGGCCGCAAAGCTCCGTGTCGCGGAAGCGAAAGTTCTCCAGCGCCATCAGGCGCGTCAAGCTCTGCGGCAGCGGTCCCGTTAGCTCGTTATTGAAGACCCACAGTTCTTGGAGGCTGGTCAAGCTGCCCAACTCCTCCGGGAGCGGCCCTGTCAGTCGGTTGTTGTCGAGGCGCAGTTCTTTAAGGTTGGTGAGTTGGCCCAATTCCACTGGCACTGGGCCAGTCAGCTCGAGGCTGCTGAGCCAGAGCATCTCCAGCTTGGTCAGGTTGCCCAGTTCCGGCGGGAGGGTCCCCGCGAGGTTGTTGTAGCTGAGGATCAACCCCCGGAGGTTGGTCAACCGGGTCAACTCCATCGGAAGAGGCCCAGACAAGCTGCTGCGGTAGAGGTTCAGCCACATGAGGTTGGTCAACCGGCCCAGCTCCGGGGGTAGGGAGCCCGTCAGGTCATTGTGGGCGAGGTTCAGCCAGGTGAGGTGCGTCAAGTCGCCTAACTCTGGCGGCAGCGCCCCGGTCAGGTTGTTCCGGATGAGAATGAGCTCCGTGACGCGGCCGTTATCGTCGGTCGTGACACCGTGCCATTCGCGGAGTGGCTTGTCGCTCAACCAGTTCGTGTTATCCTGCCAACTCGCGCCGCCGGTCGTGTTGTAGAACGCGATCAGCACCTCCCGGTCAATGGCAGAATCACGGCACGCGGCTGCGGTGAGCAACGCCAGCACAGCTAAAACAGTCAGTGCGACCCATGTGCCACCGCGGACGGGCTGAGGTATATGAAGCAGGCGTACAATGAACAATCCAGCACCTCGAATGCACCCATCGGACTGGCCCGAACGCTCAACCTCCGTCGTTGCACCGGGGTAGGAACAGGTCTTCCTGACCGGGCGGGACCAGAGGGGGATGATCCCTCCTTAGTGCGCTGCCTTGAACTGGAACGAGTAGAGCTTCGCGTTCTTGAAGTAGAACCGCAGCTTGATCGGCCGGCCCATCAGGCGGCTCACGTCGGCGTCGCCGTTCCAGGAGACGATATGGTCTTGTCCCGACTGCGTAATGGGGTCGGCGTCGTCGAACGTGAAGCCCTCGATCTTGCGGTGGTTGGACGTGAGCACTTCCACGCGCAACTCGGCCGGTCCGGGGCCGGCGGCGACCGGCGTAGTCGCGCAGTTGAGATGCAGTCGGGACCCGGTAAAACCGAAGGAGCGCGTGACCAGCTGGCCAAACGCCGCGGGATCGTGGGAGGCGCGCAACAGTGCTTCCTGATGTAGCCCGCTCAAATCGGGCCGCTCGCCGGCGGGAGGTGCCCAACCCTTGCCGCTATCCACCGACACGAACTCGTCGAGAGGGCAGATCGCCAGCCCGACAGCCGAGGTGGCAGCGTCGCCTAGTTCGAGCATCTGCTGAGCGGCGCGGTGGTTCGTGCCGCTGTAGTAGAGGAACGCGCGGTCGTCATGTACGAGGGCGTGCCATACGTAAATGCTGTTCGAATCGAAGTCTTCGCGCCGGCCGCCGCGGACGATGAACGGCTCCCGGTAGCGCCGCTCCCAGTGGAATCCGTCGCGGCTGACGATAAGCTCCGGGTGGTGTGTCAGGTTGGTGGTACGGAAAATCCAGAGCAGGCCGACGTATAACCCGGCGTGGGGGATGACCACCAGGCGATAAAACTCCGTGTCGGGAAAGTCGTCCTCGTCGGGCGCCAGGACGGTCTCCGGCTCGGTCCAGTGGATCAGGTCGGGACTTTCGGCGCGACCGATGAGACGCTTGCCGAAGAGCGTCCGCATATGGTGGCTGTTCTCCACATAGGCCGCGTAGGTCTGGCGAATGGGGTCCCAGCCCATGAAGGAGGTCGGCCCCCAACGGCCGGCGACGGGTGTGGTGTCAATGACCGGATTGCCCGCGTGGGGCGTCCACGCAAAGCCGTCGGGCGAGTAGTAAAGGTTGGACTTCATCGGCTTGGTCGTGTCCATCGTCCACTTCAGGGCCTTGTACCGTTTCGCTGGATCGCGCTCGTGCCGATCCAGAAACGATGGCGCTTCGACGATGCCGGGGGGGACGATGTTGTTTTCTTTGGAGCCGGCATACTCCACCAGTCCTAGCACCGGGCGCTCCCAGTGGATGCCGTCCTCGGAGGTAGCCAGGCACATCACGGGCGGATCGTCCTCGCCGCCAATTGCGATGCCCGTGGCGCCACCGGGGCGCATATCGGGGTCGGCCTGAAGGTTGCGGGCGGTGTACCACAGCTTGAAGATGCCCTCCTCGTCATCGAACACCACCGAGGACAGCATGACGTGGTTGCCCTCCCAGGGCCGCTCGGCGCGGATGATGGGATTGTTGGCGACCTTGGCGGCAGGATTGACGCCTTGCTTGGCTTGGGTCATGCTCTCGATCAGGTAGTCGTCGAGAAACAACTGCTTCTGTGAGCCAATCTCGATCAGCGCCATGGTGGCCTCCTATCGTCGCCCACGCACACAATCCCCGTCCCCCCGCCGCAGCGGGGGGACCATAGGGGGGCCGGTCCTAATCGCCGGCGAGTGGGAATACTTCCTCGGCGAAGCTCGCCAGCAGTTCCAACTCCTGCTCCGTGCTCTCGGCCGGCGTGCTGAGGCTCATATGGGTGACGCCCAGCTTGGCCTGCTCCTCCACGTCGGCGGCGATCTGCTCGGCGCTGCCCGTAAAAGGCGCTCGCTCTCCGTCGGGACCGGTTATGGCTTGGCCGCCCGTCCAGGAGATGCTGCCGAACCGGATGGCGATGGCGCCGGGATCGCGGCCGGCAGCGGCGGCCCGCTGGTGCAGGCTATCTACCGCCCGCTTGAACTGGTCGGTCGTATCCAGCGGAAACTGCGGGTTACCCGCACCGGGCGACCATCCGTCACCGAGCGTCGCGGCGCGGCGGATGGCCGCCGGACTCTCGCCGCCGATCCAGAACGGCGGATGGGGACGCTGCACCGGCTTGGGCGCGAATTCCACGTCGGAGAATCGCAGGTACTTCCCCTGGAATTCCGGGTACTCCTCATTCCAGAGCGTGACGAAGGCGCGCAGGTACTCGTTGGTGACGGCGCCGCGCTTGTCGAACGGGGTGGGCACCATCAACGCACGGGCCTCCTCACGGTTCCAGCCCACACCGAGCAGGATGTCCAGCCGGCCGTTGGAGAGCACATCAATCGTGGCCAGCATCTTGGCGGCGAGGAGAGGATTACGGTACGGCATGACGACGAAAGGCATCAGCCGTATGCGCGAGGTCTGACCGGCCAGGAAGCTGATGACGGACAGGACTTCGAGCGTGTTCTGGGCCGAGCCAACGCCTGGAATCGCCCCGCTCCCGCGTGGATACTGCGACTTGATGACCCGCGGCATGATGAGCCGTTCGGCCGCGCCTACGCTGTGGAAGCCCAGCGCATCGGCCTGGCGGGCGATGGCGCCCATCCGCGCCGGGTCGTAATGCGGGCCACCGACGTTGACGCCTACGGTGAACTTCATGGTGCGCTGCTCCCTCCGGTTGGCCTCCACCCTCGCCCTCCCCCGGAGCACGCTCCAGAGGAGGGAAGAGCCGGTCCCCCCGCCATGGCGGGGGGGCCATAGGGGGGCCGGAACCTCAATCTACGTGCCCGCGAGCCGGGCGACGACCGGCGCGAACTCCTCCATCCAGGGCTGCTTCACCAGATAGTACGAGATGCCATAACGTTCGCGCCGCTGTTGAAGCTGGTCGGCGATCTCGCTGGCGGTGCCGATCACCACCAGCGGGCACTCACGCGCCGCCGCGGGCGAGACACCGAGTTGCTTGGCAGCCGCGCGGGCGGCCGCATCCGTGTCCTGGGTCACGAACGGGAGGTAGAGCACGCTGTTCAACTCGGTATGGTCCAGGCGATCTCCCAGGGAATCCCATAGCCAGCGTATCTTCTCGTCGAAGGCTTCCGGCGTGGCGTCCCAGGCCGCCTGTTGGAGCATCGGCGCACCGTTGCGAGACCGGCGGAGGCTGGGATGCAAAGCGATGATGTCCGCCTCGCGCGCGGCGATCTTCAACATGCGCCGGCCTCCACCGCCTATCAGGATCGGCAGCTTCGGCTGCTGTACCGGCTTCGGGTACCCGTCGAGGTCGGAGATGCGGTAGTAGGCTCCCTCGAACGAGAAGGGGCCAGTCCCGAGGAGGCCTTTAATCACGGTGATGCTCTCTTCCAGCCGGCTCACTCTGATGCCCGGCCGGTCGAATGGCATGCCGGAGCGCTGGTAGTCGGAGAGCATCCAGCCCGCGCCCAGCCCCAGCTCGAACCGCCCGTTCGAAAGCACGTCGAGCGTGGCGGCTTCCTTGGCGACCATGACCGGGTGGCGATAGTCGTTGCCGAGCACCAGCGTCCCGACGCGCAGAGTAGTGGTGGCGCACGCGGCCGCCATCAGTGCCGGGAGCGGCGCAAACTGCTCGCCGAAATGATCGGGGATGAGGGCGATGTCGTAGCCGAGGCCTTCCGCTTGGCGCGCCCAGCCGGCCCACTCTGCGGCAGTCGGCAGCCCGGGGAGCGTAACTCCGAAGCGGAATTTCATCGGACTTTGGCCTCCTGGCGGAGTAGTTCTCTTGCCACCGGGGGTAGCGTACCACGCCGGCCGGCGTTGCGGCCGGCGCTAGGTCGCTCACAATAAACTTGCCCATGAGGCCGGGGCGGACGGCGAACAGGGCAGCCCATGCTATGCTCGGGCGCACAACGCAGGGCAGCGAGGCGTGCCAATCATCGTGCAGAGGGGTACAGCATGTCATTGCGTGTAGGGCTGGTCGGACTGGAACCATTCACCCATTGGCCACACTATCTGCGCGGCGCCGAAACGTCTTCGTCGGTCGAGCTTGTGGCCGTCTGCCACCGTCCCGAGCTGACAGCCGAGATGGCCGCGAATCGGGTGGCGCTGCTCACCGACCTCAAGCTCCCGACCTATCACCACCTGGAAGATATGTTGGTGAACGAGCAACTCGACGTGCTGGCGGCCAGCCCCGTGCCGGACGTGCAGGGTGCGGCACTCATCGCGGGGCTGGAACACGGACTCCACGTCGTAGCGGACAAGCCGCTCGTCAGCCGGCCCGAGCAACTGGAGCAGGTGAAGACGGCCCTCAAGCGACATCCCGGCCAGCGGCTGTCCATGCTGCTCACCCTCCGCGGCGATCCCGTGCGTCGCGCGGCCCGCAGCCTGGTCCGGGCAGGCGCTATCGGGCAAATTGTGGCACTCCACAGCCGACGCGCCTACGAGCAAGAGCGGCAGCCGCCGCGCCCGGGTTGGATGTTCGATGAACGGCGGACCGGCGGGCCGATGGGCTACGCCGCCGTGCATAGCCTCGATGAGGTGCGCTGGATTACCGGTCTGCGCTACCTGGAGGTGGTCGGCTACGAAGCGAATCACTCGCGGCCGGAGAATCGGCACTTCTACGACGCGAGCCAGCACCTCTACTGGCTGGAGAGTGGCGTCACCGCGATCATTGACACGCACCTCTTGGCGATCTCCGACAGTTGGCTCAGTATTCTGGGGACGCAGGGCAAGATCGAAATTGCGGCGAACAATCGGGGCGTGCTGATTACGGCGGACGGCACGACCGAGATCGAGACGACGGAGCCGGAGATCAACGTGTTTGCGGATTGGGTGGAGAGCATTGAGGCCGGCCGGCCGGCTATCGTAGACACCGCAGATGTCCTAGCCTGCATGGATGCCGTCTTTGCCGGACAGGCTGCATCCAAGAGTGGGCGGACTGTTTCCATCACCTCCTAGCCCTCCGACCGACCTGGATCGCGGCTTGCGCCGGAATGAAGAGATGGGTGAGTGAGGAGATGATGATGCCCTCCGGTGCGTCACCAGCCCATCATGTTCCAGAGCAACTCCTGGCCCGCCGTCGCGTTTGGGAGCGGAAGCGAGTCCTACGGGCCGTCTATCGGTATTGGGCACAACTCATTCGCGCTTGGCTGCCCGACGACGGCCCATATCTGGAAGTGGGCACCGGCAGCGGTACACTGGCTGACTATGTCGGATCGGTGTTCCAATCCGATATCCAAGTGGCTCCCTGGCTGGACCTGGTGACCGACATCCATCATCTGCCGGTGCAGTCGGGGCGACTCAGCGGCTGTTTGGGCATTGACGTAATCCACCACCTCGCTGATCCGCATGCCTTCTTCACTGAGTTGGCACGTGTGCTGAGACCGGGAGGCCGCGGCATCTTTATCGAACCGTATGTTTCGCCCTTTTCATATCCGGTCTATCGTCTAATGCACGACGAGCCGATCTGCTTTGGTCGGTACCAGGAGCACTCCACTCATGATGACCCCCAGCAGGGCAATACAGCGATGGCGAACATCCTCTTTGAGCGCGAGCGAGCCGACTGGCCGACGAGACACACCCATCTGAAACTGGTCCAGTCGCGACCGTTTGGCCTGTTCCAGATACTAGCCGGTGGATTCAGAAAACATAGCCTGCTACCCTGGCCGAGACTGCTAACCGTACTCAATCGTAGCGAGTGGGTTGTGCCCCAACCGCTCATGTCACTGTTAGCCTTCCGCATGCTCGTCGTGCTTCAGCGCAGCGCAGACATGTAGACACCATGCCGAACTGGAGGCGGTGATGATGCAAGCGAGTACGGCGGACGCACAGCGACAAGCCTACGGGCGGGTGCTCCTCGACCCGGCCGGCGATGTGACGGCGGGCAGCTACACAACCCAGCGGCTGACGTACATTGTCGGCGAGCGGGGGATTGCTTCCGGCGGCCGCATCCGCGTGTTTACGG
This sequence comes from Chloroflexota bacterium, assembly GCA_965207645.1. Taxonomy (GTDB): domain Bacteria; phylum Chloroflexota; class UBA11872; order UBA12225; family JAJDUF01; genus JAJDUF01. The sequence goes on along the minus strand of OZ242293.1, from coordinate 654,730 downwards.
AGTGCGATACGGACTGGGCGTATCCCCAATTCCACGACCCGGCGGCGGCGGACTACATGACCGTGCAAGCGCCACAGGACACGCGCGTCTCCATCATGGTCGAGCAGGTGACCTCGGTCCTGTTGGTGGTCCATGGCCGCGCGCTCAAGCCCGGCGAGCGGCTGGTGCTGACCTACGGCGACCGCAGCGGGGGCGGCCCCGGCACACGAGCGCAGACGTTCCAGGAGGCCAAGCGGTATTTCTGGGTGGCCGTGGATGCGGAGGGCGACGGCACGTTCGTCACGCTGGCAGAGCCGCCCTCGCTGTCCATCGTCGGAGGTTCGGCGGTCAAGCTGGTGGTCGTTGCGCCTTCAACGGTCACTGCCGGGACGCCGTTCTCCCTGCTGGTGCGTGCCGAGGACCGGTGGGGCAACCCGGCCGCCGCGTACCGGGGCAGCATCGAACTGCTGGCGCCGGCCGGGAGCGCGTGCCCGGTGGAGAGCTCCTCGTTTACCGCCGAGGACGACGGCGTGCGGTGGTTTGCGGGCTGCACCGTGTCCGCGCCGGGCCGGCACCGACTGGCCGCCGTAGATAGCGCGGCAGGACTGCGGGCCGAGAGCAATCCCATTCTTTGCACGGAGCAGGCCGTGCCGCTGGCCCTCTACTGGGGCGACCCACACGGTGGGCAGATCGCGCTCGCAGCGAAAATACCGGACTTCTTCCGCTACGCCCGCGACGTGGCCGGTATTGACTTCGTGGGCTACCAGCGCAACGACCATATTCTGTCGAATGACGATTGGGTGGTGCAGCAGCAGGCCGAGCGCGACTTCGATGACCCGGGGCGTTTTGTGCCCTTGCCGGGGTTCGAGTGGTCGGCCGTGCCGAGCGAGGGTGGTCATCACAATGTCTACTTTCGGCGCCACAACCAGCCAATTCGCCGGAACAGCCACAAAGGGCTGAAGGATCAGTCGGACGTAGACACCGATCTGCCGCATATCCTCGACGTGTACCGGGCATACCGGGGGCAGGATGTGGTCATCACGCCCCACGTCGGTGGCAGCCATGCTGACCTCACCCATCACGAGCCGACCTTGGAGCCGGCCCTGGAGATTACCTCCGATCACGGCACGTTCGAGTGGTTTCTGGAGGAGTCGCTGCGTCACGGCTACCGGATGGGTTTTGTCGGTGGCAGTGATAGTCACGACGGGCGGCCCGGTGCGGATACGCCGGGCTGGCAGGAGCGGCGCTATGCCCAGGGGGGACTGACCGGGCTGTATGCGCCGGAGTTGACGTTGGAAGCCGTCCACGCGGCGTTGCGGGCGCGGCGCTGCTACGCGACGACCGGGGCGCGCATGGTGGTCCGGCTGGACGCCGACGGCCAGATGATGGGCGCGGACCACAGAACATCAAGCCAACCGACAATCTCCCTATCGGTCGCCGGCACGGCGCCGTTGGAGCGCGTCGAACTGTTTCGCGGCTTGGAGCGAATCTACAGCCACCCCGTAGGCGCCGGCGTCAGCAGCAACCGCGTGCGGGTGCTGTGGGAAGGCGCCAGCCGGAAGACGAGCTACTCCGGGGTGATCTGGGACGGCCACTTGCAGGTCGTTGGCGCCAGCATCACGTCCGTCGAGCGGCTGCGGTTCGATAGTCCGCGCTCGCGCGTGCTTGACCGCACGGCCACGGGGCTGCGCTGGCACTCCGTGACCTGTGGCTACCGCAGCGGGGTCGTCCTCGACCTCGCCGACGCGGCAGACGACGCCGAGCTACGGCTGACGGTGAACACCTCGCTGATCAGCCGTCCCTACTTCGGTGGGCATGGCGACGAGGACCCCGGCCGCATGTCCTATGCGCCGGCCGAACACGTGACGTTTAGCTGTAGCCTCCGCGAGCTGGAGGCCGGTCAGAAGGCGATGTACCTGACAACTCCACCGCTGCCAAAGCACCCGGACAGCGGCGATCCGGACCCAGGGCCGCAGTTCGGGCAGTTGAGTCGCAAGATCGAGGTGTCGTTGGCGCCGGCGCCGGGCGGCCCGGAGACGACGGAATTCACCTTCACCGATCCGGCGCCGCGGCCGGGGATCAATCCCTACTGGGCGCGGATCGTGCAGACCGATATGGAGATGGCCTGGACCAGCCCCGTCTTCGTGGACTATGTGGCAGCGCCGCGGCCCGACTAGCCACCGTAGAGGTGCAGCATGTTGCACCCGTCCCCCCGTCGCAACGGGGGGACCATAGGGGGGCCAGCACCCTCCCCCGTTATACAGGGAAAGGTCAGGGTGGGGCAGGTAACGTTGCCTGGTGATGTCGGTACAATGAGCCGCCGAAGGGGGCGTCCATGTTATCCAGCGGTGCTGCGCTGACCCTCGCTGGCCTCCGGGACCAGTTGCCCATCACCCGGCACGTGGCCTATCTGCAAACGGGTGGCCACAGCCCGACGCCGGAGTCGGTGCTCTGGACCGTCCACGACGAGATGGCCAGGGAAGCGGAGTTTCACGGCGTGCCGGCAGTCGCGGCCGAGCGGGCGGAGAAGGAAGCGCGTGCCCGCGCCGCCTTGGCGACGATGCTGCACGTCCAGCCGGACGAACTCGCCATCACGCCCAGCACCTCGCAGGCGATGCTGCGTGTACTGCACAGTCTGCACTGGCGCGAGGGGGATGAGTTCGTCATCACTAACCTGGAGCACGTGAGCGTCGCGCGGAACGCCTGGGCGCTCCGGGACCAGCGCGGCGTTACGACCAAGGTCGTGCCGGCGGACTGCGGCGATACCGTGCTGCTGGAACGGCTCGCCGCCACGCTGACAGAGCGCACCAAGCTGTTGTGCATCAGCCATCTGGCCTCGCCGGACGGGCGGCTGCTGCCGGTCGCGGAGGCGGCGGCATTGGCGCGCGAACGCGGAGTTCCAGTGGTGGTGGATGCTGCCCAATCGCTGGGGCAATTCCCGGTGGATGTACCGCTGGGGTGCGATTTCCTCGTCGGGTCGGGGCATAAGTGGCTGCTGGGGCCGATGGGCGTCGGGTTTGTCTGGGTCGCGCCCCACCAACTGCCCACGTTCTTCCCGACGCTCCTCTCGGATGCTGACCCCTGGGCGCCGCCGGGCACTGCCGCTCCGACGCCGAGCGCGGCGCGGCGGGCCGAGGGAGGCACGCACAACGCGGCGCTGATTATTGGCCTGGGGCGCGCCGTAGAGAACCTGGCGGCGATTGGGCTGGACACGATAGCGGCCCACACGCAGCGGCTCACCACGCTATTCCGCGAGCAGGTCGCCGGGCTGGCGCGAGTACACCTCCTCACGCCGACCGCACCGGGGCAATCCGCCGGCATCACGACGCTTACGTTCGACGGATACGACGCGACCGCCTTGCGCGGCCTGGTGGGCTACATCTATGAGCAGCACCGTACCATCGTTAAGTTCCAGTGGCTGACGGCACCGATGGACCCCAGCAAGCTAGGGATGCGCGTCTCGATTGCCGGCTTCAACAACGAGGGCGAGGTACGCGGTCTGGTAACGGCGTTGCAAGAAGGCGTGCCGCGCTTCGGAGCCGCTGACTAGGGCACAGAGCACCGCCGGGTGTCAGAGATGTACGTCAACAGCCGGGCCATCATCGAGCGGGAGACCGCGCAGGGCACCGAGGTGCGCGAGGAAACCGGCCTGTGCGTAACGGAGATTCTGGATAGCACCGGGCGCTTGGTGTGGTCTGCGGTGCAACAAAACGGTGCCGGGAGTGCGGAGTACGAGTGTCTGCGGCCGGCGTTCGTCTACCAGACACTCCATGGTCCCATCGACTCCATCGGCTTCTTCTTCCGCTGTCGCGCCGCCGGTGTGCTCACGGAACGCGGCGATCTGGCCTCCGGTCACCGCTGGCTCCCCGTCTCGGAGCTGCGCCGCCTGCTCGCGGAGCAGCCGCAGGCGTTCACCGGGTTGAGTCAGGCGGCGCTGGCTTTCTACTTGCGAAGCGCAGGATCGTCAGATTAATCACCGCGTGGGAGAAGGTACGGCACGATGGGACGCCAACTATTCCTTTGGGGTAGCGTGGAGGACGCTGAAGCCGTAGCTTATGTCGAAAAGTGTGCCAGCGTCGGGGTGACGCGCCTGATCGGCGCCACGTCCGCCTACGTGGTGGAAGTCGCGCACGCCAAAGGCATCGCCGTTCATCCGTATATTGGCTACACGGCATTTCCTACCTACGGCAACCGTCGCGTCAGCTACGAGTGGTCGTTGCCGTTCATGCGCCCGCCGGTGACGGACCCGGAGGCCCGCGCAATCATGGATCAGCACCGGCCGATCTGGAGCCATCCGCGCGTTGGCGAGCCGGAGATCAGCGACTTTGCGCGCGAGCACCCGGAATACCGGAGCTACACTAGGGACAAGCATGACGACTTGGAGCCTGGCGAGCGGCTCTGCCTGAGTCTGGCGTTTCCCGAGGTCCGCAACCATCAGGCGGACCTGTTCCTGACGACCTTGGCCGAGGCGCGGGGGGACGGCATCCAAGTGGAGTTCGTCATCGGCAACGAGGACGAGCGCGGCGTCGTGCCCTACGGCTACGAGGACCGCGTCGTCGAGGAGTTCCGAGCTACACACGGGCAGGATGCCTTTGCGCTGCCCAACGACGATCCGCGGTGGCTTCATTTCCGGGCGGACTACGTCACCCGGTTCTTGCGGGAGCTAGGGAGCAAGGTCAAGGCCGCGTTTCCGTCCGCCCGGTTCACGACGACGATCATCGCTGCGGAGCCGGACGAGTATCTGCAGGTGCTACAGGATTGGCCGACGTGGGTAGAGCAGGGGATTATTGAAGAGTTTCATCTGTGGTTTCGGACCACCAGCGACTTGGCAGCCCTCGCGCGCCAGACCGCGCAGGCCGCTGGCATTATCAAGGGACGGATGCCGTTGGTGGTAGAGCTATCCTGCTATCATCCCGGCAGCTTCCAAGAGCCAGACCTGATGCTGGCGGCAGCACGGTGCGCGCGCGCCAACGGGGCCGACATTGTAGGCGTCTACCGGAAGCACGCGGTCGAGCAGTTGGACTTCTGGCCCGTGCTGGAGGCGATTGGCAAGCTCTGAGGCGGACCTGACCAGACAGGTCGGCAAAGCCATTGCCGCTATAGTGGCGTTGCCCCCTATGGTCCCCCCGCTGTGCGGGGGGACGGGAGTACGGTCAAACTGAGGCGAAAGGAAACGCGCGATGAAGATTGGGAGCGGAGACTACACCTACGAATTCGTCCCGGATTGGCCGCAACTACCGGCCGGATGGAGCCTCCACGAGGTCGCTGGAGTCGCAGTGGATGCTCAGGATCGAGTCTACGTCTTTCACCGCGGGGAGCAGCCGCTGATCATCTTCGAGCGCGACGGCAGCTTGGTGACTGCGTTCGAGCGGGGGCCGGCGTATCTCGAATACGCGCACGGCCTGTACGTCGAGCCGGATGGAACGATGTATGCCACGGACAACCTGCACCATATGGTCTACAAGCTCACGGCCGACGGCGAAGTTCTGCTCGCCCTGGGCAACTACGATCAGGGCAGCACGGACGGGCAACCCTTCAACAAGCCGACGGACGCGGTCCCGGCGCCGTCCGGGGACATCTACGTCTCCGATGGCTACGGCCAGAATCGCGCTCATCGCTTTGCGGCGGACGGCACGCATATCCGCTCCTGGGGAGAGCCGGGCACGGGGCCGGGCCAGTTCGACCTGCCGCATAGTATCTGGGCCACCGACGAGCGGGTGTACGTCGCGGACCGCGAGAACCACCGCATCCAGATATTTACCCCGGACGCCGAGTATCTCGATGAGTGGACCGGATTTCTACAGCCCTGCGATCTGTACGTAGATGAGCAGGGGATCATGTACGTGCCGGAGCTACAGGGGCGCGTGAGTATTATTGACCTTGAGGGGAACGTCCTAGCACGGCTGGGCGGGGAGCGCAGCGGCTCGCCGGGGCAGTTTTGGGCGCCGCACGGAGCGTGGACGGACTCGCGGGGCGACCTGTACGTCAGTGAGGTGCTGGAAGGCACGCGCCTCCAAAAGTTCGCCCGCTGCCGGTAGGGGCGGGCTGGTGAAGTTGAGCCATTATGGCGCGGAGATGCGCTCCATGCCGCCCATGTAGGAGCGCAGCACTTCGGGAATCGTGACGCTGCCGTCCCGCTGCTGGTTGTTCTCCAGGATGGCGATGATCGTTCGTGGTAGGGCCAGTCCCGATCCGTTGAGGGTGTGGACGTGCTCCAGGGGGCCCCGCTTGGTGCGGTCGGTGCGCCGCAGGCGCGTGCTCATCCGCCGAGCCTGATACGCCTCGCAGTTGCTGCACGACGAGACCTCGAGCCATTGCTCCACGCCCGGCGACCACACCTCCAGATCGTAGGTCTTGGCGGCGGCGGCGCCCAGAGCGCCGGTACAAAGCGTGGCCACGCGGTAGGGCAGGTTGAGGGCCTGGAGCACCGCCTCCGCATTGACGAGCAGCGCCTCCAGTTCATCATAGGAGTGCTCCGGCGCGACGATCTTCACCAGCTCGACCTTATCGAACTGGTGCATTCGCAGCATCCCGCGCGTGTCCTTGCCGGCAGCGCCGGCTTCACGGCGGTAGCACGGGGTATAGGCGGTGTAGCGGAGCGGCAAGTCCGCCTCGCTGAGGATTTCGTCGCGGTGCATGTTAGTGACCGGCACCTCGGCAGTGGGAATAAGAAACAGATCGTCAGTCGCGACCCGGTAAGAGTCCTCTTCCAACCGCGGTAGCTGCCCCGTACCGACCATGACGTCGCGACGCACCAGATGTGCGGGCGCCAACTCCGTGTAGCCGTGCTGCTCGACGTGTAGGTCCAGCATCCAGGCGATGAGTGCCCGGCTCAGGCGTGCGCCGGCCCCGCGCAGCAGGGTGAACATGGCGCCGGATAGCTTGGCCGCGCGTGGTAGATCGAGGATACCGAGATATTCGCCAAGCTCCCAGTGGGGGCGCGGTGCGAAATCGAACGATGGCGCCGTGCCCCACGTGCGTACGATCACGTTGTCGTCATCGTCGGCACCTATAGGCACGGTTTCATGGGGTAGGTTGGGCATCTCCACCATGATCTCGGTGATGCGTGTTTGTAGCTCCGCTGTCATGCCGTCCAGTTCGGCAATGCGGTGCCCGACCTGGCGCATCTCGGCGATCATCGGCGCCGCCGCGCTGCGGTCCCGCATCCGGCCGATCTGCCGGCTGACCTCGTTGCGCTGCGCTTTGAGCGCCTCCGACTCGCCGAGCAGCGTGCGCCGCTCGCTATCCGCCTCCAGCAGCGCGTCGAGCGGCGAATCGTCGCGCCGGTTCCTGAGCGCCTGGCGGACGAGGTCGGGGTGCTGACGGATGAAGCGTAAGTCGTTCATAGGGGTCCTACCTGAAGCGCCGGCTGGCACTGTCCTCTAGCGTGGTTGGACATGGTGCGAGCGGGCACGTTGCCGGGCGGCGCGGCTCACTCGACGGTTCGTAGCATTGGGAAGAAGATTACCTCGCGGATCGTATTTTGGCCGAGCAGGAACATCACGAGGCGATCAATACCCATGCCCAAGCCCCCGGCGGGCGGCATCCCTTGCTGCAGGGCCTCGACGAAATCGAGGTCCATCACGTGCGCCTCGTCGTCGCCGCCCGCGCGCGCGTCCACCTGCTGCAAGAACCGGCGGTATTGGTCGTCCGGGTCGTTAAGCTCGCTGAAGGCATTGACCAGCTCGACACCGGCAGCGAACGCCTCGAACCGCTCTACGGTATCGGCACTGCCCGGCTTGAGCTTGGCGAAGGGCGACAGATCCAGCGGGTAGTCCAGCACAAAGGTTGGCTGGATGAGGCGGGGTGCCACGACCGTATCCAGCAGCTGGTCTACCAGCTTGGCCCACGTCGGCTGTGGCTCGACGCGCAGCCCGGCCGCTGCCACGGCGCTTTGCAGCGACGGCAGATCGGAGTGCTGCCCGTAATCAATACCCGTCTCGGCCAGGATGGCCTCGCGGAGCGTGATGCGGCGCCACGGTGGACGCAGGTCAATTTCCACCCCCTCGTCATTCCCGCGCACGCGAGAATCCACGCCCTGGTGGGTGACGGTCTGCCGACCGAGCGCCTGCTGGGCCACGGTCGGCACGAGCTGCTCGACCAGCTCCAGCATCGTCCGGTAGTCGGCATACGCCTCATACGACTCAAGGAGTGTAAATTCGGGGTTGTGCCGGCGCGACAGGCCCTCATTGCGGAACACGCGGCCGATCTCGTACACGCGCTCAAATCCCCCGACCAGCAACCGCTTGAGATACAACTCCAGCGAGATGCGGAGGGAGAAATCGCGGTCGAGCGCCTGGTAGAAGGTCGTGAACGGCCGCGCGGCCGCGCCGCCATGCAGCGCCTGGAGGACGGGTGTCTCCACTTCGAGGTAGTCACGAGTGTGATAGAAGTCCCGGACCGCCTGGACGATCCGGGTGCGTTGGCTCAACAAATCAAAGGTGTCTCGGTTGGCGAGGATGTCCACGTGGCGACGGCGGAGCCGCGTTTCCACGTCGGTCAGCCCGTGCCACTTCTCCGGTGGTGGCCGCAGCGCCTTGGCCACCATCCGCCAAGCGGTGACTTGCAAGGTCGGCTCGCCCGTGCGGGTGCGGAACATCGAACCGCTGACCTCGATCAAGTCACCGAGGTCTACGATGCTGCGGAACAGCTGGTAGGTCTCCGTGCCGACCGTATCGCGCCGGAGGTAGATTTGTAGCTGCCCGGAAGCGTCCTGGAGCTGTGCAAAGCTCGCGCGTCCCATCGGGCGCAGCAGCAGCACGCGGCCGGCCAAGGTCAACTGCTCGTCCGCGGCTTGCTGCTCTCCTAGGATTGCCAGGGCTTGCTGCAGCGAGTGGGTCCGGCCGGTGCGCGCCGGAAACGCCGCGGCGCCGGCGTCACGCAGCCGTTGGAGCTTCGCGCGGCGCGTTCGGACGAGGGGATCGTCGTCGCCAGGTAGCGGCTCCGGCTCGTTATGGTCGGCCTGTCGGCTGGCAGCAGCCTCATTCATCGTCGGGACGTGCTCCTTGCTCATCTGTGCCGCCGGACGGGTGCGGGGCGGCGAGCATGGGCTGGCGAGCCGGCCCGCGGCGGTCCGGGTAGGGGATCGGGAGGCCGGGCTAGGTGATCTCGACGACCGTCAGCGACAACATGCCCGCCGGTACTTGGACGGACACTTCGTCGCCGACCCCTTTGCCCACCAGCGCCCGACCGATGGGGGATTCGTTGGAGATTCTCCCCTCCCGGGGGTTGGCCTCCGGCGAGCCGACAATCGTGTAGGTGCCTTCGGAGCCGTCGGCGCGCCGCACCACCACGTGACTGCCCAGGCCGACCGTCCGGGTGGTGTGCTCCTTCACGACGACGGCATTGCGGAGCTGCTGCTCGATGCTCCGAATCTTGCCCTCGACGAAGGCCAGTTCGTTCTTGGCCTCGTCGAAATCGCCGCCCTCGGCAAACGCTCCGAACTCCCGCTCTTCTTGAATACGTTTGGTGATCTCTCGGCGCTGAATGAGCAGTTGGGAGCGCTGTGCTTCGAGACTTTGTAGGCCCTCCGGCGTCAAATACACAGTCTGATTGGTCATCGGATACCTCCTGGGCATCCCAGGGAAGTCACGACAGGAGACACAAATGCAAAGAAAAAGAACCGAGAGCGCAACTCTCAGTTCACGGTGAATGCCCAGCCACTGACATTATAAAGTCATGGCGCTCTACGGTCAAGACAACACCTGCCGGCTCGTCGGCCGCCATTGCTCCGAAGATACCGCCCAGCTGCCATCCGGCACTGCTCTAGCACCCCCAACCTTGTAGGGGCATCCCTTGTGGTTGCCCTCGCCCCCCGCAGGCGGTGCGTCAATGCGGGAATTTCGGGAAGGTGATGATCGCACGCGCACCGGCCGGCTTATCCGGTGGTGACTGTCCGGCTAACGAGACGTTCTCCATGTGGAAGTCTCCGTCTATCTGCTCCATAAGCCCCTTGACAATACTCATACCCAGGCCGTTGCTCTGCGCGAGGTTGAAGCCCTCCGGCAAGCCCACCCCGTCGTCAGTGACACAGACGCGGAGCAACTCATCAGCTTCCTCCGCTTCGATCAAGATCATGCCCTCGGCTCGCTGCCTCAGGCCGTGGGTCAGCGCGTTGCACACCAGCTCATTCAGCACCAGGCCCAAGAGCGTCGCATGGCGCTGCCCCAGCGGAAACTCCCCCGCCTCGACATTGAGGGATACACGCTGGTGCTGCTGGGCCATGGTGTTCAAGGCGATGTCGGCCACCTTCTTGACCACGCCCTGCACCGTGGTCAGCTGCTCCGCGGTCGGTGCTGTGTTTTCCTCCGCCAACAGATCGTGGACGGCGCCCAGACTCTCGATGCGAGACTGTGCGAGGGCGAGGGTCTCCTTCACCTCAGAGGCCCGCACGCGGCGGAGTTGGAGGCGCATCAACGAGGCCATCATCTGGAGGTTGTTCTTGACGCGATGGTTAAGCTCTTGGAGGAGTAGGGATTTTGTGGTGCTCTGGCGCTCCATCTCCTCGTACAGACGTGCTTTGTCCATGGCTAACGCGGCATCGTTGGCGAAGGCCGCCAGCAACTCCACTTCATCGTCGCTGAAGCGGCGCTGCTCACGGGTGTAGACCGAGATGCCACCGAGCACGTTGTTGTGGCTAATCAAGGGGACCGAGCACATCGCCCGGTAGCCCTCTTCGGCGACCCAGCTGGCGACCGTCCGGAGACGCGGGTCGGAGTGGGCATCTTGGACCACGATGGGCTGGCCCGATTGCACGGCCAGGCCGATAGCGCCTTCGCCGACCTGCAAGCGGATGTTCAAGTACGACTCACTCAGTCCCCGATGGGCGACGATCTTCAACTCTTGGGAGGCCGTATCCAGCTCGAAGATCGAGGACATATCGGCGCCCGTGAGGGTCATCGCATGCTGCACGATCATGTCCAGGGCTTCGCTCCGGTCAACGGTGGAGACCAGGGAGGCCGTGACGTGGCGCAGGGTAGAGAGCTGCGTCACCTTCTCGCGCAGCTTCTCATCGGTCATCTCATAGAGACGGGCATTCTCGATAGCAATGGCAATCTGCCCGGAAACGGTCTCGGTAAAGGCGATCTCGTCCTCCGTAAACTCTCGGACCACCTTTTCCTGGAGCGTCAGCACACCGATCAGCTTATTGACCGTAAACAGGATGATCGGTACCGAGAGCATCCCGTGGTACGGCTCTTCCTGAAGGTCGGGGACTACCTTGAAGCGGGGGTCCAGCCACCCGTCCCGGATGGCAATGGGACGTCCTTCCTGGGCTGCTGTCCCCGCGATCCCCTCGCCAATCTCCAGTGACATGCTGCCTACCGCCGCCGGGTTGAGACCGCTCGTGGCACCCAGGACGAGGCGGTTCGACGTCTCATCGTAGAGGAAGAGCGAGCACACGTCGGCGTGGGTCACCTCTGCGACCACGTTCACGGTCTGCGTGAGCGTATCGCTGAGGTCCAGGCTAGAGTTCACCACCGAGTTGATCTTCTGCACCGCAGCAAGTCTGGCGACTCGCGCGACCAGCAGCTTTTCCGTGTCGGTAGAGCCTTCCTGCGGATAGCGATGCTCATACGCCTTGGCTATCGCGCCAACCACTTCGCGCTGGAGGGTCAGCAGGGTCTCCATTTCGGCCACCGCTGGCGCATTGTCCAAGGCGCTGAGACACAACTCGACGGTACGGGACTGCGCGTGTCGCAGCGCCGTAGTTAGCGGCACGCCGCTCTCCGCCAGTAGCGCCGCTTCGCGCCCGAGGATAGTGAGGAAGCTGTCAAGCTCGCCCGGGGCCGTATGGCGGATGAGCGTCTGCCACCGCTGCTGCACGCGCTCATCAAGCGATGCAGCGCCGGGGCCGTCTTGGCCGAGCAGACTGCGGCAAAGCAGGAGCGCATCGGACGGCGACACCGGGGCCGTCGCCGGGATGGATAGCTCGGTGGATACTGGTGTGCGTCTCATGGCAACGCTCGCTTTCGCTGCGGGGGCGCCGAAAACCGTCCGGGAACTGGTGCTGGGGCAGTGCTAGGCTGCGCTCAACGGCGCGGCACGGCACCTGTGTTGGTGGCGGAGAGGGTGGGATTCGAACCCACGAGGGTGGTTGCCCTACTCGTTTTCGAGACGAGCTCCTTAAGCCACTCGGACACCTCTCCGTTAACTCCGGTAAGGCCGCGACCAGGCGAGAATAGCCCGGCCGCCTCGCCGCCCGGGGGTGAACTGCCGGTAACGTTCAGCATACCAAGTGGGTGCTGTGCAGAAAACGCCGCTGGCAGTTGCGGCGCCGGCATCCTGCCTAGTTGCTGGCACTGAGCGCCGCGGCCGGCTCCCGACGCAGCCGCGCAAAGAAGCGGTGCAGCTGCGCGGCCGCCTCGTCGTGCAGCACGCCCGAAACCACTGTTACCCGATGGTTGAGCCGGGGATTATCCACAATGTCGAACACGGAGCCGGCGGCCCCGGCGCGAGGGTCCGGCACGGCATAGACCAGCCGACCAACCCGCGCTTGCACCATGGCGCCAGCACACATCGCGCACGGCTCCATCGTCGCGTAGACGGTGACGTCCGGGAGCCGCCAGCGTCCCAGCCGGTCGGCGGCATCACGCAGCACCAGCAGCTCGGCGTGAGCCGTTGGATCGGCCCAGGCCTCCTTGCGGTTGTGCTGGCGGGCAACGATTGCGCCGGCCAGTACCGCCACTGCACCGACCGGCACGTCGCCGTCGGCCTCGGCCAGCCGGGCCTCTTCCAGCGCCAAACCCATCAGTGCGACGTCAGAGGCCTCGTAAGCGTTCTCGTTCATGCTACAGGCCCCATGGCGTGCGAATTGCAACGACAAATGTGCTCGGAAGCGCCGTTTTAGACGTAGAACAGGCACATCCAGACAGGTTTTGCACGACAGTATTATTATATCATGCCGGGCGGTGTACCGCCGCCTTACGGCTGTACCTCTACGCCGACGTAGTGGGGGGAGGTTTGTCCGTCGAGAGTGACGACATCTTCGTCGGGCTGACCGGTTCCGTCACCGTCGGTTGCCCGTGCCACGAGTACGTAGCTGCCTGGCTTGGGAATGCGCCAGTGGTAGGACCACATGGTCCATACGGCCGGTGACGGGGTGGGGCCGAGCGTCGCTTCCTGCCAGGATACGCCGCCGTCGGTGCTGACCTCGACCCTGCTTACACCGGCGAGACCACCGAGGGCCACGCCGGTGACGTTGAGCGCCGTTGCCGGCAGCTTCTGGCCGGCGAACGGTTCGTCAATACGGGAATTGATGGTGATGGCGGCCTTATCCGACCACCCTTCCTGCTCCCACGTGCCCCGGTGGTCGTCGCGCTCGATGACCTCGATCCGCCGGAGCCATTTCGGGCACTTTTGACCGTAGTAGCCGGGGTTCAGCAGTCGGAGCGGCGCGCCATGATCGGGCGGCAACGGCTCGCCGTTCATCTGGTAGGCGAGGAGCACGCCGGGCGCCAGCGCCTGCTCAACCGGTATGCTGGTCACGTAGTCGTCGAGGCCGTGAAAGGCAACGCGCTTGGCCCACGACTTGATCTCGGCGCGTTCGAGTAGCGGGCGCAAGGGTGTGCCAACCCAGACGGCATTGCCGATCAACTGCCCGCCGACCGGGTTGCCGATGCATTCCAGCGTGAATTGCCGCTCGACGGCCGGCAGCGCGAGGATGTCGGCGAGCGTCAGCTCCAGCCGGCCGGATACCAGCCCGTCAATGGTCAGCGTCCAAGTCTCCGGGTCGCGGGCTTCCTCGGTTGGTGTCTCCCGGTAGCTCTGGACGTAGAACTTGTCGTTGGGGGTGAGACGAGGGGTCAGGTCCTCCGGCGAGAGCGGTGCGACCTCCACGCCCCCGTCATTCCCGCGAAAGCGGGAATCTGCCTCCGGCGGCGAACCGGAGGTGCTACAGGCGGCGACGGTCACCATGCCACCGACGGCGGTCACGACCATGTAAGTGAGCGCCCGCCGACGCGAGGTGAGCAGCGCGCCGTCCTGGCGCCGCTCGGCCGTCCTGCGGAGACCTGCCATCAGCCTTGCCCTCCTCACTATGCATGATACGGCAAGCACACCCTGACGACCGTAAGGCTACTTACGAAATGCCCGCTCCACCGCGGTGGGGTGGTAGTCGAGGGGGGCATGGTCGTCGGGCGCTTCACCGTCAATGAACAGCCGGTTCCACCACTCGAAGCACATCAGGGACCAGAGCAGCAGCTTGTGGTTGCGCTGGCTGGCGGTGTGCTCGTCCACGACGCGACGCACGGCCGCCGGCTCGAAATAGCCGCGGGCGAGCGCCCGCTTGCTCAGGATGGTCTCGCGGATATACGGCAGGATGCTGGTGCGATACCACGTTTCCTCCGGGGGAACGAACCCTTGCTTGGGGAGGGCGAGGGTGGCATCCGGGATAAGACCGCGCATGGCGGCGCGCAGCACGCGCTTGCCGGTGCCGTTGCTGACCTTGTAGTGGGCCGGAATGCGTTGCGCGAACTCGACAAGATCATCGTCGAGGAACGGCACGCGCGATTCCAGACCGTGCGCCATGCTCAACTTATCTTCCAGGACAAACAGGCCGTGTAGGTATACCCGGGCCTCGAAAGTGAGGGCGCGATCAACCAGCGCCGGCGCGTCGTAGTCGCGGGTGATGGCCAGAAATGGATCGCGGGGGTCGAAATCACCAGCGCTGCGGCGGAAATGCTCCGTGAAGAAGCCGCTGCGCTCTTCCGGAGACAACAGGCGGCTCCAGTATTGGAAATAGCGATCCTCGAACTCGGCCTCGGTGGCACCGTCGAGCACGGCGTAGCGCCAGGGATATCCACCGAATAGCTCGTCGCCGCCGGCCCCGGCGAGCACGACCTTGACAAAGCGGCTGGCGAGTCGCGCGACGTAGTAGTTGTGGTAGCTGGAGCTGACGCGCAGGTCTTCCAGATGCCACACCACGCTGGGCAGCGCGCGCGCTAGTCCGGACGGCTGAATGACGATCTCGTAGTGCTCGGTATCGAACGTCGTGGCTAGGCGCTCGGAGTGGATGCGCTCGTCGCAGCTACGCTCCTCCTCGGTCGCGCCCGCGAGCGAGAAGCCGCCGGTGATGGTCGTGATCTGCGGTTGCTGGGGCAGCCGCTCACCACGGTTCGCACCATTCTGGGCGGCTGCTCGCGTAGTCAACTGGCGGCTGGCTACCGCACAGATGGAGCCGGAGTCCATGCCCCCGCTCAGGTAGCTGCCGACCGGCACGTCACTCATCAACTGACGACTGACCGCCGCCTCAAAACGCTCGCGGACGCCGGCCGCGCAGTCATCGAAAGACAGCGCCGGGTCGCCGTCGAAGCGAAAGGCCCAGTACTGCCGTTCCTGTATCCGGCCCGCCTCGGCGACGATGAGGTGGCCCGGTGGGAGCAAGCGCACACCGTCGAACAGCGTGCGGTCACTGACGATATTCTGAAAGGTGAAATACTCCAGCAACGCTTCCGCGTTCACCGCCGGCCGATGCGGTAGCGCCGCGAGCAGCCCCTTGACCTCCGACGCAAAGAGCAGGCGTTCTCCCTGTTGCGCCAGGTAGAGCGGCTTGATTCCGTAGCGGTCGCGGGCCAGCACGAGCCGGCGCCGGGTCTCGTCCCACAGGGCAAAGGCAAACATGCCGTTGAGCCGCTGGACGAGCTCGGGGCCACGCTCTTCATAGAGATGCACCAGCACCTCGGTGTCGCTCTCCGAGCGGAACCGATGACCGCGTGCTTCGAGATCCCGGCGCAGCGCGGGATAGTTGTAGATTTCGCCGTTGCAGGCAACCCACACGTCTCCCCGCTCGTTTTGCATCGGCTGGCGACCGTTCGGAGACAGGTCCATGATGCTCAGGCGCCGAAAGCCGAGCGTCACCTGACGCGAGGGAGGGCAGTACAGCCCCTTGTCGTCGGGGCCGCGATGCGCCAGGGCCTCGCGCATCGCAACGGCCGTCGGCTCGTCAGCCCCGCCCGTGGGGTCGTAAACACCGGCCACGCCGCACATATGCTCCTGCGTACTCCTAACCTACACAACGGCCGGACAAGCGGAGGTGTCACCACGGCCGGATGCTACCACGTTTGCCGCGATCACGGCGTCCGCTGCCAATAGAGTGGTCGCTCCGCCCCCGGCGGAGAGGGGCTGGATGTCGTCTGCGAGGCTGCGGAGGTGCGGTGCAGTGCGACCCGGTTGCTAAGCGGATGTACCCTTGATGAGATCGTTCAGAACGGTCACTCCTACTTTTAAGACATAGTCGGTCTCGTGCCGGTTCGCCCGACTTGTCAAGTCAACCAATTTGTCAGGCTGATAGGCTTGTCTTGAGATAGAGCAAAATGAGCCGTTCTTGATCGTGCCATTATAGATTTTCTCACCGGTAAGCTGGAATCCTAGGCCCGTTCTGGGCATCCGGCGGTGGAATACGCCCCCTTCCAATCCCGCCATCTTCAGCCCTACGGTCCTAGCCCTGGCCATCGCGCTCAGGCTGATGGCCAGCCCTTCGCCAGCGCTGCCCGTCCAAGGGCCGACCAGTAGAACGATAGGCTGGAGGTACGGGCTGTTGCCGCGTGGCTCCAAGTAGCTTATAAATGCCTCACCCGCAGGTCTGACCGTCCGCTGGTACGCCACCCGAGAGGCTACGAGCCGCCCGGCTATACCCTCAAGCACGCCGGTGTTCCCTCCACCGGCACGTCGGAGATCGAGAACCAGTCCTTTTGCTGCACTTAGCTCTTCCAGTGCAGCGTCAAACAGGAAGACCGTCGAGCCGTCTCCGAGCGAGTCATTGAAGCTGATGTAGCCATAATCGGGGGATAGCCAACGTGTTTCGAGCCGGCAGTTATGTTGTACGGCATACTGTCGGTCAAACCGGCCGGCTTCCAGCCTGAAAGAGAGATTCTGTCCACTACGCGAAACTTCAAGAGTTCGGCTTACGCTCCGGTTGCCGGCGAGTACCTTGTTCAGTGCCCAATTATGCAGCTCTGTAGTAAGGGTTGTGACACTGATCGGCAGGCGTGCTTGTACGGCTTTGACAATGGAAACATTGTTGATCGAGAGTATAACGTCGCCCGGCCTGACACCGCTGAGGGCAGCCTGAAACCCCGCGCGTACCGCAAGAACCGTCGCCTCTTCCTGGCGCCACTCGGCATGAAGGTCCGACCGAGCGGGAACGGTGCGTGGCGATGTGGGTGTATTGTAAGTGAGGTGGATATGATTATCGTATAATTCTTCGAGAGTCCGCTCCAAGATAGAGATGAACGTTCCTCTCTCGCTGGTAGCCTCGACCTTTCGCCGATAGTGTTGCCGGACTTTTTCCCAATCGGTGTCTTTTTCATCGAAGTAGGCATATTCTGCCGCAAAGGTTTCCCACAGATACTCAAAGTCCTCCAGAAAATCAGCCGTCGTGAACGCTTGCTCCCGGCTACCCGTCATACTCGACCTTTCGATCCGATTACGCCCCGGATTTTGGTGGCAGGCGCTCTCGTTTTCACACGTGGACCTCGCGTTTGGGTGATACCACTGCCGGGATAGGCTCAGGGACGGTGATGCCCTCGACAGTAATGTGCCGCAGTGTCTCGTCGTCACCGAAGCGTTTCACCGCGTCAAGCACTTCAATGCCAGCCAACCGCCCTTCGGCATCATAATCGGCGGCAAGCCCCTCGGCGAGGTGTTTCGTAACCACCTGCGTCTCGCGGAACCGGATGCTGAGTGCATCCATCTCCACATCATATGTAATCCTCATCAGAGCAGCACCTTCCTAGAAGTAGTAGGTATAGACGGTAACGACCACTATCTCTTCTTCTTCCTCAACGAAGATCGGACGTACTTGCTTGGTCTGGTAATGCCGTCCGTGCCAGAGCAATCCAAATGGAAAGTCTTTCCGGCATTCCAGACGACCTAGTTCTGCTGGTTGCCAAGGTTCGGAGCGAATGGCCTCGGCCACTTCGTCAAACGTAAACCCTCTCTCCTCAGTGTACCCCAAGGCATGGCGCGAGAGTCTGATCGGTTTCAACGACATGTGGAGTAGTGTAGCGGCCCATGGCAGGCGAGCCGCATAGAGAATTGGGCGACTACCGGTCCTGCCGAGATGGTAACCGCCGGCGGCGGCGCGGTGGCCGCCGGCGCATGAAGGGCTGTTCGTCGGCGAGAAGCGGCGCCGGTGAAACGCATAGCCCCTCCAGCTCCGTCAGGTGATCCGGGTCCGGCCACCAGGCATAGCGCTTCAGATCGAGCACGTAGAGCGGCCCGTCCTCCTCAATCTCGACCCCTTCCTCCCGGAGCAGTTTGGCCTGCTCGTGGACCCGGTGCTCCGGGTGTCGCGGGCTGATGCCGCCGCCGGCGTTCACCACGCGCTGCCAGGGAACGCCCTCCGGGTCGGGACAGTGGCGCAGCGCGCCCCCGACGACGCGGGCGGCGCGTGGAGCACCCAAGGCGAGGGCGATCTCCCCATAGGTCATCACCCGGCCGGGCGGAATGCGGCAGACGAGCCAGTAGACTCGTTCAGCGAACGTCAGGCGCATGGCTCCTGGCCGTTGCGGCGGCAGCCGGGAGGCAGGGGGCACTTACTTGGCCCAGCTTGGCGGCTGCGGTGGAATGTCGGCCGCTGAACGGGGGAGGTCGTCTACGGTAAGCTCTTCGTCGAGCGGAGCTTTCGGCACGATGATCCACAGGATCACGTAGGCGAGTAGCCCGATGCCGCTGCAGGCCAGCGTCAGGAACACGAACAGGAGGCGCACGAGCGTAGGGTCTATGCCCAGGTATGCTCCCACGCCTCCCGCGACACCGGCAACCATGCGCTTGTGCCGGCTCCGGTAGATGCGGCGGTCGAACCAGCTTTGGCTCTGTGTATCCATCTCCCTTCTCCCTCGCGCGGTAGTCTACACTGTTTCGACCGCCACATACGCGAGGAAGTTTCAGGTCGCTGCGCTCTTCCGGGCCTGACTCCCTTTCCTTTCCCACCGGAGGCGGGCGGCGGCGTGTTACCTTTACTATGTAGGATGCCGGCATTCCACACGCTGCTTGCTGCGGCAGTGCTTGATGCTGGTGATCCGGTTGCCCATCTCGGACGACAAGCTGACGACTATCCGATGCTGGCTACCAACCCATCACGCAGCCCCGGGGCCGCCGCTGCGCCGACACCAACCACGGCCCGGGGGGTAGCGGAGAGACTACATACACCATGATGACAGTAGACCCTGCCGACCAACCGCGCATTCGGCTAATCATCCGTCCCTTCCAAGAGTTCGCTCGGCAGGAGACTGCCGGCGGCATCCTGCTCTTGGTCAGCGCGATCATTGCCCTCATTTGGGCTAATTCGCCCTGGGCACCCCTCTACGAGCAGCTCTGGCACACCGAAATCGCCATTGTGCTCGGCGACTTCCACCTTGAGGAAGACCTGCTGCACTGGATCAACGATGGTCTGATGGCGATCTTCTTCCTCTTCGTGGGGCTGGAGATCAAGCGGGAGGTGTTGATCGGTGAGCTGGCCTCGGTGCGCCGCGCCGCGCTCCCCATCGTCGCCGCCGTGGGGGGCATGCTCGTGCCGGCAGGCCTCTACATCGCCGTCAATGGCGGCACCGAGGGCGCGCGAGGCTGGGGCATCCCGATGGCGACCGACATCGCGTTTGTGCTGGGCATCATGGCCCTGCTCGGCCGGCGAGTGCCCTTGTCGTTGAAGGTCTTCTTGGTGGCGTTGGCCATCGTGGACGATATTGGCGCGGTTCTGGTCATTGCCATCTTCTACACCTCGGAGCTTTCGTTGATGCACCTCGCCGCCGGCGCGGTATTTCTCCTGCTCCTGCTTGGCGCCAATCGTGTCGGTTTCCGCCATCCGCTGCCCTACGTCGTGCTGGGCCTCGGCTTGTGGGTCGCCTTCCTGGAGTCCGGTGTACATGCTACCGTCGCCGGGGTGCTCCTCGCGCTGACGATCCCCTCTTCGATCCGCATGAATACGCGGGACTTTCTCACGCAATGCCGCACCTTTCTCGACAGCTTCGAGCTGGCCGGTGTTTCGGCGGAGAAGAGACACATGGAGGACGGGCATCGGGCCGCGGTGTACGCACTTGAATCGGCCTGCGAGTACGTCGAGTCGCCCATGCAGCGCCTGGAGCACGCCTTGTACCCATGGGTCACCTACCTCATCATGCCGCTCTTTGGCTTGGCGAACGCTGGCGTGGCCTTGAGCGGTGACATGGGGGCGGCAATAACGCATTCGGTGAGCCTCGGTGTGATTCTCGGCCTAGTGGTTGGCAAGCAGGTGGGTATCACCCTCTTCTCGTGGTTGGGCATCCGGCTTGGCGTAGCCTCGTTGCCGCGCGGCGTGGGTTGGCGACAGGTGTATGGCGCGGCCTGGCTGGGCGGGATCGGATTTACGATGTCTATCTTCATCGCCAACCTGGCTTTTGGCGGCACTGCGCTGCTGCCGATTGCCAAGATGGGCATTCTGCTGGCGTCCCTCATCGCTGGTATCGCCGGCTGGCTCATCTTGGCAACCACGAAGACAGTGTCCCTAACCCATGAGACCCCGGCTGCGACGCCGGCAAGCTCGCCGGAAGGCGTAGCGCCCAGCCTTGTGACGGACCGATGACACGCCTAGTCCTGAGGGAATGCCGGTGAACACCGATACCGTGCGCCACCTGCTTGCCGAGGTAGCCGCCGGGCGGCTCGACGTGGAGGCGGCGCTTGGCCGGTTGCGCCGGCTCGACATCGAAGACCTCGGCTACGCGCGCGTTGACCACCATCGGACGCTGCGGACCGGGTTCCCGGAAGTGATTTACAGTCCTGGCAAGACGCCACAACAAGTCGCAGCGATTGCCCAACGGCTGGTCCAGCGCGACCAAACGGCGCTGGCGACGCGCGCTGCGCCCGAAGTGTTTGCTGCCGTGCGCGAGGTGCTGCCCGCTGCGCGCTATGAGCAGGTAGCGCGGCTCGTGATCGTCGAAGGCACACGGCCGCCGCTGCTGCCAGGCCGCGTCGTCGTCGCTACCGGCGGCACGGCCGACATGCCGGTAGCCGAAGAGGCGGCGATCACCGCCGAGCTGACGGGGTGCCCGGTGGACCGTCTCTACGACGTGGGCGTGGCCGGTATTCATCGCCTGCTGGCGCAGCGACACGTGCTCGATACGGCCGCGGTGGTGATTGCGGTAGCTGGGATGGAGGGCGCGTTACCGTCTGTAGTGGGTGGCCTCGTAGACAAGCCGGTGATTGCCGTGCCTACAAACGTTGGCTATGGCGCCTCTTTTGGTGGCGTAGCGGCGCTCTTGGCCATGCTCAATAGCTGCGCCCCCGGGGTGGCCGTGGTCAACATTGACAACGGCTTTGGCGCCGGCTTGATGGCCGGGATGATTAACCGCCTGGCCGCTGCGGCTGTCCCTGCCGGTGAACCAGCGGGAGTTGCAACCGACCACCAGGACGGTGCCGCATTGGACCCCGGCGGATCGTGTCGGTCGAGCGCGCCAACGGAGCGGTCGGCACCATGACTCGCGCTGCCTACTTCGAATGCTTTTCGGGTGCCAGTGGCGACATGATCTTGGGTGCCCTCGTAGACGCCGGCTGGTCGGAGCAGGCGCTACGCGACGCGCTGGCCAAGATACCCCTCGGCGGCTACACGGTGACCGTCCGTGAAGCGCAGAAAGGCGCCCTCTTTGGAACCCAAGTGCAGATCACCGTCACCGAGCCGCAGCCCGAGCGCGACATGGAGGACATCCTCCCGATCATCGAAGGGAGCGACCTGCCCGACCCGGTCAAGGCCAACGGCAAGCGCCTCTTTTGGCGGCTGGCCGAGGTGGAGGGGCTGGAGCATCGCCAGCCGCCGGCGACCGTCCACTTCCACGAGGTCGGGGCGGTCGATTCGATCCTCGATATCCTGGGCGCCTGCGCGGGACTGCACGACTTGGGCATTGCAGAGTTGTACGTTTCGCCGATCAACGTCGGCGGCGGCACGACAAACTCGCGGGACGGCATCCTGCCCGTCCCCGGCCCGGCGACGTTGGAGCTGCTCAAGGGACGACCGATTTACGCCTCGGCCTACGCCGGCGAGTTCCTCACGCCGACGGGCGCCCTCATCCTGTCCACCCTGGCGACCGACTTTGGTCCCATGCCGCCGATGCGCGTCGAGCGCATTGGCTACGGCGCCGGCCAACGCGACTTTGCCATTCCCAACATGCTGCGTGTTTCCATTGGGGAGTTGGATCGGGAGCCGGGTCAGCCGGGTGAGACCGCCGATTACGCGGTCATGGTCGAAACGAACATTGACGACATGAACCCGGAGTGGCTCAGTTACCTCGCCGACCGCCTCCGCGCAGAGGGTGCGCTTGACGTAACCATGACTCCGGTGCTGATGAAGAAGGGCCGGCCGGGTACCGTGCTGTCGGTGCTGACGACGCCGGCCGCGGTGCAGCCGGCGCTGGATCGCATCTTCACCGAGACGACCACGCTCGGCGTGCGGATGTACGACGTGCGCCGGCAGAAGCTGCGGCGGCGCATCGAGACGGTGACGACGCCTTGGGGACCAGTGCGCGTCAAGGTGGCGCAGCTTGGTTCGGCGGACCGCAATCATGCCCCCGAATACGAGGACTGCCAGCGGCTGGCCAGCGCGGCCAACGTGCCTTTGCGCGACGTATACGACGCTGCGCGCCACGCGATGGAAGCGGAGGACTGACGCCCGCCGGGGGCTGCACGAGCGTAGGGAGCGAGATGATGACCGATGAGCGGGCGGCAGTGCCGAAACGGACTGCGCGGGCGGATGCCGGGGTCGGCGCCGACCCCGTGCTCGGCTGGACGTTGGCGATGACGCGAAAGGTCTCCAACGCCTTGGCGGCTATCGGATTGCGTGGACTGGGCAGCCAGGTTAGGTCCGTGTCGTCGGAGCACGTGTCGGTGGAACGGGGCGCCGTAGGAGCGGCCTTGGGCAACCGCCTCCGCTTGCGCCAGAGTGCCAGTGCGGCGGCGCTCGGTCGTGACGTGGCCCTGCATCAAGGGGGGAGCTTGGTCGTTGCCGGCGGTCGCGTCACCATCGAAAAGGGCGCCAGTCAATGGTTGGTGGGCGCGGTGGTCGAGGCGCGACAGACCTTTGCCCTCGCGGTAATCGCCGGCCAGGTCAGTGGCTCGGTGCGCTGCCTCCTCGATACTCGTGGTGCGATTGTCTGCGGCGTCGCGTTCGCCGTGACCGCGTTTGCGCTCCGTCTGCTCACCCGCCGCGGCTAACGGCGGAACAGCAGACGGTCTACTGCCAACGGCGTTGGCGGGCCGAAGAGCACCAGCAAGGCCAACAGCGCCAGCACTCCGTCGCGGATCAGGTCCTGCGGCCCGGCGTCGGCGCCACCCAGCAGCCACCCGATCACCGGCAATTGCTGCAAGACGACGCTGCCGAAACAGCCACAGCCCTCCAGCGGCAGGCCCCGCAGCAGAGCGGAGGTCAGGGCGGCAGTGAATACGGCCAGCAAGGTCAGCGCCACGGCCGCGCTGATCCGGGTAAACAGGCCGACTAGTAAGTAGAGACCGAGCAGCAGTTCCAGCCAGGGCAGCCCCGTCGCGACGGGCAACACCGCCGGCTGTGGCAGAAGCTGATAACGCTCGACGACGGTGGCGAATTCGGCCGGCGCGGCCAGCTTCCCGCCGGCGGCGAGCACAAACACCGCGGCCAGTAGCAGCCGCGCGATCAATGCCGCTCCGGCGCTTAGCGACCATTGGCGCAGTCGCCGGCCGCTCGGGCTGGGGTCGTGTGTTACCATGATATCAACTGGGCTGTCCCACAGTACCGCTATCGGTCCACATACCCTACAACAGGCTCCCGTGGGTGGCCAGGCAACCGCAACGGTGTTATGAGCGAACGTAGAGGCCAGGAGCGGAGGCAGCGCTCAACCAGGTCGCAATCACGCGGTCTGCCGCGTATGGCGCTCATGCTCGGCGGCGCCACCATCGTCGTGATTGCGGTCATCATCGTGTTGAGCCTGCGCGACAGCCCTACCACGACCGAGGCGCCGTCCTCTGGCGCTGACGACGAGTACGGTCACATCGGTCAGGTGCTCGGTGTAGAGCCGCCGGCGGGCAGCGCCGAGGAGATCCTCGTTGGCCAGAAGGCGCCCAACTTCCGGTGGCGATTTGGATCGGGGGAGACGCGCTCCCTGGTCGGGCTGCGGGGCCAGTCGGTTGTCCTGCTGGAGTTTCTGGCTACGTGGTGCCCGCACTGTCAGCGGATGGCGCCGGTGATTGCCTCCCTCTACGACGACTACCGCGAGCGCAACGTCACCGCCTTGGGTCTGAACGCCAGCCCCTTCGCCATGGATCGGCGATCTCGCTCTTCGCCGGAAGATATGGCTGCCTTCGCGTCTCAATTTGGCGCCACCTTCCCGCTCGCGTTCGATCCGGCCGTGGTCGTGGGCCGGGCCTACGGCGTGCGAACGTTTCCTACGACCTTCATCATTGATCGGCAGGGCGTCGTCCGCTACGCGCATAGCGGTGAGGTGCCCAAAGCCGAGTTGGCGGCCGCGCTGACGGCCGCGCTCGGCTCTTCCTAGGGCAGCAGCGGCCTCTGGAGAGGGTAGGGAGCCGGGCAGTGGGGTTGTTTCCGGTCGAGACACTTTGAGTGTGCGCGGGAGGTAGGATGATGTACGTGTTGATTGTGCCGATTCATATCAAGCCGGAGCATCGTGAGGCGTTTCTGGAGTCCATGCTCGACGACGCTATCGGCTCGGTCCGTGACGAGCCGGGCTGCCTGCGCTTTGACGTGATCCAAGATAGCAGCGATCCCAATTGCATTTACCTCTATGAGGTCTACCGGGACGAAGCGGCCTTCCAGGCACATACGGAGGCGCCACACTTCGTCCGCTGGCGCGAAACCGTCAAAGACTGGTTCGCCGCGCCGCCGGACGTGACGTTCGGCACCAATATCTTCCCACCGGATGACGCCTGGGTGTCCCAGTCCCCACCTGCCGAATAGTTAGCCGGCGTCGTCTTCAGGGACGGCAGTGGTCAGCCTACCGCAGCACACGACGCTGAGAATGCGATTGCCCTGGGGGTGTGGGCCAGCCGGAGCGGGTGGGGGGAGTGCCACCTGGAACGAGCACGCCACGCGGAGGCGCCGCCAGGGCGTTGATTTCAAAACGAGAAACTACCGGACTGTGGCCTATGTCGCACTCCCCCTCTCTACCGCTTGGCGATGGAGAGGGGGCCAGGGGATGAGGCCACCCTCAGTACCGCGCTGTCTCATTCCCATACCAGGGCGTCGCCGGCAGTGCATAGGTGGTCGTGATCGGCGGCTCCAGGCCGGCCCCGGCCCGCACCAGCAGCACCAGCATCGTGACGAAATCGTCGTGCCCCTGGTGATCGGGGACAAAGAAGGTCAGTTGGCCATTCGCGCGCGGCAGCATCCGCGCCGCTCCTACCTGTCGCCACAGCTCCGCCTGCTCGGCCGACCGGTCGTCCTGCCAGACCAGCAGCCGCGCGGCGTTGACCGCGGCGAGGAGGTCGTAGCCGAGCCGCGATTTCGTCGCTGCCGTGAACACGAACGGCTCGACCACGGTCGGTCCTAGCGCCCGCTGCAGGCGTGTGGCGAGGTCGGCCCCCAGCCCAGTAGCATCTACGACCACCCGCCGGCAGCGCCACACTTCGCCCAACAGGTGCGCCAGCCGCGCATACTGCTCGTGGAGTGGCCGGTTGGTCCACCAGTAGACCTCGACCAGCCGGAGCCGCACCTCGTCGTCGGCGCGGGTAATGGCGGCGATCCCGACGACCGTGCTGTCTCGTCTCCCTGACGGCTGGTCACTGTCCACTGGCGACTGCCCACTGTCCCCGGTCGCGGCGCCGGCGACATCTATCGCGGCGACGTATTCCTCCCCGTCGGCCGGTGCGGTCTGGCGAGCGTGTGTCCCCTGCAAGAGCAGGCGCTGCTCCGGGCTGAAGAGGGCGCTCCGGTCCGCGACGGTCTGCAAGAGGTATTGCGTGCGGATCAGTGGGTGTTGGGCGCCCAAGCGTTCGATTTCGTGCTTGACGAATTGGCGGTAGGCCGGCATGTCCCTAGCACCGACCGTCCAGGGGTACTCGAAATGGCGCTGCTCGCCGCCGGCCCGCTGGACGGCCAGATTGTGTTGGCGCGCCTGTTCGAGCAGAGTATCGTCGGTCCAGGCCGTGCCGTACAGCACCACGACCGCATTGTGGGCCGCCGCCATCGGCAGGAACTCGCGCTGAAACTTCTCCGAATCAATGTCCTGCGCTTCATCCACCTCCAGCAGCAGCGAAGCAGTCGCGCCGACCACGTGGGCACTCGGCTGTGCCGAATAGAAGGTGGCTCTGGCCCGGCCCAGGGTCAGCGCCTGGCGTTCCTGCCGGATACCCCGGGCGCGATGCAGGGGGGTGTCGAGCAGCTCGCGCAGCCGCGTGAAGCTCGTCACGCCCTGGGGCTGCCAGGTTGGCGCCGCTTTGATGATCGTCCCGCCGCGCTGCGCCTGGCGCGTCAGCAGGTAGGCCTCGATGACGGCGCTGACCTCGTTCTTGCCCATCTGCCGCGCCATCATCACCGTCCACCACCCCCCGCGCTGGCTATGGTGGCGTTGGCGCGCCAGTACGTCAGCCACGATGGCACGCGCCACCGTCAGCTGATACGGCCTGAGCGGCCGTCCGAGCACGTGCTGGGCAAAGCGCCCAACGTCGGCAAGCAGCCATTCCAGGGTGGGGGCGCGTTGAGTCGTGGACTTGACGGACATAGGAATGTGCAGACCTCTGGCGGGAGCGACATAGCCCGCCGCGGCTGTGGCGGCGCCGGCCCGGCGGGACGGACAGCGCAGCCAGGTGTGCGTATCAGCCCATATTGGGGAAGCCGAGCCTGACCACAACGGCAGAGCGCCGGGCCCCACTTCTCGCAGCCAGCTCGCAGGGGCCGCTCCCTAAGGCGCCGCGGTGCGCCGCCCGAACCGGCGCCGCACGGCCGCTAGACTGGGGAGGCCCAACGCGCCGCGCAAGCCCCAGAACACGGCCAGCAGTCCGATGATCCCCCAGACGACGGCCCACACGACCGCCGGAATCGGCGTGAAGCTCGCCGCCAGTTGGGCATCGTTGTGTACGTCCGTCGCGGTGGTGAGGGCGAAGAGCGTCCGCAGATCGCCGAGTGCGGCCAGGCACAGCTGGAGGGCCAGTAGCGCGCATACGACTTGGAGACTCCGCCGCCCCAGCCACTTCGCTGCCGCTGCGGCTAAGGCCGCCAGGCCGAGCAAAGCCAGCACCGCGTCAAAATCGGTGCGCGACCATACGATGGCTACGAGCGGCAGCAAGACGGCATGTCCTACCAACACCCCGCGCAGCAGACCCGGCCGACCTAAGCTGCGTAGCCACAGCGCGCCAGTCACGGCACTGCCCAAGTAGCCCGCTGCGGCGATGGCCAGTGACCAGCCCCCGGCGATCAGCGCCGCGCCGCCACCGAACCCACCGGCCTCAAGCTGAATACCGGCGACCTGCCCGCCGGTTACCAGCGCCACCAGCGCGTGCCACACCTCGTGGACGACGGTGGCGTACGGGCGTACCGGCAGCAACGCCACGCTGCCGAACGGCACCAGCCACAGCACGGCGCTCAGGCCGGTCCCCGTCCAGGCGGCGGCGCGGCCCGACAGAGCGGTTGACACCGGCACCTCCTCCCATCGGCGGCTACACGATCCTGCATTAGCGAGACCTTTGCAAAATCGTCACTCCCGCGAAAGCGGAATCCAAAAAACCGGTCCTCCCAGGCTGACGAGAGTGGCGTCATTGCCACTACCGCACACCGTCTTGGTGATTATGCAAAGGTCTCACTAGGGTAGACCGGCCCCGGAGCGCGCGAGTTTCAGCGCCTCGCCCCCCACCGCCGTCAGCGGATAGCGCGGCGGCCATGTGACACTCTTCCCGCCGCCGCGCCGCCGCACTCGAATCCGGCAGATTGTGCCGTCGGACAGCGGTCCAAGGCGACTTTCCGCCACCCCCGGCTAAAAGACTAGGGTTTTCCACAGGGAAGACTGGGGTTTTCCTTAGGGACTCGCCAGCGTAATCGGTGTAGGATGGAGGTAAGCATAAGGATAATTGTGATGTCTCGGGTGGCCAGGAGGCCGTATCTCACCGGGAGCGCGGCGCTGCTGGGAGGTATCCTGGCGGCTTCCTGTGACCGCTCTGCGGTGCGCCACCGGCCGGAAACCGTCGCCGGCAGTGGCACGCCACTACCCCGACTGCAACCAGGGCGGCCGATCGCCCCGGTGCCAGCCAAAGGAACCATCACGCTGCCCGTCCTCGTCCAACTAGAGTGGATGAGCGCACACAAGGAAGTCCTCCGCGCCCTCGCCGTCCGGTTCACCGAGCAGCATCCACACCTGCGGATCTCGTGGCAGCAACGGCCCTGGCGCGTAGTGAGAAACGGCCTTCAGCGAGACAGCCGTGGGCAGATATGGGCCGTCAGAGTGGCTGCTGCTGGCCAGTTGGGGGCCGTGCTCGGCGATCACACCGCCATCATGGCCGTACTGGTCGCGGCGCGGGCGCTGCTCGGGCTGAACCGCCTGATCGCCCGCGACCGGTCCCCGCTTGCCGATTACTGGCCCGGCGCCCTGCAGGCGCTCCGGTGGCAGGGGGACCTCTTCGGCTTGCCGACCGCAGTGGTCCCTACGGTCCTGTATTACCACCCGGCCGTGGTTGCCGCCGCCGGAGTGACGGTCCCCACCCCGCCGTGGACGTGGACACAGTTCCTAGCGGTAGCCCAGCGGTTGACCGCGCGCCCGGTGTTTGGCTTTGCCTTCAGCGAGCAGCGGGCGGTGCATATCTTACCGTGGCTGTGGAGTTACGGTGGTCGCCTGGTGAACGCGGACTTCCAGGAGAGCACGCTCATGCGGCCGGCAGCGCTGGCGGCGCTCCGGTGGCTAGTGGACCTCACCGTTGTCCACAAAGTCTCGCCCCAAGCGGCGGACTTGCAGCGGGCGGGAGTTGAGCGCGCCTGGGAGCTCCTGGAGTTGGGGCAGCTGGGGATGTACTACACCCACTGGTATGGCCGGATACGCTATGCGGTGGCGGAGCCACCGACCGGCCCGCAGCAGGCCGCCACGAGCTTGGGCGCGCTGGGCGAATCCCCCGCGGTTTTCTCCCTCATCAGGGATTCTGGCGATCCTGACGGAGCGTGGAGCTTCCTCCGTTGGTGGACGAGCCGGGACGTGCAGCGGGAGTTTCAGGCTCATACCAGCCTGAGTTACGGGGGGGTACCGGCCCGGCAGTCACTGGTAAGGGAGCAGCCGGCGCGCTACAGCGCGGGGACGATAGCGGCCCTGGCCAGTGCGCGGGCCGCCCCGCTGCACCCGACGTGGCGCGAGCTGGTGCGTGCTTTTGATGCCGGGCTGACGCCGCTCTGGGAAAGCAAGCAGGACGTGGCCGCAGCAATGGCTACGGTTGCCCAGCAGCAGAATGCGATCCTAGATAGATGGTGGCGGAAACAACGCGGGTCTCCGTAGTCCTCTGGACGGCTCGACAGTGAGCGAGACGAGCGATGGGCACGATCGGCCGGCGGTCATATTTCTACGGCACCGTCGCCGCGCTGGGCGGGTTGCTGGCTGCGGCCTGCGACTCTTTTGGCAGCAGCCGAGTCGCCGGTGAACCAGGCCGCCGGCCCGCTCCCGCTCCAGAGCAGCCGGCGCGGCGCAAAGGGCCACTTGCGATACGGGTGCTGTACGGTCCCTGGCAAGGGCCGCTGTTCACCGCAGTCACGTCCTACGTGTTGAATGCTGCCGGTCAGCGGATTGCCCCCCAGGAAGAGCTGTACCGCTCCACCGCCTTTGCCGCGTTTCGAGACCGTTATCCGGACAGCTCGGTTGAGCTGGGAGTTGTCAACGACCCGCTGCTCGTCGCGGAAGCTACGCACGCAGCGGAAGAGGCCCCGGACATCTTCCAACTCGACGACCGCCGCGGGACCGACGTGATCCGGCGCGGTGCTGTCGCGCGTCTCGATGGTCGCGTGCGACAGTGGTCCGGTCACGCCGATCTCGTCCGACCAGCGTGGGAGGCCGGCCGGGCCGGTCGCCACCAATGGGGCTTGCCCTTATGCACCTTCGTCTACACCTTCTACTTCAATGCGGCAGTGCTCCAGGAAGTAGGCATCGCTCGCTTGCCGGGGACGTGGGAGCAACTGCTGACGGTGGCAGATCGCTCTACGGTGGTCGTCCGCGGCCATCGCCTGGCGCGCCAGGGCATGACCACCCCCGATAGCCAGTGGTTTTGGTGGCTGCTCCAGAGCATGGGGGCAACGCTGTATGAGGATGGTAAGGCCAGGCTTGCCGATGGCGAAGCGGAAACGGCCCTCCGCTTCTTACGCGACCTGCATCGAGCGGTCCAGCCGCCGGGGGTTACTCCGTTACCAAAACCACGCGGCTTCGTACCGGATGGTCTGGAGTCGGTGCGGCTCTGGGAGGCCGGACAGGTCGCTCATGCGTGGGCATCACGCTTGCCGCCGCGGAGTGCCGACTCGGCACGACAGCATCACTCGCAGGTTCTTGCGCGTCTCCTCCCCCAAGCGCCCCCAACCGCCGGTCAGCCCCCGAGTGTCCCGACAGTGCCAGCCGGGGCATCCCCATTTCCCTCCCCCGACCGCTATGTCGTCGGTACGCCACCGGTACCGGACAAACTGTATGTCCTACCCGGAGGCCGCCGGGTCCCACCACTGGTCCATACCCACTCGGCAGTGCTCCATCTGAGTGCTCAATCAGCGCATCCTGATGAGGCCTGGGAACTGCTGACTATGCTCCTAGAGCCGGACACGCTCTACAAGTTCAATAACCTCAGGGAGTCCCTTCCGCCGCGGCAATCCATCCTCGGCCGTGGCTATCTGCAAGACCGGAAGATGCAGCAGATCATCGCTCTCTGGCTGCGCTATGGCCGCCCGCCCTTCAATCCACCGGACTACCGGGCAGTCGTTAGGGCTATCAATGAGCTATTCCTGGAGGTGGTGCGGCGGGGGAGGGATCCGCGGCGCATGGTCAAGGAATTTGCTGGTTGGCTTGACGAGATCGCCGCCCGTGCCGATCCGCCGTACACGGGCACCACGCGCTGAATAGGGTAGGTACCGGCCAAGACGTAGGGGCACAACATGTTGCGCCCGTCCCCCCGCACTGCGGGGGGGCCATAGGGGGGCTACTCACCCGCCCAACTGGAGGTATTTCGTGTCGGGGCGCGATGAATCGCGCCCGCGCGCGCCGTCATCCCCGACTCCCCCTCTGTCATCCCCGCGCCCCGTCGGCCCCAATTTCGGACCCGTTCCCAAAACCCCTTGACAAGCGTCTCCGAGCGGCGTATATTGAACGCGACCAATGATTTTAGAACGAGTTCTATTTACTGAGCGAGGCACGACGGCATCTGCCCGGTGCAGGAGAGGAAGCCATGCCGACGACCGTAGCGGAGCCGGGCCGGACGACGAAGGGTGAGCAGACGCGGGCGCTGATCCTCCACACGGCCCTCGATCTCTTCCGTGAGCGCGGCTACGAAGAGACCACGATGCGCCTCATCGCCCAAGAGGCCGGCGTCGCCCCCGGCAACATCTACTACTACTTCCGCTCCAAAGAGCACCTGATCCAAGGGTTCTATGCGCTCTCGCTCGACGAGCACATCGTCGCCGCCCGGCCGGTGCTCGCCCAAGAAACCGACTTGCGCGCGCGGCTGCTGGGTGTGATGCGTGCCAAGATCGAGACCTCGGAGCCGTATCATCGCTTCTCCGGCATCCTGTTCAAGAGCGCCGCCGATCCCAGCAGTCCGCTCAGTCCCTTCAGCCCGGAGTCGCACCCGGTCCGGCAGGCGAGCACGGCTCTGTTTGCCGAAGTGCTCACCGGCTCCAAGACCCGCGTGCCCGACGACCTGCACGCCGAGCTACCCAACCTGCTGTGGCTCTACCACATGGGCATCATCCTGTTCTGGCTACACGACAGATCGCCGCAGCGCGCGCGCACCTACCGTCTCATCGAGCATACCGTCGAGTTGATCGCGCGGGTCATTGGGCTGGCGACCGTGCCCCTGCTGCGTCCGATTCGCACGCGGGTACTGCGCCTCCTGACCGACTTGCGCCAGGACACCTCCTAGCGCCCGTGCCAGCGTGCTGCATCGGTATTGGGGGATGTATGCAGCGTGGAATGTCCGCACCGAGCCGGGGCAGCTTGTAGCCCAGGGGGGAGGGAACCATGCCAATGCGAGCCGTCCTCATCACTCCGGCCCGACGATTCATCGCCAATCGCGCGGGCCTCGGATACCAGATACCCTTGGGGCTGGTGTTTATCGGCGGGCCGTTGCGCGATGCCGGGCACGCGGTACGCTTGATTGACAACGACGCCTACGGCTGGGATGACCGGCGCCTCGCCGATGAGGTGGCCAGCTTCCGACCGGACTGCGTGCTGCTCGGCCACACCGGCTCGACCGCCGCGCATGAGACCGCGCTGGCGACGGCACGGGCCATCAAGCGCCGGCTGCCCGACGTGCGGATCGTCTATGGCGGCGTGTTCCCGTCCTATGCCGCCGAGTACTCGCTCCAAGCGTGCGCCGCCCTCGATGTCGTGGTGCGTGGTGAAGGCGAGGCCACCTGCGTGGAGCTGCTCGCCGCGTGGGAGCACGGTACGAGTCTGGAGCAGGTGGACGGGATCACCTGGCGCGACGGCGACGCGATCCGCACGAATCGCTGGCGTCGGCCCATCCGCTGCTTGGATGCCTACCGTCCCGGCTGGGAGTTGGTGGATTGGCCGTGCTACACGCTGTTCGGGATGGGGCGCTCGGCCGGAATGCAGCTCAGTCGGGGCTGCCCGCTCACCTGTACCTACTGTGGCCAGTGGATGTTCTGGAAAACGTGGCGCCATCGCAGTCCGGCGAATTTCGTCGCCGAGCTACGCGCGCTGGCCGAGCAATACGGTGTGAAGATCGTCTGGCTGGCGGACGAGAACTTCGCCGCCAGCCGCGAGGTCGTCATTGAAGTCTTGCAGCAGCTCATCGCCGCCGATCTCGGGCTGTCCCTCAACATCAACATGACCGCGGCCGACGTTGTGCGCGACGCCGATATTCTCCCGCTCTACAAGGCCGCCGGCGTGGACTACGTCGTCATGGGCGTGGAGACGCTCAACGACGCCGTAGCCACCGCCATTCGCAAGAACAACCCCTTCGCCGTCTCGCGTGAGGCCGTCCGACTACTGCGCGAGCACATGATCATCAGCCTGACCAACATCATCTACGGGCTGGAAGACGAGACCGTCGGCACGCTGCTCACCAAGTTTCGCCAACTGTGCCAGCTTGACTCCGACATTCTCAACGCCGTCTATCTGACGCCCCACTTCTGGACCGCCGACGGTCGCGCTACCGATCCGCACGACATCATCCAGACCGATATGTCCCGCTGGACCTACCGTAATCAGGTCATTGCGATACGGCGGCTCGCGCCGTGGCTGCTCTTTGCCGGCGTCAAGCTCACCGAGGGCCTGTTCCACCTGCGTCCACGCGCCCTGAAGCGCCTCTTCTGGGGCAACGACCAGCGCGTGCGCCGCATTCTGCGCGCGTCGTTGGCGGTGGGGGTGCGCGTCGTCCTCGCGGAGGTAGCAGAGTTCCTGTTTGCAACGAAGTTCTCGCCGCACGGCGCGCTCGACCGTCTTCCCGGCGCGCCGGAGCGCCGCTCGCGCCCGATCCGCCGCCCCTCGCCGTCCAAGCGACCAAAGCGGCGGGAGCCGGTACTGGCGGCTGGTGTGAGCACGGCGATCCAGGCCGGCTGAGAGTCTATGGCCAGAGAACGGGCGGCAGTCCACGCAAGGTATCGGAAGGGAGCCGAAGGCGTGTATACGATTATCGCGGGTGGATCGGGCCTGATCGGTCGCGCCCTGACCGAAGACCTGACCGCGGATGGACACGAGATCATTATCTTGAGTCGCCGGCCGGAGCAGGTGCGGGACCTACCTCCCGGTGCCCGCGCCATCCGGTGGGACGGGCGCACGCCCGAGGGCTGGCAAGAGTACGTCGAAGAGTGCGATGCCATCGTCAATCTCACGGGCACCCGCATCGCCCCCTGGCCCTGGACGGCTGCGCGCAAGCGGCAGATTCTCGATAGCCGCGTGCATTCCGGCGCAGCCGTGACCCAGGCTGTCGCGGGTGCTGCCAAGCGGCCCCGGGTGGTCGTGCAGGCGTCGGGAGTTGGCTTTTACGGACCGCGCGGCGACGAGTCAATTGACGAAACTGCCGCCCCGGGCGACGACTTCCTGGCGCAGGTCTGTATCGCCTGGGAGGCTACCGCCGAGCCGTTGGACGCGCTCGGTGTGCGGCGGGTGATTATTCGTACCGGACACGTCTTGAGCCGCACCGGCGGACTGCTGCCCTACCTCGCGCTGCCCTACCGGCTGTGGCTCGGCGGCCCAATGGGCAACGGTCGTCAGGGGCAGCCCTGGATTCATATCGCCGATCACGTCGCTGCCGTCCGCTGGCTCATCGAGCACGAGGTGGCGAGCGGCGCCTTCAACTTGGTAGCGCCGCAGTACACGACCAATGCCAGCATGAGCCGCGCCCTTGGTCAGGCACTCGGCCGGCCCGCCATTGTGACCGTCCCGGCTTTTGTGCTACGTCTCCTCCTAGGCGAGGAGGCCACTATTCTGCTGGATGGGCAGCACCCGGTTCCGGCACGGTTGCAAGAGTTAGGCTTCTCGTTCCGGTTTCCCACTGCCGAGGCAGCATTGAGCGATCTCTTGGGCTGAGGCACATCGCCTCGCCACCCACGAACGAAAGCGGTGTGGCAGGCTGCGGACAGAGAGGAGGTGGAGCAATGCCACATTGGCGCAAGGCGCTTACTAACCCGCAGACAACGGCCTTGCAGGACCGGTCATTAGGTGATGACCGACGCGCCCTCCGGGTGCATGTCTCCGGCCTGGTCTGCGAGACCATCTGAGCGCAGCGAACGATGGTGGCCCTGGCAGGGCTGCCCCAGGCCGAGGCGGTGGATTTCGAGCGCCAGGACGATAGCTTCACCGTGCGCTATCGCGGCGAGTCCATCCGGCTGGCACCGGTCGCCGCGGCGGTACAGACGGCAGTGGTCGGCAAGCCGCTCCGTCGGCTGCTCGACCGGCTGCGCCGGATGGTAGACCGGGACGCGAGGGGGTAGCCCCCCTATGGTCCCCCCGCTGCGGCGGGGGGACGGTGGTGTGCTGATACGACGACAGGGTAGGGAAGGAGCGAGGACATGCGAACGATCATTACCGGCGGATCAGGCCTCATCGGTCGGGCGTTGGCGGCAGAGCTGGCCGCTGCCGAGCACGAGGTCATTCTTTTGAGCCGAACGCCCGGACGGGTCGGCGGCCTGCCCACGGGAGTGCGCGCCGTCGGCTGGGACGGCCGCAGCGCCGAGGGCTGGCAGGACCTGGCCGACGGCGCCACTGCCATCGTCAACCTGGCCGGCGAGAGTATCGCCGCCGGCCGGTGGACGGCCGCGCGCAAGCAGCGCATCGCCGACAGCCGCCATCAGGCGGGCGCGGCCGTGGTGCAGGCCGTCGCCGGCGCCACCACCAGTCCCCAGGTCGTCATCCAGGCGTCTGCCGTCGGCTACTACGGCCCGCGCGGTGATGAGACGATCACCGAGGAGACGGCCGCGGGCGATGATTTTCTCGCGCAGATATGCGTGCCCTGGGAGACCTCGACGGAAGAGGTCGAGCGCCTGGGCGTGCGGCGGGCGATCATCCGCACCGGTATCGTCCTCAGCCGTGACGGCGGCGCCCTGCCGCAGATGATGCTCCCCTTCCGGCTGTTCGCCGGTGGTCCGCTCGGCAGCGGACGCCAGGGATTTCCCTGGATCCACCTCGCCGACGAGGTGCGCGCCATCCGCTGGCTGATCGATGGCGAGGATGCCAGCGGCCCGTTCAACCTCGCCGCGCCGGAGACGCTGACCAATGCCGAGTTCGGGCGGGTGCTGGGCCGGGTCATGCGGCGGCCGTCCTTCATGCCGACGCCCGGCTTTGCCCTGCGGCTCGTCTTGGGCGAGCTATCCACGCTGCTCCTCGACGGGCAGCGCCAGGTGCCGCAGCAGTTGCTGGACCGGGGCTTCACCTTCCGCTTCCCCACGGCGGAGGCGGCGCTGCGCGACCTGCTCGCCTGAGTGGCGGTCGGTGCGTGGCCACTGTAGGGGCAAACCTTGTGGTTGCCCGCGCCAACATCCTCGGAGTCAGGGCGCCCACAAGGGACGACCCTACGGCGGCGGCTCTCGCAGCTTCTCTCTGTCCGGTGCCCACTCCCGGCCCTCTGGCACGTGATGGTACAGACGGCGTGCGTGTCATCTGCTCCGCCCAGTGTGTAGACTGATGCCGGTGAGCGCGCAGTGACCGGCGGCGAAGGAGTTCGGGATCATGCTTGGTGAGTTAGAGGCGGGAGCGGTCGGGCAGTTCCAGGAGGCGTTGGTCGAGGCGAACTATCCCCTGACCACCGACCGCTTCCTCCAGCTTCTGCGGGATGGCCAGCGGCCGTCCACCCTCGTCCGCAACGCCCTCGATGCGGCGGCGCCCTTCCTCACCGTCCCCTCCCACATCATGGTCAACCCGCAGGGCGAGTTCATGGGCGTGAACTACGATCATTGCGTGCTGGGGCTGCGGGCCTCGCATCGGATGGTGCCGTATCTGCCCCGCGACCACCAGATGCTCTCGATGGCCCAGGCCATCTGGTACATGCCCCAGGGACTCGATGTGTGGGATCAGCTGCTCTGCGAGTTCCCCGGTCACTACGCCCGCGACGACAAGCACTGCGGCGACCAGCCTGGCGGGCGCACGCCGGACGGCCGCGACCGCTTTGACGGCCCCACCTGGACCGCCCCCAAACAGTGGTTCCAGACGGACCATACTCCTATCGTGGACGGCACGGTCCCCGACCGCCTCAATAGGTTCGCTGCCAGCATCATGGAGGGCGATAAGCAGACCGCCTATCAGCTTTCGCTGGGGCTACACGCCGAGCCGGACCCGGCCGTGCGCCGCCAGCTCGAATCGCAGCTGCTCTTCTGCGGGATCATTGACCTCCAGGAGACCCTGCTCGGCGGGCGCAAGATGCAGAACATCGGGCACAAGGCGCTGCGGGCGCGGGCGCTCGTCCATCTCGCCGAGGCAATCGGCTGGGAGCACGCCGCCGCGCTGCTCTACTGCGTCGTGCCGGACATCGCGACGATGCCGCGGCTCTACTCGCTCTTCGACCTCTCCACGCAGACCCTCGGCATGAACTTCCGCCAAGACCTCTACACGCTCAAGCAGCGGAACGACCAGCCGCTGACCGACGCGGAGCGCGATGCCTTTGTAGACCTCATTCTGCACGCCGGAGCGCGCGAGGTGACGGCGCACATCACCGAGTTGCTGCGCCAGGGCAAAGCGCTAATCCAGATTTCGGACACCATCACTGTGGCCTTTGCCAAGCACGTCGTTGACGACATCTGGAGCCGACGCAGCTTCTTCCAGTCCGGCCACGCCTACGACTACAGCAACGTCGTCAGCTTCTGGCTGCGGAACTACGACCACCCGCACCAGGCGAAAGCGCCGTACTTCCAGGGACTCTTCATCAACGATGTCATCCAGGTCAACAACCAGTTCCCCCAGGACCCCACCAGCGAGGTCTACCTCGGCGACTGGCGCGAGCACAAGACGTGGGCCGACGGCTTCACCGTCAGCGAATGTTTGGGCCGGTTGATCGCGGCCGTGGAGGACGTGGACGCCGCCCGTGCCGAGGCACTCACCCGGTCGTATCTGGAGCGCACGTCCGAGCGCCGGCCGCTCATGGAGGCGCTTTCGATCTGCTCCAGCAAGTTCCAGAACGATCCCCACCAGCAGCGCAACGCGGCCACCTCCATCGAGGAGTGGGAGCTGACGACGGCGACCAAGTACCGTGATACGATCCTCCTTGCCTGGGCCAAGTACATCGCCGGCTGCATCAAGCGCACCACCGCCCTCGACTGCACCCGCCTGTTCGAGGAGCGGTTGGGCAAGCACAACGGCAGCACGGTCATCGCGGCCAGTCCGCTGCAAGAACGCGATCAGGGCGTCATGGGCATGACACTGGCCAAGCCGGCGGACGATGCCTAACGATGATGGACGGCCCGCGATCCCTCCATAGCGACGAGTGGGAGCAACTGAACACCGTTGTCGAGACGGTCTTTCGTCCCGGCATGTTCGCGCAGTACCCCCAGCTCTTCAACGAGACCAACCGCGACAACCTGCGCGTCGTCGCCGCGGACGGCAAAGTCGTCTCGCACGTGGGCATGATCGAACGCCCGGCCTCTCTGCTCGGCTGCTCCATCCAGGTGTGCTGTATCGGCGGAGTAGCTACGCTGTCGGACTATCGTGAGCGCGGCTACGCCTCGGCCGCCTTTGCCGATGCCGTCGCCAAGGCGCGCGCCGACGGTGTGGACCTCATGCTGATCTCCGGCGGCCGGGGCCTCTATCTCCGCGCCGGCAGCCGTCGGGTGGGTCAGGACGGGGAGTTCACCGTCACCCCGGCCGCCGCACCGCGCTTGCAAGCCACGACCACCGGCATCCGCATAGCAGCGGTCACCGCCGAGCATCTCCCGCTGCTCCAGGAACTCTGCGCCGCGGAAGCGGTCCGATTTGTGCGCTGGCAGGAAGACTGGCACATGGCCTTCGACTGCAAGTACGTCATGAACCGGCCTACCGAGTTCCACCTTATCTACCGTGGCGCCGATCCGGTAGCCTATCTGCTCCTCCAATCTCCGCGGCCAGGCGCCGCCGAGGACGATCCCCGGGTCGTCGCCGAGTCCGCCGGCGACCGCGCGGCGCTGGCCTGCGCGCTCGGCCAATTGGCTGCTGAACAAGACATCGCCCTGCGTGTTCACGTGCTCCGCACAGATACGGTGCTCGCCAGCTTGCTCGCCGGAGCGGCCGTACCCGCCGAGCCGGCGCCCTTCTCCGGCACGTTGCTGGTCATCAACTTCGTACAGCTCATGGAGCGGATGCGCCCCTTGCTGGCCGAGCGGCTCGGCGCCGACACGGCCCGGCAGCTCACGTTCCACGCCGAAGACGACCGCTTCACCATTGAAAAGGGCACGGAGAGGATCACGGTCAGCGGTCGCGGCGACCTCGCGCTGTACCTCTTCGGCTCACACGGTGATGAGGAAGCTATCGAGCCGGCCGGCTCACCCGCTTTGGCAGCGCAGTTGGCCCAGGCGCTGCCGCTTCCCGCGCTCTGGTACGGCGTCTCCTACGTCTGAACGCACCGGCCAACAGTGGCCGCCGGCCCCGCTTGCTCCCGCCGGTGATGAACATGGGTACCAGCCAAGCACGCGCGGACAACTCGCCTCCCGCTGGTGGTGCCGCCGCCTCCCTCCTGCCCCTCGCTGATGGCAAGCAGCAGGCCATCTCGCTCCGGGCCGAGCACACGACCATCGGCCGCGCGGCCGAGTGCGACGTCGTCCTCGATGACCCGCGCATCTCCCGGCAGCACGCCACCATCACCGGCGATGGCCAGCAGTACCATGTGCGCGACGCGGGCAGCCTCAACGGTACGTTCGTCAACGGCCGGCGCGTGCTCGCCGCCACCGCCACCCGGCTACACCCCGGCGACGAGCTACGCTTCGCCGATCTCCCGTTCCACTTCCTCAGCGGGCCAGCGGACCAGCCCCACTTACCCCCCGCCCGGCTCCGTCTCGATGACGCCGCCGCCGAGGTCTACGTGGGCGATGGCCGCGTCGTCTTGGCCCCGAAGGAGTACGCGCTGCTCCGCGTGCTGTGGCGGCGCGCCGGGCACGTCTGCTCGAAAGAAAGCCTCGCCCAAGCCGTCTGGCCGGAAGAGCAGGGCATCATCACCGATGCCAGCATCGAGTCCACCGTCAGTCGCCTCCGCCGCAAGCTCGCCGCTGCCGGTGGTCGCCGCGCCTGGATACAGACCGTCCCCCGCCAAGGCTACCGCCTAGTCGGCGACGAGGAGTAGGTCCAACACCGGCTCCTACAGCTCGATGATCGCCCGCCCCAGGATTTCGCCCCGCGCCAGCGCCGCAAACCCCTCGTTGATCTCCTCCAGCCGAAAGCGCTGCGTCACGAGCGCCGTGAGGTCCAGCTGGCCCTCGCGGAACCACTCCAAGAACAGCGGGAAATCCCGGTCCGGCACGCTGGACCCGCCCAGCGAGCCGAGGTACGTCCGCTGTCCAGACAGCATTTCCTCCATATCCAGGTCCGCCGGCGCCACTGGCACGCCCACCAAGACGGCGGT
Source organism: Chloroflexota bacterium (assembly GCA_965207645.1). Lineage (GTDB taxonomy): Bacteria > Chloroflexota > UBA11872 > UBA12225 > JAJDUF01 > JAJDUF01. The sequence continues at coordinate 614,599 of OZ242293.1, read as the reverse complement.
CCCACCACGGGCGCCGCCCCATACCCCATACTTCGTCGCGGCCAGCGTCTGCTGCATGGTCACGGTGGCACCCATGCAGTCGAAGGCGAAGTCCACGCCGCCGTTCGTGAGTTCGTGGATCTGCTCGACCGGATCGCCCGCCGTCGCATTCACGCCCATCGTGGCGCCAAACCGCTTGGCGAACGCCAGCTTGTCCTCCGCCACGTCCACCGCGATGATCGGCGCCGCCCCAATGACCGCCGCGGCCGCAATCGCCACCAGCCCGACCCCACCGGCGCCGAAGACGGCCACGCTCTGGCCCGCCTGCACTCCGGCGGTGTTGCGGACCGCCCCTGCACCCGTCATCACCGGACAGCCGATGATGGCCGTGACATCCGTGGGCACGTCATCCGGCAGCGGCACGACGTGCTGCTCGTCCGCGATGACGTTGTCGCCAAAGGTGAACATAAATGTCCGCCCGGTCGTCGCCACCGTGCCGTCGGGTAACGTGTACCATGTCCGTTCCGGCGTATGGTCGGCCGTGGCCAGGTCCCGCGGCAGCCACGTCGTCATCACCCGGTCGCCTTCCTTGACGTGCTTGACCTGCGCTCCCTTCGCCACCACCACCCCAGTGGACTCGTGACCGATCAGCAGCGCGCTCTCCCGCGGCGTGGGGCTGTGGATTTGGTGCAGCTGCGAGTGGCATAGCCCCGTCGCAAACTGCTGCACCACGACCTCAAACGGGCTGGGATCGGGCAGGTGAATGTCCATCAACCGCAGCGTGGACTCGTCCTGTGGCAGCACAACCACCCTGGCCGGTGTAGGCATAGTGTCCCTCCTCTCCGTTCCCCAAGAGCATACGTCCACCAGGGGCACCAGACAACACTCCCGCCTGATTCCCCGGTGCCTTCACCCTGAAAGAGGGATTGAGCATGAGCGCAGCCGGAGTGGCGAGTGCGCTATAATCGCCCTGCACCCGTCCGCTACTCCGAGATCTACCATGGCTACCACAGCACCCGCGCCCGCAATCACCATGCTGCCCTACCATGAGCAGGGGGCCATTGATTACGCCCGTCTCGACTATGACCCCGATGAACCGGTGCTGAAGCCTGACGCGATGGAACAAGAACAGCCGCTGCAGGAATTCCTTGGTCTCCTCGCCAGTCGGTTCACCGACTTCGGCCAGCGTCCCGATACCTTCCTCAGTAGCAACACGATCATCTGCTACGACCCGGACGACCTCAACGTCCGCGTCTCCCCGGACGTGTATCTGGCGCTTGGCGTGGATACCCGGGCCATCCGACAGCGCAAGCTCTACCTGCCCTGGGAAGCGGGCAAGCCGCCGGATTGGGTGTTGGAAGTGGCCTCGTCCAGTACCGGACCGGAGGACGTGGGCCGGAAGCGAGCCATCTATGCCCGCGTTGGCGTGCCGGAATACTGGCGGTTCGATCCGACCAAGCAAGGAAAGTATCACGGGCAGCGGCTAGCCGGAGACCGGCTGGTGGCGGGGGGGTATGAGCCTATCGCGCTGACGACCGCCCCGGACGGCATCCTGAAGGGGTACAGCGAGGTCCTGGGGCTGAGTCTGTGCTGGGACAATGGCTGGCCGCGGTTGTACGACCCGGCGACCAAGACCTACCTGACCAACTGGCGGCAGGAACGGGCGGAGCGCGAGGCGGCCGAAGCGCGTGTTGCCGTTGAGCAGGCCGGTCGGGAGGTGGCTGAAGCCCGCGTGGCTACCGAGCAGGCTGCCCGCCAGTCTGCCGAGGCGGAGCGTGATGCCGCCCGCTTGGAAAACGAGCGCCTCCGAGAGCTGCTCCGACGCCGGCAAGCGGAAAGGTAGCCGCGTCCCGACCACGCTGCTGCCGGCTTACTTCACTGCGGCCCTCACAGCGGGTACTGGCCGATCTGCTCGAACAGCCGCGCAAAGCGGGCCACGTGATCCCAGTTGATCTCGATACCGAGGCCGGGGCGGTCGGGTACCGCCGTCGTGCCGCCCTCCATGTCTATCAGCCCCTCCACCAGCACGTCCGCGACGAATAGCTCGTGCATCACCTGGTGGCCGTCGGTGAGGTTGGGAATAGTCGCCAGGACCTGCAAGGCTGCCAGCGTGGAGATGCCCGATTCGCCGATCACGCCATGGCGGTTGAGCGCCAGCCCGCCCGCCGCGGCGACGGCAGCCGCCTTCTTGAGCGGCAGCAGCCCGCCGGTTTCGTGAAATCCCAGCACGATCACGTCGCTCGCTTGGCGCCGGATGACTTCCAGCACGTCGTAGTCGGTGAACACCGCCTGGTCGAGCGCAATCGGCACGTCTACTTGCTGGCGCAAGGACACCGCCCCGTCGAGATCGTAGAAGACCAGCGGTTGCTCGACCCAATCCAGACCCAGCGGCGCCAGCAGCCGGATCATTCGCACTGCGGTATGCCGGTCCCACGCCTCGTTCGCGTCAATCCGCAGGCGTGGCCCATCACCCACCGCCGCGCGCACCGCCTGCACGGCAGCGTAGTCGCGCCGCTCGTCTACCCCGACCTTCATATACAGCACGTCAAAGCCGCGCCCGACGTACCGCTGCGCGTCAGCGGCGAGTGCCTCCGGCTCATCCCCTTGCAGAAAGCCGAACCACGGAATCTCGTCCCGCACCTTCCCGCCCAGCAGGTTGTAGACCGGCTGGTTGAGCGCCTTCCCGCAGATGTCCCAGAGCGCCATCTCGACCCCGGCGAACGCCTGATGCGCGAACCGGCGCTGGTTGCTCCAGGCCCCCCGGCGCAGCATCAGTTCCAGCAAGTGCTCGATGCGGAACGGATCGGCACCGATGAGCAGATGCTCCACTCCGTGGATCGCCGCCGCCGTCGCCACGGCCGACCGCGAGCCGCAAGCGTCCCCGTAGCCCACGATCCCCTCGTCCGTCTGCACCTCGACCAGCACGTTGTTCGTGCCTTCCGGCGCACCCGGCGACCAGACGTAGGGGTGGTGGTGCGGGATGGACAGCGTGTGCGTCCTGACCTCCGTGATCCTCACGTGCTCTCCCCTGCTCCCGCCTCGTGGACGACCGCGCCCGCTTTCAGCACCATCAGCGGCCGGCGCAGCGCCTCCAGATCGGCCAAGGGGTCGGCGGCCAGCAGCACCAGATCGGCTTCGCATCCCGCCGCGACCCGACCGCGCCGCGCCAGCCCCAGCCGCTCGGCGCCGTCGCTGGTCACGGTGCGTAACGCCTCCGCATTCGACAGACCCTGCGTCGTGAACGCCGTGATCTCATCGAGCAGCACGTCGAATGGCGTGTGGGTTGCACCACAGTCGGTGCCGCCCACGATGCTCACCCCCAGGCGGTGCAAGGGGCCGACGTTCGTCACCCGGGCCTCCAGCCGCTCGATGGCCGTCGGGTCGTCCGGGTTCGCGGCCTCCCCAACCTGCCGGAAGTGCTGGGCCGTCAGAAAACCACCGTAGACCGTCGGACAGACAGCAATCCCGCTATCCCGCACGTGACAGGCCACGTCTACGTCTACCCGCGTCCGACCGTTCGCGTCGAGGAAGCTCGCGTGCTCGATCATGTCCAAGCCGGCTTCAACGACCCGCTCGATAGCCGCCGTGGCGTGGCAGTGTGCCGTGACCTTGATCCCGTTTGCATGCGCCACCTCGCGCGCCGCCCGCATCATCGCCACGGATAGCTCGGCCCGGTGCGGCAGCGTGCCCGGCGTCAGCCCGCCGCCCGAAGCCATCAGCTTGACCCACTGGGCACCCCCCGCGATCTGCTGCTCGATCCGCGCCCGCAGCTCGGCCGGCGAGGCCACCTCACCCCCGAAGAAGTGGCCATGTCCCCGCGGACGGCACAGCGATGCCCCGCTGCTGACCAGGTGTGGCCCGACGACCTGCCCCGCCGCGACCTCGCCTTGCAGCTGCGCCATCAGCGCGGCGGGTGCCCCCACGTCCCGCACGGTCGTAATCCCGGCCCGGATCGCCACGCCGAGGTTGTGCCGCCCAACGGCGAGCAGTTCCTCGTCGCTCGCCGCCAGATAGTCCAGCCGCGGCGTGCCGCTCGCACTGAGAAAGCAATGCACGTGCGCGTCAATCAGCCCCGGCGCCAGGTAACGTCCGCTCCCGTCGAGACTCGGCCCGGACCAGGCCGGCACGACAGCCAAAATGTCGCGGATCAGTCCGTCCTCGATGACCACCGACCGCGGGCCGTGGACGCGGCCTCGCACCACGTCAACCAGTGCTACGTCACGAATAAGCAATGCCGTCGTCTTTGCAGTTGTCATGCTGTGGAAGATACCCCCTCCGACGGATGCCTGGCCAGTGACCGCCGCAGTCGCCCGCCTGGCCGCCGCCTACACTGCACATGCCACCGACATCCTGCTACCATTACCCCAGATGAACGAATGTCCTACCCGCCAAGCACTGGACCAGGCCGTCTGTACCGCCCTCGACCTAGACCCCGAAATCGTCGCCACCATCCGCCGAGCCATCGGTGACAGGCAAGCGTTATGCCGATTGAGGAGACCAGGAGCGGCAGGCGGTTTATGCTGCGAACGTGTCGAAAGGGAAGCAACCAAGTGCAGGAAGGAGCGAGAAAGTGCGACGTGACATGGATGTTATCAGGGAGGTGCTCCTTGAAGTGGAGAGCTACTCCGGTAATCGTTTTCTAGTGTATGACGGGAGCGATGATGAAGTGAAGGCATACCACGCTATGCTGTTGAAAGAGGAGGGGTATATCAAGGGGTCTGGAGCATTAGGGGGCACGGTACTTACCCGTCGTCTGACATGGGAGGGTCATGAACTGCTGGATAACATTCGAGACGATGGTGTCTGGTCTAATGTGAAGCAGAAGTTGGGCGGTGTTTCAGACTCAGCCTCCCTCGAGATTGTGAAGACCATCGCAGCCCTCGCGGTCAAAGAGGCCCTTACAAAACTCCCTTCTTAGCCCAATCGCGGCGGGCAGTTGGTGCTGCCTGTATCGGGTTCGATCCCCGACTGCCGCCCATGCCCGGTGAGTACCGGGCAAGTGAAGTCTCAGTATCTCAGGAGGAATGAGCATGGATACCAGCACAACGCGGGAAAAGCCGGAAGAGGCAGCAGCCGACCAGCCGAAGCTATGTGAGCCGTTGGACGAGCAGGAGACGAGACTGTTCGACGAGGTGGCACGGAATTACTTCCAGCAGGCAGCGGCGGACATGCGCGCTCGCACTAACTTGACTCCTCCCACTCCTAGCCACCAAGTTGTTCCGAATCAACAGCAGATAGATGCTCTTTGCACTTTGGGCTACTCCATTCACGGAATTGTTGCCCATGCCGAGAAGATCAGGATGTTCAAGAACCTTCCTGATAAAGTCACGCTGCCGCAGGGCCAGACCTGCTATCTGAAAGTATTCTTCAGGTTGAATGAAGTCCTAGAAGATTTGGAGGACATCGCCCAGGGAATAGAGGAACTGCCGTAGTAAGATGCCCGAACTCGAAGCTGCTCGTCGGTATTTGCCTCAACTCGTCTTAGGAGTCATATCTGGACTCATCGTAGTAGTCATAGTGGCCGTGGCCAGCACGGAACTCGTCGTGGTATTCCTGTTGGGGTTCCTCGTGCTCGCGGCGATTCTCTGGCTCTTGGCAGTGGTCAGGGAGCACGTGTGGCGTGGTTTCCTGGTGGTGTTGAAGATTCCCGGTATGTCGCTCGGTCTGGTATGTCGTGCAGCCAGCCGAGCGGCCAAGCGGTGTTGGGTTCTGATATGCGAACCTTGGAGGAAGTGGTGTGCCATGAGACGTGAGCGGCTGAAGCGCCGAGTTATCGAAAAGCTCCGCTGTTATGAAGCGCGTGGCGAGTTGCCGGCCGAGCAAGTCGCGGCGCTGGTCCAAGCCATTGCGTTGCTGTAAGCCCCTCGACCCGCGAGGCCGCCAATGACCACAACCACCCTCACGCCCCCACCGGACGACGGATATGCGCGCCTGGCGACACTGCCCGATCCACCCAAACCTCCCGATGCCATGCAACAATCCCCCCACATTTTCAGGGCCTACGAGATACTCGACGCCTACTTCAGAGACCGTCCCGACGTGCTGGTCGCGGGTAGAGGCTTTCTGTGCTCCGACACCCGCGACCGCTCCCGCTGGGTCAAGCCCGACTGCCTCGTTGCGTTCGGCGTGGACCCGGACGCGATCTTCGCCCGCAACGGCTACGTGATTAGCGAGGTCGGCAAACCGCCGGAGTTTGTGCTGGAAGTGGCCTCCGAGAGCACGGGCCGGCAGGACTACACCCGCAAGCGCGACATCTACGCCGAGTACGGCGTGGCCGAATACTGGCGGTTCGACCGCACTGGCGGCCAATACCACGACCGGCCGCTGTCCGGCGACCACTTGGTCAATGGCCAGTATGAGCCACTCCCGCTCGACACCGGCGCGGACGGCGTGATCCGGGGCTACAGCCCGGTGCTAGGGCTGGAGCTACACTGGGATGCCGGCCAACTGCGGTTCTACGACCCGGTAGAGGGACGCTATCTCCGCGATCTGCAAGAAGCCGAGGCGCTGGTAGAACGTCTGCGTGCCCAACTCCGCCGCCTGCAATCCGACTGAGCGAGCGCGGTCAACCGCCTCTCGCCAGCCCCTACGGCCCCACCGGTTCGCGTTGTGGCGGCTCGACCGTGCATTCGGGCAGCGCACGCAGGAAGGCCTCGGGACCAGGGGGTGAATACACCGCCAAGACGATCATTTCTCCGTCCCCCGTATTGAGTGTCGAGTGGTAGGCGCCCCCCGCGATGTGAATCAAGGTCCCCGGTCCCACCTCTCGCGTGACCGGCTCACCATCCACCTCGACCATCTGCTGGCCGGTGCCCTTGATGATGTAGAGAATCTCCTCGGTCCCGGGGTGATTATGTCGCGCGTGTCCCTGGCCCGGTGCCACGGTGGCAATGCCGGTGCTGAAGCGCTCGGCGCCGGTGACGCGCGGTTCCGAAAGCCAGTTGAGATACCCCCATGGCAGGCGCTGTGTCTCGACGTCGGCAGCCTCGACAAACGTCAGCTTCCGGCCTGCGCTCACAATCCCACCTCCTGGACTGGATTAATCGGCCCCAGCACGCACAGAGAATGATACCGGCTTGGTATGCCCCCCACCCTAGCCCTCCCCCGTCCCGACGGGGGAGGGAACGTGCCGTCCCCCTGCCGAGCGGGGGGACCATAGGGGGGCCAGAGCCGAGGCCCGCGTGTCCGACAGTACGGTACACTCTACAACACCCCGCCTGAGGAGGTAGATTCGTGGTCGTTCGTATTGGCATGATTGGCGCCGGATTCATCGCCCGCTTACACGCCACCGCTCTGCGGAGCCTCGGACCGGACGCCGCCCAGATCGTCGGCGTCGCCGCGCGCACCGAGGGCCCGCGCGAGCAGTTCGCCAGCGAGTTCGGCATTCAGGACACCTACGCCGACTACCGAGACCTGTTGGAGCGCGCGGACGTGGACGCCGTAGACCTCTGCGTACCCAACCATCTCCACCACCCGATGACCGTCGCCGCGGCCCAGGCCGGCAAGCACGTCTACTGCGAAAAGCCGCTGACCGGCTATTTCGGCCGCGGCGAGGCGCCCGACGAGGTCTCCAAGACGCCCCGCGAGGTCATGTTGCGCGAGACGTTGGCCGATGCCGATGAGATGCTGGCCGCGTGCGCCACCAGCGGCGTCCAGCTCTGCTACGGCGAAGATTGGGTGTATGCGCCCGTGCTCGAAAAGGCCCGCCGGCTCGTTCAGGTCAGCAGCTCGCCCATCATGGAGCTACGCGGCGAGGAGAGCCACAATGGCTCGCACGCCGACTACGCCAAGCGCTGGGCCACCAGCGGCGGGGGCGCGCTCCTGCGCCTCGGCGTGCATCCGATTGGCGCCGCCTTGCAGCTCAAGCGCTGGGAAGGGCAGTTGCGGCACGGCCGGCCCATCCGCGCCGCCGCGGTCACGGCCGAGGTCGCCACGCTCACCGACATCGGCGGCGTCCCGCGCGACGAGGGGTCGTGGCTCGTCACCGATTGGGTAGACGTGGAGAACTGGTCCACCACGATCATCCATTTCGAGGACGGCTCTCGCGGCGTCTTCATCGCCTCCGACAACATCCTCGGTGGCATCGTCAACTACCTGGAGCTGACGCTGGCGCACGGGCGCATCAAGTGCAACATGACCCCCAACAATATGTGCGAAGCCTACGCCGCCGACGGCACGGTCTGGGGCGACGAGTACATCACCGAGAAGATTCAGACGAGCGCCGGCTGGACCTACCCCAGCCCCGACGAGGACTGGGTCCGCGGCTTCCCGCACGAGCTGGCCGATTTCGTCGCCGCCACCCGCGACAACCGCCCGCCCTTGTCCGATGGCGAGTTGGGCCGCGACTGTGTCGAAGTGATCTACGCCGCCTATCTCGCCGCCGAGCGCGGTGCCCGCGTCAACCTGCCCTTCACCACAAGCTGAACGACTATCGGATATCAGCCGTCCCCCCCGCTGGGCGGGACCATTGGGGGGGCAATCCTACTCCCCCTCTCCAACAAATGGAGAGGGGCCGGGGGTGAGGTAAGAGTGATGAACGCAATAGCACCACCAGCCGAAGGACGCCGCATCTACTTCCCGGAGGTCCGCCAGGCGGCCTGGGAGCGGTTTCCCCTCCCCCGGTCCTCCGAGCTACAGCCCGACCAGGTGCTGCTCCGCGCTGTGGCGAGCGCAGTGAGCGCCGGCACGGAGATCGCGGTCTATAGCGGCACGCACATCACCTACTCCCTTTCCTCCTCCCAGGCCGGCCAGCCCCGGCCCATGTCGGGCGTGCCGTCGCGGCCCGGCTATGCCTTTGCCGGCACGGTCGAAGCCGTCGGTAGCGCCGTTACAGCGGTCAAGCCGGGTGACCGCGTCGGCTGCGCCGTTGGCCACGCCGACTGGGCCGTCGTGCGCGAAACCGGCCAGGACCCCGCCAAGCCCCAACGCGAACCCAGCCTGATCCACATCCCCGACGGCGTGACGTTCGAGCAAGCGGCCCTCGGTCGGCTCTTTGCCATCCCTATGGTTGGTATCCGCCACGCCGAGATCAGGCTCGGCGAGCGTGTCGCGGTGTTCGGGCAGGGCCTGATAGGGCAGCTGGCCGGACAGCTCGCCCTCGCCAATGGCGCCGGTACCGTCATCGCCGTGGACCTCTGGGATCACCGGCTGGCCGTTGCCCAGCGGCACGGCGCGACGCATATCGTCAACGCCGAGCATGAGGACGCGGTAGCAGCCGTCTACGACGCCACTGACGGCGAGGGCGCCGACGTCGTGATCGAAGCCACCGGCCATCCACCCGTCATCAACGACTCGCTGCGGGCCGCCGCGCTGCGGGGCCGCGTCGTCCTCGTCGGCAGCCCGCGCGGGCGCGTGGACATTGACCCTTACACCGACATCCACAAGAAGGGCGTCCTCGTGATCGGCGCGCACGCCAGCGCCGTCACCCAGGCCCGCAACTACAGCGATCGCTGGACGACCCTGGAGAACTACCGCCTTTCGGTCGAGCTGCTCCGGCAAGGCCGCCTCCACACCGAAGGGCTGATTAGCCATCGCGTCCCCGCCGACGCGGCGTTGGGTATCCACGCGGCGCTGGCCGCGCGACCGCAAGAGCACCTCGGGGTGCTCATCCAATGGGCCGCCACCTAATAACTATCAACTCGCTATGAGGTGACCGCACGTGTCTGACGTTTCTGATCGAGGCCAGGTCCTTGTCGTCGAGCCGATCCACGAACGCGGCGTCGCCCTCTTGAGCGCCGCCGGCACCGTCGTCGTCGCGCCCGATCCCAGCCCGCAAACGGTGCAGCCCCTGCTCGCCGACGCCACCGTGATCGTCCTGCGCGCCACCCGACTCACGGCCGACATGATTGCCGCCGCCCCTCGGCTGCGCGTCGTCGGCCGCCACGGCGTCGGCTATGACAACGTGGACGTGGCAGCCGCCACCGCCCGCGGTATTCCGGTCGTGTATACGCCCGAAGCCAACAGCGAATCGGTCGCCCAGCACGCCCTCGGCCTGATGATCGCCCTCTCCAAAGAGCTTGTGGCCGGCGACCGCCTGATCCGGCGCGGCGACTACGGCACCCGGCACACCCTGCGCGGCGTCGAACTGGCCGGACGCACCCTCGGCATCGTCGGCTGCGGTCGGATCGGTGCCCGTCTCGCGCAGATGGCCCGCGCCGCCTTTGACATGCGTATCCTCGCCTTCGACCCCTACTTGGACGCTGCCCGCGCCGCCGCGCTCGGCATCGAGTTGGTTTCCGACTTGCCCGCGCTCCTGCGCCCGGCCGACGTGGTCAGCGTCCACACGCCCCTGACACCGGCAACGGTCGGCTTGATCGGCGCCGAGGAAATGGCCCTGATGAGGCCGAGCGCCTACCTCATCAACACGTCGCGCGGCGGTGTCATAGACGAGCCGGCGTTGGCCGCTGCCCTCCGCGCCGGACACCTCGCCGGCGCCGGCCTCGACGTGCTCGAGCAGGAACCACCACCCCCGGACCACCCCCTACTCACCCTGGAAAACGTCATCCTCACCCCCCACTCCGCCACCCAGACCGAAGAAGCCCTCCGCCGCACCTCCGAGCACGTCAGCGCCGGTGTGCTCGCCGTCCTCCGCGGCCAGCGCCCCCAATGGTGCGTCAACCCCGAGGTCTTGGGGCGTTAGTTCTCACGCGCTCCCGGTTGACGGATAGGTGATTACTGCACCAATCACCTCAAGCGATGAACGTACCTGGCTCTTCTGTTCTATTTCCTCCATCTTGGATCGAGTTTCGGCCTCAAGGCGGCGTCTCCAACCACGATAGAGGTTTCTGATGTTGTCCGCGATGTCATCCCGTGATAGCTGACGCTCAAGCCAACTGAGCTTGCCTCTAGTATGGGAGGTCACCGCCTGCTTTGCCTTGTCGCTGAGAAGACTGTTTCTCGAATTGAAAGTCTCGGCAATATCTTTGAACTGAGTGAGCAAGGCTTGTTCAGCCTGTGTGACAAGCGTCTCTGCGTCAATATCCACGTCCTGCCGTCCATCTTGAAGCGGTGACAGCGCTCGCATCCACTTCTGGGCTTGGTCAACAGAGACAGGCTTGACTTTCTCTGTAATGCAGTCAACGCTTGCACAAAGAGGCTCGGCACGGTTTGTGTAGCCTTCAAGGGTACCTACGGCCCAGACTAGCATCGTTGGCTCGTTCACTATGGATGTTGGAGCCGCGCCCACGCAATACGAGATGTCGGATATCGGTTCTCGCGTTAGGTATCGCGCCAGAAGCACCAAGGGGTGCCGTGTGTGGACGAATTCCACGTCCTCTCCGTCTCCCAAGAACGAAACCCTCGCCCTCTTCTGTCCATCAATGCGGTTGCGGAAGCGAGCGATCTCGGTCCGGGCATGGTGAGAGGGAGGGTAAGACCTCAGCAGTTCCTGGAGTACATCTCTAAGTCCCCTTGTACCACTGACCGCGAACTCACCATCAGCAGATGTCCGTCTCACGCTATTGGGGATGGAGTTCTCAAGAGAGGCGTAAACGAACTCTGCTACCTCTTCCGGAGCCAGAAACCTGGATTCAGCTTCTTTGATGTCTTGCTGGTCGGAGTCAAGTAATTGGATTCCTTGCAATGAAATAACGCTTGACCGGGTGATGGATTCCCGCTGCTGTTGTCTATTCTCTATCGCCTGGCTAATTATCTCCAGACGTTCACCCTGTTGTTGTGGGGTCAGGTCGCGTGTGAACACGTCTCGCTCGAACGAGGCGATCTCCTCACCCAATATCACCTCCAGTTCACCCAGCGCACGCTCGAAGATATGCAGCCTCTCGTACAACCGCGATAGGATTCTCTGCTCGATTGTTCCCATACTGGCGAGATTCCCGACGTAGACCTTATCCGAACGCTGTCCGAGGCGGTCACACCGACCGATTCTCTGCTCGACGCGCATCGGGTTCCAGGGGAGGTCGTAATTTATGACCACGTGACAATGCTCGAAGTCCAGGCCCTCCCCGGCGACCTCGCTGGCCAGTAGTATCTGAAACCGGCCTTGTCGAAACTCCGTCCCAATTCGTTCTCGGCTTTTCTCACCCCGGCGACAATCCTCGTCTCTGGCCGGTGTGAGTCCATACATTAGCTCCAGCGAATAGCCTCTCTCCCGGAGCTTTTTCGCAAGATAGTGCAGCGTGCCTCTGAACGTAGAGAAGATCATCACCCGATCTGCCTTCAACTTGCCGAACACGTCGTCCAATATCTCGCAGAGCGCCTCCAGCTTCTGATCGTGTGATCGGAACGCTGCCTGCGCTAGTGGTTCCAGGGAGCGAAGTTCGCTTGGAGTGAATCTCGCCTCATGGTCTTCATCCTCCTCACTTTCCGTTGTATATCTGAGAATCTCTGAAGCCACCGCCGGCACACAGCTTGCAGTTCGTCGTTCCGGCATTTGCGTTACGAATCCCGGCGGTACGCCTTTTACCAAAGCACGCTCTAGGCAGACGCGATAGACTGCTTTGTAAAATGCCTCTTCTTGGCGGCTGAACTGCACAGTCCTCGTAATGGCTTCTCTCGTCGGTCTATTCTCATCCACGTCTGAGCGGAGCGTTCGCGTCATGTAGGGGGTTAGCACTTGCAGGTCGTGTGCCGCCTCGACGATAATAGTGCGCTGCCGTCTGTCTTCCAAATCGGACTCGGCTACAAGCTGCCGGAATCCGTTCCAGCCAGGACGATCACTCCCCCCGTTGCCTCCCAGACGATGCAGCATGCGGTCCATGTCCCGCCGCCATCCCGGCGGCTGCCTTTTCACCAGGCTAATCCAGTCGTTCAATTCCATATCCCAGCGTATCTGCTCCCCAAGCAGGCTTGGGTCTGCCGCTATATCCACGCCCAGCGCTTTCATCAAATGAACGATATCTTCTAGGCTGGTCTGCAATGGGGTAGCAGTGAGAAAGATCGCAGCCTTGGATCGCTCACAGACCAAGACTGCTAGTGCATGCGACCGTGTGTCAGGATTGCGTAGGTGGTGGGCCTCATCAAATATGGTGAAATCCCACGCAATGGATGTCTCGCCCAACCTTGCTACATGATCTTCTGCCCGGATGAGTTCCAGATTGACTATAGACTTAGCAAACCGGGGCGGCAGAACACCATCCCGCTCCAACGAGACTAGCGCTTGGTGAAGCCCCTGGGATGACAGCGGTTCGAGCCGGAAGTCAAATCGCTGGAGCATCTCCTCCTGCCACTTTCCCACGAGCGATTTCGGGCAGATGATCCATACGTTCTCAAGGCCTTGTGCTGCCCTGGATTCCAACTCTGCCCAGATCAGGCCGGCCTCGATAGTCTTTCCCGTACCCACTTCATCGGCAATCAGCAGGCGCTGGTCCGGCGACTCCAGCATCTTCTTGACCGGCAGGAACTGATGGTAGTAAAGGTCGGTCCTGGAAGCCTTGTATGACAGCAGTTGGTCCGTCAGAGGATGCTCTAGCCGGCGCCGGGTCAAGGCCGCCCTGAACTCATCGGGACTCATCTCCGTCAGATCGGGCGCTGGCTCCAATTCGCTAACAGGCACTAGCTTGGGTGAGCCATTTATGAAAACCCTAGCACTATCTCCTGGGATGCTAATGACCCAGCCAGCGGTGGCCGGATCAGCCTTATATCGCACCTTCATCTCAGGATGCAGATTGGTCATTGGGATTCCTTATGTGGCGAGTAGTTCTCGGAGATACTTCCAGTGTGGAATGCTGTAACGTATTTCCTCGTCTACGGGGCCTGGCGTGGATTCCCAGCCCTGATAGACGTTCCAGAACCGAACCGGTAGACCGACATAAGGATTCCCTTCATCGTCCATCTTCTTGGATGCCTTGAGGATAGAAGCCCGCATGTGCCTCCACATTTCGAAAGGTCTGTCGGTTACAGGATCAAGCAAGGCCCATCCACCATACCGCACAAGCCCGTAGTGCCATCCACACAGCCCAACGAGGTTACCGAAGTGGTTCGTCCGATTATCCTTCTGTGGCGGTACGATATGGACCACGAAGACTTGTGATTCTCCGTTAGGCATTCCGAACTTCCTGCCGCAGACCTGGCAGCGCCTATCATACTCACCCTGAACCATGCTTCTAAACTTCTCTTCGAGCGCCTTGGCTGGCCTTGTTGCCTGCCACCGCCTGACTGTCTTTATAACGCGAGCACCCGACCCACCGAACTGAGCGGACTTCTGAGTATGTTCACGGGCAGATTCCTCCGTTTTGGGGCCTCCGGTAGGGAACGCCACGGGGCTGATCGGAGCCTCGGAAGGAGAGGGAGTCTGGCGTTCATGTAGATTCTTCGCGAAGGGTTTCACAGATTTGTCTGTTTCGGGAGGCGTAGGTGTAGGCGCAGAGTCAGGCGGTTTAGGCTCTAGACCAACACTGACACGATTCCCTCCATGCGTATTCGGTCTCTTGTCGCCAGTTCCACGTTTGCGGTTTCCTGATGTCATAGGTTCCAATTCAGTCGAAGCGCGAGTAGGCGTCGCCGGCTTAGGTGAGGCTCTGCGCGGCTGGTGCTGGGCCGGTCGGGACTTACCCGGTCGTTGCGCCGTAGCATCAGCGGCCGGATCCGTGCCGGGCATTATGCGCGGCATCAGGCGTGCGAGTTCCGCGTTACGGAGCGCTATCCCTCTGGCACTGCGTCGCTTGCGTCGTTTGCGCTGCTTGCGCTGCTTACGCCGCTGGAGGACCGCCTTCAGCCGCCAGCGCCCGCTAGATGGTAGGACTTCCTCAATGCGGACGAGGTCACCCACTTGGCAGTTGAACTTATTCTCCTCATCGCGCACCCTGCAGGTCGTCTCCTTGCTATCCGGCTCCTGGCCCCACTTCATCCAATTGGGTAGGCCCCGGGCCACCTTCACTGTAATGGCCCTGTCCTCGTGGTGCCTCGTCACGTACCCCTCAAGTACCCTGCTCCGACCTCCGACTGCTTTGACAGGTGACACAGCACTACGGCCGATCCTGGGAGTTTTACCCTTAACGACTCCGCGCTGCTTTCTTGCCACTTCTACACCCCTATCGTCTCAGAATCCAATGGATATCCGAGTTCACGCTGATTACCCTACTCCTGGGACTTCCTAGTGAGAGAACTATACACTAATATATAGATTATGATAGTTCAGTACAGCGGTCAACTCGACATTGTCGCAGCCGGCGAGGCAACGAGCACTGATCTGGCTGCGGCAGTTACCCCCTTCACTCTAGCGCAGACCGGATTGAGCAGAATCTTGGCACCTCACTAGCCTGCCCAATGCGTGAGCACGGGGAGGAAACACGTACCTCAGACGCCTCCCGCCTTGGTAAAGATAGCCACTAGCTCCGGTCGCAGGGGGTAACGCAGCGGTTCGCCTGCGAAGTGCCGGCGCGCGTCTTGGCACTGCCCCAGGAAGACGCCCCGGTGCGCGCCATACGTATGCCCGCCCCGGTGCGGCGTATGCACCACGTTGGGCAGCGTGCGGAGCGGGCTGTCCGCTGGCGGTGGCTCCGGGCTATACACGTCAATCGCCGCCCGCAACTCGCCGGCCGTCAGCCGCTCCAGCAGCGGTGCTTGATCCACCACCGCCATCCGCGATACCAGCACGAACACCGCCTCGTGCGGCAGCGCATAGATCACGTCGCGGTTGATGATCTCGATCGTCTCCGGCGTCGGCGGGATAGCGATGAAGAAGACCTCGCTCCGCCCCGCCAGCGCGGTCAGATCGCTCGCCTTGCGACCCCCCGCCGCCACCATCCGCTCCGCCGGCACATACGGATCGAACGCCTCCCAGTCGGTGTCGAATGGCGCCAGCATCCGCGCCAGGTGACGATGGATTTCACCAAACCCCGCCAGCCCCACCCGCCGGCCTTGCAGCCGGTCCGGTGTTTCCGGCCCCTCCGGGAAGTCCTCCCAATTGACCCAGCCATTCGCGCCGACAATCTCGTGCTCCTGGGGGAGATTGCGGAGCGCCGCCAGCCCCAGCGCCAGCTCGTACTCCGCCACCCACGGCGACATGACGGGCGCCGTTTCGCTGAAGGCGATGCCCCGCGCCAGCGCCGCCCTCACGTCGAACAGCTCGGCTTGCCGATAGTGGCAGGTGGACCCGATATAGCGCAGCCGCGGCGCCTTGGCCAGCCGCTCGGCGGACAGGTAGCCGATGCCCTGATTGCCCCAGCCGCACAGCACCAGCCCGTCGGCATCCGCCAACGCCGCATCCACCCGCGCCGCCCGCTCATCCGGCGTTAGGTCGCCCCCGAGCTGCACGGCAACCCGCTCGGCAAACGAGTCCAGCACCTCGGCAGCCGCGCCGCTCCAGTGACGATGCAACGACCGCGGCCCAAACACCACCACAACCCTCGGCCGCCCCATAACCGCCTCCTCCTACACCGCCGGGCGCCGTTCGTGCCAGGAGGTGCTCTGCTCGTAAGCGTGCGCCGCGCGGAGCAAGGTCCGCTCGTCGAACGGCCGCCCCACCAGCATCAGACCCACCGGCAGCCCGTCCACAAAGCCGCACGGCACCGAGATGGCCGGCAGCCCCGTGTAGTTACAGGGCCGCGTGATCTGCGAGAGCATTCCGGCGCTATGCGGCTTGCCGTTGACCATGATGCGCTTGGCCTCGGCAGCGGCAATACTCGGCGCTGCCACCGCCACCGTCGGCCCCGCCAGCACGTCCACCTCCCCCCACACCGCCGTATAGCGCTCCAGCAGCAGTCGCCGCGCCCGCAGCGCTTTGGCGTGATCGTTCGCCAGGATGAATTGCAGCGGCAGCAGGCGCAGCAGCGTCTCCTCGCCGTAGTCCCCCGGCCGCGTCCGCAGCCAATGCTCATGGTCCACCAGCGCCTCGGCGCGGATGGCGTCCACCCCGTCCATCAGCACGTCGTGGTCCGGCAGCCGCACCTCCTGCACCGTCGCGCCAAGTGTCTCCAACTGCGCGATGGCCGCCCGCACCGTAGCCTCGACCGGCGCATCCACGAGCGCAAAGTAGTAGTCGTGCGGCACGCCCACCCGCAGCCCGCGCAGGTCCGTCCCGCTATCCAGCCTCGCCGGTGGCGCCGCCACGTCGCGCGATGTGGGGTCGCGCCGGTCGAGGCCGGACATCACCGCCAGCAGCAGCGCCGCGTCCTCGACCGTGCGCGCCAGCGGCCCGATGTGATCCCGCGTCGGATTGCCCCCGCGCATCGCCCCGCGTGTGGGCACCCGGCCGTGCGTCTGCTTCAACCCTACGATCCCGCACAGGGCGCCCGGAATCCGCACCGATCCGCCCGCGTCCGTGCCGAGCGCGCCCAGCGCCATGCCGGCCGCGACCGCCGCGGCCGATCCACCCGACGATCCGCCCGGCACGTGCTCCGGGTTCCAGGGGTTGCGCGTCGGACCGTAGTGCGGATTGATCGTCGTGGTGCCGAAGCCGAACTCATGCAGGTTGGCCTTGCCCACCATGATCGCGCCGGCCGCGCGCAGTCGTTCCCAGGCCGGCGCGTCCTCCCGCGGCACGTAGTCCGCGAGGATCTTGGAGCCGGCCGTCGAGCGTATCCCTGCCGTCTCGATATTGTCCTTGACGGCGATCGGAATGCCGTGCAGCGGCCCGACCTCGCCCCCGGCGGCGAGCGTTGCTTCCGCTCCCCGCGCCGCGGCCAGCGCCCGCTCGCCGCACCGCGTGATGAAGCAGTTGAGCGTCGGCTCCAGCCGTTCGATCTGCCCCAGCACCGCCCGCACCAGCTCCACCGGCGATACCTGCCGGCGTGCAATGAGCGACCGCGCTTCGTTAATGGTCAGCCACGCCAGGTCGTTACCGTTGGCGGTCACGGCGTCCCCTCCTCCAGGCGGTACGGCTGTGCCGTCAGCGTCTCGTCCACCTCAACCCCCGACTCGGCAAAGCGGCGCACTGCCGCCCGCTGCTCGCGCACGGCGTCCAGCACCTGCGGCAACACCCGCTCCGGTATCGGTATCAAGTCCAGCATCCGCACCATCTCTTGCAGGTCCTCCACCGTCAGTTCGGTCTCGTTGTCCGCCATACGGCCTCCCTTGCACCTCAGCATCCGCACGCACCGGCTCTGATTGTAGCCGCTCCCGCCTCGCTCCTCCCCAGTCCCCCCGTAGGTGCCTGCCAATCTGTAGGGGCGCAACATGTTGCGCCCGTCCCCCCGCCGCGCGGGGGGGTCATAGGGGGCCCAGCCCCCACTCTGTGCTCTCTGTGGCTTATGAGAGGGCCAGCGAGGGACGCCCGCGGCGTATAATCAACCGAGCTTGGCATAGCAGTCGCAGAAAGGAGACGGCGGTGTTCACACCCATCAAGGCCACAGCAATCTCGCTCAAGCCCAAGAAGTGGGATAAGGCCTACAACGCCGACAAGCTGGAATCGCTCTTCCGCGCGGCAGCGCAGGACCGGCCCGACCTGATCGTCGCCACCGAGGGTGTGCTCGAAGGCTACGTGGTCATGGACGTGATCGAGCACCCGGAAAAGGTCCCGGCTATGCTCGACATCGCCGAACCGCTCGACGGACCGTATATCCGCCGCTTCCAGGCCTTGGCCCAGGAGCTATGCACCTGTCTCTGCTTTGGCTTTGCCGAGCGCATTGACGACGACGTCTACAACAGCGCCATCTTCATTGACCAGGAGGGCGCCATTCGCGGGCGCTATCACAAGACCCAGTTCGCGGAAGGCACCCACGAATCCTGGGACTTCAACCGCATTGGCCGGCAGATTAGAGCCTTCGACACCCCCCTTGGGCGCGCCGGTATGCTCATCTGCGCCGACCGCTGGAACCCGATGATCGCCCGCACCCTCGCCCTGGACGGCGCCCAGTTGCTCCTCATCGTCTCGTATGGCTCGCGCCGGAAGGCCCAGAATGAGACCGTCTTGGCCCGCGCCCGCGAAAACGGCCTGCCCATCGTCGAAGCAAACGTCGGCATGAACCTGCTGATTAGCAAGGGCGAGGTCGCCGCCTACAAGTGGGGCGTGGATCAGATCACCACGGCCGTCGTCGAGATACCGACCCCGCCCTCACAGGTAGCGGCGCGGTCCTACGAGCAGGAGTACATGCAGCTCCAAGGGCCGAGCATGGCCGAGCGGTACGAGAAGACCATGGAGCGCATCCAGCGCCCGGCCACGTAGGTAGGAGCGCATACCTTTACCGTCCGGCTGGTATACTGAGCGGCGCGAGTACCTTCACTCGCATGGTTTCCCAGGAGCAAATCGTGAATACACGCCTGCGCTAACGCATAACGGCAGAGCTACGGGCTTGCTCTAGCTACTCGCTGTGTACGGCTATTGACAGCCGTGGTGAGCGGCTAGGGCAGTTGGTCGAGGAACTGCCGCGTGCAGCGCAGGTGCCGGTTCGCGCTCCTGGGCACCGCTGGGTCTGCCACGTTCACCAAACGCCACCACCCAGCCCCCCTCATTTGCAGCGCTCCCGTCACCTCCCCCGGTGTAACCCCTGCGCGCACTCCTGACCTCGGCCCGTGTTGTCCGTAGCACAGCACGGCCTGTAGCTCTCCGATCGGACGGTACCCGATAACTATTCCCGTTTACACGTGAGGCACACATACGCCGGGCAAAGTAACGGAGGGAGAGAGCGACAATGAGCAGAAAGTCGTGGCGGAAGGGGAAGATTAGCACGACCTGGGACCCGGTTGCAGCATGGTACTACGGCTGGGTTGGGGCTACCGGGAGCACGCATCACCGCCGGCTGGCAATTCCGGCACTGCTCAAGCTACTCAAGCCTCGGCCGGGAGAGCAGGTCCTCGACATTGGCGCAGGGCATGGTCTTTTAGCCCCCCACATCACCGCCAGGCGGGCGCTCTACACTGGTGTCGAAGCCAGTCCACGCTTACTAGCACGTGCGCGGAAGGTAGCCAGCCCAGACGTCAGGATGCTCCAGGGCGATGCCTGTCGCCTCGCCGCGTTGCCGGCGTTGCACGCGAGCGCGTTCGATGCAGCGGTCTTCCTGTTGAGCATCCAAGATATGGACCCGCTGGCTGCCGTCTTGGAGTCTGCTGCGTGGGCACTGAAGCCGAGCGGGCGGCTCGTGATCGTGATGACGCACCCGTGTTTTCGCGTACCGCGGCAGAGCGGTGAGGGCTGGGATGAGCAACGCAAGCTGCTCTATCGGCGCGTGGACCGCTATCTCTCGCCGCTGGCCGTGCCAATGAAAGCGTATGCCGGTGGCCGGGCCGCCACGTGGAGCTACCACCGCCCACTTGAGGATTACGTCAACGGCTTGGCCGCGTGTGGGCTGACTGTGGACTGCCTCAAGGAGATTCCGACGTACAAGGTAGCCACCTCTGGCCCCCAAGCCCAAGCGCAGAACGCCCTCAACCGGGAAATACCGCTCTTCCTGGCGCTTCGTGCTCGCAAGGGTGAACAGCGGTAAGCAGCCTCGGGTGTCCGGGGTGGCAGCGCATCCTCAGGGGCCTAGGACCTACTCGGCCGCCAAGTCACCGCGCCCGCGCTGGCTCTCGACGTTGTGGACGTGGACGTGAGCACCGGCCGGGATGTCGGCCGCCGCCACCCCGATGACCTCTCCGTACTTGTGGACCGGCGCGCCGGTAGCCAGCGGCACGAGTGCGATCTTATGACCAAAGGCAATCGGCTCCTGTATGCAGACGGCTACCACGCCCGTCCGGCGCTCGGCAGTGACCGTCTGCCCAACGTCCAGGTCCACCAAGGCGGTCGCTACGTTATCGCTGGGATGCAGCACGAGCACACTCTGTCGCACAGTGCTTGACCTCCGGTGGCTGGCCGGCAGCACGGCCGGTGGCTAACGATCGCCCTCGTTGCCGTCGGCGGCGAAGAGCGCCAGCGCCCGCTCCGCCTCGTCTGCCGGCAGCGCCTTGCCATGATACGTGAAGTCGCGTTCCACCCAGGGAATGCCCTTCCCCTTGACGGTGTGCGCGACAATCACCTGCGGCCGCCCCGCCACGTCACGCGCCGCGGCCAGCGCGTGCCACACGGCCGCTTGGTCGTGGCCATCCACCTCTTGGACGTGCCACTGGAAGGCTTCCCACTTGGCGGTCAGCGGCCGGTAGTCGAGCACGCGCTCGACGAGGTCCGTCTGCTGCGCCTTGTTGTGGTCCACGATGGCCGTGAGCGAGGCCACCCGGTATTGCGCCGCCGCCATCGCCGCTTCCCACACCTGACCTTCCTGGACCTCGCCATCGCCGAGCAGCACGTACACCCGGTAGTCTCGCCCGTCAACCCGGCCGGCCAGCGCGTGGCCCAGCCCGATGGACAATCCCTGGCCCAACGATCCGGTCGAGGCCTCGACGCCGGGCAGCCGGCGCATGTTGGGATGCCCTTCCAGCGGGCTGCCGATGCGCCGTAGGCTGGACAGCTGGTCCACGCCGAAATATCCCCGTTCGGCCAACACCGCGTAGAGGATCGGCGCCGCGTGGCCCTTGCTGAGAATGAAGCGGTCCCGCGCCGGCCACTCCGGCCGCGCCGCGTCGTGGCGGAGCAGTCCCCCAAAGTAGAGCGCCGTCATGATCTCGACCGCGGAGAGCGAACTGGACGGATGCCCCGATCCGGCCGCCGTCGTCATCTTGACGATCTGCCGCCGAATGCGCCGCGCCGCCGCCGCCATGTCGTCCAGCGGCGGATCAGTGATAGTGCCCGGATCGGTTGCGGGCGCTGCGGCTCCCATTGACATCGTGCGTCTCCTCACGGGCTGCTTGGACTGTGCGGGCCGTCGCGGCCGTCTGGATAGCGCAGCCGCAATCTCCCGTCGGCTAGTATAGCGCCCGCCGGGGCGGGGCCATGCTACACTGAATTTGCCGACCCGTAAGTGGCGAGACACGGTCGGCATTTCCCGGTCATTCCCGCGCAAGCGGGAATCCAACTCTCTCCCACAGGAAGAGGGCTGGGGTGAGGGACATCCCTCATTCACAACTCAGTAATCTACAGAGAGGAGCGCGACATGGTCAGCGTTGGCGGCGGCCCAGGCATTGGCGGTGGTGCAGCGATACTCCTGGTGGTTATTGTCTTGATTATCGTGCTGTGGTGGTGGCTACGGGATTAGCGCGCCATCCCCTCTCCCCGTGGAGATCCTTGTAAAATCGTCATTCCCGCGAAGGCGGGAATCCAAAACCCGGTCCTCCCAGGTTGGCGGCAGGCGAGTCACCGCGCCCTAGCACTCCATCCGGGTAGTGACGCAAGGGTCTCCCGTGGGAGAGGGCTGATAGAGTAGCGAGAGAGGAGTATCCGATGCGTATTGCCGTTGGCAGTGACGAGTCTACGCAGCTCACCGATGCCGTCGTCGAAGACCTCCGCGAGCGCGGCCACGACGTGAAGCTGTTCGGGCCGCTGGAGGGACGCAGTGACCCCTGGCCGCAGGTGGGCCAGGACGTTGGCGCCGCCGTGGCCGCCGGCGAGGCCGACCAGGGCGTGCTGTTCTGCTGGACCGGCACGGGCGTGTCCATCGCCGCCAACAAGGTGCCCGGTATCCGCGCCGCCCTCTGCCACGATGCCGAAACCGCCCGCGGCGCGCGCATCTGGAACCACGCCAACGTGTTGGTCATGAGCCTACGCGCCACGCCGCCGGTCATCGCCCGCGAGATGCTGGAGGCCTGGTTTGCCACCCCTCCCGGCGAGGATGCCGAAGATCAGGCGTGCGTCGAGCAGGTAACGCAGATTGAGGCGCAATACGCAGCCCCGGCCAAGAGTTGAAGGTGCTTTGGGGCCGCGCCGCGCTCCGGGGACTTGACGCCGGCAGCCCATCCCAGGCATCATTACCTATTGTCGGTTATACCCACCGGGTCCCGTAGTGTAGTGGACTAACACGCCACCCTGTCAAGGTGGAGATCGCCGGTTCAAATCCGGTCGGGACCGCCCAGCAGCCCCAGCCCTGTCGGCCGGACCCTCCATCGGCAAGAGGTCCGGCCGCTTCACTTCTGCCAGAGGTGGTGAGGGCGTCACCTCGCACTCCCAAGTTGGCACAGCGGCACCGTGTAGGGACATTTCATGCCGGGCCTCTGCGATTCGTGTGTCGGAGAGCGGCTACGAGGGGTACACTGTTGCCGCGGCTTTCAGACACGCAATAGCATGGTCATGGCTGACCGACAGCGGATACTTATCATGGTGCTTAATCATGCCGGAGATCGCGCCCAACCGCGTGACGGCCTGGAACCCTAGGCTGTTTTGATACCCGCCTTCCGTATGTGAGGTCCAGCTACCATGATGGGTGTGCGGCAAGGCTAAGAGTCGTTCCTCCAGCGCCGCCCAGACAGCCCGGCGCGACGGGTCGTTGAGCAATTCCGGGCGGTAGCGCAGCAGCATGTGACCGGGGCGCCGTGCCCAGTTATTTGAGTGCCACTCCCAGAAGAGCCAGGGCCGCTGCGCTTCCAGATAGCGCCACACAGCCGCAGTCTCCGGTGTGGCCGTGTCGGCGCCGCTGGCGGCCAGGTGGCCCTCAAAGAACGGAAAGCGACCTTGGGCATCGCTCACCCCGTAGCCCAGCACAGTCCCGTCGGGGTTCGTCATGGGGATGAAGCAGACCCGGAACCGCTCCCGGATCGCCGCTGCCGCCGGATCGTCCGAGCAGAGGAAGTCAATCATCGCTCGGCAGGCGAGGCTCCCCATCTCCGATGGCTGGGGTGTTTGCGTATGCACGATACACGGCGCATGCGCGGCCTCGTTGCCGATCTCCACGGCGTAGATGGGCCGGTTCTGAAAGCTGCGAGCGATCTCCTGTACCCGCGCGACGCGGCTATCGAGGGTCTGGAGATACCGCACGGCTTCGCTATAGGGCCACCAGTGGAAGTTGCTGACAAACAGCGCCGAGGCTGGTTCGTCGGCGCCAGGCAGCGGTAACTGCACATCCAGGGTATCTGTCGCCCCCTCAACTTGGTGGAGGGCAGCGGGATCGAGCAGGGACCAGCGTCCACCGCGGCGGACGACGAGGTGCTGGGTCTGCTCGGCCCAGTCCCGGCGCCGCCAGATCTCCCAGATGTGCCCTACCAGGCGGATACGTACTGTGCGTGGTGCTGGTTGGCAGTTCTGGATGCCGAAGCAGACATAGTACGCCACGCCGCTGAAGGGGTGCTTCCCTGGCTCTGGCTCAAGATGCAGAGCATAGTGGTCACGGCCTAGGCACTGTGGATTGGTGCCGTTACCGCCTTCAAAGTCAGTCGCGAGCAGCAGGGAGTCGTCCTTGTAGACGCGCACAGGATCGGCCATCGCGCGTGCAGTCTCCCATGCCGAATCATACCCCGATAGTCCACCCATGTTGCTTCTCTGCTCGTGCGCCAGGCTCACTAGTCGGAATGGCCGACAGCCAGGAGGCCACCTGTAGGTGCAGGAGGACGCGCTGGATCCGTGTCATACACGGTCTCATTACCCCTGAGCGATGCGAGCGCTGCAGCGGGACACCGTCTGCACATCCTCCTCAAAGTCCTCGACATCGTATTGCGCCGGGACCTTCTGTTGCCGCAGATAGGCCATCATCTCCCACAGCATCATCCCGGCTTCCCGCGCTGCGCGTGTCAGGCTGATCTCGCCATCCCCATACTTCCGGGCACTGACCATCTGTGCCTTACTCATCTCGCCACCTGCTGCCCCGCTCCTAGTTGCCGATGCTCTCTTCCACCCGCCCAAAGATATGCAGCAGCCGGCTCCGGTCGGCCGGCGGCAGCGGCGGCCCTACCAACGACCGCACGTTCGCCTCCAGGTGCGCCACATTCCCCGTCCCGGTGAGCACCGTCGAAATGGCCGGGTGGTCGGCAACGAACTTGTAGGCGGCGCTCGGCACCGACTCGACGTGATCGCGCAGCAGCCAGTCCAGCGGCCGGTCGTCCGGCACCGCGTCCTCATCCACCACCCCACGCGCCTTCAGACCCTGGATCGTCTCCGTCAGGTAGGCCGGCTGCGAGAGCACCCGCCGCACCGCGAACATCACCATCACCCCCACGTCGTGGAGCTGCGCCTGCGGCAGCACGACCTGCTCGGCGTTCGGAGCCAGCAGGTTGTAGCCCACCATCATCGTGTCGAAGTGGTCATCGGTCAGCGCCCGTTGCAGCATCTCGTGCGTACCATCGCTGCGGTAGTTCTCGGTAAGCCCCAAGAACCGGAACTTGCCCTGCTCCTGCCAGCGCCGCGCTTCCGGCAGGAAACGCTCCATCACCTTGTCATAGAGGCGCGTCTGCACTCCATGAAACTGAAAAACGTCCAGATAGTCCACGCCCAGCCGCCGCAGGCTCTCGTGCAGCGACTGCTCCAACACTTCCAGGGGGAAGAGTGTGCCCTGTTCCTGGTCATTCGCCGCGAATTTACTCGCCAGCACGTAGCTGTCCCGTGGCACGTCGCGCAGCGCCCGGCCGAGGATCGCCTCGCTATCCTTGTAGCCGGCGGCCGTGTCTATCAGGTTGATGCCCAGGTCCAGTGCTCGACGCACCACGCGGATCGCATCAGCCTCCGCGACCCCCGTATTCTGGCCCAGGTTGCTCGGCCCGCCGGTGCCTAGCCCGGCTACCGAAACCATCAACCCCGTCCGCCCAAACCGACGATACTCCACGCTCCCTCCCTCCGTCATTGCGGCGCAAGCCGCAATCCACTCTCGACCCTCCGGCCCCGTAAACGTCATTCCCGCGTGCGCGGCCCCCCTCTCCATATGGTGGAGAGGGGCCGGGGGTGAGGGCCGCCGGCCGCCGCTGCCCCAGGGTAAATCATCCGCCCGGCGACCTACAGCCCCAACCTCCACACTCCCCCTCTCCAAATGTTGGAGAGAGGGCCGGGTGATGGGTCAAAGCCGCACCACACCTGGCGCTATCCGTGCGGCTGTGGCCCGTCAGCGGGTGAGGCCCACGCCTCCCCCTATTCGTAGTTCCCGGCCTCGAACAAGTCCAGCAGCTTCTGGCGCGCCGGCTCCGGCATGGGCTGCAACGGCATGCTCACGTGCTCTTGGCACAGCCCCATCGCCGCGTACAACGCCTTGCCCGACGGCGGGCCATACCCGGTGATGGCGTCCGAGAGCGGGATGATCTTCTTCTGAATCTCCAGTGCCTTGTCCCATTCGCCCTGCTGCGTCAGCCGATACATCTCGGCGTACATTTTCGGCGCAAAGGCGGCCTCCGGCGGCGTGGTTCCCGCGCACCCGACCAGCATCCCTGCCACGAACATCTGCCCGTCCGTCACCATCACGCCGAAGTTATCGGTCACTTCCTGCGTCTCCCACGCAATGGACTGCATAATCCGCTGGTCCCCGGTAGACACCTTGATCCCGACCACGTTGTCGCGCGCCGCCAACTCCTTGATGATCGGCGGACACACCCCGGGTCGCACGTTCGGATACTTGGTGTCGTGGAAGTAGATCACCAGCGGCACCTTGACCGCATCCGCCACCGCCCGATAGTGCGCCTCCATTTCGTGCTCTTTCATCTTGAAGTAGTACGGCTCGGTGACATGTACCATGTCCACACCCACCGCCTCGGCCACGCGGATGTTCTCGATCGTGTGCTCGGTGCCGGGCGCCCCGCAGCCCGTCACAATCGGAATGCGCCCGTTCGACGCCTCCATCGCCACCTCGAGCTCGCGCTGGTGATACTTGGGCAGCAGGTTCGGCCCCTCACCCCGTGTACCGAACATCCACAGACCGTCCATGCCCCCCTCGACGAGAAAGTTGACGACTCGCCGCGTTCCGTCCTCATCAATCGTCCCGTCGGCGTTCAGCGGCGTCGGCATGATCGGCCATACCCCTGCAAACGTAGGTTGTCCCATCGCTACACTCCCCTCTCCGTCTTGTTTACGGCTTCCCTCATTGGGCTGTAGTCTTCCCTGCTCCGTCATTCCCGCGAAAGCGGGAATCCAGGCGAGCAGCCGCCAACCCGGTAGGGGCGTCCCTTGTGGGCGCCCTGGCCTCCCCCTCTCCCTCTGGGAGAGGGCCGGGGTGAGGGCCGACTCCCCCTCTCCACCATGTGGAGAGGGGGCTGGGGGTGGTCACTACCCCAGCCGGAAGTGACTCCCGGCGATATGGCGTGTGCCCCCGAAGTTGTTCCCGTCCTCCTCCGTATAGTAGTAGGCCGTGAAGATGCGCCCATCATCCAGTTCCGTCGCCACCGGATAGCCCAGGTCCCATTCGCTGGCGTCGGCCCGGATGACCACCTCCGCCGACCACGTGGCCCCATCATCTTCACTGACGATCAGCCCCATCCCGAACGGCGGCTGGCGCCGGCCGAAGATCACCACAATCCGACCGTCGCGCAACCGCAGCGGCCACGGTGACCGGTAGTGTACCCCCTGTCGCCGTGCCCCCGACCAGACGTGCGTGCGCGTCAGCCCCGCCCACGGCGACTGTCCCCATGCGACAATCGGCCGTGGCGCGCTCCAGCTGTAGCCCCCGTCGTCGGAGTAGTTCATCTGGACCGCGTTGCGAAGACCCTGGATGTTGAGCATGTAGCACTGGAGCCGGCCGCTCGGCAGCGGCAGCAGCACCGCGTAGGTGGGGCGCCCCCGTCCGGTTGGATCGCTGGCCACTTCCGCGAGGTAGTCCCACGAGAGGCCGTTGTTATCCGTGCCATAGATGCCCAGTAACGTGTTGCCCGCGTCGCTCCCGATACTCGCCACCACCAGCTGCGTCCCGTCGCCGTACTGCACCCACGGGCCGCCATCTATATGGACGTAGTTCAACCCGGACGGCGGGTTGATCCGTGTCGGCACCGTCTCCCACGTGTGTCCCCGGTCACCCGACCGAAAGGCGTAGCTCTCTAATGCCGGCCGGCCGTCCGCTCGCTCCGGACCGGTCGCCGGACGGGCGAAATAGACCGACGAATCCGGGCTGCTCAGGTCAATCTCTTCCCGCGGCAGCGTCGGATCATCGGCCTGCCGCAGAATGGCGCGCTTCTCATCCAACGGCAGCGAGTCGTCCCAGATCACCACCTCGTGCTCGCTCGGCCACGTCTCGCCACGATCGAACGACCGCTGCAAGAGGATCTTGGCCCGTCCCTTGTAGCCGAACTGCCCGTGCATGATGTCGTTGCGGGTCTGATAGGCGCTCGGCGCATGATGATGAATAACCGTGATGTGCCCACCGCCGTAGTTGTGGATGGGACATTGGCGCGGATGCGCGCACATCCGCTCCTTGCTGTAGCACAGCTTGCTGTGCTGCACGTCGGTCAGCGTGACAACTGCACGATTCACCGAGCTGTCTCCTCACTCGACCACCGCCGCGGCAACGGCATTGGAGGTCGCGGCAAGTTCGTACATGATACCGCCGTCGGTATGCGACTTGTTGGTAAAGATGGCGCAGACGACCCCGGTCTCCGGGTCCGCCCAAGCTCCGCAGCCGGTCACTCCGTAGTGGCCAAACGCCCGCGGTGACACCAGACTGCCCATGAACGGCCAACTCCCGTTATCGCGCAGCAGCCAGCCCAGGCCCTTCGCATAGGTCAGCCGGTCCGCCGCGCTGAGACCGGGCATACGCTTGATCCGGTCCTCCGTCATCATCCGCACGGTGGCCGGACTGAAGATGTGGCCCCCACGATGCGCTCCTCCGTTGAGCAGCATTCGGAGGAAGCGGCTGTAGTCGCCGACAGTAGTGTACAGCCCGCCCCAATACGTCCCCAAGCGATGATGGTAGTCGCTGTTCCAGTTCGGCTCGGCGGCCAGTTCCGGCGTCGGCAGCAGGTTGGGACAGATACGGCTGCGGTCCTCGTCGCGTCGGCCGTGGAAGCTGTCCCGCATCCCCAGCGGCCCGAAAAACTCTCGTGCCAGGAAGTCACGGAGTTCTATCCCGTTCACCCGGCACACCACGTCACCGAGCAGCGCCGCCCCGGCGCTCGTATAGCGTACCCGCGTGCCCGGTGGTGCCTCCAAGGTCGTCCGATACAGCGCATCGAGCCACCGCTGGAGCGGCTGGCGCGTGCGCCGCAGCTCACGATTGCGGACCAGTCCTCCCAGTCCCGACGTGTGCGTCATCAGCTGCGACAGCCGCACCTCCTTCAGGTTCGCCGCAAGCTCGGGGATAAGCTCGCAAACCGGCTGGTCTAGCCCAACCAGCCCCCGCTCTACCAGCAGACACGCCGCTGCCGCGACGATAGGCTTCGTACACGAGGCAACCGCGAAGATCGTATCCGGCCGCACCGCCGCCGCGTCGGGTGTACCCATCCGGCCGAACGCGCGGGGCGCCAGCGACCGCTCACCGCGGCCGACCAGCATCGCCGCCCCCACCGCGGCGTTCTCCGTGACCAGCCCCTCGACGAGCGCATACGCGCGGTCCAGACGCTCCTTGCTGAAGCCAAGCGCCTCCGGTGATGGTGCCTGTGCCTCCGTCAACGCCGCGCTCTCCAGGTGTCGCGCCGAGTCACGCCGGCTACTCTTCCAGCCGGACCGGATTGCGTAACACCCCGATGCCCTCCACTTCCGCCTCCATCACGTCACCCGGCTGGAGCGGCACCGTGGCGCCCACGTCGCCGGTCGCAATAATGTCGCCCGGCTGGAGCGTCACCCACTTCGAGGACTCGGCCACCATCGCCGGAACGCTGAACCGCAGGTCCCGCGTATTGCCCTCTTGCACCTGCTCACCGTTCAGCCGGAAGGTGAGTTGCAAATTGTGCGGATCGCCGATCTCGTCGTGCGGCACGATCCACGGCCCCACCGGGGCGCTGGTATCGAACGACTTGGCGACCGTCTGATAAGCGCCCCGCATCGTGACGTCGTTGAGCACGGTATACCCCCAGATGTACTCTTCCGCCCGCTCCTCGGCGATGCTCCGGCCCGCCTTGCCGATCACCACCGTCAGCTCGGTCCCGTAGACTACCGGCTCGGGATAGTGGTGCTTGGGCAACACGACGTAATCGTCCGGCCCAACCACCATCTGCGTGAGCTTGTAGAACGGCGTCGGCTTGGGATGCGGCTCCAGCCCGCCGATGACCACGTGGCTCTCGAAAGTCCGGCCCATGCATATTACTTTCGTGCTCGGCGCGATGGGTGCCCGCAGGCGCACGTCCTCCAGCCGGTACGCGAGCGGATCGCCGCTCACCCCCTCCGTGCTGCTCGCCTGCACCACCCCGGCCAGCGCCTGCCGCGCCGCCGTCGCGGCGGCGCTCCCGCCGGCGAGAAAGTCCGCCAGGGCCGTACTCTGGTCCCCGCGGCCGCCCAAGGCACCGCACCGCTCAAGATCATAGACGCGGCCCCCAACGACACTTCCGAGCCGAGCGCCGGCCCCGGCATCGTAGCGGCACACCCTCAGTTCCTGCACAATGTCCCCCTTCTCCGCACCTCACCCCGGCCTCTCCCCTCCAGGAACGAGGAGTCCGCGTGTTTCCCGGTGTAACGCCAAACGCCGCACACCCCCTCTCTACATAGTGGAGAGGGGGCCGGGGGGTGAGGCCACTACTAAACCCGAAAAAAGCTCCCGGCGATATGCCGCGTCCCCCCAAAGTTGTTGCCATCGTCTTCCATGAAATAGTAGGCGGTGAAGATCCGCCCGTCGTCCAGCTCCGTGGCCACGGGGTAGCCGAGGTCCCCGCCGCTCCCGTCGTCGCGCACAATGGCCTCGGCTGACCAGGTGGCCCCGTCGTCCTCGCTGACTAGCAGGCCAATCCCCGGCGGCGCTTTCCGCCGCGCAAAGAGCACCACGATCCGCCCATCGCGCAGGCGCAGCGGCCAGGGTGAGCGGTAGAGCCAACCACCACCACCCACGCCTGGCCGGCGGCGGGCTACCCAGGGAGATTGCCCCCAGGCGACAATCGGCTGCGGCGTGCTCCAGCTATACCCCCCGTCATCGGAGCAGGTCAGCTCAATCGTGTTCCGGAGACCATTATCAATGCGATTGAAGTAGCACTGCAACCGCCCGCTGGGCAGCAGGATCAGGTTGGCGTAGCCGTGCCGGCCTCTGGCCGGTGGCTCGTTGCCGATCTGCGCCAGGTACGTCCAACTGAGGCCATTGTCGTCCGAGCCGTACAGCCCCGTGATGGCGTTGTAGTAGTCCCGCGGGTTACTCCCGCTGTTGCGGTTATCCAGCCACGCCGGCACGACGAGCGTACCGTCCGGGAATTGGATGGGCCTGTCCCCGTCAACGGAGACAAAGTTGAAGCCCGGCGGCGGCGCGAGGCGCGTCGGTACCGTCTCCCAGGTGCGCCCGCGGTCGCCGGAGCGCACGGCAAAACACTCTAGCGCGGGGCGTCCTTCGGAATCGTCCGGGCCGGTCGCATGGCGTGGGAACGCGACCACCGCGTCGGGACTGGTGAGGTCTATCGCCTCCCGCGCCACCCCCGGCGCGTCGGCGCGATGCAGGATGGCTCGCCGCTCGTCCAGCGGGCGCGCGTGATCCCAGATGACCACGTCGTGCTCCCGTAGCCACGTCTCGCCATGGTCCAGTGACCGCTGGAACAGCACCTGCGACCGCCCCATGTAGTTGTGGTGGCCGTGCGTGATGTTCTCGCGGGTCGCATAGGTAGCCGGTGCATGGAAATGCGCCACCGCGACCTCGCCGTTGCCGAAGTTGCGAACCGGCGACTGGCGCGGATGGCCACAGTACCGATCTTTGCTGTAGCACAGCTTGATGTGGCGCACATCTGTCAAGGTAGGTGTGGTGCGGTTCATCAGCAATCACCTCCCGGTCGCCGTTGTCCTGGCACTTCCGTGCCGTACCTCGGCTCACCTTATAGCAGACCGGCCCCCGCTCCACCCCTCTGGATGGAGCGGGGGCCGGGATTGAGGGGCACGCGAGAGGCGATTCCTACAGCTTGTCGGCCTGCTCCCGGTTGAACGTCTCCAGCAGCAGGTCAAGCTGGCGAGCCGTCTCCGCCACGGCATCCTTGATATTGAGATTCGGCGTCGTGCCGATGTCGTTCAGCAGCGCTGCAGTGGCGCGATAGTGATCGAAGTATGCGGGATGCGACGGGCGGAAGGAGTAGTTGTCCAGGGCCTCCAGGAAGACCTTGAACGGCGGCGCATTCTCCAGCGCCGCCTGGTACTCCGCAGTCTCGCGCGAGGAGCGGCGGTTCGGCAGGAAGTACTCGATGGCCGAGTAGTGCGCCGCCTGATCGGCAGCCACCATGAACTTGTGGACTTCCCAGGCGGCGTCTTCGATGTCCGGCGGGTTCTTCACCATCTGCACACCCCGGCCGAACGAGATTACGAATGGCTCCTTCCGTGAGGGCGGTGGCGACACGTACATGTTTTCCATGCCACCAATGGCCTCCGCAAAGGTCAGGATGCGGAAGCGGCTGGTCTCGTAGTACATGCCGATCTCGCCCTTGCGGAAGTCGGAGGTCGGCTTGCCGGCCTCCTTGAAGTAGTCACCATGTGGCCGATGCACCTGGTACTTATGATGAAGGTCGTGGATGAACTGGGCCGCGTCCAATCCCTCCGGACTGTTGTAGCCCACCTTGGTGTAGTCCCCGTTGTACATCTCGCCACCGGCCTGCTTGAACAGGTTGGCGAACACGGCCGCGTTACGCATGTGGGCGATGGCCCACTTGTTGGACTCTCGGCCCGGTCCTAGGGCACCCTGCATCGTCACGCAGTAGTCCGCCAGGTCGTCCCAGGTGTAGCCCAGCTCCAGCGGCTCCAGCCCCGCTTCCCGGACCAGGTTGAGGTTGGTGTAGGGCAAGTCCGCGTTGGGGGCGATTTCCAGCGAGAACAGCTTGCCCCGGAAGTACATGGACTGCAGCACCGGCTCGTAGAAATCGTCCAGCTGCGCGGCGAAGTTCCTGTCCGCCTTGATGAAGCGATCCTGCACATCCACCAGGATACCGGCGATGGCAAACAGCCCGGCGTGCCAGGAAGGCCAGAGGGTCAGTTGCGGCTGCGTGCCGGCGGCATAGCTGGCGATCAGCTTCTCCATGTGGGGGCCGCTCGGTCGCGGGTTGAGGCTGACAAAGGTGTCGTCGCTCTGTTCGTTCCACCGCCTGACGTTGTCGTGCATGGCCTTCCGACCATAGTTCAAGGAGCTACCGTCAGCGTAGTCAACGGCCCAAAACTCCAGCTTCTTCGGCGCGATGCGCTCGGCCGGCTTCTGCACTACCTTCTCGACGGTGACGACCCGCTCGACAACGACCGGCTTCTCCACCACGACCGGCTTCTCGACGGTGACCACCTTCTCCTGCACGATGGTCTGTGTCTGGCCCGCTGCCCCGGCCGACCCCTTGGCGCCGGCCGCGCCGGTCGCGCCGCGCTCACCCTGCGCCCCGGCTGGCCCGGCCGGGCCCGCTGGCCCTTGGACATAGCGCACCTCGATCTCACCGCAGGCCGCGGCCAGCAAACCGCCCAATGCGGCTGCCGCGCCACCCAAATACCGTCTGCGGATTACGCTTGCCATCGGAACTCCCTCCTACCGGTTTCCCCTCGAGCGGGGGCTATTGCTCGCCCTGCCCGTATCCACCGGCGCCCTGCGAGCGAGTGGACGCCACGGCCATGATACCCATCTCTCTATTCGTGTGCCAATCCTCTATACACTAACCGACCACTGCCCTAGCCCTCCCCAAGAGCGCTCCAAGGGAGGGAAGCGACCGTCCCCCTGTGCAGCGGGGGGACCATAGGGACCCAGCCCCCGACAGACGTATTCCGCCCGTTTTCCGGTTTACCTACCCCTGTCAGAGGGCAGGCGGGGCAGTGAGGCTCACCGGTCTGCTCACCCCCCTGGCGGCTTACGGCGCCCGGGGAATGACGACCCGGCCATCGGGAAGCACGACCCGGCACGAGAAGGTGAACGCTCCCCAGCTCAACCCTTCATCCGGTCGGTCCAGGTTCAGGGCCACCGTATTCTCCCCTTGCTGCAACCTGACGGGAACGGCCCGGTAGCGATAGGTCGGGTGCTTGCCCAAGTCCCGGACCGGCCCGTTGTTGAGCCGCAGCAGCATCCGGTCATCCCAGCTCAAATGCATCGTGGCCGGCGTGTCCCTGTCCACTTCCAGCGTGGTCACTGCCGTCGCATTGCAGGGCCACGTCTGGTTGGAGCCGAGACTCCGCACGTTGAACACGTGAGAGAAGTCCAGAAAGCCGTGAAATGCCTGCCGCCGGATTCCGTCCGCCAGCGCCGCTGCCGGTTGCCTCAGCGCCTCTGCATCGCGATACAGCATCCACGTCCCGTCGTCGGGACTGGCGAGGATCGCATCCGGCCCCTCTGCCCCGATCTGTTTCAGCAGATCGTACTTCCCGCGCGGCACCTCGCGCTGTGCCAGCCCACGACCGTATTCTAGGTCCGCAAAGACCGGAATCTTCACGAATCGGCGGTGTGGCTCCGTCTGGTACCAGTACGTGGTCATGCAGTAGTTATGCGGCTGGCTACCCCAGCGCATGTGCAGCGACGTATTGAAGGGCACCAGATCATGCACGTAGAACCGGTAGCCGCTCAACACGTGCCGCGCCAGCGCCGGCCCATGGTCCTGGTGCTCCCAGTAGGGAAAGCCGGCGTACAGATACGTGTCGGGCAGGTGCCGGACCCCGCCATGCCCGGCGTCGAAGGTGTTCTCGCCGCCGGCCTGCCGAAGATAGTGCGGCACAATGCCGTCCTCGCCGGTGGCCTCGCCGTCCAGGTAGAAGTTCTCCGAACCGGAATGCGTCCAGCGCATGCCGTCTTTGCGGAGACGGACGCCCAAGGACCAGCCCAGCAGATAGCCGCGCCCCAGTGCATCCAGCGTAAAGAAGTCGTCCGCCCAGGCCGGCGCGGGGTTCTCCCGCCGCCAAGCTGCGTGAAAGCGCAGCTCCTCGTCGAACGAATCGGTCAGATACTTATGCCAATCAATGGTGTAGACGAACGGCATCGGCGGCGGGTGCAAGTCCGTCGCTTCGATCTCGATACGCGCCGAGCGGGCGAACGGCATCGGAAAGTAGCAGGCGTGCCCCCGCTCATCCTTCGCCGATATGAAGAAGTTGTTGATGGGATAGTAGGCCAAGTCGTGATGGATACCGAAGAAATCGGCAGCCGGCGCCTCCACGCTGGGCTGCTCTTCTCCATCCCAGTAGATACGCAGGATGTAGTTGCGATAGAAGCTCCCTTGATAGTGGGCGCGGAAGGCCGCGAAAATGTGCCGAATGCAGCCCGGGCCTTCCAGTTCGGCAATCACCTGGCGCTGCCCCGGCTTGAACGGTGGGTGCCCTAACACTCGCTCATAACGATAGCGCTCCGGCAGCTTCAGGCGGCTTTCGATCGAAAACCCGCGATACATCGTTGCGGTCCTCCCCCTATGGCTTGCCGGCACCGTGATGCATTAACGTAGCAAGTGGGTGAAGAGCGAGCGATATGCTGCACCCGCAACGCCGATTGCGATTGGAGAGGTGACGAGATGCCCCAACGCTTCAATAAGATGATCGAGCTGCTGGACCAGGGGCAGCCGGTGTACAACGTCCTGGCCAAAGACCTGTCCTACGAAGGTGGTCGAGCTATGGCCCAAACCTGGGCCGACTACATCAAGGTGGACATGGAGCACGCCCCGTTCGACATCCGCGCGCTCGATCAGTTCATGCGCGGGCTGGTGGACGGCGGACCTACCAGGAGCGGCCACCGTATCCCGGCCGTAGTGGCAGAAGTGCCGGCCGAAGGCGTCAGCGCCGAGGAGATCAGGGCCAACGCCTGGATGTTCAAGCAGGTTCTCGCCCGCGGCGTGACCGGCATCAATCTCTGCCACGCCGAAACGCCGGAAGCGGTCAAAGCCTTCGTCGAGGCCTGCCGCTACCCCTTTCACACCATTGGGTCAGGCCCGGTCCTCGCCGAAGGACGGCGCGGGCACGGCAACGCTGGCGAAGAAGACGCGGCCGCGATCTGGGGCCTGTCGGTCGAGGAGTACCTGCAACGCGCCGACGTGTGGCCGCTCAACCCGCACGGCGAGCTGATGCTGGGCGTGAAGATCGAGAACCGGCGTGCGCTACGGAATGCCGAACGGAGCGCGCGGGTACCGGGCATCGGCTTTGCCGAGTGGGGGTCGCGCGATATGGCCTGGTCCCACGGCTATGCCGGCTACGTTGACCCTCCCTACCCCGATGACCTGGAGACGGTGCGCGTGCGCGTGTTCACGGCCTGCACCCAGGCCGGGCTGTTCTTCCACAACGCCGTCTCGCGCGATGACGTAGTCAGCCGGTTGCAGCAAGGGGTGATGATCGGCAATCCCCGCGGCGACGCGGAGGTCGCCAAGATTGGGCGGGCCTATACCAAGCGCACCATGCCGGTGTAGCCGCGACTACCATCACCCCCTCTCTACATGGTGGAGAGGGGGCCGGGTGATGGGCCAAAGCCGCACCACACCTGGCACTATCCGTGCGGCTGCGGCCCGTCAGCGGGTGAGGCCCGTCACTACCCCAGCCGGAAGTGGCTCCCGGCGACGTAGCGCGTGCCCCCGAAGTTGTTGCCATCGTCCTCCATATAGTAATAGGCGGCGAAGATCCGTCCGTCGTCCAGCTCCGTCGCCACCGGATAACCCAGGTCCCAGTCGCTGGCGTCGGCGCGGATGACGGCCTCGGCCGACCACGTGACCCCGTCATCTTCACTGACGATCAGCCCCATCCCGAACGGCGGGTAGCGTCGGTCGAAGACGACGACCATCCGACCATCGCGCAGCCGCAGCGGCCACGGTGCCCGGTAGCGCGGGCCACTGCGCCTCGCACCCGACCAGACGTATGTGCGAGTGAGTCCGGCCCACGGTGACTCTCCCCAAGCGATAATCGGCTGCGGCTCGCTCCAGCTATAGCCGCCATCGTCGGAATAGCACATCTGAATGCCGTGGCGAATACCCCCGATCTGGTTCATGTAGCACTGCAACCGGCCGCTCGGCAACAGGACCAGCGCGCCATACGTCGGGCGCCCCCGCCCGGTCGCGTCCCTCGTCACTTCCGCGATGTAGCTCCATGAGCGGCCGTTGTCGTCGGTGCCATAGACTCCCAGCCCGGAATTGACCGATTCCGGCAGCCCGGTATCGCTGTCATCCCCGCCAATACTCGCCACTGCCAGCTGCGTGCCGTCATCGAACTTCGCCAGCGGCCCGCCGTCAATGTGGACGTAGTTCATCCCGCTCGGTGGACTCACGCGCGTCGGCACCTGCTCCCACGTATGACCTCGGTCGCCGGAGCGCCAGGCAAAGCACTCGAAAGTGCCCTGGCCCTCCTGGTTCTTCCGGCCCGTTAGCGCCCGCCCGAAATAGATCACCGCGTTCGGGCTGCTCAGATCAATCGTCTCGCGGGGCAGACTCAGGTCGTCCGCCCGCCACAACAGCTCGCGTAGCTCGTCCCACGGGCGGTTGTAGTTCCAGACCACCACGTCGTTCCCGCTCGGCCACGTCTGGCCATGGTCGAGCGAACGCTGGAGCACGATCTGGCAGCGGCGCTTGTACCCAATATCGTCCCAGCCGTGCCTGATGTCGTTGAGCGTGCGGTACGTGGACCGGGCACGGTGATGCATGACGGCGATCTCGCCGTTGCCGAAATTGTAGATGCCACACTGACGCGGGTGGCCACAGTAGCGATCTTTGCTGTAGCACAGCTTGCTGTGCTGCACGTTGGCCAGCGTAGGAGCGGCTCGGGCCATGGTCACTCCTTCCCTAACAAATCCTGACGGGCTAGCTCAATGCGGGAGCATCCAGTGGCGGGCAGCCAGCCGGAGCCGCGGTGCCTCAATCCTAGCATCGTTCGCCCTTACGCAGTCCGCCAATCAAAGAGCGCTGGCCCATGCCCAAAACACCGCTGTCTGCTCCCGCACAGTCCACTCCAGTAAACTTGTCCTAGAGCGTCTCTCCGGTCCAGGGGAATGTGCAGATGACCACATTCGAGCACTTGTTCACGCCAATCACCATCGGCAACGTCCGCTTGAAGAATCGCATTTATAGCAGTGGCCATATCCCGGCCTACGCCGAGGACGGGTTTCCAGGCGCACGCTACCGCGACTATCACGTCGAGAAGGCCAAGGGCGGTGTCGGGCTGACGATCTTTGGCGGCTCGACCAGCATCACGGCCAGCTCGCCGGCAACCGCGTGGTCCATCCTGGCCAACCGCGACGACCGCATCATTCCCTACTACCGGAAGCTGGCCGCTGCGGTGCATGAGCACGGCGCCAAGATCATGACCCAGCTCACGCATCTGGGCCGGCGTGGCGCGTCGGATGCGGAGCAATGGCTCCCCCTCGTTGCCCCGTCGCAAGTCCCGGAGCCATATCACCGCGAAATCCCTCATACGCTGGAAGAGCACCAGATTCGAGACATCATCCGCGCCTTTGGCCAGGCCGTGCGGCGCTGCCAAGCCGGCGGGTTGGACGGCGTAGAGCTATCGGCGGCGCACAACCATCTCATTGATTGCTTCTGGTCCCCGCAAACCAACCGCCGCACCGATCAGTGGGGCGGCTCGCTCGAAAACCGCCTGCGGTTCAGCCTGGAAGTGCTCGCAGAAATCCGCGCGGTGGTCGGGCGCGACTACGTGGTCGGCCTGCGTATCACCGGCGATGAGCTACGTGCTCGCGGACTGACGCTCGACGAGATGCAAGAGATCGCCCAACGGTTGGCGGCGACCGGCCTCGTGGACTTTTTCAGCATCATTGGCGGCTCGGCGGAGAATTGGGTCAACGTCGCCGCGGCTATCCCCAATATGATGTTCCCGCCCCAGCCGTATGTCACGCTGGCCGCTGCGATCAAGGAGGTCGTCAACCTCCCCATTCTCCATGCGGGCAAGATCACTGACCCCCGCATGGCCGAGCAGGTCCTAGCTGCCGGCCGCGTAGACCTGGTCGGCATGACCCGGGCAATGATCGCCGACCCGCACCTGCCCCACAAAGCCCAGGCCGGTCGGCTGACCGACATCCGCCCCTGTGTCGGCGCCAATACGTGCATTGACCGGATGTACTTTGGCAAACCTATCACCTGCCTCCACAATCCCGTCATCGGCCGCGAGCGGGAGCTGGCCGCGTGGCAGCCCGCCGCAACGAAAAAGCAGGTCCTCGTGATCGGCGGGGGGCCGGGCGGCCTGGAGGCCGCGCGCATGGCCGCGTTGCGAGGGCACGGAGTGATTCTCTACGAGCGGACCGACCGGCTCGGCGGTCAGGTCCCGCTCAGTGCCCAGGCCCCCAAGCGCGAATCCATGGCCGACATCACCCACTGGCTAGTAGCGCAGATCGAGCAGGCGGGTGTCGAGGTCCGCCTCGGCAGCGCAGCCACCGTCGAGACCGTGTTGGCCGCGCAGCCGGATGCCGTCATCGTGGCCACGGGCAGCCGTCCCTATCGGCCTCGGTTACCCGGATTCGACGCGCCGCACGTGGTCAGCAGTTGGGAGGTGCTGTCCGGCGCGGTCGAGACTGGGCAGCGGGTATTGATCGTAGACGACGATGCCATCCCCGAGGTCGGCCCCAGCGTCGCCGATTACTTGGCGGAGCGTGGCCGGCAGGTCGAGGTCGTCACGCGGCTGCGCTATGTTGGCGAAGGGTTGGGCGATACCACGTTCCCGGTGGTGTACCAGCGGCTATTCAAAGCCGGCGTAACCGCAACGCCGCACCTCCGGCCACTCTCAATTGACGGCCGCCGCGTGACGCTCCAAAACATGTACTCAGGGCGCAAGGAGCACCGCGATGACGTGGACTCCGTCGTCCTGGCGATGGGACATCGCTCGGTAGACGACCTGTATCATGCGCTCAAGGGGCGCGTCCCGGAGCTACACCTCATCGGCGATGCGATGGCGCCTCGCGGTGTCCATGCCGCCATGCTCGAAGGCACACGGGCTGCGCGGGCGCTCTGACCCCGGCCGGCAGTATGTCGTCCCGTCAGAAGTAGAAGGAGGATTGCGATGTCAAAGCCGATCCTGACACAGCTACAAGAGGGCGTCGTCCTCGGCGACGGCGGCTATATCGTGGCGCTGGAGCAGCGGGGCTACGTGGTCGCCGGGGCGTTTACTCCGGAGCTTGCCGTCGAGCACCCCAATGCCATCCGCTCCATGCACGAAGAGATGCTCAACGCGGGAGCCGAGGTGCTCCAGGTCATGGCCTTCTACGGCAGCCGCGAGAAGCTTCGCACCGTCGGCCAAGCCGACCGCACGGTCGAGATCAACCGGGCTGCGACCCGTATTGCTCAGGAAGTGGCCGGTGACACGGCCTTGGTCGCCGGCGATCTCAGCGCCACCTGGAAGTGGCAGCCGGACAGCCCGTCGGCCCAGGCGCTCGTCGCTGACATGTTCGACGAGCAGATCGAGGCCCAGGACGGCGTTGACTTCTTCATCGGCGAGACGTTCTGGAACTTCGGCGAGGCGCTGCTCTGCCTGGAGCGACTCAAGGCCAAGACCTCGGTGCCGACGATGATTACCCTCTCCTTCCGCGGCTCGAATGTCCTCGACGACGGCGTGACCGCCGCCGACGCCACCCGCCGTCTGCACGATGCCGGCGCCGACGTCGTCGGGACGAACTGCATGCGCGACCCGGAGCGGACCTATCCCATCATCGAGGAGATGCGCGCCGCCAGCGACGGATTTCTAGCCGCCCAGCCGGTGGCCTACCGCTGCTCCTGGGACGTGCCCTACTTCACGGGAACGTCCGCCTTTCCCGAAAATCTGGATCCCACGACGATGACCCGCCACGAAATGGGCGAGTTCGCCGCCAAAGCGCAGTCGCTGGGCGTCAACTACGTCGGCGGCTGCTGTGGCGTAATCGGCAGCCACATCCGCGAAATGGCCCGGGCGCTGGGCAAATTCAGCGCGCCAGCGGTCTGGCAGCCCAATCCGCTGGCGCCGATGAGCGAAACCGAGCAGCACTGGGAGCAGCGCGGCGCCGGCCCCGTCGAATAGCCGGCGCCACCCCCCTCCAAACACAAGAGACCTGCCCCGTCCCCGCCGGCCGTCATTCAAGGCACGACAAAGCCGCCCCCCATTGTCCATGAACAACGAGGGGCGGCTGCGAACAGCACCCGCGCAGTGTTTAGCCCTTGAAGCTGGCTTGGAACTTCTCGATGTCAACGTTGATGGCGTTGGCTGCCTCGTCGAGCGTGTCCTTGATGGACACGTTCGGCGTCTTGAAGGTTGTCCCCATGGCGGCGCCCACCGCCCGGTAGTGCGCGCCGAGATTCGGGTGCCAGGGCCGGTACCCGTAGTTCAGCACCGCGTCAACGAACGTCTGGAACTGCGGCACCTGCTCCTGGAGCGCCTTCCACTTCATCGTCTCGAAGATGGACCTCCGCGCCGGCAGGAACGCGATGCTCGCCACGTAGTGCGCGTTCTGCTCCGTCGAGGTCAGCCAGCGGGTAAGCTCCCACGCCGCCTCTTGGCGCTCCGGAGTTGACTTGAAGATCAGCCAGTTCCGCCCGAAGTTGCCGGCAAAGGCCTGCTTCTTCGTCGGTGACGGCGTGACGTACATGTTTTGCAGGCCGCCGATGTCCTCCGCCCACGTCTTGATCCGCAGGGCGCTCGTCTCGTAGAACATGCTGATCTGTCCCTGGCGGAAACTCGGGCTGTCAATCCCGCGCTCTTTGAGCACGTCACCGTGTGGTACGTGGACCTGATGCTTGTAGAGCAAGTCGTGGATGTATTGGCCGGCCTCGACCCCTTCGGGTGAGTTGAAAATGGCCTTGGTGCCGTCAGCGTTGTAGATCTCACCACCGTTCTGCAGCAGCAGGTTCCAGAACTGTACCTGGTGGGTGATACCCCCCATCGCCCACTTGTTGGTCTCCATTCCTACCCCATGGGTCGTCTGGAGCTTCTTGAGGTACTCCACCAGGTCATCCCAGGAGTAGCCCAGCTTCAGCGGTTCCAGTCCGGACTCCTTCACGTGGGCCAGGTTGGTGTACGGCAGGTCGGCGTTCGTGTACCAGGGCAGACTCCAGAACTGCCCCGCCCAGGAGCTTGTCTCCAACAGGAACGGGAAGTAGTCCGCCAGCGAGTCGGCATACTCCTTGTCCGCCTTGATGAAGTCGTTCAGATCCATCAGCATGCCATTCTGCCCAAACAGGCCCGAATCCATGTAGTTCGGATCGTAGAAGTCCGGCCCCTGGTTGGCCGCGTAGGCGGTGATGATCTTGTCCGGCGTGCCCTTCCCGCCGATCTCCGCATAGACGTGGCTACCGCTCTGGTTCCACATGTCGAACAACTGCTTCAGGCCGATGATCCGCTCACCGGTCGTGCCCTCACCGCGCCAGTCGAACCAGGTGCCCCACAGCGTAACCGTCACCGGCTCCTTCGCCGCCGCACCCTGCGCACCCTGCGCACCTGTGGCACCTTGGGCACCGGTCTCACCCTTCGCGCCCGCCGGCCCTGCGGGCCCCGCCGGCCCCGCCTGTGGCTGCCCGACGTACCGCACCGTTGGCTCACCGCAAGCCGCTGCCACTAGGCCGCCGAGTACGGCGGCGCCTCCGGCGAGCGACTGTCGTCTACTGATCCGTGCCATAGCGCATCCTCCCTAAAAGTGCTACGGGTACCTAACCCGTGCCATGCCGCAGCCGCCAACATTCCGCTGGCGTACCAACGCCCAACATCCCGCCGGCCACGAGCACTGCCGACGGCGCGACCATTCTATTGCTCACTTGTCAGGAGTGTCAAGTGGCCGCCAAGGGGCAACGGTGCCCCTCAGGCATTCCCGCTTGAGCCGGAATCCGGGGCTACGCCTGGCCCTCGGGCCCGTTGAGATGGCGCGAGCAGCCATCACAACTGCCCGGCCATCCCGATAGTCGTGACGCGGACAAAACAACAACCCTCCCCCGTCGCAACGGGGGAGGGCTAGGGTGGGGGCTATTGAGTTGGCTACCCGCCGATCGTCGCCCAGTCCTTGTCCACGATCGCTTGCAGCTTGGCCTGCGTATCGGCCAGCCAGTCCTTGACGCCGATCTCGCCCTTCATGATCGGGGAGATGTCGCGCCCCGTGCGATTGATCTGGTTGCCCGAGGGGATGCCGGGATACCGCCAGCCATACGGCGCCATCTCCACGAACCCCTTCATCTGCTCGTCGGTCTTCATGTAGTCTTGCAGCTCTTTCGACTCCAGCGCGCCCCGACTCACCGGGATCGAGGTGGCGTTAATGCACGCCCGAGCCTGCGGCAGCGGCGAGTTCATCCACATGCACACCAGGGCCGAGGCGTGTTGCTTCTCCGGCGTGGTACCGGAGCCCTGGAAAACGGCCATGTTGTGCCCGCCGTTCTGTGCGAATACCTCCCGCTTGCCGGGATGGACCGGCGTATGGAGCACGCCAAAGTCGGGCGCGTTGTTCGCCCGCAGCGTCGGGATGCGGAACGGCCCCTGGTGTTCGTAGGCGATGTTGTTCTTCGCCTCGCGGTACAGCTCCCCGGCGCCGTCCGGCGGGCTGAACCCACCCTTGAGGATGCTCTGCAGGAAGTCAATCGTCTCCACCGATTCCGGCCGGTCAATCGTGATCTTCCGCCCGTCATCCGTAATCACTCGCGCGCCCAGTGTGCCCAGGAACCAGAACCAGCGCGTCCACCGGAACGAGAACGCGAAGTCAATCCCGTCTTGCTGCTGCATTCTGGCCAGGTCTTCCTTGAAGCCGTTCCAGTCGTACTGCCCTTGGCCGCTGCCGTCCCACTGCGGGAAAGGCACGCCGGCCTGCTGCAGCCGCCCCTTGTTGTAGATCAGGCCGGCGTTATTCGTGTACACCGGCATGGCGGCTAGCTTGCCACCCCACATGCTGCTCTCGAGCATCCGCGGGAAGATGTCCGCCCGCTGCGGCCCCCAATCTTTCTCAGCCTTGAGCAACTGGTCCAGGTCAGCCGTCGCGCCGCTCGCAAAGATGTTGACCGAGTCGAAGTAGCTCAGGAACGCCACGTCCGGCGGCGTACCACCCGCGGCCATCGTCTTATACTTGTCCAGCCGCGTGCTCGCCCGGCCTCCCGCCTCCAAGTCCACGCGGATGTTGAGTTCGTTCGTCT
This sequence comes from Chloroflexota bacterium, assembly GCA_965207645.1. GTDB lineage: Bacteria > Chloroflexota > UBA11872 > UBA12225 > JAJDUF01 > JAJDUF01. The sequence continues at coordinate 570,916 of OZ242293.1, read as the reverse complement.
TGTTGAACTCCTCCAGGTTGGCGATCCGCGCTGCTCCCTCGGGATGCGTCTCCGGCAGGTTCGACAGATAGAAGAGGAATGTCGGCGCCACGGCCGCCTTCCCGGCCGCTCCCTGGGCACCCGCGGCGCCTTGGGCGCCCGGCTCACCCTTCGCGCCGGCGGGCCCGGCTGGCCCGGCCGGGCCCGCTTGCGGCTGCCCGACGTACCGCACGGTCGGCTCACCACACGCCGCCGCGAGCAATCCGCCGACTATCGCTGCCGAGCCACCTAAGTATCTCCTACGGATCATCTACGCTACCTCCGTATCAGTCAACTCCCGCTTCGGGAGAGGATTTGGCTCACAAAACGAGCTTCCCGCGCCGCACCCGTGAGCCGGCGGATGCAATGGCGTCCCCGTCCCTCGGCGAGGACGCGGTTATTCTACAACCCTGACGGATCGTAAGCAAGGGCCAGCAGTCCATACCCGTCACTCCGGCGAAAGCCGGAGTCCAGCCTCCACCTCGCTAGCACTCCGCGCTGGAGAGAGGCCGGGGAAAGGGCCGTAGGGGCGGCAACATGTTGCGCCCGTCCCCCTGCGTAGCGGGGGGACCATAGGGGGGTTACAGCAGCCACTACTCACCACTCTCCACTGACTACTGCTACAGTGCCTCCCTGACCGACCGGCCGCTACGGAGGTGGAGCATGGCGTTACAGCGGGTGGCCCCCGACGATCCCCGGTTGAGTTGGCACGGCCATATCTCCTTGCAGCACACCGCCGACTGTGTGCTGCCTTGGCGCATTCCCTACCGGGAGCGGGCGCTGTTCCCTCCCGCTGCGTTCGCCGCCTCCGACCGGCAGTCGCGCGCGGCGATGCCGGCCGGCGTGCGCCTCGCCTTCCATAGCGACACGTCCGTCGTTGCCGGTCGGATCGTGGCGCAGCCGGAGGCCAGCCCCCTCGACATCGCCTGCGATGGACAGGTTTACGGCTCCGTGGCGCTCGCGGGCCAAGAGCGGTTTCGCTTTGCGGGCCTGCCGCCTGGCGAGAAGCTGATCGAGCTGTGGCTGCCACAGCACGGCGAGTTCCGGCTGTGCTCACTGGAGCTGAGTGCCGGCGCGAGCCTGATACCTTATGCCGATCCCAGACCGCGCTGGGTGACGTATGGCAGCTCCATCACGCACTGCCGAACCGCCGCGCGGCCGACCGAGACCTGGCCTGCGCTTGTCGCCAGGGCCAGCGACCTAAACCTGACCTGCCTGGGCTATGGCGGCAACTGCCACCTGGAGCCGATGGTGGCCCGCATGATCCGCGACCGGCCCGCCGACCTCCTCTCCATGAAGGTCGGCATCAATGTCCACAACCACGGCAGCCTGAATGCCCGCACCTTCCGCCCGGCGATCATCGGGTTTGTCCGGATCGTCCGCGAGCGCCACCCCGACGTGCCCTTTGCCGTTGTTTCGCCGATCTACGCCGCTTGGCGCGAAACCCAGCCCAACGAGGTCGGCTTCACCATCACCGCCATGCGCGAGGAGGTCGCCGCTGCCGTCGCCGCCCTCCAGGCGCACGGAGATCGTCACCTCCACTACGTGGACGGCCTGGAGATCTTCGGCTCGGAGCACGCCCACCTGCTCCCCGACGACCTGCATCCCAGCGCCGAGGGCTACCAGGTGCTCGCTCAGAACTTCCTGCGCGTCGTCATGCCCCATCTCCTGGCTGATGGGTAGTAGCACGTGGTCACCATCCCGTCATTCCCGCGCAAGCGGGAATCTCCGTCCCCCCGCACGGCGGGGGGACCATAGGGGGGCACCGAAGCCAGCATTGCATCGTGCAGCCTGCCCGCGTCGGTGGTACGATGCACCAACGGGCAAAGGAGACCGCTCCCTATGGCCTACACCCTCATCCGCAACGGCACGCTCATTGACGGGACCGGCGCACCGCCGGTCGCGCACGCCGCCGTGCTGCTCCGCGACAACCGCATCCACGCTGTCGGCAAGGCCGACACCATTCCTGTCCCGGACGACCCTATTACCGAGCTTGACGCCGCCGGCGGCTATATCCTCCCCGGCTTCATTGACGCGCACGTCCACTTGACAACCGAAGGGGCCAGCGTCGAAAAGCTGTTGAGTACGCCCTTCTCCCTCCACTTCTATCAGATGGTTGACCGCCTGCGCCGCACGATAGAGGCCGGCGTGACCAGCGTCCGCGACGCGGCTGGTGCCGACCTCGGCGTCAAGCAGGCGGTCGAGACTGGACTGGTCGTGGGGCCACGCCTCCAGATCGCCATTACGATGCTCTCACCTACCGGCGGACACGGTGACGGCTGGCTCCCGTCCGGCATCGAGTTGCGCCTGCCACCCTACCCCGGGCGGCCACATGGCCGGTGTAACGGGACCGAGGAGGTCCGCGCGAAGGTGCGAGAAGTCCTCCGCGCCGGTGCCGACGTGGTGAAAGTCGCCACCACCGGCGGTGTGTACAGCCCCACCACCCAGCCGACGCATACGAAGTTCGCGCCCGAAGAGCTGGCGGTGATCGCCCAGGAGGCCGCCTTCTGCGACGGCACCAAGGTCATGGCCCACGCCCACGGCGCGGAGGGTATCAAGAACGCCGTGCGCGCCGGCTTCCACTCCATTGAGCACGGCACCTACATTGACGACGAGGCTTTCGAGCTAATGCTGGCGCGCGGCACGTTCCTCGTCCCGACCCTGGCGGTCCACCTGGCCACGCTGGAAGCGGCCGAGACCGCCGAAAAGCCGGCCGAATGGGCCATCCGCAAGGGCCGCGAAATCACCGACATCCACCGCGAGAACATCGCCCGGGCCTACCGGGCCGGCGTGCGGATTGCGATGGGCACCGACACGGCGATTGCCAGACACGGCACCAACCTCCGCGAGCTAGGCCTGATGTGCGACATCGGCATGACGCCCATGGAGGCCATCGTCGCCACCACCAGGACCGCCGCCGAGTGTCTGGGCTGGGAGGATCGCGTCGGCACACTTGAAGCCGGCAAGCTCGCCGACATTGTCATCACCAAGACCGACCCGCTGGCCGATATCCGCTCGCTGGAACAGGTCGAAAACATCGCCGTCGTCATCAAAGACGGTCAAATCGTCAAAGATCGCCGAGACAACGCGGCCTAGTGTAGTCAGTGGGATCAGATCAGCGTGGCTCTGTCCGCGCCGCGAGGCGGGCTCATTTGGTGCTCGCCGCGGCTTCCTGCGCCTGCCTTTCCCATTGACGGAAGGAGCGAGTCTCCGCGGCCGACAGGGTGTGACCGGCGCGCCCCTTCCAGAAGTTCTCTCTGACGCGCTGCGTCGTGCGCTCATAGCGCTCCGCCATCGCGGCGGGCTGCTCCGCCATGTACTCGCGTTCCGCCTCGCGCGCCGCCGCCACCGACGGGAGCACCGGTAGCTCCACCGCTGCCGTCGTGATCTGGTCGCAGCCCCACTTGTACCCGACGACTTCGCCTTTGCTGATAATCAGGTTGTTCCCCACGTTCGCCTGCACCACCGGCACGCCGTTCTCCCGTGCCCGCGCCGTCACGATGGCATTTTGAGACTTCTTCCTCGTCCCATAGGACGGAATCAGCAGACAGCGTGCGCCGTCCAGCACCAGCGTGCGGGAAATCTTCGGGTTGGACCGGTCGTTGCAGATGACCATGCCCATCCGCCCCAGCGGCGTATCGAACGCCCGAATCTGCCGCCCAACCCGGTCGAAATACCAGCTTGAGTGCGTGCCTTCCGCCAGTTGCGTCTTGTGGTAGCGTCCGCAAATGTCCCCACCCTGGTCTATGAAGATGCCCGCGTTGTAGACCTCCTCGCCAATCCGCTCCGCAAAGCCGAAACAGAGGCAGGTGCGGAGTTCTTGAGCCAGCCGTTGGAAGCGCCGGACATAGGGGCCGTCTAGCGGCTCCGCGATCTCCACCATCGCGCGCCCCCGCTCGGGATTCCGAATGACATCCATCGCCACGTAGCCCTCCAGGATGCCCTCCGGAGCAATAATCAGGTCGGCCCGCTCCCGCGCCGCCTTGCGGAAATAGGTCTCGAGCTTCTCGGCGTTATAGTCCTTATCCCACTTCTTGGGCTTGAGTGAGATGGCCGTCACCGTAATCGTCGTATACATCGTTTCCCCCCTCTGAGACCTTTGCCCAATCGTCATTCCCATGCAAGCGGGAATCCACCCCCTCTCCCTGTGGGAGAGGGCCGGGGTGAGGGCTGTCCCCCCAGTGTACACCCTACTGCCCGCCCGGCCCCTCTGCCGCAGCTATGATTCCCCTTCCCTGGCAGGGAAGAGGCCGGGGGGTAGGTCCAAACCGCCGCTCCACACGAAAAACTCTCTTGTCAGCAACTCGCCCCTCCGGCAGCGCTCGTGTGTCGGGCGCTCAGGGCGTATACTCGGCACAACGGCTGAGGTGCAGAGCGCCTACGCATGAGTAGACGCCGCAGAAAGGAGCTGGTGCTATGACCGAACCGATGATCTACCGTCTTGGTGAACAGGACATCCCGGACGCCTGGTACAACATCATCGCCGATCTGCCGGCGCCTCCCCCGCCGGTGCTGCACCCCGGCACGGGGCAGCCCGTCGGACCGGATGACCTGGCGCCCCTGTTCCCCATGGGGCTTATCCTGCAAGAGGTGTCGGGGGACCGGTGGATCGAGATTCCCGAGCCGGTGCGCGAAGTCTATCGTCTCTACCGTCCCGCGCCGCTCCACCGGGCGCGGCGCTTGGAGCGGGCACTGGATACACCGGCCCACATCTACTACAAGTACGAGGGTGTCAGTCCGGCCGGCTCGCACAAGCTGAACACCGCCATCGCCCAAGCCTATTTCAACAAGGCCGAGGGCATAAAGCGCCTCACCACGGAAACCGGCGCCGGGCAGTGGGGCAGCGCCTTGGCGATGGCCTGCCAATTCGTCGGTCTCGACTGCACGGTGTACATGGTCAAGGTATCGTACCGGCAGAAGCCCTACCGCCGCTCGATGATGCAAGTATTCGGGGCCGAAGTGATCCCCAGCCCCAGCGACCGGACGAACGGCGGTCGCCAGGTACTGGCGCAGACCCCGGACTCGCCGGGATCGTTAGGCATCGCTATCTCGGAGGCGGTGGAGGACGCCGCGACCCACGACGACGCCCACTACTCCCTGGGTTCGGTGCTCAATCACGTGCTACTACACCAGACCGTCATCGGCCTGGAGGCCAAGCGCCAGATGGAAATGGCCGGCGAAGAGCCGGACGAGGTGATCGGCTGCGTCGGTGGGGGCAGCAACTTCAGCGGTCTGGCCTTTCCGTTCGTGCAAGACAAGCTCACCGCCGGCAAGCAGACCCGCATCCTCGCCGTGGAGCCGGCCGCGTGTCCCACCCTGACCCGCGGCTCCTACGCCTACGACTTCGGCGATACCGTCGGCCTGACCCCGCTCGTCAAGATGTACACCTTGGGCCATACCTTCGTGCCGCCCGGCATCCACGCCGGCGGCCTGCGCTACCACGGCGACGCGCCGCTGCTCTGCCAGCTCGTCGATCACGGTCTGGTCGAGGCGGTGGCCTACCCACAGAACCCCGTGTTCGCCGCCGCTATCCAGTTCGCGCAGAGCGAAGGGATTATCCCGGCGCCAGAGTCCGCTCACGCCGTCAAGGCGGCGATAGACTCGGCGCTGCAAGCGAAAGCGGAAGGCCGCTCGCGGGCGATCCTCTTCGGCTTGTCCGGGCACGGTCACTTCGACATGGGCGCGTTCGATGCTTACCTGGGCGGCGACCTGGAGGACTACGAATACCCGGCGGAGAAGGTCCAGGCCGCCCTCACCGAGCTACCGCAGGTGGCGGGCTAGGGCGGATACCGGCCCCCCCATGGCCCCCCCGCTGCGGTGGGGGGCGGATCATTCCCTCCCCTTTCGCCACGGGGGAGGGTTAGGGTGGGGGCATCCTCGACTGGGCGGAAGCACACGATCACATGGAACCGCCCCGTGTTCTGTGGTCAACGGCCGAGCGGGAGCTACGGGCGTATCTTGACGCCCTCGGCAGCTTTTCGCGCAACGCTCGGCTCTACCTCTGGGTAGCTTTTCTCGGCGGCTTCACCGTCGGCGTCACGCGGATTATCTTCAACCTCTACATCCAGGCACTCGGCTTCGACGCCGCGTTCCTGGGTCAGCTGCTCGCCGTAACGACGGCGGCCGCCGGGCTTACTGCGCTACCCGCCGGCCTGCTCACCGACCGCTGGGGCACGAAGCGGTCACTCATCTGGGGCAGCGTGGGCGTCGGCTGCGGCGCCTTTGGCCAGATGGTGCTCACGACGCCGCTCCTGCTGCTCGTCAGCGGGGCGCTGGCCGGGGCCGGCGGCGCCATTGCCCTAGCCGCGCAGGCACCGTTCCTGGCACACAATAGCTCCCGCCGCGAGCGCACCTACCTCTTCAGTACGATGGCGGCGCTCTTCCTGGTCAGTACCATCATCGGCAATCTGCTCGGTGGGCACGTCCCGCAATGGCTGCAAGACTCGCGGCTGGCGCTCTCGGAGGTGTGGTCCTACCGGGCCACGCTACTGGCCGCCGGCGCCGCTTCAGCCTTCACCCTGCCCGTCCTGTTCTTCTTGCAGGAAACCTATAAACCACCCGAAATCCGGCGCTGGAGATTGACGCGCCGCAGCACGACGGCACTGGTCAAGCTCATCACCACCGACGGTCTGATCCGCTTGGGCGCCGGGTTGTCAATTCCCTTCCTGAACGTCTTCTTCGTCCAAGAGCTGGGAACGTCCGCGGCCTTCTTTGGCACGATGAGCGCCGTAGCGCTGGGACTGCGCGTGGTCGCCACTTTGGGTGCCCCCGTCCTGGCGACGCGGCTAGGGCCGGTTCTGAGCATTGCACTGACCCAGCTCGCCTCGGTGCCGTTGTTGCTCCTGATCGGGTTTCCACCGGCGTTAGGGTTCGCCGCCGCGGCCTACGTGATGCGTAACTCGCTGATGAACATGGCCTTTCCCGTGCGCGATAGTTTCGCCATGACAATCGTGGGCCGGTCGAGCCGTGCCACGGTGACGGCGGCGCTCTTGGTGACCAACAACCTCATGGCGGCCCTGAGCACCTATATCGGCGGCCAGTTGATTAGCGCGTTCGGCTACCGGCCCGGCTTCCTCGGGACGGCGCTCCTCTACGTACTCGCGGCGAGCGCGTTCGCGCTGCTCTTCCGCGGGCAAGCCGGGCAGCCGGCGCCGGAGGACGAGGAACGCTCCGCCTCCCAGCCATCTCGCTGAAGGATACCCTCGCAAAACCGTCATTTCCGCGCCAGCGGAAATCTATTCCCCCTCTCTACCGCTCGGCGATGGAGAGGGGGCTGGGGGGTGAGGTGCGGGATTCGTAGCCTTCATCCGCCGGCAGGTCCGGCTGCGCGGCGGCGGCCTTGGCCAGCTCGTCGCAGCGCTCATTCTCCGCGTCGTTAGCGTGGCCCTTCACCCAGCGGAAGGTGACCGCGTGCTCCGCGCAGAGCGTCAGCAGTCGCGCCCAGAGATCGGGATTCTCGGCACGGTCTCGCTTGTTGCGCTTCCAGCCGTTCGCCCGCCACTTCTCGGCCCAGCCCTGCTGCATGGCATCCACTACGTATTTTGAGTCACTGATGAGTGTGACGCGGCAAGGCTGCTTCAGCGCCGCCAGCGCCTCTATCGCGGCCAACAACTCCATGCGGTTGTTCGTGGTCAGCCGAAAGCCACCGGACAGCTCTTTCCGGCGACTGCCGTGGATGAGCACGATGCCGTAGCCCCCAGGCCCAGGATTGTCAAAACAGGCCCCGTCGGTGTAGATCACGACGTACTTGGTCCGAGTCATATTCGCTCGCTAAGGGTGTCGTCGCCGCCGGCCGAGCAGCCCGGCCAGCACGAGAGCCGCGCCAAGCACGCCCCACGCGATGCCGCTCACGGTCCGGCCGGTGGCGTAGCCGGGCGGATCATAGCTGAAGACGACCTCATGCTTCCCAGCCGGCACTGCTACCGCCCGCACGAGGTAGTTCGCACGTAGTACGGGCGTGGGCGTGCCGTCGAGCGTCGCCGTCCAGCCGGGAAACCGGGCGTCGGCGAGTACCAGCCAGGCATCGGTTGCCGCCTCGACCGCAATCGCAATCCGCTGCGGCCGGTCGCTCGTCAGCCGCGCCGAGCTAGGAGTGCTTTGGTTGTTGGCTGGAAGGGAGCGTGTTCCCTCCCCTGGAGCTTGCTCCGGGGGAGGGTTAGGGAGGGGGCCAGATGCCACCCCTTCCAGCACCACAATCCGACGCGGGTTGAAACTCGGCGCAGCAACCGCTTCCCAGGCCGCCGCCGCCGAGCCGACGGTACGCGCGGCCGGGACGAGGTAGACCCGCGGCTGCGCGCGGCTATTGATCCATACCTCCATCAAGCCGGCGTTCGGACCGGCATCGAGTGGTCGCCAACGGTGCATGTCCAGGTGCGGCTTCTGCAGCGCGTCGCGGGAGAGCACCAGATACCGGACGGCCAGTGCCTCCAGCAACCCTTGTGGCAGCTGCCCCGGCGCGAACTGGGGTTGCGGGAGCCGTACCGGCACGGCGCGCTCGGAGTGTATCGCGGCAGAGAGCACCGCCTGGCGCACCGACAGCAGGTTTTCGTAGCCACCGAGTTGTGGCACGCGCGCGGCCAGCCCCCAGTTCGGCGTCAGACCGGCCCGCTGCAACGCAAACGTAGCGGCCGGCGCATTGCCCTGCGCCGCGAACGTGGCGAGGTTCAGCTCATACGCCGCAGCCTGCGGCTTCCAGCTCACCACGCGAGCAGTGCCCTCGCGGAGGCCGGGCAGCGCGGCGACCTGTGCCAGCTCGTCGGCACCGGCACCGGACGGGACCGTGGGAAAACGCGACCACATGAACAGCAGCAGCGGCACGCTGACGACGACAAGCATGACGGCCGGTTGTCCGCGTCGTGCCTGTGTCCGCTGCGACCATAACCACCACACCGCCAGCACGAGACTCGCCAGCGGCCCCAGCACTGCCAGCTGGCGGGGGTCGAGGGCGCGCTGGGCTGATGTCAGGTACGCAGCAAACGTGGTCGCATAACGCTCGGCGCTGAAGGTGCGGGTCGGATCGGCGGCCAGGCGTTGGGCGAGCGGCTGTCCGACCTGCTCCAGCAGGATGTCACGCCCGAATACGAGCGCGCCGGTGCCGACGAGATGCCCGACCACGATCAGGACCACTGCCAGCAGTGCTAACCGCGACCACCAGCCGCGGCCGCGGGAGGAACCTGCCCGTGCGGCCCCCCCGGATGCACGCCATGCATCGTAGCCGTTCGCAGCAAGCAAAGCGGTGGCGAACACCCAGAGGATGAGCCAGCGCGTCGGATCGCGGAAGAGCGCAAAGCCGGGCACCTTGAGCAGCAGCGGGTAGAGCGGCGTGAAGCTACCGCAGGCCAGGATGAGGCCAGCACCGCCGAATACCAGCAGCAGGACCGTGTGGCTGGGAAGGGGATTACCGCGTGCGCGGGAACGACGAGGGGCAGTGGATGGCTTCGCCCGCCAACGCCACACCGCGTAGCCGGCGAGCGCCAGCGGGACGAGGCCGACGTAGGCAACCCACACCGGCGAGAGCACCGGCAGCACCTCCAGCCCCGGCAGCACCAGCCCGGCGGCCAGCGCCCATGGCGCGGCGGAGCCGACCGCCGCCGCTGCGACCTCCAACCCCTGCCCGCGTGGCGAGAGAGCGGCCACTTCGAGCGTGGGCATGATACGGATAGCCGCCAGCGGCAGGGCCGCCAATCCCGCGGCCAGCAAGGCCACCGGCGCTATCCAGACGCGCCACACCGCCACTCGTGGCTCGTGGCTTGTGGCCACCGACCACCGACCACCGACCACCGACCACTGCGCCGCGGCCGTCGTGGCTATGGCGTAGACCCCGGCACCCACGCACACCAGCGCGACCAGTTGTGGGTGCCCGGAGATGGTGATGAGACCGACCGCGGCCGCCGCCAGCAGGCCGCGCAACAGGAGCGGCTGCCAAGTGACCCGGTCCGCGTTTGCGGCAGCGCGGCGCAGACCATCCGCGCACCAGCAGAGGAATGGCAGCGCCCAGAACACGGTTCCGAAATTCAGGAGCGCGGCGCCGCCGGCCACGGTCCCGCTCAGTTGGTAGACAGCGCCGGCGATCCCGGCAGCGGCCGGCGACCGGCCCCACGACCGCGCCAGCCCGTAGGTCGCAATGCCCGCCGCCGCCGCGTGCAACGCCACGGATACCCAATAGCCGCGCGGACCGGGCGCCAGCAGCAGCGCCAACCAGGTGGGCGGGTAGAACCAGCCGTACTCGGTAAAGGCCAGCGGAAAGCCGGTGAGCAGATGCGGCGTCCACAGCCACAACTCACCGGCTCGCAGCCCCTCGGCCAGCCACATGTGGGCCGGGAGATAGGCCAGGAACACGTCGGCATTGACCGAGAGCCGGTCGAAGAGCAATAGCGGCGCGTAGGTGAGGATGGCAAGTCCCACAAAGCCGCCGGCCGCCAGTACACCCGGTCGAATCGGGATGGCACTACTCACAGTACGTACTCGATCTGCGCTGCCAACGGAGCGGCGAGCATCCGCCGCGGGAATTCGAGGCGGCGCACGGTGTCGTGCCTCGCCGGCCGGGCGTCTGCCAGCGCGGCCGGCTTGATGTGCAGCACCCGCGCCGCTGCCGGTACTGCATAGATCAGCCGGCGTAGCGGTACTGTCACTGAGATCGCCTCCCGCACCCGCACGGCGCCGTTCTCGACGGAGACCTGGCGCCGCACGGTCACGCCCGCGAGCGGCTCGCCGTCGCGCCGTGCCGGTCGAACCATGCCTTGCACTCCGTCCGGCAGCGACGTCGGCGCGGCGTCGAGCGCCCAATGGGTTGCATAGACCTCATCCCAAGCGTGCCAAAGGGGACGTAGCCAGCCGCGCCAGAGCACGCGGGCCGCCGCGCGAAACGCTCTCTGTCGCCAGCGGATGCGGACAACGAAGAGCCACTGGCGCAACTCCCGGCCGGGCCGATTGGCCGCGAGGAACGCCCGCACGGCCGCCCGCCTCCGGCGTCGTCGGGGCCAGCACGTCAGATTGCCGGGGCTGATGGGTGCTTCCCGCGCTGGCGCAATCATGTCTTCCCAGCCGCCGGACGTGTGACCGGCGTAGAGCAAGCTACCACCGCCGACGCCACCGCCATATAGCACGTTGGCCGGCCGCTTGCGCGTCCGCAGCAGCGCCACCGTCTCGGCAGTCTGGAGCCGCACCAGCCCAGCATCCGCAAACAAGCGCATCCGCGGCGCCACACCTCCGTCATTCCCACTTTCGCGGGAATCCAGGTTGCCCGCTTCACACGGCTGCACGCTAGATTCCCGCTTTCGCGGGAATGACGGGCCGGGAGGTGCGGCGCTGCCGGGGGATGAGATGCCGCCCGACGGGGCCAAGATCAGCGCGGCGAGCCACGCGGCATCGGCAGCGTGGAAGTCCGGGCAGATGAAGTCGTCGCGGCCGGTCGGCGCCCGACAGGCCAGCACCATATTCGCTAGATGCTGCCGCCAAACGGCATATGCCTGCTCCGCCAGCGTCTTCAGCGAGCTATCCGCAAACTGTGCCGCACCATGCAGCAGCGCGTACATGTCGAGCGGGTGACTCCCGACTTCATGCGGGCCGGCCCAGAACCAGCGCTTGCCCTCCAGCGCAGCACACTTCGTCCCCACGGGCGTGTACGTCGCTACCAGGAAATCGAGGCCGCGGCGCAGGGCCGCGAGCGTTGGCCTGCGGACCGTGCCCGCGTCTTCACCGAGCATCGCCAGGGCGTGCCACAGATAGGTCAGCACCCGCGCCTGGTAGTAGACCGAAACGTCCGCCGCGCCGGAGTGGAGACCGAAACGCTCCGGCTCCGGGTGATAGGGAAACGACCCGTCCGCGTGCTGCTCCGCTAGGGATCGCTCGATGCTCATGCGGACGGCCGCAAACCAAGCTGTCTCGCCCAGCGCACGCGCCGCGGTCGCCAGGCCCATGGCGCCCCACAGCCGTTGATTGGTGACCTCTTTTGTCACCACCGCGTCGGCGAGGTAGGTGGTCGCGTTGCGGTGCAGCGCCTCCGCAACACGCCCCCGTAGGGCGGCATCCAGCCTATCACTGGCATAGAGCAGCAGGGCGCCCAGGCAACGGGCACACTCGCCGCTGTCAATGACGTTGTTGGAGCAGTTATAGGGGTCCAGGCGCCCCGGCGCGAAGACCCACGCGCCGTGCTCCGGGTCACGCACCAGGCGTGCCACCACACGCCGCGCACGCTGCTGCGCCCGCTCCCAATAGCGATCCTGGCCAGTGACTCGATGGAGTGCCAAGTCAACGACGATGGAAGTGGCGGTGCGCGCCGTGTGCTCGACCCCGTGGACGGCACAGCGCGTCTCGCCACTAGGCACCGTCTGCTGCACCCAGTAGTCGGAGACGCACGCCAGCGCCGACCCGTAGGGGTATCCCTTATGGATGCCCTGTTCAGTACGGTCGGACGCTGGCGCGGTCACTTGCGATACACGGCCAATTGGAGCTTGCTCCACGGTTCGAGCAGCCGATGTAGCGGCCGAGTGAGACTATAAAGCGTCTGGACCGGATACTGCGCGTAGGCGAGTGGCGGACGCAGTGCTCGTACCCGATGCTGGGCCTCGTCCTCCGGTGGCAGCGGGAAGTGGCTGGCACCGCGCTCGCGGCGGAAGCCCACGTTAGCCAGTCCCCGCACCACGTCGTGCGGCGACAACGGCACAAACGGACCGAGCGACGGATCGGTCCCCAGGACGTATTGCACGTCGCGTCTACCCATCAGCCAGCGGATCGGATGCATCAACGCGAAGTACGAGCGCCGACTGATGTGCGCGAGGATCAAGGCCCCGCCCGGCCGCAGCACGCGATGAGCCTCGGTGAGCAGCCGCAGCCGGTCCGGCGGTGGCAGGTTCTCGAGGCGGAAGATGCAGGTCGCCACGTCCACGCTGGCGTCCGGCAGGTCAATCCGTCCGTCGTAGTGGTGGTATTGGGCCGGGCGCGGCAGCCGTCGCTGTGCGAACTGGGCGGTCTGCTCGGTCAACTCGATGAAGTGAACGTCGGCGTCGGGCGCGGCCGGTAGCAGATGCTCCAGGTACAGGCCGGTACACGGCAGCAGATCGAGCCATACGCCCGGATTCTCCCGGGCTAATGCTTCCTGACCAAACCGGGTCACGACCTCGAACTCAGAGCGGATCGGCTTATTGTATTTGGGTCCGGCGCGAATGCGGGCTTGCTGATAGTCGGCAACCTGAGCCAGGGCCCAGTCGCGCGGATTGGGTGACGATGGCAGGCGCGGACGGGGATGATACCGCTCCCAGTGCGTCATATGCGAGGGATCACGCCGCGCCGGCGCCCCCGGCTGCTCGGCCGGGTACCCGAAGAGCACCGTGGCCAACACCTCTACGTCGTCGGGCAGGCGCAGGACAGCGTGCAGCTTGGCGCGGTCGTGGATGGTAGCCTGCCAAAAGCCGCCGAGACCGAGCGAATGGCCCTGGAGCAGCATGTTCATGATGGACGCCGACGCGCCCTGAATATGGGCAAAGCTGCCCTCGGAGAACCGCGTGTTGTAGCAGACGAAGATCAGCACCGGCGCCTGGGTGGCGAACGGCACGGCATCTTCGAGTTGTTGCCGCGTCGCCTCGTTGGTGACAACGACGAAATCCCACAGCTGCATGTTGCACGCGGACGGCGCCCAGAGGGCCGCTTCGAGGAGTTCGTTGATGAGTTCTTCCCGCACCGGCCGGTCCGGCAACCAGCTCCGAATCGTGCGCCGGGTGCGGATGGCATCGCCGACGCTCATGGGCGGCCCATTGGCCCGCGCGGTAGTCTCCGGTGTCACGGCTTCGACTGTGGCACTCATCGCGGCAACCCTTCTTTCGCCTGGATGACTGGTCAAAACCGCAGAATATAATCGTCACCGCCGCGCTGCGGTTTTTGACTGGTCAGAACGACTGCCGTCCGGCCGATGCCGAGCGACACGCTCCTGTTGCACTGGTCGCTCTACACCTACCCGCCGGTCGGCTCCATCATAGCATGGCGCATCCACCTCAACCTCCGGCCCCCTCCCTAACCCCTCAAAGGGGTAGTTTTTTGTGTGGACCTATGTACCTCCCCGCGTCCCCCTGCTGTAGCGGGGGGCCATAGGGGGACCAGAGACGAACAGGCGCAGCGACCGCTTGCGGGCCGCGGCACTCTACGTTTCTAACGCTGGCGGCCGCGCGGCGATAGCTTCCAGCGCGCGCACGGCTGCCGTGTCGCCGCGGCGGTGGAAGACCTCGCGGTAGAGTTCTAGGTGCATCTCCGCGACCCGCCGCCAGCCATGCCACCGCTCGACCCACGCCCGTGACTGGGCGCCGACGGCCGCGCGCCGCTCGGCGCTCCCGGCGAGCGCCACTAACCGCCCATAGATCTCCGGCGTGGTAAGCGCGGACTGAATGGGCGGGTTCTCCTCCAAGCACCACTCGTGGGCCTGCGGGTTGAAGTACATGATGACGGGCCGGGCGCAAGCCATCGCCTCCACCGTCACCGTGCCGAAGCTCCCGACGGCCTCGTGGAACTGATCGAGCACAATATCGGCAGCGCGATAGTACTCCAGCAGGCGCATTTTGTGCATCGGGTGACGCCAGACCACCCGCCCCTCGATGCCGAGGTCACGACAGAGCTGCTGACTGGCCCGCACGTCAGTACCCCACTCGGTCAGCACGAGGGCGGCTGCCGGCAATCCCGCCGGCTCGGCCTCGCGCACATAGCGGCCAAAGGCGCGGATCACGCGGTCGCTGCGCTTGCTATCGGACCCGTTATTCCATTCGTGGCGGCTGGGGCAGAAAAGGATCAACGGGACCCGGAGTTCGCGGCGCAATTCATCGGCGAGAGGCGTCTCGCCGGGGCAGTATTTCGTCTCATCCACCGGATGCGGAATGAACCGATAGTGCCGCAGCCCCAGATGCTTCGCGGAGTTAACCACGTCCGGGTTGGTGATGATACAGGCGTCGGCCTGTTGGTAGCCGAGCGCCAGCAGCCGCCCTTGCAACGTGTTCTCGAATGGCAGCGTCCGCATAGTCCCGTGTTCGAAAGCAATGTAAGGGCGATCCGGTGGCAGCAACCCGGCCTTGGTCACTTCCGGCCCATAGAGCACGGTGAGATCGTAGTCCTGGGCCAGCGGCCGGAACGAGCGCCAGCAAGCCAGACAAGCCAGATCGGTGTAGTCCCGGGGCCGCAGGCGACGGCCCATCCGCGCGAGATGCGAATCCCGGCTGATCTCGCGCATATCGGCGCGTATCTCCTGCAGCCGATCGTTCAGTAGCAGCCCCGTCTGCACCCGCCACGCCCACACGTAGTTCATCGCTAGGCGTGCCCACCGCAGGACATGCAACTGGAGTCGCTCCGGAGCATTCGGCTGACCCTGACGGTTGAGGGCTGCATACCTCTGGCCAGCGGCCCGTATCAGCCGCCGGAGGAGCATCACAAGTGATCCCTTTCTGCCAGGAACGCCACCGCCGCCCGGCACCGCTGTCCACACGCGACCCGTGTCAAGGAGCTGATCGGAAAGGCCGCTGTGACTACTCGCCTCTTCATAGGTCGTATAGCTATAGGGGCACCGGCGGCCGCTGATGTACTTGGCCCAGGGGGGGCGCACATAGCCATTGGTGAACGGCACCACCCCACTGGCGGGCGGCTGAAAGAGGCCCAGGCTGGCATCGAAGTCGGCGTCCTCCCACTCGGGATGGCCGAAGACGAACTCGAAGGGGTAGTTGTAGGAATCTGCTGCTAGTCCAAGACGCCGCTGGAACTTGGCGTTGCTATAGGCATTGTTGGCGATATTGCCGACATGGGCGATACGCGGCGCGGCGGTCATGGGCATCTGCTCCGGCTCACTGTGAAGTTAGTGAGGTCGAGCACTGTCACGTGTCAAGTGGCGCGGCGGTGCTTGTAGTCGAACACCCGCTGCTCGCCGCTGGTCAGCGTAGACATGGGACTCATCCGTTTTGTGGAGGGCCGGGGGACGAGGATGGCTCACCAATGGTCCCTATCGCCGGCAGCTCAATACTATACTCCGCCGCCATGACTTGGCAATACTCGGGAGAACGCCCGGGCGGGCGCCTGCTGCTCATGCGCTTGATCGGCGCGTTGCTTGGCGTTCCAAGCGTGGCAGGCTATCGCAGAACGCGAGCTGCGCCTGTGCTACGTCGGCTCGACGCTCTGCTTGGCCTCAGCCGGCGCGACGACGTGATGAACTATCATGACCGCCTGTATCGTGTGCGGGTCGTGCGGCGCGGCCGGGACTATGATGTGGCCATGGAGCAACCGGCCCGCTGGCGGCATCTCCCCTGGGACGGATCGCCGCCCGCCGGCACTGCCGAGTGAAGCAGGTGTCGCCAAGGTAGGGTGCAGCACGTTGTAGGGGCAACCCTTGTGGTTGCCCGTGTTCCCTCGCGGCAGCGGGGGGCCTGTGTCAGTCCGTGGAGCGTCCTCAAGGCGCCCGTGTCCTCCCACCGCGGCGGGGGGGCCATAGGGGGGTAGCTCATTCGGTTGCCGGCAGGATACGCTATAGGTGCTATGACTGCGAAATCCGGCGTGCCACAGGTCGCCGTCGTAGGCTCCGGCTATTGGGGGCCTAATCTCACTCGCAACTTCGCCGAGCTACCCGGCCGCCCCTTGGCCGCCGTGTGCGATCTGCGGCCGGACCGCGTGCAGGCCATGCAGCAGCGCTATCCGTGGATACAACCGTTCACGTCTCTCGATGCGCTACTGGCCGCTCCCGGTATTGACGCGGTGGCTATCGCTACGCCGGCAGAAACCCACCACGCCCTGGCCCGGCAAGCGTTGCTGGCCGGCAAGCACGTGCTGGTGGAAAAGCCGCTGGCGACGTCGCCCGCCGAGTGTGCCGAGTTGGTGGAGCTGGCCCATCGGCAGGGGCTGACCCTGATGGTCGGGCACACCTTTCTGTATAACCCCGGACTGCGCTATATTCGCAGCTTGATTACGAGCGGCGAGCTAGGCGACGTGCTCTACGTCACCTCGCGGCGCCTGAACCTGGGTCAGGTGCGCCAGGATGTCAACGTCGTGTGGAACCTGTCCCCTCACGACATCGCCATCATTCTGTACCTGCTCGGTCAGCGGCCCACGCGCGTGATCGCGCAAGGTCTACACCTACTCCGCAGCACCATCGCAGACGTGGCCTTCTTGCACTTCGAGTTCGCGGCTGGACCGGGGGCCGCTGGCCCACCAGCAGCGCAGGTACACGTCAGCTGGCTCGATCCACGCAAGGTACGCGAGGTCGTCGTGGTCGGAACCCGCAAGATGGTGGTCTTCGACGACGTGAACCTCGACCAGCAAGTACAAGTGTATGACAAAGGCGTCGAGTGGGTCGGACCGGATGGGACCGGCCGGCCGGCCGGTCGCTGGGATCAGTTCGAGAGTTATGGTGAGTATCAGTTGTTGATGCGTAGTGGCGATCTTGTGGTGCCGCGGATCCGGCAGGCCGAGCCGCTGCGGGAGGAAACGGCGCATTTCCTCGATTGCATTCGCCGGGGGACTCAACCATTGAGCGACGGTATCAATGGCTGGGAGGTCGTCAAGGTGCTGGCAGCGGCTTCCGCCAGCATGGCCGCCGGTGGCGCCGCCAGCACGCTCGACTGGAGCGACGAGCAGACGTCAGTGGTGAGTGGCTAGTGGCGAATGGCGAGTTTGGAACTGAGTAAGGATCATCACGTGGCTGACTTCCCGCAGACGACGTTCCGGCTGTACCCGGCCGTATACCTGGGCGCCGGCTGCGCCATTGGCGATTTCGTCATCATCGGCGAGCCACCGCAAGGCGCCGACCCGAGGACGCTCGCCACGTATATCGGCCCGGCAGCCACGATCCGGTCCCACACCGTCATCTATGCCGGGAACACCATTGGCAGTCGCTTTCAGACCGGCCACGGCGCACTGCTCCGCGAGAGCAATATCATCGGCGATGCCGTCTCCGTCGGCAGCCATAGCGTGATCGAGCATCACGTGGTCATCGAGGATGGGGTCCGCATCCACTCGCAAGCCTTCGTACCGGAATACACCATCCTCAAGGCCGGCTGTTGGATTGGTCCGCGTGTCGTGCTGACGAACGCTCCCCATCCGCGCTGCCCGGAGATTTCCCGCTGTATCAAGGGGCCAACCATCGAGCCGGGAGCGAAGATCGGCGCCAACGCTACCGTACTGCCGGCAATCACGATTGGACGCAACGCGGTCGTCGGCGCCGGTGCGGTGGTCACGCGGGACGTGCCGCCGGAGACGGTCGTAGCCGGCAATCCCGCCCGCGTCGTCAAGGGCATCAGCGCCCTGACCTGCCCCTACGACTTCATCGCCGGCCCGTATGCACACTTGCCAGACAACGGCTAATCCCCAACCGGCGGCGCGAGGGGTACACCGTCCGGCTGCCGCCTCCCGCTGCTCATCCAAGTGCATAAGGAGGGAGTCATGCAGAGATGGCTGAGACGCATCCGCGGTCCAGCCGGGATGGTCCTGACTTGGACGGCCGCCGGGGCGCTCGTTGGGGCGCTCATAGAACTGGGCAACGACGCCGTGCCCGGCGGTCTTCCGATGGGATCGCTCGTTGATGTCTGGCCGCCAGTGCTGGCGCTAGTCGGCTTCCTTGGCGGTATGCTCTATTCCGCGGTGCTTGCGTTTGCCGGGAGCCGGCGCATTCGATGAGTTGGTGCTTTCCCGATCCGCTGCCTGGGCAGCGTTAGGAAACCCGGGTCTCGTCTGCGAGCATCTTGCCGGCAAGGGCTACGGACCGCAGGTGACGGCTATCGTTGACGTGTCCGTGCTGGTCGCGGCCCTAGTCGGCTCGGACTATCAAGGTGAGTGGGCAGAATCCGAGGCGCCTGATCCTGCTAGGCGCGCCTAGAACAGGCTAGGCTGGACCAGGCGCTTGCGCGGGTCCTCGGCGGCCTTGAGGCGCGGAAACAGCCGGTCGAACTCAGCCTTGTCCGGGCAGAGCACGGCAAACCGCCGTGCCATATCATGCAGCCGGCGGAGCAGATAGTCGCGGTCCTCGTCGTCGTTATAGGTACTGGCCGGTGCCAGTGAGCCATCACGCCGCTGGTAGACGGTAATCTGCTGACCGATACTCGCCCCCCGTGCGGCCTGGGCCAGCCGCCGGAGGCTCGGGTTCTCGAAGGTCCGTCTGGTGATGCTCTCGCGCCGTGCGAAGTCCTCCACGCCCAACTCCCCGGCGCGAATGGTCTCGGCGGCTCGGATGTACAGCTCGCTCACGTCGTCGAGCGAGCCGTCAATCAGGGCCAGCGTCGCGTGCTCGGCAAAACGGCGCAAGTACGGCTCATCGCGCCGACTCCGCAGGCTGCTGCCCGTCGTCACCAAGGCCCGGTCGTAGGTGACCAGCACGTAGGTCTTTTGCTTCAGCGAGAGCATCCCGAGATAGCGGCCGTCGTGCGCCAGGTGGATGCCCGACGGAAGCCGGCTGCCGACCGCCTCGATCAAGGCTTCTTCCGCCGCCTCGTCCCGCACCTCCGGCGGCGGCACAAAGTAGACGCCGTCGGTATCCACTTCGATCACCTGGCAGCCGCGCTCTTCCAGCCACGTGAGTACCTGTTTGATGAGCCGCTGTCCGGTCGTGGTAATCTGCCGCGAGGCCTCGTAGTCGTTGAAGTTGGCGCGGCCGTAGCCGAGATAGCCGAAGAACGAGTTGATGAGAATTTTGAAGCTGCCCTGGATGGCGTCCCAATAGGTGCGGTCGGCCCCGTGAGCGGCGCGCATCCGCTGTTTTGCATCGAGGCGGCGGTGGGTAAGCTCGGCCAGCAGCGGCAGGAACACGCCGCGATGATCCGACCGCGGCGCGATGCGGTAGTGCAGCATGATGGCGGGATACAGGCTCTCCACGTCGCACTTGACGACCGGACGGAAGACGCCCGTCGCCCGCACCTCGGTATAGCCCCCGGGGTAAGGCTGCGGCTGCTCCGGCCGCGGGACGCCGTAGCCGGCTGCGAGGTAGGCGCGGATCAGCAGCGCGTTGATCTTCTCGCCCGTGCCGCCACCGGCGACATCCTGAAAGGTCCGGGGGATGAGCTGCGTCTGATAAAACTGCGTCGGTGTCACGACAGCGCTCAGGTCGCGCACGTCGCGGGCATCGTCCAGCGCGTAGGCCCGCAGCCGCTCCGGGTCGCGCCGCCACAAGTCGGCAATATCGGCGCGGTCCACGTAGACCCGGCCCGGCCGTTCGAGACCTAGCCCTGGGATCACCGCCTTGAGACCGTAGCTTTCCAACGCTCCGGCGGTATCGTATTGCTGTACTTGCTGATACGTGTCAATGATGTGCCGTCCGTGGATGTGGACCCGCGTCGTTGGCAGCAGCCGGGCGCCAACCTTGTACCGATCCGTGCGTTGCCCGACCCGGATGGCCGAACGGTCCCGTCCCCAGCGGAGTGGTACCCGCAGGCGTTTCGCGCGCGCCGCCAGATAAGGCAGATCGAAGTCGAAGCAGTTGTGTCCCTCGATAACGTCGGGGTCCAGATCGCGTATCCGCTCGGTGAGGGCGTGGAGTAGCGCCGCTTCCGAGCCGCGTTGGTCCGTGAGCACTTCCTCGCAGCCCCGGTTGTCGGTCAGGGCCACCATCAAGACCCGCGCCTCGGGCGCCTCCGGCTGGAGTGACGTGGTCTCGATGTCCAGCTGCAAGCGGTGGAGGTCCTCGAAGGTCATGCCGCCAAAGAGCGTCCGCCCCCGCCGCACCAGGTACTGGCTCACCAGCGACGGCGGACTGACGTAGTCCACCTGCCGCGCCCGCAGCTCGGCCAGCGCATGGGTCAAGTCGGCCCAGCGGGCGAACGTGACCAAGTGGTCCAGGCCACCTCCGTGCAGTTGCTCAACCTGCCGCTCCCCGGCGGCCAGCAGGGGCAGTGTGGCGGCGGCGACCAGCACCCAGGGGCGGAAATCGTCTAGCTCAGTAATGATGGGTGCTGCGGACCGGCCGGGTCCGTCACGTACCGGCCGCCGGTAGAGCGTGACGGACCCGGGACCGGCCGGCTCCACGGCCACAATGCCGGGCAGCGGATCGTGGCCATAGAGCAGCGCCGGCACGTCTGACGTGCCAGCCGCGCCCGATGGCGCCAGGTGTGGTGCGCGGCTGGCGCCGTCATCCGACGCGCCGCTGCGCTCGCCGCGCGCCGTAGTCTCAGCCATCGTGTCCACCCGTCCCCCTAGATCGTAGCAGCCGACTGCGCTGCTAGACTGAACCATAGCGCCGGCCGGCAGCCGACCGCTGTTGGCTGACGGCTGCCCGCTGAAAGCTACAAGCACCATGAGCGCCGGTTTGGTGGAGCGTGTCAAGGCCTTGGCGCAAGAGGTCGGTTTCGACCGCGCCGCAATCAGCGACGCGCAGCCGCTGCACGAGGCCGAGCGCCGCATCAAAGCCAGCATCGCCGCCGGCTATCTGGACGGACTGCACTGGTTCACCACCGAGCGAGCGCAGCGCGCCACTCACCCCACTGAGCTACTGCCGGGCGCCCGGTCCATCCTCGTCCTCAGCGCCAGCTACCTGGCCCGGATGACCCCGCCGGAGCCGGAGCCGGGGCACCCGCGCGGCCGCATCGCGCGTTACGCCTGGGGCGCCGACTACCACGATGTCCTGCGGGACATGGCCCGCGCGCTCGTCGAGCGGCTGCCCGCGGTGGCCGGCCGGTCGGTGCAGAGTCGGATTTTCGTGGACAGCAGCCCACTCGCCGAACGGCCCGTCGCCCAACGTGCCGGGCTGGGTTGGTTCGGGAAGAACACGAATATTCTGCTACCCGGCGCCGGGTCCTGGTCGTTCCTGACGGCCGTCATCCTCGACCTCGACCTGGAGCCGGATCAGCCGTTACGCAAGACCTGCGGCGCGTGTACGCTCTGCCTCCAGGCCTGCCCCACGCAGGCTCTCCCCGCCGCCTACGTGCTCGACGGCCCCAAATGCATCTCTTTTCTGACCATCGAGTTGCGTGCGGCCATCCCCCGTGCCCTACGGCCACGGATGGGTACTTGGATTTTCGGCTGCGACGATTGCCAGGAGGTATGCCCGGTCAATCGCAAAGCGCCAACGGCTCGGCTCGCCGCGCTGCGGCCCCGCACCGTGGATGACGCCTACCCGGAGCTACTGCCGCTGCTAACCCTTGACACCCAAGGCTTCCGTGCCCGCTACCGTGGCACGCCGATCACACGCCCCAAACTGTGGGGCTTTCAGCGCAACGTATGCGTGGCCCTGGGCAATGCCGGCGATCCGGCGGCCGTGCCGGTTCTCGGCAGCGTGCTGGCAGACAACGACCGCCACCCGCTCGTCCGGGGCCATGCCGCTTGGGCGCTCGGCCGCCTCGGTGGCGGTGCGGCCCGGCGCGCGCTCACCGCCACCATCAGCAGATCGCTCGACCGGACCGTCCAGGCCGAGGTGACGGCTGCCCTGGCGATGCACCAGGGCTAGAGCATGCCTCCCCCGGCCGCCGTCATTCCCACGTCAGGAGACCTCTGCGTAACCTGTCATTCCCGCGCCAGCGGGAATCTAGCGCCCGTGCGCTATGATTTGGTAGAGGTCAAACACATGGAGCCTGCTGCACTGCTCAAGGAGCACCGCGAAGCGATCCTCCGTCTCGCCGCCCAACATGGCGCCTCGAACGTGCGCGTATTCGGCTCCGTCGCCCGCGGCGAGGCCGATGAGGAAAGCGACATTGATTTCCTTGTTGATCTAGCGCCGGACCGTAGCCTCCTCGATCTCGGCGGCCTCTGGTGGGACTTGAACGACCTCTTGGGCGGCAAGGCGGATGTCATCACGGAACAGGGCCTCCGGGATCACATCCGCGAACAGGTCTTGCAAGAGGCGGTTATGCTGTGAGAGATGACCGCAAACGCCTGATGCATATCCTGGAGGCTATCGAGCGAGTCGAGAGATATGCGGCTCGTGGAGAGCAGGCTTTTCGGCGAGATGAGTTGATCCAGACTTGGATGGTACGAAACATCCAAGTGATTGGTGAAGCTGCGCGTGCTCTGTCGCAAGACTTGCGCGATGACTATCCAAATATCCCTTGGTCGAGTGTCATTGGTATGCGCCATGTGCTGGTGCATGACTACTTCGACATTGACCTTGATATTGTGTGGCGAGTCATTGAGCAAGACGTGCCCGCGCTCAAACGCAATATCCGGAATATCCTCGTAACACTCGATACGCGCTGATCGCGCCGCAGGATGGGAGAACTACAGCATGCATCTCTCGACGCTGTTGCGCGAGAAGCGTGACGATATTCTGCGGATAGCGGCCCGCCACGGCGCCTCGAACGTGCGGGTATTCGGCTCCGTCGCCCGCGGCGAGGCCGATGAGGAAAGCGACATTGATTTCCTTGTTGATCTAGCGCCGGACCGTAGCCTCCTCGATCTCGGCGGCCTCTGGTGGGGCTTGAACGACCTCTTGGGCGGCAAGGCGGATGTCATCACGGAACAGGGCCTCCGGGATCACATTCGCGAGCGAGTGCTGGCGGAGGCAGCGCCCCTGTGACAAGCAACCGGCTGTTCGCCGCTATTGCGCGTGGGGCAGGGGCACCGGCGGCGGTGTGCCAGCGGACGTAGGGGGCGAATCTGTGGTGCCGGCGTTGCCCGACGGCGGCGGTGACGGTGTTATTGCCGGCGGATACGTCTCTTGCTCGATGTTGGACACCTGCTCGATGTCGGGGACAACCGGCGGATATGCCAGCCCACTGTACCCACCGCCCGCCGTGTCCTCGTTGGCCGCGACGTTCAAGAACATGGTCCGCGGCGCGTCCGTGCTAAACCGCCGCGCGAGTGGCGCCCCGGATAAGGCTGCTCCCCGCAGATCACGTGCGCCGCGACCGAGGCGCAGCACGTACTCGGTTGCCGGCGTTAGCGGTAGTATGGGCACCATCAGCAATCTCGTCGCCTCGTTCTGCCACTCGTAGCGCATCGGTACCGACGGCTCGAACTCTAGCGCCGCCTCCACGGAGGCCGCATCCATCGAGGCGCTGAAGCGCAGCTCCAGCTCTGGCTGGACGGTCACCCCGCGAGCACCGTCGGGTGGTGAGGCCTCGATCACCCGGGGCGCCGCCGGATCAAGCACCCCAACCAGCAGCCACGCGCCTGCCAGCTGTCCGGCCATGAGCACGACCGCAACCACACTCAGCACCGCGGTTGTCAGGCGCAGCAGCGGCGTGGCAGCGAGCCGCAGTAGCGCAGCGGCCCACCCGCTTGACCGCGGCGGCGGGGACGTTTCCAGAGCGAACGTCCCGTCGGCCAACGCACTCGCGTTGCTCGGCGTCGTGGTCGCCGGCACGGCGGTCGGAGCCGGGTCTGCATCAACGGGCGCCAGCGCAGCGGACGGCGCCTCCGGCAGCGACCACGAGGGCGGCGAATCGGTCACGCCCCCCTCGGCGGCGACGGTAGCGACGGCCTCCGTCAGTGCCGCTCCCGACTGGTACCGATCCTCGGGGCACTTCGCCAAGCCTTTTGCCAGCATGTCGTCGGCACTCGGCGGCAATCCGGGGGCCAGGTCATGCACCGGCGGCGGCTGGTGGAGGTGTGCCAGCGCCGTCGCCATCGGAGTGTCCGCAGCGAACGGCACCCGGCCGGCGAGAATCTCGTACAGGACGACAGCGAGCGAATAGAGGTCCCCGCAGCCGGTTACGGACCCACCCTCGATCTGCTCCGGTGAGCTGTAGTGCGGGCTGCCCCAGAAGTCCCCCGGCTGCGTGACCCGGATGGTGGCCTCACGGACCTGCGCTAGACCGAAATCGGCCAGGATCAGTCGGCCCGTCTCGGTGAGCAGGATATTGCTGGGCTTGACATCACGGTGGAGCACACCCTGCCGATGCGCGTAGTCGAGCGCACTCCCCAGGGCCCGCGCCGTTGTCAGCGCGAGACGCAGCCGCTCTACCGGCTCGCGGTGCTCGCGTAGCTGGTCTGCAAGTGTGCCGCCCGTCACTAGCTCGGTGACAAGATATGGCAAGTCATCAACTTCACCGGCATCGAAGATTTCAAGGATGTGCGGATGGCGGAGGGACGCCACCGACCACGCTTCCTGCCGCAGGCGCGTGCGCGCGACCGTATCGGCTGCGACAACGGCCGGCAAAATCTTGATCGCTACCGCCCGCCCCAGCATGACATGGACGGCCCGGTACACGTAGGCCATGCCCCCCCGCGCCAAGAGCGCCTCAACCCGATACGCGCCAATGCGGTGGCCCGGCCGGAGGGGGCTGGCGGCCCAAGGCTGCCACAGCCGGGGCTGCTCGGTGGCACTCACTGACGCATCCTCTCAAAGCGCGAGGCACAGTGTACTAGCTGCGCTCGATGACGACCATCCCCTCTTCAAGGCCATCGAGGATTTCGACAATATCGTCGCCGACGATCCCTAGCTCCACGTTGCGCGTGCGCTTGACACCATCCTCCAACGTTTCAACGTAGCGGCGGCGCCCGGTGCTATGGATCACCCGGGTTGGGACGACCAATGTATCTTCTCGATGCTGAATAGCGATCTCCAGCCGGGCGCGCATGTCTGCCTCGGCGCCGGCCTTGGGCCACTCCACCTGGAAGATCGCGCTGTTGTCGCCAATATCGGCTTGGGCAGTCGCGTATTGGGCCGGCAGCCCAACCAGCACTCCATCCAGGATCACCCCCGGAAAATCGTTAATGGTGATCTTGGCCGTCTGACCGAGTGCCAGCTTCGGAATATCACTCTGCGAAAGTGAGGCCCGAATGACCAGCTCGTCCTGGTTGGAGACCTTGATGATCGGTTGGAAGGCATTGATGTTCTTGACCGGACGCACCTCGATCCGGGCGATCACCCCGTCGAAAGGAGCAAAGATCTGCGCTTTCGCAATCTGCTCCTCGACCCAGGCGAGGTCCAGCGCCGCCACCTCGGCGCGGCGCTCCGCTTCGAGGATCGCCAAGGCGTTCGCTTTCACGGCTTGCTCCGCCGCGCGCTCCGCTTGTGCCAGACGGATGACAGCGGCGTTATGGGCGCTTTCCGCTACTTGGAACCGGTAGCGGGCTTGCTGGTACTCCGCGTCAGCCGCCGCGCCTTCCTTTAGTTCAGCAAGGCGGAGCTGGGCAGACTCCAGGGCCGCCTCGGCGCTGGGAAAGGCCGCCTCAACGGCCGCCACGGCGCGCTGCCGCTGCGCGATCTGGTGCCGCAAGCGCCGGATGGCATCCCCGGATGGGCCTTGCTGCGCGGCGGCAAGGTTGGCCTGCGCCTGCTCGATGACCAACTCCGCCACGCGGATGTCCAGCGGCTGCACCTGCTGGAGCCGTTGTAGCGCATTCTCCGCGCCCAGGACCGACAACTCCTGCAGCCGCATAGCCCACGGCGTTGGGCCGCCGGCGAGCACCTTGGCCAGGCTATTCTGGGCCGCTGCCAAGGCCAGTTGCGCCAACTGGACGCTCGCCTCGGCACGCATGCGCTCCTTGTCGGTCCGGCCCCCCCGCTCGGCCATCGCCCTATCCAGATTGACTTGGGCCTGCTCGACGGTGAGGCGGGCCACGTTGACATCCGCCTGTTCCACCGGCGGCGCGTCCCGGAGTTGGCTCAACCTGGTACGCTGCACGTCGAGCGCGATCTCCGCCGACTGGATGGCCTCCGCACTCGTGCCGGCCTGGACCTTGGCCAACTGCAGCTGCGCTTCTTCCAGTTGGCGCTCCGCGGCCGCCACCGCCTGCGGGTCCGGACCGGCCAACGCGGCTGCCAGTGTCGCCTGCGCGGCTTCAAGCGCAACCTGGCGAGTAGCAAGATCGTTGGCCAGCCGGTCGAGATCGGCCTGCGCCTTCGCCACGGTGGCCTCGGCTGACCGCAGGGCAACCGCGTCCTGCCCCTGCTCGAACGACTCCAACTCCGACCGTGCCAACTCCATTCTGATGCGTGCGGCCTCGGCATCGGCCGCTTCTCTGGTGGTATCCGTGCTGACTTTCTTGGCGCGAGCCTGCTCCAGCTGCACCTGTGCCCGCTCCACGGCCTCCAGCACCTTGAGCCGCTGGTGCTGCAACCCCTCGGTATCCAACTCGGCCATTAAGGTCCCGGCTTCGACCTGCTCCTTGGTGTCCACGTACATCGTCGTCATTTGCCCGCTCGACAGGAAGTAGAGTGTCTGCTCCAACGATGGAGCCACGCGACCACTCGACCGCAGGATTTGCGTGATCGGGCCGCGCTCCACCTTGACCGTCTTCGCTCCTGACTGCGGAGTGGGCTGTGCCTCCACCTCGCGCTGTACGGTCTCGTCGGGCGGCAGGGCAACTTCGGTTTCCTGCTGTAACACGGGCAGCTCGATGTCACACCCGGTCAGAGCAATCAGCGCGGCCAAGCACATGCCCGCCACGACGCCAACGCCCGGCGACAGGCAACGTCCTATTCGCAGCACCACCTCGGAGATGTATCGCATTGTTTCCAACGTTAGTTAAACGAACTCACCCTACATGGTATCGCCTAGAGCATGGGAGCCGCAACGTATCGCCCTATCTACGGGCTGACAGGGAGGTGGGAATGCTAAGTGCTGGGAGGTAGTAGCAGCCTTCCGTATCAGGACCGCAGCCCCGCCAGGATGGCCTCCGCCAGCTCCATCGTCTTGACCGCCTCGTCCAGGTTGCAGGCCGGCGGCTCCACGCGAGCACCGCTCTTGACGCAGTCCAAGAAATAGCGATCTTCCTCCTCGGTCCCGCCCGTTTGTGGCCGCGGTAGCTCGCGGCGCTCCCCGTCACAGAACACGACGGCCTGGTTCACACCCTCCAGATACGCCGAGATGTCCCGCCCATGAATCTCGTACCGCTCCAGCCGGGCATCACTGGTCCAATTGAAGATCAGATTGGCCAGACAGCCGTTCTCGAACAGCACCAGCGCGCCGAAGACATCTTTGTACTTGTGCAAGGCGCGGCGGACCACGCTATGCACCTCCGCTACCTCACTTTGGGCCATGGCGCGCACCACGTCTACGGAGTGGTTGATCGACTCCCACATCATGTTGTCCAAGAACGAGTCGGAATACTTGCCCCGTCGCTCGAAAGCGGTCAGGCTCTTGTGGAATTCCCCGACCAATTGCACGACGGGGCCACGCTCCCGGACCAACTCCTGTGCCTGCACGATCAGTGGATGCATCCGGCGATTCCAGCCGACCATCCCCTGCACACCCGTGCGCGCTGCGGCGTCACGCAGGCCGCTCGTTTCCGCGGCGCTCATGCCCGGCGGTTTTTCCAGAAACGTGTTGACGCCGTGCTCCAGGCAGGGCAGCGCCACGGCGGCGTTGAGATGCGGTGGCGGCGCGACCCAGGCAGCGTCGAGCGACTCGGCAACGAGCAACTCGTTGACATCGGCATAGCGACGAGCAATGCCATGTTTGTCGCCCAACGCCTCGCGGGCCGCCTGTACCGGGTCGCAGACCGCCACAAGCTCCACGTCATCGAAGGACGCCAGAACGCCCGCGTGCTGGCCCCCCTTGGGCCCACAACCCACGACAGCCACTTTCAGACGAGCCATTCCCATCCCTCCTTGTATCGCTGCGGGGACTCCATCCCGGCCCCAGTCATTGCTCTGAAAATAGCCAGAACCCGTCATTCCCGCGAGCGGGAGACCACAGGGGAGCTAGGGTAAGTCCCCCGCACTGCACCGCCGCTCCGATTCTCGCGCCCCGGCTCAATACTCGCGCACGGCCAACCGGTCCACCAACTCCAGCAAGGCCTCCCGCGCAGCGCTCAAGGGCAGCGGCGAGAGGGCTGCTCGCGCCCGGTCCGAGAAGTCGTCTACCTGCTGCTGCGCCTGCTCTATCGCCCCCATCCGCTCGATGATCCGGCGCGCATCATCGAGTTGCGTAGTGGTAGGCTGGACGGCTTCAAAGAAGCGTTGGAGGGTCCTGCGCTCTAAGCCGCGAGCATGGGTGAAGGCATAGACCACCGGGTACGTCTTCTTGCGCCGCGCTAAGTCCGCCCCTACCGGCTTGCCGGTAAGCTCCGGCGCGCCCCACAGGCCCAGAATATCGTCGCAGATTTGGAACGCGATCCCCAGCGCCTCACCATACCGCTCCAGACTCACGACCTCCTGCGCCGTCCCGCCCCCCAGGCGCGCACCGATGCCAGTAGCGCAACGAATGATCGCGGCCGACTTGCGGGCGATCATGTCCAGGTAGTCGGCGGTCGTGATGTTCGTCCGCTCCTCGTATTCCAGGTCCAGGTGCTGCCCCTCGGTGATACGCAAGCTCGTCTCGGTGAGTAGTCGGAAGATTTCGAGCACCGTATGCGCGTCGGCATGGCTGCGCGTCAAGTCCAGCAGCGCGCTGTAGGCCAGCACGTGCATACCGTCGCCAGCGTTGATCGCCTGCGGAGCGCCCCAGAGATACCACAGCGTCGGCCGATGGTGGCGGTACTCGTCCGCGTCCTCGATGTCATCGTGAATGAGCGTGAAGTTGTGGAGTAGCTCCAGCGCCGCCGCCGCCGGCAGCGCCGCCTCGATCTCGCCACCGACCGCCCCGCACGCCAGCAAGCAGACCAACGGGCGCGTGCGCTTGCCGGTCGGCTCCTTCGCCGGGCGCAACTGCTCATCGGCCCAGCCCAAGTGGTAATGCATCATGCCGTAGTACGCCGCCGGTGCCGGGCGCGATTCGACCACGCGGCGCATGGCGTCCTCGATGAGCGGTACCAACTCGCTTGTGGCCCCCTCCAGAGCGAGCTGCTGCGCGCTCGGTACCGCGCCGGTCTCGTCGCCGATGCTGGGCACGCTCACGCTTGTTCCTTGCTCTCACCGGCGGCGAGAGTCTCCCGCAGAAAGGCCGCGAATGCCGGGCCGATGTCCGGCCGCTCCAACGCCATGCTGACGTTCGCTTGCAGATGGCCCAGCAATTGACCACAGTCGAAGCGGCGCCCGGTGAATTCGTACCCGTACAGCGGTTGCTCTGCCAGCAAGAGCCGCAGCGCGTCCGGCAGCTGTATTTCGCCGCCGTATCCCGGCGGTGTCTGCTCGATCAGGGGAAAAATGCGCGGCGGCAGCACGTAGCGCCCGACAATCGCCAGGGTCGAGGGCGCCTCCGCCGGGTCCGGCTTCTCTACGAGGTCCACGATCCGATGCAGCACTCCGGCGCCAGGCGCCCCCTCACCCGCACTCACCGGCTCCGTCGCCACAATGCCGTAGCGCCCGGTTTCCGCGCGCGGCACCCGCTGGAGCGCAATCACGCCGGCGTTGTGCGCCGTTGCCACGTCGAGCAGCTGCCGCGTACACGGCACTGCGCCGCAGATCACGTCGTCGGGGAGCACGACCACGAACGGCTCGTCACCGACGAGCGGCGCCGCGGCCAAAACGGCATCCGCCAGCCCCCGTGGCTCATGCTGGCGGACGGACATGACCGTTGCCAGCCCCGTCGCCTGGCGCACTGCGTCCAGCAAGTCCTGCTTCCGCTCGGCGGCCAGCGTAGCCTCCAACAGCGGCACGGCGTCAAAGTGGTCCTCAATCGCCTGCTGGCCGCTCGCCGTCACCAAGACGACCTCGTTCACGCCGGCGGCCACCACCTCTTCGATGCCGACCTGAATGAGCGGACGATCCACGACGGGGAGCAGGACTTTGGGCAGGGCTTTGGTGGCCGGGAGCATGCGCGTGCCGCGCCCGGCGACCGGAAAGACTGCCCGGCGCACCTTCATCGAGCGCTACTCTCCTGGAGAATAGGGCAGCCGACCGATCCGCACCATCGGAGGGATGCTGCACTGACCCGGCGCGGCGGTCGGCCGGCGGCCAACGGCTCATCTCGGCTGCACATCGCAGTCATTATAAGCAACGCAGCGACGCGCAATCAGTACGCGAGGCCCAAGATTCCCTGCCCGACGATCAGTATTATCGCAGGTGAGCAAGACCGGCCGCTCGCCGGCCTCCGACTCCACCGATCTCCGTGCTGGGAGCCGACTACCGATGTCCAACCTCGGTCGAACGACACCGCCGGAATGGCGTCTCTTTATCGCCTTGGGACTGCCCGCAGCGCTACGCACCGCCCTCACGCACGAGCAGGAGCGGTTGCAGGCCGCGGGGCTGCACGCCGCCTGGGTGCAACCACCGGGGATGCATCTGACGCTGCACTTCCTGGGCGACATGCCCGTCACCGCGCTTGAGCGCGTCGAAGCGGCATGTGTGCAAGCGGCCACCGGTGTACCGCCCCTCCGACTCCGAGCAGCAGGGCTGCGCTGCTTTCCGTCCGCCCGCCGGCCGCGCGTCCTCGTCACAAACGTCTTGGGCGACGTGCAGCAGTTGAAGCGCCTCCACCAACGGCTGGCCCGGCGGCTAAGTCGCTTGGGAGTTCGCCTCGACAGCCGGCCCTACCGCCCACACGTCACCATCGGTCGGTTCCGCCGGCCGCTCCGCGGCGCGCCGCTCGCCGTCCTCCAACGGGCGCTCGCCGCGCCGTCGGTGTCCTATGGCGAGTGGGTCGCCGACGCGGTAGCGCTGTTTCGCAGTGAGCTACGCCCCGGCGGCGCGGTCTATACGTTGCTGGCCACGGCTGCACTGCAAGGCCGGCCATCGTAGGGCGGCCCTTGTGGCCCCTGCTCCAACTGACTGCGGCGCCGGGGACCGTCGTGGTGGTCATCAGTGCCACAGGATGCCACCGACAGCCGGTGCGGCTCTCAGGCGTGCAGAATTAGTTGGAGCAGGTGGATTCATCGCGCCCAGGCCCTCGTCACCCCTGCTGGCGCGGGAATCCAACGCCCTCTCCCAGCGGGAGAGGGCGAGGGTGAGGGCAACCGCCGCTGCGCGGACTCCCCTCCCCTGGAGCTTGCTCCGGGGGAGGGCTAGGGAGGGGACCAAGTGGGTTCCCGGTTCCCCTACACTCGGCCTGTACCTGCCCCTCTTGGGAGGAGGCCTGAAAAATCCTGCCCGGGCTAAGATGCGGAAGCCATTGAAATGCACTACACTCAGCACCGCAGTCGAAGCGATCCTATAGGACCATCAAGGTTTCACGGGCATTCCAAGAGGGGGTATCGGTCTGATGTCCAGCCTGTACTGGATACCGTTCGTCTTCGTTGCCTACTTTGCGGTGCTCATCGGCATCGCCGTGGTGCGCGCCCGCCAGATGCGGGAGATGTCCGACTACGTACTCGGCGGCCGGCGGATGAGTGCCTTCACCACCGCCATGAGCGCCGGGTCCTCCTCGGCCAGCGCCGGCACTATGCTCGTGATCCCGGCCATCGCCTTCACTCAGGGCATGATCTCGGTATGGATACTCGCCAGCCTAGGACTATGCTTCTGGCTGACCTGGAAGCTGCTGGCAACGAGGCTGCGTCGCTACACGGTCGCCGCCGAAGAGTCGCTCACCCTCCCGGAGTTCCTCGAGAAGCGCTTCAACGACAAAACGGGCACCATGCGGACCCTCGCCGGTGGTATCACGATCTTCTTCGTCGTCTTCTACGTCAGTTCCGGCCTGATCGCCGGCTCCAAGCTGCTGGAATCCGTATTCGGGCTTGACGGGACGGCCGGTATCGTCGTCACCCTGCTCGCCGTAGCCTCGTACACCTTCATCGGCGGCTTCGTGGCGGTCTCCAGGACCGACGTATTTCAGGCCCTCATCATGTTGGCCGGCTTCATCATCCTGCCGCTCACGCTCATCTTTGCCACAAGCGACCTCTTTGGCACTTCAAGCGGGGTATCACCCACCTACTGGAATCCACTGACCACACCCGGGGGCGAACCATTGGGCTTGTTCTTCTTCCTCTCCGCCTTCGGTTGGGGGCTTGGCACCTTCGGCGCCCAGCGTGTGCTGCAGCGCTACATGGCGGTGGAAAGCGAAGCGAAGATTCCGGCCAGCCGCGCCATCGGCACGGCATGGGTCGTCGTCATGCTCGCCTGCGGCCTCTTGCTGGGGCTTTTCGGCCTGCCCGCGCTCACCGAAGCCGGCCAGTTGTCCGAAGTGCTCGAGGACGCCGAGCGGCTCTACTTCGTGGTCACACAGGTATTCTTCCATCCCATATTCGTCGGCCTGCTTCTGACCGGAGTCGTCGCGGCGATAATGAGCACGGCGGATTCGCAACTGCTGCTGGCCTCCGCCGTGGCCACCGACGACCTGCCGTTCGTCAGACGCTACGCCTATCGGCTGCGGTACCTCTATGTGGCCGGAGCCTACGGCCGCGTGTGGCTCGGCCGCTTTCTCTTGGTGGTCATTGGGATTATCGCCGCCGCGCTTGCCGTTGGGAACCCGGAATCCGTGCTCACGCTCGTCGAGTACGCCTGGGGCGGCATGGGCGCGGCCTTCGGCCCCGTCACCATTCTGGCGCTGTATTGGCGTCGCTTCAACATCTGGGGAGCGCTCGCGTCGGTCATCACCGGCACGGCCGCCGCCTCCGTCTGGGGATATTTCTCCGGCGGGCCCGGCGGGATCATGGACATTCAGCCGGCCGCGCCCGGCTTTATCATCGCCATTCCGGTGGCCATTGCCGTCACCCTCCTCACACCAGCTCCATCCAAAGCGGTCGTCAGCTTGTTCGACCAGGTCAATGCCAAGTGAAGTAGCCGTCAGCATTCAGCCCGGCGCTGGCACCAGCGCCGCATTGACGGGGACCGGCTGACAAGGGTAGGTATAAGTGAAGCCGTAGGGGCGCAGCATGTTGCGCCCATCCCCCCGCCGCAGCGGGGGGGCCATAGGGGGGAACAGGCTCACCCCTACCCGCCCAGCGTGCCGAGCAACGCGACCACCCGGTCCGCCCACTGCTCCAGGCTGTGCCGCTGCACCACCAGTTGGCGCATGGTCGCCGCCGCCGCCGCCCGCTCGTCCGCCGTCCAGGTCAACACGCCCTGCACGCGCTCGGCAAGCTGCACCGCATCCCCCGCCGGAAAGGACAGACACTCGCCCCACGCCGCCAGTTCGTGCTGTACGGCCGGATTGCTGGACACGACCGGCACCCCGCAGGCCAGCGGCTCCAGCGCCGCTTTGTCCAGGCTGCCCGTGCGGCTCGTGTGGAGGCATACCGCCGCGCGCCGGTACTCGGCCGGCATCGCCGCATACGGCACGTTCCCGGCAAACAGCACCGCCTCTTCAAGTCCCAACTCGCCCACGCGGCGTCGCAAACGCTCGGCGTAGGCTTCGTCGGATGGATAGAGCGGTGCGCCGCAGATGCGGAGAATGGGCGGCGCCGCCATCCCCGCGTGAGCGTGCAGCACGGCCAGCGCCTCGATGGTCGTCTCGTGATCCTTGGCCGGCGAGAGGCGTCCAACACTGAGGAGCAAGGGACCGTTGTCGGGCCGGGCGAGCGACGGCAGCGGGGCATAGCGATCGGTGTCAATGCCGTGTCCCACGACCGTCAGCCGGTCAGCACCCAGCGGATAGCTCTGGCGCGACGCGCTCACAACACGGTCAACAAGCCGGTGAGCGATGTGCAGGTCGCGGCTGACGCCACCCTGCGCGTACCACAGCACGAGCGGCACCCGCCGGAGCTTTGCCAGCGGCGCCGCGAGCGCCGCATACCGCGGCACCATATGGACAAAGATCGCCGTGACCCGCTCGGCCGGCGGGGCAGCGAGCAGCACCTGCCCCAATGTAGCGAGCAAGCGCCCAAGCTGGCGCTGACGCGAGTCTCCCCGTTCTTTGCCGAGCGAGTGGACGGTCACGTTGGCCGGCGCATCAGGCGGCCGTCTCCCGGCCTGCTGGGCGAGGACCTGCACCGAGCTACAGCGCCGCGCTAGGGCCTGCACCCAATCCGCCGTCACACCGAGGATCGTGCTATCGGCATCGTAGCTCTGCGTGACAAAGAGCAGGTTCATCTACTTTCCCGTTCGTCACACGGCAGCGCCCGCCTCACCCTCGCGCCATTCCCGCTTTCGGACACCTTTGCGTAACTCGTCATTCCCGTGCCAACGAGAATCTACTCCCCCGCTCTATCGCTCTGCGATGGAGCGGGGGCCGGGAGGTGAGGCCCAAGAGGTCTCCTGTCGAAAACCTACCCTGCCCCCCTATGGTCCCCCCGCTGCGGCGGGGGGACATGGACTCCGGCATCAGCCGGAGTGACGAGACGATGTCACCACGCTGGCCAAGGTAGCAATGGTCCGGTCCAGCAGCACGTCCCAGCGATAGGCCCGCACGTCTACTTGGGCAGCCGCGGCCAGCTGCTCCCCCTCAGCCGGATCGTCGAGCAAACGGCACAGCGTAGCCAGCGTCGTCGCCCGGTCGTCCAGTGGTACCAGAAGTCCGTTGCGGCCGGACTCGATTACCTCGGCGTTCCCGCCAACGTCCGAGGCCACAATCGGCGTGCCGGCGTGCATCGCCTCCAGCATGACGTGGGACAGCCCCTCGTAGCGCGTGTGCAGCGTGAATACGTCGGCTGCCTGGAGATACTGCTGGACGGCGGCCTGCGAAACGCTACCGGCAAAGCGCACCCGCTCCGGCACGCCAGTGGCGACGGCCTCCCGCTCCAGCCGCTCGCGCTCCGGCCCGTCGCCGACAATCACCAAGGTCACGTCGGCTGGCAGGTCCGGCACCAGGCGAATGAGAAACTCCAGGTTCTTCCACGGATACAGGCGCGCGCAGGTCATCACCACCCGGCCCGTACCGAGCGCCAGGCGGGCGCGAGCCTCGCGTTTGCCCTCGCTGCCAGGCCCTCTCCCCGCGGGAGAGGGGAGATCATCAACCGCGAGTGCGTTCCTGATGACGACCACGTTGTCCGGCGAGACCCCCCAGCCGATCACGAGGCGTTTCAGGTAGTCACTCGGCACGATCAGCCTGGTCACTAGCTGCGCGAACCGCCGCACGAGACCGCGGACGAGCCGCACGTGTGGACCGGCAGGCAGGCGTTGGAACTCGTCAATCCCCGCCGTCGTCCAGCCGCGCCGCAGCGCCAGCTCCCAGGCGTTGTCCCCCACGATCTTCAGGACCACCGGCCGGCCGAGCAGCCGTCCCGCCACAATGGCAGCCATTTCCGGGCCGGCCAGCCCGTTCACGTACAGCACGTCGGCCGACCTGACCACCCGCAGTACGGAGACGAGAAAACGCGCCATGCGCTGGGGCAGCGGTAAGCCGCGCGATACCCTGGTGGTCAGCGCCGACCACTCGTCGCTGGCCTCGGGCCGATATTCCGGCGGCGCTCCGGCCACAATCCGCACCTGATGGCCGCGCTCGCGCAGACTGGCCGCGAGCTTGGGCACGTAGGTCGCCGGGCCGCCGATGTCCGGAGGGAAGAGGTTGGAAACGAGGCAGACCTTCAGTTGATCGTTCCTTCAACTAGGCGTTGTTGCCATTCGAGCCTGACGACGGTTTCACCGGCTCGCGCGGCGCGAGCGTGTCACCGTTGAGGCTGGGCATCGGCTCGGAGAAGGGCGCCTCGTTCGGCGTGATCGTGCGTTCGGCACTGACTACCGCCGGGCTGGGCGGAACGGTCTTGCGGCGCCACGCGGCCTCGCTCGGCACAACCCGGTCCGCGACCGCGCCAATCCCGTCGAAGACCTTCCACGAGGCCGAGTCTTGCTGCCATAGAGCATCGCAGCCGGAGCACAGCGAGGCCTCCTGGTAGCGGCCCTCCACCTGCAAGCGGCGCAGCTTGACCAACTCCGGACCGTTCCACACCTCCATCAGCGACTGCTCCAGCAGGTTGCCGACCACCTGCTCACCGGCAAAGTCGGCGCAGCACGACACCACCTCGCCGTTCCAGTAGATCGCCATGGACTTCCACAGCCAGTTACAGGGGTGGTAGTTGGGGCCGTACTGCTCCGGTTGGGCCACCGGGTTCTCCATCATCGTGCCGGCCCACCCGTGCGCCCAGCGCGTGTCATACTCGTCCACCGGCAAGCCGGCGAACAACTCCCGCATCCCCGCCGGTGTCTCCGGGCGCGCGGCCGTTGGGTCATAGGGCAGGATCACCTGCATAACCGTGTAGGGGTAGCGCACCTGGCGCCGCTGCTTCTCCAGTAGGAACTCGCGGACGTTCTTGAGCGTCAGCTCGAACTTGGCGCCCAAGCGCATCCGCTCGTAGGTTTCTTTGTCTGCGCCGTCGAAGCTCACCGTCAGCTTGTCAAGCTTGGAATCGAGCAGCATGGCCGTCTGCTTGGCCCGCAGCGTCGTCGCGTTCGTGTTGACGTGGACGGCGATCCCGGCCTCGTGGGCCAACGTGGTCATCTCACCGAGGTTTTTGTGCATCATCGGCTCGCCGCGGAAGAAGAGGTTGACCTCCAGCACGTGCCCGCGCACCTGCTCCAGGATATGCCGGTACACGTCCATGTCCATGAACCCGTTGACCGTATTCGCCCCGATGGACTGTGGGCACATCGGACACTTGAGGTTGCACAGACTGGTCGGCTCCAGGTGGAGCTTGAGCGGGGGATAGGGCAAATGTGTCGAGCCGCGCAGCCAATGCCAGAGGAAGCGGATGGTGCGTGGATGCAGGACGGCCTCATAGCGGCGCCAGTTGCGGATCAGTTTGAAGGCCGCCGCGACGTCATTCATGGTCTCTCCTGGCCACTCGGCACACTTGTGGGCGCCTCGGCCGCTGCACTGAGCATTACCGGGATTCCGTCTTCAATCGGATAGCGCCGGCCACACTGCGGGTTCCGGCAGGCAAGCCACTCCTCTACCTGCGCCACCTCTGCGCCACAATGCAGGCAGGACAGGATGGCGACGAACGCCGGATCAAGTTGCACGGCCGTCATCGTCGTTCCACCTAGCCGGCCGCAACGGAGGCCGGCTGCCCACACCCGTAACGACCGGGCCAAGGGAATGGCAACGCGCCCCACTGTAGCCAAGGGCAGCCACACCCGTCAACCACAAGCGCCGTCCCGCTGTCGAGCGCGGCACCGGCCAGCCCATATCTGACGGTCATTACCCGCTCCTGCCTCAGCCCCGCCTGGAGTGTAGCTCATTTCAGCGGCGATTCGGCCGGGATGAGTGTTGCTACCGACACCACTAAGCCGGGCAAGACCGTCGAGGTGACTTCATCACCCGGCCCAAACTGCCGGTGCGACGTGTACCCCTCCGACCCAGCGCCGGTCAGCACCTCGATTGAGCGCCCCTCGG
Source organism: Chloroflexota bacterium (assembly GCA_965207645.1). GTDB lineage: Bacteria > Chloroflexota > UBA11872 > UBA12225 > JAJDUF01 > JAJDUF01. The sequence continues at coordinate 532,994 of OZ242293.1, read as the reverse complement.
GATCAACGATCCAATACTCCGTCACGCCGGCATCGGCATACTCGGCAGCTTTCTCCTCCCGGTCAATGTGCCGCGTACTCGGCGAGAGCACCTCAATCGCCAGATCGGGCGGATCGGCGTACTGCACGTGGTAGCAGTCTTCGCGACCGGCGGCGTAGTAGACCAGATCAGGCTCGCGGATTTTTCCCTCCCATAATCGGACCGGCGTTGGTGAAGAGAACTTACGACCTCCAGCGTGTTCCCGAATGAGGAGATTGATGGCAAAGCCCAGTTCGTCAACAATCCGCTGATGTTCAAGGTTTGGCATCTCATGCACCAATAGCCGTCCCTCGGACAACTCTACGATGTGGTTCGTGTCCGGGAGCGCAAAATAGGCCGCTTCCGTCCAAGCGCCGGCATCAAGCCAGGCGAGCGCGGCGCTGGCTGCCGTCCGGGGGTGTGTCCGAGGTGGAGCGGCGGGAGGTGCCTCTGTCGTGACCATGATCGTTCGCTGTCTGCGGGGCGTATGCCCCAAGTGTAGCGCACATCAGCGGCGCTTGGTGCCTGTGTCGGGTATCGCAGCGTCCCCGGGAGGTCCTGCCGACCACCGGGACAGCGGCCACAGTGCGACAAGCACTCCCACTACCAGTACCCCTAGCACCAGCACGAGTGCGTAGAGCACGGCAGCCGGCTCCCGGTCCGGCCGCGCATGAACCAGGAGGTTGTCTCGCACAACCCAGAGCCGGTCCCGGTTCGTGCCGCTGAAGGCCAGGCGGAACAAGGCATTGCCGTTGATGAACGCACCGTTCAGGTAGAGCGCGCCATCGCGGTAGCGGTTGTTGAAGTGTGTCAGCAGTTGCAGCTGCCCACCCGCCGGGCCGGGCACGTATTCGAGCAGCCAAACGTAGCGCTGCAAGCGCGAATCGGGGATGGGGGCAAACCGCAGCGAGGTCCACTGCTCGGCCGGCTGCCCCGGCCGCAGGTCCAGCACCGGGCGGCGCGGCAGTCCCAACTCCCGCACCGGAATCGCGACCGTCCGAATGTCGGCGCTGACACGCACGTCCTCGCCGGGAGTATCGGGACGCAGGTGCAAGATCAGCCGACCGTTGGGGGGAGGCCGCTCCGGGTCGGCGGCCAAGATCACGTCGAGGCGTGACAGGTTGTTCTGGCGCGCTTCAAACGACTGTCCGACGAGCGTCGGGCGTGCAAACCCCAATTCGAAGGTCGCCACAAAGGGCGCGGCATGATCGGGAACTTCTGCCGGCTCTCGGCTCCAGCGCACCCCGATGACGGCCAGCACAGCGCCAACACCGAGCACCAGCACGGCCAAGGCGAGAAGGCCCAGCGCCCGCCCCGGCCCGCCATTCCCGTCCCCCCGCCGCAGCGGGGGGACCATAGGGGGGCTAGGGCCGGTCGGCGCCTTGCTCATAGCTGCCTGCTTTGCGGCCGCCTCAGCCAGTGACGACCCCTTATGCGCCACATGACGCTGGCGCGAGCATCGGATTGTGCGAAACGAGCCACCGCCAGCACTCCTCCGCACGTGAGCAGGGCCGCCAGCGATAGCCAGCGCCCCAGTTGCCGCGCCGGTGTAGGCTCCAAGAACACCCGTAGCCCATGCGTGCCGGCCGGCACGTCGAACTCGATGATTCCCCACTCGTCCAACGCCCGCACGGCGACCGGGTGACCGTCCATGGTGACGCGCCACCCGGCATACAGGAGCCGGTGTGCCCACAATACCGCATCGGTGGTCGCCGACACGTCGGCGCGGATGTCGCGCGGCCGATCCGCGTGGACCACTATCCGCGCCTCGCCACGCGCCACCCGCAGCGGCAGCCTCGTGGTCGGCCGGAGCCGCACGGATGGCGCCAGGTGTGGTGCGGCTCCGGCCGGCCAGGACCACAAGTCCTCATGGTAAGGGTGGCCGGGTGGTGGCCGGAAGCGCGGCAGCCAGCGACCCAGACTAATCGGATTGTATTCGGCGAAGGGTGGAATCTCACTGCGCCGCTCGACCATCGGCGTTGGGTCTCGCTGCGTCCCCCAGCCCCAGCGCCACAGTTCCCACGTGCTGCCCATGGTCACGGCGGCGAGCACCATGACTATCAGCCATGCCGCCGGAGGGCGAAAATGTGCTGCCCAGGTGCCGGCGGCACCGGCTACCAGCAGCGAAAACGGTCCCAGCAAGCGCCAGGGCAGCTGTACGAATGGCAGCAGCGGAATGTGGGGCCAGAGCGGCGCGGAGATGTCGAGCAGCAGTCCGAGCGCGACCAACGCAAAAAGCAGCCACAAGGCCACGGCGCCGCGGCTGCGCGGCCCCGCCACGATCCAGGCCAGCGCTCCGGCCAGGAGGAGGACCTGCCACGCGGACGGACGGAAGCCCAGGTAGAACTTGTAGGTGAAGTTGCCGTTCAAGGCGTCACGGAGAGCGACGAACTGCGTCCGGTAATCCACAGCCAGCGCCACGTGGGTCGTCGCCGCGCCGCGATCAGCCAGCGCCGGCAGCCACACCGCGCTCCCCAGCGCCAGGCCCAACGCCAGGCCACCCGCCAGCGGCAGCAGCCGGCGGGGACTGCGAGCGATCACGGCCAAGCCAACGCCATACGCTCCGGCCAACGGCAGGGCGAACAATGCACTGATGTTGTGGGTGGCCAGAATCGCAGCCGCAGCCACCGCCGTCGCCACCAGCCGCGCGCCCGTCGGTCGGCGCACCAGCCCGTGAACCCCCCAGAGCAGCCAGGGTAAAGCCGCCAGGGCAACGTGCTCCGGTAAGGCCGCCCGCTGGTAGATCGTGATGTAGCGATACGGGGCGTAGACGTATACGATGGCGGCCAGCACGCCGGCCGCCGGCGAGCGTAGCGCAGCGTTGACGAAACCGTAGGTGCCGATAGCCGCGGCTACGCCGGCCAGGGCCAAAGTCAGCTGCAGCCCAGCCGCCGCATCAACGCCGGGCAGGAACGTCATGGCAGCGGCGAGGGCGTAGGTCAAGGGCGGGTAATACGCCAGCGTCGGCAGCCCAAAACCGAGAAAGGCTTTGGCGCTCCACCAGGGCAGCAGGTCCCCGGCGAGCCAGCCGTCGCGCAGATCGAGCGTGTTGACGAGGTGGAAGGGAGCGTCCGGCGTCCACAGATAGCCGGGCGCCAGGTGGGGGATGACAGGACCGAGACCGAGCAGGCCCACCACCACGACCGGCCACCAAGCCCACCGTCTACCGGGAGCCACCGTCCCCCGTCCCCCGGCACCGAGGCTGCCGCCGGAGTATGCCCGGAGCAACACGTAGACCTGCGCCAGCAGCGTGGGCGCCGCCAGCAGGAAGATGAAGCGACGTTGGATGGTCGTGCTATGGATGAGGTTGTGGTGAAAGTCCGGTGAGCTTAGGGCGATCAGCGCGACCAGCCAGCCGGCGGCGAGCGGTGCGAAAGTCCAGGCGGCCAGGCGGCTGGCGCCAGCGGACGACCACTGCCGGCTCGCTCCACGCAATCCAAGGGACTGCAAGGTGGCGGGCGCCGATTCGGGCGCCCGGCTCAGGCGTGTCAAGAGCGTACCCAGCACCCACCACCAGGACAGCATGGCTAGCCCGGAGCCAAGCGTTGTGCCAATCCAGCCGAGCAGCGCTGCGCGCGATGGCCAGCCGAGCAGGCCGAGACCAAGCAGTAAGGCCACCGCACTCCAACTAGCCAGCCCTACGAGCACCGCGCCGCGATCCAAGTCTTTCATCATGCGCCGATGTCGGCGTGCCTGCGATCCGGCTCCCGACCGCTCGGTAGGCACGACCCTCTTCCTGTGAAGCATACGGTGGTGCCGACCGCGCGTGTCATCATGTGCGCCTATCCTATAATCTAGTTGGCACACTGAATCCTAGACAGCGAGCAGGTAGGAGGAATCGAGGATGGCCGCCGTCGAGGCAGAGGTTAGTGAGGTTGGTGTCACCGGGTCCTATGTCCCACAAGACTTCGAGGCCGCCTGGCAGCAGCGGTGGGAAGAGGAAGGTCTCTACCGCACGCGCGAGGACCCCGACAAGCCCAAGTTCTACGCCCTCGACTTCTTTCCCTATCCCTCCGGCGACGGTCTCTCCGTCGGTCACTGCCGCAACTATATCCCCACCGACACGTACAGCCGCTTCATGCGTATGCGCGGCTACACGGTCCTGCACCCGATGGGCTGGGATGCGTTTGGCGAGCCGACCGAGAACAAAGCCATCGAAGTGCGCGAGTCGCCGCGGGCGCTGACCGACCGCTACACCGCCAACTATAGACGCCAGATGCGCCTGGTCGGTATCTCGTTCGACTGGGACCGCGAGATTGATAGCAGTCTCCCCGACTACTACCGCTGGACCCAATGGTTCTTTCTCCTGCTCTACAAACGTGGCCTCGCCTATCGCGATACCAACTGGCAATGGTGGTGCCCCGTCTGCCAGACCACCATGTCCAACCAGGAAGTCCAGACCGGCGACAATGGTGAGCTGTTCTGCTGGCGCGACCACCCCGGGGTGACCAAGAAGCAGATTCCCGCCTGGTTCTTCAAGATCACGGCCTACGCCGATCAGCTGCTTGCGGACCTGAGCGAGATTGACTGGCCGCCGCGCATCAAGCTGATGCAGGAAAACTGGATCGGTCGCAGCACCGGCACCGATATCGTCTTCACCGTTGACGCGCCGACGGCCGACGGCGGGGCCGAGCGTGTTGAGATGCCCGTGTTCACGACCCGGCCCGACACGGTGTTCGGCGTGACCTTCATGGTGCTCGCCCCCGAGCACGAGCTGGTCCAACGGCTGACCACCCCGGAGCGCCGCGCCGCCGTCGAAGCCTACGTCGAGCAGGCCAAGCGGCAGTCCGAGATCGAGCGTACCGCCACCGAACGGGAGAAGAGCGGCATCTTCACCGGCGCCTACGCGATAAATCCCCTCAACGGCGAGCAGGTACCGATCTGGGTCGCCGACTACGTGCTCGCCACCTACGGCACCGGCATGGTCATGGCCGTCCCGGCCCACGACCAACGAGACTTCGAGTTCGCGCAGGAGTTCGGGCTGGACATCAAGGTGGTGATCGCGCCGCCCGGCTGGGACGGCCAGCCGCTGACGAAAGCGTATGTCGGCCCCGGCGAGATGGTCAACTCCGGCTCGTTCGACGGCACCTTCACTCGCGCCAACTGGCCCAAGTTGCCGCCGGCGGAACGGGCGGAGTTAGCCGCGGAGTGGGGCTTCTCCGCTGAGGCGCTGGACCAACGCCTCGCCAACCAAGCGCAGGACGGCATCGAGGCCATCTCCGATGCCGTCGAAGCGCGCGGCTGGGGCCAGCGCGCCGTCAACTACCGCATGCGCGACTGGCTGATCTCGCGCCAGAAGTATTGGGGTGGCCCCATCCCGATCATCCACTGCTCCGATTGCGGCGAAGTGCCCGTGCCGGAGGACGAGCTGCCGGTGCTGCTGCCCGACCTTGACGACATTGCCCCCGGCGGTGACGGACGCTCACCACTGGAGCGCGCCACCGACTGGATCAACGTGAGTTGCCCGCAGTGTGGCACCGCGGCCCGGCGGGAGACCGACACGATGGGTGGGTTTGCCTGCTCATCCTGGTACCAGTTGCGTTTCACCGGCCCGGACTACCATGAAGGGCCTTTCGACCCCACACGGGCACGGTTTTGGATGCCCGTGGACCTCTACGTCGGCGGCGCCGAACACGCCGTCATGCACTTGCTCTACGCTCGCTTCTGGTACAAGGTGATGCGCGATGCCAACTTGGGCGTGCCGGGGAACGAGCCGTTTTACAAGCTGCTGAACCAGGGTCAGGTACACGCCCCGGACGGCCGGCGCATGTCCAAGTCGCGCGGCAACGTCATCACACCCGACGAGATGGTCGAGCGGTACGGCGCCGACAGCCTGCGTCTGTACGAGCTATTCATGGCGCCATTCGAGCAGGACGTGGACTGGAGCGAGCAGGGCATCAACGGCCAACGGCGCTTCCTGGGGCGTATCTGGGAATTGGTCCTGCAAACCGCCGCCCTCTCCGCTAATGGCGATGGCACGGCCGTCACCCGCCGACCCGCCGACCTGGAGCTGGCCCGGCAGCTACACAAGACCATCCGCCGCGTTACCGAGGACATAGAGGCTTTCAAGTTCAATACGATGGTCGCGGCGCTCATGGAGTTCGCCAACGAGCTAGGCGAACGCTATCGCGCCGGCACGTGGCAAACCCGCACCTGGGACGAAGCAATCCGCACGCTCTTGGTCTTGCTGGCACCGGCAGCGCCGCACGTCACCGCCGAACTGTGGGAGCGCATCGGCCAGTCGGGCAGCGTCCACGAGCAACCCTGGCCAACATGGGACGAGGCGCTGGTCCGCGAGGAACAGGTCACCGTCGTCGTCCAGGTTGACGGCAAGGTCCGCGACCGGCTGGAGCTACTGGCCGCCGCGGCCGAGGAAGACGTGCGGACAGCAGCACAGGCCAGCGAGCGCGTTCAGCGCTGGGTGCCGGACTGGGACTCCGTGCAGTGGCGCTACATCCCCGGCCGCATCCTCAGCCTCAACACCAAGCGGCGTCGGTAACTTTCCGCCGCGGCCGTGACGATGGAGAAACCGCATGAGCACCCAGCAAGAACGACTGATCGCCTTGCTTCAGGCCAAGCGCCGCGCGGACCCGCAGGGCTTCCGCAAGTATCTGCCCGGCGTCACCGAGCTTCTGCCGGCGCTGCCCGCCAGGCGCAGCAGCGCGCCATCTCCGTTCGGGCTGACCGAGCGCGAGCGTGCCCACCATCGGGACGGGTTATCGGCAGTGCTCGGCAAGCTGGACGCGGGTACGGTCACTACCGACGAGGCTAAGAAGGGCCTGCAGCACTGCGCCAACCTCATCAGGGACGACAACCTGGCGGAGGAGGTTGGCTACGAGACGCTGAAGGACCTCATTCGGGCAGCCCTTGGCAAGTCCCCGGGTTCGTACCGAGCCAAGACCACCGTGCCGCTCGGAGCGGGCAGTGGCCGTGTTATGGAGCGAGTCTCGGCCATCAGGGGGGTGTCCCTCGATCTCGATAGAGAGCGGCGCCTCGTGTCCATTAGCATCCATCCGCGGAAGTTCAGGGAGCGGCGCCGGTTGATGGAGATCGTCGGGGCCTATAAATACTCCGAGCCGGATGTCGCCGCCAGGCACGACCACTACCTAGCCATGCAGGAGCCACATGGTGCTACCTGAGCGCGTGCTGATTGACAGGCCCCTTGGGGAGAGGCCAGCCTTCGTAGTCTGCTGACACCGAGGTAGGGTGAGGCCTCTTGGTCGCCTAGCCCTCGTCAATCTCGATGCGCGAGCGCCGGCGGTCGGCGCGGCCTTCCGCCTGCGCCTCGGTGCGCTCGATAGCCATGTCCACCAGGCTGCGGAGCGCCAGCAGCACCTCGCGTTTCGCGTTCAGCAAGTGCTGGCGCGTCTCGCTCGGCAGCGGCAGCGGGCGCGGCGCTTCCAGCGTGACCCGCACCCAAGGATCGCGCCCACCGGCCGGGGCCTGCTCCTGAGTGCCGTTCTCTTCAGCAGTCATGGTCCTCTCTTCCCCGACGCCGGCGCTTTGCCATGCTCTCCCTGGATTATAGACGACAGCAGGCACCAACATCGCCACCTTCCCTGGAGGGAAGGGGCCGGGGGTTAGGTCCAACCTACTTCCCGCTGGCGGTTACCCGCAGGGGCTACGCAACGTCCCCGGTAGCCAGCGAGATACCACCGACCCGCTCCAGACCCTCGTAAGCCACGGCCAGCAGCCGGACGGTCTGACTTTCGCCGGGTGCCAGCTCACACGCCGCGCCTTGCTCGACCGCCGTAGCCAGCCCCGATCCCGGAATCGTGGTCCACGGCTCGATCCCCACGTTGTAGGTGTCGGCAAACCAGGGATGGCCCGAGTTGCCCCCGAACGCCTGCCAGTACCAGATGTGCCGGAAGACCGCGGGGTCCCAGGCCATGCCAAATCCCACCCGCTGGCTCGTGTTCGTGACGGCGTACCATCCGTCGGTGAGGTCCGTCAGGTAGGCGAGGTCGGTGTGTCCCAGCGACTTCGGCGGAAAAGTGCTCAGGTCTACCGCGCGACCCGCGCTGTCCTCGACGTACGGCCACGCAAACCGGCCGCCGGCCGGCAGCCGCGGCGTCGGCGTGAGCGCCGGTTCGTGGACGATCACCGTCTGCGCCGCGCAATCGAGGCGGCACGTCTCGTCGAGAAACGGCTCCCCCAGCGCCGGATGATGCCCCCACATGTACGGCCAAGTCTCGGCGCCGTAGTTGGTAAGGCGCTCGTCAATGAATAGCACCGCCTTGCCACTGACCAACCGCAACGTCTTCTCCAGCAGGAACGGCGAGCGCACCGTCTGGACTGAGCAGCGAATAGCCACCGTATCGGACCGATCCTCGACCACGGTAGCGTCCCAGTTGAGTTGCGGCGTTTCGTCGTGCTGCCCGAACTGCGACCCACCCCAGCTACAGGGCGGCCCCCCGCTCGGCATGATCTCCTGCCACGCCCCCTCGTAATACTCCAGAAAGCCTCCGTCGGCGCGGGTCGTCGGCACGCTCGGCGGCCGGCGCAGGCCCTGCGGTGTGCGCCACATGAAGTCCACGTCCCGCGGCTTGTAGAGAAATTCGTAGATGTTGCTGCCCTTGTCGAGCAGCACCGTGACCCGGAGCAGCTCATTTTCCAGCACGGCCGCGCGCCAGCCCCGGAGCACCAGGTCCGTTTCCAGGCGGCAGCCCCAATTCCGCACGCTTCCTAGCGCCATACTTCCCCCTCACCGTCGGTGCCGGCAGCCCTCACCCGGCGCAAAATACAGTGTGGGGGACGACCACGTGGTCGTCCCCCACACGCTCACCCCTCGGCTACGAACCGGATACGCCGAAGCTACAGGTAGGCCTCCTGGCTGTGACGGTCGAAGATGTGCATCTTATGCATGTCCATCATCATCGTCACGTCGTCCCCGGTCTTGAACTCGGTCCGGGGGTCTACGACCGCGACCAACTGTTGGTCGCCGACCAGCAGGTAGAGGTAAATCAGCGAGCCGAGTAGCTCCGTCACGTCTACCTGAGCCTTGATCGAGCTGTTGTCGGTGATGTCGGGCGGGGAATACTTCGGGTCGAACAGGTCTTCTGGACGAATGCCGAAGAACACTTCCTTGTCTAGGTGCGGCACGAGCACCTTGCGGTGCTGCGGCGGTACCTGCACCTTGAAGCTACCCGCGTCCACCCAGATGTCGTCCGGATCGCCCGTCAGCCGCGCCTCGACGAAGTTCATCGAAGGGCTGCCGATGAACCCGGCCACGAACATGTTCGACGGGTGATCGTACACCTGCTGCGGCGTATCGAGCTGCTGCAGCAGCCCGTCGCGCAGCACGGCAATCCGCGTACCCATCGTCATCGCTTCCGTCTGGTCGTGGGTCACGTAGATCATCGTGGTCTGCAGCCGCTGGTGGAGCTTAATCAACTCCGCCCGCATGGACACCCGCAGCTTGGCGTCCAGGTTGGAGAGCGGCTCGTCCATCAGGAAGACCTTCGGCTCGCGCACAATGGCCCGCCCCAGCGCCACGCGCTGCCGCTGACCACCGGAAAGCTGCTTCGGCTTCCGCGTGAGCAACTGGCCAATACCCAGCAGCTCCGCTGCGTCCTGCACGCGCCGGTCAATCTCGCGCTTGGGTGTCCGCCGCAGCTTCAGGCCGAACGCGAGGTTGTCGTACACGCTCATGTGCGGATACAGCGCGTAGCTCTGGAACACCATCGCGATGTCGCGGTCCTTCGGCGCAACATCGTTCACCAAGCGCTCACCGATGAAGACGTTGCCGTCCGTCACCTCTTCCAGACCCGCAATCAGCCGCAACGTGGTGGACTTGCCACAGCCCGAGGGCCCGACCAGCACGAGGAACTCGCGGTCGCGCACCTCCAACGTGACATTGTTGACCGCCACGATCTGACCAAACCGCTTCGTCAGGCGGTCAAGCGTTACACTAGCCATGTATCTCTCTCCTTCACAGGTTGTCGTCGCGCAAAGACAGAACTTTTCGGCAAAAGCCGCTCTTTACCCACTACCGCCGGCGCGCGCGGGCAGCAGTGGACGACGCTCGCTCGTCACACGAGCTACAGCCTCCTAGACTGCTCGGTTGTTCTCCCTTTACACCTCCTCACCGCGCGTACTCTCCGAGCAGTATACGCGGTCCACGCCCGCCAGTCCAGCCGGAGGGGAGTGTTTGCCGCCCGCGCCTCATCCCCATCCCGTCATTCCCGCGCCAACGGAAATCCGGGCCTGCGCCCACCGACGCCGTAGGGGCGCAACAGGTTGCGCCCGCCCCCCCGCAAGGCGGCGGGATCGCAGGGGGACCAGGCCATGCCCCCCGCCTCGTCAGTGCGGCGCAAGCCGCAATCCAGCCCCCATCCCCACATTTCCGCGAAAGCAGGAAGCCACCCCTCTTCACGTGGTGGAGAGGGGCCGGGGGTGAGGCCCATCATGCCCTCCCAGGTTCCCCTTCCCTACCAGGGAGGGGGACGGGGAGGTGAGGCAGCCGGAGGAGTGAGGACTGCGCTCGCCGTTAGCTGCGGCCGTGGCAGCGCTTGTACTTCTTGCCGCTCCCGCAGGGACACGGCGAGTTGCGCCCGACCTTCACCGTGCTGCCGGCCGCCGACTGGCCCATCACCGGTTGCGGACGAATCGCGCCGCGTCCGACGTGATGCTGCGTCGGTGCTGCCGCGGCAACGGCCGGTGCCGGCTGCCGCGCCGGGAGCGGGATTCCCTGCTCCAGCGCCCGCACGCGCCCGACCTCATCGGCTACGCGCGCCATCCGCGACCACGTGGCGGAGAAGAACTGCTTGTACGACGAGCAGAAGTAAGTCAGCTCGTTGTGGCTGCCGCCGCCGTTAATGCGGTAGCGCGGGCACTCACCGTGGCACAGCGGTCGCCACTGGCAGCGCGTGCATTCCTCGTTTACCTCCGGCTTCATACCGTTGAACTGCCGGAACAGCGGTCCGGAGACCATGTCGGCAATCGTCTGCTCATGCACGTTGCCGAGCACCCACTCCGGCTCGACGAAAAAGTCGCACGGGTAGATGTCGCCGTTGTGCTCCAGCACCAGGTAGCCGCAGCTCACGGCCAGTTGGCACATCTCCGCCGGCAGCCCGAGCGCCATCTGGATGATGTTGTCGAAGTACCGGATCCGCAGCTTGTGGTAGCCGATCTTCACCCACTCGTCGAACACGTCCGTGAGAAACCGACCGTACTGCTCCGGCGTAATCGAATAGTCGGTGAGCTCGCCGACGTGCGGATGCTCGGCCGGCAGCCGCTCCATGCAGGGGATGAACTGGAGGTCGTAGAGGTCGTTGTCTACCAGGTAGCGCAGGAGCTCGCGTGGCCGCTCGACGTTGCTCTGCGATACGACCGTCAGGATATTAAACGGCACGTCGCGGGCGCGCAGCAGATCGAGCGCGTGCAGCACCTTGCTGTGGGTGGCGCGTCCGCGCGTGTCGTAGCGATAGGTGTCGTGCCACTCCGCCGGACCGTCAACGCTGATCCCGACGAGAAAGCCATTCTCGTGGAGGAACTGCGCCCAGTCCTCGTTGAGCAATGTCCCGTTCGTCTGCAAGGCGTTCGTGATCGGCAGCGTGCGGCCGTTGCTCGCCGCGTCGGCTGCCTCTCGCTGGACGGCCACCGCCTCGCGGAAGAAGTCCAGCCCCATCAGCGTCGGCTCGCCGCCTTGCCAGTTGAAGGCCAGCATCGGGCTGACCGCAGCGTACTGCTCGCAAAACGTGCGAAACGTCTCGATGGTGAGCGCCGGATGATCCTTCCAGGGGTAGATTTCCTGCTTCTCGAGGTAGAAGCAGTACGTACAGCGTAGATTGCAGCGACTCGAAGCCGGCTTGATGAGCACGCTCAACGGCCGCCGTACCCGCTTTGCCATCATGCCTCCTCCCCGCTCGGCAACCCACGGCCCGGCCTGAGTATACCCCAGGGAAGCGGATCAACGCCTCACCCCCCGGCTTCTGCCTAACGAGGGTAGGTACGGGTGAAGCCGTAGGAGCGCGATCCATCGCGCCTAGGCGCCTGTCATTCCCGTGCCAGCGGGAATCCAACTCCCTCTCCCTGGGGGAGAGGACTGGGGTGAGGGCAGACTCCCCCTCTCCATCATGGTGGAGAGGGGCCGGGGGTGAGGGCCACAGGCGAGCCGGCCGCACCTCTACCAATCGGGCCGGCCGACGTACAACTCCCGGTTGGCCAAGGGCAGGGGGATGCGGCGCCCATCCTGCCGGTGAGATTCCACAAATCCTAGGATCATCTCTTGGCTGCGGTGCGCCAGGCGGACGTGGCCCTGCGTCTCGCGCCCGGTATCCAGCGCCTCCACGATGTCCTCGATGCCCTTCACCGTCCCACTGATCCGCGGCGTGTCGGGGAACGGCACATCTGCCAGGACCCCGTGCCGGTCATCCGCGCGCCGCAGTTGCACCTGAGCGCCGTTGTTCAGCGTCCGCACCGCCCCTTTCGTGCCGATCACCTCGAACTCCGTCCCCAGTCCCGTGACGACATAGCCAGGGATACCGTTGCTGAAGCCCACGTAGGCGGAGGTCACCCGCGGGTCCGTCGCAAGGTGATTGCCGTCGAACTCCACGCCGCCGAGATCAACGGTACTCTGCACCAGCTCGATGGTGGGATCGCCGGCCAACAGCAGCAGCATGTCGGAGGTGTGCGTCAAGCCCCACTGCGCCGAGCTAGGGGCGGTATGCGCCGTAATCCCACGCACCTCGCCAATCTCACCACCGACAATCAGCTCGCGCAGCCGGTGATACAGCGCCATGTACCGGCGCTGGGCACCATAGTTGAACTTCACGCCGTGCTTCTCACAGGCAGCCACGATGTCGTCGGCCTCAGCCATTGAGCAGCAGAGCGGCTTCTCGCAGTAAATCCCCTTGACGCCATGTTCGGCGGCATAGACGACGATCTCGCGGTGCGTCGCCGGCCGCGTCGCCACGCTGACGATGTCCAACTGTTCCCGCTCGATCATCTCGCGGTAATCCGTGTAGGCGCGCTCCGCGCCGTAACGCTCCCGGATCGCCTCCGCCTTCTCCGGGATCGCGTCGGCCACCGCCACCAAGCTGGTCCGCTCCACCGCCACGTAGCCCGCGGCGTGCGAAAAGGGAATCCACAAGTCGCTGTGGGGATGGTCCCGCACCTCATCGTCAATGGTTGCGCCCATCCGGCCACAGCCGATCAGACCAACCCGATACTCCCGCGCCATCACGTCCTCCCTCGCTCCTTCCACCCGGCACTGCACCACCTCGGCGGCGAACAGGCCGAGCCGGCAACAAACGCACTGCTTGCAGTGTACCGGGCCGCCTCGCACCAGCCAACAGGCGAGTTTGGGCCTATCCCAGCGTTCTGCGACGCTTGTGTGTCCTGTGCTGACAGCCCACGCCTCTTGCGATAGACTGGACTACGACCGAGGCACCGTTGATGCTGCCCGGTCATTCGCGGCCCGCGCAGGAACCCACGTCCCCCTGCACAGCGGGGGGACCATAGGGGGGCCGGAATCCGCTTGGCAAGGGAGTGTCCCATGCATGAGCTAACTGCTATCGTCGTTGGGTTCCTGTTCGGCGCCGTACTGGGGTGGATTTTCATGATGGCTACAAGTGGTTCGACGATCCCCTCGATAGACATAACCTTGACGTTTGGCGGTACGGGCGCGATTTCCGCCCTTGGCTATCACGTGGTCGCCACCAAGTATTTGCGCCGCTGGCTGCCACGGGACAAGGGCCAGTGAGCGGGGGCCAAGGGGGCCGCTGAAAAAAGGGAGTAAACGATGGTGCTGCTCACCACTGCCGGCGTAGGATTCGTGCTTGGCGCTCTTGTCGGCTTCATCTTCCAGGTCACGGTTATGTACGTGGTGAACCCGGTGACCGCTCTTGTCGGCACAGGCTTGATGTTCGGCGGCACGGGGGCACTGGCCAGCCTCGGTCATGTGCTCATCACCGAGCGCGTGCCCCGTTGGTTGCGAATGAGCCAGCAGCGGTCGAGCGGACGGCTAGGAGACTACCCAGCCAGGGCGGAGCCGATGGCGCTGCTCACCGCTATCGTCGTCGGATACGTGGTCGGCGCCGTGATTGGCTTGCTATTCCTAGCAGCCACTTTTCCCGGACAGGCTGAAACGGCAGACTTCATCGTCATAACCTCGATGTTCGGCGCAACGGGAGCAGTTGCCAGTCTCGGCCACGTGTTCATCACCAAGTATCTGTACCGTTGGCTGACGAGCAGCACGCGGCAGTGACATCGGCGTGGTGAGCGACGCCGGGCACACGAACACGCCGCTTGTGAGGAGGGAGCACAAGATGAGTACCGAAATGCAGATCAATCGGGTGCGGTCGGTCACGACCGGCATCCCCGGCCGAGCACTCAACAGCGCCCGCACCAACCATTTTGTGATTGACCACGCCGGGCACGCCGGCGGTCCGGCCGAGGCGCTGACCCCGGCGGAGTCGTTCCTGGCCGGCGTCTCGGCGTGCGGGGCACTCCTGGTCGAGGGCCGCGCCGCGGAGGACGGCCTCCCGTTGCAGCGGGCCGAGGTCGCCATCGAGGGCGCACGGCACCCCGATAACCTCGCCGACTTTGCCAGCGTCAGTCTCCGCTTCGACCTCCACGGCCTCTCGCAGGAGCAAGCGGAGCAGCTTGTCGGCGTCTACAAAGACCGGTGACCGCTCTACCGAGCGGTTGCCGTGGCAACCAACGTAACGATCACCATCGTCGCCCACCCCACCGAGACCGTAGGGTAATCGCAGTTCTGGGCCTGGGGCGGGACTACGCGCCTCGATGAAGGAGCCGCTCCGGGGCATCGGTGGTGCCGGCCACGCCGATCTCCGCGAGCCGCTCCTTGAGCGCAGCATACGTGATCCCGAATGATTCGAGTGCCTTGGCGGCGAGGCCGTCCGACTCCGCCATCAAGGCCAGCAAATGGTGCTGCGTGCCCACGCGACCGGCTGTCCCATTCTGCATCGCCTGCTGGTGCGCGAGTTCAGGAATACACGCCGCGCCTGCCGTGACGGGAACAAGTGGCCACTGCCGCTCCGGCGGGACGGTTTCGTCGGTCCGCTGCCGTCGGCGAACACGCTCCAGAAGCGTGTCGAAAGCAACGCCGTGACTGTGCAGGACCTGGCCAGCAATGCCCTCCTTCTCCCACAGGAGACCCAGGAGAAAGTGCTCGGTCCCGATATGTGTATGGCCGATGGCCGCAGCCAACTGCACTGACCGCGTGAGCACGTATTGCAGCCGAGGTGTCCACTGTGGCTTCCCAGCCTTGCTCGCTGCCTCGTTAGGTGGAAGGATCTTAAGTACCGCACTGCGAATGGCTGTGTCTGCTACACCGAGCTGTCGGAGGATTTGTCGAGCTGCCGCCGCATCGTTCGAGGAGGGCTTGGTCAAGGCCAGGAGGATATGCTCCGTCCCTATCCAGTGGTGGTTAAGGGACTCGGCTTCGGCTCGCGCGCGTAGCACCGTGTGTACGGCTTCAGCGGTGAACGGTTCCAACATACATCTACCCTCCTTACGTAGGTTCACTCCCCCGTGTAACAACAGTAAAGAACAACTATCTCGGTACTCACTGACAAGGGTAGGTTTTTGGCTTGGAGGCGTCCGCGCGTCTACCGATGCTATCTGTAGATCCGCTTGGTGCCACCTGCCCAAACCCACCCCTGACAGTGTGTTCCCCAGGCTGTGTAAGGCTAGGAATGCAGAACCTTAGCCTGAGGTTCTAGCCTGTGACATCGAGGCTTATCGGTTGCACAAGGCGGGTCAATCACCCCCAAGCCTCACCCACAGCCATTCATCGATGTCCTTGCAGTAAACGCACTCCCACCAGCCCTCATTCGGTACGTAAATCCACTCGCCATCGTTCGATTCGCTACACGACGTGGACGGCTCCGCGTAAGCTACTGACAGAGAGACACTCAGGAGAAGCGCAACGAAAACGGGCACAACGACGAACTTCCAGAATCTGGTTGCTGCGTTCATTCCGATCGTCTTCCCGTCCCTTTCTCACACGATGTTTCCCACCACGGACTAGCAATCTACAGCTGGGCTATATTGCTGCTTATCACCTCCCCTGAGTGCGAAGTGGCTGCCGACCGAACCGCTTGTTCCCAGGCCGGCGTGAGCATTCCCCACGCACCCTTGCCCGGAAACGGCAACCCGCTCGATTGGACCACGCCTTGGGCATCAAAAGCGCGGTAGATGGGAGTCTCGACGAACTTGTAGTCTTTCATAAAGAGGCTCTCTTCTTGCGGAGCGACGATCAGGAAAACGACGGCGCCCTCAGCAGCCAAGACGGCCAGCGCCAGGGGCTTGGTGTGGCGCTGGGGCACGGGCCGCAGATCGCTGATAGCGCGCTCAAAGGCCGCGCGGCTGGTGACCTTGCCGGCGGAGGACAGGACAAAGGCCGGGGCGGTCGTGACCGCCGAGAAAGGCAAGAGATGCAGCATAGCCAAGCTCCCTCATCGGCATGGCCTGTCCGGTGCCGCCAGGAGAACGGTCCACGCTCCGGACCGCCACACACATCGTCATACTTCCATTGTACGCCGCTGGCGTGGCCAAGGCCCTATGGAAAACCCTAGTCTTCCCTATGGAAAACCCCAGTCTTTGGCCGGTGGGCGGGGCGGGAAGCCGGTTTGGAGCGCCGGCCGGCGGCGCAAAGTGCCGGAGTCGTGCGGGGCTGGGATGAGCACCCTACGGCCGCCGCGCTATCCGCTGACAGTGGTGGTGGCCAGCATGGAGCAGTGGAGCGCGTGCAGTGCCGGGCGGCGCGGCCACTGGCGGCAACGTTGCCGGGGGTACTGCATTGGAGTGCGTGGCTCAGTACCCTCCTGTGGTCGCCTGTCAGGGGCCTACGACCCAAGGAGCGCTGCACGACGTCGACGGCTCCGCGTAAGCTACTAATAGCGAGAAGCTCAGGAGAAGCACAACGAAAACGGGGACAACGACGAGCTTCCAGGATCGTGTGGCTGCGTTCATTCCGTAAATCTCCTGTTCGTAACTTGCCAACCCTAGTAGAATAGGGGTGCTTTCACCACCTCCTTCCCATTTGGTATTTGTTGTGTTTTCAAAGCGGACAAGTACGATCACCACGGTTCCCTGTACAATGGGGCTGCGAGTCACACCACGATACGCTTCAGTCAGTCCTCCGAGGTCGCATGAGACGGAGACGCCGGTTGGAAGGAGGTGCGATATGGCAGAAAAAGCGCGCGTCGCGGTCATCGGGACAGGCTGGTGGTCTACCTATACGCACATCCCGGGCCTGATCGAGCACCCCGATGCCGAGCTAGTCGCCCTCTGCGACCGCAACCCGGACGCCCTCGCCGCGGCCGCCGAACGCTACGGTATTGACCGCACCTACGACGACGTTGGCGAGTTGCTGGCCAATGAGTCACTCGATGGCGCCGTCGTCGCCGTCTACCACGCCGCACACTACGCCGTCGCCCGGCAGTGCCTCGAAGCCGGGCTACACGTCATGCTCGAAAAGCCCATGGTGCTGACCGCCCAGGACGGTCGCACCCTGCTCGACTTGGCGGCGGCCCAGGAGCGCGAGATCATCGTCGGTTATCCCTGGCACTTCACCGAGGTCACGCGCACCGCCCGCGACGTGCTCGCGTCCGGGGAGCTTGGCCCCGTGCAGCACACCTCTTGCCTGTTCGCCTCGATGGTCGTGGAGTATTACCGCTCCAACCCGGAAGCCTATCGCCCCGTCTTCCAGTTCCCCGTGACCGGCCCCGGCAACGTCTATGCCGACGCGCAGCGCTCCGGCGGCGGGCAGGCGCACTTGCAGATCACCCACTCCGCCGGTTCGCTCTTCTACGTTACCGGGCTACGCGCCCGCAGCGTCACCGCTTTCATGAACAACTACGACGTGCCCGTTGACCTGGTGGATGCCATGGCCGTGCAGTACGACGGCGGCGCGGTGGGGGTATTCGGCAGCACCGGCAATATCGGCGTGGGCGATGCCGGCCAGCTCGATATTCGCGTCTATTGCACGGACGGTTATCTGCTACTGGAGCAGGTGCAAGGCACCCTGACGGTCCGCAAGCACGACGGCACGGAGCGACGCTACGGTCCCCTAGAAGGTGACGAGTCGTATCCGCGCTTTGCCACCGCCGCGAACCTGGTGGACGTGATCCTCGGCCAAGCGCCGAATCGCTCGCCGGGCGAGGTGGGCCTGCGAGTAGTCGAGCTACTGGACGCCGCCTACCGTTCGGCCGATGGTGGCGGTCAGCCCGTAGCGGTGCGCGATCTCTACCGCTAAGACCGAGACCTAACTCCCAGCCCCCTTCCCTGCCCGGAAAGGAGAGTCCGTTCAGTTACCGGCCGCCTACGCACTCTCCATCTCTACATGGTGGAGAAGGGGCCGGGGGGTGAGGCACACCTGCTACGAGCGCAGGCCCGCCAGAATCCGCTCGGCAAGCTCCATGGTCTTGACCGCCTCGTCGAGGTTGGCCGCGGGCAGCGTCACCGGGCGATCTTCCTTCACACAGTCGAGGAAGAAGCGGTTCTGCGCGATGGTCGCCGCCGGCCCCTCCCCGGCCAGTTCTTGTGTTTGGCCGTCGTAGACCGCCACGCCTTCCGACACCCCCTCCAGGTACGCCGAGATGTCTCGGCCGTGGATCTCGTACCGCTCCAGGCGGCTACCACCCGAATAGGCGGCGCTCACCTGCAATACGCAGCCATTGTCGAAGAGCACCAGCGCAGCGTGAACGTCCTTGTAGCGCGAGAGGCGCCGCTGTACCACGCTATGCACCTCGACAACCTCACCACCGGCCAGCGCCCGTGTGACGTCAATCGCATGGATGGGACTCTCCAGCAGCATGTTGTCCATCACCTGCTCCGGCCAGCGCCCCGCGGCCTCCAGCCCGGTGATGCTCTTGTGGAACTCACCGACCAGTTGCACGATTGGGCCGCGCTCCTCGATCATCCGCCGCGCCTGCCGGATGAAGGGATTGAAGCGGCGCTGCCAGCCGACCATCCCCTTGGCGCCCGTGCGCCGTGCCGCATCGCGTAGCCCGGTCGTCTCGGCCACGCTTAACCCTGGCGGCTTCTCCAGCAGCGTATTGACCCCGCGCTCCAGGCAGGGCAGCGCACACGCGGCGTTCAGGTGCGCCGGCGTCGCTACGAATACGGCGTCGAGCGCCTCCGCATCCAGCATGTCCTCGATAGACTCATACTGGCACGGCACCGCAAACTCGGCCGCGACCGGCTCCCGGATCGCCGCCACCAGATCGCACACCGCCACCACGTCGGTGTCTTCGAAATCGGTCAGCTCCCGGAGATACCCGCGACCACGACCGCCGCAGCCGATCAGCGCCACTTGCAACTTGCTCATCACCTCGCCTCGCTTCCTTTCACTGCCCTATTGGTCATCCCACTGCTGTGCCGGTGGTGTCGTTGTTCCCTCCCCTGTGCGTTAGCACGGGGGAGGGTGTAGGGTGGGGGCTAGGCACCGTCTCGCTAACCGACAACCTGCCGAACAGCACGCACGATCTCGGCCGGCGTGACCTCCTCACCACGCAGATAGCCGCGGATCTGCCCGGCCCCGTCTACGACCACGAAGCGGTTACTGTGCGTGATCGTCAGCGGCACCGCGGCACTGTCGCGGGCCGCTGGCGCCGGACGCAGCAACCCTACCCGAAAACCGCCGACCACCACACGTTGTATCTCCTCCGACGGCCCGGTCAGAAAGCGCCAGTGGCTCGGATCGGCCGTGTAGCGCTGGGCATAGGCCGCCAGCTTGTCGGGGGTATCCCGCTGCGGGTCTACGGTGATGGAGAGCAGCAGCACCTTGCTGCCGAGCAAGCCCTCGGCGCGGAACTGCTCCTGCGCCTCGCGCAGCTTGGGAATCAGGACTGGGCACCACTCCGTACACATCGTAAAGACAAAACTGACCAACGCTGCCCGCTGGCCAATATCCGCGCTGCCGAACGGTTGCCCGTGCTGATCGGTCAGCGCGAAAGACGGCGCCGCGCCGTAGCTCGGCAGTTCCTCCGCGGTTTCGCCGCACCCCGCCAGCGCGGCCGCTGCCAGTCCCAAGCCAACACCGCCGAGGACGCGCCTAGTCGCCGTCTTCATGCCACGAGAAGTCCCTGGTAGACCCACCACTCACGCGCAGTTCGAAAGACTGCTGGAGATTCAGCCACAGTTGCGGTGTCGTACCGAAATACCGCGACAAGCGCAGCGCCATATCGGCAGTGATACCGCGTTCGCCCCGCAAGATTGCCGTAATCCGGCTCGTCGGGACGGCCAACGCCGCAGCCAACGCGCTGGCCGACATGCCTAGCTCGTCAAGCTCGTCGCGCAATATCTCGCCCGGATGCACCGGCCGCAGACCGTTCTTTGCGTTCATAGAAGCCGCTCGTTACACGCCGATGAACTTCTGGTCCACCACGATAGCCGCCAGAATCAGGTAGAGGTAGACCACCGAATACTTGAACAGAAGCCGCGCCGCCACCGCCGAGGCCTCCCTCAGCAGGCGCACGGCATAGAACACGAACAGCCCTCCGAGCAAGACGGCGCTCGCCAGATAGAACAGGCCGGCCAGCTGGAACGGCACCAGCAGCAGTGTGATCGCCACCATCAGTATTGAATACAGCACGATCTGCCGCCGCGTCTCGGCGCCGCCCCGCACAACCGGCAGCATGGGGATACGCGCACGGGCGTAGTCGTCCTTGATGAGCAGCGAGAGCGCCCAAAAGTGCGGCGGCGTCCAGTAGAAGATGATGGCAAACAGGTAGAGCGGGAGTAGCCCGATACTGCCGGTCACCGCCGCCCACCCGACCAGGGGCGGCACCGCCCCGGCGGCGCCTCCGATGACGATGTTGCTGGGCGAAGACCGTTTCAGCCAGCGCGTGTAGACGAAGATGTAGAACACAATGGCCGCCTGTGCCAGCAGCGCCGCCAGGAGGTTCGCAAACACGGTCAGCACGACGAACGACAGCACGGCCAGCACCAGACCAAACCACACCGCCTGCCGCGGCCGGAGGACCCCCGCCGGCAGCGCCCGGTGCGCGGTGCGGCGCATGATCGCGTCAATGTCGCGGTCCAGGTAGTGGTTGAAGGCGTTCGCGGCCCCGGCCGCTAGGGCGCCGCCCAGCAGCGTCGCCGCCACGAGGAGCGGCGACGGCCACCCGTCGGCCGCGACGATCATCGCGCACAAGGTCGGCGCGAGGAGGAGCAGTATGATCCGCGGCTTGGTCAGTTGGAGGAAGCCGGCCAGCAGCCCACGATTTGCACTCCCGGTCTGCGCCGCCGGCGGCTGGTGTGCGTCTGGCGAGTCATCCGCTCCGGCGGGAGTCGGCGGTGGATCATCAGCCGGCAGCCGCTCCGACTCACCTCCGCCGGCGGCCGGTGCCGGCGAGCGCGTCACCAGCGCGGCCAGCGCCACGGCCGCGGTCCAGGCTGCCGACGCGCCGGCGACGTGGAGCGCCTGCACCAGCGGCACGAACCCGGCCGTAACTCCCCATACCCCAACCGCACCCTGAGCAACGACGCTGGCCACCAGCGCCAGCGCCCACCACCACACCGCCGGAAATCGGTGCCGCCACGGTCGCGCCCGCACGACCGCCAGCACCGCCAGTACGGCGATTGTGTAGGCGGTAAACCGATGCAGCAGGTGGGTGTCAACGAGCGGATCTACCCCCAGCGGCAGCAGTAGCCCGTTGCAGTCCGGCCAGCCGATGCAGGACCACGTAGCGCCCGTCGCCCGGACGGCCGCGCCGGTCATTACCAAGGCGTAGATCGCTACCGCGGTAGTGAGCACCAGCGTGCGGAACCCCAGCCATTGATCCAGGCTCCGACCATCACCGGTCTTTGGGGCAACGCCACCGGCGGGACCCGTGTATACCGCGAGCATGACCAAGGCACCCAACACCAGCATCGCCAGCCCCAGGTGGATCAGCACCACCAACGGGTCCAACTCCGTCATGACCGTTACCGCGCCCAAACCGACCTGTAGGGCCATCAGCACTACGACTGTACTCGCGAGCGCCACCAATCGCCGCCGGTGACGAAAGCGCAGCCAGATGCCTCCGACAACGGCCACGATTAGCACCGACACAATCGCGCCCACCAGCCGGTGCGTGTATTCCAGGAGCGGCCCGAATTCCAGCGGCGGAAAGAGTCGGCCCTGGCACAGCGGCCAGTCGTCGGCGCAGCCCATCCCAGAGCCGGTCACACGCACCACGGCGCCCAGCACGATCAGCAGGTAAGTCGCAACAACGGTGGCGACGACGAGCCACCGAAAACGCCCCGGCGTCCGCCCGACGGCTTCCGGGATCGCGCTTGCCGGTGCGGCGACACTAGGCGACGACACGCATCACCCCCTTCATCCCGGCTTCTGTGTGGCCTGGGATGATGCAGGCAAACTCGTACTCGCCGGGCACCGTCGGCGCCGTGAACAAGGCCACGCCGTGTTTGCCCCCGCTCAACTCCACCCTGGTTTCCTGGTCCCCGTCGCGGAAAACGAAGTCGTGGATCAGCACGCCCTTGTTCGTCAGCTCCACGCACACGGTCCGCCCGGCCTTGACCGTGAAGGTGTCGGGAACGAACCTCATCGTGTCGAGCATCGTCATCGTGATGATGTGGTCGGCCGGAGGCTCCCCGGTGTTCGCGCAGCCACCGTCGCTGCCGCCGCAGGCAGCAAGCAGCCAGACCAACAGCCCGACCGCAGCGAGCCGCCACCTCCCTCCGGCTGACCGCAGGGACACGGCGCGGTCGAGATCAACCACCATAGGCCCGGTAGAGCGAGCGGAAATAGGTCAGGACCCGCTCAGGATCGCTGCTTTCCTGGATTTCCGCGAGGCAAAAGCCGTCGTAGCCGCGCCCGCGCAGCAAGCTGAACAGCTCCGGCCAAGGGTACCCTTCGTCGGTCAGGTCGTGAATGTGGACCAGGGCGATGAGGTCCTGCATCAGCGCGAAGTCGTGGGCCACTGAGCCGTCTTTCACGTCTACGGGGTTTGAGTTCCAGCAGACGCGCACGCTCGGATGGTCCGCCGTATCCATGATCCGGCGAATATCGCGGGCGTCGGCCACGGTGCCGTGCATTTCCAGCCGAATCTCGACCCCGCAGTCCGCCGCTGCCGGTCCGCACTCGCGCAGCGCGTTCCCGATCTGGTCCAGGGTGCGCTCGCGCGGCACACCGGCCTCCTCCTGGTGGCCGTTGGGCCGGACTTTGATCCCACCGGCGCCGACGTCGGCCGCCAGTTGCGCGTACCGTTTCGTGCCCTCGACGTTCTCGCGCACGACGGCGGGATCGAGCGCATGGTACTCGAAGATCGTCCCCAGCCCGACCAGCTCCAGCGGAGAGTCCGCAAAGCGGCGGCGCACCTCGCCGCGCTCGCTCGGCGTGAGTGTGTCTTCGACACCGTGCAGGTGCGTCGTGCGTAGCTCCACGCCCTCATATCCCAACCGGGGACTGCGCTCGAGGATGGTGGAAAGGTCCCAATCCTTGGCAATGTTGTACGTCACTAGACCAAGCCGCATACTTCCTCCGTACCTGCGAGATTGCCTCATTCGAGCGGGCTATACCGAGTATAGCGGCCCGGCAGTCCGCAGTGACCGACTTGCGCCGAAATGACGGCTAGTGTGGTGACTGCCCCTCTCCACGAGTGGAGAGGGGGCCGGGGGGTGAGGCACGACGGCCGGTGCTATAATCCGCCCAACCGCATAAGGGGGCCAGCTATGACTACGTTGCTTACCGACCAGCAAGTGCAGCAGTTCATCACGGACGGCTACGTTGTCGTCAAGCCGGACTTGCCGGACGACTTTCATCGCCACCTCTACGAGCAGACGGAATACGTCTGGGAGAAGGAGTTCAATCCCGGCAACAACCTCCCCGCCAGGATTCCGGACTCGCTCAAGCCGTGGCAAGACCCGGCGGTCGTCGGCGCCCTGACCAGTATTGTCGGGCCGAACTACTACATGCACCCCCATCGGCACTGCCACTACAACCCGCCGGGCAACGCCGGCCAGAGACTCCACAAAGACGGCTTCTCGCGCCGCGGTCACCGCACGCGCTGGCTCTTGGCGTTCTACTACCCCCAAACGACGACGTTCGACATGGGGCCGACCGTCGTCGTGCCGGGGAGCCAGTTCTACAACACCCTGCCGCCCGACGGTGAGGAGCGCGAGGTGGCCCTCACGGTCGAAGCCGGCACCATCGTCATCGCCAACTACGATATCTGGCACCGCGGCTCGGCGAACACCAGCCCACACAACCGCTACATGAATAAGTTCCTCTTTACGCGGGTCGAGGAGCCGACGGCGCCCAGTTGGGACAGTAGCGAGACCGAGTGGAAACCGGGCGCCGACTCCCCCACACCGGCGCTCTGGCGGCACATCTGGCGCTGGCACACCGGTCAGGCTAACGGCGCCAGCCACAACGGCAGCAACGGACACACGGCGTCTATCGAGGAGCTTCTCGCAGCCGTGGTCGGCGACTCGGAAGTCGAGAGCTTCAACGCCGCCTACACGTTAGGGGAGATCGGCGCGCCCGCGGTGTCGCCGCTCATTGACGCGTTGATGGGCAAGGAAGGCACGCTGCGCCCGGCCGACGGACCGGCCCCCGCGCGCCTGAGCCAGTACGGGCGGCTGGCCGACGAGAGCGAGCTGGAGTCCCGCCGCCGCAACGTGTGCTATGCCCTCAGCGCGGTTGGTGCGCCCGCGGTGCCGGCGCTCATCGAAGCGGCCGGCCATCCCCAGTGGTGGGTGCGAGCCGCCGCGGTGAATGCCCTCGGCGAAATGGGCCTCGCCGCGCGTGAAGCCGTCCCCACCCTCAGCGCGGCGCTGCAAGACGACTCCCTCATCGTCCAGCAGCAGGCGGCCCAAGCCCTCGGCATGGCGAGTCAGGAGGGGCCGGAGGCGGTGCCGGCGCTCGCCGCAACCTTGCAGCACGAGGACGCCGAAGTGCGTCGCAACGTCACCCTGGCCCTGCTCCGCATCGGCAAGCACGCCGAGGAAGCCATCCCCGCTCTGCAGAACGTCCTCGACGACGATGATCGCTACGTGCGCGGCAAGGCGGTCGAAGTGCTCTACCGGCTCGATACGCCAAAGACCCAAGCCATCCTCGTGGACTACCTGATGACCGCGCGCTGGTGCCCCATCACCACCGTCGAGAGCCGCTACTAGCGCGTCCGCCGAGTTGCGGCCGACGCTGGAGAGCCTGGACTTGCGGTAAGGTAGCCCACACCCGCCGCAGGGCGATGAAAAGCGCCACAAAGTCGTGCCGGCCCGGGCTGCTCGTCCCGGTTCCCCACGCATCCGGCGATAGGACCCATTCAGCATCATCAATAGCCTGTCCGCTTACTAAATCTATACAATGCTTCACAGGATGCCGGATTTCAGCGAGTACAGAGTCACCGCTTCAGCGCGACTCCGGCTGTGGGATAGCCTCCGCGACGCCGCAGCGTTCAACCGCGACTTGGGCGCCGTGCTACGGAAGCACGCCACCGCTGTCGTGATGACGCCGTCCCGGCTACGACTCCGACGCATCCCGCCTGAGGTACCGATACACGCCGTCCTCGATAAAGTCATCAGCCGCGGCAACCCCACCATCGTGGAGCACCGCTGGGAGCACCGGCACCTCGACACCGCCGCCGCCGTCCACGTCGAGACTGGCTCCCCCAAGAACAAAGCCGAGATTGGCCGCCGCCTGATGAAAGCTGTCAGCGTTCGCAGCGGGCGAGAGTTGCTGGAAGCTGCCGAGGCGCTGTGGCTATTGCCCTACGACGCCGAGGCTGGCCCCATGGATCGCCTTGCTGGCGGCCTAGCCAGAATCAGCAGCCCGCATGAGGACCGCCTGTATGCCGCCGCACAACGTGCCCTGAAACCGGCGGCCTTCCCGTGGCTCCGCCGCCAGGCCCTGATCTACGACCTGGTGAACCGCGAACGATTGCCGGCTTGCCGGCGGCAAGACCTAGAAAAAGACCTCGAACGCGCCCGGGACAGCGAGAGCCGAGTAGACTTCGCCCTCGCCTACGGCAACGTCCGCCTCGTGGTGGAAGTAGACGGCTGCGATCATCGGGAACCCGCACAAAAGCGAGAGGACGACCGGCGGGACTGTCTGCTCAAGAACGGCGGATGGAAGGTAGATCGTATCACCAACGCCGAGATTGACGAACTGGAACGGCAAGGCTTCAACCCTTTCGACCACCTGCTGGCCCGGCTGGAGCTACAGGGCCAGTTGACACCTGCCCAAGCCGCGCAGCTACGCAACGACGACACCCGACGGACCATTCGCGGGCTGGTGGCGGAGTCGAAACCCCTCGCCGCCGCGCTGGAGCTGATCATCAAGCCCGCCGCCATCCATCGCGCCATGCGGGCGCTGCTGCATGTGCTCCACGCCCACCACGCGGCAGACAAGCCACTGAAGGTCCTGCTGATTGACGAGGATCTCAACGCCGGCGGCGAGGCCTGGCAGCAGTTGATGAAGCTGTGGGACGCCATTCACCGGATGGCGCCCACCGAGGCACCGCCGCCGGAGGTACACTACTATTCCGACGGAGAAAGCCACGACCACGACTACGACCTGGTCATTGACCACGCCGTATTCCTCTCCCCCGATCAAGCGAGCGCGAGAGAAACCCGGCTGCACGCCGACCTGCGGGAGCGAACCATCCGCATCCGCCCCGCGCACGGCGATCACAACGACCCACGTCTGCTCCACGCTGCGCCTATCCAATACGCAACGGACGCAGCGGAGGACGGCGAGTGGGATGGCAGCCTACGCTATCTACTGCGGCTCATCTTCGGCAAGACGGAGTTCCGCGACGGGCAGCTACCGGCCATCACCCGCTTGCTCCGCCGCCAGGACACCATCACCCTACTGCCCACCGGCGCCGGCAAATCGCTCATCTACCAACTGGCTGGCCTGCTGCTCAACGGCACGACTGTCGTGGTGGACCCCATCATCGCGCTCATGCAAGATCAGGTCAAGAACCTGCAGCAGTACGGCATTGACCTTATCGGGACCGTGAACTCTACCCATACCCACCAGAAAAAGGATGCTACCCTACGCCGCCTACGCGAGGGCCACCTCTGCTTCTTGTACATTGCACCGGAGCGTCTGCAAATCCGCACGTTCCGCAAGGAGCTACGGCACGCCGCGGCAAGCTACGGCGCGCCACTGGCCGTCATTGACGAAGCCCACTGCGTCTCCGAGTGGGGTCATGACTTCCGCACATCGTACCTGCGCCTGGCCGATAACTTGCGCCGCAACAAAGACCAAGCGAGGCAGACGCCAACATTGGGGGCGTTCACAGGCACGGCCTCCTACGACGTGCTGGCCGATATGCGGAAGGAGCTACATATCCAAGACACTGCGGCGGAAATCAGGCCAGAGAGTTTTGATCGCCCGGAGTTGACCTTCGAGGTGCATAAAGTAACAAACCGTGACCGCCTACCACGGCTGGAGTGCATCCGGACGAAAATCCGCGGCGATGGCTCGCCAGCGGGCATCGTCTTCGTCCGCACGGTCGACGCGGTCGGTGGGGAGGGCGGCGTGGCGAATGTAGCCGCCCAGTTAGAAATCAAGGACCACTACTTCAGCGGCCGGGCACCGAAAGAATTCGCCGGCAACAAAACGGATTGGGACGCCCACAAGCGCAAAATACAGGAGGCCTTCACTAACGGCGCCGCCAGCGAAATCGTGGCTACCAAGTCCTTTGGTATGGGCATTGACAAGCCGGACATCCGCTACACGCTGCACCACGACATGCCCGGCTCGATTGAAACCTTCTACCAGGAGGCCGGTCGCGCTGGCCGGGATGAGGAGGCGGCCGACTGCCGGCTGCTCTACTCCGACCAAGGCTGGGACCTGGCCCAGCGGATTATCGCCAACGCCGACCACCAGCGGGCGCGGCGACAACTGCGGAACGTGTATGGAGGCGACGCTCTCAGCCAGTTGTGGTTCATTCTGAAAAACTACCCGGGCATCGCCTCCGACGTAAAGGAGGCGATGTCATTGCTGAACGAATATCTCCAGGGCACCACCGCGGAGCTAGGCATGGATGAGACGGCAGAAGTAAAAATGCCCTGGTGGGATGATGAAGACAAAGACGACCAGTTGAGCAAGGACGACGATGACCAGGAAAGGAAGGAAAAGCTCCTGCACAAACTGGGTGTGCTGGGAATCGTGGCCGACTACACCATTGACTATCGCCTGAAGCATTTCGAGATCGCAGTCACCAAGCCAACGCGCGAGCAGCTATACCGGCGTCTGGTGGAGCACGTGTCGCCGCCATTGCTGAGAGCAGAAGCAAGAGCCACGTGCGCGGCCATCCTGGAAGCGGAGGACCCGACGGAGCAGGCGGTGGAGACGCTAATCCGCTTCACTTACCGCCACCTCGTCTCCCGGCGCAAGGAGTCTCTCAGGAACATGGCGGAGTTGTGCCGAGACTTCAAGGGCAGCGAGGAGTTCCGCAAGGGCATCCTGTACTACCTGGAGGAGTCGGAGTTCACCAAGGCCCTGGAGAAGGGGAAGTGGTCAGCGGAGGACAAGGGCCCCGAGGACCTCGCGGCACTACTGGCCAAAGCCGACACGCCGGACCTCCGGCGGCGGCTGGTGGGCGCGACGCAGAGAGCGCTGGAGTCGGCGCCGGAGCACCCGGGCCTGCGAGCGTTGTCGGTGTGTGCCAGGGCCAGATGCGAGGCGATGACGGATCAGTCGGTCCTGGACGAGCTGGCCCTGCTGTGCTCGCAGCCGTGGCGAGAAAACCGGACCGAGTTGGAGGTGTGCGCGCTGGCCGAGGTCGCGCAACACCGGGATAAGGCAACGGCGGGCCATGCCGCCGCCATCCTAGTGGCACGCCGACAGACGGCAGAGTACGGCCGGGCCATCCTGGTCTCGGCCGCCGGCGACGTGCCCAGTGTGCAAGCAGTCGTGGTGGCGGCCGCTCTGCAACGTCTCACGCCGCTGGCGCACGACCTTTCATTCCTGTCCAACAAGAGCGACTAATCCAGGAGGTGGACGGGCCATGACGAACGCCGCCGAGAGCGTACTGAACGCTGAGGCCGCCGCCAACGCGCTGGCGGCGGAACTGGGGCGACTAAAGACTGCCGCCGAGTCCCTGGAGACGGCAGACGCCGGCAGCCGGGAGGCGACTCGAGCCGCGCAGGACGTAGTGACGACGCTGAACGAGGTGATGCCCGCGGTAGCGCGGGTGAACGAACAGTTACAGGCGCTGGACCTCCCGGCCCTCACCGAGCGGCTGGCTGGAGAGATCACCGCGTCGGGGACGGCGCTGACCCAGCAGCTCGCCGGGGAAATCCGGGCCGTCACGGAGCCGTTGAACCAGGTTGCGACCCGTTTGGAGACGTTGCCCATCGAGCCGAAGATACAGGAGCTAGACGGCAAGGCGGCGTCGCTGCAAATGTCCCTCGCCAGGCTGGAGGCACTACCCGCGGAAATCGCCGCGGTCCAGGAAAGACAAGCCCGCGTCGAGCCAGCGATCCAGGAACTAGATGGCAAAGCAGAGTCGCTACACCAACGGGTGGCGGCAGCAGCGGAGCAGCACGAACGCTCTAGTACGCAGGTGCAAACCTCCCTCGCCAAGTTGGAGCCTCTGCCCGCAGAGATCGCCGCGGTCCAGGACGCGCAGACGCGCGGCGGGCAGGCGCTTCAGGAGCTAGACGGCAAAACAGAGTCATTGCTCCAACGGGCGGCGACAGCGGCCGAGCAACACGAACGCACCAGCGCCCAGGTACAAGCGTCCCTTGCCAAGCTGGAGCCACTGCCCGCGGAAATCGCCGCGGTCCAGGAAAGACAAGCCCGCGTCGAGCCAGCGATCCAGGAACTAGATGGCAAAGCAGAGTCGCTACACCAACGGGTGGCGGCAGCAGCGGAGCAACACGAACGCGCCAGTACGCAGGTGCAAACCTCCCTCGCCAAGCTGGAGGCACTGCCGGCGGAAGTTGCCGCGGTCCAGGACGCGCAGGTCGGCAGCGAGCAGACGATGGCCGAGAACAGCCAAGCCGCGTTGGCTGCCATCGAGTCGCTCACCCAGCAGGTCGGCAGACGCGATGAAGCTCAAGCCCAAGCCCTACACCGGCTGACGTGGAAGCTGGCCGGCGTGATGATTGTGGGGCTGGTCGCGCTCGCCGTGTTCCTCTGGCTGACGGGAACCGGCTAGACCACTGCCCATCACGCCGTGGGCGCTGGGGGTGACGGTGGCGTAGAGAGCATATCGGGTTTGGCGTGCCCGTTCCGGCGCCCCGGGGCATCCGACGCCGGGACCACCAGCGTCGGGCCAGGATCGGACGGCCCCATCCACAGGAAGAACAGCGTCGTGAAAGCCCCGAAGATTATCAGCCCCCCCGGCACCCACATGATGATGCCTCCGAGCTGCTGATCGGCCAGCGCCGAGAGTCCCGTCACCCGCGGTGCGATCTCATACGTGGGGTACAGCACCTCGCTGGCAAACGTGATGAGCGCCCCGATGATCTTTTGCGGGATGGAAAGCAGGAACAGGTAGAAGGCCTGGAAACCCAGCGGCAGCCGCGGTAGCTCGGACATGGGACTGAGGATCGGCCACCACATCAGCACCGCCGCGCCAAAGAAGCTCCCGTGCTCCAGCGTATGCAGTAGCTCCCGGTTCAGCGCCGCATCGTAGAACGAGGGCACGT
The DNA here is from genome assembly GCA_965207645.1 of Chloroflexota bacterium. GTDB lineage: Bacteria > Chloroflexota > UBA11872 > UBA12225 > JAJDUF01 > JAJDUF01. The sequence goes on along the minus strand of OZ242293.1, from coordinate 502,388 downwards.
GCCACAGCGCAAACGCCCCGTTGAACGCCAGAAACGCGAACACCGGGGCGGTCACGCTCCGCGCGAGCGTCTCGACCAATGGAATACGCAGCAGCGGCGACAGCAGCCAGCCAGGAGTGCCCAAGAGCAGCAGGGGCGGCCCGACCAGGGTAATCAGGATGTGCTGGACCATGTGCGCGCTGAACAGGTAGACCTCGCCGAGCGCGTGCAGTGGAGATACAAGCGCCACAACGAGCGCGAGGTAGCCCAGGGCGAACCAGGTGATTTGTCGTTTGGTGGCGGGTGCGCCTAGCCGATAGCGGCGGCGCAACGGCCCGATGCCGATAATGTAGGCCTCGAGCAGTACCACCAGCCCCAGGATGAGGCCGGGGTCAAGCGTCCAGGCAGTGAGCCAGTTCACCGCTCAACCGGGGATGAGTATCGGGCGGAAGATGATGAGAAAGACGATGAGCATGGCCGTGGCGATGACCAGCGGCCACACGAGTAGGCTGGTGAAGATGCGGCTATCGAACCGCAGATGCATGTAATAGAGCGCCACGCCGGCGCCCTTGAGGAACATCAAGATCAAGAGACAGGTCACCATCAGCGTCCGCTCGAGGTCGAGGAACTGCGGCACCGCGACCTCAACCGCAGTGACGACAGCCAGCACAATCGCAATCCCAACGTAGTTGGGGTGCTCCTCGTGCTCGGCGTGCTCTTCCTCCGGGATGCTAGGAGTAGCTGCCTTGCCGGCCTCTAGTGCTTCACTCATTGTCTTCACTCCGCGTCGCAACTCTCTGCACCGGCCGAAAGGCTTGCCCGGCTAGATCAGGTAGATCAGCGTGAAGATCACCACCCACACCAGGTCCACAAAGTGCCAGTAGAGACCGGCAATCTCCACGGCGATGTAGTTCTGCGGCGTAAACCCGCCCTGGTAGGCCCTGAACAATACCGCGCCCAGCCAGATCACGCCGACCCCGACGTGGGTGCCGTGAAAGCCGGTGAGCGTAAAGAAGCTCGCCCCAAAGAGGCTGTTAGTGATGGTCACGTGCTCGTGATGTATAAGCTCATAGAACTCGTAGACCTGCCCGCCCAAGAAGCATAGCCCCAGGAAGATTGTCGCGCCGAGCCAGAAACGCAGCCCGCCCTGATTGCCCTCGCGAATCGCCTTCAGCGCCAGGACCATGGTCAAACTGCTCATCAGCAGGATGAAGGCCAGGGCAGCCGTGAAGTTGATATCGAGCGCCTCGTGGGCCGGCGGCCCGGTGCGGCCCCGATACACCATGTACATGCCGATCAGGGCGGCGAAAAATAGTGATTCCGAGCCGATAAAGGCCCAAATCCCGAGCTTGCGATTATCGAGACGTGCAACCGCCTCTTCCATGTACCTCGCTCCCCGTTGTGGCTCCCATCCGCGCCCTCTCCCGTAGGAGGGACCCCGGCCCCCGTCACAGCGGAGCCGGGCCGGGGATGGGAGCGATCTCGTAATCTCGTTTAGTCTTGAGTCGTGCGCCAGATGAAGCCGATCAGACCTACCAGGAAGAATGCCAATCCGACGATACTGAGCAGGATATGATAGATCAACCCAGCACCCATCAGCGTAACGCCCAACGCGAGGATGATCGGGAACGCGGTCGGTCCGGGCAGATTAAGCTCGTGGGCGCCGCCATGGTGCTCCTCGACCGCGTGGGCGCCCGCTTCGGTCATCGCCCCGTGTGCTCCCGACTCGCCGTTGCCACGCCCGTTGCCGTGACCGTCGCCGTTCGCCTCCATGAGACTGCCATCGCCACCGCGGCCGGCAACGACGGCGACGAGATTACGCTGATCCCACATCGGGTGCCGGCTATGCACCGTCGGGACGACAACGAAGTTGTGGTCCGTTGGCGGTGAGGACGTGGCCCACTCCAGGCTATAGCCCTGCCACGGATCGGCCGGCGACCGTTCACCCCGACGGGAAGTCACGATCACGTTCCAGATGAACAGCAGGAACGAGCTACCCAGCAGATAGGCACCGACGGTTGAGACCATGTTCCAGTCGTCGAAGCCCATCCCTGACGGATAGGTGTAAATCCGGCGCGGCATCCCGGCCAGCCCAAGATAGTGCTGCGGGAAGAAGGTGATGTTGAAGCCGAGCATCATGATCCAGAAATGCCACTTGCCCAGCCGCTCGCTAAGTATGCGCCCGGTCATCTTGGGATACCAGTAGTAGACGCCCGCGAAAATCCCGAAGATACTGCCCCCGAACAGCACGTAGTGGAAGTGCGCCACGACGAAGTAGGTGTCGGTGGCCTGGAAGTCCAATGGCGGTGCGGCGAGAGCTATCCCGCTGATGCCGCCGATGATGAACATGGCGACGAACCCGATGGCAAAGAGCATGGCGGAGGTGAGCCGCAGGGCGCCTCCCCACATCGTGGCAATCCAGTTGAAGATTTTCACCCCGGTAGGCACGGCGATGAACATGCTGGTGGTGGCAAACGCGGCATTGGCGATTGGCCCCATGCCGACCGCGAACATGTGATGCGCCCACACGCTGAAGCCCAGGAAGCCGATGGCCACGCCGGAGTACACGACGACCGGGTACCCGAACAGCGGCTTGCGCGAGAACGTGGGCAGAATGTCCGAGATGATCCCCATGGGCGGCAGGATCATGATGTAGACCTCAGGATGCCCGAAGAACCAGAACAGGTGTTGCCAGAGCAAGGGATCACCGCCTTGCTCGACCATATAGAAGCTCGTGCCGATGTAGCGGTCGAACATCAGCAGGATCAGCGCGGCGGTGATGCTCGGGAAAGCGAAGATCACCAGGAACGACGTAATTAACGTCATCCATACGAACATCGGCATCCGGTTGAACGTCAACCCCGGTGCTCGTAGCTTGACGATGGTGACGATGAAGTTGAAGGCCCCGGCCATGGACCCGACGCCCAGGATGAGCAGACCCAGCACCCAGAAGTCAACCCCGCTCGTCGTCGCGTACTGGGAGGCGGTCAGTGGCGCATAGCCGAACCAGCCGGCGTCGGGTGCGCCGCCGCTGAGGAAGCTCCCCATCATCAGCAGGCTGCCGAACAAGAACAGCCAGTAGCTCATGGCGTTGAGGCGCGGATACGCCATATCGTGTGCGCCGAGCATGATGGGGATGATGTAGTTGCCCAACCCGACGTTGATCGGCATGACCGCCATGAATACCATCGTGGTGCCATGCATGGTGAGAATCTGGTTGAACCAGTCACCACCGAGGACCGTATTCGCCGGCAGGGCGAGCTGGGTCCGCATGAAGAGCGCTTCGATCCCGCCGACAAAGAAGAAGAGCACCCCCGTGACGGTATACAGAATGCCGATGCGCTTGTGGTCAACCGTCGTAAGCCAGCTCATCCAGCCCGGCATGGCTGCCGGTGCAGCTTCGACCTGCTCCGGCGCCTGGACTGGTGGAGCGGCTGCCGTTGTTACCATCAGCTACCTCCGCTGGCGGGCTGGGGTTGCACCACCGATTTCCACAGGATCGTGCAGCTCCGGCATCGCCACATCTCCTCACTGCCAGGTCCGCACTCCCGTCTCTTCCGCTCGGTGTGTGTAGCCCCGGCAGTATCACTACTTCAGGCTGTGCAGGTAGGCGACGAGCGCGCGGGCGTCCTCGTCAGTCATTTCCACGTTGGGCATTAGGTTGCCCTGCTTGACGCTCTGCGTATCGATGAGCCACTTGTAGAGGTTACCCGGCGTGTTCTTGAGTATTCCGGCCCCAAGCGTCGTCCGACTGCCGAAGTGCGTGAGGTTCGGCCCAGTCACCCCGGTGCCCGGGGTGCCCTCGATCACGTGACAGCCGATGCACGCCCCGGTCGCAAACACCTCCGCGCCGCGCTTCTCCAGCTCAGTCTCCGGCTCGCCGGGCACGGTCTTTTGCTGTGCAACCCAAGCCGCGTAGTCGGCGGGTGACTGGGCGATGACCCGGAAGCGCATCAGCGCGTGCTGGATGCCACACAGCTCGGCGCACTGACCGAAATAGATGCCCGCCTGGTCTGCCCGCAGCCACATCTCGTTGACGTGACCGGGCACGGCGTCCACCTTACCCGCCAGCTTGGGTACCCAGAAACTGTGGATTACGTCCACCGACGAGACATCCAGCGCCACGACCTCGCCAACGGGAATATGTAGCTCGTTGGCGGTCACGATCCCCTCGTCCGGGTAGCGGAACTCCCACCACCATTGGTGACCGATCACCTCGATGGTCATGGTGGGTGTCTCGCCGGCCGCGTCCAACTCCCGCTGGGTGTTGAAGGTCATGGCCACAATGGCGATCACCAGGATCGTCGGGGCAATCGTCCAGCCTATTTCCAGCGGCGTGTTCCCATGCGTCTGTGCCGGTATGCGGTCGTCACCGGCCCGCCGGCGGTAGCGGAAGACGGCATAGAGCAGCAGGCCCTCGACGACCACGAAGACGCCGGTCGCCATCCAGAAGATCGGCCCAAACAGATCATTAATCAGCCGGGCGTTCGGTCCACTGGTGACGAGGGTTGTTTGGGGCAGGTCGGGCGCACAGCCCCCCAAGAGGAGTAACCCTGGGAGCACCACGGCCAAGAGAGCGGTTCGTACATAGGAGCTGCCACGAACAGTCGTCATGCTAGTCGTCATTTTCCCATAAGAGTTGACTCGCCGGGTGCCCCGGCAAGCCGGCAGCGGCGGAGCAGGGAAACGCGGGGTCGCTCTATCCGTGAGTGCGCGCTGCTCAACCCTCGCGGCTCATTCGTCAAGTGCTCCGGCGATGCTAACATGTGTCTCGCCACCCCGTCAACGCTTGTGAATCCGTTCACAAGTCTAGCATGATACGCTGCTTCACCGGAACGACTCCACGTCGGATCTGCGGGAGCAGCGCACCAGAGGACCTGGCCGGCCGATGCACCGTAGCGGCCGAATCCTCTATCATCACCGCAGAAACGTACACGGAGTACGGAGCGCAAGGCAAGAGCAAGCTAGGCAGGGCGACTATAGATGAGCGGCCGAGTGGGGAGTAGTAGATGTTCAACTTAGGATCGCTGCCCACACTTGTCTTGGTTTACCCACTCTGGGGACTGGCAACGCCGCTGCTCTTCGCCGGCATCGGCGGCGGCCTGCTCGGCACGATCCTCGCCAGCGTCGGCCTCCTGCGCGGCCGGGCGCCGTGGTACGCCGCCCTAAAGTATCTGCTGATCCTCCTGGCGTCGTTCGCAATCTGGCAGACCGGGGCGGACCTCGTGTCGCCTTGGAATGAGGCCCAAGGGCTAGAGTTGATTATCTACATCGTGTTTGCGCTGCCCACCACCGGCTTGGTCCTTTTCCGGGCACGCCGCTGGCTCACCAATCTGTGGCGCAGCACCAATGGCCAGCCGCCCGGCGCGGCGCTCTTGGGGTCGTAGGACCTGACCGGGGACCGCAGCGGGCACTGAGCCACGCGCTCCGCTGCAGCACCCCGGCAGCCTTGTCGCCAGCGGCCGCGCTGCCCGCGATCCACTGCTCCGTGCTGGCCACCGCCGCTGTCAGCGGATAGCGCGGCGGCCGTGGGGCGCTCATCCCACCCTCGCGCCGCCGCACTCGACTCCGGCACTCTGCGCCGCCGGCCGGCGCTCCAAATCGGCTTCCCACCCCGCCCATCGGCCAAAGACTGTGGAAAACCCCAGGGCAAGACTAGGGTTTTCCATAGGACCGAGCGCCCCCCAGCGGCGTACAATGGGATATGTGACCGGAGCGGTCGCTGTCAGTGCCCAGAGGAGGTCAACGATGACTTGGAAACTGGTTGGTAATCGTTGGCGCTGGGTGCTGATGGTGGCGCTGGTGAGCCTCGCGTCTGCCGCGCCATGGTTTGCGCTGACCGGGCAGGCACCGGGCAACTTCGCCCCGCGCCCGCCCTGGATCAACGCCGACGGGACCGGCAATCCACCGAAGCTGCCCGACGTGGTTCCCATTCGGGACAACACGGGCACGATTATCGGGTGGGCCTACATTCCACAGGTGCCAACGGGTCCACCGTCGGCCGCTGAGATAGTGCAGATTCCGGCTGACATACAAGCAAAGCTGGATCGCGGTGAGCATCCCGTCAGGTGGGAGGAACGACCTGGGGTGACACGTATCTTCCACGAAGATGGCGGCGAGGAGATCATCACCAATTGGGATGTAGCCAATCCGCTGCACCGAGACCCAGGCGACCATCCGATCTTCTCGACCAAGGCGGAAGCGGAGCGGTACGCCGCGACGCAGCGGTAGCCGCTTGGCCCACCACCCGCGCAGCCCCCCTCTCCAACGATGGGGAGGGGGGCTTTAGCGGTGGCATGAGAGTGAGGGGGGCATCATGCGAACGCTACGACAGCCACACTGGCAAGGTCTCGGTCGCACCCAGGTCATTGCGCTGGGCGTGGTCCTGGCGCTCTGGCTGGTGGTCCTCTTGGCACCAGTGGTTGCCGAAGCCTTACACCCCCCGCCGCGATTTCCGCCGTTTGAGATGGTCCGCGAGGTCACGCGCGATGGGGTGTGGAGCGACTACAGGTTTGTCTACGAGGACGACTGCAACTGGGAGCAGACGTTACAGGACCGGGTTGGCGGCGATCCAGACGGGACGCGCGTGGGAACACTGACCTGGGTTACGAGCGGGGCTATGTACCGCCGTGAGGGTTGCAAGATGAAGCTGGTTGCTCCGCGTCCGCGCGTCGGGCGGTTCACTCCTGGCGATTGGTTAGCGACCGAGGCGGAGTTCACTGACCGGACGATGGCTGCCGGCGGGCTGGTGGTGCGCGAGCCGGATGGCCCGCATGTGGTCGTGACGGCGGAACTGCACGGTGAGCGACAGGTGATGCGCTTCCACGTCGAGACGGGTATTCCGTTGAGCTTTGTGCGGTACAGCTATCTGGACCAGCCGGAAGAGGTCGAGGTCGAACGCCACGAGGCCGTGTGGCTGTATCTGTACGTCGAGGGCGTGGTCATCTTTCGGCGGAAGGGCTACTAATCCACTGCCGCTTCTCCTCGACCAAACACCCATTTCTTGCTAGACCCCATTGCTTGCGGGGGAGGGCCGAAGCGTGGATTTGCTCGCCGTTTTTCGTCTAGGGAATGAGCGGACCGAGTACATCCCCGCCACGGCAGTGGCGCCGTCTGGCTGGCATCCGGCCCGTGATGTCCTCAGGGTGAAGTGTCCGGCCAGGAGGATACCCGGCAGCACATTAGCTACCGGCCATTCTTGACTCTCAGCGGCTACTCCAGGATTGCTGCCGACCAGGCCCGCTCCACCTCGGTACGCAGCGCCGCCCGCACGGCGGCCGGTTGAAAGGCACCCTCGACCGCGTTCAGCGTCAGTTGCCGTAGGTCGGCGAACGAGAAGCCCAGCCGCCGCGCCAGCAAGAGATATTCGTCCGTCAGCGTCGCCCCGAAATGCGTGGGGTCGTCCGAGTTGACCGTCACGGCCAGCCCCTGCCGATAGAACGCCCGAATCGGATGGTCGGCCAGGGTGGAGACCGCGCCGGTGCGGAGATTGCTGGTCGGGCACATGGTGAGGGTGATCCGCTCGGATCGTAGCTGCGCGAGGAGCGTCGGGTCGGCCCCGGCACGGGTGGCGTGACCGAGCCGCCGCGCGCCGAGCAGGCGGAGCGCCCCCCAGCAGCTTTCCGGCCCCGCCGCTTCGCCGGCATGGGCGCTCAGGCCCAGCCCGGCCGCGCCGGCCAGGCGAAAGGCCGGCGCGAGCGCCGCGAAGTCTTGACCCGCCGCCTCGTCCCCGACCAGGTCAATGCCCACGATAGCCGCACCCCGGTCTCGCTCCGCCAGGGCCTGTCGCACCAGCGGTACGGCGCTATCCGACTGCGTCCGTATCAGGGAGGGCAGTAAGCCGATACGCAGGGGCGAGATAGCTCCCGCCTCGTGCCGCGCCTGCTCGATTGCGGCGACCAGATCGGGATACGGAATGGGGAACGGCGCCTCCGGCCCCCGGAAGCCGAACATCACCTCGGCGTAGCACACGTGCTGCGCCGCCAGGTCAGCAAAGCACTCGCCGGCAAGGCGGTAGTAGTCGTCCGCGGTCCGCAAGCAGGTAAGCGACACCTGCCGCATCTGCGTCACAAAACCCGCGAGGTCCGTGAAGGTCCAGTACCACTCGTGCCAGTCCGGCGCGGTGAGCGGCGACCGCGGCTCGTACTTGGCGGCTAGCTCTTGCACGGTGCGCGGCCGGATGGTGCCCTCTAGGTGCAGATGTAGCTCGACCTTGGGCAGGGTCCGCAGGGTCCGCTCCAGTGAATCGCCGCCGGCCGGCGCCGGGTCTGTCGTCCGCGTCATGTCGCCGCCGCCCAACGCGCGATCACAGCCGGCCGAGGAAGCGGCCCGGGTTGAAGAGTCCCTGGGGGTCGAACTGGGCCTTGAGCGCTTGCATGATCGGAAAGTCGTCGCGCGTCGGTCCCCACACGTCGAGGTGCCGCTTGAGCGCCACCGGGCACGATTCGACCACGACGCTGCCGCCGCTGGGCAGCACGACGCTCTGCGCCGCCGTCACGATGGTCGCGGCCGCGGCCAGGTCCAGGCCGTGCCCGGTCTTGGCGCCGAACAGCCCGTAGGTAATACCGCTGCCGGCATGGGCCAGCCGCGTGAGGGAGGCATTGGCCGAGCGCGCCGCCCGCTCCAAGACATCACAGACGGCGGCGATCTCGGTCGGGAGGGTAGCGATCTTGAGCCGCACGCCGTCCGGCACGGATGTGCCCGGCAAGGCGCGGACCGCCCTCCAGAGGTCCGCGTGGGCCTCGCCGTCCAACTGTCCACAGTCGGTCGCCCCGTCGGCGCTCGCCCACTGCGCGGCGTCGCTGACCTGCCGCGCAACGGTCGCCGGTGAGCCGGCGGCATGGAAGAGCACCAGCCACGGCGCATCTCCCGGCAGCCCACACTGCCGCGCCGCGGCCGCATCCAGCAGCTCGACGGCCCGCGGCGCGAGCTGCGACCGATAGAGCCGCCCGCTGAAGCCGTGCGCCTCCGCCAAACCCGAAAAACGTGCCCACAGCGTCCGCTCTTGGCGGGGTAGCGGCGCGACCTTGAACGTTACTTCGACCAGCACGCCCAGCGTGCCGAGCGCGCCAATGTGCATCTTGTTCAGGTCGTAGCCGACGACGTTCTTGACGACCTTGCCGCCGGTCTTGGCCAGCTCACCGTCGGCGGTCGCAAAGCGCATCCCCAGTACCAGGTCGCGGGCGCTGCCGTACAGCAGCCGGCTGGGGCCGCTCGCGTTCGTCGCCAGGATGCCGCCGATGGTGGACTCGGCGGCATGGGGCGGGTCGAGCGCCAGGAATTGGCCGTCCGCAGCCAGTCGGCGCTGCACCGCACTGAGGCGCACGCCGGCCTGCACCGTCACCGTCAGGTCGGCCGGTTCGTATTCGAGTATCCGATCCAGGGCATGGAGGCGCAGCGCCACGTCGTAGCGTTGCGGCGGATTGCCCAGGTCAACCTTGGTCCCGCTCCCGTGTGGGGCCACAGCGGCGCCGTGTTCGGCCGCTATGCCCACGGCGGCAGCAACCGCGTCGGGCGAATCGGGAGTGAGGGCCAACGTCGGCCGCTGGCCGTCAATGGCGAGGGGTGCCAACTGTGCCTCGGCAACGTCGAGGTGTCCCAGAGTGCGAAGCTGCGCGGCGAGCGTAGCGTGCTGCGCGCCGATGGGGACTGTCATGCGGGAGGCACCTGGCCGGACCCGTTCCGCGCACCGTTGCTTCCCCCGGGATAGGGCGCTGCAACCGGACCGGTCACCGGCACCTGTGCCGGTGATTTCGCCGTCAAGGTCGTGGCCGCGGCGAGGGCCGCCGTCGCTGCCGCTTCCCGCCGCGCGAGGTCTTCCTGATCCGAGGCAGCTTCGGTGGCGCCGTCCTCGCGCTGCACCCACGCTTCGGCCGCTGCCATCTGCTCTTCCGTGGGGAAGACCTTGCCCGGGTTGAGACGGCCATCCGGGTCGAAGGCCCGCTTCAGCTGGCGCATGGCCGCGAAGTCGGCCGGGCCGAACAACCACGACATGTACGCTTGCTTCTCCAGCCCGACCCCGTGCTCGCCGGAGAGCGTACCGCCGACCTGCACGCACTTCCACAAAATGTCGGCGCCCGCCGCAATGACCTTCTCGGTCTGTCCGGGGATGCGCTCGTCGAACACGATGCAGGGGTGCAGATTGCCGTCTCCGGCGTGGGCGACGTTCGCAATCGGCAGATCGTATTTCTCGCTGGCCGCCTGGACGGTTTGCAGCACTTCCGGCAGGAGCGTGCGCGGCACAACGCCGTCCTGAAGGTAGTAGTTGGGAGCAAGCTGTCCCAGCGCACCGAGGGCGCCCTTACGCGCCTTCCACAGGTTGGTCCGCTCCTCGGCCGTCGTTGCTACGTGGACATCGCGGGCATGGTGCTCGCGGCAGATGCCATCCACGACCGTGGATAGCTCCGCCATGCCCTCGTCCAACCCCTCCAGCTCGATCAACAGCACCGCCCCGGCGTCCGTGGGGAGGCCCGGGTGCCCGGCCCGCTGGAGCGCCCGGATCGTCAGCGCGTCCATCATCTCCAGGGCTGCCGGGATGATGCCGGCCGCGATGATCGCCGAGACCGTGCGGCTGGCGTCGTCAATCGTCGGGAAGATCGCCAACAGCGTGCAGACGGCCTCGGGTAGGCACATCAGGCGCAGTGTGATCTTCGTGACGATGCCGAGCGTGCCTTCCGAGCCGACAAAAGCGCCGGTGAGGTCGTAGCCGGCGTTCTCCCCGGCCATGCTGACGCCGCCGAGATGCACGACCTGGCCATTCGGCAGGACGACCTCCAGGCCGAGCACGTGGTTGGTCGTCACACCATAGGCGAGGCAGTGGGGACCACCGGAGTTCTCGGCGACGTTGCCGCCGAGCGTACAGGCCGCCTGGCTCGACGGATCGGGCGCGTAGTAGAAGCCGCGGCTCGCAATGGCCTTCGACAGGTCGAGGTTGACCAGCCCCGGCTCGACCGTCGCCCGCATGTTATCGGTATCCACCTCCAGGATGCGGCGCATCCGGGAGAAGCCGAGCATGATCCCTTGGTGCGCGATGGCGCCGCCGGACAGCCCCGTGCCGGCACCACGCGCGACGATGGGCAGATCGTGGCGTTGCGCCGCTTTGACGATCGCGACGACTTCATCGGTGCTGCCGGGGAGCACCACGGCATTGGGCCGGCCGCGATCAATCGAGCCGTCGTAGGAGTACGAGATCAACTCGTTGTCCCGCCAGAACACATTGGCCGGGCCGACAATCCGCTCCAGTTCGGCAATCAACGACGGTGTTAGCTCTGCCACAACTGCACTCCTGACCGCAACGGCACCGGCACCACCCCACCATCCACCCAGCGGCGAGGGCGGCTCCGGCGCGTTGGTCTGCACAATCCAGTGACGGCGCGAGGGCACAGACCACGTGCCCCTCTAGTCTAGGCGGCTGTGCCACTATCGTCAATGGCTTGGCGCGAGCGACAGCCGGTTTCCCTGGTACCCCGACCCTATTCGACCCGGATACCGGCTTTCCTGATCTCCAGACGTTGGCGGGGTTGGCCGCTCTGCGAGCCGCACAGCTCTAATGCGCGCACCGTGTCCATGCCCTCGACGACCTCTCCGAAGATAGTGTGCTGGCCGTCGAGCCAGGGCGTCGGGACGAAGGTCAGGAAGAACTGGCTGCCGTCGGTGCCCGGTCCGGCATTGGCCATGCTGAGGAGGCCGGGGCGGTCGTGCTTGACGCCGGGATCGAACTCCCCGTCGTACTGATAGCCGGGGCCGCCGGTCCCCGTCCCCAGCGGACAGCCCCCTTGCGCCATGAAGTCGCTGATGACACGATGGAAGATCAGGCCGTCGTAGAACCCCAGCCGCGTGAGATAGAGCGTACTGGCAACGTGTACCGGCGCCACGTCTGCCAGCAGCCGGATGGCGATAGCGCCGAGGTTGGTGTCGAGGTCCCAGAAGTAGCTCTTGGTGGCGTCAAAGCTGAGGACCGGCGGCCGTGGCAGGCGCGTCTTCCACCCCGCCCGCGACGAGTCGATGGCTTGCGCGGCAATGAAGCGGTCTATGGTCTCCAGTGCTGGCTCGTTGATGGTGGCCTCCTCGTTGAGCAAAATCGGGCACACGCAGCAGTGTCGCCTCCTTGCTGCGCCCGCGCCAGACAGGCGCCCATATCCAATGGTAGCAGCCGAGAGCGCCGATGAGGGCGCTGCGAGGCGGCACCGAGCGGACAGCGCGAGGCCCCGGCTGCCCGTTGGTATACTGAGGGCAACCCTTTGCGCTCAGTAACCGGCGCGCTCAGGCGCGATGGTGTGCCGCAAGTACACGGTCTTACGGAAATCGGTGGTGTGCTGCCGGCGTCGCCACCGGCCCCCGTTTACTGCTCCTTCCGCGTGATCTCCGATGCTACGTGGTGGCCTTCTCGAACAGCAGCGGTGCTACAACCACCCGCACCGCATTACCGAGCAGCGCTGTAGCCGCTGCCGCATGTCGTTCTGCGACTTCTGTCTGCACGAGGTGCCCCCGGCAGAGCGGCCCCCGCCCGAGCGGCCCCGGCCTTGGCGCCGGGACGTGCCGGAGCCGGACCCACCGGACGCGCGCTACTGTGACGAGTGCGCCGCGGAGCTACGCCGCTTCGCGGCGGCTGCCCAGACGGAAAACCGGCCCTTCTGGCAATGGCGTCCCTCGCGTGCCACGCTGCGTAACCTGCTCATCGGCACGTTTATTGTTGCAATCGTCGTGGTACCGGCTTGGATCGTCGCCGGAGAGGCCGCGAAGACGCCGCTGACCGCTGAGGAGGCCGCGCGGATTGCGGTCGGGCTGCGCGGCGGCTTTACCTCGCTGGAGGGCACCAATGTCCTCCTGTCGGTGTACGGGGGGAGCTATGTCGGCGCCAACGTCCCCTCGCAAGACGGCCACGGCCCGTCGGCGCTCATCGATTCGTTCTGGCAGGCCAACGTCGCGGACTGGCGCTCGGAGCAGGCCGAGTTTCCGGCGGAATTGGTGTTCAGGGCCGCGCTGAACTCGTCAATGGGGAAGCTCATCCTGCGTGTCAGCCCGAATTCACCACCGCAATCGTGGCCCCGCGACTTCGAGCTGCTGATCTCGGTCACCGGCCCCGACTCCGGCTACAAATCCGTCCTGCAAGCCACCTTCCCACGGGAAGAGGCGGAGCGGCTGCTGCGTGATGCTACCCGCCGCCGCGAGGACCCGGTGCCGGCACCGCTGCGGTTCACGTTTCCCGAGACCCGGGGAATCTGGGTGATGCTCCGTATCCTGTCCAACCACGGACACCCGGGCTTTACCTCGCTCGCCGAGATCGAGGTCTATCCGGCCGAAGCACCACCCTGAGCGGTTGTCAGATGACGCCCTCGTTCAGCGCCTCTTCCACGATGTACTCGTACACGTTCTCGAATAGCTGCGAGATTGTCACCAGCCGGTAATGCCGTCGCAGGTACATCAGGATTAATGGTAAAGCGTGAATGTCGTCACGGATGAAGTGCAGCACCACAATGGAGCCACGGCGCGCATCACGGACGACTTCGGCCAAGACCGCTGCCGGGTCTTCGCGTCGGGGCATAACCACGGCGTTACTGGCGCTGTCCCAGAGCGTAATGCGGAGTTGACGTTCGGCGACGACTTGCCTGATCCGTCGGTCGCCACCCCACGTCGTGAATCCGAGCATGCTTGGTGGTCGCAGCAGTTGCATTGGCCTGTCCGAGCCGGTCGCGTCTTGAACAGCGGCCTGCGTTTGGTCAATCTCAGCCAAGATTTCTCGATTCGTAAGCTGCGGCAACGGGCGGTGAGTGAAGGTGTGATTGCCAAGCTCGTGGCCGGCCGCGTGTGCTCGCCGCCACAGGTCGGGGTTCTGACGGACCACGGCTCCGGTTGGGAACAGGGTGGCTTTGAGGTCGAAGGCGTCGAGGATGTCCAAAGCCTGGCCTACCCAATAGGGATCCCAGCCATCGTCAATACTCACCGCCACTTCCGGGAGTATACGGGGAGCACGAGAGATGATCGGGGCAAGCGACGGCGATTGCTCCGCGTGGAGCGGCGCGGGCGCGGCAAAGGGCAAGGCACCGAGCAACTTGAGCAGCTGCCGACGCGGCAGCCGCTCGGTGAGCGCGGCTGCGTCGCCCGGGGCCATGTAGGGGCTGCCTGCGAGACCAAGACTGTGCAGAGCAGACATTGGCCAGCGCCTCTCCGTAATCTGCGATACTACGTGGCGGCTGCCTCGAATTTCAGCGGTGCTCCACCGCCTGCGACCGAGCACGTGACCCTGTAACGAACAGCGATGAAAAACGAACGCGGAAAGGAATCACCGTGAGTTGGAACCCATTCCGGCGCCGTGCGGCACAGTCCCCCTCGGAAGGCCCGCAGGCCCCGGCGTCAGCAGACGTACCGGCTACGGCGCCGGACGCCGACTACGGTGAAGCGTTGGCACCGACGCGCGGCGGCCTGTTTGGCGCCATCCGCCAACTCTTTCATGATAGCCGCCGGCTGGATACCGAATTCTGGGAGGAGCTGGAAGAACTGCTGATCGCATCCGACGTGGGCGCGATGACCACCGCACGCCTGACCGAGACCCTGCAACGGACGGTGCGCGACCAGGGTATCACCGACGCCGGGCCGGCGGAAGACGCACTGAAAGCGCAGCTGGTCCGGCAATTGGTGTCCAGCGGCGACGCGGCGCTGGACCTGCCCCCCGACGATCTCGCGGTGATCTTGGTCGTTGGCGTGAACGGGGTTGGGAAGACCACCGCAATCGCCAAACTGGCTACCTGGCTGCAGCGACACGCCGACCGCCGGTGCTTGCTGGCCGCCGGGGACACGTTCCGCGCCGGGGCGATTGACCAACTCAAGATTTGGGGGGAGCGCTCCGGCTGCCAGGTTATTGCCCATCAAGCCGGCGCCGACCCTGGCGCCGTCGTCTTCGACGCCCTCGCCGCCGCCCGGTCGCGCGGCGCCGACTGCGTGATCGTGGACACGGCGGGTCGCCTGCATACCAAGGTCAACCTGATGGCCGAGCTGGGCAAGGTGCGCCGCACCATCGCACGCCAAGAAGCCGGCGCGCCACACGAAACGCTGCTCGTGCTCGATGCCGTGACCGGCCAGAACGCCATTCTCCAGGCCAAGGCCTTCACCGAGACCATCGGCGTGACCGGGGTCGTTCTCGCAAAGCTCGACAGTACCGCCAAAGGCGGCATGGTCCTCGCGGTGAGCGAAGAGCTTGGCGTGCCGGTCAAGTTCGTCGGCACGGGTGAGCACCTCGACGCCCTGGCTCCCTTCGATCCGCACCGCTTTGTCGGCGCCCTCTTCCAGCGCGACTGAGCTACCGCGGCCACAGTGCCTACGGAGCCGGCGCCGAGCATGCATCATCTCCGGCCGCAGACGCGCTACAATGGCATGTAGAGCGGGATGCGGCGCAGAAAAGGACTATTCCGTGTTTGAGGCGCTGACCGAGCGATTACAGGGCGTGTTCCGCGGCTTGCGGAGCAAGGGACGGTTGCACGAGGCCGACGTAGACCAGGCGTTGCGCGAAGTGCGCTTGGCACTGCTCGAAGCCGATGTCAACTTCCGCGTGGCGCGTACCTTCACCAACCGGGTGCGCGAACAGGCACTGGCCGCTGACGTACTGGACAGCCTGACTCCGGCCCAGCAAGTGCTCCAGATCGTAAACGAGGCGCTGGTGGAAGTGCTCGGCGGGGAGAGCGTGCCGCTCGACCTCGCCGGGGCACCGCCGACGCCGCTCATGCTCGTGGGATTGCAGGGGCAAGGGAAGACGACCGCCGCCGCCAAGCTCGCACTGATGCTGCGGCGCTCCGGCCAGCGACCCTATCTGGTCGCTGCCGACGTGTATCGTCCTGCCGCCGTCGAACAGCTACTCTCCCTCGGCCGGCAAGTGGACATCCCCGTCTATGAAGAGGGCACCAAGGCTAGCCCTGTAGACATCGCCACCCGCGCCGTCGCCTGGGGCCGGCAGGAAGGTCATACGGCCGCGATCATTGACACGGCCGGCCGCTTGCAGATCAACACGGAGTTGATGCAGGAACTGACCGCGATGAGCGCGGCGGTCCGGCCGCGCGACGTGCTCCTCGTTGCCAACGCGATGACGGGACAGGAGGCGGTCAACGTCGCCCAGCAATTCCACGAGCAGGTGAGCCTGACCGGCCTGATCCTCACGCAGATGGATGGCGATGCTCGCGGCGGCGCTGCGTTGTCCATCCGGTCGGTGACGGGCATCCCGATCAAGTTCATCGGCGTGGGTGAGCGGATCGAGCCGCTCGAACCGTTCCATCCCGACCGCCTGGCCTCGCGCATCCTGGGCATGGGCGACATGGTATCGCTGATCGAGCGTGCCCAGGAGACGTTTGACGAGCAGGAAGCCGTGGCGCTCGAAAAGAAGATGCGTTCCGCCACCTTCAACCTGGAGGATTTTCTGGACCAGATGCAGAAGGTACGTGGGATGGGATCAATGTCGCAGCTCTTGGAGATGGTGCCCGGCTTCAGCGGCCTCGCCAACCAGCCCGGCATGGCCGAGGCGCTCGACGAGGGGCAGTTCCGCCGGGTCGAGGCGATCATCTACTCGATGACGCCCCAGGAGCGCCAGCAGCCGCAGATCATCAACGGCTCGCGCCGCCGCCGTATTGCCCGCGGCAGCGGCACCACCGTCCGCGAGGTCAACCAACTCCTGAACCAGTTCCGACAGATGCGACGGATGATGCGCGACCTCGCCCGTGGCCGGATGCCCCGGGGCCTCCCCGGCGGCGGACTCTTTGGCTAGGCGGCCCAGCCCCCTTGCGATCTGGCTCTGCACTTGGATCACTACCTGTACGACACCGCTCGCCAATCGTGAGCGTGGCCTTCGCGAACTGTCGGCACAGCGGAGCACACTACAGCCCGCGCCAGAGGATCAGCGCGGCGGCGAATAGGCTGACGGCTCCGTGCTCGACGAGGGTGCGCGGCGTGAGGCGACCGGCGAGGTGCTGAACTAGGACCTGCACCACGAAGTACAGCACGGTCAGGAGGAAAGCGCCGCCGAGCAAGCCGTTGAGCGGCCAGTAGTTGAGTGCCCATGTCGCCTCGCCGACCACCAGTGCTGCAAAGGCAGCATAGGGCGCCAGTCGTGAATACGGCAGCAGGTCGTCGGTCAGACGGATGAGGCGCACCGCGATCAGAAACGTAAAGATGACGATGGCCGGCGCGTTGAATAACGTGCGTACCTTCAACTGGTAGATGGCAGCGTAGAACGCGAAGACAACGACATAGCTGATGACGATGAGCGCCAGTGTAGACCATCGGTGATCGGTGGCATCGAGCCAATAGTGCTGCTCTGCCCAGGCGACTAGGACGAGGAGGACACCGAAAAGCGCTAGTCCGATGGCTACGCCTCCTCCCGATGCTACTAAGCGCAGGAACAGCGCTGTCCCGACGATGAGTAGATTGGGCAAGATGAACTGGTCCCAGGCGGGACGGTCCCGGCCAGCGCCCCGCAAGATAAGGTCGAAACTGGCACTGACCACGACCATCAATACAATGACCAGCAGCACGGCGAGCCAGTTCGACACACGGGTCACCAGCGCCATGCCCACAAGCGCGATCACTACCACTATGGCTATCGGCGTGAGGCTGCGCCGCGGGAGCGCGACGAGTCGTAGCAGCATGACCCCCAAGGGTATAGCCGACCGCTTGATCTGCACCACCCTAGCTTGCGGCAGGCCGGCTTGACTGATGGTCAGGGACGGCAGGCATAGGACGAGGCATGGCGGTGGTACACTAGGCCGAGGCCGGCCCGCGCCGGTTGTCTCGTAGGTTCGAGGGTTTGCATACGGTATGGCTACTCGCTGGGCACAGGCGGCCATGGACCGCCTCAATAGCCGGCTGGCGCAGCAAGCACTTGACCCGGCAACGGTTCGCGCCCACCCCGAGCGCGCCATTCTGGTCGGCGTTGAGGTACGACAAGGTTCCAGAGAGCCGAATACGGACGCGCCCGGCGCCGCCGCGCTCCCGCTGGAAGACTCGCTCGCCGAGCTTGCCCTGCTGGCCAATACCGCTGGTGCCGAGGTCGTGGGGACGCTCGTGCAACGGCTGAACCGGCCGTATCCGGCGACCTACATCGGCCCCGGCAAAGTGGCCGAGTTGGGCGAATTTCTGTCTGCGGAGCAAGCCGACCTCGCCATCTTCGACCTCAATCTCAGCCCTACCCAGCAGCGGAACCTCGGCGAGCGGCTGCGGCGCCGGGTGGTAGACCGGACGGCGCTCATTCTGGACATCTTTGCCCAACGTGCCCAGACAAGGGAGGGTCAGCTCCAGGTCGAGCTGGCCCAACTGGAGTACCTGCGTCCCCGCCTGAGCCAGATTTGGGAGGAGTGGTCCCGGCTCGGTGGCGCCGAGGCCGGGACCGGCGGGGCGCGCGGCGGTCGTATCGCTACCCGCGGCCCCGGCGAAACCCAACTGGAAACGGACCGGCGCAGTATCGGTCGGCGCATTGCCGAACTGAAGAAGAAGATCGCGGCCATCAGCTCCCAGCGCGGGCTGTATCGGTCCCGGCGCAAAGCCGCCGGCCCACCGATTGTCGCGCTCGTCGGCTACACCAATGCCGGCAAGTCCACCCTGCTCCATGCCCTCACCAATGCCGACGTACTCCGGGAAGACAAGCTCTTTGCCACACTTGATCCCACGACGCGGCGGGTGCAACTGCCGGGCGGACAAGCCATCCTGTTGACAGACACGGTCGGGTTCATCCAACGGCTGCCTACCAATGTCATCGCCGCGTTCCGGGCCACGCTGGAAGAGGTGGACGAGGCCGATGTCTTGGTCCATGTCGTGGACGCTACGCATCCCAATATGCGCGAGCAGATCGCTACCGTAGGCCATACGCTGAACGCGCTCCACATCTCGGCCAAGCCGATGATTACGGCGCTCAACAAGCTGGACCGGCTCCCGCCCGCTACCAGGCGCACTCTGACCGCCTCTGCCGCACAATCCGCTGCCGGGGCTAAGGAAGACGAGACAAGCGATCAATTCGGGGAGCTGCCCAATCCGGTGCCCATCAGCGCGGTCCACGGCGACGGTCTCGACGACTTGCTCCAAGCTATCCAGACCACCATCGCCGCCGAGGATCAGGTTCAGCTGCGGGTCCGCATCCCGTATCGGCTGGGCAGACTGGTCCAACTCTTCCATACCTCGGGAACGGTCGAGGACGAACAGTACGAGGCTCAGGGTACCGTCATCACCGGCACCGTTCCCGAACGACTGGCCGCCACCTTTCAGCCCTACCAGCTTTAGGAGCAGCCGGCGGCCGTGCCCAGCGGTGTGGTCAGCGCGCTCGCAGCAACACGAGGGCGGACAGGCCCAGCGGCAGGTCGGCCCACCGCAGCCACTGCGCTTCCAGCCACATGGTTGCAGTCAACGCCGCATTGACCAAACCGGACACCTCCTGCACTTCCGACTCTCCGTTGTGGCCGCCGGCTTCCTGGCGGGCCGCCTTGACCCAGCGGGCAGCCGCGGCACCCGGCAGCAGCAGGGTGTTCGCGTAGGTACCGCGGACCACCTCCCACTGGGCCTGCTCGGCTTTGGCCCGTAGCTCACCGAGCCAGTACCGCTGTCGAGCGTGGACGGCCTCGTCGTGTGCGCTCCACAGCGCCGGTAGAGCCGGCACGCGCACCAGTCCCCAGCCGCCCGGGCGCACTACTCGACGTAACTCCCGTAGCGCCGCCACATCGTCGGACACACCGTGATGGTAGAGCACGTCGAAACTGGTTATGAGGTCGAACGTGGCGTCGGGATACGGCAGCGCCAGGAGGGAACCCTGACAGACCCGCGTCAGCCGCCGCCGCCGGCAGTAGGCGAGCGCGTCCGTTGACCGGTCCATGCCCCACACCCGGCCATACGGCGCGAGCCAGCGTAAGGCGCCGCCGGTGCCGCAGCCGGCGTCGAGGATGCAGAGCGCGCCATCGGCAAGGGTGGGCGCGAGGAGTGCCTCGGCGATCCGGCGCATGCCCACGAACCACCAGAGCCGGTCTTCGAGCCGGTAGAGGCGCGCGTATTCGTCGCGGTTCATGGGTAGCTATCAGCTATCAGCCGTCAGCTTTCAGTTCCGCACTACAGGCCGGCAACGGTTTCGCGGAGCGCCGCAGCAACGTACTGCACATCGTCCTCGGTCAGCTCCGGGTACAGAGGGAGCGACAAGATTTCCGCAGCCGCTTGCTCGGTGTGCGGGAGACTGCCGGGAGTGTAGCCGAGGTCCTGATAGGCCTCCTGCAAATGCACCGGCACCGGGTAGTGTACTTGCGTGGCGATGCCGCGTTCGCGTAGCCCGGCCTGCACCCGGTCGCGCTCCGGTACGCGCACGACATAGAGATGGTAGGCGTGCGCTGACCCCGCGGCCTCGGTAGGCACTTGGATTGCACTCGCCCCGGCGTCACTGGCCAATGCTGCGGTATAGAGGGCGGCCAACCGGCGGCGGCGGGCATTCCAGCTATCCAGATAGGGCAGTTTTGCTCCGAGGATGGCCGCCTGCAACTCGTCGAGGCGGGAGTTGTAGCCCTTGATCGCGCTGTAGTAGCGCTCGCTCCAACCATAGTTCCGCAGCAGCACCAACCGCGCCGCCAGCACCGTATCGTCCGTGACCACCGCGCCGCCGTCGCCATAAGCGCCGAGATTCTTCGTGGGATAGAAGCTGAAGGCTCCCGCAGCACCGCGTGTGCCGCAGCGGTGGCCACGGTAGGCCGCCCCATGCGCCTGGGCCGCGTCCTCCACCACTACCAAGCCATGACGCTCGGCCAGCGGAAGGATGCGGTCCATGTCCGCCGGGTGGCCGTAGAGATGGACGGGGACGATGGCCTTGCTGCGCGGCGTAATGCGCCGCTCCAAGTCCGTGCAATCCATCGTGTACGTGTGCGGGTCAATGTCCACGAAGACCGGGGTGGCACCCGTCGAGGAGATCGCCACGGTCGTCGCTACGGCAGTGTGCGAGACGGTCAGCACCTCGTCACCCGGCCCGATGTCCAGCACCCGGAGCGCCAGGTGGATGGCCTCGGTGCCGGAGCCGACGCCGACGGCCCGCGCGACACCCAAATAGTCGGCCCAGGCCGCCTCGAATGCCGTAAGCTCCGTGCCGAGCACAAAGAAGCTCGTATCCAAGACGCGCTGCACCGCCGCATCCAGCTCATCCTTGATGGTGAGGTATTGCGGCTTGGTTAAGAAGAACGGGACTTCGCGCATCACTTACTTGGTCCTTAGTGTTTTCTGGGGCGCGCCGCCAGCGTGCGTCTCATCCCCCGGCCCCATCCGATTGCGGCTATGGTTGTGCAGCGTCGGCGGGCAGATACTGCGCCCGATACTCCCGGAAATAGGCAATCGTGCGGCGTACCCCCTCGGCTACTTCCACTTGTGGCTGCCAGCCGAGCGCCCGTGCGATCTTGCCGGATTCGAGGTAGACACTCCCCACGTCAATGCGCTTCCGCTCGTCCGGAAATGCGCGGTAGACCACCCGACCACTGCCGGCCACCCGCACGATCAGCTCGGCCAAGTCGCGCAGACTGATCGGCTGCTGCCCCCCGACGTTGAAGACTTCACCGTCGGCGGCATCGCTGGCAGCAGCGAGCAGGAACGCCTCTACTACGTCGTCAACGTAGGTCAAGTCGCGCAGTTGGCGACCGTCGCCCCATACCTCGATTTCTTGATCCTCGATGGCGAGCCGCAGCCAGTAGGGAATAAAGGCTTGCCGCGGTCCGAGCCGGAGCGCCTGCCGCGGCCCGTAGGTATTCGTCAGCCGAAGCGCAGCAGCGCGAATGCCGTAGACCTCGTGATAGAGGATATGGTAACGCTCGCCGGCGATCTTGTTGATCCCGTTGACGTCGGTTGGCCGGGTGGGATGGCGCTCATCGGCCGGCACGTATTCCGGCCGGCCATAGACCTGCCGGGTGCTGGCATACACTACCTTGACTGTCGGGTTGTGCCACCGACAGGCCTCCATGAGCGCCAGCTGTGCCCGGCAGTTGATCTCCAGGTCCATGAAGGGGTCGTTCATGCTATCTATGTGGGCCACCTGCCCGGCCAAGTTGAAGACCATGTCCTGCTCGCGCACCAGCGAGCTGAGGCGGGGCTGATCGCGGATGTCCGCTTCGACAATGGTGAGCCGGTCGCGCACATCATCTACGTTGAAGTAGTTCCCGCCGTGATGCGGGATCATGGCGTCCACGAGCACCACCTGTGCGCCAAGACTAACCAGCCGCCGCGCCAGATTGCTGCCGATAAAGCCCAGGCCCCCGGTGACGAGCACGCGCCGGCCGGCGAAGTGGTGTGCCAGGTCCGCGTTACCCATAAGCCTCTAAACGATCAGCGCTCCCCAGCGCCCTCTTTCGCGCCGCCGGT
The DNA here is from genome assembly GCA_965207645.1 of Chloroflexota bacterium. Lineage (GTDB taxonomy): Bacteria > Chloroflexota > UBA11872 > UBA12225 > JAJDUF01 > JAJDUF01. Next base: position 480,068 of record OZ242293.1, on the reverse strand, counting down.
ATCCGCCGCCGGCCGCTTGCCACGCTCTCCGAGTGGAGCGGGAGCCGGGGGCTGCGGAGCCGCTCGCTTGCCCTCGCCCTGGATGACCAGCCGCCACCAGAGCACAAGGATGCCGATACCGACCGCCCAGAGGCGGCGGACGTTGAAGAACTGCGAGACGCCGTAGGCACGGTGGTAGTGGTGGACCGGCACTTCGACGGTGGAGAAGCCGGCGTCTTGCACTCGCCGCATCAGCTCCAGGCAAATAACGCCGCTGTCCTGCGTCAAGGTCACCCGGTCGAAGATGGACCGGCGCATCAGCCGGAAGTCGCAGTCGGTGTCGTGGATACGCAGGCTGAACAGCAGCCGGACCAGGTGATGATAGAGCCGTCCGATGATGATGCGGTGGAGAGGATCGTGGCGGGTGATCTTGTTGCCCATCACCAAATCCACCCCGTCTACCATGCGAGGTGCCAGCACGCGCAGCTCCCGCACGTCGTATTGCGCGTCACCATCGGTATAGAAGATAAGCTCCTTCGTAGCCGACGCGAAGCCGACGCGCAGCGCCCCGCCGTATCCGAGAGGCTGTTCGTACCGCATGATCCGCAGCCGTCCGTCCGCCGTGACGGAGCTACGCCACAACCGCTCATCCAATCGCGTAGCTCCGGCATCGGCGTCCGCCGCGTAAAGTGTTTCCAGCTCGTCGAGGACGTCGTTGGTGTAGTCGGTGCTACCGTTCTCGACGACGACGACCTCGTAGTCGTCGGTCAACTCGCGGAGCACCCGCGTCATCTCGATGACCATCGAGGCGATGGTGCCGCCGTCGTTGTAGCAAGGGAAGAAGGCCGAGATACTCGGCCGCGACTCGCTCATAGCCCATTCCAAGGTACGGAGTGCCGCTGTGTTCGCGGGGACCGGCTTCCTTACAAAGCGCGACGTGCTGCCCTGAGGTTATTCTGGTCCGAAATGGGCCGGGTAACCGCCGGAGCGGCCTCTGCCGTGGTGGACTTATGCCTCTACCCTACTACCTCGGCGATAGCCGCTTCGAGCAGGTCCAGCCCGACCGTCGCTTCCTCTTCCGTGATAACTAACGGTGGCGAGATGCGGATGACGTTGCCGTAGAAGCCAATGGGCGCGATCAAGAGCAGGCCACGCCGGTAGGCTGCCTCGATGATCGCTCGCGTGGCATCCGGCGCCGGCTCGCACGAGGTTTTATCGCGGACGAGCTCCAGCCCCCAAGCCAAACCGAGGCCACGCGCCTCGCCGACGCAGTCCCACCGCTCGACCATTTGCTGCAACCGACGATTGAACAGCCCACTCAGCACCGCTGCGTTCTCCGAGAGCTGCTCGGCGATGATGACCTCGATATTTTCCAGTGCCACTCGCGAGCAGAACGCATTGCCGCCGTGGGTGCTGCCCATCGAGCCGGGACTCAGCGCATCCATTATCCGCGACTCGGCCACAACGGCAGAGAGCGGAACGGAGCTAGAAATGCCTTTGCCCAGGCAGAGGATGTTGGGCACAACGTCATAGTGCTCGTAGCAGAAGAGCTTGCCGGTGCGGCCGAACGACGCTTGTACCTCGTCAATGATGAGCAGGATGTCTCGGTCGCGGCACCATTGTGCCAGCTTCGGGAACCAGCCGGGGGGCGCCATTACCGAACCGGCGGCGCCTTGGTAGGTCTCGGTAATGACCGCCGCAACCCGGCCCTCGGTCTCCGTCTCGACGAGCCAATCGAGATAGTCGGTGCCGTGCAACCGACACGAGTCCGGCGTGCTGCCGAACGGGCACCGATAGCAGTAGGGGAACGGCGCAAAGACAACGCCCGGCAGGAACGGGCCGTAGCCGCGCGTGCCAGCACCTTGCCGGCGCCCGCCAATGGTCATGGCGCCGAACGTCCGGCCATGAAATCCGCCGTGGAAGGAGATGATCTCGTAGCGCCCTGTCGCCAAACGCGCCATTTTGATCGCGGCTTCCGTTGTCTCGGCGCCCGTCGTCAAGATGACAGCCTTGTCCAGGTTGGGCGGTGTGATCTCGACCAGCTTTTGCGCCAGCCGCACGCGCCACTCGCTCGGAAAGTCGTAGCAGTTGACCACTTGATCGGCCTGCTCGCGCATAGCAGCGACTAGCCGTGGATGCGAATGACCGGCGTTGGCGACCACCACGCCGGAGGTGAAGTCGAGGAAGACGTTCTCGTCGGCGTCCTCCACCCAGCAACGCTCGGCCCGCTGCCAGACAAGCGGCACTTGGTCGGTCATCGAGTGCGGCTCGTACTCTGCGGACAGGGCCAGTAGCGCTCGTCCGCGCGGGCCTGGTAGCTCCGTGCGGATCACGGGGCCTTTGAGCGCCAATTCTGCAACCATATTTCACCTCATTGGAGCAGCCACCACCCCTCCGGCGCAGGCCCTGGAGTGATAGCATCCTAGAGTGTACCTGCGGTGACGCCTCGGTGCATGGTGCTATGGTGCCGTCACCCATGCCCCCTTTGTGTCATGCCGGCGGAAGCCGCAGTGACGAGACAGAAACCGGCAGGAAAGAGCCATGAGACAGACAGAGACTACCTCCCACACCGAAGCGGAGGCCCGCTACCCGCGCACCATCCTGGGCACCGCCTGCGTACCCTGGCGAGCGGACTGGTCCTTGGACGAGGACCTGTTTCGCGCTGGAGTACGCGGGTTGATCGGGGAGGGTATGAAGCACCTGTACGTCTTCGGAACCGCCGGCGAGGGCTACGCGGTCAGCGACCGGCAGTTCGACGAGATTACGCGCGTGTTCCGCGAGGAGACGCGCGCGCCGGACGTGCATCCGATGGTCGGGGTGATTAGCCTGTCCCTCACCACGATTATCGAGCGGATCGAGCGCGCCGCTGCGCTGGGGTTTAGTGCATTCCAAATCTCGCTTCCCAGCTGGGGAGCTCTCAGCGACCACGAGCTACGCACGTTCTTCCGGGAGGTCTGTGGCCGGTTTCCCGAGCTGCGCTTCCTCCACTACAACCTGCCGCGGGCAGGGCGGGTACTCACCGCAGAGGAGTATGTCCCGCTGGCCGCCGAGCACCCCAACCTCGTTGCTACCAAGTACGGCGCAGGCGAGCTACGGACAGTGATCGGCCTGCTCACGCTGGTCCCGCAAATCCGCCACTTCTTCACCGAGTTCGGCTTTGGCGCCGGCAGCCTGATCGGGCCTTGTGGATTGCTGGCCTCAAGCTCCACCGCCAACCTGGCCCGGATGCGCCGCTACTACGCGGCTGGGGTCGCCCAGGACGTGCCCGTGCTCCGGAGCATGATGGGGGAGCTGCGGGAAGTGGGCGCCGTGTTGCACCAGGCCGTTGGCGCTACGGCACACATGGACGGCGCTTATGACAAGTTCTTCAGCAAACTGCATCAGCCGGACTTCCCGCTGCGGCTGCTCCCTCCGTATGAGTGCGCGGGCGACGCTGCCTTCGAGCAGTTTCGCGCCCAGTTGGCCGCAACCCATCCGCAGTGGCTTCCCGGCGGTAATGCATGATGACAGCAAGGAAACCAGTTTTGGCCACGGGGAGCGCAGAGAGCATAGAGTGTGTGCAGCACGAGAGGCGATGCTGAAGGCTGATTGCTCGATGCGCGTACACTATGTCTTCTCACAACGCAAGCTGCCGCTGCTGGAGCAGTGGCGTGCCGGGCAGCAGCCCGATACGCTCCTCTTTGGCTACAACCACCTCGCCGCGTTCGGCATTCGGGCGACGGTGTGGGAGCCGACGTATCCGGCGGTGGGGCGGTGGGCAGCCCAGCAGATCGGGCGGCTCGGCCCGGACGTGCTCCAGCTCCGCACCTGGCGTCAGCTACGTCAGGCGGATGCGGCGCTGCTCATTGCCGGTTGGCCACTGCTCCTCGTGAAGCGTCTCCGGCGCTGGCAGCGGCCGCGGATGCTCTGGCTCAACATGACCCTCTCGACGCTGTTGCGCCGACGAACGCCGTTGCAGCACGTGCTCCGCTGGGCATTGGGCGGCGCCGACGGCATTGTCTGCGTGGCGCAGGCACAGGCGGACGACCTCGCTACACGCCTCGGGCGACCGCACCGGGAGCTCCCGGTGGTGCGGTCGGGGGTGGATGCCCGCTTCCACACGGCAGTATCACTGGCCGACGACCGGCCGACCGGTCGGCAGCCCTTCATTCTGTCCGCCGGGCGCGATCCTGGCCGCGACTACGGCACGCTGGTCGGTGCAGCAGCCCGGCTCGACGTGCCGGTCCGGATTGTTGCCGGCCGGGCCAACGTCGCCGGGCTGAAGCTCCCGGCCAATGTGGAACTGCTGCTGGACCAGCCCCCGGCCAAGCTGCGGGAACTGTATCGTGCAGCGGCGTGCGTTGCCGTCCCCACCCACGGAGACGGCTGGCCGCACGGCTCCGACTGCTCCGGTACGCTGGTCCTGTTGGATGCCATGGCGACGGGTCGCGCTGCCGTCGTGAGCGAGCGGCGGGCGCTTGCCGACTACGTCGTGCCGGGACGCGAGGCGCTGACGGTGCCACCCGGCGATGCGGCGGCGCTCGCGGCGGCGCTCCGGTGCTTGCTCGACGACCGGCGGCTGGCGCGCCGCGTCGGCCAAGCCGGACGAGCGGCCATCGAGGCCGGCCTGACGACCCGCCACTTTGCGGCCGGCTTGGCGCCGCTGCTGGCCGGCGAGACACACCGACCGGCAGTTGGGAGCGAGCCATGACGGCTCCGAGCCGGGGACCGGCGGTGCTGTCGCTGAGTCTCGACCAGCAATTGGCTGCATCACCGAGCGAGGACCGGGTCAACATCGGTGACACGCTGACGCGGCACCGCCAATACGCGGAGCGCCTGGACGGGCTGCATGTGCTGGTGCGCTCGCACGCGGGAGCCTCGCTCCGGCGCCTCGACGACCGCCTAGAGCTAGGGCCACGGCTATGGTCGTATCCCTTCGCCGTGTCGGGGCGGTGGCGCTATCCGGCGGCAGCCTACCGTCTGGGCAAGGAACTGCTACGCACCACGCCGATTGACGTAATTACGGCGCAAGACCCGTTCCTCACCGGCTTGGTCGGCTGGCTGCTTGCGCGGCGGCACGGACTGCCGTTCAACCTCCAGATTCACTTCGACATCCTGGACAATCCGTACTGGCTGCTGGAGCGACCGGTCAATCTCGCGCTACACGTCCTGGCGCATTGGCTCGTCCGCCGCGCCGATACCGTGCGCGTCGGCACCACGCGCGAGCACCGCAAGCTGTGCGGCTACGGTCTCGCTCCGGAGCGGGTGACGGTGGCTCCCGTGCCGGTGGACCTGACCCGGTTCGTCAATCCCGATGGCCGGCTGCTGCGGGACGCGCTGCTGGCGGGGCGCTTCACTCGTTTAGTGTTATGGGTAGCGCGGCTGGTGCCGCAGAAGGATGGGAAGACGCTGCTGAAGGCCGCCGCGCGGGTGGTCAAGGAGCGACCGCAGACCCGGTTTGTGCTGGTCGGGCAGGGGCCGCAGGAGCGGGCGCTGCGCGCCTACGCCGCGAAGCTGCGGCTGGGCGATCACGTCCACTTCGCGGGCGCCGTGGACCATCAGGCGGTAGTGGCCTACTTCAGCGCCTGTGACGTCTTGGCGCTTTCGTCGCTCTATGAGGGAACGGCCTTGGTCTTACTGGAGGCGGCGGCGGCGCAACGCCCGGCGGTGGCCACCGACGTGGCCGGTGCGGAGGATGTCATTCAGGAGGCGCTGTCCGGTTTCATCGTCCCTATCCGGGACGACGCTGCGCTGGCGGACCGCCTCAACGTCATACTGGACAGCGGCCGCCTGGCGAGAACGATGGGACGCCGTGCCCGCGACCACGTGCGGGATCGTTTCCAGCCGGAGGTGCTCCTGGAGCGGCTGATTGACCTCTGGACACGCACGGCCAGCCAGTGGTCAGTGGTTCGCTGACGGGCCAGGGTAGGCGATGAGCGTAAGGCTGACTAGTGACAGTGAGATCACGCTTCTCACTCCCGCCTGCCCACGACGGACTCCCCCTCTCCACATCACGTGGAGAGGGGGCCGGGGGTGAGGAACGGTGAGCATCTACATGCGTAGCTGGGTGAGGCGGGCGCTGTGGCCGCGGCAGTATGATCGGTCGAGCTACTTCAACGAGCGGTTCCTGGCCGGGCTGGACGGTGTCGTACTCGACATCGGCTGCGGCGCCTTTCGCGATAAGTTCGCCCTCCCGCCGACCGCGCGCTACTACGGTCTCGATCTGTCCGGGCGCGCCAGTCATTTGCGGGGAGACGGCCATCGGCTGCCGATAGCCGACGACTGTGCCGACTGGGTGCTGCTGGTGGCCGTGCTGGAGCACGTGGAGCGGCCGGAGGTCGTGCTGGCCGAGGCGCGCCGGGCGCTGCGCCCCGGTGGATACGCCTACGTCGCAGTACCGTTCTTGCAAATGGAGCATGCCGCTGCCGACTACTGGCGCTGGACCGGGCAGAGCTTCCCCCGCTTGCTCACGTCGGCGGGTTTTGACATCGTGGAGATGGGCACGAACGGCGGGGTGCTCGTGCTGCTCGACTACTTGCTATGGCACGCCCTGCGGCACATGAAACGCACGCGGGCTTGGCTCGTGCTGCCGATGCTCCTTGCACTCAAGGCGCTTGTGCAGCCGCTGGCTCGGCTTGACGACGGCATTGACGATCCATTTTTTGCGACCTCCTTTCACGCGCTGGTGACGGTGCCGGGCGAGGCCGAGCGACAATCCGGTAGCGGGTCGTGGCTTCAGTAAGGGCGAATAATGCGCTACGCATTGCGTCCTGCCACCGCTGGCGACTACGACTTCATTTATCAGGTTAAGGCCGTTACTCTGAAGGAATATATCGCTCAGACCTGGGGTTGGAATGAAGCCGACCAACAGAGTCGCTTCAGTGCATCATTCGACCCAGCGCAGTGGCAGATTGTGCAGCTCGGCGGCCGCGACATTGGTGTACTGTGCCTAGAGAGTGAGGAGGGTGGCCTTTTCCTCGCCAACATCGAGCTTCTGCCACCGTTCCAGAATCGAGGGATTGGCACCCGCATCATCGAAGACATCCTGGCATCAGCGCGGCGTGACTGCCTCCCGGTGCGCTTGCAGGTCTTGAAAGTGAACCCGGCGCGGCGGTTCTACGAGCGGCTGGGATTCGTGGTCACCGGCGAGACGGATACGCACTATCTGATGAGGTGCTCGCCTGAACTCCGCACGCAATGAAGGCCAATGTCTGAGTGTGGTCGTCTGATCTACCTAGCCAATGTGCGTATCCCCAGTGAGAAGGCGCACGTCTACCAGATTTTCCAGATGTGCGATGCCTTTGCGGTGCGCGGCGTCACGGTGCGTTTGATCTACCCAAGACGCGCGAACTTGGACGAGCTACGGAACGTCGGTGATCCGGCGGCCTTCTACGGTGTCCGGCATCCGCCCACCCTCGTGGCACTGCCGTGCTTCGACCCGGTGAAGCTCGTCACGATTGACCTCCCGGCCCTGGCGAGGACGCCGCTCAATCCAGCCGCGTTTGCCGTCCAGACGGCGAGCTTTGCGCTGGCCGCTACGGCGTATGCGCGTCGTGCGATGGGTGACGGTCCGCTGGTGTACTCGCGCGATTGGCCGCTGCTGTGGCCGGTCGTCGTCGGTCCGCGCCGGCCGCGGTTGGTCATCTGGGAGGCACACGACCTCCCGCGAGGCCGCCTGGCCCGTCGGGCGCTGCGCCGTTTGCTGCCGCGCTTGGACGGGGTGGTGTCCATCTCCCACGGCTTGGCTCGCGAGCTGGCCGGTTGGGGTGGAAGCGACACGCCGCCGGTACACGTCGCGCCCGACGGCGTGGATTTGGAGCGTTTCACACCAGCGCTCTCCGCGACGGAGGCCCGCCGGCGGCTCGGCCTCCCGGTGGATCGGCAGATTGTGCTCTATGCCGGTCACCTGTACCGCTGGAAAGGCGTGGACACGCTGGCCCACGCCGCGGCGCTCCTCCCGGCGTCGGCGCAGGTGGTAATCGTCGGCGGGACGCCGGCGGACCGTACCCGCTTTGCCGGCTGGCTGCGCCGGGAGGGCCTCGCCGAGCGGGTGTGTCTCGCCGGCTACGTGCCGCCGACGCAGGTACCCGCCTATCTAGCTGCCGCCGACGTGCTCGTGCTGCCGAACAGCGGCTCGGTCCCGATTGCCCATACATACACGTCGCCACTGAAGCTGTTCGAGTACATGGCAGCGGAGCGGCCGATTGTCGCCTCCGACCTACCAGCCTTGCGCGAAGTGCTGGATCATGACAAGACTGCCTGGCTGGTGCCGGCCGATGCGCCGCCGGCGCTCGCCGCCGGTATCGCCGCTATCCTGCAGGATCCGACACGCGGCCGGCGCCTGGCCGCGGCGGCAGCCATGGTAGTACGGCGCTATACGTGGGACGAGCGGGCCGCGCGTGTGCTGAATTGGACACAGGAGTTAGCCGCTCGGAGCAACCGTCATGCCTAGCTCGCCAGGCAACCTCGCGCTCTGCCGCTGGCTCTGTGCGCTGCCCGATCTGCACCGGCTCCGCCCCTACTGGCACACGCTGCGCCGCGTGCGGGCCGCCGTGCTACGCCAGCGGCCCGGCTGTACCGTTGGCGGCGGTGTGACGCTGCATCAGGGCCTCTACTTCACGAGCAGCTTGCGTCTCCGGCTGCACGCCGGCTGCGAGATACGCGACCGGGTGCGCCTCGGTATTGACGAGCCGGTCGCGGGCGCGACGAGCTTCGAGCTGGGGGAGGGCAGCGTGGTGCTGTCCGACTGCCACCTCGATTGCTCGGCACCGATCCGCATTGGTGCCGGCGTCCATGTCGGCCGGCGAACGCAAATCTACACCCATAGCCACGATACGGGGCAGCGCGCTGTGCCCGTGCTGGCGGCGCCAATCCGGACGGCGCCCGTGACCATCGAGGATGATGTGATGCTCTACAGCGACGTGGTGGTGCTGCCCGGTGTCACCATCGGCCGGGGCGCAGTGGTGGCCGTGCGCGCCGTAGTGACGCGTGACGTGGCACCTTACCAGGTCGTCGGGGGTATCCCGGCGCAGCCCATCGGCGAGCGGCGTTGACGATTAAGCCGGTATCCTCAAGCGCCCCCTATGTTCCCCCGCTGTGCAGGGGGACGGCGGGGAAGGGAGACGGATACTCCCCGGAGCGATACAATCCACCAGGAGACGGACAGCACTGTGACGGAGAGCCAACGGCAGACCACATCCCTCGTAGCCCCCCGGCGCCAGCCGCATTGCACGCTCGGGCTGGCGCAGGTGTCACCGCGCCTCGGTGACGTGGCGGCCAACATTGAAATGCATCTGGCCTACATCGCGCAAGCGCATGATGCCGGGGTGGACTTGCTCATCTTCCCGGAGCTGTCGTTGACCGGCTATTACGTCAAGGACTTGGTCCCGGACGTGGCGTGGCGGTGCGATGACCCGTCGTGGGAGCCGCTGTTGGCGGCGAGTCACGACCTGCCGCTGCTGGTCGGCTTTGTCGAGGAGTCCGAGCGCCAGCAGTTCTACATCGCGGCCGCCTACCTGGAAGGCGGCCGGATCAGGCACGTCCATCGCAAGGTCTATCCGGCGACCTACGGCATCTTTGACGACGGCCGCTTCTTTGGGGCCGGCGACCGCATGAGGGCCTTCGACAGTCGCTGTGGGCGCGCCGCGGTCTTGATTTGCGAGGATCTGTGGCACCCGGCCGCGGCCGTTATCGCCTCCTACGACGGCGCGGAGGTCTTGATCGGCATTTCCAGCTCGCCTGGTCGTGGTACGTCCGAGTCGTCGCCCGATCTCGATAGCGCGCTGGCCTATGAGCGTATCGGCGCGTTCTACTCGCAGTTCCTGACCTGCTACGTGGTCCACTGCAATCGCGTCGGCTACGAGGACGGGATCAGTTTCTTCGGCGGGTCGAGCGTGTTCGGACCGGACGGACAGCGCCTCGCTCACGGACCATACTATGAGGAATGTCTGGTAACGGCCAAACTTTCGCCGGTGCCGCTGCGCCGGCAGCGGAGCCGCCTGCCCTTGTTGCGCGATGAGCGCCTGGACCTGACCTATCGTGAGCTAACCCGCATTTACCGCTCCCACTACGATCTACCATGACTACCAGCACCGACGAAGCCGCTCCGAGCACCTTCACCGTGCCGCCGGCGCTGGCAGCGCGGGCGGATCAGGGGATGCGCCTCAACGTCGAGTTGACGACGCGCCTGCTGCACGGGTTCATCCGGGAGGAGATTGCCAAGGTCGGGTACGAGCGCGTAGTGGTGGCGCTGTCCGGGGGCATTGATTCGGCGTTGACGGCCTACCTGGCGGTCGCTGCGCTGGGGCCGGACCGCGTGCGGGCAATCATGCTGCCCTATCGTACCAGCAACCCGGCCAGCCTCGGTGACGCGCATCGGGTGGTCGAAGCACTCGGCATTGACTACCGCATCTTCGAGATTACGCCGATGGTCGAAGCCTATACCGATTGGGAAGAGGAGCTGACTCCCAAGCGCCGCGGCAACGTCATGGCGCGCGCGCGCATGATCGCCGTCTACGATCAGTCCGAGGCGTTTGAGGCCCTCGTCGTCGGCACCAGCAACAAAACGGAGCTGTTGCTGGGCTACGGCACACTCTGGGGTGACATGGCCAGCGCTCTGAACCCCATCGGTGACCTGTACAAGACGCAAGTGCGCCAACTGGCGGCTGCGCTCGGTGTGCCCCAAGCCATTCTCGACAAGCCGCCCAGCGCCGATCTCTGGGAAGGGCAGTCGGACGAGAGCGAGCTGGGCTTCACCTACGAGCAGGTGGACCAGTTGCTGTACCTGCTGATAGACGAGCGGTACTCCGCCGGCGAACTGATCGCGGAGGGCCTCGATCCGGCCTTTGTCCGGCGGGTACACGCCCTGGTACAAGGCTCGCAGTTCAAGCGCCAACTGCCCCTGATCGCCAAGGTCTCGCAGCGCACGATAGACCGTGACTTCCTCTACCTCCGCGATTGGGGACGGTAGTGCTCGTCAACGCGGGGACGCGGCGTTGATCGCGTAGCGCCATGAGCCGCCTGTTTGTCGTCGCGACGCCTATCGGTAACTTGGGTGACATCACGCTGCGTGCGCTGGAGGTGTTGCGCTCGGTCGGTCATATTGCCGCCGAGGACACCCGTCATACGGCCAAGTTGCTGCGCCACTACGAGATCGCCACGCCGCTCATCAGTTATCACGAGCACAACCGGCGCCGGCAACTGCCGCGCATCCTGGAATTGCTAGATCAGGGCGACGTGGCGCTGGTCAGCGACGCCGGCACGCCCGGCATCAGCGATCCTGGCGCCGAGCTGGTCACCGCCGCGGACGCCGCCGGACACGATGTTGTGCCCCTGCCCGGCCCCTCGGCGCTGAGTGCGATTCTCTCGGTGGCCGGCTGCGAGCCGGGGCCGGTTCACTTTCTAGGCTTTCTGCCCCGCAAGCGTGGGGCACGCCGCGATCTCGTTGAGCGCTACGCGGCCTTTCCGGGTGTCACCGTGTTCTTCGAGACCCCGCACCGGCTCCAAGCGGCACTCACCGACATTGCGGCCGTTGCCGGGGCGCAGCAGCTTGTTGTGGGGCGCGAGTTGACCAAGCTCCACGAGGAGGTCGTGCGCGGACCGGCCGCCGTGGTCGCGGCGCAGCTCGCCCTCAAGCCACCGCGCGGCGAGTTCGTCCTGGTACTGCAAGGCACGGGTGAGGGGCCGCCGACGGTCTCTGCGGTGGAGCCGGAGCTGCTGCGCCGCGACGACGATCTGCTGGCCCGGCGCTTCGCCGCGTTGTGCGACGAGCTAGGCAACCGCCGTCAGGCCCTCGCGCAGCTTGTCGCCGAGACGGGACAGCCGCGCCGTGAGGTCTACCGCCGGCTGCATCAGGAGGAGTGACCGGTCCTCCTCACCCCCGGCCCCCTCTGCTATCATCGCTTCCGATGCTCTTCGATACGCACGCGCACCTCAATGCTCCGGCCTTTGCTGCTGACCTGGACCGCGTGCTGGCACGCGCGCAGTCGAAAGCGGTGTCGCAGCTGGTGGTGGTGGGCTATAATCTGGCCTCGAGTCGCCAGGCGGTGGCCCTCGCCCAGCGCTATCCGGGGCGGTTGTACGCAGCCGTCGGTATCCATCCCCATGACGCCGAGCAGGCAGATAAGGCCAGTGTTGCGGCGATTCGAGATTTGGCTGCCGCGCCGGGCGTAGTCGCCATCGGAGAAACCGGGCTAGACTACTACCGCGACTTGGCGCCGCGGGCGCGACAGCAAGCAGCCTTTGCAGCGATGCTCGATCTCGCCGAGGACCTGGGCTTGCCCGTCATTATCCATAGTCGTGCGGCGATTGCGGATGTGCTGGCTGCGGTTGAAGAGCGCCAGTTGAAGGCCGGTGGCGTGCTACATGCGTTTGCGGGGGAGGCGAGCGACGTGGAGCGGGCGGTAGCTGCCGGATTGCTGCTCTCGTTTGCCGGGCCGCTGACCTATCGCCGTGCCGACACGCTGCGGGCGGCTGCTGCCGTAGTGCCGGCCGAGCGGCTCTTGGTCGAGACGGATTGTCCGTACTTGCCGCCGCAGCCGTGGCGGGGCCGGCGTAACGAGCCGGCGTACCTGCCGGCGACGGTCGAGACCTTGGCGACCGTGCGGGGCATGACCACGGCAGCGTGCGCGGCCCTCGTCACCGCGAACGCCGAGCGCCTGTTCGGTGGCACCGGACGCACGGGGTAGAGGACAACGGCGTGACTACTGACGTTGCTGCTGATTCCACACCCTTCAGCCCGGTGTTGTCAGAGCTGGCTGGCGTCGAGGGTCGTCTCAACTCCGTCTCGGACGTGGACCATCCGATCTTGGGCCAGACGCTGCGGCTGATCCTCGGGCCGGGGGGCAAGCGCCTCCGGCCCGCGCTGGTCCTACTCACCTCCGGATGCAACGGCACGCCGCTGGACCGGCGCGAGCGGCTGGCCGTCGCGGCGGAGCTGCTGCATACGGCGACTCTGGTGCATGACGATATTCTCGACGAGAGTGCGGCCCGCCGCGGCCGGGCTACGGTCAACACGGTCTTCGGCAACTCGTTGGCCGTGTTGACCGGCGACTACCTGTTCGCCAAGGCCGCCGAGTTCGTGGCGAGCCTGGATAGCCCGGCGATTATGGGCATCTTCGCATGGGCAGTGATGGAGCTATGTCAAGGGGAGATGCTGCCCCTGAGCCTCAACGGTGATTCTGCTTCCGGCCGTGCGTCCGGGGTCACGAGTCAACTGCGCCGCTTGGAGGACACCTACTTGGCCAAGGTCCGCAGCAAGACGGCCTCGTTGCTGGCGATGTGCTGCCAGACGGGGGCGATGCTGGACGGGGCCGACGACGCGGTGGTGTCCCGGATGCGGCAGTATGGCCTGGAGCTGGGTGTGGCTTTCCAGATCATTGACGACATTTTGGACCTGACCAGTACCGAGGAAGCACTCGGCAAGCCGGTGGGAAGTGACCTACTCCAGGGCACGATGACGCTGCCGATCATTTACTTTCTTGAGGCGCACCCGCAGCATCCGCTCGTGGACATCCTGATGACCGACGGCACGCCGACGGATGAGCATGATGTCCAGCAGTTTGTAGCTGAGATACGGGAATCCGAGGCCATTGATCGTGCCCGCGCCGTTGCATTCCGGTTTGGTGACGCGGCCATACGTTGTCTGGAGGGGCTACAGGCCAGCCAACAAGCGGAAGCACTGGTCGAACTGGTGCGCTACGCCCTCAGCAGGCAGTCCTAGGCCGCGTGGCGTGCAGGTCCTACGATAGCCAAGTGCCATCGGTGGCACTGCTACCGTCTACCGCGCTTCGAGAGGAGCACGTTCTCTATGCAGCCTGAACGGCAGTCCCTGCCGGCCGATGACCTCCCGACCGGGCCGGCGCGGGCGCAGTACGTGCGGATACTGTTCGACACCATCGCCCGGCGGTACGACCTGATGAACCGGCTGATGACACTGGGGCGCGACGCTGCTTGGCGCAAGATCGCAGCGGCGGCAGTCGTCGGGCCGGAAACCCGGACGGTGCTCGACGTGGGCGCCGGCACCGGTGATCTCAGCCTGGCGGTGGCCGACGCCATGCCGGACGGTGGCCGGATCGTGGCGCTCGACTTTGCCGCGGAGATGCTCGGCGTGGCCCGTGCCAAGCTGCAACGGCGAGCGGCGACGCAGAATGGTCGGCCGCCGGTGGTCGTGCTCCCCGTGCAAGGAGACGCGCTGGCGCTGCCGTTACGCGCGGACGCCTGCGATGCTCTCGTCACCGCCTTCACGGTGCGGAACCTGGCCGACCTGGACAGGGCGCTGGCCGAGTTTCAGCACGTCTTGCGCCCCGATGGAAGGCTGGCCTCCCTGGAGATCACCGCGCCGACAATGCCCGTCTTCCGGACGCTCTTCCGGTACTATTTCCGGCACGTCGTGCCGCTCGTGGGAGCAGCGGTCGCCGGTTCCGGGGCAGCCTACCGCTACTTGCCGGCCTCGGTGCAAGCATTTCTCAGCCGTCGCCAACTCCAACACTGCCTCCAAGCGGCCGGCTTTGCCCAAGTCACCGCCCGCCCCCTCGCGCTCGGCACCATTGCCCTCCACACAGGAGCACAGGTGGCACATCCGCAGCAGCAAGCCGATCTAGTGACCGAGACGGTCCCCGCGCACGAGTGGGACGACCTGGTCCTCAGCCTGCCTGGCGCGCATCTGCTGCAAGGGGCAGCGTGGGCGACGGCCCGCGAGCAGTTGGGTTGGGTGCCGCATCGGCTGGCGTTTCGTCGCGCCGGGCACCTGGTAGGGACCGCGTTGGTGCTGCGTCGCTCGTTGCCGGTGCCGGGGCTGGGCATCGGCTACGTCCCGAAAGGGCCGATTCTCGCTGAGTGGAGCAGTGAGGGCGTGGGTGACGTGGCGCGGGCGCTGGCAGCCTGGGCGCGGGAGCAGCGCGTGCTGTGGCTCAAGCTCGACCCCGACGTTGAGGCGGACAACGGTGCCGTAGCCCGCGAGCTGGAGGCGGCCGGGTTCCTTCCGGCCGAGGAGCAAGTGCAGCTCCCGGCAACCATGCTCGTGGACCTGCGTGGTAGCGAGGATGAGCTGCTGGCGCGGATGCATAGCAAGTGGCGCTACAACGTGCGACTGGCGCAGCGACGGGGGGTGCAGGTCCGCGAGGGGGGCACGGACGACGACCTCGCAACTTTCTATCGCCTGTATGAGGAGACGGCCGCCCGCGACCATTTTGTCATCCGGCCGCTGGATTACTACCGGGTCCTGTGGGAGCATTTGTGCCGAGAGCAGGGAGCGGTGCTGCTCTTGGCGGACGTGGCCGGCGAGACGGTGGCCGGCCTCGTGGTGTGTCGGTACGGCCGCCGGGCCTGGTTCCTCTATGGCGCCTCCGGCGCGCGTCATCGCCGCGATCAGCCCAATCACTTGTTGCAGTGGCGAGCGATGCAATGGGCACGCGAGCACGGCTGCGATACCTACGATATGTGGGGCGCCCCATCTGAGCTACGGGAAGATGACCCGCTGTGGGGGGTATATCGGTTTAAGCGGGGGTTTGGCGGGCGCTATGTGCGCTGGCTGGGCGCCTACGATTATGTGCCGCATCCCCGGCTCTATCGCGCCTGGCAGGCGGCACTGCGGCTCTACCGCCGCCTGACCATCCGGGGCGGCGCGTAGGCGCGCCGGGGTGCGGGTGGTCGCGGCTACACGCTCTGCAAGAGGGCGAGGCGGTCGTAATCCAGGCCGACGGTCGGATCGTCGGCCGGCGCCGCGGCGTGGTCGCCCCAAGGGTCCCGGAGGCCGAACCCCAGCCCCTTGTAGGCCCAGTATGACCAGTTGAGGTCGTGCGCCTTGAAAATCGTCAGCATGGAGCGCACCCACGTCAGTTGGCTGCGCCGCGGCGCTCGACACGAGGCTCCAAAGGACGCAACGTAGATCGGCCGGTCGTAGATCTCTTGAAACGCCAGGACCGGATCGAGCGCTGCCGCCAGCGCGGCGCGGTCCCAGCGCCGGCCCACCTCGGCGCGCAGATACTCACCAACGGCGCCGTCCGGGTACGCCGCCGGCGTCGGGGCGCTGCCGGGATAGTGTACGACCTCACGATAGGCGTCGCCGTGCGCTGCGGTCGCCAGTTGCTGGTGGGTGAAAAGCTCCGGCTCGTAGAAGTGGCAAGCGTACAGGGTATTGGGATCGCGTGTCGGGCGCAGCGCGTCAAACCCGGCGGGACGGCCGCCGTCCGCGCCGCTGACTACCAGGGTGTGCCGGGTATCCACTGCGCGGATAGCCTCCGTGATGGCGCGGGCGGTCCGGTTCCAGGCGGCGGCGGTGATCCCGGTTGGCCGGTGAACCAAGTCATATGCCATGTGGCTCTCCGGTTGGCTGGCGTAGCGTGCGGCGACCGCGCCCCAGAGCGCGATGAGCCGTTGCCGGTCGTCTTCCCGGTGGAGTGTACTGAGCTGATCCGCCGGGTCCGGAGCACCGCCGAGGTGCAGGGCAATGAAGCACTGTAAGCCGGCCCCCTCGCACCAATCCACGAGCCGGTCCACCGCCGCCACGCCAGGCTCCCGCAGCGCCGCCCGCTCCGAGTCCCATAGGAAATGCGCTGCGATGGGGGCGCGCACGTGGTTGAACTGCCACGTGGCGATCTGCCGGATGTCGGCTTCGCTGACGAAGGACGCGATATGCGCGGGGGAGAGCGAAGACTGCGACAACCAGCCGGCGAGGTTGACTCCTTGCCAACGTGCCCTAGACATCGTTCTCTCTCATTGTAGCGGAGCAACTGGTGGGGGGCAGCGAACGTTATGGGTGAGAAGTTTCGATGCCCTTGGCGATCATGGCGGATGTGTCCAGATTCCGGCTGGTGAGTGGATGCTGCGCTGATCTGTCGGGTCTCCTACTGACCTAACGCAGGTTCGCACACACCGAGGCTGCCATGCACCAGCGGCAGTCCACACGAATTGCGCGCAAGACGAATGGCAATCTGCCATGCCGGGACATTCTGTTCAACCACGAGTGTTGCTGCTTAGGGTGTGAGAGCGATGAGGCGAATTCACTTTGATGTTCAGCGCTATGTAGAGCGGTCACAGAGCGGCCCTTGCTTTATTTGTGAAATGCTCTCAGGCCGCAACCCCCACCACATCATTTACGAGGATGACATGCATATCGTCTTCCTGAATAAATATCCGACCCTCTATGGCTATGCCGTGGTTGCGCCGCGTGACCACCGTGAACACGTGACAACCGACTTTTCGGAGGAAGAATATCTTTCTATTCAGAGACTCATCTATACTGTCTCGGAGGCCATCAAGAAGGTGGTTCCAACAGAGCGAGTGTACATTCTGTCGCTTGGAAGCCAGCAAGGCAATCGCCACGTCCATTGGCACGTCGCACCTCTGCCGCCCGGGGTTCCATATGAGGGCCAGCAGTATGCAGCTTTAATGGCCGAACACGGAGTCCTCGATGTTCCTCATGCGGAGATGACAAAGCTTGCCGCAAGAATTCGCGAGGCGATGGACATCTGAGGGCAGCACTGAGTAATGAGCAATACATGATGTACATGGCACCATGAAAACTACGGAAGCGCCGGCGCGTGACACGCCGACTTGCGCCGCTGACTGCGGGGAACTTGCTGTGCAGGGTCACAAAACCGTGAAACCTTAGGTGTCATTTCGTGCTAAGATGTCAACCTTCATTACATTCAAGCGCTGGGCTTTGCGGGACGGGCGACAAGAATCTGAGCTTGTCCGCCTTGTCCGTGAGGAGATCGTTCCACACTATAGAACGTTACCAGGCTGCATGAGGCTTGGACTGCTGCACATTGTAGACACGCGGTCCTACCTTACGCTGCAGTATTGGAAGAATCGCGATGTTTGGCAGGAGACGACAAATTCTGCCTACCACGAAGTTTGGCAGCGAGAATATGAACCTATTGTCGAACGCTTCGCTGAGATCATGATCTTCGAAGCCGAGTGGGAGTGCGAGGACATGGGCTCAATGAGCGGCGGCGAGGAGGTGCGAGAGCTGTGAACGGCGCGTTTGTAGATGCGAGAACCTTCATCGGCAAGACTGTCAACGTCAGGATAGACCGCCCTCTCGGTTCGAAGCATCCTCGGGAAGGATTCATGTACCTAGCCAATTATGGCTTTATCCCCAATGTACCAGCACCAGATGGGGAGGACCTGGATGCCTATGTGCTTGGCGTCTTCGAACCGGTAGAGACATATACCGGGAATTGCATCGCCGTTATACAACGCTTAGATGACGACGACGACAAGCTCGTTGTGGTACCTGCTGGGAGGGGTTATTCCGATGATCAGATCGTAGCCCTTACGGAATTCCAAGAGAGATTCTTCGAGTCTTTGGTGACGCGCGAAGCAGAGACATCGTGAACGCAGAACCAGACGAGTGTGATCTTGTCTCGGTCGAACCGCTAAGGCCGCGCGCACTTTTTGCTGCGGCCGCTACTCCGCCTTCCGGCAACCCGTTAACCCGGCAGACAGCGCCGTCCAGCGGTGTCTTGCCCGGTACCGGTAATGGAGGGCACGTTCTCACGCACTAAGGAGTGCCGGAACTATGGTTGCTGCTGAACCACGGAATCGATCCAACGGTCATGTGCTGAAGAAGGACGTGCAAGCACCGCCGGCCGACGCGCCGGACGCTGCACCGGGGAACGGCGCCGACGCGGGCGAGCAGTGGTACTCCGACGAAGAGCTTGCACGCTGGATCGCCGATGGCGCCGGGCGTGATGGCGGACATAGTCCGCGCAAACGGTTGGACTGGCGCTGGCTGCCGTACATGGTGGCGGTGGGGCCGTTTCTGCTGGTGGGCTTGGTCTTCGCGGCGCTAGCCCGGATAATCTTGCCATCGCGGGTGCCGGTGTGGGGCTTTCGGCGGCGCCTCGCGGCGTTGCGCTACTTGCTGGCCGTCGGCGTCTTGGCGGGTATTGTGGCCGCGGCCGTGCTGGTGGTGGTCAACGGCTGGCCGTTTACTGACAGTCCGGCGGCAGACTCCAGTGTGGGTCAAGTCGTCGCCCCCCCGGCCCAACAGCAGACGCAAGCGCCGGCTGCAACGACGGTCGTAGCGCCCCCGGCAGTGGCGCCGCCGGCGCCACCGCAAACGGACGCACCGGCCCAACAGCAGACACAAGCGCCGGTCCAGCAACAGACACAAGCGCCGGCCGCAACGGCAGTCGTAGCGGTGCCGGCTGCGGACACTGCGGCGCAACCGGCGCCGACCGCTGTGGCGGAGACGACGGTGACGACGCCGGCCGTTCAACCTACGGTCGTCGCCTCGCCGGCCCCGGTGGTCCAGCCAGTAGCCAGTCCGGCAGCAGCCCCGGCCATTGAGTGGGTGGTCGTTGCCAACTCCGGTGGTACGGGCGTCTTCCTCCGTCCAGAGCCGGTGTGGTCCGCGCGGTGGCGCGCGGAGCCGGGCGCGACCCAACGCGAGGGCGCCTATCCCCATCACGGCAATATCGCCTGGCGGGAAGGCACGCGGCTCCAGGTGCGTGGCCCGGAGGTAGCGGGGACCGGCCCACAGCCGGGCAGCAGCGAGACCTGGGTGCCGGTGCGCGACCCGGTTGGTCGGGAAGGCTTCCTGCCGGCACGGTATCTCCAGCGTGTCGAGGCGACGGCACTGGCCGTGCCGACTGCGGCACCGGCGGCGGACACCCCCGGACAGGCAACCGTGCCGCAGTACGTTGTGGTGGCCGGGACCGATGGCACCGGTGTGTTCTTGCGCCCCCGGCCGGAGTGGACGGCACGCTGGTCAGCCGCGGCAGGCGAGACCAAAGAGCACGGTGCCTGGCCCCACCATGGCTGGGTGGCCTGGTTGGAGGGTACACGGCTCCAGGTGCGTGGCCCGGAGGTCACGGGCACCGGTCCACAGCCGGGCAGCAGCGAGGCCTGGGTGCCGGTGCGGGACCCGGTCGGTCGGGAAGGCTTCCTGCCCGCACGCTACATCGAGCCGGCCGCCTAGATCGAACGCTGCACACGCACGCAGCTCGTCGGGGTGACGAGCCAGTCGCCCCGACGCATTACCCCTGACCCAGTAACAAAGCACTCCCCTCGTGCGGCATTTGGCAGTTGTAAGGAGGCCAACCTTGGTAGCACTGCGTCCTCGCCAGCGGCCTTACACCCCAAGTCGTCTGCTGAATGAGTCGGTCGTTGTGGATGTCGAGCACCAGCTGGTAGCACTAGAGGCTGCCCGCCCGCGGTCGGCCGGGCCCAGCAACACATGGACTGACCACGCTGCTGCTCGTCCTACGGTAGAAGGGCTTTGGCCCACGGAAATTCCAGCCGAGTGGGATGGACCAGAGGGACAGGAGTGGGACACTGCCTCGTTAGGCGAGTGGGAAGCAGCAGGAGTGGCGCTTGGTGATGGCCCGGCCGGTCCTGAGGCGATTGCCGGTGCGATCCGCAGTCGTCCGGTGTCTCGCTGGCCTCGGCGGAAGCCCACCCGGCGCCACCGGGCGAGTGCAGATTCATTGGCCTGGACCGGCCCAACGCTACCGGCCCTGTCCGATAGCCCGCCCAACGCTCCGTACTCACGCCCACGAGTTGGCTCGCGCCCGTCGGCGACAGGCTGGTGGTGGCCGTTCTATCTCCTGCTGTGCGGGCCATTCCTGGCGCTCGGCCGCGTGCTTTCGCGCGGTCGCACGGCCATCCCGCGGACCGTGCTGATTCTGGCAGCGTTCACCGTGATACTTGTGACGGTCGCCGCGTCGGCCGAGCTGCTGCATCGCATCCGCACCGAGGCGCCGGCCCAAGCGCAGCCGCCTGCTACCGGGGCGGAGTCCGGCACAGGCCAGGGGACCGAGACGCAGCCGCCAGAGGGAGCTATTCCGAGGCAAGAGGGGAGCGCGGCACCCGCAGGGTTGTGGGTCACGGTGGCCAACACCGACGGTCAGGGTGTGTACCTGCGGCGCCAACCGGATTGGTCGAGCAAGTGGGTGGCGTGGAATGAGGGCACCAAGCTCCACGTGCTCGCGGCGGGAGTGGGCGGAGTGAGCGTGAGGGGAGCACCGAGCGCGAGCAGTGCAGCGTGGCTCCAAGTGCGCGACCCGGATGGCCGGGTTGGCTACGTCCCTGAGCAGTACGTGACGCTGGCCCCTTGGCCCTAATCCTCAACCGCAGTGGCTGCAATCAAGTATCAGCGCGCCGCGGCGAGGGCGTTCAGCCATGAACGAGGGAGGTTGGACATGAGGAGAAAGCTCGTCGTCGCCTTGCTCGGCATGGCGGCGTTGGCCGTGCTGACCTGGGGGCTGGTTGCTGCTGGGGGTGGCAGCGGCTCCGCCACGAGTGCTGCGGACGTAGCACACTACAAGGTGTCCATCACCAACGTGACACGGGGTCAGCCCCTGTCACCGATCTTCATGGCCACGCATGCGCCGGGGGTGGCGCCACTGTACACGCTGGGGCAGCCCGCGAGCGCTAACTTGGCGGCTCTGGCGGAGGATGCCGATGCGGCCGGCCTGCTGGGGGCGTGGAACCCGGCAATCAGCGAACTGATCAGCGCGGCACGGTTCGTCACCAGCGACAGCGGGCCGCTCCTGCCGGGCCGGACGGTCACGGCCACGGTTACCGTCCGAGGCGAGGCAAAGTATCTCTCCCTGGCCAGCAGGTTGTTGAACACCAACGACGGCTTTATCGGCGCGAACGGGGTTGAGCTCTACGACCGCCAGCTGTCCTTGGTCGGCTACGACGCGGGCAGCGAGGCCAACAGCGAGGACTGTGCCTTCATCTCCGGCCCGGCCTGCGGCAACCACCGGCACGACGACACCGCGCCGGCCGAGGGCTACGTCCATGTCCACGCGGGGGTTCACGGCGGCGGGGACCTCGATCCGGTCCGGCACGACTGGCGGAACCCGGTGGCGGTCATGGTGATTAAGCGCTTGCCCAGGCCGCTGCCCTGCACGGACGGCAACCGCGTGCTCAACGTCGGATTCTATGCCTATTTCGCGCCGGTGAGCTACAGCGCCGCTGAAGCCCCGGCCGCCGCCGGCTTCAATATCCACCGGGGCTACGAAGCGGACCTGTTGACGGCGCTAGAAGCCCTGGAAGACGCGGGGCTGTCTTTCGCACGTCGCGGCATTGACGTGTGGCCCGGCATCTGGCTGCGGTCGGCTGGCGCGGACTACGATCTTGTCGGCGGGGGCATCACGATCCTCGACTCACGCACCCGCGACGCGACGGGCCAGCACGTGGTCAACTTTACGTCGGGCCATATCACGTTTCGCCAGTCGCTGCTAGTGCGCGCTGCCGAGGCGGCACGCCTGGCCACACATGACGACTTGACCAGCGACGTGCGCGTCGGTGCGCTGGCCGGCACGACCGGGGAGTTCCGCCTGCTGGAACTGACGGGGCTGGTGGACGCCAATGGCGTGCTGGCCGCCGGTACGCGCGTCGAAACGCCAGCGGGCACGGTGATTGCTGATGGCAGCACGGGATACGTCATCACCGCCGCTGGCACGTCTCCGAATCTGGCCGGGCGGCGTCACCTCTATCCTCCTTCGGAAGCCATGCCGCAAGTGGTCTATCTCGGCGACGTAGCTGGCGAAACGGAGTTGCTGGCGGCCCTCGGTGCCGGCAGGATAGACGCGCTGGCCAGGGGAGAGATCGGCAACCGAGACGCTGCCCACGCTGCCGGTGGCGCATTCGTGGTCACGGCCCTCGATGATGCGATTGAGCTGGGGGGCCTTACGCTGGCCGTGGCCGATGCGGCCTTGGCTGCTTGCCTCGACGAGAGGATCAACTGGCTAACGGATTATCGGCAGATCGGCTATAGCGAGTGGGTAGCAGACCCGGCCGTGTTCCGCAAACGCGCCGAGCTGTGGAACCGGGCCGGGTAGGGAGACCCGCGTGTTGCTCCTATAGATCAGCACGAGGTCGCCGACCACGACGGGCGTAGTTGACCGTTGGTAAGCAAGTTCACTACAATATCTTGGTGGCGGGTGTCTCGCCGGGAGGTTTCGTGAGACGCCTGCGGCTGTCCCCGTAGCTCAGCTGGACAGAGCGCTTGGCTACGAACCAAGAGGTCGGGGGTTCGAATCCCTCCGGGGATACCACGAGAGCACGGCCCGTCGGAGCAATCCGATGGGTCGTTTGCTTCGCCCTCTCACCGCGTCCCACGCTGCTTCCCCAACGGCCGGTTGCGAGGCTGTAATCTGCTCGCAACCGCCCCGGAACCTCCACGCTGCACAATGGCCCGTAGCGACACTGCCGGTTGTGGCCGGCCTCTCCTCACCCCCTGACAAGCCAAAGCCGCACGGATAGTACCGGGTGTGGTGCGGCTTTGGCCCGTCACCCAGCCCCCTCTCCAGGGGAGTGGGGCCATGGTGGCCCTCACCCCGGCCCTCTCTCCGCGGGAGAGGGGGGTGGATTCCCGCTTGCGCGAGAATGGCGGTGGGGGGATGACGATTTTCGAAAAGGTCTCCGTAGGGTGGGTAGTGGGAATCGCTAGAATCGGACCCGGGGGTAGTTGTTGTGGAGGTCGGACGTGATAGCCGTTGACGTAAAGCAGATCGGGCGAGCAGTGGAGGATCACAGTCACTTCCTGCGAACGCTCACGTTCGCGTTGGAGGAGGTGATTGTCGGGCAGCAGTATATGATCGAGCGCCTGCTCGTCGGGCTGCTCACCGGCGGACACGTGCTGTTGGAAGGGGTGCCGGGGCTGGCAAAGACCTTGACGGTGACAACGCTGGCGCAGGCTATCCACGCGCAGTTTCAACGGATTCAGTTCACGCCGGACCTGCTGCCGGCGGACCTCATCGGGACGCTGATCTATAACCCACGCGACGGCTCCTTCACGCCGAAGAAAGGGCCGATCTTTGCCCATATCGTCTTGGCGGACGAGATCAACCGCGCCCCGCCCAAGGTCCAGAGCGCCCTCCTGGAGGCGATGCAGGAAAAGCAGGTCACGCTTGGCGACGAGTCCTACGCGCTGGCGGAGCCGTTCCTCGTACTCGCCACCCAGAATCCAATCGAGCAGGAAGGCACCTATCCGCTGCCCGAGGCCCAAATGGACCGCTTCATGCTCAAGCTCAAGGTGACGTATCCCTCGAAACAGGAAGAGCGCCGGATACTGGACCGCATGGCCTCGACGCAGCCCAAGACGGACGTGGCGCCGGTGGTGCAGCCGGAGGACATCTTGCAGGCGCGGACGGTGGTGGACGAGATTTACGTAGACGACAAGATCAAGGACTACATCGTAGACGTCGTGCAGGCCACCAGGGCGCCGGGCGAGTACCGGCTGGACCTGGCCCACCTAATCGAATATGGCGCCTCGCCGCGAGCTACGATTGCGCTCACGCTCGGCGCCAAGGCGTATGCATTCCTGCAGGGGCGCGGCTACGTCACCCCGCAGGACGTGAAAACCATCGGGCCGGACGTGCTGCGGCATCGGCTCATCACGAGCTACGAAGCCGAGGCGGAAGAGTACACGTCCGGCGACTTGGTCAAGCAGATATTCGACCATGTACCCGTCCCGTAGGCCGGTGACACGCCGGGGCTGCGCCACCATCGCCATGCGATGGTGCGGATATGGCGACCAGGAGCACCCATGATCCCTACCGAGTTGATGCGACAGGTGCATCGTCTGCGGATTCTCACGGGGCGCGTGGTCAATGAGGTCTTTGCCGGCGAGTACGAGAGTGCCTTCAAGGGTCGGGGGATGGAGTTCGCCGAGGTGCGCGAGTACCAGCCCGGCGACGAGGTACGGACCATTGACTGGAACGTGACGGCGCGCGCCGGCACTCCGTTCGTCAAGCAGTTCGTGGAGGAGCGGGAGCTGACGGTCATGCTGGTCGTGGACCTCAGTTCATCCGGCCAGTTCGGCTCGGTCGGGCGGCTCAAGAACGAGCTGGCAGCGGAGGTGTGTGCGGTGCTGGCCTTTGCAGCCACCAAGAGCAACGACCGGGTTGGGCTGCTCATCTTCACCGCGCAGGTCGAGCTGTATATCCCGCCGCGGAAGGGTATCCGTCACGTCCTGCGGGTGATCCGCGAGCTACTGAGCTTCGAGCCGCGCGCCGCCCAGACGGACATCCCCGGCGCCTTGGACTACTTGGCCAAGGTGCTCAAGCGACGGGCGGTGGTGTTCCTGGTATCGGACTTCATCGCCACGGATTTTCACCGGCCGCTGCGGCGGGTCAGCCGCCGTCACGACCTGACCGCCGTGACTATCGAGGACCACCGCGAGCGGGGGTTGCCGGACGTTGGGCTGATCGAGCTGGAGGACGCGGAGACGGGTGAAACGCTGTTGATAGATACCCGCAGCGCGCGCGTGCGCGACGAATACCGGGCCGGGGCGCAGCGGGAGGCCGAGCAGCTACACAGCGACCTGCGGCGGATCGGGGCCGACTCCATCGCGCTCTCCACCGGCACCTCGTATGTACAGGACCTGGTGCGGTTCTTCCACACGCGGGAACGACGACGGTAGACCGGACAGGCTCGATGAACATTGAGGGCGTGGACCTCACCCCCGGCCCCTTCCCTGGAGGGAAGGGGAGTCTGGCTTCCCTCTTGCGTGGGAATGACGGACGAGACGGCGGGCTGGTGATGGCATGGGTGCTCGTCATGCTGGCGCTGTTCGTCGTCGGCTGCGAGGTCGGCGAGACAAGCGCGGCGGAGACACCGGCGCTGGCCGTGGACCGCCCGTTCGAGCGCGGGCCGCTCACGGTCTATGTCCGGCTCGACAAAGACACCATCACCATTGCCGAGCACGCGCGCCTCGTGGTGGAAACCGTGCTGCAAGAGGGCTACACGCTGGATGAGCCGCAACTCGGTCAGCAGCTTGGCGGCTGGTCCATCGGTGACTACACGTCGGTACCGGCCGCGCTCGACGACCGGGGTCGGCACGTCACGACGCGCGAGTACGAGCTACACCCGTTCTTGTCGGGAAGCTATGAGATTCCGCCGCTGACCTTCCGTGTTCGTGCCCACGCCGGCCGCGGCGACGGCGAATCGCCGGACTCTTTCACGCTCACGACTGAGCGTATCCCGGTGGAGGTGACCTCGCTGCTCGACGACCAACGCCGCGAACTGACCGTGGGGCCGATCAAGTCGGTCGTAGGGTTGCCGTCCTCCGCGCGCACGTGGCTATGGATGGCGGCCGGCGGCGCCGTGCTCGCCTTGGGCGCACTGGGAGCGCTCTATGTCCGACGGCGCCGGCAACGGCCGGCCGAGGCGCTGCGCTCCACGGCACATGAGCTGGCGTCGGCCAAGCTGGCGCGGCTGGCGGAGCGGAAGCTCGTTGAGCGGGGAGAGGCCAAGGCGTTTTACCGCGAGGTGTCGCGGATTCTGCGCCAATACATCGAGGATCGGTTTGCGCTCCACGCGCCCGAACGGACGACGGAGGAGTTCCTGCGCGAGGCCCGGCGGTCGGCCGCGTTCACGACGGCACAGGCGGATACGCTTGGCGACTTTCTCGCGCACTGCGATCAGGTGAAGTTCGCCGAGCTTACACCGACGCCAGCGGAGGCCCAACGGACGTTCGACACGGCCCGGACGTTCGTCGAGCGGACCAAGACCGAGGAACGACAGGTCGTCGTCGAGGCTGCGGCCTGAGCGGGGGAGACGTGACCGTGCGTTTTGCAGCGCCCCAAGCCTTTCTGCTGCTGCCGCTGCTGCCGCTCGTGGCGTGGTTTTATCTGCGACGCGGGCGCACGGCTACCGTGCGGTTTTCGTCGCTGCGGCGCGTTGGCACGCTGGGCCGCAGCGTGCGCCTCCGGGCGAGACCGCTGCTACTGGTCCTGCGTCTAGCTGCGCTCACCTTGCTCATCGTCGCCATCGCCCGGCCGCAGACGAGCCGGTCCGAAACGCGCGTGTCCACGGAGGGGATCGCCCTGGAGATGGTCGTGGATCGCTCCGGCAGTATGCGCGCGGAGATGGACTTCGAGGGCGAGCGCCTGAACCGGCTGGAGGTGGTCAAGCGGGTGTTTACCGAGTTCGTCGTGGGCAACGGCGACGATCTGCCCGGCCGGCCGCACGACCTCATCGGCATGATCGCCTTTGCCCGGTTCGCCGACACGGCGGCGCCGCTGGTGCGCGCGCACGATGCCCTGGTGCAGTTTGTGCAGGGCACCAAGATTGTCCAGTTCAGGGCAGAGGACGGGACGGCCATCGGCGATGCCCTGGCGCTGGCTGCCGCGCGTCTCAAACGGGCCGAGGAAGACATTGCCCGCTGGGCGGAGACGGGCAACGGCGATGCCTTCACGATCAAGAGCAAAGCGATCATCCTGCTCACCGACGGGCGCAACAACGCCGGTGACATGACACCCGGTCAGGCCGCGGCGCTGGCGCGCGATTGGGGCATCAAGATTTACGCCATCGGGATCGGGGGCGGTGAGGAGTTCATCACCGTGCGGACTCCGTTGGGCGGTACCGTGCGGGTGCCGGCCGTGGGGCTGGGGCTGGATGAGGCAACTTTGCGGGCGGTGGCCGAGGTTTCCGGCGGGCGGTACTTCGTGGCGGCCGACGGCGACGCGCTGCGGAACGTCTACCGGGAGATTGACCGGCTGGAGAAGACGGAGATTGAGACGCTGGAGCTTGCCCAGCACGACGAAGCGTTTCTGCCCTACGCGCTGGCGGCGGGACTCCTGCTGCTGTCCGAGATCATCCTGAGCAACACTTGGCTACGGAGAGCGCCCTGATGCATAGCCCCGAATGGCTGCACGCCTTGTGGGTGCTCCCGGCGCTGGCGGCGCTCTACGCCTACGGCTTCCACCGCAAGAGCGTGGCGCTGCGGACGTTCATCCGGGAGCCGGGGATACTCACGGTGCTGAACGTTTCGGTCAGCCGACCGCGACAGATCGCCAAGGCGGCGCTGGTCCTGCTGGCGCTGGGGCTGATCGGCGTGGCGCTGGCGCGGCCGCGGTGGAATCCGCAGTCGGAGCAGCTGCAACGCTTGGGCCGCGACGTGGTGTTCGTCCTGGACGTATCGCGCAGCATGTTGGCCGAGGACCTCGCGCCCAACCGCCTGGAGCGGGCCAAGCTGGCCATCGCGGACGTGCTGGACACCTTGGAAGGGGATCGAGTGGGGCTGGTCGCGTTCGCCGGTGCGGCCGTCGTGAAAAGCCCGCTCACGTTGGACTACAGCTTCATGCGCCTGGCATTGCGGGACCTCGCACCGGAGAGCGTCTCCCGCGGCGGCACGCTCATCGGTGATGCCATTCGCGTGGCCCTGAACGAGGTGTTCGACGACAGTGAGCGCGGGTTCAAGGACATCATCCTCATCACCGACGGAGAGGACCACGAGAGCTTCCCTGTCCAGGCTGCCGAGCAGGCCGGCGCGGCGGGGGTCCGCATCATCGCCATCGGTCTTGGTGACGAGGGCGAGGGCCGGCGGATTCCCGTCACGGACGCGGCCGGCCGGCGGATTCCCGTCACGGACGCGGCCGGCCGGCGGACTTTCCTGACCTACAAGGGGGAGGAGGTGCGGAGCAAGCTGGATGGCGAGACGCTACGCCAGATCGCCCTCGCGTCGCACGATGGGAAATACCTCAACGTCGCTACCGGCAATATCAACCTGGACCAGGTATACGAGCAGTTTGTCAAGGAGGCGGAGCAGCGCGAACTGGAGTCGCAGTCGGTGATTCGCTATGACGAGCGGTACCAAATCCTCCTGTTGCTGGCGCTGGTGCTGCTGGTAGGAGAGACATTGATCCGTGAACGCAAGACGACCTAGCGCCCTCGTCCTCCTCATTGTGCTATGGGGGACAGCGTTGAGCGCGTGTGCTCCCCCAAGCCTCCCATCGGCCGGGCCGGGGGCCGAGGTCGGCCGGGGCAATGCGCTCTTCGACCAGCAGGACTACGCGGCGGCGCTAGAGGCCTATACCGCGGCGGCGGCCAAACTCCCGGATGCGCCGGAGGTGGCCTACAACCAGGGCGTCACGCACTATGCTTTGGGCGACTACGGTGAAGCGGAGCGGCTCTTCCGACAGGTAGACCGGACCGCGCAGGACTTGGAACTGGTGGCCGCGGCTCGGTACAACCTCGGCAACAGTAAGTTCCAGCAGGGTATGGCGCAACGCGAGAGCAACGTGCAGCAGGCGCTTTCCGCGCTGCAAGCGAGCGTGGCGTTTTACCAGGGGGCGCTGGAGCTTACGCCGGACGACCGGGAGGCCGCCCGCAACATCGAGGTGGTGCGGCTGGCCATCAAGGACATCCTCGATCAACTGCAAGACCAGCGGCAAGAGCAGCAAGCACAAAACGAACTGGCCGAGCAACTCCGGGACTTGCAGCAGCGCCAGGAAGAGGCCGCTACCAGGTCGGCGCAGCTGGCGAACGAGCCACCGCCGGAAAGCGCGTTGTCGGAGGCGCTGCGGCAACTCCGGGAGGAGCAACAGCAGATTAGCGAGGAAACTGCCGCGGCCGCGCAGCGGCTCGATGAGCAAGCGGGGGCGGCGCAGCCGTCGGGAACGCCGTCACCGTCCAGCACGCCGGAGGCCGGCGATGAGCGCCGCCAGGAAGCGCTTCAGAAGCTGCAAGACGCACAGAGCCAGCAAGGGCAGGCGGCAGACCGGCTAGAGGGGCAAGAGCCGCAGTCGGCGGCCAGCCACCAGCGCGCCGCGGCCGAGGACATTGCAGAGGCGCTGCGGGCACTGCGCGATCCCAGCGACGGGGGGACAGCCGGTGCTCCGCAGGCACAGGGCCAGCAGCAGGAGGTTGAGGCACAAGGAGCACAGGGGCAACCTGAGCGACCAGTGCCCGATCCGCAGGCTCAAGACCAGCAGCCGCGGGATGCCACGGCGGCGCAAATCTTGGATAAAGAACGGCGGGACCGAGCGGCGCGCGAGCAGCTACAACGCGGCACCCTGCCGCGCACGCCGCCGGTAGAAAAGAACTGGTGAGCGGACCGATGCGACGACTGACGGCCATCGTAGCCACCGTAGCGGCCGTGGCAGCAGTGCTACTTGTCCTGGCGCTGACCGTCCCGGCCTCCGGCGCGGAGCCGATCACCGTGCAGGCGGCGGTCGAAACGGACCGGGTCTATGCCGGCGAGAGCTTTGTCTATCGGGTGATTGTCGAGGGCGCGACACCGCAGGTCCAGCCGCAGCTCCCGGCGCTCGACGCCTTCGAGGTGATGTATGAGGGTGACCAAGATGTGTCATCGCACTCGATCTCCATTATCAACGGTCGCAGAACCGAGACCGTCATCGAGCAGTATTACTTCCAATACCGGCTGACGGCACTCTCACCCGGCCAGCACACCATTCCCGCCGCGACGTTGACGATAGACGGGCAGACGTACCGGACGGAGCCTATTGCCATCACCGTGGTCCAGCCGACGGAGCACCAAGACTTCAAGCTCAGGCTGGCGCTGGAAAAGGAGCAGGTATACGTCGGTGAGCCGGTGCGGCTGCAACTGACCTGGTACCTACGGCAGAGCGTGCAGGGATTTGCGTTGTCCATGCCATTGTCCGGGGCGTTCGCGGCCGGCGATCCGGCGGCGCCGGCCGATGCACGTCAAGGCCTGCTCAGTGGCGAGTATGTAGCGGTGCCCTTTCTGGGGAGCGAGGTCCTGGCGCGTCGAGGGCAGGGCACGCTGAACGGGGAGCAGTTCACGACGCTGACGCTGGAAAAGGTGCTGATTCCGCAGGAGGTGGGGCAATTTCGGATCGGTCCGGCGGCGGTGGAGTTGAACGTCGTGACGGGCCAGGCGCCGAGCCGCAGTCTGCTCGACGATTTCTTCTCCGGAAGCTCGTTCTTCCGGAACTCACCGTTCAATCGCGAGACGACGCGCAAGCTGGTTGTCCCATCCAATGAGCTGAGCCTGGAGGTGCTGCCCCTGCCGGAGCCGCGCCCGGCCAGCTTCACGGGCCTGGTCGGCGCCTACAGCATCGAGACGGCGGCGGCACCGACCGAGGTCAACGTCGGCGATCCGATCACGCTTACCATCCGCATTCGCGGCCCGGAGCCGCTCGGCAATGTCCCCGCGCCGGCCCTGCACACGCAGCGCAGCCTCATCGAGGACTTCAAGGTGTCGGATGCGCCGACGGCGCCGGTCGTGCGGGACGGCAGCGCCGTGTTCACGCAGACCGTGCGCGCCCTCAATGACCGAGTGACAGCAATCCCGCCGCTCGACTTGAGCTTCTTTGACGTGGAGGCAGGTGAGTACCGGACGGTGCGGAGCGTGCCCATCCCATTGGTTGTGCGGGCCACGCGCGAAGTCACCGCAGCGGACGCCGTTGGTGGGAGCGGTGAGGCGCCGGCGGGCACCGAGGTGGAAACGCGCGCGGAGGGAATTGTCCACAACTACGAGGACGCCGACGTGCTGACGGATCAAGGCGGTGGGTTGCTGGACCGACTGCGCCACCCGGCGTGGCTGGCGGCGCTGCTGGGGCCAATGGTGATCTTCCTGGGTCTGGCTGCCGTACACGTCGCGCGGCGGAGATCGGGTGCGGATACCGCCGACAGGCGTCGGGGCCAGGCATTGCGCGAGGCACGGCGAGAGCTACGCGCTACACACAGCGATACGTCTACGGAGGCTGCGCGCACGAGCCGCGCCATCCATGGCTACCTGGCGGCGACGTTCGACGTGCCGGTTGCCGGGCTGACTCCGGCCGAGGCCGAGCGCCTGCTGCGGGCGCGGGGTATGCCACAGGCCGCGGCGGTGCGGGAGTTGCTGGAGCGGTGTGACGCGGCGCGGTTTGCCGGCCTGGAGCCGGATGTTGCCGGGGGGCTGTGCGACGAGGCGGAGCAGTTGCTCGATGCCATTGACCGGTGGTTGAACGATGACCGATCAGAGGGGGTATGAGCCATGCGCCTGACCGCTTGGTGCGGAGAGCACCCTCACCCCGGCCCTCTCCCACAGGGAGAGAGTGCAGATAGCGCCGGCCGAGCATGGCGCCGGCTGATAGTGGTACTCGTTGCGGTCGTGGTCGCGCTGCTGCCGGTCGCTGGCCTCGCCGCGGGGCCGACGCTGGCACCCGAGGCGCTGCGAGGTCTGTTGGCGCAGGCGAACGAGAAGTTCCGACAGGCGACGCGGGTGGTGCCGGAGGACCCGGCAGCAGCCAAGCTGCTCTACCAGGAGAGCATCGTCCGGTTCGAGAAGATCGCCAGCGCGGGCAACATTCGTAACGGCAAGCTCTTCTACAACCTGGCGAACGCCTATCTGCTCCAGGGCGACGTGGGGCGCGCAATCCTGAATTACCGGCGCGCCGAGCGCCTGACGCCGGGAGACCGCAATCTGCAAGGTAACCTGGACTATGCGCGTAGTCAGGTGCGGGACAGCATCCCGGTGCCGCCCCAGCGCCGGGTGCTGGACACGGTCCTCGCCTGGCACAACGGCTTGCCCATATTGCCCCGTCTGGCCGTCTTTGCGATCGCGTTCGATCTGATCTGGCTGCTGGCCGCGCTGAAGCTCTTCAGCCTGGTGCGGTTCTCGCTGCGTCTGCCCATGGCGGTGCTCGCCGTGGTCGCTGTGCTGTGTCTTGGATCGCTGGTCGTAGACGAGGTGGGGGGCCGGCGTGCGAACGAAGGAGTCATCGTGGCCGAGCAGGTGGTGGGCCGCAAGGGGCCGGACCCGGTGGGCTACGAGCCGAGCTTCCGCGCGCCCCTCCACGCCGGCGTAGAGTTCGCCATCGTCGAGGAGCGCCCTGGCTGGTACTTGGTCCGCATGCGCGACGACCGTGAGACGTGGCTGCCGGCCTCGGCCATCGAGCGGGTGTAGCCGTGATGGCTCTCTCCCATTGGTCACAAAGAAAACACAGTGGCGGTATGGAGCGTCAACACAGACTCTCTAGCGCAGGCCGGCAAGCGGCAAGAATGTACTCTACTCGCCCTCTGATTCGAGCGAGCCACTCCACTCACTCCATTCCGTAACCCCAACCTGGAGTAGATCTTCAGGCAATCCGGCCGCCTCATGCAGCTGCCGAACCAACTCCATGGCGTCTTCATAGAATCTCTCTGCCGTTTCCAGTGTTGTCTTTTGTTCCCACTTGGTCTCAGGTTCAGTTGGACCATCAATAGAATCGTATACCTGTCCCTCCTCGAAGGTAAGGGATTCGGTTTCGGCATGGACAATTAGATTTCGATAGTTGAACATCTCCGGAAATGTCTGACACGGCCGCCTGCCGAAGTCAAGATTGTAGTTGATCAGCTTGGCCAATACCCGTAGTTTGGATTCTGGATTCATGCCCCGCTCTATTCTCTCCCATTCCTTCTCGCCAAACCTATCCTGCCCAAGATGGTTGAGGTAGGCTTCCACAGCAAAGGCCGCACTAAGCATGCTGAACATACAGTAATAGAATCGCCCCTCCTCTCTTTCCTGCGCCAGTCGTAGGGTATGATTAGAACCGTTGAACAATACATTGAATGTGTAGACATCCCTGGTACCCCGAGTCAGTCGCCACTGACTCGGAGCCTTTTCTTGGCTCATTCTTGTCCCTCCTCAACTCCAACGTCACTGAGCATGTTGTTCAGCGCGATGATCCGTACCCGAACCACCTAGGATGGCAGCGGAGGGTGCTGTTCCCGCGTGCCCGCGGTGGCTTGTTCGTAGGCGTGGGCGGCTTGGAGGAGACGCTGCTCGGCGAAAGGTGGGCCGACAAGCTGGAGGCCGGCGGGTAAACCCTGGCTGGTGAGGCCGCAGGGCACCGAGATCGCCGGGAGGCCGAGCAGGTTGAAGGGGTTGGTGAGGCGGGTGAGGACGCGGCGCACGTCCGTGGGCGGTGCTCCAGGCAGCACGCTCACCATACTCTCGTCAATCCTGGGTGCCGGGACCGGGACCGCGGGGAGGGCGAGCAGGTCTACGTGCTCCCATACGGCGCGCATCCGCTCGCTGATGACCGTGCGGGCACGCTGGGCGGTGAGGTAGGCCGTCGCGGGGAGCGCCAAGCCCAGCTCTAGGCGCTCGCGCACATCGTCTCCGTAGTCGTCGGGGCGCGAGCGCAGCCACTTGAGATGGACGGTGGTGGCTTCGGAGCGAATGATCGGGTCGAATATCGGGCCGAAATCATCGAGTGCCGGCAGTGACACCGGCTGGACGCTCGGCCCGAGGCTACGCAGCGTGGAGACGGCCGCTTGGACCAGGTCGCGGACTTCCGGGTCCACCTCGTCCCAGCCATCACCCTCAGGCATGCCCAGGCGTAATCCGTCCAGGCTGTCTTCCAGTTCGGCAGCATAGACCGGCACCGGCGTCCGTGACGAGGTGGCGTCGGCGGGGTCGGGGCCGGCGATGGCTTCCAGTACCAGGGCGGCGTCGGCGACGGTGCGCGTCATGGGGCCGACATGGTCCAGGGACCACGACAGAGGGAGTAGCCCGGATCGCGAGACGCGGCCATACGTCGGCTTCAGGCCGACGATCCCGCAGAGAGCGGCGGGCAGGCGGACGGACCCGCCGGTGTCGGTGCCCAGCGAAAATCCGGCTGCGCCGGCGGCAACCGCAGCGGCCGAGCCGCCGCTGGAGCCGCCGGTCACGTGGTCGGGCTGCCAGGGATTGTGGACGGGGCCGTAGTGCGGATTGACGTTGGTGATGCCATAAGCGAACTCGTGCAGGTTTGTCCGGCCGATCCTGATGGCGCCGGCGGCCCGCAGGCGCGCCAGCACGGTCGCTTCACTGAGGGGAGTCCAGTCGGCTAAGATGCGCGAGCCGGCCGTGCAGCGGACGCCCGGCTCGGTGAAGATGTCCTTGGGTGCATAGGGGATGCCGTGCAGGGGGCCGAGAATCCGGCCGGCGGCGAACGCCGCTTCGGCGTGGCGGGCCGCCGCCAGCGCCTGGTCGGCGTAGAGGTCGAGGTAGCAGTTGAGGTGCGGCTGCACGGCGGCGCTGCGGTCAAGCGCCGCCGCGACCAGCTCGACGGGCGAAACCTGCCGGCGCGCGAGCAGCCGCGCCGCGGCGGCGAGGGGGATGGTGAGCAGATCGTGCCCGGTAGACATCAGCAGCAACCGGCGGACCTTCGATAGTGCCTACAGCACAATGTCGAGCACGTAGAACCGGCGGTTGATCGTCGCGCGACCACCGTGGGAGGCCATGCTGTAGGTTAGCTCGACATAGAGACGCCAGTTCTCGCCGCGGGTATGCAGGAACTGCTCGGCCGGCCCCAGGATGACGTAGCCATGCTCCTTGGAGCGGCCCTCGTGCGGCTTGATGTCGTAGAGATCGGGCAGCTCCTCATCCATCGGGCGGGCCAGCGCCTGAACGAGCTGGGCACGGTCCATCTGGTCGGGTGGCAGGAGCATATGGAGCCGGATCGTGCCGGTGCTCTGCACATGCTCGTAGGATGGAGTCGTCCCTTGACGCACTTCACCGGAGGTTAGCTCCTTGTAGGGCTTGGGTTCGATCTGTTCCGCGTTGGCGTAGTCTTCCTCAACCTCGCGGATGTAGGCGTCGAGGCGGCGGCGGACTTCGGATTGCTCCCGCTCCTGGCGCTGCCGTTCGCGGTTCCGGAACTCGCGGAACGGCGTAAGCAACTTGTCGAAGAATCCACCCGTCTGTGTAGTGTTGCCGGCTTCACTCATGTGTGCTCTCCCTGCGTCACTTTCCCCAGTACTCACCCGGAGGCGACCTTGCCTGCATCTTAGCCTGCTTTCGAGTCGGCCGTCAAACGTGACCATGGGG
This sequence comes from Chloroflexota bacterium, assembly GCA_965207645.1. GTDB lineage: Bacteria > Chloroflexota > UBA11872 > UBA12225 > JAJDUF01 > JAJDUF01. Next base: position 444,604 of record OZ242293.1, on the reverse strand, counting down.
GCCACGCCGAGTGGGTACCGTAGCTTGGCGCGTTGTACCCAGGAGTCCGTACTATGCTTGCCAGTAGTTGGGTGGGAGGAGGCCGCCTCCATATAGCGAGGCAACCGCATTGTGCCGTTAGCGCGATTTCGCTGCGAGGTGGAGCACGATCCGGTCGAGTTCGGGGAGTGCCTGAGCTGTTCCCGCGCCGATTCACCGCCGCGCGGCCGGCGCTGCCAGTTCACGTATCCGCTGCTGCGGGCGCTCGCTCAGAACGATGCCGGCCGCGAGGGGATTGTGCTGTCGGCCACGCGGCTGACCGGCTGCACGCGCCAGTCCGCGCTGGAGCTACTGGTTGACTACACGGCGTACCCCCACCAGCTCTATCCCCGGCTGCGCGGCGCGCTGATGCACGCCGGTATCGAAGCGCAGCAGGGGGATGATGAGGACATCATCGCCGAGCGGCGCTTTCAGCGCAGCGCCACACCGGAAGTCGTGCTGACCGGTCAGCCGGACGAGATTGATCTGCGCCGCCAGCTCATCGTGGACTACAAGACCGTCAAGGAACTGCCGCGAAAGGTCCGCGAGGAACACGTCTGGCAGCTCAATATGTATCGGTGGCTGGTGCAGGACGGTCAGGACCTCGTGACCGGAGAGCGCGTAGCCTACGATATTCAGCAACTGGGAATCGTATACCTGGCACCCAATGAGGTGTATAAGCGGCGCGTGCCGCTCTTGCCTCCGGAACAGGTGGAGCGGTTCGTGGCGGAGCGTGGCGGCGCCATCCTGCAGGCCCTCGACGGCGAGGCGCTCCCGCCGCGTGCATGGGACCCGCACTCCCATCCGATCTGCCGCGGCTGGTGTCCCGTGCGTCAGCAATGTCTGGACGCCGGGGAGGATGGGGCCGGCGAGTTTGCGTTGGACGGCGAGGCGATCCAAGCGCACACGGCACCTGGCCGCTAGGCGCACACCATCCGCCGCCGCTTCTGGCGGTGCGCGCGGCGTTGACGCTCGCCGGGGCGCGTGGGTAGACTCCAGCCGATTGGCTTCGGCTGGTCTATATCACCGCTATCGAAAGGCTCTCGACCAATGTCCACAGCAGCACCGGCTACTTCTACGCCACACGTCGCTCAACGCATTCGGGCCATGGCTCCGTCGCCGACGATGGCGATGGCGGCCAAGGCAGCAGCCATCCAGCAGCAGGGGCACAAAGTCCTCAACCTGACGCTGGGCGAGCCGGACTTCGACACACCGGAGCACCTCAAGGAGGCCGCGCGGCGCGCCATCCGTGACGGCAAGACGAAATACACGCCGGCGAGCGGGATCCCGGAGCTGCGGGAGGCGATCTGCGAGAAGTTCCGGCGGGAGAACGGGCTGGAGTATCAGCCGGCCGAGGTGATGGTGGCCGTCGGCGCCAAGCAGATACTCTACAACATCTGCATGGCGATCTGTGACCCGGGAGACGAGGTGCTGGTACCGATCCCGGTCTGGCAGACGTTCGTGGAGCAGGTCAAGTTGGCAGAGGGCAAGCCGGTGTTGGTCGAGCTAGGCGGCGATCACCGGGTCCGCCGGGCCGACCTGGAGCCGCACATCACCTCATGCACTCGGGCGATCTTTCTGAACAGCCCGAACAACCCGACCGGGGTCGTCATGGACCCGGAGGAAGTGCGGGCCGTGGCCGAACTGGCGGTCGAGCGGGGCATCTATCTGATCGGTGACGAAACCTACGAGCACTTCCTGTACGGCGATGCGACGCACGTGGTGCCGGCGGCGCTCGATGAGGAAGTGAAGCGCTGGACTATCGAGGTCAACACGGTCAGTAAGACGTATGCGATGACCGGGTGGCGGGTGGGCTACGCTGCCGGCCCGGCCGAGGTCATCAGCGCGATGGCGGCCTTGATGGGGCAGAGCACGACACAGACGGCCTCCGTCTCGCAGTGGACGGCGGTCGAGGCGCTGACCGGTCCGCAGGATTGCGTGCAAGAGATGGTCGGCGAGTTTGCCAAGCGCCGCGAGTATTTCATCAGCGGCCTGCACCGGATCGGGGTCGAATGTTCCTGGCCGGAGGGCGCCTTCTATGCGTATCCTAGCCTGCCGGCCGGCGAGTCTTCTTCGCTGGACTTCTCGGACCGACTGCTCACCGAGGCGCATATCGCCACCGTGCCCGGCGCCGACTTCTACGGCGAGGGCAATCTCCGCCTCAGCTACGCCACCAGCATGGACGTGTTGAGCGAGGCCTTGGAGCGGCTGGAGCGGTATCTCGGGTAGGCGCTGTAGGCTTATCCTGCTGTCCCCCCATGCCCCCCCCGCTATGCAGGGGGGCGGGCGCAGCGTGCCCTAGAGTGAGGGGCCGGGGGCAATGCCGGCCCCTCACCCTCAATCCCTCTCCCGGCGGGAGAGGGGGTGCCTTAGAATTCCTTGAGGGCGGCGACGAGGGCTTGGATCATGTCCCGGCCGTCGCCGAAGAGCATGAGGGTGTTGTCGGCGACAAAGAGCGGGTTGGGGATACCGGCGAACCCGGGGCTGAGGCTGCGCTTGACGACGATCACGGACTGCGCCTCGTCCACGTTGATGATGGGCATGCCGGCGATGGGCAGCGAGGGGTCCGCTTCGCGGGCCATGGGGTTGACCACGTCGTTGGCGCCGATGACGAGGGCCACGTCGGTTTGCTGGAAGGTGGAGTTGACCTCGTCCATCTCCTTCAGCTTCTCGTAGGGGACATCCGCCTCGGCCAGCAGGACGTTCATGTGGCCCGGCATACGCCCGGCGACCGGGTGAATGGCGAACTCCACCTCCACACCCCGCTCCTCCAGCAGCGCCACGAGGTCGCCGACGACGTATTGGGCCTGGGCAGCGGCCATCCCGTAGCCGGGGACGATGACCACGCGCCGGCTGCCGTCCATGAGCAGCGCGACGTCGTCCGGTGAGGCCGATTTCACCCGCCCGGCGTAGATGTCCTCGGTCTCGGCCGTGGTGGCAACTTCCGCACCCACACCGGCGAAGATCACGTTGGTCAGCGAGCGGTTCATCGCCCGGCACATGAGGACGGTGAGAATAAACCCGGCGGTACCGACGAGGGAGCCGGCGATGATGAGCACGCTGTTATTGAGCACCCAGCCGTGCCCCGCGGCGGCCAGTCCGGAGTACGAGTTGAGCAGGGCGATCACCACCGGCATGTCGGCGCCGCCGATGGGGAGCACGAGAAAGATGCCGAGCACGGCGGCCGCGGGCACCAGGAGCCAGAAGGGGAGCGAGGAGGTCGGGTCCAGGATCAGCCAGACGCTCAACCCCAAGCAGATCAGCGCCAGGACCACGTTGATGACGTGCCGGCCGGGTAGGAGGATGGGCCGCTCAGGAATGAGTCCCTGGAGCTTACCGAAAGCGATAGCGCTTCCCGTCAGGGCTACGCCGCCGATCAGCCCGGCGGCGACGGAGGAGATGGTGAACTGGACCGAAATCTCCTCGACAAACCCGCCCTTGAGCGCTTCTTCCAGCGCGGCGCCGACGGCCAGAGCCGAGGCACCGCCGCCGAAACCGTTGAAGATGGCAACGACCTGGGGGATACCGGTCATGGGGACGCGATAGGCCATGACCGCGCCGATCAGCGCCCCCACCACCAGTCCCACAATGATGATCTCGAAGCTGACGATGCGGTGATCCAGCAGGGTGACCACGATGGCCACCAACATGCCCGCCGAGCCGAATAGGTTGCCCCGTACCGCCCGGCGCGGGTGGGACATGTCCCGCAAGCCGAGGATGAAGAGGGCCGCGGCGAGGAGGTAGAAGAGGTCTATGAATGCCTGTGACATGCTACGTCTTCCGTCCGCGGAACATGCCCAACATGCGGTGGGTCACGAGGAAGCCGCCCACCACGTTGGCGGTCGCCATCGCGACGGCGACTACTCCCAGAATGGTGGTGAAGAGCGTAAGCTGCTGGCCGGCGGTCACCAGGGTACCGACCAGGGTGATGCCGGAGATGGCGTTGGCCCCGGACATGAGCGGGGTATGCAACAGGGGCGGAACCTTGCGGATGACCTCAAAGCCCACAAAGAGCGCCAGCACGAAGATGGTCAGCGCCTTGACGAAAATGCTCAACTCTTCCATTAGGAGCTACTCCCTTCAGCGGTATGCGCGTTCGCGGCGGGCAGGCCGAGTAGCTCGCGCACCCGGGTGTTGCGGATTTCGCCCGCGTGGGTGAGGAGGGTATCGTGGATGATTGGGTCTTCCAGGTTCAATCGGAGCTGGCCGTCGGCAAACAGGTTGCCCAGGAAGGCGGCAACGTTGTTGGCGTACATTTGGCTGGCGTGATAGGGGATGGTGGATGGGAGGTTCACTGGTCCCGCAATGGTGACGCCATGGGCTTGCACCGTCTCCCGCGGCCGAGTTAGCTCGCAATTGCCGCCGCCTTCGGCGGCCAAGTCCACCACGATAGACCCCGGACGCATGTCGGAAACCATCGCTGCGGTGATGAGCGTCGGTGCCTGGCGGCCGGGGACCGCGGCGGTGGTGATAACCACGTCGCTCTCGGCTACCACCTGGGCCATCACCTCGCGCTGGCGGCGGTAGAACTCCTCGCCCATGGCGCGGGCGTAGCCCCCGGACCCCTCGGCGCCCTCGGTCTCCAGGCCAAGCTCGACGAATCTGGCGCCCAGGCTTTCGACCTGCTCCTTCACCACCGGACGGATGTCGTAGGCATGGACGACGGCGCCGAGACGACGCGAGGTGACGATAGCCTGAAGACCGGCGACACCGGCGCCCACCACGAAGACGCGCGCGGGCGTGATGGTGCCGGCGGCAGTAATCATCATGGGGTACATCTTTGGCAGGGACTCGGCGGCCATGAGTGCAGCCTTATAGCCCGCGACGGTGGCCATGGAAGAGAGCGCGTCCATCGGCTGGGCGCGACTGATACGCGGGACGAGCTCGAGCGCGAAAGCAGTGACGCCTCTTTTCGCCAACTCGCGGGCCGCCTCCGGCGCCCCCAGCGGATTGAGGAGCCCAATCACGACCTGACCGTCGCGCAGTAGCGCCAGGTCGGCGCCGGCGGCGGCCGGCCCATGGACGTACACGAGCACGTCGGCCGAGGAGAACAGCGCGGTCCTGTCCGGCGCGAGCTGGGCGCCCTGCGCCTCGAAGGCCGAATCGGGATATCCGGCCTGTGCGCCAGCACCCGGCTCGACGAGCACCTCCAAGCCGGCCTGTGTTAATTTCGGCGCCATCGCCGGTATCAGGGCCACGCGCCGTTCGTCCGGATAGGTCTCCGCGGGTACTCCGACGATCACCTCAACCCCCACTCGCTAGGTCGGCTGCGAGACGGCCTCTGCGGACCGGTGCTCGCTGCGGTGCGGGATAGTATAAGGTAGAGCCGGATTATGAGTCTCTCTTCGTAGGACGATGCCAGGTTTGCTGCCCCATCAGTTGGGGATCGGTGGTGCAGACCTGGTGCATCACGGCCGCTTGTGGCGGCGCTGCCCCTCGCCGGCAAGGGCATCAGGCGGCCTCAACGTCGGTCAGTGCGAAGTCCCGGCCCTTGAACAGGAGCGGTTCGCGGGTGGCTTCGGCCAGCGCGTAGGCGAAGCAGTCACCGAAGTTCAGGCCCGCCCGGTGGTTGCCCTTGCCGAAGCGCCGCCAAGCGCGGCGCGCGGCCTGGGCGTGGTCGGAGGTGATCGGCACTAGCTCAATGGGCGCTCTTTCCAAGAAGAGGTCAAGCTCATGCCCGGCCGCGGCGCCGGCGCGGCTTTCGAGCACAATGGCCGCCTCCAGGAAGCTGGCGACCGACATCCGGCACCGTGAGGCTTCCGCTATCGCCCGCTCGTAGTGCTCGGCGTCCGGCTCGCCAAACAAGACCGCCAGGAGCGCCGACGTGTCGACTATCACTTGGGCAGCCCATGCTCGTCATAGAGGAAATCGCCGTGCTCAACAGCCGACGGCCCGTCGTGCAACAGGTGAGCACAGCGTTGACCGATGGCATGCAGCTCCTGGACACGGGACTCAACGCTACGCTGGCGTTTTTCGCGCTCCAAGCGCTCCTTGAGCGCAACCGTGATGGCGCCGGTCATCGTCTCGCCGGTAAGACGGGCCAACTCGCCGGCCAGGCGACAGGTCTCCTCGTTCTTGATGTTGAGACTCATCGGGATCCTTGGGGTAGAACTGCAATCAACATGTCTACCATAGCCCTTTGCACTGCCGCGTGCAAAGTCAACTGGGAGTTGGCCCCGCTGCCCACTCTCGCGCTGCAAGACCGGTGCTCGCTGCGGTGCGGGATAGTATAAGGTAGGGCCGGATTATGAGTCTCAGTTCGCAAGGGCCGCTCGTTGCTGCGCTGCCTCTCGCCGGCTATCGCGTGCTCGACCTGACCCGCGCTTTGGTCGGACCGTACTGCACGATGCTGCTCGGTGACTTGGGCGCCGACGTGATCAAAGTCGAGCGCCCGGAGACGGGCGACGAGGCCCGCCACTGGGGGCCGCCCTTCTACGGCGGGGAAAGCTCCTACTTTCTCTCGATGAACCGGAACAAGCGGAGCGTGGCGCTCGACCTGAAGGACGCGACGGGGCTACGGCTCTGTCTCGAACTGGCCGCGCAGGCGGACATCGTGATCGAGAACTTTCGTCCCGGGGTGGTGGACCGGCTGGGGGTGGGCTACGAGGCGGTGCGTGCGGTGCGTCCCGACGTGGTGTATTGCTCGATCTCGGCTTATGGTCAGGACGGGCCGGACGCCTGGAAGCCGGGCTACGACCTGATTATGCAAGGTGAGGCCGGGATGATGAGTGTGACCGGCCACCCGGACGGACCGCCGGTGAAGGCCGGGGTCGCGGAGACGGACATTCTCGCCGGGACCAACGCGCTGGCGGCGCTGCTGGGGGCACTGCTGGCGCGGGGGCGGGTCGAGCACGCAGGCAGTGAGCCGGGGGCGCAGTACATTGACGTGGGGCTGCTGGAGGGGCAGGTTTCGCTGCTCGGCTATCACCTCGTCGGCACGCTGCTCTCCGGGAAGCTACCGGGGCGGATGGGGAATGCGCTGCCCTATATCGTGCCGTATCAGGTATTCGAAACGGCGACGTTCGAGATCACGATAGCGGTGAACAACGACCAACTCTGGCAGTATTTCTGCCGCGCCATGGCGACGCCGCACCTGGCCACCGATCCGCGCTTTGCGACGAACGGTGACCGGGTGCGCCACCGCGACCAACTGTTGCCGGAGCTGGAAGCCCTGTTCAAGACGCGGCCGGCCGATGAGTGGCTGGCGCGATTGGAGCGGGAGGGCGTGCCGTGTGGCCCGATCAATACAATGGATCGCGTGGCAGCGCATCCGCAGGTACAGGCGCGCGGGCTGGTGCGGGAGCTGGACCATCCCATCGGCCCGGTGCCGACCACGGCGCTGCCCTGGCGTTATGGCCGACCGACCGACCGCGGCGTTGAGCCAGACGCGCCGCCGCGACCGCCGCCGCTGCTCGGCCAGCACACCGAGGCCGTGCTGGTTGAGGTGCTGGGCTGCTCGCCGGAAGCGGTGGCTGAGTGGGCCGAGCAAGGGATAGTGCAGTTAGGTAGTGCGAGGGCCGATGGGGTATAAAGGGCGGGGAGATGTTCCTCACCCCCTGGCCCCCTCGCCACCATGTAGAGAGAGGGAGTCTGCCCTCACCCCGGCCCTCTCCCAGAGGGAGAGGGGGTAGACTGCGGCTTCCGCCGCAGTGACGAGATGGGAATCGCAGAGGAAACGAGCGAGAGACGATGGGTATGCTTGAAGGCAAGGCGGCGTTGGTCACAGGTGGCGGACGGGGTATCGGGCGGGGCATCGCGCTGGCGATGGTGCGAGCCGGGGCGAGCGTGGTGGTAAACGACATCGGCGCTTCGCTGACGGGCGAGGGCGCCGATCATGGTCCGGCCAACCAAGTCGTGGCGGAGATTCGGGCGGCCGGTGGCGCCGCCGTCGCCAATACCGGCTCGGTGACGGATCACGCGCAGGGCCAGCAGATGGTCCAGGACTGCGTTGACCAGTTCGGCACAATTGATGTTGTGGTGCATACGGCGGGGATTCTGCGGGATCGGATGATTTTCAATCTCACCGAGGACGAATGGGACAGCGTGACGGCGGTGCATCTCAAGGGCGCGTACAACGTCATCCATCCGGCGACACAGCAGTTTCGTCAGCAGCGCTCCGGGCGGATCATCGCCTTCTCCTCGACCTCGGCGCTCGGCGCACCGGGTCAGCCCAACTACGGGGCAGCCAAGGCCGGAATTCTGGGCCTGATCTGGTCGTGTGCCAATGCGCTGACTCGCTACAACGTGACCGCGAACGCGATCATGCCGTTCGCCGACACGCGGATGATTGACACGACGCCGCGCGCTCACCAGCAGTTTGAGGAAACGGGGAAGTGGCCGAGTGAGGTGGCGGTCGGGACGGAGCGTGACCCGGAGAACGTGGCGCCGCTGGTGGTGTATCTGGCGAGCGACGCGGCCCAGGCGGTCAACGGCCAGGTCTTCGGCAGCTTCGGCTACGAGGTGGCGTTGCTGGCACAGCCGCGGTTCGTCCGGGGGCTGCGGCGCGGGCGGCGCTGGGAGCCGGAGGAACTGCGCGACTTGGCGCCGACGACGCTGGCGCGCGATCTGCAACCACCGCCGGCGGTGGGAGGAGCGTTCAGCCTGCTCGAACAGATTCCCGAGGGTGGCGACGACGTAGCACCTGGAGTGCAGTTCTGGGAGCTGGATTGACGGGGGCTGGCCCCGGCCTGGCCCCCACCCTAACCCTCCCCCGTGCTGACGCACAGGGGAGGGAACGAGCCGACGCCCTACGGAGCGGAACCGACTATGGATGCACTGACCGGAAGAGTAGCCATCGTCGGGGTTGATGAGTCCGACGAGATCGGCGTCGTGCCGCAGAAAACGGCGCTCCAGCTTCACGCCGAGGCGGCGCAGAACGCCCTGGCCGATGCCGGCATCGAGAAAGCCGAGGTGGACGGGCTGTTCACCGCCGGGCTGTCCACTATCGAACTCGGCGAGTATCTCGGCATCCGGCCGACGTACACGGATGGGACGAACGTCGGCGGCTCGTCGTTTGTGATCCATATCGGCCATGCCGTGAACGCCATCGCCAACGGACTGTGCCGGGTGGCGCTCATCAGTCATGGCCAGAGTGGGCGCTCGCGTCAGAGCGGTCCGCCGCCCGACCTGTACGGGCAGAACGTCGCGCAGTTCGAGGAGCCGTGGGGTCTGCCGCGTCCGCTGGGGGCCTACGCGATGGCCTGCGCGCGCCACATGCACCGCTACGGCACGACGCACGAGCAACTGGCCGAGATCGCGGTCGCGACGCGCAAGTGGGCGGCGCTGAACCCGAAGGCGCTGATGCGCGAGCCGCTGACCATCGCCGACGTGCTGGCGAGCCGCTGGATTAGCTGGCCGCTCCACCTACTGGACTGCTGTCTCGTGACCGACGCCGGCGGGGCCGTGGTGCTGACGAGCAAGGAGCGGGCGCGAGATACGCTGAAGAGGCCGGTTGCCGTGCTGGGGTTTGGGGAGCACCACGACCACGCAATCATCAGCCAGATGCCCGATCTGACGGCGGGACCGGGGCGGGTATCCGGCGCTCGCGCCTTGGCGATGGCCGGCGCCCAACACGACGACATTGACGTGGCGGAAATCTACGACAGCTTCACCTATACCGTGCTGCTGTCCCTGGAGGACTTGGGCTTCTGCCGGAAGGGTGAGGGGGGAGCTTTCGTCTCCGGACAGCGCACCGCGCCCGGCGGCGACTTCCCACTGAACACCCAGGGCGGCGGGCTGTCCTACACCCATCCGGGGATGTTCGGCATTTTCACGGTGATCGAGGCGGTTCGTCAACTGCGTGGTGACTATGCTGCTGCCGGCCAGGGGGAGCGACAGGTGGACGATGCGCGGCTGGCGCTCGTACACGGCACGGGCGGGGTGTTATCGGCCACCGGCACGGCGATCTTGGGGGTGTGACCTTTGCGAAGGGGACAGGGATGTGAGCAGCCCCCCTGTGGTCCCCCCGTTGCGACGGGGGGACGGGAATGACGGGTGAGAGGCGGGGGACACGATGACTGACGACGGCTACAGCAAGCCACTGCCGCAGCCCGACCCGGTGACACAACGGTTCTGGGACAGCGTCAAGGCGCACGCGATGACCATTCAGCGGTGTCGCGCTTGCCAGAAGTACGTGTTCTACCCACGGGCGCACTGTCCGGCCTGTTTCGGACGGGACCTGGCGTGGAGGCCGGTGAGCGGGCGGGGGGTGGTTCATGCGTTCACGATTGTCCACTACCACTCTACGCCGGCCTTTCGAGCGGATGCGCCCTACGTCGTGGCGCTGATCGAGCTGGACGAGGGCGTGCGGATGATGAGCAACCTCGTCGGCGTGACGCCTGATCCGCAGCATGTCCATGTCGGTCTGCCCGTCGAGGTGGTCTACGACGACGTAACGCCGGAACTGACCTTGCCCAAGTTCCGGCCCGTCGCGGACTGATAGCACGCTTTTGCCACAGAGCACACGGAATAAAGAGCCGGGGACAGAGATTAGCCCCCACCCTCGCCCTCCCCCGTTGCGACGGGGGAGGGAACCTGTCTCCCGTCGGAGCGGGGGCCGTGTAGGTTGGACGAGATGCTGAACTATCTGGACATCGAGCTACCCGACGATGCACGGCAACTCCAGCAGCGGGTGCGGCGGTTCGTGGATGATGAGGCACTACCGCTGATTCCGGCCTGTTTCGAGGCGCGGCGCTTTCCGACCGAACTGATCCCGCGGTTTGCCGAGCTGGGGCTGCTCGGCGGCACGCTCCCTATTGACGGGGCGGGCCTGACGCCGATGGCCTACGGGCTAGCCTGCCAGGAGCTGGAGCGGGGCGATAGTGGCCTCCGCAGCTTCCTCTCTATACAGAGCGCGCTGTGTATGTTCCCTATCTACACTTACGGCTCCAAGGCGCAGCAACGGCGCTACCTGCCGGAGATGGCGCGCGGCGCACTGATTGGCTGTTTCGGTCTTACCGAGCCGCTGCATGGCTCGGACCCTAGCGCCATGGGGCTGACCGCGACGCCTGATGGCAACGGCTGGGTGCTCAACGGCACAAAGACGTGGATCGGGAACGGCTCAGTGGCGGACGTGGCGGTGGTGTGGGGGCGCACGCCGGAGGGTATTCGCGGGTTTCTGGTCGAGCGTGACCGGGCCGGGTGCCAAAGCCGCACGGATGGTGCCAGGTGTGGTGCGGCTTTGGCACCCGGGTTCGCCACTCGTGACATCGAGGATCGGCTCTCGCTACGCGCCGCGACGGTCTCGGAGCTGACCTTCACCGACTGCCGCGTGCCGGCCGACGCCATGCTGCCGGGCGCGGTGGGGTTGGGAGCGGCTTTGCGCTGTCTCACCGAGGCGCGATTCGGGATCATTTTCGGCGTGGTGGGGGCGGCGATGGCCTGCTACGAGACGGCACTGACCTACACCAAGCAGCGGGAGCAGTTCGGCAAGCCCATCGCGGCGTTCCAACTAACCCAGCAGAAGCTCGTGGACATGCTGACGGGCATCACGCAAGGCCAACTGCTGGCCGTGCAGCTTGGTCGGCTCAAAGCGGCCGGCCGTCTCCGCCACCAGCAGGTGAGCCTGGGCAAGCGGGCGAACGTGGCGATGGCGCTGGACGTGGCGCGGACGGCGCGGTCCATGCTGGGGGCCAACGGCATTCGCCTGCACTATGGGGTGATGCGCCACGCCGTCAACTTGGAAACGGTGTATACCTATGAGGGCACGCACGAGGTCCACACGCTGGCGGTAGGGCGGGACGTCACCGGGATGCCGGCGTTTGGGTGAGGTAGAGCCGCACGCTTCGGAGGGTTTTCTGCTACAGAGAGCACAGAGTTCACAGAGAGGGTGCGCTGTGGCGCATGTGAGGAGATTTGAGAGATGGCGTCGTCAATCGCTGAGGTCCAGGCGCTGGTCGGGCAGGAGCTGGGGGTCAGCCCGTGGCTTACCGTCACCCAGGAGCAGGTGAACACTTTTGCCGATCTCACCAGCGATCACCAGTACATTCACGTGGACACCGAGCGGGCGCGTCAGACGATGTACGGCGGGACCATCGCGCACGGCTACTTCACACTCTCGTTGGTCACGCGATTGAGCCGCGAGCGCGACGGCATACGGATCAATCTGCCGTGTCGTATGACCATCAACTATGGGCTTAACCGGGTGCGTTTTCCGGGGCCGGTGCCGGTGGGGCAGCGGATCCGGCTCCGCACGAAGCTGCTCGACGTGGAGAGCATCAATCCCGGCAAGGGGCCGGATGGGCAGCCACAGGCCCTCCAGCTGACGTACCAGCAGGCCATGGAAGTAGAAGACCAGGAACGGCCCGGGATGGTTGCCGAGACGCTGACGCGCATCTACTTCTGAGTGATGTAGCCAGGGGGCCGCACGCTTCGAAAGGGTTGTCGGCCACAGAGAACTGACAGAGGAGGCACGGGATGATGGAGCAGAGGGCAGCCGATCCGGCAGCGCAGGTCGTCGTCAAGGCGTGGACCGATCCGGCGTATAAGGCGCGACTGCTGGCGGCCCCGCGGGGAGCGCTCATGGAACTGGGGATCGAGTACAGCGAGGACATTGCGCTGGAGGTGTATGACAATACCGGCTCGATCCATCACGCCATCGTGTGTACGCCGTGCTCTTGCTATCCGGGGTGGCTCACGGCAGCACCGGCGTACTGGAAGGCCCCGGACTACAAGGCGAGGATCAACCGGGATGCGGCCGGCACCTTACTGGAGATGGGGCTGCGCCTCGGTGAGGGCCTGGAGCTGAAGGTTATTGACACCGACCCGGCACGGCGGGCGATGGTCGTTCCGCCGCATCCCGATCCCGACGGTCGGCTCAGTGCGGCGGAACTGGCCGCGCACGTGACCAACCTCACGCTGGTGGGTCACGCGCGTTGAGGCGGACAGACGAGGACTGCGGGCGCATCTAACCTCCTGATGATGCCGTAAAGGAATATGTACCGATTCTCCGAGGTGAGGAGGGAACTTCCCTCCTCGCAGAGTTCAACCGGGGTACCAGAAGCCTGAAGGGGAGAGGAGGCTTCCGATTCCCCACAGGGCTACAGCGAAGGCGGTGCCCCACCAGTACCATCGTTGGCGGTGTGGGGCCAACACGCCATCGAGAGCGAGGTAGCCGCAAGTCAGCAACACGACCAGCCAGAACGCCATGACGGTTCCTGATGGCAGATCATGTAGGAAGCGCGGAAGGGTCAGTCCTGTGATGAGGATGGCACGGTCAACGACTTGCCTCAAGGGAAGCGGTCCTGGGGTGATCTTGCTCTGCTGTATGGTAACTAGGAACGCTGGGATCGGGGCTGGAGAGGCACCACGTCTCGCGCGGCGCTGCATGAGGGCGACGGTAGCTTGTCCCACTAGTAGTGCCACATAGGCGGCCCACATCCAGCCAAGCGCATAACGGACCCAAGTAAGCACCAGCGTTGAGGCCGACTGCTCCCACAGAGCAACGTCGGGTTGGGTTCCCACCGTGGCGGCCAGCAAGCCGACCGCCAGGGCGATGGCCCACGGCCGGAAACTGCCACTGGACGGCATCACCCGGAAAACCATCTTTGCGCCTGCGTCAGGTCACCGCGCAAGTCACCCAGCAGCACCCACGCATTGATGCCAACGACGGTCATCGGGATGAGCCAACGCATCAGCTTGGGGTGCCACCGTTGCCAGCGTGGGACGGCGAGGCGCCCTAGGCCTTCTGCCGCTGCTGCTGCTGCCAGATACAAGGCCGGATAGGTGAAGTACGCCGTGCGCGGCAAGCTGCGGGTGACGGTGATTCCGAGCACAATAATCACGACCCAGGCCAGTGCCCAGAGCGCAGCGCGTCGCGGCAGAAAAATCAAGCCGGGCACAAACAGGAAAACTACCGGCGCGGCATGAGCCATGGTAATGTTCTCAATTGAGAATTGAACATACTCTAGCCACTGCCAGTCCCCGATGCGAGCAACAAATTCAGCGATGTGTTGGATAGGTTCGTTGTGCGACTTGACTTGTCCTAGCACTACAGCTTGCACTACGAGCCACCAGCACGCCTGCAGCCCTATGAACCCCGTAGTCACCAGTGCGGCTCGGCGGGCACGTGCTATCAGGGATAGATCACTGGTCCCGCCATTGAGTCCTACATAAAATAGCCACATCATCCCGATCAAAGGGGGTCCCACGTTCTCCGTGGCATCGGCGATGAAGAGCACGAGCGTGAGAGCGAGCACGTGCCGGAATACCTGACTGGGAACCACCGCGGAGGCAGAGCTACGACCAAACACTGCACTCCGCTGCATGGCTAGTAGTGCTACTACTACCGCTGTATAGCTGAAGTTCTGTGTTTCAACGTTATTCACGTGGGCAGTGAAGCCGGGGCTGAAGACCATGAAGCCAGCGGCTACGGTTCCGATGACCCGACCACGTTCGGAGTCCGGAATGAGTGCCCCGCATAAAGCGTACATGGCCCCGACGGCCACGAACCAACAGAGCCAAGTGGCCACCACTGCTGCCAGCCACAAGTCCCTCGTCCAGAGCATCAGCCAGGAGACAATCAGTCCGGGAAGAAACCGCGACGCGCTCTGGGTAAGAAGAAAGCCACTACCACGATCTGGCCAGCGCTCATCGCCTTCTGCCAACAATGCGGACTGGGCCATATCAATCCACTCCCAGTCCACACGCACGCCGTTCAGCAGCACGGTGTCGCCAAGTCCAGTCCGGTTCAGCCAGGAGCCGTCGCCCAGCCGAGGAGCGATCTGCAGGGCGATGAGCAGGCCGGCCAGCAGCCAGAGGAGAAGCGGGAGCCTCCGAGACCAGTCTACCGTTGTGAGGTAGTCCCTCACGGCGTAGGCTCCGCTGTGGTGCTTGCCGTCCGGGGTGGGCGGGTGGCGAGCTGGGCAGTCAGGTGATCGAGCAGGCCGCGCTGGGCGGCCGCGTGGGCGGCGCGCAGGCCGCTGGCAATCGCCGTAGCGTCGGAGCGGCCGTGCGCGATGAAGACGAGGCCGCGCACACCCAGGAGAGGCGCGCTGCCGTGCTCGCGATAGTCGAGGGGCTGCGCCGCGCGCCGCAGCGCCGGTCGCAAGACTAGGCCGGCGAGGCGGTAGTGCAGGCCGCTGCGGACGGCGCCGCGAATAAGGTCGAAGATGAGCGTCACCATGCCCTCGGCGACCTTGAGTACGACGTTGCCGGCAAACCCGTCGCAGACAACCACGTCGGCAGCACCGGCCGTCGCCTGCCGCCCCTCGACGTTGCCGACGAAGTGCAGGCCGCTCGCGGCGAGGAGGGGGTAGGTTTCCTGGACGAGCCGATTACCTTTGCCGGCTTCTTCGCCATTGCTGAGGAGGCCCACCCGGGGACGCTGCAAGCCATGCACGATCTCCATATAGGCAGCGCCGAGGTAGGCAAAGTCCACCAGGTGGCGGGGCTGGCAGTCGGCAGTGGTGCCCACATCCACAATGAGCGTCGGACCGCTCGGCAGCGGAAATACCGCACCCGCCGCGGGCCGATCCACGCCGGGAAGCGGGCGCAGCGTCAGCACGGCGGTGGCCATCGTGGCGCCGCTGTTGCCGGCCGACAGGAAGGCGTCGGCCTCGCCATCGCGGACGAGGCGCAGGCCGACATGCACGGAGGACTGCCGCTGGCGACGGGCGGCGTGGGCAGCATGGGTGTCCATGGCGACCACGTCCGGCGCATGGACGACCGTGATGGGCAGTTCCGAAGCGTCGTCGCTGGCTGCTTGCAATTCCCGCTCTAAGACGGCTTCCTGGCCGACGAGGATCACGTGAAGACCGTCGGCGTCATGCCTACGGGCGGCCAGCACGGCGCCGCGCACGATCTCGCCGGGGGCGTGGTCGCCGCCCATCGCGTCGAGCGCTATACGCATCTGTCCCCCTCTTGCCTAGCCCCAGGGACCTGGCCATGATGATAGCTGACAACTCAATCGAGTAGCCCCCCTATGGTCCCCCCGCTGCGGCGGGGGGACGGATGGCCTTAGCGCCGACGGCGGCGCTTGCGGCCCGGCAGGCTGCCGGCGCGAAGCATACGCGCCAATCGCGCGGCAAAGCCGGGCGCCCGCGTGGCCGTGACCTTCCCATGCAGACGATCTTGCTGGACGATGCGACACACCGGGCCCAAATCGCAGACGCCCATGCAGGAAACGGGCACGACGGACACGTTGTCCGCGATGCCCTCCTGACGCAGGGCCTTTACTACGGCGGGGAGCGCCTCACGGGCGCCGTCCTCGTTGCATCACCCGCCCTGGCAGAACTGGACCGTCAAGAACGATTCCGACTGGCTCTTGCGGCGGCAGTCCGGGCAGAGGGCTGCAAACGAGCCGCCGCTTCACCCGGCTTCGCGGGTAGTGGTCGGTGCCCCACACTGGGGGCACTTGGCCGGCTCATCCCAATTGAACATGCGTAGAGCGCGTTGCACGCTGTAACGTCTCCGTCGTCTTGTTGAGTGCCGCGGGTGGCGCTAGCCCGGTCCGTGGCACTCACGTCCCGAATTGTAGCGGCCCTGACACGCTTGGTCCAAGGCGGTAGTCGGGGGGAGGGGCGAGGGTGCCCACAAGGGACGTCCCTACATGGGGTGGGTACACCGGGTAAACGAGCGGAATGCGTGAGGAGAGGATGGGCCGGATGGATTCCCGCTTTCGCGGGAATGACGTGTTATGCAACGGTTTCCTTGCGTGGGAATGACGACTTTTGCAAAGGTCTCCAGCGGGAGGGGAGTATGGCACAGCAATTCGATCTGGTCGTCATCGGCACCGGTGTCGCCGGCGCACCGGTTGCGACAGCTTGCCGCGAAGCCGGGTGGGAGGTGGCGCTGGTGGATGACCACCCGTATGGGGGTACGTGCGCCTTGCGGGGCTGTGATCCCAAGAAGGTGCTCGTCGGTGCGGCCGACGCGGTGGACTGGGCGCGGCGGATGGCGGGCAGGGGGATCGAGCCGGGGGGAGTCCGCATTGATTGGCCGGCGCTGATCCGGTTCAAGGACAGCTTCACCGGGCCGCGGCCGGCGGCGCGGCGGGCGGGCTTCGAGCAAGCCGGTATTGCCTGCTTCGACGGGCACGCGCGATTTGTAGGCCCCACGGTGCTCCGGGTGGGCGATGAGGAGCTGGAGGGCCGCCACGTCGTGATCGCCACCGGCGCCAAGCCCCAGCCTTTGGGGATTGCCGGGGAGGAGCACCTCACGATTAGTGACGACTTTTTCGACCTCGCAGCGCTGCCGGAGCGGGTGGTGTTCATCGGCGGCGGCTACATCTCGCTGGAGTTTGCCGGCGTCGCGGCAACGGCCGGCGCTCAGGTGACGGTGCTGCATCGCAGCGGGCACCTGCTGCGGGGCTTCGATGAAGACCTGGCGGATCAACTCACCGCCTACCTGCGGTCACAGGACCTCGATATTCAGTTGGATACTGCCGTCTCCGGTATCGCCGAGCAGGATGGCGGGCTGGCCGTCGCGGCGACCACGCCCGCCGGGCCGCGCACGTTCGAGGCCGACTTGGTGGTGCATGGGGCGGGGCGCGTGCCCAATGTGGATGATATGGGCCTGGAGGCAGCGAACGTGGCGTTCGACCGCCGCGGCGTGCGGGTGAATGAGCACCTGCAGAGCGTTTCCAACCCGGCGGTGTACGCCGCGGGTGACGCCGCCGGTAGCCCCGGGCCGCCGCTTACGCCAGCGGGAGGCGTGGACGCTGACGTGGTGAGTGCCAACCTGCTCGAGGGCAACCGGGTGACACCGAGGTATGGGGTGATGCCCACGGCGGCGTTCACCAATCCGCCACTGGCGGCTGTTGGGTTAGGTGAAGCAGAGGCGCGTGCCCAGGGACTGCGGTTCAGTACGAACTACGCCGACGCCGCGCGGTGGGCAACGGCCACCCGCCTGGCGCAGCCGTGCTATGGCTACAAGGTGCTGATCGAGGAGGAGACGGACCGTATCTTGGGCGCTCATCTGCTCGGTCCGCACGCCGACGAGGTGATCAACGTGTTCGCGGTGGCGATGCAAACCGGGATGACGGCAACGGCGCTGAAAGAGATGCTGCTGGCGTACCCGACCACGTCGTCCGACCTCTACTACATGCTGTAGGCCGGCCAGTAGCCGGTGGCCGGTGGTCAGTGGCCGGAGTGGGGGTAGGTGTTTACATGGATGGGTGATGGGGGTGTTTCCCTCACCCCCTCCTCTCATGAAAGTTGACAACCTAATCGGGTAGTGGGATGTAGCCCCCCTATGGCCCCCCCGCTGCGGCGGGGGGACGGGCACTTCCGGTGGGCGGCGGATTGTGCAGGGTCGGCAGGTCAACGGTACTATCCTGAGTAGGGGCCGGCCGATGCTGCGTCTCGTTGGGAACGATAAGAGCGGGTAGCTTTGGGGCCGGCCAGGTGGACGAATGCTCGTAGTGGCGCTCTGGATTGCCGGGTTGGTCATGGTCGGCTGGGCGGCGGCCCGGTGGGGCTGGCGCTTGGGGTCGGCCGACGTGGTGTGGGGTGTGGCGCCGGCGGCAGGGTTGTCGTTGGCTCTGGTCGCGGCGAACGCCCTGGCCTACATCGTCCCGGCAGGCTGGGCGGCCGGCCTGAGTACCGGTCTGCTCGTGCTGGCCGCGGTCGTTTGGTGGTGGCGGCGACGGAAGGCGGCCACGCCTGACCACGCGGCGGACGCGGAGCGTAGTGCGCCGGTGGACGCCGCCGACGTGCTGGTCTGGCTGGTCGCCGGGCTGGCGGTCACGGCGGCGGTGGGGGTGGGAGCCTTCGCGACGCTGCAATACAACGAGGAATTGCAGCATTGGCCGCTGGCAGCGACCATCGCCGAGGGCAACTTCCCGCCGCGGCTGCCGTTCTGGCCGGCGTGGCCGGCGGTGTATCACTACGGCTTTGCGCTGCTGGCCGCGGCCGTCCACCACCTCAGCGGGCTGGCCGTGTGGTGGTCCATTGACGTGCTTACGCTGGTGGTGGCGCTGGCGGTCTTCTGGGGGGTGGCGGCCCTGCTGCGGCGCGCCGGCGCCGCGATGAATCTAGCGGTAGTGGGGGCGTTCTTCGTCTTCTTCGGTGGCGGCTGGGTGCCGGGCTGGTTTGCCCAGCGGATTCCCTTTTGGCTGACACATGCCGAGGGGCCACTGGTCGGTATGCAGTCCGAGCCGCTGGTCGTGGGCAGGCTGTTCAAGAGCTTTGCGCTGATCGTCCACGAGCATCCGGCCGCCCTGGGATTGGTGTGCCTGATCGCCTACTGCCACGGCTGGCTCAGTGTGCAGCGGCAGGTGGGTCAACTGCGGGCGTGGTGGCTGGCGGCCGGTCTACTGGTGCTTGTCGGCGGGGCGGCGGCGTTGGCTGCGACGAGCGCATTCGTGCTGCTACTGGCGGGAACAGCGGCCGTCGTCGGGCTGCGGGCCGGGCGGTTGCTGGTCGGGCGGCTGCGGCGGCCGGAGGCGGCGCCAGCGAGCGAGGACGGGGGCTGGTGGGCGGTGCGGCGCGATGGCGCGGTGCTGCTGACGACGCTGGTGGTCGGCTTGCTGTCGGGCGGGGCCATCACGGACCTATTGCTGCGAGCGCGCGACCTGCCGCTCGGCACGAGTCTCGCGTGGCGTAGCCCGCCGGGGTGGCCGCAGTTGGCCGGGGACGGGGTGCAGCTCGCTGGCGGGTGGTGGTGGGAGGTGCTGCTGGCCGAGTACGGACTGCCGGTGCTGCTGCTGCCAGTGGTGGGGTGGTGGTGCTGGCGCCGGCCGACGCCGTTGAAGACATGGCTGCTGGCAACGGCGGTGATCGGGTTTGTGCTGCCGCTAGTGCTCGAGTATGCGCGAGATGACGCTGCGATGGCCGCATTCAGCCGGATGGCTGGCTCTCTGTGGCTGGTGCTGTGTGCGCTGACCGCCGTGGAGCTGACGCGGGGGTTGCGCTGGAACCGCTTGGCCTACGCGCTGCTAGGGGCGTTTGTGCTCGGCTCGACCTATATGGGGATCAGCTTTGCCGTCTCGTTGTGGCCGCCGGAGGGGTTGCAAGCGACGGCGCCGCCGCTGCGGCCGGCGCAGGTGCAGCTGGCGGCGCGGGTGGCCGAGTTGGTCCCGCCGTCGGTGCGGATTCTCAGCGACAATCCGCGGTGGGTGACGACGCTGGCCGGGCGGTTGGCGCCGTCCACGCTGGCGCCGTACTTCATCAACGGCGATACCGGCGACTATGCGGCGGCGATGCGGACGCTCGACGCGGCGGCTATCGAGCGGCTCGACGTGGCGTATCTGCACGTATCGTCCACCCACTACGGGCGGTGGCCGCTGGCGGTGCGGGCGGTGCTCACCGACCCGCAGCGCTTCAAGCTGCTGGCGGTGCGGGAAGTGGAGTGGCGGTGCAACCGGCTGCGGGCGCGGGAATGGGTGGCGCTGTATGGCATCGTCGGCCGCTACGAGACGGCCGGCGGGGGGCCGCGCCTGGGTAGTGGCCCGACGGACCCGTCGCTGGCGTACTGGCAGCCGCGCTTGCTGTTCACACCGCTGTGTCCATAGCAGTGGTCAGTGGCCAGTGGCTAGTAGTCAGTGGCCCCCTCCCTAACCCTCCCCCGGAGCAAGCTCCAGGGGAGGGGATAGGCGGACCTACCCCTGGGCACCTCCCTGGCAGGGGAGGGGAACGGTAGCCCTCACCCCGGCCCTCTCCCAGGGGGGGAGAGGGCGGTCGTTCTCTGCTCTGGTGGGGGTGTGCTAGAGTGTGGATGAGGGGGGTGGGAGATGGTCAGGGGGGCGTTGCTGCTGGTAGACGTTCAGAACGACTTCTGTCCGGGTGGGGCGTTGGCGGTGGGGAGTGGCGACGAGGTGGTGGCGCCGCTGAATGAGTACATTGCCCGCTTCATGGCGGCCGGGCTGCCGGTGTTAGCCTCGCGGGACTGGCATCCCGAAAAGACAGTGCATTTTGAGGCGGGCGGTGGTTTGTGGCCGCCGCATTGCGTGCAGAACACGCCGGGGGCGGCGTTTCACGGCGATTTGCAACTACCGGACGGTGCGATCATCGTGACGAAAGGCGACGATCCGACCGAAGACGCTTACTCGGCCTTTCAGGGCCGCGCTGCGGGTGGTGCAGGGGCGGTGGAGGCGCTGCGGGAGCTGGGGGTTGGGCACTTGTTCGTCGGCGGGCTGGCGACGGACTACTGCGTGCGCTCGACGGTGCTCGACGGGCTGCGGGCCGGCTTTGGCGTGACGGTGCTGCTCGACGCCATTCGCGGCGTGAACGTGGCGGCGGGGGACGCAGAGCGGGCGATTGCGGAGATGGTGGAGGCCGGGGCGGCGGTGACGACGCTGGGGCGGCTGACGTTACCTGAGTAGACGGACGGATGAGTGGGCCAATGACGGGAAGCAACGGCGAGGGTGATGGTGGTGGGGCACGTCGGACCGGCCCGGAGCGAGTGATCGTGTACACAAAGCGGGGGTGTGGCTGGTGCTACGAGGTGCTCAGTCTGCTGGATAGTCGCGGGATCGGGTATGAGGAGCGCGAGGTTTATAGCAATCCGCGGTATTTCGACGAAATGGTGGAGAAGTCGGGGCAGTGGTTGGCTCCGGTAGTCGAAATAGACGGGCACCTGTTGATTGATACGGACGCTTACGAGGTCGGGCGCTACCTGGCGCAGCTTGGCGAGCGGCCGGGGGCGAGGTAGGGGCCGCCAGCCCCCCTATGGTCCCCCCGCTGCGGCGGGGGGACGTGAATTCCCGCGAAAGCGGGAATGGCGGGTTACACAAAGGTCTCCTCCGCAGGGAGACATGGATTTCGGTCGGAGCCGGAATGTGGTGCGGACCTGACAGATCAGAGGTGTGGCCTTGGTTGATTGCCGGGTGCGGGTGCTCGCCGTCGCGCTGCTGTTGCTGGCTGGAGTCGTAACGCAGGGGTGTGGTGAGGCGGCGCCGGGCGCGGTGGCGACGCAGCCGACGGCTGAGGTAGCGGTGGCGCCCACTGCTGCTGTACCGACTGCTGTGGCGCCGGCGGCAACGGCCGCGCCGGGGGCGCCAGCGGTCTCGGTTGATACGCGGACGTTGGTGGCTACGCGGCTCGAAGTGCCGGCGCAGTTTCAGCGGGGGCCGTTTGCGCGGTCGCGCGAGTTGCAACTGGCCTCGGGCTTTCGGATCAGCGTCTTCGCGGCCGATCTACCCGGAGTGCGGACGATGGCCGTGGCGCCCAACGGAGACCTGTACGCCACGCTGCCGAGGCGAGGGCGGATTGTGGCATTACCCGACCGCGACGGCGACGGGGTGGTGGACAGCGTGGAGACGGTGGCGTCCGGCCTCGATTGTCCCTACGGGATGGTCTTTCACGAGGGCGCGCTGTACGTGGCGCTGTCCGGACAGGTCGTGCGCTACGCCTACGTGCCGGGCGAGTGGGCGGTGGGATCGCCGGAGGTGATCGTGGACGGGCTGCCCGATTCGGGGTGCCAACCGCATCACTTTCGGGGGCTGGCGATTGACGGCGCCGGGATGCTGTACGTGTCGTTAGGCTCGACGTGCAACGTGTGTATCGAGCGAGACGGGCGGCGCGGCGGGGTGATGCAGTACCGGCCGGACGGGACGGGTGAGCAACAGTACGCGACCGGCCTGCGTAATCCGGTTGGTCTGACGTTCAACCCGGCGACCGGCGAGCTGTGGACGGTGGTGAACGAGCGGGACTTGCTCGGTGACGACATCCCGCCGGACATGGTGACGAGCGTGCAGGAGGGCGCGGACTACGGCTGGCCCTTCTGCTATCAGGGCGGGGACGGTGGTTGGGTGGTGGATAGCCGGGTGCCGGCGCGGAATCCGTCCTGTGCCGAGTTGACGGCGCCAACGGTGCCGGTGCAGGCGCATTCGGCACCGCTGGGACTGGCGTTCTACGGCGGGGAGCAGTTCCCGGCGGCCTACCGGGGCGATCTGTTCGTGGGCTACCATGGCTCGTGGAACCGGAGTCGGGCGACCGGGTACAAGGTGGTGCGGATCAGGTTCATCAACGGGCAGGCGCAGGCACCGCTCGATTTCGCGCGTGGCTGGCTGACGGGACCGCGCGGGCCGGCGGACGCTTGGGGCCGGCCGGTGGAGCCGGTGGTGGGGAGCGACGGCAGCCTGTACGTCACGGATGACCGCACCAACGCGATCTATCGGATCGGCTACGTGGGGTAGCGGCTGCGAGGGCCGGGTGAGCTATGTCGTCTCGTCGGCCGCTGATTACCCTGCTGACCGACTTTGGTAGCCAGGATGCCTACGTGGGCGTGCTGAAGGGGGTGATCGCCGGTATCTGTCCTGAGGCTGCCGTCGTGGATCTGACCCACGCGGTGCCGCCGCAGGACATCCGGGCGGGCGCATTTCAGTTGCTGGTGGCCTGTCCGTATTTTCCGGCCGGTAGCGTACACTTGGCGGTCGTGGACCCTGGTGTAGGCACGGACCGTCGTCTGATCGCGGTGGAGGCCGGCGGACACTTCTTCGTCGGGCCGGACAACGGCTTACTGCGCTGGAGCGTGGAGGGACTGGCTGGAGACGGCTGGCGAGCCGTGCAACTGACGGAGCCGCGCTATTGGCTGGCGCCGGCGAGTGAGGTCAGCCACACGTTTCACGGGCGGGACATCATGGCGCCGGTCGCTGCTCACTTGGCGGCCGGGGTAGCGCTGGAGCGGATCGGTAACCCGGTCGGCGCGCTGGAGGGGACACCTTTGCCGCGGCCGGTGCGGGACGGGGAGCGGCTGCGGGGCGAAATCCTGCACGTGGACCACTTCGGGAACGCCATCACCAACATCCGCCGGGAGCAGCTCTCTGAGCCGGGTGGGGCGCTGCGGGCGGACATAGGCAGCCACAGCCTGTGTGGTCCGGTCAAGAGCTATGCCGGCGCTGGTGTCGGTGAGCCGTTGGTGATCTGGGGCAGCGCCGGGTTTCTGGAGGTGGCGGTGCGGGAGGGGAGCGCGGCTGGTGCCCTGGGCATCCGGGTCGGTGATCCAGTGGTCGTGCGGGTGGGGTAGGGGATTGTCGGGCCTCACCCGCTGACGGGCCACAGCCGCACGGATAGTGCCAGGTGTGGTGCGCCTTTGACCTGTCACCCGGCCCCTTTGACCTGTCACCCGGCCCCTTCCCTGGCAGGGAAGGGGAGCGATGGCAGCGCCGGTCCGCTGCTCCACAGGAAAACCTATCCTTATGAGGACGGTCCTCCACCCCCTATGGCCCCCCCGCTAGGCAGGGGGACGGGCAGTTCCCTCCCCCATTGCGACGGGGGAGGGTGAGGGTGGGGGACAACACACTACCGCATCAAGTTGTCAACTTTTATGAGGGAAGGGGCCGATGGTTAGGCCCATCCCCGCCCCCGTGCGGTTTACGGCACCGGCACGCCCAGCGACATTGCCACGTCCACTAGGGATTGCCAAATGTCTTCTCCGACTGGGATACCGTCACGCTGGCGAGTTGCGCGAATGCGCTGCTCCGGGTCACCCGGCACCAACACCTCACTGAACCCCGGCGCCGGCGGCACAGCCCGTAGCCGCTCCGCCAGCTCACCGGCTCGCGCCGTGAAGTCCGCCAATGGCTGGAAGAGATCGGCGCGCAGCATCAGCATCGTCACGCCCTGATGCCGCATGAACGGGCCGCCACGCGCCGGGTCGGCCAGCACGTCCGCGCCGGTCATGGCGCGGCTCAGAAGTTCTACCGCCACCATCAGGGCGTAGCCTTTGTGCCCACCGAACGGCAGGTGCCCACCGCCGGCGAAGAAGTCCGCCGGATCGGTCGTCGGGCGGCCCGCTTTATCCACGATACTGCCGGGCGGCAACGACTCGTTGTGCTCGTGCGCGAAGATCACCTTGACGCCGGCGACCGCCGTGGTGGAGAAGTCGAACATGATCGGCGGACCATCACCGGCGGGAAAGCCGACGGCCAGCGGGTTGGTGTGCAGGACCCGCTCACGCCCGCCGTAGGGAACGGCATGGGGTGTCTCCTCCGATTGCCCGCCGGCCCAGACCATCCCGATCATTCCGTGCGCCGCCGCCAACTCCACGTACTCGCCCAGCCGCCCGATGTGGTGCGCCTGGACGATCCCCGCCACGGCGATGTTCTGTCTGCGCGCCTTCTCGATGGCGACCTCGGCCGCATACTTGGCGGCCACGTGACCAAACGTCCAGTTACCCGTGACCAGGGCGCTTGTCGGCGTCTCGCGGACGATGGCCGGTCGCGCGGCCGGCTGGATGTAACCCTCCCGAATGTGCTCCACGTAACCCGGCAGATGGAAGACACCGTGCGTATCCACCCCGCAGAGGTTGGACCCGACCAGCGCCTCAGCCATGCGGTCGGCGTTGCCCTCGCTCGCCCCAGCCGCCAGGAGGATGGCCCGCGTGAGGGCAGTTAGCTCGGCTGCACTCTTGATCGGCATGTTCGCTCCTCGGTCATTCCCGCGTCAGGAGACCTTTGCGTAACCCGTCATTCCCGCGCAGGCGGGAATCCAAAAATCGGCGCTTCCCAGGTTAGCGAAAGCTGGATCACTGCTTTCACAGCACTCCATCCGGGGAGCTATGCGAAGGTCTCCGAAAGCGGGAATCTGGGGCGGGTGTCCTCGTCGCCTACGCAATCTCCCGGCGCTTTGGCGCCACCCCGGACACGCCGCCCAAGCCGCCGGAAACGACGAGGTGCTCGCCGGTCATGTGGACGGAGTCGTCGGACGCCAGGAACGTGGCCGCGGCCGCGATGTCCTCCGGCCTCGTCCAGCGCCCCAGCGGCACGGACTGCCGCAGCCGCTCCCGCAAGTCGGCTTCCGGAATACCCATCACCGCCGCCCGCTCCGACATGTTGGCTTTCTGAAAGTCCGTGTCTACCGGGCCGGGACAGATCGCATTCACGTTGACGTGGTACGGCGCCAGCTCGACCGCGAGGGTCTTGGTGAAGCCGATCACCGCCCATTTCGCAGCGTTATAGGCCGAGACGAGAGGCGGCCCCGAAATGCCGTTGATGGACGAGAGGTTGATGATCTTGCCGCTGTCCTGCCGCATCATCTGGCGTCCGACGTACTTGCTGCACAGGAAGACACCAGTGATGTTCACGGCCAAGACTCGATCCCACTCCGCCTCATCGAGGTCCACGGTCTCGACGACGCGCTGTCCGGTCCCGGCGTTGTTGACCAGAATGTCAATCCGGCCGAACTCGTCGAGCGCCCGCTCCACCGCCGCCTGCACGGAGGCCGCCTGCGTGACGTTGCACTCCACCGCCAAGGCACGTCTGCCCTTCGCCTCGACTTCTCCTACCGTCACCTGTGCCGTGTCCACGTCAAGCTCCGCGACGACGACGTGGGCGCCTTCATCCGCGAAACGCAGCGCAATCCCACGACCGATCCCCCGTGCGGCACCCGTCACGAGGGCGACTTTGTCCGCTAACCGCATTGCTCTCTCTCCATGTCCCCTATCCCCTGGCTACCGGCTACTGACCACTGGCTACGACCCACTGACGTTGATGAACGGTGCGCGATGGCGCACACTTCTTATGCGCCAGCAGTGGTCCGGACGTTCGGCGGCGCGTACCGCTGCCCCGCGCTCCAGGGCACTCCAACGATGATAGGCTTGGCGCAAGCATACCAGCGTATAGGCGTTCATGGAGGTGAGAGGATGAGGTTCTGCATTACGGGCTACGGGAGCATCGCCGCGGTTCACCGGGATGCGCTGCTGCCGATGGCGGGCGTCGAGATCGACTCCGTCGTCGGTCGTTTGATCGAGCCGACGCGCGAGTTTGCCGCCAGCTGTGGTGCGCCGCTCGCCACGCTGGACCTCGGCGAGGCGCTCGCGCGGCCCGGGGTGGATGCCGTGCTCATCACCTCGCCGAGCCAGGTTCACTACGCGCAAGCCCGCGCCGCGCTGGAAGCGGACAAGCACGTGCTGCTCGAAATCCCGATGGCCCTCTCCTATGCCGAGGCCGCGGCGCTCTGTGATCTGGCCGACGCGCGTGGCAAGACGCTGATGATCTGCCACACGGAGCGGTTTTGGGCGTCAACGATGGAGTCGAAACGGAGGATCGTCGCCGGCGAGCTAACGCCCTCCCACATCCACGTCGAATGGCACTTCTTCCGGCGCGAGAACATCAACTGGATGGGCAGACGGCGCAGTTGGACGGACAACCTCTTGTGGCATCACGGCGGTCATGCCGTTGACCATGCGATCTGGCTGTTCGGCGAAGCGCCGGTAGAGGCGCGGGCCTTCTTTGGCCCAACGGATAACCCATTGGGTATTCCCCTCGATGTCTCGGCGCAAATGCGGTTTCCGAGCGGTGGGCTGGCGACGTTGGCCCTCAGCTACAACGCCATTGTGCCCGCGGCCGTGCAGCGCTACACCGTAATCGCCGAGGAGGACTTTCTCGTCTATGACGCCGGTCGCTTCACCGACCGCGACGGCAACGTACTGTCGGAGGAGACGAACGAGGACGCCGTGCCGCGGCAGAACGAGGAGTTCGTCAGCGCCGTCAGAGCAGGGCGCGAGCCGCTGACCTCCGGCCGCGCAATCCTCGGATCGTGCCAGGTGCTGGAGCAGATGGAGCGCGGCGCAGCATAAGATCACCAGTCGAGCCGCAGCTTTGTCCAGCGGATGCCGCAGCGTTCGTCCTCCTGGCACCAGTGCGTAGCGAGATAGGTGCCGTCTTGCAGGCGGATCGCGGTGGGAAATCCGAACGCGAAGGCGCCTAGCTCCTCAACACCCGACTCGATATTCTCCGGCCGTTCGCGCTGTGCCCGCGCGTCGTAGAGCACGCCCTCGAAATGGATAGTCCAGGCGGTTTCGGTGAACGTCACCAGGTTCATAATGATTGCCTGGTCGCCGTAGCGGCGGTTGTACAGGACGAGCAGCTGGTCGCTGCCCAGCGGGATCGCCGTCATCGTCTGCCCGGAGATACCGGTCGAGCGTGCCGGTCCCCACGTCAGCCCATTGTCGTGCGACAATGCAAAGCTATCCGGTTGATCCACGACGTCGCCAAGCGTCACGGTCCAAGCCGTCGCGATCAGGTAGCCGGGTGCGAGTTCGGCCAGCTTCTGCTCGAAATAGCCGAAGCGTCGTTGCGGGTCCGCGAATACGATGGCATGGTGCGGCCAGGTATACCCGCCGTCGTCGGAGATTGCTACCAGCACCTGCTCGCCGAGCCGATCTTGGGCCGGCAGCGTGGCCGCCGGCGCCAGCAGCCGGCCCGATGCGAGCGGCAGCGCACCATGGGAAATCTCCAGGGGGCAGTCGGCCGGCATCGGGACGACCGAGGGGCTGGACCAAGTCCGTCCGCCATCCGTGGAGCGGCAGAGCACCGGTTCATTGCGAACGTGCCCAAACCCATGACCGGCAGCAGGATAGCTGCGGGCGCCGTAGGCAAAGACGGTCTGCCCATCGGCCGAGAGGGACAGTTTCAAGGCGGCGGTAGTGCGTGGGTCGGTGGTTGGCGCGAGAATCGTCCCCTCGACGGACCAGGTCTCCCCGCCGTCCGTGGAGCGTGCCCACTCGGTGCCGCCATGAACGAACGCGCCGCCCCCCACGCTGAACGAGCAGAGGATATCCCCGGTAGGCAGCTGTACCGCCTGGGGAAAGGCCGAGTCGCGCCGATCTATCCAACCGGTACCAAGGACCTCGATTGCCGGCACGACCGCCTCCTTTCGTGGGCACGACCACCTCGAGGCGCTGCTCGCCGGTGCGATCATCGTCTGAAGGAGACCAACGGCCGACAGACCAAGGCGCGGGCGCAATCGAGGCCGTCCATCCGCTGGAGGTTCAGCCAGAAATCGGGAGTCATCCCCAGCACACGTCCGATCTGCAGCGCCGTGTCGGCCGTGATAGGCGCTTGATGGTGGATGATGTGGTTGAGGCGTATTGGGTCCACGCCCGTGACCTGCGCTAGATGGTCCTGGCTGATGTGGAGCTCCTCCAGAATCTCTACCAGATGCTCTCCTGGGTGGATCGAGGCAAGGGTGGTCATGGTTTTTCCTTTCAGTGATAGTTGATAACTTCGATCTCCCTCGCGCCCTGGCCCGTCCAGTGAAAGCATACACGCCATCGGTCATTGA
This sequence comes from Chloroflexota bacterium, assembly GCA_965207645.1. GTDB lineage: Bacteria > Chloroflexota > UBA11872 > UBA12225 > JAJDUF01 > JAJDUF01. Next base: position 415,643 of record OZ242293.1, on the reverse strand, counting down.
TGCGAATGCTGCGTTGGCCCTTCCGGTTGCCGTTGAGGGGCTTGAGGTGTAGAGAAGCTGACGCCTTAGGCGGCTTAAGATCGTTTAGCGACTTCGCATCTGCAACCACCTTCACCTTCTTTTGTGCTCGAGGCCGGAGGTCAGTAGGAAAGTACCGGACTGTTTCCCCTCTGAAGATGCGTTCAGTGCGCTTATTCTTAAATCGTTTCACTGGTAACTCCTTTCTCTCGCTTCCGCAGTCGCGCCATAGACACCCCGGCGTTTAAAGACAAAGAGGCCGGGTTTCCCCGGCCCCCAATGTGTGTAGGCCTCCTTGATCCGATAGGAGGTCGTGAGGTTATACCTCACTGTGTCGGATGGTTTGTTGCTGAAGACGGTGTATTGTTTGGAAGGTTGCCCGCAGCATTCTACGGCGTTCTAATATTTTTCTACGTCAAGCTATCGAAAGATCGTTTGTAGTGCTCTGACTACAAGGGCAAGGACGATCAGGTAGTAAGCGGCTTGTATAAAGTCGTACTCCATTCATGCCTCCTTTCCGGTCAACGCTGCGGGCGCCGTCAACCTGTGTTTTGGAACCCACCAAGTAAAAATACCTGCTCGGCACGATTCCATCTCTGGTGCTAGCGGTCGGGCAGATTCTATCTTAGAAGTATTCGGTAGTAAATCTGGTGAGAGGGAAGCGTGCGATACCAGCGTGAAAATATTTCCGGCTTACTAGAAGTTCACTTTCCATACCCCCTACTAGAAAGTCGTTGTTCACACTTCCTACTAGGAAGCGGGGATATGGAAGACTGGGAGAATACCTCTCAGGAGCTATGATAGCTCCTGGGTCTACAGCAGTCAAGTAGAACGAATGGGCTACCGGAACTGACCGGAACCTACACTGAAGCCATCAAGCTCCGTAGACTGGAGTACCCAGCATTATATGACTTCTCAGACACCATCTAATACCCGGCCAGCGTGCAAGCATGACCGTCCGAAAGTGCAGCCACTGGTCGCACAAATCGGCTGGACCCGCTATCGTGCGAGTTCTATGTCTGCGTGACCCGGAGATCCAGATGCTCCAGGGCGGCTACTATCCTGGCTGCCAGGTAGTCAGGAGGCAGTTCGCCGCTGCTAGTTCTGCCTTGATATGTCGAGGCATCACTGCCTCCGTTCTGATTAGTTCGGCGATTGCCTGCAGTGCGACTGTATCAGTCATCATTAGCACTGACACGTCATCTGGTAGCGGGCCATCTAGCGGCTGTTGACGAGCTATGTACTCTACGGCGCTAAAGAAGCCTAGCCACGCCGTGTAATGCTCTCGGAGCACGGCTGGTGGCTCTAGGGAGTGTAGGTGATTAGTAGCAGCTAGGGCTGTTGTGCGTAGCTCCTCCCAAGTGGTGTCGTTCCTCGCATCTTGGGCAATGCGTTCAGCTACCGCTTCACACTGTTTGGCGTAGATAGCTACGCTGTCCGATCCTTGTACGGTCGGCTGGGGTGGCAGTGTACGTGCCGATGTTGGCGTCGGTGTGGCCGCCAGAGGTGTGATGACTGCCGCTGTAGCGCTGCCTCGCTCACCAAACCAGCGCACTGCAACCGCCTTGACTCTGGGAATGGTAATGCTCTGCCCAGATATGGACTCGTACCGTTCCAACCCGGCTGCTGTGCCGACAAACTCTATCCGGTCGTCCTCAAGCAACCGCCGTCCTGTGTACTCGGCAAGGTATACAATGGCGCTGCTTAAAGATTCTGGCTCGACGTCGACTCGAAAGTCGTAGGTGTTTTCGCCACGCTCGATGACTTGGACAATCTTGCCGCGAAAGTAGAAGCGTTGCCTGATGTACTGCTCGTTGTTTCTGAACAGTTCTCTATAACCGATAGTCGGAATCTGTGCTCTGCGCTCCTCCCAGGTGGGCGTAGCGGTAGCCGCTGCCTGGCGGGAAGGTGCTTGCTCGGCCGCCGGTGACGCGGCAGCCTCGGGGGGTGGCTCGGTCGGCTGGTCGGAGAACGCAACGGCCAAGGCGATCACGACGATGGCGAGACCGATCAACAATGATGCCGATGCCCCGAGTAGCCACAGGAGCAAGCGCCGGCAGCCCCACTTACGCTGCCCGTCACCGTCACCGGCTAAGCGGCTGTGGTAGAGGGACCGATCCACCTTGCCAGCATCGAATGATTCGACGTTCGATGGGACACTCTCGCTCATTGCTTAACCACATTGCTGCTGGTGCAGGCCAGAATCCACTCCCTTGCACTGCTGGACTCCGGCTTCCGCCGGAGTGACGGGGTTAGGCGGGGTTTATTTGGCGGTAGTGGCTCAGTTTGAAATCCGGTGTTGGTCGGGGGCCTCGTGGGCCTGGCGCGCTCGGTGCCGCTGCCCCCCGCTACCCCAGCCATACTCGGTCGGTGGGCACCAGTGCTCGTCCCCCGGAGCAGGCAGTTCAAACGGAGACGGCCCGACTATAACTATATGTTTATCAAAGCGCAACAGAGGAGGCGCTGCGGGGTGACGCTGGCCATCCGCCAGGGCGGCGACCGCCGCTCGTCTAGGAGGCTGGCGGTGAGCACCGGGAGCGGGAGCGTGGACCGGTGGATCGTCAGGGGCAAGCCAGCGCTGCACGGTCAGCCCAGCAGGCGCGTGGCGGACCACGGCGTAGGGCTGCCCCGGCGCGCGGCTGACGGGCTGACATTTTTCAAACTGAGCCACTACTACTTATTTGGCTGGCCTTACCATGTCCGGAAAAGCCGCATATAGGCCGTGCTGCTCGCACCAGGCGCGCAGGGGCACGTCTTCGTCTTTGGGCAGGGAGAAGGCCATGTGGGTGGCCCAGGCGCCGAGGAGCTGCCAACGGATGGGGTCGTCCTGCGCCTTGGCGATCAGCTCCGGGGGCTGGGTCACGAAGTCAAGGGGGCGCAGCCAGCGGTAGCTGTAGCCCATGAAGATGGTCTTGCGGGTGATGGTACTGAGATTGGGGCCGACCGCGTGGAAGAGGCGGTTCTCGAACAGGACGGCATCGCCGGGATTGGCCAGGACCTCGATGGCGCCGTCGGGATCAATTGCTCCCTCCTGATGTGAGGGGCGGCCGAGGCGTTTGTGGCTGCCAGGAATGAAGCGCGTATTGCCACGGCCGGGTTGGCTGAGGTCGCTGAGGACGTAGCAGATTTTGAGGCGCATACGCGGCAGCGGCTCCGGCAGTTGGCGGACGGCAATGCCGCCGTCGCGGTGCCAGCCGATGGCCTTGTAGGAGGCGGCCGTATCCGGCGCTTGGGGGGGCCGGACGATCACGTGCGAGGTGTCGAGCTGGACGTTCCAGCCGAGGATGTACGGCACCAAGGAGACCGTCTCCGGCCAGTCGAGCAGCGGGAGGAAGACATCGTCGTGGGCAATGCAGTTGCGTAGCTCGAAGGCACCGGCTTGGTTGAGCCGATCCTCACGCACGGCCTCTTGATAGAGGCGATCTACCGTTGTGGACAGGCGTTCGATCATGTCTTGGTCGAGCACGCCCGGGATGATGAGATAGCCGTTGGTATCCAGAAATCCCTGCTGTTCTTCAGTCATCGCCACGAACTGCATCGGTACTTCCTCCCAGGAGCGTAGCTGCCCGGACACGCCGGTAAGCCTCCTGGCAAGCATACGGTCCCGGCGGTGTGGGGGCAAGTGGCGGGTGATGCCACGCCTCACCCCCGGCCCCCTCTCCATCGCAGAGCGATAGAGAGGGGGCGTAGATTCCCGCGCACGCGGGAATGACGGGGTCCTGGGCACGATGAATCGTGCCCCTACACAAAAACTGCCCTTGTGAGGGGTGCTGGCCCCCCTATGGTCCCCCCGCGCGGCGGGGGGACGGGCGCAACATGTTGCGCCCCTACGGCTTGGTGCGTACCTGCTCCTGTGAGGGAGGAGGGCGCCAGCGCTTGATCTGGGCGAGGCGCTCGCGGATGGTGGCTTCGGCGCCGTCGCGGCCGGGTTGGTAGAACGGTCCCGAGACGCCTTCCGGGAGGTAGCGCTGGCGGTAGCGGCGCGGGTCGTCGCCGGAGAAGTCGTGGCTATACTCGTAGCCTTGCCCGTAGCCGAGCTGCTGCGCGCCGCTGAAGGAGGCGTTGCGGAGGTGGAGGGGCACTTCCAGGCTGGCTCCGGACTCGATGGCTGCCTGCGCTTGCCACACGGCCTTGGCGGCGCTATTCGATTTCGGGGCCGTGGCCAGATAGACGGTGGCGTGGGCGAGGATGAGGCCGGCCTCGGGCAGGCCGACGCGCTCTACCGCCTCATAGGCCGCCGTGGCCACCACGAGGCCCTGGGAGTCGGCGAGGCCGACGTCCTCCGAGGCGGAGATCACCAGCCGGCGGGCGATGAAGCGCGGGTCCTCGCCGGCCTTGAGCATCTTGGCGAGCCAGAACACCGCGCCGTCGGGGTCGCTGCCACGAATGCCCTTGATGAAGGCGGAGATGGTCTGATAGTGGTCGTCGCCGGTTTGGTCGTAGCGCACCTGCCGGCGCTGAATGGCCGTTTCGACGGTCTCGACCGTGACGGCCCGGGGGCCGGCAGCGCCGGTCGGTGCAATGTCAACGGCCGCCTCCAGGCCGTTGAGCGCGATGCGTGCATCGCCGCCGGAGGTCGCGACGAGGAGATCGAGCGCGTCGGCAGCCACCGCCACGTCCTCGCGGCCTAAGCCGCGCTCGTCGTCGCGCAGGGCACGTTCGAGGAGCAGCTTGATCGTCTCGGCGGGCAGCGGCTCCAGCCGGAGGATGCGGACCCGCGAGCGGAGCGCCGGAACCAGATCGAAATAGGGATTCTCGCTGGTCAGCCCGATCAGGAGGACCAGGCCGTCCTCGACGGCCGGCAGCAAGACCTCCTGCTGGGTCCGGCTCCACTTGTGGGCCTCGTCGAGGACCAGGGCCGTCCGGCGGCCTTGGGCGCGGCTGCGGCGGGCAGCCGTGAGGACGCGGCGGAGGTCGGCGACGCCGGAGGTGACGGCACTGAGCGAGTGGGCTTCAATGGCTAACGCGCGGACGAGGAGCTGGGCCAGGCTGGTCTTGCCGGTGCCGGGCGGCCCCCAGAGGATGACGGAGCCGAGGCGGCGCTGCTCTAGGGCACGGCGCAGGGCCTTGCCGGGGCCGAGCAAGTGCTCCTGCCCGGCGAACTCGTCCGCGGTGCGGGGGCGCATCCGCACGGCGAGCGGCTGGTGTGGATCGGGCGGTGGGTCAAAGAGCGCGGGCTGGCCCGGCGCGACCGGCGGCTGGGGCGCATTGCGCGGCATTGGCGACCTCCACGACACGCTGTGGGGAACCACACAGCGAGGCTGGCGGCTCCGCGCGAGGACCTTAACGGGTGAGGAGCGGCCGGGGCGCCAATTGGCCCCCACCCTCGCCATCCCCCGTTGCGACGGGGGAGGGAACACGCTGTCCCCCTGCGGAGCGGGGGGGCCACAGGGGGGCCAGCATCGACCGCTCCTACGAGACGGCGACCGGCTCGCGGCGCGCTGCGGGCTGGCTGCTGGATGTACGCTGCTTGGCGGTTGCGGACCGCGAGCGGCGGCGCCGGGCGGGGGTTGGCTCGGTGCCGTCGAGCGGCCGGTCGGCGAGGCGCACGGTCACCTCGCCGTGCTCGAAGGTGGCCACCTTGGTCGCTACGCGGGTGAGGAACGAGAGGTCGTGGGTAGCGACCACGACGGTCCCGGCGTAGTCCAGCAGGGCGGCTTCCAGCATCGCGGTGCTGCGGCGGTCGAGGTGGTTGGTCGGCTCATCGAGCAGTAGGAGGTTGGCCGGTCGCAGCAGCATCTTGGCGAGGGCGAGCCGGCTGCGCTCGCCGCCGGAGAGCTTGCGTACCTGTTTGTGGGCGTCGTCGGCGAGCAAGAAGCGTCCCAGGACGTTCATGGCCGCGGCCGTCGAGCCGGTACGCGAGGCGCTGAGTGCCTCTTCAAGGACCGTCTTGTGGGGGTCGAGGGCTTCGGCCTGGTGCTGGGCGTAGAAGCCGGCGCGCGTGCCGTTGCCTAAGATCACCTCTCCGGTGGTCGGTTCCTCAGCGCCGGCCAAAAGGCGGAGCAAGGTCGTCTTGCCGGCGCCGTTGGGGCCGACGAGGGCGACACGGTCGGCGCGCTCCAGCGTAAAAGAGACGTCGCGCAGCACCACGAGGTCATCATACGCCTTGGTGACGTGCTTGAAGGTGATGATCTCGCGTGACCCGCGCCCGCCGCCCAGGAAGCGGAAGTCAATGCTCTTCGGCTCCGGCTTCGGCGCCTCGACCCGGTCCAGCCGCTCTAGCTGTCGCTCGCGGGCCTTGACTTGGGCGGCGCGGGTGGCGATGGCCCGGAAACGCTCGATGTAGGTTTGCTGGCGGCGGATGAACTTCTGCTGGCGCCGATAGGCGGCCTCGTGATGGCGGCGCCGCTCGGCTTTGAGGCGGAGGTAGTCGGAGTAGTTGCCGGTGTAGGAAGTGGCGATGCTGTCCTCCAACTCGATGATGCGCTTGGCTACGTTGTCGAGCAGCGCCGTGTCGTGCGATACGACAATCAGCGAGCCGCGGTAGCCGTCCAGGTAGCCTTCGAGCCAATCGCGGGCGGCCTTGTCAATGTGGTTGGTCGGCTCGTCGAGGAGGAGTAAGGAGGGCTGACTGACGAGGAGCTTGGCGAGGGCGATCCGCATTTGCCAGCCACCGCTGAACTCGTCGGTCAGGCGGGAGCGGTCGTCTTGCGCGAACCCCAGGCCGTGCAGCACCTCGCCGACCCGCGCGTCTACCGTGTAGCCATCGAGCCGGTCGTACTCGTCCTGCGCCGCTGACATGGCCTCCACCAGGCAATCAATCTTATCGAGATCGCCACTGGTGGCAGCGGTATCCATTTCGTCTTGGAGCCGGGCCAGCTCGGCGCGGGCCGCGAGCACCCCTGGGAACGCCGACAGCATCTCGTTTTCGAGCGTGATACCGAGCCGGCACTGGCTCTCTTGCGACAAGTAGCCGAGCGTGTTGTGGGGATCAAGCTTGACGAACCCGTCGTCGGCGCTGCGCTGGCCGGCGATGATCTCCAGCAGCGTGGTCTTGCCGGCGCCGTTGTCGCCGACCAGCCCAACGCGCTCTTTCGGCCCGACGAAGAATGTGACCTCGTTGAGCACTTCCTGGCCGCCATAGCGGATAGTGATATTGTGGACGTGTAGCATGGTGTGTTGTTCCCTCGGAGGCTGGGACCGGGTCCGGCGACGGCGGTTGCACTGAGGCCGGCGGGCAGACGACAAGCGACGCGGGCGCTGTGCGAGACGGCTGGACTACCGAGACTCGCGAGGCGTGCCGCGTCGAGTGACTCTCGTCATTATACCGCTACGGTGCTGCTCGGCGCCGAGGCACTGCGATACGCTGCGGTGGAGAGGCGGCGGACCTACCCCCACCCCCCTCCCTCAAGGGAAGGGGCTAGATTGCGGCAGAAGCCGCAATGGCGGGGCGGCAGGGGAGCGGCGAGGGTGCCCACAAGGGACGCCCCTACGGCTTGGCCTATACCTACCCAGTCAACTCGCGCACGTCTTCCAGCGCACGTGCGTAGTCCGGGGCATCAATCGCGTTTGCCAACAGGAACTCGGCCCGGCGAGCGAGTAGGTGTATAAATCTCGATCATCGCTACCCCATAGTGTCAAACTTCCTGGCTCCGGCGCGTTATAGTTAGCTGCTACACCGGTTCTGGCGCGGCTGGCTGCACGAGAGGCACGAGAGCAATGGGATCATCGGACCAGCACTGCGACCTTGCTATTGTCGGTGCCGGGCCGGCCGGCATGGCGGCGGCGCTCTACGCAGCTTCGCAGGGCATGGCGGTTACGCTCATCAATGGCGGGGACCTACTCGGCTACGGTCTCCACGGCGCCTACAAATCAAAGGGGATGTATGAGCTGGCCAAAGATCGGCTGATCGCGCTCAAGATGGGGCGCGGCTATGATCCGTCCGGGCCGGATGTCCGGTTCGACGAAATCCACGATCAACTCATCACCGGAACGGCGACACTCACCGAGATTACGCTGGGCTACCTCAAGCAGATGAAGGTGCGGGTCATCAACGGGATGGGACGCTTCATTGACGCGCACACGCTCGAGGTCAATGGCCAGCGGATTCGGGCGCCCCACTTCTTGATTGCCACCGGCTCGCGGCCGCGGGTGCTCCCCGGCATGGAGGTGGATGGCAAGCTGATTATGACCAGTGACCACGTGGTGGACGTGGATGAATCCTTCCGCTCGCTCACGGTCATCGGCGCCGGGGTAATCGGCTGTGAGTTTGCCTCGATCTTTACCGCCTTTGGGGCCCACGTCACGCTCTTGGACACCGCCGACCGTCTCCTCAGCCACGAGGACCCGGACATCAGTGCCTTCATTACCACCGTCTTCACGCGCAACGGGGTCCACGTGCGCTTTGGCGCGCGCACGCGCTCGGTGAGCATCGTCGGTGGCCGGGTGAAGACGATGCTGGAGGACGGATCAACCATCATCTCTGACCGGGCACTGGTAGCCATCGGCCGGATCGCTTGCTCGGATACACTCAACCTGTCCGTGATGGGCATCGAGCCGGGGCGGGCCGGCGTCATCAACGTCAACGACAATATGCAGACGAGCGTGCCGCACATCTATGCGGTGGGTGACGTCGGCGAGCGGAAGACGCCGCTCGATCTGTCGCTGGTACATATCGCGGAGGCCGAGGGCCGGCTGGCCGTCAAGCACATGCTCAAGCAGCCCTCGACGCTGCGCTCGTCGCATATCCCGTTCATTATTTTCAGCATGCCGATGCTGGCCGGGGCCGGGCTGACGGAGACACTGGCGCGGCAGCAGTATGGGGATGGGGTGCGCGTGGCAAAGTTCCTCAACGCGCGCAACCACCGCTACCATGCGATGCGGGCGTTCGACGGCTATGTGAAACTGATCGTCGGTCCGCCGGGCGATGATCGTATCTTGGGGGTGCGGGCGGTGGGCGCCCAAGCCGATAGTGTCATTGGTGAGGCCGCGGTGATGATTGACAACGAAATCCCGTACACCTATCTGCTAGATAGCATCCATGCCCACCCGTCAATGACGGAGAGCCTGCAAAACGCTGCGCGGATCATCGCCGGCCGGTTGGTGCCGACGCTGTAGGGGCGTGGGCTGGACCTACCCCCTGACAGGCCAAAGCCGCACGGATAGTGCCAAGTGTGGTGCGGCTTTGACCGGTCACCCGGCCCCTTCCCTGCCAGGGAAGGGGGGTCCTCTGCGAGGAGGAGGGGATGGTGGACTGGGAGGCTACGATGCATCTCGGCGCGTCGCTGCGATTGCTCCGGGCGATACTGTGCCTTGCGGTGCTGCTCGTGACGCTGTCGGCTTGCGGTGGGGCGGAGGGCCAGGCGCCTCCGACCGTCGCGCCGGCGGCCGGGGGAGAGTGGCAGTCGCCGGCGTCTCCGACCACCATGCCGACGGCAGCGACGCCAACCGCCGAGCCGGCGGCCGTGGAGGCCGTGCGCCGGGAACTGGCCGATCGTCTCGGTGTCGCAGCGTCGCGTCTGAAGGCGGTGTCAGTCGAGCCGGTCGCATGGCCCGATGCCAGTCTGGGCTGCCCGCAGGAGGGTTATGCCTACGCACAGGTCGTGACACCCGGCTATCGGGTCGTGATGGAGCATAATGGCCAGCAGTACACCCACCACACCAACGCTACCGCTTCATTGGTAGTGACGTGTTAGCGCGGATACTTGGCCGCCACCCGCCCCGGGGTGGACCTAACCCCTGACAGGCCAAAGCCGCACGGATAGTGCCAGGTGTGGTGCGGCTTTGGCCTGCCACCCGGCCCCTTCTCTGGATGAAGGTTGCCAACTTAATCGGGTAGTGGGATGTGCCCCCTATGGCCCCCCCGCTGCGGCGGGGGGACGTGGATTCCCGCTTTCGCGGGAATGACGGTTTTGCAAATGATGATTTGCAAAGGCCTCAGGGCGCGGGAATGTACGGAGGGGAGACAGCGCTTAGGCGGCCGCGGCGAATACTTTGCTGACGACGGCGTTGGTCTTTATGACATGCTGGCCGAGACCTAGCTCGCCCGGCTCCATGCCGAGGGCCAGACCGATCAACTGGGGCAGATGGAGGATCGGCAGGTCGAGACTACGGTTGACGTACTTGGCCGCGTCGGGCTGCTGGGCGTCGAGATTGAGGTGGCAGAGCGGGCAGGGCGTCACCATGCAATCGGCGCCCTTGTCTTGGGCTTCGGCGAGGTGCGTACCGGCCATGGTCAGGGAGTTGGCCTTGTTCATGGTCAGGATCGGGAAGCCGCAGCATTTGCTCTTGCCGTAGTAATCCACCGGGTCGGCGCCGAGCACCTCGATAATCTGCTCCAGATAGGTGCCGCGACCAGGATGCTCGTCGAACGCGAGCACCTCGCGCGGGCGCAAGATGTAGCAGCCGTAGAAGGGGCCGACGCGCAGGCCGGCGAGGGGCCGAACGACCTGCTCGCGCAGCCGCTCCAGGCCGTACTCCTCGACGATGATCCACATCAGGTGCGTGACGCGGCTGGTGCCGCGGTAGGTATAGCCGTCGGCCGCGATAGCCTGGTTGGCCTGCTCGCGGGCGGTATCGTCGGTATCGAGGATGTGCTTGATCCCGCTCATCACGCCCTGGCAGGTCGAGCAGATGGTGAGGATGGGCAGGTCCCATTGCTCGGCCATGGCGAAGGTGCGGGCATTGAGCGCCTGGGCCAGCTCCGGGTTCCGCTCGCTCAGGACGCCAGCACCGGTGCAAGCGCCTTCCTTCATTTCCACCAGCTCGATACCGAGCCGCTCGGCTACTGCGCGGGTGGACTTGTATAGCTCGCGACAGGCGCCGCGCGACACGCAGCCTGGAAACCAGGCGTAACGCAGTGCATTCATCGGTTGCTAGGCCTCTTTCTGTGAAGTGGACTCGTTGACCTGCTGCTGATGTTGTTGCTCGGTCTCGTCAAAGACGCGCCGGACTTCCCGCACGCTGGAGATGGGGCGGTGGATGGGGTTGGGCATCTTGCCGGCCATCAACATGCGGAGGGCGACGGGCATATTGCCGAGCTGATCCTTGATGTTGGTCAACTTGAAGGATTTCACGGCCAACTGGCTTTCGTCCAGCCAGCCAGCGTGCTCGACCGAATCGGAGAAGGCTTTGCTGTGCCGGACGCCGTTGTGGTCCTCAAGCCCGGCATCCATCGCCATTTCGCGCAGCTTGACGATCCGCTCCATCGGCTCGACGCCCTTGGGGCAAACCTGCACGCACTCGAAACAGTGGGTGCAGTCCCACATGCCGCCGTCCATGTCGAACAGGTCAACGAGGCGCTCTTGGGTTTTGTCGTCGCGCGGGTCGGCGGCAAAGCGGTAGGCCTTGGCGAGCGCGGCCGGGCCGAGGAACTTGTCGTCTACTTCGAGCACGGTGCATTCGGAGACGCACGCGCCGCACATGATGCAGTTCATCACGCCGCTGAGATGCTGCATTGCGTCGTTGGGCGCGAGGTATTCGCGGCCGCTCTCCGGCGGGCCGGCCGGCTGGAGGTAGGGCTGGACGGCCTGGACCTTGTCCCAGAACGGCTGCATGTCTACGACGAGGTCGCGGACGACGGGCTGGTTGCCCATCGGCTCGACGGTGACGGTTTCGCCATCGGGCGCGATGTCCACGAGCTTGGTCTTGCAGGCCAGGGCCGACTCGCCATTGACCTTCATGGCGCAGGAGCCGCAAATGGCGCTGCGGCACGAGCAGCGCAAGGTCAGCGTGCCGTCCTGCTCCTCGCGAATCTGGATGAGCGCATCCAATACCGTGCCCCACTCCGGGACACTGGTCTCATATTCCTGGTAGTACGGCTCGCCCCCGGATTCGGGGTCGTAGCGGCGGACGCGCAAGCGTGCTTCGATAGCCAACGGTTCCTCCCGTCTACACTGCGCTCCCGGTGCCTTCCCGGTAAGGGAGCGACCGGGGGCGTAGTGCGCTCCGGTATTGCTCAGTAGGCGCGCGCTTCCGGCTTCCAGTGGGTGATGGTCACGGGCAAGTAGGACATCTGCGGGCCATCCGCGGACCAGGCGGCCAGCGTGTGCTTCAACCACTCATCGTCGTTGCGCTCAGGGTAGTCGGTGCGGGAGTGCGCGCCGCGACTTTCGCGCCGGTCCAACGCACTGACCGCGATCACCTCGGCGAGATCGAGCATAAACTCCAACTCTAGGTGGAACACCAAGTCCAGGTTGAAGACCTTGCCGCGGTTTTCCACGGGCAGCTTCTTGTAGCGTTCCTTCAGGTTTTGCAGCACGCCGATCACTTCCTGCAGCCCGGCCTCGTCGCGGAAGACGCCGACGTGCTGATCCATCGCCTGGCCCATTTCCAGGCGCAGCGCCGCGGTGCGCTCGCCGTTGGCGGGGCGATCCATGATCTGCTGAATGCGAGCGTCCTCGTCGCGGAGCTTGGCGTCGCTGAGGGCCGCGAAGTCACGGGCGGCAGCGTATTCGGCGGCATCTTTGCCCGACCGTCGGCCGAAGACGATGGTTTCGAGCAGCGAGTTGGCGCCGAGGCGGTTGCCGCCGTGCAGGGAGATGCAGGCGGTTTCGCCGGCGGCGTAGAGGCCCGGTACGGAGGTGGCGCCGATGACATCGGTCTTGATACCGCCCATTTGGTAGTGCATGCCAGGACGGATGGGCACCGGCTCCTTGGTGAGGTCTACGTTGGCGATATCCAGCGCCAACTCCCAAATCTGGTAGAGCTTGGTGCGGATCAGCTCTGCGCTCAGGTGCCGGCAGTCGAGCAGGACGCAGCCGTCAATGCCCCGGCCTTCGTCTATCTCGGTCTGCTCGGCGCGGGAGACCACGTCGCGCGAGGCCAACTCCATCGCGTTGGTCGCGCCGTAGCGCTCGTAGGACATGAAGCGGTCGCCGTTGGCGTTGAGCAGGTAGGCGCCTTCACCGCGGGCGCCCTCGGTGATGAGTACGCCGTTGGACTTGAGGGTGGTGGGATGGTACTGCACCATCTCCATGTCCATCAGCGGCGCGCCAGCGCGGTAGGCCAGCGCCATCCCGTCGCCGGTGCAGATCAAGGCATTGGTGCTCGGCTCGAAGACGCGGCCGAGGCCGCCGGTGCAGAGAATGACCGCCTTCGCGCGGAACAACTCCAGCCGACCGCTGCGGATTTCCAGGGCCGTTACACCGACGCAGGCGCCGTCCTCCATCACCAGATCGGTGAGAAACCATTCCTCGTAGACGCGCACCTGCTCCTTCATCAACTGCTCGTACATGACGTGGAGCATGGCCTGGCCGGTGATGTCGGCGACGAAATAGGTGCGGGCGAAAGAGGCACCGCCGAAGTTGCGGGTGCCCAACTTCCCGGTCTCGTCGCGGTTGAAGATCACCCCCATGTTTTCCAGCTCGACGATGTCCTGGGGGGCCTCGCGGACGCAGATTTCGATAGCGTCCTGGTCGCCGAGATAGTCGCTGCCCTTCACGGTATCGTAGGCGTGCGATTCCCAAGAGTCGCCGGCTTCGAGGGCCGCGTTGACACCGCCCTGGGCCGCATTGGAGTGGCTACGGACGGGGTGGACCTTGGTGATAATCGCGACGTCGGCGCCCTGCCACTGGGCTTCTAAAGCGGCGCGCAGGCCGGCCAGCCCGGCGCCAATAACCAACACATCATGAGTAATCATCAGCCCTTGCTACCTCAGCGTATCCTTTCCGCTAACAAGCGCGAGCATCCCCAGGCGGGAACCTCGCGCCCAGTCCGCAAGCATACCAACGAGCGCGCGGCACTGTCTAGAAGTCTAGCCGATCCGCCGGCGGCATAGGAGGATGCCGCTGCGGGTCAGGTGCTATGTTTGTGGAGGCTGGGGTCGACTCCGGGTGCGGCTACAGCGGGCAGCAAAGCCGATACCATGCCAATATCCGCAACGTCCGATTTCTACTGCGACGAGGTATTGAGCGGTCGTACAGTAGTGGAGAGGGTGGTCGAGACCGGCGCCGTGCTCGCTTTCCACCACACACGTCCGTACTGGCCGGTACATATCGTCGTCATTCCCAAGCGACACATCGGCTCATTGCTCGACCTTGAGGGCAAAGACGACCCTTTGCTCGTTGAGTTGATGGCCGTTGTGAAAACGGTCGCGGCTCAGGTCGTAGCAGAGCACGGCGGCTGCCGGGTCGTGACCAACCTGGGCAAATATCAGGACTCGCAGCACCTGCACTGGCACATTGGCGCTGGCGAGCCACGGCGTTGAGTAGAGCGAGCAGACTATCCACGCTCCAGCGGTCGGACGGTGGCGCGGCAGTTGACCGCGGCAAAAGGCCGTTGCTATCCTCGCCTCGATAGGCCGGCGACACGTCTGCCTTGTGCGCCAAGCTTCTCCGGCGGGACAAGATTGCGGTCCGCGGTGGGGGGCAGAGCGCCAGCTACATTTGCCACGGCAGTGGCGCGGAAAGGAAGCAGTTTGGTGCGGAAGAAGGTAACGATTATCGGCTCGGGGAACGTCGGCGGGACGACGGCGCAACGCTTGGCGGAGACCGGGCTGGCCGATATTGTGCTGTACGATATTGTGGACGGGCTGCCACAAGGCAAGGCGCTCGATCTGGCGGAGGCGGGGCCGGTCGTCGGTTTCGACGTCCAGATCACCGGCACGACGGAGTATGGTCCGACGGCCGACTCAGACATCGTGGTGTTCACCTCGGGCGCTCCGCGCAAGCCGGGGATGAGCCGCGACGATCTGCTCGAAGTGAACCGGAAGATCGTCACGGAGAACGTGGCGCAGGTCGCTAAGTATTCGCCCGATTGCGTCCTCTTGATGGTTAACAACCCACTGGACGCGATGGCACAGCTGGCACTCAAGGTCAGCGGCTTCCCCGCGGAGCGGGTGGTCGGGCAGGCCGGCATCCTCGACACGGCGCGTTTCCGGACCTTCCTGGCGTGGGAGCTCGGAGTCTCCGTGAAGGACGTGCAAGCCTACGTCTTGGGGGGACACGGCGACGACATGGTGCCGCTGGTCAGCTATACGACGGTGGGCGGGGTGCCGGTGGGGCAACTGATTCCTGCAGAGCGCCTGGAGGAGATCGTGCAGCGCGCGCGCGACGGCGGCGCAGAGATCGTCGGCCTGCTCAAGACCGGTAGCGCTTTCCAGGCGCCAAGTGCAGCGGTAGTCGAGATGCTGGAGGCGATCCTGCTCGACCGGAAGCGCATCTTGCCGTGCTCGGCCTACGTGCAGGGGCAGTACGGTATCCACGATCTCTACGTCGGTGTGCCGATCAAGCTCGGCGCCGGAGGAGTCGAGGAGATTGTCGAGATTCCGCTGTCGGCGGACGAGCGCGCCGCGCTGCACGAGACGGCCGCCTCGGTGCGCGGCTTGGTCGAGGCGCTGGGGTTGTAAGAGCATTTAGCCGTCAGCCGTCAGCCGCGGGTAGCTGTGCCTCGCGCGCAGCGAAAACGCACCCGTTTGCTGCCCCCGTAGCTCAGTGGAAGAGCAACCGCCTTCTAAGCGGTGGGTCGGGTGTTCGAATCACCCCGGGGGTACCCTTGGCCCTCAAGGAGTGCAAGATGCGGAATGAGTTCACCGCTATTATCGAGCGAGACGGTGCGTGGTACATCGCGTATTGTCCTGAGATTCCCGGCGCCAACGGTCAAGGCAAGACCAAGGACGAGGCGCAGAATAGTCTTGCGGAGGCGATTGCACTGATCCTCGCAGACCACCGGGAGGACGGACTCCGTGGCGTACCGCCGGAGGCGCCCCGCGAGACGGTCATAGTCGCGTGAAGCGGAGCACCTTACTGCGTCACCTACGGCGTCACGGATGCTACTTGAAGCGTGAAGGACATGCTCATACGCTGTGGTGGAATCCGACAACCGGGGCGGTGGAGACAGTTCCCCTCGGCACAGCGAGATTCCAAACCGCCTAGCCCGTAAGATCCGTCGCGGCCTAGGGGTACCCGAAATAGGCCGCCCATAACGTGACGGTAGCTAGTGATTGTTGGCGCTGCGGGAAATCGCCTCTCTTCCGGTGGGCTAGACGAAGCCGGCTTCTTGATCCGCTTGCGGGGCGCGGGAGCCGTAGTACAGGCGCGCGGGGGCGTCTCCCGATACATACTGGCTGGGGAAGGTAGTCGGTAGGTCGCGGCCGAGGAGGTTTTCGAGGCGCCGACGGCACTCGCGGACGACGGCGGGATGGTCTGCGGCGAGGTTGCGGTGCTCGCCGGGGTCGGTGACGACATTGAAGAGCCGGGTATCCTCGTCCGGTCGCTCGCAGTCCACGATGTAGTTCCATTGCCGGTCCCGCACGCTGGCGTAGGGTCCCCACCCGGTAATCACGTGGTCACGACCGGGCCGGGCCGCCTCCACCGCTGCGCCGGGCACGGTCTCACCCCCGGCTGCGCGAATCAGTGGCCACACGCTACGGCCAGCCAGCGCCGCCGCGGTATCGTCGCGCTCCGGCTCGGCAATGTCGAGCATGTCGAGCGCGGTAGGCAGGATGTCGTGGCCTTGGACGAAGGTCGTCAGCTCCTGGCCACCGGCGACGCGGGACGGGTGGCGCACGAGCCAGTTGAGCTGCGTGGTATACGGGTGGAGGGCGGGTGCGCTCTTGCCGAAGCGGTCGTGATCCAGTAGCTCGGTGCCGTGGTCGGACGTGAACATCACCACGGTGTCTTCGAGGCGGCCGAGCGTGGCCAGCGTATCCAACAGGCGGCCGACCCATTCGTCCATGTAGGTGATCTCGCCGTAGTAGAGCGCCTTGGTGCGCTCCTTTTCCAGCTCGGTCCCGACCTGCGCTGCCGCCGGTGGCAGGATGAACTCCGTGCCATCGAAATCGGGGCAATAGCGATCGGCGTAGTCGCGCGGCGGGTCCCACGGCTCGTGGGGATCGAAGGCCTCCAGCCAGAGGGCGAACGGCCCGTCGTCGTGGTTGGCTTCAAGCCATTCGATGGCGCGGCGAAAGACAGTGCCGGAGGTCAGGCCGTCCACTTGGGCGAACGCCCGCTTGTTGAGCAGGTACTGGACCAAGACGGCCTGTTCCTGCGGCGTGAACGGTCCTTTGACGCAGCGCTCGGCTTCGTCGCGGATCGAGTCGAGCTTGCCGCCCTGCCAGTTGTCGCTCTCTTGACCGCGCACGAACTCCCAATTGACCCAGCCGCGCGTGAAGTTCATGGTGGGCTTGAAGATATGGTACACGTCCCCAATCAGCGCTGTTTTGTAGCCGCGCTCCACCAGGATTTCGGCGATGGTGGGCTGCTCCGGGGGGATTTTGTGCCAGCCCTGAATACGCGGCCACACCCCCTCGGTGTCGTATTCGTAGCGCCAGGGATAGGAGCGGATGCCGGTCATGAGGGCACGGCGCACCGGGATGGTCGGCTCGCCTTCGCCGAACGCGGCACTGAAGCTGACGCTATCGCGGCGCAGAGCGTCAAGATTGGGTGTGTGGACGTGCGTGATGCCGCGATGGTGGACCACGTCGTAGCGGAGCGTATCGAGTACCATCATCACCAGGTTCATGCGCGCACCTCCTTAACAATGGCTATCCGTAGAAAGCCCGGTAGGCCGCCTTTCGCCAACCCATCGGGCGTGACCTCCTGCTGACGATACTCGACGATACCACTCCTCGGGCCCGGGACAGCAGACGCTGGCTCTCGCTGTGCCATCTCGGCTGCCGACAGAAGGGTGCATAGGCGGGGCTAGGCGGCTGCTCTGTCTTCGACTACGAGGGAGCGTCCGACGGCTCGGAGCGCCTTCTCAACCTGACCGATGTGGGAGCGGTGTCTTGGGTTGGTGAGCCTGCGGACGGCACCCTCGCTCAGTTGCAGGCGGGAGGCCAGAGCAACATTGGTGATGCCTTGTTTCCGCATCGCCGTGTAGAGGGCCAGCTTGGCCGCGATAATGGGTGGCACCGGAACGAGCACTTGTCCGGCGGCGGCGGGACTCGGGACGGGTATGTCTTCACGACAGCGCACGTACATGCCCAACGCGACGGCCAAGCCCACCTGTACGAGGGCGAGTGTCTCCTCCCTGGTCTTTGCGCCGGTAATAGCTTCGGGCACATCGGGGAAGGTGGCCACGAATCCTTCTCCTTCTTCGCGGTCGGGGGCTAAAGAGCAGGGATAGGTGTAGCGCATAGTTCAGAACTCCTCCCGGTTGATGTCAAGCTGCTTCAGCATTGCAGTGAGTAGGCCCTTGGACAACTCACCAGCCTTGACGATGGCTTGGAGGTAGTGAGGGCTAGGTTGTGCTCCAGGGTTCGGTGAGGCCGATGCGGATAGCGTACTTGACGAGGTCGGTTTGGTTGTGGAGGTCGAGCTTGTTCATCGCGGCGGCGCGGTGATGCTCGACGGTCTTGGGGCTGAGGTGCAGCCGCGCGGCGATCTGGCGGACGGTGCTGCCGTCGGCGGCGAGCTGCAGGACCTCGCGCTCGCGGGCGGTCAGGGCGGAGAGGGGGCCGGCGGCCTCGGCGGGGTCGAGGCGTTGGACATAGTCCGTGATGACACGCTTGGCGATGCCGGGGTGCAGGTAGGCGTCGCCGGCGTGGACGGAGCGGATGGCCGCCGCCAACTCGCGGGCGGCGCTGCGCTTGAGCACGTAGCCGCTCGCGCCGGCTTGGAGCGCTTGCACCACATACGTCTCGTTGTCGTGCATACTCAGGATCAGCACGGGCAGGTCGGGGTGGGTGCGCTTGATCTGCCGCAGGGCCTCCAGGCCATTGAGCCGGGGCATCGTCACGTCGAGTACTACGACATCGGGCTGGGTCTCGGACGTTTGCTGCACCGCACTGGCGCCGTCGTCGGCCTCCGCTACGACCACCATGTCACCCATCGCTTCGAGCGAGAGACGGATACCCTCGCGCAGCATGGCGTGGTCGTCGGCCAAGAGCACGCGGATAGGCGGCGGCTGGCCGGCGGCCGCACCGGCGGGCGAGCGGGCTGCCGCCGTGGTCATCGGACCGGGTCCTCGGTCGCGGCGGTGTCTGACGGCCGGGGGATGGTCACGCGCAGGAGCGTGCCGCCGTGGCCGTCGGTGCGGCGCTGGACCACTAGCTCGCCATCGAGGAGCGCGGCGCGTTCGCGCATCCCGAACAGGCCCAAGGGCGCACTGGCCGCCGTTGGTGCGGGCGGAGGAGCATCCCCCTCCGCAGGTGGATGTGCAAGGAGGCGTTCGTCAATCCCGATACCGTCATCCGACACCTCGGCGGTCAGGAACTGCTCGTCTACGCCCAGCCGGACCAGCACGGAGGCGGCGCGGGCATGCTTGGCCACGTTGGAGAGCGCTTCCTGCACAATACGAAAAATCGCCGACTCCACCGCTGGCGAGAGGCGACCCACGGCGTGTTCACCCTCGACTTGGACTTCTACCGGAATGCCATGGTGCTCCTGGTGAGTGGAAGCCAGCCAGCGGACGGCGGCTACGAGGCCGTGATCGTCGAGGACGGAAGGGCGCAGGGCCAAGGCGAGCTTGCGCAGATTATCGAGGGTGTCCTCGGCGAGCCGCTGGAGGCGAGCCACAAGATGATGGGCCTGGCGGAGACGCGGCACTTCGGCCGGCATCGCCTGAAGGCCGTGCTCAAGACCCACGCTGAGGGCGGCGAGCGACTGCATGGTCTCGTCGTGTAGCTCGCGCGCCACGCGGCGACGTTCCTCTTCTTGGGCGGCAATCACTTGGGCGGCCAGCCGCTGCATCTCGCGGTTTTTCTCGGCCAGCCGGGCGTTGGTACGTTCGAGTTGGCGCTGGTGCTCGCTGAGCCGTGCCCAGAGGCTGTTGAGCGCCTCGACCACGGCTTGGAGGTCAGGGTCGCCGCGTGGCTCGACCTGGACTTGGGGCACACCGTCACCGGCCCGGTACTGGTGGATTGCCCGGCGCAGCGAGCGGATGGGCCGAAAGGCGGCGTAGAGAATCAGCGTGGTGAACACGGCACTGAGTGATGCCGCAGCGACGACCATCAGGAAATGCACCCAAGGCGTAAAGGCCCCCGATTCGACGAAACGACTGGTCAGCGACGTGCCAATGATGGCGCCAATGAGGACGACTAGCAGGTTGGCGAGCAGCAGTTGGTAGAAGAGCGGTATTCCCATGAACGGGGACCGCCATCGGGCCTTCCTGGGGCGTGTACGGGTGGCGACAGGGGACGACGCGGACTCTAACTGTGCCATTGGTCGTGTCCTCGACGGTTCTAATCGTACCGTACCGACCGGGAAGGTGCCGTCGCTAGCTGGCTTGCAGCCGGGCCTCACCCCCCGGCCCTCTCTGACTGGGGGAGAGGGGGTGTAACGCTCGGACCAGGGCCATGCATGGCCCTGGACGGCGGCTGGTCCGCATCAGGATTTTCAGGATGCAAGGATGAGCAGGATAGATTCCCGCTTGCGCGGGAATGACGAATGAGACAACGGGAATGACGGGGACGCGGGCGCGATTCATCGCGCCCCTACACGAAAAACCTACCCTTATGAGGGTGTATGCCCGGGGTGGACGCAGCGTGTTGCATCCCCGCGGCTTGTCCCGCACCTAGCCTTCCCGACTCGCTTCCCCTGCTATACTGCCGCGGCTACTGAAGGGGAAGGGAACGAGGAAGATGCGTGCCGAGATTGTTTCGGTGGGAACGGAGCTGCTGTTAGGACACATCACCGATACCAATGCGTCGTACCTGGCAGAGGAGTTGTCGGCGCTCGGAATTGACTGCTACTGGATCAGCCAGCTTGGCGATAACCTGGAGCGGCTGACCGATCATCTGCGTCGGGCCTGGAATCGCTCCGATCTCATCGTCATCACGGGTGGTATTGGCCCAACGGAAGACGACCTCACCCGCGAGGCGATCAGCGCCGTGCTCGACGAGGAGATGGTCGTGCAGCCGGACCTGGAAGCCGAGCTACGGGCGTTCTTCGCGCGGCGCGACGTCGTGATGCCGGAGCGCAACGTCAAGCAGGCGACGCTCATTCGCTCGGCGCAGGCGCTCGACAACCCGGTCGGGACGGCACCGGGGTGGTGGGTGGAGCGCGATGGTCGCGTGATCGTGACGATGCCCGGGGTGCCGAGCGAGATGTACCGCATGTGGAGCAATGAGGTGCTGCCGCGGCTCGCGCAGCAGCAGGGTGGCACGATCATCCTGACGCGCATTCTGAAAGTGCTCGGACTGGGGGAATCTACGGTCGAGGAGATGATCCATCCGCTCCTTCGCTCGACCAACCCAACGATTGCGACCTATGCCAAGCAGGACGGCATTCACGTCCGGGTGACGGCCAAGGCGCCGGATCAAGCGACTGCTACCACGATGCTCGACGAGTTCGAGCCGGGGGTGCGGGCCATCTTGGGAGCATCCATCTACGGCATTGACGACGAGGCGCTGGCGGACGCCGTCGCCGGCCTGCTCAAAGCGCGTGGTCTGTCCATCGCGACGGCGGAGGACTATACGGGTGGCCTGGTGGCCGGGGAGCTGAGTGAGGCCGCGGGCGACCGTTTTCGGGGCGGGACGGTGCTGCCGGTGGCCTTGACGCCGGGCGCGATGGGGCCGATAGACGAGCAGGCCGCCGACCTGCTGGCGCAGAAGCGTGCCCGCGAGCTGGCGGTGGGCGCCATGAAGCAGTGGGATGCCGAGCTGGGGCTGGCGGTGACGGCAGTGGACGTGCAGCTGTCGGAGCGCAGCCGGGGGAAGCGGATCGCCATTGCGCTGGGGCACGACGGAGACTGGGAGGAGCATCGGCGCGTCGAGACGACATCGCCGGTGACGGTGCGCCGCCGGGCGGTGCTCTATGCCTTGAACCTGGTGCGCGAGGCGTTGCAGTCATAGGGGTAAGCCCCAGAGGCCACAGAGCGCACAGAGTAGGGGCGCTGTAAATAGCACCCGCGCCCCGGCCCTCTTCCAGATGGAGAGGGGGGTGGCGGGGAAGCGGCCAGGGGGTGAGGGGCGCCCCCCTGTGGCCCCCCGCTGCGGCGGGGGGACGTGGATTCCCGCTTGCGCGGGAATGACAGGGGCTTGGGCGCGATAAATCGCGCCCCTACAGAAAAAATCTGTCCCTGTGGAGGGGGGCAGGCGCAACATGTTGCGCCCCTTCGGCTGAACCTGTACCTACCCCAGTCAGAGGGGGAGACTGGCCTCCTGTCACACGCGCAGATTGCATTAGTGTGTTCGATTGGCTCTTGACGGTGCTGGGGGTGGTTGCTGCGGCTGTGCTGGGGGGAGCAGTCGGGCTGGCCGTGCGCGTGGCCGCGACGGCGCTCGTCCTGTCACGCCAGCGCCGCACCGGGCCGCTTGGTTGGCGCTGTGGCGCGTGCGGGGTGTGTCTGCGGTTCACGACTTGGGTGCGTGCCGGCTGGCACCGGCCGCGCCATCCCGACTGCCTGGCCGCAGGCCAATCGGCGGGAGTGCCGGTGTGGGTGTTGGTGCCGGTGACGGCGGCGCTCTTTGGCCTCGCGGCAGCCGTATTCGGCGCCGGGCTACAACTGGCGCTGGCCGGGGGCCTGATCGTGCTGCTGCTGCTGATCGCGGCGGTGGACGTGCAGTGCCGGCTGGTCCTGGATCGGCTGACTTACCCCGGACTGGTCGTCGGCCCGCTGTTCGCGTGGCTCTGGCCGGAGCTTGGTGTGGACGCCGCGCTCCTGGGAGGGCTGGCGGCGCTCGTCATCTTCGGCGCGTTGGTCGTGCTCACCCGGGGCGGCATGGGCTTGGGTGATGTGAAGTTGGCGACAATGATCGGCCTGTACCTGGGGTGGCCGCAGGTGCTCCCGGCACTCCTGAGCGCCTTCCTGCTGGGCGGGCTAGTGGGTGTGGCTATTCTCCTCAGCGGCGGCTCGCGCCGGAGCACGTTCGCTTACAGCCCCGTCCTCGTGAGTGGAGCGATCTTTGTGCTGCTGGGCGGCGACGAACTGCTGGTCAGCGTGGCTAGACGGTAGATGCTACTCGACTTCGGCGATCAACTCGATCTCGACGGCGATGTCGCCCGGTAGGGCACCCATCCCGACGGCGGAGCGGGCATGTTTTCCGGCGTCGCCGAAGACCGCGACGAGTAGATCGGAGCAGCCGTTGATGACGGCCGGTTGGTCGGCGAAATCGGGTGCCGAGTTGACCATGCCGAGCAGCTTGACAATCCGCTTGACGCGGCTCAGGTCGCCGACCGCATCCTGGATGGAGGCGATGAGCTTGATGCCGACGTCGCGTGCAACCGCGTAGCCCTGCTCGACGGTCAGGTCGGCGCCGAGCTTCCCGGCGCGGTTGGGGAGATCGTCGCTGGGACCGTTGCCGGAGACAAAGAGCAGGTTGCCGGTCCGTACACTGGGTACATAGTTGGCGATGGGCGTGGCGACCGGCGGCAAGGTGATGCCGAGGCTGGCAAGGTTCTCTTCCGGTGTCATGGCCGTACTCCTCTGCGGCGTGCTGTAGCGCCGGCCATGATAGCAGCTATGAGCGGTCAGCCGTCAGCTTTGGTGCCGTGAGATGATGGACGATTGCCGTGGAAACGTCCCTGGGACGGTGGCGGCTGCGTTGGGCGCGGCTCGCGCGAGGCTGTCCCGGCCGGACTCGGTCGTGCGAGCCGAGTCACCGGCGCTCGATGCCGAGGTGCTACTGCGGGCGGTGTTGGACCGGTCGCGGGCGGCGCTGGTGGCGCATCCCGAGGCACCGCTGGCTCCGCAGCAGTGGCACCGGCTCGCTGGGCTGCTGGAGCGGCGCGCCGCCGGTGAGCCAGTGGCCTACTTGACGGGTAGCAAAGAGTTCATGGGTCTGACGTTTGCCGTCGGCCCGGCCGTCCTCATCCCGCGTCCCGATACCGAGTGCCTGGTGGAGCGGGCGCTGGCGGTGCTGCCGGATGACGGATGCCGCCGGGTCGTTGCCGACGTTGGGACCGGCAGCGGCGCTATCGCGGTCAGCCTGGCGGTGCAGCGGCGGACGCTCCGGGTGTACGCGCTCGACAACGACCGCCGTGCCACCAGCCTAGCGGCCGCAAACGCCCGCCGGCAGGAGGTAGCCGAGCGCGTGACGGTCCGCTGCGGGGACCTGTTGGCGCCGCTGCCGGAGGCCGCCGCCGTGATCGTGGCCAACCTGCCGTATATCCGCAGCGAGGCGCTGCCGACCCTGCCGGTCTCGGTACGGGACTACGAGCCGCGCACCGCCTTGGATGGGGGAGGGGATGGGCTGGCAGTGTATGGCCGCCTGCTGGGACAGCTCGCCGCACGGCCGGGGCTGCTCTGCCGCCCCGGTCACGTGCTGTGTGAATGTGACCCGTTCCAGGTAGAGGCCTTGAGCGACCTCGTGCGCGCGGCGCTGCCTAACGCAATGATCGAAGTGGTCTGCGATCTGGCCGGTCGGCCGCGCGGCGTGCATGGGGAGTGGCCATCAATGGAGGTTGATGGCTCGATGGGGTAGGGGCAGGTTGGACCTATCCCCGGCCCTTCCCTGGCAGGGAAGGGGAGCTGTGACGGTGCCGGCCCGTCGCTGGTCTGCACCAGGATTTACGGGATAGAAGGATGAGCAGGATGGATTGCGGCTTCCGCCGCAATGACGGGGCGGCGGGGGAGCGGCCAGGGCGCTCACCAGGGACACCCCTACGGCGGTGGTGGCGGTACGCCAGGATTGCCGCGGGTGGGGGAATAACAGGGGGAGGGGCGCGATTCATCGCGCCCCTACAGAAAACCTATCCTTGTAAGTTATGGCCCCGCCGCGGCGGGGGGACGGAGGGTGCCGGCCGGCCTATAGGTCGGCTGCGTCGGCGGTCAGCTGCTCGCCCAGGGCGGTGACGGCAGCGGATAGCGCGGCGGCGTGGTCGTCGAGGCTGGCGGCCAACTCGTCGTAGCCTAGGGACTGCAACGTTTGCGGTAGCGCCGCTCGCAAGTCGGCCAGGGCGGCTGCCACGGCTCCGGCGGCGCTCACCCCGGTCCGCAGCACACGGTCGCCGCCCGTCCCGTCGGCGTGGTAGAGGTGGGAGTGGGGATAGTGCTGAAAACAATCGTAGCGCAGCAATTGCTTACCCGCAGTGGCCGCGCCGAGCGATTGGCGGGCGATCACCTGCACGCTCGGCCCGCGATCCCCGCTGATATACCGGAACGACGCCTCGAAACGTAGCGGCCCGGCTTCCCAGGTGCCGGTCTGTCGGTCGCGCTCGCCAACGCCCATCACTGGCTGCATGTGGCTCACCTCCCTATCACCATCCTATCACCATCGGCGGTCCATACACTGCGCCGATGTCTCTCTGACCGTACCGCCTGCGGGCGCTGCGGGCAAGCCGTGCTTGCCTGGCGTAGTGATGCTCTCTACAATCGAGCACACGACGCAGGCAATCCCGCGACAGCAAGGAGGCAGGGATGGTCCCTCCCGCAAACGATCAAGCGCGTCCGACCGTGCTAGTAACGGGCGCCAGCGGCTACGTAGCCGCCCAGCTCTTGCCGACCTTGCGAGAACATTATGAACTGCGGCTCGTTGACATAAAGGACGAGGATCGTGAGGGGCGGCGCGTCGAGGGGATCGTGCGGCACGATCTCCGCGAACCCGATTTGGAGCAGCACCGTTCTTTATTCAGAGGGGTCCACGCGGTGGTCCACCTTGCCTTCAACCGCTCGACATGGAAGGACACGGACAGCGGAGCGACATACTGGGACGAGCGCGCCAACCTGGACATGGCCTACTGCGTGTACCAGCTCTCGCTGGAGGAGGGGGTGCAGCGCGTGGTCATGGCCAGCTCCAACCATGCGGCCGACTGGTACGAGAATCTGATCCATGCCGGGCAGAAGGACGTGGTGCTCCCCGAGGAGCGGCCGCTGGCTGTGGCGTTCTATGGATGGGCAAAGGCGACGTATGAGCATCTGGGGTTTCTCTACGCGCAGGGGGCTTACGGGCGCAAGCTCGACGTCGTCCAGATACGGATCGGGGCGCCGCGCGACTTGGCCCAGGCGAACTACGAGGGGCAACCGACGCAGTTCAAGCGCGATCTGGGGGCCTACATCAGTCCGCGTGACTTGGCGCAACTGTTCACCAAATCGCTGCAAGCGCCACAGATCGAGGACCAGTACGGTATTCCGTTCCAGGTGTTCTACGGTATCTCGCACAACACACGGGCTTTCTGGAGCATTGCCAACGCTCGGGAAGTGGTCGGCTATGCACCGGAGGACGATTCCGAGCAGCAGTATGGCGGCCTCATTGCACGGATCCTCGCGCACTCACCCGGGAAGGTCGGTCACGGCACCGCATGACCGGGCCAGGGACGACTGCCTTGAGTGCCGCTGGTGTTATGATGTTCAGCGCCGGGAGCGCTATGGGTGTGAGGTCGCGCATGGGGGCGCATGATGGCAACGACTGAACCGATTGACCGCTTTGATTCGGCCCCGCGCGGTGGCCGACCGCCCCGCCGAGGACGTCCCGGCGGAGGCAGCGGCGTGCGACCGCCGGTGCTCGGCGGGCTGATTGCCGTCGGGATCGTGGCGATCATCGTTGTCGTGTTCATTGTGCTCACCCGGCGGGGGCAGCCGCAAGCGGTCGATCCGACCGCCCCCCCCACGGTGGCCGTTGCCACTCCAGCGGGGGGGATACCGCCACAGCCAACGCAGCCACCACCACCACCGACGGCGGTACCGACAGAGGTGGTGCAACCTACGCCGACCGTCTTCCGGTCTACGGAGGTGATCGGTCAGTCGGCCGGCGGCCGCCCCGTCGAGGCCATCCTGGTTGGCACCGGTGATAAGGCGGTGGTGTTCGTGGGTGCGTTGCAGGGTGGCGTTGCACCCAACACCCGCGATTTGGTGCAGCAGGCCGCCGACTTCTTTGGGGCGAATCCGGAGCAGGTTCCCGGTGATGTCCTGGCGATCTTTGTGCCGGCCCTGAACCCGGACGGCATGGCAGCCGGGAATCGGCCGAACAGTCGCGGCGTGTACCTAGGTAATAACTGGGATATCCGCTGGTCGGCCAACCCGCACACGCCTGAAGGGGTGAAATCGGGCGGCGGCGGGTCGGCGCCGTTCTCCGAGCCGGAGAGCGTAGCCCTGCGCGACCTTGTGGGGCAGCGCAAGGCGCAAGTCGTGATCTTTTATCAAGCGTCGGTACCAAACGGGCTGGTGATCCCCGGCGAGGGGTTGGGACAGGCCACGTCCACGGCCTCGCTCCCGATGGGTAGGCTGCTGTCGGACGTAACGGGATTCCGCATGATCCGCACCTGGGCAGACCGCACCATCACGGGCGATCCTAGCGACTGGATGGACCGCGAGGGCGTCATGTCGGCGATTGTCTTGCTGCCGGATAAGGTCGACTCCGACTGGACACGGCAGCGCGAGGGGATGCTGGCAGCGATGCAGTTCGTCAGCGCGGGATAGTGGCCCCGACACCCTCCGCACGCCAGCGGGTCCCAATGGCCCATAGGCCGACATAGAGTAGGGGCACGTGCGCTGATTCCACCAGCGTATTGACGGAGTATCCCAAGAAGGACATCGGTATGAGCAGCGATGCTGATTCCGTCGCACCGCGGGAGCCGGCCGCTGCTGATCCGGCGTTGATGCGAACGCTACGGGGCTATCTCAAGGGTCCCGCCGGGATCGGTCTGATTGTCCTGCTCTATCTCATCATCGGCGGATTGGCTTGGCTAGTTATCCGCTCGCAAGAATCCGAGCGCACCGCGCCGATTACGGTCAGTCCGCTGCCGGCGGCCAAGCCAACGCTCGTCCCGGAGCCGACGGCCGCACCGACGGTGGTGCCGGCGCCCGTCGTCCGTCCGGCGCCCACTGCCGTGGTGCAGCACCCTCAGCCACAGCCGCCGCAGGGTAGCCGTGTGGTGATTCAACCGCCGGCGCAGGGCAGATTCATCCTGATAGACCAGGATCGGCAGACGATGCTCCTCTTCGAGGATGGCACCGAGGTGCGGCGCTACCCGATTAGTAGTGGAGTGCCGGGGAGCCGGTTGACGAACACGCCGTCGTGGACCGGCCACGTGTCGCATTACGTGGGGACCTTCTTTGCCTACGGCGGTTACGCCGATCATGCCTGGTACCTGTTCCAGGACTTGGGAGATATTCTGATCCACAGTGCGCCGTATACCTACGTGGATGGCCAGAAGGTGTATCAAGACCTGGACAAGCTGGGCCAAGCGCCATCGTCGCACGGCTGTATCCGCATGAGTCCCGAGGCCATCGAGCAGCTGGGGCGCTGGGGGCCGCAGGGGACGCTCGTCCACATTACCCCGTGGACCGGGAACGGCCCCGCCCGGTAGTCAGGGGCGCAACTCTTCGTTAGCCGTTCTCCGGCGCATCGCCCGGCTCCGTCTCCGAGCCAGAGCCCCGGTTGCGCTCGGCGCGGAGCAGACGGACAAGCTCGACGCGGTTGCCGTCGAGGCTTTCCACGCGCAGCACGAGGTGACCAACCGATAGGCGGTCACCCGGTACCGGTATGCGGCCGAGTTCGGCGAGGAAGAAGCCACCGATCGTATCGAACTCGTCGTCTTCAATCTGCAGGCCAAAGCGGGCGTTCACATCCTGCACGAGCGCGAGTCCACCGATCAGGGCTTCCCCGTTGGGCAATGGCTCAATGGCGTCTGAGGCGACCTCCTGCGGGTCGAGCACCGGGCCGACCAATCGCTCGACCAGATCGTGGAGTGTGACTAGGCCGGCGGTACTCCCGTATTCCTCCATCAGGATCGCGATCTCGACCCGCTTGTTCTGCATCCTGGTGAGAAGAGCACCGGCATGCATCGTTTCCGGAACGAGTAGGGCCGGCTGGACGATGTCTCGAAGGGTGGGTTTCGGGTTCGCCTGCGTCGCCGCTACCACTTCGACCAGATGCACGATGCCCTCGATGTGATCGAGGTCACCAGAGTAGACCGGGAGGCGGGTGTGGCGGCGCTCGACGCCGATGGCAAGGGCTTCTTCGAGCGAGGCCTCGATAGGCACGCAGACCATTTCGGTGCGGGGGATCATGATGTAGCGTGCGGGCACCTCGTCAAATTCGAAGGCACGCTCGACGATTTCCTTCGCTTCGGCACCCACCAAGCCGGCCTCACCACTGGCCGACACCAGGTAGCGCAACTCTTCGACGGAGTGAACGCGCTCTTCCTCAGTCATCGGTTGTAGCCCGACGGAGCGCACGAGTAAGTTGCCCAAGCCGTTGAGCGTCACGATAGCCGGCTTGAAGAGGAAGAGGAAGGCCTCGATGGGGCGAGCGACGGCGAGGGAGGTACCGTCGGGGCGCTGGATGGCGAGGCTCTTCGGCGCCAACTCGCCGAGGACGATGTGGAGGATGGTGATGATGGTAAAGGCGATAATCACGGCCAAGGTGTGAGCACTGATGAAGGCCCAGTTGTCGGGCAGGAAGTGGAGGAACGGCTCGATGAGCGCGGCGAGCGCCGGTTCGCCAATCCAGCCGAGGCCGAGGGAGGCGAGCGTGATTCCCAACTGGCAGGCGGCGAGAATGGCATCGAGGCGCGAGATAACCCGCAGCGCGGCCGGGGCCAGCGGATGTCCCTGCGCCACAAGCTCTTCGACCCGGGTGCGCCGCACGGACACCAAGGCGAACTCGGTAGCAACGAAAAAGCCGTTGGCAAAGACCAGCAGGATGACAGCCAGAAGCCTGCCGGTGATGTCGAGACCGGATGGATCGTGCATGGATGTGGGGTGCGCCTCCAACTCGCTCCGGGTACCATCATACACCCTTGCACCAGCTCGTGCGCTTGACAGCAGCGGGTTTGGGGGAGGGGCGGACCTACCCTTGTGAGAAGCGGACTAGCCCCCCTATGGCCCCCCCGCGGTGGCGGGGGGACGGGCGTGGTGAATCGCGCCCCTACCGAATCCGACCACTGCGGGTGGGAGGACGGGGCGGGGCAGTCGGGGAATACGTCAGGCGGCGGGGAACGCCAGCGTACTGACGGGCGGCGCACTCAACTATTCAGTTCGGGATGGTCCCGGGGGCCGCCTCCTTGGCGGCGGTCTGTGCGGCCGGGTCGTCCGGATAGGATGGGGCATCCGGGGGCGCGGCCAGCGCATCAAGCACCGGCGGATAGGTAATGGACGCGGCCGGATCGTCCAGATGGGACGGGTCGTCTTGATAGGTCGGGTCATTCATGTGTGCGGCCGCCTCGTCGAGTAACTGCATCAACTCCGAGTCAGTATCCGGCGCGAGCGCCTGGCGGGCGACGATGGTGCGCCGCAGCACGTCAATGGCGCGGCCGATGAGGGTGAGCTGCGCGGCCACCTGGGCCTGCTGCCGTTGGCGGACCAGGGCACCGCGGCGCTGGCGGCCGCGGCGGGACCCCCAGCGGTGGTCGGTGGCCAGGAGGCGCTGAATGAGCACTTGGAGCAACTGGACCTCGGCATCAAGGACGGGGACATCGGTGGCGGGGGCGAGCCGCCGCCGCTCGTGGGCAGCGAACGACCAGGCGTACAGGCCCTGATCCGACGGGGGAGGTGGGGTGACGGAGGCTGGCGGTGCCCCGGTGGCAGAGTCGTGGCCAGTGGGGTCACGATCCGGTGGCGGGGGCCTGACGGGGGAGCAGTCGGGGCGGGCGGCGGCGGCAAACGTGGCGCACAGACAATCAGCACCCGCGACCCCGGCCGACTGGGCCGGGGTCGCGTCCTGATCCGGCGCCCTTTGCGCTGGGTGGGAACGGGCAAGTTCCGGCACCCGAGGCGCGGCGCACAGGCGGTCCTGCCCCGCGGTTACGGGGGGTTGCGCAGAACCCGGCGCCTTCTGCGCGTGGCGAGGACAGTGCTGTCCCGGCGCCAGCGGCGCGGCGCACAGACGATCAGCATCCGCCACCCCCGCCACCGAGGCGGAGGCTTCATGCTGACCCGGCGCCTTCTGCGCGGGGTGGGAACGGGCGTGTTCCGGCACCCGAGGCGCGGCGCGCAGACGGTCCTGCCCCGCGGTTGCGGGGGGTTGGTCAGAACCCGGCGCCCTCGGCAAGGTGGCTCGGCCACCGGTTACGGCCGGCCAGATGCTCCGACTCCTCCCATCCGGGGCGTGGTGTGCGCCAGTGTCATCAGGCATCCGCCAGACCTCCATTCAAAGGGGAGATGTTGGGTGAGGGCGGGGAAAGACAACGGGGGGGACGGCATCAGGATTTGCGGGATGCACGTATGAGCAGGGTGGATTCCCGCTTTCGCGGGAATGACGGAGGGACGGGCGCGATGAATCGCGCCCCTACATAAAACCTACCCTTGTCAGGCTGGCCCTCGCCCCCCTATGGTCCCCCCGCTGCGGCGGGGGGACGGGCACAACATGTTGCGCGGGAATGACGGGTGAGACAGGGGGAATGACGGGGGGCGGGCGCGATTCATCGCGCCCCTACGGTGGGGGGCTGTGTTTTTGACTGTGGCGGCCGTGTGCCTGTATACTCGGCTCTACGGCACTGCCGGGGTGCTTCCGGTATTTTGCGTGTCTAAGCGCCAGGAAGTGCTATAGTGGTTACGCAGTATGCGCTCATTGCCAGCGCAGTAACCGTCGGACTTAGGACTGACAGAGGAAGGGAGTAGTCTTGCCCACTATTCATCAGCTCATCCGTAAGGGACGGCGGCGGCCGCGCAAGAAGGTCAAGTCGCCGGCGCTGCACTGGTCCTACAACACCCAGCGCGGGCGCATGGTGCGGCAGCGGCCGGCACCGCAGAAGCGCGGGGTGTGTCTGCAAGTCAAGGTCACTGCGCCGCGCAAGCCGAACTCGGCGAACCGCAAAGTCGCGCGGGTCCGGCTGACGAACAATATGGAAGTCACCGCTTATATTCCCGGTGAGGGACATAACTTGCAGGAGCACTCGGTGGTGCTGATCCGCGGCGGTCGGATCAAGGACGTCGGCGGTGTGCGCTATCACATTGTCCGTGGGGCACTCGATACGGACGGCGTGGAGCCGGATACGGCTTCGGCGGTGAAGCGGCCACCGCGCAATCGCGGGCGGTCGAAGTACGGCGTGAAGAAGCAGAAGAACGGCGCCAGCGGGCTAGCCGGATAGGCGCAAGAGAGAAGACACTACGATGCCTCGACGAGGAACCGTCCGCCGTCGTCCCGTACCGCCGGACTCGCGGTATGGTCGCGCGGACGTGACGCGGTTTATCAACAAGATCATGACGCGGGGCAAAAAGAGCCTCGCAGAGCGGATTTTCTACGGCGCCATGGATCAGATCGCCGAGCAGCGCGGCGGCGATGCGATGGAAGTCTTCGAGTTGGCGATGCGGAATGCGACCCCGGCAGTTGAGGTGCGCCCCCGGCGCGTCGGCGGGGCCACGTATCAGGTGCCGATGGAGATTCGCAACGACCGCCGGACCTCGCTCGCCATCCGCTGGCTGCTGCAGAGCGCTCGTGCCCGGCCTGGCCGCACGATGGCGGAGCGGCTGGCGGCCGAGCTGCTGGACACGGCACAGGGAAATAGCGGGACCACCAAGCGGCGCGAGGACACGCACCGCATGGCGGAGGCGAATCGCGCCTTCGCCCATTACCGCTGGTAAACACCGCGCAGAAACTCACCGGCCGTTCGTCTGCGGCGCTTGCCGCGTGCGGCCGACGCCACACCAACAGCGTAAGGAAGGTAGGGGTACGTGCCGCCAGCGAACCGGGCGGCGGTGCCGGTCACCTAGGAGCAGGAACTATGGCGCGCGTAAGTCCGCTGGAACGGACGCGCAATATCGGGATTATCGCCCACATTGACGCCGGCAAGACTACGGTCACCGAGCGGGTGCTCTTCTATTCCGGTCGTATCCACCGGCCGGGAGAGGTCCATGATGCCGCGGCCGCTATGGATTGGATGGAGGAGGAGCGGCGGCGAGGCATCACCATTACCGCCGCTGCCACGACGCTGGCTTGGCAGGACCATCGCATCAATATCATTGATACGCCGGGGCACGTGGATTTCACGGTAGAAGTGGAGCGCTCGCTGCGCGTGCTCGATGGTGGTGTGGTGGTCTTCGACGGAGTGGCCGGAGTGGAGCCGCAGTCGGAGACGGTATGGCGGCAAGCCGACCATTACAGCGTGCCGCGGATCGCCTTTATCAACAAGATGGATCGCGTGGGCGCGGACTTCCACCGCTGCGTGGGCATGATCCGCGACCGGTTGGGGGCGGACCCGGTTCCCGTTCAACTGCCGGTCGGACGAGAGACGGAGTTCCAGGGGGTCATTGACCTCTTGGCGATGCAGGCCATCATACACGGTGACGACCTCGGCACCAAGCGTCAGGTCATCCCGATTCCCGCGGAATACGAGGCCGAGGCCCAGGCCTACCACGACAAACTGGTCGAGGCGATTGTCGAGACCGACGACGAGCTGCTGGATCGCTACTTGGAGGGCGAGACGCTGCCGGCGGACGAGCTGCGGGCGGCGCTGCGGCGGGCGACGATCAGCACGACGCTCGTGCCGGTGCTCTGCGGGGCCGCGCTGCGGAACAAAGGGGTGCAACTGCTGCTCGATGCGGTCATTGACTATCTCCCATCGCCGCTGGATGTGCCGCCGATCCGCGGTAGAAACGAGGACGATGAGGAGGTGGTTTGCCCGGTTGACGACGCGGCGCCGTTCGCGGCCATCGCGTTCAAGATTGTGGCCGACCCGTATGCGGGGAAGCTCACGTACCTACGGGTATATTCCGGTACGCTCCGCACCGGCACGTATCTGCTCAATGCCACGACCGGGAAGCGCGAGCGCCTCGGCCGGCTCGTCATGATGCACGCGAACGAGCGGGAAGACGTGTCGGAGGTGTTCGCCGGAGACATTGCGGCGGCGGTGGGTCTCAAGAGCACGGTGACGGGCCACACGCTCACCGATCCCGACCATCAGGTCATTTTGGAGTCCATCAACTTCCCGGAGCCGGTCATTTCGCAAGCCATCGAGCCGAAGACCACCGCCGACCAGGACCGGCTGGGCATCGCGCTCGCGCGGCTGGCGGAAGAAGATCCCACCTTCCAGACGCGGACCGATCATGAGACGGGGCAGACGATCATCTCCGGGATGGGCGAGCTACACCTGGAAGTAATCGTCAACCGGATGCTGCGCGAATACCGCGTCGGGGCCAACATCGGCAAGCTGCAGGTGGCATTCACGGAGACGATTACGCGGCCGGCCAAGGGCGAGGGGCGGTTCGTCCGGCAGACGGGTGGTCGGGGTCAATTCGGCCACGCCTGGCTGGAGATCGAGCCGCTGCCGCGCGGGAGCGGGTTCGAGTTCATCAACAAGATCGTCGGCGGGGCAATCCCGAGAGAGTACATCCCGGCGGTGGAAGACGGCGTGCGGGAGGCGCTGGAGAGCGGCGGGCCGCAGGGCTTCAGGCTGGTGGATTTGCGGGCCACGCTCTACGACGGGTCGTACCACGACGTCGATTCGTCGGAGATCGCGTTTCGCATCGCGGGGTCCATGGCGTTGCGGGCGGCGGTGCGCGACGCAGCCCCGCTGATGCTGGAGCCGATTATGCACGTGGAAGTTGTCGTGCCAGAATCGAGTCTAGGTGATATTATAGGAGACCTGAGCGCAAGGCGTGGTCGCGTTGAAGGCTTGGAAGCCGGTGCGGGCACGCACGTTGTCAAGGCTATGGTTCCGCTGGCCACGATGTTTGGGTACGTGAATACGCTGCGGTCACTGACACAGGGGCGTGGCACGTACTCCATGGAATTTGCGCTTTACGAACCAGTGCGTAGCAACCGAGTTGAGGCCGCGCTCGCGTCGTCGTAGCGTCCTCGCGCGTGTCCTCAGCGGGAGCCGGTGATCAGAGAGACGGCTAGGAGCGGTCTCTCCAGAATCGAAGCTCCCAAGGTTCCATCGCGGCGGTACAAGTGCATACGTACACGTAGGTAGGCGCCTACTGCCGGCTTGATGGTAGTAGCGCCCCCCTAAGACTCTGGTGTGAGGGGAGCAGGAGCGATCATGGCGAAGGCGAAGTTCGAGCGGACCAAGCCCCACGTGAACGTGGGCACTATCGGCCACGTGGACCACGGCAAGACCACCTTGACCGCGGCCATGACCAAGTATCTGGCCCTCACCGCCCACAGCAACACCGACTTTGTCCCCTTCGACGAAATTGACAAGGCCCCCGAAGAGCGCACCCGTGGCATCACCATTGCCATCGCCCACGTCGAGTACGAAACCGCCGCCCGCCACTACGCCCACGTCGATTGTCCCGGCCACGCCGACTACATCAAGAACATGATTACCGGCGCCGCCCAGATGGATGGCGCCATCCTCGTCGTCAGCGCCCCCGACGGCCCCATGCCCCAGACCCGCGAGCACATCCTGCTCGCCCGCCAGGTCGAAGTCCCCTCCATCGTCGTCTATCTCAACAAGACCGACCTGATGGACGATGAAGAGCTGCTCGAGCTGGTCGAGCTGGAAGTGCGCGAACTGCTCAGCAAGTACGACTTCCCCGGCGACGACATCCCGGTCATTCGCGGCAGTGCGCTGGCCGCCTTGGACGCCGGTGATGACCCCAACGACCCGGCCTATGCCTCCATCCAGGAGTTGATGGACGCCGTGGACGAGGCCATCCCCACCCCGGAGCGGGCGGTGGATCAGCCCTTCCTGATGCCGATTGAAGACGTGTTCGGGATCAAGGGTCGTGGCACGGTGGTCACGGGCCGGATCGAGCGCGGGCAGGTGCAGGTCGGCGAGACCATCGAAATCCTGGGCATGGGGCAAGCAGTGCAGTCGCGGGTGGTGACCGGGGTGGAGATGTTCCGCAAGATCCTGGACGCCGGGGAAGCCGGCGACAACGTCGGCTGTCTGCTGCGCGGGGTGGAGCGGGACGATGTGCAGCGCGGACAGGTGCTGGCGGCGCCGGGCAGCATTGCGGCGCAGGGGCGGTTCCGGGCGAACGTGTACGTGTTGAGCCGGGAAGAGGGCGGGCGACACACGCCGTTCTTTCCGGGGTATCGGCCGCAGTTCTACATCCGGACGACGGACGTGACGGGGGCGATCGAGCTCCCGGCGGGCACAGAGATGGTGATGCCGGGGGACAACGTGGAGATGGGCGTGGACCTGCTGGTGCCGGTGGCGATCGAGCCGGGAGTGCGGTTTGCGATCCGCGAGGGCGGCCGCACCGTCGGCGCCGGGGTCGTCACCACGCTGGAGTAGGACCGGTCGCTGCGCCGTAGCGTGACATTGGAGGAAGAGCTTGCCAGGGCAACGCATTCGCATTCGGTTGAAGGCCTTTGATCACA
Source organism: Chloroflexota bacterium (assembly GCA_965207645.1). Classification (GTDB taxonomy): domain Bacteria; phylum Chloroflexota; class UBA11872; order UBA12225; family JAJDUF01; genus JAJDUF01. Next base: position 379,654 of record OZ242293.1, on the reverse strand, counting down.
AGACGCTCGACGAGTCGGCGCGTCAGATCATTGATGCCGCCCAGCGCACCGGCTCCGATGTCGCCGGTCCGGTGCCGCTCCCGACGGACATCAGTAAGTACACCGTCATCCGCTCGCCCTTCATTGACAAGGATTCGCGCGAGCAGTTCGAGATGCGGACGCACAAGCGGCTGATTGATGTCTTGGAGCCGACATCCAAGACGGTTGACGCCCTGATGCGGTTGAACCTGCCGGCCGGAGTAGACATCGAGATCAAGCTGTAGCACTGTCGGCCGGGGTGTCCGGCGACAGGTCCAAGCGGAGTAAGTGATGGCCAACGGGCTGATAGGCCGCAAGATCGGCATGACCCAGATTTTCGATGAGGAAGGTCACACCGTTCCGGTGACCGTCGTCGAGGCCGGCCCCTGCTACGTGACGCAGGTGAAGACGGTGGCGAGCGACGGCTACGACGCGATCCAGCTGGGATTTGAGGCGGCGCAGCCGCGCAAGCTGAAGCAGCCGCAGCGCGGACACCTCAAGGACCTGCCATTCCTGCGCCACCTGCGCGAGTGGCGGGTGGGGGGGCCGGCGGAGTACGAAGTCGGTCAAAAGCTGGACGTGAGCATTTTTGAGCCGGGTGAGCGGGTGAGCGTGACGGGAACGTCGAAGGGGAAAGGGTTTCAGGGCGTGGTCAAGCGCCACGGTTTTCGCGGGGGGCCGCGGACGCACGGGCAGTCGGACCGCCTGCGGGCGCCCGGCTCGATTGGCTCTGGCACGACCCTCAGCCGCGTGCAGAAGGGGCGCCGGATGCCTGGACGAATGGGTGGCGGCCGCGTGACGGTGCCGAATCTCTTGGTCGTCCGCGCCGACCCGGAGCGCAACCTGCTGCTGTTGCGTGGCGCCGTTCCCGGTCCGCGCGAGGGCTTGCTCCTGATTAGTAAGAGACAGCAAAATGCCTGAGGTAGCAGTGGTCACCGTCGCCGGTGAGCCGGGTGAGCCGGTGCAGTTGCGAGACGACGTTTTCGGCATCGAGCCGCACGAGGCCGTGCTGCATCAGGCGGTCGTCCGTCAGTTGGCGGATCGGCGCCAGGGCACGGCGAGCACCAAGACCCGTGGCTTCGTGCGCGGCTCGACGCGCAAGGCCTGGCGGCAGAAGGGCACCGGCCGCGCGCGGCAGGGCAGCCGCCGCGCGCCGCACTGGCGCGGCGGGGGAGTGGTTTTCGGGCCGCACCCGCGGAGCTACCGCCAGAAGATGCCGCGCAAGATGCGTTCCCTCGCCTTGCGCTCGGCGCTATCGAGTGTAGTACGCGAGGATCGTCTGGTTCTGCTGGACCAGTTCGGTTTGGAGGCACCCAGCACGCGCGCTCTGCGGGATATTCTGTTCCAGGTAGCGAAGGCGCGCTCCGTCTTGCTGGTGCTGCATGACACGATGCCCAACGTGCGCTTGTCGGCGCGTAACCTGCCGCACGTGCGGACGGTTGGCGCCGCCGGCGTGTCCATCCTGGACCTGCTGCGCGCCGACCGGGTCGTGATGGCAGTCGCGGCGGCGCGGCAGGTGGAGGCGCGCTTTCCACTGACCAACGGCCGCGCCGTGGCCGCGGCGGAGGCCGCGAACGGCGCCACGATGACGACGGTAACGACAGATACGGCAGCGGTGGCGGAGCCATCCGAGGAGTAAGCGGTCGTGGCGGCAGAGCGTGAAGCGCAGTTGTGGGACGTGATTGTCAGTCCCCGGATCACGGAAAAAGGGACCGAGATGTCGGTCCAGCACAAGTACGTGTTCAACGTGCGGCCGGAGGCGAACAAGCTGGAGATCAAGGCCGCGGTCGAGCAGGCGTTCGACGTGGACGTTGTTGCCGTGAATACGATCAATATGAAAGGGAAGGTGCGTCGTTGGGGGCGCACGCTCGGTCGCACGGCGGCGTGGAAGAAAGCGATTGTGACGCTGGAAGAAGGTCAGACGATTGACGTTTTCGAGGGTTAGTCGCCGCTGGCCATGGACGCGGACAGTAGCCTGACGCTAGGAAAGATTCATGCCTGTACGACAGTATAAGCCAACGTCCCCGGGTAGACGGGGGATGAGCGTCGCCTCGTTCGACGAGCTGACGACCAAGCGACGCTATCGTCCGCTGTCGAAACCGAAGAAGTCGCGGGCGGGCCGCAACAATCGCGGCAAGATCACGGTGCGCCATCGCGGTGGCGGGCACAAGCAGCAGTATCGCCTGATTGACTTCAAGCGCGACAAGATCGGCATTCCGGCGCGCGTGCAGACCATCGAGTACGACCCCAACCGCTCGGGGCGGATTGCGTTGGTCGCCTATCGTGATGGGGAAAAACGGTACATCCTGGCGCCGCACGGCTTGCGGGTCGGTGATACGGTGGAGTCCGGCCCGGATGCGGCCATCCGGCCGGGCAATGCGCTGCCGCTGGCGCATATCCCGTTCGGGATGGACATTCACAACATCGAGCTGCACATCGGCCGCGGCGGCGCGTTGGTACGCAGTGCCGGAGCGGCGGCGCAGCTGATGGCGCGGGAAGGCAACTATGGCGTGGTGCGGATGCCCTCCGGCGAGGTGCGGCGCATCCACGTGCGGTGCCTGGCGACGATTGGCCGGGTCAGCAATCCGGACCACGAGAACGTCAGCATCGGGAAGGCCGGGCGGAGCCGCTGGTTGGGACGTAGACCGACGGTACGTGGCTCGGTGATGAGTCCGGCCGACCATCCGCATGGTGGCGGTGAGGCCAAGTCGCCTATCGGTGGTCAGCCGAAGACGCCGTGGGGCAAGCCAGCGATGGGCTATCGCACGCGGCGGCGCAAGTACACCAACAAGTTCATCCTGCGGCGGCGCACGCGCTAACGAGGTCGTAGGGACGCGCTACAGCTAGTGGTGGGAGACGGAGCGAGAGGGCTATGTCGCGATCAGTCAAGAAGGGGCCGTATGTTGATCCGAAGCTCCTGGCGCGGATCGAAAATATGAACCGTGGCCGGGGCGAGCGGCAGATCCTGAAGACGTGGTCGCGGGATTCGACGATCTTTCCGCAGTTTGTCGGTCATACCATCGCCGTCCACGATGGGCGCCGGCACGTGCCGGTGTACATCACGGAGCAGATGGTGGGACATAAGCTGGGAGAGTTCGCCCCCACGCGCAATTTCCGCGGTCATAGCCGCTCCGAGCGCACCACCGTGGCACAGTAGTGCTCCGGTCACAGTGAGACGAACATGCAGACAAGAGCAACGGCCCGCTTCGTGCGGATGTCGCCCCAGAAGGTGCGGCTGGTCACGCGGCTGATCAGCAAGCGTCCGGTTGATGAGGCGGTGGCGATCCTGCGCTTTACGCCCAAGCGGGCGGCGAAGGTGGTGAGCAAGGTGCTGCTCTCGGCCGTAGCGAATGCCGAGAACAACTACGGGATGGACCGGGAGGAGCTGTACGTCGCGCAGGCCGTGGCCGACGAGGGGCCATCCTTGCCGAAGCGCTTCCGGGCCAAAGCGCGGGGGCAGTTCGGCACGGTGACGCGGCGGACAAGTCACGTTACCGTCGTGGTGGATGACGGTCGTTAGCACGGACCGAGCGATTGCGGCTGAGGATTAGGGAGAGGAAAGCGAGCACATGGGTCAAAAAGTGCATCCCATTGGCTTCCGGGTCGGTGTGTATCGCAGTTGGGAAGCCAAGTGGTTTGCGGAAGGCAAAGAATATACGGACCTGCTGGCCGAGGACCTCGACATTCGCGCGCTGATCGAGGAGCGGCATCCGACGGCCGGCATCTCACGGATCGAGATCGAACGCAGCGTCAATGAGGTGCATGTCACGATCCATACCGCCAAGCCGGGCATTGTGATCGGGCGCCAAGGCGCGGCGGTGGAAGAGACGCGCCGGATGCTGGAGCGGCTGACACTGAAGAAGGTGCGCGTCAATATCATGGAGATCCGCACTCCAGAGCTTGACGCTCGCCTCGTCGCACGGAACGTCGCCGAGCAGTTGGAGAAGCGGGTGTCTTTCCGCCGGGCACTGAAGCAGACGGTCCAGCGCACCATGCGGATGGGCGCCCAGGGTATTCGCATCGGTATTGGTGGACGGCTCGGTGGGGCCGATATGGCCCGCCGGCTGACGGAGATCGAGGGCAAGGTGCCGCTACACACCTTGCGGGCCGACATTGATTACGGGCGCGCCGAGGCGCTGACATCCGCCGGGCGGGTGGGAGTGAAGGTGTGGATTTATCGGGGCGATAAGCTCCTGGAGGGTCGCAGCGACATGGACTACGACGATTCCTGGGAGCAGCGCCGTGATCGGCTCCGTGAGCGCGAGCGCGCCAGAGCCGCTGCCCAGCGGCGGCGGGAGGCCGCGCAACCGCCGGCAGCAGCAGCGCCTGAGGTTGCACAGGTTGCACCGCCACCCGCAGCGGCGGAGACGACAGCGGACGAGGCCTAGTGAGGGTGCGGGCGTGCGCCAGCGGTGGCGGGCGGCGGGCTGTGCCCTAGTGGGAGTGTGACGATGTTGATGCCTAAGCGGGTCAAGTTCCGCAAGAAGCACCGCGGTCGTCGCCGCGGCCGCGCCCGCAAGGGCAACACGGTCGTGTATGGGGAGTATGGTCTCCAGGCGCTGGAGCCGTGCTGGCTCACCAGCCGGCAGATCGAGGCGGCGCGCCGGGCGATCACGCACCACATTCGGCGCGGTGGCAAGGTGTGGATCCGGGTGTTTCCCGACAAGTCCATCACCGCCAAGCCGGCGGAGACGCGCATGGGCGGTGGCAAGGGCAATCCTGAGTTTTGGGTGGTGAGCGTTCAGCCGGATCGGATGTTGTTCGAGTTGGCCGGGGTCCCCGAAGAGTTGTCCCGTGAAGCGATGCTGCGGGCTGCACACAAGCTGCCGATTGCCGCCCGCTTTGTGGTCGGCGAGCGAGCGGGCGAGGCCGAGTTCGAGGTGCTTGGTCGGCAGATGGCAGCCCAGGCTGCGGCCGAGGATGCGGCGGCGTTAGCAGCGGAGGAAGCGGCAGCAGCAGCAGCGGCGTTAGAAACCGAGACCGAGAGCGTAGAGTAAGCGATGGACGTGAGCGAATTGCGGGCCATGAGTGACGCGGATCTGCGGGATCAATATGCAGAGAGCAAGCGCGAGCTATTCAATCTGCGGATGCAACTGGCGGCACGGCAGCTGGAGAACTTTCGCCGTATCCGCGAGGTGCGGCGGGACGTGGCGCGTGTGTTGACCGTGCTCGGCGAGCGGAGCCGTGCCGGTGGGACGCAGAGCTAAAGGGTGCTGGAGATCATCAGGGCTAGGGACTGTCGAACGCCGAGGGGATGAGGAGTAGACGTGGTACAAGGGCGGCGCAGAGTGCTTGAGGGGCGCGTGACGAGCGACCGGATGGACAAGACCATCATGGTGGAGGTCCAGAGGCTCCGCCGGCACCCGCGCTATGAGCGGGTGGTGCGGCGGCGGAAGCGGTTCATGGCGCACGACGAGGAGAACACGTGCCGCGTGGGCGATCTCGTCCGGATCGAGGAGTCGCGGCCGCTCAGTCGGCGGAAGCGCTGGCGGCTGATTGCCGTGCTGACGCGGGCTGGTGAGCGGCGCGGTGCGGGCACGCCGGCCGCAGCGGCGGAAGCGGCAGTGGAGGATTCTCCCGGTGCTGCGGAGCCGGCGGCCGCCGAGCCGGTGGCGGTGGCCGAGAGCGCCGCTGAGGAACCGGAGACGCAGGAATGATCCAGAAGGAGTCTCGGCTGCGGGTCGCCGACAATACCGGCGCCAGAGAGGTGCTGTGTATTCGGGTGCCGAAAGGGATGAACCGGCGGTACGGCCATGTCGGCGACGAGATCGTGGCCTCGGTGAAAGATTCGACGCCCCAGGCTATTCCCGCGGCGCGGAAAGGGACGGTCGTGCGGGCGGTAGTCGTGCGGGTGGCCAAGGAGTACCGGCGCCCGGACGGCTCGTACATCAGGTTCGACGACAATGCGGCCGTGCTGCTCAACAATCAAGGAGTACCGTTGGGAACACGAGTGTTTGGGCCGGTCGGGCGGGAGTTGCGCGACAAGGGCTTCATGCGGATCGTGTCTTTGGCGCCCGAGGTACTCTAACGACGAGAGACGTGGCTTTCGGAATACCAGTCGGAGAAGGCAAGAAGCGTGGCTGCAAGAATCCGCAAGAGCGATACTATCGAAGTGTTGTCCGGCCGTGATCGCGGCAAACGGGGAACGGTGGAGCGCGTCATTCCCCGGGAGCGGCGGGTGGTCGTCGAGGGCATCAATATCCGCAAGCGCCATACGCGGGCACGACGCCCCGGCGCGCCGCAGGGGATTATCGAGTTCCCGGCGCCGCTGCACATCTCGAATGTGGCGGTCGTCTGTGAACCATGCGACCGGCCGGTGCGCGTTGGCTTTCGGTTTCTGGCCGACGGCAGCAAAGTGCGCTTCTGTCGGCGCTGCGACGAGGTGATCGCGATGGTCGAGGCCCGGCCACGCGGCACGGTGCAAGCGGACGACGCGGAGGCGGAGGCGTAGACACAGCGGCTAACGGCAGTCGGCAACGACGCCGGTAGCGAGGAGATCGTGCATGGCACCGAGACTGCTGGAGCGCTACCAAAGCGACATTCGCCCGCACCTGATAGAGCGCTTCGGCTATAAGAACACGATGCAGGCGCCAACCCTGGAGAAGATCGTGGTCAACATCGGCTTGGGGGAGGCGATTCAGGATGCGCGCGCGCTGGACGCGGCGACCAACGACATCAGCGTGATGACCGGACAGAAGCCGGTGATTACCCGAGCAAAGCGCTCGGTCGCGGCGTTCAAGGTGCGGGAAGGGATGCCTATCGGCGCGATGGTGACGTTGCGGGGCCGGCGCATGTGGGACTTTCTGGATCGACTCATTGGCATTGCCCTGCCGCGGGTCCGCGACTTCCAGGGTGTTTCCCCGGATTCCTTCGATGGGCGGGGGAACTACACGCTGGGCTTGCGCGAACAACTGGTGTTTCCGGAGATTGACTACGACAGCATTGACAAAGTGCGTGGCTTCGAGGTGAACGTGGTCACGACGGCGAGGACGGATGAGGAGGGCCGGGAGCTGCTGAGTCAGTTCGGGATGCCGTTTCGAAGCAGCGGGGTGGAGCCGCTGGGGTTCTAGCGGCACGGCCCTCATCCTGGCGGGTACGGTCGGAGGTAGAGCGAAGCATGGCGAGAAAAGCCAAGATCGAGAAGTGGAAGCGGCCTCCCAAGTACGCGGTGCAGCACCGCAACCGGTGCCGCTTGTGTGGGCGGCCGCGCGGCTACATGCGGAAGTTCGGCCTGTGCCGCATCTGCTTCCGTGAAAACGCGCTGGAAGGCAAGCTGCCTGGCGTGAAGAAGTCAAGCTGGTAGGGAACGTCCCCGGTCGTAAGGAGTACTGAGCCGTATGATGATGACTGATCCTGTGGCTGATATGCTCACGCGGCTGCGGAATGCCTCGATGGCGGGTAATCCGACAACCACCATCCCGGCATCACGCCTCAAGATCGCCATGGCCGGCATTCTGAAAGATGCGGGCTTCGTGGAAGACTTTGAGCTTGAGGGGACGCCTCCCCACAGGAATATCGTGGTACGGTTGAAGTACCTCGATGACAACGAGCCGGTGATCGCGGGCCTGAAACGAGTGAGCAAGCCCAGCCGGCGGGTGTATCGTGGCTACAAGGACATCCCCCGCGTGCTCGGTGGCTTGGGGGTCGTGATTATGTCCACGTCGCGGGGCCTGATGACCGGGCGCGAAGCCTTCCGCCGCCATCTTGGTGGTGAGGTCTTGGCATACGTGTGGTAGATGTGAGGAGAGTCGGCGCATGTCTCGTATTGGTCGTCAGCCTATCCCGATCCCGGCAAACGTGACGGTGGACATCTCCGGCCAGACGGTCGAGGTCCGGGGGCCACGCGGCACATTGGGGCGGGAATTGGCCGGTCCCATCAAAGCCTCGCTTGAAGACGGTCAGGTCGTCGTGCGGCGTCCCAGCGACCAGCGCGTGCATCGTGCCTTGCATGGTCTCTCCCGAACGCTGGTGGCCAATATGGTCGAGGGCGTAACCAGCGGGTTCAGAAAGACCCTGGAGCTGGTGGGCACCGGATACCGAGTGCAGGAGGCTGGCCAAGGTATTGTGATGCAGCTGGGGTTCTCGCATCCGGTCGAGCTGGACCCGCCGCCGGGCATCGCCTTTAGTGTTGCTTCAACCACGCGCTTTTCGATAGAAGGCATTGACAAGGAATTGGTCGGCGAGACCGCTGCGCGGATACGGCGCATTCGCCCGCCGGAACCGTATCTGGGCAAGGGCATTCGTTACGCTGGCGAGTACGTGCGCCGCAAGCCGGGTAAAGCCGCGCGGGCGGCCGAGGCCGGGTAGGGCCGAGCGAACAAGGTGAGGAGTGATGGCTAGACCCAAGACGCGCGGCGAGGCGCGGAGACGACGCCACCGGCGGGTGCGCCGCAAACTGGCGGGCGTCGCCGCGCGCCCCCGGCTGAACGTCTTTCGCAGCCACCGGCATATCTACGCGCAGGTGATTGACGACGAGCGCGGCCACACGTTGGCCGCGGCGAGCACCCTGGACCCGGCCATTCGCAGCAACGGCGCTGCCCGGAGCAAGACGGACAGTGCGGTGCAGGTAGGCCAACTGGTGGCCGAGCGAGCGCTGGCCGGGGGTATTCGGACCGTGGTATTCGACCGCGGGGGCTACCTGTATCACGGCCGCGTCAAGCGGCTGGCCGAGGCGGCCCGCGCGGCCGGATTGACGTTCTAGGTACGTAGCCGGGCAGAGGCGGTGGAGAACTGGAGCAACATGACCAGAACCCTATCGAGTATCAATCCCGATCAGTTCGATAACCTCCGCGAGCGCGTCGTGTCGCTCAACCGCGTGGCGAAGGTCGTGCGCGGTGGGCGGCGCTTCAGCTTCAGCGCCGTCGTGGTCGTGGGCGATGAATCCGGCCACGTCGGGGTGGGCGTCGGCAAAGCGCGTGAGACGGCTGAGGCCATTCGCAAGGGTGTGGAGCGCGCCAAGAAAAACATGTTCATGGTATCGCTCAATGGCACGACCATTCCGCATCCCATCGAGCGGCGGTTCAGCGCTGCGCGGGTGATGCTCAAGCCGGCGGGGCCTGGGACCGGCGTGATCGCCGGCGGCGCGGTGCGGGCGGTCGTGGAAGCGGCCGGCATCCGGGACGTGCTGACCAAATCGCTCGGCTCGGACAACGCGATCAACGTGGTCAAGGCCACGGAGGCGGCCCTGCGGGAGCTGGTCACGCCGGAGCAAATGGCCCGCAAGCGGGGCATCGAGGTAGCGGACCTGGAAGGCTAATCCACCGAAGGCAAGACGCTCATGAGCGCCAAACTACGCATCACCTACACGAAGAGCAGCATCGGCTATAGCAAGCGGCAGAAAGAAACGGTCCGCTCGCTGGGGCTGCGTCGCTTGCGCCAGAGCGTGATCCGGCCGGATAACCCGGCGGTGCGGGGCATGGTGCATCACGTGCGCCACCTAGTAGAGGTCGAGCCATGGTCCGATCCGGCCGATGGCGCGACCGAGGACGAGAGCAGATGAAACTCCACAAGCTACGACCACCCACCGGCGCTCGCCGCGCGCGGCGCCGCGTCGCCCGCGGTCATGGCTCCGGGCGCGTGAAGACCGCCGGGCGAGGCAGCAACGGCCAAGCCTCCCGCTCCGGCTTTCGGCGCCGGTGGGCCTTTGAGGGTGGCCAGACACCGTATACGCGGCGGCTGCCGAAGCGCCGCGGGTTCAAGAACCCGACGCGAGTTGACTACGAGGTGCTCAACGTCGGATTGCTGGATGAGCACTTCGCGGCAGAGACCGACGTCACTCTGGAGCTACTCACCACGCGCGGGCTGATCCGCCAGCGGGCGGCCCACCGGCCGCTCAAGATTCTGGGCGAGGGCACGCTCGGCAAGCCGCTCACCGTCCACGCGCACCGCTTTTCGGCGAGCGCGCGGGCGGCGATTGAGTCCGTCGGGGGAACGGTGGTACTCGTTGGGGCGGAAGAACAGGCCGCCGCCTCGGCGTAGACTGAGCCGTATTTCCGACCATCACCCAGGGATTGCCAGCGGTGGGTGGCCTACCGAATCTGACAAGCATGGCACCTCAGTGTGGAGGCCCTAAAGCGAGACAGGACGGCCAATGCTTGATGCAGTAATCCGCGCCTTTCGACTCCCGGACCTGCGCCAGAAGCTCCTGTTCACGCTAGTGATGCTGGGGCTGTTCCGGCTGATCGCGCATATCCCCGTGCCCGGTGTGCAGCCAGATGCCGTGAAGGCCATCTTCGATCAGCAGGCACTGCTCGGCATGCTCGACATGTTCTCCGGTGGGGCCATGACGAGCTTCTCCATCGCGGCGATGGGGGTCTACCCCTACATCACTGCGACCATCATCATGCAGCTGCTGCAACCCGTCTTCCCGCAGTTGCGGGAGCTGGCCCGTGAAGGCGAAGCCGGCCGGCTGAAAGTCGCCCAATACACGCGGCTGCTCACGGTGCCGCTGGCAGCGCTGCAAGCCTACGCGCAGGGCCAGCTGCTCCGCAACGCCGGTACTTCGGTGCAAGTGCTGCAGGACTTCGACCTCTTCAACCGCGAGACCTTCCTGCCGACGCTCTCCATCATCTGCACGCTCACGGCCGGGACGATGTTCCTGGTGTGGATCGGCGAGCTGATTACGGAGAAGGGCATCGGTAACGGCATCTCGATCATCATTTTCGGCGGTATCGTCGGACGACTGCCGGATACCATCGGCCGGACCGTGGCCGGTGAAGTGGACCTCGGATCGGGACTGGCGCGGCTGGCGGTGCTGGCCGGACTGGCGCTGGTGATGATCGCGGCGATTGTGTACATGAACGAGGGACAGCGGCGGATCCAAGTGCAGTACGCCAAGCGCATTCGCGGCAATCGGGTCTATGGCGGGACTTCGACCTACATTCCGCTGCGCGTGAACTCGGCCGGGATGATCCCCCTCATTTTCGCCACTTCGATCATGCTCCTGCCGGGGACCATTGCCACCTACCTCCAGGGTGTGCCGGGGCCGCTCGGCACGGTCTCGGATTGGACGCTGCTCGTGCTGGACGCCGACAGTCCAGGCTACTGGGGAGCGTATTTCGTGCTTGTCGTCGCCTTCACGTTCTTCTACACCGACGTGATGTTCAATCAGCAGAATCTGCCTGAGAACCTCCAGAAGCAGGGTGGCTTTATTCCGGGCATCCGTGCAGGGCGCTCGACCGCCGACTATCTGACGGGGGTGGTGCGGCATATTACGCTCGGCGGCGCGCTGTTTCTCGGTCTCCTGGCCATCCTCCCGTATCTGGCGGGACAGGTCTTCTCCCTCAGTGGCCCGGCAGCACCCCAATCGGGCTTCACGCTGACGCTGAGTACCGCCGGGATGCTCATTGTCGTGGGCGTGATCCTCGACACCATGAAGCAGCTGGAAGCGCAGTTGATGATGCGCGACTATGAGGGCTTCATCCCGTGACGACCGACCATGATGGCGGCGCGGACGGTGGGAGGGACGAGGCGGCTGGGAACGGCCGAATCGTCATTCTGCTCGGCCCACCCGGCTCGGGCAAAGGCACCCAGGCGCTCCGGCTGGCAGCGCAAGGCAGGCTGTGGTACTTGGCGAGCGGTGAGCTTTTCCGGCGCGCGATTGCCAGTGGCGACGAAATGGGGCAGCGGGTGCGGCAGTACGTCGAGCGCGGCTTGCTCGTCCCCGATAACGTGACCGTGGCCGTCGTGATGAGCCACCTCGCGGAGCCGGAAGCCGCGGCCGGAGTGATTCTGGACGGGTTTCCGCGGAGCCGGCCGCAGGCGGAAGCGCTCGATGCAGCCCTCAAGGACCGCAATCAGCGCGTTGACCGCGTCCTGTACCTGAACGTGCCCCTGAGTGCCTTGGAGTCGCGGCTGATCGGGCGTTGGCTTTGCCACAGTTGCACGGCCATCTATCACGATGTCAGTCATCCGCCGCGCGAGGCGAGAGTCTGTGACAATTGTGGCGGCGAGCTGTACCAGCGCGTGGATGACCGGCCGGAGACGATTGCCCGGCGGTTGGAGACCTATACACAAACGACGGTGCCGCTCATTGCCTACTATCAGCAGCAGGGAGTCTTGCACGAGATAGACGGCCATGGGTCTATCCAGGACATCACCGCGGCGCTGCTCGGGGAGATGGAGACCGCTCCCACATCTGGTGGGAGCGACGCTTGACGCCGATGTCTGCCGGTGAAGGAACCGTGTCCGAGCCGAGGGCGCAGCGCATGGTACAATCGAGGGGTGTGGTGCGGGCCTCGCTGGCCAACGACCTCTATGAAGTCGAGCTAGAGGGTGGTCGGCTGGTAGTGGCCCACCTCGACGCCGCGTTCCGGCTGCAAGCGGGTCGCGTGGGAGCGGGGGACCGAGTGCTGGTGACCCCGGCGCGTTACGACCGGGGTCGCGGCCGTATCACCGGTAAGGAGGGCGCCCGCCGCTAGTGGTGGCGGGCGGGCCATAGCACCAGGAGTCGTAGTTATGAAAGTCCGCACATCAGTACGACGGCGATGCGATAAGTGTCGGGTGGTGAAGCGCCACGGCATCATTCGGATTGTCTGCACAAATCCCCGGCACAAGCAGCGCCAGGGGTAGAAAGTGGCCGGTGTGTAGTCACACGGTATGCCGGTGACTGCCACCGGGCGAGGAGGCGAGGATGCCGCGCATTGTTGGAGTGGATATTCCGCTGGAGCGGCCGGTGTTGATCGGCCTGACAGCCATTTTCGGGATTGGACGCTCGACCTCGGCGCAGCTCTTGGAGCAGGCAAGCATTGATCCGCAGACCCGCGTGCGTGACCTGACCGATGATGAGGTCGTGCGGCTGCGCGAGCTGATTGATCGTGATGTCATCACGGAGGGCGATCTGCGCCGCGAAGTCCGGCAGAACATCCAGCGGCTCATCGAGATCGGCTGCTATCGCGGTATCCGGCATCGCCGCAACCTGCCGGTGCATGGTCAGCGCACGCGCACGAACGCCCGCACGCGCCGCGGCGTCCGCAAGACGGTGGGGGGACGCAAGCGGGTGGCACGGCAGAAGTAGTTTGCATACCCCTCACACAGGGGGTGGACCTACCCCCCCGGCCCCTTAGGGGAGGCTGCCCTCACCCCGTCCCTTTTCCAGGGGGAGAGGGGGTTGGATTCCCGCTGGCGTGGGAATGGCGGAGGGCGCGGGCGCGGTGAATCGCGCCCCTACAAGGAAAAACCTACCCGTCAGCCCGATGGCCCCCCGCTGCACAGAAAACGGGGCTTCCGGATTTCGGCTTCCGCCGGAATGACGAAAGAGGGCTAGGTGATCGGGGTGCCGAGCGGGATGGCCTCCAGGTCCATGTTGCTCACGAAATGGACCTGGTCCCAGCGGTACCCGCGGGCCGCAAACGCTGCGGCGGTGGTAATCCAGCGGCGCTTGCCTGCCTCTATGAGGTACACCTCCGCACCGCTGCCTTTGACCAAGTAGCCCTCCTGGGTGTCGAGCGCGAGCGAGCGCATCAGGCGGTCCGACACGGGTTGGACCTGCTCCCAGCGGTATCCCCCGGCGGTCAACGCTTCCAGCGATGGAATCCAGACCCGCCGGTTGCCCTGCAGGACATAGGCCGGTCCGTGCGCGCTGCGGAGGAGGCTGCCGTTACTGAGCGCCGGGAGCGGTGCCCCCTCGGCGTAGCGCACCAACTCCACCGGCGTTGCTACTTGCGAGACGCCGGTGAGACGAAGCAGGAGTTGGGTGTGCGGGTCCGGGATGTGCCGCCGCAAGCCGTCAACGAGCACGTACACTTTGCCGGTGTCCGGGTCGCGCAGTAGGTCGCCACCGAGCCGGTCCGGGGGCGACTGCGCGAAGTCACGGCCACCTTCACGCAGGGCATAGAACCGCTTGTCTCCCCCAGGGATATATAGCCGACCGTCTGCCCCCAAGGCTGGCGGGGCACGCAAGCCGGCCAGGGTCTTGAAGGTACCTAGGACGTTCCCTTCTGCCCCGAGGACGTACACCAGGCTGTCGCCGGCGGCGACGTACACGAGGTCGTTGGCGCCCACGACCGGGCCGGCGTGTAGCGTGCCGCCGGTCCGGTAGGTCCAGCGCAGCAGTCCGGCGGTCGTGTAGGCGACGACGCGGCCGTCTTCCGTCGTCGCGTAGATGGTGCCGTCCGTGCCCAGCGCCGGTGTGCCGAGCAGGCGCGCGCCAAGCTCGGTCTGCCACAGGACGTTGCCATTGTTGCCGTCGAGCGCCCACAGCTTGGTGGTGCCAAAGTAGACGGTCCCATCGGCCGCGACCACCGGGCCGGCGGTGATCGGCGCATCGAGCCGGGTGCTCCACAGCCGGCTCCCGCCGATGCTGCCGGCATAGGCCACGTGGTGGTCGTCACCCCAATACACGACGTCGTTGGCCCCGACTGCCGGCGGAGTGCGAATGGTGCCGTCGGAGCGGAGGCGTTTGCGTTTGGTGCCGTCGGGATTCAAGATCAGCAGGTCACCGGCCCCGGCCGGGAGGACGATCCGGCCATCGGAGGCTATGGCCGGGGAGGCGCGGATGTCCGCATCGGTGTCGTAGTCCCATATCGTAGCGCCATTCGCCGTCGCAAACGCATACAGGACGCCATCGCGCGCCGCGACGAGCAACTCGCCGCCGTCGGTGAGCAGCGGCGTGGCATCTATGGGTATCCCCAGTCTGCGTCTTCCTACGACTGTCGTCAGCTCGCGCTTCCATAGCTCGTGGCCGGCGGGGTGCAGGGCGCGGACGATGCCGTCATCCGACGCGATGTAGATTGTGCCTTGCACGTCAATGACCGCGCCGGCGGTAAAGGAGGCCTGGGCGAGGAAATACCACGCCAACTGAGGGTCTACCGGCCCCACTACCGCGGCGCGGCCAGTGTGGCGGGCATCGTGCTGGTGCATCGGCCACGCGCCGGGCGCCAGGCCAGCCGCCAAGGACGGGCCGGGTAGGAGTGCCAGCACGAGCGCAAGCGTGGGGAGCAGCGAGCGTCGTACACGCATCCGGATCACCGTTGTGTAGAGTGTAGGCCGTGTCTGTTAAGGTACCGTAAACTCAGTATCAACGCTCTGTAGGCGCAGGATATGGTCGGTTGACGCCTCCGGGACCAAGACCTCACCGCCTGAGCGCCGCGCTTGACGGGATAGGCAACGTGACCACACGATCTGTACGATCAGGGGGCGGGCGTGCCCCCCTATGGTCCCCTCGCTGCGGCGGGGGGACGGGTGAACCGGTACCTGCCCCTGGCAGGGGAGGCCCTCCGCTAGTCCCGGGGAGATAGGGGCCATGTGGCGTAATCGCGTTCATCTTGGGGATTGTCTGACCGTCCTCAGTGCGATGCCCGCAGATTACGTGGACCTCATTGTCACGTCGCCACCGTATGCTGATGCACGCAAGCATACCTACGGCGGCATCGCGCCGGACCGGTACGTCGAGTGGTTCACCGCGCGGGCGATCGAGATGCTGCGCGTCCTCAAGCCGTCCGGCTCATTCGTCCTCAACATCAAGGAACGCTGCGCGGACGGTGAGCGGCATACCTACGTGCTCGACTTGATCCTGGCCCTGAAGCGGGAAGTCGGCTTCCGCTGGGTGGAGGAATACATCTGGCACAAGACGACGGCCGCGCCGGGCAAGTGGAAGTACCGCTTTCGAGATTCCTGGGAACGAATTTTGCACTTTAGCAAGACCCGGGACCTGAAAATGCGGCAGGATGCCGTCAAGGTGCCGATTGGCGAGTGGACGCAGGCCCGGCTGAAGAACATGAGCGCGAATGACCGCACTCGCCGGGAGTCGGCAACTCGGTCGAAAGTCGGGCGTCGCATTGCCAACTGGGAGGGCAAGGACTCGGTCTATCCCTCGAACGTCCTCCACAAGTCGCCGGTGGCCCACAACACCGGACATAGCGCGGCGTTCCCGGAGTGGCTGCCGGAGTTCTTCATCAAGCTGTTCACCGATGAAGGCGATGTCGTACTCGATCCATTCCTAGGCAGCGGTACTACGTACCGTGTAGCCAAGCAACTCGGGCGCGTACCTATCGGCATTGAGATTAACCCGGAGTGCGTGCAAAATACACTCACAATGAACTCTGCGGTATGAGTAAGCCGCCTGGGATTACCGATGGGGCAATACAAAGACTACTTACTTCCGCAGCTCTGTCCTTGGGGCAAGCAGAAGGCCGATTGCAGGGCTTGTTTGACGGACCTCGGCCAGAGCACCACGCTGGCGGCGACACCCGAATAGCTGGCCCGTGCCGTCTTTGCGGCGGTCCGGTGGCCCGATCCGCGAAAACAGCGTCGGCTGGGCAAGCTCACTGCGCTTGCGCCTCCGCTCTGGCCTGGTGGGGGCAGGAGCGGTACACTGTCAGGCAGCGCGTGGCCGACACGCGGAGCAGCATACCAATGAGGCCGGCGCCGGTGCCGCTGGCGTGAGGGAGGTCGTGAGACATGCCCAAGGGATATACCGGTCGGATTTTGCACGTAGACCTGACGGACGAGCGGACCTGGATCGAGGAGCTGCCGGAGGTCGTGTACCGTCGCTATCTCGGCGGGAGCGCCCTCGCCTCGTACTTCCTGCTCCGGGACATGCCGCCGGACGCCGACCCACTCGGCCCGGAAAATCTGCTCGTCTTCACGACCAGCGTCATCAACGGCACGCCGGTTTCGGGCGCCAATCGCTATACCGCCTCCGCGAAGTCGCCGCTGACGGGCGGGTTCGGCGAGGCCGAGGCGGGCGGTTTTTGGGGGCCGGAGCTGAAGTTCGCCGGGTACGACGGGATCGTGATTCACGGCGCGGCCACCAAGCCGGTCTATCTGTGGATCAACAACGTCGAGGCGCCGGATAAGCCGGGCGCGGTGGAGGTACGCGACGCCTCGCACTTCTGGGGTAAGGGGGCGCAAGAGGTCCAGACGGGACTGGAGACGGAGCTGAAGGAGAAGCGCATTCGGGTCCTGCAAACCGGCATTGCCGGCGAGAATCTCGTGCGCTATGCGGCGCTGGTCAATGAGTGCCGGCACTTCCACGGGCGAGCGGGCCTCGGCGCCGTGATGGGGGCCAAGAAGCTCAAGGCTATTGCCGTGCGCGGGCGGGCGCGGGCGCTGCCCGAGGAGCCGGCCCGCGCCAAAGCGGTGATTACCTGGTTCCGGGAGAACTACGACCGCGACCACGACATGATGCACCTCTACGGCACACCGCGCGGTATTCCCGCGTTGCAGGCCGACGGTATTCTGCCGACGCGCAACTTCCAGGAGAGCACGTTTGACGGCTATGCCGACATCTCCGGGCAGAAGATGGCGGAGACGATCCTGGTCAATACGGGCACGTGCTTCTCGTGTTTGGTGGCGTGCAAGCGCGAGGTGGAAGTGCCCGAGTACGGCGTCACCGCCAAACACGGTGGCATGGAGTACGAAACCATCGCCGCGACCGGCACGCTGACGGGCGTGGGCGATCTGAAGAAGATCGCGCAGTTCAGCACGGTCATCAACGACTACGTGCTGGACTCCATTTCGACCGGCGTGGCGATTGCCTGGGCGATGGAGTGCTACGAGCGGGGACTCATCACCGAGGAGGACACGGGCGGCGTCGAGCTACGGTTTGGCGACAAGGAAGTGGTGCTGGCGCTGATCCACCAGATCGCTCGGCGGGAGGGGTTTGGCGATCTGCTGGCCGAGGGCGTACAGCGGGCGTCGCAGAAGATCGGCCGTGGCACCGAGGAGTATGCGCTGCACGTCAAGGGCCAAGAGCTACCGATGCACGAGCCGCGCGGCAAGAAGGGGCTGGCGCTGGCGTATTCGATCTCGCCGACGGGCGCCGACCATATGGAAGCGCCCCACGACCCGCTCTACGAGGGCTTCAGCGCCGACGATACCAGCCCGTTGACGCCGCTGGGGCTGATCGAGCCGGTGGATCGGCTGGACCTGGGACCGAAGAAGGTCCGGGCTTTCTACTACGCCCAGCTCGTCTGGAGCATGTACAACTCGGTGGGAATGTGCGACTTTGTCGGCGTGCCGATTGGCGAGTTGGCCTTGAACCAACTCACCAGTTACGTTGCGGCCGTCACGGGTTGGGACGTCAGCCTCTATGAACTGCTCAAGGTGGGCGAGCGGGCGAATACGATGGCGCGCCTCTTCAACTTCCGCTCCGGGTTTACGGCCGGGGATGACACGCTCCCCAAGCGCATGTTCGAGGGGATCGGTAGCGGACCGCTGACGGGCGAGCGGATCGAGCCGGGCGAGTTTGCCCAGGCCAAGCAGTTGTACTACCAGATGGCCGGCTGGGATGACGAGACGGGCTTCCCCACCCCCGCAAAGCTCTTGGAGCTAGAGCTGGAGTGGGCGGCGCCGGCGGGCCACACTCCCGATAGCACGCCGCGACCGGTCGGGGACTACGAGAGCACGCGGCTCGGTATTAGCGGGCCGGAGTAGCGCGTAGCGCGGCAGGTATTTGGACCTACCCCCCGCCGGCCCCTTCCCTGGCAGGGAAGGGGAGTCATGGCGGCAGCGTGCTGCCTAGTTTCCTCGCCGTCATTTCGGTGCCCGCCGGAAACTAGGGCACCCACAAGGGATGCCCCTACCGGGTTGGCCGCGCCGGGTGTGCCGGGTGGCGGCGAGCGTGCTGCTGCGCCGCAGGGCTAGCGGTTGACCCTCTCCGAGCGGCAGGGGTAGAATCATCCGCTGGGGTTATTCCCGGCGGTGGCGCCGTGGTAAGGAGGCTCGTGTGCGCGAGGGAGCGGTAACAGAGACGGAAGTCCCGACGCTCGACCGGCTGTGGCAGGAGCTCAATCGCAGCGACGATGCCCGGTTCGAGCTATCCCGCGACGATCTCGCACTGCTGCGTCGGTTTGTACGGTGGTGTGGCCCCAATACCACAGCGAGCACCGTGCCGCCCCATCGGATCCAGCGCTTCCTCGAAGAGCAATTATCCTCAACCACGCTCCCGCCTCGGGCCTACTATGAACCCTTAAAGCTGTTTTTCGGCTTTGTCCATGGCCGCGGCGTGCTCACGGAAAACCCAATGCGGCACGTGCGTCTCCCGCGGGGGCAAGGCCGCACTGGGCGGGCTGCCGCGGAGCAGACGCCGGGTTCGGAGGAGAGCGTGCTCCTCTCCGCGGAGAAGCTCGCCGAGTTTCAGGCCGAGCTGGAGCGACTGACGCAGGAAGAGCGGCCCCGTATCCTGCACGACCTCTACGAAGCCAGAGTGGACGGCGACCTGCGAGAAAACGCGGCCTATGACGATGCCAGAAAACAGCAGGGGATGGTCGAGGGGCGCATCCAGGAGCTGGAGCAGATGATCCGGCGCGCCGAGCTGCTCGGAGACGGTGAGCAGCCGACGGGCAAGGTGGTGGTCGGCAGCCTCGTCGAGCTGGAGAGTCTCGGCAGCAGCAGGAGCCGGAAGTTTCGTATTGTAAGCCCGGAGGAGACCGATCCGCGTAATGGCAAGCTCTCGTATCAATCTCCGGTTGGTCAGGGTGTCATGGGGCGCAGTCCGGGAGAGACGGTTGAGGTGGAGACCCCCCGAGGGACTACGCAGTATCGGATCGTTTCAGTCTCCTGAGAGCAGGAGCAGTCTCTCAGTGCCACATAGCTTCCCTGGATGGTGGTATGCAAGTAGGGTGCCGGCTACCGCAGCGACCACGACATCCGGCCGTCTCCGGCCAGTGGCAAGGGACGATACTTCCGCTCCGCTGAGGGTGGGCGTCACCAGGCAAAGGCCACCGCAAGCATGAACACCCAGATTGCGTTCCTGCTGCAAGTCATTCTGGCCTTCATGGGCGCGTATCTCGTCGCGTTCTGGTTTGCGATGGTGATTTGGACGTATTACGATATTCGCGCCCGTTCCCAGGACACCTATGTGTATGTTTTCGCTACCGCGCTGGTGCTCGTGTTCCACGTGTTCGGGCTATTGCTCTACTACATCCTCCGCCCCCGCGAGACCCTGGCCGAGGCCTACGAGCGCTCGCTCGAGGAGGAAGCGCTCCTGCGGGAGATGGACGCGCGGCACGTGTGTCCCGACTGCCAGCAGCGCGTAGAGCAGGACTTTCTGCTATGCCCCCACTGTCGCCAGCAGCTCAAGCGGAAATGCGCGCAGTGCGACCATATGCTGGACCTCAATTGGGACATCTGCCCATACTGTGGACGGACGCCCGACACCGCGCGGACTGAGCCGCGCCGGCCGGTCAGTGCCGAGAGCGAGCAAAGCGGCCAGCGCGTGGGACGCGCAGCGCCGCGGGGGTAGCTCGGCACCCTATGTCCCCCCGCTATGCAGGGGAACGGCGCGTTCCCTTCCCTGTCGCAACGGGGGAGCATCTGTGCTGAAAGTCAGACGGCAAGCAAAGACAAGCCCCTGACTGTCGGCTAACAGTCAGGGGCAAGGGTAGTAGGCCTAACGGTACTGTACACAGTACCACGTTTGGGCTGGTTGTGGCCCTGTGAAAGCCAACGTTCCCCCTCAACAATGGCCCCGGTCATTGTAGGAGGAAGGAAACAGCGACGTGTGGATGGGCGTCACCTACCCATCCGTTCCCTCAGCGTCCATATCGGCCAAGCTCTGCTCCGGCGCGTGTCGTTTCTATGGCGAGCTAATTCAGAATCCGTTTGCCGTGCCCCACGATGAACTCACGGTCGCCTTGCGCCTCGTGCGTTATCCCGTGCCGGTCCCCGCCGCGGGCACATGAACGTCACTGTGTCCCACGAATCAGACTCCATAGCGCGAGTGCGAGTCTTGAAGTCAACGCGCCTCAGCTTGGCGAACCCCTGAAGCTATGGTAGCCGGCGACCAGCAACGTCCCAACGATGCCAACGACGGCGATCACCAGGATGATGATGCGCCCATTGGACGCTGCCTGCCCATAGCGGGCCGATGTGGCCGCCAAACTCTGCCTGACTTCTGCAACCAGGCCGTCCACTTCCCCTTGCAGTCCGGCCAGAATTTGCCTGTTGGCTCCAATCAGCTGGCGCTCCCGCGCCACCATTGACGTTCGCAACTTCATGGCGGCCAAGGCGCTGTTCTCGCCAGCGCCGGCGTCTAACAGCCGATTGGCAAGGGGAATCACCTCAGGACTCAACTCTGGCCCACCGTTCTCCGCAAGATACGCGATGCTCCGCTCCATCCGCTGGGCCGCCGTATCGAAGGTCTCTTCCACCCGTGCCGCTAGCGCCGGAATGGTCAACCTGTTGGCAAAATCGAGCGTCCAGTAGCCTCTTGACACCGACTCCATCAGCGTGGCCAGATGCCAGTAACGAAGGTACTCCTCTTTGGACAGACGGTCAAAACCCGAGGGATTTCCAACTCTGAAATCGCTTCTGCCCGTCATCATGTAGTAGAACTGGTTGTCCAGGCTCGAACCGATGGCGGGAAAAAGCTCATAGTTCGTGGAGAGGCTGAGCTCCTGCCAGTTCCGCGCCCCGACCAGAATGGCCTCCAACAAAGCCGGCCGCTGATCCTCAATCCGCGACACGTTGGCCGTCAGCCGGTTAACCTGCTGACCGATGCGCTCCACACTGCCGTCATAGCCCTGGCCAGCCAGAGCCGTCAGCCGGTCGGCCAACAACGCCGCATTGCTGGCGATGGCGGCCCTGGCCGCGGCGCTGCTATCGGGAGTCATCCGGGCGTTGCTGGCCACGGATGCCGTTGACGCCAGCGCGCTCGAGCGTCGAGTTACCTCCGCCGCCGCGGCGAGAACCTCAACGTCACCGCGGCCCCGGCGCTCAGCCTCCAGATTGTCAATGACCAGCCATCCGGCCACCGCCGAGGCGACGAATATTGCCAGCGCGCCCAGGGAGCTGACGGCCAGAGGCGCAGATATGCCCCGCCGCGACTTGAAGCCGGAGTAGCCGGCGACCAGCAGCGTCCCAACGATGCCAACGATGGCTATCACCAGGATGATGATGCGCCCATTGGACACCGCCTGCCCGTACCGACCCGCGGCAGCCGCCGAACTCTGCTGGACTGCTGCAACCAGGCCGTCCACTTCCCCTTGCAGCCCGGCCAGAACTTGCCTGTTGGCCGCAATCAACTGGCGCTCCCGCGCCACCATTGACGCCCGCAGCCTCATGGCGTCCAGGGCGCTGTTCTCTCCGGCGCCGGCGGCCAACAGCCGATTGGCAAGGGGGATCACCTCAGGGTCCAGGTCCGGCCCACCGTTCTCCGCAAGATACGCGATGCTGTGCTCCATCCGCTGGGCCGCCGTATCAAAACTCTCTTCATTGTTGGCTAATCGCGTTGGGTCATCCTAGCTGCTGAGATTTGCCGCCAGCAGACTCCGGTGCGCGCTGAATGTCCACTCCATCAGCGTGGCCAGGTGCCAGTAACGAAGATACTCTTCTTCGGACAGAGTGCCGGCGGCCGCCGGCTCAGCATCCCTGAAGTCGCTCTTGCCCGTCATCACGTAGTAGAACTGGTTGTCCAGACTGGAACTGATGGCCGGGAGCAGTTTCCAGTTGGTGGAAAAAAGAAGCTGCTGCCAGCTGCGTTCTCCGGCAAGGATGGCCGCCAACAAAGCGGGGCGTTCATCCTCAATCCGCGACACGTTGGCAGTGAGTAAAGCGACTTGTTGACGTATTCGCTCCACCCGGCCGTCATAACCCCGCCCTGCCAGGCCCAATAGACGTTCGGCCAACTGGGCCTCACTGCTGGCGATGGCGGCCCTGGCCGCGGCTGTGCTTTCGGGAGTCATCCGGGCGTTGGTTGCCACGGATGCCGCTGACGCCAGTGTGCCCGATAGCTTGTTTACCGCGGCGATGTCGGCCAGGATCTCGGCGTCTCCGCTGCTCCGGTTGTGGGCCTCCAGGTTGCCAATGACTAGCCAGCCCGCCACTGCCGAGGCGATGATTATTGCCAGCGCGCCCAGAGCGCCGATGAGCAGGGGCGCAGTTATGCGGGGTTGTGCCATCACCGTGCCTCTCCCAGATTGCTGACCAGGTGGTAATTCCCGTCATCTCCGATAACGGTCACGAACACCGCGTCCGATCCCTGGTTGTCGCCCGGGCCGTACTGGAGGGTCAGCCCGTGAAGGTCAATCGTCCCGGAGTTTCGCAGGGCGTCGAGGAAGCAGTCGCGGCTGACGTCCCGGCCACACTTTTCGAGACCCACGATGGCCAGTTGCCCGGCCAGATAGCCCTCCAAAGAGACGAACCCCGGCACAGCATTGGCGTCAAACGCCTTCAGCGCGGCGCGATAGGCGGCGACTGCGGGAACGCCGGTGTCATCGGGCAGCGGCACTACCTGGGTGACGTAAACGCCGGCGCCATCCGGCCCCAACTCTTGCGCCAAGGCGTTGCTGCCCACAAAGGACACCGCCATAAATATGGGGTCTATGTCCTCACGGGCCAGGGTAATCGCCTTGGCAACCGGAGCATACGCCCCAATCATGATGACCGCTTCAGGATTGGCTTGCACGATGTTGAAAACGGCGGCCTTTACCGCGTCGCTGTTGCGCTGGTAGTACCAGGAGGCTACCGGCTCCAGGCCGCGCTGCCCCAGCGCGGCAACCACCCCGTCCAGCCCAGACTGGCCGTAGGAGTCGTTCTGATACATCACGGCGACGCGGGTTATCCCCAAGTCTTCAGTCAGGCGCGCCACCATCTCCTCCGCCTCCTGATGGTACGAAGCCCGCAAGTTCACCACGTTCTCCAACTCGGCCTCCCGGAGGAAACCGGCGCCGGTAAAGGGCGCAATGAATGGCACGTCTTCCGCGTTGGCCAATGGCGACGCCGAGCGGGAGGTGGGAGTTCCCACCTCGCCAATCAGCGCGAAAACGCGTTCTCTGCTAATCAGATTCAGCGTGTTGCTATAGGCCAGGTGCGGCTCATATTGGTCGTCCAGAGTTGTCAATTCCAGCATCCGACCATGCACCCCGCCCGTCTGGTTCCGTTCGTGGAACGCCGCCTGGATTCCCAGCCGCATCCCCCGGCCCAGGGCCTGTGCCGGGCCGCTGAACGCGGCGGACTGCCCGAACAAAATCCGGTCGTCAGAAATGCCCGCATTCCCCTCATCCGCCATGGCCGTCACCGCCTGGGGAGCTGTTTCGGATTCGCCGTGAGTCGGGGAGGGGGGCGATACTTGGCACGCCGCCGCAAAAACCATAGCCATGGCTGCAATGGTGGACGCCGCCATAGCTCCTGCACTCCTGGCGCTTGTGATTGTGAATATCATCATGATATCTTCTGCTCCTCCTGTGTAAGGCTGTCCACGCTCAATATACAGGAAGCCGGCCAGCCCTGCGCCATGACGTAGGGCCAGTCGCTGCTCCATCGGGGCCGCGCTACCCGTGACGCTCCCCGGCTCAATGCGCGGCGCTGGACGACGTACAGACCATTACGGCCTTTACGTGCGACATACGCGACTACCTGCGGATGAGCGACCGCACGGAATCCAAGGCCTTCATCCGGCCCTTCGTCAGGGAGGTCGCCGTGGCCCCTGGCGAGGCCACTATTCGCTACGCCCTCCCCCTGCCGGCCGGCAATCGCCACACAGGGTCATGGCTCTCGTATCTCGGCGAGAGGGAGTTGGGTGTGGGGGCTACAGTCGTCTGCGGTGCCCTCCAACAGCAAGCAAAGACAAGCCCCTGACTGTCCGCGGACAGCCAGGGGCAACGTTGGTAGGCCTAACGGTACTGTACACAGTACCACGTTTGAGTTGGTTGTGGCCCTGTGAGTGCCAATGTCCCCCGACTCTTCTACAGCTCCCAGGCATTGTAGAAAGTCGGAGAGGGAGAGACAACGTGGTCCGCTCCCAAAGAGCGCCTGGGCCCTGCCACGAGACTAACCACGCCACTGCCAAGGGCGCGAAGTGGGATGCGTGGTCACTGTCTAACCACACAGCGATCGACACGAGGCGAGACAGATCAAGGCTATTGCGGGGGTGAGGCCTGGCCTTCGCCGTCAAACCCCCAGCAGACCGCCGTGCCGTCTTCCCGGATGGCGCACGTGTGGGCGTTGCCGCTGCTGACGGCAACTTACTCCGAGTTGGGCACAGGTCCATAGGGTGGCGATTCGACCGGGTAACCCAGCCCCCAACACAGGACTCTGGATTCGGTTGTCAGTCCGCAAGAGTGTTGGTCACCAGCGCTGACCGAGGAGAAACGCTGTCCGTACGGGGGCAAGGCATGCGCGGCGGCGGTGCTGTTCTTGCCGAAAAAGTTGCCTCCCCAACAGACGGTGGACACGTCCCCTGACAAGGGTGGGTTTTTGGGAAACAGGGGAATGACACGGCGTCCGTCCGTGCGGCAGCAGCTCCGCTGAATGGTGCTACGAAGCCTCGGCCAAACGGGGTGCCCACCACCCTGCGCGACCAGTTTGTCGTGCTGGCAGTAAGCGTGCTCTACCGGGGCTGCGCCATCCCGGTGGCCTAGGCCGTCTTGCCCGCCACCGCCAGCGGGGCCTGGAAAACCGAGTGCGTGCGCTTGCTCCAGCAGTTGCCGGCCACCATCCCCGCGACCATGACGGTGCTCGTCCTAGTCGACCGGGGGCTGTATGCGCGCTGGTTGTTCCAGGCCATCGTCCACCTGGAGTGGCATCCCCTGCTACGGGTCAACGCCGGGGGCTCTTTCGGCCCCAGGGCTGTGCGCGCTGGCTGAAGTCGCCGGTCGTGAAAGGCTGTCCGTCGATGGTGAACGGGACGTGGCGCCGGCTTGGTTCGAAGTTCGAAGACTTGGTCATCGGTCTCTCCTTGCGAGGTGGGTTAGTCCATATGTCGCAAAACCCCACGTCCACGAAAGGCCGGACGCCGATTTTCACTTTCGACGGCGTTTGCGACAATTAATAGTGAGATGCCATCGAGGTCACAGCCATTCGATCGCAATCACCCGCTGTTGGCGGACAGAAAGCGCCTTGAGCGAATCCTTGATGTCATGTACGCCAAGATTCAAAGGACGCTATTCCCGTGGAGGAATCCCGAACGGCGCCCACGGCCCGAAACGAGCCAATTCAACGGTGCTGGGAGCGTGGAACGAATATTGGATGGGACTGGGGTCAGTGCTGACGACGTTCTTAGTAAGGCGTTTCTCGGACTCCTTGAGTACCCGCCGGAGCGTATGGAGAGCACTTGGGAAGCTTTGGCAGTGAGGATAGCCGAATACAAGGCAATCGACGCACTAAGAGCTTCCGAGAAGGGCCTGCGGGGCACTGACCATCGACCCAAACTGCAACTGGTGTTGGGAGACCTTGAGCGGGAGCGCCCAGATGGTGAAACCGAACCATCGATCTTCGAAGGAATACCTAGTGACTGGGGCGACCCGGAGGCCGAGTACCTTGAATTGGAGGCCGTGCTCAAGTTGCGCAACCTCGCCCGGGAGCACTTGGACGACCGGCAACAAGGGATATTCTTTGCGATTCACTTCGACGACTACACGCGGAGAGAGGTCGGTGAACAGCATGGCTTGACCAGCCAGCGGGTCGGCCAAATCTACAAAGACGCCGTGCGTAGGCTCGAAGCCCACTTTGACTATCCCTTCAAGCGACCCGTAGGAGTTATTCGACTGACAGAAAGGAGGACGGGATGATTAGTGAGAGTGACGACCTCAGTAGGTTCCGAGACGCCTACCTGGACTATCTGGAGGGAGTCCGCGGCGAGCCACCTGCGCTCGAAGAGCTACCGGAAGATCAGCGACCGTCAGCAGAATCCTTCGTAGAATCGATCACGGCAGCGCGCGGTGTAGATCCCTATGCTTCCAGGCCGTCGCTCGAGCAACTGCTAGCCTGGCATTCCCAGGCCACCGATCTAACTGGTGACCTTGGTGAGGTACTCCAAGATCATCTGCGCCTCACGATTGATAACAGAGCCATGGTCGCATCCGACCCTGCTTCGGCCGCAATGGGGTTGGCGTCGGCTTTGGTGATCCAGGCCCGGGGAATGCGTCTTCGTGTCGTACCGGAAACAACTTCAGAGAATCTCGCTTTCGCCATATCCAGAAGGGCCGAGGACATTTCCAAGGTGTTCAGCACCTTCCCCGAAACCCACGCGGTGCTATACACCACCATGGGGCAGAGCCCCCTAGCGGTGGTGGTGGACCGGGGCGACGTGCAGGGAGCGATCGAAACGCCTTCGGGGGAGATGCGGGAGCCCCGCCTGCGTCGTTCGGTGGCTGACTTCGGAACGGCATGCGAAGTCTGGCTCAGGGGCTTGGTTCCCGAATTCCAGCCCTTGGGCACCGACCTCCTCGAATCCACGGCCGCTTCCGAGTCGGCCCTGGATCCTCACTTCCTAGCGAGAAAGGTGGTAGGCGAAGTGTCCACCGCCGGGGCCCGAGCTAGGATACCGGCCAAACAGGACACGTGGAGAGACTTCGGTGACGTGGAGGCGGAACGACTGGCCGACCTTGTCCAGGAGGCTCAACTTGGACAACTGTCCGAAGAGGACTACAAGTCCCGTATAGACGAACTCGTGGTGATGGCCACATGATTCATCGACTCCGACTCCGCAACTGGCGATCATACAAGGAGCTCGACCTGCGGCTCGACCCCGGCACGACCTTTGTCGTCGCCCCCAATGGGGTAGGAAAGACGTCCCTCGTGTACGGTCTCGCCTGGGGTGTGTTTGGTCAGCACAGTAGCGTGAACCCTGTGGACTGCATACGAGCCGGCGCAGGAAGCGCGGAAGTCAAGGTTGACTTCGACCTTCCCGACGGACGACGCCTCAGTATCAGCCGGACCGCAAGGCGGCGTAGAGCGCCTGCGGCAAGGTACGAAGTGCATGGAGCACAACTAACCGAAAACGCGGCCTTGAGCCTGATGGAACAGGCCTTTGGAATTGAACTCCCTGTAGCTGGTCGTCTGTCGATGATGCTGGGTGGAGGCCACCTTGCAGCCAGGGACCATCTCGATCTCGAGGGTCACCTCCATCATGCTTTCGGCGTTGCACATATCCTCAACGCGGTCGAGACTGCACAATCGGTTGCCAAGGAAGCCGAGAAGGCCCGCGCGGCGTTCCGGTCAACGGCCAAACAACAGATGGAGAATCGCGCCGCGCTGGAGGGTGAGATCGCCGAACTGGAAGTGAAGATCGCATATCTCCGGGAACGAGGCGCCGAACTCGAGCAGGTGCGCAACGCTGCTGCCGCTCAGCGATCCTTGGTCGAACGCCACCTCGCGCTCGCGGCTCAGTTGGAACAATACGTACAGCAGCGCTCCGATCTATTGGCAGCAATTGAGGAGTTGCTTGGAAGACCGGTTGCTCCTGACAACAGAGAATCGGTCAACTCTGAACTACGTACGGAATTGCAGGACACGGAACGCGCTATTGCCGAAATGACCGATGGCGCGGTCACGGCGCGTTCTGTCATCTCCGCCGCGGAACATGCAATCGGGTTGCTCGACAGAGACGAGGCCGTCTGTCCGACTTGTATGCAGCCACTTCCTTCACATCAACGCGCCTCGGCGATATCCGCCCATAGGACCCAGGGGGAGGACGCACGGGAGAAGATGAGGCTACTTGAAGAGGGTCGCGGGGCGAGGCAGACGCACGCTCAGGCGGTGTCCCGGTTGCTCTCCCGACTTGAGGCGCTTCAGCGGCCCATCCTCAATACCAAAGTCGACAGTATCCCCACCAGAGCCGATGCGGACGTCTCGTACCAGCAGGCAAGCACAGCACTTGACGAACACAATCAAAGACTTGGTGGAGTGCAGGCTCGCCTCGAGTTGCTAAGGAAACAGATCGCCTCAGACGACCAAATCCGGCAGGAGGATAGGAATCTCCGACTGGCGTATCGACGTGAAGCCGCTGCACTTGCCGGGGCAAGTGTGTTGCGTGAGGCAGCGGAGCATGTGATTCAGTCTCGCATCGAACCGCTGGCAAAAGAGGTGCGAGGACGCTGGAAGCATCTGTTCACCAATAACGGCCTGACCTTCAGGCCGGACGGGTCGATTACTCGTCTTCGGGACGATGTGGAACTGGGATGGGACACCCTTAGCGGTGGCGAACGGACGTGGGCCAGAATCGTGACTCACCTGATCGTTATGGCTACTACGACCTCCCTTCCCTTCGCGTGGTTTGACGAACCCCTCGAGCACCTCGACCCCCAACTGCGTCACGCCGTGGCAGCAACCCTGGCAACAGCCACCCGCGGAGGCTCTCCCCGTCAACTCATGGTAACCACCTACGAACACGGCATCGCGCAACAACTGGCCGACGATACGGACGGTGCGGCGATCATCGCTATACGGGAGTCTGGTGCCTCACTTAGCCCCCACGAGCGGCGGCCGTGACGTGCATACCCGATCGTGGACAGGTATTGAATCCAATGGACCAAAACGATGCGTTCTACATCCTGGCCCTAGACGGAGGCGGCACAAGGGGACTTTACTCAGCTCAAGTCCTTGCTTGTATCGAGCAGGAGACCGGCGTGCTTGTAAAGGAGCACTTCGATTTGATAGCTGGCACGAGCACCGGTTCGATCATCGCGGGAGCCGCCGCTGCGGGAATACCCATGTTGAAGGTAGTCGAGCTCTTCGAGAAGGAGTCCCCACGTATCTTCAAGAGGAGACGGTTGGGCTCGTTCCATATTCGGAGCAAATACTCGAGGCTGACTCTTGAGCATGTGGTCCGAAGCTACGTTTCCGACCTGACCCTCGGGGAGATCACCACGCCTCTGATGATTACGAGTTCCGACATATCAACCGGCGGTGTTCATGTCTTTAAGTCTCGATACCTTAAGGACCTCGGACAACCCTATGTCAGAGACTCAGAAGTCGCCTTGTCCGATGCCATCCTGGCGTCGTGCGCCGCTCCCACCTACTTCGACCCGGTGGCGGTCGGAGACTTCCATCTGGCAGACGGTGGCCTGTGGGCCAACAATCCATCGATCATAGCGTTTACGGAGGCCGTCGCTAAGTTCGGGCGGTCGGTTGAACAGCTGCGCATCCTGTCAATCGGCACCGGCCACTCCGTCAATGTCTATGCCGAGAACAGACTATGGGGCCTCTTCACCGGCTGGGGTCGCGAGAAGTTGGTCTCGTATGTCCTCAGGCTGCAATCCGACGCTTCGGCGAATATGGCTAAGCTGTTGCTGACGGACCGGTTCCTGCGGATGGACCCTGAGATCAAGGCCTGGGGTCTGGATGACATCAAGCACTTGGCCAATCTCAAGGCTCTAGCCACCAGAGACTTTGCCCTCCGCAGCGACGAGATTGCGAAGACCCTGAGGGGGCCAGACTAACGAGACACCGGCAATCCCAACGATTCTGTGATGGGCCGGGTCCGGTGCTGACTACGAAAAAGTACAACTGGAGGAGTTGAAGATGGCCAAGAACAATCAGGACTTCAAGAACTTTCTCAGGGATGAGGTCAACCTCAACCAGAGCCGCCTTGACGTGCTGAATGACAGAGTCCGAGCTGTCAACAGCTATCTCAAGGACAATCTGACCGGCTACCAAAAGATGGAGCGGCAGGGTTCTTACGCTCTCGGCACCCTCATCAAGCCTGTGGACGATGATGACGGATATGACGCCGACATCCAGGTCGTGATGAACCCCAACCCCGATTGGGAGCCAAGAGACTATGTCCTCGAGAATCGCAGGACGTTGAAGCAGAACAAGAACTACGCCGACAAGCTCAACCTGAAGACTCGGTGCGTGACCGTCGACTACGTCGGAGAGTTTCACCTCGACGTGGTTCCGCGTGTGACCAAAGACGGCAAGCACCATGTCTGCAATCGCATTGACAACAAGCTGGAAGAGACTGACGGGACGGGCTACCGCGACTGGTTCAACGAGCAGAATCGGATAACGGGCGGCAACCTGAAGAAGGTCGTCAGGCTGCTGAAGTACCTGAGAGACCACAAGAGCAACTACACGGCCAAGTCGATTCTGCTGACTACCCTCGCTGGCATCACCATCAGACCATCGGATGAGGGGACAGAGGCGGTCGGCACAGTCTCCGACGCATTGGTGACGGTGCTGACGCGGATGGACGACTACCTGCAGCAGCACTCCTATATGCCGGAGATCAAGAATCCCGTGCTGCCGACGGAGAACTTCAACCGCCACTGGGACCAGAACAGGTACTCCAACTTCAGGGCCAGAGTCAACTCCCATGCGAGAACAGCCAGAAAGGCTTTGGAAGAGCCTTCGAGCGAAGAAGCCATCAAGTCGTGGCAAGATCTGTTCGGTGAAGACTTCGGCAAAGGCTCAAGAGGCGGCGGTGGGGGCGGAAAGCAATCATCCGGGCAGTCTGGCAGCAAGGTGGCCGGCTATGTGGCCCCTGCCGGTGGCATACCGGTAGTCCGGCGTCCGCAAGAGGCCCGCAGGATGGGATAGCCGTGGTCACGGATGATCACTTCCATCCAGAATCGCTCGCGGAGTTCACCGCGGCGCTGACCTCCGCCGGTTTCCGATTGGTAGATGACTTCAGCCATCCTATATGGAGGGGGGCCATTCACCCGGCATTCGGGTCCCTGACCGATGCGGAGACAATGGATATTGTCATCACGCCGGGTTGGCCCTTCCAGCCCCCGGCCGTCTTCGTACAGGGCCTGAACACCAACCATTCAACCCTCGATGGCCTCGTGTGCATGTGGCAGGACGGCGACTTCAGCCACGACTGGACTACCGCCGAGGGGCTGTTTTCGAGGATCGAGGAGTGGTGCGAGAAGGCAAAGCATGGGTGGGAGGACGATCACCTTCAGCAAGACGCCTTTCTGAATTTTCGGTCCAAGTGTGGGCTCGTGGCAACGTTCGATCTGGCAGCCATAGGAGTAGGCGAGGGCAGTTGGGGCGAGTTCAGTGGCGTAGTCAATCGGGACTCTCTAAGGGTGGATATTGGACAGAGACTTAGGAACTCGCCGACTCACTTACGTGGTATGTGGTTCCACGTGGGGCCGCTGATGGCGCCACCGCCCCGGGAACTTGGCGAAGTCTCGCTCAAATTACCGAGACCTCAACGCAGAGGACTGAATAGGGCACTGGACGAAAGGCGAAGGCCCGAAGCTCTCGTTCCCAGCGGCGGAGTTGACCTCGTCCTCTTCTGTTGGGAACGGCACGGTCGAACAGACCTTTTGGTGATGGCGTGTAAAGGAACGGGAGAACAAGTGGAGGCAACCGCGATGCGACCAGGGCCAAACGATGATCACAGCCTCATTCTGCGTGCGGGGCCTGATGCATCGGTCCTACACACCCGAAGGGCTGTAGTGTTCGGAGCAGGAGCTTTGGGTGGGCACACGGCGGCCCTTCTGGCCGAAAGCGGATTGAGGTTCCTGGACATTGTCGACCCCGATGTTCTGTTACCTGGCAACGTGGTGAGACACGTGGCTGGCCACGACCAGGTGGGCGCATCCAAGGTGCAGGCGGTCAGTGCCGTGGTCAGGGATCATGCGCCCTGGACCGAGGTCAACGGTATCCAGGAATCCACTCGCACCCCTGCCCAAGTCCGGGAACGTGTAGGAAACGCCGACATCGTCATAGACACGACTGGGAGTGAAGCCCTGACTCTCTCGTTAGCTATGGTCACAAAGGACTTGGAAAAACCACTTGTCTCAGGTGCATTGTATCGAGGCGGCTCCATTGGCCGGGTGCAGCGGCAGGCGTTGCCTAGCGATACGCCGATCAACCAGCGGGGGAACCTAACGCACTATCCAGCTATTCCCCCTGGGGACGATAGCGAGGAACTAGCAGCCCCTCAACTGGGATGCTCGGCGCCAGTCAACAACGCGCCACCCACCGCAGTCGCAGCATGTGCTTCCCTAATCGCTCAAGCCGCAATAGACATCCTGACTGAACGGTTTGATCTTGCCGACGAGGTGCTGGACGTCTATCGGACTATCCCAGATCCTCCTTTTGATCATTTGGGCAGGATTGACCAAGAGCATCACCAGCAGGTCTGACGGCGACTGTGCTAGGCCTAACGCATTGGAGCGCGGTTCGTCCGGGGAACCACAGCGACCGAACATCACAAGCCTTCAAGCTACACACGGGGAACCAAATGAATCCACCGTCGCCGGGAGCGAACGGAGCATCCGACAGCCAATCGGCCTTCGAACTGGGACGACGGCACCGGCCTACGGGTAGTTCGAGACAGCTTCACAGGTGAGAGAGGTTTAGCTGGGCATTATCCGAGGGTTTTGACAGCCTGCGAGTCCTCACATACTCTGCAAGCACGAACGCCATCGTCAGGATGTTGGACAACTATTCATTCGAGACCTTCAAGTGTGTGTTTGGATACGAAGGCACGCTGCGGGAGACTAGGAGCATCCTTGCTTTTCAGAGCTTTTCAGAAGACAATGGTCGGCGACACCCGGGCTGCCATCATGAGACTGAAGGACGAACGGCACATCCGCATTCTCGAAAGGGTTCATGCCGGCCAGGCCCATTTCAGGTTCCTGAGGAAGTCGATTGCCCACGCGAAGCTCTACCTCCTATCGGGGAGGGACGGACGCAGGCGTGTAGCCATCAGCTCCGCCAATCTATCCGAACAAACCTTCTCAGGGAACCAGCCCGAAACCCTGGTTGCATTTGACAACGACGAGGCAGCATGGAGCCACTACAACCAGATGTTCGACGAAATCAGGGACTCCGCTTCAGACGAAGTGCCGCTGCCGGAAGAGCGCATAACCACTGCAGAGATAGAGGTTTGTGCTACCCCCATAGTGGCGGAAGGGGGTACGGTCGCCATCGAAGCTCCTGCATCCTCAAAATCCCAAGTGACGTCTCCGGTGCAGATTGAGCGTGTAGAGAGGGTCGCAGCCGTGTTGGGGACACGCCTCTCCGGCGCTCAACCGGCCATTCGCAACGGCAGACAGACGATTGCTCCAGAGGTCAAGCGGGAGATAAGCCGGATACGCTTGGTCAAGTCCGTTGAGGATGCGGACAACCGCTACCTCTCGATCGACAGGGTAAATCACACAGCTTTGCTGTCTGGTGATCCGTTCTCAGTTAACAGCTGACGTGATCTGGACAGCGACCGTCGGACCGTCGTTGGCAACAGGTTTGGCGAGCGACGCGGCCTCGTAGACTTCCATTGGAGAGGAATCATCACCGTTGGATACTGCTACCGCGCTAAGTGAAGGCCAGGTGTTGACCGGGCCGCTGTTCAGCGAGCCGAT
This sequence comes from Chloroflexota bacterium, assembly GCA_965207645.1. GTDB lineage: Bacteria > Chloroflexota > UBA11872 > UBA12225 > JAJDUF01 > JAJDUF01. The sequence goes on along the minus strand of OZ242293.1, from coordinate 345,656 downwards.
GCGGGTCGAGACGGTGCGCCCCAACGGCCCCGATTCCGTGGAGGCGGGCTTGGTCGGGCAGCAGACGGAGCGGTTCCGGCGGGTGACGCTGACCGCAGCCGACATCGCAAGTCTCTCCGTCGCCGGTGCTGCGCTTACCTACGACGGGGATGGACAACTCCTACGGCTCGGCCTCCAGGCGTATACCCTGGGCATCGCCCACGAGTTCGACCCCTACTTCGGCCTCTCGATCTCGCGGGTGGACCCGCTGCCCCATCAGCTTGAAGCGGTCTACGACTACTTCATGAAGCTCCCCAGCGTGCGGTTCCTGCTCGCCGACGATGCCGGTGCCGGTAAGACGATTATGGCCGGGCTGTTGATCCGCGAACTCAGGCTTCGTGGGCTGGCCGAGCGGACTCTGGTGGTGTGCCCAGCCAACCTGACCTTTCAGTGGCAGCGCGAGTTGAAAGAGAAGTTCGATCAGCAGTTTCTGGTGCTGAAAGGCAGCGACGTCCGCGACCAGTTCGGCGTCAACCAATGGTTGAGCCAAGAGCAGGTGATTACGTCCCTCGACCTGGCCAAGCGCGAGGACATCCTGCCGGGCTTGCGACAGGTGCGCTGGGACCTGGTCATCGTAGACGAAGCCCATCGCATGTCAGCGCGAGACGAGACGCACAAGAGCCAACGTTACCGGCTCGGCGAGCTCCTCCGGGACAGCACCGACAACCTACTGCTCCTGACCGCCACGCCGCACAAGGGCGATCCGCACAACTTCACCCTCTTCCTGCAGTTGCTCGACCAGGACGCCTATGCCGACGTGAAGTCCATCCGCGCGGCGATGGAACGGCAGCGGGCGCCCTTCTACCTGCGGCGGACGAAGGAGGCGATGGTCTACTTCCCAGAACGTCAACCGGACGGGGCGTGGGCCGCCCGGCCCGTATTCACGAAGCGGATCACGCACACGGCCGGCTTTGCCATCGCCGGGGATGAGTTCGAGTTGTACCAGGAGGTTACGCGGTTCGTGAAGCGGCAGAGTGCCCGCGCTGCGGCGCAGGGTGACGACCGGCGAGCGCGCGCTGTCGGCTTCCTCATGTCGCTCTACCAGCGGCGGCTCGCTTCCAGCACCTACGCCATGCGCCGTTCCCTGGAGAATCGAGCCAAGCGCCTGGCGGAGAACCTCGAGCAGGCCGAGGTCCTGGCACGGACCGCACCGCCCGACCTCCCTGACTGGGAGGAGATCGAGGAATTGGAGGACCACGAACGCGAGCGCCTAGAGCGGCTGCTGGATGCCGTCACCCTGGCCGGCAACGCCGAGGACGTGCGTCGGGAGATCACGGCGCTACAGGGCCTCGCCAGCACAGCCAAGTCCCTCGAAGGGTCCGGGAGCGAAGCAAAGTTGAGCCGGCTCAAGGAGATACTGCGGGAGCAAGGCTTCTTCGACCACCCGGACCAGCAGTTGCTCATCTTCACCGAGTTCAAGGACACCCTCGACTACCTCCTGGAACGGTTGCAGACCTGGGGATTCCGCGTGGGGAGCATCCACGGCGGTATGAGGCCGGGGTCGCGCGACGAACCGGGCACCCGGCTCTACACCGAGCAACAGTTCCGGGAGGGCGCCATCCAGGTGCTGGTAGCCACCGAGGCGGCCGGCGAGGGCATCAACCTCCAGTGCTGCCACATCCTCTTCAACTACGACATTCCCTGGAACCCCAATCGGCTGGAACAGCGCATGGGACGGATCCATCGCTACGGCCAACGGTTCGACTGTCTCATCTTCAACTTCGTCGCCACCAACACCATCGAGGGCCGGGTCCTCCAGCGGCTGCTGGACAAGCTCCAGGAGATCAGGGACGCCCTCGACGATGATGCGGTGTTCAACGTTGTCGGGGAGGTGCTGCCCGCTACCCGCGTGGATAGCGTGTTTCGGGACTACTACGCCGGCAACCTGGGCGACGCCGACCTGGAGGACCGGCTCCTGCGGGACGTGGACGAGCACCACTTCCGGGCCATTTGCCAGAATGCGCTGGAGGGGTTGGCGGCCAAGGGGCTCAACCTGGAGATGCTCGTCGAGCGCCGCGCCCACGCCCAAGCGCGCCGGATGGTGCCCGAGACTATCGCTCGCTTCCTGGCCGAGAGTGCTGACAGCGCGTCCCTCCCCCTTCCCCCCGTGCGCCGCTGGCCACACACGTTTCGGCCGGGCCGGACGCCAACCGCATTGCGGCGCTACGAGGGCGAGCCAGACTGGAAGCTCCCGGCGCTGGCGGTGCGCTACCCCCGAATTTCGACGGACCGGCACACGGCGGAAGCGCACAATCTGGAATGGGTTACGCCGGGCCATCCGCTGTTCGAAGCCCTGCGCCGCCACGACCTGGAGCTGGCCCGGGAGGCCTTCACCAGGGGTGCCTGCTTCCACTCCCTCCAACACGAGACGCCAGCGCGCCTCGACTGCTACAAGGCGCAGATCGTGGACGGCCTCGGCCACGTTATCCACGAGCGGCTGTTCACCGTGGAGCTGGCGGAGGGCCGAGACCCCCGCCTCCGCGAGCCGGACATCCTCGGCAACTTAACACCTGCCGCTGCACCGGACGGCTTGCCTGCCGTGGCCACCCTGCCGGAAGCGACCGAGTGGCTGCACTCGGAGGCGCTCGGCCCGTTCATTGCGGAGGTGCGCGCGGAGCGCCTGCCGGAGGTCGAGCGCATCAAGGAGCACGTCACAGTCGCCTTGGACGAGGTGCTGTTCCGGGTTGACCAGGAAGTCGGTCGCGCCGACAATGAGGTGCGGAATCAGATCACCGGTGCCGAGGGCCGCCTGGCGCAGGCCATGGCCCGGCAGGATGAGGCGCTGGCGCGCCGCGAGCGGCGACAGCGCGAATTGACCCAGCAGCGGGCGCTGACGCTCCAGGGCGTGGAGCGGCTGGCCAGCGTGTTGATCCTGCCACACCCTGAACGCGGCAGTGCCGAGGTCCAACGGCTGCGGCCCAACCCGGAGACCGAGCAGATCGCCATGCGCGTGGTCATGGCGCACGAGCAGGCTCAGGGACATCTCGTCACCGACGTTCACGAGCAGAACCTGGGGTACGACGTGACCAGCCTGAATACGGATACCGGCGAGTCGCGCCTGATCGAGGTGAAGGGTCTGGCTGCTGCCGCCGGTACCATCCTGCTGACGCCCAACGAGCGCCGCGTGGCAGAAGACCGCCGCGACTGCTATTGGCTGTACGTCGTCACGAATTGCGCCGACGAGCCGCAGCTCCAGGAGCCGATCCGGGACCCGGCCCGCTTCCCCTGGCACGAGGTCAGCAAGGTGCAGCACTATTGGCTGGAGTTGAACGCCATGACCCAACCCATGCAGATCCGAGAGCAACGGGCGCCATACGGAGGACGGGACTCTTGACGCCAGAACGCCTCCAGGCCCTCATCGCCGGCGGCGAAACCCTCGCCGTAGAGTTCAAAGGCGAGGCAGCCGCTCCCTTGGGGGATCGGGAGCTTGTCGAAACGGTCGTCTGTCTGGCTAACCGGAGCGACGACGGCCCCGGCTGGCTGCTGGTCGGAGTTGAGGACGACGGCCGCGTGAGCGGCGCCCGGGCCCGCCACGAGACCGGGGGGATCGACCCCGTGCGTATCCAGGCGCTCGTGGCGAACCGCACGCGCCCACCTCTTACCACGCGCGTCGCAGTGGACTCAAGCGGCGGACGGGATATTCTCATCATCGAGGTCCCCGCCGTTCACCGGCCCGTCGGTACGTCGGACGGACGCTACCTGCGGCGCGCCACCGGCGGAGATGGCCAGCCCTCCTGTGTACCGTTCCACTTCCACGAGATGCAGTCGCAGCAAGCTGATCGCGGGATGCTCGATCATTCGGCCCTCCGGCTGGACGGCCTCGGGATGGACGCGCTCGATCCGCTGGAGTTCGCACGCTACCGGCGCACAATCCGAGAGCACCGGCACCGTGGCGATAGCGCTTTGCTCGATCTCAGCGACGTGGAGCTGGCCAAGGCCCTGGGCGCGGTGGAGCACACCAATGGCACCGTGACCGTCCGGGTCCTGGGCCTGCTGCTCTTCGGACGGGAGGACGCGCTGGCTGCCGACCTGCCGGCGCACGAGGTGGCGTTCCAAGTGCTCGCCGGTAACGACGTGCAGGTCAACGACTTCTTTCGCTGGCCGCTGCTCCGAGTCATGGAAGAACTCGCGGCCCGCTTTCACGCGCGCAACCGCGAGCAAGAGGTCCACGTGGGCATGGTCCGCGTCGGGGTGCCCGATTATCCCGCCCGCGCTTTTCGGGAGGGTGTCGCCAATGCCTTGATCCACCGGGATTACACCCGTCTTGGGGCCGTGCATGTGCAGTGGCGGGAAGACCGGCTGGAAATCTCGAACCCCGGCGGCTTCCCGCTGGGGGTGCGCCTGGACAACCTACTGGTAACTGCGCCGCGCCCCCGCAATCCGCTGCTGGCCGATGCGTTCAAGCGCGCCGGCATCGTCGAACGCACCGCGCGGGGCATTGATACCATCTTCTACGAACAACTTCGCAATGGCCGCCCCGCCCCCTCCTACGACCGCAGCACCGAGGCCGGCGTGACCCTGGTGCTCCCCGGCGGCGTGGCTAACCTCGGATTCGTGCGTCTCGTGGTGGAGGCGGGCCGGGAGAGTAACCCGCTTTCCCCGGACGAGTTGCTGCTCCTGACCGGGTTACAGCGGGAGCGGCAGATAGCGGCCGGCGATGCAGCCGCAATGATACAAAGGGGGAAAGCGGAAGCGGAGCATCTCCTGATGCAGTTGGGGCAGCGCGGTCTCGTCACCGTGCAGGGTTCGCACCGGCGGCAGGTGTTCCGGCTATCGGAAGCTGCGGCCCGGCGGCTTGGTGACCGCGTGGCTGCCCAGCGCGGGCACACTGCGCCAATCCGGCATGACGAGTTGGTGCGCCGGTACGTTGCGAGGCATGGCTCGATTTCACGGAAGGAAGCCGCGCGTCTCTGCGCCATCTCCGCATCGCGGGCCTATAGACTGTTGAAGCGGCTGGAGTCGGCCGGGGTACTCCGGCGCATTGGCACGCGCGGCCGGAGCGTCCGCTATGAGAAAAACGCCGAGAAACGCGCGGCGTGCGTTTCCTAAACGTACTCGTGCTATTAAACGCACGCGAACGACTCATTGGTGGTGGACGCGGCTGGAGCAGCCATGCTCCCGAAGGAGTGCAAGCGGCTGGCCGAGGTGGATACCATGACCCAGCCCATGCAGGTGCGGGAAGAGCGGGTGGAATACCGGATGGATAGTGCGTGATGTCTGACCCCAATGACAACCATGCGAGCAAATTGTCCGACTTCGGTTTCCTGCATGATGCAGTCGCAGGCTCTGACGGAGTGTCGGATCAACTTGAGGCTGTTAGGGTGAGACTAAATTCCGTGTTCCTGCCCTACGTAAGCGCTCGCGAACTGCACCGGCGAGTATCCAACTTCAGGAAGCTCAACTTCCGTGATATGTCATACGAGGATGTCTCTCAGGCCATCCGCCGCGTCATCATGTTCGACACACCGAGCGGGCAGATATCTGTGCTACAGCCTTTGAGCGGCCAATATCCTGCGGGAACTCTCTTCTACCGGGTCAGAGTCATTCCCAAGGACGATCACATAGCTCCATTGAGATCAATGTCGAAGCTCAGTGACTGCTGGGAGCCGCCTCCGAATGCCGTGCCTATCGGGAGACTGAACAGGGAGGGCGAGCCGCTCCTCTATACCGCTCCATTAGACCCGCGCGTGGCCATTGGCGAGCTCAAGGTCCCGGACGGCGAGTGGTTCAGCCTGATCGTGTACGAAGCAGTCGAGGCCGTGAAAGTGACGATTGTCGGCGGCCAGCCCGACACCACAGGCCTCGACGCTACCGACGCCTTGAAGGTCGAGATGCTCCAGGGGTTCCTGCGTGACGAGTTCACCCGCGACGTCGGAAAAGGAACAGAGTACCTTTACCGAATATCGGAGATCATTGCTAAGGACTACTTTGACCTCCCACCTGAAATGCAGGACGCTTGGTGCTACCCATCAATAGTCGACAAGAGTAGGTTCAATGTTGCGTTCCGCCCGGAGACGCGCAGGAAGCTGCGGCTGATCGGCGTGCAGATAGCCAGGGTCAGTAGTAGGGAGAACGGGGGCCTCGTGCTCGCGGTGGGTCTGGTGGCCGGCGAGAACGAAGGCAGCGATGACCTCGACTACTTCCCAATCGGCTCTCCTGAACAGAGAGCTCTGTTCCCCTGGATAACCACGAAGCAGCCTGGTGTCCGGGCTGGCTGTGGGGTTCCGTCATGATCCCGAAAGAGTGCAAGCGGCTGGCGGAGGTGGACTTCCCCATTGCCGAGGTGTCCAAGCACGCGGCGCGGGAGAAGTCCATCAGTCATGGCCATCCCTCGACGCTGCACCTGTGGTGGGCGCGGCGCCCCCTGGCCTCGTCACGTGCCGTCCTGTTGGCACTACTCCTGCCCGATCCCTGCGACTCGCTCTGCCCGGGGGCGTTCAAGCAGCAAGCGCGGCAGGTGCTGCTGGCGCTACGGACGCGCCCCTCCGGGTGGGAGGAACAGGTCCAGACTGATGAGGGGTTGCGGGAGGCTCTGCTGCGTTTTATTGCCGACTTTGCCAACTGGGACAACGCCGCGAACGACGACTACGTGCAGACGGGCCAGGCGCTGGTGCGGGCCGCACACCCGGAGCAGACACCGCTGGTCGTGGACCCCTTTGCCGGCGGCGGCTCCATCCCGCTGGAGGCGCTGCGGCTCGGCTGCGAGGCATTTGCCAGCGACCTCAACCCGGTGGCCTGCCTGATTCTCAAAGTGATGCTGGAGGACATCCCGCGACATGGGCCGGGGCTGGCGGACGAGCTACGGCGAGTTGGGGCGGAGATCAAGGAAAAGGCGGAACGGGAACTGGCCGACCTCTATCCCCCGGACCCGGACGGCGCAACACCCATCGCCTACCTCTGGGCGCGGACGGTGCGCTGCGAAGCACCGAACTGCGGCGCGGAGATTCCCCTCCTGCGCTCGCTGTGGCTGTGCCGGAAGGACAAGCGTAAGTGGGCACTGCGGACCAAGGTCGTGCGGGCGGACAGCGGGCCGCCGCGCGTCGAGTTCGAGATATTCGCACCAGAGTCCGCTGGGGAGGTAGCTGACGGCACCGTGACTCGCGCCAGGGCAACCTGTGTCTGCTGCGGCGCCGTGCTGCCGCCGGAGCGGGTGCGTGCTCAGCTTGCCGCCCAGAAAGGGGGCGCGGATGCGGTGTTCAATGCGGCCGGCCGCCGCACCGGCGGCGCGCGCCTGACGGCGGTCGTCACCCTTAAGCCTGGTGAGCAGGGCCGTCACTACCGGCTGCCGACGGCTGCCGACTACGCGGCGGTCCGTAAGGCGCAGGAGCGAGTGACGCAAATCTTGGACGAATGGGAACGCGACGGGCGGCAAGGCCTCTGCCCGGTGCCGGACGAGCCGCTGCCGCCGATTGGGACATTGGGCTTTCGCGTGCAGCGGTACGGGATGCTCCAGTGGGGCGACCTGTTCACGGCGCGTCAGAAGGCGGCGCTGGTGGAGTTGGGACAGTTGTCCCAGGAGCGACAGTGCCGTGACGAAGATGTGCTCCGAACAGCGATGGCGATGTGCGTGGATCGGGTCGCGATGCAAACCAGCTCTCTTTGCCGATGGAATCCTTATGGGGAAACTCTAGTGAGTATGTTCAGTCGCCAGGCTCTTCCCATTGTGTGGGACTTTGCCGAGTCCGTCCCCATCAGTGGCTCGACCGGCGACTTCGGTAAGCAGACCGAGTGGCTTGCGGAGGTCACTGAGGATGCACCAATCACAAATTCCGCGACGGTGCAATCCGCCAACGCTACTGACCACCCCTTGCCCGATCAGGCCGGCGGGGCCCTTTTCACCGACCCGCCGTATTACGATGCGGTTCCTTACGCCGACCTCTCCGACTTCTTCCTCGTCTGGCTCAAGCGAACGCTGTCCGGCCACCCCCTATTGCGTGACTCTTTTGATCCATCTAACCCACTCTCGCCCAAAGTGCCCGAGGCGGTACAGGACGAGACAAAGCTCAACGCTGGCAGGCCTAAGGACCGCGTGTGGTTTGAGGAGACGATGGAAGACGCTTTTGCTGAAGGTCGCCGCGTGCTGAATGAAGAAGGCATAGGCTCCGTCGTCTTTGCTCACAAGACTACCGAGGGCTGGGAGGCGCTGCTATCCGGTCTGATCCGCGGCGGCTGGACCATTACCGGTTCCTGGCCGATTGCTACCGAGATGGCCTCTCGCCTACGTGCCCGCGACTCGGCTGCCCTGGCAACCAGTATCCACCTCGTTTGCCGCCCGCGCCCGGAGGACGCGCCGATTGGCGATTGGGCCGACGTGCTGCGGGAGCTACCCGCGCGTGTCGGCGATTGGGTGCAGCGGCTCCAGGGCGAGGGTATCCGGGGCGCGGACCTGGTCTTCGCCTGTGTCGGGCCAGCGCTGGAAGTCTACAGCCGCTACCGCCGGGTGGAGACACCGGCCGGAGATAAGATCGAGCTGCCGGAGTACCTGGAGAAGGTGTGGGAGGTCGTCGGCCGCGAGGCGTTGGAGCAGGTGCTGGGCACGGCGGAGGCGCAGGCCCGCAACGGCGCGGCTGGGGCATTGGAAGAGGATGCGCGCCTGACCGCGCTGTTCCTGTGGACGCGGCAGAGCACCGCCGAACCGCCCGCTGCCGGGAACGACGCCGGTGATGATGCAGAGGACGGCGAGGCGGCAACGGCGCGGCGCCGGCCAGCGGGCTATAGCCTGCCGTTCGACGTGGTGCGTCGCTTTGCCCAGCCGCTCGGCATCCATCTCGAGGACTGGGAAGCGCGCCTCGTCGAGACCAAGAAAGGCGTGGTGCGCCTGTTGCCGGTCAGGGAACGCAGCGAACAACTCTTCGGCGAGGCTGGGGCTGGCACGCTGGCCGATGAGATCGAGTGGAACGCGGCGGCCGCGCAGCAGCTCAGTCTCTTCGCCGCAGCGCCGCCGCCCGTGCGCGGCGGGCAGCGAGGCCGGGGGCGGATGGCGGCTGTCGCGGACGATCTTGACGCCCCCGCGGCCGCGACGACGCTGGACCGGGTTCACGCCGCGATGCTCCTGCAGGCGTCGGGCCGCAGCCAGGCCCTACGCAACCTGCTGCGCGCCGAGCAGGAGCGCGGCCCCGACTTTCTGCGCCTCGCCAACGCGCTGACCGCGCTCTACCCCCGCGGCAGCGATGAGAAGCGGCTGCTGGACGCCATGCTGTTGGCGGCGCCACGGTGATCAATGGCCGCACTATGGAATATGGAACACGGAGGGATGACATGACGACCAATCCCGAGCTGCTCCAGCGCATCACCGCTCGGCCGGGCGTCTTTGGTGGCAAGCCGATCATCCGCGACCTGCGTATTGCCGTGGAGCACGTGCTGGGGATGCTTGCAGCCGGTGATTCTGCGGAGACGATTCTCCGGGAATATCCGGTCCTGGAACCTGAAGACATCCAGGCGTGCCTGCTTTTTGCTCACCGCTCAATGGCCGGCGAGCATGTGTATGAACGTGTACCCGTGAGGGAAGCGTCTTGAAGTTCCTGCTCGATGTATGCGCGGCGTCCCACAGCATGCATACGACGCTAACGGACTTGGGCCACGATGTCCTATCGGCTTTGGAAAGTGCCCCACTAGCCACCGATGAAGAATTGCTCGCCCTCGCAACTGAGCAGCAGCGGGTGCTTATTACCGAGGACAAGGACTTTGGCGAGCTGGTATTTGTACGTCGCTTGCCGCACCCATGCATCATTCGCTTTGTCGGCATGTCGGTCGCGGAGAAAGTGGCCGCAATGCGTGATCTGATCGAGTACCATGCGGATGCAATGTATGAGCGGAGTATGATCGTGGTGACACAGAGTCGGGTTCGGATACGTCGCGGAGCACGCGGTTAGGGAAGCGGCGGCTAGTGAACCCTTGGTAAGGCGGTCGTAGCGTCCGCGCGTTGATGTACCGGCCGCCGTCAGTGTGAAGGACAACCAAAGACTTCAGGCCGCTGAGGTAGGAGGCTTGCTCATGCCACCCTGGTACAAAGTGGTCACGCCGCGTCAGGAAGTCCGGGAGGGCCGGTCGTTCAACCCGGACGAGTTCGCGATTGCCCTGGAGCAGGTGGTTGCCGGCACCGCACCACCGGACTACCGCGACCCGGCGCAGTTCTTCTCGCGCACGTGCTTCACCCGCGCCTTGACGGAGCATGCCGGCATGGCGCTGCGGCGCCTCTCCGGTCGAACGGAGAACACGGCACCGGTGCTGACGCTGATTACGCAGTTCGGCGGCGGGAAGACGCACACGCTCACGGCGCTCTACCACCTCGCCAACGCAGGGCCGGCCGCCGCCGCGTTGCCGGGCGCCTCGGCGTTGCTCCACGCAGCGGACGTTCCCGCGGTGCCGGCTGCCCGCGTCGGCGTCTTCGTCGGCAATGCCTGGGACCCCGCGCCCGGACGAGAGACCCCTTGGATTGACCTGGCCCGGCAGTTGGCGGGCGATGCCGGTGTCGCTGCACTCGGCGACACCGCCCGCAGCACACCGCCAGGGACCGAGGCGCTGGCCCGGGTATTCGCCGCCGCGGAGGCGCCGGTGCTGCTGCTCTTCGATGAGGTGTTGAACTTTGTCAATCGCCATCGCGGCCTAGCGGATAGCTTCCACGCCTTCCTCCAGAACCTGACCGTCGCGGTCACTGGCGCCACCCGCGCCGCCGCGGTCATCAGCCTGCCGCGCAGCCAGGTGGAGATGACCGCCTGGGACCAGGAGTGGCAGGAGCGGATCACCAAGGTCGTGCGTCGCGTCGCCCGCGACCTCATCGCCAACGACGAGTCCGAGATCAGCGAGGTGGTGCGCCGCCGCCTGTTCGAGGACCTCGGGAGTAAGCGCGTGCGCCGGAACGTGGCCGGGACCTATGCCGACTGGTGCTTCGAACGCAGCGCCAGGCTGCCCGCCGAGTGGACGGCCGTGGACACCGCGACCACGGATAAGCGGGCCAGAGACTTCCTCCGCAACCGTTTCGAAGCCTGCTATCCGTTCCACCCGGCGACGCTATCCGTCTTCCAGCGCAAGTGGCGCGCGCTGCCCCAGTTCCAACAGACTCGTGGGGCCCTGGCGATGCTGGCGCAGTGGATTTCCTGGGCCTCGCGCGAGCAGTTCCGGCAGGCGCGGAACGAGCCGTTGATTACCTTGGGGTCGGCGCCGCTGCACGTGCCCGAGTTCCGCGCCGTGGTGCTCGGACAACTGGGGGAGCAACGGCTCGACGTGGCCATTGACGCCGACATCGCCGGAGAGATGGCGCACGCCAAGGCCTTGGACGCGGACACCAAGGGCGCGCTGCGCGACATCCACTGCCGCGTGGGCACGGCCATCCTGTTCGAGTCTTCCGGGGGGCAGGTGGACCGGGTGGCCAGCCTGCCGGAGCTGCGGTTTGCGCTGGGGGAGGAGCCTGCTGTCGATACCGCAACCGTTGACAGCACCGCATTAGCGCTGGAGCGATCCGGGTTCTTTATCCGGAAGATCGGTACGGACGGCTACCGCATCCACCATCAAGCGACGCTACGCAAAGTCGTCAGCGACCGGCGCGCCTCGCTCGACGAGGAGAGGGAGATCAAGCCGGCGGTCCGGAAGCTGGTGCAGGATGAGTTTGCCCGCGACCCGACGATTCCGGTCGCCTATTTTCCGGAGGATGGGAGCGCGGTGCCGGATTCGCCGCGCCTGACGCTGGTCGTCGTGGACCCCCCTGAGGATTGGGACGGTGACGGTCAGCTCCGCGCACGCATCGGCCAGTGGACCAAAGAGCGGGGCCGGTCGCCGCGGCTCTATCCTGGCTCGCTGGTCTGGTGTGCAAAGAAGCCGGGCCGGGAGCTGCGGGAGCGGGTCGCGCTATGGCTTGCCTGGCAGCGCGTGGCGCGCGAGGTGGTGGATGGCACGCTCGGCGCCGAGTTTGACCGCAGGGAGCGCACCGAAGTGCAGACCAGGGTTAGGGAGGCGGAAGCGGAAGCCAAAGAGGAGGTGTGGGCCAGTTATCGCTTCGTTGTACTGCGGGATGCCCAAGCGGCGGACGAACTGAAGGTCATAGACCTCGGTGCGGGCCACTCCAGCGCCAGCGGGACGCTCTGCGACCGGATCATCACGGCACTGAAATCCGAGGCGCTGCTCAACGAGACCGTCGGCGCCGGGTACATCGAGCGGCATTGGCCGCCCGCGTTTGAGCAGACGGGTGCCTGGCCACTCAACGGCCTGCGGCGGAGCTTTCTTGATGGCTCGTTGACGCGGCTGCTGGACGCGGACGCGGTGCTGCGTCGGAAGATCGTCGAGTTCGTGGGTAGCGGCGACTTCGGACTGGCCTCCGGGGACCGAGGCAACGGCCAATATACGCGGGTGGAGTACGCACGGCAGATCGGGGAAGAAGCGGTCGCGTTTGAGGACGATGTCTTCCTGCTCACCAAGGCCAAGGCTGCACAACTCCACGCGCCGCCCGGCGGCCGGACGCCGTTGCAACCGACACTCTCGATGGCCCCGTCCACCACCACTGAGCCGGAAGCTGAGCCTGGTTTGAGAGGTTTCTCGCCCACGCCTTCTCCATCACCAGCGGGGAGAACGGCAACGCTGCGGCTTGCGGGCGTCGTGCCGCTCGAACGCTGGAACGGGATCGGGAGCAGAGTCCTCGCAAAGCTCCGACCCGCAGGAAGCCGGAGCGTAGATGTAGAAGTCGAGCTTGCAGTGAAGGTTGACGCGGCGCAGGCCAACCACCTAGCAGTGGAATTGCGGCAGGCCCTCGCCGACCTGCGACTGGACGATCAGGTGCAGTTGGACGCTTCGTGAGTACCAACCCTTGCGCTGGCACAGCACAGCGGCTCTTGGAGGGAATAGCCACGAGGCGGCAACGGGCGGCAGTGGCTCGGCAAAGGGCAGGCCTCTATCGGAACATCAGCGGTAGTTGAGACCGAGGCTGTCAGGAAACTGAGGCTGGGCAGTCTTCTTGGACATCAGTGGGGCGGGCTTAAACACAAAAGGCCTGCAAACAGGGAAGGCAGGGGAGGCCATCGCCGGCAATGCGATGGCTTCCCCTGATAGGGAACGGTCTACGGCCCCGCGCGGACCGATGCCGCCTCCTGTTCCTGGGCCAGCACCCACTCGAACAGCGGCAGGGACGCCGGTGGCTGCTGGCGGCGCTTGCGCTTGGACGGCGCCGGCACCCGCGCCAGGAATTCCGCCCACGAGAACAGTTCCTCTTGCTGCGGCGCCGGGGCGTCGTCGTCCCGACCCTGGCCGTTGACCGGTGCAGCGGCCTCTGCCTTTCCGTTGGCGGGGACTGCGACGACCGTCGGCTCAGGCTCGCCCACCGGCTGCCAGCCTTCGTCCACCAGCAGTGCTTCGGCATCGGCTGCGGCTGCCTGCGCTTGAGCAAAGACCGCTTCCACCGGCTCTGCGTCCTCGGCCTCCCCACTGACGATCTGGCGCGCTAACGCCAGCAGCAGGTCGTCGCCATCATCCCCGTAGGCGGCCAACCCGTCCTCCGGCAGTTCCCCCTCCACCGCCAGGGACGACTGGAGCTTCTTCGCCACCAGGGTGAGCGCATCGGCTTGGAGCGTCTGCCGGTAGGCCAGGTAGACCACCCGCACCGGCCGCGTCTGCCCGATCCGCCAGGAGCGGCGCGAGGCCTGCCGCAGCGTGTAGACCGAGTAGTCCGGCTCGTACCAGCACACCGTCGCAAAGTCGATCAGGTCCAAGCCGGTCTGTACCAGCCGGGGATGGCAGACCAGCACGTCCAGGCCCTCCTGGACGCGCTCGGCCACCCACGCTTCCCGGCGGTCGGGCTTGACGGCGTCCGCCTTCAACACCGCCACCCGGTTGCCGTGCCGCGTGAGCAGCGCGTGCAGCCGGCCGGTGATGTCCCGCGTGCCGGTGTGGGTGACGTAGACCAGCACCCGGCGCCCGGCCTGCCGTTCGGTGGCCACCAGGTCCAGCAAGGCTTGCTCCTTGGGATACACGCGGTCTGCCGCTAGGGGCGGTACCTGTACCAGCGGCCGTTGGGTCTGGGGATCGAAGACCGTCTCGCCGCGGGTGCAGCCGTCGGGATAGGCCAGCAGGGTCTGTAGGTAGGCGCCCAGCAGCCGCTTGGACCCCTGGGATAGCGCATCCGCCAACGCCTTCCGCAACGTGGTGAACACGGCCTGGTAGGCGGTCCGCTGCGAATATCCCGTCTCATCCGCCCTGTCGTCCAGGTCCACCAGGCACACCTGCTCGGTGTAGGGCGGCAACCCACTGGCCACGTCGGCCAGCCGCAGGAAGACGGTGTGCCCGATGAGGTGGAATAGGGCCGCCGGGGCCAGGCCGGGGCGTTCGCGGATCACGGTGCGATAGCGCCGGCGCCGGCTGTGGCGCCCGTCCTCCAGGGCCTCGTCGGCCGGCCGGCGGACGGTGTGCTCGACAAAGCCGTAGCGGGCGATCCAGCGCGCCTCCTCCCCATGTTCGAACTCCGCCCGCAGGGCCGGGCTGAAGCGGTAGAGCAGGTGGAAGAGGGTGCTGGCGTAGCCACCGGCGAGGGTGCCGGTGAGCGCCAGGGAGGTGCCGCAGACGTCGGCCAGAATACCGGCGGCAATCCCCTGGGCGCTCCCGCGGCCCTTGTACTCGTGGACTTCGTCGGCGATCAGCAGGTCGAACCAGCCCTTCATACGCTGCTTGACGTAGTCGGCCAGCGGATAGCGGCGCGGGCCGCGGCGGTCGGCCTGCCAGAGGGCGGCCCCACAGTGGGCGCAGGTGCGCTTGCGGCGGGCCAACTCCGCGTCCGTCAGCGGCACGCCGTCGGCGGTGACCACCTGGGCAGCGCAGGCGGGGCAGGCGGGTACGCGGAACGGCTCGCCGGTGTCCTCGTCGCGCAGCAGCCGCCCGTCGGCACTGGCCCAGCGTGGGACCACGGCAGGCTGCCAGCGGTAGGAGAGCTTGGCGCGCTCGCGGGAGAGGATGGCGAAGAGTGGGCCGGGGCCAGTGGCCTGGCGCAGCCGCTCCAGGGCGGTGATGGAGGTCACGATGGCGGCGTGGGCGGTGGGGATGGTCGCTTCCACCTCGCGCTGCCACTTCCTGGTGAGATGGGGAGGAACGAGCACGAGGATGCGCTGAAAGCCGGCGAGGTGGGCGGCGGCAGTGGCGATGAAGGTCTTGCCGGTGCCCATTTCCCCGACGACGGTGGTGCCGCGCTGGCTGGCGAGGGAGTGGGCGGTGCCGCGAATGGCGGTCTCCTGGGCACCCAGCGGCGGGCGCAGCAACGGCGGCAGCGGCCGGTCGTCCGCGGCGGGGTGGTACTGGGGTGGATAGGACGCGACGACGCGCTGGGCGATGGCCTCCTTGTAGGTATCGAGGAACGTGCTCAGGTTCATGCTGCTCTCCTTTCTTCCGATGGGTTGCGGTGATTCGCTATGGGGTTGGTCATGCACAGTGGGTGGGGATAACTTGGGGGGACTCCTGCGTAGGAAAAACAGACGCGGCCCCGCTGGTCCCTTGGGGGGACTGGCGAGGCCGCGTGGGATGGTGGGGCAGTGTTGAATGCGCGTGAGGGAGCTAGGCGGCGATGTCGGTGATGGTGCCGGTGTGCAGGTCGAGGGCCACCACGGTGGTGTGCAGGCGCTCGCGGCGCACTTCCTGCTCGCGGGTGCGGGTGACCAGCACCAGCTCCTTGGCCGTGCGCCCCTTCACCAGCAGGCGCTGCCCGTTGGCTGCGAGACAGAGGTTGTCCAGGAAGCCGGCCGCCACCAGCATGGCCAGGTGCCCGCGGCGCAGCGGCAGCAGCGGCCGGGGGCGCGGCGGCTGCGGGGGCCAGAGCGCGTCGGTGATGGCGGCGTGGGTCCACAGCCCCGTGCGCCGGGCTTCGGCCGCCGCGGCCAGGGGATCGACCGTGCGGGTGCTGAACAGCAACTCGCCGGCCGGCGTGGCCGGCACGGTGTAGCGCGGCGCGGGGGCCGGGGTGAGCGCCCGCAGTTCCTCGGTGGCCCAGTGGTGGAGCTGCTGCTCGGCGGCCGGGTCGGGCTGGGGCCGGGCGCGCCGGCAGCCGAGCAGCACCACCTGATCAAAGGCGGCGCGCTCCGGGTCGGGGAAGGCCCAGCAGGCCAGGCGGCGGTAGTGGGCGGCGAGGAAGCGGGCGGAGACCGGCAGGCGCTGGCGGGGCACGATGAAGACGAGGACGCCGTGCTCCGGCAGGTAGCGGGTGCAGTGGCGCAGGAAGCGGTGCTCGCTGCGCTTCTGTTCCCCATCATGGTCATAGGGGGGATTAAGGAGCAGCAGACCGAAGGCGCGGTTGGCGATGGCGGCGGCGAAGAGGTCGGTGGCCAGGGTGTGATCCAGCCGGCCGGTGGCCTGGGCGGACCGTTCCTGGTGCAGCTCCACGCCGAAGGTTTCGAGCAGGAGCGCGCTGTACGGGTCCAGGCGCGTGGCGAGTTGGTCCAGGGCGGCCCCGGCGCCGCAGCAGGGATCGAGCAGGCGGACGGCGCCGTGATCCCCGGCGGGGAGGCGGGGTGGGGGGCACAGGAGGGTGGCGAGCAGATCGAGCACGCGCGGTGGGGTGGGATAGAACCCGCCTTTGGCTTGAGCGGCTAGACGCATGGTGCGGCTCCTTTCTCATCTTTGGTTGTCGAGTGGACTGCTGGTGACTCGTCCGCTGCCGGCTCGTCCAGGGTGAGCGTGCCGGCGGCAACGGCGTGGGCCAGGTCGGCCTTCAGGGCCGCGGCATTGGGCCGGCAGTCGTAGGCGACGAGGCCGGTGGTGTGCAGCGGCGTGATCTCCTCCTGGGCCAGGCCGCGCTGCCAGAGCCAGGGTGCCCAGGAGTGGTGCAAGGGCAGGGGACTGCGCCGGTCCAGGAAGCGGTGATGCAGCGCGGGGGCCTGCGTTGCGTCCGGGGCCAGCAGCAGGAACTGCTCGCGCTCGGTGGCGTACTCGGCCAGCGTGGTGTAGACGAGGGCGTGCCAGCCGCCACAGACCGGCAGGCGGGTGAGCTTGGTGGTCCAGGTCCCGACGGTGTGCGCGGGAATAACACACTGCTGGAAGCCGCCGGACAGGGCCGTGCCCTCGGCGCCCCGGATCAGGTGGGCGACGTCCGGCGGCTGCTTGAGCAGGGCGGCCCAGATGGCCTTGAGGGCGGTTTGGGCGCCGACCATCGAGAGAAACCAGAGGCCCTCGGTGGCCGGGTCGCGGGCGAAGGCATCGGCGGTGGCGGTGAAGCCGCCGGCGGTGACGGTGTACAGCGTGGCCGGGTCAGGGGTGGTAGTTGGCGGCGTTGGCTCGGTGCGCGTGGTCATGTTCATGCTCCTTTCGAGGGCGTAGGTGGCGCAGTCAGGGGTGACAGACGACCACGGGGCCGCCTCCCGCTGATGAGAGGCGGCCCCGGTGGCTAGGCTGGTGCTGGCGATGGTCACTCAGGCGGCTGTTGGTGCGCTGGCCTCGGCAGCGTCCCTCCTTTCCGGTGTGGTGGTGTTCGCTGGGGTCAGCTTGCGGGCGGCAGCTTCGACCAGCGGGAGCAACTTGGCGGCGGGTACGGCGTCCAGGTCCTGACCCAGCCGCTGGCGCACGGCCGTGCGGAGCTGCGCTTCGTCGAAGCCCTGCTGGGCGCCCAGCGCCAGCAGCGTCTGGCGCAGCGAGGCGCCCCAGGTGTCGGTGGCACCGGCCCCATCATTGCCGGCGAGGTCGTTGCCGAACTGCGCGCCCAGGGTGCGCAGCGCCCGCTTGAGGGCGTCGGTCACGGCGCCTTTGTAGGCCGTCTCGTGGCCCTGGGCGCTCTCCTCCGCCACCACCCGGAAGCCCACGTCGGTGCGTGGCGGCACGCCCGGCACCTGCAGCCGGACGGTGGCGGTGTAGGCGGTGGCGTGCTCGACCGTGCCGGTCTGGGCATCGCGGGTGGTAAGCTCGCGCGGGGTGACCTCGCCCACGAGGTCATAACCCCAGCCGCCGTAGCCGAGCAGGCGGTTGGCCTGAGCGATGGCGACCCGCCCGGGGAGATAGGGGAAGGTGTGGCCGGCGCGGCCCTTGCGCTGGGCGATGAGGCTGGGGTCCAGTGGCGCCTCCAGCTGCTGCGCGACGGTAGGCGAGAGACCGGTCCCCTGGTCGGCGGTCGGCGCCAGGGGTACCAGGTCAGCGGGTGCGGCGGGGACACCGTTGCTGCGCTCGTTGCGGTGCGGTGCATTGGACATGAGGTACTCCTTTCTTTGTGTGGAGTGAACTGGGCTGTTCGGTAGACGGCGGAGTGTCAGCAGGGGCGGCCCGGGGCGGGGCTACCCCCGCTCGGAGGGGGGATCGCGCGCGGCGGGCGGTGCGGAGGGCAGTGGACCGCCGGCCGGGGAGGGCCGGGTCGCGCGATCATGGGACGGGGCAACGAGGGGGCCTGCTGCTGGGTCACCGGGGTGGTCGTGGGGAGTGGCACCCAGCGCGGCGCCGGGGAGGGTCCCGGTGCCGGAGCGCCGCGGCGTGCGGCGCTGGTGGGGGGATCGCCGCCTAGCGCGACGGCTGCGCTGCGTGCAGCAGACGCCGGAACACCGCGCGACCGGCAGGCCGGATGGCCAGCTCGGCCACGTCGCTGACCCCCGGCGGCAGCGTGAGGGCGGTGGCGCGCTGCCCCAGCCGCTCCGTCAACTGCGCCGTGGCCGCCCGACCCGCGTCATCGGCATCGAAGGCGAGCACCACCCGCGGGCAGGGCTGGAGGGCCGCCACCACCCGGTCCAGGCCTTGGGTACCCAGCACGGCGGCCGCCGGCAGGCCCCATGCCACCAGCGTGAGCCAGTCGAACAGGCCCTCGGTCAGCACCACCCACGGCGGCACCGCGCCCAGGTGGCCCAGCCCCAGCAGCGGCTTCGGGCCGGGCAGTGTCTGGAAGCGTGGGGTCCGTTCTGGCGCGATGGCCCGTCCCGCCAGCCACTGCACCTGGCGGTCCCGCACTGCCGGCACCACCACCATGCCCGCGAACCGCTCGGCGCCCCGCAGCCCGCGCCCCGGGGCGTAGCCCAGCCCTAGGCGCTTGGCAGTGGCGAGGCTGATGCCGCGGGAGGCGAGGTACGCGCGCCCCTGGGGGTACCGCCACAGCGCCCGGTGGTAGTATCGTGCCGCGGCCGTCAGCAGCGCCGGGTCCCGCGGGGGCAGGGCAGTGGTGCGGGATGCACGTGGGGCGGCAGCCTGGCGAACCGTCCCAGTCCCCCCGTCGAGGCGCCGGATGGCCTGAGGCAGGGTCAGGCCCTCCGTGCGCTGCACGAAGTCCAGCACGTCGCCGCTGACGCCACAGCCGAAGCAGTGGAAGCGGGCGGTATCGCCGTACACCGTGAAGCTCCCTTCGCTCTCGTCGTGGAAGGGGCACAGGCCTTGACGCACCCGGCCCTGGCCCCGCAGATGCACTCCTGCTGCCGACACCACCTCGGCCAGCGGATGGCGCTGCTTGAGCGCGGCGAGGTCGACGTACTGCTGGGCTACGACCATGCTGCACCTCCTGGGTGTACTTGCCTGCTGTTGTCCATGTGCTACCTCCTCTCGGTTGGCCCGTGCGGACATCCGGCGCACGGGTGTTCCTGGTCGGATCGGCTGGTGCGGAAACCGCGCTACCCCCGGGCGGATGCCTATCCGTGGGACGCCGTGCGTGGGGGAACCCCGGCCAACTCACGGGGGGCGTGAGCCGCTGCGTGACCGGGGGGCTGGGCGGCGCAGGTGGAGACGGGGTGCGCGTGGTGGGGCGGCGGCGGTGCCAGAATTGGCGCGGAGCATGACCGCTGGCACCGCGCTGACGAGCGGGCGGCGGCAACGGATCGTCAGCGCGCGGGATGCACGCCGACGGCGGTGTCCAACGAGCGCCGTGCCGGTTGCACGCCACCCGCTGGACTGGGCTACTGGCGCAAGGTTTGCCGCCGGCGCCAGTGCAGCGGTGCCCTCATGGGGACCGTCGGGAGAGCAAGGCTCAATCCCTGCGGTCTCGCCCGGGTACAGGGCCGGACCCCCAGGTTTCTCAGGCGGGAAACCCTGGCAAAGCCTGACAACACGCTCAGTATTCCGGCTCCGGCGCACCCGTGACAAGGGATTTCGGCCGGTCCGCGCCAAGTGCTTGCGCGCATGGGGCAACCATCCGGCGGTGATGCCGTTCACCCCCAGCCCAGCGTGAGCACCCGGCGCAGGCGGCGCCGCCACGCCGCCCGGCGGCGAGCGCCGCGCACGCGCGCCAAAGTCCGCCGGCGCCAGTCCACCTCGTTCCGCCGGGTGAGCGCGTCCCAGGGATACGTCGCCGGCGGCAGCGTCAAGTGGTAGGCCCCGATCAGGGCTAGTTCCAACTCCCGCAGCCGCTCCTCCGCTCTGACCGCAGTCAGGTGGTCGGTCGCCCCGGCCCGCGCCGCCCGTGCCTGCCGCCACGCGACAATGAGTGGGGCCGCCACGCCAAATGCTGCCGCTTCCCCCGGCACCAGTGCTGCGCTGATGACCGGGGCACCGGCCGCCGGGGCAGCCGTGGTCGCGTCAGCCACCGTCGCTGCCCCACCGCCCTCCGGCCAGTATGACTCCAGCGCCGCCAACCGTTGCTCCAGGGCCTGGCCGCGCTGCGCCGCTTCGTCCCGCAGGTGTTGGCCTTGGGCACTGATGGCCGCCAGCAGTTCCTCCCGTTGGCGCCGCAGCGCCGCTGCCAGGTGCTGCTCCCACTGCTGACGGGCCTCCGCCGCGCTTGCGGTCGCAGCGTCGGCGCCCGGCCCCGCGAGCAGGTGCAGCCCCAATGCATCGTGCATCCGCCGCGACAGCCGGCCGGTGTTCACTGCTGCCGCCACCGTCTTGCGGTGGACACCCAACACGGCGGCGGTGCCCGACCGCCCCTCTTGCCGGACCAGGTCGTGCAGCAGCGCCAGCAGTCGTACCTCCTGCACGCGCTCCAGACTGGGGGGCTGCACCCCCACGTCACGCTCCCCGTTCATGCCTATACCCGCCCCCATCCTGTAGGGCCACGCTTCCCTGGGGCAGTTGGCCACCACCCCCCGGCCGCGTCGTGGCCACCGTTGGCCGGTCCCAGGGAAGCACCTCGCGCCCGCCTTGGAACCGGCCCTCGCACCCAGGTGCTTGCTCAAATGAAGCCACGCTACCCGCCGCTGCCCCTGGTTTCTATCTGGTAGCGTGGCCTGTAGACCCACTAGGTGGCCAAGGGGTCCCAAGTGCCGATTCCTGTACACGTCCATTACAGCGGTAACACCACCGCGAATACCAGGCCTTTTAAGGAGGGGCGCGCGTGCCCTCCCCGCCAGGACATTACGTCGGGCGGGCCAACTCGTCACACTGGCGAGCAGGCGTGGCACGGCACAAACCGCACGGAGGCAGGCATGGCACGACACGCGCGCTGCACAGCCGGTCAGAGGGCCAGACCCCGGGTGCAGGGCGGTGAGGCTCGACGCGACGGTGGCTGGGAGTACCCGTTCGAGTACCCCGTCTTGGACGAGCAACCCTCCCTCGACGCGGAACTGGTGCGCCCTGGTTAATGACGCGGCCGACGCGGTGCCCAGATTCATCGCTCCTGCCCTGGCGTTCACGCCGGGCGATCTCCTCCTGGCGACGCTGCAGACCCCGTCCTCGCGTCCGCCAAGGGTGCTTGATCCCGCCTTGCCGGTACATTATTGCTCCGCCGTTTACATGCGTACGACGCGCTGGTAGAGCCTGACCACTTTGGTGTTGCTGCGACCATACTCAGCCCCGGTTCCGTCTCAGTAGATCACGTTGTTTTCACGTAGCCCTCCTAGCGTGAAAGGGCCTGCCTTACCATCTCACTCTCCGGCTTCACCATAGGCCCATCCGTAGGATCGCCCGATTACGCGCCGAATCATCAGGAGACAGCACAGACATCCAAGCCCAACTCATTGAGGTCGTGGTCATTCACACTCAGCAGACCTCGCGTGATGCATCCTGTGAATGAGTTCCCCCTGAGCTCCAGTTTCCCCAGAATAGAAACAGCGCGCATTGGGAGGGCCTATCCATTCATGCTGTCGGAGGACATCATGGTATCCATTAGCCTGTCGGTGGGCGGCTTGTATGTGTCCAAGGGCACGCCAAAGAACGGCCGGGGCACGGAGCCGAGCGGGGGCTACGAGCACCGCCGGAACGTGGGCCGCGACAACGGCAAGCTGGTGCATGACGGCTCCAACACCGTAACGCTGAACCTGGTGTCTGGGAAGACCTACACCGTGGAGGCGGCGGGAGACTCCGGCGACTTCACCATCAGCATCGCACCGCAATAGAACCGGGGGTATCATGCCCCTGGTGTTAACCCAATGGAAGAAGCCGATGGGCGGCTGGATTGAAGCCCTCGTCAGGTTGGCGAGGGCTTCAAGATGCACTCCCTACGACACCGGATTGACCTGCTCCATATTCTCCCGACATGGTTCTGCCAAGGTAATGGTGAAGGTTCTTGCCATTCCATCAAAATCGGTAATGCTATTATAGTTATCAGTGGTCGCGGAGTTGCACGTGGGAACAGGGGTGGAAAGCTACTCATGGGGAACCATCTTCCCCGGAAGAGCACACGCCAACTACTTAGCGCCACAAAGAGGCGAACCCAACGCTAGTGGCACAGAAACCGTGGCCAAGATTAGGGCCGCAGGAGCGAAACTCGTGGAACCCCACTTTGAGTACATCCATTTTCCGCTGGAAGAATTCAATTACGACGCCCAACTGGTTGCCATTCACGGCCTGCTGCACCGCCAAAAGCAGGCCGACCAGGAGCTTTCAGATAGAATCAAGGAAGCTGACGAAGTTGCGAGGCGGACCAGGGGTCGCGCCAATGACCATGCCGTTGATGTATGGGTGGAACTGGTGGAGATGTCCTGCTATCAGGCTGCAGCCCATAGTATGGCGGCGGTGGGCATGATTGCCCCCCTCGTCGAATCGGCTCTTCGGGCAGCCTTCCGATCAATCGGGGACGAATTGCCCCAGAGAAACCTTGTCAGGAACATAGTCAAGTACGCGGATGCTGTGGGCATGAATGAGTACCTGCCGCCAGACCTTGAGCCAACGCTGTCCGCCCTGTTTGCATACAGAAACAAGATGTTTCACGGCGGCTTCGAGTGGTCATCCGAAGAATTGAAGAAGTTTGAAGGGCTATTGACCGAAGACCGCTGGCCCTCCGAGTGGTTTTCCAAGGCGACATCTGACGATGAACCGTGGATGTTCTATATGACATCCTCCTTCGTCGACCAATGCCTCGAAATGGCCAAGGGAGTTATCAGGGGAATAGCACAGTTCAGTGAAGCCCGCATACGTAGCCAGGCGGAGGAACGAAATCAGGGAAGCCGTGATGTCCGCCATCATTGGGCTGGTAGCCCTGCGGAACCTGAACAATGGCTTGGTAAGGGATCATAGCGGCGCTGCCTATAGCGCCACCTCCCAGCGGACAGGTCGCAATATGGTACATTTGGGCCCGGCTGACCGCCACCGAGTACCGGCTGCTGGTGGAGTTCTCGGCGCACGCCGGCAGGACCCTGACCTACGACCACCTGCGGAAACGGGTCTGGCAGCGGCACGGCGGCGACCTGAGGCCGATGCGCAGCGCCGTGAGGAGCCTTCGCCGCAAGTTGGGCGACGATGCTGGCAACCCCGCCTGCCTCATTCACCGAACCCCGCGTCGGCTACCTGATGCCCAAGGCCGAGGGGCCGGGGCCGGAGGAGACGTAGGCCGAGGCGCTCCTCGAACCCTTGCGTTCCCCTGCTCCGGCGGGCCACAATGGTCGGGCCTAGGCCTTCGTCTCACAGGCTGCCCAGCCACATCTCGAATACCATTCCATCTACCATCCACTTAGGCCCGCGGACGCGATGCGGTGTATGCTGAATTCACCTAACCGATGAGCAATCTCTGGCGGAGGGCGTAGAGCTGAGGGCAGGATATCGCAAATCCCAACGAGAGGAAGGACAATGGACAACATCCTGGTTCCAGACGGAGGCAACGAGAACAGAACTTCCCGGATGTCTGTACTGGCATGGCATCCGAGAGACGGCAGAGTCTGCAATCTATTCACCCACATCCGCCACCTACGCGCCGACGGGATGGGTCCGTGGGCAGGCGAACCAGACGGAGTTTGGCGTACCACGGCGTTTCCATCCAACGAAATAGTTCAACCGGGAGAAATCAAACTCCACCGATTGGACGCACCACTTGCATATTGCCTGGAGTTGGTCAAGGACATCTTGGACAAGAACGCAATGGTTGTTGAGAGCCTTGAGGTACTCTACGCTCTGGAACAGCCCGCTCGCTGCCATTGGGCTTACCGGAACCACATGGGAACGGACGACCACTCGGTGAACAGTCCGTTCACCAGGCACAGCGCGAAGGTCACCGAGGTTTGGAGTCTTGAACCGGACCCCCGCGACTACTGGCGGAAGGTATGCGAGTCTTACACATCCCGCCAGCTTGAGGATGCTCTGCGTGGCCTGGCCTTTCGTCTTGACCAACGATTGGACCGGGTAGGCAATCTGGTGATCTCAGGTGCGGAGGACGAATTAGAATGCGAACTCGCAAACGAACGGACCCATCTGAGACTCAACGTCAACACCGCAGACGGAACCGACCTACCGCAAAATGCCTACTTCGCCACCGTTTGGGCCGGCGATAACGACAATGCAATGGTGCATCATCACTTGGAAATAACTGAACAATACACCATCATCAACGTTGATTCGGCGCTGGATCGAATTGGGTTCGCGCTGTACCGACGTCGTGATGGACAGTGCATAGACAGATGGGAAGTCCCGTTGATCCGAGAAATAAGCGTCGGCATGAACCTCTCAACCGGTCGGACGCTTGCGATTCACGATGCCCGACGCGGAACCACCAATACCGTCACCATTGGTGACGCCAAATCAGTTATCAGGGTTGGAGACGAAAACTCGGCCGCTTTGGACAGCGCAATCCGCCGAGAAACGCTCGGACGGAGGAGTTGGCAACGAGACAGAGATGCTCGCACTCAAACAAACCTCGGCCGCTTTGGGCCGGACCAGACAGAGCAAGCAATTGATTTTTTCCTCAATCTTCTTGCCGACAGTGGACATTCCGACGGACCAATCTACCTCGCCGATCCTTATTTCATGCGACGGGATTTCGATAATACGAACGAGCGCGTATACAGCAGCATGTTCTCAATGACCAAAGGGCAGCAACTGAGAATTCTCTGCGGGCAACGGAACGTTGAAGAGTGGTTGTCCAAGTATCCCTCAATCCTCACCAACCACGTGGCTGTCAGGTCGGTCACCACCAGTAAGGACGGCAAAGGGCGAGACCGTCCAGCATTTCATGACCGCTACCTGATTACGCCGGACAAGGAGATAATCGTTACCCATTCAATCAATGGGTGGCACGACCACGGCGTCACTTTTGCGACGCTCTCCTATGGTGTGTACCGTGCCGAGGCCGAGGAACTCTGGTCATTGAACGTGGGCCACAACAACAATGGCGTTCTCGTTGAGGAAATTGAATAATGACCAGCAACGACCCTCCAACCATCCAGCTACCGCTAAAGGCAAGGCATGCCATCTGGCGGATTTTCGGCAACGGCTTGGCGCCTCTAAAGCAATGGACGTGTCGCGACTTGGTTGAACCGATAATCCAAAAGCAACTCCGGAAGACCGGCGAAGCTGACCGGGCCATCGCTGAGATTCGCAGTTGGTTCGACCCTGACGGAGGCCCAAACCAGCTTCGGTCGGACATGAGTGAGCCAGTCGCGAAAATAATCATTGACGGGATTAGGGAAGCACTTTCGGCAAACACCGGGATCGAGAACCACGACACAGCCTTTTGGGCTATGGGCTCAATCCGCTCAGACTTGTCGGCGCCAATCATGCGGGATTCGTGGTCTCCAGAACAAATCGGCAGATTTGCTGCATACGCGCTGGATACTCTGAAAAGCCTCCACGAAGAAGGCAACATCATCGACCCGAAGCACATCGTTGGGCCGGATATTCGGGGCGTGACGTCACACTCCCATGAAATAGGTCACGACGACCCTTTGCGGACTCTTCACGTAGGACCCGATACCGCCTATCAGGCATACCGGCTAATGTACTCAGGCATCCCGTCAGTCGTGGATCTTCTCCTGGAACTCAAGCCTGAGATGTTGCCGGAGCTAGTGGACAAGATACAGAACCACTTGTTGCAGTCTTTTGCGACATCCTGCCTGGCCGGCATCGGCGCCACGTCCGATTGCCGCCAATTCCTAAATTGGATTGCCGATACCTCATCAACGGCGTTGATCGCGTTGGCAATTCTCCACACATTGGAAATCGTCCACGAAAGAGAAATTGCATCCAGAACCTTACCGGACTCCGGTGCCGCTGAGACTGTGGACTTGGTAGCTGTGTCGGACCCGATAGCAGACCTAGTTTCCAGTCTTGCGGCACTCGGACCTGCGCGAAGCACTTGGTGGGCATTCGAGCTGCTCAATCACACGTCATTTGGTCCCGACCAAAAGCGGCCGACGGCTGAGCAAGTCGAGCAGCAATGCACCCAACTGCTCGACGACAACATCCTGAATCATTGGTCCAACGAGGTGATGAAGGAACTGGAAGACGGCTTGCGGCGGGCCAGGCTCGAACCCAGAGGCAAACCCCTCGCAGACATCGCGTGGGGTATGCGAGACGCACAACCTGAAAAGGCTTGTCAAATCTCCGGGGTGATCCTGGGTGAACACGAGCGCCGCATGACAATGGCACTGGAAGACAATGAGCAGTTTCCATACCTCGCCGGCCGCTGGAACTACCAAGATTGGCTGACCGCACTGGGCGCAGCGGTAGTCATACACCACAATGACCTTGATCCGATGGATTGGGCAATGGAAAAGTGCAAGGCGCTGCCGTTGAGCGCGTGGGACGCCGACGAAGAAGGCGGAGTCTTCCGTGTGGCCGACCGAGTCGCCCGAACCCAAATGACCGTCGGGCTTTTCGCTGTTCAACTCTTGACGGACGCAGGCCGCGTATTGGACTGCGGCAAATTGCGGACCTTTGCCGAGAAAGTGTGGGTCCACGCAGACTTTGTTCGTCGGTATGGCGGCCTACTGATTGAAGATTCTGTCACGACAGGACTTGCCGCGCGCGTGGCTGCGGCCATCGGGGAACCAGATCAGGCATGGGTATTGCAGCAGGCCAATAGCCCGGCCATAGATCCCCAAACCCTGTGGACCCTTCTGGACCAGATGAAACGCCAAGGCAACGCCGGGGTCCACGAAAATACGTCAGCGGAAATCCGTAGAATCGCATCCGACCGATACATCAATTCAGTAGAAGCGAACCCACAGGCTGCACCCCATTTGGCGAACCTATGGGTACTGCTGGACGCGCCCCAAGAGGCTGTGAGAACCGCGCAAGCCCTACTCACTTACCATCCATCGCACGCTGACCGTGCCCATGCAATCCCCCTTGTGAAAATGCTCGCGTTTGCAGAAAGCAGAGGCACATTAGGGAACGACTTGGTGGAAACCTCACGGCTGCTCTACGACAACCTTTGGGAGAAGCACACTCCGCGGGATGAAATCAAAGCGCAGCAGGAAATTGACGCCTTCCTGGGATGTACCAGGAATGCACCATGCACAATGTCTTGACCGACGGCGGGGACTGGACGCGGAAAGCGATCCCTTACCCGGGGACTGCTGCCCGCCCCAATAGGATCGGACTAGCCTTAAGGGTTTCCGTGCTATGGTCACAGCGTCCCCTACCACATCTCAAAAACGGTCCGGCCTATCGTCAAAATAGGCCACGTTAGTAGGCTCGAACTGGTGTTTACAGTTGTGGTCGTACGGCCATATGCCGATCCACCGTAGCTTCCCCCGGTTGCATCCAAAGCGACTAGCCACGATCATTCCCGTACCTAGTAGCAATTGCTTCGCAGCCGTGCATATCGGTCGGCATCGCCTGGGCTGCGGCGGACTCAGGACCAGGCTGCTGTACACGTCCTTACACCGCGAGCACCACCAAGGTTGGTGGGCCCCGTAGCGGAGGGCAGGCACGACCTCCCTTGCAGGACATTACACCGGCGGCGCGGGATCGGCACCCTGGGAGGCACGATCAGCGTGCCGTCACCTGCCGGCCGTCACGACCTTGACACCGACACAGGGATAGGCCATAGTTATGTAAGACTAAGTAGCAATTGGAGCGGCCATGAAACAGACTACCGAGACCATCACGTTCTCCCTGCCCCCGGCGATGGCGGCCCAAGTGCGGGCCGTGATGCGCGCGGAAGGCCGCACCATGAGCGACCTGGTGCGCGAAGCCCTGCGCCTGTACATGGAAGAACGCGAATGGCGCCAGACCGTCCGCTACGAGCGGTTCCAAGCCCGCCGCGTCGCCCAGGAAACTGAAACAGGAGGTGACCCCGATGCGTAACCAACCGGACCCAGTCCCCGCGGCGTTGTATGCCCGCGTGTCCAGCGATCGCCAGGACGTGGACCTCTCCGTGGCGGCCCAGTTGCGCGCCCTACGGAACTATGCCGCGCAACACGGCTACGTCATCGCCCGTGAGTACGTGGACGAAGCGGAGAGCGGGCGCGTGGCCGACCGACCGCAGTTCCGTAAGCTGCTGGATGCTGGTGGCCGTCCGTCCGCCCCCTTCCAGGTCATTCTGGTCTGGAAGTTCTCGCGCTTCACCCGCAAGCGCGAACATGCCGTCGCCTTCAAGGCCATGCTGCGGCGCAAGGGCATCCGGGTCGTCTCCATTACGGAGCACGCCGACGACTCGCCCACCGGCAAGCTGATGGAGGCCATCATCGAGAGCGTGGACGAGTTCTACAGCGAGAACCTGGCCCAAGAGGTCACCCGGGGGATGCGCGAGGCCGCCTCCCGCGGCTTCTGGGTGTCCAGCCGGCTGCCCTACGGCTACTCCCGCGTGCTGGTGTCGGACGGCGCCAAGCAGCGCCCGAAGCTGGCCGTGGCGGAGCCAGCGGCCACCGTAGTGCGCCGCCTGTTCACCCTGGCTGATCGCGGGCAGAGCCTCCTCGACATCACCAAGACCCTCAATGCCGAGGGCATTGCCAGTCCCAACGGCAAGCGCTGGCTGAAGTCTGCGGTCCACCGCGTGCTCACCAACGAGGTCTACACCGGCACCTTGGTCTGGGGCGTGCGCGCCAAAGATCAGGCCCCGCCCGTGCGCGTGCCGGGCGCCTTCCCGGCCATCATTTCCCAGGACCAGTTCCGGCGGGTGGCCACCCTGCTGGCGGCTAGAGGGCCGGCCAAGGTGCATCCCCGGCGGTCCGCCAGCTCCTACCTGCTCAGTGGGTTGGTCAAGTGCCGCCGGTGTGGACGGGCCCTCTCCGGCCAGGCGGCCAAGGGCGGGCAGTTCGCCTACTACGTCTGCCAGTCGCTGCTCCACCGGGGCCGCGCGGCCTGCGACGCCCCCCGCCTCAACGCCCGGCGCTTCGAGGGACTGATCGTGGAGCAGATCCGGGACAGCATTCTGACGGCGGACAACATCCGGACCCTCGTGCGGCTCGTGGATGCCGAGTTGGACGGGGTAGCCCAAGAGCAGCGGCAGAAACTGACCGGCATAGAGATGGAGTTGGCGGCGGTGCAGCGCCGGCTGGACCGCGTGTGGCAGGTGATCGAAACGAGCGACCTCGAGCTCGCGGATGCTACCGAGCGGATCAAGGCGCACCGGAAACGTCAGGAACGGCTGGAGCAGGCGGCGGACGAAACCCGGGCCCGGTTGTCAGAAGGCCGCGCCGTGCTGGCTAACGTGCAGACCATTACGGCCCTGACCCAAGACATGCGCGCCTACCTGCACACGAGCGACCACACGGAATCCAAGGCCTTCATCCGGTCCTTCGTCAAGGAGATCGCCGTGGCCCCGGGCGAGGCCACTATCCGCTATGCCATCCCGGTACCGGCTGACAGTCCTCCGCCAGACCGGGGGGCCGCGGCGGAGGCACTGAAGAGCCCGGTACTGTCTACAGTACCCTACGGTAGCGCATGCGGGATTCGAACCCGCGATCTCCACCTTGAGAGGGTGGTGTCCTAGGCCACTAGACGAATGCGCCACGCTCCGTCAGAGCCATCTGTGCGGGGCAGTAGCCCCGGTGCGCTAATATGTTACCATCATTACTGTCCCTTGGCAATACCCCGCCAGTAGCCGATAAGTGTACGGCAGCTTAGAGTTGAGGAGTTGCATGGCATCGGTCGTCAAGAAGCGTCGCCGCAAAATCAGGCGACATAAGTTCCGCAAGCGCCTGCGTCGTATGCGGCACAAGAACAAGTAGGCACACCCGCGCGTCCCGCGTTTTCGCGCTCACCGCAAGCGCCAAGGGCCACGCCGCCATGATCCGCTTGCAAGAGTACGGCGCCGTTGCCGGCCGCCAGCGGGTTGCATCCAGCCGGTCACCCCGTTAGCATGGGAGACGGAGGCTCCGAGCTACGATGCTCAGATTGCTGTTTATCCTGGCGGCACTCATGATGCTGGGGATGGTCTTCGGGCCAATGCGGCGTCATATCCTTCGCCGCCTCGACATCACGGCGACAATTCTGCTCATCGTGCTGCCGCTCATGGCCGCCGGACGCCTCCTCTACACCGTGCGGCAAGGTGGGTGGGAGGAGCGCGATAACATCGCGTTCGTCGTGCTCATCGTCACCGCCTTGATCGGCTTGTGGATCGGGCTGTGGTGGCTCACGAACACCTTGGAGCGGCGGCGGCCGACCCCTGGCGGCGGGCTACCGCTTTTCCCCGGGGGCCTAGCGCAGCGGTGGTTGGGACTCCCGGCCGTACCGGCGGTGCCGGCAGCCGAAGTCGAGCGCAAGGGCCTCGGCTTGGCACGGTTCACCGGCCGGCTCTGGGGACGCACACGCGGCCGCCGCGGCGCTCGTCAAGGCCAGCGAACGCCGGCCAACAGCCCGGCGACTCCAGCGGCCGCCAAACCGGCAGCCACGCCGGCGGCGGCCCCGGCCAGCCGCCGCGCCCGGACCACGGCCAAGCCACGGCAGTCGGCCACTGCCAGACGATCAACCACCAGACGCCGCTCCCCCCGGCGGCGAGCGGCATCGTCCTCGAAAATGGACGACGCGGCCATGACCTTGGGCCGAATCGGTGGGCATTTGTTCGGAAAGGCCGAGAAGGCAACTCGCCCCAAGACCTCGTCGTCCCGCCGGCGGCGCAAGTAGGCCGCGCCGTTACACTCCGGGCACCGTATACTGAGGCCACCAGCACCAGGAGAGCGAGTTATGGCCAAGCAGTACCGCGCCGCCGTCATCGGCTTGGGGCGCATGGGCAGCACCTTTGACGATGAGAAGAGCGCCTGGGATCGTGCGCCGCGGCCTCATGCCCACACGCCCTGCTATCGAGCTGCCGGCGTAGAGGTGGTGGCCGGGGCGGACCCGCATGAGGGACAGCGCGAGGCGTACCGCCGGAAGTGGGGTATCGAGTCGCTCTACGCGGACTACCGCGAGATGCTGGAGCGGGAGGAGCCCGATATCCTCAGTATCTGCACGACTGCCAAGCCACGAGCGCGGATTCTGCTCGATGCCGTGGAGGTCGGCGCCTCGCGCGGCCTCAAGGCGATCTGGGCCGAGAAACCGATCTCGATCTCGCTGGCCGAAGCCGATGAGATGGTTGCGGCGTGTCAACGGGCGGGGATCGCGCTGGCCATCGGCTGTAGCCGCGCTTGGAGTCCCATGTATAACCGGATGCGCGAGCTGATTGACGAGGGGGAGCTGGGTGATCTGCTGCAGGTGATCGGCTTCGGGCAAGCGGGCGTCTCCCACAACGGGAGCCATCTGCTGACCACGGTCAATCGGCTGGCGAGGGGGCGCGTGCAGTGGGTATTCGGGCACATGGAGAGCGACGAAGCAGCGGCCGGCGACGTAGACCTGCAGGGGAACGGCTACCTACACTATGACAACGGCGTGCAGGGCTTCGTGCGGATGACCGCGTGCGGAGGAGCGAACTGGGAGATTGAGGTCATCGGCACGCAGGGGGTGCTGCGGGCCATCGCCGACGCACAGCAGGTGCAGTTTTACAAGACGGTCGAATCGAGCCTGGAGGGGCGCCGGGCGGAGCCGGCCCAGCACATCTTCCCGCTGCCGGCTGCCAGCCATAGCAGCAACACGCGCACGGTGCTCGACCTTATTACGTGCATCGAGACGGGCAAGGAGCCGAATTGTAGTGGCGACGACGGGCGACACGCGCTGGAGGTGGCGATAGCCATGCGCGAGTCGCATCGGCGCGGCGGGACGCGCGTGGCGCTTCCGCTGGCCGACCGCTCGCTGTACATCCGCTCGTCCGAATCGCTGCACGGAGACGAGCCGGCCATCGTGCGGCGGGCGCGGGCGGCCGCACAGACGGTAGGATGACACTGCGGACCAGAGGCATGGTCGAGTGGAAGGAGGTCTGGCGGAGCAGAAGGTAAGATCGAGCATTTCTCACGTGCGATCCAGCGTGCCTAACCACAAGAGACAACAGGGGAAGCAACACAAGGAGGAATCCATGGTAGCTGTGATACGACGGAAGTACTTGGGCGGCGCCGCAGTCGCGCTCGGCGGGCTGCTCGCCGCGGCGTGCGGCGAGCCGACCGTGCGTTACGTGGGCCAGCCGCAGGCCGGGCCAGCGGGGCCAGCGGGGCCAGCGGGGCCAAAGGGTGATACCGGCGCCCAAGGCGCAGTAGGCGCACAGGGGGCCCAGGGTATTGCTGCCACGAAGCCCCCGGAGGTGCAGGTCTGGCACTGGGCCGGACCCCAGCACCGCTTCAGCCTCGCGAACACGGCGGTGGTCGAAGACTTCAAGGCCCGGAACGAGCGGGCGGCCTTGGTCGAAATTCAGACGGCGGGCGACGGTCGCGCCAGAATGTCCAAGATCAAGTCGTTCCTGGCGGCCGATACACCGCCGAACGTCTGGACCCCGTGGCAGGTCGAAGCTGCGGACCTGTTCTCGTTGGGCGCCATCATTGATCTGGAGCAAGCCCTGCGCACCAACGAGGATTGGGCAACGGTCAAGCCGAACATGATTCCGTTCCTGCTCAATGGCGTGCTGTGGAAAGGGCAGCACACGTTGATGCCGATGTTCCCCGACCCGCACGGCCTGGGCTACAACACCCACATCCTGAAGGAGGCCGGGCTGGACTTTCCGCAGGACGGCTATACGTGGGCGGACTTCATCGAGCTCGGACAGAAGACCTATATCCCCGAAAAGCGGCGCCTCACGGACTTCTACTACGACGGGCACCGCATGCTCTGGTGGATGGGCAGCAACGGGGGCTTCCCGATTGACGACACCCGCACCAAGCTCCAGTGGGATAGCGCGATTGCGCGCGAGACGCTGGAGTTCGCGCACGAGCATGCCAAGCGCACGCGGCTCTTCATCGCCGGCTCGGAGTTCCACAAGGACAACCCGGAGCCGTACAACCATCATAACGTGAACTTCAACAAGGGCGGACGCCTGTCGAACATCATCAATCCCGGCACGGTCACACCGCCGCGCTATCCCGACATTGACCCCGGCGATGGCAGTGGCATCCGCGTGACGCACTACCCGCTTGGCCCGAGCAACACCTCGAAGACACCGCTCACCCCGGGCAACGTGTTCGGCATGGTGGTGTTCAAGGTGCAGGACGAAGCGGCGCAGCAACTCTCGGCGGACCTGGCCGCCTGGTCGGTGCGCGAGGACGTGCAGCTGCTGGTCACGAAGGCCTCGGGACATCCGCCCTCCAACCTGGCAGCGGCGCGCAACCCGGGGATCAGCGCGGCGCTCAAGAACAACCCGATCCTGAACAAGCTGAACGAACTGGCCCAGTTCGATCAGCCGACGCCAAACCCGCCGAGCTACTTGAAGATCCTGGGCATCGTCAAGGAGCAACTGACGAAGGTGGACATGGGTGAAGCGACACCGGGCGATGCATTGCAGGAGGCACAGCGCCTGACACAGCCGTTGCTCGACGAGGACCTCAGCAAGTAGGGCAGCAGCCAGTACGCGCACGTCGGCCGGCAAGGTCGTTGTGCAGAGCACCAAGCGCCGCCCGGCCATGGCCGGGCGGCGCTTCATTTATGGTGGCCAGCAGGGCGGCCGGGATGCGTCAGGTTGCAGGTTTCGCGGCCGGCGGTTATCCTTGATGCCACTACAGACCATCGGTATGGTCGGGCAAAAGGAGGACCGTCAGCGTCGCGCGCAATGCCGAGGAGGATTCGCGTGCGATCCACCATCCATCCCTCATCCCTCACGACACAGGACAACACAGGAATGAACTAAGGAGGACCTATGGTAGCTGTGATTCGACGGAAGTATTTGGGCGGCGCGGCCGCCGTGCTCGGCGGGATGGTAGCCGCGGCGTGCGGCGAGCCGACCGTGCGCTACGTGGGCCAGCCGCAAGCCGGGCCAGCCGGGCCAGCCGGGCCAGCCGGCGCGAAGGGTGAGACCGGTGCCCAGGGCGCAGCGGGCGCGCAGGGCGCACAAGGTGCTGCCGCCAAGGCACCGCCGAATATCACCTTCTGGCATCGCATTGCGCCACCGCACCGCTTCGGCTTGGCCGATCAGGTGGTCGTCAAGCACTTCAAAGAGAATCACCCCCGTGGCGCGTTCGTGGATATCCCCACCGAGAACTCGGGTGGGGCCGGCATGGACAAGATCAAGAGCTTCTTGGCGGCCGATACGCCGCCGAACGTCTGGACGCCTTGGCAGGTGGAGGCCGCCGACCTCTTCGCATTGGGCGCCACCTTGGACCTCAACGCCGCCCTGCGGACGAACTCGGACTGGGCCAAGACCAAGGGCGAGATGATCGAGTTCCTGATCAACGGCGTGCAGTGGAAGGGGCAGCAGATCCTGATGCCGATGTTCCCGGACCCGCACGGCCTGGGCTACAACACAGCCATCTTGAAGGAGGAAGGGGTGGACTTCCCGGAGGAAGGCTACACCTGGGATGACTTCGACGAGATCGGCAAGGCCACGGTCCAGCGCGATGCGGAAGGCGTCACCCGCGCGCTGTGGAGCATGCGCTACAGCTTGTACTGGACGGTCATCGTCCTAGGGCCGATGAACAGCGCGTTCCCGCGCGACCCGACCCATACGATGTGGAAAGTTGACACGCCCGGCATGCTCGAGGCGCTGGAGTACGTGTACAAGCACCACCGGGAACTGGGCTATGCTCAGACGGACATCGGGCGGGACGGGAAGTACTTCTTCAACAACAAGGCGAAGGTCACGGAGGTCATCAACCCCGGGACCGTGACGCCGCCGCGCTACCCCGACGTGGACCCCGGTGATGGCAGCGTCATTCGGGTGACGCACTACCCGCACGGGCCGGCGAACACGAATAAGCAGATCACGACGCCGGGCAACTGCTTCGGCTGTGTGGTGTTCAAGGTCCGGGATCAGGATGCCCAAGAGGTGTCCGCGGACCTGGCAGCGTGGTCGGTGCGCGAGGACGTGCAATTGCTGGTCTCGGAAGCCTCCGGACACCCGCCGTCCAACCTGGCGGCTGCGCGCAATCCGGCGATCAACAAGGCTTTGCGGGACAACCCCATTCTCAAGCAACTCAACCATCTGGCGCAGTACGACGTGCCTACGCCGGCTGCACCAAGCATGGCCAAGATGCTGTTCGAGATCGGGGGCGAGATCTTCAAGCGCCTGGAGAACGGCGAGCTGACCCCCAAGGAGGCCCTCGCCGAATCACAGCGGCTCACGGCACCGCTGTACGAAGAGGACCTCGCGAGGGGCTAACCCACCGGCAGTACGCTCGCGACCTTGCGGGTCGTTGTGCAGAGCACCAACACCAAGCGCCTCCCGGCCATGGCCGGGAGGCGCTTTGCTTGTCCGTGCCGCGAGTGTGGCTATGCACGATACCAGGGTTGCAACTTGCACGGCGCATGGCTATGCTTGAGGCAGCACAGGCCGCAGGCATCGTCGAACGAAAGGAGGGTTTGAGGGCAGTTGTCGCCCCAGGTAGGGCGAAATCGAGAGTAGCGTTCGAGTAGGATCCATTCCCGTCTCGCACGATACGGGAGTGGGCCAAGGGGGACCTATGGTAGCTGTGATCCGACGGAAGTATTTGGGTGGCGCCGCAGTCGCGCTTGGCGGGCTGCTGGCCGCGGCGTGCGGTGAGCCAACCGTGCGCTACGTGGGCCAGCCACAGGCGGGGCCAGCGGGACCGGCGGGGCCAGCCGGCCCCAAGGGCGCAGCGGGTGCCCAGGGCGCAGCGGGTGCCCAGGGCGCAGCGGGTAAGGCGGCAGAGCCACCGCCGAGGATCACCTTCACGATGAGCCATGCGCCGCCACACCGCTTCGGTCTGGCGAACCTCGCCATCGTCGAGGACTTCAAGAAGCGGCACCCCAAGGGGGCATTGACCGAGATCCCGGCCGAAGAGAACGGTCGGGCCAACACGGAGAAGATCAAGACTCTGCTGGCCGCGGATACACCACCGAACATCTGGACCTCGTGGCAGGTGCCGGCGACGGACCTGTTCGCGCAGGGCGCGACGATTGACCTCAACCAGCCACTACGCACGAACAAGGACTGGGAGAAGACCAAGGGCGAGATGATCCAGTTCCTGATGGAGGGGTCACAGTGGAAGGGGCACCAGGTGCTCATGCCGTCATACCCCGACCCGCACGGCCTGGGCTATAACACGGCCATCTTGAAGGAGGAAGGGGTGGACTTCCCGGAGGAAGGCTACACCTGGGATGACTTCGACGAGATCGGTAGGGCCACGGTCCAGCGCGAGGGGAACGACGTCACCCGCGCGCTGTGGAGCATGCGCTACAGCTTGTACTGGACCGTCATCGTCATCGGACCGATGAATGCGGCGTACCCGCGCGATCCGGCCGGGACGACGTGGAAAGTTGACACCCCCGGCATGATCGAGGCGCTGGAGTACGTGTACAAGCACCATCGAGAGCTGGGCTACGGTCAGACGGATATCGGGCGGGACGGGAAGTACCACTTCAACAAAAAGGCGAAGGTGACGGAAGTCATCAACCCCGGGACCGTGACGCCGCCGCGCTATCCCGACGTGGATCCCGGCGACGGCAGCGTCATTCGGGTGACGCACTACCCGCACGGACCGAAGAATACCCAGAAGCAGATCACGACGCCGGGCAATGTGTTCGGCGTCATGGTGTTCAAGGTGCGGGACAAGGAGGCGGAACAGGTGGCGGCGGAGCTCGCCGCGTGGTCGGTGCGCGAGGAGGTGCAGCTGCTGGTCTCGGAAGCCTCCGGACACCCGCCATCCAACCTGGCGGCGAGCCGCAATCCGGCGATCAACAAGGCCCTGAAGGACAACCCGATCTTGAAGCAGCTCAACCACCTGGTACAGTACGACGTTCCCACGCCGCCCTCGCCCAGCATGGCCAAGATGCTCTTTACCATCGGGGGCGAGGTGTTCAAACGCCTGGAGAACGACGAGCTGACCCCCAAGCAGGCCCTTGAGGAAGCACAGCGGCTGACAGCCCCACTCTACGAAGAGGACCTCGCGAGGGGCTAAACCAGATCGACAGTACGCTCACGATCTTCCGGGTCGTTGGGCAGATCACCAACACCAAGCGCCTCCCGGTGTGTCCGGGAGGCGCTTTGCTTATGGTGGACAGGAGCCGTGGCCCCCGGGTGGGTCTGGATTGCGGCGCAAGCCGCAATGACGAGGGTAGTTGTGCAGGTTGCAACTTGCACCGCGTATAGCTATGCTTGAGGCAGCATGGGCCGCAGGTATCGTCGAGCGAAAGGAGGGTTTCAGGGCAGTTGTCGCTCCAGGTAGGGAGCAAGCGAGAGTAGCCTTGAGTGGGATCCATTCCCGTCTCGCACGACACGGGGTGGGCCAAGGGGGACCTATGGTAGCTGTGATCCGACGGAGGTATTTGGGCGGCGCCGCAGTCGCGCTGGGCGGGCTGCTGGCCGCGGCGTGCGGTGAGCCGACCGTGCGCTACGTGGGCCAGCCCCAGGCCGGGCCAGCGGGACCAGCGGGACCACAAGGGCAAAAGGGTGAGTCCGGCGCCCAGGGCGCAACGGGTGCTCAGGGCGCAGCGGGCAAGGCAGCCAAGAAGCCGCCAGTGGTGCAGTTCTGGCACTGGGCTGGACCTGAGCACCGCTTCAGCCTCGCCAACACGGCGGTCGTCGAAGACTTCAAGGCCCGCAACGAGGGGACTGAGTTGGTCGAGATTCAGCAGGGCGGCGACGGTCGTGCCAGAATGGCCAAGATCAAGTCGTTCCTAGCGGCGGATACGCCACCAAACCTCTGGACGCCCTGGCAGGTGGAGGCCGCGGAGCTCTGGGGTCAAGGTGCGCTGGTGGACCTCAACACCGCACTGCGCACGAACACGGACTGGGCCAAAACCAAGCCCGAGATGATCAAGTTTCTGATGGATGGGGTCCAGTGGAAGGGGAATCAGACCCTGATGCCGATGTTCCCCGACCCCCACGGCCTGGGCTATAACACGGCCATCTTGAAGGAGGAGGGCGTTGATTTCCCGGAGGAAGGCTACACCTGGGATGACTTCGACGAGATCGGGAAGGCGACGGTCATCCCCGATAAGCGCGCGCTCTGGGACATGCGCTACAGCTTGTACTGGCTAGCGGTCGTCATTGGGCCCACGAATGCGGCATTCCCCCGCGACGCTTCCCAGGCGAACTGGAAAGTTGACACACCCGACATGCTCGAGGCGCTCGAGTACGTGTACAACCACCACACGCGGTTGGGCTATGCTCAGACGGATACAGGGAGGGAAGGGAAGTACTACTTCAACAACAAGGCGAAGGTCACCAACGGTATCAACCCCGGGACCGTGACGCCGCCACGCTATCCCGACGTGGACCCTGGCGATGGCAGCGTCATTCGGGTGACACACTATCCGCACGGGCCGGCGAACACGAAGAAGCAGATCACGACGCCGGGCAATTGCTTTGGCTGCGTGGTGTTCAAGGTGGCGGATCAGGAGGCGCAAGAGTTATCCGCTGATCTGGCCGCGTGGTCGGTGCGAGAGGACGTGCAACTGCTGGTCTCGGCAGCCTCCGGACATCCACCCGCCAACCTGGCGGCTGCGCGCAATCCGGGGATCACCGCGGCGCTGAAAGACAACCCCATCCTCAAGCAGCTCAACCACCTGGCACAGTACGATGTTCCCACGCCGGCCTCACCCAACATGCGCAAGCTCCTCTTTGAGGTCGGTGGTGAGGTGTTCAAGCGCCTAGAGAACGGCGAGTTGACCCCCAAGGAGGCCCTCGCCGAATCACAGCGCCTCACGGCACCGCTCTACGAAGAGGATCTCAAGAGGGGCTAACCTCGACCGGCAGAACGCGCACGACCTTCCGGGTCGTTATGCAGAGCACCAAGCGCCTCCCGGCGTGTCTGGGAGGCGCTTCGTTTGCTTGTTTGCGGTTGATGGCGCACAGTAAGGGGAGCCGCGGCGGGGGTGGCCCGGCCGCGCCGGACACATGCCAGCGAAGGAGGCAGTAATGCCGGACATGATGTGGCAGACGGCCAAGCACGAGGGGGTGGGCAATATCGTCCTGGAGCAAGTGCCTGTCCCCGAGGTGGGGCCGGAGGACGTGCTGACCCGGACCAAGGTGAGCCTCATCAGCCGCGGCTCGGAGCTGTGGCGCCGTTACGTGTATGAGGAGGCGCTGCCGCCGAGCATGATGGGCTACTCGACCACCGGAGTGGTCGAGCGAACTGGCGCGGACGTGCGGGACTTCTCGCCCGGCGATTGGGTGGTGGTCGGCGCACCCCATGCCGAGTACTCGCTGGCCTCCGGTATGCCGGGGAACCCTCCGGAGGTGCGTGCGCTGCACCCGGACGTCTCGCCCGCCGAGGGCACCTTCCATCCTCTCTGCACCAGCTCGGCCTCGTGGACCAAGTGCGCGCAGATCACGCCGGAGGACCGGGTCGTCGTCTTGGGACAGGGGATTGTCGGTAACTTGGTAATGCAGTTCGCGCGCCGGTACCGGCCGGCACAACTGATCGCGGTGGACGCGCTCGATCTGCGTCTCCGTATCGCGCAGGAAGTCGGCGCGCCGGAGGTGGTCCATGCCGGTGAGGAAGACCCGGTGGCGGCCGTCCAGCGGCTGACGGGCGGCGAGGGCGCGACCATCGTGATGGACTGCGTGGGCGGCCGCGCCGGATTGCAGTCGTTCGTACAGGCGCAGGACATGCTGGCGCGCGGCGGTCTGCTCCAGCTCATCGGCCTCTATCACGGCGCACCGCTGAAGCTGGAGGCGGGGAAGATCATGGGTAAACGGCTGCTCGGCGGCATCCTGCCGGGGACGGATCGCGCGGAGGACGCGCGGGTGGCGATGGCCGCGCTGGCGGCGGGCGAGGTGCGCGCCAAGCCGCTGATTACCCATCGCTTTGCGGGGACGCAGGTAAAGGAAGGCTACGACTTCCTCTACGAGCACCCCGATCAGGCGCTGGGGCTGCTGTTCGAGTGGTAAGGGGAGCCGGCGGTCGTGGCCCCCACCCTAGCCCTCCCCCGTCCCGACAGGGGAGGGAACACACCTGCCCCCCGCCGCAGCGGGGGGAGCAGGCCTAATAACACCGGAGAAGGAGCGTAGAGATGGCCGACCTGATGTGGCGGACGGCAAAGCATGAGGGCGTCGGGAACGTCGTCATGGAGCAGGTACCCATTCCCGAACCGGGGGACAACGAGGTCGTGGCGCGCACGCAGGTCAGCCTGATCAGCCGCGGCTCGGAGATGGGCGGGCGCTACCTCCGCGAAGAACTCGTTGACCCGCGGCGGATGGGCTACTCCACCACCGGGGTCCTTCACCGCGTGGGTGCCGGCGTGAGCGAGTTTGCGGTTGGGGACCGGGTGGTCGTGACCGCGCCGCACGCCGAATACACGCTCGAGAAGGTGGACTATGCCGGAGACTTCCGGGTCTTTCATTTGCATCCCGACCTGTCGCTCGAGCACGGCACCTTTCATCCGCTGGCGACGAGCAGCGCTGGATGGACGCGCGCCGCCGGGATCACGGAGCAGGATCGAGTGGTCGTGCTGGGACAGGGGATTGTCGGCAACCTGGTGATGCAGTTCGCCCGCCGGTACCGGCCGGCTCAACTGATCGCGGTGGATGCGCTCGACTTGCGGCTGCGGATCGCGCAGGAAGTGGGCGCCTCGGAGGTGGTCAATGCCGGTGAGGAAGACCCGGTGGCCGCGGTCCAGCGGCTGACGGATGGCGGGGCGACCATCGTGATGGACTGCGTGGGGGGCCGGGCCGGATTGCGGTCGTTCGTGCAGGCGCAAGACATGGTTGCCGACGGCGGTCTGATCCAGCTCATCGGCCTCTACCACCAGGAACCGTTGGACCTGGACGCCTCGAAGATCATGGGCAAACGGCTGATCGGGAGCTATCCACCATCTACAAGTCGGGCGGAGATAGGGCAAGAGGCGATGGCGGCGCTGGTCAGCGGAGAGGTGCGCGTCGAGCCGCTGATTACGCACCGTTTCGAGGGCCGGCAAGCGAAGGAGGCCTTCGATCTGCTGCACGAGCACATGGATCAGGCGCTCGGCGTGCTGCTCACCTGGTAGTTGTATAGACCGGGGAGAGGGGGGCGGACCTACCCCCCGGCCCCTTCCCTGGATGAAAGTTGACAACTTAATCGGGTAGTGGGATGTAGCCCCCCTATG
The DNA here is from genome assembly GCA_965207645.1 of Chloroflexota bacterium. Classification (GTDB taxonomy): domain Bacteria; phylum Chloroflexota; class UBA11872; order UBA12225; family JAJDUF01; genus JAJDUF01. The sequence goes on along the minus strand of OZ242293.1, from coordinate 304,115 downwards.
GTCCCCCCGCTGCGGCGGGGGGACGGGGATGTTCCCTCCCCTGGCAGTTCAGTCCGGGTGAGGGCCAACACACTGCCTGATCAAGTTCGCAACTTCCATGTACGGAAGGGGAATCAGTGCAGCGACCGGGGGCTACGAATGGCCCTAGATTGCGGCTTCCGCCCGCAATGACGGTGCCTGGGCGCGATGAATCACGCCCCCACAAGAAACCTACCCCTGTCCGGGCTGGGTGTGCCAGGTGGCCTTATGTCAGGGTTAGCTCATTGGGGGATTCTGGTAGCTATGAGTAGAACGTTTCGGCTCTGGGCCACGGGCTGTGCCCACGTGGGCACGGACCTCAGCGAGGGCGGACGGGAGAGTCTCGCGGAGGCAATTCGGCAGTCGGAACAGGGGGGCAGTGATGGCGGGCCGCCGTTCGAGTGGGATATTGCGCTGCATCTCGGCGACCTCTCGGGAAGCCAAACGCCGCCGGAAGACGAGGAAGGGCAGGAAGTAGTGCGGCAATTCGCCGCATCTCGCCAGCATCCGCGGGAGCACTTCTACAATCTGGTCGGCAACCACGATGCGAGCGGGCCTGATGAGCCGTGCCAGTGGTGGTTTCGCAAGTGGGTGGACCCGACCGGCGAACACCCGGAGCACTCCGGCGTACACGCGGAGCGCCGGCCTTATCCCATCGAGGGCACGTGGGAGCGGTATGCGTTCCGCGTGGGGAATCTCCTGTTCCTGATGATGGGGGATCGCAACGACGGCGGGCCGCCGGTCGGGCGGGGGCCACGCGGGGGCTATCCGGCCGGGGCGGTCACGGGGGCGACGTTCGCATGGTGGCAACGCCTGGTCGAGGGCAATCCGGACGCGCTCATCATCTCGGCGCACCACCACATGCTCAAAGAGACGACCGTGGCCTCGGGGCAGTGGGAGGGGATGCGCCAAGACGAGCATGGACAATGGGGGTCGTACTACCACGGCTACTTTGCCGACGGCGCACCGGAAGGCGCCTCCTACCTGTACTTCGTGGACGGGCGGCCAGACGCACAGGCGTTCGAGGGGTACCTTGCGACACACCCTGGCGCGACCGCGCTCTGGCTCGGTGGACATACGCATACCCATCCCGATGATCGCAAGGGCGGGCGTTCGCACATCGAGCGCAAGTGGGAGACCCACTTTATCAACGTCTCGGCACTGAGTCGCTATCACGGCGGCCATGACAGGGTGCCGATGAGCCGACTGTTGACCTTCACCGAGGGGAGCGACAAGGTGCGCGTGCAGTGCTATCTGCACACGTCGGACTACGCGCCGCAGGGGTGGTATGCGCCGGCGGAGCGCACTCTGCGCTTGGCCAGAGCCTTCCAGCCGTGATAGGAGCCGCGGCGCGGGGAACCACACACGTCCCATTACGCATGATCGCCGCTGCAGGACGCCGACACAGCGCCGGTAGCAGGTATCCTTGAGTGCCGCGGCGGCGCGCGGCACAGGCTCTTTCGCTTGTGCGCATGGCGCTCCGGCAGCGGCGATCACACTCCGCGGACAACAGCGAGGAGGAGCAGTATGGGGGCAAGGTACCGGGTAGCGATCATCGGCACCGGTCGGATGGGCGGGCTGATGGAGGACGAGTTCCCGCCGGGGAGCCAGTTCCACAAGCCCTATGGGCATTTCAGCGCCTACCAGTCCATCGAGGAGACGGAAGTCGTCGCCGTGGCCAATCGCGGCGAGGAACGGCTGAAGCGGTTCGAGCGGCGGTTCGGCATCACCAACACGTATCTCGACTATCGGGAAATGATCGAGACCGAAAAGCCGGACATCGTGAGCGTGACCACCGCGTCGGTCCACCGCGCCGAGCCGATCATCTTCTGTGCGGAGCACGGGGTGCGGGGCATCTATTCGGAGAAGGGGCTGTGCGCGTCGCTGGCGGAAGCGGACCGCATCCGCGAGGCGGTCACGGCGAACAACGTGGCCTTCAACTGGGGAGCGATGCGCCGCCACCACGATGGCTTCAAGCAGCTACGGGCTGCGATTGCGGACGGAGCCATCGGCGATCTGCTCTACGGGGTGATGTACAGCCGGACCGACATCATCAAACACCATCCGCATACGGTGGACCTGGTGTCCATGATGCTGGGCGATCCGACGCCGGTGTGGGTCGAAGGACGGCTGGCAGAGCCGGGCGAGGGCGATGTGCCTGGCTCCAAGCCGTATCCGGAGTACGATGCGGCGGGGCACCGCTACCTGCCACCGGCCGGAGAGGAGCTGGCCGATCCGATAGTCGGCTTCTTCCGGGTCGGGTACGCCGACGGGACGGAGGGGATCTTCGTGCCGCGGCCCGGCAGCTTCGACGTGGACGTGCATGGCACGGGAGGCCGGGCGTATGCGTGGGACAACGGCGAGGAGTTTGTTGTGCGGGCCGCGACCAAGGGTGGCTCCGGCGTCTCGATGCAGGTATTCCGACCGGAGGGAGAAAGCCCGACGGCGAGCACGATCCGCAACATCATCCAGGAGCTGGAGACGGGCGAGCGCACCAGCGGGAACATTGACGTGACGATGCAGTCCGTGGAAGTGCAGTTCGGGATTGCCCATTCGCACCTGCAAGGGGGGGCGCGAGTGAGTCTGCCGGTCGCGGACCGCAGTCTGTATATCCCGGGCGGGTGAGTCTTTGCCCCCCTATGGTCCCCCCGTTGCGACGGGGGGACGTGGATTACCGCTTTCGCGGGAATGACGGAGGTGAGTAGGATGTCAGGGAATACTGAACCGCTGCGCGTGGCGATGGTCGGGGTGCATCGCAGCTTGGCCCGTACGCTAGCCCATCACAACTTTGCGACGGCGTTCGACGCGGTGCCGGAGACGAGCATTGCGGCCGTCTTTGAATTGGGGGCGGAGACGCGCGACGAGTTTCTGGAGTGCTGGGGCAGCGATATCCCGGCCTACAACGACTACGAGCGCATGCTGGCCGAGGTACAGCCGGACCTGGTGTGCATTGCCACGCGCCAGACGATGCACGCGGATCAGATCGAGCAGGCGGTTGCGGCGGGAGTGCGCGGCATATTGTGCGACAAGCCGCTGGCGACGAGTCTGGAAGAGATGGACCGGATCTTGGCGGTCTGCCGGAGCAAGGGCGTGCCGCTGGCCTTCGGCCTCGACCGACGCTGGACGCCGGCCTATCGCTACCTCCGGCGCGTGCTGGCGGACGGGGCTATCGGCGCCGTGACGAGCGTCCTGGGATATGGCTTGCCGAACCTCATCAACCACGGCTGCCACTGGTACGACGTGATGCTCGGGCTGGCCGGCGACCCGGAGCCAACGTGGGCGAGCGGCGAAGCCGTGGACGTATCCGGCGAGCCGGCCGACTCGCGCGCGAGCATGGATCCGACCGGGAACGGCCAAGTGGGGCTGTCCAACGGTGTGCTGGGCTACGTCAGCGAGCATGGCGGCGCTGGCGGGCTGGCGTTCGAGGTGCTGGGCGAGAACGGGCGGCTGCTGATCCTCGATGACGCGCGGACCGTCTACCTGCTCAATGTCGAGACGGGCGCGGAACTGGGCGCCAGGCCAACGCACCAGCCGCAGCCGCTCGACCTCCCGGCGCCTCCGGACGGTTGGACGACGGGACCGGCGGCGGTGCAAGACCTGGTTCAAGCGGTGCTTACGGGCGGCAGTACGGCCTGCGATATTGAGGAGGCCCGGCGAGCCACGGAGATTGGGTTTGCGCTGCACGCATCGTCGGCAGCGGGCGGCGCGCGGGTGGAGGTGCCCGTCGGGGATCGCTCAATGCGAATCGAGTCGTATCCCTGGGGCAATGAGTGACGGCTTGGGGCGGCTTGCCCCCCCCCTATGGCCCCCCCGTTGCGACGGGGGGACGTGGATTCCCGCTTTCGCGGGAATGACGGAGGGGAGGCGGGAATGACGGGATGGGGCGGGCAGGTCGTAGCGTTGATAGCGCCGAGTGAGAAAGACTGACGATGACAGCGGACCTTCCGCAGCCGACAGATACGCCGGGCAAGACCGACTGGTTCGTCCATGATCGGTTCGGGTTGTTCATTCACTGGGGCATCTACGCGATGGCGGCGCGCCACGAGTGGGTGAAGCAGCGCGAGCAGATCACCGACGAGGACTACCAGCCGTACTTCGATCACTTCGACCCCGACCTCTACGACCCTGATGAGTGGGCGGACGCCGCCAAGAGCGCCGGCATGAAATACGCGGTCATCACGAGCAAGCACCACGACGGCTTCTGCCTGTGGGACAGCCAATTCACCGACTACAAAGCGCCGAATACGCCGGCGGGGCGCGATCTGCTGCGGCCGTGGGTGGAAGCGTTTCGGGAGGCGGGGCTGAAGATCGGCTTTTATCACTCGCTGATTGACTGGCACCACCCGGAGTTCACGGTGGACGGGATCCATCCGCGAGCGAACGACCTGGCCTTTCGCGCAGCCAACGCACAGCGCGACATGAGCAAGTACGTCGAGTACCTGCACAACCAAGTGCGCGAGCTGGTCACGCTGTTCAACCCGCTCGACATCCTGTGGCTGGACTTCTCCTACTCGCAGCGCGATTGGGGTTGGAGCAAGGGCAAGGGGAAGGATGACTGGCAGAGCGAACGGCTGATTCGGATGGTGCGCGAGATTCAGCCGGACATCCTCATCAACAACCGCTCCGAGATCGAACAGGACTTCCGCACTCCCGAGCAGTTCGTGCCGCGGGGGTGGCTGCACGCGGACGGGAAGCCGGTGATCTGGGAGGCGTGCCAGACGCTGAACGGCTCCTGGGGCTACGACCGCGACAACCTGGACTGGAAGGACCCGGACCTGCTCATCCGCATGATCGTGGACGCCGTATCGAAGGGCGGCAACATTCTGCTGAACGTCGGCCCGACCGGGCGGGGCGAGTTCGATCCGCGGGCACTCGAAACACTGGCCGACATCGGCGAGTGGATGCGGCTGCACGGGCGGGCCATTTACGGCTGCACGCAGGCTCCCTTCAGTACGCCACCAGATTGCCGGTACACGTACAACCCGACGACCAAGCGGCTCTACCTGCACGTCTTTGCTTGGCCGCTCAAGTACGTCTATCTGGATGGCCTGCGTCAGCGCGTGGTTTATGCACAGCTATTGAACGATGCGTCGGAGATCCGGAGACTGGACGCGCCGCAGCACCACGATAGCCCAGACATTGGTACGGACACCCTGGTGCTGGAGTTGCCGATCCAGCCACCGGACGTCGAGGTGCCGGTGATCGAGCTGTTCTTGGAGGGGTAGCGGACGGCGGCTCTGGCCCCCCTATGGCCCCCCCCGCATGGCAGGGGGACGGGCTAGGTACACAAGCCGGTCGGAGGAGTAAGGAGGGAGCGAGGCGATGGGAGCGATGATGTGGCGGGCGGCGAAGGGGGAAGGCTTCGGTAACGTCTTCCTCGAGCGGGTGCCGATTCCCGAACCGGGCGACCAGGAAGTGCTGACGCGCACGCGCGTCAGCCTGATCAGCCGCGGCTCGGAGCTATGGCGGCGGTACGTGATGGAGCACCCGGTTAGCCCCAATGCGATGGGGTACTCCACGACCGGGATCATCGAGAGGGTGGGCGAGGGGGTGACACACTTTGCACCCGGCGACAACGTCGTGGTGAGCGCGCCGCATGCCGAATACTCGCTGCGCCCGGTCCCTGAGGATGACCCGCATCCGCAGGTGCATCACCTACATCCGGACATCTCGTTGGAGGAGGGGCCTTTCCATCCGCTCTCGACGAGCAGCGCCGGCTGGGCGCAGGCGCTCGAAATCACCGCAGAAGATCGTGTGGCCGTGCTGGGGCAGGGTCTCGTGGGCAATCTGGTGATGCAGTTCGCCAGGCGCTACAACCCGGCGCAGCTGATCGCCGTGGACGCGCTTGAGCTGCGCTGCCGGCTCGCCAAAGAGGTAGGGGCGCCAGAGGTGGTGAACGCGAGCGAGGAGGACCCGGTCGAGGCGGTGCAGCGCCTGACGGGCGGCGAGGGCGCCAGTATTGTGGTGGACTGCGTGGGCGGGACCGCGGGCATCAAGTCGTTCGAGCAGGCGCAGAAGATGGTCGGCCGCGGCGGTCTCATTCAGGTCAACGGCAAGTACCAGAACGCGCCGCTGCCGCTCGACGTGGACAGCTACCAGGGCAAGCGCGTGATCGTCAGCTACCCGCCGAGCACGGACCGAGCGGAGATCGGGCGGATTGCAATGGCGGCCCTGGCGAACGGCGAGGTGCGCGTGGAGCCGCTGATCACGCACCGTTTCGACGGCCAACAGTTGAAGGAAGGCTACGACTTCCTGTACGAGCATCCCGATCAGGCGATGGGGGTGCTGTTCCTCTGGGAGTAAGTGGCTGGCCCCCCTATGGTCCCCCCGCAATGCGGGGGGACGCGGATTCCCGCTTCGCGGGAATGACGGCGGACGGGGCCGAGGGGTAAGGTGCGGAAACGACAGGAGAGGTGAGGAACGATGGCAGGCAAGAGTGAGAGGCATCGGGTAGCGATCATCGGCTGTGGGCGCCTCGGACAGAAATACGCCCAAGCCTACTCGACGTACCCGGATACCGAGATCGTCGCTATCGCCGAGTACAACGACGAGCGGCGGCAGGCCGTCGGCGAGCGGTTTGGCATCACGGCGCTGTATCCCGATGTCCAGGCGCTGCTGGCGGACGTGGTGCCGGATATTGCGGCAATCGTCACGCCAACTAAGTTCTACAAAGAGGCGGTCATCGCCTGCGCCGAGGCCGGCGTGAAGGGCATCTCCACGGACAAGCCCATCGCCGGAAAACTGAGCGATGCGGATACGATGGTGGAGGTATGCCGGGAGCGCGGGATCGTCTATGCCGGGGGCAACCTGCAACGGGCAATGTCCGAGGTGCAGGAAGTGGCGCGGCGCATTCACGCCGGCCAGTACGGACCGATCATCGGCGCGAGCGTCCACCGCTGGGGGAGTGGCGAGATTTCGGGCGGTGGCTGCCAGCACGTCGCGGTGCTAAGTCTGCTGGTGGGTGCGGAAGTGGATGAGGTGATCGCGTGGGGCACGCCCGCCGAGGCACTCGCCGGTGACACGGACGAGGGACTGATTATCAATGGCCGGTTCCACCTCTCCAACGGCCTCGATTGCGCGGTGTTCGGCATGGGAACGCCGTACCGGGGCGTGGACGTGTGGAGCGAGGACACGCTGATCCGCTGGGACTGGGGGCCGCCGGAGATTTACCAGGGCTACGATGCGGACGGTGCGCGCCAGCGGATCGAGGCGCACTACGCGCCATATCGCTGGAGCGAGTATGGCTACCTGATGTCGTCCATCCGGTCGTTTCTGGCGGCGGTGGAGACGGGCAGCGAACTGGTCATCTCGGGGCACGACCTGCGGCAGGCGTTGGAGGTGGCCATCGCTGCGAAAGTGTCGGCGCAGCGGGGGAGCGTGCCTATCAAGCTGCCGCTGGAAGACCGCTCGCTGAGTCTCCCTCCGCGCCGGTATCGCTGGCTGGGTGGCGATGAGGACGGCCTGCCGCAATCGGTGGAGGAGGCTGCGGGCCGCTGAGACTCGCCCGGCTGACAGTACAACCCTTCATAGTGAGACCTTTGCACAACTCCCCGGACGGAGTGCTGTGATGGTAGTGATCCACCTCTTGTCAATCTGGGCGATCCGGCTTTTGGATTCCCGCTTTCGCGGGAATGACGGTTTTGCAACGGCCGCAGAGTGTAGGGGCACCTGATGGTCCTACGGGTGGGTATAGATACGGGCGGCACGTTCACTGACCTGATCGGTGTGGTGCAGAACGAGCGATCGGAAGGGTCCAGTCGGCTGATCGTCACCAAACGGCCCTCGACACCGCGCCACCCGGAGGCGGGGGTATTCGAGACGCTGGCCGACTCCGGCATCAGTCCTGGGGATATCGACTCGCTGATCCTGGGGAGCACAGTGGCGATCAACATGCTCCATACCCGGAGCGGCGCCAGAGTGCTCTATCTGACCACGCAGGGCTTCGAGGACGTGCTGTTCATCCAGCGGATCAATCGCCGGTTCCACTACGACCTGGACTGGGTGAAGCCGGCGCCGTTTGCCGAGCGGCGCGACTGTCTGGGCGTGCGGGAGCGGCTCAGCAAGGACGGCGACACCCTGATTCCGCTGGACGAGGAGGAGCTGGCGCGGCTGCGCGCGGTCGTGGCGGAGCGCCTCGCTGAGGGCGACGACGACCGGCCGGCGGCTATCGCCGTCAACCTGCTCTTCTCCTATGTCAACCCGCGGCACGAGCAGGCGCTGGCGGCGTTCTTGCAGCGCGAATTCCCGGGCACGCCGGTATCGCTGTCGCACGCCGTCGCGCCGATCTGGCGGGAGTACGAGCGCGGCAGCACGACCGTCGCTGATGCGTACATCAAGCCGCACGTGGCGGCTTTTGCCGGCAGTCTGGAGCGGGGTCTGCGGGAGCGGGGGTTGGCGGCGCCGTGGGCGTTGATGAAGTCGAACGGCGGCACGATGCTGCCGGCAGCCGCGCCGCAACAGGCGGTGCAACTGCTGCTCTCGGGGTTGGCCGGGGGGATCATTGCCGGACGCTATTTCGGGGAGCTGGCGGGGACAGCGGGCCAAAACGGCACGGCCGGCGCGTCAAAGGTGATCTCCTTCGACATGGGGGGTACGAGCACTGACGTGGGGCTGGTGATTGACGGCGAATACGGCTACACGACGGAGTATCAGGTCGAATGGGGCATTCCGGTCGCGGCGCCGTTCATTGACATCACGACGATTGGCGCGGGTGGCGGCTCGCTCGCCTGGGTGGATAAGGGCGGCTTTCTCAAGGTGGGTCCGCAGAGCGCCGGCGCCGATCCTGGCCCGGCGTGTTACGACGCCGGTGGTGACGAGGCGACCGTGACCGACGCGAACCTAGTGCTGGGGCGGCTCAATCCCGACTACTTCCTGGCCGGGACGATGGCGCTGAACCGGGACCGGGCGAGCGATGCCGTCGCCGGCACGGGGCAGCGAGTGAGTCTCGAAACAGACGATGCCGCGCTGGCCATCGTGCAGCTGGCGAACGAGAACATGGCGAACGCGCTGCGGCTGCTGACGGTCGAGCGAGGGATTGACCCGCGCGAGTTCGATCTGGTGGCCTTTGGTGGCGCTGGCCCGCTGCATGCGGTGGCGCTGGCCGAGGCGGTGGGGATAGGCCGGGTGATCGTACCCCCGCACGCCGGGTTGGCATCGGCCTTGGGCACACTGCTGGCGGACCTGCGGGTAGACCGGTCCTGGACGCACGCCTATCGTTCCAACGACCTGGACGTGGCGCGGATCAACGCGCGCTTTGACGAGCTGGCGGAAGCGGCCCGGCGGGACCTGCGGGCCGAGGGTTTTGCCGGCACGCCAACGATTGCTCGCTCGGTCAGCATGCGGTACCTGGGGCAGAACTACGAGCAGGACGTGCCGGTGCCGCCCGGCCCCATTGGGGAGGAGAGCATTGCCGCGGTGATGCAGCGGTTTCACCAGCAGCACGAGGCCTTCTACGGCTACAGCATTGCCGGCGAGATCATGGAGTTGATCCATTTCAACGTGAGCGTGATCGGCGCGACGCCCGACGTGACGCTGCCGCGCTGGCCGGCCCGGACGGATGGCGGAGGAGGGGCCAGTCCGCGGTCACAGCGGGAGGTACACTTCGCGGAGTCCGGCCGGGTGGACTGCCCGATCTACCGGCGCACGGACCTGCCGGCCGGCGCGGGGCTGACGGGGCCGGCGATCATCGAGGACGCGGACTCGACGACGCTGCTGCCAAGCGGACGGCAATTGAGCGTGACGGAGCACGGATTGCTGGTGATCAAGGTGTAGGGGTGGGAGGATGGGTTTCGACCTACCCCCCGGCCCCCTCTCCATCGCCGAGCGATAGAGAGGGGTGGATTCCCGCTTCCGCGGGAATGACGAGTTTGCAAAGGTCTCCTTGCCGCGGGATGACGGGGGGGGGTGCGGGAATGGACGGGGGCACAGGCGCGATGAATCGCGCCCCTACAGAAAAACCTGCCCTTGTCAGGCGATACCGGCCCCCCTATGGTCCCCCCGCGCGGCGGGGGGACGGGTGCAGGTGCTGCGGGCTACGATGAGGAAGATGGTGAGTGGTGATGGCAGGGACGCAGAGCGGGGATGACGCGGCCCGTGTGGCGGGGTCGCAGGTCACGCAGAGCGTGATCCACAATCGTCTGGTGATGATCTGTCGGGAGATGGGCATTGCCATGATGAAGACTTCCTACTCGACCATCTTCAACGAGGGGCTGGACTTTTCCTGCGTGATCTTCAATCGCGACGGGGAGATGATCGCGCAGGCGGAGTTCTGCCCGGCGCAGCTGGGGGCGATCCTCTATACGGTACGGTGGGCGATTGACGAGTACGGCTTGGAGAACTTCGAGCCGGGGGACGTGCTGATCCACAACGACCCGTACCGGGGCGGCTGCCACATGCCGGAGCACACGATCATCAAGCCGGTGTACTACGACGACGAGCTGTTCGGGTTTGTGGCGAACATCGGGCACGTGGCGGAAATCGGGGGAATGGCACCCGGCTCGTTCGCGGCGACGGCCACGGAGGTCTACCAGGAGGGGTTACGGCTACCGCTGGTCAAGATCATGCGCCGGGGCGAATACGTGCAGGACATCTGGAAGATCATCCTAGCCAACCACCGGACGCCGCGGCACACCTGGGGCGATTTTCACGCGATGATCGGGTCGCTGCACATCGCGGAGCGCCGGCTGCACGAACTGCTCGATCAGTACGGGGTTCCGGTCATCAACGAGGCCTGCACGGCGCTGATGGACCATGCCGAGCGGTGGATGCGGGAAGAGATACGGCAGATACCGAACGGCGAATACTCCTTCGAGGACTGCGTGGAGGACGATGGCGCGACGAGCGATCCATCGTGGATCCGGGTGACGATGGTGGTCCGTGACGACGAGATCATCGCGGACTTCAGCGAGTCCGATCCGCAGGCGAAGGGGATCGTGAACGCGACCTATGGGGTGACGGCCTCGGCCACGTATAACGCGCTCTTCCACGTGACGGACAACGAGATTCCGCATAACTCCGGCTGCTACCGGCCAATCAAGATCATCGCGCCGCCGGGGACGGTGATGAACGTGCAGCATCCGGCGCCGTCGGTTGGGGGGAACACGGAAACACACCCGCGGATTGTGGACATCATTCTGGGCGCGTTGAGCAAGGTGATTCCGGAGCGGGTGGCGGCGGCCGAGGGCGGGACCTCGTGCAACTTCCTGTTCGGGGGACACCACCCGGAGACGGAGCAATACTACGTCGTGTACAGCTTCGAGGGCGGCGGGTGGGGCGCGCGGCACTACAAGGACGGGAACAACGTCGTCGTGGTGCCGAACGGGAACTGCCGGAATACGCCGGTGGAAGTGTTCGAGACGCGCTATCCCTGGCTGACGCACGCCTATGGGCTGGTGCCGGATTCGGCCGGGCCGGGGGAGTTTCGGGGCGGGCTGGGGGCGCGGCGGCTGCTGGAGGTGGTCGCGCCAGCGGAGATCACGGTCAGCGCGGTGTTCGAGCGGATGCAGGTCAACCCGTGGGGGCTACTGGGCGGGGGCGAGGCGACGACCTCGGCAATCCTGGTGCAGAAGCAGGGGGATGACCGCTTTCGCACCTTTTCCGAGGTCTATGGCACGGTCAGCGCGGCGAAGTTTGCCAACTGCGTGGTGGGGCCGGGCGACCGGATTCTGATTCAGTCACCGGGCGGGGGCGGCTATGGGCCGGCGGCGAGGCGCGATCCGCAGCTGGTGCTGGAGGACGTGGAGCAGGGGTTCATCTCTGAGCGGGCGGCGAGGGATGTGTACCAGGTGGCGGTGGAGCGTGACGGCAGCCGGTACGCGGTGGACGAGGCGGCGACGGCCGGGCTGCGTGGGGAGTAGGGGGCGGCGGTGGGCTACTGGGAAGACCTGGAACTGGCGTGGTGGGATACGAACGTGGTCAATTGCTCGTTCTGCGGGCAGATGATTCCCAAGCGGCGGTGGGTATCGGAGGTTGAGGGGGAGGTGCGGAGCTACTGCTCGCTGGACTGCGAGGAGCTTTACGTCAATTACTGGGTGCCGAAGCATGGACATACGGTGCCGGCGCCCAAACGTCCTCCTTCCTAAGCCCCCCTATGGTCCCCCCGCTATGCAGGGGGACGGGGAGGGGCGGGCCTCACCCACTGAGGGGCCAAAGGCGCACCACACCTGGCACTATCCGTGCGGCTTTGGCCCCTCACCCGGCCCCCTCTCCAACATTTGGAGAGGGGGTGTATGTCTCCCGGCGGCGCGGGGTGCGGTATACTGGCGGCTAGGTCGCTGCCTCGGTGATAGCCCTTCCCCGTCGGCACTCACCCGAGGGGGACGGAATACCGCGTGCGCTCCGGCTGCGGCAAGTGCTACCTCCCTGTCCCCCCGCTAATATGAGTAGAGTCTACCTGGAAGGAGAGAGCTACCCATGACAAGAAAACTAGGGAGAAACGAGCCATGTTGGTGTGGCTCAGGTGTGAAATACAAGAAATGCCACTTAGACCGAGAGGAACAAAGCCGACCGGGGAAGCAAGAGGTGCTTCAACGCTCTCATGGCGCGAGAAATGGGTACTCGTCAATGCCATCCTGTGTGTGCTGCGACGTGGCTGCCCCTGGCGACCATGACCACATGACTTCCCTCCCTGGTCATCGGTCTACCATCACTTCCGCCAGTGGCGTGACGACGGGGTCTCGACGGAAGTGATGCACGCCTTACGCCGGCAGGCGCGCCAGCGCCGCGACCGGGCACCGGAACCCCGTGCCGTCATCATCGCTAGCCAGTCGGTCAAGACGACCGAAAAAGGGGGCCGCGGCGCGACGATGGGGGCAAGCGGGTGACCGGGCGGAAGCGCCAGCTGCTGGTGGATACCCAAGGTGTCATGCTGGCCACGGTGGTGCAGCCCCGGCGCTGGGTGGTGGAACGGACCTGCGGCTGGCTGGGCCGCTGCCAGCGCCTGAGCAAGGACTATGAAGCATACCCGGTCACGAGCGAGACCTGGATTGCGTTGGCTATGTGTGCGCTGTTACTCCGCCGGCTGTGTCCATCTTCGTAGGTATCGTACAGGCTCTGAGGGGCCATAGCCGCACGGATAGTGCCAGGTGTGGTGCGGATCTAGCCTCACCCCCTGGCCCCCTCTCCAACATTTGGAGAGGGGGTGTATGGCTCAGGTGGAGCGGGGCGGTCATCGTTATGTCAGCCAGCCATTGGATTGTTCCAAAGCCTTAACAACCATTGGGATCGTGGCGTTCAAAGTCCCTTCTGCTGTCTTCTGTCCTAGCCAAGCAATAACTCTTGGACCAAAACCAGCGGACTTTTCCCTAGGACCGTCTTCCTCAACTGCCTCCTTCAATTCTTGCGCGTCTTCTTCGGATACTCCGATGTTCTTCAGGTAATTCAAGAGGGAAACGAGGTCATTGCTACGCACCTCTTGTTGGACATTCTGGGTAATGTTGGTGCCGGCTGCAACGACGTTCTGGTTACCAGATATGTGTATATTGAACATTGTATCGGTCTGTTCTTGCGGCACATCTCCAATCCTTTCGTCCGATTCTGTCAGTTCTGGGAATCTGTCTTGAAGCTCAAGGATGAAATCCAGCAGCTTATTTCTTACTGCCTCCAATATCTCTGTGACATGATTAGAGCTGATAGCTTTCCATGCACTAAGCAGATTCATGTTTGCATATATTTGGTATTGTGCTGCAAAGGCTAGGACATCGGGCGGCCATTGGGCCTTGACTGCTCCGTCTTTTCTCATATCAGGGTTATTCATCAGGTCTTCGAGTGTGCCCACTCCCATGCCTAGATCGAGTTCCCGCATGAAATCCTTTATCTGATCAGGAAGATTAATCGTCGGAATAGAGGCATTTGTCAAATGATGAAATGCATCAGCAAAGTGGCCAAGATTGTGTGCAGTAAATCTGCGATAACTTGGGATGCTATCCTTGTCAGGATAGCCGTTCAACTCGTTATCGACCCAGCTCTTGAATTCATCGTGTTGCAACCGATAGGCCAGTATTTTGGCTCGGCGCAAAATGGCTGCCAGGCTGATGTCTGGGTTGACGATGTCGTCTTGGAGTTGCTGGATGAGGCTCATGATGTGCTTCCTGTACTGCGTTGCTTGGCGATGGGCTAGATAATGAGTCTAGCGCCTTTCGGGCGGCGCTTGCCGCCGTGGACGGATGGCTCGGCGCACCATTTGGCGGCGAGGCGGCGGACGGCGATGTAGGTGGGTTCGTCGAAGCCGAGGAGGTCGCAGATGACGCGGCGGTCGAGGAGGGCGCGGTTGGGGTCCGCGTCGGCGAGGTAGGCGGGCTGGAACTGGAGGGTGCGGAACTCGTCGAAGATGGTTTCGGCCCGACGTAGCTGCTCGTCGCTGAGGGTGCGGAAGTCGAGCACGGGGAGGGTTTCGGCAGAGCGGATCGTCATGTCACCCCGACCGGCAACTTGGCGACTTGAATGCCACCAGTAGCAGAGCAACCCCAAAGTGCTGTTGCCCCACAAGGTAAAGGCGTAGTCGTAGTGTGGATTGTCAAAACTCACGTTGGGCCAGGCACGGCCGCCAATGCTCTCTTGCTCGGTGAACGCTGCTGCCAATGGCTGTGAATTGAAACGGAAGCCCCGGCTTAGATGAGCACGGCTGGCAGTAGCCCAAACCCTGGGGACGTTTTCTTCCATGCCTTGACGTACCAGTAATTCTGAGTCCGGAAGGCATACTAGCCGCGTTTCATTCTTGGCATTATGGTTCCACAACGCGGGATAGGTAGCCGTGGGACTGGCCGGTGCCTTGTCAAAAGGCCCACGCGGGGCCGGGCCGGTAATGTCGCGGTCTACCAAGCCAAGTTTGCCGACGCTGCCCAACAACGCCATGTTCAGGTCAAGTGCTGTCGGCCGGCCCGGCAGCCAGAGGCGGGAATGGAACAGCGCATGGGCGGTTTGCGCCAGGGCGTAGTCCGCGAGGCGGACCGCGCCCCAGACGGTGCTCGCGGTGTCATTGGGCACCGTCATCATTTGTCCGGCCAGCTCGGCCCCGACCGTGAGCGGGGTACCGCCGTAGGGACCGTCCTCGACTTGCCTGACGCCGTTGGCCGAGGCCACATTGCCGGCGAGCGCGCTGGCGTGGGCAAACCCCTGGGGCCGGCGGGTGAGCGAGGTGAAGTGCCGGCGTGGAGACGGTTGCTCACGACGCTTGAGCTTGCGAGCGATCACCAAGCACTCGGCCAAGCCGGTGTCGGCTGAAAACGACAGATCATCATTGTCGGCAGCGGCGATAGTCAGCACAGTCAAGTCCGTGTAGTCGGCAGCCAGCATTTGCCGGAACCGCTGCCAGGACAGGCCGGCCGCGGCGGATAAGGGCAGCACCAGCGCGAGGACGCCGCCCGGTTTGAGCTTCTTGTCGGCCAGCGCCGCAAAGGCGGACGCGATGCCGGCATTGCCGTGGTAGCACGTGCCTCTACCCAATTCGTTAATCCGGTTCCCCATCTCCGTCTGATCGGCGGGCGTGGCGTCGAAAGCCGCAAAGGCGGGATTGGTGATGTCAGCGTGGGCGCCCTCGTGATTGGTGGCGCGGGTAAAGGGCGGATTCATGATGATTAGATCGAAGCTCCGGTCGGGGATGTCGACAGGGACCTGCTCTACCGTCTCCTCTCCGGCACTGCCAGTGCGCCGCGTCGGACCGCTCATGTTGATCAGTGTCAAGGCTAACGAGTCGCCCAGGCGCTCCAGTGAGCCGATCTGCACGCTGTTGTCCTCCTGCCGGCCGTAGGGAAAGACATAGAGGCGCGTGTCGCCGAACGCAACGGCCGGCTGGACGCCGGAAAGAGTGGCGCCGGTGATATGGACCGCCGAGGGCATCACGTCGCAGCCGTACAGCACTTCTTCCATCATCACCGGATGCAGGGCCGCCGGATCGCCGCCGGCGCGCTCGTGCCGGGCGGCCAGCCGCTCGTACACGGCCGACAGCAGGGCCCCGGTGCCACAGGCAAAGTCCGCGACGCGCAGCTTGCCTATCGCGGCCGGGTCCGCCCAATCCACGCCGTCCAGCTTGGCGACGGCCAGCCGGGCCAGCAGCGCCGCCGAGGCCGGCAGCGTGTAGAAGGTGGCCAGGTACTTGCGGTCGGCAATGAGGCGCTGGAAGATGCGGCCGGTGAGGTCGTGGGCTTGGTCTACGCCGGTGGTGCTGATGGCTTGGGCGGTCTCGCGCAGGAGGCGCAGAATCAGGGCCGCGTCACCGGACTGCAACTGTTTGAGCAGCTTCCTGGCAATGTGGAAAATGGGCCAATAGTTGATCTTCAGGATGGACTTCCAGGCAGCCAGCATCGCACCTTTCGGGTTGGGGGTTGTGTCGCCGCACACCAGGTCCAGCGGCTCGACCTTGGCGTGCATCCCAGCGATACGCTCGTGGAAGACGAGGGCGTTGGCGATGATGGCGCAGGCCATGCGGCGGGTTTGGGGCACGTTCGCCATGCCGAGCAGCTGCGCCATCGCCCGCGTGATGCCGGGCCGGCTGGCGTCTACCGCGTCGAGGAGCTGGGCCGCGGCGTCAATGCCGGCTTGCAGCGTATCGGTCGCTGCATCCACCGCCCGCTGGGGCACGGAGACCAGGCGCACGAGGTCAGCCAGGTCGGCAACCGCCCCTTCCAACCACCCGGACGCCGGGAACCGCTGCACGCCGGCGGCCTCTTCAGTGAAGACGCAGTATTCGAGGCGAGCGGCGGCGAGGGCGGTGGGGAGGTCGGCGGCGTCCGCCACTTCAGCGGGATAGCGCAGGGCAATGGCCGCCTCGATGGGGCGCGGATGGACGGTCAGGGACAAGCCGAGGCGCTCCTGGGCCTCCGCTGCGACGTTGGCGGCGGGCAGGTACTCGGCTTCGATGACGACCGGGGCGCGGCCGGGGTCGGTGATGAGCAAGTCGGGCTGCAAGCCGGGGCTGCCGGCGATGACGCGGGTGTTCTCGAACAGGACGCGGCTGCCGGGCAGCATGGGCTGCAGCAGCTGGCCCAAGGCGTTGTTGGCGTTCGGCTCGGTCTGGCGCGGCATGGGGCGGCCCTCTCGTCACGCGCGCGGCGTCACAGCGGGAACATTCGTTCGAGGATAGCAGGTGCGGCGGCGGGGTGGGTGGTACGAGCCTCACCCGCTGACGGGCCAAAGCCGCACGGATAGGGCCAGGTGTGGCGCGGCTTTGGCCCGTCACCCGGCCCCCTCTCCAACATTTGGAGAGGGGGAGTAGGGTTAGCCCCCCTATGGTCCCCCCGCTGCGGCGGGGGGACGGGGATTCCCGGGTGCGCGGGGATGATGGGACGGGAGGCTGAATTGCGGCTTGCGGCGCAATGACGGGGCGGGGGGCGGGTTAGGGGCTGGCGCGGAAGCTGAAGAGGTGGGCGTCGCGGAGGGTGAAGGCGAGGCGGATGCGCTGGCCGGTTAGCTCGGCCAGGCGGCGGTCGCCGGGCCAGCGGAGGGGGGCCGGGCCGATCAGGTGGCGGGAGGGGACGTTGCCGATGAACGCGGCGCGGTCGGGACCGGCAAAGCCGGCGATGGGCTGCTCGGATTCGTCCAGGACTTCGACGAACAGGCTGCCGCCGCCATCGAGGGGGTAGCCGTCGTGGTGGCGGGTGGTGGAGGCGTTGAGAAGGAGGTCGCCGCCGGGCCAGGTGAGTGGCTCGGTGATTAGCTCGCCGTCCTGAACACCGGCGGAGAGGGAGACAAAGCGGTCTTCGGTGATGGTGGCCATGCCGACGACGCCGTATTGGATGGGACCCTGCTTGACGTGGGTGTGCGCGCCGGTGCGCCCGCCGAAGTAAAAGCGGAGCTGGTTGCCGACCGGGATGGGCGGCGCGGAAGAGCTACTGGACCAGCGCTGATTCCAGTAGTAGGTGGGGCCGATGAACGCTTCGCGGGGGACGGGCCAGTGCCACTGCCGGAGGTCGTGGCTCCAGCCGAGGACAATGTCAATGAAGTCGGGGATACCGTTGTAGCGCCAGAGCAGTCCGAGGAAGAGGTCGGCGTAGGGGAAGGCGGTCATGCCGTAGTACTCGACCTCCGGGCCATCCACCAGGTCGGGCTTGAGCAACGTGTCGAACGGGGGAAAGCGCCGAAAGTCGGGGCTGCGGGTAATGCCGACGGAGCGAGCGCCATAGCGCTGGCGGCCGTGATGGGGCTTGAGCAGCAGCACGTATTGGCCATCCACCGTGTGAAACAGAACGTTCTGGACATCGCCAACGGGCGACAGGAGCGGGTCGGGCAGGGGGGTCCAGCGGTAGCCGTCGCGGCTGGTCGCGCCGCGGATGGCGCCGCCCTTTTGCCAGATCAGCTTGAAGGGCGCGGCGGAGTCGTCCGGATCGTGCATGACGCTGGGATGGACGATACCAGACATCACGATGTTGTTGTCGCGGCTGCCGCGATACTCGACAGTGCCGACGATGGGGCGCTGCCAGCGCAGACCGTCCTCGCTCTCGGCGACGCAGACGAGCGATGGCTGGCCCGGATTGAACGTCGAGTAGTACATCCGGTAAAGGCCATCGAGGCGGAAAACGGTGCCGTAGAAGATGAGGTCGGTGCCTTCCCAGGGCATGTCGGGGCGCAGGAGCGGCTCGGGATAGACCTCGGCGGGATACCAGCGGCGCTGCAAGCGTTGCTGGTCGGCAACCCAGGTGTCATCGAGGAACAGTTGGCTCTTGGTCAAGTCCGGCTGGGTTTGCATGGTGCTAATCTCGCTCTACTACTCCGACGCAATATGTCGTACTCGGCTATCCGCAGCATGACGGCCTCCGGCCCAGTTGTCAAACGACCGGGTCCCCGTAGGAACCGCCGCCCAGTGCCTCAATTCGCCGCTACGACCGCCAGGAACGCGCTCGGTGTGAGGATCGGGATTCCCTGGTACGCGCCAAGCCGCAGCAGATGTGCATCGCCGCTCACAATATACGCCGCGCCACCAGCGACCGCGCACTCCAGAAACATGTTATCGGCCGGATCGGCGGCGATCACGTCTAACTGCTCGGTTGGAGTTACGAGAATTGCCACCTGACGCAGTGACGCAACAAGCTCGGCAATTGCCACCCTGCTCATCCCATGCCGTTCAGACAGATGCGGATACTGGAGCACACGCCGATATTCCGCGAGGATTGGCTCGGAGACGAGGAGTTCGAAAGCGTCGCGTTCCCACCGAGCGAAGAGTTCCGCCGGCGGTCCCGTTGGGGACAGGAACCGGCTGACAAGCACGTTGGTGTCGACGACGACCCTCATGGTAGGGACGCGGCGCGCACGGCCTGTACGGCCTGATCGGCCAAAGCCTGCGCCTCCTGCGGCGGGAGGCCCGCTCGCTCGGCGGCTGCACTGGCCTGAGCAAAGAACCGGCGTCGGCCGCGCTTCCACTGCTCGTAGACCTCAATCGGGACCAGCGCCGCCACGGCTTCACCCTGGCGCTCCATGACCACATGATCCCCGCTGCTGAGGACACCCTGGAGCAACTCGCCAAACTGCCGGCGAGCTTGAACAGCCGCGACCGTTTTCTCCACGAGCAGTTGCCTTCCTGCCGATACTCATGTCCTGAGCACCGGCTACTCGATTATCACAGATCGTACACCCAGGTGTCATCCGGCTGGCACTCACCACCCGGATGTTTCCCGCTGCGAGAGGCTAGTGCCGGTGGAACTCGCCCGTCACGGTGATGCCGATGCGGACGGCGGGGGCATCGCCGAGGACGCGGATGTAGTGGAAGGTGTTCTTGGGCGCGAGGACGAAATCGCCGGCGCGGGCGATGACCGGCTCGTCGTAGCCTTCCATTTCCCAGGAGATCTCCCCCTCCATCACCACCCACCATTCGTCGTGGAGGTGGTAGTGCCGGTCGTTGGGGGTATCGGGAGTCTGGTAGATGACGGAGGCCTGCATCTCATCGGTGAGGGTCAGGAGCGTAGACCAGGGTGGCGGTCCCATGCGGGCCTTGATTTCCTCGAGCCGGGCGTGGAGCTGGCCGGGGTTGAGGATTGCGGAACGGGGCTTGGCCGGACGGGGCTTGGGGGGCGACGCTACTGCGGTCATCGGTGCTTCCTCTCTTGTGGTGGGCTGTGGATGGTTGATGGTGTCAACGGCGATCTTCAAGGATGGGACTAGGCGTGGGCTGGACTATTATCACAGACTATGCGCGGGGATGTCATCCGGGTGGCAGCGGATCGGTGCGCCCGGGGAGCACCGGGCCGGGGTGGAGCGTGTAGACTGAAGCGCGCTGCCGGGTGGACGGCCGATAGTGGCCCCGCCAGCGGCACAAGGTTGCACGAGGAGGCAAGATCGTGAGTAACACTGATGCTCTGTCCGTCGAAGTGGGGATGATCTCTTCGCCCCACCCGCACGCGCCCATGCACGTCAAGACGCTGGAAGTGCTGCCGGAGGTCGAGGCGATTCACGTGTGCGGAGTCGCCGACGAGGACACCGACGCGCTCGGCGAGGGCGCGACCAAGGTGCAATCGGTGACGACGAGCGTTGACGAGCTGCTGGCGCGACCGGAAGTCGGGGCGGTGGTGGTCTGTGTGCGTAACGACCTCTGCCCCGACATCCTGAATGCGGCGGTGGAGGCCGGGAAGCCGGTGCTGTTCGAGAAGCCCGGGGCGCTCACCGCCGCCGATCTGCGGGCCGTGGCGGAGCGGGCGCACGGGCGGGGCCTAACGATGAGCACGTTCTTCCAGAACCGCTGGAACCCGGCGATGCGCGATGCGGTCGAGATCTGCCGCAGCGGCGCGCTGGGGAAGATCATGGCGGTCGAGGCGCGGATGGTGACGTCGCAGGTGCGCTACCGCAACCCGGGGCATTGGCTCTTCCGCAAGGACACGGCCGGGACGGGCATTCTGTCGTGGCTGGGGTGTCATTACCTGGACCTGCTCTGCCATTTCCTGGACGACCGAGTGGTCGAGGTCGCGGCGCTGGTCGCGCAGCAGAATCCGGAGCAGATCGAGGTCGAGGACACGGCCTGCCTAGTGCTGCGGTTCTCCAGCGGAGTGCTGGGCACGCTGCACGCGGGCTATCACCTGATCGGGAGCGCAGCGGGGTATTCCGGCGCGGCCTACGACACTTTCATCGGCTTCCGCGGGACGGACGGCTACCTGCGGCTACCGCGCGAAATGGACGGGTTCACGGTGCATAGCCTCGCGCCCGGCTGGGAGGGCAAGGGCAAGCAGGATCGGGTGTTCGAACCGGCGCAATCGCCGGCCTATGGTGGTGTGAGTGGCGAGGAGTTCTTGCGCGAGTTCTTGCGGGCGGCGGGCGCGGGAGAGCCTGGTCCGGCGCCGATTGACGCAGCGGTCCACGTGCTTGAAATCATCGAAGCCGCTATCGAGTCGTCCAACACCGGGCGGACGGTGCGGATCGGGTAGCGGTGGATGGACTAGCCCCCCTATGGTCCCCCCGCAGTGCGGGGGGACGTGGATTCCCGCGAACACGGGAATGACGGTGTTCCAGAGGCCCCCTTGCACGAGAGTGACGGATAGGCGGCAGGGGTGATGTAGAGGATGGGAGTGAGCGGGATGGGGCTGGCGGGACAAGTGGCGGTCGTGACGGGCGGGGGTCGGGGGATCGGGCGGGCGACGGCGTTGGCGCTCGCCGGCGCGGGGGCCGGGGTCTGCGTGTGCGCGCGCACGGCCGATGAGATCGAGGCGGTCGCGGATGAAGTGCGACGGCTGGGGTGCCCGGCGCTGGCCGTGCCGTGCGACGTGGCTGATGCAGCGCAGGTGGAGGCGCTCGCGGAGCGGACCATTGCGACGCTGGGCCGGGCCGACATCCTGGTGAACAATGCCGGTGGTGGTCAAGAGAAAAACAAGGTGGGCGAAGACGACATGGAGCGCTGGCGGCACACCGTCGAGGTCAATCTGATTGGCCTCTATCTGGTGACACGCGCGTTTCTGCCGCACATCGTCGCTGACGGTGGGGGGAAGATCATCAACATCGGATCGGGCATGGGACATGCGCCGGTGCCCGGCAACTCCTCCTATGCGGTGGCGAAAGCGGGGGTGTGGATGTTCACGCGGGTGCTGGCGCGGGAGGTCTGGGAGCAGGGCGTGGAGGTCAACGAGGTCGTGCCCGGGCCGGTGGCCACGCGCCTGACGGCCGGCCGGATGCGCGTCGGCGGACCGCCGCCGTTTGATCCTAGCGAGCGGGTCAAGGCGCCCGCAGAGGTGGCGGAGCTGGTGCTGTGGCTGGCCACACGGACGGCGGGCGGGCCGACGGCGCAATCATTCAGCCTCGCCCGCCGACCGCTGTAGCCGGTGCTCCGATGCGGCACGGCAGGCGGCGAGGAAGTCGCGGTTGGAGGCGGTGAAGCCGTGCTGCTGCTCGACTTCGCGCACGGCAAGCTCGGTGGCCTGTAGGGTGTCCAGGGTATCCGGGAACTCTACGCCCGTGGTGGCATCGCGCAGGAGGATGGGGTTGTAGCCGCGGTTTTTCATGGCGCGGATGCCGTAGTCCTTGCCGAGCACGCACCAGTTTATTGCGAATCCGACATAGAGCAGGTGCAGGATACGGCAGTCCTGCAAGAGCGCGTGGAGCTGGGCACCGGTGGCAACCACGGCCTCGCCGTCCTGCACAGCAATATGCGGCGACATCGCCAACCGGTCTGCCCAGTGCGATGGACGTCCCGGCGCTTGCTCGCGGGGGTTGCGGTAGACGGCATACGGCCCGGTGCGGCTGCGAAAGGCCGGTGGTGGCCATTCCGGCGGCGGTGCAGGTGGCGTGTCGGTGGCGGGACGGTCGCACTGCACTTGGGGATACCGCTCGGCAACCCCCACCGAGGGGGCGTGGACGATGGTGAGGCCTACCTGCCGCGCCGCCGCCAGGACCGGCACGATGGCCGTGACGGTGACGCGCTCCGCGCGGTCGCGCCAAGACTCGATGAAGTGCGTATTCCAGATGTCCACGAGCACGAGGGCGGTCTGCGCCACCGGCAGGGGCATGGAGAACTCACGCTGGCGGAAGTGCTCTTCCCGACAGGCTACGTCGGCCGGCGTGCTGTCCTGGAAGTAGCGCACGGTCAAGTCCAGACCGGTCATTACTAGCTCCTTGGGCTTACCTAACCCCCTGACAGGCCAAAGCCGCACAGATAGTGCCAGGTGTAGTGCGGCTTTGGCCTATCACCCGGCCCCTTCCCTGGCAGGGAAGGGGCGGGATGGCAGTGCCGGTCCGCCACTGTGAGGAAGGGAGGGTGTTTCCCTCACCCCGGCCCTCTCCCAGGGGGAGAGGGGGTTGGATTCCCGCGAAAGCGGGAATGACGGGTTACACAAAGGTCTCCTGTGCGAGTGGGCACCCCCCTATGGTCCCCCCGCAGTGCGGGGGGACGGTCCCTTCCGGCGTGCCGCTCCCGTGCGCTTTCATTATCCCCGATGGGCGGTGCGCGGTACGGCGGGTATTGGATGGTACTCGTCTGGGGGAAGGCACGCGAGCTAGCGGTCACGTACACTCGACGGTGCGCGTGAGACGCGGCTGAGGAGGTGCGCCGATGGGTAGAGCAACACCGCTGGGCTACGTAGCGGAGCCGGCGCGACAGGTGCCGGTCGCCTACGACGTGGACGTCGCGGTCGTCGGGGGCGGTCTCTCCGGGATGTTCGCCGCGATTGCCGCCGGACGGCAGGGGGTACGGACCCTCGTGCTCGACCGCTTCGGCAGCCTCGGTGGCAACCTCGGCCCGGCGATGATCGTCGGGGGTAGCGTCGCCGGCGAGGCGCCGGTCACGCTGCCGGGGGGTCTGCAAGGCATCCCCAAGGAAGTGAATGACGAGATGGAGGCGCTCCGCACGGAGAGCGGCCACAAATATGCCGACATTCCGAATATCATCTCGCACCTCGCGGCGCAGAAGGCCCTCGCGGCCGGAGTCGAGATTCTGGTGCCGGTGTGGGTAGGCGATCCTATTGTTGAAGCGCAGCGCGTCACCGGGCTGTTCGTCGAGGGGAAGTCGGGGCGGGTGGCCGTGAAGGCCAAGGTGGTCATTGACGCTTCGGCCGACGCCGACGTGTGCCGGCGGGCGGGAGTACCGGTCATCACCGACATGCCGCCCGATTCCACGATGGCCCCGCTGATCCGACCGCAACATCTGCGTCCCGAACATATTCCCTGGAACGACACGGCCATCTTCTATCTGCTGGCCAACGTGGAGTTCGACCGCTACGAGGCGTTCTGCGCCAGCGAGGTCACGCTCAACGCCGAGGATCGGGCGTGGCAGGCGGAGCGGGGGCAGTTTCCGTTTACGCGCCAGCCGTTTGCAGACGCCATGATTCCGCTGCTGCGGCGTGCCTGGGAGCGGGGAGAATATCACTACCAAAAGACGGTTGATACCCACGTCCACATCAACACGCCCAACTTCTGGATGTGGCCGTCCGAGAACGGCTTGGTCGGGAGCCGGATCAACATGGGCGGCGCTATTCGACGCGACGACATGCACCAGCACGCGCGGCTGGAGACGGCCATCCGCAGGCACGTCTTCGAGACGGCGCAGTTCTTCCGCCGGTACGTGCCGGGGTTTGAGCAGGCCTACCTGCTGCTGGTGGCGCCGTACTTCGGTGCGCGCGGCGGGCCGCACATTGACGGCGAGTACACGCTGACGCCGCAGGACGTGTACACGGGCCGGAAGTTCGACGACGTGCTGTACCGCAACACGCACGCCGGACAACCGCACACCGGCGGGGAGCCGTCGGGGTTTGACACGCCGTATCGGTCGCTGCTGCCCAAGGGGCTAGACGGTCTCCTGGTCACGGGCCGGGCATCGGCGTATATCCGGCGCGGTCACGACCCGGGGGCGACGCGGGCGCGGCCGGCGCTGATGCAACTCGGCGAGGCCGCCGGGGTAGCGGCGGCACTGGCGGTCCAGGACGGGGTGGAGCCGCGCGATCTCGAGGTCAAGAAGCTCCAGCGACACCTGCTGCGGCAAGGCTTCTACCTTGGTGAACCGGAGCGGCTGGCGGCACTGGGGCTGACGCCGGCGTGAGCGCCGGGCGGACCACCGGCAACGAGGAGGACCGATGTTTGATGGCTTTACGCGAGCGAGGATCGCGGCGAACGGCGTATCCATCAACGTCCGACATGGTGGGAACGGGCCGCCCATTCTCTTGCTCCATGGCTATCCGCAGACGCACGTGATGTGGCACAAGGTCGCGCCGATGCTGGCCGAGGACTATACGGTGGTGGCGCCCGATCTGCGCGGCTACGGCGACAGCGACAAGCCACCGGCGGCGGAAGGGGACCTGAGCGTCTATTGCAAGCGCACGACGGCGCGGGACCAGGTGGCGGTGATGGCGGCGCTCGGATGGGACTCGTTCCACGTCGTCGGCCACGACCGCGGGGCACGGGTGGCGCAGCGCATGGCGCTGGATCATCCAACGCGGGTGCGGAGCTTCACGTCGCTCGACGTGGTCCCGTCGCAGGCCGCGTTCGAGCATATGGACAGCGAGCTGGCCTTTGCCTGGTTTCACTGGCACCTGATGCGCCAGCCGGCGCCGCTGCCGGAAACGCTGATCGGCAACAGCGCCCAGGTCTATCTCGACTTCTTGCTGGAGCGCTGGTGCGCCACCGACGGCGCGATCACTGCGGAGGCGTATGCCGAGTATTTGCGCTGCTTCAGCAATCCCGAAACAATTCGGGCAACCTGCCTCGACTACCGGGGGGTTGAGCTTGATCTCCAGCACGACGAGGTGGATCGGGGCCGCAAGCTCGACTGCCCAATGCTGGTGCTATGGGGTGGCAACATGGCCAAGCGGCCGGGCTGGCAGACGGGCGCCAGCCTGGACATGCTCACGGTTTGGCGAGAGCGTGCCCACGATGTACGCGGCCGGGCGCTCGACTGCGGTCATTTCCTGGCCGAGGAACGGCCGGAAGAGACCGCGGCAGAGATTCTGGCGTTTCTCGCTACCGTGCCGGGCTGATCTCGTGACGAGGGGGAACTGGCCCCCTGACAAGGGTAGGTTTTTCTGCGGGGAGCCATGGGCGGGGCCGACCTCACCCAATGACGGGCCAAAGACGCACGGATAGGGCCAGGTGTGGTGCGCCTTTGGCTCGTCACCCGGGCCCCTTCTCCACCATGTGGCGAGGGGGTGTAACGCTCGGACCGGGGCCGATGCCTGGCCCTGGACGGCGGCTCTCGCTGCAATGACCAGCGCCTGGGCGCGATGAATCACGCCCCTACAAAAAACCTGCCCCTGTGAGCCCCCCTATGGTCCCCCCGCTGCGGCGGGGGGACGAGGACCACCGCTCTCGCGGGAACGAAGGGCGGGGCGGCGCTCGCGCCAGGCCCCAGTGCGTCATTGCGGCCTCGGAGAGCGCAAGTACGAAGTAGACGCTATACTGAGCGCACATTCCGGCAGTTAGGGAGGAAGCGATGCGACTGGCGATCTTCGAGAGTGCCGCTGATGTCGGGCAAGGCAATCTGCGGCTGGGCGTATTGGACGGCGAGCAGATACACGATGCGACCGGCGCCGTGCCGGGGCTGACATCAGCCGATCTGGGCAGCCAAGGCCTGGGGCCGGTGATTGCGGCGTGGGACGAAGTGGAAGCCGCCTTGCAGGACGTTGCCGGGGGCGGTGATGGTATGTCGCTGGGCGATGTGCAGTTGCGCGCACCACTACGGCCGACGACGATCATCTGCTGCGCGGGTAACTACATGGAAGGCGAGGATCGGCCGAAACGACCGCTGAACGGCTTCATGAAGTCGCCGCAGGCGGTGATCGGCCCCGGCGATACGGTCAATCTGCCCCCGCACGACTGCTCGATCTTCCACCACGAAGCCGAGTTGGCGCTGGTCGTTGGACGCCCGGCGTTCCGCATCACCGAGTGGGAGGCGGCGAGCCACGTGTTCGGCTTTACGGCGTTCATTGACGTGTCCGGCCGCAGCTGGCCGCCGACGAACGCGGGGGCCAGCTTTCTGGGCAAGTCGTTCCACACGTTCGCGCCGCTCGGCCCGGTGGTTGTCACCGCCGACGAGGTGGGCGATCCGCAGAATCTGAGCGTGAAGCTGTGGGTGAACGACGATCTGCGCCAGGACTACAACACGGACGATATGGAGCACCCGATCCCGACGGTGCTGGCCTGGGGCGCGGGGGTGGTGCCGCTGCTGCCGGGCGACGTGATCGCGTGCGGCACCAACCACCATGGCCTTAGCCCGCTGCAGGAAGGGGACGTCTGCCGGATCGCCATCGAGAACATCGGTGAGTTCTCGGTAGACGTGCGCGATCCGCTGGGCCGTTCCTGGCCGTGGCCGGAATAGCTGTTAGCTTTCAGCCGTCCGCCGTCCGCCGGTCGGGCGTCCGCCGGCCCCCCTATGGTCCCCCCGCTGCGGCGGGGGGACAGGGCTTCCCTCCCCCGGTCAGCGGCCGTCCCAACCGCTTTGCTCGTAGAGCTGCCAGATCGTTTGCAGCGACTTGAGGCCCTCGCGGCCGTCCGTGAGCGGGGTTTGGCCACGCTCGATGCAATCGAGGAAGTGGTTGATCTCGCCGAGGGTGGCCCAGCCGGCCGGCGTCTCGCCGGGACCGGGGGGCGGGAAGATCTCCTCGCGCTCTCGGCCGCGGACCACCTCTATCGTCGTGTAGTTGCTCACGAGGAGGGCCTCGGGGCAGTGGATGTGGATGCCGTCCAGCACGGCGTGGCGCATACCCCAGCTACAGTCGTAGGAGGCCAGTACGCCGTCGGGAAACTCCAGGACAGCGTGCGCCGTACCCTCGCCTTCGAGCCAGTCGGTACCGCGCCGCGTGCCGACCATGGCGACCTTGGTCGGCAGGGCGTCGAGGTACCACTGGATAAGGTCAATGTAGTGGCAGCCGTGGCTGAAGAGCACGCCGCCACCGAGCTGATCGCGCCGCGCCGCCCAGTGCCGGATACGGCCGGCGGGGTCGAGAAAGCCTTGAGTCCAGGCACTGACCTTGAAGGGCGGGCCGTAGCTGCCCTCAACGAGTAGCTCTTTGAGGCGCGCCGGGGCGGGACGAAAGCGCATGGTGTAGGCGACCATCAGGCGGCGGTCAACCTCGTCGGCCACGCGAATCATCTCGCGGCACTCGGCCTCGTTCATGGCCATCGGCTTCTCGACCATGACGTGCTTGCCGGCCCTTAGGGCGGCGATGGTCTGGGGGGCGTGGAGGTGGTGGGGGGTGCAGATGGTGACCGCGTCTACGTCGGCGAGGCCGGCCGTCCAGTCGGTGATGGCGCGGCAGCCCACCTCGTCGGCGAGCTGTCCCGCACGGTCTCCGTCCACGTCGGCGACCCACGCGAGCGAGCAGCGGGGGGCCGCCAAGTTGGTGCCATGGGCGTGCGAGCTACCCATGCCGCCACTACCGACAATGCCGAGCCTCAACATCACTGTCCTCCGATTGCCTGTCTCTATCAGATCGCGTCGCCGGCGGCGGCACAGCGGACCGTGTGCCGCCCGGCGCTGCTGCCAGTATGCGGCGGCGGCTGGGTGGTGTCCACTGAACTACCCCCGGGCACTCATAAAGGTAGGTTTTTGAGTGGTTGGTTCGGGACTCACCCCCCGGCCCCCTGACCGGCCCTCTCCCTTATGAAAGCTGACAACTTAATCGGGTAGTGGGATGTAGCCCCCCTATGGTCCCCCCGCTGCGGCGGGGGGACGGGAGGTGTGGTACAGTCCAGCGGGTCTCATGGCGCCGGCGCCAGGCGCGGGTATCGTGGGGCTACAGGGGACGCAGGAGGCTTGGAGTGGGAGAGCAGGGCAGCGCGGCGGCGCTCGTGAAGCGGTTCGGTGTGGCGCCGATCATCAACGCCGGTGGGCCGAATACGCTACATGCCGGCAGTCGTCCGCGGGACGAGGTGCTGGCGGCGATGGTGGAGGCCGCCGGGCTGTTTTTCAGGATGGATGAGCTGGTCCTCCGGGCCGGGGAGATGATCGCGGCGGCGGTCGGCGCCGAGGCGGCGACGGTGACGGCGGGCGCGGGGAGCGGGCTGACGTTGCAGTCGGCGGCGGCGATCACGCGCGGCGATCCGGAGAAGATCGCGCGCCTGCCGGACACGCGCGGGATGGCCAACGAACTCGTCATCCAGCGGCGGCATCGCTTCGTCTACGACCACCTGTACCTGACTCCCGGCGCTCGGTTTGTCGAGGTGGGCGATGCGAGCGGGTGTGCCCCGGATGAGCTAGAGGCCGCGATTACGGACCAGACCGTGGGGCTGATCCACCTGGAGTCGTCGTTCAAGCAGGGAGGGAGCGTTCCGTTGCCGACGCTGGCCGAGATTGCCCATCGCCACGATCTGCCGGTGCTGTGCGACGCGGCCTCGCGGCTGCCGCCGCGAGCCAATCTGACCAAGTTCCTCGACGAGGGCGCCGACTTGGTGAGCTTCAGCGGTGGCAAGGCGGTGCGCGGGCCGCAGAGCACGGGCATCCTGCTGGGCACGAAAGACTGGGTGGAGTGGGCCAGGCTCAACAACGCGCCCAATGCGACGGTCGGCCGGGCCATGAAGGTATCGCGGGAGGAGATCGTCGGCCTGGTTGCCGCGGTCGAGGCCTTCGTTGCGGTAGATGAGGCGGCGGAGATGGCGGAATACCGAGAGCAGATGCAGATGGTCGTGGATCGGATTGCGGACATTCCGGGTCTGCGGGCGGTGGTCGAGCACAACTTCGACCACGTACTGCCACACGCGGTGGCCTACCTGACGCCAGCATGGCAGGGGCCGAGCCGGGAGACCATCCACGCCCGGCTGCTCGCCGGCACGCCGCGGATCTACGTCTCGATATTCGGGGTATCGGACGAAATCTACGTGGACCCGCTGAACATCCAGCCGGGCGAGCTAGAGATCGTGGCGCAGCGATTTGAGGAGGAGCTCCGGGCCGCGGCGGCGGGATAGCCCTGGCCTCACCCCCCGGCCCCCTCTCCACCATGTGGCGAGGGGGAGTATGGTTGGCCCCCTATGGCACCCCCGCTTCGCAGGGGGACATGGGTTTCGGAGAACGCCATGAACGATGCTGACACGGCGCAACTTCGCGGCGCTACCAGCCGGGGTTGAGGGTGGTGCGGGTGGCGAGGACGCCGTGTCCGTCGGAGAGGATCACGCCGTCGCGCAGCACCCAGCGGGTTTGACTGAGCGCGGCGACGTCGGCGCTCACGTCGCCGTCAACGACGAGCACGTCGGCGAGGTGGCCGGGCGCGAGTAGTCCGATCAGACCGTCGAAACCGATGGCGGCGGCGGAGCGGCCGGTGATGGTGTGGACGGCCATCTCCGGGGACAGGCCGGAATGGGCGGCGACTACGGCTACCGTGCGGGGGAACTCTTCGACCTGCTTGATCGGCGCGCTGGCGTCGCTATTGAAGACGATCCGTACTCCGAGATCGTGCTTCTGCCGGACGATCTCACACTGCTCGCGGAGGCGGGCCGGCAAGTCGGACTCCGGCGAATCGGGCGTGATGCCGCGGGGGGTGTTGCCGAGGGTGATGCTGATGTAGGTGCCGTGATCCACGAACTGCTTGGCCACCTCCGGCTCGAAGCGGGTGCCGCCCTCGGGGGTGTTCCAGCTACAGTGCTCGATCATGTCCACGCCGGCAGTGACGCAGTTGAGGTGGCCGGCGGCACAGTGGGAGTGGGCGGTGGTCAAGCGCCCGGAACGCCCGGCCTCGGAGGGGGGGCCGAGGCGCCGGGCCTCGCGCACGATGGCTGCGAGCGCCTCCGCATCGTACTGGGGCTGGGCCGTATTGGTCCCGACGGTCATGCCGCCACCGGTGGCCATGATCTTGATGAAGTCCACGCCCTCGCGGATCAACATGCGCGTCGCGCGGATGACGTCGTCGCGCGAGTCGGCTTCCAGGCCACACCACCAGAGATGACCGCCGGTCGTGGTGATGGGCATGCCACTGGCGAGCAGGCGCGGCCCGCTGATAAAGCGACTGGCGATCAGGTCGCGGATGCGGAGGGTCACGAAACCGGGCGCGCCGCAGTCGCGCAGGGTGGTGGTGCCGCCGGAGAGGGCCGCTTGGGCCGCTTGGATGACGCGGCCACCGAGCAGGGTCAGGTCGTCGGTTTGGGTCTGCTCGATGATTTCGGGTACGGCAGCCGCTTTCCGCGTGTTGAAGGCGAGATGCACGTGCGTATCAATGATGCCGGGGAGGACGGTACCATCGCGGGCATCGAGCTGCTGCTCATCCGGCACCGCCGGGACTTCGGGGGAGTCCTCCGGGCCAACGAAGGTGATGACGCCGTCCTCGATCACGACGGCGGCGTTGCGTATTGCTGGCTGGCCGCTACCGTCAATCAGACAGCCGGCGCGGATTACTCGTGGTTGCTGGCCTAACATCTGCCGTTCTTCTCCTCGCGAGGGTCGGTCCACACGGTAGCGGGGCGTGCTGGGCCGCCGCTGCGGTGAGCGGGGTAAGCGTATCAGGGTGCGCGGTGTGAGGGTATAGACTGAGTGGATCCGACCACAGTGATGCCGCGGCACAGGCGCGGAGGAGAGGAGAACGCGATGGGCATGTATCCGTCCCGACGGCGACTCGGTGTTCGCAAGGTCGCGGTGCGGGAGGTCGAGCACCTGCGGGTCCACTATGATCCGGGGCTGTACATGTACGGCCCCAACCGCGGGGGGATGTGGAACTTCGGCGACGGTGAACTGGCCGTGGCGTACCTAGTGGGGCCGGTGGATTACGAGGCGCCGCTGGCGCCGCTCCGCACGGGCCGGCACGCCTACCCGATTACCGAGCGCGGGGCCAAGGCGGGCGGCGTGCTGCTCAGTCGCTCGTTCGACTACGGGCGGACCTGGCCCGATAGCGAGCGCACCTGGATATGGAACAACGACCGGACGCTGGAGGAGATTCTCGACTGGCTGCGCCCGGTGGCACCGGAGGAGCGGGAGCAGATTGATCTCACGGACCCCGACGCGATCATTCATTTCTGCCACGGCGAGTACTTGCAGTTCCCGTTTGGCGGGCGCCTGCTCAACGCCTCGCCAGACGAACCGGGCATCAACTTTCACTTGGGTCGCCGCGAGCATCCCCCGTCCTTTTCCCTCCGCAGCCGCGACCGTGGCCGCACGTGGGAGCGCCACGCCACGCTGATCGAGGGGCCGTCGTGGGCGCCGGACGGCGGGTTGCTGTGTGTGAACCTGGGGCACGTGCAGTTTGACAACGGCGTGCTGGGGATTGTGGGCAGCACTAATCACCGCAACACCGTCTGTTTCTACGTGAGCTACGACCACGGTCTGAGCTGGCAGTACGTGAGCGAGGTAGCCAGTGCCCGGCGGGCACCAGACCACACATACGGCTACAGCTACGTGGGGGTACACGTACTGCCCGACGACCGGCTGATGTGCGTCATGCACCAACTGCCCGAGGGCTGGCCGCACGTGGCGTTTTCGGAAGACGACGGCATGAACTGGTCGGCACCACGCGCGATTGTCAGCCCCGGCACGTACAGCTTGCCGCTCACCGGACCGCTCCCGGACCGGGCGCCTGGGGATCGCACCGGTCCGCGGTACCGGTCGCCGCGGGGGCTGGTGCTGCGCGACGGGCGCATTGTGGTCTTGTTTGCGCGCCGCGAGTATCCGGCGCGCGGCGGGCGCGGTATTCTCGGCGTGGTCAGCGACGATCTGGGGGAGACGTGGAGCGAGGAGTTTGTGGTGCGCGGGGACGCCTACACGTGGGACTTGGGCTACGAGGTGTTGACCGAGCTCCCGGACGGGCGGCTCTTCACTGCGTACTGGATCACATCGCGGGACGGCGAGCCAGTGCCGGAGCCGGCGTGCGTGCGGTACATCGCGGGGAGCTATTTCCGGCTGGAGTAGAGGTGAGGGTTTAGCCGGCAGCGAGAGGCTTTTGCACAATGAGCAGCTCGCGATGCTCGTTCGTCTCAATACCTCGCGGGGTCGAGTACTGGCTGATGAGTTGGCCCACCTGCCGCCAGTGTATCTCGATGTCGAAGTCTTCCGGCCAGGGAGAAGCCTTGAGGTCAAAGATGAAGCTCGCTACATCGAGAAAGTAGCAGCGCACATCGTACTCTCCACGTGCGATCACGGCACAGCCCGACTGCCGGAAGGAATCGCTCAACATGGCGCTATCTTGAAATACCACGCCTTTGTCTCGCACGACGCTGCGCCAGTATTCACCGTTCGATCCCCAGCCAAAGACCGTGAAGATGTTTTGACTGTTCCGGTCACCCACTCGTTGCTCGATATACAGGCCGCCGGGACGCAGAACGCGCACGACCTGCTCGGCAAAGCCGGTGGCATGTCGGTTCAGTACGATGTCGAACGAGGCATCGGGAAACTGCAAGGCCTCGGAGCGCATCCGGCGGTAGGAGACCTTCCCTTTCAGGGATTCGGGCGTGTTCCCCTGGGCTACCTGGAGCATGGTATTGCTCGTATCAATGCCTACGCCCACGCCAAAGTACGGGGCGAGCGACAGGAACACCTCACCACCGCCGGTACCGATGTCAAGGACGTGGTCCGTGGGTTTCAGATAGCGCCGCACGACCTCGACATAATCCCACGGCGCGGGATCACAACCCATGCGGGCCGGCGAGAAATCCCAGCCCCGTATATCCGGTACCGAGATAACAATGCGTTTCAGTTCCTCGTAGCGCACAACGATCCTCCTTCACGGACCACCTCCGAGGCCACGTCTCGACTCTAGCCGCCGCGTCCGGGTTACGCTAGGCTCTATCGGCGTGCCGTGCCCGTTGGCCGGGACTACCAGGGAGAGAGGCTTGTTATGGCTGGTCTATTGGAGGGGAAGGCTGCGCTGGTGACGGGTGGTGGGTCGGGACTCGGTCGGGCGACGGCGTTGGCGTTTGCGCGGGCCGGCGCGCGGGTGGTCGTTGCCGACGTGGATGCCGAGGGGGGCGCGGAAACGGTCCGGCGAGTCGTGGCGGCCGGGGGCGAGGCGCTGTTTGTCCGGACGGACGTCGCGCAGGCTGCCGAGGTCGAGGCACTGGTGCGCGAGACCGTGGCTGCCTATGGCCGGCTAGACTGTGCCTTCAATAACGCCGGTGTCTCGACACCGCAGGCCGGTGGGGGCGGCCTCATCCACGAGCACCCGGAGGAAACCTGGGACCGGGTCATCAGCGTCAATCTCAAAGGGGTATGGTTGTGCTTGAAGTACGAGATTAGCCAGATGCGCCGGCAAGGGGGTGGCGCCATCGTCAACACGGCCTCGATCTATGGTCTGGTTGGCTCCGGCTGGGGCGGTAGCGCCTACGCGGCCAGTAAGCATGGGGTGGTGGGGCTGACCAAGGCGGCTGCGCTGGAGAACGCGCAGGAGGGTATCCGGGTCAATGCGGTGTGCCCTGGCTTCATCGAGACGCCGATGACGCACCAGGTTTTAGCCCAGCGGCCGGAGCAGGAAGCGCAGATGATCGCGGCTCATCCGGTGGGGCGGCTGGGCCGGCCGAACGAGGTGGCGGAGACGGTCGTGTGGCTCTGCTCGCCGGCCGCTTCGTTCGTCACCGGGCACGCGCTGCCCGTAGACGGCGGCTACGTCGCGCAGTAGCGAGAGGAGGGCAGAGCGTGGCGACGTCGGCCAGGCTCTAGCCCCCCTATGGTCCCCCCGCTGTGCAGGGGGACGTGGGTTCCGGCTTGCGCCGGAATGACGGATAGGGGTTAGTGAGAAGAGGAGGACGAATAGTGCAACTGGGGGCTGTCTTGCCGCAAACCGAACTGGGCGCCGATCCGGTCGTGATCCGCGACTATGCTCAGGCCGTAGAGGGCCTGGGCTATCACCATCTGCTGGCCTATGAGCACGTGATTGGCGCGCATCCGGACCGGCTCACGCATGGCTGGCGGATGTACACGCACGAGGACCAGTTTCACGAGCCGCTGGTACTCTTTGCCTACCTGGCGGCGGTCACGCAACGGCTCGAATTCGTGACCGGCATCCTGATCCTGCCGATGCGGCAGACGGCGCTGGTCGCCAAGCAGGCGGCCGAGCTTGACGTGCTGAGCGGCGGTCGCCTGCGGCTGGGGGT
Organism: Chloroflexota bacterium; assembly: GCA_965207645.1. Classification (GTDB taxonomy): domain Bacteria; phylum Chloroflexota; class UBA11872; order UBA12225; family JAJDUF01; genus JAJDUF01. The sequence goes on along the minus strand of OZ242293.1, from coordinate 269,204 downwards.
GGGGATCGGACGCAACCGGGTCGAGTATGAGGTGATGAACGCGAGCTTCCACGACCGCGGCCGGCGCAGCGCGGAGCAGGTACAGGTGCTGCGCGCCCTGTGGACGCAGGAGCTGGTGACGTTCGAGGGACGGTGGCACACGATCAGTAACGCCGGCATCAATCCGCTGCCGGTGCAGCGGCCGATTCCCATCTGGTTCGGCGGCGGGGCCGACCCGGTGCTGCGCCGGATTGCACGGTTGGGCGACGGGTGGTTTCCGCAATTCCATCCGGGGCAGGAGGCGGAGGAGACCGTGGCGCGCTTGCACGACTATGCGCGCGCGGCCGGACGCGATCCGGCGGAGATCGGCATTGAAGGATCAGTAACGTTTGCCGGGGGGAACGAGGACGAGTGGCAGGCTCGCGCGGCGTGGTGGCGTACGCTCGGCGCGTCCTACCTGACGGTGAACACGATGGGGGCGGGCCTACACACGGCGGACGAGCACGTCGCCGCCCTGCGCCGTTGCCGGGAGGCACTGGCCGGGGTGTGAGGTGGCGCCCCCTCCCTAACCCTCCCCCGTTGCGACGGGGGAGGGAACATGCCAGTCCTTCCGCCGCAGCGGGGGCGGTTTTGGATTCCCGCTTTCGCGGGAATGACGACTCTGCAGTAGCCTCATCCATATGGGAGAGGGGCAGGAGGCTAGAACGGTGAAGCTTGGATCAAAGGAATTGCTGAGGCGCCTCGGAGCCGGCGAGTCGGTCGAGGCGGTCTGCGCTGCGGGTGGCCTATCTCGCGCGGAGTTCGAGGCCTGGTGGCAGACGGAGACGCGGGCGCGCGTGCCCGGTCAGAGCGGCAGTCAGCGTGCGGCGGTCAACGGGGCGGTGAGGATTGATCGCAATCGGTGGGGAATCCCGCACGTCTCGGCGGACACTGACGAGGACCTGTTCTTCGGCTTCGGTTACGCGATGGCGCAGGATCGCCTGTTCCAACTCGACTATCTGCGGCGCAAGGCGGTGGGGCGGCTCTCCGAGGTTCTCGGTCCCGATGGATTGGACCTGGACATCGCTGCGCGCACGCTTGATCTGCGCCGGATTGCGGAAGCGGAATGGCGGCAGACACCCGACGAGACCCGGCGGCTGGTCACGGCCTTCTCTCACGGCGTCAACGCGGTCATTGGAGCGAGCGGGGACCGGCTGCCCATTGAGTTCGATCTGCTGGACTACACGCCTGAGCCGTGGTCGCCGGTGGACTGTCTGGCTATCGCCGGCGAGTTCCGCGCCTATTTGACGGTGCGCCTGCCGGTGATCTTCATTCCGGAGCTAGGCAAGCGCGCCCTGGGCAAAGGCGCGCTTTACCACGCCTTTCTGGAGGGCGAGGCGGATGACGAGAGCATTCTGCCGCCAGGCTCGTATCCGGCCGCGCAGGTGGGGACGCAGCCGGTCGGGGCGGCGGTCGGCGACCCGGAGGAAGGTATCGGTAGCAATAACTGGGTGATTGCCGGGTCGCGATCCACGACCGGCAAGCCGCTGGTGGCGAGCGATCCACACATCGCCTTCGCGGCGGTATCGTGCTGGTACGAGGTGACGCTGGCCGGCGGCTCGTTCAACGTGACCGGCATGGCCTACGCCGGGATGCCAGCGGTGATGTTCGGGCGCAATGAGCGCGTGGCCTGGGGCATTACGAACAACATCTGCTCGCAACGCGACCTGTACCAGGAGCGCACGGACCCGGTACACCCCGGCGCTTTTCTCTACGACGGCCGGTGGGAACCGGCCCGGGAGCGAGTCGAGGCGATCAAGGTGCGGGGTGGCGACACGATCCGGAAGACGATCCGCTCGTCGCGCAACGGTCCCATCGTGGACGAGTTGCTGCCCGCATCGGCACGCGCAAACGGCCCAGTGTCGCTGCGCTGGCTCGGCACAACCTATTGTGGCTGGCTCACATCGCTACTGGCGATGGATCGCGCCGAAACGGTCGGCGGGCTGCGGGAAGCGGTGCAGGGGTGGCGCGTGCCGACATGGAGCCTGGTGCTGGCAGACGACGCGGGCCACATCGGGTACCAGGCAGCCGGCCAGATACCGGTCCGCAGCGCCGAGGAACGGGGCTACCGCCCCGGCTGGGACCCGGCCCACCAGTGGCAGGGTTTGATTCCTTGGGAGGGTATGCCGCGGTTGAGTGACCCGGAGCGCGGGTGGATCGCTTCGGCGAACAACCGGACGGCTCCCGACGACTTCCCCTATCCGCTGTTCGGTCGCTGGGCGAGCGGCTACCGCGCCCGCCGCGTGCGGCAGCTGCTCGAAGCGGAGGCCAAGCACTCGCGTGACGACTTCGCGCGGATGCACCAGGACGTACTCTCGCTGCGCGCCGTAGCCTGTATGCCGGCATTGTTACAGGTGCTTGCCGGGAGCGACGAACCGCGGATTCAGGAGGCAGCCGGGCACCTGGCGGAGTGGGACTGCCGGATGGAGACGGACCGCATTGGGGCGACGATCTTCGACGTGTTCTTCGGCCACTGGAGCCAGCGCGTGGCCGCGGAGCGGTTCCCGGAGGAGACGGCTACGCTCGTCGCCGGGGCGGTCGCCGGGCTGGCCACGGCGCTGCTCGCAGGCGATGAGGGCAGTTGGTTTGCGGACGGCCAGCGCGAGCCGGCGATTGTGGCTGCGATGGGGGCGGCGCTGGACGAGCTAACCGGCCGCCTCGGTCCGGACATGACCCAGTGGCAGTGGGGGCAACTCCACAAGATTCACTTGCGCCACGTGCTCACGCAGCGCGGCGACCTAGGCAGGCTGCTCGACCGCGGTGGGAAGCCGGTGCGTGGCAACGGCACGACCGTCTGCAATACGGGCTTCGATCCGAACTGGGGCGCGGCGATGGGCGCCAACTACCGCCTGATCTCCGACCTGAGCACCGATCCCCCCGGTCTGTGGGCCGTTGACGCGCAGGGGCAATCGGGGCACCCCGGCAGCCCGCACTACGGCGACCAACTGGCGGAATGGCTGGCCGGTCGCTACCACTACCTGCCGTTGGACCGGGATGCTGCCGCGCGGGAGGCAGTGACGACGTTGACACTGACGCCGGGGAGCTAGTCGTCATGCGGGTTCGGTCGGGGCTAGGATGACGTAAGAACTCCCAGGAACGCACGCGGACTGACAATCTGTATGCCCCGGTAGCTGTGCAAGTCCTGAAATGCCGCATCTCCCGTCACGAGATAGTCGGCTTGCCCACTCACGGCGGTCGCCAGCACCAAATCGTCTTCGGCATCCGGTGCGATGCCCTGCACCGGGACGATGATGGGAGCTAGGATGGCTTCTTGGCGCAACAGGGTAAGGAAAGCAATGGTCTCCGCAGCAGTGAGCCGCCGCTGAAAGTAGGTCTTGGCCAAGGCCCGCCGGAGATTGGTCAGGATATGCGCGGAGATAATCAACCGAAAACTGCCCGCCTGCCAGATATCCAGGAGCAGTCCTGGTGGAGTGGGGGCCTTCAAGGAACCGGAAGCGAGGACGTTGACATCAAGGACGGCACGAATCATGAAGAGTTGGCAGCGCGCCGTGCGATGTTCTCGCGTTTGACCTCGGCGTAGGCGCGATTGACTTCCCGCTCGATCTCTTCAGCAGGTACATCCTTGAAGGCTTCACGCATTCTATCCAGGATTTTGAAGCGCTCGCGGCGGTCCGCATCAACGCGCTTCACGTGCTCACGCCGAGAGACGGTTGCGGTCACGATACTCACCTTATTCAGACCACGACGCCGGTACACCGGCACACCACTCTGCCCACAAGTGTACCAGCAACCGCACCGCCGGCGGTGAGCACGCTGCGGCGTCCGGCATCTGCACGGCCTGAGCAGGTAGGTACAATGGGTGCTCCCGACGGTGGTGAGCCGCACTACACCGCTGCCGGACCTATTCCCGCCAACCTGAAGAGCATCCATGGGCCGTGAACGCTGGGCCTTTCTGGCTGCCGCCTTATCCAGCCTGGGCTGGGCCTCCATGTATCCGGCCGCAAAGGTCGCGCTGGCCGAGGTCGAGCCGCTGCATATCGTCTGGGCACGCGCTGCCGTCGCCGGGCTGGCGCTGGCGCTCATCACCATTGTCTCGAAGCGTGGTCTGCGCAGCGGCTGGGAGCAGCTGCGGGTCGAGGGTAGGACGCGGCCGTGGGGCTGGCTGCTGCTGGGACTGCTGAACTTTGTCGGGACCTCGCTACTGGTGCTGTCGGCCCAGCAGTTCCTCCCGGCATCGGTGAACGGCCTGCTCAACAACACGTCCCCGCTGTGGCTGGCGCTCGCGGCGGCACTGCTCGGTCGTGCCATCCACCCGGGCCGGCTGCTCGCGGGGTCGCTCATCGCGCTCGTCGGCGTGGGCCTTGTCGTGATCGGCGCCGACACTGCGGCGGGCAGTGCCCCTTGGTGGCAAGCATTTGCCACGGCCGACTTGCGCGGGGTCGGTCTCTCGCTGGCCGGCAGCGTGCTCATCGCCATAGCGACTATCGTCGCGCGGCGAGTGATGCCCGGTCGAGACGCCATAGCCGCCACGTCACTGGCGTGCCTTGCGGGAGCACTGGTATGCACCCCACTCGTGTTTGCGTTTGCCGGCGGGTTCACCTTCTTGGGTAGCGTCTCCCCCGGCACCCTGCTCCTGCTCCTACACATGGGGCTGTCCAGTACGGCGTTCAATTTCAGCCTCTGGTTCTACGCACTCAGCGTCCTGCCGGTGACACAGGTGGCCAATCTCCAATACCTCATCGCGCCATTGGGCGTGGCACTGAGCGTCATCTTCCTGCACGAGCCGCTGACGTTGACGCTTGTGGTCGGCGGGACGGCCATTGTGGCCGGCATCATCATTGCCCAGCGGGGCGCCGAGCCGGTACCGGCGGCGATAGCGCAAGAGCGGCGGCGGAGATTGCGGGGGTAGAGGCGTGGTTTACTCCGACGGAAGCCGGAATCCAGCGCCATTCGTAGCCCCCCGGCTGGTCTGGATTGCGGCTTGCGCCGCAATGACGGGGAGCGGGGAGAGTGGAGGTGCCGTGGCACCGTTGGGCGGGTGAACCGTGCTCGCAGGCACTTGGCTGCGGTGATAGAACCGGGGTACGCGGGCCAACAGGCGGGTGACGACCTCGTAGTTGGTACTGCCGCTGGCCGCTGCCACGTCTTCAGCGGAGAGGGCCGCGGCGCCTTGCTGCCCGATAAGGACAGCCACATCGCCTTCCTGTATGCCGCGACGGTCGCGGCAGTCCACAACGAGCTGATCCATGCACACGCGCCCTACAATCGGACAGACCTGCCCACCGAGCAGCACGGCACCGCGGTTGGAGAGGGCGACGCTTAGGCCGTCGCCATAGCCGGCGGCGAGGGTGGCAAGGCAGGTGGCCCGCGGCGTGTGGTAGGTGGCGCCATAGCTCACCGGCGTGCCGGCCGGCACCTGGCGGAGGCGGATGACGCGCGTCTTGAGGGTGAGTACGGGACGGAGTGCCGACGCGAGGGATGGCGCGCCGGAAGCGTGCCACCGCTCTCCATTTAACTGTGCGTTGGCGGCGGGGTTACGAGCGGCGGTCGTGTGCAGACCGTAGAGCGCCGCCCCGACGCGCACCTGATCGAGATGCGCCGCCGGGAGCGCCAAGGTCGCGGCGCTGTTGGCCGCATGGAGCACGGCCGGGGCGATGCCGGCCGCCCGCAGCCGGCCGACGACATCCAGAAAATCAGCCAACTGCTGCCGCGTAGCGGTCAGATCGTCCGCGTCGGCCGTAGCGAAGTGGGTATAGAGGCCTTCGACTGCCAGCCCTGCGAGAGCCGCCACGACGCTCGTGAAGGCGACCGCCTCGTCCGTCAGGAGGCCAAAGCGGCTCATGCCCGTATCCACCTTGACGTGAACGGGGAGCACCCGTCCGGCTGCGCGCGCTGCGTGCGCGAGCGCCTGGGCCATAGTCAGGTTATGGACGGTTGGCGTGAGCCGCAGTGCGACGCAGCGCCACGCGCCGGAAGGCGGCACCGGCCCCATCACCAAGATCGGTGCGGTGATGCCCGCGTTGCGTAACTCGACGGCTTCGTCCAGGCGTCCCACCGCCAGGCCGTCCGCGCCGGCCGCCAGCGCCGCCGTGGCAACCGGCACGGCACCGTGTCCGTAGGCGTTGGCCTTGACGACGGCGACGAGCCGGACGCGCGGCCCGACGTGGGAGCGCAGCACGCGGACGTTGGCGGCGAGCGCAGCCAGGTTGACTTCCGCCCAGATGAGCGCCTCCGGGTCGAGGCTGGGATGATCCGGGGCTACCGCCGGCGCGGCGGTAGCCGGCACCGGCGCACGGAGCGCCTCAGTCCGGGGCATCAGTTCTGCTGCGTTTTGCACCACGGGATTACCTACCTCCTGGCTAGGCTCCGTTGATGTTTGCGCTAGAAGGTGGCTCCACCAACGCCTTACGTCATGCCGGCTTTCATGGGAATGACGGATGGGCGTTATTTCCAGAACAGTGGCCGGGAAATGCCAACAGCGCCCAGTGCATCAACGCTGGAGTTATTGCCGCAACGGGTTGGTGGCGCTAGCCGCCTCGCAGGTGGCGGATGGCGGCCGGCAACTGCGGGAGTAAGTCACTCGCTGCCGCACCGGCCACACCGACCTGGGCGCGCACGTGCTCGCCGGCGGTGCCGTGCAGCCACACGCCGAGCCGCGCGGCTGCGTGCGGCGGCACGCCCTGCGCCAGTAGCCCGACGATGGTGCCGGCCAGCACGTCGCCGGTGCCGGCGGTAGCCAACGCCGGATTGGCAAAGGGGAGGACCGTCACCAGGCCGTCTGGAGCGGCCATAACGGTCGGGGCGCCCTTCAAGACCACGATCTGCTGCCAGCGCTGCGCGGCCTCTCGCGCGATAGGGACGCGCTGCGCCTGCACTTCAGCGACCGAGCACCCCACGAGCCGGGCCATCTCGCCAGGATGGGGGGTCAGGATGCAGCGGCCAGGCGCCAACTCCGACCAGATGGCCGTACCGGCGAGCGCGTTGAGGGCGTCGGCATCTACAACGATTCCATAAGGTTGCTCGCCCCCTGTAGCCAGCCATCGCACAACGGCCGCCACAAACTCGTCTACACCCGGCGCGCGGCCCAAACCCGGCCCGATCAGCACCGCATCGTAGCCCTCGGCAGCGGCAAGTAGCGGCACGGCTGCCTGGGGGCCGAGGGAGCCGGGCGTCTCGTCGGGGAGGGGCAAATAGGTAGCGTCGAGCAGGGTGGCGCCGACAATCGGCTGGATACTGGCCGCCAAGCCCAGGCTCACGAGGCCGGCGCCAACGCGGCCGGCAGCGCGCGCGGCCAGCCCCGGCGCGCCCGTGTACTGCCCGCACCCACCGACCACGAGCGCCTTGCCGAACGTCCCCTTGTGGCTGGCCGCCGGGCGCGGTGGCAACTGCGCCGCCAACACCGGGGCCGTCGCAAGTACCGTGCTAACGGGGACCGCCGCCTGCATCTCGGACGACTGACACGCTGGCTCTGCACCACCTAAACGTTCATCGGATTGTGCAGAACCAGCGGTCAACAGCTCCAAGTCCACGTCCTGTATCCGGCCGACCAAGCCGGCAGCGGGGGGCAGATAGAGGCCCACTTTCACCGGCCCAGTGGAGATCGTCGTATCGGCGGTAAACGCTACGGGATCGGCTCGTCCGCTGTCGCTGTCAATGCCGCTGGGCACGTCCACAGCGACGGTGCGCGGCCAGGTGCCGCGGCGGGCCTGCCGGACGGCGGCGAGCACTTCCTGGGCCGGCCCGCGCAAGGGCGGGGCGGCGCCGATACCCAAGATCGCATCAACGACCACGCTGGCCGCGCGCAGCCACGCGGCGAGCCGGTTGCGGCCGGCGTCGGTCGTGCCGGGCTGGACGATAGCGCCCGCGGCTTGCGCTGCCGCAACGAGTGGATCATCGCCGCGGTCACGCACCAGATAGATGCGCGTCGCCCGTGCATACGGCGCCAAGGCGCGGGCGACGATCAGACCGTCGCCACCATTGTTCCCGGACCCGATGAGGTAGAGCAGCGTCTCATCGGCGAGGGTGCGGCGCCGTGACGGTGGAGCGGCGGGTGTCTTCCCGGCGGGACGGGAGCCGAGCCAGCGCCGCAGGACCCGCGCGACGCCCAAGCCGGCGGTCTCCATCAACGCTGCCGGCGCGACGCCGCGCGCGAAAGCGGCTTGTTCCAGGGCACGCATCTCGGCAACGCTGACCAAGCGTTGGCCGGTTGGGGGCACAGCGTCAGTTGACATAGTTGCTGCTTTCAGGTGCAGTCCAGATTCCCGCTTTCGCGGGAATGACGATTCCGGTCTTTGCCGCGTTACCGCGCTGCGACCATCGCCACAGCGTAGGCACGCGCATGGGTGAGCGAGATGGCCCACTCCAAGAGGCCGAGCGCTTGCGCCCGCGCTGCGGCGCGACCGTGCAAGGCGACGGTCGGCTTGCCGCGGTGATCGGGCACGACTTCCATGTCGCGCCAAGCCAGGCCGCGAATGCCCGTTCCCAACGCCTTGGCGACCGCTTCCTTGGCCGCAAACCGGGCGGCAAGCTCCGGCACGCGCCCTCGGCAGTACGCCAACTCGTCCGGTGTGTAGACGCGCTCCAGAAATCGCTGGCCGCGGCGCGCGATCACTCCCTCGATACGGTCAATCTCGATCATGTCCACGCCTACGGTCAGCATAGTCCTGCCTTCGGCTTGATCTGCGGACGGCACCGGCCCCGGCCATGGGGATGCACCTCAGTCAATGACCAGCCGCACGTTACGCACCGCGCTGCGATAACTCCAGCCGGCAGCCAGCACTTCGAGGCGCTCGATGTGCGCGGGTCGCGGCACCAGACCCAACAGGTTGACCTCGTAGGATGTCCATTCACCGGCCTGGACTTGCGTAGCGGCACGTACCGGCAGGTCGTCGCGATTATGGATGAAGAAGCCATGCGCCCACACAGTGTTCGTGCGGTTGATGTCCTCATAGATGACCCGCAGCATCAGCGGATATTCCGTACCGGCAAAGCCTCCCCCCGACAGCGAGTGGCTATCTACACGCACCTCGGTAGACAGCAAGACGGAAGCGGTGTCCGAGAGGTCTCGGCTGACAGACTGTCGAATAATCGTCTCCCCATGCCCTTCACCGACGCGCTCGAAGGAGACCTTGCCTTGACCGCCCTCGATTTCCCACGATACCCGGCCCGGCGGCTCGCGCTCGGAGAGGTCGAGCACCGTCCAGTGGCTGGGCCGCCCCGGCTGGCCGGCTGGCCCCGGCACCCCGTCTTGCAGGCTACCGTTCTTCAGCACGTCGCGCGGAATCGGCAACGGTCCGACCGGCGCAGCGTACTTCGGTATCTGGGCACGTTGACCGGTGCCCACCGGCAGGCTGGTGCCGGCAGCGTGGGCGATGGCCTTTCCTACCCGTACTAGCACGACGGTGCTCTCATCGGGGGTCACTTCCAGGGAGTAGCTACCATCTTGCAGGCCCACCAGCCCCGCCGGGGTCTGCACCTCGAAACCCCCTTGGAGCGTCTCATACGGCGGTTCATCGGGCGCGACGCCGACGTGGACACGCCCACTTTCGAGGCGCAAGATGACGGTGCGATCAACGGGGCCGAACCGCCCGCGGCGCAACTGCACCACCTGGAGCGTGGTGTCGGGGTAGAGGAGGACCGTGCTGAAGTCGAAGAGGCGCATGAAGACCCGCGAGCCGGCGCTGGTGCGGACGGCGTCACCTTCATCAAAGATGGAGACCCCCGGCATCGGCATCTCGACCCATTCGGCATGGCCAGCCCGCCGAATGAAGCCGACGCCCTCGACCCGTTCGCCGAAGCTCTGATTAATGACAATGGCATTGCCGATATACCACCGGACGGTGTACCAGCCACCGAGGACAACGCCCAGGAATAACACGGTCGCCAAGAGCAGCAAGCGCCAGGCGAGCCGCTCGGCTTGCCAAGGCGCGCCGGTGAAATCGCTGACCACCGGCAGGGCGCGGGCGAGCGGCGTCTCAACCGCCGACGTAAGCTCCGCCCCCGGCCCGCGTCCAACCACCATCGGCCTCCAGTTTTGCTCGACAGGAGTAAGATCATCAACTGGGATGTGAGCCGGGCACCATCAGCGGCCCCTTGGCCAGAGCCGCCCGTATGACTCTAACGGGCGAGCGCTGCGATCCGGGCTATGAGCGCGGGATAATCAGCCCGCTCGGCCGCGCCTCGTGCCCTGGCATTCCGGGCACGCCGGGCATGGTCGGGGCAGCGGCAGCGGCCTCGGATCCGGGCGTCCACAGCCCCGCCAGCGCACCCTGGTCCTGCTGACGCTGGAACTCGGCCGGGTCCACACCAAGGGCACGCGCCAAACTCCGTTGCACGAGACGCAGGGCCCAAGGATGCTCCTCGGGCGATGCGCCCTCCGGCTCCAGGGCCAGCGCGGCGGCGAGCGCCAACTGCGCCGGCCAGCGCCGGTCATGACGGACGAAATGGTAGGCCATCTCCTCCAGGCGGCGCCGCCAGCGCACCCCTTGCTCATCATGGAAATCACTCGTCACCACCTGGCGCAGCGCCGCCGACAGGCGATCACGCTCCGCTTCCGGGGGCAGGGAGAGGGTGCTTGTCTCCCGATCACGGAAGACGGTCGTGAGTGGGCTAATGACCTCTTCAGGCAGATGCCAGCCCCGCATTTCCGGCTCGTCGAACACCTCCGGCGACCGATCGAGGAGGTCGGGGCGAAAGCGCACCTCCGTGGCTTGCAGATAGTCGTAGACCGGCGAGGGCGGTGGCTCCGGTGGGCCGGCGAGGTAGCGGCCGTAGACGGCATAGTCGGCCGGGACGCCGCGCTGCTGGGCGATGGCCGCTTGCGCGGCGCTCGTGAGCAGGTGCAGCGCATAGGGCACCGGCACCTCAGTGACCAGGAAGGCACCGCGCGCCGCCATTTCCGAGCGCGTCCGGGCGACCTCCTGGTCGAACTCGGCGCGAGACTGGCGCGTAATCGTGAAGGAATGCACCCGTCCGCTGTCGTAGACGACGCCGTTGGCCGCCGAGCGCCCGGAACCGGGAATATCCAGCGCCAGCCAGAATAAGCGCGCCCCGTTCGGGTCACAGGAGCTGAGGAACGCCGGACCGGTAGCCACCGGCGCGGCAGCCGCGCCGGCCGGCTCGTCGCGTGAGGCAGCAGCGGCGTGGATGCCAGCTTGCTTGAGGCGGTGGAGTGCCCGCCGTGCTCCCCGGCGCACCTCACGGGGCCGCTCCCCGGCGGCCAAGTCGCTGGCCAGGTGGGCAGCGGCCGGGAGCCGCACCGCGCCCAGCGACTCGGCGGCCGCGCCGGCGAGCGGCCAGGGTGGCGCCGCCGCCAACTCCTCAATAAGGGAGAGCGCCGCGTCCGGGTCGGCCTCGGCTAAGGATCGGATGCTGGGGGGCAGCGCGGCAGGCCCGGCCCGGGCCAACGCCGCGCGGGCGTCAGCGGGCGAGAGTCCCGCCAAGGCCACCGCCGAGCCACTACGACGCGCGGCCTTGGTGGCACGGGGCGGGCTACCCCGGCGGCCGCGTGGCCGTCTCCGCGCTACTGATCGAGCGATGCTGCGTCCTCCTCTGTGCCACGATCCCGCTTGCGACGACGCTTGCGGACCACTTCCACCATCGGCGTCGGCTCCAATGCTTCTACGACGCGGTGCGCCTTGGAACTGGCCGCGGCTTTCTTCGGCCGGCGCCGTTCGCGGCGCTGCGGGGTTCTTCTAGGCATGTTCTGCACCTCCCGAAGGGCCGCCAGCGGAGTATTGCTGGCCTTTATAGTGCCGAGGACGGGATTCGAACCCGTATGGCCCATACGAGCCGAGGGATTTTAAGTCCCTTGCGTCTGCCAGTTCCGCCACCTCGGCCAATCCGGCTCAGGCGGGCGGAACCGCCAGGCGGCGACGAGCCGGCTTATTCTACCAATTTTGCTCCCGCGCGAGGGGCCGTGCCTCACCTCCGGCGCTCCTCACCCCGGCTCCAGAAACACTATGGTCTTGCCAAAGCCACCGCCAGGCCTGAAAATGACGGCCGTCGTTGCGGCTTCTGCCGCAGTGACGAGACGACGGGAATGACGGGCGGTAGACTTGCCCCTCCTCGGCACAAGTGCCGAGGAAACGCCGCGGCAGCTTGAGTGCTGGCGGCCATCCCGACTATAATGTGGCTGCCGCTTGTGAACTATTTCGCAAACCTGCCGCGCGGCTGATCTGCTTGGGGAGGAAAGCGTGGCCAAAAGGACCGATCTGGAGAGCTTGGAGCGCAAGCTGTACGACAGCCGAATCTGGCGCTCGATCTTCCGCTACGGGTATCCCATTGACCGCCGCAACCGGATCATGACGGTTGCGAAGAATGTCTTCCTCCACCTCCACCCGAACTTCGTGCCGCGAGGGGCCGTCAAGCTCACGTATACGTGGTGCCTCGGTGGCCTGTCGTTCATGATGTTCCTCATCCTCACCGTGACCGGTGTGCTGCTGATGTTCTACTACGTCCCGTCGGTGGAGCGGGCGTACCAGGACATCAAGGACATGGAGACGGTCATCATCTTCGGGATGCTCATGCGGAATATGCACCGCTGGGCAGCGCACGGGATGGTGATTACGGTGTTTCTACACATGTGTCGGGTCTTCTATACCGGCTCGTACAAACCGCCGCGAGAGTTCAACTGGGTGGTGGGGGTGATTCTCTTCTTCCTCACGGTGCTGTTGAGCTTCACCGGCTACCTGCTGCCCTGGGACCAGCTCGCTTTCTGGGCGGTAACGGTGGGGACGACGATTGGTGGGGCAGCACCCATCGTCGGCGATCAGGTCAACCTGCTCCTGCTGGGCGATGCCCAGATCGGCGGCAATACGCTGATCCGCTGGTATACCCTCCACGTCATCGCGTTGCCGCTCTTGCTGGCAGTGTTCCTGGCGGTACACTTCTGGCGCGTGCGTCAGGACGGCGGTCTTTCGCAGCCTCTCTAATGGCTCAGGAGTAGTGAATGGATCATTCCGCCTCGCCGCAAAATCGCGTCAGAGGCGTTCACCGGGCCATAGGGGATTGGGCAAAAAACGGGCGAGACCTAGCGGCACCGGCGCAGTTGTGCCGGCCCCCAGTGGGGAGAGGGGTACGTTGACTATCAACCGTTGTGGAGAAGAGCTATGAGTGGACCGCGCCCGCTCACTGTGAGCACCGCAAACGACAAGTCGCCCTGGATCGGGGTCGCTCCGCCCGGGGAAGATACGGCGATTGCGGTAGGCGAGGAGGTGGTGTTCTGTACGCAGTGCAAGAACCCCCACCACGCCAGCGCGTGGGAAGCGAACAACAACACCTGTCTTACCCCCGACTGCGGCCGGGAAGCGCCACTGCGGCGTCGCCGGCGGCGACCGGCCGCCGCGGCGGCGGCAACTGAGGCCGCACCGGCTGCGGCCACCACGACAGCCCCTGCCGCGGCTCCGGCAGCGACACCGGCGGCTGACGCCGGTCGCCCGGCAGCCACACGGGCACCTCGTCCGGCAGCACGGCGGCCGGCGCGGCGGACCGCCGGGGCGGCTTCATCGGCCGCCGCGCTCCGTTCGGCGGCGCGGCGCGCGCAGGTCAACGTGACGGTCTGGCCGCACCTGCTGATGCCGGAGTTCTTGGCGACCGCGCTGCTGACGGTCGGTCTGATCGTGATGTCCTGGTTCATCAATGCGCCGCTGGAAGAGCACTCCAACCCCAATCGCACGCCGAACCCCTCCAAGGCGCCCTGGTACTTCATGAATCTGCAAGAGCTACTCCTGCACATGCATCCGGGGCTGGCGGGCGTGATCGTGCCGACGATTATCCTGATTATGCTTGCGGCGATTCCCTATATTGACGTGAACTCCGAGGAGACCGGGCACTGGTTCACCTCACCCGTCGGAAAGAAAATCGCGATCGTGATCGCGATCTATACCGCCATTGTCACCGTCGGCCTGGTGGTATTCGACTACTACATCGGCGTGCGAGAGCTGATGGGGGCCATTAACCCGGAGCTACGCACCGGCATGGTGCCCGAGGTCATTATCCCCACGGTGGTTATGTTCGTCTTCTCCTACGCGATATGGTTTATCATCCGTCCGTTCAGGCCGACGATCCGGGAGGTGATGATCGCCTATTTCACCGGCTTTGTGGTGGCGTGGATCGTGCTGACCTTCATCGGCACCGCGATGCGCGGGCCGGGCATGGAGCTTTACTGGCCGTGGGCGTTACCGCCACGCCAAGCCTAACGCCGGGAAACAGCTTGCCTCGGTACGAGATACGGGAGAAAAGTTGATGGCAACCACAGCGGCAGCCCAGAGAGCCGGGGCCGCGACCGTGCCCCGGCGCGGCATGCTGGCCATATTCGGCCTCGGCACCATGAGCCTGCTCACGCTGCAAGCCCTCGTCGCGTTTGTCGTGTTCTTCTGGCCCCGCAAGCGCGGCGCCTTCGGCAGCGTCATCTCGATGGGCAAAGTTGACGACTACGCGGTCGGCTCCGTCACTTACAAGATTGACGGGAAATTCTACCTGGTGCGGCTAGCCCAAGGGTTCATCGCCTTGTTCCAGACGTGCCCCCACCTGGGCTGCACCGTGCCCTGGCGCGAGACCTTTACGTGGGACTACGAGGGGAAAGACATCACGGGGCTGTTCCGGTGCCCGTGTCACGGCTCGACGTACCTGCCCAACGGACAGCTTATCTTCGGGCCGGCGCCGCGGCCACTTGACTACATGACGACCAGGATTGACAATGGCGAGGTGCTCGTGGATACAGGAGACATCCAACTGCGCTCGAAGCACGAGGCCGGGCACGTCACGCCAGCCTAGGGGTAACACGAACATACCATTGGCGGCGCCGGGAGGCGGCCGCCCAACTTCTCGATGAAGGAGCAGTAGGTGCTCACATTCGTCATCGTCGCAGTGGCACTGATCTTTCCTGTGGCCGTGATTCTCGATTCCTGGCGCCGCCGGCGGGTGGAGGTACCGGAAACGGGGAGCGAGCAGGAAGTGGACTTGCCCCTCACGCAGGGCAACGGCCGCAAGCTGCTGTTCGGGGTAGTGCTCATCATAGAAACCTTTCTGTTGATGATCGCCTACGCAGCCAACGAGCCGGGCCGGCAGGAGGCCGCGGCCGCCGTGCAGCACGATTTCTTGGTCGAGCGCGGGGCGCACTCCTACGTCAGCCTCTGCATGAGTTGTCACGGGCTGGAGGGCCAAGGCTTCCTGGAAGGTGGACCGGGGGTCTACATCGGGCGGCCGCTCAATACCGGAGCGTTCCAGATCGAAAACACGCCCGACACCGCCGAAGCCTTCGAGGAGACGCGCGCGCTCCTCTATAAGACGATCCAGAACGGACGAGAAGATACGCCGATGGTGGGGTGGGGACTGGAGAACGGCGGCCCGCTCAACTACGAGATGATTAACGAGTTGGTGGCGCTGATTATGAGCGGCGAGTGGGAGATGGTAGCGCACTTCGCCGAAGCAGAGAGCTTGGCGACGCCGACGGCACAGCCCACCGAGAGCGAGGAAGAGCTGGGTAAGGTGCTCACCGTCAATGTCTGCGGCGCTTGCCACGCCATTGATGGGACCGATGCCATCGGCGTCGCAGCCCCGGCGCTCGACGGTATTGCCAGCCGCCAGATTGCCGGCGTGCTGCCTTTCAACCGCGAGAACGTCGTGCGCTGGGTGCAGAACCCGCCCGGGATCAAGAAAGGCTCGCAGATGCCGCCGTATCCGCTGCCCGAGGAGCAACTGCAAGCTATCGCCGTCTACCTCGAAACCCTGAAGTAGGACGGGCGGCCGGTCGCCCGTCTCGTACTGCGGGAGCAGCATGGCCGCTCCCGCCCTTGTCCCCACGACAGCCTGATGCCTGAGGACAGGCCCTACCTGACGGTGGCTATCGCCGCCTTCAACGAGGAGCACCGTTTACCCCAAGCACTCGACCGCGCCCTGGCGATGCTCACCACCTGGCCGCAGACCTTTGAGACCGTCGTCTGCGACGATGGCTCCACCGACCACACGGTCGAAGTGGTCCAGGACTACGCCCACCGGGGCGTGCGGCTGGTCCGGTTGCGCCGGAACCGGGGAAAAGGGGCAGCAGTACGGGCAGCGGTCTTGGCGTCGCGCGGCGAATACGTGCTGTTCTCGGATGCCGACTTCTCCACCCCCATCACCGAGCTACCGCGCGTCCTGCACCCGCTGGAGGCCGGCGAGGCGGAGATCACGATTGGCTCCCGGCGGCAAGCCGACGGGTCGGACATGCGGGCGAGCCAGCCACGCTACCGGCGCGCGTTCGGCAAGCTCTTCCACGCTTTGGCCGCCCTGGTCGCGGTCCGCGGCATCGGCGATACCCAAGCCGGCTTCAAGGCGCTGCGTGGCGACGTTGCCCGCGAACTGTTTGCCCGCATGAGGCTAGACAGCATCGTCTTCGACGTGGAGCTGCTCTACCTCGCCCAACGGAGCGGCTACCGGGTGTGCGAGGTGCCCGTGCGGTGGACGAACGCCGGTGGCTCACGGATGCGCGTGACGGTCTCCCACGCCGCGCGGGTCCTGTGGGACTTGCTCCGTATCCGCTGGCTGCACCGCGGCACGCGCCGGAATCCCTCCTGAGACACGCTGCCGGCCGCAAGTCACTATTTGACTCACGGCCGGACCATCCTTAGACTGTCGCTAACACCCGGCCGAGGGTCAGTGACTCCCTGGTGTGCCGCCGCACCGGCGACCGCCGGCTATGACACCGGCAGGTCCTGGGCGGGGCATACCCAGCGCAGAAAGGGGATGATACCGTGGTGAGCACACAGGAAGTATCGGCGACGATTAACGGCACCACCCGCACGGCTGAGGTTGAGCCGCGCACCCTCCTCGTTCACTACTTGCGAGATGCGTTGGGCTTGACCGGTACCCACATCGGCTGCGACACCAGCCAGTGTGGCGCCTGCGTCGTGCTGCTGAACGGCAAGACGGTGAAGTCGTGTACCGTCTTTGCGGTGCAGGCGGAGGGAGCAGAGATCACGACCATCGAGGGGCTGGCAGCGATGGCTCCCCAGGATGGTGGCCTCCATCCCTTGCAGGAAGGGTTCTGGGAGCAGCATGGCCTGCAATGCGGCTTCTGCACGCCCGGCATGATTATCTCCTCCTACGAAATCCTGCAGCGCCATCCGGACCCCAGTGAAGAAGAGATTCGCGAGGGTCTGGAAGGCAACCTGTGCCGTTGCACCGGCTACCACAACATTGTCAAGGCCGTCCAGCACGCCGCGAGCCAGTCGGCGGGCTAGGACCGCCGTAGCCCTACTGCCGGGGGAGTGGGCTGCCGGGGCGACAGGCCTGACGGTTGGCAAGCTCCCCAGAGTTCATTGAGTGCGAGGCATCCGACAAAGGGTGAGAGGAGGGCAACCATGGCCGTCAGTCGTCTATTTGGAGCCTCGGTCCGGCGGCGCGAAGATCCTCGTCTGATTACCGGTCAAGCCACCTACTGCGATGACATCCAGTTGGCGAACATGGCCTATGCGGTGATCGTCCGCAGTCCCTATGCCCACGCCCGCATCACCAGCATAGATACCAGCGCAGCGGCCGCCCAGCCGGGGGTCATCGCCGTCTATACGGGCAGCGACTTGGAGGGCCGCGTGGGCAGCATCCCGTGTGCATGGCTCATTCCCGACTCCGACCTGGTCGTGCCCGACCACCCGCCGCTGGCCATAGACCGCGTGCGCTACGTGGGTGACGGCGTGGCTGCGGTCATTGCCGAAGATCGCGGGGCAGCTGCCGACGCGGCCGATCTGGTGGAGGTCGAATACGAAGAACTGCCGGCCGTCGTGGATCAGGAAAAGGCCACGATGGAAGGCGCGCCGCAACTCCACGACGACGTGGCGGCGAACACCGCCTTCCGCTGGAAGATGGGTGAGTGGGACGACGAGGCGTTCGAGAATGCCGAAGTCACCGTCAGCCACCGGTTCCACAACCAGCGCCTGATCCCGAACTCGATGGAGGCGCGGGGGGCGGTTGCACAGTGGGACGCCGGCGCGGAAGAAATGACGATTTGGGTCACCTCCCAGAACCCGCACATCCATCGCGTGCTCATGTCCGGGGTGCTCGGTATTCCGGAGCACAAACTGCGGATCGTCGCTCCGGAGATCGGTGGTGGCTTCGGTAGCAAAATCCACCACTATCCTGACGAGGCTATCGTCGGCTTCGCCGCCAAGGAGCTGAACCGGCCGGTCAAGTGGTCCGAGACCCGCAGCGAGAACTACCTCGCCACGATCCACGGCCGCGACCACATCCAAGACGTGGAGATTGCGGGGACCAAAGACGGGATGATTACCGGCCTGCGGGCGAAGGTCTGGGCCAACCTCGGCGCGTACCTCTCGACGGCAGCGCCGGGCGTGCCCACGATCCTGCACGGGCTGATGTACTCCGGCGCATACAAGATTCCCAACATCTCCGCCGACGTGCTGGGCGTACTCACCAACACCACGCCGGTGGACGCCTATCGTGGCGCCGGCCGACCGGAAGCGACGTTCCTGGTGGAGCGCATGGTGGACCTGCTGGCTGCGGAGTTGGAGATGGACCCGGTGGCCATCCGGCGGAAGAACTTCATCGGCGCCGACGAGTTCCCCTATGAAGTCGCGACGGGGATTATCTACGACAGCGGCGACTACGAGCCCGCCTTGGACATGGCGCTGGAGATGGTGGACTACGACGGCTTCCGCCAAGAGCAGGCGGCGGCCCGCGAACAAGGTCGCTACCTGGGTATCGGACTGACCACCTATTCCGAGATTTGCGGTCTCGGCCCCTCGGAAGTCGCCGGCATGGTGGGCTTCCAAGGGGGGCTGTGGGAGAGCGCGACGGTGCGCGTCCACCCGACGGCCAAAGTGAGCGCCTTCACCGGCGGCAATCCGCACGGTCAAGGTGAGGAAACGACCTTTGCCCAGATCGTTGCCGACGAATTCGGCATCCCGATCGAGGACGTGGAGATCGTCTACGGCGATACGAGCAAGATTGCGATGGGCTGGGGGACCTACGGCAGCCGCACGACGGCCGTCGGGGGCACGGCGATCGCGCTGGCGGCGCGAAAGGTCACAGAGAAGGCCCGCCGTATCGCCGCTCACCTGCTGGAAGCCGACCCGGACGACGTCGAGTTTGCCGATGGCAAGTTCTTCGTCCGCGGTGCGCCGGAAAGCGCGCAGACCTTCGGGGACGTAGCGCTGCAAGCGTACCTGGCCTGGAACCTGCCCGACGACATTGAGCCGGCGCTGGAAGAGAACAGCTTTTACGACCCCTCCAACTTCACGTACCCCTTCGGCACGCATATCGCCGTGGTGGAGGTGGACGGGGACACCGGGCAGGTGGACCTGCAACGGTACATCGCCGTGGACGACTGCGGCAACGTCATCAACCCGATGATCGTAGACGGTCAGGTCCACGGTGGTGTCGTACAAGGGATCGCGCAGGCGCTTTACGAGCAGGCTGTGTATGACAAGGAGACCGGTCAGCTACTGACCGGCTCGTTGATGGACTACGCCGTGCCCAAGGCCGGGATGGTGCCCTCGATCGAGACGGATCGCACGACCACACCGTCGCCGGTGAACGCCATCGGCGTCAAGGGGGTCGGGGAAACGGGCACGATTGCGGCCGGTTCGGCCGTCATCAATGCCGTCGTAGATGCGCTGGCACCGTTCGGCGTGCGCCACATTGATATGCCGGCTACGCCGGAGAAGGTGTGGCGGCTGATCGCCGAGGGGAGCCAGAGCAACGAGAGCGAGGGTGAAGGCGAGAGCAAGGGCGGCTGGCGCAGCTGGCTCAACCGATTGCGCTAACGGCCTGAGGGGAGCGGTCAACCGGAGACCATAGGAAGCGCGGAATCTTCGGAAGGAGGCAACCGAGATGATCCCAAGCGCGTTTGCATACGAAACACCGTCCACCGTCGAGGAGGCCGCGGCGCTGCTCGCCCAACATGGCGACGATGCGAAGATATTGGCCGGAGGGCACAGCCTCATTCCGTTGATGAAACTGCGCCTGGCCGCGCCAGAGGTGCTCATAGACATCGGGAACATCGAAGGGCTGTCCGGCATCAGCACCGACAACGGTCAGGTCACGGTGGGGGCCGGCACTACGCACAGCACCTTGGAGGACTCGGAGGCGCTGGGAATGGCGTGTCCGCTGCTCCAGCAGACGGCCGCCATTATCGGCGACCGCCAAGTGCGTAACCTCGGCACCATCGGGGGCAGCCTGGCGCACGGCGACCCGGCCGCGGACCTCCCGGCAGCGGTGCTGGCACTGGAAGCCGAGTTGACGGCCGTGAGTGCGAACGGCAGTCGCACCATTGCCGCCGACAGCTTCTTCACCGGCCCGCTGATGACCGCGCTCGGCGACGACGAACTGCTGACGACGATCACCGTGCCGGCCACGTCCGGCCAGAGCGGCGCGGCCTACGTCAAGAATGCTCATCCGGCATCGGGATACGCGCTCTGTGGAGTCGCCGCCGTCGTGACCGTCGGCGCCGATGGCAAGTGCGAGCGAGCACGGATCGGGATTACCGGCGCCGGGAGCACGCCGATGCGGGCCATGGCCGCCGAGGCTGCGCTGACCGGCCAAGAACTGACCGCGGACAACATCGCGGCCGCCGCTGGGCAGGCCGCTGAGGGTCTTGACCTCAACGACGACCTGTTCGCGTCCGCCGAATATCGCGGCCACCTCGTCCGCGTCTATACACGGCGGGCGGTGGAGCAGGCAGCGGCACAGGCGGGGAGCTAGTAGCTCCGGTAGGCGCGACTTGCCGGTGCCGGACGCGCATTCTTCGGATCGCGGCGCTCGGAGTACTAGGCGACATAACCGGCGAAACTCCGGTACGACGGGGTGAGCCTCCGGCTCCCTCGTCCGACGATCCAACGAACACCAGGAGGCTGCGACTATGACGACCGCAACGCCGAGCCTGCCCAAGTTCGTCGGGGCACCCATCCGCCGGCGCGAGGACCCGCGCCTGATCCAGGGCGGGGCCACCTACGTTGACGACGTGCGGATTCCCGGTGCGCTGCACGCGGCGTTCGTGCGGAGTATGGAGGCGCACGCCCGTCTGACGCGCATAGATACCAGCGCGGCCGAGGCGGCGCCCGGCGTGGTCGCAGTGCTCACGGCGGCCGATCTCGAGGGTCAGATCGAGAACAACATCGCCGCCTTTGCGGCGGTGGAGGGCATGACGGAGACGGGGCTGCCGCTGCTGGCCACGGACACCGTGCGGTGTGTTGGCGAGGCCATCGCGTGCGTGGTGGCCGAGGACCCGTACCAGGCCCGCGACGCGGTTGATCTCGTCGAGGTGGACTACGACCCGCTGCCGGTGGTCATAGACATCGAGAAGGCGCTTGAGGCGGATAGTCCGCTGGTCCACGAATCGATGGACAGCAACGTCTCTTTTCGCACGGTCGCTGAGGGAGGCGATATTGAGGCCGCCATTGCGCGAGCCGACCGGGTGGTGAAGCTGCGCCTGGTCAACCAACGCCTCTTGCCGCTGTTCATGGAGCCGCGCTGCCTGGCAGCCGACTACAACGTGGCCTCCGGACAGCTGACCATCTGGGCCACGAGCCAGTTTCCCCACCTGCTGCGGACCCAGTTCTCCAAGCTGTTGGCTATCCCCGAGCACAATCTGCGGTTGATCGTGCCGGAGGTCGGCGGGGGGTTCGGCGCGAAAGCCAACTTTTATCCCGATGAGGTGCTTACCGGGCACTTGGCGGTGCGTTTCGGTCGGCCCGTGAAGTGGGTGGAGGATCGCAGCGAGGACTTCATCACGTGCATCCACGGGCGGGATCAGATTGACTATATCGAGGCGCCGGTCACGAACGACGGCAAGCTCCTGGGCTTACGGATGCAGGTACTCGCCGATCTGGGCGCCTACCAACACGCCACCACCCCGGCAATCCCGGGGCTGACGGCGGGGATGGGCAACGGCTGCTACGACTTCCAGGATTATCACGCCGAGGTCGTCGGCATTTACACGCACAAGATCGCTACCGCCGCCTATCGTGGCGCCGGCCGGCCCGAAGCGACCTATATCATCGAGCGCACGATGGACGCCATCGCTGGCGAGCTGAACCTCGATCCGGCCGAAGTACGGCGCCGCAACTTTATCCAACCGGACCAGTTCCCCTACACCACCCCGCCCGGTAACGAATACGACAGCGGCGACTACGACGCCTCGCTGGATCGGGCGTTGGAGATGATTGATTACGATGCCTTCCGGAGTGAGCAGGCCACCGCCCGCGAGCAGGGCCGCTATCTAGGGCTGGGCCTGTCCTCTTACGTTGAGATTTGCGGGTTTGGCCCCTCGAAGGACCTGGCCGGCATGGGCGGCTGGGAGAGCGCTACCGTGCGCGTGGACCCCACTGGGAACGTGACGGTGCTCACGGGCACGTCGCCGCACGGTCAGGGGCAGGAGACCACCTTTGCCCAAATGGTTGCCGATCAACTGGGCGTGTCGCTCGACGACATCGTGGTGCTGCACGGCGACACGGGCCAAGTCCAGTATGGCGTCGGGACGTTCGGCAGCCGCGGTATCGCCGTCGGTGGGCCGGCGGTTCACTTTGCGACCGAGAAGGTGCGCGACAAGGTGCTCAAGATCGCGGCGCACCTGCTGGAAGCGGCACCGGAAGACGTGGACTTGGCCGATGGTCAGGCGCAGGTCCGCGGCGCCCCCGGCCGTAGCATCGCGTTTGCCGACGTGGCCGCGGCGGCGATCACGCACGTTGACATCCCCGAGGGGTTGGAGCCGGGCCTGGAGTTCACACACTTCTACGATCCGCCGGGGTACACCTTCCCGTTCGGTACCCATGCCTGTATCGTCGAAGTGGATGCCGAGACCGGGCAGGTGGAGATCAAGCGGTACGTGGCGGTGGACGACTGCGGCACGGCCATCAACCCCAAGCTGGTGGATGGGCAGGTCCACGGTGGGCTGGCGCAGGGGATCGCGCAGGCGCTCTACGAGGAAATCGTGTTCGATGGCGAGACCGGTCAGCTACTCACCGGGTCGCTGATGGACTACGCGGCGCCGAAGGCCGGGATGCTCCCGAGCTTCGAGACGGACCGGACGGAAACTCCCACCCCGAATAACATCCTGGGCGCCAAAGGGGTGGGCGAGGCCGGGACCATCGGCTCGACGCCGGCGGTGGTCAACGCGGTCATTGACGCGGTGCGACCGCTCGGCGTGGCCCACCTCGACATGCCACTCAAGCCGGAGCGCATCTGGCAAGCGATCCAGCAAGCCAGCGACTAACCGGCGTCGGTCGCACGGCCATCATCCTCACCCTGGCCCTCCTCCGGTGGGAGAATGGGACTGGGTTACTGCGCACGCAGGAACGACGGGGACGGGTTAGCGGAAGCTGCGGCGGGGGAAGACTGGCCAGACAGCTTCGACTTGGTCGTTACGCACGCCATATAGCTCGTCGTGGAGGAAGACGGTCATATCGCCGTAGCCGGCGTAGATCACGATCTTATCGCCGAAGCGCGGCGTGTCATTGGGAGCATCCAGGCTGATTGTGCCGTGCTCGGCCGACAGCGCGATGCCGGTCACGCCAGCGATGTCGCGGGGCTGCGGGTCGGTCAGCGGTCGGCCCAGAGCCTTGAAGCCGGAGTCTACGATGATCCGCTGCGGGTCCGGGCGGCTCACGACGGTCGCCAGCAGGGACAACCCGATGGGGTGGTCTATCCACTTGCTGTATTCCATGTCGCAGAAGATGCCGCCGCCGGCCTGCACCTCGGTAATCCCCGGCAGCGTGGCGGTGATCTGATAGGTCTGGGTCCCACCGCAGCTCACGATCTCGCAGGGCAGGCCGGCGGCCCTACACTGCTCCGCCGTCGCCACCAACTCTTCTATCGCTGCGGCAATCGCTTGTCGCTTGGCCGCCGGATCGGGAATGTCGGCTGCGTGGCCCTCCCAGCCCATCAGACCGCACAACGTCAGGCCGGGTAGCGCATGAACCTGGTGGGCCAGGGCCAGCGCCGGGTCCCGCGGGAGCACCCCGGAGCGGTCCATGCCCACGTTGAGCTCCAGGACCACGTTGATCTTGACACCGCCGGCTTGCGCCGCCGCGTCCATGGCCAGTGCCTGCTCCGCGCTGTCTATGGCGACGACGACGGTGGTGCCGGTACGCACGAGCGCGGCAAGGCGCTCCAGCTTGCGCCGGCCGACCAGCTGGTTGGCGATAAGAATGTTGTCAATACCCCCGGACGCCATCGCCTCGGCATCGCCCAACTTGGCGCAGGTAACCCCAATGGCGCCAGCGGCAAGCTCTTGCTGGGCAATCCCGGGTACCTTCACTCCCTTGGTATGCGGTCGCCAGTTGACGCCGTACTGGGCGAAATACGTGGCCATGCGGCGAATGTTGCCCTCCATGACATCGAGATCAACCAGCAGGGCCGGGGTATCCAACTCCTGTATGGGCTGACCGATCAGATCCGCTTGCGCTGTCATCATCACTCCTTGTCTTGGGTTTGTCGGGTTGAGCGTACCACAGAGGCGCTTAGGGTCCCCGGCCAGGTTACCGGCACGCTGGCGCACTCGTGCAGAGAACTATACTCCCCAAGACTTCTGCGCCAGAGGAGTATAGTTAGCCATTGGTGAACGGTACACTCAAGATGGAGAGGCAACATAGTCCGCCGAACAGGCTCTACTCCCTGATCTGGGAGGTGATACGCGCATGGAGACCTTGAAACAGAAGCAGGCCAAACTCCACCAACTCGTGGACAGTCTGCCGCTGGAATGCCTGGACGCCGCCGCGGCACTCTTAGCATCGTTGCGCGGCGATACGCTCGTGTCCTTCATACATGGTCAGCCCATCGTGCGACTCGGCGGCCTTTGGGCGCAGCAAGGCGTTGCCATCACCGAGACGGATATTGCCGAGGCACGGCGCGAACTGTGGGGAAGGATCGGCGAGGACGAGGTATGAGTCAGTATGTGACCGATACACATGCACTCATCTGGCACCTCGTCAACGACCAGCGCCTCTCGTCAAGGGCAAGGCAGGTATTCACCGAAACCAATGCTGCCGGGATAGTGGCCATCCTCTGGTGAGGGCAAGAATCCAGCGTCTACAGCTACCGGCTCGCTCTCCGGCAAGTGATAGAGCCGGCCGCGAACGGGGAAGGATGTCGGCTCGGTTCGACATAACGCGGCGCCAGCCCGCCGGCGCCGCGTACACGTCTTCCAGCTTGTAGGTGCCTAGCTACCGTTGCAGGCCAGAGTGCTTCTACGAGAGCGCCTTCTGGACCACCGCATCGCCGGCTTCGGAGGCTCGCTTCGCGGTATCGGGCATGCTCCATTTGCCGCTGAAACCCTCCTGCAAGACCGGCAGGATGGCGTTGTACCATGTCAGCCAGTGTTCCCACACGGCGTAGCCGCGTGCCCACTGATCCGGCAGTGTTTCCAGAATCTGCGTGGTGACCTTCATGTCCAGTTCCGGGAACTCGTTCAGATATGTCGGTGAGTTGGCGGCCTTCTTGTTGACGGGAAAGGCAGCACCGGTCTCGGCGTTCACCATCTGCGCCTCTTCACCGCTCATAAAGGTAACGAAGTCAACGGCAGCCTCGAAAGCGCCCCGTTTCTCTGCCGTTGCGGTCACCACGCCGGGGATGTTGTTGAAATTGGTGACGCGGTTCTTCGTGCCCTCCCAGCGCGGGGTATGCATGACCTGCATCCTGAAGGCACCCTTGATGGTCTTGAACGACCCCTTGGGGCTGCTGTTCCCGGCCATGGCGAAGTTGCCCTTGTTGAAGCTGAGGTCGCGGTTGAGCCGCGTGCGCTCGGCGTCGAACATCTGGGGATGGACAGTGTACTTGTGAATGGTGTCATAGGCCCACTGGAACACTTCAAGCTGCTGTTCGTGGTGGAACAAGGTCTTGAACGGCGAGCGCTCCCACACGTCGGCGCCGTTGGCGTAGACCATGGGCCAAGTGAGAGCAGGGAAGGGTCCGGCGTGGTAGATGCCCCACTGCTTGTTGTCGGCATCGGTGAGCTTGGTCGCGGCTTCGAAGACATCGGCGGTGGTCCACGTGTCGTCGGGGGGGCTGAGGCTGGCGTTGTCGAACATGTCCGCGTTGTAGACCCACGTGTTGACATTCAGATGCCACGGGATACCGTACACCTTGCCGGCGACTTCCGAGTGCATCGGTGAGTAGTAATGCTCATCCTTCTGCCACTTCCTCACCTTAAGCTCGGCCGTGAGATCCGCAACCAAGCCGCGCTTCACCCAGCCCTCTAGGTAGTAGGCGGCCAATCCCTGAATGATGTCCGGGAGCGTGTCGGAGGCGGCCCAGGCGGTCAGCGCCTGGGCGTAATTCCGCCCTTCTCCGAAAATCGAGTACGAATCGAGGACGACGTGCGGATACATGGGCTTGAAGAGCGCCTCGGCCCCCATGACCGTCTGGGTGCGGGGGTGCTCCGGCGCTCGCAGCCAGTAGTGAGCGACTTGGAGGTCCACGGGCTGGGTGGTCTTACCCGCTGCGCCCTGAACACCCTGAGCGCCCTGGGCACCGGTCTCACCCTTGGGGCCGGCTGGACCCGCTGGTCCCGCTGGTCCGGCCTGCGGTTGGCCCACATAGCGGACGGTCGGCTCGCCGCACGCCGCGAGTACCGTGCCGCCGGCCAGCGCGGCCAGGGTCAGTGCCGACGTGCGGCGTGTGAACCTGCTGCCTGTCAAGGGTTTCATGTCCCCATCTCCTTTTCGTTCGGGCTGCCTGTGTTTAACAACACATCCACATCGACTCCAAGTTGAGCAGCCCCGATTGCCCCATATCATAGCATCACCTGGCTGTCTGGCCAGGTACCCTCGGGATGCCAGATCGTGCGGCGGGACCCGGCAGCGGCCCGGTGCTCAGGCGTCGAGCCAGAGCTGGCCGCGCTGCTTGACGCGCTCCAGGCGGTGTGGATCGAAGGGGGGCGGGGCAGGATAGCCGTGGGGCTGGGGTGGCTGGGCATCCGGCCCGAGGAGCGCTTGGATGGCCGGGTTGGTGTAGTAGGCAGTATACGTCAACTCGACCAGCGTGCGGAACGGCTCAGGGTGCTCGGACTCGACGGCGCGCAAGACGGCGACGCGCGCAGCGGCCGACAACGCCGCGAACGGGGACGTGGGGACAGCATCGCCTGACGATCCAGCAGCGTGGGATTGGGCGACGACCTCCACGGCCGCCAAAATCGTGAGGACGTTCGTCTGCAGCGGCGGCTGCGCGTGGAGGTAGCCATCCACGGCAGCGGCCCCGCCGGACTCACCGGCGCCGGGTAGCCCGCCCTCCGGTGGCACAAGCTCGTCCTGAATCGCCGTGAGGGTGGCTTGCTGCGCTGCGGTGAGTACGCGATAGCCGTCGGCTTGGCTAGTCATGAGGCCACCTCGGAAAAGTTGCTGGCGAGCCAATCCGCGGTGCGGAGCGCCAAGGCTTGGATGGTACTGGTCGGATTGATCGGCGCACAGGTCACAAACAGACTCCCGTCTACGATGAAGAGATTGGGAACGTCGTGCGTGCGCCCCCAACGATCCGTGACGGAGTGCTGGGGATCGTCACCCATCCGCGCGGTACCCATCAGATGCCAGCCGGAGTTACGCAGCGGCGACTGGGTGAACACCGTATGGGCCCCGGCGGCTTCGAAGACTTCGGTCGCTCGCGCAACGCCGAAATCGAGCGCACGCTTACTATTCTCGCTCAACGTGTACTCGACCCGTGGGGCCGCGATGCCATGTCCGTCCCGCAGGACCGGGTCGAGCGTGACGCGGTTACGTAGCTCCGGCAGGTCTTCCACCATCACGGCCACGGTGAGGGCATGACCAAACCGCTCGCGCCAGGTACGGTGATGATCGGCGCCCCAGGGCAAAAGCTGGCCCGTGAAGGAGCCGAGCGCCGTGCCCAGCGGCCCGACATCGCGGGCGAACTGCAATTGCAGGCCGCGCACGAAGCCGCGACTGCGGTCGGTTTCGTAGAACTCCTGGCAGTGGATGAGCAGGCCGTCCGGTCCCCGGTAGCCGTTGATCCGCTCCGGGAACACCCCGCTCACAAACGCGACCGGATGGAACATCAGGTTCCGGCCGACCAGCCCGCTACTGTTGGCCAAGCCGTTCGGAAAGCGGGGTGAGGTCGAGTTGAGGAGCAGGCGCGGCGTGCCGACGCCGTTGCCGGCGAGCACGACGGCCCGCGCCGCTTGGCGGTGCTCGTTGCCACCTTGGTCGTAGTACACGGCGCCAGCCGCGCGGCCGTCTGCGTCTACGGTAATCTCGCGGACGCGGGCATGGGTCACGAGGCGCACGCCCTGGTCGAGGGCAGCGGGCCAGTAGGTGACGTGGGCGCTGGACATGGCACCGATAGGACACCCCATGTCACACGGCCCACAGTTGTTGCACACGCTGCGGCCGTCGCCATGGGGCACGGTAATCAGGGCACAGTCCGATGGCCACCAATGCCAGCCCAGCTGCTCCAGCCCACGGACGTAGACCTCGCCGGCGCGGTCGAGGCCGAGCGGCGGCGACTGCCGGGGCCGGCGGGGCGGGTTGGCGGGATCACCGTTCAAGCCCGTGACCCCGATCATCGCGTCGTTCTGCTCGTAGTACGGCTCCAGGTCCCAGTAGGTCAAGGGCCAGTCGTCGGCGACGCCATCGAGGGTGTGGACGCGGAAGTCCGAGGGGCGAAAGCGGGGGAAATGGCCACTCCAGTGGATGGTGCTGCCGCCGACGGCATTGAACATGAGCGGCACAATCGGCGTGCGGTCCACGTTGACGGGGTAGTCTTCCGGGCGCTGGCGTACATTCGGGTCCTTGGCAAAATCGGTGGCCCGGTGGTGCTCCCAATCGGGCCGGGTATGGGGATATGATTGCGGATCAACCCAGCCGCCTTGCTCCAGGCAGACGACCGATAGCCCGGCTTGCGACAACGACCATGCCACCGCCGCGCCCGACGCCCCCGCGCCGACGATAAGCACATCCGCCACGCCATCCTGCGCCGACAACGCCGCCCTCCTCCCGGCTCACGGCAGGTGAGCCGAATCGTTCGCTCGCGTACAAGCATAACCGGCGAACGCCCGGCCAGGCCACCGGGCCGCTGCTGGCACTAGACTCCGCTTGCCGGCAGCAAGCTCCGGCGGTACACTCTGAATTGCCAGCGCCGCAGCAGTCTCTATGGTTCACGGCTCAATGCGGCGGACAAGCATTCGCTCTCAATCATTTCCGGTATAAGGTTCGAGTGCTTGTGGTATGCACAGCAGCGTATGTGTACTCTCGGAGGGTTGTGCAATGCCCCCGGTGGCGCACGGCACCCTCCGACTAACCTGATGCGTATGGAGGTCTGTGACCATGATTGAAGCGGACGCCCAAATTACCGACCGCCTCTGGGAATTTACCCGCATGGAGCGCCAGTACCGCGTGGTCGGTGAGCAAGCGTTACAGAGCACCAACGATCTACTCCGCTTCATCGAAGAACGCAAGAGTAGACAGCGTTCGCTCCCCAAAGTGCGTCCGACGGACCGCGCAGCCTACGTGCAGCGGGCCTGCGACGTCGTGCTGGCTCTGGACCAGCTCACGCCGCGCAGCCGGTACGTGCAGGCTGGCGCGCTCTACGCGGCCAATGCGCTCAGTGGGGAGGCCCTGCGTGCATTGGCCGATGAGGGCAGCGTGTCGTTGGAGAACTTCCAGGAGCTGTTCGACTTGGCCGGGGAGGCGCTACGCCTCTATGACGAGGTGACCTTCACGCGGCCGGTGGCCGGGCCGGCCGTCGAGTTGTACCTGGAGCTTGCCGCAATCTGGGCCGCGAGCGATGGCTGGCACTACAGCGAGTTCGTGGAGGAGTTCGCCGACACCGAGAACCCCGAATCGGACCTGATGCGCTGGCAGAAGTATCTCTCGCCGGTACGGGTAGCGCCGCTCGGGGCGCGCATGCGCGTGCTGTTTCTGGCCGAAGTGCTGCGGCGGGCCGGTACGGAGGATGCGGAAGCGCGGGCACGGGCGCAAGAGAGCTACGAGCAGGCCGGGAGCGACATCGAAACGGCCGTGGATGCGGCCAGCGACCAGGAGATCGCGGACGGTTGGGACGTGCTCCTGGACCGCGTCCGTGCGGATGGCGAGGCGCAAACGGTCCACCTCACACCCTTCGCCATTGACATGGTACTAGCGCAAGCCTACGACGGCTTCGAGCCGGAGCCCGATGAACCACCGGCAACGTCGGAAGCGCTCGTTCGGCTGCTCAACACACATGAGGTGGGCGCCAATCTCCCTGGCGACCTCTGGTTAGGAGAGCGGGAAGCGCGGATCAATGAAGCCTACCGGCAGCGGCGGCAGGAAGAGGAACTGGAAGCCTACCTGGAGCATGGGCGGATTAGCGTGGAGCAGGCGTTGTCACTAGCGCCCTCGATTGACGCGGTGCGCCGGCGCGTGCGCGCCTGTCGGTCACTCCGCTTCCTGGCGCTAACGGTAAGCAGCCTGGGGCTGAAGTCCAGGAGCATCCATCTATCATCCGCGCCGCCGGCCGGGGTCCACCAGCTCATGGCCGCCCTGAGCCTGGAGGACCTGGAGGCCATCGGTGGTGACTCGGTGCGGTTTTTCTCGCTGGAAGTGCAGGCCCAGGAGCGGCAGCAGCGCGTGGTGCCGGACTTTCTGATCGGTGGCCTGGAGAAGGCGATCTTCGTCTGGCTGGAGCTGCGGGCACGACGGCAAGCGCAGACCGCGATCATCCCGGTCAAGGAGTTCACGGCAGCCGCCAGCGGCGAATTGGAACGCCTGCTGCTGCGGCCGCTGGCCGGCGAGGAGGATTTCGTCACGCTCCACGGACACGTCTACTACGTCGTCCAAGTCGCGGAGCATAGTGGCGTGCAAGGGCGACACGAACTGGACGAGTTCCTCGCCACGCCCGGCACACTCGAACCGTTGCGGGCCTACCACGCTCGCGGCAGCGGCGAGTGGAACGAGCGCGTGCGCCGGCTGCTGGCCATGCTGGCCCGGAACGAGTCGCCAGCCATCTCACCGACCACCATGGACGGGCCGCCGCCGCCCCCGCTCCGCACGAGCGAGCTGAAGCGTCGCCGGCGCTTTCAGCGGTCTACCTAGGGCACAGGCTAATCGCTATCGGACATCAGCGTGCCGCCCGAGGCCCAGTCATCGCGGTCAACCTCGTGGAAGACCACCGAGGTCCCGCCACGCGGCGCATTCAGGTGCTCCACAATGGCCTGCGTGATCGCCTCCGCACACGCCCGCTTCTGATCCACGGTGCGACCGGCCAAGAGCTGCACTGTCACATGGGGCATTCGCTCACCTCTCGCAGCGTCGTTCTCGCGTAGCCATCAGCATACGGCGGGCAGCGCAGCCCGTCAAATCATCGGCAGCGCGAGGCACGTACAAGCGGGACAAGCGCCGCGCTGTTGCCTGCTGTGGTGCCCGGTGTTACGCTCTGCATACCATGAGCAGACCATAGCCAGGCCCCCTCCCTAACCCTCCCCCGTGCTGATGCACAGGGGAGGGGACCGGCTCCCGGCGCGTGCGGAGCGTTGGAGGGTAGGTTGGCAGCGGGTAAGATGCCTATGACCGATACCGTAGAGCAGGACACCACAAAGACGCATAACACCAATCATCGTCCGAGCCGCGCGCAGCAAGTCGCACGCCTGCGGACGCTCAAAGCGGCGGCGCTGGAGGGCGGCGGCGCGGCGCGGATCGAGCGCCAGCACCAGGCCGGTAAGCTGACGGCCCGCGAACGGCTGGACCTGCTACTCGATCCGGGCACGTTCGAGGAGTTGGGCACGCTCGTCCGCCACCGCTCGGCGGCGTTTGGCGTAGACGGCAACCGTCCGCTCGGCGACGGGGTCATCACCGGCTATGGCCGGATTGACGGTCGGCCGGTCGCGGTGTTCTCCCAAGACTTCACGGTCTTCGGCGGGTCGTTGTCGGAGCCGCACGCGGAAAAAATCTGCCGCGTCATGGACCTAGCCACGCGGAACGGTATGCCGATTATCGGCCTGAACGACAGCGGCGGGGCGCGTATCCAGGAAGGGGTAGCCAGTCTCGGCGGCTACGCCGACATCTTTGTCCGCAATACACTGGCCTCCGGGGTCGTGCCGCAGATCTCCGCGATCATGGGGCCGTGCGCGGGCGGCGCCGTCTACTCGCCGGCGATCACCGATTTCTGCCTGATGGTGGACGGTACGAGCTACATGTTCGTGACCGGCCCGGATGTCATCAAAGCGGTCACGCACGAGGAGGTGACGTTCGAGGACTTGGGCGGTGGGCTGGTACATAACGCGACAAGCGGCGTGGCTCACTTCCTGGCGGCGTCGGAACCGGAGTGCCTGCACCTCACCCGCCGGCTGCTCGGTTTTCTGCCCTCGAACAACCTGGACGACCCGCCCGTCGTCTCCACCGGCGATTCGCCGCAGCGGATGGACCGCGCGCTGGATACCATCGTGCCGGAGCAGCCCAACCGGCCCTACGACATGCGGGCGGTGATCCGGCACGTCGTGGACGATGGCGATTTTCTGGAGGTGCAGGAGCGCTGGGCGCAGAATATCGTGACCGGCTTCGCGCGGATGAACGGGCGCTCGGTGGGGATCGTGGCGCAGCAACCAACCGTGCTGGCGGGCGTGCTGGACATTGATAGCTCGACCAAGGGAGCGCGGTTCGTGCGCTTCTGCGACTGCTTCAACATCCCATTGGTGACGTTCGTGGACGTACCGGGGTTCCTGCCCGGCGTGGCACAGGAGCACGGTGGGATCATCCGGCACGGGGCCAAGCTGCTCTACGCCTACTGCGAAGCGACGGTGCCCAAGGTGACGGTGATTACGCGCAAAGCCTACGGTGGCGCCTACGACGTGATGAGCAGCCAGCACGTGCGCGCCGACTTCAACTTTGCCTGGCCGAGCGCCGAGATCGCCGTCATGGGTGCAGAGGGCGCGGTGGACATCATCTTCCGGCAGGAGTTGGCTCAGGCCGCGGACCCGGCGGCGCGGCGCCAGGAGTTGATCGCGCAGTACGAGGGGCAGTTTGCCAACCCGTATAGCGCCGCCGAGCGGGGCTACATTGACGACGTGATCGAGCCGCACGAGACCCGCCCACGCCTGATCGCCGCGCTTGACGTGCTGCAAAACAAGCGCGACACCAACCCGCCGAAAAAGCATGGCAACATCCCGCTGTAAGAAGCTCTATGTTCCAGAAGCTGCTGATTGCCAATCGGGGAGAGATCGCGGTGCGGGTCATTCGCGCCTGCCGCGAGCTGGGTATCAGCCCCATCGCCGTCTACTCCGACGCCGACCGCACGGCGCTCCACGTCCGGCTGGCCGACGCGGCCTACGGCATTGGGCCGGCGTCGGCTACGGAGAGCTACCTCCGTAGTGCCAACATCCTCGCCGCGGCCAAGACGGCCGGCGCCGAGGCCATCCACCCCGGCTACGGCTTCCTCTCCGAGAGCGCAGCCTTTGCGCGGGAGTGCGCGGCGGCGGGGCTGGTGTTCGTCGGGCCGCCCTCGGACGTGCTGGCGGCGATGGGAGACAAGGTAGCCGCGCGCCGCTTGGCGGCCGCGGCCGGCGTACCGACCGTGCCGGGTACGGCCGACCCGCTGCCCGACGATCCGACTGCCGCGGCCGAGGTCGCGGCGCAGATCGTCTACCCGCTGCTCCTGAAGGCCGCCGGTGGTGGTGGTGGGAAGGGGATGCGTACCGTTGCGACGCCGGACGAACTAGCGGCGGCGCTGGAGCGGGCGCGCGGCGAGGCGGTGGCGGCGTTCGGCGATGGCCGGGTGTACGCCGAACGGCAGGTGCAGCGACCCCGACACGTCGAGGTGCAGATACTCGCCGATACGCACGGCAACGTGCGCCATCTGGGCGAGCGCGATTGTAGCTTGCAGCGGCGCTTTCAGAAGCTGATCGAGGAAAGCCCCGCACCCGGTCTCCCCGCTGCGACCCGGCAGGCGCTCTGGACGGCGGCCGTGCGGCTGGCGCGGGCGGCCGGCTACGTGGGCGCCGGCACGGTCGAGTTTCTGGTAGAGACGGCGCCGGCGGATCAGGAGAACGGCTTCTACTTCCTCGAAGTCAATGCCCGGCTACAAGTCGAGCACCCGGTCACAGAGGTCGTACACGGCGTGGACCTGGTCCAGGAGCAAATCCGCATCGCCGCCGGCGAGCGCCTCGCACCGCACAGCGAAACGGTGCCTACCGGCGCCGCCATCGAGGCGCGGATCAACGCCGAGGACCCCGACGCCGGCTTTTTGCCGTCGGTCGGGGTCGTGCGTCTCTTGCGCGAACCGTCCGGGCCGTGGGTACGGGTGGACAGTGGGTGTTTTCCGGGCCAGGAGGTGACCACCTACTACGACGCGCTGCTGGCAAAGGTCATCGCGTGGGGGCCGGACCGCGAGACGGCCCGGGTGCGCCTCCACCGGGCATTGGCGGAGTACCGCTTGGCCGGCGTGGCAACGACCATCTCGTTCCTGCGCGACGTGCTGGTGGACGCGGACTTTGCCGCCGCGCGGCTCAGCACGTCCTTCCTGGACGAGTACCAGCAACGACGATCCACGCCGGACACCGCCGTCGGCGCACCAGACGTGCCGGACATCGCCGCCGTCGGCGCGGCACTACATACGCTCCAAGAGCGCAGCCAACAAGCACCCGCGGCAGCCACGACGCCTACCGGCTCGCGGTGGCAGGCGGCGGCGCGGCGCGCGGCGTTGCGGGCGAACGGCTGACGGCTGCCTGCCCCGGCCACGTTGGCTATCATCAGGTCATGCAATTCACGGTCGAAATCGGCAACCGGCAGTGGGAGATCGAGATCGAGCCGGGCGCGCCGCCGGCGGTGCGCGTGGACGGCGCGGCGGTGCCCGCTACGCTGCACGCGGTAGGGCCGGAGCAGGCGAGTGGTGCCGGTCACTATACGCTGCTGGTGAGCGGCCGGGCCTACGAGCTTGCCATCACGCCGCTGTCCGACGGGCAGCTGGCAGTGGCGGTGGACGGCCACCTGGCCATCGTGCGGATCGAGGACCCGCTGACCGCTGCGCTCCGAGCGGCAGGCACACGCTCGACGACCACGCAAGGGGAGCAGACCATCCGGGCGCCAATGCCGGGCCGGGTGGTGTCTGTGGCGGTTGAGGCGGGGCAGGAGGTAGCCGCCGGAGCGGCGCTGGTGGTGCTCGAAGCGATGAAGATGGAGAGCAGTATCGCGGCTCCTTATGCCGGCACCGTCGAGCGGGTGGCGGTACAACCGGGTCAGACGGTCTCCCGCGACGATGAGCTGGTCGTGCTGACCGCCAATGATGGCGCCGTTGCCCCATAGCACCGGCACTTATAATGATGGACAGCAGACTCTTGTCACGATGATGGCGCCGGAAGCGCCGGGGGCACTGGCGTATACTAGATGGCAAGTCGGCCCGCCGCGCGGAGCCGGTTGCTGACCAGATAATCCCCACTACCCATCACGTTCTACGATAGCTGAGGCCGGGGACATCGCCCCGTTCGCCCGGCGTGTTGCGCGTCCTCCCACGGCCCGGCCTGCCAGCGCCAGACGGCACTGTGAGCAATGACAGGCCAGGACGACACCAGTGGACGGACGCGATGGTGCAGTCCTGATGGTCAAGAGAGAGCAGCATGAACGAGATAAGCGCCGCGGCCGGTACCGACAACCAGCGCCAGCGAGCGACACCGGCGACCACAACACCATCCGACCCGGCAGGGAACGCCAACCAGCCGCCGCGACCGACCCGGCGGCGCCGCTCTCGACGGCGGCGCGGCCGTAGCGCAAGCACGGGTACCGGGGCGGGCAGCCCGGCCGAGCAGCCGGTTGTGGCGGCGCCACCCACCAGGCCGGCTACGACGGTCCAACCGGCGGCGGCGCCCCGCGCGCTCACCTGGGACCCCGAGGTCGAGCTGACCGCTGACCTGCGGGACGTGCCCACGGACAAGCTCGCCACCCGTATCCGGCACGTGCTGGACCAGGTCTCCAGGGAGGTGACGCTCATCGTCTGGATTCACGACCGCCCCGACGCGACCCCGGTGCTCCCGGTCATCTACCAGGAGCTACGCGCCGCCGGCTACTACTCCGATACGACGCGGTTGCCGCAGGGCGGTCAGCGGATGCGGATCAGCCGGCGCCGCTGGCGCCAGGCTGCCGCGCCACCGAGCCAAGACGGCGCCCCCAAGCAAACGCCGCCCGCCACGTCACCGTGAGGGCGGCCCCTTGCTCGGGCGACTTGCCGGCGTAGAGCGGTTCGGGTACCCTTGGCGGTGGCGGGGCTTCACGCCTGACCCTCTGACCGGGCACCTGCGCTGTTCGGCACACGCGAGGGCAAAGGGGATTGGTGTCCTCGAGCTTACGGTGATTGTTGGAACGCTTCTCACCGGGGTAGCTCCGGTGGCGCAGGGGCCGGGCTGTTCCCCAGAGGAGAGGTTTCAGCGATGACCAAGCAAAAGCACCTCAAGCAGCGTATCCGTGCCCGGGTGGCGCAGACCGGGGAACGCTACACCACCGCCCGCCGTCATATCGTCGGCGCCTCCGCGGTCAGCGGGTCCGATACGGCCCCCCCTGCACCGGGCCAACTGTACTTTCCGGGCATCCACCCGGAGACAACCGCGCTGCGTATCCTGCTGGCGAACGCGGGTGTGCGGGCGCCCCACACCGGCGAGCATTTCACTGAGCCG
The DNA here is from genome assembly GCA_965207645.1 of Chloroflexota bacterium. Taxonomy (GTDB): domain Bacteria; phylum Chloroflexota; class UBA11872; order UBA12225; family JAJDUF01; genus JAJDUF01. The sequence goes on along the minus strand of OZ242293.1, from coordinate 232,657 downwards.
ATGGTGTTCGGCATCGGCGGGGGGATTGGCGCGGGCGTCTTCAGCTTCTTCTACGAGGCGCACGACTTTGCGAGCTTCTATATCGCCGGACGCCACCTCTGGCAGGACAACCGCACCTATCTGGACCAGGCCGCGCAGCGGTTCGGCGTGACGCCCACGTTCAAGGAAACCGGCGGGGCCAAGACGGCCGCCAAGCAGCTGGCCGATGCGCTCGCGGCGGGCGGTCCGGTGCTGGCGTGGGTGGCGAGCGCCCACCTGCCGTACCGCGGGTTGCCCGATTACTGGAGCGGCGGCGACTACCACGTCGTGACGGTCTATCACCTCGACGAGACTCACGCGCTGCTCGGCGATCTGCTGGACGAACCGGTCGAGATCACGGCCGCAGAGCTAGCTGCATCGCGCGCGCAGATCAAGAAACAGAAGCACCGGATCATGACCGTAGCGCCCACGCAGCAGCTCGATCTGCGCGCGGCGGTGCGCGCCGGGATACGCGCCTGCTACGAGGGGCTGACGCAGCAGCGCATCAAGAACTTCACGCTCGACGCCTTCAAGACGTGGGCCGGGAACATCCACGGCAGCCGGAGCAAACAGAGTTGGGCGCGGCTCTTCCCACCCGGCCACCGCCTCTGGTTCGCGCTCACGTGGGTCTACGACTGTATCGAGCACCAGCACACCGGCGGCGGGCTGCTGCGGCCGGTGTATGCCGACTTCTTTGCGGAAGCTGGGGACGCGCTGAACGACGATGCGCTGCGGCAGCTGGCCGCCCGCTACGCCGAGCTAGGGCAGGGCTGGAGCGACTTGGCGAGCGCGGCGCTGCCGGACGACGTGCCAGCGTGCCGCGAGGCCAAGGAACTCATGGCACGGAAGGAAGCATTGCTGCTGACCGAGGGCGCGGCCGCAACGGACGAGATCAGACGTATCTGGACCCGTCTTGAAGAGCTACAGGAAGCAGCGCGATCCGACTTCCCCCTTACGGCGACGGATTGCGGGCACTTGCTGTCCGATCTCCAGCAGCGCATTCGCCGGGTCTACGATCTGGAGTGCGCGGCGCACGAGGCGCTAGGCGCGTATAGCGGCGCGTAGAGAACCGGCAGCCAGCGCGAGACCGAGTTGTCGGACCCTGAGAAAGAACCGTGCATATGAGCGGCGCCATTACCCGCATCGCACGACATAATTTCTTCGTAGACGCAGACCGATGAGCACCGACAACCCTCACGCCACGACAGTCCCGCTGCTCGCCGAGATCGCCGACTGGGCGCCGCAGAAGATTGATGATCTGCCGTTCTACGTAGGGCTAGGACGCCAGTCGGGCGGCCCGGTGCTGGAACTGGCCTGCGGCACTGGCCGCGTGCTGCTGTCTATCGCCAGAGCAGGCGTACCGATCACCGGGCTGGAGGTCTCACCGGCCAGCCTTGACCGCTGCCGGGACAAGCTGCGAGCGGAACCAGCGGCAGTACAAGGGAGAGTGGCACTGGTCGAGGGAGATATGACCGCCTTCGCATTGGACCAGACCTTCGCGCTCGTCATCGCACCGCGGCACGCCTTCTCGTATCTAGCAACCGTCGCAGACCAGATCGCGTGCTTGCGCTGCATCCACCATCACGTGCGAGACGATGGCCGGTTTGTCCTCGACCTACGCAACCCCGGACTTGGCGACTTGGCTACCGCGGTTGAGCGTGATGAGCATACCGTGGAGCCGCCGTTCCCACTACCCAATGGGCGTCACGTAGAGATTCGCGGTCGGGATAGGAGCCACGACCGCACCCTGCAGATAGAGCACGTTGAACGCAGCTACCACATCACCTATCCCGATGGCCGGCATGATCGTCTCACGCAGCGGTTTCCGTACCGCTACCTCTTCCGCTACGAGGCCGAGCATCTACTGGCGCGCTGCGGCTTCGCCGTCGAGCGCCTCTACGCTGGCTATCGCTACGAGGAGTTCGGCTCAGTCTATCCCGGCGAACTGCTGTTCTTCTGCCGCAAAGCCCCTAGATAGGTAGCATCCTGGGGCGACAGCCTCACGGAAGGCCACGTCAACACCGGACGAGGCCTCAGGGGCGCCAGCCAGTCTCAGGCGCCCGCCGCCATGAGCACCCGCTGTGCTACTTCCGGTAGCTCTATGGGGGCGAAAATTGTGACCGGGTAGAGGTAGCCGTCAGGCTCCGACCGGTCCTCGTCAATCACGCGGAGCATGTGGTGCGCTTCCGCAGCGGGGTCCGACAGCGTGCGGTACACCTTGCCCACGACGAGGTTCGCCGCATTGCCGTCATTGTTGATGCAGATCACATAGTCACTCATCGTAGCTCGCGCAGCTACTGCACACCGCGGAGGCGTGGTTCGATGGCGCGGCGCAGGGCGTCGGCGGTGGCGTCTACGACAAGCGGAGGGTTGGCGAAAGAGCATTGCAACTGCCGGCCGTGGGAGACGACGTGGGTTTGGGTCGTGAACTCTTCCCACAGGTCGCCGTTGTGGTAGCGCACGGTGTACTCGGGGTCTTTGAGCTGATTGCCGGTCAGGATCGCTACCACATCCTCGTCCGGCTGCACCGGCACGTCGGTTCCCTCGTGGATGAGGCGGCGGATGCCGGCCAAGGTGGTCGCGGACGCCGGCTCGCAGCCGATACCGTCCGAGCCGATCACCGCTTTGGCGTCGGCGATGGCTTGCTCATCCACTTCGGTACACCAGCCATCGCTCCAGTCCACGGCGCGGCGCGCCTTCTTCCAACTCACCGGCGAGCCGATCTTAATCGCCGTGGCCAACGTGCGCGGATGCACGCTGACCATCCGGTCGGGCTGCTCGTCTCCTCGGTGATCGTGAAAGTAGTGGTAGAGCGGAGCCGCGCCTTCCGCCTGGACGATGGTGATATGCGGGCGCTTATCGAGCAGGCCCAGGTCGTCCAACTCGCGCAGCGCCTTGCCATAGGAGGAGCTGTTACCCAGGTTGCCCCCAGGAACCACAATGCGGTCAGGCGCCTGCCAGTCACACTGCTCCAGCAACTCGAGGATCACCGACTTCTGACCCTCAAGGCGGAACGGATTGACCGAGTTGAGGATGTAGATGTCGAGCTGGGGCGCAATCTCCATGAGCAGCGACTGAGCATCGTCAAAGTCGCCGCGCAATTGCAAGGTGAGGGCGCCAAAGTCAAGCGCCTGCGACAGCTTGCCAAAGCTAATTTGGCCCTCGGGCACGAGCACGATGGCCAGCAGGCCGGCGCGGGAGGCATAGGCCGCAAGGGAGGCGCTGGTATTGCCCGTGCTCGCGCAGGCCACTGCCCGCATCCCCAGCCGCCGCGCCTGGGTGACGCCGGTGGCCATCCCGTAGTCCTTGAACGAGCCGGTAGGGCTGAAGCCTAGATGCTTGAACCGCAGCCGCCCGACGCCAGCGTAGGCGGCGCTGCGGGGGGCATCCAAGAGGGGAGTGTCGCCCTCGGGGTAGGTGACTAGCTCCGAGAGCCGTCGCCAGAACGGCAGCAACTCGCGATAGCGCCAAACTCCACTGCGATCCACCGGGCGCAGCGATCCCCGGCGCCGACGCCACCGGCGCCGCAACTGCTCGATGGTCAGCGTGGGGCGAGGATAGACGACATCGAGCAAATCGCCGCACTCGGGGCAGCGATAGATGATGGTATCGAGGTCCTGCAGGGCGCCGCAGTTGATGCAGCGCAGCCCTTTGACGGGCGACCACGGCGCCCACTCGGCACCGCCCAGCGTCGTGGCCGTGGCGCGCGGCTGCCGCTCGTTCAGCGTCGCCGGCCCCACGCGCGGTGTTTGCGTGACCATTGGTGGACCTCGCTCCTCAAGACGGCTGCACTGCTGCCCCCACGGCCAGCCGGCTCCCCGGTGCTCCCATTATAGACCGCTCGCTCCTGGCGGCAGATGGTTTGCCAAGCATGAGGGCCAAAGTCGGTCAGCCCAAACCGACGCTCGACATAATAACGGCGCGGCTCAATAGGGAGGCCAGATTTGAGCAGAGTGAGAGCCGGTTAGTCATGCACACGGACACATAGAACAAACAGAACGCACAGGATGGAGTTCCCTCACCCTGCGAATCCTGATACGGACGGCGCGGCACAGAGCCTCGCCGCCGGACACGCCCGGACACGTGGGAATCCACGTCCTCGGCTACCGGATTGCGGCTTGCGTCGCAGCGACAGGAGGAGCGAGCGGCTGTTGGGGGCGGAGCAGGGAGAGGAGCGGGCCGGTAGGGGAGAAGATAGCTAGACATAAATGATTATGATCGTGGTGGACATAACTGGCAGCATAGATTTTACATAATTATAGGCGTGGCGACACGCACCACGATCCGCCACGGCACTAACGGCAGCGTGCCGGCTTATCGAGATAGCGTTGGCAGGCAGGAAGGGTCGGTCGTGGTGTGTTGTTGAAGCGTGTGTAGCGATACGCGAGACTTGGTGCCATCGCTACTGGCGCCTGTACGCGCCTTCTCCCCGGCCTCCTGAGCGCCTCTCGCCGACTGCCCTAGTCGCTGTCGCGACGGTGCTCGACGCTACACCGGCACGCAGCACGACGACAGGCACACAGGCACTGCGACGTTCGGCAGCGAGGCGACCACCGGGACGGCGCTTACCGTTCCCTGCCCTAGCAGCGTCGGAGGAAAGGCCGAGTACGAGATGGCGACGGGCGCGAGCGCGAGGATGACGGACGAGTCGGCCTGGAATGAGTACTGCGGCACTGGTGACGTTTTGTGAAAGCTAAGTAGCCTTAGCTTTACCGTAACTATGAGGCTGACCATGGGCATAGCGTGCGCGTGCTGCGCCCCTACCGACAGGCATCCACCCCGGTGACCGCGGCGCAATCAGGCATTATAGGTGCGGCCGCAGCGGATGCCGGTAGATTGATCGGGCCGGAGATGAAGCAAGGTGCCGCCGCCAGCCATGCCTAGCTCTCAACGTGATAGTCCGAGGGTACGACTTGCTGGCGCCATCGGACCGTGGTCGCACGACCTCACTGCCCTACTGTCGCGGCCAGCGTTCCGGCAGCTGTGGCTCTCCAACTGCGCCTCGAGCTTTACGCTCTGGACGGAGGTGATCGTCACCGGCTGGGTGGCACTTCAACTCACCGGCTCCCCCTGGCTGGTGGCCATGACCGGCGTCGGTCGTGCCGTAGCGATGCCGCTGATCGGACCGCTGAGTGGCGCCCTCGCGGACCGGCTGAATTGCGTACTGCTGGTGCGTATTGCCGAAGGAGGCAGTCTCGTCGCCCTTGTCCTGCTGGCCGGGACGCTGCTCACCGGGCACGGATCGTACTGGCTCCTGTTGCTCGTCACGCTCTGGTTCGGTGTCAGCACGGCGTTGGGCTGGCCCTCGCGCCGGGCCCTGATGATGGACCTGGCCGGCTCCGAGTATCTACTCACCGCGGTGGTGTTGGAGCGCGTGACTCAGTCGGTGGCGCGGGTGCTCGGCCCGCTGCTCGCCGGGGCACTGCTGGCGCTGTGGGCGGATGGCGCCTACGCCGTCCTGGTACTGTTCCCTGCCCTATCGCTGCTCACGTTGGGGCGGTTGGCTGCGGTGCGGAGGGCCGGTGAAGTCGCCCACACCCCGGTGTGGCGCCAACTCCGCGAGGGCTGGAGCTACGTTCGTGGCGAGCCGGTCATCTGGGCCGTGCTCTTGATGACCGTTGCGATGAACGGCTTCGTCTTCCAGGCCAAGTATCTCTACCCGGTGTTCGCAGAGGACGTGCTGCACGTCGGGCCGGTCGAGCTGGGGTGGATGGGCGCGGCGAACGGTATCGGCGCTCCACTGATGCTATTGCTGCTGCCGCGTCTGAACCGCGAGCGGTCGTATGGATGGACCCTCGTGCTGGGTGCGGGCCTGTCGTCGCTGGCGCTCGCGGCGTTTGCTAGTACCACCAGCTTGCCTCTAGCTATCGTGCTGCTGACGCTCAGCGGCCTGGGGCAGGCCGGATTTGCAGTGATGCAAACCACGCTGATCCTCAGTCGCGCCGAGCCAACGCTGCGGGGCCGGGCCATGGGGTTGCTGGTGTTGGCAACGGGCAGCACGCCGCTCGGCTCGCTGGGGGCCGGCGCCGTGGCCGAGCGCTGGGGCGCGCCGCTCGCTATCGGGGCCGGCGCCGTGCTGTGCGCGATACTCGTGGCAGCGATTGCCTGGCGCTCGCCGCAACTCCTACAGCCACGATCCGCAACGGCCCCGGCTCCGGCGGCGGCGAACTAACGTGGGCATCGGAGGTGACTATGGCGCTCGAACACCTGGTCGTCCATAGGAGCAGCGACTATCTCTGTGCGTTCCCCGACATCATCCGTCTGCACAACGGCGACCTGGTGACAGTCTTTCGGGAGTCTCCGATCCATCCGCCCAACCGTAATCCCGAAAGGCCCCAAGACGCGAAGATCACCCACCACCACGTCATTACCGGCTCGCGGGTGTCGCTGGTGCGCTCCACGGACGACGGCGGCACGTGGGACCCGGCCAGCCGCATCGTGATAGACCCTGGGAACGACGCGCAAGACTTCAACATGCCTTTGATCGCACAGCTGGCCTCAGGCGAGGTGATTGTCGTCAACCATCGCTGGTTTGTAAATCCGGCGGAAGCACAACTGGCAGCGCTGCGGGGGAAGCGGAGTATCCGTATTGGCGCCTCCAGTGCGGTCAAGAACTACGTTTTCGACAGCCTTTACTTCATCCGGTCCAACGACCAAGGCTTTACCTGGGGCGAGCCGCAACCGGTACAGGCGTCGCTGCCCTATGGACCGTGCATTGGCAAGACGGCGATCTTGGAAATGCCGGACGGGACCTTGCTGATGCCGCTGTACGGGCCGGCGCCGGCCGATCCCCTCGGACGGATGTACATTGACCGCTCCACGGACGGCGGTCACACCTGGGGGCAGCCAACGACCGTCGCCTACGACCCGGAGCAGCGCGTTGACTTCCACGAACCGCCCCTACTACTGCTCCCCGATGGCAAGCTACTGACCATGATACGGACCAGCGGCGCTGACGGGTATCTCTATCAGGCCTGCTCCACCGATGGCGGCTGGACCTGGCAGGGGCTGCACCGCACGGCCATCTGGGGGTTTCCGGCTCATCTGCTGCGGCTGCGGAGTGGCCGGATACTCTGCGCCTACGGCTACCGACGGGAACCGTTCGGCGTGCGCGCGGTCGTCAGCGAGGACGACGGCGAGACCTGGCAACTGGACCGGGAGTTGGCCATCCGCAGCGACGGACAGCACACCGACCTGGGCTATCCCGCCTCGGTGCAACTCCAAGACGACCGCATTCTGACGGTGTACTACTTCCACGACGACGACGGTATCCGCTATATCGCCGGGAGCATCTACGACGAGGACGAACTGTGAGGATCGCTCGCGTAATCCCGGGTTCGGTATCTGCGGTGCCAGTAGACACTGCCCACCTCGGCACTAGCTCGTGATCGCGTGGTAGCCGGCATCCACGTGGATGACCTCTCCAGTCACGTCCTGGGCGAGATCGCTCACGAGGTAGGCCGCGGTATCACCAACGTCCCGCGTGGCGATGTTGCGGCGCAGCGGCGTCTTCTTGGGAACGGTCCGATACAACTGGGTGAATCCTGGTATGCCTCTGGCCGACAGGGTACGCATCGCCCCGGCGGAAATGGCGTTGACGCGCACGTTCCGTTCTCCTAACTCGGCGGCCAGAGCACGCACAATAGACTCCAGGGCAGCCTTGGCGACACCCATGACCTTGTAGCCTAAGACAGCCTTCTCGCTTCCGTAATAGCTGATCGCTACGACGCTCCCGCCGCCGCGCCGGCGGAACAGCGGCTCCGCTGCCCGTGCCATAGTCAGCAGCGAGTAGGCGTTCGTCTCCATCGTCGCGTGCCAGTCGGCACGGGTGGTGTCCACGAAGCGACCGTGCAGCGCAGCATACGGTGCGCCGGCAATCGAATGCACGATGAAGTCGAGGCCGCCGTACTCCCGGTCAATCGTGGCAAATGCACGCTCGACCTCATCCTCCTGCGTCGCGTCCATGCGTACCACCAGCGCGTTTGGCAGCGTCTCCGCCAGTGATCGGACGTGACGCTCCCAGCGCGGCTGCCGATACGACACCGCCAAGCGCGCCCCGGCTACGCCGAGCGCCCGCGCGATACCCCAGCCCGTACTATGGCGGTCACGTACCCCGGCGATGAAGCCTACTTTGCCGGCCAGCAACTCAGTCATCGCGACCATTAGTACTTCCCTTCTGCGCCGCTCGCTACCGGAACCAGTCGTAGTGTAGGCCGAGCGAGCGGTCTGCGAATGGTAGGTCTACTCTGACGCCCCCCTGCGCGGAAGACTGCTTGAGTGCGATCTCGACCTCCAGCGCGACAGCGACGCGGCGGCCGGAGTTCTTTGGCTCGTCGAGGCGGCCTTCCATGCAGGCGATCACGTCATCGAGCGAGTAGATGGCGCCGTAAGGGGGAATGAAGTTCGGCTCCGGCCAAGGCATCTCGACCCGCTGGTTGGGCGCCAGGCCGGCCACGTGCTGCCAGAGCCGCCAGCCCTGCTCGTAGCTGTAGGTAATCTCGCCCGCGGAGCCGGTGATGCGAACGCCCGGTGCGCCCGTGCGGTAGTGGACTACCTGGCCGTCGGCGGTCACCATCAGCCCTTGTCCCTGGAACTCATCGCTGCCGCTTTCACGGCGTGGGTCGTCGCCAATGCCAATGACCCAGGCCGGTGCGCTATCCACGAAGTACGACCAGTTCTGGTGCTGGGCACCGGGTCCGCTGGCCTCGATGGAGACGACATCACCAATGCCACCGCTCGTGACCAGCGCCTTGGCCTTGGCGAAGGAGGGATGCGTAGTGCTGATGGCGCCGCAGCTCAGGGCTGCACCCGCGTCGGCGCACATCGCGACCATCCGGTCGGCCTGCTCCAGGGTATGGGCCATCGGCTTTTCGGTAACGATTCCCTTCGCGCCATGCTCGACCGCAAGGCAGGTGAGGGCAGCACGCATCTTGGTGTTGGTGGCAACGGCAACGATGTCCAGCCGCTCTGTGGCCAGCATCTCGGCGGCGTCGGTGTAGACGGCCGCGATACCGTAACGCTGGGTGAAGGCCGTCAGGCGCTTGCCGTCACGGTCCGCCGCCGCGACAAGCTCGACCTCGGGGCGGTCCCACAGCGCCTCACAGTAGGAGCTGGGCAGCCCCTCGTTCCCCGGATGCTCGTGGTGGCGGATGGTGCGGTGGACATCGAGCACCGGTGTGGGCCGGTCTACGTCATCCACGTCGAACTGGTCGGGGATACGCGCTGCCAGATCGTACAGCATCCCCATCCAGCCGAGCCCGATCACGCCGGCACGATACTGCGCCATGTGGACCTCCTTATTCAGCACCGCAGCCGGCCGCTCTGAGCGGGATAGCGCCCGGCTAGCTTGATGGTGGACGGATGCGCTGTTCGTAGGCTGCCAGGTGGACAGCAACCTCGTCGCCGGGGAGATCGCGTTCGCGGAACGCCCGCACCGTCGCGAGCGCCGTGGCCGCCGACTCACCACGGTGCTTGATGAGGTAGGCTGATAGGGCCGTACCGGCCCCTCCATAGCCCGACCCTCAGTGGAGGAGGACTTTATCGCCGTCGGTGACGGCCGCGTGGACGGACTCGACGGCACGATCCAGCGCCGCCAGATCGTCGGACACGCCGGGCGAATGGACCGCACTCATGCCGAGCGTGGCAATCGTATCGTAGTCCGGGGTGGTCTGCGTGACCGAGACGATCCGCCGGATGCCCGCACCGGCAACATAGGCCAACTCATCGGGATTGTCCGGCAGCCCCGAGACCGCGATGGAATCCGGGTCGAACCACTTGAACGAGCGCGGTGGCGCGTGTGCGGATGGCGTGCTCACCATCTTTGTTGCTCCCTTCCATGCTCACGGCAGAGGACGCGGAGTATGCAGAGAATACTACTGTATTGCGGCACGGCGCGCCCTACGCACCCCGCGGCAAGCCGCTACGGCAGAGGCAGCGCCGCAACCTCTGCCGGCTCCAGCAGCAGCACACGCCGGGTCCGCTCCTCCATGAAGAGCGCAAAATGGGCGATGACATCCCGGCCCAAGAGCGATGGGATGGGAGCAAGGGGGCCAGTCGGTGCCTCTAGGATCGTGATGGTGAGGGACATAGAGAAGCTGCCCAGAGTGAGTACCGCATCTATGGTGCGAGTCTCTACCCAACCACCCACACCGGCACTCGGATTGCCCTGGGGGAGAGCGGCGACGTCAATCCCCAACCTGCTGCTCAGTCGCACTGCATCTAGCGGTGCAAGGACGGTGTAGTCTGCGCCCGTATCAACCAACAAGGTTACGTCCAAGGCTCGGCTGACTCCAGGGATCTCAACAATGGCGTCCACGAACGGGCGCAACCGGTCACCCCTGGTCAAGAAGTAACCGCGGATCATAGTACGAGGATCAGCACTTCGTCTTTGTCCGTGACACGCTCGATGAAGACGCGCTCACTAGGGACTTCACGCTCGTCGAGAAGATCGAGCAGCCGTTCGTAGTCCGGATCGGCACCGACCACCTGCTCGTTGAAGAACGCCACCCATTGCTCGGGATACTGCTTGAGCAATTCCTCGCGGTGGGTCTCGTAGTACGCTACGTCGCGCCTGAAGCGCCGCAACTCGGCCTGCTTCTCCGCACTGCTCATCATCTCAACTCACCTCCCCACGTATCATCGTTACGCTCCTCCCTTGAAGACAACCAGAGGAGTGCGCTAACTACCCATAGGATAACAACGTGCGGGCAAGCGCGGCCCCGGTGCTAGATGACTTCCAGGTAGTTCAGGTCCGGTAGCGCCGGGAACGGAGCGTGCGGCTCGGTCTGGTACCAGATTGCGGTCGAGGCGATGTCGTCCTGCAGGGGCAGATAGCGCCGCTGGCCGGCGAGCGGCCGACGCCAACCGAGCGCTTGGATCGTCACGCGCAGGTCTTGCTTGAACCGGATGGGGTCGAGCACATGCCAGCGGTACAGCCCAAAACGCTGCTGGGTCCGGCTCACGCCCTCCGGCGCGATCACTTGGGGCATTCCTAGGAACGGCGTGGTGAACACTCCGTACTCCCCGGCCGGGAAATGGAAGCCCCAAGCACCGCCAAAGTAGTCCTCGGTGCCGGTGCCACAGATCGTGGGCCACTCCCGGTCGCCATCGAGGTAGAACTTGATCTCGCCCTCGCCCCACCAGCCGGTATTGTTGACACCCCAGGCAATGTAGGTGCCAACGTAGTGTCCTTGGCCCGTCACGCCATCTAGCAGCGTATGGACCTCCTGATAGGGCAAGGGATTATTCCGTCGCCACTGGGCGTGGAAATAGGCCCGGTCAGCCGGCACTTCGGTCAGCGTGTAGTTGATCTGATAGAAGAAGTTTCGCACCTCGTCGGGACTGAGGTTTTCGATGGTGATACGGGCATGATGGCGAAAGGGCATCTCCCAGTAGCTATTGAAGCCCCCGGCCGGATTGACCGAGATCGGCAGGGAGTTCACGTTGCAGCGCTCGCCCCAGCCACTACAGAAGAAGTCCCCTAACGGCACCTCGACCGACGGGCTGTCCTCGTGATCCCAATAGCAGCGCAGAATGAGCTGCCGCCACGCCTCGGGCTTGACCGTCATCCACAACTGCTGGATAGCACCCGGCCCCTCGATGTTGGCCAATTCGACGACGCTGTTCCCGGGTAGATGGATGCAGGGCGAGACTTTCCAGCCCGGCCCCAGCTCCCGCGCGGCCACGGCGCCCGTCCCCTCGGTCGCCCTGCCGCCTTGCCCTTTGCCGCCGCTGGGGTTCTCCGCGCTGATCGAGCGGGTCTCGGCATTGGAGAGCCGCGCAAGATTGCCGAGGTGCAGCCCCAAACCGTTGAACGTGATGCTCATGCTTACCTGCCCTCCACGCGGCGCGGCCTCCTCCAAACAGGCAGACTTGCGCCCACTACTTATGTCAACCGACGCACTAGTTGACCGGGCTGCCGGCACGTAGCGCCGGGACCGGCGATCAGCAGTCCAGGTATTCTAGCCTACTCCGTTATCCGCTCTCCGAATGGAGAGAACGCGCGTGGAGCACCCTACTCGCCGGAGCGATGGTGCTTGACACCAGGAGAAGGAAGACACTATGGTAACGATTGTCAAGTACGTGATGTTTATCACTCGACATTGCTCCGTGGCTCGGAGCAGTAGTGGCGCTCCGCGTTTCTTCCGAATGGTGTGACTACTACACGAGGAGCTTCCCAACCATGACCACGACACTCGCTGACCCGTGTGCAGAGGGCGAGCTACAACGCTACGACGTGGTTCCCCGCAAGGTTCACCAATACGCGATGATTGTGCTGATCGCGGCGGGGTACGTTGCCGGGGCGACAGTCGGCGCGTGGCTGCTCTTCATCGCTGCGGTATGCATGGCACTGGGGCGGTTCTGGCGCCCGTTCGACCCCTTCCGCGTGCTCACCACCGCCGTCCTGCAACCGGCCGGGCTGCTGCCGCGGCGGATGGTTCACGAGGACCGCGAGACGCGGCGGATCGCCCGCGTGCTGGGTGGGATCGCCTTTGCCGTGAGCGGGGCGCTGCTCTTGCTGCTCCCCGGTCTCGGTTGGCTGGCCTGGACCTTGACGGGACTGATGGGCGTGATGATCCTGCTCGATGCGGCCTTCGATTTCTGCGCGCTGTGCCTTGTCGTCCACCACTATGCGCGCTTGACCGGCAATAGCCGGGGGCCGTCCAGTCCGGCCTGAAGGAGAAACATGCCCCTCGACCGATTGCTGCTCGCGGTCCTGGTCACAGCCTTGGTCGTACTGGCTGGCCTCGTCGTGCGCTGGTGGACACGCCAGAACGCTGCGGCCGTCCGCGCGCACGGCGCCCCACTCCCCCATCTCGCCACCGAGACAACCGCTCCGGTCACGCTGTTGAACTTCAGCAGCCCCCAGTGCGGTACCTGCCAGCGCGTCCAGAAGCCGCTGGTGGAAAAGGTCAGCGCCCAGTTCGCCAACCAGGTAGCGGTCGTAGAGGTGGATGCACTGGCACAGGCGGACCTGGCCCGGGCCTACCACGTGCTCACTGTCCCGAGCACGGTCATCCTCACCGGCAACCGGGTACAGGACGTGAACTATGGCCTCGCCTCTGCCGAGACCCTCGACCGGCAACTCCGTGCCGCCCTCACGGCGGCCGACCTCGCAGCGGCCTAGCAACCATCGGCGGCTTCCAGGTCGGACTAGGAAGGACTGGGAAGCTAGATGACGGCGGAGGCGCCACCGTCAATGTTGACGGAGGTGCCGGTGATGTAGGCAGCGCGGTCGGAAACGAGGAAGGCCACCAGGTCGGCGACCTCTTCGGCTTCGCCTATGCGGCCCAGCGGTACGTTCCAGCCCACTGCCTCGTACAACTCCTCCACCGGCCGGCCGGCGGCTTCGGCTTGGCGAATGATCTGCATGCTCTTGATGGACCCAATGCAGACCGTATTCACGCGGATGCCGTCGCGACCGAACTCTTTGGACGCTGCCTTGGTGAGGGCAATGCCAGCGGCCCGGCTCACGCTCGTTGGCACCGACTCTGCCGGCGGCGCCTTCCCGCCCGGCGTCGTCATATTGACGATAGCTCCACCGCCAACGCGGCGCATCGAGGGCACGACGAGCCGCGTTAGCCGGATTGCGGCCATTAGCTTGAGGTCCAGGTCTTCCTGCCAGTAGGCGTCGTTGGCGGTCAGCAGTGACTGCGCCGCCGAGCGCCCGGCATTGTTGACGAGGATGTGAATATCTCCCAACTGCTCAATCGTAGTGTTCACGAGCCGTTCAAGATCACCGGGTACCGTCACGTCGGCCGCCACCGCGAGGATGTCCTGGCCCGTGGCCGCCTTGATTTCCTCCCGTGCTTGGTCGAGCGGCCCTTGGCGCCGCGCGCAGATAGCGACCTGTGCGCCTTCCGTGGCCAGGCGCTCGGCAATCGCCCGACCGAGGCCTTCGCTCCCACCCGTGATGAGGGCAACCTTCCCATCTAACCCTAGCTCCAGTGCCATCGTCCGCTCTCCTTTCGTCTCGTTGTACCGCTCCGCTGCGGAGGCACCCGCGCCCCGCCCCGCTGCCGCTGGGCAAGGGTGAAGTAACACGCTTGCCGCCCGCTAGGGTACCAGCAAGGAGCGACGCCGGTCGGCTGTCGGATTCCAGCACCATGGGGCTGTCCCGTGTAGGCACCCTGCCCCACCTGCAACCGAAACCTTGCTCTACCCCGGCATGTCCCAGCTGCTGCTCGGACTGATTCGGCCAACCAGTGGCACGGCCACCGTGTTCGGACACGACATCGTGACCGAGAGCACCGATATCCGCCAGCGCGTGGGGTATCTCTCCCAGGAACCACGCTACTACGATCACTTCACCGCGCGGGAAACGCTCCGTTTTACGATGGGCTTCTTCTACAGTGGGCCGAAAGCCAAGATCGAGGCGCGGATTGCGGAGACCTTGGAGCTGGTCGGGTTGGCGGACAAGGCCGACCGGCCAATCCGGGGCTTCTCCGGCGGTGAGATGCAGCGGTTGGGGATTGCCCAGGCCCAGGTCAATCACCCCGATCTGCTCATTCTCGACGAGCCGGCGTCCTCGCTCGATCCCATGGGCCGGCGGGATGTCCTCGCGATCATCGAGCGGCTCCGTCACCACACGACCATCTTCTACTCCACCCACATTCTGAGCGACGTACAGCGGGTGAGCGACACGGTAGTCATCCTCAACGACGGGAAATTGGTCACGGAGGCGCCGATCCAAGATCTGCTGCGGGGGAGTGAGGGCAGCGTGTACACCCTGACCGTGCGCGGCGATTCCCGCACCGCCGAGGCGCGGGTCCGCGCCCAGCCTTGGGTGACGGCGGTTACGGTCAGGCCGCGGGAGGACCAAACGACGTGGGAGGTACACATCACCGATGACGGCGCCGCCGAGGATCAGCTGCTGCGGCTCGTGCTCGCCGACCGGGACGTGCAAGTGACCGCGTTCGGGCGCAAGCAGTATGAGCTGGAGGAGAGCTTCATGAAGCTGGTCGAGGAGGGGAGCGATGGGTAGCACAAGCGACGCGCTAGAGCTGCACGTGGTGCCGGCACGCGGCTGGCGCAGCGGCTTGGGACACATGCTGCGGTGGGAGGGTGCGCGCTGGTGGCACACGCGGCAGTGGTGGATCCAAATGCTCCTGTGGACCAGTGTCATCAATGGCTATCCCAGTCTCAGCGCACGCCTAGATAACGCCGATGAGGGCGTAATGTTTCTCATCATATTCCTGGGGGTCTTTGCAGCGATTGGCGTCTTGGTGATGACGCAAGGAACCATCATCGGGGAGAAACAGTCGGGAACGGCCGCGTGGGTGCTGTCGAAGCCGCTCGCCCGTAGCGCGTTCATGTTGACCAAGCTCGGCGCCAACGCGCTGGCAATCCTCAGCATCATGATCGTGCTCCAGGGCGTAGTGGGCTATATCCAGTTGAGCCTGGCAGACGGGGCACCGCTGGCAGTGCCGCCCTTTGTGGCAGCGTTGGGCTTGATGAGCCTCTACCTGCTGTTCTATCTCACCTTCACCGTGATGCTGGGGACACTCTTCCGTAGCCGCGGGCCGGTGCTAGGGATTGCCTTCGGGCTGCTGATTGGCGGGGCGCTGGCAGAGGATCTAATAAAACTGCTGCCGAGTGGACTGGTGGTAGTGGCCCAAGCGGTAGCGCATGGCCACACGCTCCCGGCATGGTGGTGGCTCACAATCCTATTGGTAGTGGCCTATACCATCGCCGCGGTCGGCGTTGCCTTGTGGCGGTTCGGGCGGGAGGAGCTCTAGTCGGCTGCACCTCCCCCCTTCCCCAGACTGAGCTACCAGAGGAGGGAACATATCCGCCCCCCGCCGCAGCGGGGGGACCATAGGGGGGCTACATCCCACCACCCGATTAAGTTAGCAACCTTCATGAGGGAAGGGGCCGAGGGCAACCACACGGGTTACCCCTACAGCAGGTCCTTATACGCCCGGCCACCCTGCAGGATTACATGCAGCCGGGATTGGTCTTGGAGGAGCGCGATGTCTGCGAGCGGATCGCCGTCTACGACCAGCAGATCGGCGAGCTTGCCGGGCACCAGCGAGCCGGTGCTCTTGTCCACGCGCAAGGCTTTGGCCGCGCCGCTGGTTGCGGCGACGATGGTCGCCATTGGCGAGAGGCCCCCCTCCACCATCAGCTGTAGCTCGATGGCGTTCAATCCGTGCGGATAGAACGGTGTACCGGCATCCGTGCCCAACGCCATCAAGACACCCGCTTCAATGGCCATCGTGAGGCTCTGCGCGTGCGCGGCGCTGGTGACGGCGAACTTCTCCATCACGTGCGCCGGGAGATTGGCCGCATCGCCCTGTTGCCGGACCTGATGGCTCGGCGTGAGGGTGGGCACGAGGAAGGTCCCCGCTTCCCGCATGAGCTGCACCGCCTCTTCATCCAGCATGGTGCCGTGTTCGATGGTGTCCACCCCGGCGCGAATGGCGATCTTGGCGCCCTCCGCTCCGTGAACGTGCGCCGCGACCGGCTTTTTCATCTTGTGGGCCTCGGTAATCAGGGTTTGGACTTCCTCCGCGCTATATTCCGGGACATCGGGTGCCAACTGGGGGTCCATTACCCCACCGGTCGCACAGAACTTGATCAGGTCCGCACCGACCTTGACCTGCTCGCGCACCGCCCGCAGGATTTCGGCCGGCCCGTCGGCGATGCGCCCGGCGGTTCCGTCCACGCGCGACACGCCCGGCGGGAGCAAGTCAACGTGGCCGCTGGTGGCGGTAATCAGCCGACCGGCGGCGAGAATCCGCGGGCCGGGAACAAGGCCGGCGTTGACCGCATCCCGCAGCGAAAGCGCCAAGCGGCCCGGCGCACCGACGTCGCGGACGGTGGTGAAGCCGGCGTCCAGGAGGTTACGCGCCGATACGGTCGCCTTGATAGCCATGTATTCGAGTGTCTGTTTCAGGAACACCGCCTCGAAGTCCCGCTCACCGGCCAGCATGAAATGCACGTGCGCGTCCATCAGGCCGGGCATGATCGTCCGGCCGCCTACGTCGTGTACCTCGGCATCGAGGGGTAGACGCGCCAGCGCGCCGGCCTCGGTGATGCGTCCGTCGTCGCGGATCACGACGCTCGCGTTGGCAATTGGGTCGCGCCC
The DNA here is from genome assembly GCA_965207645.1 of Chloroflexota bacterium. Lineage (GTDB taxonomy): Bacteria > Chloroflexota > UBA11872 > UBA12225 > JAJDUF01 > JAJDUF01. Next base: position 215,550 of record OZ242293.1, on the reverse strand, counting down.
CGTTCCGTCAATGAGCACGCCACCAGTAAGCACCTTCATCTCCGACCCTCCTCGCACCTTGCTCCACGCTTGCAGTGGTGCATCATAGCAAGGCTTGCTTACCGGGCGGTCTCAACTCGCTTCTGTGGGCCAGAGTGCGGAGCTGTCCAGATAGTCGCGGATTGCCGCCGGGTCGCGCAGGAGTGAGAGCACATGCTGTTGGAGCCGCGCACCGCCCGCGCCATAGCCGTAGTAAGTCTGCCATTGGCGAGGTGCCTGGGCCAGGTAGAGATGGAAGTACCAGTTGAACGTGCTGATGCCGTCGGCTCCGTCAGCGTAGAGGCGCAGGGCCAGCTCGCAAAGCTCCCGCTTGTATCGTTGTAGCTCCGGCTCATCGGTGGGATTGATCGGTCCCTGGAACGCCCCCTCCTCGCCCAGCCAAGCGGGTAACGGGAACAGCGTCGGATAGATACCTACATCCTTGTCTTGGGCCAGAGCGGCAAACTCGCCGGTATGCGGCAAACCGGGCCAGCGTGGCCAGAAGAGGGTGGGACACACGTAGTCCACCAGGCCTAACTCAATCCACGTGCGGACATCCAGCCCCAGGCCCTGGCACGACGGGTTGGATTGTAGCGATCCGATGCCGGGAAACGTCGCTTCGCTCGGAGGTGTTTCGAGCGCAGCCCCCACGCGGACGCCCAACAGCAGCCGCGCCCGGCCTTTGCGTCGGGCGGTTTCGTCGAGCATGGTGCGGGTTGCGGCCACCAGGCGGGTCAGGATGGCATAGTTGCGCCGCGGGTCGGAGATCATGCGATACCAGCGGCGGAAGTCGAACTCGATACCGTCAATATCGTAGCGGTCGGCAACCTCGGTGAAGATCGCCAGGCGATGCGCGAAGACTGCCGGAATCGCCGGATCGAGGCAGCCGGCCCATCGCTCCGGCGGCGCGTCCGCGGAGGAGGGCTGTGACTCAGGATCAAGCGGGATACGCCATTCGGGATGGGCACGACCGAAGTCGGAAAGGCGGTAGGTGTGACCGTACCAATCCTCGGCATTCATCCGATAGTCGGCAACCACAGGGACGGAGCGCTGCCGGCAGGCCTCGACAGTGACGGTCAGCAGGTCCGTGCCCGCGGCGCGGACCTGGCGCAAAAAGGCCGCTTGGGACTCCGCATTGGCCACGACCTGCTCCCGTCCCGGCCAGGCCTGCTTGGCGACCTCGACGAGATGCTTGTCGAGCATGTTGTCCACGTCGGTTGGGTAGAGCAGCGCTTCCGGTAATCCGACATTCTGGGCAAAGACACCCGGCTGCGCGGCCAGGATGGCGTCGAGTGCCTGCCGATAGGTGTCTACGGTGCCGGTGGTACCCATCCCGAGGATGATGTTGTTGATGTCGTTGTTGAAAATCGTGCCCAGGCGCCTATTGTCCGGCAAGGTTGCGGTCATGTATCACCTCGTCAGCGGTAACGGGCAGTGTGCCACGATCATGCCAGGTAGTATGATGCTTGACATTGGAGGAGGTAGCCATGAAAGTCACGGACATCGAAGTACACGAGATCGGCCTCGAATACCAGGACGCGCTGGCCTACGAGTTCAGCCACTACTACCACATCTCAGGGCGCACCGTGTACGTCGTCCATACCGATACCGGACTGGTCGGGCTGGGTGAAGGACATACGACCGAGCCGCCAGAGGTCCTGGACCGCTACATCGGGTCCAACCCCTTCGACTGGATCGGTGACGAGACCTCCCTCGGACTTGGTACGGCAATGTACGACTTGATGGGCAAAGCCGCCGGCGTGCCCGTCTACAAGCTGTTCGGACAGCGGTACCGCGCGTGGGTGCCGGTGTCGAGCTGGACAGTGTCCACGCATCCGGAGCGGATGGCGGCGGCGGTCACGCACTATGCGGCCCGCGGGTATACGTGGCTGAAGTTCCATCTCTCGCCCTGGGAGAACGTGATCGCGCAGACCGAGGCGATGCAGCAAGTGGCCCCGGAGGGGTTCCAGGTCCATTACGACTTCACCATGCAGGGGACCGACGACCACATGGTCGCGCTGCTCGACAAGCTGGCCGAGTTTCCCATCGCCGGCTGTTTTGAGGACCCCCTGCCGTCGGAGGACATACCCGGGTACATAGCCCTGCGCCAGCGCTCGCGGCTGCCGGTCGTCTTGCACCATACCCCGCTGCAGGCCACCTACGAGGTGCTGATGGGCGCTGCCGATGCCTATATGCTCGGCCACTCGAAGATCGGCGACGCGATGCGCCGGGCGGGCCTCTTTGCCGCCGGCAACCTACCCTTCATGCTGCAAAACGTCGGCGGCACCATCACGCGGGCAATGACCGTGCATATGATGGCCGCCTTCCCTTCCGCCACGCTGCACACGATTAGCTGCGCCGAGACGTGGCAGAGCGACGTGGTGCAAGAGCGGCTGGAGCCGATCAATGGGCTGGTGCGGGTGCCGGATGCGCCGGGCTTGGGGTTGACGCTGGACCGCGGGGAACTGGAGCGGCTGACGCGGGTGCCGCGGCAGGAGCCACAGCGGTGGATCATCAAGTCCCGATTCGAGAACGGCACCAAGCTCTACGGACTAGCTGATCCTCAAAACAGCTTGCACCTAGTCCGACCAGACCTGAGCCGTCTGTTGCCCATGCGGTACGCGGAGCCGATCACCACGGAATACTGGGACGACGACGGCACGCCGGAATATGCGGCGATGCTCAAGCGGCTCGACAAGGAAGGCATGGTGCTGGAAGCATAGTTTCTCGTGTCGGGACGCGCTGAATCGCGCCCCTTGCTGCCGACAATGGTACTATCTCTGCCAATCCACACGCGCCATGATCTTGGGTGGCTACCCCGGAGGAGGCACGAACGATGAAGGTGTTACTGCGCGAACGCGATCTCTCCGATGACTACATTCGCTTTGCAGCGCAGGTCGGCTGCGACGGCTTCGATATTCACCAGGAGTACAACGTGCCCGGCGTGGCCGAGCGTGGTTACGCCGACGAACAGGGGATGCGGGCACTGCTGGAGAAGCTGCGGCGACACGGACTGGGCGTCTATCGGGTAGCCCCGCCGACGCCCGAGAACTACCTCCTCGGCCGGCCCGGCGGCGACGAGGAGGTGGATAACCTGTGCCGCACGCTCGAAGCCTTGGGCAAAGCCGGCGTTCCGTTCATGTCCATGCCGCTGCACCTGGACAATCCGGGGTATCGCGGCGCCGTGCGGGGTGTGCATCGCGGTGGATACACCATGCACGCCTTCGATATGGCGGTGATGAGGCAAAACCTGGCGGCCAAGCCGCCGGAGCTGCTGGTGGACGTGGAGGCGCACTTCGAGCGCAGCGTGCGGCTGTACGAGCGGCTGGTTCCGATTGCGGAGGCGCTCGACATCCGGCTCATCCTGCATCCCTCCGATCCGCCGCTGCCGGAGGCCGAGTTCTCGCCGCGGCGCTGGTCGCAGATTCTCGATGCGGTACCGAGCACGCACAGCGGCTTGCTCTACTGCATCGGCACGCGCTACGAATCGGGCACCAACATCATCGAGAACATCCGCGCCTTCGGCCGGCGGGGGAAGATTTTCCACACCCACTTCCGCAACGTGCGCGGCACCATCCCTACGCACGGCGGCTATGAAGAAGTCGCGTTGCACGACGGCGACATGAATATGTTCCGTATCCTGCTCACGCTCCGGGACATCGGCTTTACCGGGGGCTTGCAACTCGACCACATGCCGGCCTATGACGGCGACAACCGCTTCCAGGGCATGGCATCGGCCTACGCCGTCGGGTATGCGAAGGCGCTGCTGGCCGCCCTGGAAGTCGCCACCACCATCAAGCCGGGCGGGCCGTTCTCAGTCAACAACCTGCACTGAGTGAAAGGAGCCGACGATATGAGCGGGCAGTCGAGGCGCTATCGGGCAGGGATCATCGGGTTGAGCGGGATTGCCGCCAACCGGCAGGGAATAGAGTCACATCCGGCGCTGGGGAGCCTGCAAGGGGGCAGCCATGCCGCCGCCTACCATCTCGTATCGCGGACGGACGTCGTTGCGGTGTGCGAGCTACGCACGGAGCTATTCGACACCTTCCGCAGCACGTGGGGCGACGTCTGGCCGGAGGTCCGCACCTATACCGACTACCGCGAGATGCTGGCGCAGGAGGACCTCGACGTGCTCTCGGTGGTCACCTCCGACCATCTACACGCGGATATGGTCATTGACGCTGCTGCTGCCGGAGTGCCCGGCATCTTTTGCGAAAAGCCCATCGCTACCACGCTGGCCGATGCCGACCGGATGATCGCTGCCTGTGATGAGCACGGGGCGTTGCTCTCCATTGACCATACGCGGCGGTTCCGGGGGCTGTGGTACGAGGTGCGGGAGATGGTGCGGAGCGAAACAGTGGGTCGCTTGCGGGCCATCGTCATGACCATGGGCTACCGGCGCTCGATGCTGTTCCGCAACGGGACGCATATGATTGACGCGTTGAGCTTCCTGAGCGACGCCGAGCCGGAGTGGGTAGTCGCCGAACTGGACGACGGCTTCGAGGATTACGGCCCCGTCTACGCCGGCGATGGCGGCACCGATCCGCGGACCGATCCGGGCGGGTACGTGCTGCTGCGGTTCCGCAATGGGGTCCGCGCCCAGATCACCATGCCGCAGACCGAAGACGGCTCGATCTTCGGCTTTCACCTCATCTGCGAGCGTGGCAGCATCTTCGTCCACGATAAGGGGGCCGAACTCTGGGCGCCGGGCGCCGATGCGCTCACCGTCGAACGGCAGGTGCTGGCGGTTCCCGGGTACAGCTTTGGGGGCCAGCGAGCGGGCATCGAGGAGCTGGTGGAGCATATCGCGGCCCGCGAGGCCGGACGCGAGCCACCGGCGCCACTGCTCTCGCCGGGGAGGGCCGGTCGGCAGACACTGGAAATCTTGCTAGGCATCCTGCGCTCCCACCACCAAGGCAACGCCAAGATCACGTTTCCCCTCGCCGGCGACGCCTGAGGACGGCGCTCACACCAGTACGCTAGGTCTTCAGTTCCCAATGGGAGATTCAGCCGAAGAAGGAGCAGGCAGTATGAACACTCCAGGACAGGCGGGCCGCTATCGCGCCGGCATCATCGGACTCAGCGGGATTGCCGCAACGCGGCGGGGGTTTGAGTCGCACCCGGCCCTAGGTAACGTTCAGGTGGGCAGCCACGCCGCCGCCTACCACCTCGTACCTGAGACGGAAGTCGTCGCCATCTGCGAGCTACGGACGGAGTTGTTCGATACCTTCCGCGACACATGGGGTGACGTCTGGCCGGACGTTCGCGCGTATACGGACTACCGCGAGATGCTGGCGCAGGAGAACCTCGATCTGCTGTCGGTGGCCACCTCCGACCACGTACACGCGAACATGGTCGTTGACGCGGCTACTGCGGGGGTGCGTGGGATTTTCTGCGAGAAGCCCATTGCCACCACGCTGGCCGATGCCGACCGGATGATCGCCGCCTGTGAGGAGCACGGCGTCGCGCTCTCCATTGACCACACGCGGCGGTTCAAGGGATTGTGGCACGAAGTACGGGACGTGGTGCGGAGCGAACGGCTGGGGCGCTTGCGGAGCATTACCATGTCTATGGCGTATCCGCGCGCGATGCTGTTCCGGAATGCCACCCATACGATTGACATGCTGGGGTTCCTGAGCGGCTCCGAGCCAGAGTGGGTGGTCGCCGAGCTGGATGACGGGTTCGAGGACTACGGCCCGGTCTACGCCGGCGATGGTGGACACGACCCACGGACCGACCCGGGCGGCTATGCGCTGCTGCGGTTTCGCAATGGGGTGCGCGCCCAGATCATCATGCCGCAGACCAAGATCGGCACGATCTCCGGGTTTGAGATTATCTGTGACCGTGGACGTATCCACGTCGGCGACCACGGGGCCGAGGTGTGGGAACCGAGTGCGGACGAATCGGCGGCCTACCAGCGGACACTGCCGACGGCGCCCTACAACTTCGACGGTCAGCGCTCCGGTATTGAGGAGCTTGTGCAGCACGTGGCGGCCCGTGACGCTGGGCGCGAGCCACCGGCGCCGTTGGTGTCACCGGGGAGCGCCGGCCGGCAGACGCTGGAGATCATCCTGGGCATCCTGCGCTCGCAGCACGAGGGCAACGCCAAGATTACTTTTCCCTTAGCCGGTGACAGCTAGGCGCTGCCGCCATCGTCCAGTCATTCCCGCGCAAGAACATCACACGCTCCGTCATTGCGGCGAAAGCCGCAATCCAGGGCAAGACCGCCGTGCGCCGCTGCTCTATACTCATGGATGAGAGGTTGTTCCGCCCAAGCTATGGAAAGGCCAGCGCCATGCAGCAAACCGCCACCCTCCTAGCACCAGCGGCACCGGCACCCGATGGGCTGTTGTCTGCCGACGAGTTCATGGCGCTGCCGCTCAACCTCAAGCTCTACGAGCTAGTTCGCGGCGTGCTGGTGGAGATGCCCATGACCGGCTACGAACACGGCGAGATCGAGACCAACATCATTCACCTCCTGGTCCAGCATGTCCGACCGCGTCGGCTCGGTCAGATCACTCCCGGCGACGTGATGTTCCGGCTGGAGCGCAACCCCGATACGCTCCGCCAGCCCGACGTGTCCTTCGTGCAAACGGACCGGCTCCCACCACGCGAGCAGCGGCGCTCGTATAGCCCGGTCGTACCCGACCTGGCCGTGGAAATCCGCTCGCCAAGCAACACGGTCCGGGAGTTGGCCGAAAAAGTCGCCGACTACCTGCGGGCCGGCGTGCGACTCGTCTGGGTCGTTGATCTCGATACCCAAACGGTGACCATCCATACACCGGCGGCCGTGCCGCTAACGCGCTCGGTCCACGACGAAATCACCGGCGGCGAGGTGCTGCCGGAGTTCCGGTGTCCGGTCGCCGCCTTCTTCGAGCGCGTGTGACGCCCATTGTCTCGCCATCTTAATTCCCCTGCGGTGGGAGTTCGGCGGGAGGGTGCTTGGTCACGCCTCACCCCCGGCCTCTCTCCATCGCCGAGCGATAGAGAGGGGAGTATGGCGGAGGTTGGGATCCACCGTAGGGTTAGGACGGGTCTTTGAGGCCGCTGCCGGTGAGGCACACGACTATCGTTTCGTCGGCGCCAACTACACCGTCGCGTGCCAGCGCCGCGAGGCCGGCCAGCGGCACGGCCGCCGTCGGCTCGACATCCAGCCCTTCGAGCGTTGCGAGCAGCTCACGATGGGCGAGGATGGCCGTGTCGTCCACGGCGACGGCGCTCCCGGCGCTCTCGCGCAGGATGTTGAGGATCTGGCGGCCACGTGGCGGCGCTACCACCTCGATCCCGCCGGCCACCGTCGGCTGGCGGTCAATGGGCGCCGGCTCGTCGCTGCCCCGTTGGTAGGCCGTCACGAGCGGCGCGCAGCCCGTGGACTGCGCCACGTGCATCCGGGGAGCGGACTGCACCCAGCCCCACGACCGCCACTCCTGGCAGCCGCGCCACAGGCCGACGAAGAGCGATCCGCCACCGACCGGCAGGATCATGTGGTCCGGCGCTTGGTAGTCAAAGGACTCCAGCACCTCGTAGGCCGCGGTCTTCATCCCTTCGGTGAAGTAGGGATTGAGGTTGTGCGCCGCGTAGTAACTTTCACCATCATCAACCGCGTCGAGCGCGGCTGTGGTGACATCGGCGCGGGTGCCCTGGATGCGCCGCACGTTTGCGCCGCAGCGCTCGATGGGCCGCACTTTGGCGGTCGGAGCCGCTGCCGGGACAAAGATGTCGCAGGGAATGCCGGCGCGCGCACTGTAGGCGGCAATAGACGCACCGGCGTTGCCGGACGAATCCTCGACCATCCGGCCGATACCCCACTCGGCAGCTTTCGCCACCACCACCGCAGCGCCGCGGTCCTTGAACGAGCCGGTGGGCGAGACGTACTCCAGCTTGGCGTAGACGCGCTGTAGGCCGTGGCGCTCTCCCCAGCGCTGCAAGGGGACGAGCGGCGTGTCGCCCTCGCCAAGCGTCACCGACGACGCGCCGGAACCAGCGGCAAGCGGCAAGAAGTGTGCGTAGCGCCAGAGGCCGGTGGCCTGGCGACCTCGCTCCAGGGCCGCTGCCCGATCCGTCGCGAGCGTGGCGGGCCACTCGTAATCCACGGTGAGCAGGCCACCACACACGCACGCCCAGAGCGGCTCGGTGTCGGGGTAGGTCGCGCCGCACGACGTACAGCGCAGCGTCACGGTCGGGTGAGCAAGTGTACGCTCGCTCGATGGGTTCATCGTGATACTCCCAATTTTCATGCTTTCCGCTGATGGGGGAGGTTGCTCCCTTCCCTAGCCCTACTCCCGATCCTTAGCGGCCGAGAGCAGGCTCCCTCCCCCGTCGGGACAGGGGAGGGCTAGGGAGGGGACAGACCATTACCTAGTCAAGTTCGCAACCTTCAGCAGGGAAGAGCCCGGCAGATGGTTAGGGCCAACTCCCCTCCCTATTCCGTGCGCTCGGTATTCTCTGTGGCGGCCAGCGCCGTCAGTCCATCCGATTCGCGCAGGTAGAGGTTGCGCGCCGGGAAGGAAATCTCAATGCCCACCTCGTCATAGCGTTGCTTGACCGCTTTGATGAAGCGGTGCTGGAGCAGGCGGCTCGTCGGCCAATCCTTGGCCCGCATGATAACGACGTAGTTGATGTTGGAATCGGCAAAGGCAGTGTAGCGCATGATCGGCTCGAAGTCGGTCGCTGCCCCTGGCGTATCGCGCACCAGCCGGTTGGCGACCGCCAGCGTGACCTGCTCGACCTGCTGCAGATCGCTGTCGTAGGCGACGCCATTGCGGATATAGACCGCGACCTCATCGTTGGGCATCTGGTAGTTCGTCAGGATGCTCTCGGCCAGCTTGCCATTCGGGACAATGAGCAGGTTGTTGGCGAACAGGCGCAGTTTTGTCGTCCGCCAGCCTACGTCCTCGACAAATCCCCGCTGACCACTATCCAGCTCGACCATATCGCCCACGCGGACGGTGCCGTCAATGAAAATGCTGAGGCCGGCCAGGAGGTTGGCGAGGGTGTTCTGCGCCGCGAAGGCCACCGCGATGCCGCCAATACCCAGCCCGGCCAGCAAGGGCGCCACCGACACACCGACTTGCTCCAGGATGACGAGCGCGCCGACGACCACAATGGCGCCCGTACACGCCCGCTGCACCTGGGGCACGATGGATTGCAGCATCCGCAGCTGCTCGGGTGTCTCTATCCGCTGCTCTAGCTGTTCCGTGATCACATGCACAACACTGCGCGCCATCCGCACCACCGCGATGAGTGCCAACCCCAGGGCTACGGCCCCAAACCATCCCGCCGGGCGTTGAGCGGTGGCATCCCAGAGCGAGAGGTTGGCGAGCGCCAGATAGAGCGCACCTACCAGGATCATCAACAGCGCAACGACATAGATGTCATCCAGGAACCGGATCGCCGCCCGCCGCTTCAGGCTCTCGCTCTCGGACGACCGGAGCCGGCGGCTCACGATCCGGCGCAGCCACCACACGCCCCCGGCGAGGAGCAGCGCGAGCGCCGCAATACCCAGCGATCCGGCCACCCGCGAGGTCAAAAACGCGCTGGCCATTTCCCACTCCATCGCTCCACCTCTCCCGATGATCTTACGGCCCCGGCCAGCGCCAATCAACACGAACAGGAGGTCAGCGGCGGCCGGCCCCGTCATTGCGGCGGGAGCCGCGATCCAGGAACACCGCAGTTGCCTCTGGCCCCTGTGCCGTCATCAGACCAGCAGGTTATGATACTCGGTGGCATAGCGGTAGGAATTGCCGACGGAAAGCGCCAACGTGTACCCACCGGATGCCTCGCCGCTCGTGCAGACGGCTTGGCTCGCCGAGCACCTCGACCATCCCGACGTGCGGGTGGTGGACGTGCGGTGGCGTGCCCGGTACGAGGCCGGGCGCGGGATCAGTGCCGACGATGAAGCCGGCTACTTGGCCGGGCACATCCCCGGGGCGGTCTTTGTAGGCATGGTGCGCGACCTCGCCGACCCACAGAGCGACGTGCCCGACCGACTCGTACCGCCGGCACTGTTCGCGCAGGTGATGGGGCGGCTGGGTATTGACGATCACACTCTCGTCGTGGCCTACGACGACATGGTGCTGCCCCTGTCGGCAGCCCGGCTGTGGTGGGCACTGTCCTACTACGGTCATGCGGGCGTGCGAGTACTCGACGGCGGCCTGCGCCGCTGGCGGGCGGAGGGCCGCCCCGTGTCTACCGAAGTGCCGGCGGCGACGCCGGCCACGTTCACCCCACGCCCGCAGCCGGATTGGCTTGCCACGAAGGCCGCCGTCGTCGCGGCACTCGATCAACCCAACGTGGCCATCGTGGACTGCCTGGCGGCGGATCAGTACCACGGCAGCCAGACGCACCCGTGGGGTGATCGGCCGGGCCACATCCCCGGCGCGGTCAACGTCCCCTACCTGGCAAACGCCGATCCCGCTCTGGCAACGGCACCCACCGCCGAACGGGACCGCCTGGTGGCCACCGAGCGGGTATTGTCGTATCTGCCACCGGACGGCCTGGCGTCACTCTACGCTGCTGCGGGAGTAACTCCGGATCGTGAAGTGATCGCGTACTGTGGTCGCGGGTTCGCAGCGGCCAGCGGTCTTCTCGCCCTCAAGCTGCTCGGCTACGAGCGCGCCCGGCTCTACGACGGCTCCTGGGCAGAGTGGAGTGCAGACCCGACGCTGCCAGTCACCGCGGGGCAGTGAGTGGTCCTTGCCTAACCCCGGAAGAGGAAGTAGAAGACGGCCAAGCCAACGACCGGTACGGAGATGGCCAGCGCCACGAGCGCAGCGGCGATCCAGCCCAAGCCCAAGGACGTGCCGAGCCAATCGAGCAGCCCGAAAAAAGCCAGGGCCGCCACGACGAGGAACACCTGCACCACGAAGCCCCCCTGGGCCTCGCGCCCCACCCGGCGGCGCAGCCGGTAGAGCCAGCCGCGCAGGCCAGTCGCGACGAACGTCGGGTCGCTCGGTGTCACCTCCGGTAGCGGTTGTCCTTGCAGCGCCGCCAGCACGTACTCCACCGAGCGGTCGGTGCCGCGGTCGAACACCACCGTGTAGTGGTACCGGGTCGCTATCCGGCCCTCGTAGGGCACATCATCGGTATCAACCGCCACCAAATCCCCGAGGATCTCAAGGTCCGCCGCGCTGCTGTCCCGGAGGAAGTGCAGCTCAACCGTAGTTTTCGGTGGCAAGTGCCGAAAGCTGAAGAAGCTGAGATTCGTCCGACTGATAGCAAGGTGCTCAACATCGGGCACCAGCCGCGCCAGGTCCTCGCCGGGCACCAAGGCCCGCACCTGGAGACGCCGGGCTTGGGCCTCGCTCAAGTCCAGCATACCGGGAAGCTGCACGGGGGTATGTCGTAGCTCAATCACATTCACCATCCAGTACCTGCCGGTCGCTATTCACAAACCGGCCAGGAGGATTTTCGTCTCGTCACGGAAAGAGCGCTTGGCCAACACCGGACCTCTTCACTCTAGGCAGCCGATACACCGCCCGTCAACCGACTGTCAGTCAGGCTGCGGCGGCAAGGGCAGCAGCACCGGCGGGCGTGGGTCTCGATGAGCGGTGGACCATAGATTTTACAGTGGGGAGCGGGCGGCTGGACATCGGGATAACCGGCGGCAGGCTCCCTCTCTCTATCACTCAGCGATGGAGAGGGGCCGGGGGTGAGGCGCGGCTAACGGTCCCCGGCGACGACCTGCTCGGCACGTGCGATGAAACGGATGAGACGGGCACGAAGGTCAATGACATCGGCGGGAGGCAGTGTCAGGCGCACTCGATCCGGGCCGTGATGGCCAATCCAAAGCATGAGGAGGATCAGGAACGCCCACCGGGTCGCCAAGAGATGGTCCCAGACCATGAGCCGCGACTCAAAGTCGTCATCGCCCGCTGGCCGGCGGTAGCAATTGCGGAGCCAGGCGTGCTGCGCTGCGCCGAGACTCGATAGCGCCGCGTGCCAGCGTAGGTCGGCCAGGTCCAGGGCCGGGTCGCCCCAGCCGCTGTACTCCCAATCCACCCAGCGGAGACGGCCATCACCACTCCACACCGCGTTCGCCAGGTTCGGGTCCACGCGGCAGAGGCGCAGCGGTACGACCTCCCGCCCGGGGTCCGCCGTGGTGGTGGCGACGAACGCCGCGCAACCGTCCACCAGCCGGGCGAGTCGATCAGCGAGGTCGTGGCCCTCCGGATCGGCGGTCACCAGCCAGGGTCCGTATTCGGTCAGGAAGCGGCGAAGCTCATCGAGATAGGGCGCGAAGTCAAACCAGTGGAACCACGCGCCGGATAGCTCAATGTGCTCGACATCTCCAGGCCGGATGGCGTGCAGCCGTTGGATGCTGCCGATGAGCGCGGCGAGCTGCTCTTGCGTGAGCGGCGGGGCAAGCGGATCGCCGGGCAGCCAGCGGTAGACAACCGCCGGGTAGGGCAGGATGGTGCAACTCTCGTCCAGCCAGAGCGGCTGCGGCGCGATGTCCAGGCCGGCTGCTTGCAGCAGGCGCAAGGCACCATACTCGCGAGCCGCCCGCCGACGCTCGTCGGCTACACACAGCTTACAAGCGTACCGCTGATCCCCGGCCTCCACGCAGTACAGCGCGTTGTTGGCCCCGCCGGTCACTCGGCGGACCGTCACGCCGCGCTCGGTCCAGGTATGGGAATTAGCAGCGTGAGCGGCGGCAACGGCAGGCAACCACCCCCTGATCCAGTCAGGAGCAGGTTCCGGCGTTGTGCTCATGCCTGGCCTCCGTAGGGGTGGCACTCGTGTCGCCGCGCTCCATCCAAACGAACGAACCGGGCAGCCACCAGGTTAGCCCCTACGCAGCACGCGGTATGATTAGCTGCCGTTCGGCCGGGAGCGGTCTGTCCAAAGGCTCTCGTGATAGCAGCGACGCGGCACTTCGCGCGGCCGAGGAACTCAGCCAACTATGAACCTCTGGCACCACTCCGACTTCCGCAAATTTTGGGCCGGTCGAACGATCTCCCTCTTCGGCTCGGAGATCACAATGCTCGCACTGCCGCTGACCGCCATCTTGACTCTCGATGCGACACCGGCGCAGTTGGGCATTCTCACGGCGGCGGCGACCCTCCCCTCGCTCCTAGTCAGTCTGCCCGCTGGCGCCTGGGTTGACCGTCTGCGCCGACGGCCGGTGCTCATCGGGGCCGACTGGGGGCGGGCACTGCTCCTGGGTTCGATTCCACTGGCTGCGGTGCTCGGCCTCCTACGCATCGAATACTTGTATCTCATCGCCGCGCTTGCCAGTGCCCTGACGGTGTTCTTCAACGTGGCCGCCGACTCGTATCTGCCAGCCCTCATACCACGCGGTCAACTGGTAGAAGGCAACAGCAAGCTCGCGGCGAGCGAGTCGTTGGCGCAAATCGCCGGGCCGGGTGTTGGCGGGGTATTAGTGCAACTCATTACCGCACCCTTGGCAATCCTGGTAGATGCCGGCTCGTTTTTGGCATCGGCGGTGTGCCTCCGATTTATCCGCACAGACGAGCCGGCTCCACCCGCAGACGATCAGGCACAGCGTATCTGGCGCGCGATCGGCGAGGGGCTAGGTCTGCTGGCGAGACAGCCAGTGCTGAGGGCCTTTGCTGGCTGCTCCGGTACCCTTAACGGCTTCGGCGGCATCGGCGATGCGCTCTTCAATCTCTACGCCCTGCGCCACCTGGCGATGTCACCGGCACTACTCGGCACGATCTACGCACTGGGCAGCGTTGCTTGGCTGTTTGGCGCATTGCTGGTCAACCGCGTGACGCTGCGGCTAGGCCAGGGGCCAACGATGCTGCTGGGGGCACTCCTGATCGGCGTGGCGAACTTGCTGGTCCCGCTGGCTGGCGTCCTGCTGGGGGCCGCACTACCGCTGCTAGTGTGCCGGTCCTTGCTCCTGGGAATTGCCAATCCCCTCTACAACGTCACCAGCACCAGCATGCAGCAAGCGCTGACACCGCCGCGGCTGCTGGGGCGCGTCAACGCGAGCATGGAGTTCATCGGCGTGGGCACGTTGCCGCTGGGTGCATTGGTCGGCGGTATCCTTGCCGAGGCGCTGGGTGTGTGGAATGCGCTGCTGATTGGCGCTCTTGGCGGGCTGCTCGCCGTGCTCTGGCTGCTGCTCTCACCGGTACGCAGCCTCCGGTAACTGCGCTGGTTGCCGTTCAGCATAGGCCCCTACCCTACCCTTGGCGCTCGCCTGGCAGCTCATCTTTTTATGTCAAGCGGGTAGGTTCTCGTCACGTCGTGAGTACAGGGCGCTAACCGTCTTGCCGCAGCTTGCTCTTGGGAGGCACCGTTCCACCTGCAAGCAGCCGACGATGCACCGTCTCAACGGCAGCGAGCACTTGATCGGTGAGCGGCGCGAGCGCCACACGCATATCCAGAGAGGTAAGCCCCCACGCGACATTCGGCTTGTCCAGCTCGGCCTGCTTCCACCAACGGAGCACCGCCGCCTCCGGCACCGGCTTGTCTCTGGTCCGATTGCGCTGGACTACCACCTCACGCGACGCCCAACAGTAGAAGTCCAGGAAGATGACCCCACGGCTGGCGGCGAACCGGCGTAGCATCTGCATTGCGCCCGCTTCTTCCGACGAGAGGATCAGGCCACTGATAATGACGCTATAGTGGCTGCGAAGATAGCTCTCGGCAAGCATGACGAGATTGCGATACACGAGCGCCTTGTCCGGCTCGCCAGGAACGATCTCCCAGTTGAAGAGGTCGGTATCAATGGTCGCGATGCGCTGGGCGGCCGCGGCCTGCACCGACTTGGCGAGGGTGGTCTTCCCCACCCCGGCCGGCCCACGCAGGACCACCAGGAACTGAGGATATGTGCGCGTATCACTCATGGAACCGAGAGCGTAGTGCAGGCGCAGAGGGGAAACCCTCTCCGTGAACCCTGTGGCTAAACCGCATCACGCCAGGTCGAAGAAGGCGGCGACGGGGCAGCGGAAGTCGGGGAGCACGTCGCCACCGGTAATCTCGGCGCTGGCGGGCAGCAGCATCGGCACCGCATCCGGTGTATGGACCGTCACCGTCTCCCTCTCAGGATCAACGACCCACACCAGCCGCACGCCTACCCGCAGGTACTCCGCAACCTTGTCCCGCATCTCTGCTGCCGTATTGCTTGGCGAGAGAATTTCTACGGCCAACTCGGGAATGAACTGGGCATATGAGCGCCGCTGATCGCGTGCCGGAAGACGATCCGTCCGCACAAACGCGACATCCGGGCGGCGTAGCGTATCCGGCTCCTCCTGCAGGCGGAACATCACACCGCCTCCCGTGATCCGACCTAACCGTCGGGGCCAAACGTGCTGGTCGAGCAGACGGAAGATATTCGCTTCGACTTCGGCGTGTTCATAACCGGTCACAGCCACCTCCGCGAGCACACCTCGCACCAACTCGTAGCGTTTCAGGTCGAGCGGCAACGCCATGAACTCGTCGGCGGTGTACCGTCCGTTCGCATCCACCGGCAGCACTGCTGCCGCACCAGACGCACACGATGGCGCCAAGTGTGGTGGGCGCCTGGCGTCGTCAACCGGCGCCGCCGCCATCCTCGTACCCTGCATCACGCTCACTCCTCGGTCTACGTTGGCGCTGATGACCACCCCGGCTTGCATCCTATTGTATCGCAGCAATGCGCTCACGCTCGTGCCCGGAAGTGCTTGGCATCCTTTCTCGCGATATCGAAGGCGTTCTTACCGCGCTTGTTCGGTACCAACGGGTCGGCTCCCGCTTCCAGCAGCGCCTCGGCAGCGGCGACCCGGCCCTCGTACATTGCTCGGTGTAGAGGCGTGCGCCCCTTCTTGTCCTGGGTATTCAAGTCGGCACCGTGCTTTGCGAGGCAGCGCACCATGTCGGACCGGTCTTTCTCGGCAGCCAGTTGCAGTGGCGTGCGCTGGGCCATGTTCAGCGGGTTGACGGCGGCTCCCTTTTCCACCAGCAGCTCCGCGCACTCCATTGCTCCGCCCCGCGCTGCCCAATGGAGCGGCGTCATACCGTAATCATCAGTGGCACCCACGACCGCGGGGTCCTCGTCAATGAGTGTCTTCAGCCGGCCGGTATCGTTGAGGCCACATGCCGAGTAGATGTCGTAGTATGCGCCGTCCGCGATGAGTAACCGCGCGACCTCGCGCTTCCCTTTAGCCCGCCACACCTGCTTGTCCCAATGACTTGGCGCGGCAGCTTCCTGCAGAGAGGTTGTACCCCGCTCCCCGTTCCCTTTGATCGGCAGCTCGTGGTGAACACCGACACCGTAGCGAATCAAGAGTTCGGCAAGCTCCGCGTATCCGCCCCAGGCAGCCCAGTACATCAGCGAGAGGTTGTCGGGCCAGCCGGTGTGCGGCTTGCGTACCGAGACGCCGGTCGCGTCGGCCGCACCGGACTCGAACACGGCTCGGAGGGTATCGGTCATACCGCCCCACGCCGCCTCGTGGAGGACGTTGTATTCGGTCGCCGCGATGTCGAGCGGCACGTCCCGGTCGAGGAGCAGTTGTACGGCCGTCCCACACCCCTTCATGCCGATCACGACCTGGAGCAACTGTGCGCCAATGCGGTCCAGCACCGCCGGCTCATCAGCCAGAATCTCCTCTAGCCGCTCAACGTCCGGGGCACCGGACCAGCGCGTCGGCGCCGGGCCCAGCGCCGCGGCAATGAGCTGCGCCTCGGCAGATGTAAGCTCCACGTCCGCTTCATTGCGGCGGAACCAGTTATTTCGGAATAGCTTGACCGCTGCCGTGGTGTCCATGTGCTCTCCCTCGATCTCACTACTGGTCCGGACCCCACCATCATACGGAGCGGCACTGGCTCCCCTACGGATGGGGTAGAGTCAGCGCGGCGGTAACGCCAGCCGGCAGGGCGAACGACCCGTGTGCCCGTCTCGCCCGTTTAACACCACACCACGATGTCTGGACGTGTGCTCCTGACCTACCACCCCGCCTATACGGGGCGCGGTTTTTCACCACTGCCGCGTGCGTGGGAACGCTACGGCACGGCCCGGCAGTTCTTCACTGCGTGCGGCTTCGACCCGCTCCTGTCGGAGTTTCGGCAGGAGGCCGCGCCCCTCGACGCGCTGCTCACGGTCCACGACCCCGACTATCTCGACCGGCTGCAAGCGGCGGACCGCCGTGGTCGCGGGACATTGGACGGCACCTCAACTCCGGCCTGGCGCGGCGTCTGGCAGCGGGCGCGCGTTGCCGTCGGCGGATCGCTGGCCTGCGTAGACGCCATCGCGACGGGCGGAGCGGCCCACGCTTTCAATCCCGGTGGTGGGCTACATCACGCGCACCATGACCGCACCAGCGGATTTTGCCCACTGAACGACGTGGTGATTGCGGTCCGACACGCCCAACAGCACTATGGCTGGCGCCGGATTGCCATCATTGACATTGACGGTCATCACGGGGACGGGACGCAAGAGCTGCTCTATAGCGAGGACGTGCTCACAGTATCGCTGCACCGCTACGACGGACGTTTCTTTCCCGGCTGCGGCCACTACGACGAGCTAGGCTGGGGGGCAGGACTGGGCAGCAAGGTGAATATCCCGCTTCCCCGTGGCACGAGCGACGCAACCTACCGTCATGTCTTCGACGCGCTGGTGCCACCGCTCGTCCAGGCCTACCGTCCACAGGCGATCATCTTGCAGTTCGGGGTGGATGGCCACCACCAAGACGCGATGGTGCGGCTGGGGCTGACGTTGGGTACCTTCGCGCATATTGCCCGCAGCGTCCACCGGCTGGCGCACCGCCTCTGCGACGGACGGCTGGTAGTCGTCGGCGGTGGCGGCTACAATCCCACAGTCGTGGCCCGCTGTTGGGCCACGCTTCTACTGGCATTGCTGGAGGCACCAGCGGCCGTTCGAGCCAAGGCTACCGCCCTGATCGGCCCTGACGACCCACCGGGAGCGCATGGCCTTGCCGCCAGCGGTGCCAACCGACTCATCGCCGTAGTGCAAACACGGGCCTTTCCGTTCTACAATTTAAGGGCGGCGCCGCTTACCACACTTGTCGACTCCCCCAAACCGCTACCGCCTACCGCCCCCGGAGCATCGTGAGGCACAGATGAGCAGAGAGGAACCGCCGGAGCGTATCTACGAGCCTACCGACCGGCTGCGTCGGCATATCTACCGGCTGCCGTTTCACAAGCAGGTCGCCCTGTTCATAGTCCTGGGCCTCGCCTTCGGCATCCTGGGCTTCATTTACGTCCTGATTATGGTCCAGCTCCTGTTCTAACGAGCAGACGGGGAATGAACACGATGCGGACCTGGGGTTGTCACCTGCGCCAGTTGTGGTGGTTCCGCGACCACCGGTACCGGCGCTGGCGACTGGAGACCTTCGGTCTCTACGCGCCGTCGTTGCCGCACGAACGCCCGTGGTGGCGCGTCAACCCGGCGGCGCTACGCGCGTTCGTGCGGCAGCTCCCCGGCTACCTCGGCTGGGTGCGGCGCATGCGCCTGCTCGGCCGGGCCGGCCCTAACGCGCTCTGGAGCGACCGGCTGCGGTCGGAAGACTTGGCCCATTGGCGGGCATGGCACCAGCAGCAACAAGTCGAGGAATAGGCTCCGGCACACACAGCGGATACGGGGGGAGCCAGCCTCCAACCCAGGCGGCGCGAGGGTCACGTCCCATCAGCGGGAGACCTCCACCGTAAGTCCGGCTACTCCAATCATGCTGCCTGAGCACCTGATACACTCCGTTACATGCGCGCGCTGGCGCTGCCCCACGCCGGTATCCTGCTAGACTTGGGCCAATGCAAGCCATTGTGATCGGCGCCGGTCGCGGCCAGCGCCTCATGCCCCTGACCGCCGAGCAACCCAAGTGCTTTGCGCCGGTCGCGGGGCGGCATATCCTGGACTGGATTTTGGAGGCGCTGGCGGCCGGGGGCTTCGGGCCACACCGGATCGCCTTTGTCGGTGGCTATCAGCTGCCCCATATCCGCGCGGCCTATCCTGAGTTCACCTACTACGAGAACGTGGACTGGCCACGAAACAACATCCTCGCCTCGCTCTTCTACGCCGAACCGGCCATGACCGACGGATTCGTCTGCACCTACGCCGATATCCTCTATCGCCCGCATGCCGTAGAACGGCTGATGCGTAGTCGCGCTGACATCACATTGGTAGTAGATACCGACTGGCGCCGGCGGTACCGGCGTCGCTCGCAGCACCCGGAATCCGACGCCGAGAAAGTGCTGGCACAAGGCGACCGCATCACCAGTGTGAGCCGCCTCATCCCGGCGGCTACGGCGAGTGGCGAGTACATCGGCGTGGCCAAGTTCAGCCCACGCGGCGCCCATCTGCTCCGCGAGCACTATCACCGGGTCGTAGCCGACTACGGTGACCGGCCGTTTCAGGGCGCCGCCTCCGTGCAAACCGCCTACCTGATCCACCTCTTGCAGGAGATGCTGGAGCAGGGGGTAGCGATACACAAAGTGGATACCCACGGCGATTACTACGAGATTGACACCACCGAGGATTACGAGATCGTGTGCGCGGAGTGGCGATGATGGCCCCCCAGGGCGGCACGAGCGGGCAGCTCTTCCCTACCGGCGTCGTGGGCAGTATGCCGCGGCCCCAATTCCTGCGTGAGTTGCTCGATCCGCGCGCCGAAGGGCATACCCCGGCGGACGTGTACGCGCGACGACTCGACGCCGCAACACAATACATCATCGCTATGCAGGAGGCTGCCGGCCTCGACCTGATCTCCGACGGCGAATGGCGGCGCCGGTCGTATTTCGGTGTGATCGCCGAGATCATGCACGGCTTCGAGGCCTACGTCGTAGACGACGAGCTAGGCAAAGCGCGCCCCTTCCATACAGTGGTTGAGCCAATGACCCCACGCCGCCCCGGCCGCATCGCGGAGGAGGCACGCTTTCTCGTCAGGCACACCGACCGGATGACGAAGGTCTGCTTGCCATCACCGTACCTGCTGGGACAACGGCTGTGGGAGCCGGAGCGGTCGCGCCGCGCCTACCCTACGCGGGAAGCGTTCATGCAGGCGCTAGTCCCGGTTCTCAGGCACGAGCTGGCGGCCGTCGCCCGGACCGGGGTAACCGTCGTGCAGTTCGATGACACGAGCTTGTGTGCGTTGGTTGATCCGGCCAGACGCGCGGGCTACGCGGACCCAAACTACGAGATTGACCACTGTGTAGAGCTGCTCAACGCGGTCATTACCGGCGTGCGCGGTGTCACCGTCGCCATTCACCTGTGCCGCGGCAATGCCGGCCGGTTGGGCTGGAAAGCGGCGGGCGGCTACGAAACGCTGGTCCCGGCGATGCAACGGCTCAACGTGGATCAGTACGTCTTGGAGTACTCGATCCCGGTAGCTGGAGACATGAGCGTCCTGCGTTCCCTCCCGGATGACCGGACCATCGGGCTAGGCTGCGTGGACGTGCGCGGCGAGCAGATCGAGACGGCGGAGACGATTGCCGCCCGCGCCGAGGCAGCGCTGCGCTATGTGGATGCCGAGCGACTCTGGCTCAACCCCGACTGCGGGTTTGCCCCCGGCTCTGCAGCCAACATCCCGATAGACGAGGCTTATGTCAAGCTGCAGCGCGAAGTCGCGGCCGCTGCCCTGCTCCGCGAGCGGTACAGCTAGCCAGCACGACGAGCCGTCACGTTCAGCGATGAGTAGTTGGCGGTGAGGACTGCGCGAGCTGCTCGGCGGCGAGGAGCGCCGCGTCAATGCCTCGTGTGAGCGCGGTGAGATACGGTTCGTCGTGGAACCCCGGGCGCCACGGGACGAACAGTTCGTCGCTGACGGCCACGAGCAGCCCGGCGCGAACACCGCGCACCTGTGCGACGGCAAAGATGGCCGCCGCTTCCATCTCCACCACCGCTACCCCGGCGGCCTGATGTCGCTCAATGGCGCCAGCCGTCTCCCGGAACGGTGCATCCGTGGTCCAGGCTGGTCCGCGCACCGGCTTGGCGCCACACGCTGCCGCGCTACGCATCAGGAGGTCGCTGATCTCGGCGTCGGCACACGTTGGGACATCGGCCGGCAGGTAGTGGTAGGATGTGCCTTCCTCGCGGACCGCGTCGGTCACGACGACGGTGCTGCCGAGCGGGAGACCGGATCGGAGGCTGCCGGCCGACCCAACGACCAGGACCGTCCGCACGCCGCGAACGAACGCGTCCTCCAGGACCACGACGGCGGTCGGCGCTCCGGCCGGCAGCCGCACCACGGCTATCGGGTGCCCTGCATCCGGGGTCTTGCCGATAGCAGTACCTCCGACAACGGCGGTGCCGTCTTGACGAGCCGGCGGCGGTGTGACCCCGGTGCGGGTGGCCAAATGCTGGTAGGCGGCACCCTGGAAGGTGGCGACCAGCACCGGCGGCAGAGCCAACGACTCCGGCGTGACCCCATCGCGCTTACACCGGTCCGCCAGCAGCATCTCCGGGGTGATGTGCGGCGGGGAGGGATCATACGGCCAGGGCATCAACGGACACTCCCGCGTTGCGGCGTGATGATAGGGTGCCGTTGCTATCGCCGCAACACCGGGCAAGCGTACCGGATATAATCAGGATGAAGGTAGGAAGCACCATGACCTACGATCACGACCGGCATGAAGAGTGGTTAGCGTGGTTTCTCGATTCCACCACGCAGGACGACAAAACCCTCACCCATGCCCTGAGCAACGTGCCGCCGGATCATTGGCTATTCGTTGAGAATCGCATCAGAACGGCATTGAGCGAGGCAAAAGCGTCTTTCTCGGAGAGGGCATCACGCGAAGAAGATGGGGTGGTCACCACCAACGCGGTGAGCAACGCAATCAATAGCAGCGCCTCAAAGGAACTGCTGCTCCGAAAAGCACGACTCCTATGGAAGGAGCGGTCAAACCGGGCACGGAAGTTCGCCGGGGCGCTGGCCACCGTAGATATTCCGGGCTGGGAGACCAGTGAAGCCGCCGCTGAGTGGGTGCGCGCTTCGCGGCAGCCGGACGAGGCACGTCTGCATCGCGCAACGAGTAGCACGTGACCCGCTACCTGCTGGACACGACCACCCTAATTGACTTCTCCAAAGGGCAGGAGCAGGTGCGCTCCAGACTCTTGGCCCTGTTGGAGACCGATCACGTCATTGGCATCTGTGCCATCAACTTGGCGGAGTTCTACGCCGGGATCGCCCCGGTGGAACGTGTCCGCTGGGCTGAGTTCTTCAAGAACCTACGCTATTGGGATATCACCAAAGAAGCGGCTATTCGCGCCGGTCAGCTGCGCTACGAATTTGCCCGCCAGGGCATTACGCTCTCGACCCCGGATACGCTGATCGCCGCCGTTGCCGAGGAACAAGAGGCTGTCATCGTCACCGATAACGTGAAGGACTATCCGGCAAAGGGTATGCGATTGCTGTCCTTGCGGAACAGCGAGCGGTGAGCTAGGCAACTCCCTAGCTATCCACGTGAAGGGCCCCTAGTCACACCTCGTAGGCGGTCCAGGTCCCGAGGCAGCCGTGGCCGCGGCGCACGTGCAGCACGCCGGCGGCCGGGTCGGCGACGTAGCCGGCGGTGGAGTGCATCCCCTCCGCGCCGTGCCGACAGATGCCGCCCGGGTCTCCTTCGTGGTCCGCTAGGATCGTCTTCATGGTGTCAACGGTGATCCGGCCCCAGTGCTGCTGCACTAGCTCTCGGATGCGGTCGAGGCGCGGGCAGGAATCGGCCAGCGAGTTCGTCTCGAACGGGGCAAACTGCGCCGTGACGTAGTGGTTGGTGTGTAAGCGGGCATCGGGATGCTCGTCGGAGTAGACGGCGATCCCCTCCGGCCGCGCCTCGACATCGCCAACACTCCCCTGCCCGTCGCACAGCACGACGTTGCCCGCCGAGCAGACCCGGTGGTCACGATAGAGCTGCACGCAGTCAGCCACCGTCCGCTGCTCCAGGGTGAGGCGCTTGAGCGGATAGTGCGGCAGGCCCGGCTGCCAGGGCGCATCGTAGAGTGCATTGGCGAAGTGCGCGACACCGTACTCGTTCAGCCCGGCGTAGCCGAGCTGTCCGGCAAACGTGACCATCACCGCCCGCGGCCGGCCGCCGGTCGGCTGGACGCGGAGCACAATGGTCACGTCGGCATATTCGGGTGCGAGGTCCTGGTTCTGCCCGGCCAGCGTGCGGCCGTCGGCGGTGGCTGCGCCGGTCAAGGCAAAGGCCGTGCAGCCGCCGTCCGCGGGGGCGTGCGCGGCTTCGGCGCGGGCCTGGCAGAGCACCGCCTCCTCGAAAGTGATGCCCGCGCCATCGGCCAGGCCGCGCACCTCCTCAACGAACGCCGGACTGAGCGCCTCCAGCCGCGGGACGAACTGCAGGGCATTGCGGCAGAGCGTATCCCTGGGTAGGCCCGTGAGGCGCTCGATCCAGTACAGATACCGCTCGACCAGCGGCGCGGCCTGCTCGCCATGTTGCCGTCCCAGCTCATAGCTGGTCCCACGAACGGTCACGACGGGAAAGGTATGCGTCCGGTTCATTCGCTCAGTCCCTCGCAGTGTGACGGACGGGCCGCGTACACACCCGCCCCCGGACGGTACCGGTCACTACCGGTGATCGCGAAACTGGCGGTAGCGGCGATGGTAGTAGAGGAGGGGGGGCGCCTCGGGCTGCAACAGCTCCGCCGCCGCGACCGCACCGACAAAGATGGTATGCGTCCCTTGCGGGTACCGCGCGACCACGCGACAGTCGAGATACCCCAAACTGCCTTCCAGAATGGGCGCTCCAGTCACCGCCTGCCGATACGCGACGCCGGCAAAGCGGTCCGCGTCGCGCTCCGGGTAGCGGCCGGCAAATAGGTTGGAAAGCTCCTCTTGGCGCGCACTGAGCACGTTGACGGCGAAGACGCCACTTGCCTCGACCAGTCCGTAGGTGTGCGCGGACTGATCGGCACAGAAGAGCACCAACGGTGGTTCCACCGTCAGCGACGAGAACGAATTCACAGTCATGCCATGGATCTCGCCATCGTGGCACGTCGTCACCACTGTGACACCGGTGGCCCAGTGGCTCATTACGTCCCGGAACGCATCACCCGACACCGCCATCACTCGCCCTCCCCAGCCGCCTCGTTCTCCCGAAGCCGGCAACGCTACGGCGAGAGTATAGCCCGCTGGACCGGAAGCCGCCGCTGCAGCCGTCATCCCCGTTGCCTCATTCGTCATTCCCGCGCAAGCGGGAATCCACCATCATCTCTCCATCGCGGAGCAATAGAGGGGGCCGGGAGTGAGCGGCGGCCGCCGCCGTAGGGGCAACCCTTGTGGTTGCCCTCGCCAGCCCACCGGATGCAGGACACCCACAAGCGACGCTCTCACTATCTTTGCCAATGTGACCAAGAATGGTTAGCGACTCCCGTCCTGTCGCAGGGTCACTTTGCCAGATTGACCAAGATGCTGCATACTCCCGCCATGACCTCGTTCGGCTCGCTCCTCCGCGCGCATCGGCAACACGCCCGGTTATCGCTGCCGGCTCTGGGGCGGCGGGTGCAACTCGACTTCAGCTACCTGAGCAGACTGGAGCGCGGCCAGCGCGATCCCCCCCGCCGGGCCACCATCCTGGCGTTGGCGACGGCTCTGGACCTCACCGGTGAGGAGACTGATTCACTCCTGGTAGCGGGCGGTCAGCTACCCCAAGCGTTGGCCCAACTCGGCCCCCTGGACGCCACCGTCAGCCAGCTCACGGCTATCCTCACTGATCCCGCCATCCCCGCCGCCGACCGCCAGCGGTTCCGGCAAGTGGTCGCCCTCCTGGCCGCTCAGTGGCATGGCCGTTGAGTGGAAGCCCCCCCCCGCGGCCCGGCCCGGCGGCCGCCGATCAACTGCCGCCGGTTCGTCTTCGGCGCGAATATCGTGCTATCTTATCGTTGCACAGAAATTGCGATGCTGCGGATTGTATCGCTGGTGACATTTTGTGCAACATGCGGTACACTCGTGGTGCGGCCGGCGAGGTCTGACGTGTGGGTAATTATGTCGCAACGGCATCGTTCTCTGGGTGTGCTACTGGAGCATAGGTTGCGTTCGGTGGACAGAACTATGTCTTCAGCGCATAATCGGGGCGGCGGCGAGGTGCAACCATGATCTGGGACTTCCCTGCCCGTCTGCAGGAGCACCCACTGCTGTACGACTGGAGCGCCGACGGCCAGAAGCTCTACGGCTGGCTGCGGCGGCGGGTGTGCCGCGGCGAGGCGGACTCCCCTCGCGAGGCGCGCGAGTATCACGCGCAGGGCTTCCTGACTGCCTACGCGACGGCGGACCTGCTGACGGCCCAGGCCCTACCCGTGAGCCGGAATACGATCACAAAACTGATTGCCGACATGCGGCAGCGCCGGGTGCTTGCCACGCGCAACGTCGGTCATGGACACATCTTCCTGCTGGGCGAGTGGGAAGTACGGCCCACCCGCCTCGCTGACGCCCAACCGCTCTATTGGGAAGTGTTCTACCTGGACGGACTGCTGGCGCTGTCAGTGGGCCACGGCCCGGATCAGCGCCGGCAGCCGGGCGATACGGAGGGAGGTGCCGTGCGCCGCTGACCACCGGAACTCCCCTACCCGCCCTTGTCACACCTACTACGCATCATCGCACGACGAGGAGCCGTCTCATGGAACTAGAGTCCCACACACTGCAACTGATGGGCGTCTACCGCTCGATCTACAACCGCTTGGTGCGGCCCGACGTCACCCTGCCCGTCCGCGACTACTTCCTCACCCGCTGGGCGCCACGGCTGGGAGGCGATCTGTCGCTGCTCATCATCCAGCTCCGCCGCCTCTGCCTCACCCAGGACGGGCAGTCCGTTGAGTTGTCCGCCGCAAAACTCGCCAGCCTCGTCGGTATCTCGGAGCGCACCCTGCGTCGCCACTTGACCGACGAGCGCCTCACCCCGTTTGTCCAACGTCAGCATCAGTGGCGCTATGATCCGGCCGTCGGCCACGGCGTGCAGGCCCACAACCGCTATATCGTGGCGCTCGACGACCCGCTCACCGAGGAAGATGAGCAACTGGCCATCGCGCTGGCGCAAGACACGGATCGCCCGCCGCGCGCCGAAGAGCTGAGTGGTCTCCCCGTCTCGCTCGGAACGGCCCTGAGCGAGACGGCCGCCAAGCCACCTACGCGCACTCAGCGCAAAGCGGCGGCCGCGCCGCCACCGACCACTACAGCGGCCGCACAACCACAAGACAGTCACGAAGTACCGGCGACTAGCCGTAATACACCCCATGCTCCCTTAGCCGGACATCCTGACCGGCAGGATGTGTCAGCCGGTCAATCTGACCGCCTTAGCCCGTCGGCCAGGTTGGAGCAGCAACCGGCAAGCAATGAGCCGGTCAAACTGGCCGACACGATTCGACGAATCGGATTCGATAGAGAATCGATTGTGAGTCACGCGGAACAGGCCATGTCCGCACAACAACGCACGCATGGACCCGTTGACCTACTCGCCGAGCATCCCGACTGGCGCGAGCAGGTCGAGCACGCCGAGGGGATATTGGGTGAGACCGGCGCCTCGCGCGGCTTTTACGTCAAGGTGCTGCGGTCCCTGGAAGCGCAAGACGCCATGAATATCTGGGAGCGTGCGCTCGGCTTGGCCCGAGAGCAGGATGCTGCCAGCATCCGCCGGACGCGCGGCGCGCTGTTCAACACGCTCGTGCGCCGTCTCGCTGCCGAGGCCGGAGTGACCATCTGAGGTACTGGGGGCAGCCTGGTATTATGTGCTCGCTCGATCCTGCCCCACACCCCTACCGATAGGAAGCACACGATGCTTAGTACGCAACAGGTTGATCTGATCCGCACGCGGGCTACGGCGCCGGCCTTTGCCGCGGCCATGCGGCGGTTGCACGCCGACGTGGCCTGGACGTTCGAGCGGCCCCTATACTTGCCGGAACGCCCGGCCGGCTACTACCACGAATTCTTCTGCCCGGATCATGCGGTCCAGCTCGAATACGATCCCACTAGCCCCCATCGGCATCGCTGCCCGGTTGACGGGGCGTGGTTCTCCGGTGATCCGTATGACGCGGCGTGGCATTGGTCGCTTAACCACGACCTGACCGAGGCGGCGTTTCGGCTCGCCCTGCTGTGGCAGATCGGGGGCACCGCGGAGCACCGGGACAAGGCGCGGGATATTCTCATTGGGTACGCCGAGCGGTATGCCGACTTCGAGCACGAGAATGGCCGAGCGGTGAAGGGCAAGGTCACGTTCAGTTGTCTGGACGAGAGCGTCTGGATCATTCCGCTGGCCTGGGCCACCTGGTTCTTGCGTGAGACGCTCTCGGCCGCCGACCTCGCTACGATCCGGGAGCAGCTACTCATTCCCGCAGCGGAGCACCTGCGGGTCAACCGGCTGAACCGGATTCACAACGTCGAGAATTGGCTGAACGCGGCGATTGGCACCATCGGTATCGTGGCCGACCGCGCGGACCTGACCGAGTGGGCGCTGTCCGGCCCGGTCGGGTTCCATCAGCAGGTGGCACAGGGCATCCTGGCCGATGGCGCCTGGTACGAAGGCTCGGCGAGCTACCACTTCTATTCGCTGGCTCCCCTGCTCTGGCATGCGCGGGCGAGCGAAGGCACCGAGACCGATCTGCGGCCGGTCCCACAGATCCGCGCGATGCTGTCGGCTCCGTTCCAGTGGGCCTATCCCGATCTGACGCTGCCGGCGTGCAACGATTGCTGGTACCACAGCAGCCTGCTCGACGAGTGCGGTCACGGGATTCCGTCATCGGCCGGCTTCTACGAAGTCGCCGCTGCCTGGTACGACGACCCGGCGTACCGCGCCGTGCTCCAGCGCACCTACCGCGAGCGGCCGCGCGATACGGTCGAGTCCCTGCTCTACGGTCTCGACCCGTTGCCGGACGACGATATGCCCGTGCCGGCGAGTGTCCACCTGCCGCCCTCGGGCTACGCGGTGCTGCGTCATTGGGGCGCCCACGAGGACGAGCAGCCCTACCTCCTCCTGAAGTACGGGCGGCATGGCGGCACGCATGGGCATCCCGACAAGCTCACCATGCTGCTCATGCTCGATGACCAGCGATTATCCCCCGATCTCGGTACGCCCGGCTACGGGATCGGCCTCAACGACACCTGGTATCGGCATACCCTGAGCCATAACACGGTGCTGCTGGATCAGACCGCCCAACCGCCGGGCCGCGGTGAGCTGCGGTGCTTCCGCGCTCCCGAGGACGGCCCCTTTGGCATTGCCGATGCCACCGTCGCGTGGGGCGAGCCGGGTCTCTATGGCGATGCCCGAATGCGGCGCGTATTCCTGGTCGGGCAAGGCTACTTTCTCGATCTCTTCCTTGTGGAGCGGGAGGAGGCGGGAGACATTGACTGGGTGCATCACAATCGCGGCGTGTTGACCGGTTCGCTCGATAGCCAGCCCTTGTCACCGGGTACGGAAGCGCACGAGGGGTATGCACACCTCACCGATGCCTCTCAGTGGGCCGTCACCGCTGCCGCCACGCTGACCTTTGCCGGGGACGGTGCCGGTCTCCGGCTGCATTTCAGCGGCGGACCGCCAACTCAGGTCATCACCGCGCACGGTCCGGACAATCCAGCATCGGAAACGATGCCCGTGGTCATTCGCCGGCGCAGCGCCCAACGCACCTGCTTCGCGGCCCTCTTTAATTCCTATCGTTCGCAGCCCACCGTCGAGGGCGTAATGTGGTTCGCGGCGGAAGACCCACACGCGCCGCCGCTGGCGTGCCTGGTGGAGCGCGGTGGTGCCCGCGACCTGTGGCTGCTGGCGGCCGATGCGGAGACGCGGCTCGCGGAGCTACCTCCGGCCGACCATGTCTTCACCTATCCCGTCGAGGCCGCTCCCTCGTGGCCCGCGGTCACTGACGGCTGATAGCTGGCAGCTATTAGCCCGCCAAAGGAGCGCTCCATGCGTATTGACAAGCTGGACGTGTACTACGTCTCGATGCCACTCATCTACCCTTGGCGGACCGCCTATGGCGTGGACTACGACATCCATTCCGTGCTGGTGAAGGCCACCAGTGGTGAGCATGAGGGCTGGTCCGAGTCTACGCCCTTCTTTGCCCCCACGTACCTCCCGGAAAGCGCCGGTTCCGTCTATTACCTCGTCACGGAGGTCTTTGGCCCCCATATCGTCGGCCGCGACTACGAGACGGCTGCCGACCTGAACCGGCGGCTTGACGTGTTCAAGGGCAACAGCTTCGCCAAGGCCGCGCTCGAAATCTGCCGGTGGACGTTGGAAGTCGCTCGAACCGGGACGCCATTGCACCGTCTGCTCGGTGGTGAGACGCGCGAGGTGGTCGCTGGCGCCGACTTCGGTATTCAGGATTCGCTCGACATGCTGCTCGGCAATATCCAGCGGGCCGTAGACGCCGGCTTTCCGCGGATCAAGCTCAAAGTCGCCAAAGGCTGGGACCTCGACGTGCTGCGTACCGTCTGCGCCACCTTCCCCAAGATGACCTTCCACATAGACTGCAACGCCGGCTATACGCTCGACGACCTGCCGTTCTTCAAGGCCATTGACGGGTTAGGGCTGGCATTCATCGAGCAGCCGCTGCACTATGCCGACGTGCTCGACCACGCGGAGCTGGCCCGGCAGATCGAAACACCGGTCTGCCTCGATGAGACGATCACGAGCGTCAAGGCGGCGGAGCAGGCCATTCAGGTGGGCGCGTGCCGGTATATCAATATCAAGCCGGGCCGCACCGGCGGGCTGTCGAGCTCGCTGGCCGTCCACGACCTGGCGCAGCAGGCCGGTATTCCGGTGTGGGTTGGCGGCATGTTGGAAAGCGCCGTCGGCGCCGCGTTCTGTATTGAGTTGGCGACGTTGCCCAACTTCACCTACCCCGGCGACGTGTTCCCCTCGTCCCGTTTCTACGAGCGGGACCTGGCCGCACCGCAGCTGGAGCTGACGCCGCAGTTGACCTTCGAGCCACTGACCGGAGGCTTGCCTACCCCCGACCCGGAGCAGCTTGCCAAGCTGACCGTCCGCCACCAATCAGTGGTGCCCCCGGCCTAGTCGGTAGCCCCCACCCTAACCCTCCCCCGTTGCGACAGGGGAGGGTACACGTCGTCCCCCGCCGCAGCGGGGGGACCATAGGGGGGCGAGCCACGAGCATTGCCCCTCTCCATCGTGCGAATGCACCGGAGAGGGGATTTATCTTGCCAACTGGTACTTTGCAAACACGCCCTAGTCAGCCGACCACTGAGCGCACGGCGAGGTTTATGTCAAGGACGCTCCGTGTCTCACTCCGCTGCACTAGGCTGTCTCTGTTGCTGCCGGAGTGGGTGCCGAATCCTCGATCACCTTGCCGTCGGACATATGGATGGTGCGGTTGGTGCGCTCGGATACGCCGGGGTCGTGGGTGACGATGATGAACGTCTGGCCGCGTTGCTCGTTCATCTTCTGCATCACTTCGATGATCCCGGCTGCCGTCTGCGTATCCAGCTCGCCGGTCGGCTCGTCGGCGAGCACGATAGCGGGATTGCTGACGAGCGCGCGCGCAATGGCGACGCGCTGCTGCTGACCGCCGGATAGCTCGGTCGGCTTGTGGGTGAGCCGGTCTTCGAGGCTGACCGCCGCCAGCGCCTCCCGCGCGCGCTCGCGGCGGTATCGGTTGGACACGTTGGCGTAGCGCAACGGCAGGGACACATTCTCTTCGGCGGTGAGGATGGGCACGAGGTTGTGCTGCTGAAAGACAAACCCGACCTTCTCGCGGCGGATGCGGGGCAGCTGACGCTTTGGCACCTGCGTCACGTCAACGCCGTCAATGATGACCTGCCCGCTCGTCGGGCGGTCGAGACACCCGATCATGTTCAGCAGCGTTGACTTCCCCGACCCTGAGCGCCCCATGATGCTCATGAACTCGCCGCGATGGATCGTGAGGTCCATGCCATCCAAGGCGTGAATGGTCTCCCCGCCCATCTCGTACTCACGCCGGAGATCGCGCAGCACGACGATGGCGTTGCGTGGCACGGGCGCTGCGTCGCGCTCGGCGCCGTTGTCGGCCGGCGGTGCTGCGCTCGGTCGCAGCCACGATGGGATTCTCATGCTTCCTCTCCTAGGTTGGCTCCGTTGCCGTTCCCCGGTTATGTCCATGCATTCGGTATATTCCCGCCCCCGTTGCGACGGGGGCGGGCGAGGGTGGGGGCCAGTCCTCGACTACCTCAGTTGTTGTCTTGCGGCTCGGGCGGCGGTTTGGCGTCGGTGAAGTCTACCTTGGTGGTCATGCCGGGACGCAGCCCCGACACATCCTCGCTGAGGGCCACCGTTGCCGTGTACATCGTATCGCCACCGGAGACGGTCTCCCCGAGCGGGTCAATCCGCGCAATGCTGCCCGCTAAGGAGTGCTCCAGCGCATAGATGAGCACCTCGACCGGCTGGCCGGCCGCCACTCGCGCCACGCCGTTTTCGTCCAGGTCGCGCGTCTCGATCACCAGACGCGACAGGTCAACCAGCGTGATGACCTGTGTACCGGCGCCCACGCGCTCGCCCTCCTGCAGGGAGAGTGTGGCCACGGTCCCGCCGAACGGTGCCCGGAGCGTGGTGTTCTCCAGAGCTTGTTTCGCGCTGGCGAGCGCCGTTTCGGCACGGGCCACCGCTGCTTCCGCCTCTTCGAGCGCGGCCGCCGTCGGCGGTGCTTGCTGCAACGCTAACTGGGCCTCCGCTTGCGCCAAGCTCTGTCGGGAGGCGACGATCTCGTAGGGTCGGGTGGCTTGCAGCCGGTCGAGGCTGGCCTGCGCCTGATCCACGGCGGCTTGCGCCGTGGCGAGGTCGCTGTCCGAGGCGGCCGCAAAGAGCTTCTGCCGTTGGGCTTCCGCCTGCCGGACCGCCTGCCGAGCGACTTCCAGGTCGGTCGTGCTTGGCTGGAGCAGCCTCTGGCGCTGGGATTCGGCCTGGTACATGGCCTGGCGGGCGGCTTCCAGGTCGGCAGTGCTCGGCTGGAGGAGTTTCTGGCGTTGGGACTCGGCTTGGACCACGGCTTGGCGGGCGGCTTCCAGGTCGGCGGCACTCGGTCGCAGCAGGCGGTCCAGGTTGGCTTGCGCCTGCACCAAGCCGGCCTCGGCTTGCGCGATCTCGGTTTCGAGGGCCGAGCCGACTTTGGCGAGCGTGGCGCGGGCCTGCTCGACGGCCGCCTCCGCCGT
The DNA here is from genome assembly GCA_965207645.1 of Chloroflexota bacterium. Lineage (GTDB taxonomy): Bacteria > Chloroflexota > UBA11872 > UBA12225 > JAJDUF01 > JAJDUF01. The sequence continues at coordinate 183,490 of OZ242293.1, read as the reverse complement.
CCGAACGTCGTAGGTCTTGGGCGCGGTGAGCTGCACCAGCGTGATCTTCGCTTGCTCGACGGCGATCTCCGCTTGGCGCAAGGCCCATGGCGTGGCGCCACTCCGCACCTTGGCCAGGCTGTTCTGAGCGATTTGGACAGCCAGCTCGGCTGATTGTACGTTGGCGTCGGCCGCCGCGATCTGCGATCCGCTGACCCCACGCATGCCGGCGGTCGTATCGCGGGCAGCGCGGGCACTGTCGAGGCCAACGAGCGCCTGCTCGACGGCAAGCTCGGCTGCCCGCACGTCCTCGGCGCGGACCGAGCCGTCGCGGAGTTGAGCCAGCGCGTTCTCGGCCGTATCAATGCCAGCCTGAGCCGCGGCGATGTCGGTAGCGGTCGGTCCGGCCTGGAGTTGCTCCAACCGGGTCAGCGCCGTCTCCAGGCCGGCTTGGGCGTTCACGAGGTCCCCACCCTCCGCTGCTTGGCGGGCCGCCGCGAGGCGAATCTCCGCTTGGCGCACTTGGGACTCCGCGACTTGGAGGTCTTCGGTGCGTGGGCCGTCTTCGAGGGCAGCGAGACGTGCTTGGGCGGTGGCAAGGGTAGCGTCGGCGACAGCCAGGTCTTCGGCGCGTGGGCCGTCTTCGAGCACGGCGAGGCGTGCTTGGGCGGTAGCGAGCGCGGCGTCGGCAGCAGCCAAGTCGGCGGCGGTCGGGCCGTCTTCGAGGGCGGCAAGGCGGGCCTGGGCAGTGGCAAGAGCAGCATCGGCGATGACCACGTCCGCCTCCGCTGGCTCTTGCGTGATGGCGGCGAGGCGGGCTTGGGCGGACTGAAGCTGGGCGCGGGCGGTCTGCTCATCCGCTGCTGTCGCGGCTTCGAGCTGCGCCAACCGAGCGCGGGCAGCCTCCACGGAGGCCTTGAGCGAAGCGATATCCTCCGGGCGCGGCCCGGTGCGGAGCTGTTCGAGGGCGGCGCGCCTCGCCTGCATGTCGTTTTCGGCCGAGCGCAGTTGCAGCTCGGCGTCGGCCGCATCGAGTGTGGCCAGGATGGTGCCCGGCTGCACCAACGCACCTAGCTCGACGGGCACCTTCGTCACCGTCCCGCCGACGCCAAAGCTGAGTTTCGCCTCCTTAGCAGCAACCACAATGCCTTCCGAGACCAGCGGGTCCGGTTCGACGGTCGGCGTTGGCTCGGTGACGATATCTTGCTCGCCGACGAGCCGGGAACCGACCAAGCCAATCGCCACGCTCACGATGACGAGCAGGACGATCCCGATAATGATCCGACGCATAGAGGTTCTCCTTCTGTGCTTCCTTCAGCGTGGTCTTGGTCAAGGTGTTAGGTGCTGCGGAGCGCCTGCACCGGGTCGAGCCGCGACGCGCTCCAAGCGGGATACAAGCCGGCCACCCCACCGATGGCCACCGCGAACGCCATGGTGAGGCCCACCAAGCGCGGGGTGACGAGGAAGAGCGGCGCGCCGGAGAGGGCCTCGGCAAAGGCGGCGTTGAGCACTTGGGCGAGGATGGAGCCGAGCACAATGCCGACAATGCCCCCGAGTAGCCCGATCATTGCCGCTTCGAGCAGGTATTCCCCGATGATCGCGCCGTCGCCGGCCCCGACCGCCTTCTTCAGCCCGATCTCGCGGGTACGCTCCCGCACCGACATAATCATCGTGTTCACGACCGATAGCCCGCCGACAATCGCGGCGAGCAGCGACCCACTGAGTACGATGGCTTGGAAGATCGCCATGGCTTGGCGGATATCGGCGATCTGCCGCTCCGGCGATTCAGCGGTCACGTTAGGCACCTGCTTGGTGATCCGCTCGGCCACCTCTTCGGTGATCTCCGGACTCTCCGGGATGACGGTGATGCTGCCGACCACCCAGAGCGGAATACGCTGCACCCGGCGCACCGTTTCGAACGGCACCACGGCGAAGTTATCGGGGAAGGTCTGCGTGCTCTCCATCACGCCGACTACCGTGAGCTTCTTCTTCAGCCAAATGATGGTATCGCCGACCCCCACCTTCTTGTCGGCGGCGACATTGGCTCCGAGCACCGCCTTGTAGGTGTCGCCACGCTCCAGCCAGCGCCCGTCTCGGAGGCGAACGCCTTTGAAGAAGAGGGTGTCGTATTGCGGCGCGATGCCGAACACGGTTTGGGGCGGCCCGAAGGTAATCCCCTCTTCCTGGTCGTCCTCGTCTTCGATCAGCGTGCTGCCCAAGCTGCGGACAACGACCCGCACGCCGTCAACGCGCTCGATCCGGCGGACGGTCGTCAAGTTGAGCTGCTTCGTGGAGTTGACATCAATGGTGTTGCCGGCGATCTGAATAGCGCCGTCAATCTGCCGACTGAAGTTCTCGGTCATCCCACCCATGACCGTCAGCGCAAACGTCCCGATGACGATGCCGAAGATCGTCAAGCCGCTCCGTACTTTGCGCCGCGCGATATTCCGAATCGCCTCACCCATGCTGTGTCCTCTTCCTGCCGCTACGTTCTCTAAGACAGCCGCGCCTGCGCGTCGGTTTCAGCGCGCGGCGCCAGCCGGGGGCTGCGGCCCATCAGATACTCTTGACCCCAAGGGGTGAGGATGTTACATCGTCTGCCCGCCCCCCGCCCGGCCTTTGCTATACTGCCGCCCAAGAGCCGGGGGAGCGAATGCCCCGTTCTCCCGTCGCAACGGGGAGGGCCATAGGGGGGGCGGTAAGGGATAATCGGATGAGTGTATCTATGCGTCAACTCTACGCCGCAGCGGACGAGCGCTTGCGGCAAGATGAACCGGTCGCCGTGACCACCGTCGTCGCGACGCGCGGCTCCACCCCTCAGAAAGCGGGCGCCAACATGCTCATCTTCGCCGACGGCGCGATGCTGGGCACGATTGGCGGCGGCTGCGTCGAGGCCGACGTGTGGGCGGAGGCGATGCGCCTGCTCCGCAACCGGACCTCCGGCCTGCGGGAGTTCGTGCTCGCCGACGACCCGGACGATCCCGGCGGCGACGTGTGCGGCGGGACGATGGAGGTCTTCATTGACGTGCTGACCCCCGAGGCAGAAGCCGCGGCGTCGTGATGGCTACCCCTTCCTATGCCGGCCGGATGGCCGCCCTGCTGGATGAAGAACGGCCGTTTGCTCTTGTGACGGTGCTCCGGGCGCGCGAGGTCGCCGGCTACATCCCCGGTCAAAAGCTCATCGTCACCGACTGCGGCACGGTCGAGGGCGACGTGCCTCCCGGTGCCGTGCGGGAGGCCATCGCCGCTGCGGCCCAGGCGGCCATCGCCGGTGAGCACATCCAGCTGGCCCGGTTCACCCCCGATGGTGCTCCCCTGCCCGCGCGCGGTGGCAGCCTGCGTCAGGCCGAGCAGCGGGAAGGGGCCGTGGTCGAGGTTTCCATCCAGCCTCACTTACCGCAAGAACATCTCATCATCGCGGGCGCCGGCCATATCGGTGAGCCGCTGGCGCAGATCGCCAAGGTGCTCGGCTACCGGGTCACGGTCGTTGATGATCGCGCGCACTTCGCCAACCGCGAGCGCTTTCCGGACGCGGACCGGGTGATCGCCGCGGGGTTCGCCGAGACGATGGGGCAGCTACGGCTCCATATGCGGACCTATATCGTGCTGGTCACGCGCGGACATGAGCACGATGAGGCCATCTTGGAACAGATCATCAGCTCGCCGGCCCCGTACATCGGTATGATCGGGAGCAAACGGCGCGTGTTGGTCGTCTTCGAGCGGCTGGTGGCCGAGGGTGTTCCCGACGAAAAGCTGCATCGGGTGTATGCCCCGATCGGACTGGACATCGGCGCGCGCTGGCCGGAAGAGATCGCCTTGGCGATCATGGCCGAGATCGTGAACCTGCGGCGGGGCGGTGGGTCGCCTTCGTTGTCCCTCCGCGCACAGCACGCCGGCGGGGAGGGCGAGTAGGGGCGCAACATGTTGCGCCCCTACCGCAGCGGACCGGAGAAAGAGGCCGATATGCAACAGCAAGCGCCAGCGCCGGCCGGAGCCGTGTTCCCGCTCAACCCTACGCGGGAATACCCGACGCTCGTCCGCGGCGAGGGCATTCACGTCTACGACCAAGACGGCAAGGAGTACATTGACGCTATCGCCGGCATCGCCGTGGCGCTCGTGGGCCACGGCGAGCAGCGTGTGGCAGAGACTATCGGTCGGCAGGCTGGCACCCTGACCTACTGCATCTCCAACATTTTCAGCAATCAGCCCGCAGAGGACTTGGCTCGTCGGCTGGGCGCGCTCACGCCGGACACGTTGCAGCACTTCTTGTTTACCTCCGGCGGCTCCGAAGCGACGGAGGTAGCCATCAAGCTGGCGCGCCAATACTATCTCGCCCGCGGCCAGGAGCGGCACGTGGTCATCGGGCGGTGGCAGAGCTACCACGGGGCCACCCTGGGTGCGCTCTCCGCCACCGGCCACCGCGGACGGCGGGCGAAGTTCGAGCCGTTGCTGCTGGACTTCCCGCACATCGAGCCGAGCTACTGTTATCGCTGCCCCTTCGGCAAGACCTATCCCGACTGTGCCCTGGAGTGTGCTACCACGCTGGAGACCGCGATTCAGGAGGCCGGTCCGGACCGGGTGGCGGCCTTCATTGCCGAGCCAATCGTGGGCGCAGCGGCCGGCGCGACCGTGCCACCGCCGGAGTATTTCCCCATCATCCGCGAAATCTGCGACCGCTACGACGTGCTCTTTATCGCCGACGAGGTGATTACCGGGTTCGGTCGCACCGGGCAGACCTTTGGGATGGAGCATTGGTCGGTGACGCCCGATCTGATGACCATGGCCAAGGGTATCAGCGGCGGCTATGCCCCCCTCGGCGCCGTGGCGGTGTCCGACCGCGTGTGGTCGGTCTTCTCCGAGCAGCAAGTGACCTTCGACCACATCTTCACCTACGCGGCCAATCCCCTCTCGGCCACCGTCGGCTCCGCGGTGCTCGACATTTTGGTGGCAGACGATCTGGTACAGCGGTCGGCGACGCGCGGGGAGTATCTCTTCGCACAGGCCGAGCGGTGGCGCAAACATGCCATCGTCGGCGACATTCGCGGTCGCGGCTTGCTGCTCGGCGTAGAGCTTGTCGCTGATCGCGCGACCAAGGAGCCGTTCCCGCCCGAGGTCGGCGCCAGCGCGCGCCTAGCGGCCCACTGTTTCGAGCGCGGCCTGGTGATCTATCCGGGGAGCGGCTGTGTGGATGGAGTGCGGGGCGACCACTTCTTGCTCTGTCCGCCGCTGGTCGTCACCGAGCCGCAGCTTGACCGCATCGTCGCGCTACTCGACCAAGCCCTCGCCGCCACGGCCCGCGAGCTGGCTAGTGTCTAGGATGCTGGCCCCATTCCCGGCCCTCCCTCGTCGCAACGGGGGAAGGGTGAGAGAGAAGCCGAGTGAGGTGAATGTCCCCCCTATAGTCCCCCGCTGCAGCGGGGGGACGGCGTGTTCCATCCCCTGTGCGTGAGCACGGGGGGTGGCTAGGGTGGGGGCCACGACCGGCTGCCTCCTACAAACGCTGGCTCGTCTCCGGCTCACCGCTTTAGCTGAGGCGCGAGCGCTCGTCCCCTTGGGCCGTCAGCAAGCGGGTGTGCCATTCCAGCTGCTGGCGGAGCCGCTGATTGTCTTCCTCCAGCTCCGCTACCCGCCGCTGCGTGAGCGCCGCGTGTTTCCGCTCGGCCTTCAGTTCGTGTTCCAGCCGGCGACGCTTATTGCTGGCGAGTTTGTCAATGGCCGTCGTGATGATGCCGGTAACGCAGCCAATCGTGACGATTGTGACGACTGCCATCCAAAAATCCATGCTGCCCCTCCGCCTGACTCTCATAAGGGTAAGGCTTTTTCACTGGGATGCAAGCTCTCCGGCGCCTAGCCCCCGGTCTCTTCCCGCGCTAGCAGGAGAGGCTGCGCGGTGCCCGGACCGCCGCTGCCGCTAACCACAACGGCCAGTGCCGGTTGCCCGTTCTAGCTCGGAAAGGCTGGGCTATCATGGAACACGACCTCTTCCTAATCTATATACTCGTCCTCATCGTCTTGTTCAGCCTCGCCTATCTCGCCATCCGACTACGGCGAGAGGCCAAGACGATAGCTGCGCGGCGCCAGGCACGGATCAATGCCGGTCCGGCACGGCGTCGGTGAGGGCAGCCGGGGATGGGACTTGATGAGGTGTCCGCCCCCCTATGGTCCCCCCGCCCAGCGGGGGGACGGCGGCGCGTTCCCTCCCATATGCGTCCACACGGGGCAGGGCGAGGGTAGGGGCCAGGATAGGACCCGAGTTGGTTAGCGATACTTCCAGGTAATGCGCCCCTTGGTGAGGTCATATTCCGATAGCTCGATACGCACTCGATCCCCCACGAGCACCCGGATATAGTGCTTCCGCATCTTCCCGCCAATATGCGCCATCACGCGATGACCGCCATCCAGCTCTACCCGGAAGACGGCATTGGGTAGCGTCTCTCTGACCAGTCCATCAACTTCCAGCGCTCCCTTACTTGGCACTCACACCCTCCTTCATTCGGCAACCGACCGCCGGCACGATATCTCTAGCATATCAGCGGACCGGAGGTGTTTCAACTGCCTCGACATGGGGTTGCCCCCTATGATCCCCCCGTGGCGATGGGGGAGGGCTAGGGTGGGGGCCGGTCCCGATCCTGGGTTAGCTGGTCTCGACGGTGACGGCCGGTGGGTGGGCGAGGTCTTGGTAGCGTGCGTGGAGGTCGGCGTCCTGGGCGTTGCCGCGGTGGATCAGGACGCGGTACCGGAAGGTCAGCCGCGCGCCGTCTTGGAGCAGCAAATCGCCACGCTGCGCCGGGTCGCGCGTGTAGTCGCGGCGGCCGAACGGATTGGCCGTCATCAGCCCGTAGTTGCGGACGTGCCAGTGCGTCGGGTGGCGGGGGTTGTCGGGATGGTCCATCAGGCAGATACCGAGCGTCCGGCCGGCGACCGGGCCGGAATAGTCGCACCACTGTGCCCGCTTGCCCCACGTCTCCGCCTCTTGGATGCCCCCGGCGGCGTTCTCGATGCGTCCCGCCTCCTTGGCGTCCATGCTGGTCGCCACTCGCACGGAGATGAGGCCGCCTTCTTTGGTGTCGCCGAAGAGCACCGCGCCGGCGCTGGCCCGGAACGCGAGCGCCGCGTCGAGCAGCCGCTCGTCGTCGGACGTGTGGTAGACGGTCACGGTGCGCTGCTCGGTCAGCACCACCGCGCCCTCCGTATCGAGCCAGTCCAGCGAATGCGTAAAGCTCCCCTGAACCGGGCCGGAGGTCAGCCGCGCGAAGCCGCGGTGCTGCATCGTGGCGTGCCCGGGGACCTCGCTCCAGTTGTTGGTTTCGTTGACCTCGCCGTGTGCGAAATAGAGGCCCCGGTGGTGCGGATGGTCGTGCGTTTCGCCCGGCACGTCCGGCTCCATCGGGAAACCGCGCGTCACCAGCGCACCACCCGGCCCGACGACGGGATGGAAGTAGGGCCGCGCCGGCACCTCGGCGTAGTGGTAGGAGGTGAACCGGTCGCCGCCGACCGCGATGTCCAAGTGCGTTCCGTTCCGGTCGGTCAGCGTCACGCCGCCGGCTCCCGCAGGTGCGGTGCCAGCGGTAACGACGGTGTAGCGGCGGGTCTCGCCGGCCGGGAGGTCGTCGAGCAGCCAGGCCAGTTGCACCTGTCCCGGCTCGGCCGCCGGCTCTACCTGGCAGTGCGTCAGCCGGCCGCTTTCATCGCGGAGAGCCACCGCCCCCTCGGCAACTGCTGCCGGGAGCGTGGCCACCACGGGGCAGTTGTGCCGCCGGTGAAAGCCGGCCTCTACGACGACAGTAGTTGCGGTCATCGGTATCTACCTCGTGTGGCCCCCCGCCCCGCTCTGCAGAGGGACAGCATATCCCCTCCCCGCCGCGGCGGGGGAGGGCTAGGGTGGGGGCTAGGGGAGTGAGTCCCGCTCAGGCGCAGTCGGGGTGCTCGTCGCCCCAGCGACCAAACGCCACGTCGTTTTGCCCGTCCTGGTTGATCTGGGACATCCGCTCGCGGGCATCCAGCCACATCTGGGTCCAGCGTTCGGGGTCGCGCAGCTCCGTCTCGGGATTGGCGCGGCTCCGCGCGACAAAGCCGGGGAACAGGTGCCGGCCGGTCGGCTCGCCCGTGGGGTTGTAGCGCAGATCGAAGCTCCAGCGGACCTCCTCGCTGACGTTGGGCAGCGAGGAATGGACCATCCGCTTGTGCAAGAAGACCACGCTCCCGCGGTCCAGGGGGATCGGCTTGGCAATATCGGCCGTGAAGAGCTTCTCCGGAATCTGGCGGCCGGCCGCCGGCGTGAGCTTGTTGCCCATATAGTTCAGGCAATGGGTGAGTAGGTCACCCTTGTGGCTGCCGGGTACGACCCGCAGCGGGCCTTTTTCAATCGGGGCATCGAGCAGCGGAAACCAAACGGTGAGCATCTTGGTGTCGTCGGCCTCCGGCGTCACCACGCCATGATCCTGGTGCCAGGCCGTCATGCCGATGACCGCGTCCCCGTGCTCGTTCTTGGGGAGGTACTGCTCCGGCGGCTTGATTCGCACGTGCTGGACCGGATTCGAGTAGATCTCCGGGCCGATGAGCGATTCGATGACATCGAGCAGCGGCTCGTAGACGAAGGCGTTGAACACCGCCGGTCCAGTCCAGAACGGCGTATCGCGCTTGACGCCGCTGAATGGCAGAGAGAAGTCGTAGAACTGTTGGTGGTTCTTGCCGGTCTCGGCAGAGATGCGCGTGATGCGCTCACTGAAGGGTAGCTCTTCGTAGCGCGAGGCAATGTCCCCCTGCTTGTAGAGGTGGTCGGCGAGCCTATCGAGCACGCCGTGATACTCCTGAATGACCGGATCGAGGACGGCCTCGGGGTCCAGCACGTCCTCGACGACGAGGTATCCCTGTTCGTTGAAGCTGTCAACCTGCGCTTGTGTCAGCGATCCCATCCTACTCCTCCGTATATGACACCAGGCGGCCTGAGAACAATTGCCGCCTCCCGTCAAACGATGATGGTACACCATTCCGGCCGTCAGGTCACGTGCTTTGGCGGCATGAGTTGGTGTCCGCCACCCAACTACTCCAACGAATGCAGAAATAGTGGGGTCCCGTGCCTCCTGCCTTCCTCCGCCATAACGGGTGAGGGTGGGGGCCGGCCGTGCCGGTATTCTTATCCCGCTACGGCGGCCGCGTGTGCCCGCTGCATGTACGCCAGACTATCGCGGGCCACGTTCTCCGGCCCGGGGCTGAAGTCGAACGCCTCGACCGACATCCAGCCATCGTACCCGATATCGTACAAGGCGCCAAATATCTCCACGAAGTCGGTGTCACCGGCGCCGGGACCGCCGCTATTGGCGTCGTTGGCCTGGCAATAGGCCGTGTACCCCTCCGTGGTGCGGATAATCTCGGCCAGACTCTGCTGCTGCGTTTGCGCTTGCGCCGCCAGACTGCGTCCGTCGAGAATGAGCCGCAGGTGCGGATGGTTGACCTCCGCGATAATGCTGATCGCCTCATCCGTCGTGCGGACAAAGTTCGACTGCGGCGGCGGGAGCGGTTCGAGGCAGATCGTGACGCCGGCATCCGCCGCCGCCGGCAGCGCCGCGTGCAGCACCTCCATGAGCGCGCGGCGGCCATCCTCCGCGCTTACCCCCTCCGGCAGGTTGCGCTGCTGCGGCGACCCGAACACCATGAACCGGCCGTCAATGTCGGCGCAGCAGTCCACGAGCGCGCGCAGATAGTCCGCGGTGCGCCGGCGCACCGCCGCATCGGGCGACGTAGGGTACAGGCCCTCCGTTCGCGCGAGGAGGAAGTGCAGGCCGGTGATTTCCACGCCCACGTCGGCCGCCAACCGGCGCACCGCGGCGCGCTGCCCGGTCGTAACGTCGGTGATCCGCGGTGCCAGGGTGAAGGCGGCTACCTCGATGCCTTCGTAGCCAACGTCCCGCAAGAATCGGAACTGACGTTCCAGCGGCCAGTCTTCAAGGAGCTCGTTGCAGCAAGCAAATCTCATGGCATGACCTCGTGTGTATGATGCGGCTCCTGACGCGAGCCGTCGGTGGAGCTTGGCTCCGTATCCACCAGCGACTGGGCGAAGTGGACTTGACGGGCAATCTCCTGGAATCCCAGCTTCCGATAGAGGTAATCACCAACGCTATTCTGCACCAGCGTCTCGATCCGCGCGAGCCGCAGCCCCTGCTGCCGGAAATAGGCCAGCGCGTACTCGATCAGCCGCGTGCCCAGTCCCAAGCCACGGTAGCCGCGCGCAATGCCGATATTGGGGATGTGCCCCGTGCTCGTGCGCTGGGATACCGCGGTCGTAATGTAGCCGATCACCTCTCCGTCTAGCTCGGCCACAAAGCACATCGCGGCCTGCTCGCGCACCTCGGCGCCGACCGCCGTGCTCTTGATCGTCTGCCAGGAGAGTGGTCGGAGCGGGCCGAACCGCTGCTCGATGACTTCATCAATGGATACGCCCCGGAACGCCTCGGCCGTGATGGCCTCCACGGCGGCCTGATCCTCCGACCGCAGGCCGCGGATGACGATGCGCGCCAGATCGGCTGCCGCTACGTCGGCGGCCGGTGCAGCGCTGCCTACGCTGTCCTGTGATTGAGCCATCGTCCCCCCGCCATTCCCACCACGGAGACATTTGCCAAAGGTCGTCATTCCCGCGAAAGCATGTCCCGTATCCCGATACGGGGCGGGAATCCAACCCCCTCTCCCCGCGGGAGAGGGCTTGGGTGAGGGTAATCATTCCGCTCCCGCCGCGGGCATTCTACCAGGCCAGCCGGATGGCGCAGACGCGCGAGCGTGCTACACTCGCCGGTGCATGGAGAGTGGACCCGACCTGACCGGGGCACTATCCCCGGACCGCGAGCTGGCCCGCCACGCCGCGTTTGCCCTCTATACGCTGCTGTGGCTGGAAGCGACCGCGGCCGTACCGCAGCGGCTCGGCGCCGCCGATCAGCGCCGCCGGCCCACCGGCGCTGACCTGCCCGGACCGGAAGTCTTGGCGGAGACGCTGCGCGAGGTAGCGGCGCGCTGGCCGCGGCTGTTTCCTTACTTCACTGCGCCGGGCGCCTGCGACGCCGTGACCGGGGTTGCCCCCGCAGCCTGGCGCCAGCTCTTGGGGTGGCTACGCGCGCAGCCCCTGGCCGGTACCGAGCCACAGGCGCTCTACGAGATCGGCCTGATGGTGCTCGGCGTCGCCTTCCCGGCCGTAGACATCGCCACGATCCGCGATCTGGCGGTCGGCCGGCGCACCCGGGTAGTAGAGTGGCCCAACGCCGCCGGCTACCCGACACTCCTGCTGGCGACGTTTCACCCCGGCTGGTTTGCGGCCGACCGGGTGCGCCTCTACGTGCAAGGAGACGAGGCCACGGTGCTCGCCGCGTGGGCGCTCACTCTGCTGCATGGTGCCCCGGACTGGCCGGCGGCGACGCTGACCACGGTGGCGGAGGTGGCTGCCGAGACGCCCGATCCCCGGCCTGGGGAGTGGCTGCTGCACTACCGCCTCCACGATAGCCTCGACGACCGACTCGCGCACCTACCAGCGGACCGGGTGGTAGACATCTGAAGAAGGCGGTGGTTACTAAACCGTGTGCGAGCCAGCGAATTCGGCAGGTGCCGGTGTAACATCCCTGCCCCTTGGGGCCAAGCATATCTCAGTGGGGAGTACTCCCGCAGCGCCTGGCCCTCGGAGAGACAGAAAGAAAGATGTTGGAGTTATTGGCCGACACGCTTGAGGATTTACACGCGATCACTGCTCATTTCCCGATCGCGCTCTTGGTGGTGAGCGCCGGGGTGAGTGTTGCACTACGCATCAAGTCCGGTGTCCACCTGCAACATACATCCTGGTTGCTGCTGTGGATTGGCACACTCGGTGCGATCATTGCCAGCGTGACCGGCCTCATCTCTCATTTCCCTTATGAAGAAACCGAGTTGCATGGCGTCATCGAGGTGCATCAGATGTGGAGCTTTGCCGTGACCGCGTTCTTCATCGTGCTGACAGGCTGGCGCTGGTTTTCTCGCAGAAGGGGAGCGGATGCCGGCACAACGCCGCTGTATCTGGTCGTCGTTTTGATTGGAATGGTGGGACTGGTTCTATCCGGGATGACCGGGGGCGATCTAGTCTATGACTATGGAATAAATGTCAGGGTCGTGAATCCGTTGTTGGGTCGGTGATGAGGCACTCCGGGGCAGCCCTGACCGCCGCCATTGCGCTTAAAAACACCACCTGCCGTCATTCCCGCGTGCGCGAGTTTGACGGCAGGTGGGCCGGTTGATGGTCCGCGACTGCTCTTATTCCTTGGGCCAGCCGGCGGGGATTTCGTTGGCGGCGAGGGCAGTTGAGATGGCGGCAGCGGCCTCCGGGGTCACCCAGGCTTTCCAGGTGTCGGCGTTGCTGTTCAACCACCAGAGCGCGGCGTCGTTGGCGTCGGCCTCCGGGTTTTCGCTTTGCCAGGCGGCGACCGCCTGATAGGTGCTAATGTTGAAGTCCCACGCCCGCAGCATGTCTACTACGTCGGAAGCCCTGGTCAGCATCTCAGGGTGTACGGCAATCAGGATGGTGGCGTCTTCATAGGCGCACGCCTTGGTCGTGAACCAGCACTCGTCGCTATACTCCGGTTCTTTGAGCCGGACCAGGTCCAGGACCAGCGCTGGGTCATTGGTGCCCCACTGGTACCCCAGCCACGGCTCCTGCTTCTCGTAAGCGCCGTAGAGGTCGGCGTTCGCCGCCGCGCCGTCCCCAGGGTTGACCACATGCACGTGATCCGCCAGTCCGTAGCCCTCGATCTGCTTGGCGTTCACTTCCTCGCAAGCCCAGCCGATGACGCAGGACACCAGGCGTGCTTTGCCCCCTGTTTCCGCCGTCGCGAACAGCTTCTTGAACTTCTCGTCCTTCAGGTCCTCGATGCTGTCCAGGTCCGGGTATTGTTCCTGGAGATATTTCGGGATGACAAACGCCGACTGCCAATCCTTGCCCAGGCTGAGACCTACGGAAATCACTTCACCGGCTGCCTGCGCTTCCATCCACGCTTCGTCCTGGTTGGGCAGCCAGATTTCCAGCGTGACGTGGCTATCGCCCCGGCGCAGGCCCTGGAACAGCGGCAGCGTGGCGCCGAAGACGACGTCGGTGGGATAGCCGTAGCCCTTTTCGACGATGTATTGTGCGATGCGGTTCTGAACCTGGGCACTCGTCCAGTTCAGATCGCTGAAAACAATGGTCTCTTTGGGGGCCGGTACGGGTGTCACCTCGACGATGACTTCCTTGGTCACCTCCACCGTCTCCGGCTCCCCACAGGCACTGAGCGGAATCAGCGCCAGTACCAGCATCATCAATACGACGAGCCGCTTGGTCCACATGGGGGACTCCTTCACTGGGCGTAAGGCGTGTGCTGCTGCACGGTCGAGTATAGCAGGTGTCGGTAGTGTTCTGTCCCCCACCCTCGCCCTACCCCGTTGCGACGGGGAGGGAACTGCCCGTCCCCCTGTGGAACGGGAGGGCCATAGGGGGGCGAGCCAGCGCCGCGCGGCTGACGGGCTGACATTTTCAAACTGAGTCACTACCCAAGTGTCGCTTGTCGTTAGCCGACGCGCAGCGCTTCCTGTCGCTTACGGGCCACCGACTGCGTAAGGCGATCCATGATGATGGCGAGGAAGACAATCGCCAGTCCGGCGATGGCCCCGTTGCCCGGCTGGTTCTTTTGCAGCGCCCGCAGCACGTTATCGCCCAGACCGCCGGCGGCCACCATGCTGGCAATCGTCACCATGGCCAGCGCCATCAGCGTCGTCTGGTTGATGCCGGCCATGATGGTGGGCAAGGCCATCGGGATCTGGACGGTGGTCAGTATCTGCCGGGATGATGCGCCGAATGAGCGGGCGGCTTCGACCGTTTCGACAGGTACCTGCCGGATTCCCAAATTGGTCAAGCGGATGACCGGCGGAACTGCGTAAATGATGGTGGCGAAGATGCCGGCCGGTTTCCCCAAGCCGAAGAACAGAATGCCCGGCAGCAGGTAGACGAAACTGGGCATGGTTTGCATCCCGTCCAGGAGCGGGCGCATCAGGTTGTCGGCCAGTTGGCTGCGGGCGGCTAACACACCCAGAGGCAGGCCGATCAGTACCGAGATCGTCACCGCCACCACCATGAGCGCAATCGTGTCTATCGTGTTCTCCCACAGGTCCATGAAGCCGACGAAGAGCAGCGCAAAGGAGGTGAAGGCCAGCAGCTGCCAGCGCCCCACCGCAAACGAAAGCAGCGCCAGACCGACCACGATAGCGGGCCAGGGCACCCATTTCAGGACGTTCTCGATGTATACCAGCGCATAGGTCACGGCCGTACTCAGGCTTTCGAATAGCCAGCTTCCCTCTTTCGTGACCCACCCGACCGCGTCGTCAATGGCGCTACCGGTGACCTCGCGGACCGTTTTCTCCAGCGTGACGGTGCCACCACCGGAGGTTTGGACTGTCGAGCTGGACACGGTGGTGGGAAACTCCATCGCCGTGCCCCACAGCAATAGGCTGGCCAGTAGCACAATGACCACTACCGCCAACCCGGCCAGCCAACGGTAGAGCGGCCGGTCGGTGCCGAGCATAGTGCGCGGCGAGGGGGGGGCCGTACCGGATTGCGCGTTTTCGGCCTGCGCCATGTTAGCCCTCCTCACTGCCTGCCGACAGACCGGTCAGCAGGACCCCCCGGCGAATCTCGCCCAACAGGCCCCCGTTCTCGGCAACCACCGCAATCGGATATTCGGTCTGCGCCGCGAGCGGGATAATCTCCTCGATATAGGTTTCGGGGGTTGTGGTCATCGCCGGAGTGATCGGTGCGTCTTCCAGCGACTCCTGGTGCTGAGAGGAGAGGGCCTTGGCCTGCTCCTGCGTGAGGATTCCCCGCAGGGTGAAGTCGCGCCCGATCAGGAACGCGGCGCCAACGCCGTGACTCTGCATGGTGTGTAGCGCCACGCGGGGGCCTTGCCGTTCATACACCACCAGGCTCGGCTCCTGCATGATGGCCTGCGCCTGAATGACCTTGGACCTGGACACGTCCTGGACAAACTCGGTCACGTAGTCATCGCTCGGCAGCGTGACAATCTCCTCCGGCGAGCCTTCCTGAATAATCTCCCCGTCGCGCATGATGGCGATGCGGTCGCCCAGCTTCAGCGCCTCGTTCAGATCGTGCGTAATGAACACAATGGTCTTGTGCAGCGCCGTCTGTAGCGAGAGCAGCTCGTCCTGTATCTCTCTACGGATGAGCGGATCGAGGCCGCTGAACGGCTCGTCCATGAGTAGCACGTCGGGATTGACCGCCAGCGCCCTGGCAATCCCGACGCGCTGCTGCATGCCACCGCTCATCTCCCGGGGATAGTAGTGCTCCCAGCCCTTCAGTCCCACCGTCTCGATGGCTTCTGTCGCTGCCTTGTACCGCGCGGCTTTCCCCAGCCCCTGTATCTCTAGGCCATAGGCCACGTTGTCCAGCACCCGCCGGTGCGGCAGCAGGCCGAAGTGCTGGAAGACCATTGCGACCTTCCTGCGGCGAAACCGGGTGAGCTGGGCGGAGGAGTAGGTGCAGATGTCCTCGCTGTCGAAGTGGATTTGTCCCTTGGTGGCTTCGGTGAGCCTGATGAGGCAGCGCACCAGCGTTGACTTGCCGCTGCCGGACAGCCCCATGACGACGAAAATCTGGCCGCGGTCCACGCTGAAGGACACGTCCCGCAGCCCCACCACCAAGCCCAGCTCCGCTTGAATCTCAGCGCGGCTCTTGGCAGCGTACTCCGGTTGCAGCGCGCGCTCCGGCTTATCGCCAAATACCTTCCAGAGGCCGGTGACCTTGATCTGAGCAACCATAGCGCTTCCTGCCGACGGAGGCCGAGCTTACGTCAGCGTACCCGGCCCTAGTTATACCAGCCGGAGCTGGAAGTCGGGCCATTGTGCTTCATCACCTTCATACCACCCGGAGCCGAAAATCAGCCCGTCGTGCCTGACTACCCAGGAGTGCTTGACATCCTGCTTGCCGGTTTTCGGATTGAAGAAGACGTAGTCCACCCATAGGCCGTCCTCGGTCGCGCCCAGCATCACTTCGCCGAACCGGTAGCCGGTCGCATCCACGCCCAAGCCTTCCTTCACACCGCGGCCGAGCAGGGTTTGGTTGATATGGGCGACCACCGTGCCCTCGGCATCGAGGATAAAGATGTACCATTCCCCGTTGGCGCTTTCCGGGGAGTTGTAGTATGTGAGCGTGTCATCACGGCCGTCTCGGTCATAACGCTCCAACGCCTGCTGCACCAGGTCTACCGTGAATTGCTCCCGATCCACCAAGTCAACGCTATCATCATCGGAAAAAGAGAAAAAGGCGCTGAGTACGATGGCCAGCGCGACGGCCGTGAGCACCGTAGCCAATCCGCCGAGTAGCCACACGTTACGCATTGCTGCCTCCTACGTGGAGCTGCCCGTCTGAATCCTAGCATGGCTCAAACCGATTGGATCCTCGCATCCCCGCCCGGGTATCATCGCTTCCATCCTCGCCTCTATCCTTGTCGGTAGAGCATAACAGGTGGTACAACCATTATGGGGAAGGTTGGAATGTCCCAGGAAGGACTCCCGTGAGTAGGCGCTTGCGTCATTTCGGAGCATTGGTGGCCGGGTTCATCGCGGCTGCCGCCGTGGCTTGCTCGGTTACGGGAGAGCCGGCCGGGCCGGGCGAGAACGCACCGACGGCTTCACCCCCACAGACTGCGACGGCTGCGCTGACCCCAGCCGAAACGCCCGAGCGGACGGCGGCACGGGCGCCGACTACCGCTACGGGCTACGACTCCAGCGAAAACATGTACCGGCTCTACTCGGGTCGTGACCACATCCCTGACGACACGCACCAGGCCATCTCGCTGGCCGTCGCCAACAATGACAAGTCTATGGTCCCGCTGCTGATCGAGATGTTCCGCTTCTTCGGGAACCGGGAACTGGTGATAGAGACCAACAAGGCTCTCGCGGCGCTAACGGGCCAGGAGTTTGGTCAGGACTTGGATGCCTGGAACAAGTGGATGGAGTGGCTGGGCAAGAATGCGGACGAGTACCGCCCCCCCGACGGGTACGTGCAGTGGAAGAGCGCGCTGATGAGCCTGATTGATCCCAGATTTGGAGAGTTCTTGGCTCCGGCAGCGCAAGGCTCGCGGATAAACGTAGTCGAGCTTGCGTGGGGCGGCGTCCGTCCCGATGGGATCCCGGACCTTCAGAACCCTCCGGTCGTAGCGGCGGGGGAGCAGGACTACCTGCGGCCGAGCGACCGGGTCTTCGGGGTGTCCATCAACGGAGCGCACCGGGCGTACCCGCTCCGCATTGTGAACGCGCACGAGATGGTCAATGACGTGGTGGGAGGTGAGCCAATCGCCTTGGCCTACTGAACGCTGTGCGGTACCGGAATCGTGTATTCCGCCAAGATCATCGGAGAACCAACCAGTTTCGGCACGTCCGGGATGCTGTACCGCAGCAACAAGGTCATGTACGACCGGCTGACCAACTCGCTCTGGAATCAGCTCACGGGCGAGCCGGTCATCGGGCCGTTGTGGAATTCGGGGATCAAGCTCGACTTCTTCCCGGTCATGCTCACGACGTGGGAGGAGTGGCTGGAGCTTCATCCCGACACGACGGTGCTGGACCAGGAGACGGGCCTGTATCCTGCCGGATTCTACGTGCCGGAGGAGAACCCGCGGGCGATCTACTACGCCTACTTCAACGCGCCGGAGACGATGTTTCCCGTCCCTGACCGGGACGACCGGCTGGCAACGAAGGACGTCGTGCTGGGGGTCCAACTGAACGACAGTTACAAGGCTTATGCCTCCGCAGCACTGCGGGAGTACCGCATCGTAAACGACGTGGTGGGCGGCGAGGCGATAGTGGTGCTGGGGGCGGCCGTAAGCGAGGGCGCGAGGGCCTACTACCGTGGCGGTAGGTCGTTCAAGCTGGTGCCGAACGACGGCGGCGTTCACCTCGGCGTTCCGTCCGAGATAGCGGACGCCGACGGGGGGACATGGCGGGTGACCGAGGAGTTTCTGGTCAACACGGCAGACGAGTCGGAGCAGCTCGCGCGGATACCCACGCACATGTCGTTCTGGTTCGGATGGTTCCAGTTCCACCCGGACACGGAGTTGTACACGGGGCCCTGACCGGGGGCCGCCGCGAACGGGTTGTGCGGTAGTCGCATGGCGCTCCGGCGCCTCAGGGTGTGCGATACTCGTGAAGATGGACACAACCGGCGGAGTAACAGCGCACCCATAGCCAACGCAATCCAGGTCTCGCTGGTGACCGGATATTCTTCATAGTCCTTGCTCAAGCGCCGCCAGCGGCCCAACCAGGCAAAGGTCCGCTCCGCGACCCAGCGCCGCGGCTGCATCGTGCAGCCGACCACGGCCGGATCCCGCTGCACCACCGCGACGGTCCAGCCCCAGTGGTCGCGCGCCCAGCGGGCAAACGCGCCCCGATAGGCCGTATCCGCCCACAGGTGGGGCACCCGCTGAGTCTGGGCCGCCGCCTGCGCCAGCACCGCGTAAGCCCTGTCCCGATCCTGGAGGTCGGCCGGATGTACGACCACGGCGAGGAGCAAGCCTTCTGTATCCACCAGGATCGGCCGCTTGCGGCCGATCCCCCGCTTGCCCCCGTCGTAGCCCCGTGGCCCCCTTTTCGGTCGTCTTGACCGCCTGGCTATCGATGATGACGGCACTGGGCTCCGGCGCCCGCTGCCGGCGCCAGTGTCGTACTCCGGGCCAGGCGGTAGCCGATGCGCGGCTCGGTGAAGAGGTACGTGGGCTGGTCCGCGTCGTCGCCCAGCTTGCGGCGCAGGGTACTGACCACGGTCCGCATGGGTCGCAGGTCGCCCGCGTGCTCGGCGCCCCAGACCCGCCGCAGCAGCTGATCGTAGGGCACCACGTGCCCGGCGTGCGCCGCCAATTCCGCGAGCAGCCGGTACTCGATGGCGATCAAGGGGACCGGGCGCCCGGCCAGGGTCACGCTGCGGCCGGCATAGTCGATCACCAGGTCTCCCAGCACATACGGTTCCGCCGGCTCGGCCGCCGCCCGCTGGCGCAGCGCCGCCCGGACCCTGGCCACCAGTTCCGTTGGCGAGAAGGGCTTGACGATATAGTCTATGGCGCCCGACTCCAAGGCCTTGGCGACGACGTCATCCCGGCCGTAGGCGGACAGGAAGATGACCAGCACGTCGGCCCGCTCCAGAATCTGCTGCATCAGCTCAATCCCGTCGCTGCCCGGCAGCACGAGATCCAGTAACACCAGGTGCGGCTGTTCGTCTGCCACCAGGCGCAGTGCCTCCGCCGGGTCCCCGGTCACCAGCGGGACGAAGCCCGCCTGGGCAAGGCTGTCGCGGACGTACCGCAGCGCCTGCGGATCATCCTCCACCACGAGCACGCGCACCTGGTCCGCGGCGGCCTGACGCGAGGAACGAGCGGTGGGCGGAGCCGGGTCGTCGGTGGCACCGGTCCCTGGCTGGTCGGCCACCGGCAGGGTGAAGGTAAACCGGGCCCCCCGGCCGGGCCCGTCGCTCTCGGCCCAGATGCGGCCCCCGTGCGCCTCGATAATCCCCTTGCAGATCGCCAAGCCCAGCCCCGTCCCCTCCAGCTCACCGCGCCGGTCGTCGCCGGCGATGCGCGTGAACTTCCGGAACAGGTGCGGCAGGTGATCCGCCGCCACCCCCCGGCCCTCGTCGGCCACGGCCACTGCGACGTACACCCCCTCCCGCTCGGCCGTCACGCGGATGGGAGCCGCCTCGTCGGCGTGCCTGGCCGCGTTGGCGAGCAGGTTGTTGAGTACCTGCACGAGGCGCTGGCGGTCCGCCAGGACCCAGGGCAGGTCCGGCGCAAGGTCGACGTGGAGATGGTGCCGGGACAGCCCGCTCTGGAACACGTTGCGGGCCTCTTCCACCAGCACCGCGAGCGCCGTGGGTTCCGGCGAGATCGCGAGCGTGCCTGCGTCGATGCGGGCCACGTCGAGCAGGTCGCTGATCAAGGCGCGCAGCCGATCGCTCTGCGCGTCGATGATCCGGTGGAACTGCCGGCTCTCGGCCGGAAGCAGCGCCGCGGCGGGATCCAGCAGGGTGGTGACGGAGCCCTTAATGGCCGTGAGCGGCATGCGCAGTTCGTGGCTGACCGTGGCCAGGAACTCGGCGCGCAGTCGCTCCAGTTCTTCCACCGCCGCCATGTCCTGCATGGTCACGACAAAGGACTCCACGGTCCCCTCCTCCGCGCGGATGGGCGTGGCGTTGAGGAGCACGGTGACGCTCCGGTCACCGGGGGCCTGCAGGACGATCTCCTCAGCCCGCACGGTCTCCCCGATGCTTAGCAACTGCGCGAGCGGGAACTCCTGGAGGGAGATCTCCCGCCCGTCCTCGCGCCGGACAGTCAGCACGGCCAGCAGCTGCTCCGGCGACTGGTCCGGCTCCTGTAGTCCGGCGACGATCCGCCGGGCCTCCCGGTTGAGGGACTTGGGCAGTCCCGTCACGGCGTCGAAGACCACTACCCCCACCGGCGAGGTGTCGATCAGGGTCTCCAAGTCGGCCCGCGCCTGCCGTTCCTCCCGGTAGCGGCGGGCGTTGGCGATCACCAGCGCCGCCTGGGCCGCAAACAGCACCAGGGTCTCTTCATCTTCCGGCGTGAATGCCGGGCCGGCCTCCTTCTCGCCGAGGTAGAAGTTGCCGACCCGCTCCCCCCGGTGCAGGACCGGCGCCGCCAAGAAGGCCACCGCGGGGCTCACGGCAAAGGGCGGTCGGAATTCGGGCAGGCCCAGCGACCGGAGGTGCCCGAACAGATCGGGGACGCGCAGCGGTTCGGGCAGGCGGCTCAAGTATTCGAAGAACCGCATCCCAGCGGGCAACTCCTGAAACCGCTGCGCCTCCGGTGCGGTCATGCCGGAAAAGAAGACGTCCTGCAGCCGCGCCGCGTCGTCCGAAAGGGTGAGCACGCCATAGCGGGCGCCCGTCAATGACCGCGCGGAGTCGAGCACGCCTTGCAGCACGGTATCGAAGTCGAGGCTGGCGTTGATGCGCAGGCTCGCCGCGCTGAGCCGCGACAGCCGGTGGCGCAGCGCCTCGACTTCGCGCACCAGTGCGTCTTCACGGCTCATTGTTCCCCTCGGCCGCCCCGCCGTGCAGCCCCGGCGGCCGGCGGCCAGAAAACCGCGCCAATTCTGCCATTGCTGTCGAAATATTACAAGACGTGATGTATCTAAGTCACTATATCATACTAATATTACACTCACTCCGTATGCTCGTGGTGACTGCGGCATGGCTCTGCAAGCCAAGCGGCCGCACCAACCACACGGAGGAGGCTACGATGCAGCAGCTATGGTCCTGGCGCAAGGCGTTGCTTGTTCTGGCCTTCACCTTCGTTACCCTCGCGGCGCTGCCCACGGCGCATGCCCGACCGCCCTTTGCCCACGGCGCCGTCGTCGCGCTGCAAGGCACGCCCCATCTCTGGATTGCCGACGAGCAGGGCACGCTGCACTGGGGCGGCGATACGCGCGCCCTGGCCGGCAAGCACGTCAACTGGGGCGACCGCACCGAGGTCAGCCTGGACCGGCTCCGCACGCTGCCGGTCGGCGATCCGTGGCTGTCGGCCGGGCTGCTCAAAGACGGCGACCCGATCTACCTGGTCAAGTGGGAGAGCGACTGGGCGCAGCCGCGGCTGCGGCACATCCAGTCCATTGCCGACGTAGAGCTGTTCGGCATCAACGACCGCAACTACGGCATCTTCGTGCTGGACAAGGCCACGTGGGAGGCGCGGTACGGCGTGCCGGTCGTGCTCGCCACCGGGGAGGACGTGATCGCTCTCACGCCACCCAGCGAGTTGGACGGGTGGAGGTATTTTCAGTACGAAACGTCACTGACGCGCACCGCCTCCTACCCCTCCTCACTGGGTGTCGGAACGTCCCTGCTGTCCGGGGATGTGCCGGTGGGAGATTTGATCGGCACCCAGCGGAAATACATAGTCGTTATTGACCACTTCCTGCTCTATATCCAACACCTCAACTTTGGTAGTGGCGTGGCCTACCCCTTCGGTGACCGGAGTGGCGACGGGACCATAGATTTCGAGTTCGCCGGGGACGGTATTGACTTCTCCCAACCAAGGCTGCGACTCTCCGCTGCAGGGGATAGCAGCCTTCCAGTCCCCGCCGTGGACCGACACTGGGCCTTTTATCACACCGACTTTCAGACTGGTCCCGCATCGGCCTCCTTCACCCTGCAAGCTGACCAACCGTATCGTGTCCTCCTCGCAGGCGAGATGGAGGTTGGTCTTTCTTACGTGGCCTTCCGCTGGAAGCTCCGCTCTCGATCCGCAGCTTCCACCCCAGTGGGATCGAACGCACGGGCCAGCCGGAGCCGCGTCGTGCGTGCAATGTTCATTGGCCGGTATCGGGCGGTGAGTTAGCCGTGCCTAGGGGTGCGACTAGAAGCCGCCCGCTGGTGCCCGTGCTCCTCGGCCGTCTCGGCCGCCCCGGCCGCTCCGCCGCCCCGGCCGCTCCGCCGTGCAGCTCCGGCGGCCAGAAAACCGTGCCAATTCTGCCATTGCTGCCGAGATATTACAAAACGTGAGTTAGATAAGCCCATATATCACACCCATATCACACTCACCCCGTATGCTCGTGGTGACTGCGGCATTGTCCTGCAAGCCAGGCGGCCGCACGAAAGGAGTAGCTCTATGTCGCAGCAGATCCAGCGGATCCTGGTTGTCGCCGGCGCGATCTGGTTATTCCTCCTAGTGCTCTCCGCACTCGATTTCGCGTTCCTCAATGTGCTTGCCGGTACCAGCAAGGTGCTCTTCCAGATCGTCGCGGTCATCACTGGGGTCCTCGTCTACTTCATCCCGAGCTTCGTTGCTATCGCTCGCCAG
Organism: Chloroflexota bacterium; assembly: GCA_965207645.1. GTDB lineage: Bacteria > Chloroflexota > UBA11872 > UBA12225 > JAJDUF01 > JAJDUF01. Next base: position 160,655 of record OZ242293.1, on the reverse strand, counting down.
CACCCCAGCACGACCGCAATCTTCGCCCTCAACCTGTTCCTCGGCTGGAGCTTCATCGGCTGGGTCGTAGCCCTGGTGTGGTCGCTGACGGGATAGCCCTGCTCGTGGATAACGTGTCAGTGCTGCCACGGTCCTTCGCTCTGGCTGCCAGGCTTTCGGCGGAACTGCTGAGGAAAAGGCACAGAATACCGGTGACTTAGGGAGGAAGCGATGACTCTACGTACACCTATCGGCGCACGGGCAGTGGTCTGGCCACTCGCCATGGCCGCCATCGCCGTCTTGGCGGCGCTGCTCTTCGCCCTCGTTGGCAGCGCCGGGCGGGCGGCGGCGGCCGACTGCAAGTTCGTGCTGGGCTTCCAGGCCTTGCACGCCCTGATCCCCGACACGGTGGGCGCCTGCGTGGAGAACGAGCAGCATGATCCCAACCAGGGCGTCACGGTGCAGCGGACGACGCATGGCCTGCTCGTCTGGCAGAAGGCCACCAACCACACGTCCTTCACCGATGGCTACCGCACCTGGGTGCTGGGCCCCCTGGGTCTCCAGCAGCGGCTCAATACCGCGCAATTCGACTGGGAGCGCGACTTAGCGTCTGCATCGTGCCAGTTGATACAGGGCGAACCGGGCCGACCGGGCGAGGTGGAGCTGCACGTCGAGGTGATAGTTGACGGTCTGGAGATTCCCTGGGGATTGGCGATTCTTCCTTCCGGCGACCTGCTGGTTACCGAGCGGCCTGGCCGCGTGCGCCTGATCCAGGCCGGCGAAATCGTCCCCGAACCGGTGCTCGAGTTCGGCGTGTCGATACTGCCCCCGCTGGGCGGTCACCCGATAGCGGGATCTGAAGGCGGGCTGCTGGGCCTGCTCCTGCACCCCGAATTCGCCACCAATCGCCAGTTCTACGTCTTTTACAACATAGATAACGCAGACGGCCAGTCGGTCGGTCGAATCGAGCGCTATGCGCTCTCCGATGACGGACGCTCGGCGACGTTGGACCGCCTGATCATCGACGGCCTGCCCGCGGGACTGCATCATCAAGGCGGTCGCATGCGGTTGGGGCCGGACGGTATGTTGTACGTAGGCGTCGGCGCCTATGACCCCCCTGAAGCGCAAAATCCCGACGTTCTGGCGGGGAAGCTGCTCAGAATGGACCTCGAAGGCGGTATCCCCTCGGACAACCCGGACCCGGACAGCTATATCTTCGCCAGCGGCATACGCAACACCCAGGGCTACGACTGGTTCGACGACCAGCACATCGTGATGGTGGACCACGGGCCTTCCGGCGCTGAACTGGGGAGGCCGGACTTGGCAGGGTTTGACGAGGTCAATGTCGTGACCGCGGGCGACAATCTGGGTTGGCCCAGAGTCTGGGGATGCGACACGCAAGAGGGGCTGGTCAGCCCGGTGTTGGCGTGGGAGGGTTCGGTGCCGCCGACCGGCGCGACCTTCTATCGAGGTGACCTGATCCCGGAATGGACTGACAGTTTCCTGTTCACGACCGTCGGGCTCATCAAGAGATTCACCGGCAGAGCAATGCATGGCCGGCACCTGCATCGGGTGGTGTTTGACCAGGACGACCCCTACACCATTCTGGACCACGAGGTGTACCTGCGCAATACCTATGGACGCCTGCGTACCATCGTGAGCGATGCAGACGGGTATCTCTACCTGATGACCAGCAACTGCGACAATCGCGGTACGTGCCCGCCCGAAGGCGATAAGATCCTGCGAATCGGCCCCGCCCGATAGCGAGTCGCGAGATACCCGGTATGGGCGGATTCCGGCCGGAATCCGCCCACATCCGTTTCCGTCAACTAATCAACCTGATCGTTCGTTCTGTTGCTCACCGAGGTACGTGACGAGCTACTGATTGCTTACGCTCACCGAGCGCTTCTCAGTAGTGTGCGGTTTGACCTAGTGGACGTGTGTAGTCACCTCTCTCGCCGCAGCTTGGCACTGAGCGAGCTACACCTAGCCATATTTCTGAAGGACTGGATAGTCACATGAACGACAGCCGTTTGCTCACGCGCATCTGTCTCATCTCCGTTACCGTCGCGTCGTGGATGTTCACGTTGCTGTGCGTTGCCGTGCTCGTTGGCGGCCTCGTGCTATGGGGGAACGTGTCGGAGACGATCAGCAACCTGACCGTTGCCACTGAGCAGTTAGCCGCTGCGAGCGGTACGCTGTCCGAGACGATTGACAACGTTGCGCGTGGGCCTAATCTCATTAGGTCGCTGATAGAGCTCGTAGCAGCGTTGGTAGAGATGTTCGGCTCTAGCTAAGTAGTCATAGAGGGAGGGAACATATCGCGTCAGACGAGCACCGCGTTCATGCGTGTCGGCTACTGGCTGACCGTCGTTTCGTTGCGGGCTGGCTGCCGCGGCCGAGCGTGCCTTCGGTGTCCTGTTCGCCGAACGTATCTTGCCCTTCGATAGTGCGGCCGCCCGCGCATATGCGGTGATCGCCGCGGATCGCCGAGCCGCTGGCCGGCCGATCAATCAGGCCGACTGCCAGATCGCCGCCATCGCCCGCTCCCGCGGGACACCGGTTGCGACGAAACCACCGGACGGATCTATTTTCAGCAAGCGCTTATAGCTGTTCCAGCCCTCGTCCAGATCGGCCGGCCCTTGCCCGCGCTCGCCGTCTCCAGAGCGGCATCCGGGGGGACGGGAGTGCCGCATTTCATGCAAACTTCGCGTCTTCAGCGGTGTCACTACCACAGTTTGGGCAGTGCCTGCTCATGCGCCTCATACGACCCGACCACCTTCCTTCCCGCTGGCTGGCTAGGAGTACGGGGCCGCTTGGCCAGAACTGGCGAGCAACGCTGCCAGCCGGTACCATCGTAGCTCACTAGGAGACCGGTCAAGTGCCGGCTCTGCACAATTCTCCTTGCGGTGCGCGGTTGGAGGTTTGGACCTCGCGGATGCCACCGAGCGGATCAAGGCGCACCGGGCGCGGCAGAAGCGGTTGGAGCGGGCGGCGGCGGAAACGCGGGCGCTGCTGTCCGAGCACCGGGTGGTGGTGGACGACGTGGCGGCCATCATGGCCTACGCCCGGGACCGGCAGGTGTTCCTGCGGGCGAGCGAACGCGCGGAGTCGCGGGCCTTCATCAAGTCGTTTGTGCAGGAGATCGCGGTAGCCCCTGGGTCGGCCACCATCCGCTATGCCCTGCCGCTACCGGAGGACTGTCAGCTACCGGACGAGGACACGGCGGCGGAGGCGCTCCGGGGCCCGGTACTGTCTACAGTCCCCGCAGGTGGGCCGGACTGGACAAAATCAAGAACCGGGGCCGCCTCGCTGCGGACCCCGTCCACTGGCATCGGCACAGTGTACGTCAGCGTCGCGTCGTCGTCCACCACCTCGATCCCCTGGACGAAGTTGCACAGGAGTGCTTTGCGATCCGGGAACGTCCCCCGCTGCAACAGTGCCCGGAAGTCCGCCACATACCCCGTGATCTCCGCCGTGCCGGGCAGTTCCACCTTCCGCTGGGCGAGCTGGTGCTCGGCCGCCTCCCGCGCCGCCGCCAGTTGGTCCTGCCGGTGTCGGAGCGCCAGAATGCGCGGCGACAGGGCCTCCAGGGTCAGGGCACTGGTCTCCAACGCCTCGTAGAGCCGCTCCAACCGGCTGCTCACGTCCGCGAGTTCCGCTTCGATGGTCTCCAGCCGGCCGGCCACCTCCCCGGCCACCGCGTCAATCTCCTCCGCCACCAACGTGACCAACTCGGTGATAGTCGCGTCGTTGAGGATGCGGGCCTTGATCGTGTCCACGACAAACGCCTCGACCTTGGGCGCGTTCAGGTAGCGAGCGGTACAGGTACCGGCCCCTTCCCGCTGCAACGTGCCACAGACGTAGTAAGCGAACTGCCCGCTCTTGGCTCCCTGGCCGACGTAGGCCTTCCCGCACACCCCGCAGCGCAATAGCCCGCTCAACAGGAACGTGCTGCCCACCCGGCCGGGCCGCTGCACCGCTGGCGCGCGCTCCTTCAACGCCCGCTGGACCTGCGCGAACAATTCCCTGGACACCAGCGCCGTCCAGGCCCCCGGCACCCGCACCGGGTCCGGCGCCTGCGTGCCAGTGGTGGTGCGGCCCCAGACGGCGGTGCCGGTGTAGGCTTCGTTGGTCAACAGATAGTGGAGGCCACTCTTGTACCAGCGTTGGCCCCGGTTGGTGAGGCCGCGGTCATTCAACGCCTTACAGATCTCTTTGAGGCCGTGGCCGCGGAGGGAACGCTCAAAGATGTCCTTCACTACGGGCGCCGCGGCCGGGTCCACCGCCAGGGTGGGCCGCTCCTTCGCACCGTCGCTCACCTTGACCCGCCGGTAGCCGAAGGGCGCCCGCGACCCCAGGAAGAAGCCCCGCGCGGCGGCTTCGCGCATGCCGCGCGTGACCTCTTGCGCCAGGTTCTCGGAGTAGAACTCGTCCACGCTCTCGATGATGGCCTCCATCAGCTTGCCGGTGGGCGAGTCGTCGGCGTGCTCGGTGATCGAGACGACCCGGATGCCCTTGCGGCGCAGCATGGCCTTGAACGCGACCGCGTGCTCGCGCTTGCGGGTGAAGCGGGAGAACTTCCAGACCAGAATGACCTCGAAAGGGGCCTTCGGCTTGCTGCCCTCCTCGATCATCTCCCTGAACTGGGGCCGGTCGGCGACCCGGCCGCTCTCGGCCTCGTCGATGTACTCCCTTGCCACGGAGTAGCCGTTGGCCCTGGCGTAGTCCTTGAGCGCCCGCAGCTGGGCGGCCACGGACAGGTCCACGTCCTGCCGGTCGCTCGACACCCTGGCGTAAAGCGCCGCAGGCGTTAGCGGCTGTATCTGCTGCTTCTTCATACTGTCCTCCTGCTCTGTTGCGTCTGTGTGTTTCCTTCAAGCTCTGTGCTGGCTCTACCTGCCCACCAGGACGTCTATCGTGGTGCCAAGGACACCGGCGATGCGGGTCAGGGCCGAGGCCGACCCGGGTTTTATCCCGCGCTCGATCTCGGAGATGTACCCCGAGGCAAGGCCGGTCCTCTCGGACAACTCCCTCAGGGTGATGTCTTGGTGGTTCCGAAATGCCTGGATGGGACCCTTCCCCCGCATGATGGCGAGAGCGACCTCGTGGGGGAAGCGCACGCCGTCGTCCGCGTCCTGGGCGGCCAGCATGTCCTCAAGCTGGCCGTTGCGCTCAATGAGAGCGTCATACTCCCTTCGAGTCAATGTCACGGTCTCTTCGCTAGTCATAAGCCTCCCTCCTGTGTCGAACTCTCAGGACTATGAGGGTTGAGGGCTCGCCATGTTCAGTGTTGAAGATGACGCGGTGTTGGCCGACTCTCAGCCGCCTGTAGGGACTGTCGGTTAGTGCGATCACCTGCCTGGCAAGAGATGCGGGGTTCTCGGCGTACTGCTCGATCTTGGCGATGATGCGCTCCCTGTCCCTTGCGGCGAGACGGCGCATATCCCTGATGGCCCGCGTCCCCCATTCGATTTGCATTCCCTCATACACACCCTCCATTTTCGCAAATAGAGAGCAGTGAGTCAAGAGGTTGATGCCCACGACCCTCCCCCTGGGCGGTCTCCGCTCCGCAGCCGTCCGGCGAGCTGTGCATATATCCCCTCGAAGGGAGCCCCTTCCAGCCACCTGCGGAATCGAAGGGTCTCCGCCAAGTGGGGGGCCTGTACACGAGTTTGAGTTTGACGACGAAGCGCAGGAAGGGGCAATTTCGTAGCTCTATCGGACGGAAACAGTGAACACTTTTTTGAAGGGGCTGGTTCCGGTCGAATCCAACGAAGCTCGATGGATGTCGAGGGGCACGACAGGGCGGTGAATCGGCTGTGCGGTTGGAAAACGGGGTGCAGGAGGCGGCTGAAACGGCGCACCTAGTCCCTCGAAAGGGTGCTGACGCAGCGCTGGCCGGGACCTCGGTACGGTGACACGTCAACCACGCAGCGGGGTCTGTCGGCGGTGGGATCGGGGTCCCAATGCCGGTCTCCCAGGACGTGGGGGTGACGGGGACGGAGGCCCAGTTTGGCCCATGCGCTTGGCTGCCGACTGATGTGGCGGGGGAGTACACGAAAATGGGACCTGGGGGAGAAGCGGACATCCTGGACCAATCAGCTTTGCAAGGAGACTGATTTCGGGGTGCGCCCGACGGCTCCGGAACACTTCGATGAAAGGGTCCATTCCAGCGAGAATCAGGGGCTCGTTGCAAAACGGGGCCACCTGCGGGGGCGATGGTAGACCGCATTGAGGCTTGAAGCCAGAGTCCTGACCGCTCAGTCTCCGTCCTCTCCCTCGGCTGTCGGATCGGTCGCAGCCTCGGACTCCGACTCCTGGCGGCGAAGATGGGCGCGGGCGGTCATCCGGGCGATGATGCGCAGCCCGCGCCGCAGCGTCTCCCGCTCCTCGGCGGTGTACGTCTAGCGATGGAACTTGGTGCCGCCGAGCGGGTCTGGCATTTGGTGCCGTGACGGGTGTGCCGGCCATAGCTTGTTTGGTATGATAGCCGGGACCCAATGCGGCGACAGAGGAGAGGCAGTGGACCCTGAAACCCCACGATATATTGACCTCGCCAAGTATGGGGTCGACCTTGCCCATAAGACGGGGCTTCTGGGACGTGTGTTTGAATGGGCCATGAGGAGGGATCGGCAGCCCAACTATCGCGAGCTTGCCGAGAACACGGCCCGGGAGCGCGCCATAGAAACCATTGCGGGGTTGCACCTCACCGTAGAACAGGCGTTGCAGATTCTGGCCCCGGACTTCCAATTGGAGGGCTTGGCTCGACTGGATCCCACGTGGCAACGCCATTGGGAAGAGAAGGCGTCCCGGGTGGCTATGGACGACGACGAGAGACGGTCATGGTGGGCACGCCTCTTGGCGGGAGAGTTACAGCAACCGGGGTCGTTCTCTCTGAGGGCGTTGGCGGTTATGGACACTCTATCGACGGAGGAGGCGCGGCTGTTCACGAAAGTTTGTGCGTATGTCTGGATGAAGGACATTTCGTCGCCCGTAATTGTGTTACCTCCAGGCGCAGAGCCGTGGCATCTCGATAACGCGGAAGAACTTGCGCTGGGCAATTGTGGGCTCATCGAGCACGGTAGCCCTATTGAGTGGTACTTTACGAAATCTCTTCTTGCAGATGCGTCGCGCGACGACACGCCCTTATGGGTACATATGGGGTTCGGTGACGACAATTACATCTTGTACGCTCGCGGGCAGGAAACGGAGATCAAGATTCGATGCGGCAGTCTAAGGTTCACGGAGGTGGGCAAGGAAGTCTTTAGGCTCGCCACACAAGAGCAAAGACGGATATTCGAAGGCTATCGAGATCGTATTCTTTCGCAGTGGCGAGAGTCTTTTGATATCGTTCCTGTCCGCCTCATTGACGTGAATGGAGACGGCTCAGAGTGGAAGTTTGACCCGATCAAGGACGCGAATTGAGGACGCGCGGCACGGAAGTTTGTGGGCGGCCAGAACACGACGGTCCATGGCTTTAATTGTCCGGCCCGCTGGGTGTCTTTCTTGCTAGCAGTCTCAGCCCTCCATTTGGTGAAGGTCTCCGCGAAGGGATGGTGACTCCGTATTCCAGCCGTGGCATAGCATCCATTGATCCTAGGTGAGCAGTCGCCACGTGAGCAAGGCGCTGATGACAAATAGCGCGACGACGACTAGGCCGAGCCTGATGGCCAACCGTCTCGTCTCCCTGTGCGCGGCGACCTCCTTCTGGAACTTCCCTTCAAGCCCCAGATACGGTCGTCTTGCGGTGACCGCCGACTCCCTGGCCTCGTCCCGTTCATGCTCAAGCTCGGACGCTCTGAGCCTCCACTCGGATACGCTCTGCTCCACACCCCGCACGGTCCGTTCAAGCTCGTCCACCCTGCTGCTGGCGCGGCGCAGCAACTCAGCGTTGCTCAACTGCTCCGGTCCATGCACCCGCACGTAGACCCGGCGGCCCTCCCGGACCACCTCGACCTCCCCCCGCCTGATCTTCCGGTCGAGGGTCGAGAGGGATATCGCCAACTCGCGCGCCGCCACCGCTTTCGAGACCCAACGGCCAGACCCATCCATCGCGCTCTCCCTCTAGCGGCTGACACGTCAACGGTTGTAACGAGCATGGCAAGGGGTCCTGAGACAGCCCACTTATTTTAGCAGCGGTTCTCACTATCAGTCATATGCAACTCCTGAATGGTCGAGTGACGTGTCAGCCCGCTTTCGGAGCTGAACCAGGGGTGACTGGGGCACGCTGCGGCGCTGGAAGACTGCGGCAATGGCCCCGGCGTCCGCAACCTGCAGCCCCCATACGATCTAATGGGCTGGTGGGTCAGTATTAGCTCCATCTACTGCCCAACGGGACGCATCCGGTGGTGGAGCGCGTCCCAACGGTAGGTGCTCAATTCGGCCAGCGCCAGTCGTGGGGAGTCCAGCTCCCAGAGGGGGTGCCAGGACCGTCCGAGTATCCCCGTCCGTGACAGCACGGACATGCACGACACGAGGATGGGCAGCGACATCAGACTCATCCGGGTCGCCGTGCTCACGTAGGTGGCCTCGACATCTGCTCCGTCTACGACGAACAGTGTGACGGGGAACGGAGGCTGGTCTTCGCCCGGCTCCAGCGACCAGTAGTAGCGAGTGTAGGGTCTCAGGCGGGCCGCAACTCCCCTGGGGTGCCGGGCACGCAGTTCGTACTCTAAGTAGAACGGGATGTGCAGCCCGCTGGCGATCAGCTTCCCCACGGCGTCGGGCGCGATGGCCGCCTCGCCCCAGTTGAAGGCGCGGTCGGACCGGGCGGTGGGGACCGACCACAGCAGTGCGCTGGACGGGGCGGCCCTTGCCTCCGCCGCCAGCTTCGAGAGGAACCAGGTCACGCCGTCGGCGTGCGTCGTCTGCCGCGCCCACGTGTCGATCCGGTGACCCACATACCGGCTGCGACCCTGCTGGTCGGTCGTGAGGGCGGTGCTCCAGATGCCCCGGGTGGTCTGGAGTTGGGCGCGGTCTCGGTGCGTGACGTAGCGGATGCCTGCGGCGGACAGCGTGTAGCGGGTGTCGCCGCGCCGCCCGCGTTGCTCGACCAAGCCCCAGGTATTGATGAGGCGGTGCATCACTTGGCTGACGCGCCCCTCGGAGACGCCGCGCCAGCGGGCCAGATGCTCCCGGGGGATCATCGGGTGGTCGGTAATCAGGTCGAGCGTCCGCTTCTCCGCTGGACTGCTGCCGAACGTCGGCGCCGCCCGTACCATCCGCTCAGGATCGGGGAGCGAGGCCCGCTTGCGACTCGGCGACGCGGTGCAGCGCCGGCTGGTGGGGCTACCCTGAGCACTGACGAAATCGAGTGTGTGGTACGTCCCCCCGAACAGGAACGAGGTCTGCTGCCAGACGCGGAGGTCCCGTCGTTCGAGCGCCTCCCTTGACTCCACGGCGACGTAGCCGGCGCTGAGATTCAGTTCCATGCAGAACCGCGTCGTCAGCCGCTGCTCCCACCTGCTGGGCGTCAGGATCAGAACGGTGTCCGGGCGACGGGTGTAGTCGTACTCCGCTATGGCCCGCAGCCGGTCGTAGAGGGATCGGCGCCGCAGGGCCAGACCCTGCCGGACCACACCGAACCGGCAGCCGTCGTGCCGGGTGATCGTGGCGTCGAAGCGGCCCTGGCGGTGGAACTCCACGTGCGAGCGGAGTCCATCTATGTCTGGGGAGAGGGTCGCTGCGAGCCGGTAGACGGCGGCCACCGCGTCCATCCGGCGGATCAGCAGCGCCAGCCACTCCTTGGACACCGGGTAGGCGCGCACGAAGTCCGAGGGAGTCCTGAAGCCCACGCTGCTGGCCGCCGCGCCGATGCCGCGGGCGGTCAGGTAGTACCGCCGGCTTGCAGGCAGGTGAGCGGTGCCATGACTCACCCGCCCGACGCTGCCAGCGGTCAACAGGTTGGTCAGCCAACGATGGATAGTCGCGTGGGCCTCGCCGAGGATGTCCGCCAGTTCCGCCGTATCCACAAACGGCGTCCGGCCGAGGGCAGCGAACAGTTGTCGGTCGGAGAGGGCCATAGGTTGAACCTAGCAGAGTGGCGGCGAGTACCGCAGTCACGCTGCACACGGGGGGCTTGCAGGCAGCGGGGCATGGTCGAGGGCGGTGATGCATCGCAGGCGCTGCTCAGGGCACCACGGCGGCGAGCGGCTCCTTCCCTGGCCACTTCGAGCGCTCTCGAGGCTCCTGCCAACGACTCTACTCACCGCACGGAGCAGATCACGACCCAGGTGGCCGCAGCTGAGGAAGCGCCACCGTGTGTGACGGAAGCCCCTAATTCCTCGGCAGTTCGATTGCGGCCATATCGGCAGGTAAACGCGCACGCACGCCTTGATTGCGGCTTGAAAGGTCACTCAACGAAGGCCGGGGCCTGAACGCCGGCGACACGGTGCATGTCAACTCAGAACCGGCGGTGGTGCGCGTGGGCCCCGGCATGAGTACAGTTGACACGTCCTAGCCAACCAGTTAGACTTCCAAATAGCTCATGGGAGACTTCCGTGCGTGGCAGTTTCGTATTCGAAGCGATACGGGGCATCCAAGTTGGCAGGGAGTTGTGCTTGGAAAGGGACTCTTGCACTTCTTCCAATAAAATCCCAAAGAGGCCAACCAGTGGGCCGAGTATATGGAGGTCTTGGAATATGCCCGAGGACCCGCGGATACTGAGGGACGCTTACGTACGAATCGACGAAGCAAGAAGGGGTATGGAAACCCTACGCACTGAGGTCGCCCTTACTGCCAAGCAGACCGTGCAAGGTATGGTTAAAGGGTGGTCAGACCAAGACGACACTTTCCACCTACAGTTGCCATCGGCTGACCCAGAGGCACCCGACAGAGTTAAGGTAGCGTGCGGCAGGGTCGTCGAAGAATTACGGTCCGCCCTTGATTATGGGATGATGGGAGCGTCCAAGGCCGCGAACCCGGGCATGAACGAGAGAGAGTCGAGGCAGGTCAGTTTCGTCATCGCACGCGACAAAAAGGGCTTCATCAATGCTGCCAAGCGGGGCCTAGCCCAGGTCGACCAAAATCTGAGAGACTTCGTTGAGCAGCTTCAGCCCTACAACGGTAATCAAGTCTTGGAATTCATTTCGGACGAGAGCAGCATCTCGAAGCACCGCAACCTTCTGCAGCTTAAGTCCGGAGGATCAATGGAGGTAGCTCTCCGGGAAGACAGAGACCGGGGTGAGTGGGAGAGCAGCGGCTGGTGGGTGTTCCCTGCGGGTCGTGGCCACATATACACGGCACGGATCCCTACAATCCGCCTGATCATCCAAGACACGCGAGACGTGTTGGAAGTCTTGCCGATCTGCATCGACCATACCGAAGTTATCATCGACACACTGGAACGCTATTTGCAGGACGGCACTCTAATCTGGCTCTTTTCCACCAAGTGACCGCCTGGCTGTCCACAGAATCAGTCACCCGGCGCCAAGCGAAGCCGATGCTCAACTCTCCCACCGTTTGGGGCGTTGAGATTTTATCTCTCGAACACAAGGGCACGCCCGTCGGCGCTCTCTATGGTCAACCGCATCTCATCGGAAGAGTACCTTTGCGCGCCAATCAGGATGTCCTTCATAGCGCTCTCCTGCTCGAACAGGCCGTGACTCGGGCAGCCGCGCTCGTGCCAGGACAGCTCCGCGATGGTGAACGACTCCCCGTCCGCCTCGTAACTGCCCCAATAGGAGTTGCATCCGGTGTCTCCGGTGATCTCGTTCCCGTCTCTGGAGAAGGAGAGGGTTGGCGCACTGCCCGCCAGCGCGGGTTGGGGGGCGGAAACGGGACCCAGCGCCACCAGCGTCCAGGAGGTGTCTCGCAGGGACTCGTCCCCGCCGGCACAGGAGGTCACCAGGGCCAACACCACGAAACCTACAATTACCGCTGGACGCATTTCCGAACCTCAACCTCGACTTTGGCTACCTCTTACAGAGACGAAGAATGCCCAACACGCCGTCAGCCGCAGTCATCGGCGCCGGTTACTGCGTCCCCCGCCGCCATCCGGTAGCCGACGCGGGGTTCGGCGAAGATGTAGGTGGGGTTGGCGGCGTCATCCCCCAGCTTACGGCGCAGATGCTTCAGGTGGGTGCGCAGCACCCGCAGGTTCCCTGGCTTGCCGGGGCTCCACGCCCGTCTCAGCAGCCGGTTGTGGGGCACCACCTTACCGGCCTCCATCGAGAGCGCCGCCAGCAGGTCGAACTCGGTGGGCGTCACCTCTACTGTGTTCCCCGAGACCGTCACCCTGCGGGCGGCGTAGTCGATGGTCAAGTCTCCCAGCACGAAGGGCTCCTCGGGAGCAAGGAGCAGGGGCTCCCCGAACCGCCGCAGGGCCGCCCGCACCCTGGCCACCAGCTCCGTCGGCGAGAAGGGCTTGACGATGTAGTCGGTGGCCCCCTTCTCCAGCACCCTGGCGACCACATCGTCCCTGACGTAGGCCGACAGGAAGATGACCGGGATGCGGGAGATGGCCATGATGTCTCTCATCAGCTCCTCCCCGTCGTACTCAGGCAGTATCAGGTCCAGCAGGGCCAGGCAGGGGCTGTGCTCATCCATCAGCGCCAACGCCTCCTCCGGATCCGCCGTCACCACCGCCCGAAATCCCGCCTTCGTCAGGGCCTCCCGCACCGACCTCAGTATCGTGGGGTCGTCGTCCACCACCAGGACCGTTCCCGCCGGCTGCCCGCCGTCTTGGAAGCGGGCGGGACGACGGGCGGGTTCCGCCTCTGGGACAACCGGCAGGGTGAAGACGAACCGCGCCCCCAGTCCCGGCCCGTCGCTCTCGGCCCGGATGCGGCCCCCGTGGGCCTCCACTATCCCCTTGCAGATGGCCAGCCCCAGTCCCGTGTCGCCGCTCGTGTCACGGTCCTCACGCCGGGAGAACTTGCGGAACAGGCGCGGCAGGTCGGAGGCGGGTATCCCCCGCCCCTGGTCGGCCACCGAGACCTCGACGTGACCGCCCTCCCGCTCCGCACTCACCCTGATGACCGAGGCCTCGGGCGAGTGTCTGGCCGCGTTGGACAGCAGGTTGCCGATGACCTGGACGATGCGCCTGCGGTCGGCCATCACCAGGGGCAGGTCCGCCCCCACGTCGATCTCCAGGTTGTCCCTGCCTCCCGCGCTGGTGAAGGCGTTCCTAGCCCGGTCCACGAGCAAGGCAACCTCCGCCGGTTCGGGGTCCACCGGCAGGGCGCCCGTCTCGATGCGGGCCACGTCCAGCAGGTCGCCGATCAGGGTGCGCATGCTGCCGACCTGGTCGAGGATGATCCGGTGGAACTGGCGCATCTCGGCGGGGTCCATGTCCTCCGTGCCCTCCAGCATGGCCATCACCGAGCCCCAGATGGAGGTCAGGGGCATCCGCAGCTCGTGGCTCACCATGCCCAGGAACTCGGCCCGCAGCCGCTCCTGTTCCTCGACGGCCGCCATGTCCTGCATGGTGACCACCACCGACTCCACCACACCCTCATCGGAGTGAATGGGCGTGGCGTTGAGCAGCACGGTCACGCTCCGCCCGTCGGGGACGCCCATGACGATCTCCTCGGCACGCACCGTCTCGCTGGAGCCGAGGACCCGCGCTATGGGGAAATCCTGTAGGGAGAACTCGCTCCCGTCGGCGCGCCGCACGGTCACCAGCCCCAGCAGGTCCTCCGGCGTCTGGCCGGGGTCCCGCAGGCTGTCGACGATCCGGCGGGCCTCCGGGTTGAAGGACACGGCGGCGCCCTTCCGAATGTCGAAGACGACGACGCCCACCGGCGAGGTGTCGATGAGGGTCTGAAGGCCCGCCCTGGCCCGCCGCTCCTCCCGGTACCTGCGGGCGTTGGCGATGACCTGGGCCACCTGGGAGGCGAACAGCACCAGGGTCTCCTCGTCCTCCCGGCTGAACTCCTCGCCGGGCTCATCCTTGGACACGTGGATGTTGCCCATGCTCACGCCCCAGTGACGTATGGGAACGGCGAGGAAGGAGCTGGTGGGCACGGGCGGGCGGAACGCAGGCAGGCCCAGGGACCTCGTATGGGCGGCGAAGTCCGCCACCCGCAGTGGGCCGGACATGGCGCTCAGGTACCCGATGAGCTGGAGGCCGCCGGGCATCTCCCAGAGCCGCCGGGCCTCATCGTCGGTCAGGCCGGCGACGAGGAAGTCGTCCACCCGGCCGGAGTCGTCCAGGGTGGTGATCAGAGCGTAGCGGGCGTCCGTCAGCATCCGGGCGCTGTCCAGCACGCCCTGGAGCACCTCTTCGAGATCGAGGCTCTCGTTGATGCGGAGGCTGGCCACGCTGAGGCGGGAGAGGCGATCTGACGCGGGTTCCGTTCCATGTACCGGCGGGTCGGGGTTGGACAACCTGTCACCTCCTCGGGAAAGGGCCTGCTTGGGCCAATTCTAGCAGATTGGGCCGAAATTCACCGCAGCTTCATTGAATACGAAGGCCACTTCACCCCCAATTCATTCACGATTCCCTATACTGGTTTGTTAGGTATGTGCGGAGTCTTTCCATCCACCACGCCCTTCGTCTCAATGAATCTTGAAGGACTGCCGGTTGGGCGATGCCCGACCGGCGAACAACCGAAGAGGAAGACCCGGCGGCGCTGCCGCAACCATACCACGCGACCAGGAGGAATTGACACGATGAACCTTTCCACCGCCTTCTCCGCAACCATGTCCGCTCCGCGCCGCCTGCTCAGGGAGGCCATGCCCGTTACCCCCCCCCCCCCACGAACCTTCGTTCTGACGCTCATAGGAGGCCCGCTATGACCGGGGCCTCCTTCCTCCCACACCGGTTCCGTCTCCTGTTCCTGGCCGTCGCCCTCGTCGTCCTGGCGGCGCTCTTCGCTGGCGACGCCTCCGTCCAGGCTCAGACAGCCCCCAGTACCGGCGCGCTGGACGCCTCCTTCGACGCCGACGGCAAGGTCACCACCGCCATCGGCCCCGGCAGCTCCAGCCTAGCCTTCGCCATGGCGTTGCAGCCCGACGGCAAGATCGTGGTGGCCGGAGGCTTCAACGTCGCCAGTGGCGGCTCCCAAGACTACGAATTCGCGCTGGCGCGCTACAATTCCAACGGCTCGCTGGACACCGCTTTCGACGCCGACGGCAAGGTCACCACCACCTTCAGCGCCAGCAATGACTTTGCGGAGGGAGTGGCAGTCCAGTCCGACGGCAAGATCGTGGCGGCCGGGGTAGCCAGTAACGGCAGCGACAACGACTTCGCGCTGGCGCGTTACAACGCCAACGGCTCCCTGGACACCTCCTTCAGCGCCGACGGCAAGGTCTTAACCGCCTTTAGCGCCAACAATGACGGAGCGAAGGCCGTGGCGGTGCAGTCCGACGGCAAGATCGTGGTGGTCGGGGGAGGCCATAACGGCAGCGACAACGACTTCGCGCTGGCGCGTTACAACGCCAACGGCTCCCTGGACACCTCCTTCAGCGCCGACGGCAAGGTCCTCACCGATTTCTCCGGTGGCCATGACGTAGCGCAAGACGTGGTGGTTCTCCCCGGCGGCAAGATCGTGGTGGCCGGACAAAGCCACAACGGCAGCGTCACCGTCTTCGCGCTGGCGCGCTACAACGCCAACGGCTCCCTGGACACCTCCTTCGACACCGACGGCAAGGTCACCACCATCATCGACTCAGGCGAAAACAATGGGATGGCCGTGGCGGTGCAGTCCGACGGCAAGATCGTGGTCGCCGGGAGAGTCTTCCAAGGCTCCGGCAACAACGACATCGCGCTGGCGCGCTACAACGCCAACGGCTCGCTGGACACCTCCTTCGACGCCGACGGCAAGGTCAGCACCGACTTCGGTTCCGGCAAAAATGAAGAAGCTCGGGATGTGGCAGTCCAGTCCGACGGCAAGATAGTGGTGGCCGGGTGGGCCTATAACGGCAACAACAACGACTTCATGCTGGCGCGCTACAACGCCAACGGCTCGCTGGACACCTCCTTCGACACCGACGGCAAGGTCACCACCGCCATCGGCTCCGGCGATGACCGAGGATATGCCATGGCGGTGCAGTCCGACGGCAAGATAGTGGTGGCCGGGTGGGGCGCCAGGGACAGGCTCTACGAATTCGCGCTGGCGCGCTACGGTGACGAGTCGACCGCCGCAGTCTGGTCCGGCACGCTGACGGTGCAGGACTATGGGTGGGATGAGGAGCCCACCGGCAGCCCCCTGGGATGCAGCAGCGCATACACCGACGCCCGGAGCTGCACGACCAGCCTCTCCGGGGGCAGCAGCTTCACCCACGCCGGCACGACCTACGAGATCACGGGCGTGCTGCGGCGCGGGGGGACCCTTATGATCAGCGCCGACAAGGCCCTGCCCTCGGACTGGGCCCTGGTGGTGGGCGGCAGCGTCTGGCTGTCGTCCCACGACGACACCCGCGCCAACCTCCCGGACAACCGGGTCTGGGACCACACGAACATCGGCGCCTGGTCCGAGGGGGACACGGTGTCCCTGAGCCTGGTGGTGCCCAGCGACAGCGTACCCACGGTCTCGCTGACGGCCCAGGCCAACCCGGTGCTGGAGGGCGAGACCGTGACGATGGTCGCCACCCTGTCCTCGGCCCTGACCGCCGACGTGGTCATTCCGGTGTACACGCAGGGCCGGTTCTCCGAGCCCGGCGACCACGGGACCCTGTCGTCCATCACCGTCAGCGCCGGCGACACCACCGGCACGGCCGTCATCGCCACGAATCACGACACCGGCAGCGGCAGCGAGGTCTTCCGGGTGGCGCTGCGCCCCAGCCTGCCCACGGCGGTGCGCCCGGCCATCAGCACTGACGCCATGGTCCCCTTCAAGTACCGGGAGGTGTGGGTCGACATCATCGACGACGAGGCGCCCCGGCCCAACGTGTGGCTGATTGGGAGTGTGATCCATTCGCCCGGCGATCCCGTCAACGTGCTGCACGAGGGCGGCGAGGCGCGGGTGACCGTGTCCATGTCGGATACGTTCTTCTCCGACGTGACCATCCCGCTGAAGCACTATGGGGTGGGGCGCGAGACGCACTGGTACCTGAACGCGGCGGACCCGGGCGACTACACGGTGCCTGAGAAGGTGGTCATCCCCTATCGCCAGGGTGGCGCCGAGGCCCGCATCCACGCGCTTCAGGACAACGACACGGAAGACGACACCTTCGCGGTGGAGATCGACAAGGAGAACCTGCCCAACTGGCTGAAGGCGAAGGAGCCGGGCCGGCCGACCGGGTGGCGGTTCACCATCAGGGACGACGAGCCCAGCGGCACCGGGGACCGGGTGCCGCCCACCGGTCGGCACCTTCCCTGCCAGAACTGCGCCATCCTGGACGAGCCGGGGGTGATGGTAAACCCCCGGGAGCGGTACGCGGCGCTCATCGACCAGATGTACGAGTGGCGCAACGACCCCCAGTGGGTCAGCTACAAGAGCCACACCGACCGCTGGGACCGGGCGCTGCTGGCCTTCGGCGAGGAGGTGGCGGACGCCTCCCTCACGCCCATGACGGCGGCCGAGGCCCAGGCCTTCGCCGACAGCGGCATGAACCGCTGGTCGCAGGTGGCCCGGGCGCTGACGGAGATCGAGGCCGGCCCGCAGCCGCAGCAGCCGGCCAACCGGGCGCCCACGGTGTCCGCCGCCCTGGGCGACGTCACCATCGTCAACCAGAGCGGGCACCACCCGGTGTCCCTGTCCGGGGTGTTCGACGACCCCGACGGCGACAGCCTGACCATCAGCGCCGCATCCTCCGATGAGGCCGTCGCCACCGCGTCGGTGGCGTCCAGCGGCTCCATCCTCAAGGTCAGCGGCGTGTCCGAGGGAACGGCGACCGTCACCGTGACGGCAAGCGACGGCAACGGCGGCAGCGCCAGCGACTCCTTCCGGGTGGAGGTGGTCGGGAAGTACTCCGTGCTCATCGCGCAGATGTACCAGTGGCGCAACGACCCTGATTGGAAGGACCACAAGTCGCACACCGACCGCTGGGACCGCGCTCTGCTGGCCCTGGGCGAAGAGGTGGCCGACCAGACGCTGACCCCCATGACCGCTGCCGAGGCGCAGGCGTTCGTCGACAGCGGCATGGAACGCTGGCATTCGGTGGCCCGGGCGCTGCGGGAGATCGAGTCCGCCCCGCCGCCGCAACAGCAGCCGGGAACGCCCAACCGGGCGCCCACGGTGTCCGCCGCCATAGGCGACATCACCATCGTCAACGAGAGCGGCAGCCAGCAGGTGTCCCTGGCCGGGGTGTTCGAGGACGCCGACAACGACAGCCTGAGCATCACCGCCGCTTCCTCGGACGAGGCAGTGACCACGGTGTCGGTGGCCTCCGACGGGTCAAGCCTGACCGTTTCCGGCAAGAGCCGGGGCGCGGCGACCGTCACGGTAACAGCGGACGACGGCAACGGCGGCACGGTGGATGACGCCTTCACCGTCACGGTCAAGGCCGCGCCGGCGGTGGCCTCGGCTCTGGCCGACGTATCCGGCCTGGGGGTGGGAGCCACCCAGGAGGTCTCCCTGGCCGGGGTGTTCAGCGACGCGGACGGCGACAGCCTGACCATCACCGCCGCCGCCTCGGATGAGGCCGTGGCCACGGTGTCGGTGGCGTCCGACGGGTCCGTCCTGACCCTTGCCGGGGTGGCCGCGGGCACGGCGACCATTACGGTCACGGCCCAGGACTCAGACGGCAACACGGTCAGCGACGAGTTCGGGGTTTCGGTCGTTGCCCCGCCGCAACAGCAGCAGCCGGGAACGCCCAACCGGGCGCCCACGGTGGGCGCCGCCATCGGCGACGCCACCATCGTCCACGAGACGGGAACGAGCGAGGTATCCCTGTCCGGCGTGTTCGACGACGCCGACAGCGACAGCCTGACGATAAGCGCCGCGTCGTCCAACAACGGCGTTGCCACTGCGTCGGTGTCCGCCGACCAGTCCACGCTGACGGTTACGGCGAAGAGCCGCGGGACGGCGACCATCACGGTCACCGCGAATGACGGCAACGGCGGGAGCGTGTCGGACAGCTTCGACGTGCGGGTGAAGGCCGCGCCGGCGGTGGCCTCGGCCATCGGCGACGTATCCGGCCTGAGCGCCGGCACGACGCGGGAGGTGTCCCTGTCCGGCGTGTTCAGCGACGCGGACGGCGACAGCCTGACCATCACCGCCGCCGCCTCGGATGAGGCCGTGGCCACGGTGTCGGTGGCGTCCGACGGGTCCGTCCTGACCCTTGCCGGGGTGGCCGCGGGCACGGCGACCATTACGGTCACGGCCCAGGACTCAGACGGCAACACGGTCAGCGATACCTTTGACGTGTCGGTGGAACCGGCGCCGGAGGAAGAGGAAAGGGAGCAGCCAACGTCCGACGGAGCGCCCACGGTGATCTCGCCCTTGGCCGACGTGAGTCTGAAGGTGCTGAGGCACCGGACGATCTCCCTGCCCGGCGTGTTCACCGATCCCGACGGGGACGCCCTGAGCATCAGCGCCGAAGCGTCGGACTACTCCGTGGTGTACATGTCGATGAGCGGCTCCTCCCTGCTGGTGGTGGCAAGGTCCGAGGGAACGGCGACGATCACCGTCACGGCGGAGGACCCCGACGGCAACACAGTCAGCGACGCCTTCGAGGTGACGGTGACGCCGGCCTCGTAAGGCAGCCATACGAGCAAGCGGGGTCGGCCTCCTGGCCGAGTGAACCCCTTGCGCGGGCGTCCGGCTCCGGCTGGACGCCCGCATCGGCACGCATCGCGGCTGTGCGCCGAGCCTCCCGACACGCAAAAGAGCGCGCTACATGGATGCCCGTTTACGGGTAGTGACTCAGTTTGAGCACAACTGCCAGCGTGAATCAGTTTACGGGAAGCGTAGCGGGGTGGCATACTGTAGCGAGAAAAAAGGAGGCGGAGATAGCTAGGTCATGAAGATTCTTTGTCCTCGTTGTAATCCTCGCCAAGCTGTGCATATTCGGTTTACTGATCCAACTGTTGTTGTCACTTTGTGTGAGGATTGTGAACGCAAGGATAGGCTTCGTCGTCAACAGGAGGCACAGCGTGACCGACTTGATGGTCAACCCATTGATGGATATAGCCAGGAAGAACTCAAAAAGCGTCCTGGGCAAAGGATAGTTGTAGAGAAACAACGTTCACTAGGACAAAAGCCATTACCCCCAGGCAACTAAGCCGTCAGGCTGCCAGATTTCAAACTGAGCCACTACCCGTTTACGGACGCCCCTGAAAGAAGAGGAACGATGCGCTGGCTTCTGACTTGCTTCGTGCTTCTCCTGGCGGCCTGTGGCGGCGAGGAGAATCCACTGGCCGGAACGGAGTGGCGGCTGATCGAGTTGGGCAACGCCGGCGCTCCCGCCGGGGTGGCGGGAGGCGACGCGGGCGCGGAGTTCACCACCGATGAGGACATGACCGGCTGGACGGGCTGCAACGCCTACGGCGCGCGATACCGCGTGCAGGGGTCAGAGCTGCGCCTGGACGACCTGCGCTGGACGGAAGCGGGCTGCCCGTCCGACGCGCTCTTCCGGCAGGAGCAGCGGATGCAGGACGCGCTGGCGACGGTGGAGCGCTTCGAGCTCTCGGGGCAACGGCTCACGCTCCACGGCGAGGGCGGGCAGGCGCTGGTCTTCGAGCGCGTGGGAGAGTAGCCGCACTTCCGGCGCCCTCCGGGATCGGCGGACACGACGAAAGGCGCCATACATGGGCGGGAGCGGGGGACACCGCCATTGCCGGCGATGCTCCCGCGTCCCTCCCGTCTAGGCGGCCAGCGCCCCCTTCTGTTCCTGCTCGAGCGCCCACTCGAAGAGGGAGCGCGTGGGAGCCTCGTCGCGGCGCTTGCGCTTCGGCGGCTCCTCCTGCTCTTGCGCCATGAACTCCGCCCACGAGAACAGCGTCCGCTCGGGGGCGTCCTCCGCTGGTCAATGCCAACCGCCTGGCAAGTCCCCAGTCGCGGGTTTTCGGTCTGCCAGCGTTGCGTCTGGCTCTTGGGTCCGCGGGTTGGTACTCCACTGGCCAACTTGTTCTGAAGGTGCGATGGTGGAGGGCCACAACCGTGTTTCCCATCGCCCATCAGTCATGGGATGTGACGGCAGCCTACCGGCCAAGGGCACGAGGCGACCGGGGAAGGTCACCCCAAGGGGAGTTACACCCCATCTACACTGTCAACCGGAACCGCAACACGAAGGTTCTTGATTTTGTCCAGTTAGGTGGACCTGGGGGGACTGTACGTGGTACCACGTTCGAATGGGTAGTGCCCCTGTAGGTACTCGATACCCCCGCCTCTGTCAATGTGCCCAGCCATTATAGGTGGTTGGGTTGAGGTCAAGCAATACGACATCCGCCGCCCCCAGCCGGTCACGTGCTTGCGGTGCAGTCGTGGTACGATGGAGTGAGTGCATGGACGGAGGGAGGTGCAGGCATGGCCACCATCACGGTCCGGAACCTCGACGAGCGCCTACAGCAGCGACTCCGCCTCCGGGCGGCCCGGCATGGCCGCTCGGTAGAGGAGGAGGCCCACGTCATCTTGCGAGCAGCGTTCGGGCAGGAGGAGACAGCCCCCGTAAAGAACCTCGGGACGGCCCTCCACGATTTGTTCAAGCCTTTCGGCGGCGTAGAGCTGGAGCTTCCTCCGCGGGGACCGGTACGCGAACCTCCACGTCTTGACTGAGCTTCTGGGGATGATTGTCCTGGATACCAACGTCGTCTCGGAGTTGATGCGGGACAGCCCGCAACGGCAAGTCCTATCCTGGCTGGACGCATTCTTCCCTTCTACAGTGCTGCCCTCGGTGTATACGCCGCAGTTATGGCTGGTCGCCGCGCTGCTGACGTCCATGGCACTACTCGAATTGGAGTTGCACGGTCACAGCGGGTACTCTCTCTCGGGTTGCCATTAGTGTCTCGGCCACGAGTGTATTTCCTGCGTCGATGTCAGGAGCTAAACGTTGAGCGATATGCCTTGGAAGGAAGCCAATCTGCCCGCCTGTGTGATGCACCGCGACCGCGTTCGGATCTACGGGGTTTTCATAATCTCGTCGAAGTTCCAGTCTATCACCCTGCCGGACACCGCGGGCGGCAATTCTGCGGTTCTCGTAGTGGACTCCGACTATCTCTGTTTGCATGGGAAGCATATGGTGGAGCGGCCTTATCGGCCTTAAGAGTGGATTTGTCGCCATTCGGCCGAGTTTGTATCTGAGATCACTGAGCGCATATCCAGTGATTTCGTAATCACTGCGCAGTTGGTCGTCAGATAGTTTCGCTATCCAAGTCACGAAGTGCTCATAGGAGAGCTCATCTGATGTGGCCTGATAGAACGCTTCCGCTATGCGGAGAGCTGTACTCCGTGTGGAAACTCCCGCCGACATCGCCCAGGCAGCCACCGGATCGGATAGTCCGTACTTCACCATGGATGGGTAACTGCGAATATAATCATTGATGTCCTGGTCTTGTAGAGACAATGATTCCTTGGAGATCCGGAGTAGTGCCGAGATAATCCAGGGTAGTCTGTATCCGAACAATTCCTCGATATATCGGGATAATTGCTCTACCGAGGCAATAGTATCTTGGATGCTCTCGGCTATTCTGTTGATAGGAGCTCCGTCCAGCCATAGGTCAAGCAGCATCTCTGGATCGCCCGCAAACTCCGTTGTGGTTTGTGCTTCAGGTAACTGAAGGCTTGCATTGATCACCATGTGGTTCAGCAATCTAACGTCATCGTAACTGCCACTAAGTAGGAGGCGACGTAACTCCTCTTCATTAGCATCCACGAATTGCCGCAACGCGTTGCAGGAGGAGCTAATCAGGCCAGTCTGAGCATAGACACGCCTCCATGTTAGCTCAGGAGCTACCGTGAATACACCACTGGCCGCATGTTGGACAGCCTCGATGAGTGGACTGATGTCAATCTCCTGCGAATCAGCCTGCAGTTCAGCCAGTGTTCCTGACAAGCTGCTCGCCCACTTGTCGGAGTCGGCTTCGTCTATTCCTTCCTCCACCGCTATCGCAATCACTTCTGGGTCCAGGGCCGCGGCGGCTTCCTCTAATGTCTCCTGAGATAGGCGAGAATCAACAATCTCTAGGAGAAGTCGAAACAATGCGCCAGAGACAGGCTCCAGATTTTCTGGATTAGTATAGTGATGGAAGTCCCTCCTATCGACACCATTTGATGTAATGTGGACGACTAACCCTTCAGTTTCTTGTCCTGCTCGGCCAGCCCGTCCGGCTATGTTCAAGTAGTCGCGGACGGGAATCCGCAACCGTCGACCAGTTGTACTGTCCCAGCGCCGCGTACTATGGATAACTACTGTTCTTACAGGAAGGTTAACGCCTTGGGCAAGCGTATTGGTAGCAACAATTACTCGGTACCGACCAGCACGGCAGTCAGCTTCGATGGCCTCTCGGACCACATTTGGCAACCGTCCATAGTGTGGAGCTATTCCTTGGGATAGAGATAAAGTGGCGATATGTTCTTCCCCTAACCATTCCCTTGAGAGATCAAGAGATCTCGTCGGCACTGAGTTTCCGATATGGGGATGGATATGCTCGCCAGCCAGCCTCCTGTACTCGATAGACTTATTGAGGAGTGCCTTACAAACACTCTCAACGTAGTTTGTCTGGGAGCAGAACACCAGCACAGTGCCTTGTTCTGAGAAGATGTAGGCTAACTCAGCGGCGGCGTCAACCCTATTATTGGATTGCGGATATTTTGGCCTCCGAGTACGTTGGGTGTCGGGATGTACGAATGAGTATGTACGTTCCTGCAGTACTCCTGGCACAAATGAGTTTAATACTGGTATCTCCTGATCTCGTTCGAATCTAATCACACCTGCTGGGCCTTGCCACTGGAATTGAGCTATTCGCTGGATAGTTGGCCGCCAATAGGATCTGATGGACCTGTCAGGCGACTCGGCGAGCCACTCGGCAAAGAGTCCCAGGGTCGAATCCGGGATGACAGCAGACATAGCGAGGAAACGACATGAAGGTAGCCTAGCTTTCATTCTGTTCAACAATAGTTCGAACTTAATTCCGCGCGATACATCGTCGATCATGTGTGCCTCATCCAAAACTACCAGCCTAATTTCCTCAAATATCTCAGGATGGAGACGCAAAACAAGGTCAAGTTTTTCTGGTGTTACTATAAGCAGATCAGCCATTCGCAGTAGGAATTCTTCAAATTCGTCAGACTCGTAGGAGCCAACTACAGACGACACTCTATATCCCAAGTCATTCAACACTGATCCCAGGGTAATCTCTACTTCAAAGGCCAAGGCACGAAATGGGGCCACAAAAACACATTTGGCACCAGGATTTCTTTCGATCGCGTCGACAATGGCCATTTCCGCTATTCTGGTTTTGCCACTGCTAGTAGGCAAGCGGACGACGGCGCTGGTGTCTGAACCCAAGAATTCAGATTCAAGCAGGCCAATCTGAGATGGCCATAATTCGGTTACACCACGGGTTTGGGGACCTGCAGATCCCCGTGCAAGAAGGGTCAGATAACGCTTCCATACATCTGAACCGCTGACAAGAGGCCCAAGCTGGTCCCAGGTGCTTCGGTGCTTCATCAATGGAAGGACCGATTGAATGCCATGGGCAATGTTTGCCTGGAGTGGAGCACTCATGCTATCAAAAAGCTTCGCAGCCTCATTTAATAGCACTACGGCATCATCATATGCTGAGTTGTCTCCGCTTAAGAAGAAGCGGCATGCACTAGACAGCCCGTCGCCAAGGACAACTTCGGCTAGTCCGAACGAGAGTGCATCCAGAGGGAGCCCTGGATCTGGCTGAGTCTGAAGAAGATGATTGGCAAGACCTGTGGTGAGAATCAGCCTTCGCTGGAGAAACGATGCTACTAGTGACTGGGCATCTGCATTCGACCCGGGAGGGGGCTCTGACAGAATCTCGCTAGCCAGATATGCGGCGTTTGCCTGATACCCTGCGAGCTCATACGCTAGGGCTGCGTTGAGGAGCGCTGTAGGCCTGTCCGCTCCCTCAGAGAGTTTGGCAAGGCTCTCCCAGGCAAGGGCCAGTTGGCGTGACCGGTCTTGACGCTCAAGAGCGGAGTCCGGATCTGCAAGTGCGGCTGCCTGCAGTGCGTACAATGCGGCTGCTGAGTTCCGCGAAAAGCGAGGCGCGACATAGGTCCATCGAGGGAGGGTTACGGGTTCCCCGATCGCCTGCAATGTTGCCTTAGACCGAATTTGAGCCAACTCATTCTGGAATCTAGGGTCGGTTAACACCTCCTCCGTACGGGACAGCAAATCGATGTATCCGCTATCAGTCATCATCCACCTCTGCACCCATGACAGAGAAGGCCTTGTCAGAAAGATTCTTCAGGCCCATAACTCTTGCAACATAGACGTGAAGTGGCTCAAGATCGATTTCCTCGTCTTCGAGATTTCCTAGGACATGCTCACTCCAAATGGCATCCTCACAGATTAGTACTAGTAAGTACTTGTCTAGGGAGGTATTACGCTCGAATAGATAGTCAACAAATAAATTAGTGAGAGAATGATTAGTCTCTTGTAGGCGACGAGCCATAAAGGTCAGCGTCACAGAGTTCGCACTGTCCGCATCCTCTTTCAATTGACGGGTTCCGGTGATCGCTACGGACGAATCGGAAGAAGTGCGTAATTTTGACTCAACATATACTACTTCTACGAGCTCATCATTCGATATTCTAAGTGCAATACAATCAGTTCCAGGGAGAGTTTGGTTAGCACTAATCTTGTACCTGAGCTTTGGCACAGGCACACAATATCCGTTTACCTCCTTGAGGTATTCTACGGTTACAGCCTCGCCAAAGTCCCCGCGCCTCACAGTTGGCCTGGAACTGGCACGTGCCCCGAGAAACTTGTCGCGGACTGCTCCGAAGCCATACCTGTTGGCCAAGTCGGCGAAATAGGCTTTTCCCCAATAGCTCTCGACGAGGAGATCGGCCAACTCAGTTGACGACGGCACTGCGGATGTCTCTTTGAGGTCAGTAACCTCAAATGAGAAGCTCGAGGCTGGTCGTGGAGCAGGATTTAGCCAATCAGCTACACCCATGGAGTCTCCGTTCCGTCAGTCTTACAGGGAACAGTGTTCAACCCTCTCTCCACCCGCTCCAGCGGGAGTTTAGCCGATGGGAGATCGAAGAACAACTGCATCCTCTGCCGAGTTGGCTACTTGTTAGCGGGACGATGGGTTTGGAGATACTGGTCGAAGAGGTAGTCCTTGAGCGCAGCGCCGAACGCCGGGTCGTCGGTAATCCGCTTGTACAGGTCGAAGTTCAGGTCAACGATCTCCTGGATCACCTGCTCGACCTTGTGATCGAACGCAATCCGCACGTTTTCCAGCGTATTGACCCGCGCCGCTGCGTCCAACGCCGTATCCTCCTCCAGTCGTTCCATCATGCGGCCGAGCGTGCCCCGCTGTTCAACCCCGAGCTCGATGCCAAAGCGCTCGTTTAGCTCGGCGATGATGCGGGACAGCGTCTCCAACTCTTCCGGGTTGGTTTCCGGGGGTGCCTTGGTCGTCACCGGTTTAAGCGGGCCGCCCCCGCGGCCCAGCGCCACTTTCCCCTGCCCGGTCAGTTGGATGCGATACGACTCCATGTCAATGTTCTGCTGGATCTCCCGCGGCAACTCGTCTCCGGTATACGGCAGCAACCGGCGCAGGTAGCGGGCAAAGGCGTAGAGCTTCTCCAGGTCAGGGTCTGCGAAGGTCAGCACCTGCGCCAGAAATGCGTACAGCCGCACATAGTCGGTCAACTCGCTGCGGAACTCGTCCTGCTCCTGCTCATGGAGTACCGAGAAACGCTCTTTCACCGGCACGAGCGAGGCATGGAGACGGTCCTGGCTGGCGGTGCTCCCGAAGTAGAGGCTGGCGAAGGCCTCCACGTCCGCGGCGGTGAAGACCGGGAAGGCCTCCAGGCGGCTCTGTTTCTCGTACAGCAAGTTCGGGTCCGTCGCTTCGGACAGGAGCGTCGTCTCGTAGTACGGCTCGAAGGCTGCCTTGATCTCGTCGGACTCATTGGCGAAGTCGAGCACCAGCGTGCTCTGCTTCTCCGGGTGCGTGCGGTTGAGCCGCGAGAGCGTCTGGACGGCGTTGACGCCACCGAGCTTCTTGTCCACGTACATCGTATGCAGCAGCGGCTGGTCGAAGCCGGTCTGAAACTTGTTGGCGACAATCAGAAACCGGTATTGGGACTGCTTGAACGTCTCCGCCGTCTGTGCCTCTGGGAAGCCGTTCATCCCCGCCTCCGTGTAGGCTCGGCCGCCGTCATGCACCGTGCCGGAGAAGGCGACGAGTGCCTTGCCGGGCTGCCCCAACTCCGCCAGCCGCTGGTCCACTGCCCGCTTGTACCGCACCGCGTGCAGCCGCGAACGGGTGACGATCATGGCCTTGGCCTGACCGCCAATCTCGTGCTGTGCCCGGCTCATGAAGTGCTCGACCATGAGCTGCACTTTCTCACTGATCGCGTGCGGATGCAGGTCTACGAACGACCGGAGCAGGTAGAACGCCTTGGTCTTGTCGTAGCGCGGATCGGCCTCAATCTTCTTGAAGAGCCGCCAGTAGACCTGGTAGGTCGTGTAGTTCTCGAGGACATCACGGATGAACCGCTCCTCGATGGCCTGGCGCATGCTGTAGCGGTGGAAGGGGGCGAACGTCCCATCCGCGCGGGCGGTGCCGAAGAGTTCGAGTGTCTTGGGCTTCGGCGTGGCGGTAAAGGCAAAGGTCGAAGCGTTGGGCAGTTGCTGGCGCTCCTCCATGGCCGCGAGGGCCGCGTTGTTCACCGCTTCCTCTGGCGTCTCGGCGCCAGCCTCTTCAGCTTCGGCCGCGGCGAGCGACGGGGCGGCTAGGACGCGCTTAAGGCTCCTAGTGCCCTCCCCGGATTGCGATGAGTGCGCCTCGTCCACGATGAGAGCGAAGCGCTTCCCCGGCAATTGGCCAATCTCCGCGGCAATCACCGGGAACTTCTGGAGGGTGGTGACGATGATCGTCTTGCCCGCCTCCAGTGCCGCTTGCAGTTGCCGCGAGGTCCGGTCGATGTTCTCCACGACGCCGAGCGTCTGCTCGAATTGGCGCATGGCCGTCTGGAGTTGGCGATCCAGCACGCGCCGGTCGGTGATGACGACGATGGAGTCGAACACCCGCCGGTCCCCGGCATCGTGGAGCGTCGAAAGCTGATGCGCCAGCCAGGCAATGGTGAAGGTCTTGCCACTCCCCGCCGAGTGCTGGATGAGGTAGCGCTGTCCCGCACCGTGAACCCGTGCGTCGGCCACCAGCCGCCGGACGCAATCGAGTTGCTGGTAGCGCGGGAAGATCAGGAAGCGCTGGCCGGTCTGACGCCCCTGCTCGTCCTCCGCCTGGAATTCGTGAATGAACTGCCGCACCAAGTCCAACACGCTGTCGCGGGCCCAGGTCTGCTCCCAGAGATAAGCTGTGGCGTAGCCACCCTGCGCCAGCGAAACCGGCGGATTACCGGCGCCGCCGAACTTCCCCCGGTTGAAGGGCAGGAAGCGCGTCGTCGGTCCGTCGAGTTGGGTCGTCACATAGACCAGTTCCGGGTCCACGGCGAAGTGCGCCAGGCATCTCCGGTAGGCCAGCAGCGGCTCGCGCGGGTCGCGGTCCGTCTCGTACTGGGCAATGGCGTCCGCAACCGTTTGCCCCGTGAGGGGGTTCTTGAGCTCGGCGGTGAAGATCGGGATACCGTTGAGGAAGAGCGCCAGGTCCAGGCTCTTCGTGTTGCGCTCGCTGTAGTGCAGCTGCCGCACCACCGCAAAGAGGTTGCCGGCGTAGAGGCGCCGGGTCTCGTCATTCAGCCCACTGGCCGGCCGAAAGTAGGCCAACTGGAACTTGCAGCCCATGTCCCGGATGCCCCTGCGAAGCACCTCCAGCGCACCGCGCCGTCCGATCTCGAACGCCAGCCGCTTCAGGAAGCGCTCCTCGACCAGCGCGCCGTGATGCTGGGCGAGCCGCCGCCATTCCTGGGGCTGCGTGGCCAGGATGAAGTCCAGCGCGTCACGGGGCAGCAGGCACAGACCCCGGTCGTAGTCCTGTTGCCGGCGCTTATGGTAGCCCCCGGGTGGGTACTCGTCGTAGGCCGGCCGATCTTCGGCACCGGCATGCGCCCCGCGCCGGACGGCATCCGGGCCACCCTGGAGCAGGGCGGCTTCGATGGCGTCCTCGAAGGCTCGCTCGGAAACCTCTATGGTCACGCTTATTCCTCACGCACGGCTATGTTACCGATCACGGCAGCGGCGATGAACGCGGTGCGCCGGGTTCATTGTGCCGGGCTGAGCACAAACCGCGCCCGTTCCCGCCGCAGCATCTCATAGGGTGTCAGGTACTCGATGTCGAGGCCGCGGCACACATTGGGAATCTTGATCTTCCGCGGTGAGTCGGCGGGTACTTCGTGCGTGACAACCGTGTGTTGGCCGTCGTAGGCTTGCGCCACCAGGTAGTAATCGGCGCTTTGGAAGAACTCGTTGATCGCGCCCGGTTCATAGGCTTGCGTCGTTGCCCACGTGCTCACGGCGGTCAATGCAGGCCCGAGCGTGGCATCCGGGCGGAGGAAGAAGTTGCCGCCGCGTGCTCGTGCCCATTCGGCCAACTCATCATCCCCCGCCAGCAACTCGCCGCCGACCTTCTCGATACTGTACACCCGCCCGATCCGGTGTTCCCGGAGTAGCCAATCC
This sequence comes from Chloroflexota bacterium, assembly GCA_965207645.1. GTDB lineage: Bacteria > Chloroflexota > UBA11872 > UBA12225 > JAJDUF01 > JAJDUF01. Next base: position 131,060 of record OZ242293.1, on the reverse strand, counting down.
CAGAACGCCGGGCAAAAGTCGAACCCGTAGTGGAAATTCTTGGCTCCAATGAAGACATTGGCGTCGAGCAGATAGGCCATCAGAACGCCACGTCCAGGCTTTGGGCGACCTCCTTGAACACCGACAGTTTCTTGATGTCCAGTAGTCGGTAAGACTCGGTGAACGAGGTGCGGCCCTCCAGCGTGCTGATGACCAGGGCACGGGCAAAGCGCCGGCCGGCGCGGCTCATGACGTTGCGCGGGTAGCGGCCGCCACTGCTACGGAACTGTCGCAACCGTGCCAACTCTGCCGAGTACGCTGCCTGGAATGCTTCCCAGCGCAACCCACCCGTGTCGTGGATACGGCGCAGAATGACCAGCGTACTGACCTTGAAGTGGCGAGCGAGCCGGTTGACCTCTTCAGGCAGGTCAGCACCGGCGTCGAACTCGGCGCGGATCAGGTTGGACGGCACAAGCAACTCGGCGGCTACCTGGTTGCACCAGCGTTCGATGGAGTGGCCCGGCGTGGTGGACGCCTGGACGTTCGAGACTCCGGACTGGCCGAGCCAGAGATGAGCAAGCTCGTGGGCCAGGGTGAACATCTGCGCTGCTTTGGTATCGGCTCCGTTGATGAAGACCAGGGGCGCCCATGGATCCGATAGGGCGAAGCCACGGAATTCTTCCGGGTCAAGGCGGCGGCGCGTATTGTTGCCGACGACCCCACTGACCATCACCAGCACGCCCAGCGCTTCCGCTTGCTCGATGAACTGGCGCAACGCCTCCGTCCAAGTCGGCGTGTGTCGCCGCTGCTCGACAGCGAACCCGAGGGCCGCACGCAGGCGCGCCCCGGCGGACGCCGCATTCACCGAGGTGTCCAGGCTGCCAATAAAGTCCAGCGGCGCTTCGCCAGCGATCCGGGCTTCCTCCCGATACCACTCCTGGCGCTGCTGGCAGAGGTAGAGCATATCCAGCAGGCTCAGGGACGGACGGTTGACCTCGGCGCCACCCATTGTGCGGAAATCGGACACGGGAAGCTGTTCCTCGGGCGGTTCGGGGAGGAAGAGGTACCCCACGGGCGTATAGGTCGCCTGGGCAAATGCCTCCAGCTGTTTGAGCGTCGGCTGCACCGCGCCCCGTTCCCAGGCGTCGAGCTTCGGGAACCGCTTTTGCAGGTCCTCGACACTATGCCCGGCCCGTTCGCGTGCCCAGTACAGCAGCGCCGGCTCCACCGCCACCCGGTTCATGCCCCCGTCTCCCGTACATCTATTTTACCGGTCACGGCGGCGGCGATGAGGGCGGTGCGTAGCTCTTGGAGGCGCTCAATGGCCTCGCGGACCTTGGCCACGAGCGCATCGAGCTTTGTCGTCTGCCGGTCGAGGAAGGCGGCGATGGCTTGCTGTTCAGTTCGGGGTGGTACGGGAACCAAAGCTCGTTTCAGGTCACGAATGTTGATTCCTCGAATCGTGGCACCCAGAGCTCCAGCATCAAGTTGTGCAAACACAGCGCGGGACTTTAGTAAGTAGAGCAGCCACAGTCCGTTACTATTGTCGCTATAGGCTACACGCGCGGCGTCCTGGGTGAGATTAGCACCCTCTAGTTCCTCAGGTATCATGGCGACATCGCCGATACTGCCTCGAATTGCATATACCAAATCTCCTACATGAAGTCGCGACCTCGCATGACGAGATTCAATTGCCTTTGCGGTACGACTGAGTTCGTCCAAACGGAACTGTCCAAGGGCCACATCACCCCCTTTGACGATCGGTATACCACCGTCTACATGAGGGCCGGGGAGCACGATCCCGTACATTATTTGACGACTGGCAGGAGTGAGGTGCCAGAGTCGCTTCACTTGCCAATGAGTGGGTATCTCCCCCAGCCATTCGACGCCGGAGTCCCGCCTTGGCACGTCGGAGTTGAGGCCCTTGGTGACGGCCTGGCTGATGAGGGCGGTCCGCTTCTCTTGGAGCAGTTCGATCAGCCGCTCTTTCTTGGCGACGAGCGCATCGAGCTTGGCGGTCTCCCGGTCGAGGAAGGCGGCGATGACGCGCTGCTCGGGGAGGGGTGGCAAGGCAAACACGCCGGCGCGAATAGAATCGCCAGTAAGTCCAAAGCGCGTAATGCCATTAGCCGCAATGTGATACTGGTCACGCGGGCCAATAGCAGTAATAGCGCGGCTCAGAAATGCGCCGTCACACTGCTCGTTAGGCCTGATGTGTGCGAGATGGTAGCCGCAGAGGACGCCTGGGAGGTCCTGGGTTATGACCGCTGGAACAGCAATGTCAGTCCAAGTCTCCGAGTCCTTCGTGATAAGCACGTCACCTGCACACAGCGAAAAGCGACGTACCTGTTCCTTAGTCGCGGTGGCGGGCATGAACTCGATATCGGCACCGATGTGTTCGCGGTAGTAGACATCCACGTAATTGCAGAGTCGGATCGCATCCTGTCCTTCCACAGACTTCTTGTCCACGTTGCTGAGTTGCACGGTGGCCAGTGACTTCAGCCGCTTCACGTCCCAATGCACCGGAATGTCCCCCAGCCACTCGACGCCGGAGGGCTTGTAGCAAGGATATGGCCTTGGTCCAGCGATCACGGATAACTCCCTGTCCCAGTATCCTGAAGTTCAGCCGGTGGCTCTAGCCCTGCCAGCCGGTTGAACAGTTGCCACGCCGATTGTTGCGATACTGACGGCGGCTGTTATTGGGCGGCGTACCGCTTCTTCGCCGGAAGGCCTGATCAATCCAACGGCGAATGGAATTTACCTGGTTGGTGCTTCCGGACCAGCGATACACCTTAGCGAATGGGTCCTTGCCCCGACAGTTGTCCCACAACCTGGGAGGTATCAGGTGAGGATCGTAGACCTCGTTCCGAAAGTCTGGGCTACTGGGTAATCGGAGACCCAGCAGGCCGCATCTGGGGTTCTTACGGGTGTCCGTCAGGCTGGCGCTAATCTCCCAATCCACGTGCTTCCGCTGCCAGGTGCAGGGACCGATTAGGACAACCGTCACGGTTGCGTCGGCAATGAAGTCGTCGCGAATTCTCCGCCTGATTTCGTCTATCGGTAGATTGCGGTCATCAATGTCATCGTCGTGGACCGATCTGTCAACGATATGGTCCGCCATCATCTCAACAAAGCGGTCCACGTACTTCCGGTCACTGTCGTGGCGACTGAGGAACACCTTATGCCTGTGGATTCTTGGAGGCATTGATCTACTCCGAACGTGGTCGGCGTACCCAGCTAGAATACTAGCTGCCAGGCCAGGAGTACTGTGACGATGACCAAGAGATAGAATGGCCATATGGAAAACGACATCAGGCCGAAAAAGAAGTATCTTGGTATCGAGCCACTTGGTGTCACCCGATAGATAGCATCAGGTGTGAGCTTTGCACTGTGCAAGCTATCAACGAAACCATTGTATGAATTGCGAAAGCGCCGCTCCATTGTGAGGTAGTAAGTATCGAGCACCAACAGAAGAAGGGTTGGGACTACCGCGATCAGGGCGTGATCTGGCTTTCCCGTCCGTGCAACCAGGACCAGGACGGCGGAGACGATGGTCACGCACCACACCTTGCAGGAACGGCTGTTCTCCGCCATGCGCTGGATGATGCCCTGGACAATCTCAAGGTGGGCCTGAACGGCAGAAGACTCATGATGCAGGGGTTGGCTCCCGACCATGCTGATCCCCTTCCTCAGCCCCTGCCCCGAAGCTGGATCGCTTCCTCAACCCAAGCTGCAATGTTGTCCCTGCGTATTGCCATCTGTTGACCTCTCAGTCCCTTGCGTTCCAAGACATCGCCGGTTTCAAGTCGCCGTAACCTCTCCCAGCATCTGCACGATGTCGGTCTCAATGGCACGGATGTCGGCTTCGATCTCCGCTAGTGGCCGCGGCGGGTCGTAGCGGTAGAAGTAGCGATTGAAGTTAATCTCGTAGCCGACGATGCCCACCTGCCCGTCCCGCTGGTCTCGCTTGGACTCGTCAACCCAGGCGTCCGGAACGTGGGGCCGGACCTCGCGCTCGAAGAAGGCCGCCACGCTCTCGGTCAAGGGCACGCGCTCCGCGTCCCGCAGCGCCGGGTCCGGCTCTGGCTGCCTGCCCCGGCCACGGCGGCAGATGGTGGCGGTCCCGTCGCGCTCGGAGAGCGCGTTGAGGATGGCCTTCTTGACCGGAGCGGATAACTTCACCCCGGCTTGCTTGGCGGCAGTGGCAAGCGTCGCCTCGAACACCTGCCGGTCGGTCACGATGGTCGGCGGCAAGCCGTGCAGCAGCGTGCGGATCGCCTCCTGCAAGCTACGGCCTTGGGCCACCTCTCGCGCCGCCGCGTCCCCGCGTTTCCGTGACTTGGCCAGCGCCTGGAAGGCCCGCTCCGCTTCGATCCGGGCCACACGCTCCGGGGTGGCCGCGAAGTTGAGCCGCAACGGTCGCTCGACGGTAATCCGGCGGAAGCCGAAGTAGGTGGTCGGGAAGATACGGCTGACGATCGTTTCTCGCGTCTTGCCGTCCTTGGTGACGAGGCGGGTGTCGCCATCGCGGAAGCCCCTGAGGAGCGTGAGGATGTCTGCGGCGCGCTCTGGCGGGATTTCTCGGCGCTTGTCGCCGAGGCTCCGACGCATCGGCGCCCAAAAGGAGGTAGCGTCAATCAACTGCACCTTGCCCCGGCGCTGCGCGTCCTTGCGGTTGGTGAGCAACCAGACGTAGGTGGCGATGCCAGTGTTGTAGAAGAGCTGCTCCGGCAGGGCAATCAGCGCCTCCAACAGGTCGTGCTCGAAGACGTAGCGGCGGATTTCGCTCTCACCACTGCCCGCGTCTCCAGTGAAGAGCGGCGAGCCGTTCATGATGATGGCGATACGCGAGCCGCCCTGCGCCGGGTCCTTCGCGTGGGCGAGCATGTGCAGCAGAAACAGGGTCTGGCCGTCGCTAATGCGCGGTAGTCCGGGACCAAAGCGCCCGCCGGCTCCGCGCTCATGCTCGGTACGGACGGCGCTTTCATCACGCTTCCAGTCCTTGCCGTAGGGCGGATTGGCGATGAGGTAGTCGAACGTCTGGCCGGCGTGACGGTCGTGAGACAGAACTGTGCCGAAGGCGATGTTGTCGGCATCGTGGCCCGCCGGGTCCTTCATGAACAGGTCGGACTTGGAGACTGCCCACGTCTCGGGATTGACCTCTTGGCCGAAGAGGTGGATTTCGGCCGCTGGGTTGATGGGGTTCCGCAAGACGGTGCCGTTCTCGTGGCGGCCGAGGGTGATGTGCTCCTTGGCAATCGTCAACATCCCGCCGGAGCCGCAGCAGGGATCGTAGACGGTGCGGACGACCCCTGGGCCGCCGATGTGGGCCTCGTCGCCAGCGAGCATCAGGTCCACCATCAGGTGAACCACGTCGCGGGGCGTAAAGTGCTCGCCGGGGTTCTCGTTCAGTGCCTCGTTGAACCTGCGGATCAACTCTTCGAAGATGGTGCCCATCGTGGCGTTGTCAATGCTGTTGGGATGCAGGTCCACACCCTGGAACCGTTCCAGCACCTGGAACAGGAGACCGGCCTCGGCGAGCTTGTCAATGGTGTTGTCGAAGTCGAACCGCTCCAGCACGTCGCGCATGTTCGGGCTGAAGCCGGCGATGTAGTTTCGCAGGTTGGTGGCCACGTTGGGCGCGTCCCCCAACAGCCGCGCGAAGTCGTATGGGGAGGTGTTGTAGAACGCAAACCCCGAGGCGGCGCAGAGTTGCGGGCGGAGGTCTTCAAGGCCGCGCTCGCGTAGTGTCGCTTGGCGTTGCAGGACCTGTGCCTTGGTGGGCGCCAGCACGCAGTCGAGCCGGCGCAGTACGGTCAGCGGCAGGATCACGTCTTGATACTTCCCCCGCTTGAACGTGTCGCGGATCAGGTCCGCCACGCCCCAGATGAAGCTGACGATCTGGCTATAGTTCATCGGCCCATCACACTATCAGTCAGTGATCCTGCTCGCTTACCCCGTCGCGCCGAGCGTGCCTAGCCAATGGGCGCTGTCCCCCCTGGGCCGTTCCACCCTCCGCCGATCTCTCCTGTGCATCGGGACAGTTCCCAGGTTTTTGCGGCGGAAAACACTGGCCAAGCTGGACAGTGCGCTCAGTGTTCCCGTTCTACCGCACCAGTGGCAACTGCTTTGGCCGCTCCGAGCTGAAATGCTTGCTCCCATGTGGCCGCTCGCCAGCGGTGGCTCCGATCAGCACCTCCCCAACATGACCGCCTGCCGCACACGTGGGGATAATGCGGCGACGACATATCCACATGTTGCCATCAGCCGCCTGCCCGTCCCCATAGTCGCCGCCCCTGTCGGGACGGTTCCCGCCCCGGTCTCCCAACGCCCGCCCGGATGCCGCGACAGAGTTGGGCAAGCGAAGCGAGCGGCGACTCCGGCCCTCCAGCGGCCCCTACCAGAAATTCGGCCTCGGCACAATGTCTTGCAAGGCATTGCCGGCACTATTCGCAGTCCGGACAATGGATTGGTGGGTCATGGCCGCCGTGGGAACGATGTATGGTGACGACGGAGGAAGCGTGCCGCACCCTGGCGCAGGCGGCGACGACGGATCAAGACCTTAGCACCGCCATCCGCGCCTACGTGCGCGCCTATGTCCACCGGCATGGCCGGCAGCAAGCGGCCAAGGCTTTCGGGGTGTCGCGCACGACCCTCTGGCGCTGTCTCGCCCGCGGTCACCTGGGCCGGTCCCTGCCCTGCGCGGTTCTGGCCACCGCAGGCGGGAGTGTCGCTGCACTCAAAGCGGCCACCCGGGCGCTGGCTCCCCACGCTCCGGGGCGGCGACCGGCCCCGGCCCCCTTGTCCGCGGGCCTGGAGGACACCATCCTGCTGTTGTGTGCCACGCCGCTGGCCACCGTGCGGGAGTTGTACTCCTGCGGCCGGATCCCCGCCTCCACCCTGCGCGACCGGCTGACCACGCTAACGCAGCGGGGCCTGGTGGGCGCCGTACCCCACCGCCTGGGGTTCCTGGGGCCGCACCCCCAGCGCCGCTACTTTCCCACCCAGGCGGGCCTCACCGCCGCCGGCGCCGCGACTGCCGACCCGGCCGCCTTCCTGCACGCCTACCCGGTGTCGCGCCAGTGGTTCCGGCTGCTGGCCGCCCGCCTGGATGCCGTGGCCGTGCTCTACCACGTGGCCACCCTGGTCGCCACCGCCGACCCGCACGGCCGGCCCGTGCGCGTAGACCACTGTCGTCAGGGACCCTACGACGCCCTCGTCACCCTGTCCGGCGGCCGCTCCCTGGGCCTGCTGCGCCAGGGCCCCATGCTGCCCACCGCCACCCTGCGCTACCGCCTGCGTAGCCTGGAACGCCTGGGCGCCGACGAGCGCCCCACCATCACCCTGCTCCTGACCTACGCCGACCAGGCCACCCGCCGGGCGGTGCGCGCGTTGGGGGACCCGCTACATCACCGCACCACCTTCGTGGCGACCGAAGGCGAACTGCTGACCGGCGGGGCCGAGGCCGTCGTCTGGCAACAAGGCGGTACCGGCGTCGCCGACCACCCGCCCGCGCCGATTGCCCCCGACGCGGCCCTGGCCGGTATTGTGGCCTGGACCGAGCGCCTGTTGGCCGGGGCTCCCACATCGCATCGCCCCACGCCAACGCCGGACCCGGACGCGCTGTACGCGGCCGACGTGCGGGCCACCAGGCCGGAACCAGCTCGGCAGTTGACCTCGGCTCTCGCGGTGCAGTTGACGCGCGCGGACAAGGCGACGTTGGACCTGCTGGCGGCTTGGCCACGTTGCACCCGGAAGCAACTCGCCGGTCTAATGGGCGGCGTGACCCGCCACCGGGTGGGCCAGGCGCTCCGTTCCCTGCTGCGCCGCGCCCTGGTACGCGCCGATGGCCCGCGGTATGTCCTCACCGACGACGGGCTCAAGTACCTGGCGCACCGGGACCGGGCTGCGGTGGGGCCGACCCTGGCCCAATGGAGCGCCCAGGCCAGTATCCGTCCCCCGCAACCTACCGACGGCTCGACTCCAGCCTACGCCGGGACCGCGCTGCGCGCCCTCGCCACGCAACCGGCGCACCAAGCCGGCCTCACCGACTTCGCCGCTGCGCTGACTGCCGAGGTCAGTCGTGCCCCGGACTACGAGCTGTTCGACCTGCTGCCCACCGCCCGCTCCGCTGTCGGCTACTGGTACCTCGGGACCCCCTACGTGGTGCATCCCGATGCCACCTTCGAGTTGGCCTACCAGGGCCACTGGTGCCCCTACTTCCTGGAGTTCGAGCGCCGCGCCACCACCCCGCGCCGGGTCCCGGCCCGGCTGGAATCCTATCGCCGGTACTTCCAGAGCGGCTGGGCTACCCGCGACCACGACGGACAATTGCCCCGCGTGTTGTTCGTGTTCGAGTCGCCGGCGGACGAGGCGGCCTTTCTGCGGGTGGCCGCCCAGGTGGAGCGGCCCCCCTTCCTCAGCTCCAACCGCGCAGTGCTGGCCGAGCGGGGCGTGCTCGGCAACTCCTGGCGCCTTCCGCCGCCGCACAGCCCCGACCGGGGACCGTTGTGGGCGCCGGACAGCAGGGCACCATGACCAGCGGGACCGTGCTCAGCATTTCCGGTCGGGGTTGACCCAGCCGGAAGGCCGTACCTGGACTCCCCTGTCAGACCCTATGAGGCCATTGGTGGTATATATGTTGCAGAACGCGGCGCCCCGGATTTGCGCCGTGGTCCACCACTCTACTCCGGCAGCGCCGGCCGACGAGCCACCGGGTGGCCAGTGGACCTCAGTGCGGGTGCCGGTACGAGGCCATCAGCGCTGCGCCACCGCCGGGATCTTGCGGGTCCTATAGAGAGGGGCACGCAAGTCCTCCCTTTCAGGACGTGACACCACCGGTGCGGGATCAGTGCCTTGGCAGGCACGCTCACCCCGCCGTCACGGTGCGGGCGGTGCGAGGGACGAGGAAGGGCCCACGTCGTGCGGATCTTCAATTGTGGACGGTTCCAGTGCTCAACGAAGCCAACCACCACTGTCCGTCTTGTTGTGCCGCGGATTCCGACCATGCTTCCGGCGGAAGTTGGACAGGCGACTAGCCTCAGATCGGCGGGCGGCCCGATCGCTGGAGAATGACCGTTCGATTTTCATGCTGCCCGTCTTGCCGCCGCGTCGATGCTGCGCGGCCCGGCGTCGCGGATTGGTGGTCTTGCCGATATAAGTCGTCTTGCCTCTTCTTCGGAGAGAGTACACGTAATGTCTACGGGCCATTGTCTGACCTCCGAGTGACTGAGTTACCTGAAGGATACACCATCTGGCGCCCCTTGGCGGGACCTGCCCCCGGACTACGGCGACTGGAAGAACGGGAACTAAAGACGTGAGTGACCAGGCTGGCTACGCCGCTTGCGGCTGTGTAGGATAGCGACCAGGAGGACTGCTATGTCTCTGTTTCGCGCCGAGATTCTGGATGAACTATCTGCTTGAAGTAAGCCAGACACAGAGCTTCAAACTCAGACGATGCCTGAAAGATTGCCTGAAGCTCAGGATCAGCCCGAAAACGGGCAAACAGGTCTGGTGGATACTCGAAGGCGTTCTCTAGTAGCCACTCGATCACCATAAGTCTGGCTCGGTCCTTAGTGTTCATGGGTCGCGGTCTGAGAATCTCTTCAGTCACTATCTCTCTCCTGGATGTTTGCGACAAAGCCTTCCACAATCCCTCGGGCTTCTCGCTGCTTGGCCTCTACTCGCACAGTCTGGTCTGTAACACTTGCAAACCCACCTTGCACCGCCGAGAGTGCTTCTCTGAAAGCGTGATACAAGTTGCTGCCTTGCTCTGGATGGAAGCTCGGTGTTGACTTTAGATCATGCTCGAGGGCCTGGACACTCGCTCGCCACCCAGGCCCTTGAACCCCATCGTGTTCGTAGACGACCCTACCTGCTGCCTTTTCGAGTGGCTCTAGTCCGTATATTCCGATGATGTGGTCCTCGCTCTCGATCACCTGCCACTTCTTTCTTGCCTTCTTCCACCACTGGGCCTCCTGGATAAGCTCCCGCACGTTCTGCTCTTCAGCCATGGGTGGTCTCTTTCGGCCGCTTGATCCACTGGGGCGCATCGCAGCGGTGTTTCGAGTGTTGATCGGGAAACGGCTCACGTGGCGTAGCTTGGCCGCTGCGCCTTGTGCTACACTCTGTACGACACTGACGGAGTGAGGAGAGCCGGAAGATGAGCGATGAGTTGCGGATCAAGGACCTGATAGACAGCTTCCACCTGGACTGGGAATATGATAGGGAGCTAGATAGTGCAAAGGCACGGTTCTCGACGGACGCATCGGTTCGAGGTGGCCCCGCCTACGAGGTCAGCGTAGAGTCGGCTGATGCGGTGAATTACCAGATTGTTGTGAATGGAGATGCGCTGCCGAAGATGTATGCCACGATCCTGGAAGCAAAGCAAGCAGTAGAACAACAACTCGCCGAGGATTACCCTGACTATGGTGTGCCGCTGCCAGAAGAGTGGTAACCAGCCGTTTCTGCGCCTTGTGCATAGCTACTTGCGGCGCGAGTGAGGTATGATATAGCCGTGATTTATCTGCCGATGTTCTGTGACCTTTTGTGATATGCTGCCGAAGCTGGCACAATTGCCTCGCTAGACGCTGAGTCCCGCGGCCCGGAGGACGGGCAGACCCTGGTGATGTTCGCCTCCCAGGCGGCGTTGGTGATCGCCACCCCCCGCAGGTTCCGCCAGGAACGGCTGGCTAGGAGCAACTTGGCGACCCGGTTCGACACCTCGCCGGTGGAACCCAAAGCAGATGCCGGTACGTGTCCATCGTCAGGTGTTCGGCGCCGCGAATGGCGATACCCGTCGAGGTGGACTCGCACGCCCTCCCCTTTAGGACGTTACGCCGGCGGCGTGAGATCGGCACCCTGGGAGGCACGATCAGCGTGCTGTCACATGCTGGCCGGCACTACCTTGACACCGACGCGGGGATGCGGCATAGTTATGTAAGACTAAGTCGCAATGTGAGCGGCCATGAAGCGCACCACCGAGACCATCACCTTCTCCCTGCCCCCAGCGATGGCGGCCCAGGTGCGGGCCGTGATGCGCGCGGAAGGGCGCACCATGAGCGACCTGGTGCGCGAAGCCCTGCGGCTGTACATGGAGGAGCGGGAGTGGCGGCAGTCTGTCCGCTACGAGCGGCTCCAAGCCCGCCGCGCCGCCGAGGAAACGGAAACAGGAGGCAACCCCGATGCGTAACCAACCGGACCCCACACCGGCGGCCCTGTATGCCCGCGTCTCCAGTGACCGGCAGGACGTGGACCTCTCCGTCGCCGCCCAGCTTCGGGCCCTACGCAACTACGCGGCCCAGCACGGCTACGTCGTGGCCCGCGAGTACGTGGACGAGGCCGAGAGTGGACGGATCGCGGCGCGGCCCCAGTTCCGCGCGATGCTGGACGAGACGAGCCGCTCGCAGGCGCCCTTCCAGGTCATTCTGGTGTGGAAGTTCTCGCGCTTCACCCGCAAGCGGGAACATGCCGTTGCTTTCAAGGCGATGCTCCGGCGCAAGGGGATCAAGGTGGTCTCCATCACGGAGCACGCCGACGACTCGCCCACCGGCAAGCTGATGGAGGCCATCATTGAGAGCGTGGACGAGTTCTACTCGGAGAACCTGGCGCAGGAGGTCACGCGGGGGATGCGCGAAGCCGCCGCCCGCGGCTTCTGGATGGCCAGCCGCGCGCCCTATGGCTACACCCGGGTACTGGTGCCAGACGGTGCGAAAGAGCGACCGAAGCTGGCGGTGGCGGAGCCGGCGGCCGGCGTGGTGCGCCGCCTGTTCACGCTGGCTGACCGGGGGCAGAGTCTGCTGGACATCACCAAGACGCTGAACGCTGAGGGCCTGGCCAGTCCCACCGGCGGGCGCTGGCTGAAGACCACCGTGCAGAAGGTGTTGACCAACGAGGTCTACACCGGCACGCTGGTCTGGGGGGCCAACGCCAAAGATCAGGCGCCGCCGGTACGGGTACCGGACGCCTTTCCCGCCCTCGTGTCCGCGGCGCAGTTCCGGCGGGTGGGTGCTCTGCTGGTGTCGCGCGGGCCGGCCAAGGTGCATCCCCGGCGGTCGGCCAGCTCCTACCTGCTCAGTGGGTTGGTCAAATGCCGGCGCTGTGGACGGGCGCTCACCGGACAGGCGGCCAAGCGCGGGCAGTTCGCCTACTACGTTTGCCAGTCACTGCTCCACCGGGGGAGCGGGGCCTGTGACGCCCCGCGGCTGAACGCCCGGCGCTTCGAGGGGCTGATCGTGGAGCAGATCCGGGACAGTATTCTGACGGCGGGCAACATCCGGGCCCTGGTACGGCTGGTCCATGAGGAGTTGGAGGGGGAGTCCCAGGAGCAGCGGCGGAAGCTGGCGGGCCTGGAGACGGAGGTGGCGGAGGTACGGCGCCGGCTGGACCGGGTGTGGCAGGTGATCGAGACCAGCGACTTGGACCTCGCGGATGCCACCGAGCGGATCAAGGAACACCGGGCGCGGCAGGAGCGGCTGGAGCGGGCGGCGGCGGAAACGCGGGCGCTGCTGTCCGAGCGCCGGGCGGTGCTGGCCGACGTGGAGAGCATTACGGCCTTCGCCCAGGATCGGCGGATGTTCCTGCAGGCGAGCGACCGCAGCGAGTCGCGGGCCTTCATCCAGTCGTTCGTGCGGGAGATCGCAGTGGCCCCTGGGGCGGCCACCATCCGCTATGCCCTGCCGCTGCCGGAGGACCGGCGGATACCGGACGGAGACACCGCGGTCGAGGCGCTCCGGGGCCCGGTACCATCTACAGTCCCCTTAGGTGGGCCGGACTGGACAAAATCAAGAACCGGGGCCGCCTCGCTGCGGCCACCATCCGCCGGCATCGGTACAGTGTACGTCAGCGTGGCTGCGTCGTCCACCACCTCGATCCCCTGCACGAAGTTGCGGAGCAGCGCCTTGCGGTCCGGGAACGTCCCCCGTTGCAGCAACGCCCGGAAGTCCGCCACGTACCCCGTGATCTCCGCCGTGCCGGGTAGTTCCACCTTGCGCTGTGCGAGCTGGTGCTCGGCCGCCTCCCGCGCCGCCGCCAGCTGGTCCTGCCGGTGCCGCAGCGCCAGGATGCGCGGCGACAGCGCTTCCAGCGTCAACGCACTGGTCTCCAGCGCCTCGTAGAGCCGCTCCAGCCGGCTGCTCACGTCCGCGAGTTCCGCCTCAATCGTTGCCTGCCGGCCCGCCACCTCTCCGGCCACCGCGTCAATCTCCTCGGCGACCAGTGTGACCAACTCAGTGATGGTCGCGTCGTTGAGGATGCGGGCCTTGATCGTGTCCACGACGAAGGCCTCGACCTTCGGCGCGTTCAGGTAGCGAGCGGTGCAAGTGCCGGCCCCTTCCCGCTGCAACGTGCCGCAAACGTAGTAGGCGAACTGCCCGCTCTTGGCGCCCTGGCCGACGTAGGCTTTCCCACACATGCCGCAGCGCAACAGCCCGCTCAACAGGAACGTGCTCCCCACCCGGGCGGGTCGCTGCACTGCTGGCGCGCGCTCCTTCAAAGCCCGCTGGACCTGCGCAAACAGCTCCTGGGACACCAGTGCGGGCCAGGCCTCCGGTACCCGCACCGGGTCCGGCGCCTGGGTGCCCGTGGTGGTGCGGCCCCAGACGGCGGTGCCGGTGTAGGCTTCGTTGGTCAGCAGGTAGTGCAGCGCGTTCTTCCGCCAGCGTTTGCCGCGGTTGGTGAGGCCACGGTCATTCAGGGCCTTACAGATCTCCTTCAGGCCGTGGCCGCGGAGGGAACGCTGGAAGATGTCTTTGACCACCGGCGCCGCGGCCGGGTCCACCTCCAGGGTGGGCCGCTCCTTCGCGCCGTCACTCACCTTGATCCGCCGGTAGCCGAACGGTGCCCGCGACCCCAGGAAGAAGCCACGCGCGGCCGCTTCGCGCATCCCCCGCGTGACCTCTTGAGCCAGGTTCTCGGAGTAAAACTCGTCCACGCTCTCGATGATGGCTTCCATCAGCTTGCCGGTGGGCGAGTCGTCGGCGTGCTCGGTGATGGAGACGACCCGGATGCCCTTGCGCCGCAGCATGGCCTTGAACGCGACCGCATGCTCGCGCTTGCGGGTAAAGCGGGAGAACTTCCAGACGAGAATGACCTGGAAGGGCGCCTGGGGACGGCCGCCGGCGTCCAGCAGCTTGCGGAACTCCGGCCGGTCGGCGACCCGCCCGCTCTCGGCTTCGTCCACGTACTCGCGAGCGACGACGTAGCCGTGCTGCGCGGCGTAGTTCCGCAGCGCCCGCAGCTGGGCGGCCACGGAGAGGTCCACGTCCTGCCGGTCGCTGGATACCCGGGCATAGAGTGCTGCCGGGGTGGGGGCTGCTTGGTTAGGCATCGGGGCCACCTCCTGTTTGAGCTTCCTCAGCGGCGCGACACGATTGGAGTCGCTCGTGCCGGATGGTCTGGCGCCACTCCCGTTCTTCCATGTACAGGCGCAGGGCTTCGCGCACCAGGTCGCTCATGGTGCGCCCTTCCGCGCGCATCACAGCCCGCACCTGGGCCGCCATCGCTGGGGGCAGCGAGAAGGTGATGGTTGCGGTGGTGCGCTGCATAGCCGCTCCTATCCTACTTAGTCTTACATAACTATGCCCCATCCGCGTGGCGGTGTCAAGGCGATGCGGGCCAGCACGTAATCGCAAGGTGAGCCCAGCTCCCAGGGTGCCGATCCCCGGCCGCCGGCGTAACGTCCTGAAGGGGGGGGCGCCTGTGCCCTCCTCTCTGGGACCCACAGATCGCGGCAATAACACCGCTGTCATGAACGTGTGCAGAAACCTGCACTGGACTCCGCCGCCGACGCCGGACAGGCCCATGTTGCGGTACCGCGAGCTCAAACGGCACATCTGCTGAGATTGCAGGCACTGACTCGGTGAACTGCGGAGCGCACCCCGTCAGCTCAAGCGCAGGTCCAAAGCCACGTCAGCAACGCGCGTGAAGACAGTCTGGACAGAGAGGGTGGTTGACGAGTCACGTTCTCGCATTACCGGTGCCAATCTGACATTGTTCTGAGCAATTATGCGGCGTTCGACCTCGCGGAGAAGGTCTTCGTCTAGCCCAACCGCGTCCGCGAGAAGCGATACGAGCACGGCTGCCCGGGAATCAGGAGTTGCCGGGTTCATGACTGCGTCCCGAACCATACTGGCGGCGGCAGCATCGCGCCGCAGTCGATGGGGTACATGGCGTATAAAGGGGTTGTTGTAGTAATACGTCTTACCAGCCCCGTCCAGCCAGTCGAGAGTGCGCTCAATCCGCTCGAAGATCTCGGAACTGTCGGCCGCCGCGAAGGCATCATCGAAGGAAGTTCGGGGTCGGAAAGGATGACCTGTAGGACACCGACTGCCTGCGACCAGCGCGGAGAGGGCCTCACGAGGGGGATCTCCACTGCTCACGGGAACTCCTCGCAGTGCAGCCTCCAAGCGGCCTAGTAGTTCTTCCTGCTGTAGACCGATTCGCTCGAACTGTTCGACGAGGACGCCGACAAGGCGCTCGCGTTGGTCGCTGTTGTGCCGCAAGAGATGAGAAACGAGGGCATCGGTGATTGCGTCGGTGTTCGGACTATCTCCCGTGAACAGTCGAGTGACACACCACACCAAGACACCATTCAGCCCCAATAGACCGGGGTCGGCGGCGACTGCACTCTCAAGTTCCTGTTGAACGGTGGTGTTTCGCCCAGCGACCAAGGCAAGCGCGTCCCAGACATCGCTCTTGGGCTCCTCTGCCCGGAGTCCGGAGAGCCGCGGAAGGAGCGTATCGCCGAACTCGGACCGCAGATCTTCCCAGCACGAGGCGAGTTGTTGCAGCAGGGTCCCGTCCGGTCCGTGGAATGGGTCGGCTAGAGAGACCCCGACAGGCGACGACTCACCGTTCGTCTCCATACGGCCTTCCAACATCGACCAATCGCCGCACACGCACATGCCAACCCACGCACTGCGTCTCCGGGCTTCATGATCCGGCCCGTAACACGATGCCTGTTTACCTAAGTGAACCAGGGCTCGATCCCATTGTTCATTATCAACGTGACCCTCCTCCCGCGCCCTAAGCAAAGCTCGATGATAAGCAAGGGAAGCGATGCTCTTATTGGGCTCGGACACCTCGTCTGCCCACCGACGGGTCAGATGCACCACGACATCAGGTGCGATGGCCCGGTCTGCCAGCGACTGACACACCCTCGCGCGCAGGTACGCGGGTAGCGACCGGAGAATAGTCGATGCGTCTTCTAGGAATCGTTGGACCTGTTCAGGATCGTGACGGAACACGGGCAAGATTGGTTCGAGAGGGCGGTCTTCAGCCTCGGCGAGTTCAGCCAGCGCTGCCCTTGAGGCCGCGGAGGGATAGAAGGCGGCGGCGAGCATATAGCGGGGGTCACCGCCAAATGGATTGGGGCCACTTGGCATGAGTCCCAGCGCCTCTGCGGCGACCGATTCGATTTCCGGTGCGGGGCCGATCTCTTGTTCCTGGCAGGCTTCGAATATGGCGGAGGCAAGGATGTCGTAGCGCCCAGAACCGGGGTTCGCAGTTCCGGCGAGGTCGCGGAGGATCACCAGCAGGCGAGGGATTACCTCGCCAGTGGCCAAGACACTCGTTGCGACGTTCGCGACCATTGATGCCCGTACGGGATTACCCATCAGCACCGAGTGAAGTGCATCGCGGGCATCGGCATCTTCACCGAAGTAATCGACCAGCGCATCTGCGGACCAGTGAGGCCAGGGTGAAGTGGCGAGGTCCTCTAGCAGGGCTGTCTTCATCATTTGCCCACGATCGACTGCGGCGAGTCGCCACAACTCAGGACCATCGATTCTCTTTGTGAATGTGCGAAGGCGATCTTCAATCGCCGCTGCGACACGGCCATTGCGAGGTGATTCGGGAGGATATGCCAGCGCTAGCAACTGCCCGTTACCGAATTTCACCCTCAGGCCTAGCGAGGAGTTCTCCTCGGATCGGAGTTGGTCGCACACGATGTCCACAACCCGGTCGTCGTCACCCAGCACGTTGAGCGCGACGGACCAAATCAAGTCAGAGTTACGGTATGGTCCCGATGCGGAGTGCAAGCTCTCGACCAAGTCTTCAAGAACTGAATGCTGACCACGTACCGCTTCCGAGACCGCAGCGACGAGCAAATCAGGGTGAGTGTCCCCGAAACCAGGGTTCCGGAGGTGCTCGATCAGCCACTGGCGTTCGACATCGCTCAACTGCTGGATGTCGCTCGGGAGTTCTGTCGGAGAGTCGCAGAGCGTAGTTCGCAGCACGCCAAGCGCGTCGCTAAGGGCCACAATCCGGACGCTCTCGTCTGTGTGCCCTCGTGCATCATTCAGAATGTCGGCAACCAAGGGATCATGCCGCCACTCGAGGGCCAGCGATGTTAGGGCCGCAGCCTGAGCGAGCCCGGAAGGAGGGTCGGACAGAATATGCAGCAGTTCCCTACGCAGTAGGTCGCGCTCCTTGTTGTTAACGGATCGACTGTTCGAGCATCTGCCGGCGATTGCCACCGCGCTTGCATCGGCAATCCAACTGTGTGGATGGAGCAGCGCCATCAAGAGCAGCTTGCAAGCGGTCTCTGACGGATCCTCAACCTGTGTTATCTGAGCGATCTCCCGCACGAGTGTGCTGGATGGCTCTTGGACAAGCAGTGTCCAGCGCTCCAGGCAGTCCCGCACGATGTCTTCGGTCGCCGCTCCCTCCAAACCCGCCAGAACGCTATCCAGAAGACGTGCGCGATGCGGTCCATACGGATGGGTTTCGATCACCTCGATAATGCCAGGAGCGCTCTTCTGGATGTCTCCGGCCGGAAGGTCGTATGGTCCAAATACCACTTCCGCAAGGATTTCACGTGCGCGTAGTCCTGTTGGGGTTTCGTCAACACGCCGCCGGATCGCCCCCATCAGGTCGCTCAATTCCGACGGGCGGCGAAGCCTCGACATCGTGGCGAGGAGCACTTCGCGCCATCGGGAGTCTCCGATGTGCTCTGCGAACAGTTCATTCATTGCCGCGGGAGTGAGTTGGTCTGAGATGTATTCGGCAGCGAGTTGCTCCTGTAGTATTCGATGGAGAAAGCCGAGTTCTGTCGCCCCCTTTCGGACGAGGAGTCCAAGCTCACCTTCTGCTACGTTCAGTAGCTGGTCGGCAGTTTCCGCCGCATCAGCCGCATTCATGGCGAGACGGGCGGGATCACACAGCGCGTGGAGGAAGTCTTCGCGTAGTCTTGTCTCTTCGAGAGTCGAGATGTCGCCCCTAGCCTGGCTTGCGAAGGCGACATTCGCGAGGACTGCTCTTAGTTGGCGAACTGACAATCCCCGTCGCGGCGTCGTCACAGCTGCTGCTACGCGCCTGTTCGTGGGGTGGTCAGCGACAAGAAGCTGAACCGCTTGGTCATAGACTTCGAAGCGCTCCGCCGGCAGCGTGCCTACGCTCGATAAGCGCAGTCCCACTAGGAGCACCAGGAAGAGAGGGGTCCCACTGATTGCGCGGAGACCAGGCACATTACGGATCTGTGACAGGAAATCGTCAATCGACCGCTCGACGATGTCAGGCGATGATGGGCGATCTTCCGAATCGATGACCGCACGAAAGTAGTGGAGTGCGAGCAGGCGCTGCTGGTCCGGGTTCAGGGGTGCGATGCGTCGGTATGTCCAGCCGGCACCCAACGTGAGTTGGGACAACCCGTAGGGCCGAGTCGAGACTACCAGCGGTGTTGACCGCGAGTCCGCAAAGGTTTTCAAAGCGGCGACTGCATACTGCCCCGCTTCGTCGCTGACCCACTCGTCGAGGCCGTCAACGACTAGGAGCAAGCGTTGATCGTTGAGGGCCGCTTTGACAAGAGGCCAGATCTGGCCGGCATCATGTTGTTCCAGCCATGCCTTGAGCGCCTCCCCAATGGAGGCAGCTGCGCCCGTTTGGCCGGCGACCCGCTGCGTAAAGAAGTGGAATGGCAACCAGATAGGGAGATACTGTCCTAATCGTTCGGCGACAGTCCGCCACCTTGGTTCCCTGCTCAGCAGGTCAAGAACCAGGTACCTGAGGAGGGTGCTCTTGCCGGCGCCTGGATCACCAACGATCACTTGTAAGGGTTCCACACCTATCCACTGATCGGCCGGCCGACGATCCAACACACGGGGGTTCTCCAGGTGAAGGTGCCTCCGAGCCGCGTTCGGCGGAAACGGCATCCCCTCGTCCCGTTTCAGCGGGGGCCATGCAGCTGCTTCCGCCATGGCTGCAAGTAAGTCGTGTCCGTCCGTATCTAGTTCATCCAGGTCGTCTTCAGGCTGTGGTAGGGGGGCGGCCTGCGGTGTTGTGGTCACCAGATCGGGTATCACGAACCGTTCTGGCAGTGCGACCGGGTGCGTCTCACTGAACCGGAATGCAATCATCCCAGAGTCAGCGACGCCAAACGACGCTGCGTAGATTCGGGCGAGTTCACAGCGGAGCTTGGCTACCTGCCCAACGTCCAGCCGACGGTCGAGCCGCTTCGCTACGTCGTTACCGCAGAATTGCTGCACCCAATGCCGGCCAAAGAAGTCATCGACGAGTTCCGGGAGGTCCTTTAGCTGCCTGGAGATTGTCTCCTGATCCCAGACCACATACTCAATGGACCGTTGCGAGAGTTGCTCAGCTTGCTTCTCGATTTCATGCACCAGCTGGGTTGATCTAGTGGAAGCGCTTGTGGCATAGACAAACTTCCGCGACACATTGGCCCATGGCCCCGTGAGAAATCTGTCGACGCTGGTGCTCAGCTCCGTCGTCGTCACTGTTGCGATTCGACGTGCTTGGAGGCACACGTACCTCCGCGATGGGTGGGGTCTGTCAAGGACTAGTGGGTCTCTCGCGTATACATCAATTCCGGACTGCGCTTGGCCGTGCCGGCCGTACAGAGCTGTGACTGGCGCGGTTGGTTCCCCCGTCTGCGACGTTCTCGATACGTGGACCGGCTCCGCTTCGAACTCAAGGAGGCGGAGGCAAAGACGCTCGAAATCCTCCCATGTGAGATCGTGAACAGGCAGTAGCTGGGGCCGCGTCTGCGTCGGAGGAGGTACGTTTTCACCGGTCGCGGGTACGCGCAGCGATGATGGAACTGGCAACCACGTGGACGGCTGACCGGGATCTGCAGGAGGCACGCAATTCCGCTCCCGCACCTCGTCCTCCGCTGCCTCGGACATTGTTCTGACGTGGAATGCCCAGCCTGAGTTTGGCGTCGTGGGTAGTACACGCCATCATGCGAAGCGTACTTGAAGCTCCATTGTTACGCCAAAACTCCGTCAACTGTCATGCCCGGGATTGCCGGGGTGTCCGGCGTCCTGACGGAGTAGGTTACCGGGCCGAAGTGTGCAATTGCAGCCCGCAGCGCCGACCATCAGATCCATCGAGCTTGAGCCTCTCCAGCTGCCACAGGCGGGTCCTCGTGATACCGTCCGGAATGGACCGTCCATAGGGCCTACCCTACATGGGAGGGCACACGCGCCCTCCCCTATAGGGCCTGGTATTCGCAGTGGTGTTACCGCTGTAATGGACGTGTACAGGAATCCGTACTTGGGACCGCTTGGCCGCCTAGTGCGTCGCGGCCCCCCGCTACCAGAGAGGAAATGGGGACAGTGGGGGGGCGCGTGGCTCCATTCCAGCAAGCACCTGGGTACGAGGGCTGGTTCCAAGGCGGGAGCCAGGTGCTTCCCTGGGACCGGCCAACGGTGGCCACGACCGGGCAGGCAGATGGTGGCCATGTGTCCCAGGGAAGCGCGGCCCTACAGGATGGCGGCGGGTGCGAGGATGCACGGGGAGCGGAGCATGGGGACACCGCCCCCCAGTCTTGAGCGTGTGCAGGAGGTGCGGCTGCTGGCGCTGCTGCACGTCCTGGTCCGGCGCGAGGGGCGGACGGGCGCCGCCACCGTGTTGGGCGTCCACCGCAAGACGGTGGCGGCAGCAGTGAACACCGGCCGGTTGTCACGGCGGATGCACGATGCCTTGGGAATGCACCTGCTCGCGGGGCCGGGCGCCGACGCTGCGACCGCAAGCGCGGCGGAGTCGCGTCAGCAGTGGGAGCAGCACCTAGCAGCGGCGCTGCGGCGCCAACGGGAGGAACTCCTGGCCGCCATCAGTACCCAGGGCCAACAATTGCGGGACGAAGCCGCGCAGCGCACCCAGGGCATGGAGCAACGGTTGGCGGCGCTGGAGGCACGCCGGCGGGAGGGCGATGGGGTGGCGACGGTGGATCGCGCGATCGGCGTATCCCAGCCGTCGGCTCGCCCGGTCGTCACCGCGGCACCGGCACCGGGGGAAGCCGCGGCGTATGGCGTGGCGGCCCCCCTCATTGTCCAGTGGCGGCAGGCACGGGCGGCGCGGGCCGGGGCGGCAGACCGCCTGACCGCACTGCGCGCGGAGGAGCGGCTGCGGGAGCTGGAACTGGCCTTGATCGGGGCCTACCACTTGACCCTGCCACCGGCGGCGTATCCCTGGGATGCCCTCACCCGGCGGAACGAAGTGGACTGGCGCCGGCGGACCCTGGCGCGGGTGCGCGGCGAGCGCCGCCGGGCGGTGTGGCGGCACCACCTGCGCCGGGTGCTGACGCTGGGCTGGTGGTGAACAGCACCGCCGCCGGATGATTGCCCCATGCGCGCAAGCACTTGGCGCGAGGAGGCCAGAGTCCCTTGTCATTGGTGCGCCGGAGCCGGAATACTGATGCTGTTTTCCGGCTTTGCCAGGTCTTCCCGCCTGAGAAACCTGGGGGTCCGGCCCTAGACCCGGGCGAGACCGAACGGATCGAGCCTTGCTCTCCCGACGGTCCCCATGAGGGCACCGCTGCACTGGCGGAGGGAGAAATCCCATCGCCAGCAGCCCAGTCCAGCGGGTGACGTGCATCCGGCACGGCGCTCCTGGGACACCACGGTTGGCGTGCGTCCCGTGCGCTGACCACCGATTGCCGCCGGCCGCCGCCTGCTCGTCAGCGCGTTCATAAACACCAGCACCCGCTGGTCTCGGCGCGCAACGCGGCACCGGGTAGCGCTCCCCCAGCGTGACCCCGGTAGCGCTCCAGTCGGCTCGCACGACTACTCCCGCAGTCGTGCGGCGGCGCCCATTCCAGTCCAACGGCCGGTTCCCCCACAACGCACCGCACCCCACGGCGAGCAGCCAACCAGGGGAGCGCGGGTCCCGCACCAGCCGCTCCCAGCAGCAGGCCCCGTGCGCCCGCTGCCCGCACGGATCACACGAAAGGAGGTGAAGCCCAGACAGTCCAGCACCCGGGGCAGCCGGTCGTGACGCCCCGACCGCCACCGCCATGAGGAGGCTTCGATGCACGCGATAGGACGACACACCGGAGGTGCAACATGGTGGTAGCCCAGCAGTACGTAGACCTCGCCGCCCTCAAGCAGCGCCACCCACTGGCCGAGGTGGTGACGACAGCGGGCGTACACCTGCGGGGCCAAGGCCGGGTCCGCCAGGGTCTGTGCCCCTTCCACGACGAGACCGAAGGCAGTTTCACGGTGTATAGCGACACCGCCCGCTTCCACTGCTTCGGCTGTGGCGCCAGCGGCGACGTGCTGGACTTCGTGCAGCGCACGGAGGGCCTGACCCTGCCCCAGGCCATCCGGCACCTCGACGGCGGGGTGGGACCGGCAGCCACCACCGCCGTGCGGCCCGCGACGCCTGGCACCCCCCGCGAGTCCCGCACAATCCCGCTGCCGCCGCGGGACCCGGCCCTGCTGACGGCCGCGGCGCGGTACTACCACCGGGCGTTGTGGCGGTATCCGCAGGGGCGGACGTACCTCGCCACCCGCGGTATCGGCACGGCGACGGCCACGCGCCTGGGGCTGGGCTACGCGCCGGGGCACGGGCTGCGCGGCGCCTTGGCGGCGGCCGGCTTTGACGCGGCCCAGCAGCGAGCGTCCGGGCTGTTCGTCGCGCGGGGTGCCGAGCGGTTCGCCGGCATGGTGGTGGTGCCCGATGTGCGCGACCGCCAAGTGCGGTGGTTGGCGGGGCGGGCCATCACGCCGGAACGGGCCCCGCGCTTCCAGACGCTGCCCGGTCCGAAGCCGGTGTTGGGATTGGGACACTTGGGTCCGGTACCGGAGTTGGTGGTGCTCACCGAAGGCCTGTTCGACTGGCTCACGCTGATCGAGTGGGGCCTGCCAGCGGTCGCCGTGCTCGGCACGCAGGGCCTGGACCGGGTAGCGGCGGCCCTGCAGTCCTGCTCGCGGGTGGCGCTCGCCTTCGACGCCGATGACGCGGGCCGGGCGGCCGCCACGCAACTGGTCGCGTTGCTGGGACGGCGGGCGACCAGCATCACGCTCCCCCCAGGGGTCAGCGACGTGGCCGACTTGGCCACTCATCCTGACGGTCGCGCGGTGTTCCGGCGTCTGCTGCACGCAGCCCACCTGTCGCGCTAGGCGGCGATCTCAGCCAGCCGCTTCCCCCGGCGCTGCGGCGCCAGTCACTTCGCCACCGTGCCGCTCCCCCAGCGGTCACCGCCGCGAACGGCTGACGCTCCCGCGTTTTACTGCCGCGCGCGCCGGCGACCCTCCGCCGGCTCCTAATCCCCGTCCCCGGTTCCCCACAGCGCCCGCGGCACTGTCTCACCGTCCCGCTCCCCCAGGCGTCACCGCAGCGGCTGACGTCTCCCCTCCACAATCGCGCAGCCTGGCGCTCCCCGGCTGGCGGTCCGCTGCCCTCCGTACCGCCGCGCGCGATCCCCCCGCCGAGCGGGGGTAGCCCAGCCCCGGGCCGCCTCCGCCCGCACCCCAGCACGCCGCTATCCACCGAGCACCGACAACGCAGAAAGGAAGGAGTACCCCATGTCCAACGCACCGCACCGCAACGGCACCCCCGCTGCGCCCGCCGACCTGGTGCCCCTGGCACCGCCCGCCGACCAAGGAGCCGGTCTCGCCCCCACCGTCGCGCAGCAGCTGGACGCCCCCCTGGACCCCAGTCTGGTCGCCCAGCGCAAAGGTCGCGCCGGGCACACCTTCCCCTATCTCCCCGGGCGGGTCGCCATCGCCCAGGCCAACCGCCTGCTCGGCTACGGCGGCTGGGGCTACGACCTCGTGGGCGAGGTCACGCCGCGGGACATCACCACCCGTGATGCCCAGACCGGCGCGGTCGAGCACGCCACCGCCTACACCGCCACCGTCCGGCTGCACGTGCCGGGCGTGCCGCCCCGCACCGACGTGGGCTTTCAGGTGGTGGCGGAGGAGAGCGCCCAGGGGCACGAGACGGCGTACAAGGGCGCCGTCACCGACGCGCTCAAGCGGGCGCTGCGCACGCTGGGCGCCCAGTTCGGCAACGACCTCGCCAGTGACGGTAGCAATGGTGCCGCCGACACCTGGGCCGCGTCGTTGCGCCAGACGCTGCTGGCCCTCAGCGCCCAGCAGGGCTTCGACGAAGCGCAGCTCCGCACGGCCGTGCGCCAGCGGCTGGGCCAGGACCTGGACGCCGTGCCGGCCGCCAAGTTGCTCCCGCTCGTCGAGGGGGCCGCCCGCAAGCTGGTCCCGACCACTACACCCGCACCAGAGAGGAGGGACGACTGAGCAGTAACCACCACGAGTTGAGCCAGGCAACGGGGTCGCTCCCTCCGCGGAGAGGGGACGGTCCCGTTTCTGTTTCCCACCACACACGGAAAGGAGCGTGCGATGACGACCACCACCACATACGAACCACCCACCGCGTCCCTGCTGTCGGCCCTGCGCCAGAACCTACAGGTGCTGGGCGAGTTGGCCCTCCGCTACGAGGTTGACACGCAATCCCCCGGTGCGCCCGCCGACTGTCCCGCGCTCACCGGCCCCGCCGACGTGCAGCAACTGGTGGGACCGGAACTGGCCCCCCTGGTGCAGGAGCAACTGCGGGTGCTGCTGCTCAACACCAAGCACCGCGTCATCGGCCAGCGCGTGATTTACCAGGGCACCGTCGACGCGGCGGGCCTCCGCGCCGCCGAGGTCTTCCGCCCCGCCATCGTCGCGGCCGCCCCGGCCCTCATCGTGGTCCACAACCATCCGAGCGGTGATCCCACGCCCAGTCCCGCGGACGTCGCCGTCACCAAGGAGCTGGCCGCCGCCGCGCGGCTCCTGGATATCGAATTGCTCGACCACATCGTGATCGGTGGCGACCGTGCCGTGAGCTTGCGCGAGCAGGGCCTGCTGCCCAGCTAGGTCCTGGCGGCTACTCACCCTGGCAACAACGAAAGGAGTCTGCACATGACCAAGATCACAGTCGAGACCACGCCGACCACGGCTGCCGATCCCGCCATGCTGTACACCGTCACGGCCGGCGGCTTCACCGCCACCGCCGATGCCTTCGCCCGCGACCCGGCCACCGAGGGCCTCTGGTTCCTCTCCCTGGTCGGCGCCCAAACCGCCCTCAAGGCCATCTGGGCCGCCCTGCTCAAGCAGCCGCCCGACGTGGCCCACCTCATCCGGGGCGCCGAGGGCACCGCCCTCTCCGGCGGCTTCCAGCAGTGTGTCATTCCCGCGCACACCGTCGGGACCTGGACCACCAAGCTCACGCGCCTGCCGGTCTGCGGTGGTTGGCACGCCCTCGTCTACACCACGCTGGCCGAGTACGCCACGGAGCGCGAGCAGTTCCTGCTGCTGGCCCCGGACGCAGCGCAGGCCCCCGCGCTGCATCACCGCTTCCTGGACCGGCGCAGTCCCCTGCCCTTGCACCACTCCTGGGCGCCCTGGCTCTGGCAACGGGGCCTCGCCCAGGACGAGATCACGCCGCTGCAAGCCACCGGCCTCGTCGCCTACGACTGCCGGCCCGATGCCGCCGCGCTCAAGGCCGACCTGGCCCACGCCGTCGCCGCCGGCACGCTCACCCTGGACGACCCGGACACGTTACCGGCACCTGGCCAGACCACCAACGAGGAGAAAGGAGCCGCACCATGCGTCTAGCCGCCCAGGCCAAAGGCGGGTTCTATCCCACCCCACCGCGCGTGCTCGACCTACTGGCTACCCTGCTGCGCCCCCCGCCCCGCCTCCCCGCTGGCGCACCCGGCACCGTCCGCCTGCTCGATCCCTGCTGTGGCGCCGGGGCCGCCCTGGACCAACTGGCCACCCACCTGCACCCGTACTCAGCGCTCCCGCTCGAAACCTACGGGGTGGAGCTGCACCAGGAGCGGTCCACCGCCGCCACCGGCCGCCTGGACCACACCCTGGCCACCGACCTCTTCGCCGCCGCCATCGCCAACCGCGCCTTCGGCCTGCTGCTCTTGAACCCGCCCTATGACCACGATGGGGAACAGAAGCGCAGCGAGCACCGCTTCCTGCGCCATTGCACCCGCTACCTGCCGGAGCACGGCGTGCTCGTCTTTATCGTGCCCCGCCAGCGCCTGCCGGTCTCCGCCCGCTTCCTCGCCGCCCACTACCGGCGTCTGGCCTGCTGGGCCTTCCCCGACCCGGAGCGGGCCGCCTTCGACCAGGTGGTGCTCATCGGCTGCCGGCGTGCCCGACCGCAGCCCGACCCGGCTGCCGAGCAGCAAGTCCACCGCTGGGCGACGGAAGAGCTGCGGGCACTCACCCCGGCGCCCGCGCCACTCTACACTGTGCCGGCCACCCCGGCTGGCGACCTGCTGTTCAGCACCCGCACGGTCGATCCCCTGGCCGCGGCGGCCGAAGCCCGGCGCACCGGGCTGTGGACCCACACTGCCATCACCGATGCGCTCTGGCCGCCGCAGACGCCGCGGCCCCGGCCGCTGCTGCCACTGCGGCGGGGGCATCTGGCCATGCTGGTGGCGGCTGGCTTCCTGGACAACCTCTGCCTGGCGGCCAACGGGCAGCGCCTGCTGGTGAAGGGCCGCACGGCCAAGGAGCTGGTGCTGGTCACCCGCACCCGCGAGCAGGAAGTCCGGCGCGAGCGGCTGCACACCACCGTCGTGGCCCTCGACCTGCGCACCGGCACCATCACCGACATCGCCGCCTAACCTGAGCACCTCCTGTCGGCACGGTCGCACCCCACCCCACGCGGCCCGGCCAGTCCCCCCTCGCGGGACCGGCGGGGCCGCGTCTGTTTTCCGGCCCCGGCGCTCCCCTCCACCGGTTTCCTGGCCCACCTTGCCCTACCCCCCTACCGACTCACCGCAACCCAACGAATGAAAGGAGAGCAGCATGAACCTGAGCACGTTCCTCGACACCTACAAGGAGGCCATCGCCCAGCGCGTGGTGGACTCCTACCCACCCCAGTACCGCCCGGCGGCCGACGACCGGCCGCTGCCGCCGTTGCTGCGCCCGCCGCTGGGCGCCCAAGAGACCGCCATTCGCGGCACCGCCCACTCCCTCA
Source organism: Chloroflexota bacterium (assembly GCA_965207645.1). GTDB lineage: Bacteria > Chloroflexota > UBA11872 > UBA12225 > JAJDUF01 > JAJDUF01. The sequence continues at coordinate 103,844 of OZ242293.1, read as the reverse complement.
CCAGCCAGCGCGGGACCACCGTCGTCGGCGAGATGGGCACCGGCAAGACCTTCATCGCCACTGCCGCCGCCCACCTGGCCGGCTTTCAGCGCATCCTCGTGCTCGTTCCACCGCACCTGACCAGGAAATGGAAGCGCGAGGTCGAAGCGACCATCCCGGACGCCCGCGCCGCCATCGTCACCTCCATCACCGCCCTGGAGCGGCTGCGCCAGACCAGCGGCCCCGGCCCGCTCTTCGCCATCCTGTCCCGCGAGCGCGCCAAGCTCTCCTATCGCTGGCAACCCGCTGTCGTGTCACGTTGGGCCACCGGCGACGGGCAGTTGCTGCGCGATGAGCACACCGGCGAGCCGTTCCGCGTCCCGACGTGCCCGGTCTGTGCGGCCCAGGTGGTCACCCCCGACGGGGTGCCCCTGACGGACGCGGAGTTGGCCCGCCGCAAGCGCACTTGCGACCACTGTGGGGCCGCCCTCTGGCAGGCCGACCGCCGCGGCCCGCGCCGCTATCCGCTCGCCGACTACGTCAAGCAGCGGCTGCCCGGCTGGTTCGACCTGCTGATCGCCGACGAGGTGCATGAGTACAAGGGCCGCGGGAGCGCCCAGGGGATTGCCGCCGGTATTCTGGCCGACGTCTGCGGCACCTCCCTGGCGCTCACCGGCACGTTGGCCGGCGGCTATGCCAGCACCCTCTTCCACCTGCTCTACCGCTTCAGCCCGGCCCTGCGGGCGGAGTTCGCGCACCACGAAGAGGCCCGCTGGATTGCCCGCTACGGGTTTGTCGAGCACACCGTGCGCCGGCCGGCCGACGAGGCCCTGGAGGACGGCCGCCACAGCCGGCGCCGGCGCTATCGCACCGTGATCCGCGAGCGCCCCGGCCTGGCGCCGGCCGCGCTCTTCCACCTCATCGGTCACACCGTCTTCCTGCGCCTGGCCGACGTGGCGGCGGGCCTCCCTTCCTACACCGAGCAGGTGCGCCTGGTGGACCTGGACGACGCCGTGGACGCCACGCCCGGTGGGACGGGCTACTCCCAACGGAGTGCCTACCAGGCCGTGTTCACCACCCTGCGGAAGGCGTTGGCCGCTGCCCTCGCCCACGGCTCCAAGCGGCTGCTGGGGGCCTACCTGCAAACCCTGCTGGCCTACCCCGACGGCTGCACCCGCGGCGAGACGGTCTTCGATCCCCAGACCCGGCACCCCCTGGTGCAGGTCCCGCCGCTGGCTGAGGACCGCGTGTATCCGAAGGAGCAGGCCTTGCTGGACCTGGTGACGGCGGAACGGCAGGCCGGACGCCGGGTGCTGGTCTACGTCACCCACACCGGTACGCGGGACATCACCGGCCGGCTGCACGCCCTGCTCACCCGGCACGGGGCCCGGGTAGCGGTGCTGAAGGCCGACGCCGTCAAGCCCGACCGCCGCGAAGGCTGGGTGGCCGAGCGGGTGCAGGAGGGGCTGGACGTGCTGGTGTGTCATCCCCGGCTGGTGCAGACCGGCTTGGACCTGATCGACTTCCCGACGCTGTGCTGGTACGAGACGGACTACTCAGTCTACACGCTGCGGCAGGCCTCGCGCCGCTCTTGGCGCATCGGGCAGACCCGGCCGGTGCAGGTGGTCTACTTGGCCTACCGGCAGACGTTGCAGGCCGACGCGCTGACGCTGGTGGCCAAGAAGCTGCAAAGCTCCCTGGCGGTGGAGGGGGAGCTGCCGGAGGACGGATTGGCGGCCTACGGGGACGACGACGACGACCTGCTGCTGGCCCTGGCCCGCCAGATCGTCAGCGGGGAAGAAACCGACACGGCGCCGGTGGAGGCGGTCTTTGCTCAAGCGCAGGCGGCCGCAGCCGATGCCGAGCAGTTGCTGGTGGACGAAGGCTGGCAGCCGGAGGTCGCGCCTGCGCCGGCGGCCGTCGCGGTCCAGGCCAACGGGGTGAACGGGACGGGCCAACACGCCACTGGCCAGGAAGCCGCACCGGTCAACGGCCAGGGTCGGGACGACGCCGCCCCGGCGCCGCCGCAGGAGGAACTGTGCTCTTGGGCGGAGTTCCTGGCGCAGGTGCCGGTCCAGCCGAAGCGCAAGCGCAAGCAGCCACCGGCGGACTTGCCGCTCTTTGAGTGGCTGGTGGCCCAGGAGCAGCAAGCGGAGTTGGTCAGCACGGGACGCTGATCGCTCCAGGCCGGGGGAGACCATTGCCAATGCAATGGTCTCCCCCGGCTTACCCCTGTATGGGGCATTTCGCGTTTAACCCCGGACCCCTTGAGGGCAGCCCTCTCTTTGTGTGTTCGCTTGCAGGTAGGGAGCGGGATTGCGCTGCCAGCTTGACGACAGCCTAATGGGGGTGGTAAGGTATTCTTACCTACAGTAAGGAGCATGCTGATGAACAGAAGCGACGTGATGGGAAGAGTGATCCAGGCAGTTACCCAGATTCAGGAGGACAGTGGAAGACCTGTGGGGGTGATTGACGCCGGGACGAGGCCTATCGGAGACACAGATGGTTTTGACAGCCTGAGCGGGATAGAAGCTACCGTGATTCTCTCGGCGTGGCTGAATCACGATTTTCCCGATGACGGCCTGTTCGTTGCGGAAAACGGATATCGGGCCTTGTCAATAAGTGAGATCACCGAAAACCTGTGCAAGACCATGGGAGTGGAGATCGCAACGAATGAGTGACCAAGATATTCTACGGCAGGCCATCGCATCGCGCCTGCGTGTGGCAAGGGAGATGGCCGGACTTACTCAAGGTCAGGTCGCTAGGAACTTGGGATGGCATAGGCCCACCGTTTCCGAGGTCGAGGCCGGCCGCCGGAGGGTGTCCGCTGAAGAATTGTCCAGCATGGCGGAGCTCTACGGGGTCAGCGTGTCCTGGGTAGTTGAAGAGGAAGAGGAGGCCCCCTATTCAAGCGCACGTGCCAAGCTAGCGGCTCGCGAACTGAGCAAGCTCAGGGACGAGGACCTGGACCGCCTCCTCCAACTTATCCAGTCTTTGAAGGCTTCGGAGGGCGGCCGGAGATGATGGACAGACGGGCCATCGCGAGGAAGGCTACTGCCGAAGCCCTCCGTACCCGACAGCGTATGGGCTGCGGTCTACGTGACGCTCTCTGCGTCTACGACTTGGCCCAGCGGCTTGGCATTGAGGTCCGGTTTCTGGACATTCCGAGTATGGAAGGGATGTACTACAGTGCTCCAGAGCCCCACATCATCCTCTCATCGCTGCGTCCGCCAGGGCGTCGCGCCTTCACTTGTGCCCACGAACTCGGCCATCACAGCCGAGGAGACGGCACACATGTGGACGCACTCGTAGAACAGTGGAAGCTCCCCAGGTTCGACCCAAGAGAATTCGCTGCCGACTGCTTCGCGGGCGCGCTCTTAATGCCGAAGATGGCTGTCGAGCGGGCATTTTCGCTACGTGGCTGGACGATCATGGAGTGTACGCCGGCCCAGGCCTATGCGATCTCCAACTACTTCGGGGTCGGCTACACGACATTAATCCACCATCTGAGGGGCGCTCTCCGACTTCTCCCCGGCCGCCGCGCAGAGCAACTCTTGAAGATAACGCCACGACAGGCGCAAGCCTCGGCTATCGGCTGTAAGACACCAGCTACAGTCTGGCTCGTCGACATGCATTGGACGGGCAGGCCTATAGATGTTGAGGCCGGCGACTTCATCTTAGTTCAAGGGCTACCTTGCGTGGAGGGTCGCTCCGTCAAACACGTACAGGATCGAGACGGACGCCGGCTGCTCCGCGCTTGCCAGGCCGGCATCGGTAGGCTCGAAGACAACTCTGGCTGGTCTGCCTACGTAAGAGTGTCGAGGCGGGCCTTCGTCGGCCGAAACCTTTTCCGTCACCAGGAGGAAGCAGATGATGAATAGCCCGCTGGTCGTTGTGGAGAACAACCTATCGGTCGCGTGGGGAAAGGCTTTCCTGAGGGTCCTCGATGCTGAGGAGGTTGCCCCGCTGGTAGTAGTAATCAAGGGTTTGGATAATGAGGAGCCTCCTGAACTCCCGGCCATCCGTCAAGCGCTTGATGCTGCCTTGCGGGCAGACGGTAACGGGCTGTCCTGTCATAAGGTAGCGAACACCATCTTTCCCGTCTCCCTTTGGAATTCCCAGAAGAACGGGCGTGATCTCTACCAGCGCTATCTCGGAATCTTCCCACGTATACGGAAGCGTCGGGCCAACCAATATGGTACGTACTTTCAGCGCTTCATTGCCTTCGGCTGCGACCGCCACATGCAAGGTGGCGTGAATCAACTAGACCACATCATCAACACTTGGAACTGCGGCAACCACCGCAGAACCGCCCTGCAGGCTGCCGTCTTCGATCCCAGCAAGGATCACACACACACACCTCGCCGAGGCTTCCCCTGCCTCCAGCAGGTCGCGTTCGCACGGATAGGTGATGATGGCTTGGCTGTGACAGGCTTCTACGCCACCCAGTACATGTTTGAGCGCGCCTATGGCAACTACCTTGGCCTCTGCCGTCTGGGCCGCTTCATGGCCCACGAGATGGGGTTGAGACTATCCCAGGTCGTTTGCATCGCGACGCCGGCAAAACGCGATCGCTCTAAGCGGGCGCTACAGGGGCTTGCCGAACAAGTGCAAACAGCTCTGGCAGACTTCACATGTGGGTCAGCGTCCCAGTGCTAGTGAGAGTACCCATGCCCAAGAATTCCGGTCGAGGCCAGTTGATCGTCTTTGAGGGGCCCGATGGTATCGGGAAGTCCACCCTTGCCCAGGCCCTTACCAGAAAGCTGTCGGATGCCGGTCTCCCCAGCCAGTATTTGGCACTTCCAGGTAATGAGATCGGGACAATCGGTCGCTTGGTCTACGACATCCACCATGACCCCACAGTGTACGGCCTAGGCAAGCTCACTGCCGCCAGTCTTCAAGCCCTCCATATCGCTGCTCACCTGGATGCGATAGAACAGCGCATCCTGCCGGCGCTCAATAAGGGAAGTTGGGTGATTCTTGACAGATTCTGGTGGTCCACATGGGTCTACGGACACATGTCCGCCGTGGACGGCAATACTTTGGACGCCCTCATTCAGGCAGAGCAACTTCTGTGGGACGGAATCAAACCTACCGCTCTTTTCCTGATTGACCGCCCCAGCGGCTCGCCTAGTGACCATAACCGCATCCAACTCCGTGGGAGCTACCAAGTCCTAGCCCAGAGGGAGCAGGGGCTGTACCCCATCCGCTTGATCGCAAATGATGGGTCGGTGGAAGACTCACTGCATCGAATGCTCGCGGCCCTGCGAGACATTACCGCGCTGGTACAGAGTGCGTCCTGGCAAGGTCCGGACCGTGCGGCCGAACAGCGGGTAGAACAGCCACTGCTCACCCCTTCGACTAAAGAGCACACGTTCATTTCTGTAAAGTTGTCTCCGGCTCGGCCGACCGTGGTGTACGAGAGTTACTGGAAGTTTGCCGTGGAACGACAACAGGTATTCTTCCGTAAGCTGGAGGGCCACCCCGCTCCTTGGACAACCGATCCTATCCTCGCCCGGCACAAGTTCACGAATGCCTACCGGGCGTCAGACCGCGTGAGCCAGTACCTTATCCGGTACGTGATCTACCAGGGCGACCAAAGCCCAGAGGAGGTGTTCTTCCGCACCATCATCTTCAGACTCTTCAACAAGATCGAAACGTGGGAGATGCTGAAAGCCAAGCTGGGAACAGTCAGCTATGCTGACTACGCCTTCTCGAAATACGACCAGATACTGGTTGCGGCCCTCTCGTCAGGAATCAGAATCTATTCGGGAGCCTACATCATGCCGTCGGGTAGAACATCTTTCGGCTACTCTCAGAAGCATCGCAATAACCTGCGACTCCTCGAACGGATGATGGAAGATGAGGTGCCGCACAGGATCGCCGAGGCCCCCAACATGCGTGAGGCCTTTGAGTTGCTCCGGTCGTACCCGACGATCGGCAATTTTCTCGCCTACCAATTCGTGACGGACCTCAACTATAGCAGTCTCACCGATTTCTCAGAGATGGAATTCGTGGTACCAGGGCCAGGCGCACTGGATGGTATCCACAAGTGCTTCGCCGATTTGGGAGGCTTGAACGAGACGGACATCATCCGCCTAGTCACGGAGCGGCAAGAGTCGGAGTTTGCCAGGCTGGGCTTAGAGTTCCGCACACTGTGGGGCCGGCGCCTACAGCTCATTGATTGCCAGAATCTCTTCTGCGAGGTCTCGAAGTACGCACGCCTAAGACATCCCGACATCAAGGGTGCCAGCAAGCGCCGCCGCATCAAGCAGATCTACCGTCCTTCGGACAAACCCATTGCGTACTGGTATCCTCCTAAATGGGGAATAAACGAACGCATTCGAGGAGCATCATCCTACGAGCAGGCTGCCCTATGGGCGGGGACTGGGAGCTATGGAGCTAAACGAGTACCAGCGCCTAGCAAATCGCACGGATCAGCAACCGCAGACAGGTAGTACCCCACCCCACGCACGTCACATGCTCGTTCCACTCCTCGGATTGTCTGGTGAAGTGGGCGAGTTGTTGAGTGAGTACAAGAAGCGCCTTAGAGATGGAGACTCGTATAGCCTGTTCCCAGAACGAGTTAAGGAGGAGCTAGGTGACATTCTGTGGTATCTAGCTAACGTGGCTGATAAGTTTGGCCTTTCCTTGGAGGACATCGCTAGCCACAACCTCGCCAAGGTTGCAGGAAGATGGCAATCTTCGGCCTACGGCAATAGCACACGAACATTGCTCGACGAGCAATTCCCTCCTGAAGAGCGCTTGCCAAGGCATATGGAGGTTTCGATCAACGAGGATGGCTCCAAGAGGGTTTTAATGCTCATTGACGGTATTCAGGTTGGAGATTCTCTCACGGACAATCGCTATATGGATGACGGTTATCGTTTTCACGATGTTTTCCACCTTGCTTACGCCAGTGTGCTTGGATGGTCACCAACACTACGGGCACTCCTGAGCCGGAAGCGAAAAAGCGATCCTTTAGTCGATGAAGTTGAGGATGGTGGTCGGGCACGTGTGATTGAAGAAGGGATTGCCGCGATGGTTTTCAGCTATGCTGAACGTCGAAATTTCCTAGCGGGAGCAGAGGGGGTCAACTATGAGTTACTGCGCACCATCAAAGAAATGACTGCTCATCTGGAGGTCGGATCACGCAGTGAAGGGGAGTGGGAGGAAGCCATCATGGTAGGGTTCCAACTATGGCGTCAGATCCGTGCTCTCGGACAGGGCCGGCTCCGCGTTGATCTTGACAAAGGCACAATCAAGCTGGTCGCCTGATACGGAATCCGAAATCACCAGCGAAGATTTCCTCTTCCATCCCGATTTCAGCCACGTGGGGAGCGTAGGACACGCCAGACCGCTACACCTCCCACAAAAGCCGCAGCGAGCCCTACAAGAGCCGTAGCTAAAGTGGCGACACTTAGAATAATGAACAATATGATCCAACCCCACGATGTTACCCAACTCGGAACCTTGTGATCGGGAGTATCCCCCAGACCAAGAATCAAGGAAAGCACCACCCCCAATATCGTGACTGCTACTAGGAAAACCCCAAACATGACCACTGGCTGAAGACTGTCTCTTACGGTCTCAATCTCAGAACTGAACCTCTTACTGAGATCACTCTCGACACGCGTAGCATAACTCCAACTCGATTCGCCTTCACCTTGGTCAGCCAATATACGTTGGAGACGATGCCATGTAGAAGGCTTGGATGGTGATGGTGGATAAATACCCCCTTTCACTTCATGTAGTTCGAACGTGAAAGCATCATCACCAGGCATCAGTTTAACGGATTGGTTACCCAGATTAACAACTCTTATAAATAATCGCTTATCTTTTGTGCCTCGTCCGTAGCATGGATCTACCTGTATCCCCATTAGGCCCGTCAAGCCTTTGGCTGCATAGTTGAGTCGTATTCCGATTTTGCCAACTAGGTCATGGGGCATGTGCAACCGTTCGATGGTTGAAAGGATGGCTATCTTCCCGGGTTTGATCTCGATGTATTGTCCGGAGAAACAGGCATCCGGTGGATATTGCTTTCCTTCAAGTATTAGCCCGTCTGGGGCAACTCTCAGCGCATACGACGCTTCTTTTATCGAATTGCAGTCCCAAGTGCCCTTTTTGAAAATCTCGCCCTTATTCAACCTTTTCAGTATCTTACTGCCGCTGAGGATCATTATGGCTACCCCAAAGGAATCGTGGTCAATCTCGGCTAGGCGAAGCTTTGCTACTCGATACCCATGTCGCAGAACAGCCGGAGGGAGGACATGGACGCAACTTTGACTCCCTGTAGCACCAATGCCCGGCTGATTAGACTCGCAGCGGCGGTTAGACTGCCTGCCTCGCTTCACCAGATATACCACACCCAGGATGATCTGGCAAAGAGGTGACATGTATGGCCCATCGAGCGCCGCGAGCATCGGCACCGCGCAAGTTCGACCTAGGCTACCATCCCTTGATGATCGCGATGGGCGTCATAGTACGGGAGCCGCAACTAACCAGATACGCGGCGGTCGTCACCAAAGGGGTTGTCCTGGCCTGCTCCCACAACTTCAGCCTACCGCCCAGCCCTCCGACAGGGCCTCGGCTTGCTCCAGTACCGTTTGGGTGGCCTGCTCCTGCTTGTCCGGTGGGTAGCCGTGCCGGCGGAGGATGCGCTTGACCAGCACACGCAGTTGGGCCCGCACGTTCTCGCGCAGCGTCCAGTCAATGGTCACGTTCTGCCGCACCGTCTCGACCAACTGGCGAGCGATAGCTCGAAGCGTCTCGTCACCCAGCACCTGCACCGCGCTGTCGTTGGTCTCCAGCGCGTCGTAGAAGGCCTTCTCCTCAACGGTGAGACCCAGTTGCTCACCGCGAGAATCCGCCTCCCGCATCTCCCGCGCCAGTTGGATCAACTCTTCGATCACCTGCGCCGCCTCAATCGCCCGGTTCTGATAACGGCGCAGTGTCTGCTCCAGCAACTCGGCGAAGGACCGCGCCTGCACCACGTTCCGGCGCCGCCGGGTGGCGACCTCGCCCCGCAGCAGCTTCTGCAACAGTTCCACGGCGAGGTTGCGGTGGGGCATGCCCCGCACCTCGGCCAGGAACTCGTCCGACAGGACCGAGATGTCGGGCTTGTCCAGGCCCGCAGCCGCAAAGATGTCCAGCACCCCCTCGGACGCCACCGCGCGGGAGACGATCTGGCGCACGGCCAGGTCCAGCTCCGCCTCGGGGCGTACCTCCCCCGCCGCTCGCTTTGCCAGCGCCGCCCGCACCGCTTGGAAGAACCCCACGTCGGCACGGATGCGCGTAGTCTCCGCGTGGGGCACAGCCAACGCAAAGGCCTGCGAGAGCGCGCGCACGGCGTCCAGGCAGCGTTCCTTCCCGTTCTCCTGCGCCAGGATGTGCTCCTGCGCGGCCGGCAGCAATCCCAACCGCTCCGGCGGCGTGCCGGTCGTCCACTTGCTCCGGTCGAAGCCGTGGAACAGGCCGCAGCAGACCTCGTACTTCTCTCGTAGCGCGGCCACCGCCGCGTCTTGATCCAGCGCCGTCTTTCCGGTGCCGCCGCTCTCCGTGTACGTGGCGAGCGCCCGCCTCAACTCTTGGGCGAGGCCGAGATAGTCCACCACCAAGCCGCCGGGCTTGTCCTTGAACACGCGGTTCACCCGCGCGATGGCCTGCATCAGCCCGTGACCGCGCATCGGCTTGTCCACGTACATGGTGTGCAAGCTCGGCGCGTCGAAACCGGTCAGCCACATGTCGCGCACCAGCACCAGCCGCAGCCGATCGTCAGCATCGCGGAACCGGTTGGCGAGCGCCTCCCGCCGCGCCTTGTTGCGGATATGCGGCTGCCAAGCGGGCGGATCGGCCGCCGCGCCGGTCATCACCACCTTGATGCTGCCCTGGCCATCATCATCGGCGTGCCATTTCGGTTGCAGCCGCACCAACTCATGGTAGAGATCCAGGCAGATGCGCCGGCTCATGCACACGACCATCGCCTTACCGTCCAGCACCTCCAAGCGCTGCTCGAAGTGCCGCACAATGTCCTCCGCCACCAGCCGCAGCCGGGGCGGGGCACCGACGAGCGCCTCCAGCTGCGCCCACTTCGTCTTGAGCTGCTCCTTGCGCTCAATCTCCTCGCCCTCGGTCGCCGCCTCGAACTCCGGGTCAATCCGTGGTCGTTCGGCCTCGTCCAGGGCCAGCTGTGCCAGCCGGCTCTCGTAGTAGATCGGCACCGTGGCCCGGTCCTCGACTGCGCGCTGGATGTCATAGATGCTGATGTAGTCGCCGAACACCGCCCGCGTGTTGGCGTCCTGCAGCTCGATGGGCGTGCCGGTGAAGCCGACGAACGCCGCGTTGGGCAGGGCGTCGCGCATGTGCTTCGCATAGCCGTCCACGAAGTCGTACTGGCTGCGGTGCGCCTCGTCCGCGATGACCACGATGTTGCGTCGCGTGGAAAGGGTCGGGTGGGTGTCGCCTTTTTCCTCGGGAAGGAACTTCTGAATGGTGGTGAAGACCACGCCACCGGCCGCCACCGCCAGCTTGTCGCGGAGGTCGGCGCGACTCGCTGCCTGCACCGGCGGCTGGCGCAGCAGGTCCTGGCAGCGGGAGAAGGTGCCGAAGAGCTGGTCGTCGAGATCGTTGCGGTCGGTGAGCACGACGATGGTCGGGTTCGCCATTGCCGGCTCGCGGGCGATACACCCGGCGTAGAAGGCCATGGTCAGGCTCTTGCCGGAGCCTTGCGTATGCCAGACCACCCCGATCCGCCGGTCGCCTGGCGCGCCGCCCGGCTGCCGGCCCGCCTCGTACCGCCCGGCCAGCACCTCGGCAGTCTGTCTAGCGGTCCGTTGCAGCTCGGCCGCCCGCAGCGTCTCGGCCACGGCCACCTGGACGGCGTGGAACTGGTGGTAGCCGGCCACCTTCTTGGCCAGCACGCCGCTGCCGTCGTCCTCGAACACGGTGAAGTCGCGCACCAGGGCGAGCAAGCGCTCCGGCGCGCAGACACCCTCCAGCAGCACCTGCAGCTCGGTCATGTGCGCGTCGGCCAAGGCCTCGCCGGTGACGGTGCGCCACGGCTTGAACCACTCCCGCCCGGCGGTGAGCGTGCCGAGACGGGCCTGCGTGCCGTCCGAGATCATGAGCATCTCGTTCATCGAGAACAGCGTCGGCAGTTCGGCCTGGTAGGTCCGGAGTTGCTGCCAGGCGGTCCAGATGGTGGCGTCCTCGTCGGCCGGGTTCTTCAACTCGATCATTCCCAGGGGCAGGCCATTGACGAACAGCACCACATCGGGGCGGCGCGTGTGCTGCTGCTCGGTGACGGTGAATTGGTTGACCGCCAGCCAATCGTTGGCCGCCGGCTCGGCGAAGTTGATGACCTGCGCCTGCGCCCCGCGTATCGCACCGTCCCCGGCCCGGTACTCCACCGTCACCCCGTCCACCAGCATGCGGTGCAAGTCACGATTGCGGGCGGCCAGCGTCGGCCCGGCCGGCCGGGTCAGTTGGCGGCAGGCGTCGTCCAGCGCGTCGGTGGGGAGGTCCGGGTTCAGTTGCGCGAGGGCATCGCGCAGGCGCTGGGCCAGCACCACCTGCCCGTAGCTGTCCCGCTCGGCGCCGGGCGTATCGGGCGCAATATCCGGCCCATGCGCCACCTGCCAGCCGAGACCGGCCAGCCAGGCGAGGGCGGCTTGCTCGACATCGGCTTCAGCGATAGTAGTCATTTCGCCCAGTCCATGACGCCAGCGATTACGAGAAGGATTATGATAGCCAAAACTACGTGCAGTGCGGCGAACAGCATTGGCACCCAGCGTTCGATGCGTGTCACTGCCCGGTAGCTCCCTCCTTGGCCCTCCTGAGCCAAATCCCACTCATGCTTGTACACCGCCGCCGGTAGTTGCTGCTCCAGCTCGTGGATCAGGTCGAACTTGATGCGGTTCAGGTCGGCATATGACTTGATGACGAAATACCAGACTGCGGAAACGGAAACTCCAGCGATGGGAACGAGCAGGGTCCAGTAGTGCTGGCCAAAACTTGCGGACTGTAGCCCGTACAGCGCGACGAGCGCCGCGTTGACGGTCAGTAGGTACTGGCTCGAAGCGACCCGGCGTGCGCTTACGTTCTCGGCAGACTGCACGTAGAGCTTGTACTGCTCCAATAGGTCCGCATGGAACGAGCCGCCGTAGGTCTGCTCAGAGCGATGTACTACGGATTCTCGCGCTTGATTAGCCATCGCCTACCTCGGTTTAGCAATGAGTTCCTTTAAAGTAGGCCACGTCCAGGGATGGATTTTCTTCCTTTTAGGCGCTGACTTCGGACGCGAGCATGTCTTGTGCCTGCGGCCCTTCAGCAGGAAGTACGGTTTCCTTGCCTGCTGGACCATCGTGACTTCCGCCTCCACACCCTTCGCCTGGTGTGTGTGTTCCCCGCAGATAACGATGGTGAGGTCCGTCCTCTCAATTAAGTCTCGTACCCTCTTCCGCCAGCTTTCATCAAACGGTTCCTGCACAGACCAGTCCGTGATGCTGAACGGTGAATCAGGTCTCTTCGCCTGCGCTACAAGGTTGCCACGTAGATCATTATCGTGACCGTAGTCAAAGCTGATGAATGCACTCTTGGTAACCATCACTGCCTCCTACTCTATGGGCAAACGTCATCCAGTGCCGACGAGGGTGTAGCGGGTGGGATGTCCGGCCCGTGCGCCACAGCCCAGCCGAGGCCCGACAGCCAATCGAGAGCGGCCTGCTCCACTTCAGCCTCGGTGATAGTGGTCATGGGTTTTTGCACTTAGAATGGATCCCTCTACAATGTATTCGACGCGCCAAGGTTAATCTCCGACATGCTTAAGCCTTTCTGCTCCCAAAAGCCGGCAACTGCCTGTTGATACTCAGGCATATCCTTAATATCAACGACTCTCGCAAGCTCCATTCCTGATTGTGTAAGAAGAATCCCATTGATATCTACTTTGAAGTTTCCTTCCCGATTATCAATCGGCACCAATACCCAAATTCGGTCTTGAAAACCGAAAGCCATTGAAATCCACCGAGGTGATTTACCTAGCCCGGCATCTGTCACTTGGTTCGTCCATATCGAATTGTACCCTGGAACTATGAGACCGTGCTCGTTTAGCCGGTTTAGAGAGACGTAACTTAGACCGTAGTTCTTTAGAGAGTTTTCTGTAGCGTGGCCGTCCAAAGAGGGGACAATGTCCGTTCCCATCTGTTCGACACCACCTCCCTGTAGACCGATAAGAGGCGTCATACGGGCTGAGCATAGCGTTCTGAAGAGGGTGGCTGTCCTTCTATCGAGATTCTTGAGAATGCTCAAAGTCCTAAAGGAAGTGCTCGCAGGTCTTTGCACTTCACCTGCAAGAACCCTTGCCCAAAGCCGTTGCATCTCTTCAAAGGACACATCTTGGACGTCAGTGAAGAAGCGTGCTGTCCAGTCGTGATCAACTTCGTGATCTTGGACCTGCCCATCTCCAAGTTGCTGGGCGGCTTGGTCTATCACGGTTGCAATATTAGACTGCCTCTTTTCTTCCTGAAACTGAATCCTCTGAGTAACCGCCGCCCCGAAATCCAATTGGCCTTGCACGGAGGCGTCCGGTGATACCAGAATAGCGCGGGCATCAGCCTGAGCGCTGGCTATTATCTGCATCGTGTGCGCTTGACCTTCGGCCAAGATTCTTTGAGCCTCAGCCTCTCCTTTAGCAGCTATCAGCCTGGCGTTAGCTTCTCGCCGAGCTTTCCAAGAGGCCAACATGGGACCAGCAACGCTACCAATTCCGCTAGCAGCGTAATCGGACAGTTTACTGACACCTGAGACTAGCGTTCCAATATCCATAGGGCACCTATACAGTCCGTACCTCCCCCGACACCAGCCTCGGCAACAGCGCATCACGCAGCGCGGCGAGGGTGCGGGCTTCCGCTGTATTCAGCCGGATCTGCTGCTGGAGAGAGTAGCACAAATGATCGAATGTCTCAACCAGCGACGACGGCGGCTCGATTGTTGGCAAGGTCTCAAACTGCTTCTTGTTGATGGCTCCGAACACCGTTCCCGTGTGCTCGTACTGCTGCAACTCTCGCTGCATGGCCCAGACAGCGTAGTACGTGAACGAGCTTGAGCCGGTCCTATGCCGCAACGCAGCAAGCCCACGCCCGATGCAACATCTTTCCCAAGCCATGTTAATGTCGCCAACGGGCGCTCGCACGCTGACGAGTGTGTCATCCGGTTCTGCTAGGCGGGTTGGCGCAGTGCAGTAGCGTCGTTTGGCGGGATACCGGAATCCGAAGTCGGTACGACCTTGAAAGAAGGGCAAGCCGTCACCGTCATCATTATAGGTGCTGCCTGGCGGTGATTGACCCATGGTCAACCGGAAGCAAGCGCCTATGGCTCCTACTTCCCAGCCCGCCGGGATCTCGCCTAGCTCCGAGGGCACCAGCCGCTCCGGGAACAGCGCCCACAGTTCCGGTGGCAGGTACGGTGCATGGCCGGCCAGCTTGGCGCGGGTGGGGCCGAAGTCCACGAACCAGTCTTGGAAGAGGGCGCGGGCCATGGCCTCCAGGGTCTCGTTCATTCGGCGGTTTAACTCGATCTTGTCGTCGAGCGTGCCGAGGACATGGGCGATGGCGCGTTGTTCGCGAATGTCTTTCGGGACCCGAACCACCGCTTGGTGGAGGTGGTTCCGGTTCAACCCCGGCACTGCCGCCTTGTCCTGATAAGCCAGAAAATTGAGTTCTCGAAGAAAGTAGCTGATGAACTGAGGGTCGTTGCCCTTGAAGTCCCGCACATATAGCGTGGTGTTGTGTGGCCAGAAGTCGTCTGGGATGAAAAAGACCTTGCCCACAGTACCGTACCGACCAGTCACTACACCGGGGCCTTGGGCCTTGCTCTCGGAGTGATAGTCGGTTATGCCTGACGAAGTCACAACAGGCACGTGGCCGGGCCTGCGTTCACGGTGCGGCAAGTCGTAACCGCGCTTGAGCTCGACAACCTCGCCCAGCGTTGTTTGCTTCCACGCGCTCGCCGGTGCTGATTGCTCGTCCGCGCCTCGCTGCAACACCACGTACTCGGGTACGATATGCTTCCGAAATGACTCCGGCAATTCATCCCAGACGAGCACCGCCACCGGGAACGGCAGGCTGCTTTCTTCTAGGGCTTCTTTGAGATCGAGTACGTCAGCTTGCTGGTCGCGCGCAGCGAACACGACCAGGTCCAGGTCTGATTGCGGGCGCGCATTCCACTTGACCCGGGAGCCATACGCCCACACAGTAGTGTGAGGCAGATGGCGTTGCAGCAAGCTGAGGAGCAGCGTGCGCTCGGCGGGGTTGAGGTCAATGGCCACGGTCACTCCCACGTTTCCTCCGTCATCGTCTGGTAGAGACCGATGGCGTCGTCAATAAAACTCTCCACAATCTCCAGGGCCTGCTTCGCTTTTTCGCCGCTGTAGTCGTGAGTCGTGCCAATGCGCGCCTCGACGTATTCGTTCCACTGTGAGAAGGGGGAAGCGAGCAGACCGTTCTCGTCAGCCAAACGGAAGATGGGCCGGGGACTTCCGGGAACCTCAGGAATACCCAATTCTTCTTGCAGATAGCGCCGGAGCACCTTATGCAGCGCATCGTAGCAGGTCTCGAACCGCTGAATCACCGATTCGGCCATTCCCTCATGGATGAACTGCGGCAGTGCAGGGTCAAGGTACTTGCGATGCTCGTGCTGCACTTCCAGGTTCTTGAGGGATTTGCTGAAGTTGTCGTAGTCAATCATTGCTTTGCCCCGCTCACGCGCTACAATCTGCCCGTACTCAGCCGTACCAGGTTTGCCTCGATCTGGTCTCCAGCCTCATACAGCGGTGTCCTCGTCGCCTCGACCGAGCGCCGGAAGTAGGGATTCTTGATGGCCGAGCCAACCACCAAGTCCACCGACCGGCCGAACAGCCGTTCCAGCACTTCCCGCATGCCGAAAAACGGGTCGAAGCTCGCGCCGGCCGGCAGTGGCCGGAAGGTGACGACGAAGTCGAGGTCGCTGTGCTCCGGTCGGAATTGGCCGGTGGCGACTGAGCCGAATAGGTCGAGCCGCTCAACCTGGTAGCGGCGGCAGACCTGCTCCAACTCGGCGGCGTGCTCCGCAATCACCGGGATCATGGCGCGCGTTCCCCTCCCACCAGCTAACGATAGCCTAAGCGGGCCAGATTGGTCGCAATCGCCGCGTCCAGCCGCTGCGCTTCGGCCTGCTGCTTCCGCCACTGTGCGGTGAGGCGTTGCATCTTCGCTGCGAACGGCTCGCCATCGTCTTCCAGCGCCGCGGCGCCGACATACCGACCGGGGGTGAGTACGTGGCCATGCTTGCGGACCTCCTCCAGGTCCGCGCTCTTGCAGAAGCCGGGTACGTCAGCGTAATCGTCCCCACTGCGCCAGGCGTGGTAGGTGTCGGCAATTCGAGCGATGTCCTCATCCGTCAATTCGCGGTGGGTGCGATCCACCATGCGGCCCAACTGGCGAGCATCAATGAAGAGCACCGCGCCGCGCCGGTCGCGGTACTGCCCATTGCGCCGGTTGCGTGCCAGGAACCAGAGACAGGCCGGTATCTGGGTGGAATAGAAGAGCTGCCCGGGCAGTGCCACCATGCAGTCCACCAAGCCGGCCTCGATCAGATTTCGGCGGATTTCGCCCTCGCCCGACTGGTTCGACGACATGGAGCCGTTGGCCAGCACAAAGCCGGCGGTGCCGGTGGGCGCCAGGTGGTGGATCATATGCTGCACCCAGGCAAAGTTGGCATTGCCTACCGGCGGGATGCCGTACCGCCAGCGCTGGTCCTCCCGCAGGCGCGCACCACCCCAGTCGGAGACGTTGAAGGGCGGATTGGCCAGGATGTAGTCGGCCTTCAGGTCGGGATACCGGTCGTTGTGGAAGCTGTCGCCGTGTTCGATCTGGCCATCAATGCCCCGGATGGCCAGGTTCATCCTAGCCAGCCGCTGGGTGGTGTAGTTAGATTCTTGGCCATAGATGGAGATGTCGGCCTTGGGTCGGCCGACTCCAGATCGGAGTCCGGGGCGGGCGTTGCCATTGCCGGTAGCGGATGCGCGGATAAACCTCACCGACTGCACGAACATGCCGGCAGAGCCACAGCAGGGGTCGTAGACGCGGCCGCGATACGGCTCCAGCATCTCCACCAGCAGCCGCACGACGCTGTGGGGGGTATAGAACTCGCCCCCCTTCTTGCCCTCGGCGCTGGCGAACTGAGACAGAAAGTACTCGTACACGCGGCCCAGCACGTCGTTGGCGCGGGCGGCTGCGTCGCCCACCCGGATGTTGCTGATAAGATCAATGAGCTGGCCGAGCCGCTGTTTGTCGAGGTGAGGACGGGCGTAGTCCTTCGGAAGTGCGTCCTTGAGCACGGAATTATCGCGCTCGATACCGGCCATGGCGTCGTCCACCAACTGACCGATGGTGGGCTGCCGCGCTTGATTCTTGAGGTGCGCCCAGCGTGCTTCCGGTGGCACCCAGAAGATGCCCTGGGCGCGATACTCGTCCGGGTCCTCGGGGTCGGCGCCTTGGTCCCGCTCGGTCTCCAACTGCGCGTGGGCCTCCTCAAAAGCATCGGAGATGTACTTGAGAAAGATCAAGCCGAGGACAACGTGCTTGTATTCGGCGGCGTCCATGCTGCCGCGCAGCGCGTCGGCCATCCGCCACAGTTCGGCCTCGTAGCCGGTGGTGGCGGTGGTATCGGACTTGGTCTCCGGCTGACGCTGCCGCACCGCCATCATGGTGCTCCCCTCCCGCGCTTGGTCACAGCCATTTCCGGCTGCCTCCGCACAGCCCTGCCCCATATGGTCGCGGGCGCTACCCAAGCATATGCGCCGAGACATCTTCGGTCAATGTCTACCGCCAAGCAACTCCCCAATCGCCGGACAAGTACGGCCTCGCGGATTGCCAGCGTTGCGACTGGCGCCTGGATCCGCGGGTTAACACACCACTGGCCGACTTGCGCTGAAGGTGCCATGATGGAGGGCCACAACCGTGTTTCCCATCGCCCGTCAGTCATGGGATGTGACGGCAGCCTACCGGCCAGGGGCACGAGGCGACCGGGGAAGGTCACCACAAGGGGAGTTACACCCCATCTACACTGTCAACCGGAACCGCAACATGAAGGTTCTTGATTTTGTCCAGTTAGGTGGACCTGGGGGGATTCGAACCCCCGACCTACTGAATGCCATTCAGTCGCGCTCCCAACTGCGCCACAGGCCCGTCTGTAGGCAAGTATAGCCGACGGTCAGCGTCGCGGCCACATGTCCCTCCGCCATTCCCACGCCAGCGGTAGGCCGGCGCCGCCATCACCCTCCTTTCCTGCCAGGGAAGGGGCCGGGGGGTAAGGCCCCTCACAAGGGCGGGTCAACGCGGACCGTGATGATGTCCGTATCGTGATACTGCTGGTGCTTGACGGATGCGGCGTAGCTCCGCAGCAGCCGCAGCGAGAGTTCATGCTCAGCCGGCGTTTCCGTGTCGTATTGCTGGAGTTGGCGGACTTGATCCTCGATGTTCTCCTCGCTCCCGCTGCCGATGAACTCCAAGTCCGCCACCGGGCCATCGCTGGACGCCACCACAACCAAGCGCCGTTCGTCCCGAGGCGCCTCCTCTGCGTCCAGGTCCAGCTCTAGGTCCAGTGGGGCCAGCGTCAGGAGCGTCTCTTCCGCCACTGCGCTCAACCGCTCCTGCATCGCCGTATCCCAGCCACGGCGCGTGGCGAACGTGGCGATAAACTCGTTGAGCTCCGGCAAGGCGTCAATGTGGAGCTGGGACTGAAAACGCATCCGCCGTGGGTTGGTGAGCTCCAAATAGAGGATCATCACTATCGCTGCCAGGCCGCCGGTGGTGACGCCGCTCTTGAGCAGCGTGCCCCAGACCGGGCCCAGGTTTGGCAGGTGGAACAGCCCAAACTGGAACGCCGCGCCAATCCAGAAGCACACTCCCGCGACGATAACTTTCTGCTTGTTCTGCTCGGTCTGGATCACCGTCTGTGCGCCGTCAACGAACAGCGTTCCGGTCACCAGGATCAGGTAGCCCGTCATGACCGGCCCGGGGATGGTGCTGAGGAGCCCGGATACCTTGGGCAGAAACGCCATGGCGATGAACAGGCCGCCGATGCAGTAGCCCACTCGGCGTGACGCGACGCCAGTGATCTGTGTGAACGAAACAATGCCCGGATTGATGATGTTCGGCACCGCCCCGGCAATACCGGCCAGCAGATTGGTCGCACCGGAGCCGGCCAGCGCTCCCTGCACCTGTCGAAAGTCCACTGCCCGATCCTGACGCCAGGAGACCCGCTGCATGGCAATGGCGGCGCCATTCGTCTGAATGGAGATAATCACCCCGAGGAACAGAAACGCCGGCAGGAGGGTCCAGAAGGGGAGGCCGAAGTCCAGTCCCAACCCCGGCCACTCACTGGGCAGCCCCACCCAGGGTGCCCGCAGCAGCGGCTCGATGTCGTAGACGCCGAGCGCGGCGGCCACGACGCAGCCCACGACAATCCCGATCACCGGCCCCCACAGCCGCAATACCGCCGAGCCGCGCAGGGTGAGCGCGGCGACGACGACCAAGGTCGCTAGCGCGGTCAATGGCGCTGCTACCGGCTCGACCTCCGCTGCCCGGTCCAACAGCCCAAACACAACGGAGGCCAGCGTGATGGACAGGATCATCATCACCGTGCCCCCCACCGTTGGCGTGACGATCCGCCGCAGAATGAACAGCCACTTGGAGATGGCGAGTTGGGTGACCGCCGTGACGAGCACCAGCGTCGTCAGCGTTGCCGGTCCCCCGTCCACCACCGCGGTGATGCAGAAGGGGATGGAGAAGGCGGCCGTGAACATGGGCAGCACGGCGCCAGCGCCAACCGTGCCCAGCCGCCGTACCTGCAGCAACGTGGACACGCCGACGACCACCAGCGAGGCAAAGACCATCCACACCAGGTAGGAGTCGTCCCGGCCCGACGCTTGCGCCACGATCACCGGCGTGACCAGCAGGGTGGCGGAGGCGATCAGGCTGAACTGCAAGCCGTATCCGAGCGCCACTAGGAAAGGCGGATTTTCGTGCGCCTCGTAGCGCGGGTGCTGAGTAGCTGTGGCCGCCAACGTCGCCTCCCGAATCCGATGGGGTGGTAGGCCGCAAGGCACCGTACACAATACCACAGCCGCGCCGGTGGTCGGCCTCCGCGTGCCGGGGGCCGCCGGCTATAGTGTTATGCGACACACACCCTGGAGCGCAGCCGAGCAGACGCCTCCGCACCGCGCACCGGAAACAGGAACCTCAATGGCACGCTGGCAGGCCGTGTTTTTCGACCTCGACGGCACCATGTACGATTGGCGGTCTTGCTGGGAGCAGACTACCCGCCGGACGATAGCCGAGTATGTGAGTCAATTTCCCGCCAGCGACGGCCAAGACTTGGCTGCGGCTGTGGCAACCTTCAGCCACTACGGTCGGGTCCTCTTTGCCGAAGTCGACCGCGGTTGCCTGGATATACACACGGCGCGTCGTCTCCGCTACATGCTGACGGCAGCAGCGCATGGTTGGGACATGTCCGATTGGGCCGTCCAATCTTTCCTTGAGCGGCATGTTGCACTTATCGAAGCCACGACGAAGCCTTGGCCGGACCTCGGGCCAACGCTACGCACTCTGCAAGAGCAGCACGGCCTGCCCCTCGGAGTCATCACGAACGGTCCTCCCGATGAGCAACGCAGAAAGCTGTCTATCCTGGAGGTTGCAGCCTATTTTGAGCCGGCAGCCGTCATCGTGTCGGGTGAGTATGGCTACGCCAAGCCCGATCCGCGTATCTTCCGCGCGGCCCTCGCCGCCCTGCGCGTTGCGCCAGCGGCAGCCTTGTACGTGGGAGATGCCTGGGAGAACGATGTGCTCGGAGGACTACGCGCCGGGTTGGACGTGGCATGGTTCAACCCCGATGGCGCAGCGCGCCCGACGGAGCTGCCACCGTCGCGGGGTACACTGTACGAGGTTACCCGTCTGGAGGAGCTGCTGGCGCTCGATGGCCTGGCCGAGGCCACGTAGAGGCAAACGACCGTTCTCGCCGGTGAGCTTTCCTCTCTTGCCAGGCTATCTCCCGCGTACTCTACGCGCTGTGACCGAGATTAAGGAGGGACCGACCGATGCAACGTGCGACGACCGATGTGCTCTACTTCGAGATCGGGGCGGAGAATGCGCCGACGATGTGGGTGCAGCCGGGCGAAGAGTTCGAGGTGCAGACCCAGATGAACGGGGGACCGTGGCTCGACGATCATCCCGACGGCGAGGCCTTGCGCCAGAGACTGCGCGGGGGCAACCCGTCGAGCGGGTGCATTTATGTCGAGGGAGCGCAGCCGGGCGACATGCTCTCCGTCCATATCGGCGAGTTCGACATTGACCCCATCGGCTTCACCCGCTTCCGCGGCGCCAACGGCGCGATGCCGGCGTGGCTGGGCGGCAGCGGCATCGGCGAGCACGCCAAGATCGTGCAGATCAAGGACGGCTTCATCGAGTGGTGCGACGGGCTGCGCTTTCCGACCGCGCCGATGCTCGGTTTTGTCGGTGTGGCCCCGGAGTATGAGCGCTACACGCACGGCTGGGCCGGCTACTGGGGCGGCAACATGGACGTGCAGGAGGTCACGACCGGCTGCACCGTGCAGCTGCCCGTATACGTGCCGGGGGCGCTACTCCATGTCGGCGACATGCACGCGCGGCAGGGCGACGGTGAAATCTGCGGCGCCGGGGGGATCGAGTCGAGCGCCCTCGTGCGCCTCCGCTGCGAGCTTGGCCCCAAGCCCGCGGCAATGTCCGGCCCGCGTCTGGAAAGCGCGACGCATATCATGACCGTCGCCTGTGCCCGCCCGGCCGAGGACGCCTTCCGCGCTGCGCTGGAAGCGATGATCTTGTGGCTGGAAGAGAGCTACGGGTTCGAGCGCGGCGAAGCGTATCTGTTCCTCGGCCAGGTGCTCGAAGCCCGCGTGACGGCGTTCGTCAACCCGACCTTCTCCTACATCGCCAAAGTCCCCAAGCAATACCTCCCGCCCCCCGTACCCTGATAGGGGTAGGTGCGCGCCAAGCCGTAGGGGCATGATTCATCGCGCCCAGGCGCTTGTCATTCCGGCGCAAGCCGGAATCTACTCCCTCTCCCCCAGCCCTAACAGTGGGCCGGCGGACCGCCGCTGTCGGCCAGGGAACAGGCGCTGCATTTCAGCCCTGACACCCATAGGCGGTCCCAATCAAAGAATGCCCCCCTGACTACTCCGTCTCCAGAGAGCACCCTTGGCGCTCTTGTCATCAGAGGGGAACCTTTGATCGAGCGATAACACGTCACGGGTCAAGTGTCCAACATGCCCCTAGCGCAGGAAATCGAGCGGGTTGACGTAGCGTCCGTTGCGGATGACCTCGAAGTGGAGATGTGGGCCGGTGGAGTAGCCGGTGCTCCCGTTGTAGCCGATGACGCTGCCCTTCGCCACGAGCTGCCCTGCTCCGACTGCGAAACTCGACAGGTGGCTATAGCTCGTCACAAAGCCGTTGCGGTGGTTAATCACGACTTGATTGCCATAGTTCCCGTTCCAGAAGGCGCTCCGCACCACGCCCCCGTCGGCGGCGAAGATCGGCACTCCATGAGCGGCAGCGATGTCAATGCCGGGATGCCTGGCCGTGTAATAGGCTGATATCCAGCCGCGCGCCGGCCAGCGGAGCAGCCCGGTTGCAAGCCCGGGGGTACGCTCCGGGATGGGGAGTTGGCCGCCCGGTACGAACAAATACGTTCCCACTACGAGGTCAGCGCCCGGTTGTAGCTTGTTCCCCGGGAATTCGACGATCACAGCCGGGTCCACGTCGAACTTCTTGGCAAGAGATTCGAGCGTGTCACCATCCTTCACCGTGCGTCCGGCGCCCGACACGGGCGGAATGCGGAGCGTGTCACCGGGACGTATGGTTTGATCCGCGTCTAGCTCGTTCGTCCAAAGTAGGGGCCACATCTCCATGTAGTGGCGCGCGGCGATGGCCGAGATGGTGTCGCCTTGCTGGACGATGTAGGTCCGCATCTCCCCGCTCGACTGGGAGTCCCCGTCGACCTCCCGCACTCGATATTCGGGTAAGGCGAGGCTCTCGGCCGGGCTATCGGCAGCGGTGAGCGGCGGTTGGTCCAGCGGGCGATTGGACGTTCGCTCCAGCAATGATGGTGGCTGGATCCGACCAAAGCTCACCACCAGGAGCACAATGGTCAGCAGCGCGAGGTGAGGGCCGATGCGGAGCAGTTGCTCCGCCTGCCCGGCGCGTACCCACGCCGCCGCGAGGCCGTTGCGCGGTGTTGCGGGTCGGTGTCCCGGCGGGCGGCGGGCGGAGTCGCGGGGCAAGGAGGTGGGCGGGAGCACCTGTCCGGCGAGCGGCGCCTGACCCTCAGGCGCGCGCGCCCGTGTACGGACCGGTCGCGGTGTCCTCGTCAGTAGCTCCGACAAGCCTTACCCCTGATACAGAATCTATGGCCCTCAACCACCGCGTTGTGCGGACTGCTTCGTCGGTGCAGTCACCTGAGGGCTAAGGCCGGGCGGGTCATGCCGGGCGGCCGGCACGATGAGCGATGCTACCATGCCGACGCCCGGCTGTCGAAAGCGGGAATCTGCGCCCCCTCCCAATACCCCTGCGAGTTGGTTGGTTGGCACGAGGCGCTAACGTATTCTCGTGCGCTGCTGCCGGGAACCACGGTCGCCATATCGGCTACAATTCCTGTAGTGATGATTGGTGTCATCCGCTTCCGACGACGACTTTCCTCCTCGCCACCCGCCCGTAACTCCCATGAAAGGCGAAGCGCCGCCCATGAGTAACGTCACTGACGCCCCCAGCCGGCCGGAGTCCACACCGGCTGGTCCCATCCCCCGCTCCGAGGGCGCGGCGGCGGACGCCGACGACGAGTTCATCCCGCTGCCCCGCCGCCAAGTCGTGCTCACGATGGCCGGGGTGATGGTAGGGATGTTCCTCGCGGCGCTGGACCAGACGGTGGTCAGTACGGCCCTGCCGCGCATCGTCTCCGACCTCGGTGGCCTCGACCGCTTCACGTGGATTGCGACCGCGTACTTGGTGGCCTCGACGACCGCCGTGCCCATCGTCGGTCGGCTGACCGACATCTACGGCCGGAAATACTTCTACATCGCCGGCTTGGTCGTTTTTCTGCTTGGCTCGGTGCTCGCCGGTCTGAGCCAGACGATGAACCAGCTGATCGCCTTCCGTGCCCTCCAGGGGCTAGGCGGCGGCGTCATCTTTGCCAACGCCTTCGTCTCCATTGCCGACTTGTTCCCACCCGCAGAGCGAGGGAAATACCAGGGCTTGGTCGCCGCTGTGTTTGGTGTCGCCTCCGTGGTCGGGCCGACGCTCGGCGGCTTTCTGACCGATACCCTCTCCTGGCACTGGATTTTCTACATCAATCTGCCGCTGGGCATTCCGATTATTGTGTTGTTCATCATCTACTTCCCGAATACGGGCCGATACCGTGCCAGCCGCGCACCACACCTGGCACCATCCGTGCGCGGCTGGCACGGTAGAGAGACCGGCAAACGTCAGATTGACTACCTGGGCATGGTACTCCTGATCGCAACCGTCGTGCCATTGCTCATCGGCCTGTCCTGGGGGACGACGGAGTACGGGTGGGTCTCGATGCAGTTCCTCGGTTTCCTGGCCTTTGCCCTCGTGGCGGGGACGCTGTTCGTCGTCGTGGAGCGGCGGGTCGCGGAGCCGATCATGCCCTTCTCGATCTACCGCAACCGCACTGTCACCCTGGCGCTGCTCGCCATCTTCCTGACGGGGTTCGGGATGTTCGGCGGCATCATCTTTGTGCCGCTGTTCTTCCAAGGCGTGCTCGGCGCCTCGGCCACCAACAGCGGCGCCTTCTTGACCCCGATGATGCTCGGGATGGTCTTCGGAGCAGCGGTTTCCGGTCAAACCCTGTCCCGGCTGGGCGGGCACTATCGCCTGCAAGGGCTGATCGGGGCCGCGATCATGTGTACCGGGATCGCGCTCGCCTCGCGCATGACGGTTGATACCGGCTACGTGCAAGCCGTAGTCAATATCGTCGTGATGGGCGTAGGACTGGGCGTCACGTTCCCGGGCTACACCATTGCCGTGCAGAACGCCGTGCCCTATCGCATCGTCGGCGTGGCGACGTCCGCGACCCAGTTCTACCGCTCCATCGGTGGCACCCTGGGCCTCGCCGTGCTCGGATCGGTGATGACCAACCGCTTCGCTGCCGCCCTCGCCGACGCCGTGCCGCGGCAGGTCACCGGTGCCGTGCCCCCGGAGCTGCTCGGTCGGCTGCAGGAAAGCCCCCAAATGTTGGTTGATCCGAGCGCCACGGCCACCCTCGCGGCCGCGTTCGCACGCTTGGGGCCGAATGGCGCGGCCTTGCTCGAACAGGTGCTCGATGGTGTGCGGAGCGCGCTCACGGCGGCGATCTCCGACGTGTTCCTCGTCAGTGCCGGCGTCATCGCGCTCGCGTTTGTCGCCACGCTGTTCCTGAAAGAGGTGCCACTGCGCGGCCGGCGCAGCGTCCCGGCCCCAGCAGACGCGCTGTAGCCTCAACCGCCCGGTCTAGTCGGTGGCCATCGGAGCAGAGGTCGCACGAGTGCTATGTGTGCTGATGCTGTACTATGACCTGTGGAGGCAGACTAGATATGTCAACCGAGAACTCTCATGGCCTGCGGCGACATCTGAGTCAGCTAGTTGGGGGCATCGGTGAGGTTGCCGGCGAAATCAACGTCAAGATCAACTTTGATATCATAAAGCTTTTCTCAGAAGGTCTGTATCAGAGTCCCCATAAAGCCGTTGAGGAACTGGTGTCGAATTCCTACGATGCGGGAGCCAGCCGAGTGCATATTCTCTTGCCGGGGGAGGAACAGACCTCAGCCGAGTCTCTCTGGGTAATTGACGACGGCTGTGGAATGGACGACGAAGGTTTGGATACGTTGTGGCAAGTAGCTCGATCCCCGAAGGTGGAAAGTGATGTGCCGCTTCACCGAGGACGGAAGCCCATAGGTCAGTTCGGCATCGGAAAGCTGGCCGCATATGTTTTGGCTTGGCGGCTTACACATATTAGTAAGACCGGAGACCAATATGCCTACGTGTCTATGGACTTCCGTACAGTGCAAGGTCGTCAATGGGAGGCACAGAGTCCTCTTACTCTCGATCTTCGCAAGATCAGTGAAGACGAGGCCCAACAGCTAGTTGATGAGGTCCGGGAACGTGATCCTACTGCCTGGGAGATGCTCTTTGGCGATAACGCTGCTGAGTCATGGACCGCTGCAGCCCTGAGTGATTTCCGGGATCTAGCTGATAAGCTCCGAACCGGTACTCTGCGGTGGGTGCTTAGCACTGGGCTGCCATTGACATCAGACTTTGCTATTCACCTCAACAGCGAACGTGTTAAATCATCGAGAGCCAATTTAGAGCCCATCTCTACGTTGAACGTCGGAGAGTTACAAGATAGCGCGGCAGAGAGTCTTGTAGGTCGAGGCATATCCATTAGAGACGGAGGGATCACGATTCCCGGTATCGGATTGATTAAGGGAAAAGCGAGCGTTTACCGAGAGCGTCTGACGGTGGGGAAGTCCTCTCAGATGGGCCGCAGTCACGGGTTTTTTATTCGGGTGCGTGGTCGCGTCATCAACCTAACTGATGAACTATTCGGTCTTGATGCACTGAATCACGCAGCGTGGTCACGCTTTACAATGACTGTGCATGCAGATGGTCTCAGAGACTACTTGCAGTCCTCTCGTGAGGGAGTCCGAGAGGAGGCGGCAGTAGAGCTTCTGCGTGAGTATCTTCACCTAAAGTTCAATGAATGCCGAAATATCTATCAGAGGCAACTAGACGAGGATTTGGTAGGAATCGATCTTGAACGGTTGCTGGAAGATGCTCCTTCTAGTCTCATTCGACTCCCACTCATTGATACAGTGAGAGGCCAGCTCTCAGGAGAGGACGTCGAACCCTACTACATTCGCAAACCTAGTTTCGCCAATGACTGCCTGCGCGATGAGTGGCTGGGGAATTTGGATAGTGCTTTCGATTCTAGCCTATTCGATAGCGTTGAGTACCGATCCCGGGGCCCATATGCCCCACTCGCGGAGTACCAGCCCCAATCTCGCCTTCTGATTGTGAACGACGAGCACCCTTTCGCTGCTCGGTTGCTTGGTGGTAATGCAGACCGTGCGTCAGCCACTCTCTTTGCCCAGGCCGAAGTCCTGTCTGAACCGCTCCTTCGAGATAGCAACCTGCCCAGGAGGGTGGTGATCGAACTACTCCAGGCTCGAGACCGCCTCTTACGGGCACTCATTGGGCGGGGGCCTGTAGTCGCAGCTGAAGCCATGCGCTTGCTGGGGATTGCTGATCAAGATCAAATAGCGATGGAAAGAGCAGCCGGTTACGCGTTTGAAGCGCTGGGCTTGCGCTACACAAGGCGTGGGCGCCCAGGCGGTCCTGACGGCGTCGTTGACGCCAGACTGGGATTGCGCGGTAGCATGGGTGAGAATTATCGCGTTGTATTCGATGCGAAGACCACCTCATCGGAGAGAGTCGCCGCGAATGATATTCCATTCAGTCGAATCAACCAGTTCAAGGCCGATGAAGATGCGGATTATGCCTTCGTCATTGCCAAATCCTATCAGGGTGAGGATGATCCTTGCTCTTCGGCGAATAGAAGTGCAAGGAATGAAGAAATATCGCTCCTACAGGTCGACACTCTACAAAAACTGCTCGAACTACACCTGAAATATGGTGTTACACTGGTTAAGCTACGCGAATTGTTCAAGAGAAACTATACTGCATGTGAAACTAGGTCTTGGACTGAAGACCTGGAAAATGAACTTAAACAGCCCGGTCAAAATGTGCCGGTCCACCATCTTCTGCAAATTCTCGACGAACTCAAGAGTGATACGGGAGCACCGCCAAGTTTGTATGCGGCTAGGGTGAGATCTGAGATATTGAATCAACTCACTTTTGAAAGATTGGAAGCTGCGTTGTCGGCGGTAAGTACAGTGGTTGGGCGTGGTTGGATCGAAGTCAAAGGTAATGGGAGCGTACATCTCGACCAATCGCCTGAGCAGATCATCGCCGAACTTCGAAGAGCACTGCGGGACGATCTCCACATCCAGTAGCCGCGGTGGCGAATGATGCATCCCATCTTTATCTGCCAGACTGGTGCGATAAAACCTATCCTGGCTCTTGGGCATAGCACGTCGCGATAGCATTCGGCAGTTTCCACCACGTCTCGTACTTCGAGGACGGGCTGGATGCCATAGAACCGAAGGCGCTCCGATGTGTGGTGTGGGCCCCCATGGGTGTGCCTGCACCTACGGACGGTCGATGCCGCGCGCCGTCACGCTACGCGGCCGCAGCGGTCCGTGCGCTCGCGGTGACGCGGCCGATGGCGGCGAGCGCGAAATCAACGTCATCGGCCGTGATGCCGTAGTGGGTGACGAATCGCGGCCGTTGGCCGCTGCCGACCAGCACGCCTTCCACGGCCAGGCGGGCGCTGAACTCGTCGCCGCTGAACATGGCCGGGTCAAGGTCGGCGAAGATGAGGTTGGTTGGCATGTCGGCCGGGTTGATGGACAGGCCCGGCAGCGCGGCGAGTCCCTCCGCCAAGCGTTTGGCGTTCGCATGATCCTCCGCCAGCCGGTCAATCATCTGGTCCAGCGCCACAATGCCGGCGGCCGCGATCACCCCGGACTGGCGCATCGTGCCACCGAGCAGCTTGCGGATGCCGCGGGCGCGCTCGACAAAGTCCGCGTCGCCACACAGCAACGATCCGACCGGGCACGAGAGACCTTTCGAGAGACAGAACGAAACCGAATCCACGGCGGCAACGAGGTCGCTGGCCGGCACGTCTAGGGCGACGGCGGCATTGAACAGGCGGGCGCCGTCCACGTGGACGCGCAGCCCGTGCTCGTGGGCGACCGCGCTCGCGCTCCCGACCGCTGCCGGGTCGAGTGGGACGCCGTTCTGCTGGTTGTGCGTGTTCTCCAGGCAGAGCAAAGTCGGTCGTCCGTCCTCGCTCTCGCGCACAGACCGGATTGCCGCCCGCACGTCATCAGGGTCCATCCGCCCGCCCTCGGTGGGTATCTCGTAGGGCTTGACCCCGCCGTACACGGCGATACCGGCCGCTCCCTTGAGCGAGGGGTGGCAGTAGGCGCCCACGATCATGGTATCGCCAGGCTCCGTCTGGGTGAGTGCGCCGGCGAGGTTGCCCATCGTCCCGCTCGATACCAGGACGGCCGCTTCCTTGCCCAGCCGTTCGGCCGCCAGCGCCTCCAACCGCTTGACGGTCGGGTCCTCCCCATGCCCGTCATCGCCCACCTCGGCGCTGGCCATCGCCGCGCGCATTGCAGGCGTTGGGTGGGTCACGGTGTCGCTACGCAGGTCCACTACACGAGTCGGCATAGGTCGGCTGCTCCCTTCCTCTCGCGGCCGCTGCGGCATTCGTTCGATAGTACCGCGTGCTTCCAACCTTAACCTGCTAGTCGGCCTTGACACAACAGCGCACCTTGCAGCATCATCTTGAAGCTCCGGAGGGAGCCGCCGAGTCCGCGGAAAGGCCCGAGGCCACCTCCCCGCCAGACGATCAGTTGGCGATCACTTGACGCTCTTTCTGCCTGCCGCACGCGGACCGCAGGCGACAGGAAGGAGTGTCTCATGTCTCCTCGGCTATCGCTGCCGTCCAACCCGAACCTCAGGCACCTCAGAAACCAAGCGAAGGACCTGTGGAGGGCCTGCCAGTCGCGCGAACCCGCCGTGGCCCGGCGTGTTCGACGGTCGTTGCCTCAGGTAGCCAACCTCTCCGACGAAGAGGTCTTCCGAGCTAATCTCAGTCTCAAGGATGCCCAGCGCGCCCTCGCCCGGGAGTACGGCTTCCACGACTGGAACGCGCTCAAACGACACGTCGAGTCCGCCTCCGCCGGCAGCCAGGAGGTCGTGTTTCCCGAGAGCGCGCTACCGGGGCCCGTCGCGGCCATCCTCCGGGCGGTTGAAGATGGTGACGTCGAAGGGGTGAGGGCGCTGCTCGACGACGACCCGGCGCTGGTTCACGTGCGCGTCCGGAGCGACTATGAGGCGGGGGACACCCTGCTCCACCGCTCCGATCCCCAGCAGGCGGACGATGGGACGAACCCCGACGACCCGCACCTGAAGGTCGCCCAGCTCCTGATTGATCGTGGCGCCGACATCAATGCTGTTGGTGGACGCGGGAATACGGTCGGCACGACTCCGCTGGACGCTGCTGCGTGGGCCGGCAACGTGGGTATGGTCAAGCTCCTGTTGGCCAACGGCGCCGACCCCGCCAAGGGCGGCGACGAAGGGGTGGACTACAATCCGGTCAGCACGGCCGTCAGCCATGATCGCCGGGAAATCTTCAAGCTCCTCATCGAGGCTGGTGCTCGGTACGGCATCCAGCATACGATCCGGATGGGTATGCTCGACGAGACGCGAGCGCTGCTGGACGCCGACCCGAGCCTGCTAAACCGCACAAAGAAGGCTGACCCCCGCTGGCCTGACGGTGAAGTGCCGCTCGTCCTGGCGGCGGGCCACCAGGACATCTTCACCCTGCTGTTGGAGCGTGGTGCCGATGTGCAGGCACGAGACCCCTGGGGCTATACGCCGCTCATGGCGGCGCGCGCCGTCGGAAACGTCGCGGCGATCCAGGCGCTCCTGGACCGCGGTGCTCCCGACGACATCTTGGGTGCGATCATGAACAAAGACGCTGCTCGATTGGCAACTCTGCTGCAGGGCGATCCGTCGGCGGCCAGTCCCGTCGGCGCAGGACCGGTGCCGCTCATGTGGGCGGCCCGCTATAGCGACCGCGTCATCATCCAGCTTCTGCTCGAAGCAGGTGCAGAACCCAACGTCTGGCGTGACGAGTGGAAACCCCCTTTGGATGTGGCGGTCAGGTACCAGGAGGACGACGTTATCCAACTCCTGCTGGACCACGGCGCCGATCCCGATTTCAAGGGTCAGAACGGCCGGTCCGAAACGCTTGCCTGCGCTCTCCGGAACGGAACGGTTCGTTCGCTAGAGATGCTGCTGGATGCCGGCGCCGATCCGAACCGGGCCGACAACTTCTTCGGAGCTTGGGGAGGAAACCTTGCAAAGATCAAGCTGCTGCTCGATCACGGCCGGGTTGTCGGCAAGGATCGCCCCCCCGGTGGTCGGGGGCAGGAAGACCTCAGCGTCGCGGCGAGCAACGGGCAGAATGCGGCCGTCGAATTGCTGCTCTGCCACGGGGCCGATCTCGACCACGTTGATAAGGACGGCCTCACCGCGATCCAGCAGGCCCGGAAAGCGCATCATGCGTCTACCGTCGAGTTGCTGACGGAACACGCCGAGATCCGCAAGCTCCCTGGCACCAGGGCAACTCAACTGCTCAACCACCGGTGCCGACTGATTGATGCCTATATCGACGGTACCGCTGCCGAGGTGGCCGCCGTCCTCGACGGCGCCCCGTCTCTACTGGAGTCCAATGTGGTCCAGGTGTCCCTTCTCCACGATGCCGCCTGGAACGACAAGGGCGACGTGGTGGACGTGATGGTAGAGCGTGGGGCTGCGATGACGATTCACGCAGCCGCGGCCCTGGGCCGCGTCGAGACAGTCGGCTCGCTGCTGGACGCCGACCCATGCTTCATAGAGGCGCTCTACGAAGACCAGCCGATGGCCGAGTTGACGCCGCTGAAGGTTGCCGCGCACAGGGCACAGATCGGCGTGGTCGAACTCTTGCTGGACCGGGGCGCCGAGATCAACGGCCAGGCAATCCTGGCCAACGGCGGCCATGGACGGAGTACCGTGGTGCATGCCGCCGTCTCCAGCGGTTCGGTGTCCATGCTGAAGCTGTTGCTCGAGAGGGGGGCGAACGTCAACCTCAAGAATAGGTGGGGCGCCTCTCCCTTGGCGACGAATTGGCGGTCCAGGGATGATGTCCACAGGAGCGAGATACGCGACCTGCTCGTCGCGCACGGCGCCAACCCCGAGGACCAGCCCCAAGAGCTGTTGATGCACTAGGGGTGAGTGGGGCCGGACGCCGAGTACGTCCGTCTACCTCGGCGACTTCCGTCTACGGCAAGAGGCGGTGAGCCGGCTGGGAGTCGCACCCAGCGACGAAAAAGTGCAGGCATGAGCAGTGACACCAATCGTTCACGCCCTGATATGGTTGCGCGTACACGTTCCCGGCGGCGAGTTGTAGCTTGTGGAGGCGGCCGCCGAGCGCGTTACCTTGGAGGTGAGAGATGAGTGTACGCATCACGGATGTCGAGTTGATCCCCTTGCAGGTCCCGTTTGCCCCCCGCCATGCCACCCACATGCAGCGACTCGGCGGCGACTGGTCGCTGGTCGAGGTGTGGCGCGTGACCACCGATTCCGGTCACGTGGGCTACGGCGAGACGATTGCCGAGTACACTTGGGGACGCAGCTCGGCCGAGTTGACGGCGGCGCTCCAGGGATGCAACCCGTTCGACTTGCTGTGGGACCGGTCGCATGGCGCCGGACTCCAGATGGCGCTCTGGGACGTGGCCGGTAAAGCGGCCGGCGTACCCTGCTCCCGCCTCCTGGGACCTGCCGTCCGGGAGGCGGCGCCGATTTCCTGGTGGTGCCTGGATATGGCCCCCGACGAGTGGGCGACCGAGGCCCAGCTTGCCGTGAGCCGCGGCTACACCTCGATCAAGCTCAAAGGGCGGTCCTGGCGCGATGTCCTCACCCAGATCGAGGCGGTCACGCAGGTCGCGCCGCAGCTCGACATTGATCTCGACTACAACAGCACCTTGGCGAACGCCGGGACCGCGGTGCTGCATCTGCGCGAGTTGGAGCAGTTCTCCAACGTCAAGATCGTAGAGACGCCGATTCCGCAGGGAGACGTGGCCGGTAACCGCCAGATCCGCTCCCAGGTCAGGTTTCCCATCGCCATGCACTTCGGCAGCCCGCCCATTATGACCGCTCTGGCCGACGACGTGTGCGATGGCTTTGTCATCGGCGGTGATGTGAAGAGCGTGCTCGATCAGGCCACCATTGCTGCTCAGGCCAACAAGCCGTTCTGGCTCCAGCTGGTCGGCACCGGGCTGACGACGGCCTGGGCCATGCAGCTCGGCGCGGTCTGTACCCACGCGCAGTGGCCGGCCGTCACCTGTATGCACATCTACAGTGATGATCTGCTCGCCGAGCCGCTGGAGGTCGTGGCGGGCTACGTGCGCGTGTCCCAGGAGCCGGGGTTGGGCGTCGAGGTAGACGAAGACGCCTTGGCGAAGTGCCGGCTGGATAGCTTCGACCAGGCCAAGCCGCGCGCCCGGCAGCTTTACGTCATGACGTGGGACTCGGCCGACGGTATGCCCGACCACACCGCCATGGTGGCCGGCGACGAGAGCGACCTACATCGTGAGGTCGAGCATGGCAATCTACCGCGCTTCGTGTCCGGGTCGCAGTTGGAGCAGCGTGCCGACGACGGGAGCGCCGAATTCGACCGCTCCTACCGCGCTGCGACCGGCCGTGTTGCGTTCGGATAGCCCCGGCCCCCTATGGTCCCCCTGCGGAGCGGGGGGCGGTCCATCCCCTCCCCTGTCGCAACGGGGAGGGGCAGGGTGGGGGTTATCCCCGGAGCCAATCGGGTAATATCTTGGCGTGACTGCGTGGGCACACAGCATCGGGAGTGAGGAGATAGAGCGATGGTCGTAGCGACGATGGAGCGCCCGGCGATTGCCGGCGGGACGCCGGTACGGACGGCCCCGCTGGCCTCGATTGGGGATTCCAGCGGGCGAGACGTGGGCGACGAGGAGTTGGCCCAGCTTACCGAGGTCATCCGTTCCGGCGCACTCAACCGGAACAACGGGACCAAAGTGCAGGCGCTGGAGGCGGCGTGGGCCGAGCGGCACGGGGTCCGCTTTGCCACGGCCGCGACTTCCGGCACGGCCGCCATTCACGTGGCCTTGGGCGCGCTCCATTTGGAGCCGGGCGATGAGGTCATCACCACGCCGATCACAGACTGGGGTACGGTGGGACCGATCCTGGCGCAGAACTGCGTGCCCGTGTTCGCTGACATTGACCCGCGCACCTACTGCCTCGATCCGGAGCAGGCGGCGGCGGCTATCACGCCCCGCACCCGCGCGATCATTGCCGTCCATCTGATGGGCCAGCCGTGCGATATGGATGCCTTCCTCGACCTGGCCCGGCGGCACAACCTCTACCTGATCGAAGATTGCGCGCAGTCGCACTTTGCGACCTGGCGGGGTCAGGTGGTCGGCTCCATTGGCGACATCGGCTGCTTTTCCTTGCAGCAGTCCAAGGTCATTACGACCGGCGATGGCGGCATGACGACCACCGACGATCCGGAGCTGGGGATGGGCTTGGCGTTCTTCCAGGATAAGGGCTGGTCGCGCGGCCGGGTGATCCAGGGCATGCGCGTCTACAAACGCTTCGGCCTGAACTATCGGATGACGGAACTGCAAGGGGCGGTGGCGCTGGCGCAGTTGGCCAAGGGCGACCGCCTAGCCGAGCATAGGCGGAAGATCGCTGCTCATATCACGGCCGGCATCGCCGACGTACCCGGGGTCCATCCGCCCTACGTCGCGCCGCAGGCCGTCTCGTCCTATTGGCATTACATGCCGTCAATTGATCCCGAGGTCTTGGGAGTCGGCGGCGCCGAGTTCGCCAGAGCCGTGAGCGCCGAGGGGATCGGAACCGGCGCCGGGTACGCGGCGGCGCTCTACTTGCAGGACATGTTCCAGCGCAAGCAGGTGTTTGGCACCAGCCACTTCCCCTTCGACTACGGCGACCGAAACCTGGACGACGTGGACTACTCGCCCGGCCTCTGTCCGGTAGCCGAGAAGCTGGCCGACAGCACCCGCAGCAACAGTATGCGCCTGCCGTGCCACGAAGGCATCACCGAGTCCGACGCCGACGACATGGTGACGGCCATCTCCAAGGTGGCGCACTACTTCGCCGAGCGCTAGGCAGCGCCAGCCCGTCCCCCCGCTTGCGGGGGGACCATAGGGGGGCCAGTACCTGCCTCGGCCCCTCTCCGAACCGGACGTGCGACTTTCACCGCATCCGGCTCTACAGTGTCTTTACAGAGGGTAATGTTTGGATTGTGTGGGCATTTCAGGAATCAGCGGACTTGGGTGCGAGTCACACCTCATACTCCAGCGTCATGTCGTGCTCCTCGGCATGTCCAGCAGAGAACCCGCCGGTACCCGAAAGCCCTGCTAACTCGTCTGTACCCGACCCTGGCACCACCTCGTACTCCGCCGTGGCCTTCTCTCCGTCGTAAGACCCCGTGTGCCGTAGCACGAAGCTGCCTGTCCGCCCACCTAGGCTGCCCACAACCTTCTCGAAACCTGTGAACGAGGCGTTCCCACTGTCGAGGTACGTCATTACGTACATGAGGTTGCCTGTCCCGGACAGATCACCGTGGAAAGACTTCTTCACGTGCGCCCGGGTCAGCTTTGGCCCATTTTCTGGTTCGTCAAAAGCCTCCTCGTCCCAGCTTACGATCTTGAACGTGGCATTGGTGAGCATCTTCTTCTCCCGGATTGGAATGAACGGCAGTATACCACTGTGAGGGATGTACTCCCCGGCCCTCCTCACCCACCCAACAGCACGCCGCTGCGCTGGAGCGCGGCGACCTCCTCGGCGGTCAGCCCCAGCAGGTCGTGTAAAACGGTCTCGGCGTCTGCGCCGTAGGCCGGGGCGGGGCCGCGGAGTGAATCGCCGTAGCCGCCGGCCTTGATCGGGTTGCCCGGGACCGGCAGTCGTCCTACGCCCGGCTGCTCAAGCTCCTGGATCATCCGCCGCGCTAGCAGGTGCTCGTCCTGCAGCAGGTCGCTGATCCGGGCGACGCGCGACGCGGGGATACCGGCCGCCTCCAGCACTGCGAGCCATGCGTCCGTCGTGCGCTGTCGGAAGGTGCCGGAGAGCGCGTCCGTCAGCGCCTGCACGTGGGTGGTGCGGAGCGCGTTGGTGGCGTAGTCGGGGTGTTCGAGCAGGTCCGGGCGCTCGATGGCCGCACACAGGCGTTCCCACAGCGCGTCGTTGCCCGCGGCGACGACGATCTCGCCGTCGGACGTGGGGAAGGAAGCGAACGGCGTGATCGCTGGGTGCCGGCTGCCCAGTGGCTGCGGGTCCTCGCCGGTGGCCCAGGCCCGCGCCAGCGCGTTCTCGACGACCGTTACCACCGCGTCCTGCATTGCCAAGTCGAGATAGCAGCCCTGCCCCGACTGCGCGCGGCGATAGAGCGCACTAACGATACCGATGACCGCGTAGAGCGCCGGAATCAGATCGCCGACCGACGCGCCCACGCGCACCGGCGGACCGCCTTCCGGCCCGGTCAGCCCCATCAACCCGGACGCGGCCTGGATGATGACGTCGTAGGCGCCGTGCGACGACCGGGGGCCGAACTGCCCGAAGCCCGAGAGGCTGCAATAGACGAGCCGGGGATTGCGGCCGCTGAGGGTGGCATAGCCTAGACCCAGCCGGTCCAGCGTGCCCGGCCGAAAATTCTCCAGCAGCACGTCGGCCCGCTCCGTCAGCCGCCGCGCCAGATCGAGACCCTGGGGCTGCTTCAGGTCGAGTGCCAGCCCGGCCTTGC
Organism: Chloroflexota bacterium; assembly: GCA_965207645.1. Lineage (GTDB taxonomy): Bacteria > Chloroflexota > UBA11872 > UBA12225 > JAJDUF01 > JAJDUF01. Next base: position 67,274 of record OZ242293.1, on the reverse strand, counting down.
CCTGGTTGACGCCGATGAAATAGAGCGAATGCTCCCCGGCGAACGGGCCGAAGCCGCGGGACTCATCACCGCCGGGTGGCTCGATCTTGATGACGCGGGCGCCCAACTGCGCCAGCAGCATGGCCGCGAAGGGGCCGGCCAAGACCCGCGAGAAGTCCAGCACCACGACGCCATCGAGCAACCGGGCCATATCGCCAGCAGTATAGTCGCTGCAGCACTGCCGCCCCAGGCCGGGAGCGTCCGACCATATGTAGGGGTGTCCCTTGTGGGCACCCTACGACGTCAATGCGGCAACGAGGCGCCGCCGCGGGATGGCATTACGCCCACCCACGACAGCGCCTCGGGCTTATCACGTGCGATCAGTCGCTCGCGGTGCTAGAGGGCGAGGCTCTCGTCGAGGAGGATCTGGGACTCGCGCTGGGCCTGCTCCAGTGCCTCGCGCGGCCCGGCGTCACCAGCCCACACCCGGCGCAACTGCTTGGTCAGGATGCCGTAGCACGGCCAGTACTTCGGATAGTTGGGGTAGGGATCGAAGAACGGATTGACCTCGATGAACGGCCAGTACTCCGTGTCGCCGGAGAACTCATTGATGTACTCCTGCGACTCGGTCACTGCCCGCGAGGCCAGCGGAACGTTCGTCTCCCGGGCAAAGATGAACTGGCCATCACGTCCCGCACCCCACATGGCGGCCAACGCTGCGGCGTGCTGGGCATCTTCGTCCTCGTGCTTGTAGACGTTGAAGGCATAGGCGGCGCCGGTGGTATAGGGCGTGCCGGCCGTGTTCTTCGGGCCAATAGGGAACTTCGTCGTGGCGAAGGAAACGTTGTCCTTCTTGAGGACCGTCAGGCGCGCCGGTACTGCAAACTGGAATACCACCTTCTGCTCAGGTAGCAGTTCCTTGTAGCCACCGCCGCCGGACCCATCGTGGGGCTTCTGCAGGTTCTTCTGCACCAGGCCCAACTCCCATTCGAGCGCTTCGAGGCCCTCAGGCGAGGTGAGCGTCACCTTCGTCACCTCATCATTGGTGAACTTGCCGCCGTTGCTGCCGAACCACATCATCCAGTGGGCCGTGACCCACGCGCTGTTGTAGCCCCAGATGTCGGGCGGCTTGGCCGCCTGCTGCGCCATGCCCAGGAACTCGTCGAATGTCCAGCCTTCTTTGGGGTCCCCCAGACCGGCCGCCTGGAGCAGCGCCGGGCTGTAGTACATGTTGAAGTAGCTGTTGTAGGCCGGGATGCCGTAGAGGAAGTCCTTCCACGTGTTCGACTTCAGGAGCTGCGGATAGATCGTCTGGCGGATTTCGCCCCATTCCTTCTCCGCCCTCAACTGCTCGTCAAAGTTCACCAAGCCCCCGGTGGTGTTGAGGTCACTGCCGTTGAAGTTGTAGGAAACGGAGATGTTCGGCGGGGCACCGGCCGCAATGGACGTCTTGAACTTGTCCAGGCTCACGGCTTGGGCGTTCTGACCGATGAGCAACTTGTAGCGGCCATCGCCCTGCTCCTCCCAGGCCTTCATCACGGCCGTAATGCCGATCTGCTCGGGGTGCGAGGGCCGGGACTTGTTCCAATACTCCACGAGTACCTGAGTCATACCGACCGCTCCGGCGGCACCCTGCGCGCCCTGCTGGCCGGTAGCGCCCTTCGGTCCTTCCGGCCCGGTCGGCCCGGCTGGTCCGCGGGCCTCTTCGGGGGAGCCGACGACCCGCACCGTCGGCTCACCGCAAGCGGCGAGCACCACCCCCGCTGCCCCAGCTAACATCGCTAACGACGTCCGCCGCGTCACCGCTCTGCTCGTCTGTACCATGGCAACCCTCCTCAACATAGTGGTAGCTGGCACCGTCCGTGCCTGGCGAGGCCGCCGCTACTCCGGTGAGAATCGGCGGCTACAACAGTGCCTATAGTAGCGTCGTTTGCCGAATCATGCCAGCACCAGGAGCCGAGCCGTAGGGGCGCGAAGGATCGCGCTCGGCCCCTCGCTGATAGCTGACGGCTGATAGCTAATAGCTGACAACTCCTACCGCGAGGGAATGTACATCGTGCGGTTCTCTACGGGGAATCCGATGCGGCGGCCGTCTTCCAGGTGCGATTGGGCCAGGGCAAACAGAATCTCGGTCCCGCGGTGTGTACGCTCAATGTTCCCGGACGTGGCCTCCGGCGTGTCCGCCGCGATGGCCGCGACCAGCTCACGGATGGCAATGACCGTATCGCTCTCGTCCTCGAACGCAGGGAAGGGCAGCGGCTCCGAGCGGAAGATGCCCGCCTCGGCAATGCGGCGAGCCTCGTAGCTGCTGTTGTTGTCCGAGGCCTGCGCCAGCCCGGTGGTGCCGACGAGCGTGAATTGGTACCAGCGCCCACCATTGGCCCAGATCGTGGCGTCGGTGCCGTCGGTAAAGCGAATATAGGCGGCGGCGAGCCGTGGGTCGCTCCCGCTGACACTCTGCCCGCACCAGCGGTTGGCTGCCGCGTCGTAGTAGCCGTCAGTGTGCTCGCCGTCCGGCCCGGTTTCGATGTGAATATAGCCCTGGGCAAACTCCGGCTCCGAGTCGCCCAGCAGGTGCATGGCCGTATCCACCATATGGCTTTGGCCGTGCATCAGGCCGCCCATGCCGCAGTTGATAATCACGCCGCGCACCTCACCTAGCTCACCGCTGGCACCCATGTCGCGCATCTTGCGGTAGCCAGGCCGGTACCGGCGTCCGGCCCCGTAGTTGAACGCTACGCGGTGCTGGCGGCAGGCCGCGCGCATGGCGTCCGCCTCGGCCAACGAGCCGCACAGCGCTTTCTCCACGTAGATGCCGCGGGCGCCGTGCTCGGCCGCGAAAACCGCGACTTCCGCGTGCAGGCCGGCCCAGGTGGTGACGCTCACCAGATCGGGCTGCTCGCGCTCGATCATTTGGCGGTAGTCGGTGTAGCGTCCCGGGATGTCGTAGCGGTTGCAGAACCGGTGCAGCTTGTCTTCCAGCGGGTCGGCCACCGCGACTACCCGGCAGCCGGGCACCGCCTGGTAGGCGCTGGCGTGTCCCCACGGCTTGAGCCAGGCGCGGTCGCCAGGGCCACGCTCGTCGTCAATCGGGCCGGCTTTCCGCCCAGCCCCCACGATCACCGCTCGATATTCGCCTGTCACGGTTGCCTCCTCCGGTTGAGTTACGTGCTTACCACCGCGATTATGCGTTAATTTCCGCCTCGCAGCACAGTCAGCCCCCCTACGGCGGCGTCAACACCTCGCGCAGCCGCCGCACGACGGTCGTCATCTCGTCGGCGGTATCCAGGTTGAAGGGGTTGAGCAGGAGACTGCCGTGGGGAGCGAGGCCTTGCCCGACCGCGATGATCGGGTCGCCGCCGGCCAGCGCATTGACCGCTGCGATGGCCGTGGTGCCGAGCCGGGCCTCGTCCAGGTCCAGGCGCACGCTCGGAAACCGCTCCTCCGGCCCGTCGAGTGCAGTCACCGTGATGTGAGGCAAGTCGGCCAATTCGCTCGCCAAGCGGCGCGCTCTTGCCACCAGGCGTTGCCGCTCGGCGTCGTGGTCGAGCGCCAGATAGCGTTGCAGCGCCGTGACGAGGCCGACGACCTCCTCGCGCCCCACTTTCGCCACCCGCCCGATCCCCTGTCCGGGCGGGCCGGCCACCACGCCCTGCTCCAGCAGGTGCCGCCACGTCCACGTCTCGGGGAGCACGTCCATGTCCTGATGCTGCAACGCCACCGAGCGGATGAGGTCGGCCCGCCCGGCCAGAATGCCGGAGGCCTGCGGCCCGCGCAGCGCCTTGCCGCCGGAGAACGTCACCAGGTCGGCGCCCTCGGTGATGAACCGCTGCAGGTTTTCTGGTGGCGGCAGCGCGGCGGCGGCGTCTACGAGCACCGGCACGTCGTGGTCATGGGCAATCCGCGTCACGGTGGTCAGCGTTAGCGCGTTGGGCGCCGCCATCACCGGCCACAGCACGCACGCGGTGCGGCGCGTGATCGCGGCGGCAAGCTCCCACGGCTCGGTCGGCCGCGGCGTGGGATGTCCCAGGCCGCCGACCTCCACCAACCGGACGCCCACCGTGCGGACCGCGTGGTCGTAGCTGTTGCGGTGGACGCGCTGCACGACCACCTCGCTCTTCAGGCCGCGCGTGTCCGGTAGGCGATCCATCGCCGCGGGGTCCAGCCCGGCCACGCACGCCGCCGTGCCCAGTAGCAGCCCGGCAGCCGCCCCGGCGGTGACGTAGCCGTCCTCGGCGCCGGTCGCCGCGGCGATGACCTGCCCGGCGGCCACTTGCAAGTCCTCGATCCGCACGAAGCTGCGGGACGCCGCGGTCATGGCGGCGAGGACCTCCGGTGGCATCCGCGAGCCGCCGAGCCGGGTGAGTGTCCCGGCCGCATTGATGACCGTACTCACCCCGAGGTCGTCGTAGACAGCGCTCATGGTCGTCTCTCCTACTCGCCGCCGTGCCTCACCCCGGCGGACCCCACCCCGGCCCTCTCCACCGCGTGGAGGGACAGCTTGGATTTCCGCGTTCGCGGAAATGACGAGCGGGACGGTGGGAGTGACAGTGCCGCCCACCGCCTTATCGAGCGTTGACGGTGATCTGCTGCACGCCGTTGTTGCCGTAGCCCAGGCGGTTCCACGGTACGGCGAGCGGCTGCACGTTGCCCGCTGCGTCCGTCGCGCGGACGAGGAGCGTGGCGGCGCTGGCGGCGCCGGGTGTCCACTCCAGCGACCACTCGCACCAGGCCCACTGCCCCGGCGCCGCCGTCAGCTCGGCATCCTGCCAGTTCGCGCCGCCGTCCGTGCTGACGGCCACGCGGCTCACCGCGCCCTCGCCGGACCAGGCGTAGCCGCGCACGGTGACCGGGGTGCCGGCCGGCACGGTGTTGCCGTCGGCCGGTTGCGCGAAGGTTGCTTTCACGCGCATGGTCCTGACTGGCGTGGATGCCTCTCCAGGCACCTCATAGATGTACTTGGTCTTTTGGAAGAATCCGCCATACGGCTGGTCGAGCACTTGCAGCTTCGCCAACCACTTCACCGAGGCCATCCCGTACCAGCCGGGCACGATCAGCCGCGCCGGAAACCCGTGCTCATCGGGCAAGGGCTGACCGTTCATCTCGTAGGCGAGGAGCGTATCGGGATCGAGTGCCTTGCCGAGCGGCAGGCTACGCTCGAAGGGAATCTCCTTCCCTAATGACTTCTCGTGACCGCGGTCCGTGCCCTCGCCGAGCACCTCTTGCGCGTCGGACCGCAGGCCGGCCTGATTCAGCACGGTCGCCAGCGAGACGCCGCACCATTCGGCCGTACTGACGGCGCCACAGCCGAACTGAATGCCGTCGGCCGGCGGGTCCAGGACGCTGCGGTTGTTGCCGGCGCATTCCAGGGTGGCGATCACGGTATGAGACGGCAGCGCCCGTAGCTCGTCCAGCGTCAGGGCCAGCGGCCGTTCGACCGCGCCCTCGACGGACAGTTGCCAGTCCTGAGCCGCCAGCACCGGCGTCGGGAGGAAATGGCTGCGTGTATAGAAGGCGCCGGGTGGCGTTTGCCAGCCTACTTGCGCCGTCAGCGGGGTCTCACAGCCCTCCGGATGTCCGGGGACCGGTACTCGTTGGGGGGTAGCCGTAGCACTCACCGGTTCTTTGTCCTTTCTCCATTGCTCGTGCCCGTGACTATACCGGCGCTGCCCCGGTCGCACCACTGATTGCACCGGACCGGCATCATTGTAGCGCCCGTCCGCGCCCTGCCCCGGCGGCGGCCGGTTAATACTCGCCGACCGTTCTGCATGATGACGATGTGGGTGATATGGCGGTAGACCCATCCGAGCAGATTGCGGCCTTTCGGACGGCATTTCGCGCCGAGGGCACCGCGGAGCGCGCCGCTGGGCAGCAGGCGTACCTCAAGAGCGAGTTGGCGTTTCACGGCGTGACCGTTCCCTTCATACGGAAGACGGCCAAAGCCTTTCGCCGCGAGCGCCGCGATCTCGGCCGCGACGACCTGTTGACCCTGACGGCCGGGCTGTGGGCTACTTCCTACCACGACCTGCGCTCGCTCGCCATCGCGCTGCTGGAGTTGTATGCAGACCTCCTATTGACCGCCGATATGGCCGTCATGCGGGGCCTGCTCAAGCGCTGCCATACGTGGGACCATGTAGACTGGCTCTCGATCAAGGTCGCCGGGCGCCTCGTGGAACGCCATGCTCAGGCCAAGCGGGCATTACCGGGGTGGGCCGATGATGAGCGCTTCTGGCTACGCCGGGCCGCGCTGCTCGCGCTGCTTGACCCGCTACGCGCCGGGCGCGGCGATTTCGGGCTGTTTGCCCGGCTGGCCGCCGGCATGGTGGAGGAAAAGGAGTTCTTCATCCGCAAGGCGATCGGCTGGGTGCTGCGGGAGGTTGCCAAGCAGCGACCGGAGTTGACGTATGCATTCCTGGCCGAGCACATCGAGCGGGTGTCGGGGCTGACGTTGCGCGAGGGGGCCAAGTACCTGCCGGCGGCGCAACAGGCGGCGCTGCGGGAATGCTACCGGGCGTAGCTGTACCAGCGCCGGTGACGGCAGAAACACGTGATCTAGCACCACAGGGAGGCCGGATGAAGATTTCCGATATAGAGGTGATTGAGTTCCGTACCTGGAAAACGGGGCACGGGACCCGCTGGGGCTATGGCGTGGAGGGCAAGCGCCGTCCGTCCAGGAATGCGATCACCAAGATCAGCACCGACGACGGCGCCGCCGGCTACGCGCTCGGCGGCAACCGGGACGTGATGGAGCAACTCATCAAGCCCTTGCTACTCGGCGAGGACCCGCTCGATCGCGAAAAACTGTGGAACTGGCTGGACCAACTGACCAGCCGGGGGCCGAAGCTGGCCGAGCGCGACATGGGGCTGGTGGACTGTGCGCTCTGGGACTTGGCGGGGCGAGTGACCGGATTGCCCATCAACAAGCTGCTCGGCGGCGCGCGCGACAAGGTGAAGGCCTATGCCAGCACGGCGCCTAACCTGGGACCACCGGAGGTCTACGTCGAGCACGCGCTCGCCTGCCAGCAGCGCGGCTACAAGGCGTACAAGATTCACGCCTATATCTGCTGGAACCCACACACCGCACAGCCGGCCCCCCAGCTCCCCGGCTTCCCGCGGGAAGACCTCGAAGTCTGTCGGGCCGTCCGCGAGGCGGTCGGCGACGATATGGTCCTGATGCTCGACCCCTACGGCGTGTACACGCTGGAAGAGGCACTGTGGGTGGGGCGCGAGCTGGAGAAGCTGAACTTCTACTGGCTGGAGCACCCGATGATCGAGACGCGGATGGAGCCGTATCGCCGCCTCGCGCGGGAGCTATCCATTGCGATCTGCTCGCCGGAGCACGCGCCCGGTGGCCTGTTCAGCCGGGCAGAATGGCTGTTGCAGGGCGCGGCCGACATGCTGCGGACCGACATCTACTACGGTGGCATTACCGGCTGCTGGAAGCTGATGAACGTCTGCCAAGCGTTCGGGCTGCAATGCGAGCTACACATGAGCGGCTGGGCACACGCCCAGCTGCTGGGAGCGGCGCCGGCCTCCACCTGCGAGTATTACGAGCGTGGTCTCCTCAGCCCTGGCAAAGACGATCCCCAAGCCGTACCCTATCTGCGAGGCATTCCCGATCCACTGGACGACGATGGCAACGTGGTGATTTCCCAGCGGCCGGGCTTGGGGTTGGACATAGACTGGGAATACATCGAGGAGCACCGGATTAGGTAGTAGTGCGGCTGTGGCCGAGGTGACGACTCTATTCCCTCCCCCGTCGAGACGGGGGAGGGTGCGGGTGGGGGCATACCCACGTCACCCTCGGAAGGAGGCGAAAAGATGCTGACAGATGAGCAGGTCAAGTTCTATCACGAGAACGGCTACTTGGGCCTTGAGAACGTGGTGCCGATGGCGCAGATTGAGGAGGCCCGTCGCGTCGTTGACGAGCTGGTCGAGCAGTCGCGCACTGTCACCGAGCACACCAGTGTCTACGATCTGGAGCCGGAGCACACGGCCAAGCGTCCACTCCTCCGCCGCATCAAGGGCCCGACCAGAGTCCACCCGTTCTTTGACCAGCTGATGCGCTCCGATGCTATTCTCGACTGTCTGGAGCCGCTGATCGGACCGAACATTCGCTTTCAGGGCGACAAGCTCAATATGAAGACGGCGGCGATTGGGAGTCCGGTCGAGTGGCACCAGGACGTTGCCTTTTATCCGCACACGAACGATGATCTGCTCGCCGTCGGTGTGGCGCTCGACGACTGCACGCTAGAGAATGGCTGCTTGCTCGTCATTCCCGGCTCGCACCGTGGTCCTACCCTGGACCACCACCAGGATGGCTACTTCGTCGGTGCGATCTCACCCAGCCGCGAGGCCGTAGACCTCACGCAGGCGGTCCCGGTCGAGGTGCGGGCCGGCGGCATTTCCATCCACCACGTCGCCGCGCTGCACGGGTCGGCGCCGAATACCTCCACACGACCGCGTCGCCTGCTGCTGTATCAATACGCGGCCGCCGATGCCTGGCCGCTGAGCGGGACACCGGACTACGCAGCGTTCGACGGCATGATGGTGCGTGGCGAGCCGACGAGGGAGTACCGCCAACTCCCGCATACCGCGGTGCGTATCCCCTCACCGCAGCCGCCGCGCGTTGGCTCGATCTTCGAGCTTCAGACTCAGCTCAAAGAGACGGTGTTCGCCGACCGCAAGTGAGGCCGTCCCGCGCCCCTCTGTAGGGGCAACCCTGGTGGTTGCGCGCGCCCGTTTCTCAGCCAGAGCGGAGGGGCTATAGGTGGGCACTACCCGTGCTGCTCGATCATCCGGCGCAAACCGGCACGTCCGAGGCCACTCTGTCTGAGAATACCGCTGAGTGTGCCCGGGGCCAGTGAGCGGCTTTTGTCAGGGAAGGTGGTGTAGCGGTACGTACCATCAGCGTCGTACCGGTCAAAGACCACACCATGCGGTGCTCGCCGCACCCGGCGCCAACTGCCATCACGCTCGAAGAGTCGGATCAACCGCCCTCACCTATGCCGGTACGCGCCGATGGTGCTCTAATCGTTCACGAGGGATGAGTGGGAGGTCCTGGAAACGCACACATACACGGCTCTGGTGTCTCAACGGTACTGGCGGCGCCATGAAGACCGCTGGCGGCTCATCACGATAGACCGTTACGCCACGCTCGGCGAATACCCGCTCGCGCTCACCGGTGTCACCCAGCGCCTCTACGGTGAGCATCACTAACTCCACTAATTCATCTAGTACAGCCTCTGGGGAACAAGAATCGGTGATCGTGCCCAATTCGACACACTCACCGATCCAGTGGTCATCCTCCTGCCACACATGCAGCGTGAGCACGACCTTCTCTGCCATTCCGGTACTCCTTTCGTCCTGCCCCGCTCCATCAGGGTAGCGAGTTTGGCGCCACAGTGGCCAGGCAGCAACCCCATCCTCGGCGACAAACTATGCCGTCTGCTGCGCCCGTCTCCCTACGATGCGAGGATGCAAGAAGGGGCTAGTGCCGCGTTCCACCTCTGCCGGGCGCTCCATGGCTCAGCGCAGGAAGTCTGTCAGGGCGGAGAGCCGGCGGATGATGCGGTCCGGGTTCACGTTGGCCGTCTCCGGGAGGCCGGTGCCGGCGCTGTCCACCCAGATGGAGAAGATGCCCAGTCGCTGCGGCGTGGCCACTTCCCACTCGAGGTTGTCGCCTACCATCCACGCCTCGGAAGGAGATGCGTCGAGCTGCGCGATGGCGTGCAGGTACACCCGTTCGTCGGGTTTACCGACTCCGAACTCCTCCTCGATCAGGATATGGTCGAAGTAGGATTCCAAGCCGAACCGTTGGATCTTGCCCCGTTGCATGGCGGACGTCCCGTTCGTGACCAGTGCCATGCGGATGCCCTGTGCCCGGACGTAGTTCAGCGTCTCGATAGCGCCGGGGAAGGGGCTGACCTCTAGCTCACGCTGCACCGAATACGCATGAGCGATCTCATCGGCCATCGCCGGCGCCGTCAGTCCCAGCACATCAAAGGCACCCCTGACGACCTCCCGGCGGGCGAGCGGGAGGTCTAAGCGGCCTCTGCGATGACGCTCGGGATCGCCCCAGTACCATTCCCGGTACTGGTTGAGGACGGCCATGAACCGCTCGACGTCTAGCCCGGCCAGGCCGCCTGCGTGCTCCGCGACCACTGAGCGCCACACTCGGTCGGCACTGCCGTCGTATTCCAGAATGGTGTCGTCCAAGTCGAACAGTATCGCCCTTGGTCTAGGCTCGCTCATCGGTGCGCTGCACCTCCTCGGGCCGGATGCGGACGTGGACAGCTTGGATATACCTGGGGCGCCCCTTCCCTGCCAGGGAAGGGGCCGGGTGACAGGTCAAAGCCGCACCACACCTGGCACTATCCGTGCGGCTGCGGCCTGTCAGAGGTTAGGTCCGGCTCGCCCGTTTGCCGGGCCAGGACCAGTGGAGCAGGTCGTCGCTCCAGGCCAGCGCCAGGCTGGACTCGCCATGCGTCTCCTGCTCCCGCACGCCTTCTTCCGTCGAGCCGTGATAGAACAGCACGTACTTGCCCACGCCCGGCTCCGCCCGCAAGTCCAGCACGTGCCCGGCCGAGAGGCGGCCCCGCGCCCACGGCCAGTCTTTGCTCTGTCCCAGCGTCCATATGCCCAAGTCGCGCCACTGCAGGAGGTTGGGGGAGCGCTTGATCCCAACACCGTTGCGCGGGGCATGGATCAGCACGTACTCGTCGGCCTCCCGATCCACGAGCACGCAGACGTTCTCGCCGGCGACCACCTTGTCGTAGTAGGTCCAGGTCTCGAAGTCGTAGGTGTAGGACAAGCCCATGCCGTTCTGCTTGAAGCCGCACCACCACTTGTGCGGGTGGTCCTTGTCGGGGAAGAAGTAGGCATCAATCATGCGCCCCATTTCGCTGACGGGCACGTGCGGGCCCTTGACGCGGAGCAACTCCGGCTCGCCCCAGTGCTCCAGGTCATCGCTGGCCATCTTGAAGATGCGAGCGTTCTGGTTCGCGCCCGGGTCGTCTACCGGACGGGGATAGGTCTGCGTACCGAGCAGCCATTGGTCGCCGTAGCGAATGACGTTGCCGGGGCTGGAGTAGTTGAGGTTGAGGTCGCGTGGCGTAAACAGCTGCGGCTCGGTCCAGGTGACGAGATCGGTGCTCTTGGTTACGGCAAGCTGATAGTAGACCCGCCGCCCGGGCTCGCGCCGGACCTGGCCGTAGAACACGCGGAAGACGCCCTCGTGGTAGTGTCCGGCCGGGTCGCGGTGGCCGATGTGACGATTACCCCACAGAAAGACGGGGTGGGGAATGGCGTCCCAGTCAATAGCAGTCTTGGGTTTCTTGGCTTTTTCCGACGTCATCGGTGTTCTCCCTTCTCGCCTATGGTATTCATCTGTAAGTGTCGTCCCCTGATTATCGAGTGACCTTCTGGACGTACTGTGACCGGTACTTCCGGATAGCTAGAGCTGGCCGGTATGGCGCTAGCCTGCCGGCCTACCAGGCCAGGACCAGTGGAGGAGGTCATCGCTCCAGGCTACGGCCAGGCTCGCCTCGCCGTGTATCTCCTGTTCACGCACGCCTTCTTCAGTATCGCCATGGTAAAACAACACATACTTCCCCACGCTCGGCTCTCCGCGCAGGTCCAAAACGTGACCAGCCGTTAGGCGCCCTTGCGCCCACTGCCACTCCTTACTCCGAGATCGCGCCAGGCTCTGGCCGAGCGTCCACACCCCGAGAGCGCGCCAGTTGAGCAAGTCCTTCGAGCGCTTGATACCGATGCCATTGCGGGGAGCGTGGATCAAGACGTATTCATCGGCCTCGCGGTCGATGAGCACACAGGCATTCTCGCCAGCCGGAACCTTGTCGTAGTAGGTCCAGGTCTCGAAGTCGTAGGTGTAGGACAAGCCCATGCCGTTCTGCTTGAAGCCGCACCACCACTTGTGCGGGTGGTCCTTGTCGGGGAAGAAGTAGGCATCAATCATGCGCCCCATTTCGCTGACGGGCACGTGCGGGCCCTTGACGCGCAGTAGCTCCGGTTCGCCCCACTGTTCCAGATCATCGCTGGCCATCTTGAAGATGCGAGCGTTCTGGTTCGCGCCCGGATCGTCTACCGGACGGGGATACGTCTGCGTACCGAGCAGCCACTGGTCGCCATAGCGGATGACGTTGCCGGGGCTGGAGTAGTTGAGGTTGAGGTCGCGTGGCGTAAACAGCTGCGGCTCGGTCCAAGTGACGAGATCGGTGCTCTTCGTCACGGCAATCTGACAGTAGTAGCGCTCCCCCGGTTCTCGCCGCACGTGGCTGTAGAACACTCGAAAGACACCCTCGTGATAGTGCCCAGCAGGGTCGCGATGGGCGACATGCCGATTGCCCCACAGAAAGACGGGGTGGGGAATGGCGTCCCAGTCAATAGCAGTCTTGGGTTTCTTGGCTTTTTCCTCCTCCATCGTGATTCCCCCCTATTCTAGGGATAGGCACGACGCCAGTAGTGCTGGTTTGTTTCGAGCCGCGGGAAACCGGCTACGCCGCTATGATAGGGAGAACCCGGCGCATCGGCAACAGGCGGCCGGGCGCCGGCGCCACCGCTGCAATTCTGATGGAGGTACCCACCATGCTCACTCTCGACGACATGATCCGCGATCCCTACGCTGCCCTGGGCGTCAGGAAGGTCATCAACGCGACCTGCCACACGACGCGGGTTGGCGGCACGCTGATTCCCGAAGAGGTATTGGATTCGATGCGGGCCGCTGCCAAGTGGCACGTGGACATGGAGGAGCTGCAACGGGCGGCCGGGCGGGTGATCGCCCACTACACCCATGCCGAGAGCGGCTACATCGTGTCGGGGTGCGCCGCGGCGCTGTTGGTCGGTACGGCCGCGATTCTGACGGGCACGGATCCGGTCAAGATGCAGCAGCTTCCCCACCTCGCCGGCACGGGCATGAAGGATCGCGTGATTGCCGAGCGCTTTCCGCGCCAGATCGGGCCGGACGGCCGCGAATACATCCACTACGGCTACGCGCACGCGCTGAAGACGACCGGGGTGCAATTCGATGAGATAGGGAACGGCGGACCGGCCACGCGAGACGAGTTGGAAGCCGCCTTGGGGCCGCAGACGGCGCTCGTCTATTGGGGCACCGGGCAGCTACCGGGGGAGCTGACGGTGCGGGAGGTCGTGGAGGTAGCGGATGCACACCAGGTACCGGTGCTCGTGGACAACTCCAATCACCTGCCGCCCAGAGAAAACCTGTGGCGCTACATCGAGGACGGGGCCGCGCTCGTGGCCTTCTCCGGCGGCAAAGGGCTACAGGGGCCGCAAGGGTCGGGCATTCTGGCCGGCCGTGCCGACTTGATGGCGGCGGTCGCCATGCAGGCGTCGCCGACGCAGGGGATCGGCCGCGTGTGCAAGGTGAGCAAGGAGGAGGTGGTCGCACAGGTGGCGGCGCTCATCTGGTGGGCGGAGCAGGATGACGAGGCGCGCCTGGCCGAGCATCACCGCAAGACGCAAAGGCTCGTAGACCTGGCCCAAGGACTCAAGGGCGCGAGCGCGGAGCTGCACTTCCCGGACCGCATTGGGCGGCCGTTCGCCTCGGCGTACCTTGTCGTGCAGCCAGAGAGCGGCCGTACGATGGAGGACGTGATCGAGCAGCTGCAGGCTGGCGAGCCGCCGGTAGCGGTCAAAGGCGGCGATGATCCGGCGCACCCGGCGGCCATCCGCTTTGACGTGCGCGTGTGTGCAGATTGGGAGATCGAGGCCATCGGCCGGCGGCTGCATGAAATCTTCGGCTCGTAGGGGCGAAGAGCAGAGCGGATTGGACTTGCGCTATGCACGAGAATATTTGCATAAGCACAAGAATATTTGCATAACTGCTTCCGGCCAGTATACTGGGTGCCACGAAGCACCTGTCCGTGGAGAAAGGAAGGATGGAACGCGCGGAAACCACGGACAACCAGTCGCGTTCGGCGTGTACGCAACCTGTAAGGAGGTAGTTGTCATGGCGCGTGTGATCCGCAGAAGGTATCTCGGTGGCGCAGCCGCCGCGTTGAGCGGTGTGCTGGCGGCTGCCTGTGGTGAAATCGAGATTCGTTACGTCCAAGGCCCGGCGGGCCCGGCCGGACCCGCTGGTGCCCAGGGTGAGCGCGGGGCGGCCGGGGCGGCCGGCGCCAAGGGTGCGGCCGGGGCCGCCGGGCAGACCATCGTGGTCGAGAAGGAGAAGCCGGTCGTCGTCGAGAAGGAAGTGGTGAAGGAAGTCGTCGTCGAGAAGCCGGTCGTCGTCGAAAAGGTGGTGGAGAAGGTCGTCGCTCCTACGACTGGCCCGAAGCACATCATATTCGATACCGACTGGGGGGAGGGTACGCGGGCTGAGGTGATCAAGCGGGCGATGGAGTACTACAACTCGTTGCACCCCGAGGTCACCGTGGACGTGCGGATTGACGCTGGCAAGGAGCAGGCGAAGAGTGGCTCGGTGTTTGCACGGACGGCGGTGCTGATCGCGGCCGACGACATGGGCGACCTGTTCCTGTGGGCGGGCTACGTGTTCGTGTACTGGGCGAAGCGGGGGCTGTTTGCGGACCTGACGCCCTTCATGAAGCAGTGGGGCCGCACGAGAGACATGTACATCGGCGCGCCCCAGCACCAGATCTGGCCGTATCCGAACGGCAAGATCTGGGGGTTGCCGTTCCAGGGTGGTACGAGCGACTGGATGTACAACAAGTCGGTGCTCGACCGGCACGGCATCGAGCCGAACGAGAACTGGACCTTTGACGACATGCTCGATGTCGCCAATCAGGTTCAGGAACCGGATAACGATCTGTGGGGTTTTGAAAGCCCGGAATTCCACAATGTACTGCTCACGATGTACAACATCGGTGGGGAGAAGGGGACCAACAACGGCGAGAAGTACCTCTTCGACACGCCGGTGGGGCATCAGGCGATGCAGTTCTGGGAAGACATCGTCCACAAGCAGCGGTTGGCGCCGCGGCCGCAGGACCACCAGACGGCGGATGGCAAGAGCCAGGGCTGGAGCCGGTGGAGGGGGAACTACTTGTTCTGGCTTGGTTACCCCAGCGCGGCAGCCCGGAGGGCTATGACCGAAAACAACTTCGAGGCGCAGATGATGTGGGCACCGAAGTGGCCGGCGAACGGGCTGCGGGCCGTGTGGGGTGGCGACCAGCCGCACATGGTGACCAAGTTTGCCGGGTCCCGCGGCGTACTGGCGGAGACGGCCGAGTTGGCGAACGTCCTGTCGGGCCCGGAGGTCTCCCAGATCGTCGTGGAGCACGGCAACACGGCGCCGATATGGAAGGCGACCTTCGACTCGGACGCAAACCTGGATTCGGCGCGGTGGCGGCGGGACATCATCATGGACGGGTTCAACTACCGCTACGGCGACCAGGCGCAGGAGTTCTGGTACCCGATGTTGCGGGCGTGGGAGCCGCTGTTCTTCGAGGTGTTTGAAGGCAAGATCTCGGGGCTGGCAGCAATGGCGGAAGCCAACCGCCTCTGCGATGTGATCGTCAGCCTCAAGACGCTGCACCCGACGGCCGACGTGTTGCAGGCCAAGCTGGGCTAAACTGTAAGTCGGGCGTTGAAGCTGCAAGGCGGGGCTGGTGCCAGGCTGCTGGCACCGGCCCCTTTGTTTTTTCTGCGCGTGGGGGAGCCGGGGGCAGAGCGGATTGGACTTGCTCCGAGTGTAACGATATTTGCATACCTGGTGCCGGTTAGTATACTGGTGCTACGCAACACATATCCGTGCGGAAGGGAAGGAGGCGACGGTCGGAGACGACGGATAACCTGATCCCGCGTGTGCCCCCGGCGGCAAAGGTGGAGACCGCCGGACGGGGTGCGCGCACAGTGGTGTTCGGTGTACACAACCGGTAGGAGGTAGTTGTCATGGCGCGTGTGATTCGCAGACGGTATCTCGGTGGCGCAGCCGCAACGCTGGGCGGCGTGCTGGCTGCTGCCTGTGGTGAGATCGAGATTCGCTACGTCCAAGGCCCGGCGGGCCCGGCGGGCCCCGCTGGTGCCCAGGGTGAGCGCGGTGCGGCCGGTGCTGCCGGGGCCAAGGGTGCTGCCGGTGCTGCCGGGCAGACCATTGTGGTCGAGAAAGAGAAGCCGGTCGTCGTCGAGAAGGAGGTCGTGAAGGAGGTCGTCGTCGAGAAGCCGGTCGTCGTCGAGAAGGTCGTCACCGTCGAGAAGACCGCTTCGACCGGGCCGAAGAACATCACGTTCGACACCGACTGGGGGCCGTCGGGTCCGCGGGCTGAAGTCATCAAGCGGGCGATGATGCTCTACAACGAGATGCACCCCGAGGTCAACGTGGACGTGCGGATTGACGCCGGGCGCGAGCAGGCCAAGAGTGGCTCGGTGTTTGCCCGGACGGCGGTGTTGATCGCGGCCGACGACATGGGCGACCTGTTCCTGTGGGCCGGCTACGTCGTCGTGTACTGGGCGAAGCGGGGGCTGTTTGCGGACCTGACGCCCTTCATGAAGCAGTGGGGGCGCACGAGAGACCAGTACATCGGCCCCCCGCAGCACGAGATCTGGCCGTATCCGAACGGCAAGATTTGGGGGCTGCCGTTCCAGGGTGGTACCGGCGACTACATGTACAACAAGTCGGTCCTGGACCGGCACGGGATCGAGCCGAACGAGAACTGGACCTTTGACGACCTGATCGAGACGGCCAAGCAGGTCCAGGATCCGGAGAACGGTCTCTGGGGTCTTCCCTCCCCGGGCTGGCACACGGTGCTCAACACGATGTACAACATTGGTGGAGAGAAGGGTGCCGATAACGGGGAGAAGTACCTGTTCGACACGCCGGTAGGGCATCAGGCGATCCAGTTCTGGGAAGACCTCATCCACAAGCACCGGGTGGCGCCGCGGCCGCAGGACACCCGGACGGAGGATGGGAAGAGCCGGGGCTACAGTACGGCCAAGGGGAACTACGTGTTCTGGACGGGCTACCCGAGCGCGTCGTTCCGCAAGGCTATGACCGAAAACAACTTCGAGGCGCAGATCATGTGGGCGCCGAAGTGGCCGGCGAACGGCCTGCGGGCTGTGAGTGGGGGCGACCAGCCGCACATGGTGACCAAGTTTGCCGGGTCCCGCGGCGTGCTGGCGGAGACGGCCGAGCTGGCGAACGTCCTGTCGGGTCCGGAGGTCTCCCAGATCGTGGTGGAGCACGGCAACACGGCGCCGATTTGGAAGGCGACCTTCGACTCGGACGCGAACTTGGATTCGGCGCGGTGGCGCCGAGACATCATCATGGACGGGTTCAACTACCGCTTTGGGAACCAGGCGCAGGAGTTCTGGTACCCGATGTACCGGGCGTGGAATCCGATCTTCGGCAAGGTCTGGAGTGGCGAGATTTCGGGGCTGGCGGCAGCGGCGGAAGCCAACCGCCTCAACGATGTGATTGTCAACCTGAAGACGCTGCACCCGACGGCCGACGTGCTGCAGAGCAAGCTGTCGTAAGTGGCGCGCAGAAGCTGCAAGGCGGGGCTGGTGCCAGCATCCTGGCACCGGCCCCTTTGTTTTTTGCTGCGGGATGGGAGGCCGGGCCTCACCCCCCGGCACGAAAGACCTACCCTTGTAGAGGAGGGTGAGGAGCGAGGAAGATTGGCCTTGCCCGAAGGCCAAGAGTTGTTGCATACTTGACGCCAGTCGGTATACTGGTGCTAGACAACACATATCCGTGTGGAAGGGAAGGAGGCAACGAGCGGAAACCACGGATGATCTGATCCCACGTGTGTCCCCGGCGGCAAGGGTGGAGACGGCCGGAGGGGGACACGCACAGTCGTGTTCAGTGTGTACACACACAACCGATTAGGAGGAAGTTGCTATGGCGCGTGTGATTCGCAGACGCTATCTCGGTGGTGCCGCTGCCGCGTTAGGTGGCGTGCTGGCTGCTGCCTGTGGCGAAGTCGAGATTCGCTACGTCCAAGGCCCGGCGGGCCCCGCTGGTCCCGCTGGTGCCCAGGGTGAGCGTGGTGCGGCCGGTGCTGCCGGGGCCAAGGGTGCTGCCGGTGCTGCCGGGCAGACCATTGTGGTCGAGAAAGAGAAGCCGGTCATCGTCGAGAAGGAGGTCGTGAAGGAGGTCGTCGTCGAGAAGCCGGTCGTCGTCGAGAAGGTGGTGGAGAAGGTCGTCGCTCCGACGACTGGCCCGAAGAACATCACGTTCGATACCGACTGGGGGCCGTCGGGTCCGCGGGCCGAGGTCATCAAGCGGGCGATGGAGCTCTACAACGAGATGCACCCCGAGGTCAACGTGGACGTGCGGATTGACGCCGGGCGTGAGCAGGCCAAGAGTGGCTCGGTGTTTGCACGGACGGCGGTGCTGATCGCGGCCGACGACATGGGCGACCTGTTCCTGTGGGCGGGGTACGTCTTCGTGTACTGGGCGAAGCGGGGGTTGTTTGCCGACCTGACGCCCTTCATGAAGCAGTGGGGCCGCACGATTGACGAGTACATCGGCGTGCCGCAGCACGAGATCTGGCCGTATCCGAACGGCAAGGTTTGGGGACTGCCGTTCCAGGGTGGTACCGGCGACTGGCTGTACAACAAGTCGGTGCTCGACCGGCACGGGATCGAGCCGAACGAGAACTGGACCCATGACGACCTGATCGAGACGGCCAAGCAGGTCCAGGACCCCGAGAACGGTCTGTGGGGCTTTACTACCCCGAGTTGGGGCACGGCGCTCATCACGATGTACAACATTGGTGGGGAGAAGGGGACCGACAACGGCGAGAAGTATCTCTTCGACACGCCGGTGGGGCATCAGGCGATCCAGTTCTGGGAAGACATCATCCACAAGCACCGGGTGGCACCGCGACCCCAGGACACCCGGACGGAGGATGGCAAGAGCAAGGGCTGGAGCCCGTGGAAGGGCAACTACGTGTTCTGGACGGGCTACCCCAGCGCGGCAGCCCAGAGGATCATGAACGAATCGAACTTCGAGTCGCAGATCATGTGGGCGCCGAAGTGGCCGGCGAACGGCCTACGGGCCGTCAGCTCGTTCGACCAGGCGCACATGGTGACCAAGTTTGCCGGCTCCCGCGGTGTGCTGGCGGAGACGGCCGAGTTGGCGCACCACCTGTCCGGCCCGGAGGTCGCCAGGATCGTCGTGGAGCACGGCAACACCTCGCCGATTTGGCGAGCGGTTTTCGACTCGGACGAGAACTTGGATTCGGCGCGGTGGAACCGGCACATCATCATGGACGGGTTCAACTACCGGTTTGGGAACCAGGCGCAGGAGTTCTGGTACCCGATGTACCGGGCGTGGAATCCGATCTTCGGCAAGGTCTGGAGTGGCGAGGTCTCGGGTCTGGCGGCAGCGGCGGAAGCCAACCGGTTGGCCGACGTGATCGTCAGCCTGAAGACGCTGCACCCGACGGCGGACGTGTTGCAGGCCAAGCTGTAGGTAGCACGCAGAAGCTGCAAGGCGGGGCCGGTGCCAGCATGCTGGCACCGGCCCCTTTGTTTTTGCTGAGAGAGGAGGGCCAGGCCCCCACCCTAACCCTCCCCCGTCTCGACAGGGGAGGGAACGTGCCGGCCCCTCGCCGCTGCGGCACCGGGATCACCGTCCCCCCGCCGCAGCGGGGGGACCATAGGGGGGCTAGTCCCCGGCCGTGGGCGTATCGTGTCGTGTCGAAAATAGCTGAGGAGCAGAGCAGGTGACGGCTGGGGCGACACGACTGATCTGGCGGCAGTGGCTCGGCGTGTGGGCGCTCTGGACCGTGCTGGCGGCGGTGGGCGGGATCGCCGGCGGCGCCGTAACCTGGTCCTGGGCTACCGAGGTCATTGCGCGTGGCTTCGTGGCGGCAGGACGGACCGCCGAGGTGGCCGCGGTACTAGCGCTGGTCGGATTGGCGACCGGCGCCGGCGCCGGAGTAGTCGGCGGGCTGGGCGAATGGCTGCTCTTGCGCCGCTGGGTATCTGGCGCCGGCCGGTGGATCGTGGTCACGGCCGTCGGTCGGGCCGTCGGCTGGTCCTTGGCGCTGACTGTCGGCTGGCTGTGGAGCGAGCTAATCGTCGGCAGCACGGGTAGCGGCGCGGCCGGCATCCTGGGGCTGGACGTGGGCGGCCTGGTGGGCGGCAGCGTCGTTGGTCTGAGCCAATGGATCGTGCTGCGCCGCTGGGTAGCGTGTAGCTCACTCTGGATAGCCGCATCGGCGGTCGGCGGCGCGGCGGGCATCGGCCTGAGCCAATACGTCGTCCAAGCCGCCGCCGGGGGTGTCGTAGCGGAAGGCCTCGCCTGGGTGAGCGCAGTAGCGGTGGCCGCGGCCGGCGTCGGCGCCGTGACCGGTGTGGCCCTGGTGCTGCTGCTGGCGCCGCCACACAATCACGCCCGGCAGCCCACCGTCCGGCGGCCCGACCGGCTGCGCCGCGCCGCACCGGCCGTCGTCACGCTGCTGCTGGTGAGTATCGGGGTGGCAGTGCCCAGTTGGTACTACACCGCCGTGGTGCAATCCGCAGCCATCCGGCCGGCGCCCACCCGCCTGTCCCAAACGCGCTTGGAGGCGGCCGTCGTGACCGCCGGCTCCAAGATCGTCATCGCCGGCGGCTTGGTCCTGGAGATCAGTGGTGGGAGCAAGAACCTGGATCCGAGCGCGGCGGTGGACATCTACGATGCGGCGACCGGGACGTGGACGGCCGCCGAGCTGTCTCGCTCGCGCAGTATGCTCGCTGCGGCCGGAGTCGGGAGCACCGCACTCTTCGCCGGCGGCCATGACGGCAGCGTAGACAGCGCGGTGATAGACATCTACGACGGCGCTACGGATACCTGGAGCACGGCGAAACTGTCCGAGCTACGCACCGGGGTCGTCGCGGCCACCGTGGGCACCAAAATCCTCCTCGCCGGCGGCTGCCTCAACGATAGCTGCTCCCGCCTCTCCAAGGTCGTAGACATCTACGATACGGCGACCGGCGCCTGGACGACCGCCGCCCTTTCGGAGGGCCGTGACAACCTGGCGGCCACGCGGATCGGCAGTAAGGTCTTTCTTGCCTATGGCCCCGGCGCCGTCGTCGAGATTTACGACGATAGCACTGG
Organism: Chloroflexota bacterium; assembly: GCA_965207645.1. Taxonomy (GTDB): domain Bacteria; phylum Chloroflexota; class UBA11872; order UBA12225; family JAJDUF01; genus JAJDUF01. The sequence goes on along the minus strand of OZ242293.1, from coordinate 46,255 downwards.
CGCGTGGAGCATTGCCCCCCTCTCGCTGGAGCGCGTAGGACTGGTCGCCACCAGCGTCGGCTCCAAAGCGTTCTTTGCCGGGGGGCAGATCGGCAAGTATCGCGCCGACAGTGGCCGCGTAGACATCTACGATGCCAGTACCGATACGTGGCGCACCGCCAAGCTGTCCCGCACCGGCGGCGCCGACCTGGCGGCGGGGACGATCGGGACCAAGGTCTTCTTTGCCGACGGTCCCAGGGGGATCGTGGATATCTACGACGATAGCACCGGCACGTGGAACACCGCTACTCTCTCCCAGCGGCGGCACGGGCTGGCCATGGCCATCGTAGGCACGAAAGCCTTTTTCGCGGGTGGCCATGATCTCAGCCAATATAGCGACGTGGTAGACGTGTACGACGCCAGCACCGGCGACTGGACGACGACCACCCTGTCGGAGGGGCGGCTCTTGCCGGTCGCGGGTAGCGCCGGCACCGCCGTCGTGGTGGCCGGGGGCAACGCGGACCGAAATATTAGCGGCGTGGTAGACACGTTCGACACCGCGACGGATGCCTGGACCGACGCCGGCTCGAACCTCCGGCGCCTGCTCCGTGATCTCCGCGTGCGCGGGAATCCCAGTCCCCTTGCGGCGCGCTGAAAGGGGGCCGATACCTAATCGCGGTCCGTTTGCCGACGGCGCAACTCTGCCTCCAACTGCCGGATGCACGCCTCGGCCGCCAGCCGGGCCGCCTGCTCGCTGGCCGCACGGTTCTCGGCGGCCTCACGCGCTGTCCGCTCCCTCTGCCGGCCGGCCTGCTCGGTAGCAGCACGGTGTTCAGCGGCCTCGCGCGCTGCCCGCTCCGCCAGCCGCTCGGCTTGCTCGACAGCAGCTTGGACTTCGGCTGCCTCCCGTGCCTCCCACACCTCCGGCCAGCTCTCCAAGTAGGTGCCCGTGGCCGGGTCGTAGAGCCGCGGCCAGTTGTCATCCCAGCACAAACTCAGCCTCAGCACCGCGCTGTAGCCCTTCAGGATGCCGTCCGGCGCCGTGGTCAACTCGATAGGCTCATACCCCCCGGCCACCAGCCGGTCCCCGGCCAGCTTCGCCCCGTGATACGCACCATCCTGCGGATCGAACCGCCAGTATTCCGGCACGCCGATGCGGGCATAGATATCTCGCTTCCGGCCCACGTCCTCTGGTCCGGTGCTCGACGAGCCGATCTCCAGTACCCAATCCGGCGGCTTGCCCACTTCCCAGGGCAGGTAGAGCTTGCGCTGCCGAATGGCTTCCGCGTCCACACCAAAGGCCAGATACACGTCCGGGGAGACGCGGACGTTGAGGTCATCCGGGTCGTAGCAGATGATCGTGTTGCTGCTGAGGAAGGTATCGGGACTTTGCTCGAAGTCGAACCGACTGGCAAGCAGGCCGAAGATGGCGTGGATGGGCCGTTCTTGATCCATTGCTTCAGGCTTGAGGACCAGTTTGTAGGGATCGAAGTCGAGGCGGGCGTAGTCAATCTCGCCCTGCCGGTGGTAGGGCCGCATGGTCGGCGTGGGTACGACTGTCGTGCTGGTCATGGTGAGTCTCGGAGCCGGGCGTGAATACAGAGCGATTATAACGCACACGCCTGGCGCCGCTGCGGCGGAGGGCCGGCAGTTCCCTCCCCTGTCGCAACGGGGGAGGGCGAGGGTGGGGGCTGCGCCGGCTACTCCGGGAAGCTGTTGCTGCCGGGCGGTGGCTGCCAGAGGTCCGGCGCCGCCGGGTGAAGTTCTGCGGCCCAGGCGTCGAGCACGTTCCGATCTGCTTGATGGCGGGCCACCGCCCGCTCGACCGCCGCGCCTGACCAGCCGGCCCGGACCAAGGCGTCCAGCTCGTCGCGCACGGCCGCGCAAGATGGGTCGGCCGCCCGATCGTGTAGCTCTTGCGGGTCGTCGTCCAGGTTGAACAGCACGGGAGCTGCATACCCGTGGTAGCGCACGAGCTTCCACGGGCCACGCCGGATCATGCGGCTGGGCGGGAAGCCGGAGACATGCATGCTCTCGGCGTAGACTTCCGGCGGCCAACCAGCCGGCGGACCGTGTCCCTCCAGCAACGGGGTGAGTACCCGACCGGTGGTGTGGGGCAGGGCCGGACCGCCACCGAGCGCGGCGAACGTCGGCGCCAGGTCAATGAGGCTGACCGGGCCATCCACCGTGGTCTCGCTCACAAACCGCTCCGGCCAGGACGCAATCAGCGGTACTCCGACCGAGCCTTCGTAGAGCGTGCTCTTGTGCCACAGTCCCAGCTCGCCCAACATGTCGCCATGATCGGAGGTGTAGAAGACGGCCGTCCGTTCGCGGAGACCCGTCTCGTCGAGCGCGGCCACGATCTGCCCCACCGCCTCGTCAACCATGGTCACCATGCCGTAGTAACCGGCGAGCGCAGCGCGCTGCTGGTCGGGCGTGGCCTCGTCGAATCCCTTGTCCTGGCGCCACATCCGCACGGCCGGGTGCTGCGCTGCGCGTGCGCCGGCTGGCACGGACGGCAAGATGACCCGGTCCACGTACTCGTCATAGAGCGGACGGGGCGCGATGTAGGGGGAGTGAGGCAGGACCAAGCCCACCACGAGGCAGAACGGGCGGTCGGATTCTTGCACGGCGCGTTCACGCACGAAGCGGACGGCGGCCGCGGTCACGTCACGATCATAGGCTTGGAAGCCGGTGCGACCGGGCCCGACAATCTCCAGGCTGCTCCGGCTCTGACCTTGCGAGGAGTACGGGATGTCCCCCAGGGTGCGGTGGGGATGGCCGTCCGTTGGTCCGCTGACGTCGCCCATCACGCGCTCGGTGAAGCCGTGGCGCTGGTCCGGCCCCTTGAAGTGCATGCGGCCGGACAGCACGGTGTCGTAGCCGGCAATCGCCAGAGCGTGCATGAATGTGGGGATGTCGGAGGCAAGGGTGCAGCTATTCGACCACACCTGGACGGCGGAACAGCTCTGGCCCGTGAGAAAGGTAGCCCGTGACGGTACACAGAGCGGTGAACCGGCGTAGGTCTGCGCGAACCGCACGCCCTGCGCCGCCAGCCGGTCGAGGTGCGGCGTGCGGATGACCGGGTCACCGGCACAGCCCAACACCCGCGGGTTGTGCTGATCGGACATCACGACGACGAGGTTGGGACGCGCTTGCTCCGGCATGGCCGGTGTGCTCCTTTGCGATTAGCTATCAGCTATCAGCCGTCAGCGGTCAGCTTGAGGCTGGTACTCTTGCGAGAGTGGGAATCCAAGCACCTGTACGGCCGCCCACTGCCTCCCCTTCCCTGCCAGGGAAGGGGCCGGGGGTTAGGTCCGCCCTATGATCTTACCGGAGGGCTGCTACTGGTAGCATTCTCAGCGAAGAACGTGCGAGGCAGGGAGGAGCGGCCATGATCGAAGTACTGAACGGCGTACCGAATCCGCGTGTGGAGGAGGCCGTCCTATTCTCTTTCGACGATGTGAGTATCCCGTTTACGGCTGGCTTGCGGCGGCATCTGATCGGGAGCAAGCAGCGTGGTCGTAACCCGGTGGTCGTGCCGCCCGGACCGCCGGGTAGCCCGGACGATTCGCGGACGCGGTTCTATGGCACGGTTATTCCCGTCGGAGACACGCTGCGGATGTGGTACATCGCCGAAAACAATCTCGACGGGCCGCGCGAGTATCGCACCTGCTACGCCGAGAGCCAGGACGGCGTGCATTGGGAGCGGCCGGACCTGGGGTTGATCGAGTTCGATGGCAGCACCGCGAATAATCTCGTTGATTTACTCGGTGGCGCGAGGGGGATCGTGGCGCTGCCGATGCTGTACGAGCCGGACGACCCCGATCCGAACCGCCGCTACAAGGTGGCCTTCGAGTGCGGGCAGTACGCCGGGCAGTTATCCGTCGCGTACAGCGCCGATGGATTCCGTTGGACGGAGTCACCGAACAATCCCGTCGGCGGCTACATGGAGATGACCGGCATCATCCGGCACAACGGCTGCTACTACGTGAACGGTCACGGCGGCGCACACTTCAGCGTTGCGCGCAACTTGGTGACCTACGCCTCCTACGACTTCGAGCATTGGACGCAGGCGTCCTGCCTCGGTTTCTATCGGGATCGTCTGCCTGTCCAGGCGATGCAGGACATCGCTTCGCGGGGCGTGGCCGGTGAGCAGGTACACTTGGGCGCCGGTCTCTGGGATCGTGGCAACGTGATCCTGGGGGTGTACGATGCCTGGCACGGCCCGCCGAGCGGAGATAGGATGCAGGTCACGATGGACCTGGGGCTGGTCATCAGCCACGATGCCCTCCACTACAGCGAGCCGATCCCTGAGTTTCGGTTGGTACCGGCGCTGGAGGAGCAGGCCGGGTCGGGTACGCTGAAGCCGGAGGCGGGACTCCCACCGCTGACACTCGCGCCGTCACTCAGCCATGGGCAGGGCATGCTCAACTGGGGTGACGAGACGATGCTGTGGTACGAGGCGTGGGTGGACGGCGGAATTCGGCTGGCGCGCTGGGAGCGCGACCGGCTGGGCTATTTGCGCGCATTTAATCCCGAGGAGCACGGGTGGGGGCTACGCGCGGTTGATGACCGCCACTGCATCACCTGCCCGCTGCGGGTGAGTGAGGGGGCGGCGCGCGTCTATGCGAACGTGGACCGGGTGTGGGAGCACAGCGAGCTGGTGGTCGAGGTGCTCGATGAGCAGTTCCGGCCGGTGCCGGGCTACTCCGGGGAAGCCTGCGTGCCGCTGCGGGAGCCGGGGCTACGGCAGCCGGTGGTGTGGAAGGGCCGGGACACGGTGAGTGAGATCGGCGGCCCGTTCCGGCTGCGGGTGACGTTTGGTGGGGTGCGGCCGGAAGACGCCCGGCTCCACGCCCTCTACGTCGGCGAGTAGCCGTCAGCCGTCATTGCGGCGTCCGCCGCCAATCCGGGAGTGGGGAGCAGCCGGTCACTTGAGGAATAGGGCGATGAGCGCGGCGAAGATTGTTACCCACGAGACAATCATCAGCATAATCAGCGTGTTGTAGCGGTTGTTCATCTCCCCAAACCGGCTGTTCATCTCTTCAAACCGGCTGTCCATCCGGCTGTTTATCTCTTCAAACCGGCTGTCCATCCGATTGTTCACCTCTTCAAACCGGCTGTTCATCTCGGCCCGCACACCCTCAATGGACTGGTTTGTCGCGTCGAGCCGGCTGTTCATCTCGGCCCGCACACCCTCAATGGACTGATTTGTCGCGTCGAGCCGGCTGTTCATGTCGTCGAGCCGACGGTCTACTTGCTCGTAGGCGCCTTCCAGCCGGCTGATCCGCGCTTCTTCAATGTTTGCGACGACCATGGTGCTCCCTCACTTGCTACCCGCGCTCTTGCTTCATAGTAGCCTAGGTACGACTCGCGCGCCAGCGGGAATCCACCAGTTCATCCGCTCATCCTGTAAATCCTGATTCTGACAAAAAGGGGCCGGGGGTTAGGTGCGCTGCTCCGGGGGCACGTCGGCGAAGTCCTGCGGGTCGTAGCCGATGGCGCGGCGCCCGTGCTCGAGGTCGTAGAGCGGCCAGTTGCTATTGGAGACGCCGAACACAACCGCAAACGGCACCTCTAACTGATCGAGCGGCGCGATGATGGCTCGCTCGAACACACGCGCCGCGTCGCCGTGGCTGAGATGGTGGGGGTGCTCCGGCTGGTCGCGCTCCAGCCTGAAGTTGCCAATCCGCACCGCGACGACTTCGAGGCCGTGCTGGCTGGCGTAGATGTAGCCCAAGCCCTCGCCGAACACCTTGCTGAGGGAGTAGAGGGTTTCCGGGCGCGGGAGCATGTCCATCGTGCGCTGCACATCTTTGGGATACGGAGCGAGAAGTCCGGCGCGGCTGGCGTAGGCGAGGCGGGGCACGCCGTTTTCCCGTGCTGCCTCGAAGACGTTGTACGTGCCGATGAGGTTGTCGTGCAGCACCTCCTCCCACACGTGGGACATGCCGGCGAGGTGGATGATGGCGTCCATGCCCTCGCTCGCCTGGCGGACGAGGTCGTAGTCGGCCACGTCGCCGACGGTGGTGCGCGCCAAGAGGGGCATGGGGGCGCGATCCAGTCCGTATAGCTCGTAACGATCGTGCAGGGCCTTGACCAGGGTTGTTCCAACCTTGCCCGCGGCGCCGGTAATCAAGACGCGCATCCGTTGTCCTCCTTGCTCCGTCGTTCCCGTCTCGTCACTGTGGCGAAAGCCGCAGTCCATGTTTGCCTTTAGTGCTACGCGCTCTCGTCCCAACCGGCTATGAAATCGTCTACGCCGAAGTTTGCCGGCATTTCGTTGGACACGTACCGGGACTCGCTGCCTTGGAAGCCGGGTGTGGGGTGTGCGGTAGTGTCTTGCAGCCTGGCATCCATTGGCGCAAGGCGTTGCCACAATAGCTCCGTCTCGTCCGGCGAGAACCGCCCGGCGAGGTCTTCCAAGAGGTAAAGGCTCACCCGCTGGTCGCCGACCGCTGTGGCCCGGTCATTGCGCGGCAAGCCGGCGATCTCCGGCCGTTTGAGGGCGCGAATCTGCGCGGCCTTCTTCGAGAACAGTACCACCGCGACCATCCGCTCCGCCTCACCGGGATGCAGCAGCGCCAAGGTCTCGCGGAAGGTGGCCGCATCCTTGGCCAGCATGGCGCGGAACAGCGTTTCGATACGGTCGCGCTCCTGGGCGCCGAGCTGGGCAAAGCGTTCGAACTGCGCTCGCGACACCGGCGATAGATGCTTGGTGAAACCTAAGTCCCAGTAGAAGTGCGTGTCGTAGGGGTAGAGCGCCCCGCCGAACGACCGATAGCCGAGGTGGATGGTGCGTCGGAGCTTGGCGCTGTAGTCGCTCGGCCAGTGGAGGATCAGGTTGCTATATGCCACGCCGTCGCCGGCTTTCAGCTGTACCTGCACACCGCCCGGTAAGGGCGCCCGGGGATTCTCGGTCAGCAGGTGCTCCTCTTCTGCGGTATTCGCGCGGCGGTGGCTGCCGGGCACCACCCAGAGCACGTCATCGTCGTAGAGGGGGATGTTCCACTGGACGTAGCCCGGCGCGTTGGCCAGCATGTCCGCTTGGAGTCCCCGGAGGGGTGCCAAGCGCTCAGGAACCACATCGCGGTGCCAGGGATCGGGGCCGTGGTCGGTGGCCGGGTTACACATCAGGAACATGCCTACGGGCGCGGCCTCGGGCGCCTGCAGCAGTTGGCGGCTGACGCCCAGCGTGTGGTCGTGCAGATTGAAGTCCACGGTATCGGCGGTAGCCGCGTCCACGACGGAACTGAGTACGATGCGCGGCTGCTTGGACTTGTAGTCCATCGCTACCGGCACGTCCCAGTCCAGCTCGCCGGCCCAGATTCGATGCTGGCGCTCGACGATGGTTTCGTAGCTGGCGCGCAGGCCGTCGAGCTGCTCCGGCGGGACGACCTGCGGCAGGATGATGAAGCCGTCGTCGAGCAGTTGCCGCGGATTTACTTGCATCGGTCCATCTTGCTTGCCGCCCCTACAGGCCCGTGATTCCTACGCGCGTGGGAATCTGCCACTGCTGAGGATACCATCGCGCGGAGGTGCGGTCTCGCTGGCGCGTCACACCTCCGGCGCTATACTGGCGGGTGTCGAGCAAATACGCCGGCCGCCATTGTGGGGGTGGGAGAACGATGGCAACCAAGCGACCCAAGAACATCCTCTTTATCTGGACCGACCAGCAGCGGCCCGATACGATCGGCGCCTTTGGCAACCCCCAGGTTGACACGCCCCATCTCGACCGCCTCCTGGAGCAGAGCGTTTGCTTCGATCAGGCGTATTGCTCGCAGCCCGTCTGTGCGCCGGCCCGTGGGACCGCGCTGACCGGTCTCTATCCGCACACGCACGGGGTGGTTACGAACGGCATTCCGCTCGACCCGGCCGTCCCGGCGATTGCCGAGCTACTCCGACCGGCCGGGCTGGTCAGCGGTCATATCGGGATGTGGCATCTGGCGCACGGGGCGGAGCCGCTGCGGCCCCAGCGCGGGTTCGAGCGGTTCTGGGTCAGCACGGAGGACCAGTACACCGCCAGCCACGCGGCGGAGGGCTATAGCTCCTATCACGACTTCCTGCTCTCGCAGGGCTACACGCCGGCCGATCCTCATAGCGACGGGACGATCTTTGCCCGCGCGACGACGACACGCCTGCCGGAGGAGGTGACCAAGCCCGCCTTCGAGGCCGCCGAGGCGATCCGGTTTCTGGAGACGTATGGCGATGATCCATTCCTGCTCGTCGTCGGTATCCACGAGCCGCATCCGCCGTGCTACAGCCCCTTCGACGACTACTACCGGCCGGATGACATGACGCTGCCGGAGTCGTGGTACTTGCCGCTGGACCCGCACGCCGCGCGGCACTGCCATACCGTGCGCCGGATCTACGCGGAGGAGGGCTTCAAGGACATCGATTCCAACGACGAGCGGGGCTGGAAGGAAGCCAAGGCGCGCTACTGGGGGCTGTGTAGGCTGGTGGATCGCAGCGTGGGCAAGGTGCTGCAGCGCCTGGAGGATTTGGGCCTTGCCGACGATACCATCGTGGTCTACACGGCGGATCACGGGCACCTGCTGGGTGAGCACCGAATGTGGAACAAGGGCGTGCCCTATGAGCCGTCGGTGCAGGTACCGCTTATGCTGCGGGTGCCGGGGCTACCGCCGCGGCGCATCACTACGCCGGTGAGCCTTGTCCGACTGATGCCAACGCTGCTGGAGCTGATGGGATTGCCGATCCCGGCGTACATGCAGGGCACCAGTCTCGTGCCGCTACTCAAGAGCGGCGACACTGCGCCGGACGAGGAACCGGTCTTCATCGAGTGGAACGGGCCGTGGAAAGGCGCCGGTGTCTACTCCGATGGGGCGGTGCGGACGATCCGGCAGGGGCGCTGGAAGCTCAACGTCTCCGCAAACGGCGACTGCGAGCTGTACGATCTGCAAGACGACCCGGAGGAGCTACGTAACGCCATCGTAGATCGAGGGCGGGCGCAGACCGTCGGCCGGCTATTCGACCGCTTGCGGGAGTGGCAGCGGGAGACGGACGATACCGTCGTGTTGCCGCATCCCCTACGGCATTGACGAAATGAACGACCCTCATCGCCCGCGCTACCATTTCCTGCCCCCGTCGGGGTGGATGAACGATCCCAACGGCCTGATCCAATGGGAGGGGCGCTACCACCTGTTCTACCAGTACTCCCCCGAGTTCGGCGACGTGCCTGACTCGCACCGCGCGGCCACCCTGAAGCACTGGGGCCACGCCGTCAGCGACGATCTCGTGCATTGGGAGCACTGGCCAGTGGCGCTCACGCCCACGCCCGGCGGTCCCGACAAGGACGGCTGCTATTCGGGTTGTGCGGTGGATAACAACGGTGTTCCGACACTCGTGTATACCGGCGTGTTCCCGCAGTGTGCCTGTATTGCGACCAGTGATGACGGGCTGGTGACGTGGACGAAGCATCCGGCCAACCCGGTGGTCGCCGCGCCGCCGGATGGACTGGCGGTGCCGGGCTTCCGCGATCACGCGGTATGGCGCGATGACGATGGCTGGCATCAGGTGATCGGCAGCGGGATACGCGGCGTGGGCGGCACGGCCCTGCACTACTCGTCGCCCGACCTGATCCGCTGGCGCTATCGTGGTCAGCTCTTCACGGGCGATGCAGAGCTGACCGGCGCGATGTGGGAATGCCCCGATTTCTTCCCGCTAGATGAACAGCACGTACTGATGGTGTCCGCTCATCCGGGCGCTACCGCCGTCGTCTATTGGGTCGGTCCGTATGCGGCTGGCACCTACGACGGCGCGTACCGGGGCCGGGTGGACCTGGGCACGTGCTTCTATGCGCCGCAGTCCATGCGGGACCAGCAAGGGCGGCGGCTGATGTGGGGCTGGCTCCGCGAGGGCCGGCCATCGGCGGCCCAGCAGTCCGACGGCTGGTCGGGCACGCTGTCCTTGCCGCGCGTGCTCGATCTCGATGCTGCGGGATGGCTGCGGTCGGCGCCGGCGCCGGAACTGACGGCGCTGCGCGGCCGGCGCCACACGGTTGGCGCGCTCGACCTCAATGGCGATCGGTCGCATACGTTGGCGGGAGTCGCCGGCAGGTCGCTGGAGATAATTGCCGAGTTCGCCCCCAGTGCAACGGGCAAAGTCGGCCTCGGGGTGTTCTGCTCGCCCGACGGCGCCGAGCAGACGCAGATCACCTACAACTTCGTGAATGACCGCCTAGAGCTGGATTGCTGGCAATCCAGCCTCGACCTCACGACGGATCGTGGGGTGAGCGGCGGGCCGCTCTTTCGCGATGTGAACGCTCCCCTGCGCCTACACGTATTCCTCGACGGCTCGGTGATCGAGGTCTTTGCGAACGGGCGGGCAGCGGCGACCCGGGTGTACCCTGCCCGCCCCGACAGCGTGGGTGTGACCGTGTTCGGTTGCGAGCCGCGCGGGAGCGAGTTGTACGACATTCCGGCAGACCTGCGGCTCACCGCGCTTGAGGCCTGGGAGGTGAGCGCCATCTGGGATGGTACCGAGGTGATCCCGGAGCGGCTGTAGGTTAGCGAAGGCCGGCAGCCCACTGTTCCTAGCTTCCCGGGTGCGCGGGAAGCCACGTCCCCCTGCAGTGCGGGGGGGCATAGGGGGGAATACCCTCCCACACACATCAGGCTTTTTCCCAAACGCCGCCTCGCGGCATCGTATCTCTTGAGGGGAGAGGCGCCGCACCGACACTTTTCAGTCCGGCATCCCCTCCCCAGCGCCGAGTATGGAGGCCGCCCGTGAGCGACGTAGTGAACTCATCCACTGCTAATCTCGTCCGCCGTGGGCAGATGGGTGACAAAAGCGCCTTCGGGCAGTTGGTCGAGCGATTTCAAGAGGAGGCCTACGGACTAGCCTACTACCATCTAGGCCACCGCGAAGATGCCTTGGACGTTGCTCAACAGGCCTTCCTCGCCGCGTATCTGCACCTGGATAGCTTGACCGACCCGGCCCGTTTTGGCGGCTGGCTCGCCCGCATCGTGGCCAACGAGTGTCTGCGTTGGCATCGCCGGCGGCGTCCGACACTCTCTCTCGACACCCCGGCCCTGGGCGATCTGCAGGATGGGCAGGCGGTGTCCCCGGAGCACGCTGCCGAGCACGGCGAGCTGCACCGGGACCTCCACCGCGCCCTGCTGGCCCTGCCGCGACCACAGCGCCTGGCCCTCACGCTCTACTACGTGGCCGGGCTGCGCTACCGCCAGATCGCCGAGGTTGTGGAACTACCCATCACCACGGTGAAGGGGCGTATACAGGTGGGACGCAAGCGGCTGCGGCGCATCCTCGGACCTACGTATGAAAGGAGGCTTACGCCCCCGCAACCCACCACCGCCAAGCGGCAATCAAGAGCCTCAGTAAAGGAGAACGTCATGGCACAGCTTGAGGAGTTGGCTATCCGCTACAAGGTCCGCGATGTGTACGATCTGGGCGACCAACTGTTGATCGTCGTCAGTGATCGCATCTCCGCCTTCGACGTCGTGCTGCCGACGGCGATCCCCGGGAAGGGCAAGGTGCTCAACCAGCTCTCCGCCTACTGGTTCGAGCAGACCCAGGACCTCCTACCCAACCACGTGCTGACCACGGATGTGGACGAATATCCGGCGGAACTGCAAGCACACGCCGCCCAACTCACCGGTCGCAGCATGCTGGTGCGGCGCGCCGAGCGGGTTGACATCGAGTGCGTCGCGCGGGGCTACATCACCGGCTCGGGCTGGGCCGAGTACCAAAAGTCGGGGACCGTCTGCGGTATTCGCCTGCCGGCGGGGTTGATCGAAGCGCAGCAGCTCCCGGAGCCAATCTTCACGCCAACCACCAAGGCCGAGACCGGGCATGACGAGCCGTTGACGTTCGAGGAGGTGGAGGCAATGGTCGGCCGCCCGCTGGCGGCCCAACTACGCGACGCGACGCTCGCGATCTACGCGGCCGCGGCGGAGCAAGCGCGGGAGCGCGGCATCATCATCGCCGATACGAAGATGGAGTTCGGCATTGTCAAGGACAACGGGAGCGCCGAGGGGCAGTTGATCTTGATTGACGAGCTGCTGACGCCGGACTCATCGCGCTTCTGGGATACGGAGACCTACGAACCGGGTAGCAACCCGCCCAGCTACGACAAACAGTACGTCCGCGACTACCTCAGCGCCACCGGCTGGAACAAAGCGCCCCCGGCCCCGCCGCTCCCGCCCGAGGTGGTCGCGCGGACCCAAGAGAAATATGCTGACGCGCTGCGCCGCCTGACGGGCCGCGAGGTCGCGTAAAGGCATATCCGGCCTCTGCCTACTCGAGTGGTGGAGATGTGGTTATGGCCTACAACCTGCGGCGGGCGGAGCGTATGGCGGTGAGTGGGGCGGTCGGCGGAAGCGGCGACGGAACGCGGGCGGCCCCGCTGAGGCCACCGGCCAGAATGGAGCCACTCCGCGCCTTGGGCGGTGCAACCACGGGGCGAACCGGCGAAAATCACGGCCGAATGGGCGCCGCTCCCCGATGCGAGGACATTATGCAAAGGTCTCCACTGCGGGGGGACGGGCTGGCTACCAGCGCGTGAGCGGGTGGGCGCGGTCGGCGAGCGGCAGGGGTACGCGCTCGCCGGTGCGGTGTGCATCGTAGACGGCGTGGATCATCTCCAGCGACCAGCGGCCATCGTGACCGCTGCTGAGCGGCTTGCGGTCCTCGGCGATGGCTTCGAGCAGATCGCGCACGATGTAGTGGTTGCCCGTGTGCTGGCCACCGCCGCCCGCGCCGGGTGGTGGCGGCAACGGGTCCACCTCGACCTGCTCCCAGCAGGCATCGCCCGATTCGTCCACGAGTGGGCCGGAATACGGACGGGGGTAGCGGTGCAAGGTGCGGACCCGCAGGCTCAGGATGCCCTCGCTGCCGCAGAGGTCAAAACCAAAGGCCGGTGAGCCTTCGTCGTCGGCGAAGTTGGTGCCGGCGTAGCTTTCGTAGGTGGCGACCACGCCGTTGGGGAAACCATAGGCCGCCCAAAGCCCGTTGCCGGCGATCAGTCCGATTTCGCCGGCGCCCTCCTGCACATCGGCGGCAGCAGCCTCGCGCCCGTCCTGGGTGACGCGAGCTTGGCACCACTCGGGGTCGGCGTCGGTCATAAAGCGCATCTGGTCGAAGATGTGGGTGCCGAGGACCATCGTGTCCTGTCCACCACCCCGCGCGTCCATCTTGCCATACCCGCGGATAAGGCGGAGCCGGCCGATGGCGCCCTCATGCACGAGCTTGCGGGCGTAGACGTGGTAGGGCGAGACGCGATTCTGGTGGGCGATGGCGATTTTGACGCCCTTGGCGTCGGCCGCTGCCAGCATGCGGTCCGCCTCTTCCAGCGACTTGGCGATGGGCTTTTCGGAGTAGATGTGTGCGCCCACCTCGATTGCCGCCAGCCAGAGGTCGTGATGCACGTCCAGCCACGACGTTGCGACCGCGACGAGGTTGGGGCGTTCTTTTTCCAGCAGTTCGTAGGGGTCGGCGTAGGTGCGGGTGGCCCCGCAGCGGGCGGCGGCGGCGGCCCGGCCCTCGGGATTGGGGTCGGACAGGGCGACAATGTCTACGTTGGGAAAGCCGGTGAAGGCGATGTCGAGACTGTGACCGTAGTTGCCACGGCCGGTGTGGCCCAGGACGGCGGCGCGATACTGCGGTGCGGTACTCATCGGTTGCAACCTCTCGTCGGCTCGTAGAATGTGTACGGAGCTTACCAGCTAGGGCGGGATTGGGTCATCCCCCGCCCCCCTATGGTCCCCCCGCACGCGGGGGGACGGGCGTAGCACGCTACGCCCCTACGGCGCGGCCTGGCCGGGGTAGGCTACACTAGGGCGGGCTTGTGGGTGCTGGGAGGGGGTGTGCTCGGTGAAGGTCGGCGTCGTCGGTGCGGGCATCTTCGGTATCGCGGCGGCGCTGGCGCTGCGCGAGCGTGGGCACGCGGTCTCCGTTTTCGACCAAGGGCCGGTGCCTCATCCGTACGCTTCCTCGACTGACGTGGCCAAGGCGATTCGCCGGACGTCGTATGCCAGCGCGAACGACACGTATGTCGAGCTGGTTGAGCGGGCTGCCCGCCACTGGCGGGAATGGCAGACGCGCTTCGGCACGACGGTCTACCACCGGACGGGCGGCCTCACCATTCTGCCGAGTTTCGCTCCCGGCAGTCCCATGTACGAGAGCTGGCGCTACCTCCAAGCGCGTGGCGCCACCGATGCAGAAGTGCTCTCGGCGCCGGAGATTCGCGCTCGCTTTCCGCAGTTTATCGTGCGGGACGACGAGATCGGCTTCTACGACGGCTGGCGCGGTTACCTGGAGAGTGGTCGCGCGGTCGCCTTGCTGGCCCAACTGGCGCGGGCGGAGGAGGTGGAAATCCACGAGGAGACGCCGGTGCTGCGGGTCGAGGACGATGCGGACGGTGGCCGCGTGGTCGTCGCCCAGGGCGCGCAGGTCTTTGACCGCGTAGTCGTCGCCGCCGGTGTCTGGGTAGGCCGGCTGTTGCCCCAAATCGGCTGCCACGTGGAGGTTACGCGCCAGCAGATGATGTTCATCGAGGTCGAGAACCCCGACCGTTTCGTCGGTGGAACGCTGCCGGTATGGAGCATGGAGCCGGATACGGACTCCTGGTACGGCTTTCCGCTGCTCCGGGAGGGCTACGTCAAAGTGTCCAAGGACCTGCTCGGGGAGGTCGTGGACGCGGACGTTGACCGCAGCAGCACGCCGGAGTTTATCGAGCAGGCGATGGACTTCCTGCACCGGCGCATTCCGGAGATGGCCGCCGGCAAGGTGGTCGGTAGCCGCTCCTGTCTCTATGCCAATACGCCAGACGACCATTTCGTGATTGATTGGGTGCCGGGATCACAGCGCATTTTGGTGGCCGGTGGCGGCAGCGGCCACGGCTTCAAGTTCGGCGGCTCTATCGGGGCAGTCATCGCCGATGCCGTCGAGGACAAAGACAACCCGTTGGGCCGGCTGTTCCGGATTGGCGAACGGCTGCGAGGCGGGGACCGGCGACAGTCGCGGGTGGCGCGCGGCTTTGCCCAGCCTGTTTCGACCGGTGGTTAGTGGTCAGTGGCTAGTGAAGCACCGGCCCCCCTACGGCCCTCCCGTCGGGACGGGGGGACGAGGTGCTCCCTCCCCTGTGCGTCAGCACGGGGTGAGGGTTAGGGAGGGGGCCTGAGGAAAATTCCGAACGGCAAGGTGTACCTACGCTTATGAGGGGCCAGGGACGGGGTGAGGAGGTTAGGAGACGATGATGGAACCCGATGCAACCACCAGACGCTTGTATGACGAGGCCATCGTCATTGATGGTCTCAACGTCAGCAACTGGGATAGCCCGGCGGTGTTCCGGAGCTTGCAGGCCGGCGGCGTGACCGCCATCAACGCGACGATAGCGACGTGGGAGAACTACGCCGAGACGATGGACACCATCGCCGGGTGGCTGCGGCGCTTTGGCGAATATGAGGACGTGCTCACCCTGGTGAGGACCGTTGGGGACATCCGGCAGGCCAAGAAGGCTGGGAAGGTGGGGATCATCCTGGGGTTTCAGAATGCCACGCCCATCGAGAACGACCTGGATCGTCTCGCCGTCTTCCACGCGCTTGGCGTGCGGATCATCCAGATGACGTTTCACGAGCGCAACCTGCTGGGGAACGGCTGCTACGAGCCTCGGGACGGCGGGCTGAGCCACTTCGGTGTGGACGCCGTGCGGGAGCTGAACCGCTTGGGCGTCCTCGTTGACCTGTCGCACTGCGGCACGCGCACCACCCTGGATACCATCGAGCAGTCGGAGCGGCCGGTCGCGTGTACCCACGCGAACGCCCGGTCCTATTTCGACGTGCCGCGCAACAAGACGGACGAGGCGCTCAAGCTGATGGCAAAGCGCGGCGGCGTGGTGGGTGCGACGGCGATTGCCGGATTTCTACGCACGGGGTGGGAGTCCACGCTCGACGACTACGTGGACGCGATTGACCATCTGGTGCAGATGCTTGGCATTGACCACGTGGCCATTGGGACGGATTTTACGCAGGACCAGCCTGTCTCCTTCTGGCGCTATATCGGCTCGCAGCAGGGCACGAAGTACCCATCGGTGTGGACGAATACCGCTCGTCCCCCGGCGGTCAATCAGCCGGGCCTCTACCCGCGCGACTTGGAGACGCCGGACAAGCTGCCCAACCTCGCCGCGGCGCTGCTGCTGCGCGGCTACAGCCCGACCGACACCGCCAAGCTCCTCGGCGAGAACTGGCTGCGTCTGTTCGAGACGGTGTGGTCCGACTAGGGGCCGTGAGAATAGCCCTCACCCCGGCCCTCTCCCACGGGGAGAGGGGGTTGGATTCCCGGGCAAGCGGGAATGACGAGCGCCTGGGCGCGATGGAGAAAGTTGACAACTCAATCGGGTAATGGGATGTAGCCCCCCTATGGTCCCCCCGCTGCGGCGGGGGGACGGACAGTTCTCGCCGCAATGATGCTCTCCGGTTGAAGGCTGAAAGCTGATGGCTAATAGCTATGCTCAGCCGCGGCTTGGTTCGCTCATCTCGGCGCGGGCTTTGCGGGAGAGGGCGGCGAGGTGTCCGTCGTTGGCGAGGCGCTGCTCCAGGTGGCGCATGCGGGCCGGGCCGGCGGTCCGCAGCATCACCTCGCCGTAGGCCCGCTCGATCCAGAAGCGGGCGGAGGCGGCGATATCCTCGCGCAGCGCTTCCAAGTCTTCCTCGGCGTGGCGCTGCTGCATGTTCATCGTGAACATGCGCCGGCGCGTGCCGCCACCCCACGAGCTGTGCTTGAGGCAGTGATTGAAAACGACGAGATCGCCCGGCTCGCTCTCGAGAGGGTAGGCCGGGACGCCGCTGCCGGGCACGCCCCACCAATCCTCGACCACGCCCCCGTCCCGCGTGTGGCGATAGCCGGCCTCCAGGGCCTCGGCAAACGCATCTCCAAAGCGATGGCTGCCGGGCACGACGCGCAGACAGCCGGTGTCGCGGGTGACGGGGTCCAGGTAGAAGGCCATCTTGAGCGACACGTACTTCTTGTCCCGGTAGCCGTCGGAGTGCCAACGGGTATCGCCGACGTAGTAGTTCCCGTCGCTGCCGGTGTAGTTGAAGTCGTCGCCGAGCAGGGCGCTGCCGATTCCTTCGATGCGCGGGTCGTCGAGCAGGCCGCAGAGATACTCGTGCTGGTCTATGAACGGCACGAGCGCGGAGCGCTGCTTATGGTCGTGGGGCCGCCCATCGTGCCCCCCGCCGTGGGCCGCCCAGACCGCCTCGAAAGCCTCGGTAATCGCGTCGGACTCTTTGGCGAGGAGGCCGGGGAACTCGAGAAACCCAAAGGTGTCGAAGAATTGCAGCTGCTGTGCGGTGAGATTCATTGGACCAATCCTCCTGTGTGTCCCTAGGTGCGGCTTTGGCCTGTGCCCCCTATGGCCCCCCCGCCGCCGCGGGGGGCCGGTACGTTCCCTCCCCTGGAGCTTGCTCCGGGGGAGGGTTAGGGAGGGGGACTCGCCTGCGCTCAGGTCATTACGAGGCCACCGCAGACGTTGTACGATTGGCCGGTGATGTAGCCGGCATCTTCGCTGGCGAGAAAGGCGACGAGGCCAACCACGTCGGTAGCCACCTCGGGGCGGCCCAAGGGAATGGTCGCCGTGCGCCGCTGCCACGCCTCGCCGGTCTCCCAGCCCTCGATGGTGCTCCACTCCTCGTCCAAGGAACGCCAGAACTGCGTATCCACGATGCCGGGGCAGATGGCGTTGACGGTGATGCCGTGTGGTGCGAGGTCCAGGGCGGCGCACATGGTCAGTTGGATGACGGAGGCCTTGCTCACGTTGTAGTGCGCGGTGTAGGGGTTGCCGCGCCGGCCGGCGATGCTGGCGGTGGACAGAATCCGGCCGCCGTCACCCTGCGCGATCATCTGCCGCGCGGCGGCTTGGATGCCAAAGAAGACGCCCTTGACGTTCACCGCCTGCATCCGGTCCCATTCCGCCTCGGTAATCTCCAGCATACGCTTGGCCTGGCCGTAGCCGGCGTTGTTCATGATGATGTCGAGCCGTCCGTGCGCCGCGACCGTCCGGCTGACCAGCTCGTCTACCTGCGCTTTCGCGGTCACGTCCACGGGGAGCGGTGTGGCGCGGCCGCCGGCCTGACGGATGCCGGCGGCGACCTCCTCGGCCCCGGCGAGATCGAGGTCGGCGACCACGACGATGGCGCCTTCCTCGCCGAACCGTTCGCACATGGCCCGACCCATCCCGGCCGCACCGCCGGTGATAATCGCGACCTTGTTCTCCAGCCGTTGCGCTGCGCTCATGCTTCAGGCTCCTGTTCGGCCTTTGCCGGCATCGTCTCACCGCCCGCGGTGCCGCCGAGTATAGCAGCAGTTGGCTACTGGCCCCCTCCCCAACCCTCCCCCGGAGCAAGCTCCAGGGGAGGGAACATGCCGGGCCCCCGTTGCGACGGGGGGGGCCACAGGGGGGCCGTTCCCCGGTACAATACCCGGTGCTGACGGGCTGAGAGGGAGCGACCGCATGGTTGCGATGAAGCAGACGACGACAACGGTGCGCTTGGCGAATGGCGAAGTGCTGACGATTCGTGTGCTGGAGCCACCCCTGGGAGACTACGCGGAGCGCATCAATTACTCGTGGCGCGACGTCCGCGAGCCGCTGATGGCCGGCGAGCTGGTGGACACCAGCCTGGACCGCTTTTTCGTCGGTGAGCTGGATGGTGAGTGCGTGGGCAGCATGACCTACGCCACTCCGCGCCGGCGTAGCGAGGTAGCGGTGCTCGGCATGGTCCAGACGCGGCCCGATCAGCGCCGCAAGGGCATTGCGACGCAGTTGCTCCGGCAGACCATCGCCGACTTTCAGGCGCTCGGCGGGATCGCGATGTACCTCTGCACGACCAATCCCAACGCCTACGCGCTCTACTATAAACAGGGCTTTCGACCGCTCATCGGCGACGGTATGCGCTACCTGGCACCAGGATGCGAGGATTTTGACCGGACCTACTTCGCGCACGACGGCCCGGCCGCGATCCGTCCGGGGACGTGGGGTGACCTTGCCCCGGTGTCGTCGCTCTACAATCAGCCGCAGCCCGACTGGTTCATCAAGGACTATCCCCGCCGGGTGTTCCGGGACATACGCTACGAAGGGCACTACCGGCAGGTGTGGCTCCCGACGCAGGAGCGGCAAGGCACGGCGCTGGTGCTGGAGAATCGGCGTCAGCGCGTGGTGGGCATCGCCAGCACGGTGGCGGTTGATAGTTATGTCGAGCAGCATGCCCACATAGTGGATTGCTGGGCCTGCCCCGCCTACCTCGGGCAGCTCCCTGAGCTACTGTCGGCCGTCGTGGAGCGGGCACGCGGCACCGGCGCCGAGGCGCTCCAGGCGTACCTGGCGGAAGGTGATCGCAGCAAGCAGCAGGTCTTCGAGGAGGCCGGCTTTAGCGAGGAGGCCCGGCTGCGTGACCGCCTCCGCGATGATGCGGAGCCGGCGGGACGCCAGGACCTGCTCGTCTACTCTCGGACGCTGGGCCGGCGCACGGCGCCAGCGCGTCCCGAGCCGGCCTTCTACGGGGCACGTCCAGCTTTCCAGTCGCGGCGCTGAGGCGCCGCCTTCCTCACCCACTGACGGGCCAAAGCCGCACGGATAATGCCAGGTATGGTGCGCCTTTGGCTCATCACCCGGCCCCCTCTCCAACATTTGGAGAGGGGAGAAAGGGCTGGCACGGGTAGGTTTTCGGCGGTCCGACGTGCGGCGGGGAGAGATGGCGGCCCTCACCCCCGGACAGCGCCAGCAGCCGCCCAAAACCGGGCGCCCGCGCCGGCACGCCCGCTACCCGCAAGGCGTACCAGACCGTCACCTGATTGGCGGTCAGCACCGGCTTGCCTAGCTCGGCTTCCAGCCCTGCAATGTGCTCCGTCGTGGTTAGCGCCGTATCCGGCACCAGCACCGCCTCGGCCGCCGGATCGTCGCCGCTGGCGATAAAGCGAAACACCTCAGCAGCCGGCAGCTCTGTAACTGCGTCCCCGGTTGGCAGATTCAGGGCACTCTGGCTCACGACGGCCACGCCGTGCCGCCGGAGATACGCGGCGAACAGCGCGACGGTGGCGGCCGGGTAGGTACCGGCAACGGCCACCCGCTGCACCCCGAGCGCCCGCACGGCCGCGCCGAACGCCTGCGTCGTGTTGATCGCCGGCACACCGGCCTCCGCGGCCATCTCCTCCGCCTGCTTCTCCGGACCCACCGCACATCCGAAGCTACCGCTGGTGCAGGCGTAAACCACCACATCGGGCCCGTGCGGTCGCAGTCGCTCGATCCCTGGCCGCAGGTCCTCTATGCGTCCGCCGTACTGCGCCAATGCACCCGGATCATGCTCATCCACGCTCTCGATCACGGCAAAGTGCGCCTCGACCGCGCCACCCACGGCCGCCAGCAGCGGGAGGTAATCGTGCCGCATGTCCTGGCACGGAAAGATGAACCCCAAGCACACCCGCCACGCCATCGCCGCCTCCCTCGCGCTCCCGTCACTCCCGGCGGCGCAAAGTCAGCCGTTCGCCGACCGCCCCGGCACTCCATACGTCGTTGCAAGCGTCGGCAAACTCCGTCAGCCCGGCCTCGATGGTGGCAAACACTGTACCCGGGAGGTGGCCAATCGGCGAGAGCAGGTAGTTGTTCCGGCCGTAGAATACGGCGAGATCAATCAGCCGCCCGTAGCGCCGGCACTGCTCCCGCAGCGTCGGCGGCAGCGGCATCGCCGGGGGGATTTGGAAGTAGATCAGGTCCCCGGGCAGCGGGAAGATCGTCGCGTTCTCCAGCGCCGGCTCCGGCGAGACGAAAGGCGTCAGCAGCGTGTACACCTCGTTGTTGGCGTACTTGGCATGGAACGCCGGCCCCTCTAGCGGCAGCGAATCCCAGACCGCCCGCACAGTTTCCGGCGCCTCGTCTTCCAGCAACCGCGCCACCGCCACGACCGACCGCTTGGTCAAACCGACCTCAATGTATCGGGCCATAGGCATCGCTCCTTCCCTGGCCACACGTCGGTGTGCCACCACCCCAATCGGGCCAAGCACACCCTGCCCACGGGCACGGTCAGCCTACACCATAGCGGATTGACACTGCGACACACGGCCACTATCGTTACCATCATCCTGGAAGCAGCAGCGCTCCCCCTCCCCCGTCGCGACGGGGGAGGGCGCACACCGTCCCCCCGCCGCAGCCGGGGGACCATAGGGGGGCCGGGGGCAAGACCCGAAAGAGAGAGGCACGATGAGCAACACCGCCGGCGTCTGGCGCACTCGCGGATTTGCGGCCTTCCGGCAAGGCACATTCGGCAATGCCGGCCAAAATATCTACGTCTCCCGCGCTGGCGTACTCCAGCGCATCCATCTGTTCGACTGCAACAAAGACGGCTACCTGGACTTGCTCTTTTGCAATGCTCAGGCGCATCTCGAATCGCCACCGGCCTACGTCTACGCTGATGTCCTGACCAAACCGCAGCGGACCGAGCTATTGGCTGAAGGCGCCGGCACCGCCGTCGTGGCCGATCTCGACGGCGACGGCTACGCCGATCTGGTCATCGGCAACGAAAGGAGCGGCGAGCCGGGCCACCTCAACGCCTTCATCTACTACGGCGCCGCCGCGGGCCTCAGCGAGCGCTATCGGATGCTGCTCCCCGCGCACCGTTGCACCTCGGCCGCCTGCGGCGACTTCAACGGCGACGGCCGGCCGGACTTGGCCTTCGTCGCCGACGGCAAGCTGCGGCTCTACTATCAGTCCGAATTGGCCTTCGAGGCCAAAATCCACACCGACCTAGACCTCCCGGTCGGAACCGGACAACTCGGCGCCGCCGACCTCGACGGCGATGGCTATGCCGACCTCTACGTGCTTACCTCGGAAGCCGCACCGCGCATCTACTGGGGCGGCGCCGACGGCATCAACCCGGAGCGTTTCAGCGACGTCCTCGTAGCCGACGAGTCCGATACCACCATTGAGGCGGACTTAGCAAACGTGTCCGAGGAAGAACGGGTCAATGCCGTTGGCCCCTTGGCCCAAATCACTGACCTCGGCGGCACGCCGCATCTGTTCGTGCCCTTTGCCAACCGCGCGTTGCTGGTGCCGATCCGTGCGGATCGCACCTGTGGCGACCCGGTAGCTCTTGGCTGCCGCGGCGCGCTGTCCGTCGCCAGCGGCGACCTCAACGGCAACGGCTACACCGACCTTGTATTTGTCGGCCGCGACCGCAACGCCGACGGCGAGTGCTCCTGGGTCTATTGGGGCGGCCCGGATGGCTTTGCCGAGGCCCGGCGGACCGCTCTACCGACCGATCACGCCTGCGACGTCGCCGTCGGTGACCTCAACGGCAACGGCTACACCGATGTCGTCATCTGCCAGAAGCAGAATGCGGAGAGCTATTCCACCGACTCGCTGGTCTACCGCGGCCGCGCCGACGGGATTGATCCCGAGCCAGTGCGCCTGGCTACGCACGGGGCGCGGCGCGTGTTCGTCGCCCGGACGGCCGCTTCGCCACACCCGCAGGTCATTTTCATCAATCAGGTTGCCCGTACCGCCACCAACGATGTGGACTCCGACCTCTACTACGGCGGTCCTGACGGCTTTAGCCCCGACCGGGTCACGAAGCTCTGGGGCCGCGGGGCCACGTCGGGCCTCATCTGCGATCTCGACGACAACGGTTGGCCCGACGTCATCATCGCCAACAGCGCCGAGAACGCCATCCACCTCGACCCCGGCTCCTTCGTCTTCCGCGGCGGTCCCGACGGCTACCGGCACCAGCCCGATACCGTCATCCCCACCCGCTACGGCTGGGGTGTGGCCACCGCCGACCTTAATCGCGACGGGTACCTCGACCTCGTCCTCTCCCGCTTTCACGACGCCACCATCGAAATCTACTACGGCACGCCAAACGGCCTGGACCTGGAGCACCCCGAACAGCTCTACGTCCTCGACGGCCCCGACGACTACATTCCGCCTCGGCGCGTCTTCCTCGCCGATCTCAACGGCAACGGCTGGCTCGACATGGCAGTCGGGCGCGGTGGCACGAACCGCGCGGTCATCCTCTGGGGCGGTCCGGACGGCTTCGACCCGGACCGGCGCCAGGTCCTCCCCGTCTCCAACTTCTCCGGCTTCCCCGTCGCCCGGGACCTGACCGGCAACGGCTACCCCGATCTGATCATCGGCGGCGGCAAGCCCACCGTCGGCGCTCCCCACGATGCCTTTACCCACATCTTCTGGAACGGCCCCGATGGCCTGCGCCCCGACCGCCAAGCCCAGCTACCCGCGAACGCCGCCTCAGGCATCGCCGTCGCCGACTTCAACAACGACGGCTACGCCGACATCTTCACGTGCAGCTACCAGGCCGTGAACGACCGGGACATCGACTCCTACATCTATTGGGGCGGACCAGGCGGCTCGTTCTCCGCCAAAAACCGCGCCCGGTTACGCACCCATTCCTCGTCCGGCTGCATCGCCGCCGACTTCAACGAGGACGGCTATATTGACATCGCTGTCGCTAACCACAAGAGCTTCGGCGATCACGTCGGCGACTCGTTCGTGCTCTGGAACGGGCCGGACGGCATAGACGACCGCCACCCCACGCGGCTCCCGACCGCCGGCCCCCACGGGATGCTCCAAGTGCAGCCCGGCAACATCCTCGACGGCAGCGAGCGCGAATACTACACCTCGGCGCCGTTCGAGTTGCCTGCCGGCGCAGCAGTGACGCATATCGGCTGGGAGGCGGAGCTTGGCCCGAAGACGTGGGTCGGCGCGCAGTTCCGCTCGGCACCTACCGCGGAGGCACTAGAGCACGCCGAATGGATCGGCCCGGACAACGGCGCCGGCTGGTTCACCAACGACCAGCAGATCACCAACGCAGCGGCCGGACGATGGGTTCAATACCGGCTGGCGCTCGGCGCCGTGAACAGCGGCAGCACGCCCCGCGTCACCGAAGTCCGCGTCCACTATGCGTAAGCCAGCCCCCCCTATAGGCCCCCCGCCCTGCAGGGGGACGGCGGCAGTGGGCCGGGGGACAACAACTCCCTCCCCCGTCGCAACGGGGGAGGGCGAGGGTGGGGGCTACGACGTCGGGTCTCTGGACGGAGCGTGACATCACTCCTGGTCGCAACGGGGAGGGCTGGGGTAGAGACCACGACTCTTTGCGGCCGCGCGCCATCAATACCCGCGTCGCATATCTACAACGTAGGCCAGCGGCCGGCCCTCCAGGAACCGTTGCAAGTTCGCCTTGAGCGCCTGCCTCCGGCCCTCGTAGAGCCAGGGACTCAGTCCCGACGAGTGCGGCGACAAAATCAGATTGTCTAGCTCCCATAGCGGACTGTCCGTCGGCAGCGGCTCGACCTCCGTGGCGTCTACGCCGGCCCCCGCCAAGTGGCCCGATTGCAGCGCTGCCGCCAGCGCGTTTTCGTCCACGATCCCGCCGCGCGAGATCACGACCAGATATGCACCGCGCTTCATCAAGCTGATCCGCCGTTCGTCAATTATCCCCCGACTCTCGTAGGTCAGCGGCGCCGTGACGACTAGCCAGTCGGACATGCTACAGAGCTTGTCGAGCTGGTCCAGTCCCCACACCGCCCGCACACCGGCGGGCACGTCCGTCGGCGTGGGGTCCACGGCATACACCTGCATCCCAAAGCCGAGCGCCCGCTGCGTGATGGCCCGGCCCAGACCACCTAGCCCCAGCAGCCCCAGGACGCCACCGTTCAACTCGACAAAGCTGTGCTGGTACTTGTCCGTGTCCCAGCGCTTGGCCTGCTGATCGTCGCGCATCTCGCCCAGCCGGTGAGCCAGCGAGAGCATCACCCCCAGCACGTGATCCGCCATCACGTTCGTATGCGGCCCCGGCGCGTTGGTGAAGACCACGTCGGATTCCACCATCTCCGGGACCATCGCTACCGGATCCATGCCCATCCCCGGCGAGTGGACCCACTTGAGCCGCCGGGCCGCCAGAAACGCCGCCCGCGGCGGCGGTCCCATAAAGACGTCGGCATCCACGATCTCGCGCTCGGCCTCCTCCGGCGTATAGGCGGTAACGAAGGTGACCTCCGGGTGCAGTGACCGCAGTTCGTCCACGAACGGCTCCCCGAGATGGTCCGTCCCGAATACAACTTTCATGCCCAATCATCCCTTCCTCAGCGCCCGGCAACGCTCCTCACTGTAGCTGTCCTACCCAGCGTCCGCTCCAGTATACGCGACCGCCCGGTGGAGGCGGCGAGTTGGAGCCATGGTGTAGGGGCGTCCCTTGTGGGCGCCCTGGCCTCTCCCGCCATTCCCCATCCCTTCCGTCACTCCCGCGAAAGCGGGAATCCCCGTCCCCCCGCCGCGCGGGGGGGCCACAGGGGGCGAACCATCCGCTCGGCACCACGTAGCGGCCGCTCCCTCCCCACCGGTGCTATCCTCACTACATCCGGCGCGCGTCCCACTGCCAAGAGGCATCGCGTAGCGGCGGCGCCGGCAACACCCCTGATTGATCCTGATTGCTATGGCAACACAGCCGGCACCAGCCGGCTCCTCGGAGCGTGTTGGTCCGCTGCTTGGCCGGTACGTCGCGCTGCTACGCCCGCACCAGTGGGTCAAGAACCTCGCCATCTTCCCCCCGGTCGTGTTCTCGTTCGGCCTGTTCGATCCGACGATTCTGGTTGCCGCCGGCCTCGGCTTTGTCTCCCTGTGCCTGACCTCCAGTTCCGTCTATGCGCTCAACGACGTCTGCGATGCCGAGAGCGATGCACGCCACCCGCGCAAGCGGCTGCGGCCGGTCGCGGCCGGTGCCATCCCCAAGGGGCTGGCCCTGGCCATCTCGGCCGCACTCGCACTCGTCGGGCTGACCGTCGCCTACAGCGTGAACTGGTGGCTGGCATCCGTCGTTGCCATCTACTGGTCTACCATCCTCCTCTACTCGCTCGCGCTGAAACGGGTCGCGCTCCTGGACGTGATGACCATTGGCATCGGCTTTGTGCTGCGGGTCATCGCCGGCGCGGTCGTCAGCCTGACTCCGCCCTCGAACTGGCTGCTGCTCGTCGCCCTGTTCCTGGCCCTCCTGCTGGCGTTGGGCAAACGCCGTCAAGAGCTACAAGTGCAGTCGCATATTGCAGGCACCTCGCGCCCCGTGCTCCGCGACTACGACCTTCAGATGGTCAATCAGGTGCTCGCGGTGCTCGCCGGCTTGGTCATCATGTCCTATAGCCTCTTCACCGTCTCGGAGTATGCGCAGGCGCGCTTTCAGTCCGGCTTCCTGATCTACACGGTTCCCTTTGTCATCTACGCGGTCTTCCGCTACCTGCACCTGATGTACCGGGGCGCGCCGGTCGAAGACCCGTCATTGCTCTTCCTGAAAGACCGGCCGCTGCTGACCTCGGCGGTGCTCTGGATCATCGCCAGTGGACTAGCAATCCACTGGCCGGAGCTGTGGCCGCCGGCGTAGCGCGCCAGCGCGGGTGAGCGCCCCGGCCCGGCCCGCGAGCGGTGGTGCTGCTAACTGCCACGCACGGGATACCGTCTATAGCGTCAGCACCCGGTCTCGGCGTGTACCGTAGGCATTCGCCAGACACCTACTCGCACAGCCGGTATCATTCTCTGTGAACCCCGTGACAGCAGGATCAGTAGCGCCATGAGTGCAGGACTGGACCCGCAGACGCGCATTATGGTGACGGGCGGGAGCGGCTTCCTCGGCCGCCATATCGTGGTGGAGTTGACGGCGCGCGGCTACCGGCACATCACTGTGCCGCGCAGCCGCGACTACGACCTCCGCACCCCGGACGGTGTCCAGCGCGCCTATGCCAACCTCCGGCCGCAGATCGTCATTCACTTGGCCGCGCTGGCCGGCGGGATCGGGGTCAATCGGGTCAATCCCGCCACCTTCTTCTACGACAATCTGATGATGGGTGCTCTCGTGCTGGAGCACGCCCGGCTGGCCGGGGTCGAAAAATTCGTGGCTATCGGCACCATCTGCTCGTATCCCAAGTACACCCCGGTCCCCTTTCGGGAGGAGGACTTGTGGCAGGGTTACCCGGAAGAAACCAACGCGCCCTACGGCCTGGCGAAAAAGATGCTCTTGGTGCAAGGGCAAGCCTATCGCGAGCAGTACGGCTTCAACACCATCCACCTCATGCCGACCAACCTGTACGGCCCACACGACGACTTCGAACCGGAAACGTCCCATGCCACCGCCGCCCTGATCCGCAAATACATCGAAGCGAAGGAAGAGGGCCGAAAGGAGGTCGTCACCTGGGGCACCGGCCGGCAGACCCGCGAATACCTCTATGTAACCGACGCCGCGGGTGGCATCGTGACGGCCATGGAGCGCTACAACGGACCGGAGCCGGTCAATCTCGGCACCGGACGCGAGATTTCCATTCGGGAGCTGACCGAGCTGATCGCCGGAATGGTCGGCTTCCAAGGCCGCATCACCTGGGATACCTCCAAGCCCGACGGTCAGCCCCGCCGCTGCCTCGATACCAGTCGCGCCCGCGAGTTGTTCGGCTGGGAGACCACGACGCCGCTGGAAACCGGGCTACGCCGGACGATTGACTGGTATCAACAGGCGCGGCAATGTGCTTAACTCCACCCCCCTCCCCCGTTGCGACGGGGGAGGAAACCTACCCGCCCCCCCCCGCCGCAGCGGGGGGGCATAGGGGGTATCTCCCACTACCGCAAGTTCGCAACCTTCAGCAGGGAAGGGGCCGGGGGTAGGTCCCAACCGCCGCAGACCGGAGTGAAAACAGGGTGAGAATCGTACTCACCGGTGGCGCCGGCTTCATCGGCTCGCACGTCGCCGCGGCGCTCTTGGCCCAAGACCCGGCGCTCGATCTCGCCGTCATTGACAATCTCTCCACCGGCGACCGAGCACGCCTGGGCACGCTGCCGCTGGCCTTTCACCAACGCGACGTGTGCGAGCCGCTCGATGACCTCCTGGCCGGTACCCTGGTCGTCGTGCATCTCGCCGCCTCCGCCGGAGTACCGCGCTCGGTGGCCGATCCGCTGGCCGACGCCCAGGCCAACATCACCGGCACGGTGGCGCTGCTCGAGTCGTGTCGCCGCGCCGGTGTGCAGCGGGTCGTCTACGCTTCCTCCGCCGCCATCTACGGTGTGCCGGACCGGGTGCCGATCCGCGAGGACGCTCCGACGCATCCCCTGTCGCCGTATGGCCTTTCCAAGCTCACCGGCGAGCAATACGTTCTGCTCTACGGCGACCTCTTTGGCCTGGATACCTGCGCTCTCCGCTTCTTCAACGTCTACGGTCCGGGCCAGCGACCGGATAGCTCGTACTCCGGCGTCATCACCATCTTCAACGCACGCTTGCTCCAGCACCGGCCGCTCTGCATCGAGGGCGATGGCCAGCAAACCAAGGACTTCATCCACGTCCACGACGTCGCCCGTGCCGTTGGGTTGGCCGCCCGAGCGTCGGGGGCCAACGGCGCCTACAACATCGCGTCCGGGGGGCCGACCAGCATCCTCCACCTGGCCCGGACGATGCGCCGAGTCTCCGGCCGGACGGTACCGATTGAGTTCCACCCGCCGCGACCGGGTGACGTGCGCCAAAGCGTGGCAGCGGTGCAGCGAGCGGCCCACGGCTTCGGCTTCCGCGTGCAGGTGGGCCTCGAGGAGGGACTACGCGCCCTGTGGCAGCAGACGACAACCGCCGGGGGATAGGTCCAACACCGCCCCCCTATGACCCCCCGCTGCGGCGGGGGACGAGGCGCAAGGCGACTGTTGGGGCGAGGGATGGCGCCGCCGCTGCGGTGAGGGGGACAGGGTGTTCCCTCCCCCGTCGGGATGGGGGAGGGCTAGGGTGGGGGCAGACCGCGGCGCCCCCTTGACAGCCGCCGTTCGTGGCCGTATAGTGTGTTTAGCCGGCGGAAGTGGCTCAGTGGTAGAGCATCACCTTGCCAAGGTGAGGGTCACGGGTTCGAATCCCGTCTTCCGCTCCATGTCCCTAGAGCGAGAGCTTCAATGCAGTTCTCGCTTTTTTGCTGCCCTCAGCAAGCAATACACCACACTCCGACCATGACTCCCACACCACGCTGCCGGCCGCGACCACCGGCATGACCCGTGACCTATGCTAGAATGGAGCGGATGTTCCCCGATCCGAGGCAGAGCGTGTGAAAGTCACAACCGAACGACCTGAAGAGGGGGTGCGTGCCCTCCTCATCGAGTTACCGGCCGAACGTCTCAGCCGCGAGCTTGACACCGCCTGGCGGCGATTGAGCCGCTCAGTCAGCATCCCCGGTTTCCGGCCCGGCAAGGCGCCCCGCGCCATCGTGCAGCGCCACGTGGGTGCCGCCACCATCGAGCGCGAGGCCCTCCAAACCCTTCTGCCGGCTGCCTATGAGGACGCCGTGACCGAGGCCGGTATCGAGCCGATTGACCAGCCGGACTTCGATATTGTGGAGATGGACCGCGGCAAGCCGCTCATCTTCCGCGCCACCGTGCCCATCCGCCCGGAAGTCGAGCTAGGACCGTACCGCGATGTCCGCGTGCCCTTCCAGCCCCCGGAGCCTGACGCCGATCAGGTCGAGCGTGTGCTCGCCCAGCTTCAGGAGGGTCAAGCCCAGTGGGAGCCGGCGCTGGATAGCACCGCCCAGCTCGGCGACCAGATCGTTGCCGACATCCGTGTGGCGTGGCCCGACGGTCGAGAGACCGATGACACCGGTCTCCGCATTATCATCGGCGGCAACAGCTACCCGGAGGGCTTTGACGATCAGGTTGTCGGCATGTCCGTGGACGATGAGCGCGACTTCTCCCTTACGGCTCCCGAGGAGCAGCCCGACGGCACGACCGCCGAGCGGACGACCCGGTATCGTGTACGGGTCAAGGAAGTGTGGTCCAGGCAGCTCCCCTCCCTCGACGATGAGTTCGCCCGCTCCGTCTCCGAGCACGATTCGCTGGACACGCTGCGCGCCACCGTCCAAGAATCGGTGGCCCGCGAAACCGAGCGCCGCGCACTCCTGGAATACGAGGGCAACGTCCTAGCGGCGGCCGTCGAAGGTACGACGTTTGAGATTCCCGCCCGTTTGCTGGAGGCGGAAACCCAGCGCCTCGCTACCGAGCGGACCAATGTATTCCGCCAGCAAGGCGTAACCGTCGAACGTTATCTGGAGTTGACCAACCGCACCATGGAGCAGTGGCAAGAGGAAGTCGCCGAGGCGGCAACCCAGCAGCTCCAGGGCCGCTTGGTGCTGGAAGCGGTCGCCGAGCGGGAGCGGATCAGCCCCACGGCACAACAGATCACCGCCGCGATGGAGGCGGAGGTCGAGCAGGCGATGGCTACCGATGCGCGTACCGGGCGCCAAGTACGGAGCTTCTTGAGTACCGCCGACGGCCGCAGCCGGATACGCACCGGCCTGCAACGTCAGCACGCGCTCGATTGGCTCGTGCGAAACGCGCGCGGCGATATCCCGGAGACGGCGAACGAGGCCGAAACGACCGACGACGAGCCGGCGGACGAAAGCAACGCCTAGCCCTTCAAGCGGCTGGCGGGGTGCAGTCCCGCCGCACGCGAGCTACGCAGCCTGAGACGGAAACTGTCCTCCGCAGCGGTACCGGCGGGGGCGAAGAAACGGAGCGATCCATGCAGCCACCGGAGTCAATCGTCCCCTATGTCATCGAAACGACCCCCCGCGGCGAGCGTGGCATGGACATCTGGTCCCGCTTGCTCCGCGAGCGCATCATCTTCATCGGCACCCCCATTGACGATGTCGTCGCCAACTCGGTCGTTGCCCAGCTCCTCCTCCTCAAGACCGAAGACCCCGACAAAGAGATTCAACTCTTCATCAACTCCCCCGGCGGGTCCATCTACGCCGGACTGGCTATCTACGACACCATGCAGTACATCCAGCAGGACTCCGGCCTCCGGTTGCGGACCACCTGCTTTGGGGCCGCGGCCAGCTTTGGGGCCGTGCTGCTGATGGCCGGGAGCAAGGGGTCGCGCTATGCGCTGCCCAACTCGACGGTGATTATCCACCAGCCCAGCAGCCCGGGACGGGGCGGCCAAGCCTCGGACATCGAGATCGAAGCCCGAGAAATCCTGCGGCTGCGGAGCCGGCTGAACGACATCATGGCCTTCCACACGGGGCAATCGGTGGACAAGATCGCCAAAGACGTGGACCGTGACTTCTTCATGACGGCGCAGCAGGCGCTGGAGTATGGGATCATTGACGAGGTGATTGAGTTACCGGCGCTGGCGCCGGCCTCAACCGACTCCTAGCTATCACCAGCGTGTGGTGGCAGGGGCGCCGATCCAGCCTAACGGGAGAGCCTTGTCAGAGCTATAGAACGCGATCCTGAGAGGTGCTATGGCGAGCCAACGCGGTAGTCGGGGGCAAGTCCGCTGCTCATTCTGCAGCAGCGATCAAGAGCAGGCCCGTCGTCTCTTCAAGAGTCCTCATGGGGTCTATATCTGTGACAACTGCATTGATATATGTCGCCAGATTATGGAGGAGGAAGGCGGGCAAAGTACGAGCCAAACCGACCTCGATGGCCTCCACATCCCCACACCCAAGCGCATTTTCGAGCAGCTTTCCCAGTACGTCATCGGCCAAGAGCACGCCAAGAAGGTGCTCTCGGTCGCGGTCTACAACCATTACAAACGCATCGGCGCCGCGACGGACTTCGACGACGTCGAGCTAACCAAGAGCAACATCCTGCTCGTCGGGCCGACCGGCTGCGGCAAATCCCACCTCGCCCGGACGCTCGCCCGCATCCTCGACGTGCCCTTCTGCATCGCCGATGCCACCGCCCTCACCGAGGCCGGCTACGTTGGCGAGGATGTCGAGAACATCCTACTCCGCCTGATCCAGGCTGCAGACTACGACGTCGCGCGCGCCGAGCGCGGCATCGTCTTCATTGACGAGGTGGACAAGATTTCCCGCAAAGCCGACAACCCTTCGATTACGCGCGATGTCTCCGGCGAAGGGGTGCAGCAGGCCCTCCTCAAGATCATGGAAGGCACCGTCGCCAACGTCCCACCGCAGGGCGGCCGGAAGCATCCCCACCAGGATTTCATCCAGATTGACACGACCAACGTGCTCTTCATCTGCGGTGGCGCGTTCGAGGGGCTGGACCGCATCATCGGCAGTCGCATCGGCAGCCGCCGCTCCATCGGCTTCCAGACGGCCTCCGGTAGCCGAGACGAGAACGACCCGCTGCTCTTGCGCGAGTTGACCGCCGCCGATCTGCTGAAGTACGGCCTGATCCCCGAGTTTGTGGGGCGTTTGCCGGTCGCGGTCAGCGTCGAGCCACTGTCCAGCCACGACCTCGTCCGTATTCTGACGGAACCCAAAGATGCGCTAGTGCGACAGTTCGAGCGCATTCTTGCGCTCGATGAAGTGGACCTGGAGCTGACCGCGGAGGCCCTGCAAGCGGTCGCCAAGCGGTCACTCAGCTACCAGACCGGCGCCCGTGCCCTCCGTACTGTGATCGAGGAAGTGCTGCTCGAAGTGATGTACGAAATTCCCTCCCGGTCCGATGTCGCCAAGTGCATTGTCAACGCCGACTCCGTGCTGAACCACGCGCCGCCGCTCCTCATCACCCGCACCGACCTCGAAGGCGAAGCCTCCGCCTGAGCGGCACCCGGCCCCCACCCTGGCCCTCCCCCGTTGCGACAGGGGAGGGAACTACCGTCCCCCTGCGAAGCGGGGGGGCCATAGGGGGGCCATAGGTATAGTCCTCTCACCCGTCCGCGTCTACGGCCGTGACGCGCACGCTCTTCACCCCGGCCACCTTCTCGCATAGTTGCTGTGCTCGCCGTTGCTGCTCGGCATCCTCGAATTGTCCCCGGATATAAACCGTACCCGTCACCGGATCGGCCGCCACGTCCCGAATCCGCGCCGTCTCCAGATCGCGTTCCGCCTGCAACACCGTGCGTACCGCCACCGCCATCGCCATTGCCGGTGGGAGCGGAGACAAGCGCCGCAGCAGCCACCCCGTCGCGCCTTCCCACGCTACGTCCACAGCTACACCGGAGAGAATCCACAGCGGCAGCGCCGCCATCAGGATCACGGTGATGTTGAGTTGCTGCGCGACCGCCAGCCGCTGGGCAATTATCCAGACGACCACCGGTACGATCAGGATGGGGAAGGCAGACTGCAACCCGAACCGCATCTGCCGAGTTGGGCCTACCGTCAAAATCAAGATGTAGCCGTGGCGAGTAGCGTAGCGGCGCAGCCAGGCCAGCAGCGCGCCGAGCGCCACTACGGGCACCAGCCACGGCCCAACGGTGCGGACGTAGCCGATCGCCACGTCCCACAGCGCGGTCAACGGCGCTGCAACGTTTGCCCGCATCAGGTCGCCGCAGGCACCAATCAGCGCGTTGAGGGCCAGGACGACCAGCGGCATACCGAGCAGGATCAAGGCCGCCAGCCCACCGGCAAGGGCCGTGCGCGACGTACTCGCCTCGCGGGCAATCAGGCTGTCGCGGAAGACGCGCTCCCCCGGCACTGGGCCAAGGGCATTGAGGTTCGGGAGGAAAGGCATACCCATGGGCACCCTCCATCAGCTACATCAGCGGCCGCTATTGAGCATTACCCGCTGCGCCTGGCGTCGTCTCAGCCGCGGACGGCGTGACCACTACCCGCTGGACGCCGGCTACCCTCATACAGACTTGCTGCACACGCCACGCCTGCTCGGCATCCACGAACTTCCCGCGGACGTGGGCGGTGCCAGTGTCCGGATCGGCGCTTACATGCTCGATTCGCGCCGTCCGGAGGCCCGGTTCGGCGTCCAGGACCGCCCGCACAGCGAGGCTCGTCCGCAAGGCTACCGGTAGCGGCACAATCCGACGCAGGATCGGACCGTTGATCGCCTCCCAAAGCACTTCGACCGCGAGTCCCGACACCAACCAGAATGGGAACACACCAACCCACAGCAGCGGCAGTGTAGAGGCGTCCAACCAAGCCGGGGACCAGCGGAAGATAACGAGCAGGAGTAGGACCGGCACGACCAGCCCGGCAACGAGCGAGTGCCAGCCGAACTGAAGCACCTGTCCCGTTACCAGCGCCACCAGCCACCAGTGACCGCGCCGGGCGCTGAGGCGACGTAATGCACCGAGCAGAGCGCCAAAGGGAGCAGCGACGAGCGTCCACGGACCGACGGTGAGCACATACTGCATGACCACACCACCGAGATCGTCCAGACCGGGGCGAGTATAGACTTGCTCCCAGCGAGCACCGCTCATCCAGCCCGAGAGGAAGGCGTAGATCACGACGGCGATCACGGGCAGCCATAGCAACGCTACAGCAGCCAGCGCTCCCACTCCCAGCGCGTGGACGAGACTGAGTTCCCGCGCAACGAGCAAGTCGTCCAGGACGCCGCCGGACCGCCGGGAAGAAACGCCACCGGTATCCTCCAGGTTGACGGTTGGCGGTAGTACGGGGCCTGAGGCAACCATCACTTACCTCCCCGCTGTACCTGGCGTAGGCACAGCCTGTCGCTGCAACGCCCGCCGCGGGTTGACTCTCCACGCCGGGCAAGTCCAGCGACCATGCTCGCACCGCAGCACACCGATCTCACCATGCCCCAGACGGTACGCCGGGGCGCTCAACGCGGTCCCGGCGAGCGGCGCCAGCCGCGCCACCGCAAAGCGTGCGATCATACTGTGCGTCACCACACCCACCGCACCCCGCGGATGCCGCTCGTGCATCGTCTCCAGCGCACCGACCACCCGCGCCTCGGCCTGCCGGCGCGTTTCGCCGCCGGGAAACGGCACGTCCATCTCGCCGCCATACCAGCGCGCCAGAATGGCATCGTGGTCTCGCCACATCCTGCGGTCACCCCGTCCATCGAACGTGCCAACGTCAATCTCCCGCACGTCCGCGCAGACCGTAGCCGCGCAGCCGAGTGCCGCGCTCAGGATGGCGGCGGTCTCTGCGGAGCGTCGCAAGGGGCTGGTATACAGTGCAGCCAGCGGTGTCCCTTGCAGCCAACCGGCCGCCTCGACGGACTGACGCCGGCCCCGCTCCGTCAGCCCGGCATCGTAGGCATAACCATTGGACAGGACCGAGCGCACGTTCGCATGGCTCTCGCCGTGCCGCAGCAGGAAGATGGTCGTGCCGTCGTCTTCACCCATCGCGTTGCCACGTCAGCCCCACACAGTCTCCTCGCCAAGTCTAACGCACCCCCCAACGCACCGGCCCTCGCTCCACTAGAGTCTTGCACGATTGTATCAATTAAACGATACCCTGTCTAGCCTCGTCCCCGCCATCGCCCGACGGCTGCTGTAGGGGCAGCCCACTCCCCAGCCGACTACTGTTAGCTCCCCGGCGCTGCTAGACTATTGATAGAGCCTACCTGCCGACGACCTCGTGCCGGATGCGACCCCGCGAGGGATGACGATGGAGCAGCTACCCGTCTACCTGGACCACGCCGCCACCACGCCGGTCCACCCGGACGTGCTGGCCGCCATGCTGCCCTATTGGCGCGCGGCGCCGGGTAATCCATCGAGCATCTACGGTTGGGGGCGCGAGGCTCGCCATGCCCTCGATTCCGCCCGCGATACCGTCGCGCAGGTCCTGAATTGCCGGCCGCGCGAGGTGATCTTCACCGGCGGCGGCACCGAGGCGGACAACGCGGCCTTGCAAGGGACAGCCTTTGCCAACTTTGACCGCGGCAACCACCTGATTACCTGCGCCATCGAGCACCACGCCATCCTGCACACGTGCGAGTTTCTGGAGCAGTTCGGTTTCGAGACCACGGTGCTGCCCGTGGACGAGTACGGGCAGGTGGACCCCGGTGCCGTCGCAGCGGCCATCCGGCCGGAGACCATTCTCGTCTCGATCATGTACGCCAACAACGAAGTCGGCACGATCCAGCCCATCCGCGACATTGCCCGTGCCGCCCACGAGCGCGGCGTGCTCGTCCACACCGACGCGGTGCAAGCGGGCGGTGCTCTCTCGCTCGACGTGCGCTCGCTGGGCGTGGACCTGCTCTCGCTGGCCGGGCACAAGTTCTACGGACCCAAGGGCACGGGAGTCCTCTACGTGCGCGAAGGCACCGAGTGGCAGCCACAGCAGCAGGGAGGCAGCCAGGAGCGCAACCAACGCGCTGGCACCGAGAACACGGCCGGGATCGTGGGTCTGGCGAAGGCGCTCGACCTCGCCCACGCGCACCTCGCCGCCCGCCGCGCTCACGATGAACACCTCCGGGACCGGCTGATTGACGGACTCCTCTCGGATATACCGGATGCCAGACTCACCGGCCACCCCACCAACCGCCTTCCCAACAGCGCCAGCTTCTGCTTTCACAACGTCGAAGGCGAGAGTATCCTGCTCGGCCTCGATGTCAAGAGCATCTACGCCTCCAGCGGCTCCGCCTGCACCTCCGGGTCGCTGGAGCTATCGCACGTTTTGGAGGCGCTCGGTCTGCCGGCCGCGTGGGCGCGCGGCTCGCTCCGCCTGACGGTCGGACTTGACAACACGGAAGCCCAGATTGATTACGTCCTCCGCGAGCTACCGGCGTTGATCGAGACGCTGCGTGCCATGGCTCCACCGACAACACCCTCGGCAGCGGCATCATGAGCTTGCCATCCACACAAACGACCCAAGTCTGCTCGCGCCATGGCGGCCGCGAGACCTTGCTGATGTGTGGCCGCTGCGGCCAGCCTTACTGCACCGACTGTCTGATCCACACGCCGGCCGGTCAGCGCTGCCACCAATGCGCTGGCGTCAGCCGCCACGCCGCCGGGCAAGCAACTTGGACGGCCGTGTGGCAGACGGTCGCTATTGCGGCCGCCGCCAGCGCCGGTGCGCTCATCCTCAGCGGCTGGTGGTTCATCCTGCTGCTCGCGGCTATCGCCGGCTTTGCGGGCGCCACCCGCTGGGCGCTGCTGGTCAATCGCCACACACGCAATCGTAGCTTGGCGATCATGGCCCTGAGCTTCTTCGGCGGGACAGTCCTTGGGCCGCTCATCTTTGCCCTGGGGCTGATGCTCGTGCAGGGCACGTTTGCCCCCGGCACGGCCCTCGCTTTTGCGCTCGGCAACCCGTTGCTGCTGCTCTTCACCGCCCTCGCCGCCGGCATCGCCTGGTGGCGCTTACGGTAGTCTGAGCTACCCTGTGGCCCCGGAGACCACAGAGAAGGAGCGAGCGAGGGAGCGGCTGCCATCCGTCACTACCGCGCAGCCGGGAATCCACGTCCCCCCGCACTGCGGGGGGACCATAGGCTTATAGGGGTAGATTTTTTGTAGGGGCGTGATTCATCGCGCCCAGGCGCTGGTCATTGCAGCGAGAGTTGCCGTCCAGGGCCATGCATCGGCCCCCGTCATTCCCGCGCCAGCGGGAATCTCCCCCCTCTCTATCGCTCCGCGATGGAGAGGGGGCCGGGGGTGAGGTCCGCCCTCCATCCTGTCCATCCACGCAAAAAACCTACCCTTGTCAGGGGGCCATAGGGGGGCCTAAGCACTAGCCACCGGCGTTAGCCCCTTCCCTTCAGGGAGGGGGTTGGGGGTAGGTGCGCCGCAGCCTGGGCATCCGTCGGATCGCGCGGCCCCAGCGTATCGTCGGCCGCCGGGAGAATGATCGTGAAACCGGTACCCTCCTCGGCGCTACTCGTGACCGTAATCTCGCCCTCGTGGGCCGTGACGATTTCCTGGGCGATAGCCAACCCTAAACCCGTGCCGTCCACCGCCTGAGCACGAGACTTCTCGACCCGATAGAACCGCTCGAAGATATGGGGCAAATCCGCCGCCGGAATTACGCTGTCGGTGTTATGGACCGTCACCCAGACCGTTGGTGGTGCGGCCATGTTGCCATTCTCCGCCGTCCGCTGTCTCCACACTGCCCGACCGTCCATCGGACGGTCCAGCCTCGGCGTGTCGTCGGTCGCCACGACGAATGCACCGTTCACGGCCGGCGCAGTAGGGGCCCGCGGCGGCCGGCCGGCGCCGGCGCTGATGGTGATCGTGGCGCCCTCGGGCGCATACTTGGCTGCATTCTCGGCCAGGTTTGCCAAGAGCCGCTCCAAGAGGCGCACGTCACCATGCCAGCTATATGCGGCGCTGGCATCAAAGTCCAGCACCAGCTTCTGTCCGGCCTGACCGGTGAGCGGGGTGATGCGCGCCGCTGTTACACGCAGCAGCTCGGAGAGGTCCACCGCCTCGCGCTCTATCGGCAACTGCCCTCCTTCGATCCTGGAGAGGTACAGCAGCGCCTCGACCAGCCGGCGCATCCGCTCGGCCTCATCGTGGATGATGCGTCCCGCTTGCGCGCTCGCCGCCGGGTCGCGCACCTCGCCCTCGACCAACGCCTGCGCCCAGCCTTGCAGCGAGGTCAGGGGGGTCCGTAGCTCGTGCGAGGCGTTGGCGAGGAAGGCCCGCAGTGCCCGATTGGAGCGGGCCACCTCCCGCGCCATCCGGTTGAACGCCCGTGCCAGCTCACCGACCTCGTCGTGGCCACGCACCGGGATGGACTGCTCGTAGTCTCCCTGCGCCATCGCTCGGCTCGCCTCCGTGATTTGGCGCAAGGGCTGGGCAATCGAGCGCGAAAGCCAGAGCGCGGCGGCAGCCGAGACCGCGAGCGCAATCAGGGCAGCAAAGGCCAGACTGGGCAACAGGGCACGCCAGGCAGTCGCCAGGCTGGCTTCCGGCACGACTACTGCCACGTACTGGAAAGCGGCACCGGCCGGCGCCGGCCCACCCCCATCTCCGGCCCCTCGTCCGCGTGGAGCCACCGGCGGGACTTGGGCCACAATGAACAAGTGCGGCTGATTGAGCGGCTGTACCTCCCCCGTCCACGCGACAATCGGCATTCTGGGGGCCCGCCGGCCGGGCCGTCCATCCGGCACTACCTGTCGCGCCGCCGTCACCTGTCGGTCCGACAATTCGAGCCGCACACCCTGCAGGCTCTCGTCACCTTCGGGACTGACATCTACCAACGCCCGATTGGTGTCATCGAGCAGCAGAATTCGCACGCCGTAACGCTGTGAGAGGAACGACATGATGCTGGCAATGTCGGACGACGACGCCTGTTGCCGAGTCAGCACGCTCATCTGGACAGCGGCAATCAATGCGATGTCTGTGAACTGGTCAATGGCCTGCTGCCGCTGGTACCGCTGGACCAAGCCGATGGTCCCAACCGCCGCCGTGCCCAGCGCCACGATGATGACGACCGCAAAGGCGGCCTGGAGCTTGGAGCGCAGCGTCAGCAGTCTGAATCCCTGACGACGCCAGTTCTGCACAATCGCATAGAAATCGCTGGTGCAGGCCTGGCACGTCGCCAGCCAACTCTTGATCACGTCACCTACTCGCTCGCTCCGGGCGGAGCCGTCTCCCCGGCCGACATGCTCCTACGTTCCGGCTGCCGGGCCGACGAGCTTATAGCCCACGCCCCGCACCGTCTCGATGCGGGCAGTGCTATCGGCGATCTTGCTCCGCAGCCAGGTCACGTGTACGTCCACCGTGCGGCTCTCGCCAAAGTAATCGTAGCCCCACACCCCACTGAGCAGCATCTCGCGCGTCAAGACCACGCCCACCTGCCGGGCCAATGCCAGCAGCAGATCGAACTCCTTCATACGGAGCTTGATCTCCGTACCGGCGACGGTGACTTCGCGCCGGGCGGGGTCAATATGGAGGTCACCTACCTCGACGACCGCCGTTGTCGGTCCCGCTTGGCTCGTCCGGCGCAACACCGCCTTCACCCGTGCCACCAGCTCGCGGGGATTGAACGGTTTGGTCACATAGTCATCCGCACCAAGCTCCAGGCCGACAATCTTGTCCACGTCGTCCGCGCGGGCCGTCAGCATGATGATCGGCACCTCGCTGTCCCGCCGCACTCGCCGGCAGACCTCCCAGCCGTCCACCTGCGGCATCATCAAGTCGAGAATCAGCAAGTCCAGATGGAGACGATTAATCTTGGCCAACGCCTCCTGCCCATTGCTGGCCGTCTCTACTCCGAAACCTTCGTTGCTCAGATAGAGCTTAATAAGCTGCACGATATGGCGCTCGTCGTCGGCAACGAGGATCGTCCCGTGCGTGGGCGCAGACGAGGGCGACGCGCTCTGTTCGTTCATCTTCATCTTCCACCGGTATCCGCCATGCTACCGCCCACGTGGTCGTCTCTGCCGTTCACAACGCGCCTCCATCATACCCGTTGCGCCATCCGCATACTAGCGTATCCCATCGGGGCTAACCTGGAGTTAAATCACCGCTATCTTTCACCTCGGTTCCGTCGGCTTTCCCGTCATTCCGGCGCCGGGGTGGATTCCTGCGTTCGCGTGGATGGCAGGCGCTGCCGCCGGCAGCGCCAAACCACGTTCACCCGATCAACCGCTACTACCTCGCACTCGTCGAAGTGTGGCGCCGCCAGCCGCGGCAGCGGTAGCGTGCGTGGACCAACGACGAATAGCTGCCCGCGCGGTCGCAAATGGGCAGCCGCCGCGGCGACGAACCGCTCTGCCGGTGTGGTCCGATAGACGCCGCCCTCGTGCAGCGGCGGGTTGCTCACGATAACGTCAAACGTGCGCCGCCCCACCGCCTGCAAGCCGTCACTCAGCTGCGCGGTCGCGTTGGCCACACCGTTGCGGCGCAGGTTGCGTTTTGCCAGCGTAACGGTCTGCACGCGGTTGTCGAGCAGCACGACCACTCCCTGCGGCGCGAGGCGGGCCGCCACAGTCCCCAGCAAGCCGGCGCCGCAGCCGAGGTCCGCCACCTCGTCCGCCGGCCCGATCTGCATCGTCTCGGCCAGGAGACGGGAGGCCGTATCGAACCGGCGGCGGGAAAACACCCCGGCCTGCGTCTCCAGGCTGATCGTGAGGCCACGCACCGTCTCTTGCAGCACCACCGTTTCCGGCTCGTCCTCGTCGGACGCGCTGGCCGGCGCCTCCGGGCCGCGACTGGCCCGGTAGAGCCGGTAGCCGCCGCGAATGGCCAGGAGCTCCACGTGGCCAAACCGTTCGGTCACGTAGCGCACAAACGTCTCCCCGCCCTGGCGGCGATGCGTTTGGAAGAACAGCACACCGTCCGGTCGGAGCGCCCGGTGCCCGGTGGCGATGTCGGTACGCACGCGCTCGTTGCCGAGATAGTGGGGCACCAGCAGCAAGACCACATCGTAGGAGCCGCTGTCTGCGGCCGGGATCGTGTCGGCCAAGCACACCTCAAACACTGCCGCAGCGCCCCGGTGGGTCGGCTCGTGCCGTTGCAGTTCCTCCACCAGGTCCACCGTCGGACGCAACGACACCACCTGCCGCGGTGTCGGCAGGTCGTCGGCGACGGTGCCGGACGCGAGCAGGAGCGGCGTCTCCAAGTCGTCGTAGCCCAGTTCCAGCACCCGGTCCGTCGCCGCCAGCGCCAGGCCACGCCGCAACAGGCGCTGATCGAAGCGGAGCGCCCGCCCGCGCCGCCGGGAGCGCCCCGCGCGTGACCTGGCCTCCGCACCATCCGGCCGCTTACGTCGCCGCATTGCTCCAGTATGCCGCGTGACGAGGCTGTATTGTCAGCATCCGGGTATGTTCACACCTCACCCCTCGGTCTTACGCCCGTCATGCCCGCGCACGCGGCAAGCCACGTCCCCCTGCTACAATCCGCTCGCAGCACGCTCGCTGCCACACGCAAGGAAAGGACGACCGATGACCGCACGCATTCGCCCCACTCTGCACGGCTCCCAGCTCCGCGGCGCTCCCCTCACGCTCGTAGAAAAGGCACAGC
The DNA here is from genome assembly GCA_965207645.1 of Chloroflexota bacterium. Taxonomy (GTDB): domain Bacteria; phylum Chloroflexota; class UBA11872; order UBA12225; family JAJDUF01; genus JAJDUF01. The sequence continues at coordinate 4,655 of OZ242293.1, read as the reverse complement.
TCGCCGCCAAGCACGGCTATGCCGCGGTAGATTTCTCCTTCGCCGAGGCCGCGGCCTATGAGCAAGACGGTGGCTCCGTACCCGAGCTACTCGCCAGCGCGGGCGTCGAGGCCGGCACCGTCGGCGGCCTGGTAGGGTTCTCTCTACTCGAGCCTGGGGAAGACCTGGAGACGACGCTGGCGGACCTCCCGACACGTGCCCGCCAGGTGGTCGCCTGGGGCGGCACGGTCACCGGGGCGGGAATACCCATGCGTACCACCCTGCCGCTTGACACTGCCTGGCCGCTGGCGGTAGCGCGACTGCGGCGCCTCGACGAAACCGTGCGCGACACCGGCCTCCGCTTGGGTCTGGAGTTCCTCGGCGTGCAGACCCTGCACCCGGACCGTGGTCCTTTCTTCATCCACACTCTGGCGGCTGCCCTGGATTTGCTCGAAGATGCCCAAGTCGAAGCCAGCGGGCTGACCGTCGACTCATATCACTGCCACGCCTCCGGCGCGACCTTCAAGCAGCTGCGCCAGACCCCGGCCGAGCGTATCACGCTCCTCCACATCAACGACGCCAAGCCGGTGCCACTGGAGGAGTTGGACGACCAGGACCGGCTCATGCCCGGCGAGGGAATCATTGACCTGGCCGGTTGGCTCCAAGCCATCGCTGCAACCGGCTTTGACGGCACAGTCGCCTTGGAGGTGCTCGGTCCGCGCCTCGCCGACCTCGATTCCGAGGCGTGCGCGCAGCAGGGCATCGCCGCCCTGCACGCCGTGTTTGCGGAAGCCGGTCTGCCAGTGCGCTAAGCGGCGGCGCGAGGATGAACATTGAGCACTCAACTAGGTGGCAGGGACGCCATCGGTGCCTACTTAGGGCGCACCCGTTCCGCCTCATCTCCGCACGCACTTGGCACATCTTCGAAGTCAGGACACATATGCATCAAACGCCAAACATCTCATTCTGTTTCGTTCTACCAGCAAGGTTAGGCAAAACAGGATCGTAGACAAGTCCTCTGATCCTCTGGGCAAATGGTACGGAAGAACCGAAGACGTCTAGTGCATCCGTTGCGAGGCCGAATCTCGTTGCAAATGAGCAACTTGCAGCGAGAATGCCTTCACTAACCTTGTACTGAGTGTGTAGAACTCCAGGAAGGCAATCAGGAAACTTGGCCTCCTCGAACGTCATGCTGAAAGATTGAGCGACTCCTATGCTTTCGGCCGTACTGTAATTGACCCTGTTGCGCTGCTCTATCAGCCAGGCACGATTGTTTGATACCGGTGACAGGGCAATCACGTAGTCGTCGTCTACGAACCTCCTCACTGAAGGCATTGTTCGGTAGAAGATCTCCCAAAACTGCCTGTGCGATCCTCTTCCGGTAACATAGTAACGATCTTCGCCAGTCCCGATCCGCTCAACACCCAACTCTTGGTTGCCAGGAGTTGACCGGATCACATGAATCACATGTTTGTTGAGCACTATGCATCCGAACATTCCTAAGAGTGCTCGTGCTGCAAACCACGCCCCGTAATACAGCGTCACCTGCGCCCAGTGACTTGAACTTGGGATCATCAGATCCAGGGATCGACGGTAGTGACTGGCAGATAAGAAGAGCGACCGTTCTGCATCTCTCAGAGCACAAGCTCGATATTCATCGAACAGATTCGTACCTTCTGTTATTGATCTACTGGGATTGATTCGTTCTCGCCTAAAGTCTTCTGGGGACTGTTCCGTAATCCCCATTCTCGGCCCAAAAGAAGCGCAGTAGTGACTAGCTCCAATCATGGAGAAGGTTTTCATGATCCTCAATTGGCTGGGAAGACTTGGGATTTGATGGCCAGGTATATAGCTCTGATTCCTGCAGACCCCTGAATTGATCTAATGACCTCAGGATCAAGAGTTTCCTCTTCGATCTTTGAAAGATAAGGTAGTACGGAAGTGGAGGTAAAATCCTCACCACCGCGATCCCTCACGACGTCCAACAGAAGGCGGAACATTGCTCGGAGAACCCTAGCCTTAAAGAAGGCTGAATGAGGCATCCCCCAGTTGTCAGCGTCGATCTCCCTAATCGCTATAGAGTACTCCAGAATTACATCGTATTGTTGTTGGAAATCTAAGCCCCTTAGGGGCGATCTTCTGGAGAGTAAACTCTTGAATTCCGGGGCCAGTGATCCTTGCTTGATTTGGAGTTCAGACTGCTCTCCTGTCAGATCAATCCTCTGGAAGAACGGGCTTTCATCCTCGGTCGCCAGAAGATACACGATTTCCGATGCAGCAGTTGCTTCGGGGTCATCATCCGGACGGACCAATCTAACCAGATCCCAACGTAACGATGATGGCACTCGCTTTTGATTATCGTTGATCTCTAGGAAGAGATTCGCCATCCCTTCGACCGACATGCCCGTATGAATCAGGCACGCGTAGGAAGCAGGAAATGTCGAGAAGTGCTGGGCCCACAGACGATGTTGACCGTCAACGATTAGAAATCTCGCATCATCTGGGATATTGACTTGTCCAGAATCTATGTCAATACAATTATTGTCCGTCGCCAAAACTATCGCGTTAGGGAATGTCCTGCGCTGGTCCAGAACCGCCAGAGCGATCTCCCGCGCTCTCCGCTTTCTCACCATTCTCTGGAACCCAGCTTGCGGGTCCCTGATTCGCCATGATGGTGTTGTGCGTTGGAGCAACCACTCACCCGGCAGCATTGCACAGATGATGGGTGGGTCTGCCTGCAATCGGAAACCGGGAGTCGATTTCTTGTCGTCCTTCATGTGTTCGGCATCACCTCATCAATCATCGGTCGGAATAGGTTCGAGTCTGAAGCAATCAGCAATTCTGACGTGACCCGTCTGAACTTCGGCCTTGCAGCCAAGATGCTATGGCGTGACACTTGCCTATGCGAGAATCCCGGGTAAAGCTCAAGGACAGCGTCGTGGTTGGCATTACTCACGAGTACAACGCACCCTCGTTGTGCTAGGCTTGCCGCAGTTTGCCCCAGTCGCTGTTGGTCCTCCCAACTGAAAAGCCTTTCATTATACTGTCTGAAGCCATCGCTTGCATGGAGCGAGGTATAAGGTGGATCAAGGTACACAAAATCACCGTGCTGAGCGCGGCTTAGTATCTGGTCGAAATCGCCACAATGAACCTCAGCATTTTTCAAGGCCCCTGAAACCTCAAGCAAGTGCCGGGCGTCAAAGACCGCACGGCCATGATTGCCGAAGGGGACATTGAACCTGCCTTGCCTGTTCACCCGATACAGTCCATTCCAGCACGTCCGGTTCAAGTATATGAACTGTGCGACACGATGTGCTCTATCGGTAAAATCCATTTCCCGTACTCTATAGTAAGTTAGCTCATCGTTGTCCCATTTCTCCAGGACAACCATGACTTCGAACGGAGTATCCCTCAACCCTTGGTAAGTTTCGACCAGCCGCTGATTCACATCGGACAGGACTGCTCTGTCTGGTAGTGCTGTAAAGTACAGGGAGCCACCACCTAGGAACGGCTCATAGTAAGTCCCGGTACTAGCGGGAATCAACTTCGCGAGTTGGCCCGATATCCACTGCTTACCACCCACCCACCGTAGAAATGGCTTGACCTTTTTTGACCTGTCGCTCATTCGCTATCCAAAAGACTGGCGAAGCCAGATCAAGGAATGGCGGCAACACTATGGCTGAACTGTGCCGAGAGAGTTGGCATTGAGTGCAAGGACTCACCAGCCGCAGCGCCAGAACATTGCCTTGGTGGGGCAGTCTTCAATCTGGGCTCCCTGTCTCCCGCTACCGCCGCGACATTCTACCACATGGGAGCGAGTGCGGGCGGCGCAATGCTAGTCGGAGTTTCGGTGGGAGTTGCCGGTGCGCCCACTTCTCACGCAGGCACCGGCAGCATGTCACTACGCCTTCTCCGCCGACAGCCAGTCTATCCCGTTACGCTGATTCGCGATTGGGGTGAGACGCGAATAGCCCCCGATAAAGCAAGTGGGCCTGGACTGGGGGAGGTCCAGGCCCTACTTGTGTGGGAGGGAAATGGTCGCCTCCGAGAGGCGTGTCCTTACCCGATTATGTCCGGCCGGGCGTCCAGTTCGACAGGCACCTCGACAGCCCCGGACGGTCAGCGATTGACGGCAGCAACAGGCTGGATGCCCAGTTCGACAGGCACCTCGACAGCCTGACCGTCGCGCAAGACGGTGAAGGTGATCTTCTCCCCAACGGTGCGCGTCTGCAAGTCACGGGCCAGCGCCTCCTGGTTATCGAGCTTCTTCCCGTCCACGGCGATGATGATGTCACCATCACCCGTCACATCCCGGGTGTCGGTCACGGTGAACGCTCTCAGCCCGGCACGCTCCGCCGGGCTATCGGGCACCACGTCTAGCACGGCAAAACCCTCCACTTGCTCTAGACCCATCTGCTCGGCCAGCTCCGGCGTCACCACCCGGTAGGCAATCCCGATCCAGGGATGACGGATGGTCTCACCGGCTGCCAGCCTCGGCAGCAGCGCACGGGCGCGATTGACCGGGATCGCAAAGCCCACCCCCACCGAGCCGGGTATCGGGCTTTGGATCATCGTCGCAATGCCAATGACCTCGCCGGCAGCATCGAGCAGCGGACCACCGGAGTTGCCCGGGTTGATCGGTGCATCGGTTTGCAGCAAGCCAAACATGGAGCGAC